>CAWELQ010000001.1:0-10444 GCA_963809955.1 uncultured delta proteobacterium
GGGGCCCCGCGCGCAGCAGCCGCAGGCGCGAAGCGCCGAGGACAGAAATGAAGAAAACACACCCCCGAGGCAGGCTAGTGGCTAATAGCGAAGTCTCGAGCCCTCACCCTAGTGAGGGGGCTCGAGACGTAGCGGCCACTGACTGGCCTCTCTGAATTGGGGTGGGCGCAGCTGGATTTGAACCTGCGACTTCAACCGTGTGAAGATTGCACTCTACCACTGAGTTATGCGCCCGAATTGGGGACAAGCGGATACCATATTATCAGGAGTGTGGGCAGGCGTTGGCGGTCCGGGCTCGTCGCTTTTTGGCCGGGCGCCAGGGGTTCGGGTGGGGGATGGCCTGAAAGTGCCGCGGCCGTGAGGCCGAATGATGCGATTTGCGGGAACTGGGGCGGACAAGTGTTATTAGGCCACCTTCATGAGTGATCCGAGCGACGGTTCGAGCGGCAAGCCAGGAGCAGCTGGGGGCGCGGACTCAGTGGCGGGTGGCGCCGAAGCAGGAGGCTCCGGCGCGAAAGGCATTCCGCGACCCTCGGGGGGCACGCCTTCTTTGGGGCGCAAGCCGACCATGCCATCGGCAACTCGGGACGCGCGGGAGGCTCTGGAAGCTGCCGCGACGCAGGCGCAGCCAGAGCTTGGGCCGCCGCCTCCCGAGTCGGAAGCGGTGCCGTCGACCACCGTGGATGGGCCGCCATCGTGGGCAAGTGAACCACCCGGGTCGCGCACGCTGGAGGAGCCGGGTTCGATCACGTGGGAGCAGGCTCCGTCGACCACGCTGGACGCGCCACCGATGTCGAGCACGTTGGAGGCGGCGGGCATGGGAGAGCAGAGCGATCCGCAGTTGCCGGACTCAGCGCCTCGTGGTTCGACCGGTTCGTCCAGCTCGGAGTCGGGGTCGCAGCCCTCGGTGCTGCAGGTGTTGGCGCCGCACGTTGCGGAGGAGCAGGATCCGGCGCGGCATCGGGACAAGATGAGGGGGCTGGTGATCATCGGGGTCACGTTTGTCCTTTGTATTCTGGGGTCGCTGTGGGCGAAGAAGCTCGCGGAGCCGGAGCAGGCCGAGCCGCCGCGTCCGCCCACCACGGAGGGAATCGTCGGGTGGCCGAATCGGGTGGAGCCTGTGGCCACGCTCTCCGCTGCGCGGCAGCTCACGCGACGGGACGTGCTGCGGGGGTTCGTGGCGGAGCACGTGCGGGCGAATGGCACCATCGATTTCAAGCAAACGGGTGCGCAGGTGCGTTATTCGTTTCAGAGCAACCCCGGTGAGGGGCCGCAGCCGCCCCGCGCTTCGGGCACGCTTCCGCGCCATTCGTTCTGCGGCAGGCAAAACGTGGTCATCGGACGCTACGGGATAGTGGCCGACCCGGATCTAGCGTCGTTTCCATGTTCGGCGAAGATCAAGGATCCACTGCCGCCTCCGCGCTGCAATCTGAAGCAAGTCTGGGATTTCATGATCGAAAAGGAGCGGGTGCCGAAGAAGCGCCCGGCGCGTATCGAATACTACCAGGCCAAGGCAGGGCCGGCGTTTCGGTTCACGCTGCCCGGCACGAAGCACCGCGCCTCGATCAGTGGAGATTGCAAGCGCCGGCTCAAGCCCACCGAGGCCGTCGGCGGCGTTCCCTGAAGCGTTGGGGATCCGGCTTGGGGCGGCCGGCCCAGGGCGACCCAGGCTCGGGGGAGTCTAGCCTGCCAATCCTGCTGCTGCGCGCACGCGCGCCCAGAGATCGGTGCGGCCGAGGTTCTCTTTGGCGGAGAAGCCGACGATGTGCCGTTTGGATTCGCGCGCGAGTTTGGCGAGCGCCGGCTTGCGCTGCGAGGCGCTCATCTTGTCGATCTTGGTGGCCACCACGATGACATCGAGGGGTTTGCGCGAAACCTGGGCCGGGCCTTCGAGCAGCTCGAGCAGTTGATGCTCTTCGGCCTCGAGCCCGCGTCGTAGGTCGACCAAGAGCGCCACGCCACCCAGGGTGGGGCGTTCGAGCAGGTAGCTTTCGATGAGGTTACCCCAGGCGCGGCGTTCGCTCTTCGATCGCTTCGCGTAGCCGTAGCCGGGTAGATCGACCAGAAACAGCTGCGCGCCGTCGGCGCTCTTGACTTCGAGGAAGTTGACCTGGCGGGTGCAGCCCGGGGTCGAGCTGGTGCGCACCAGGTTCTTGCGCTCGAGCAAGGTATTGAGCAGGCTGCTCTTGCCCACGTTGGATCGTCCGGCGAAGGCCACCTCGACCACGGTGGGCGGAGGGAATTGATCCGCCGCGGTGGCCCCGAATTTGAAAGCTGCGGAGATGATGCGGGGTGGAGGCTGCCGCGGCGCATCCAGTGCTCTCGGCGGGGGTGAGGGGGACCCGGGTTCGGGAGCTGGGCTGTCGGGGGGCGGCGCGTTCACGCGCGAGTCTTACGCTCTCTCGTCCAGACTTTCCAGGTGCTTGCGTGCGAGCTGACGAGCTTGATCCGAGATTTCGACCCGTGCCGCGTCTGTTTCCTCCCACTTGGCACCCGGGCGGACCCCGACCACCGCGTTGACGCTCTGCACACGCTCGGTGTTTTTGGGTCGGTGGGGTTCCTGCGTGGGAACGATGTAGGGTGCCACTTTCGGCACGACAAAAGACATGGTCGGAGCCTTCGCTGGAGGGTTTCGTTCCTATCTGGAGTGAACGGAACCCGGCCGGGAAGCTTGAGAAAAAGATGCAGCAGCGGCTTAAGGGGCGTTTCGAGCTGGCCGAAAAGCGTGGGCTCTGGTTCCGATGCACGAAGCGCAGGCAGGTCCGATGGCTGGCGCAGCAGGGGGCCTCCGGTGAGCCCAGCTCGGAGGTTGGCGCACTTGGCACCGGGGGCCTTTTGACGATCGAGCAAGCGGAGCCTGCCGGGCACTCGTGCCGAGTCAGCGCTTTCGCAGGCGACGCACGAGGGGGCCGGCGATGGCTTGGAGCTCTTCGCTCTTGAGCAGGATGGCCAGGGCGAGGAAGCCGAGGCCGAAGACGCATGCTCCCGTGAGTCCCGGGAGCATGCGCAGCAGCCAGTGAGTGTGTTCGGCGGCCGTGGGCGTGCTGGTGGTGAGGGCGCTGCCGAGAGCGTGCGCGGCGGCGAAGGCGGCCAGGCCAGCGCCGGAGGCCGCGAGAAGGCTTTTGAGCGCGGAGGTGAGGATCTCGCCAGTGTGGAGGTTGGCGAGGCGGCGCTTGAGCAGCAGCCAGAGCAAGAGCATCTGGGCGACACTGGCCCCGGCGACTGCGACGCTGATGCCGACGTGACCGAGGGAGCCCTTGAGGGCGAGGGCGAGGGCAACGAAAACGAGGAAGTCGAGGGCGGCAACGAGGACGGGGGTGCGGGTGTCGCCCATGGCGAAATAGACGGCGACGAGCTGCCGGACGCATGCGACGGCCCAGATACCAGCGCCCTGGGCCATCAGGGCTTTGGCGGTCTCGCGTGCGGCGAGGGCGTCGAATTGGCCGCGCTGCAGGATGAGCGTGACGAGCGGTCCGGCGACGGCGATGAAGAGGGCGGTCGCGCCGAGGCCGACGAACAAGGCAAGCCGGATGCCGTAGGCGAAGGTTTTGGAGACCTCGGCGAAATCGCGGCGTGCGACCAGAAGGGCGAGGCTTGGCAGCATGGCGCTCTGCAGGGCCATCACGAAAATGCCCTGGGGAAAGTCGCACAGACGCAGAGCCCAGGCGAAGTAGCTCTGTGCACCGACGCCGAGTTCGGAAAGGAAGCGGCGCGCCACGACGACGTCGACGTAGTAGACACCGATGCCGAGTAGGGTGGGGCCCATGCGCCGGAGGGCCTCGCGCACACCGGGGTTTGTCCAGTCGAAGCTCGGCCAACCCAGGTAGCCGATGGCTCTGAGGCTGGGCCACTGCGCGGCGACTTGAAGGGCGCCCCCGACCAGCGCGCCGAACGCCATGGCCAGGATGCGTTCGTGGCCATGGGCTCCCAGCCAGCCCGGCAGCAGCAAGGCGAAGGCGATGAACGCGACATTCAGCAGAGCTGGGGCGAAGGAGGTGACGACGAAGCGCTTGTAAGTATTGAGAGCGGCGACCCCGAGTGCCGCAGTGCCCATGAAGAAGATGTAGGGGAAGACCCAGCGGGTGAGCTCGACCGTTCGTTCGAACTGTGCGGGCTCGTCACGAAAGCCTGCGGCGAAGAGATCGACGAGTTGGGGGGCAAACACCACGCCGAGAACGCTGACAGCCAGCAGGATCAGCAGGGAGAGACCGCGGATGGCGCGGAAGAAGCGGCGCGCGGCCTGCTCACCCTGCTGCTCCTTGGTTTGCGCCAGGACTGGAAGCACCGCGTTTTGAACCGCGCCCTCGGCGAGCAGTTGGCGCAGCACATTGGGAATGGTGAAGGCGACAAAGAATGCGTCCGTGGCCCAGCGGCTGAACACCGCGGCGAGCGCCACGTCACGGCCGAGACCGAGTACTCGGCTCGCGAGGGTTCCGGCGGCGACAATCCCCGCTCGTCCGGTGATCCTGCGGCGCTCGGCGTCCCCGGAGTCGTCGCGGGTGGAGTCACGACTCGGCGAGGCGCTGTCACTCGGAGGCACCGCTCGTTGTTACCTCGGCTCCCGGTTGGGCGGCGAGTTTCATGATGTCGGGGCGGCCCACAGTTCGGACACGGAGCCTCGAGCAGGTCTTTGGGCCGGCTCTGGGGTCTGGGGGCTGGCCTCGGGCGGCCTCACGCGGACGAGCTGGACGCTCGGCGCAGCCCGAGCACGTGTACGGCTCTTCCCGACGCAACGCGCGCGCATTGTTTTACAAATCTGTCACCGGCGGGGGCTGGACAAACATCGAGACCGGGCCGAGGCGAGCGCGCTCTGGGGCTCGCGTCGGGAGCGCGGCGCCGCCCCAATCGACTGCGCGGCAAGGTGGGAGAGGTGAGGGACTCGGGTCATGGACGTCTCCGGGAACAAGCCAGCTCACCGGGTTGGGGGGCAGCCGAACGGGACCCGGAGCCGCTAGTAGGATTCGGGGTGGCCGAGGTCTGTTCCTCGTCGAGGCCGGAATTGCGAGGGCGCCTCCCAGGGGGTCGCACAGCGCCGGCACGCGGGCGTCGCGCGAGTTGGGGCTGCTTGCTCGCCTGCGGCTGATACAGCCGGGGGCCTCGAGTCGGCGCTTCGTGAGCCCCCATGAGATTCTACGCCAGCAATGATCCTACCTTGAATCAAATGACTCCGCTGGAGAAAGGAACCGGTGGGGAAGCGTGGCCACACCGCCTCGGGTCGCAAAAGGCGCCGCCTCAGCTCGGATCGATACCGAGGTGGGCGCTGAGCGCTCGCTCGACCAGGTCGAGCGCCGGTTCTACGTCTTCAGCGACGAGCACGTGGGTGGTCCCTTCCGTGGCAAGGGCGAGTCGTTCGCGTTGAGGCCCGGAGAGCTTCTTGGCGGCGCCACCGCAGGAGCGACAGACCAAACCGCCGCGCCTAGCATCGACGTAGGCTGCTTGCCCAGGAGTGCACGGTTTGGAGCAACGCACGCATTGCCTGAGGTGCAACCCGAAACCCAGCGCGCTGAGCAGAAACAAGCCAAATTCAGCTAGATTTTGTTGCTCTTGCTGCGCCTCGTTCGGGCCGTTCAAACGATCGAGTAGCTGAGACAAGCTTTCGAAGAGCTCACGTTCTTCGGTGTGCTGGGGAGCGCCTTGACGCACCCAGTTGAGCGCCCTCCCGGCTGCCTGGAGTCGGTCGAGCGAGGAGACGAGAAGAGTGCGTGGCTGACTGATGCTGGCCTCTTTCAGGATCATCAGCTCGCTGGTTGCGCGCTCGTCGAGGTGCAGCCTGAGCGTGTGCATCGGCTCCAGCACGCCGCCGAAGCGTCGGCGACTCGAGCGCGCGCCGCGCGCCAACGCCGACACCCGACCCAGACCCGGCGTGAAGAAGCTCACGATCAGATCGCTGTCTCGGTAGTCGACCTTGGTGAGCAGCAGACCGGGTTCGATGTGAGTCGGAGAGGGCATGCGAGACTCGAAGCCTCACCTTGCGCTTACACCCGGGAGCGACCCACCGGGCTCGAGGCGGGGCCAAGCTTGGAGAGCTCTTGGGGCATGTCGTCCCCGCGGGGCTTGAGCACGATGCTGAGCGCCAGCGTGAACAAGATCAGCAGCAGCACGAAGGCTATCGCCACCCCGAAACGCTGGCCCCGTGCGGGCTTCGCCGGGCTGGACAACGGCAGCGGCGTCACCCAGGCCACGCGCCGGCTTGCCGTGTAGCGCGCCAGCACTTCTTCCTGAGGCACGTTGATGGCGCGAGCATACGACTTGAGGAAGCCACGCACGAACACCTCACCCGGCAGCTCGTCGAACTGATCGCTTTCGATGCGCTCGACGCTGGACACGGGCACGCGCGTCGAGCGAGAGACCTCTTCGATGCTCATGCCTTTCGCTTCGCGCTGCTCGCGCAGATATTTGCCGACGGAAGTCATCTGGGTGGAAGCCAGAGACTACTTGAGTTTTTGCATCATGGAGAGGCAATCTTTGCCCGTTGCCGAAGACTTTTGCAGAGCGACGCAGCGGTCGAGATCGTCGCGTGCGTCGTCGAGCTGACCGAGCGTGGCCCGCACGCGCGCGCGCGCGAGGTATGCTTCTTGAAGAGCTTGGCAGGCCGGGTCCTCGGTTTCGAGCGCTCGGTTCAGTGCCGCCAGCGCCTGGGCCGGCTCGCGCTTCTTCTCGTAGGCGAGGCCGAGCCGGTAGTTCCCAACACAGAACATCGGTTGAGCAGCGACGCTGCGGCTGAGCGCTTCGATGGCCAGTTCCAGCTGCCCCTTTTCGAGGTAGGCCCAACCCAGATTTCCCCAAGCATTTTCAGGGGTCTGGTACAGGATGTCGGCTGTCAGCGGCTTGAGGACCTGGATGGCATCCTGGTATTTCTTCCTGTGAATCAGCACGACGCCGAGCGTGTTGATGGCTTCGCGGTAGTCCGGCTTCACCTCCACGGCTCGACGGGCGCTCCGCTCCGCATCCCCGAGCCGGCAGTCGTCGAGCGAGCGTCGGCACAGGTCGAGGTAGAGCAGCGCCACCAGATGCAGGGCCTCCGCGTTCTGGTCGTCGAGCTTCACGGCATCCAGCGCATGTCCGAGCGCTTCGCGTGGCTGATTCCGCCTGAGCCAAAGATCTTTGGCGATGTCCGTCTCGCTCTCGCTCATCCGCTCGGGATCTCCACCGCTCGGCACGTTCGGCCCGGGCGACGAACAGCTGACGATCCAACACATGAGCCCCACCATGCCGAAGGCTCGAAACCGGCGACGACTGAGCGAGCTTGAACGAGATGGACGCATACGAGTGCGTTCCCGAAGGGGAAGTAGGAAAGGGAAACGCGGCTGCAGGGCTCCGGAGAGGCGGGCAGCTAGCTCGGTCGGCTTAACCTATCGGTTCGCAATCAGTCAAACGAATGCGCGAAGCGCGCCGCACACTCAAGTGCGTAGTCGCCCACGCGCCTGGCGAAGGGGTTCAGCGATGCTCCACTCGACGGAGCGTGCCGCAGCAACGGGCGCACTACGGACCCGAGCCTGTAGCTTGGCTTGTCGACGAGCGAGATCCCGAGCGGCGCTCAGCCGTCGGAGGGGCGCCTGCGTACGGACCCGCCCACCAGCTGGTCTTTGACCTGGAGCAGGGAGACGAGCTCCAAAATGGCGTCAACGTCCGGAATTTCCACATGTTCTTCGACAATGTTCAGGTACCCCGAATCGCGCAGTTGCTGGACGACCCGCTTGACCGTGTCGACGTCGAGCCCCACGTGCGTCGACAACTCCATGGGCGAGAGCGACAGCTCCACCTTATTGTTACCGAGCTTGTCCTGCTTCGCCTGCTGCGCCAGCTTCTGCAACGCGACCACGACCTTGGACTGAGCGTCCCGCACCATCAGGATTTCCACCTGATCCTCTGCGTCGCGCAGCCTACGGATCACTTGTTGCAGCATGCGTGCCCCGACCTCGGGGTTGCTGAAGAGCACCTGTTGGAACGTCGCTTGGTCCAGCGCCAGCGCGACGGCGTCTTCGAGGGCCACGGCGGTTCGATTGCGAGGCGCGCCGTTCATGAGTGCAGATTCCCCGAACAGGTCACCCGGTCGAAGAATACGCAAACCCCGGTCAGCCGCTCCGATACGCTTGATCAGACGAACGCGGCCTGTTTGCAGCACGAATGCCTCGCGCGCCGGATCACCGTCCGTGAAGATCACATCGCCCGCGGAGAACTCACGGCCGTGGCGATCGAGCAGTCGTTGAGCAAATTCAGGTCCGATCGGCTCCATGGACATGCTCTTACCTATGCTATCTAGTCCGAGCGCAGGGGTGAAGGCGGAAGGTGGGGTTTGATTGCGTTCGCCCCCCGTATGTACGCTGGGATCGGGCGCGCTTCGGCAGGCTCGATCCCGGCAGCGAGCCGTGCGGTCCCCCTCGCGGAGGGTAGGTCGGTGTCTTCGGACTGGAATGTAGGTTCCCAGCCTCCCGTCACCGGGGGCTCGCCGACAAACCGTACCGATGGGCCGGCCGTTTCTAGGATGACTTTCTTGGCTTCCGATTGAGGGACGGCACGTGGCGCCGCCAATGGGTGTCCGTTGGCGTCGAAGATTGCGATGAAGAACTCGTCTCGGCGCGCATCCAGCACTGCGGCCGTTGGGCCCGGATGTACGGGCGCCATGCACGCCATGGCCTGAAGGGAGCCAATCCCAACCGCAGGCCGGTCGAGGCCCAACGCGATCCCCTGGGCGAGCGCGACGCCGACCCTGAGGCCGGTGAAGTTGCCGGGGCCGATACCGACGCCGACTCGGTCGAGTGACGAGGCAGGCCATCCGACCTCCGCGAGCAGCTCCTCGATGAGGGGGAGGATACGCTCGCAGTGACGGTTCAGTTCTTCGTGCAGCCGGAAGCCGACCACTCGCTCCCCCTCCGTGAGAGCGACCGAGCCCCTTCGGCTCGACGTTTCGATGCCGAGACAGCGCACATCGGCTCTGTAACAGGTATGCTTCACAATCGTGGCTACAATCGTCCCCCGCTTCGATTTTCGCGTGGACCATGCGTCGGCCGAGGACATGGGCACGACCCGGCAACGCCATGAAGACGCCAGCGCCGTGGCCCCGGAGTCGGGAGTTTTCATCGTGGCGGATGGAATGGGGGGCCATCCCGCCGGTGACGTGGCCGCGCGGCTGGCCGTGGAGGAGGTACGGAAGACTTTGGGCGACTCGATTTCACAGCGAATCGTCGAGCGCTACGTCAACCGGCCCGACTTGTCGGCCCGTCGCAACCTGTTCGCCCGCCTCAGGCGTGCTTTCGAAACAGCGAACGAAGCGGTACGCAAAGACGCTTTCGACCACCCCGAGCGCCGCGGCATGGGCACCACCCTCGACGTGCTGTGGCTCGCGCGCAACCACGCCTTCGTGGCGCACGCGGGCGATGGCCGCGTGTACCTGGCGCGTCGCCGCGCCATGCTCCAGCTGACCCAAGATCACGGTCAGCTCGAAGCGCTCAAAGCGCGCGGGGAGGTGCGTCCGGCGAGCCAGGTGCTGCGCAATGCCCTCGTCAACGCGGTGGGCCTCTCGGAAGTCGTCACGGTGGACACGCTGTTCGTGGATCTGCACAGGGGCGATCGACTGCTCTTGTGCACCGACGGCATCCACGGTCAGATCCGTTCCGAAGCGCGCCTGGCGCAGCTGGTGCGAACATCCAGCGTTGATGTCGCCGCCCGGGCGTTGGTGGCCGAAGCCGGTCGCAAGGGGCTCGACAACGCGACCGCGGTAGTCGTCGAGATCGGCGATCGATTCGTCAAGCGGCCTTCCGTCGAACAGGGTCTGCTCGCCAAGGACATCCAGCGCGCGTGCCAGAGCGCCCTGCTCTACGACATGCCTCCGGCCGTTGCCCTGGCCGCGCTCTCGGCAGGTGTCGAAGTCGAGCTCCAGGCAGGAACGCGGATCCCGCGGGTGGTGGCGAACGACCTGGTGGGCTACATCGTGCTCGACGGGGTCATCGATTGCGATGGCTACCGTGCTGTCGGACAAGGCGCGGTGCTCTTCGCCGAGTCACTGGTCGGCGTGTGGGACGGCTCCGAGCTGCCCGTGGCCCGGGAACCCGTGCGCCTGTTGCGCCTGCGCGCCGACGACTTCGCCGAGGTGTGTACCGACGCCAGCCTGGGCGCGCTTCTCTACCAGCGCGTGGCGTCCATGCTGGCGCGCGCCGCCGTGGCCGCCCGGCGCGACAGTGTCATCCCCCCCGCGCCGCCCTCCGCGGCCTCGCTTCCCCCGTTCGATCAGAAAACCGAGGGCCAGACCCAGCACCAGCGCGCCGAGCCGGACGATTAGAGCCTCGTGCCGGCCCCCAGGCGGGCACGCCGCGAAAGCGAATCACGTACCGCTTGCAATCGCAGCCAAAGCGACTAGGTTGCCCGAACCCTCACTGAGCGAGCCTACCCCAAGGCCTCGCCGAGGTGGCCGGGGCGTAGCGCAGTCTGGTTAGCGCACTTGACT
>CAWELQ010000002.1:0-25689 GCA_963809955.1 uncultured delta proteobacterium
CTCGACTCGCGCGCCTCGCAAGGCGCAAGGCGCAAGGCGCAAGGCGCAAGACGCCAGGCCTCTTCGTAGTAACCACGCGGTTCCCGTACCCGCTCAATCGAGTCGCGCCCCGTGCGTTGGTCAGCCATGAACCGGACGCCGTAGACCTGCTCGGCCTCGTAAGCGTTGTGGGCACGGCAGCGCAGGCAGAGATTGTCGACACTGTCCTCGCCTCCCTTCGCCCAAGGACGAATGTGGTGATATTCGAGGCAACGGGTCTCATTACAGCGGTGGCCGTCGTCCCCTACGAAGGTGCAGCGCCCGCGATCGCGCTGCCAGATCTCGCGACGCAGATGTGCCGCAATGGCGCGAGTGCGGCGACCGTGTTTGCCGCGGGCTTTGGGAGAGCGCGGGTTCTCGGTCAGCGCTGCCTTCTTTTTCCTAGTTTCGACCAGGAGCCTTGCGAGCGCTCGTTTGACGATGGCGGCAGGATCGCCATTGGGGATCTGATGAGCGAGCAGACATTGGAGCTCGCCGAGCGTGTCGCGGGCCTCCTGGTCGAGGGTGACCTCGAGCTTGTAGCGTCGAGGAGCGAGCGGCTTCGGATCCGAAGCGCGCCGAGATGACCGCGTCTGTGCGCTCGAAATCGCTCCACTCGAAAGCGCTCCGCTCGAAGGCAACCCGGTCGAGTGCGCGGCCACACCGTTGTGCGCGGCCACACTATTCAGGGGCTCGGATGCCATGGTTCGCGGTCGGGGCAGTGCTCGTAGCCTCGGCGGCACATCCGGCTTGGGTGCAAGGCGCGCCACGAGCTGTTCGAGCTGACGCATTGTCTTGTGCTTGGCCTCGTTGAGCACCTCGCGATGGTTCTGGTCCGTCAGATGGGCCTTGAGCAGATGGATGCCGCTCAAATGCATCTCCCCACGAGCGACCATGCCGAAAAGCACGGGGAAGCGGTGGGCGGCGCGCGCCGCGCCGATCCGCTTGACCGCAGTAGATTCGGACATGTGAAAACGAGCCACGCAGAACTCGAACAGCGACGGATGTCCTCGCTTGGCCCACAGCTTTCGCCGGTCGACCTCATCGATGACGTGAAGGAGAGCGGCAGTGTGCTCGCGATCCCGCTGCACCAGCGACCCGAACCGGTCGAGCAGTGCTTGGTCACTCAATTCAGAAATAGAAGCGTTCGAGTGCATGACTCTAACCTATCACGGGGTTTATCGAGCCCTCCTTGCGCCCCACCTCACCAAGCTCTGGAACGGGCCATTGGCGGGACCTGGCCCGCTCGCAGGCACACCAACCAGCAGATGACCAGCTTGCAACTCATCGACGGCCCTCAAAGTTCGGCACGGCGCCAACCAAACCGCCGAAAAACCTGTCAAGAAAAAAGTGCCCGATCCCATCGCCGCACCCTGGCCCGGCACCGGTCGCCAACGCGCGCTGAACCCAGCAACCTTCGCTCGCTCACAGGCCCTCGCAGCCTTTGCTCCCAGGTGAAGCCTCCATGAATGGGTGACGGCAGAGCTCACAGCACCCGTTCGCGGGCCATGTGGCTCCCGCGCCGACCGGGGCGCTTCTCGCTCGCGGCCCTGGCTGCCTTCGCTCCCAACGTCGCAGTCACCGCGTGGCCGGACCCGAGGCTGCTTCGCTCGCTCGCGGCCCTCGCTGCCTTCGCTCCCAACGTCGCAGTCACCGCGTGGCCGGACCCGAGGCTGCTTCGCTCGCTCGCGGCCCTCGCTGCCTTTGTGCCGCCTCGCTGCCTTTGTGCCCCCCTCGCAGGCTTTGCCCCCCTCGCAGGCTTTGCCTCCCTCGCAGGCTTTGCCCCCCTCGCAGGCTTTGCCCCCCTCGCAGGCTTTGCCCCCCTCGCAGGCTTTGCCCCCCTCGCAGGCTTTGCCCCCCTCGCAGGCTTTGCCTCCCTCGCAGGCTTTGCCTCCCTCGCTGCCTTGGCCCCCCTCGCAGGCTTTGCTCGCTCAGCTCGCGGTGTTGGTAGGTGGGCAACAGCGACTGGAAGAGTGCGCGTTGATTGAGCAGCCCTCGGGGGACGCCCGGAGCGAGGTTCTGAGGAACGCTCGCGGGGATCCGGTCGGTCCAAAAGTCGTGCCGTTGCTTCGGCAAGGCGTTTGCCACGGGTCCACGAATCGATGCGAGCAACAGGACACGCGGCTCTCTGGCGACAGGGAATGGGCACGACCCGGGCCCTGGCCCCGTTTCGGGGCGTCCCCAGTGGGCATCCGGCACGACCCGGGCCCTGGCCCCGTTTCGGGGCGTCCCAGGGGGCATCCGGCACGACTCGGGCTCTGGGCCCCGTTTCGGGGCGTCCCCAGTGGGCATCCGGCACGACCCGGGCTCTGGCCCCGTTTCGGGGCGTCCCAGGGGGCATCCGGTGGCGAATCAAGGGAACCTGGCACGCGCTACCCCACGACCGCGACTCCGGGAGGCGCTCCGCCTACGAGCGGACCCCTCACGAGCGACCACACGAAGGGCCCGCGAATGGTTAAGTCCTACTGCGCCGGCCGATCCTCTTGCTGCGGCGGGCGGGCTCGTCGCTCTCGCTCCTCGACCTGCTTCAGTAGGCCTCAGGTGCTCGCTCCTCACGCACCCGCCTCGCGGCGGTCTCGGCCGGCTCGCTCGCGACGGACTTCACCTTTCGCGGGCCCTACGGCTTCGGCGTGAGGCTACGCCCCGCGCTCTCGGGGCTCGGGTGCAGCAGAAGCGAGCCCGTCCGAGATGCTTGCGTTTCGCAAGTAAAATACTTGCGTTCTGCACATATCTCAACGGGACTTCTTCGACGCGCGGGCTCGGGGGGTGGGAGCGCCACCGGCACCCGACCGGCCCGCTCGAACGCCCTGGGAGACCACTGGGTGAGTCGAGTTCGACGGCGCTGACAGGACGGTGCGGAGACCCGTGCTGTGCGCGGATGCGTCGAGGACCTCGACTGGAATCGGTGTACCCCGAGGTCGGTGCGGGTTGTAGCAGGGTCAAGTCGATGGGCAGCCAGAGGCTGTGGTCGCTGCGTGCCCGCGTTGTCGCGAGGGCCAGCAATTGGCCGCGATCCAGCGATCCACAGACCACATGGCCCGCGCGAACCCGGACAATGCGCTGGTGGGACCATCGAACCGACTGATGGCTGCGGCCTGGCGCGCGTGCGCTGGCGCTGGCGCGAGTCAGCGGTGCCGACAGGAGGTCGCCCCGCGGTCCAATGGTGCTGGCGTTGGGCGCAGCTCGCTGGTGCCCTCGCGCGCGTGCGCTGCCCTCGCGCGCGTGCACTGGCCTGGCTCGCGTGCGCTGGCTCTGGCGCTGGCGCGAGTCAGCGGTGCCGACAGGAGGTCGCCCCGCGGTCCAATGGTGCTGGCGTTGGGCGCAGCTCGCTGGTGCCCTCGCGCGCGTGCGCTGCCCTCGCGCGCGTGCGCTGGCGCTGGCGCGAGTGAGCGGTGCCGACAGGAGGTCGCCCCGCGGTCCAATGGTGCTGTGGTCGGGCGGAGCGCGCTGGTGCCTTGGCGGGCCTCCTCGCCCCCGTAGCGCTGCAACGCCCGCGTTGGCCGGCGGCGACGGCTTCTTTTGCCGCCAACAGGGCCGTGGCAGGATGCTTCTGAGCGCAGCGCGCTCGCTGGCAGGCGGGCGAGCGCAGCCTCTGCCGCTGACAGCGCCGCGATGCAGCGCCGCGATGCCGACGTGCTGAGCGCGCGAGGCGCCACGTATGGAACGGGAGAGTCGCGCGGAGCACTCGGGGTTGGGCTCGGGTGCTTGGGCGGTCGAGGGGTGCTGAAGCATGAGAGGTCGTGGTCCGAGGCACTTCGCGTGGAGCCATGAAGCTCGAAGCAGACTCCGTCGGGCAGGGGGAGCGCACGTTGGGCGCTCGCCGGGTGGACACGTTGGGCGCTCGCCGGGTGGACACGTTGGGCGCTCGCCGGGTGGACGCTCGCCGGGTGGACACGTTGGGCGCTCGCCGGGTGGACACGTTGGGCGCTCGCCGGGTGCGCACCTTCGTGCACCCAGACGCTGTGCGTCTGGTTGGCGGCTCGGCAAACTCGGTTGTCGGGACGCGCGCATGCCGGGGCTTGGAAATGCCGCGTTCGCCCAGGCCGAACGTGGGCATAGTCATTGCGAGTGCGGGTGCGAATGCTCTTGGCGAATTCGAATGCGAATGCTCTTGGCGAATGCTCTCTGAAACGGTGGGTGCTAGTTGTGAGACGGGTGCGGTGGACTACCAAGGTCTGACGAGCGCGTATCTCGTCTGAGCCGATTTCTTGACTTGGTTGCCCTAGTCGGGGCGGGAATCATCAACAACTCATTGTCCGATGCCGTGGAGCTCGGAGAAAGGACCTCGCTCGATGTTTTCGAAGCGATCTCGGGTGACGTGCGCCGCTGTACTGGTCGGCGTCACGAGTCTGCTCAGCGGCAGCTGTCTGAATCGTCCGGTGGTGTCGACAGAGCCTGAAACATCCAATATCTTCGTGGATTTGACCACGAATCGCACGGTCGACAAGATCGACCTGTTGTTCATGATCGACAACTCGGGGTCGATGTCCGACAAGCAGGAGATCTTGCGGCTGGCGGTGCCGCAACTGCTGGGGCGCTTGCTCGACCCGTGGTGCGCCGATGGCCAGGGCAACTCGGTCGCGTCGAATGCCGGAAGCTGCCCGGCGGGGTACGCGCTAGAATTTCAACCGGTCGACGACATCCACATCGGGGTCATCTCTTCGTCGCTCGGTTCCCCGGGGACGGATGCCTGCTCGTCGGCGCGTGTCGCGCAGGGTGACGACGGCTCGCACCTGCTCGGTCTGACGCGGACTCGCCCTGACGGGACACCGTTACACACCTATCAGGGGCTCGGGTTTCTGGCGTGGGATCCGCACGGCAAGAAGCAAGCTCAGGGCCTGCCTCCCGGCGAGAGCGATCCGGCGGCGCTGATCCGCGACTTCCAGGAGCTGGTGGTAGCCACCGGTGAGAGCGGCTGCGGTTACGAGGCTTCACTGGAGTCCTGGTACCGTTTCTTGGTCGATCCGGACCCGCCCGCTTCCTGGCAGGTGGAGGGCGACGTGGCTCGACCAGTAGGCACCGACACCGAGCTGCTCGAAGAGCGCCGTCAGTTTCTGCGACCGGACTCACTGCTCGCCATCATCATGCTTTCGGACGAGAACGACTGCTCGCTGAATTTCGAAGGGGATGGCTGGTTCTTGGCTCATAACGAGGGCCCAAATGGGCGCTGGTTCATGCCGCGGGGCACCAGCGTCTGTGAAACGAACCCTCGGGATCCGTGCTGTCGCCCCTGCAACCCCGAGCCCGACGGGCCTCCGGCGGGCTGCAGCTCCATCGAAACGGACCCGGTTTGCAGTCAGGCCATGCGCCACGACGCCGACTCCGACCCGCCGAACCTGCGCTGCTTCGAGCAGAAGCGCCGCTTCGGCGTGGAGCGGCTGTATCCCGTGGAGCGCTACGTCCGGGCGCTGCGCTCACCCACGGTGACGGGGCGTGACGGCATCGAGCATCCGAACCCGTTGTTCACCGATCTGAAGACGGGCGCGATCGCCAGTCGTACCTCCGATCTGGTGTTCTTGGCGGGTATCGTCGGCGTGCCGTGGCAAGACATCGCAACGCCCGGGTCTCTCGGAGCGGGCGCCGAGCACAAGCTCGATTATCTCGACTCGCAAGCTCTCCAGCAAGCCGGGGTGTGGTCGCAGATCCTGGGCGACTCAGCCGGGCAAGTGCCACCGGGCGATCCGCTGATGCGCGAGAGCGTGATGCCGCGTCAGGGCACGACGCCGGGCGGAGTGCCGCTGGCGCCCCCCAACGCGGGACTTCTCGCCAACCCCATCAACGGACACGAGTACGACCCGAAACCGGCGGACGATCTGCAATACGCCTGCATCTTCCCGCTGGCGACACCGGTGCCGTGCGCGAAAGCCAGCTGCGAGTGCAGCAAGAGCAGCGAAACTCTGGACCCGCTGTGTCAGCAAAACGATGGCAGCTACAGCGATGTGCAGCGCTACGCCAAGGCCTATCCGGGGCTCCGGCAGCTCGCCGTGCTCCAGGGGGCGGGCGACAGTGGCATCGTGGCATCCATCTGTCCGAAACTGGAGCCGCCGACCGACGCCAGCGCGGCTGCCGACCCCAACGTGGGATACAACCCTGCGGTGGCGGCGATCGTGGACTCGATCGGTACGAAGCTCGGTGGCAAGTGTGTGCCGCGCCAGCTGACGCCGGACGACGAGACGAGGCGCGTGCCGTGCGCCATGGTCGAGGCCCTACCGCGAGACGCGAGCGGCCAGTGCGAACCCTGCTCGTCGATTCGGGGTAGACAAGCTCCCAATCTGCGGGTCGCGCGCGCGGTGCGCGGTCAGCTGGATGATGTCGGGCGCTGCCGTGATGCCAGCTGCGAGGAGTATTGCCTGTGCGAGATCCAGCAGGCGGAAGGAGCCGACCTGACAGCCTGCCAGACGGACCCGAGCGCCAGCACCCCGGGCTACTGCTACATCGACGCCGAAGCCAAGGTGGGCGATCCGGCGCTGGTCCAGGACTGCCCCAACCAGCGTGGCCTGCGTTTCGTCGGGGACGAGACGCCCCGAAATGGTGCGCAAACGTTCATAGCATGCGTGGGAGCGGCCTTCGGGGATGCTCCGGCGAGTGCGGCGGGGCCTTGACCCAAAAGGGGCCTTCGGGTCCCATCGCGGCATGCCCCATGTCATCGAGGAAGCACCCAGCGGTCGCTCGAAGTGTCGCGCCTGCCAGCAGAAGATCGCCAAGGGTGAGGTTCGCTTCGGCGAGAAAGTGCCGAACCCTTTCGGTGACGGCGAGGCAACTCATTACTATCACCTGATCTGCGCCGCGGATCGCCGACCCGAGCAATTCAAGGAAACGCTGGACGTCGCGGAGCTGCCACTCGAAAACCGCGAGGAACTGGCGCGCGTCGCGCAGCGCGGACTCGATCATCGGCGCTTGCAGCGGGCGGCGCGCGCCGAGCGGGCCACGTCGGGGCGCGCGCGCTGCAGGCACTGCCGAGAGACCATCGACAAAGGAACGCTGCGCATCGCACTCGAATACATCGAGGAAGGCATGCCCTCGGCCGGGGGCTTCATCCACGTCACTTGCGCCCAGGACTATTTCGGCACCACAGAGCTGCTCGACCGATTCAAACGTACCAGCCACAAGCTCGAGGAAAGCGATTTCCAGGAGCTCGGCCAGACGCTGACGTGAGCTCGCCCGCCCTGCCTGCCGGGTCGGAGCCACGCGACCTCGCGCCGCAAGTGGTGCGCGCTCGCGTTGATACGCTGGAGCTCAGGGTCGAGCTCTGGCGGGAGCAGCTCGCCCGGCTCGGCGTCGTGCTCCCGGCCTTCGTGGTGCGCGACTTCGGCCTGCTGCTCGCGGTGCCGAACGAGCAGCTCGAACTCGATCGCGGAGCCCGTGACACACGACCGAACCCGACCCTGGAGGCATATCGGGAACTGGTGCTCGAATTTTCCGAATGCTCCATCTGTCTCGAATCGCGCGCGCTTGCGCCGAGCGATGCCATGGTCGTCGCGTTGCTGGCACGGCTCTTGTCGCGAATCGCCCAGAAGTGCGCGCCGCTGAAGCACGACCCCGACGCTTTCGGGCTCGCCATGCTGGAGCAGGCGGCCCTGGCCCGCTTCTTTCTGCTGACCCAGGCCGACTCGCTGGATGTCGACACGCTGCGTCTGGTCGGCCTGCTCGGGGGGCGCGCTGGCGGGGGAACGCTCGACGTCGTGGATCTCTTGGCCGCGCTGGACTCGCCCGAGAGCAGCGCCGTCGTCCAGTTCTCGCTTCAGATCCTGCCGAGCGTACTGGAGGCCCGGCGGCGGGTGGCCGCGAGCACGCAGGCGGCCTTCGGCTATGCCGGCCTCACCCGACGCGGCAGCATCGATTCGCTGGTCCCCAGCGAGCTCGTTTGGGACGAACCCGAGCTGACCCGGCGCCTGCTCGAAAACGAGGTCTTGTACTACTCGCGGGAGCAAGCCCATACGGAGACGCGCCGACACCATCACCTTTTGATCGATGCCTCGGCGTCGATGCGCGGGGAGCGCGCCACGTTCGCCCGCGCCATGGCACTGGCGACCGCCAAGAAACTCCTGCTCTCGGGCGACGACGTGAGCCTGCGCTTCTTCGACTCCCGCCTGTACGACTCGCACCCGTGCCGCTCTGGAAGCATTCCCACGGCGCACCTGCTGTCCTTCAAGAGCGAACGCGGACGCCATCCCGCGCGGGTCTTTCACGAGTTCACCAGCGAGCTCGAGGTGCTGGGTCGCCGCGATGCCCGTCAGCAATTCGTACACGTCTTCACTCATGCCGCGCTCTACATCCCGCGCGCCCAGGTCGAGCGCCTGGGTCGGCTGGCCCCGCTGTCGTGCGTCTTCACGCTGCCGTCGCGAGGCCGCCTGGAGCTCGACTACCTGGATCTGCTCCATCGCTACTGGGTGGTGGACGAGGCGGCCCTCGCAGGCGGCCGCGCACGCTCGGAAGCCGCCGAGCGCATTCTGACCGACAGCACGGGCGCGGGACGCTCTCACCACGCCGCCTTGCGTGAGGAACCAGCGTGATCGATTGGTACGCGGCGTCGGGCTCCTTCGTGGATCTCGAGGAGCGTATGGGCCAGGCGCGCCGCCTGTCGAGGCGTGGAGAACGAAGCGCGGCCATCAAGGAGCTCGTCGCCGGACTGCACAACGTGCACGGTTCCGAGGGCTCCTGGCAGAAGGCGGCGCGCTTGCTCTACGAATGGTTCGTCGAATCGAACTTGCCGCGCGAAGCATTGAGCGTCGCATGGTACCTGTGCGATCGCGAGTTGATGGATGCGATGTTCGAGCGGGTCGGGCCGAGCGAACGCGCGCTCAGTCTCGCGGCCGAGGCCGCGCTCGGCCTGGTTCCCCCACAGCAGGAGGCCGAGCTGCACGAACGGGCCGCGGGGGAGTTCGAGCGCGCGAGTCAGCTGGTACGAGCCGCGCTGAGCTACGAAAGGGCCAGCCAAAAGCCTCGCGCCCGCGCTCTCTGGTCCAGGCTGGCGCACACGCTCGGCGAGCAAGGACGAGACCCCTACGCCACGGGGCTCGCGCTCTTCAACCTGGCGCGCACCTGCCAGGCCGACAGCGAGCACCAGGCCGCGCGGGAGGCGACCGTGGCGGCAGTGCACCAGCTCGAGACGGCCGCCGATCACTTCGAGGCCATCGGGCAGCGCGAGCGGGCTTTCGACTGCTACCACGTGCTCATCGCGATCGGCGAGCTCGGCCACGGCTTCGAACACGTGCTCGAGGGCAGCGTGAACGCCATCCGCATTCTCACCGAGGACAATCTCGAACTTCACGCACTGCGCATGCTCGAGCACGGCATCGCGCGCGCCGAAGCCTCGGGAGAGTTCTCGGCCGCCGCCACCCTGGCACGCGAAATGACCGAGTATGCGCGTAGCCGAGGTCTCACGAAGGTGGCCGACTTCGCGCTCTACCGCCAGGCGCGGCTGTGGGAGCGCCTGGCGCTCGCCCATCGGGAGCGCGGCGCCCGGAGCGACCTCACCGAAAGCGCCTTGCGCGAGAGCCTGCTGGCGCACGCCGAGCTTGCCCAGTACGACAGCGTCGCGCGCCTGTGTGCCGACCTGGAAGCCGCCACTGACGACGACGCCCAGCGTGAGCGCTACACGCGAGCCAAGGCCCGCGCTGCCGGCGCCACGCAACAACCGTCAGCGGTCACCGAATCGGGATTGGGCAAACACGTCCCGCCTCCCGAGGTGTGGTTCGACGATCTGATCGAATGGGAAGACGCCGGATCGCCGATCGCCTGTACCGCGGGCATTTTGCTGGATCCCGAGGGCATCGACGACCGGCGCACGCGCCGCTCGGCCCTGCTCGCGCAGCTGGTGGCTCTGGCCGCGAAGTCCAGCGCCAAACCCGCCGAGATCGTGTACGAAATGGTCGCCCAGCACCTGGCCCCCATCGGCTTGTACGCGGTCCTGCCGTCCCTCGAAACGCTGTACGAGAGGCCAGAACCACGCGTCCGGATGGCGGCCATTCGTGCGCTGGGCCGCCACACCTTCAAGCGCAGTTTCATCACACTGGAGCGTGCCATCCACGACCCCTCCGACAGCGTGAAGGAGGCCGCAGTGGAAGAGATCCGCCGCCAGCGTTTCGAACACGCCTTCGATCCACTGGCAAGGCTCTACCGGTACTCGGATTTCGCCCCCGCACGCCTGGCCGCCCTCGACGCGCTCGCGCATCTCGATCTGCGCGAAGCCCACGAGTTGCTCTTCGAGGCCCTCGAACACGGCACGGCCAGCGAAGCCCAGGCCGCGGCCCAGTCGCTGCGAGAAAGCCGCAGTGCGCATTTCTTGGAAACGGCTCGGCAGGTCTTGCCGCGCGCTTCACCGAAGTTGGAACAGGCACTGCGCCAGGTTGCCCGACAGCGCGGCGAACAGCTCTAAATCCAGGACCGCGCCCTCGGCCATGTTGACAGACGAGCAGTGGTGATTATGTAAACAGCGTCGGCACGAAGTCGAAAGGCTCGGGCCGGGCGAAGCGACTCGGCAGAGCTCATCGGGCTCACCGGTCAGCGTGCTCAGCAAGCACCCATTCAGCCAGAACGAAACTCGAAAGCTGCGTGCGGACGACCTCTCCAAACGCAGCCCAGGCGCGGCCCTTGCCCTCCCCCTCCCCTCCCGAGGGCCGCGCCTTCTTTTTCCCGCACAGTCCCTGCCAACCAGCCCTGCCAACCAGGCGCGGCCCTCTCATCCCTGGAGGGCCGCGCCACTTTTGTGAGCGTGAGGCGTATCCCGCGATGTGTGTTCCGCGATGGACAGCGAGTCATTCCGACGCACGCCTCGGCCATCGATGCTGTGCGGCTGTCGGAGCTGATCGATGGGCTCTACGCACGAGCGATCGACAAAGCACAGCCAAAAACCCGGACGGCGCGAGCTGAGGAACAATCGGCGCCCCAGAGGGGTTAAGCGCCGGGACGCGATATCGAACCGCATCGAGGAGAACCCCATGCCCAACAAGAAATCTGGACCTCGCTTTCTGGCGCTCGTCGTGGGCGCATGCCTTCTGGCGCCCCCGCTGTCGTGCGCGAAGCAACAGCAGGCCGACCGAGCGCCCGCCACTCCCACCAGTGCCAGCCCGACCTGGGCGCTGGTGCCCAACGCCTTCGCCAAGACTGGAAAACACGACCCGGCAACCATTGCCGACGTGGCCGAACGCGTCACGCCCAGCGTGGTCAACATCTCTGCGACCAAGGTCGAAAAAATCTCGACGCCACCCATGCTGAACGATCCGATGCTGCGCCGCTTCTTCGGCCCGGGCTTCGGTGGCCCTGGCTCGGAACACCCCACGGAGCGACGCGCGCAGGGTCTCGGCTCGGGGGTCATCGTGTCGAGCGACGGCATCATTCTGACCAACCATCACGTCGTCGACCACGCCGAGGACATCAAAGTACAAACTTCGGACAAGCGTGAGTTCGAAGCCGACGTCGTCGGCAGCGACGCAAAGAGCGACCTGGCCGTGCTGCGGCTCAAGGGCAAAGTCTCTGGTCTCAGGGCCCTGCCGCTCGGCGACTCCTCGCGCCTCAGGTTGGGCGAGGTGGTGCTCGCGGTAGGCAACCCCTTCGGCGTCGGCCAGACCGTGACCATGGGCATCGTCTCTGCCAAGGGGCGCGCCGACATGGGAATTGCCGACTACGAAGACTTCATCCAGACCGACGCGGCGATCAACCCGGGCAACTCCGGCGGTGCGCTCGTCAACATGGCGGGGCAACTCATCGGCATCAACACCGCCATCCTGTCAAGAACGGGCGGTAGCCAGGGCATCGGCTTCGCCATCCCCACCAACATGGCCAAGCCCATCATGGACAGCCTGCTCAAGACTGGCAAAGTGGTGCGCGGCTACCTCGGCATCAACATTCAGGATCTGAACGCGGAGCTCGCCAAGGGGCTCGACCTGAAAGGCACCCACGGCGTCCTGGTCGCCGACGTGCGCGAAGGCAGCCCCGCCGAGAAAGCGGGCCTGAAGCGCGGTGACGTGGTGACCGCCATCAATGGCAGGCCCACTGAAACCACCGGCCACCTCCGCAACCTCGTGGCCTCGGCCGGCGCCAACAAGACCGTCAAGGTCGACATCCTGCGCGATGGCAAGCACCAGAGCATCGACGTCAAGCTGGGCGAGCTCCCTGAAGAGAAGCTGAGCATGGGCCAGAGCCACTCCGAACAATCCCTGTCGGGACTCGTCCTGGAAAACCTGTCGCCCGAAAATCGCCAGAAGTTCGAGGTCCCCGACGAAGTCAAACGAGGCGTCGTCGTCACCGGCGTCGACCCAGGCAGCACCGCCAGTGAAGTGCTCAGGCCCGGCGACGTCATCGTCGAAATCAACCGCCACCCCATCTCTGGTCCCAGCGACTTCAAACAAGCCTATGACAAGGCTTCCAACACCGTGCTTCTGCTCGTCTACCGCAACGGAAGCACCCTCTTCCTGACCATCTCGAAGCACTGAGCCTCCAAGCGCCGGCTCAGCCGGCTCACCAGGCCAGCTCCAACAGACACCGAGCCGACCGGGCCCCTCCACCACCACCCTGGCAAGCCACCCCACGGCCCGGCAGGCTCCCCAACAGCGAGACGCTCGACCCATCGGGCGTCTCGCTTCCTTTTGTGGCGAACCGCTTGGCCAAAAACGCGGTCGGCGTGCCGCTGCGCGCTTCGAGCACGAGTGGCTGCCCTGGGCCCTGGGCCACCCCGCGATGCTTACGCCGCCACAGCCCACCTGGCGCAACTTCCCACGGCAGCCCCCCCAAAGCCTCCCCACACTTCACAGAGCCTCCACGCGGAGTGCCACAGCCCACCGCGCGCGAGCTCGAAAGCAGCCCCCGCGGCCTCCCCATGTTGGCTCCACGCGGGGTGCCCCCGCTCCGACGTCTCATGCTCCGACAGCCCGCGACCGCCTCGTCGGAATCTCGCGGCACGTCGGCAGGCCAGGCCCCGGCGAGCTCGCCGACGCACCGCACACCGGTGCCGCTTGCTGGGGGGACGTCGCGTGGTTTCCTGCCTCGCGTGGTGGGCACTCGCACGCCGGGCCTGGATTGCTGGAGAGCGCCCAGCTGCGTCGGACGCCAGCACGGCGCGCCTACGACGCGGCGTGCTGCCACTCGCCCGGGCAGGGGCTTCGTGGCCGAGAAAGCGGTGCAGCCCTGCCCGCAAGCCACGTGGCCTGGGAAAAGCGGCAGCGCGCAGGGCCACTCGCCCGCCCGGGGGCTTCATGCCCTGCGGGAAAGCGGCAGCGCGCGGGGCCACTCGCCCGCGCGGGGGCTTCATGCCCTGCGAGAAAGCGGTGCAGGTTTGCCCGCAAGCCACGTGGCCTGCGAGAAAGCCCGAGCGTGAAAGCCGGGCGCAAGGGCAGCGCCGGCCATTCGCGCGCGCGGGGGCTTCGTGGCCTGCGAGAAAGCGGTGCAGCCCTGCCCGCAAGCCACGTGGCCTGCGGGTTGGGTGTACCGTGCCGTGAAACGGGCGCAACGGTAGGGCGTCGATCCGGGGTCCTGCGGGCGGGCGCGACGACCTCCGGACACTCGATGAGTTCGTGGCGCGCTTCACGCTCAGGCCCGATGCCGATGCGCCGTCGAACGTGCGCCTGCTCCCGCCCCGCGTGAGCCGGGGGTGCGCACTGAGTCATCACAAGGGCTGAGAAGGGCAGCCATGGACCCGATAGCTCGAGCCTCGCGACGCCCGCGAGCCGGGGCGCGCACCCAAGTCCAATGACAGCTCCTGCGCGGGACGCGCCGCGAATGCAAACTCCGGCACGCGGGTGGGACCGCGGCCGGAGCTTGGTGTCGAGACTACGAGGGGCTTGCAAGGGGGGGGCTTGCAAGGGCTTACAAGGGGGGGGCTTGCAAGGGCTTACAAGGGGGGGGCTTGCAAGGGCTTACAAGGGGGGGCTTGCAAGGGGCTAGGCGCCGAGGAGCCCGTAGCTGCCTTGCATCGCGTCAGGTCTTGATCTCAATCTTGCGGGGCTTGGCGCGTTCGGCCTTGGGGAGCTCGAGGCGCAGCACCCCGTCGTCGAGGCGGGCTTCGATCTTGGCCTGGTCGACGCCCTGAGACAGGGTGAACTTGCGCTGGTAAGTGGTGGGAACGAACTCCCTGAAGACTGCGTCCTCCTTGCCGGACTCCTCCACTTGGGTACGCCCGGTGATGGTGAGGACGCCTTCGTTCAGGTCGACTTCCAGGCGCTCGGCGGGCACGCCGGGCATGTCGGCGAGCAGGGTGATGGAGTTTTCGTTCTCGAAGATGTCAACGGCTGGCGCGAGCAGTGCGCCGCCGCGCGTCGCCTCCGCTTGCGTGGTGCTTTGCACGTCGGTGTTCTGGATGTTCGTATCGGACATCGGTTTCCTCCTTGGACTGGACGCCGAATGCAATCAGGCGGTCTTCACCGAAATCTGCCGCGGCTTGACTGCCTCGGGTTTGGGCAGGGTGACGGTGAGCACTCCATTGGTGAGCTGAGCACCCACCTTCTCGTTGTCGAAGTCGCCGGGCAACGTCACGCTGCGGCTGAATTCGCCATCGATGCGCTCCTTGCGATGATAGCTCACGCCCTTCTCTTCGGGCGCGTGCCGCGTGCCCGAGATGGTGAGCGTGCGGTTCACCGCGGAGACGTCGAGGTCACCGGCCTTGACACCCGGCAGCTCCGCTCGAACGTAGAAGCTGTCGCGGTCTTGGGAGACATTGATGGCGGGAAATACTCCCGAGCTGGGCTGTTCGCGGCCGCCCGGAAAGGCATCCAGGAAGCGGAACATCTCTCTTCGAATACGGTCGATGTCGTTGAACGGATCGGACCAGCGTGGCTCGGCCCGGCCAATGCGTCGCACAATCATGGCGCGCCCTCCTTTTTTAGGTCGCTCTCGCTAGGTTGATTCGACAAGCCCGTGGGGCGATACGAGCCTCAAAGTAAGATGCGAAAAACCGCCGTCAAGGGGCTCGGCGGGGGTTTTCCAGGATGGGCCGGTGCGGCTCGCCCACCGCAACCCGCCGCCCGGTTCCGACCGGCCGCGAGAGCTCTCGGGGCGCAGCTCCGTGGTCGCGCCGTGCTCCCGCTCAGCCCGCCAAGACCCTCTGATAGGCGTGCTCGGTTTCGTGCCTCAGGGCAGCCAGGAGCTCCACGCAGCAGTCCACGCCCAGACGTTCTGCCGTGGCCTGGTTGGCCCGGGCGATCTCGTCGTACAGGTCGCGCTTCGGGGGGGCGTTGAGCACGTCTCCGAGGTGGTTCAGATCGACAAAGCTCGTGCCCCCTTTGCGACCGCGGTAGATACCGTCGAGCGTTTCGAGCCGCACCCATTGCAGCGTGGGGTCGGGGGCACGACGAAACAGCGAAATGAGCCCGGCCGGAGTGTCGCGTCGAAACGGCAGCTCGGGATGCAGCGCGGCGCTCGCGAACACTGCTTGCCCGTGCAGCTGGTTGAGCTGCTCGGTGGTCTCGCCGACGAAGCGCGAGAAGTCCGCTGCCGCCACACGCGCCAGCGGAAAGATGATTTGCACGACTTGCACCTCACGCGACACGGCCCGTTCGAAGACCTCACGAATCGCGAGCGCGCCCGTCGCCGGGGCCTCCTCGGCAGCCGCCGCCGGTTCCACGGGCCGTGGCTTTGGCTCTGCGAAATGGACCACGCGCTCGGTAAGGCCCCGCTCGCGACCAGCACGAGCGTACGGGCACAGGTTGTGCTCTTCGAGGAACCCGAGCACGTAGCGATCGTTGGCGCGGAGAGCTTCCGCTTCGAGGGCTTTCTTCTGGGCTTCGGAAAGAAGTCGCCCTGTGGAGAAGGGCGGCTCGATCAATCGATCCGGCATCGTTGAGCGAACTCCCCGAGCTTGCCCTCCACACTGAAGCTTCCCGAAAGCTCGAGCACCTCTTCGGCTTGCGCCGGACCGTGCAGCATGATCTCGTGAGGCTGTCCGTCGGATTTCACGTCCACCGTCGCCAGGCTGAGGTTACGCGACACGTTTTTCACGGTGACCTTGACGGCGTCGTTGTCGGGACGCACTTGCTGGCCCCCTTGCTCGGTCAGCAAAGCCACTCTCAGGATGTGCGATACGGCGCTGCGTGACACCATCCGGCACGAGTCGAAATGATAGCTTTCCACCGAACTCGGCACCGAGTGAAACTCCACCTGCATGGTAGGACCGCCACAGGCAACCAGCAACAGGCCGCCAACGACGCAGAGTAGACAACGCGCACACAACATCGAATCACGCTAGCCCAGAGGCCCGTTCAAGAGCTTAGCGCATCCCTCACTGCGTCCGCCACCTCGGTGAAGCGAAAGGTATAGCCGTGCTTCTGCATGACACTCGGCAACACGTACTGCCCTCCCAGGATGGGCTTCGCGCCTTCGCCGAAGACCGCTTTCAAGGCAAACCCCGGCACCTTGAGCCACGCCGGCCTACCCAGGGCCGCGCCGATGGCTTTGGCCAGCGCTTGATTGCTGGCCGGTCGAGGCGCGGTTACGTTGACGGGCCCGCGAATCGACTCGTCGTCGAGACAATGTAAGAAGATGCCCACCGCATCCGCCATGTGAATCCAGGACACGATCTGCTCGCCGCTACCGATCGCTCCACCCGCGAAGAATTTGAATGGAAGCGCCATCTGCTCGAGCGCGCCACCGTCAGCGGCCAGCACTATCCCGACCCGCGCACTGACCACGCGAACCTTCGAGGCCTCGGCACGCCTGGCGGCCGCCTCCCACGCGACGCACAGTTCCGCCAGGAAGTCCGTTCCAGGTTCGGAAGCTTCGTCGAGCGGCGCACTACCGCGCTCCGTCCCGTAGTAGCCGATGGCCGACCCACACAAGAACACCTTGGGCTTGCGCGTCGCCCGCTCGATGCCTCGCACCAGGCACTCCGTCGAGGTGACTCGACTCCTGTAAAATTCGTTCTTCAACTCCTCCGTATAACGCCGACCCACCAGCACCTCGCCCGCGAGCTGCACCACGGCGTCCTTGTCGTCCAGCACGGCTTGCCACTCGCCGTCATGCTGGGGGTCCCATTCGCAGAGCTCGATGGCCTCCGGCAAACCAGGCCGCCGCTTCGATGCATCGCGCGTCAACACGGTGACCTCGTCACCCCGCTCGACGAGCGCCCGAGTCAACCTGGAACCGATGAAGCCGGTACCACCGGCAATGACGACCCTCTTCACCCCTAGACCTTCGAGCCCAGCACGCGCTTTGTCAAAAACGGTCCTCGGCAAAAACGCCACGGTGTAGAGACGCATGCCTCCTGGCCGAGTGGCCAGGAACTTGGGCTAGACGACCGTACAGAAACCATCTACCAACAAAAGCCATGAGAACATCCTCGCTCGGACTGCTCGGCTCGACCGCTCTGGTGGGAAGCCTCGCGCTCGGCTGCGCCACCACGTCGCCTCCTTTCGACACCATGAAGAACTCGAACATGACGGCGTTCCGCCTGCAGAACTTCGAGCCGCCCCCACAAGCTGCCGCCACGACGGCCCAGCCGGCGCAACCCGGCCAGATTCCGGGCGTCCCGCCGGAGATCCAGCAGTGGGTACAGCAAGGCGCGCAGGCGTTGCAGCAGTTGCTGCCGCCCGGTCTGCAGATCCCCGGTGCCCCGCAAACCGCGCCCGTTCCCGCGCCCCAACCCGAAGCCCCTCGGTTTCACGGGTTCCGCATCCTCGGGCAAACCCAGGTGATGGACCCCGACCTCAAAGAGAAGCTCGGCGAGATCTTCGGCGACGAAGACAACTTCGACAACAACCACGCCGCCTGCGGGTACTCCGAAATGGGCATTTCCTGGTCCCCCCAGCCCGGCGTGCAGAACGACATGCTCATCTCGTTCTCGTGCAACCAGGTGCTCGCTCAGACCTTCGCCTGGCCCCACAGTACCTCCGGGATGAAGCCGAACACCGTCAAAGAGCTCACCAGCGTCGTCCAGAAGATCTTCCCCCCGGGACTTGAACGAGGCCGGCTCGGGGCCCGAGCCTTCGCGCTCCCTCGACTCAATCCCGCTCGAGCTGCCTTCGACCGAGGCCGATGGCGGACAGCGCGTGTTGGTTGTGATCGATGCGACCCATCGCGCCGACAGACTCGCCCGTGAATCCGCCGAACGCCAGCTTGGGGTTGCTGCAGCCGAAGCAGTTGTCGTCGAGGTACTGGCGGGACAGGAGAAAGCCGAGCACCTGCTTCAGGCGCCTCGTGAGCGCGCTCGCGTCTCGATGGCGCGCGCGCTGGATCTCGATGGCCGAGGCCAGGGCTTCCCCCACGCCCGCGGTGCTGCCGTTGTGGGGAGGCACCAGGTTGCCAAAGTTGTAGCCTCCGTAGAAGTCGGGGTCGACGCGGCTGGTCTCGTCCACCAGGAAGCGGCGCGATTTGAACTCGGCGTAATCTAGGCAGAACTGCTCGTAGGCGTCGTTTGGGTGAGTGTGGAGCGAGGCGCGAGCGGCCAGGCAGTGCCAGTTTTCCTTCAGGTAGAAGAAGTCACCAAGCGGGCTCGGCCAGTAGTCGTGAGCCACGTAGTTCATGGCCAGTTCCACGGCGGCCGTGAGGCGCGAGGCGTCGGGCAGCGCGGAGCTGCCCCGGTGTTGTTTGGCCAGAGCCTCCAGCAGGCTCAAACCGAACACGGCTTGGCCGCCAGCGAACAGCGGTGTCGGCCCCTCGATCACGCGCGCGCGGGCAAGGTCATACGCGGGGTGGAAATGGCCGCGCTCGTCCTCGAGGGTGAGTAAGAGCCTGCCGAGCCGACCGATGAGCGCATCGTAGCGGTCACCGACGTGCTTGCGGCAGCTGAGCAGCGCCACCAGACCGAGCGCGCTCGACCCCAGGTCGCCTTCGCTGTCGTTCGGATCGCGCACGAGCGCCGAGAGCCGACCCGAGCGCCGCTCCCAACTCGCCAGCGCGCCGAGCGCACGCCGCACGAACCCGCGCACCTCGCCGCCCCCTGTCTCGCACATCGCGAGCGCCGTTCCGGCGTGGCGAGGGATACTCGGATTGTCGAGCACGCTCGCGCCGCTATACATGTCGTACTGGTAACGCAGCTGACCGTCGCGCTGCTGAGCACGCCGAATGTAAGTACGCGCCGCCTGCTCGGCACGCCTGAGGTTGTCCAAGTTGGGCTCTCTGGCAATCTGCGCGCCGCGCTGAAACGCGCGCGCCCGTCCCTCGGCGTCGACGCCGAGGCTCTGCGTTTCGAGCCGAGCGAGGCCGAAAGCTCCGGCTTCCGCATCACTTCCCGCGGCTGGCTCGGCACCCAACAGGCGGCGCACGTCCTCGAAGCTCACGCCCATGTGCATTTTGTCCGCGTAGGGCAGCGGCGTGGCCGACGCGAAGACGTCATGGGCCACGAGCTGCCAGGGCATCAGGCAGCGATCGCCCAGGCACACGCCATCCAGGCCCGGACGCACCGCCAGGCTGTCCACCAGCGGCCCGATTGGCCCGGGCTGGAGGCGCAGGGGCTGCCGAACCCTCAGCAAGTCGACCTTGATAGGGCCTCGCACGGCTCGTCTTCGTACCAGGGCCCCCACGCGAGCGAAGAGCTTCGCGGGCGGACCCTGGACGCAATCGCTCTCGGCACGGGGCGGCCGCGTCCGCGCCACGTAGCTCACCACTGCCAGGGTCGCGCCCTCGGCGGGCCAGGTGCAACGCGCGGCAGGGGCGGAGAACAACGACACCTGCCCCCGAGCCTCGGGCAACTCACCCGGGCGGGGCAGCGCGACCCTGAGCAGCGCCGCCAGCGTTTGGGGGGTGCCTTCCGGCACCGCGTGGGTCGAAGGCGCGAAGCTGTCGAACACCGCGACCCCGGCCGTGGCCGCAAGCCACACTGCTGCGGCGGCCCCCAGCGCCTGGGACTGACGCTTGTCGCGGCGTTCGCGCACGAACCACCAGAGGGCGACCGGCAGCGTGAGCGCGCCAAACAGCAACAACGCCAGGATCAACAGAAGCGCGATCCCCTGCCCGAGCGATTCGTAGATCTCGCTCAGGTAGAGTGCCGAGCTGACAATCTGCCAGCAGAGCCAGAGGTAGTAGACGAGCGTGCTCCAGGCGAGCGCGCGCCAGACGGGCCGGAGCGCGCGATGCCGCGCCGCGGCCAGCGTCGCCACGGCGGCGTTCAAGAGCGCCAGGGCACCGGTCGCCACGAAGAAGGTCGTGCCGGTCCGCCAGGGCAACACCAGCGCGCTCCACCCGAGACACAGGGCATAGCCGCCAGTGAGCGCGGCGAGCGACCAGCGCGGCATACCAGCGTTCTCGGTGACCACGATGCGGGACTATGCCGACTTGCCAGCTCGACTGTAAAGGCGGAAGTGCAGCCTCGCGGCGCGCGGTGCGCGTGTTCACACAGTCGCTCGAGCAGCAATCGCGAGGCGTGATCCCTCCGCCCTCCGCCAGTTCGAAGAGCCACACGTCTGGGGGTCAAAGCCTGCCGCTATACCCTCCCGGCACCCGGTTCGCCTACTTCAGCCAGGCCATGGCCTCGGACAGCTGCTCATGGGCGGAGGTCGTCACCGGGGCCCCGTGCCCCACCACGATGCGCTCCACGGGTAGACTCAAGAGACGGTCGATACTGCGTCGGGCCGCCGCGCGATCCGAAAAGCCGGTCCACCGAATCACCCGGCTCAGCGCCACGCCGTCATAGAAACCCATTGCTTTGGTGTAGGTGCGTGCCCAAGCCCCGCTCGGCCTGCCGACGTTGTGAACCAAGTCGGCCACCACCAACGTTCCGGTCCCGGCGTGGAACAGCACGCTCTCGTTCAATCGGAACCCTTCGATGAAAACCTCTTCAATCGAACCGGAGAAGTCGGGTTCCGTCTCGGTCCCCTGAAGGCGATGCCCTTCGAGGTCAGGGCGCTTCTTGGTCAAGCCCTTGGGTAGGTGCACACCAGCCTCGGGAAAGGCGCTGGCCCAGTGGCCCGCGTAGCGGTGGTGATATAGGTTCGGCGCATAGATGTGAGCCACCGTGCCAATCTGCTCGACCGCGCGGCGGCGCTCTTCGGTGAGCGCAACCGGAGAATGCACGAGCAGCTTCCGGGACGCGAGGCGAAGGACCGTCATGGTCGCAGTGAGTTGCATTCCGACAATCCGAACTGGATCGTGGGAGATCCACACTCCCTGGGTGAGTTCGGTGAGTTGCGTTTCGCCAATCGCTGGTTCCATTTTCAACCTCGGTCGGCTCGGCCGGTGGCCAAACCGTCTTTCTTCGGCCCTTGGGCATCTCCAAGTCCCACGAGGAATTTAGGAAAGCCTACTTGCTCAGTTTTGTCAAGCGTGCTTTCCTATCTGCGTGGCCAACACGAGGAAGAAATTAGAAGCGGCAAAGCGCGCCTCGACGCTCCACCTGCTGTTCAAGTGCTCGCGTTTGCTCAACGACTGGGCGATTCCACGCTGCCTGCCTCGCGCTCGAGAGTGAAGCCACGGGCAGCGCACCTTTCGCTGTTTCCCCACATCAATCTCGAAATCGGCACCCGCGTCAGTGATCTCGCCGAACTCTTGGGAATCACCAGGCAAGCCGTGGGGCAGCTGGTGGACGATCTCGAACTGATGGGCGCAGTAGAACGACTGCCGGATCCCGACGACGGACGCGCCAAGCGGGTCGTCTTCACCGTCCAAGGCAAAGAATCCATCTTCGAGGGGCTCAGGCACCTGAAGTCTCTCGAACCAGAGCTCGCGAAGATCTTGGGTGAGCGACGCTTGAAATCCTTTCACGAGGCTCTGTCGATTGTCCACGATCACTTCGTCGGGCCCGGGAGCGGCTCCCAGTGAACGGCACCACCAACGACACGCCCCCCCGGCGATCGAGACATCGTTCACGTGCGATCCATGATTACGGCCAGCCTCGGTTCTTCAACGTGGTGCCCGGCGTCCAACGCCCACGTTCGCTGACCACGACGCGGGGCTCTGCCGACTTGCCCGCCCGACTGCAAAGACCGAATAGATCCCCACGAATGGGGTACACTCGCCCGCATGGCGGTGTTGAACGTGGGAATCGTCGGGGGATCGATTGCGGGCTGCTCGGCGGCCCTCCTGTTGGGGCACGCGGGGCACCAGGTCAGCGTCTTCGAGCGCTCGCGCACGGGGCTGGTGGGCCGCGGGGGCGGCATCGGAACGGCGGGGGTGGTGCTGGGCGCGCTCATCGAGCGCGGACTGCTCGGGCGCGACTTTCCCCACGTGTCGAGTTCGGCCATGCCATTCATCATCAAGACCGCCGAAGAGCCCGTTTTGGCCGCACCGCCTGGCCATGCCGCTCGACCTGAAGGCCTTTCACTGGTCGGCACTGTTCGAGGCGCTACGCCGGCGAGTGCCCGACGGCTGCTACCACAGCGGATGCACAGTGGTCGACGCCGAGCAAACCAGCGACCAAGCCACGCTGAGCTTCGACGACGGCGCACGCCGGAACTTCGACCTGGTGCTGTTCGCCGACGGCTATCAGTCGCTCGGCAGGCGTTTGCTGTTCCCGGAGCACGAATGGCGCTATCGAGGCTACCTGCTCTGGCGCGGGCTCTTGCCGGAGAGCGAGCTCGACGACACCTCGCCGCTGCAAGGCCAGGCAGCCCGCGTCGCCTACGCGCATGGCACGGGCAGCCTGGTCGCCTACCTCGTGCCGAGCCCCGAAGGCGCCACCGCCAGCGAGGAGCGTTTCTGTAACTGGGCCATCTACGCGCCCCTGCGCGAGCAGGAACTCTCCGAGTTCATGCTCGACCGCGCCGGACACCGGCATTCGGGGTCGCTCGCGCCCGGCCAGTTGCGACCAGCAGAGGAAGCGCCGCTGAAGCAGGCCGCGCACCAGAACCTCCCGGACTACTACGCGGAGCTGGTCGAACGCACTCGCATTACCTACGTGCAGCCCGTCTTCACGGCGCGTCCGCCTGCCCATCGCCGGGGTCGGCTCTGTCTAATCGGAGATGCGGGTGTGCTCGCTCAGCCGCTCACGGGCGCCGGGGTGTTCAAGGGAGCCGAGAATGTCCAGCACCTGGTCGAAGCGCTCGGCAGGTACGAAGAACTGGAGACAGCCCTCGAGGCGTGGGGTCAGCCGAGCTCGCCCTGGGTGAGCGCGTGCTCGGGCTGGGCGAACAGATGGAGCAGGCGCTGCTCTGGCACCCACTCGACTGGACGACCGCCAGCCCCGAGGCGGTCGAGACCTGGTACCGCAACGCCGTGAGCCTGCCCGAGCGCTTCACCGCGCCCACAGATGGCTCGTCCGGCACCCAGCCATGAGCCGCGGCAGCGCTGAGCCGCGAATGCTGTCTGTCCAAGAGGGCATGAGGTCCCTTCCTCCCCCCTTCCCCTTCCCTCCCCTACGATTCCAGTAGCAATGCCACCTACCTGAGCGCGGAGGTAGCGCTACTCTTGGCTCCCACCCAGAGCGTGGCCATCACGGTCGGCCCCACGCTGGACGACGGCCTTTCCGCCTCCGGCAATCAAACCCAGGACGGCGTCACCACCAAAGACGACGATGAGCCCTCCAAAGAGTTCGGTGCGCAGGCAGGCCTCAGCGTCTTCTTCTGAGCGCTCCGAGTGAGCGCCAACCCCGAGCGGGCCGCTCGCCATTCGGCTCAAACCGGTTGGGGCTCTCGGGGGGGAGCCAGCGGCGGGGGCACGGAGCGGGACCGTGGAGCCCTCCGGAGGATTGGAGCGCAGCCGATCCCAGAGAACGAGCGGCCCACGAACCAGAACGTCAGCGGACACAAGAGCAGCGCCCGCAGCTTGGCGCGGCGCCCTCGTACACCCTGCCGTCGCGATCCAGAAGCCGTACACCACCCTGGCTCGGCTCGCCCGCCTTTCGGACAGGCTCCAGTCGAAAGCGCGCGAGCCAGTCGAGCCGCCGAATCCAGCCCAAAAAGCGCGACGCCCGGGGCGACGACAGCTCGACCACCAGCACGCGGTCACGCACGCGCGGTGTCACCCAGATCAGCAGCCCACCAGCCGCCAAGTAGCTGAAAATCTGTACGTTCAAGCTGATTTCGATGAGAGCATGAAACGTGAGCGCGACATAAATCCCGACGTAGCGAAAGCGCCGCGTGAGCAGCAACGTGGCGATCGTGAGCTCGTTCACGATCGCAAACTTGGCGAAGGCGCTGTGAAAGGTCGGATCGGTGACCAGATCCACCACGAAGCTTGGCAGCACGCTCGCCCGGAGCAGCGGCTCGTGCCACTCCGAACGCTCGAGCAGTACCCTCCCCGATCGCCAGTCAGGGTTGGAAAAGCTTGCTGATGGACGACGCCGCGTACACGCACACCACCTCGAAGCGCATCAACATCATCGGCCAGAGCGAGCCGCGCGTGTTGGACACCTCGTGCGACCGCCTCCCCAGCCAAGCGTCCAGCGACAACACCCTGCCGCATGGCACGAGCGCCAACATCCACAGCACCATCACCAGGAAGTTCCGATTGTGCCGAAAGAATGTCTCGCTCTGAAAGAAGTTCATCGTCACGAAAAAGGCCGCGTACGCCGTCGCCCAGCGGGTCCACAAGCCCACACTCATCAGCGCCGCGCTCACGGCGCATGCCGCCAGCATCGCGAAATACACCCCACGCGGCGGCACGGGCATCCAGCTCACCCACGGGCTGTAGAAATAGTCCGCGAAGTACCTTCCCGCGACCATCTCCTCGAGAAACGGCCACAAATGCACCAGCACGATTGGCCCCACCAAAAGCCGAAGGACCGCCAGCGCCCTCACCTCGCCCGGCGCCTCAAACCACGCGTCGAAGCGGGCCCAGGCGTTCGCCAACGACCTCACGGCGCCACCGCTGCCTCGACTGCCTCGACTGCCTCGACTGCCTCGAGCACGTGTGGCGGCTCTTCAGCAGCACCCGCTCTTCAGGCCCCCCGTTGTGAGTGTAAACCACCCGAGCCTCATAGTAATAGGTCTCGCGGTCACGCGGAGTGTTATACGCCGCATAGTCGAGCGCCTGCTGCAAAAACACCAGAAGCGAACGCATCCCCGAACTCGCCGGTTGCAGCTGCTGGGCCTCCAGAGCCCCCGGTCGCCCCCAATCAGCCCCGCCCACGTGTACCCGGCCCACGGCTGCTCGACCGGAACGCGCAGCCCACGATACGTGACCCGCACGATGTCCGCCCGCCACAAGTCCCAGTCGTTGAACGGCTGAAACGCAAAATGCTTGTGCGGATTGGAGTACCCCCGCACGATGAACCCCAGTTGCGTCACCACCGCTACCAGGAAAAACCCCCGTGCGACCCAGCGCCGCCCAGCCATCCAAGCCACCGAGGCCGCCATGCGCCTGGAGTCTAACCCCACGTTCCCCAAGACCGCTTGCCAATCCCCCGCCGAAACGCACACTAGGCGCACGGCCCCGGCCGTCGGTACCGTCCCCAGCGGGCGCTGCCGGTCCCAGGTCGCTTCCCCCCTTCCAGGTGCAGCGGCCATCGACATCCCGAGACTCCCCATGGGGGCGATCGGCTTCGACGCGGGGACTGAAAGTCAACTCTCGCGCCGGCACTGGCTCCCGGCCCAGTCAAAACCGGGACGTTATAATTGCGAACGACAACGCACTCGTAATGGCTGCTTAATAACCAGTCCGTTACTGTCCGACCGCGAGATTGTCTTGGTAGGGAAGGGCATCAATCACAAACAATGGTCTGTCCTGGAGGCCCCTGGCCAGGCAGAGTGAGAAAACACCAGAGGCTAGGTGTTAGCCGAATCTAACAACCCAGCCACTCGGGTAATGTGGCTACGCACGTGAACGATGGTTGACCGGACGCCTTGCGGACCCGGGTTCGATTCCCGGCGCCTC
>CAWELQ010000003.1:0-19528 GCA_963809955.1 uncultured delta proteobacterium
GCGGGTCGAGAACGTCGGCCGGCGCCCGCTGCTGGTGAACAGCACGCCCGCGCGCGAGGCCAAGGTGGCGCCCGGCGACACCTTGATGCTGGAGCACACCGCGGTGTTTTTGGTCGACGCGCGGCCGCGGAAGCTCGCGCCCCTGGCGCACTACCCGGCGCCGAGCGAGGCAGAGCCCGCCGTCGCGTTTGGCGCCGCCGACGCTTGCGGCATGGTAGGCGAAAGCCCGGCGGCGTGGCTGCTGCGCGATGAGCTGGCGGCGGCGGCCCGGGCCGAGGCGCACGTGCTGCTGTTGGGCGAAACCGGCGCCGGCAAAGAGCTGGCGGCCCGCACGGTGCATGCTCTGTCGCCGCGGGCGAGCGGTCCCCTGGTGCCGCGCGACGCGGCGACCATTCCCGGCGGGTTCTTCGACGCAGAGCTCTTCGGCTGCGCGAAGAATTACCCGAGCACGGGGATGCCCGAGCGCGTGGGGCTGGTGGGCGGGCACCTGATGCTCGACGAGATCGGTGAGCTGGGCGAAGGCCATCAGGCGCACCTGCTGCGCGTGCTCGACGAGGGCGGCCAGTACCACCGCCTGGGCGAAACGCGCCCCCGCGTCAGCGATCTGCGCCTGATCGCCGCCACTAACCGCCCCCCGAAGCGCTGAAGCACGACTTTCTGGCGCGCTTCGGCCATCGCATTGGCGTGCCCAGCCTGAACTAACGCCGGGGCGACATCCCCCTGCTGCTCGCCGAACACTCTCAACGAGTTCGAGGGTTGCGGCCGGCCACGCCCAGCTTGCATTCATGTGGCGAGCCAGCAGGCCGAAAGGCCCATCGTCGATCATCCACTTCATCGCATGGTCAAGATTTCGCGCGCCCGCCCGCGTGAGATGAGCCCCGCTTCGTAGCCTGCTCGAGCGAGATCTGACACGAGCCCGTGAACGAGAGCCGACAGCTCCGAGGGCTCGCAGTAGTCCGTCGAAAATGGTCGCTCCACCGGCTGCTCGAACACTGGCTGCACGGTTGCCTGGCGCCTTTCGCCGATCAGCCGCTGCGCGTCGTCATCGCTGATGAGTTCGATGTTTTTCGCATGCCACACCGCGCCTTCGAACGTGAAACCCCAGTCGTAAGCCAGCTGTAATACTTTGGCCTTCGGTTCTTGACCCGCAACGGACACGTACTTTTGCGGCGCTATGAAGTTGGGCGCAAAACCATTGGCTCTCATTTCGAAGTCCGCATGATCGTCCTCACGCGAGATGACGGTCAACAGATCTCGCTCGCCACCATCGTGCAGAAGATGACACAGCTCGTGCGCAAGAATCGCACGGCGCGAAAGACTGCGCTGGACACGCGCTGAGCGCTGATTCAGCAGTACGACGGGCAGCGAGCCAGCCTCGAACAAGCTAGCAGACTCGATCTCGTCCGACTCGAAATCGACGAACGCGACGTGCACCCCCAACGCTTCGAAGACTTGCTGTACGGAATCGATGGGACCACGACCGGGCACCAACCCTTCGCGAGCGGCGGCACCAAGTTGGTAGCCCTGACGCCAGGGTTCGCTGTTGGCAGCCACCGGTGTTATCGATCGATGCTTGGTGAGGGCGGACCAATCACGACCGAGCCCGGTAGCCAACGAGGCCCCAACGCGCGCCACCTCCGCGGCTTTCGCCAGCAAGCGAATGTCGATGGGGGCGATTGCGGTCACACCCAGCGGGGCCCGAAAACGCGCGACACTGCGCTTCTGAACAGCCACTCCCTCATCCAAGAGTGCGCGCACATCCACTGCCAAGCCCCGAGCCAGTGCCTCCAACTCGAAGGCCGTGGGAGCCCGCCCTGCCTCGATCTCACCGACGCGTTTGCCGCTCAGGCCGGAAAGGCCGGCAAGCTCCGCCAGAGAAAAGCCATAGGCTTTTCGGTGCTCTCCGACGCGTTGTCCAACAGCTTGGTCCACTTGCCCTTGAATCTAGTGCGATTATGTCCGCCTGTCACTTGCCTTTGGCCTCCGTTGCAGCAGCGTGGCGCCCGCGTTGAGAACGTTCCGGTTCCCGAGATCACTGCGAAAGCTCTCACTCTGATGCCCCGTTTGATCGTCTCCCAGTGCTGCGGCCTCCACCCAGTGACCCGGGGGGACGGCGCCCAATTGCGCGACGCAATCGAGAAGCATTGGGGAGACGAGGAGCCCCTCGTTATCGACTTTTCGGGACTGCGCATCGCCTCCGTGTCTTTCTTAGACGAGAGCTTTGGCCTGCACGCTGGTAAGCACCCCGTCGAGGTGCTCACCAGGAGGGTCAAGGTCGAAAACATCAATCCCCAAGACAGAAACTTGCTGAACAGCATCGTGAGCGCGCGCGTGAGCGCGAAGCGTCGTAGCGGTTGACAGGTGACCTGCGTCGCCCCCGAAGACCGCTCGTCAGGGGACGGGGTCCCCGTGGCGATCACTGATTCCGACGGCTGACGCTGGTGCGACGCCGCAGCTGGCCTTGTCCGTGCTCACGCAGACAAGTCCTACTCCCTCTGCGAGCGCTGAGTTTTGTGGTGATGGAACGCCTCAAGATCACGGAAGCAATCGCGTTCGACCGCCATTTCCGTGAGTACGGCCGCTTCACGATTCTCTGACGCAATCGTGCCGGCGCGTCGCCCCAACCCTCCTCCGCGCACTCGCGCGCGCCGATGCGCGCCCATCGGCGCGGCACGAACCTCCGCGGGGCACCCGCGAACGCAACGCGCCCCATCGTGTTTGGGAAGACGAATGGCCGAAACCGCGGCGAACCTCGTCGAACACGTGCTCCCCGAGCGAGCAGCGCTGCGGCAATTCGTGCTCACGCTGCCGTTCGAGCTCAGGGCACGCCTCGCCTACGACGGCAAGCTGCTCGGAGCGGTGTGTCACACGTTCGTAGATTCGGTGCTCGGCTGGTATCGGCGACACTTCGAAGCGCGTCGTCTCAGCGGAAGCAAGGGCGGCGCCGTCACCACAGTGCAGCGCGTGAGCTCTGACTTGCGACTTAATCCCCATTTCCACACGCTCTGTTTGGATGGCGTCTACGTCGAAGACGAGGACAGCAAGCTCATCTTCCATCCACTGCCGTGCCTGACCAACGGTGATGTCGCGGATATCCTACAGATCGGTGCCTCGAGCGCCTGCACGACCCCCGCGCGCGTCTCCACTCCACCGAGCTCCGACCAGACGCGACCGATCGGGGGCGCACCGAGCGGGCACTCCGAAGCCGCAGAAGCTGCCCCAAGCGCGCGAGCCCTGCCGTATCCGCTCGATCGCTATTATCCTAGCCTCGATGTTCTGGCGGCGGAGAGCTGGCTGTGCGGCCGTGCGGGTTGCGGCAGCCCTTGGCGTGATCCGAACATTCAGCCGCCGACAAACAACGGCCAGGTCAGAGGAGTGCCGAGCGGCCATCCGACGCGCGCGTGCGAACGGGACGTCTTTGCGCCGGGAAACCTGGTCGGCGTTGGCACAGAGCTAAAGCTCGTGACGCTTGCCGGCGATTCGGGGAGGCTCGCGTGGCGGTCGAAGCACACCGGGCAGTTGGTTCGTTCGCTTCCTCTGGCGAACGCGTCGCGGGCGAGCAGCTTTGCGAGCGCCGGAAAGCGCATCTTTGTGGCCTTCGAGAACGGATGGATCAAGAGCTTCCCCCATGGACCCTCGTTCATGGCTCCCGCGGGCCGTTCCGGAGGACCCGATGAGGGTTATACGTTCACCCGGCTGTGGGCAAACGCCGAGGACCTGCTGTGGGTGGATGCCGTCGAGCCCGGGGACCTGACCTGGACCACCGCAAGCACGGACGGCCGCGACGTCCGCACCGTGGTCGAAGGCGGCGTGGGTCGTTGTGGTCGTCCGCTAGCGGGTCGGCGCGTGTTGGCACTGGCTGCGCGGGGCAGGGTGGTTCTGTCGTTTTCGCTGGAACGGCCAACCGAGGTGGAGGTGGTCGCAGGCAACCCCCTTACCACGAGCTACTGCGTTGCTGGGGCCGCCGAGGTGTTGGCGGTGACCGGGAGGCTTCAAGGGCTGCCGGCCGTTGCAATTCACGACGGAGGCAAGTGGTACTCCGTTCGCTTTCCCAACAGTGTGAGCCGCGCGGAGCCGGTGGTTTACGGAGATCGGATCTTCGTCTCGCTTCCGGAGGAAGAAGTTGCGGTGACGAGCGACGCCACACCCTTGGCGGCAGCTGGTGCGGTCTACGTGCTGGGCCGTGGCGATCACGCCTGGCAGATTCTCGAGCGCATCGTCGCCGCCACTCCCCGCGAGCGCGGGCTGTTCGGTTTCAGCATCGCCGTCGATGACCAGTACCTCTTCATCAATCATCTGGTCGCTTCTCCCGAGAAGAATGGCGCGCGCGCCCCGGTAGTCTGCCGCTCCTCGCTCGGGCAAGCATCCGTGCCGCCCGGGTAGCCGCGTTACCAGCGATTGCACAGGCCGCGAATCCAGTGCGGCGGCCAGCGGCCCCCGGTGTGGATGAGCTCGTCGGGGGCCTTGGACTGGTGGCTCGCCAGCTCGGGAATCGCACGGAGGACTGCTGCAGTCGAAGCCCCAGGGAAAGCCCAAAACGATGGCGAGAAGATTGGCCAGAACTGGGCGCCAGCAATAGCCGTGCGATCACGCAAGCGCTCCGGCCCGGGCGGCAAACCAGTGATCTCTCGCAATGAAAATGGGCTTCACCCCTGGGATGGCCGTAGCAGTCCTCCGTGCGAAAGACGGCTAGCGACTCCTGCGACACCCCTCTCCCCAAGACCTCGGTCGAAGGCGATAGGCCTCGATGTGAGCGACCGACCTCGGAAATCACGGGTCGATCGAACGAGCTCGCAAACGCCAAGCTCCACTGCTCAGGATGCGAGGTCTCGGTTTGCGTTCGGCGCCGCCGCCTTGGCGCATGACACGACCGAGCTCCAAGTCTCGACACGCGTGCAGGGCGCTTGCCCAAAATCGTGAGCTCTGCCCTGTTGCTGTCCGCGACCGCAACGTCAGGCTCGCCATCGGCGTTGAAGTATCTAGGCGCGACGTCACTCGCTGTCGTCCAGGGCACGTCGACGCTTGAGCGCCAGCAGTAGAGGGAGTGAAAGTAGTCATCTCCGTCTGGCCACGACACGATCAGACCGCGAGCAACGCTGGCGACGAGTTCGGAGCTGCCGTCGGGATCGAGATCGAATGCTGCCAGGCTGCGCGCCGTAGGCATGTGAAACAAGGAGGTGCTCCCGTGGACGGTCGGAGCCTGTAGCTCGCCGGCATCTGGCGCGTAGTGGAGCCGGCGTCCGTGGTGGAGCATGCTTGGTTTGTGCCACATGTGCCACTCCGCTCGCATGGGCAACGCTCTGTACCGGCAAGAAACGCAGGAGTTTCACAACAGCAGGCCGTGGGCATGGCAATTGCTTTGTGATGACTCGATGGGCGATCCAAAATTTAGGGAGTGGAGGCATGCGCTGCTCGGAAGCCTCGGCTTGCTGGCAGCGTGTGGCGGGCAAGCCAGCGGTGGCGGCGGCGACGCGTCGAACTCGGGCGGCGCCACCTCCGACAGCGGGGCGGCAGCCACGGGCGCCACTTCCAGCGGCGGCCCCGGGGCGACGGCCACCGGTGTTACTTCGGGGACGGCCAACGGGACCACGGTCACTGCCGTCACGGGCTCGAATGGCACGACCGGAGCGGGGGGTACGACCGGAGCGGGGGACACGACCGGAGCGGGGGACACGACCGGGGGCGGAGGCACGAGGACGGACGTCGTTCATCGCGCGGTGCCCGCGGTTTGCGAGCCCTTCGAACCGAGTAGCGAGTCGGCAATCCCCGCCGAATACGCTGGAGCCGGGGGATCGGGTGGCGCCGGAGGAGTGATTCGGAACTTCACGTGCGAGTTCGATGCGGAATGCGACGACGGCGTCAACGGCGACTGCTATTTCTACAACGACTCCAGCCAAATCGAATACGTCGGGACGGTCTGTGGCTACGGCTGTAACGACGACAGCGACTGTGCCTCGGGGTCGGTGTGTGAGTGCACCGGTGGCCGGAACCGTTGCGTCGACTCCACCTGCACGACGGATGCGGACTGCACGACGGGACAGCTCTGCCTCAAGACGGAATACGACGACGGGTGCGGCACGGTCCCGTGGTTCGCTTGCCAGACTCCGCTCGACGAGTGCGAAAAGAACTCAGACTGCATGGAGGGTCGATGTGGTTTCGACCCGGAAGGCGGCCGTCACAAGTGCATGGCGATCAGTTGTGCGATCGGACGGCCCTTCTTGATTGACGGTGCCGAGCGTCGTGCCGAATTGGTATCGCGACGCGACTGGCAACAAGAGTGTCGTCTCGATGTTGCTCACTTGACCCGGGCCGAGCGCGCCGAACTCGCGACGCGCTGGGAGACCATCGGCTTGATGGAGCATGCTTCGATCGCCGCTTTCGCGCGCTTTGCGCTTCAGTTGCTCGCCCTGGGCGCGCCAGCGGAGCTTCTCGAGCGCACGCATGACGCACTGGCCGACGAGACCCGCCACGCGAAGCTCGCCTTTGGCATCGCGAGCAACTACTCGGGATCCGAGCTGGGTCCGGGGCCGCTGGCCATCGAGGGGGCCCTCGCCGACGACGACTTGAAAGCGGTGGTGGTCAACGTGGTCACCGAAGGCTGTATCGGAGAAACTGTGGCCGCGACCGAAGCACGCCTGGGCGCCGAGTGCGCCAAGCACCCAGTGCTGAAGGAAGCTCTCGAGGGCATTGCTGCCGACGAGTCCCACCACGCCGAGCTCGCGTTTGCGTTCGTGCGCTGGGCCGTGGTGAAGGATCCACACCTCGCAGGGGAGGTTCTCGCGACAGCCCGCGAGGCGCTGGCTTCCGCGAGGCCCACCGAGGCGAACTCTACGGGCGACTGGCTCACGAGCCATGGCCTGCTCCCCGAACAGCAGCGCGCAAACTTGCGGCGCGCTGCTCTGGAGCAAATGATCCTACCGTGCCTTCAGGCGATCTGCAGCGTCGGGGATCCCGAGCGCGAAGCCGGGTCGATGCGTGAACCCAGGGAGAAGCAGTCCCGATCGGTGTCTTAGGGCGCGCCCTTTCTGCGCCAGGCTTCCAGCGTGACCTTTGGGCTTGCCAGGGCTGGCCTCCACGGCAAAACCGCCTGGAACCGTCCTCGCCTCCACGGGGCCTCCGGTGTCGGGGACCAGCCCGGGCGATACTCGTCGGATTGCGCGGCTTGACGCTCCGCAGCAGGAATGACAGCGTCCGCTCGGGAGTGCAGGTGCTTGGGTTAGTCTCGGGCAAGGGCAAGATAGTGTGCTTGGCGGCGCTGGCGGCGCTGGCGGCGCTGGTGATGGGCGGCTGCCGCAATTTTCGGCTGACAGGCATCGGAAGGGGGCCGGACTCCAAAGGGGCCCAGGCCGACGGCGAGGCCACATTGGTTGGGCTGGCAACGACGGACGATGAAGGTGAGATGCGCAGTGCAGTGCGCGGCACGATCGTGGCGATCGATGGGCACGAGGTCGACCTGCCTGCGGCGTCGGCGATCGGTATCGATGCTGGCTGTCACATCATCGAGACGGAGGTTGAATACAAAGTTGCTCGGCTGAATACGGCGGAGGTGTGCCCAGCCTTCAGAATGTGGGGGGCTTGCGATCGCAAGGTGGAGCGACAGTCGGGACACACCTACTTCGCGATTCCGGTTCAGCGGGGGAAACGCTATGAACTATCCGCTCTGATGAGCGGCGACGTCGTCTCCCCTCATTTCGTCGAGGTCGACGCGGAATTGGGGACCGTGGCCAAGTTTGTTCCCGTGGCTCCGGATACGAAATCTTGCGCCGCCGGTATTCCCGTCGGATAGGCGGGTCCCGCGTCGGAATGATTGGTTGCTCCAGGTCTTGCGTGGGCGCACCCGCCGCCACTTGCGGCGTAGCCGATCAGTCCGCCATCAGGCTGTTCTGCTCGGCTTGCACTCGGCTGTCGGTGCAGAACTTGGCGCGTAGGTTCGACAAGCGCCCTCGCGCCGATACAAGGCGATTGGTAGCGAGGCTCTGAACCGCTGCGGAAGCAGTAGCGGTGCAATTGCGGCCCTAGGCTGACGGTCCGGGGAGCGGTTTGAGGCCTTGCGACGCCCAGTGAGAGCGTTTGCTCACCCACCGGATATACGTTCGCCCAGATCGACCTGGACTCAGTGCGCGTCGAACAGCTCCGCCTGGGCGGGCTCATCGAGCCGCCTGCGGATCACCTGGCTCTTGAAGACATAAGAAGGGGGTGGCGGTCGGCAAGCGATCTGGAAACGCAGTAAGGCGAGCATGGACCGTCCTCCGGGCGCTGATCCTGACTTGCTGCGTCCTTGCCACGCCCGTCGAGGTCCTTGCGAGCCCGGCGGAAACCATCCTTCCCGGCGCGCCTAGCGTAACGCCGTGCTCGAGTGCCTCCAGGCTCTACGCTTCGCTTCGACCCAGCTATCGCGGGGCGCCTGCGGCGGCCTGGACCCCCGCTGCGCGCGGCGATGAGACGTGGCAATTACGCCGGAAAGGCTTGGAGCGCGTCGCAACGCCGCCCTGCCAAGGTAAAAAGCGTCCTGCCCTGTTGTTTGAAAACCTACCCAACAAGGAGAACGCCAATGCAAAGATACATCGGAGTCGACGCTCACGCCAGCAGCTGCACAGTAGCCGTGCTTGGACAGCGTGGAAAGCGGTTGAAAGAGTTGCGCGTCGATACGGACCAGAAGGTACTCAGAGAGACTCTTCGAAGCATTGCCGGCGAACGGCACGTGTGCTTCGAAGAGGGCACACTGAGCGACTGGTTGTACGAACTCGTCGAGCCTCTTGCAACCGACGTGACGGTTGTGCAGTTGGGCAAGACAGTCGGGACGAAGAGCGATTCCGTGGATGCTTGGAAGCTTGCCGAGATACCATGGCGCGGGGCTCAGGATTGCCGGTTTGTCTACAAGGAGCCTCAGCGATTCACGATGCTTCGCAAGGCGGTGCGAACATATCAGATGACGCAGACGAACATGGTGCGAGCGAAGGTTCAGCTCAACTCATGCTTTCGCGCTCGCAATGTCCGTGGCTTTGGTTCAGCCATATACGACCCGGCTCGGAGAAAGAAGTGGATGCGCCAGCTTCCCGCGCCGAGCCGCAAGATGGCGGAGGTCCTTTCGCATCAGGTGGACGAGCTTGTTTGCGTGCACGAACAGGCGGAGCAATGGCTACAAGAGGAAGCCAAGAAACTGGCGCTCGTTCGCCAGCTTTCCACAGCGCCGGGCATCGGACCGATACGAGCTGCGGAGATCGTGGCTATAGTGATTTCGCCGCATCGCTTTCGGACACGCCGACAGTTCTGGAGTTACTGCGGACTGGGAATCGTGACCCGTTCGTCGGCAGATTGGCGGCAAACCGCGTCCGGGTGGGAACGCCGCCAAACCGTGCAAACACGCGGCTTGAATCGGAACCACAATCCAGTGCTCAAGAACGTGTTCAAGGGAGCGGCGCAGACCGTGAAAAACATGCCTGGTCACCCGCTGAACACCGACTACCGTCGCACGCTAGACGAAGGGACCAAGCCCAATCTCGCGCAGTTGACGTTGGCGCGCCGCATTGCAGCAACCGTGTTGTCAATGTGGAAAAACAAACAGGAGTACGATCCCGGCAAGCACGCATCGACGCACAAATAGTTGGGTACGACACCGCGGTTGCGGGGCCCACCGTCAGTAGCCTAGCTCAGCCCGGGATCAAAGGATTCGAGAGAGAGCATCAACCACCGTTCTGGGCCACTGTTGCAGCAGTGAGCTCCCACTTGAAGACTATGCCCTCTCGGAGTTACCGACTGAAGTCATGGCCGCTCGAGGCCCCTCTAGGAGAATGGTGCCCGCCTCTACTCAGGCGAGGACAAAGTAGTTGTCTTCAGAAGCAATCCCATAACGATCGAGCCACTGCACTGGCGACCATGCCTCGCTGGAAGCGACTCTCCCCTACTGCAAACGGAGAGCTGAGCTTCGCCGCAGCGTGTACCCAAGACAGTTGGCCAGGCAAGCAGTTGACCTCGTGCCAAGACTGTCAACCGACCGCCGAGGTCAGCTTTTTTCTGGCGGGTCAGGAGAAATGTACCCTTGACATCACCCCCTCTAGGAGAACGGTGGGTCGCGTGCCGGAGCGAGTGTGGGCGGGTCGACGGGTTCACCCAGCCAGCGTAGGGTGCGCTCGATGCTGGCGGTGGTCATGACCAAAGCGCGCAGTCTCATGCGCGCGCCGCAGCTCTCGCAGTGCTCGACGTCGATTTTGAAGCTCCTCATGAGCAGCTCGCGCCAGGGGCGATACCCCGAGCGGTGGGTAGGAGGTGTGTCCTTGGCGGTGCAGGTTGAGCACTGATGGTTCCTGTCGTCGGGCTCAGCGGATGGCTTCGGCGGTGGAACGACACGAGCTCGCCATTGGCTGGCGGCCGCAAGTACCCCCGCGTACCTGACAGAATGAAAGTGCGGAGGTGGCACCGTGGTCGCGAGTCGCACCAGTAGAGACAACGGGTCCAGGTCGAGGGCGAAGGTGCCATCGCTGAAGGGGCGCTTGAGCTTTAGGCGCACCAGGTCGTCGGCGACCAGCTCAACGTTCTCTCGAGCGATGGGTGGGCGAAGGATGTACTTGCAGAGTGCTTCGCGACCGGCGGCGTCCTCCGCCCTGGCCGTGGTAGCGGCATGCAGCGAGAAGCCATGGGCGGTGGCGCAGAGCCCCTTGGTGTGCTCGAGATCGCGGCCTGGACGCAAACGGATGGGCTCTCTTTTGCGCAAAGCGGGACCGGCAGGGACGCGGCCCAGGGTGGAGGCGACAGCGAGCTCGGCGAGCGCCGGGTCGCTCTCAGTGAGGGATTCGTCGGCGTTGATCATGTCGTCCTCGACGACTCCCTTGTAACGGAGCAGCCTCAGGATGCGCGTGCTCGCGATCTGTAGGATATCCGCGACGTCACCGTTGGTCAGGCACGGGCCGCATTCATTCGGCGTCGCTCACCACCGTCGAGTTGACGGACGAAAACGGCGGCACCAAACTCACCTACACTGAGCACGGTGCGTTCCTGGGCGCGTCCGACGGCGCCGCAGGTAGGAAGCGCGGCTGGCAATCGCTCCTGGACGCACTGGAGCGAGCGCTGGAGGAAACGCGAGAGTGAACTAGGCTCATTGGTGGTGAACGCCCTCGCCCTCGCAGTGGGCCAGCTGCCTCGCTAGCGAGTCTTCGTAGTAGACTGAAAAGCTCGAGCTGAGCTTGCCCACCGCTTTCCCCCCTGACCAAGCTCGAGGGCGAGGACGCAATCCGGGTGGCGGCCTGCGCTCCGCTTCCTCATCCGCTCGGCAACTCGCTTCCTCGATACCTCGTGACCTTGTTCGCGCAACTCACGAGTGATGCGTGGGCTGCCATACGTGCCCCGGCTCTACTCGTGGATGGCTTCAATCTCCAGGTCGAGTACTTCGTTGTAGCACTCTCGATTGGACTTGGGGCGATTGTGCGATGCATAGTAGCCGCTGGACGAGACTTGCAGCACTCGACACATGCCGCGAATCGAAAACCGTTCTCAGCAATGAACGCGAACTTCACTGCTTCTCTTTCGCTAAGAACGTGGCTGCAGCTTTACGTGGCCCTGCCGAACGCGTGGGGAGTGTTTGCCCGTCGGGCGCTGACGAGGAACCGCCGCCTCGAGCAGGTCGGGCGGCGGTTCTCTGCTTTTCGTGCCTCAGTCAAAGCGAAGATTCGTCAGGTAGTACTCTGCCGGAGCGCTGGCATCGACATTGAGGGATAGGTCGAACCTGCAATCTTGGTAGTCGCCCAAGAAGGCGCTCAGGACCGATGGCGTGAGCGTGAAGGTCAGCTTCTGGAACTGGCCCAGGGGCAGCCCGTCAAACTCGGCTCTGCCGAGCCATTCGTTGTACACACCAGCCGAAGGGCATGAAGCATGCACTTGCAGATCACCGAGCCAGCCAGGGTTCGGGGGATTGGTCGGCAGCATCACATCGATGGCGATCTTGTCCGTAACTCCACTCAAGTCCGAAGTAGCGAACTCGTGGCTGTTGATGAAGTTGAATCCCTGGGCGACTGTCTTCAGCGCCGTCGTGCCGCTCACCTCGACGATGTCGAGCTGGGCAGTACTCGACGACCAGTTTCCCGGAACTGTGAGGCTCGTCGGGTCTTGATCGGCGTCCGAGTCGTAGCTGACGCGAACGCGAGCCCGGTTCGCACTGAGCTGCTCGACGAGCTCGATGGTGATCCCACGATAGGGGTCGTAGAACGGGTCGCCTGGCTGCACCAGATGTTGCACCATAGCCATTTCCACGTCGTAGGCTCCGCCGCGATGTAGATTGATGACGATGCCCTCGAGAGGCTGGTCTCCGCTCACGTTCTTGAAGTCATTGCTCGTCGTTGCTTCGCTGTCCCACCCCAGCGGCTGGCGGTATTCCAAGCTGTAGAAGGTATGGCTGGGAATACCCGGCACCTGCACCCTGAGCTCTACGGTTCCACCGTCCACCGCCGTCTGTAGTGCGTGAAGCTCGTATTCACCGGATTGGGTGACGTTCAGACTTTGGCTGGATTCGATGTATCCGAACACGTTTCCGAAGAATGCGCCATAGTAGTTGCGGCCTACTGCCATGGGTTCGACTTCCTGTGCGTAACGCAGGATCCTGCAACCGCCATCGTTATCGCCGTCTCCGGCATTCAACATCTCTGGGCCCACCAAGGCATCGCCCGGGCATTTCCAAAGACCCGCGTGGGGGGCTCCCATCGCGTGCCCCGCTTCGTGGATCGATGTCTTGACGACCGCTTCAGGAGTGCTGAACCCCGACATGAAGATGTCGCCGCCAGCCCAACCAGCGGTCTGCATGTCTCCGATAAGCCAGAATATCTCATCGTAGCCGGCATTTTCGAACTCTGGTCGAACATGCTCGAAGACGGCGGAACTGATCTTGGTCGTATCGCACACCAAGTCACCATCGCTTACCCCGCTGTAGTTTGCCGTGACCAAGTCTGCGTGCCCATCCTGGTTGAAATCGCCAGTGGCGACGGCAACTGGTGTGCTGCCCGCGTCGAAGCGGCTGGGGGGGGCAAAAGTACCGCCCGCTTGACCTAGCAGTATGCTGACCGAGCCCTGCCAACGATTCACCAGGTAAAGATCGACGATCCCATCGTCGTTCAAGTCTGCACTGCTGAGGGCAAACGGGGTGAGGCCAGGATCGAAGTCATTCGCGCTGCCGAATCCACCGGCGCCGTCTCCGAACATCACCGTGACACTTTCCGAGAGGTAGTTGGTGATCGCTACATCGAGGTCATTGTCTCCATCAAAATCGGCGACCACCACGCTGCTGGGCTGGTTCCCGACTGGGAGAGTGCCTGCTGGCGCGAAGCCTGCCCCACCATCGTTGGTGAGAATGCTGACATCGTCGGAAGCGCCGTTCGTGATCACCAGGTCAGGGTCACCGTCGCCGTCGAAGTCGCCGGTCGCCGCTCCCGAGGGTTCGAGACCGACGTTGTAGCTCGTTGCCGGAGCAAGGTTCCCCGCGCCCTGGCTCAAGAAGATGCTCACCTGGTTGTTGTTCGCGTCGACGACAGCCACGTCATCGCGACCATCGGAGTCGAAATCTGCGGCGACGACGTCCGAGGGTAGCGCGCCTGGAGCGAGGTCCGCCGTGCCCGTGGCGGCGAAAGCCCCTACGCCATCGCCCAACAGGATGCTCACCTCGCGCGCACCCCTATCGGCAACCGCCAGATCGGCATGGCCATCCTGGTCGAAGTCACCGGTGGCAAAATGCATCGGAGTCAAGCCTGCGGGGTAGTTCGTGGCAGGAGCAAAAGACCCGCTCCCTGTTCCCAAGAGCACACTGACATTGTGGGAATTCTCGTTCAGTAGTGCCAGGTCATCGGTGCCGTCCTCGTCGAAATCGGTGACGATGATGTCCCTCGCCAATGTCCCCGCGATGAGGTCTTCGGTCTCGTTGTATCCCCCCGCGGTGTCACTCAGCAACACGACGCCGTCCGAATGCTTGCAGTAGTCGGTGATCGGCCCCGGGATTCTGGCAGTGCTGGTCGCCACATCACCCGTTGCCGAAATCATTCCCTCGGTCACCTCTTCGAAGTACGAGACGACAGACCCTGAGTCGTCGCCGAATGCAATTTCGCGCAGCTCGGCTTCACTGAGAACTGGCTCGTTGCCACCTTCGAAACCCGTTCGAATGAAGGCCCATTTGACGTCTCGGTCTTCGCTGCAGGGTTCGAACGTGTAAGGGATGGCATTGTTGGACTCGACGACCGTACCATCGGCTAAGTAGGCGCGAGCCCCGATGGTCACCCGCTGCTCGGGCTGCACGGCCACACCAGGTGAACCCACCGACTGGGTCACACCGGCCCAACTCGGAGTGGGACCGTTATAGTCGTAGGGCTGACCGTCGACCAGCAGTTCGTAATGGTCCACCTGGACGGTGTTCTGGGGGTCTTCACCCGCCCACATGGCCTTCAAAGTGAGCCTGCGCTCACACGTATCCGGTTCTTTTGCCAGCAACGAGAACCCTTCCTCAGTGGCGCCGGAGGAAGAATTGAAAATCGGAGCGTAGTAAGTGTCCGACAGCTGCACGTCCGTATTCACGCGGAAGTTGACCGCCCAGTTCGAATACAGGTTCTCGGTATCCTTGCGGTGAACGAAATAGCCAAGCCAAGTGGCGCGTGAGACGTAGAAATACGTCTTCCCTCTCGACTCGGCGTAGCTTGCGCTGGGCGCGTGAGGCAGGTACGAATACCGACTGTAGTAGTAAATGTCGTGCCACGTCGACGAGGGATGGTCCGTGTGCATCGCGATCAAGTCACCACCCGCAGTCGCAAAGGCCAAGGACAGGGTTTCGTCACCGTTGGCGGCCATGGCAACAGCCCCCTCGACGATATCAGCCGTGGCTTCGTGCACGGCGAACGTAACACCGGCGGTCAACTCGGCGTTGAGCTTCTTGACCCTGACGCTTCTATTGTTGAGCACATACGCGACGTACATTGCTCCGTCGAACTCGGCGAGCGAAACCCGGCTTCCCAGCGCGGCGGTGCCGTGGATCTCCCAAGGGTCCGACCAACTCCGCCCTTCGGTGCTGGACCTGGACATCAAGATGCGATCGTCCTCCACCCATGACGCCACCAAGTCGCCATTGTATGTTGCGATCGCTGGCGCTGCCTGAAGCCCAACAGCGTGACGGATCGAGTAGGTGTAGGAGTCCGCAGCTCCAAGAGGCTTGATCTTCAGTTCATCATCGCCATCCCACCAGGCAATCCAGTCTAGGCCACCGTAGGAAACCGCGGTAACCCCCGATTCGACCTCGCTCATATCCGGGGCATGAGCTGGAGTCGAAACCTCCGACGAACGGAAAAGAACCGTGGTCGAGAGGTCTTCGGTCTTCTGGCGGAGTTCGGCTTCGTGTCGGAACAACAACTTGAGATAGGGAAACTCCTCGGTTGTGATTTCGTTGTCCTCCACCAGCGCCTGCGTCTTCGTCGCCACCACCTCGTCAGCCGACGTACCCGGGCTACACCCGAATATCGTGAGGGTTAAGAGAGCGACGCCCCCGGCTCCAACAACTCCCCTGACTGATCGACGAATACCATGCGCTCCCGACGAGCGCCTAAATGAATGCTTCACGTGTAGTGCTTCCACTTTCGCGGCCCTTCCTCTCTCATGCCCACCAAACCTCTCAATGGGATACGGGCTCCGCGCTGTGCAAGCACAGTGCCACAGCCAACACCCTAGCCGCCGTTGCCTCGATCAGGTCCAGCAATGGCCTTTGCTTTTCAAAGCGCGTGCCACTGCGCGTTCGCGCTCACCCAGCAAGCTCCGCGGAGCGTGAGCAACTCGGGCAACCAGTGAGCAACTCGGCCTCAGAGCTCGACTCGCCTACGATGGCGGTCTGCTTGGGTCGGTGTGCCACGCGGCACGTAGATTCGGTGCTCGACTGGTTCCGGCGACACTTCGAAGCACATGGTCTCGGTGCAGCCAAGAGCGGCGCCGTCACCGTCGCGCAACGCGTGAGCTCGGATCTGCGATTGAATCGCCATTTCCATACGCTCGTGCTGGACGGCGCTTACGCGGAGGACGAACAGGGTGAGCTTCGCTTTCACTCCCTCTCCTGCGTGACCAACAGCGACGTCGCTGACATCCTGCAGATCGCGTGCTCGCGAATCCAGCGACTGCTCCGTCACAAGGGTGTGATCGAAGACGACACGGTCGACGCCCCCGACGCGCTCACGGATACCCTGATTGCTCCACCTGCACTTCGAAGGACAGACCCCCCACCCATCGCTCGGGGTACCGCCCCTGGCGGGAGCTGTCGATGCGAAGGAAAGCACTCGTCCAGTTGCCCACAGATAGTGAACGGATGCCAATGCCAGGTGCTACGTACCCGTTCCGCCGTGCACAGCCTTTGCCGCCCCCCGCTGGCAGGGTAGTCGGGTGGCATGGCGCGTCGGCGTAGTGCAGCGGAATGGGAGCGGTTGATTCGGGAGCAGGAGCGGAGCGGCCAGACGGCGACGGCGTTCGCGCGGGCGCGCGGGATTCGACCCGACACTCTGAAGTGGTGGCGCTGGCGACTCGGGCGGACGGCGAAGACGGAGCGGCCCCGTGCGCGGCCGGCGAGCGTGAAGCTGCTTTCCGTGCGACCAGTCGATGATGGCAGGGCCGTTGCCGGCGACCCGCCGACACCGGTTTGGGAGCTGGTGTCGCCCACGGGGCACGAGCTGCGCGTGTACGATCCAGCCGGGCTCGGCGTGCTCAAGGCAGCGCTGACCGCGGTCACCGGTGGCCGCCGTCGATGATGCGTTTGCCACGGTCCATCTACGTCGCGATGGATCCGGTCAACTTACATCTGTCGTTCGATCGGCTCGCCGGCATTGTGCGTGCGGAGCTGGGTGGCGACCCCCGTTCCGAGACTGCCTTCGTGTTCCATAACCGCCGACGCACGCACGTGAAAATCCTTTGGTTCGACGGCTCGGGATATTGCATTCTGTATAAAAGGTTAGACCGCGGGGTGTACAGAATTCCTCTGGCGATTCCGCAAGGCGCGAAGCGTGTGTCAGTGAGCCGCCGCGAGCTCACGCTCTTGCTACAAGGGATCGACCGCCGAGTGCTGACCGCGGCACGCAGAAGAGCACGGCGCTCGGCATGAGCTAAAGAACGGTCAGCCGATCTTCAGAAACCCGTTCAGGCTGACTTGCGCGGGATCTGCGAGTGCTTATTTGTTGGCGCACTGTGAGTGACGCCGGCTGCGATCGTTGCGACATGCTGCGCCAAGAGCTCGATGCCGAGCGCGTACGCAGCGCGACCCTCGAGCAAAGGGTTGCTGAGCTAGAAGGCGAGCTCGCCCAGCTCCAGGCTGAGCTCGCCGAAACGCTCAAACTCAGCGAGCTTCAGCAGGCAGATATCGAGCGTTACCGTCAGGCTTACGAATCCATTCGCCCGAATCACCCGGAGCGGGTGCCGGCTGAGCAGCTTCAGCTAGCGTTCGAGCAAGTGTTGGCGATGCTCGGCCCCACGACGCCTGCCAACGATGCTGCTGCGGACGCGGCAGTATCCGAAGATGAGCGCGGGCCCGAAACGTCCCCAAAGACCAACCGGCGCAAACGCCGGCACGCACACGGTCGGCGCCGTCTGCCCGAGTTGGAAGGCATGGAGACCAAAGAGGTCGAGCTCATTCCTGCCGAGGTACGCGCAGCAGGGGGCAAGGGCTTCAAGCGCATGGGCGAAGAAGTGTCCAGTCGCGTTGCGTTCCGCCCTGCCAGCTACATCCGCCTGCTGATTCGTCGAATCAAGTTCGTGCGCATCGAGGACGACAGCGTCGAAGTGTCGGAGGAACGCACCGCCGATGACGACCAAGTCCGACTCGATGCATCACCCGTTTTCATTGCGCCGCTGCCAGAAAGTATCTGGCCGAATGTGATGGCCGACCCCAGCGCCATCGCACACGTGATCGTGTCGAAGTACGACGACATTCTTCCGCTGCACCGCCAGGAGAGGATCAGTCAGCGTGATGGGTTTGCCCTGCCTCGCTCGACGCAATGTGGTTGGCTCGGTCGAGCCTATGCTGTGACTCGCCGCATCGTCGATGCGATGTTCCTGGAGGCCAAGGCGCACGCCTTTTGCATCGCCACTGATGCCACCGGCGCTCCCGTGCGGGCTCCTGACAAATGCCAGTCGTGGGACGTGTTCGTCTTTCTCGCCGACCGAGATCACGTCGTGTTCCGCTACGTCGAAGAGCACGCGACCAGTGACCAGGTGGCCCATCTCCTGGCGGGGTTCAAAGGACACCTGCTCGCCGACGCAGCGCCCGTCTACGATGTGCTCTACGAGACCGGGGAGGTCATCGAGCACTGCTGCTGGTTTCACTGTCGGAGGTACTTCTATCGCGCTCTGGACAGCGACAAGGACCGGGCGCTCGGAGCACTGGCGCTCATCGCCAAGCTGTTCGAGGTCGACGCGGAGTGTCAATCGATCGCCGATCTTACCGAGCGCACCGCCGCTCGCGCCCGCCGCGCCACACCTTTGCTCAAGTTGCTCGACCAGTGGATGGATCACCATCGCGACCAGGTCGACCCGAGGAGCCCGATGTCCAAAGCCATCGGCTACTACGACAACCAACGAGACGCTCTGCACCGCTTCGTCGAGGATGCCCGCATTGGCCTGCACAACAACTTTTCCGAGCAGCAATTGCGAAACCTGGCTCTAGGCAGGCACAACTGGACCTTCTTTGCCAACGAGACCGGCCTTCGCTGGTACACCACCTTCCGTTCACTGATCGCGTCGTGCCGGCTGCACCAGCTCAACCCAGAACTCTATCTCGAACAGATTCTCCGTCTCGCTCCCCATTGGCCCGTGACGCGCGTGCTCGAGCTAGCACCGAAATACTGGAACGCGACACGAGCAAACCTCGACGCCAGGCAACGTGCCATCCTGGTCCGCCCCTGGGAGATACAACCGGACGCTGCTGAGTCCACGTCGCAAGCCTTGTCCCTTGTGGGCTGATCTATGACTCGTCGAACAGCTCGCCTTGCGACACAGCCTTCTGGTGTTGCGTGAGCGACATCCCCGACCACTGCTCTACAATTCGCACCGCCGCAGCTGTCGTCTCGCGTTCGATCAGTCGCGCCATTGCTTCGACGCGAGGCCACAGCACTTCGTTCATGAAACCCTCGGGAACGCGAATACAGACCGTGCTCTTGCGTTGCCGTGGAACCCGATACGGCTCTACCCCGTAGCGCAAACACCACCCGAGCAGCACGCGCTGGGCCGTCGGAGTCGGGACCGACACCCGGAACTCCTGGTCAGCTTCCCGTTCTCGCCATGCCGCGATCTCGGCACGGCACGCTTCGACTCCCACTCCGTCGCTGCCAGCCAGCGAGCGTTCGATCTCGTGCAGCTTCTTCACCACGGCGTCTTCGTCCATGCGCCAGGTTTTGCGCGTACACCGACAGCCGTCCAACCCCCTCCGCCAGCCCGTGGTTTCCCGCAGAAAAGTGATGCCTGCGTCCCTGAGCCCACAGGCCACCCCGCGACTATTTGAGCACGTGACCCCCCTACAAGTCACGATGCGCAGGGCGGAACG
>CAWELQ010000004.1:0-262204 GCA_963809955.1 uncultured delta proteobacterium
CTAGGGCGCGTCCCTGAATTCGCTGACGGCGCCGTGAACGTGCCCGTGAACGTGTCCGTGCCCGAGAGGTCGAAAAAAAGGGCTATCCATGGCGAGCGAAGTGTGTTCCATGGGTCGGCCAGCATGGTTAGACGGCAGCTGGACGAGCGACAGTGGCAAAAGGTTCGAGCGGTACTCCAGACTAAGCGCGGAGCGGGGCGCCCTGGGAAAGACGACCGAAATTTCATCGAAGCAGTGCTGTGGTGGCGCAGGACCGGGGTTCCTTGGCGGGCTCTACCTGTGGAGTTCGGGTCGTGGAAGACGGTGTTCAATCGCTTCGATCGCTGGGCGAAGCGAGGCAAATGGAAAGACCTATTTGACGCACTCCAGACAGATCGCGATGACGAGTGGCACAGTGTAGACAGCACACATCGAGCGCATCAGCACGCAGCAGGGGCAAAAGGGGGCAAACGGCACAAGCTCTGGGGCGGTCGCGCGGGGGACTATCAACGAAAGTGCACTTGGTCGTCGACGCATGGGATTGCCCCTGACGTTCGAAGTGACTGAAGGCCAGCAGCACGATATCCGACCCGCCCAAGCGCTGTTGGGTCGCGCGTTATCGTCCTGTCTACTGGCCGATAAGGCATACGATTCAGACGCTTTTCGCTCGGCCCTCGAGATACAAGGCTGTTCTGCGGTAATCCCGTCGAAGGCGAGTCGAGCCCAGAAAATGCCGTTCGATAAGGAACTGTACAAGGCACGCTCCGCGATTGAGTGCACGTTCAACTTGCTCAAACAGGCCCGGCGTTTCGCGACCCGCTACGAGAAAACACTCCGCAACTACCAAGCTGTGGTCGCACTCGGCTGCGCTCTGCTTTGGCTTCGAATCTAGCCGTCTTCACAGCTGCGAGCCAGCTTGACCAGCATTGACACGATGCGGCTGACTCGCTCTTTGCCTGCTTTCAGGTCTTTCTCGTCGAGCAATTTGAGCCGGCAGCAAACGTCCAACAACGCGGCGGATTCCGTCGCGGAGCCTCTAGCGGTCAGGTAATAGCGTCGCTTGTCCGGCTTGGAGTACTTTCCGGCTCCCTCGGCGATATTCAACACAATCGACAGGGACGCCCGTGTGAACTGATCCGACAGGTGGCCTCGCCCTCACGGTAGTCCTTCTATGATCGCGTTCGCCACCACGAGAAAATCCAGCGCGACTTGATAAACTTCCAATCCCTCATGGAGCATCATGCTCCGGTCATCGGTCTCATCCCGGCTTCGGTTGCCTCTTTTCGGGCACGGGCACGGGCACGGGCACGTTTACGGGTTGGCAATTCAGGGACACACCCTAGTTCTAGAACACCGAACAGCTTGCCCACTGCACCGTTACAACGGCGCGCCTGCCCGAGGGGCCCCCCACTTCTTTGTCGGGTTTGTCGCTCGAGGCAGCGGCTGCAGTCGTGCTAGAGTTAGCCTAACGCCCGAGTCAGCGTCGCACGAGCCATGAGTTCGTTTGCCGGATGCTCGGTCGCGGCGACGCGACTCCGGAGGCCTGTCCCACGAGCTTTCCCCCGACTCCCACGAGAGCCCGATGAGCTCACCTCACCAAACCCTGCCAGCCAAAAATGGCGTCCCCGTGAAGATGTGGACACGCGGTGTCCCCGTCGAGGACGCAGCGCTCAGCCAGCTGGAGAATATTGCTGCGCTGCCCATCGTCTTCCCCTGGGTAGCAGCGATGCCCGACGTGCACTACGGCATCGGCGCAACCGTGGGAAGCGTCATCCCCACGTTGCACGCCATCATTCCTGCCGCCGTCGGAGTCGACATCGGATGCGGCATGCTCGCCGTGCAGACCAGCATCGAGGCCAAGCGTCTGCCGGACAACCTCGCGAAGCTCAGGGCAGCCATCGAAAAGGCAGTTCCGCACGGCAGAAGCTCGCGCGGCCGAGACTCGGGCGCCTGGAGTGGACCGCCGGAGGCAGTGGATCAGGCATGGAGCGAACTCGCGCCTGGCTTCGAGCGCATAGCCGCCAAGCACCGCCCGCTCGCGCGAAGCCACCATCGCGTCCACCTGGGCACGCTGGGCACGGGCAACCACTTCATAGAAATCTGCCTGGACGAAGCAGACCGCGTGTGGGTCATGCTGCACAGCGGCTCACGTGGGGTTGGGAATGCCATCGGGAGACACTTCATCGAGCTGGCCAAGCGCGACATGGAACGCCACGAGCAGAGGCTTCCCGACGCGAACCTCGCGTACTTGGAGGAGGGCAGCCCAAACTTCACCGACTACGTCGAAGCAGTGCAGTGGGCGCAGCACTACGCCCACGTCAATCGTGAGATCATGATGCGCCACGTGCTGTTCGCCATGAAGAAGACCAAACAGCTGCCGAGGTTCGAAACGACCGAACTGGCCATCGACTGCCACCACAACTACGTTCAGCGCGAGCACCACTACGGAGCCGATGTCTACGTGACTCGCAAAGGCGCGGTGCGCGCGGGCAAAGGAGATTTCGGCATCATCCCCGGTAGCATGGGGGCGCGCTCCTACATCGTACGCGGGCGCGGAAACCCGGAGAGCTTCTGCAGCTCGAGCCACGGCGCCGGGCGCGCCATGTCCCGCGCCGCGGCCCGCCAGCGCTTCACGCTGTCCGACCATCGAGTAGCCACGCGTGGTGTGGAGTGTCGCAAGGATCGCGATGTCATCGACGAAACCCCGGGCGCATACAAAAGCATCGACGCGGTCATGCAGGCACAGACGGAGCTGGTGGAAGTCGTGCACACTTTGAAGCAGGTCGTCTGCGTCAAAGGCTAGCCCCGGCCGGTCGGCTACTGGTTCTCGGCGCGAGCCTGTCGCTCGCGGTTCTGCCGTTCGAACTCCCTCGCGCTCTCCAGCGACACATCGAAGCCGGTGGGCTTGGTGGAAGGGACGGCGTCGGCGTGCTTCCAGCGGTACGCGCTCGTCTTCATGGTACCGCCGAGGGCATATAGGGTGGTGGTCTCGTAACCGCCAATCGGTGGCGTCTCGGAACCGGCGCGATGCACGAACGGCGGATGGTGGGACCCCCTGTCGAGTTCGAGCACGTCCGTGCAGCCCAGCTTGAGCAGCGTGCTGGCTACCAGGTCGCTGCTGTCGTGGGTGCCGCGCGCGAGCAATACCCGCCCGTGTTGGGCAATGCACAATGCCCCGCGTTCGCGCATTGCGCCACGCGCCCGTGCATGTTCGGTGAGTTGACCATCTTCGGCCAAGAGCGGCAGCTGTACCGCCTCCTCGTGCGGACCGATACTGCGGAGCTTGCCTGGCCGAAGCAGCTCCGGAGCTCCGGTTTCCGGAATGAGCAACGTCGCGTAGGTGTCCCGCAGCGGGAGCGACGCTTCCGGTCCAAAAGCAATGCCATAGCCGGTGGCCTCCGTGGTGTGACCCAGGCCAATGGCTGCAATGACGCGACCCGTATCGTCTCCCGACAACTCGAGCCGTTTCGGTGGTGCACCGAGCGGACTCGGATCGTTTCTACCGGCTCGAACGCGAAAATCGACCCGATCGGGCTCGAAAGCGAGCAACTCGACCTCCCGACTTCCGGCCCGCGTGGTGCCCTGAAACACCCCGGGAAGCCAGCTGGGTTCTGGTTGTGTCCCTTCATCGGGCTTCCAATCGATATCACTGCCCGCGTGAGGGCTCGGATCGCGAACCATCACGTAAAAGAAGTCCTTCGCCGACCAGCGCGCGTACCTATCCGGATTGATCTTCATCTCGCTGTCAGCGAGCTTGAACGTGAACTCCCCGCGCTTCAGGTCGTGCACCTCGGTGAAAACGAAACCGCAATGACCCGGATTCATGTCGAGGTGGATGCCGTAGGAACAGCCTGCTTGTTTGAGGGCTCTGCCCAGCGTCGGCCCATCCACTTCTTTGCCGAAGGCGTAGTACAAGTGGCCCGTGGGGGTGACACACAATGCCGTGCGGTGGGTCATGACACTCTGTCCCTGGAGCTGCCAGCCCCACACGTAGCGCCCCGTGGGGTTGGCCCGACCATCTTCCACCAACGGGTCGAGGTTCTGCCGAAAGGAAACGATGTTGCCGGGAATGTCCGCCGTCTGTGGCCAGCTGCCGAGCCCCGTTCGACCTTGATCGTCCACGATCACGCTGGCCGCGCCTGCGACCGGGGGAATCAAGATGCGCTTGTCTACCATCATCCCGTATTCGCCATGAGTGGTCTTGAAAGCACCATTGAAGGTGGCGACCACGCGCTCGTACACCTTCGGGTCGGTAGGCAAACGGCCGTCACCGGGTGGGCCCGTCGTTGGCTTGGGGTCCTCGAAACCCGCCTGCATGCGCAGTTCGAGCTGCCGCATGTCCATGGCGATGAGCAAGACCTCCGAATAAGGTCGTTGAGGATCCGGGCGGATGAACGTGCGATAGAAGTAGGGAGGAACCTTCGAGCCAGGCTTCGTGCCTTCCAGCTTGCGCAAGAAGGGGTACGTCACCGGAACCCAGCGGCCTTCACCGGCGCGCGGCTCCCGCCAGAGGGAAGGGATAGCGGGCGGAGGCCAGGTTTCCGCCGCTAGTTTGCTGGTATCGAGCACCGGTAGCGCGGCGGATTCATGGTCCTTGAGCTGACTCTCCGGAGTCGAAGCGGACAGCAACCTGTAGCTCAACTGACGCACCACGTCGCGTGCTCCGAACACCTGGTTTTCAAGCCACGCGATGGGCTCCGGCCCCACCTCCGCCCGCACCGTGTCGACCGCCCAGAAGACGAGCGGTTTGTCACGATGCACCTGCGGTTGAACGCGCGCCGCGTAGCCTGGAGTGCTGCCGGGCTGCCGCAGCTGGCGAGTGTTCAGATCGTAGCTCAACTGCTGATCGCTCCCGGTAATGCCAACCGTGAGCCGGGAATCATCGAGGTCGAGCTGAGCGCGACGCGCGGGTACTTTCAAGGTGATGTCCGTGCGGCCCACTCCGGCCACGCTGCCTGTTTCTTGCCAGGAGGAAATGGCCAGCAGCACGCGGTCCAGGAACTTCGCCGGACGGTCTCGCGCTCGAATACCAGCGGGCTCGAGCACAGACACGCTCTGAATGCGATCGAATGCCACCGTGGCGAAGACCGACTGCGAGCCGTTGCTGATCAACCCGACATCGTCTCCCCTCGCGGTCTCCGTCAGGTTCCAGACGCCACGCACGCTGATCGGCTTGCCGCTCCAGGTCACTCGCACCAACGCCCGGTAGACGTCCTTGGGCTGAGCTGGGCCCGCACTGCCGAGGAACAGGAGGCGTCTGCCGTACAACAAGTCGCGCCAGAACCCACCGCTCGATTCCCACACGATACGTCCCTCGGTCACTTGTGCGTGCGCCGCTTGTCCCAACATGTGGGCAAGAGCCGCGGGCGTCAGCGCATCGGGAGGGCCGCCGCCTGTCAGGTGCACCACACCGCCCAGCAGCGCCGCACCGGCAAACGGCGCCGCCCTCCGCTTCAGGAAAACCCGTAGTCGTTCGTGAATCCTCAAGAACAGCGGCATGTACCGGCCCGCACGCCATCTGGCAAGCCGGACCAGCCGGCAAAAAGGCCGGAACGACGAAATGTCGAGCGCCGCAATAGCCGAGAACCGTTGGCTGCCGCGCATTTGGGCGCGCATCGGCCTTGTGCGAAGACCGTCACCACTGTTACCGAACACGTGGTGAAAAAGAGCAACCTGGCTGTCCGCCTGACTACCGCCCTGGTGGCGGGCCCTCTCATCCTGGCACTGCTATTTTTGGGACCGGCGTGGGGTTGGTACGTACTGGTGCTGCTGGCAACCGCCTTGGCAGCGCAGGAACTGTTCGCCATGACTCACGGCGCGGACCGGATCGCCCAGGCGATAGGGGTGCTCGGCACCACGGTGCTCTCTGCTTCGATCTACCTGGGGAGCGACGACCCCCAAATACTCATCACGGCCGTGTTCGCCGTGCCCATGCTGATGGGGCTCGCGACCATCTGGCGCTTCGCCGAGGTGCAGCAGGCGGCGCTGCGCCTCATGGCCAACATCGCAGCTCCGGTGTATGTGGGCGGGCTTCTGTCGACGCTGGCACTGCTCAGGCGCGACTTCGCACACGGCCCGCCACTGGTGCTGCTCTGTTTGCTGATCGCGTGGATGGGAGATACTGGCGGGTTCTTCTTCGGCAAGTATTTTGGAAAATCCAAGTTGCACGAAGTCATCAGCCCGAAAAAGACTCGGGCGGGCCTGTTGGGCTCGTGTGTCTTCGCGTGCCTCAGCTCGCTTGGTGTGAGCCTGTGGTTACTCAGTCCGTGGCCGCTCTGGCAGATGGCCATCTTGGGCGCCCTCGGCGGCGCGCTGGGGCAACTCGGTGACCTGATGGAGTCTCTGCTGAAGCGCTCCACCGGCGTGAAGGACTCGGGGCGCATCATACCGGGCCACGGAGGCATTCTCGACCGAATCGATGCGCTACTGGTCGTCTCCCCCATGGTGTATCTGTTCGCGCTCTGGTGCGGCCCCCGCTGATTGGCGCCCCGCGACCAGCGAGCAGCCATCCCGAACCATGAGATGCCGGATGCGCTCCGACTACTCCAGGTCACCGCTCGGAGTCACCGCGATTCGACTGATGGCGGCATCGTCCACGAAAATCACAGGCGCGTCACTGCCGTCTCCCTCGGGCGGACTCTGGATGCCCCAGAACAGGTTGCCATGCTCGGCCGTGCGCCACCCATCGTAGCTGTACACAGGCTTTCCATCGACCCAGACGCGCACGAAACCAGTATGCTCGGTCGAACGCTTGAAGCGCACCTCAACCTGGAACCAGCGCGCGATCGGAATGTGCAGCGCGGGATTCGAAAGAGGGGGCTGAAGCACGTCAGGTTCACTGTTGAACAGATACAGAAGGACATCACTGCTCGGCAGGGAACGCAGGTTGACGTCCACACCAGCGCACATGCCGTTCGGCCCGGTGCAGTCCTCGCCCTTCGACCAGAAGCCCAGAATGGGCCACTGGTGGATTGCTGCGTTCGCCTCGGGAACGAAATACCAAGCACTGAAGTACGCCTCGGAGAGCTCGTTGAAATCGAAACCGGCGCCTATGGTCGGCTCCGCCGCAGGCTCGATCCTGAGTGACCAACTACCGGAGTGCGCGTGCTCTTCGCTCACACTGGCGTTCAACAGAACCTGACCCTCGTCTTCCCGGGTAGTCCATTCACTGGTATCGCCAACCTCGTGATCGGCATGCCACACCACTTGGTTTCCCAAATCGATAGGGTCGCCGCAGCCGGCTCCGACAAGCGGGACGAGGAGCAGAAGGCTGACGCAGTTCGGGAGGTACGGCACAGGCAGCGTGCTAAACATTACCCAGCTTTTCGCGCATGCCAGCGGTCTTCGACGTAACCGAAGCCGGACCGGTACCGTAGAGTTGATATTGTGAGGTTAGCTTGGAAGTTTCGGGCCGCATTGCCACCAGAGCACCGAACAGATTGCCAACTGCACCGGCGGTGGCTGCGGGGCGCAAGCTGCTCGATCGGCCCTCTACTTCGTCGATTCGTCGCGACAAATATCCTGCTTGTTGCTCCAGCAGCGGCGTTTGCTTGCACGCCGACTCGAGCAGCCGAGCATCAGCATACCGGCGACGCGGCCTCCACAGCGCCTCCCACGGCGGCCGGCCGGAGCTCGAGAGGCAAAGCGCCCAGTGAAGCCACGCCCGGACGGCGGGCGGAAGGCGACCACCGACCGCTCGCCGTCGTAGAGCTGTTCACGTCCGAAGGTTGCTCGAGCTGCCCCCCGGCGGATCAGGCACTTGCCCGCATAGAAACATGGAGACAGCGCACTCAGAGCAACGTGTTGAGCCTGGCATTCCACGTCGACTATTGGAACCGCCTGGGCTGGCGCGATGGCTTCAGCGACCCGGCGTACTCGGAGCGGCAGAGATGGTACGCCGTCCATAGGCCCGAACCACGGGTCTATACGCCCCAGATGGTCGTTCAGGGTACCCACGAATTCATCGGCTCGCATCTTGACGAAGCACGGAAGGCCATCTCGGCCGCGCTGAGCCAACCGGCTCGGGTGAGCGTCTCGCTCGAGGCGAACACCGCGGGCGACGATGGCTGGCAGCTCAGATACGAAGTCGAGGGCGCGGACCGCGCGGACTTCCTCAACCTGGCTCTCTTACACCAACAAGCCGCGACCGAGGTGAAGGCAGGCGAGAACGCTGGGGAAACTCTGCACCACGTCAGCGTCGTGATCGACTACGCGCAGAAGCGCGTCGAGTCGGGCAAGGGATCGTGGGCAGCGTCCGGAGCATCGGGCATGGAGGCGACGAGCGCCGTAGCGTTCGTGCAGGACCAACGGAGCCTATCGGTGCTTGGCGGCAGTCGTCTGAACCTGTAAAGCGGCGGCGCAGGAACGAGCGAATCACTCTTTGACCTTCGGAAAGCAGGGGGCGGGCCCCAATGGCCCGCCCCCAACATTCCTGCACCTGTTCTGTTCACGAACCTTTTTGAAGAGCGAGCTCGGACGCAGGAGCCTCGTCCTCCGCTTCGAACTTGATCGCCGTACCCCCGCGGGAGACATCTTCCGGGTAGGCTTCGTTGCCGTGCTCGGTAATGTCGAGACCTTCGAGCTCTTCCTCCTTGCTGACACGCAGCCCAATCGTGGCCTTGAGGACTCGGAACAGGATCGTCGCAGTTCCGAAAGACCACACGAAAGCCGCGAGCACGCCGATGGCCTGCGTCGCAAGCTGCGCACCCGAAAACCCTGCCTTGTTGAAGATGGCGGCACTCAGTGTACCCCAGGCACCACAGACGCCATGCACGCTGATGGCACCCACTGGATCGTCTACCTTGATCTTGTCGAAGAACTGCACCGAGAACACCACGAGTACGCCAGCGATCAGGCCGATGATGGCCGCAGATGCCGGCGAGACATTGGCGCAAGGTGAGGTGATGGCCACCAGACCCGCGAGCGCACCGTTGAGCGACATGCCGATGTCGGGCTTCTTGGTCAAGTACCAGGTGGTGAACATGCCGCCCATCGCGCCGGTACAAGCCGAGAGGTTGGTAGTCACCGCGATCAGGGCAAATGCCTTGCCTGCGCCGCCCCAGGGGTCCGCGCCGGAGCCGGTGGCACCCGTGGTGCTGCCCGGGTTGAACCCAAACCAACCCATCCACAGAATGAAGACGCCCAGCGTGGCAAGGGCCATCGAGTGTCCGCGAATCGGCAAGGCGTTGCCCTTGGAGTCGTAGCGGCCGAGACGCGGCCCGAGCGCGATGGCGCCAGCCAGAGCTGCCCAACCACCAATACTGTGCACCACCGTAGAACCGGCGAAGTCAATGAAGCCGGGCAGACCCATGCTCGCCAAGAAACCGCCGTCGGGTGCCTCGAGCCAACCACCCCCGTGGAACAGGCCGCCCCAAGCCCAGCTGCCGAAGATCGGATAGATCAGCGCGCTGATGACGACGGAATAGGCCAGATACGAGGTGAACTTGGTGCGTTCCGCCATGGCGCCCGAGACGATGGTCGCCGCCGTCGCCGCGAACACCGTCTGGAACATCAAGAACGCATACGTCCACGTATCGTCTTCATACCCCCCCAATAAGAAGCCTGTTTGTCCGAAGAACCCGTTGGTTTCCCCGAACATCAGGGCGAACCCGATCAACCAGAACGCGACGGACCCCAAACAGAAGTCCATCAAGTTCTTCATGAAAATGTTGACGGCGTTCTTCGATCGCGTGAACCCGGCCTCCACCAGGGCAAACCCGGCTTGCATCCAAAACACCAGGATTGCCGCGACGACCGTCCAGACGTAGTTGACCGGGTAACCACCGGTGTTTCCCAACGGGGTATCTTCGAGCGCGCTCTCACTGTCGAGCCCGAGTTTGTCCCGGTACTGCTCCCAGGTGAGCTTGCCCGCCGGAGCCGCGGCCTCGGCTTCGTCCGCGAACGCGGGCTGACTCACCCCGGTGATGAGCGCGAGGCTGAAGCACACGATAAGCGCGCCACACACACGCCGCGCCCAGCCGTGGCTGAAAAAGGCAACAAGCCAACTGGATTTTGTCATTGCTTCACTCCTAGTGACCTCATGCAGGACAAGAATTGCCGCACTGGCGGCGTGCTCTAGGCCTAGCCGGGAGTGCTTTACGAGCCTGTTTCCCGCAATTTGTCGAACATGTACGAACGTGTAAAAAAAATCTTCATACGCCCCCAACGCTCGAACCGCGCGTGGACGACTGCTCGCTGAAGGTGCACGATGACACTCGCGACGTGCTGGCGAATGCCAGACAACGACGTCGGCAGAACACGGTGGCTCTCCGCTCGATCTTCTTGCTTCTCATGGGTGTGGCCGGCTCCGGCGCGACCTGGGCGTGGTCCCGCGTATTCTGGCAACAACTGGAACCTGCCGTGCGCCGTGGTCTCGGAAAGCGCTGGGGCATTCAGATCGAATGGGAGCGCTCGACAAGCCGGAGCGGTTGGGAGATCCGTGGACCCGAGCGGGGCAAGGGGGGGCATGTGGCGCTGGCATCCGTCATGGTCTGGATGCTCGGGTTCTTCGCACCCATCGGGCTGGTGGTCGCGGGCGTAGAGCTTGGGTGGATTCCTTCGACACCTGGTTTCTTGCTGGTTTTGTTGTCTCTAGGCGTATCACTTTGGGCCTGGCAGCTCGAAAATGCGCGACCTGGGCGACCGCCCGCCAAACGCATGGCATGGATCGAGCCACCACCCGACGATCAGGTGCCGGCCCAACCAGTGTCAGCAGAACAGGTGTCAGAAGCGAAGCCGCCAGCGGAGCGGAGTCAGACGAGCGCGCTGCCCAGGCGAGGCAGCACGCGACCTGGCGAAGGCGTGACGGGCTATCTCATTGCCACTAGCTGCATCGCGGGCAGCACCATGCTGAGCCTGTCCCTCGAGCCTCTCGCCCAACTCGAGGATCTGGCGATGATCTACCTCTTGGGCATCGTGCTCTTGTCGATGCTCTGCTCCGTGCGCCTGTCGCTGACCGCAGCGAGCGTCATGGTGGTCATCTTCGACTACTTCTTCGTTCCCCCCGCCTTCAGCTTCGCCGAAGCCGAGCTGAAGCACGGCCTCACCTTCGTCGTGATGGTTCTGGTCGCCGCGGTCGTCAGCGGTTTGCAGCAGCGCCTGCGCAAGGAAGAACGAACGGCGCGCGACGCGGCATTTCGGGCACGCACGCTTTACGAGTTGGAAAAGGAGCTCTCGGCCTCGACCGGCCCGAACGAGCGAATGGCGAATGCAGTGCGAACGCTCGAGAAATCGTTCCAGGCAGAGCTGCAACTCGTCTTTGGACGTCCCAGGGAGCATTCCGAGCAGCTGAGACCGGCACAGCTGGCGTTGGCGGAAAGTGCATGGCGCGAACGCACACTGAAGGTGGACAGCACCGATCCGCCGGCCTGGGTGTTCGCACCGCTGTTGGGCGGCTCCGGCTGCCTGGGCGTGCTCGGGCTCAGCAGCCCTGCCTTCCTCGCCAATGACGGCGTCTGGCGTGATCTTCTCCAAACGTGTGCTTCCCGCCTGGCGGGGTCGCTCGAGTCCGCCAAGCTGGGGGAGGCAGCGCGCCGCTCGGAGCTGGAAGCGGAGACGGAGCGCACGCGCAGCTCGCTACTGAGCGCCGTGTCGCATGATCTGAAAACACCGCTGGCGGCCATCCTGGCGGCGGGAACCACTTTGTTGGAACGCCGTCAGGACCTAGACGAGCAGGCTTTCGATGAGCTTTTGGGCGCGGTCGTACTGGAAACAGAGCGCCTGTCCCGACTGGTTCACGACCTGCTGTCCATCACTCGGCTGGAATCGCGTACCATCGTGTTGCGCAGGAGCGCCGAGTCCATCGAGGAAATCATCACGGTCGCTGTCCAGCGCTTCGAAGCGCAGGGAGTCGAGCGCTCGATCAAAGTCGACCTCAACAAGGAGCTCCCGCTGGTAATGGTCGACCCAACGTTGATCGAACAGGTATTCATCAACTTGATGGCGAACGCCGTGCGCTACGCAGGGCCCGCATCTCCGATCGAAATCAGCGCCATGCTGGAAGGTGCTCAGCTGGTGGCACGAGTTGCCGACCATGGTCCAGGAGTGCCGCCGGCCGAACGAGAACGGGTCTTCGAAAAATTCTACCGCAGTCCCACCGCGGCCTCGGCGGACGGAGGTATCGGCCTGGGGCTGACCATCTGCCGATCCATCGTGTCCGCTCACGGGGGCACCATCGCGATTCGGGAACGGCCAGGAGGCGGCACGCTGGTGGAATTCACCCTCCCAGCCCTGAGTAGTGAGACCGGGCTTGCCGAAAGCGGAGCAAAGGCACCGTGACCGGTCGGTCGATTCTGGTCGTCGAAGACGAAGCCGTGATGCGGCGGGTGCTCGCACTCGCGCTCAGGAGTCGTGGCTATGAAGTCGCACAAGCCGAAACGGGTCAACAGGCCCTCGACCGCATCCGGGCGGCGCGACCGGACGCAATGATACTGGATCTCGGATTACCCGACATGGACGGCATCGAAGTGGCCGCATCTGCTCATCGGGAGCACCAGGTACCCATTATCGTTCTGTCAGCGCGCGGAGACGAGCAGCAACAGATCCGAGCGCTGGACGTAGGCGCCGACGACTACGTCACCAAACCATTTCGCGAAGGAGAGCTGATGGCACGCTTGCGCGCGACGTTGCGCCGTGCGCCGCTCGTCCTACGCGATGAGCTCAGCATCGGTGACTTGAAGCTCGACATCTATGCGAGGCGACTGACGCTGGGTGCCGACGAGGTACTGCTCACACCCATCGAGTTCAAGCTGCTCCAGGTACTCGCCGAAGCGCGGGGGCGCGTGGTCACCCATGAGCGTTTGCTAAAAGAAGTCTGGGGGCCCAAGCATGCAAACGAGGTTCAGTACCTCAGAGTCTACATGAAGCAACTGCGGCGAAAGATCGAGCAAGAGCCTTCCAAGCCGAAGCGACTGTTGACGATCTTGGGAGTCGGGTACCGCCTGGCAGCGCCCGACCCCAAGCGAGATTGAGCACCAGCGGCTCCGCAAAAGCGCGTTCCGCCCGTTCCGGCGAACAAGCTTCCGCCCTCGCCCCGCCATGGCGCGAGAAATGTGGGTAGGCAGCAGCAGCGGGCGCTCCTCGGCTTTGTCGCGACCGTCGCACCGAAAATGGGCGTAGACTCCAGAGGCCCAGGGCCGCCGCAGCCTGGGTCGGGGGCGAAGCGACCCGAGACCGGTCAGTTTTCCAGTTGCCGTTCGCAAACCCATGTCCAGCTGGCCTCAAGAACATTTCCGAAATCTGTGCTCCGAATTGGCTGGAGACGACCCCGAGCGAGCGCTCGCGGCCGGGCTGCGCGTGCTGGAAGCCGCGGGCTTCGTACCGCATTCGCCGGAACGCGGCCCCGCCTGGCTGGTCGTCGAGAGGGACCAGTGCAGCATCGAGCTGGATGCCCACGTCCCTGCGAGCGACCAGGACCACCTCTTGCTGGAGGCAATCCTGGGCATAGCCCTGACGCGCGTCATCGAGCAAAGGCGACATCGTCAGACGCGCGAACGTCTCGAAATGATGTCTGCGGGGTCGTTCGAGGGCATTCTCATCCACGTGGACGGCGTGGTCATCGACGCCAATCAAAGACTCGCCGAGATCTTGCGCTGCGAACGCGCGCAGCTGCTGGGGCCGACCATGCTCGAGTGGGGCGTGGTCCCCGAAGATAGGCCGAACGTGCTCTGCAGGATCGCCTCGGGCTTCGAGGGCGCCTATGTCATCACCGGCGTACGCTTCGACGGCAGCAGGTTTCGCGCGGAGCTCCAGTCGAAGCAAGGCCGACTTGGCGACCGTCCGGTTCGAGTGGTCGCCGTCAGGGACGTCACCGAGCGCGAGCGGACCTTGGCGCTATTGCGCGAGAGTGAACAACAATTGCGCGACCTCGCCGATACGGTGTTCGACCTTACGGTGCTGAGCCGCGGCGGCGTGGTGGTGGACGCAAGAGGCGCCGTTTCCGAAATTCTCGGCTGCGAAAGGGAACAGCTCGTGGGCCGTTCGCTGATGGACTTCGTCGCCCCTTCGGCCGCGCCGTTGGTCAACCGGATGGTGGCAGCCGCGCACAGCGGGACCTACGAATCCACGATCATCAGCGCGACCGGCGAATTGATTCCCGTCGAGGTGGTCGGCGTCAATTCTACACTCGGCGGCCAACCCACCCGCGTTGCCGGCCTTCGCGATCTGCGCAAGGCTCGGCAGCTCGAAAGCGAGCGGCGCAGGCTCGAGCTGCAGCTTGAGCGAGCCCAACGGTTGAACGGCCTGGGTGTCCTCGCAGGCGGCATCGCCCATGACTTCAACAATCTACTAGTAGGAGTCATGGGTAACGCGGACTTGCTTCTCGCGACGACCACGGATCCCGAGGCGAGCGAGCTCCTTCAGGCGATCATCGGAGCCGGACAGCAGGCGGCCAACTTGACGGCTCAGATGCTCGCCTATGCCGGCCGGCGCGACGTGAGGTCCAAAGACCTGATCGACCTCGCCGAGCTCTTTGCCGAACTGCAGATCTTGCTCACTGCGACGCTTTCCAAGAAGGCCGAGTTCTTGCTCGACCTGGAACCCGACAGCGTTATCGTGGGTGACCGAACCACTTTGACACAGGTATTGATGAACCTGCTCACCAACGCCTCGGATGCGCTGCAAGGAAAGGAAGGTCGCGTCGCGGTCCGCACCCGACGTGTCACACACCCGGACGCTCGGTGGGACGATGCCCTGGGCTCGACGGTGGGACCTGGCGATTGGATCCTGGTGGAGGTGGAGGACAGTGGAGCCGGCATGGACCAGTCGGTGCTAACGCGTATCTTCGAGCCATTCTTTTCCACCAAGGCCACCGGACACGGGCTGGGGCTCGCCGCCTGCGTAGGCATCGTCGCCTCGCACGGTGGAGCGCTCAGGGTCGAAAGCCAACCCGGCCGTGGCACTTGTTTCTCGCTGTTGCTGCCCGCGGGAAAGGTCATGGAACGGCAGCAGGAAACTCCGCCGGTCCCCGAGTCGACCCCCTGCAGGGTGCTCGTGATCGACGACGAAGCCGTGGTGCGCAACCAGATGCGTCGAAGCCTGGAGCTCAGAGGATTCGCGGTCACCGAAGCGCAGGATGGGCGCTCGGGCCTGGCCAGCTTCGCGCAGCGAAATCCGGACCTGATTGTGCTGGACTTGACGATGAGCGATCTGGACGGTCCGGAAGTGATTCGCGAGATCAGGAGAGCGGGCTCGTCGGTCCCCATCGTGCTGACATCGGGTTACGCGAGCACGGCGGCCGAGCTTCGGCTGGAACCTGGCTCCTTTCAGGCTTTTCTGCGCAAACCCTATGGAGTCGCCGAGCTGCTGGAAGCCATCGAGCGTGCGCGCGCCCAAGACAGCCCCTGACTCGTGTCGTCGGTTCGGGTGATGAGAGTGCTGTTTGCCGTGCAGTTCGACTACCGCTTTGCCGCCGATTAGGGCCCGCGAATGGGAAAGTCCGTCGCGAGCCAGCCGAGACCGCCGCGAGGCGGACGCGCTCGGCTCCGGTCACCCGCCGAAGCGCTGCAGCCCCGCAACAGACCGCGTAGTGGGTAGCCCAGGCTTACCTGACAGCTCCATCCACGAACACGGCGATCGGCCGATCAGCATCCGCCAGCTTCAGTAACTCTGGTACGACGGCTTCGAACATCGTCTCTCGTGGGGCGCTCAGTGACACCGCCCTCGCATCGCCGTGCTTCGCTAGCCGAACCCGCCGGGTTGCCGTTGCAATCCCTTTGCCGTGATACAGGTGCCAAAATCCCTCCTTCATAGCCACGGGATTCGGGCCACAGTTGCACGCCGCACTTTGATATGCGGTCAATACGGCTTCTATGTTGGCGCGTTGCTCGTCCACGCTAGAAGAGAATGTGTAAAATGGTGGCTCCGCGCGGCAGGCGGGCTCTGCAATCGATAGATAAAACGCCGCCGTTGCGTTGGACAACGCCCAGCGCTCGCCGCTCGGCGTCGGCGGGCTCGATCGCGCCTTTGCTGGAAACACCAAGAACACCTCGTTGGTTGGTTGAGCTTGCAGTGCTTCGACCACGGCGGACCAGGGGAGGCGTCGATCGATGGCGAGATTCATGGGCGGAACAGGCCGGTCTGGATATACCATTGCGTGCAACTCGACCGTTGATTTCCAGGAAGCGTAGGCGGGCTCGCGGGTCTGGAAGGTGATGTCCCTTTGACGGATCGAAGCGAGCCCGATAGCCGCCGTGGGAGCAAGACGTGCGCCAGGTCCGCTGACCCCCGGTACACCTTGCCAACCCTCTGGAACCTGCACGGCCCTTCCGAGCTCGAGCAAAGCGTGGGCATACGTGCGCAACTCTTGGCTGGTTTCGGCACACGAGCGACGTGCCGTGGCCGCCGCTCGTGCCTTGTCTCGAGCGAAACGCAAAATCTCTCGCACTTCGGCTCGAGCGCCGCTGGAAGCATCAGCCCTGGGCTCTGCCGGAGCCTGATTGCAGCCCCAGAGCACGAGGGCATTGACAAGTAGAGTGCGGCAGCCCCAGCTGCTGGCGTTCGAACGTCGTTGGCCGGAACCTCGGGTCGTGACTAGCTTCCCCGCTAGCGAATTCATATGAAGAACTCATCGGGCGCGGTCGCCCTCGAGTTGCTCCCCAGTTTTCCTGGCTCGACCCCAAGCCCCCGATCGGCAAGCTGGGCGGAAGGCGACCTGACGGCTTCGGCCTGATCCGCCATTTCCTCGGCAGCCCCGCAACAGACCGCGCAGTGGGTAGCCCAGGCTTGACCGGCGCTCCGACCCCTATCGATCTCTGGGCGAGGCCCTAATTCGCGGAACGCGCCGCTTCGGCAGCATCCAACGTGGCGTCCAGGCGGTAAGCAGACGGCGCGAACCCTTCGATCCTCGCCAGCGCCAAAACGATGCTCTCGGGGCTGGCGTCCTCAGGGACGCCGAGCATGACCCAGCGCGCGTCGGCTCCGCGCATCAGGTCCATGCCTTGCTTGACCTCGAGGCGACGACTCGAGAATACGGCGACCCGCGTGCGCGGCAAGGCGAGCACGTCGAGCGCGCGCAACGCGAACGCCAGCCGATCAAAGCCAAGCTCGGGGTACCGTTCGTAGCCGGGCGCTCGCGCCGGCTCTTCGTAGCGGTAGGGGTCGAGTGAGGTTTCCGTAGCCATCGGCGCGGACTTCAAGTTGACGCCAGCTGAAGCCCGGTGCAAGCGGCCGGTCGGCTCGTATGGCCAGCGTCCGCCAAGACGGCCACCATGCGCCCGAGACCGGCAGCAACGCCCAACAAAGCCTAATGGGGGTCAGAACGGACCAAATGCACCTCGCACGCCGAGGAACAGCCATTCGTGGAACGCCTTGTTCTCGATATCACCATCGAAATCCCCACAACCCGCATCGGAGTCGCAATTGACCGAGGAGAACCGCGCCAGCGTGAGCCCCAGGAAAGGCCCCAGCGCGACACTGTCCGCCACCTGGAAGTCGACGCCGCCCTGGAGCAAGGCAAACTCGAATCCGCTCGTGCTCAGGGTGACGTCGCCACCGGCAGCCGAGGCGCTGAGCGACGAGTGCTCCCAGCCGACGCCGAGCCCTCCCCAGGCATCCGTGCTTTCGCCAGGCATGAAGTGGTATTGGAGTTGGGCACCCAAACGCAGGTCGGACGCCGAACAGTCGACGCCGTCCTGGTCGCAGATATCGCCAATGCCACTACCCACTGACGCGAAACCATAGGAAAGGTAGCCTCCCACGAAGATGTTCGGATTCGCTCGGTAGCCCAGATCGAGCCAGAGGGGGATCTGCCGCTTGGACCAATCCTTCAGGTCCGAGTCCGCTTCGTCCGCCAGCTTCCCCATCGGGATCCCGTAGCCCAACCGCGCCCCCAATTCAAAACCGGAATCTTTGGCGCTGGCGGTCATGGGCACGAGCAGCATCGCGCCAAGAACACATATCCCTAATACTTTCATGAACAGCTCTCCTTTTGGCGACGACAAGAGCCCCGCGAGAAAGCGCCACGGAGCAAACACGAAGTGCGCTTGCGCCGAGACCTCGCCTGGCTCGACCCCGCGTTTGCTAGCTAACGCTCGTTAGACGGCACGTGAGCGCAATCCTATCACGACAATTTCGTCACCCCAACAAAAGCGGTCGGTGGTACCTGAAACGAGTCTACCAATGTAGGCGCCGGTTCGGGCCGAGAGGAGTCTCGGTTTTCATCCGGAATGGTTCCGGCCCGGAGACCGCCGACAGGGCGCGCACGCTGTCGGGCTTTGCTCCCAACGTGAATTCCAAAATCTGACCATGAATGTGTCAGAACGCCCAACCAGCAACGAGACCGTAGCCGGAGGCAAGCCGCGACGGCGCCACGTGCCAAGTGAAGTCGGAGCGCACGAGTTGTTGCTTGGTCGCCACGTAGCCAATCAGCAAGAGTATCCCACCAGCGCCCTGCAGCAACCCATCGGTGATCAACCCGGTGAGCACCAATGCGTCACTGGTACAATCGGCCCCCTCGCTGGCCGTGTCGATGCCTTGCTCGCCACGCTGATTCAGGTCCTTACATCGATAGTCGCGCAATCCCAAGGTCAGCCAGGGGCCGATCCATGGCATCAACAGCCATGAGCTTTGGTTTTCGAAATCAGCGCCCGCAGCGGCCACCACGGCCGCCCCGTAGCCAATGCCGGTCAGAATGTAGCCGGTGAGTACCAAACCCCGGCGCGGCCTTTCCTCCACCCGATACCCCGAGGGAATGGGCTGGCCTTCCTTGTAGGGCAGCACGAGGGGCGCCTCGTATCCCGGCGGGACTCGCACGTAGGACTTCCCGTCTGCCGACGGCACCCAGCGACCCGGTGCAGGCGGTGGTGGGCCGGGCGGGGCCTGCACGGCTCTCGGTTGGGCAGACCCAGGCGGACTCGCCGACACACCGCCCACCGTTGGGGCGGGCACGGGTGCATCAGCTGCAGCCGCCAAACGCACGCCACACGTGCCAGTCAAGAATGCCGCCACGCACACCCAAGCGCTGACCGCTCTCACTCCGACTCGCTACGCTCCATATTGGACTCGGAATGTACCACGGCTGCGCCACGCGCTGCGACCCAGAGCAAGGCAGTTCCCGGTGTAGGTGAAGGTATTACGACACGCCGCAGGCCGCGGAGGGCAACGTCAGTGGTAGGGCCGATCAGCGAACCGTGGATTTTAGGCTCATGCCTTCTGCACTCTGACGATCCGCGCTACCAGCAACGCGAACGCTGCGGAGACGAAGGAGAGCAATGCCCCCATTTTCGCCGCATCCAACACCGCTCCCGGTGGGAAGGCCACCGTGGAGACGAAGAGGGCCACGGTGAAGCCGATGCCCGCGATGAATCCGAGCACCGGCACCTCGGACAAGGACATCCCCCTGGGTATCTCCAGCTTCATGGCCTTGACGGCGAGCAGCGTCATCAAGGTGATGCCCAGGGGCTTGCCCACGATCAGGCTGCCAGCCACCAGGCCCGTCGGTATCCCGACGTTGCTCAACAGGACGCCCGCATTGACGAACCCAAACGCCCCCAAGACCAGCTCGACCGGGTTCTTCCACCAGTTTGCAAACTGATTCAGCGTGTCGTGCGGTCGCTTCTCTTCGGGCAGGTCTTGTTCGGCAAACAAGCCTTCGTCCCTCGCCTCGTGCGGCATGGTGGGAACCAGCGGCACCAGTGCCAGCGCGGTGTGGATGCCCCCCTGGTAGAAAGCCCACCACGCGACGGGCCCGGCTATCAAAAGATAGGCCGCGAAGTGCCGGACGCCGGCACGCTTCAGGATCAAGTTGAAGCTGATCGCCGCGGCCAGGAGCAGTGCGAAGAGGACCAAGTTGGAGCTCCCCGTCGGGTAGAAAACCGCCAGGATGATCAGCCCGATCGCATCGTCCGCTATGGCTAGCAGCAACAGGAACGGAATGGCGGGGTGCTTCGCTCCAAAGACCAGGCGCGCCACCAGGTAGGAAAACGCGATATCGGTGGCGCAGGGAATGGCCCACCCCTGCGAGAGCAAGGCTTGCTTGAGTACGTGCGTACCTAGCAGGTAAAGCAGTGCCGGACCGATGACCCCACCAAGGGTTGCGAGCAACGGGGTCGCAGCAGTGCGCAGCGAGGAGAGTGCACCACCGGGCAATAAGGCTTCCCAGATTTCCTTCGCGGCCATGGCGAAGAAGAAACACATGAACACATCGTTCACCAAAAAGTGCAAACTGAAGGCATGCGGCGCCGCCTCGGCGTGCGCCGACACTCCGATGAACTCGGCATAACCGGCGTGATCCAGATTGGCCCAAACGAGCGCCGCGCAAGCGCCAGCAATCAGGAGCAACGAGTTTTCCAGAAGGAAGCTCAATGAGCCCGAGACGATTTGTCGAAGTCTGTTCATGGGTGCGCTCCCTGGCTTCGAGTCGCCGAAGTAGCGACGCCAGGCGACGTATCCTGCTCCGAACGGTGTTTCCGGTGCTTTTCAGCTCGCGATCGAAGTAGTCACCGGAACCGGTGAATCTCGTCGCCTGACGCGCTCGATCACGCTTTCTGTCCGCTTCGCCGAGTCGAGCGTCTACCAGCGTCTCGCGCTGCAAGGGCCTCGTCACCCCGCGCGGCTGGAGACCTGGTTTTCGCAGCGAATTCGCGCGAGCCCTTGCGCCGCTGACGCCCGAGCACCCGCGCTCGCCCGAAACAGCTCAGTCGCCGCCCAAGCTGAAAGCGATATGGCCGCCGATGGCTACCCAGGAGAGGCCATCGGTCTCGGCGTTCCCGCTGACGCCGGCGAGCGCCGCGTGTGCCCCAATGTCGACGAGCGGCAGCAAGGTGAAATCGAGCGCCAAACCAACATCATAGCCCATCCCGGTGTGCGAGATGTCTTCGGGCATCGCCGTGTACGAAAAGTGGCCCACCCCCGCGTGCGCGAACACGCTCGGCTTGAGAATGAAGCCCACCCCGAGGCGCGCGCCTCCGAAGACCCGAAACGCTGTGGCGTCCGCTGAGCCTCCGAACGAATGGTAGCTGCCTCCGAGCTCGGGAGTCAGTTCGATCAGCCACAGGTCCCAGTTGTGACCGAGTCGGACCCCTGCCGCCCAACCATTGTCGAAGCCGGTCTTGTCCTCGGGCAGCACGGCTTCACCGTCGAAGGCCAGCTTGTTTTCTGCGGCGCTGGCCAAGGCTGGCGCGCAGGTGATCAGACCGGCGACCGCTCCGGTAAGCGCCACTCGTAGAGAGCGGCCCGGGCGAGTTCGTTGCGGAAGAGGAACGGCGTCCGACATGGCCCGACTCTAAGCAAACAGCGTACCGGTATCAATGGGTCGGAGCCCATCCGGGAAACGCACGGACGACGACTCCGCCCCTGGCTCGAACCGCCCCGGCGCGTGGCCCGGCCATTTGCCCGGCGGCTGGCTGCGCGCATCACCGGTCGGCGTGACAGCTTTGTCGAGCTGTGGCGAGAACGCGCGAGCGGATCCGCCCGCGCAACCAGCTACGCACTCGCTCGGCGCAGTAGGTTCGCGGCTTCCCGACGCCATCCGTCGAGCAGCGGGGCGAGAGCTTGCGCTCGTTGCTGTGTCAGACTCGGCGGAACGAAGTATCGGGGCTCGGCGCACGAAACTTCTTCTATCAGCGCCCCTGCCAGTTGTGCGACCAGCGCAAGATCGGATCCGCACTCCAGCGCGCCTTGTCGTGGAGCCAGGTCGAACAGCGCTTCGGTCAGGGCCGAATCCAACCCCCACAGACCCGCGAGGCAACCGGCTACCAGCATGTGATTGGTGTTCAGCTCCCGCTGCTGCACCTCGGAAACCGACAAGCGCTCTGCCTCCGCCGTTCGGATCATCTCGCCGTGCAACGTCGAGTTCTGATGCGCACACACGCGTGCGCCGAGCGTACTCAAGAGGCCTAGCGTCTTGGCCGCGCTTGGCGCGACCGAGAATGCAGAAGCCATGCTGTCGGCGAGCCTTGCGGTCGACACCGCGAGCTCCTGAAGCTCGAGCTCCCAGGCTTCCGTGATCACGCTCGAACCCTCCAGTAGGCAGCGCAGATTCTCGCTTCCCAGCACGCGGACGGCCTCGCGAATGTCCGACCCCTGGCGCGGAGCCACGAAGAAGGCCGACCCCACCACCTGAAGCAATTTGATCGCGAGCGCGGAATCGTGCCAAACCCACTCGGAGACGCGATCGAGATCCGGCGAGCTCTTGGTCAGTTCTCCGGAAATGGCTTCCAGCACCGGCGCGGCGACGGGCAAGTCCGCGAGCTGCCCCGCGTACTTCAAGAGCTCCGGATGTTGCATGCGCGCTCGATGGTACAGCGCCACCCCAACCCGCTCTTGCAACCAGCTGGTGTCGCACGGCTTCGCCAGAAACTGGTGCGCGATGCTGACTACGCGAGTGGCCATCCCTCGCTCGGTCTGACCCGAGAGTACGACGCGCAACAGTTCCGGGTACTGCGCGCGCACCCGGCCCAGCAAAGCCTCTCCGTCCATGCCGGGCATTCGCATGTCGGAAACCACGGCGTCGAAATCTCTCTGCTCCAGCAGCTCCAGCGCTTGCACGCCGCTTTCGCTGCAGAAAACGCTCCACTCTCGCCGCTTGCTCCAGAAGCTCAGCTTCAACCCGCTGAGCAGTTGAGGGTCATCGTCGACGAAAAGAACCCGCCACATGTTCAATTGGGAGAGCTACCCTCTCTGGGTGTGCGCGATTCCGACCGTTCACCGACGATGGCAGGCGCAGGCAGTCCGTCTTCGCTGACCGGGAGCTCGATGGTGAACTTGGTTCCCTCACCCGGCTTCGTTTCGAAACTCAACTCTCCGCCATGCTGCTCGACGATGATCGCGCGGCTGATGGCGAGCCCTTGGCCCGTGCCGCGGCCGACTGCCTTGGTGGTAAAGAAAGGCTCGAAGATCCTGGCCTGTACCTCTGGAGGGATGCCGTTGCCATTGTCGACCACCTCGACGATCACCCGCTTGCCATCGGTGCGCGAGCAGACGCGGATCCTGCCCTGCTCCGCGTCTCCATTGAAACGGTCTGCCACGGCATGTGCGGCGTTGACGATGAGGTTGAGGAAGACCTGGTTCACGTCGCCGATGCGACAGGTAACCAAGGGCAAATCGCCGAGCTCCAATTCCACCTGGGCCACGTACTTGACGGCGTTGCGAGCGACAGCGAGCGTGGAGCTGAGCGCCTGATTGATATCCGCGGTCGTGCGAGTCTCCCCGCCCGGGTGAGCAAATACCTTCATGGCCCTGACGATTTCCGCCACGCGGCGGCATCCATCCGCGCTCGCTTCGACAGCTCCTGGAATCTGCTCGCACAAGAACTCCAACTCGTCACGCTTGTGCAGCAGCTCCGGGTCCAGAACTGTTTGCGCGAGTGCTTGCTCGATGAAGGTCTGAAGCTCTGCGAAAGCGACCTTCAGAAAAGACACGTTGTCCCCTATGTACTGAATGGGCGTGTTGATCTCGTGCGCAATCCCTGCTGCCAACTGGCCTACCGCCTTGAGCTTCGTCGACTGTTGCAGCTCCAGCTCCAAACGTTTGCGTGTCTCGATGTCCTTCTGCAGTTGACGGTTGCGTTCCAGGAGTTCTCTCGAGGCAAGCTCCATGGACCGCTCGAGTAGAGCGCGATCCCGGTCCGCTTGCTCGTAGGCGGCGTCGATGGCGGCAACGAAACTCTCGAGTTCGGGGGAGGGCTGCTCGTTGCCGAACGCCTTCTTAAGCTGACGCGCCAGCAACTTGTGCATCGGCCTCCCGAAAAGTGGTAACGGTCATCGTTTGGTTGTGGAGCTCGCACTTGGCGAGCGGCGAGAAGGGCGATATTTCGCCATACGAATAGAAGCCGGCGAGCGCCGTCCCAGGTCCGAGCACGTCACGCACCGCCTCCACCTCTTCCTCGACGCGCTGCTGCAACACCAGCTTGCGCCCGACACAACTGATCAGGAGCGCAAAATCGGGCGACCGGGCCCCCAGCACTTCTTGGCAGGTCTTCGCGGCGGAAGACGCGCCGTCCACCAGTCGGTCGAAGTTGGCGTGCATGAGCCTGGCATGAGCGCCTTCTGGAAGGTCTCCCGCAAATGTCAAGCTCTGAGTCTCCTCGTCGACCGCCAGAATGGTGCGTACGACGCCTTCGCCTGCTCCGCTTCGCACGGTCAGCGGAAATAGAAGCCCACTAGACGGCAAGTCTTCGGCGTGTTCACCGAGGTAGCGCTTGTAGAGTTCCAGCGCAGGCTGACCATCCAGCTCGTAGAGCACCGCGCCTCGTGAGCGCGTGATGATGCGTTCGGGGCCAAACGGATCCCAACCTCCGAGCGAACCATACCCCACCCTGAGCTGGGCACCGTAGAACCCGATGGCTACCACGCTACGCGTTTCCGACGGATCATCGAGTGACACCAAGGTTCGCTCGAAACGGCTCCCATCGCCGGACAAACCACCGGTAACCTGAACGCCTTTGGGGAGCCGCTCGACCAGTCCGCGCACCAGGTCGCTGCCGTTGACGCTGAGGCCATCGGACAGGACGAGCACGTGCACGAGTCCCTCGTGCTCCAGCTTCGATGCCAGAGCGCGGCCCGCATCGTAGCTGCCGGCGACGTCCTTCAACGCAATACTCACTGGACAACAAGTGGAGTCACTCAACTCCAGCGCGGTGGCCACGACCGTGTCGTCCGTGACTTCGGTACCGGCTATCTCCCCCGCCGTCGAGCAGGCGACGATGCGCGCCGCCGGCCAGTGCTGTTCGAGCTCTCGCCACACCTCGTTCCGCTCGAGCAACGCGGTGGCACCGAAGGCCAGGACCAGCTGAGCGCTGTCGAGCTCGATCCCGTCTGGCGTGACGCGATCCATGGCCTCATTCCATCTGTGTTGCTCGGTGCGCAAATCTGGGTCCCTCCCTGGGAAAATGGGCTGTGGGTTAGGGTCGGGTACGGCCGGCTTCAGCGCCGGCTTAAGCATCGCAGCGTGGATACGGTCCCGTGGCGGTCGTACTGACCCGAGCGCACGCCGACCCCAGGAACGGCACCGGTCTCCTGAGCCCGGATGCACGACACATCGTCACGCATCGCCGAGACGCCCGCCGCTCAAGTCTTCTCACGACTCAGCGAAGCCAGCCTGGCCTTCGCGGAGCGTAGGTAGTCGGCAGGCGCCATCCGAAGTTGCAGCCCCCGCTGACCCGCGGAAACGCAGATCTGGTCGTACAGCTTCATCCGATCGTCTACGAAGACCGGGTACGCTTTCTTGCAAGCCAGGGCCGTCACTCCTCCACGAACATATCCGGTCAGCTCGAGCAGCTCCTTCTGACGCACCGGAGCGACGGACTTCTTGTGGGCCGTGCGCGCCAGAGCCTTCAAATCGAGTTCGTGGTCGCCAGGAACCACGGCAAGCAAGATCGACCCGTCGTCCGCGCGGACACAAAGTGTCTTGAAAACCTGCTCGACGGGCATGCCCACTTTTCGAGCCACCGTTGTCGCAGCCAGGTCGCTTTCGTCGACCTCGTAGCCGATGAGCTCGTAGCGGACTCGCAGGGCGTCGAGCAGTCGGCAGGCATTGGTCTTCTTCAGCTCTTTCCGTGCCATCCTACTCGCAGGTCCAGCTGAGCTGCACTTGTCCGCACCCGACACTGTCACAAGAACACGGGCAGAGAGTCACCCGAGGGGGAGTTTGCCCGTTGCCGTCCAGGTAGTACCAACCTCCCGTAGCGCAATCAGCGGCGCTTCGCACCCTCGGTACCGCTCTCTGATTCACCAGAACACGAGCGCTGTCGAGGTCGATGCTTCTTCCCCGCGGCGGCATCGGGACTTCCATTTCGCAGGTGGCGATGTGATAGCTCCGGATGATGGCACGCAGCGCATCCACCAGGCGCGTGGGGCTATCACTGCGAATTCGGATGGGCTGCGTGCCACCGGCCCGGGCGACACCAGCGAGCCCGTAGTCACCGTCCACTTCCACCACGTGCACGCGCACTCCCGAGGTTTCGGTCTGCGCGGCTTGGGCAATACCCTCGAGAGCGCCAACGCCCCCCACTTCACATGCCTGTGGCGCACTCGCCGTGACAAGTATGATCGACGAGTTCAGCAATGGGTCGAACGCGCTCTCGCGCCGGGCATAGTCGCAAACGCCGCGGAGCGCTGGCGCGGCGTTCGGCTCGCCTCCTGGCTCTTCTGTATCGAGAAGCGCGCGGATGGATGCGGCGACGTCGCTGGGAGAGCCCAGGGCAACAGAAAGCTGTTCGTCGGGGCCAGCGGCGCAGCCGTCGCCGGGATTCCAGTGGAACAGGCGAGCACCGACGCGCTGCTCCCGCGCATCTTCATGTTCGAGATATGCTTCGACTCCGGCCCGAACCACCTGCCAACGATTGAAGCCAGGTGCCTGCGCAGGCTCGAGCATCGCTGCGCTCGCGTCGATCAGCAGGATGACATCCTGATGAAAGCACTCGCGTTCGTAGCCGGTACCGACACAAGCTTGCGGGTCCAGGCCCGAAGCGCCCGCTTGAACCGGCAGACCAGGACAGGGCTCGATGAATTCGCTAAAGCTCACACCACCCGCTGCGAGGGCGCCCGTGGTAGCGCCGGTTTCGTTGGCAGCACCGCCACCCGTGCCGCCAGTGCTGACGCTGCCGACTGCGCTGCTGGAGATGGGTCCCCGGCTGCCCTCGACGGTTTGCAGCCCGCCCGGGTCGAAGCCCGCACCGCCACTTCTGCCCGCAGTCGCTTCACCAGGTAAAGCATCGCGGCTGCCACAGCCACTGAAAAAAGCCAGCGACGTCAGCAGAGCACCAGCGAAAGGTCTGAGCACCCGTCCCGGCATGCCCCATTACCTAGCATGCTCCCATTGCTTCGCCCTCGGTGTCTTTTTGCACCTGAAAGCAGCGACCGACGCCGAAGCCGGCGAACATTCGGCGCGCGCCCACCCTGAAGACTCGTTTGCGGCGACTCACCCGGAAACAAGATCTCACCTTCCCGTCCTTGCCGGCTTCCTCTTCATCATAAGCTGGTTGCTTCGCCGGTTTTAGCACCGGCTCTTAGAGCGACCAACCGGATGCTTGTCGCGACCTGGCGGGCAGCAGGCACCCCCGCCTGTGCAGGTGGCCACCTGCTCGTGCTCTAGGGGGCGCGTAACGCGCCACCCAAGGCGACAATCACCGACCAGCGACTCAGGCCGGCGTCCACCGGAGGTTCTATTTCCAAGCGGTGAAACCTCAAGCGTCCATCGACCCCGAACCAGAGTACGGCCGGGTCCAAAGGTTCTGCCCAGCGAACCCCGAGATTGGCGACACCGCTCGACGCGGTCCGCTCCCCGGTCGGTTCCTTCGAATCGAAGGCGGAGAACCACTCGCCGCCGAAGGCGACGCTCGCTCCGACGCGTTGGGGACCGAAGGGAGCTCCCCAGGCGAACCCGACCAGGGCGTCGAACGCGAGCAAGCGCCGGCCCGCGTGACTTCCGAAACGCACGGTTTCGAACGACGAGACAGCCCAAGAGCCATGACCCCATGCGAAGTCCAGTCGGGGCCCCAGTGCCGCCCGCGTGGAGTGGAGCCACGGTTCCAGAACAACACCTACACCCACTCCGCCTATGGTCTTCGAGGGAACCGCTTGGGTCGGAGCGACTGTTGGCAGCGGGGGTATTTCGACGGGGGAAGATCCGGAGCGGGCGGCGCCGTCGCCCGCCGGACGCTCCCGCGGGATGACCTGCGCAGCGTCGGGTCCGCCCTGCCCGTCGTGCGACGCAGAAGCCCCCCGCTCGAGCAATCTTTCGACGGCCGACAGTACATCTTCTACCGGAGTCGCGCCTGCCGTGATTTGCTCTCGAGTGCTCCCCTCTGGCCAGAAGAGAACTACGGCTATCTTCTCGTCCTGGCAGGTCAACACCACGCGATCGGGAGCCGGTGCCGTGGCTCCACGCACGAGCAGTCGGACCCGCGCCGACAGCTCGTCCGCTCGTGCGCGAGAAAGGCTCGAACAAGCCACCCTGAGCTCGGTGGCGGAGGCAACCCCGCAAAGGATGCAAAGCAATCCGAGCGACGCACAGGCACCCCAGGAGCGACCCACGCCTCGACGCTTCCGCCAAATACGGGTAATATCAAGTCGATTTCGGCAAGAGCCGGCGACTTTTTTTTCGCACCCACCGATCGTTACGCGCGGCTCGGGCGACTCAATGGTTTTGCAGTCACAACGACACCAGGCATGGCTGCTCCCAATCCGATGCTTCCTCTGACCATGACGCCCGCCGAGCCGGCGGACCGCGTCGACGCGACCCGGTCCCAGGCCTGCAACAGTTTGCCGGAAGCGGAGCAGCTGGTGCGGCTCTTGTACCGTCAGGTGCGATCCTTGGCAGGGCCGCGTCCGGACCTGGACGACATCGTCCAGGCAGCCTCCGAACGGGCGCTGAAGGCGCTGCCGAGCTTCGAGAAACGGTCGTCGCTCTCGACATGGGCGTACGGCGTTGCCTACCGGACCCTGCTCGACCACGACCGCTGGACAACCCGATTTCGGCGCCGCTTTTTCTATACCGAGGAAGTCCGGTGTCCGGAACCGCGCACTCGGTTCGATTCGGAAGGCCTGCTGCTGGAGGCCGAGCGGGCGCGACGCCTGTATGCGGCACTGGAGCAGCTGCCAGCCGCCAAACGCGCCGTCGTCGTCTTGCATGACCTGGAGGGCCTACCCGCCAAAGAGGTGGCCCAAATCGTCGGTACCAATGAAGGCACGGTGCGCTCGCGCTTGCGTGACGGCCGCGCCAAGCTTCTCTGCCTGCTCGACGCCGACCCGCTGTTCGACGAAGGAGCCAACTCGTGAGCCGCAAGGCGTCGCTATCGCCACACTCTCGTCTCGAGTTGGCTCGCAAAACCCATCAGGCAAGGGCGCCCTCGGAGTTCGAGGTGCGGTCCGGCGCACTCCGAGTACTCGCGCGCATGAACCGTCCAGTTCGCCGACGCTTCAAGCGGGGGCCCGTGGTCGTGTTGGCTCTGTTGTTTCTGGGCTCGGCTGCTTACGCAGCGAGTCTGCTCTCGACGACGAGCGAGCCAAGAGTCGAACTGGCTCCAACGTCCGCCGGGGCAATGCCAACGGGCACGGGCCCGAGCACCCGCGCCACGCCCGTACCCAATCGTGAGGTCCAGCGGGAAAGCGAGACCCAGTCGGCGACGAACGCTTCTCGGCCGCAAAGAACCCAGGGGCAGGGTGACGAAGTCCCCGCCCGGCACCGCCTGGCAGAGAGCTCGCGGCGTCCGCTCCCATCCCGTGAGACCGAGCGTCACGGCGGGACGGCGCTAGGTTGGAGCGCTGTCGCGCAAGCGATGGCAGCCAACGACTATCCGCGCGCCGAGCGGGAGCTCCAGAGGCTCGCCCGTTCCTCGGATGCAACCACGCGAGTGAACGCGAAGCTCGGGCTGGCTCAGCTGGCGCTGGGGCGCGGCGATTGCAAGCGCGCCCTCACGTTGGCGAAACCCATCGCCGCCGGAGGCGCTGGCGCAGGGAGGCGGGCTCGCCGGATAGTCGAGCGCTGCGCCGAAACCCCGAGGCCGAGCCCGGCCGCAGATTGACTCGGTGCGACCCCGCATCTGTCCCCCCGCGGCGCGCGCAGCGCGACGCTTGGGGGGACCGCACGCGCGCAAGCGCGGGCGCAGGGGGGCAGCTCGAGGCCGTGGTGGGCTCCGGCCCGGCTACGGATTGACCGCGTAGGGCTCGGGGCAGGCCAGGCCGGCGGGGTCGTCACGGCAATCCAGCGGATGACCGGGCGCGTAACGAGTGCCTTCCTTGATGCAGTAAGACCCTGCCAGTTGGCCGCGCCCCAAGCCAAGCTCCGGAACGAGTTCGGTGCAAGCGTAGCCACTCGGGCACTCGCAGTAGCGCGCCGCCGGCTCGGGTCCTGCGCATCGGCACGAACAGTAGACCGCATCGTCTGCGCCACGATTGCTGAGCCAGGCGTTCACCGGCACGCTGACGCGGTCCTCCTCGCGCTGTCCGCTGGTTCCGGGAACGCGACACCGGCGCGGGTCGTCACCCGGCAAGTCGAGGTCCTCCACGCTTTGCCCGTAGGGGCAGCTGACGCGCCCCTGGAAGTGGTTCACCAGGCAAACGCGCGTTGCGCACTGAAACGAGCGGCTTTCGATGTAGGCCTCCGTGGCGGAGAACCCGTTGAACTGCTCCCGAAACTCCTCCTCCGGAACGCAAGGGTCACCGACCTGTTCCAGCTCACAACCAGAGCCCAGTGTGAAGGCACAGGTCAATGCGAAGAACGTGGACAGGGTCGACAGGACGAAACGCTGGCGCGGCATGCTGGCTCCTCGGTGGTTGGCGCATGGAAGTAGGCGCTTGATCGAGTGAGTCGTCCGAGCGCAGCGATCCGAGCGGTCCTGTTTTTGGCTCGGCGCGTGGCGTGCTTGACGGACTCGCCCCCCCCTGCAAGCCTTAGCGAAAATGGCAGAACTGAAGGCGGTTGGTGTCGGGCTGATTGCGCTGGCGGCTCTCGTCGGCGGTGCCGCCGGAGCCGGGGCCAGCTGGGCGCTTTCGCGGCCGAGCGCGGCCGAGCAGAAGAAGCAACACAAGGCCATCAGCCCCGGCAACGTCCACGACGAAGAGTCCGATGCGGATCCGGAAGCCCTTGCCCTCCGCCTGGACCGCCTCGAGGGGGAGCTCAGACTCCTGAGGAAGCAAAACCAGTCCACGGACGCCTTGCGGCAATACGCCAGAGTGCTCAAGAAGAGCGACGCACAAGACGATGCGGGCGCCCAGTCCGACGGAAACGAGCCTGCTCCTGCCGTCGACGCCGAGGATCCTACCTTCGAGCTCGCGGTGCGTACCGTGCTCGATCGCGTCGACTGGGAGCGACAGGAAGAGCGCCGGGTCACCCAGACCAAACGCCGTGAAGAACGCGCCAAGCGCCAGTCCGAGCTACTTTCCGAACGATTGCAGCTGAGCGCCCCACAATCTCAGAAGGTGCAGGACATCCTGACGCGCCAAATGGAAGCCTTCCGTAAGCTACGCGACGGAGAGACAGACGGGGGAAGGCCCGCGACGCGCTCCGAATGGCGGGCGCGCATCGAGTCCATTCGCACCGACACCGAACACCAGCTCGGCGAGGTGCTCGACGATGCTCAGATGGACAGTTACAGGAAGTTCGTCGACGAAGAAGGCTTTGCCGGGCGGGGGCGCGGCGGGGGGCAGCGCCAGCAGCCCAGTGCGGGGCAAGTTCGATAAGGCCGGGACGCTCCATTCGAGCTAGTCTCGAGATCATGGCGAATCTAGCGCCCGTCGTTCGCAAATCCATGCCCTGGCGTTCCTACAAGGAGCGGATAGCGCGTCTGGCACAGCGCATTGTCGACGCGCAGCAACCCATCCGCGTGCTCGACCACATCAAATGGCCCGCGGAGGTCTTCGAACGGTTTCGAGAGTCCGGCTGGCGGGATCTTCCACCGGTGGGGAAGGATTTCTACGAACGGTCGAACCTTGGCTTCGAACCCGAAGCCAAGAAAAGGGAATTCAAGCAAATCGAGCGGGATGTCGATACCGAGGTGGGCGAAAAGGACGCCATCGGCGCCATTTTATCCGAAAGCGCGCGTGAGTATCGGTTGGTCGTCGAGTTGCTCGAAAGCCGGGGCACGGCGGCGTTTTATGAGCTCAGCCGCAGATTGTACGGCTCCACGCGCGATCGATTCGCCGACGGCGTTACGGAGATTCAGCACGTGGCGCACGACCTGTACGACACCCTTACCCAGTTGGACGACTCCCTGCTGGGTCCGCAACCCCCAAGAAACATCGACGCGGCCCAGGCGGTCGCAACACTCAACGAACGGCTCGCCGACGTGTTCGGAGACGGAGTCATTCGTGTGGTGCTCGACGACGGCATCGTGGCAGACGCCGCCGCCGGCAGCGACTACATCAAGATCCGAGAGGGTGCTCGCTTCAACCGCCGCGATGTCAGAATCCTGGAAGTGCACGAGGGCTGGGCGCACGTCGCCACCAGCCTGAACGGTCAACGTCAACCCGTGGCGCGCTGGCTCTCCAAGGGGCCGCCGCGGGTCGCAGCGACGCAGGAAGGCCTGGCGGCCCTGCTCGAGATCCTGACTCTGGCGAGTTACCCCAGCCGTGCGCGGCGCCTCAACGACCGCGTGCTGGCCGTGGAGAAAGCAGAAGCGGGCGCAAATTTCTTGGATGTTTTCGAGTGGTTCCGCACGGAGGGCTACGACGAAGAGACATGCTTCTGGAACACCCAGCGCGTGTTCCGGGGAGGCCTTTTGGAGGGGGGTGCCCCCTTCACCAAGGACATCGTCTACATGAAGGGCATCGTCACCAACTTCAACTTCTTGCAGAGCGCCATCGCGATCGGACGTCCTGAGCTCATTCGCTGGATGTTCGTCGGCAAGGTGGCCATCGAGGACATTCCCGTGCTGGCGCGCCGCGCCCATGAGGGCATCGTGCGCCCCCCCAAGTTCGTTCCCGAGATATTCCAGGATCTGAATGGCCTCGCGATGTGGCTGGCGACCACTACGTTTTGGGGGCGGCTCAACAATCGAGCCATCATGAGCCACTACGAGAAGATGTTCGACGAAGTGTGAGAACGCGGGCCGGGCGAGCTGAAAGCTCCGGTGCGTCGCCGCAGCCAGACCACAACCTCGAGATGCGAGGTTTGAGGGAACATGTCGAACAGGACGACCTGTTCGACGCCGAAACCACTCTCGACGATCACGCGTAGGTCGCGACACAAGGTCGGCGGCCAGCAGGAACACATGACCAGCGTCGCTCCCGCCAACGCCGCGACCGACCGAGCAGCATCACGCAGCCCCGCACGCGGCGGGTCGACGATGACCGCGCGAGGGCGAACCGCCTGCCGCGACCAGACCTGCAGCTGGACCCTGGTCTCGACGGCGTGAAATGCCACCGGAGCCAGGCGTTGGGCGGCGGCGGCGCGTCGGGCGGCACGAACCGCACCGGTGTGGGACTCCACTCCAGAGCCACTCAGGCCGGCGGCGAGCAGTGGCAGGGCGAAGTTGCCGGAGCCCATGTACAGGTCCGCGAAGCTGTCGGTCTTTCTGGCCAATAGCCCTTCCTGCATGTGCTCGACGAGCTGGCGGTTGACCGCGCTGTTTACCTGCATGAAGCCGTTCACCGGCACGTCCACATAGACGTCGTCCGACACGTACCAGCGCTGGTGTGGAACCCGCTGCTGAGCTCGTGAGCACACGAGCCAGTCGCCGTGGCGCCCTTCGAGCCGGAGCCCGGCGTTGTCGGAGTGCGACTGGAAGACGAGGGCGCCCTGGCCCCGGGAGTCTCGCGCGCGAACTTCGAGGTGCGCCGCCGCGCGCGCGAGCCCCACGTCACGTTGGACCAGAGCGCGGGCCACGCCGATACCCTCCAACACGCTCTCCTCGAGCACCGGGCACTCCTCGAGCTTGTTCGGGTTGAAGAACTCGACACGCCCCCGCTCGGTAACACGGCAGCGAACCCGATTGCGATAGCGAGTCATCGGCGCCTCGCGGGTTTGCCACTGAAAGCGGGGCGGCTCGCCCAGACCAGCGGCTCGCCAATGCTCCTGCAGCAGATGCGCCTTGTGTGCCCTTTGCTCCCGATAGCTCAGCGACATCGAATCACACCCACCGCACAGCGCAAACGCCGGGCAGTCCGGCGCGTTCGGCTGCTCCGCAACCTGCTCGGTCGCGCGCAGGGGTTGGCGGCTCGTTCTCACGCGTCCGGCCAACACGGGCGATTCAGCGCGGGGGAGGCGGCTGGCTCTTCATCTTCGAGCGCAACAGCGCCTTCGTCAGCGCGCGCACGCAGAGCAGGGCCTGACCCGGCGTCGGGTCGGTCGCGATGACCGGCGCGGTGCCCGACAGCGACTGCCATTCCTGAGCCAGGGCAGGCCCTCCAAACACGGCCACGGGCACGTTCAGCTTACCCGGAGACAAAGCGCGACTCAGGCGCTCGAGCGCGGTGCTCGAATAGTGAGTGCCTTCACTGAGTGCGTCGTTGAGCACCAGCCCGTCGAGGTACGGTACCAGCCGTTCCAGATCTCGCCCCTTCACCCCGTCGCCCTCCCAGGGGTCGGCCGGAAAAATTGCGAAGGCGAAGCGCGGCCGGTAGCCCTGAACTTCGCCGAGTTGGAGCTCGCTATTCCGGAGATCGAGCGCGTCCGTGAACCTTTCGCTCACACCGCCGATCACTGCAAGTTGGAACAAGATCTCGTGATGTTCGCCGTCAACCGTAGGCATCTTCTATGGAATCCTCCGAGCAGGGATGGCCACAATCCTCCACATTGTTCATAGGTCAACTCGGCACCGGAGTCCACCAGGGCGCTCAGCCGCTCCGCCGTCGAGGTCAGGACAGCACCCACATCGTTTTGTTTTTGGAGTCCCACCGGTAGTCGCGCCGTGAGAGTCGAGCCTCCGAGAATCGATCGGTCGGCTCGAAGGCTCGGGGCTCGGCGAGGCGGCAGGCCGGTCCTGGTCATGCTTTCAGTAGCTTCTCGGGAGCTTCTCCGGGGCAAGTCGCCTGCCGCTCGATACTCGAGTCTCACACATTGCTCAGTGCCTGCCGCGACGCGCGGAAAGCGAGCCCTCGGGGCGACCGGACGAACTCGCTCGCGCCCGGCCGGCTCGACCCGAGCCGCAGCGATTTGGCCGGCCGACGCCTGCTCACGTTATGCTTTGTGGCACTCGATTGAACAAGACCAGCAGAACCTTGCAGCGGCTTTGGGGCCTACCCTTTGTTGCGCTCGTCGGCGGCGGGTGCGCACCTCACGACGCGCCCTCCTTATCGAAGCAAGAAGCGCGTGTGTCTCTACGCGCCGGCCAAGCTGCCCCGGCCCGCGCGGAAAGCGAGGTTGTTGGCGCAATCGAGCGACCGATCCGACGCGACCAGAAGTCTTTCGACCGACTGGTGCGCAACGACAATCCCCACATCGTATTCAAAAACGAGGAGGGGACGGGAGCCGACCAGCTCATGACTCGAAGACTCAGGCGCAAGTTGAATTTGCTGGCCAAAAGCGTGGAAAAAGAGTGGCCCGGCTTGCGTCTAAGAGTCACCGAGGCCTGGGACGAGAACGCCGAACACGGACAAAACAGCCTGCACTACGAGGGTCGAGCCGCAGATCTCACTGTCTCGGACAAGGACTCGTCGAAACTGGGTCGCCTGGCGGGACTGGCCGTCGAAGCGGGCCTCGACTGGGTGTACTACGAGAACTCGTCGCACGTGCACGTGTCCGTTCGGCAGTGAGGCACCCCCTCGGGGGAGCACCCGCAAACGAATCCGCTAGCCGAGACCCGCCCAAGGGCCGCCTCAGCGGGTCGTGTCGATGCTGATGCCTTTGATCAACGCCATCATGCGAGCTTCGAGTTCCGCGATTTCCTCCGACAGCGCCACCAGGCGACCCGAACGCTTCCCGAGCTCCGCTTCCAGCTTCGCGATCTTCTGTGCTAGCTCGTTCCGCAACCGGTCGTTCCCGGGCGTCTTGCGGAGCACGTTCAAGTTTGCCCGAACGCGGTCTTGATCTCTGCTCAGCTGTTCGTGCTGCGCGCGCACACGACGCTCTTCCTTGCGCTTGTCATTGATCTGCGACTTGATTTCGAGAACTTCCTTGAGCGCTTTGGCCACCGCGGGTGGCGCCTTGCCGCCGGCCAGATACACCTGAAACAGTTCCATGGTGTTGTTGGAGTCGAGCGCCAGCTTTCGTTCCACACGCTGCGCCAATTCGACTTCCACCTTCGCCGAACCCATGGCAGCCACGTCCAGAGGAATCGCGAAGGCTTCCGGGGTTTCCACGGTTCCTTTGGGTTTGTTGCGCAGTTGCCAACCCGACCGCTTGGGCGTGCGTATGAATGCTCGCACCGGCTTTTTATGCCGATTCTTGACCTCGTAGGTCGTGCTTTGGATGTGCTGCATTTCGCTGACAATCACGCCATCGACAATCTTGAGCAGGTGGACGTCCTCGTCACGACTACCCCCGTGACTATCGAGCAACACGTTGGCATCAATGGCAAATGTCAGAAAAGAGGTGTGTCCCGTCTCCATGCGCTCCACAAAACCCTCGCCCACGAAGGTGCCCTCCGAGTAGACGGTGATCGGGCCGCTTTCGAGCGTAAAGCCCGTTCCGTTCTCGAACTTCACCGCGCGGTAAGGGTGTGTTTCGACAGAGGTGCTCTCGAGCTCGGGACGGAAGTAGACGACCTCTTCACCAGAAATTCGCTTGTTGACGATGCTTACGAGGGTGGAAGAGCGATCCGGCACCGTGACGGGATCGCCGAGGTCGTAGCGAAACAACACGCCGACGTTCTCGGCACGCGCTTCGCTGCCTTGCGCTTCCAGCAGGTTCGCGTCAGGGCGCATCGGGGCGGGAGGAGGCGCGGGAGCGGGCGCGGCGACCCCTGCGCCAGGCATGCCTCCAGCACTCGCCCCTGCGCTGCGGCTGGCCGGCGCCATGCTCTTCATGGGCGCGCGCTTCTTGTCTTTGGGTGCCTCTTCTCTCATCGGCGCCTCGTCTTCGAGGCTCCCTGCCTCGGCAGCGACGTCTTCGTCGTCCGAGTAACCGTAGCCGGGGGCTTCCGACGGAGGGGGCGCTTCGGCAACGGGAGCCCGCTGGGGCGTCAGGTCCACGCGTTCGGTGTACTGAGGAGTGTGCAGATCGTAGCGAAATGAAATGGGCGCTCCCGACACCAAACTCAACCGGACATCGTGCCAGCTCTCGCCCGACACGTTGTCCACGACGGCCCAGCCCTGAAGCAAGGGCTTGGAGTCATGGCTCAGCACCAGCCGGTAGGCGGGCTTCCAACGAGGCATTTCCACGATGTAGCTCACCAGAAGTCGGTGAGGGGTCGGGCCCGCCAGGCGGATGGCGACCGAGATCGGCTTCCAGCCGCCCTCACCCAAGGATACGTCGAGGCTGCGCTCGAGCCCCACGCTGAGCGTCTTGTCGTGAAGCTCGATGTTCGAGATGGCTTTGACCGGGTAGACCACGATCTCGTCGTTGCTCGTCTTCAGTGAAACGCGCCAGTCGGACTGGACGTCCTCGCCCCCGTCAGTTTCGAGATTCTCCACGCCGACGACTCTTCCCTCGACCGTGCCCATGCGGCCACGAATTTCCACATGGGCGCCGCGAAAGACTTTGAGCACCTCCAGAACGCCACCCGCATTTCTCACCTGCTCCGGGAGTTCGTTCAGAATCCGGTCCGCGTTTTGTTCCAATGGCAGAGAGACGCTGACGGCGCGCCCCGTTCCTGCGTCGATCACTGTGAGCGATTTCAACAGATCGTTGATCTGCGATGGATGAATTTGCAATGTGAGCACTTCTCCATCCACCTTGCCCTGGCGTTCGAAATACCCGACGCCGTTTTGGTAGAGCACCACGCGGCTGACAGGCAACTCCGCCGCGTCTTCCAGGGGAGAGGATGCGGGCCGTCTCGAGCAAGCGCTAAGCGGTGCAACGCCAGCCAGCGCCACACCCAACAACAATCCACCCAGACAGGTGCGAGGGACTCGAAAACTCATAGCTTCCTTATCGCCCAACCCCGCTAGCGACGTAAGCCGAAAATGTCGAGTCGAGCCGCGCCGGTCGGTGCGCCGAAGCTGTGAGCCGGTTCGGGACCCGCCAGGCCCAGCCGAGGCTCCTCGTGCAAGTGTGCAGGCACGACCCTTCGATCGACATGTGCCGGATCTGCTGCTTATTGCGGCCGCTTACCGACGAAGCGACAGGTGTTACGCGGAAACCTTGGACCTGCTCAACCGCCACCAAGACAAGCGGATCTCGTCTTCGAGCGTAATCTGGCGGCTAAGGGCCCTAAATCCGACACTCAAACGGACGTCTGTGCCGAGGGTCTGATGCGGGCTGTGGTAAACTGAAGGAGTCTCTAGCCGTCGAGCGGGTCCTTGTGCTCGCCGAGCAGGTAGCGTGTCGTTGTCCTCCAGTCGTATCCGAGCGAGCTTCTGCTTCATCGACCTCGCGGGCTACACGGCCCTCACGGAGGTCCACGGCGACGAGGACGCAGCGGACGTGGCTACCGGGTTTGCCAAGTTGACGCGGGCGGCGCTTGGGCCGGGCGACAAACTGGTCAAGACGATTGGCGACGCCGTGCTCGTGACCTCGCCGAACCCGGCTAGCGGGGTGGATCTGGTCGAGAGGTTGCTGGTGGCTGCGGCCCGTGATTCACGGCTGCCAGCATTGCGCGCGGGCCTGCACCACGGCGAAGCGGTCGAACGTCACGGCGATGTGTTCGGAGCTGCCGTGAACCTGGCAGCGAGGGTTGCCGCGGAAGCACACGCTGGAGAGGTGCTCGGAACCTCACCGATTGCAGATGCGGCACGCGCGGCTGGTATTCCGGTGGCTCCGCTGGGCAACGTCGTTTTGAAGAATGTGCGGAAGTCAGTGCCGCTGTTTTCCCTGGCGCTGGTCGTAGGGGCCACCGACACCCCTGTCGATCCGGTCTGCCGACAGCCCGTCGACCGCCGCGGCGCCGCGGGTCGCCTGCGCTATCGCGGCGTCGAGTACTGGTTCTGCTCGCTGACCTGCGCGGCCGCGTTCGCGAGCAACCCGGGCTGGCACGCCGTGGAAAGCAAGCGCCCAGAACCAGGTCCCCGCTAGCGTTGATGGGTCGCGACACACATCCGGTTCGTCGCGCCAAGGCGTGCGCCAGCAAAAAGCGTCCGACGAAATTCGGGCGCCCATCATCGTAAGGTCACTTACCTGGGGCGAATTGCGACCCCGCGGCGGGTGCCCGGGCTGGAACGGTTCCTCATTGGTTGAAAGAATCTATTCGGGAAGGCAACGTCGAAGGTCGACGCCTGGCCCACCATAGTCGGACCCACTGCCTGTGTGATAGCGTCCGACAGTGGCGTACACGTACTGGGCCCGATGCTTGAGGGCGCTCTGCCTGGCTTGTTTGGCCGTCGGCATCGGCGCCGCTGCTTGCACCTCACCCGACTTCGGGATTGGAGATTCCGAGGGCATCAACGAGGATGGTTCGACTGGAATTACCGGCAGCGGAGGTACGACGCCCTCGAGCGGAGAGGGAGGCGGTGCTGGCGGCCCGGCTCACTGCGGGAACGGAGTCACCGACGTCAACGAGACGGACAACGACTGCGGCGGGCCCGATTGTGACGAGTGCAAGCTCGGTCAAAGCTGCAACTTCGACTCCGACTGCGTGAACGACGAATGTACCGAAAGCCAATGTCGCGACGCCTCCTGCATGGATGGCGTGATGAATGGCAAGGAGACCGACATCAACTGCGGGGGACCCGATTGCCCCGCCTGCGTCGCCGGGCAGAGTTGCGCGAAGGCCAGCGACTGCACGAGCAACCACTGTGAGGGAGGCATCTGCCAGGAGGCCACCTGCAAAGATCGCATCCGGAACGGCAACGAGACGGACATCGACTGCGGGGGTGACTGCTCTGGCTGCGAAGTGGGTGACCATTGCCTACGCAGTGACGATTGCGAGGCACCGCCGGACGCGCGCAGCGAAAGCACGAACTGCGACGCAGAAGACAAAGTCTGCGTGTTGATTTGCGGCAGTGGGACTGCCGACTGCAACGAAAGTGCCAGCGACGGCTGCGAAGTCAGCCTGTTCACGGACATCGACCACTGTGGGGGGTGCGATCACCCCTGCGACCTGGACAATGCCGAGACCCAGTGCCAGGGCGGCAGTTGCCAGATCGTGGCGTGCCTGAAAGGCTTCGAGAACTGCAACAACGACACCGAAGACGGCTGTGAGGTCGCCGTTCGTTCGGACCCGGACAACTGCGGGCAATGCAACGAGGCCTGTTCGAACCACAACGGCACGGGCCTTTGCGTCGAGGGCGAGTGTGACATCGAATGCAATGAGGGTTTCGAGAACTGCAACGAGAACCCGGCCGACGGCTGTGAAGCGAACCTGAACCGTGATGTCGAGCACTGCCAGGAGTGCGAAACGGCGTGCGAGAGCAGTTCCGAGGACCTGACCCCCTTCTGCGATGGAGCTGGCGACGGCTGCGGCGAAACCGAGTGCGAAAGCGGTTTCGCCGATTGCGATGGTGACGAAGAGTGCACAGACGATCTGACCTCGGTCGAGGACTGTGGCCGTTGCGGCAACGCCTGCGACGTCCCCCACGGCACCCCCGCCTGCGTCGAGGGAGCTTGCGCTATCGAATCGTGCGACAGCGGCGCGGGTAAAGAATGGCAAGACTGCGACGGGTCGGTGCTCAATGGCTGTGAACGCAACCTCGCCAGCGACAAGCGCTATTGCGGCAGCTGCGATACGGATTGCACGACAATCCTCGATGCCGATCTGCAAGTGACCGGCGTTGGTTGCAGCGAAGGCGGATGCGTCGTCACCAGCTGTGACACCGGCTGGGCAGACTGCGACGGCGACTTCGAGAACGGTTGCGAAACCGACGTCACCTCCGACACGGAACGCTGCGGCGGCTGCGCGGACCGAGGCGGCGTGGACTGTAGCAAAGAGTACTCCCACGGCTCGGGAGCATGCGACGACTCCACTTGCACGTTCGAGGCTTGCGAGGACACCTTTGCGGACTGCAACAAGAACGCCGGAGCAGGCCGTTCCGGCGACGGGTGCGAGACCTCGATCACCTTCAACGACGAGGATTGCGGTGGCTGCGGCGTGGCCTGTGAAACGGGCGTCGGCACCCGACGCAACACCTGTGGGGGCGAGAGCGGGACGACCTGCGTCCCACAATGCGCCGCCGACTACGGCGACTGCGATGGCAATCCGACCAACGGCTGCGAAAGCTCACTTCTGACCGATGACCAGCACTGCGGGGCCTGCGACAACGAGTGCGAGGACGTTCACGGCGTCAACAGCTGCCGCTACGGGATCTGCGCTCCGGACTGCGACAAAGGCTACCAGAGCTGCGACGACAACCCGAGCAACGGCTGCGAACAATCGACGAGAACGTTGACCCACTGCGGGGCGTGCGACGACGACTGTAGCGCCGAGGGCGGCGGCGTCGCGGCATGCTCGGCGGCGGGCGAGTGCTCGGTCACATGCAGCGGCAACTATCGGAGCTGCAACGACGAAGACAGCGCTCGCGACGGTTGCGAGACCAACATCATGACCAGTGCCAACCACTGCGGGGGTTGCGGGCAGAGCTGCGCCGGCACCAATGTCGCGACGCGAGCCTGCAGTGGAGGCACCTGCGCGCCCACCTGCGAGTCGGGGTACTGCCGCGCGGCGAACCCGGCCAACGGCTGCACGGTGCCGCTCGGGACGCCCGACAATTGCGCGAGCTGCGGCGACAGTTGCAGCGCTCCCACCCCGTTTTGCCGGAGCGACGGAGGGAGTCACTGCGACCACCTGGATATCGAGGTGGTCAACTCGGACACGGGGTTGTCCAATGCCTGGGGCAACGGGGGGCAACGAATCGTCAACCTGGCGCACCAACTGGAAAGCTCGGCCGGCTCCTACCGCATGATCGCGATCGCGGTGGGGTCGAACACCGGCCCCCCCACCAGCGTCAGCTATGCGGGAGTGAGTCTCGGGGCACCCGTGGCTACATCCTCGGCGAACGAGGTCTGGGCTGGGATCTACACGGCCCTGGATGGCCTGCTCCCGAGCCCGGGGCAACGCACGGTGAGCGTGCATCTTCCCGACGGCTGGGGCTGGGGCCAAGTGAACGTGGTCGAGTTCACGGGCGTCGACCAGACCAATCCGCTCCATAGCACTACCGGAGATCCCAACGACAGCGACTGCGCGACAGCGCCCACGCGCAGCTCGGGGGTCAGCTTCTCCTCGAGGCCGGGGTCGTTCATCTACGCGATGGTCGCCTCCCGACAGGGTGGTGGCGCGGTGCTCTCGGCGGGAACCTTCGTGTCCACCTTCAGTGAACGAACGCCCGATATCGGCAACTACGAATACATGGCCGCAGCGCTCAGCGGGCCGCAAGACGTCGGAGCCACTGCCATGTGGACCATGACCGGTTGCTACGCCAGCGCCAGCGCCGCCATCGGCATCCAGCGCGCCGAAACTCGCTAGTCATCCAGACCTGCGGCGCCAAACGTCAGCACTCTAGGGCGCCCGTCGCGGCGCGTCGGAAACGACGCGGCCGGGCATCAACGAGGGTACTCCATCGCCCAGGGTCGCGTGGTTCCCGGTTCCGGAACGATCGTACACCACGCTGCCGGAGGGATCTTCGTTGAAGCTGAAGCTGAGCACCAAGCGATTCGTCGCCGGCCGGGCAACCCCTGCAGCTTCGTCACTGACCTCCTCGGGGCTCAACGCGCGCGCGTAGAACCTGAGGTCATCCAGTAAGCCTGCGTACATCTGAGTCGAACCGTCGAAGCTGCCCAGCCAACCCGAAATGGGAGTCCGTGACGCCGGAGCTTGCGTCCCTTCCGCTACCAGCTCGCCGTCGACATACAAGCGCTGCTCGTATTCGTCCGTTTCCATATCGATAGCCGTTTGAACGTGCGCGACGTGATGCCAACTGCCGGGCGCTAGCGCCTGTTCGTCTTGTACGAACACGCGCGGACCATAGACCCTCCAGGCATTCACCCGGCCTTCGCTCAGCCCGATCTCCGTTCCGCTCTCCATACCGCGGCGGACCGTGAATATTGCCTGCGCCTCGTCACCGGCCGTCGGCTTGATCCACATGGTGATGCTCTGGCTCAACTTGGCGAGCGGGAAGCTGCCGGTGGCGGTGGTCGCGTACTGATGTTCCCCGTCGAAACTCAGTGCATAGTCGGTGCTGGTCTCGGGCGGTACTTCCTCGGGTGACAGCCCGGGCAGGGCCTTGCCCGCCGGCTCGCCGCAAGCCACCGCTCCCAGTACGAGTGCGCCGGCAATCAGCCCTCGTCGATTGGCAGGAAGCACCGGACAAAGATTGCGCCTGAGCGAGGCAAAAACAAGTATCAGATCGTCGATTCTGCTGCTACGCCCACTGGAAATTGCGCTCGCACTTGCATCTTCTCGGTCACGCACTGCTTCCCGGGCTCGTGGCGAAGGTCGGCTTTGGCGCGAACGCCAAGCGCGCCTGGCTGGTGATGCTGCTGGCGAATCTGGTCGACTTGGATCATCTGTTAGCCGATCCTATCTACGACCCCTGCCGCTGCAGCATTGCATTCCACCCGCTGCACAGCTACGTCGCCATCGCGCTTTACGTGGTCATGCTCTTTCCCCGTCCTAGCCGCACGCTGGCACTGGGGCTGTTGCTCCACATGGCGTGGGACCGAGTCGACTGCGAATGGATGCGTTCCGAGTGTCACAGCACCGCCGCCGGCCGAGCGCCCAGCTGTTCCGCCTGTGAGCGTCTCTGAAATCGCCTGGCCATTGAAGTGGATGCAGGGGTCAGGATAAGCTTTTTCTCGGCTTCGTTTCGGTCTTCCTTGCTGATGACAGTCATCGCCCATTCGCCGTCCCGCCGCACCGAGATTCTGGAGAGCTGACCTTGGCCAATTGTCAAAAGTGCGGAGCGGCCCTGACCGCGGGTGCAACGGTGTGCAGCTATTGCGGCAGCGCCACGCATCTGGCGCATGACCTGGTACGTCAGGCCCACGTGCAGCAGCAACAGCTGGCGTACCAGCAGCACCAGGCCCAGTTGCATCGAGAAGTGGCCAGGCAGCACGAAGCGCAAGCTTCGATCAAGCGCACCGCCATGCACTCGCTGATCTGGTCCCTGCTGGGGCTGTTCTGCTGCCTGATACCCGTCTTCGGCGTGGTCGGCATCGTGATGGCCCTGCGCGCCCGGCGGATGGCAAAGGAGTACGGGCTGGTCATCCCAGCCACCGCAACGCTCGGCATGGTGATGGGCGCTTTCGCGCTCGTGGCCTCCGCCCTAGCGTACACGATGGTCATCGTGCAGGAGCTGCAGCGAGCGAATCGCATCGATGAACTCGAAGAACGCATCCGAGCGCCCGCAACGGCCGACGCGCTCTCCAGTTCGACCGCCTGCGATCTGGCCGAACTCAGTCTGCTCAAGGACGGAATCGCAGGACACTCGGGCTCGAACCTGGAGGGGTTCGAGTGCGTCGGTCAGCTCAGCCAGGCCGCTACGCGAGCCGAGCTCGACGACTACAGCTTCGTGCTCAGCAATCAGCGACGCCACGTGCGGGTCTGCTACAAGCGCGGGCTCCGCTGGGCAATTGTGGGGTTCCGCGTGAGCGCGACCTGCGCTGGGCCCGAAGATCTGGCTAGCCTCCGAGCGCTGGCCAGCTCCAACGCCGGGGCAGCCCCGAGCGGCAGCACCGAAGCGCCTCCGCCTTGACCCTTGGGCCTGAAAGGCGCCCCTCATCACTCGCGGGCCCCGTGTGCGAATCGTGGTATCAGCGACCCACGACGATGTTGCGCGTGGTTGCCCCAATGCTTGCTGCGCTAGTTCCGCTCGCCCTGCTCGCCTGCCAGCCCGCACCTTCCGAGCCCAGAGCTGGCGGCAAAAACGTCTGCGAGGCAGGCAAGCAGAAGCTAATGTCGCTGCTGGAGCGCTTGCCGGAGCAGGGCCTCGGGGCAGCAATTGGTGTCGAGCTGCCCGAGGCCAGTCTGGGCGGCGCGCTCGGCGGCGGTCCAATCCTGGAGATCTCGCGTGCAGGCGTACTCTTGGAAGGCCGACCGGTGTCGGGACCCACCGACTCGGAGCGTGCAGAACACTTGAAGGAGGCGCTCGAAGAGCTCGTCGCGCACGCGCCCGCCGAGAGCTCCCACTCGGCGACGATCTACGTCGCGGCCTCCGCGGAGACCAACGTGCGCACGCTGCGCAAATACCTGACGGCCGTGCCGGAATCGTTCGAGTTGCGCCTCTTGTTCGGTGCACCCTCGCTTGGAGTGGAGACGGAGAGCGAGCGTTCAGCTCAAGAGTTGGCCACACGCTTGTTGGCGGAGCGCGAGCCCATCGAGCGCAGGAAGATCGCAACCGCGGGCTACCGAGCCCTGGCCGACTGCGAGGCCATCCAGCAGGCGGTAGAGTCGGTCGCGACAATGCCAGAAAATGAACGCTGGCCACGCCTCAGGGCCGCGCTACTCGAAGCCGTGCGTTCCTGCGCATGCGATACGATGCAGACAGCCAGCCTCGAGCATCTGGTCGTGGCCGAGCAGCGCGCCGGCTCGATGGCGTTTGGTTCCATCCCGCTTTCCTTCATCAGAGACGCCCGCTGCGGAGCCAGCATGCCACTCCGATCGATCGCCAAGCTCCTCCGCCAGATAGAGGACTTCGACGCGGAGTTCGCCGGCGATTGGCAATCCGACGCACTGGCATTCGACAGGGTGGTAACGAACGAGCGATTGTTGAACTACTTCTGCGACGCCTTGCCCGGCGAAACCTTGGCTGCCCTGCAGCGCGAGGGCGCGACGCTCTATTGGCGAGTTGCAGCGAATGGCCCTTGCCAGGGATGGACCTTCAAACCGCTATCGACCGGCGCGCCCATGGGGACCTGGAGACGGCAGTCCTCTCGAGAGCTGCCTGGGCCATTGGCACTACACTACTGGCAGGGGGCCGAGGAAATCCGCGTCTACGGCCCCGCCTCGCCGCGCAGCAAGGCCACCGACCGCACCCGCTGGCCCTGCGATCAGAACTTCGAGATGAAGGCAGTAGACGAGCACTCGGTGACCCTCGCCGAGGGGCATTGGTACTTCAGCAAGGAAGCCTGTCAAAGCGCGCCCGCCAGCGAAGCGCTGTTCGGCGGGTGTGTGGCGCGCGCCGCGAGCGGGCTGGTGGAAGAGCCCGAGGGCGAAGGTCCCCCCACTGGCAAGCCCGAGTAGCGCACGGCTTTCGGATCTCAGGGCCAAAGGCCAAGGAATGACCATGATCCCCTCGACCCAGTGCGCCAAGGATTTCGAAATCCTCCAAGAACCCTGCGTGTATTTGCCGCATGTCCGAAAGTTCATCCCGGTGCGCCGATTCCAAAAGGGAGGCCTGCACTTTCTGCAAAGCAGGATGCCGGGAGCGCCGGGGAGCTCCAAGTCGACCGTCGTACGCGTCGCTTGAACCCGGCCACGAGTAACGACGAGCCGGTGGCCGTTCGTGGCCTACTGCTCGACGCTTAGTTTAGCGCAGGGTGAGTTCGCGGGTGATCGTGAAGGGCCGTCCTTCGTAGGCAGGAATCAGCATCGACCCGAAGTAACCCTCGATGCACCTTCCCACCGGTGCTCCTGCGATGGGTTCACCTTCCAGGCGGACTGCCTGAACCTTGCCGTTCGGAGCGAACGTGACGTGAACCTCGACCGTCCCCACCGCGCGGCCTCCCAGATGACACTTCTCGGCGTGTGCCGTGGCCCAGTCGAGCACGAACCCCAGCCGCCGCTCGTCGTGACCCGACGGCGCAGGGACCGCCGCCGGGTGCTCGCCCAGCATCGCGGACGAAGCATCCACCGGCGACTCAGCCGTCTCCACGGGCGCGACCACCGGCTCCAGGGTATGGCCCTGCGAAACCCGCGGTGGCTCGGCGGGACCGGCTTGCGCGGGAGTTCGTTCGTCGTCGGCCCCGACACTCAAAGACCCCAGAGGAGCGATCTCGACAGCGCCAGGTGACGCTGCGAGTGCACTCTCGGCACCAGCCGCCAAGTCATCGGGCTCGACTGGGCCAGGGCCGAAGCGCCAGACGAGCGCGGCCAGAACCGCCGCTACGGCCACCCCCGCGATCTTGTGGCGCCCCCTCCTCACGACAGCCGCACGGCGCCCAGACTGCCCAGGTCGTCGAGTCACGCTCGACCTCGGGGCAGTGGCTTCGCTGAGCTCTGCAGCCAAAGACCTAGCGTTTTCGACCGACAGGGCGCGCAGTGAAGGCACCGAATCCGGTCCAGTGGTCGTCGGCTCGGAGTTCACGGTTGCCTCGGCGATCCTCACTTCGGAGAGGGCGTCGACATCCGTCTCGGGCGCACCTCTTTCGATGTGATGGGCGTCGTCGGCGCGACCTTCGTGCCGGGCGGGGCTCGAACATGCAGGTGCGTCTTGCTGCACCGTGGCCGGTGTCGCGGGGTCGGGCCTGGGCACCCGCAGCGCAGGGCGCGGTGGTTTCGCCGGCAATGCCTGGGGTGTCGGTTCGCTACGAGCGCGGGCGGCCCCGCCTCCAGAAATCCTGGGCTCGGCGCTCGGCACCTTCGGCGTACCATCGAGCTGAATACCCAGCCCGCATTTGCGACAGCGGAGGGAGGTGACGCGCCCGGCGACGCGTTTCCGCCAAAGCTCGTCCGCCAGCCGAAACTTCGCCTGACAGGCTGGACATTGCACAGCGACCGACATCTATCTTTCCCGACGCGACCGCGGGCAAGCGGCCAGCGCTTCTTCCCATCCGAACGGCCCACTCTCGCGCGGATTTACCCCACACTGTGGGCATCTCTGCCCACTTGACGGTGCGGGTGAGCCGCGTCATGATGAGACCGAGCGGTCGCAAATCAATCGACGCTAGCCCATCATGCCATCGAGATCCTCGTCCCATTCCGCTGCAAAGAGCAAGGGCGAGCGCACGCGTGAGCAGGTCATCGAGCACGCCGCGGCGCTGTTCAACCAGCTTGGCTACGCCAACGCATCCATTGCGGACGTCATGCAGGCCACTGGCTTGCAGAAAGGCGGCATCTATCGACACTTCGAGAGCAAGCAAGCCCTCGCACTCGAAGCTTTCGATTTCGCCATCCGTTCGTTGGGGGAGCGTTTCGATCAGGCGCTCGAGGGGAAGCAGCACGCCGCCGACAAGTTGCAGGCGCTGGTCTCGGTATACGCGCGCCTGCCCAGCGATCCGCCGGTGCCTGGCGGGTGTCCGCTGTTGAACGCCGCCGTGGAATCGGACGACTCCGATCCAGTCCTGAGAAAACGTGTGCAGAAAGTGATGCGCGACTGGCAATCATTCGTACGCCGAATCATCAGCGCCGGCACAAAATGCGGCGAATTGCGCCGCAGCCTCGATGCCGACGAGTTTGCCACCACGCTGATCGCCGCTCTGGAAGGCGGCATCATGATGTCCAAGCTGCTCGGCTCGGATGCCCCGATGCAGCGTGTGTGTCGGCGCCTGACGCAAGCCATTGCTGAGGCCCGCGTGGGCTGAACTCTTTTTTACCCAAAAAGAGACCGTTCGGTCTTTTCGATCCTAGCCCTACCAGCCGAAATACGCGGACCAAGCGGTCCAGAAAGGAAGCCCTCGGTGGAACGACAAGCAGACGTTTTGGTCATCGGCGGAGGCCCCGCCGGGTACTCCCTCACCATCCGGCTCGCCCAACGGGGTCTGGACACCGTGTGCATCGAGAAAGAGGGCATCGGGGGGGTTTGCCTCAACTGGGGATGCATTCCGTCCAAGGCGCTCATCACCGCAGCGCGCAGGTTTCACTCGGCCAAGCACGGCGAAGCCATGGGTCTGATCACCGACCACCTCGGGTTCGACCTCGGTCGCGCCCAACAGTTTTCGAGGTCCGTGGTGAAGCATCACACGGATGGGGTCGCGTCCTTGATCCGAAGCAATGGCGCGGAGCTGCTGTTCGGAGCAGCGCGCTTCGACGGACCGGGCTCGCTCGTGGTGCGCGCCAAGGACGGCTCGACTCGACGCCTCCACGCGCGTCGAGCCATCGTGGTGGCGACCGGAGTGCGCCCCTATGCGCCACCTGGATTTACTCCGGATGGCGAGCGAGTGATGACCGCGCGCCACGCCGTTTTCCTGGAGCGCCTGCCCGAACACCTGATCGTCCTCGGTGGCGGGGTGATAGGCCTCGAATTGGGCTCCGCCTACCACACCCTCGGTGCAAAGCTGACGGTCCTGGAGTTCAGCCCTCAGCTTCTACCGGGCATCGATCCCGACCTGGTGCGTGTGGTGCAGAGGCGCCTGCGACAGGGCGGCGCGGAGATCGCGACCGAGGCCCGGGCGCTCGGCGTCGAGCAACACGAAGGAGGCGTGCGCGTACGCGTCAGGAAGGGGGAACAGGAGCAGTGGATTCAGGGTGACAGGCTGCTGGTCGCCACGGGGTTTCGCCCGGCAGTTGCCGACCTCGAGCTCGACCGCGCCTCGATCGAGCTGGATGCCAGTGGTCACATCGCCACCGATGCTGCCTGCCAGACCAGTGCTCGCGGCGTGTATGCGATCGGAGACGTGGCGGGTCCTCCCTACCTGGCTCACAAAGGTTTCAAGGAGGCGGAGGTCGTGGCTGGCGCCATCGTCGGAAAGCGGATCGTACGTGATTGGCAGGCCATGCCTGCGGCGATTTTCACCACGCCCGAGATCGCGACGGTGGGCCTCAGCGAGGCCCAGGCACAGGCCAACCAGCTACCCGTCCGGGTGGGACGCTTTCCGTTCTCGGCTCTTGGTAGGGCCATGGCGTTGGGTGAAACGGAGGGATTCGTGAAAGTGATTGCCCACAACGATCGCTTGGTCGGCGTTGCAGCCGTCGGAGCCGAGGCGAGCGAGCTACTCGCCGAGGGGGCGCTCGCCCTCGAAATGGGCGCATCCGTCGAGGATCTGGCACTCACAGTGCACCCTCACCCGACGCTGACCGAAGCGGTGCGGGAGGCCGCGGAGCACGCCCTCGGGCAGGCGGTGCACATCATGAACCGCAAACGGCACGCTTCGCTTGGCCCTCCCGCCCCTACCCCAGGCTGAGGGCGTAGCAAAATGACGTCAGATGTGTGACATTCTTGTTTCCCAGGCATGGCCGCCGCTTTCGCGACGGCGAGCACCGCCCTGTGTCAGCGCTTACATCGAGACTTACCCACAGGTAGGGGAAAACCTGTGGGCGAGAGCTGAGTCCAGCGGGGGTCTGTAATACACACCTGGCTCCTCCTTGTCGCGGAACGCTCAGAAGCTCTCTTTTGGCTCCAGCCTCACCCAGTGCGCGCGCGGCAGCTCACAACACGCAGCGCGTGCGCTCGGCACGTTCGTGCAATCGACGCGGGAATATTCGATTTGCCCGATTTTGACGCGATCCGGTGTGATGAAGTGTACGGTCACTCGCACTGCCGGGCTGCCGAGCGGGGTGGCCGAAAGCGTGAGCGTGCTGCCGGTCGACTCGATCACCCGGTAGTCCCTAGCTCGCCAGCGGTCCACGCCATACCAATTCTGCGTTACGATCATCGGTTTCTCGGTCCCGGGATCGGCGGACTGCCAAACACCGATCCAATTCGCGTGAACCGGAGGCGGAGGCTCGAGGCCTGCCTCGCTTCCGGGTCGTGTATACCAGTCGGCTCCTCCCGGGGTCGGGCAGCCCGACGCGCCTGGGGCGGCTGGGGGCGATGCGAAGCGGACTGCTCGAGTCGAGCCGTGCTGCTGCGCCTTCCCGCCCGGCGAAGCCTGAGCGCCGGGAGCTCTGCGCATCTGGCCAGCGTCCAGGGGAACCGTGAGCGTTCCTGCTTGGTCGAGACACGTCAGATGCTGTTTGACGAGCGTGCAGACCTGGGTGTCCGCGCAGCTCGGCGAGCATTCCCCGGGCACGCACAGGCCGCTCTCGTGATCGCACACGTACCCCGGTGAACACGCCGCCCAGCACTCTTTGGTGATCGCGCGATTGATGCCGGTGGCCGCCAGCATGACGGCAGTCCCCACAGCAGCCTTCTGTTCGTTCGACCCTCCACACTGCAGACTGGCGAATGAAAACACCAATACCAGACCGGGAGCGAAACCGGCCGATGAGTGATGGGGCACTCCGCAAATCTAGAATCCCCAGAACACGGGCGCAAGGAGCACCGACGCTCCCGAGCAGGATGAGTTGACGGTAACGGAGAGTTTGGCTTTGGTGTTGACCTGCTCGGGAGCGCCGGCTGTTTGGGAGGGACTGACTATGGGTTGTGGGTTGTTGGATGATCCTTGGACAGAATAGTCTTGCGCTCGCTAGCTCTTGGAGCGCGTTCTGCGGATGTCGTCGGCGCTGTGGAGCTTCCCGTCGGCGCCCGCTGAAAATACGCTGACCTCGTGGTGCTGGCACGAGACGCGGAAGCGCTCTCCCCAGGCGTCGCTCGAGGGGGTGTCGCGATCGAGGTGGCGGTCCCGCTTGAGCGAGCTGATGGTCGGGCAGCCCGTGCCTTGCTCTTCCAGATAGGTTTCGGCAGCCTCGAGAATGCGATCCGCGGTGTGCGTCGACTGCCTGGCTCGATCTTCTGTGCTGACCTGCCCGTAGGCAACCATCGCGATGCCGACCACCAGGGCAATGGCCAAGGCGCCGAGCTTGACCTCGAACAGCGTCACGCCACGCTGATGGTGCCGGCTCGCATGCCATGTTCGTCGTCGCATGCCTGGTGACCAGCAAGGTGCGTGCCACGTGCCATTCGAGCCGGCACGCTCCGTTTCCCCGCCATTCTTGCTGGTTCATCGGGCCGGTCGGGAAGGGTTCGCCGTCAGTTTGGCGTAACGACGCCAGCGACCTGTGACACTTTGTCAGGAGCCGGCTATGGTCTTCATCGGCCCGGGACGGGGCCGTTCGCACCGGCGCTCGATGGCCATTCGCAAACCGACCCAACCGCTTCCCTCGCGACCTTCGTTGCACTCCATGCCTCCGCCACAGCGCGGCGGTGTCATGCGGGTGGCGCGGGGTATCGTCAAAGGGCTCGCACTTGCGGTAGGCGGATTGCTCACGTTCATCGCCTTGATGGCCACCACTGGCCTGGTGGTCCAAAGCGGCTGGATCCGAGCCATCGTCGCAGCCCTGGTGATGCTCGCCACCCCCGCCGTCATCGTCGATCGCCTTCTGCCCGAGAATGTCGATGCCAGGGCCAAGGGTCTCCCCACCGACGTATTCGCGCTGGTATGGCTCGGGGTCGCCTTGCTCTATGTGGTGGTCCTGTATGACTGGACGCGCCCAGCGCTCGTGACCGAGGCTGACCGGCTCGGGCACGCCGGCTACGGACGGATGGCCATGTTGGCGCGCTTCGTCGCCGCGGTAGCGCCCTCCGCCGAGCCCTCTCCCGAACTCGCCCGGCACGCGAAACCCAAGCCCCCTGCCCCCGCAAGAAGCTCGAGCCCACGCAACCCCGAAGCGAAGGCTGCCGAAGAGCCTGCCCCACCCGCGAGCGCGCCGGCAGCGAGTAGTCAGTCGGAGCCCGAAGAGCAACCAGAAGAGCGAGATGCAGCCACCTTGTTCGAAGAGCTGGCACCCGCGGTGGTCACTGTCCAGGTAGGAGATGACCAACACGTCAGCGGGGGCGGCACGGGCTTTCTGATCGACAAACGCGGCACCATCGCCACCAATCAACACGTGATCGCCGACGCCACCCGAGTGCGGGTGACGTTCATGCAAGGTGCTGCCTTCAACGAACCCGAGCTACTCAGCGAGGACGCCGCGGTGGACCTGGCACTGTTGCGCGTGCCTCTATCCGAGCCAGATGTCGGCGAACCGGTCACGGTGGCGCCGCTCGAGCTGGGCGATTCGGATGGCATCGCCGTGGGCCAGCCTGCTCTCTCCATCGGCAACCCGCTGGGGTTGGATCATACGCTCACCGACGGGCTGATCTCGGCGCGCCGCCTCTACGAAGGGCGCCAGTGGATCCAGACGACCGTGCCCATATCACCGGGCAATAGCGGGGGCCCGTTGTTCAACTACCGAGGCCAGGTCATCGGCGTCACTACGGCCTCGGTCGGTGGTAGCTTCAGTCGCGCCCAGAACCTCAACCTGGCCGTCCCCGTGAATATCCTCAAACGGCTGCTCAAAGACGAGTACCCGGCCAAACGAAGGTTCGGCGACGGCAAACGTTCGGCGCACTGGTAAGCAGCATGAAACGGTCCAACATCGTCTTTGCCGTCCTGCTCGCCATGCTGGCGGGGCTCGCATTCACACTCGTCAAGCGTTCCCCCCCCGCAGCGCCACGGCCAGCGCCGCGCAGGAGCCTCAGCCGAAGCAGCACCCGAGACCGCTGCCCAAAGCCGCCGGTCCCCCCGCGAAAGCGGCCGAAGCCAAGCCAGAAGCCGCCGACGAGCCGCAAAAGCTCTTCGAACGGCCGCTCGCCATTACGGCGCTGGGCTGGCACCTGGCGGCAGCAGGGGTGCTGCAAAACGACGGGCTGGCCGTCAAGCAGCAGAGCGCCTTCGCCAAACAGCAGCTCGAAGTGCGGCTCAGCATCAGCGAACGACTGGGCCAAGTGGAAGCGGCCCTCGCGCGAGGCGGCGCCGACCCCAGCGGCGCTGACGTGGCCATCGTTCCCCTGCCGGAGCTCGTGGCATCCTACGAAACGATCAAGGCACTCGACCCCGTCATGTTCCTGATAGTCGGGTGGTCGAGTGGGCGCGACGTGCTGTTCAGCAAGTTCGGGTCGATCGCCGAGCTTGCCAAGCAGGACCCCCTGACGTTGCACGCGACCCCAGGCAGCTCCGAGACATTCTTGGGGGCGTTCGCCCTGGACACCGTCGGTGCAGACCTCTCCAAACTGGAGCTCGAGGCCAGCGACGTGGAAAAGCCCGACCCGAGCGTCTGGGCGGTCGAACGCAAGAAGCTCGACGGCATCGCCAAGAACTACCAGGGACAGGTTCTGCTCTCGACGGCCGAAGCGCTCCACCTGATCCCGTATGTGGCCGTCGCGCAGCGTTCCTTGGTCCGTCAGCACCCCCAAGCGCTGGTCACCCTTGCCAAGGTGTGGTTCGAAGGCCAGGCGCGCGTCACCCAGGACCCCACTAGCGCCGCCAGGCGCCTGGCAAAGCTGGACGGGGGTCCGGAGCCGCTGGCCTTGCTCGGCCAGCTCGGTGAGATGTCCATGAGCTCGATCAAAGACAACGCCCTTTCTGCCGGAGTTGCCGGGCGCGGCGCGGTGAATCTGGGCTCCTTGTTCCAACGTTGCTGGAGGTACTGGCGCACGCTCAAGGTGTTGACCACGCCGCCTCCGGAGCTCGCGCCTGTGAGCGGCGAAGTGATCGCACAGCTCGTGCTTTCCGAAGGCCCCGACGCAGGCCCACGGGGGAGCCATCCGCTGCCCACCGCGGATGCGCTTCCGACAGACGAGGCGGAGCCCCTCATGGTGCTCGCCGCAGCGCCCAAAGAAAAACTGGACAGGGCGGTCCAGCAAGTGGGGTTCGTCGCCGGCGTGTTCGCGCGGTCCAGACTGCGATTCACGGCCTACACGGGCGCCAGCTACGACAAGAAGTCGACAGAGGCCTTGGTCCAGCAAGTCACCGAACGCTTCGGTCTTTCGGAGCGCCGCCTCGTCCCCTACTCCAAACCGCCCACCTCGTTGTCGAGCTACCGACTCGAAGTCATGCCGGTTCAGTGATGAGCGCGCGCCTCTCGCCGCTGGTCAACCGAACGGCGTCCTGATGGGCACTCCCAGCTTCTGCAGTTCCACGAGCACGCCCTGGGCTCGCTCCTTGGGTGTCCCCCGCAGTGTTTCGGACACCACGTCGACGGGCGCCTCATACGAACGGTACGCGTCGAGCGCCTTTTCGAGCCAATCGATCCCCTGCTGACGCTGGTAGAGGCCGAGACGAATCCTGCCGAGAGTGGCCCAGTCATCCGCCAGTGTCACGCGCGGCGTCCCGGGGTTTCGGCTGTGTCCTTCCAACGCCCGCTCAGCGTAAGCCAGCGCGCTTTTCAGCTCCTTTTGCTTCAAGAGCACACGCGCCAGGTCAGCTTGCAGGTCCGCGACGGAGCCATTCTTCTCGCCGAGGACGGCCTCCCGAAGAGAGAGCGCTTGCCGGTACTGGTTCAGGGCTTCCGCGAGTTCGTGTTGTCCCTCGTCGGCCCGACCGAGACCCACCCGAGCGGTCGCCACGCTCGGATGCGTCGGCCCCAGGCGTTGCTCGAAGGCGGAACGTGCGGCGTCGAATGTGCGCTGGGCGTCCGCGTAACGACGGGTCGCAAGCAGGGCGTCGCCCATGCGCAGGCCTAGGGACAGGACGACGGGGTGATCCGCACCCAAAGCATGAGTAAAGATCCGAAGCGCGCGCTCGAACTTCTCGAGAGCAGCAGCCGGGTCGTGCCTTTCCATCAAGAGCTCTCCCTGCTGCTGCAGCGTCTCGCCGACCAGGCGGTTCTGCTCGCCCAGAGCTTTCTGGCGAATCTCGAGGCTGCGTTCCAGGTCGGCGAAGGCCTCGTCGTAGCGCTTCTCTTTCTGGAACAGCTGAGCCATCAGCTGCAGTGTCATGGCCACTTCGGGGTGGCGCTCGCCATACACCTTCTCGCGCAACTCGAGCGCAAGGCGCGCTTCGGACAATGCCGCGTCATTGCGCCCGGCCATGAGCAGAGTGCGAGCGACAGCCTCGTGCAGAGCAGCAACCTCCGGATGGTCCCGACCGAGTTCGCTCTCGGCCGAGCACAAGGCGTCGCGCTGCGCTTTGAGCCCCGCGTCCACTTCGCCGAGCTCGGCCGATACGGCGCCCATGCGGCTCTGAGCCCTGACCAAGAAGGGATGCCCGGACCGCAACGTGTCGGACCACAGGCTCACGGTACCGCGGTAGTCCTCCAACGCGTCTCGGAGGTGCGCCTGACTCCGACGAGCCTCGGCCAGGGCAAACAAGGCGAAACCCACTTCCGGGTGCGCTGGCCCGAGCACGCTACGTCGTACGGTGAGCGCCTCCGCGGCCGCCTGCTCGGCGAGCTCCAATTCGCCGACCCCGAGGTGCACCGTGGAAAGCGCAACCAGTGCATCCGCAACACCCGCTGGACTCCGGCTCTCGAAGAACATGTCCAGGGCCATTTCCAGGCGGGCTCCCGCGTCGCGAAAGCGCGCCTTGGCGATCAACGCCTTGCCTTGTTCCAACGAGGCCTGCGCCCGGACACGCGCCACGTCCGCGCGCTCTGCGTCCGTCTCAGCTCGTGTCGCCGCATCCATGGCTTGAGCGGGGTGCCCGGTCGACAGCCAGGAGCGAGCCTCCGCCAAATGGGTCTTCGCTCGCCCCAGGGCGGCGGCATCGGACGCTGCCAGGTCTTCGACATAGGCCTGGCTGGCCACCACCGAACCGCAGGCGTCGAGCGCCCTCTGGACCTCGTAGAGCGCTTCGTCCGCATGCACCACGGTCTCCAGATCCGGCTGAAGAAACCGACCGACTGTCGCGCGTTGCTGGGCCAGCGCCGTGTCATAGCAAGCGCTCAAGGTGACGTACTGCTGCTTGGGCATGCTCTTGCCGATCACAGTGGCATAGCAAGCATCACGGCTTTCCCGGGCCCAACGCTGATTCAGAGCGCCGAGCTCCGAAAGGACGCGAGCCAGGGCCTTTTTACCGAACTGCGTCTTGAAAGAAGCCAAGGCGTCACGCAACCGCTGCTCGATCTCGGAATTCCAAACGTGCTCCGCATCGAGAGCGAAGTCGTCGCAGGGTCCGACTCGAGCATTCACGACTTCCGGAGGCAGCACTGGCGTGCATGCCGACGCACCCAGGCACACGGCAATACTCAAAGCGGCGGGCCGGGGCACCTGGAACATTGCTTGCTTGGGTAGCACAGCTGCAACGCGCGGCACAAAAAGTCTCGTCGTATCGCCGGCTCACGACGACCTTGGGCCCCCGGCGAGATCTCGACGGCGTGGCCAAGAGCTCGCCGGGCTGCTACGGTTTGTGCCGTGGCCGACTCGGGTGACCTGCCGCCTTGGAACTTGCGTCAAGTCGGCGTTGTCGCGGCCACATTCCTCATCTTGCTGGCAAACCCGGCTGGGTGCGCGCGCACGGATCTCGATCCCGCCGATCTGAATCTCGATGAGTCTCAGGGACCCAACGTCGGCGTCGATGCCGGCACGGACGCCGAGCCGGACGCCGAGATGCCGGACGCCGAGATGCCGGACGCCGAGGTGCCCGACGCCTGCGAACCCACTGAGGAAGTCTGCAATGGAGTCGACGACGACTGCAATGGCGAGATCGACGAAGTTCCACCCGTCCCGTGTCCAGATGGGGGCTTCAGCTATTGCGTAGCAGGCTCGATGAGTGAATGTCCCCGGCAGTGCGAAACCTGCATGCCCGGCAGCGAGACGATCTGCTTCGTTTCCTACTGCTACTTCTGGGGCGTGCAGACCTGCGCGGGGGACGGAAAGAGCCTGAGTGGTTGCAAGGAAGAATCCCCGCCCAGTGCCTGTCGCAAGATCGCTCAGGATCATCAGCAATCGCGCGAACTCGAACAGTGTTGCATCGATGAGGGGCACTGCTGCAAGGACGACTTCGACCTGGACCATGACGGTGACCGCAGCGACTACGTCGGCAATTGCAGCGAAGTCATATGCGGCGACGACTAATCCTCCGTCTTTCGAGGCGCCTCGCCTTCATCGGAGCATCTCTGATGTCGTCTGCGACCTACGCCACACAGGCAAGCGCCGCCTGCGCTGACGCCGACCTGATCGATACGATACCGCCGGACGGCGCAGCGGGCGTCCCTACCAACACGCCGCTCATGGCCACCTACGATGTGGGCGCGACCCATAATGGTGAGGGAGTGCTGGTGACACGCCGCGGAAGCAATCCGGAGCAGCTGGCGGGCACCTATAGCACCGGGGTGAGCACCCTTACCGCCCGACCGCTGAGCGGCATGCTCGAACCGAACGCAGAGTACACCGTCGAGTGGCCCGGCTTGCTCACCGGTGACAATCCGCCCCGCCAGGGAGAAGGTGCCGTGATCCGATTCACCACCGGTACCGGTCCGGACACCTCCAGACCGACCTTCGAAGGGGCCCGCGCAGTGCGCTGGGATTTCGAGCGCGAGTACGACGGCTGCAGCGACACCGAATCAGAGCGCTACGTGTTCGGAGTTCGCTTGCCAACGCCCACGTACAGTGGGGGCGTCGAGTTGCTCACCGTGCTCGCCTTCCAAACGAAGGGCAAGACCTTGCCGTTGGGCGACGACGGTCAGCCCCAGGCGGAGCCCGTATACGCCGCGCGCTACACGGGTTCCGAGTGGATCGCCTTCAAGCGCCCGGTCGCCGACGGGGTGGGGCACGTGTGTTTTTCTGCGATCGTTCAGGCCCCCGGCGGGTCGATCTCCGGCGGATCGGAGCACGAGGTCTGCACCAGAACCGAGCATCCTCCCTTCTTCGATGGCTGCGCCGTGCTGAGCACAAGCACGAGATCGCGCGGAGCGTCGAGTCTGCTGCTGTTCGCACTCGCTGCTGCGTGTCGGCGGCGACGCAAAGGGAGCAGCGCGTCGTTCCGGTAAACCTCGCCGGAGCTCGGCACCGGGCGCTCTCTTGGTTCATCTTGCTGGGCTGTGCGAGCTGCCAGCACCGAGCCCGAGAGCAAATAGCGCACGTGGATCGGCTGGTGGTGCCGACTTCGGATCGCGGCTCCGATTGCCACGACCTGGTCGGGCCGGGTGGGGGACTGAGGATCTGCTGGAACCCCCAATGTGACGACGGCGTCTGTCTGGTGCCGCGAAAACTGCCAGCTTTCGCCTCCAGCACGACGCTGGGATGGCGCTGCGTGGGCAGTGGCAAGCAGCGCACCTGCGTCGACCGTGCCGCGTCGGTCGGCCAATTCACCTGTGACGGCGAGCTTTGCGTGCAGCTGCACCCCCGGTTCCCCGACGCCAACGAATGGACCTGCGCAGACGCGCAAGGAGCCGCTCTCTGCTTGCGCGAGGGGCTGGCCGCCGGGATTACGCCTGGCCGAATCGACCAGGGGTTCATCTGCGGTGAACGCCGCATCCAGGGCAAGCCCACTTCGCAGCCCATTTGTCTCGACTTGTCCCCGGACACCCCTGACGGGGACTCCGGCCACTATGACTGCCACTTCTCGGGCACGCCCACTCCGAGGCGCCTGTGCACCCGGCGCGCCACGCGGAGCCTCGGCGCGGAGTGCAACCCGCGCATGCCTTGCCCGTTTCCGATGCAATGCTCATCCGGTCATTGTGTGCCCAATAGACCTAAGCTTTCTTGCTGGTTGGACAGCGATTGCAGAGAGGGCCGCTGTCGCTTCGGCACATGTCAAGGCGAACCCATACAGGCAAAATAGGCAAGGCGAGCTCCGCCAGGCTCCTGTGCCTGTGCGGCTGGATCGTCGCGTGTCAACCTCCCGATGACCCAACGACGGAAGCGTATCTCGTACTAGAGCTCCCGGGTGAGGTCGACGCACACGAACTCGCGATCGAGCCCGCGCGACTCGCGGGAGGAGCCGAGCTCTGGAATGGCAATCTGGTGCTCGCCTTGCCCGCTGGCACCGGCCACGTGAGGTTGAGGCTGCCCAGCGCATGCCCGTTCGACTTCGACGCGCGAAGGCTTGGGCATGGTGAGACTGCCCACCGCAAGCTGAAGCCGTGGATAGACGTGGGGCCACCACGTCCCCAGCTCGGCCTGAATGCAGCGTTCGAAATCCAGGTCGAAGCAGGCTGCCCGGAGGCACGCGAAGGGCGCATCAGCTGGCGTCAGATCGAGGGCAAACCGCTGTCCCAGCTGACCACTACCAAGCGAGGATTTCATCTGAGCGCAAGGACCCCCCAACTGACCACGTTGCATCCGGATCCGCTCCCGATGGGCCTCGTACCCATCTCGCCCGACACTCAGGGGCGGGTCGTGCTGGAAGCGACCTTTCGAGCTCCCAGCGGACACCAGATCGAACGGCTCGAGCTGAGCTCGCTCGCTCGTTCGCGGGGGCTACCCAATGTCCCGCTCGACGCCAGTGTGCTCTTGGGCGGAGACACCTGGCATTTCTCGAGCACGCCACCCGAAGCCAGGGCGCGGCTCTCCAGCGGTCCGGGCTATAGCCTGTTTCGCCCGAACGTGGCGGGCCGCTGGCTGCTGGAGGACGCCAGCGGTCGGCGGGTGTCCCTGCTCAGCGCGCGCTACGAGCAGGTGCCGTTGGATTGCGCGCGTGCCGGATGCCATGCAGCGCTGGGAACTCACCCTGCCGGCCGCATGAGCAGCGTCCTGGCACGTGGGATGTCCGGGGCACTGGGCAAGGGCTACGACGTCGAGTGCGCCCTGGCCTGCCACAGCGTCGGCGAGCCGGGACTTTCGGACGGCGGATTCTTCGACGTAGCCAATGAGCTCGGCGTCACTTTGAGCCGAGTCGAGCAGTACCAAGACCTGCCGCCCGCCCTCATTCGCCTTGCCAACGTGGGCTGCCTGGGCTGCCACGGACCGGGTGCCATTCCCGAGCCCGCCGCGCGCTGGAGCATCCTGCGCAGCGAGGTGTGCGGTTTCTGCCACGATGCCCCCCCTCGCTACGGGCATGCCGCGGCCTGGCGCGAGAATCGCATGAGCCGTGCCGATCGCCATCTCGCGAACTCCGGTGACCCCGCCTGCGCGAGCTGCCACACGACCTGGGGGTTTCTGCAAATGCGCGGGGCTGCCGTGACCGAACGGGCGCCTCCTGACGAGCAGCGACTTGGCATCACCTGCGCGGCCTGCCACGCAGTCCACCAAGACCCGAGCCTCGACCACTTGCTCCGGCGAGTGCAGCGACCGGCGGTCGCCGACCACCTCGCCGTCGACCGGTACCCCTCGAGCTCGGTATGCTTGCCCTGCCACGCTCCCGACCCCGGACCAGAGAGTTCGCCAAAGCACTGGCCTCGCGCAAGCGCCACGGCAATCTGGCTCGGCCGGGGCGGCTTCACCGAACAAGGCGACGCCCTCTCGGGGCAGGCGGTACACGCGAGCGCACCCGACGGGTGTCTCAGCTGCCATCGTGGCTCACGAGGCAACTACCAGAAAGGCGGCAACCATGCCTTCCGGGCCACCGACGCTACCTGCGCCGAGTGCCATGCGAAACTTCCCGAGGTCGCGGACACCGCAAGCCGGGCGCGCAGCCTACTACGGCGCCTGACCCGCAAGACGCCATCCGCTTGGGCACGTGCCCTCGACAGAGCCCTCGAAAGCTCGGAAAGCCCGACGCACGCGCTTGCAAGCCAAGCCGACACCGCCAGCCCCGCTGGGCGCGCGGCCTACAACCTGCTCTTGGTGCTGGAAGATCCCGCCGCAGGCGTGCACAACCCGTCCTACGCAGAGCTTCTGCTAGACCAGGCGGAACGGATGCTGGAAGATGAAGCCAGGTGAGGCCAGTCATCGGGCCGAGTGTGTCATGAGTCGATCGGTAAAAGCGCTGGTTCCGGGGCGCCTCCCCCAGCTCGCCGCGAGATGTCTGGCAACTACCTGGCTGCTTGCCGAAAGCGCGCTGGGACAAGAACCCACGGCGCCACCTACTCCAGCAGCACCACCACCCGCAGTCGTCCCTTCACCGCCCCCGAGCACGAGTCCTCCGCCCGCGCCAGTGTATGTCCCACCGGTCCAGCCAGGCTACGCCAATGGGCCGCCCCCCCCTCCGCCTGGTCTCTACGGAAGCTACCCTGGGTACCCCCCGCCCGCCTATCCACCACCCTACGTCGAGCCGCCACCGCCAGAGCAACCCTGGCCCGAAGACGAGGAGCCCGACTACCTCAGGCATCGCGTGGCCATCCAAACCGAGGCGGTCTTCAGCGCCGACGAAGGCCCCTTCTACAATCACCTGTTGGGCGGGCGTTACGATTACCATACCTCTCGCTCCGCCAGTTTGGGCGCCTACCTGGGCTACGCCAACCTCAAGGGCGTGCACGGACGAGTGCACTCGGCGCTGCTCATGGCGCAACTCGAGTATCAGTTTCGCTTCGGCACCGAGCAGCGCATCATCGTGCCCCTCCGGGCCGGCCTCGGCTACCTGTTCCGAAACGGAACGGTCGTGCGTTTCGCCAGCGGCATCTACTACGAGCTCGACAACCACATGCAGGTCGGCATGGATCTCGTCACCCCCACTTTCTGGACCGCCACCAACGACACAGTGATCTCGATGAACCTGGCGCTCGAGGCTTCGCTTTCCTTTTGAGCAGTGGCTCCCCCGCGCATCTGTCGAGGTAAAGGTACTCGTCGACCCACGACACGAGCAAGCACCCTCGAGTTCCGGCCAAATGGTGGTACGCTTCGGGCGAAGCGTGAGGCGAATGACACGACCCATCGAAGCAGCGGTGCTCGCGTACGTGGCGGCCTGGAACGAGGACGACCCGAACCAGCGCAGGAAGCTGCTCGAGTCGTGTTGGGCAACCTCGGGGACGTTCACCACCGGGCAGCGCCAGCTCGTCGGACGCGACGCTCTTCTCGCCGCCATCGCGGATTTTCGACGCAGGTGTCCCGGCGACAGGGCCGTCCTCATCGGCGAAGTCCGCGAGCAGCAGGGCTACTTCCGCGTCTCGGGCTGCGTCGAGCGTCCTGACGGGACGACCTACGGCGCAGTCACCGACTTCGGCGAAGTGGACTCGAGCGGGCGAATCGTCAGCATCGTGACCTTCGCGGACCGAGCTGAAGCCTGAAGGCGCCGGCCCGGCCCGGTGCTCGCGCATCGCTCACGACTTGAAACCAGTGCCTCCCCGGGCAATCCAGTTGCGCGCGCCGGGCCAAGTGTCTGGGCGCTCCCAGAACGCGTCGCCGCGTCCCCCGTAGTATTCACTCAAGAGGGTGTCGATGGCGATGGACGCTCTGAGCGCCGATTCCCCGCGCGAAGGGCAGCGAACGGGCCGACCCAGAAGCTCGCCCAGCATGCTCTGGATGAGCGGCATCTGCACGTGGTGCGGATGCTCGACGGCCAGCGACTCGCTCCCCTCTTCGTTGCAGAGCTCGAGCGGTTCGGAGCCGAATAGTGAGCACGTCACTCGACCGCGATCGCCGCTTACCTCGAGCCTGTCCTCGTAGACACCAGCGGCAAACTGATGGTTCAGGCCGCCGAGCACGCCGGATGCAAAGCGGAACGACGCGATCACGGTATCTTCCACCAAAGCCCGGCCGGCGTGGTTTACCGCGTACCCCGACACGCGCTCGATGGGGCCCAGCAAGAAATCGAACAGGTCGATGGCGTGACTGGCGAGATCGAGAAACATCCCACCTCCAGAGTGCTCTGCCCTGAGCCGCCACGGGAGCTCCTTGCCGAGAGGCTTGTCGGGCCTTTTGAGCACGTGGCTGATGCCCACGACCCTGCCGAACGCTTGCGCATCGATCAGCCGTTTGAGCTCCGTGAAGCGTGGTAGTGCGCGCCTGTAATAGGCAACGAATAGCGGCTGGTTGGCGGCCGCGAAGGCATCCAGCATGCGCCGGCATTCGGTCGAAGAACGCGCCATCGGCTTCTCCACATAACAGGGCTTACCCACCCGGGCGACTTCCAGCGCGTATTCGAGGTGGTTCCCCGGAGGTGTTGCAATGTACACAGCGTCCACTTCCGGGTCGTGAATGACCGCTTCAGCGTCTTGGGTGAAGCGGCGCACGCCGTGCCGACGCGCGTAGTCCTCCGCCATGGCTGGATCCCGCCTCATCACGATCGAAAGCTCACTGTCGTTCAACTTATAGAGCGCCGGTGCGCTTTTGACCTCGCACACTTGTCCACAGCCGATAATTCCCCAGCGGATGCTCATGGCAACGAGCATAACCAATCGGAGCCAGCTTTTGGCCAGCCGAGAAGCGCCATTTGCGGTAGATTCAGGGCATGCACGCCGCGCGCCGCCCCTGGTTGATAGTGCCTGGCTCGGAACCGTACTTTCCCGACCCGGAGCAAGCGGACAGCGATGGCCTGTTGGCCGTAGGCGGCGACTTGGGGCCTCGGCGACTGCTGGCTGCGTACGACCGGGGGGTGTTCCCCTGGTACGATAAGGGATTGCCCCCGCTCTGGTGGAGCCCCGATCCACGAGCCATCATCGAAAGCCACGCGCTGAAGATCTCACGCAGCATGCGGCGTGAAATTCGTCGAACTCCGGTCACCCTCACGTTCGACCGGGCCTTTCGCGAGGTCATGTATCAGTGCGGTCAGCAGCGTGAAAATGGCACATGGATTCTGAGCGCGATGCTAGACGCCTATACACGCTTGTTCGAGCTCGGGCACGCGCACAGCATCGAAGCCTGGTTCGAGGGCGAACTGGTGGGAGGGCTCTACGGAGTGCACCGAGGTGGCCTGTTCGCTGCCGAGAGCATGTTTCACCGACGCACGAACGCTTCGAAGCTGACGCTGCTGGCGTGCGTCACCGCGCTGTCGAACCTCGGAATCGAGCTGATCGACGTGCAGTTCTTGACCGAGCACCTCGCCTCGCTGGGCGCGAGCGAGATCACGCGCCACGAGTATCTGGCACGCCTGCGTCGGGTGCGCGATTTCCCCATCGAGCTCGGAGCTCTGAGCCAGGTCAACCCGCTCGAGCACCTCCAGCGCCGAATCGGAGCTGCCGAGATCTCCCCGTCCCAGTAAACAGACCCTTACCCACCCTCTATTCATTGTGATGAAGCAGCTGACCTTTGTCCTTTCCTGTTCATTCGTTTGGCTGACAGCCGCCGCGCCTGGCTGCATCGGAGCACCGACTCCGCACCCGACCCCCTCGGCGCCCGTGGCGGCGCCGCCCCCGGCAACGCCCGAGCCCCCACTGGCGCCCCCCAAAACAGACCAGATGTCGGAGCCCTCGGCACGGAAGCCTCTACCGACACCCTCGGGCGAGCAGACACCTCGCTCGAAAATCTGCCCGGGCGGCAAGTACCCGAGTCCCCCAGTCACTGCGACCCGGGCCAAGCTCTTGAAGAACGGTTTCGTATTCGTCGAGGGTCCGGTCTGGTCGGACCAGCTGGGTGCACTTTTGTTTTCGGAGATGGATTTCAACGCTGACGATACGAACGGCCCCCCCTCGAAGATCCACCTCTTGACTCCGGAAGGGCAGCTATTCTCCTTTCTGGAGAACAGTGGCAGCAACGGGCTCGGGATTGACACACAGGGCCTCGTCGCGGCCACCCACGACAATCAAGCGCTGTCGCGCATCGATCTCGCGTCGAAACGGCGCAGCGTCATCGTCGACAATATCGGCGGCAAGAAGTTCAATTCGCCCAACGACCTCGCCATCAGCAGCAAGGGCGACATCTATTTCTCCGATCCGGATTACCAACTCGGCAAGCGACCGAAGCAAACGGGGGTTACGGGCCTGTACTGGGTCAAGCCAGACAGGACGGTGACGCTGGTCGACGGCACGCTAGACAAACCCAACGGCGTGGCGCTTTCTCCCGATGAAGGCACCCTGTATGTGGGTTCGTCGGACGGTGTCGTCTGGTCTTACACCATTGAAAGTGGCAAACCCGGAAGCAGAAAGCGATTCGCCGAGGTGGAGGGGCCCGATGGCATGGCCATCGATTGCGCCGGCAACCTCTACGCCACCAGCCATGGGCCCGGCCGTGTCGAGGTCTTCGATGCTGAAAGCAAGAAGCTCGCCTCGATCGAGGTAGCCCCCAAGGCCACCAACGCCGCGTTCGGCGGACCGGAGCGCAAAACCCTGTACATCACCGCCGGAAGCGGGCTCTACGCCGTCGACGTGGACGTGCCGGGCTACCCCTTCTAACGCCGACTCACGCCGCCCTGACGAAAACCAGCAACGCCGAGCCGTGGTCTGAACGCCACGGGGATGGCGCTACGGGCCCACTTCAACAATACTCGGGGCGTGCCGGGAGCCGCAGAGAGCACGAGTCCAAGCTATTTGGTGACGGAGGCTGCGCGCCGCCTGTCGTTCACCGCGGCGCTGGTTGCGCTGGTCTATTCGGTCTACCAGCTGCTCTTCTTTACTGTGTGGGCAGGCGACTCCGCGCCAGCCGCCCGCGTCATCGGTATGGTCGTGATCGCCCTGTCGCTCGCCGTGGCGTTGGTAGTGCGTGGCTCGCCACGCGAAACCATCACGCTGATCGGGATAAGCTACGAAGCGCTCGTCTGCCTGGGGCTCGAGCTGTCGCGCTACATGGGCGTCAAGAACGGAGATCTCGCCTCGGGCATCTCCTGGAGCGCTGCAGTCGTCCTGTTCTTCCCCATGTTGCTGCCAGCCAATCCGAGGGTGACCCTGACCGGCGCGCTGGTCGCTGCCAGCATGGGACCCGCGGGCTACCTCGGCGCGCAACACCTGGGCGCTCACGCCATCCACGACTTTGCGATTCAGCTTTCCTACTGGCTGCCTACCTATATCTGCGCGCTGCTCACCTGGGTCCCCGCTAGCGTGATCCAGCGCCTGGGCGACGACGTACAGCGCGCGCGGCGCTTGGGCAGTTACGAGTTGGTCGAGAAACTGGGTACCGGCGGCATGGGTGAAGTCTGGCGGGCTCGCCACAAGCTCCTGGCTCGGCCCGCCGCCGTCAAACTGATACGCGCCGACATCGGTGATACGGCTCGCCTCACCAGCCGCTTCAAACGCGAGGCCCACGCCACGGCCAACCTCGAGTCTCCCCACACCGTGCGCCTATTCGACTTCGGTGTCACTCGACAGGGCGTCTTCTACTACGTGATGGAGCTGCTCAGAGGGATCGACCTCGAGACGCTCGTCAAGCGGCATGGCCCGCTTCCGCCGAGCCGGGTCGTCCACATCCTACTCCAGGTGTGCGATTCGCTGGGAGAAGCCCACGGGGCGCAGATGGTGCACCGCGACATCAAACCCGCCAACATCTTCGTGGTGAAGAGCGGTCAACAGGTGGACTTCGTCAAGGTACTGGACTTCGGCCTCGTGAAGCTGACAGGTTGGGAAGAAGGCGTCGATCAGAGCGCACGGGCCTCGACCGAAGGCAAGGTGATCGGCACCCCCGCCTACCTGGCGCCCGAGTTGACCGTCGGCGGCACCGTGGACGGGCGTACCGACCTGTATGCGCTGGGCTGTGTCGCCTACTACTTGCTCACCGGACGCCTCGTGTTCGCGAGCACCAGCCCTATCACCATGGCCGTTGCTCACGCTACCGAAAGGCCCAAGCCCCCTTCCGCAACCATCGACAACATCCCCCCACAACTCGAGGCGCTCGTGATGCAGTGCCTCGAAAAGAAGTCCGACGACCGACCCGCATCGGCGGAAGTACTGGAGGCGGCGCTGCGGCGCACCCACCTGTCGGACGACTGGACCCCGGAGCTGCAGCGCGCCTGGTGGCAAGAACATTTGCCGGATCTATGTGCGCCAAAAGCCCTGACCAGTCAGCCTTCACTCGATACGCACACGTTTCTGGAGCCGGCGGAGTAGGCTGCTCGAGCACGTTCAGGCGGCCTCGGGGCCGTCCTCGAGCACGCGAGCCATGCGCACCAGCGCACGCAGCAATTTTTCGACCGCGCCTGCGGGAATGTGCGGCGGGTTGCCGAAGTCGAACACCAGAGTGATGCCGCTCTCCGTCACGTTGAACTGCTGGAGTTCGCGCCGGAACTCCAGCTCCACGAGATCGAGCAGCCCGGCCCATTGCTTGTAGGCCCGGATGCGCTCGCCAACCGGTTCGCTAGCGTAGCGTGTCTTGAAATACGCGTCGAACCGGCGGTCCCCCGAGTAGAGTCGATGCAGGTCCGAAGGGGGACGCTGATTTCGAGCGTAGTTGCACAAGAGCACCCCACGCTCTTCCCGGAAGTGCAAGCTTATCTTACGTTGCTCGTCGGGATCGACGAACACCCGGTAGCCGTCGAGCGTGCCGGACAGGCCACCGATGCCCCTGGAGTAGCGCGCTGGTTTGTAGCTCAGGCCCAAGCGCTCGCCAAGCTTTTGGAAAAGCCAACGCTGCGAGCTTGTGACGAGCTCGTCGCTTCACGAAGGCGTACACCATTCCGAAGAACATCAAGAACCCGATCGGGAGCGCTCCGTGACTCAGCCAGTCCAGCATGATGAGACGCGGACTACCGACAATCAGGCCGAAAGCCGCTCGGGCCGCGTTCTAGCGCAGCGGCCACCGCATGCACGTGCCTTCGTCGCGACGTCGGCCTGGCGTTCGACAAGGGTGTTCGCCCCCATCGCGCATATTCCGCAACTCGACCGGGCGGGGCCCGAACAGAGGAAAAGACAATTCAGAAAGGGACGCCTCATGAACAAGCCACTGAGCCTCCAAGCTCTCAAGGAGCAATTCAACGCGCAAAGCTCCGAAATGGCCAGACTCCAGGACGTGCTCGCCGCGCTCGACCCGCGCCTGGGTCTCGAGGTCGACAGCGACACCTTGAGGGCGCTCGAAGACGCCTTCGAGGCGCCCACCACTCCACGCGGTCCCGCGCTTCTGCCCCAGGCAGGCGTCCGCGCATGATTTCGAACATCTGCAAAAAGAAAGGAAACCCACCATGGACCCAGCAGCCAGCGTTACCTCGCCCGGCACCCTGAATACCTCGGGCTACTATGAAAACGCTCTCACCCCCGATGCCTTGATGGTCTACCTGTCCACGCGCCTCGGCGGCCTGGACGAACAAATCCAACAGATTTTCGCTGAACAGCAGAACTCTGACAAGATCCGTTCAGCCATCAACAAGATCCAGACGCTCGTCAGCTCGCTATCCACCCACACCGACAAGGACAAGACACTCGAAGGTCCCATTGATACCTTCGCCAACATACAAGCGGTGATCGAAACGGAGATAGCACCGCTCAACCCAAATCTCGCCGCATCCATGCTCGAGAAGTTCCAGAGTGAGGGGTACATCTTGACCGGGGAGGACAACAACGCCCTCTCGCTAGAAATGAGCAATGGCTTCTTCACGCAAGATGCGCGGCCCGGGGGCGTCGCCACCAGCGTCCTCTACCAAGACAACGAGGACCTGCAGGATGGAAAGCTCGACTACAAAACCAGCGAAGTCGACAAGACCACCGACTACCTCAAAGGAGTCACCAGAGATCTCGAGTCCACCTCCCAGATGAACATGATCCTGCTTCAGTCGCTGATGTCGAATCGACAAACAGCGGTTTCCCTGTCGACGAATCTGATCGCCAAGCTCAATGACTCGACCCAGAAGGTCGTCGAAAACATCCGCTGAGACATGGCCATGCTTCCCGAAGTCCGTACCACTCGACTGTCCCCCAGCCGGGCCGCCGTGGCGGAGCGTTGCTACGCCAGCGCTTTTCGAGCGCTCGAGCAGAGCGACCTTACCCATGCCAGGCGGCTGTTTGCCATCCTGGCCTTGCTCGAGCCCGCGCAGGAACGCGGTTGGGTGGGCCTGGGCGTGTGTCACGAACGCACCGAGCACCTGCAAGCCGCGGCTGCGCTTTACGCGCTAGGGAATGCGTTCACCGGGTCTTCCTCGGCCTGGCTGAGTCTGGGGCGAGCGCGCACACTGCGCGCCCTCGGGCGCGGCGGTGAAGCAGAGGCGGAGTTCGATCGAGCAGAGCTGATCGCCGACGATGTCAAGGTTCTCGAAGCCATTCAGGAGGAGCGGTGCCAAGCCTAGAAGAAACCGGGAGCGCAGTACCTGCACATTACGATACAGCGCCGCCTGCCTCCGAGCAGGGTGCGTCCGACGGCGTGGCGCCGTTGTGCTGCCCTGCTTTTGGGGGCGACGCACCGCTCGATGCCCTGGGGCAACTGCTGCTCGAGCTCGAACAGCAGAACCAGGCCTCCTTGAGCGTGAACATCGAGGCAATCGCGACAGCGCGCGAGCGCCTCGAGGACCTCCAGCGGCAGCTCGCCGAGCAGCTGAAAAAGGCACTAGAAGCCGCCCACAGGTCTCACAAGAAGAAGGGTTGGTTCAGCCGCACCTTTGGCAGCATCGTCAATAGCGTCGCCAAGATTTTCGCCAAGCACATCGAGGTCATGAAGGACATCGTGGTGTTTCCAGCCGATGTGGCGATGTCCTTTGGCAAAGCTCTGGCAAACCGCGAAGCCTTGATGCAAAGCCTGCGCGACGACCTGGCCGAGTTCAACAAAAGCTCGGAAACCGAGCGCGCCTTGGAAGGGTTCACCTCCGGCACGCTCAAGTTCATGGGCGACGTGGTGGCCTTCGAATGTGTCGTCGTTGCAGCGTTGGCCGAAGGCGCCGTGCGTGGCGATCCGCTCGCCCATGCGGTGGGCGAACAGGCGCGCCAGCTATACGGAAGCCTGCAAACCAACATCCTGGACAATCCGGACTTCTGGACGGTCGTCGGCAAGGTCGCCGAAGCAGCGGCGGTGGCCGGCGCACTCGCCAGCGGCGGAGCTCTGGGCATTGCTGCTGCCGCCCTGATCGTGGCTTTGGAGGCGGACAAACGCTATGGCTTCATCGAAGATTCCTGTGGCAAGGAAGCGGCGCCGTGGGTTCATTTGGGGCTTACCGTGGCCGCAGGCGTAGCCACCGCCGGCGCGGCCGGCGGCTCTTCGGAAACGCTGCGCCTCATCCAGCTGACCGCCGCCGCGCTCGGGGGAGCAGGCGACATATACGTCGGCATACGCACGATGCAGGAATCGAGACGGCAAGCCGACGAGATGTATCGGCAGGCCGACATGCAAGAAACGCTGAACGGCATTCGCGAGAACCAGCGCCTCATCGAGGCGCTGATCGATCTGTACGAGGAAAAGAACGACAACCGCACCCAAACCATCGAGAGCAGTGTGCGGCTCGTTGAAACCCAGGCAAACACCGAACGGGCTCTGGTCTTCCAGGCCTGAGGAAAGGATCCCAGCATGCGTATCGAAGGCACCACCAACACGGCTTCCCCCACGACTTCCTATTTCGAAGCAGCGCGCGATGCGTTAGCGGGTGACCCCACCACGCAGATCGCGGCGATGATGCTGGAGCACGCGAAGACCTCCCGGGAACTCAACCACCAACAGCGGAGCGTCGAGGAATTGCGGCTGCGAGAGCTACAGGCCGACCAAGTGGACCAGTTGCGCCTGAAAGCCACGCGCACCGCGATAGCAGGCTTTACCCAGGGGGCCGCTGGCATCGCCTCTGGCGCCCTGAAGATTGGCGCCTGCGGCAGCAAAGCCGAGGGCGACGCTGACGTCGCCGGCTATCTGAAGGGCACCGCCGAAGGCGTATCGGGCAGCGGAACCGCAGTCAGCGCCTACTTCAAATACGAAGCCGGTCAGGCAGACGCCAACGGCACCGAGTGCGAGCACAAGAGTGGCGAAGCCTTGCGCCGACTCGAAGACTTGCGTGACGAAAGCGGTCAGCTTCGCGAACTGAACCGGAGCGCGCTCGACCACCTGCGGGCCATCCAGGACGCCAAGGCGGCCACCGATCAGGCCATCACGTCCTACCGAGGGTAGTGTTCGCCGGCTCGCGCGGGCGCTCAATTCGACACGAGTCGCAGCTTGTCGGGATTGCGGACGGTGTAGATGGCTACGATGCGCGCGCCGTCGAGCTCGAGCGCGATCGTCTGAAATGGAATGCCCCGTTCCTCGAGCACGACACCGGGCAGACCGTTGATCTCCACGGGCCGTGAGGTCCAGCGGTCGCTCGGCAGGCGCTTGGTGGTTCCCAGGAAGAAGCGCACGATCTTGTCGCGCCCACAAATGGGCCTGAGCGCTGCCGGCACTCTCCCTCCTCCATCCGAATAGAGCACGGCGTCTTCCGCCAGAAGGGCGCCCAGCTCGGCGGCATCGCGGCTCTGCACGGCATTCCGGAAGGCCCGAAGCCAGCGAGTCGACTCTTCGGGAGTCGGCCGGTAGCGTGGCCGTTCGGCCCGCACGTTGCTGCGAGCGCGCTCGACGAGCTTGCGACAGGCCGCCGGTTGCCTCCCGATCGCCTGTGCCACCTCGGGGTAGTCGAGGTCGAACACGTCATGCAACAGAAACGCGGCACGTTCGAGTGGAGACAGACGCTCGAGCGCCAACATCAACGCCACGGAGATATCTTGGGCCAGCTCCGCTGCCGAGTCGGTGCTCAGCTGGTCGCTGTCGAGCACGGGCTCGGGCAGCCACGGCCCCACGTAGCTCTCCCGGCGCGCGCGCGCCGACTTCAGCTGGTCGAGGCACAGACGCGTCACCAGCTTGGCCAGGTAGGCACGCGGGTGCTGCACCTCGCCCGGTGTCCGGCTCTGCCAGCGCAAGTAAGCGTCCTGGACCAGATCTTCGGCGTCTGCCAGGGATCCGGTCATGCGGTAAGCCAGCCCGCGCAAGTACGCCCGGTACTGCTCGAATTCATCGGTCTCGTTTGGCATCGGAGAGGCTGACATCAAGCGGCGCTGACCTTGCCGTCAGCGAGTGAAGCGCCCGAGTGGGGGCGCTGGACGACCTTCCCCGCGACCTCGACTTGCGAGCAGGTCTTACCAAAGCCTAGCGCAACCTTCACCGTCGGGTACAGCCTGGACGAAGTCAGAGCCAGGGCGAGCGAGACCAGGCCGAGCTTGCCGTACCTCTTCACCAGCTGGGCTCGCAGCTCGTCCGTGTCCGGATCGCGCGTCAGGACGCCGCGCGCGAATTCCGCGGCCAGCCGACAGGGTTCGGGTAAGCTCGGGTAGTCCCCGCGAACTACGGCGCGCAAGGTTTCCGGGGCCACGCCCGCCGCCGACGCAAGCTGGACACCGAGCTGGACGCACGGGCCGCAGTCTTCGTGAAGCACGCCCACCAACTTCACCACGTGAAAGACGTCAGCAGGGACGCCGCGCTGAAAGCGGCCGATCTCGAGAGCCCGGCTGAACAGCAGCGCCGCCTTGGGGCTCGCCGCAAGCATTTCGCGCACGTAGCTCATGTCGTACGCGTGACGAGCCTCGAATTCGTCGATGCGCCGTCGAATCAACCATGAAAGCATTGGGGACCATCCTTTCCGTCCGGAGTATCGGGCGAGCTGCGGACGCTCGGGGCGTCTCGCGGTTCAGACGAGATGACAGTCGGGCCTGTGACAGCATTTCCTTCGGCCGTAAGCGATGGATGAAGATGACCCGGAGCGGACCACCCCAGTGGGCCGGCCCACCCCCCCGCTTGCGCCACCGCCTCCTGCGCCGTACAGCATACGAGTGAAGAAGCTGCTGCTCGTCGCCGTGCCCCTGCTGCTCCTCTCCACGCTGGGCCTCCTCGGCTACGCCTATTATACGCCCTACCTGGCGTTGAAGAACATCCACGCGGCAGCCGAAGCCGGGAACACTGCGGAGCTCGATCGATACGTCGATTTTCCAGCCGTCCGCGCCAGCCTCAAGGACCAGATCAAACAGCGCATCGATCGAAAGGCCGAGCAGTCCCAGAACCCGCTGGCGGCGCTCGGTTCGGCGTTGGCCAATGCCTTCACCACCCCCGCCGTCGACGCCCTGGTGACACCCGACAACGTCGCAAGAATGCTACGCGGCGAAGGCCTGAGCCAGGCTGGGGGCCCACAGATACGTCTCGATGGTTCCGGCGTCGACATGGGCTATGACGACCTGCACACCTTCGTCGTCACCACAGCGCCCAGCGGAGGCTTCGAGCTGATCCTCGAGCGTAGCGGCTGGTTCGGTTGGCGCCTGGTCGACGTCCGGCTTCCCGAGACCTGGACCCTGCCGACGTTTTCGGCCCCCCCCTCGTGAAGGGCCTCACGCGTCCATCGAAGGCGTCCACCTGGCGGGATGTCCGCCACGCAAAGCGGCCTTCTCGGTAGACGCCACGCGGTGAAAACCGCGCTCGGGCCCCGATGTCTGAGCCAGTAGTCCCCCGGGGCGTCGGCGCTGCCGTACGGTGGCGTCCGCGCGGTCGGCGACTCCAGGATCGGCGCCGGAAAGCCGAATTTTGGCCAACCCCCTTGCGCCGGGCCAGCCCGAGAGCTACGTAAATGACTTGCGAGTCACTTACTGCCACTCAGGCCCCATTTCTCAGGAATGGCCAATAATTCTAACATACCTGCACTGCGCAGGCGCTACCTGCTCCTCGCAAGCTCGCTGGTTGGTGCGTCAATTTTGCGCATTTTTGGGGAGTTGCTAGGTCGCGCCGCTCCTGCTCGCGGACCGACTGGAAGTTACCCACAGGTCATTTTCTTGAGGAGACCATGCAGGACAAGAAATGGGAACGTCGCAGCGAGGCACGCCCAACAGAACTGATCGAGGCAGCGCTTCGCCTGTTTGCCGAGCAGGGCTTCGCGGCCACGCGGCTGGAAGACGTCGCGTCGCGCGCTGGCGTGAGCAAGGCGACCATCTACCGCTACTTCGACAACAAGGAAGCCTTGTTCGAAGCCGTCGTGCGCCACGCTGTCGCCCCTCGCTTCGCCCAGGCGGAGTTACTGCTCGAGGCTTTCGAGGGTTCGACCGCCGACCTCTTGAGAACCTTCTTCAAGGTGGTCAAAGAGGCGCTGGACGGCCCGTTCCCGCCCATGGCCAAGCTGATCATCACCGAGTCTGGCAACTTCCCCGAGTTAGCGAAGCTCTGGGCAGATCTGGCCATGAAAAGAGTACTGACGCTCGTCGCCTCCATCGTGAAGCGCGGCGTGGAGCATGGGGAGTTTCGGCCGGTACAACCAGAAACCATCGCGCCGCTCGTCATGGCGCCCGTGGTCTTGCTGGGCATCTGGAAGCAGGCCTTCTCACCGCACACCGACTGGCACCTCGACATGGACGAGCTGCTCGACATGCACATCTCACTCTTGGTTCGCGGGCTGGAGGCGACCCCCAAAGCTTCGAGCGAGGCGGCAGAACGAAGGGAAATCCGAAGTGACCAACGACCCCAAAGCGAGTGACTCAGACCACGGCGACGCGGTCGGCCCCCCCAACGCATCAGACGTGAAGCAGGCTCCCAAGAAGCGTCGGGCGCCGGTGATCGTCCTGGTGGTACTCCTTACGCTTGCAGGCGGGGCCTTCGGCTACGCTCGTTGGCGCCAGAGCACGCAGAGCGAGCCAACGGTCTTTCATGGCAACGTAGATATTCACGACGTGACGCTGGCTTTCCGCGTTCCCGGCAGAGTCACGAAGGTGCTCAAGAACGAAGGCGACCATGTGCGGCCAGGCGAGGTCATTGCCATGTTGGACGCTGCCCCGTATCGGCTGGCTCTCGAACAGGCCCGCGCAGCCGTGGACGTGGCGAACGCTCAGCTGGCTCGGGTGGAAGCCGGTGCGCGCCGCGAAGACATCTCCGAGGCGCGAGCCATTCTGTCCGAAAGAAAGGCCGCCAGAGAACAAGCGGAGGACACGTACGAGCGCACGGCGCGCCTCGAGCAGTCGGGGGCGCTGAGCCGCCAAGCACTGGTGGACGCCCGCGCAGGCGCCGAGCGCAGTCGTGCTGCCGTGAACGCGGCGCAAGCGACACTGCAAAAGCTCGTCAACGGGGCGCGCTCCGAGGAGATTGTAGTGGCGAATGCCGAAGCGACGCGCGCACAGACGGCGGTGGCCGCGGCGGAGCTCAATCTCGCGGATACAAAGCTCGAGGCCTCCACTGCTGGTGTCGTCGTCACGCGAGCCGTAGAGCCTGGCACCATGGTCGCGGCAGGTTCGCCTGCACTGGTGGTATCGTTCGATGACCCCGTGTGGATACGGGCCTACACCCCGGAACGCGAGCTAGCCAAGCTCGCTCCGGGCACCCCCGTCGAGGTCCTGAGCGACGCACGCCCGAACCGGCCGTACCAAGGACAAGTGGGTTATGTTTCCCCCCAAGCCGAGTTCACCCCGAAGAACGTGGAAACCGAGGAACTGCGCACATCATTGGTGTATCGTTTCCGGGTCATCGTCTCGCAGCACGACGACGGACTGCGGCAGGGCATGCCCGTCACCGTCCGGCTGCGCGAGCCCCCAGGCCCGAAAACCGCGGTGCGGGAGTGATGACCGCCGAACCCCGGAGCGGAGGAGACATCATCGCCCGTGTGTGCTCTCTGGGCATGCGCTTTGGGAAGGCTCTCGGCCCTGCTTTGAGCGATGTGAACCTCGAGGTGCCGGCAGGCCTGGTCACCGGTCTGGTGGGGCCTGACGGCGCCGGAAAGACCACTCTGCTGCGAATCCTCGCGGGCCTTCTATTGCCCTCCTCGGGCAGCGCTCGCGTTCTCGGTCATGATCCCGGACAGGAGATCCAGAGCTTGCGCGAGCTGATCGGGTACATGCCGCAGAAGTTCGGGCTCTACGAGGACCTCACCGTGGAAGAAAACCTCGACCTGTACGCCGACCTGAAGGCGATCTTCGGAAAGCAGAGGCAACAAACTTTTGCAAGGCTCCTCGAGTTTACCGATCTCGGCGCTTTCACTGGACGACTCGCTGGACGCCTTTCCGGCGGCATGAAGCAGAAGTTGGGGCTCGCCTGCACGCTGCTCGGCACGCCGAAGCTCTTGCTCTTGGACGAGCCAGGCGTGGGCGTCGACCCATTCTCACGCCGCGAACTGTGGCAGATGGTCCACGAGCTGATCGCGCAGGGAATGGCAGTGATCTGGAGCACCGCTTACCTGGACGAGGCCGAAGCTTGCGATCGGGTAGTGTTGCTCAACGAGGGGCAGTTGCTCTTCACCGGCACTCCGAAAGAGATGCATGATCGTGTCCGGGGGCGCACCTTTCTGTTGCGGAATGTGGGCGAATCGCCGCGTATTGCGCTCAGAAAGGCTCGGCGCGACCCCGCAAGCCTCGATGGGATGGTGCAAGGCAAGGGCGTGCGGCTGATTGCAAGAGCAGAAGCTGCGTTGAACCCGGTCGCCTACGGCGTCAGTGAGCACGCCAGCTTGGAACCAACCGCCCCGCGTTTCGAGGACGGCTTCATCGACATGCTTGGTGGCGTCGATTCGGCCGAATCCGTCCTCGCCCGCGCCGTTCGGGAGTATCCGCACGACGGGTCGATCGTCATCGAAACCCAGGGGCTGACCAAACAGTTCGGGGACTTCGTCGCGGCGGATTCGATCAGTCTGGCGGTGAAACGAGGCGAGGTCTTCGGTCTGCTTGGCCCGAACGGCGCTGGGAAGTCCACCACATTCAAGATGCTCTGCGGGCTCTTGGCGCCCACCGCGGGCCAGGCAAGCGTGGCGGGTGTCGATCTGCGCCGGGGGCGCAGCCAGGCCCGGCAACGCCTGGGTTACATGGCGCAGAAGTTCTCCCTCTACGGCCATCTCTCCGTCCGCCAGAACATGGAGTTCTTCGCCGGGGCCTACACGCTCGCAGGAAAGAAGCGCGACGAAGCCATTCGCCGCCTGGTGGAAGCATTCGAATTCCAGGAGCTGATGTCGACCAGCGCTGGACAGCTTCCCCTGGGGCACAAGCAGCGACTCGCTCTGGCCTGTGCCGTACTGCACGGGCCGGAGATCCTATTCCTCGATGAACCGACCTCTGGGGTGGATCCGCTGACACGGCGCGAGTTCTGGACGCACATCAACGGCGTCGTGGAACGTGGCGTCACCGTGCTGGTAACGACGCACTTCATGGACGAGGCAGAGTACTGCGACCGCATTGCGCTGATTTCCCGCGGCAAGATGGTGGCACTGGGGACTCCCGACGAGCTCAAGCGCCGGGCAGCTTCCGCCGAGCAACCCGATCCGACGATGGAGGAGGCCTTCATCTCTCTCGTACAGGAGACGCGATGAAAGGGCTAAGACTCCTCGCGCTATGCAGGAAAGAAAGCCTGCAGATCGTTCGGGACCCCAGCACACTCTTGATCGCGCTCGTCTTTCCTATCGTGCTCTTGTTCGTCTTCGGGGCTGGCATCAACCTCGATTCGTCCGTCGTTAGGCTGGGAGTCGTACTGGAAGACCCTGCCCCCCCCGCACAACGCCTGCTTCAGACCCTGCGCCGATCGCCCAGCTTCCATGTGACTCTGGGGTATTCCACCGAGGAGATGGGCGACCGCGTGCGCTCGGGTGATATCCAAGGCTTCTTGACCATTCGCTCCGACTTTTCGAAGCGGGTGCTGCTCCGCGAACCGTCCACCCCGCCGCTTCTGCTGGTCACCGACGGCGCGGAACCCAATACGGCCAACTTCGTGGCCGCCTACGTTCAGGGCGCCTACGGAGTGTGGCGGCGCGAGGAAGCCGCGCGCCGAGGCGAAACAGCCCCAGGCGGGTTCGCACTGGAAAGTCGTTCCTGGTTCAACCCGTCCACCAAGAGCCGGAACTTCCTGCTTCCCGGGTCCATCACCATCATCATGACGGTGGTCGGCGCGCTGCTCACCGCGCTCGTCGTGGCCCGAGAATGGGAACGAGGAACCATGGAGGCGTTGCTGTCCGCAGGAATCTCTCGATTCGAGCTAGTCGCCAGCAAGTTCATTCCGTACTTTGGGCTGGGGCTGGTCGCCTTCGTGTTGTGCGTTGCGGTCACTGTCACGGTTTTCGACGTTCCGTTGCGTGGCTCGGTCTTGCTACTCCTCCTGGTGGGGGCGACCTTTCTCGGAAGCGCTCTCGGAATGGGGCTGCTGCTGTCGACCGCGCTTCGTAGCCAGTACAACGCTGCCCAGGCGGCACTCAATGTGGCGTTCCTACCCGCATTGATGCTCTCGGGCTTCGTTTTCGAGATCAGCTCCATGCCGTGGCCCATTCGCATGGTGACGACCATCATTCCGGCTCGCTACTTCGTAACGGCCATGCAAACGCTCTTTCAAGCGGGCGATGTGTGGTCCGTGATCAGTCGTTCTCTGTTGGGGTTGAGTCTTGCTTCTTTTGGTTTCATCAGCCTGACTCTGCTGATCACGCGGCGGAGGCTCCAATGAACGCTACACTGATTCGTCTGCGGGCGCTGATCAAAAAGGAGCTGCAGGCCATCCTCGGGGACAAGCAGAGCTTGCGGCTTCTCATCATGCCGGTGTTGCTGCAGCTGCTGTTGTTTCCGTTTGCCGCCACGCTCGAGGTGAAGAACAACAGCATCGCAATTCTCGACCACGACTCGGGGCCGGCCACCGCCGAAATCATCCAGCGCTTGACGCAAACGCCAGCGTTCGATCGCGTGCTGTTGCTGCAAAGCGAGGACCAAGCGAAGCGCGCGATAGACCGTCAAGAGGTGTTGCTGGTGCTCGGCTTCGGACCCGGATTTTCGAAGAGCGCTGCTCTAGGCAGACCCGACCCCATCCAGGTGATACTCGACGGGCGACGCTCGAACTCGGGACAGATCGCCATGTCCTACGTGCAGAAGATTGTCGCCCAAGTCCCCTTTGGACCGGCGGCGCGCGCCAACCAAGAAAACCTCTTGATACGGCACTGGTACAACCCGAACCTCGACTACTTTCGGTTCATCCTGCCCTCCCTCGTGGCGATGATCACCACGCTGAGCGCGCTCATCGTTACCGCCATGTCCGTGGCGCGCGAGCGCGAGCAGGGAACCCTGGATCAACTTCTCGTCAGCCCACTCACTCCGTGGATGATCTTCGTGGGAAAGGCCGCTCCCGCCCTCATCGTGGCCATGATTCAGGCGACCATCATTCTACTCGGTAGCGTGTTCGGCTATGGTGTCGAGTTCCGCGGGTCGTTGCTGCTCTTGTACGCCTGCATGGTGCCGTATGTACTGGCACTGGTCGGCATAGGGCTCTTCATCTCCAATCTGTGTTCGACACAGCAGCAGGCGTTCTTGGGTGTGTTCCTTTTCGTCATGCCGGGCATACTTCTGTCGGGCTACGTGAGCCCCATTGAAAACATGCCCAAGCTGCTGCAAACGATGACCTGGGCAAACCCGATTCGTCATTTCATCGTCATCGCGAAGGGCATCTACCTGAAAGACGCCATTTTCAGCGACTTCTCCGAAAACATCGCGGCACTGTTGGCGACCGCCTGCGTCACTGGCGGCGCAGGGCTGGCGCTCTTTCAGCGGCGGCTGTCTTGAGCCGGACCAGCAGACGAGCTCAATCGAGAGATCCGAAGTATACTGTTTGCTCGGTGACTGACGCAAGCCGAACGCCTGGCGCAAGCGTGAATTACTTCGCATGGTGGGTTGCCGGAACTCCGTCAGGTCCACTATCACGGGAACCGTGAGGCGAGCACTGAAGCGCTGCGTGTTCGGCGCCATCCTGGCGCTCACTTTTGACGCGCCGCCGACGCGCGCTTGGGAGTGCAAGCGTGCGCCAGGCATCGTCGTTGAGCCCGGCACTCGGCAAAAGGTCGCTCCGCGCAACACGCAGCTGTTCGTCGATCTCTCACCTCACTGGGGCGAAGAGGCTCATTGGCTCGACCCCTCTCGCCAGGGTTTTGGGCAGCCATCAATCGACCGCATCGAGCTGTGCACCGCTCCGCAAAACGACCCCCCGGCGGTCAACGACACTGCTTCGACCTGCATCCAGCTCCTCGAGAAGTGGCGACTTCACCCCGCGCCCGAAAACTCTCGAGAGTTGGCACTGTATTCGCCTGCGGCGCAGCTGACTCCCGGTGTCACGTATGCGGTCGTGGCACGCACATCGGCGGGAAGCGCACAGCTGGCCGACTTCGCGGTGAGCCCCGAGATGGATCGAGTCCCCCCACGGCTCGGGGCAGCCCTACAAGAAGGGTTCGCGGACGACCCAGGCGGCGAGGACGGTCCTGCATTCACGGGCGCGTCATTCTTGGTGACCGCCGTGTTCGATGACACCACTCGGGACGCGGCGATTCGCTTCGAGGTGTCCCATCCCCATCGGTCTCGCAAAGATCCGCCCCAAAGCGCTACCTTCGTCCGCTACTTCCAGCATGGTCAGCACCGCCTCGTCGAGTTCGTCGAACGAAGCGGCTGCGAGCCCGGCAATTTCACGCTTCCTCCGGATCCGCGCGCAAGGCAATACGTGATCCGCGCGGTCGATCTCGCGGGCAACGCCAGCAAGCCCAGGTTGGTCGAGCTCGTGAAGACCCCCAGCGAACAGGAGTCCGAAATACGTCGGCTACTCATGACGGAGAACGGCTCGCTCTGGTATCTACCCGTGCTCGGCACCGTGATACGGGGCCGCGCGCTGGCCGCAGGAGGCGTACTCTTGCTCGTCACCCTCGGGAGCCTGATTGCGGGGACCGTGCTGTGGAGGCGTCGGCGATGAAGCGAAATCGTCTGGCGCGACTGGCTGTTGCGACGCTCGCGGCGCTCGCGGCTAGCTGTAGTCTCGACCCGCTCGTCAAACAGTGTGATGATTCCCGTCAGCTCGAGTCTTGCGGGCTCGCTTGTGACCAAGGGCGAGGCGACCTTCGGAGCTGCCTTCGGCTCGCCGACGCTTACCGTGCGGGCAGTACCGGGGGAACGACTGACGATGCGTCGCGCCTGTACGGGGTGCTCTGCGACGCCGGGCACCCAGCCGGCTGTCTTGGCGCGATCGAGCTGCTGGAAGAAGCACTCGATAAGGTGCCAACCGATTCGAGCGAAGCGCGAGAGCTCTCCCAGAGTCGCCAGCGGCTGCTCGAACGCAGCTGTCAGCTCTTGCCGGGCTCCGAAACCGCGCGAGAGTTCGCCTTGCGACGCCTCACCGGCACAGTCGCCCGCTCCGAAATGAGCCCAACGATGGAGGCCTGCCTGAACCTCGCTCGAACCTGGCTGGGTGTGGACAGGGAGAAGGCACGGCGCGCGTTCGAGCGTGCTTGTATCCAGAACTCCTCACCGGATGGCTGTCGGACACAGATGGACGAAATACGAAAGGTGGCCGACCTCTTGCTTGCCCACTGCGACCTCGAGTCGCCGGCCCGCTCCACGGAGTGCAGCCAGTTGGCTTCCCTGCTCGATCCCCTGCGTTGCCGCCAACTTGGTGGCAAGGGGTGCGACGCGCGGGCGGCCAGACAGGGTTTCCCCTCCGTAGACGCGCTTCGCGAGCCCATCAAGAGTCCATGAGCCCAGCCCGACTGGTGGGGTACATGGCAGCCGCTACTGGCCGGGCGAGGCAGGGGGGACCCACAACATCAACCCCGTCAGCGCGCAAGCGATTTCTCTTCGGCTCGGTTCTTCCAGTCCCTTGCGAAACCACACACGGGACTCGCCCGTGCCGACGTCCACGGCAGCCACCGTGCCGTCACTGTCCTCCACCCGATACCCGAGCGGGCGGCCGCGACGTAGGTCACCGTTTTCGAGCGTGTAGCTCCCGACCACGCGGGCTTCGATCCCACCCACCGCGAGCGGGCCATTGTACTCTCCGGCAAGGTCTTCGACGAACAGCTGACTGACGGTGCTCCCCGCCTCCTTACATGTACAGGCGAACGGAGGTTCCTCCGCGACTTTCGTGACCGTGCCATCGAGGGCCTTGGTTTCCTTTGCTGCACGCTCGCTGCAGTTGCCGCGCAGTTTCGTCTTGCCACCACCACCCAGCAAATAGGTGAACCCGCGCTTGTCTGCCGGCTTGAAGTTCTCGAGCTTCTCGAACCCCTCGGAAGCCGTCAGGTTTCGTTCGACGCCGGTCACGTCGTAGGGGCCGAACGCGAACTCGGCCTCTTCTCCCTCGGAAGCGTCCCCACTGCGGCCGTCGGTTTCATACTCCACCTTGCCGTCCGCGAAGTCATCCGGTGCAGCCATGCGCGGACCGCCGCACCCCACCAGAACCGCAAACCCCAGACCCCAGGGCAGACACCGAAACCAGAAGATACGATCTCTCAAAGCAGATACCTCTCGAGGCACGAGAAGACCACGGTCATGAGCTGCAGTCCAGGGCAGAGCCGAGCACACGAGTACCGCACCCCTCTCAGGAGCACACCCGGACAAGGCCAGGAGCGGAACTCCTCATTGCACCGGGAGGTCCGAGCGCCCCCGGGTGGGCATCCACGAGACGAGTTGCTAAGCTCCCTGCTGCAACGCTCCGGCCGGGTGTGGGATGAGGTAGTCTACGCTCTGGACAGCCCAGAGCCGCTACGTGCTTCCGGCCAGAGGCGAAACGAGGGGCCTCTAGTGCCAGCCGCACCCGCATACGGGCAGGGTGTTGATTTGTCGCGGGCAAGCTAAACGAGACCGCCTCTGAAGCCCGTTGTGACTGATGAGACGCGGGCTTTCGCTTCACTGCACGAACTTCGACAACAACCTCAGGTAGGAGGCCTGGTAGTAAATCGCCGGCTCGGTTAGCTCCCATGTACGATCGTATGGGTCCTTGGGATCCCAGCTGGTGTTCGAATCGACGTAGGCCTTTTCCGGGGGCTGGTCGCGAATCGGTGACTTGGCACAGGCGTGCTGAGCGGGGTCCTGGCCCTGGCAATAGGATCTGTTCGGGCCGCCCGTCACGTAACCAGGAGCCGGCCCGAGCCCAGTGCGCGCATTGTCCCACTTCGGATCTTTGTCACGAAACCAGGTGTGATAGGCCTCGTCGGCGCAAGCGTCGCCACCGTCGGCGTACATGTTGGTCAAATAGACCAGCTGCATGGGATTCACGCCGTGGAAGGAATGCAAAACGCCGGCGGCGCGTTCGACGAAGCTCGGAGTATCCGCGGTGCTCACGAGCTTGTACTGGACCAGATCGTAGTTCGTATTGCCATAGGCGGCACGCGCATTATTGCTTCCCCAGTGGTACGAGTCCGGACGCATATACGCGCGGTACAAGTCGAGCTCCGGCCGAAATCCGTAAATCTCCACCTGCTTGCTTTGGGTCTGCTTGCGCTGTGTGATGTCTTGCTTGGCGCTGGCGTCAGCGCTGGGCAATGACGCGTAGTAGAGCAGCGCGTCACCCTGACTCTGATCGTAGACGGACCACCGATCGTCCTCGAAGGGGCGGGTGATTCCATGATGCTCTTTGACGAAAGCGTCGTATTTCGAATCCTGGGTCAGGGCATAGAGATACACGGCCCCGCTGACCGCTGCCTGCTCTTGCTCGTGAAGCGAGCGATCAGCGTCCCCGGACTTGATGGTTCCGTCGTCGCAGTCCGCTGACTTTTCGTGCCCTTGGTAGTAGTCCCAGGCTCTGGCGGCGCGCTTCTTCAAATCTCCAGCATGAGCTCTTTGTCCAGCAAACTTGCCAAATACCAGGGCGCCATGCGCGAAAAGACCCGCCGCCACGATGGTGGCCGAGGAACAGGGCTCGGGATAGTAGTAGCGCTTGTGAGTGCTCTGATCCGGTACCGAGTCGCCATACTCGATGTTACCCATCTTGATCAACACGCCGCCCCCCAGGTCTTGCGGCTGCATCTTCTCCAGCCAGGCGAACTCGTAGAGTAGCTCGTCTATCAAATCGGGCAGGCGGTTTCCTGATTCCGGAATGCCGAAGTCGTCGCCGAAGACAGCTGGTTTCTCGCTGTAGGCCGTCAACAACTGATGCACGGCATCGTTGGCAAACGTCACGTATTTGTTGGTGTCCCCGGCGTCCCACCAACCCCCGCTCAAGTCACGCGCGGTAGCCGGATTGTCCTTGTCCTCGACGCTGCGCGCTTCCTTGTCTTGCCCCGACCCGAGGTTGTCGGCACCGATCGACCAGCAACGCTCACCCACGCAAGAGAAGGGTGGCTTCTTCGCAAAGTTCGCCCGGTTGAAGTAGAACATGCGCTGGGCGGTCTTCAGCACCTTCCGGTAGACATCGGGCTCGATCTCGAAAGGATGCGAACGTCCTTGGTTGGCCGGATCGAAAACGTAGTAGAGCCCGGGTTCCTTCACACTGGTGAAGTCGAACCAGTAGCCTCGATCCCCGGAAGCTTCGTCGAGCGCGCCCTGTTTCCAGACGCTCGGTTTGCCCTTGTACACCACCCCACCGTCCGTCCACCTGCGTACCCAGAGCTCGGGACCGGGCTCGTAGCTGTCTCTGGCATTCCAACCCTGCTCGGGATTCACCAGCACCGCCACCTTGGCTTGGTCCGGTCTATACCCAAATTGATCCACCACGATGTAGCGTTCGAGCTCATACGAAAGGCCCTGCCCGTTCGGCGGGGGTACCGGAGCCGGGTGTGTTGGACCGGCTGGATACGGAACGCTGGCAGGGTCGTCGGTCTCAGCTATCACCGCGGACGCGACTGGCGGAGGGTCAGCGACCGTGGGCGGCGCGGGCTGAGCTGCTGGGGGTTTCATGCACGCGGTCATGAGGTGTAGAGCTAGTAGACTCGCCACGCTCGCCTTCGAGAAACGCTCTTGTATCTTCATGGGCCCTCCAGCGAAGGGTTGAACAGTGGCCCTCGGGCAGCAACCTCAAAATGGGGGGCTTCAGTGGCTGACCTTTTCTCCCGCCGACCTCGACCCCGCGTGGAGGAAGCAACGTGCGGACCTTCCGTCGAGCTGAAAAAGCCCCGGAGCCTCGGTCGGGCAGCGCTCGAAAACCTTCGGACATCGCGTATGGAAACGGCACCCTTCGGGTGGATTCAGCGGAGAGGGCACGTCGCCGGACAACACGTCGAGGCGTTCGAAGCTACCCACCACCAATCGCGGGACTGCTTCGAGCAGCGCCTCACTGTACGGATGGCAGGGTGCGCTGAACAGGGCCTCGCTCTCGGCCTCTTCGACGATCTGACCGAGATACATGACGTAGACACGATCGGCGATCTGGCGAACGACCCCGAGGTCGTGGGAAATGAAGAGGTAGGCCAAACCCAGATCCTGCTTCAGATCCGCCAGCAGATTGAGAATCTGCGCCTGCACCGAGACATCCAGTGCGGACACCGCCTCATCCAGAATCAACAAGCGCGGTTCGACCGCGAGCGCCCTCGCGATACAAACACGCTGTTTTTGCCCACCGGACAACTCATGCGGGTATCGATTGCGAAAAGCCGGGTCGATGCCGACACGCTCCAACAAAGTACACACCAGCGCGTCTTGCGCCGAGCGTCGCGCCAGGCGATGGATGGTAAGCGGCTCGGCGATCGCTTGCTCCAGGGTCATGCGTGGGTTCAAGCTGGCGTCGGGGTCCTGGAAAACCATCTGCAATGCTCGACTAATCTCGCGTTGCGGCATGTTCGAGAGCGCGCGTCCATCCAGACTGATTTCGCCCGCCGCCAGGGACTCCAGGCCCACGATGCTCTTCGCGAGCGTCGACTTCCCGCAACCCGACTCGCCGACGAGAGCGACGGTCTCGGCGTGCTCAACGCTGAGGTCCACGCCGTCCACCGCGTGCAGCGTACCCTGCCGGGTACGAAAGCTCACGCTTGCGCCTTTCACCTCCAGGAGGCTCATGTCAGCTCTTCCAGAGGCAAGATACAGCGGCGCAAATGTGCCTCGGAAACCCGTGTCAGCTCGGGTTCTTCCCGACGACACTCGGCCATGACATGCGGGCAACGAGCAGCAAATGTGCACTCGAGAAAGGGTCCCCGGTCCAGCCTGGGTGGCATGCCCTCGATGCTCCACAGGCGCTGTCCCCGCGTGTCGACCCGCGGCACGCTCTTCAACAGCGCTCGGGTGTAGGGGTGCGCCGGTTGCTCGAACAGCGCAGATGCTGGCGCGGTTTCCACGACGCGCCCTGCGTACATGACCACGACCCGATCACAGCTGCCGGCGACCACAGCGAGGTCGTGGGTGATGAGCACGATGGACAGCTGGCGCTCCCTGCGCAGTTCCAACAACAGATCGATGATCTGAGCCTGAATGGTCACGTCCAGAGCGGTCGTGGGTTCATCTGCAATGACCAGATCGGGGTCGCACAAGAGCGCCATGGCGATCATCACCCGCTGCCGCATGCCACCGCTCAATTCGTGAGGGTAGTCGTGAACGCGGCGGGAAGCGTCGGGAATGCCTACCCTGTTCAACAAGTCCACCGCGCGCTCGAGACCCTCGCGGCGCCCGAGGCCCAAATGAAGCTCTGCCACCTCGGACAGCTGTTCGGAGACCCGAAGGTAGGGGTTCAGGCTGGACATGGGGTCCTGGAAAATCATCGCGATGCGATTGCCTCGTACGGCGCGCATCTGGCGCTCAGCGAGCTCCAGCAAGTCGACACCGTCGAGCAGCACCCTGCCAGCGACGACCCGACCGTAAGGCTTTGGCAATAGCCGCATGATCGCCAAGCTAGTCGCGCTCTTGCCACACCCGGACTCCCCCACCAGTCCCAGCACCTCGCCGCGATCGATGCGGAAGCTGACTCGATCCACGGCACGAACGACACCGCTTTCGGTGCGGAACTCCGCCTCCAATTGCTCGACTTCCAGTAGAGGGGTGGCGTGATTGGTGCTCATGTACTCGTGCGCTTCTTCAGTGCCGCGTTTTCGGATCGAGCGCATCTCTGAGCCCGTCACCCAAAAAATTCAGGCTGAACAAGGTGAGCGCCAAGAGGAGGCTCGGCCAGAACAGCAGCCACCAGTACGACTCGATGGGGTTTACCACACCCACGCCCTCGGCCACCAGCTGCCCCCAGGAGAGCTTCACGCCAAGGCCCAGGAAAGATAGAAACGATTCGAGGATGATCACGGTCGGAACGGTCAGCGTCGCGTACACCAGTATCACGCCGAGCACGTTGGGCAGGACGTGCCGCACGACGATCCTGAGATGCCCGGCGCCCAGTACGCGGGCGGCCAACACGAATTCCCGCCTACGCAGCGCCAGGACCTGCCCGCGGATGACTCGGGCCATGGTGAGCCACTGCACGAGCCCGAGCGCCAAGAACACGGGCAAGGGGTCGCCACGGGCCGTCTCCGAGAACATCAGCATGATGAGAATCACCAGGAACATGTATGGAATACCATAGAGAAAATCCACGAAGCGCATCATGACCTCGTCCGCTCGCCCCCCGAAGTAGCCAGCGACGGCCCCGAACATCACTCCCACCAGTACGGAAGCCAGCGTGGCACTCAGCCCAATCAGCAGCGAGGTCTGACCGCCGACGAGGACGCGCGCCGCGTAGTCGCGCCCCAGCGCATCGGTTCCGAACCAGTGAGCCCAGGAGGGCGGCAGGTAGCGCTGCTCCGGACTGGTCGAGATGGGGTCCAAACCGAACAGCGACGGAACCAGGAAGCTGCCCGCTGCTATGCTGATCAACAGGAAGGCCCCCAGCAGCGCCATGCGATTCCGTTTCAAGCGATGCCAGGCAGCCCGAGTAGGACTGATGACCACTTCGCGCCCGGTTTCATTCGCACTCACAGGTCACTCCTGGCGCGTGGCTCTAGCCAGGCGTACGCAAGGTCAACCAACAGGTTCATTGCAGTGACCAGAGAGGTATAGATGATTGCAGTCCCCAACACGACGGCGTAGTCACGGTTGATGGCGCCCTTGACGAACCACTGCCCCATGCCGGGAACGTTGAACAGCGTTTCCACCACGAACGACCCGGTCATGATACCGGCCGCGGCCGGACCAAGAAAAGAAACGACAGGCAAGATCGCGCCCTTGAGGGCGTGTCGCAATACCACCTGAGTCTCGCTGAGCCCCTTGGCACGTGCGGTCCTGATGAAATCTTGTTGCATGATCTCGATGGTGCCACCGCGCGCAAGGCGGGCGATGTACGCCGTGTATGGCAGGGCCAGCGTGAACGCAGGCATCAACAAGTGCCGATAGCCTCCCCAGCCGGCAACGGGCAGCCATCCGAGCTTCAAGGCGAATACGATTATCAGACCGGCGCCGATCACGAAGTTGGGTAGCGAGAGTCCGACCATGGCAAGCCCCATGCTCGCGTGATCCGCAGCGGAGTTCGGACGCAGCCCAGCCCTGATGCCGAGCAGCAACCCCAGAGCGCAAGCAATGACCATGGCAAGCAACCCGAGCGCCATGCTCACAGGAAATGCTGGTTCGAGCAGTTGCCCGACGCTCCGCCCCTGGACCTTGATGGAAGGACCGAGACTGCCTTCGACGAGCAGCCGCTGCATGTAGATCTTGAAGAACTCGAGAGCCGTGTCGGGCACACCATACTGCGCACGCAACGCCGCCTCCACCTGCGGGCTCGGCGCGCGCTCGCCCGCGAAGGGATTCCCTGGCGCGTGATACATGAGCAACGTGGTCACGAAGATCAACAGCACCAGCGACGGGATGACGAACATGGCCCTTCGGAGCACGGGCAGAGAAAGCTTCTTCGCCGAAAGCCAGCCGACTCCCAGAGCGCTCAGCACGCCGAGAGGGATACCCATTCTGCTACGTAGCAGCGCGAATGCGACGCACCCGAGAAGCAGGGGCGCCAGCACGCGCACCTGCCGTTCTTTCAGCCAAGCAGTCGCGGCAATGGTGCCCGTCGCCCCGACCAGTGATGCGGCTTCCACGATGCCTATCGCGCCGGCCAATAGTGCCGTAACGGCGGCCAGAATGACGACCAGGGCGAGGCTGCGCTTGAGCACTCTACTTGACCTTGTACACCGAATACAGGGGATGGAGATCCTGCAGATTGGGAGCGTGCTCACCGCCGGGCAGTGTAAGCGTCGTGTATAAACCCTTCACCTTCGGGTTCAATAGACCGCTATTGACGTAGAAGTAGACGGGCAACACCGGGAAATCCTCCTGCACCAACATGGCTTCTGCTTCGGCCAATAGCGCCATGCGGAGCCGAGAGCGCGCGACGCGACGCTTCGTCGGATCTTTGGTACGCGCTGCATCGACGAGTCGCTCGATCCGGGTCTTGTGCTTCACGGCATCCAGAATAGCCTCGCTCCGGCTCAAATAGCCTGGAACGTTACCCGCGGCCCGCACCAGGAAGTCATAGCGCGCAGAAGCAAAGCCCGTTTCATTGTTGCCGCCATTGGTCATCCACATGTCCAAGAAGGTATTGGGGTCGCGGTAGTCGCCGATCCAACCGGCTCGCGACATGTCGTAATCGAGCGAACGCACCGTGGCCAGGTAGGACTGCCACTCCTGGTTGTAGGCATTTACCCGAATGTTCAGATTCCGTCTGAGCTGATCCGAGACCACCTCGGCGATCTTCCGGTGCACTTCCTCTGTGTTGAAAAGAATACCAATCTCGGGAAACCCCTTGCCGCCCGGGTAGCCAGCCTCTGCCAGAAGCTGTCGTGCGCGGTCGACGTCGAAGCGGATTTCACTGTCGGGCGGGTCGTAGCCCGGCATGCCGGGTGGCACGAAGTGGTACGCGGGAAGCTCTCCGCGTCCGAGAACTTGGTCGGTAATGACCTTGCGATCGATCGCGAGATTGACGGCCTTTCGCACTCGCGGGTCGTCGAAGGGAGGCCGCGTGCAATTCAATCGATAGAAATACACGATGAGCGCCGGCACCGCGTAAAAGTCCGGACGCTGCCTGAGGCGCGGCGCCAGGTCCGGGGGGTAAGCCTTCGGCAGCCAGTCCATTTCGCCGGTCAGGTAAAGGTTGAGGGCGGTGGTCAGATTCTCGGTCGGATAGGCGTCGATGATGTTCGAGCGGGTGTGCTCCTTGTCCCAATAGGTCTGGCTCTTCACCAGGCGAATCCGATCGTTGACCTTCCAACTTTGGAGCTCGAAGGGCCCATTGCCGACAATCTTGCCGGGCATGAACCAGTCGTGCTGGTTGCCGGGCGCCTCGACCACCCAGCGAGGAACGGGCATCGTCGGATAAAATGTGGTGATCTCCAGGAAGTACGGCAGCGGGGCCTCGAGCTCGACCACGAACGTGGAGGCGTCGGGTGCGTAGATCCCACGGTCCTTCCCGAAGTGTGCGAGCGCCTCTTGGTAAGCAGTCTCCAATTGGTTCGCCTGTGCAGACAGCCGCCGCGCGGTGTCGCGGAGCTCCTCGCTGGACAGGCGCCCTCGACGCTTGGCCAGACGCTGGGTGAGCACCGCGTCGCTCGCCTGCTCGACCGCTGCGTGCACGTGATTCTCGTCGAGAAAACTCTGCCATTTTCGCGCATCGATTCCGTTGGTCGCGTTCGCGATCAGCTTTTGCATGCCAAGGCGGATAGGGCCGCGCAGTGACTCCACGTAACCGCCGAAGGTGTTGACCGCTCGCGCCCCGACGACACCGTGCAAGATGTAGGCGTATTGCGATGCAATCCTCGGATCCAGGATACGCTTCCAGGAGTAGACGAAGTCTTGCGCCGTGACCGGATGACCATCGGTCCACTTCGCATTCTTGCGTAGGTGAAACGTGTAGCGCGTTCCGTCCTCGGACAGGTCGTAGGACTTCGCCACCCCACCAATGGGCTCCAGGCTCTTGGCGTCGAGCCGCATCAGGCCTTCGAAGATGCTACGCAGCAACCGCCCTTCGGGCTCGCCGGTCGCCAGGTGCGGATCCAATGTCTTCGGCTCTGTGTCATTCACGAACCGGAAGTCGGCCTGTTCTTCCACCGACGCCGAGAATGTCATCCCTACCAAGAGCAGGGCGCCCAACAGGCACGCGACGATTCCGAGCAGTGTTCGATACATTTCCGAGTGGGCGCCGGCCATCGGATGAACCAGCGCCCCGGCATGCTACTCGATATTTCTTGCACGACTAGTGTTCGTCCCCAGGGCTTGCGCGGCTCGCGTCTCCAGAGCTTCCGCTCACGTCGCCACCGGCCAAAGCGGGACCTGTTCGGTGCCCTGGAGCGACAAACAGGATGTTTGTTGCGATGCCCTGGAGCGGCTCGAGCGGCTCGAGCGGCGACGCCGCGTCAGGAGCTCGCGCCCTGGGAAACCCGGGCCGAGCGAGGTTCGCTCGCAGCATTGAGCGGGCGAAACAATCGGTAGACTGACTTGACAACGGTACCCAGCAGAGCAGCCATACCCCCCAACGCCACCGCGTTGCAGAGCAGGAGCCACCAAGCGCCGTTGTTGTAGAGTCGCCCACCCCAGTGCACGAGGTCGGGCAGACGCGCCAGATCTGGCTTCATGGAGAAACCTACCTCCAAACGAAGCCAGGGATTGAGTGCGAGGTCACACGCGGCGTAAGCGATAGTCAGCAGAGTGAACAGTAGCCACAGCCGCGCGAAGAATCGAGCGGATGTCACCAGGAACTCCAAACGTAACTCTAGCACGCGGTTGACACGGCGCCATACGCGCGGGCCACAGAATCGCTGCCGACTTCGAACCGTACACGCGCCAGCCCAGAGTCGGCGGGAGGCGGGTCAGGCCTACCGCTTCAAACCTGTCGTGGACGACGCCAACTCTTCATTATCACGAACGCGGTCGGTTTGAACCAGACGCGATGGAGCGCGGAGGGTGTCGGGGTGTGCGCGCATGTCCAGAAGCTCATCCAGAGTGGTCTCCAGCTGGGCGATCTTCGAGGCTAGCTCCGTGGGAGGTTCGCCGGGAACACCGCCGGGTACGGAGCTGTGGTTGACGGCCCGCGCCGCGCGGTAGCAACGCCTCAGCTCGGCGAGCTGGATCGCCGCCCGTTCGACGAGCTGGTCACGCCGGAGGTCGGTATTGGCCAGAATCACACCGTGCGCAATGGCTTCGAGCGCCGCGCTGATCTGCGCCCGCAATGCCTCGTAGATGGTGCCGTCACGAGTCCCGACTTCGAAGATGCCGAGCCCCAACTTCTCCTCACCGAAGCAAAGCGGAAGAGCGATTGCACTGTGTCCGTCGCGTACTCGCAGATAGCGCTCGCTGACCAGTTCACTTTCGAAGCAAAATTGGTCCGTTCCCGAGACGGGCAACACCTGGCCATCCCTGCACCAGAGCAGCACGCGCATCTTGTTGCGGCTACCTTCCTGGAAACGTGGCTCGTAGACGGCCAGACAGCAGCCAGGAATATTCAAGTCGCGCAGATGATTGGCGATCGACCCGGAAAGCTGCACGGCGTCCGTGGCTACGATGAGCGACTGCGCGACCTCGCAGATCCTGGCAGTCAGCCGCTTTTCTTGCAGCTGAAGCTGTGTAGCACGTTGGTGGATTACGCTCGCCAACAGCACGCGAGCCTCGTGCAGCATCGTCTCGGCTCTCAGCAGCATTCCCGGGTAGGGAATCAGCGGCGGCACCGCACTACGACGCAGGGCCGTGGTCACCGCTTGGTAGCCCCGAAGTTCCCGGTTGTGTTCCAGTGCCACCCGCAGCACGTCGTCCCAGGCCTCGATGAACGCCGTCATCGACTTGTTCATCAAGCCTGCAAAAAAGCCATCCAGCAGTTCTTCGCATTGTTCTGGCTCGAGAAGGTCAGGGGCAGCTTCCAGCATTTGTCGGCTCAATGCCGCGCGCTGTTGGATCAACGCGGGCTCGTGTTCTCCATGCTGCTTGCGCTTCGGCGCGGCGACGCTGAACTGCTCGCGCTCGAGCGGACAACCACAGGAACGACGCTTGACGAGCTCCGTGCGTAATGTGTGTAGACGTTCGCTGATGTCGATTTCCATCCCCGTGATGGCGAGCTTCACGGCTTCGAGTGCCAGGGACGAAATGCGCTGTCGCATGGTCGACAGTGAGGGGAGCTCGAACTGCGCGGTGACATCGTCGTCGAACCCCGTTACCTTCACCTGCGCGGGGATGCGCACGCCGCGGCGCTGGAGTTCGTGGATCGCGGCTACCGCCATTTCGTCGTTGGCGGCCACCAGCGCGTCGAACACCACCGTGCGCTCGTCGAACAACACTCGCACCGCCTCCGCACCCGAGGCCGGCTGAAAGTCGCCCTGAACAATCAGTTGCGGATCCGGATCCATGCCCGCATCGTGGAGCGCCGCCACGTAGCCACGGTAGCGCTCTTGCGCCTCGGTGTTCGCCAAGGGCCCACGCACGTAGGCTATCCGGCAGCAATCGTGATCGCTCAGCAGGTGTTCGACGATCTGCTGCATGGCGTCAGCATTGTCCAGAACGATGCTCGCGGTGCCTGCCCATTCCGCGCCCATGCTCACTATGGGAACTCCCTGAAATCGAGCAATCTGCCGACTCAGCTCCGCGTGGCCTATCGCGCTGACCAAGGTCGGCGTAGAGACGACCAGCGCGTCGATGCTCTCGGGCGTGGCCAGGTGGAAGGCGTGATGTCTGACCGGCACCCCACGAACTTGGTGTGCGGGGCCGGAGCAGAAACAGAGCAGCGCCGCTCCGACCTCCTCGGTCGCAGCGACCAGTGCGGCCAGCAGCTTGTTCTGATAGCTGGCATCGATACGGTCGACGAAGAATCCGACTACTGGCTTGCGCCGCCGCGCAGTTCCGAGCGAATCGGCCGCGGGACGCACGGAACGCGTCATCGCTCGCTCTGGCCCCAAGCTTGTCTGATGTCCCGAAACAATGACTCTCCGAATGCTTCAGTCACCGCGGGGACCATCAAATCCAATCAACGAGTATGCTCTCCAACGCCAGCGGGTCGGCTCTCCTGGAGTCTGGGTCCGCAGGAGCTCACCCGCGGACCCGTTCCCTGTTACTGCTCGATGAGCAGGGGTTCGTCGACGTAGTATTCCGCCGCCGCCTCGCTCGCCTCGACGTACAAGAGATCCGTGATAGCCGGACAGTCGCTGGCAAGAGTGATGCTTCCGCTCAACTCGACCCAACCATCGGCCACGTCTACTGCATCCATGTTACCAACCCAGACATACTGGTCACCATTGATGTCGTCACAGTTCAGCTGTCGGGTCAGTCTCACGGACGTCGGGCCCCCCGAGATCACCTTGGCGTATACCGTCGCCTGATAATTCACACCGGTTTCCAACAGCCCGAGCACATTGTACGCGATCCCATTCCAGTTCGCGGTGCGGCCGGTCACCGCCACCGAGTAGTCGCCTTCGTAGGCGTCCGCCGTCGTCGGAGTCAGCGTGACGCCGCCCCGGGCCGACCAACCCTCGAGAGTTCCACTTTCGAACCCGCAGCCTTCGAACAGATTGCCTTCGCAAGGCATGGCTCCGCCCTGACCGCCTTCGCCCATGCCACCGGCGCCACCAGCGTCGCCGCCGGTTCCACCACTGCCGCCGCCGGTTCCACCACTGCCGCCGCCGGTTCCACCACTGCCGCCGCCGGTTCCACCACTGCCGCCGCCGGTTCCACCACTGCCGCCGCCGGTTCCACCACTGCCGCCGCCGGTTCCACCACTGCCGCCGCCAGTTCCACCACTGCCGCCACTCGCCCCCGTTCCGCCCGAACCGCCACTGCCGCCAGTCGCATCCGAACCGCCACTGCCGCTCGAGCCGCCGCTCGCATCGGTTCCACCGCTCCCCGAAGAGCTGGTGCTACTGGTCGAGCTTGTCTTCCCACCGCTCGTCGAAGTCGAATTGTTACCGGAACTGCTCGAATCGGAGGTACTCCCAGTCACGCCGCCGCTGGTGTCAGTGGTCGAGCTTTTTCCACCTGTCGAACTGCTACTGGGATCATCGGCACACGCCCCAACCCAAACCAAACCGATGATGCTGACAACCCATTTATAGGTCCAAGTCCGGTGAGTCATACTCTAGCCCTCTTTGCTCCCTCGGCGGTCCATTCACTAGTTGACTGGTGCAGCGCGGCATCGCGCTCCTTACCCCTTACGGTCCGCCGGGCTCCAAGCTAAGCTGATCGGTTCGATTTGCCTAGCCATATCTCGGGATGCAAAATTACTTCACCGAGGGACAAAGCGAGACTCTGGCACGGTGTGCCACAGCCGCATGAGCTGTATGTGTGCGTCGCACTTTGCGGCCGGCCGGGCCAACCCGGGGGTCAATCGCTGGGACGCAGCCCACGGGGGCACAGGGTACCAGGCCTTAGCTTGCGTCGCGAGTGTTCGTAATTGAGACTACGGGCCCAGGGCTCACGGACGATAGTATGAACTCGTTTCGCAGAGGCGACGGAACTACCGCAGGTCGGCGACCACGCCGTTTCAGCAGCGCGCGCGCACGCCAATTCACCTGGCTGGTACTGAGCGCCGGGACGTCCGGCGCCACATTCAGCGCCTGCCAGCCGGATCTGGACTCGCTGATCGCCGGCGATGAGAGCGGTCTGGTCGACGGCGGGTCCGGCGGTACGGCTGGTGAGGGCAGCGGAGGCACAGGTGCCCTTGGCGGCAACGGCGGTACCGGCACGGGTGGGACCAGCTCGCTCGGAGGGGAAGGAGGCGAACCCGGCTCCACCTCCATGACGGGCGGCGCCGGGGCGCCGCCCGACCACTGTTCGGACGGCAAGCGCGATAGTGGCGAAACCGACAAGGACTGCGGAGGAGAAAACACCTGCGACCGCTGTGAGCTGGGAGATCATTGCGTCGACGATTCCGACTGCTTCTTCAACTATTGCGCGGGGAACGTCTGTGTAGAAGGCAACTGCGACGACGGTATCAAGAACCAGAACGAGACTGCCGTGGACTGCGGCGGCGGGTGCGCACCAGAGAAGCGTTGCGAACTCGGGCTCGGCTGCAAAGTGGATCGCGACTGTATCTCCAACGCTTGCGCCAATGGTGAATGCGTAGAGCACTGCGAAAGCGGCAAGAAGGACAGCGACGAGACCGACAAGGACTGCGGAGGAAGCACCTGCGACCCCTGCTTGGAAGATCAGCACTGCAAGGAAAACGAGGATTGCACTAGCAGCGTCTGCGAAGCCGGCAGCTGTATAGGTGGGACATGCGACGACAACGTCGTGAACCAAGACGAAAGCGACATCGACTGCGGGGGTTCCTGTGCACCGGGAAAGACCTGCGACATCAATGATGTTTGCAACGCCGCATCCGATTGCACCAGCTACGTTTGCGATGCTGGCAGGTGTGTGCCCGACCTGGAGATCGAGAGCGACGACATCATCGACGACATGGAAGATGGGGACCAGTCGCTCCCGAGCACTGGTGGAAGGAAAGGCACTTGGTACAGCTTCGGCGACGGCACCGGCACGGCCATCTTCGAAGCCGCGCTGATTCCGGGGCAGCGCGGGCCTGACAGCGTGTTTGCGATACACTACTCGGGCGGTGGCTTCACCGACTGGGGCTCGGGTACCGGGTTCGACTTGAACAACAGCGGCGGTAGCCAGGACACCAAGAAGCCGTACGATGCAAGCGCGTACGTCGGCATCACGTTCTGGGGACGGTCGGACGAGCCCTTCTTGCTGACGGTGACCCTGCCCGACGGGAATACCGACGGCGCCGGTGGCCTCTGCACGACGTGCGACCACCACTGGTACACCCGGATAACCCTACAACCCGAATGGGAACGACACACCATCTTGTTCGAGAATCTGATCCTCGAAAGCGGCACCGTGCCCGAGCCCGAAGCGCCAGACCCCGCAACCCTGGTGGGCGTTCAGTTCCGAGCGTCGACCGGAGTCGAGTTCGACTACTGGATCGATGACGTAGCCTTCGTGAGACCATGATGTTCCACTCCAAAGCATTCAGAAGAACGAGCGCTACGACTGTACTGGTACTCTTGCTGGCAGCCACACAACAGGCCAACGCTCAGTCGACAGAGTCCGTGCCGGAGGAAACGGCCTCGGGAAGCGCAAGCGCAAGCGCAGCCCCAGACGCAACCGGGGACACCGGTGCCAGCGATGAGCCCAGCAACTGCGCCGACGCCTATGAACAGGCGCAGACCGAGAAGGTCAAGTTGAAGTACAAGCATGCTCGAGAGTTGGCGCAACTCTGCTCCCGTCTCGAATGCAGCGTGCCAGCCATCACAGAGGAGTGCGTCAAGCTCGACGAACAGCTCGAGCGCGACATACCCACTCTGGTGTTTTCAGCGAAAAAGTGGGACGGTACGGCGCTGGTCGACGTCAAAGTCGATCTAGATGGCCAGCCGCTGCTCGACCATCTAGACGGCACTCCGGTAAGTCTGGACCCGGGGACGTACGAATTTCGCTTCGAAACGCCGGGCTTCGATCCTGTTACTGCGCGACACGTGGCGCACGTCGGCGACACCAACCGCCTGATCGAGGTCGTATTCGGGGAAGCGCCGCCGGAGGCCCCGCTGCCTCCCGCGTCCAACACGGATGGGGCGTACCGGGCGGAACCATCGCGCTCCATCCCCTCCGCCAGCTACGTGCTCGCGGGCACCAGCGTGTTGGCCTTTGGCGCGTTCGGATACCTACGCCTCAGCGGAATTCAGGACTACAACCGGCTGAATGACGATTGCAGCCCACGCTGCGAGGAGGGCGAGGTCGACGATATCCGTGCAAAGTTTCGGCTTTCGTATCTTCCCTTGGGCATCGGAGTTGCCGCTTTCGCAGGCGCGGTGGCCGTCTATTACTTTGGAAACACGTCGAGCGAACCCCAAGCAGAGGTGAGTGTCGCTCCCATCGATCGAGGGGCTGGCGCACAACTGAGGGCCCGCTTCTGAACCCATCAAGACAATATAGACGACGCAACACCCAGTCCATTCTCGAGCGGCGAAAGCGCGCGCCCATCTGCAGCGTTTGTCTGGCAGTCAGCGTGCTCGGCTGCGGTGAAACCCAACCGGTTCACAGCCTGGCCCTCGCGCTGAGTCCGGACGACAACCTGGTGGTAGTGAGTGCCGGCGAGACCCATCAGGTGATTGCGGGCTTCGGAGCGTCCTCTGCATGGACCACCCAAAGCCTGACGGACGACGAGGCCGACCTCTTCTTCTCACGAGATCTCGGACTGGGGCTATCCCTACTGCGCCTGCGCATTACGCCGAGCGGCACCACCTGGGAGAACGGAGCGGCTGCCAAGGCACACCGGCGCGGCGTCGCCGTATGGGCCGCCCCGTGGTCACCGCCAGGCATCTGGAAAACGAACGACTCGGACACCGACGGAGGGTCGCTGCTCGTCGAGCATTATCAAGACTGGGCTGATCGTCTCGCCGAGTTCGCCCGCACCAAGCAGACCGAGGGGATCCCGCTCGTCGGCATCTCGGCCCAGAACGAACCTGACTGGGTTGCAGATTGGGAAACCTGCGAATGGACGCCCGAGCAGATGGTCACGTTCATCCGTGACTACTTGGGCCCCGCACTGGAAGAGGCCGCACCAGGCACTCCGGTAATTGCGCCGGAGGTCGCCAACTGGGACAGTCTGCCCCTTTTTGCGGACCCGCTGCTTGCGGACCAGAAGGCGGCCAGCGCCGTGGGCGTGGTGGCCGTGCATTCCTACGGCGGCGAGCCATTTGCTTACACGGCACCGCACGACGCAGGGCTACAGTTCTGGGAAACCGAGGTGAGCTACCACAATGGCGACGGCCTCGAGTCGGCGCTCTACACGGCAACTCGGATTCACGACCACCTGACCCTCGCCAATGTCAATGCGTTTCACTATTGGTGGCTCAAGTCGGATGACGATACCAGTCTGATGCGCAGCGGCGTGCTGGCACCCCAGGCGTATGCGTTGGGCCACTTCAGCAAGTTCGTGCGACCCGGGTACGTCCGGGTCGAAGCGGAATCCGAGGCGCCCAATCCGGAAGTGTTGATCTCCGCCTACTTGGGAACCGACGAGGATAGGCTCGTCCTGGTCGCCATCAACAACGGCGACGGCAGCGAGCAGTCATTCCGAGTCGATGGAGCCGACCCCATCACGATCATCCCCTGGTTAACGACCGAGAACGTGACGCTGCGCAAGCAACCGCGGCAAGTGGTGAAGAATCCTTTCAGCTTCCATCTACCTGCGTCGAGCATTACCACCCTCGTTGTCAACATCGAGCCAAAGACTCTGGGTGCCGGCGGAGCATCAACCACGGGGGAGGGAGGCGCCGCAGGCAGCGAACCAGGGGACTCTGACGTTTCGAGCAGTGGGGGCGGCAGCGGCGGTGGTGGCTCGAGTTCGCCCCCCCGCACGAGCGACACTGGCCACGGCAGCGACACCGCGTCCGACAGCACCGCTTCCTCCGGTGGTTCGCGCAACGGCACGACGAACGGCGCTGACATACTGGAGGATCCCAAACGAGGCCCCTATGCCTGCCTCTGTTCCGCGCCGGGCAGGTCATCGGCCCCGCGCGCGCCCCTCTGGATGATGCTCGTGGGCATCACCTTGGCAGCGTGGCGACGCCGGGGCGTGGCTTCTTAGTCCTCCGTCTCCGGATACGAAGCATCGGGCAAGACCACTTATGGTCGGTCTCGGCCCTGTAAGGGCCCGAGGCTGCGCTCAAAGCGGCCGGTTTGTCAGGCCATCCCTCCCTATTTGCTCGGTCTGTAGAACTAGCTACCTGCACTCGGTGCGGACGCGCTTGATTCCGGCCGAATCGATGTAGAACGGGTTCGAACAATTGGGCGCGCTCGGCGCGCTCGGCGCGCTTGCCTTGGGCTCGGGAGCGGGGGTCTTCGTGGTCCGTGGCACGCGACGGATCACCGTCCGGACTCTGGCTGTCTTGGGCTTTTCTTCCTGCTCGAGTTTGAGCTCGATGGCTTTGTCTCCGCTCGCAGGGAACTCGAGGCTTGCCGTGCGGTATCCCTCCGCCTCGGCTCGCACCACGTGCACCTTGTTGTCCTGAGGCACCACCTTGGAGCGCGTGCCCGGCGAAAGCTGGTGCTCATCGAAGTAGACAGTGGCACTCGCCGGCTCGACATTCAGCCTCACCGTCGCCAAGGGCAATACCTCTTCCTCGTGCACCGGTTCGGGCGCAGCAGGCTTCGCCTCTGCGGGCTGCTGGACGATGACCGTTGGCTGCGGGGGAGGAGCGAATTGCTTGGTGCCGAAAAACACCGCCAAGAGGGCTGCAGCCAATACGACCATCGCCAGCGGTAGCCAGCTACGACCGCGGGTAACCGCGGGTTGCTCGATTTGTTGGCTGGCCGAGGGATTGACATCGGGAATACCGATGATCGGCACCCCGACGGAGCTATCCTCGCCGCTGTCGATCCGCTTCAGTTGCAGCTCGATGAGCCGCTTCAGCTCGTCGCGGGTCGAGCGAAACAGCTCGGAGACCGCAGCGCCTATTTCCTTCTGTTTCACGGTCGGCCCGAGCGCATCCGCATATTTCTCGAGGTCCGCTTGGAGGTCGAGCGCCGTCGCATAGCGCTCGTCCGGTTCGCAGGCCATCGCCTTCTGGATGATGCGAGCGAACTCGTCGTCGCAGGCCGGGTTCACACTCTTGGGACTTGGAATTTCTCCATCCCACAATTTACGCATCACCTGCACGTCGCTCAGGTCTTGCCAGAGGCGCCTGCCCGTAGCGAAAGACCAGAGTATGCAGCCCACCGAGAACACATCCGCCCTGCGGTCCAGATGATCGCCGCTCAGCTGCTCGGGCGCCATATAGGAGAGCTTGCCCTTGACGACCCCGGCCGCAGTTTCCGTGGTCGAGCTCGCCGCCTTGGCGATGCCAAAGTCGAGCACCTTCACGTGGCCGGTGTAAGTCACGAAGATGTTCTGGGGTGAAACATCGCGGTGTACCAAGTGCAACTGCGTGCCGTCGTAGGAGGTGAGCTCGTGCGCGTAGTGCAAGCCTTCGAGTGCACCGATGATGACACGCAACTTGAGAGCCAGAGGCAGCTCCTTACCCTGAACCCCTGCCTGACGAAGCACCTGAGAAAACGCCTGCCCCTCGAGGTACTCCATCACGATGACGTGACGATCGTTGTGAGTACCTACCTCGTAGGTCTGCACAACGTTGGCGTGGTTTAGCTGGGCCGCCACACGCGCTTCGTCCAGAAACATCGAAAGCGTCGGCTCAACTGCAAGCTCGGGGCGCAACGCTTTGAGCACCACCAACTTGTTGAACCCGCCCTGTCCGCGCTGCACGGCCAGGTAGACGTTCGCCATCCCGCCATGGCCCAATTCCGCCAGGATACGGCACTTGCCGACGGTGCGGATCATGGTCCGGCTGGGTTCGCTTTCCGATGCCGAGCCTGTATGTAGTTGTGAGAGCGACATTCGGTGGGACACCTGGGCTCCAGTACCAGCTTCAGCTTAATCTATCCGAGCCGCGAGCGCAGCCGATTCCATTCTCGTTCGAGAGAGACACCTCTGCACTATTACGGACAGGCCGCGCGCAATAAAAGACCCGCGCGACCACGAGAACGCTGGGATAAACCCGGAGAACCGCTCGACTTATGCTTTAAGGCTGCTCGCTCTCGTACGAAGATGCAGTTTGGGGGCGGACCGCACAATGATGGCGCGGGGCACCATTTGAATGGCAGCGCGCCGCCCAGAAACGGTCGAATCGGCGAGGATCGTAATCACACGCCACACACATACATACATTGCGGCAACTGGTGTGCAAGGTTCATTCGCGGTAGCTGTAGTGATCCGGCCTCAACGGCGTGCTACCCGTTTCTCGGAGCACGCCTTCGATACAAAACGGCTCGAACAGCTCCGGTTCAAGCCCCAATGGGCCGTAAACCATGCTGTAGACCCGAGTACCAGGATGACGGTTTGAATTCGAGCATTCGCACGCAGCTTCTTCCGTGCGAGGTACTGTTCGACTTGTTCGACGGGCCCTCGGGCACGGCGAGCATCGGGCGCCTGTTGGCAGGCACGGACGCGGGGCGACAAGTCTTTCTACGCCGGACCCCGAACCAGAGCGCGAACGAGCTTGCTCAGGAGGTTGCCGCCGCGCGCCTGGTGGCTCATCCGAGCATCATCAAAGTCTTGGGGCTGGCAACCCTGGACGGCGTGATCCACGTGGCTAGCGAGTACATCATGGGAGCTTCGCTTTTGCAGGTCAGCACCGCCACCAAAGCGCAGCAAGATGTGATGGAGGCAAAGGTAGGGCTGAAGATTATCCACGACGCCCTCCGGGCCTCTGCTAGCGCCAGGCAACTGCTGAAACAGACCAGCAATTGGTGGGTTCCAAGAACCATCTTCTCCGACACGGTGTGGGTAGCCGAATATGGAGAAACACTACTTACCGAGGTCGGTGTCTCTCGGCTGCTGCACGGACCAGAACGGCGCAGTGGCCCTCCAGCGGACAGCTCGAAGCAGGAAGCGGACGCTGACGTGGCGGCCGCCGGTGCGGAGCTGCGGCGGCTGTTGACCAATCAGCGCGGGGAGCTCATGGTGCCTCGGCCGTTCGAGAACCTCGTAGCCTCCATCATTGCGCGCGCAGAGAATCCTGGAGAGCCAAACCGCTTCCAGGATTCCGAAGAGATGGCTCACGCATTGGAGGAGCTCCCCCCTGGGTGTATCGCCACGGAGGGCGAGGTGGGCTTCGCCATAAGGAGCCTGATGGGTCCCGTGCTCCAACGCCAGCGCACCAAGCTCGGGGTGTGCGAAGCAGAGACCGCGGATCGCGTCAGCGAGGACGCCACTCGTGTTTTCAACGCCAGCCAGCTGGTACGCGAAACCGAACGCATTACCGCAAGGCCGCCGGCCATGCCCGCACCCGAGCGCAAAGGCCAGACAACTGCCGGAGAACCGCCATTTGTCGTCGACGAGAAGTACGATGCCACCCAGATGATGTTCGTCGAACCAGGAGGGCTGGGCGCGGACCGAGATGACGAAATGACGCAGATCTTCATGCCCGTGTTCGAAGGCGAAGGCCCCAAACGAGAAGCGCGAACGGGGACCTCGCCGCGCATTGGCGCGGCCCCCATCGACAGTATCCCCATGCTCCCGAACCTCGAGTCGCTTCGGGACCCCAATCTGATGTTGGCCCGCCAGCCCATGCGACGGGAAGCACGGGGACGGGCGCCTCGTGACTGGTGGAAGGCAACGGCATTGGTGCTTGCGGTGTTGCTGGCACTAGTCGTCTCACTGGTTGTGTTGAGGTAGCCGAGTGCGGCGCTGCGATCGCCCGGGGGTACCCGCCGCACCGACCATGGATCCCTCGCGGCGCCGGTCCTCGTACCTCGAAGGCAGGTACAGCAAACGTGGATTCTTCGCTGAGGACCGTGCACGGGTTTCGTGGTAGGTTCACTACAGTGGAATCGTTAGAGGATTACATGGAGCTGGCCAAGCCCGCCGACCCAGCTGACTTCATCGCCAAGTGTCCTCCCATGTTCCTGGTCAAACGCCCCTCGGCAAAAGAGGTTGGCGCCCAGAAACCTAGGGCAGAGTTCAGCTTTCACACGTCCCACGCAACCCAGATGAGCGATCCCTATCCGGACGAGTATCGCGTCTCGCCCATTCAGAAGAACCCGCAGAATCCTTTCCCGGATCGCATGACCGTAGGCAGGGCCCCGAACTGCGACGTGGTGGTGCGCATGCCCTTCGTTTCCAAGGTGCATGCACACCTATCCTATACGGGCACTGGTACGCTGACGCTAAGACATGCCAAATCGTCCAACACCACCCGGCACAACGGCCGCCTGGTGGATGCAGACGAAGAGGTCGAAGTCAGGCCAGGTGATACCATCTCGTTGGGTGCCCTTACGCTCGAAGTGCTCACGTCCAAGGACCTGTACGCGATCCTGCGCGACCGCTCCAGGGCGTAGCACAGCCCGGGCTCGACTCGCCATTTCAGCTCGGTTTGTCGAGCAAACGCCGCATGATACCGAGCAGGTGGTCTGGCTCGTACGGTTTCGCGACGAACTGGACACGCTCGCCGATGCCGCCCCACGAACCTGCCGCCTCGGTATAGCCACTGCACACGATCGCGGGGATGTCCGGGTTCAGCGCCCGAATTTCGGCGATCGCTTCTGGCCCGCCTTTCCTGGGCATCACAGCATCGAAGAGCAATAGCGAGAACTTCTCCGGCGCATCGCGATAACGATCCACGGCCTGCTGCCCGTCCTCGACGCTCACCACTCGGTAGCCCACGCGTTCGAGCATACGAGTGATCACGGCCCCGACTGCTGCTTCGTCCTCCGCCAAGAGGATCGTCTCACGCCCACCCCTTTCGGGCTGGTCTGTCTCGGAGCGGGCCTCCAGAGGAGCCTGCTCCGCGGCCGGTAAAAACGCCTCGAAGGTCGTCCCCCTCCCCACCTCACTCCTCACGTGCAGCAAGCCGCCGTGGCGCTTGACCACTCCGTATGCCGTGGCGAGCCCGAGTCCGGTCCCGCTGCTCTTGGTGGTGTAAAAGGGTTCGAATACGTGGTCGAGCTGGTCGGGAGCGATGCCGATGCCGGTGTCCGTAACGCGAATCACAACGTAATTGCCCGGACGCGCCCAGGGACGGGTTTCGCGAAACCGGGAGTCCACGTGCGTCAGCTCCGTCTCGACACACAAGGTGCCTCCGCGCGGCATGGCGTCGCGCGCGTTGAGGCACAGGTTCACGACGACCTGCTCGAGCTGACCTCGGTCACCAAACACGCGCGGCAAATCTGCCGCGCGTCGCAACTCCACACGAATGGTCTCGGGCAGCAAGCGGCCGAGCAAACGCAGCGTGTCGTCGAGCAATGCATGGCAATCGACCGGCGCCTGCTCGAGCGGCTGGCGTCGTCCGAAAACCAGCAACTGCCGAGTCAGCTCGGCGGCCCGATTGGCGGCCTCCGTGGCGTCCGCCAACCGTTGGCTTCGCTCTCGCTCGTCTTGGCACAGCTTGGCGAGATCGATGTTGCCCAGAATCGCCACCAAGAGATTGTTGAAATCGTGAGCCACTCCACCCGCGAGCTGGCCAATCGCTTCGAGCTTCGCCGCGCGCTGTAGCTGCTCGTCGGTGCGCTTGGCGTGCGTGACATCCATGACACCACCCAGCAGGGAGCACGCCTTACCCTGGCCATCTTTCAGGACTCGACCCTTGCAGAAGATCCAGCGAGTCGAGGCATCGGACAGCACGATGCGGCACTGAATGGTCTGATGCCCCCCCGACTCGACCGTGGTCATGACAGCCTTTCGCACGCGCTCGCGATCCGCCGGATGCACTCGCTCGAGAAACGCCGAAAAATCGATATCTTCCTTTTCTTCGGGCCAGTCGAATATCTTCTTGGTCGCGCTGTCCCAAACGACCCGGTCATTTGCTATGTCCCAGGACCACTGCCCCATGCCGGAGGCCTCGAGCGCCAACTGCAATTGCTCGTGCTGCATCGCCAGCGCCGCTTCCGCTCGGCGTTGCGCAGTTATGTCGGTGCCTATCGTGAGCAACCAGGTAACGCGGCCCGATTGTCTAATGGGCACGATGCGCGTGTCCCAATAAAAGTCGCCCGAACTGAAAACCTCGACATGCTGGGGTTGCCCGGATTCGACAGCCCGTTCGAGCGCCTGCATCCAAGCATCGCGAAACGGAGGAGGCACGAACTCCGATGAATGGTGACCGGAATAGGGCGCAGGATCTTGCCCAGTAGGCGTGCGGCTCACGTACAGCAACATTCCCGCCAGATCGAGCACCGAAATCACGTCCGGCGAGTGCGCAAGAATGCCCGCGAGCCATTGCGCACGATCCACGTCCTTACCGTCGAAGGCACCTGCCGCGCTGTCAGGCTCGTCGTCCAAGCCCGCATGGAGTCTCTCGAGATCTCCTATCAGCCGCGCGATCAGTTCCCGATCCATGATCGCACCATGCTCTCATGGGCCGGCACGTCCGTAAACCGCGCGGCCGCAGACGCCGAAAGAGCTATCTGACGAGCAACTTGAACGCGTGCATCCAGCGATTCTCCCGGAAACCTGGAATACACCAGAGCATGCACAACGGCTCGATGGCGCGGGCCGCCTCCACGGCGCCCATGTCCGCGACCTCCCAGCCACACTCTTCGAGAAGACCCGCGACCTGCTGCTTGGCCCCCGAGTCGTTGCCACACACGAACATCGTGGGCCGGACGCCGTCGAAATCAGGATCGACCATCATTGCATTGCCAACACACGAAAACGCCTTGACGAACTTCGCTTTGGGCGCTTTACGCTGCAAGCGTTCCATCAGTGAGTCGTCGAGTGTGGTGAAGAACTTCAAAACGCCGTTCGTCGGAGGCGCATCCGCGATCGGGTTGGTCGTGTCAATGACCAGCTTGCCGTCGAGTGCATCGACGCCAACCGCCTCGAGTGCCTCTTCCGCCGCTGATCCTTTTACCGCCAGAATCAGTGCATCGCCGAACACAGCCGCCTGGCTCGGCGAGCCGGTATGCGCGCCCGAACCCGCTTGTTCCAGCCACGACTTCAGTTTGTCCGGAGTGCGCGACGCACGCATGACTTCGTAGCCGTGCTTCAAGAGGCCATTCGCGAGTGCTTCACCCACTGGCCCAGATCCGTAGACTCCAATTCGCTTCACGAGAATACCTCCTTGACACGAGTAACCGGCTGATGTCGTCGTATAGAGCCGCGCGTCTCACGGTCAACCAGCGTGCCGCGAGAGACTCAGATTGAGCCGATTGCCAGTCGGCCCCTTCGCCGACGTCCGAGCAGCGCCAGCCCAAGCACCAGGCCCAGCCACGCGCCCGCGCTGCCGCGCCGCCAGCGGCCCGCGAACCCGCATGAGCACCCCGCGCTTTCGTGAGGCGCGCACTCGGCGGAGAAGCCGTGCCTGGGCGCGCAGCGCGTGCTGGGTTCCAGCGTAACCGGTGGATAAGCATCGCAAATCCCGGCCATGTCGTCCGGGGCCAAGACCAGAGCCGGGATGTCCCGACCGCGCATGACCGCCCCCGGCACGAATGAATGCGACAGGCCAAAGAAGTGCCCAACCTCGTGGATCAGAATACGCCCGAGGTCGTACTGCGGCTCAGCGCGCGTCGCCGTAATGGGCATTTCATGGCTGTTCACCGCGATGTCGGCATCATAGATTTCGCCCGTTTCTGTGTTGAACGTAGAGGTCGTGACCGCGAGCGAATCGAAGGTGTCGTCGTAAGGCCACGCATCGTCCATGAACAAGATAACATTGGCATTGCCGTCATGTAGATTGTACTGCGGTTCGCCACATGAGGCGGCGCCTATGTCGAGAATCTCGATCCCCGGCGTGGCCTTGCCGCAATCGGCATGCAACCATGTCTCGAAAGCTCGAAGAGCACTCTCGTGCGCATCATCGTAGCTGATCGAGCGCTTCTTCGACCCCGCTTCATTGACCGAAAACGATACGCAACCGGTCTTCCAACGTAGAGGAACGCCGTTCACCGCACAGCCGTCGTTCCCATATCTGCAACTGTCGGGTTGGTCTCCCGTTTCGGGGTCGCACGTGGTGGCACGACAGTAGGCGCTCGCGGTTGGCGCCAGGTACATCAAGGTTAGAAACATCGCAACGGTGAACACCGTCTTGAGGATGCCTGGCCTTGCTCCTGAGAGCCCTTCGCACTCATTCACACTGTCCTCCACGATTCATCCCTGCGCTGAGTCTTTCACGCCGGAAGGCGCCACACAAGCACGCAACCCGCTCCAACAAGGAGAGCCCGCGGTCGGGCTCAGCGGTCCGAATGCCCGAGCTCTTTGTCCGGTGCAATCTGATCACGGATCAGCTGCTTCAGCTCCTTTGGCTCGGGGAAGCGCCCGCGCTCGGCTCGGTCGAAAATGAGTTGCCCTTCGAGGCGAACTTCGAAGACCCCCGAGCCGCCGGGTACGAGGGCCACTTCGCCGAGCTCGTCCGCAAAGGTGGTCAAAAGCTCCCCCGCAATCCAGTTCGCGCGCGGCAAGAAGCGGCAGCGGCGACAGTAGGTGATGTCGAGTCGTGGTCGGGACACCCGCCAAGCATGGGCCGAGCGGAGGTCGCGTTCAACCGGCGCGCTTCGAGCGCGCGGGGCGCCGAGACATCCGCTCGAATAGGGCATGAAGGTGGTCCGCGTGCGCTTGCCAGGTGTACTCGGCCAGCACGAGTTCGCGACCTTTGTTCGCCATCCGGGCGGCCTCTTCCGGGTGCTCGAGCACCCAGAGGAGAGCCTGAGCAAGGGCCGCCTGGTCGTTGGGTTCGTACAGCAGGAGGTGTTCGCGGTCCCGAAAAATCCTGAGCAGATTCTCCGCGCGAATCGTCACGGTCGGCTTCTGCATGGCGAGGTACTCGAACACCTTCAGTGGGTCGAGCACGAAGCTGCCCAACTCTCGGGAAGGGCGGTGCTTGTCCGGGTCGAAAGGAGCCACACACACGTCCGCGGCCGCCAGACTGCGCGGGACATCCTCATAGGGAATCTGTCCGAGAAACGAGAAGCACTCGGTCAGCCCACGCTGCCGCACAGCGCGTTCAATCTCCAGACGACACGGGCCGTCGCCGATCATCAAGAAATGCGCGCCGCGCGGCTTCAGGATCGTCGCGACCTGAACCAACCCTTCCAGACCATGCCAGCTCTTGAACGATCCGGCATAGCCCACTACGAAGGCGTCCGCCCGCAGCCCCAATGCTCGTCGCGAGAGTGCAGCGTCGAGCCCCGCGGCAAAATGATCCACATTGGCCCCCCAGTGCACCGCGACCGCTTTGTGGCGCACCTGCCTCGGGATCAGACTCAGCTCGGTAGCCACCAGAGTCTCCGCACGGAGCAGTGACAACCAGCTATACCGCTCATCGAGAACCATCGTGAGCAGGGGCGCGCTAGTCGCCAGACTCAACATCGCCCCCAACCCGTAGGACGAGCAACGCTCGTAAATCACGTCTGGTCCAAAACGCTTGGCCAGCTGGTAGGCGCGAGGAAACAGCCTCGCGGCATCCACGTGGCGGAGCGGCTTGTTCGCATGGCGCAGCGGCTGCCCCAGTGGCACGACGGCCTCACCTGTCGAGTCCGAGCGGGCCAACAAAAGCGTATCGGCGCGCTTTGACAGTCCTGCCATCAGCTCGCCCACATGAGTGGATCCACCGTGGCTTCCCGGAACCTGAACGTCGGTTGCCACGAGCAGAATACGCATGCTTCTCACCAGCCTCGAGCGGCTCAGCGGAGCTTTTAGCAGCAGGTTTTGCGGCCGAGCAACCATCGTTTCCACGTGCCGCGTCGAAACCCGAAAGCAAGAGTAGAGCAGGAACCCCGCGGCTCCGAGTGTCCGTCTCAGTAGTTGGCGGCATTCCAGGCACGTGCTAGAAACCGCGCGGGCGGTTGATTCGCGCTACCGCTTCGCTGCATGCGACTGCTCTTGGTGACACAGGACTTCCCGCCTGCCGTGGGCGGAATCCAGACATATTCGAAGGCACTGGCCGATCGCTTCTTCGAGCGCACCGAGCGGCTCGGGGTGCTCGCTCCGGCGCATCGCGGCTGCCGAACGTACGATCGCACTTTGCCCTATCCGGTGTACCGCATCCCGGTGCCCAGCGATGCGATGCGTTACTCACTGTTACCCTTCTTGTGTCTGACCTGCCTGAAAGGAGGCTACGAGACTGCATTGTTGGCGCAGTGGTACAGTGGCGCGGCGAGCTCGCTGACAAAAAAACTCGGCTTGCTCGATCGGGTCTTTTGCGCCGCACACGGCCAGGAACTGATCCGGGTACCGAACGAGGCTGGGCTGCTCGGCAAGGCCTACATACGGCATCGTGAGCGAGTGCTCACGACGATGGACGGGTTCTTTCCGGTCAGCCACTACACGGGAGGTTTGCTTCAGAAGCTCGGTGTCGACGCAGAGCGCATCCACGTCGTGTTCAACGGGACGGAGCTCGAGCACTTCGCACTGAGCCAGGAAGAGCAGCAACGACTGCAGTCCTGGCGCCAGCAGCATGGCATCGGTGACGGTCCGCTGCTGGTAACGGCAGCGCGGCTCGTGCGCCGCAAAGGCATCGACACCGTGATCGAAGCTCTCCCCTCGCTCGCTCGCTCGATTCCCGACGTGCAATACGCCGTGGTCGGCAGCGGACCGGAGCGAGAAAACCTGGAGCGGTTGAGTCAGGACCTGGGTGTCCAGGGCCGCGTCACTTTCCTGGGCAGGCTACCGGAGCGCGACCTGGTCATGGCCTACCACGCGTGCGACGTGTTCGTGATGCCGGCGCGTTACGAACACCCCAGTGTGGAAGGGTTCGGTCTGGTGTTCAGAGAAGCAAACGCTTGCGGCAAGCCAGTGGTGGGAGCGCGCACCGGGGGCATCGTCGACGCCATCGAGCATGGTCGCACGGGGCTGCTCGTGGAGCCCGACGCTCCGGAGGAGCTGAGCAAGGCGCTCGGAAGACTGCTTCAGGACCCGGATTATGCGAACAGGCTCGGCTCGCAGGGGCGGGCGCTCGTGGAACGCGAGGGCACCTGGGCTCATGCAGCCGAGCAGATGCTGGAGGCCATGCAAGGCCATGGCCCACCTGGGCAACGGCGGAACCCGTAACCGTGCGACTGGTGCTCACCACGAACTTCTCGCCCTGGTCGGCGTATTCCGGCGGGGGGCAGCGCTCCACCCACGAGCTTGCCGCGGCCCTGGCCGAGGCCGGCCACGACGTTTCGGTGGTGTACACGCGTCCCCCCTGGGAGAGCTTTCCGACTCCGAACACCGCGTACCGGATTCACTGGGCGACCTTCTTCGACGTCAAGAGCAGGCGCGCCGCGCCGCTGCGTTCTCTCAACGCTCTCAGTGTCGCCCAAGTCGTTCGCGAGCTCCATCGGGCATCGCCCATTCACGCGCTACATGGCAATGGCGAAGAGGTCGTGCTGGCGGCGCGCTGGGCGCGGTCGCGAGGCATCCCCGTGGTCACTACGCCGCGCTACCCGGACTATCCGAAAGCGATGTTGCGAGAAGATGGGCCGGGCACCTTCGAGCTCGTCCGGCTCTGGCTCAGCGAACCGAAGTACTTGGTATTGAGACAGGCGGTGCGTTTCTCCCATGCCTGCTGCCCCACGAGCGCCTACTCGGCGGCGCAAGTGGCGGTGGCCCTACGCGCCGACGCGCGCAAGCTGATAGTAGTCCCCAACGGCGTGTCGGCGGTGTTCTTCGAAAAGCGGTGGGCGCCGTCGGCCCAGGCGCGCCCCCTCTTGTTCTTCGGCCGTCTGGAGCGCGACAAGGGCCTGGACGTGCTGCTCGCCGCCTTGGCCCGAGGCCACGCGGAACGCAGGCTGCTGGTCGTGGGGCGCGGCGACGAATCCGCCAGCCTGCGCCAGCAGGCGGCGGAGCTCGGCCTGGCCGGTCGCGTCGAGTGGCGCGAATGGCTCGGTCCCGCCGAGCTCGCCGACACACTGGCCAACTGCGCGATGGCGGTGCTGCCGTCTCGGCACGAAAGTTTTGGAAACGCGATGGCCGAAGCGATGGCCATTGGCGCCCCGCTCGTCAGCACCCGCGCGGGCTCGATTCCCGAATTGGTTCAGCATGAGGAGACCGGGCTACTCGTCGAGCCCAACGACCCGGAGGCGCTGGAGTCGGCTATCTCCAGGCTGGAACAGCAGCGGGAGCTCGGAAAACACCTGGGGCGAGCCGGGCGCGAGCGCACGCAGGCAACCTATGGCTGGTCCATCATCGCCCAGCGCTATCTGGATATCTACCAGCGGCTCTCCAATGAACTCCGGCGATGAGCAAGCGCTAGCGAGATGTCTGTGACTCGACGGAAACCTCCTCGGGAGTGCTCAGGCCCAGCAGCTCCGCGAGATCACCACTTTCCAATAGGCCGAGCGCACCATCTGCGGTGCTCGCCTCGTCGAAATCCGCTTCGTCCTCCACATCCGCCTGCCAGGTGGCAAGCAGCAACGGAACCGGGTCGGGTAAATGATTGCCCGTCAATGACGACGTCCCGTGGTCAGCGGAGACCACCACGCGCAATTTGCCACTGAGCTCGGTGTGGCTCACGAGAAATTCCCCGAGCGCCGTGTCCAGTCGCTCGATGAACGCCTGCTTTTCTAGCGGCTTTTTGTCGTGGGCCGCAACGTCGGTACCCTTGACGTGTACCACCACGAAGTCGTGATCCTTCAAGAGCTCGCCGGCCGTGGCGAACTTGGCATGCAAATCGGTGTCGAGGTTGCCCGTCATGCCGCTCGAACGCGCCGCCTTGAGTCCCACATACCGGGCGACGCCAAGAGCCGTGTTGCACCCCGCCACCATCGCGCCAATCCAAGCGTGATCCGGGCGGATGGCAGGCGGGCGTGCCGCGCCACGGGTCAAGATGGCGTTGACGGGCGAGAGCCCTTTGGCCAAGCGCGCCTGGCTGACCGGATGCCGCGCCAGATGTTTCGAGGCGATCGAGAGCAGCTCGGCCAGCGCCTCGGCGGTGCGAGCCGCCTCGGGCGAGCTGTCGAGAGGTCGCGGATTGTCGAACCGTTGGAGCGGTACGCGCCCTCCTGGATCCGTATCCGAAACTTTCGGCGACAGCCCCGAGCCCAGCAAGGTCACCAGCACGCGGTGCTCGTGCCCAGGATAGATTTTGCCGACGATACCCCCTTGCAGGGGTACGTTTGCGAGTTCGGCGAGCAGATCGGGGACTCCCTCCCGGATCCTGCCCGCTCGACGATCGGTGATCGAACCGTCATCCGCGACGGTCGCGAGATTGCCGCGAAACAGAACGGCGTCCGGCGGCACGGGCAAACCCAAACCCAACGACTCGAACAAGCCGCGGCCGTACTTGCCCGCATCCTCACGAGCTCCCAAAAGTGCCATGATACCGTCGTCCGTCGAGGGAATCTGATCCGACTCGGTTCCGGTCCTCACGCGGCCTTGCCCACCAGCCGCCGCCAGACGGCGCAATGTCGGCGTGCTGGCCGCAGCCAGTGGGGTCTGACCACCCAGCGCCGGATTCGGTTCGTCGCCAAGGCCGTCGATGATGAGGAACAAGGTAGGCACCACGTCGGTCTGCACCCGCTGGCTCGGCCGCGGAACCAACGAGTCGTGCACGTCGACCGGTAGCTCGCGACTCAAGAAGTCCACGGCGCTGGTCAAAGTCCTCTGGCGCTCGATGTTGGGCAGAACGACCGCCTCCGTGTCCTCCGCCAGCCTCAGCAGCTCATCGTGGATCCAACGCACGGACTGCATCGCATCGAGATAGGGTTCCGCCTGGCGCTCCGCCTGCTGTCTCGTTCTTTGAGGAAAGCGCGCGCGGTGCTCCTTCTCGTCGGGGACGGCCAGAATGAAGCCGGCAAGAGCGACGTTGGACCCGGGAGGCAGGTACTGCCAGAACGGCGGGGCAATATGCGTTCCTTCGATGATGATATGTGCGCTCTCGCGGATGGCTCGCCGGATCACCGCACGCACGCCCACCGCCACTTGCGCCGCCTGCTGCTGGAAGCCCGCCAGCACCCGTTCGCGCGGGTCGCTCAGCGCCTGACCCCCCAGAACCATGCCACGAAACGAGTGATCGTGAAGCCCGGGGACCAGGTCCGCCGAAAGCACGGTGCGCATGGTTTCACGAATCATGTCCGTGCTGGTTACCCACACGACCCCCAGGCGCGACGCCAGCTCCATGGCCAGAGTCGATTTCCCGGTTCCCGTCGCGCCTCCGATCAAGAGCACCGCTGGCGTCTCGGAACGCCTCACCCAATCGATGAGTCGATAGCGCCGGGCGTATTCCGGGCCATGGTCTTCGAGGAGCAATCGCTCCACCTCGCGATTGAGAGCTTTCTCCAAGAGCACGCCGTCGTAGGCGCGAACCCAGCGCTCGAGCTTGCCCACCAGAACCATGGCCGCGTCGAGCCCCAGCCCCGAAGTTTCGAGCAGCCCAAGGATAGCCCCACTGGAGAATGGCATTCGCCCGCGCGCAGTTTCGACGAGCATCGGACCGCTCGGTTCAGCGTCTTGCTTGCGCCGAACCTGTTCCGCAATGTCTTGCCCCAGGCGCTGCCTCACCAACTCGAAGATGGCCTCCTCGAGCTGGTCGGAACGGATCTCACCGACACCGGTCACGTTCTCTCTGACTTCGCGCGCGACCGCCATGGCGTCGGCCATGGCTAAACCGCGGTGCAAGAGATTCGCCGTCACCATTCCGGTCTGGAAGCGAAAGCTGCCGTGCCGGCTGTGGACGATCGGCCGCTTCTTGCGCTTCTCTTTTCGCGTTCCCGAAACCATATGGCAGCGTAGCGCGCAGGCACGACGCGGCGCGCTTGTAGCGAAGCTGTTACATGCCTGTCACACCAAGTCTACTAATCTATCGGCAGCTGCTCGGCCTCGACAACGAGCACGACGACCGTTCCGTCCAGCTGACCCGCGACCCCCCTCCCGGTGTCCCATAACGCCTCGATAAGACTAGTAAATCATTTCGTCGGCAATGATGACGGAAAACCAATGCATGCACCAAAAGAGAGGCGTCATGGGGTCGACATCGACACCTGGGCCCCAGTCGGAATGCAGAAATCGGGAGTACGATCTTTGTCGGACCCGTTGAGCCACTACGACGAGCGGCTCGCAGCCGACAAGGCCGTCATCCGTTCACGGGTGGTCGAAGTCGGCAGGCGCGTGGACCAAGCCATCGCCAGCGCCGTGGAGGCCCTGCTCGAGCGTGACAAGCGTAGGTGCTACGCCATCGTGCTGGGAGATCTGCCCATCAATCGTGAAGTCCGGGCGATCAGCGCGCTCTGCCATGCCTTCGTGGCCCGTCACTTGCCTTCCGCCGGGCACCTTCGCTTCGTCTCTTCCGTACTGCAGGTGAACATCGCACTCGAGCGTATCGGTGATTACGCTGTGACCATCGCGCGGGAGGCGGTGCAACTCTATACGCTGCCCAGCAAAGCAATCCTCGACGATGTCGAGGATCTGGGGAGTGACGCCCGGACCATTCTGCGTCAGGCCGTCAAGGCCTTCGGTGACGAGGACGCGGAGCTCGCCAGACAGGCCAAGCCACTGACCAAGGAGGTCGAGCGACGCTACGCGCGCATGTTCCGGCTGCTAACTCGCGAAGCCGTGGATCTGCCCATCGCCGATGCGTTCGGCCTCTTGATGATCTTCAGTAGACTGGAACGCGTCAGCGATCAGTCCAAAAACCTGTGCGAAGAAACCTTGTTCGCGCTGACCGGTGAAACGAAACCTCCCAAGCGCTACCAGATCTTGTTCGTCGATGCGACGGACACTCTGATCGCGCCCCTGGCCGTCGCGCTGGCGAGAAGGGCTTTCCCCGAGAGCGGTGATTACGAGAGCGCCGGGTTTCAGCCGGGTTCGCATCACGCGCCCGAGCTCGAGTCCCTCGCCGCCGAATTCGGACTCGACTTGAGCGAAACCGAACCCAGCCCATTCAAAACCTCGCGAGAGGCCCTCGAAAGGTACCACGTCGTGGTGTGCCTGACGCAAGAGGCCGCACGCCAGATCCCCGAGGTTCCCTACACCACCGTACTGCTCGAGTGGGAGTTGCCACGGCTTTCCGATCCGAACGTCGGCTCCACCGTGGAGGCGCGGCTCAGGGAAATCAAGCATCGCCTGAGCGCCGAGATTCGCAACCTCATGGTCACCCTGCGGGGCGAGGAGGCAGAATAGCTCGAAACCGAGGCAAGTCGCAAAGACCAAAGGACAGCGGACCACATCGAAGGGCGGTAAGGGTTAGCGGCTCAGTGGACCACCACGCTCAAATCGTCTTGCGCATTGCTTTCGTCAGGGCCTTGGCTCGACACCTTGCCGCCTTGATCTCCAAGCCCCGCCGGCGCCTGGAAGCGATAGGGGCGGCCCCACGGATCGACGGGTACGCCGTCGCTGGTCACCTCGAAAAGTCGCCAGCCCAGCTCGCTGAGAGACTGCGGGTAGTCACCGAAGCTCTGGTGATAGCCCTCGATCTGCTTCGCCAGCGCGGAGAGCTCTCTGTGGGCACGCGCCCGTTCCTGCTGGTGCTCGAGTGCTCGTGAGACGATTAGCGACAACAGAATAGCGGCGGCCAGGCCCAAATCCGCGGCGAAAGGGCGCTCGCTTCGACGTCGGACCGCGTGGTAGCCCACGCCAGCGCTGACGAACCCCAAGAGCCAGTGGCCAAGAACCACCAGGGCAATACCGAGCAACACCAGCGCCCGAGCCGTTTTGGCTCCGATCCAGGGTGCCTCACTATCGAGTAGATTGACACGCTCCGGTTCGGCTGCTTCCGGCGCCCCGCCCGGAAGTGCTTGCTCGTCCGGACTCGCCAGGTCGGCGTTGACTGGCTCCGCGGGCTGCGCGGGGCCGGGCGGCTCGCTCTGCCTTTCCTGCGTCGCCAGCGCGCTGCTTTGCGTTCCCTGCGACTTGGGTGCGCGCGCATTGAGCCGCTCTTGCGCTTCGATACGCTCGCTGAGCTGTTCGAACCAGTCGGCCTCACTTTCGAGTCCATCGGCGTGGTGACACTTGGTCACACGGCCCTTTCCCAGAGGGATCAGCGCTGGCTCTTCGTGCGGGCAACGATCGAAAACGGAAGGGCAGCGGGTATGGAAGCGACAACCGTTCGGTGGATTCAGCGGGGTCGGGACGTCTCCGGACAAGATCTGCCGCTTCTGACGCAAGCGCGGATTCGGCAACGGTATCGCGGACAAGAGCGAGCGAGTGTACGGGTGCGCTGGTCTTTCGAAGACCTGCTCGGAATCCCCGAGCTCGACGATCTGGCCGAGGTACATCACGGCGATGCGATGGGAGATATGCTTCACCACCGACAGATCGTGCGAAATGAACAGGTACGCCAACGACAGCTCCTCGCGCAGCTGGATCAGCAAGTTCAGCACCTGCGCTCGGATGGACACATCCAGCGCCGACACCGCTTCATCGCAGACAATGAACTTGGGAGACAGCGCTATGGCACGTGCAATTCCGATCCGCTGGCGTTGCCCCCCCGAAAATTCATGAGGATAGCGATTGCTGAGCGAAGGGCTCACACCGACCTTGTCGAGCAACTCGGCTACCCTCTCGTCGAGCGCCCCGCTCTTGACGATGCCGTGAGCCACCAGCGCCTCTCCCACGATGTCGCGGACGCGCATACGCGGGTTCAGCGAGCTGAATGGATCTTGAAAAATGATCTGCATCTCTCGACGACGCTCGCGAAGCCGCCCAGGACTCAGCGCTAGCAAGTCCTCCCCGTCGAACCGGACCTTGCCCCCGGTGGGCTCGATCAGTCTGAGCAGCGCCCGCCCGGCGGTGGTCTTGCCGCAACCGGACTCCCCCACCAGCCCCAGCGTTTCCCCCGCTCGAACGTCGAACGAAATGCCATCGACGGCCCGCACGAGGCCTACCTGACGACCAAGCACTCCCCGAGTCACCGGGAAGTGCTTGGTCAGTGCTTCGACCGAGAGCAGGGGAGCTTCGCTCAAACGACCCCCTCCGTGGCACTGCTGCCAGGCTCGACCACCATCAGGTCGGCATCAGGATGCTCCTGCGTGAAAAAGCAGGCAGAGCGACGCTGCGCGTTGGCCTTCACCAGAAGCAGCTCCGGTTCTTGCCGCGGGCAAATGGGCATGCGAAACCGGCAGCGCGGGTGAAAGGAACAGCCGCTCGGCAAGTCCGATGCATCCGGGACATTGCCAACGATGGGAACCAAACGAGTGTGCTTGTCGAGCTGCGGCAACGAAGCGAGCAGGCCCGCCGTGTACGGGTGGCGGGGAGACTCGAAGATTTCGAACACGGAAGCCTCCTCGACCACGCGGCCCGCGTACATCACGGCAACCCGGTCGGCATTGCCCGCGACGACACCCAAGTCGTGCGTGATCAGCAAGACGGCCATGCCCAGACGCTGCTGCAGCTCCTTCAGCAACTCCAAGATCTGCGCCTGCACAGTGACATCGAGCGCGGTCGTCGGCTCGTCGGCGATCAAGAGTTTCGGTCTGCAGGAAAGAGCCATCGCGATCATGACCCGCTGTCGCATACCTCCCGAAAGCTGATGCGGATACTCCTCGAGGCGATTCTCGGGGTCGGGCATGTTCACGAGGTCGAGCAGATGCACCGCCTCTCGCCGAGCGTCTGCTTCACCGAGATGGCGATGTAGCCGCAACGCCTCGATGATCTGATTGCCGACAGTGTAGACCGGATTCAGGCTCGTCATCGGCTCCTGGAAGATCATGGCGATGTCGTTGCCACGCACACGACGCATCTGAGCTTCGCTCAGGCGGAGCAAGTCCCTCCCATTGAATTCGATCGAACCGTCCACGACCCGCCCCCCCTGACTCTCGATCAATCTGAGCACGCTCATCGCGGTGACGCTCTTGCCACAGCCGCTCTCACCGACCACGGCGAGAGTCTCGCCCTCGCGCACCTGGTAGCTGACCCCATCGACCGCGCGCACCACCCGCTCGTCGCTTTCGAATTGGACTCGCAGGTCCTTCACCTTCAGGAGAACGGGCGAGCTCATCGTTTCAGCTTCGGATCGAGCGCATCGCGCAACCCTTCACCCACCAGATTGAATACGCTCACCACGAAAAAGATGGCGAAACCAGGCGCCAGCACCAACCAGAGCTTTCGCTGCATGCGACCGGTATTCAGCGTCTCACCCCAGCTCGCGACGCTCAGGTCTCCAACCCCCAGGAAAGCCAGACTGGATTCGATCAGAATCGCCGCCGCGATACCGAACGTGGCGCTCACCAGAACAGGTGCGATCGCATTTGGCAATATATGTCGAAAGATGATGCGCCCCTGACTCAAGCCGAGCGCGCGTGCCGCCTGAACGTAGTCCAGGCTCTTCTGCTTGAGGAACTCGGCACGGATCAGCCTGGCAACCCGGGTCCACCCCGTGATTCCGATGATGACCATCACGTGAAAGATCGAGCGCTTCTCGATCAGGGCAGCAATGGTCAAGATCAGAAAGAAACTCGGAAAGCAGATCATCACTTCGATCAACCGAGAGATCCAGGTGTCCACCCAGCCGCCGAAATAGCCCGCCAAGGCCCCCAAGACGATGCCTATCGAGACGTAGATCATCACGGCAACAACGCCGATGGTCAGGGAGATGCGCGTGCCGTAGAGCATACGTGCAAACACGTCGCGCCCCTCGTAGTCGGTACCAATCCAGTGGCGGGCGCTGGGCGGCGTAAGGCTCTTTTCCGGCTCGGTGTCGCGATAACCAAAGCGTCTCAGCGGGAACAGGGCATCGTAGGGTTCTTGGGCGGCATCCTTCGCCTCCGCCATCGCGCTGTAATCCAACACCGGCTCGGTGAAGTACAGCGGGTTCGCAACGCCGAACACTCGTTGCGGTGCCATGAGCGCGACCAGCAACAGGTGCAGCGCCAGCAAGACCAGGGCAAGCTGGATTCGAACTGCGAAGAACCGTCGCCCGCTGCGGCGACGCACCACGTACACGACCAGTGCATAGAGGGGCGCGAGCACCAACGCCAAGTTGAAGAAAATATCGACCGTGTTCTCGAACAGTAGCCGGTTGAACAAGCTGACGAAGAATGGGTACTTCCGAACCCCACCCGAGCTCCAGTAAAACGGTTGATTCAACGAGATGAGCGGGGCGCATACCGCTATCAGCACCATCAGCGCAATGCACCAGACCCCGAACACGTTGACGGGGTTCTTCTTCAGCTGCGCCCAAACCATGCTGAGATAGGAGACCTGCTCCGCACGGACGTCGGCTCCGCTGGCGACGGCTTCGTTGGCTTGCAGCTCCGGTGCGCTCGGCTCACTCATTGATAGCGAATCCTCGGGTCGACCAACGCATAGCTGAGATCGGTAAGCAAGATTCCCAACAGGACCAGAACGGTGGTGAGCAGTTGCACCCCCATCAGTACGTTGTAGTCGCGCTGGTAGATCGAGTCGACGACCCAAAGGCCAATACCAGGGATACCGAATATGTACTCGATGATCACCGAGCCACCCAACACGGCCGGCAGCAGTCCAGCAAGGAGCGTCAGGATGGGGAGCAGCCCGTTCTTGACAGCGTGTTTGCCTATCACTCTCCGCTCACTGAGGCCCTTGGCGCGGGCAGTCCTGATATAGTCGGAGCGAATCACCTCCAGCAAACCGCTGCGCATGTAGCGACTGATCGCTGCGAGCGAGCCATAGGTAAGACAAAACAACGGCAGAACCAGATGCCACGCGATGTCTTTGAGCGCAGCAAGGGTAGTGAAGTACTGCGAATCCTGCGACTGCCAACCGCCCGTCGGGAAAAGACGCAGGCTTCTAATATCAGAGCCTTGCGAGATGGCGTACAACAACAACGTAGCCACGAAGAACGACGGTAGCGAGTACAACATGAACAGGGCCACGGTCAGCGACCGATCTGAACGACTGTCCTTGTGAACGGCGGAGTAGATGCCCATCGGGATGGCTATCAGGTAGGCCAACAGCAGCGAGAGTACCGACAGCGACAACGAGTACTTCAGCTTGCCGAGCAAGGTAGTGAACACTGGTTCCTTGCTGACCAACGAAACGCCAAAATCGAATTCGAGCAGGTTCGCCCAGTACTTGGCAAAGCGGGTTTCCAGGAAGAACACCCGGAGCTTTTCCCAAGTGGAATACTGGTAGCGAGCCTGGTGCTCGGCGTAGAACTCACGCCAACGCTGGATCACAGGCCGCTTCTCGCTCTCCGGCGCGTCCAGACTATAGCGAAGCTTGCGGACGAGCGCGTTCTCGGACTCGATCTTCTGATTCAGGGCCCTTTGCTCCAATGAGGGGTTCGGGTTGAAAGGATCGACGAGAGGCCGCTTGGCGACGAGCGACAGGAAATAGACGGCAAAATCTCGAATCCGGCGCTCGCCCTCTTTGTCGCTCTCGTTCATCACCCGGATCAAGTGGGGCAACGCATGCTGTCCCCAATCCTCGAGGCGCTCTCGGGCGCGGATACGCTCAGCAGCCGTCGACTCCTTTTCGTAGGCGACGGTTCGCACCTCGCGTCGGATGTCCTCGGTCGTTAGCAAGAAACGCGTGTTGAACAATGTGGGCTTGTCGAGATTGAACTGCTCCCGAAAGATCTGATAGGACTCCTGTGTCGCCTGCTGGCCAAGGTTCTGAACTCCCTCGGCCTGGTTCTGAGCGCCCGGCCTTCCCGGTGCCATGTTCAAGACAACGAAGATTATGATCGAGATCCCGAAGAACGTGGGAATCATGATCAGGAGCCGGCGGATGACATACTCCGTCATGGCTCAGTCCTGACCAGATACCCACCAAGGCAGCGAATCTGCGACGGGGCGGTCCTTGGCAAACACCACGTGTTTGACCGCTTTGCGCCAGCAATACACGCTCTTCTTGAAGTAGAAGAATGTGTACGGCTGTTCCTCGTGCAGGATCCGGTGGAATCGGTGAAACAGTTCGCGTCGCTTGGCGGGATCGAAGGTTACCCTCAGCTCCTCCATGATCTGGTCAGCCTCCTTGTTTCGAAAGCTGACCTTGTTCGACCCTTTCGGGATATCCGCCTGGGAAGAGTGCCAGATCTGGTAAGGGTCCGCTTCCCAAGGCACGGTCCAGGCTCCGGTGTACGCGTCGAAGTTCTTCTCGTCCATGCGCTTCTGCATCAGGCTCCATTCCACCGAAGCAACGTTCATCTTCACGCCGACGCGCAGCAGGTCTTCTTTGAAGATGTTCGCAAGAGCGCTGTACTCCGGGGAGTTCCCATAGATCAGCAGGGTAAATTCGAAAGGCCTGCGCTTTCCATCGATCACCTTGTCGACCAAACCATCGCCATCGGTGTCCTTCCAACCGGCTTCGGCCAAGAGTTCCTTCGAGCGCCGTAGATCGAACGCCAGAGGTTCGATGCTGGGGTCGCTGCGGGGTGAATCCGGAGCCGCATCGCCGCTGATGATCTCCCCGAGTCCGAGAAACACCTTATCGATGATCTGCTTGCGGTTGAAAGCGTGCGTCATCGCCGCGCGCACGCGCTTGTCCTTGAAGAGAGGGTTCTCGGCGTTCCAACCAATGTAGTAAAATGCGGGGTTCGTAACCTTCTGACAGCTGATCTCACCGTTCAAGAAAGGGTTGTTCTTGGGCCAGCTGGACTTCGGCTTCTTTTGCCAGTCGAGGTATTCTTCCCGGTACTGGCCCGGGCGCATCACGGCAAAGTTGAGCTCCTTCGATTTGAGCTTGAGCACGCTCAGCGTGCTATCGGTGTAGATGGGATAGATAATCTCCTTGATGGCGGGCTTTTCACCGATGAAGTCTTCGTTGCGCACCAGGCGGATGCGCACCCCAGGAGTGTACTCGGCCATCCGGTAGGGCCCCACACCAACGTAACCCTTGTTGTTGTACCAGTGTTGGTTGAAGCGAAGCCCCAGCGTTTCCCTGGGGATCGGTTCGCCATCCTCATTGTAGGCGTAAAGGAATCTGGGAAGGGGGAAGACCTGGGATAGCGTCTGCTCGAGACTCTGGTAGGTCTTCTTCTTCCAACGCACCACCAAGGTGTACTTCCCTAGAGCCTTGGCGCTCTCGAGCTCTTCGAAGTAGCTCTTGATGAAGCCATTTTCGACCTGAGGGTTCTGGATCATCTCGAAAGCGAAGACGAAGTCCCCCGCGCTGAGCTCGTGCTCCTTGTTCAACCAGGCATAACGAGGGTTGCTCAAATCCAAACCCGAGGGCTTGTGCCACATCAGGCCTTTGCGCAGGTAGATGGTGTACTCCTTGAAGTCATCCGTGATTTCGACACGGCAAGCCGCTTCGCCGTGCCACTCGTCGGGGTTCGTCCACTTGTTGCGATTGGCAATGCGCAGGTCGGTGTAGACCTGGATGCTCTCCTGCAGCTCAGCTGCGTTCTCGACCATCCAGTTGAAGCCCTTCGGGTCACCGGAGGGCCACCCCCGTTTGAGAACCCCATTCAGGGACGCGCCTGCTGGCGGCCAGTGCATCCCTTTCGGTTTGAGGAAGTTGTCGACTTCGGGGTGAAGCACCTTGTCGATGTCGCATCCCGCCTCGGACCCTGTGCCGCCTCCCTGGCTGAGCCCTCCCGACTTCAGCCGGCTGAGCTGGCCCGCCAGCTTCTCCGTGGATTCGCCCAACAGGGCGAGCTCCTGGCTCTGCTTGGCGGCGCGCTTTTCCAGCGCGTTGAGCTGGACGACGCAAACGAACAACAGGAGAACAGCCGCGCCCGAGAGCGCTATGCTGACAATCGTGGTCTTGGCTGACTTCATGATGAGGACCCTCGGGTGCTTTCAGCCATATCGCCACCCGCCGCGCCAAGCAAGGCGCTCTGGACGTCGAGCGCCCTCAGCACCTTCGGAAAACGTGCGGGAATTGGCCCGTCAGGCCCTCAGAGCCCGATAACGGCGAATCAGCTGATTGGTAGAGCTGTCGTGCCCCAGAGGTTTTTCGGTCGGCCCCAGTTCGTCGATGATGCGCTTCGCCAAGACTTTCCCCAGCTCGACCCCCCACTGGTCGAACGAGTTGACGTTCCAGAGGGTCCCCTGCACGAAGACCTTGTGCTCGTAGAGCGCGACGAGTTTGCCGAGCGCCTCAGGAGTGAGCCGTTCGAAGAGCAAGCTGTTGGTGGGGCGGTTGCCCGTGAACACCTTGTGTGGCACGAGCGCTGCCGGCACACCGTCGGCCCTCACCTCGGCTTCGGTCTTGCCGAACGCCAGAGCTTCGGTCTGTGCGAAGAAGTTTGCCATCAAGAGGTCGTGCTGGTTGTCCTGCGGGTTCAGGCTTCGAGCAAAGCCGATGAAGTCGCAGGGGATCAACTTCGTCCCCTGGTGAATCAACTGATAGAAGGCGTGCTGCCCATTCGTACCCGGCTCGCCCCAGATGATGGGTCCCGTCTGGTAGTCACAGCGCTCACCATCCAACGTGACCTGCTTGCCATTGCTCTCCATGTCGAGCTGCTGCAGGTACGCGCTGAAACGCTTGAGATACTGGTCGTAGGGCAACACCGCGTGGCTCTCGGCGCCCCAGAAGTTGTTGTACCAGATGCCCAACAGCCCCAAGAGCACGGGCATGTTCTCTCGCAGCGGCGCGCTCCGGAAGTGCTCGTCCATGGCCCGAAACCCCGCCAGCATCTCCTGAAAGTGCACCGGACCGATCGCCAACATCAAGGAAAGGCCAATCGCCGAGTCGTAGGAGTAGCGACCGCCCACCCAATCCCAGAACCCGAACATGTTCTTCGTGTCGATGCCGAACTCACTGACCTTTTCCGCATTGGTCGAGACAGCCACAAAGTGCCGCCCCACGGCCGATTCACTACCCAACCTTTCGACGCACCAGGCGCGCGCCAGGCGCGCATTCGCAAGGGTCTCCAGCGTCGTGAAAGTCTTCGAACAGACCACGAACAGCGTCTGCTCGGCATCGAGGCCCCGCACCGCTTCGGAGAAGTCGGTCGGATCGACATTCGACACGAAACGGACCGAGAGCGAACGCTGACTATAATGCTTGAGCGCCTCGAACGCCATCAGAGGCCCCAGATCCGAACCACCGATTCCGACATTGACGATATGGGTAATGGGTTTGCCGGAGTGCCCTTTCCAGCGGCCGCTCCGCACTTGCTCCGCGAACTCGCTCATGCGGTCGAGCACCGCGTGAACTTCGGGAACCACGTTCTCGCCGTCGACTTCAATCACGGCGTCGCGAGGCGCCCTGAGCGCGGTGTGCAGCACCGCACGTCCTTCGGTGACGTTGATCTTATCCCCGCGAAACATGGCCGCGATGCGCTGGTCGAGTCCGCACGCGTTGGCAAGCTGCTCCAGCAGATCCAGCGTTTGCCGATTGATCAGGTTCTTCGAGTAATCCAGGTAAATGCCGACTGCCTCCAGGGCGAAGCTCTCGCCGCGCCGCGCGTCGGCCTCGAACAGGTCTCTGAGGTGCGTGCCGGAGAGCCGACGCTGATGGTCGGTGAGGGCTTGGTATTCCGGAAGTTGCGAGAGGCTGGCCATGACGTTCTCCTTCGGGTGTGCGCGCATACTGGAGGAAAGCAGGGGCGAAATCAAAGGCAAGCGGGACCTTGCTCTGGCGCCGCCACTCGAGGCTCCGGCCGAGCAGACCAGGTCGTGTCGCCGCACCAATCGGGTGTGCTTGACGGCACGGGCGCGACGATGGTTATTAGCCGCGTGCGCTTTTCGAGTCGACTTCTCGAAGGCCGGCTGCTGCGGCGCTACAAGCGATTCTTCGCCGACGTCGAACTCCAGGGCGGTGAGCGCGTGACCGCGCACTGCGCCAACCCGGGCTCGATGAGGACGTGCCTCGAAATCGGAGGCCAGGTGTGGTTGAGCGAAAGCACGAACCCGAAACGCAAGCTTCGTCTCACTTGGGAGATCGCCCGGGTAGGAGGGACGAACGTCTTCGTCAATCCGCTGGCAGCCAACCGCCTCGTCGCCGAAGCCATTCGAAACCGAACCCTCCGCGAGCTTGCGCATTATCCCACGCTCGCTCGCGAGGTTCGCTCGAACCTCCACAGTCGACTCGATTTCCTGCTCTCGGGACCGCGCGAACGCTGCTATGTGGAGGTGAAGAATGTCACACTGACACTTGGCGCGGGCCGCGCGGCTTTCCCCGATTCGGTCACGGAACGTGGCACCCGTCACCTCAAAGAGCTGATACGCCTGACGCGAGCAGGCCATCGCACGGTGCTGCTGTTCTGCGTGAGCCGCAGCGACGCCCGAAGCGTCGAGCCCGCGGTGGATATCGACCCGACGTATGCGCACTGGCTCGGACGCGCCGCTGACTCTGGCGTGGAGCTGCTGGCGTACAAGTGCGCGATCACCCAGCGGGGCATTTGGCTCTCACGGCGCCTGCCGGTCATACTCCGCCGACGCGGAGACGACACCGCGTTGCAGAAGCGCGCGCTCACGCCCGCGCGAACCCGCCTCGCAACCAACTACCGATGAAACGCCAGTCTTCCAGGCGTATCTGCCGCGTGAGCGAACCGAGCACCGCAAACGCCCCCAGGATCGAAACAGCGCATGCACCCAGCGAGGCCGCAGGACCGAGCCCGGCGTGGAGCTTGATGGCGATGGCGGGGATGCAGGCCACAGCAGTCGTGACCACGACGCGCAGATAGGAAGTGAGGGGAAACGTCTCCGTAATACGCACGCCGGCGGCCCGCGCGATGCACCAACAGTAGAAGAAGGTCATTGGCACGAAAGCGACCACGGTTCCTACCGCAGGGCCAATGAAGCCGAATGCGTAGAGCGCCGGGATGCTCAACACCACATTGGACAGAAGAGAAAACACCGCCGCCTGCAGTACGTAAGCAGGTTTGCCGGCAGCCACGATCACTGGACCGTACGCGCAAACTCGAGCGAGCATCAAGAGCGAGTACAGCCGGAACACGGGCGCCGCCGCCACGTACTCCTGGGTAAAGAGCAGCGTGACGACCTCTTCAGCGGCCACCACGAAAACGGCGGCAAGCGGCACCACGAGCAAGGAGACCTTTTCGATCGAGCTTCGCCAGATGGCCAACGCTTCTCGAGGGCGCCCCGCCTCGAAAAGCCTTGCCATGTGCGGACTGTCCACTCGACCCACTGTGTATGGAATCTCTTTGATCAGCGGTACCTGCCAAGCTGCGGCGCGGTATTCTGCGAAGCGAGCCGCAGGAAAGTTCCCTCCCACCAGGAATCGGTCGAGTTCCGAGTTCAACCTTCCGACGATGTCGGTGATCCCGAGCGGGATGGAGAAGCGAATGATTTTGCCTGAACTGATTGGAGCCGGCACCTTCGGCACATGTCGGTAAAGACTCCTTAGGAAAAGAGCCAACACGAAGCCGTTGAGCAGTCCAAAAGCGCTGACGCTGGCCAGCACAGCGAACAACGGCAAACCAAGCATGACCGGCACGAGCGTGAACAGAGCCGTACCGACCGCCTTCAAGATGCCCAATACCGCTGCTTCTCGTGGGCGCGCCTCCACTACCAGAAGGTTGGGCAGCAGACGCGAAGGTAGATCTCCCAATGGGTAGGGTGCCAGCGCAAGCAGGTAGACGAGCGTGGTTGGAGCAAATAGGGAACTCTCCTGTCCACCGGGAGTCGCATCAGCACCCCCGAGTACCCAACCCCAGAGCCCTAGAGCCGCAAGCAGCACCGCCAACGCGCCGCCCAGCGCCGTCAAGATCCGCACTGTGCGCAGTGCGATGGCGCGCCGCTCGGGCGCATCCCGCAGCGGCAAGAAATACATGATGGTGGTGGGAAAGGCACCCGTCAGAACGAGCGCCGTCGTCGTGTAGATGAGCATCGTGGCCGTCAATACGCCCACGTCCGCCTTGTCGAGCAAACGGACGAGCAAGATGGGCGCTACCGCCTCTCCGAGGCTGCTCAAGATCTTCCCGAACAGCAAGACTCCCGCTTGTCGAGCTCGCGTTAGCCCCGAAGCATCCGACAAGACGTCGTGACCTGTTTCACTCAACGCACTTTTGGTGTCCGACAAGCGATGCTCCGCGCTCTAGTGCGTCCCTATCGAACGCAAACGCGGCACTTTAGTGTTTCGTCGACGGATTGCAACGCGGCCATACCTTGCATGAGTGAGAATCGGGCCAACGGGAAATCCGGCGGGGACCTCGAAAGCGCAAGGTGGTGCGACTATGCGCTTGACGAAAGTCCCGTGCTTCCCGCAGCCCCGGCCTACTCGCAGTTGCCCAACCTGGAACATGCCCCCGGGCGTCACCAGCCCAGATCTCTAGACAGGTCGACGATGGCCGGACCCCTGCCTCGGCGGGGCCGCGCAAAGGTCACGCGACTCGACAACGAGACGAGGTTCGCGGCTGACACCCTCGAGGCCCGGTCATTTCATGCTGCACGCTTTGAGGGTGACCCGAGCCAGAGAGAATGCCGGACTGCGATACGTGGTTTTCAGACAAGGGCAGCGCTTCGCGGCTCCCGCCCTGAAGACCACATCTGTCACCCCATACCGTTCCGTGATTCTTCGCAGTATACCGCATGCCGAGGATTCCTCGGCCGCATAAAACTCTTTGTCGAGTTCCAAGCGCTCGTACCATTGTACGACCTCGTCGGGTCGATAAGGATGCGTCTTCTTATCGGCGAGCACGGGCACCCCCGCACCGAGTCTGAAATCGTCGAGTTTGCTGGGGATCATGTAGAGGCTGTTCTGTCTGCGGTGCGAGCGAACGTGATCGATCAAGCTCGCAAGCCCCGAGTCCTCGGGGGAAGCGATTCTGACCCCCGTAATCACGATCCCGAGCAGTGCCAAAAGTCCCGAGAGCAACAGCGGAGACCACGAGGGAATCCGGGACAAGCTCGACTGGACCGAGGGGAGCCTTTCGAATGACCTCACAGCCGTCCCCAAAAGCAGCGCGGACGCGATCGGTACGAGATATGCCGACAAGCGCCACGGAAAGAGCAACGCCATGAAGCGGCTCCCGGTGGCAACCTGCACGAGGGTCAGCCCTCCCGCCACGACCAAGGAAACGAGCAGAACGAAGCAGAGCCGCCGCTGAGTTCTTGCCAACCAGCATGCCGCGACCACCGCTGCTATCTGAACGAAGCTGACCACCCCGAACCACTCGCTGGGCTTGGCATGGTGTGGCAGTCGATACTCGACCAAGATCGCCCTGCCTTTCTCACCAACAGCCTGCGACACGCCAAAGAATGTGGCGAAGTCGTACACAACGATAGGCAGCACGAGCAGTAGGCTCAGCACGGCGAGCCCTAACGCCCTGCGAGGATTGCGCTCATCGAACAATGTGACGCCGGCGTAGGCGATCGTCAGGGCCGCAGCGCTCAGCAAATAGGTTGAATGTACCGTAGCTGCGACGGCAGCAAGAACCGTTGCGAGGAAGGCGCGGCCCCGCAAGAAAGCGTTGATCGAGACAATGAGTAGGACGCCGAAAACGCTGGGCTGAAATCCAACTCCTAGTACGTACTGCTTTGCAACTCCTGCGAACAGCTCGTCCCGGAAGAAAGAGCCGACGGGATGCAGCACGTAATCCAGCGCCGCACAGTGCAGCAAGGTGAACGTGACAACGAATATCCAGTAGAGCCGTCCGCCGCGAGTGAACCCGAGGTGGTCCGAGGCTATACCCACGAGGGCGCATGCATACGCTGCTAGTAGCGCGGCATAGAACACATAGAACAGAGAGTCGTCAATGCCGTGCGTCCCCCTGACGAGCCAGCTGAAGACGGGTACGGGGTCGCTCGTATGCGCCATCCAGTCGCCGTGCAACAGGCCGACACCAGCGCGCGCCAACCCGTGCAAGAAATACGTGTTCTGGTTGGACACGTAGAGCGGCCACTGGCCATACGCGAGCGCAAAGAGCAGCCCGACCAGAACACAACGTCTGAGAGCCTCTCGCACGGACCGGCTGGGCCCAGCGACTCGCGAACCAGCTCCGAACATCGGAGCCCCGTCTAGCGTGTCTGGGCAAGCCGAGAAACGGAAAGTCGCACGCCCAACGCATCGCCTGGCAGAGGGCACTCATCGGCCTGGACCGGATCCGACAATCACCGGACCCTCAGCACTGAAGGTCCGCTCAGCAGTAGGTCCTGGACCCAGGCCCAAAACAGTCAGCTTCTCGCCTCCTGGGGGCCCCCTGCGTAAGAGCGGGAAGCTGCATAAAGCGTGCAATTCGCAAGTAATATATGTGCAATATGCATGCAATGAGCGGCCGTTGTCGAAATCATCCAGCCAACGGCCCGCTGCTCGGCCCTTCAACGGACACCGCGTTCCGTCTGACAGGATCAGCTCTCGTCGCTTTCGGTGGAAGTAAGCTCCATCTGACCGGTGGCAACAAGTTTAGCCAAGCCGACCGCACGGCAAAGAGCAGCCCACAAACCGGAGTAGGCCTCCGGTTTGTGGGCCCAAAGCCCGCTTGCGACATCCGAAACGGATTCCGATCTATCGCCCTCGCATGGCCTATTAGGGCAAGTCGTCGATCGCACCTTCGATCCGCAGCGGGTACAGATTGCCGCCGCAGACATGAACGACGTCGCCGGCACTGGTACCAGTGACCGAAAAGCGTTTGGTCTCGAGCAGGGCGTTGTTGCTACACCGAGTGGACAGACGCGAGTTGTACAGACCACTGGTCGCGGCAGTAATGTTGAGCCACGAGTATGACGGGTTGTTCGTGAGCTCCGCCTGGAGAACACCGCCTCCCGTTACCCCGTCGGAAAATGTCCGAGTCGTGAACTCGTATTCGATGCGCTGGACCGCACGCGCCTGAGCGACGCCAACCGGAAGCAGCACAACAGCGACTGCGGCAACCATCCAACACTTGCTCTTGATTGATGCGTTCTTCATTTCTCTCACTCCTTCTCTTGTTTGTCTTGTCAACATCAGAAGCAAGTTCCTCAAGGGCCGACATTCGAGCGGGACAATCGTGCGTCCTCATCCAGCGAATGCTGGATCTTCAGTTCGACCCCGCCACGTGGCTCGACTTGAGAGAGCTGGCCCACATCGCGACCGTCCTGTTCGGCGCGAAGCAGGTAGCGTGCGTCGGCACACAAGCCAGCCAGGGAAAAATGACCTTCTGCGTCCGAAAGCACCCGGGGGGGATCCGGAGCGGCGAGGTCACCGTCTGACCATGCCCCGGCCCGACCGGCACGGTGATAGGACGCCGTCACCCAGACGTCGGGAACCGGGGCGCCCGCGGTGTCAACGACGCTGCCACTCAGCTCGACCTCGCAGTCGAGGTTCACCGTTGCGAGTGCGTCCCCGCCCCTCTGCAGGGTAATAACCTGTCCGTTCGGGCCCGTGGCGATCAACGGTGGATTTCCGCCGACGATCACTTCGACGCGGTAGTTTCCCGCACGCAGGGGCTGAATCCGGAATTCCCCCATGCCCATGTCGATCCCAATCCGCGTCGACCCAGGCCTGGCTCCTCCCTCGATGGGGAGGGCTGAGTCCACATCGAGCGCGCGGGCGACGACCTGCACATCGTCGACTGGCTCTCCTCGCGGGGCTCGAACCTGCACCGTCAGGGAACTGCTTCCGGGTATGGTGATCTCCACTTCACTAGTACCACTACCCGAAGTGAGATCGACTGGGACTGGCTCGACGCCGTAGCTCTCGTCCGGAAGAATCAAGTAGCTTCCCGGGTACAGGCTGCCCGGCAAGCTGGCGCGCCCATTTTCGTCCACGCTGAGACCCATCACGGCACGGTTGCCCGTAGCGCCGGTGGGAAACTCCAGCGACAGGCTGGCACGAGGTATCGGCCTTCCTCCTTCATCCTTGACCACGACCACCAAGCCCAGACCCTCTGCCACTCGCCACGTGACGTTGCGGTCCTGTTCTTGCAGATCGATGACCTTTGGACCGTCGGCAAAGACGTGCCCCCGGCACTGCAAGACCACGTAGTAGCGACCTGAAGGAAGCCCGCGCAGCAGGACCTGCCCCAAGCGGTCAATCTGCGCGACGGCCGAGACCGGGACCGTATCGGCCCGTGGCTTGACTTCGGCATCTGCTAGCCGGCTCACCACCGATAGCTCATTCAGAGGCCCGAGCTGGACGAACCCTTCCGTGCAAGGCTGTTCACCACTACCGATGAGCACCCTTCCGCTGACGCTCACGCCCGACGTTACCGGTAGTATGACCCCCGTGATCAGTTCTCCAAAGCCAACATTCAAAGCACCAGACGTGGCACCACGATGGCGCTCGCCTTCGGCAACCAAGCCATAGCGACCGGGGGAAACCCCGTACAAAGCGAAGCTACCGTCCGCTCGCGAGGTTACCGGTGCGAGCAACGTTGCTGCCATCGTACCAACCGCTCTGACGTCAACACCCTGCACGGGCTGGCCAGTGGCGGCGTCAATCACCGTGCCCTCGATCGTTCCGCCCGGGGTGAGTCGTAGTGTTGCATCCCTAGTCGGCAACGTGCGGTACAGAAGCGCAGGCGCGTAACCGGGGGCCTCGGCTCGAATTGCGACCTGACCTGCGGGCATGGACGCCGAAAAGCGACCTTCCGCATCGGTAATCAGCTCCACGCCCACTCGCACACTGTACTCGACGGGTGCAATCTGGACCTTGGCCCCGTTGATGGGCCCGCCGACGGCATCGAGGACGAGCCCCGTTAGGGAGGTCTCTGCTGGCGCCAACTCAATCTTCACTCCCTGCACGTGCGCGGCCGCCGTTACAAGGAGCGGCTCACCAGCATTCGCAGCGCCGACCCGAAAACCCTGGAGAGAAGCAGTCACGACGAACATGCCCTTCGGTATGTTGTCTAGCAAGAATTCTCCCGAAGCGTCGGTAGAGCCGCAGTGACCTGCTGGCGAAGCACTGATGTCACAGCTCGCGCAAACCGCGCACACCCGTGCTCCTGCCAGGCGCTCACCCTGTTCCGTCGCTACCCACCCGACAATCGACTGGCTGAACCGTTCCACACCGTCAACCGGCACTGAAGCATGCGCAACTCTGTGGCGTGTGGCCCTGTTCGACACCTGCGCGTGCACGTCGGCGTTCGATCGCGGGCCGTTGCTATGGCCGCTACCTGCGGCGAAGATCATGTACCCCACGCACGAGAGCACGACGGCGGGGAGGCCCCACAAGAATCGCTTGAGCTGTTGACCGGTCATACGCGCGCCGTTCCCAAGAAGTTCCCTCTCGACCTCGCCCGGGACAGACTTGTAAACCTGAACCCGGGTCCGCGCCTACTGTCGAGAACACTAGCTGTTGACACCACGAGGTGTCCAAGGGTTCAGCAGTAGGGCGACCACTCGCGCCGGGCCTGGCGCACTCGGAGCGAAGCCCACCCGAAATTAGCAGCGACGCGAATACCAAACCACTAATTCTAGCCGCGAGGAAGCACCCGTCTTGCGCAGGAGGTTGCTGAGATGAAACTCAACGGTCCGAACCGAACACCCTAGACCGGCAGCTATCGACTTATTACAGGCGCCCTCCGCCAAGGTGTCCAGCACCGCTCGCTCGCGTGGCGTGATATGCATCTCCTGCAAATTCGCCTGGCTGGTGAGCTTATCTATTTTCGCTTCGAAGGACCCGCGACGCGTGACCCCATCGTCCCCCGACCCAGCCTTTCTCTCGGTGTTTTTCGTCATTCTATTCCCCCGCCGAGGGTGGACCAAGTACTCGTGCCTTGGTTGGCCATGCTTGCCAAAGACTGTCTTGATGCCGACCCCACTCGCCCCACACCCGCGTGTGGTCCCTCACAACAAATTCAGAACGCTTGTCGCGAATTATATGGATAGCTCGGCAGCGTTGCACGCTGAAACACCGAATCGTTGCTCACTAGAAACGACTAACCTCTCATAGTGTGTGAACGAAACGCTCTAACTGTCACCTGATTCAAATCGTAGGGACCGGGAAACGAACAGAGCGCGCTCGTGTTTCCGTTTGCTTCCTCCTCACGTGACGGTTTTCGCCATTTCCAGAACCGCTCTGCAGCGGGCCGCCGGCTGCGCCATGGTGCCGATTTCTTGGTTGGGTTCGCTCAGATTCCCCCAGCGCGGTGTCGCCTACCCGTCTCGGAGGTGTACGAGGAGCTCCCGGCTATCCGAGCGGGCCAGGGCGGAGGACGCCAGACGAACTAGGCAATGCCCGACCCGGCCTCGGCAGCCGCCTCGATGGGGATCGCCTTGTCGGACGAGTCGGCTCGCGGCAAGAGCACGGCGAAGGTCGTCCCTTTGCCGACCTCGCTTTCCACGCCGATGCTACCCCCCATGGATTCGGACAGATGCTTGACGATGGAGAGACCGAGTCCCGTCCCCCCGAGATCGCGCGAGCGCCCAGTATCCACGCGATAGAACCGCTCGAACAGGCGAGGCAAGTGGGTCTTGCTGATCCCCGGTCCGTTGTCCTCCACCTGAATGCGCACCCCCCGGTGTTCTTCGCTCGCGCGCAGGTGTACGCGGGCCCCCTCGCCCGCGTACTTGACTGCGTTGTCGATGAGATTCGTCAAGATGTGCTCGAGCGCCTTGGGGTCCGCCTGGATCTCCGGCAGGCCAGGGCCGACTTCATAGTCCAGGGTCACCTTGCGCCGCGCCGCGCGTTCACGGAACAAGGAAACCACCTGGACGAAGACCTCTTCGACATCGAGGGACTCGGGGCTCAAGCTGTATTTTTGTGACTCGATCCGCGACAGATCGAGCAAGTCTTCGACCAGCCCCTGCAGGCGCTCGGCATTCCGCTCGATGATCGCCATGAACGTCGCTGCCGCCTTCGGGTCGGAGGCGGCAGCCAATTGCAGAGTTTCCGCTGCGGACCTGATGGCCGTCACCGGGGTCCTGAGCTCGTGCGACACATTGGCGACGAAGTCACGCCGCACGGATTCCAGACGGCGAATGTCGGTCACGTCCACGAACACCGCGAACACGCCGCCCTCGGCTCCCTCCAACTTGGCTGCCCGCACCAAAACGCGGCGCGGCTTGAGATCGGTGATCTCCATCTCACGCGTGACCGGATCGGTCGCGTTGGCGGCTCGCTCGAGCAGTTCTTTCAACTGGGCGTGCCGGAAGACGTCCGAGAGCTCGTTGCCGACCACGTCCGGCGACAGGAGGAGCATTTCACGCAACGCTGGATTCAGGAGCGCCACCCGGCGCTGATGATCGAGAAACAGCACGCCCTCTTGCATACCAGAGAGAATTCCGCTCAGTCGGTCCCGTTCGGTACGCAGCTCCCGTAAGGAAGCAGAAAGATTACTCGCCAACGTATCCAGCGCTCGCCCGAGCTCGGCGTACTCGTCGATACCATCCACGCGGCTTCGGATGGAAAGGTCACCTTTCGCCAGGGCGCGCGCGGTCTCGGTCAGGCGGCGCACGGTGCGTGAGGCCAGGTGCGCGGCGGCACTCGACAAGAGAACGGCCAAGGCAAGAGCGAGCACCACGGCCACGGCGAGCACGTTTCTGAGCACCGCCATGGATTTGTCCACCTGCGTCAATGGTACCGCGACTCGTGCCACCCCCACGATCCGTCCCTGTTCGCGCAGGGGCAGCGCGATGTAGATCATGCGCTTGTTCACGGTGGCGGAGAGACGACTACCGTGCCCCACCTTACCCTGGAGCGCCGGAGCCACTTCCTCGCGATTCTTGTGGTTCTCGACGGCGGGCAGCCTGGCAAGCGGCACGCCCGAATCCCCGAGTACCTTGCCAGCCTTGCTGATGAACGTGACCCGGGCGTTCGATCCGGCGCCCAGCTCGTCCGCGAGCGCGTCCCATTTGACGAGCTGGTCGGGCTGCATGGGAAAGTGAGCGCTCTTCGCGCGCAATGCGACCAGGTTCGCGCGGATTTCCAGGTCGTCCCGGATCGTGCGCAGGAGCTCCTGCTCGAGGCGAGCGCGGGTGTAGGCGTAAAAAACGAATACCGAGGCCAGGATGAGCCCGATTGAAGCAGCAAACAGCTTGGAGCGGATGCCGAGCTTCAAGCCCCGGCCTCTTCCGGCGAGCCGACGAATCGATAGCCCACGCCCCGAACGGTTTCGACGTAGTCACGAGCCTTGTCCAGCTTTTCACGCAGGCGTTTGACGTGAGTATCCACGGTGCGCGTAGTGATATCTGCCTGGATCCCCCAAACGTCGTCCAAAAGAGCGCTGCGCGTCTGCACGCGATTGCGTCGATCGTACAGCGTGAGCAGCAGCTTGAATTCGAGCGCCGTCAGTTCCACCTCGGACTCGGCGACCCAGATGCGGTGCGCCTCGCGGTCCACCTTGAGACATCCGAACTCGACCACGTCGCTGCGAGCGCTGTCGGGCGCCCCCACGCGACGCAGCACTGCCTGGATCCTCAACATGAGCTCGCGCACACTGAAGGGCTTGGTCACGTAGTCGTCGGCGCCCAATTCGAAACCGACCACGCGGTCCACTTCTTCACCGCGAGCAGTGAGCATGATGATGGGAATTTCTTTGGTATCTTGCCCTTCCTTCAGCATGCGACAGATGTCGGTGCCGGAAAGGTCGGGCAGCATCAAGTCGAGCAACACGAGGTCAGGCCGTTGCTCGCGCGCCAACCTGAGGCCTTCAGCCCCGGTCTCCGCCGTCATCGCCTCATGCCCTGACTGACTCAGGTTGTAGTCGAGTACGTGTCTCAAGTCGCTTTCGTCTTCGATGATCAGAAGTCTGGCCATAGCTGTGCTCCAGTGGACCGCACCTTGGGGGTCGGGGGGGGACCTGGTACGGTCACCTTTCTTGTAGCCGGCGCGCAGTTTCCCACGCGACGCGGGTTCGGACGATGGGTAATTTGCCTCCGCGAGTGAACCAGGAATACGCACCGTGAATTTCTGTCTTTTCGTTGAATCGTGGGTCCAGGCTCCGCTCAGCCCGAGGGCGGCACGCCGGCAAAGCGGTAGCCGATGCCCCGAACGGTCTCGATATAGTCACGCGCTGCGCCGAGCTTTTCACGAAGACGTTTGACGTGCGCGTCGACGGTGCGCGTGGAGATGCGTGACTCGATGCCCCAAACCTGGTCGAGAAGTGCGCCACGCGTTTGGACTCGATCGCGCCGTTCGTACATCGTGACCAGCAGCTTGAACTCGAGCGCCGTCAGGCTCACCTCCTCGAGGCCCACCCAGACTCGGTGCGCCTCGCGGTCGATACGAAGCTTGCCGAACTCTATCGAGCCAGCGCCTGCATCGGGGTTCGCACGCCGTCTCAAGATGGCGCGCACACGCAGCACCAACTCACGCACACTGAACGGTTTCGTCACATAGTCGTCAGCACCGAGCTCGAACCCGACCACTCTGTCAATTTCTTCACCGAGAGCCGACACCACCAGCACGGGGGTACCGCGCAGCTCCTGATCGTCTTTGAGGGCTCGGCACACTTCGGTGCCAGAGAGGTCGGGCAGCATCAGATCGAGCAGGACCAGGTCCGGCTTGATTTCCCTGGCCAGCCTCAGCCCCTGATGGCCATCGCCCGCGATGACCACCTCGTGCCCCGCCAGAGCCAGGTTGTACTCGATGACATTTCGGACATCCGGCTCGTCTTCGATGACAAGGAGCTTCGCCATGCGCCTCAAGTATCGCGCCACTGTGACTCGTTCGTGGCGGACACGTAGCAGATGCCGGACGGCAGCAAGACGTCCCGCGCAAGAAACGGTGACGATTAGGTGACATGTTTCACCAATTTGTCAGAGACGGGTCGCCGTTGGTCACGGCCTTTTTGCGGGCGCGCCACAGAAACGTCACTGACCATCGTCATGCTCGCGCACTAGTTCTCCCACCTTGGGCTACCCAATGGACTTCAATTCTTGGCAAACGGCACAGTCCGATCCGACCCGGCGCAAGCGCCTGGCGGCCGGCTACACGATCGGGGCGATTACGATTGCTTCGTTCTTCACCTTCGTCACCCTCACTGCATCTGGCGTGGTGGTGGCCGAGGAAGAGGAAGACATCGTCGACGTCTCCTTCGCCGAGGAGCCGGAACAGGCCGAGCCGGAGCCTGAACCCGAACCCGAGCCGGAGCCCGAGCAACCGCAGCAACAGCAGGCAGGCCCGCGGATGCCCACCATCGAGACTCCGACGGAAGTGCCCGACGAAGCTCCAGAAGAGGCCGAGCCCTCCGAAAACGTCGGTGGAGGCGACCCATACGCGCAGGCGGGTGGCGGCGGCAGCGGTCCCCCGCTAGCCACCAAGCCGGAACCCGCGGCGCCGCCCGCGCCACCGCCCAAGCCCCAACCAAAGCCCAGACCCAAGGGACCAATTCGCGTCACGGAGAACGTCACCCCACCGGTGGGACTCTCTCAGTCCCCGCCCGGCTACCCCGAGTCAGCAAAAGCTGCTGGCGTTCAGGGCACGGTCATCGTCAAGTACGCCGTCGGCGCGGACGGCTCGGTGACCGTTGCCAAGGCCGTAAGAGGGCCCGCCGAGCTTCGCGCTGTCTGCGAGCAGGCAGTGCGCTCATGGCGATTCAAACCGGCGATCCTGGACGGCAGCCCCGTTTCGGTTTGGCGCATCGCCCGCTTTCCCTTTCGACTCAAGACTTAGGTGCTCGACAGTTCGGGCATCGCATTCAAGAGCAGGTCATCTAGTTAGGTTCCAGGCCAGCCAATACCAAGGCCACAGAGGCGCAAATACGGAGTTCATATGTCTTTCGATCTAGTGCAAATTTGGGAGCACATGGGAATGCTCGCGAAGGTCATCGCGGGGTTCCTGGTCTGCATGGCCATTGCCAGCATCGGCGTCGTGATCGAGCGCGCGCTGGCCTTCGCGAAAGGCGCGAAGGAGTCGCGAGAGTTCGCTCGTCAGGTGGCGCCCAAGATCGAGTCTTGGGAAATCGAGGACGTGTCGGCGATCGCCGGCAAGTACGAGAGCTCGCCCCTCGCGCGCATGTTTCGTCACACCATTGACCGCTACACGCGCGCCTTCGAAGACCTCGAGGGCGGCATGACGCCGGTAGAAATGGCACGCAACGAATCGACCAGACGGCTCGAAGAAATCGGCTCCGAACTGCGTCGCGGCATGAATGTGCTCGCCTCCGTTGGTTCGACAGCTCCCTTCGTGGGGCTGCTCGGCACGGTCATCGGCATCATCACTGCATTCAACGCGCTCGGCGCTTCGGCCACCGCGGGCATCAACACCGTGATGATCGGCATCTCCGAAGCTCTGTCCGAAACGGCGCTCGGGCTGCTCGTGGCCATTCCCGCCGTACTGTTGTTCAACTACCTATCGGCGCGCGTCAACTTGATCGAGCTCGCGCTGACCCGCTCGGCTGGCGAGCTACTCGACGAAATGGAGAACCGCTATGGGCGTAAGTCTGACAGTGAGCAAGACGAAGCGGCAGCAGCCTGAACCCGAAATCAACGTCACACCGCTGGTCGACGTCGTTCTGGTACTGCTCATCATCTTCATGGTCGTCACCCCCGCCCTCCAGGAGGGCGAAGCGGTAAACCTCCCGGAGATCAACCAGGCAGATCCCAAGGCCAAGGACGACGACCCCATCGAGGTGACCATCGCCCAGGGCGACCGCGCCGTGGTGGACGACGAGCGCATGCCCTACTCCGAGATCGTGCCCCGGCTGAAGAAGCTCCACAAGGAATCGCCCGAGAAGAAGGTCAGGTTGAAGATCGACGAGCGAGTTCCCTACAAGAAGGTGCGAGAGACCTTCGCAGACATGCAGGACATGGGGCTCAAAGGGGTCTCTTTGAAAGTCACCGAGAAGAAAAAGGGAGGCGGGGACGCCTGAAGCGTCCTCGCATAGACCGCCATGGGAATGTTGCTCGGCTCCAAGTCTGGCAAGACCGCCACCCCCAACGTCAATGTGACACCGCTCGTCGATGTCGCCCTGGTGATTCTGATCATCTTCATGGTGGTCACCCCCCTGATGACGAAAACGTTCTGGCTGAACCTTCCGAAAAAGGAAGAAGCGAAGAAAGAGCCGCCCCCACCCAGCAAGATTCCACCGCTCGTCATGACCGTGGACGAGAAGGGCGTCGTCCGAATCAACAAGCAGGTGCTCAAACGCGCGGACATCGAAGGGCGTCTGCCGCGAATGTTGGCCGCACAGAAGAGCAAGGTTCTCTATTTCGACGCCCACGACAAAGTTCCCTATGGCGAAGCGGTGAAGGTCATGGACCTCGCTCGCCAAGGCGGCGCGCGCTCCATCGCCATGCTCACGCAATCCGTCGTCAAGTAACGGCTCCCCACAGACTTCTAACGCAGCACTAACGCTCATCGTCCGCGCCGACACCCAATGGGGTTTCTGGCAAAGGGTTTTGTTTGTCCCCAGCATCACGAAACGACCACCATGCGAACCAAACTCCATTCCGCCAGCGCCTGCTTCTTGAGCCTTTGCCTTTCGAGCCTGGCCTACGCACAACCCGCCCCCGCACCGGCGCCGGCCCCAGACGTCGAGCCCCCTTCGGACGAAGTGCCCGTCGAAGATGACATCGACGAGGGCGAGGGTGACGAGGTCACTCCGGTACAAGGGGAGCCCGCGCCCCCATCGGACCAGCCGCCCACCGAACAGGCCCCTCCTGCCGAACAAGCGCCTCCCGAAGAGGTCCCCGCGGACGAGTTCTTCGAAGAAGAAGGCGTCGAGAACCCCAATCGACCGCCCGCGAAAGGCATGGGTGCCGTCTGGGGTGTTGTCACCGACTCCAAGGGAGAGCCGGTGCTGGAAGGTCCCGTCGAAGTGGTCGGCAAGAAGAAGCAAGTCGTCACCGACTTCGATGGCCGCTACCGGCTCGAGCTACCCCCGGGCAACTACTCGCTACGCTTCTTCTACGAGTTCCACCAACCCATGCGCGTGGAGATCACCGTGGAGGAAGGCGAAGTCAAACAGGTAGACGCCCAGCTCAAACCCGACGAAGAGGCCCCGGTCGAAGAGTTCGTGGTCGAAGCCAAACTCGAGGAGGCAAGCCTCGAAAGCCAGATCCTAAAGCGGCAGCAATCAGCCTCCGTCTCCGATGGCATCGGGCGCCAGGAAATTTCCAAAACACCGGATAGCGATGCGGCCGCCGCCGCCCAGCGCGTGGTAGGCGCCAACATCGTCGACGGTCGTTTCGTCTATGTGCGCGGCCTCGGCGAGCGCTACTCCAACGCCCTGCTGTTCGGCTCCCCCTTGCCGAGCCCCGAACCCGATCGCGCCGCGGTGCCACTCGATCTGTTCCCTGCACTCGTGCTCGACTCTGTCAACATCGTCAAGACCTTCACGCCGGACATGCCGGGCGACTTCGCCGGTGGCTCGGTGCAGATCGAAACACGTGGCGTTCCCGAAAAGTTCGTGTTCTCGGTGTCCCTCAATGGCGCCTACAACACCCGAACGACCTTCAAGGATCGCCTGACATACGACGGAAGCTCGACCGACTGGCTAGGGCTCGATGACGGATCCCGCGCGCTCCCAGACGGCGTCCCGAGCTTTCGTCTGAAGAGAAACTCCCGCAAGCCAGGAGGCGACCTGGTGAGGGACAGCGAACTTGTCGATCCCGCGAAAGAGCTGAACAGCAGGATGAGTGCGCACATGGCGAACACGCCCCCCGACCACGGCGGCAGCGTAGTGGTGGGCAACGGGTGGTTACTCGGCGGGAAGCAGAAGCTCGGGGCGCTCGCGTCGCTCAACTACTCCCACAGCTACCAGATTCGACGGGAAGTGCTGAAGGAATACAAGTTCGACCCAAGTCAGAACCACGATCTCAAAGCATATATCGACTACGACACTTTGCGGGGCCAGGAGGACGTCAACTGGGGCGCCTTCGGCAGCGTCACTTATCAGCCCAATGACAAGAACGAGCTCAGATTCATCACGCTGCATAGCCAGTCAGGAGCTGATGAAACCAGCTTCTATCAGGGGTTCAACGACTACACCAAAACGCGAGTCAGCGTGACTGACCTGGACTGGGTCCAGCGCGGTCTCAGCCTCGGGCAGCTCAGCGGCCGGCACACCTTCGATGCGTTGAACGCGGCGAACTTGGGTTGGGATCTGGCCGTCGCGCGCGCCACGCGCAACGAGCCTGACCGCCGTACCGTCGTTTACGAGCCCAACAAGGATCTCGGAGGGTGGGTGTACCGGGACGGGACGGACAGCGGCCGGCACTTCTTCGCCGACCAGCACGAGACCTCCTACAACATGAAGCTCGACTACACGCAGCCCATTGTGGACACCACGAAGATCAAGCTGGGTGGGTTGGCGTCACTCAAGGACCGAAGCTTCGAAGCCAGACGGCTCACACTGCGAGAGGGCGACGGAACCTTCAGCGGAGACGCCCGCGCTTGCCTTGACGACGACTATAGCCTCGACTGTCCGGATTCCTTGTTCGTGAACGAAAACATCGACAGCGAAGTACTCCGATTGGAGGAAGGCACCGACGCCAACGGCCCCGGCACGGACGCGTACGATGCTCACCTCAACATATACGCTGGGTACTTGATGGGCGAGATCGAAGTTGCCAAACCGCTTCGAGCCATCGTCGGTGGGCGCGTCGAGCACACCGATCAGGCGATCGAGCCGTTCGACCAATTCGGAGGCGACACGCACGTCGATGGGGCGGATCTGCAAGTCACCAATTTCTTGCCGAGCGCCGGCATCGTGTACAGCGCCACCTCCAACACGAAAACCCGCATCAGCTATACGCGAACGCTCGCGCGACCTCAATTGCGAGAGCTGGCCCCCTTCTCGTTTTCTGATTACTTCGGTGGTCGCACGGTGAACGGCAACCCTGATCTGGTGCTGACGCGCATCAACAACGTCGACACCCGCTTCGAGTATTTCCCCACGCTCCGCGAAGTGCTGGCATTCTCCGTGTTCTACAAGCACTTCGAAGATCCAATTGAGCCCATATTCAGAGCGTCGTCGGAGACTCCCAGAGTGACATTTGTCAACTCGCCATCTGCAGAACTGATCGGTCTCGAGCTGGAAGGCCGCAAGCAACTCGACTTCATCGACAAGGCTCTGGCGGATTTCCAGCTCATTTCGAACGTGACGCTGACGTGGTCGCGGACCCAGGTGGAGCAAACCGGTCAAAATACGATCACCAGCCTGTCGCGACCGCTGGTCAATCAGGCCCCCTGGGTCTTGAACGTGTCTCTCGACTACGAAAACGATGTGGGGACACATGTCCGCGGGCTGTATAATGTTGCCGGCGAGACCCTGGTGGAGGTAGGAGCCGATCAACTACCCGACGCCTACAAGCATTCCGAGCACTCCCTCGACTTGGTCGCTTCTCAGAAGTTCGCCGAACACTGGCAAGTGAAAGCCCAAGCTCAAAACGTCCTCAATGCCGAAACCCTGGTCACTCAGGGGAAAAAGGAACTGGGCGGCGACGAGAACACGACGCGTCGCTACAAGGACGGCGTCACACTGAGTGTTGGGCTGAGCTTCACGTACTGACTGCGAAGAGGCGCCGCGAGGAGCGGGGCGACGCACCCTCCCAGGGCAGCCGGCCGGGGCTACTCAAACGCTCAATCAAAGTGACACGAATTGCCAGATTTGTGGCCGCGGCAATGCGCCAGAAATCGTTAGGGCTGACACCTAAACGTTACAGACACTGCACTGGTCGTTCACGTTGCACGGGCAGAGTCCCCCTCGCTAAGGAGGATTCTCAACCATGCGTACTTTTCTAAAACTTAGTTCACTCGCACTCACCGCCGGCCTGATGTTGGCCATCGGCTGTGGTGGCGACGACGACGGCGGCACTGGATCCAGCAGCGACAGCGGTGGTTCCGGTGGTTCCGGCGGCTCTAGCAGTAGCGGCGGCTCTGGCGGCAGCTCCAGCACCAGTAAGTCGACCAGCTCCAGCAGCTCCGGCGGCAGCTCCAGCACCAGCAAGTCGACGAGTTCGACGAGTGCAGGTGGCTCCAGCGGCAGCGGCGGCGCACCCGCTGAAGCTCCCTACAGCAACGACGACGTGCTAGCAGACGACGGCCCGAATTCGAAGGTGACGGGCTCCGGCACGGGGGCCTTCGTGGAGGAGGACGATTGGCTCGACGGGTGGACGAATTGGTCCACGGATTCCGACGAAGACGCAGATTGCAGCGGCGATCTCGCGGACCTTCCGATCGAGGACGATGGTACGCTCAGCGACGACGACACCACTTTGACTGCCGAGGACGGACCCTACCTGCTCGAGCAGAAGATGTACGTGGCCGACGGGCAGACATTGACCATCGAGCCCGGTACCGTGTTCTGCGGCACGACGGACGGCTCGCTGATCGTCTCGCGAGGCGGCATGATCGATGCCCAGGGTACGAAGAGCAAACCCATCATCTTCACGTCGGCCGCCGACCAGGGAGACAAGCATGAAGGCGACTGGGGCGGTGTGATCCTCCTGGGCAAGGCCAAGAACTTCAAGGGCGAGGACGTGTTGATCGAAGGTGTGGACGATGTCGAGGCGAACCGCTACGGCGGCACGGACGACAAAGACAACAGCGGCATCATGACCTACGTTCGCATCGAGTTCGGCGGCACCGAGATCGGACCCGGGAACGAGATCAACGGGCTCACCTTCGGCTCCATCGGCAGTGGCACGACCATCAACCACATCCAGGTCAACACCACGTACGACGATTGCTACGAGTGGTTCGGTGGCACGGTCAAGGTCGACCACATGGTGTGCAACAACGGCGGCGACGACATGTTCGACGGCGATCAGGGGTTCCGTGGCACGATCGATACGGCCTTCGGCCGCCAGGTGAAGCCGCTTTCCTCTGACCCGAACGGCTTCGAGATGGACAGCGATCTCGGTGGCAACACCCCGACCAGCAACATCAAAGCCATGAACGTCACCCTGGCCGGAACCGGCAAGGACGAGGAGGTTTTGGGCTACGGCATGGTGCTCCGCGAAAACCTCACGGGCGCCTTCTCGAACCTGGTGATCTCGGGCTTCGCTGCAGGAGTCGACACCCGCGACGACTTTGGCAGCCAGAGCGATCCGAACGTCACCATCAAGGACTCGATGATGTTCGAAAATGTCGTCCACACGATCGCGTACAACGAGAACAAGGAAGACTGCGCCGAGGACGACGACGACCCGACGTGCGACGACGACATGGGCTTCGACGAGCGCAAGTGGTTCGAAGACGGCGACGGCGACATGACCTACTGAGGTCACCTCCGAATCTTCAAAAAAGAACAACCGTGCGTGGGCGCCGGTACCTTCGGGTGCCGGCGTTCCACCTTTGTCGGAGGCGGGAGAAAGATGCGGCATCCAAGAGGGCTGGTGTGTTTGTACTTTGCCACTTACCTGCTGACCGGCTGCGGGGGAACCGCGTCGAACCCGACGCCACACCAGGAACCCAACCCGAACGGGCGGGCTTCAACGACCTCCGGCTCCGTCGGCCAAGACGCGGGTGAAGGCGGCGCAGACGGGACGGCGACCGACGCCAGCGCGACGGCGACTACATCACACCCTGGCGCCGCGAGCGCCTCCAACGATACGACCACTGGCAGCGCCGGCGCTGGCGGACAACCTCCCGCACCTGGCTACACCAACAGCGATTGCATCGACGAGCACGGACCGACCGAAGAGGTCGCCAGTTCCGGCATCGGAGCCTTCATCGACGACGCGAACTGGGCCAACGGTTGGACCAACTGGTCCGCAGACTCGAGCCCAGAGGCCGACTGCGGCGGCGAGCTCACGCCCATCGGTACCACGGGCGACCGCACCCTGACGCTGACCGATTCGCCCTACGTTCTGGACGACGTCACCGAAGTCGCCGATGGGGAAACGCTGACCATCGAGCCAGGCGTGGTCATTGGCGCGAACAAGAGCGGCACCTTGGTGGTACTGGGCCGGCGTGCTGCTCTTGGGTAAGGCCAAAACCTTCCGGGGTTCGGCGCTGCAGGAAGGGTTCTGGGACGACGAACGGCTCTTCTACGGCGGCGTGGATGATGACGACGGCAGCGGTATCTTGACCTACGTTCGCATCGAGTTTGCCGGTGGAGGCATCTCGATCGATCCGGAGTTCAAAGGCCTCATGCTGGCCAGTGTGGGCCGGGGCACGACCATCCACCACGTCGAGGTCAACACCACGCTGGACGACTGCTTCGCGTGGTACGGCGGCGCCGTGGCAGCCCATCACCTGATCTGCAACAATCCCGGCGACGACATGTTCGATGTCGACAGGGGCTATCGCGGCACCCTATCGACGCTGCTCGGTACCCAGCGCCAGGCTCCTTGGAGCGCGGACCCGAACGGTCTGGAGTTCGACGGTGATCTCGAAGGTCGAGAGCCCGCCACGGACGTTACCGTTACTGGGGTAACGCTTTGCGGCGCCGGTGCTCAGTATGATGTGTCTAGCTAGCTATGGCGTGCTGCTGCGCGAAAACGTCACCGGCGCTCTCAGCAACCTCTCGGTTTGCGGCTTTCCCGCCGCCGTGGACGTGCGGGATGACTTCGGCAGCCTCGAGCAACCGAACGTCACCATCGAGGCTTCCATCTTCTTCGGGGGCGTCGAGCACGACATCGCGTTCGAGGAAGGCGAGGACTGCGATGACGAGGAACCCTACCCGGAGCCCGACTGTAACGACGACATGGGGTTCGATGAGGTGAAGTGGTTCATGGAGGGTGACGGCGATATTGGGTTCGAATGAACGGTCGCGCATTGGGTCGCCGCGCTGTGCTCGAGGGATATCTGCCCAAGGCGTGACACAGCCCTTCAGTCACGACGCGATCGGAAACCTGGCAGACACCTCTGGCCGCCCGCTGAGACACGCACTATGCTAAGTCGTGTCATGTCGCAGCCTCCCGACCCCTGGCGCGTAGACCCAGACGATCCACGCGCCCCGCCACAAGAGATTTGGGATCGGTTGACCGAGGCGCAGCGGCAACGAGTAGTCGACAGCTTGCCGTCGGAGTACGAACCGACCGAAGCGAGACCGCCAGAGGGTGATCTGCATACTGAAGCAGTTTACGGCGCCCGCACGGCGCTCAGAGGAATCCCGCCGCGCTGAAGAGGAATCCCGCCGCGCCGAACAGATGCGATCGCGTCTGGACGCGGCACTTGCAGAGTTGGAGCGGCTGAAAAAGCACCTTTGATCGCAATATCCGGCAGCCGACCCCAGTTGCCGATCACGCGGACGAGCCACGCCACCAGCACTTCGTGCAGATAGCCCGGCACTTGCTCCTCCACCAAGGCGTCCATCGACGAACTCGCCGGGTACGCCTTCCGGCAGATCAGCCCATTCCCCGAGACTGCTTCCGAGGTGAGGCCCGTCCTCAACCCCGCTGGAATGGGTTGACTATCGTGACGGAACCAAAGCGCTGGCCCGAGCTCATGTCTTCTGAATACAGCCGATCACAATTCGCTTGGACGGCCGCCTGCACGATAAGTGAGTCCCAAAAGGACAGCTGCGCCTTTCGCTGCAGATCGATTGCATCGAGGAGCATGTGTCCCGTATTTTCGACGACGGTCCAGGTCAGGTATTCTTCGATTATCTGTTTGGCCTTCGCGCCCGTGAGAGGCCTTTTCAACTTCTTGGTAGCAGTTACGTAGAACTCCTGTAGCACCTGCACGCTCAACACACCTTCGCGCTTGTCCCACAGGTCGATGATCAAGGCTCGGGCGACCTGGTGCTTGCCCGGGGAATCCCGGTCTTCAGCGTAGATCAGTATATTGGTGTCAACAAAGCTTGGCACGATCGTGCAATTCGTCACGTGAAGGCGGCTTGCCACCGCCCAGGTGGTGTCCCCGTTTCAGCCGTGCCACGGCTGATTTCCGCGCAGAGGCGTAGCCCCGCTCGCGCTCGACCAGGCCGGCGATCTCGCTGCGTAGAAATGCAGAAACCGAAAGCCCCCGCTGAGCCGCGAGCACTCGAGCCGCCCTCAGCGTCTCCTCGTCGATACTGAGCGTGATGTTGCGAGCCATATAGCCTGTGATAAGCGTGTAACACGTGATTTGCGTGAACGCAAATTCACCAGCGGCGTCGTTCAGTCTGCTTCATTCCCCGCAGTTCGGCGCCAGCGTCGCCTCGCTCAAGGCGAGACCGCCGCCGCAAATGTCTTCGGGCCCTTGGGCTACGTGGGCTTCGTAGAACTCTCCGAAGGCGGCTTCGTCCACGCAAGCCGCGCGCAGGGTGTAGCCCCAGCTCGACATCGCCCAACGTGTGTCGAGCAGTGGGTCCGGCGTGAGGATGACCTGGCGATCCAACCCGTCACGGATGCAGCGAGGATCGATGGGCAGGGTCTGGATGAAGGCTTCGACCTCGGCAACCTCGTCCGGACACCCGTCTGGGCAATTGTAGGTGATCACGATGGCGCCGTGCTCGAGCCCATGTACCCAGTAGCCGCGCGGTACCGGAAAGTCGTAAGCCTGGTAGGCCGCCCACACGGGATAGTGCATGCCGGATGAAGGCGGGTTGGTCGAGTAGTCGATGTGGGAGCACTCCGTCACGTGAATGCCGGCATCGAGCGTGTGGCTTTCGACGACTACCGAACAGCGTTCGTCGGCTCCCGCTGCCCCGGCAAGCCCCCCGCTCGCTGCAGCGCCACTGTCCCCGGCCGAGCTGCCTCCCGCGCCGCCCGCTTCGGTTCCCCCAGAGCCCGTCGCGTCGCTGGCCGAAGCCGAGTTGCCGCCAACGGATGCAGCGCCGCCGGCAGATGCAGAGGTGTTCGTCGTACTCCCCGAATCGGAGCTCGAGCACGCGGCAAGCGTCACCCAGGTCGCGGCGCAACAAGCGAAGGCTGCGGCGCGAAGCGCCGACGCGTCGGAAGTCTGCATGGCGCACAGTATTCCTCATTCGGCGCGCGAACGCGACCCGAGAGCGTGCGCGGCTTGCCGCTCTGGGGCCGTCAGCTTTGCTTGAGCTTGTCGTTCAAGAACTGGAGGGTCTGCTTCCAGGCGGCGTCGGCTGCCTCCGCGTTGTAGCGTGCCCCCGAGGGGTTCGCGAATGCGTGCCCAGCATCGTAGGTAACCACGTGGTGCTCCACGCCCAACTGGTCCAGAGCCGCCTCGAAGTCCTTCACTTGCTCGGCCGGAATGCTGGCATCCTGCTTGCCGAAAAAAGCCAGAATCGGGGTACGCAGGCCTTCGAGAGCCGCCGACGAGCGGGGTACCTGCCCGTAGTAGATCACGGTCGCATCCAGTGAGGGCTCCACCAGCGCCGCCTCGAGCGACCACTTGCCGCCGAAGCACCAACCGATCGAGCCACGCTTCTGGGCCAGAATGCGCTGGTCGCGTGAGAGGTAGCCGAGAGCGTCTTCGATCACCGCTCGCGCTCGCTTCGGATCGAGAGACTTCACGAGGCCCATCGCCTGATCGGGCGTGGTGGCCACCTTGCCCTTGAACAGGTCGATGGCCAGCGCCGCGTAGCCGTTGGCCGCAATGCGGTCAGCGTAGTGCTTGATGTGATCGTTCAGCCCCCACCACTCGTGTACCACCAGCACCGCCGGGAGTGGAGGCTCGGCTGCTTCGGGCAGACTCAGGTACGCTGCGGCGGAGGTGGGCAGGTGCAGGTCGGCCCCGTGGAGTTCGGGCACCTCTCCGGATTTCAGCTCGTGCAACTTCTTGAACTCCTCTTCACTCAGGGCGCCGGTGATGGGCGGCGAGGTCTCGCTGCGCGGCGGCGTCTGAGCCTCTTGCTGTGGCGCGACTTCTGCCGGAGGCGTTTCGAGCTCCGGAGGGGGCGGGGGCGGAGGAGGTTCGGGCGGTTGGCTTTCGTGGCACGCCATGACCAACAGCCCGGCTAGGGCAATGAGCTTCATGGGATTCATGACCAGTTCACGAGGCAACATGCGCGCCAGGCGCCCGGGGAGCAAGCAGTCCTTTGAACGCGGACCCGGCACTGGTTGGGCGCCGGTTGCCACGGGGCATGAAGCGCGGAAGATACAATTCCGTCACACCTCGGCACTCGAAGCTCGACGCCCAGCACGGGCTCACGGGGACTCGTCAAGCCGCCGGCGAGCTCGGGCGAGCACGCCCGAGCTGCGCGCCACAGCAGCCTCCCATTCGACCAGGCAGCGCTCCACCAGCAGAGTCCGTTCAGTGTCGCTGGACTTGGCGTCGAGGGCGGGAAAGAAGCCCTGCCGCTCCGCCCCGTCGTGATGCTCCCCCAGATGCTTGTACGTCGTCTCCAGCTCGAGCACGCGGATCACGAAAGCACGGGTCATCGTGTCTTGTGACTGGTTGCGGAGAGCCTCGAGGATACGCTCGAGCAGCGCGAGCATCTTCTTGTGCTGGCCGGTGTACAAGACCAGCGGCCAGCGAGGGTGAGCGGGAGGGCGCTCGAAGATCGGAAACAGGAGCTCTTCTTCATGCCTCATGTGGAGGCGAAGGAGGTCCTGATAGGCCTCGAGCACTTCCACGGCCCAGGATACCCGACGCAGGAGCAGCATCTCTTGGTGGACGGCGAACATCGCGTCGAGAGCGTCGTGGGCACACAGAAGGCGACCGAAACTCGTCTCGGCAGGCTCCGTTGTCTGCGTCCGGCTTACCATGCGATCCTCGCCTCCCGTTGTAGCAAGAAAAGGCAACTGGGCGACAAACGCAGAGGAGCGCGCCGAGGAATGCTGACAAACCGCTTGGTTGCAAGCGACCAGTGGACACCCGACCGCGGTTTCGCGGACCATCGTCGATCATGCAATGGCAACCCCTCTTTGCAGGCGTGCTCATCCTGACTCTGTCGACGGCTTGCGGCGGCTCCCACACTGCGAAGCCCACGGAGAGCGCCGACGAGTACGAGGCGGAGCTGTTTTCGAACACGCGGCTCCTCGACGAAGATGCGCTCGCCGATCTGGACGAGGTCAAGGACGATGGTGAGCTCCGCTTCCAAGGCGTGCCGAAAGCCCTGGAAGACATCGAACGAGGTGCGGTCATCCTCGCGCCGGCCCACGAGAACGCCCCGAGCGGATTGTTGCGCTTCGTCACCGGCGTCGACGAGGACGATGGTGATCTGGTGCTGAGCACGGCTGAGGCCCCCATCCAGGTGGCGTTTCGGAAGCTGCATGTGCGTTTCGAACGGACCATCGATGATCTGGGCAGCCAGAAAGGCGCGACCCTCGGCGAGCAGGCAGCGTTCGAAGACTCGGTGTTCAAACAGCTGAAGTTCGAAAACTACCCCATCAATGGAGACAACGGAACCGATACCGACGAAGACCAAACTCACGTGCAGGGCACCATTGGCGGAGGCTTTTGGTACCGCTTCGCGCTGGACATCGATTGGGGCGAGTTCGATACGATTCCACAACAAGTGCTCGATTGTTTGGCCGAAGAGATCGTCGGGGCTACGTGCCTGGCCGAAGACTTCCTGCCGGAACTGACTGTCGCCTTCGATGTGGAAGCCGGAGCGAGCGCCTCGCTCACCTACGAAGGAGTCTCCTTCATCGGCTACGAAAAGCCATTGTCGCTGGGCGAAATACCGCTTCAGGGCTTTCTCATCGGGCCGCTCTATTTCAAGCCCAGCGTCGAAATCTCGGGCAAGACGTACGGGCAGGCCACCAGCCAGTTCAAGCTCGGTAGCAAGGTCAGCGTCACCACGGGTGCCGGTGTGGAGCTGTCCACCAAATCGGGAGTGCACCCTTCGCTCGACCCGCCGAGCACGGACTTCGAAGCGCTCGACGTGGAGGCCACGCTGGGCGCGAAGACGGGCCTTCGCGTGGGGCCCACGCTTCACCTCAGGCTGTACGGAATCACTGGGCCGTGGGCCGCGCTCGAAGCGTACGCCGAGCTGAAAGCCGATCGAGAGACCTCCCCCTGTTGGGAGCTCGAGGCCGGAGTCGACTTCGACCTCGGCTTCGATGTCGTGGTCAAGAACGTGCCGGTGGTGGACGAGGTCCAGCTGGCCAACTGGAGCAAATCCTACCCCGTCGAGAGCGCAGTGGTCGATTCGGGAGATTGCGCCCCGTTGCCAAACGCGGGCGCGGCCCTCCCCGTGGGTGGCGAGCCGAGCGACCAGGCATTCGCCGAGCCGGACTTCGATTCCTGGTCGAGCGCTTGGCAGGGCGCGGTGGTCTCGCACCCCGTGGAAGAGCCCGGTGCTCAACTCGACTGGTCCGATATCACCTCGACCATCGATGGTCGCTTTCTGATCACCGGATCCAATACCGACGCTCTGGTGAAAGTGGATCCCGACGGAAAGCTCGTCTGGGCAAAGCACTATGTTCCTCCGGAACCGATCAACGAAACCGTGACCCTGGACAACCTGCTGCCGAGCCGCGTCATCGACAGCGGCGATGCGCAGATGTTGCTGTTGGCCCACCCCTACACGCTCGCCAAGATCGAAGCGGGCGGCGACGTGGTCTGGGCCAAACGCTTCGATGTGCCCCACGAGCAAGACGATCTCAGATTCACTGGCATCGCCCTGGCGCCGGGAGCAGGCTTCTATGTTTCCGGCACCCGCGGCGACGACCCCAATGCGTCCAGCTGGCGCGCCTGGGTGCTCAAGACCGACGACCTGGGCACCCCCGAGTGGTCCAAGACCTGGGCAAGTCCCGACACGCAGACCAACCTGCGCTACGCAGTCGCCTACGAGGATGGCCTGGTCGTGGTCGGCGACGTGTACGACCCGGAGCTCTCGGCTTGGTACGGCCTGGTCGCGCGATTCGACGACGACGGCTCACTGGTGTGGGCCAAGCACCTGATCGCGCCGGACTGTGACTCGGAGTTCTATGGTTCCGTCCACTTCATGACGGCTCTCGAGTCGACGGACGGGGATTTGATCGTCGCCGGAACGGTTGGCCTCGCTCCCTATGCAACGCTGGTTTTGAAGCTCAAACCGGATGGGGAGCTTGGCTGGGAGTCTCGAGAAACGAGCCCCTCACCCCACCTGGGGCCGGTGATCAACGACCTCGTGCAGCTTCCCGCTGGCGGCTATCTGGCAACGGGCACGTTCGACTACTGGGTCTCCGGGGGTGGTCATCAGGAAGTCTGGCTCGGCGCCCTGGATGGCGTGGGGCGGCTCTTGTGGATGAAGCGCTACGGAGGTCAGCGCGACGACACCACAGCGCGCTTCAACGACAGCTACTCCTCGCTGATTCTGACCCAAGACGGCGGAGCCGTGGTGGCGGCGTTCAGCGACGCGCTCACACCGGAGGGCAAGGGGCTCTGGGCCTTCAAACTGCCAGCGAAGGACGGTGTGATCGACTTCAATCCGGAGAGCCCCGCGGAGACTCACGACCTGGACTGGGAGAGCGATAGCCGACATTGCCTGACGTTGGAGGATGCCGACCTAGAGCTCGAAGACGAAGAGACCGAACCGGAACCTTTCGACCTGAGCGTGGAGTCGGTGTCGCTAAAGTCGTTCTCGCAGACACCTTGACGAGGCCTCGTCGAGCGACGCACACTCGTTGTCGATCATTGCCAGGGCTGGAGCGGCCAAGCCACGCGCGCGGTTTTTCGCCGGCGATGCCCAGGAAACGGCCTTGGTGTACGGGCCGGCTCGCCGCGCCGGAGCAACCGGCTGGCAAATTCGGCCGGACGACGAATCTGCCCGGTTGACGCGGAGCGACAAGTCGCGACAGCATCGAGCCCCTCGGTTTCTCGGACAAACCCCGTCAGCCTCCGCACCCCCGCGGAGCATTCCTCAGGAGGTCCTCGTGTTTACGCGCGTTACAGTCATTGGTCTAGCGGTCGCTTTGCTCGTCGGTTGCGGCCACTCGGAGGACGAGTGGCAGGCCCAGCTCGGCAAGTACAACCAGCTCAATACCCAGTACGAGCAGGAGAAAGCGGCTCACGCCGAGGCGCAAGCGCAGCTCGAGGCCGAAATGAAGCGGGTCGCCGACCTGACCGCTGAACTGCAAAAGATGGGCGTCAACATGGACGCGCTGAACGAACAACTGCAGCAAACGGGCACCGAAAAGGAGCAGCTGGCAGCCAGCTTGGGGGACCTCAAGCGGGCACTCGAAGAGTACAAGAAGCGCGCCGCACAGCTCGAGCAGATCAAGGCCCGCTTCGAAACTCTGCGCCAGAAGCTCCAGAAGCTGGTCACTCTGGGCCTGAAGGTGGAAATCAGGCGCAACCGCATGGTGATTCGCTTGCCTGGGGACGTGCTGTTCGCTTCTGGCCAGGCCAAGCTGCAAAAGGGCGGTGAAGAGGTCCTCGACCAGGTGGCGGAGGTCATTCGCAACGACAAGACGCTCTCCAAGCGCTACTTCCAGATCGCCGGTCACACGGACAACAAACCCCTCAAGGGTGGGCGTTTCGGAGACAACTGGGGCCTCTCGGCAATGCGCGCGCGAGAGGTTCTGCTCTACCTCATCGCTCCCACCGATTCGAAGGACGGTGGTGGCGGTCTCGACGCCACTCGCCTGCACCTGGCGGGCTACGGCGAGACCGATCCCGTGGAAACCAACGATACGCCGGAAGGCCGCCAGGCGAACCGGCGCGTCGAATTGGTCTTGCAGCCCGATGTCGAGGAAATGCTCGATCTGAAGAAAATGCTCTGATCGAACGAACGCCGCTCGACGCGAGTCAGCGAAGGGTGCGTGGCCTTGCCCATGCACCCTTTTTTCTTGCCATCGTCGGGCGCGGTTTTTCGCACGGCATCGGTTTTCGACGAAACCGCTGCTGGGCTCGGCGCGTAGCTGCTAAGGTGGCTCGTCCCATTGGGTAGTTCACAATCAGACACGGTTCTTCCCCCCGGGTCGGTGGCCACTTCGAGTCCCAACCTCCAGGATGCCAGTGTCGAGCAATTGATGGAAGCCTACGTCGACGGGGACGCCACCGCGTTCGATCGCTTGTATCAGCAGGTTGGCAATCGCCTGTATGGATACCTGCTCCGTTTGACCCGGCAGCGGGAGCGCGCCGAGGACCTGCTGCAGGTCACCTTTGCGAAAATTCACCGCGCCCGTAGCAGCTACCTCAGGGGCGCTCCCGTGCTGCCGTGGGCGTTCGCCATCGCGCGGCGCGCGTTCCTCGACGAGCGGCGCCGTGCCAAGAGCCGTCAAGAAGACTTGAGCGCCACCGGCAGCCTGCCGGAGCCTTTGCCCGAAGCCGAGCCCGCGAACCCGCTCTCCGACGAACTGGAAATCGCGCTGTCGCGGTTGCCCGAGAACTACCGCGAAGCCATCGTGCTCACCAAGCTGACCGGGCTGTCCGTCGCGGAGGCAGCGGAGGTGCTGGGGACCACGCCGACCGCCGTCAAGCTCCGTGTACACCGCGGCTACAAAGAGCTCAGAGAGCGGCTCGAGGAGTACCGACGCGCACCATGAGCCAGACGAAGCCGGATCCGCTCGAAGAGCTGAAGTTCACTGCGCCGGAGCCCCCTCGCGCAAAGGTCGTCGCGCGAATCAAGGAGCGATGCACGCGCGATCTGAAACCCGAGCACCCGCTCGCTTTGAAGAAGCGGGTGTTGCTCAGTGCGCTGCTAGCGCTGTTTGGGCTGTGTGCCATCGTGGTCCTCAGGCTGGGGCATCTCAGCTCGCTCGGCGGCTTGTTCGAGGATGCCCTCTATGGAACGCTGGGTTGGGTGAGTGTGGTCCTGGGGGTACTCGTCGTCGGGCTCGCGCGCCCCCCGGGTCGGCGTGTCGCTCGCCCCATTCGGGTCGTGCTGGCGATGGCCGTGCCCATTGTCTTTTTGGTCTATCTGGCATTGCTGGCGAGCAGCATCCTCCCTTTGGGTCAGGCGGTTCGGCACGCAAGCATGGTTTCTTGCGGATTGCATACTTTGGTTTCGAGCGCGGCCGTGGCACTCTGCATGATGCTGCCATGGAGGCGCACCGACCCCTTTAGCCCCGGCCTCACCGGTGCTTTGTTCGGCCTGGGAGGCGGGCTCGCCGCCGCAATCGCCATGGGGACCGTGTGTCCCAGCCGCGAGGCCTGGCATCTTTGGCTGGCCCATGGCTTGACGTTAGCGGGCGCCGTCGTCATAGGCGCCCTGGTAGGTCGTCGATGGCTAGCCCCCTGAAATCATCTCACTACGTACGCTATGGGCTGTACGTACTGGCAGGCGCACTGGTGCTGTGGCTGTTGCAGACTTCCGGCGGCCCCTCGAAGGGCGGCGGCGCGCCCGGCTTCGATCTTCCCGTCGTGGCCGCGAACTCCCCGGGAGGGCGGGTGAGTCTCGAAGAGCGTGATGGCAAGCCCGTCTTGATCGAGGTGTTCGCCAGCTGGTGTGGCAGCTGTCGGAAGTCGGCTCCCGTGCTCGCCAGAGCCCACGAAAAGTACGGAAGCAGGCTCGAATTCGTAGGAGTCAGCGTGGACGACAACCGCGACGCCGCGGTCCGTGCCAAGGAAAGCTGGCACATCCCCTACACGGTCGCCTACGACGATCGGGGCGCCTTCGCGCGCGCCTACAAGATCAGGGTGCTGCCGACGTTCGTTCTCGTCGACCGCGAGGGGCGCATCCAAAAAGTCTCCGCGGGAACCCTGAGTCCGGGCACGCTCGACGAATGGGCCGAAAGCGTGCTGCAGTAGGCGAACCAGGACGACCCTGGTCGGGGCGCAAGCGTCGAACCAGTCAGCGAGCCGAGCTGCAAACCAGCGACGACCTGGCCTGCGGATCCCGCATCGGTTACCCTGGTGGAAATGAGTGCGCTGAACCACAAGTGCGCCTGGGCGCTCTTGACGTTACTGCTCGGTTTCCTTGCTTGTTCGACACCGAAGGTGCACATGAACGAGGGCCCACGCGAGTACGTGGGAAGCGACTACGAAGCCGTGCTCGACCGTTGGACTCGCAGCGCGCAGCTGACCAAGGTCAGCGAAATGGACAACGTCCTCACCGCCACCGCAACCTACGAGTCGTGGGACTTCCGCTGGGCCTACGTGGTGCGCTACGCAGAGGACTATCGCCTGACCGTGGCGCAACGGCAGGTTTTGCTCGAGCGAGCGCTCGCGCAGACGCGCGACGTCCATCAGTTCTACCTGGCGCTCTACACTCAACGCTACGAATGGAATGATCTCAAGGCCAAGGACCCGGCCTGGATTGTCCGTCTGATAGACGACGAGGGAACGGAAACCGCTCCTTCCGAAATCAAAGCCATCACCAAACCAGGGGCTATCGAGTTCACCTACTTTCCTTACACGAATCCGTGGCGGAGCTCGTATCGCATCAGCTTTCCGCGCATCGGCGAACACGGACGGGGCACCATAGCGCCGAACGCTCGCTGGTTCGGGCTACGCTTCGCCGGCGCGCAAGGCAATGACGAGCTGATCTGGGAGATCGGACCCGAAGGCACCGCACACGTCGCACGAACCAAGACTTCCGCGCGGGTGTGGTAGGCGCGTCGCCGGAAACAGCTCTCAGCCGGCCAGAATTTCGAGCAGGGGCGGTACGCTGACCAGGAGCTCGTGTGCGGCCATCCTGTCGGCGCGCAGCAAGAGAGCCCCTCCGTTTCCGGCGCGCGCCGTAGCAGGCGCGACTCCGCCGCCCATGACCTGCGCAGCGAACAAGAAATCGCCGGGATGGAGCTGCACCGTGGAGCCGTCCGGTTCGACGAGTTCGACGTGCCCCGCCCCCACGACGTACATGCCATTCACGACCTCGCCTTGCTCGAGCAGGTTCTCTTTCGGGCCGAGCGCCATTACCTGGCAGCGATCGGTCACCATGGCCCTCAAGTTGTCGTCCAGACGGTCCCCCATGCTGCCCATGGCCGCCCCGGCGAGGGCCTGAAAGCGGTCGGCAATGGTCTTCAAGTCGTCCTCGACCCACGGGCAGTTGGCGCTCTGGGCATCGAGCGTTTCCGCGTTCCAGTAGGCGACTCGTGTGCCTTCGACGCTGGCCACCACTCTGAGTTCGACCCCGTCGGCCAGATGTCCGTGCGTGAAGACGACATCGCCAACGGCTGCCTCGGCACATACTGCGTCAGCGATCGCTGGCATGATGCTGACTTTACCTTCGAGCACCAAGGCCACGGCAAAACCGTTCAGCTCCTCAGCCACATCGAGCGTCTCTGTGCGAGCGCTTTCGGCGAGGGCCGCCTGAGCCTCCTCGGGCAGATCTTGCAGACCCCGCACGTCCAAGAGTGACACTCCGAGCCCCGCACCCGGCGCTGGCGCGGATGAGGGCTTGGTCGCTGCCGCTCGCCCGTTCCCCTTGGCTCGACCCTCGAAAGACGTGGCGCGATGCGCGCGCGCCCCAGCGGAAGCAGCCAACTCCTGTTCGGTAAGCGGGTGGCGGGACGAAGGGTCCAGGCGGGAGTTAGTGCCCGGGACTGGCGACTCGCGACGCACTCCTTTCGCTCGAGGCGAGATTGAAGGCGGGACGACGGACCGCGGGCGCGACTCGGGGCTCGAGCGAGGGAGCTTGTTGGTGTGAGCTTCGTCATCCCAATCGATACTTCCCTGCGGGGTAGGCGGCTTTCGGGGACTCCCGGGCGACAGGGCTTGCGCCAGATCACGCAGGGTGGCCCCGGCCTCCGCCTCGTCGGGCTCCAGCTCATCGGCCAAGCTGGGTCGCAGGTCATCGGTCGGTTCGCGGCCGGAAGGCGCCAGGCTCGGCGCCAGCTCGTCGGCCAGACTGTCAGCATCCGTGCGGACGGCCGCGCTCTCGGCCAACTCATCCACTCTCAGTTTGTGCGTGGGCTCCTCTTCCACCTCCTCCAGCGTGTCGCGGGCACTGTCCGGCGCGCCCCCCCGGTCATCTTCGATCTCGAGCGCCTCGGCCAGCTGCCTCGAAAGGTGCAGCGCGGAGGCGTCTTCCAGGCCGGCATCGGCGGATTCCAGCTGTTCGGAAAACAGCGAGGGAGGTTCGTGCTCGAGCTCATCGTCCGAGCTTTCCCCGCTTTCGATCTCCGACAAGAGTGAGGCAGGCTCGTCCTCGATCTCTTCCTGGTCGAGCACGGACTCGAAGGCTTCCGAGCCCACTTCTTCGACTTCGGTGATCAGTTCCGGCGCGGCGTCATCACTGTCGTCCAGCAGGTCCGCTTCGATTTCCTCAGGTTCTTCCCGCACAGCGGCGACTTCGGCAGGATGCGGCCTGGCGCCTCCCGCCTTTGCACGCGCAGAACCCGAAGCGAAATCGGGTACATCGATGATGTCGGTTCCGTCATCGTACAGATCGACGTCGCTCGGCATGTCGCCAACTTCGAGCAGGGCATCCACCTCTTCGTCTTCGCTCGGCTGGGAGCGCGGCGGGACTGTCGATGCGGGGGAGCCAGCTTGCGGAAATGGCGCCGATGCGGGTGGACGCGTCGAGGGCGGCAGCGGCGCCGATGCGGGTGGACGCGTCGAGGGCGGAAATGACGCCGATGCGGGTGGACGCGTCGAGGGCGGAAATGACGCCGATGCGGGTGGACGCGTCGAGGGCGGAAATGACGCCGATGCGGGTGGACGCGTCGAAGGCGGCAGCGGCGCCGACGCGGGCGCTGGTTGAGACGGCGGGAGGGGGACGGAAACCGGTTCCAGCGGCTGGGGCGCCGCCGGAATCAAGTGAGCGAGCTTGGAGGCAGCAAGCTTGAGGTCCCAGGCCCGTCCCGTAGCACCGATCCGAATGGCCGAATCCGCCGCCCGCCTGAGCCAGGTGAGGGCGTCCGCATGGGCTCCGCGCTGCCATTGCACCTGCGCGGTTTGCAGCGCCCAAGCCACGTCGTCGTCATCGTCGTCGCGGGGAGAGGGCAGCTCTGCCGGGACGTCGGTCATGAGGCCTTTGCTCGTAGCATACGCTCGGGAAAGAGGTTCGGTTCAGTGCAGGTTAAAGTCTAGCTCAGCCCGGAGGAATGAAGATTTCCCGGTCCCGCGCTCCGTTGGGGGGACCCACCAGGCCCTGCTTTTCCACCATTTCCACTATCTTAGCAGCCCGATTGTAGCCAATCGTCATCTTTCGCTGAAGCCAGGAAGTACTGCAACGCTGCGTCTCCCGAACGATTAGCACCGCTTCCTCGAAGCGCGAGTCGAGTTTGCCGAGGTCCCGGTCGGGCTCGAGTTCGTCTTCGGCCTCCTGAACGATTGCGTCACAGTAATCAGGGGTCCCCTGCTCGCGTAGATAGTCGGTCAATGCGGCCACCTCCTCTTCGCTCACGAAGGGACACTGTACCCGCAAGGTGTCCGTACGGCCGTTGAGTTTGACCAGCATGTCTCCCTTGCCCAGAAGGACCTCAGCGCCCTGCTCGTCCAGGATAGTGCGGCTGTCGACCTTCTGGGCCACTCGATAGGCAATCCGCGAAGGGAAGTTCGCTTTGATCATGCCCGTGATCACGTCCACGCTGGGGCGCTGGGTGGCAAGCACTACATGCATGCCGGCGGCACGCGCCTTCTGTGCGAGGCGCGCCACTGACGACTCCACTTCCTTACCTTGTTGCATCATCAGATCCGCGAATTCGTCCACGACGATGACGATGAACGGCAGCTTGCCGGGGAGCGGCGTTCCGTCGGACCCGTGCTTGGTCACCGGTACGGAGACCACCGCCCCATCCACGGTCATCGCCTCCACCTCTTCGGGCGCGGGGGGGTGAACTTCGCCGGCCAGAACCCGCTCCACCCAATGGTTGTAGGTGGTGATGTTCTTGGTTCCCGCGTTGGCGAAGAGCTGGTAGCGGCGCTCCATCTCGTCCACGGCCCAGCGCAGCGCCGTGGCCGCCTGCTTCATATCGGTGACAACCGGATGCAGCATGTGGGGGATGCCGTCGAAGGGCGCTAGCTCGACCACCTTGGGATCGATCATCAAGAGCCGGAGTTCTTCCGGCGTTCGCCGAAACAGCAGACTGGAGAGCATCACGTTGAGGCCCACGCTTTTACCCGCTCCCGTGGCACCAGCCACGATCACGTGGGGCATGGAGGCCAAGTCGGCATAGAAGGGAGCACCCACGATGTCCCGGCCGAGCACCACGGGTAGCGGCGCCTTGTCGCCCAGCTTTTCGAAACGTTTGTCCTCGATTAGCTCCCGGAGGTTCACCGGAATCCGCTCGTCATTCGGCAGTTCGAAGCCAATGCGGCTCTTGCCGGGAATGGGCGCGATGATGCGGACCTTGCGCGACAAGCCGAGCGCCAAGTCGTCGGAAAGATTGGCGACCTTGCTGACCTTGGTTCCCGCCTCCGGCGCCACTTCGTAGGTAGTAACGGTGGGCCCTGGGTGTATCTCCTCCACCCGAGCCGTGACGCCGTAGTCCGAGAGCGTCTTTTCGAGCAACTGCGCGTGCTCGAGGATGACCTCCTTGTCGACATCTGCGCGGTCGTCGGAAGCCGGGGTGAGCAGGTCCGTGGCGGGAAGACTGAAGTTGCCGAACTTTCGCTGGCGACCGAGTCCGCGAGCGCGCTCGACCTCCTGTTTGGGTTTCGTATCCACGATCACAGGTCCCGCCTTGGCTTTCGCACCCCTCGCGGGTTTGGCTACCGGAGACAGGGCGGGGGGGAAGGCTCGACGGAGTCCTCGCACTCTGCCTCGTCGTGCGATTCGACAGCACCTTCGGCAATGGTCGTAGAGTCGCTCCGGCTCTCGACCGTTTCTACGACGCTGGCGCCTTCGCCGCACGGCTCCTCCAGCGCGTCGGATTGAACCCGGCCGGCGTTCTTCAACGCCTCGGAAATCGCCAGCGGTGGCGCACCCGTCGACTCGAGCGGAATCCAATCCGAGTCATCTTCTTCGAGTTGCATGATGATGGCTTGATCGCGAAAGCCATCGTCTATCTTCGGCTGACCGCTCGCGCTTGCTCGCGCCAAACGCTGTTGCCGGAGTTCGCGAGCTTCCGCCCAGGCGTCCGCAACGCGACAGGCCAGCCCTCGCAGCTTGAGCAGGAACACTCGAATCAGTTCCACTGAACGATCGCAGAAGCGGATGAAGGAAAAGCTGCTGCGCCCGATCAGGATCAAGAGCACGAGAGTGGAACCAACCAAGAACGAACCGACGCCGGAGAACATGCCGCGCATCAGTTCACCGAATAGCAGACCAACGTTGCCTCCGGCGGGAGCGTCGCCCAGCACGCCCCAGTCTGGAAACGCTACCTGGAAGAGTGCCGCCAGAATGATGAACACGATGAGGTCACCGAACACACGCACGGCAAGCTGCTCCACCCGCCGTCCGCGGATCAACGGAGCGCCGAGCAAAGCCAACTCCGTGGGTACGAACCAACTCACCAAACCGAAGCCTCGGATGAGGAAACGCGCGACCGCTCCCCCTACGGGTCCGACCCACTCGGCGCCCAACACGTTCGGGTCGTGCGGGTCGAAGCGTGCCGATGCCAGCGCCAAGCAAAGGAAGACGCTCGCGGCAAACAACAGCAACGCGGCGGCTTCGCGGCCGCGCCTGCCGGGAGCGCGTTTGACCGGAGCGCGCGTGTCGGTCGGTGGAACGCCCTCGAAGGCAGCGTTGCGGGGGAGAAATGGTCTGGTGCCCATGTAATACCTTGAACTACATAACCCTACATGAGACCGTGGGCAAATGTCGACTACGTGGCTCAATGGGCCAGACGCAGCCGCAGATGGGCAAGAAACCTAGGTTTTTTTCGCTCGATCTGGTTTCATCGAGGGCAACGCGGCTAAGGTTTCGAACAGCTTGAGCCGAAAGGGCGATATGACTGTAATATCCTGACCAAAAGGTCGAGAGGGAGACAGCCCGATGGCGGAAAAAGGACCACGATTCGGAATGTTGGCGCGAAAGGGCCAGGCGCTGCTGCGCTGCGGCAGCGTGCTGCTCATGCTCGGGGGGACGAGTGTCGCCACCGTAGGCTGCCGCACCACGGCAGAGGACGTGCACAACTGGGCGCGCAAGTCGCAGGGTCCGAGGCGTCTGGTCGCCGTCCTCACGCACGACAAGTACCCGATGGACCTCAGGGTCGAGGCCGCCATGACCATGGTCCGCATGAAACCGCGCGGTGGGCGGCGCGTGGGTATCCAAGGCAGCGACGACTACGAAGGTCTCATCGATGCGCTCAAGCGCTTACCGCCTGACACGCGCAGCAAGATCGTGGCGGGAATGGCACCGCAGCTCGAGGCGGCCATGCTGGAGCCCGTGCCCGAGCCCGAAGGCAACGAAGCGATCGAAGACCCGAGCTTCCCTTACAAGGACGCAGCCTACGCGCTGCTGACGGCCGAGGATGGCGCGCTCACCACGGACGAAACGGTCCGCAAACGTCTGAAAGCAGCCCTGATCCAGTGGGCGTCGACGAACTTCGCCGAACGCATGGATGAATCGTCGCAAATCTACGGCATGCAGCAGGTTCTGCGCTGGCTGAAGGCGGACGGCGTGCGGCCACTGCCAGACTTGATCACGTCTGGAAACCCCAAGAATGACGCAATCGCAGAGCTCGTCGCGGATCTGGGCGATTCAGAGACCAAGCTCCGAACCAGCAAGAAGCTCGTAGCGGTCGCGCGCGAGGTCGATTCCGACGCGTGGCTGAAGAAGAAGGCGCCGGCAGTCGAAGCTGCAAACCAGGCGTCGGGCCTCAAGCCCACCAAAGAGCAATTTCAGGCGCAGCTGGAGCAGTACCAAGAAGAGGAGCTGCTTCGCGTGTTTCAATCCATGAAGAAGGTGGGGCAGACGCCGGTGGTCGACTACCTGCTGGCGTACGCCCAGGACTCGAAGCAGCCTGCCAAGCGCCGCGCGGCGGCTCTCGACGCCCTCGAAGGACACCTGGAGCGGAACAACGACAAGCAAGCCGACGCCGTACTCGCGTTGCTGAGCGACGACTCGACACCCGACCTCGTACGTCAGATGGCCGTCAAGCGAGTCGGTGAGCTCCCCCGTGAGAAGGTCATCGACAAGCTCTACGCTCTCTTCAAGAACGACCGCTGGCAAATCCGCTGGGTAGCCGCCGATCTCATCCTGAGGATGAGCCAGACCAAGCAGTTGGACGAGTTCATGAGCAAGCTCGGAAAGACCAAAGGAATGGCAATGAGCGAGCCGCTCGTCTACGGACCCGCCATCGGTGACATGAAAGGATCGCCCAAGCCCCTCGAGCTGGTGGACAAGTATGCTTCGGCAGGCCACCCGGTACAGGCTCGTTTGACCGCGCTGGGCTATTACTACAAGAACGGAACTGCCAAAGACCTGCCCAAGATCGAGCGCTACAGCAATGATTCCCAGAAAGTGCCTAATTGCAGCCCAGATGCGACGGACTGCGAGTGGCAGTGCACGATCCAGGTCGACGGGAAGCCCGAAGCCAAGGAAGTCGAAACCGTTGGCGATTTCGTAAACTTCTGCATCAAACCCGCCCTCGAGAAGCGGACAAACAGCGAAACCGAGCAAAAGAAAGAAAAATAGTCCCGCCCGTGATGCCCGTTGCGGTAAACACTCTGGCCGGTCCAGTCAGAAGGTAACTAGATGGCCCCGGAGCCAAACAAGAAGAACCCACGCACTTTCCAATGCCGCGACGGCCTTTGGATGCAGTTCGAGCAGATGGCGCGCGAGCTCGAGTGTTCGGTGGACTACCTAATCAACGACGCGATGAAGCAGTACGCGCGCCAGCGGGGCTACACATCCATCGCTTCATCATCGAGCATGGCGCCACCATCCGCTCCGACGGCAGCACCCACTGCGGTGCCGCCTCCTCGGGTAGCGCCACCTCCTCCTCCCCTGACGGCACCGCCCCGGACCGCACCACCTCCCCTACCAGGCGCGAGTGGCTCCGGCCTCGGGCCTTTGCCTGGAGCAGCAGCGCCACCGCCACCACCTCCCGCGGCGAGTCGTGCTCCTTTGCCCCCACCTCCAGGGCGAGCGCCACCACCTATGCCCGGCCCCTCGCGGCGGCCTGCGCCCCCTCCTGGGCCGCCCATGGGAGGCCGCCTCGCTCCGCCCCCGATGCCAGGGTCCGCTCCTCCTACCGCTCCTCCGGCGAGGGCAACCCGAGGCGGGCTGTCGATTCAATACCAGGGCGAGGTATTTCGCATCAACAAGGACCGCTTCATCATCGGTCGCGGAAAGCAATCGAGCGATCTGACGATCAAGGACCCGAACGTATCGCGTCAACACGCGATGATCGAGTTCTTGAATGGTCAGTACTACATCGTCGACATGGGCTCGACCAACGGGGTCGAGTACAACGGTCAGCGTGTGCAGAGAAAAGCCATTCACGAGGGAGACACCTTCCGCGTGTGCGACCACGAGCTCCGCTTCTCGTATCAATGATCCAGGGGCCCGCCCGCCGCAGCAAGAGGATCGGCCGGCACAGTAGGAGTTAACCATTCGCGGGCCCTAAGTTGGTGCGGGTGAGCCGCCCGAGGTAACCTTCGCGGCGTGGCTCGAGCCTCGCGTACCGTGTCGCTGATCGCAGCGTTCTTGAGTCCCGGCGGCGCCCTGCTCGCCGCCGAAAGCGTGGCTACGCCCTACGGCCCTACGACGTCCGAGCCCACGAGATCCGCTTCGGGGGTGCACAGTGCGGAAATCTTGCGGGCTGACGAGCCACTCTATCAGCGCCCCGACAGGCGGGCGAAACGTCGAGGAGCGGCCGCTCTGGGAGCGCATTTGCCCGTCTTCGAGGCCGTCGAGGGTCCAGGTTGTCGGGGCCGCTGGCTGTCCGTTGGACCCCTGGCGTGGGTTTGCGAGGACGTGGTGCGCGCCTCCTCGCTCGAGCCGTTGAAACCGACGGCTCACATCGCGCCGCCGTCCGCAGACGGCCTTCCCTACCGCTACTACTTCGTGGGCAACAACGGTACGCTGGGCTATCGCAACCTGTCGACAGCCGAACAGGGGTTCCCCGATGCCGAGCTCGAGCCGGACTTCATCCTGGCGATCCGCGAGATCCGCACGCAGCTGCCCGGTGACCCCTTTGGCCTGACCACACATGAACTCTGGGTACCGATGCGCGACCTGGCACCGGTTGGCCCGGTGTCGTTTCGAGGCAGTGAGCTCGATCCGGACCACGAGGTCGCCTGGGTCATCCACGACAATGCGCCAGCCTACGCCGAGCCAGGTGGCTGGCGCGTGGTAGAGCGCTACAGCCGGCTGACCCCAGTGGAGGTGACACGCACTCAGCAGGTACGGGGTCGATACTGGCTTCAGGTCGGTGACCGCTGGCTGAAGCAGCAGGACCTGGCCTCCCGAACGCAGGCGCCACCGCCGGCGGGGCTGCAACCCAAGGAGCGCTGGATCGACGTGGACCTCGAAAAGCAAATAGCCACCGCATTCGAGGGTGATCGCCCCGTATACGCGACGCTGATCTCTTCGGGACGAGGTGCGGGAGATGCTGAGGACGCGACACCCAAGGGCGAGCATCGCATCTGGGTCAAGCTCCGCTCGAGCGATATGGACAACCTCGAAAACCCCGAGGCTGGCCGCTACTACGCCATCCAAAGCGTCCCCTGGGTGATGTATTTCAAGCGGGGCTACGGCCTGCATGGTACCTTCTGGCATCATCAGTTCGGGCAGGTTCACAGCCATGGCTGTGTGAATTTGAGTCCACTCGACGCCCATTGGATCTTCGCGTGGACGAGTCCACGTATGCCGGCAGGCTGGACTGCCGTTTTTCCGACCGAGTATGATACGGGAACCCTGGTACGCGTTCGATGACGGGCGCGAGCAGCTGAACCTCGCGAAGTCCCACCGAGAGCGCGATTTTGCCAGGGGACGCGCTCTAGCAGCTAAAATGGCGGAGAGCTTGATCGTGCACACCCGAAGTGTACGTTGAGCGCGACGAGCGCCGCTTCAGCCCTCGAGCAAGTCATGGTTTCCATCCTGCATGCAGCCCGCGACATCGGTCGAGTCCGCCAGATTTCAACGGTGTTGGTACGGCACGGCTTCGGGGAAATAGTCAGACGACTCGGCCTGGTGCGCAAGAAGCCACCCGTCGGAAGCCCGGACGCAGAGGAAGAAGCGCGAGGTGCGCGCGCTCGCGAGGAAACCACGCCGGCGGTACGGGCGCGCTGCGTGCTGGAAGATCTAGGCCCGTCCTTCGTCAAGCTCGGGCAGCTGGCGTCGACTCGACCGGACATCATTCCCGGAGACCTGCTGGTCGAGCTCAGGAAGCTCCAGGACTCGGTGGTTCCCATCGACTTCGACAGCGTGAAAGAGCAGGTGGAGAGCTCGCTCGGCAGTCCGCTCGAGTCCGCTTTCATCAGCTTCGACGAAAAGCCGCTGGCCGCTGCCAGCATCGCTCAGGTGCACCGCGCAATACTGCGCACTGAGACGGGGCCCGCCGACGTGGTGGTCAAAGTCCAGCGCCCCGGCATCGCACACAAGATAGCCAGCGACGTCGACCTGTTGCACGCGCTGGCCGCGCTGATCGAGCGGGCCATTCCCGAGAGCAGGATCTATTCACCGTCAGGGCTGGTTCAACAGTTCGATCAGGCCATCAACGCCGAGCTGGATTTTCTCGCGGAGGCGGAGAACGCCCGCGACTTCGCGAAGAATTTCGAGACGGATCCGAAAATTCACTTTCCCCGCGTGTACCGCGAGGCTTCGAGCAAGCGGGTCCTGACCCTCGAGTACATCGACGGGCGCAAGATTGGCGATGCCGTCGCCAACGGCTACTCGGGGCGCCTGATAGCGCGGCGTGCCTTCGGTGCGGTCGTGCAGCAGATCTTCGAGGACGGCTTCTTCCACGCCGACCCGCATCCTGGCAACGTACTGGTGTTTGGCGATCCGCTCGACCCAACCCTGGGTATCATCGATCTGGGGATGGTCGGTCGACTCAGCCCGAAGATGCGCGACCACGTGGTGGACGTGATGATCTGCGCTTTTCGCCGTGACTACGAAGGCATCGCGGACGCTCTGTATGCTATCGGAACGCCCACCAAGCCAGTCGACATGGACGCCTTCCGTGCCGAGGTGTCACTGCTGAGCGAAAAGTATCTGGGCAAGCGCCTCAGGGACATCGAACTGTCGGGCATGGTTCGTGACCTGATTCGCGTCGGCACCAAGTATGGGATCGAGGTGCCCACCGAATTCATGATGGTGGGCAAGGCGCTGATGACCGTCGAAGGCATCGGCAAGGAGATCGATCCCGAGTTCGATCTGATGGAGGAAGCCAAGCCGCTCTTTTCAGAGCTGCTGCGCAAACGCTACACACCGGAACGGATCGGGAACGAACTCTTGCGCCGTCTGGAGCGCTTGAGCGGCGCGACCTATTCGGTGCCTCAGCAGGTGCAAGACATCCTGCATGACCTCAGGCTCGGCCGGCTGGTGCTGAAGACAGACAATCCAAAGATTGTGCACTCAGCCGACCGATTGGGGCGCCACATCTTTTCCGGCCTAATCACCAGCGCGCTTCTGCTGTCCGGAGCCTGGTTGACCTCGGCCAACCACAGATGGACGGGCTTCACCCTGATCGGTTTGGCGACCTTCTGGCTATTCGTGCATGCCGCGCGCGAAGCGTACTTCGATTTCGGAAGACGCGATCGCTCGTAGTTGGGGCCGTTTCACGCGGCAGAGCCGCGAGCGCTCAGCCGCCAGCCTTGCCCTGAAGCAAGAACGCGATGGCGAAAGCGAAGAGAACGAGTGATTCGATCAGCGCCAGACCCAAGATCATCGGCGTCTGGATGCGAGGCGCGGCACCCGGGTTGCGACTGATGCCCTCGAGGGCTGCTGCCGCCGCTCGACCCTGACCCATACCGCCACCGAGCACGGCGAGCCCAATGGCAATGCCAGCTCCCAGCACGGCCATGGCTTGCATATCGAATTCGTTGGCTGCGCCGTCTTGAGCAAACGCGGGAAGGGAAGTGAAAGTCAGAAGCAGCGCGCTTTTGCGGGCCAGCTTGTTCTTGAACATGGCGGGTGGACTCCTTTTTCTTGCGGCGTGGCTTAGTGTTTTTTGGTGTGTGCGGCTACCAGTTTCTCGGCTGCTGACCGCAAAAAGTCGTAGAAACCTGACGAAACACTCAGTGGGCGACGTGCTCGGTGGCAAGCCCAATGTAGATGCAGGTGAGCAAGGTGAAAACCAGCGTCTGAATCAGAACGATCAGACACTCGAGAATCAGCACGGGAACAGGCACCAGAGCGGCTACGAGGCCCAGGGCGATGGTGAGGAGCAAGTGGTCCACGGCCATGTTCAGCATGAGCCGAACGGCCAGGGTGATGGGCCGGACGCAGAGCGGAAATCACCTCGATGACGAACACCAGAGGTGCGAGGTACCAGGCAGGCCCGGCCAGGTGCTTCATGTAGGCGTAGCCGTGCACCTTCAGGCCGTAGAAGTTGAAGACGATGAAGACCACCAGAGCGCAGCCCAGCGTCACGTTGAGATTGCTGGTCGCCACCGGCGCCCCGGGAAACAGGGCCATCACGTTCGAGAAGAATACGAATAGGGCACTGGTGCCGACGATCGGAAAGTACTTCTTGGCACGCTCCGGATCCATCACGCTCTTGGACAAGTCGTAGAAGTAGCCGAGAAACGCCTCCATGAACGTGCGGACCGTGAGCCGCTCTTCGGGAATCAGCGCTTTGTCGGTGTTGGCAAGCTTGCTTCTGGTCAAGAGACTGAGCAACACCAACACCACCGCCACGAACAGAGACACGATGATCGGCTCGAAGCTCATCCAGGTGGGGCTGTCGTGGTTGAGCGCCGTGTACCCCAGCACCGTGGCATTGTGCGAGAGCGTTTCTTTGATGTGGCTCAGCAGCCAGGTAAATACGCTGGAGTGCTCAGGCATCGCGCAACTCTCCTTTGGTGTCTCTCGAGCGAGGCCTGGTTTGGCCAAAAACGATACCGAGGGGTAGCGCGCCGAAGCCCAGCACGAGCGGAAGCAGGTTCAATACCCCGCGGGTCAGAAGCCAGTACAACACCCCCAGCACTACGACCAGCTTGACAGTGGCAATCAGGGGCCAAGGGAGTCGAATCCCGGCTGGCGCCAAGAAACCTCGCACCAGATACGCGGTCATCCAGAAGTTCAAGAGAGCAACTGACGCGCCGGCCGCGATACTCAGCGTATCTTTCAACTGCTCCACCACGAACACGGAGCCGACGGTGAGCAGCACACCGACGATCCCCACCGACCAGAAGGCTCGCGCGAGCCCATTGTCCGTCGTGTTGTCAGTCGTCGCGGTCTTCATAGTATTTCTTCTTCGCTTCTCGATCGCTCCGCTCGATCTCTTCAGCTTCCTTGTTGGCACGCACCAATGCTCGATAGATGGCGCGCCCACCCGCTGCTAGTCCAAAACCAAACCAGATAACGGTGAGCCAGCCGCCGGTATTGAACTTCCCGTCGAGCCAGCGACCTACGGCTAGGCCGAATAGGACGCTGAGCGCGAACTCGAGTCCAACGGTTGCGTAGCTTCCGATACCTTTCCAGTGTTGCTGCACAGGTGCCGCATGGGCGGCGCTCGATTAGCACGCGATCACCCACCTGGTCAACGCGAGGCGGCTAAGCGTATCGATCCCGCGGGCTTGCCACTCCGGCTGAACCGGCGGTCAATGGCCGGATGACGCCGGAGCGGAGGCCTCGGGACGCCGCATCACGCTTCGGACCCTTCGAGCAGGTGGCGCAGCTTGGCGAGAGCTCGGCCGCGGTGGCTCACCCGATCCTTCTCTTCGGCGCTGAGCTCGCCAAAGCTCGCGCCGAGCTCGTGAACCCAGAAGAGCGGATCGTAACCAAAGCCTCTCGTACCACGCGGAGCAAATAGGATCGAACCTGCACAGTCGGCTTCGACCACCCGCACTTCGCCCTGGGGCCGGGCAAGCGCGATCGCGCAACGGAACCGAGCACCGCGCCGGGGCTCGGAGACGCCAGAGAGCTCTTCGAGCAGGCGCTTGTTGTTTTCGGCATCCGAGGCGCCCTCCCCGGCATAGCGCGCCGAGCGCACGCCCGGGCGACCGCCGAGAGCATCCACTTCGATACCGCTGTCGTCTGCGACCGAGAGGAGCCCCGTGGCTTCACATGCAGCGCGAGCCTTCAAGGTTGCATTGCCTCGAAAGGTGTCAGAGGTCTCCTCGACGTGAAACGCACGGCCGAGCGCGTCGCGGGCGCTGACGATATCGAACGGGAGCCCGGCGAGCAGGCGTCGAAGCTCGACAACCTTGCCCGGATTGTTCGTGGCCAGCACCAGGGTCTGTAGGGTCTGTCTCTCGGGATCGTTGCTCATCTGACTCTCGGATGGTCCTTGTGCATGCCGGTTTAGGTCGCACGCAGCGAATCGCCCTCGGGCCCAGCTTCGTTTGCAGTCAGCCGCGGCTCGACCCCCGGCAAAACGATGCGAAAGCGCGTTCCCCCCCAGCGCGGCTCTCGCAGCTGATCGAGCCCGCATGCGCCTCCACGATCTGCCGGGTAATAGCCAGCCCCAACCCCGTACCGTGGCTTTTGGTCGAAAAGAACGGCTCGAAGAGCTTCGCCTTCGTGGCCTCGTCGATCCCGGAGCCCTCGTCGTCGACGGTGATCTCCACCGCGCCGCTGGAGTGACGCTCCAGGCGGACGCACACCGACCCACCCTGCTCGCTCGCCGCTTCACCGACCATGGACTCGCGCGCGTTGCGTAAGAGGTTGAAGAGCGCCTGCTTGAGTTGCGCTTCATCCGCTCGTACCAGAGGAAGCCCTGGCTCGATGGACAACCGGAGCTCGACACCGTGACGCTCCAGGTCGCCACGCATGAAATCACACGCTTCACGCACCACGTCGACGATACTTTCCTCCTCCAGGCGCAACTCTTGACGCTTGGCCACGGACAGGTACTGAGTGCTGAGCGCACTCAAGCGGTCCACCTCCTTGGTGATGGCGCGGACCAGTGCGCGCGCCTCGTCGTTCGGATCGGTGAGCTCTTCGTCGAGCAGCTCCAGGTTGAGCGCGATGGACGACAAGGGGTTCCGTATTTCGTGCGTCACGTGTGCCGCCATCTTGCCGATGGTTGCCAGGCGCTCACTGGCCAACAGCTGGTCGTTGGCGCGCGCAATCGCGGACACCATGCCCTCGAAGGTGGCTGAAAGCTCACCGATCTCATCGCCCGACGAGAGCACCGGGCGTGGTGTGAGGTCGCCACGAGCCACGGCCTTGGCGCGCTCCGTAACAGAGGCGAGCGGCGCGAGCACGCGGCGCGCGTACACTACCATCAACAGCCCCACCAACGCGGTCAGGGCCACCAGGGCCGCCAGAAGCCGGATGCCGGTTCGCTCGCGCGCGCGGGCCTCGTCGAGCAGAAGGTCGAGGCTCCTTTCCATGGTGCGCTCGAGCTCGCTGAGTCGCTTCTTGCCTTGGAACCCTCGCGTCACGAGCCGGTCGCGAAGCTCCTCCGCCTGTTCGGATCGGTCCCGATCCAAAGCGACGAACAGCTGGTCCACCAGGTCTGCGTCGCTGGCCAAAAACCGTTCAATCGCGCTGAGCCTCTGGAGTAGCTCTCGGCCGAGTTCGCGCGCGGCTTCATCCCCCGGCTGCACGAAGGCACGCGAAATCTTGGCACGTACCTCCCCGAATTTCTTGGGCCTGCCCACCTTGATGGCGGTTTCGAACCAGACCCGCTTGTCAGCGGGGTTTCTAGCCGTGGTGATGTGGTTCAGCTGTGTATTCCAGGTGTCTTGATTCGCCACCAGACCACGGAGTGCCAGGGCGAGCGGTAAATAGCCGTCCCGCATCAGATTCGCTTCCCGCGCGGAGTTCCTCAGCGCCAGAACGCTGAAGCCGGCGCTGAGTGCAAACGCAGTCATGATGATGGCGTAAGACAAGAGGACCCTGCGCGCGACCGTGCGACGCGGAGCTGCGGGGCCTCGCGCCGTCACCGAGCCAGTACTCCACGGCTGAGCAAGGAGGCCAGGTCGACCACATCGGCGCCCGCGCGCCGGAACTGCCGCAGGCTGGATGAGCATGCGGTCACCAGCGTGCCGCCGCCAGAAGCAAGATGCTCCCGCACTCGCCGTGTGGCGATGCTGCTCGCCGCCTCCGGGTAGCTTTGCGGTAGCACCGCACCCCCACCCGAGCAGAGGGCTTGCTCGCGATTGTGCCGAAACTCGCGCGGCCGCTGCCCGGTCAGACGCTCCAGAAGTGCGCGCGGCTGCTCGTACTGGCCGAGCCCACGACCGAGTTGACAGGGGTCGTGATAGCGAAGTGGACCGCGCGCGGCGAACTCGACCGGCGCAGCCGTCAAAGAGTCGAGCCTTTCGGCAGCCACGTCGATGACCGTCCGCATCGGGTAGCCGGTGAGTGATATGGCACAACCCGGGTCGTACACCAGGACCCGTTCCGCTCCAGCAAGACCCAGGTCGAAGCGCCGGCGCTGCACCGTGGCGAGAGGACCATCACCCGCGTTTTCGAGCACCGCGCCACAACACTCAGGCGACAACATGAAGTCACCCACGAGCCTGCGTACGGCCGCCGTCAGCTGCCTGGCGAGCTCTGGTTCGTACAGCCAGTAGCCGCAACCGATGACCAGAGCGGTGGAAGCGCTGGCGGGCAGAGAGAGATCCGACGCCACGCGCAGCACTCGCCGTCGAATGACGTCGGCTCGCCTGGTATGCCTTTGGATGAGTCGCTCGACGCCCGCGGGAGCACCGCCACGACCCTGCGCCTTCTCGCGAGCCCTCAGCAAGCTCGGAACCACCGGATTTTTGTGCTCGCAGGCCGTCTTGCAGGCGTAACAGCCGCTGCACCCCCACACGACATCCGTGTACGGCAGCTGTTCTGGAACATCGCCGCGCTGGGCCAGCCAGGCCATCGTCATCTTGCCCCAGGGGGTCAGGCTGTCACGAGGAATTGCGTCCGAGACGGGGCACTTCGCGCGGCACAGTTTGGGACAGTAGCCGCAGGTTTCGAGCGCCTTTTCGTACTCGCTGAGTACATTGAGCTTGATGGGCAACTTCGCTCAAGCCTTGGGTGAAGGTTGCGGCGCACCGGTGCCGCCGGGCAGCTGGGGGTCTGGCATCTTGGCGGGTGCCGGGGAGGAACGAGCGTCTTTCGGCTCGGGCTGCGGAAAACGCATCTCGAAGCGCGCACCCTTGCTGGACGAGGAGACCGTGATGCTTCCACCGTGCTCGTCGACGATCTTTCTGACGATGGCCAGACCCAGCCCAGTCCCCCCTTTCTTGCCAGCGGTGACGAAGGACTGAAACAAGCGACCTTCGATCTCCTCGGGGATGCCCGGCCCGGTATCTTGAACCACGATCAGCAAGTCGCCGCGATCCAACTTTGCATCGATGCTGAGCACGCCGCCTGTTTGGTGCATCGCCTCGATGGAATTGCGCGTCAGATTGAAGATCGCCCTGGCAACCCGCCCTTCGTCGAAGCGTGCGACGACCTTGGCGTCGGCCGATACCCGTAGCTCCACTGGGTGCCCGTGAATTTCCCGTTGCAGCTGGCGCGTTATCTCCGCAAAGAACTTCTTCAGGTAGACTCTGCGGACGAACACCGTACGTTCACCCCGCGCGAATTCGAGCACCTCTCGCTGCATCGACGTCAGCGAATCGAATTGGCGCAATATCTGCTCCGTATAGTCGGCGCGCTTTTCCGCATCGTCACAGTCTTGCATCAACTGAACGTAGCCGCTGATCACGGTCATCGGCGTCTTGAAGTCATGGATGACCTGCGAGAGCAGGCGTCCGATACTCGTTAGACGTTCCTCGCGCTCCCGAGCCGCATTGGCGTTGAACAGACGCACCGCGGTCGAGACGTTGGCGCTGACCAGTCGCACCAACTCTGCGTCCTCTTCCGTGAAACCCTTGGAGCCACGGCGACTGAACAACCCTAGCGCGCCCAGCGCCGCAGCATCACCTTCCAAAGGTTGACACAGCACGCTCTTCACCGAGAAGGGGAACGTCCCCTCCACACGGGTGCTGTAGCGCGCATCGGAGAGCGCGTTTTCCAGGTTGATTTCGTCGCCGCTCAAGAAGACCGAGGCCAGAAACCCGTCGCCTGCCTTCACCCCCAGCCGTGCCAGGTCACCGGGGGCGGCAGCGTCGAAGGTGTACTGCACCAAGTCACCGGTCTCTTGTTCGGCCAAGAGCAGAGACGCGCCACTCGCTTCGCAAGCCAGCACGAGCTTGGAGAGCACAGCCTTGGCCAACATTTCTATGGTGGTCGCTCGCGCTGTCGAACGCTCCAATTCGAACAAAAGCTCGAGGTCGCGCACCTTGAGCTCCAACTGCTCCTTGGTGTCCAAAAGCTGCTTGTTCTTCTGAATCAGGGACAGGAAGAGTCGAGAGTTGTCGATCGCGACGGCCGCCTGGGTGCTGAGCGCAGCCAGAATTGCCTCGTCTTCGTCCGTGAAACCGTCTGTTTGCTGCTTGTTGAGAACCTGGATGACGCCGATGGTCCTCCCCAGGTGGTTCTTGAGCGGTGCCACCAACATGCTGGTCGTTCGGTAACCAGTGAGCACGTCCCAGTCCCGCTCGAAGCGAGGGTCCGAGTAGGCATCCTTGATGCGTATGGGCCTGCCCGTCTGAGCCACTACACCCGCAATGCCGTGCCCCACTCGCATGCGAATCGAGCGGACTTGCTCCCCGACGACGAGACGACTCACCAGCTCCTTCCGCTTCTCGTCCAAGAGATAGAGGGTGGCTCGGTCGGCCTCGATCAGCTCGGTCAGCTTGGCCAAGATGAGCTCGAGCAAGTCGTCGAGGTCCAGTGTGGCGCCCAGCGCGTTGCCTACCTCCTTGAGCGCCGTCGCGATGCGGGTCTCGCGCGCCAGGGCCCTCTCGAGCGTAGCAATCGCCGCGCTGGCCGACTCCGGGGAACGATTACGCAAGGGCACTAGCGGATCGAAACATGGCCTCTCGTCAAGATCCACAGTAAGCCACCCGAGGTCGACGTTCGAGGCAGAACCTGGCTGGAAACGCCGTTTTGCGCGGCGGGTCCAGGTGTCTGCGGCGTCCCGGAGGCGCGCCAAAAGGCCCGCCGAGCCGCGTGGCTCGCTCCGAGGGACGAGCCGCGTCTTTCGAACGACCCCGGTTGGACCGCTCACGTGCTTCCCCCTCTGGGGCGCCTGCGGCCAGCCAGGCTTTGACTGGCTGCATTTTGGGTACTACTGATGGCCTTATGGCTCTGAAGCAGCTGCAGCTCTTCGTTCGCGGGCGCGTTCAGGGGGTCTACTTTCGAGCTTCCACCCAGCGCGAAGCTCGCCGGCTTGGACTCAGCGGATGGGTACGCAATCGCCCGGACGGCACCGTCGAAATCCTTGCGGAGGGTGAGGAGGTGGCCATCCGAGAATTGTACGGCTGGGCCCAGAAGGGACCCAGCGCCGCGCGCGTTGAAAGGGTCGACACGCGCTGGCGCGGTTTCTCCGGCGACTTCCCCGACTTCAGAATCATCGATTGAGCCGGAGCGAACACTTGCTTCTGTGCCGCCGACCGCGACAGAACACGGCGCGTTCCCTACCGGCGCGGGCGACGGTCGGCGCGTTGCTCTTGCTGGTCGTCTGCTTTCTGGTCTCTCTGAGCCCACCGAGCCGCGCCGAGACCGCCACGAAGGCCAGCACGCCGAGTGCCCCCGAGGTGTTGCCGGAGCTGCCCGAGGTGCCCGACAGCCGCTTCGGTCGCCCCGACGAGGACGCGGTCGCCGAGCTGAAGGAGCACCTCCAGCGCGTTCGCTCACCCGACGCCGTGGTGCGCGAGCGCGCGGTTCGGGAAGTACTCGAGGCCAAGCCCAGCTGGGTGCCCGCCATCTACCACCGCCTGAACCAGCTTGCCGACCACGCGAACCGCGAGGGCATGAAAGAGAAGCTGCGCAAGATCCGCAATCGAGCTCGGGACGCCGTACGCGAGAAGATGCGGCGGGCCGGCGAGCACGGCAAGGTGGTGACACCCGATTACCTGCAAATGGTGGCGGAGTACGCGGCCCCCGACGACGAGGACTGGCAAGCGCTGGTCAGCGTGCTGGCCATGAGCCGCATGCTGGTCGCGGTGGGCAACGTGCAGGCGACGCGCGCCCTGATACAAATCTACGTGCGTTTCGGTGAATTCCTGCGAGTCGATACCCAGCTACAGCTCGACGAGCTCGGCGAGAAAGCGGCCGCGGCACTGATCGAGGCGCGCAAACACCCGGCCGCCAAGATAGCGCACTGGGCCAACCGCCAGCTCGATCAAATGGGAAAGGCCATCCCGAGCGAGTTGGTGCAAACCGAAGATCAACAAGTGCTCGCCGACGTGCTGCGTGCCTACGGGCGCATCCAAGATCCAGACGCCGCGCGCATCATCATCTCCTTCGCCAACAGCGAACGGGCACAAATCAGGCTGGCCGCACGCCAGGGCGTGCGCATGATGGGCGAAATCGGCAATTGGCAGCTCCGCGACACCTATCAAAATATCGTGGGTAAGAACCCGCCGCGTGATTGGTCCTGGAAGCGCGTGGCACAGGAGCTGTTTCACGAATTCGACCGTCTACGCTTGGCGCACGTTCAGCGGTTGTTCAAAGAGGGTATGGCGGCCCAGAAGAAGGGTGATTGGGAGGCCATGAGGAAGGCTTTCGACCGCGCGCTGGCGAACAACCCGATGCTCGACCGGCGCGACGAGATGGTGGATGGCTACGTCACCTACGCTCGCCGGGTCGCGGACGAGAAGCTCGAGGACGCCATCCTGGCCGCGCGGCGCGCCGAGCGCATCAATAGCGATCCGAAGAAGCAAGCCGCCCTCGAAAGCCTGCGGCTGACCCTGGAGGGTGAGCAGCTCTTGGCACGCGGGCTGGCGGACCAGCTGCTATTCCGCCGAGCGCTCGAACTCGATTCGACCAACCAGCGTGCACGCGAGGAAATCGCCATGATCGAGCGCGGTGAGCGAATCAAGCAGCCCGAGTACTCACGCTACTACGGAGCCGCAGCCATCGGCGGCGTCGCGCTGCTCGCCATCTTGCTGATCGTGTTCTTTCGTCCGAAGGGCCCCGAAGGGGAAACCGAAGCCTCCCGGAGCGAGACCCACGGCCAGAAGGATGGGGCTTCGGCGCCGGGCTCCCCTGGCACGGAGCCCTCCGCTGCACACGTTCAGGGGCTCGCAGCCTCTCCCGAGGAGCCAGTTCGCGTTTTGGCTACATCCGCGCCGGAGGGAGCGGCGTCCACGCCGCCCGATGCCGCTCCGGACACCGAAGAAGCCATGGCCGCCAGCGAGCCGGTGCTCCCTTCCCCGGGGGAGCCAATCACCGAGCCCCACGTCGTCCCAGGCGCCGTGGAAGCCGCAGCGAGCGAGGAGTCCGTTCTCCCTGAAGCTCCCGTCGAGCCACCCGCTGCCGTGGAGTCCCCCGACGACGAGCGCACTCCCGCTCCAAAGGCGCCTGGCGAGCAGCCTGACAGCGTGGATTCTCAGCCGCCTGGTGAGCCCGTCCCGGGTGAGCCCGTTCCGAGTGCCCGAACTCCCGTCGACCAGAACAGAAGCTAGCTCGAGAGACGCGGGCAGCTGCCCCCTCGAACCCCGGCGCCAGACGCGCGACGCCGCTGCGCTTATCGATGGGGCGAGTCCGCGAGGACTCACCCCACTCACGCCACTACGCGTCCTTGTCGGTCTTCTTGGCCGGGGCCTTCTTGGCAGGCCCGTCAGCGGCTTCGGACTTCGACTGAGAGGCTCCAGCGGCCTTGCTCTGCGCCTTGGCCTTCGGCTTCGCTTCAGCCTTGGCTTGGGGCTCCTCTGCGGGTTTGGCTCCCGCCTCGGGTTTGGGCTCCGCTTTGGGCTTTGCTCCAGCCTCGGCCTTCGGCTCATCCGCCTTCGCCTTGGACTCCGTCTTCGCGGCGTCCTCGGCCTTCGCGGCAGGCTTGTCTTTGGTGGACGCCTGCTTTGGCTTGGCCTCTGCCTTCGTCGGTTCGGCGCCCTGCGCGGACTTGGCAGGCTTGGCCCCGCCCTCGACTGCTTCGGGCTCACCCACGAACTCGATCAACGTCATGGGGGCGTTGTCACCTCGACGCCGACCGAGCTTCATGATGCGCGTGTACCCGCCAGAACGATCTTTGAAGCGCTGGGCGAGATCGACGAAGACCTTCTCTACCAGGTCGATCTTCTTCTGAGCATCGCCTTGACCGACGACAGCAAAACGCCTCAAAAAGCGCGCCATCTGACGCTGGGCAGCCTGCCGCCTCGCGCGATCCGCCAGGGTTAGCTTGTCGTGGGGCGTGTACGCCACTGGCCCCAAGCGACGCGCGCGCGTAATCATACGCTCCGCAACGCGCCGAAGCTCCTTGGCCTTTGCCTCGGTGGTTTCGATACGTTCGTGAGCCACGAGATTTGCGGTCAGCGCGCGAAGCATGGCCCGGCGATGACTGCTGTTGCGGCTGAATTGCCGTCCGGTTTTTCGATGTCGCATGGTGCGAGTTCCCTAAAAAGCCTCAAGCCTGCGATTGCTGTTGCTTCCAACGCTCCAGCATTTGCTGCCAGTTGTCGAACTTCATGCCCAGGCTCAGGCCCATCGTGCTGAGGATCTCCTTGATCTCCTTGAGCGACTTACGGCCAAAGTTCTTGGTTTTGAGCATGTCCTGCTCGGTCTTCTGTACCAACTCGCCGATCAGCGTAATGTTTGCGTTTTGCAGACAATTCGCCGACCGAACCGACAGCTCGAGCTCATCGACCGAGCGGAACAGGTTCTCATTCAGAGGTTCCTCGTCGTTGCCGGGCGGCTGATAGGCGGTCTCTTCCGTTTCCTCGAAATTGATCCAGATGGACAGCTGCTCTTTGAGGATCTTGGCGGCGAAGGCGACTGCATCGACGGGCTTCACTGCGCCGTTGGTCCAGACCTCGAGCACGAGCTTGTCGTAGTCGGTAACCTGGCCGACACGCGCGTTCTGCACGGTATAGTTCACCTTGCGAATCGGCGAGAACAAGGCATCGATGGGAATCGTGCCAATCGGCATCGTTGGACTCTTGTTGCGGTCGGCCGAAACGTAGCCGCGACCCACGCTCACGGTGAGCTCCAAAGAAAGCGGCCCCTTCTTGTCGAGAGTGGCCACCAGATGGTCGGGGTTCAGTACGGACAGCCCGTCCACCAGCTGGATATCGCCAGCGGTGACCCGTCCCGGGCCCTCCTTCTCGAGGCGCACGGTGTACGTCTTGGGCGACTCCGCTTTGAACACCACTTCCTTCAAGTTCAGGATGATATCGGTGACATCCTCCACCACGTCCGCAATGGTGGTGAACTCGTGCAGCGCGCCATCGATGCGGACTGCCGTGATGGCCGCCCCCTGCAGCGAGGCGAGCAGCACTCGGCGGAGCGAATTGCCCACGGTAATACCGAAGCCACGCTCGAGCGGCTCACACACGAACTTTCCATAGCTGTCGGTGTTCGACTCCGGATCTAATTGAATCGCCTTGGGGCGGATCAGGGTGCGCCAATTGAGGCTGGTCATCGGTGAAACCATATCGAAAGCTCCTGTGTTGGAAGTTCGCGCGGCCGTCCCGGTCGCAACGTGGAACCCGCTCCGCCGTTGCGCCCCGCGGCCTGCCCGCGTCTAAGCGATATCTAAGCAAGCAAAATCAACGCGAATAATACTCGACGACGTACTGCTCACGAACCATCGGTTCATTCAGCTCGTCGCGCACCGGCATGCCCTTGAACACGCCGGACAACTTCTCCTTGTCGACATCGAGCCAGCTGGGCTGCTGCCGACCGCCTGCTGCGGCCAGCGCCGCCTGGATGAACCCGATCTTCTGACTCTTTTCCCGAATCGAGATCTTGTCCTCCGGCATCACCCGGTAGCTGGGAATGTTGGTGCGCTTGCCATTGACCAGTACGTGGTTGTGGCGCACGAGTTGGCGCCCCTGCGCCCGGCTGGCAGCAAAGCCCATCCGATACACGACGTTATCCAAGCGTCGCTCGATCAGGCCGAGCATTTCCTCACCCGTGCGGCCCTTCAAGCTGGAAGCTTGCTTGTAATAGCCGGCAAACTGCATCTCGAGCAGACCGTAGACGCGACGCATCTTCTGCTTCTCCCTGAGCCGCAGGCCATACTCACTCAGCTTGATTCTGCCTTGGCCATGCTGACCAGGGGGGTAGGGGCGACGAGTGACCGAGCACTTCTCGGTGTAGCACCGCTCACCTTTGAGATAGAGCTTGATGCCCTCGCGACGACAGAGTTTGCAGACGGGACCTAAGTATCGTGCCATGACTTCTTCTCTTACACGCGCCGACGCTTGGGGGGACGGCACCCGTTGTGAGGAATGGGGGTCACATCGCGGATCAAGGTCACGCGGAAGCCCGCTTGCTGCAGCGCCCTGAGCGCGCTCTCACGACCTGCTCCGGGACCCTTGACGAAGACCGCAACGGAACGCACGCCATGATCCATGGCGCGCCGAGCGGCTTCCTCAGCAGCCAACTGAGCTGCGAAAGGCGTGCTCTTGCGCGAACCCTTGAAACCGCGCGCCCCGGCGCTGGCCCACGAGAGAGCGTTCCCATTGACGTCCGTGATGGTGACGATGGTGTTGTTGAATGTCGACTTGATGTGCGCAATGCCGGCGTAGACGTTCTTCTTGACGACCTTCTTCGCGCGTTTCTTGTTAGCAGCCATCTGGGTTCAACCTTGGAGAGAATGGGAAATCATTGGGACTACTTCTTGCGCACTAGACCCTTACGCGGGCCCTTTCTGGTGCGAGCGTTGGTATGTGTGCGCTGCCCGTTCACCGGCAACCCTCGACGATGTCTGAGACCACGATAGCAACCCAAGTCCATGAGCCGCTTGACGGCTTGCTGCACTTCGCGGTGCTTTTCGCCTTCGACCTTGAAGCTACCCTCGATCACGTCGCGGATCGCTTTGACGTCGGCATCGGACAGCTCGTCGACTTTGCGCTCCTCGGGGATCCCGGCGTCCGCGCAGATTTTCTGCGCTGTGGTCTTGCCAATGCCATAAATGTACGGCAGCGCGTAAACGATCGCCTTGCGGCGGGGGAGGTCAATTCCTGCGATGCGAGCCATGCCTTAGTTACCTTTCCTTAGCCCTGACGCTGCTTGTGGCGCGGATTGGTGCAGATGACGCGCACCACACCTTTGCGTTTGATCACTTTGCACTTGTCGCAAATCTTCTTGACGCTGGGACGAACTTTCATGACTGGACCCTTCAGAGCTTGCCGGTGATCTGCCCTCGATTGGGATCGAAGGTGGTCAGCTTCACATTCACCCGGTCGCCGGTGATGAGCCGAACGACTTGGTGTTTGAGTGAGGTGGAGATACCCGCCGTCACGCGCTGGCCGTTGTCTAGCAGCACCTTGTACAAGGCGTTGGGCAGCACGCTTTCGACGACTCCTGCTAGTTCAGATCTTTGCTCCGTTGCTATCGCCTCCAAAAACCGGTGTTCTCTTCGTTAACTGTCTAGATTCAACGCTGATGCGATGCGTGCCGTCACTTCTTGGGGTTTGCCGACGCCATCGACACGCCGCAAGAGACCCGCTGCCTCGTAATACGGGAGCAGCGCCGCGGTCATGGCCTCGTACTGGTCGAGCCGCTTGTTGACCGTTTCCTCCCGATCGTCGGCCCTATGTTCGAGCTCGGCGTCCGGGGGCGGTGGACTATACTTGAGGTGATAAATCTGTCCAGTCCGTTTGTCCGTGCGCCTCAAGGTAGCTCGCTCGACGAGGAGCTCGCGCGGCACATCGATCTGCAGCGCGGCAGAGATGGGCGCTCCGTGGTCGTCGAGCAGCTTGTCCAGTGCCTCGGCCTGCGGGACTGTCCGCGGAAATCCATCGAGAATAAAGCCATTTTTGGCGTCATCTTGCTCGAGGCGTTCCCCGACCAAACCAATCACCACCGCATCGGGCACGAGCTGACCGGCGCTCATGAAGCGTTCGGCCTCCTGACCTAGACGAGTCCCTGCCGCGCGGGCGGCGCGTAGCATATCGCCGGTGGAGATCTGGGGGACCCCGAGACGGTCACGCAAAATGGCCGCCTGGGTACCTTTTCCGCTGGCCGGTGGGCCTAATAGGATGATCCTCACGAGTTTCCTCTGCCTGTCATGCGGGTCTGCGCCCGCTGAGACGCGTGATACGCGGGCCCGTAAGCCCCTCGTAGCTGCGCGTGATCAGGTGCGCCTCTATCTGGTTGACGGTTTCGAGAGCTACGCCGACGACGATCATCAGGCTAGTGCCCCCAAACTGAAACGGCACTCTCAGCGACTGAGCGATGACCGCAGGGATGACGCAGATGGCAGCCACGTAGATCGAGCCGCCGACCGTGACCCTGGATACGACGCGCTCGATGTACTCGGCAGTCTGACGACCGGGACGAATGCCAGGAATGTTGGCTTGCTGCTTGCGCAGGTTGTCCGCGACGTCCACTGGCTGGAAGGTGACCGCGGTGTAGAAGAAGCAGAAGAAGATGACGAGCGCCGCAAATAGGGCGTGGAAGACCCAATCGCCCCGATTCAAAAGCCCGCTCAACGTCTGCATGCCGGGGACATCCATCGCGGCCAGCTGCGTTGGAAACATCAGCAAGCTGGAAGCGAAGATCGGCGGGATCATGCTGGCCATATTGACCTTGAGCGGCAGATGGGCGCTCTGCCCGCCGTACACACGCCGGCCCACTTGCCGTCTGGCATACTGAATGGGAATGCGCCGCTGAGCGCGTTCGAAAAACACCACGATGGCAATGCTGATGAGCAGCACGGCTCCGACCACGGCCACCGTAAGGGGCTCGATATTACCGCCGGTCCCCGACCAGTACTGCATCACGCCCTGCGGGATTCTGCTCACGATGCTGGCGAAGATGATGAGCGAGATACCGTTGCCGATGCCGCGCTCGGTCACCTGCTCGCCCAACCACATGATGAGAGCAGTGCCGGTGGTGAGGGTCACCATGGTCAGGAGGCGGAACCCCCAGCCGGGCTCTGTCACCACATCCCCGTAGGCTCCGCCCGCGGAGCCTGGCTCGTTCAACCCCTCGAGCCAGGTTGCGATGCCGAACGATTGGAAGATGCTGAGCACGATGGTGCCGTAACGAGTGTATTGCTCGATCTTCCGGCGCCCGGCTTCCCCCTCTTTGCGGAGCTCTTCGATGTGTTTGCTCACCATCGTGAGCAGCTGCATGATGATGCTCGCCGAAATGTAGGGCATGATGCCCAGGGCGAAGATCGACAGGTTCGCCAGCGCTCCGCCCGAGAAAAGGTTGAACAAGCCCAGGAGCCCGCCCTGGCCCTGGACCATGTTCTGCATGACCTTGCGGTCCACACCGGGCGTGGAGACGAAGACTCCCACGCGGTAGATGGCGATCACGATCAGCGTAAACAGGATACGCCGACGCAACTCCGGCACTTTGCCGATGTTGCCGAATCCGCGAAATAGGGCCATGGGCGGCCTGAACTCAGGCTCCGGCTTTCGCCTCAGCGGGAGCGCTGCCTGCTTCACGAGCAGGGCTTACGAGCTCCACGACCTTGCCACCGGCTTTTTCGATCTTTTCGCGCGCGCTCGCGCTGAACTTGTGAGCCGAAACCGTCAACTTCTTCTTGAGCTCACCCTGACCCAAGATCTTGATGCGATCGATGCTGCCCTGCACCAGGCGCGCCTCTCGCAGGGCCTTTTCATCCACCTCGGCACCGTCGTCGAAGCGGTCGAGGTCCGCCAGATTGATCGCAACGGTGACCACCGGAAAGGGAACGCGGAACCCGCGCTTGGGCAGCCGCCGCTGGATGGGCGTCTGGCCACCCTCGAAATGCAACTTGCCGATGTTTCCACCGTTCCTGGCCTTCTGGCCCTTCTGCCCCCGACCACAGGTCTTGCCCAGGTTCGAGCCGATTCCACGGCCCACCCGACGCTCGGAGTGGCGAGCGCCCGAAGGCAGGGTCAAACGCGACAACTGGGTGCTCATGATGCCTCTTCACGCACCTCGACCAGGTGCAGCACTTTCTTGATCATTCCACGGAATGAAGGTGTGTTCTCGACCACCACGGACGACCCGACCCCTCGCAAGCCCAGGCCCCTGAGGACGGCTCGCTGAGGGTGCGGACGACCAATGGTGCTCACCGTCTGTCGTACGACGAGCTTTTTCACCCTGCGCCTCCCGCTCCGCTTTCTGTCGATGCCACGATGGATTGCGCCACGGCGGCCTTCGCGGAGGTGGCCGCGACGGGGTAATCAGTCGTCACGTCGGCCACCTGCAAGCTGCGCGCGGCAGCCACGGTTTCCGGCGAGCGAAGCATTTTCAGTGCTTCGACGGTGGCGTGAACCACGTTGTACTTGTTGGAGGACCCGAGGCACTTGCTCAGGATGTCCTGGATCCCCGCCGACTCCACCACGGCTCGCACGGGACCGCCCGCGATAACGCCGGTTCCAGGAGCGGCCGGTCGAAGCAGGACTCTGCCCGCGCCGAAGCGACCTAGCCCTTCGTGAGGAATGGTCGCCCCGAGCATGGGTACCTTGAACAAGTTCTTGCGCGCCTGATCGCTGCCTTTGCGAATCGCCTCGGGGACCTCGTTGGCCTTGCCCATGCCAACTCCGACGTGCCCCGCCTCGTCGCCCACGACGACGAGCGCCGAAAAGCTGAAACGTCGGCCGCCTTTGACGACCTTGGCCACGCGATTGATGTGGATCACGCGTTCCTTCAGCCGGTCTTCATCGAGATTTTCAAATGCCATGCTGCCTTCCAAAAACTGGGGAGATGCCTAGAACTGAAGGCCTGCTTCGCGAGCCGCCTCGGCCAGTGCCCGAACGCGCCCGTGGTACAGGTAACCATTGCGATCGAAGACGACTTTGTCGATCTTCTTCTCCAAACAAATCTTGGCGATGAGGGCTCCCACCTTCTTGGCAGCAGCCGTCTTGTCGTCCGACTCGAGCGTGCCCTTGAGATCGCGCGACAGTGTGGAAGCAGACGCCAGGGTTGCTCCTCCCACGTCGTCGACGATCTGCGCATAGATGTGGCGCGCGCTGCGAAAAACGGAAAGACGCGGCCGCTCTGAGCTGCCCGCAATCTTGTTGCGTATTCGGTACTTGCGTCGTTGACGCCCCGTGAGTTTCTCTGCCATGCGTCGGGTTCCTTTAAACCAACTCCTACTTGCGACCCTTCCCAGCCTTGCCCGCTTTGCGCCGAATCTGCTCGCCGCGGTAGCGGATGCCCTTGCCCCCGTAGGGTTCGGGCGGCCGGAGACCCTTGATGGTCGCGGCTAGCTGGCCAACCAAAGCCTTGTCGGGTGAACTGAGCACCAAGAGCGTCCCCTTGGAGTCACCGGGAACTACCGCGCTTACCGATGCGGGAAGCTCGACGTTCGCCGGATGCGAGAGCCCCAGCGAAAAGTTGATCGTCTTGCCCTTCACTTCGCAGCGATAGCCGGTGCCGACCAGCTCGAGCGTGCGCTCGTATCCCTCGGCGCAGCCCTGGACCATGTTGGCCACGAGCGCACGGCCGAGACCTTGAAGCCGAGGCGCATCGTCGCCGGGGGCGCTGCTTCGGAGCAGAAGCGCGTCACCGTCTTTTTGAATCTCGACCTGCCTGGGCAGCTGACTGGAGAGCTTGCCTTTGGGCCCTTGAACGCTGACCTCTTGGCCAGAAATGTTCACGGTGACGCCCTTTGGAATGACAATGGGTCGCTTACCGACCCGAGACTGTCTGGTAGTTTCGGTTTGAGCAGCCATCACCACACCTCGCACAACAGCTCGCCGCCTACGCGCTTCTGGCGAGCTTCCCTGTCCGTCATCAGCCCCTGCGACGTGCTCAGGATCGAAACGCCAAGGCCACTGAGCACCCTGGGGATTTCGCCATGTCGCACGTAGACGCGACGCCCGGGACGGGAAACACGCCTGAGGCCCCTGAAAGCGCTGGCGCGATCTGCACCATACTTGAGCGTCACGGTGATGGTCTTGCGCTTCTGTGGCCCCCACTCTTCCTCGCGCACATCGGCCACGAAACCTTCTCGCTTGAGCAAGTCTGCAATGCTCCGCTTCATCTTGCTCGCGGGCAGGCGCGTCACATCGTGCCGCGCCAGGGAGGCATTACGGATGCGCGCAAGCATGTCAGCAATCGGATCTGTCATCATGGGATCACCAACTCGCCTTGGTTACGCCTGGAAGCTCACCGCGCAGCGCCATCAACCTGAAGCACAGGCGACACAGGTTGAAGTCACGGTAAACGGCCTTCGAACGCCCACAAACGTGGCACCGCCGTACCAACCTCGTCTTGAACTTGGGGGGGCGGCTCATCTTCGCCCATTGACATGCACGTGCCATCCATCAACTCCTGAAAGGCATCCCGAGCTGACCCAGGAGCTCTTTGGCTTCCTGATCGGTCTCGGCGCTCGTGACCACGGTAATGTTCATGCCCTTGATCTTGTCGACCTTGTCGAAGTCGATCTCGGGGAAAACGATTTGTTCTTTCAAACCAAGCGTGTAGTTGCCGGCGCCGTCGAACGCGCGTGGGCTCACCCCACGGAAGTCTCGCACGCGAGGCAAGCTCAACGAAACCAACCGATCCAGAAACTCCCACATACGCTCGCGACGCAGGGTCACCTTGGCGCCAATGGGCATGCCCTCGCGCAACTTGAAGCCCGCGATCGACTTCTTGGCCCGAGTGACCACCGCCTTCTGACCGGTAATGGTGGTGAGCTCACTGACCGCACCATCCACCAGCTTCGGGTTGCCGACGGCTTCGCCCAAACCCATGTTGACCACGACCTTCCTGACGCGCGGCACCTGCATCGGGTTCTTGTAACCAAAGCGCTTCATCAGGGCAGGAACGACGTCCTTCTGATAGCGCTCGCGCAAACGCGGACTAGCTTCTGCCATTACTTCTGCTCTCCGACGATTTCTGCGCCGCTCTTGGCCGTGCGCAGCTTCTGGCCATCCTTGACCTGATAGGAAACTCGGGTCGGCTTGTCCGTCTCCGGATCGATGAGCATCACCTTGCTCTGGTGCACTGGCGCCTCGATTTCCAAGATGCCACCGGGCTTCTGAGGGGTGGCCTTGACGTGACGTTTGACGATATTCACACCCTCGACCACGACGGCATCCTTGCTCGGAAGGACGCGACTGACACGACCTCGCTTGCCGCGGCTGTTGCCACGCACTACGGCTACCTGATCGCCGACTCGAATGCGCCTCATCACAGCACCTCCGGGGCGAGCGAAACGATCTTCATGAAGCGCTTGGCACGCAGTTCGCGTGCCACCGGGCCGAAGATACGGGTCCCAACCGGCTCGCGTTGCGCGTTGATCAGAACGGCGCTGTTGTCGTCGAACTTGATGTAGCTGCCGTCCTCGCGACGATTCTCGCGCTTGGTGCGCACCACCACGGCTTTGGCGGTCGTGCCCTTCTTGACCTTGCTGCCGGGCATGGCCTCTTTGATGCTGACGACGATGATGTCGCCGAGACCTGCGTAGCGTCGCCGAGAGCCACCGAGCACCTTGATGCACTGCACCACCTTGGCACCCGAATTGTCGGCCACACCAAGTACGGATTCGGTCTGGATCATGTCAGCTCAGCTCCCGCGCAGGGCGCTCGATGAGGCGTGCCACTTTCCAGCGTTTCTCTTTCGAGTACGGCTTGTGCTCCACGATTTCGACCCGGTCTCCGGTGCTGTACTGGTTCTCGGAATCATGGGCCTTGTAGCGCTTCCTGACTCGGACATACTTCTTGTACATCGCGTCCATCTTGTAGCGGACGACCTCGACAACCACGGTCTTGTCCATCTTGTCGCTGCTAACGCGGCCAATCAGCCGCCGGCGGGAAACGCGTTTGCGACCACTCGAGTCGGTGCTGGGTTCAGCGCTCACGATTTGCCTCCATCTTGTGAAGCGGCTTCGCCGCCCGTAGCAGTCTCTCGCTCGTGCAGGATGAGCTCGATGCGAGCTACGTCTTTCCTGGCCTTGTTGAGCAAGCTCGTGTCGTCGAGCTGACCGGTGAAGTTCTTCATGCGATAGGAAAACAGGTCCTTCTGCAGGGACCCCTTCAGCTCGAGCAGATCTTCGCTGGAGCGCTCGCGCAAGTCCTTGGCCTTCATCACAGCGCTCCTCGCACCAAAAAGCGGGTGGGCACAGGAAGCTTCGAGGCCGCCAGTCTGAAGGCAGCGCGCGCGAGGTCCTCGGGAACCCCCGAGATCTCGAAGAGAACGCGGCCGGGCTGAACCAGCGCGACCCATGCTTCGACGCTGCCTTTGCCTTTGCCCATGCGTACTTCGAGCGGCTTCTTGGTGATGGGCTTGTCCGGGAAGACCCGGATCCACAACTTCCCGGCGCGCTTGACGTGCCGTTGGATCGCCATGCGGCTCGCCTCGATCTGCCGAGCGGTGATGGCGTGGCGCCCCGTTGCCTGCAGCGCGAAATCGCCGAAGGATACGTCGCTGCCGCGCCACGCGATGCCCCGGTTCTTGCCGGTCATCATCTTGCGGAACTTGGTTCGCTTGGGAGAGAGCATAGTGAAGCCTCAATCGGGAATACGGCGGGCCTTGCGCTGCAGCACCTCGCCTTTGAAGATCCATACTTTGACGCCAATGATGCCGTACGTGGTTCGCGCCTCGGCCAACCCGAAGTCGACGTCTGCGCGCAGCGTGTGCAGCGGAACGCGCCCCTCGCGGTAGGTTTCGATTCGGCCCATTTCCGCACCGCCCAGGCGCCCCGCGCAGCGAATGCGCACACCCTTGGCGCCGAACTTCATCGCAGTCGAAAGCGCCTTCTTCATCGCGCGCCGAAAGGCGATGCGTCGCTCGAGCTGGGTGGCGATATTCTCCGCGACCAGCTGCGCGTTGGTCTCGGCCTTGCGGACCTCTTGGACATCGATGAACACCTCGTTCTCAGTGAACGACTGGACCCCGGCAAACTTGGTCTCGCCCTTCGCGGCGGAATCGAGATTCCCGCTCTTCAGGATTTCGATGCCCTTGCCACCCTTGCCAATGACCATGCCAGGGCGCGCCGTGTAGACGATAACCTTGGCTCGGCTGGCGGCTCGCTCCACTTCCACGCTCGCAACGTTGGCGTTGTAGAGATAGTCCTTGACGGCGCGTTTGATGCGCACGTCCTCGTGGAGCCACTTCTGGTAGTTCTTGTCTTCGTACCACTTGCTGGTCCACGTTTTGATCACTCCGAGTCGAAACCCGTAAGGATGCGTTTTTTGTCCCATGAATCAGTTCCTTAGTGCGGCAGGGTCGCTCGATGGGGCAGCCCTTAACGCTGATCGAGCTCGACTTCGATGTGGCTGATGCCCTTGACGATACGAGTGGCGCGGCCCATGGCGCGCGGGCGCCAGCGCCGCATGTGACTGTTCGGCCCCTTGTCGACGCTGGCTTTGCTCACATAGAGCGAGTCCACGTCCACGTCGGGCCGCCGCTGCTTCGCGTTGGCCACCGCGCTCGCGATCAGCTTTTTGATGATCGGGGCGCAACCCTTCTTGGTGTACTCGAGGAGCTGGATGGCTTCGCTGGCATCACGGCCGCGTACCAAGTTCGCTACAACCCGAGCTTTGCGCGGACTAATCCGCTGAAAGTTTGCTTTTGCTTTGCTGATCATAAGGGCAGTTTCCTTGCGAGACCCGCCAACCCCCGAGGTTCGCTGTTTACCGCTAGCTCGACATCCGCCGGCGATTGAGAGTGGAACCGCTCGAGCGCCCGCCGAAGCGAACGACCCTGCGCACCACCATTCGTGCCGCAGGCGGCTGCCGACACCTCGAAGACCCTGAAAATCTACGGGTGCCGGAAAGGGGAGCGCCTACCTAGCAAAGGACCTGGGCCCATGCAAGGACTCGTCGAGAGGAGTGACTCTACTGTTCATCCGAGCACGCTCCGCCGAATCGTCGATGGCGAACTCCCGCCGGGAAGCTCGCAAGGAGCGCCGGGCAAAGCCGAGCACGATAAACGTCGGAGTTTGACTAGGTTCCATAGCCCGCGCTCGACCGCCCCCGAGCAGCCGAGCCAGTGGCCGGCCCTCCAGGCTTCACCTCCCCGAGGACCTTGCCCAGGCTGACTCGTTCCTCCACCGAGTAACCGAGCGCGCGGTAGAAGCCCACGGCGGAGGCATTGGCCGAGCGGACCTGCAGGTTGATTTTCCTGCAGCCCGCAGCCTGGAGCGCCCGCTCGACGCTGCGCATCAGAATCGCTCCCGATGCCTCGACGCCTTTCGTCCGGATGGGTGGCCACGTGGTAGACCCAACCTCGGTATCCGTCGTATCCCCCCAAAGCCGTTGCGACGACGCGCGAGCCGAGCAGGCCCACGAAGAACAGCTCGGCCTGAACCCGGCGTTTGCTCGCGATCACCTGCGCCGGCGCGTTCCGCTCCGGTTCGTCCGGAAAGCATAGCGCCCAGAGCTCGGCAACTTGCTCGCGGTCCTCGTCTCGAAACACGCGGACGGTCAGGCGTTCCAGGGACATGGCGCGGAGTGTGGCAGGCGCCGGCGCCGCGGACAACGGGAGCTCACTCGAGCGAGCGCTCGTCCTTCTGCGCGCGGTGGCGCGGCGCACCGGCGGATTCATCGGTACGCGCCCACTCGACGATCTCGTCGACCTGAATGTGCCCCCACTTTCCGGTGTTGTAGTCGCGCAACACGACCTGCGCCGTGCGACCGCGGTAGGCGCCGATGTCCCAGGCCCAGCGACCCAGAAGCTCCGTCCCGCAACCGCTGAGCGAGCGCATGTCGTGCCCGTCGACCAAAAGCTTTATCGAGAGCCGATTCGAACTCCGTCCTCCGCCCAGCCGAAACGAGAGCACGTCTCCCTGCACCGTGAAGCTCGGAGACCGAAGTGCCCCCGTCGCCACGTCGCCACGTTCCGAATGATACGACGTCAGAAAGTTCCCCAGGTTGCCGAGCACCATTCCCTGCCCAGGCCGCTCGCGGGAAACCGGTTCGCGGGAAAACGCCTTGCCTTCCAGTTGCCAGTCCGCGCCGAGCGGCTTTTCGAAAGACCAGCGAAAGACCTCACGATAGCCGGCCTCGCCCGGGGGCTCGCCGTACATCACGAAGTTCGAGAAACCGTCGGGCAGCTTCTTGCTCAAGCGCCCGAGCGCGCCGCGCCCGGTGCGCCGTACGAGCTTCCTCGGGTTCCGGGTGAAGTAGAACTCACTCATGAACCAAGCGTCGCAGAAGAGCTGTTGCTGGTTTCTGGGTGGTTTCCAGCCGCGCAGCCAGTGCTCGAAGTCCTCCACCTCGAGCGCGCCGCTCTCTCTGAGCGGCTCCAGCAGAAGAGAATCGTACTTGAGCAGGTGAAAGGTCAGATCCCCGACACGAAGCAGAGTATGCCTGTCGTACGCCCCCGGGTACGTGGGGACGTCGGCGAAGTCGGCGTCCCCCGCGATGGCGTGCCCAAAAGACGCGAGCTTCTCGTGGCCTGGGCGCCCGCGTTCCTTGATGCGCATCTTGGCAACGCTCGGCTCGGTGAGGCCCCAGTAATCGAACGTGGGCATACCCGTCTCGTAGCCCACGATGCCCACGCAACCAATTCCCAAGACGGGGGGGCGCAAGGCGGCTTTGAACGCTTGGTTCAGCACGCGCGCCTCGTGAGTGTAGTGACAGTCCACTTCGATCGGGTCGAAGCTCTTGAGCCGGTAGAAAGTTCGCTCGTCCGCGACGAAGTGATACTTTTCGTTGGGCTTGATGACGAGCGCGGGTACCATCGGAAGAGCCAGGACCGGCAGCCCAGCAAGGGTGGCTTTTCCCCATCGTCCCCGCGCGGACAGCGCAGCATGCAGCCCGAGTTCCGCCATCGAAAAAGCGAGAGGCAGCAGCGGACACAAGAGCCGCCCCAACATGAAATCGCCGCCTATCTTGGCCACGTAAAGAAGATACACGGGCAGCACCAGCGCCATGTATTGCGCGCTCAAAGTCCTCCGATACCGCCAAAGGCCGATCAAGAGAAACGGGATCGCCGCCCAGGTACCACCCGAAGTAGCGCTGATCGCCAGATAAGAGACCCCTTGCCCGAAGTACCATTCAGACGCACTCTTCGTGTAATAAGTATTCGGAAAGAGATCGCCGTAGTACGCCGTACGCCAAAGGAAATAGGGCACGTAGATCAGAATGCATGGCAGCGCGTATCCGAGCAGATTCCAGCGCGCGCGCTTCAGAGTACGAAGTGCTTGCACCCGCAAGCCGGCGCCACGGGCCTCCCCGAAAAACCGCGGGACCGCCGTCAGGGGACGGGTGCGCAACAGCAACGTCAGACCCAGCATGGCGTAGAAGATGGAGTGATCAGGGTGCGCGAGCGTGGCTGCGATTCCAGCCAGCCCCGAGCCGAGCAGGTCCCCGGCCTCGGCACGCTGGAGCGCGGCCAACACCAGAAGCGTGGCAAACATCGTCTCCAACCCCGAGGTTCCGTACGACGCGAATGTATAGTTGCCGGCAAGCAACAGAGCCGCGACCGGGAGCACGAAAGGGCGTCGCCCCGCCAGCAACCGGTGCACGAGCAGCGTGCTCAGCACGAGGGCCAGAGCCAGGCTGATGAGACTGAGTACGAGCGCTCCCTGCGCCGGGTCGAGGCCCAAACCGATGAACGATGCGGCGATCATGGTCCAGAGGAAATTGGTGTATCCCTCGACGTGCGCCCCCTCGTTGAAAACCAACCCGTTGCCTTCGACCAGGTTACGCGCGTAGCGAAATGAGATGAAGGCATCATCGCCAATCCAACGCAACCGCCATGCGTGCCAGATGCCCAACGCACACACGACCACCAAGCCTGCCAAAGGCAACCAGCGTGGCAGTGACCGCCATCGCTTCAGGGCCACCGGCAGCGCGGCAACCAGCAGAGCACAGGTCGCCAATCCCCACAGGATCGGATGCTCGGACAGAGCCAGCCCGTAACGCTCCAGCGTCTGCATGAGGACACCGTGACGACTCATCTGTTCACACCCACATTCCCTTCCAGCCTTAGCACAGCTCGCTAGAGCACCGAACAGATTGCCAACTGCGCGTGCTGTCCGCTCGCTCCCCTGCTCCGTTGATCCGTCGCGACAAACACCCTGTTTGTCGCTCTAGGAGGGCGGGGACGAGCGCGCAAGCCCGGTAGATCGCCCACGCTGTCGCGAACCGCGGCGAACCGGTCGCCCCGCCGACGCTCGCACCAGCCTACGGCGCAGAAAGGCTTCGCCCGCTGCGCCGCGAGCAGGACCCACGGCTTCAATGCGCGTCGAGGTCATGCACCGAGAAGGTTCTGGACATGCGAGAGTAGACGAAAGCGTGGCTCATCAACACCAACAACATGCCGGGCAGCCACCAGTACACTGCCGTCTCGAGCGCCACGGGGCTAGCCGCGCTGTTCTGGATGGTGAGCCCGGCGTCACGCGAGCTCGGCAGTAGGCTCGGATAGAGGCCCACCGCGCACGCGCCCAGCATGCCATACAGGTGCAAGGCCGAGCAGAGGAAGGCCGCGCCGTCCTGCCCGCGCCGCAGCAACGACGGTATGGCCAGCACCAACAGGCCGACCAAGGGAAATAGTGCGCCCCACGGGCGACGCGCAAGGCTCTGACCGAGACCTGGCTGCACCAAGAACGCCGCCAAGCCGTTGACCAGCGCGACGCCCAACACGAGCCAGGCCGAGCGCTGCGCGAAGCGGCGCGCTCGCTGCTGGACTGCGGCGTCCGTACGCCACGCAAGCCACAAGGCGCCATGCATGGCCAGCGCCAACACGGCCTCCATTGCCACCAGCAGGGTGAACCAATCGATCACGCCACGCGGATCGGCAAGGGTAAGATGAGTCCACAAAGGAGCGAAGAACAGCCCCGTGTCGACGAACGTGACACCCCTGAGGACGTTGCCCAGCGCCGCGCCAAAGCAGACCACGAGCACCAGACTCGAACCGGCAAAAGCCACATCCCACAGCTGGGTCCACATCCGGTCGCGGAGCTGCGCCCTGAGCTCGATGCCCAGAGCGCGGAACACGAACAGCCATAGCACCAGCATCAGTGGCAGGTAGAAGCCAGAGAAAGCGCTGGCCAGCAGTCTTGGAAACGCAAAGAACATGGTTCCACCGGCGGCCAGAATCCAGACCTCGTTGCCGTCCCAGACCGGCCCCAGGCTGCGCAACACCTGACGCCTCTCGGCGTCGCTCTGCGCCACCCACAAATGTAGGATTCCCGCGCCCAGGTCGAAGCCATCGAGTACCACATAGGTCGCGAGCAGCCACGCGAGCGCGATGTACCAAAACGTCTCCATCAATTCGCCCCTTCCGCGTCTCCGCTCTCGTACGTTTCCTCCGAGAGCTCGCTCGATACGATGCGCACCAAAAGCATCACGAATAGGAGAGACAGGAGCGCGTACAAGCCAAAGAAGCCCAGCAGCGAGAATACGGCGTTACCCGCAGACACGTTGTCCGAATAGGAGTCCACGGTCCGCATGATTCCGTGAACGACCCAGGGCTGGCGACCCAGCTCCGCCGTATGCCAACCGGCCGTGTTCGCAACGAAAGGGAACGGCGCACACAGAAGCAGCAACCACAGGAGCGGCCGGGTCACGTGCAACTTGCCTCGCCATAGCCACCACGCGCTTACTAACATCAACGCGATGAACACGGTTCCGAGGCCAGCCATAATGTGATAGGAGTAATAGAGAAGGGGAATGTTGTCGGGCCACTGGTCGCGAGGAAACTCCGTCAGACCCTGGATCTCTGCGTCCCAGCGATTGTGGGTCAGAAACGAGAGCGCTTTGGGGGCTTCGATGGGGTTGTCCAGCGTCATGGTTTCCAGATTGGGCTGCCCGATGAGTACGAGCGAGACGCCTGCCCCGGTTTTGAAGTGACCCTCCATGGCAGCGAAGCTGGCCGGCTGGTGCTTGGCAACCATCTTGGCATGCAGGTCTCCGGTGGGGAAAGCCGCGAGCACCGATGCAATCGCCCCGGCCACCACACCCACGCGAAGCATCTTCCGCACCTTCGGTTTCTGCTGCTCCCTCAGCAAGTAGAAGGCGGCGAGCGCAGCACAGGAGAAGCTGCCTGTAATGACCGAGCCGACCATGGTGTGGACATACTGAGGTAGCACCCAGGGGTTCGTCAGGATCGCCCAGAGGCTGGTTAGCTCCAGTGCACCGCTCTCGGCAAGGTGAAAACCCACGGGGTGCTGCATGAACGCGTTCGTGCACACGATGAAGAAGCCGCTGAGCCAGGTGGCCAGCCAGAGCATCAGCGAAGCAAACCAGTGCAGCTTCGGACCGATACGCTTTTCGGCAAATAGAAGAAAATACAAGAAGCTCGACTCCAGGAAGAAGGCGAAGATGCCCTCCATTGCCAGAGTCTGGCCAATGACTCCGCCCGCGCGCTCCGAGAAGCGCGCCCAGTTGGTGCCGAACTGGAACTCCATGGGGATTCCCGTCACGACCCCCATCAAGAACCCGAGCCCGAAGATGCGCGTCAAGAGCCTCGCCGCTTCGTTCGCTGCTTCGTCTGCCCGAAAAAGTGCTAGCGACTTCATCACGAAGATCAAGAACGCAAGCCCCATGGTGAGCTGGGGAAACAAGTAGTGGTAGGTGATCGTAAACGCGAACTGCAAGCGATGCGCGCCCAAAGCATCCATGGCTAGAGCTCCGTCAAGCTCCGCCTAGGCTAGAGGCGGCCGGAGCATCGCGCCAGCGGCCGCTGAACCAGGAGGTTGGTCACGCGGCTGGTCGATGCGGTTCGCGGAACAATTGTGCCTCCAGGAAGATCCGCGTCATCTCGGGAAATTCTCGACGGATCTGGGCTTCGAGCTCGTCGATGGCCCGGGCGATCTCCCCGGCATCGAGGCCGCTGTCGAACTGCAGGTCGAGATTCAGCACGACCTGTTTTGGCGCAAGATGCATGGTTGCCGGCCACCCTACGCGGCGAATCGCGGGGTGCATCTCGGCGATCTCACGAATGCGGTCGACCGTCGAGCGCTCCGCGCTTTCGCCAATCAACAGGTGCTTGCTCTCGTACACCAGGTACGCGGCCACACCGCACAGAATCACTCCAATCGCGATAGATGCAACGGCATCTGGATACCGGCTCTTGGTCATTTGAGACAGCCCGACGCCCGCGAATGCGACCATGATGCCGAGTCACGCTGCCGTGTCCTCGCCGACCACCACGAACTTCGTGGGGTCCTTGCTCCTGTGGAATTTCTGCCAGAAGCTTGCAGAATGGCCTTCTGCGGCGACGGCCCTGACGGCAAGGAACCAGGAAGTGCCTTCGGCCAGCAGGGCAATCCCGAGCACGACGTAGCTCCACGTTGCAGAACCCGCTTCGCGAGGCTCATGGAGCCGGTGCAGACCCTCGTAGATCGACATACCTCCACCAATGCCGAAGAGAAGCATCGCGACGATCAGCCCCCAGAAATAGAGTTCCTTGCCGTAGCCGAAGGGGTGCCCTTCGTCCGGCGCCTTCTTGCTGCGTTTTGCCCCGACCAGCAGGAGTGCCTCGTTGCCGGTGTCCACCACGGAGTGAATGCCCTCCGCAAGCATGGCCGAGCTACCCGAGATCGCGGCCACCCAGAACTTGGCAACGGCGATCACCAGGTTTGCAGCGATAGCGCCAATGACGGTGATCGGTCTTTCTTCTTTCGACATAGAGATGGCCCGCGCGACACGGCATATCCAGTGCATCCGCAAGCAGCGCGATGGTAAGGTCGAACGCACGGTTCGCATGTGTGGTCGGATGTGCGAGTCCCTGCACATGCCGTACCAATCCCGGTCACTTCCCCGACCGGCTCGGAGCGCTCGGATGCCACGGGCGAAGCTCCAGCTCGCCGTAGTCGCAGTCCAAGGAAGACCGGCAGAGCAAGCCCTACGCCCGCCCAGTAAAGGGCCCGGGCGCAGCAACCCTTGCTCGGCACTATTGCAGGCGCAAGACAGTGTCGCGACGTCACATCTCGGTGTAAAATTGGCGAGCGACCCCGACGCACCTTCACCTTCCTTCCGGCGCGACGCAGCGCCCCTCCGAATCGAGGGCCTCTTTGCTTCTTCCTGCTTGTCTTCGATGCTCACGCATCAACCCGTGGTTCTATTCGGGCGTGGCAGTATGGCTGCTCCTCGCCATTCATGGTTGCGGAAGCGACGAGCACGAGGGCACTGGCGGTAGCGCTGGCACGGGTGGACAGACCACCGCGAGCAGCGGCGGCACCACCGCCAGCTCGACGGGCGGAGACGGCTCCACGAACACCAGCAGTGCCGGTGGCACGGGCGGCTCGTCGAGCGGAAGCGGAGGGTCGGCCGGCGAAGCGGAAACGACTGCAACCAGCACCACGGGGGAAGGCGGCGCAGGCGCCGGCGGGGAGGGTGGCAGCGCGGGCGCGGCAGGCGCACCCTCCGAACGGGAATGCGCCATCGGTGAGGCGTGCGCGGGCTACACTTTGATCGGAAGTCCCGAAAACGACGCGGGCGCCGACTTCGACGCCTTTCTGATCGACATGGAGGGAAACCTGGTGCATCGCTGGACCATCACGGGGTTCCCGCCGAAAATGCTCCCCGGAGGCTCGCTGGTCGGGTGCAGCGGCGTCTATCCCAGCAGCTACGACTGCGTGGAAATGCAGCAGCAGACCTGGGACGGTGAGCTCGAGTGGTCATTTTCCGACTGGGAGGACTTTCCCGACCTTTCGGACAGGGCGGCCCGGCACCACCACGACTTCGAGCGTGAGGGCAATCCGCTCGGGTTCTACGCTCCAGGTCAGGACTTCGTGGCGCACGGGAACACGCTGGTCTTGGCTCACGAGCGCAAGACGGTGCCGGAGATTCGCGATGGTCAGATTGACGACGACGTCATCTACGAGGTCGATTGGAGCGGTGAAAGAACCGAGTTCGAATGGCACGGAAGCGACCACTTCGACGAGTTCGGCTTCGACGACGACGCCAAGAACGATATCGCGACCCGCAGCGCCGGAGTTCTCGAACTGTTTCACGGGAACACGCTGTCCCTGGTTGGACCCAACCATTGGTACGACGAGGGGCACGAAGAGTTCGCACCGGACAACATCATCTACTCGAGCCGCCAGGCCAACTTCGTCGTCATCATCGAGCGCGAAACCGGTGATGTGGTCTGGCGCATTGGCCCGGACTTCGCCGGCAGACCCGAGCAAGCCCTGGGCCAGTTCGCTGGGCAGCATCATGTGCACATGATCCCGCGTGGCCTGCCCGGTGCCGGGAACATACTGGTGTTCGACAACGGAGGCGGTGCAGGCTACGGGGGCCCCAACAACACGAACCGCTACTCTAGGACCTACTCGCGCGCAGTCGAGTTCGACCCCATCAGCTTCGAGATCGTCTGGCAGTACGGCAACGCCACCGGCACGGAGCCGCTCAGAAGCAACATCTTGGGCGGGGTACAGCGCCTCCCCAATGGGAATACCCTGATTACCGAAGGTGTGCCCGGCAGGCTGCTCGAGGTCACCCCGGACAAGGAAATCGTCTGGCAGTACCAAAACGATGACCCGCCAGCAGGGTCTGCGGCGTGGATCTACCGCGCCACCCGCGTTCCCCCGGAGTGGTTACCGGAAGGCGTCAATGAAACCAGCGGCAACTACGTGAGTTGGGCGAGTCAGTTCGAATGACTGCGGCACAACCTGTTCGCTGCTCTAGCGTTCGCTGGCGGCGGCAGGTTCGGCTGCTTGCTGGCTGTTCCTGAAATTGTAGGGGCGGCTCGCATCCGTCGAACCCGGGGCCTTCGGAAACTCGAGCCCTTCGTAGACCTTGCGCACACATTCCTCGAAGGTGGGGTCTTCGAGCGTGGATTCACTCACCGCCGCTCTGGCGACCGACCCGTCCGGGTTCACCGTGAAGTCCACCACCAACTGACCAGTACCGCCCTCCTGGCCGGAGTAGGCGACCGTGTAGCAGCCACTTACCGCCGGATCCGCCTTTTCTGTCATGACCTTTCGTAGCTGATGATGGTTCAGCCCTGGTTGCAGCGCCGGACTGGGAGCCGCAGGCGGAGGGGGGCGCGGCGCTTGCGGGGGCGGGTCCCGAGGAGCCTTGGCCGCGCACGCGACGAGCAGCGGAACGACCGCTGCCGCGAGTGCTCGCACCCGGCTTCCCTGGACAGCGACGCGACGCGCCCGACCAGTGTCAGCGGGGTGCGGGCGCAAGGTTAGCGGCCCTTCCCCTTCTTCTTCTTGTCGCCGGCGTGACCATGGAACGTCCGGGTGGGCGCAAACTCGCCGAGCTTGTGTCCGACCATGTTCTCGGTGACGAACACCGGCACGAACTTACGTCCGTTGTGCACTGCAAACGTGAGCCCCACCGCCTCCGGCAATACCGTGGATCGACGAGACCAAGTCTTGATGACCTTCTTGGAACCGGAGGAAGCTGCATCCTCGATCTTCTTCATCAGGTGGCCGTCGATGAACGGCCCTTTCTTGATGCTACGCGCCATGCTTAGCCCTTCGCCTTTCGATGCTTGACGATCATCGAATCCGTTCGTTTGTTGCTTCGCGTCTTCAGGCCCTTGGCGAGCTGACCCCACGGTGAGCAGGGATTGCGACCGCCGCTGGTGCGCCCTTCGCCACCACCCATGGGATGGTCGACGGGGTTCATGGTGACACCACGGTTGTGCGGTCGCCGCCCAAGCCAGCGAGCGCGGCCCGCCTTGCCCAGCTTCAGGTTTTGATGATCCTGATTGGAAACCTGGCCTACCGAGGCGCGACATTCGATATGCACTCGCCGCACCTCCCCGCTGGGCAACTTGACCTGCGCATAAGCGCCATCTTTCGCCATCAGCTGTGCCGCCACTCCAGCGGAACGCACCAACTGGCCGCCCTTGCCTTTGCGTAGCTCTACGTTGTGAATCATGGTCCCCGCAGGGATGTCTCGAAGCGGCAGGCTGTTGCCCGGTTGGATATCCGCAAATCGACTGGACACGACTGTGTCCCCTTGCTTCAGCCCGTCGGGCGCCAAGATGTAACGCTTCTCGCCATCTTTGTAGTGAAGCAGCGCGATGCGTGCCGTGCGATTGGGGTCATACTCGATGTGAGCAACCTCCGCGGGCACCCCGATCTTGTCACGACGAAAATCGATGGTTCGATAGCGGCGCTTGTGCCCTCCGCCGCGAAAGCGGGAGGTGACTCGGCCATAGTTGTTGCGACCGCCGCTGCTCGATTTGCTCTCCAGGAGCTTCTTGAGCGGCGCACCAGTGGTGAGCTCCTTGAAGTCACTGCACGAGTACTGCCGGCGACCGGGCGAAGTCGGCTTGAAAACACGAATTCCCATCGTTTACTCCTCCGCCCCCGACTCGTCTGCCTCGGATTCATCGAAGAACTGAATGTCGTCACCCTCGGCCAGGGTCACGACGGCCTTCTTCCAGTTGGGGCGCTTGGCATGGCCTCGCCCCATACGCTTGACCTTGCCGCGCTGTACGAGCGTGTTGACCTCGACAACCTCGACGTCGAACATCTCTTCGACCGCGCTCTTGATCTGAATCTTGTTTGCCCTGAGCGCGACCTCGAACACCACCTTGTTGTCTTCCTTCAACATGGCAGCCTTCTCGGTCAGCGCTATTGGACGCCTGATAATCTGCGCTGGCGTCATGACTTCTGCTCCAGCAGACGGGCTTCGAGGGCCTTGGCGGCTTCCTTCGAGACCACGAGATGATCATGCCTGAGCACGTCGTACACGTTGACGCCCTCCGGCGGTAAGAAGTTGTTGCGCTTCATATTGCGAATCGACAGCCTGAGGTTTTCGTTGTCCTTGCCGTCGACGACGAGTGTCTTGTGTCCAGCCTTCAGCGTATCGAGCACGAAAGCCAGCTTCTTGGTTTTGATCTCACCCAGGTCGATGCTCTCGACCACGGTCATCCGGCCTTCCTTGACGATCATGCTGAGAGCGCTCTTCAGAGCGCCCAACCGCACGCGCCGGGGCGGCCTGGTCGACCAATCCTGAACCTTCGGCGGATGGGCGCGGCCTCCACCCACGAAAATGGGGGCACGGATACTGCCGTGACGAGCCCGGCCTGTGCCCTTCTGCTTGTAGATCTTCTTGCTGGACCCCTGGACAGCAGCCCGCTCTTTGGCGGCACTGGTGCCAGCGCGCCGAGAGGCGAGCTGGGCGGAGACCACCTCTTGGAACAGGTGCTCCTTGACTTCCGCCCCGAAGACGTCGTCCGAGAGCTCGAGCTCGCCGACTTTCTCGCGCTTGAGATTGAATATGTCGATCTTTGCCATGGAAACTTCACCCTATGTCTTGATCTCGACGTCGACACCGGCGGAGAGATCGAGCTTCATCAGCGCATCCAGGGTTTGCGGCGTGGGCTCCAGAATGTCGATCAGACGCTTGTGTGTCCTCACCTCGAACTGTTCGCGGGACTTCTTGTCCACGTGGGGGCCGCGCAGCACGGTGTAGCGACGGATCGCCGTAGGAAGGGGAATCGGTCCGGCCACGCGTGCTCCGGTTCTGCGAGCCGTTTCGACGATGTCCGTCGTGGACTTGTCGAGCAACTGGTGATCGAACGCCTTCAGGCGAATCCGTATCTTGGTTGAGTCAGCCATTGAGCCTTTCGTGCCTTTCTCGCCGGGTCCGGGCGCGCGATCTAGAGTACCGCGCGCACTCGGACCAGTGCTTCTTACTCGATGATCTTGGTGACGACGCCCGCGCCGACGGTACGGCCACCCTCGCGGATGGCGAAACGCATCTGCTCTTCCAGAGCTACTGGGGTGATCAGCGTCACCTCCATGGTGATGTTGTCTCCGGGCATCACCATCTTCACTCCGTCGGGCAGTTCCACCGAACCCGTCACGTCCGTCGTGCGGATGTAGAACTGCGGCCGGTAGTTGGTGAAGAACGGCGTGTGGCGGCCGCCCTCTTCCTTCTTCAGCACGTAGACCTCACCCAAGAACTTCGAGTGGGGGTTGATGCTCCCGGGCGCCGCCAGAACCTGGCCGCGCTCGATGCCTTCCTTGTCCACACCGCGCAACAGGCAACCCACGTTGTCGCCCGCTTCGCCCTGGTCGAGCTGCTTTCTGAACATCTCGACGCCCGTCACCGTGGTCTTGTCCTTCTTGCCGAAGCCCACGATCTCGACCTCGTCGTTCACGTGCACCACGCCGCGCTCGATTCGGCCCGTCGCCACCGTGCCACGACCCTTGATCGAGAACACGTCCTCCACTGCCATCAAGAACGGCTTGTCCTTCTCACGGACGGGCTCCGGAATCTCCGAATCCAACGTCGACAGCAGCTCCTTGATCGACTTTTCCCACTTCGCGTCGCCGTTCAGCGCCGGCAGCGCCGCCACCTGAACCACCTTCGCGTTGTCTCCGTCGAACTTGTACTTGCTGAGCAGCTCGCGGACCTCCATCTCCACCAAGTCCAGCATCTCTTCGTCTTCCACCGCGTCACACTTGTTCAGCGCCACGATGATGTGGTCCAGGCCCACCTGACGCGCCAACAGCACGTGCTCACGGGTCTGTGGCATCACGCTGTCCAGTGCGCTCACCACCAAGATCGCGCCATCCATCTGCGCCGCTCCGGTGATCATGTTCTTGATGTAGTCCGCGTGGCCCGGGCAATCCACGTGCGCGTAGTGCCGGTTCTCCGTCTCGTACTCCACGTGGCTCACCGCGATGGTCACCGTCTTCGTGTCATCACGAACGATGCCGCCCTTCGCGATATCCGCGTACTTGATCTCCTGCGCCATCCCGTCCTTCGACTGCACCTTCACAAGCGCGGCCGTCAGCGTCGTCTTGCCATGGTCGATGTGACCAATCGTTCCGACGTTCAGATGCGGTTTCGTGCGTACGAACTTCTCCTTAGCCATAATTTCCTCTCATCTTCCGATCAGCTGCCGCGTACTTTTGCGACTATTTCTTCCTGCACCGAGCTGGGCACGGGCTCGTAGTGCGAAAACTGCATGGTATAGGTAGCGCGCCCCTGAGTTTTACTCCGAAGGTCCGTCGCATAGCCGAACATGGTTGCGAGTGGAACCTCGGCGGTGACAACTTGCGTGTTGTTTCCCCGCTGACTCATTCCCTGAACCTTGCCACGGCGCGAATTGAGGTCGCCAATGACGTCGCCCATGTTCGCCTCCGGCGTCACGACCTCCACCGCCATGACCGGTTCGAGCAGCACCAGGCCGGCCTTCTTGGCGCCGTCCTGAAATGCCATGGACCCCGCGATCTCGAAGGCAGGCCCCGAGGAATCGACCTCGTGGAAGCTGCCGTCGAAGAGTTCGACCAACACGTCCGTCATCGGGTAGCCGGCGAGCACGCCGCGCTCCATTGCGTCCCTGATACCCTTCTCGATGGAAGGGATGAACTCCTTGGGAATGACGCCGCCGCTGATCTTGTTTTCGAACGAGAAACCGCCGCCGCGTTCATTCGGACCCATGTGGATCTTGACGTGACCGTACTGACCGTGACCGCCCGTCTGGCGCACGAACTTGGCCTCGACGTTCTCCACGCGTTTGGAGATAGCTTCTCGGTAAGCCACCTCGGGTTTTCCGACGTTGGCCTCGACCTTGAACTCTCGCTTCAGCCGGTCGACGATGATCTCCAAGTGGAGCTCACCCATGCCCGCGATGATGGTCTGCCCGGTTTCCTCGTTCGTGTAAGTCCTGAACGACGGGTCCTCGTAGGCCAACTTCTGTAGACTGAGACCGAGCTTGTCGAGGTCAGCCTGCGTCTTCGGCTCGATGGCGATCGAGATGACCGGGTCCGGAAACGTCATCCGCTCGAGAACGATGGGGGCCTTCTCGTCGCACAGCGTGTCCCCGGTGCGTGTGTCGCGCAGACCCACGGCGGCGTAGATGTTCCCCGCGTAGCACTCCTTGAGCTCCTCGCGCTTGTTGGCGTGCATGCGCAAGATGCGTCCTAGCCGCTCGCGCTTGCCCCGGGCGGCGTTCAGCACGGCTGTCCCGCTCTTCAGCGTGCCGGAATAGACGCGAAAGAAGGTCAGGTTCCCGACGAACGGGTCATTGGCGATCTTGAAAGCGAGCGCGGCGAAGGGCGCATCGTCGGAGGCGGGTCGGGTATCTTCCTTCGTCTCGTCGTCCGGCTTCACTCCCTTGACCGGCGGCACGTCCAGAGGCGACGGCAGGTAGTTCACCACGGCGTCGAGCAATAGCTGTACGCCCTTGTTCTTGAACGCGGACCCGCACAAGACGGGCACCCACTTGAAGGCCAGCGTGGCCTTGCGAATCGCCGAGTAGATCTCCTCGTGGCTTATCTCGTCGAGCTTGCCCTCGAGGAACTTCTCCATCAGCGCGTCGTCCATGTCGGCGCAGTGCTCGATCAGCTGCTCCCGCAGTTCTCGTGCCTTCTGCTTGAGCTCCTCGGGAACAGGCTGCCAGGTATACTTGGCACCCAACGAGTCGCTGTCGAAAATGGCAGCCTCCATGCGGACCAGGTCGATCACGCCTTTGTGCTCGTCTTCGACGCCCACGGGCCATTGCAGCGGGACCGGCACCACGCCCAGACGGTCATGCATCGAGTCGAGGTTCATCTGAAAGTCCGCGCCCAGCTTGTCCAGCTTGTTCACGAACGCGATGCGCGGCACATGATAGCGATCGGCCTGCCGCCAGACCGTTTCGCTCTGCGGCTCGACGCCGTTGCCGCCGTCGAAGACCGCCACCGCGCCGTCGAGCACGCGCAGGCTGCGCTCGACCTCGATGGTAAAGTCCACGTGACCGGGGGTATCGATGATGTTGATGCGGTGCTGCTTGTTCTCGTTCGGCCCGTACTGAGGCGTCCAGAAGCAGTTGGTGGCGGCACTCGTGATGGTGATGCCTCGCTCTTGCTCCTGCTCCATCCAGTCCATGGTCGCGGTCCCTTCGTGGACCTCACCGATTTTGTGACTGATGCCCGTGTAGAACAGCACGCGTTCGGTGACGGTGGTCTTGCCAGCGTCGATGTGCGCCATAATTCCGATATTGCGCGTGCGTTCCAGTGAGATTTCGCGGGCCATGATGGTTATTCCTACCGACGAGCGACGACGGACGAACGAAACCCCCTCCGGGCCTCGGCTCCCCTCCATTTGGGGATTCCTTTGCTTTCCGGAAGGGGTTCGGGGTGCATCGCCTTGCCCCGCGCGGGGGGCGACACTTGGTCTGGCTGCAACCCGATCCTATGTGCTCTTCAGCATCTGCTCAGTGACTCTCCTTGGATAACCGTGTCCTGGGCCAGACTATTACCACCGATAGTGAGCGAACGCCCGGTTCGCATCGGCCATCTTGTGGGTGTCGTCCTTCTTCTTCACCGCGTTGCCGCGCAGCTGCGAAGCGTCGATGAGCTCCGCCGCCAGGCGCTCGCGCATGGTCTTTTCACCGCGGCCGCGCGAGTACGAAACGAGCCAACGCATGCCCAGAGCCACACGGCGCTCGGGCCGCACCTCCACGGGCACCTGATAGGTCGCGCCACCCACCCGGCGACTCTTGACCTCGAGCTTGGGCTTGACGTTGTCGAGAGCCTTGCGAAACACCTCGAGCGGCTCTTGCTTGAAGCGGGAGCTGATGATGTCGAAGGCTCCATAGAGGATGCCTTCCGCCACCGACTTCTTACCGCCCATCATGAGCGAGTTGGTGAACTTGGCCACCAGCTTGTCCCGATATTTGGGGTCTGGAGTGATCTTGCGCTTGGGAACGTCGCGTCGCCTCGGCATGCTGTCCTCTCGTTATTGCTTCGGGCGCTTGACGCCGTACTTCGAACGCTTGCGATTGCGGTTGGCTTTGTTGGTGCTGCTGGGACCCGCGGCGCCCGATGCGTCGAGGGTGCCGCGCACGACGTGGTAGCGCACACCCGGCAAGTCCTTCACGCGACCGCCGCGGATCAGCACCACGCTGTGCTCCTGAAGGTTATGACCCTCACCGGGGATATAGCTGGTCACCTCGATGGTATTGGTCAGGCGAACACGACACACCTTGCGCAGCGCCGAGTTCGGCTTCTTCGGGGTCGTCGTGTACACGCGGACGCAAACGCCGCGCTTCTGGGGGCAGGCATCGAGAGCCGGCGAGGCGGTCTTGGCTTTCACCACCTTGCGGCCACTTCTAATAAGCTGTTGAATCGTGGGCATAACTATACGGAGACCCTCATTGGGGGACGGGAGGGTAGCCGCGCGGGGCCCACTGTCAAGCACGCGATGCGCGCCCGACAATTTTTTCGACCAGCGGGGGCAACCAGGAACCGCCCGCCCCGGGGCGGCTCATCTCCCTCACCCTCCGTGGCCGGGCCACCCTCGCCGGTCCAGGATGCCCGCCTTCAACACTGAACCGATGAGCCCTTCCGCTTGCACTCCGTCCGCATCCAAGTGGGTCGCGGACGCTCAAAACCCACCCGACCCCCGTCAGATTGCCGATTTCGCTAGAGCCCTGATACAATTCAGTCATGGATTGGGGCAGCCGTCGGCGCCTTCAGCGGAGCCTTCTCATCGGCATGTGCTCGACAGTGCCTGCCTGTGGCCTGTTCGTGGGCTTCGAACCGCGCCCGTGCAAGGTGGACTGCGGGGGAGAGGGAAACCTGACGGGCAGCTCGACCACGGGTGGGAACGGCCCGAGCACGGCGAGTTCTTCCAGCAGTTCGGGTGGCGACGGCGGGTCCAGTTCGACCGATGGCAGCGAGACCTCCACCGGAACGGGTGGCTCGACGACTCTGGCCTCTGGAGGTGACCCAAACTCCGCAAGTGGTGTGGGCGATGTCTCGGGTTCGGGTGGCACCTCGGGCACGGGTGGCGCATCCACCGGTGGCGCGTCCAGTGCGGGGGGTGCCTCGGGCGCCACTGCAAGCGGCGGGAGCGGTGGTGAAGGCGGCACCACCACAACCGGGGGGACCACGTCGGTACCCACCGTCTGCGACGAAGCCATCGACACCGTCGACGTCACCGAGATGACGGGCTCCTATCCGGTGCAGCTGGTGGCCAACGCCGCCGAATCCTGGAGCGTCAGCTGGCTGACGAACGATGGGGTGTACTTTCGCCCGTTCGGATCGGACGGGACGGGCGTGGTCAGCGACTATCACGTGCCAGGCAGCAGTGGCAGCGCCACCTTGCCGGTCATGCTCGGCACGTCGCAAAAGGTGGCGCTCGCGTTCGGCGACACCGGAGAGCTGCGCCTCCACTACCTGACCTGGGTCGACCCAGCCAGCGCGAGCGAAAGCGACTCGGTGGCCATCGACGGGGCGGGCGCCCCGATTGCGGGAGGAGTAGCCAGTCCGGGCGGGAGCACATTCATGGTGGCCGCGCTCCCCTCCAATGGCTCGCCCCTGCTCGCCCGCTTCGCCAGCGGTGGATTCGACATGATGAACACCGACCTGGGTATCGAGGCCGACTCGATGGCCCTCAGCTGGCTGGGCCCCGAGTACCTGGCTGTCTACCGCGAGGGGACGGCGCTCAGATTCCTCACCTCGAGCAGCAGCGGCTCGGTCTCGGTGCCGACAACGAACGAGTTGTCCACCAACCTGGCCGCCGAGGCAGCGTCGAGCCCCCTGCGTATCGCCGCGGTGGACGCCAGCACCGCCGTCGTGACGTGGGTCACCGAGGCTGGCGTCCAGCTGAGACTCCTCGACGCGGAGGGCGCCGTCAGTGAACCTTTGACAGTCGAAGAGGCTGGTAATCCGCTCTTTCCCAATGTGGCCTCCGATGGCGAATGGATCGCCGTGACCTGGATCGATGACGACACCGGGACGCTGTATTTTCGCCGGGTCCTGGCAGACTTCAGCAAACTCGAGGACTCCATCACGGTTGCCACCGGAGTCGCGAGCCAGGCCACGGGGTTGGCCTTCGACGCGCTGTCCGACGCCGGGGTATTCGGCGTCGCCTATGCCACCGACAGACTCAAGCTCTCGAAGATCTCCTGTCTAACCGACCAATGAGAGCGACGCGGCTATTTCTCGTCGCCGCCCTTGTGTTCCCCTTCCTCGGACTCTTTATTGATGCGCTCGAGCTCTTCCTTGCGCTCACGCTCGGCCTTTTCACGCTCCTCGCGTTCCTTGGCCTCGGCCTGTTCCTTCTCGCGCTCGGCCGCCATTTCTGGAGTGATGCACTTCAGCGACTTGCCAGCCAGGAACGCCTCCATGTAGGGCCCTGTTCCAGCGTGTCGCGTCCGTTGGGTTTCGACAACCACGAAGTTGGCGCCTTGATACTCCGCCGCGTGGTTGCGGATATCGTTTTCGGCCCCCTTGATTGCCTTCTTCTCGTCTTCGGATCGGGAGGTCCCATTCACGTCCGCCAGGACATCACAATCCAGCGGCTTGTCCGCTTCGTGCACGAGTTTGATCTTCTTACCTTGCGGCTCGAGCGCGACGACGTTGCGAAGCACACATCCACTGAGCAAAAGCGGTGCGACGAACGCGATGGTGAGAAACAGAACGGACCGATGATGCATGTGACGCGCCTCCTCCCGGGAGACGAGCCAAAGATTTGGCGCGCGTCAAGCCCCACCTGGCCGACCTACTTGCAATAGCCACCGGGTTCGCCCCAAGAGCGAGTGCGCGGCATTTGTTCCATCGGCTGTCTCAAATCGCGCGAAAGGCGAGCCTCGCTCTGATGCGTCGCTGGAATTGCCCAGTGTGAACCACCTTGGACCCAAGGGATGACAGCGCCTGGTTTCGTCGAAATCTTCATCGACAGCCGAACCTTCACCCCCAGACGTCCGGCGCCAGCCGCTGTCGCAATGAGGGAACAAGCTCCCCCGCCGACGCTCCGCTTGGAAGCGCCGGCAGGCGAGGCCCAGGGTCAACTACTCCACCCAGAGAGCCATTTGTAGAACCTCGGCCGGTGTCAACGTCCGAGACCAGACGCGAACCTCGTCGATCACTATCTCACCGAAGTTGTCCAACGTGTCGTCCAGATTCGCGTCTCGACCCACGAAGCGCAGGGGATAGCCCTCCGAATGCAGGCCGCCCCCGTCCGCGTGGGTCGAACTGCTGACCTGCTTGCCGTTGATGTACTGGACCACGTCCGTCCCATCGTATGTGAAGGCCAGGTGGACCCACTGGTTTGCTGGCACGACGCTGCCAGAAACCAGCCAGGCCCAACCCGTCCCGTTTTCCGTATACAGAGCCGTTTCCAACTGCCCGGTCGAGGGGGAGATGCCAAGCTCGAACTGATGCTCCTTGTTGACGAATGCCTCACCCACCAACGGAGCACCTCGCCAGTAGACGCGAGCGTCCACGCTGATTTCCTCTCCCGTGATGTCCAGCGAGGTGGAGTCAGGAATTTCGACATAGTCGTCGACCCCATCGAAGCTCAGAGCCGAGCCGCCTTCGGGCAGCGAAAGCACCAGTGCGGGAGTGTCACCGTCGGCGTTCGCGTCATCCGAGTCCAGGGACTCGCCATCGTTACCGTTCCCGGACATGTCCACCACGTCCCCTCCGGCAAACGTCCAGTATCCAGCCAGGCCGCTCATGTCGACGGGCAGCACGGGCATCATGCACCCGTCAGTCGGATCGCACATTTCTCCGGGGCCGCACAGCGAAGAGTCCTGAATGGCAATGCACTCATCCTGTATCTCGTCACAGACGTCGACCGTACACGCAACGCCGTCATCGCAATCGGGCGCATCGCCAAACTCGCACTGGCCCTCGTCGTTGCAGGTCTCCTCGCCATTGCAGAAGACGTTGTCATCGCAGTCCGCGTCGGACTCACAAGCATTCGTCAGATTCCTCACCGGGGTCCCCCTGCTCGCCCTGCTCGCCCTGCTCCCCCTGCTCGCCCTGCTCTCCTTGTTTGCCTTGCTTCCCCTGTTCGCCCTGCTCCCCTTGGTCGCCCTGCTCCCCTTGGTCGCCCTTGGCACCGTCGGCCCCATCCGAACCGCTGCACGCAACGAACAAACAGACAATCCCCAATGAGCTCAAGAAACCCTTTTGCATCTCATCCTCCTCTAATGTGGCGCTAGCCTCGTACTCCGCCTGCTCGCGATTGGCAACCCGCCGGGCCGCGCTCCTCCGCCTTGTCCCGCTCGAAACGGGTTAGCCCACTAGGCCGACGGCTCCGCCGACCGATGCGCGGGCCGACAAGGCAGTCGGCGAGCTGTTTCCTTACCGTGATTGGATTGGGGTAGCGTCCTGCTGGCGACCGTCCGAGGTCGAAACGGCGTCGTGAGAACGATGTGAGCTCGGCACGCCGAGCCGCACCAATCGCGCGCGAAACCGTCCTGGCTCGGCAGGTTCCCAGAGGGATCCGGCTCACCTCGAAAGGTGTAGCGCGAGGTATGCAGACTACCTACCGGGCTCGCGAGCAAGCCGGAGGGGCCTAGCGCCGCACGAATTCCGGCCAATTGCAGCGTTGGCGAAATGCGACTCGGCGCCGGTTGACCCAACCGTTAAGATATCCCGATCCAATGGTCGAGATGCAGGTGAAGCCCGGTGACGTGATCGCTGGGAAGTACGAGGTGGACCAAGTGCTCGGTGCCGGCGGCATGGGAATCGTGGTGTCCGCACACCACCTGCAGCTCGAGGAGCGAGTCGCCATCAAGTTTCTCTTGCCCGGCGCTCTGGGCAATCAGGAGGCCGTTCAACGCTTCTCTCGGGAGGCGCGCGCTGCCGCCAAGATAAAGAACGATCACGTGGCACGGGTCTGGGACGTGGGCACGCTCGAGTCAGGCGCTCCCTACATCGTGATGGAGTACCTCGAGGGACACGACCTGGAGCACGAGATAGAACAGCGCGGACAGCTGAACGTCGCTGAAACAGTGGACTATCTGCTTCAAGCGTGCGAGGCGATCGCTCAGGCCCACGCACTTGGGATCGTGCATCGCGATCTGAAACCAGCGAATCTTTTTCTGAGTCGCCGCGCGGGTCGGGTCTGGGTCAAGGTGCTAGACTTCGGGATCTCGAAAACGGCCTTCGACAAGGCGCTCACCCAATCATCGGCAATGATGGGGTCTCCTCAATACATGTCTCCGGAGCAGTTCACCTCGTCCCGCGATGTGGACGTGCGCACGGATGTGTGGGCGCTCGGGGCGATCGCCTACGAAGCACTGAGCGGACGGCCGCCTTTCGATGGGTCCACCCTGGGTGAGCTGTGTCATTCGGTGATGTTCAATGCCTTGACACCGCTCGAGCAGCTGCGGGACGATGTGCCCCTCGAAATCGCACGCGCGGTGGGGCGCTGCTTGGCCAAAGAGCGCGCTGATCGCTTTCAGCACGTGGGGGAGCTGGCGAATGCGCTCGCTCCCTTTGCCGAAGCTCGCGGGCGCGTTTCCGCCGCCCAAGTGCAGAGCATTCTCGAGGATGCGGGCGTGAGCTTCTCCGCGCCGGATTCTTCCGCGCAAACGCTGCTCGACAGCGACGCGCCCGGCGTGAGCGCGGCGACTGCCCCCGACATGGCGAAGAGTTCGGGGGGGTCCACTCAGGGGGCGTGGGAAAAGCCGGAGTCGCATAGCAGTAGAAACGGCTTGCTACTGGCCGGGGCTGGCGTGCTGGCAGCCGCGAGTCTCGCCGCGACGCTGCTGATGAACCGGTCCACATCCCCCGACGCCGAGACTACGAGCGCAGCGCTCGCGGCGCCCTCGATCGCCCCGCAGGCCAAAGCAGAGCCCGCCGCCGACACCGAGTCGGAACCGACGCCATCAGCCACGCAGGCACCCGCCACGAACTCGAACGCCGTCGGGAGCTCGGCATCCTCCGGGCCCGCAAGTTCCGCGTCGGTCGCGCGCCCCAGCACAGCCGCCGTGAAACGACCGCCGACACCGGCGCCCAAGCCCACAACCCAGGCCAAGCCCAAGGCCGCTTCCTCGCAACCTGCCAAGCCGACTGCTTCCGCAGGGAAGCAGGCAGAGCAGGCGCGCGACGTCACGGACAAGCCAGCCACGACGGCCAAGCCCGAAGCGGTGGCAAAGCCTGCCTCGCGCGCCGACACACTGCTCGATGGTCGTTTCTAGCGCGTTTGAGGTAAGCTCCCGGGCGTGCTCTCGGAATCGCCAATGAAAACGCTCGTCAGGTTCGCGCTCTCGGGCGTACTGCTCTCGCTCTGTTCTCTGGCACTTGCCCAGCCCATCCCCGGACAAGGCACCAGCACTTCGAACCGAATGCTCGCCGAAACGCTGTTTCGCGAGGCCAGAAGCCTGATGGCCGAGAAGCGCTACGACGAGGCGTGCCCCAAGTTCGCCGAAAGCAACCGCTTGGACCCGGCCAGCGGCACCTTGCTCGGCCTAGCCATGTGTCACGAGGCCCAGGGCAAGATCGCCAGTGCCTGGGCGGAGTTTCAGGAAGTGCTGGCGCTCTCGCGGCGAGGCGGCCGCATGGATCGCGCCCAGTTCGCCTCGGAGCGCATCGGCGCCATCGAGCCACGACTCACCCGCGTCACCATTCTGGCAAGCGACGGGGTCGAGGGTCTGGTGCTCGAACTCGATGGGGTGGAGCTGGGGCAGGCGGCTCTCGGCGTCGCCACACCCATGGATCCGGGCCTGCACAGGCTGACCGCGTCGGCCCCCGGTAGCAAGCCCTGGGTCCACCGATTCGCGATCAGCGAGGACGGAGGCAACGAACGCATCGAAGTCCCACCGCTCGAACCACTGCCCCCGAGCGCTCCAGCCACGCCCGCCAACGCGACGGCAGAACCGACCTCGTCAGCCGGCCCCGGCGCGGACACGTCGCTGAGCGTCCCCGTGAAAGTCGCCGGTGCCGCCACACTCGCGCTCACCGCCGCTGCGATAGGGACCGGCGTGGTCACGCTCACGAAGGCGTCCAGTTTCGACGACGCCAATGACGACCCCGGGCGCAGCTACGAAGAGCGCCAGAGCCTGCGGGACAGCACAAACCACTGGGCCCTGGCAAACACCGTCCTGACCGGTGGCGCGCTGGTGGGCGCGGCCATCACCGGGTACCTGTACTTCACTCGCGAGCAGCCACCCACGCAGGCGAAGGCGCCACCACTGCGGGTCTGGTTGGCAGCTGACGGCGCTGGCGTGGGTTGGGCAGGGACGCTCTGAAGCTGCGTTTCTGACTCGACTACAGGCGGGCCGCGTTCACGCTCACTGGCAGGGCTCGGCGTCGGCTATCGCTGGCTGGTAGTGTCGACCGGCATCCACGAGGCCGCTGTCGCGACAGCTGTTCGGGCTAGTGGTGAGCGCGGTCCAATCGAGACCTGCCGCGTCGGAGACGGCATTGTCGCCCGCATCCAGGCAGGGATTCATGTCCGTTTGATTGAGCAGATACTTGGGTACGCCGTCCGCGTCGGGGTCGAGTGAATCCGGAAATGGCCGAGGCTGTCCGCCCAGACCACCCGTGAAGATGACGCAACTCGACGAAACCGTGACGGGCCCGGAAACGTTGGTGAACGTGTTGTCCTCGACCCAAAGCACGGAGTTTTCGACGGTGGTCTGAGCCGTCCCCACGAGGTTGATGCCGTTCGGGCCGGGGTTGTCGGCAAACGTGCAGTTGACCACCGAAGCCGCATCCAGGTCGACCAGCGCCCCCTGATTGCCGGTGCCGGTCGAGTTCCGGGTAAAGCTGGCGTTCACGAACTCGGGCGAGCCCATTTCGTTGACCACTGCGGCGCCAAAGGCGGCGTCATTCGAATCGAAGCGCACATCGAAGAACAAGGATTCGCCGCCGGAGTTCCAGAGCGCGGTCCCGTCCGACAGCGAGTTCGTATCAAAGTCGACGAAGCTCGGGTGGCCTTTGAAAAGCCCTCCTCTGAACGTGACGTCGGAATCCACGTTGAACAGGCCGCCGCCCAGCAGGTCAGCCGTGGTATTCGCCGGAAAGGGTGTGATCTCGTTGCCCTCGAAGCGAACGTCGAGCATCTCGACGACCGAAGCGTCTAAGTTGCACATGCCGCCGCCGCGCTCGGCCTTGTTGTCGGTGAAGGTGACGTGCTCCAGCTGGACTTCGGAGCCCGAGTTGGCCATGCCCCCACCACAGCCCCAGGCCTGATTGCCCTCGAAGTCCACATTGGCAACCATCACATTGGTCAGACCCTCGTTCAGCATGCCGCCACCATCGATTTCTGGTAGCGACATGTCGGCGTCTGCGTTGCCGCCGGTCACCAGAAACCCGTCCAGCCTCGAGTTGCTGGCGCCAATGACGGCTGAGCCGGTTTGACCCAACTTGTCCAGGGTGGTGCGACCACTCGAGGGACGCTCCGCCAGGCTGTCCTCGTCGCCGGCAAACCCTCCGTAGACCGCCACACCTCGCGCCAGCTGGACCACCGGCACATTGGAGGACGGCGGCACGAACGTACCCGTCTTCACCCAGACCTGACCGCCGTTGGCCTGCCATTGCATGTCGATGGCAGCCTGTAGGGAGCTCATCGCGCCGGCCCAACTGCGTCCGTCACCGCCGCTCGGCGCATCGAGAGAAACCCTCAGTGGGCACTGACCCTGACACACGAACTGGCAATTCGTCTCGCAGGAGTTGCGCGATCCATTGTCCACGCCATCATCACAGATTTCTCCGGCAGCCTCGTTCAGCTCGCCGTCGCCACAAGCTGGCAATGTGCAGTCAGCGTCGCAAGCCGCGCTTGCGCCTGCCGTATCGCACGCTTCTTCGCCCTCCCAGACGAGCCCGTCTCCGCAGATAGCTTCTTTGCACTCGGAGGTGCACGAGCCGTGGTCGTCGTTGTCCTGGCCCTCGTCGCATTCTTCGGGCGCCTCCCGCTTGCCGTCACCGCACTCGGGACCGCTGCCAGCGCTGCCGCCCGAGGATGTCCCGCCGGAGCTCGTGGCACCGCCCGCGGCGCTCACGCCACCAGTACCCGACGTGCCACCGGAAGCGGCCGAGCCACCCGCGCCACCGGTACCCGACGTACCACCTGAAGCGGCCGAGCCGCCGGCGCCCTTTGGGGTGCTGCCGCCCACGCCTCCCGCTGCTCCGCTGCCGCCAGCCCCGGCACCTCCGCTTGCTGAACTGGCGTTCGTGTCTCCCGCCGCTCCTCCGCCGGGACCTTCACCCGCCCCACCACCGTTGGAATCGACGGTCGGATTCGACGCGTCGAGGTCGAGAACCAGGGAGCACGAAACGAGTCCCCACAAAGCGAGCGATGAAACGAGGAAGCGACGCACGGTGCAACAGCTGAACAAGAGCGATTCCTCTCTCCTTTTCGATCGAAGTAGGCCGGAGCGCAAGCGCCTTGTCGCGACTCACCTCAGCCGAGCAGTAAGCCCTGCCAGTCAACTAAACCCGAGACTCGAGAACGATTCTCATCGCCTGCGGGAGGCAGATCTCGAGCCAGCCGACCGCACCTGCAGCTCTGACATTTCGACCGGAGAGGTACTTGCATGTCCAAGTTCGTTCGCATTCCCGTCCTGATTCCGTACATCGCGGCCATCCCTCTCGGCTGCGGCGCTGCACCGGACGAACCCCTCGCGGTGGAGAGCTCGGCGCTGGTTTCCGGCACGCTGAACCCAGACGGGTCGGTGTTCATTGTCCCACCTCCGCACCGACCGGCGTGTGGTGGGTGGTTCCCTCTTCGGGCGCAGCCGCGACGAGCACCCAGTTCGGCGAGCGAACCGACGTGCCCGTCCCCGGCGACTACGACGGGGATGGCAAGTTCAATCTCGCAATCTTTCGCCCATCGGAGGGCACCTGGAACGTGCGTCTGAGCTCCGGCGGACCCACGAGAATCGATCAATGGGGAGTTGCCACGGACGTCCTCTTACCTGCCGACTACGACCGTGATCGCAAGACCGACCTCGCCTACTACCGCCCCTCGGATGGCAAGTGGCACATTCGCCCGAGCAAGGGCGGTGCCGACGTCGAGGTCTCCTGGGGCGACCCCTCCGATATGATGGTTCCGGCAGATTACGACGGCGACGGCAAGACCGATATCGCGTTCTTCCGCCCCTGGGAGGGCACCTGGAACGTGGTGCTAAGCTCCACCGGTGCCACACGCGCGTTCAGCTTCGGGACGGCGACCGATAGAGTCGTGCCCGCAGACTACGACGGCGACGGCAAAGCCGATTTTGCCTACTACCACCCGAGCGACCGGACGTGGCACGTCTCCCCGAGCCGCGGGACTCAAAGCCGCGGAGGGAGCACGGTGAGCCAGTTCGGCGCCCCGAGCGACCTCATCCCCTACCACCTCTCTTCCGCAAGCTGCGGCGGCTTCAATCCGAAGGACAGGCTGACGCCACCATACGACTGCTCTGCAGCGGATCTCGGTCTGATGGTCATGACCGGCTGGCCCAGCGATCAGCGAAGGCGCAACATCGTCGCGCAATCACTGTCGGGCGAGGAGTTCGGTCACTCCCAGATCGTGATCGCCGTGTCAGACAACAACGAGGTCATGATCTCGATCGGTGGCAATCAGGGCTTCCCGATAGACGGCGTCCTTCACCATTGCGTTTCGATGACGCGAGGAGCCTTCTACGTCGACAACGTCTTGATCAAGAAAGTCGATGCTTACGGCGACGTCACGAAGTTCTTCTAGGCGTAGGGACTCGGCTTCACGAACGGCCGCCGTGTCTTGTCGCGGGCTTCGGCCATCGAGGACCACTCGCCTCTCGAGCACGCAACGAGCTACTCACAAAGGCCGGCATCGTTCGCTCCCGAATTCAGCGCACGCCCGACGAGTGCTGCTTCAGAAAACCGAGGACCGCTCGCTCCGCTGCGCGCAGTTGGTCCCCCTCTTTCCAGTCTTCGATCAGGGTACCTGCGGGGGCGAGCTTCGCGACCTCTCTGGAGATGGTCGAGGGGTGGTATTTGTCGTCGCCCATCAGCACCAGAAGCGGAACCGGGCATCGCTTTACGAAATCGCGAGACACGCTGAAGACGAAGTCACCATCGTAAAGGTTGCTTCGAAAGCTCTCGAGACTGGCCGCGTCGGGCCGCACGCGCTCGGGCAGCTCCGCCGCCCAAGCATCGAACAAGGCATGAAACTCCGAGCGGTTGTGACCGCTGTTGCCAATGGGCTGCACCAGAACGGCGCTCAGAATCCGTTCGGGCTGGGCCTTCATCAGGCTCAAGCAGAAGGCGCCACCGATGCAGACTCCGAGCAGGTGGCATCGGTCGATACCCAGGTGATCGAGCAGCGCCAGATGATCTTCCGTATAGCTCTGCCAACCGTCGCTCGCCGTAATGGGTGCCGACGATTGCCCAGCGTTGCGCTGATCCATCACGATGACCTGGAAGCCGCCGCTGAGCAGCTCGGGCGCCTTCAGTTTGCTCTGCTGCCAGCGGCCAATCGCGGATTGCATACCGCCAGGGGCAAAAGCCAGCACGGGAGACCCCTTGCCATACGTTTCGTAGTGGATGCTCTTTCCCGCGGTGTCGAAGCTGGGCATGACGCAGTTTAGAGCAGCAAGAAGTGTGTTTCCACCCGTGCGAAAGTGCACGGATCCATGTCCGTTCGGCGCCGACTGACCAGCGGCCCAGCATCGACCGCGCCCGCCGAACGCGTCGCGCCCCCGAAAAGAATCGACATTCGGAGACGCGCTACACGAACAGCGGCTGCCGGGTCTCCATGATCCGATAGGAGCGCACCGCGTGATCCAGCGCCACGAACACGGCGCCCGTGAGGATCGCGTTTTGTTTGAGAGTCGACTGCACGATGGGCACCTGCTCGACCTTCAACGCATGCCGCGCGGCGGCCTCGCGCGCTGGTGCCAGCAGCAACTCGTCGGCCTCTAGCAGTTGACCGCTGAGCACGATCATTTCCGGATTCAGGATGTTCTGCAAGTAGGCGAGCCCTCTGCCGAGGTAAGCGCCCGCGTCGGTGACCAGCGAGCGGCACAGTTCGTCACCCAGAACCGCTTGGGCCACGATGTCGCGCGCCGATGGCGCTGCTTCGCCGCTGCTCCGGAGCGACGTGGGCAGCCCCTTCTCGAGGGCGGCCCGAGCTTGCTGTTCCAGAGCCTTGCCCGAGGCCACGGTTTCGAGGCACCCCCGGGCGCCGCACCCGCAGCGCGCGCCTCGGTCGACGACCGGACAGTGGCCGATTTCCCCGCTGAAGCCCTTTCGTCCCAAAAACACACTGCCGTCGAGCACGATGCCGGAGCCGATACCGGAACCCACGCCTACCCAAACGTACGAGCGGTACCCCTGAGCCGCGCCGACACGGCCCTCGGCGATGGCGCCGGTGGTGGTAACGTTGTGGACGACCACGGGCACATTGAGACGCTCGCTGAGCAGATCGCGAACCGGCACGTTTTGCCACTTCAAGTTGGGGGCGAGCACGCACGCGCCGGTTTGAGAGTCGACCAGACCGGGAACCGCCACCCCAACACACTGCAGTCGCGCGCGCGGCATGCTCACCGCCTGGAATACGTCGTCGAGAACCTCCACGGTCGACTCGATCAACGCCTCGGGATCGCCCACCAACGATGGGAAGTCCCGCTGCACCTGAATCTCTCCACGCGCGTCTGCCACCGCGATTCTGGTGTGGTTCACGCCGAAGCGAATCCCGGCGAATGCGGCCGAGGCTTCGTTGAACTCGAGCAGCCGCGCTCGACGACCGCCGGTGGAGACCGACTTGCCGAGGCCCACTTCGTGCACGACGCCATCGGCGATCAAAGCATCGACGATGGCCGACACGGTGGGCTTCGTCAGGGCGGAACGTCGCGCCAGATCCGTCCGAGAAATGCGGCCACCCCGACGAATCATGTCGAGCACGATGGAGCGATTGACCTCGCGCATCGCCCGACTGTCCACTTTTCCTTGCATGCTTACGTTCGCCTCACTGCCCCATTCGGACAAATGAGAGCAAAGCGAGGAATTTTCAAGCAGTATTCCACTGAACCGGCAACCGGACTGCCGGCCGACGACATTCCAGGCCCGGCTCGGCCACCGTGTCTGGAACCTTCGAGTCCTGGAGGACTTCCACGCGACCCGGTCAGAAATTCGCCAGGACGACGTTCGCCTGGACCTGCGCATCGTGTGGGACGACGTTGACCGTGACACTGCGCCCGTCCTTCTGGAAAACCTTGGTGCGCATGCCATTCATGTTCATCTCGGACTTCAACTTGAAATCCGAGAGCGCCTTCGCGTAGTGCGCGAGTACCTTCTCCGCCTCGTCGCTCGTCGTCATGCTGATGGAACCGCTCAAGCGATCGTTGTTGCGCACGGCGTACGACGCGACGAGCTTCGACCCCGGGTAAGGTTTCAAGCTGCTGGGCCATCCGTCGGGCAGGCGGGTGCCTGCACCGAACTCGGCGGTGTTTCCCTTGTCGTCCTTCACGCGGACTCGACCGTCTTCCAAGTCCACGTCTTGGCCGGTCGCCTTTTCAACAGCCTGCTCGGCAGCCTTTTCCGCGATCTTCTCCTTGACCTTGGCGCAGGCCAACAGCGCGGACAAAAGTACTATGAGCAGGACCAGGCTACCCCGGGCCGGTGATGAGCGCAGCGTCTTCGGCATCGCCCGGATCTTACGCCCGGAAGTTCGAATTGCTTAGCCAAGACGTCGGAACGGCCGGAATCGTCGTGATTTTCGCCCAGACGGCGGCGCTGACCGGCCTTTCACGCGGCTCATGGTTGGCGGGCATCGACGCCGAGCCGGGACGCGACGACCAGCCTCCAGGTCGAGCGATCGGCCTTGCATCTTCGTTCACTGGCGCTCTACTTTGCGCCGAATGGCAGCCCCCGGTCCCCCTCAATCCGTTGCCGATGTCATTGGGCGCCTACACCGCCCCAGCCGCGCGGTGGTCACCGGCGGAATGCCCTACGCCAACGGGCCACTCCACCTCGGCCACCTCGCTGGAGCTCTACTTCCCCCTGATATCACTGCCCGCTGGCTGGGGCTATTGATCGGAAGGGAGAACGTGTTGTTCGTGTGCGGCAGTGACGACCACGGTTCGACGAGCGAAGTGGCCGCCTTGAACGCGAAGCAGCCAGTCGGGGATTTCGTCGCCGCCATGCGAGCCCAGCAGCGCCAGACGCTCGAACGCTACGCCATCGACACCGACATCTACACCGGCACTTCCGATCCCGAATGCTTCGCGATCCACGAGCGCGTGTGTCGCGAATTCCTCGAGCGGCTCCACCAAAACGGAATGCTGGAAAAGCGCGAGACCCTGCAATGGTACGACGCCGAGGCCGAGCGCTTTCTGCCCGACCGACTGGTGCGTGGCGGTTGCCCCAACCCCAAGTGCGACAACGACAGTGCTTATGGGGACGAATGCGAAGTCTGTGGTCACCAGTTCGAACCTTCCGAGGTGCTGAACCCGAAGAGCGCGCTCACAGGCTCGACGCCCGAGCTCAGGGCTACCGTCCACTGGTTTCTGGATATCTGGTCCGTGTCGGACGTCCTCAAGCAGTGGATCGAGGGCAAGGCTAGAACTTGGCGCAAGTCCGTCGTTCAGGACGTGCTGGAGCGCGTCAGCCCAGCGCTGCGCGTGGAACAGGCCAGCGAGGAACGCTACAAGGCCGTCAAGGGCAGCCTTCCGAAACACAAGTTCAAGTACGCGCCCGGCAAACAGCTGGTTCTTCAGTTCGTCAACAAGGACGCGCTCGCCGAAGCGCAACGCTTGCTCTCGGCGGAAGGCATCGAAAGCCACATTGCCGACGAGTGGGCCCACCGCTCGATCACGCGCGACATCGCCTGGGGCATCCCGCTGCCGGACCTCGACCCAGACCTTTCGGGCAAGACCCTGTACGTATGGCCCGACTCGCTGATCGCACCGATTTCCTTTTCACAGCTGGCGCTGAAGCACCGGGGGCTCGATCCGGACGGCTATCGCGACTTCTGGTGCGACCCCACGGCAAGCCTGCGCCAGTTTTTGGGTCAAGACAATGTCTTCTTCTACGTGCTGATGCAAGGGGCGCTCTGGCTCGGTCAGCAAGCTGACCCACAGCGACTGCCGCTGCCGGGCGAGCTGCAGCTGACCGACGTGTACGGCGCCTTCCACCTGTCGGTCGGAGGCAGGAAGATGAGCAAGAGCACGGGGAACTTTTACTCCGGCGACGAGCTACTCGACGACAAGGGCTACAGCGCAGAGCAAGTGCGCTACTACCTGGCGCTGCTCGGTCTGGGAGACAAACCTTCGGATTTCGACTTTCAGAAGCTCGACGAACGCAATCTGTTCCTGGCAGGGCCGATGAACGCCGCCTTCGAAAAGCCCATTTCCGCGGCCATCTCCAAGTTCGACGGACGCGTGCCCGAAGGGAACCTGATGGACAAGCCAGCCAAGGCCACGATCCGCATGGTGCAGCGCTATGTGTCCGCGATGGAGAAGGCTAGCTATCCGAGCATGCTGTTCGAGCTCGAGAACTACGCGCGCATCATCAATTCCCTGTTCAATCAGTACAAGCCTCATGACGACCGCGCTCCCGAGCAGGGGCGCAAGGATGCCCTGTACACCTCGTTTTACGTGCTGAAGAACCTGATGATCATGCTCTACCCGTTCGTCCCGAGGACCATGGATAGACTCAGGCAGTCGTTGCACCTGGACGAGGGTGTGTTCTGTGTCGATGCGCTCGGCACCCCCATCGAGCCAGGGCACGCCGTAGGTCCGAAGCTCGCATACTTTCCGGCCGAAGCGTACGAACCCCGCTCCGAACGGACCTGAGCGAGCGCATCCAGCAGATGGGCCGAGTCCCCCGGGGGCGGCAGCGCCCGCGAGCAGCTGAGGAGCCGGACGCCCGCCCACTTCTGTGGCACAACACGGTCCGGAGCCCCGGTGGACTACGAACATGTGATCGAGCGCGCGGAATCCTCGGTGTCCCTCATCGACTCTCGAGACCGGGAAGCAGCCCATCGGGTGCTGACCATCGTGCGAGAACTCATGGGGCGTGACCAGCAAACGCCCCCTGGCGATCGGAACGACGCCCCATGGCGTCGTGAGTTGAATCGTCACTTCGAGCTTCTGGGCAGACGAGGCGCCAGGGCCTTACCGGTCGCCGCGCTCGCGCGCGCCGCGCTGGCCGATCTGGGAGGAAGCCGGCGCGACTTCGACGAAGCGATCCGCGATTGTGATCAAAAGCTCCTGATGTTCGGGCTATAGGCGCAACGCTCCCATGCACGACACCCGGCTGAAGCGCGCGCGCACCCACAACCTCAAGGAAGTATCGCTCGACCTGAGCCCGGGCAGCTTCATCGCCATCACGGGACCTTCCGGCTCGGGGAAGAGCTCACTGGCACTCGATACTCTCTACGCCGAAGGTCAGCGGCGCTTCGTCGAAAGCTTCAGTCCGTACGCTCGACAGTTCCTGGAAAGGCTAGAGCGCCCGCCCATCGAAGAGCTGGAGCCGGTTGCAGCAGGAGTAGCCGTCGACCGGCGCGCGCCGGTGAAGAGCTCGCGCTCCACCGTGGCCACCATGGGTGACCTCACGCCCTATCTCGCCGGGCTCTTCGTCCGGGAAGCCTTGCCGGTGTGCCCGGAGCACGGGGTCGAAGCCGTTCGCCACAGCGTGCAAGAGTCCGCCGATGCCCTGATCGCCGAGCACGCCGGGCAGCGCGCGGTGCTCACCTACCCCGTGCGAGTCGTCAACACCGAGGAGTACCTCACGGTGCGTGAAGGGCTGATTGCAGACGGATACCGCCGCCTGTGGATCTCCGGAAAGACCAAGGACATCGATCAGGTGAGGCCTTCCGAAGCCCTGGCGGAGCCGAGCCTGGACGTTGTGATCGACCGTCTCGAGCTCCGCAGCAGTGAGCGCAGTCGGTTGTCCGCCAGCATCGAGACGGCCGTGCGGCGCGGCGCAGGCAGCGCCGCCGTCCAGCTGCTCGGCGCGAAGCTTCCACTCTCGGACGAGCTGGCCTGCCCCGTCTGCAAGAAGACGCTGAGCCCGCCGCGTGCCGGGCTCTTCTCGTTCGAGTCGCCGCTCGGAGCGTGCCCCGCCTGCCGTGGCTTCGGGCGCACGCTGGGTGTCGATCTGAACAAGGTCATCCCGGATCCGAGCCTGTCGCTCGCCGAGGGCGCGGTGCGCCCATGGCGCGGGCGCTCGACGACCTGGGAACGAGCCGAGCTCAAGAAGCTGTGCCGCCGCCATGGCATTTCGCTGGACAGGCCCTGGCAAAAGCTCGGGAAACGCCAGCAGCGGCTGGTACTCGAAGGCGACGGAGACTGGGACGCGGGGCTCTTCCCGGGGGTGCTCGGCTGGTTCAGCTGGCTCGAAACCCGCACCTACAAGATGCACGTCCGGGTGCTTTTGTCTCGCTATCGGTCCTACGACACGTGCGAAAGCTGCGCGGGACGGCGACTCGGCGACGAATCACTCCGCTACCGGGTCGGCGGGCTCAATCTGGGAGAGTGGCACGCTCTCGAAGTTTCCGAGGCCCTCGAGCAACTGCGCGGCCTTTCTGTCGCCACGGGGCAGGGGCAACTCATCCGCTCCGAGCTGGAAAACCGCCTGAGCTATCTGGAACGAGTGGGCCTCGGCTACTTGAGCCTCGACCGGCAGGCGCGGACGCTGTCGGGCGGGGAGGCGCAGCGTGTCACCTTGACGACTGCGCTCGGCACGTCGCTTTCCAACGCGATGTTCGTGCTCGACGAGCCCACCGTGGGGCTTCACCCGAGCGACGTGAGCCTGCTCAACGCGCTGGTACGGGAGCTGAGCGAACGCAACAACGTCGTGATCGTGGTCGAGCACGACCGGCTGGTGGTGGGCGCTGCCGATCGAGTGGTCGAAATGGGGCCCGGCTCGGGCGACCATGGCGGAGAGATCGTCTACGACGGTCCGCCCGCCAAGCGGCATCGGGCCCGACCCCAAAGGACGCGCACGACCCGACAACGCCGCGAGCACTTCGAACACTGGCTGACACTAGAGCACCCCAGGGCGCACAACCTGCGGTTCGAGAGCGTCCGTATCCCCCTCGGAGCGCTGGTCGCCATCACCGGCCCGAGCGGCTCGGGCAAGAGTACGCTCGCGGTGGACATCGTGTATCGCGGCCTGGCGCGGCAGCTGGGCGACTTCGACGTCGAAGCTCCCGAGCCTCACGATGCGCTCAGCGGCGGGGAAGTACTCGAGCACGTGCGCCTGGTCGATCAATCGCCGCTCGGCCGAACCTCTCGCGGCAACGCAGCGACCTATACCAAAGCGTGGGACGCGATCCGCAAGCGTTTTGCAGCGACCAGTGAAGCGAAGGGCAAGGACCTCAGCGCATCGCACTTTTCCTTCAACGTGGATGGTGGTCGCTGCGACGCTTGCGCTGGCGAGGGCTACGAGACGGTGGAGATGCAGTTCTTGGCCGATGTGCACCTGCCCTGCCCAGTCTGCAAAGGGCGCCGTTTTCGTGAAGAGATACTGGCCATCCAGGAACGCGGATTCAGCGTCGCCGACGTGCTGGAGATGAGCGTGGAACGAGCGCTCGAGGTGTGGCGCGACGACAGCGCGGTGTTTCGCACTCTCAAGCCACTGGTCGACCTGGGCGTCGGCTATCTCAGACTGGGCCAGTCCCTGTCCACCTTGTCGGGTGGAGAGGCCCAGCGTCTCAAGCTGGCCCGCGCCCTGGCAACGGAGAAGCCAGGCACGCTGTTCGTGTTCGACGAACCCAGCGCTGGACTGCATCCAAACGAGGTTCAGAAGGTGGTCGAAGCGTTGGATTTGCTGGTGCGCGCCGGCAGCAGTGTGATCGTCGTCGAACACGATCTCGATCTGATCCGTGAAGCGGACCACGTCGTCGATCTCGGCCCGGGTGGGGGCCGACACGGTGGCCAGGTAGTCGCAGAAGGGACACCGGAAGCCATCGCCCAGGCCGACACGAAAACCGGTCGGGCGCTCGCCAACGCGAAGACCAACGGCACAAGCGCCGCGCGCCGCACACCGTCGCGAGCCAAGGCTCCGCTGCTGGAGGTCACACGCGCCCGCGAGCACAACCTGAAGGAGGTGTCCGTCGCGATTCCACACGGATGTCTCAGTGTGGTCACCGGCCCGAGCGGCTCCGGTAAGAGCACGCTGGCCTTCGACGTGGTCTTCGCCGAAGGTCAACGGCGCTTCCTGGAAACCCTCACGCCCTACTCGCGCCAGTTCTTGCCGACCATGGCTCGGCCCGACGTGGACAGCGTCTCGGGTGTACCACCGTCCATCGCTCTCGAGCAGCGCACCGCCCGCGCAGGGGCCAAGTCCACGGTGGCCACGGTAACCGAGGTGGCGCACTACCTGAGGCTGCTGTACGCCAAGCTCGGAACGCCTCACTGTCCGGAGCACGGGCTGCCCGTACAGCATCGTAGCCGGCTCGAGCTTCTGGAAACGGTGCGCCAACACAAGGGCAAGGTCGACCTTCTGGCTCCCGCGGTACAGGCACGCAAGGGAGTGTACCTGGACCTGTTCGCGGCCGCGCAGCGCGCGGGGATTGCCCGCGCTTACGCCGATGGCGAGCCCGTGGCCACGGACACGCCCCCCAAGCTCGGTCGGCAACGCGAGCACGACATCGAACTCGTGATTGCCGAGCGAGTTCAGGCGCGTGCGATCACGGAAGAACAGCTCGACAGTGCCCTGCGTTGGGGAAAAGGCTCCGTCATCGTGCGTCGCGGCGCGCAGCAGACAGCCGAATTGCTCTCGCTCAGCGGCAGCTGCCCCAGCTGCGGGCTCTCTCCTCCGGAACTCGACCCGCGCTTTTTCTCCTTCAACACCAAGCAGGGTCGCTGCCCTCGCTGCGAAGGTGAAGGGGTCATCATCAGCGAAACGCCGAAACGCGGGCGCAAGGCGGCGGCCGTGGTCAGCAAGCCCTGCCCCGCGTGCGGCGGCCAGCGCCTGGCCCCGCTTCCCAGGAGCGTTCTGCTCGCGGGCAGCTCGTACCCCGAGTTCGTCCGCGACTCGGTGGAGCGCGCACTCGCGCGGACACGGAAGCTGAGCTTCACGGGTGCGCGACATACGATTGCGGCGCCCATCATCGTCGAGCTCCAGCGGCGGCTCGAGTTCTTGAAGAGCGTCGGGCTCGGCTACCTGGGACTGGATCGCGGAGCATCGACTCTTTCGGGAGGCGAAATGCAGAGGCTGCGTCTGGCCGCGCAATTGGGCGCCGGGCTCACTGGGGCGCTCTACGTCCTGGACGAACCCACCATTGGCTTGCACCCGAGCGACACGGCGCGCCTGCTCGACAATCTGCGGCGGCTGGTCGACACGGGCTCGACCGTGCTGGTGGTCGAACACGACGCGGACACGATTCGTGCGGCCGACCACTTGATCGACCTCGGTCCGACCGGAGGCAACAATGGCGGTCACGTGATCGCCGCGGGGCCACCCGACCTGGTCCTAGCGGACCCGCTCTCGCCCACGGGCAAAGCGCTCAGCGGACCGGTAGCGCTCAGAAAGCCCAAACCCATCGGGCGAGACACGAGCTTCCTGGAACTCCGGGGGGCGGCGCTGCACAATCTGAAGAACGTCGATGTGAAGCTTCCGCTGGGCGCCTTCACCGTCGTCGCTGGCGTGAGTGGTTCGGGCAAGAGCACGCTGGTGCGCTCGGTGCTTTTGCCGGCGCTGCGTGCCAAGTTGGGTCTGGTGAGCGAGCCTGCAGGAAAGCACCGCGCGCTCGCGGGGTTCGCTCCCCTGAAGCGAGCGCTTGCGGTCGACCAGTCGCCGATTGGACGGACCCCTCGCTCCGTGCCCGCCACTTTTCTGGGGATCTGGGACGAGATCAGAAAGCTCTTCGCACAAAGTCCCGAGGCTCGCGTGGAAGGCTTCGGAGCGACCCGCTTTTCTTTCAACAGTACTTCGGGCGGTCGCTGTGAAGAATGTGGCGGGATGGGAACGATCACCCACGAAATGAGCTTTCTACCCGATGTGGTCACGCCCTGCGTCGCGTGCAACGGACAGCGCTTCGAGCCGCGCACACTCGCGGTTCGTTACCAGGGGCTCAGCATCGGCGAGGTGCTCCATTTGACCGCACATCAGGCGGCTCTGGCATTTCAAAACCACCCCAAGATTGCCGGACCGCTGCGCACGCTCAGCGACCTCGGAGCCGACTACATCACGCTCGGGCAGGGCTCTCACACACTTTCGGGAGGCGAAGCCCAGCGACTCAAGCTCGCAGCCGAGCTCACCGCTTCGGCGCGCCACGAACCCACCCTGTACGTGCTGGACGAACCGACGACGGGCCTACACTTGGCGGACGTGGCCAAACTGATGAACGTGTTGGACCGGCTCGTGGCGCGTGGCGATACGCTGGTGGTCATCGAGCACCACCCCGAGGTCATCGCCGGCGCTGACTGGCTCATCGAACTGGGCCCGCACAGCGGCGAAGCCGGCGGTTGCATCGTCGCCCAGGGCCCCCCGAGAAAGCTCTTGAAGAAGAAAACCAAGACGCTGGCCGTGGTGCGAGGCCTGCTTGAAGAGTGAGCGGCGTACGGCATGGCGGGCCGAGCTCGGACTCGCACTGTTGGCCTTCGCCTGCTTCGCGCCGAGCCTGCTCGCAGGCTTCGTCTACGACGACGTCCTGCTGATTGCCCAGAACCCCTATGCACAGAGCTTCGAGTACCTGAGCCGGGCGTTCACGACCCATTTCTGGGATACGGCGGGGCGCGATTCCACCGAGCTGCTCCGCTACTATCGTCCGCTGGTCAGCGCGAGCTACCTCGTGGATTGGCGCCTGGGCTCGGGGGCGCCCTGGCTCTTTCATTTGACCAACACGCTGTTGCATTCGCTCGCGGTACTCCTGGCGGCCCGCTTCACGCGGCGTATCTTCCGGGGCTCCCTCTTGTGGCTGCTGCCCACCCTGGTCTTTGCGTTCCACCCGACGCGTATCGAGAGCGTCGTCTGGGTGGCAGGGCGGACGGACCTCATGATGACGGTCGGCATGCTGCTTTCGGTCGAAGCAGCCGCCATGGCGCGGCGAAGCTCAGACCGGCCATGGCTAGCGCTGAGCGCGGCGTCCGCAATTCTGGCTTTGCTCTGCAAAGAGATAGCCGTCGTTACCCCACTTCTGATCGTGGCGGATCGCTCGGTCGAGGCTCATCGAAGACCCGCCAAGGCCAAGCCCGCAGCGGCAGGCTACGGCGACGTGGCGATGGTCGGGTTGGCGTGTGCCGGCTACCTGCTGGTCCGCCACTGGCTCATGCCACTGGGAAATGTCTCCAGGGAGCTCACGCCTGCGACGTTTTTGGCGGCCCTCGAAGGTTACGCCCAACGCCTGCTCTGGCCCTGGCCCCAAAGCTCTTTCCTGCGACCGCTGGTCGTTGGCGAGGCCGGGTTCGTCCACCCGATCTGGCAGATCGCCGGGGGGGCTTTGGTGCTGCTGGGATGCCTCGCCTTGCTCGCGCTCAGCGCTCGGAGGCAGCGCCCGGCGTTCTGGTTCCTGGTGACCGCTCTCGTGAGCTTGGCGCCCGTCCTGCACTTCGTTCCCACCGGGCTACCCGTGCTGGTGTCCGATCGTTTCTGGTATTTTCCGCTGTTGCCCCTGGCCATAGGCTTGACGCTCTTCTTCGAACGTGCGCTCCGCCAGTTGCTCGAGCTCCGCCTGGGACTCCTGATCGTGGGCCTCGGCTGCTTGCCGATGGCCGCCGTGATCGCGCTCAGCATCCCCAAGTTCCTCGACGACGAAAGCTTCTGGAGCGAAGAGCTGGCGCTCGATCCGTGCAATCCCGCGGCGCACGACTTCGCCGCAAACCGCGCTGCCGCTGCGGGGAAGCTCGCTCTGGCCCAGCAGCACCTGGCTCGAGCGCTGAGCACGGCGTGCATCGGAGAGACTCTGGCCCACCGGCAGCTTCCGCTCCGAGCCTACGGTCGCCTGCTGCAGCTCGAAGCGGCGCGCACCGCGGATGGGAACCTGAACAAGCTCACGCGCCTGAGAGAGCGGCTCTCCCAGCTCTACGCCGGCAAGCCGACTCCAGTGCCGCCCGTGCCGGACCTGCCCCAGCCTGCCGAGCCATTCTTTCGAAAGCTCCAGAAGGAACCGCGCCGTCTACCCGAGCCGGGGAACACCGCCGCCGAGCTGGCGATGCTCGAGACGAGGCTCGGAAGAGATCGCGCCGCAGAACGGTCGGCCACGGCAGCGCTCTCGAGCGACGTGAGCCAGCTCGCCGCCCCCGCCAACTTGGTCCTGACGCTCGCCCGACTCGAGCACTTCGAACGGGCCGGCAAGCTCGTCCACGAACTACTCGAGGCCGAGCCGCGGCCCCTGTTGAATCGCCAACAGTCGCTCGATCTGCAACAACGGCTGTCGCAGGCCTCCGCCCAGTTGGACGCCGCCAAGCATGCGTCGGCGCAGCAGAGCCACCTCCTGTCGGCGCAAGCTCAAGCCACGCTGGGAGCGTACGGTCGGGCGCTGAGACGCTTCGAGCCAGCCTATCGGGCGGATCCGCGACCCGCCATCAGCGTTCTGTACGCCCAGCTTCTGGTGGCAGCGCGGCTGGAAGGGCAGGCCTACCAGGTGCTGACCGCGACAGTTGCCCCGGAGCGCGCCCAGCGGATGATCCTGCAGCTCCGAAACTCGCTCAGCCCTGACCTCCGCGCGATTCCGTCCGTGGACGCCTCGCCGGTTCCGTGATCGGCGGCGCAGCAACCTGAGCGTCGCACGAAGCTCGGTCTCCGAGCCGATCACGCAAAAACCAGTTTCTGAGCCCAGACCACTCGCGCAAATTCGCGCGATCGGTCGAGTGCCGCCCTGCATTAACGGAGCATTCACGGGCAGTCGCATTCCGCCGCGACCGCCCGCCCGATCTTTGGTCACGAAGCAGTCGGCGCCGCGCCTTCACCGAACGCGAATGCCGAGCTGGCTCGTTGGGAGGCCCCATGCACTCGAAATTCGGAAACGCCCTACTCACTTTCGGCATCTTGGGCTCGGCCGGCGCGCTCAGCGTCAGCGCCTGCAGCTCAGAGGACCCGGCCCCGCAAACCTCGACGAGTACTGGTGAGACGACTGGCTCGACGGCGACCCTCACGAGTGGCGCCACCGCGACCTCGGCCGCGGCGGTCACGTCCAGCGCCACGACGCAAGCCTCTGGCATGACGGCAACCAGCACGACCGGCGCAGCCGTCACGGGCACGACGGGCAGCACCAGCGGTGCTGGTGGGTCCAGTGCCACGGTGACCAGCACCAGTATCACCACCGCCACGACCAGCACCGCTTCCCCGGGTGCCGGTGGCAGCACCACGGCGGGCGACGCGACTGCCACGGGTTCCACCACTGGTGCGAGCCTGACCGATGAGCAGTGTCAAGGCATCAGCAACGGCGCGGAGTGTACGACCGAGGGGACCTGCGCCCCCCGCGCCTGTGGGCTCGCCGACACCGGTTCTCGGACCTGCAGCTGCGCTGTGGGGGACGACGAGTGCACGACCGCCACCTGCTGGGATTGCACTTCGTGCGCGTGGCAGGAGCCCTATCCGGACATCGTGGTTCCCCCCGAAAGCGCGCTCGCTGCCTGCGACGCTGGCGTCGCCGATGAAGTCGCGTGCACCACGATGGGCGACCGCTGCATGCAGGGCGAAGAGGTATGCGCCTGCTGGCTCGAGGACGATGCCGGGACCGGCTACATCTGGGACTGCGACAAGCCCCCCTCGTTCTGGCCGTGACTTGGTAGGGCAGCGAGTGTGCCGCTCGCAAGTCAGGAACTCACTCGCGCTGGCGCGATCGAGCGACACGCCGAGACCCGCCCTTTCATACCTTGTCAGCAAACTCGGCTTCGCGCAGGGTGCCAGCTCGAGGGCTACTCGCCGGGCGCCGAGGGGGCGGCGAAGGCAGCCGCACGCTCTCGAAGCAGCTTCGCTTCCCTGGCCAAGACACCGCTCGGGAACCGGCGATGGTAGCTCTCGAGCAGGGCGAGCGCGCGCCCGGTTCGGCCACCTTGCAGCAATGCTCGAGCGCGATCGAGTAGGGCGACCTCTTCGGAAAGCGCCGCTGGTGCTCGCGCGGCGTCGAGCACGACGGCTGGGCGCCGAACCGGTCTTCGAACCGCCGCTTCGGGGGGGCGCTGGGCCTCGTGCTGCGCCGCGCGCGCGGACTCGACTGCAGGCACATCCTCGGATGCCTGCCTGGACTGCTGGGAGGGCTTGGCCAGCTCGTGAGCAGGCCCGGGTCGACTCACGCTGCTTGCCTCCGGCGCTCGTTGGCTTGCGTGCGGCGTCCGCACGGCGCTCTCGATGGTATCGCCACCCGGCTGGGCTGGACTCGGCCCCGCCGAGCCGGGCTCCGTGATGACCACGGTCGCCACCACGGCCAATCCCAGCCCCAGCCCCAGCTTCACCGCCCAGCCACCGAGCAAGGCCTTGGCTTCCGAGCTGTACGCAATCAGGGACCCGACGCCAACGGCCTGCGCCATGCGCCTGCGCCTCGCCAGCGAGGGTCGTTCCCCGAGGCCCGCGGACAAAAGCCGCCGCTCGAAGTCGCTGGGGCTCTCGGTTATCAGTCGCTTCACGCCTGCCATCGCGCCGGCCCCCTGAGTGGACGCGCCTCGGGACCTCGCCTGCTGGGCGTGCGGCTCGCGCCGGGTCGCATCTGCTTCAGCCGCTCCACCACGACGAGAAACGCTTGCCGCAGACCGTCCGCGACAGCATCACGACTCCTGCCGAGACGCCGCGGGGTGTGCCAGACCAGCTCGTGGGATGTTCTGAACATCCGTTCCAAGCCCGGCTCCGCACGCTGCAGCGCTCTCTGGGAGAAGCTCAGGGGCAGAGTGATGCGGGACACGGAACCTTATGCGTAACGACAAACGGACGGATCACGGCAAATGCTGGCGGGCGGCTAGATCGCAGGTTTCTTGCCGCGGAATCGATCTCACGTGATCGCCCCAGGGCTCCCGCGCATAGCAATACAGCGCATCTCCACCCAATGAGGCTCGAATGATCACCACCCGCTCCGGCTTCGCTCCCGGCGCCGCCACATTGCTTGCCCTTCTGTCATTCGCCTGCAGTGCCTCCTCGGAAAAGCCCCAGGAAATCGACCGGGGCAGTGGCGGTGGCGGCGGACAGCCCAACGCCGTGGCGGCCGTCACGACTGGCATGGGCAGCGGGACGGACGGCCCGCTCATCGGGGTGAGCGGCGCTTCCTCCAGCACCACCGGCGTGCAACCGGGGGATACCTGCGCCGAAGACACGGCCGACGCGCAACTGGTCAAGGAGCCCGTGGACATCATCATGGTGGTCGACGACTCGGGCAGCATGAAAAATGAGCTCGAGTCAGTCGAGAACAACATCAACCAGAACTTCGGCACGATTCTCGAGGAAAGCGACATCGATTACCGATTGATCGCGCTGTCGCGGCACCGGGACGACGACAACACCTCGCTGTGTGTGACCGCCCCGCTGAGCACGCTCGCCAGCTGTCCCGCCGACGAGCCCGGCATCTCGGAGCGTTTCTTCCACTACAGCACCAAGGTGGAAAGCGACGATTCGTTCGACCTGCTGCTCGATACCTATGAGGCTCCCTTCAATCAGCCTTGCCTGAGCACGTGTGACAACGGGGACACGGAAGAAGAGGACAACGAAGACAAGTACGACAACGCCCCCGACGGATGGTCTCAATGGCTGCGCAAAGGCGCAAAAAAGGTGTTCCTCGAAATCACGGATGCCAACGAGGACATGCCCGTTTCGACCTTCGTCTCGGAACTGACCGCGATGGCCCCGGAGCACTTCGGAACCGCCGACGCCCCTACCTTCATCTTTCACAGCATCACGGGCGTCGCCGAAAAGGCCACCCCGACCGATCCCTATCTGCCCAGCGAGCCCATCGTCTCCGAAACCTGTACCGGCAACGGGGGCGACGTGACGAACGCGGGCGAGACCTACCAGGAGCTCAGCATTTTGACCGGCGGCCTGCGCCTGCCCGTCTGCCAGTTTCAGGCCTACGACACCGTGTTTCGTGAAATCGCCGAGGACGTCATCGTACAAACCGACATTGCCTGCGACTTCCCGATTCCGGAGGCGCCCGCGGGCGCAGGCGACATCGATCTCGACAACGTCGCGGTCAAATACGTGAAAGGGGATGGCAGCGGTGAGGTGCAGTTCGGCCAGGCGGCGGTGCCAGGCGAATGCCAACCGGAAGCCTTCTATATCCAGGACGACCGGATCGTGTTGTGTGCGGAAGCCTGCGACACGATCCGCGCCGATCCGTTGTCGAGCGTGGACGTTCTGTTCACCTGCGAGAGCCAGATCATCGTCAAGTAGCGCTTCATAGGCTGCAGTCGTCCGGTTCGGGCCCCGACCAGCGATGCCCCTGACCTCCGATCCGTGCCAGTGCCTTCAGTACGGGCCGAGAATCCAGCTGCCACTCGCAACCCCACTCGTCGCGCTCATGCGATGAGTCGACGACGCAAAAAGCATGCAAATCGCAAATAATATATCTGCAATTTGCACATAATTGGCCCTGCTTCTTTTGCGCTTCAGAGGCTGCCCCAGCAGTAGGCTTCCCCGTCGGCTCTGAGAGCACAGGCGTGGTAGCGGTCGGTGGCTCGAGCCTCCGGAGCTCGAGCCCGTGGCTCTCGGTGAACCGGTCCTTCGCCAGAACTCTGTCGGGCAACACCGAAACGCTTAGCGGCTCCGTGATGGCGGTCGTCTGAGGCAAGGGGTGCGTCGCGGGGCCCAGCGGAGCACCCAGCGAACGCCGGGGCAGTGCATGCAGCGCGCAGCATCACTCCGAGCGGACAGCTCAGCCCACTGCGGATGCGCCGCGGAGCGTGCCGCTACGCCGCTCGCCGCTCGTACCGGTGATGCAGTCCGCCAACCTGCGGGATGGCCACAACCTCGCCCATCGCGGGCGGCGGCACCGCTCTCGGCGTCGGCGCATCCTTGCCCAGCGCCAGGTGCGTTCGAGTCTCGTGAGAGTAAACGAGATAGAGCGAAGGATCCGTCGCAAGTGCCGCTCGTTCAAGATGATCACATGGTCTCGACACCCGCGCCTTCGACTCTTCGGCACTTACCAGTTTGGGTCATCGCCGAGAGGTTGGAAACACTTGCTGTCCGCCCGGGCATGAGGAGGTCGGCAGGAGCTGGCGTCCCTAGCTTGGAGAAGACGTCAATGGCCGCGCCGTCGCGGACGATCTCGCCGGGGTGCTCGAGCCCAGCGAGCACGCGCCGGATGGCCTCCGCCTCGGTGGCGACGTCGACCCACTTCATGGGTCCGCTGCAGCGCGGACAGGTGCTGACGTCGACCTTCCACACGTGTCTCAACATCCAGGCCCAGGGGCGTCTCTTGCCGAAGCTCTGCGGCTCGTCCGTGTCATCACCGCCACGGATGCTGTCGAGGCCGAGTTCGAGCTGCTCGCTGTCATCTTCGAGCAGTGGATTGGCGACTGCCGGTGCCGTTCTGACACGACTTGTCGGCGTAGCGATGAATGACTGCTGAGGCAGGTGATGGCGCTCGTCGGCTTCTGGTTCACCGGCGCGCTCTGAGCCAGGCTCGTTCGGAACATGAGCCGGAGAACCGGACGCTTCGAGGGTCAGCTCTTCGCCGCTCCTTGCCGATTGCGCCTGGTCCCGGATACGTGACCACGTCGGATTGACCCGCCGGCGAGCGAAAGCGTGCCGGACTGAGCCACTGGCCCCCCAACATGTCGCGGTCTGGAGTGCTCGGCTTGCGGTCCAAGCCTGCCACTGCCAAGTTGACGCGTGGCACATCCTTTGCGCAGCTACATGCCCATGGATCGAGTTCGTTGGATTGGGCTAGGCGCTCTGGTTTGTCTGGGCCACTTGGCGTGCGGCAAGACCCGGGCGGGGTCGAGCGGCGGCGGAGATGGTTCGAGCACGTCCAGCGGAGGCACCGGCGGGACGGCGTCGACGAATACCACGGGGAGCAGCGTCACCACTGGTGGTCTGAGCTGTCCTGAAGGCTCGTCGCCCGGCTGCTGCTACGGCGACGGTGGCTGCTGCTCGTGCGTGGCGAAAATCTGTGACGACTGGGCACTCGCGAACGACCCCGGCGTGCCCGAGCTCACCGACTGCGTGTGCCAGCAAGACGTGTGCGCTGACGCGTGTGAGGCGGCTTGCACGCGAGGAGGCATCGACGCGACCTGCGGCGAGTGCGTGAAGGAGGCGGTGAGCGGCGTCTGTTCCGACGAATTCGAGATGTGCATCGCCGAGCCGCCCGCCTGGTGCAACTACGCGCGACAGCGGCTGCTCGGGGTGTGCTTTGGCTCCCTTCCGGTCCTCGATGGCAGCGCCGGCGCCCCCGGGACTGCCGGCGCACCCGGGACTGCCGGCGCTGCCGGTGCCGTAGGTGCTCCCGGAGGACCGAGTGCGTTCGGCGAATGCCAGACGGACGAATGCAGCGACACCGTGAGCGGTGAGGTCGTGGCCATCGGAACCGGTGATCATCCCGACTGCAGCCACGAACTCTTCGAATTGGATGACCTCGAGAATGCCGAGCTGAACTGGTTCACGCTGGCCACGAGTGAAGGTCCAGTGGTCGTGGGATTCGCGACGCCGAGTGGTGGGCCACCGCTCGACTTGGGGAGCTCGGTAGAGCTTTCGTACCAACGCGCAGCGGGAGCCGAGAGCTTGAGCGTGCACGGCGAGGGCAAGCTGCTGGCGCATGCAAGCCGGGGCCAGCAGCTGCTATCCCCGAGCGAACTCGATATCGAGCGCGGGGTGGCGCTGTGCGACGACGAACGATATGCAGGCTGTCGTGGCGCGGGCCACCGGCTCGACGTCAGCGCGGCGGGCCGCTCGCTCAGCCTCATGCCCGGCGAAACACGCCCCCTGGGGGATTTCGACATCACCCTCGAAGAGTATCGCGAGGTGACGCCGGTCGTCGCCGGGGCAGATTGCACGAGCGAGCTGAGCTTTGCCGTGATTCGCGGCGCCCGTTGAGTCAGCTACTGTCGCAACCAGCGAACCCGCTCCTCCGGAAGCAGGTAGGGTACCTGCAATCAGAGGGGAGTGCCGAAGTCCTTGAAGAGCAGGTCGCCGGAGCCCGTCAGGCGTTCTGCTCCGCCGCCGGATAGGGATTTTCACCTGCGAATTCTTGTGGGTAGGGGGGGGTGCTCGGGGTGGGCCGAGAGGGAACAACTCAGCTCCAGTCGTGCCCCAACCCAGGTAGAGCTTGCCGGACGACACTGGAGGGCTGGAGGTCCTGCACAGGGGAAGTCGGGGACAGAGCCCTGCACCGGTCGCTGACCGACGAACCCCCACCCCCCCAATGGATCTTTGCCGGGCGACCTACCCGAACCCAAACCGAAGCTGCGAAGGGGGTGGCGTGCGTCCACGCTGGCAAGGCTTTCGCTGATCGGAGTTGTCGCCGGGGTGCTCGAGCTCAGGGAGCACGGCCGGATGGCCTCCGCCTCGGTGGCGACGTCGACCCACTTCATGGGTCCGCTGCAGCGCGGACAGATGCTGACGTCGACCTTCCACACGTGTCTCAACATCCGGGCCCAGGGGCGTCTCTTGCCGGAGCTCTGCGGCTCGTCATCACCGCCACGAATGAGACTGTCAACGCCGAGTTCGACCTGCTCGCTGTCATCTTCGAGCAGTGGATTGGCGACTGCCGGTGCCGGTTCTGACACGACTTGTCGGGTTGAGCAACTCGGTCGGCCGAAGCTCGCTGTCGCCGCCAACAATGATCGTGCCAAGGTCGATTTTCGTTGACGGGATTTTGGCTGCAAAGGTGTCCTTCTCGGGAAGGGCGCCTCGAGTTGCCATTTGCTGACCCGTTAGCGCTGCAGTAGCGCAGGCTTCTGCGGTCGCACGAGACCAAACTCGTTCGAGGTGAGAAAACCGCTCCAGCGGGCCAGTCTGGGGCTCGAAATTTCCGGGTGTAGACTGCGCTCATGAAGTGCGCAGCGAGCATGAGTCCGAGCATCGACCCCCATGACAACCACGAGCGGTCCCTCGACGGGACGCTCGAGGGACCGGCTTCCGTCTACAGTCTTGCCCACGTCTCGAACGACGAGCTTCACGCCGGCGCCCGCCGTCTGGTGGGGCGCTCCAATCAACTCTTGGCGGCGCTCGTGGCCCACCTTGCCGAGGTCGAGGCGCGCGGGATTCACCGCGAACGCAGCTGTGCGAGCGTCACCACGTACTGCGTGTACGAACTGCGCCTCTCGGAAGACGCCGCCTTTCGGCGCGCCCGCGCGGCCCGCATCGCCCGAGAGTTTCCGGTCGTGCTCGATCACCTCGCCGCGGGCGAAATCCACCTGACGGCGCTCTTGTTGCTGGGTCCGCACCTGACCGAGCAGAACCACCGCGAGCTCCTGGCGCTCAGCAAGCACCGAACCAAGCGCGAGGTCTTGCGTTTGATCCGCCGCCTCGACCCCGCTCCCGACGTGCCCGCCCTCGTGGAGCCGCTCGGTCCCGCGCCGCTTGGCGTGCCCGTTCCGAGAGCGCCCAGCTGGCAAGCGTTCTTCGAAGCCTTGAGCCCGCCCGTCCGAGAGCTGCCCCCCGGCGACAATCCGAAGGACTGGATCACCAGCGCCCCCGCGGACAACGACACGGACATCGGCTCGGAAGGGCAGACCGCTACGCCACAAGATCAGCTACAGATCAAACGCCGCCGGAACACGCCGCAACCGAACACGCCCCTCCCGGATCAGACCGACTGCAACCCAGCGCGCCCGAGCGCTTCAAGGTGCAATTCACCGCCAGCCAGGAGTACGTCGACCTACTCCAAGAGGCGCGAGATCTCGCCTCCCATGCGCTGCCGAGCGGCTCGCTCGAGCAACTGCACCTGCAAGCCATGCGCCTGCTGGTCGCCCAGCTGAAGAAGCGCCGCTGCGCCACGCTGGCCCAACCCCGGGTGGCCACGCCTACGCCCTGCCCGCGTGAGTCGCACCAGCACGCCGACGAGACGGGAGCTCCGCACCAGCGCGACACGGGCGCTCCGCGCCAGCGCGACACGGGCGCTCCGCGCCAGCGCGGAGCCGATGCTCCGCGACAGCGCGACACGGGCGCTCCGCGCCAGCACGCCGACGAGACGGGCGCTCCGCGACAGCGCCAACACGCCGACGAGACGGGCGCCCCGCGACAGCGCCAGCGCGACACGGGCGCTCCGCGCCAGCGCGGAACCGATGCGCCGCGACAGCACGCCGACGAGCCGGGCGCTCCGCGCCAGCGCGACACGGGCGCTCCGCGACAGCGCGGGGCCGATGCGCCGCGACAGCGCGCCGACGAGACGGGCGCCCCGCGCCAGCGCCAGCGCGACACGGGCACTCCGCGACAGCGCGGGACCGATGCTCCGCGACAGCGCGACACGGGCGCTCCGCGACAGCGCGGACATGTGCCTCGCAGGGTGCAACGCCTGGTCTGGTCTCGCGATGGGTCACGCTGCACCTACGTCGACAGCCGAGGCGTCCGATGTCGCGAAACCGCGTTTCTCCAGTTGCACCATCTCGAGCCGCACGGCCGCGGCGGCCCGACCACGGCGGACAACCTCGCGCTGCGCTGCCACGCTCACAATGCGCTCGCCGCCGAGGAGGACTTCGGTCGGAGCTTCGTGCAAACCAAGCGGAGTGAAGCGGCCGGAGCAGGCCGCCGAGGCCGCGCTGGCGCCAGCGGGACCGAGAAAGCCTCAGGGTGAGGGCAAGGCTAGCGCTCCGCCCAGGGCCAGCCGCAACCCGAGACTCCGTAAGCGCTCCGCGACAGCGCGGCGGTGACACGGAGGTTGCACGACAGCACGGGGCGAGACGGGCGCTCCGCGCCAGCGCGGAACCGATGCGCCGACGACAGCACGCGCGCGCGACACGGGCGCTCCGCGCCAGCGCGGAACCGATGCACCCCGCCAGAGCGATGGCGAGCCGCGCGCTCCGCGACAGCGCGGAACCGATGCGCCGCGCCAGCACGGCGACGAGCCGGGCGCTCTGCGACAGCGCGGAACCGATGCTCCGCGACAGCGCGACACGGGCACTCCGCGCCAACACGCCGACGACGGGCGCTCCGCGACAGCGCCAGCGCGACACGGGCGCTCCGCGCCAGCGCGGAACCGATGCTCCGCGCCAGCGCGGACATGTGCCTCGCAGGGTGCAACGCCTGGTCTGGTCTCGCGATGGGTCACGCTGCACCTACGTCGACAGCCGAGGCGTTCGATGTCGCGAAACCGCGTTTCTCCAGTTGCACCATCTCGAGCCGCACGGCCGCGGCGGCCCGACCACGGCGGACAACCTCGCGCTGCGCTGCCACGCTCACAATGCGCTCGCCGCCGAGCAGGACTTCGGTCGGAGCTTCGTGCAAACCAAGCGGAGTGAAGCGGCCGGAGCAGGCCGCCGAGGCCGCGCTGGCGCCAGCGGGACCGAGAAAGCCTCAGGGAGAGGGCAAGGCTAGCGCTCCGCGCCAGGGCCAGCCGCAACCCGAGGACCCCGCAAGCGCTCCGCGCCAGCGCGGAACCGATGCGCCGCGCCAGCACGGGGGCGAGACGGGCGCTCCGCGCCAGCGCGAGCGGCGACACGGGCGCTCCGCGCCAGCGCCGACGAGACGGGCACTCCGCGCCAGCGCGGGGGTGACACGGAGGTTGCGCGACAGCGCGACACGGGCGCTCCGCGACAGCGCGCCGACGAGCCGGGCGCTCCGCGACAGCGACAGCGCGACACGGGCGCTCCGCGCCAGCGCGGAACCGATGCGCCGCGCCAGCACGCCGACGAGCCGGGCGCTCCGCGCCAGCGCGACACGGGCGCTCCGCGCCAGCGCGGAACCGATGCGCCGCGCCAGCACGCCGACGAGCCGGGCTCGCTCAGCGCCAGCACGACACGGGTGCTCCAGAGACAGCGCGACGGCGCTCCGCGACAGCGCCGGGCGACGACGGGCGCTCCGCGACAGCGCGGACATGTGCCTCGTAGCGTGCAACGCCTGGTCTGGTCTCGCGATGGGTCACGCTGCACCTACGTCGACAGCCGAGGCGTTCGATGTCGCGAAACCGCGTTTCTCCAGTTGCACCATCTCGGAGCCGCACGGCCTGCGGCGGCCCGACCACGGCGGACAACCTCGCGCTGCGCTGCCACGCTCACAATGCGCTCGCCGCCGAGCAGGACTTCGGTCGGAGCTTCGTGCAAACCAAGCGGAGTGAGGAGGCCGGACCAGGCCGCCGAGGCCGCGCTGGCGCCAGCGGGACCGAGAAAGCCCCAGGGTGAGGGCAAGGCTAGCGCTCCGCTCCAGGGCCAGCCGCAACCCGAGGACTCCGTAAGCGCTCCGCGACAGCGCGGTGACCGATGCGCGCAGCCGCGACAGCACGACCGACGAGCCGACGGGCGCTCCGCGACAGCGCCAGCGCGACACGGGCGCTCCGCGACAGCGCGGAACCGATGCGCCGCGCCAGCACGCCGACGAGCCGAGCGCTCCGCGACAGCGCGGAACGGGCGCTCCGCGCCAGCGCGGACATGTGCCTCGCGGTGTGCAACGCCTGGTTTGGTCTCGTGATGGGTCACGCTGCACCTACGTCGACAGCCGAGGCGTTCGATGTCGCGAAACCGCGTTTCTCCAGTTGCACCATCTCGAGCCGCACGGCCGCGGCGGCCCGACCACGGCGGACAACCTCGCGCTGCGCTGCCACGCTCACAATGCGCTCGCCGCCGAGCAGGACTTCGGTCGGAGCTTCGTGCAAACCAAGCGGAGGGCGGACGCCGCACCAGGCCGACGAGGCCACGCCGGCGCCAGCGGGACCGACAAAGCCCCAGGGTGAGGGCAAGGCTATCGCTCCGCTACAGCGCGGGGGCGGAGGGCGGAGCTTCGTGCAAACCACGCGGAGGGCGGACGCCGCACCAGGCCGACGAGGCCACGCCGGCGCCAGCGGGACCGACAAAGCCCCAGGGTGAGGGCAAGGCTATCGCTCCGCTACAGCGCGGGGGCGGAGGGCGGAGCTTCGTGCAAACCACGCGGAGGGCGGACGCCGCACCAGGCCGACGAGGCCACGCCGGCGCCAGCGGGACCGACAAAGCCTCGGGGTGAGGGCAAGGCTATCGCTCCGCTACAGCGCGGGGGCGGAGCCGGGGGCAGGGACGAGGTGCTGGCGAAGCGAGCAACGGGTTCACACAAAGTGGGCGGCGCAGGACCCGACAGGGGCACCGCGACGGGTGGAGCCTCGGGGTCCACCGGACATTCCGGCGCATCCGGGACGACCGGCGGCGCGGGTGGCGCCACCTGTCGAAGCAACGACGACTGCAGCGAAAGCGAATACTGCGTGTTCCCCGATGGCCTGTGCGGTAGCGGCGAGCGGGGAGCGTGCACCTCGGTGGCCCACCTCGCCACGGACGGGATGCCCGCGTGCGGCTGTGACGGCGTCTTCTATCAGGAACGAAGCTACGCGGCCATCAACGGGGTCGACACCGACGTTTTGGGTCGATGCGGCGACCAAAGCGAGTGTGGTGACAAGGGGATGCATTGGGTGCGGCGACCTCCTGTGCAACTGGCTCGTCGAGACGTGCACTTGCCGCATCTACCGGAGCGCGTGCTACGCGCAGTATCAGACTGAGCAGCCTTTCGACTGCGAGGCGCAGGATTGCAGTTGCTACGGCCCCGGGGGGCCCCGGGGGCCCGGGGGGTGCTCGGGGTGGGCCGAGAGTGAACAACTCAGCTCGAGTCGTGCCCAACCCAGGTAGGGCTTGCCGGACGACACTGGAGGGCCGGAGGTCTGCCCAGGGGAAGGCGGGGACAGAGTCCTGCACCGGTCGCTGACCGACGAACCCCCACCCCTTATGGATCTTTGCCGGCCGACCAACCCGAACCCAAACCGAAGCTGCGAAGGGGGTGGCGTGCGTCCACGCCCGGGCACCAGCGCCGAGCTCGTCTCGTGGTCCAGAGACCGGCGCGCGGTGCGCCTCCTCGAGCTCGTCCAGCATCACGGGAGCGCCGAGCTCGTCTCGTGGTCCAGAGACCGGCGCCGAGCTCGACTCGGTGGTCGCCAGCCGACGTTCGCACGGAGGACTGCTACCGGGGCGCCCTCCGGTGAAGCCCCTTGGATGCGTCCTCAGAACGAGTAGGTGACGCCGAGCGAGGGCTCGATGACCAGGCCGCTGTCGGGCAACATGACCATCAGGTTCACGTTGAGCTGAGCTGCCACGCTCTGTCCGACCGCGAAGAGAGCACCGCCGCCGAGGCCAACGAACCCCTGACCCAGCTTCTTGTAGGCGTCCAGTGTGACGCTGGGTAGATCCGGATCGTTCGCGGAGTCGTAGTCCCCCTCGGCGTTGATGCAGTGAATGAAGGCCTCGTAGGACGGCTCGCTCGAGCAATCGCTGGCCACGACCTGGGTCTTCAGATCCACCTGAGCGACGCCTCCCGAAAGCCGCACGTAGGGGCGCACGCCCTGCTCGGCGAGCCCGAGCATCCAGTAGCCCAGCGCGAGCTCCAGATGCAGCGGCAAGAAGCTCGGATCGCCCTCGCGAGAGGGTCCGCCTCGGAAGGCGAAGCCGCCGCGCGCGCCCAGCGTGAGGTGGGACGTCAAAGCTCGGTCGTAGCTGAGCAGCACGCGCAGTGTTCCACCCGTCAAGCCGTTGCCGATGCCGCCCCCCGGGTAGGCGTCCCCCGGCTCTCCCGCGTGGTCGGCGATGTCCGCCGGGAGCGGCCCGGGATAAGGGGTTTCACTGCCTTCCAGGTAGCAATCGTATTCGTTCTGATCGGCGCGGCACACGTCTTTGCCCCCGACGAACCCGGCATCGACGGCGAAGTGCACGCCGACAATGTTTTTGGCGTACGCTTCTTTCGACTCGCCCTCGCCGGACGGGATATCGCACTTGCCGGCGTGGCAAACGCCCGTCTTGCAGTCCGCGTCGACGATGCAAGAAGGCGCCGTCTCGCAAGACCCATCGATGCAAAGCAGACCGCCTTGGCATTCGCGGGACTCCTCGCAGCTAGCGCCCCATTCCTTGTCCCCGCGGCTCGGTTCCTGCTCTTCGGCTCCGCAACCAGGAAAGTCGGGTGGGCAGATCTCTTCGGCCTGGCAGCGCTCCGGGGCGGGCTGACCCGGAAATGACGGAGGCATGTCGCCGACGTCGCCAGCAAGATCGATGACGATGGGCTCGCTCTTGTTCCCGAACGTGTCGACCGGATCGCCTGCCGCGTCGGTTGCGACGACGAAGTAGTGCAAAGGGCCCACCGTGCGCGTGGCATCACATGGGATCTGTCCCTGGAAGGTGCCCCCCACCTTCGTCATGTCGACGGTCGCCCATTGGTCCGCGCCATACTCGCGGTAGCGCAGACTCATGGACGTGGCTTCACCGTCACCACCACAGGCCACGGGAATCGGGCGGCGCGTTTGCACGCGGCCGGCGCCCGGGCTGCATTCGAGACCGCCCCCGGTCGCTGGTGCCTCGCTACCGGCGTTCGGGGCCCCCTGCGCGGCCGTCGCGCCTTCTCCAGACTCTTCGCCAGCTTCTTCCTCCGCGACGGTTTGGCCGCCGAGAGCCTCGAAGGTCCGTTGGGTCTCTGGGGTTGCCAGCGCAGTGTCGAGAGTAACGGCTGGGTCCGTCTTCAGCGCCTGTTGAAAGGCTTCCCGCGCGCCCACCTGATCTTTGTTGCCGCTACCGCGCACGACGCCCACGTACATCCAGGCCCGGCCGAGGGTGGACGGCCGGCACTTCGCCCCACATGCCTCGATGACGCCGAGCAGGACCGCCTCGGCCTCGTCGAAGTCGGTTCCGAGGTAGTGGACGTTCAGGGCCTCGTCTGTCTTCTTGTTGGCAGCGGCGTCGCGCGGGTACTGGCCGAAGGCGGGCACCGCCAAGAGAAGACTGAAAGCGGCCACCAGAGCTGCTCTCACGACCTGGCCCTCAGACCCGCCCGCGCTTCGCGCACGGCTTCGAGCAACGCGCGTGCGCGGTGCCCAAGCTCGGCAGCGTTGCCCGCTTCGAGCACGCTCAAGTCCACCAGCTTTCCGCCGACGCCCAACGCCACCGCTCCGGCTCGAATGTAGTCGCCCGCTGTCTCGACACTGACCCCTCCGGTGGGCAGCAGCTTGATCTGAGGGAACGGCCCCTTGAGGGCTTTCAGGTAGCTGGCACCGCCCAGTGCCGAGCATGGGAATACCTTCACCATGGAGGCCCCTGCTTGCCAGGCCCTCATGATCTCGGTCGGGGTCAGCGCGCCGGGCATCACGGCCACGCCCTGGTCGCGCGCTACCCTGACTATCTCCGGATCGAACCCAGGGCTGACCACGAAACGCGCCCCGGCCGCAATGCTGCGTTTCGCGTCGGCCGCGCTGAGCACGGTGCCCACGCCAATCAGCGCCTTGCCCGCGAGCCGCTCGACCAGAGACCGGATGAGCTCGACCGCACCAGGCACCGTCAGAGTCACCTCGAACACCGAGACCCCCGCTGCCAGCAAGGCGTCTATGCCGCGCGACGCGAGCTCGGGCGAGCTCGCCCGGACCACCGGGACGATGCCCAGCTGCTCGATGTGCGCGCAAACTTCGGATTCGTTCATCGCTTGATCCTGGCTCCCTTGCCCTGCATCGCCGCGAACACCTCGGAGGCCGTCGCCATGCTGGTGTCGCCTGGCGTCGACATGGCGAGCGCGCCATGCGTCACCCCGCACTGCAAAGCGAAGGCTGGCCCACGGCTCGTGAGAAGCCCATAGATGTACCCGGAGGCGACCGAGTCACCGCCACCGACGCGATCGCAAATCTCGACGTCGCGCTGCGGCACGTAGTGGAACTCTCCGGCGTGCAGGCACATGGCGCCCCAGCCGTTCACCGTGGCGGAGCGCGCGGTGCGCAGGGTTACCACCACGGACGTCAGGTTGGGAAAGGTCTCCACGACGTTTTCCATCATGCGTTGGTAGCTCTCCACCGGCAGCTCGTGGAACTCGTCGTCGACGCCCTCGAGCGAAAAGCCCAATGCAGCGGAGTAGTCCTCCTCGTTGCCGAAAACGACGTCGACGTATGGCATCAGGGCGCGATTGACGCGCCGCGCGCCCTCACGCCCACTATTGGCGCGCCAGAGCGAGTCCCGATAGTTCAGGTCGTAGCTGACGCGCGTTCCGGAGCGCCGCGCCTCCTGCATGGAGGTACGCGCCACCTCCGCGGTGCTGGTGGACAGCGCGCAGAAGACGCCTCCGGTATGGAACCAGCGCACGCCCTCGTTCTGAAACAGCGCGGCCCAATCGATGTCGCCGGGGCGCATGTGCGAAATTGCCGTGTGACCCCGATCGGAACAACCGACGCCTCCGCGCGGGCCGAAACCGCGCTCGGTGAAGTTCAGCCCATTGCGAACCGTGCGCCCAACCCCGTCGTACTCCATCCACTTCAGATGCTCGGTGTGGACGCCACCTTGCAAGATCAGGTCTTCGACGAGACGGCCGATGGGGTTGTCCGCAAGCGCCGTGACAACGGCGGTGCGGAGCCCGAAACAGCGCCTGAGACCACGCGCCACGTTGTACTCGCCGCCTCCTTCCCAGGCCTGGAACGTGCGCGTGGTGTGAATCCTACCCGCGCCAGGATCGAGGCGCAGCATCACCTCACCCAGACTCACCTCGTCGTAGCGGCACTGATCCGCAGGTCTAATGGCAAAGTTGGTCATCGTACCAACCACCTTCCGTGTATGGCAATGCGTTCATCTCGCGAAATCCTTCAACACTGCTCGGCGCACCTCGACGAAGCCGCACCTCAGCGCCACGCCTGGACGCGAGGCTCGAAACGCTACTCTGATTGATCGCTGAGAGCATGCCTTTCGATCACACAAAAGCTGGCCTTGCAAGGGCACGCTCAAGGCTCGGTGACGCGGACATTGTCGAATTCCGCAGTGCCGCCGTCGACGCCCAGGGCAATGAACCCCGATGTCAGCCCAGTGGTGGTGGCGGAGTCGACTTCGGACCCGTCCAGCTCGGCCGTCAGCGTGTCGCCCGCCACGGTCAGGGCAAAGCTGTGCCAGGTCGTTTCGTCCAGCTCCACTCCAGTTTCTACCGACTCGGAGAAGGTCTCGTCGGTACTCCCGCCCACGTATTTACCCAGACGAACTCGCCCGTCGCCGCGCAGGTAGGCGTGGTAGTAGTCGAGCTTGCTGCCGGCCGTTGCCGCGCGCGCGGCAAGGTAGATTCGAGTGCCGCTGTCGCCGCCCGCTGCCAGGCGCACGTCCACCTCGAGGCGTACGTTGGTCCAGGCCGAGTCGCCAGCGTACGTCATGTTACGATTCTTCGCCTCGCTCGCAGGGGCATAGAGCTGCGTCGAGCCGTCCGAAATCACGGTCCAGCCGCCGCTCGTCTCGAGCGGGGTCCAGTTCGGGTCCGCGGGGCCGTCTACGCCGTACATTTCGAAATCGTCAGTCCACGGTAGATCGCCGGTGATGGGCACGCCGCTGGTGGCGCTGGCAGTGCTGGTGGCCGCTTCGGTGCTGCTGGTCGTGGCAGCACCTCCGGAGCCCCCATCGCTCGTGGCGGTGTCGCCGGTCCCGCCCGTTCCGGAAGCGCCCGTGGTGTCGGCGGAACTTGTAGAGCTAGTGGTTGCCGCACCACCTGAGCCGTTGGTGGAGGCCGACGCACCGCTGGGTGCGCCAGTGGTATTGTTGGCCGTACTGCTGGCAGAACCGCTCGTGGCCCCCGAGACCGTGAGGTTCCCGCTGCTATTGCCGCTGTCGGTTTCCCCCGCCCCGAGCTTCGAGGGCGGATCCTCGCGAACGGGGGTGGCACAACTGGCGATGACCAGCCCCGAGCTCAACCACGGCACCCAAGGAAAGAAGCGACTTCGACGCATGCGGCTCGAGGTCAGGCTACCATAGACGACGGCGTCAACCACAGCGCCCCCGGAGGCTCGAGTTACGTCCAACTGTTTCGAGAGCATGCGAAAAGGTATCGCTCGTCGGTTTGTCTGATCGAATCGCTTGCGAAATGCATGCACCCACCGTTTCGGTCCCGGGCCGTCGAATCCGAGCGCAACCTTTGCGGGCGAGAGCCGAAGGCATTTCACGGCTGGAGCACTCCGAACGCGCCAGGCAACCAGAGCGATAGCATCGGAACATAGGTAATCAGGAGCAGGCCAACGACCATGGCGGCGAAGATGGGCAAGAGCGGACGGACGACCCGAGCAATGGTCGTGTGCCCCACGCTGCAACCGACGAACAGGCAAGTGCCTACCGGAGGCGTGCACAACCCGATGCACAGATTGGTGATCAGGAGCACGCCGAAGTGCACCGGGTTCATTCCCATGTCCGTCACGACCGGAAGAAAGATGGGCGTGAAGATGAGCACCGCTGGAGTCATGTCCATGAACGTACCCACGATGAGCAGCAGAATATTGATGAGCAGCAGAGTGGCGAGCGCGTTGTGGGAAATGGCGAGCATTCCCTGGCTGACCGCCTGTGGCACTTGTTCGAAAGCCAGAACCCAGCTCATGGCCTGACTGGCGCCGACCAGGAGCATGACCACCGAGGTGGTCTTGGCCGACTTCAAGATAATACGCGGCAGGTCCCTTGGGCCTATCTCGCGATACCAGGCCATGCCCAACAAGAGCGCATAGAACACCGCCACCGCGCTTGCCTCGGTGGCCGAGAAGACACCGCTCAGGATCCCCCCCATGACGATGACGATGAGCAGCAAGCTGGGGATCGCGCGTGCAAAGGTCCTGAGCACCTCCGCGGCCGGAGCCTTCTCGACGGCCGCCACCTGGCGGCGCCGCGTGAGCACGAAGCAAACGGCCATGATGAGCGCGCCTATCACCACGCCAGGCACGACGCCCGCCAGGAATAGGGCCGCGACGGACACGTTGCCAGCCACGACCGCATATACGATCATGATATTGCTCGGTGGAATCAGCAGCCCCGTCGTGGCAGACGTGGTGGTGAGCGCCACGCTGAATTCTCGACCATAGTGCTTGCGCTCCATTTCCGGGATCATGAACCCTCCAATGGAGGATACGGCGGCTGCCGCTGAACCCGAGACGGCACCGAATAGCATGCAGGTCAGCGTGTTCACGTAGGTGAGACCGCCATGGAAGCGACCCATCGCGGCACTGGCGAAGTCCATCAAGCGACGTGCCATGCCGCCTTCGCCCATCAACACTCCCGAGAGTATGAAAAACGGGATGGCCAAAAGAGGAAAGCTGGCGATGCCCACCGACATGCGCTGGGCAACGATGTACCCGGTGGGTACGCTTCCGAGCGACGCAATCGTCATCAGCGTGGCCAGGCCGATACAGATGGCGATGGGCACGTTGATCAGCAGGAGCGCGAAAAAGCTGAAGAGCAGGATCAGGACTTGTACTTCCATGGCGAGTGAGTGTCTCTAGGCTTCGAACTTGGCCTTGCGTTCGCTCGGGTGCCCGACGAAGAGCTCGATCATGTTCTCGATGCTGAAGGAAGCGAAGAACAGACCGCTCACGGGGGCGGCCAGGTACAGGTACCCGACGCGCACGCCCAGCGCCGGGGATACCTGGTCCGATTCCAGAGTCTTGACCACCAGCAGATAGCCCCCGTAGATCAAGGCGACCCCGGCAAAAACCAGCACCGAGACCTCGACCGCGAGAGCCGCAACGCGCTGGGCGGCGGGGTCGAACTTGTCGACCAAATAGTCGACACCGAGGTGCCCCTTTTCGCCATAGGTCACGCTCGCGCCCAAAAGCGAAATCCAGACCAAGAGGTAGATGGCGAGCTCTTCCGTCCAGCGGCTCTGTGCGCCGAGCACGTAGCGCGAGAATACGCCCCAGAGCACATCGCAGCTGAGCATTGCGAAAGCGCCGACCAGAAAGGTCTCCAGAGCTTTGACCAGCCAGGAGTGCAAGCGCCCGACCGTGTGAGGCAGCGCGTTCATCGAACCTCGCGGATGCGCTTCACCAGAGCGCCCAGGCGTGTGCCCTCGAGAGGCCGGTACATGCTTTGTACCTTGGCAACGAAGGGTGTCTTGTCCGGGTGATAGATGTGGACTCCCGCCTTTTTCAGGGCGACGAGCGCCGCTTCGGTTTTTTCCCTCCAGAGCTTCTTCTCGAACTCCACTGAGGCGTCGGCAGCCTGTTGCACCCACCTCTGCTGCTCGGGAGCCAGAGACTCCCAGATCTGCTGGCTGAAGAGCAGCATGTCCGGAATGCGAGTGTGTTCGTCGAGCGAATAGTGCTTGGTCACTTCGAAATGGCGACTCGACAACAGACTTGGAGGGTTGTTCTCGGCCCCGTCCACCATGCCCTGTTGCAGGGCGGAGTACAGCTCTCCCCACGGAATCGGCGTCGGAGCTCCCCCCATGGCTGTGATCATATCCATCGAGGTCTCGCTGCGCACGACTCGTATCTTCATGCCCACCAGGTCGTCGGGGCTCAAGATGGGCTGCTTCACCGTGTAGAAGCTGCGGCTGCCCGAGTCGTAATAGCAGAGGCCGAAAAGGCCCTTCTTGCGTCCCACATGCAGCAGCTCTTTGCCAATCTCGCCGGAGAGCACCTTCCAGTAGTGCTCGTCATCGCGGAACAAATAGGGCATCCCGAAAATCTTCATTTCCGGAATGAACCCCTCCAGGGGTGCTGCCGAGGTCTTGACCATCGCCAGGGCACCACGCTGAACCTGCTCGATGCTCTCGGTCTCACTGCCGAGCTGACCGTTGGGGAAGACTTGCATGCTGACCGACCCGTTCGACAGCTCCTGCAGACGCGCTGCCATGAATTCCATGGCGGCGTGTACGGGGTGCGACTGGTCGAGCACATGCGAGAGCTTGAGCAGGACCTGGTGAGCCGGCACGCCACGCAGCTCGGCGTTGGCGCTTCCCGGGGCGCTCGGAGTTTCAGGCCTGCTCGCCAGGGAAAATGCACCCGAAGTCAGCAGCACGCCCAACAATACGCCAAGCGTGAGAAACGAGACGGCTTTCTTGTCGAACATACGCTGGGTCGAGACCACCGGGGAGCCCCGATTTGCCTAGTGGATTGTTAGAGTACGGTTTCGAGCACCATGAGCAACACGGGGACGGAGCCGAGGCTGCTGGTGCGAAGGATGCTCTATGCAATGTCACTAGCATGCCGCCGGTCGATCAAGAAGAGCGGACCGGTTCAGCACGCCGTATTTTCAATCGATCCGACTCACAGAAAAGTGATCCACCCAACACACTTTCCGTGATCGAATTTGGAAATCGCAGTTTGAGCGCGAAGGGCAAGGCGTGACGCTCATCGAGCCCAGGTGTGCAAACGTTCGGGTCGGTGGCGCCGGCTCGGGACCAGCCCGCGCGACAGCGCCGAAGCCTCCGGACCAGAACTGGCCATCAGCTGGTAGAGTTCGACGAGCCGCCAGCTTGGGCGAACCTCAGAGGCCGCAGGCCGACAGGCGCTTGACTTCAGCGACCAGTTCGGTGAGAGCATCATCCGGTGACCCCACGCGCCGACGGCTCGAGCAAGCGCAAGACCGACCCACGTGTGTCGAAGCTGCTTCGCGAACTGCGCGCGCTGGGCAGCGAGCGCAATCGCGCGGGTATGGCTCGCTATGGCATCAACGTCGACGACGCCTACGGGGTCTCCATCTACGAGCTACGCAAACTGGCCAAACGCCTAGGCACGGATCACGAGCTTTCGCTCGGGTTGTGGGCAACCGGCAAACACGAGGCCCGCTTGCTGGCGTGCTTCGTCGACGACCCGGCTAAGCGTCACTCGAAAGCAGATGGAAGCATGGGCCTCCGACTTCGACTCATGGGACCTGTGCGACCAGGCCACCACCAGCCTGTTCGATCGCACCGAGCACGCCTGGGCCGTGGCGCGAAGCTGGGCCGAACGGGAAGAGGCCTGGGTGCGCCGAGCTGGTTTCAGCGCTGATGGCGGGGCTGGCCGTACACGACAAGCGTACCCCGGACCGCGAGTTCTTGCGGCTCTTACCGCTGATCGAGCGCGCTGCATTCGACGAGCGAAATTTCGTGAAGAAGGCCGTCAACTGGGCACTGCGCAACATCGGCAAGCGCAACAGCGCGTTGAACGCTGCAGCGATCAGCCGTGCCGAGCGGATTCGCGAGCGCGCCAACCGCCGCGCAGGAAAAACCCGGGGCGGCGATCCGGCGGCGCAGAGCGCGCGCTGGGTTGCCAGCGACGCCTTGCGTGAGCTTTCGTCCGCCAAGGTCCGGGCGCGGTTGTCGAAGGAAGTATCGAGTGGCCGCACCCGCAAGAACACAGGGGCTACACGTGTTGTGAAAGGTGGAAGCCACGCGCGGTGAAGTAGTCGCGCGGCGTCTTGCCTCGCACAGCGCGGAAGACGCGATGAAACTGCGCATAGCTGCCAAAACCTGCCGCCAGGGCGGAGCGTAGCAGGTTTCCCGAGCCGCCCTCCACGAGCTCCATGAAACGTTCCAGACGAAGTTGGTTTCGATAATCGACCAGCGACACCCCGAGCTCGGTTCGGAAAAGGCGAGCGAGCCGACTGAGACTGATATCGAGTTCCTCGGCGAGGTGCCGCCCGCCCAGGGAGGGGTCGCGCCGAAGCATCTCGATCGCTTTCTTGAGGGCGGGGTGTCGAGCGCTGCCCGAAGGCAGTGGGACCTCACGACTCGACGCCCACGTGGACCGGAGAGCCGCTCCGAGCAACGAGCACAACAGCGCGGCCTGCAGTTGCTTCGCCGGATCCACCTGCGCGCCGGTGAGCCCTGCGTCGTTGTAGAGCATCCCGAGGCATTGTTGGTGCCAGACCACCGGGGTGCACACGACCCAGCCTTGGCCAACGACCTGAGTTCCTCGATCGCGCTGGTCGATGATCGGGCACTTTTCCACGACCGTCCAGTGCGCGTGACCCGACAAGGCCCGCTCGAAGACCGAGCGCGCGTGCTCACCGGCTTTGAACATGACGTGGTGTTCGTCGACGACGCTCCCGTCCAGACCCGTACCCCAGCTGCCGAGCATCAAGTCCGTTGGTTCGTCATAGAGATACAGTCCGGCTCGGACCAGCCCCACCGGACGCAGGGCGAACTCGACGGCGCGCTTGAGCATGGCCTCGGCTTGCTCGATCTCGAACAGCTCGGTGAAGGCGCTGCAGGCGCTGACGAGTTCGGCCGGCTCCGGCCGATCACAAAAGACTGCGGTGTCCTGATCGACACCGGGAAGAACCGACCAGTCGATGCGACGTCGCGAATGCACTGCTGTTCCCCGGAAGGGCAAGGTGGTTGTCTACTATTCCCGCGCGCCTCACCCATGATCACGTCTCGCACCTCCGCGCGTCGCGCGATGGCCAAACACCGCCCATTTCGACCTCGGTTCGGAGCCGTCGATGGGTCAATCCTGCGTTCGCGGGAGCATCTTCAGCGTCAGTTGATCGGGGCCCGAGTCGACGAGCCAGGCAACCACCTTGGAATTCGCCCCAACGGCGGTCACCGGCTCGCGCCCGGTCACCGCGAACGGGCGCGGCGCGCGACCGGGCCCCAGAACCTCGACGAGACCCCCCACCTGCGCGCAGTACACGTGCTCCCATACCGCCATCGGTGAACAGACCAGACCTTCCGCCAGCGTCTCTTCACGCTGAAAGTCGAGCGAGAGCCTGACCACCTCGAGCCCTTTGGCGCGCCGGAAGTAAATGCCGTCCGCAAATGCCGCCAATTGCGCGGGTGGGCGGCCCTGCTCCACCTTCGTGAAGTCGGAGTGACCGCCCGGGATCGCGACCCTCCCGAGGTGCCAGGATTGCGGCGCGACACGCTCCACGAAGAAGATCTGGCCGTCCACCATTTTTGCCACGTCGATGCTGCCGGTGGAGGCATAAAGCACGTGCGGAGTTTGTCCGTCGAGCATCTGGAGGCTGAACTTTCGGTCCTTTGAAACGCTGACCCAAGCGAATCGGTCGCCGGAGGCGACCAGGGTCTGGGGGCGATGCGGCAGCGGCGCCACGCGTCGAGGCTCTCCGCCGGTCTTGGGCGCCTGCCAGAGCGCGCCCTTGGACCAGAAGAGGACGGCGTGAGCGGTCAGCGTTGCCCCAAAGCCGAGGTCCAGCGGCACCTCATCCGTACCCTGTCCGGGGACGACACGATGCATGGCCGTGCTGGTGAGCACGTAGACGGCTTCGTCGTCCATGGCGAGCGAAGCGCGATACGCGGACGTGGGCAGGACGAGCAAGGCAGTGGGGGAGGCAGGCACCTGCTGGCTTTTTTCCGCCTGCCTTTTTTCCGCCTGCGCAGAGGCGGACACCTGCGGCTTCGGCTGCCCGGAACGCTTGTCTCGACAGGCCGACGAGAGCGCCACGCACGCCGCGAGAAGCATCCACGAAGTCCGCGGGTACGGCCTTTGAAACGCTCGGAGAAAACGAAGCATGGTCGCGACCACTGTTGCACGACACGGCCTCGGGTCCAGCCCCTGGCAGCGCGACACCCGGGCGGGCTGGCCACGGGGTTCGCGAGAATGGCAAAAGTCCCGCAGAAAAAGCGCGAGCCGATGCTACGCCCTGAGGTCGTCGAGCGAGCCCACGAGCCTCAGTCGTTCGTCGCCGAAGTCCGTAACGTCGTCGAACCCCATGTAGTGAAAGCAGCTGACCAGCATGTCACTGAACGACGCATCGTTGTCGTAGTCGAGCAGCTTGCCCTTCGTGAAGTATCCATGGGCTCCGCCCGCCAGCACCACCAGAGCGTCGTTGATGGAGTGCACGTCCCCCTGACCGAGCTCGTTCCAATGCACAATCAAGGTGTGGTCCCACAGGGTGCCTTCAGCCTCGGGGGTGGCCTTCAGGAGTTCGTAGAGCTTGGTGTTCTGGGTCCACAGGTGCTCGTGGATACTACGGATGGTGGCGAAGGACTCGTCGGTACCCAGGTGTGAAATGTCATGGTGCCCTTCGCTCAGCCCCAGATTCCGATACACGCGGTTGCTCGTATTGCCGCTCCAGTTGAAGTTGATGGAGCGGGTCAGGTCGCAGGCGAAGGCCAGCGCCGAGATCTTGAAGAAGAGCTCTCCCACCGCGGCGTGGTCGTCGTCCTCGTAGGGGTCCAGGCCCGACCCCAGGTCGACGGCAGCGCAAGCGCTGGTCATGGTGCCCCCCGAGAGCGATCGCTCGATGTCGCGCACTGCTTCGGTGTGCTGGTCTATCTTGCGGCGATCCGCAGCGCTGACCTGGCCCCGCAGCTCGCCGAGCTCGACGAGCACCAGGTCCATCGCGGACTGCTGCTTTTTGAGCTGCTTTTTCAACAGAGCCTCCGCTTCCGGGTCACTACCCGGGAAGGAAAAGATGCGCGCATAGGCGGCATACGGATCGGTCTCCGGCGCGACCGGATTTTGCTGACCCACGGGCCCCGCATGCGAATGCAGGTTCCAGATGTTGTTGTTCTTGTCCCCAACGCGGTACACCAGGTGCCGATGAGCGACCGCGGGGTCCTGAGCCAGGACGCGCTCGCCAATCGCGTAGTCCGCGCTCGGCCCTTCTACGTAGCCGATGGTCTGGTCCTCGGTGCCGCCAATCGGAAAGGACCCCTCACCGCTCGTCCAGGGAGCAAGCGAACTGCCCCCTTGCTGGTGATTGTCCGCGCGCTGGTCCTCGGGAAGCTCGTAAAAGCGACGGTTCAGGCGGTTCAGGAACAACAGTTCCTCTCGATACGGCTCCAGCGGTTTCAAGAACTCGCCCAGCTCGAAGCTGGTCTCACCGGTGGAGGCGAAGCGCGCGTCCGTTTCGTCCCCGTTTGCCTGGAATAGAAACAGGATGCGTCTGGGCGCGGTGGCGTCCTGGGCCCTGGCCCTCCGAGGCCGCATGGCATCCAGAAAGGGTAGCGCCATGGCAACGCCACCCGCTCCGCACAGGACGCGCCGTCGAGAAAGCCGTTTCATGGTTCGTCCTCCGAAATGACTGGGCGATAGAGAAAAGCGTCGGTTTGGGTCAGTGCCACCAAGAGCTCCGAAAGGTTCTGGCCCCCCTCTGCGAACGAGTCCTTCAAGTAAGCCAGAGAGCAAGCGTCGGCAGCTTCCACTTCGCGACCGAAGAAGAACCGAAAGCTTTGGGTGACGTAGCAGTCTTGCGCCTCCGCGCTCTCCGCAAGCCGTGCTCCCAGCTCGCGGGCGTCCGCGACTGGACCATCGCTGTCAGTGGTACCGGTGAGCTCACTGCTGGTGTCGACCGGATCACCGGATTCGTCCACCTCGCGCGGCCGGCCGACGGCGTCGAAACTCTCGAAGACCACACCGAGTGGATCGAGCAGCTGGTGGCAACCAGCGCAGGTCGCGTTGCTGCGATGCTGCTCCAGGCGCTCTCGCTGGGACAGCGTACTGTCGGCAGCGTCCAGATCGAGCGGCACGTTGTTGGGCGGCGCGGGAACGTTCTGGCACAGCATGTCGGTCCGGATCTTCAAGCCGCGTTTGACTATGGAGGTGCGATAGGGCTTGTCGTGAGCAAGTACCATGGCTTGCGTCAATATTCCGGATCGGCCCGGAGCATCGACCCGCACGAAGGCGTCCCCGCTGGGCTCGGCAAGCCCGTAGTGCCTGGCAAGCCCGGCGTTCACGTAGGTGTAGGGCGCCGTCAAGAGCTCGTTGAAACTACCCTCGGGGCTCGACAACAGTGCATCGACGAAGCTGCGAGTCTCGTCCTGAAACCAGGTGGGCAGCTCGTCCGGCAAACCCGAGAAGATTGCCGGATCGCGCTGGAAATCATCCAATTCGTCCAGGTCGAGCCACTCTGCGAAGTATTGAAAGAGCCGCTCCGAGCGTGGATCCTTGAGCATTTGCCGCGCCAGCGTCTCCACTTCGTCGGGCGTATCCAGCCCCGATGCCTCGGCCGTATCGAACAGCTCCTGATCCGGCGTCGACTGCCAGAACAAATACGCAAGGCGCGTGGCCATCTCGCGTGGCGTGGGCTGGGTGATCGAGCCAGTGGCCACCTCTTTGCCTTTTTCCACTCGGTAGAGGAAGTTCGGCGATTGCAGCATGGAGAAGACCACCCACTCGACGCCCGTGCGGAAGTCGTATTCGGAAAGCGCGGTTTCGAACGTCGTCTGATAGCGATTCACTTCGTCCTCGCCGAGCGGGCGCCGATACACGCGCGCCCCGAAGTCGACAATGAACCTCCGGGCACAGACCGCTTGGTCTTCGCCATCGGCGCACGCTGCCAAGCTATCGCTCGCGGCCGCGAGCTCAGCGATCCTGTCTGCGGCATCCATGTACTTCTGAGCCAGAAGAGGCTGTACGGTGAGAAACTCCGCGTTGTTGCGAAATCCAAGCGATTCGGATTCGGCCGGAAACTCACGCACCAGGCCGTCTACCAGCTCTCGCATGCCCGTGACTCCGGCGAGCAGGTCGCTGACGCTGTTCTCGTATTCGGCATTGCTCAATCTGCGCAGCGGAGCCGTCCCCGGGTTGGGCTGGCTGCAGTCGGCTGCAAGTCCCCCGCCACCCGTCGACCCGGAACTGGCCCCTTGCGAGCCCGAGCCCGAACCCGTACCTTGCGACGCGCTGGATGCCTCGGCATCCCCGCTGGGGGGGGTCCCGATGGTACCCGTGCACGCGCTCACCGCCCAACCGAGCGGCACGGCGCACAACAGCCAGCGCGCAAAGCCAGTGCCCCAGGGTTGAACAGCTCGTGCGGTCGTCGAAGTCACTTCTGAACCTCCTGATTAATTCACAAGACGGACGAGACCAAGAAGCGAGCCACACGAGACGTGGGTGACGCGCGGCAGATACAGAGCTTATCGACCTTGTCGGGCGCGCGCCAGCGCACACCTGTTGGCTGTTTGTGGGGGCGCCGCACAGCGGGCGCGCCCCATGACCAACGGCGGCCACCTTCGGGGCTCACGGCAGGCAATGGGTCGCCCGGAATTCGCGCGACTTTCTCATTTTGAAACCGTCCGTGCCTCTCACACCTTGCGCCGACCCTACGACGCTTGCCCACACGCGCGATCTAATGTCAGCCGATCATTTTTCAGTATCTCGACAGGACCCGCTCGCGGCTCGAGATGACGCGATGGCGAAATTGCCACGCTGCACTCGATGCAGCAGGCGCCCGAAGTCGGCACTTTCCGCAGCGTTCAGTACAGGATCATGAAGCGCAGGCGGTGACTGAGTGACTCGTTCTCGAAGCCGGTGTCGCTTTTGTCGTTGTCGTTGCGCGTTTCGACGTGGGCCTTCGCATAGCCGAAAACGTACTTGATGATGAGCTTTTCCCACAGAATGTACTGCAGCGCGGCGAACATCTGATCGTGCTGCTGGTTTTCCGGTTCACCAAAGGCATCATAGTTGAGATTCTCCCAATCGGTGTGGTGGTACCCAAGACCGACCAGCCAGCCTTCGAAGTAGGGTCGCACATTGAGGAAGCCACCGTAGGTCCACGTGGTGGTGCTCCCCTTCAAGTTCACTGCGCCATCCGACGCGAAATTGTCCTGAACTCGCTGGGCCACACCGCCACCGAGCTCGACCCACGGGTCCAGCACGAACTGAAGCTCGCCACCCACGCCCTGGGTTTCCGTGCGACCCTCATTGCCCTTGAAGAGCGAAGGCTCGAGTCGACGCTCGTAACCCCCCTTGGCCTTCAGCCAGCCAAAGTCGAGTACGGCCACCGGACGGATGCCGATGTCGTTCGTCGAGCTCGAAACACCGTAGCGGGCCAGAAGCTCGAGCCGCAGCCACTCCGGGTAATACCAGTGGATGGCCGCACCACCGGTTCTCAGGCCTCGATCCCACAAGTCGGACAAACCGTAGGGTTGGACAATGGGCGGGTTGGTCGTCTGAGAGCTCACGGCGCCCTGTCGCTCGAACGTGTTTTGGTCGAGACCCATGCCGTAGTGGTAGACTTCGAACCCCTGAAAGCGACCGATCTGGAAGTCGAAATGCTTCCACTTGCCGGCTCGCAGGTAAGCATCGTCGATATCGGTGTAGTCGCTGGGTGTGTGATCTTGATTCGCGTTGGCGATGAATTCGACGTTCGCCTGGACGAAGTAGTCGCGCGCCACGTTGTACACCGGCGTCACGCGCAGCCCGAAGCGCCCCTGCATTTGATATTCCGTTTGCTCGACCGTGTTTTCGAGGCCCGGCGTCGTCTTTCGGTAGCTCGAATCGAGCCAGCCAAAACCCGAAAAGCCGACGCGAAGTGCCGGCTCGTCGCCACCATACCTGGGCATGTAGGGCCACTGGAGCCTCCCCATCACGAGGCTCAGCGAACCCCCGGGAATGCCGGGGTTCGGCCGGTTCGGGTAAGCCGTGGGGGGCAAGAGCTCGAGCGCGAGCTTGGGCGGCACGAGCTTGGGAGGCGCGGGCTCGGCTGGCGCAGGCTCGGCAGGTCCGGGCTCGGCTGGCGCAGGCTCAGCAAGCGCAGGCTCAGCAAGCGCAGGCTCAGCAAGCGCAGGCTCGGCAGGCGCCGGCTCAGCAGACGCCGGCTCGGCAGGCCCGGGCTCGGCTGGCGCAGGCTCAGCAAGCGCGGGCTCGGCAGGCGCGTCGGGCCCTCGACCCGTGCCGTCATCGGGCTGGGCCAGTGCGGGCAGACTCGAGGTGAGCAAGCCGGAAACGAGCAGGCTCCAGCGAGCACACTGCCGCACCGGCTCACGAACGTAGTAACGTCGTAGCTTCATTGCGATGTCTTGCGTTTGAATATTAGTTGATTGTTACCGTCTGTCGCAGCTGCTCGAGCACTGGACTATCCGAACTCGGCCCCACCTGAAGGAGCACCGGTCCCTGCTCGACCGCCCACGAGTTTTGGGGCGTATCCCAGTACTTCAAGTCCTGAACGCGGATCGGAATCGTCACGCGCTTTCCTTGCCCCGCCTCCAGGTGCACTCGAGCAAAGCCCTTCAGCTCTTTCAGCGGGCGCCGGATGCCCTTGGACTCGGCCTCCGGGTACGAGGCAAACACGAAGATGACCTCGTCACCCGCGGGGCCCTCGACGTTTCTCACGTCCACCTCGACCGGGATCACCGCTTGCTCGGAAGCATCCATGCAGCCCACGTGAAGGCGCTCGTAGCGGAACGTCGAGTACGAGAGCCCGTGGCCGAAGGCGAACTCGGGTTGATACTGCCCCGGATAGGTCTGCTCCAGGTGCTCGAAGCGTTTGTATCCGACGTAGTAGTCCATGAAGGTACTGTCACCCTCGCTGAACACGGGCAGCTGAGCTTCGTCCTTGGGCCAGGTGATCGGCAAGCGACCGGCGAAGTTGGCGCCCCCGGTGCCGAACAGGAGCCGGCCAAGGGCGACGCCGCCTTGCATGCCCGGGTACCACGCCATGACCACGGCATCGACCTGGTCGAGCCACGGCACGGTCACAGCGCTGCCTGCCTCGATGACGACGATGGTCGGCTTGCCGCCGCGAGCCGCGACCACATCGGTGACCAGCGCGTTGTTCGTGTCGCCGAGCGAAAGGTTCTCGCGGTCGGCAGCGCCCGTGTATTCCTCGCCTTCGTCTTGGGGCGTGAGGCCGACGACGACGACGGCAACGTCCGCGTCGGCCGCCTCGGCTGCCGTCGAGCCGGTCGTCACTGTCACGCCCAGCGGTTCCCCTGCCATGGCGATGCCCGCCCTGGGACCCACGGTCTCAGCCGGGTCGGTGCTCACACGACTACTGCCGCGATCGCCGAGCGCCGCCTGCTCTGCGAAGTCGAAAACCTTATTCGACGGGTTGTCGGTCGGTATGGAGTAGGGGATCTTGGGCCCCACGACAGCCACCGTGGTCGCGCCCGTGATGGGCAGCGCGCCAGCGTCGTTCTTCAACAGCACCATCGCTTTTTCGGCCGCCTCTTCTGCCAGGGCCACATGCGCTTCGTTGTTGCGAATGGACCCGGAAGTTGGGTCATAGGTGGTCGTCGGCGGTTTCAAACCCATCGGCTCGCCCGAGTACAAAACGTTGAAGCGGAGCTTCTGTTCGAGCACGTATTCCACGGAGCGATTGACGAGCCCAACATCGAGCTTGCCATCGGCAACGAGCGAGGGAATGGCGTCGAAGTTGACAGTCCAGGGGACCTCGACATCGAGACCCGCGGCGAGCGCTTCCGCAGCGTTGGTGCCATCCTGTGGGGCGTTGACCGGCCCCTGGTCACCCGGCATGGCCCACCAGTCGGTGAGCACGAAGCCCTCGAACCCCATGTCATCACGCAGCATTTCGGTGAGCGTGTGATGGTTCTGTGTCGACTTCGTCCCTTGCACCTTGTTGTAGGAAGCCATGATGCAGCCCACGCCGCCGTCGTGAACGACCATCTCGAAGTGACGCCCATACACTTCGCGCAGCGTCTGCTCGTCCATGTCCGAGTTGATGAGCGCGCGCTGGTTTTCGATGTTGTTGGCGGTGAAGTGCTTGGCGCAGCCGCTGATGCGCTGCTGCAGGCCTCGGGTGAGCGCGGTCGCGATGCGCCCCAGGTGGAAGGTGTCTTCGCCGAAGGTCTCTTGAGCGCGCCCCCAGTAGGGATGCCTGAGTACGTTCATGCAAGGCGCCAACAGCACGTCGTTGCCCGATGCCAGAGTTTCGTCGCCCATGGCCTCGCCCACGCGGTAGTTCAGATCCACGTCGAAGCTCGCACCCTGGGCAACACTGGTGGGGAACGACGTGGTGTAGTTTTCGAGGTTGTCGCGATTGATGCCGGTCTCGAGCACCACGCCCGCTTCCAGATTGAGACCGTGAGGACCGTCGCGCCACAGGAAGCCGCGCAACCCCAGCGCTGCGTCGTCGCGGGAACGCTGGATGTCGTCCCAGCGGTTGCCGTTGTTGTAGTCCGGCTCGACGCCCGTCAATTGCAGCACCTTCTGGTTGATGTCCATCTGCGCCACCAGCGCTTGCGCCTCGGAGCGGATGGTCGGATCCGGAACGTAAGCCGGCGCGATGGGTGTATCGCCGCAGGAAGCGCGATTGCCTTCATCGACGATGGGGTCGCCGGTGAAAGTATCCTCGCCGAGATCGACTTCGGAAGTCATCAGCTCATCGGGAACCGGGCCCGTGGGCGAAGGGATGCCTCCGGTTGTCCCACTCGTCGAGCCGCTGTTGCTGCCCGAGCCCGTAGTCCCGCCGCTGCCCGAAGCCGCGTTGCCATTGCCGCTCTTGGCGTGACGCTTGGCCTCTTCCGCGACCTTTTGCACTTGTTGGGAGTGCTCACAGGCGACGGCGACCAGACCGACGAGTGCGAGCGCCGTGGCACCACCGAGCAGATCACGATGGCCAGCACGACGGTGGAATAACCAACGCATGAGTAAGAGGCTCCTTCGCCCGCTCCTGCCGGGTTGCGCGGCGAAGCACAGGCCTTATGAGATTGAGGTGAGCGGCTATTGCCCCGCCCTAGCCAATGCCCACACTCCGGAAAGGTTGTTCACGAAATTGCATTCGGGCGCTTGCTCCGACGGCGCGTGCCGAAGGAAACGCGCGCTCGCCTTCGCCGGAAGCCCGCGACCGCGGCGCAAGCCACGGGAGTTGACACAAAGGCGGATTCCGTTATGCTCGCAGGCATCGTGATTCGGTCGTTCTGCCTGTCGCTCCTCTCCGAGCTGCTCCTTAGCAGCGCGGGAGAGGTGTGAGCCCGGGTAGTTCGCCGAGCTTCGATTTTGAACCCTCTCCCGCCACTCGCTGGAGAGGATGTTGGTGTTGATCGGTCCTCTCTGGCTTTTACCCAAAGACCTGGAGGACCCGATGTACGATGCCAGACGCTACACAGCCCCCGACCGTGTGAACTTACCGGACCGCACTTGGCCCGACCGAGCGCTGAGCCGCGCGCCGATCTGGTGCAGCGTGGACCTCCGGGACGGCAACCAGGCGCTGCCGGATCCAATGGGCCATGCGCGAAAGAAAGCGCTGCTCCAGACACTGCTAACGGTGGGCTTCCGGCAAATCGAAATCGGCTTTCCGTCCGCTTCGCAGACAGATTTCGACTTCGCCCGTTGGGTGGTCGAAGCAGGCGTGCTGCCTGACGACGTGATTGCACAGGTGATCACGCAGGCGCGTGAACCGTTGATCGCTCGCACCTTCGATGCGATCTCGGGAGCGAAGCGCGCCATCGTGCATCTGTACAATTCTACCTCCGAGCTGCAGCGGCGCGTGGTGTTTGGCATGAGCCTAGAGCAAGTAATCGAGCTGGCCGTGCGCGGTACCGAGTGGGTGAAGCGTGAAGCAGAGCGGCACCCGGAAACACAGGTGATCTTCCAGTATTCGCCCGAGAGCTTCACCGGCACCGAGCTCGGCGCCGCGCTCGAGGTCTGCAATCGAGTCATCGAGGCGTGGGGGCCCACGCCAGAGCGGAAGATGATCATCAACCTGCCATCGACGGTGGAAATGACCACGCCGAACGTGTTTGCCGATCGCATCGAGTGGATGTCGCGACAGCTGGCGCGGCGCGAGTGCGTGACACTGAGCGTGCACACCCACAACGACCGGGGCTGCGGCGTGGCGGCGGCAGAGCTGGCCGTGCTGGCCGGTGCGGAACGCATCGAGGGAACGCTCTTGGGGAACGGCGAGCGCAGCGGCAATGTGGACATCGTGACGCTAGCGCTCAATCTGTATTCGTCGGGCATCGACCCCGGGCTGAGCTTCGAGGCTCTTCCCGAAGTCGTGCGGGCCGTCGAGGAGTGCACACGCTTGCCGGTGCATCCGAGGCACCCTTATGCCGGCGAGTTGGTCTTTGCCGCGTTCAGCGGGTCGCATCAGGATGCCATTCACAAAGGAATGAAGGCAATGCAAAAGGCGTCGGCGCACGCGCAACCCGGGCGACCGATGCCCGAGCCAGAGCACTGGGAGGTGCCCTACCTACCCATCGACCCGGCGGACATCGGGCGCCGGTACGAGCCGGTGATCCGCATCAACAGCCAGTCGGGAAAGAGCGGCGTGTCCCACGTGCTGGAGCGAGACTTCGGCTACCGCGTGCCGCGCGCGTTGGCGATCGATTTCAGTCGAGTCCTGCAGCAGTTGACGGACGCGCGGGGCGAAGAGCTCGCCTCGGAGGAGGTGGCCCAGGTGTTCGAGCGCGAGTATTGCGCGAACACTGCGCCCGTTCATCTGGAAGGCTACGCCGTGGAGCGACGGCCAAACGGCAGCGGTGTCGCCATGAGCGCGACGCTCTCGCACCGTACGACCTCTCACGAGGTCTACGGCGTGGGCGACGGACCCATCGAGGCATTCGTGGTCGCGCTGGGACAGCTGCTGGGGCGACCAGTCGAGCTCGTCGACTACAGCGAGCACGCTCGCAGCGAAGGCGCCGACGCGGAGGCAATTGCCTACGTGGCTGTGCGAGGCAACGGCGACACGCCCGTCTACGGGATGGGCCGCCACATGGATGTCGTGTCCGCGTCCCGGTAAGCGATCTCAGTGCCATCAACCGGGATCTGGCCACCGGGCAAGTCACCGAAGTGGCGTAGGCAGGTAAGGCGTGCGCTGGGGTGGGCGCGCTACGCTCCCGCTCTTCCCTGGATCCCGTCCAACACGCTTGCTTTGGCCCAAGCACCGGAGTAGACTGGTCGGTCTAAAGATGGCGACGCCACCTTCCACGTCCACTCGCCAGCGCCTGCTCGAGGCCGGTATGTTGATGCTGCTCGAGCGCGGCTACCATGACCTGGGCGTCCAGGCGGTGCTTGCAGCCACCGGAGTTCCGAAAGGCTCATTCTACCATCACTTCAAGAGCAAAGAGGACTTCGGCCTCGCCTGCCTCGACCTTTACATGGAAGAGGTGCATCGCGGCCTCGACCTGTGCCTCGGCGACACCAGCCAGCCACCATTGCATCGCGTGAGGAACTTCTTCGAGGCCGTGCGCGAGAAATACCGTGCAGAGGGCTACCTCGGCTGTTTGCTGGGAGGCCTGGGCCAGGAGCTCTCCGGCGTTAGCGAGGTGTTCCGGGCGAAGGTGGAGAGTTGCTTCGCTCCCATCGCCGACCGCATCGCGACCTGCATCGAGGAAGCTCGCTGCCAGGGGAGCCTGCCAGCGGATACCGATCCGCAGGCCATGGCGAATCTGCTGGTGAACTGCTGGGAGGGGGTTGCCGGCTGCTGCGTGATCCCGACCCCTTGGTAAAGATGCTCGATTTCTACTTCAAGGCCGCCCTTTCGCCAGCGTAACGACTTGGCTTTTTCTTTTGCGTCTCCAACTAAACCG
>CAWELQ010000005.1:0-723186 GCA_963809955.1 uncultured delta proteobacterium
CCAGCTCTTCGTCTCGCAGCATTGGCCGCATCCGCCACTCGGCTCGGAAAGGACCTCCCAGCTCGTCAGAGAGGCTTTGCAGAGCGCTGGGCTCGGCTGGGCTCGGGCCAAGCATCTACGCTCCACCGTGGCAACGCTGCTATTTCGAAACGGCACAGCGCTCAGCACGGTGCAGGAAATCCTCGGCCATCGAACGGTCGAAACGACACAGCGCTACACAAGCACCGATGTGGAGATGCTGCGTGAGGTACTGAAGGACGGCGAGCGATGACACAGAGTGGCACGCCGAGCTGCATCGACGCCACACTGACCGAGTTTCTCGATTGGTCCCGCCGCCGAGGTTATCGCTACGTGATGGCACCAACTCATCTGCGGCACCTGCAAGACTTTCTTGTCCAGCGCGGAGTCGAGCGACTCCGCGACGTGGACAGCACCTTGTTGGCAGACTATCAGCGACACCTGCTTCGAGGCAGGAGTCCCACGACCGCGCTCGGCTACTTGGTAACAGTCCGTGCGCTCTGGTGCTACCTGGCCAAGGAGGATGGCGTTTCGTGGGGTGCGTTGGCTGGGCTTACTTCTCTGAAGCCCGATCACTTCGAGCCGCACATCTACAGCGAACGCGAACTCGAAATCCTCGAGCTCGGCTTGCAACGAGCGGCGCTTCAGGGGCGCGACGGGCGACAGCGATTCGCGCGACAGGTCCAGGCTGCGGCTTTTGGACTGATTCGCGACTCGGGTCTGCGTATTTCAGAGGCGTGCAACCTCGACGTGGGCCACTTCGACAGCCGACAACACCTGTTGCTGATCGAAAGGACCAAGTTTTTCAAGACGCGCCGCATTCCACTTGCGAAGAGCACGGCCGAGTCGCTGAGAGCCTACCTCGGTGAGCGCCGGAAGGTGTTGGGGGCTTCCGCGCCGGACTCGCCCTTGTTTGTATCGTGGAAAGGCGAGCGTTTGCATCGCGTCACTTTCGAGTACCATTTCACAAACCGCCTGCGCGAGCTCGACCTGTACCGGCCTCGAAAGAAGCGCGGTCGCAGCGTCTGGGGCAGCACCAACCTGCACGCTCTTCGCCACACATTCGCCGTGCGCGCGCTGGAGCGCTGGCAGCGTCAAGGCTCGGATGTCGAGCGCTTGCTGCCACTGCTCAGTGCATACATGGGCCATCGCCACGTGAGCTACACCAAGCACTACCTGCACTGGACCCCGGCGCTCCGCGAACTCACGAGTGCACGCTTCGAACAGCATTGCCTGCGCCAGCTCGACGCCTTGGATGTATTGGCCAATTCCAATGAACGACAAGAGCCGCCCGAAGAAGAGCTTTGACGCCGGTAGGGCCAAGGTCGTACAGGCTGATGGCAGACCCTGCTCGGTAACGCTCGCCGATGCGCTGTCGCTGCTCTTCGAGGGCGAATTGCACCCCGTTACCGGACGCAGCCGGCATACGCTCGACTCCTACCGAACGACCTTCAAGCTGCTGCTCGGCTTCACCGAGCGCACGCGCAGTGACCTATCTGCCAGCCGGAGCTCTGTGGAGCGCTATGATACGCACTTGGTGGAAGCGTTTTTGCGTCACCTTCGACAGAAGCGCCGCTCAGGCGCCGCCACCCTCAACGTCCGTCTCGCCGCCTTCCGAGCCATGGCTCGAGCGCTACAGCGCCATCACCCCGAGTTGACTCCGTACTGCGCCTCGATTTTGGCCATGCGTCACCGCAAGGCGCCCGAGACGCTCGTCGGCTACTTCGAACTGAACGAACTGCACGCCATCTTCAAAGCGGTGGACACGACCGAGCCCGACGGCTTCAGGGACTTGACCCTGCTCAGATCCTTGTACAACACCGGCGCCAGGGCCTCCGAACTGGTGGGCTTGCGCATCAGCGACGTACGCCTCGACGAGCCCGGGCACGTCGTGCTGCACGGCAAGGGCAGAAAGAGTCGCTCCGTCCCCATTTGGCCGGCTACCGCTGATTTGCTTCGCGGATACCTCAGAGCCGCCCGTCGCTGTCCACGACCGGAAGTACGCGACCACGTTTTCATCGGACGCAGAGGAAATGCTCTCACCCGCCAGGGTCTCTACAAGATCGCCCGCAAGTACATCCAGATGGCTGCTGCCAGCCTGCCCCAGCTCGAACGCGAAGAGCTCCATCCCGTCTGCAGCTTTCGCCATACCACGGCAACCCATCTGTTGATGGCCGGCGTCTCGTTGCCCGAGATCCAAGATCTGCTCGGCCACGCGCGAGCTGAAACGACGATGCGGTATCGCACGGTGAGCCTGGACCGCAAACGTCACGCACTGCATCGCTTGCTCGAGCTTCGTGAACGAGACAGTGGCAACGATGCCCACCCCGCCCCACTCGAGCAGAATGTCATCGACTGGCTCGAACGACTCTGAGCGCCGTCTTCAACGGCACCCATCACTGGACGCTTTGTGCAACTTCACGTTGCCGTACGCACTCGCGTCCCCGGTTATGTTGCCCAGTCGCAAAGCCCTCGGCGCTTCACCCAACTGCAAGCGCTTAAACTTATTCGCTAATTTGTCTGTCTGACACATGAACTAGCAGCCACGACGAATTCCAAACGAATTCCAACGCCTGCGCTGGTACGAAACATAACGGGCAGAACCCGCGACGTTTACAGCTGAACGCAACGAGCAGCGAATGCCCGCAAGAGCGGCACGTTAGCTCCAGGCAGCCTGCCTCCAGGCGTCCGCAACCGAGGTAGGCGTGAAACTCCTCCTCGACGAACTTGGGCAGCCCTCCCTGCTCCTCCATCCGCTCTCGGAACTCGGGCCAGTGCTCGGCCACGCACTGGTAAAGCGCTGTTTCTTCCGGCCGCCGGCGCGCGTAGTTGTCGTTGCGCCGTGCGGAGCCCGGGTGAGTGCAGCTGGCTCGGGCCGGCTGGCCCGCGGTGGGTGGCACGGCAACAAGCCGAGCGAACCGTGTGCCCGCCGCTCATGCGCTCGACTCGCACGTCCGTACACGCCGCGATACCCGGGCGGGGGAACCATGCTCTAGGTATCAAGCACACCCTCCCAACTGGCGGCCTCCACAGCCGCCGGTGGCGGCGCCAGTGCTGGTGGACACTGGCGCGCGCTCCCAGTCGTCCAGTGAGCGAGGGTCGGCGGAGACACGACCCAAGCCGCCCGTTTCCGTTTCCACGCCATTGCCACAACCAGCGTTACACTGGGTCGCATTCAGTCGCGTTGCGACGTGTCTGCGGTCGAGCCCGCTGGCTCTGTGGCACAGCGAACAGCGGAATCGACCGTGTTTTTGTTGTTGTTTGGTGGGTTTGAAAATTGAGCCACCTTGCGGACTTGAACCGCAGACCTACGGTTTACGAAAACGCCTCTCAGCCTGCTCACCCGCGCAGCACGATTCGAAACTCCAACCGAACGGCATGCTCGGCGAGCTGATCGCCCCCGCGCAACCGAAGTAGCAACCGGTCCCAGACCCACATCCGCCTGACTGAACTTTGGGGGAGAGACTTCTCGCCAAGATGGCTCAGCCCCAGTTCCCTGGGGCGTCGTGCTTGCGCTACGGACGGCACCTTGCGTCGTCGCGAGCGAGGCAGTGTTGGCCCTGAATCCGGATGTTGGGATCGGTCAACGACGATCAATTCCTGGGTGCGCCATTTGGCCGTTTGACTCTCCGCGCGTCGCCAGTTGACGGGTGGTTGAAGCGGCCAACGCGAATCCCCCAATTGCAGCGCAGCAGTGGCGCGAAGCCACGTTGCCGCCATGTTGCCCCGAGCCTGCAAACCCGAACGGTGGGCAACGGAACCAGGCGGAACCCAGCGGAAGGTCGAAATCCGAACCCGATCCAGCACTTGCACCCCAAGTGTCCGACTCGCAAAGAAAAAACGGATCGTGCTGAGTCAGGTTCGATTCCCGGCGCCTCCACGCGAAAAACAGGGTAGTTGGCACCCAAGTGACGAGAAGTTTGACTTCCCGTTTCGAGAAATTAAACTTCTCGAATGACGTTCTCGAATGAGTCTCTCGAAGACGCCCTCGAGCTGCTGGGAGAGCTGCTCACCGACAGAGACGAGGAAGTCGAAGTCGTCGCTATTGGCGGTGGCAGCCTTTTGCTCTTGGGCTTGATCGAGCGCGCCACCAAGGACCTCGACATTGTCGCCGTCGTCAACGCCGGAAGATACGTGTCTGCCAAACCATTGCCGGACTTCCTTCTGTCCGCGGTTCGAGACGTCGCAGCAGCAACTGGCCTCGGAGAGGACTGGATCAACGGAGGACCCACGAGCTTGCTCGACTTCGGACTCCCCGAGGGATTTGAGCAGCGAACCACAACGCGACGTTTCGGCGGCCTCGTCCTCCATCTTGCGGGACGCAAAGATCAGATCTTCTTCAAACTCTACGCGAGTGTGGATCAAGGTCCGGGCAGCAAGCACGCTGTCGACCTGGTCAAGTTGGAACCATCACCCGGCGAACTGAGTGAGGCGGCGGCTTGGTGTAGGACTCACGATCCTTCTGAAGGATTCTCACAACAATTAGAACTCGCGCTTCGGGCCTTCGGAGGCGAAAGTGAGCGCTAGGGCAAGCTTGGTCGAAGAGTTGCTCGACCTTCTGTGGCGACAATGGACAACGTTGGGCGTTGCTGGCATCAAGGACGCAGGCCCAATCGCCATCGATCTCGAAGCGCTCCTGATACTGACGGCGAAACTCTCGCCCGAAGACCCGCGCCTTCGAGACGAAGCGCTCGACTGGTGCGCCAAGTCGCATCGTTTCATATCCAAACCGAGGCTCAAGCAACTCTTGAAGCTCACGAGCGGGACGGGGCAAGCGGCGTTTGCGCCCTTTGCCACGACTCTAGAACGCCAGGTCGGTGGCACCTGGCCAGCAGCGGGCGGAAAGGAGCCATGGACGGTGCAGCTCAGCAATAAGTCACGTCCACCGGATCTTGGACAACCGGCTCTGGTCAACTTGAAGCTCCGTGCGCTGTTCGGTGTCGGTGCTCGCGCAGATGTCATCACCGCGATTCTGAACTGGCCAGCTCCGGATTTCGGAGCCGCGGACCTGGTGTTCGTTGGCTACACCAAGCGGAACCTCGCCGACACTCTTGACGGGCTCGCAGACGGAGGACTCCTGGACTCTGCGCGTATGGGCAACCGCCTCCGCTTCTCTTGGCGGAAGCGACGTGAACTCTGCCGCCTGGTCGAGCCGTTGCCGCAGACGATCCCACGCTGGCCCCCCATAGCCCGGGTGCTCACCGGCTTCCTCGAACTTCTGGAGAGAGCGGGGGCAAAGTCCGAACGTGTCGCGGTGGTCGAAGCCGTTCGAGAGTTCGGCAGACTCGGCGGGGATCTCACTCAGCTGGGAGTGGATCCACCACACGCCAGAACTGCCCCTGTGGAATGGTCGCAGGTCGTCGAGTGGATGCTATCCAACACTCGGGAGCTAGTCCAAGGCCGCCTGGGTATTGCTTTCAAGCCCGCATAGCCCCACTCAGGCACCTCCCTGACTTTCAGCGACGTAGACCGACGCGAAGCGACGTAACCCGACGTCGCCCCAATCACCCCGCGTGGAAACCCACCACATTCCGCGCCGTTACAGCTCGCACCCGCCGCCTTCGATTCCCGGCGCCTCCACAACAATAACGCCACGATTACCACAAGTTACGCCGTTGTCGTGGCGTTTCTACTCCGGGACCTCCCTGAGCTCGCAGCGAGAATTGCCAGTCTTTCTTGGAAAGTCGCCGGGTCGACATCTGCAAGGCGGCGCTCGGTCGCAGCTACCCGTTCTGCTCGCGCGGCGCGGCCTGAGCGAAAAAGCCCGGTACCATCAAAGTGGAGCACCTTCGCTCGGCGCCGGTCCTTCGACACGAATAGAAACAGGTCACCGTCCGTCAAACGTTTCTTCATGCGTTGTTCCACGACGAGTGACAGCGTGTTGAACGAGCGCCTCATGTCGCAGGGCTCGTCGTACATGAACACCTCCACGCCTCGCGGTATGTCTGCAGGTTCCGTGGTCGGCCGACGAAGACGTGCGCTGGGCGAACTGCGTCTGGCGCTCCGCACCGGTACTCATGGTTCGAAACCCAGGACATCGAGCACCGCTGCTCGAGGCTCTCCCCAACGATGCTCCGGCATCGAGGCGATCAACGGGCCGAGTTGTCGACGCTCGACGATACGGATCCATTCAGGCTTGAGAATGCAGGCTGTCGGCATGCCGTCGCTCTCTGACAACGGCACCTCCCAAGACAGCGCCCGATGCTGAGTCGACAGGGGTATGACCGGAACTTGGGCGAGCGATGGCAGAATGTCAGGCCGCCCAAGCACGAGCACTGGGCGCCGTTTGTCCGGAGCCGTGAATCGGAACCAGCGAATGTCCCCTCGTTGGATCACGGGAACTCGGGTTCGCCGTCGTCGGAGATGGGGCCCTGCTCCCCCGAACGAAGCCATTCGTGCCAGAGCTCGGTGCTTTCTCCCTCGCTCAGTTTCACGTCTTCGTCTTCCGGGGCGATAACGACATGGACTCGCCGTCCGTCGAGCGACGGCACGGGTGCGTCCAGGGTGATCGTCTTGCCGTTAAGGAGCCCGGAGGCGCCAGTTGCTTCTTGAGCCATCGAGGGAAGCCTAGCCTGCTGGCGAGTCATTCGCGAGTCCCCACCCTGACTGCCCATTGCTCGGGGAAATCCGTGCTCGAATTAGCCAGCCCCCCCACTCGGGCACCTCCCTGACTTTCACCGACGTAGACCGACGCGAAGCGACGTAAACCGATGTCGCTCAAAACACCCCGCGTGGAAACCCACCACATCCCGCGGCGTTACCGCTTGTGCCCCGCCGCCTTCGATTCCCGGCGCCTCCACTTTGAGTGTCCCACAATTACGGGGACTTATAGCGCCGCCCGCTGCGCCTGCACCCATTGCCCGCCACGGCTCGAATTCAGCCCATTCTGGCGCAAAATTTGGCCTCCCAGGCTCGAGCGCCGGCCACCCTGGGTCTCAGACGTAGCTCCCTGGGTCTGTTGTGACGATTCGAGGGCGGGAGGGGTGTTGGTTTAGGGTGGGACCATTAGTCTTTTGGGGTGGAACCGTTAGTTCTCGAGGCCGGGTGGCCAGGCTTTTGGGGTGGAACCGGTTGTTCGAGAGGCCCAGTGGTGGCTCGTCGAGGCTGGGAACTTCGCTCGGAAGCGCGGTTGGTCGCCGAACGCCAACTAAAACCAACCCCAAAGCAAAAATCAGGAAACTGTGGTGCGGCGGGGGCCGATAGCCAACCAAACCCACAAACCAAGGGCGCGGCCGGCGGCCGCCAACCGATAGAGGTGTACGATGGCATTGACGATTGGACAAAAGAGCGTGCGGGTACTGAAGTTGTTGCGGGGCATCAGCCGCCCGCGCGTGTTCGGCGCGCTGGCACCGCACGGCTTTCAGGTGGCCGATCTGGAGGAAGGGTGGTCGCTGTTGCGACGGGCGTCGGAGACGAGGCTCGACGTGGTACCGGTGCCGAGCGCCCCGGCGGGTGTGTACGAAGAGCTCGATGCATTCGAAAACAAGTGGTTTCCTATCTGCAAGGCGGCGCTCGATCGCAGCTACCCGAAGGTCTCCGAACGGGTGTTTCTGAACCTTCGGCAGACCAGCGGGCTCGAGGTGAGCGTGAGCGTCAGCACCTTCGTGCGTCGCGTGCGCGATCTGGAACAGGGCGGCTCTGGCGACGATAGTGCGGCGCGCGATCTGCTCGCGCGGCGCGGCCTGAGCGAAGCGGTGCTGGGCGCGGCCGAAGGTCTGTTGAAAAGCCTGGAGGTCGAACCCAGGGCGCCAGCGGTGCCGAGCCCCAACCCGCAAGACGTGCTTGCAGCCGAAGAGGCGATGTGGGCCTGGTACCTCGAGTGGTCGATCATCGCGCGGCAGGCCGTGCACGATCGCCGACTGCTGCGCTCGCTGGGGTTCCTTACGGCTACTGGCAACGAGGTTCCCGTGGACGAGCCGACGGAGGAAGACGCCGTCAACGACGAGCCGGACGCGCCCGATGCGACCGCCCCCGCGCCCGCCGTGGCGCTACCCACGGGGCCCTGACCCGAGGCTTTTCCGCCATGCACCCCGTCCGATCGGGTTTCATTGCCGAGCAGCAGCAACCAGGGCCTGACACTCGCGCGTCAGCAGGCCCTGTCGTGGCTGTTCGGCATTGGGTGGGCGAGCTACGCTCTTGCTCTGAGAAACTGCGGTGACTTCGATGAGCGCCAGTATCCACACCTGCACCCCATCGCACCCCGTGCCCGACGGCAGCGTGGAACTGCTGGGTGCGTGCCGCAGCGTGACGGGGGCGATGACGCGGGTCGAGCTCTCGGGGAAAGCGGTCCTCGTCGACTGCGGCAAGCCGCAAGGGAGCGAAGCGCGTGGGTGGCGGCTGCCCGAAGCGGCGACGCGCGGCATCGACGCCGTGGTACTTACCCACGGACACCTGGATCACGTGGCCGCGCTGCCAGAGGTGTTGGAGCGCTTCGACGGCCCGGTTTACGCGACCGCCGCCACGTTCTCGGTCGCCGAGCACAATCTGCTGGGGGCGCTAGGGCTGCAGGGGGCGAGCGCTCGCGACATCTCCGAGTTTCGTCAGCGGTTTCGGGCGCAGCGCCAGGTGCTGGGCTACGAACAGGCCAGCAGCGTCGCGGGCGCGCCGCTGCGACTCGAGCTTCACGAAGCCGGCCACATTCTCGGCTCCGCGAGCGTTGAGCTGGTGAGTCCGGTCGCGCGGGTCATCGTCTCGGGCGATCTCGGCCGCCCCGGAAGCCCGCTGCTCCGCGACTACCACGTGGGCTACACGACTCGCGTCGGTGACGAGCCAGATCGGCCCGTCGATCTCGTGGTGCTCGAAAGTACCTACGGCAACCGCGACCACTCCCGCGAACCGGGCGACGTGCTCGATGATCTCGAGCGCGCCATCAGTCACGCCCTCAGAGACGGCGGCCACATTTTGATCCCGGCGTTCTCGATCGGGCGCACGCAGCTGTTGCTCTACTACCTGAATGAGCTGGTCGAATCGGGCCGACTCGACGACGTGCCCGTCGCGGTCGACAGTCCCCTCGCCCTGCGCATCACCGAAACGTATTCCGCCCACCGCCAACTCTTCGACGAAGAAGCGCGCGGGCGCCTCGCCCGTGGCGACGATCCCCTCGACTTCGAGGGCCTGTACGCCGTGCATCGCGCCAAAGACTCGCGCCGCCTCCCCGACCTCGACGACCCCATGATCGTGATCGCTGGCAGCGGCATGTGCACCGGCGGCCGCATCGTTTCCCACCTGGTCGAGCTGCTCCCCCGCCCCGAAACTTGCGTCCTGTTCGTCGGCTACCAAGCCCCCGGCACCCCAGGCGCCGCCATCCAACGCGCCGCGCGTCGTGGCGGCAGCGAACGCGTCGACTTCGCCGGCCAGAGTGTGCCGGTACGGGCCGAAGTCGTCACGCTGTCGGGACTCAGCGCCCACGCCGATCGCGGGGAGCTCGCCCACTGGCTGCACGCGATTCCGGGAGTGCAGAGCGTTGCCCTCCACCACGGCGAACCCAGAGCGCAGCAGGGGCTGGCGGAATGGGTGCGGTCAGGCGAGGGTTGAGGCTGCTGGCAGCCCGCCATCGATCGGCGGTAAGGTGCATCGGTGAACAACGTGCGTGACATCCTCGAGGCCATCCGGGCCCTTCCGCCACCCGATCGCCTGAAATTGGCGAAGCTGCTGAGCCAAGAGCTCGCCAGCGAGCCACCGGCTCGACGTCAGGGCGGCGGGCCGCTCGCTCAGCCTCATGCCCGGCGAAACACGCCCCCTGGGGGATTTCGACATCACCCTCGAAGAGTATCGCGAGGTGACGCCGGTCGTCGCCGGGGCAGATTGCACGAGCGAGCTGAGCTTTGCCGTGATTCGCGGCGCCCGTTGAGTCAGCTACTGTCGCAACCAGCGAACCCGCTCCTCTGGAGGCAGGTAGGGTGCCTGCAATCGGAGAGGAGTGCCGAAGTCCTTGAAGAGTAGGTCGCCAGAGCCCGTCAGGCGTTCTGCTCCGCCGGAGCTCAGGATCATGTTCGATTCGATATGGCCCCGAGTTCCGTGTGGTGCCGTCGCCAATGTCGTCCAACCCATCCGGTGACGTTCGATCTGCCGATCTGCCGATCTGCCCTGAGCGCCTACCGATACTCTGAATCCGTGTTGTAGTTTTTGGCGAGGGACAGACAAGAATCTCCTGTTTCTTCCAGACCCCGATCGACCGGGCGCCGCTATAGAGTACAATGCCCCCCGAACAGCACTCCACTCTCCAACCCCTCGAGGCTCATTGCCCAACACCGGAAAAATTCCCAGCATTCTCGTTGTATCTACCATTGTCATCGCATTGCTCGTCGGGTGCTCTGGCGACGGCGTGCCCCAAGGTGCCGGCGGGACTGGGAGCAACGGGACGACGGCAGAGGCAACCAGCGGCATACCGAACGGAGCCAGCGGCTCGGGGTTGGGCAGTGGCGGCGGAAGCGACGGGACGAACGGCGCAACTGGCAGCGTTTCCAGAGGTACTGACGGTATGGCCAGCGGTATGACTGACACTTCCAGCGGGGCGGGCGGCGCCACTCACGCGGTAGCAAGCATGACCAGCGGCATGGGCGGAGCGACCAGCGGCGTGGGCGGCACCAGCAGCGGAACGAGCGGCGGGGCGGGAGGGCCGAATGCGTATCAGCCACCGGAAGCGATGCGCGAGCGGACGCTCATCGATGATGACTGGCGCTTCATCAAGAGCAATCCTAGTGGCGCCGAGGCGGTCGATTTCGATGATTCGAGCTGGGCGACGGTGACCCTGCCGCACAGCTGGAACGCACAGGACGGTCAAGATAGCGGAAGCAACTACTATCGCGGCTCGTGCTGGTATCGACGCCATTTCACGCTGCCGGCCGCGGCGGCCGACAAGAAAGTCTACTTGGAGTTCGACGGCGCGAACATCGTGACGGACGTGTTCGTCAATGGTCAAAACGTGGGACAGCATCGTGGCGGCTTCGCGCGCTTTCGCTTCGATGTGACGAAAGTGATGACGAGCGGCGACAATGTTCTGGCCGTCCGGGTAAACAATGCCGCCGTCAATGACGTTCCCCCCCTCGAAGCCGATTTCACATTTTTCGGAGGGATTTACCGCGACGTGCACGTACTCGTAACGAACACCTTGCACATCGACACAATGGACTACGCTTCCGACGGAGTATACCTCGACCCGACGAATGTGAGCGCCGCATCCGCCGAGCTCGCTTCCCGCGTACGCGTCACGAATGACCGTGCCACCGACGAACCCGTCACGGTGGATACCGTGGTGGTCGACCCCGATGGGGCCGTCGTCGACACGCTCACCGGCTCCACGACGGTCGCGGCCGCAGCTACCAGCGAATTGCAGGCCACGGCGAGCATCATGAACCCCCGGCTCTGGGACGGACGCGCTGGGCCAAACCTCTATACGGCGTACGCGATCCTCCGTTCGGGGGACACCGTGGTCGACTGGGTCAGCGTCCCGCTCGGGTTCCGCTCCTATTCGGTCGATCCGGCGCAGGGTTTCTTCTTGAACGGCAAGTATCTCGACCTGCACGGCGTCAATCGCCACCAGGACCGCATCGACCACGGCTGGGCCATCGGCGACGCCGAGCAGGAGGAGGACATGGCGCTCATCTTGGAGCTTGGCGCAACCATCGTGCGTCTCGCACACTACCAGCAAGCGCCGCATTTCCTCGACCTCGCCGACCGCTCGGGGATGATCCTTTGGGAAGAAATCCCGCTCGTGAATCGCATCTCGACCACTGAAGCCTTCAGTGCCAACGCGCGCCAGCAGCTCACCGAAATGATTCGACAGGGCTACAACCACCCGTCAATCTTGTTCTGGGGCATCGGCAACGAGCAGCGTACCGACAACACAGCCACCAACGACCTGTTGAGCTCGCTTGCTCGCCTCGTCGACAGCGAAGACCCGCACCGGCTTTCGACCTACGCGCAGTGCTGCACGAGCGACACGGGCGGCCTTCCTGGGCACAGCGACGTGGTCGGGTACAACACCTACTACGGCTGGTACGACGCCTTCGGCCGCTACGACCAGTTCGGCGCATGGGCCGATGGCCTCCACGCGGCCCGCCCTGATTGGAAGATCGGGGTCAGCGAGTGGGGCGCAGGCGCAGCGATCTCGCAGCACCAGGAACCGCCGGTCCAGCCCGACCCTTACGGCTCGCCGCACCCCGAAGAATGGCAGAACCTCGTGCATGAGTCGCACTGGCTCCAGATGAAAGACCGGCCGTATCTCTGGTGCAAGATCGTCTGGGCAATGTTCGACTTCGCCGTGGATTCTCGTTCCGAGGGCGACACGCCGGGCCGTAACGACAAGGGTCTCGTCAGCTACGACCGCCAAACCAAGAAAGACGCCTTCTTTTGGTTCAAGGCAAACTGGGCCACCGATCCCGTCGTCTACATCACTTCCCGCCGCTTCACCCAGCGCACCACCGCGACCACCCCTATCAAAGTCTACTCGAACCAAGATTCGGTAGAGCTCTTCGTGAATGGCACGAGCCAGGGCTCGAAGACCGCTCCGGATCACCGTTTCATCTGGTCGGATGTCGCCCTGAGCGCAGGACAGAACGTGATCGAAGCGCGCAGCGCTGCAGGAAACGCCCCGCTGACGGATAGCGTGACCTGGACGCGGATGTGAGCAAGAAACCATAGAGCTTGCGCCCGAACGACCTGATCCCAAAGTCACTGACCATGGCCAACAGCATCTACGATATCGATTTGGTGACTCTCGACGGCAAGCCTGAAAGCATGGCCGTTTACCGCGGCAAGGTCCTGCTGATTGTCAACACCGCAAGCCGCTGCGGGTTCACGCCACAGTACCAGGAGCTCCAGAAGTTGCACGAACGCTACGCCGATCGCGGCCTCAGGGTTCTGGGATTTCCCTGCAACCAGTTTGGGCAGCAAGAGCCCGGCTCGGCCGAAGAAATCTCACAATTCTGTGAAAAGAACTACGGTGTCAGCTTTCCGATGTTCGAAAAGGTCGACGTCAACGGTCCCAAAGCCCACCCGCTCTACAAGCATCTGAAGGCCGAAAAGAGCGGGCTGTTCAATCGCAACATCAAATGGAATTTCACGAAGTTCCTCGTCGATGCGCAAGGTGAAGTAGTGAAGCGCTATGCTCCGCAGAAAACGCCGCAGTCGATAGCTTCCGACCTCGAAAAGCTGCTGGGGTAGCTCAGCCGAGCTCGCACAGGCCTACCAGGAAGACCTCGCTGCTCACCTGACGCGTGCCGCGCGGCCGGGCGGATAGGGATTTTCACCTGCGAATTCTTGTGGGTAGGGGGGGGAGCGCTCGGGGTGGGCCGAGAGTGAACAACTCAGCTCGAGTCGTCCACGCTGGCAAGGCTTTCGCTGACCGGAGTTGTCGCCGGCGTGCTCGAGCTCGGCGAGCACGGCGCCGGCCTCCGGCTGGGTGGCGACATCGACCCACGGCACGCGTACCATCCTTCCACGCGCGCTTCAGCTCGTAGCGTAGCCGAACGTCGTCGGTGCGCGTCGGGCGTTCCTTCGACCCAAGCCCAACGCCAGCGTCGTCCTGGCGAGTTCCACAGGCTGACCGAGCTTGTCGAGCTTGGTGAGGGGAACAAGAAAGCGTCGTGTCTCGCCTGTCGTCCAGCAGCAGCGAACCCGGCCCCGCCTCCGACAGAGTCTGAGCGGTAACGTCGAGGATTCGCGCACGACCGAGCGCGCCGTCCAGCACGTTGACCGACGGTCGCGCATCGGGTGCGGTCGCTCCAGTGGCAGGGTTGAGCATCCATGAAAGTTCGCTCGCCGACCTGTCGCACCATGTCCAGACAACTCGGGCAACTCGGAGCGCCAACTCGGACTGCTCGGGCCAACCGCGGAGTGCCGCACCGCTCCAGGCAGCACTCTCGGTGGCTTCTGGCAGCGAAGCGTTGGATGGCGCGGTGGGCACGAACGTTGCCTTGTTTCGTTCGTGGGGCGCATCCAGCAGAGCCACGACTATTCGAGCGGCCCCGAGACTAGCCCACCGAAATTTTGACAGCTGAATTTCAGAAATACACGACCGTGAGATGATCGAACACAAACCGAGGAACATCATGAAACAAATAGGAACCACATTGGTGATGCTTGCATGCTTCGATGTCACGGCCTGTGCCTTTGAAGATGCCGACTCCTCGGAGCTCGACGATTGGGCGGCTACGGAGCAGCCGATCCTGAACGGAGACAGCAACCCCCAAGCGAGCATTTTCAAAAAGGAGCGGACCGTGCATGTGCGCACCCCGAACGGTCAAACGTGCAGCGGCACTTTGCTGGTTCCCGACGTGGTACTCACGGCCCGGCATTGCGTGACGACCGACGGAACCATCGGCGGCCCAATTGCGCCCGCCAACAACGTGCGAGCACACGTTCTAGCTCTGGCTCCTGCTCCCGCGGTCCCGGATTTATGCACCGGCGCGAATCGTGACGTGACCTGTGCACGGGGCGCTTCTATTAGCAATCTCGGAGGCACCTCGTCCGATGCCGTGGTGGTCAAGCTGGAAAACCCCATCAATAGCACCAACTCCGTGGTTCCAATGTTTACGCCGATCGAGATGAATCGTGTCGACGACTACTATTTGAACAAGGCACTCATTCAGACCGGCTGGGGAAGAAACACTTGTGCTGGTAGATCCGGTACACTTCGTAGTGGAACTGCGCTCGTCGATGAAGTCGGATTCACCTATACCGGGCCTTCGGGTACATTTTTCAATCTTCTTTCCTTTATCCCCACAAACGCCAATCAAGGCATCTACAAGGGTGATTCGGGCGGGCCAACGTGGGGCACTCAGACCAGTCCATCGTCTGTCATCGGCGTTCACACGCTGGCCGCATGCAGCGGAACCGCAACCTCTTTCTTCGCTCATGACTGGAGCGTTTTGCGACATCTCTCGACACTTCACAACGTCCTTTACTATATGCAGGACAACGCTTCGGCGGATCTGGCTTCGTCGGGGCAGATGTATTTCAATTCGCTAACTGGCTGGCAGCAGGTCAATGGCAAGCTTACGCAAACCGCCAACGTTCCGAACACGTTTGGTTTGCTAGTGGGGCGGGCCTTTCAGCGCCTGGTAAACACGCATTACCAAGTCTACGTACAGGGTAGCGACAATGACTACTCGGGAATAGTCATTAACTACTGGAACAGCGACAACTATTTGCTGTGCACGGCAAGTGAACAACAGCAGCGTCTGTATCTGATCGCAAAGAAAGACGGTGTACAGACCACGCTGAGCTCGACGAGCTGGGGGGGCGACTACTCGATCCCAGTCAGCTTTTTGGTCACGACGCAAGGCGACGGAACGCTTCCCATCACTTGTACAGTGAGCGGAGGCGGCGCGAGCACTCGATCCATTAGCTCGAGTTTCGACGGTCTGACCGCGGGAGGAGCGGGCATCTACAACAACTACAACCGGCACGCTTCTTATTGGAACTTCACGGTCTCGAAATTCCAGTAGGCGAGCCAAAGGCGTGGCGCCAAGTCCAATGGCGGCGATCTCGTCGTTGGTGAAACACACCTCAGATTGTGAGAGCGCCTGCTGCACGTGCCCGACTTCGCCGCTAGAGGTTAGCGCGCGCGCCGAGTCCTCCTGTCGTTCGCCAAAACGCGATCTTGCTGAAATCGTTGACGACGCCGACGGGGACGTCGACGCTGGCGCGATGCTCGACCTGCTCGTTTCGAACGCCGTCGCTCTGGCTCAGCCCCAGTTGTCTGGGCCATCGTGCTTGCGCGACGAACGGCGCCTTGGCGAGGCAGTGCCTCTACTGCGCTATACTTCTCTCGTGTGCCTCACCCTCCATCGACGTGCTCCTCTCAAATCAGGGACGCATCGTCGGTATGCCGGATGTGATGATCGCAGCAATCGCGCTTCATCACTGACTGACGCTCGTCACCGGTGACGTCGCCCACTTCGAGTACGTCCGTGCTCTTGGTCACGAGCTCGGCATCGACAATTGGCGGGGTGCCACCTCTCAGGCACCTCCCTGACTTTCGCCAACGTAGACCGACGCGAAGCGACGAAAACCGACTCCGCCCAGGTCACCCCGCGTGGAAACCCACCACATTCCGCGTCGCTACAGATCGCCGCCGCCTTCGATTCCCGGCGCCCCCACTTGTCATCAAGCACGAACAACCGTGGTTCGTTACGCGTGGACATCTCATGTGCCGCGTATGTGCCGGGACCCGGCATCCAGGTGGGCTGGGTCGCGTGGAGCCGCGCCTGTCACGCCGCCTGTACCGCAGGGGAATTTGGAACCCCCGCGCGCCATCCGCTCGGTATGCTTCCCGGATGAACAACGTTCGCGACATCCTGGACGCGATTCGTGCGCTGCCACGCCCGGACCGGCTGAAGCTGGCCGAGGCGCTGAGCCTGGAGCTTGAGGGTGAAAAGGGGGCGTCATCCTCGTCATCGAACAGAACCTCCCGAGGTGTCTGGCGCGCCGCAAGGCCTAGGTCCAGAAATGGTTTTTCTGGGACGAGCTGCTGGCGTCAACCCTCGTCCTCGTCCTCAGGTCGAACCCGAGAATCTCGCAGCGAAGCACATCGCCTCGGGGCACCCACTGGTCGCCGGCCCCGAAATACTTGAGTTGGGGCTTGCCTAGTGGAATCTCGACGGCCACGTGATCGTGGTCGCGCACCAGTTCCTCCGTCGCTTCGATACCCTCGTTCCAGAGCGCCAGGATGTCCTCGTCGGTCTTCTCGGCCATCTTCTCTCGGCCGATCGTGAAGTTGGTCACGGCGACCTTGGGGTCGGCGTACTCGATGATCGCGGCGTCACCTTTGTGGTTAACGCGGTTCAACGACGCACGCAGCGCGCGTAATACGCCCCGTCGCTCTGAAACGCGGAGCTCATGTCACCCCAGCGAAAGCTCATGCGCCAGTAGTACCCCGGGGTCCCTGCAGCCGAAGTCGACCAATAGTGGTAGCAATCCCCCGTCACGCCAGTGGGCCAGTAGCATCCGGCGGTGGGCCCAGCATCCTCGTCGCAACCGAAGCAGCTCACCGAGGCGGTACACGTGTCGGTCGTCAAACACCCAGCCGGAGACATGCTGCACTGGCTCAAGACGTTGACATTGCCTTCCACGCCGTTTTGGCATCCGCGGACCAAGGTGACCAGCTCACCGATGTTGGGGAGCTCCCAGTCGGTGTAGCCGCCCCAGGTGCCAACCGCTAGGGTGTATACCATCAGGCTAGTGCTGGGAGGGTTTTGCCAGCACAGGCTGCTGTTCGACGCCCAGTGCATCAGCGCTCGACCCAGGCGTGACATGTATCCGTCAGCCGCTGACCGCGGCTGCAGGGCCCTGCACGGCTCGAAAACCGATCCGCGGGCGGCGCTCGACGTCCACGATCCCCCTGCTGCTACCGGTGAGGTGCCGACTCTTCGGGCCGGGCGCTTTAGCATCCACACGAGAGCGTTTATCGGAGCTACGCGCCATCGTTAACGGTTAACGATGACCTTCACTGAAATCAAACGACTGCAGGTGGCCAAGCAGTCTCGTCGCCGGCACGAACTTCGTGTAAGGCTAGATCCCGGTGTTGGACGACGAGTTTTCGTTCCTGACGTGCATGGGGGACACGATTCGCATTCGAGTGGTTCGGACGGGTCCGCCTAGCCTAACCCACGAACAAAGGGTGCGCGCCCGGATCGCAGCCAGGGAGCTCCGCCTAGGAGTTAGCTGGAACGTTGCACCCATTGTGTTCGTAGTTCAGCAATTGCACCACGCACTGCTCGGGCGTGACCCGTTCTTTTTGCCTCGCGGCACTGACCCCACAATCCAAACTCAAAGCTTTTTCGTGCGGATTGTGGATGAGCTCGAACTCGCGCTCGAGTCGGGAAGACTATTGGTGGTCGAGGGAGCGTTCCCCTTACTGGGCATCCCACCCGACCTCGAGCTCACGGAAAGGGAGCGCCCTACCCTTCCCGATTCTCCCCTACCCTCCATCGCCCGGCCCCAGCCCCCGGACAGACTCACGTTCTTCGAGGTGCGCTTCGTCGACGAGATCGGGCAACCTATCGGCGCGCTCGAGGTGGAGCTCAAAGCGGGTAAAGCTGTAGAAACCGTTCCCACGAATCCGGCCGGCGTAGCCACGCTTGAAGATGTGGTGAGCGTTTCGGGCTCGGTCGGGGTGTTGAGCGTTGAAGCGCTAGCAAAGCTGCTGGACCCGCGCTGGGAGGAGCGGCGCTTGGGCAACCCACCGACGGGCGTCAACACCAAGAGCTTCGTCCTGACCGGAGCGCCAATCGAGAACGTGGGGCTCAAACCCGCGGTTCCAAACACGGTGGTCATCACGCCACCGGTCGGAAAGCTCTTCGTGGAATTGTGGGACAAAACCGGAAGCACGCGTCTGGCGGGCTCGGACTACACGATCACGGGACCCGAGTCGTTTTCCGGAACCACCGACGAGTCGGGTCGTCTCGTGCACGAGGACGTTCTGCCTGGCGACTACGAGCTGAGCGTCGAGGTCGACGTGAATCGAGTGTTGGGTGCGTCCGACGACGAGGCAACGATCGAACCCGACGTGCGACAGTTCACTTCGCCTCTGGTCGTGCTCGAGCCCGCAGCCGGCGAACCCGAGGTGCGCATGCTCGCCAGCCTGAGGACGCTGCACCTGGCGTGTGTGCGTGGCGCACTGTTCGACACGAACAAGACGTTCCTGCTTCCGACCGCGATCGACTGTTTGAAAGAGATTCGAAAGATCTACGAGCGCAGCGATCCCAGTGAGCTGCTCGTGGTCGGGCACGCGGATACTACCGCACAGCCGAGCATCAACGATCCGCTCTCCCTCGAACGGGCCGAGCGCACCATTGCGTATCTCGAGGACGACGTGGAAAACTGGCTCGACCAGTACGAGACCAGCGTACCGGAGAGTAAGCGCTGGGGCGAGGTGGAGGACCTCGCGATGATCGAGGCCATGCCTGATTTCTCCAACAAGCAGGCCGACGAGGAGTCGGTGCGCTGGTTTCAGCGCACGCGCGGGCTGAAGGTGGATGGCATCGCGGGCCCACAGACGCGAACGCACCTGATCACGGAGTACATGGCGCTCGACGGTGCCTCCTTGTCGGAAGGTGACCTCGACATCACCCCCACCGCGCACGGATGCGGTGAGAACTTCCCGCTCGACGAGACTGGACAGGCACTCGACGAAGAGCCGGAAGACGACAAGGAAGACGCTCTCGATCGCCGAGTGGAATTGTTCTTCTTCAACAAGGAGTTCGGCATCGAGCCGGCGCCGCCAGGCAAGAATTCGGGCCCCGGGAGCACGCAGTACCCCGAGTGGCGCAAGCGCGCACAAAGTACTCGCGAGTTCGTTCTCGGTCGGGAGTCGAACGACAGCCAGGTGCACTTGCAGCTGCTCACCGAGGATGGGAAGCAGATCCTGTCGGACGCTTCTTTCAAGCTCGAGCTTCCTGAGGCGACCCACGAGGGCAGCACCAACAGTGCCGGCATCTTGGGGCCCTTCGACGCCCCGCCCGGGGATCATCCCCTGAACATCGTCGTTGGAGACGCAAGCATAGACCTGGAGGCGCCCACGACGACCCGCCGCGAAGGCGCTCGGGTGCTCCTGGTCAGCGGCGCTACCAGCTCGGAATCGGAGGCCAACGAGGAGCCCACCGACTTCATCGAGGTCGAGCTGCGCGGTTCCGACGGCGAGCCGCTGGCTAACGAGCAGTTCCAATTGATTCTGGCAGATGGCTCCAGTCGAGACGGCGAGCTCGACGCCAATGGCTTCGCTCGCATCGACGGCGTCGCGCCAGGCGAGGCTCGTATTACATTCCCTCGCCTGCGTCTGGAGAAGCCGCGCGCAATCCTGGCGAGTAGTTGAGGCTAACTGAGAGCGATTCAACGATATGGCAAGTGCGAAGATCCCGTTCAGCCCCAACCCTTCGGAGGCACAGCGAGTGTCCGCTCTCGATCCTCACGAGGCGTTCGTCAGCACGGGTCAGTCAAACCGCTTGGTCGCCCGCTTCCCCTGCGACAACGGAGCCCAGCGCGACGAGGAGCCGGTAGCTTCCAGCGAACCCCCCGAAGATCTCGCGAACTCGGGGCCAACCTGGGCCGCCGAGCCCCTTCCCAACCTGAATGCGCAACGAAACTCGGCTGCGCTGGCGGTGGGTTTGCCAGGCGGTATCGTGCTCCCGACCGGGCTTCGCAGGATAACCGCCGCCGAACGTGGCGTAGCCACTCCGGTGTTCGGGACCAGTCTGAACTTCGTGCGCATTTTGATCTCCGATGGTCTCGGTGGCTTCGGGCGGCCCTTCACGGCCTTCGTGAAGCTGCCGCTTCTGGGCGGTTTCGTCGTGCTCAACTGTGGACCTGGCTTCAGCGGAACCGGGAACCCCGACCTGTTCATTCACGAGCTGACGCACGCCTGGCAGTCGCAACACCACCCCAATCCGTTTCAGTTCATGGTCAACTCCGCGGCAAGCCAGGCACTCGCCGCGGCCACGGGCAAGGACGCCTACAAGTACACGACCGGTAAGTCCTTCGGTGAGTACGCCGCAGAACAGATTGCCGAACAGGTCGAAGACGGAATCACCGCCATTCGCTCTCACGTCAAATCGGTCATCGTTGGCCTGCCGGATTTGGCAAACATCCTCAGCCTGGCAGTGCCACGCGCGGAGTGAGACTCGCGATGCCGATTCACGCAAGCATTGAGCCCGACCAAACGAATCCACTCATCGCGGTGATCGACATCGATCAACCCGACGACATGCCGAATGGTGACATTGTCATCTCCGAAGCCGAAAACCTGGAAACGGCGGAGAGCATAGCCGAGTTCGACCTGAGCATCACCAATCGGGTGATCACCGCGACGAATCGCAATGTGAGCGTGACACCCGAAAAGGGATTCTTCACCGCTCGCTTCCGCGGCGACACCACGGAACACACCATCGCGGGTTCGCGCATGGTCGCTCGAGCCACCAACTTCATGAAGCTCAAGCTGAGCTTCTTGGCTTCGAACGCGGGAACCAACGAAAGTGCCGGCAGCGCCATCCCCGAGGTGTTTCTGAACGAACTCTCTCTCGAGTACGTCGCCGAGATCGCCACCGCCAAGTTTTCTCAAATCGGCATAAGCATCACCAATCAGCGGCAATTTCCGCGCCGAAATATTCCACTTCCCGGGCCGGGGGCGACCGTCACATTGGCTCGCTGCGGGACGGGGTTCTCGGGAAACACTCAGGCCGGCTTCAGAGCGCGACACGACCCAGCGCACAGCTTCGTGTCGAGACAGCTGGTCGAGGGTGGACCTGCGGCGGAGCAACAGCGCATTCAAAACCACGAGCAGCGGCACATGGACATCATCAGTGCGATGATCGACTGCGCCAACATTGCTCTGGAGATATCGGGCACCGGCAAAACCGGGAACGCGCGGCAGACCGCGCGAAACGCCATGTTCGCGCAACTGAACACGTTCTTGGGCCCTCAGCAACGCCATCTGCACGATCTCTACGACGACGAAACCCAGAACGGCACGATCGCCACCGCACAACAGGATTGGGACGATAACTTCATCACCAAAGTCGTGGAGGAGTGGCAAGCGGAAGGGGGGCCCGAGTTTCGGGTAACGTGATGCGCACTGGCAGCTCGCTTCCCGGCAAAACCGGCTCGACACCGAGGGCACTGGCCTGGCTCGCTGGCATCTGTGCGCTGCCTCTGCTCGTGGCGTGCGGACCGGACCCCTGGGAGTCGTTTCCGATGCCTCTCGCACCGAACCGTGAATGCCGTTTCGGCCACGAACAGGTGCACGACATCTACCTTTGGACCTGCTTCGACAGCGCTCGCGTGGTGGTCTTTCGCCGCTGCACGGCTTACGGTTGCCAAAACCCCCAGAAACAGACAGCGCCCTGCGGCAAGAAAACGCAAATCGAACAGCGCTTCGAACTCGAGGAAGGCTGCGAACCACCACCGACGGCGTATCGGTGGGTCGTCAGCAAGGGAGACTGAATCAACGTGCCGAAGCAATTGCGCGTGAAACTGGATCCGGTGCCCCTGCCCGAGGCGGGAGTGCGGCTGGGGGTAGAAGGCGTCCAGGTCAGACTGCTCCAGCGTGGAAGCGGGCTCACGAGCGGCAGCGTCGACTCCAGCCAGCCCGCGGAACTGAAGTTCTCGGCCAAGGCGCTGACCAAGGCGAACGAAGGCGAGAGCGAAGATCTCGGCGAGCTCGAGACGCTGTCCGGCACGCTGCGGCTGCCCGCGGGCGGCGCGCCCGAGTTCGAAGTCGACGTGAGCGCCCCCGCACCCGACGACGCTGCAGAAACAGTGGGCATCGGACCACGCGAGCTGGTCATCGAGCTTGACCCGAGCAGTTTCAAGCTGGTCGGCGGCAGCGGCGCAGCGCTCTCGCTCGAACTACCCGAGGTCGTAAAAGACTTCGAGCACCTGGAGCTCGAAGCCACGCTGACCGTGGCCGGGCAGGAGGAAGCGGCGGCGGACATCAACGACAAGCTCGACGTGCCTCTGCGTCCACGCCCTTTGTTTCAGCTGCGCCTGGTCGACCACGTTGGCCAACCGCTCGATGGTGTAAAGCTGGAGTTCAGTTGGGCGGGCAAGGTCGAGGTGTTGACCACCGACGCCGGGGGATTCGCAGGTGTCGATCGCCTGGGTGCACGAGCCGCACGCGTCGAGTTCGTCGATCCCGACGCACTGAAAGAAAGGCTGAAGGGGATCTGGGCCGAGCCCAAGGAAGGCGCGATCGTGCGCGAAGCCCCTGGCGTTTTCGTGCTCGAGGCCACACAGCTCGACGATCCCGGCCTGATGCTCACCGAGCAACGCCAGGTCGTCAGCCTGCACCCGCGGGTAGTCCAGGTCCGCATGAACGGGCTGCTTTTCGAGACCAACAAGAACTTCTTGCTACCCGAAGCCATCCCCAGCTTGAAACGCATCAAGGGGCTATACGACGAAAACCCCGCCAGCAAGCTCTTGATCGTTGGTCACACCGACACGGCCGGCAGCACTTCCACCAACGACTCGTTGAGTCTCGAGCGAGCTCAGAGCATGGCCGCCTACCTCAAGGACGATGTGGATGCCTGGCTCGCGCGTTTCGACTCCAGCGTATCCGAGACGCGTCGCTGGGGCTCCCGCGAAGACCTGCTGATGATGACGGCCCTCAACACTCCGGGAGCGTCAGTGGGCGCGTTGGGGGAAGAGCTCGTCGAAAGCTTCCAGAACGCCCACAACAATCTTCCGGCAGCGCGCCAGAGCGCGAGGTTCGCAACACTGCCCACGAACGGCGTGCTCGACAAACAGACGCGCGAGCAGCTGATCGCGGACTACATGAACCAGGACGAGACCACACTGCCCGACGACATCGAAATTGTCAGCCATGGCTGTGGTGAGCACTTTCCACTGTCGGCCGGGGGCGATCGCGTCGATTCCGAAGCCGAAGACGGTGAGGACGACCCCGTCGATCGACGCGTCGAGCTCTTCTTCTTCGACGAGGAATTCGATGTCTTACCGAAGCCACCCGGCAATAACTCGGGCAAGGATGGTAAGCAGTACCCCGAATGGCGGCGCCGCGCCCGCGCCACCGAAGATCTCGACGCCAACGGGCATGGCCCGCTGACGCTGGGGGTCTTGAATCCAGACGACGGAGAGGTCGAGCTTCATGTCCGCGAACCCGACGCCGAAGAACCGTTGATTGTGCTTACCAAGGACCAGGCAACGATCGAGGAGACGAACCTGACCTTCGACTTCGTCGCCGAAACCATGCCGAGCGCGGTTCAGTTTGCCCTGTTCCGCAACCAAACCCTCGAACAGCTGAGCACGACCATCGACCCACTGGTGATGCGCGACGCCCTCAGGGTGGGTGACCTCGGCAAAGCCTCCGATCAGCTCACGACCAAGTCGAACGATTCCGTATCCACAGCGCCAACGTTGGCCAAACAAGGCGCGAGCACGACGGTGGGCATAACCAAGCAGGCCTTGCGCGTGGTGGTGTCGTGGAAACACGAGTTTGGAAAGAAACAGGTCAATCGCTTTCTCAGGCGCATGAAGGTCACCCTCGAAGACGGCGGGGGCACCCCCATCAAGGAGGCCAAAGGTTCCGTCAAGGGAAAGTTGCTCTTCGACGTTCCGGACAAGGTGAACGACGTGACCCTGAAGTGCAGCATCAAAGCGCCACGCACCGGCAAACAAGTGTTGAAGATCGAGGAGAAATACACGGTCTCCCGCAACCCGACCTTCCAGACAACCCTGATCCCCAAGTCCAGTACGCAGAACTTGCGAATCACACGCTTCGAGTTCAAGGCGGGACCGCCAACCGTGTCGGCAGTGGGTATCGATCTCGACTTGGTGTTCCTGGATGTCACCGAGCACGTCAAGGCGTTGCCCAAGAACGTGCCCCCGGGCGAAGTCTCGGGCCGCTTCAGCGACGTGACCGGGCTCAAGTCGAAGATCGTTGTGCTCGAGTATACGCTCGGGCGACCAACGACCTGGCCGGTCATCATTCCCCCCGCTTTCACGCAAGATACTCATGAGATCAATACGCTCTTGTTTCTCAAGAACGAGGCCAACGATCGCAGCGACTCCAACGGTGTGGTCGACAATTCGGGAACGCACACGAACTCCGACGACGTGAACTACACGCGCGCGCTGAGCTCGTACTTCGAAAGCCCGACCAACGTCGCAAGGTACGTCAATCCCTTCGGCAACGACCAGTACTTCAACTACCCGACCATGGGTTGGGACAAACAGCTCGTCGACTCCAAGAAGTCCGTGCTCGTCCTTTTTCCCGTGCCGCATTTTGCACGCTACGGAGTCCTGAACAATCCGAGCAAGTCGCTGCTCGAGAGCGCTCTCAGGGCGCTGGCTGCCGAAAAGCACATCGCTCGGAACCAAAAAGCCGTGCCGCCCCAGCCCCCGGCCATCAAGCGCCTCGCGGCGGGGGGCTGGAGCTCCGGCGCGAATCCGTTGTTCAAGTGGGGTGACCCTGGGAACGCGGCCACCAAGGTCGTCGACGAACTCTACATTTTCGACGGGTTGGACGCGCGGCAGGGGATCCCGATCGACGCAGCTACGTGGCTCAAGGTCAAAGCGGACAGGCGCCTCAGGGTCATTGGCACGGCCTACACCGAGGTCGCGGCCAATGAGATCAAGCGCAAACTCCAGCTGGCAACCGTGCCCAACCCAAACGTCTTCGTGCATCCGGGCGATCCCGAGTTTTGGTACAAGGACGCCAACTACCATCGCGCCCTGCAGCTCTCGACGGACTCGGCTCCCCTTCGCTTCAAGAGCTCGGCGCCCGGAACGGCAAGCCCGCCCGCAGATGCCACCAAGATCACCGGACTGCTATTGGAGAGTCAGACCAGGAAGCTCATACTGAACGGCACGGCCGTGAAGTCCACGCTCACACTGACCTCCAAGTTCGGCACGCGATCCATCGCCTCGATTGCCCATGAAGAAGCGGCCATGCTCGCGAGCCTGGGCGACGCTGTGACATTTGGTGTCACGCTCCCGGTGGCGGACGGGCCAAACTTCCAGCGCCTCACGAACCAGCTCGATAGAATCGACGGGATCAGCGAACCGACGACCTGTTTTCGACACCGACATTCCTGGTCCGTCTTTGGCGGTCTGTTCAACAACAAGGGGCGCCCCTTCGTGGGGTTCTTTCAGCTATGCCTGGAAGAAAGCGGCTTTTGAGCCCTACTCGACTGGCGCGACTGGCTCGGCTCGCCGCCTCACTCGTTCTGTTGCAGGCGTGCGATCCAAAGAATAGCGGCACTCCGACGGCACCCAGCGCGTCTTCGAGTGCACACGCCCAGGCGGTGTCCGCCTCGCCGTCGGCGTCCGCCGCCCCCAGCGCAGCCCCGCGCGATCCTTGCCAGGCCGCCTGCGACCATCACTGGCTGCTCGAACACCGAAAGGAACGCTTCTGCGGATACGGGCCTTATCGTAGCGGAAAGCTGTGGGACACGAAGCAGTGTCGAGAGGCGACTCGCGAGCTCGAGGGCGATGCACCCACCGTCGAGAGCTGTGACTGCGGCCCACGTTTTCCAGCCCGATCCCAGCAGGTCGAACCCGAAGTCGACACGCCGGCATGCAAGTCGAGCTGTGACGAGGCTGCGCGTCTGCGCTACGATATGTGGGAGGTTTGTTTTCGTCTCCCGTTTCAGAAGCTCTACGACGACCCCAAGTGCCGACAGCTCGAGGCAAAGTTCTTCGCGCTCGATCGCAAACAGATCGACGCCTGCCGTTGCCACTACGTCGGCAACGAAAGAGCGGTCGCGCCGGACCAGTGTCCGCAAGCCTGCCGGCGGCGAAGTACGGCACTCAATCGCTATTATCGGCTCTGCGGGGGCAGCTCACACCATTTCATGAAACGGTTGAACACGGAGAATTGTCAACGCTCGGCCGGGTGGTACCCGTACGAGAAACGAGCGACCGAAGGGTGCGAATGCCCCCGCATGCCACCCTTGCCGAAGCACCCCGAGTCGTCTTCCGCAGAGTGTCGAGCGCTATGCAAACAGTCCACCGACGCTTACATCGAGATGAACACGAAATGCAGCTCCGGGCCCGGCGCCAAGGACTACGATTTGCCCGAGTGCTACGATCTCGAGGAGCGGTTCTTCGGATTCGACCCGGCCAAGCTGGAATCCTGCGGCTGTCACTTCGACCCCCACGCCCGGCTGCCGAATCCCCGCGCCAGCTCGAACGCGCCATGAGGCGCATGCGCGGTCCGCAGGTTCTGATGGCGAGCTGCGCAGCAGCTGCGTTCACCTGGGCGTGCGGTTCGACGCCGACGGTCTCCACGAAGACACCAGCAGCCTTTGGCGGGCTTTTCAACAACAAGGGGCGCCCCTTCGTGGGGTTCTTTCAGTTATGCCTGGAAAAAAGCGGCTTTTGAGCCCTCCTCGACTGGCGCGACTGGCTCGGCTCGCCGCCTCACTCGTTCTGTTGCAGGCGTGCGATCCGAAGAACAGCGGCACTCCGACGGCACCCAGCGCGTCTTCGAGTGCACACGCCCAGGCGGTGTCCGCCTCGCCGTCGGCGTCCGCCGCCCCCAGCGCAGCCCCGCGCGATCCTTGCCAGGCCGCCTGCGACCATCACTGGCTGCTCGAACACCGAAAGGAGCGCTTCTGCGGATACGGGCCTCATCGTAGCGGAAAGCTGTGGGACACGAAACAGTGCCGAGAGGCGACTCGCGAGCTCGAGGGCGATGCAGCCACGCTCGAGCGCTGCGACTGCGAACCGCGTCTTCCAGCCGAATTTGCGCAAGTCGAACCCGAAGTCGACACGCCGGCATGCAAGTCGAGCTGTGACGAGGCTGCGCGTCTGCGCTACGATATGTGGGAGGTTTGTTTTCGTCTCCCGTTTCAGAAGCTCTACGACGACCCCAAGTGTCGACAGCTCGAGGCAAAGTTCTTCGCGCTCGATCGCAAACAGATCGACGCCTGCCGCTGCCACTACGTCGGCAACGAAAGAGCGGTCGCGCCGGACCAGTGCCCCCAGGCTTGCCGTCGGCTAAACACGGCGTTCTATCGCTATTACCGGTTGTGTCAGGGTAACACACACAACTTCGTCAAGATGTGGGACACCAAGGATTGTCAACGCTCGGCCGGGTGGTACCCCTACGAGAAACGAGCGACCGAAGGGTGCGAATGCCCCCGCATGCCACCCTTGCCGAAGCACCCCGAATCGTCTTCCGCAGAGTGTCGAGCGCTATGCAAACGGTCCACCGACGCTTACATCGAGATGAACACGAAATGCAGAGCCGGGCCCAGCGCCAAGGACTACGCTTTGCCCGAGTGCTACGATCTCGAGGAGCGGTTCTTCGGATTCGACCCGGCCAAGCTGGAATCCTGCGGCTGTCACTTCGACCCCCACGCCCGGCTGCCGAATCCCCGCGCCAGCTCGAACGCGCCATGAGGCGCATGCGCGGTCCGCAGGTTCTGATGGCGAGCTGCGCAGCAGCTGCGTTCACCTGGGCGTGCGGTTCGACGCCGACGGTCCCCATGAAACCACCGGCAGCCCCCCCCCTCTCGGTCGAAACACCGCCGGCGCAATCTCGGCAGCCCATTAGTATGGGTGGCTTCGGCGTGTGCGCGCTGCTCGGCCCACGCGGCGTGGATTGTTGGCGCTTGCTCCCAGGTCGAGCCCCCGAAGCGAGCAGCTACGAGATCGAGGAAGCGTCGCAGGTCGGTGTGGGGCGAGCACACGCCTGCGTGCTCCACGGAGGCCGGGTGTCCTGCTTCGGCTCGAACCGACATGGGGAGCTCGGAGTTGCCGGGATCGCCGAGTCGGCTCGGCCCGTGCTCGTCCGCGGCCTGCCGCCGGTCGTCCAAATTGCCGTGGGCGCCCATCACGGCTGCGCCCTCGACGAGGACTCCCACGTTTGGTGCTGGGGGGCTTACGACTCGAAGCCGCACGCCAACGCAGAACCAGCGAGCCCCCGTCTGATCGCGGACGTCGCTGCAACGAGCCTACTTGCCCGCGAACGGATCACCTGCGCACTGCTGGAAAACGGGCACGCGCACTGCTGGGGGCTGGACGAAGTCGTGCCGGACCATGCGTTCGAGGACGGCGACGGCGCGCGTCATTGGATCGGGCCGGAGGGGCTCTGCTCACTTGGCGCAGGCAGAGCCAAGTGTTCTCCTCTTTTTACCGGGCGCGCCACGACCTCACTCCAAGCAGGGACCGCACAGGGGGGCGAGCGCGTGCGGCAGGTCGTGGCGGGCCGACGCCATGCCTGTCTGTTGAGCGAGGAGGGGAGCGTGTCGTGCCGGGGCGAAAACTCCTGGGCTCAGCTCGCTCACTCTCCCACTGAATTGACTCGCAGCGCGCCGGGAACCTGGGTTCCGGTCGAGCTCGCCAAGGTGACGGCAATCTCGGCACACGGCGACGTCACATGCGCGCTGTTGACTCGAGACGAGGTCGCTTGCTGGGGTGCCCTGTCGCCCGAGTTTCGAACCAACTACCCCCAACCCGTGAAGGTCGAGGGGCTAGCGAACGTCGACGCACTGGCCGTCGGCGCAGATCAGGCTTGCGCGGGCGTCGCCGGGCGCTGGTACTGCTGGGGCCGTGCGCTTGCCGAAGGGGCGGCCGAGGGCGTGTCGGCAGCCGGTGAATTCGCCCCACCCACCGCCCATCGCTACGCACCCCGCCTGGAACCAGCGCTCGACGGCCTGTCCGCACTCGTCTTGGGTGGAGGCTACGCTTGCGGGTCGGGTCCGCAAGGAGTCGCTTGCGCCTGGCCCGCCAGGCACGAGCAGCCAAACTCCAGCCCTTTCGACCCGGACGTTCCACTCGATCTTCACCTGGCACAGCCAAGGCAGCCTGGTTCCGTCGGGCACGCCGCGGTTTTGGCGGCCGGGCCCCGGTTCGCGTGCACGCGAGACCCGCGAGGAACCGTCAGCTGCTTCGGGCGTGGAGAGGGCGAGGAAGAGAGCGCCGATAAGGTGTTTTCGCTACGCGGACCTCGACGAAGCTTCAGCGAGCTCGTGGTATCCGACGCCACGGTCTGCGGTCTAGCGGACCAGGCCGTCCACTGTGCCCCGCTCGAATCCGGCGAGAGCTTCGAGCGCATCCAGGCACTGAATGGAGCCGCGCGAATCGCGCTGAGCAACTCGTGGTTGTGCGCGATCGATCTGCGAGGTCAGGTCGCATGCACAAGGCCCGCTCACCAGGCCGGCAAACCCGTGACGCTCGCCGGTTCGGTCCCCTTCGTCGATTTAGCCCTCTCCGGGGAACGGATCTGTGTGTTGGATCAGCGGGGCGCCGTTCGCTGCGCCTACGCCAGCGACCCGAACCTCGGGAGTCCGATGCTGCGCGACGTCGCACGAATCGGGGGCGGGAATTGCCACTTCTCCGCCCTCACGCTCAAAGGGGACGTTTACTCCTGGGGATGCAACCACGCCGGGCAGGCGGGCGCCGGCGTGCTGCCGTTTTCGGTGGTTCCCACGCCGCTGCAACGAGAGGGCCCAAGGCGATCAGGGCGGAAACAGCGACGTTGGACTCATGATCTCGCTTTATGAGAACATGGGTTCTGCTCGATGTTTCGATGCCAGTGAGCTGTCGTATGTATCGTCGCTCTTGCCACCCTCTCATCCTTGTATCTGCGCTCTCTGTGGCGTGCTCCTCGACCGACAAGGAGGGCAGTTCCAATGATCGCCCCTGCGGCTCAACCGTGCGCCCCTGCCGCATGAGACAGCTCGAGGCCAGCCTCCGGCAATCACGATAACCTTCTTGGGCTTGCCCTGGGGCTTCGCCTGGAGCAGTCCTCCGTGCGATTCCCCAACTGGCGCGCCACCAGTTTCCAACAGCGCGCCGATCTTGATGGGCAAGGGGTCGTGGCCGTCCCGCAGGTCGGAGGTCTGCATCACCGGTACGAGCGTCGCGTGGCGTAGGGCGGCCTGCTCGGCTCAGCCTAGCTCGCTCCGCACTGACACTGGTCCTCTCTGTTTTCGGAGGTGCGGCCAACGAGGTTCCGTGTGGTGCCTTCGCCTTGCGAACGGAGAGTGCCGCGGTAACTTTGGCGGCGGTTGACAGATTCAAGCAGCGAAGGGTAAGTGATACGGATGGGTGCGGTCCTCTGGCGGTTCAAGCCGCTCGAAGCGGCGCGCGTCCGGTTCGAGTAGAAGACACGCGATGCAGAGTTTCTTCGTAGTGCGCGCCAAGGCCGCTGACCTCCGTGCGCGGGTCTCGGAATTCCAAGAGCGTTTCGCGAGCTTGCTCGCCTACGCCTCGGCCACGCTACACACGCATCATGCCGTCTCGGATTCCGGACGTATCGCACTCGTCGCATATTCCAACGAACCCGACTTTCACTTGTACAAAACGCCCGATGGTTCGATTGCGGTGGTCACGGGTCACACCACACAGGGCGCGGCGATCGTGCAAACGGGCGCGCAGATGGCGCTTGGCGTTCAGGTCCGCAACTTGCCAGGCCGCTTCAGTGCCGTCGTGTTTCAGCCCGGGCTCAACAGGGTCGCGGTCGCCAACTCCGTGGTGCGGGTGGATTCGGTCTTTCTCGGGGAAAACGACCAGTACGAGATCGTAGGCACGCAGGCATCCGCCATCGCCCACTTCCTATATGGGGAGAGCCGCTTCGAGCCGGACGCCATGTTCTCTTTTCTCAATGCCGGGTTCTTCGGCACTGACGAGACGGCGTTCGCCGGCATCCGCTGTCTTCCCGCCGCGAGCACCTGGCTTCTGGAGGACGAGAAAGCGTCCATTCACACCCGGCACCCAGCGATCCGCAAGGCGGAGCACGCGCCTCGGCGTCCTAGCTTTAGGCCCCCACAATCCGATGTCGTTCGCGAGTGGCAGCGTGGCTCGAGCACTACGCGCAAACTCCGACCGGCCTGACAGCGCTCGGTGGCGTCATCTTACCCGGCACCAGCCTGTGGGGAAATGAGGACTGCCTTGAGAGCAGCCCCGAAGCGACGGCGTTCAGCTACTTCTGATTCGACTGCCCCTACCGGCCCGAGTGAGCTGGCTGGCACTCCGGTGCGACGCCGCACGCTGGGCGCGCGCGCTGAGCAGTGCTACACCGCGCAGCGGTGGGCATGACGGTTCGAAGACCAGCGCACGACAATGCACCCCTGGAGAACGGCTGGGCCCTGCTCAAGGAAGGGGATTGGGAGCGCGCGCGACAGGTGTTCCAGAGCGTTTCCGAAGGAGCGCCGACGGCCGAGTGTCTGGAGGGCTTGAGTTGGGCCGCCTGGTGGTTGGACGACGTGGAAGCGCTTTTCGACGCGCGCAAGCGTGCGTTTCACTTGTACCGAGAAGCTCGCGATCTCCGGAGTGCCGCCCGCATGGCCACCTGGCTCGCTGCGGATGAGGTCGACTTTCGCGGCGCGCTGGCGGTCGCCAACGGCTGGCTCGAGCGCGCCCACCGGCTCCTGGCCGATCTCGAGCCGGGGTCCGATCACGGCTGGCTGGCGTTCCTCGAAGGCTACATCGCAAACCTGCGCGGGGAAGCCGACCGCGCACGACAGCTGGGGGAGCGCGCCGTCGAGCTGGGAGAGCGCTACGGCGTTTCCGATCTGCAAATGCTGGGGTTGGCGCTACAGGGCGCGACGCTGGTCCAGCGCGGACAAATCGCGGCGGGCATGCGCCAGCTCGACGCCGCCACCACGATGGCTCTCGAGGGCGAGGCCACCATCCCCATCTCCGGCGCCTGGGCTTGTTGCTTTCTGGTCACCGCCTGCAACAAGGTGTTCGACTACGAGCGCGCCGCCGAATGGTGTGAGCGTATCCAAGAGTTCTCCGAGCGCTACCGCAGCCACTACATGCTCGCCTACTGCTCGGCGGAGTATGCGGGAGTTCACCTGTGGCGCGGCCGCTTTCAAGAGGCAGAGCGCTCACTCGAAACGTCGCTGACCAGCGCCAAGCGCTCTCGACAGCCGCTGGTCGGCATGCCACTGGTGCTGCTGGCGGAGCTCAGGCGGCGCCAGGGTCGCCTGGAAGAATGCACTCGCTTGCTGGACCAGGCCGGCGCTTCGAATGCCTCCCACTTGTGCCAAGCGCGACTGGCGCTCGACCGCGGTAAACCCACCGAAGCGCGCGCCGCCGTCGAGCGCTTGCTGCGCCAGCTCCCAGAACACAAGGAGCTCGACCGAGCCCCGATGCTCGAACTGCTGGGGCGCGCCTGCCTCGCTGAGCAAGATCGACAGGCAGCGGCGCTGGCCTTCCAGGAGCTCTCCGCGCTCGAGAAGCGCGTTGGGACCCGTGCGCTGCGCGCCTACGCGGACCGGGCGGCAGGCATGCTCGAGGCCGCGCGCGGCCAGCTCGATCAGGCCATCTTGCTGCTAGAGGACGCGGTCCACGGGTTCGAGGTCTGTCAGGCGCGCTACGAGGTAGCCCAGACGCTCGGCGAACTTGCGACCACGCTCGAGAGCGCCGGACAGCCCGGGCGCGCCCGTCGTGAGGCCGCGCGCGCCCGCGACTACAGCTTGGAGTTCAACACCAGCTTGAACCAGCCAACACGCGCGAAGAGCGACACCGCAGTCGCAGGCGCGCCTGGCACCGCTGCGGGAGGCGTCAGTCTCCCTGCGGAAACTTCATTGACGGCGCGGCAGCGAGAGGTCTTGCGCCTGATCGCCGGGGGGCTGACGAATCGCGGCATCGCCCAGGAGCTGGGCGTCAGCGAGCACACTGTCCACCGGCACGTCGCCAACATCCTGACCAAACTCGACTTGCCATCCAGAACCGCGGCGGCATCCTTCGCGCTGCGCCATGGCTGGTTTACAGACGAGGGTGGCCCGAACTAGCCACGCTGGGCCCAGCAAAATGGCCCGTTGTGGGGAAGCGGCCGACGAGACACTCGGGGCAAGCTTCATCGGGTGACGCGCGATCGACAGGCGAGACACTGGATGCACGCCGCCGCACGGGCGCGCATCGACGAGCTCTGCCGCAGGCAGCAAGCGCGGCGCACGACCCCAGCACCCGCGAAGGAGGATCTCATGACTACCAACACCACTCAGTCCCCGGCCGAGCAAGACCCCAAAGCACAGATCCGCGCCATGTGGGCTCAGGGCGACTATCACCGATTTGCGACCGAGCTGATCTGGTCCATTGGAGAGGTCGTGGTGAAGGCGGCCCGTATCTCCGCGCAAGATCGCGTGCTGGACGTTGCCGCCGGCACGGGAAATGTCGCCGTGCGCGCCGCCGAAAGCGAAGCGCGCGTGGTGGCCGTAGACCTGACGCCCGAGAACTTTCCCGCAGGTCAGGCCTACGCTCGAAGTCGCGGGGTCAGCCTCGATTGGGTCGAGGGCGATGCCGAGGCGCTCCCATTCCCAACCGCCAGCTTCGACGTCGTCACTTCGTGCTTCGGTGCACTGTTCGCCCCCGATCATCAGCGGGTCGCGCAGGAGCTGCTGCGCGTCGTCAAGCCGGGCGGCCGCATCGTCATGGCGAACTTTCGACCCGCCGGAACTTCCCAAGCCTTCTTTCAGGTCTTCGGCCGGCACGCGCCGCCGCCCCCGGCGCCTGCTCGCCCGCCGATCTTGTGGGGCGATCCCCAATACGTCGAAGAGCTGTTCGGCAGCGGCGTCTCGGAGTTGACCATGACGCCCCAGCGCTACCTCGAGCACGCGCAGAGCCCGGCCGCCTACTGCGAATTCTTCAAGACGACGTTTGGTCCGATGGTAGCGCTGTATGGGAGTCTCGACGCCCCACAGCGAGCCGCCTTCGATCGGGACTTCCTCGCCTTTGCGACCGAGCACAATTGCGGCAGCGCGGGCAGGGCCAGCTACCAGTACGACTACCTGCTCATCGTCGCCAAAAAGGCGCTCGGCTGAGCCAGTCGGCTCGCGCTTCTGCCGCCAGGACCGGGCTCGACTCCAGGTGCCGGCACGCTAGTATTCTGGCAGTGCTCGCCACCCTCGATGGCTTCGAGTGTAAGGAAGATACCGAGCATAGCAACCCGTCAGCAGCAGTGGCACCGTGGCGCCGTGGCGCTGGGGGAAGAGGCGAAGAGCCCTGCGCAGGCACGCCAACGACAAAGTCGGGGCCAACCTGAACACCGTCGAGGCCGATACCAGGCGCGGCATTCGATAATTGCAGCACGGAGCGGACCCGCGCAGAAACCCTCGTCGCCCGACAGGTTGCTCGGAGCGGGCATCGGGTTGGGGTCAGCCACCGGCCGATCTCGGTTCAATCGCAGCCGACCCTTTCGGAGCCGATGGCCAGGTCGTCGAAGATGACCACGAAGCACGGAGCAAGCCTCGTTCGCGTCTGTCAGCGGTTGATCGGCGGTCCATCCGTGACGTGGGCCGAATACTGTGGCAGGTCATCGGCGATTGTGAACCAGGGCGCCTTGGAGCGGACGGAAAGGCGGACCCGGTCGCGGGACGACAGTCGATACAGTGGCAGTTCGCGGCGGGGGCCTGGTTGAAACGCCATATGGTCGAATAGCCGTCGAGTGACACGTTCATCCCGAATACGAGCTTCGCCATGCCCTTTCTCCCTCCGCATCGTTGAACAGTTACTTCAGCGGCCAGATTTCGACGACGCCATGCGCGACGGCACAGGGAACCTGCGAGACCTTCTCGATTGCCTCTTCCAGACTGGCAGCCTCGATCACGGCAAATCCGGCGATAGGCAGATCGGACGACATGAACTGGCCGCCTTGTATTTCCACGCCGGCCGCCTCCGGATTGCGCACCTGCACCGGCGTACCTGCTATGCCGATCAGGGCGCCTTCCGAAACCAGCTTGGCGTCTTGAGCATGCGCGGCATCCCTGACCACTTGAGGCGTGCGGTCGTAACCAGCGGGGTCGCCGTATCCGATGGTGATGAACTTCGCCACGATGCAAATTCCTTTCTCTATCTCGCGAGCACAATGTGGGTCGCAGCGTCCGTCGCGACATGTTCGATGACGCGAAAGCCAAGCGCCGGCAGATCTAGGCCTACAAACATCGCCTCGCCGCGTCCGAAAACCACTGGCGAGATGACGAGATGCATCTCGTCGACGAGCCCGGCCTGAAGATATTGCCGTACGGTCGAGACGCCGCCGCCGATCTTCACGTTCTTGTCTCCGGCCACCGACTTGGCTCGTTCGAGCGCCGCCTCGATCCCTTCAGTGACGAAATGAAAGACCGTGTCGCCTTCCATCTCGATGGGAGCGCGCGGATAGTGGGTGAGCACGAAGGTCGGGGCGTGATAGGGCGGGTCGTCACCCCACCAGCCTTTCCACGCATCATCGAGCCAATCGCCGCGGACGGGGCCGAACATGTTTCGGCCCAGGATGAAAGCGCCGAACCCCTCCATCGAACGAACCGCGTAGTCGTTGTCGATGCCCTCCGAACCACCGTCCTTGCCCAGCATCTCGTGGAACATGGCCGTTCCGACCATCCATTTGTGCAATTCCTCGCCGCGCTTGCCGAGCGGGTCTTCGAGGCTCTGGTCCGGCCCGGCGCCGTAGCCGTCGACGGAAAGCGAAAAGCCAGAAACGATCACCTTGCCCATGGCCACTACCTTTCTGTGTGCATTTTGCAACCAGTTGTGGAGTACCAGAACCGTATCTATATTGCAAGCAGTTTACAGAGGACCTGCGTGGACAAGTCAATCCGATCCGGATGCCCTATCAATCTGACGCTCGAGACGCTTGGCGACCGCTGGAGCCTGATCGTCATCCGCGACATCATGTTTGGGAACAGGCGGCACTACCGGGACCTCCTCAACAATTCCGAAGAAGGCATCGCCTCGAACATCCTGGCGAACCGACTGAGGAAGCTGGTGGACGCCGGCCTGCTGTCGCCCAGTCCGGACCCGACGCACAAACAGAAAACGATCTACAGCCTGACAGAGCCGGCCATTCAACTGGTGCCGTTGCTTGCACAGATGGGTGCCTGGGGTCGGCGCTTCACGCCGGCGACACGGGAACTCTCGATCCGCGCCCAGCTTCTCGAAGAGGGCGGGCCGGAAATGTGGAAGGCATTCATGGCCGAACTGCGCAACCTGCATCTCGGCGCGGAGCCGCCGGCACGCTCGGTGATCGGGGAACTGACAGAGGCTTATCGGGCGGCGGTGGCCGGCTGAAGGACGGGAGGCTCAACAGGTCATTGCGTATCAGCCCGACCGGTCTTCCCACTGGCGTGAGCACAATGGAGAAGATTTACGTCGGGCAAGTGGCGGGTCGGTCGGCCACGCTCTTCACCTCGGCCTTCGATCCGGCAACCGGCCTGGGCGCGCATGTTGCGATGGAAAGCTTTCAAGGCACGATCGACGGGAGAAGCGGGCAGCCATCGACACGCTCCAGCAACTACTTAGCGACAAGGGCACCCATGCCGACGACGTCGGGTCCGTGAAGCGCGGCACCTTCTATTTTGGCTCCGCTCCCGACAAGCCCCGCAAGATCGCCACCTCACTGTGCCTGAGCGACCACCCTTCGACGCCACCCAGCGAAACGGAGGTATTGGGGAGCGCCAGGCGTTCGGCAAGCTTTCTTGCAGGCTGGGGTGAGGCGAGCAGCCCGCCACCACAGGCGCAATTCGCGAGTTCGGTGCCGTTTCGCGTTGGCAAGCGCTCGCCTTGCCTCTATGCATTTCGTAGTGCTCCTCGCGCGCCGGCTCGCTGCTCAGCAAATCTCTCGTCACGCGCACACGGCGCCGTCCAGCCTGGTCGCGTGGCTCGTCGCGGTTCAGGCTCAAGACTTTGCGGGTTCGAAGTGGGCGCTCGCGCTGCGCGTGTCCGGCAAGAAAAACGAGGTGGCGATCGAGCGCGCGCTCGACCGCGGGCACATCGTTCGTACGCACGCGCTGCGCGGAACCTGGCAGTTCGTCACGCCCCGCGATGCACGCTGGCTCACGCGCCTCGGCGCGGCTCGCATACTGCGAAAGAGCGCGGCACGTCACCGTCAGCTCGGCCTCGCTCAGCGCGAGCTGGAAAAGAGCGGAAAGACTCTGGCGCGGGCCTTGAAGGATCGCGACTCACTTACCCGAAGCGAACTCGCTGCGGCGCTCGAACGGGCCGGCATCGCCACGACGGGGCCGAGACTGTCGCACATGCTACTTGCCGCAGAGCTGAACGAAGTGATCTGTGGTGGGCCACGCCGGGGCAAAGAATTCGCCTATGCGTCGTTCGACCGTGTCGCACCGGCGACCGAGTCCATGCCCACGGGGCCCGACGCGCACGCCATGCTTGCCGAACGGTATTTCAAAAGTCGCGGACCAGCGACGCTGGGTGACTTTGCCTGGTGGTCTGGTCTCAACTTGGGCGAAGCCCGCTTGGCGCTGGAAGCGGTGACGAACGGGCTCGAGAGCGAGGTCATCGACGAGACGACATACTACTTCGCTTCCGGCGCGAAGGTTCGGAGCAGGGCCGGCGTTTGGCTCTTGCCCGCGTTCGACGAATGGCTCATCGCTTATCGCGATCGCGACGCGACGCTGGCGCCCGAGCACTCCCGACGGGTGAATGCTGGTGGCGGCATGCTCGACCCGTGTATCGTGGTCGATGGACGCGTCGCGGGCATTTGGCGCCGCGTGCTCTCGCGCAACTCGGTGGAGGTCGATCTGTATTGGTTCTCGCGACCGAGACCGAGCGAAGTGAACGCCGCGGCCGAAGCCGCTGGTCGCTACGCGGCGTTCTTGGGCCTGACGCCGAAGATCACCCAGCGCAGCTTCAGCAGCGGCGGCAAGCGTCCGCCGCTGCGCTCGCGTGGCCGCCGTGCGTGAAGGCCCGTTGGCGCCTTTGCGGGCGGCACTCGCCACTCTTCCCGACCCATTTCCATTCGCTCTGTTTCGTGTCCACGTCGAGGAGGAGCACGGCGCAGGCGGCCCCGCGAGGTCGAATACCCCTTGGGCACGTTCCGACCCGAGGGGGGCACAGACTTCGATTTAGTTGGCTGAGTCGCGCTAGCCGCTCGGTGAGTCGCGGGCGCTTGAAGAAAAGCGTGCGAATCGCATGTAATTTGTATGCGAATCGCATGTAATTTCGAGCAGCTCTCGATCAACGCGGGCGCTGGAACCGGCGGTAGCTCGGGAAACACCACCGCAGGGCAAGCGGGCGGAAGCACTTCGCTCGTAGAGTCGGAGCACCGGCGTTGTTCAGGGCAGGCACACGCTATCCAGCAGGGTGCCACCTGCGTCCGTTTCGCTATAGTAGTTGCCCGGGCACAGGGTGTCGCAGGCCAGGGTCGAGCTCGAGTCGCCCGCGTCGCAGTAGGGCTTGCAGAAGTAGTCGTTCGGCGCTTCGGAGTTGGCGACGCAGTCGAGCCCCGGAGCGCATGCGAACTCGGCATCGCAGGGTTCGTCGAGCTTCACGCCGTCGCTCGCGGCACACAGCGGCAGCCGGTGAAAGTAGCAGCCGAGGCCGTCGTCGCAGTCCTGCGTGAGCGGGTCGCATTCGAAGCGCTCGCGTTCCGGCGGCGGCGGATCCGAAGCATCACGTCGTAAGCCGAGCATGGTGTCGAGGGTCGCCTCACCGCCCGTATTTTCTTCGAACGACTTGAAGGGGGGGCGCTGGACGCGATTGCCCAAAACGGCGGCCCAGCCAGCGACATCACTCATGACCGAGTCGGGCGCGGGCTCGGCGGAGACGACCACGAAGGCTGCCGTGAAGTGACGCGCCTCGGGGGGCAGGCGTTCGACCGTTCCGTGCCGTGCCACGATGTCGGCGAACGGAAGCGTGGTCAGCGAGGTGGCTTCGACGACCACCGTTCCCGCGTCCGGATCGGCGCTGCTTTCGTCCATCGCGGCATCGCCCAGCAGCAAGAACGACTCGGGCACATCGCTCGCGTCGCCGAGACCCATCAGATACAGCTCGAGAGGCGAGTAGGAGATGCCCCGAAAATCGTTGGCATTGGCCCCGAACTCGCCCACCACGTAGCGAGTGACTCCGCCGGAGCCAGCCGTGCAGTTTGGAGGCAGCGCACCCGCGGGCGTCTCGCAGCGCAGCGTCGAGGCGTCGAAACCGCCGAGTTGCCCATTGACGCTGCTGAAGCCCCAATGCGGGCCGAAGTGCCCATCTCGCCAGGCCCCGAAACCGAAGCGAGTATCGAGGTCCACGGCCCAATAGTGGCAGATCTCGTGCGCGAAGGGAGGATAGTAGTTTTCGTGGTAGGGGATGCCGATCACGCCTTTGAGCGTTCCGTTGCTCCGGTAGGCGCCGAGATCGACCGCGATCTCGTTGCCGGTTCCGGCGAGCGGCCGGCGATTGACGGCTTCGAAGCTGCCCGTGATGCCGACCCCGTCGATCACGTGGTCGGTCACGAAGAAGACGAAGTCGTAGGCTTCGTAGTAGTGATCGACGAACAGGTTCCAGGGACCGGCGAGGCTGCTGCGCAGCACCAAGTGGTCCGGCTGCGTCGTGAGCAGGAACGCGTCGAGATCGGCTGCCGCATCGGCGTCCACGAGGTTCACGATGCCCTCGTACTCGCGGCTGCCCTCCGGCAGCTCTACCGGATTGCTGGAAGGTTGCCCGGTAGCGCCGGCAGAGCCCCCGCTTGCTGACGAGGTGCCGGCGCTGCCAGCGTTGGACGAGCTCGTGGCACTAGCGTTCGTCGTATCCCCCGTATCGGCCCCGGCGCCCCCTTCACCCCGGCCTCCCAATCCCCCGGAGCCCGTGTTTGGCCCGGAGTCGCCGCTGCTCGACGAGTCGCCGCCCGAGGCGCCCGAGTCGGCGGAGCCATCAGGGCCGGAATCGCCCGCGCCATCTCCCGACCCCGACCCGGAGCAAGCGACGGCAGCCAGCAAACCAACCCAACACCACGCGCGCCAGCGCGCGCTCCCGCATGTCGACCCCAGCGCTCCCAGCATTTCGGCTCGCACCGTGCGGGAGACTCCGGCACACGTCAACCCGGAATTGAGGCTTCACTGTCCACTCTGGTTGACACCTCTGCCGCGAAGCGGAGCAAACGCCCGCTGGTGCGTGGCGCGATCGCCTCAAGCTGGCGGAGGCCTTGAGTCGAGAGCGCGCGGGCGAGTCGCGCGCATCGGAGTCGCCGCCTTGCTGGATCGAAGCAACTGCGGGAAGCATCGTGGGGCAGAGCGGATCGACCCACCTCGCGTCCACGCCTTTGGGTGTTCGATGCCGGGGAGCTAGCTCGACCGGGGCTCGTAGGCGCAGAGCGGATCGCTGCCCAAGGCGTTTCCGGTCATTGCTGCTGCACGGGCCCGCGAACCCCCGCACACCCAACGATACTCGCATCGACCGCATTTGCCCTGGAGCAGGTCCATATCGCGCAGACGCAGAATTTCCGGATGTTCCCGATACAGCTTCTCGAGGGGAGTGTCCTTCACGTTGCCGAGGCGCGTGTGTGGAACGAAGCCGCTCGGCAGAACCTCACCCGTGTGGGAAACGAAGATGACCCCGTTTCCATCACGGACTCCGAGCCCCTGGCGGCCCGCAGCGTGAAGAAGGTCATCCCAGCCGAGCCCGGCTTCGAGCTGGCGCTGCACGAAGCGCCGCCGGTATTGCGGCGCCTCCACTGTTCCGACGTGGAAGGGCGCGTGCCGGCCGAGATCGTACAGCCAGTCGTAGACGCGCTCGAGTTCTTCCGGGTCGGGCAGGGCGCCGAGCCCCGCTCGGCCCGTTGGAACGACGAGGAAGAGACTCCAACGTTTGACCGGCGGAGCATGGTGTTCACTGAGCAGACGATAAAGCGCTTCGAGTTCCTGAATGTTGGTGGCGCTCACGGTGGTGTTCACCTGCACGGGAAGGCCGACCTCCTTCGCCCACCCGAGCGCGCGGCGGGCCTGAGCGAAGGTGCCCTCGAAGCCACGGAAGGCATCGTGCGTCGCGGCCTCGGCACCGTCGATGCTCATCCCGAGTGCGGCAACACCTTGCTTTGCGAACTCGAAAATGATCTCGCGGGTGAGTCGCGGCGTCGTGCTGGGCGTCACGGCGATCGGTACGTGAAGACCGCGGGCGTAGCCGATCAACTCGAAGAGGTCGGGGCGTTCGAGTGGGTCACCGCCCGTGAGAATCAGCATACTGCCAAGTTCGCGAACGCTGTCGATCAGGGCTCGAGCTCGATCGCCAGTCAGCTCGTCCGGGGAGCGGTGCGAGACAGCCTCTGCTCGACAATGCTGGCACGAAAGTCCACAAGCGATCGTCGTCTCCCAGTAGACGTTGCGCGGCCGGACGGCATGGGTGCACTGCTCGCGCCCACGCGCTGGGGGTCGGTCGGCGCAACTCTGGCTTGAAGCGGCCCGAGTGGATGCGGGGGGCGCGAGAGGCAGTGAGGTCATCGTCGTTGCTTAGTGCTGCGGAGCTCAGGGCCCAAGGGGTACGCCGAGACTCGTCGCGCTGGCAAGCATAGCGGACGGCGACACTACTGCACGCGCCGAATGATGAGCTTATTGGCGCCAATGCGCATCCGGCCCGAACCGTCGCGGCGTTGAACGATCGAAGCGTAGTCGAGAAAGCCGGTGCTCGAAAGCTTCGAGCGAATTCGACAAACCCACACGTTCAGCAGGGATGGATCGCATCGCAGCATGCGTACCAGGTCCTCTCGGTGAACCCAGCCTGCCTCCGAGACTGACTGCTCTTGCTCCTGGAGGCGCAAGCGGGCCAGCGTCAGAAGTAGGTAATACATATTGGAATCGCCCAGTTGCACCAACTCGCGCCCGGTGTCGATCGTGAGCCTTACCTCTTCCTCGTCAGTACTTACGTCAAAGCGCAGCGTACTCCCGTCGACAAGGCGTAGGGCTTGCAGCGGCGTGGTTGGCTGCCACTGCGTCGGACACGAAAACCGCCAAGCTCTCCCTACTGCGTCGAAGGAGTCACCAGCTCGTACGGGAAGCACTTGGTCACCGAGTTCGAGTGTCCATGTTCCGTCGGAAGCCTGAAACACACTGGCACCGGCTTCTTTGGTGGTAGGGATGGCGATCACTCCGTCTTTGATGAAGCAAGGCTCGCCATCGGCCAAAGGCACGACCATCGGTTCGGGCGGATGCGCATCGGCGAAGTGCCACGCAAGAAGCTGACTACCGAAAGCGATTTCCGATCCCGCTGCAACTGGCACGTCACGTCCTTTGGGGAGCATCTCACCATTGACCCATGTGCCATTCGTGCTGCCCAGATCGCGCAAAAGCCATTGCGTGGAGGCCCACTTCAAAGAGGCATGATCGCTCGATACCAGGGGGTCCGTGAGCTGCAGGTTGCAGTGACCGCCCCGCCCTATCAGCGTGTGAGACTCGAGTATGATGAGGCGGCCGGTCTTGAGTTCGCGAACTGAGCCCACCGAGGCTAGGGTACACCGCGATTGTCCGGGGGTCCATGCTCGGCCAGAGCGTGCTCCAGGCCGGGTGCGGGAGGATTGCCGTTCCTTCCTACGCCGGTTCTACCTGCCTGGCCTCTTGGTGCCCGCATGAGCAGATAGTCGGCCAGAGCGCTTTCCTCCCGGCTTGCCCGGATGAGCTCGGCATTGTCAGCGTACGCCTCGTCCCGAACCAACCTCTCGAGCTCTCGCGCGTCGACTCTTCGTTGCAACATCCAGGCCCGCAAGCTGGCAGCATCGGACAGACCATGCCGTGCGGCCAGCGCTGACACCCGCATGGTGAGGTCCTCAGTAGCCGGCACGAAACCGTCGCGGCGCCCGAGCTCTGCTCGAGCAGCACGCAGGTTGGCGCGCGTCAATAACTCCTCATACAGTCGCGGATCCGCGCGAATCTCCTCGATTTCAGGTCGGGTCGCGCCTCGCGCGCCACCGGCCCCTAGGAACATGTGTCGAACCTGCTCCCAAGCGTCCGTGTGATGGAAGGACCAGTCGACGTGCCCGCGACCGGGATGCTCATGACGAAACCCTAGCAGGCGTCGAATGAGCTCGAGGGCGTCCTGGCGTTTCACATCTACCCAGTTGGGGGCCTGCCGAACCCACTCGGCGAAGCGTTGCGCCCGCTCTTCCGGCAAGATACGCGCGGCATATTTCCCAAGATCCGTATAGTTCCTGTCAGGATAAAACGTCGATTTCGCATGAGCTACGAGCGCTTGCGTTTCCCCACCGTCGAGCAACCCCGCAGCTTCGGCATGGGCCAGCGTCGCGCGAATGTTGACGAGGGCCTCCGAAGCAAGCCGGTAGCCTGAATCTGCGCTGGCGTGAATGAGCGTCACCTCATCGTCATCCTCCAGCTCTCCTCGCAGAAAGGCCTCGAACACGCTCCCCACGCCGATCATCCCAAAATCGGTCAGCTCGACAGCGCGCAGCGCACCCATGCTCGCGGCACCGAAAATATGCACTCCCTCGGAAAGTGCCCACAGAATCTCCTTGTGCCACACGGCCGGAACGCGTTCGAAGTACCCGTCAACGAGTCCGATCGCGAAGGGTCGGCTCGCCACCAACGAGTAGATGTCCCCCTGCGCAGCAGGAGGGTGAAATATCAAATCGGGGGCACCGGGCTGGGCCGTCGGTGGCAACGAAGGGCCCGCGAAGACGTGAATCGTATTGGTCATTGCTCTTGCCCGCTGGCAGCTGATGCTCGCACGCCTGGCGTCCAGCCGGGGATCTCGCGCGAAGTTTCGAGACCGGGCACGAGCATACGCACGACCGGGATGCCGAACTCGGCCTTGGTGAGGTCGACGACAATCACGTGCTCGAAACCCACGCTTGCCAGAGAGTCTCGCAACCACGCAAGATCGTCCGCGACATCGCTGGAAGTGAAGTTCGGAACGTCACTAAAATCGCGCACACCAGGACCGGATGCCCCTACCGCGCGTAGCTCTCGCAGTTCACGCAAATCTTGCGCCTCGACATAGTGCTCTCGACGGAGGTCATCCCGCGAGCTCGAAATAAAGGTCAAGCGAGCCTGCGCTGCCTCGGTCAACGCACGCAGCAAGGCCACCTCGCGCGACGGATGGCAGCCCATTCCTACATGGGGACGGAGCGGGCGATCGGGGTTGACGACCTCATCCATGATGAGCACCCGGAACGCCGCAACGTGAACGTCGCTCGTGATGTTCCATATCCCCGCGCAGACACCGGCGCGCTCGAATCGAGCGAGCAGTTCCTGGCAATCGACCGAGTCTATCGTTTCGCGCGCCACCACACGCTGCCGCTGTCGCTCGTTGCTGGAGCACGCGAACACCGCTTCAGCATCGCGCTCGATGAGCTCACATAGGCCATGGGTCATCGCCTCATAGACGTGGTTCCCCGATGCCAATCCATTGGAAGACAACGGAAAGCAGCCCGAGTCACTCGGCAACGGCAGCGTGAAGTCAGTGTGGACCAACTCGTAGGGCACCCAACACGTAGCATTGCGAATCAGGTCGAACCCTTCAATCCAGTGGATCTTGAGGTCGGTTCTGAAACGGCTCACGGCACTGCGCGGAAATAGCTTTGGATCGACTACCTCATGCGATTCGCGCAGCTGTTCCCAGCTAGCGAGTAGCAGCGGGCGCGCAATGTGCTCGGCGTGATAGGACTCGATCGATTCCATGGCCGCCGACACCTCCGCCGCGAGCCTCGTCAACCCCTTGCCCTGCGCAGTGGATAGTGCTCGAGAATTGGGTCGACAGGCGACGGCTACGGGGATTCCGATGTTGTCGAGGCCTGTAATGTGCGCGATGCGCGTTATTCCCATGGAGCGCATGCGGGGCCAAATCCACGCACGCGTTTCCTCCAGCGTGCGAGTTCGATGAGTGCCATGGACGAGTACCTTGGTCGTCATGACATAAACGTCTGCAGGTTGACGACGAAACAGAGACAGCCCTCACCAACTGCCAAAGTGCGCGGCGTCGGAACGTTGGCGAGCGGAACTTTTCCGTCGATCAGAGGCTTAAGGAGCTCATTGGTCTTCTCGAACTCTTCCTCCGGGATGGCCTTTGCGACCTTCTTGAGTGCGGGCGCATCGAGTTTGTAGACCTTGCCATTCGTGGCCGCCAGCTTTAGAGCGCCTCCGTTTCTGAATTTGCGTAGGTCCGCGTCGGCGTTTGGAAAAGGAACCACCACGGTTTGTCCATCTCGCCGGATCACTCGCTGTACTTGAAAAATCGACAACGGTTTCAGCGCAGCCAAGTTGTAGAACAAGTGGTAGCCGTCCTCTGCGGGCAGCAGGCCGCAAGTCACGCCGCGCCGCAGATAGATATCGAGGGGATCGCCTTTCTTCACAGGAACTCGCTCGATCTTCAGGTCACGGTCGTCGAGCGCAGCGTGCTCGATGATCGAGAGCCCGCCCGCCGCGTCGATCAAGATGGTATGAGTCTGCTCGCCAAGTTGCGCGGGATCGTGCGGCAACGCGGCCATGAACACGTGCCGCGTCCTTCTGATCAGATCTTGAACGTCGCGATACGCCAGGGCGAAGTTGAAGGTAGCCTCGTCCTCTCCATCCTGGCGGAAGTCTACGGCGCCGTCGACCATCAACTTGAGCACATCGACCTCGCTCGGAATGCGCCAGATGTGAACGAATTTGTTCAGCCGTCCGCTGAGCGGATAGGCCGCGTAGACGAATTCCCATTGGTATCGTGCGGTGATTTGACGAATCAGCCCAGGCATGCGCTGTACGAATGCCAAATGGTGTCTGTTCTCTACTTGGAGTTCCACCAGCATGTACTTGACATCGGAATAGCGAGATTGTGCCATTTGACTCCTCGAATTTGTGGGTGGTTGCAAAGCCACACAATCTGCTCACCTCCCGTGCCAGATGTCCATTGCACCTCCATTGCAGACGGCAGGCCGCAGGATCGCTGCTACAATTTCGGCAAAGTGCGGCTTGAGGGCTCACAACTGTTACGGCTTGCGAGCAGGGGTGATATGTTATTGCTATGCGAGCCTCGCTGGGGCAGCCGTCGAGCGAAGCGGCCGTGTTTCGTCACGGTGAACAGATCGGCGACTATTCGGTGACCAGGCTGACCGGCAGGGGGGGAATGGCGCAGATTTTTGCGGCGGTTCACGTTCCCACTGGCCGGAAGGTGGCCATCAAGACGGTAGCCGTGAAGGATCAACCCACGATCGCATACTTCGAGCGAGAAATAGCTACGTTGAGGTCGTTGAATCATCCCGCCGTCGTATCGATTCACGATCACGGCGCGGTCGACGGCCGGCCCTGGTACGCCATGGATTGGCTCGAAGGACCGACGCTCCGGGCGGTCCTGCGAACACACGCCGCCGCCGGCTGTTCCTGGACTCCCACTCAACCCACGCGGCGCCCGCAGGTGGGAGTGTCGAGCGACGCGCTGTCCCCCCCAGTTGAAGCTGTCGTGCAACACTTCGATCGTAGCGGCTTGCTGAACCTATGTATCCAGGTTCTCCAAGTGCTCGACTACGTGCACGCGCGGGGCATCATCCATGGGGACCTGAAGCCAGAAAATATCTTTGTTTTGGCTGGCCCACGCCCCGTTTTGGTCGATTTTGGCGTGTCACACTGGTTCGCACCGACTCGGGAATTCTTGAATTTGGTTCCTCGCGGCGTTGGTAGCGCCGCGTACATGGCCCCTGAGCAGATCCGTGGCGAACTCACGGACGCACGGGCCGATCTCTATGCCATGGGATGCCTGCTCTACGAATGCTTGACGGGTTCGAACCCGTTTCAACGTGATAGCGCCGAGCTGACGCTCCTGGCGCACCTGAACCACAACGTGGATGCGCCTTCCTCCCACGTTGCGGAGATCCCGCGCGCGCTCGACAGCCTTGTCTTGCGCCTCCTCAGCAAGTGTCCCAGCGACCGACCTCGGTACGTGAGCGAAGTACTTGCTAGCCTCGAGTCGCGCGGCATCACCTCGGGCGCGTCGCATTTGCAGCTTCGTGCGATTCCGGGGCCGCTGTACCGACCTGCCTTGCTGGGTAGAGAAAGGCCGCTCGCCCGCCTACGCGAGGGGCTGGCGCGAGCCGCAGTCGGAGGCGGTGCTCAGATCCTAGTGCGCGGCGAACCCGGGATCGGCAAGACCCGTCTGATGCTTGAGGCGCTCGATCTGGGGTTTCGCAGCGGGATGCGCGTGGTCTGCGTTCGCTGCGACGACACTGAGGCACAGGTTGGTCATGACCCACTGGCGCCGCTTCGACCGGTGTTTGCCCTGTTGGGCGATCTCGTCCCGCTACTTCCGTCGAAAGAACGAGAGTCCCGGGAGACACGCGCGGCAAGAATCGCCGACGCGCTGCTCACCGCGTGTCGCAACCGCGGATTGCTCTTGGCGGCAGACGACGTCGATCGCGCGGACGAACTTACGCAAGCGGTGCTGCAGCGCTTGGCGCTCGCGAGCGCAGCCGCTGCGGCGCCGCTGATGTTGCTGTACACCGAATCTCTGGGTCGTTCCACGAACTGGCAGGGCTTTCACACGCTCGTGCTCTCGCGCCTGACGCGGGAAGAGGTCGAGCTAGCCATCTGCTCGATGCTCGCCGCCGAGTACGCTTCGCCCCGCCTGGTCGACGTGGTGAATGAACACTGCGAAGGCAATCCCCTACTGCTGCGTCAGCTACTGCACGTGTTGCTGGAGGGGGGATTTCTGCTTCATTCTCAGCACAGCGGCTGGCATCTCGCGCCTACGTTTCATCCCGAGGTGTTGGTTACGAGACCGTCGACTGGCGATCGAGAGTTCTGGCGGCTGCGGCTTCGTTCGCTATCGGCGGGTGAACACGCGCTGGCGCAAACGGCGTCCGTTCTCGGGCGAACATTCGATTTGTCGGTGTTATCCGCCGTGGCACAAAGGGACGACTGCAGCGTTCGCGACACCCTGGTCCGGTTGCTGTCATGCGACATCGTTCAGGAAACCGGCTCGACCGGCTGGTATCGCTTTGCCCATTCCGCCCTGCGTGACTTGCTCTACGAAAGCGTCCCGCAAGAGACTTCCCGCAAGCTGCACCGACGCGCTGCGGATGCGCTTGCACATGTTGCCGATGACCAATCCGCTGCGTCGATGACGACGATCGCATGGCACTCGAAACAATGCGGACGTCACGAAGCAGCGGCACACTACTATGAAGCCGCCGGTCGTATCTACATCCGAACCCAGCGCTTCCAGAAAGGATTCGAAACCCTCACCGCGGCCAAAGAAGAACTCGCCTGCTGTACACCGGGCGCACTGCAGCGCGTAGCTCTGTTGGAAGCATTGGGCGATGCGGCGCTGCTCATCCGCCAACTGGACGCCGCCGAGGCCGCGTTTCGCGAGGCGCTGCAATTCACCTGCGACGACGTTGCGGTAACGCGTCTGCATCGCAAGCTCGCGGCTTCGAGCCAGCACGATCACGCCAAAGCGGAAACGCTCCTGATGCATACGATCTCCTCGTTGGACAACTCGCCGCAGCTCGAGGGACCACTCCTATTCGAATGGCTGCAATCTCACCTCGACCTCATGTTCGTGTACTACTGGAAGCGCGACCCGGCCCGCGTGCTGGAGATCGGTCAAACGATCAAGGAGCGCATTGAGCTCGCTGGAACGGATGAACAGCGCGCAAACTACTGTTTCAACGTCGCAGCCGGACTGATGGCATCGCATCGCTACGTCACGGGGCCAGAGGAACTGGAACTCGTCGAACGCGCCTATGGTTTCTACTCGCTCAGCAATGACCTACCGAAGATCTCGATGACCGCGTTCCTACGCGCCATGATCTTGCTTTTCAGCGGAGATCTGGAAAATGCGGCCGCCAACCTCGAATCACTCCTTGCCATAGGCAAGAAGACTTCGAGTCTGACGATTCAGGTGAGGGCTTTGGCATACTTCTGCCTGGTTCACCGCAAGCGGCGGGACCACAAGCGGCTAAGGCGTGTGGCGGGGGCGACGCTCGGGTTGGCTCAAGAGCACGACATGCCCGAGTATCAGGGATTCGCGCTCGGCAACCTGGCTTGGTTGGCGTACGTGGAGGGAAATCTGGACGAGTGCGAGCATCTGGCGCGGTCGGCTATGAAGTGTTGGTCGAGGTCGGCAACGAAGACCGCTTTCCGCTGGCAAGCCGCCTTGCCACTGGCCAGTGCGCTCGCGCGCCGGCAAGACGAGCATCACGCTCGTGAGGCCATCGCGATCGTTGAAACGCTCTTACACGATTCACAACAACAGTTACCCGCCCGTCTGACGACTGCCTTGCGGGAGGTGGCGTGCGCCGACTGGCGTGAATTTCCTCGTCTCATGCAAGTCGCCAACAAAACCGCGGTCGAGTCCGGGTTCATGTAGCCGATCCCGACATCGTAGTCCCGCGCCCATGGCTTAACTTTCTAGCATGACACAGTGCATGGAACCTTCTTGAAGGCGTCTATCGATGCGTCGGTCTTGGAATCGACGTGAGCTCCACCGTCCTGCTGTTGAATGGCGCCTGGCTACTACAGTCGTGGATGCCTATGGGGCGCGCTGGCGCATCGAGGAATACTTCAAGGCCCTGAAGACAGGCTGCGCCTTGGAGAAGCGTCAGCTCGAAACCCTAGACGCACTGCTCAATGCGCTCGGGTTGTTCATTCCCATCGCTTGGAACCTATTGCGTCTTCGAGTACTTTCTCGGCAGGAGCAGCCCGCCTCGAAAGTGCTCAGTTCCACTCAGCTCAAGGTGCTGCGAGCCTCCAGTAAAAAGGAACTACCCGACCGCCTGACTGTTCGAGATGCGATGCTGGCCATCGCAAAACTGGGCGGGCACCTCAAACGTAACGGTGACCCCGGTTGGATCACTTGGGCCGTGGCTACGAGCGCCTGCTCATCTTGGAAGAAGGATGGACGCTCGCAAGACCCGTAATTCTGGTCAGAGATGTGATCAATCCTGAGACTGAAGTAGGTCGAGGAGCGAGAGCGACGAGCCCGCCCGCCGCAGCAAGAGGATCGGCCGGCGCAGTAGGACTTGACCATTCGCGGGCCCTAAGGCTTGCTCACACAGGGGACTTCCACATCGAGTGTCTTGGCGTCGCCGAGAACCTCGGCGCATGCGTCGCCGGAAAGAATCAGCTGTCCTTCCGCCACGGTATACTCGGAACGTGGCACGTCGTAGCCGTCGAGCGTCACCACGAAATTCCCTTCGGGGTCGACAGCCTCGCCGAGAGCGATGCTGCAGGTACGCACGTCACCCAGCGCCCCTTGGATCTGCCCCGCAAGCACGTTGCCCTGGTCGGAAGCGACGATGGGCTCGATGGCTTCGGCATCCTGCCCCCATTTCGCGTCCGCGCGCACTCCCTGGGCGACGTTGGCCATCTGTTGCAAGTGTGACTCGCCGACGTCCGATGAGACGCCGACGATATACATCTCGACGCCGCGATCACGGGCCTCCCGGGCGGCTTGCAGAGCTTCCGCTTGGCCGTTTTGTGGGTCGGGTAAGGCACACGTGTCCGGCTCTCCATCGGTGATCAAAACCAGGTAGCGCGGCCCCGATGGATTGCCCTGGTCGAGCCAGTCCAGCGCTTCGAGCACGGCCTCAGCCGTGGGCGTGTCGCCTTCCATGAGCGGGGACATGGAGTCGAACGCTTGACGCAGAACGCCCACGTCGCCCAAGACGGGGGATGTGTAATCCATCATGGGACAGGTGCCGCCCGAGAATCCGTCCAAACTGGTATAAAAAGCCAGGCCGAACCGTGTCGTGCCTCCGAGGCGCGGAATCAGGCCATCTCGATCGCTGAACAAGGCATCGCGAACGACGCTCCAGCGTGTCTCGCTACCGAACTCGTAGGTCATGCTCCCCGAACGATCGATTAGCACCACGACGGTGGCCGGAAAGGCGGAATAGTTGAACGACAGCGGGTTGCAGCGAATCGGTTCGGGTTCGACAGCGCCCGCTTCGGGGTCGTCGGGTGACGCGCCGGTGCTGTCGAGGGCAGCGTTTTTGAGCTCCGTACGCGCACCGCATCCGACGATCGCCAAAGCAAGGACGAGAGGCGCGAAGTACAACCTTCTGGGCAGTTGGCATGGCACGAGCGGTGCATGAGTGTGCACCAGTTGCAGGGTGGCACCAAGGCCCCGCTTGGGAAAGGGCGAGCCAGTTTTCTCAGGCGGATTGCGAGGGCGATTGCCCTCTGCCCTTGCTACGACATCAGGGCTGATGTCGTGCGCCAAGGGTACCGGAACGTGAGTCCCGTGCACTTTCTGCCCTGCCCTTCTTTCGCTCGTCACACTTCCAAGCCTTCTCGTCGCCAGGCTTGCGCGAGTTCGTCGTGGCAACCCTCTGCGATGATCTCGCCATGGCCGATGATGAGGCGTTGGGCGGGTCGCTCCAGCATGGCGTGGAGAGAACGCGCCGCCGCGATCTTGTCCACAATCTTGTTTCTGGCGTCCGGCGGTACGCGTACCTGCTGGTAGCAACCGGTGAGGCGTGCGCCCAAACGCCAGGTCCAGTGGTCCTTCGCTCCAGCCCAGCAGACAATGTCGGCGCCCAGCAGGGTTTGCGTGGGCCGATGATACAACACCGTTTCATCCCAGAATGGCACCCCCTGCAGGGGCAAGGCCTCAAACTCGGGGACCTGCTCGCTGAACTGGCTGCCGCCGATGTCCAGGTCGAGCCGCAGTGCCGCGTTCCTCTCGAGCGCCGACGCCGGCCCCACCAGCTTTGCGTCCGGAAACCGGACCGCCGCCGCCGGAGCTCCCAGATGATGCCAGCAGTTGGGTACCACTAGCCAACGGATTGGACCCAGGGCTCGAAGCCCACTTGCCAGCGCGTCGGTGGGAGGGGCGGGAGCGTGGAGTAGCAAGCTGCCGTCGTCGAGACGCACGACAGTGGTGCGAGCGCGCAGGCGCGCCCCGCTGAACCATACGGGGCGTTCCAATGCCCAGATCCGATCAGCAACTATGGTAATGAGCGTGTTATCGAGCATACATGCTGCCTCCCAGCGGCGGGGAGGGTGCAACCAGCTGCACCGGCAACGAGAGATGCTCGGTACCAGCCACCACTGCCGAGTGCTAGCCCATTGCTCGCCGGTTTACTCGAACTTCTGGAAAGAGCAGATGGTTTCCCAAATCGGCAGGGCGCGGAGGCCATCGCGAGTTTCGTGCGAGATGCGCTCCGTGACCGGCAGTTCGGTCTGGAGGGCTACTTGCGATGACCGTCACGCGTGGCCAAATCTCGGGTAGACCGACAGTCCACTTCGGGTTTCCGCTGGGCGGCCTGGTGCCTGGAGCGGCCTCGCCTGACTCATTCGGCCAGATACGCAGCCAGCGCGACCCCCTGGTCTTTCAGGGCTTTGGCGATCAGCCCAGCGATCTGAGTGGCGCCGGAGGCCTCGAAGTGCGTGTGGTCGTCACAGAAGAACGCACCCACGTCTCCCGGCGTGCTGGCGCTGACGTCACTGGCCCCATTGGGCAGGGGGCAAAACCCGAGGGCAGTGTACAGTTCGGCACTCATTGGGTTGAGGTCGATGACGGGCACGTCGTATTGCACCCCCGCATCGAAGGTAGCTTGCGGATAGCTTCCACGCCTGCCGGTACGCGCCATATTGCCGTCGCACGAGATGTCGCTGACGGGTGTCACGAAAATGGGCTGTACGCCGCGTTCCTTCGCCGCCATTGCCATCGTGCCGTAGTACTCTTTGAATGCTTCGATACCGACGTGAAAATGGCTATCGCACGTTGCATAGCCATCGTTGATGCCAAATTGAATGAACAGCGTGTCGCCGGATTGCATTCCATCGAGGATCTGCTGCCAGCGCGCTTGAACGACGTAGCTGCCATCTGGATTGGTCTGCGGCACACACTCGCCGTCGACCATGTTGGTGGTCATGGAATATAGCCAATCCACCACACTGGCGCCGCCCTTGGCGTTATTGACGACTGTTACCCGATCGTCGAAATAGCTCGCGAACACCTTGCCCCACCCGACCGGGCAAGGTGTGCTGCCATTGGCCACCGTCGAATCCCCGGCAATCCAAATGGTGGTGGGCCCACTTTGGGTGGTGCCCCCGCTGCCACCAGAGCCCACGGAGCCGGTGGTGACGCCGCCTCCAGCGCCCATGGTCGCGGTCGTGTTCGTGCCCATCCCCGCGTTGCTCTGTGCGCCGCCGGCCGCCGTCGTCGTGGTGTCGGTGGTGCCCATCGCACCCGTTGCACTCGCTCCTCCGACGCCACTGACCCCCATGGTATCACCGCTGCCACCGAGCTGGCTCGCACCGCCGGCGCCGCTGGCGGCCTCGCTCGCGGTGGTTGCGCCCAGCCCGCTCCCGCCGGCGCCTGTCACGGGCGTACCTCCGGTCGAGCCGCCTCCGACGCCACTCGTCGATGAGGTGACGCCAGCAGTCGGCGCACCGCCAGTACTGCTAGTGTTGGACGACGCCGTTGCCGAGGCCCCCGCATCCTCGGAACAACCGACGAGGCATTGCAGGGCGACAAGGCCCAGGGCGCAGCAAACTGAAGAAGTCATGGGCAGATTTCGTCTTTCTCCGGCGAAACGTGCAGGTAGCACAACAGAGTCTATTTCAGGTAGCCGGACAACGGTAGGGAGGCCTCTTCGATGCCCTCGCTGACGAAGCCTGCGAGGATGCGAGCACCGTTTTCTTGGAAGTGGGTTCCGTCTACGGTGCCGTCCGAGCGCACGAAGAAGAAATCTTCGGGAGTGGGAGCGGGACAAATGGCCTTCAAATAGCCGACGGACTTCTGGTTGAGATCGGCAAGGGCTACGCCTTCGGCCGCCGCAAGTTCGCGCATGGCTTGAGCGTGCGTCCCGGTGCCGTTCCCGCCTGTGCAGTAAGCAGAGTTGCGAGGCGTCGGTGTCACGAAAACGAGCGTCGCCGCATGGTCGTTCGCTACCTGGACGTACTCCTTCAAGTACGTCTTGAAATCGGTTTGCGGGTCGAGGAAATAGTCGTACGTCTGTCCGTCAATCGTGTACTGTGCATTCGGATTGCTGTCGTTCGTGCCGAACTGGACCAGCAGGTAGTCGCCCTGCTGGATGTCGCTGGCAATGTCGTCGAGCCGCCCCTCCTGAATGAAGCGACGCGCAGTGCGGCCACCAATGGCGCGATTGTCGACGGTCACCAGGTCGTTGAAGTACTCGTGGAGCATCTGTCCCCACCCCGCCTGGTCCGTCGTGCTGGCCGTGTCGGGATAGGTCTGCACGATGGAGTCGCCAGCCAGATACACAGTGACCGGCGTGCTGGGTCGCCCGCCGGTGCTGGAGGAATCACTGATCGTTGCTCCGGTGCCAACCGTCATACCGCCCGCTCCTTTGCTCGAGTCACTCGTGGTGCCCAGCGCCCCACCGAAGCCACCCGCGCTAGTAGAAGCGGTGGTCGCAGCACCCGTGATGGACGACCCTCCGCCGGTGGCGCTCCCTTCCTCACTGCCACTGGTGCCGCTACCAGTGTCTGAAGTGCCTAGCGTCGTGGAGCTCGTGCCCTGAGTGACGGCCCCTCCCGTCGCGTCCGTTGCGGCGCCACCCGTAGTGCTCGTCGGCAACGCGCCCGTCCCCGAAGAGGCGGTGAGCGAGGTACTGACCGCCGAGGTTTGTTCGCCACTGCCAACCGTTGCTGGCGGGGGCGGGGCCTCACTGCTGCAGGAACAAACACCGAGCGCGACGCCGAAGAGGGTCCACTTCACGACAGGGCTCACGCCTTGTGAAAGGGTTCACGGCCAGGCGAGCTTTCCGTGGTGTGAGCTGATCTTGCTCGAAACATCCGGACATCCAAGGCTTGAAACTCTGCTGTAAAGTCGGAATTGGAAGGGTCCCCACACAGCCAAGTTCGCGATTCTCGCTCGGGCGACGGCCACGAGGGCACTCGCCCCCATTTCCAGCCGGGTCTAGCGGTTGCCCGTTCGAAGTCCAGCTCTCCGAGGACGCTCGAGCCGACCCGGGAACGTGCTTGCGTCGAAGCTGCCGCGCCCGCTCCTGCCTGCTATTGAACCGTGTAGTCCAAGGCCCAGATGTTCGGCGAGCCCTGCTCGGGATAGTACACCGTCAGGTGGTTTTCTGCTTGTACCCGCGTCATGTCGATCAAGGGGTCCGAGAAGAAGCGACTGGCGTCAGCGGAATCGAGCAGGGTCCAACTGGCGTAGTCCGTGGCTGCCGACGCCGCTGCAATGCGCAAGTCGGGTAGAACGGCATAAACATTATTCGATGACGTGATCGCCAGCGAGCCTCGGAAGTTCTCGATCACGGGTAAGCCGAGTTCGCCGCGCTTCCAGGTCCCGTCGGTGTCGCGCCAGTAGTGAAAGAACTCGCTCTTGGTGCGCGCTCGAGTGAAGTCCGAATCGTCGGATTGCGCGTCCGGCATGTGCGACAACAACACGTGCACACGGCCCAGGGAATCGACTGCCATGTGCTCCTGATTGATGAGCCCCCGATTCTGTCCGATGGGCCAGACCTCGACGCTGGCCGTGCCCAGGCGGATGAATGTCGACCCGGTCGTAGCCACCGTGGCTCCGTCGTTGTCTTTCCAGGTGCGACCGTGATCATCGCTGTAAGCGTAAAATAGACCATGGTTGGTGGTGGCATCAGGGGTGTCCCGCCAGCACCAGGCAGCATGCAATCGCGAGCCACCGGGTGTGTAGGCGAGACCGTGCAGGTAAGCGTTGACACTATCGCTGATTCCATCGATGAAGCGCCCGAGCTCTGTCCAGCTGCCTGTCTTCGAGTCGTACTCCCAAAGATGCTCGTCGCCGCTACCGCTGGACCCGATGCGCGCAGCGAAGAGCAAACGCTCGCCGCCGGGCTCGGTTACGAAGCGCGGGTAGGTCACGAGGGAGACGGGAGTATCGACCAGGGCGCTGGTCACTCCCGTAAAGCTCGAAGCCGCCCAAGCCACCCCTTCAGGATCGGTCAGCAGCCCCGGCTGTGAGCGGCGATAATGGAGGTTGTCGCCATGGTGGTCGAACGATAGATGCAGGGTGCCGTCGCCGGGCGCGATTCCGAGGGAAATGGTGTTGTGCGCGTCATCTGCGGTGTTCTTGTAGTCGGTGAAGTCGAACTTCACCCACTGCCCGTCGGGCAGCAGCCGACGCGCGAGAACCACATTGCGATTGGTATTCCAGAAAGCCGCATACTGGTAGCCATTGTAGCTGAGGATGGCGTCTTGTTGGAACGACTCGCCGTTGAGGTACCCTCCGTAGGAGACGATAGTTAGTCCAGAAAGCGAAATCTGCGACTCACCGTCCTTGGTTACGCCTGGCTCCGCAGTACCACCGGCGCTGCCACCCTGTCCGGTACTCGCGCTCGTCTCGGTGGCCGCGCTCGCACCCATTCCTCCGCTCGCGGGGGCACCCCCGCTACCGCCGGCTGCCGTCGCAGCGCCGCTGCCCCCGCCGTTGCCACCGGAAGAGTTCGATGGGCCAGTGCTGTTGCCTTCGGCGCCAGTGCCCGTGCCGATCGAGTTCGCCACTGCGTCCGTCGAGGCACTCCCTCCCCGCGTCGTGGTCGATCCGCCCGCGGTCGCATCGGAGCTGCCGCCCGCCACCGTAGTGCTCGAGCCGTTCGCGGCAGTACCAGCGGTCGCGGATGGTCCGGAGGCAGAGCTCGATTCATTCCCGCAGCTCACCGCGAGACCGCATAAAACTCCCAGAGCCAGCCGACCACGAGGCGATTCGAAGAATCGGTGGGCGAAAGTGAGTACTGCCGCCGTACTGTCCATATACCCCAGTTTCATACCCACGATTGAACAACGCCACAAGGTGCGTCCGATCGTGGCGACCATCAGCGCCCTTGCGAGCTTGGGTGCCGGACCGTCGTTCGCGATGCCGCCCACCCCTGTCGCGGGCGCTCGAGCGGCGGGGCACCCAGCGACGGAGCTGTCCCGGGTGCAGTGCGCAGCCAATGGAACGCGCCACGAAAAGCTTCAAATAAACCAGCCGAGACGCTCGAAAAGGCAAGGGTGGCTCAGGGCCAGGCCTGCTGAGGTGCCGTCGGTGCGCGCAGGACCGGTGACACCGTGGGCGGAGGTAACACGAGGACCGCGATCACTCATCTACCCCAACGGTTTGCCTGGCGGATGGGGACAGTACCGGCTGGGGCGCTCGATGCGGTTGGCACCTAGGCGCCTTTCTTCTGGGCGCCACTGGCGTCGGTATCCAAGCTGCTCGGCACCAATTCGCTGATTCTGTGGAACGTTCGCGGAGTAACACAAGGTACTGGCTCGGCGTCCCCTCTTACCAATACAGCTTCATCGGTGCCGACCGTGCCTGCGCGTCTATCGCCGACCGCTCTCACCGGGAAAATGACAGGGCTCCAAGTTGCATGGAAGGACCTGTAGAAGAATGACTGCACTCGACGTTTCGCCCCGCACTCGAACTCTTCGTATCCCAATATGGCGGTGTGACCATGAGTCGCCGACATTGGCCCGAGGGGAGCTTCGTGACTAGGGCATCCATCGACCCCTACTCGAGGGGCCAGCGCACCTGGGCGCCAGCGAGCGCTCATGCCTGCTCGCACGGCGCGCCGTGCCCCCGAACGGCGGTTCTCATCCCTACCTTTGGATGCAAGGAGCACCTCAATGATGTCTAGCCGTTCATTTCTGTTTTGCAGTGCGCTTGGCGCACTGATTGGCGCATGTAGTAGCGATGGGGCGCCAACGCCTGAAGAAGCTACCGTCCCAACAACCACAGGCGATGTATCGAGGCAGAGTTCGACCAGCGGAGTCGAGACCACCAGCTCGGCAGCACAAACGAGCTCAACCACTACTGGTGGCTCGATTGGTGGTACGACGACCGCGGTCACCAGTAGCACGACTGTCTCGGCGAGCTCGAACGGGACAGGGACTGGGAATAGCGGCATGCTGGGGAGCTCTTTCGGGGGAGGCGTCGGTACGAACGTGGGAAGCGGAGGTTCTGCCGGCAATGTCGCCACTACTGCTACCAGCGGAGGTGGGGGTGGCGCGTCCGGAGGAAACGGTGGCACCGCCGGCAGCGGTACCGGTGGGACTGGTACTGACCAACCCACTTCCTGTGCTCCCGCCCGTCCGCACGATCCGGGGCGAACGCAGGTGGATCTTCAGCATGACGGCAGGCAGCGGGACTACGTGCTGCACGTACCTACCGGCTATGACGGGACTCGGCAACTACCTCTGGTCCTGGACATTCACGGCTACACCTCATTTGCAACGGAACAGTTGGACCGCAGCAAGTGGGATGAGATGGCTGACAAGGAAACGTTCGTCGTGGTCGCGCCCGATGGTGTCGACGAAGCCTGGAACGCCGGTGGTTTGGGCGATTCCAGCATTGACGACGTCGGGTTCATACGCGCCGTCGTCGATGACGTGGCTTCCAAGCTTTGCATCGACGAAAAACGCGTGTACGCCACAGGACATTCCAACGGCGGCGCGATGACCCATAAGCTTGGTTGCGAAGCGGCCGACCTGTTTGCAGCTATCGCACCGATATGCGGGTGGACTTCCGGCAGCTGCAATCCGTCGAGGCCCATCGCCGTAGCAGCCGTCCGCGCGCTCGAAGATTCAACGGTACAGTACAATGGCGGAGGAATAGCCCCGAGCGCCGAGGCGGACCTTGCCGTGTGGCTCAACGCGGATGAATGCGCGGATATGCCCGTGGTCTCCAGTCACGACGACGTCTGTACGACGCACACGGCATGTGTGTCAGGAACGCAAGTGATGGAGTGCCATCCCCACGGCAACCACAATTTCTTCTACGCCACCGACAACCTTCTGGTGCCAGACACCATTTGGCCGTTCTTCAAGCAGTTCGCCCTGCCCTAGTCGAGTTCCAATCCGCCGTGATGATCTCGAGGGTCCTCCCCCGCTGCCCCAGGTTCGCAAGTATCCTGGAGACTCCGTGCGTTCGGCTCCGGTTGAGTCGAATTCCGAATTGGGCCAGGCGAAAATCCGAAAGGTGGAACCCCGTCGCTCCCTTATGCCGTTTGAAGGGCTGACGGCATCCAATCGTGTCCACTCCAATCTTCATTCGTCGGTCCCGAAGAGGCCTGGAGCCTCTTCCCCTGATTCTTCTCGTCGCGTGCGCCGCAGACCCCTCGGGCAGTGGTCCCGATATGGTGTCCTCCCAGACCACGGAAAATGCTAGCGCTGCCACTTCCGGCAGCGGCTCCGGCACGGTTGTGGGAATGGGGACCGCCACGAGCGGCGGCGCAACGATGTCCACCACCGGAGCAAGCGGCAACACGAGTTCGGGCGGCGCTACGTCGACCGGCGGGGCCGCTGGAAACACCGAAACCACTGCCACGACCGCGACCGACGGCACCGGGGGTACCCCATCGATGGGAGGAACCGCCGGCAGCACTTCGGGCACGGTGACAACGAGCGGAGCTGGCGGAGGCGGGATGGGTGGCACGGGCGGAATGGGCAGCAGCGCCTGTCAGGAGGACTCCCCGGGGGCTCATTTCGTCGATTCGGAGATGGGTAACGACGCCGCTGACGGACTCAGTCCCGCGAACGCCTGGAAGACGTTGGAGCGTGCCAACAGCGAGACTCTGCAACCGGGCGACAGCCTGTGCTTTCGTAGCGGCGGAAGCTGGACAGGGCAGCTCGCTCCGCGGGGCTCGGGTAGCGACAGCGCATCGATCGTGATCGATCGGTACGGTTCTGGTGCCATGCCGAAGATCGCCGCCGGACCGGGGGACCTGCAAGCCGTATTGCTGATGAACCAGCAATACATCGAGCTCAACCACCTGGAGCTGACCAACGACCAAGGGGGGCCGGGCGACTACCGCGGCATCTCCGTGCGCGGCAAGGACGTCGGCGCTCTGAATCACATCGCAATCCGGAATTGTTTCATCCACGACGTGACGGGACAAGTCAACTGGATCGGAGGGTCCACCGGAAACAACCAGCCGCCCTGGGTCACGTTCAGCACCGGCTGGGACGCGTCCAAAAGAACGGGCGGCATCGTCTTCGAGGTCGAATCGTCGAACAACACCAAGACCTGGTTCAATGATGTCGTCGTCGAAGGCAACGTCATTCAGGACACCAGCTTCGGCGGCATCATCTTCAAGCAACTGGAAGGCAGCGTTGGTTGGGGAGTGCGCGATTCGACCAACGACTCGAGCTTTACGCCACACACCAACATCGCGATCCGCGGCAACTACTTGAGCCAGAGCAACACGCAGTACGGGTGCAACACGATCTACCTCACCGGCTCGAAGGACGCAGTGATCGAGGGGAACGTGACCAAGGATGCCGGGACCAGCGCCATCGAGGTGTACAATTCCGACAACGTGGTCGTGCAACGCAACGAGACCTACGGCACGGTAAAGAAGGCGGGCGGGGCCGACTCCAACGGAATCGACGCCGACCGGGCCACCACCAACATGGTGATTCAGTACAACTACGTGCACGACAACGGCGACGGCATCCTGCTCGCGCAATTCGGCTTCGGCGATTCGAAGGTACGCTACAACCTGATCATCAACAGCAGCCGCTATGGCATCAACTTGCACTCGGACAAGTCTGCGAAGAACGAGACCTACAATAACATCTTCTACGTGGACCGCGGGGGCAGCGCATCGCTCATCGACACTTCGGGCGATGGTTCGGCCCTGGCGGCCTCGTACGCCATCTCCAACAACATCCTGTTCACGACGCGCTCCGGCGACGCTGCGCGTACCGGAAGCGGCGTCACGTATTCGAACAATCTGTACAGTGGGCTCTCGCCCGCCGCCGGTGACAGCGGAGCCAAGCTCGGCGATCCATTGTTCGTCGATCCGTCCGCCCGCGCAGATGGAGACGAAAACGGCCCTGCCTTCGACTCCCTCCAGGGTTTCAAGCTCCAGGCGGGCTCTCCCGCGATCAATGCTGGCAAGAGCATCGCGAACAACGGGGACGTCGACTTTTGGGGCACACCTCTGTACGTGGGCGGTCCGGATATCGGCCCGTTCGAAGCTCCATGACGAGAAGTCGCGGCAAAGCGCCGCGCCCTCCCGAGTTGGGAAACCAGTTTCAGCTGGAAAGGCACGCACTTCACGGACGCAGGGGCCACCGGGGTGGCAAAGGTCGCCGCGGAGGCAATCAAGGCGAGCGGTCTGGGCCTCGGCGACTACGTTCGATGACCCCTCGGGGCACCACGAGCTTCCGGCTTCGTCAGTGCGACAGGGCGGTCAATCCTATTGTAAGGGACTCGAGCTCGGCCTCCGTCAGCCACGGCGAAAGAGGTGCCAGGTCCGACGGGGTCAACGTCGCGAGGGCGCCCGCGTCTCTCGCTTCGCCCAGCGCCAGAACGATTCGCGTCCCGAGCCGCAGGAGCGCCGGACGCACGGCGCTTTCCAGGTCGAGCGAACGCTCGCTGGTCGAACGCATTTGAATGGCCTTGGCGAGCTCCATCAATCGTCGAAACAGGTCTTCCACCGCCGGGCCTTCGAGCCCGGCATCGCGAGCCCCGGTCAGGGCCGATTCGAGCACGTGGGCCTCCCGCGCAGGATCCTGGATGGGCAGATGGTGTGCTCGCTTGTAGGCGGCGACGAAGGGCATGAACGCCATGCGCCGGGCCAACAGATCCACCAGGTGTGCCTTCGGTCCCAGCGGCGCAGGCATGCCGAACCAGCGCTCGGACGCTTGGCGCAGGAAGGCCTCGTGATCGGAAAGCCAGGCATCGAGCCAGGGCCCCAGTCGTTCGCTCTCTTCAGGGGCCACCCAATAGACCTTCCGCCAAAGAGGAGCTTCACAATGGCTGTCCCAGCCCTGGCGACGGAACGAAGCTAGCTCGAAGCTGTCGGTCACGATCGCTCCGACTCGTCCACTCGTGAGCAGCGAGGGCAGAGAAAGGTTGTCGTCCACCAGGACCAACCGGCGGTCGCTCAGCGTTTGCCGAGCCCACCCTTCCAGGACACCTCCGCGGTTCACGCCGATGACTTCCGCCCGAGGATCGCCGAGCAGGCAGGGCCCGCCGCTCGCCACGGCACGCGTCATGGTGCCCACGACTGCTCGTTCGGGCTGCCAGGTGATGCCACTCATCGCCACTTGGAAAGCGTCTTCCTTCACCCGAGCTTCGAGCTCGGGCCAGTCGAACGGCACCCACTGCACCGGGCGATGAAGCGAGCGTGCCATCTCGAGCGCGATCTCGATATCGAAGCCGCTGCGCTGGTCGTCGTGCAGAATCGAAAATGGCGCGTAGTCTCCGCTCGTCCCCACGCGCAACGCCGGAGCCGGCGCGGGGCTTTCGGGTAGCGGGGACGACGTCGAGCAAGCCCACGTCATCGCCGTGAGCGCCAACCCGAGCAGTCTGCGGCTCGGGTTCGGCCTGCGTCGCCCAAGCGAGCGATGGCGACCGGTCGGTGAGTTGGAGTACGACAGCAAAGACTAATCCGAATATTGCAGCGTCCAGACCAGACACCTCCGTCGTCGCGGCTTGGGCTGGCGAACTCGGGAAGGGGCGCAGGACAAGCGGTAGCCTGGCGCAAGGCCACGGGTCAACTCAGAACAGCATCGAGCGCTAGAACTCCGTTTGGGTAAACGCGGAGCGGATTGATCTCGAGCTCGTTGACGCCGGGGCAGGCACAGATGAAGTCGCCGAGGCTCACCAGGGCCCGCTCCAGAGACTCCCGGTCGAGCGCAACGCTCCCCCGCCACGCCCCGAAGAGCCGCGCGCCCCTGAGTTCATCGAGCATCTCGCCCGCGTCGAAGTGGCTGATGGGAGCCAGCCGCGTCACCGTGTCCCTGAGCGCCTCGGCAAAGGTGCCGCCCAAGCCCACCATGACACAGGAGCCGAAGCTCACGTCGCGGACGGCTCCCACGATCACTTCGAGCCCCGGCGGCGCCATCTCTTCCACCAGGTACCGACGGGGAGAGTTCAGCGAGATGGCGTCGAGCTTTGCCAGCGCCTTCGTCAACGCCTGTTCATCGGCGACGCCCAGCTGCACGCCGCCCACCTCCGTCTTGTGGAGCACTTCCTCGCTCAGTATCTTCACCACGACGGGCGTGTCGAGCAGGCGCAGCGCCTCTCGCGCTTCGGCGTGGGACGCGCAGACGACCCGGCGCGGGCTGGGCACACCGAGCGAATCGAGCAACTGTTTGACGGAGTGCTCGTCACGAGCGGTGGGCACCGGTGGATGCATTTGCGGCGCCACGCGCGACCCGCTTTGCGCTAATCTGGCGCGCTGAGCTGCATCCTCGACCAGCACTACCGCAGCGTCCGCCAGTTGCTCTGGCGAGTCCGCCACCACCACACCAGCGTGACGCAAGGCCCGGACCGTGGTGCTCGTCTCGGCGAGTGGCCCGCTGGTCCCAAACAGCAGGGGCGTCGTGACGCGCCGTGCCAGGGGAAGGAGCAATTCTTCCGGCTTGAGCGCCGCGGGCTCGTGCAGGGCGTACGTGATGATCACGTCGAGTTCCGAGGCCTGCGCCAAGAGGGCCAGGACGTTGGCAAACGCTGGGCTCGGTCGCCCCGTGTCGACGGGGTTTTCGAGATGGCCCGCTCCCGGCAGTTGTCGGCGCAGGGCTTCGACGCGAGCTCCGTCGAGCTTCGGGACCGAGACCGCCTTGGACTTGAGCCTGTCGAGCATCAAAAGGCCAGGACCCGCCTGCGCGGTAAGGACCCCTACCCCCGGTTTCGGATTCGGCGCAAGCCTGTGCCGAGACAACACGACGGCCGCCGCCGCCAACTCCTCGGTCGATTCGACCACCACGGCTCCAGCCTGACGTAGAGCCATAGTCCTCAACGCGTACGACCCGATCAGGTTCCCAGTGTGCGATTTGGCAAACTCGCCAACGTCGGACTTGCCGACGGTCAGTGCAACGACGGGCTTGAGAGGAGTGACGCGCCGCAGCGTCTCGTAGAGCCGGCGCCCATCGTGGACACCCTCCAGGTGCAGGGCGATCGCCCGCGTGGCGGGCTGTCGAGCCAGGAACTCGAGCACATGGGCCGCGTCCACGTCCACTGCGTTGCCCAAGCCGACCGCCATGGAAACGCCGTAGCCGAGCCTCTCCAGGAGGAAGCCCACCGTGAGGTTGACGCCTGCGCTTTGCGCGACGACCGCCACCGAACCCCGCGGAATGCGCTCGGCGCCCAGCAAGAAGCTCGCGGTCAGCGAAACCTCCCGGTTCACGAAGCCCGCGGTATTCGGGCCAAGTAGTCGAAAGCCGGACTCGGTGCACAGCTGCTGGAGCTCCGCCTGCAGGGCGGCTCCCTCGGAGCCCGACTCGGCGAAGCCCGCCCCCAGGATCACCCCGGCGCCCGCCCGACAGGCGATGGCCTCGCGCACCGCCGCCACGCAAGCCGACGCGGGGATCGCGAACAGGACGAGGTCGATGGGGCGACCAATGGCAGCGAGTGACTGAACCGCAGGTCGACCGGCAATCGCCGTGCCACTACGATTGACCGGGAAGACGTCCCCGCCAAAACTGCCAAGAGCCAAGAGCGCTTGATGCCCAACCTTGTCGACCGAGCTCGACGCGCCAACGACGGCCACCGACGTCGGCGCGAAAAGCCGTTCGAGGCCACTCCGTGGCCCTGACATGGCGGCTGCACCCTCAGGGCGTCCGCGCGGAACTCGCATAAAAACCCTGCCTCTCCATCGCAAGACGTTCGATGAGCGAGGCCAAAAGCCAACGCTCGGAGCCCGATCCCGCCTGCAGTGCCAGAAGCTTGCCGTGCACTTCGCGGATCCCCAGTTGATCAGCGTAGAACATTGGACCGCCGCGATAGGCGGGGAAGCCGCACCCGTGCACCGACACCATGTCGATGTCCAGGGGACGGGCGGCGACCCCTTCGCTGAGCATCCTGGCACCTTCGTTGATCATGGCGTAGAGACAGCGCTCGACGATCTCTTCAGCGGCGATACTTCGTCGAGCGACGCCACGGGCTTTCGAGTGCTGCAGGAGGAGCTCCTCGATTTCCGCAGCGGGCGCGCGCTCGCCGTCGGGCGCATACCGGAAAAAGCCCGAGTGCACCTTCGCTCCGAAGCGCTGCAGCTGGCGCAGCCGCTCGAGGATACCTGGCTCGGCAGCGTCGCCAGGGCCGGCCCCCAGCTGGGTCAAGCTGTCCAGCCAGCGGACATCCAGACCGACCCGATCAGCCATCGCCAGCGGACCCAACGCCAACCCGAACTCGACAAGCGCTTCGTCCACTTGTTCGGGGAGGGCGCCTTCTTCGAGCAGGAGCAGGGCTTCGCTGAGCTGGCGGACCAGCATCCGGTCTGCCACCAGCCCCGCTTTCGCAACCAGGGGAACCGGGAGCTTGCCGAGCGCGCGGCCGATCTTCATCGAAGTCGCCCAGGCGTCCGCTGCGGTGTCGCGCCCGCGCGCGTTCTCGACGACCCGTTCGCTGTGCCCCAAGCGCACGAAGTGCATGCTCAGGACGTCCTGCGGGCGATGGGTGGCGGCCGCGATCCGGTCCACATCCAGGTGGGCCGTCGTGGTCGCCAAGATTGCGCCCGGCTTGCACACCGCGTCGAGCCGAGCGAAGACCTCACACTTCCGCTCCAGGTCCCCATCGATAACCTCAATCACCAGGTCGGCATCGCCGAGCTCCGCATAAGAGAGGGTTGGACGGAGCCGACCGAGTCGCTCCGACATCTCGAACGGCTTCACGCTGTCTGCCTGAAGAGCACTGGTGTAGTGATTGCGCACCGCGTCGACAGCAGCTTCGAGGCATTCTGGCGATGGGCCGAGGAGGCTCACCGGGAGTCCAGCATCCGCAAAGGCAATCACGAGTTCGGTCGCCAGAGCGCCCGCGCCGACGACCGCAGCACTCGCCATCCGACGCGCCTCGATGTCTTTCGCAAGCCCGGGTATCTTCATCACCTCGCGTTCGGCGAAGAAGATGTGCCGTTGAGCCTTCGATTGAGGCCCCTGGATGAGCTCCTGGAACAACTCACGCTCGCGGGCCAGCCCCGCGACAAAGGGCAGCTCCACGGCCGCCTGGACCGCGCGAACGCAATGAAATGGAGCGAGAAAACCTCGATACCGATCGCGCAGGCTCGCCCTATAGGTTTCGAAAAACTCTGGCCCTTCCGGCAGCGCGGCCATCACCTTGCTCAGTTTCTCGAGCGGCCGCCCGTCAGCCAACACCTGCTCGGCAAAGGCGCAGGCCCCCTGCTTCAGATCCCCCTCGATGAGCTCGTCGAGCAAGCCGAGCTCGCGAGCCTGCGACGCACTCACCGGTTGACCCCCCACGATCATTTCCAGGGCCGCGCGCACTCCGATGAGCCGTGGCAGGCGCTGAGTCCCCCCGGCACCGGGCAGAATGCCCAGGTTCACCTCTGGAAAGCCTAGCCGGGCAGTCGGCACGGCCACCCGAAAGTGACAGGCGAGCGCGAGCTCCAGGCCACCACCCAGGGCAGTTCCGTGAATGGCCGCCACCACGGGCTTGTCAGCCGTATCGATGAACTCGACCAGCTCGGGCACATCGGGCGCAAGAGGCGGCTTGCCGAATTCCCGGATGTCGGCACCGGCGACGAAGGTACGCCCCTCACAGCATATCACGAGCGCCTGAAGCGACTGATCGGCGAGCGCCTGCGTGAAGACCTGCATCAACTGGACACGCAACGCGTGCGACAGGGCGTTCACGGGAGGATTGTTCAGGGCGACGATTCCGACTGCGTCTTGCTTGATGAGTGTGACTAGCTCCGACATTCGACTTCCGTAAAAAAGGGATGGCAGCCCAGGCTCATTCGTTGTCTGGTTGCAGCTCCGGCGCGGCGTTTTTGAACGCAGGCAAACGCTGACAGTTCTGCTCGATTCTGAGCAGCGTGGAATAGGCCGACAGATCGCAATCGAAGCGACGGGCGTTGAAGAGCTGGGGTACCAGGCAACAGTCCGCGATGCTGGGCACGTCTCCGTGACAGTAGGGCCCCGTTTCCGAATCGCTACTGAGCTCGGCCTCCAAGGCGTCGAAGCAGAGTTTCACCCAATGTCGGTACCACTGGGTCCTGGCCTCGGGCGTAGTCTTCAGCTGGTCAGCCAGGTACTTCAAGACGCGCAAGTTGTTCAAAGGGTGTACGTCGCAGGCGATGCACTCGGCCAGCGCGCGCACCCGCGCGCGAGCAGCGGGCGACTTCGGCAGCAGCGGCGGAACCGGATAAACCTCGTCCAGGTACTCGAGAATACTGAGCGACTGAGTCAACAGCTTTCCGTCCAGCTCCAGCACGGGCACCAGCGATTGCGGGTTCAACAAGCGAAACTCCGGCTTGAACTGCTCGCCACCATCTCGTTTGAGATGCACGGCCCGGTACTCGTAGCCGAGGTTCTTGAGATTGAGAGCGATGCGCACTCGGTAGGACGCCGAACTGCGAAAGTAGTTGTGCAAAATCATCCGTTTCATCCTCGTCGGCGAGTCGATCAGCCAACGATGCTCAGGGTGATCTCGTCGATGCCGTCCACGCCGCCGCGCAGCTGGTCCCCGCGGCCGAGCGGACCAACGCCAGCCGGCGTTCCCGTATAGATCAGGTCGCCGGGCACGAGCGCGAACAGGCACGAGAGCTGGGCGATCACCTCGGGTACCGACCAGATCAGCTGGGCGATGTCCGCGCGCTGGCGCGTTTCCCCGTTCACCTCGAGCCAGATCGCCCCCGTCGCCGGGTGCCCGATCTCGGAAGCCCGGTGAACGGCGCTGATGGGTGCGGAGCGATCGAACGCCTTGCCAGCCTCCCAGGGTCGTCCCTTGTCGCGCGCCGCGAGCTGCAGATCCCGGCGCGTGAGGTCGATACCGACGGCATAGCCGTACACGTGGTCCAGAGCCTGATTCGGCGTTAGCCCTTCGCCCTTTTTGCCAATGGCCACGACGAGTTCTATTTCGTGGTGCAGATTCTGGGTCGCCGCCGGATAGGCAATGGCCGATCCATTAGCCACGACCGCATCCGCGGGCTTGGCGAAAAAGAAAGGGGGGTCACGCTCGGGGTCCGCCCCCATCTCACGGGCATGGTCGGCATAGTTGCGGCCGACACAATAGATGCGGTGCACGGGAAAGCGCGCGTCAGCGCCCGCTATTTCGATACTCGGGGTCGCCGGACAGGGAAAGGCGTACATGACATTCTGCTCCTCATCAAAAAAGGCAATACTGGCCGCTCAAGATGCCGAGCGGCCAGCGCCCGGCCGCGAAGAGCTCTTTCTTGAGCAAAAATGGGTGGTCGTTGCCGGCGTCGGCAAGCCTGGCGACCTCAGCAAGGTGGATCGCCTCGCAGGCAGCGCCGGTGGCCGCGAAGACGAGGCCTGGGTCGTCCCGGTCTCGACGGGCCGAGGCGCGCTCTGCCGCACTCCGCACCTCGTCGCTCAGCTCGATCGCAATAGACAGGCGGTCGAGCACCGCGGGCCGATCCCGAAGCGCAATGGCTCTGGTGTAAAGCCGTCGCCTTTCCTGCTGCTCCGCGTCCCACCAGCGTCGATCCCAGACGGGGCTATCAGCGATTTCATGCGCCTGCTGCCAGCTCTGTACCACGTGCACCGAGTACGGCTCGCGGATACCGAGGCCGGAGAGGTACTCGCGTACCAGGTCGCGTTCGACGTCGCCGACGGGCTGGCCGAGCGCACGGAACCAACCTGTCACGTCGCGCGCTCCTGTCGCCAGAGTCCGAGCGCCTTCTGCGCCGGTCTGTCGGAATAACTGAACAGCACGGCATCCTCTTCGGCCTCGTGCGATACGGGACACCACGACGGTGCCACGAACACGTCTCTCGGTCCCCATGCCAGCCGCTGCTCACCGACGTGGCTCACCCCTCGCCCTTCCACCACCGAATACACGGATCCGTCCGTGACGCGGTAGCATTGGCCTCGAAAACCCTTCGGCAACAGTTGGATGAACGCCGCGATGGTCGGTATCGGGTAGCCCCCGGTGGCAGGGTTCGCATAGCGCATCTTTAGCCCATGGCAGGCGTCGAGCGGACCATTCCGAGACAGCCGGTCGAGCGTCTTGCGGATGGCACGGTACGGATAGTGGAGCAGGGGGCTGGCTGCCGACGGCGCCTCGTCGTCGATGGGCAGCAGGTTGTTGCCGTAACGCAGCAGGGTGTCGTTCTCCGGCTTGAGCATCGGCTGCGAGTCGCCGCCATAGCGTTCGGCGAAGCCCGCATCGAAGAAGCTGACAAGGGGAATGTCGAGGCCATCCAACCATACCACCGGTGAGTCGCCGGGATTGCCGTGCTCGTGAAATGTCCAGGCAGGAGTGATGATGAGATCCCCCGGTTGCATCGGGATCCGCTCTCCATCGACGGCGGTATACGCCCCGCTGCCCTCGACCACGAAGCGCAGGGCTGACTGCGTGTGTCGATGACTCGGAGCGACCTCCCCGGGCAGGACCAACTGCAGCCCGGCGTACATGCTGCGAGTGATCGCGGAGCCGCCGACCAGACCAGGGTTCTCCAAGACGAGCACCCGCCGTTCGGCTTCCCGCGCCGAGATCAGACCGCCGGCCTCCAGCAACAGCGGCCGAAGCTTTTCGTAGGTCCACAGGGCAGGCACACACGGTGTGTTGGGGACGGCTGGAACGAGCGTGCCCAGGACTTCCCAGAGTGGAGCCAAGTGGTCGCCCGCGATGCGCCGATAATAGTCGGCGCGCGCTCTGTTTGCAGGATTTGAGCAAGTGGCCATCGCTACTCCGGCTAGTCGTCAGCTCGTCTGCGCTTCCGGGTCCGCAAAGCGCATCCCGAGCGACTCGACGACGGCGCGCGCGCGATTCATGAAGTCGTCGCGCATCTCTTCGTTCTTGCGCCGCTTGAGGCCGAACTTGCGGTAGGTCTCGTTGTTCTTCGAGTTCGCCGCCCCAAAGAATTTGGGCAAATACGGCCCGTAGTTGTCGATAGCCGCCTGTACCTCGTGCCGCCCCTGCTCCGTCTTACAGAGCTCGCTGCAAAAGTTCTTTCCGAATTGCGCATGGAACTTCTCTTCGGGCATCGTCACCCGACCTATGTTCCGCAAGGGCACGAAGCTGCAGTCCAGAAGGTCCTCGACCTGTAGGATCTCCGCGAGGTCCGCCAGCATCTTGATCACGCAAAACTCCGGCCAGGTCTTGAGCTCGAATCCGAAGATGGTCAATGGTCGCTTGACGCTGGGGTCGGTCGCCTCCGAAGGGACGCCCAGCTGGTCGGCGAGCCCCTTGAAGCGAACATGATGGTGGTATTCCTCCATCGCTATCCGGCAGGTCAACCATTTCGCGTAGGGAGTCGGTGCTAGCGCAATGGCGGGTTCATCGAAGACCTGGGCGCCATACAGCTCGTTCACGGTGTGACTGATGACGATCTTGCAGATGGCGTCACGGTATTCCTGCGGCTCGTTCTCCAGGTCCGCGACGGTGCGTACTTCGTGATAGGCGTTCGCCATGTTCTACTCCTCAACAAGGGGTTCGGTATTGAAGGCTTCGAGGTCGGTTTCCATGGTCGTCCAATGGGACCCGAAACGCTCGTTGAACTCTGCCCGGAACTCGGAGCTGCTCCATCCGCCTTTCGCCATCACCAGCCGCTCGTGCGGGCGCGCTTGCGAGCACAAGAAGACTTCGCGGCCTCGCACCACGAGCAACTGACCGGTAATCTGCTCCGCCTCCGCACTGCAAAGAAACGCGACCAAGTGCGCCACCGAGCGAGCGGGCACTTTCAGGGCGCGCTCCTTGTACAGCGTCTGTGCCGGATTTGCCGGGCGAATCGCCTGCGTAACGCGCGTCGCGCCGAAGGGGGCGACCGCGTTGCAGGTCACGCCCGAACGGGCCATGTCCATGGCGACCACACGAGTCAACCCCACCAGGCCAGCTTTGGAGCTAGCATACGCGGCCTGGCCGAAGTTCCCGTACAGGCCCGCTGACGACGTGATATTCACGATGCGACCAGCTCTTCGTCCCGCCCGCGCCTGTTCGCGCAGGTGCGGCGTGGCGGCAGCGAGGACGTAAAGGGGTGCGCTGAGATTGGCGCGCACGACGGCATCCCAGTTTTCCACGTCGGTTTTGAAAATGAAAGCATCGCGCAGGATTGCGGCGTTGTTCACCACGATGTCTATTGCGCCGAAGCGCGTCAAAGCCAGAGACACCGCAGCGGCCGCTGCCTCCGCGTCTCCCAGATCGCCCGTGAAAGCGGCGGCGCGCGCGCCGAGCTCACGGGCGACCGCTTCCGCAATCGAAGGGTCCGGGTCGTTTCCGGAGATCGAAACTCCGCTGTCGGCCACCACCACACTGGCTCCCAACTCGTGCAATCGCCCGCTAATCTCGAGTCCGATACCTCGTGCACCCCCGGTCACCAAGGCGACCCGCCCAGTCAGCGAACTCTTGTCTGTGTCGTTCACCACGGCGTTTCCTCAGCTTCGATTGCAGGCATCCAGATGCTGGCCGTGGGAGGTGCCTGCGCACACGTCTCTGACGGACACCCTTGTCCGGTCGAGCAGTCCTGGCAACGCCTCGACCCCGTTGCACGACACTACGGCCCGACGGTTGCGTGAGTGGGCCCCCCAAACCTGCGACGGGCTAGCGAAGTTGGTTTCGCCGTCGGGCGGTGGCACGGAGCGTGGGGCAAGGCCGAGACCGCGGAAGGTCCAGCTCGAAACTGAAGGCCCGCCCGGTCCAGGCATCCGCTTGTCGGCGTGAGCTTCAGCGGGGGCCTTCATTCCGGCACCACGCGCGCGAACGCCAGGCGTCGACTGCTCGGCAGCAAGCGCACGAGCTCCGGCACGATTTGGCCAACCGCTTTGCCGCTGGTGTCGACGGAGGCGTGCGCCAGCTCGTACAGCGGGCGGCGCGCTTCGAGCGTACGCGCAATGTTCTCGACTGCTTCGTCGCGTAATGGGGCGCTGGCAATACGGGCGTCGTGCTGAGCCAGAACGCGCTCGAACATGACGCGCGGCTTGGCTCTGAGCCAGACCGCGAAGAACGACGAGAGCAGTCTCTCGTAAGTACCGGGTTCCGCTACGATGCCACCGCCGGTCGCCAAGACCACATCGGGATAGTCAGAGATGATGCGTTCGAGACACGAGCGTTCGAGCACGCGATAGCCGTGCTGACCATACAATGTGAAGATCTCGCTGATACCGAGGTTGGCTTCCTTTTCAATCTCCCGATTGAGCTCTACGAAGGGAATGCTCAAGTGCTCCGCCAATAGAGGTCCGAGTGTCGACTTGCCCACGCCTCGGATTCCGATCAGAGCGATGCGCTGTCCGCCATCGCTCTCCTCGAAAAGCTGCTGCCGGATGCTGGCGAGGCGCTCGGGGGTCTGCCGTTTGAGAAATTCCACGATCACCATGAAGTCCGCGTTGGCAGGCTCTTCGGACGCGAACAGCGTGGAGAGCGGAAGATTCAGCGCGAGCGCCAACCGCTGCAAGAGCCCGAGCGAGATGTTGCAGGTTCCTCCCTCCACGCGCGCCAGATACGCGAGCGAGATGCCGGACTCTTTCGCCAATGCCTTGCGCGTCATGAAACGACGAGCCCTGGCCTCTCGAACCCGCTGCCCGAGGAGAGCGTGCAGCTCGCTTTCGTCCGTCGGCGCACCGAGCTTGCGGGAAACGGGGGGCGTCTTGCTCCCTTCCTGGTCGCCAGATGCGCGCGTCCGGCGCGCGGCCTTCTTGGTCTGATTCTTCTTCGCTATGGGCTTCATGGTTCGGTTCAATCAGCGTGCCGTCATACGTAGCGCGCCATCCAGTCGAATCGACGCCCCGTTGAGCATCTCGTTTTCCACGATTTGTTGGGCCAATTGAGCATATTCGTCGGGCTGCCCCAGACGGGGCGGGAAGGGCACGCTCTTGCCGAGCGACTCCTGAACTTCGGAGGGCAAACCCGCGAGCATCGGTGTCGCAAAGATCCCTGGCGCAATCGTACAGACCCGGATGCCACTCTTCGCGAGCTCGCGCGCGATGGGAAGGGTCATCGCCACGATACCACCCTTGGACGCGGCGTAAGCCGCCTGGCCGATCTGCCCGTCCCAGACTGCTACCGACGCCGTATTCACGATCACGCCACGCTCGCCGCTCGCGCTGGCAGGTCTCTGGGCCATGGCGGTCGCTGCGAGTCGAATCATGTTGAAGGCGCCGACCAGGTTCACGTTGATCACCTGGACGAAGGACTCCAGACGGTGGGTTCCCTTCCGGCCAACGACTCGCTCCGCCGGCCCGATGCCGGCACAATTCACCAGGCCACTCAGGCCGCCGAATCGGCGGAGCGCGGCGTCCACCGCGCTCTCTGCGTCGCTCTCGCTCGTAACATCCGTACGCTGGAAGACCGCCGTCTCTCCGAGTTCGGCGGCAAGCGCATTGCCGCTCTCGACGTTGACATCCGCAATCAGTACGCGTGCGCCTTTGGCGTGAAAGCGCCGCGCTGTGGCCGCACCGAGTCCGGAGCTGCCACCGGTAACGATGAAGATTGAACCTTCTAGTTGCATGGTCGATCCTCGATTGGTTGGTTATTCATGGTCAAACAGCACTACGCCGCACGCTGCAACAAGATCGCAATGCCCTGACCGCCACCCGCGCAAGCCGATGAGATCGCGAACTCACCGCCAGAGCGGTGTAGCTCCCGCGCGACCGTCGTGGTCAGGCGCAATCCCGTAGCAGCCAGCGGATGTCCAATTGCGATGGCCCCGCCGTTGGTATTGACGCGTTCCCGATCGAGCTTCAGCTCCTTCTCGACAGCAAGGTACTGCGCGCCGAATGCTTCATTGATCTCCAGACGGGACACATCGCTTTGTGCGAGCCTCGTGGTCTTCAAGAGCGCGCGAATCGCTGGAGCCGGTCCGATACCCATGAGCTCCGGAGGGACACCGACCGCCGCGCCTCCGACGACCTTCGCCAACGGCTCGAGGCCGTGCGTTCTCACGTAGCTGCCCGACGCGACGAGAATTGCCGCCGCTCCATCCACGATGGCCGAACTGTTGCCCGCGGTCTGGACGCCGTCTTTCTCGAAAGCCGGACGCAAGCGCGCCAGCGCCTCGAGCGAACTCTCCCGCACGTGCTCGTCACGTTCGAAGCGCTCGACCCCGCGCGGCAGCTTGACGCCTCGCGGGCGGTAGCCATCCAGCTCCCACGTTTGCGGTTCGACCGCCACCACTTCCCCGGCAAGGAACCCGGAGTTCCAGCCTTCGGTCGCGCGCTGGAAGCTCTGCTCGGCGAAGCTGTCCACCTCTTGCCGCGAGATTTCGTAGCGCTTTGCCAGGTTCTCGGCGGTCTCACCCATCCGCGTGTTGGAGGTAGTGTCGAGCGTGGCCTCCCACAAGAAATCTCGGAACTCGACCTGTCCCATCTTGAACCCCCCGCGATGCGCGTAGGCCGCGATCGGATTGCGTGACATCGACTCCATCCCCACACACAATGCCAATTGTGCCTTGCCAAGTGCAATCTGGTCCGCGGCGGTAATCACGGTCTCGAACCCGGTTCCGCAGAGTCGATGTACGAGGAGGGCGGGAACCCCTAGCGGAACGCCAGAATACAGTCCGACCTGGCGCGGGAGGTAGAAGGCATCGAAGCTCGACTGAGCCATATTGCCCGCCACCACACTGTCCACATCTGCCGCAGGCACACCGCTGCGTGCCAACAGTGCACGCGCCACGTAGATGCCGAGGTCGGTGGCGGAGACGCCGCTCAGCACGCTCACGTAGTCCGCAAACGGGGTACGCACACCATCGACCAACCAGACGTCGTCGTAACTGGAGGTCATTGCATAGCGCTCGGAAGATTCGAACATCGGCTACCTGCGAGCCCTCTCGGGCGTTGTTGTGTCACTACCCTCCTCCTTGATGGAGGGGGCCAAGCATAGCTCTGACGCAAGGGGCGTCACCACACGCGCGTCCAGCGGCGTCCGGTAGAGTGTGTTCACCAAGTCTGCTCGCTGTGCGAGGACCGCGCGCTGATTCACGTAGCCCTTGTCGGTGATCTCTCCGGCGTCGATGCAAAGCGGTTCCGTCAGTAGGAGCGCGCGAGTGGCCCGAGTCGACGAGCCCCCGCCCAGTTCCGCCATGGCGAAGAGCCCCGCCGCGACCCGCGCTCGAACGGCGGTGCTCTCGAGCACTTGCCTGGGGTCGGCCTCCGCCGGCAGACCAGCGAGGGAGCGACACGCCCTCAGATTGGGCACGACCAACAGCGCGATCTCGTCGCGATCGTGACCAGCAACCACCGCGTCCTGCGCCACTGGAGCCAACGCCGCAATTGCCGCGAGGCGCAGCGTGCCAACGCGAACCCAGGTGCCGGTACTCAACTTGAAGTCTTCTCCCAGGCGACCGTCGAAGCATAGTCCGCCCTCAGGGCGTTCGGGGTCCACGAAACGCATCGCGTCTCCGGTTCGGAAGAAGCCTTCCTCGTCGAAGCAGGCGGCGGTCAGGTCGGGACGTTTCCAATAGCCAGGCGTCACGTTGGGACCGCGTACGCGGGCTTCGAGTTTGTCCGAGGTCGGTACCAGCTTGATCTCGCATCCCGGAAGCGGCAGGCCCACGACGCCGGCACGCTCCGCGCGGTAGTGGCAGCTGGTCGCAGCAGGCGCGGTCTCGGTCAAGCCCCAGGAGGACACCATGGGTAGCTCGTGCCCGAGCTCCTGCATCGAGAGCGCTTTGAGTGCATCCCAGACAGGCTGCGGCAGGGCTGCAGCCGCGTAGAAAATCAGGCGCAAGCGGCTGAAGAAGCGGCGGCGCAACAGCTCGTCTCTCTGCAGCTCCCCAACCAAGAGGTCGTACGCACGCGGCACATTGAAGGCGATGGTCGGCGCAACCTCACGCAGGTTTGCCAGGGTGATCCCGAACTCGTCAGGCAGGGGGCGCCCCCTGTCGATATAGAGCGTACCGCCGTTACGCAGCGTCAGATTGAAATTGTGGTTGCCACCGAACGTGTGATGCCAGGGCAGCCAGTCCAACAGTACCGGCGGTTCTTCGAGAAAAGGCCACAGGCGCGCGATGGCTTCCTGATTGGAACAGAGCATGCGCTGCGTGTTGACGACCGCTTTGGGTTCGTCGGTAGAGCCGGAAGTGAAGAGGAACTTGGCAATCGTGTCCGGGGAAACCGAGGCGAATGCATGCTGGACAGCCTCAGAATCCAGCCCAGCCGCCAGCACGGCAAATGACACAGCCCCGTTCGTTGCCGTGCAGTCGCGGCTCACCACTGTGGTCGCGTCGTGCCGACCGCGCAAAGCGGCCAGTGCAGCGCCGAAGCGCTTCGGATCGGCCGCGTAGATCAGACCAGGGCGCAAGGCGGCTACGATCTTTTCCAGCTTGAGGAAGTCCTTCGAAAGCAGCGAATACGCAGGGGACACAGGAGCTATGGGGATGCCGACGTGCAAACAGGCAAGCGCGAGCACGGCGTGTTCGATGCTATTTCCCGACAGCACCATCACCGGTCGCTCCGCCGAGAGCTTCTGCCTCAAAAGAAAGGTCCCCACCCTGCGCACTTGCTCGAGCGTCTGTGCGTAGCTGACATGACGCCAGGCACCGTCCGGCGCCCGTTCGACCAGGAATCGACGAGTCGGCACGCGCTCGGCCCAGGCTTCCAAGTACTCGCCCGTGCAGCGGGGGTACTCGGCGAGCAAGTGTCGCGAATGGAGAACGATGGCACCATCCGCCCGCCGCTTCAGCGCGACATCGGGCGACGCAAACATCCCTGTCGAATCCTGTTCGAAAGTCTCCATCATTACGTCCGAACTCAAACGGCCCAATTCGACCCTCCCACGTCGCTTGAGGTGGACCCAACGAGGCTCGCGACCGACATGCCCGACATCTACTATAGTGGATATAGCGTGTCCAGTGAGCACCGATGGAATCCCGCAATTTTGCAGATTTTTTATCAGAGTGCGCGCCAACCGGGTCAAGAAGTTACCATAGGAGATCTGGTCAAGATGTACTATAAGCGCTCTTGGTCGCTCAAAAGGGTGACGTGGCCAGTCGGCGGGGCGCTTCTGCGCTGGCCTCAACATGCTGACTTTATTGGGAGAACACGCATGGACAGGTCTGAACACGGTTCGTTGAAGTGGCTTGTGGCGGGTACGCTCTGCTGGAGCATGTCCCTGGTGAGTGCAGCGGCCCGCGCGCAGCCGGCGGGCGACACTCCCGCCGAGCAGCCAGTGGACGACACTGCCGCCGAGCAGCCCGCCGGCGCCACCACCACGGAGCCGTCGGCGGGAGCTCCCACCGCCACGGAGCCCGCCAGCGACGCTCCGACGGACACCGCGAGCACCACCGATGAGCCCGCGCAACATCAGGCCGATGCACCACCGGCAGCGCCTCCCGAGCCACCGGCGTCGCTGATCCCCGACGGGGAGGCACCGCCCATGCGCAGTGTACCACCAGCCTTCCCCCCCGCGATCCCGAACATCGACTACGGGGGGCGCCTGCAAGTAGGGCTCATGTTCCAGAACCCCGACGACCCCGAGAAGGTCAACGATGTCGGGGAAAGTGTCACGGGCGACATCTACATGAACGGTCAGATCCACCGCTTCTTGAAATGGCAGGTGAGCCTGAACCTCACCCAGACGGGAGCACCCGGCGCCCCGCAGCAGGTCGCGGTCAATCCGCTCGACGTGCTCGCGCGTTTCGAGCCGACACCCGAGTTCAACATCTATCTCGGTCGGATGCTGGTGATGGCCGATCGCTTCGCACCGTCGGGCCCTTGGGGAATCGACGAATGGTTCTACCCGGGCTTCTTCCCACTGACGGCGGGACCGCCCGCGCTGCCCAAGGCGGGTCCGGTAGGGCGCGATATTGGTTCCACCATCTGGGGCGCGTTCGACGGGCACCTCAAGTATTACGTCGGGGCGTTCAATCTGTACGACCCCACGTTGAACCCGCTGTTTACCGGCCGGCTCCAGCTGAGTCTACTCGGTAAGGAGCCTGCATTCTATCAACGCACCACCTACTACGGCACGAAAGACCTGCTCTCGGTCGGTGTCGGTGGGCAGTACCAGAAGGACGGCACGGTTCAGCCCGTCCCGGTTACCGATCCTCCCACTGTGCCGCTGACCGACGACCACCAGATGGTGACTGCGGACGTCAACGTGGAGAAGAACATTGGTGACGCGGGGACACTCTCCGTAGTCGGCACTTTCTCCAAGTTCATGGGGGACTATCAGTTTTGGGATCAGTTCTGGCTCGCGTCGGTCGGCTACATGCTGCCGAAGCCCATCGGTATAGGGAAACTGCGTGGCACCGTGCGCTACCAGAGCGGGCTGCGCAACATCGACAACGCTGACCCATCGTGGGTCATCGACGCGCAGTTGAGCTACCTGGTCGCCGCATGGTTCGCCCGGATGTCGCTCGGGTATCGGCGAGCCGAAACCTGGGTGCCAGGCGACGCGACGGTCGCCGCCGCGAGCCAACCCAGCAATATGGTCTACCTGGGCGTGACCCTGGCCGACCCTTGATCTTTGTAGACGCTATGTAGAAGGGAGCTAGTTACCATGAAGAGTACTCTGCGTTTCGTCCTCTGGACCCTACTCATGGTCGTGGCGACGGGCTGCAAACGCTCGACGACCGACACCCAAGTACACCCCGCATCGAGCACCAGTCCCGGCGCCGGCACCCAGACTGGTAGCATCACCGTGGGGTTCATCGCCTCACTCACGGGTAGGTTCTCCGCCCTCGGTAGCGAGGACAAGAAAGCGGTCGAGCTTGCTGTCGAGCAGGTGAACGAGAAGGGCGGCGTGCTGGGCAAGAAGATCAAGCTGTTGACTCGGGACGACCAAACCCTGCCGGACAAGTCCGTTCTCGCCTACAACGAACTCAAAGCCGAAAACGTCACGGCAATCATCGGCTCCGTGTTTTCGAACTCGGCGCTCGCTACCCTCCCGCTCGCGCAACGCGACGGCATTCCCTATATCTCCCTGACCCCCGCGGAAGAGCAGGTGCAGCCGATTCGCCCCTACGTCTTCGTGATCCCGGCGCTTTCGACGGCCTACGCGGAGCGCTACCTGGCCTATATGAAGGCCCAGAAGATCACCAAGATCGCGATCGCCCACGATACCAAGGGCGCCTACGCGGTTTCCGGGTACAATGCCACGAAGGCGCAGGCCGAGAAGTATGGGGTCGAAATCGTCAAGGATGAGGTTTTCGAAACTACCACCAGCGATTTCAGCCCGATCTTCACGCATCTCCGTGGTTCCGGGGCCCAGGCCTTCTTGTTCTGGGGAACCGGTCCGGCAGGCGTCACCGTTGCCAAGCAGTACCCGAGTGCCAAACTGGACATCCCGCTATTCATGACGCCATCACAGGCGAGCAAGTTGTGGCTCGAGCCCGTGGGCGACGCGGCCGAAGGCGTTACCGTGTTGAGCGCCATCGGAGTCGTCGGAGACTACCTACCCTCAGGAGCGCAGAAGGCCACGATTGCGAAAATGGCGACTCCTTTCAAGAAACAGTTCGGATACGCCCCTCCTCAGTTTGCTCAAGACGGCTACAGCGGCTGTCTCGTGCTGTTCGAAGCGATCCGAAAGGCCGGCGGCACCGATCGAGCCAAGATCCAGAAGGCACTGGAAAACCTCACTCTCTTGACCCCCAATGGTCTGTATCGTTACACCCCGACCGACCACTCCGGCCTCACCCCTGAATTCATCTCCGTCAACGTGGTCAAGGACGGCAACTTCGTCCCGACACCGTGGGCGAAGGAACAATTGTCGCGCACGGTGGCAACGCTGTAAGCCGAATGCTCCGAGTTGAAGGACTCAGTCGTCGATTCGGTGGCGTTTACGCTCTCAATAATGTGAGCTTTCAAGTGGAGCGCGGAGAGCTCCGCGGCATCATAGGCCCCAATGGAGCCGGCAAGTCGACGCTCTTCAATCTGGTTGCCGGTCACCTGCGCCCCAACAGCGGGCGCGTGTTGCTAGAGGAGGAGCCCGTCCATCGGCTGCCTTCCCACGAACGAGCGCGACGCGGCATCGCCATCGTGTACCAGGGCGCACGCATCTTTCGCGGCATGAGTGTGCTCGAAAATGTGATGGTCGGGGCCCACCGCAGGTGGCACCACGGCTTCTTGCAGGCGGCCCTGCAGACCCGGCGCTGCCGGCGCGAGAACAGCGCCGCCCGGGATCTCGCCGCGTCCCTCCTGGAAACGGTCGGACTCGGCGGGCTCGGACACCAGCCAGCCGAGTCGCTGCCACTCGGTCAGCAAAGGGCGATGCAACTTGCCAGGGCCATGGCAGCCGACCCAGCCGTATTGCTGCTGGACGAGCCGGCAGCAGGGCTCAGGGACGCCGAGCGCAGGCACCTGGCCGACTTGATCGTCAAGCTACGGGAGCGCGGGCTCACCGTCCTTTTGGTGGAGCACGACGTCCCCCTCGTGATGCACCTCTCCGACAAGATCACCGTCCTCGACCTGGGCCGCGTCATCGCCGAAGGTTCCCCTTCCGAGATTCGCGCCGACCAGGTCGTCGTCGACGCCTACCTCGGCTCGTCCTAGAGCGACAGACGGGATGTTCGTCGTGACCCATCAACGAAGTCAAGGACCGGTCGGGTGGCATGCACCCGGCCGGGGCAGTTGGCAGCCTGTTCGGTGTTCTAGTGGTCATGTGTGTGATCGAGGTTGAAGCGTTGTCGGTGCGCTACGGGCTGGCGCTCGCACTCGAAAGCGTGTCCCTCAGCGTGGGGAAAGGCGAGATGGTCGCGCTGATAGGCCCCAACGGAGCGGGCAAGACAACTTTGCTCAACACGCTGTCAGGCACTCTGCAGAAGTCCGGAGGACGCTTCAGCATTCGAGGGTGCCTGGCTCACGTACCCGAAGGCCGCCAGCTGTTTTCGGACCTGACAGTAGACGACAATTTGCGGTTGGGCGCCTATCGACTGCGGGACCGAGACACGTCTTGGATTTATGGACTCTTGCCCGAACTAGAGCGCGTCCGGAAGCAAGCTGCGGGGACCCTTTCCGGAGGACAGCAGCAGATGGTAGCCCTCGGACGTGGCCTGATGTCCCGCCCCGACGTACTCGCGATCGACGAGATGTCGCTGGGGCTCGCGCCGAAGGTCGTCAAAGAGGTTTCCCGGGTCATCACTCGGCTCAACGCGGAGCAAGAACTCGGCGTGCTGCTCGTGGAGCAGAATGCCCAACTGGCGTTTTCGTTATGCTCGCGCGCGTACGTGCTGGAAGCTGGCAGCATCGTCGCCAGCGGAAGCACCGCCGACCTGGGCCAGGACCCCGCGGTCAAAAGGGCGTACCTGGGCAGCCCGATTGAAGCAACGTCGTGAGCGCATTCCTTTCCTACGTTCTCCATGGAATCGCCGTCGGCTGCGGCTTTGCACTCCTCGCGAGCGGACTCATCATCATCTACCGCGTCACCCGGGTGGTGAACCTCGCCCAGGGCATGTTTGCGGTCGTGGCAGCCTTCACCACCACCAGCCTGCTCGGGGCTGGGCTTCCCCACGGAGCGGCCGAGCTCCTGGCCATCGGCGCTGCTGCCGTTCTTGGACTCCTCACGGGGGCCGTCGCTGTCGGCAAATCTGGCACCAGCCCCCAGGCGTCGTTGATAGCCACACTCGGCCTGGCCATCTTTGGCTACGCTTTCGAGATTCTGATCTGGGGAGATCAGCCTCGCTCCTTTCCCGGCTGGAAGGGCTCCTTCGAATTCTGGGGACTCATTTTTCCCAAGCAGTACACGCTCGTCGTCATCGCCACTCTGCTCGTGTTCGGAGCACTCGAGTTATTCTTCGAGTCCACCTTCATCGGCAAGGCGTTCAGCGCCTGCGCCTCCAACAGGCATGCGGCGGCTCTGGTAGGGATCAGCGTGCCGCGCATGTCCCTGCTCGGGTTCTTGATGGGCGGCGCACTCGGAGGCGTCTGTGGCGTGCTGCTCACACCGATTTCACCACTCTCTTACGATAGCGACGTACTGCTCTTCGTCAACGGCTTCGCGGCGGCGATCTTGGCGGGATTGAAGCGGCCCGCCCTCGCCCTCGTCGGCGGACTGGTGCTCGGAATTGCCGAAGCGCTGGTCGCTGGCTACGCGAAGGCCTCGTACCAGAGTGCCCTGGCACTGCTGCTCACCCTGGCGATCTTGGTCGCGCAGGGCGCGCGTCGCTCGGCCATTGCCGCGTCGGAGGAATGATGACCAAGGAGCGACTTTCCATCCTCGTCTTGCTCAGCGCGACATTGTTGATATCGTGGCAACTCGACGAGGGCGTGCTTTCCTTTTACGTCCTGTTCGCGTTGACGGCGATGGTCACGGTTGGGCTGTCGCTGTTGATGGGCCAGGCCGGACAGGTGTCGCTCGGACAGGGGGCTTTCTATGCCTTCGGCGCGTACACGACCGGCGTTATCGCGACTCACGGAGGACCGACCCTCATTGCGCTGATAGCCGCCCCGCTCGCAGCGGCGGCACTGGCCAGTGTAGTGGGCATGCCGCTTCTGCTGCTGCGCGGGCACCACCTGGCTTTCGCCACGCTCGCACTGCATCTCATCTTTTTATCCCTGATAGGTGAGGCCAGCTTCGCTGGGGGAGATGTCGGAATGCAAGGCATCCCTCCACTGCAACTCGCCTCCTGGACTCTCGACTCCGTCCGCAGCTATGCTTTTCTGAGTTCGATCGCGCTGGTTATCGTGGTAATCGTCGCTCGCAACGTGCTCGCATCACGCCCAGGAAGAGGCTTGCGCGCACTTTCCACCAGCGAGTTTGCGGCTGCTTCATCGGGTGTGCCGGTTGGGCGCTACAAGCTGGCGGTCTTCGCGCTGTCCGCCGGATTCGCGGGATTCGCGGGGGGCATCTACGCCTTCTACATGGGGTACCTCGCCCCGGGCTCGTTCCCGGTCTTGCTCTCGATCGAGTACGTCGTAATGGCCTCGATTGGTGGGCTCGGAACCGTCTCGGGCGGCGTCGTGGGAAGCGCCCTCGTCTTGCTACTGGTGCATGGCCTCAGCCGCCTGGCAACCATGAGCGGGATGCCGAGCACGGCCCCGGTGATCCTCTCCTACGCGGTCTACGCTGCGCTGCTGGTGGCAGCGGTGCTGTTCCTTCCCGGAGGCGTCGTGTCGTTCGTCGGCTCGCTGTGGTATCGACGCCGGAATGCCAGTCGGCAGCGCGGCTAGCCGCGCGTACCCTCGCCACGCGAGGGTACGCGGCTCACCTCAGTCGAGGTCCTCGAAGAACGACCAGATGTTCGCCGTTGCGGTCGCGGTGATCGTGTGGTCCCAGTCGCCGACACAGTAGACAACGGGCTTGCCATCGCTGCAGCCGTCATAGGTCTCGCACCCGGTGAACGACGAGGTGGTCGTTTGATTGCATCCATTTTGACCGATCCAGAAATCGCGACTGCCCTCGCCCTGATCCGGGCCGACCAGAGTGTCCTTCGTCCCTTGGTGAATGATGATCGCGGGCTGTGCGCCAGCATCCGCGCAGGACCCGGGTCCCAAGCCCTCGACGGGTGCAAAACCGCGAAACCAGTCGTTGTGTGCGCAGGCAATCGAGTTGGTGAACATGCCGCCCATGCTGAACCCAGCAATGAAAATTCGACTTGGGTCGATGCAGAACCGATTCCCCAACTCCGTGATCAGCGACTCGATGAAGGCGTAGTTCTGTTCGTTGGCCGTCCAAGTGGATTCCAGAACGCCATCACCCCAGTGTGACGTGTTACCGGGGGGTGGGCCCTCACCCTGCGGGTACACGGTGATGGCTTGCCCGTTGGATCGCTCGGTGAAGTTGAACAAGCCCACCACGGAGACATTGTTCATGTCGTACCCATGCAAGGCAAAGACCAGCGAGAGCGGCGTCTGGTTGTCCGCGCTCGAGGGCACATCGAGCAAGTAGTAGCGGGTCGTCCCATCGATATCCATGGTCAGCTGGACCTTTGGATCGGGTCGGTCGACGGCGGTACCGCAGCCTGGTGAGCGGTCCGACGCTCCACCGCCAGTGCCAGCTCCACCTCCGCCGACACCACCCATGCCCGAGCTGCCTCCGGTTGCAGCACCGGTCGAAGCCCCGCCCGCTCCGGACGTCGCGCCACCGAAACCAGCACCGCCGAAGCCGGCTCCGCCCCCGGTAGTGTCGGCCCCGCCCCCCGTTGTCGACGCGCCGCTCGTGGGCAGTCCGCCTGCACCGACGTTGCCATTCGATGAAGTCGAGGCACCCCCTACTGCCGTAGTGGCCCCGCCAATTGAACTTGCGGCTCCGCCAGTGGTCGCACTACTTCCGCCCGCGCCGCTGGCGGTACCAGCCACCGTCCCGGTTGCGGTCACGGCTCCATTGGCGCTGGTTCCCTCTTCGTTCGACGACGAACCCGCGTCCGAACAACCGCCCGCACATACAAGAGCCAGGGCAACGACGGACCCGGCGGGGACCGAACGGAGGATGAAGGGTGAAAGGACGGTGACGTTCATAATGGGCTATCCTCGGCTACTCACATTTTCGGCAGCAACTCTATCACGGACCATCTCGCGAAGTCGCACATCGACCCGGAGACACGGTTGAATTCGACGGCGTCCGACTGCCTGACATCCACATCCTGTTGACCTCGGGCGGTTCACGGACCGATGGCACAAGGTGCCCGGATTTTTTCGGGCCCAGGGGTGGATATCCACCCCTGGTGGGTGTCACGCTCAGCGGTACCGTATAATGTTAATTCGACGCTACCACTGCGCTTCGTCGAGCGCTGTCAGTGCGAAATTCTGCATGCGGCTCTTTTCCCTTCGCCGTTCGAGTCAGTGCGTTGCATTGGGTCTGCTCGCCGCAACATGGGTTCTGCGCGCAGGCGTCGCCCACGCGGACAACCCCATCGTTCAGCACGTGTATACCGCGGATCCGGCGCCGATGGTCCATGGTGACGAGGTGTACTTGTGCACGAGCCATGACGAGGACGTCACGCTCGACAATTTCTTCACGATGAACGACTGGCGAGTCTTCTCGTCCAAGGACATGGTGAACTGGACGGATCACGGATCACCGCTCAGCTACCATACCTTCTCCTGGGCGACCGGCAAAGCCTGGGCCCCGCAGTGCGTCGAGCGCAACGGCAAGTTCTACTTCTACGTACCCGTGTCGGACGCGATCGGCGTGGCAGTGGCGGATAGCCCCACGGGACCCTTCGTGGACGCGATAGGCATGCCGCTGGTGAGCAACTACCAGTACATCGACCCCACGGTGTTCATCGACGACGACGGTCAGGCCTACCTTTACTTCGGTAATCCGAAGCTTTGGTACGTCAAGCTGAACGACGACATGATTTCCTATTCGGGACAGATTGAGCAGATCCCGATGACAACGGAGAGCTTTGGGCAACGCAGCGGCGACCCCGAGCGTCCCACGCTCTACGAAGAGGGGCCCTGGTTCTACAAGCGGAACGACCTGTACTACATGGTGTTCGCCATGGGTCCGCTGCCAGAGCGGATTGGCTACGCAACCAGCAGCGCGCCGTTGGGCCCGTGGTCCTACCAGGGTGTGATCATGGACAACCAGTCGGGCCATGCCTTCACGAACCACTCGGGCGTGGTCGACTTCAAGGGGCACTCCTACTTCTTCTATCACACTCAGGAATTACCCGGAGGCGGCGGCTACAAACGCTCCGTCGCCGTCGAGGAATTCACCTACGGCGCTGATGGGTCCTTCCCCACCATCAACAAGACCTCGGAGGGCGTGAAGGAGTCCGTGGAGCCGTTGATCCCGTACTACCGGGTCGAGGGCGAGACCATCGCCTGGAGCTCGGGCATCGAGGTCGAGGACTGCAGTGAGGGTGGTCGGGATGTGTCGGAGATCGAAAACGGTGACTTCATCAAGGTGGAGTCCGTCGACTTCCTGACCGGAGCGCTCTCCTTCGAGGCCAGCGTCGCCTCGGATGCCAGTGGAGGCAACATCGAGCTTCACCTGGATTCTGCCGACGGCACGCTGCTCGGCACCTGCGCGGTGCAGGGAACCGGCGGCTGGCAAGAGTGGCAGACCGTCTCGTGCGACGTCGCTGACGTGTCCGGCATGCACGACCTGTATCTGGTCTTCACGGGCGGAGGCGGAACCCTCTTCAACCTGGATTACTGGCAATTCACGCCCAAGGACCCTCTGCCCACCGGCAGCGGTGGAAGCGGCGGAGTGACGGGAGCGGGAGGGACCGGAGCGGGCGGCAGCTCGAGCGGCGGTTCGACTGCAACTGCCGGCGGGCTTACTTCCAGTAGTGGCGGCGGAGCGTCTCCCCTGGGGGCAACGTCGAGCAGCAGCACCTCGACGGCCCTGACGTCCGGAACGGTCGGCACCACCAGCGGCACCGCCACCCGTGGAACCACCGTCGGGACCGGGGGTGCTGGCAGCGTGGTCGGCACCACCAGCGACAGCACCACAACGGGAGTGGGCCAGCAGTCGGGCGGGGTTTCGAGCGGTGCGGCGCAAGCGGCCGACGCGAGTGACTCGGGATGCTCCTGCACGACGCTGGGCGGTGGCTCGCACACGCCACCCTGGGCTTGGGGCGCGCTCGGCACGCTAATCGGGCTTGCGGGATTACGGCGGCGTCGCTGCAACACCTGATTTCATTGACCCGAGCCCCTGGTGCGACCAGCGAGAACACGGTTTCGAATCAGCTAGGACAGATGAGCAAGGCAGGTTCGGGGCAACCGATTTCGTCGCTGCCGTCCGCGCAATCGGCAACGTCGTCGCACTCGTAGTCGGCCGGCTGGATCGCACCGTCGCCACAGGCAAATGTCGCGCCCTCTGCACATTCACTTTCGTCGCTGCCGTCGCTGCAGTCATACACGGTATCGCACACCCAATCCGCCAGGATGGCGGACCCATCGTCACAAGTGAACCGCGGCGCCGAAGCCTGGCAGTTGGCGATGCAGCTACCCAGGCCGGAACCCAGCGTCTGGCGGCAGAACAAGAGCTCGAGCTCCAAACACTCTGCTGCCTCGTAGCATTCGGCAAAGCAGGCGCTGAGTTGCGTTGTCTGCACGTCACCACAACCAGTGTCGCCATCGCTCAAGAGTCCGCAGGTCCGTACCGAACCAGCCAGTCGCTCGCAGGCTGTTGGGGCCACTTTTGTGCCATCCGTTTCGCTCGCCCCGTCGCCCGCCGACCTGCACGCGCTCGACAACCCCAACGCCACCAGGACCTCTAGAGCCAGCAGTGTGGCGCGCTTCAAGTCTCCCACGACCCCAATACTTTCCACCGATCTTCCAGGCCCTGTAAAGCTGCGAAAGCCAGATTCGCAGCCACGGGAGAGCGCGCCGCCGAAGCCGGCCGAAATGCCCGCCTTTTTGCGACCCGCAGTCCCGGCGTCGGCCGCAAGGCACGGCTACCCCTCGCTCGCCCCGAACCCGTGCACCAGGCTTCCTTACGAGGCAATTGCCCCGCTACTGTCCCTATCTGACGGCTGGGCTGTTCTGCACGGTGGCGATTTCGACGGCGTCTGACGTCGAATCCAAACCGATTACCCTTCGTTGCAGGGCGGAGCGCTCACCGAAGCGCCGCCACCGCGCGTTTCAGATCCTTCTCGCTCGTACGAGAAGTGCGCACCCAGCGCACCGTGCCGGATGCATCGACCGCAAAGCTCGTCGGAAGCATGCTGACCTTGAATCTGCCGGACAGGACTTTGTTCTGGTCTGCAATGACCGGGAAGGTCAGCCGGAACTCCCGGGCTAGCTCCACCGCGTCTTCCATCTGCGGGTCCTCGTCGATGCCCACGAAGCGCACCTCCTCGTGGGTTTGATGCAAGCGCTGAAACGCCGGCAGGCTCTCCTTGCAGGGCACGCAGTACTCGGCAAAGAATTTGAAGAAAACCGGGTGTCCACGCAGCTCATCGGAATCGAACGCGGTCCCGAATACCGTGATATGTCGACCGATTTCCGGGAGCTGCTGTCCCAAGAGGGGATGGTCGGCAGAGAGCGGGAAGCGCGGCGTCCCGCAGGCCAGGCTCGCGATGCCGACGACCGAAATGGCAAACGGTCGGATCACACATCAAGTGTTGCAGGTACACGCATGAAAGCAAGTCGCGGCGCGTCGCTGACTTTAGAAGATCAGCCCAGGACGCGCCGCCTCAGCGAGGAACCTCGATGCAGCTCCCGTATCGACGTGCACTCGGCATCGCGGGCACGCGTGAACACCGAACTGGCAGACACGAAATGCATGCGAGTCGCTCATCGCGACCCTGACTAGCGGTAGTCCGCGCCTCACGCATCGCATGCCGCTCGATGCACGCGATGCTCGATGCACGCGACGGTCTGCGATGTGACGCATGGCGCCACGCTGGGCTCGCTGGTGTAAGGGCTTGCCACGTTCGAACGTCGATGAATCGCCGAGCGTGAACCCGCATGCTCGGTGGCCCTACTTCCTCACACCGACCAAGGGGTGCGAGGCCTGCCCATGCGAACGAGGCTCGTTTGCCGAAGTCTCGGCCCGATCGATCCGCCCGGCGTTGTCCAGCATCCAGGCTCGATCGAATCACCATCGTCTGGGCGGCGCGCGGCCATCAGAGCTCCGCGCCGTTGTCGGCTTCGGTACCCCACCCTGCTGCTCGATGCGAGAAATTCCCGTGGATCTGGCCTTGCTACTGCTCTTTAGTTCAGTATGATAATGCGCGTGTTGCGCCGCTTGCCCCAAGTCAACCCCGCGAACCGCTTCGCGAGCACCTCCGTCGAACACGACCCTGGCGAGTTGCCCGAGCTGGGGCTGACCCTTTACGAGGACCACTCGCGCAGCATCTTGTCGAAGAACGACAGTCCCGATCTGTCCTTTCGCTACAGCCTGAATGCCTACCGAGGTTGCGCGCACGGCTGCGCCTACTGCTATGCACGCCCCAGCCACGAATACCTCGGGTTTGGCAGCGGCGTCGACTTCGAGCGCTGTATCGTGTACAAGCCGCGCGCTGCAGAGCTCTTGCGTGAAGCTTTCGAGCGCGACTCCTGGCAGGGGGACCTGATCGTGATCAGCGCGAATACCGACGCCTACCAGCCCGTGGAAAAGAAGCTGGAGCTCACTCGCCAGTGTCTGCTCGTGTGCGCCGAATTTAGAAACCCCGTGCATCTCATCACCCGCTCTGCCCTGATAGAACGCGATTTGGATGTGCTCGTGCAATTGCGCGAGCACGCCTCCGTCGGCGTCTCCGTCTCGGTCACGATGTGGGATGAAGCCACGGCGCGCGCCATCGAGCCCTATGCTCCGCCGCCGCGCCGCCGCATCGAAACCATCCGTCGTCTGAACCGGGCCGGGATTCCCGTCGTGGTCCACGTAGCCCCTCTCATCCCGGGTCTGTCGGACGCGGACATGATCCCAATCTTGGAGGCGGCGCGTGAGGCCGGAGCCAGTTCGGCAATGATGATGCTGGTGCGGCTCCCCGGTCCGGTCGCTCAAGTGTTCGGCGAGCGCCTCCAGCAGACGTTCCCCGCTCGCGCGGTGAAAATACTGAACCGAATTCGCGAAATGCGAGGCGGCAGGCTCAACGAGCCACAATTTCACGCGCGCTTTCGCGCCCAGGGCCGCTACGCCTCGACCCTACACGCTATTTTCGACGCCACCTGCCAGCGTCTCGGGTACGGACCGTTTCCCGAATTCCGACCGGGCACGTTCACGCGACCGACGGACGCCGGGGGGCAGCTACGGCTGTTCTGAGTCGGGGTGATCGGGTCTCGTACAAGGTGGTCGTGCGGGTGCATCGTCCGCGCGGTTCCAGTGAGCGTCGATCGGTAAGGCGCGAACACCCATGAGGGCGCGAGCACCCGGAAACCTTCGCGTCACAGGGCTGTGTGTGTCGAGACGAACGCTTGGGCGAACTGCTGGACGCCCGAGAAGCGTTGGACCGCAAGGCCTGCCTGTTCGTCGCTCTGCACTGTGCCAAAACCGGCCCGGAGCAGCCCGAGTCCGTCAGCTCCCGGTGAACGCCACGCATGTCGAAAGCGACTCTCGCCGACCAGTACGCGCGAAAATGTCAGGATTCGATAAGGGTCTGGCGCGCTTCACTTGCGAAACGTGGGTGCGACGGTGGCGATTCGCTCGGGAGTTGCGGCGCGACGAAGTCAACCCAGCAAGTCGGCGGGTGTGACATGCTGATACATACTCATCTATAAGACCACTCACATGCTGACTGACCACTCCAGTTGACTATTTTCAAGCTCCTCGGCGACACGTAAACTGACTGAACGCCATCAGCAGAGGGATATGGCTTCCGCCGAGCTCAGGAAACTTCCGCAGCAGCAAGTCGGGCGCTACGCGGTCTTCGACCAGATCGCGAGCGGCGGCATGGCCACGGTGCACGTGGCGACGCTCTCCGGCCAGGGCGGCTTCTCGCGAGTCGTCGCCGTCAAGCGCATGCATCCCCACCTGTTGGAGAACGAGTTGTTCCAGGAGATGTTCGTTTCCGAGGCGAGGCTGGCGGCCCGTGTGCGACACCCGAACGTCGTTCCCATTCTGGACGTGGTCGCCGCCGACGACGAGCTTCTCCTGGTCATGGAGTACATTCATGGTTTGCCGCTGAGCGCGCTGTTGCGCGCGATGTCTCGCACCTCGACGCCCATGCCGGAAGCAATAGTCTGCTCGATCGTAGCGGGCGTGTTGCATGGGCTTCACGCTGCGCACGAAGCCCGCGACGAGAAGGGAGCCCTGCTAGGGCTGGTGCATCGCGACGTTTCACCGCAGAACATCCTCGTGGGCGTCGATGGCGTCGCACGAGTCGTCGACTTCGGAATCGCCAGGGCGCTGCGCGCGCAGCAGGACACGAATCCGGGAGTGCTGCAGGGCAAGATCGCGTATATGGCTCCCGAGGTGCTGCGCGGCGAGCCAGCAACGCCGCAGTCCGACGTGTTCGCGACCGCGGCGGTTCTCTGGGAGCTGCTCACGACGCGGCGACTGTTCGGCATGGCGTCCGAAGAAGAGCGACTATTGGCTATTCTATCAGGCGAATACCCGTCTCCGCGAACTCTCGCTCCGCACATTTCCCCGCAGAGCGATTCGATCACCATGCGCGGGTTGGACAGCTGGCTCAGAGCTCGTTACACGACGGCGCTGGACATGGCGGTCGCGCTCGAAAACGAGACGATGCTGGCGTCGGCGCGGGTGATTGGCGAATGGGTGAAGGCTCTCGGCGCGGACGCCCTCGCCGAGCGCGAAGCGTTGATCCACCAGGTGGAGGCTTCCGGGGTCAACCCGGTGCGTGTTTCGCTGCGCCCGGCGTCCGCGGACCCGAACGAGTCCAGCGCCGCCGCCCAGCGCCCGGACGGGGTCTGGTCGATCCAGCAGTACTTTGGGTGGGTAGCGGGCGCCGTCACTGCCGCGATCGCCATCATTCTGCTCACGCTGCTGCTCACCCGGCCATCGGCCTCCCCGGGCGCTGCCGCGGCGGTGTCGGCGCAGGCAGCACGCCCCCCGGTTGCGGCTACCTCCGCTACCTCCGAGTCCTCTCCCGCCCGAACTCGAGCGACCGAGCCCGGGAAAGGCCAAGCAACCCGCGCGAACCAGCCTGACCCCAGCGCCATGGCGACAGAGGCGAGCAGCGCACCAACTGCCGACGAAGGTCTCCGAGCCAAGGGGACGGGACCCGGGTCGGCGGGCGCGGCCCCCCCACCCGTCCAGCGCGCAAAGCTGGCCCCACGCGCCACACGGCCGCACCCGGCGCCCAGGAGCAACAAGGAGTACCTTCCGAATGAACTGTAGCGTGAGTGTCGAAGTCGTATCGGGCGGGGGGGCAAGCCGACGCAGTCCACGCGCGCGGTCGCTGGGGTGCGCGCTCGGCGCGTGTGCCTGGTTCCTGGTGCTCGTTGCGGCGGAGCCTGCCGCAGCCGAAACGCCCGCTGCCGAGCCCACGCTGGCGAGCGACGACGTCCAAGCGCGTTTTGCAACCGCGGTTCGCCTCTACAAGGAGGACCAAATCGCCCAGGCGCTCCCCTTGTTCGAGCAACTGGCAAAGGAAACCCAGAGCCCCAACGCGAGCCTGTACGTCGGACATTGCCTCGTGAAGCTGGCGCGTTACGTGGACGCCTACCGCGCATTTCAGAGGACGGTTACCCTCACCGTGGAGCAGGACGAAGAAAAGTACGAGCCAACGCGGGAGGCGGCACGCAGCCAGCTGGCTGCGCTCGATCTGCGCGTTGCCAAACTCATCATCGCCATGGCCGAGGTCCCACCCGATGTGCGCGTAAGCATCGACGGGGAAGCCCTGGACCCAGCAACGATCGGAAGCGCCACCGTGCTCGAGCCTGGCGACCACGTCGTTGAAGGCGCTGCGCCCGACACGGACTCCGTGCGCCGCAAGTTCAGCATCCAAGCCGGTCATAGCAAGACCCTCGCATTGACCCTTACGAAGCGCACCCAGTCCGAAGCGACCAGGAACACTCCACACAGTCCGCCGGCCCCCCCGAGCGACCAAGCAGCAATGCTCCGCACCGCGGGCTTCGCAGCTACCGCGGTAGGAGCCGCAGGGTTCGTCGTCTTCAGTATCGCCGGGTTGAAGGCGAAAAGCGTCCACGACGACCTCGAAGCTGCCTGCGGCGACGAACCCTGCTCGGACCCGGGCCATCGCGACGACGCCGCACGAGGGAAGACCTACCAATCGGTCGCCAACGTCGGGCTGGTCGTCGGAGCGCTGGGCACCCTGACTGGAGGCACATTGCTGCTGTTCGGCTACGGGCCGGCAGCGGAACGAGGCCCAGCGGTGGGGCTCTTTCCCGGAGGCGGTACGCTCACCTACACGGGAGCATTCTGATGCTGCCGGGACTGAGGCTTCTCGGACGCGCGGGTCGACTGCGCGGAGCCGACTGGTGGCTCCCGCTCGTGCTGAGCACGCTCGCTCCGCTGGTTGCTTGCTCATACGATTTCGATGCATTCGTCGACGACGGGTCCCGTCCAGACACGTCGACAGGGGGAAGCTCCTCAGACGACGGCGGCCTGGTGGGCGGAGCCGCTGGTGCGGAGCAAGACGATGGCCCGCTTACCGGCACGCCTTCGAGTACGGCAGCGGCAGCAGGCGGGTCGTCGAGTTCGGAGTCCAACACGAACGCTGGCGGCGACAACGGGACAACGGGCTCCGAAGCGCCGCGTGCGACGTCGACGAGCGGGTCGGGGGGCAGCGAAACGACTACCAGCAGCACCGGGGCCAGTCAGGGCACCGGCGACTCCTCCACGACGACCACCGGAGGGGCCACGAGCGGTCTCGATTGCGACTCCGTGGGCGGCATGGTGCATGGCGAGCACTGCTACTTCGTGATAGCCGAGGGCACCGGGCTTGGCTGGGAGGCCGCGCGAGACGCTTGCCGGGCGCATTCGCCGGACACGCACCTCGTGACGATCACCTCGGACGACGAGCAAACATGGCTCGAAGCCACCTTCTTCCCCGGCTCGAAAGATCTCTGGATCGGCCTGGCGCTGGAAGACACTGGCTCCGATCCCTCGAGCACCTGTAGGCTCCTTCCGGACCTCTGCCCGTTCAGCTGGGTCACGGACGAAGCGCTCGACTATACGCACTGGGCCGTGCACAGCGAAAGCGACGTCGAGCCCAACTATACTGGCGCCTGCGTCCGACTGCAGCTCGACGACCAGAACTGGGCCGACCTCGACTGCAAAACGACGCTCTCTGCCATCTGCGAAGACGGGGAGTAGACTCGCCGGAGGGGTCGGTTGGCGACCTGGACTGCGAGCACACTGACTTCCAACGGCAAAGACACTGATCTAAACGAACGCTACTATCCCGCTGGCAGCTAGCGCCATCGCACTCAGCAGGCCTACCTGCCACCAGAAGATGAACTTACCCTCCCCAGCACGGCGCCCCTGTCGAGCTATTCGTGCAATGTCGAGGGTGGAGAATACCTCCTCACACAATACTTGCTCACTCTTGTGGGCGATCAACCTGTGGACGGCGTGCCCGCTGCGCAGGCGCAATAGCATCATGACGGAGACGGCAAGCATCACGGCGTTCACGAAACAAGCGCCCAATCTCAGCCACGGCATCACGGACACGGTCTTCAACGACACGAAGTACACTTCGGACGCGTAGAACGTTGCGGTTGTCACGACGGTCCACCACTCGAACCGATAGCGCTTTTCGAGAATATTCCGATGGCTCTGGTTGACATGCTGCAGGGCTTCCGCCACACGCTGCCTGGCGGCAGCGTCCTCGAGCGTGCGGAGCATTACGTGCGGCACTTCCGCCTCGAGCGACGTGTGCTCTCCGCGCACCCGCTGTGTGATCTTCTTTGCAGTCACGATACTGCGTTCCCTGGTGGTAGACTGTTGCAGTGAGTAAGACCGCACCCCGTGCAGCATGCCCCTTCTGCGACCAGAAGGAACTCGCCGACTCGAGTTTCCTGGAGACTCGTCACGCGCATGCGATCTACAATCGAGCTCCTATCATTGCTGGTCACAGTCTTGTAGTGTCAAAACGACACATCCCCAGTCTACTCGAACTCACGAACGACGAACTGCTGGACTTCACGAATCTCGTGAGACGCGCGGCCAGGCTCCTCATGCGAGCCTACGAGTGCACCGCGTTCAACATCTCGATACAGGACGGCCCCGCTGCCGGTCAAAGCGTGCCCCATGTACACGCCCACGTGCTTCCGCGGCGGGAGGGGGATTTCGAGGGGAACATTCATGCCGCCATCCAGAGCAGCGAGGAGCGCCCCTGGCTCGGCGTGCAAGAGCGACGGGCCATCGCGGCCCGGCTACGAGCCTTGGCAGGGGACGATTGAACTCGCGGCGCGTGCGACTGCCAGGCTAGCCCTCGCCTCCAAGCGCGGACAGAACCCAGCCTTCGATCGTAGGCCATGCGATGTGCTGTCGCACGTGAGCGGCGAAGGCGTCGAGCTGTCGATCGAGCCATTCGGCACGACTGAGCGGGGCTTCGGGGGCGCGGAAGCTAGGGTCCACCCACCCGAGGAAGGCATGTCGTGCCTGAGGCTCGTCGAAGAGGCCATGCAGATACGTCCCCCACAGGCGCCGTGCATCGTCCCTGAACCCGTCGGGCGCTCGACCGCCATCGACTTCGATGTTCAGCAGAGGTTTCCGCCTGGCAAACTCGGTACGGCCGAGATGGATCTCGTAGCCAGCGACCGGCGTATCAGCATCGAGCAAACGGCCTGCCACTCGTCGCACGACCTTCGGTACGCACAGGCGCGTGACCGCATCCACCAGGCCGAGCCCCTGAATGCTGGCTAGGTTGCTCTCGAGATGTTCGGGGTCGTCGATGCGCCGTCCCATCAATTGTAGCCCTCCACAGATGCCGACGACTCGGCCACCCCTCGCGTGGTAGTCGAGCACCCTGTCTGCCAGGCCGGTTCTTCTCAGCCATTCGAGGTCGTGCGCTACACTCTTCGTTCCCGGGAGGATAACCGCAGAGTACTCGCTCAGATCGCGCGGCCGATAGATGTAATGAACAGCAACGGACGGCGTCTGTGCGAGCGCGTCGAAGTCGGTGAAATTGGAGAGATGTGGCAGGCAGAGGACGGCCAGCTTGAGTTTGCCAGCATCCGCGCCGGGCCACGGATCCGTCGGACGATCCAACGGAACAGCGTCTTCGGAGTCCAAATCGAACCCGTACAGGAACGGCACCACTCCGAGCACCGGCAGGCCAGTGCGCTGCTCGAGGTAGGCGACGCCATCGTCGAACAGCGAACGGTCCCCGCGGAACTTGTTGATGATCACCCCACACACACGTGCGCGGTCCTCGCTCGGCATGACCTCCAGACTGCCGACGACCTGGGCGAACACACCGCCTTTGTCGATATCGGCGACCAGAATCACCCGAGCCCGGGCTGCGTGCGCAGCGGGAAAATTCACGAACTCGTGGGCTCGAAGATTCACCTCTGCACACGAGCCAGCCCCCTCCAGGACCACGACGTCGTGCGAGGCACTGAGCCTGGCAAGACTGGCAAAGGCGGCCTCCCGCAAACTCTGATTGTCTCGGAAGTATTCACGCGCTCGCGTCTGTCGCACGGCCTGACCGTGCACGATGACCTGGCTCGAGTCGTCCGCTGATGGCTTGAGCAGCACCGGGTTGTGGTGGACCGAAGGCTCGCAGCGCGCTGCCACAGCCTGCAGGTACTGCGCTCGGCCCATTTCGCCCCCGTCGGCCGCCACGTAGGAGTTGTTCGACATGTTCTGCGCCTTGTAGGGCGCCACGGACAATCCAGCATCACTGAGCAAGCGGCAGATCGCCGCGGTCAACACACTCTTGCCGACATCCGACGCGGTACCAAAGACCGCGATTGCTGCCACAGTCATGCCCCCACCGGGATCAGGTCCACTCCGGCCGTCGCTCGGGAACAGAACCCATGGACCTCCGCGGTGCCGCGGACGATGACAGCAGGAAGCGCAGGATCCGTGGTCCGCGTCGGCCAGCTGCCCCTCGACCGGCTGAGCTGCTCGAAGGGCGATTCGGACGTCATCGGCGTACCGGTTCGTGCGGCGGACGCCTGGTCGGACATTGACTCCAGCAACGCAAGCATTGAATGCCTTGGTTCAGCGTTTGGCAAGAGAGAACTTTCGGCGATTCGGCACCTGACCTATGCCACCGCCAGGCGGCGCTTCCAGACTCTCGGCGAACTCACAGCGCTCGACGTCGAACGACGTGGCGTCGACAACGCTTCGCGTCGGGCTTCTTGCCCATCAAGGCACCCGACCTCGACCCGAAAGCACGATGCGCTTCCGCCCACGCGCCCGATGTCCTAGAGCGCGTGTTTGTAGTCAGGCACGCTTCGGCTTCGTCGACACCGCAGGCTGTGACACTTTGCCGCATTGAAAAGGCTCCCGCGCCGGGTAGGGTCTGCGCCATGTCGCCTTCCGACGGTCGTCGCCCTGTCGCCAGGACTCGTTCGGTCCATTGGTTCGGGCGCACCTCGGGACTGACGGCAGTCGTCTGCGCCGGCTGGCTAGCCTTCGCTGCGTGTTCTTCGTCCGAAGAGCAAGGTCTCGAACTGACCGTCATGCTCGCCGTGAGCCCGGCGATGGCTCAGGACGGCGTGCTAGAGTTGGAGACCGACCTGGGCTACGCGGTCACGCTCGAGCGGGCCTACATCACGCTCGGCGCAGTCGAGATCTTCGACTGTGACGCTACTGGGGCCGGCGCATTACTGAAACGCTGGTTCGAACCGACAACGGCCTTTGCTCACAGCACCTCCAGTCCCACACGCCTCGGCGCGCCGTTCGTGGCCTCGCTGCTTGCCAGCGGCCAGGGGTCCAGAGAGATCGGCGTGCTGCTCCCACCGCCGGGCAACTACTGCTCGACCCAGGTCGAGCTTGCGCCCGCTGACGAGGATGCCCAAGGCTTGCCCGACGACGTGAACATGGTGGGAGCGACTCTCGATGTCCGCGGTCGCTGGTCGGACGGAGGCGACTCGACCGGAGACTTCGCGCTTCACAGCGCCGCCACGTCCGAGCGCTCTCTGACCATTGCCTTACGCCTCTCGGGCGACCGGCGCAAGCAAACCTTGACGCTCGAGGCCGCCTTGGACCACGCCTTCGACGGCGTCGATTTCGCTGAGCAAAGCGAGAGCGAGCAGGCAAAAGCGGTGCTTTCCAACATCAGCCAGGGGCTCCAAGCCGACCCGCGATGAGACGAAGGCACAGCGCCGCTCTGTTCGGTGCCACTACCCTGGCGATCGTCTGCTCGCTGGGCGAGGCTGCCCAGGCGTGCGCGAGCTGTGGATGTGGTGACCCCACCCTGACCACACTAGGAACCGGGAAGCCATTCGCGGGCCGCCTACGCGGCTCCCTCGGGCTTTCCTACCGGACCGACGCGATCGGGCAAGCACGTGTCAATCGCGTCGAACTCGAGGAAGAGCGTCTGGATGCCAGCATCGCCTGGGCGCCTCTCCCCTCTTGGTTCCTCGCCGTCACGCTTCCAGTGGTGCGCAAGCAAGTCACCTACGTAAACCTGGAACAGCGTACCCGACTCTCGCTCGGCGACGTCGAGCTGAGAAACAAGTTCTTCGTCTTCCAGGACAGGGACTTTTCCCCACGTCATCTCGTCGCCGTCGAAGCCGGGCTCAAGCTACCCACGGCTCCACTCGAGCGCGACACGCAAGGCAACCTGCTCCCACTGGAAGTCCAGGCCGGCACCGGGTCCTTCGACCCCATCGGCGGAGTGTCCTATGCGCTGTTCCAATTGCCCTGGTCCGGCTACCTGAGTGCGACCGGTACCTACCCGACCAAGGGTATCGAAGGTTCTCGTGCCAGCCGCTCGCTGCGCACGACGCTTGCAGCACAGTATCAACCCATGAACCTGCTAGCGCTGCGCCTCGGCCTCGATACGCGCCTGGACGGCCGAGCGAGGGAAGACGGTCGACCCGAGCCCGATTCGGGAGGGTTCATCGCCTATGTGTCGCCATCCGTCTTGCTGAGCCCTCTCGTCGATCTGATCTTGATGGCCGGTGTTCAAGTACCAGTGTTCAACGCTCTCGATGGCTATCACGACGAGGGAGCGGTCTACAACCTGGCAGCAACGCTCGATTGGTGAGTGGCGCGACAAGCAGCCGCATGGTCTTGTCCCATGAGGGATCGTAAAAGCGACGACCTCGACGGCGTTGCCGCGCGACCCATACGGCTGGACATCACCCGAAGAAATCGTGCAAGCTCGAGCCCTACGACCTGGGCGGCTGGCTCGCCGCAGCGCCCGCGGAAGGAGGGCTCTCGTGCTTGCTGGCAACATCGATGAGGTCATCGTCGGACTCGACGGCTTGATTGCGGAATTTCGCGAGCAAGGCAGTCGATTGGCTTACTTTGCGACCATGTACCGCGCCGTGACGCTGCGCGTCCGCGAGGGGATCCGCTCGGGTCGATTCGAGGACGGTTCGCGGATGAATCGGTTCGATACGGCTTTCGCGAACCGCTACTTTGGGGCAGTGGAAACAGCCCGGCAGGGTCGGCCTCCCGCCCGTTCGTGGCGAGTCGCGTTCCAGGCCGAGAGCCGGCCCGGCGTGATGATCCTGCAACACCTTCTTCTGGGAATGAACGCGCACATCAACTTCGATTTGCCAATCACCACAGTCGAGCTCGCCGAGGGGGATGAGTTCAGCTCGCTGCAAGCGGACTTCCTCACCATCAACGCGATTGTCGCCGAGCTGCTCGATCCTGTACAAGACGTCGTCAGCGAATTTTCGCCCTTGCTGGACATCCTGGATCGGGTGGGTGGACGCACCGATGAGTCCGTTGCCACGTTCTCCGTCGTGCACGCCCGCGACGAAGCCTGGCATGAAGCAACACGCCTTGCACTCGAGCCGGGTGCACTGAGGGAGCGCTCCACGCTCAGTCTGGATCGCCGAGTGACCCTGCTCGGCGATCGCATCCTGCTTCCAGGGGGCCCGGTGGGCGCAGCGATTGACTTGATTGCCCGCACGGAACGCAACGACGTGGACGCGATCACAGAGCGGCTGCTGAGCCTCGGGTAGCAGTCGCTGCGCCGGAAGCGAGCTGCCCGATTTGGCGATGCTGCGCCGGTATCGAAAAAACTTGGGGTTGCCGAAGCCCGAAAGCGCGCCGCTCCGCTTTCTGTCGATGCACGAAATGAATGAGCGCGGGGAGAATATCACATCGCACGGTCCTCTTTCGAGCACCGCAAGAAACGGAAACTTGTCAGAGGGCGCACACGGCTTTCGTGCTGGCGTTGAATTTTCACGACCACACCGGTCGCGACGCGCTCGTCAGGCGGACGGTGAGAGCAATTCCCTTCTCGATCGGGAAGTGCCGCGCTACGGAACTAGTGTGACCTTTGGATGGAACCGCCCACGCCGCGCCATCGGCGGCGCGCTCTTGCTTGCCGGGTGCGGCGGCAGCGAAGCCCAAGAAGTCAGCACCGCGTCCGCCGCGGTCGGTGGCGAGACCACCGCACCACCGATCGCGACAACCAGCGGAGCTTCGGCGAACACTTCGGGGAACGCCAGCACGGAATCGACGGGTGAAGCGGCGAGCCCGAACAACGCTGGCGCAACAGATAGCTCCGCCACGAGTACGGCGACCACGGGCCAGGGGGGCACCGGAGCGGGCGGGAGCAGCAGCGTCGGTGACGCGGGTGGCAATATCGGCAGCGCTGGCGCCAACGGCGGGGACGTGAGCGGCAACGGCGGAACCGGCGGTAGCGCCCTGCTGGGAATGCCCATCGAAGCAGAGCTGGCAGCGCTGCCCAGCGACCGACAAGAACATGGCGTGGTGGCCGCCAACGGCGAAATCTTCGTGCTCGGGGGTTACGCGCCAAGTGTCACCGCGAGTGTCATCGCCTATGACCCTGCCGCGGACCGTTGGCACAGTGTCGCCGATTTCCCGAGCCCCTTCAATCACCCGCAGGCGGGCGTAGTGCGTGACAAGATCTACGTCGCGGGTTTCTACGCCGGAACGAGCCTGACCGGGCCGGCAACAGGTCGAACATTCGTGTACGATCCCATCGGGGACGGGTGGTCTGAAAGAAAAGGGTTGCCCGCGGGCAGCGAGCGCGCGGGCGGCTGCGTCGCCGTCCTCGGCACGAACCTTTACGTCTTCGGTGGGGGCAACAGTGGTGAGCCGACCTCCTTCGCCTCCGTCTACGACACGGCGGAAGACACCTGGCGCGAGCTTCCACCATTGCCGGAAACACGCGAGCACTGCGCGGCCTTCGCGTCCGGCACGAAGCTCTACATCGCCAGCGGTCGCACGCACACCGTCGCGGAGTTTCGACCGACCACCTTGGAATTCGACCCGGAAACCGAAACCTACGAGGACAGGACACCGATACCCACGCCGCGGGGCGGGGCGGCCTCGGCGGTGCTCGGGGGTCTCTTGTTCGTGTTCGGCGGTGAGGGGGCGGACAACGCCCAGGGGGTCTTCCCCGATGTCGAAGCCTACGATCCCAAAGCCGATGCTTGGCAAGCCTTCCCTCTCATGCTCGTCCCGCGCCATGGCTTTGGCGCAGCGACTCTCGGCGATCGCATTTATCTGGCGGGCGGCGCGATCCGAGAGGGTGGTGGCGCCAGTGATACGAACACCGTGTTCTACTTCGAGTAGCTCGCAGAGCTCACCTCCCCGGTGACGAGCAACAACTTGCCCTCGACGGCGCCCGACTCCAGCAACCGGTGTGCATCTCGAGCACGGGACAGGTGCATTACCTCGGCGATGCGGGGTTTCAAGACTCCCTGGCTGAGCGCCTCATTGGTGGCAAGGGCTGCGCGACGCAGCTCGGGATAGGGAAGATAGGTCACGGCCAGGCCACGGGCCGTCAAGAGGCGTGTGTAAAACGTTCCCAGCGTGAAGCTCGCCCGCTGATTGAATCCCGTCGTGATGATCATTCGACCTCCCGTTGCCATGGCGTCGACGGCCACTTCGAGATCCGGTACCGGCGACGACTCCCACCACACGTCAACGCCACCAGGAGCCAGCGCATGGACCGCATCGGCGACGTCGACTTCCTTGTACAGGACTACGTGGTGGGCCCCCGCCTGACGACAGATCTCGGCCTTCTCGCTATTACCTGCCGTGGAAATGATGCGTGCTCCAGCCTTTCGAGCCAGTTCGATCACGCACAGGCCGACGTTGCCGGAGCCGCCACTGATGAATACCGTCTCACCAGAGCGGAGCTTCGTCAGCTCGTTCAATCCCGCCAGAGCGGTGAGCGCCGAGTGAGCTACCGCCACGATCGTGAGCGGATCGACCCCCTCGGGCTGCGAAAAAAGCAGATGCTCCGGCACGCACACGTATTCCGCGCTCGGACCCTGCCGGCCATCGATTCCAAGGCAGTTCGACCACACCCTGGCGCCAGGTGCATAGGTAGCAACGGAGGCACCGATAGCCTCGACTATGCCCACCATGTCACGCCCGATGATGAACGGGAACGGAGCTCCCACATCGACCCGGCCACTCCGAACCAGGGCATCGACGTGATTGACGGAAACCGCCAGGACGCGAACGAGTACCTCGTCGGAAGCTGGCACGGGCCGGGCGAGCTCAGCGTAGCGAATCGCTTCAGCGGAACCAGGCTGGTCAACGAAAGCGGCCCTCACGGAAGGTTGGCTTATCACGACTACGCGCGGAGCGCATGGCTGACGCGAAGCAGCCGCGATTGAAGGGGCCCGTCACGGACTCGGCGGACCACCCCTCGGGACGCGCCAGGCGTGAGCTCGGTGGACGCGCGCGCACACCATGGCCTGAGGGTCAGAACCATGAACTTGAATCGCTTCGAATGGCGCCGCGGGGCACCCTCACCCGGGCCCATGGTAGACGAACTCAATCAGGAAGAGTCGCCGCCTCGGCGCAACGTTTGCTCATGTGTGCGATAGACTCGCGGCCTGCCATCGACTCGGATCGTTCGCGCTGGCCCTACCCATCCCGCCGCGCAGCATGGACCAATTCTTGCAACGCCTTTGGTCACGTCTCTGACAGCAGTCTGATCCGGGGCGCTCTGCGGCCAAGGGCTGCAGCCGCCCAGCGGCAGAAAGGAGCAGCATGACGACGACCACGTCGGACGACCAGCACGCCCTCGAAGTCGAAGGCAACGGCTCGATCGTCGAAGCTGCGGGCGGACTCGCCGCCATGCTCACCTCGATCATGGGCCTGCTCGGCTCGCATCCCGTCACGATGATGTCTATCGCGGCTCTGGCACTGGGAGCTGCCCTGCTCGTCGAGGGAGGTGTCGTGGCGACGCAATACTCGAAACTACTGGCCCTGATTGACGGCGGTCCCGCCCGAGGGTGGAAGCTCAAGGCGGGGATGACGACCGAGATCGTCGGCGGGGCAGCCTCGATGGTTTTCGGCGTGCTGGCGCTGTTGGGGTTCGCTCCACTCACAGTGCTACCGTTGGCAGTCGTTTCTTCGGCAGCCGCGATTCTATTGGCCAGCGGAGCGCTACTCAGGCTGGGCGATATCAGAGGCCGAATGCTCGGGCTGGGTGACGTGGCACGACGGACGAGCCACTGGGCGGTCCGAACCGCAGCTGCCCTGCAGGCGTTCACCGGTACAGGCGCCCTCGTGCTGGCAGTCATCGCCCTGACCACCCCTGCTCACGCCTCCCTGTCGACGCTAGTCGGCCTGCTAGCGCTGGGCGCATCCGTGGTCTTCAGCGGAAGCGCCTTGGGTGCGCGGCTCTCGCGTACGCTGGTGGACTGAGCTCCGGATCACCCCTCGAGCCCGCTACCCCAGGAGCTCCCGCAACCGTCTTCGCCCCGGGTGTGTCTGGGTGTGCGCGGGCTAAAACCCCGGGATCCCGGCACGTCGCGCTTGGCATTTGACACCCGGGCCCGGGGCTACTCGAATCGCACCCTGGAGTTAGAGATATGAGACCCGCCATCGTTCTGAGTGTCGCGTTCATCGCTGCCTTTTCATCCTGCAGGCCGGAAAGCCACACGACGGGTGCCGCAGCTTCCGCATCCGCCAAAAAGGCCGTGCCACCGGCGAAGTCAGCGGGCAAGGCGCCGGACGCAGCGAAGAAGCAAGAGCAGCCGCCCGCGGTAGCGCCGGCCGAGACGAAGAAGGAAAGCCCGATCCCCGACATCCCCGAAGGGCGCTCCAAGCCGCCCAGCGTGACCGAATGGCAAGAGGCCAAGCCCCTCAACACTCAGGAACCCAACTCGCAGCCCGAAAAGTGCGAGATGAAGGTCGTGCGCGAGTGGCTCAAGGTCTATTGCTACGGGAAAGTCTCCAGCTACTCCGAAATGTTCGGTTTCGGGGAGAAGCAGCGGGACTACTTCGCGTCGTTGCGCAAAGGCAAGAGCGCCGACTTCGTCCTCCGCCTACGCAAGGGCAAAACCCAGAAGCTGAGAATCCAGTACGAAACCGAGCCGGAGGCGGTCCTGTACGTCAGTTGGCCACCCGACGCGGACAAGCCGGTGCACATTGCGCTCGGGCGCGGCAACAAGCCCGAAAAGCCCGACACCGACAAGGCAAAGAAGGCGGTCAAGGCCAAGAAGAGGTGAGCCAGCCCCCCCCGAGACGCGCGAAACGCTCGACGTGCTCGTCGAGTTGCCCAAAATGAGCTACTCGGCGGCCACAGTGGCGCTGCCGGGTCGTGGCTGCGAGATAGCCCTCAGAGCATTTGCCAGGTCCGTACCCTCCACGGGGGCACAGCGAGCGATATCGGCGAGAGCCACGATGCCGACGAGTCGGCCCTCGTCGTTGACGAGCGGAACCCGCCGCACCTGTCGTTGACTCATCAACTCGGCCACGCTCTCGATCGAATCCTTCGGCGAAGCCGTCACCACCTCCGTCGACATGGTGCTGCCCACGCTGAGCGCCGCCAGCGGCTCGCCACGGGTATACGCCGCCATGCAGATATCGCGATCGGTCAGCATTCCCACCACCTTGCCAGCGTCGTTCACCACTGGAACTGCGCCACAGTCGAGGTCCCACATGAGCCGCGCAGGCTCGTTCAGTGTGTCTTCGGGACGGCACGACTTCACGGCCTTCATGATGCGCCCCACCCCACCAGTTTTCGCGCTGCCGCCAGAGTGCTCCAGCAAGAACTCCTTGACGGATCGAGTCAGCTCACGCGCTTTCTTGGACAGGTTCTCACTCACCCTTTCCCCGTCCAGCTCGATGCTGCGCTGCAGGTTGTCTAGCCGCTCCTCGAGCTCTTGCCAACGCTCCCGCGCTTCGAGCGAAAACAGATGGAGCTGCAGGCGCGCCGTTCCGCGAGCGGTCGCCAGAGCGTCGAGCAATTCTTGAGAGGTATGAGGTCCGGTGTCTCGGGTCGTGGGCATGTTTTCCTCCGTGCTGGTGGCTGCGGGCCGAATGAGTCCCTGCGTGTGGAAACAAGGCTGCTCGTACCCTCCCTTCGCATCCGAGATGCAATGGACATGCCCGGAGTCATCGACGCGAAAGCACAAGGGCGCCCGCCCTGCGCAAGGGGGAGCCTCGCGCAGGTTGTGCGTTTGAGTGTCTCCGCGCCGACGGCCTTGCGCCCCCGCATAGCGGCCGGAAGGCCTCAGCTCGGCCACGCCGTATGCAGTGGTGCCTGCGAGAGGCGAGGGATCCGCCGCGACTCCTCGGCAGTGCGCGGCTCACAGATGGCTGCAGTCGTTTCGAGCAGCTGCTGCTCGAGCTCGGGATCCCCCACTGCAGCGACATAGCGAGTGATATTGTTCAACGAGAGCATCCCGATAGGCCGGTCCTCCCGATCGACGACAGGAAGGCGTCGCACCTGACACTGTCTCATCAGCCACAGCGCTCGCTCCAACTTGTCCACAGGATGGCAGGAAAGCACCTGTTTTGCCATGCTTTCGCCCACGGGAATCTGGGCGGGGGCTTTGCCTCGAGTGTAGGTGGCCATGCAGATGTCGCGGTCGGTGATCGTGCCCACGACCGGACCACCTTCCGACGCGACAGCCACGATACCGCAGTCGTGATCCCACATGAGCTTGGCCGCCTTGTCGAGGGTATCGTCGGGCCGACAGGTGACTGCCGGTCGGGTCATGATTTCCTGAACGCGTGCCATTTGAAATTCCTCCACGGACGGTTTCGCCGCTTCAAATGTGGTCCCCGCATCCAAGTATATGCATCTTTCGGACCAACGGAGTCACTCGCGCATGCAGCGGCCGCTTCCGCGCAAAGCTCACATGCGGTCCCCCATCGAGTGGGAAATTCCCGCACCCGTCGAAGGCTACCCGCTCACACCGAAGATTCCGCTCGGCAGGCCTGCTCGTTGCTACCAGGTCTGTTTTCGACCTGGGTCGTCGTCAATGCGTACTTCGGATGAGCAGCGACGCTGGGAGCATCCTCGCTTTCGCCAAGGCTCTCGGGAGTAAGTGAAGAAGGCCGCTGCAAACCGCGACCCCGCGCAGCAGTGAGGTGCGTCGCGAGGGCGAGGCCTCCGGGCGCCAGAGCGTTTTGCCGTGCGCCAGGGCGGCACGTGCGATGGCCAGCATCCGCTCCGGCTCGCCGTCGCAGCTAGTGAGCACGGTCAGCTTCTGCCCATCGGCAAATGTGCCGATCACCACATCGTCCAATAGCCGCACGACCCGGTATTCGTGTTGGGCAACGCGATCGACCCGATACGTCTTTCCGTAGAGCTGCAACATCCCCATGGATCGTGACATCCGTTTCTCCCCCGCGGGTCCGGAACCCAGCGGTGGATGCTGTGAATGCACGAGCAGTGCCATCCCCACTTCTGCCGATTTTTGTCCTTTGGTGCGCTAAGGTGAGCGAAAATGCTTCGTCTTCCCGGGAGGCGCCCGCGTTCTTTTCGGCAAGATGTCGCGAACCAGACTTCCCAGTCGAAGCCTACCTCGGCAGCTCCGCCTCGGACATCCCGCGGTTCATCCCCGCGCCAGCAACCGGACGCGGTCGAGGCGTGGCCTGCGCCTTCGCCGTCGCACGAGCCCGCCGGCGAGCAAAAACGCCAGCCCCGAAGCCCAGCTCTTGGAGTCATCGCGACCGAGAGCGCAAGCGGCGGCGTGCGTATCACCAGCGCTTGCAAGCTCCGCGTCCTGATAGACGGTGGTAATCGCCACGACGTCGGTATCGAACAGGTCTCGCTTCTTGGTGCTGCAGCGCTGGGTCTTGTAGTACATGGTGGCCTCGGGCTCGGTCTCGTCTTCACCCAGGCCCAGGATGTGTCCTGCTTCGTGAGCCGCGATGGACTGCAAGTCGAAACTACCATGGCACCCGTTCTCGTGGGAGTGGGACTCGCTCGAGCCATCGCTGGCCTCCAGAAGCGCGAGGTGGTGGCGCGAATTGATGATCGTATCCGCCTCCACGATCTTCCCCGTGCTCGGCAGCCAGTATCCAATGGTGATCCCGAGCGCATCACGATACCCGGGCACATCGATCTCCCCGTACTTCACCAGGTTGATACCGTCCTTCTGGACCTTGCGGCGCTCGCTTGCCATTTCGAAGTTCAACTTCGGCGTATGCTGGTCCCTGTCCGACCATGCATCGACCCCCTGAAGCACGGCCTCGTAAGCCTGCACCCCGAGATCGTCGAAAGACGGATCGATGGTGAGCGTCACCTGTTGGTCATGCCACCTGACCATGTCACCCGATTCCGTCAGCTTGATCCGCGCGCTTCCGCTAATGATGAAGGGCTCGGCCCGCTCTCGCCCGAGAGCCACGAAGAGGGCGACCCCGAGCAGCACCCCCACGCCGAGCCAACGAGCCCAGCGGCGTTCGACCACCACGCGCGCCACGGGCCTCAGCGACCGCGCCGCGGCCGCCAGACTATTGAGCGCCGTGGGCCCTCGGGACGTCTCTGCTTCACGAATTTCCGGTTCTTCGAGACGCCCCACCAGGGGCGAGACCGCGGACGGACCGACGCTCTTGGGTTCCGCCTCGCCCTCGACCGTCGTCGTGATTCCCGCGCGCGAGTGCTTCGTGCTTCTCGTAGGAGCTGGGGTGCCCCCAACGTTCGCCATTCTCTATTGTTGAATCGGAGCCAAGCCAGGTCAAGGAGCGCCGGAACCAGTGGCGCCAGGTCGAATGCACCCTGACGTTCGCTCGACCCAGCAGTCGAATCGGATCAGTGCTCCGCACTGACTCGTCTCGTCGACAGCCAAGCAGATGGTTCACCCCCCGCGAGCTTCTGCAGCGAGCGCGAGTTCGGGGTCGAGCGGCATTCTTATCGTTGCTATCGTCCCCGGCTCCCGCGCCTCCAAGGAAAGGGTGCCCTGGTGCTTCTTGACAATGGAATACGCGACCGAAAGGCCCAGACCCGTCCCCGCTCCGACCTCCTTCGTGGTGAAGAATGGCTCGAATACGCGCTCCTTCAACCCCGCCGGGATTCCCGATCCCGTGTCCGCCACGGCTATCACATAATCGTCCCCGTCCGCGCCGGTCGTAATCGTCACTGTCCCCTCACCCTCGATGGCGTCGATGGCATTCACGACCAGGTTCATCACGGCCTGATTCATCAAGCCCGAAAAGCACGAGATCGTGTCCGGGGTTCCGAACTCCGTGACGACTTTGATCCCGCCGCCTAGCCGATGCCCCACGATGGTCAGCAAGGCGCCAATCGACTCGCTGACGCTCACTTGTTTGAACTCCCCCTCGTCCAGCCGGGAAAAAGTTCTGAGCTTCACCACCAGGTCCTCGATGCGACCGAGTCCGAGAGTCATCTCGGCGAGCCGGCTGTGCGCGCGCTCCCATTGTTCCGAGGCCTCGGCAGACAAGGACGAGTGGCATTCCGCCCGGACGACGTCCAGGCTGCGGCGCGCCGTCTTCAGATGACTCAGCGAAAACGCCAACGGATTGTTGATCTCGTGCGCAACACCCGCCACCAACTGACCGAGGGACGCCATCTTTGCCGACTGGACGAGCTGGGCCTGGGTGTCTTGCAGCCGGCGGTAAGCCTCCCCCAAGTCCCGGTTGGCGCTCTCCAGACGCGCCTTGGCCTGGGTCAGCTCCTCGCGCTTGTTCCATAGCTCGAGAAAAACACGGACCTTGGACCGCAGGATGCTCGCATTCAGTGGCTTGAGCAAGAAGTCGACAGCTCCGCTCCCGTAGGCGCGCAGCGCTGTCTCCTCGTCGCCACGCGCGGCTGTCAGAAAGATGATGGGCACATCACTGGTGGCCGGATTCCCGCGCGCATGGCTCGCCACCTCGTAGCCATCCATACTGGGCATCTGCACGTCCAACAACATGACGGCAAACCTCCGTCTGAGAAGTTGACGCAAAGCTTCATCGCCGGACGCTGCCAGAACTACCTCGCACTCCATCTCGGTGAGCAGCGCTTCCAAGGCGTGCAGATTGGCTTTCACGTCGTCGACCACCAGCACGGACGCGCGCCCGCGGGGCGGCGCCCCCTCGCGCACCGCTTTTCGTGGTTCCCCGCCCCGCGTCACGGCGCGACCCTCCGGTAAATGCGCTCGCCGGGGGCGAAGCTCTCGAACCAGGGACTATCGCGGCCGATGAACTCGCTATTGCCCAGGCACAAGAACCCACCTCGACATAGGCCACGCGCGAACATTTCGATCACTCGGGACCGCAGCGTGGCATCGAAATAGATGAGTACATTGCGACAGAAAATCACGTGCATTTCTCCCAACGAAAAGTCGGTCGCCAGGCTATGTTGAAAGAAGACGATCTTCTTGCGTAGCTCCTCTTTGAAAGCCAGTTTGCCGTACGCGCGCACGTAATAGTCATCCGGCCTCTGCGTACCGCCGGCCGCGGCGTAGTTGGCCTCGAATTCCTCGGCTTGCGACTCTGGATAGACCCCTTCCCGCGCCTGGTCGATCGCCTTCGAATCCAGGTCGGTCGCATAGATCTGCGAGCGTTCGAGCAGGCCCTCCTCGCGCAAAGTGATCGCAGTCGCATACACCTCTTCGCCCGTGGCGCACCCGGCGTGCCAGAGTTTGACCTCGGGGTAGGTCCTGAGCACCGGGATGACCTGATGGCGAAACGCCTTGAAAAACTCCGGATCGCGAAACATTTCGCTCACCGAAACGACCAGATCTCCCATCAGGGAGCCGAACGTCCCGGGCTCGACCAACACACGGTGCTGGAGCTCTCCGAAATGCTGCGCCCCCGACTTGGCGAGCGCGGACCTCAAGCGGCGGGCGATGGAATCAGCAGCGTAGCCGCGGAAGTCGTAGCCATAGCGCTCGTAAACCGCCTGCAACAAAAGCGCGATTTCGATCGCCTCGATATCGCCGGAGCGACAAGCAGGATGTTCGTCGCGACCATTCAACGAAGGAGAGGGCCCACCGGGCAGCATGCGCGGCGCAGTTGGCAACCTGCCCGGTGTTCTAGTGCGAGACAACGACCGCATCCTTTCGCAACCAGCGGCTGAGCGTGTCGAGCAGGTGTTCGGCGTCGACGGGCTTGCTGACGTAGTCGTTCGCGCCCGCCGCTATACAGCGCTCCCGTTCACCCTTCATGGCTTTGGCGGTCAGGGCAATCACGGGTAGAGCCGAGAAACGAGGGTCCAAGCGGAGGCGCCGCATCGCTTCGTAACCATCCATCTCGGGCATCATGATGTCCATCAGCACTCCCTGAACGTCCGGGTTGGCTCGGATGAGTTCCAGCGCCTCCTTGCCGTTCTCGGCGACCAGAACCTCGGCCCCCTTTCCCAGCATCAGCGCCGAGAGCGCGTAAACGGTACGCATGTCGTCCTCCGCCAGCAGCAGCTTCACATTCTCGAGCGAAATGTCCGGTCGAACGGGAACGTCGCGCGTACTCGTCGCCGAACCTCCCCCGGAGAGCCCCTCCTTCAGGTGCCGCACGAAACACCGCACCTCTTCGAGCAATCGCTCGCCGGAACGCTCATCCTTGACGATGACCGCTTCTGCGTACGCATCCAGCTGTCGCGTCTCCGATTTGGTAAGCGGCCGCCCCGTGTGCACCACCACTCTCGGAGCACCTTCGCGTGTCTGGGCCTTCACCGCCTCCAGCAGGCTCAGGCCATCCATGTCGGGAAGCCCCAGGTCGAGGATCATGCAACCAAACGAGTCCCGATCGAGTTCGTCCAGCGCGGCCCTGGCACTCGACACGTGGACGGTCTCTACATCCTCGCCGCGCAACAGCTCGACTATCGATCTTCCCTCTCGGGCGTTGTCTTCCACCACCAGCAGGCGCGGCTTCCCTCCATCTGTCGTGCGGGTCAACGTGAACACCACGTTGGTCAGGTCCGCGTGCGTCACCGGCTTGACCAGGTACCCCACCGCTCCCAGGGCAAGGCCTCGCTCCGGCTTGTCGATGGCGGTAACGAAGTGCACCGGAATACTTCGAGTCTTCGGCTCGTGACGCAAGCACTCCATCACCGACCAGCCATCCATGTCGGGCAAGCGCACGTCCAGGACGATGCCAACGATACCCGGCTCGCACGCCAGCTCGAGTCCTTCTCGCCCAGTGTGAGCCACCAGCGCTTCCAGGCGCCGGGCACGGATGATCTCCGTCAACTGTTCCGCCAGCACGGCGTCATCCTCGATGACCAGGAGCTTCGCACCACCCGCGGTCGAGGTCGCGCCGTGGCGGTCCCTGAACGTCGGCTCGGCCTTGGTCAACCCAGCCGGTGCCGCCTGCTCGGCCGTGCGAAGCGGAACGGTGCAGGTGAAGGTGCTTCCTTGCCCACGCGCGCTCTCAAGGCGGAGCTCACCCCCGAGCAGCGTCGCGGACTCGCGCGCAATCGCCAGTCCCAACCCCGTTCCCCCATAGCGCCTGTCCGACTTGGTTTCTGCCTGTTCGAACGGCTTGAATATCCTCTCGTGCAACTCGCTGTCGATGCCCACGCCCGTGTCGGACACGACGAACGCCACGGCATCCTTGGGATCGAGAGCCGCGTTCTGAAAGGGGACGTCACTGGCAGGCCGGGAGATGCAGAGCGCAACAGACCCCTTTTGCGTGAACTTGATGGCATTGCCGAGCAGATTCGTGAGTATCCGCTCCACTCGGAGCGTGTCTGTAACCATGTTGGGCGCCAGGCCCGACTCGAGCTCGACCACGAGGTCGAGCCCCTTTTCTCGAGCCAGTTCGCCGAACCTGCGGCGCGCGAAATGCGCGAAATGCTCCACCGGCACGCTCTCCAGGTGAAGCTCCTGGCGACCCGCTTCAATCTTGGCAAGGTCGAGGATCTGATTGATGAGGCCGAGCAGGTCTTCCCCGGCGGAGTAGATGGTTCTGCAATGCTCCACCTGCTTGGCAGTCAGGCGTCCGCCCTCGTTTTCACCGAGCAAATGCGAGAGCAGAAGCATGCTGTTCAACGGCGTGCGGAGCTCGTGGGACATGTTCGCCAAGAATTGCGACTTATAAGAGCTGACTCGAGACAGCTCGTCCGCCTTCTCTTGCAGGCGTCGCTGCGCTTCCTCCAGACGGGTGTTGTTGTCATGCAACGCCCTGCGTTGCTCCTCGAGCTCGTCATTGGCCACACGCAGTTCTTCCTGCTGGGCCTGAAGCTCCCCATTGCTGACTCGAAGCTCCTCTTCTTGAGCTGCCAGACGCTCCGCCTGCTGCCGCGACTCCACGAGCAGCCTCTCGAGTTCAGCCCGAGAATTGGCAGTCTCGAAGGCCATCGTCAGTGATTCACGGATGCTTCGCAAAAGCTGCAACGCCTGCGTGCTGAAGGTCTTGAACAACGCGAATTCCGCAACGCCCACCGTGCGGCCACGGCGCGACAGCGGCAGGAACACCAGGGTTCCGGGCTGGGCTTGTCCCAGTCCCGAGGCGATCTCGAAGTAGTCTGCCGGGACCTCCTCGACCACGACCACGTCGTCGGAAAGCGCTGCTTCTCCGACCAAACCCTCACCCGGCACCACGCGAAACGGACTGGCCTCACTACGCTCGGGATGAGCGCTCTTTGCCACACTTCCGAAGTGTCCCACGAGGGCCATGTCTCCAGACTCCTCCCGGAGGTAAAGAGCTCCTGCCACGGCGCCGATGCGCTCCGCGACAAGACGCAGCGCACGGGCAGCCATCTGGGCGGGGTCCATTTCGCCCCGCAGCTCGTTCGCGAGGGCAGCCTGCCCGGCCTTGAGCCAGGCGTCTCGCTCGCGCTCTTCACCGAGCTTCTGGAGCGACGCCGCCATCTGGTTCGCGGCCTGGGTGAGACTCCCCAGATCTCGAGTGGCCTCGTCGGGGATCGGTCGCGCAAAGTCGCCGGTAGCAAAACGTGCAAATCCGGACGAAAGATGACGGAGGGACCTGAGCACCCCGCGACTCAGCCAGATCGAGAGCCCCAGAACGAGCACCATACCGGCCAGACCAACGATGAGCCGAAACCGATCAGCGCGTTGGTTTGCGCCATGCACCGCTGAAAAGCCGCGTTCCAGTTCAGCCCGGTCGAGCTTGAGCGAGCGCTCGACAAGCCTCTCGACCCGCACCTGCCCGGCTTGCATGCGCGCCATTTGCTCCACGATCCGCTCGCCGGTTTCGCCGCTTATCAAGCGCCGCGAAACATCCTCGGCGAGCTCGTAGTAGGCTTCGATGGCTTCGCGAAGGGCCCGTGCCTCTCGTGGCGCGAGCGCTAGCCTCGCGTCTGCAATGCGCTGCAACAAGGCGACCTCGGTCTTCTTGCTCGCGCTCAACATCTCCGGGTCTTCGGCGGCCACCGCATCCTGCAAGCTGCGTCTCAGCTGACTGAATTCGGCGCTCACTCGCGGCTCCAACTCCAATCGGGGAACCAAACGCTGCTCGACGTCCGCGAGGTCGCGGTCCTGCTGGTAGCCAATCAATGTGCTGACGGCGGTCGCCACGAGCCCGGACAGCACCGCAACGGCGACGATCAACATCAGCTTGGCCCGGAAGGTCAGGGTCATGACACGCCGCTATCGAATCGCAAGGGCTCTGACTCCCTTCAGTTCGACGTTGCCTCCCACGTATCCGATACCGCCTCGATGCTTGGAAACGTACCGAACCACTGCGCCATCGGAGTCGAGCTCCGGCGGCGGCAACCCTCGACCCGAGAAAATTCGCTGCTGCCAATAGTTGCGGACGGCGTCCACGGAGCGCTTCAACACCGTTCTGGAAAACCGTTCACGCACACTGGACTCCGGCGGCAAGTCGACAGGACGCAGGGTTGCGCCGTCTTCCCAGCGCGTCACTCGCTTCAGAAATGCGTCCGTCACGAACTCTCGTGATGCTGCGCCGAGCGAGTTATCGGCGTGCACGATCACCCTGAACGCTGGAGCTCCCTCCGACTCCTTGGCGGAACCGGGGCGCGCGCACCAGGCAATGCCGGCCATGACCACGACCAAGAGAGACCGACGCGACGTGGTGCGGGGTGTTCGGAATCGCTGGGTCTCGGGAAGTGTCGACATGAAGTCTGTTGAAAGGGGCTGCTTCCTTGCAGTCCGATTCAGAAATAGGCGGTCGTTTTGAGAAGAAAGAGCCCCCAGTCTTCGGCCAACTCCGATAGAGGCTTCGAGTCATTCAACGAAGTCGAAAGGGCCGCCGTACCATGCATGTAATGCCCCTCGAGCTTCACCAGCCAGTGCTGGTTGATGTCGTAGCGCGTAGTGAAAGCCACATCGTGTTGATAGGCCTCACGACCTTGGCGGTCCTTCACATCATTGAACAAGACCGAGTAGTAGACGCCGGGCACGAACCAGCGCGACAGTCGATAGGACGTCATCAGATAGCCACGTTCGCTGGTGCTATCGCTCTCGGGGAGCAGCGCGGGCACATCGCTCTTCAGGGAGACCCGCCAGCGGCTGTATTCAGCGGCGACCAGCCAATCGTTGGCAGAGTATTCCAGCGAAGCCACACCGAGAACTGCCGGAACTTGCACGGCCACCGTTCCGTCGAAGTCCGCGGGCAACGCTCCAGCGGTCTGGGCAGGTTCGACGACTTCAGGCGGAGGCAAGTAGTCGATGTCGAGGCGAAGCGCCTGGATGCTGCCCCCGACCGAGAGACCCGTCAGCGGAGTCAGCCACATCAGGCGTCCGCCGCCGAGATACGGCACCGAGACCTCACCAATTTGCGAGGATGCTTCGGCGGTGTCGAAAAAGACGGTGCCCCCGTAGAGCCGGTACTCGAGCTGCCCCAGGGCCCCAACGGGGACATACCCGTAGAGTTCGCCGCCGGTTTGGGCAAGCAAGTAGTCTCGATTGGCCGTCGGATACAGCGACTGAGGCAAGAGCACGGGCACCCGCGCCGCGTCGATGTCGCTCGTCTCGTTGTACAGACCGAACGGCAGCTTGGTGCGCCCCGCCCTCATCCCGAGCCAGTCCCAAAAGCGGTAGTCCAAATAGAACCAGTCGAAGCGCGCATCGTAGTTTCCGAGCGGCCCCAAGTCGCGTGCAAACAGCTGGACTCCGACGCGAAGCTGCTCGCTCAAGGATTTGGTGAAATTGATTCCAGCTTCCGTGAACTCCAGGCTGCCGCGCGCGGACTCGACCAGGTAGTTGTTGTCAGTGGACTTGATGGCGCCCTGGCTCACGAATCCGTGAACTTGAACAGGTAGGTCGCCGCCCGACTCCGCTTCCTGATCCGCTTCCTGACCCCAGCCACTTGCCGACCAAGTCGCGCAGGCGAGCGCAACTGGAGCGATGACTTTTCGCCGGGCTCGGCCACGTCGATTGCCGCGGCCCCAAACGCCGTCAATTGTTTCCACCTCGACATGGAGTTTCGCTAGGTGTCGACAGCCGTGTCAACAACCACGCTGACTCTCGACGCTGACCCTGTGAGAAAAGTCGACTACGCAACCGTTAGCAGATGCCCATTGGCGGATTTCGCCAAAGCCAAGGACCGCTACGAGACCCAATTGCCACAGTAAGAGATAGTGAGCGCAGGTGTGATACATGACTCGTCACCAGCGCGCTAGCTTGACATCCTTCGCACCGCTAAGAAAACTGTACGACCTGGGACGACCGGCCTTCAACCACGCACCAGATGAAGTCGGGGCAGCGATGAAACCGAGCAATTTCGGGTGACGAAAATCGTGGGCGCAGAACCAGTGAACGCGCAGGCACCTGGAAGACCCTCTTCGGTGCCCTCCGGCAAGCCGCGTGTGCTGGTGGTGGATGACGAACCTCAGGTATTGGTGGCGCTCGAGGATCTGCTGTCGGACCAGTTCATCGTTCACACGACGAACTCACCCGAGCGGGCGCTCGAGCTGGCATCCGCGCAGGACGAGATCGCCGTCGTCATCTCCGATCAGCGGATGCCCAAGATGACGGGGGACGAGCTCTTGGGACGCCTGGCACGCGGCTCTCGCGCTGAGCGCATTCTGGTCACCGGGTTCGCCGATTTGACCGCCGTCGTCCAAGCCGTGAACGAGGGGCGCATCTTCGCGTACATCACCAAGCCCTGGGACGCGGACGATCTGCAACAAAAAGTACACCGTGCCGCCGAGCACTACCAGATGGCCACGGAGCTCGCCTACGAGCGGCAGCTGCTCAACGATTTGATGGAGAACATCCCGGACGGTATCTACTTCAAAGACCCAAATCTGCGCTTCATCAAGGTGAACGAACCTATCGCCCGCATGCTCGACGGAGGCGACCCGGCGCATCTGGTGGGGAAGCGCCTCACCGAACTCACCCGGGGCTCGGAAACGCGCGAAGCCGAGCTGGAAGAACGACGCATTGTCGAGGAAGGCTCGCAAACCGTAGACGTGATCCGTGAATACAGGAACGGAGATACGCGGCAGTGGTTTTCCGAGACGAAGGTGCCCGTGCGGAGTCGCAGTGGATCCGTCATTGGGTTGGTCGGGATCTCTCGGAATGTGACGGACCGCGTCGAAGCGGAAAATGCGCGTCAGGAGCAGCAGCGACGCATCGCGCGGCTGACCCGGATTCATGCGATGCTGAGTGGCATCAACAGCGCGATTGTTCGGATCCAAGACCGCGACCCCTTGTTGCGAGAGGCCTGCCGCATCGCCGTTGTCGAAGGCCGACTCACCTTCGCCACGGTGGTCGTCTGCGACTCGGCCTCGCAGGCCTTCCGGGTGGTTGCTGCGGTGGGGTCGGATCAGGCTACAGCACCGCTGCTCGGCAGGATCGGTCAACGTGCGAACCACGGTCTGGAACTGCTTAGGCAAACCGGACAGACGAAGGCGGCCGTCGTCGTCAACGACACCCGGCGGGAGCCGCCATCTCACGCCGGCTCGGAATTCGCACGGAATGGCCATGCTGCCTTGGCGGCGTTTCCGCTCTTCACCTCGGGCAAATGGGAGTACGTCTTTGCTCTCTCGTCGAGTCACGCCGGCTTCTTCGACAGCGACGAAGTGCGCCTGCTCACGGAACTGGCCGAGAACATCTCCTTCGCGTTGAGCCACATTGCCGCAAAAGCTCGCCTCAATTTCTTGGCCTACTACGACGAGCTGACTCGACTGCCCAACCAACGGCTGCTCTTCGACAGGCTGGCGCAGCAGCTCGTGACCAGTCGCAGCGTCCAGCGCAAACTGGCGCTGATGATGCTGGACATCGATCGCTTTCGGCAAATCAACGAAACGCTCGGGCGCAGCGGCGGCGACGCATTGCTCACGCAAGTAGCGGAACGCCTGAGAGAGGAAATCGACGAACAGGACTCGCTGGCGCGGCTGGACGGCAATCGCTTCGCGATGTTGGTACCCCTCGTGGACGACGAAGCGGACCTTGCCTCGCTGGTGGAGCACTTGCTCGGCAACGTGCTTGGCAGCAGCTTCGACATCGCCGACACGGAGGTATTGATCTCGGTGCGCTTCGGCATCGCATTGTTTCCGGCGGACGGGAAGGATGCCGGGACCCTCATCTCCAACGCAGAGGCCGCGCTGAAGAAGGCCAAGTCGCAGGGACAGCGCTACGTGTTTTACGCTCCCAGCATGAACGAGCGGGTAGCGGAGAAGCTCAACCTGGAAACCAGGCTGCGGCGAGCTCTGGACAATGAAGAGTTCGTCCTGTACTACCAGCCCAAGGTGGACCTGCGGCGCGGGCACATCGTCGGATTGGAAGCCCTGATTCGCTGGCAAACGCAGGAGGATGGCCTGGTGGCCCCCGGCGTGTTCATCCCGGTGCTCGAAGAAACGGGGCTCATCACCGACGTGGGGCGCTGGGTGCTGATGCGAGCAGCCATTCAGTACACCGAGTGGGCACGCGCCGGTAAACTTTCACCTCGGGTCGCGGTCAACGTATCGGCACTTCAGCTGGGTCAGCCCGACTTCTTGAAGTCCATCGAAGACGTGGTCCGAAATTACGAGTCCGCAGCGCGGAACCTGGACCTGGAAATCACGGAAAGCGTGTTCGTGGACGACCTCGAGGGTAATGTCAGCAAACTGGCCACCGCCCGCGACCAAGGTCTGCAAGTAGCCATTGACGATTTCGGGACTGGCTACTCGTCACTGGCGTACCTGAGTCGACTACCCATCGACATCCTCAAGATCGACCGGTCCTTCATCTCCCGAATGACCCAGGACCCACAGGACATGGCGCTCGTGACCACGGTGATTTCCCTGGCGCACTCGCTCGAGTGCAAGGTCGTCGCCGAGGGCGTGGAGCTTCCTGAGCAGGCCCAGTTGCTCAGGCTGCTTCGCTGCGACCAGATCCAGGGCTACTTGATCGGAAAGCCCTTGCCTGCGGACCAGGTTTCGGAGCTGTTCGACCACCGCCACGAGTTCACCTGGAACCGGAACGGCTCCAGAACGTGAATTCGCGAATCGCCAACGCCGCGCGTCTCCAGCAGCAAAACACCGGAACGCGCAATTGTTGCCGGCGAACGGCCGCGAAACCTCTCGTTTTCGCGAAGGACACGACCCAAACGAGGGCATATTTCGGTTTTTCCTGGTGGTATGCATCCTGCAGTCTGCCGCGCACCATGCCGACCCGCCCCTGCATTCCCACCGCAAGCCTTCTGGTTCTCGAGACCGGCGCAACGTTCCCCTTCGAAGCAACCGGGTACCGCGGCACTTCTGACACTGCCATCCTCGTACAGCAGCGCGGTGAGTCTGTGACCAGCCTGAGTCACCGGATTCACCATGCTGCGGCCGAGCTCCGGCAGTCCGGTGTACGTCTGGAGACGGTGGCCTTCATCGTCGCTGCGCAGGGTTCGGCACCCCCAAATCCTCGCCGCCAGACCGTCCTCGCCTTGCTCGACGTGCTCGACGATGGGCAGAGCCTCCTGCTGGTTGGCGACCACGCTTCCCCGGGCTTACAGCACGAGTTGATCAGTCTGGTAGGCAGGCTGTTCGAGGAAGACAACGTACGCCAGTCGATCGCCATCGACTTCGATGCCACGAAGATGGCCAAGCTACGGGCAGCGAGGATTCCACTCTTGACCCGGTCCAGGCAGAGCAGCGAGAGCAGCGAGCCTTGCTGCGCCGAGGCCTGCTGAGCGGTAGGCAAACGCACCGAGCACCCGCTCGGGAGGTGTTCACTCGAGTTCGCCGGTCACCCAATAGGCGACGCGCGCCGCATGTGCGCGCAAGTACCACCCGACCGCCGCACCAGCCGAGCTCTTGGTGGCTCGCAGCAACGCTTCTTCCAACTCAGCAAGCGGGAGGTACATGCGGGTCAGCATCTCCGTGACCTCGGCGGGGTATTCCTGGTAGAACCCCAGCCGCGTGAGCACGTGGACACGCTCACGACCGCCGAGAGCACCCCGGGGGTCCCGCAGGTAGCGCAGCTGCCAGCGCGCGAACATCCAGTGAGGGCTCCACGCGGTAGCCACGATCCACTCGTGCTGACGGATGGCGCGCGCCAGCGCCGCCGTCATGGCAGCACCGCTCGAGGCGACGAGTCGCAAGCCCTCGAGCTGGTAGCTACGCATCGCGCGCTCCGATGCCTGCATCAGGCCGGACCCTGGATCGATGCCATAGACGCGCCCCGAAAGGCGCCGCTGGACGGCCGGTTTTCGAAGATCCTCGATGGAGGCGAGCTCCCCCTTGGGTACGTAGCTGGGAACCACCCAGCCGAGCCGGGCACGCGTATAGACCGGTCCCAGGTTGACTACCGAATCGGACACGCGCTCCCAGTAGTTGCGATGCGTCAGTGGCAACCAGGCCATGAGCATCACGTCGAGGTCCCCTGTAGAAACGCCCTGATACTGGATGCCAATGTCGGCCATTACCAACTCGACATCGTAGCCCATGCGGTCTTCGAGCACGCGTTTGGCTAGCTTGCTAACGAACTCGGCATCAGCCCACGCGGTCCAACCGATACGGATGGGCGGCAATTGCTCGCGAGATCGCGCTTGGTGTGCCTGCCCCTCGTGCCTTCCTTTCGGGACCGCCGGTTCGCTGCGTCTGGGCGTGCTTGCCAGGGCAGAGACCCGCCGGTTCGCTTCGCTCTGAAACAGCGTGACCACTGATAGCAAACCGACAGCGACTATCGGTACCGCCAGCGCGCGCCTGAGCCAGCCTCCGAGTCGCACGCTCATCCCCGCTGCCCGCGCCAGCGTGCCAGCAGTGCCGCCCATACTTTCCCGAGCCCGTTCGGGCGCCGATTCCCGAAGCTCTGTGTGATTCGGTCGAGAATGATGGCCAAGAGGACCACCCCAATGCCTCCCTCGAAGCCGAGGCCGATATCCATGCGCTGGATCCCCCTGAGCACCTCGTTGCCCAGACCTCCAGCACCGATCATCGAGGCGATGACCACCATGGACAGAGCCAACATGATGTTCTGATTCACGCCCGCCATGATGGAAGGCAAGGCATTCGGAATCTGTACCTTGAACAAAAGCTGCGCCTCGGTGCAGCCAAAAGCGCGGCCCGCCTCGACGATATCGGCCGGAACCTGCCGAATCCCCAGATCCGTCAAGCGCACAGCAGGAGGCGTCGCGAACACGATGGTGGCGATCGTGCCCGGCACCTTGCCCAGACCGAAGAGCATCGCTGCAGGAATCAAATAAACGAACGCAGGCATGGTCTGCATGAAGTCCAGCACGGGGCGCAGGACTCGATGAGCCAGCTCGCTCTTCGCTCCAAGCACACCCAACGGCAGTGCCAGGAGCAGACTGAACAGCGTCGCGGACAGCACCAGCGCCAGGGTCGAGACAGTCGGCGCCCAAAGCCCCATACTCGCCACCAGCGCGAAGGCGGCGAGTACGAAGACGGCGAAGCGCCAGCTCACGCGCCATGCTGCCAGGAGTGCGAGGACGAACGCCAACAGCCAGATGGGCAGCGCCAGCAGCGCTTGGTCGAGCACCCGAGTCAACCAGCCGATAACGCCCGTAACCCCATCGAAGAACGGCTCGGCATTCGCGAGCAACCACTCCACACCGGCTTCGATGCTCTCCCCGACCGGTAGCCTGGGTTCTGCGGTCACGCTGACTTCCTCCGACCCAGGGTTTCGAGCAACTTGGACTTGCTGATGGTACCCATGAAATGCCCTTCCCGGTCCACTACCGGCGCCGGAAATGGGGCCTCGACCAAGCGCCGTACGACACCGTCGAAGGGCGTGTCCGCTTCGAGAGGTTCCAGGTCCACATAGGCATCGCTCAGCTCTCGAGAGTCGGAACCGAGCGCCCGCTCCAACGAGTGTATAGACACCACCCCGAGCAAACGCCCGTCGGGCGAACGCACGTAGCCCGCCTCGTGTCCCTTGTCTGTGAGCAAGTCCAACGCCGCTCCCAGATCGTGCTCTTCCGCCTTCACGATGGCTGGCTCGACGCTCGCCAAGTCGCGCGCGGTCAGGACATTCGAGAGATCCACGCCGCCAAAGAAAGAGCGCACGTAGTCGTTGGCCGGGTGCTGCAGGATCTGTTCCGCCGAACCGATCTGAACGATCTGTCCTGCTTGCATGATTGCAATGCGATCCCCGATACGCATCGCCTCGTCCAGATCGTGGGAGACGAATACCACGGTGAGGCCCTGACGCTGCTGCAACGCCAGGAGCTCGTCTTGCATGCCCGCGCGAATCAGAGGGTCGAGCGCTGAAAAGGCTTCGTCCATTAGCAAGATGCGTGGTTCGGCGGCGAGCGCTCGGGCCAGGCCCACTCGCTGCTGCATGCCGCCGGACAACTCGGCTGGATAACTGTTCACGTTGGCGAGCAAGCCCACCTGGTCCAGCGCCGCCTCGGCGCGTTCCCGTCGCTGCTTCTTGGGCATTTTGGCTACCTCCAAGCCGAAGGCAACGTTTTCCCAGACACGCAAGTGCGGCATCAAGGCGAACGACTGAAACACCATGCTCAGCTCGCGGCGCCGGAGCTCGATGAGCTCCTTCTTCGTCATCCGCGTCACGTCGCAACCGGCAATCTTCACGGTGCCCGATGTAGGTTCGATGAGGCGGTTCAACAGGCGCAACAAGGTCGACTTGCCCGACCCGGAAAGGCCCATCACCACGAAGATCTCTCCCTCGCGAACCGCGAGGCTTGCGTCCAGGATGCCAACCGTCTGCCCCGTTCGCTCGAAGATTTCGTCCTTTCCCAGCCCCTTTTCGAGCAATTCGAGCGCCCGCTCCGGGTGGCGACCGAACACCTTGTACAAGTGCTCCGCTTCTAGCAGTGTCTCTGGCCTCTGCATCAATCGTTCACATCTCCGGGCATGGACGCAGACCAGCTGAGGGACCTTCGCCGCGAGGCGAGGCTAGCACAAGTCACTGACAATGCGGCCGTTTTCAGCCACGGCGGCCCCCCTCTCTCGAGCGCTGCACCAAACGGAGAAGGTCGCGTGGTGCCCCTGGCGCGCGGGATCGCTCGCGCCGCGCACGGTTCGAACCTGCGCGGCGACCGTCCGCACCTGCTGCCGTCGAATCGAACTCGGACGCCAACTTTGCGCCGAAGACGCGGCGAGAGCACTGCGCTTCGTCAATCCCTCCGGGCACGTTGCTTGCTTACTTACTCGATGAACAGGATTCAACCCGGCAGGGTCCACGGGAAAGTTTCGCGTTTGAAGTCACCGATGCATTCAGAGCGCTCACTCGAAGTTGGAGACGCGACCGTCGCGCTCCAACCCACGATTCCGTCGCTCGTGCCCCCGGCACCCACATCGGAAGAAACGCCGGAGTCCGTGACGCCAGCGCCAGCTGACGGTGGGCCGCGGAACCGTGCTCTGTTGTTCGCCGTGGCTGGACCGCGGCAGGGGTCCGTATTCCCCATCCGTGGAGCCGAGCTCCATGTGGGGCGCGACGGAGGCGCTCAGCTCAACCTCAGCGATGCGGCAGTGTCCAGCCTACACGCGCGCGTGTCGCTGGGCGAAGGCGGCGCGACCATCGAGGACCTCTCGAGCCGCAATGGCACCTACGTGAACGGTGAGCCGATCGACGGACCCGTCCGCCTGGTCGACGGCGACCATCTGAGAATGGGAGACACCATACTGAGGTTCTCGATGCTCGACGAACTCGAAGAGCAAGCGCTCACGGGGCTGTTCGAGCTCACGGTCCGCGATCCGCTGACCCACACCTACAATCGTCGCTACCTCGATACCCACCTCGAAAGCGAGCTCGGCTACGCAGAACGACAGCAGGCACCCCTCGCACTCTTGCTGGTAGACATCGACCACTTCAAGCGCATCAACGACACCTATGGGCACCGTATGGGTGACGTCGTCTTGAAACTGGTGGCGCTCAGCATCCAGCGCCTGATACGCCCCTACGACGTACTGTGTCGCTTCGGCGGGGAGGAGTTCGTGGTGGTGGCACGCAACACATCGTTGCGCAACGCCGAAATCCTCGCCGAGCGCATCCGGCGCCGCGTGGAGGACATGCCCCTCGAGCTGGACCACGAACGGGTTTTCGTGACCGTGAGCGTCGGGGTGATCTCGGTCGAACCCGCCCTGAGCTCCAGCGATTCGGAGACTCTCATGGAAGCCGTCGACCGAGCACTGTATCGGGCCAAGCAATCTGGCAGGAACCGCGTCGTCACCAGCGTCCCCGAAGGTTCGCGAGCCCCCAGCAGGCAGCCCAACCCGGAGACGATGCCGCCGGCATCAGAACAGCGCACGCGTTCGGAACCGCGCCTGTTTGCGCCGGAGCACCGCTCTCCCCCGCTGCCCCGAGTGCCCTGATTGGTCTCGCGGTGTGGCTTCTGAGCCTACTGTGGGACCTCCGATCCGATTTGGCTGGAGGCATGAACCGGGGCAAGGATTGCGGTGCGCCAGGTGCGGACGCACCGCGTGCGCGAAGCATCAGGCGGGCACCCCGCGAGGAGCCGCGAGGATCGCCACTCCAGTGCTCCGGCATGTGCATTGCATTCGCTGAGCTCAACCATGTCTTCATTAGCACCGAGTAGGGCCACGGCACCACGACTGCTTGTCGTCGATAGCAACCCCGGTTCGTTGTTCGCGCTCGCCGAGCTCTTGAGGGACGAGGATTTCGACGTGCTGACCGCGCAGGATGCTAGCAGCGCAAGGGCGCTCGCCGTCGGCTCTCACCCGGACCTCGCCTTGATCGACGCCCAGATTCAAGGCATGGGTGGGGTCGAGCTGGTGGAGCAAATCCGCCGCAGCGGGGCAGCGCTCCCGGTGCTGCTGATGACGGCGCGACGCCTCCAGACTCTACAACGGCACGCGCAGCGCCTCGGGGGGGTGGACATCCTGGACAAGCCGCTCGACTTCACGAAGGTGTTGCATCAAATCCACAATGTGCTGGCAACCAGACGCGGGCGTGGCGGCGGCTCGATGAGCCCGCCGGATCGCACTACGCTTCGCCCTCGTGCCGGGCGCTTTCCGTCACAGCTCCACCAGTGAGAACCTCTTCGAAAACTCGCGTCAACTCCTCAACGTCGACGGGCTTGGTCAAGTAGCGATAAAACCCCACTTCGCGCACACGTTTCATATCCGTCAACATGGCGGCGGCGCTCAACCCGACGACGGGGATGTGCGCGGTCTCGGGATCTGAACCGAGTAGGCGCGTGGCCTCCAGACCGTTCATACCCGGGAGATTGAGGTCCATGACCACCAGGTTCGGCTTGCGGGCGCGAGCAAGGTCCACCCCTATCTCGGCGCTGGGGGCCGTCAACAACTGAATCCGTTCGAAGTCGCTGAGGAACTGCTCCATGAACGCTATGTTGGACGGATTGTCCTCCACGTAGAGCACCAGGTAGCGGTCGCCTTCGCTCCCGGCCATGCTGGAGTCGAACGCTGGTGCACGGGGGGCTACCCCGCTGGGCACGGCGGTATGGGGCTGTCGTTTGAGCGCTATCCAGAAGTCCGAGCCCTGCCCAGGGGTGCTCGAGAAGCCCACCGTGCCCCCCATGGCCTCGGCCAGGCGCTTGCTAATGGTGAGCCCGATACCGGTTCCCTCGATGGGACCGGTTTCCTGCCCGGCACGCTGAAAGGGTTGGAAGATCTGATTCTGTTTGTCTCGAGCAATGCCGTGCCCGTCATCCACCACATCGATCCGTACAGCGTCTTCCTCGACGCAGATCGCCAGTCGCACCACGCCACCGCTACGCCCATATTTGATGGCGTTCGAGCCATAGTTCATCAAGATCTGGATGAGCCGGGTCCTGTCGGCGAGCACCATGGGCAGCTCGGCAGGCAGCACCATCACGATTTCCACCTCCGCGCGCTCAGCCAAGGGCCGTAGCGTGCTCGCGACATGCTCGAGCACACTCGGGATGTCGATGGGTTCGGTCGACAACGTGATGCGGCCAGCTTCGATCCGCGCCAAATCCAACACTTCGTCGATCAACCGAAGCAGGTGCTCCCCCCCCTTCAAGATGGGCTGAACCCGCGCCAGATGTCGCTCTGAAAGCGGGCTCTTGCGGTCGTTGGCCAGCAGCTGCGCGAAACCCAGGATGGCATTCAGGGGCGTGCGCAACTCATGGCTCATGGATGCGAGAAACTCGCTCTTGGCGGCACTAGCCGACTCGGCCAGCGCGCGTGCCTGCCGCAGCTCTTGCTCGCGCTTTGCCTCTCGGGTGACGTCGAGCGCGGTGCATACCGTCCCGCCATCCACGGTCCGGCGATGGGTCAAGCGGAGCGTAGCACCCTCGGCCGTGCGGATGTCCAACGTGCCCTCGGGCTCTCGGTGATAGTCGAGCCAGTTCTGTCTCCAGCTCTCGTGGGTTTGATCCGTTATGTCGAAGCTGCCGCCCTGAACGTTGGCAGCCACGATGTCGCTGAATCTCTTGCCAACCAACGAGTCGGCAAACGCCGTACCGAATGCTCCTTGAAAAGAGCTGTTGCAGAAGAGCAGGACGTCCCCGTCATCGAACAGTGCAAAGGGCCCCTGGTAGCTTTCTATGGCATTGTTGAGATGCTGGTTGGCGCGCTTGAGCTCATCCTCGAAACGGGCGCGCTCGGTCACGTCGCGAATCGCGGCAGAGACCAGTGTCCCGTCAGGCGCCGTGTGGACGCTCAGGCTGATCTCCACGGGGAATTCGCTGCCATCACGCTTTCGCCCCCGCAGCTCGAGCCCCGTGCCCATGGGCCGCACCCGAGGATCCGCGAAGAACGCAGCTCGGTGCCCGACGTGGCCGCGCCGAAAACGTTCGGGGAGCAAGATTTCGATGCCCTGGCCCAAGAGCTCGTCTCTCGAGTAGCCGAATGCGCGCTCGGTCTGCGCGTTGGTAAACACCATGCGCCCACCCTCGTCGATCACGACCATGGCATCGGGCGCGGTCTCCAGCAGGGATCGGAAAACCCCCTGATCCAAGGTCTCAAAGGTCGACGACACGGGCAATCACTCTTTGTGCTCGGGCAGCTTCACACAGAAGGCAGCTCCGGGCGAGGCATCCTCGACCCAAATGCTGCCCCCGTGCGCCTCCACCGCCAGTCTGCAAAACTGCAGACCGAGCCCGCGGCCGGAACGCCGTTCGGCGGCGGGGTCGAGGCGTGCAAATCGATGGAAAATCCGCTCCCGAAGGGCTTCGGGGATCCCCCTGCCCTCGTCGACGACACGCAGCAGCACCGCCCCGGGACGAGCCAGCGAGCTCAGCTGGACGCGGCTGCTCGACGGAGCATGGCGTATGGCGTTGTCCACGAGGTTCTCGAGGACGCGCCTCAGCAAGTCGGCATCGGCTCGCACGGTCGTCGCCTCCATGGCGGTGACCAGCACCACTTCGTTGGATTCTGCCTGAGCCTGAAACTCGCCGCTCACCTCCTCCGCGAGGGCCACCAAGTCGATCAAGTCGAAGCTTGCGGAAAGAGAGCCCTCGTCCCCCTTGTTGATATCGAGCAAGTTCAACACTAGCCGCATCAGAGAGCGCATTTCCTGACGTATCTGCCCCACCGAGTAGCGTGACCTTTCGGAGAGCTCCGGTCGCCGCAGCAAGAGCTGCGCATGCAGGTCCACGGCGTTGACAGGATTCTTCAAGTCGTGGACGACGAAGCTTATCAGCTGCTCCTTCTGCAGTTGGAGGCGCAGTACATCGTCCCGCTGCCGCCGTGCGAGTTCGTAGTGGTCTCTGAGCTCGTGCGTCATGTGCCTGAGCTTGAGCGCAGTTCTCACGCGCACCACGAGTTCGGTCGGACTGAGCGGCTTGGTGAGGAAATCGTCCCCGCCCACCTGAAGGGCGCGCTCGAAGGTCTGCAGATCACGTTGCGCGGTGAGAAACAGGATGGGAACTTCGTCGGTATTGGGCAATTCTCTGAGCTTCGCGCAGGTGGCGAAACCGTCGAGACCGGGCATGCGGACATCGAGCAAGACACAGCCCGGCGGCTCCGCGGCGAACATCCTGAGGCCCTCCTCGCCACTCGCCGCGCATTCGACTCGGTACCCTTCGTCCTCGAGCGCGGCCGCCACGAGGGCCCGGTTTTCTGCATTGTCATCGATGACCAGCACGGTCGCCGTGGAGGTGTCCGTCATGCGTCCTTCCGCTGTCCGCCCGAGTGTTGCACGAGCCATCTAGATGCCTTCTCAGTCTTTGCCTCAAAATACTGGCGTCGCCCTGGCCCCGGGAAAGGAGCGGCCCTACGCGCACTAGCCTGTACGCTCGCCTGAGGCAACACAACTGGACGGGCCCATCCGAGCAGGCTCCTCTCGAGCGCATCGAGAGGCAAAGGTGCATTGTCTATCTTGAGCGCTCGGGGCCATCGAATCAGGTGCTCCCCGGCAGATATCACCGTCCCGCTGCGCTGTCAGTCGGGCAAAGCCCTACAGGGGCTCCGATTCGCCGAAGAGCCCACTGGCAATCGCGTAGCGAACCAGATCCGCCCTGCCCCGTACTCCCAGTTTTTCCTGGAGGCGCAAGCGATAAGTGTCGACGCTCTTTTTCGAAATCTCCAGCTTGCCGGCAATTTCTTTGTGCGTGAAACCTCGCGCCAACAGACGCAGCACCTGTGTCTCTCGCGCGCTCAGGTCCGCGGGTTCGACCGCGACGGGGCAAGGGACGGGCTCCGGCCGTACGCCACCCGCACTGCCCCAATACTCGGTGCCGGAGTGGACGGTGCGAATGGCCGCGAGCAGCTCTCGCGCGGCCACCCGCTTGACCAGGTAGCCGCTGCCCCCGCCGTACGCCACCGCGCGCAAGTGCTCGGGGTCGTCGAGCACGGTCAACGCGATCACGCGGGTCGTTGGGCAGCTCGCAACGATCTCCCGGATGGCTTTGAGGCCGCCGCCCGGGATGACCAGATCCACGACGGCCACGTCCGGCCGCTGAGCCTTCGCTCGCTCTACCGCTTCGACTCGATTGCTCGCACGACCCGCGACTGTCATGTCCGATTCGGCGGCGATCATGGCCTCGAGACCGTCGAGCAAGAGCGCGTGGTCATCGACCAGTAGCACCCTGATCGGTCGAACGGACTCGGGATCGCTGACCTCCACCGGAATCGGGCAACCCTACACGGTGGCTTCGCATGGATTCAAGGGAATGCTGACCGCCAGAGTCGTTCCACCTTGCTTGCTCGACTCGATCGAGAGAGAGCCCTGCATCAGCCGAGCGCGCTCGTGCAGAGCAACCAGGCCCAACCCGCCCTCGGCCCCAGGCGCGCGATTCGGCTCGAAACCGCACCCATCGTCCTCGACGACAGCGCGCACCCGATCGGCGTCTCGGTGCAACGTCACGCTCACGGACGACGCATTCGCATGGCGCGCCACGTTGGTGAGCGCTTCCTGGACGATGCGATAGAGTCCGATCTCGAGTTCGGACTCTAGCTTTTCGTCATCGCCCCGCCAACCGGTCGCCTCGAAGTCGACGTGCAAAGCGTGCAGCTCGGCGAACTCTTGCAGGTACTGTCGTAAGGCAGCCACCAACCCCAACTGCTCCAGACGATAGGGGTGAAGCTGGCTCACCAAGCCTCCGACCTCCTCGAGCAGGCCCTCGACCAAGTCGTGCAGCTTTCTGGCCTGCTCCCGCGCCGCGGTCAAGTCACCCGCATGCTCGATCTGCTGAAGCAACACCGTGTGCGACGTCAATGCTTGTCCGACACGGTCGTGAAGATCTCGAGCAATGGCGCGGCGCTCCTCGTCACGTGCCCGTACCAGGCTCTCGACAAAGGACATTTGCAGGGCCTCGCGACGGCGACGCTCGGTCACTTCCTCGAGCGCCACCAGCATCAGCTCCTCGCGGCTGTCGTGGCTGTTCAGACGGCGGGCGTTGAGAATGCAGATTCGCGTCGTCCCATCGAAGGCAACCAGGGAAAACTCGGCCCCCTCGATGGGGCGCTCGCAGGGCAACACCTCCCCCAGGCGACGTTCGAGCTCGCGGTCTTTGTCAACGGGTACAGCGCATTCGATGAACGAACGGCCTTCGACGTGGGCGGCAGAAAGACCGAATAGCCCGAGAAACACGGCGTTCGCCCAGGCTATGCGCAATGAGCTGTCGAGCACCACCAAGGGCTCGCGGAGCGTCCGGACGATGTCTTCGAAATAGTCCCGAAACTGGTAGACCGGCCCCTCCTGGGGCGGGGCGGGCCCCAGCGCCTCGTACGTGAGCGCGACGGTTCTATCCCAGACGGGAACCATGTGAATGCGGAATTCGCGCGTGTGGCCCGAAGCGTCGGTGTACACGTAGCGAGGGATGATTTGGCCGGCGCCCGCATTCGGAACGGGGTCGGCCGGCGCAGTGGGCCTGTCCAAGAACCCGCGTGCGAGACCGCCCACGAAGCCTTGTAGATCCACGCCAGCCTCTTTCGAGGCCCGAGCGTTCGCATAAACCAGACGTAGATCGTCCGGGCTCTGGGATTCGGCCCGCCACACGGTCACCCCGTAAGGGAGGCCGTCGAGCGTGTGCTGCAAAACCGCTAGACTGTCCACGTGTCGCTAATCGCTCGCTTCAGGGCACGCTCGCTTCAGAGCACGCTCACATCCAGGCACTCTCGCTTCGTGAGGGATGACGTTGCACGGCCCGTACCAAGCTTGGCACACGAGCACGTCCCGCCGTCCGGGCCCCCACGGATTCCTCGGCTGCTCGGACACGGCACGAGCCGAAGAGTCTTCGGACGAAGCGTGCCTGACACGCGCAACTCCTGCAGCGCCGACTTTCGTCAAAGGGACAATACCGCTCCCGAACACACGAGCAGGCTCGCCAGAGCGATCCCCACGGGCTTGAGCTGCTTGACGTTCGGCCGAAAGGCGGCAATTAGCGCGCAACCCAGTCCGCCGACGGCAAGCGCGAGAGCATGCTCACGCAATCCGCGGCCATAGAAAAAGACGGATGACAGCGCGCACATCGAGACAGCGGTCGCGGTCAGTGCTGCGGCGTGCCAGCGCCGCGCGCCGCGGCCGCGCCGCACGCGGGCGAAGGCCGAGCGCACGACCAGCGACGAGCTCAAGAACAGCAGGCCCCAGACGAGCGTCGTGGCCAATGCGCGACCCCAGGGGACACCAGCCACCCACTCGACCGGCAACCCCGCCAAAGCCAACGCCACGGACGCCACCAGCTGCGCGCTCGCACTCCGCCGTATCCGGCGCCCGTAGCGGCCCCCCCACGCTACGGCCAGCGTCAGCACGCCAAGCGCCGTGCCCACGGTCGACCAAGTCGGGCCGCCCGCGCGAAGCACGGCGCTCGCGAGCACCGTGAGCAGCATGGCCCAGAACCCGTGCTCTCGCGGCAACATACCGTCGCCTGAGCGAAACCCGTGCCAGAGTGCGCTCGGCGCGCCTGGCGCACCCCGCGCAGTCGCAGGAGGGCTCCGCTCAGGGTCTCGCCCGGGCTTCCAAACGCAGTTTCTGCGGACAGATTGCGCCGCGCGCACTGCTTGCGGGCACTCGTCGGACGCGAGGCCCGAGCCCCGAGCTTCACTCCACGGGGCCGTCGTTGCGCTTGCACCCCACGGTGAAAAAGAGCTTGGAGAGCGAGTTATTGACCGTCTTGCAGGTGGCATCGCACAACTGGATGGCGCGCCCATCGGGGGTGTCCTCGTAGTACCAACTGCCGGCCTTGCCGCAGTCTGCGGCACTCGGCACGTAAAAGGTGGAAACGTTGTTTCCACCGGCATCACAAATGCCGAGGTTCACGTAGTTGTAGTCGAGCATGTGGCCATCCGACGGCTCGGGGATAGGTAGCGTGCAGGGAATCACAGCGTCGGCGCGAATGGCATTCAGCGCCGCGAGCACCGAGCCCGCGATATCGTCCGAACTCGTCAAGTAGGCCTGCTCCGTACCTCCCGCGACCGCAATCTGGTTGAGCTGATCGAGCGAGTTGTTGTTGTTGGCCACCACACCCAACACGTAGGTCTGAAAACCGTTGCCTCCGTCATAACATCCGGACGCAGCGGTAGTCGCCTTCTGGATGTTCGCGTCGCAAGCCGCCTCGGGGATTCCATCAGTGACGAGTAGGATGACCACCTTGTGCCCCAGGTTCTGCCGCCTCCAATCGTTCACGTATGCGCAGGCACCGTCGATGGCCAAGTGGGTCTCCGTGCCGCCTTGAGGCTCGGCAGCGTCCAGAGCCTGGATCAACTGCTCTGCCGAACCGGGCAGCGGCTGAATCGGTACTGTCGCATCGGAATGCGACTCGACGCTGCAGATATTCGGATCGTGGTCCAGGCTCGAATCGTGGTCCCCAAAGAACCCGAGCCCCACGCCGATTCCCGCGCTCAACGGATCCTGCAGGAAACTCTTCATGGCGTCGCGCACGGGTTGAATGCGCCATTCGTTCTCCGGAACCGGGTCATCTCGCCGGCAACACCCCTTCTTGTTGACCGAACAGCTCATCGAGCAGGATAGATCGAACATGACGTAGATATCGAGGGGGATGTTCTCCCCCTCGAAGCTCTCACCGATGCATCCAGCTGCGTCCGGCGCACCCTCGCACCCGTCGAGCCCCGGATTGCTCACCGGGCCGCCATTGGTGCCAGTGCCTGACGGACCCGCCGTATTTGGGTTGATCGGAATGTTGAGCGTGCCTCCCACGCCCCCCGCGGAATCAGAACCCTCATCGTCACCGGACCCACCGCAGGCCGCGAGCAAAGTCACGGCCAACCAAGCACTCAAAACGCTACGAAGAATCGACATCTGACCTTTCCCTAAGAAACGCGAGCGACGCACCTGAATACGTCCGCCCCACACTAGTATTGCACACACGGCCCGCGCTCGTGAGGCCCCGGATTCGAATCGAACCCGGGCTTGGCAACGTCCCGCCACTCGCGCCCGGCGGTTGGTAAAGATTCCGCTCTCAACTTTGCCTGACAAACCGCGATGGCGGGCGATCAGAACCGAGGCTGAACCCCGCCGTTCCCAGCCTCGGGCTCAGCCTTTCCGTCGGGCACGATGAAGGTCAAGCGGGGCTCGGACGAACAATGGCAAGAAAGGTTCGGACGATGCCGGCAGGGCAGCGATTCGACTCGAGCAGTAGCGCGAGATCCCGGCATCGATCCCATGCGAACCAAGCACTTTTGCAACGTGTCCCACGAGGAGCCCATGAAAAACCCACCTACCACCAATAGCCGCCGCCGCTTTCTGCAAGTGGTGTCCGTGACGCCCGTCGTTCTGCACTGCTCGGGCCCCTCCGACGTCGGACCCGTCTCCGTCGGCAAGATCTCCGCCGGCAACGTCGCCGCCTTGCCCGTCGGCACGCTCTCGGGCATCGGATCCCAACCTGTGTGCATCGGGCGCGACGACGCCGGCATCTACGCGATGACCCTCACCTGCCCCCACGAAGGCTGCGACATGGCCCGAGAGGGCTCGGTGACCAATTCGGCCGTGTACTGCGCCTGCCACGGCAGCCTGTTCGACGCCCACGGAAAGGTCACGCGGGGACCCGCACATAGCAACCTGCAGCACTTCGAGGTCACCGTCGACGCCCAGGGCGAGCTTACCGTCGACACGGACAGCTACGTCGATGCTTCGACGCGCCTCGCGGTCTGATCCCGCGACGCCTGCACAGACCGAGCCGCTGCGCTGCGCGCGGGCGGGTCCCCGTCCAGTGAGGAAGAGGGGCTCTCTCGGCCGCTGCGCGGCCTTGCGCCGCTGCCTTCGGCCCGACGACCTGGTTTTTGCACGCAACCCTTGACTCGCGGCGGGGCCCGTACCCACAATCTATCCGTTCATCCAGATGCCCGGATTATCAAAGAATCCGCCCTGGAACCCTGGCAGATACGGCGCGGAGCACGCGCCGAGCTCGAAACGGAAAGAAGTAAGGTACGACCATGACATCCGATGCGCTGAAGAGCGAGCCCACGCATCCACTGGCCGCGCTGCTGGAGCAGCGCATCGCCATCATCGACGGTGCGATGGGCACCACCATTCGCACCTACGGGATGCGTGAGGCAGACATACGTGGCGAGCGCTTCGTCAAAGCTGAAAAGGACTTGCTGAACAACGGTGATCTGTTCTCGCTGACCCAGCCGGAAATGATATCGGACATCCACCGCCGCTTTCTCGAGGCCGGCGCCGACATCATCGAAACCAACACGTTCGGCGCCACCAACATCTCGCAGAGCGAGTTCTTCGTGGAGGATCCCCGCGAGCACGGAGGGCGCAAGGATCCCGACTTTTACCAGAAGATCATCGAAGACTCCTTCCTGAACGACCTCGCCTGGGAGATCAACGAAAAGTCCGCACAGCAATGTCGCGCCATGGCCGAGCGGGTCGCTCAGCAAGACGGACAGCGAAGGTTCGTTGCGGGGGCCATTGGTCCCTTGACGGTTTCCTTATCCAATTCGCCCGACGCCGAGGATTCCGGATTTCGCGTGGTCACCTTCGACCAAGTGCGCAGCGCCTACACGGCCCAGGTGCGGGCCCTCATCCAGGGGGGAGCCGACTTGCTCCTGGTCGAGACCATCTTCGACGCGCTGAACGCGAAGGCCGCCCTGGTCGCGATCCGAGAGGTGTACGAACAAGAAGACAAGGAGCTGCCCATCATGATTTCCGCAGCCGTGGGACGCGGCGGAGAGACCATGATTTCAGCACAGACGATCGAGGCGTTCTGGAACGCCGTCGAACATGTCAGACCATTTTCGGTCGGGTTGAATTGCTCGCTTGGCCCCGATTTGATGTACCCGTTCTTGGCAGAGCTTTCGGAAAAATCGAGCGCATACGTCTCGTGCTACCCCAATGCGGGGTTGCCGAACCCGTTGTCGCCGACGGGATTCGATCTCGAACCGCCGGACATGGCACGTCACCTTGCCAAGTTCGCCAAGGACGGCTTGGTCAACATCGCCGGAGGCTGTTGCGGCAATACCCCCGAGCACATTCGCGCCATCGCTCGAGCGCTGAAGGACGAAGCGCCGCGCCACCGAAACACGCTGTCCGCGCAAGTTCCGGCGCAAGCGGACGCGGTGCAGTCGCCACGGCCGCTACGCCTGTCCGGCTCGCAACCCTTCACGCAGCAGCCGGGTGTCTTCATGATGATCGGCGAGCGCACCAATGTCGCAGGTTCACCCAAGTTCGCGCGTCTCATCAAAGAGGACAGATTCGAAGAGGCCGTGAACGTGGCCAGGCAGCAGGTCGAAAACGGCGCCAACGTGATCGATATCTGTATGGACGAAGGCATGATAGATGGCGTCGCCGCCATGACGCGCTTCCTGCAACTGTTGGGTAGCGAACCGGAGGTTGCGAAGGTGCCGTTCATGATCGACTCCTCCAAGTGGGAGGTCATCGAGGCGGGCCTCAAATGCGTGCAAGGCAAGGGAATCGTCAACTCGATTTCTCTCAAAGAAGGTGAAGCGGCGTTCAAAGATAGAGCGCGTGCCATCCTGAAATACGGAGCAGCCGCGGTGGTGATGGCCTTCGACGAAAAGGGCCAAGCGGCGAGCTACGAAGAGAAGATCCGCATCTGCGAGCGCGCCTATCGAATCCTCACCGAAGATGTCGGCTTCCCGCCCGAAGACATCATCTTCGACCCGAACATCCTGACCGTGGCCACCGGTATGGAGGAGCACGACAACTACGCCGTCGACTTCATCGAGGCGACACGCTGGATCAAGCAACACCTACCCCATGCAAAGGTGAGCGGTGGGGTCTCGAACATCTCGTTCAGTTTCCGCGGCAACAACCGGGTACGCGAAGCGATGCACGCCGCCTTCTTGTATCACGCCATCGAGGCCGGCATGGATATGGGCATCGTCAACGCGGGCATGCTGGAGATCTACGAGGAGATCGACCCCGAGCTGCGCGAACTGGTGCTGGATGTGCTGTTGAATCGGCGTAAAGATGCCACCGAACGGCTCGTGGACTTCGGAGAACGGCTCAAGAGCGAAGGGGCGGACTCTGGCGGGGCCAAGAAGGAGGGCAAAGAGGCCGAATGGCGCAAGGGCAGCGTCGAAGAGCGACTCTCCCATGCGCTGGTCAAGGGCATCGATACCCACATCGACGAGGACACCGAGGAGGCTAGGCGCGCACTGGGCCGCCCGCTCGCCGTCATCGAAGGGCCATTGATGGCGGGGATGGGCATCGTCGGCGACCTGTTCGGGGCCGGTAAGATGTTCTTACCACAGGTCGTCAAGTCCGCTCGAGTCATGAAGAAGGCCGTCGCCTACTTGTTTCCCTTCATGGAAGCCGAGAAGGCCGAACGGGCGAAGGCCGGGCAGAGCGTGCAGGCACAGGGCAAGGTCGTGCTCGCGACCGTAAAAGGTGACGTGCACGACATCGGTAAGAACATCGTGGGCGTCGTTTTGGCTTGCAACAACTACGAAGTGTTCGACTTGGGCGTCATGGTCTCGAGCGAAAAGATCCTGGAACGTGCCAAGGCGGTGAACGCCGACTTGATCGGTCTCAGCGGACTCATCACTCCATCCCTGGACGAAATGGCGCACGTGGCGCGGGAAATGAAGCGTCAGGGGTTCACGGTGCCTCTATTGATCGGCGGAGCGACCACCAGCAAGGCGCACACAGCGGTGAAGATTGCTCCGCACTACGAAGGGCCGGTGGTGCACGTCCTGGATGCCAGCCGTGCCGTACCGGTCACCTCCAGTCTGCTGAGTGAGACCGGCCGCGCGGAGTTCATCGCCCGCCACGACGCGGAATACGAAAAGCTACGCCAGAAGCACGGTACGCCGAACTTCAAGCTCTTGAGCCTTCAGCGTGCGCGGGACAATCGGCCCAAGCTTTCGTGGCGTCCCGAGGACGTGTCGACTCCCGAGTTTACCGGCAAACGCATTCTGGCGGATTTCCCACTCGATGAGCTCAGGCCGTTCATCGACTGGACGCCCTTCTTCCGTACCTGGGAACTGAAGGGCGCATATCCGCGCATCTTCGATGACCCGAAGTATGGCGAGCAGGCCCGTCTGGTTTTCCAAGAAGCCAACGCCCTGCTCGACCGCATGATCGCGGAGAAACTCGTCACAGCCAAGGGCGTCTACGGTCTGTTTCCCGCCAATGCCGTGGGCGACGACGTCGAGCTCTATACGGACAGCAGCCGCAGCGAGGTGCTCACCCGCCTGCACTTCTTGCGCCAGCAGCGCAACAAGTCCTCCACGGAGCCGCACTACTGCTTGAGCGACTTCGTGGCTCCCAAAGAGAGCGGGCTCGCGGATCACGTGGGTGCCTTCGCGGTCACCAGCGGCATCGGCCTCGACAAGCTGGTCGAGCGCTTCAAGCAGGCCGGCGACGACTACAACGCCATCATGGCCGAGGCAATCGCCGATCGGCTCGCCGAAGCCTTCGCCGAGTGCTTGCACAAACGTGTTCGAGAGGAATGGGGGTACGGAAAAGCAGAGGACTTGAGCAACGAGGAGCTGATTCGCGAGAAGTACCGTGGCATCCGCCCAGCCGCGGGTTACCCCGCCTGTCCCGATCACACCGAAAAGGAAACGCTCTGGCAGCTCTTGGCCGTCGAGGAGAGCACGGGCATGCGCCTGACCGAATCCTTCGCGATGTGGCCCGCGTCGAGCGTCAGCGGCATCTACTTGGCCCATCCGGCATCGAAATACTTCACGGTCGGCATGATGGACCGCGACCAAATAGCAGACTACGCAGGGCGCAAAGGGCTGGCGCAGGCCGAGGTGGAACGCTGGCTCGGTCCCAACCTCAACTACGACCCAAAAGCGTCTGATCCCTCGGAAAGTGCCGCGTGAAGCGGAGCGGGGCCTCAGCTCTTGGTGGAGATGGCCCCGAGCACTTCGAAGTACGGCTTGCGGCGTTCGCGGGTGCAGACCCCGAGTGAAAGCAGCTCGAGACACGCCGACTCGTGCAATCGCCGTAGCTCCTGTTCGGAAAACCCCAGGTTGACGTGATCGTAACGCGCGGCGATTTCTCGATGCGTGTGAGCATGCAGGCATACTACGGAAACCCTGCCGCCGGGCCTGAGTACGCGCTTGGCTTCGGCGAGCACGTCTGCCGGTCGCTCCGAGTAGGTCAAGGCGTTGAAGATGATGATGTCGTCGAACACCGACTCCTCGAACGGTAGCTCGTGCATGTCCGCAAGACAGAATCTGGCATTGGCAGAGGCCCGCAGGCGAAGTTTCGCCGCTTCGATCATGCGCTCGCTGTTATCCAAACAGGTAAGCGAGCGAGCCTGGTCGACGACTAGCTGGCTGATGGCTCCGTCGCCGGATCCGATATCCAACGTGTCGCCCAGCCGCAACAGCCCCACGAGTCCACGCGCCGTCGTCTCCCAAGTACGGCCGGGCGAGTAATGGCGCTCCATTTCGCCAGCCACCGTATCGGGCCACTTCGTGGCGTCACGGCGCGCGCGCCTGAGCTCCTCGAGGCGCTGGCCGTCGCGCACCAGGGCCGGATCGGACACATTGCCCTTGAGGAGCTGCCACAAGCTCAGCGCCGGTTCTTCCAGCCGCTTGATGGTGTAGAAGGACGACACGCCAGCCCTCCGATCTCTGAGCAGCCCCGCTTCCTTGAGCCGCGCCAAGTGCGTGGAAACTCGCGATTGCGGCAATTCGACGATGCTCGTCAGCTCTGCCACATTCAGCTCCTCCTGCTCGAGCAGGGCCAAAAGCCGAACTCGGGTCTCATCTCCGAGGACGTGCAGTAGATCGAGCGTATTCTGTAAGGATGCCATGCAGGTTTGCGAGATTGGGCAGAAATATCCCTCCATCGGGATATAGCGATAACCCTATTTAGGCGTTTCGCCCCCTCAGTGCAATCGACCCGTCGTTCCGTCGTGGGCGGCCTGAAGTGACCGCTGCGGGGCGAGCCGCGAAGCACCATTCCGGCCGGCGCCGCCAGGTCAGCGCCGCTTCCGACGCGATGGCTTCCACGATCGCCCACTGAAGCGACGCCCCGTTTGGCCGTAGGACGCTGAATGGCCTTTTGGACCGGTCGAGTCGGTGCCTGTTACTGGAGCCATCATCAGGGCGCCCACGACAGCGCCAGCTGGAGCGCCTTCCTCGCTGACGTGAAGGGCTTCCTCACCTTCAGCGAGGGTAGCGTTTCGATGATTACCTTTGCCCAGCAGGCCTCACCCATCAACGCCGCGCAGCGCCAAGGTCTTGCCGAGTTGGCCAAGCTCGAGATCGCACGAAAGCTGACCTTCCACGCCTTCGTTGCGCATTCGCGCGCAGTTCAGCTGACCTTGACCGCGCTCGATTGGTTGGTGCGAAAGCACTACCAAGAAAAGGCCTTCGTCGAGCCGACGCAGGCGCTCGAATGGCTGACCGCAAACGTACCAGACCTCGACCCCCGAGCCATCGTGGAGAGCCTCGCGCAAGGAGTCCCCGGCAGGTATCTGCCCGACGCTTTTCAGCCACACCGGCGAAGGGCCTGACCGGCCCTTCGATACTGGAGGAAGGCCTCCTCTGAGGTGCGCCGGGCCGCCCGAAAGCGCTCATGCGGGCAGCGATCCTTGACAATATTGAGTAACGACTCAATTATTGATCGTCCTTCTCGATGTCTGCCCCCGATCCCCCACCGCCCCCTGCCGGCCAGGCAGGGGGGCGCCGCCGCCGCGGACGTCCCCCTTCCATCGACACCGAACAACTGCTCAAGGTGGCGCGCAAGGTGTTCCTCGAGCGCGGGATCCGCGCCACCACGCTGGAGGTCGCAGAGCGCGCGGGCGTCTCGGAGGGCGCCCTGTTCCATCGCTTCAAGACGAAGGAAGCCCTATTCCGCGCAGCAATGGAGCTCCCTGCCGAGGAGGTCCCTCAGTTGCTCATGAGTGCAGTAGATCGGCTCGATAAGCTCGAACTGCGCGAAGCCCTATTGCAGCTCGCTTCCGCATTGCTAGAAATCGGCCGAATTGCCATGCCTCTGATGATGATGTCGTGGTCCAACCCGAACCAGTGCAGCGAAACCCCGCAGGATGAAACGCACGTCAACTACCGCTTGTTCGTCAAGCGAATCGCCATGTTCTTCGAGGCGCAGATGCATGCCGGCAAGCTGCGCAGGATGGACGCGGAGGTCATCGCGCGGGTGTTCCTCGGCTCTATCCACCACTACTGCATGATCCGCATCATTGCCGGCGACCAACAGCAGGCGACGTTCGTTCCCGAGGGAATGTTCGCTCGCGGCCTGGTCGATCTCCTGTTGAACGGTGCTCTGGCAGCGCCGGAATCCGCCCCCTTCTTTGAACCGCGCGGGCGCACTTGAGCCCAAGGAACCATGCGAAACATCCAGGAAAAGGCCAGTTCTGTATGAAGTCCGGTTATTTATCGAGCTATGGCTCGAAAATTATTGTCGCGCTGACCCTGGGCCTTGGGGCCGCCCCCGCTTGCAGCAAGGCGGACGCGGCAGCTGAGCCCCCCGCGGTGCCCGCCGTGAAGGTAACCAGTATGCAGGTGGCGCAGATCACCGTGCCTCGGACGCTACGCCTCACCGGCTCGCTCCGGGGCGCAAAAGAAACGGACCTGGCCGCAAACGTCGCGGGCAGGGTGCTCTCCACCAAGGTGGAGCGCGGTCAGAGCGTATCCCAGGGCGAGCTCTTGGCCCAAGTCGACGTCAGGGCCGCAGCGCTGGCTCTGGCCGAAGCGCGCGTGCAGGTGGAAACCTCGAAGACTCAGCAGGTCATCAACGAGGCAGATTGCGATCGTTACGAGCGACTCAAGGCCGGCGGCGTCGTCAGCGATCTCGAGTACGACCAGGTCACCGCCAAATGCAAGACTGCGCCGCTCAGTGTAGAAGCCGCCACGGCGCGACAGAGGATAGCCGCCAAGAATGTAGGAGACGGCGCCATCCGTTCCCCCTTCGCCGGAGTAGTCACGGAACGCTATATCGAAGTCGGCGAATACGTGCAGGCTCCCAGCCGTGTGGTGTCCCTCGCCCAGGTGGACGAGCTACGTTTGGAATTTAGCCTGCCCGAGCAGAACTACCCGGACGTCAAGCCAGGGGCCGACGTGAAGTTTCGTGTCTCCGCCTACGGTGAGCGCGATTTCACGGGCAAAGTGAGCCACATCTCGGGCGCGGTCCGCGATACGCGCGACGTTCTGGTGGAGGCGTTGGTGGACAATCCCGAGCGAAAGTTGCTGCCCGGCATGTTCGCCGAGGTCGAGCTGACCATCGGCCAGGAAGACCTCCCGGCAGTGCCGAAGTCGGCGCTGTTCGAGGAAAACGGCAAGCAAAACGTCTTCGTCGTGAAGGACGGTTCCCTCGAACAGCGCGTGCTCCAAACGGCTGGCACGCTGTCGGACCAGGTTGCGGTGCGCAAGGGTGTCGCCCTCGGTGAAACGATCGTGACGCGGAACGTGGCGAAACTGGAAAACGGACAGCGAGTGAAGTGAGGTCGCTTCACTTGCAGAGAGGTATCGAAACCGAGGTGAAGCCATGCAGTGGCTAGCGAGGGTCTGCGTGCAGCGGCCGGTATTGGCCTCCGTGTTCATGCTCCTGATCTTGGTGCTCGGTACAGTGGGCTACCGAGGTCTCGGTGTAGATCAGTTTCCAAACGTCGACATCCCGGTGGTCGTGATCACCACCACGCTGCCCGGAGCCGCGCCCGAAGAGGTGGAAACCGACGTCACCGACAAGATCGAGGGAGCCGTCAACCAGATCTCGGGAGTGGACGATCTGAACTCCGTCTCGAGCGAGGGCGTCTCACAGGTCATCATCCAGTTCAAGCTCGACAAGAACACGGACGTGGCGGCCCAAGAGGTCCGCGACAAGGTGAATACGGTGCTGCGCGAGCTGCCGAGCGGGATCGATCAGCCGATCATCAGTAAGGTGGACCCCACCGCCATTCCTGTGCTCTACCTTGGCGTGCGGGGCAAGGGGCAGAGCGTGCGCGACCTCACCGAGCTGGCCGACAAGAAGGTCCGTCGCCAGCTGGAAACCATCCTGGGCGTCGGCAAAGTCACCATCATTGGCGGACGAGAACGCCAGATCCACGTCCAGATGGATCCGCTCGCGCTGCGCGCGGAGAAGCTGACTGCGGTGGACGTCCTTCGCACGCTCCAGTCCCAAAACCTGATGACCCCGGGCGGCAATCTGGAAACCGGACCAGAAAGCGTGACTCTGCGCATCGACGGCCGCGTCAACTCGGTCGATGCGATAGGGCGCCTGGTGGTTCGCTCGGAGAGTGGACGCATCGTACGTCTCTCGGACGTAGCCAAGATCGTCGATGGCGAGGAGGCCGTCGAGAGCCTGGCACGCTATGACGGCGAAGAAGCAGTCGTGCTCTCGGTGATCAAGCAGTCGGGCACCAACACTATCCAAGTGGTGGACAACGTCTTCAAACGGATTGGGGACCTGAAGCAGAGTCTGCCGCCGGGAGTGGAGCTCAGCGTCATCCGCGACAATTCCGAGACCATTCGCACCAGCGTCCACTCGGTCATCGAGCACTTGATCGTGGGCGCGCTGTTGGCCGCCGCGGTGGTGCTGCTCTTCACCGGCAGCGCCCGCAGCACACTGATTGCGGCGCTTTCCATCCCCATTTCAGTCATCGGCACATTCGGCTTGATGTGGTTCCAAGGCTATACGCTGAACAACATCACCCTGTTGGCTCTGGCGCTTGCCGTCGGCATCGTCATCGATGACGCGATCGTAGTGCTCGAAAACATCATTCGCTTCATCGAAGAAAAGAAGATGAAGCCTTTCCCTGCCGCCGTTCTGGCCACCAAGGAGATCGGGTTCGCCGTCTTGGCCACGACACTGTCGCTGATGGCTGTGTTCATTCCCGTGGCATTCATCGGGGGCATCCCCGGGCGCTTCTTGAAGAGCTTCGGTTACACCATGGCCTTTTCTATCGGCGTATCGCTGATCGTCAGCTTCTCTCTGACGCCAATGCTATCGGCACGCCTGCTCAAAAGCCACGACGAGCCAACCGTGCTCACCAAGCTGGTCGACTTCTTCTATAGGCCGATCGAGCGCGTCTACATGGCCATGCTCGCCTTCTCGCTCAAGCGCCGCTGGGTGGTGGTACTGGCCTGCGCCGCCGCACTGGGTTCTTGCGTTCCCGTCGCCAAATCACTGCCGGGGTCGTTCTTGCCGCTCGACGACAAGGCGAAGTTCCAGGTCACCATGCGCACGCCGGAGGGGACCAGCTCCGAAGAAACGCTGCTCTACGCCGAGCGCGCCGCCGTGCTCTTGCGGCGCCTTCCCGCAGTCACCCACATCCTGATCACGGTTGCCGAAGACGACCAGAAGTCGCGCAACTACGCGCAGCTCTACGTGGATTTGCTCGACCCCGGCAAGCGCAAGCTGTCACAGTTCGAGATCATGGACCAGGCCCGCAAGCTGGTATTGCCGGAGTTGCCCAAGGACCTGAGGATCAACGTGGCCGAGGTTCCGGACATTTCGGTCGGCGGCAACACACAGGGTGTCCAATACATCATGTCCGGGCCCGACTTTGCGCTGCTGGAACAAGGTTCGAAGAAGATCGTGAAGGCCCTCGAGAAGAGCGGCAAGGCGGTCGACGTGGACACTACGAACATTCCCGGGCGCCCCGAAGTGCAGGTCAGCATCGATCGCGATCGCGCGGCCGACCTGGGGGTAAGCGTCCAGAACGTCGCCAGCACCCTGCAAATGCTGGTGGCTGGACTCAAAGCCTCGACCTTCCCAGAGCAAGGTGAAGAGTACGAGATCCGCATTCGTGCCGACGAGAAGTATCGTACCGACGCGCAGTCGCTGGCGCTGATGAGCGTTCCGTCGACGAAGTACGGAAGCGTGCCTCTCTCCTCCGTAGTACGCTGGCGCGAGGGAACGGGGCCTTCACGAGTCAATCGCTACGCGCGGGAGCGCCAGATCACTCTGCTCGCCAACGCGGCTGCAGGAGCCGGCGACAACGACGTCAGCGCCATCATGCAGTCAGAATTCAAGAAGCTGAACCTGCCCCCAGGCTATCAACTGCGTCCCACAGGGCGCTCGAAGTCCCAGGCAGAGACCGGCGCCGGGTTTGCCCTGGCCCTTAGCATGGCGTTCGTCTTCATGTATCTGATCCTGGCGGCCCAGTTCGAATCATGGCTCTACCCGGCCATCATCTTGACGACCCTACCCCTTACCGTCCCGTTTGCTTTCATCAGCCTGAAGCTGTTCAACCAGAGTATCAACATGTTCTCGATGCTCGGGCTGTTGGTGTTGTTCGGGGTGGTGAAGAAGAACAGCATTCTGCAAGTCGATCACACCAACCACCTGCGCAGACTTGGTCACGGTCGCTTCGAGTCGCTCATGGAGGCAAATCGGGACCGACTCCGGCCCATTCTGATGACCACCGTGGCCTTCGTCGCGGGCATGGCTCCGCTCCTGCTTTCGTCCGGCATCGGCTCCGGATTCAATAAGGCCACAGCCAGCATCGTGGTGGGCGGGCAAACACTATCGCTGCTGCTCACCTTGCTGGCGGTCCCGGTCATCTACAGCTTCGTCGACGACCTGCGCGACTGGGTCGCCAGGCGCAGCAGACGCAAGGCCAGCGATCGCGGCGAGAGCGAGCTCGAGCAGTTGCTCGGAGGTGGGCAACGTGGTCTGGAGGGAGCTTTATCGGCGCCCGCTGAATGAAGCCGCGTGGTCAGCGATTGGCGAGAGCCAGACGAGCCGCGTCCGACATCCACTCCGGGCTCCAGGGGGGGTCTGACACCAGTTCCACGTCGACCGTGTCGATGCTGAGCGCGGCGCACAGTGCATCCTCGGCGTCGAACGCAATCTGTTCGCCGCACCAGCAGTGGGGCTCGGTGGTGGTCAGGTCGACTTCGACGACGAAACCGGCGTCGATTCGAATCGCGCGGACGAGCCCGAGATCGACGATGTTCACCCCGGAGCCTGGGTCGATCACCTTGGAAAGCACGTCTGCAACGACCCTGCGAAGCTGGCCCACATTCAGGACGGCCAGGTCGATAGGGCGCGCCGAGGTCGCGAAGGAGGCCGGGGCGCTCGCGGACTCGTGCCGGACCAGTGACCCGGACCATTCGTGCCAATCGTCACCGAAGAGTTCGAGCGGATGCGGAGTGCGCTCGGACCCGTTGCCACAGGCCAAGTCATTTTCGGGACAGTGTCGCTCACAACCCCAGCAAACTCGCTCCGGGTGCTTGGGATGGAGCTGCGAAGCGGAGAAAGGAGGGTCGAGAGTCCTCGACACGGGCAAGTGAACGGCATGCCTGTTTCTGTCGTGTGTGCCTTGGGAATACAACATGGTTGGTTCGTGCACCGCTTCCCCCTTCGCCAGGATCCTGCTCAAAGAAGCCACCCTGAAGCGAAACGCATGCCAGAGGAGAGCCAAGAGCAAAACACGGGAGGGATGACCTGACAAACCGGTCGCTTTGTGCGCGGCCTCGGGCCCTCACAGGGCCGAGACCGAGGCGAAGCGACCCATAAGTGTGTCACCCCTCTTGGAAACTCAGCGCCCTGTGTCTGACGCAGCTTCTGCGACAATGCTCACGACACCCGCAGCTCTTGCACCCGGCGACAACCGGGAACCTTCGGGGGCGGGGTCACCGTGACGCGGGGTCCTTCGACCGCACGCGCCACGACTTTCAGTCGGGAGCGTGCACGGGCGCCTGCTCTCGTGTTTGCGCCTTCTGCACCTCGGCGCGCACTTCATCCATGTCGAGCGCCTGAGCCTGCGCGATGATCTCGTCGAGCGCCTTGGCCGGCAACATCCCGGGCTGGTTGAACAGTAGAATGCCATCGCGGAACACCATGAGCGTCGGAATCGATCGAATGCCGAACGCCGCACTGAGACCGCGGTTCGCCTCCGTGTCGACTTTGCCGAAGGTGACATCCGGATACTTGTCGGATGCCCGTTCATAGATGGGCGCAAATGCCCGACATGGGCCACACCAGGTCGCCCACCAGTCCACCAGTACGATGCCCTGTCGGGTCACGGTTTCCTTGAAATTGGATTCGTCGAGGTTCTCAGTCGCCATTATTTTCAATCTCCGGGAGGTGAGAGCCATGGCGAACCAAAAGGATTCGGGATCGAACTTCAGGGGTTGCCCGGACCGAAGTGCCAGTCCGCCCCGAACTCGGCTCTATCGGGCACGGGCGTGGGCAGTGGCTCGCCATTCGGTCCGTCTCGCCGTACGACCATGGTATGCCGGGTCGCCGAGTCCTCGTTCTCGCGGGCAACGACGGTGATCAAGTTCACCCCAGGATCGAGGTTCACCTGAACGCGAAAGCCCATTTCGCGACGATCGGCCCCTTGATTTGCCTGGTAGAATACCTTGCGAGCCCCCACGAACACGAAAGCATCCATCACGCCGTCCACATCGCTGGCTCGTCCCTCGATGGATACGCTGCCGTCACGCGTGGCCAGCTGGGCAGGCTTGACTTCCAGGAGCGGCGGAGATCGGATGAGCTCCGGCTCGAAAGTCGCATTCGCCCGGGGAACGTTGACGCCGCTGGCCAGCTTGCGCTCGACGAAGCCGAAGCGTTCACCGTCGAGCACGACCTTGTCAAAGGCGCCGAAACGCCCTTTCTGCTCGACGACCGAACCTGGCGTCAGATAACCCACCACCGGGGCACTCGATAGCGGTTGAGCGCGTACCGTGGCGCGGCTGGAGAGCTTGACCTGCCCCTGCTCGGGCGTCAGAGGCAGCCCCTTGCGCACCACCGGCATCGTGAGCTTCTCGCCAGACACGACTCTGAGATCACGGTCGCCGACAGCCAGCTCCAACTTGACATGGTCGTCGCGTAGGCTGTCGAGTACGTCGAAGGTGAACTCGACATTCCTCACCTCGCCCGGCTTCATATTGGAGACGTCGAAGCGTCCAGCCCGCAGCAGCAACCCATCACCTGTCAGATTGCGGAGATTGGCCTGCGATTCGAGCGACGGCCCCTTGCCAACGTTCTTGACGCTCAGGTACACGGTTGCCCCCTCGCCTTTCTGCAACTGACCGTCGCCATTGCCAGGTCGGTTATCCGCTACCTGATAGCTGTAAGCGAAGACCGGGCGCGGCAGACTCTCGATGGTTGGACGCACCTCGGCATCGGCAGGAGCTTCCCCCCCGGCAGCGGAAAAACGCACGCGAACGATATCCTGACGGGTCTCGACGTCCTTGGGCAGGGCACAGACGCGCTTCGCATCGAGAGGAAGCGGAGCCGTCGAGCCGGGAGTGCGGCCCTCGATGTCACACCACCCCAGCGGCGCAGACGCCGACTTGGACTTGCCGGGTTCGATGGTTCCGAACAGAAGCTCTTTCTCATCGAAATAGGGAGCGTCACTCTTCGTCACTGCCCGCACCCGATACGCGGTTTCCTTGCCGTGGTTCGTGACGGTCACCTGCAACTTGATCGGCTCCCCTGCCGTCACGCGATCACCCTTCCGATCGGTGGTGACTTTGACGTCGAAGTCGCGGGCGCGCAGGCCCGCCGAATAGTCCTTCGGAGAATCGGACCAGTCGATCCCCAGAGCCTGGAGATCGCGGCTGATTGCCGTCATTTCCTCGGCCTGAGCCTGGGCCACGAAGGCCTTGGCATCCGCGAGCTGTCGGTCGCGCGGCCCGGGGCTCAGATGCATCGTTAGATCCCGCGCGAAACGAATGGGAAAGTCCAGCTCGAACTCGTCCTCCACGTCTCCCCCCAACTCGCGCAACTTGGCGCGCTCGCTCTCGGGGAGGTCATAGCGTAGCTTGTAAACGGGTCGCTCTCGACTTCGCTGCCCGTCGTAGGACAAGCTCTTCGAGAGATCACGTTCGTGCAGCGCGTGCTCCGAGCGAAACAAGTCCATTTCCAAGAGGTCCGCCGTCATCGGGTCGAGCTCGATATCGGGCGCCACGCCTACTCCCTGAATCGAGCGATCCCCCGGTGTCAGATACTGGGCAATGGTGAGCTTCAGCGCGGCCCCCTCCTGTGTGATCCCGGGGAAGACGAGCTGGACTGTCCCCTTTCCAAAGGTCGTCTGCCCCACCACCACTGCGCGGTCGTGATTCTTGAGGGCACCGGCGACGATCTCACTCGCACTCGCCGATTCACCATTCACCAGGATAGCGATCGGGTAGTCCGGCTCGGTATCGCGCGCGGAAGCGCTCTTTTCATCGCGCCCCTCGCTGGCCCCGATGGTGGAGACGATGACACCCCGGCTCAAGAAACGATCGACTACCCGCACCGCCTGGTCCAGCAGCCCGCCAGGGTTACTCCTCAGATCGAGCACCAACCCCTTCAATGGCCCCGCGTGACGCAAACCTTGGAGCTCTCGGTCGAGCTCGCCGCTGGTATCCGATTGAAATTGCTTGATCCGTACATAACCGATGCCATGACCCAGATTCTGCGACTCGACAGAGTGCACCTGGATCTCTTCGCGCGTGAGCTCGAAGGGACGCGAGCCTTCCCAGCCATCCCTACCGTCGCGGTGCACCCAAATAGTCACCTGGGAGCCCGGTTTTCCGCGCAGGCGTTGAACGGCGTCGTCCAAAGGCATGTTCAAGGTCGACTCGTTGTTGATCTTGGTGATGCGATCCAGCCGCTTCAGCCCCGCCTTGCTTGCCGGCGTCTCCGGCATCGGGCGCATCACGGTGAGCATCTGGTCGCGTAGCGAAATCACGATGCCGAGCCCCCCGAAGTACCCAGTCGAGGACAAATTCATCTCCTCATAGTCTTCCGGGCTCATGAAGTTGCTGTGCGGATCGAGGGTACGCAGCATTCCATTGCAGGCGGCGTACTCCACATCGCGCAGGTCCACTTCGGTATCCTTCAGGTTGGCCTGAAGAAAGGCGAACACTTCGCGCAAGCGCGCCGCCACGTCCCAGGGCCCCTCGACGTTGTCGACGCGGAAGGCGCGCTCCTCGGCGCCCACTCGCACCTTGATCTCGGGCGAATTCTTGGCATGACGGATCAGCACCTGCGCCACCTGCTCTTGCACTTGGTTCAGCGCGCTGAGGAACATCTGGCGCGGCTTGACACGCGACGGGTCGACGTACTTGGTGCGAATCGAGTTCAACGTCTGGTTGACCGCCGAGAGCCTCGTCAAGTCGTACGCAGGCCCCGCCTGGTTGGGGCTCGCCAGCGCCAGGGGCACGTCCCAGCCCCGCCAGAGGCCCCCGCTGCCGAAGCTCACGGCGAAACAGGACACCAGCGTTACGACACTGACAGTGATGAACACTCGATACAGCCGCTCGAAGAGGCGCATAGGGCGCTAGTATAGTCGCGACCCGGTGGAGCAACAGCGTGCGATCACGTTTTGTCGAGCGTTCCGTGCCCGGGCAGGAGAAGATTCGACGGGTCGGCGAATCCGACCGGCCGACACCAGAAACGCCGGATTCTACCGGTTGCCAGCGTCGGAGGCGGTCGGCCAGGGCGTGCTGTGAAGAATTTTGCGCTGTGTCGCGAGCAGCCGATGCACCGGTCAGACTTGCGCCGAGTCGTCGCCGCGCTCGTGTGGATGCGCACAGCGTAGTGTCAACGTGCTGCTGCCGGGATCGAGCAACAGCCCCTGACCATGCACGCACTCCACACAAGTCCGCAGCACTGCCCTCTTTTCGATGAGTGGGCAGTCGACTTCCAGCTCTTCGGCATCCGGATCCGCGCTTCTCGAGCGGCGCACGGACAAGAGCCTGACGCGGGGAGACCGGTTGGATTCGGGACGCACGGGCTTCATGAATTCCTCGAAGTTCGTTCGGGAGGGGCGGCCGGGCGCGGCAGCGCCGGATGAGGCTTCGGCGAAATCGACTCGCCGAGGCGACGGCAGGCATGGCCGTTCATGGGGTTCCCACCCAGAGAGCCAGAAGCCAGCCGGCGAGCGCTCCGCCCGACATCCCGAGCGAGAAACGCCGCCAGTCCTGGCGAGACGCCGGCTCCCCCGACGACGTCTCACCGGCGTAGCGGACGACGTCCACGTAACGGGCGGCGATGGCCATGACGACCACCAACCAGTAGGCCGCGCTCACGAACGACCAAGGTCCGACTCCGCTGCGAGCAAGGCTCGCACCCAACCCTAGCAGAGCAATGGGTGCAGCCATCAGCCAACCGAGGCGCATGACGCATCCGCCCATGCTCTCGGTGTTGGCTTCGTCGGGGGTGCTACTCACCCTAAATTGGGGTTGATCCGTCATGACCGGCTCCGTGAGCGAGCGCAGGAGCTCTCGCTTCGTCACGGATGGCGGCCCGACCACCCAACCTGGCCTGGGGTGGATCCGAATGATCCACCGCACCCTTCAGATTGTGATTGTTACCCAGAGCCTTGCGTACTCTCCGCCGATGCGCAAGTGCGCGCGAGTGTATTTCCGCCGATCGGTCCTACACGGACCGCTTATCGCTCCAGGCTGGCGAGAAATAGCCGCAGCGGCCGTGATAGCTCACACTGGTTGAACCGCTGTCTCGCCCTCTCCGAGTTGGCGCAAGGATGTCCCCGCGCCGAGAGGGCGGCCTCCCACCGAGTTCGACGCGGTGGGCGTCAACACCACCTGCGGCGACACGACCATTGTTTTTGTTTTCCCGCATCGTCATCTCGTGGTCTCCGGAAACCCGACCCTCTGCCGCGCTACACGGTAATGACACCGCTGCCGGGCCCGTCTCCAGCGCAAGCGGTCCCGACTCTCAGGATGTCCAGCACCAGCGACGTCGACAGGCGCTGAGAATCTCCGCGGCGCAGGGGACTCGGCGTTTTGGCAGGCGCCCGATCGCTTGCGTGAAAGGCGAAGTCGATCCAAGAAAACGGGATGGTAATCGAGCAGGTGGTGCGAGCGAGGTCGAGCGCCGCATGACCCACTGCTCAGCCGCGCCGGCCTGTAAGCACCCCTCGAACCGCCGGCAACTGGCCTTGCTGGCGCTAGCTGCGCTACCTCTCGGGTGCGACGTCGTGGAAGATGCGGCTGCGGCGCACGCCGCCGCGACCAACTCGGCTGTCGAGCAAACGCCTGAGGCACCACCGCACGCGTCACCCTCGGCGCGGTCGGTTGCCGGTGCTGCCGTCGCCGCTGGCAGCATCGAGGCCCGGGCGCCCATCAACGAGCCGGTAAGGTCGAATCCGATGCGTCAGGGCTGTCCCCTGGAAATGGTGCCCGCGGGTGACGCCTGCGTCGATCGCTACGAAGATCATTTGCTCGTACATGGCCAAGACGGTGCCCTGGTCGCGTACCCCTATTACCAACGTCCCCCCGCAAGCGGCGGCTACGTCGCAGCTTCGGAACCCGGGGTGAAACCACAGGGTTACATTAGCCGCATCGAGGCTGATGAGGCTTGCCAGGCCGCGGGCAAGCGCTTGTGCACGTTGGGCGAATGGTACAGGGCGTGCCGGGGCGATCCGCCCACCACCTATGGGTACGGGGTCAGCTTCGTGCGCGGCCGCTGCAACGTTGGCAAGCCCCACCTGCTCTCCCGGCTTTACGGCACCAACAGCGCTGCCTGGCTCTACGAGGAGCATTTCAACAGCCCGCGCTTGCTGCAAGAGCCGAACTTCCTGGCGGACACCGGTCAATACAGCGACTGCGTGAGCAGCTCAGGCGCGCACGACATGGTGGGCAATCTGCACGAATGGGTCTCGGACACGGCCGGGCCCAGCCTTGCAGCCAAGCTACCCATCATCGACTCGCTGCGTCGCACACTGCGTCGCAGTCGCGGCAAAGGGGTATTCATGGGAGGCTTCTTCAGCACGACCAGCGAGCACGGCAGAGGTTGCGGGTTCATTACTCTGGCACACGAAGCGAGGTACCACGACTACTCGACCGGCTTTCGCTGTTGTCGCGAGCGCCAGGTGCTCTGAGCAGTTTCGCCTGGCGAAGGCACGTTCAGGCAGAACGAATCCTCTTGGTATCGCGCTCGCGACACTCGACTTCGTCCGGCGGTTCCCACATCGTCTCGACGAAGTCGAACATGTCACGAGTCACCTCCAATGCGAAGGTGGTCCCGCGTTCGCGGTTGCGCGACTGCACCCGCTGCCAGCGGACCTCCCGGGGAGCTTCGATGACGTGCAAGCGTAGGCCCAGGCCCGCTTGATCCACCTGGCGATAGAATTCCTGACGCGCTCTACGCTGGGTCAGGCCTATTTCCAGAACGCTCGAGCTTCCGCGCGAGGCAAGCTGTAGTGCCACGTTCAAGATCTGACGTGTGCAGCGCCGGATGCGCGGCATGTACCAATCGTGGCCAGCATCGACGGGGCAGTCGTCCCCGTACAGGGCCTGCATCCACTCGTCGATGACGAAACGCACCGCGCCTAGCTCCTCCGCCAGGCGCAGCGAATAGGTCGACTTCCCCGCCCCGGTGGAACCGATGACGAGATGCAGCAACGAGTCATTGGCGTTTTCGGGCACGCGATAGCGTGGCAAGCTGCAGAGCCCGCGTCGAGGCCTCCTCGGGGGCGACCCGCTGTCGACCGGAGAGCCGGTCAGTGGCCAGTCGTCGATCCATTTTTGTTTCTGGCGCTACTGGTCCGATCGAACCCACTCCAGTGAACCATTCCGCCAATCCTCCCAGCTTTCGAGATCAGGACAGGCTCGCTAGCCTGGCTCGAGCGGCCTGCCAGGGAGAGTCCGCCGCCACGCGGAGCCTGATACGCGCGGTGCTTCCCTGCCAGCTCAGGGTCGTGCGCCAAGTCTTGGGCGTGAGGCACCCTGATGTGGAGGACGTCGTGCAAGAAGCTGCCTTCGCGTTCTTGGAGGCGCTTGCCGGGTTTCGCGGCGACTCCAGCCTGCTCCATTTCGCGGCCCGGGTGGCGCTCTTCACCAGCATGAACGCGAGGCGTCGCGTTCGGCTTCGCGAACGCATCACGACCAGCCTGAGCCAGCAGAGCTGCGACGAGTTCGAGGCTCCCTCGGGGTCGCCGTCGGCGAATCTGTTGGCGGAACGGAGGCGGCGTGCCCTTGGCCAGCTGCTGAGCGAGCTGCCCGCGGCCCAGGCCGAGGTGTTGGCGCTACACTGTGTGCTCGGCTACACCATCGCCGAAACAGCCAGCGCGGTGGGGGTCCCCGCCAACACGGTTCGCGGTCGCCTGAACACCGCCAAACAAACACTCCGAAAACGCCTACGTGAAGACGAGCTCCTCACTGAGCTACTCTCCGAATGGGAGCAAGGAGTGTCATGACGAGTGCTGGCCCCCCCGAAGATCTGAGCGCTCGCTCACGCCGTGGCGAGTTGAGCGACGCCGAAGAACGGCGCCTGGAAATCTACTTGCAAGGATCGCCCAGCGCTCGCGACCTGCACGAGGTGGGTCTCGCCTTCGACCGGTTCGAGACGTCGCTTCCCGATGACGAGCTGCTGCTCGAACGAGTACTCGACAAGGTGAGCAACGACGCCGCAGTCGAGCGGCTCTCGAAGCAGCAGCGTAGGGGACATCCTTGGTTCAAGCTCAGTCCGATTTCCCTGGTCATCCTGCTCTTGAGCAGCGTGGCCGCTGCGAGCGTCCTCGGTTTGCACCAGGGCCGAGCACTCGACTGGGGTTCGATCTGGCCGCGCCTCACGGGCGGGCAGGTGCGGCAAAGCGCGACTCGGGCACCCGAGCACGGCTCCCGGGCGCGACGAGCGCCTCGCGGGCGAGCAACATCCGCGGTGCCGAGCTCCCCGGCGCCAGCGAGCGACATCGCTTCGGGTTCGGCCGCCAGCGCTCCGGACTCGGCGCCAGCGGGCAGCGCGGCACCCCAGCCAGTCGCCCGGGCCGGGGCTCCGGAAAGGCCTCACCGAGACTCGGCCCCGCCGGCTCCACGATCCGCGAGCGCCCTGTTCGCCCTGGCGAACAGCGTTCGAAAGGGCGGTGCCGACGGCGAAGCGCTGCGCCTGTACAGACAATTGCAGCGCATCCATCCAGATTCCCCCGAGGCGCAACTTTCCTACGTGATCACGGGTCGGATGCTGCTCGCCAATGGCAACGCGGATGCGGCTGCGGCAGCATTCGATCGATACCTGGCTGTCGCAGCGAATGCGGGCCTTGCGGCGGAAGCCCTGCAGGGGAAGGCGCAGGCGCTCCAACGCCTCGGGCGACGCTCGGAGGAACGCCGCGTTTGGCAACGCCTGCTCGAGCGCTTTCCCGACTCCGTCTACGGTGAATTGGCTCGCGAGCGTCTCGCGGGCGAGCCCTGACAGGGTGTCTCTGGATGAGGATGGCGACCTGGCTCGTCACGCTGTTCCGGCGCCGGCCTGGATGGCTCGGGTACCTACTGGTCGGCACGGGCTGTCTCCAGGCTCGACTGTCGGTCGCCCAGGAATCCGCGGAGCAACCCCACGCCCGAGTGGCCGCGCTGGTCGGGATCACACTCGTGGGGCCGGCCAGCGCCCACGGGATTGCGGAATTGCTCGAGGAGTGGTTCCGTGAGTCCGGGATCGACATCACCATGTCCACCCAGTCGTCCGTGAGCCTCGAGCAGGTCACCCGAGCGCCTCCCGACGGAGTGCGCGCGCGCCTGTGGTTGACGCTCCCCACCGAACGACTCGCACGCGTCTACATGGCGGATACGCGTGAGCAACGATTCCTGGTGCGTGATGTCGAGTTACCCACGGGTCTGGACGAATTGGGAAGGGAGCAACTCGCGCAGGTAGTGCTCGCCTCGGCGAGCGCGTTCATCGAGCGTCGTGCCGAGAGCTCTCTCGAGAGCGTCCAGCGGACGCTAGGGCCGCCTCGCACGTTGGAGCCCGCGTCCACGACGCCCTCGAACGGTCCCGACCACCCGAGCCCTCCCTCGCCTCCCCCAACCGCGACCGCTCGCCGACGACCAACCAGCGCCCTGGCACCCGAACCCGGGCCCCAGCCCGCCACGCTGGCACGCCCGGACGAGCGCGACACCCGGGGAGTCGCGCTTGCCGCCTCCTACGCCATTCGTATGCGCGGTGACGAGGGCGTGGGACACGGCCCGGGCGTTTTTGCTCAAGGCCTGTTGTTTACGGCGTCGGGTTGGACGCTCGGAGCCGCGCTGGCCGCACGCTACGAGTTGCCCGTGACCTCGCAGGGCGAGCACCTGGACCTTCACCTGGACACGCTCGGCGCTCGTGTGGCGCTCGCCGCACAACGGCGAACCGGCAACGAGCGCGGGGTGGGGCTTTGGTTCGGTGGCGGGGTCGATTGGGTGCGCTACGATCCGCGCGCCGGCCAGGATCGCACGTTGGCGCTGCATGCGGCACGGGTGGATGCTCGTCCCCTGCTGACGCTGGCCGGCCAGCACTACTGGCTCATGGGCAGCCTGCGCGCCGGCGCCATGCTGAGCCTGGATTTGCTGCTGATTCGACGGCATTACTCGGTGCGGCTCGATAGCACGGAGCAGCGGGAATTCACGCCGTGGGCGCTGCTGCCGAGCGCAAGCATCTTCTGTGGATGGAATTGAGGTCGCCAATCGATCCATTTGGAAAGCTGACGCTACTGGGCTGGGTGAGGTGCAACGAATGAATCGAACATGGACATGGGCGGGCGCAATGCTCGTGGTGGTTGGGTGCGGCAGCAAGGGCCTGGTGCTAGGTGAAGACGGAACCCCGGATTCGAGCGGAAGTGGCTCGGGCGCATCGAGCGACGGGAATCAGGAAAGCGAAGGCGCGGTGGGAGTCGGGGGCGGCGAGTTCTCGAGCGGGTCCGTTTCTGGCGGCGTGGACAGTGGGCCATCTGAGGAGACGGCAAGCAGCGGAGTGGGCGGCTCCGAAGCCTTCGGCTCTAGCGCGACCAGCGACGGCGTCGGCGGGAGCGCCAATGCCACGGGCGGTGCTCCCACCGACGTCGACAGCGCAAGCAGCGTCGGCGGCGGCGCCAATGCCACGGGCGGTGCTCCCGCCGACGCCGACAGCGCAAGCAGCGTCGGCGGCAGCGCCAATGCCACGGGCGGTGCTCCCGCCGACGTCGACAGCGCAAGCAGCGTCGGCGGTACCAACGCTGGGACGGGTGGAGGTCCGGCCGCTGCTTGCGACATCGCCGCTGCTGACGACTGTGCGTGCGCGAGCGACAGCGACTGCGCGGCAGGGGAGCGCTGCTACTACGCCGACTGCGCGCGAGGAGAGCCGGGAGTCTGTCAACTCCCACCCGACGAAGGCTGCTTCAGCGCGGCCGACTGCACCAGCGAGCAAGTATGCGTGGGAGCGTTCGTTCCCAGCTGCGGCAGCGACGCTCCTCTGGTGCCCGGAGTCTGCACCATCGACCCGTGCCCCGTGGGGCCCGCTTGTGGTGACGACATGAGCGGCGACGGGTGCTACTGCTTCGACGGCACAGAGTGTCTGCCCGCCTCGAGCGATGTCGCCGTGGGTAGATGCCGAGATCTCGAGGGACGCTGCTTCGCCTGTCAGTGAAGCGTCGGCCTTGCAGAAGCGTTCGGCCTCATCGCGCCTGCCCTGGTCGACCAGCGGCAGGCGCGATGCTGCGCGCGATAGCGTCGCTGAGTCGAGCGAGCAGCGAGCTCATCTCCCGCACGACGTCGGCCGGGGCATCCCCGCTGGATCGCAAGCTGAGACCATAGCGATCCAGCAGGTCGTCACGTCGCGGGTCCTCGAACTGCACGGCCACCTCGGCGTCGAGTCGAACGACGCCTTCCTCGGTTAGTTCGAAGCGTTGCAGCTCGGCTTCGACATGCACGTCCGGCTTCGAGTGAATCGCGCCCTCGTCTGTGAACACGCTGCTGCCCGGCAAGCGCAACGCCAGATTTTCGGCAAGGGTTTCGCTAACCATCTCGTCGAGCGGGGCACCCCACAGGTCCTGGTGGTACAACTCGAGCTGTGCCGACCCAATGCGGCGTACCAAAGCTTGGCGATCCAGATAGCGGGGAAGACTCACACGCCGCACCTCGACCTTGAGGGGTGCACCGTTCAGTCGGACGCCCGCACCGGGAGTCAAGGCGTAACGCCGGGGTTCGGGTGAGCTGGCACAAGCGGAGAGCAAGAAGATACCCAGACCCAGGATCGCTGAGGTAAACCTCACGGCTCCCCTTCCTCGCGCCCGGTGACCAGAGCCTCCGGGTGCCGGTTCAAGTAGTCCGCGAGCAGTCGAATGCTGCGTGCCGCATCGGCGACCTGGTCGAGCACCCGTTCGAGATTGCGCTGCACCGTAGAGTCACTGCCGTAGCCGCTCTGGCCGAACGCGAGATTCGCGTGCTCCACCGCAGTCTCCAGTTTTTGCGAAATCTCGGGCAAACGCCGCAACGCCGGAGTCAGACCGGCGTCCGCGTGCCGCGCCAACTGCCGCACATCCTTCAGCGTGGCATTCAGCGAGACCAGGGACTGCCTGAGCTCCGGCCCACCGATGGTGCGCTCCAGGGTCGCCAGCGTTCGATTCAGATTCACGCCAATCTGCTCGAACGGAATACTGTTGATCTGAGAGGCGATCTCGCTCACCGATTCTGACAGATCGCGCAGGCTCTGGGCCCGGCCAGGCAGCACCAAGGCGTCGCCCTCGCGCGTGAGAGTGGCCGGTTCCGAATCGGGAACGTACTCCAACGAAAGCATCTGTTGACCCGTGAGCAAGTTGCTGGTCTTGAGCACGACTCGCAATCGGTCGGCAACCATCTTGCGAATGCCATCGCCCCGCACCAGCTCGCTATCTGCTTCACCGAGCGCGCGCTCGGGTTGCAGGACATAGGCGACCCTCACCGCGAACTCGCTCTTGCTTTCGGCGCGCGGGTCGCGCACCAGCTCGATCTTCGTGACGGCACCCAAAGTCTTGCCGAAGAGCCGTACTTCCGAGCCTTCCTCCAGCCCTCGTACGGAGTCGCGGAAATAGCTGACACACGGGATGTTGGTCCGATAAAACCCGATTTCGGCAAGCTCGCGGTTCGCGTAGAGCCGGAACGTACTTTCGGGTTTGCTTTGGGGCTGATGCTTCCCAATGTCCGGCGTGTGGAAGGCGATGGCACCCGAAAACAGCGAACTCGCGGATGCGAGCGAGACACGAATACCGCCCGGGTCGAGACCGACTCTGAGCCCGGAAGAGTCCCAGAAGCGCGTGGCAGACACCACCTTCCTGTCGTAGGGTGCCCGCACGAAGATCCCGAGCTTGACCTCGTCGCCGTCGCGCAGCAATTCCTGGCTCAGGACCTCTCCCACCTGGATATCGTGATAGAAAACCGGGGCCCCGACACCGACGCCATCGAGTGACTCGCCTTCGAGCGCATACCCCGTTCCGGCTTCATCCGATCGCACGCTGGGCGGCTTTTCCAGACCCTTGAACTGGGTCTGGGGCGCTCCACCCTTCTTGCCAGGATCCACCGCCACGTAGGCGCCAGACACGAGCGTCTCCAGCCCCGTTTGAAGCGCGTGCAAACCGCTGTTCAATCGGGGGCGCACCACCCAGAAACGCGCGTTTTCGGTGAGCAGCGGCTCGGCGCGGTCGGTCATGCGAATGTGCGCCACTACGTGAGACAGGTCGTCGCTGATCTCGATGTCCTCGACCGTGCCCAGCGTGACCGCCTTGTACCGAACCTTGGTCTGGTTCTCGCTCAACCCCTCCGCCGTCTCGAAGCTGACTGCGATCATCGGGCCGCGTTTGGCGACGAACATGTAGACGAAATAGCCGACGAGGCCCAGTGCAACGAGCGGCACCAGCCAGACCCAGGACCAACGGAAGCGACGCGCCACTCGCGCACTCGGCAGCCTGCTTGCCGGGTCGTTTGCGCGCTCGGCCTCGTCGTTTCGCTCGCTCATGCCTGCCCCCATGCGGCTTCTGGCATGGCTGGCGACTTGGAGCGCCCCGCTGCATCCCACATCAAGCGCGGGTCGAAAGCCTCGGAAGCCAGCATGGTCAACAAGACCACGGCGCAGAAGGCGCTGGCACCAGGACCAGGCACGATGCTTCCCACCCATGCGAAACGCGCCAGCATCACCAGGACCATCGTCGCAAAGATGTCCAACATGGACCAACGACCGATGATCACCACGGCTCGATAGACCTTGGTGCGCGCCTTCAAACCAGCAGCCGAACGACGGGACGTCATCACCAGAAGCGTTCCCAAAGCACCGAGCTTGAGTAGTGGCACCAGGATGCTCGCCACGAACACCAATACAGCCAGCGGCCAGAACCCGCGCTCTGCCAATTCTATCGTTCCGCCGATGATGGTACTCGGCCCACCTTCACCAAACTTGCGAATGGTCATGACGGGGAGGAAGTTCGCGGGCAGCGCCAGCAGAGCGGCCGCGATGATGAGCGCCCAGGTGCGCCCGATGCTGTTCACCTTGCGCCGTTCGAGCCTTCGACCACAACGTGGGCACGGATTTCCTGGCCTGCTGCGTTGCACCGTCCCGCACGCCGTGCACCCCATCCACTCGCCACCAGCCACTCGGCGACTCGTGGGCCGCAGAGCCGGCAGCCGCTGCCAAAAGGCCCGCAGATCTCGGCTGCTGTCCACGCCAACAGAACACAGCGCCACGCCGGCAAGAGCGAAGAATGCAAATCCCAGGTGTACTTGCATCCAAGCCCCCAAACGGGTGAGCGAGATCAGCGAGCCGAGCATGAAGACGTCGACCATGGCCCAATCCGAGAGCGGAGGGATCGCGACGAACCATCGCTTCAGTAGCGCGGGCACCCGCCCGATCCACAGCGCAAGCACCATGGCGCCAGTGATGATGAGCTTGAAGGCTGGCAGGACCAACAAGGTCAGCACCACCACGACTGCCAGGCCCGTAGCCCCTGATTCCTCGAACGCCTCGGGGCCAGAGAGCAGCGTGCTCACGGTCGACCGCCCCGTCCGCATGGCAACCCCGGCCAGTGGCTCCGTGCAGGCGAGAAGGAGCAGGCAGAGCCCCGCGCCAGAACAGGCGAGCGAAGCGGCGAGCGCGTCCTCGCGGTGCCTATGCAGCGTGGCCTCGCATCGAACACACACCACACGCTGACCGTGCTCGCTCGCCGGCAGCCGCTGCAGGAGCCCGCAGTCGGGACATTCGCTCAGCGCGTCGAGAACTCTTGCCATGCCCGACTCGCTCGACTGCAAGTAGCGTACCCGATCCGGAGGCAATGGGAGTCCGCTCGCCAGTACTGTCGAGTGAGCGCTTCACCCGACGGTGGGCAAACCGGGACGGAGCGACGCCACGAATCGGAGCGTCACTGTGTCACCCGTGGCGAAGTGAGGCAGCCTGCCTCAGCGCCACGAGTCGCCACTCGCGGCGTGACAACGCGAGCACTCTCTCACCCCGAGAGAGCTTCTCGGACTACTCACGACGAGTCCACGCGACCCCATCGCTCCCAAATCCGACGACGGCGCGTGTCTTGCAACGTGCACGACATGGACTTCTTCGAGGCGCCGGTCATCTCCCATGGCGCGCACTGGCGGCGCTTGACGAAGCCCGCTGAAGAGCAGTGTCGGCACACTCCAGAGATTTGTCACAGCGAAAAGTGTCACAGCGAAAAGTGTCACAGCGAAAAGTGTCACAGCGAAAAGTGTCACAGCGAAAAGTGCGCTACGCAGGCGAGAGCTGGTCATGAGACGCTCGCCGGGCCAAGCGTCCCTCGATCGGCATTCGCTCGATCTCGTGGATGGCTGTGCAGGCCTGAACCTGAAGCACGTCCACTACTTCCATGCGGTGGCCAGCGCGGGTTCTATCGCGCGCGCAGCGCGACGTCTGTGCGTTTCGCAATCGACTATCAGCGAACAGATCAAGGCTTTGGAGGAGTTCTTGGATGTTCCTTTGTTCGATCGTCAGAAGGGTGGACTCAAGCTCAACGGCGCCGGCAATCGCGTGTACGAGCACTCCAAGGTGATGTTCCGGGCCGCCCAGCGTCTGCTGCAAGACCTCAGACCCAATCGAAACGAACGCGCCTGGGTGTTGGAGGTCGGCGTCTCTCCGACCATCTCGCGGTCGCTGGCCGCGCACAGGTTGATCCCGCTGTTCGATCTGGACCAGGTTCTGCCCAGCGTTCGCTTTGGAATGTACCCCAACCTGCTCGATCAACTGTTGACCGGTGAGATCGACCTGCTCATCAGTGAGAATGAACCTGGCGAGTCGCTGCGCTCGAAGGTCGGTGTCGCCGCGCTCGAGGAAAGCCCGCTGATCATGGTAACGGCACCGGAACTCGCCGAATCGGTCGAGTTCCCCGCCGGCCTGGATGCGCTGCCGCTGGTAACGTACACATTCGCGTCACGCTACCGCTGGGAACTCGACACCTGGCTGTTCGAGCACGGCCTGAATCCAAGTGTGATCGGGGAAGCCGACGACGTCTCGCTCTTGGCCCTACTCGCGGAACGCGGCACCTGCGTCGCCGCGGTTCCCGAGGTGGCTGCGCGTGCCGCTCTACGAGAGGACAGGTTGGTGCGGCTCGGCTCCGTTGGCGAGGTACCTAGTCGTGTCTATGCGCACTACACGCAGGTGGATACCCCAGCGTTGGTCAAGCGGGCCGTCGAGGCGCTGACGAGTCCGCGCAGCTCAGGTTAGCTACCTCTCCGACCGCGCCGGTTGGACCGAAGCAACGGCATCGGCGCAACCGAAGGCATTGCAGCGTGCCCGGATACGAGTCTACTGTCCGGACGGGTCGTCGCATGCTGATGGTCGCTGAGAATAGCGAGGAGCTAACGAAGGTCGGGGACTGGTTTCGCAAAAACCGAGTCGACGCAAGACGCGCGACGCTCGATGAAGCCATCGTCAGCCTGCAAACGCGCGGCCCCTGCCCGCTGATCGTCCACCCGGGGTTGGACGAGCTGATCCTGGCACTCCAGCACCTGGAGCAGCGAATTCGCTTGGTGTTCGTCGAGCCCCTCGGCGGTTCCGACCTCGCGTCTGACCAGAATGGCCATCGGCAACTCGAGCGCCGTGCCTGGGTCACGCGTATCGGTTGGCCCGAGTCATCGAGCTTGCTAAAACGATGGATCCACGAAGAATCGCTGGAGCGACTCAAGCTGGATGCCCTGGCCTGTATCGCCCACGAAATGGCAACCCCCGTGGCCAACATCCGGGGCTGGTGCGAATTGTTGGAGAGCACCGCCGGGAGCGAGCCTCAGGCATTCACGCGCCACGCCTCTGCGGTCATCGGTCGCGCCGCAGATCAACTGCGCCGCCTGACCCAAGATCTGCGCGAAATCGAGAATCAAGGCGCAGACTTCGCCACGGCGCTCGAGGCTGTCGATCTGAACCAGATGGTCGCGCGTGCCACGGATACTTTTCAGTTGTATGCCAACAAGGCCGGAGTGACGCTCGAATTCACCACGCTCAGTCGAGCCGCCATCATCCAAGCCGACGAGCTTCGTCTGCTTCAGGTCCTCGGCAACCTACTTCACAACAGTATCAAGTTCACGCCGCGGGGCGGGCGCGTCGAGCTCCACCTATCGGAAGACGAGCGCCACTACATCCTCCAGGTCTTGGACACAGGCGTCGGCATAGCCCCGGAGCGGGCCGCACATGTCTTCGATCGGCTGTGGCGCGGCTCGTCGGAAGGCGATGGCCGTGGGCTTGGTTTGACGATAGCACGCACTATCGTCCAGGCGCACGGCGGGCGTATCACGGTCCACAGTGATGGTGAAATGCAGGGCACCACTTTTCGCATCGCGCTGCCCAAGACCGATGCAGAACGCTAGTGTTGGAAAGCATTCGCTGATTCACGAGGATTCGCTACCATAGCCCCACTATGAGACATGTCGTGGTCGTGACGGGAGCTGCGCGAGGCATCGGTCGTGGGCTGACCCGATGGCTGCTGGAGCACGATATCAGCGTTGCGGCCTTGGACGTCGACAGCGCAGCGTTGAGCAGTCTGAAGACCGAGGCGGGGGCGCCCGCCCAGCTCTTGACCGTCGAATGCGATGTCTCTTCCGAGCAGCAGGTGTCCTCGGCATTCCTGAGCATCCAGAGCTGGAATGGGCGAATCGACGGTTTGGTCAACAACGCGGCGCGGGCAACCCCGCACACCCCACCCCTCGAGGAGCTTTCGCTCCAAGAGTGGCGTCACATTCTGGCGACCAACCTGGATGGCGTCTTTCTATGCAGCAAAGCAGGAGCCGCCGCCCTCGCGCGAACCCGTGGAGCCATCGTGAACATCGCCTCGACCCGCGCCCTGCAGTCGGAACCCAACTCGGAAGCCTACGCGGCGTCCAAGGGGGCCGTCGTAGCCCTGACTCATGCCATGGCGATCAGCCTCGGGCCGGAGGTGCGCGTCAATGCAGTCAGCCCGGGCTGGATCGATACGAGCGAGTACCAACCTGGACGGGAACCGCTCACCCTGAGCGCAACCGACCACGAGCAGCACCCGGTCGGCCGCGTGGGAACCGTGGCGGACGTGGCCGAGTTGACCGCGTTCTTGCTCTCCGAACGCGCGGCATTCATCACCGGCCAGAATTTCGTGGTCGATGGAGGCATGACGCGAAAGATGATCTACGCCGACTGAAGCGGCGCCGCAGTCACCCTTCGGCCATCAGCGCCCAGGCAATTTTCTCGAGCTCGTCGGAGAGAGCGGAGTCTGGCTCGGGCTGCTTGGCAAACCGGTGCCAGCCCACACGAAACAGCACGTCCAGTCCCGTCTCGGCCAAGAGCAACGCGGCAGCCCGTGGCCGGGGCCGAGTCGCCTGCTTCCCAGAGAGCTCGACGGCGATGCCCCGTTCGACGGCGGCCACCGCAATCTCGATGGCCTCCACCGGTCGCAGATGGCGCTCGAGGGACGCCGAAGCACTGAGCAACACGTTGGCCAGGTACGCCAGCTCCAGCCGCCGCTGCTCGTGCGCCGCCGGGGCTTGCTGCGCCAAGCTGGCCAGCGCAGCTTCGAGCATTCCGACACCCGACGCGGACTTCGCATCCGCCTCGGCCAATTGGCGCCGGATGTTGGCCGTTGGCGCGGCCAATTCGCCTTGGCTAGCCCTAATGAGCTCGGAAAGGGGCTCCGCGACCCCCGCGGGAAGCCTTCTCGCGAGTGACGGTGGGGCCTGTCGCCCGGCTGGCTCGCGCTGGCTCTGTTCACGGAAGTGCGCTGCCGTCACCGGATCGCGTGCGGTTCGATACTCTATGCCGCGAGCCGCCAGCCGCAGAAATGCGCGAGCGTCGGAAAGAGACACGTAGCCCTGACGCGTGCGGCGGTCATCCCGCTCAGCGCGCTGATCCGTCTCGATCCGTTCCGGCTCGGTCAGCACCTCGTAAAGACCTCCATTGTCTTCGATGGTCGACGTGCTGAGCTGACAGCAGCGTTCGAGCAATGCTCTCAGCACGTCCGTATGGGCCTGATCCAGAGCCAAGAGCGCACCCATCACCGTATCCCACGGAGCCAGCCCTCGATCGATGATGCGAAACTCTTCCCACTCCTCGAAGAGTTGGCTTTCGAGGGCTTTCTCGACGCCATCCGCATCTTCTACGCCCCCCTGCTGAAACTCCTGGCCGAGCGTGTCCATATCCAGCACCAACACCAAGCGATGCATGGCCATGCAGAGGAAGTCCAGAGGCAGCTCCGTCAGGCGCTGGGCCACCGCTACCTCCCCCGCTTCCGAAAGCACCTCGAGCCAGAGGCCGAAGCGACGAGCGTCGAAGCGCTCCTCGGCCTCCTCACCGCTTTGCCAGAGGTCGCCATCGAATAGCCCGGCGATCTGCTCGGTGGACGCCAGAGCAACGACTTCACCAGCGTCCTCCAAGCCCACCGCGCTCACCAATTCGCCGAGCTCGGTCGCGCTCAGCGCGCGAATCGCATGTACCAGACCGGGTTCCCCCAGAACGCGCTCGAGAACTTGTGCCGTGCTAGCCCCGTGAACCGTCAGCCGAGTCATGGGCTTCGTATGAGACGTTCAACTCACGAGCGCAAACCAAAACGCCCGCGAAGCACCGCAACGAGCCCTGAAGGTCACGGCGCTTTTGTTTTGGTACCGTCGGGCGATTTCCGAGTTGTCGCGCGACGGAGCTCTCGGCTATGCTATGTGCATCGGGTGGGGTCGCGCGGGTGGCTCGGGCGTTGCTGCGTCGTGCCGCGGGCCCGGGCACCCCTCGCAAGCCTCCGATGCAACGATGGGCATCGGGCGCCTGCCCGGAGAAACCGTGGGATCGAGTCCCGGTTGGACGTCCAGCGGCATGAGTCTTAAGGTCAGAGGGTCATGTGGAACCAACGTTACGCCGAACCCGGCTACGCTTATGGCACGGAGCCGAACGACTTCTTGCGTGAACAAGCAAGCCGGATCCCGACGGGTCGAGTGCTGTGCTTGGCGGAAGGCGAAGGGCGCAACGCGGTCTATCTGGCCGAACGAGGTTACCAAGTGCTCGCCGTCGATGCCTCCAGCGTGGGCATCGACAAGACGCGCGCGCTGGCAGAGCAGCGAGGTGTCCAGGTCGAGGCCGTGGTCAGCGACCTGGCCGAGTATCGACTGGGCGAAAGCGCTTTCGAAGGGATCGTGTCGGTTTGGTGCCACCTGCCCCCACAACTTCGACGCGAGTTGCATCGCCAGGTGGTGGTTGCTCTCAAACCCGGCGGAATCCTGATTCTGGAGGCGTACACGCCGCGCCAGCTCGGCTACGGCACTGGCGGTCCCCCCAACGAGGCGCTGACCATGACCCTGGCCGCGCTGAACACCGAGCTTGCCGGGCTAGAGTTTCTGGTCGCTCGAGAAGTCGAGCGCGAGATCCACGAAGGCAAGTATCATGACGGACCAAGCCATGTAGTTCAGGTCGTCGCACGACGCCCCGAAGCCACCGACTGACGGCGGCAGGTGCTTCCGGGGTCTCCCATGGGCGATGTGTGATGCTGTCGCATGCTGCTCCTTCGCTAGTGGGTCCAAAAGACCCGATCGATTTATCTGTGCGACTGCGCTAGTTTTTTCGATCCAACGGATCGATCCACACACAGGGGAGTAGCACGCATGTTGAACTGGCTTTGGTTGTTCGCTTTAGGCGCACAGGGCAACTACGACATCACGTCCGTAGAAGTGACCCACCCGACCCCACGCCTGGAGCGAATCGAGTACTCGGTGCAAGCGGGCGACAGCCCACTGAACCGCTTTTCGATCACGCACGTGAGCAAGCTGGGTAGCCATCGACGCAGGCCGCCCCTGGTCTTGCTGAGTCCATTTCTGCTACCCGGCGAGTTCTATGAAATTAGCGAGAGCCACGAGTACGAATGGTCGGTGGCCGGGCGATTGGCGAGCCAAGACCAAGACGTGTGGCTGGTCGACCAGCGGCGGACTGGCCTCCTGCCAGGCGACTGCGAGTCAGGCGTTGCCGATTGCAGCGTGATGCTCGATTGGGACTTCGACACCTACTCGAGCGACGCGCTGTTCGCCACGGCCCTCGCACGCTGGACGTCCCACGGTCAGAAGCCGATTCTGGGCGGATTTTCTGCTGGCGCCAACACCGCCCTGGCCACCATCAACCGAGCGCCCGAGTGGTATTCCGGACTGTTCCTGTACGAAGGCACTTTCTACACCGAAGACCCCGTCATCGTCGCGCACAACGAAGCTGTCTGCGAGACGCTGGAAGAGGCTATCGCGGCTGGCGAGGCCTACGACCCGAGCGCGGCGGTATTCGGACCGGTCGTGTCTCTGGCGGCGCTCGACCCGAACGGACTCTCCCCCATCCCGGGGTTTCCGGCGGGTACCACCAATCAGCAGGCGCTCTTGTATGTGTTCGGTACGCCACCCCCGGCCGGCGCTCTGGCACCCACCCCGGGCTTCGTTCGCATGATTGCCGATTTCACGACCGAGCAATTCGTCTATGCGGATCAAGATCGGGTCACGGAACTGGGCCCCCTGTTCGATAACTACGGATCGCTTGCCGCCGTGAGGGATCTCGCCTGCGGCTTGGCTGGAGAAGACGACAGGCACTACGATAACCTCGAGGCATTTCACGGCGACGTGTTGATGTTCCTCGGCGGGACTGGGTTTGGACAGGCAATGTTCGACACGGCATCTCTGCTTTCGAACGCTGCATCCATCACCATCGACGATCACCCGGAACTGGGGGAAGCAGACCTCTACTTCCACCAAGACTGGGAGCACGTCTTTTATCGACCGCTGGCGCGTTGGCTGTCGCGCCGAGAGCATCGCCCCCGGCGGCATTCCTGGTAGTCACAGCCGATTCAGCTGTGTGAGCGGCGGTTCGGGAGCACTATTTTCGGTTGCTGATCGTGCTGTCGATAAAGCACCAGGGTACGCCCCACCTTTTGCACCAGCTGGCTCCGGGTGCGCGAAGCGAGCTCGTCCGCCGCCGTGCTGGGTTCCACCGCGCTTTCGGTGTTGAATCGGATCTTGATGAGCTCGTGCGCGGCCAGCTGCTCGGAGATCTGCTGCACCAAACTGTCTCCGATCCCCTTGGCCCCGACCTGAACCAATGGTTTCAAGGGATGAGCGAGCGCTTTCAGGTATTGCTTCTGCTTCGGGGTCAACATCATCGGGTCGAGCTGGTTAGCGCAGCGAACGCTCGAGCGCCACACCGAACGGGTGGCCGGCGCACTTGAACTCCTCGGACCGGGGGTCCCATGGGCCCCGCGCCGCGGCAAGACCGCGGCACACCTGGATTGTTCGGTGCAGTCTTCGGGAGCAGGGCTTCGGGTTCCATGAGTCTACCAGCGCCGCGTCGCTTTCGGGATTTCCATGGAGCAGGATCCGCAGCCGAATCTCGCGCTAGGGTGAGGTCATGCCGGCTTCCATACAGCTCATCGATCAAGCACTCTTGGACCGTACGCTCGCCCAGGCCCGGAAAGCCGAGCGACGCAGGGCAAACCACAACTTCCACGCCGGACCGAGCGACAACCCTCATCGCTTTCTCAATGCCCTGACGCGCGGAAGCTATTGTGCGCCTCACCGTCACGTCACGCCTCCGAAAGCCGAAAGCTTCGTGCTACTTCGCGGAGAAGTTGCAGTGCTCATCTTCGACGACCAGGGCGCGGTGGTCGGTCGCCATTTGCTCGGGCGCTCGGGGCTCGTGGGTATCGATATCGCGGCAGGCGCGTGGCACACGATATTCGCCATCAGCGAAACCGCGGTGTGTTTCGAAGTCAAGCCAGGCCCCTGGGACCCCGACGCCGACAAGGAGTTTGCAGCATGGGCCCCGCGCGAAGGGGAGCCAGCGAGCGAAGTCGTGCTGCAAGAATGGCTCGAGGCGATCGACTGATCGTCGCGGCACCGCACCCGGGCTCTCGAGAGCGCTTTGCGCGCACAACATCTCAACGCAAGCGTCCGAGGGCGGCATACGGCGGGTCAACGGCGGGGCCGACCCGTGACGGCCGCCTCCGTTCCAGCTCCCATTCCTGACGAGTCCAAGGGACGGGCAAGAGCCGCTCGCTTCGTTGCCGCCAGAGCGGTGCCGGGGCGGGCGGAGCTGAGACCTCCGCGGACCTGCCGCCCTCCCGGACCAAGAACCAAGCGAAAATCCTGCCATCTTCAGCTCGGGTATGGTCTCGAGGAGTGTGCAGCGCTACGCGCACGGGCCCCCAACCTGGCTTGCTCCTGCTATTTTGGACCCCATGTCCGACGACCTCTCTGCCGACCTGGCTTCGCTCAGGATAGACCGCGAGGCTCCGCCCCCTTCGCGCGGATGGCTCAAGCTGATCGTTTGGGTCGTGGTCCTGGCCGCAGCCGTCGTGACCGCGGTGGTCGCCAAGCCCTACGCGGAGGCTCGGCTTTTCAAGACTCCCGTCTCGGGAACGGAAATCGTAGAGGTCTCCCCATCGCAGGCGTCCGTCGAGCTGACGGCAACGGGCTATGTTCAGGCAGATATAACCTCACGCGTGGCGCCCAAGGTTCCAGGTCGCGTCCTGCAGGTGCACGTCAAGCAGGGTGAAGACGTGAAGGAGGGCCAGGTGCTGCTCGAACTGGATCCTGCGGATGACCAAGCCGCCATCCGGGCCGCCTTGAGCGAGGTCGTAGCGGCGCGCGCGCAGGCGAAGAGCGCGCTGGCAAGGGCCACGGTCGCGAAAGCCCAACTGGCAGAGGCCCAGCAACAAGCGACGCGAGAGCGCAAGCTCGCCGACTTGGGAGTCTCCGCGACCAGCGTCGCCGACGACCTGGAGGCGCGTGTGGCATCGCTCGAACAGACCGTCTCGGCCGCACAGGCAGAAGCGAAAGCCATGGACGCCCAGGCCAATGCCCTGGGTGCTCAGGTTGGCGTGTTGAAGACCGGCTTGGGCAATCTGACCTTGAAGGCACCCATCTCGGGTACCGTGATCAACAAACCGCCCCAGGTCGGCGAGTATGTCGGGCCCCAGCCACCGGGAGTGACGGTCGACATGGGCGGCATTCGGGTCGCCGACTTTTCCACGCTGCTCATCGAGACGGACATCCCCGAAACGCGCCTCTCTCAGGTCAAGCCGGGCGCCCCGACCGAGATCGTTCTGGACGCTTATCCGAATCGCCGCTACCGGGGCAAAGTCAGGGAGATCACACCCGAAGTCGATCGCGCCAAGGCAACGGTGATCGTGAAGGTCGCCTTTGCCGATGAACCCCGCGGCGCGTTGCCAGACATGTCCGCCCGCGTCAGCTTCCTCACCAAGGAGCTCGACGAGGCGTCTCTGAAGATCCCACCGAAAATCGTGGTCCCGAACTCCGCTCTCGCCGAGCGCTCTGGTACGAAGGTGGTGTTCGTGATCGATTCCGACAAGGTCCGCATGGTCCCGGTGAAACTGGGGGCGCCGTTCGGAAGCGGATTCGAGCTGGTGAGTGGTCCCCGGCCCGGCACACGGGTCGTGTCCGATCCCCCGAAAACCCTCGCGGACGGACAACCCGTCAAACTCAACCCATGAATAGAGCGACGTCAGCCAGGCGCGGCTGAAACTTTTGTCACAGAGAAGGACATGAGGGCGATATGTCGGACCAAGAGCTCCTGCAGGCAAAACAACCACTAGGTGCGGAGCATCCCGAGTCGCACGACCCCGGACCCACCCCCAAACGGGACAGGAAGCCGGGCGACTCCGAGCCCGGGGAGCAAATCATCGAGCTCAGAAAGGTCACCAAGACCTACTTCCGGGGCAAAGAACGCGTCGAAGTGCTCAAAAACCTCGACCTGGATATCGCTCGGGGCTCTTTCGAGGCGCTGATGGGTCCCTCCGGATCTGGTAAGAGTACGCTGCTCAACCTGATCGCCGGACTGGACAGCCCCACTTCTGGAAGCGTGCGAGTGGCAGGTGCGGAGCTCGGCACCATGGGCGACGGGGCACGTGCCAAGTGGCGCGCTCAGAACATAGGGTTCGTCTTCCAGACCTACAACATGCTGCCTGTATTGAGCGCGCTGGAAAACGTCGAGCTGCCGCTTCTGCTCACCCGCCTATCCGCTGCAGAGCGGCGCAAGCGAGCACAAACGGCTCTGCGCATCGTGGGGCTCGAGGATAGGATGAATCACTATCCGCGCGAACTTTCTGGTGGCCAGGAACAGCGCGTGACGATCGCACGGGCCATCGTCACCGACCCTCGACTGATCGTGGCGGACGAACCCACCGGCGACCTCGATCGCGAGAACGCCGAGGACATCCTCGAGCTGCTCGTCAAGCTGAACGAGGAGTTCGACAAGACCATTATCATGGTCACGCACGATCCGGCTGCCGCCGAGCGCGCGCGCATCGTACGCAAGCTCGACAAGGGAGCGCTGGTGTGAGGCTCTACTCACTCGGCGTGCGCAACGTCGCAAGGAACCGCTTCCGCACCGTGCTGACGTTGCTCGGCGTGGCGGTCGCGATCGTGGCCTTCGTAATGTTGCGCACCGTGCTATCTGCGTGGACCTCCGCAGCGGACTACGCGGCTGCGGATCGCATCGTGACGCGCCACAAGGTCAGCTTCATCATGTCCCTACCCGGACGCTATGTCGAAGAAATTGCGCAACAGCCGGGTGTCAAGCAAACGCTGCTGTCGTCTTGGTTCGGCGGAAAAGACCCGAAGTTCGAGCAGGAGTTCTTCGGAACCATCGCCGTCGACCCGAAACGCTTCTTCCAAGTCTACGACGAGATCGACGTACCCGCGCCGCAGCGTGAAGCCTGGATGCAAGACCAGCGCGGTGCGCTCGTGGGCGACGTGCTGGCCAAAAAACTCGGCTACAAAGTGGGCGACCGCATCACGCTGCGCGGCACCATCTTTCCCGGTGACTGGCAGTTCATCGTGAAGGGCATCTACACGACCTCACGCCAGTCTCTGGACCGTTCAACACTCTTCTTCCACTACGACTACCTGAACGAGTGGCTCAAGAAGAACAGGCCACGTTCCGCCGACCAGGTCGGCTGGGTCGTGAGCCGCATCGACAAGAGCCGTCGCCCCGCCGACGTCGCCAAGCTGGTCGATCGCCACTTCGAGGAACGGGATGTGCAAACTCTGAGCCAGGACGAGCGCAGCTTCAACACGTCGTTTCTCGGCATGATCAGCGCGGTGCTGAGCGCGCTGGACGTGGTCTCGGTCGTGATCTTGGCGATCATGCTGTTGATCCTGGGCAATACCATTGCGATGGGCGTGCGCGAGCGCACCCACGAGTACGGTGTGCTCCGGGCCATCGGATTCTTGCCCAAGCATCTGGCGCTGTTCGTGATGGGAGAGGCCGCGACCATCGGACTAGGAGGAGGCATTCTCGGCCTACTCTTGGCCTACCCGCTGGTGGAACGGGGTCTCGGGCGCTTCCTGGAAGAGAACATGGGAGCGTTCTTCCCCTATTTTCGCATCGACCCGATGACCTCGGTCGTTGCCCTGGTGTTGGCCACGCTGCTCGGGCTGCTCGCCGCTGCCATCCCCGCCTACAACGCCAGCAAGCTAGACGTTGTCAGCTCGCTGAGAAGGATCGGATAGCACCGTGTTCATTCCCCTCAGCTACAATATTCGCAGCCTATTCGTGCGCAAGACCACTACGATTGCAACGGCGCTCGGCATTGCGTTGGTGGTCTTCGTGCTTGCTTCCAGCCTGATGCTTTCGCACGGCATCAAGCAGACTCTGGTGAGCACGGGCGCGCATGACCGCGCGTTGGTGCTTAGGAAAGGCAGCGACTCGGAGCTGGCCAGCGGCATCGGCAGCCCCACGGTTGGCATCATCAAGTCAGCGCCCGGCGTCAAGAAGTCGGGGAGCACGCCGCTCGGCGCAGCAGAAGTCGTGGTGGTCGTCGCTCTGGAGAAGCTCGGAACCGAGGGCAAGGTCTCCAACATCCAGGTGCGTGGGGTCGAGCCCATGAGCTACAAGCTGCGCCGGGAAATCCGGATCGTCGCGGGTCGTCCCGCGCAGCCAGGAACGGACGAGGTGGTGATCGGAAAGGCCCTCAGGGGGCGCTTTCAGGGCCTCGACCTCGGCCAGAGCTTCGAACTGAAGAAGAATCGCCCAGTTCAGGTCGTCGGCGTTTTCGATGCAGGCGGCAGCGGCTTCGATTCGGAGGTATGGACGGACATCGACACTTTGCGCAGCACCTTCGGACGCGAAGGTCTGGCAAGCTCCGTGCTGGTCCAGCTGGAGTCTCCTCTGAAGTACGACACCTTCGCGGCAGCCATGGAACACGACAAGCAACTCGGCCTGGAGCCTTACCGCGAAGACGCTTATTACGAGAAGCAGTCGGAGGGCACCAGTATCTTCATCTCGGCCATCGGCATCCTGGTCTCCGTGTTCTTTTCGATCGGCGCGATGATCGGCGCCACCATCACCATGTACGCAGCGGTCAGTCAGCGTTCACGCGAGATCGGCACGCTACAGGCGCTCGGGTTCTCGCGTTTCGCCGTGCTCGTTTCTTTCGTCTTCGAGTCGATCCTGCTCGCGCTGATCGGTGGAAGTCTCGGGGCGGTAGCCAGTCTGGCCATGGGCGCCGTGAAGTTTTCGATGATGAATTTCGCCACTTGGCAGGAGGTCACCTTCTCCTTCACCCCCACCGTCGGGATCGTCGTCGGGTCGACCTTGGCCGGTGTCGTGATGGGGTTCATCGGGGGGTTCTTCCCCGCCGTGCGCGCCGCTCGCACCAAACCCGTGACCGCCATGCGAGCGTGAGGCTCGAGGTCGGGGCGGCTGGCGACCTACTGGCCAGTATCGCGAGCGACTGAGGCCGGATCTTATCGCTGTTGTAGTCGAACTCGATCCCTTCGACCACGCCGTTGAATCACTTCGCCTCCTCCGGTAGCTCGTCGGGACATCCGTCCTCGTCCTCGAAACCGTTGTTGGTTTCAGGCTCTTTCGGGCAGCGGTCTTCAGCGTCCTCGATTCCGTCGCCGTCGGCGTCGCGACTCGGACAACCGTCCGCGGTGTGGGCGGCTTCCTTCGGACACTGGTCGACCCGATCCGTGACTCCATCCGCGTCGCTGTCGACGCAGTCGCAAGTCTCGTCGGGGCAGCCGTTCTTCGAAGTGCCGACCTGATTCGGGCATGCGTCGCTCTTATCGAGCACACCGTCGCCGTCGCTGTCCGGGCAGCCGCTGGGAGAAACCCCCGCTTGCTCGGCGCACTCGTCGTCCGCATCGAGAACGCCGTCGCCATCACGATCCGGGGGCGGGCATCCTTGGTCGGGCCCAGGCCGGTCGACACAATGGTCCCGGTGGTCCGCGAAACCATCTCCATCCGTGTCGGGTCTGCTGCGCTCGAGAGTGAAGCTCAGCCCCAGAAGCACCTCGGGGTGATGGGTCTGATGTCCATCAGAACCGCCCACGCGCTGAGTGAGCGTGTCGCGGACGTCCAGCCGCACGAGCAGATAGGCGTCCAGCGCCGCCTTGACGCCCGCACCGAAGTGGAACGCCGGATCGTTGTCCGTACCCATCGCCTCGCTCACCGCGCCGAGAACTCCGAAGCCGCCGAGCAGAAAGGGAGTAATGCTAGCGCCCGGGAGCTGGGCCAAGAGATGCCCACGGCCGGCATGCAACCCCGCGGACCTGCCGTCTTCCGTGCGCGTGGGCATGGCGGCGCCTTCGATCTCGGCGCCGAGAAACGAAAGCGGGTAGTAGGCGAAACGCACGCCGAGTTCACCCGCCGGGTCGAAGGGCTGCTGCGCGAACTCGCTACCCGGCTCGATCAAGCGATGAGACTTCGAGGGAAACAGGATGCCGCCGAACAAGCCTAGCTCCCAGAGGTTCGGCTCCGGCACGTAGCGTTCCATGTAGGGCAGCTCGCCCCCTGCTGAAGTGGACGGCACGGCGGGAGCGTTCCCGTCGGCGCTCGCGCCCGCTCCTGTCGAGACGCCGACCTGTACGTTTGCCCCAGCTTCTGTCTGGGCCTCTGCCGTAGACGCTACGGTCCAGAGCAGCAGGATTGGGCCGCAGCGACAAAACATCGGTTTCATTCTGGTTCCTCGCTTCAGTCAATAAGAGTCAGAGTGGAAAAGCCCTCGGGTGCGCTCAGAGCAGCGTGTAGACCAGGCTCACCGCAGTGGTGGTGTCGGTCTTTTCGACGCCGGGCAGCGGGTTGTTGTCGAAGCGCAAGCTAAAAGTGGTGGCAAGCGAGAAAGACTCGCTGATCGACGAGGTCAGACCCACGTCCCAATTCACGCGCCAGTTCTCGGCTTCCGTGACGGCTTGGATGTACTCGAGCCCGGTGCTGAAGCTCACGGCGCTGTTGAGCTTGTTGTCGTAGCCCAGGAAGGCTCGACCAGAGTGCCTCACTTCGGTCTTGTCGACATCGACACCATCGAGCGCCGACTCGGCAATGGTATCGTCCCTGCGCACATCGTACTGCAGATCGTAGCCGAGTTCGGCGAACAGTCGGTGTTTCTCGTAGTCGAAGAAGTAGTACGCGAGACCGGGATCGAAGTTGAGCCTCAACGCCAACCCTTGAAAGCGATCGCGACGAGCGGACTCCGCAACGAAGACAGACCACGAATCGGACAGAAAGCGATCGTAGCGAACTCGCCCCTGCAGATTCTCGACGGACGTCTCCATCGGAGCGTCGGGAGCAGAAGCCGCTCGGGCGTAGTTGCCGGCCACACTGGCCGAGTATTGGTTGGCTGCACGCCTGAGTCGCAGCTTGCCCGCTGCGGTGGCAGCGGTGGAGCGGGAGTTGCCCGTGGCTAGCAGGCCGCCCGCCGACAATTCCAGATCGCTCTCCTCCTTCGCTTCCTCTTCGACAACGGCCGCCTCGAAGCCCTCGTGAGCGACGTCCGTAGTCCCGCTGGTCGCGGCGTCGTGAGACATCAGCCCTTCGGGCGTTTGACCAAATGCCGGAAAGCTGAACACCCACGCGCACAGCACGGCGCACCACCTTATGTGCCGCAGGGGATGGTAGGATCTCATTCGTTCACCTGACGTGTTTTCTGTGAGGCTCTGTGTAGATGCCATGGTTTTTGGGTTGACCCTGCGACGTCCGCAAGAGCGTGAACGCCCAAACCGTCGACGCAAGAGTGAAAGAACCAGGAACGATTGCCAAGGCGCACGCGCTCGAGGCGCCGGAGCTGCCGCAGCCTAGTTTGGCTGACCCCGTCACCGCAACTCCCCCCTCGGACCGAGCGCGCCCAGTCGGGCCGTCTCCAACAGCCGCCGAATCCAGCCCCCGCTACGCGCGCTTCGACACTAATACGGCCGAGAACAGGCTGAAATGCTAGGGCCATCATCACCGGTCATAAGGCCAGGCACATGGCTCGCCAGTCGCGGGTTTGCGGCAGGACAGCCACTGTTCGTGGTAAACTTCCCAAAACCTAACTGTTGCAGCTCGCCTCAACCCAGAGGCCAAATCTAGACAGGTGAGCTCGACTCAATCGCGGGCGCGCCCCGACTGCGAGGGGCACCCTTCTCCGGGAGCCAACCGCCCAGTGATCTGCTGCTGGCGCTTTTCCGGGAGACGCCAGCCTTGGCGCGGCCGCTCGAGAGAGACGACCGAAAACTCCGGCACTCCGAGGCGCATTTGACTCCAGCAAGCACCAACGCTACTCGAGCAACCTATGGCGTTGCCGTTCTGGCTCACATTTGGCGCGGGTTCCCTGTTACTCGTTCCCTCCGGTGTCTTCTTCACCCAGTGTGTCAGCGCCCTGTTCGGCCGTGAGCCCCCTCAGCATGCTCTCGGACGCCGTCCCAACCTGTGTGTCTTGGTTCCCGCGCACAACGAAGCCGAGGGCATCACCGCCACGGTCGAAGGGCTGAAAGCGCAGTTGGTGGAGGGGGACCGCCTGTTGGTGATCGCCGACAATTGCAGCGACTCGACAGCGTCTCTCGCGCGCGCCGCTGGCGCGAATGTGCTCGAGCGCTTCAACGAGGCCGAACGCGGCAAGGGATACGCGATCTCCTTCGGCCTGGATCACCTAGCCGAAAGCCCACCCGAGGTGGTGGTCCTGGTCGACGCCGACTGCACGCTGTCCGACAACGCCATCGACCTGATCAGCCGGCTCAGTTTGTCGCAAAACCGGCCGGTGCAAGCCGAGTACCTCTTGACCGCGCCCGAGAACCCGTCGCTTTTGTCATCGATTTCGGCTTTGGCGTTCCTGGTTCGCAACCGAGTGCGGCCACTGGGCATGGCCAAGCTGGGCTTTCCTTGTCACCTGACGGGAACGGGCATGGCCTTTCCCTGGGACCTGATTCGTAATACCCCGGCGCTGGGCGACAACCTGGTGGAGGACCTGGTGATGGGGCTCGATATGGCGCTGGCCGGCCATGCCCCGTTGCTCGCAGCGAACGCGAAGGTGCGCTCGGTGCTCCCGGATTCCAGGCGCGCCGCCACCTCGCAGCGAACGCGCTGGGAGCACGGGCAGCTCGCCACGCTGGTGGCTCGGGGGCCGGTCCTCGTTCGCGAAAGCATCCGCCAGCGGCGTCCAGACCTGGCCGCGCTCGCCGTGGACTTGATGGTCCCGCCGCTGGCCTTGTTGGTGAGCAGTCTAGGAGCCACGACACTGGCTGGCGGGATCGTCGGCGGCCTCATGGGGAAGCCGCTTCTGGCGAGCCTGCCCGCGCTTGCCGGGCTCGGAATGGTCAGTACTGGGACGCTCGCTGCCTGGTCCGGCTTCGCCCGAGATGCCGTTCCGCTCAAGGTGCTCCTGATGGCACCGCTGTATGTGGGTTGGAAGCTTCCCATCTACCTGTCGCTTGCGGTGCGCGGACGGCAAAAAAGCTGGGTCCGAACCGAGCGCAGCGGCCAGGAAGCAAGCTCGCAGGCAGCTGCTGCCTCAGAGGGCAGCGGCGCTCCCGACACTGCCCCGACACCTTAGCAGAGCAGCGTCGTTTACTCGTCGGTTCCCAGAGGTGGCGTTGCGTATTCACCATGTTTCCGGGACGCCACTGGATTCAGCTTTGCAGAAGCCCTTGCGTCAGAGCATTGCATCCACTGGGAACGCCTGCGAGACTCGGAGTTCGACATGTCGCGGGTAGCTCGCTCGTCGGTTGGGCGACGCCAGTGCATCGAGTTCTCAGGTTGCTGACTTTTGATCGGTCCCCCGCCATGCATTCCCCCACCAAGTCGAGCAGCGCGTCGGGCCACGAGTCCGACTCCTACACGAGCACACCGCGGGCATTGACGGGGCGCATACTGGACGGGCGCTACCAGCTGATGCGCTTCTTGGGTCGCGGCGGAATGGGCTCGGTGTTCCTCGCCAAACACGTCGTGATCGGGCGAACCCTGGCGGTCAAGGTACTCGACGCCAGCCGCGTCGGTGAACGGCGGGAGTACTCGCGTCTGTTTCGTGAAGCTCAAACCGCCGCAGCCATTGGACACCCCAACATCATCGAGGTGCTCGACGTTGGTGTCGCACCGCAGGGCAGTCCGTACCTGGTCATGGAGTACCTGGAGGGTGAGGATGTCGCCAGCGTGCTCAGGCGCCAGGGGGCACTTCCCGCGCGGGCCGCTTGCGCCATCGTCGAACCAGTTCTGCTGGCGCTGCAGGCTGCACACGCTCGCAACATCATCCACAGGGACATCAAGCCCGCCAACATCTTCATTGTCCGGCGCACCGACAGCCCTCCTGTCATCAAGCTCATCGATTTTGGCATCGCCAAGGAGCTGGGGCCTTCACGAGGCGCCAAGCTCACCCAGCCGGGCGCCGTACTCGGAACGCCCTCGTACATGCCACCTGAACAGGCCACCGGAGTCGAGGATGTCGATCCGCGAGCGGATATCTACGGGGTCGGTATCAGTCTCTACGAAATGGTTACGGACAGCTTGCCGTTCGAGGGCGCCAACTACAACGAGACCCTCTACAAGATCGTCACTGACAGCCCAAAGCGACCTGAGTCCCCGATCGAAGAGCTCCCGGCTTCCCTGGTCGATATCATCGAACGTGCAATGCACAGAGATCCGGAACAGCGCTTCCAATCACCCGCAGAGATGCTCGAAGCGCTCAAGGCCCTCGAGCTGTGGCCAGATCGCGCCCAGGCGCTGGCCGCGCTTGCCGCCGAGCTGAAGCCCAACGAACCGAACGCGCTGGTCGAAGCGGCCACGCAAGTCTCGCCCGAATCTCCAGGCATGCCCGTAAACGAGCGCGACAAGTTGCCGTCCGACTTCGTGGAGACAGTCGCCGAAGGTGCCAGCCTGCAGCCCCGAGCGAGCGTCACGCGAACCGGCGCCCCGTGGCTTTTCACGTCGGCTGCAGCGTTGTCCCTGGCTGCGCTCGTCTACTTCGTCCTGTGGTTGCGCTCCGATGAGCTTCCAGACCCCAGCGTGGCCTCTTCCAAGGCAACCGCTCAACCCCCAGATGACCATCGTGTGACAATTACGATCAGCGGCGTGCCCCGCGGGGCCACGGTCGTCTACGACGGCAAACCGGTCAGGGAAAATCCGTTTCGGGTTCCGGCCACGCAAACGATGATGCCGCTGCGGGTGGAGGCCGAGGGGTATGAGCCCTTCGTTCTTGCTATCGTCCCGACACGGGACACGATCGTCAGGGCGGACATGAAGCGTGAACCCAGCGGGGATCGGCAAACACCCCCACCAGCGCCTTCGGTTCAGGCCGAAGAGCGGCCTACGGACTTGCCTCTTCGTGCGTCGCACGGCAAACCCACGCCGAGCTCGTCCGCGAACTCGGCCGTTCGAAAGAGCGCGCGGGGCACCTATTATACGGAAAAGTTCGAGTAGCCGCGCCGCTTCGGTCCGGGCTAGACTCGCGTCTCAATGACGTGTCCCCGTTGGATGCTGGCAACGCTGGCCTGCAGCCTGCTGGCAACCAGGCCAGCCTCTGCCGATACCAAGGACGAAGCGGAGAAACAATTTCGCGCCGGAGTCACCCTGCAGAAAGGTGAGGATTTCGAGGGCGCCATCGCGGCATTCGAAGCATCCCTCGCGCTTTACCCGACCAAAAGCGCGTTGTTCAACCTGGCCAATTGCCTGCGCGCCACGCATCGCTACCCGGAGTCGCTAAAAGCGTTCGAACGGCTGCAGCGCGACTTTGGCGGCGAGCTCGACGAACCCATGCTTTCCACGGTTGCCGCGCAACTCGTCGAGCTGAACAACCTGACCGGAAGCCTGCAGCTGCAAGTGGACCAGCCGGGAGCCGAGTTGAGCGTGGACGGTAAGAGCGTCGGCCGCTCCCCGCTCCCTGCTCCCTTGCGACTGGGCCTGGGCGATCACGAAATCCAGGTCAGTCTGGAAGGCTTCGAAACTCAAACGCTGAACGTGAACCTCGCTCCGGCAGAGCGCGCCACGCGCACCATCGACCTGACGCCGGCCGCTGGCCATGCCGCACCCTCCGTTCCCCCCGCGCCAGCACCGACGCCCCCTGCGCCAGCACCGGCGCCCCCGCCGCGACACGTCGTCGAGGAGGATGCCGCGGGGCCACGAAGCCTGGGGCTTGCGGGCACGCTCAGCGCTGGCGCGGGGGGGCTCCTGCTCGCTGGCGGCAGCGTGACTGGGCTCTGGGCGCTCTCCGTCGACAGGGACCTGAAAAGCGCCTGCGAAGCCGGACACTGCCCCAGTTCGCGTCAATCCGACATCGACAAGCTCGACCGCCTGACCCTGGCAACGAACTTGTTGCTCGCCACGGGGGCAGTCGCGGCCGTCAGCGGGGTCGTCCTGTGGCTCGTAGACGATGAGGCGGCGCGCGAGCCACCCTCGCAGAGCCGCCTCGAGTTCGGTGTGGCCTCCGGCTTCGTCGGCTGCTCACTCAGTCAGAGGTTTTGAGTGCGGCGCAAAGCGACACTTCCCGCCTTGCTGCTGGGGTGGCTGCTGCCAAGCTGCCAGGCTTTCGTGGGTGACTACGAAGCAGACCGCAACGACGGCGCAACCATCGACGTCTCACCCCTGTGCGCCGTGGAGCGCTCCGCCTTCGTCTTCGATTTGGACCTGACCTCCAACGATTCGCGAGACAGTCTGGAAGCCTACTATGAGGCCGCCAACCCGGAGCTGGTGGACCATCTGTCCGCCGTGGCCGCCGCCTACCAAGCGGGAGAAAAACAAGCCCGCGCCACCTATTTGCGCGGTGCCGCCGGGGTGGGTAAGTCCTTCGCGGTGCGCAACTTGCTCGATGCATTCCCGGACTCGGAGCAATGCCAAGTCGAGTTGTCCGAATTGTTCAGTCTCGATGCGAAGTCGCTGGGCTTCGCCGTCGAAGCAAAAGCCGACCTCGCGACCCTGGACGGATCGATGGTCTTCAACGAGCTCGAAACCATCGACGACCCGGCCGATTTCGCTCTGACCAAGCTCCTCGAGGCGGCGGGCTGCTTCGACGGCGGGGAACTTGCGGCCCTGGTCGTGCTGGATGGCCTCGACGAGATCCATGAAGACGCGGCCACCCTGCTGTTGGAAGCCGTCGACAACTTCATTTTGGATGGCGCACCCGGCGCTGGCCCTTTCGTGCACTTCTTGGTGAGCGGGAGACCCGAAGGGTTCGCCAACTGGCTGATAGCTCCCGACCGCAACGAGCAAAACACAGCGATCGTGGATCAGTTCGACCTGCACGCGCCTCGCTACCAGACAGCGGGTGACCTCAGATTTCGTGTCGAGGGCTACCTGGACTTCGCTCAAAACCCCGCGCCCAGCTCGGACGAAGTCGATGCATATGTCGAAAGCTTCAGCGGGGCCGTCCAGATGTACCCCTTTCTGACCTATTCCATTGGCAACCTGGCTGTAGGCAACATCGTCATTCAGCAGACGGCACCCGACCTGGAGTTTTCCGAGCAATCCCTCAAGGCAGGCCTGTTCGACGACATGCTGGTCCGCAATGCCGAGACGCACGGGCGCCCGGGTGTCAGCAGTCGATTCGAGGGAACCTATCGACGCGCATTGGAAGACATTGCTGCACGCTATACGGACGTCGACTCCGAAGGACGCTTCACCGTACGTTCCGAGGACACCGTAGAGGCGTTCGACGACGAGGGAAAACCGTTTGGAAAGCTACGTGTGCGGGACGTCCTCGATCGGAGCGGGGTGGCATTCCTCACCGAACCGCTCACAACGACCTCGCGCTACACATTCGATCCCTTTTGGCTTCACGCACACCTGATCGAGCGCCACAATCAACGGGTCAACGAGGAGTACCGCTATCGAGGCTGCCAAGAACCCGGCCGGCGCTGAGCCAGCCCGGCCCTGTCAATGTGTGGTATCGGGAAAGGCCGCAGTTGCTGGAGCAGCCGGGGCGGAAGAGGAGGGAGCCGGCTTGGCAGGTGTCTTCTGTTTGTGCTGCGTCGCCTGTTCCGAGTCCGCGGCCTCGGAGGCGGCGAGCGCGTAGCGCGCCTCCACGACCTCTTCTTCGGAGGCAGGAGCGGTCGTGACCAGCGGCGAAACCTCTTCGCCGATGTTGTCGAGTGCCTTGTCGAGACGCCGCGTTTCACGCTCGCCCCGTGCAGAGGGGGCTCTTCCGAGCGGCAACCGCGAGCTCGCTCCGCGCGCGTTCGGTGCGGATGTGGTCGCCTCCTCACCGAGCACGGGGAGCACAGCAGGGGTGCCATCGACTGGCGTGACCACGGGCCCCTCGCCTTGGTCATCGCCCCCAGGGCGCTCGACATCCCGAGCCAGAGCATCCCCGCTCACGCCCGCAGGCGGGGTCGAGTGCGCTCGCTGGGTGTGGCGAGACCCGAAGTATGCCAGCGCGCCCACTAGACAGCCGGCAGCCAGAGCAAAGCCGAGTGTCGACCTCGACACGCGTGGTGTGCGCGTTGGCTCGGGCGGATACGTCAGTGCCAGCTCCGACACCGGCGCGTCAGGGGGCGGCAGCGAGGCCGCCGCGAGCGCCTCCGACTGACCAGCAAGCTCGAACTCCCTGAGGGCTCGCGAAAGCTCCGCCGCATCCGGGAAACGTTCGTCGGCGGACTTGCTCAAGCATCGGAGCACCACGGCCTCCAACTCCGGGCTCACTTCCCGCCGCAGCTCTCGCAACGGCGGGGGCTCTCCAGCAACGACTCCCGAGCAAACCTCGTGTTGCGTCTGCCCGCCGAAGGGAACCCGACCCGACAACAGCTCGAAAAGCACCACACCAAGAGACCAGATGTCCGCGCGGTGATCGACCGTGCTGTCCGGCAGTAGCTGCTCGGGTGCCATGTATTCGGGGGAACCCGGCCCCGCAGAGTCGTGGTTGTAGATGCCATCCGCACCCTGGCGGGCGGAAATGCCGAAGTCGATCACTTTGAGAATGCTCCCTCCGTTTTCGGACTCCGCGAGGAACAAATTCTCTGGTTTTAGATCCCGGTGCACGATGCCCTTGGCATGCGCTTCCGCCACGGCGTCACACGCCTCACTTACCAGCTGAATGGCCTGCTCGATCTCGATCTGTCCACCTTCGAGGAGCGTTCTCAGATCCCGGCCGCGCAGCAGTTCCATCACGATGAACGGGGAACCGTCCGCGATACCGGCATCGAGAACCTGGGCCACATGAGGCCCCCGGAGCTGGGCAAGCGCGCGTGCCTCCTCGATGAAACGCTGCACGGCTTCGGCGTTGTTGATGAGCTCTCGGCGAATCACCTTGATGGCCACTGGCTGGTCCAGGGTGACGTGCCAAGCAGAGTAGACGATGCCCATGCCCCCTTCGGCCAGCCGCTCGTCGAGGCGATAGCGCTCGGCGATGTTGGGCCGACTGGGTGGCGCAGAGCTGTGACGCTTGCCAGCAGCACGAACGGGATCCGAATTGACGGTCACGGCCACGTGCGGCTCGACGTCTTCGGGCGAGTCGGTCGTGGCGCCACTCGCCTCGGGCTCTCTTACCGAATCGTGCTCACCCTGGACGGCCTTGGGACGCCGCGACGAGTCCACAGACGCCCCACACTCGAGCTCCGATGATTCTTGCGGCGACACGCTGTCCCGCTCGCCCGGAGCGCGCATGGACCTTCCCCGTGTTCCGGACCCACCTACCGTGCTTCCAGACTCGTCAGCACGGGGGCTCTGCGAGTCCCGAGCTTCGTGGTCGCTCGAACCCATTGCAAAAGAAGGATAATAACAGTCTCATCACACCGCCAGGACAAAATCCTGTGGTGCACCGCCTAACTACAGTGTATTCGATTGCAGCCGCTCCGCCAGCTTCGGGGGCAGGAAGCCACGCAAGGCCCGGATTTTGCTCAGATCAGGCACGTTCTGCTGAGAATTTACCCACCTATTGAAGCACCGCTGTCAGACCTCGGGCGGAAGCATAATCCTTTTCGCAGCGAGCCATGCCCCTTGACCCGCGCGGCGCTCACCTGCGCCCCGGTGGAGTCTTAGGTATGCCGCGGTGCGTTCAACTCCGACGACGCGCGACCCCGGCAAATCCAACACTCGATCGAGCGCCTCAATCGTCGCAGCCCTCGTACTTCAAAGTCTTGGATGTTGCCTGCGCTCGGCAACGCTTCTCACACTGCAAGCGCAAGCGTTGGAGTGGTGTCACGCTCTCGATGTCCTTCGCCTTGTCCCCCGAGCTCTTGCCCCCAGCCGCCTTCCAAACGCGATGTTTACTGTCGAGCAACGCGTCGTGTTCCACACAGTAAGAACGGCAAACCCGTTTGGTCGCGGACGTCTTGTCCTCCGCCTTGGCGGACGACGTCTTGCCCTCCAGTGTCAAGGTAGCTCGACAGCTCTCCGAGTCGCACCCGTTCGATGTCAGCCCGCCGAACAGACCGATGCCCAGAGCCAACCCGCGCGCCCAGGCGACTCGCGCGAGGCGCGCTTTGAACCCGCTCGGACGGACCTCACGCTCGACACTCATCGCATACCGTTCTCGTCCGAACATGCCAAACACCTGAGTTATACCGTAGTCGGACACGGACCTCGCGGCAAGTCTGCCCACCTGGGGCACTTCGTCACCCATCACCCAATGGGCGGACGGTCGACGAAGATCGCCGGGAAGCTTTACTCGCTGTCGGTCACCGGATAGGGTCCGACAGTGCCGATCCTGGATGCCAAGAACCTGCGCAAAGCGTATGGCGCAAAGGCCGTGCTCGATGGCGCCGCCGTCACGATTCGAACCGGTGAACGCGTCGGAGTGGTGGGGCTGAACGGCGCCGGCAAGAGCACCCTGGCGCGGATTCTCGCCGGCCTGGAGGCTCCGGACTCCGGCGAGGTCACGCGACGACGAGGGGCCAGCGTGGCGTACCTGGATCAGAATCCGCGGTTCGACGGAAATCCGACGGCGCTCGAAGCCGTGACCGCGGGCCTCGGAGCCTGGCACCGGGCAGCGGAGCTGCACGCGCAGTTGAGCCGAAAGCTCGCCCAACTCGGCAACGCCGCTCCTCAGCTCGTGGCCGAGCAGGCGGCCGCCGCCGAAGAAGTGGAACGTCTGGGCGGCTGGCAACAGAAGCACCGTGCCGAAGCCATGCTCGAACAGCTCGGGGTGACGGCGCTCGACCAACAGGTCAGCACTCTGAGCGGCGGTGAACAACGTCGCATTGCCCTCGCTCAGGTACTGGTAGCGGCTCCCAGCCTGGCGATCCTGGACGAGCCGACCAACCACCTGGACGCGATCACCATCGATTGGCTCGAGGGTTACCTGCAAAACGACTATCCAGGGGCACTCTTGCTCGTGACCCACGACCGCTATTTGCTGAACCGGGTCGCCCGGCGCACGCTCGAAGTCAGCGACGGTCAGGTCTTCAGCTACCCCGGAGGCTACGAGCTCTATCTGGAACAAAAGGCAGAACGCCTGGCGCACCTGGAACGCACGGAGAAGAACCGACAAAACTTCTTGCGCACGGAGCTCGAGTGGCTCCGCCGTCAACCCAAAGCGCGCGGCACGAAACAAAAGGCGCGTACGGACCGCGCTCAACAAGCACTGAGTCAAAAGGCTACCGCGACGGACAAATCGTTCCAGTTCAGTATCGAAGTAGCGCGTCAGGGCAAGACACTGCTGGAGTTCGACCACCTGTCGCTCGGTCTGGGCGACAAGAATCTGGTGTCCGATCTCAGCTTCACGCTGTGTCAGGGCGAGCGGATCGGTATCGTGGGACGCAACGGTTCGGGCAAGACCACACTGCTGCGCGCAATCCTCGGCCAAGTCCCGCCGATCGGCGGGAGCGTTCGGGTCGGGCAGACCGCTCGCATCGCCTATTTCGACCAGCAACGTGCCGACCTGGAACCCGAAAAGTCGGTCTTCGACAACGTGGTGGGCGACCTGTCGAAGATAGAGCTCGGCGTGGGTACACTCGAACCCTATAGCTATCTCGAACGCTTCGGCTTCAGCGGTCGCGAGTCGCGGCAGAGCGTCGGGTCGTTGTCGGGTGGTGAGCGCGCCCGCGTCGCGCTCGCGCGCCTGCTACGGAGCAAGGCCAACCTGATTTTGCTCGATGAGCCGACCAATGACCTCGACGTCGCCAGCCTGGCCGCCCTGGAGGATCTCTTGCTCACCTATTCGTTGAGTGCTCTCGTCGTGACACATGACCGTTGGTTTCTCGATCGAGTGGCCACCGGGATTCTCGCCTTCATGGACGACGGCAGGGTGGTGCGCTACTCGGGCAACTACCAAGCCGTTCGAGCCCAGCAGCTGGCCGAAAAAACGCATAACGCGACGACTAAACGAGCCACCGACCCATCCGGTCGGAACAGGCAAAAGAAAGCACTCACGTGGTCCGAAGAGCGTGAACTCGAGGGGATGGTCGAGCGGATCGATCAGGCCGAATCCAAAGTGGCTGTGTTGGCCGAGCAGCTCGCCAGACCGGAGACCTACCAGCAACCCCCAGCAGAAATTGCGGCTCTCAACGACGAGTTGTCGGCCGCACGCAACGAGGTCGAAACCTTGAGCGCGCGCTGGGAAGAGCTCGAGACCAAGAAGCAGCACGCCGAGACGGATGGATAAATCCGTACTGGGGTGCCGCTGCTTCGAGCAGCGTCCAGGAGGGTTTGCGCGGCTTGGTTCAGCGCAATTCCAGGCCCGAGAAGGCGCAGTATTGGCTCCGATCAGCGGCTTGGGGGCTCACGGCTGCCTGTCGCGGCCCCCGTCGGGTACGGCCTGGTCCGGCATGGCGTCGGGCCACCGGGCGCCCCGCGAAAAACCTGACCCCTCACCAGGGCGACCGGATACTAAACTCGTATGACAGTTTCTTCAGACTCGAAATCAGACTGGCTTCCAGACCCGAACCTTGCCCGCTCGAGTGCCGCGGACCGCGCTCGAAAACTGAAACTGCGCTTGATCGTGATTGGCATAGTGGCAGCGTGCTCGCTGCTGATGCTGTCCGCTGCCGTGATGAATCTGGTAAGCGGTTGAGGTCTGTCACGCCGCGATGCGCGAACGCGATTCGCGAACGCGAAAGTAGGCAATAGCCGATGACTCGAGCAGAAGAGCGCGATTTGAAGAGTCTTCGGGCCCTTGCACAATTCGGCCCGAAAACCCCGACCGAGAATCACACTCGGTCATTCAGTCTTAGTCCTCGATAGTCGAATTTTCTATGAGTTGTTCCGTATCCTCGTGCATTGAGATTCCAGGGAGCACGTTCCAACCGCCGCCGGTATTGTTGCGAATCGTGGAGTCCTCGATATGTAACGTGCCGTCGTGGTTGTTGGACACGAAGAAGATCGCGCTGCCATAGGCATTGACCGCGTTGTTCTCGATCAGCGTCCCGCACAAGGACAGCGTGAGAGTATTGCCGTCGTTGTAGATGGCTCCGCCGCTGCCGCCGCCCACGGTGCCCGCCTCGGCGGGATTGCCCCCGCTGCCCAGCGCACGGTTGTTGCTGAACAGGCTGTTGATGATGGTCCAGTTCACGCCGATGCTGCTGATACCGCCACCGTTGGCGCCGCTGTTTCCCAGGTCCTCGGCACCACCAAAGGTGCTATTGACGACGTACACCGGCTGCTGGTCATACTGACTGAACACGCGGATGGCGCCCCCTCCGACGTCGGGCCCGGTGTCCGCGCAAACGTTGTTGAAGAAGCGCGAGTTGACGACCTTGAAGCGACCGCCACGTACCCAGATGGCGCCTCCGCCGTCGTATTCACTCTCGTTCTTCGAGTTTGCGTCGATGAACGTCAGGTTCTGCACAGTGAGCCGGGGCTGATCCTGATCCTGGCAGTGGTCAGTGGTCCAGTGCTGATTCTCGTCACACGTGTTCATGTAGAGGATGCGCGTCGCACCACCACCGCTCAGAGTCACGAGGCCGCCGCCGTCGATCACGACGCTTTCGCTGGCATCATTGAAGACCTTGGCGGGACGATCCAGCGTGATCACGACCGGGTCCGGGCCGCACTCGAACGTGATCACCCCGCCCTGAGCCACCGCATCGATAAAGGCGTCACCGGTACAACTCTCGGGCGTGCCACTGCCCACCACCTGGTCGGGGTGCGAGCTGTCCTCGGGCGCCGCTTCAGCCGGTACGCTGCACTGGCCCGCTGGATTACCGGCAGGGGGACCGTCAGCGGGATCGGTCAGCGGATTGACTACCTTCACGCTGCCGCCGGAAGTGGTCGACGAGCTCGCGCCATTCGACCCACTGCTGCTACTGCTCGACGCGGCGTTCGACGAGCCGCTGGAGCTGGTCGAACCGGACCCGCTGCCGTTCGACGATCCATCCGGAGCGGCCGCACCGTTCGTGCCTTGTTCGGAGTCCCCGCCGCTATCATGGTCGGCGCCGCCGCTGCATCCCATCGCCAAGCCCGACGCTGCCAACGTCGAGCACAGCGCAATCCATCTCACTCGTCCCATGCTTTCCCTCTTACCAAGGTTACGCGCTTATTCTCCCCGCACACCAGACCACTTTCAAGGTCCATGGTCCGCGAGAACTCATCTATGTCTCACACCGGAGGAGGTGTGTCTCGAGGTCGCACACTTCTGCCGATGCGGGCTGATTAGACCCCGGTCGGGAAATCGTCCGGCATCCACGAACCCGGTCGCTCGCCGGTCGTCGAGGAACGATGAGGACCACCAAACGGACTTCCTCAATCCTGCGACGATTGACGTTCAGTGGACAGGCAGTGGACAGGACCGGGCAAAGCGCTTTCCGAGGGGCAACCCCTCGGGCGTGGCGCCCTCAGCATGGCACGCTGCACTCGCGCGCGAAAGGCAGCCAATTTCAATGCCGTTGCCCCTACCTTCATCTACACTCCACGGCGGCTGGACAGCACAATAGCGCCATTGGCGCACGGCGCCGAGGCTATCCCATGATCTCCCGTTTGGCGTCCGCCAAACGACCGATCCCGGGACCCTCGATGCTTCGAGCCGCCGCCAGCTGCGCTCGCGCTATCGCCAGCTCTGGCGCAGCACCGCGCTCACGCCGGATCGCGTATACGACGCCGAATACGTCTCCGGCCCCGGTGGTGTCCACCACGCGCGCAGGGCAGCTCGGAAAATCTCGTCTGCCACCCTCGAACCACGCGCTCACACCGTCCGCACCGCGCGTGAGCGCTACCACCCGAGTCGGGCGCGCCAAACGCTGCGCCAGAGCTTCGGCCTCGGGGTGGTCCTCCACGCTCAGCACCACGTCCGCGTGTGCGGGTAGCGCGGCAGGGTCCGGGGGTGAGCACGGGATCACCCTCCCGTCCGAGTCCAGCGTACGCAGCCACCCCTGCAAGCCCAGCACCACTCGACTTGCTGGAAGCGTCTCGAGCAACGAGACATCCACCTCGCCTATCACCGGCCCCACGTAGGCGAGAGGTGCTCGCGCGCCCTCCAGAGTCGCGCGCTCGAGCTCGTCCGCACGCGCGTGGACCCACAAGCGCCGCATCGCTCCAGAGTGCTCGAGCTGGAACGTGGTCTGCACCCGGCTCGCTTGAACGGTGAGCTGCAGCCCGGGGTGGGAGAGTTCGCCAAGCGCCGGACAGCCCGCGGGAACGGAGGTCACGAGCCGGGTTTTCACACCTAGCTCACGGGCGGTCCACACCGCGTAGCTGGCCGCTCCACCAGTGCGTTCGACTCCCTCGAACAGGTCGCGCGTGACGTGACCGACGACCAGGAGCTCCGCATCGAAAATGGACATCTGGCGCGCTCAGGAAAGCGGTTGATACTCGAACCAATCGAAATCAGCAGGCGGCATGGAAGCCTGCCCCGAGCGGGACGCGAACATGCCAAAGTAGACTCCCGTAAAGCCTCCCGCCACCTCCGACGAGAGCGGCAACGACGCCTGCGCACCCAGGGAACTCGGCGCGTTGCCCGGCGCGGCAACGAAGAACTCGTACCGATCGGGGTAGGCCTCGATGCTCAGCACGACGGGCCCCTCCGGCACCGACAGTTCGGCCAGCAAGCGACTCGTCGCTCGCACTCGGCTCTGCAGGCTCACCCGTCGGACACCCTCTCGCCGGACCACGCGCAAGTCGTAGTGGTTCTGCTCGTTCGAGCGCACCACCAGGCCGGCCTGTTGCCCCTCGGCATCGGGAACGAAGTCGAGCAAGGCCGAAACGCGGCACCGGTAGTGCTGCTGACGCCGCCCGACGAATGTGACGGAGTCTTCGTCGTCGAGACCCGTGCCTTGACCATGCAGCCGTAACCATCCGGGTCGCTCGACGAGAGACCAGCTGGTCGACTCCGGGTTGCGAACGAAATTGTAGTGAAGAGGCAAGACCTCTCGCGTGAAATCGTCACGCGGCAGGGGCGCGCCCGTCGAGGAACCGCCCGCCGGGCGTGGCTCGACCGTCAGCTCGAGTCCGACGGGTCGTCCCTCGTTGACCACGGGCCAGCCCTCGCCGTTCCAGCTGACGGGAGCGAGGAACGTCTCGCGACCCAGGTGATGGTGGGCTCCATCCCAGGGCCGGATGCCCAGGAACACCATCCACCAGCGACCGTCCTGGGCTTGCACCAAGTCCGCGTGGCCCGTGGCCTGGATGGGCAATGATCGGTCAGCCTTGTGCGTGAGGATCGGGTTTTGGGGACAGGGCTCGAACGGCCCCCACGGCGAAGCTGAACGCGCCACCGTGACCTCGTGGTTATAGCTGGTCCCGCCCTCGGCGATCACCAGGTAGTAGCTACTGCCGACTTTGAACAGGTGCGGCCCTTCGGGCCAGACACCGCCCGTACCCGACCAGATCCGACGGGGAGGCGCATCGAGACGACCGCTCTCCAGGTCGATTTCCGCCTGGTAGATGCCACCCCGTTCTCCGCCGCCGTGCCTGGTGTAGTAGACCTTTCCAGCGTCGTCGAAGAAGAGCGATGGATCCATGTTGAATCCGTCTTCTTGAACCCAGGTGGGCTCGGACCAGGGCCCGGTAGGCGTGTGGCTGGTCACGTAGAAGCTTCCACGACCCGACATGTTGGTCGTGATCATGATGAACATTCCCTGGTGATGGCGAAGCGTGGGCGCAAAAATCCCCTGCGAGCTCTTGGCGTGCCCCAGGTCCAGCTGGGAGCGTCGCGTCAGCACGTGGCCTATCTGACGAAAATGGGAGAGATCCCGGCTCTCGAAAATAGGAACGCCGGGAAAGTACTCGAAGCTGCTGGTCACCACGTAATAGGTGTCGCCCACGCGACAGATGCTCGGATCGGGATAAAACCCTGGGAGGATGGGATTCATGCTCTCTCTTGAGGCCACTCAGTTGGCAAGCTCGTTGGCAGGAGGCCGCATGATGCCGGGCGGCGCCCCCCCGAGCCAAGTTTGAAATTGCTCCCGTCCGACGCCACACTCCGACGCGACCCATGAACCCATTCCACTCCCCCATCAGCACCCTTCTTTTCGGCACGGTCGGCCTGGCGCTCCTCGGTTGCTCGGACGACCGCACGACGATCGACCTCGGGGTTGCCTACGTGGCGGCTGGAACCGAAGAGTCTTCAGCGATTGCAGGGTTCTACGGCGATACCTTTGGACTCAACCGCTGTCAGAGCCAAACCATCGACCGCTGCATCGTCAGCACCTGCCTCGACGGCGGGCCCTACCGCGACTACATCGACGGCGGCAAGGTCGACTTCGAAGCGGAAGAGCTCGAGGCGACGCTGGATACGGGCAAGGTGCCCGATGGTGACGGGGGCGAGGGCCCGGGCCTTGCGCTGGTAGGCGGTCTCCCCGCGCTTTCGGATGGGGAGACCGTTACCATGAAGCTCCGCGGAGGCGGCAGCGTGTCAGCGGTGGAAGGCTCGGTGACTTTGCCCGAGCGGCTCGAGCTGACGGAGCCCGAGCTGGAAGAACCCTCTTGTCAGGCGATCGATCCGGAAGAGGTCAACGCCGTGGCCATCTCCGCCACGGACGACTTCGTGCTCAGCTGGACGAGCTCCTCGGAAGAGGACGTCGACGTTCTCTTCAGCTTCGACGACATCGTCGACTACGCTGGCGATGAGGACCGCAAGCGCTACACCCAGGTTCGCTGCCTGTACACGGCCGACGAAGAGGGAGCGGTCATCGGCGAAGACATCGTCGCCCAGATGCCCACGAAGGTACGCGGGAGTTTCACGGTGCGTCAGATCGTGAACAATGCAAAGTTGGTCGGAGACTGGTCGATCACTTTCGGCGGCTACTGGGAGCTATGCTCGCCCATCGAGGTCGAATAGCCCTCAGTGAGCGAGGGAGTAGGGATAGAGCTCATCGCCTCCGGGCAGCATCAGGCTCGCCCGCTGGCTGGGTTGGAAACTGCCATCCCCGTGATACCAAGCGCCTCCCACAACCAGATCGAGCCAGCCGTCCCCGTCGTGATCGGCCAAGGCCACCGACGAGCTTGACGGGACCATGGGCGGGGCGACGGTCTCGACGAACGCGGCCTCCTGGGCAAGTATCCCGCTACCTGGAAGAGCACGGGCATCCGCCATGAGAAGGTCCGCATAGCCATCGGCGTCGATGTCACCTGCGGCGAAGTCGTAGCCGCTGGACGACCCACTGAAGGTTGACGGCTGCATGCCGTCGCCCGTGTCCATGTAAACGATCAGGTCTTTCCCAGAACAACTGGCCGCCAGCTCGTCGCGTCCATCCGCGTCGACGTCGAACGCCTCCAATCTGGACGGAGCGCAATCGATGTAGTCGAGTTCCGCGTCCTGCTGAAATTCGCGTTCGGTCGCTCCGTACAGCAACTGCACTTTCTCGTCCGCACTCAGCGTCAGCGCCAGGTCCACGCGACCATCGCCATTGAAGTCCCCCGCCGCCCAGGTTTGTCCGTACAATTCCTCCGAGTAGCCAAACGGCGCTGTCAGCTCCTCGGTGGGTAGCGAATCGCTGCCGAAGTCGGCGCTCCCGCGATAGAACAACGGGCGCGAAATAGTGCCATAGCCAGCCGAGGTCAGAATAACGTCGGCGAACCCATCCGCATCGAAGTCACCAGCCGAGTAGAGATTCGACGACCCGACGCGACTCGTGACAAGCTCGACCAGGTCGATATCCACCGCCGGGTCGCGCCCTCCGAGGTAGAGATAGAAGGTCTGCTCGTCCTCCCCACTCTCCGAGGAAGTGGGCCCGTCGACACCGAAGTCGTTGAAGCCGTCGCCGTTCAAATCTCCCAGGAAGCGCGGCTGGGGATATGGCGGTGCGGGTATCCGTCCGAAGACCCGCAATTCGTCGGGGCTTCTCGCCGGCAGGACATCCTCGGGCGCCCCGCTGGCGTCTCGTCCGAAATTGGCAGCGCCTGGATAGATCACGATTTCGTATGCGTCCGACTCGTTAGACACGGCGACGATATCGGCGTACCCGTCGCCCGTGATGTCTTCTCGGAGGCGACCGACCTCGACGTAGCGCACGTCGGACCAATCCGAGCAGCGTTCGAGCTCATCGCAGGCGCGGACTCTCCAGTAATAGCGAGTACCCAATGGCACCCGGGTCTCCTCGACCGGCAGATCTTCCTCTGGCGTGAACTCCGGCTGCTCGAGACCCGCCAGGTCGATTTCTGGACTCTCGAACGCGCAGTCCTGATGATGACCGAGCTCACACTCGGCATCCACCTGCAATTGATAGCTCACCTTCCCACACCCGGCTGGCGCCACCGGCTGCCAGGCAAAGTGCGGCTTGAGACTGTCGATGGCCGTGCGCGCGTGCAGAGAGCCAGTGAACGCGCCTATTCTGGGACGGAGGAGTGAAGGCGCCTTTGGCTTGCCGAGATCGCTCGATTCGCATCCGTCCGCCGCCTCTTCATTGCAGTCGAGCTGCCCTTTGCTGCATGCGCTGACGCGGCATTCACCGGCGTCGCAGACGGCCTGGGCGTTGGGCAGACTGCAAGCGTGCCCGCAACGCCCGCAGTGCTCGAGAGCACTATCGAGGTCGACGCAGACGCCGTCGCAGCAAGCCTCTGCAGAGCACTCCCCGTCGCAGGGTTTGGCTTCGGGTGGCGGCATCTCGCTCGGCATGCCCGCGGCGCCGCCAGATGCGGCACCTGCATCGCCGTCCGCCCTCGCCCCGCTGCCGGCCGCTCCGAGAGCCCCGGCCTCGCCCGCGGCACCACCGTCCGGAAGCGCGCAGGTACGAGTTGCCTCGCACCCACCGAAGCTCTCCCCCGAGCAAGCCGCCACGCCAGCCGCTGCCCACGCAGCGAGCAGCATTCCCCATCCCACAGTCAGCGCTAGGCGCCGTGGGCGTCCTGTGTCTTCCCCGTAGTTTTCACCAAGCATGGTACCCACCTAGTCGGGGGCGAGCGTGACCGGTTGTGCGATTTGTGACAAGTGGCGAAGATCGGGTCTCGCCGGCTCCGGACCCCGGGTCGGACAACTCGCCCGGTGTCGCAGTCGTCTCACTTCGAGCCAGTCCCCGGAAGAGCAATTCCCGGAAAAAGGCGATGGTTTCACCTGACCCGCCGGCCTCCGACGTGCTACTGCATACCTCATGCACGCACACGGTGAGGCAACAATGACATCCCGGCAGTGCGGCGTGTTCCTGGCTCTCTTGCTGGTCGCGGGGTGCGGCTCCGGCGAGCGCCCAGCCAGCGCTGCAGGTGATGGGCCCATCATGTCCGCCCCCGGCCCCCGCACCACCTCGGAAACCCCGCTATCCGGGGATGACGTCGCCACTGGAAGCTGTGACGCACAGAGCCCACGCGACTGCCGCCTGTCGCTGCCCGAGGTCAACGGGATCAAGAATTGCTTTTCGGGGACTCAAGTCTGTATCGACTCCGTCTGGAGCAAGTGTCTCAGCGACGAAGACGCGGCCGCCCTCTTGGCTGAAGGCGACTGAGCCTCGGCGCGCCGGGTGCACGGGCTGCTTGCGCAGAGAGACGGCCGGATCCGGCGCGCGCACTGCGAACACCACGCATCATCCCGTCTTCGATCAACCCGGGACGATCGCCGGGAGCTCTGCCCTCGGCTCGAGCGCCACCGCTCAGCCCGAATGCGCCTCGTTTGCTGCGCCCGGCCGTTGATAATTGGGCCGCCGCGCCGACCCGCGAGCGCTCGCAGCTTTTGCGCGGCCGCACGCCAATATTTTCGCCAGACACTTGTAATCCCATCGCGATTGAAGCAAGTCGCCTGAATGCTGGACGGGAAGAAGTTGCAGGTGGTCGCGCGCTTCGAGCTCCTGGAGGCGATGCGTTCTCGCTTGTTCATCATCGTGCTGTCGATGTACGGCGCCGGCGCAGCGCTCGGAAGCTACGCGTTTCTCAAAGCGGTCGATGCCGCCGAAGAAGCGGCGCGACGCTCCCTGGCCCAAAGCATGGGCATCGATCCGGGAAAGCTCCCTCCGGATCTCGTGCGAGAAAAAGCACTGCCGGCGTTCACCAGCATGGTCCAGGACGAAGGCATTCGCGAGCAGCTGCAGAGCATGCCACCGCTCAGCATCTTCTATGGCTTCATGGCGCTGAACCTGGTGGCGCTGCTCGTCCTCGTGGTCTCCACAGGCACGATGGCGGGCGATCTCGGTTCCGGCGCCGCGCGCTTTTCCCTGTTCCGCTGTGATCGACTGACCTGGGCAACGGGCAAACTATTGGGGCAGGAAGCCTTGCTCGCCGCCGGGCTCGCCGTAGGCGCCCTGGTGGCAGGCGCGGTGGGCATCACGCTCGACACAGGCTTCAAACCGGAAACCTGGCTCTGGCTACTTCGGACTTCATTCCGGGCGTGGCTATATGGCAGCGCCTACCTTGGCCTGTTCACGGGCGTCTCGTTGATCTCCCGCTCACCGCTCAAGGCTCGGGCGCTCGCCCTGTTTCTGTGGATGGGCCTGGGGATTACCCATGGGATCGTCACGTCGGACTTCCTCAACGAACGCGTGTCGTTTCTCCACTACCTGGGAGTCCTGTTTCCGGCGGACCACCGGGAGGCTTTGTGGTCCCCCGACTGGGGTCGCTACCTTTTCGCCGCGGGCGCCCTGCTCTTGATCGGCGCCGTGGGCTTTGGCCTCGGGCACAGCATCTTTCGTCGGAGGGACGCATGAACGCGGTCGTACTCGACAACGTGGTCAAGCGCTACGGGCGCCAGGTCGCCTTGAACGGTTTGTCATTGGAAATCCCTCGAGGCTCGATCTGCGCGCTGATCGGACCGAACGGCTGCGGCAAGACCACCACCATGGGCGTGCTGGCAGGGCTGTTGCACGTCGAATCGGGTTCGGTGGACCTGTTGGGCGCTGGCCCGTTCGACGCGAAGAAGCACGCCGGGCGTGTCAGTCTCATGCCTCAGGATGCCGTGCCGAGCATGCACGTGCCCATCATCGACAGCCTGCGCTACTACGCGGAGCTGCAGGGGCTCGATTCGGTGAGCGCCAGGCGAGAAGCCGAGAGCAGCCTCGAAAAAGTGCAGCTGAAGGACCGTGCCACCTCGCGTTTCAATCAGCTTTCGCATGGCATGCGGCGCCGTTTCAGCGTTGCCCAGGCACTGCTCGGTAAGCCGGAATTGATTCTGCTCGACGAACCGACCAGCGGCCTGGATCCCGAACTCGTCGTGCAGATCCGTGAGCTCATCGCGAGCCAACGCCGCGAAGCCACGATGCTGATCAGCTCACACATTCTCAGCGAGCTGGAAACAATGTGCGATCACGCCATCTTCGTCGAAAGAGGCAAGGTCGTGCGCCAGGGATCGATGAGCGAGCTCACTTCGGCAAACAGCATCGTTCGCTACACGTTGGCTGATGCCCCACGCCTGGACCTGATCGAGCAGGCGCTCATGGGTTCCACGCTGGAATGGCGGGAGCCGGTGCTCACCGTTCGGGCTCCTCAATCGCAGCCCGTGCAGCAAACCAATGCACTCTGCCTCAAGGCCTTGCTGGACCAAAACGTCGGCATCCTCGAGGTCGACGCCGGCCATTCGTTGGAAGCCGCGTACATGGAGCTCAAGCGGGGGCAGTGACCGCGCTGAGCCGCTCGAAATAGGAGGGATAGCCTGACCAACCGCGGTCGCTTCGAGCACAGCCTCGGGCCCCCACAGGGCAGGAACCGAGGCGAAGCGACCCATGAGGGGTCAGCCCTCTGAGGCAGAGCTCGAGCCGAGACTGATCAACAAGAACTTGTGTCGAAGCATGGAAAGGGGACCCGCCCACTCTGGCAAACAGAAACAAGTAGCCCACCCGCTGCCGACCAAGGTCACGCTCCTCGAGCGGCAGCGGGCGAGGCAAGTTCATAAGGCAAGGCCACCGAGGGCCTCGCGAAACCCACTGCCGATAATGCCCACCTGCTTGGATCCTGATCCTCCGAGCGGATGAGGGAACGCTTCCGGATGCAAATGATGGAGCGAAGTACCGCGCAGCCAAAAAATTGCGGCATCCTCGCCCGTACGTTTTCGAAATGATTCGTGAGCGGACAATTTCCGCAAGGTCCGAGAGATCCGAAGCCCACGTGCTCGGCCATCGCGCCAGCCGAGACAGCCCGCAACGCGCCGGGCTCAACGGGCGAAAGTCCGCAAGGTCGCCGAGCCAGCGTCCAGCTGTGCGATGCGATTCGCAGTGAGGTTGGCCGATCCGGCGGCCCAGTAGTTCATCAGCACCGCGTCCAGGTAACCGTCCCCGTTGTGGTCCGCAACCGCCAGTGGCTGCTTCGCTTCCCCCGTGTCGTCCACCATCCAGATGGAGTGCGGTACGACGTCCGGAGAAGATCCTCCCGCGTACAGGACGGGGCCACTCACGAACACGTCGTCGAATCCATCGCCATTCACGTCACCCGCCGCGCACGTGTCACTGACATGCGGCAAGGAAGCCGACCAAGCAACTTCGGCTGGCGGCATGCTCGCACCGAAGAAGACGTCCAGCTGCGATGCGGAGTTGCAGAGCAGCGCGATGTCATCGAAACCATCGCCGTTCATGTCCAAGGTATCGATTGCGCTCGGAATGCACTCCACCCCGGCAACCCCGTAAGGAAATTGCGCGTCCGCGTCGAAATCTACCGCAGCACCGCCCAGGACCAGGCGGACCTCGTGATCGCGCTCCAGGGTGATGGCCAGGTCCGAGTATCCATCGCCATTGTAGTCACCACTCGAGACCGCATGCGCGAAGCCGAAATCGTCCCTGTCGTCCGGAGCTTCCCAGAGGTGCTCATACGATGCCGTGGCGTCCAATGAGGCTCCTCCACGATAGAACGCCAGCCAGGAGCGATCGCCACTATTTTGACCGATTCCCAACAAGAAATCGGCAAAGCCGTCGTGGTCGAAGTCTCCTGCCGGCATGAACGCCGGCACGCCTTCCATGTCTCGCGGGCTGGGCAGAATGATGGGCTCCATCTCGGCGATGTCGGCCATCCCTTCAAACAGCAAGAACGCCCGAGTCGTCACCCCGTCGAGGACTCGAACACCGCTGCTGGGCGCGCCCAGGTCGGCAAAACCGTCTCCGTTGACGTCGCCCAGAAAGCGAACTCTGAACCACTCTGCCCCAACTGGATCGAAGTCTCCCGAATAGGATCGATAGCCCGCTTCCGAAACAGGCAATGGCCAGCCGCCCATGTCACCCCTGCCTCGCCAGAACCACAGCGCGTCTGCCGTCAGTCCAACGATGTCCGCGTAGCCGTCCCCGTCGAGATCTTGCTTCAAGCGCCCCACGTCGAGATACCTGACTTCGCTCCAATCGGAGCAACGCCGAAGGCCGTCACAAGCTCGCACGCGCCAGTAGTAGCGCGTGCCCAGCGGCGGCGCGCTCTGTTCGACGGGTAGGTCGTCGACCGGTTGCCACTCGGTCGCTTCCAGCCCGCTCACGTCCACCTCCGGGGAAGGGAAACTGCAACTCTCGAAATCGGTCACCGCGCACTCATCGTCGATTTGCAACTGATAGCCGAGCATGCCGCATGCCGCCTCCACGGGCTCCCAGCCAAAATGAGGACGCAGCGTGGCAAAGTCCTCGCGCGCGTGGAGCGAACCGGTGTAGGCACCGAACTTCGGTTGGGTGAGGACCACCCTTTCCGGCGTGCCAGGATCGCGCTCTTCACAACCGTCGCCGAGATCGGCGTTGCAGTCGAGACGCCCCTCCTCACAGTGCTCGAATTCGCATTGTCCCGCGACGCATGCGGGTACGACGCCGTCCAACGCGCAAGCGTGACCGCATTTCCCGCAATGGTTCGAGTCGGAGTCCAGATCGACGCACGCATTGCCACAGCAGGCCTCTTCCGCGCACCCCGCGCATCTGGAGGCGTGCCCTTCGGAAGATGCGCCGGCTTCTCCTCCGCTGCCTCCCGAGCCCGACGAGGTCGCCCCCTCGCCATCGCCTCTGGCGACCTCCGGCGCGCCGGCCTGACCCCCTGATTCGGAAGGCACGGGACACGTCGCCTGGCCGCAGCCTTCGAACCGATCGCCGCTGCAAGCAACGATCGAGCTGCTCGCGAGTCCGAACCCCAGCACCCAACGCACCGTGCGCGATAGGATCTTGCCGGTCTTCATGGCGTCCCCACGCCTCAGCTCTCGGCAATCTCCAGCTCGGCCTGCGCAACGCCGGCGATGCCGTCGTTGTTGCTGCCAGCCCCCTCGCCGCCCGCGCCGGCCTGATCCGTCGTCACCGTGGTCTGCGTGAGGCTCGGGGCTTGCCCTGAAAACACGATGCCCACCGACAAGCCGCCCGCGCCGCCTCCGCCCGCGCCGCCGTTGCCACCCATGCCGCCCAGGCCACCTTGACAACCGGCGGGATCGCCAACACCAAAGTCACCCACCTCTTGCTGTCCCGCCTGCCCCACGGCACCGGCGCCGCCATCGCCCCCCCGCGCGCTGGCGAGCGAGGACGCGACCAGGGACACCTCCGAGTCCCTCAGCAACAGCGCGATCGAGGCCCCGCCGCCCAGCCCGGCGCCCCCGGGACCGCCGCCGCAACTGCCCGCGCCCCCGCTGCCGCCTCCTCCCGACGGCGCTCCTGCGCCGCCTCCGCCACCCTGCCCGGGCTTGCCGACCAGGCCAGGCTCGCCCGACCCAGGAGTCCAACCCGCCTCGCTCAGGCTCCCGAGCGCGGCGGCACCCGGGCCGTCCAATCCATCGGGACCGGGGGCGCCCCGACCTTCCGATACCATCGCTGCAATCGGGATCGACCGTGCCGCCTTCCCCTCCGGGCTCGTCGTACGCTGGCGTGCCAGGTGCGCCTGGCGTGGGGGCTATGTACGCCGCCATTACCCCGCCCGCGTCGTGCCCCCGCCACCCGGACAGGTGACCGCCTCCATCACGCCTCCGTCCTCCGCGCTTCCCGGCACACCGTCCAGCTCGCTCTTGTCCGGAAACACCAGCTCCGTCGTCTCGCCGTCGACGCCGGGAGCCCCCGCTCCGGCCGACAGCCTCACGTGGTCCAGCACCACCTCACGCGACCCCTGGATGAACGCCGCTATGCTCGAGCTCCCGCCCTCCGTTGCCGACGCGCTCGTGAACCCGAAGCCTTCCAACCTCAGGCCTCGGAGCCCCGTCACCTCGAGCCCCGGCCCGCTCTCCGGCGCTACCTCCGCCTGCACCCCCTCCTCGTAGCTCCAGTCCGCGCAATCCAGCGCTCCGTACAGCTCCAGCCCGCCCTGCTCTTCCCCTAGCTCCAGCCTTTCCTCGTACGCGCCCTCGCTCCCGCACGCATACACTCGTTTGCTTTGCTCCGTGGCCCGCTCGACTGCCAGACCCAGCGTCTTGTACGGCGACTCCCGCGTCCCTTCTCCCGTCTCGTCGTTACCCAGCGGCGACACGAACACCCCGAACTCCTCCGATACCACGCACGCATCCTCCCCGGGCATCAGCTCCCCATCGCAACCGCTCGTGCTCCCTCCCGCTCCCGTCGTCCCGCTGCCCCCGCTCCCTGCTTCGCCCGCACTCCCCCCGCTCGTGCTCCCCACTCCTCCCACTCCCCCCATGCTCGTCCCCGACGTTACCCCCTGCCCTCCCATCGCTCCAGACCCACCAACGCTCGACACGCTGCCACCGCTGCCGCCGCTTTCGAGAGGCGCGCAGTCGTCGGTCGGGCACGCCTCGAACTGCGTGCCGCAGGCCACGGCGAGCGCACCCAGCCCCGTCAGGCCGAGCGCGAGAGAGCCAAGTCGAATCATCATTCACTTACCGCCTGCGCCTCAGCTCTCGGCAATCTCCAGCTCGGCCTGCGCAACGCCGGCGATGCCGTCGTTGTTGCTGCCAGCCCCCTCGCCCCCCGCGCCGGCCTGATCCGTCGTCACCGTGGTCTGCGTGAGGCTCGGGGCTTGCCCTGAAAACACGATGCCCACCGACAAGCCGCCCGCGCCGCCTCCGCCCGCGCCGCCGTTGCCACCCATGCCGCCCAGGCCACCTTGACAACCGTCGGGATGCGCCGACACCAAAGCTACCCACCTCTTGCTGTCCCGCCTGCCCCACGGCACCGGCGCCGCCATCGCCCCCCCGCGCGCTGGCGAGCGAGGACGCGACCAGGGACACCTCCGAGTCCCTCAGCAACAGCGCGATCGACGCACCGCCGCCCAGCCCGGCGCCCCCGGGACCGCCGCCGCAACTGCCCGCGCCCCCGCTGCCGCCTCCTCCCGACGGCGCTCCTGCGCCGCCTCCGCCACCCTGCCCGGGCTTGCCGACCAGGCCAGGCTCGCCCGACCCAGGAGTCCAACCCGCCTCGCTCAGGCTCCCGAGCGCGGCGGCACCCGGGCCGTCCAATCCATCGGGACCGGGGGCGCCCCGACCTTCCGATACCATCGATGCAATCGGGATCGACCGTGCCGCCTTCCCCTCCGGGCTCGTCGTACGCTGGCGTGCCAGGTGCGCCTGGCGTGGGGGCTATGTCCGCCGCCACGCCCCCCTGCGTCGTGCCTCCGCCACCCGGACAGGCAACCGCCTCCATCACGCCTCCGTCCTCCGCGCTTCCCGGCACACCGTCCAGCTCGCTCTTGTCCGGAAACACCAGCTCCATCGTCTCGCCGTCGACCCCGGGAGCCCCCGCTCCGGCCGACAGCCTCACGTGGTCCAGCACCACCTCACGCGACCCCTGGATGAACGCCGCTATGCTCGAGCTCCCGCCCTCCGTTGCCGACGCGCTCGTGAACCCGAAGCCTTCCAACCTCAGGCCTCGGAGCCCCGTCACCTCGAGCCCCGGCCCGCTCTCCGGCGCTACCTCCGCCTGCACCCCCTCCTCGTAGCTCCAGTCCGCGCAATCCAGCGCTCCGTACAGCTCCAGCCCGCCCTGCTCTTCCCCTAGCTCCAGCCTTTCCTCGTACGCGCCCTCGCTCCCGCACGCATACACTCGTTTGCTTTGCTCCGTGGCCCGCTCGACTGCCAGACCCAGCGTCTTGTACGGCGACTCCCGCGTCCCTTCTCCCGTCTCGTCGTTGCCCAGCGGCGACACGAACACCCCGAACTCCTCCGATACCACGCACGCATCCTCCCCGGGCATCAGCTCCCCATCGCAACCGCTCGTGCTCCCTCCCGCTCCCGTCGTCCCGCTGCCCCCGCTCCCTGCTTCGCCCGCACTCCCCCCGCTCGTGCTCCCCACTCCTCCCACTCCCCCCATGCTCGTCCCCGACGTTACCCCCTGCCCTCCCATCGCTCCAGACCCACCAACGCTCGACACGCTGCCACCGCTGCCGCCCGATGCGCCGTTGCCGCAGCTCAGGGTGTCTTTGCAGTCGGCGTCGGTGTCGGCACACGCCCCCGCGACGAGGGCCAAGCTGGGAAGGGTCAGGATCAGACTGGTGACTAGTTTTCGCATGAGTTCTCCACTGAAAGGGTCGGCGCTCAGAAGCTGCCGGTGAGCATCACGCCCTGCTGCTCCGCGTCGAGCACGGGTGCAACGCTGGGAAGAGCGCTGGCCTCGGAGCCGCTCTTGGACTCCGGCCAAAGCAGAAAGGTGGCCGCCGTTGCCACGCCGAGAACCACGGTCGTGCCCAGTAGAATGTTGCGGGCGCGCCCGGTGCTTTCCCAATCGCTCGCCGCATCGGCCAGGGCTCGACAATCGGAGCTGGGACTATCGCCGGCACACGGGTTCGTCCCGGGGCCGTCTTCTTGGGCACGGGCCTGATAGGTGTCGACATCGGAGGCAGCCCTCGAGCGCTTGACAGCGTAGATGCCAAGAGCAACGCCGCTCGCCAGAGTGAGAACACCGCCGGCAATGAGCGCCACGCTGCGAGCCTCGAGCGCAGGTCCCGGCTCGGACGGCGACGTGTCCGCAACGAGAGACCCTCGACCGGGCTCGGCCGGAAAAGACCCGGGCGCGGTTCGAACCGGCGATGCGGCAGGTGCCGAGGTGTCCGGCTGCCCGAGCACGAGCTCGATGCGGTAGCCTTGGCCGGCTCTGGCGTCGATGTCTCGCTGAACGCGCTCGCTGCCGAAACGCGCGGTGACCGTGTGCTCACCGGGCTCGACGAACAGCTCGGGCGGCAGGTTCGAGGCAACTCCTTGGCGGCCACCATCGATGAGCACCTCGGCCTCCTCACGCGATACGTGAATCTTGAAACTCGAGACTTCACGTCGCGCCATGTCGAGCAGGCTCTGCGCCTTTTGCTTCTGCTCGGCATCCCCAGTGGCCGGGAAATGCCTGAGGGCGAAGGAGACGTGCTGGGCGGCTTCGGCGTGCTTGCCGAGTAGGAAGGCTACCTGGCCGAGGTTGCTGGCGATGTCATAGCTTTGCTTGAGTTGCCAGGCTTGGACCAAGAGCTGATGAGCGTGCTGCCAGTCTTTGGCCTCGGCAGCCGCCTTGCCCTGCTGGAACAAGGCATCGGCCCGATCTTCGGTAGTCTGGGCGGCGACGTTGGGGGCGATGCCGAGCGCGAACACTGAGAAAGCAAGAGCGAGTAGCTGATGAGCCATGGGTACGAAGCTGTGGACCGTCAAAAAATGAGTTCTTCTGGGTCGAACGAGTTCTTTTCGGCGGGTTTGCCGCGTCCCGGGCCGGATGCGGCGTCGTTCCGAGTGCTGGGCTCTGGTGGCTGGAGGGACGAAGCGGCCGCTCCGGAAGTGGGCGCCTGCACAGACGCACCACGCGCCGCCGCCGGCTCGGGACGCCCGGGCCCCGAGGTGGCCGTCTGCCGCGCGGCGGCATGGACAGAGTCGGGCGATTGCTCCCCGGGTTGCGTGACAATCGCACCAGCCGTCCCATTTCGGCCGGCAACGCTCTCCGGGCCCGCGGGCAATGCGGAAGCCCCCAGCGCTGCCGGGCTGGGAGGGGGCAGTCGCAGAGGACGCCCAGCTTCCTGCTCGGCCCTCGAACGGTTGCCCGAAATGTGCCGGGTCGGCCCGGCACGACGGACCTCCGGGGACTCGACGACTCGAGCCCCGCCCGAATCCGTGACTTCACCCGAGACGCGCAGGAACAGCCATACAGCCACGAGGACACCGGAAGCGGCCATCACGCCCACCACGACGCGCCTAGAGCGCGCCCGCCGACGACGCAGGTTGAGCAGCGTCGGCGCCGTATTGCTGTAGTATTGGGCCTCATCGGCGCCCTCGGTCGGCGCGCCGGCATCGGGGTTACCTGGGCTCCATTCGTCCGCCGCGCGCGCATCCTCGCCCGCTTCGGGGCGCTCCGTTCGCTCCCCGGCCGCGCTCTCCGAGCGCGCTCTCTGCTGGCGCCTGACGCTCTCCGGCTGCGAGCGCTCGCCCGAACCACCCGGTGGCTGAGTATCCAGCAACTGCTCCGCGGAGGCGAGCGGCAGCTTGGCGCCGAGCAGCTCCCGACGCATCTCGGAAGACACCGGGATTTCCTGGAAGCGGAAGAGATCGAGATCGCCCGCCGCCTCCGCCGCTGGGGCATCCCCGGCTGCGAAGAACTCCTCCTCGACGCGATGGCCTCCATCGGAGGCAGGCTCGGTGTCCGGCGCCTCGCGGCGCGCCGCTCGTTCGCGCAGCGTCGGGTCATTTCGCTGCGGGGCAGGACCCGCATCGCGTTGTGAGGGATCCTTGAAGGGCCCCGGGTCGGTTCTTGTTTTGCTATCGAAACCAGCCATCGTACCTAATCCCCGGGCGCGATCAGTCGAGCCCCGAGGCGGGCATCCTAGCGCGAGCCGGGGCCTTGGGGGGAGCAACCGGCGCAGGTGAATCGTCGGGAAAGTGGATCATCTCGGGTTTGAGCCAGCTGCCCGGCTTGTCATCCTGCTTCGCTTCTTCGCGCGGCTTCTTGACCGATTTCGTGGCCGAAACAGGCACCGTGGCGGGAGGCGAGCTCGCCGCGGCCGTCTTCTCGCCAGCCGACGGCGAATGCGCCTCGGAGTTAGTGATAGACCCCTTACTGACTGGCGAAAGCGTGGAATCCGCCCCTTCTGCAGAGTTTGGCGCGGGCGACGGTCCCGCGGCGACCGCTTTCTTGCGTGGCGCCACCCCCTCGCCCAGCTCGGTGTCCGGGACAGACTGGGAGCGAAGCGACGGGGTCGGCGGCTTTGCCGCTGGCACCACGTCGCGCGGTAGCAGCGACCTGGCGCCGGTCTCTGCCATGGGAGCCTCCCCCGGGTCGGGTGGCGACCGCATCCCCAAGACACCGTAGCCAACGCCGAGGGCAAGTCCGAGCGTCGCCCCGACCGCTACGACCGCGCGCACCGAGAGGCGCCCGAACCGCGGTGTCGACGCGGGCGCGAAGTCCGCGGGCGCTTTCTTGCTCATTGATGGATGTGAAACCGGGGCAACGGTCCCCAGCTCGACGGCGGGCGAGCTTACAGCCGTCTGCCCCGACGCGGTGATATCCCGAGTACGAGTGACCTGCTCTGCCAACGCGAGAGTGGCCGACTGAGCCGGAGTGAGCGCCACGGCTGGCCCGGACAGACCAGCTCTGGAGATCGGGTCGCTCGACTGCACCCGACTCGGTACGCCGCCGGTCGCGATCGCCCCCGCCTGCGGAGCATCGGAGCTCGAGGGGGCGGGAGGAATGGGTGTCGTGGTCTGATGCGCCAGACGCTGTTCGGCGTCGAAGGGGACCGTGCTCGTGAGGGGCGGCGGCGAAGTCAGCCCGCCCGGTTGTGTGCTCGGGCGGGCCAGCGTCGACGGCTCGATGGCCGTGGAAAAGCGCATCGCCTCTTGTACCGTGTCGCGCTGCGGCTGCTGGTTGCGCGGTGTCTTGCAGGCGCGGCTGAGATCGCGTCGCCACTGAACCAGGTAGTCGGCCCCCTGCTCGCGCTCGAGCCGTTGCCAAGCCGCGTCGGCCGCCTCGAGCATTTCGGCCATCGACGCATAGCGCTGCTCGGCTGCCTTGAGGATCGCGCGCTGCACGAAACGCGCCACATGTCGAAAGATGCTTGGGTCCAGCTCGTGCAGCATGGGTGGCGTTTCGGTCAACTGAACCCGAATGACTTCGCGCAGATCCTTGGCGTGACGCGCTTCCGGCCACAGGAGTGTCGGGTGCGCGTACAAGCCCTCGAACAGCAGCGTTCCCAGCGCGTAGACGTCGCTCTTGTTGGTCACTCCGTAGCCCTGCAGGTGCTCGGGACTCATGTACAAGACCGTGCCGTGCAGGACGTGGCGCTGGGTGGTGTCGTGAGCCCCATAGCCCATTACCTTCGAAATGCCGAAGTCGAGCACTTTGACGCGGTTGTCGTGTTGAATGAAGACATTTTCCGGCTTGAGATCGCGATGGATCACGCCTTGTCGGTGGGCAGCATCCACCCCCGCGCAGATCTGTCGGGCGATCTCGAGCGCCTCCACCACGCTGAGCCGACCCACGTCGCGGTAGACGGCACGCAAGGTCCTGCCCGCGAGTTTTTCCATCACCAGGTACACCAGGCCGTCCTCGGTGGCCCCAGCATCGTACACCTTCACGACGTTGGGGTGGTCGATGCGCACCAGAACGCGCGCCTCGGACTGGGCGCGCTTGGCAAGGTTTTCCTGGGCGTCGCGTGGCGCCGCAATGACCTTGACCGCTACCTCCCGATCGAGGAACGGATCGTAGGCGTCGTAAACGTGCGCGTGGCCCCCGGTGCCGAGCAAACCACGGATGTCGTACTTGACGAAGCGATGCCCCGGCTCGAAGGGCGCCGTCTTCACTGTCATGGAGCGCCTCTTAGCACATGCCCGAGCCATGTCGTGCCGCCGGCCCCTACCAGCGACATCAACAGCACAGAGCCGAGGAACAGCGCCAGCATCACGAGCGGGCGGAGCTGAGCGCCCGCCCGCGTTGGGCTGCGGGGCGCGGCCGGGGTCGAAGGCGACGCATTCCGCGCACTCACCGTCTCCGGGGCTCCGGCGCGCTCTGGTGGCGAGCCTGGCGTACCTTGGGGCCGCTCGGCTCTCGGCGGGCCAGGCTCACTCGACCTGCGCGCTGCGGGCCACTCGACACCCGGCTCGATCGCTCGGACGAGGGCGGCTTCGAACTCGGCCGCGCTCTGAAAGCGCGCGTCGGGAGACTTGGCCAAGGAGCGGACCACGACTCGATCGAGTTCCGCCGGAATGGCAAAAGGCGCATGGGCGCTCGGTGGGCTGGGAGCCTCGTGGAGATGCGCGTCCAAGACGTCGCCCAGGCGCTTTTGGTGGTCGAACGGCCCTCGTCCAGTGAGCAGCGCGTACAACACCAGGCCCGCGGCGTACAGGTCCGCCCGCAGGTCCACCCGCCCGCCCGCAGCCCCCTCGGGGCTCACGAACCGCGGTGTCCCGAGCACTGTTCCGGTTTCGGTGGGCAGCTCGAGTGGGCTCGGCGCCAGGCTCGAAGCCTCGGGCAGGATGCGTGCCACGCCGAAGTCCAGCACCTTGAGGACCACCTCGCCATCCGCGCGCTGATGCAGGAACAAATTCTGTGGTTTGATATCCCGGTGGACGACACCAAGAGCATGGGCCGCCCCCAACGCCGACAGGAGCTGGCGCGCATAGCACAGGGTTGCTCGTAGGCTCGGAACACCACGGCTCGCCAACTCGTCGGCGACGGTGACACCACGCAACCACTCCATGACCAGGAAGGGCCTGCCGTCCGCCAAGCGGTGCCAGCTCTGGATGCCGACGATGTTCGGGTGCCTGAGCCTGGCGAGGAGCTCCGCCTCGAGACGGACTCGGTCCACCGTGCGCGCGTCGTCGAGGAGTTCGTGACGCAGAACCTTCGCCACGAACCTCCGCGCAAGGTCACGGTGCAGCACCAGGTAGACATCACCCATCCCTCCAGACTGGAGCCGGCGCACCTTTCGAAAGGGCGTGCCGCAAAACACATCGGCGTCGTCGTCGGTGCGAGCGGTCGGGGAAACGGGCTCGCCTCGTGGTCCAGCGCTCGGCTCGGCGGTCACGACCTCTCCGCCCCGCTCTTCGGTCCAAGGCTCGATTGAAGAAAAACTGACACCAGGAAAAAGCCCTCGCTGCCCCACAGCCCTCGCCCACGAGCATCAATCTTTAGTATCGATTCGATAGCACACGACTCCACACTCGGACCAGCGCGACCCCGGCTCTGTCAGCCGACCTGTTCGGACCACCCGAAACGGGACACAGGACGAGAGCCGCCCCAGGGGTGGCGCAAATACTGCACATTCGCTCAGACTCGACTAACCGTCGAGCCGGAGAACGAGCTCTCCCAGGCCAACCCGGACCGGCGCGCACAGTTCCGCGCGTTGCGCGATGCGCAGCAAGCCCTGCTCGACGTCGGCAATTTCCTTGGGGTCGAAATTTCGGCGGGCTACCGGGTCCGTCTTCCAGGCGGGAATGTTCAGAGCATGCAGCGTGGCCATCACGTGGGCCGGAAGCTCGAACAGACGCTGACCGAAGTGCTCGACAATGAAGGGAGTCCCCTGGACGAAGCCCTCCAGGTCGCGACCGATGTAGAGCGACTGCCCATAGTGAGACTGCAGTGCTTCGACCAATTGATAGTACCGGATCAGCGTTGGGTGTTCACTGTCGAGCAAGGAGGTTTCCTGCAGGAGAACCATGCCCCGCCCGACCAGCAGCTCCGACCAGCGGCGCAGTGCTTCTGCGGGTTCGGGCAGGTGGGTCAGCAGAAACCGCGCGTAGATGACGTCCGCCTTGGGCACGGCCATCGGCACGCTGAGCACGTCATGGCGCAAGAACCGCACGCCCGCGCTGGCGCGCTCCTCGGCCAGGGCGATACAGCTTTCGGAAAGGTCGACCCCCACTGTCATTCGGGCTCCGCTCACCTCGCTCAGCAGCCGGGTGCTGTGGCCGGACCCACACCCCAGGTCCAGCGCACAGTCGACAGCCCGCGGTGCGAACTGCCCCAAGAACGCACGAGTCGGTTCGGCGTGCGCATCGGCAAGCAGGGCCAGGCGTTTCGCTGCGAGTTCAGCGTCCCCAAACGTAGTGTGCGAGTTCATGGATCATGGCGTGGCCGAAGGCGACCACTCTCGAAACTCACTACACGGCAAGCCCTGTTTCCTGAGCGTTTCCCACAGCGGCGCATTCCGATTTAGAGTTACGCGCCGTCCCCCCGTCGGTGCTAGACATCCGGAGCGAGCGGAGCTTCGGTCGGGCCGATCGAGCTCGCCCACCTGACGTGTCGATTTTCGCCAGCTCCGTGTAGACTCCAGAAGAAGAAATCAATGAAAATTGCTCATCACGCCCTGGTGCTCAATCTTCACCAGCCCTCGGGCAATCTCGAGGACCTACTGGAGCACAACGCTTGGGAGGCCAAGGAGATCCTGTATGCGATGGATCGCATCCCGCGTTCGCTCTGGGGCTACGAAGACGTGGCCAGGGTCCATCTGAGCCTGTCCGGAACGCTGCTGGAAACCCTGACTGGCCCGGAGTTTCAACAGCAAACCTACGGCATCGTCAAGTGCGGCGATCTGCTCTGGCACCTGCAAAACACCCGTCTCATCGACGTCCTGGGCACCGGCTACTACCACCCCGTGCTGCCGTTGATCCCCGAGCGCGACTGGGACGACCAACTCGCCCGCTGGCGCGGGCTCGCCGAACACGTGTTCGCCAGAAGCCGATTCGACGGATTCTGGCCTCCGGAAATGGGTTTTGACATGGCTCTGATTCCGTTGTTGAAGCGGCTCGGCTACCGCTATGCGCTGGTCGATAGCGAGCACGTGGAGCCTCTTTCACCGATGAGTTGGCAAGAGCTCCGTTACCGCCCCCACGTCGCCGAGTATGCGGGCGAGAGCATCATCGTGGTGGTGCGCGACCGCGAGCTTTCGGATGCGCAGGAGTCGGGAATGGAGCTCGGCTGGTTCGAACACGAAGTGGAATGCCGCACGCGGTTTTGCGACTTCCCACCACTGGTGACCACTGCCACCGATGGAGACAACGGCGGGTGGTTTCGCAACACGACCGAAGGAAGCAATTTCTGGAGCGCCTTCTACCTGCCCTTGGCACGACGCATGCGGCAGGGCGAAACCTCAATTCGCTCTTGCTTCATTAGCGATTACTTAGACGCCCACGGGGTAGGCGGCCCGGTTCGCGTCCGCACCGGAGCCTGGAACACGGGCTGGCACCACGGTCGCGACTTCACCCAGTGGACCGGGTCGCTCGCGCAAAAGCAGGCCCTCGGGCGCGTCGCACACGTCAGCAAGGCCCTGGCTGGCATGCGTGAAGCGAACCGCGACCCGGAGCGCATCGAACAAGCCTACTTCCGGTTGCTGCGCGCAGAGACCAGCTGCAACTTCTACTGGGGTGAGGCGTGGCTCGATCGGGCGCACGCCGATCTCGCCGAGGCCGAACGCCGGCTGGAAGAGCTCTGAAAGCTCTGAAACTGCGGCGCAGGGCCCTGCCGAAGCCGTTCTCAGGCTCTCGAAGCCTAACCTACTTACCTCCGAGAATTTGATGGTAGACTCTGAGCCCCGCTGCTAGTCATGGCGGTCGCTGGTGCGAGCGAGTAGCCGGGCAGAGAGTGGATGAGCGACCAGAAAGAAACTTCCGAGCAAGCGAACCAGGGCGAGCCGACAGTCCCCGAGCCGAACCACTCCGAGGCTCTTGGAGCTCCCAAGCGCGTGAAAGGCAAGCCCAGCGAGAGCTGGTATCAAAAGCTTCTGTCTTTCGACCTGGCAAGCACACTGGGGCGTAGCCTCGGTCTCGACCTGCGCTCGCTGGGTGTGTTCCGCATCGCCTTCGGAATCCTGGTGCTTTCCGACGTCTACCACCGGATGCTGCACCTCACCGCCCACTACACGGACCAGGGGTTCATGCCCCGCAGTCGCTTGTTGGGGGGGTGGAGCCAACCGCTCTTCTACTCATTCAACAACTGGGGCGGCGACGTCACGAGCCAGGTCATTCTGTTCGCGGTGACAGCCGTCTTCGGTCTGATGTTCCTGGTGGGCTTCAAGACGCGGCTGGCGTCCATCATGACGTTCATCCTGATCGCGTCCGTCCAGGGTCGCAACTACCTGATTCTGCAGGGCGGGGACGATCTGCTCAGAGTCATGTTGTTTTGGGGAATGTTCGTGCCCCTCGGGGCCCGCTTCTCGGTCGATGCCGCTTTGGCTGGACGGACCGATCCCGAACAAGCCCCGAATCGCATCTTCACGATCGCCTCGATGACTCTGGCCCTGCAGCTCTTGGCGATGTACGCGGTCTCGGCCGCCCTCAAGACCGGTCCCACCTGGCACGCCCAGGGCAGCGCCATCCATCTGGCGCTCCACCACCACGCCTTCGCCACGCCCTTCGGCATGTGGTTTCGGGAGCTACCGCGCCCGGTCCTGCAGTACATGACGTGGAGCGTGTTTTACATCGAGCTGTTCGGGCCGCTCCTATTCTTTCTGCCCTTCAAGAATGACTGGGCACGCACGCTACAACCACTCTTGTTCATCAGCTTTCATTTCGGGTTGTTCCTGACGATGGAGCTCGGCCACTTCCCATGGGTGGCGATGGCGGCTTGGTTGGTCATGTTTCCATCCTGGTTCTGGGATGGCCCGGTCAACGCGTTGGTTACCCGCCTCGGTCTCGAGCAGCGTCTTGCCGGGCTGGCCCGCCGCACCGGAGCTTTCATCGCCACGCATCGCCGCTGGTTCCGCTCTCGAAGGCCCGGCACGCTGCGCATCCGCCCCACCCTGTTCGGCACCGTCCTGGTCTCCCTTCTGGCAATCTATACCGCCTATGGCACCGCATTCGCGGCAACACACAAGGGCGAGGTCGAAGGCAAGCAGTTCGATCCGCTTCTGGTGCTCCGCCTGTACGCCAACTGGGGCATGTTCGCCCCCAATCCACCCAATACCAGCGGTTGGTTCGTGATGGTCGGCAAGCGCAAAGACGGCAAACAAGTCGACGTGTGGAACGGTGGCGGCCCCGTCTCCTGGGAAAAGCCCGACGTGCCCTCGGCCACGTACCGTACGCAACGCTGGCGCAAGTTTCTCGACAACATCGTCAACCCGCGTCATGCGGTCGTGCGCCCCTACTTTCTCAAATGGCTGTGCCGGGATTGGAACGAGCAACACGAGGACGATGAACAGGTTCGCTCGATCACCATGTACCAGGTGTCTCAAACCGTCCGCTGGCCCGAAAAAGGCTACACACCGACCACCAAGAAGAACCTGCAGCGGCAGGGCTGCCCGGCCGTGCCCTCGCATCGAAAGAAATAGCCGAGCAAAGCGCCGGATGGCATCCGATTCGAAAAGCACGCCGCGGCTCTGATTGCGGGCGATCGGCCTTGACGCATGGCGCCGCGCACCGAATACCTAAGCGTCATCCAATCAGGCAAATCCCTTCTCGTGTCCAAGCCTCCCCGCGCCTCCTCGGTCCCCAGCGGGCGCCTCTCCAGAATGCTGCAGATCGGCGCCACGGCATCGCGCATGGCGGCTGGCGGCGTGGTGGAAAGGACCAGAAGGCTCGCGGAGCGCGCCGAGCAGGCCCTACCGAGCACCCTGCTGACGCGACAGAATGCGGCACTGCTCGCCGATAGGCTCTCGCGGCTGCGCGGCGCCGCGATGAAGCTCGGGCAGATGTTGTCCCTGGAGGGCGACAATCTGCTTCCACAGGAGTTTGCCCGGGCCCTGGAAGCGTTGCAGGCCAACGCCGACCGAATGCCTCAAAAGCAAGTAGAACAAGTGTTGAGGCACGAATACGGCGCCGGTTGGGAGCAGCGTTTCGCCGACTTCGATTTCACTCCCATCGCTTCGGCCTCGATCGGTCAGGTGCATCGGGCTCGAACGTGCGATGGCACCCAGCTCGCGATCAAGCTGCAGTATCCGGGAGTCGCGGAAAGCGTGGGCAGCGACGTCGACAACCTGATGACGCTCGTCAAGCTCACTCGTCTGGTGCCCCCGGAGATCGACCTCGCTGAACTCTCCCGCGAAGTCAAACGGCAACTTCACGAGGAAGTCGACTATGAGGCAGAGCTGGAAAACCAGATTGCATACGGCAAACACGTGGCGGGGCGTCCCGGGCTCCGCTTGCCCCGTGTCTATCCCGAGTTTTCTACCCGGCGCATTCTGGCCACTGAGCTGATTCGCGCGCCTGCACTGCTCGAATGGGCCGAACATGCGAAGCAGGCGGATCGCGATGCGGTCGGCAAGCGGCTATTGAAACTCCTGCTCGCGGAGTTGTTCGAATTTCGATTCATGCAGACCGATCCGAACCCGGGGAACTACATGTTCGATCCCGAAAGTAGCACGGTCATTCTACTCGACTTCGGGGCAGCGCGTCCGGTGCCGCCCGAGGCGACGGAGCTTTATCGGCGAGCTCTCGTTGCTGTGGCAACCGCCGATCGAAGCGCGCTCGAGCAGACGTTCCGCGATCTGGGAGTGATCCACGATGGCCTCAGCCCGGAACCGCGCAAGATCTTGGTCGACGGAGCTCTTCACTTGACCGAGATCCTGGGGCACGACGTGGACTACGACTTTCGAGCGACGGATCTGTCCCAACGCATGCACCAACATGGCAAACGGCTGCGCCGCTATCGCGCAGAGCTCAAGCCGCCACCTTTGAGTTACCTGTTTTTTCAACGCAAGCTCGGCGGCGCCTTCTTGCTGAGCCGCAAGCTGCGCGCGACGATCAACTGCCACCGGCTGCTCTTCGAGGTGGGGTTGTTGCCTGCTGGAGAGCAGGGCTACTCGAAGCGCTGACTCCCCCGTCACCCGATAGGGACTCCTCGAGCCTCTCGGCGGCGCGGGCCCCCTGCCACCGGATTGTCGCACGAGATATGCCTCCGCCTCCGACGCGCTAAATGCGGCATTCTCGCGCGTCCAAAACTGTCGATAGCGGCTGACACCCATCGCTGCTAGAGCGCGGGCGTGGACCTGCCGACTCTGCGCTTCGACGTGACGACCGGTGACTGGGTGGCCTACCCGGTGGGACGCGCCGTCCGGCCCAACGGTTTCATGTCCACACCGAGCGTTCGCCCGCACGCCATACGCGACCCCGAGTGCCCGTTTTGTCCCGGGCAGGAAGCACGCACACCCGCCGTGGTCGACGTCGAAACCGATCCCGAGGCCCCGCAAACCTGGAGCGTGCGTGCCTTTCCCAATCGCTTCCCGGCGCTCGTGCCCAATGCCTCGTCCGTCCGCCAGAACCACGGCACGCTTTTCCGCGAGATGGGAGGCCGAGGCGTGCACGAAGTCGTGGTCGAGTCGCCCCACCATTCCCAGTCTCTGGGGCTCCAGCCCGCGGAGCAGGTGCACCGCTTGCTCAAGTTACTGCACAGGCGGGACTGCGCCCTGTCCGCCGATCCAAGCCTGGAGGTGGTGCAGATCTTCAAGAACCACGGTCGTCGAGCGGGCTCTTCGATGCCCCATCCCCATTTCCAGATTCTGGGTGCTCCGGTGGTGCCGCGCCAGATCCGAACCAAATACGCCGTGGCCGCGGAGCACTATCATGCGAACGGCGAAAGCCTGTACAAGGCGCTGTGGAACGCCGAGCTCGAGGACGGCAGGCGAGTCGTGCTCGCCAACGACCACTACGTCGCATTTGCTCCTTTCGCTTCGCGTGTCCCTTACGAGACCTGGATCGTCCCCAAAGCCGAAGCTCCGGCGTTCGGGATGGCGGACCCCGAGACCCTGGGATCCCTTGCCAAGGTGCTCAAGGGCGTGCTCGAGCGCATCCATCTGGTACTGGAGGATCCGCCGTACAACCTCACCATCAACAGCGCCCCGAGGCGCCACGTGGATGAACCCGACTTCGTGTGGCACGTCGAGATCTTGCCCCGCTTCTCGGCTATCGCGGGCTTCGAGTTCGCAACCGGAATGGCCATCAACATCGTGCTCCCCGAAGTCGCCGCCGAACGGCTGCGGGACGCCCTGTAGCAGCGCGCCGGCCTCGAGCTCCTCCTCCGTCACCGGAGCATTAGCGTCACCGGAGGGCGGTGCGTGGCAGCGTCCACTGCAAGGTCACCGGGTCTTCGTCGAAGCACTCGAGCTCCCCAATGCAGGGGGGCCTGGGCTTCGCGGGGGCGCAGCCATCCTCGGAACACAGGACACGCGTGTAGTAGAAGTCGCAACCCACGATCCACTCGCGTACTTTCGAGGTCGTGCGATTCACGACCGTGTAGACATCGTCCGGAGAGCAGTTCAGCTTGCGAATGGCCACATTTCGAACGGCAAGCGGTTCGTGTGCTGCGCAGCCAAGCAACAAGATGCCGGCGAAACAGCCGCGAACGGCGTGCGCCGACCAGCCACGCACGAAGTGTTTTTGCGTCATGTCGGGTTGGACGCCTGACAGCCAGTAATTTTTGGGCCCGACGCGCCGAAAGCTCGATCGAGCCTTGCCAGCGCTGGGATTGGCATCGAAGTGCCAGCTCAGTTGGCAGAGCCGAGCTTCATCGGTTCGGATTGCGGCCGTTCAGGACTGGATCCTATTGTTTTTGACGAAATCCACGATCTGCTGAACGTGGCCAAAGGCCACGCTGACCACCGTGTCCGCCGATCCGTAGTACAGAGCCAGGCGTCCGCTGGGCGCGTCGACGAGCGCTCCACATGGGAACACGACGTTCGGCACGTTGCCCACCTGTTCGTAGTCCGTACTCGGAGTCAGAAGATAGGGGTCTGCCCTCGCGACGACCTTCCAGGGCTGGTCGAGGTCGAGCAACGCAGCGCCGGCGCTGTACACGAACCCGTTACAGGTCGTGACGACTCCGTGATAGATCAAAAGCCAGCCCTCGGAAGTCTCGATGGGCGCGGGACCGGCCCCTATCTTGGTGCTCTGCCAACCGTTTTCTTCGCGTATGGGCGACATGACGTGCCGGTGTTTGCCCCAGTGGATCAGGTCGGGGCTGTGGCTCAGGTAGATTTCGCCAAACGGTGTATGGCCGTTGTCACTCGGACGACTCAGCAGCACATAGCTGCCGCCGATGCGACGCGGAAAGAGGACCCCGTTGCGGTTGAACGGCAATAGCGCGTTTTCCATCTGGTGAAAGGCTTTGAAATCTTCGGTATAGCCAAGGCCAATCGTTGGGCCGTGGTAACCGTTGCACCAAATGATGTAGGTGCGCCCCTCGATACGAACCAAGCGCGGATCGTAGCCATACCTGAACTCCCCTACCTCTGCATCTTCTGAGCGAAATCGGATGGGCTCTTCATCGATCTCCCATTCGAGTGCGTTTCGGCTGCGCCCCGCATGCAGCTGCATACGTCGCGAGCGATTGTCGATGCGGAACACACCGGCAAACGCTCCCTCGAAGGGAATCACCGCACTGTTGTGAATGTATGTCGAAGCGCGAATTGCCCGCGCGGGGACCACGGGGTTGTTCGAGTAGCGCCAGAGCACGTCCCGGTTGTCCGGTGGCGGCTCCTGCCAAGGAATGTTCGGAAGTGGCTCGCCCTCTATCTCTAGGACTGTCATGTTACCTCGTTTGAGTACGGCACCGGTCGAAGGGGGTGCGACGTACCCGGAGTTGTGCCGTGTCGATCGTGCGCGGATCAACAGCAAACCTGGCTCCTGCAGCCCCGAACCAACGAACGGCGGCCCGGACGGCGTTCCGATGCGCACGATGAGCGACCAGGCATGCTGGAGCAGTATGTACTCGTGATGTATAGTTGAGCGGATGCCAAAAGGCTCGTGGGTCACGACATCGCGCTCGAGGTGGGGAACGGTCGGCTGGGTGCTCGCCGGGTATGCGTTAACGGCTTGCTCGAGCGAAGCGAACGACTCGCCTGGCGCTAACGGCATGGCGGAAACGACCGGCGCTGGCGGCGCCAGCGCCACGCTTGCCTGGTGCGATGTCGAGCCCATTCTGCGAGCGAAGTGCCAGCGCTGCCACCAAGAGCCGCCCAAGAATGGTGCGCCGTTCCCCCTGCTGAGCTATGCGGACACCCAGGTGAACGACCGTTCGCCCCGCACGGTGCTCATGCAGCACGCGCTCGAAGGCGACCTGATGCCGCCTACGTACCTTGCGCTCGACCCACCGGTGCAGTCACTGACCTGCGACGAAAAGCTGACATTGCTGGGCTGGCTGGATGCTGGCGCGGAAGGTCCGGACCCCGACGACGAAGACTGCGCTGGGGTGAAAACCACGCTGCTCTCCTGCGAATAGGACAAGGTGCGGGAGCGGCGCTAGGCTCTTGGCGATGCTGAGTACCCTCCCTTCTCTGGCAGCCGTGAAACTGCGCTCGCTCCAGCTCATGATGTTGGCGTGCTCGATGGCCGTTCCGCTCGGTTGCGGCGACCCCGAGCCCGAGCCGGCCGAGCGCCGCTGGCAGGAGGCGTTCGACGCCGAGCGCGTGGGCTGGCTGCTGTCCGTCTGGGGAGACACTGACGCTGACGCGTACGCCGCTGGCGGCAGCGAGACCGACGGAGTCTTGATGCATTTCGACGGCAGTGACTGGCAACCCGTGGAGCTCGGTTTCCAGGTCCCCCTGCTCACCTGGGTCTACGGGTTCGGCGCTGACGACGTGACCGTCGTGGGCAACGAAGGCACCGTGTTGCACTTCGATGGAATGAAATGGCAGCAGCAGGCGACCCCCACCGAGCAAAACCTCTGGGGTGTCTGGGGGGCGGCACCGGACGAGCTTTGGGCCGTTGGCGGACGCGGGCGCGTCGACGGCGAGGCAACGCTGTTGTCCTTCGACGGTGAGCAGTGGGAAACGGCGGAGCTCCCTGATTTCGAACGCTCCGGAGTCAACGCGCTCTTCAAAGTCTGGGGGACCTCACGCGACAACGTATATGCCGTGGGTCAGCGCGGCGCGGTCGTCCACTACGATGGCAGCGAGTGGACTGAGCAGCTGGTCGGTGCCAGCGATGACCTGATTTCAGTTTGGGGGACGGACCCCGAGCACGTCATCGCCGTCGGTGGACGTACATCGGGCATCCTGAGCGTCTTCGATGGGCAAGCCTGGCATACCGAGTCGCTCGCCCCTCTGCGTGGTTTCAACGGCGTCTGGCTGAGGCGGCCCAACTTGGCACATATCGTCGGCGAGCAAGGCACCTCGCTCGCATTTGACCTGGAAGACTCGTCGTTCCAAGATCTTTCGGTCGACACAGCTTTGGACCTCCATGGCATATTCGGCGTCCCCGGCGGGGAGCTGGTTGCCGTCGGGGGCAACTTTCTCGGCCCCGTGCCACCCTACCAGGGGATCGCGCTGCGCCGCCCTCTCGAGGAAAATGAGTGATTCGAGATCTGCTTTCTTGATTCTTCTAGGTTTGCTTTCCTGCGCGTGTGGCGACCACGAGAGCATCCCGGCGCCCGCACGCGTGCCCGACGACATCTTCGGCCGTCTCGGCGAACCCTTGCAGACGGCGTCGGATAGTCAACGCGAAGCCTTCGAAAGGGGTCGAGAAGTGCAGCTGCATCGCTTCACACCGGCAGAAGGGCTGGGTCCACAGTTCAATGTGGTGTCGTGCGGAGCTTGTCACGAGCGACCGGTGCCTGGAGGCGGTGGGGCACGCTATCGCAACTTCATCCTGCAGGGGCAAGCGCTCTCCGACGGCTCCTTCACTCCGACCGGCACGAACGGCGTACAAACACAGTACTCCCTTGGTGCGGAGGTACGTGTGCCGGACGCCGAGGATACCAATCGCCGCAGCCTGCGAAATCCGATTCCATTCTTCGGCGTCGGCTTGATCGCAGAGCTCGATGAAAAAGAGATCTTGAAGAACGCCGACGAAGACGACGCCGACGGGGACGGCATCAGTGGACGCCCGAACTACGACCAAGGCTTCGTCGGTCGGTTTGGCCGCAAGGCACAGACCGTGTCCATCGAGGGCTTCATCCGCGGCCCGCTATTCAATCACCTGGGGATCACCAGCGACCCGCTCAGGGACTCGCTCAGGGCGAAGCTGCCGGTACCGAGCGTCTCCCAGGAACGCGAGCTCGCCATGCAGAGTGTCTCCGACGGCGCCCTGGGGCGCCTGCGCCAGGCCCAAGCCGCCGCACCCGCAGAGCCCACACTGGACGACGACGGCGTGGACGACCCCGAGCTCTCCGAACAAGACCTGTTCGACCTCATCTCCTTCTCGATGCTGCTCGCCGCTCCGAAGCCGGACGAGCTGAGCAACGACGCCGAGGAGGGCCGCGCGCTGTTCGAAGGCCTGCACTGCACGGGCTGTCACGTCTCGACACTGAGGTCGCCGCGAGGCCTCTTGCCCTTGTACTCCGACCTCTTGCTGCATGATATGGGCGACGACCTGGCCGATGGCATCGTGATGTCGGAGGCCACCGGCCGTGAGTTTCGCACGCAACCCTTGTGGGGTGTCTCGGCGGTGGGCCCGTACCTGCACGACGGACGGGCCGACACGCTCGACGAAGCCATTCGCTGGCATGGGGGTGAAGCCGAGGCGGCGCGCGACGCGTACCTGGATCTCGACGCCGACGGCCGACGGCTGCTGCTACGCTTCCTCGAGTCGTTGGGGGGTCGCAGCCAACAGTCGAGCGGGCTCTTGGAGCCGGATGCTCCCATGGCCGAGCCCGGCGAGTTCGGCGGCCCAGTCGCCGCGCTTTCGGGTGACGATGAACAGTTGTTCCTGCGTGGCCGCGAAATCTTCGATCGCGACATCAGCGCCGAGGCGGGCCTGGGCACCAGCTTCAATGGCGACTCGTGCCGGGCGTGCCACTTCGATCCCGTGTTGGGAGGGTCCGGTCCCAGGGATGTGGACGTGACCCGCCAGGGCATCTTCGACGACGCCGGGGTCTTCAGCGAGCCCGCGGCGGGGACCATGGTGCACCGAGAAAGCCTGCAAGCTCACCGGCCCGATCCGGATCCGAAGGCCAATGGCTTCGAGCACCGCCAGACACCGTCCCTGTTCGGTCTCGGCCTCGTCGACGAGATCCCCGAAGAGACCTTGCTTTCGCTCCAGGACCCGGACGACGACAACGGCGATGGCATCCGGGGTATTGCCCACATCTTGCCCGATGGCCGTGTTGGGCGCCTGGGCTGGAAGGCGGACGTTCCGTCACTCGCGGAGTTCGCGCGCGACGGATTGACCAACGAGATCGGTATCACCGTGCCAGAACAGCCAGGCCTGAGCTATGGCCGAGGTACGGATGACGACGGCGTTAGCGATCCCGAGACAGAGCGTAGCGAAATCGAGGCTCTGGTGTTCTTCATTAGCCAGCTCTGCCCACCACCGCGCCACAGCACCGACGAGGCGCTGGAAGCGAAGGGCGAAAATCTCTTCGCGTCGACCGGCTGCAGCAGTTGTCACCTGCCAGAGCTCGAAACGTCCGATGGCGAGCCCGTGCGTGCCTACAGCGACTTCCTGCTGCACCAGATCATGCCCGAGGACTACCGAGGCATCGTGGTGGGCCTGGCGGACCAGCGGACGTTCCGGACCGCTCCGCTCTGGGGCATTGCCGAGACCGCCCCTTACATGCATGACGGACGCGCCTTCACACTCAAAGACGCAATCTTGGACCACGCGGGCGAAGGCCAAGCCAGCCGCGAAGCCTTCGAAGCGTTGAGTGCCAGCGACAGGAAGGCGTTGCTCGCCTTCCTGCAGTCGTTGTAACTCGGCGCCCAAGAGCGTCGAGGCGCAGGGCGAACCGGGCCCCGCGATCAGGCAGCGAAGACCAGCTCGCTCGGATTGACCCCGGCCGTCTCGAATTGCTTGACCAGCTGCGCCCGCAGCTTCTGCTTGGCACGACCTTCGAGCTGGCGAGCCCGTTCCCGGCTGATGCCGAGGCGGCGCCCTAGCTCGGCGAGCGACAGTTCGTCGTCGTCGGAAGCCAACATCCTATTCTCTACGATGAACAATTCGCGGCGGTCGAGAACGCGGAGCGCCGACTGCACCAGGCTGCGACTCAGGGTGGTGCTCTGCTCGCGCGTCAACCTCTCGTCGCTCAAAGGCTCGCTCGACTCCAGGCTGTCGAGCCTTGCGCCGGCATCGGCGCTGTCGGATACGGGTTCGTCGAGCGACACGTCGTGTGCATCCAATCGTGCCAGCATGACGCGCAGCCGCTCGCGGGCTATACCCGTGCGTCGTTGGAGCTCCTCTTCGAACTCGGGACTTTCGCCGAAGCGAGCAAGTGCTCGCGCTCGCTCGCGACGCAGCTTGAAGAACAGCTTACTCCGCAAGGGAGCCGATCCGGTCTGAGCGATCGACCAGTTTCTGAGCACATGAGTGACGATTTGCGATCGCACCCAAAAAGCTGCGTAGGTAACGAAGCGAATGTCGCGTTCCGGATCGAACTTGTCGAGGGCTCGAAGCAGACCCAGGTTACCCTCCGCCACCAGCTCGCTCATCGGCAGCTGATAACGGCGGTATTTCGAAGCAATCGCCACGACGTAGCCCAGATGGCTGCAAACGATGCGGTGCGCGGCTCCGGCATCGCGGTAGTCCCGCCACCGGCGCGCGAGACGCTTTTCCTCGACAGCAGTCAGCTTCGGGATGCGATTCACCTGGTTCACGAACTTCTGCAGGCCAGTGTCGAACATCACGTTACCCATCCAACCTTTTCCAAGCCCTGGGGCTTTCTTCACAGACGAAGTCAGTCGCCTTACTTGACTAGTTATTGTCCAAGACAATCAAATGTCAACGCGTCGGCAGAAAAACTCCGCCAGTTATTAAATATATCAGTAATATCAATATTTTAGCCGCTGTTAGACCTGCCCGCTGCTGGTGGACAAAACTTAGACAACTGAGCCCATCGGGCAAGGGACCTTCGGGTCCTGGGGCTCTCGAAAGCCCGGGAGGTCCCGGGGCGCTAGCGGGCTCGACAACGCTCGACGGCTTGTTCGATGAGTCGAATGTCCTCGACTAGCAGACTGCCTTTCACGTCGGCGGCGATGGCGCGAGCTCCGGCACCGCCGAGCCACAGGGCCGTCTCCCCCGAGAGCTCCGCGCGGAGGCGCAGGACCTGGTCTCGGGTGCCTCTGACGGGAAGACAGCCGCTGATCGTCACGCCCACGACTTCGACAGCCAACTCCGCGGCGGAACGGACGATCTGCTCGACGGGCGTATCCGTTCCCATGAGACGCGGCCCGCCCCCGAGCGCCGTTAAGTAGAGCGCCACCATCTCGAGGCCGAGTCCGTGCTGCTCACCCGGCAACGTGGCCAACAGCACCCTGGGCACTCCTGGTACCTCGCGGTCGCAGGTAGAGACAAGTAGACGCAGTTGCGACGACAATAGCTCCGTCATCAGGTGTTCGTGCCGAACTTCGATTTCGCCGCGAGCCCAGGCAGCACCCACCTCGCGCAGCAGCGGAACCGCCACGGACACTACGAACCCCAGGGCGCCGTGGCGGGCGGCGAGAGCCCGCAGCTCGAGCCTGATGCCCTCCACGTCGTGCTGCTGAAGCCGCCCGACCAGCAGCCGAGAATCACGCCAGCCGTTTGCTTGCAGCGGCGAGCTCTGGTCCCCAGCATCGAGCGATGCCAGCAGTCGCCGTAGATCCTGCGGCTGAAGCAGCACCGCATCTCGTGCGCGCCAGCCGTTGCCGAGAGCGCGGGAAATCAGGCGGAGCCGGTCGATGTCCCCCTGGGAGTAGCAGCGCATACCGGAGGCGTCACGCTCCGGTGCGGGGAACCCGTAGCGGCGTTCCCAGACCCTCAGCTGGTCCACCGAAATGCCAGTCAGCTGGGCGGTTACCCGAATCGAGTAGTGCGTCTCATCGGAACGCGAGTCCTGCATCTGCGCGCGGGTTTTCGAGACTTCTGCCCAAACGTCAAGCAGGCAGAAGCGAGACGCGCCGAGGTCAACATGACGATAAGGTCGTTTCTCGCCAGTTTCTGTCTCATCGGCGCAGCGCTGGAGGACCACGACTTATCCCACTTCTGCCGACGTTTTGACCCCATTCAGGCCCACCGCGCCGACACGACCAGGTTTGCAGCCGACTCATTCAATCGTGTCGCTTCCAGCCCGGGCCACGGATAGCACGGTGGCTTCTGAGCCATGTCCACATCGTTTCATTGTGGGCGGCAACCGTTCTTCGTGTGGCTTTTGCGGCGGCGCGCGCAGGCGCGGCAAGCTTGGCATGTTGATTGCCCCAAGCGTCGTCTTGCATACCGCGAAATACAACGGCGAAACTGACCCGCGGCCAATGCCCGACTCTCTGACTCCTCACCGCTGACAACGCTCATCCATTGCCGAGAAACAGGTCTCTCATGAAATGCACCGCTTCCGCCCCGCGCTTCCCCTTCCTTCTCACACTCACCGCCGCCGTGGCGGGTCTACCAGCTCGGGCGGCCCACGCCCAGCCCGCCCCCGCCGAACCGGACGCGGCGGATACTGCCCCGGAGGAGCCAGCCCCAGCTGCCGAGCCAGGTTCGGAGTCCGAACCCGCGGCCCCCGCACCCCCCCCACCCGAACCCGTCGCCGCCACGGCACCGCCAGCGTCCGAGCCTCCCGTCAAGCAGACGCCGGCTGCTGAGGCCGCGACCAGCCCGGCTCCGCTGCAGGCCGCAGCGCCGCCCCAACCCCCCGTCGAGCAGACACCCCCGCCACCGCCGGCAACGCCATTGCCCATCACGATCGGTGGCTCGTTCTGGAGTCGCTACGAGCTGCGCTCGGGATACGTCGACCACGGCCTGTCTCATCCCCGATTGCACCGCGAAGGGGACTACATCGTTTCGCGTGCCCGCTTGGTGGTCAAGACGACCCCCGCGGAGCTGGGCAATGGGATGACTGCATCGGCGACCTTCGTCCCTCAGGCAGCCTACACGATGGGAGAGACCGGCGCCCCGGCCACCATCGGTGATGACCCAGGCGTCGCGCTGTACGAAGGCTATGCAAGCGTTGGCGGGCAGCGAGCACGCTTCGACGCGGGTCGATTCATGATGAATTACGGCGACGCGTTGGTGATCGGGAACTTGGGTTGGAACGAGTCCGCGCGATCGTTCAATGGAGCTCGCTTTCACTGGACGCCCACCGAGACGCCCCTCTACGTGGACTTCTTCGCCACCCTGATCAGCGAGGGGCGAACCGTGACCCAGGACGCCATCATGGGCGATGTGTATTTCTGGGGAGCGTATGCCGGGCTCGGTCCCGCGCTCGCCGAAGGGTTGGACCTGGACGTCTACTTGCTGGGGCAATCGACGGCACGCAACGAGGACGTGACCCTCACGGATCCGGATGATGCCACGAACACGAGCGTGGGCGAGCTCGAACCGACGACCGATCTCACACTGGGCAGCAGGCTGAAAGGCAAGGTGTCGCTGCTCGACTATCGGGTCGAGGCTGGCCTGCAATTCGGAAAGTCCCCGGTAAGCCCCACATTTGCGGATCCGGACCCCGAGGCCGTCGACCACTTCGCCTACCAGGCGGACGCGGAGCTCGGGGTGAGCCCTGCCGCGGGGCTGCGTCTCGCCCTAGAGGGGCTCTACGCTTCCGGCAACGATCCGACCACCCCCGACAAGAACGAAGGCTACAACGAGCTCTATCCGACTGCTCACAAGTTTCTGGGGTTCGCTGACATCGTGGGGGGGCGGACGAACATCGCCAGCGCGGTGCTGCACTTGAAGTATGCGCCGGTCGAGCCACTGTCGTTGATGGTGGACGCCCACTACTTCAGCCGGCCGCAGGCCGACGCCTCGGGCGAAGACGGGACCATGGGAAGCGAAATCGACACCAACGTCCTGTACGCGTTCGGTGCTGGGGCAAGCGTGCGCGCCATGTACGCACTGTTCCTACCGAACAAGGGCTTCTGGGAACCCAAGGCCACCAGCGCGGACACCGCAGGTGATTCCCTCCACTACTTCGAGCTGCAATTCGGCTACGAGCTCAAGTAAGGCATCCCGACGAAAGTGTGGGCCCCTTACGTAGCGTCAGAACGTCCGCGCTACCTGCTCGAAACATTGCGGCAAGACAGGCTGCAGCATGGTCGAGCCATGCCAGCCATGAGCGCTGCAGATATCTCGAGCCCTTCTCGGGTTCCGGCCAACCCGCGGGCGGGCAGCCCCGACGAAAGCAACGCCGCACCCTATCTCGAACGGGCCCTGGCCCGGGGTCCCCTAAAAGAAGGGTTTGCGCAAGGCATGGAGGCTTTCGACCGACATGCCGGCATCGGAAGAGCGGCGCTGTTTCTGGTGGATGCGAATACCCAGACGTTGAAGGTCACGGCCACCTACGGCGTGGGAGAAGACCAGTTCGACCCGAAGTTCGGGGAAGGCGTCGTCGGCCGCGTCTTCCAAAGCGGCAGGCCCATGGTGGTCCCCGCAGTGCGGCAGGACCCGATGGCTCTCTGCGAACTGGCGGATCCGGTCGAATGGTCCGAGCTTCCCTGGTGCCTGGTCTCGTTGCCCCTGCGCGTCGGGGACCAGCCAATCGGTGCTATTTCCGCCTACTTTCGCAGCCCGGGGCACGACGACTTCGCCGAACGCATCCAGCTGACGGCCAGCGTGGCCAGGCTGGTGGCCAGCTCGCTGAGTACCGATCGCAGCAACCAAGAGCTCGATCGAGCCCCGAGCGAGGGCAGCCACGAGGAGAGCCGCCGGACCGTGTTCGAATACGCGAACATGATCGGCGCCAGCCAGGCCATGCGGCAGGTGTACGAGCAGATCGGGCAGGTCGCGCGCACGAACGCTACAGCGCTCTTGCGCGGCGAGTCGGGCACCGGAAAGGAGCTCGTCGCGCAAGCGATTCACGTCAACTCACCTCGTAGCCGTATGCCATTCGTCAAGGTCAACTGTGCCGCCTTGCCGGAGTCGCTGTTCGAGTCGGAGCTCTTTGGCCACGAGCGCGGGGCGTTCACCGGCGCGCACTCTCGTAAGAAAGGCCGCTTCGAACTTGCCGAGGGCGGCACTCTGTTTCTGGATGAAATCGGCGAAATCAGTCTGACCACGCAGGCCAAGCTGCTCAGGGTGTTGCAGTCGCGCGAGTTCGAGCGCCTGGGCGGGATGGAAACCCTGCAGACCGACATCCGCATCGTCGCGGCCACCAACAAGAACATGGAGAAAGCCGTAGCGGACGGCGCATTTCGCGAAGACTTGTACTATCGGCTCAACGTGTTCAGCATCACCCTGCCGTCGCTGCGCGATCGACGCGCCGACATCCCCACCCTGGCCGAGTACTTCCTGGGAAAATACGCGCGAGAACACCGTTGCAAGGTGACACGCCTGTCGAGCGTGGCCGTCGACGCACTCTGTCAGTACGACTGGCCCGGCAACGTTCGCGAGCTGGAAAACGTGATCGAGCGGGCGGTAGTGGTATGTGATGGCTCCGTGATTCAGGAGCAGCACTTTCCCGAAGCCATGAAGACTCGCGAGCCCGCGCCCGCGCGTAACCTCACCCTCGGACAGGCAGTCTCCAATCTGGAGCGGCGCATGATCAGCGAAGCGCTGAGCAACGAACGTGGGAACGTGGCTCGCGCAGCTCGCGCGCTGGGCACGTCAGAGCGCGTGATCCGCTACAAAGCGAACAAGTACAACATCGACACCTCCGGCTTTCGCAAGACGCGATAGCAGCGCCGCGCCTCGCGAGTGGAGCGCCAAGCCAGCCCCTCGACTCGCGGCTCGACGCGAACCCTGGCCCGTGCGATCCGGCGCCCAACGAGCGCTCGACCACGGGATGCGAAACTCTCAGGAAACTCACAAGCAACGCAAGCGCCACCACAAAAACGTCGGCGACGTTTGCCATCCAAGACGAAATTGTCGACTTGGTTCGCCGCACCCCGCGTGCCGGGGTCCGCGGCCCGCCCCTGCAGTGCAGATCGAAGCTGAAAGGCGCCCTGGCACGCAACCTGCACTCTCAACCCTTTGGAAACAGGAGAAGAATCATGACTACTGGCCCCGTCGTTGCACTGCTCGAGTCCCGTATGAGCAGCGAGCTTGCACGCCTGATTGCAAAGCATGGCGGAGCACCGCTCTCCGTGCCAGCCGTACGCGAATCGCCCGAGCTCACGCTGCAGGCCGCTGGCAGAGTGATCGACGACATCGAAGCTTCCCGCTACGAGATGGTCATCTTCATGACCGGCGTCGCCGTGTCGTTGCTCTTCGAGGCAGCCGAACAAATCGGCCGCAGACCGGACTTGGTGCGCGCGCTCGGCAAAGTCACCACTGTATGTCGAGGCCCGAAGCCCACGGCTGCGCTGCGGGGCTTCGGGCTGCCCCCCACGCTGTCCGCCCAGGAGCCCTTTACCGCGGCCGAAGTCCTCGACGCCATGAGCGGCATCGATCTCGTCGGCAAACGCGTCTTGCTCTTTCACTACGGAGAGCGCAGCGACACCTTGGCGGAAACACTCATCGCCTGGCAGGTGGATCTCGAAGAGTTCTGGCTGTACCGATGGTTGATGCCCGACGATCTCTCCGGGCTACAAGAGCTGGTCAAGAGCATCGTGGCTCGCGAGGTTCAAGGGCTCGGGATTACCTGCCAGATCCAATTTCGTCACCTGATGCGGGTAGCGGAGGACATGCGGTTGGATCGATCGCTGATTCGGGCGTTGAACGAGTGCGTCGTGGTCGGCGCAGTGGGACCGAAGTGCTCTGCCGTGCTCCAGTCTCGCGGTGTGCGCGTTCAAGTCATCCCGGAGCATCCCAAGATGGGCCCGCTGGCAGTCGCCATGATGCGCTACCTGAATGGGCGCTCTCATGTCGACAATTCCGTACCTCTCGTTAGCGGCGCCTGAGTTCGGCGAAACGTCGCTGATTTGCACATCAAACAGAAGGGAAACGATAGGTGGCGAATACTTCTAGCATGATGCCCGATGCTGCAGAAAACGCGGGGCGCCGCACGTTGATTGTCGTCGGCAATGGAATGGTGGGGCACCATTTCGTCAAAACTCTGAGCGAGCAAGGTCTGCTCGAACGCTTCGTCGTGACGGTGGTCTCCGAAGAAGCAGAGATGGCCTATGACCGCGTGAATCTTTCGAAGTTCTTCGAAGGCAAAGGTCAGACGGACCTCGCTCTCACGAATCGCGCCGAATACGAATCACTGGGCGTCGAGGTACTCACCGACGATCCGGTGGTCGCGTTGGACCGCGTGGCGCGTGTAGCAGAAACTCGCGCGGGCAAGCGTCTGTATTACGACAAGCTGGTATTGGCAACGGGCTCGAGACCCTTCGTGCCGCCCATAGCAGGCGCCGACTCCAGCGGTTGCTTCGTCTACCGCACCCTCGACGACCTCAGGGCGATCCAGGACGCCGCATCGCACGCGCAAGTGGGTGCCGTGATCGGGGGTGGACTTTTGGGCCTGGAGGCAGCCAAGGCACTCCAGTCCTTGGGCCTGAAAACTCACGTGATCGAGTTTGCGCCCCGGTTGATGCCGCTGCAGGTGGACGAGCCAGGCGGCGCCATCTTGCGAGGCTCGATCGAGGAAATCGGCGTTCAGGTGCACACCAGCATGAACACCCAGCGCGTGGTGACCGACGCCGAGGGTCGAGTCCGCGCGCTCGAGTTTGCCGACGGCAGTGAGCTGCCGCTGGATATGGTCGTATTCTCCGCCGGCATCCGCCCCCGCGACGAGCTCGCTCGCCGAGCCGGACTGGACGTGGGGCAACGCGGAGGCATCCGCATCGACCGCGCCACCCGCACCAGCGATCCTCATATTCTCGCCATCGGGGAGTGCGCGGCGTTCGAAGAACGCTGCTACGGATTGGTCGCTCCGGGCTATCGCATGGCCGAGTCCGCCGTCGCGCTGCTGAAAGGCGAAGTGCAAGAGTTCGAAGACTTCGATATGAGCACCAAGCTGAAGCTGCTCGGGATCGACGTGGCGAGCTTCGGGGACGCCTTCGGCAGCACCCCGGGCTGCAAGGAAATCAGCGTGCTCGACACCGTGGCGGGCACCTACAAGAAGCTGATCTTGAGCGGAGATAAGCGGCGCTTGCTCGGTGGGATACTGGTGGGCGACGCAGCGCGCTACAGCGAGCTGTGCGCCTACGTGCAAAATGACATCGCGTTGCCGGAGCAGCCCGATCAGCTCATCATCGAGCCGCGTGAGGGCGGGTCGAGCGGCGGCCTGGGCATCGATGCGCTACCGGACGCCGCCACCATCTGTTCGTGTCACAATCTCGACAAGTCGAGCATCTGCCGCACGATTCGCGACCAGGAGCTGAGGGTCGTCGCTGACGTCAAGTCCTGCACCAAGGCTGGCACCGGCTGCGGGTCGTGCGTGCCGCTCCTGGGGCAGCTCCTGAATAGCGAGCTCAAACGGGCGGGCCTCGAGGTCAACAACCATCTCTGCGAGCATTTCGCGTTCAGTCGTCAGGAACTCTACCATCTGGTGCGCGTGGGGGGCATCAAGACCTTCGAGCAACTCATTTCGAAACATGGCACCGGCAGGGGTTGCGAGATCTGCAAGCCGGCAGTGGCATCGATCTTGGCCTCGACCTGGAACGACTACATCCTGGACAAGCCGCATGCCGGTCTACAAGACACGAACGACCGGTATCTGGCGAACATTCAGCGGGACGGAACCTATTCGGTCATCCCCCGAATTGCCGGCGGTGAGATCACACCGCGCCAATTGATGACGCTAGGCAGCATCGCCGAGAAGTACGGCCTGTACACCAAAATTACCGGTGGGCAGCGCATCGACATGTTCGGCGCGCGTCTGGATCAGCTGCCCAGCATCTGGCGCGAACTGGTCGACGCCGGATTCGAGTCGGGTCACGCCTATGGCAAGGCCCTGCGCACGGTCAAGTCGTGCGTGGGCAGTACCTGGTGCCGCTACGGTGTGGGTGACTCCGTGGCCCTGGCCATCTTGCTCGAAAATCGTTACAAGGGGCTCAGAAGTCCACACAAGCTCAAAGGCGCGGTTTCCGGCTGTGCCCGAGAATGCGCGGAAGCGCAGGGCAAAGACTTCGGCGTGATCGCCACCGAGAAGGGCTTCAACCTGTACGTGTGCGGCAACGGAGGCATGAAGCCGCAGCATGCGATGCTGCTGGCCTCCGACATCGACCCGGAGTTGGTGATCAAGTACCTAGACCGCTTCTTGATGTTTTACATCCGCACCGCGGACCGATTGCAGCGCACGGCGTCCTGGCTGAACAACCTGGAGGGTGGCATCGACTATCTCAAGCAAGTGATCGTGGAGGACTCGCTGGGGCTCGGCGCCGAGCTGGAAGCCGACATGGCCCGGGTCGTGAACAGCTACCAATGCGAGTGGAAGACGACGGTCGACGATCCGAAAAAGGTCCAACAATTCAAGGCTTTCGTCAACAGTGACGACACAGACCCCAGCGTCGTGTTCGTGCCCGAGCGCGCGCAGCATCGCCCCGCGGAGTGGTCGGAAAAGCGCCAATACCTTCGAGACCCGGTCCACCTACCACTGCTGAGCGACTGACCCGGAGAGGAGAGCAAGTATGTTAGCTTTGAGTGATGTAAGCGCACGACTCCAGGCCGGATCGTCCGCGTGGGTCGACGTGTGTGCTCTCGAGGACATCGTACCCGGGACAGGAGTTGCTGCCCTGGTCGAACGACAGCAAATCGCCATCTTCCGTCCTAGCGTGGACGGTCCGATCTACGCGCTGTCGAACTTCGACCCTTTCAGCCATGCCTTCGTCATGGCCCGCGGCATCATCGGCGACAAGAACGGAACGCTCAAGGTCGCCTCGCCCATCTACAAGCAGAATTTCGAACTCGAAACCGGTCAGTGCCTGGAAGATCCGAACGTGCGTCTGACCAGCTACCCAGCGCGCGTCGTCTCCGGTCGCGTGTGGGTTTCCGCAGACCCGAACGCCGTGGAGCCGTAGCATGAGCAGCGCTGTTCTCGAAGCCCCCCTGTCCACGGTCGAGCGTCGACAGAAAGCCAAAAAGCGTCTACCCGTGCTTCCGGTGGCCCGGCTGTTGGATGCGCAACAGACCCTCACCGCGGTGGAACGCTTCGCGCGCGTGCACGAGTCCCATGAGCCGCCGAAGCAGCTCAAGTACTATAGGGACTTGATTCCCCTCGAGCGACCGCGCCCCGGGGAGCAGTACGCCTTTCAGGTGGACCTGGACGCCTGCACGGGCTGCAAAGCCTGCGTGACCGCATGCCACAGCCTGAACGGACTCGACGAGGCCGAGCTGTGGCGCACCACGGGGCTATTGCACGGAGGGCTTCCGTCGGCCCCCGCCCAACAAACGATTACCACCTCTTGCCACCACTGCCTGGAGCCGGCGTGCATGCACGGCTGCCCCACGCGGGCCTACGAGAAGGATCCCGTCACCGGCATCGTGAAACATCTGGATGACCAGTGTTTTGGTTGCCAGTACTGCACTCTGATGTGTCCTTACGACGCGCCCAAGTACAACGCAAAGCTCGGCATCGTTCGCAAGTGTGACATGTGCAGCGGACGCCTCGCCCAAGGAGAAGCGCCCGCCTGCGTGCAGGCGTGCCCGAACCAGGCCATTTCGATCCAGGTCGTCGAACAGGAAAGCGTCGTCGAACGCAGCGACGCCAACGGCTTCCTTCCCGGAGCACCGACCCCGGAGCACACGCTGCCAACCACGGTCTACAAGACCAAGAAGCCCCTGCCGGGGAACATGCTGCCAGCGGACTTCTACACCACGCGACCCGAGCACGCGCATCTTCCTTTGGTCGTCATGTTGACGCTGACTCAGCTCGCCATCGGAGCCTTCTGCCTGGAACTCGTCGTTGCGTATCTCACCGGGAACAGTCTGGGCAACCCACTATTTCACGCTGTCTTCAGCTGCGGGTTGGCGCTCTTGGCCCTCGGCGCCAGCTTGTTCCACCTGGGGCGGCCGCTGCTGGCCTGGCGCGCCGTGCTAGGGCTTCGCACCTCGTGGATGAGCCGAGAGGTTCTGGCGCTCGGCCTGTTCGCCAAGCTCGCTCTGCTGCATGCCGGCTTGACGGCACTCCCCCTGCTCGGCAACGTCCCCTTCCGCCCTACGCTGTCGACCCTGGCCCCCGTGGTACAGCTGTCGGCTGCAGTAGTCGGGCTGGTCGGCGTGGTCTGCTCGGTCATGGTGTACGTGGCGACCAAGCGCGCGCCGTGGTCCGGCGCGCGCACCGGGGTGAAGTTCATGGGCACGACGGTCCTGCTCGGTGCGGCTTCGGTGCTGGCGGTGTCACAGCTGACGGAACCCGCCACCCGGGGACCGGGCACGACGGTCCTCTTGGGTCTCGTGGTGGCCAGCAGCCTGGTCAAGCTGCTGTTCGAGGGTAGCGCCCTGTGGCATGCTCGCGAACGGCAAAATACGGTATTCAAGCGCATGGCCAAGGTCATGTTGGGCGATCTCAGACGAGCTACGCTGACACGCTTTGGCCTGGGTGCGCTGGGAGGCCTGCTCCTGCCACTTTGCATGATGAGTCTTCCCGTCCAGCCGGCTCTGGCGCCCTACCTGGCGGCGGCGTTGCTGCTCGTGGTGGTGCTGGGAGAGGGCGCGGAACGCTACTTGTTCTTTAGGGCCGCACCGGCATCTCGCATGCCGGGAGACCTCCGATGAGCAAGTTGACGGAGCAACTCGCCAAGCTAGGACGCTCGCTGTTGGTGCGGCGCGACGGCCCGTTGACGAGGGAGCTTCTGCTCGAGCCGGGTCGCTTCGGGCTCGGCCTGCTCCCGGAGCGTTTGGCGCCCGACCAAACCACGAAAATGATCTGCGGCTTCTGTTCGACGGGTTGCAGCCTCGACATTCACCTGAAAGACGGCAAGGCGGTCGGCTTGACCCCCAGCCCGGATTATCCCGTCAATTTGGGCATGGCGTGTCCCAAGGGCTGGGAGGCTCTCGCGCCGCTCCAGAGCGCGGCGCGCGCCACGACTCCGCTGGTGCGTAAGAACGGTCAGCTCGTCGAAGCCTCTTGGGACGACGCCTTGTTCGAAATGGTCGGGCGTTTCAAGGCCGTGCAGAAGAAGCACGGACCTGAAGCGGTCGCGTGGCTCGGCACGGGGCAAATGCCAACCGAAGAGCTCGCCTTCCTCGGAGCGCTCGGTAAGTTCGGCATGGGCATGCTGCATGGGGATGGCAACACGCGGCAATGCATGGCAACAGCCGCCACCGCCTACAAACAGGCATTCGGATTCGACGCCCCACCCTTCACCTATCAAGACTTCGAAGAGTCCGACACCATCGTCTTGGTCGGGGCCAATGTGTGCATTGCGCACCCCATCATGTGGGAGCGCATTTGCAGAAACCGGCACCAGCCCACCATCGTGGTGGTCGACCCGCGACGCACCGAGACGGCGATGGCGGCCACGCACCACATGGCCGTGCGCCCCAAGAGCGATCTGACATTGTTCTACGCCGTGGCGCGCGAGCTGATAGTCAGCGGCGAGACCAACGAGCGCTACATCGCCGCCTCGACCGAAGGGTTCGAGCGATTCAAGCAACATGTCATGAGATTCACCCTGGAGCGGGCCGCCGAAGAGACAGGGCTCTCGGCGGAGCGTATACGGCTACTGGCCGAGCTCATCCAGCGAGGAAAGCGCGTCAGCTTCTGGTGGACCATGGGCGTCAACCAGAGCCACCAGGGTACGCGCACCGCACAGGCGCTCATCGCGCTCGCGCTCATGACTGGCAACATCGGTCGCCCTGGCACGGGCGCCAACTCGATCACGGGCCAGTGTAACGCGATGGGCTCCCGCATCTTCAGCAACACCACCAACCTGTTTGGGGGGCGTGCCTTCGAAAACCCAGAACATCGACACGAAGTCGCCGAGCTGCTCGACATCGACCAGGCGCGCATTCCCGAGCAGCCGAGTCTTGCCTACGACCAGATCATCGAGAAGATTCTGGCGGGGAAGATCAAGGCGCTCTGGGTCGTGGCCACCAACCCCGCGCATTCCTGGATCAATCAGAACCATTTACGCGAAGTGCTGGGGCGTTTGGACTGCCTGGTGGTGCAAGACATGTACCGGGACACCGAAACCGCCGAACTGGCAGACATCGTGCTGCCCGCCGCCGCCTGGGGCGAAAAGGAAGGTACGTTCATCAACTCGGAAAGACGCCTCGGGGTAATCAAGCGTGTGGCGCGTGCTCCCGGTCAGGCGCTGGCGGACTTTCACATCTTTCAGCTGGTCGCGGCCGCCTGGGGCTGCGCCGAACTGTTCCGACAATGGGACAGCCCGGAAGCCGTGTTCCAGATCCTGAAACGTCTGAGCCGTGGTCGCCCCTGCGACATCAGCGGCATCGAAGACTACGTGACGCTGGATCGGGCCGGCGGCATCCAATGGCCTTTTCCGGAAGGCAGCACCCTTCACGACAACCAACGCCGGCTCTTCGAAGACGGCCGCTTCTTCACGGACAACGCCAAGGCGCGCTTCTTGTTCAGCGAGCCCGGCGAGCTCCCGGAGGCCACCAACGAAAGGTTCCCCCTGCTGCTGTTGACCGGACGAGGCAGCTCCAGCCAGTGGCACACACAAACGCGGACCAAGCGCTCGAGCGTGCTCAGCAGGCTCGCGCCCCAAGAGCTGTACGTGGAGCTGTCTCCCGTCGATGCGCGCAAGCTCGGCATCGGCCCGGAGGAGTGCATTTCGATCACGTCGCAACGTGCCACGGTGAGGGCGCGCGCCTTCATCACCAACAACGTGCAGCCCGGGCAGGTCTTCATGCCCATGCACTACCCCACCATGAACCAGCTGACGTTCCCGGCATTCGACCCGCACTCGAGGCAGCCGGCATACAAGGCCTGCGCGGTCAAGGTCAGTCGGCTAAACGAAGTCGCTAGCTGAGTTCCCCGGGGGTCACAGCCGCCCGTCCTCCCGTTTGGGACCTCGCCGTCGCTCCGCGGGTGACTGCCGCAGGGCCGATCCAGAGCTGCAATCGCTTCCGGGCGTCCGGGTGACGCGGCACCGAGCAGCAAGGGTTCAAAAAAAAGCGACCCCAGGACGTTCGTCAGCGCAAAGGCTCTCGCAGGGAAAGCCCACCGCGAGAGAAGAGGCGGGCACAAAGCGAGACGGGGACGCAAGGGTTTGCGTCGGCGTGGTCGGCCACTCCTACAAAAGCTCCGTCCCCGCCCAGCACCCCGCTTTGCGAACGGATAGAGTGTCCAGCAGCCTTGACAGGACGCGCCAAGCCCCGCCCTTGGGGTGCAATCCCTGCGTGAAGAGCCGGACTTGAACCACCCCTGCAGTCGGGCTACGCGTAGTATTGGACGCTTCCTTACATAGAACTACAGTTAAGGGGCGTAGCTTGCGGCTGCGACCGTGCGCGGGATGCGGCGGAGCCCAAGTCACCAGGAACTTCACTTGCCCAATCCGGGGAGAGCGCGATGCGGCCGAGTCACCAGTTGCCCAATCAGGTCGAAAACGACCGTGTCGTCGTGACTGAACGAGCGCGGGGGCGCGCGGCCACCAAACGACTGCGCTTGCTGTTCGCCTTGCTGTTGCTGTTCATCGTGTGCGGCGTGCAAGGCTGCCACAAAATCTTCGGGGACTTCGAGATCAATCCCATTCTCGACGATGCCGATCATCTTTGCGGCTCTGGCGATGTTCGCTGCAATGAAGAGTTCCTGCTGACTTGCAACGAGACGCGCGATCGCTGGAGCCTGGTCGACACGTGCGCCACGGCCGACCGTTGCGACAGCGTCGGCGCCATCTGTCGCGTCTGCGAACCGGGTGACACGCGCTGCAATGGCGCCGCGCGGGAAGCCTGCGCGGACGACGGCTCTCGCTGGAACGTGATCGATGAATGCGACTCGGCCGAGATGTGCAATGCCACCGGCTGCTTCCTGTGCCCCACCTCCGGAGATGTGCGTTGTGCGGCGGCCTCCGCCAACGACCCGTTGGCCATGGCCACCGAGCTGCAACAATGCATCCCCGAAGTCGGCTGGCAGAATCTCGACAGCTGCGAGACCGAGCTTCTGTGCAACCGCACCGTGGACATCGCGATGAGCGACTTGACGAGCTTTTTGGGGGTCTGCATGGACCCAGTTTGCGAGACCGCGGGTGACCTGCGCTGCATGGGCAACGTCCTGCAACGCTGCTCGCAGGGAAGGCAAATGTGGAACCAGGTAGACGTCTGCGACACGGCCGAGGTGTGCGCCCTCACCGTCTCGCAGGCCCAGGACCCGGCAGCGGCCGCCGCCGTTACCCAATGTGAAGCACCCTGCGCACCCGCAGGCCGCTACCGCTGCGACGGGCAGAGCTTGCTCCGCTGTAAAGACGACCAGACCGGCGAGGAGGAAGTGGAAGTTTGCCCGGACGGTCGTACCTGCAATCCCATCAGCGGGACCTGCCGGGGGCCATGCTCGCCCGGAGACGTGCGCTGCAACGTGGCCGCTCTCGAGCGCTGCAATGACGATCAAGAGTGGGAGCTCGACGAGCAGTGCGCCTCGGCCGCCCTGTGTGAGGTCACCGTGGACGAGACGAGCGGCCTCGCCACGGGGCAATGCTTGACCCCCCAGTGCAGCCCGGCAGGCATCCATTCGTGCGACGGCGCAAGTCTGGTCCGCTGCAGCGCCGACCAAACCGGCTGGGTGCCGGTCGACGACTGCGAGTATCCCCAGCTTTGCGACGCCGTGAGCGAACGCTGCCTGGACGTGGTGTGCCGACCGGGCGAGCGGCGCTGCAATCCGGGCAATCCCTTGTTGCTCGAGGAATGCAGCGAAGATCTCAGGAGCTGGACGTCCGTCGAAGAATGTCCCTCGAATCGCACCTGCAATCCCGACCCTGACATCGGTCCCAACTGCATGGGCGAATGTCCGGACAACCCCTATCGCTGCATCAGCAATGTGCGCCAGGTCTGCAGCGATGCCACCGGCGTTCCGGTGTGGAGCGACGACCGGACCTGCAACACCGCCGAACTCTGTCAATGCGCGCTGTCGGGAACCTGCGAAGCCCCCACTTCGGACGGTAAGTGCGGGCAACCGGTGTGTGGAGAAAATCTACCGGACTTCAACTGCGCCGGGTCGGTTCTGCAGGCTTGCTCGTCCGGCAGAGACCACTGGGTCAACCAGGCGGACTGCGGTGCCAGCAATCTCTGCGATACCGGCTTGTACGGGGACAACGGAGCCTGCCTCGCCTGCCCCGTGGCGGGAGAGGTGCAATGCTTCAACTCTGGGGCGTCGCGCCGCACCTGCAGCGCGGATCGTTCGGAGTGGACCAATCAGCAAACCTGCAGCTACGGCTGCGTAGATAATGGCACCGCAGACTACTGCGCCGTGTGCTTCGCCAACGAGCTACGTTGCGACGCCGGCAATGACCTGGACATGTGCGGGTCGGCCCGGCGCACGCTGGTCGACTACGAAGATTGCCCCTTCACCTGCTTGCCCAACGGCAACACGGATCTCTGCGCTCCCTGTGAGGCCGGGGAAACCCGCTGCAACGGCTCCAAAGCGCTCCAGGAGTGCTCGAGTGATCTGACCAAGCTCAACGACCTCCAAACCTGCCCCTACAGTTGTATCGACGAGGGGCTCGACGACTTCTGCGGCGAATGCCAAGACGGCGACAAGCAGTGTAACTCTGGCTCGCTCGAAACCTGCACCAACGGGGTCTGGGGCGGCGGTTCGGCGTGCATGTACGCCTGCATCGTTGCCGACGGCCCCGACTCCTGCGCGCCCGATTGCAAGCCGGGCGTCAAGGAATGCGTCTCGAGCAATAGCGGGGTGAGAAGCTGCAAGACAGACGGCACCTGGAGTGCGACGACCAGCTGCGACATCACCTGCATCGACAGCGGCACGCTCGATTTCTGTGCGCCCGACTGCGCACCAGGCGAGACTGAATGCGCCACCTCGGCCAGCGTACGCGTGTGCGACGCCGCGACCGGAACATGGGTCTCCGAAACCGTGGCCTGCGGCGGCTCGACCCCCATCTGCTTCGATGGCAGCTGCGCGCAGTGCGACCCGACCTCGTTCACCAACAAGTGCTCCAATTCGACCACGGTGCAGTCGTGTTCGATGGCCGGCAATCTCGTCGCCAGCAACTGCTCGGGGTCGACGCCGGTGTGCGCCAGCATTGGAGGCGTGGGCAAATGCGCGGCATGCACTCCCGGGGCCACCGAGTGCATGGACGATGGCACCCTCAGGACCTGTGGGAGCAACGGCACCTGGTCGACGACCGATTGCACTGCGTCCAGCAAGGTCTGCGAGGTGATCAACAACGTGGCCAAGTGCGCCGACTGCGCCATCGGCGATACCGAGTGCTTGACCGCGACCAGCGTGCGCTCCTGCAACTCGGATGGCACCTGGAGCTCGGCCATGACCTGCGCGAAAAGTGCCCAGTGCTCCAATGGCACCTGTGAGGAATGCGCCGATGGGGCCAAGGAGTGCGTGGGCAACAGTAGCAACATCCACGCCTGCGTCTCGGGCGCCTGGCAGCCCGCCACCAGCTGCGCCAATGGCTGCTACGGGAGCTACCCGAACGCGGCCTGCGGCTCGTGCATGAGCGGCGACAAGCAGTGTTCGACCGACTCGGTGCCGGTGCCCCAGCTGTGCGTTTCTGGCGCCTGGCAGAGCCAGACGGCTTGCGCCAGCGGCAAGATCTGCTCGGCCGGCAGCTGTGTCGAGTGCCTTTCCGGCCAGAAGCAATGCGCCAACTCGAGCTCGATCCAGGACTGCTCGTCGAGCGGCAGCTGGAACACAGCGACCAGCTGCCCGAACGGCTGTTTCGGAGACGCGCCGGGCGCCTATTGCGGCACGTGTACGCCGGGTGACAAGCGCTGCGACGCCGGCCTGCTCCAGACCTGCGCTAGCAACGGCAAATGGCCGTCCACGGGCGGCACCTCGTGCAGCCCCTTCACCTGCTACGGCATGGCCCCCAGCGCCTACTGCGGCGTGTGCAGCGCTGACAGGTGCACCAACGACAGTTCCGAGGTCGGCCAAGTCGAAACCTGCGCGAACGGGCAATATGGTTCTCCGAGTTCGTGCACGGACGTGAGCTGCAACGCCAGCGGCGATTGTGGCATGTGCCTGGACGGCTCGGAGCAGTGCAGCGGCACCAACTTGCAGACGTGCAGCTCCGGCGCGTGGAGCACGACTCAGACTTGCCCGTATTACTGCCTCGACCTTGGCAGCGGCCCCACCTGCTACACCTGCGATCCCGCCCCCGGCGCCTTCACGCCAACGTGCATGAATGACAGCACGAACGTCGGGCAGATCACCAGCTGCCCCTCGGGCTCCGTAGTGACCACCGCTTGCGCGAACGGCCATAGCTGCGCCGGCACCATCTGCGGCGAATGCACCAATGGCGCTACCCAGTGCTCATCCATGGGGGTGAGGCAGACTTGCATGGCCGGCGCGTGGAGCGACATGCCATGCGACATGAACGAAGTCTGCAACGCAGGCGCTTGCGAAGCGACAGGCAGCGGCGGCACTGGTGGCACGACAGGCACGGGCGGCACGACAGGTACCGGTGGAGCCACCAGCACGACCGGGACCGGAGGCACGACCAGCACTTCCACTTCCTCGGCAACGGGTACGGGCGGCGCAACCAGCACGACCGGATAGTGAGAGCTCCCAGGAAGCGGCCCCAGGGCTCGGGGCATGCGTCGCAAAGGCTTTGCGCTACCCTGGCGCGCTGCTATGCCCCAAAGGTGATGTTTCCGGCCAAACCGGCCTGACTGTCCCATTCGATGCAAGGTCGTTTTTCCCCAAGAAACCACTGGGCCGCGCTGCTCCTGGTCACCTTGTCGGCCGTGAGCGGTTGCCACAAGCTGTTCGGTGACTTCGAAATCGCCGACCCCGCAATCGAGACTCCGACGACCCTGTGCGAGGCGGGAAGCTTTCGCTGCGTCGGGCCGTGGCTCTACACCTGCGGGCCGAATCTGAATAGCTGGGTAGAACAAGATCGCTGCGCCAGCGAAGAGCACTGCGACTCGCGCGCCGGGCGTTGCCGTGAGTGCATTCCGGAAACGCACCGCTGCAACGACAAGCAGCTCGAGGTGTGCGGGTCCGACGGCAGCTGGAGCCTGGTGGACGCATGTGCCACGGCCGACGAATGCAACCTGAATTCCGACTCGTGCCGGCCCTGCACGGTCGGCGAGTTCCAGTGCAACGCAGGGATCATCCAACAGTGCGCGAACACCGAGACCTGGACCGAAATCCAGCAGTGTGACAGCGAGGAAACTTGCTTCGTGGCCGACGATCGCAAGAGTGCCAGCTGCACCCCGCAGGCCTGCGCAGTCGGTGGGCAGCACCGCTGCAACGGCGCCCAGCTCTTGCGCTGCACACTCGCTCGCGATCGCGAGGTCGAGGTGGCCAGCTGCCCGGACCCAGCGCTCTGCGATCCGGTGGCCGCGGACGCTCAGGCGAGCCAGGGGCTCTTGGCGACCTGCCTCACGCCATGCACGGCGGGCGAGCTGCGCTGCGTCGGTGCCGAGCTTCAGACCTGCAACGCATTCGGGAACGGTTGGGACGTGATAGCAACTTGCGCGAGCGATGCCGAATGCAGCGTCAGCGCCGGGACCTGCCAACCCTGCACCCTCGGCACTATCGAGTGCAACGGGGCACTGCTGCGCCGCTGCAACGAGACGGGTGCGTGGGAAGAGCTTCAACGACTGCGCCGCGCCACAGTTCTGCAACGCCAGCGAGCAGACCTGTGAGGAGCCCGGTTGCCCCGTCGCGAACCGGGCGGTGTGTCGCCCGGACGGCCTGTTCCGCTGCGTTGCCGATCAGTCCAAGTTCGCGTTCATGACGTTCTGCAAGGGAGATCTGTGCAACGCCAACGATCAGGACTGCGACGCACCGGTCTGCGAATCCGGAGAGACTCGCTGCTTGAACAACGCCTTTCAGCGCTGCAACGACTCGCTCAGAAGCTGGGATGTCGTCGAACAATGCAGTGCCGGCGAGGTGTGCGAGCTCAGCGGCTGCCAGCCTACTCCTTGCGAGGCAGGGGCCTACCGCTGCAACGACGTCTATCTGGAGGTATGCGGCGACTCCGGCTGGACGAGAGTGGATCGCTGCGCCACCCACGCCCTGTGCAACGCGGGGCAAGCCAGCTGCGGTTCACCCGAGTGCGCGATCGGCCAGTTCAATTGTCTGAACACCAGCCTGCAGCGCTGCAATGACGACCGAACGGGCTGGAAAGACGTGCGCAACTGCGTCGACGACGGACTTCGCTGTGACGAAAGCACGGGGACGTGCCTGTAGCTCGGCCCGACGTCAGTGGTCTTCGAAGCTCCGAGCAAAGTCCTCGACTTCACGCTCCGCCAGCTTGCGTTCGGCCTGGGCCGCGCGCCGGCGCAGAACGGACGTCTCCTTTTCGTGATCCGCTATCAAACTGGCGATGAAGGTATCATGCTCGGCGATCAGGAACTCTCGCTCGCGCACTGCCTGTTCGGTGGCCTCGTTCAGCGCACGCTCGAGCAGCGAGGCTCGCGCTTCGATGCTCCGATCCGAAGGGTCGTCTCCTGCGTCGGCGAAAGCGCCGGCTCCCAAGGCCCGATGCAGCGCGCTGAGCTCGCTCAACAGATGCTGGTTCGTCTCGCGCGCGGCCCCCACGCTGGCTCCGAGGAACTTCACGGTGCGGAACAACGCGCGTAGGTTCGCTTCGGCACGCCTGCTCGCCGAAAGGGCCGCAGCGACTCGCTCGGTCAGGTCGACTCGGCTGGGCGGCATGTCTCGCTCCATCTCGGCTCGCTCGAGTTCGTCGAACTCGGCCTCGTCGACTCGTTCGACCGGTTCGGCTTCCAGCTCCTCGTCGCTCACCCGTATCGGCGAGGGGGCAGCAGAAACAGTCCGAACGTTCAATGGACGAAATGGAGGATGCGTAGCTTGCATTTTCGGCGTCAGGGGGTGGCTCTCAACCCTCTAGTTGATTAGTGGACCCGCTGCGGCTCAGCAGGCACAGGTCTCGTGTCACCGAACTATTGCCGCACAGCTTCGCAAACCGTGGTGCATCCTGTCCCAATGCGGGGATCAGGCCACGGGGTTTCCTCCGACTCGGCCAACGTTCGACAAAATCCGACGACTCTGACTCCTGATTCTTCTTCATGTCCACCACCGCCATTACATGTCGTGGCTTGCTAAAAAGGTACGGGCCCGAAGTCGCCGTGGCGGGCATCGACCTCGACGTTGCGCGGGGCGAATGCTTCGGGCTGCTCGGCCCCAACGGCGCTGGAAAGACCACCACGGTCGAAATGATCGAGGGGCTGACGACGCCAGACGCCGGCCACCTCGAAATCCTCGGTCTGCACTGGAAGAGCGGCAACGATCAGGCCATCCGTGAGCAAATAGGCGTGCAACTGCAAGATACGCAGCTCGCGGACAAGCTCGAGGTCGAAGAGGTCCTCAGGCTGTTTCGCTCCTTCTACGCGAAGGGGCGCGACGTGGCGGATGTGATCGCCCTGCTCGATCTCCGTGCCGAGCGCCGCAAGCGTTTTCATCAGCTCTCGGGGGGCCAACGTCAGCGCGTGGCGCTGGGGTGCGCGCTGGTCGGCGCGCCGGAGATCTTGTTTCTGGACGAGCCCACCACCGGCCTCGATCCGCGCGCCCGCCAGGCGCTCTGGAAGGTCGTCGAAAAGTTCCGCGAAGCGGGCGGTACGGTGCTCATCACCACCCACTACATGGAAGAGGCCGCTGCCCTGTGCGACCGCATTGCGATCATGGATCGGGGCGAGCTCATCGCCCAGGGTACGCCGCGCTCGCTGATAGACGGCCTCGGTCTGGTCCAGTTCGTCGAATTCGAGAGCGACGCGGAAGTGGATACGAATGCGCTGAGCGCGGCGACCCAGGTGAACACCGTGCATCGGCGTGGAGGGCGCTACCGCCTGACGATTGCGCGCAGTCTGACCGCGCTCAGGGAAGTGCTCGCTGAACTCGAACGACAGCGTATCGTACCGATTGGGTTGAGCACCCACCAAGCCACGCTCGACGACGTCTTCTTGGCACTGACGGGCCGCCAGCTGCGCGCCGAGCCAACCCATGGCAACGACCCCGAGGAGACGTCCCCGAGCGACGCCGAGGGTGCCACTGAGGGGAGTCAGCCGTGAGCCCCTTGCTCGAGCTGACCAAGACGCGGCTGCGCGAGTTCTGGCGCGAGAAGGGCGCGGTCTTCTGGGTGTTCGGGTTTCCCCTGTTGATGGCGATTGGGCTCGGCTTGGCGTTTCGCAATCAGCCGGCGAACTTGCCCCAGGTCGGCGTCGTCGAGCGAGAGACGTCTCGGCTCGCCGCCGCGCTGCTCGCCAGCGATCAGCTCGACGCGCGTCGCATGAGCCAAGCGCGAGCGGAGCGAGAGCTGGGCACGGGAAAGCTCGACATCGTGGTCGAACTCGGCGAAAGGGGCCCGGTGCTGCACTTCGACTCGACTCGCGACACGAGTCCCCTCGCGCGCCGCACCGTCAGCGACGTGCTGGAAACGGCGGCGGGGCGCAAGGACAAACTGTCCTTGCGCGTGCGCGAAGTCACCGAGCCGGGTTCTCGCTATATCGACTTCTTGCTGCCCGGGCTGATCGGTCTCAACCTGATGGGCAGCAGCATGTGGGGTGTCGGCTACAACCTGGTCGTCGCGCGAAAGAGGCGGCTTCTAAGACGCTATGCCGTCACCCCCATGCTGCGCAGCCACTTTCTGTTGTCGTACTTCTTCTCGCGCTCCATCTTCCTCGTTCTCGAGCTCGCGGTTCTGGTCAGCTTCGGAGCGCTGGTCTTCGGAACCCGCGTTCAGGGAGACTATGCGAGCCTGCTCTTGATGGCCTTCTCGGGCGCGGCCTCCTTTGCGGCAGTGAGCCTGTTGATTGGAGCACGCGTCGACAACACGGAGGCCGCCAACGGCTGGATGAACTTCGCCCAGCTACCCATGTGGGTGCTTTCCGGCGCATTCTTCTCCTACGAGCGGTTCCCCGAATGGCTGCAAGCTCCGATTCGCCTGCTGCCCCTGACCGCCCTGGTGGACAGCCTGCGCGCCATCTTCAACGACGGCGCCTCATTTCTGAACTGCTGGCCCCAGCTCTTGGTGCTGCTCGCCTGGGGCGCCCTGGGCTTCCTCTTTTCCCTGCGTAGCTTTCGCTGGCAGTGACTTCGCGCTCTGTTCCGGATCGGCAGGCGCAAACTCGAGCGGGTACTCGGTCACCACCCTGCCACCAATCGGCCGCTCGAAAGTCAGCGTCTTCGCCTCCCGAATCAGACACTCCTGGACTCCCTCGTGGTTCAGCGTGGTACGCTCGGGCAATACCTTCGCAAATGGGACACGACCATCCGGCGCAATGACGATGAGCAGGGTGACGCGACCCGAGAGTGCTCGTTCGCTGGCCAGCGCATCGGAGTAGCAGCGGGTAAACTGCGCAGAGTGGGCTTCCAGCACGGGGCTGATCTTGGCGGGAGCCAGACGGCCACGCGTTTGCTCTCCGGTCTCGTGCACACCGTCTCGCGCGACCTCGGGGACCTGTGGCGGCGGCTCCGTGCTGGTCGGCTCGGACTCGGGTGGAGCTTCGATGGGGGTGGCCGTCACCTCCGTCTCGCTCGGCTCGGCAACACTGCTGGGCTCGGGCTCGGCCTGCTTGGGCGTGCCGAGCCCCGGCAGCTCGCAGGCAGACAGCCACCCTGAAAACGCCAGCAGAAAAACGCGAGTTGTTCTCCGAAGACACATAGCTGGTTTCAATCCGGTTGCTTCAGAATTGGTGCAATGCGCGAGATCAGCGCGCTGACCGCGGGACGGTACGCATAATCCGCTCGACTCGGATCATTGGTATTGCGCGCGCAGATCGACGACAGGACGGCGTTCTGCCCGAGCTCTCGAGCGAGCCGCACGTGGCGCTGCCCGGGATAGGCCTTGCCGCTGTGCTGCAGGGTCGAGTACACGCCGGTCACTGGGTCTTGACACATCGGGTTGTCCGGGGAGATGCCCTTTACCGGATCCGAGCAATCACAGGGGCGCTGGCCCTGACAATCGCGGACTTCGGGAAGCGGGAAGGTGCAGGCGTACTGCAAGTCATCCCGGCTGGGAATGGTGCGATCGTGCCCATTGATCCGGTTGGTGATCGGCCAGGCCTCGGGTCCCGCGATGACGTCTCCGGTGATGGGGTGCACGCCGGCCCGAATGTCGACGGACTGCAGCATCAATGGATCCCTTGGGGGATCGATGCTGTCGCCAATCAGCAAATCCCAACTGCCGTCCCGAGCAAGCTCTGCCGGCGACTTGTAGCTCAGCGCGTCGTTGCCGGGGTCGAGCAGCATCAGCGGCTCCGTCGCCAGATCTTGCCAGGGAACTCCGACAATGAAGGTGAGGAATACCGCTGCGGGCGTACGCACGGCTGGCCCACCGCGCGCTAGATCCATGAAGAGGGGGTTTTCGACCAGCTGCGAGCAGTCATTGACCGGACTCAGGTCCGTACGGGCGGGGCAGAGCACGGGCTGAGTCAGGGCGTTCTCGTAGCGCGCTATGGGGTAGAGGACGTCGCGCCCGAAGCGGCGCTTCTGCTCGAAACAGCGCAAGTTCGACTGGTCGTCCACCGAGGGTACCAAGGGCTGCTCCAGGCAGATGGGGTCGGGTTCGCAGCCCGTGGGCGGCTCCGCACCGCACGAGTAACAGCACGGATCGTTGGGAGCGAAGTCGCATACCGACGAGCCGCGCGCTACCCGTGTGCTCGACATGATTTCCCAACTCTTCGGCTCCGCGCTCGCCGAACAATCGTCTTCATCGGAGAGCACCAGGATGACAACGACCGAGTCCGGGCGCAGGAAGGCCCGGCGTTGCCCGAGCAGCTCGTTGTCGATACCCAGCTTCTCGACGCAACCGGGTTCCACAGCGTCGGGCGAGCAGGGCACCTTCACGAGCCGCTCATGAGGCGCCGGATCGACCAGGAAACGCAGCCAGGCCTCGAGGGACGACTCGAACCCTCCCCCGCTTTCCCCGGCGGCCTCCACCATTTGCGCGACCTCGCTCTCGAAGGTTTCTTGAGGCGTCTCCGGATCCCAGGCGAGGAAACCCTCCGGCGTCATGCCTGGCAGGCCCTGACCTCGGTCGAGCGATCCCAGCAGATGAGCCTGGTCCGTCTTCGACGAAGGGCCTGTGCCCCCTGCGTTGCCGAGGCTCGAGGTCACCAGACCGACATGCACGTCGAGCACCGGCAAGAATTCGCGATCGAGAGGTTGGCCGTCCGGGCCGGCGGGACAGGCTTGGCCCGCCGCCGGGGTCAGATCGGGATAAGGGCGCCGCGCGCCATCCACGCACAAGGGGTTCGCAAGCCTGCCGATCAGGTCCGGGACCCCTTGGCGCAGCAAGTGCTGCTTGTCGGCCATCGAGATCGAGTCGTCGACGGCCAGCAGGATGTCCAGCTTGTCGAGCTTGCGTAGATCGTCACCGGGGTCAGGGGCGCCACTGGTCGTCGCCCCGGAAGCGCTCTGGACCGCTGCTCCGCTGGAGCCGCCAAAACCATCGCTGGGCTCGCCCCCTACCGAGTGGTCGCCGAGCGCCAGCGTCGACCGACCGCCACATCCGAGCTGAGTCGACGCGAGCAACGCGCCGACCAGTATCCATCGCTCCACGAACTGTCGCATCCACGCCTAATCTAGCCTCGCCCGAGGCGTCGCTCAATACGAACCCTCGACGAACCCAGGGCGACTCGCCGGAACGGTTCTTTGTTTGTCGCTCTAGGCCAGAATGGCCTCGATGCGCGCGAGCTCCTCGGCGCTGAACTCGGCCTTGTCGAGAGCCCGCACGGCGGATTCGATCTGGCTCACACGGCTCGCGCCGATCACGGCGGAAGTCATTTTGGGATGCCTGAGCACCCAAGCGAGGGCCATTTGAGCCAGGCTCTGTCCGCGTTCCCTGGCCAGCGTATTGAGCTGTCGCACCCGGGAGAGCACCTCGTCGGTCAGCGCCTCAACCTTGAGAAAGCCGTGGGGGCTGGCAGCGCGCGAATCTTCGGGCACGCCAGAAAGGTACTTGTTGGTGAGCAGCCCTTGCGCCAACGGAGAAAATGCGATGCAGCCAATACCTCGCTCGCCGAGAACGTCGAGCAGTCCGGCTTCGATCGAACGCTCGAACATGTTGTACTTGGGTTGGTGGATCAAACACGGCACGCCGAAGTCTGCGAGGAGCTCGGCGGCACGAGCGGTATCTTCCGGGCTGTAGGAAGAGATGCCCGCGTACAGCGCCTTGCCGCTCTCGACCGCATGAGCCAGCGCGCCCATGGTCTCCGAAAGCGGCGTTTCGGGGTCGGGGCGATGGCTGTAGAAGATATCCACGTACTCGAGCCCCATGCGCTTGAGGCTCTGGTCGAGGCTGGCTAGCAGGGACTTGCGCGATCCCCATTCGCCGTAGGGCCCTTCCCACATATAGTATCCGGCTTTGGTCGAGACGACCAGCTCGTCACGGTAGCGCCCGAGATCCGCCCTGAGGACCTTGCCGAAGCATTCCTCCGCGGATCCGGGGGGAGGCCCGTAGTTGTTGGCCAGGTCGAAGTGGGTGATTCCCAGGTCGAACGCCCGAAGCAGCATGGTGCGTGCCTGCGAGTGGCTGTCGACTCCGCCAAAGTTGTGCCAGAGCCCGAGGGAAATACGCGGCAGCTTGAGGCCGCTTCGGCCTGCGCGTACGTACTGCATGGTCTCGTAACGAGTCTGATCGGCTACGTACATGGGTCCCGGGCATACCACGCCAACGCACGCCGCAAAACGAGGTACCGGCAGGGCAGCGTCTAGTTTCTGGGATTCGTTGCGGAAGCTCGGGCACGCTCACTTCTCGATCGCGTCGAGTAGCTCCTTGGAGTGCTTGCCCGGGTCTACGTGGAGCCAACGCTGTTTCACCTTGCCGTCGGCACCGATCAGGAACGTTTGACGCGACGCGTATTCGCCGCTCGTCGGGACCCCGAAGGCCCGCGCGACTTTGCCCTCCGTGTCGACCACGAGGTCGAAGGGCAGCTCGTGCTGCTCGATGAACGCCTGATGCGAGGCGGCGTCTTGCAGAGAAACACCCAGCACTCGCACCTTCGCTTTCCGGAAGGCCTCGTAGTCATCCCGAAAGCCTTGGGCCTCGACCGTGCAGCCTGGCGTGTTGTCCTTGGGGTAGAAGTACACGACGACCTGCTCTCCTTTCAGCGAGCTCAGGCTGAGCGTTTTGCCGTCCTGCAAAGTCATACTGACATCGGGGGCAGGGTCGCCCACCGCCAGCGGCTCGGCTCCGTCCGCAGCACCCGGCTTGGCAGAATCCGACAGCGCGGAGGGCTTCGCCGGCTTCGCAGTCGACATAGAGGTCGCCGGCGCGCTGGCACTCGCGGCAGCCGCCTGATCCATCGGCGCCTCGGCGTCCTGGCGCTTACAGCTGCTGAGCCCGACGAACCCCACGCCAGGCAGGGCGAGGCCCGCCAACAAAACGACCCGCCGAAGCGAACTCCGAGCGCGGCGCGCCATCAGAAGCTCCCCGAAAGCGACAGGAGCGCCGAATCCAACCCGACCCGAGGCTCGATGGACCAGGCGCTGTCCATGAAGTGGACGCCTGCCTCGAGGTGGCGACGCGCCTCGCCGCTGACCTCGACCTGCTGTGCGAACGCCGGGACACTCGAGAGCATCGGGCCGAACGACAGAGCCAATCCGAGTCTATGTTTGAGCGTCACGGTATGTCCTCTTTTTCGCGATGGCAACGTGTTCAGCTGACTACAGACGGCCACAAAAGCCAAGCAGGTTTCACAGGACCCCGGCGCGGCACGCTCGACTGCTTCGCCGACCGGGCGGCTCCACCTCGCCCACACCGGCGCTGCCCGGCCCGGATCGTTGCCAGTGCCTGCCAAAGACTCGCCGCGCAACGCGTCATGACAAACCGTTTGCTCTGTCAGGGGCGGGCCCCGTATCTTCTGGAAGACTTCCGGAGGGCGCCCTGGACATTCCTGCTTGGGGACCACCACACCCCTCGGGGCGCCACGACAAGCCCATTCACGAAAGGATCCGACAAGCCATGAAGCTTTACATGCACCCCGTGTCCATGACGAGCCGCCCGGTGCGGCTGTTCATAGCCGAAAACGGCATCCAGGTGGAAGAGCAGATGGTCGACCTGATGACGGGCGAACACCACAAAGAGCCGTTCGTCAGCATCAACCCCAATCGCCTGGTGCCAGTGCTCGAAGACGGCGACCTCAGGCTGACCGAAAGCTCCGCCATCCTGAAGTATCTGGCCGACAAGATCGACTCGCCTCTGTACCCGAAGGATCTGAAAAAACGCGCCAGAGTGAACGAGCGCATGGACTGGTTCAACACCAACTTCTACCGCGACTTCGCCTACAATCTGATCTATCCGCAGGTTTTTCCCAATCACAAGCGCCAGTCCGACGCCATTCAGACGGGAACCCTCGCCTGGGGCAAAGAGCGCTCGCAAACCTGGTTATCGGTACTGAACGACTTCATCATCGGCCCCGACAACCAATACGTGTGCGGGAACGAAATAACCATCGCCGACTACTTCGGCGTCGGTCTGCTCACGCTCGGCGAGGTCATCGGCTGCAACTTCGACAACTACCCCAACGTCGCCCGTTGGGTAGGCAACATGAAGAAGCTGAAGAGCTGGGACAAGGTCAACGAGGCGCTTTACGGGCTGCGTGACGCCGTGCAAGGGCAGACCTTCGAAATCGTCTAGCCCGGTTCAACCGAGCCCCTCAGTGCCCCGTCGCGCGTTGTCTGAGGGAGATCTGCTTGATGGCCTTCAGGTAGTCGACGGCCTCCTTGGCACAGGGCGCCGGGCATGGGTTGCGCTTCCAGCGACCGCAACCCCGCTTGGTTCCCGTGGCCTTCGGAGACAAAATCGCGATGCTGCGGTCGTCGCCCAACTGACCTGCGCGCGCCAACAGCGGGACTTTGGCCTCGCAAGAATCCGCCTGCCTGAGGTCGTAAGCGACAGCAAGCGCAGGCGAGAACCTCGCCTGATTCTTCGGGTCGTCGAGGAGCTTCTTGGCCTTTTCCGAGACCTTCGGGCTGGTCAACCAGAGATCGTAGAGCAGGTCGAATCCAGACGAGCCCATGTACTCCGTCATCAGCTCGAAAGCGAGCTTCGAGGTTTGCCCGGGGGTCGCGGCGCCTCGTCGAACCAGAAATCTAAGGTCGCCGTCGAGGATTTCCTCCGGGGCGACCCTGAACAAGCGCCGCATCACGGCCATGGCATCCGCCAGGGTGGTGGCTCGGCTCGCGAAAGCCATCACGAGCGGTTTGAGCACGGCCGGGTCACGTGGGTAACGTTCCGAAAGCGGCAGCAGGCCGTCTGCCCCCTTGCTTACCGCGGCCACCAGTTCGTCGGCGCTGGCGCGCTTGATCGGCCCGTTCCGAGGTTTCTCGCTCGGTACCGGATCGGTCACACGCGTGGGCGGGAGCTTCACCGTTGCCTGAGGCGCCGCCTTGGGCAGCTCCGCCTCGGCCTTGGCGGCCGAGGCGCTGGGACGCTCGGCGGGCGCCAGCGCCCGCCACTGGAAGCCCCAATACAGCACGGCCCCACACAGCAGCGCGCCCAGACCGACGTAGGGCCCGCCCAGCAAGAAATGACGCCAAGCGGAAACGCCCCCGCTGAGCCAGCGTCGACGCAGCACGGCCGCCCCGGCAGCCCAGAAGGCGATCAAAGGCAACAGGAGGTTCCAGCCTGGCCAGCCCACCCCCGCCGCGGAGCCCAGCAGATCCTCCCAGGCGAAGCGTCCCACGACGTCGTCGAACAGACGGATCGCTATGCCGCCCAAGCCGTAGGTCATCAAGCCCACCAATACCGGTGTGCGCACGCTGTCCAGCGCGTCGAGCACCCGCGCGTTGTTGTCCCAAACCCGTTTCTTGAAGCGGTGCACCAACAGTAGCGCGGGCGTCAGCGACGTGCCCACGATGGCCAAGAGCAGCAGCCCGAGTTCAGTGGGCGTGAGCGTCAGCTTGCCCGTCAGAAGCTCGATACCGGTCACGGCGCTTGCCAGGCTCGCAATCACCATCGTCACGCCGAACAGGGCGAACAACACCAGTCGAGTTCGGGCGGCAGCCACCGTGTGCGCCTCCGCCTCCAAAGCGCCCCGCGTCTGTAGCTGCGCTCTGCCCCCATTTTTGTGGGAAAGCGGCGCTTCGCTGGCAAATGGCTCGAGCGCCCTTCTGAGCTCGGCCATGCTCTGATAGCGCTCGCTCGGATCCTTCGCCATGGCGCGCTGAATCACCAGCTCCAGATTTTCGGGGATGTCCGGGTTGAGCGTACGCGGTCGAATCGGTTCTTTGCCGATGACTTGCAGCACAATCAACTGAACCGTCTCGTCCTTGAAGGGTGGCTGCCCCGTCAGGGCGATGTATAACACAGCGCCCACGCCGTAGACATCAGCGCGGTTGTCGACGCGTTCTCCCCTTGCCTGCTCCGGCGCCATGTACGCGGGGGTGCCCATGATGACACCCGTTTTCGTCAACTCCGTGTCGCCCGCGTCCTGAAAGCGCGAAAGCCCGAAGTCGAGCACCTTGATTTCGGGGCGCGAGCCAATGAACCCGCTCGAGTCCCTGAGCAGGAAGATATTGTGCGGTTTCAGGTCGCGGTGAATCACGCCCGCTTCGTGCGCCGCTTCGAGCCCATGACACACCCCCAGGGCGATGTGCACGGCCGTCTCGATGCTCACCCTCTTGACTCGCTCGATATGCGCGGCCAGGTCGACACCGTTCAGGTAGTCGCACACCATGTATTCCCAACCCTGGGCGGTTCGACCCACGTCGTACACGCCAACCACGTTGGGATTCGTTACGCACGCGGCGGCTTCGGCCTCGCGGCGAAAACGGGCGATAACCTCGGTGTTGCGCGTGAACTCGGGGCGCACCACTTTGAGCGCGAATTGCTTCTGCTCGATGCGTGTGTGCCGAGCCCGATAGACCCGTCCCATCCCCCCCTCGCCGATGATGCTCTCGACGACGTAAGTGTCGTTCAGCGTCTGGCCAATCAGCTCGTCGTCTTCCGCCGTGGGGATGCCGCTCCAGGACGTCGCGGTCTGGGCCACCTCGAAGTCACCCGAGGACTGGTCCGGAACGGTCGCTGCGTCGCGCGAGCTTTGTGTGGGCGGAGTCGGCATCGGATCCGTGCGCAGAGGGAGCGCGCTCAGCCTCATAGTCTACTTTACAACGGCAGACCGCCCACAACCCAATACCCCGAACGATCGCAATCCGAAAGGACAGACGGCCAAATCGACGAGCCAGCCTCTTTTCCGAGAATTCGTCGCCCGTCGGGAATAGAAACAATGGCTCACAGCGTCATCCAGCACGGCTTTTCCACGCACTCGCCCATCGCACAACCTGTCGCACAGAGTCCTCCCCTGTCGTCTTCCGCCAGGCATGTAGCAGCGGCGTCACTTTACAGCGCTGCCTATGCTTTCGCAGCCCTCGCTCCGGTGCCAGCAGCGAGCGTCAACGAACATGCCAGGCGCGGGGCGAGAAGCGTCGTTGAAGACCCGAGCGGCCGCCCTCACCCAACCGAAAGACCTCCCCGGGCGACGAAAACACCTCCCATCCTGGTGAGCGGAAAAGCCTGTTGCCCGGCTTGCTCAACTTGAGTAATGCCCGAAATTGCATGCCGAATCGTGACGAGCTCCGCATCCATCGGGACGCCAGAGCGCCAGGCGCCGCCCTCTCGACGCCTCGGGGCTCGCCATGCTGACGGACGCTCGCACGCTGCAGGACGGCCAGCAGTTGACGGCGGACGTCTGCATCGCTGGCGCGGGCGCTGCCGGGATCACCCTGGCCCGCGCTCTGGCGGGCAGCGGCGTCGGAGTGGTTCTCTTGGAAAGCGGAGGCTTCGAGCGAGACGAGCCCACCCAAGCCCTGTACGAAGGCTCCGTGGTTGGCCAGGACTACTGGGCGCTTCAAACCTCTCGCCTGCGCTTCTTCGGCGGAAGCACCAACCACTGGACTGGCTGGTGTCGCCCGCTGGACAGGCTCGACTTCGAGGCGCGGCCGGGCATGCTCGGGGGCTGGCCGCTCGACTTCGAAGAGCTCTTTCCGTTCTACGCCATGGCGCAGGAGGACTGTGAACTCGACCGCTTCGAGTATCGTGCCAAGGTCTGGGCCGAGCGCTACCAAATGCGCCTGGTTCCCCTAGAAAGCGAGGTCTGGGAAAACATCGCGTGGCAGTTCAGCCCCCCGACCCGCTTCGGCCAGCGCTATCGCAAAGAACTCGTCGACAGCGAGGACGTCCACGTCGTCACCTACGCCAACCTCACACAGGTCGCGTTGGCGCGCGCGGCCGATCGCGTCGAATCCTTCCAGGTGCGCTGCCTGAGGGGCCCTTCGCTGTCGGTCAGCGCCAAAGCCTACGTGCTGGCGCTTGGCGGGCTGGAGAATCCTCGCGTGCTCTTGGCTTCCAACGACGTCACCAAGGCGGGTGTCGGAAACGGGCGCGACACCGTAGGCCGGTTCTTCAGCGACCATCCGCACTCCATCGTCGGCCAGGTCATGATGAGCGACCAGTACGACGAGGTCGGCTACACCGGAACCCATCGCCTTGGCGAGGGCACGTCGGTACGCTTCAGCTGGGCCTTGACCGAAAGCGCTCGGCGTACGCTGAAAATGCCCGGCATCAGCATCACGCTCGATCCGCCGGTCAGCGACCGGGAAAGCCGCGAAATCGAGGCCCAGGGCGTGGGCACGTTGATGGAGCAGCTCGGTGCTCGGCCGGGCAAGTCCAAGCTCACGCTGTTCTTGCGCGCCGAACAGCCTCCCAATCCGGAAAGTCGAGTCAAGCTGGCAGCCAGCCGCGACGCGCTCGGCATGCGTCGCATCGCACTGGACTGGCAGGTGCCGAAGATGCTCGATGGCAAGGTCAAAGAGGCGCTGCGTTCGCTCGCGCTCACCGTGGGCCAGACTTCGATCGGACGCCTGCTGAGCTTTCCGCACACCGATCAGAAACCCAAAGACGCCTGGCCAACCCTGTGGGGTGGGCACCACCACATCGGTACTACGCGCATGAGCGAAGATCCTCGCTACGGCGTTGTCGACAGGAACTGCAAGATGCACGACATCGACAACCTGTACTGTGCTGGAAGCTCCGTGTTTTCCACGGCCGGCTATGCCAACCCGACGCTCACCATTTGCGCCCTGGCGAGACGCTTGGGAGAGCACCTCAAGGAGAGATACTCATGAGCACGACTCGGCGTGCCGCCTTGGGAGCCCTCGTCGTCGGAAGCGTCTGGCTGACCGCACACGAGGCCCGTCAGCATCTGATGTTCAGCTCTCCCAATCCGGACTACCGCACGCTGGCCGAGCGCCTCTCCAAGTTGCCGCGCCGACGGGAGTCTCTGCGAGGCATCGGGCTTGCCTACCTCGAAAGCCTGGAACACCGCCCCACGGCCGAGCAGATCACCGAAGCCTGGTTCCCGAGACCCGAAGAGCGCGAGCGCGCCATCGCGCTCGAGCCCGCAGCCCTGGCCCAGGATGTCTCCAACCGCACGCTGGAGGACTATCGCACCGGCAAGGTGGTGAGCGTCCGCGGCTGGATGCTTTCCGAAACGGAAGCGCGCTTCGCGGCTTTGGTAGCACTGGTGCGGCGGATCTGAGCAGGCCGCGCTCGCCTGTCCGGGCGCGGTGCCCCCAGCGCAAGAACGCACTTGACAGGGCTATTCACGAGTGAACAGTGTTCACATGGCTGATACGCGAATGCTGATCCTCGACCAAGCGCGGGACTTGTTCAGCGAGGAAGGTCTGCAAGCCTTCTCGATGCGTCGGGTGGCGGAGCGCAGCAAACTCACGGTTTCGGCATTGTACCGCCATTTCGACGACAAAGACGCCTTGCTCGCCGAGGTATTGGAGGCAAGTTTCGGAACCTTTGCGGGTTACTTGATGAGGTCGCTCGATGCCGAGACTCCGCTCGAGCGGTTTCGCTCGACGGCTCACCGGTATTTCGACTTTGGCCGGGAACACCCACGCGACTACGCACTGATGTTCATGACCAATTGTGCAGACCTCGGGTTCGATAAACTGGGAGACGAAACACGCGAACGTCTGGGGTCGAGCTTCCGGTTTTTGGTGAACCGGATCGAGGAGTGCCTGGAAGCCGGGGTTTTCAAGCCCGCGGATCCGGAGAAGCTGGCGGTCATCGTCTGGAGCCAGACGCACGGCATGATGAGTTTGTACCTGGTGGGCCAGCTCGGGCCGCTCGCCGAGGGTGAGTTCGAAAAGCTGGTGGACCGCTCGATCGATGCGCTCATCGATGGGTTGAAGGCGTAGGGGGCATCCCGCCTCGGCAAGTTCGGTGAATCGAAGCCCACGGCGCGTGGGCGCCACGGAGCGCGCGCGACTGGCAACGTGCCGTCAGAAGACGGCACCCGCTGACGCTCTCGCACTGTTGGTTCGGGCCGGCCGAGTCGAGCTAGCTTTCGTCGACTTCTTCTCCCAGCTCCTTGGCGGCTCGCGCCAGATCCTGAGATACCGCGCTCAATAGGCCGCTGAGCTGTTTGAGGCGGGCAGCGCCCTTCACTGGAGGCGACGGGACTCTCGGCTCGCTCTCCGAGAGCGCGTCGAGGGCCCGTTGCATGGCCGCGGTTTTGAGCGCCACGCTGATCTGCACGCGCAGCATTTCGTGAATCCCCGAGCGGGCACCAAACACGGCCACGCCGAGGCTTTCCGAACCGAACGTCAGGGGTAGAACGAAAGCGGTGGTGCGCTGCTCGGAGCGCGGCGCGTTGGGCGGCACGAGCAAGCGCGCATCGTACGGGACGGGCTCGATCTCGACCGGCTCGCCCCGCCGGAGACAGAACAGGGGCTCGAGCTGTGTATGCTCGGCATCGCTGTAGATCATGACCAGCGCGTCGGTCACGTTGGCAGCCGGCAGCTCGGCGGCCATCACCTGCTTGAGGCGAGCAAGGTCGAGCGCGCTGGCAAAACGCTCGCCAGTGTACAAAAGATGCTGGTAGGCGAGGTCCATCTCCTGGCGCAAGCGCGCATGGCCCTGAGAGTTCGCTCGTGAGATGCTACGGCGCGCCCGATGCCACACCTCCTCGAGTGCCGGGCTACCGACGGCCGCCAGCGCTTCGCGCAGCTGCGTGACCAGCTTCTGCAGCTCGTCGTACAGCTGCAGGTCAGCGTCGATCGACCCGAGCAGTTCGTCCAGATAGCCGATGAAAGCGCCTCGATCGCCGCTGAGCTCGAGCTTCAGTGCCTGGATCAGATTTTCCGCCCAGCCCGGAGCCACGTCTTCGGGGATGTCGACACTGGCACCGAGCTCTCCCTGGATCTTGGAAGCGTGCGCCTCGAGGTAGTCCGCTGGGTGCATGACCACGCGATTGGAAATGGGAGGCGCTTCGGCTTCGCGCACGCCGCAGCCGCACGAATCGCGCACTGTCAACTCGACGGGGAGTTCTGTGCGACGCGAGACACTGAGACCCAACAGCTGATTGTGGACCGAGCGGACCGCCAGGGCCGCCATGCGAGCCAGGGGCTGGCGGACGGTCGTGAGCGGCGGGGTCGCGAAGCGCGCGAACGCCAGATCGTCGAATCCGGTAACGATGATATCCTGAGGTACCTTCAGCCCGCTACTCGTCAGGCTCTTGACCGCACCGAGCGCCAGCGCGTCGTTGGCGGCCACGATGGCGTGCGGCCTGGGCGAGCGCGCAACGAGTCGAAGCGCTGCGTCGGACCCAGCCATCAGGGTAAACGGCCCGTGCTCGACGAGGGCCTCGTCAAAAGGAAGCCCGTAGCGATCCAGGCACTCGAGGTAGGTCTGGTAGCGCTGCTCGGCCTCGGGGTTTTTGGCAGGCCCACCAACGAACGCGATACGGGAGCAGGCGTGCACGCGCACCAGGTGATCCATCAGGTCGAGCAGACCGGGACGCGGATCGATGACGATGCTGGGCACCCCGTAGAGTTCGAGACCGACGCTGCAGAGCGGTAGCGGCTTGAAGCTCTCACAAAACTCCTGCATACGCGCCGCCCCAGCAAAAGAGGCCAGGCCGCCGGACACCAGGATGACCGCGTCCACGCTGGTGTCGCGGATCAGCTTGTAGACCGCATTCTGGGCGCGCTGCAGGCCCTGGGGCCCGTCGAGCGAGCGCCCCACCGCTATCAGTAGATTGTGGTCGAGCTTGCGGCACTCCGTGTCGAAAGCAGCTCGAAGTTGAGCGGCGTAGCCACCCACCGTGGGATCCAGGTGGTCGATGAGCACCGCCAGGGTTTTGCGGTCATTCATGTGAGACCGCTGAATGTAGCAGCCACCTCACAACTAAAGCAAACCGCCCGCCAGAGCGCGCCTCCGCCGAATCTGCGTACCTGACACCGGCAAGCGCTAACGCCTGTCGATCGACAGACAACGAGGGTATTCGCTCGATACGGGCTCCGGGCGCGTACCCCGAAGCCACCCATTTGGGTCAGTGGGCGCTGGCGTTTTTCTTCGCTTCCTCGCCAGCGGTCCGCTTGACCCCAGGCCCCGAGGAGGCTTCTGGCTCGGAAAGCCCTTCTTCCAAGAGGTCGTCGAACACGTCGTCGTCCTCTTCGGTGACCGTCTGCACGTCGTCATCGTCATCATCGAGCATGACGTCCTCTTCGTCGTCATCCGCGAGTTCTTCGGCTTCGACCACGTCTCCGGCAGCTTCGATGGCTTCTTTGAACTCCTCGTCGTCGAGCTTGCCTTCCGCAGCCTCTTCCGCCGACACGCTGACCTCGGCGGCCTCTGCTGCGGCGCCGCCTTGCGGGACCGCCTCGGCCTTCTTTTCCGCGATCGGCTCTCCACCTCCGCCAGCGTAGCCGTGGCGCTCGACGATCAAGGGGAGCACGACCTTTTCCCAAACGTAGTCGAGCGGAACGTACTCCGCCAGCTTCTCCGGAGGCGCCACCTCGACCAGATCGGCATGCGAGAACTTGTTGCTCGAGTCGAGGCTGGCCTCGATGATGGCGGCCAATATCTGCGGGGGCAGCAGTGTGGTGAGCCTGGCTACGCTCAGCGCCGTGATCAGCTCCTTCTGATCGATGAGCTTGTGGTGCAAGGCCCGCCCCAACAGATAACCGAAGAGCCTCCGCGCGCGCTCTCGTTCAGCGCCCTGGCGCGACTTGCTCCAAGGTTCACCTTCGAACGTGAACGCCCAGAGCGCCTTGTCGTCCAAGTAGCGCTGACGATCGTCGCTCTCGAACAGCTCGACGATCTGCTGCGGCGTGGCGATCTCTTCATCCAGAGCGATCTGCAGTGTTTCACCCGCGGCTTCGGCGGACATGCGCGGCGCGATCTTCTCGTGCGTGCCCGTGGCGCCCGTCAGAATCGTCGCGCGTAGCTTCGGGCGGTCCTTGAGCGCATTCATGATCTGCTCACTCGAGAAGTGAGCCAGGAAATCTTCCGGCGAGCGTTCACCCGACTGCAGACTGTACTCGCTCACCTCCGACAAAAATGCCGCGCGTCCCTCACCCAACGACGACACGAACGAATCACCCTTTTCATTACCCTGCGCAGACATGACTACCTCCAAAAACGAGCGTGGAGTGTAACGACAGACCTCGGGCAAGTCTCGGATAAACCGCGAGTTTTTCTGGAGGGCTCGGCGGCGGACCGGCACACTGGCGCCCCACCGCTGAGCATCTGCGCACCCTGCGGGGCGGGCCAGAATTCATCGAATGCTCGCATCGGCGTCCGCGCAAGGACCCGGGCCAACGCCGCAGCGACCGGACAGCTAGCTGCGTAGACGCTTCGCGCCCAGCAAGAACATTCTCGATGGGGCGGAAACGCATAGGCTCCGTGCGACCCGAAGGCCCGGCAACGGGCTGGGGTTCGTCGCTCCGTGGCCAGAGCAACGGGAGCAGTACGATTTCAATTATGGGCTTCGCCAGAAGGTGCCTCGGGAACGTCAACCCGTGCGATCGTCGGCTGGCGGGCTCCAAGCCGGGTTCGTCCCGTCGTGCTACCCCGCAGGGGGTCGCTCGACCTGCATCGCGTCAGTCCCGATAGAGAACCGCCACGACTTCCTGCTCGTAGTCGGTGTAGCTTCGGTAGCTACCGCGCAGCCAGAGCAGTGCACGTTGCCCGTCGGGCCCCGGCCGCGGGAGGATGGGCCGAAGGTTGTCGGTCGAGGAATCCCGCGTCACCTCGGTGAATGTGAAGCTTGCGCCGCCATCCTGCGTGAGACCACGGAAGATCTCGTAATGTCGTCGACCGTCAGCCGCGCTCACGAGCGGGTCCCCGGTCACCGGATCCGAGTTGGTCGAAAGGAAGACCACGGAAGGGTTTTCTGAGTCGATTAGAACCAACCCACTGTAATCGTCTTCGCCTGAATACAACCGGCTTCCTGCGAAGGCGAGCTGGTGGTCCTGCCATGTGGCTCCGTCCCAGCGTGCATAGCGATAGCGGATATCATCCCCGCCTTGCCCGGTTGGTAGCCCTTGGGACCCCACCTGCACCGAGTAAACAGTCACCGGGCGCTCATCGGCATCGAGCACCACATTGGCCACCCAGGCTACATTCTGCGCGCTACCCTGGAAGATGCGGGTGCCCTGGTCGGGGCTCGCCAGACCATGAGAAAGCGTGTCGATGACGGTCCCATCGCTTCGGTACAGCGAACCATCGCGATAGTAGATATGATACAGGCTATTGTCGAAGTCTCGTGGGTGCGCCTCCGTGTAAACGAGGTGCAGCGTATCGACGCCGTTCGAGACGTAGTTGACATACGGCCGATGGCGCTGTTGGGACGGCACATTGATCACGATGTTGCCGCTGTGCCAGGTGGCCCCCAGGTCGTCCGAGTAAGCGTAGGAGGGCTTATAGCTGTCGTCGAGCCCCCGATAGAAATCGTAGATGCGGTTCTGCTCGGCACTCAAAAGGTACAGGTTGCTGTAGGTGAGGCGAGTGGCCGAGGTGGGCGTGAACATTTGCTCGCTCTCCCACTTTAGCGGGCTGCCGCCGCTGGACAGCCGAGTGTAGAAATGATTCTCCGAACCGTGCTTCCCGTAGACCGTAAGTAGACGGCCGTCGGGTCGCACGACGAACGCCGGAGAGGCGTGGTCATCGAGTTCGAGCCTATCGTGAAGCTCCACGATGCTCGTTTGACCCGATTCGACGTCGTGAACGATGGCATCGATGTCGCCAGTGTTTGCCGCACCATCGACTCCCGAGGCGACGGAGCCGACGACCAACCAGTGATCGAGAAACAAGGCGCGCGGCGATTGAAACCAGCACCAGCCACCATCGCTGCTCAAGACCAGCGGCAGCGGATCTTCTGGAAAGCCAGACTCCGGCTCGCTACTCGTGCCACCCGAACCGGAGGTCGCATCGGCCGTCGACGTGCCACCTGCCGTGTCCGTCCCGCCTCCGCTGGTGGCGGTGCCCGGTGCCGTCGTGCTGGCGCCCCCGGCGCTGCTTCCGCCAGCAGCGGTTCCCCCATCAGTCGCGCTGCTCGACCCCATGGTCGTCGTGCTGCCCAGCGAACCCGATGGGCTACCAACGGACGAGCTGACGCTTGCCGAGCTAGCCCCGCCCGCGCCAGTACCGCCCACGCCAGTACCGCCCACGCTCGTTGCACCGAACCCTGTGTTCGAAGTGGTGCCTACGCCGGTGACCGGGCCCGTCTCGGGGTCGGACAGAACACCATCGTCTCCGCTGCACGCTTGAACGAGTCCGACACACACGACAACGAGCATGCGCATCCGGACTCCTGGGCTGATGGCTTGCGCTCCCGAGCGGTTCACTACCCGCGACATGTTCGCGAAGTTAGCACAAGCACAGCTAGTTGGATGCGTGCGCCGGCTACGGGATCGATCCCGCAGACCGCGCAAAATTCTTTTACACCAATTTGGATGCCTCACTCCATTATACAGATGCCCTGTGTACCATTCCCAAGGGCGACTCTGAACCCATTGCCCAAGAAAACGACGAGATTCGATGCCAAATCCACGGCACGCTCCTAGTGTTCCCACCGCTCAGCACGGCGCCTCGTTTTACGGCAGGCGCCCGGCAGCGTCCGTACGAAAAGCGGCAGCGAGGGTGTCGGGGTACGCTGGCCTGATAGGGCTTCTGTTCGTCGTCGCGTGCTCCGGCGATGGGCCGCCCGCCAGTGCTACCGGCACGGGCTACGCTACCACGATGAGTGGGAGCGGCATGGCGATGGGCGGTACGGTCACCAGCGCCGGCCCGGGTGGGGTGACAGCAGCTACTGGTGGCTCATCGTCGGGAACTGGCGGTGGGAGCCTTGGGACAACCTCCACGCTGGGAGGCAGTACGAGCGGCGTCGGAGGCGGTACGAGCGGCGTCGGAGGCAGCACGAACGGCGTCGGAGGCAGCACGAACGGCGTCGGAGGCAGCACGAGCGGCATCGGAGGCAGCACGAGTGGCGCGGGCGGAATGCTCGTTGGCGGCACCGGCGGAACGCTCGTTGGCGCGGGCGGAACGGCGGGTGGAGGCGGCGTGACGGCAGGTGGGGGCAGCGGCGGAATGCCGGCCGTCGATTCTTCGGAGACGCTCGCCATCATGCGGCGAGTGGCCGACTACGAGCTGGCGCGCTTCGGGTCGAGCACGAATAACGATTGGGTTCGCGCCGTGTTTCACACAGGGCTGCTTGCCCTGTACCGCGTCACCCAAGAGAGCCGCTACCTCGAGGCGACGCGGAGCTGGGGCGAGGCAAACGGTTGGGGTCTCGGCCCCGACTCGAACGGCGATCCGCGCTTCGCCGACAACGACACCTGCATCCAATCCTATGCCGAGCTCTACTTGATGGATCCAGTGCAGGAAAACGAGGTCATGTTGAGCTCGGCCCGCAAGGTCTTCGATCAGATGGTCGCGATGCCTCGTCCAGGGCGCGACGAGTGGTGGTGGTGCGACTCGCTCTTCATGGCGCCTCCGGCCATGGTACGCGTCGCACTGGCAACCGGAAAAACCGAGTACATCGATCTCATGCACTCCATGTGGTGGGACACGCATGCCTACTTGTACGACAAGACACGGCACCTGTTTTGGCGCGACGATTCGTTCCGCAATACGAGCTTCTGGTCGCGTGGAAACGGTTGGGTCGTGGCCGGAACCGCTCGCGTGCTCGAGTTCCTGCCAGCGGACGATCCCAGGCGCGGCGACTACGAGAATCTGCTGCGCGAGATGGCGGACACGCTACGTACCGCGCAGGGGGAGGATGGATTCTGGCGTTCCAACCTGCTCGAACCCAACGAGTTTCCGAATCCCGAGTCGAGCGGGACCGCGTTCTTCTGTTTCGGCATCGCCTGGGGCATCCACCATGGCGTGCTCGATCGTGCGACGTACCTTGGCACCGTGACGCGCGCCTGGGAGGCGCTCACCAGCGCTGTCAGCCCTCAAGGGCGCCTCGGCTGGGTCCAAGCCGTTGGTGCGAAGCCTGGCCCCGCCACCGAAGACAGCACCAATGACTACGCATCGGGTGCCTTTCTGCTCGCGGGGACCGAGCTTTTGGAGCTGTGAACCGCTCTTCCTTTCGGCCCCGTCTCGCCCGGACCTGAACTTTTGGTACGGGCGCTCGCGACGGATTTCCCCAGTCGCGAGCCCTGACGAGCTGGCGCCCGAGGCCAACCGTCAAGCTAGCTTGGTCCCCTGGACCCGCTGATTTCGGTGGAAACGGGCTCAACTCTCACCGGTGGCAACACGAGGGCGCGGCACCGGGAGTGCACCCAGACTGTCTCGCCATCGCCCTGGAATCGAAAATCGGAGAGCGCTCGCGAAAAAGATGACCACAGGGAATCGGTGCCGCAACCATGTGACTCTGTGTGAGCACCCGCATGAGTCCGCCGCGGTCATGCTGGCGGCTTCCGCACGAGCTCACGCGCACAGGTCGAAGAATTGCATATGCCCCGGTGGAGTCCCACATGGTAAAATTCTTGGCTGTGCTTTCCACAGCCCACGCTTGGGAACTCGAGATGACCACACGACGCCGCGTGGGACCGAGCGCCGCTTCCCTTCTGCCGCTTTTGGCCCTGGCCGCCTGCAGTGGCAACACGAACACCGCGAGCTCTGCAAGCGGTAGCTCGGCCACTGTTCCCGAGAGTTCCTCGGTGACCGGCAGCGGTGGTCAGACCAGCGCGGTAACCGCAACGAGCACCGATATCACCAGTAGCGCCATCGGCACGATGGGCTCGACAGGGAACGGCGGTGGCACGACTGGCTCGGCAGTGACCTCAGCGACCGACACGTCCGGCATGGGCGGGGCCACGACCGGTAGCGGGGGCAATCCACAGACGACTGGGGGCGGGACCGGCGTGGAAGGCACGGCCATGGGCGGTGGCGCCGGAGGAACCGAGCACGAGCACGACGGGTGCCGACACGAGCGGAGGCGACTGGGGCCTCGTCGAGGACCCGAGTGCCGATTGTAGCGTCCCGGCCATGCCCAGTGTCGACTCGCTCAGCGCCGATCCCAAGTTGCCCGACCCCTTCATGACGATGGCTGGGACGCGTATTACCGCCAAGAGTGAGTGGCTCTGCCGTCGCGAGGAGATTCTTCAGCAGGCATATGAGTTCATCTACGGCGACAAGCCGGTCCCGGCGGAGGGTTCCGTGTCGGGGTCGGTCAGCAACACCAGCATCGCCGTCGAGGTGAACGACGCTGGAGGCAGCACCTCGTTTTCGGCCAGCGTGAACATGAACGGGGCGACTGCCCCAGCGCCTGCGATGATCGTCTTTGGCGGTCTCGGAGGTCCGCCGATTCCGGGCGGGGTCGCCACAATCAGCTTCGACGCCATCGAAACGGCGGGCACTAGCGGCCCCAAGGAAGGGCCCTTCTACGATGTCTATGGGTCCGATCACCCCGCGGGGTACCTGGCGGCTCAGGCCTGGCAGATCAGTCGTATCCTCGACGTGTTGCAGCAGAATCCAGGCGTTATCGATTGGACGAAGGTCGGGGTGACCGGGTGCTCGCGATTGGGTAAGGGGGCCTTTGTCGCTGGCGCTCTCGACAATCGCATCGCCCTGACCATCCCTTTCGAATCTGGCATGGGTGGCACCGTCGGAATGCGCCTGGTCAAGCTACTCGATCCAGGGGGCGAGTTTGCTTACAACGCCATCGGCGGCGTTTCGCGTTGGCTGTCGGAAGTGCAGCTTGGTCCATTCACGACCGCCAACAATGGTGCGGGGGACCACACCGACAGGCTGCCGATCGACATGCACGAAATGATGGCCCTGATCGCTCCTCGAGGTCTCTACATCATGGACAACCCCAACCACGAAATCAGTTGGGCTGACGAAAACTCGGCCTGGGTGACAGCGAATGCGGGCAAAATGATCTTCGAAGCGCTCGGGGTCGGTGACCACATGACCTACGAGTCGACCTCGGGCAGTCACTGCGCTTGGCGATCGGGGTACGAAGCGTCGCTTCGGGCGATGATCGACAGGTTCTTGCTGGGTGACGAATCTGCCGAGACGGGGAATTTCCACACGGAGGCTCAGAACCCTCCGAATCCCGAAGATCACTACGACTGGGACGTGCCGACGCTGTCGGGCCAGCTCTAGCGAAAAGCGCGAGCTCTCCCTCTCGGCCCGTCACCTCCATCGCATCGTCATGAACGCTCGCGCTGTGGCGAGACGCCGTGTAGTCCGTGAGATGTCGCGATCCGGGTAGACGATGGGGCTCTCTCGCGAGTTGACGCCGTCACCCGGGACGAAGTCGTACTCGACTTCGAGCGAGTAGCGGTAGGTCAACCGCGCTCAACCGTTGCCGAGGACGCGCCACTGGACCCGCTCGAGATCGCCGGGGTAGCCCCGCGGATCTGGATTCGTTTGCGCGGGCCGAGTTCCAGTTCGCGTGCGGCGCAGGAGAGCGCACGCGCCGGCGGTCACGCCTCCCCTGCTACTCACTGAGCTCGATGCGTTCGAGTTGGACTGATCCGCCGATGTCAGATAGGTTGCAGCCGTCGCCGGGTTGGGTCTGGAGCTTGCCTGACGGTCCGGTGACGACGCCATAAACCACTTCGTCGGCAACAATTGCGCGCGGCAGCCGGAACTCGGTCGCGGTGGATTCGGTCACGCTGCCAATGGCGTGGGTCTCGGGCGCGCTACCGGGCACCGCCAACCTGAGCGCGGCTGACGTGGTCGAGCGAATCTCGCCACCAAGTATGGGCTCGAGCGCCCCGCCGCGGTGATGCAGGACCAGGGTCGTCGCCCGGACGCCGGTGAGTGCAAAGGCGGTGCCCCCGACGGAACCGACGCTGAGGCAGCCGTCAGGGCAGAGTTCGGTGCCGGGTGCTATGAAGGTGGCAGATTCGCCGAGCAACGTCGCTCCATCGCCCGCCCACGTCGTGGTGTCGAGGGGACTCGGGGTGGGCTCGAGGTCGACGACTGGCAGGTCGACGGTAAATGGGGAGGTCACGCCATTGGTCGACACGATGTCGGCGCTGATCTCGAGTGTGGTACCGAACAGACTCGACCAATCCACCATCGAGAGTTGGCTTTCGTTGGTCATCTCGAAATCGGCTACGTTGCCTGCAGCGCTCACCACGATGGATTCTGAGAGTGGAGCGCCCGGTGGTTTCGAAACGCTCAGCATGATCGGCTCCCAAGGAATCAAGTGATCGAAGTAGGGGCGGGGCTCAGCGCGCGCTTCGGTGGGCGTCAGGTCGGGCTCGACGCTGGCCTCGGCGATTAGTGGAGCGTAGCAGGGAACGGGTTGGTTGACGATCGCCTGGTCGCCGACGCCTCCGTCCGAAGCTTGGCTGAGGGCGAGCCGTTGATTACCTTCAGCCGTGTTGAGCAGGATGGGACCGACCAACTCGAAGATGCCATCCTCGCCTCGTACCGCCTCGACCATATCGCAGGTTCCGCGAACCACATCGAGTGTTTCCGAATCGCCGAAGTTGCGTGTGAGCGTGGCCGTCGTCGCTGATCCGAATCGCAGATGCAGCGGCTGATCCAAAAGCGCCGCGTCGACCAGATATTCCTGGCCTTCCAAGTCGGGCAGGTCGCGCGTGGGTGACACGCACCCGGAAGCTGCCCCGTTACCGCTCGTACCCAATGCACCATCGTTGCCAACGCTCACCCGGTCGCCGCCAACACCGCTTGCTTGACCGGCAGCACCCCACTTAGCCGATCCGCCACCGAATCCAGTCGACGAGGCGCCACCAGTGCTCCGCGCACTGTCGGCACCATTCTCCGCGGGCTCGCCGTTACTCGTTGTGTTCCCACAACCCGGTAGCACGATCCCCAGGCAAGCAACCCAACCCCACCGAGCCATGATGCAGAGACTAGCACCACCGCCGACGCTCGCCACGCCCGCGAAGAGGCCCTGGCTCGGGCAGTCGACGACGCTGCTGCCGTCCCCCTCGTCGACTTCGACCGAGAGGTCGAGGACGTAGTCGCCCGGCGTGATTCCTCGTGCGGCAGTCGGCCCTCTTCGTCCGCCGGTTTCGGGCCCGCTCACCCGGTAGTTCTGCACGGTTGTGCCGGACTCGCCCGGTCTTGTCCCCGAGTTCGACCAAGAGCTTGCCGAGCAGCGGCAGGATCACGATGGTGTTCGGCACCGCGCGCTTCAGCCTCACGCCGACGACGTTGCTGCCCGTGAGTGTTCTGGGCGGCGGGGGGGCTCCCCGTGCGCGGCTTGTCCCGACTCGGCTCGACGATCTTGCCGAGGGCCTCGCTGCTCACCACGCCGACGGTGGCGGACAGGCTCTTCACGTCTTCGAGCAGGGCCACGCCCGCCGGGTTCGTCGCCACTCTGCCCTGAGCCAAGCGGATTCGGAGCCCGAGCGAAGCGCTCAAGGGCCCAGCGCACGGGGTCGACCCGGCGCTAACTCGAGCGAAGTATCGGTGGGGAACTACAAGTGCCTGGCGGCGTCAAACCACCCGCCGGGCGGCGAGCGTAGGCACGCGCGAGGTACGGGCAGCGCTCGCACAAGCCTTCCCTCGCCGTGTCGCAGATTCCGTCGTACGGAGTCGCGGTGCTCGGCCTCTCCGCCTCTCAGCCTCTCGGCACCTCCGCCTCTCGGCACCTCCGCCTCTCGGCATCTCGGCATCTCGGCACCTCCGCCTCTCGGCATCTCGGCATCTCCGCCTCTCGGCACCTCCGCCTCTCGGCACCTCCGCCTCTCGGCACCTCGGACAGGCCGCCTTCGCGAGCGTGGGAGCCCCGGCACCCTCGGGTTGCGCAACTCTGTCAGCCGAAGCTCGCTGTCGCCGCCAACAATGATCGTGCCAAGGTCGATTTTCGTTGACGGGATTTTGGCTGCAAAGGTGTCCTTCTCGGGAAGGGCGCCTCGAGTCACCATTTGCTGACCCGTTAGCGCTGCAGTAGCGCAGGCTTCTGCGGTCGCACGAGACCAAACTCGTTCGAGGTGAGAAAACCGCCCCAGCGGGCCAGTCTGGGGCTCGAAATTTCCGGGTGTAGACTGCGCTCATGAAGTGCGCCGCGAGCATGAATCCGAGCATCGACCCCCATGACAACCACGAGCGTTCCCTCGACGGGACGCTCGAGGGACCGGCTTCCGTCTACAGTCTTGCCCACGTCTCGAATGACGAGCTTCACGCCGGCGCCCGCCGTCTGGTGGGGCGCTCCAATCAACTCTTGGCGGCGCTCGTGGCCCACCTTGCCGAGGTCGAGGCGCGCGGGATTCACCGCGAACGCAGCTGTGCGAGCGTCACCACGTACTGCGTGTACGAACTGCGCCTCTCGGAAGACGCCGCCTTTCGGCGCGCCCGCGCGGCCCGCATCGCCCGAGAGTTTCCGGTCGTGCTCGAGCACCTCGCCGCGGGCGAAATCCACCTGACGGCGCTCTTGCTGCTGGGTCCGCACCTGACCGAGCAGAACCACCGCGAGCTCCTGGCGCTCAGCAAGCACCGAACCAAGCGCGAGGTCTTGCGTTTGATCCGCCGCCTCGACCCCGCTCCCGACGTGCCCGCCCTCGTGGAGCCGCTCGGTCCCGCGCCGCTCGGCGTGCCCGTTCCGAGGGCGCCCAGCTGGCAAGCGTTCTTCGAAGCCTTGAGCCCGCCCGTCCGAGAGCTGCCCCCCGGCGACAATCCGAAGGACTGGATCACCAGCGCCCCCGCGGACAACGACACGGACATCGGCTCGGATGGGCAGACCGCTACGCCACAAGATCAGCTACAAGATCAAACGCCGCCGGAACACGCCGCAACCGAACACGCCCCTTCTGGATCAGACCGGCTGCAACCCAGCGCGCCCGAGCGCTTCAAGGTGCAATTCACCGCCAGCCAGGAGTACGTCGACCTACTCCAAGAGGCGCGAGATCTCGCCTCCCATGCGCTGCCGAGCGGCTCGCTCGAGCAACTGCACCTACAAGCCATGCGCCTGCTGGTCGCCCAGCTGAAGAAGCGCCGCTGCGCCACGCTGGCCCAACCCCGGGTGGCCACGCCTACGCCCCGCCCGCGTGAGTCGCGCCAGCACGCCGACGAGCCGGGCACTCCGCGCCAGCACGCCGACGAGCCGGGCGCTCCGCGCCAGCGCGGGGGTGACACGGAGGTTGCGCGACAGCGCGACACGGGCACTCCGCGCCAGCGCGGAACCGATGCGCCGCGCCAGCACGCCGACGAGCCGGGCACTCCGCGCCAGCGCGACACGGGCGCTCCGCGCCAGCGCGGGAGTGACACGGCGGTTGCGCGACAGCACGGGGGCGAGACGGGTGCTCCGCGCCAGCGCAAGCCGCAGCCCGAGGAGAATGCGGGCGCTCCCCGTCAGCACGGCGGTGACATGGAGGTTGCGCGACAGGACGGGGGCGAGACGGGCGCTCCGCGCCAGCGCGGAACCGATGCGCCGCGCCAGCGCGGGAGTGACACGGCGGTTGCGCGACAGCACGGGGGCGAGACGGGAGCTCCGCGACAGCGCGGGACCGATGCTCCGCGCCAGCGCGGCGGTGACACGGAGGTTGCGCGACAGCACGCCGACAAGCCGGGCGCTGCGCGACAGCGCGGGACCGATGCACCACGCCAGAGCGAGGGCGAGCCGGGCGCTCCGCGCCAGCGCGAACACGTGCCTCGCAGGGTGCAACGCCTGGTCTGGTCTCGCGATGGGGCACGCTGCACCTACGTCGACAACCGAGGCGTCCGGTGTCGCGAAACCGCTTTTCTCCAGTTGCACCATCTCGAGCCGCACGGCCGCGGCGGCCCGACCACGGCGGACAACCTCGCGCTGCGCTGCCATGCTCACAATGCGCTCGCCGCTGAGCAGGACTTCGGTCGGAGCTTCGTGCAAACCAAGCGGAGTGCGGAGGCCGGACCGGGCCGCCGACGCCGCGCCAGCGTCAGCGGGATCGAGAAAGCCTCAGGGTGAGGGCAAGGCTAGCGCTCCGCTCCAGCGCGGGGCGGAGGTCGGAGCTTCGTGCAAACCAAGCGGAGTGCGGAGGCCGGACCGGGCCGCCGAGGCCGCGCTGGCGCCAGCGGGATCGAGAAAGCCCCGGGGCGAGGGCAAGGCTAGCGCTCCGCTCCAGCGCGGGGCGGAGGGCGGAGCTTCGTGCAAGTGCGGAGGCCGGACCTGGCCGACGAGGCCGCGCCAGCGTCAGCGGGATCGAGAAAGCCTCAGGGTGAGGGCAAGGCTAGCGCTCCGCTCCAGCGCGGGGCGGAGGGCGGAGCTTCGTGCAAGTGCGGAGGCCGGACCTGGCCGACGAGGCCGCGCTGGCGCCAGCGGGATCGAGAAAGCCCCGGGGCGAGGGCAAGGCTAGCGCTCCGCTCCGCTCCAGCGCGTGGGCGTGGGCAAGGGCGTGGCCGAGGCGGGGGTGAGATGAGCAACGGCGCGTCCATCGCGCCACCCCGAAGCCCCGAGAGTCCCAGAGCCCACTTGGAGACTCGAACGGGGCGCGTCAAAAAGCATGCGTTTCGCAAGTAATTTACGTGCAAAACGCATGTAATTGACGTTCAACTCGCTCCATGCGCGGCGAGCCGCCAGGGAGCCCGCGGTTTCGTTCCTGGTACTCATCCTCCATGTACGAGACCAGAGATGAGGCACCTCGCGCAGCATGGCACTTTTCCAACCAGTGGTCAGTGGCCGGTAAAGGCCTTGGCATGTCGGGATTTGCGCGGACAGGCTCGGCCGCGACGCGAGAAGAGGGACTTGGAAAGCCCGCGCTTTCTGGTAACACTCAGCCGAGCTTCATCGCCACGGGGCGCTCTTGGCAGAAGCTCGTGAGACCGACACCCTGAACCCAACACGCTAACGCCATCCGACCTGCGAGGCCGCTCGCCGTCGAACCTGGCGCCCAACGGGGACCCATGACACGCACCAGCTCGCTGCGCTACCGAAACACCGCTTCCTTCTTCCTTGCCGGAGCCTTCGGGCTCGTTCCCATTTCAGCCGCTCAGCGCCTGTTCGAAGAGCCACGAGTACAGCAACTGCGAGGCGGCCGGTAGTTGCCTGGGCGGCAGCGCGGGCGAAGACGGCAGCGGGACCGGCGACGCCAATACCAGTGTCAGCACGAGCGCTGGCAGCTCCTCAGGCGGCAGCGATAACCTGGGCGGCGCCGCCGGTGAAGGCGGCGACAACAGCTCCAGCAACACCGGCAGCGGCGGCAACGACACCGCGGGCAGCTCGAGCTCCGGGGGCGGCGCCGGCATGAGTGGGGACTCGAGCGCCGGAGGTACGGGCGGCACGGCAGAGTGCGTGGCTGCTTCGGACTGCAACGACGGCTCCTTCTGCAACGGCGAGGAAAGGTGCAGCGATGGCCAGTGCGTCTCGGGGGAGGCTCCTTGCAAGAATCCTGACCCAGAATTCTGTGCTGTCTCGTGCGACGAGCAAACGGACACATGTCGAGTAACGCTCGATGGTCAGAAAGCGACTGGTGAGCAATGCAAGGACGAGTGCGCCAGTGGCGACAACGACTGCGCTGCCAATGCCGAATGCATCAATGACGAGATTGGGTATCGCTGCCAATGTCCGGAGGGATGGTTCGGGGATGGCTCGAAATGCGAAGCAGGGGTTCGCGCTTTGAGCGCGAGCGACACGGCATTTTGCGCAGTGAAATACGATGGGACGATCTGGTGCTGGGGTGGTCTGGTGCTGGGCGCCGGAAACGGCGGACCTGTCGCGATACCTACCCCCATTCCGGTTCTAGTAAGTAGCGATCGAGATTGGGACGCGATTTCGCTGGGGCAATGGGCGCTGCGGAATCCGCAGTGGAGCCTTGTACTGCTGGGGGGACAACCAATGGGGAAGGCTAGGCTTGCGGCGAAATAGCCGGGGTGGACACTCCCACCCGAGTGGGATCGGAAAACGGGTGGAACGATATTTCCTTAGCCACGGTTACCAGTTGTGGCGTCCAGGCAGGTCGCCTCTACTGTTGGGGGTACACGCAGGCACACAGCGACGGTGATGGATTCGAAGAAAACTACTCCACCCCGGAGCTGTGGTCCGAGATGGACGGTTGGCAATCCGTGGCAGCCGAGGTAGCTGGAGCTCTTCACTTGCGGGATCCGTCTAGGCGAGCTCTATTGCTGGGGCTCGAACAGCATCGCTACGCTAGGCGACGGAGAAACGACCGCGAGCGTGTCGCCCCTTCGTCTGGTAAGCTTAGAGCATACGAGCAAGTGTCCGTGTCGGTGGCAACGGTCATGCCTGCGCGATCCGCCGAGGCGAGCTCTGCTGCTGGGGCGACGACACCGCGGGCAAGCTGGGAACTGGCAACGGCGCTACGCGCACCACTCCCGCTAGGATTGGCGCGGCGGCGGACTGGGAATCCGTGTCAGCTGGTGAGCAATCCACCTGCGGCATCCGCTCAGGAAACGCCTGATTGCTGGGGAAGCAACTTGTTTGGGCAGCCGGAGTGACGAGGACGAAGGAGAGATCACGATGAATTCCCAACGCAGTGAGACAAGTTTGCAATGGCAGGAGGCAGTCCAGGCTGGCCCCAATTCCACCTGTGGGATCTCCAATCACGAGGTCTACTGTTGGGGGAAACAGCTTCGGGCCAGCTTGGAGACGGCACGCGAAGAAGAAAGGCTCACACCAGTGAAGGTGCAGTTCCCCTAAGGCCGATGGAGCTCCTCTTTCCTGCGTGAAGCGCTACTGATGCGGGATGTTTCCGCTCATCTCCATCAGCGTGAGCAAGCCCACGGTCGCCGGGTAGTAGGTCCGGTTGAACCGAGTGTCGCGCAAGATATCGAGCACAGCGCGGAACGCGCGCTCGTAGGCGGTCTTGTCGGACAAAGACATGGCACCCACGCCCACCGGACCGATGAACGAAGCCTGCATTTCAGCGGAGTCGGCATGCGCGCCGCCGTCGGGACGGTACCCCGAACGCACGTTCTCGATATGGTCGGCACCGTAGAGGTCTACGAAGTGGCCGATTAGCTGGTTGAGGTAGGTCTTGGCCTCGTTGCGATTGTTCAAACAGGCGTCGTCACCGATGCGCCACGGGATACGAGCTGCGTCGAAGGCGTAGTACATGCAGTCGCCAGGCTTGCAAATGGTGCTCGTTACCTGTGCAACAGCGTTTCCATCGAGGGGGTCTCCATTGCTTGGCTTGCACCAGTCAGGGACCAAGCCATTACTAGCATCGCCAAACTTGGCATTGCAGGACTGTAGGATCGAATACCCATTGGAGAGAATGGTCCCGCCCCAATCCCCCCCGAATGCGCCGTAGTACGCTGGAGTAAAATAGGAAGCATTGTAGACATCTTGGCTGCCCCAATTGCTGCCGGCATTGATTCGTCCGGACGTCACGTCGCCTCCACTCCCATTCGACATCGCCGTGATCATCGACGAAGCGCGACTGCCATAGTCGCCTCCCCATTGGTCGCCGGCGAGCAGCAAAGCATAGGCGATGTCCGCGTCGGCATCCGTCGCGGAACCAGTACCGCCGTCAGTCCAAGTCATGAGACCCCCCGAGAGCCGGCCCGACACGTAGCCCCACATCTTGTCGAAGGTATCCTTGTCGCCGAACGAAGCCGCTAGCAGCAGGCCATAGCCCATGCCTTCGGAAATCACACGATTGTCCTCTGGCGAGAACACGCCGCCATCGCTCTTCAAGAAGCGCTGCTTCCACTCGTCGTAGTATTCGCTGAGCGCGCTGTTGAAGGCTTCAACATTTGGAGCGAGCGTGCAGGACCCCGGAGCCTTGTTCTGTGGGAACGGCTTTTTGGCGCCGTCGGTGCTCTGGAACACGTTGCTCGGGCAGTCGTCGTTGGTGAACTCGATGTCGTCGACCCAGAAGTCGAAGGCACTGGCCATGTCGTAGAGGCCGCCGTTCGGGTCGTTCTCGACGTCTTTGCTCGGGTCGATGGCCTTGTTGAAGATGAACTGGACCTTCAGGATGTTCGACGAGACGGTACTGCGCTGGGCGTTCGACAGCGAGCTCGGTAGGAACTGGGGGTAGAGGTCCCGGTCGAAACAGAAGTGATAGGTTTGCCAGCTGCTGGTGGCTTCGAGCGAGCCTTCCAGGAAGCGCCCGGGGTGGTTGTAGCAGTCGTTGCCGTCGACGCTGTCGTCGCAGGTGCCGCCCGAGCCCTGGCCTTCACTGGCGGGGATGGCGATGTTGAAGCGCACGGGGGTCAGGCCACCGCTGCCTTTCTTGGCCTTGAAGCGGATGCCCTTCCAGGCGCTGGCGTCGTAGACCTCCGGGGCCATCGGATCGCCTTTGAGGCTGAAGCCGATACCCGCGTAGCTCTGGAAACCCTGACCGCTCGTGTGCAGGGCCTGGCTGCCGCACTCGGCGTCGCTGGCGGCTTCGACCGCCACAGTTTGCGAACCCGCGTCATCCCCAAAGCCTTCCCAGAGGCCGCTGTACTGGCCGGAGTCACCGGTCACATTGAGAGCCGCCGTGGTATCGCCCTCGAAGTCCGAGATCATGGAGCTGTTGGCGCCCGCGCATTCGCTCGCCTGACACATGCCAGCGGGCACGCACTCGGTGCCGCAGGCTTCTTGGCCATCGGGGCAAGCGCAGGCTCCAGCGGTGCAAGTCGCCGTGGCCGGGCAGGTGGTGCCACAAGCACCGCAGTTGGTCGCGCTCATCATGGTGTCGACGCAGGTGCCGCCGCACGAGGTTTGCCCGCCGGGACAATCGCAAGCGCCAGCCGTGCACGAGAGGCCGGCTCCGCAAGCCGTGCCGCAGGCGCCGCAGTTGTCGATGCTGGTCATGGTGTTGACGCAGGAGCCGCTGCAGTTTTCTAGACCGTCGGCGCAGGTATCGGAGCAAGCACCGAGGGAGCAGACTTGAGCGCCGCACGCCGTGCCGCAGGCGCCGCAGTTGTTGACGTTGGACTGAGTGTCGACGCACACGCCGTTGCAATCGGTGAGGCCGGCCTGGCAGGTGCAGACGCCGGCCATGCAGACAGCGCCCGTGCCGCAAGCCATGCCGCAACCGCCGCAGTTGGCCGCGTCGGTCATGGTGTCGACGCAGGCGCCGTTGCAGCTCGTCGCGCCGGCGGGACAGCCGCAGACGCCCGCGGTGCAGGTCTGGCCCTGCGCACAGGCCATACCGCAGCCGCCGCAGTTGGCGTTGTCCGCCTGAACGTTGGCGCAGGCGCCGCCGCAGTCGACCTGGGGAGCCACGCAAGTCACCCCGCCCGTGGTGCTGGTCGTCATGCCGGTGGTGCCGGTGGCGGTCCCGCCCGTGCTGGTCGGTGTGCCGGCTGTGGTGGCGGTTGCGTTGTTGTTGGCGCCCGCCTTGGGTCCCGGGGAGTCGCTCGAGCAACCCCAGACGATGGCCAGAATAAGCGTTACAAGGGCTAAGAGCGTCGTGCTTTGCTTCATTCCCAGATTCCTCTGCCAGACCTGTGTTTCAGATCCGTAGTTGATTTAAAGAAGCTCCAGATTTGCGAACTTGGGGTTCCCGGCGGACGCAGAGCTGGCCGGGGCACCTTCCGCAACCGAGAGCAACATAGCAGTGGGATAAGGTAGGTTCCAACGGATGCGGACCGTGTAGTTCGCACGCCTTGACTAGTCCACCTCTCTTTAAAAATTCGAGAACTCGGGAGTGACCAGGGTCACCCCGGTCATGACGTCGACGCCCGGTCAGCACGACGGGCAGTCGGGCGTTCGACGGACTCGACGCGTTCTAGTCCCTGACTGGGACGAAAGACGCAAAAGGCACGCGCCCATGACGCTTCACGAAGGCGAGCGCGCGTAGTTCGAGACTTCCGCGCAGTATCATTATTTCCGAGGGCTCTGCGACGTCTCGTCTGGTCGGATTCGTGGGGTGTTGGTGGACCAAGCCCATGGGCGAATTTTCGGTGCCCCCACTTGGTAAGGATGCCAACCCAACCTCACTCGTTATGCTATTCCTAGCAGAGGTCCGACGGCCGAACCGCGTCTGAGACGCCGCTCCACGAGGTCTTCGAAAGACCGAAATCCGAACCCGCACGAGGCTGATTTCATCGATGCTTAGTTGCCTGCCCTTTGCCCACAAACGCCGGCTATACGGCGCGGCGCTGGCCCTGAGTCAGCTGCTCGGCGTCAGCACCGCGTACGCGGAAATCGTCGAGCCCAATGGCACCGTCGTCCCAGGTCAACCGGCCGCGGATAATGAGATACCACTGTGGACCTTCTTCGAAAACGAGGGCGAAGCCATCGACGCAGTCGCGACAGCCAGCATCGAACCCGGCACGTTCTCGCCGCGCTGCGACTTCGAAGCCACGTTGGTTCTTAGCGAGTCGCAGGCCGAGGCGGGGCTGGCCTGGTACAACGTTCCCGCCGATCCGAACGCCGCGCCCTCGGCAATCTACGAGCTATTGGCTCCAACGACCACCACGGGCACGGTGATCCACAGCGCCGACATCATCACGAGCCCCGACTATGAAGGAGGACTGATCGGCTTCGCGCTCACCAAGTCTTTCGACGGCGGCGCCACCGCGCAGGCTATTTACTACTCGGAGTACCAGCGAAACGAGCTGTGCTCGGCCTGCGACATGCCCGACCACTGGAAGATGATGCTCTCCTATGGCTCTACGGTCTACGCGAACACGTTCTACCTGGCGTTCGAGGACTGGGAGGGAGCCAATCAGGAAACGTGGTACGGCAACGACGGCGACTTCAACGACAAGGTCTTTCGCGTCACGGGCGTGACTTGTCTGGGGGGCGGCGAGCCTTGCGACACGGGCAAACTGGGACACTGCGCGGCGGGGCTCACCGAATGCCAGCCGGGCGGCACGCTCGGCTGCCGGCAACAGATCCCCGAGAGCGACGAGGTTTGCGACAATATCGACAACGACTGCAACGGCGAGGTCGACGACGGAGCCCCCTGCCCGCCCGGCGAAGTGTGCCGCGAGGGCAGCTGCGAGCCGCCCTGCGGAGGCGGTGAGTTCCGCTGTCCCGCCGACCTGTACTGCACCACCGAGGGGCTGTGTATCGATCGCGATTGCGTCGACATCACCTGCGAGGCAGGCGAGGTCTGCAAAGGAGGGGTCTGCGTGGGTGCGTGCGACGATGTCGTATGCCCGCTCGGTCAACAGTGCCAGCTCGGGCGCTGCGTCGATCCGTGCGCGAACATCACCTGCGAGGGCTCTACCGTGTGCGACCGCGGGGTGTGCGTCGAACCCTGCAACTGCCGCCCTTGCGCGGCGGAGCTGGCGTGCGCGGAGAGCGGGGCCTGCGTCGAGCCGGGCTGCGAGACACTCAGCTGCGAGGTAGGCCAGGCGTGCAGCGCGGGAGCCTGCCAGGACGCTTGCGCAGGCGCACTCTGTCCGGGAGGAGCCGAGTGCACCGCGGGTCAGTGCGGTGAGCCACCCGGGGGCGGCGGCGCGGGGGGAGCGACAGGCACGAGCTCGGGCAGCAGCAGTGTGGGTTCTGGCGGCACCTTCAGCCTACCCTCGGACGGCTCCGTTTCAGCTAGCAGCGGCGCGGTGCCTACGGCAGCTTCATCGAGCGCGTCGGGGGGCGGCAGCCAGCAAGCAGCTGGCGATCGGGAAGCCGAAAGCAGCGGGGGCTGCGCGTGCCGTCTCATGAATCACACACATTCCGGGACCGGCTCAGGCGCCGGACTATTGCTGTTGGGGCTGGGTGTGAGACAACGTCGGAGGACCCGCCGCCGACAGTCGAAAAAGATCTAGTGTAGCTTCCCCGGAGTTTTTCAGACGACGACGGAATGGTAGCGCTTCCGTATAGGTCGCATTTCTAGACATTTCTTGCTCCAATATCGCTGGTCCCTCGAGAATTTTCCGGAAACTGCCGATTACACTGACTGGAATTGTGCGGCCCGACCTGCGATATTCGACGCACCCATCCGCGAAACAGCGCGCGCCGGGGTCTTTGGCCGGTCTCGATGAGCGCTAGGCAGCCCCTGACACCACTAAGAGTTTATGGCAGACGATTCGCTAAGACCGGGGAGCGCAGGCATCTCCTCGAATGCCGCGCCCACGGACGACATCGACGACGACTGGGCGCTCGACGACGACGACGACGAGTCCGTTCCACAGGCTTCGAGCACGCCCGTGGCGCAGTCGAAGGACGCCGCCCCCAAGCAGGCCAGCGCGTCGGACGGCAGCTCGCCAGCGGCGGCTGCGGCATCGAACGAGCCAGCCGCGTCGCCGGGTGGTTTGGCCGCCACCGAGGTGGTCGATTCCGCCTGGCCCGGGGACGATGAGAACGCGGCACCGACCGCGGCCCAGCTGAAGCGGCCCAAGATACCAACTGCCGCGAACGTTCCGGCCGAAGCCAGGGCGGCGCGCTCCGAATCCGAGCACGACTCTGTGCCGTCGACCCCGATCGTCAGCGTTGGCAATGCCCAAGCAGCCGCCACACCGCCGCGTGCCACGTCCGACCCGGGCGAGGAGACGCAAGAAAGCGAAGATACTGGCGGGCGAGCTAGCCGCCCGCGCTTCAGCGAACCCAGCGTGCAGCGCTTCGAGGCCGCCGCGTCGGCGATTGCCGGGGAAAGGGGTCCGTATGGCGGACTGGCGTCGGACCGTCCTTCGGAGCCAGCTGCCGACTCGCCTACCGGTGAGTCGTTGGCCCCGAGTCAGAGCAAGAGCCAACCCCCACGGCAGTCCGCCAAGAAGCGCGGGCCTTGGGTCGGCCTCGGGCTGGCCGCAGCCGCCGTGCTCGCGGTGGGCATCGGGTTGGCCACCCGGGGCGGTCCTTCGGAGCTGGCCGGCGTCGAACGCAGCGAGAATCCCCTGCACCCCGACCCGAAGCACGCCGACTCCAAGGTGAATGCTGATCCTACCCCGGCCCCGGGGGCCGCACCCGGCAAGAAGCAGAACGATGAGCCTTCTGACGAGTCCCCGACGAATGGCGACGCCCAAGCCGCGGATGACCAAGCCGCGGATGACCAAGCCGCGGATGACCAAGGCGAGAGCGAGAAATCCGACACCTCGGAGGAGCCGGCGGACGCGAAGGACTCCGACAGCGACACCGTCAAGGTGAAGGTGAACATCTACCCGCCAGGGGCGGAGATCTACCGCAAGGGGCGGCGCGTCGGCCGGGGGGGCGACGAAATCGAAATTCCAAAGGGTGAGCGCTGGCTGTTCGTGGTGGTTCTGGATGGCTACGTCCCGCGCAAGCTGATTCTCGATGGCACGGAATCCGTGGTGAACCTTGGTCTGCGCAAGGCTTCCCCCCCAACGTTTCTCCCCAAAGAGTCGGAGAGCGACGCGAGCACGGGAACGAAGGCGAGTAAGGGCTCGCTCCCCGCCGCGCCGAAATCGAATGGTACGGCGGCCGCGGGAAAACACAGCCCTGCGCCGGCCAAAACTCCAGGTTCGACCCAGTCCGCCGCACCGGTGCCTCATCGCTGAATCCCGCAGGCCGGCGGGCAGCTGGCGCGACCGGGAAACATTCGGTAGGCGATCAGGGTTACGGAACTCCGAGATGCCCGCAGTGACGTTGCCGACCTGGCCCGCTCCCGAACGCAACAAGGAACCGATCTTGCAGGTGCTGAGGCGACTCTTCGAGCAGGGTGTGGTGCTCGAGCTCGCCGCTGGAACCGGCCAGCACGCCGTGCACTTCGCCGCCGGGCTGTCGAGCGTGGTTTGGCAACCGAGCGAAGCCGACTACGAGCTTCATGCAGTCATCGCCGCACGCGTCGCGCAAGCAGGGCTACCGAACCTGAAGCCACCGATGCTGCTCGACGTGAACGCCGCTGTGTGGCCGGTCACCCGAGCCGACGGCATCTTCTGCGCCAACCTGCTTCACATCAGCGCATGGACCGTGGCGGAAGGGCTGTTCGCGGGCGCGCAACGCCTGCTCTCGACGGGTGCGCTCTTGGTGACTTACGGCCCCTACCGAGTCGACGGAGCGCACACGTCGGTGAGCAACGCGGATTTCGACGACTCGCTGCGCCGCCAGAACGAGGATTGGGGCGTCAGAGATGTGGGCGAGCTCAGGGCCTGCGCTCGCAAGCGCCATCTGGAATTGGTGGACACGATTCAAATGCCAGCCAACAACCTGTCGCTGGTCTGGGAGCGCCGCTAGCGTCGGCTGTTTCCTCGGCCCCGAGCAAGCGTGATACGCTCACGACCCATGGGAGCGCCGTCGACCGCTGAACGGGCCGTTCTCGCACTACGGCAGGTCGTCAAGCGGTTCGGAACGGCGACTGCCCTCGCCGGGCTGGAGCTCGAGCTCGGCGCTGGCGAAGCAGTCGCCCTGGTCGGACCCTCCGGGTGCGGCAAGACCACCGCGCTCAGGATGCTCAACGGACTTTTGCTTCCCGACGCCGGAAGCGTCGAGGTCGACGAGAAGCCTCTGCAGGCGGCCGCTCTGGTCGAGCACCGCCGCAGGACCGGCTATGTCATCCAAGACGTCGGTTTGCTCCCGCACTGGACGGTGCGGCGCAACATCGGCACCGTGCTCGAGCTCAGGGGAGAAGGGCGCGCGGCCATCGACGCGCGCGTGCGCGAGTTGCTCGAAGCGGTCGGGCTTTCGCAGTCGCTGGCGGAGCGCCAGCCGGCACAGCTGTCCGGAGGTCAGCGCCAGCGCGTGGGGATTGCGCGGGCGTTGGCAGGTAGGCCACGCTTCCTGCTCATGGACGAGCCTTTCGGCGCGCTCGATCCTCTGACACGGCTCCGGCTGCGGCAACTGGTAGCGAGGCTGCGCCGGGAGTCCACGCTGACCGTGGTCCTGGTCACCCACGACCTCGACGATGCGCGCGCTCTCGCCGACCGAGTGTGCGTGATGAGGCAGGGGCGGCTGGTGGAAGAGCTGCCGAGCAACAAGCTCGAATCGGCCCACGACTCCTGGGTTCGAGAGTTCCTGGCGCCAGGCGGCGCAGGGAGCCAGCCGTGATCGCTAGGCTCGTGGTGGTCGCCTGGCTCTGCGCCGGGCTCGCCGCTACCCAGCAAAGCTTTGCCCAGCCCCCTCCCGAACAGGACAGCGTGGTGGTCGCGTCCAAGAAATTCCCAGAATCCGTGCTGCTCTCCGAGCTGCTCGCTCAGGGCTTGGAACAGCGTGGTCTCCGCGTCGAACGGCGCTTCAATCTCGGCAACACGGCGGTCGCCTACGCGGCACTGCAACAGGGGAGCGTCGACGTCTACCCGGAGTACAGCGGCAGCGCTCTCGGGCTGCTGGGCATCGATCGCAGCAAGCTGCGCCCGGACGAAGTCACCGCGTGGGTGCGGCGCTCCCTCGAACCAAGGGGCCTTCACTGGGGTCCGGCGCTCGGCTTCGACAATAGCTATGGAGTTGCGGTGCGCCCGGACTTCGCCCGCGCCCACTCTATCGACACCCTGAGCGATCTCGCGAGTTTCAGCCGGAAGAACCACCTGGTTGCCGCCTTCACCCACGAGTTCCTCTCACGCGAGGACGGCTACCGTCCACTCGCCCGTCACTATGGCCTCAGCGCCTCGACGCGGGCCACCGAGCACGCCGTCGCTTACCAACTGCTCGGCGATCGACAGGTCGACGCCATCGACGTGTATACGACCGAAGGCCTGATTGCTCAATACGGACTGGTGGTCTTGGAAGACGACAAGGGCTTCTTCCCACCGTACCAGGCCGGCTACATCTACGGTCCTCGGCTCGCTCGGAGCGCGCCCGCGCTGGCAGCACTAATCGAGCTGAGCAATGCGCTTTCGAACACGAAGATGCGTGAGCTCAATCGAAAGCTGGAGGTGCAAGGCCTACCCGCCGAGCAGGTGGCCCGAAGCTTCCGCGAACACTGGCTCGGAGCGCACGGCTCTGGCGATGCCGAGTCGGCCTCTTTGCAAATGGGGCGCCGGCAGCTCGGATTCTTCGCGCTCTTGGCCCACGACCGCCACGCTCTCGTCGGTCACCTGGAGCGCCACCTCGCGTTGACTTTGCTCGCCATGCTGCTGTGCGTGCTGGTCGGCGTACCGCTCGGCTACCTGGCAAGCCGAAGCCAGCTCGGCGCCACGCTCGGCCTGGGGTTGAGCGGCGCCCTGCAAACCATACCCAGCCTGGCACTGTTGGTCCTGGCCATACCGGTCGTGGCGGCACTGCTCACGCCGCTGGGCGAAAAGAACCTGGTGTTGGAAGGCGCCGCGCTCTTGGCGCTCTTTCTCTACTCGCTGCTCCCCGTCGTGCGAAACACGAAACAAGGCCTGGAGGGCATCGACCCAGCCATTCTGGACGCGGCGCGCGGCACCGGCATGACCGACCGGCAACTACTGGCCTGGGTCGAGCTTCCCCTGGCACTGCCGGTGATCCTGGCTGGTGTCAGAACCGCCTTCGTGATCACCATCGGCACGGCCACGCTAGCGGCTTTCGTCGGTGCAGGCGGCCTGGGGGTGCCCATTATTTCCGGACTGAGTGTGCAGAACTTCACCGAGGTGTGGACCGGAGCAGTCCCTGCCGCACTACTCGCCCTGGGTTCCGACGCGGGGTTCGCGTTGCTCCAACACAGACTCACCCGCAACATCGGCGGGAAAGCATCGACCTCGCTCACGGGAAAGCCGACCAAGCAGTGAAATACGAAGCGCTACTGCGAACCACTCGAACTCTACTACTGATCTGGCAGCTCGGCTGCCTGGTCGCCTGCCAGCCCACGCGCGACGACTATCGAGAGCGATGTCTGAAAGGAGCGAAGGCAGCGTGCGACAAGGCCTGCCAGGCCGGGTTCTATGGCAAAGGGGGCTGCCTGACAGCCGCCGAAGGACGCGATTTCCGCAGCAGCGCCGAGATGTATGCGCGGGCCTGCGAAGGAAGACTGGCGGAGGCATGCCTCAAGGCGGCCGAACGGAGCGCCACCCTCAGCTTGAGCGATGCGCCTCGCTACCGGCACTTCCTCGAACGCGGTTGCGATTCTGAAAGACGCCAAGGCCTGCCGACGCCTGGGGGACTACCTTCTGGCAGACTCGCCGAGCCTCGCCCAGCAGGCGTACGCGCGCGGCTGCCAGGCCGAGACCCAAGCTCAGGGGTGCGGTGCCGACCTGCAACGACGCATGCGAGAACTCACACGAGACCGAGCGGCGTGCGAACAGCGTAATCCCGTGGCATGCGCGCGCGTGCTGCGGCATACGGCTGTGGCGAACCACGACGCGGCCTACGAAGCCGCCCAACGAATCTGCGAAATTCGAGGGCTCGAGGAATACTACGCTCACAAGCAGATGGCTTTCGCCTTCAAGCTGCGCCGGCCCAGAACGGAGTACGACGCTTGTGGGCTGTTCTTGGTGGCACGAGCCGCCTCCGACCCCGAGGGCAAGTCCGCATTCAAACGTGCGGCACCGCCGGAAGGCGTCACGGACCATGGCGGACGCGTGGAGCTCGCGTCGATCGGCCTGCACTATGCCAGCACGGACGATGCCCCGGCTCCAGAGCGGATCATCGAAGAGAAAAAGCTCATCGCTGCGCAGCTTGCAGAAGGGCTCGAGCTTGCTGGACGCTGCTATGATTTCCGGCTCGGGAAGGAACCGTCGCTCGACGGCCAGGTGACCGCCAACTTCATCATCGACAAGCTGGGGGACACGCTGGAGCTCCGAGCCGGCGGCCCACTTTCCGATATGGAACTGCCCCGCTGTATCGCGAGTGCGGTGGTTCCCGAAAGGTTCACTGGCATACAGGGAGGGCTCGATCGTGTGGTGCGCGTCGAGGTCTCACTCCGACTCCTCGCTCCATCTCACGGGGATACGCCGGCTCGGGCCGACAAATTGTGACGTCTTGTGTCGTGCGAGCAGACGTTAGACGCAGCTAGAACTTTACACCTCGACCCGTCCAGCCTGTCGTGGTTTGCCCCGAAATCGCCCGCGTGGACATCCGAGTCTGGCGAGACCGAAGATGCTGGCGAGGACTGCCCAGGTACGGCTCACCCTGCTTGCGGCGCACTGTGTAAAACCGACTCGCCGTACCGCGACACACCTACATTGCCAAGCGAAACGCCTCGGGTCAGTCTTCGTTTGGTTTGCTGAGCTTACGAATCAAGGCGACCGACGCACCCACGAGACTGCGCGCGGCCCGGGCCTTCGCGGTATTCGCAGCGTTGTACCTCACCGGCTGTCCACAGTTCGCCGAAGACGACTTCGAGAAGGTCGACGCGGACTCCGAGGCGGGGTCGGGTGGAAGTAATTCCAGCGGCGGAGCGAACAGCGGCTCGACGGGGCTGATCATGACGACCTCGAGCGGGACCGGCGCCACGGGTGGCACCTCGGACACCGGCGGCTCGGGCACGGGAGCCAGCGGAGGCTCGCAGGGCAGCGGCGAAGCAACGACCAGCGCGGGAGCGAGTTCGGGGGGTTCCGGGGGGTCAGACGGCTCGGGTGGTTCAGGTGGGTCGGGCGGCTCCGGTGGAACCGGCGGGTCCGACGAAGACGACGTGCCGACCACACTCGTCTTCGCGACCAGGGACAACGAAGTGTACGGAGCGACGTGGAACGGTACGAGCTTCGAGACGCCCGCAGCCTGGAACTCCACCGACGGAGCCGTGGGCTTCGTGGAAACGCACCTTTCCCCCGACCGCACCTGGGGACTATTGGCCTATCAGGCAGAAGGCTCGAGGGACTGTGCTTTGTGGGTTCAGCAGTACACGAGCGCCGCAGCCGACGCCCCCATCGAGATCCCGATGGGCGACGCGGACAACTGCCTCACCGCCCGAGGCTTCGACATCGCGTTCGAACAACAAAGCGGGGACGCGCTCGTCGTCTACGCGGTCAGCGACGGGGAACTCGAATACCGCACGGTCGGACCCGGGCAAATGTCCTCCCCACGATCGCTCGGCGGCGAGTACCCGAATAGCACCATCAACTGGGTGCGGCTCGTCCCTGACCAGTCCAGCGACCGCATCAGTGTCTTGTACAGCATCGCGGGCCCTCTGTTGGACCCGGTGGTGCTGGAGGAATGGGATGGGCAGGCCTTCGACGACATGCAAGTGCTCAACACCTCGGGCTCCGTCCTGAACGCCCAATCCTTCGACGCGGCCTACTTTCAAGGCAATCTGCTCACGGTCCGAGGGGCTCGCAGCGGCTCGGGCTTTGCCTACCGACTGCGTGACAGCGATGGGGACTGGAGCATGGAAACCCAGAGCAGCAGCACGCCGATAGGCCCCACGCAAGTCGTCGAACTGTACACGATGCCCAATGGCGTGGCAGGAGCACTGTTCGGGGCTGCGGGCAGCCGCCCTTCCCTGGGGGCCATCTTCTGGCAAGACGACGCATTTGCAGAAGAAGGGACCGTCGATAGCAGCCTCCCGAGTTTCTCGAATTTCGAGGCCTCGAGCATCAAGACAGACGTCGCGCGCCTGGGGGACTCGGCCATCGCCGTCTATAGCGATGCCTACCACGGCGCGCGCCAGGAAGGCACCGCGCTCGGCTGGGCGCTCAGGCTCGCCGACGGCGAATTCAAGGCGCAACTCGACCTGCCCGTCCCCTTCGATCAGCAGTCGCGCTCGGCGTATGCACGGTCGCTCAGACTGGCCCGATTCGAGACGGACAAGGAGGGCCTGGTGTTGGTCTTTGCCGAAGACGATGGGCTATTCGCGACATCCATGACCGACGTGAACAGCGGGTGGGAAGAGCCCCTCCTCGTCGACCCGGACGTAGAAGACCGTGATAACACACCCTTTGCTGTGGCAGGTCCGTTCCCGTGACACCCACATTCGCCCTGGCTTGCCTCCATACTTTACTCGCGGTTCGTGCGTGGAGCCACGCGTCGCCAGGGGCGTGTTAGACTCGATAGGTCATGCGAATCGTGGTCGCAGATGATGACCCCGTCAGCCGCCGGTTGATCGAACATGTCATCACGTCACGGACCGAGCACGAAGTGGTCGCTGTCTCTGACGGGCAAAGTGCGCTCGACCTCGTCAAGAGCGATCGGCCGCCCGACGTATTGATCCTCGACTGGGTCATGCCCAAGGTGAGCGGCACCGAGGTGTGTCGGCGAGTCCGTAAGCAACCGCTCGCCGTCCAGCCTTACGTGCTGCTCATCACCGCAAAGAATCGGCGCGACGAAGTCATCGAGGGGCTGAGCGTGGGGGCGGACGATCTGTTGTCGAAGCCACTTCCGCCGGACCTGTTGATAGCGCGCCTGAAGGTCGCGGCGCGGCGCCCGACGCCGGGGCGCCCCAGAACCAGGGCGGTCATTCAGGCTCTGCTCGACGCCGCGGAAGAGGGCGAAGGCGAGCTGGTGATCCGCGATCGCGACACCACGGCAAGGGTGTTCTTTCACCAGGGCAAGGTGGCGTGGGCGCACCTCTCCGAGGACCCGAGCGGCCTGTTCGACATCCTGGCCCCCGAGGCGGGCATCGACCGCGAGACCGCCCGAGCAGTCGTCGAAGAGTGCCGGCGTTCGAGGACGCGGCTCAGCGACACACTCGTCAGCTGGGGTCTGGTCGACCGTGCGCGCCTGCGCGACTGCATGTTGGCGTGGACGTCACGCAAGATCGCGGCGATCCGCCAGTTCTCCTCGCCCCAGACCTTGTTCCTGCCTGCCGCTCGCAGCTACGCGGAAGATCTGCTGTTCGAGCTGAACGAGCTGGTGGACCCATCCGACATCGAGGCATTGCACTCCTCGATCCCCCCTGCCCGACCGGAACGCCTTTCGCCCAAGAACATCTGGGAGACCGCATTCGTCTCGGAAATCCCCGTCAGCCTCGAGGACAGCGAGCTGATGGATAGGTGCATGCTGGGAGCCGGAGTCAAGGGAGTTGCAATCATCGATCGTCCAACAGGTCGCTGCTTGGGGCAACGCGGCGTTCGACTCAATCCAGATATCGTGTGGGCGCATATTCAGTGTCTGAACGCAGTTTCGCAACAGGAGCAGGTCGCCGATACCGTCGTCGCTACGGATCAGCACTACCACCTGGTGCGTCCCATCCTGGAGCGCAAGAACGCCTTCGTGTACCTGCTCGTCAAGAACTCGGAAGTCAGACTGGCACATGCGCGGCTCGCCCTGGCACACGCGCTCGGAGTGGTGGACGATCCAGTAGTAGAGGCTGTCCCCGCCGAGGCTAGCGAGGCCGAGCTCGAAGCAATCCTGCGGGCCGTCGAGGACTACGGCAACGACAAGAGCTCCGCGAACTGAGCCGTGAACGGGTCCGACCATTAGTAAAAGCGAATTTCCAAGGCGGTTCTACCCGCGCTTGGAATCATGGAACTCGCCGTCCCGGGACAACTCCCGGGGTAAAATCGCCCCGGGCCGAGTAGCTTCCCGAAGGCGCGTTGACTCCCGGCAAACATCGAGGCAAATGAGGAGATAGGCTCGTGGGCGCGAGTCCAGGAGGGTGCTTCGTTCATGGGGTAGACCATCGACAACCGAGAGGGCCGGCGGAGCGGGCTCGCGCAAGCGTCACCACGGTGGTGCGAGGCACGGCCGATCGCGCGATTTGTCACGAGTTGATGAGCTGGGCAGCCCAGCAATCAGTGAGAATCCTGTCACGTCAAAGCGCCGGTGAGGCCATTGCCGTGGCCCGCGACACCAATGCGGCGCTCCTGATCATCGCGTGCGATCTGATCAATCACGACCCGAATCTGCTCGAGGGTGCGCTGATGCGGGCCCAGCTCGGAGGCGCTGTCTTGTGCCAGGGCGATGCTCGCCATCGCGCCTCCTTCTTGTTGCACGGCGCTGACGACTACGTGGGAGACCGCGCGGGAGTCACCGAGCTTCTCACGCGAGCCACCCGCCTGCTGGAGACCGCGCAGGAACGCACCGTGGGAGCATCCGGCCTCCGGCGACCTGCCCGCAGCGTGCTCGAGCTCGGCCCGCTGACCATCGAGTTGCTCAACCGCAGAGTCTACGTCCACCACCAGCTCGTCAGACTCAGGCCAGCCGAGTTCGAGGTGCTGGTCTACCTGGCGCTGAACCGACACCGCACCGTCAGCGCGCCGGAGATCGTCAGGGACGCGCTCGGCGCCTTCGGAGATGGCGGTTCTGCCCGCAATCAGTTGTTCGAACTGCGACGCAAGCTCCGCGAAGTCGGCTTGGCCAATCCCATCGAGACAGAACGCGGGCGCGGCTACCGCTTGATCCTCTAGATAGATAGAGACCCTCTAGAACTAGTGTGTGTCCCTGAATTGCCAACCCGTAAACGTGCCCGTGCCCGTGCCCGTGCCCGAAAAGAGGCAACCGAAGCCGGGATGAGACCGATGACCGGAGCATGATGCTCCATGAGGGATTGGAAGTTTATCAAGTCGCGCTGGATTTTCTCGTGGTGGCGAACGCGATCATAGAAGGACTACCGCGAGGGCGAGACCACCTGTCGGATCAGTTCACACGGGCGTCCCTGTCGATTGTGTTGAATATCGCCGAGGGAGCCGGAAAGTACTCCAAGCCGGACAAGCGACGCTATTACCTGACCGCTAGAGGCTCCGCGACGGAATCCGCCGCGTTGTTGGACGTTTGCTACCGGCTCAAATTGCTCGACGAGAAAGACCTGAAAGCAGGCAAAGAGCGAGTCAGCCGCATCGTGTCAATGCTGGTCAAGCTGGCTCGCAGCTGTGAAGACGGCTAGATTCGAAGCCAAAGCAGAGCGCAGCCGAGTGCGACCACAGCTTGGTAGTTGCGGAGTGTTTTCTCGTAGCGGGTCGCGAAACGCCGGGCCTGTTTGAGCAAGTTGAACGTGCACTCAATCGCGGAGCGTGCCTTGTACAGTTCCTTATCGAACGGCATTTGCTGGGCTCGACTCGCCTTCGACGGGATTGCCGCAGAACAGCCTTGTATCTCGAGGGCCGAGCGAAAAGCGTCTGAATCGTATGCCTTATCGGCCAGTAGACAGGACGATAACGCGCGACCCAACAGCGCTTGGGCGGGTCGGATATCGTGCTGCTGGCCTTCAGTCACTTCGAACGTCAGGGGCAATCCCAATGCGTCGACGACCAAGTGCACTTTCGTTGATAGTCCCCCGCGCGACCGCCCCAGAGCTTGTGCCGTTTGCCCCTGCTGCGTGCTGATGCGCTCGATTGATCGTGCTGTCTACACTGTGCCACTCGTCATCGCGATCTGTCTGGAGTGCGTCAAATAGGTCTTTCCATTTGCCTCGCTTCGCCCAGCGATCGAAGCGATTGAACACCGTCTTCCACGACCCGAACTCCACAGGTAGAGCCCGCCAAGGAGCCCCGGTCCTGCGCCACCACAGCACTGCTTCGATGAAATTTCGGTCGTCTTTCCCAGGGCGCCCCGCTCCGCGCTTAGTCTGGAGTACCGCTCGAACCTTTTGCCACTGTCGCTCGTCCAACTGCCGTCTAACCATGCTGGCCGACCCATGGAACACACTTCGCTCGCCATGGATAGCCCTTTTTCTCGACCTCTCGGGCACGGACACGTTCACGGGCACGTTCACGGCGCCGTCAGCGAATTCAAGGGACGCGCCCTAGGTATCTCCGAGGCCAACCCGACGCTCGTAAGGGCTATTGACTCTCGACCACCTGAAGGGCGCGATGTAGCTGCCCTCCGAGCGTCAGCACGTACATGTAGCCGTCCGGTCCGGTCTTCCACGAGGTGACCTCGGTCAAGTGCCCGACCAGTCTATCGGAAAGCAGCTTCCCGTCCTTGTCGACCTCCAACCGACGCACCCACCCGGTGAAGAAATCACCGAACATGACCGCATCGTCGAACAGCCCATAGTAGCGATCTTGGTCCGAGGAATAAGCCTCGCCTACCCACACGGCGCGCCTGGTAGCAGGCTCCGTTTTCGGATCGTCGATGACGTAAGGCTCGTCGCTCTTTCGGCCGTAGGAAGTAAGCGGATTGGTAAAGCCCTCACAATCGGACTCGCAGGGACCTTCGTAGCTTCCCCAACCGAAGTTCTGCCCGGCCTTCGAGGCAAGGTTGACTTCTTCACGCGTGGTGAGCCCCACGTCGCCAATCCAGAAACGCCCGAATCTGTCACGTGTGCCTCGCCAAGGGGAGCGCAAGCCGTAAGCATATATGCTGGGGTCACCTTCGTCCGAATCCGAGAAGGCATTGCCCTCGGCGGGTTCGTAGCCCGACCCCCCGGGCTCTCGATTCGGTTTGAAGCGCAATAGCGCGCCGGCCTTCGTCGTCGGATCTTGCCCCATCGGTCGCAAGAACAGGTCCCCCAAGAGCGCCCACATCGTCTGCCCATCGGGCTCGAAACCCATGGAGCCGAAGCGGTGCCAATCTTCTTCGGCGACTTCCTGTTCCACGGACAAGATCTCGACCTCGCTGGCGGGTAGATCTTCTATTGTGTCGAACGTGTACCGCGCAATCGTCGAAACGGTTTGCTCCTGGCAGCGGCTCATGTACACGAAGTGATTCGTCTCGAAGTCAGGATCGAAAGCAAGGCTCAGGAGCCCACAGCCTTCGTCGAAGAAGATCTCCTTGATGCTGGTGTGACCGATCTCCTCGATGGAAGCGCCGCCTGCCTTGAGTCGATAATGGAAGATCTGCCCTGGATGAGTCAGGACCAGAAGCTCGTCCGTGGTCCCAGGCACGAAGGCAAAATCCGTCGTGCGGTCCGCACCTGGCAGCTGGATCGACGGGAACTCCAGCTGAGGAGTGTCCGGGACCGGCTCGGAGCCACCCGCGCCAGAGCTGCCACCGGCGGAACTGCCACCGTTCCCACCGTCCGCAAAACCCCCGGCACCGTTGCTCCTCACCACCTGCGGTTCGTCGTGACAGTCGGTGAGCCAGCCACAGAAAGCCGCGACGCTCAACCACACTACGATTCTGTTTGAAGGCATGAAACCCGGCAGGCTGTCTAGCATCTGCCCCCAGGACACTCAACGCGAGCGCGATTTCCCCTAGGAAATGCCTCTGAATCCGCCCCGGGCGCCTCCAGCGGCCTTGGAGCCAGGCCGCCTCACCGAGCCCCGCAGCGGCTTCATTTTTACAGGCGCCTCGCAATGAGGCTTCCAACACCGCCAGATAGTGAGCGGGGCGACGCGCGCGCACGTCTCGGCTTGGCGTGGGAATTTTTGTGACTGCAGTCTCGTTTCTCAATCGACCCATTCTAGGGCGCCGGTCCCACTACACGTTCAGTGATGAGTCCTCATGGCTGACCTCTATCGATACACGTCGGCAAGTAGCCGAATTGCCCAATGATCCTCAACCGAGCCATTCGATCACGATATTTCGACGCGTCGCGCGCTTTTTTGCTTGCCAGACGAGCAATCACAAGCCGCGGATTTGCTACCGAAGCCACGATTCTTCGCTAACATTCTCAAAACTCGCCCCTTCAACAAGATTGTGAAAATGATGCGCGACAAACCAACCATTGCACAGGTCGCCGAGCGAGCCGGTGTGGCGGCGAGCACCGTCTCGCGAGTGCTCAATGGCGGCTACGCCAGCTCCGAAGTCAAGACCCGCGTGCAACACGTCATCAACGAGCTCGGGTACACCCCTTCCCTCACCGCCCGGAATCTCAAGATGGGGCGCACGGGCATTATTGGTGTCGTGGTGGAAACCAGCCAAGGGGCATGGTTCACTCAGCTGCTCGGGGGGATTGAAGAGCGTCTCGTCGACCAACGAATCAGTCTGGTCCTCGCCAGCCTCAGTCCAGGCGGGCAGTACGAACCGAGCGCAGTCTGGTCATGGATCCGTGAGCGCCGCGTGGACGGCATCATCTTCGCGCGCCCCGGACGCAGGGAGCAAAGCCTGGTGGATGCGGCCGCGTCCGCGCAGCTACCCATGGCCTTCATTGCGCCGGACACCCCATTCTCACAGGGCGCCACGTTTGCGGCCATGAATCGCGCAGCCGGGCGTGAGCTGGCCCGGCACCTCACCGAGCTCGGTCACGAGCGCATCGCCTTTGCAGGAGGCCCCGAGTCGTCCCTGGATACCCAGATGCGTCTCGACGGGCTCGTCGAGGGTCTCAGAGCGCAAGGCCTCGACCTGACGAGCAAGAGCTTCGCCGACAGCTACGATGCGGAAGAGGGCGCGGCGCATGCCCAGCGTTGGCTGAAACTCCCGCGACGCTCGGCGCCGACGGCGGTCGTGGTGGGCAACGACGCCATGGCCCTTGCCTTCATGCGCAGCGTTCAGCAGGAAGGCGTGGTGATTCCGGAGCATCTCTCAGTGGCTGGCTTCGATGGGCTGCCCGAAGCGGCGCTCTACTGGCCCGGTTTGACCACCATGGCCCAGCCCACTCGTCAGATGGGAATGGACGCCTGTGAGCACATCCTGGGACAGCTTCAGGCTCGCGATTCGGTCGAAGACCCGAGCGGCGAGTACGCGATGCGTTTGATCAAGCGCGAGAGTACCGGCCCGCACCAAGCCTGCGAAACGGACAACGCCGAACCACAGCGTCGCGTGGGCTAGAACTAGAATCGGATCTACGCGGGGGGTGGCGGGGTGTTCTCTTCAGCGGGCTGTCGGGCGCGGCGGCCTCGAACTCTTGTAGCGCATCAAGTCGCCGAGGCTCGCCAGAGGTCGCTGGCTGGGAGAGCTGGACTCTCTCGGTACACCGGGTGACGAGGAACGTCCTACCTGGACCTCGGGCTCCAGCTCCTCCGGCGGCAACCATTGGCGTGCACGACCTGTCAACGCAGAGAAACGTAGTGGCTCCATACGAATCCTCCTCAGTCGAGATTGATGAGCCAGCTGTCTCTTCGAAAGCGACAGCTGTCACGGATGCAAGGATAACACGAACGCCGAGCTCTTATTCCCAAAACTCGGGGCTTGTATGGATTGCACGAGCTCGGTCGATCACTGCGCACAGCCACAGTCCTCCGCCGACTGGGTAACACTGCGGAAATGCGACGTTGACCGACTCGAGCGACCGCCCCTCGCACGGCGCCGTGTCCGAGCGTGCCGTATGTTCTGCCCGCCCGGACCTCACTGGCACGGGTTTTTCCCCGGCGACTCCCCACGGAATGGCTGGAGGCTCGGTTGCTTTCGCAGGGCACCCTGGACCTGCCCACGCCTCGACGATCAGCCCACTTCCGCTTGGAGGGTGCGCGGACGAGCAGTACAGGGACGGAGCGCTTCGCTGCGTGGTACTCGGGGCCCCCAGCTCTTTGTCCACGCTGAATCTTTTCAAGCTATCCCTGAATGCGGTCCTTCTTGTTGCCCTTTTCAGCATGCTTTTCGATGTGCTCGATGATCGCGCCGGCAACGTCCTTGCCCGTGGCGGCTTCGATTCCCTCGATGCCCGGAGAAGAATTCACCTCCATCACCAGCGGGCCATGGTTCGAGCGCAACATATCCACACCGGCCACCCTCAGCCCCATGATCTTGGCGGAGCGCACTGCTGTACTGCGCTCCTCGGGCGTGAGCTTCACCTTCGATGAAGTACCTCCTCGGTGGAGATTCGAACGGAATTCACCCTCGGGTCCCTGCCGCATCATCGAGGCGATGACCTTGTCTCCGACAACCAACGCGCGCACGTCTGCACCGGCAGCCTCCTTGATGAACTCCTGAACCAGAATGTTCGCGTTCAGCTGTCGAAAGGCGAATATCACGGACTCAGCAGCCTTCTTCGTTTCCGCGAGCACTACCCCAACTCCCTGCGTACCTTCGAGAAGCTTGATGATGAGGGGCGCCCCACCAACCACATCGATCAAGCCATCCACGTCCTTGGTGGAGCGAGCCGAACTGGTCACGGGCAGCCCAATACCCTCGCGCGCCAAGAGCTGCAGCGAGCGCAACTTGTCACGTGACCGGGAGATGGCTTGCGAGGAATTGAGCGAATAGACGCCCATCATCTCGAACTGCCGCACGACCGCGGTTCCGTAGAAGGTGAGCGACGCAGCGATTCTCGGGATGATCGCGTCGAAGGCCAGAGAGTTGCCACCATATAGTACGGCAGGCTTATGAGAGGTGATGTTCATGTAGCAGCGCGAGTAGTCGATGATGCGCACCTCATGGCCGCGCTGCTCGGCTGCCTCTTTGAGGCGTGTCGTCGAGTAAATGTGCACGCTCTTGGAGAGAATCCCTATCTTCACGGACTTGCCTCCTAGGCCTTGCGACGCTTGGTCAGAAACGATCGCCCCGCGTCCACCAAGAAGCGGCGTCGCACGGCTTCGCGGCCGAGCAGCATCCTGAAGCCCATCAAATCCCGCGACGTGAGCGTCAGATCGATCGGCCATGCCTCCGCTCCAAAGCTCACGGAGGTTCTGATGGTGGGACGCAACTCCCGTTTTCCGTTCGAGCTCTTGATCCAGCGCTGGTCGACCAGCTCCGCTGAACAACTGACGGTGGTGCCCGTATCGTTCTGTATGGGGTGTACGCAGAAATGCACCATGCTCCGCTTCCTGCGCGTGACGATCTTCACATCGAATGCATGCAGCGAGGAGCTGCGCGCGCCGGTGTCGACCTTGGCTTTCACGCGGGCGATACGCAATTCGGGCAGCTCGACCCATTCGCGCCAGCCGATGATCGGCTTATTCATGATCCGACGATAAAACGCTCGATCCCTAGGGTGAAGACAAAACGGGAAGGAGCCGAGCAGCCGCGTGGAAACCCAATGGCCTTTGCGGCCTCGGGAGCCGGGTGGCGGAAGGACACCGTCCAACCCGCGCGCTCCGCGCGCTGGCTTCCCCTCGTCCGCCGTCCGAATGTTGCTCTAAATCGCCTAGCAAGCCCCCGGACCTTGTGCTAGCCGCGCGCTCGAACCCAGGACCGACCGACTTGTGACGCTCGGATTCGCGAGCGCCGCTACCGTAGTGCTGGCTGCCATTGGTTGCCGGGGCACGCCGTTCGTCCGTGCCCTCGGGGCGACTGGGACGGGACACGCCCCCGAAGCGTGACCCTTACCCCATGACAAGCCCGCTGACGATTCAATAATCCCGCCGCGGTAAAACACTCCGCGTGTTTGCAGAACCCGTCGGACATGCTCAAGCGGTGCTTGCATCCGGGTATAACATCAGCTTTACATAACGGCATGGCCCCAGAAAGAAGAAGCGAGCTCGTTGCAGTCCGATTCACGCCGGCCGAACTTGCCATGCTGCATGAGCTGGCGGAGGCAGACGGACTTTATCAGTCGGACGTGATTCGGTTGTTGATTCGTCGCGCTCACGTGGCGCGCTTCAAGAAGACCAAGAAGAAGGCGACCAAAAAGAGCGCCACGGCCAGCAAGGCATCACGAAAAGCAGCAAAGAAAGTAAAGTCGAAGTCGCGCAGCAAACGCTGAGGCGAAACCCGGTGTTGCGGCTCGCACTCCGCTGACAATTCCTGCCCCGATTCGCCAATACTTCGGAGCCGTGTCCAAGACGAAGCTGCCCAAGACTTCGTCAGCCGTGTCCCCTTGGCGAGCCCTGCGCACTCACTCGTTCGCCAAGGCACCGCCGCAACTGGAACCGGCTCCAGCAGTGCAACCAAAGCAGTGCGACGCGGTCGCGACCTTTTCGCCGCCGAGCTGCTCCAAGGATTCGATATCCCAAAGCGTCCTGTTGCGCCCTCCGAGACCCATTTCGAGCATCTGGTTGAAGTCGCAATCGTACAACTGGCCGTTGTAACCGACACTGACCAACGAGCGGCACATCAAGCCCGGGATGGTGTGGGGATTGAAATGGTTGATGAGCAAGCTCATATACGCGGCGTGCGCTCCGGCGCGCTGCAATGACTGGGCAAAGCGTCGGATGGGCATGTTGGTGATGGTCATGAGCTGGTTGAACTCGATGCCGAACCGTTGGGCGAGCTCGCGCTTGTACTGGGCTTGCAAAGCAGGCTGAGCTGGGGGCAGGAAAGGTCCGGTGGGATTGTACACCAGGTCCAACTCGAGCGAAGAGCCCGCGCGGCCATAGCCAAGCGCATTGAGCGCCCGCAGAGCCAGAATGCTGCGGTCGAACGCGCCCTTGCCCCGCTGCTTTTCCACGTTGTCTTTTTGATAGCAGGGCAAGCTCGCAATCACGTGAACGCCATGGCTGGCCAGAAACTCCGCGAGGTCTTCATTGCCAGGCTCGAACAGAACGCTGAGGTTGCAACGATCGATGACGTGACGCCCTTCGCCGCGCAGCTGAGCTACGAGATCTCTGAAGTGCGGGTTGAGCTCCGGAGCACCGCCGGTAATGTCCACGGTGTGCACCGAGGGACTGAGACGAACCAGCTCGACGACTCTCTCGGCCACGTCGAAAGGCATGATTTCCCGACGCTTCGGACCAGCTTCCACATGGCAGTGATGGCAGGCCATGTTGCAGAGCTTGCCCACGTTCAGCTGTAGCGTGCTGGGAACACCTCGGCGAAGCGGCGCCGCACCGTGGCCTCTGAGCACGCCCTCGAATTCACCTTGGGCGATCCGGTCTGCCACTATCGGGTGGCTTTGCAGTGCTACGAGTTGCGGCGCTCTTTGCATGACGATAGCCAGAGTTGCTCGCCCCCTCACGGACGTGGGCGCACCAGCGCAAATGAATACGCGACAAGCTTCCCTGGTGTTTCACAAATCGAGCGGCCTGCCACTAGAATATGCTCGCGGCGCGCCAGACAGCGCCGGCCACGAGCCAGGCCAGCGCGAAAATGCCCGCCAGCACCGGGACCGCCATGATGAGAAATACCATGCGCCGCGCGCGGACCCTCTCGGCTGGCGACAGAGCGCGCGCCTGACCGAGGTAGAGCGCCATGGCCTGCCGGGGTACCTTGGCGGCGGCCAGTGCGTCACGCCAGCCGCGAATCGGACCAGCCGAAGCCGAGCCCAAAAGCAGGCCCGCGGGCGAGGTCATCAGGTCCCAACCGCAGCTGTAAAACGCAAACCTCAGTCCGCTCTTGGGTTTCCATTGCGACCCGACCCACCACACGCTCAGCTCGAGGGCCACCGCCCAGGCGGCGTGTAGCAGGACCATTAGCAGGGCCAGCGCGGGGACGAGACCACAGAATACTCCGAGCAACGCCTGGTTTCCCACGAGCAGCTGAGCCACCCGAATGGCCAAATCCGGAGCCAGTGCCGAGGCTACCAGGCCCAACACGAGCGCCAGGGAACCAAGAGCCACAAGCTCGACGAGTACGGCGAAGCCGCAAGCCTTCAGGACCGGGCCATCTGCCAGCTTGCCAAAGACGAGCTCGGGGTCAGTGGCGCTGGCGCGCGCGGTACCCCATAAGCGCCTGAGCAGAGGCCCCGACTGCTCCCAGGCGATCTGCGCCGAACGAGGCCGAATCGACGCCGCTCTGACACCCGTCACAGGCAGGACTGCCACAACGGGCGCACACGCTTGCCGGGGGAATCTCGATTTCTACGTCGCTCGACACCAACCTTCGATGTAGCACCAACGCGCGAACCCTCACGCCTATTCAGTTGCGCTCGGAGATTTTGCCCGGCCCCGAGCTGCCTGGGCGCGATCGGCGAGGAAGAAGAAGCCCCGGGCGGCGGCGTCGTGGACGTAGCCATGCTGCCGGTGGACCATCTGGGGTATCAACGTGGAAGTAACGTGTAGCTCGGTGTCCTGGTCGGTAGTTCCAAAGAGCAAAAAGCGGGTCCAGGACCAATTGATATCGAGCTCGGCAGCGTTCACTGCCCCGACATAGCTCATGCCAAGCGCCAGGACGCGCGGTTCCATCTCCTCGCCAATTCCGTAGAAGAGGACGCGCCCCGTCGCGTCCACCCCGACCGCGGACCGGCGACGCGTCTTGCGCTTGGGATCGAAGCCTGCCCAGGGACGCTCGTTGCGTGCTTCGAGCAGCGGATGCAGTTTTCCGTCGAGAACCAAACACGGCGGCGTCTGTCGAAATGCCACGAATTCGGACTCGCGCGCGCGAAGGGCCGGCCAGGGACCGACGCTGACCAGCCCAGCGTCGTCGATGGCCACCGTACACCCGCCGTCGCGCAGTGGTAGCAGGGTGAGATGCTCGGCGCGCATTCCCCAGCGCCCGTGCCTCGGCTTGAAGCCGCCGTTGAACACCGCAAGCAACGAGTCGTGCAACCCGTTCGGCACGAGGCCCGCCGAAAAGCCTTTGGGGGGCGCCGTGCCCCCTCTCGACTCGAGCTCCTGAACGTCTTCGGCGCCAGGCACGTAGCCCGTTCGCACGCGGCCCAGGTCGACGGCCACGACGGTGAGCTTGGCCCACCGACTCACCGGATGCGGATGCAGCTCGGTCCAAACCATCGATGCTGGCTCGGAAGCCACGCGATCTCCCTGCGAGCGTCGTCCGAGCGGATGCCATTGTCCGTCCCCGTCACTCCGCGAGCGTTCGTGAGGTGGCGGAATCGGCGCGGGTGGGAACTTGGCATGGGGAAACTCTCGTTCGGTGCCCGCGACAACGGCCCCTGCCCTGGACGCCTTCCCGTGCTCGGTCGCTGGAGCTTCGGCATCGCCTGCCTGTGCCGTCGAGTGAAGATGGGGCGATGGCGACGCCGTACCGATCCCGGACAGGTCGCCGAAAGGTGGACGCGACTGCGAGCGCGGGCGCGCATTCGATTCGGAAGACGCCGCAGCGCCCTCTAGAGCAGAGGCGGCTTTCGACTTGACGCAACCCAGCGTGGGACAGACGAGCACGCCGACACCGAGCAGCGCGAATAGCCCGACCGAACGAAGCCGCGAAACTCGCATCAGCCGTAGGGTGGCAAACCCGCCGCGCCCCCGTCAATCTCGTATCGGAGCCTCCGTCCCGAGCCAGCGCCACGCCTCGCTGCAGGCGATCGGAGGCCGGCACCGGGTCTGTCACCAGGAGAGCCGAGACGCTCTGTGCCCATTTCTTCGCGATCGCGAAGCGCGCCCGCTCATCCAGCCGGGACCTACCGACCAGGAGCGCGGCCGAGCAATCGGCGCAGGCCCTGAGTCAGGCAATCAGGGAATCGTAGACTCCGCCTTGCATCGTGAGGCCCGCGTCGGGACCCTCGACGCCGAACCAATCGGAGGGGATGCCCATGGCGTTGACGATGGTGTTGAGCAACTTGTTGTGGGGCGCGCTCTCCGTGTCGTAGCCCTCACTGCCCAGAGCGATGGTTTGTCCCTGTTTGAAGTAGCCGCCGCAACTGCCGGCCAGGATATACGGCAGATCGAAGTAGGCGTGGGCTTTGCCGTCAGAGAGCTCGTTGGTGTACAGGACGACGGAATTGTCGAGCACGCTCTTGCCATCGGCTTCGACGTAGCCGTCGAGACGGTCGAGCAGACGCGCGAACTTTCGCTGGTGCCACGAGTCGATGTCGAAGAGCTTGTCTTCGTAGTCAGCTACGTCCGCACAGCCGTCTTCGGTGCTGTCTCCGAAGCAGTCGTCGCGCACCTTGCCATGCGAAAGCTTGTGGTGGTTGTACTCGTGCTGCATGCCGTCCCAGCGGAAAGTCGGGCCGCCACTGCCCCGATCGAACTGAAGAGTGGCAACTCGCGTGTAGTCGCACGCCAGAGCGAGGGCCATGATATCGATGTGGAGGTCCGTGATGGCGACGTACTCGCTCTCTTCCTCCACGAAGTCCCCGGCGTCCTGATATGCCTGCGCGCGTGCGGCCAGAGCCTCGTCACCGCATCCGATCGCCGATTCGGTCATGGCGACTTCGATGTCGCGGATGGCGGTGAAGTGGGCGTCGAGCTTCTGCTTGTCGGCGGCGCTGAGCGGGCCCTTCTTCAGGTCCTCGAATTGATCCCGCACCAGGTCGAGCACGCTCTGCCTGCGCTGGGCAATGCGCGACTGCGCCTCGGCCGCGTCGGCGTCACCATTGTTCAGGTTCATGAACTCGGCATAGGCGTTCCATGGGTTGTTGATGCCCAACACCGCACGGGAAGCCCCGCTGTAGCTGCTGTAGTCGAGCCCGCGATAGCTCGCCGGGCGCCCTACCATCAGGTTGAGGGGTGGACGGCGAGACCCATCGCTGCCCGGATTCACTTCGGCAGCGATGACGTGATCCACCGACGGCCCCAGAGCCAGCCATTCTTCGTCGGCAAACTGGGCGGTCAACTTGTGCGCCATGCCTTTGCCATGGTCGTCCCCTTCGCCGCGCAGCTCGTCACCGTAGCCACGCGGGCTCATGTGCACACCGCGTGGAAACAAGAGCTTGCTCAGATGCGGAATCAGCGCTTCGTTCGCCGTGCCCATCAGATGACTCTCGCTCAGCGCGCCATACGGGCCGCTGGGGAACCAGCGATTCATGTTGACGCCGTTGCAGGCAAAAAACACGCTGAAACGCTTCACTTGCGACTCGGCCTGCGCCCGGGCGGAACGCGGCGCGAAGGCCTCCAGATAGGGCAGACCCACCAGGGCTCCGCCAAAGCCCGCCAGAAAGCGACGCCGCCGCATCGGCGCTCGCGTCGCCCGCGCCGTCTCGTGTCGAATCCTCATGGCGCCACCTCGTTGGGTTTACGATTCAAGAATGCAGCGGTCGTGGTGACCTCGGACACCAACTGATGAATGCTGGCTGGGCTCGATGCGAGCTCGGCGACGGCGGCATCGTCACCGGCTCCGAGCTCGCGACCGTAGGCGAACTCCAGCCACTTTGCCGCGTAGCAGGCGCGGGCCTCCGAACTGGCCGCCAAGGCGTCGACGAGCTCCGGAGCACCCGAGAACGCCACCTCGATACCATCCAATTGCAGCGTGCCGCTCGTGTCCAGCGTCACACCATTTTCCATGGTTCGCGTCTGCCCCACGGCATCGAAGCCTTCGAAGGCGAAGCCGGGGGGGTTGATTTCCCGGTGACAGCTGACGCAGCCGTTCTGTCCCGTGAGCAGTTCCACTTCTTCGCGGGTGGTTTCGATCGGTTCGTCGGTTTCTGGCAGCGGAGTCATCGACGCCCCCGGCGGTGGGGCCGGAATACCGCGGCACAGAAGATTACGCACGACGAACAGGCCGCGATGAATCGGGTCGGTGTCGACGGCATACGCATGGGACGCCAGGAAGCCGACTTGCATCAAAAAGCCCTTGCGCACCGCAGGGTCGAGGTCGATGCGGGTAAGCTCTCCAGAGACGCTCGCCCCGTACAGTGGGGCGAGCCCGGAATCAGCGTAGACAAACGGCGCGGTGAGCAGTTCAGCGAGACCACCATCGCTCTCGATCACGTCTTCGATGAACCGTTCCGAGGCCGTACGCACACTGTCCACGATGCCCTGGGGCGCGCCAGGGTAGGTCGCGGGGTCCGGAGTGATCTTCGAAAACCGGCTGAAGTCCCAGGCTTGAGCGTGGAACGACACCAGCTGCGGCATCACCCGTTGGTCTTCCAGCAGGGCCCCGACGGCGCTGGCAATCTGCTCCGGCGTCCTGAGCTCGTCACGCTCGGCGCGCGCAAACAGGTCCTCGGTGGGCATCGAGTTGCGCAGGAAATACGCGAGGCGGGTAGCGACTTCCCAACTATCGAGAGGAATCAACCCAGCATCGCCCAGCTCATTGCTGAGCTCGGTTCGATAGAGGAACTGAGGCGACTGCAGCATGGCCTCGATCACCAAGCGCACGCCATCTCTGAACGCATCCCCGCTTCCGACCAACGCCGGGCCTTGCTCGAAGAGCGTCGCAAAACGGCCCCGCTCGTCGCTGCTGAGAGGACGTCGAAAGGCGCGTTGTCCAAAGCTGGTGAGGAACACGTCCTCACAACCCGCGTCGCTGGTGTTGCAGGGGACGACCCGCGCGAAGACCTCGTCGTCGGCGACCGCGCGCTCGGCAAGCGTTTCAGCGGCAGCGCGGTATTGCGGCCCCAGTCGAGCATCGACCGGCAAGTCGACGCTCGTATCGAACTCGAAGCCGTTCAGAGCGTCCGGGGCGAACGCCGCGGCGGGCGCGAGAGTGATGCCAAACAAGTCTTGCACGGTAGCGTCGTACTGAGCGTGCGTAAGGCGCGCGACGCGCGTGACGACCTCTGGGTCGCTGGTCTGGGTCGTCCCGGTCGTCCCGCTTCCCGAGTTGGAGGCTCCCGTCGTCCCATTGGCTGTCGAGGAACCGCCGCCACCGCCCGTGTCCAGGCCCGCCTGCCCCTCACCGTTCGTCCCCGAACAGGCGAGGGCTAGCAGCGCGATGCAGCCCATCGCGAGGTGTTTGCTTGTGCCCATAGGTCTACGCACCGTAGCAGACTCGACGCGCGACCGCAGCACCAGGCGGCGAGTTTCAAGCCCTTTTCGAGCACGAAGACCACGGGCCCAGTGCAAGCGTGGAAGCGATGAACCCGAAGTGAGAGGACGAGATTTCAGCTGTAAACCGCGCTGGATCGGGCAGCCAACCTCTGGACTCGTGCCTGGGCGCAGCTGCGACTGTGGCTTCGAGCACTGCCGAGCAACATCGCTGGCGCACGGTGAGATGTCCAATGTCGTGGCGAGTATGGCAAGGCCCACGACGTGTCATGAAGTGGGACGCTCGAAAATGAGCAACAGCGGTCGCACGTCGCTCGGGTCGATTGCACGACCATCGTTGTTGTTGTCCAGCGTGATGTAGATGTAGTTCCCGTCGAGGGCCAATCCTTCAGCGACGCCATATTTGCGATTCCGGTACGCATAGCGATCGTCGTTCTCGGTCTTGGCAAAGCTCCAGGCGCGGGCTTCACGCCAGCCCGATGCCTCGCGCCGCAACTGCACCACCAAGTGCCCGTTGCGCAACAGCGCGAAGACCTGACCCTGGTCGATTGCCAGGTCGCTCCAATCGGGCAAGCGCCCCGGCGGCAAAGAAAAGGCGCTTTGGGGCATGCTCCAGGCCTTGGCACGAGCGAGGTCACCATCTGCGGGCAGTTCGATCAAGCCTCGCTGGCTGCGCTCGGCCGCCAGCAACAGGCGTCCATCGGGCAATCTCGCCAAGCCTTCCAGCGTTGCGTTGCGCAGCTGGAACAACCCAACAGCGTTGCCCACGGCCTCGAGAGACGGGGTGAACCACGTGGCGATCGAGTCGGGTCCCACTCGGAGCACGCGTATCTTGCTCTCACAGGCAAGCAACAATCCGTCGTTGCCATCGCTGCTCAGACCTTCCAGATCGAGATCGTCCACGCCCGGAGGCAGCCGGAAGGACTGATACTCGCGTACCCGAGCCACCGTCTTTTCGATCAACAACTCGAAAACCTGCCGGTCGTGCTTGTCGGAGACGGTCAGAAGCCTGCCGGAGTGCCAGAGCAGCCCCGAGGGTTGGAAGCTGTCCCACCTGTCGATGGGCAGGGCCCGTACCAGCCTGAGCTCGGGCACCGAGGCAGCGGGGCTCCGTTGGGGTGGGCGAGTAACTGGCGAGCGATCCGGCGGCGAGAGCGGCATAACGGGAGCACTGGGAGCGGCGGCGGGCACCTGCCGGTCCCCCTTCGAGTGAACCGGAAGCTCGGCACGTCGTTCGGTGCCAGGGGCCCTACATGCCGCTACGAGCAGAGCGACGGCCGCTGCCCATCGCGACCGCACGGCCCGGAGGGGTAGCATCGGCCAGCCTAACCCGCTCACATCCGAGGGCACGGGCTTGGCACACATCGTGCTGAGCCTCCGCCGTGCAAAAGGTTCGTGCGGTTCATGGCCTGGTCCGTCTGGTTCTAGTGTGTTCCCTCGGGGTGTCAACGGGCGTCGGTGCCTCGCTCGCGTGCTCCTCCATCCACTCCCTGTCCGCGACACCTACCCAGGTTGCCCGAGCGGAGAGCGGCAACCTCGACTCGGTCCCGGCCCCACGCTCGCCCGGGCCAGCCACCACGGCGCCGCAAGACGACGACGCCAATGACGGTTTCCCTGTGGCTGTCGTCAATCCAAATCCGATGGCACGAGTGCTGAGGGGTGACTTCGAACCACCGGACACCCTGGTGATCGCCTACGAACCCGAGTGGGCGCATTCCGTGGAACAGCTGGTGGCGGCTGCTCGCGGCCAGGCCCGTGTGCTGCTCCTGTCTCCGCCCGAATTGCGCTGGCAGCCCGGCGTGTTGCGCCTTTCGGCCCAGAAACACGTGAAGGTCATCGAGAGCAAGATCGACACGCCCTGGGTCCGGGACTACGGGCCACTCCAGACCTACGAGGTGGAGGCAGGCCCGCTGTGGCTCGATTTCAAGTACGCCCTGGACCGTCCTCGTGACGATCAGGTGCCGGGTTCACTTTCCGCGCTGCTCCAGGCCCGCTTGGAGGTACCCAGCGTGGCTCTCGATGGAGGCGCGGTCATCGGCAACGGTACCGGGCTTTGCGCCATCACCCGCACCAGCCTGATCGACGCGGGTATGGTGGACCCGGACGATGGAAGCATGGAGGTGTTCTTGAGCAGCCTGGGTTGCCGCGCCACGGCCGTGCTTCCGAGCGTGCCTCGAGAAAGCACGGGCCACGCGGACGTGGTCGCGCAGTTCCTGAGCGAGGATCTCGTGATGGTTGCCTGGCTGGACCCGAAGGACAATCGCGAGATCTCCGAGGCTTTGGACGAAGCGGCCAACCACCTGGCGAGCGCTGCGGACCTGGGTGGCTACTACCTGCAGGTCGTGCGCATTCCCATCGCGGCTACCGGAGAGACCTTCTATTCCTACGTCAACGCGACCCGACTGCGGTCGAAACTGCTCGTCCCGCACTTCCAGAGCATGCGGGCGAGCATTCAGCAGAGCGCCTACGTCACGCTAGAAACCGCGCTGCCGGGTGTCCAGCTGGTTCCCATCGACTCTGATCCGATGGTCGAGCTGGGGGGCGCGGTGCATTGCATCACGCTCGGCCTGGGACCAAGTCGTCCTCCGACTTCCCTGCCCGCGCTCGAGCACGGGCTCCCCGTCCGGCATACTCGGCTGCTGCCCAGGGGTTAGCCGTGGCTGTCGCCTCAGGAGGTGCGAGCCACCCCTGCGACCGGCGCCAAGCCGTTGCGACCGCCAGCGCCCTCCCACCCCGGACGGCGGCGACCCCGCAGCCGCCGTGCAGCTTTTGCATCCACAAGTGACCAAATTTGCACCTGGCGCCTTCCAGTGGACCCGCAGCCCCTGACGAGGGGTCCGTTTTGTCGTACGACAACTGGGTCGATGGAAAGCAGCAAACCCCGAGTGCTCATCGTGCGACCCAGCACGGGACAGGGGGATCGGTTGATCACGACGCTCGAATCCGCCGGCTACCGGACGCAGGTGGTCGAACCAGGCGCCGAGGGGCTGGGGTTGATGGAGCGCGAAGCCCCGGAGGTCACGGTCGTGGACTTGGTGGACGAACCCGACGCGGGCAGCCAGTTCATTTCCGACGCCCGACGCCAAGCCGGAGCCGGGCAGTCCATCATCGGAATCGCTGGCGACTCGCCCGACGCGTCCATCGCGTCGACGGCCGTGCGAGCCGGCGCGGACGGCGTGGTCGGCACCGCCCAGGAGACCCTGCTCTTGGTGCCGATGGTGGAACGCGCTTCGGCACGGGCCCGTTCCTCCGCGAAAGCAGAGCGCTTCAGCAGGCGCGCCGAGGAAATCCTCTCCTTGGCCAATTTCGACGGCATCGTCGGGTCGCATCCCTCGATGCAGGAGCTTTTGAAACGAGTCGCGTATGTGGCGGGCACGCGCGCTACCGTGTTGATTCAAGGAGAGAGCGGCACCGGTAAGGAGTTGATTGCAGCGGCGCTCCACCAAAATTCGAGACGCAAGCGGGGGCCGTACGTGCGACTCAACTGCGCCTCGCTTGCCGAATCGGTGCTCGAGTCCGAACTGTTTGGCCACGAGAAAGGCGCGTTTACCGGGGCCACAGCAAGGCGTGAAGGCCGTTTCAAGCAAGCCGACGGCGGCACCCTGCTGCTAGACGAGATCAGCGAGGTGCCCCCCAAGGTGCAGGTGAAACTCCTGCGCTTCTTGCAGGAGCGAGAGTTCGAGCGTGTAGGTGGCAACGAATCGTTGCGCGTGGACGTGCGCGTGCTGGCCGCCACCAACCGCGACCTCAAGGCACTGGTCCAGGACGGACGTTTTCGCGAGGACCTCTACTACAGGCTGGCGGTCGTGCGGCTCGACGTGCCGCCGCTCAGAGCGCGTCCCAGCGACATTCTGCCTCTCGCCCATCAATTCTTGAGGCACGCGGCGGAAGAGAACGAAGTTGCTGTCACGGGCTTCACCGAAGCCGCCGAGCGCGCGTTACTTGGTTACCCCTGGCCCGGCAACGTGCGCGAGCTTCAAAACGCCGTGGAACACGCGGTCATTCTCGCGGAATCCGAGCTGGTCGACACGCGTCAGCTCCCCATTTTCGCATACGACCCGGCCCAGGGAGTGCGTTTGATGATCCCTGGCGTCACCCTGGCTGAGCTGGAGCGCTACGCCATCACGGAAACGCTCAAGGCAGTGGGTGGCTCCCCGGCCAAGGCAGCGGAGATACTCGGCGTCAGCCGGCGCACCGTCCAGTATCGCATGCGCGAGTACGGATTGACGGCAGGGGCGCGCGGCAATGGCGCACCAGGTGTCACACAGTCGGGGGGTCGGGACGAGTAGACCCTGACGCCGCGTGCCCGGCGGATGGCTATTGTCCGAGCCTTGGTAGGCTCGAAGCTACCGCGGCCGCTGCACGCCGGGAGCGCCGCAGACGCAGCCAGCGTGCCCACAGCGCATTCCAGTCGATGAACAGCGTGTAGCAAACCAGGTAGGATACGAAGTTGATGCGCAGCATCACGCCGATGCCGAAGTGGAAGCTGGCGCCGAGCCACAAGAGTACGTTGCGCGGACGGTCGCCCAGCAGGGCAAGCGGGAACAAAAGCTCCCAGAGCATCGACAGACCCGCCAAGATCCGCAACAGCAAAGGCTGCCCGGAAAACCAAACACCGAGCGCGCTGGGGCGACCCACGTAGGCGTGATCGACGATACCGTAGCCATCGCGAAACCGCACCGCTTCGCTCGGACGCGGATCACCGATGAAGCGCTGTTGCGTCTCGTCACCACGCAGCGAGCCCCCTCCCAAATAGAACCCCAGCGTCCTTCCGTCCGCCCATTCGGGGCCAGAATAGCGAAGCTTCGATAGCCCTGCAGTAAAGTAGACCATACACAAGAGCAGCAACACCCCTCGTACCGGCCATACGCTGCGAGCGCGGCGGGGCCATACTTCCAACGCGCTTGGTGGGCGGCGCCGAAGCTGTCGGCGACAGCACCACTGCGCGACGATCGCGTCGAGTGAAAAACATGTGGCGCCGGGTGCCACGGCAAGGATCACGAGCACCAGGGCGGGCAGCGCCGAGGCGTGCGCGGTGTATCCCCAGGAGTTCGCCCAGAGCCCGAGGTACAAGTTCAAAACCGCAAGCAGCACGAGACTGACTCGTGTGAACACACCCAACAGAGCCAGAACCACGACAATGCTTGCCGCCACCTGCACGGGCGTCCTCAGGCTCTCCAAAAGCGGGAGCGGCAGGTCGAGCCCCAGTGATGGCGGATCGAACAGCTCTGGTGGCCTCCCGCTGGCGACGTCCAACTTGGCGAACAGCCGCTGCGCGTAGAACCAACCCACCCAGGCCACGAGCAGCACACGAAACACACCCACCTGGTAGCGTTCGCTCGGAGCAAACCACCAGCGCTCCAGGGCCCGCGCCGCGTTTGCGGGCCAGGCAGTCATCGGCGCTCCGGCCAGAGCAGCGTGAGCTGTTGATTCGCGACCCCGTACCGCGCCACCGGGCGACGCTCTAGCCTTGGTCCTTCGAGCCGCCAGACCTCCAGGCGCAAGCCCGCGAGCGCGCGACCGCTTCGTCGGGTATACACCCCGCTGAGCTTCTTCATGGAGTCCAGAAGGCGGGCGCGAAAACGCTCGCGGCTATCGTCCAGGCGATGCTGGCTGGGATGTCGGGGATCGGTGGATCCGTACACTTGCGTGAAAAACTGCCGGCGAAAGCCGAGCTCCCCCATGCCCAGATCTCGTTTCGGGTCCAGCTCCGTCTCCGAGCCGGACGGCAGCTCGACAACGAGGTGCAGCTCGTACAGTGGATCGCCGGCGGCCACATAGCGAGCAAACATTGGAGCCGATGTGAACGGCCAGTCTTCATGCGGGCCGACAATTGCCCTCAGCTCGAGCGCGCACAGCGTCAGCACCAACAGGCCGGCGGCGCACTTGTGTACGAAACTCGGTTCCAACCGCTCAGCGTACATGCGCGAGCCTCGTCGCCCTTGCCAACCCGTTCCCAAGCCGAGCTCGGCAGGGCATGCTGGCAAGCAGAACCCTCGCCAGCCGCTGAGGCGTCATCGGCTTGTCGGCAAAATACACGCGCTGGTTGACTTCCAGTTCGAGTCCCAGGTAAGCGCGCGCGCTGAACTCGCGCCTGAGCGCACTGGTCAACCCATCGTCGCGGCCGCGGTACGGATAGTTGCGTCGCACCCGCAGCTCGGGAGCCAACTCCAACAGTTGCTGGCGCCACGCCGCTGCATACCGCGCTTCGCTGGTCCGAGCGGGATCGTACAACAGGCCGACGTCGGCGCGCCGCGTTTGCCCGTGCAAGCGCGGCGTGAAGCTGTGCACGGACAGATGCAGCACGGAGCGCCCGCGAACCACGCTAGAACGCACCGCCTGCCTGACGCGCTCTTGGTAAGGAAAATGGTAGGCGCTGAGCAGGCCCTGCCTGGCGCGCTCGCTGAGTTCCCTCGAATAGCCGGAGAACACGCTGGGGTGATGCGACGAGCGGTTCAGATCGACCAACAGCCGCGTGATGTTCCCGACGAACAGAGGCGCTCGCAGCGCGCGCTCGAAAGCCCGCGCCAACCAGAGCGCCCCGGCGTCGTAAGCGCGATGCGTCTCGAGCACGCGCGCGCGCGACTTGTTCGCGAACAAGTCTGCGTAGCGCGCGGGCACCCGCCGCGAGGCATGCTCACAGCTCAGAATCAAGACATCAGGCGCCATGCGGTTCGAACATTTGCTGCGACGCCAGACACTCCGCCAGCCGCTGATAGACAGCGGCCAGGCGGGCGCGCGAAGGATCATCACCCAATGCTCGCAGGATGCGCCGCGACAGACAGCCCTGTTCCAACAGCACACCCAAGGCTCGGTCGCGCTCCTCGTGTTCCGCCCCCCGCTCGAGCTCGCGCTCGGCAATACTCTGCCACACCTCGGCCACGCTGAGTGCGTCATCCGAAAGCCCGAAAGCGCTCAGATAGTTGCCCCGCGGCCAGCCGGCTTCGCCCGCATCGACCACGCTCAGTTGGTGGAACTCCGCCAGCTCTCGCGTGTCGAAACGCTGCTGCGCCGAGTAGTCCATGTAGCGTTGTGAAACCAATGCGCGCACCGCCGCCACCACGAGTTCGGCAATGGCCAGGTCCGCCAATGGGCATTCCTGTAGATCGATGGTGCGAATCTCTATCGCCCTCCGGTCGAAGCGAGCAATCGCGCCGCGCGCGTTGACCCACTCGTGGGCCAGCACGCCCCGTCGGTCCAAAGGAGCCATATCGCGATAGATGCGCTCGAGAATCTGCTCTTCGTAAGCCTGCTCTGAAAAGACTGCCTCCGGGACCACCAAGCCCGTCACCGAAGGTACCCGCCGGCAGTTGGACCGGTACATGTCGAGGCGGTTATCCAGGGTACCCGTGACGCGACCGTCGACGACGGGCGAGCTCGCGCTGAGCCCGGGTATCAGCGGCAGCACCAGGCGAATCGCAGCGTGCAGGCGACCGAATTCCTCATCGCTGGAAAACGGCAGATTGATGTGCATGCTCTGCAGATTCGCCCAGCCATGGCCCCGACAACCGAAGATGCGGTCGAAGGTGGAATAAATCTGCGCGTCTTCGTGAGGCCACAAGACGAGTTCTCGCTCGGGATCCATCCAGGGGTGCATCGCGGTGGGCAAAAGCTTCGCGCCGAGCGGGGCAAGCAGATCGAGAATATCGCGAATCTGCTCGGCAAACACGGCTGGCAGCCCCTGGAGCGTGCGAGCGGGACCGTTGGTCTTGAGCTCGATGACGTGCAACGCCAGCTCGTTGCTCCACAGCGCCGCACCTCGATCGACCTCGAGGTCGTAGCCCCCGCCCACGACCTGCATCAAAGCGTCGGCGCTCGGTTTGACGTCCAGAGACCGAGCGTCGACGATCATGTACTCGAGCTCGATGCCGAACCCCTCGAAAAGGCCCAGGACACGTTGGTTCGCCATGCTTTGCTCCTGCTCAGGCCTTGTCAACCCGCCGCCCTCGTTGCTCGAGGCGGTCATAGAAATACTGCAGAATGGTCAAATAGAGGTCGTCCTTCAGGACGGCGTCCTCGACCCCCGCTTCCAGGCTTGGATTGTCGTTGACTTCCATGACCATGAGGCGGCGCCCCACCTCCTTCAAATCCACGCCGTACAGGCCATCCCCGATCAGGCCGGCGGCCTTCACGGCTAGCTTGACGACCTTCGGCGGCACGTCCTCGATGGCCAGGGTCTCGGACTTGCCATACGAACGCTTGTCCGCGCTGGTCGCCTTCTGAATCTGCCAATGCCCACGCGCCATGTAGTAGCGACAGGCATACAACGGCTTGCCATCGAGCACCCCGATTCGCCAGTCGAACTCCGAAGGGGTGAACTCCTGGGCAACCACGAGCTCGGAGTCCTTGAGAAAGGTGCCCAGGTGGTGCGAAAGCTCCTCGGCGCTGCGCGCGCTCACCACACCCGCGGAAAACGAGCTGTCCGGACGTTTGAGCACACAGGGGAACCCGAGCTCCTGAGCGATCCGGTCGGTATTGTCGCGATGTATCACCAGGGTCTTGGGACTTTGCACGCCATGACGCTCGAACAACTCGGCCTGGTACACCTTGTTGGTGCAGCGGACGATGGACTCGGGATCGTCGATGACCACCAAACCGTTGGCCTGCGCTCGGCGTGCGAAGCGAAACGTATGATGATTGACGGCCGTGGTCTCGCGAATGAAAAGCGCGTCGAACTCGCCCAGCCGACCGAAATCGTCCTTCCCTATCAAGGTCACTCGCATCGAAAGCTTCTTGCCCGCGCGCACGAAGCGTTGCAGCGCTCGTTCGTCGGACGGGCAATCGACCTCCTTGGGGTTCACCAGCACCGCGATCTCGTAGCGCGGCTGCTGCACTCCAGCGAGCCGGGGCCGGGCGAAGAAGCGACGCGCCTGCTCGACCACGAACTCGAGGTGGCTTTCGGTGATCTCGTTGGAAGCAATCGGGCGCAGGCCGTGCAAGTGCCATTGGTCGGAGCGCACGAACTCCGCTCGCAAGAATGGCGCGGGAAAATGCGCAAAGAGCGTCTGGCAGAGCCCATCGTAGCGGCGCGCCATGTTGCGCCCGAAGTAGACGCTGAGCGTGAAGCGGTCGCCCTTGAGCGGCGCGAGCGTGGTCTGTAAGCGCGGCCCCAGTTCTTCCGAAGCGACGCGAATGATCGCGGAGTGCTTCAGGTCCTGCAAGGTCGTCACCGAGGGCAATGGCCGGTGCCCGCGCGCGCGCGCCAACAACGACACGTAGTATCCGACGGTCTGATACCGGTAGCTTTTCGACAGATTGAACACGGTGGCGCGCTTGAGGTCGAAGTACTTCGGATTGGTCAGGTACTCGCGCGCCGTGACAATCTCGGTCCCTGGAATGTCGAGCGGCCAGTGCTTCGGATTGTCTACTACGACTAGGACTACCATGTTCCCCTCTTTGCCGGGCCGCTCGGTTTTTGTGTGATGATCAACAAGTTGGCGTCGTAGGTCACGATGCCCAGCAGAATCGACGCCAATAGCCGTTCGGTACGCACGCTGTAATAGTGCTTCTTGTAACGCGGGTTGTCGTGCAGTGGATCGGAGACGCGCACCTCTCTCTTCTCTCGATCGTAGCCGCTGAGTACCACGAAATGCCCGACCGGTTCGCCGCGCACGTCGTCATACTCGTCGCGGTACTCGCGAGCGCAGTCGTACAAATAGGTCGCGCTCAGACCCGTGAGAATCGGGATTTCGCGATTCAGGAAACGGCGCAGCAGACTGGCATTCAGCGGCTCGTACTGAATGCGGCCGCCAAGGCCCAAGAACTCGAGGTAGGCGTTGCTGGCCAACTGCAAGGTAGGATCCGACTTGACGCGCCTCTGCGCTTCGAGCAGCGTGACCAGGTCCCGACGCCGACGAAACCAGGTGGGGTCGAACACCTGCAAGTTGTACGTGTAGATCTCCGCCCCATAGCCACGTCGCAGCGCGTGACAGCCCAGAAGCACCGCTAGCGTTCCTCCGTGCGGCAGGGCGGTCACCTCCTCGATGACTTGCTCGAGCTCGATCGCATCGCCAAAGTAACGGTAGACGGCGTGCAAGCAGGTGGGGCCGCAGGTGAAGCTGTCGGGCTGTGGCAGTACCTCCAGCTTGAGCCGCTGCCTCTGCCTGGTCGTCATCGCTCGCACCTGACCCGTGACTGGCTGGGCCGTGTCGAACGCCCCTGCTGCTTCCCCAACTGCATCCAGCAAACTCGACCTTCGTCCACCCGGCTTCGCCCCGCCCGGGCTCCGGCGAGGCCGTGCGCCCCTCGCACTTTGGCGGGCCAATCGATATCGGGCAAGCGTGGCTGATCGATGGTGAGAATCAAAGGTTCACCACGGTTCTCACAGTAGCAACGTTCACGCCAGCCCCTTTGGCACTGAGGCGAGCAGGCTCCGCACCGTCACCACTCGGTCTCTCGGACGAACCCGACCCTCCCAGAGGGCCGGGCCGGCATGCAGGCCCTGCACACCCTCTGGCGCAGGTTTTGCACACTACTACCCGGGCCGCGTGGCAGCTGAGCGTGGCAGGTTGTCACGGGTCTTGGGGACATCGTCCGCCTGAACGTGACCTCGCGCAAGTGGGGCCGCGACACGGCTCACCTCCCCGCACGTTACACGAGAAGCTCACCTCGCCCAACGACCACGGCGGCGCCGCCGACGACGATCGCGTCCGGCTGTCGTGCCGAGCCTTCCACCCGAGCGATCAGGATGGAGGGCCGCGCGAGCTCGACCCCTTGCTCGATCTGCAGGTCCTCGCCGGGCATGAGCAGGCCGTGGCGCACCAGATGAAAGGCAACGGGTCCCGCCGCCGACCCGGTGGCAGGGTCCTCGGCGACGCCGGCGCGTGGCGCGAACACTCGCGTCTTGTAGCGCCGCTGCTCACCAGCGAACACGCTGATGCAATCCACCGGAAGCTCCGCGAGGCGCTGTTGGTCTGGCTTCAGCTGCGCAACCGTGCTGCGGTCAGCCACGCACACCAGCGCGTGACGCGGTCCGTTGTCGTAGAGCTCGATGGGAAGCGTGGGACCAGCGACACCAAGCGCCTCCAACAACTGGGGCGCCAGCGCAAAGTCGCTCACGGTCGGAACCGGTTGTTGCATCCAACCGAACACGATGCGTGCGCCATCCCGTTCCAGGCGAACGTCTATCACCCCTCGCCCTGTTTCGAGACGCACGACCTCCGCCTGGAGCGCGCCCCCCAGCACCACGGCCGTGCCCAGCACGGGGTGTCCGGCGAAGGGCACCTCGTGCGTGGGAGTGAAAATGCGGATCCTCGCGTGCCCACCGCTCGATGGCCGACTCACGAACGCCGTCTCGCTCAAGTTCATCTCCCGTGCAATCGCCTGCATCGTCTCGCTCGACAGGTCGTTGGCGCGCGTGAACACCGCCAGTGGATTGCCAGCGAGCGGCTGGTCGCTGAACACGTCGCAAAGGACGTAACGATAACTAACCATAGCGGGGACAACCTAACCCGCGCAGAGCCGGAACCAAAGAGAATGTGCGTCGTCGTTGTCTTCGAAGGACCGGCCATCAGCTGTGAGCGGCGCGCGTGGACGATACCGCCCCCCCCGCATTTCCGGCGGAGCCTGAACAGGCGGATTCGAGTTCAAGGCGAATCGATCAGCATCAGCTTCGGCGACTTCTTCCGAGATACACCTCGACCGCCCAACAGCCGGGCCTGCCCTCGCTGCATCATTTCGAAACACTCTTGGCCAGTCGAGCCCCGAGCCCCTCACTATGTTCTATCACCGTCGGCGTTCCACGCCGGCCACGGTTCGTTGCACAGCGTCTCCCGAAATTCATGGACTTTTTGGTTCGGTTTGCTGTGTGCTGCCGCTGGAAATCGTGGTCCCGCGGGGGACAGTTACGTCATCACTGTCTCGGCTCGAGCCGTGGTAAATTGCCACCGGCGCCGCTTAATCCTTACGCTGCAGTCGACCCGCTGCTATACCCGGCGAACCGCTCGCTTCCACGGTAGGCTTGCGGTCCCTGGCCGAGCTGCACTGCTCGGAACTGGACAATGTTGCCCGAAACCCGCGAGCCCGCCCGCCCACTTGCCGAGCCCCGAAGCTCGGCCTGCCCTCGCCCGCAGCGTTTCTTGCGTGTCACCGCCACGTGGAGCCCCTGATGCGCCTCGACAGCGAACAAATCGATGCGCTCGCGGAGGCCCGGGTCGGCACGGTCGTCAAGGGGAAGTGGTCCCTGGACAGGCTGATGGGCGTGGGCGGAATGGCTTCCGTCTACGCGGCCACACACCGTAACCGGAAAAAAGCCGCGCTGAAGATCTTGCACCAGGAGTATTCTGCAAATCAGAAAATCCGAGACCGCTTCCTCAGAGAAGGCTACGTCGCCAATAGGGTCGGGCACGACGGAGTGGTCAAGATCGACGATGACGACGTGACCGAAGACGGTTCCGTCTTCTTGATCATGGAGCTGGTGGACGGAGAGACTCTGGAGCAGCTACTGACGCGCGAGGGGCCACTACCACCCAGACAGGTGTTGGAGACCATGAGCCAGGCGTTGGACGCGATGGCCAGCGCTCACGCCAAGGGCATCGTGCACCGCGACCTCAAGCCCGAGAATATGTTGCTGTCCAAGGACGGGCAGGTGAAGCTGCTCGACTTCGGCATCGCGCGCGTGCGCGAACTCACCACCGACCCCACACACACCCTGACCGAGGGTCTGATGGGTACTCCCGCGTTCATGCCGCCCGAGCAGGCCCGCGGCAACTGGGCCGAGGTCGACGCGCAGAGCAATCTGTGGGCACTGGGCGCCACCATGTTCACGCTGCTCACGGGCTGCTCGGTGCACGACGCCGAGACGGCGCACGAGACGCTGGCCGCAGCCATCGCGCAACATGCGCCTCGTCTCAAAGAGCTGCGGCCGGATCTGCCCGAGTCGCTGTGCCAGGTGGTGGACCGAGCACTCGAGTACGACAAGCGCGCACGCTGGGCCAGCGCGAAGGCCATGCTGGCAGCTGTCCGCGAGGCTTTGGCGAACCTGCAGAGCGCGGCAGACGAGACGCAACGAGCCGAAGCCCTGCGGCAGTCAGCCCGGGCGTCGAACCCCGAGATAGAGGTGTCGCCGACCGACGACACGGCACCGGCCAGTTGGCAGATCGTGAGCGCCGCCCGCCAGGCCGCTCGCGCGAACTCGGCCTCGAGCGAGCCTCCCGCGGGGCCCATGCTGGCACCGGCGAAGGTCGAGCCCACGGCTCCGCACCGCGGGCGCGCGCCGCACGGCGAGTCCCGGAGCAGTTCGCCACCCGCGTCTCGAAACCCGCAGCAGGGGGCTCCGCGCGCAGCGCTCGAGCAGCCGCACACCCCGGAGCCAGCTTCGCACAACGAGCCGCATCAGACGGCCCCCGCGTTGGAGACCGTTGACGCGCATCGAGGACGCGACGAGGGCAGCGCCGCAGAGCAGAGCGAACCCGAGGTCGCTCCGGCGCAAGAAAGTGGCGAGGCGCCGCCGGCCGCTTCGGCAGCCCCTTCGGTCCCCGCGACGGCTCAGAGACCGCTCCCATCCGAAGGGACTTCGCAGACGCCACCCCCGGGCAGGCGCGAGCTGCGTCAGCCCCAACCGTCGGACGAGGAGCTGACCGTCGTCCGTGACAGCCCGCTGCTGGCCGCCGACCCCAAGAGCGCACGCGCGCCCGCGAAAGTCGCCGAGGACAGAACCGCCGCGCACGCCTCCAGGCCAGCGCCACCTGTCGTGCCCAGTTCGGCGGCCGTCGAGGAGAGTAGGCCCACGCGGCCCCGCCCGGTCCCGCCCGCGGCGGCGCAGGCGGAGCCCGAGCACACGACCTCGGGAACGACGAGCGCGGGCACGCTGGGCACAGGGGCGCCGTCGAACGCCCGGTGGTCCCTGGCAGCGACGTTGCTGCTGGTCGGCGTGGTCGTGGTGGGCGTCACCCTGCTGGTCAACAGAAGCCAACAACCCACCAATCCGGAAGCCGGGGAGCCGAGCCAGGCGAAGCTCGAGGCCGCGAAAGTGGCCGCGCCTACTTCACCGAAAAGCGCGCTTCCGAAGCCAACCCTTGCTACGTCCGGGGGTGCTCACCAGCCACCACCCGGGCCCAGCGCCGCCGAGTCAGTCGAGGAGGCCGAAACCGTGGATCTCGAGGAGCTTCCGATTCTCCCCTCCGCTCAATTCGATCCCGCTCGGCAGCGTCTCGAGCAGGCCAAGCAGGCAACCAAACGTGAGCTCGCGGGGCAGGAAGAGACAGCCCAGCCCGGCACCGGTCCGGCTCGCTCGACGAATACTCCGACTCCGTAGCAGCGCTCGTCAGCGCAACGACGGGTGACGGCCGAGCGTGATTCTCGGCCAGTCTCCGGCTACACGAAACGCCGTCGAAGCTCCTCCGGAAGGGGAAGCGCCGCGAGCGCCTCGTCGAAGCCCAGCTCGGCGCGCACCACGTCGAAGAAAGCGCTCCTCGTCACGTCCTGTCCCTGCAGGCGCGCGGCAATCACGTCTGCAGCGGCAAGGCCCTTGCTGATGCAGACGACCCCGGGACTGTCGATGAGGTCGTAATTGCCCCAACGGCTTCGGTACAGACCCTGGCGATCCCAGCGCACGGCGTAGCTGAGCGATTCGACCACGCCGAAAAGCTGGAAGAGCCCCCCGTAGAGCTTGGCCAGGTCGCAACACACCCGCGCGAAATAGGTGATGTTCGGTCCATGCCACGCCGCTCGCAACGGCTGAGGCAAAAGCCCGAACAAGTTGGAAAGGCCCAGCCGAGTCGGGCCCTTGAAACGCGCGAAGCTGAGCAGTGGGCTGCCCCGCTGCTCGAAGAGAGCGACCGGCACGTAGCCGAGCAACTCTTCGAAATGCAGCGCCACGCCCTTTTCATCCAAGACAGCGCGCACCAGCGCGGGATCGGCACACTGGCCATCCCACCAGCATTCAGTCAAGTTCAGGTAACTGGCCCGATGCCGCCGAAGCGTGTCCTGTATGCCAGTCTTCTCGAAGTAAGCCTGCTCTTCGGCCTTGATCCAACCACGGTGATGCTGCGCCTCGTGCTCCCAGTCGAAGCCGGGGCTCTGCGAGTTGCGACTCGCGGTGTGGCTTTCGATGCACAGGGCCGGACACGGCAGCGCCCGAAGCAATAGGTCGAGCGCCGCCGCATCGGTATACGTGCCCGTGGCGTAGCCATGCCAGGTGGGTTTGACCAGGCAGCGTTCGCCGCCCACACCCAGCTCGCCGAATAGCTGGCCGAGCTCTTCGGAGGAATGGACGCGGGCCAGGCAGGTTCCCCCGAAGCGCGCGGCCAAAGTCGGCTGCTCGGCGCTCGAAAAAGGAGCGGAGTGGCCGACACCGTACACCCGACCGGGTTCTGTTTGACGATACTTGACCGAGCGAACGCGCGCCTCGCGCTGAGAACGCTGTGAGCGGTAGAGCTCGAGCAGACGCGTTTTCAACCAGCCCTTCAGGTTGGGGTGGTCTCCGAGCGCATTCCCCAGATGCCACCCGGAAACCCCGAGCTGCCCTACCGAGTCGGCGAAGATCACCCGCGCGTATTCCAACTGTTCGGACTCCCATAGAAATTGCGGCAGACACAGCCATCTGAGGCCGCTTCTGGCGCATGCGGCCAGCTGCTCCGGCAGCGGCAACAGCGGGTGCCTCACGAATGCCACCTCCCCGCGACTCGCCCCGATCTGCTCCCAGACCAGCCGCATCACGCGATACGAATCGGCTCGTGTGTTCGCGTCGCCGGCACCGCAGGCAACCAAGAGCAAACCGAGCTCACTGGGCGAACGGGGGAGCATTTCGCCGAGCGCGCGGCACGCGCCGTCCACCAGCGCCTGCACCAAAAGCGGGTGGTCCGATGACATGGCGTCGTAGTGCACGACCGCCTCGGGATGGGCGCGACGCGTCTTGTGCACCAGGTCGGTCAGCCATTGCTTCTGCTCGATTCCGAAATCGAAGCAAGCGGGCAGCACGCAGAGGGTCTGCGCTCCGGCCGAGAGGAGCTCGCCGAAACTACGCTCGGGCATGCGGTCGTCCGTGACGCCGACGCTGGGGCGCCCCATACGGTAGCCCTGGGCGGGCAGCGCCACCCACCGCACGGTCGGCAAGAAGCCGAGAACGCTCGCGCACTCTTCGCTGAGCTCGCCCACCAGCGCATCGTAGACCCGGTCGATGCCCGCTCGCGCCGGAGCCTCGAGCAACAACACGAAAGCCACCTGCCGCTCAGCGAGCGTGACTGGGGGCCCAGCGGGCGAGTCAGCCAAACGCACCGCTCACAGGCGACCACCGACGCGGTCGTGCTTGACCATGGTCCCGAGCACGTCGCAGATGGCACGCACCGCGAGCAGCGATGTGATGTCGGAGATGTCGTAAGGCGGCGAAACCTCCACCACCTCCATTCCGGCAATACCCTCCTTGGCCACACCACGCACCAGCGCCAGCATTTCGCGCGGTAAGAACCCGCCGGGCTCCGGCCAGCCGGTGCCCGGCACGAAGCCGGCATCCACGCAGTCGATATCGACGGAAAGGAACACGGCGCTGGCCCCCTTCCAGGCGACTTCCAGCGCGATCTCCAGCGTCTTGTCGATGCCGATGCGCTCGATATCGTCGATGGTCAAGATCGTGGTGCGCATCGAACGGCCGTGCTTGACCCCCGGGCGCGGGCATTGCCAGCCGCCGATGCCGAGCTGCACCAAATTCGCAGGCGGACAGTTCGGGATGTTCGTGGCGTGAAACCATGGGCAGGTGTGCATGATTTCATCCATGTCTTTTTCCTGAGTGTCGACGTGGCGGTCCAGGTGGATGATGCCGACGTTCCCCTCGATGCACTCGGCTACACCGCGCGCCGTCGGGTACCCGATCGAATGATCGCCTCCCAGGATAATGGGCAACGTGCCAGCGCCGAGGACATGCGCCACGCCCTTGCTGATCTGGTCGTGCGACTTCGTGATGTTCGCAGGACAGTAGATGTCGCCCAGATCGCAGATTTTGATCTGCTCCCTCAGATCGATGCCGAGCTCGAAGCTGTATGGCGTGTAGAGCGACGAGATCCGGCGAATCCCCTGGGGCCCGAAACGAGTACCCGAGCGGTAGGTGGTTCCGATGTCGAAAGGCGCCCCCAAGATCGCCACGTCGTACTCCGCAACCTTCTTGACATCCTCCAAGTAGGGTGCCTTCAAGAAGGTATTGATACCCGACCAATGAGGCAGCTCACCCCGCTGAAAACAGCTGATCTCGCTCTTGTCTTCGATAGAGTCGGCGGGCTCCAGGCCCAGCTCCTTGGCCCGCTTGCACTCCCCCTCCCACTGGGTGGTGGGAATGACCGCTTCGGTATCCTGGGCCTTGTAGCCCTCGAACCCGCTGACGTCCGGCAAGTCCCGGCTGTGATTGCGATGATTGGGCGCGTGTCGATCGTAGAAAACCATCCTCGGTCCTTTGCTGAGCCAGCGCTCGGGTTTTAGTCAGGCTCCCCGGGGAAAGGAAGGCTGTAGCACCCGGCCCCACAGCCCACCCAGGAACCCGCTCGGTTCGCCAGCGACGCCGGCGTCGCGTCGAGTTTCGGTAGTGTTTCGGCCCCAAAAGACGGGTTGCCCTTTGACTCGAGTCGCGCTCGTTCGGCAGCTAGCTGGCGAACTGGAGCCCTTCCTCGAGTCGCTTCAGGCTGGCCCGGCACCTGGCTCTGCGCGGGAAACACCGGCGACCGGTCACGCCAAGAACACGCGCTCGAGCGTTCCCTGACTGAGGTTGCCACGGCGGTCGACCGCCTCGATGTAGTAGCGCACGTCGCCGAGCGAGGGTGGCAGCTCGACACGAAAGTAGTGTGCACTTTCGCTGGCACCGGTATGGGTCGGGTAGGGCCCCCGATCTTGCATTTCGATGCGGCGCTCGCGACCGCCCGCACGGAGCACCAGCGTGACGCGCTGAAGCCCAGCGACGTCGCTGACGAATGTATGCACGGTGCCCACGGGCTCGGCGTCCCTGAGGCCGTCGTGGGCCCAGCACTTGCCACCCGGATTTTCCGGGGTGATCCACGGAGGGAAGATGGTTGGGCCCAAGGCATCGACGTCCGCCAGGGCGGCCCGTTCGGAACCGAGCAGGCTCAAGCCCAGGTTGGCCGCGTTGGTGACCTGTTGATCCCACACGTCTTGCCCTGTCCAGTACCAATAGCAGCTGGTCTCGGCGGTGAGCAGCAGCCGTTCGAGCTTCTGAAGGACGGGGGCCTCGGCGCGCGCCTGTTCGAGGCTGTGCACGACATTCTGAAACGCGGTGAGCACGGCCCAGCTGTTCAAATCGGGTGAGTAGTCGTCACGGTAGCGGCTGAACCACTTCATGAATTGCGGATCGCCGTTGTCGGCACCGCTCCACGAGCCCGGCTCGACGTGCGCGACCCGGGCAGGGTCGGGCGGAAAACGCTCCAGATAGTCCTTTACCGTGCTGAGCTCGAAGCGCGAATCGGTCTTGAGCCAATCGACCAGCTGCGCCGTATTGTGGTGGTAGTACGAGTCGGCACCGCCTCCGTGGTTGTCGCCATCGGAATGCAGTACGAAGAACGGCGGGTGAAGTGGGTCGAAGCTGCCGGTGGCGACGATCTGATCGTAGACTTGACCCAGCACGCTCGGATATTGCAAGGCTCCGAAACCTCCGCGGGCATCTTCGTTGCCGATGTACCGCTCGCAGGGAACGCCGATGATGTGGTGCTGCTCACCATTCGGATCCTCGTAGCCGATGATTTCGGGCTTGAGCAGGCTCGGACTGATGAGGCTGCCGGCCCAGACATTGCTGAGCGCGAGCCAGTCGTGCACGGCAGGGTTCGTCTGCTCCGCCGGGTTGGGGGGTAGCATGCCTTCCTGCGGCCCGGCGTAGGGGTAGCCTTGCGCGGTTCGAAAGCGGTGGATCGAGTCGTACATCACGACCTGTACGCCGGCCTTCTTCAGCGCCGGAATCATGCGCACGTGGAAGGCGGTTTCCGGCGGAAACATCAGCTTCGAGGCGGGCGCCCCGAACGCTTCCTGCACGATACGACGATGCCATTCGATGCCACGAATGATGTCGCGCTCGGGAATCAGCGGCAAAAGTGGATGGAAGAAGCCGAATGCCACGAAGTCGATGCGCGGATGACCGAGCGCGGTGCGGGCCCGAGCGAGCTCTCTGAGCTCGCGATTCCAGCCGGTGAAGCCCCCGCCGCACAGCCCATCGCGAGCGCAGCGATTGAGCTGTTCAATCAGCGTCCCGCTGAAGCTCGTAGAAAGGCCCGCATGCGGCAGCCCGCCTGCGATGTACTGCTGGACGGCAGCCGGAATGAAGCTCGTGTAGTTGCCCTGGCGTGAGGAAAAGATGCCGTCCTTTTCACCGTCCCAGTAGTCCGGGTCCGTGGTGTTGTAGTACGGCTGGTGCATGTGTTTGTGAATGCCGAAATACAGCGTCACTCCCTCGGCGCTCTTGCCGGTGGCTGGCGCACGCTGTGCCTCCACCTTGATGCGGCAAAATCGCTTGACCCAGTCATCCGGCTGGGCTTGCTCGATGGGCACGCGGCGGCAGCCCTCGATCTGAACCGAGAACTCACCGAGCGGCAGCGTGCCCTTCGGTATCGTGACCGAGTAGTAGCCTTCGCCCAGATCTTCGACGTCGGCGCCTTTGAAGATGTGCGCCTCCCCGTGCTCCCACACGACGACCTGGGGAAAGGGGATGGCCCCATCCGCTTCGAAGCTGATGCGAATGGCGGGCGAGCGCCCCGCCTCGGCAGTCAGGAGTTCCGGAACATCGACGTGAACGATGTCGGAAAAAGTCTCTACCATGGTGCCTCGTCTCCTGGTGGAAGGTTCGTCGCAGCTCGAACCAGCGTACGCGGCTCGTATTTCCGATCAATGCCGCCCGCGCGCGGCGACCCGACACCTCGGCGTGCTGGGTAGCGGGTGCCTGGCCTTGGTGAACAGCGTTTACTGGAGAAATATATAAAATAATTGATGAATATAAATCACTAGAGAACAGCGTTTACTGATCTCGCTCGGAATTGCCCGCTCGGGCCACTGTACGCGGGTCCTGGAGGAGAGGTGATCGGCGTTCCCGGGCTGGCCCGAAGCCTCGTCGCCGGGGGACGCATTCGGCCCCGCAGTGGCAAGGCGCTACTCGGGCACGAGCATGACGTTGTCGAGGCACACGCGGACGCCGGAGGAGCCATTGATGCGCAGGAGCACGCCTGCCTGCTCGTCCCCCGACACGCTGAAACTCTGCGTGAAGTGCGTGGGCGACGTCCCGATCGAAACGTCTTCCTCGACGAAGGCCGCATACGGATCGAAAGCCTGGCCGACCTTCACGTTCACGCTCGGTGTCCCGGAACCACTGGAGTAGACGTCGAAGCTGAATTGGTAGCTGCCAGCCTTCAGCTGGGCAGGATCCACACCGTCGGGCCAGCCCACAGAGACCTCACCATCGGCGGACAAGGAGACGCAGTACTCCCCTCCGCTCGCGTCGACGCTGCCGCTGCCGGTAAAGGACCAGTCGCTTTCGCCGGACGCGAAATCCCCATTGGTGATGAGCGAGTCCGCGCTGACTCCGCCAGTGCCTCCGTTGCCCGTGCTGCTGGTACCGTCGCCCGTGGTGTTGCTGGTCGCCGTGGTGTCGCTGGTGCCGTTGCCCGTCGTCGCCCCGCCGCTACCAGCCGACGTGTCCGAGTTGGTGCCACCAGCGGCCCCCGTCGAAGAACCCCCAGTAGTCTCGGTCGACCCGCCATCGCTCGTCGCAGACGTATTGCCATCGCCGGTCGTCGCGCTGGTGAGACTGCTGTTCGAGGTGACGCCGGTGCTGGAATCGGTCCCGCCACTGTCCACGGGCGCCCAGTCGGCGCCGGGTTCCTGACAAGCCACGCATGCGAACACGCTGCCCGTCGTCAGGGCAGCAGCGCGCACGACGAGCCCAAGATGCAAGGTCATCCAACTAGCTTTTCTCACGTCCGGGGTACTTAGCAATGCGTTTCAGTGCCACGTAGGCCAGCGCCGTGCACGCGAGGATCGGCAGAGGGCGTCCGGAGTGCTTCGCGTTTTTTGACCGGGTGGAAGGATTGCAGAGCCTCCACTAGAGTAACGCCCGATGACTTACCAACGTGTGCGAGTTGCGGCGACCGGGCGCGCAGGGTTGGCCTGGCTCGTGCTGTCCGCGGCTTGCTCGAGCTCCGACTCGGCGCCTAACGGCGCTGCCGAGAGCTCGGCAGCTGAAGCTGGGACTGGCAGCCTCACCACGAGCGCCGCCACGAGCGCCGCGACGAGCTCGACGGGGACGATGAGTGCGACTTCTGCCGGCGAGGCGACCGCCACGGCAGCGACGAGCACCGCGACGTCAGCCGGAGGGAGCTCGTCTGAAGCCACGAGCGCCGACGCAGCCAGTACGACGGGCTCGTCCACGGGCAGCAGCGGTTGCGGCGCAGCCAGCTTTCCGCCCTCCGGCACGCAAACGCTCACTGTCGGACGCGATCGCGACGGTCCATGGCTGCGACATGAACGCTGCTCCGAGCGCGGTCGAGCCTACCCCCTGCGTCGCCTATCAAGGCTGCGTGGACGGCTACCCCGTCCACTGGTGTCTGCACGATGGAGGGCACGAGATCCCCGACTTTTCGCGAGATGGTATCGCCAACTTCTTCATGATGTTCTAGGCACCGTTGCCGCCCCCGTTTTCGGCGGTGCCGGCGCAGTCGGCAACCTGGTCGGTCCTCCAGGCCAGCAAAAGATGACGCTACGTTACGGGCAGCATTGCACGGGGCCCGGGACAGCGCGCCGGCCTACTGTGTGAGACAACCCCCTCCCTCGGGCGCCAATGCTGTTTTAGCGGGGTCCCTTGTGCTAGTTAGATCAGACTGTTAGGAACCGCTCGTGGCGTCAGAACGTGGGTCAAAAGGCGGGTCTCAAGGCAGCGCATCAGCACTCTCCGAGCCCGAAGAACAAACGCATGCCCAGCAGGCGGAGCGGGAGTCGAGCCACGACGGCGCGGACCCTCCGGGCGCTGAAGGTCACGCCGTTGAAACCGCTCGTGCCGAGCCGGGAGACAGCGCTGCGTCCGCCTCCAAGACGGCCTCGACGGGCAAGGCCTCGGAGCAGGCGTCCTCGCCCAGCTGGTTCACCCGAACCTTTGCCTGGTTCGAAAGCCATTATGGACTCGACCTGCGCTCGATTGCCTTGTTCCGCATGGCGCTGGGCTACCTGCTCCTGTCCGATCTGGCGTGGCGCGCCATCGACCTGCGCGCTCACTACACCGATTCCGGAATCCTGACCCGCGAGCGTCTGGTCGGCGGTTGGGGTCAGCCGCTGTTCTATTCGCTGCACGTGTATGGCGGTGATTGGGTGAGCCAGGCAGCGCTGTTCCTGGTCGCAGCGGTCTTTGCGTTCATGCTGTTCGTGGGCTACCGCACGCGGCTGGCTGCCATCATGTCCTGGGTGCTGTTGTGTTCCTTGCAGGGGCGGAACTACATCATCCTGCAGGGCGGCGACGATATCCTGCGGGTCATGCTGTTCTGGGCGATGTTCGCGCCGCTCGGAGCACGCTTCTCGGTGGACGCGGTGCTCGCCGAACGCAGCTTCCTGCCGCAGGACCCGTCACCGCCGATCACCGCCACGACGCGCCGCCGCTTGCCCAAACACGTGCTCAATTTCGCGACCATGGTGCTGGTAATGCAGCTGCTCACCATGTATTTCGTGTCGGCCGCGCTCAAAACGGGGCCCACCTGGCACCAGCAGGGCAGCGCGATTCACCTGGCGCTGCATCACCACGCCTTCGTGTCCGCCATCGGCCGCTGGGTCGCCCGGCTGCCGACACCAATTCTGCAGGGCATGACCTGGCAGGTGTGGTGGCTCGAGCTATGCGGGCCGCTCTTGTTCTTCATCCCCTGGGGTACCTTCTGGTGGCGCACCGTTCAGGCCGGCGCCTTCATCGCCTTCCACTTCGGGTTGTTCCTGACCATGGAGCTCGGGCACTTCCCCTGGGTCGCCATGGGTTGCTGGCTACTCGTTCTGCCCAGCTGGTTCTGGGATCGCCCGCTTTATCGCCTGACGCTGAAGGGGGACCTCAGGCCCAAGCTGCGCGCGCTGTCCATACGGACCCAGGCCTTCATCCTGCGCGGCAAGAAGTGGTTGGGGGAGCCCTTTCGCCTGCCGCGCGTGCGGCCCACGCTGGCGGCCACTCTCGTCGTCCTCGGGCTTGCCTGTTACACGGGCTACGGCAGCGCCTACGCGATGACGCATGGGGGCAACGTCAACGGCGAGCGCTTCCACCCGCTGCTGATGACCCGCCTGTACGCCAACTGGGGCATGTTCGCTCCCAACCCCCCGAGCACCAGCGGTTGGTTCGTGACGGTGGCCACCCAGAAGAACGGCAACCAGATCGACGTATGGAACGACGGTAAGCCGGTGAGTTTCGAAGAACCCCCGCTGCCGTCGGCCACCTACAAGCGGCAGCGCTGGCGCAAGTTCGGCGACAATATCCTCTCCGGCAGTCACGCCCCGATCCGCAACTACTTCCTGCGCTGGCTCTGTCTCGACTGGAACGAAGACCACCCGGAGCCGGAGCAGATCGAGAAGATCGTCCTTTACCACATGGCCCAAACGGCGAACTGGCCAGGCAAGGGGTATGGGCCGCTGTCCAAGAACGAGCTCGCGCGTGAGAACTGCCCCCCGCCGCCCGGACAGGAGAAAACCGAAACGGCCAAGCCGGCCAAACCCAAGGCCAACAAGAGTCGCGCCAAGCCGAAACCCGCGCGTCCGCACCAGCGACCACCCAAGCGAAACTTCAACCGGCCTCGACCCGCTCAGGCCAATCCCAAGCGCGTCGGGGCCCACCCCCAGCAAACCAAGGGGGCGCCCGCCCGTCCAGGACCGGCTCGCGGACAGGCGCCCGGTCGTCCAGCCCCGACATCCGAACGGTAGCCCTGGCAGTCGGGGCGCCTAGCCGGCGCTCCGCTCGTCGAACTCGAACGTCACGAGACTACCGCTCTGCCAAGCTCGGAAGCTTCCAGCCGGGGGCCACGGGAATGTCCACCCCGGTTCTTTGGTCTGGCTCGACGCGCCGGTGGACGTTGACGGCGGGCGCGAGCACCGCGTCGCGACCCCAGCGGAAGCTCTGCTCGAGCACCACCGCCCAGTAGGCCTTGTCCAGGGCGAGGGCCCGAGCGGCGGACGGCACGATGAGCCGCGAGACGTCCTGCTCGAGGGCTGCCCATTGAGCACGCCGCGGCGTGTGGCCGTCGAAGAAGCGCGCGAGCACCTCATGGTTCGAACGCCGCTCGTCGCCCGCTCCGTTCTGTTCCAGGTAGTAGGCGTACTCGTGCCGTCCGTCGGCGCGCTTCAAGTCGGGCAACCCCTCGAGGCCATGCTGGCTCCAGTGGTACCAGCCTCCTTCTGCGGCTTCGGCGGAGACCTTGCGAGGGAACGAGAAAATCCCGTCGGTGGTGGCGCTGGTACCGCCGTGGCAGCCGACGCAAAAGGCCGTTTCCTCGTAGGATTGGGGGCGGAGCTCGCCCGCGCGGTCTTCGATGAACCCCTGATAGCGCCACCCCTGGTTGTTGCTGGCTCCATGCTCCAGGTCGAAGAGCACCTGGCGCACCCGGTCCGGAAAAGCCCGCTTCTCGCTCACTTCCCGCCCCGCGAGTTGTTCGAGGTCCAGGTAGTTGTGCCAGCTCAGCTTGCGCGCATAGCGCAGCTCCTTCATGCGAGCCGCCATGCGCACCTTGCCGTCTGACACATCGAGATACCGGACGCTGTGCAAAAACTCGGTCCCGACCGGGAACAGGCCACTCGCAAGCTCGAGTTCACCCGCCTGGAGCTCGAGCCGTGCCCGTCCGACGTAACTCATGGTGCGTCCCTCACGCGGCGCCCAATCGTACTTGATGAAGTTGGCGCGTCCGAGCCGCCCGTCCTTGTCCAGGTCGACGCCGAGCTCGCGTTCGTCGACAGCACCTGTCGGCACGTCCGCACGCTTGGCCAGCGCCTCCACGATGGCCAGATTGACGGCGTAGACGCTCTGATCGAGCTCACCGCGCTCGTTACGGCGGAAGCTCTCGGGCAGCCGGATCAGGACGTCTCCCGCGCTGCCGTTGGTCGGCCAGAACGTGCCGGGAAAGGGCTGGTAGGCGTACGCGCGCCAGCCGGTGTTGCGGCCGGCGCTGTCCCTGTCGAAACCTCGCTCGTCGAAGTCGAACCCGGCGTCGGGCACATAACCGTTCCAGCGACCATCATGATTGCTGTCCCACGCCTTCGGTAGAGTCGCGAGCCGGCGCCCGAGCTTGCCACCCCCATAGTTATCGGTGCGCACGTAGGCGAGCATCTTCTCGTCACTGGTCGCATCGACGAAGCCGCGGCGATCGACGAACAGATTCTTCCAAGGGTTCTCGCGCGCGGGTTTCGGGAACGACAGCGTGAGCTGCAAATCGGAATCTTCCACGAAGTTCGGCTTGCGGGGCTCGCTGTGGCAGGTGAAACAAGGATTGTGGACGTGACCCTCGGCATCCTGGGTACGCGTGTAGCACTGAGGAGGAATGTAGGGCGCCGCCGCCTCGGACTTGAGGGACCGAAGGTCGACCTCGACCCGCCGTGGAGCCGGGCTCGAAGAATCCGACGCAGGCCGTTCTGGTTCGTTCTTCTTCGGAGTGCAGGCGGACGCGCCCCACCCGATACCGACGGCGCACCACGCTACCAGGCAAGCAGTTGGGTTCGACGGTCTCATCATCGATATCTCCAAACAAAAGCAAATGGGGCGCCGCTAGGTCTCTCGCGACGCCCCATTCGTGTCGGCCAGGGCGAGTCGCTACTCGGAGAGCGGGAAGGGCCCCACGTAACCGACGTAAGCGTGGGTATCCTCGGGTTCTGCCGGATCCGGATCGCCCGCATTCGGCTCCCCGTAGGGATGCTGCACCACGGCTGCCAGGTACGAGTAGCCGTGGACGTCCGGGTACCAGTAGGGCGACGTCGTTTCCGACCCATAGGGCGTGCTCAGAATGCGCGTCATCTTGTGGGTGACGACATCGTAGGCCCAGATGAGGTCATGATAGTGTCCGGAGCCGCTGTCCTCACCGATGATGAGCGTGCTGTGCTCGGGGATGAAGCTGACGTTGTCCGGATTGGCAATGCCGTTCACGCTGCAGGTATTCTGGGCATAAGGGCTCGAATCCGGATAGGTGACGGGCACGCCCTCGACGAACGAACGAAAGTTCATCGCCGTGTAGTCGCTGCCGGTGCCCGCGTTCGGGCTGACGTCGAGCGCGTAGACGGCACCGCACTTGTTCACCGAGAGGCGGATGTCATTCGGACCGCCTGCGTCGACCGAATTGTTGTTGGCCATGCCGTTGCTGACCTCGCTCATCGCCACGAACAGGGTATTGCTGACCGGGTCGAAGGTGATGCCCTCTTCCTTGCGGAACTCGACCGTTGCGCCGAGCATCGACGCGTAACGCGAGCTTTCCAGGAACGCAGCTGCCGTTTCCATTCCGTCGTTGACCTGCAGGCACTCGAGAACGCCCAGGTAGATGGACGCCGAGAAACCGTCCGGGCACTCGTTGTAGGCGTCCGGCTCGGCCGTCGTGAAGATGTCGCTGAACTGGATGTCGTCCGTCCAGACCAGCTCCTGGATTTCGTCATCGGAAGCACTACCAAGCTCGATCCACTCGATGTCCGCGCTGCCGGCACCGACGTCATTGGTCTGGATCCATTTGGCCGCGAACAGGGTGCCGGACGTCAGGTCCCCGGCGGTGTCGGCAACATACATGAAGAAGCCGACGTTGGTACCGTCGTCCGACATGTACACGGTCCTCTGGTCGGGCATCACGTAGGCCAGCTCCAGAGCGCGGCGACCCATCGAGAAGTGCTTGGTGACCTCGTAGTCACCGCTCTCTTCCACGCTGACCTCGACCGGGAAGCCCCAGTAGTAGGCGCTCATGACGTCCTGGTAGTCGGCCAGCGTCGCCGTGTCGGGGTTCACCTTGAAGTAGCGACCGACATCCTTGATGTCGCTCTCCAGATAGGGGCTCAACGCACCGGCTTCGGTGAAATCGGCGGTCTCGAACGCACGAGCGTCCGGGGGGTACTCTTCACTGCCCAGGTGCGAACCCCAAGGCGTCACACTGCCAGCGCAGGGCACCCACAGGCCACCGATCCCCGACACGTCCACGTTCTGAGTGCTCACGATGCTGAGCTCACCGGTGTCGGCGTCCTGCGAAAGCTCGCTCAGATACATGCCGCCAGGCCGCGACTCGAAGTGAGTGACGGCAAACAATTTGTCGCCCACCGGCAGGATCGACGAGAAATCCGCGGCATCGGAGATGAAGGGTTCGTCATCGGCACCCGTGATGGGGTCGCCGTCCTTGTCGAGCAGCATGCCAAAGGTGGCGTCGCCGAACTCGTCGCCGGAACGCGCGAGCGTGTGGTAGCCGATTTCGGAAGTGAAACCGAAGCGCGTCGCCGAGCTGGAAGCCAGCACCTGGCGCTTCTCCGCATCGGTCACGGGGTACGCTGCCGGAGCCCAAACGAGGGACGAATAGCTCCCCGCCGGCCCAACCGGGGGCGCGCCGCCTGCCCCGGGCACACCGTCTTGTCCGGGGGCGCCATCTTCACCCGGCGCGCCATCTTCACCAGGATGCCCTGTTCGCCCTGTTCGCCCGGGTCGCCTTTGGCACCGCGTTCGCCCGGATCGCCCTTTTCGCCTGGCTCGCCATCCTGACCGTCAGCACCGTTCTTCCCATTCTTGCCGTCCTCACCCGAGCACGCCGATAGCGCGACGAGTGCGACCACGAGCCCCCCCAAACCGGCGCGTAGAGCGCCTCGCGTCCGTAATCCAAGAGTCATCACAAACTCCTCATTCTCTCTTTGACTGAAACCACATTTCAGCTTTCTGCTGAAGGGGGCACCGTAGCTCCGCACTTGGTGAACTGCGGCAACACTTGCAAGACATTTCGGTGTCCCGAGCGTCAGCGATCCGACGCGTAGCTGTTCCTGATGTGTCACCCAAACGTCGCGACACTGCGCATGCGAAGCGCCGACGACTCCCTGTTCGTCGGAAGCCACGCGACGCCCGGGGGGTGCGGGAAGCACGTTGCTCGGCCAACCGGTCTCGACAAGGTGAGACTTCCGCGCCATGCTTGCGGGCCATGGCTGGGGAACGCGCTCGAACCGCTCAAGCAACGACCGCGGGACACCTTGGTTTCGCACTGTCCGGGGGACGCGAGCAGAGCTTCTACCGCTATGAGGGCAAGTCCGGTCGCGTCGTGATCGTCGACTCGCTCGACAAGGTGCCCCAAGAGCTCCGCGGCAAGGCCGAACGGGTGCAGCTCTCGGGGCCGCCCTCGCGCGCGCTCGGGGAACTGGCGGCAGGCACGAGCGACGGCTCGGGATTCCATCTGGGCTCGTTTGCGCTGGGAGTGGGGGCCGCGTCGCTCTGCATCGTCGTGGCTCTCTTGTTCAGACGGGCGGGGTCGCTGATGCTGGCCAAGCTGCTCGGCGGTGCCGCGCTGCTGGCACTGCTCGGTGGCTTGTACCTCGGTATGTTGCGGCACACGACCGGGCAGAGCGATTCACTCTGGAGCTCACCGGGCGACATCGTCGACGACGCGCGCAAGGCCGTCGAAAAAACCAACGCGAGCAGACGCGAGCAGCAAAAGATGCTCGACGAGATCCAGCACGCAAAATAGCAACGACTGCTCCGCCGCCAACCGCCAACAAAATCGCCTGGCCCACTGCTTCGGCCATTCCGGCGGTGTTCGCGTGCTCGGGGGCGCTCCGGTTTTTGGCAGGCGCTCGCGTGCTCGGGGCCGCGGAGGGGCGTCTTCGGACCCGGCCGAGCCCCGCTGCGCGGGTCCCCACCTCGGCCCGGAGGTCTCGCTCTCTTTCGCTCCGCAACTGCCTGGCGGCCAAAGCACTGATGACCAGCGCCTCCAGGGGCCCTGGCCAACGCTTGCCTTCGCGGCCCCGGCCGCTGGTGGCACACTGCGTGCTTCTCGACTAGCGCATGCAGTCCAGTCCACCCAATATGCGCCAGTTCGCCAACGCGCTTGTGCCATTCGTGATCGCATTGTCCGGTCTGGCCGCCTGTGGTGGCAGCACTCGGAGCAATGGCGACCACGGCATGACGACTGGCGCTAGCGGCGGCAGCGGCTCGGGCGCTAGCGGCGGCACGGCTCGGGCGCTAGCGGCGGCACCGGCTCGGGCGCTAGCGGCGGCACCGGCTCGGGCGGCAGCGGCGGCACCGGCTCGGGCGGCACCGGCTCGGGCGCTAGCGGCGGCATGGGCTCGGGCGCTAGCGGCGGCGCCAGCTCGGGTAGCGGCGGTGGGGCGACGGGCGGCACGGGAGGGGCTCCCCTCTCGGCCTGCGACCAGCCCATCGCGGCAGGCCCCTGTGAAGCGGCGTTCCCTCGCTATGGCTACGACAACGCTGTGGGCTACTGCATCCCCTTTATCTATGGCGGCTGTGAGGGCAACGACAACAACTTCGAGAGTCTCGAGGAATGCGATGCCGCCTGCCGCAACGGCGAACCCACACCCACCGATCACTGCGCATCGGTCCTAGATTGCGGCCTCGGGTATTTCGGTTGCTGTGGCATCTGTGAACCCATGGATCTGGAGGCCTACGAACCGGTGAACGTTGGCTTCATTGCCGATCGCGAGAGGCAGTCTCGAGAGGCCTGCGCCGAAGTGCTCTGCGGAGCGTGCGAGCAGGGTACCCCAGTCAGTCAGAACTACGGGGTCGCCTGCGAAAAGGAGCGCTGCGTGGCCTATGATATCCGCGAACGAGCCAGCCTTACGGGATGCACCGACGACTCGGACTGTCGACTCCGCAATGGCACCAGTTGTTGCGAAGCCTGTGATTCGAGCCTAAACGGGTGGATCGCCGTGAGCGCCGAGCCGCTCACGCTGGCCGACGCGCTGTGCGGTGGAATGGAAGTCGGCTGTCCTCCTTGTGCGCCCATCCCCCCGCAACAGCTACGCACCGAGTGCGTCGAAGGAACCTGCCGAGTCATCGGCGAGTAGTGCGCCAGCGTTCTTGGTTGCTCAGGGTCGCCAGCCGTATATCGCACGGAGGATTGCTCCCGCGGCACCCCAGGCAAAGCCCACAAAGGCAATGACAAAGTACCTTCGCCGGACCACCGGGGGAACGCGGCTCGCCTGGCAGGCCCGCACGGCTGGCAGGAAACCGACTGTCTGTGTTTGCGAGCAGATGTTTGCGATTCGCAAGTATAATACGTGCGTTTCGCACATAATCGGCGGGCGTCGAGTCCCGAAGCGCCGCTAAGTTGGGCAGGGGAACACCCAGGGGAGCGGGGGCGACACTTCGGCAGCCTACTGGTCTTCGGGCCCGTAGCCGAGAGCGCGGCTCCCGCGAGTCCACCAGCTGTTCTGACGGGCGCTCACCCTCACTCACAACACGATGTCAAGCACCGTGATGCGATTCTTATCCTCCATTGCCCCCCGGAAGGACCGGGTGGGACAAAACGCACCTCCTGCCACCTGGTTGTTTGCCGTAATCCGCCACCGACCAAGCGGGCCGGACGGTTCAGGAGCTTGGAGGCGTCGATCGGGCCGTGATACATTTGCGCTCCCGCGCCAATCGGCGACGATCTCATAAAGCTCTCACTCTCGACCATGGCCGCACATAGCTCACGCACGAATTCTTCCCGCATCCATGAGGCTCCAATGTCCCGCTCGATCTCGACTACCCGCCGCCGCCCGGCCCTACCCAGAGCGCTCCAGCTCGGGTGCGCGCTCGCTGTCTTGTTGCAGTTGCTCTTGGGTGCAGGGGTGGCGCGGGCGCAGAGCACCGGCTTCAGCCTGAATCGATACAACCCCGCGGAAGCCGGCAGCGATTGGTTCGCGGCCGATACGCTCGACCTCAGAGGGCACGTGCGGCCCGCGCTGTTGGTCTTGGCGGATTGGTCGCACAAGCCTCTGGTCCTGTACGACGAGGACGGCAACGAGCAGAAGGCCATCATCGAGGATCAATTCTACCTGGACGCCGGAGCCTCGTTGAATCTGTTCGAGCGGTTGCGGCTTTCCGCACTGATGCCCTTCGTACTGACCAGCAAGGGTTCGGAAGTATTGGTCGACGGCACGACGTTCGATGGCACGCAGCTTAACGCGCTCGGCGATCTGCGCCTGGGCGCAGACGTGCGCCTGTTCGGTGTGTATCGCGATCCGGTCAGCCTGGCGCTGGGTGGCCAGGTGTTCGTACCCACCGGCGACCCGGAAGCGTTCACCGGCGACGACGGCGTGCGGCTCAGGCCCCGCTTGATGGTCGCCGGAGAAATCGCACCGTTCGTGTACTCGGCCGAGCTCGGGTTTCAATACAGAGCCCAGCACGACGGCTTTGCAGGGACCTCGACGGGCGACGAGGCCTTTTTCGCCGCCGCGGCGGGCCTGCGCGTCGCAGAGGGCCGGCTCCTTATCGGTCCGGAAGCATTCGGTTCGACAGTGCTTCAGGGCGGCGACGAGTTCGAGCGCCGGACGACTCCCATCGAAATCGTGTTCGGCGGACACTTCCGTACCGAGGCCGGGCTGAGCCTGGGGCTGGGAGTCGGCCCAGGCTTGACGCGCGGCATCGGCGCGCCCGAAGTGCGTGGCCTGTTCTCGCTCGGCATCACTCCGCCCATCGATCGCGCCCCTCCGCCACCACCTGCCGAACCAGACAGCGACGGCGACGGCATCCTCGACCGTGACGATGCCTGTCCGAACGAGCCCGGGCCAGCAAGCGACGACCCAGCCAAGCACGGTTGCCCGCCGCCGCCGGATCGCGACGGCGATGGTTTCGTGGATTCCGAGGACGCCTGCCCCGACGAGCCGGGCGTTGCGTCGGACGATCCGGACAAGCGCGGCTGCCCGGTTCATGACCGAGACAGCGACGGGATCGTCGACGCCGACGACGCCTGCCCCGACGAAGCAGGCGAGGCAAGCGACGACCCGTCCAAGAACGGCTGCCCACCGCCGGCCGATCGGGATGGCGACGGGATCGCCGATGCCGACGACGCCTGTCCTGATCAGGCGGGTCCACCCAATGGGATACCAGAAAAGAACGGTTGCCCTCGCGTACTGCTGAAGGACAAGGAAATCGTGATCCTGGAGCGCGTGGAGTTCGATACGGCCAAGGCCACGATCCGCCCCGAAAGCGAAAGCTTGCTCGAAGCTGTTGCCGACGTGCTGAAGGAACATCCGGAGCTCGAGCGCGTCGCCGTGGATGGCCATACGGACAACCGAGGTGCGCCGGCCTTCAATCGCAATCTGAGCAAGCGCCGCGCGGCCTCTGTCGTCGATTGGTTGGTCGAGCATGGCATCGAGCGCGGCCGACTCGAATCGCGCGGCTTTGGACCCGACAAGCCGCTAGACACGAACGATACCGAAGAAGGGCGCCAGAACAACCGGCGCGTCGAATTCCAAATCCTCGAACGAGGAGAACAACAGGACGGTGAACCGTGAAGCCACTGGGTTGTGAACCTGCAGTCGATTCCTCAATGCCCCGCGCGCCGAGCGTGGGCCCACGCGTGGCCTGGACGAGGCACTGTCTGGGAGTCTTCGCGGCACTGCTACCGGCACTCGCTCAGATGGGCTGCAACGACGAACCGGTAGTGCAGGCGAGCGCCACGCGGGCCCCGGAACCCACGAAGAAGAAGCTCGAGCGGGTGATCGGCAAGGACGGCAGCGCCACGCTCACGGCCGGCAGCAACGTCGTCAACGGCTACACCGCGCTCGCCCAGGACGCAGCGAGTGGAGACACCGAGCTCAGTGTGGCCGACGCGGCCGAACTCGACGTCAGCGGTCTGGGGCCGATCGCCACGGGAGATCTGGTCCTCGTCTACCAGGCCCAGGGCGCCAGTATCACCACCAACGACGACGCCGACTACGGGGCTGTCTCCGCACTGGGCAGCGCCGGACGCTACGAGCTCGTCGAGGTCAATGGGGTCAGCGGCAATACCCTCCAGCTGAGCTGCGCGCTCGGCAGCAGTTACACGAGCGCTGGCGGCACCGAGGTCGTGAGGGTCCCCCAGTACACCGACTTCACCATCCCCTCGGGAGCCACGCTGACCGGTTCGGCCTGGAACGGGACCGGTGGCGGGGTCGTGGCCATTCACACCGACACGCTGGTGCTCGACGGGAACATCGATGCCACGGGTCTGGGCTTTCGGGGCGGCGCCACCGACAACCTCTCCGTGGCATCGGGCGCCAATGAGACCGCTTACGTGTCGACCTCGGCCACCGCGGGTGGACGAAAAGGCGAAAGCATTGCTGGCGCGCCCAACTTCTACCAGACGCAGCTGAACGGGGCGTTCGGCCGCGGCGCGCCAGCGAATGCCGGCGGCGGCGGCACGGCGCACAACGCCGGCGGCGGAGGCGGCGCCAACGGGCACAATGGCGCCGTGTGGACCGGGCAGGGTGTGATGGACGGCTCGGTCACGGGCGCGGCCGCCTGGTTTCTGGACCCCGCCGCCATCGCCAACAGCAACCAGCTGACTGCCTCCGCCGGAGGTGGGCGCGGCGGCTACACGTATGCGTCGGACAACGAGGACGCGCTCAGCATCGGTCCCGGATCGGTGGCCTGGGGAGGCAACTTGAGGCGGGAGCGCGGTGGTCTGGGGGGTCGTCCGCTGGAAAGCTCGGTCGACACGCGTCTCTTCCTGGGAGGAGGCGGCGGCGCTGGTGATGGCAACAACAACGGGGCCGGAGCCGGAGGCCGGGGGGAGGTCTCGTCCTGCTGATCGCCAACACGGTCAGCGGCAACGGCAGCGTGCTGGCGAGCGGCACGCCGGGCGAGAATACTTCGGCGGGTCACAACGACGGCCCCGGAGGTGGGGGCGGAGGCGGCACCATCATCATCGACGCCAATACCCTTTCGGGGATCGGAGTCGTGGCCACTGGAGGCCTGGGCGGCAACCAGCTCATCACCAACGATGAGTCCGAGGGGCCTGGCGGCGGTGGGGGCGGCGGGTTCATCGCCTACCGTGGCGGAAGCATCTCCGCCGATGTCGCCGGCGCGCTCGGCGGTACCACCAGCAGCAATGCGGTCACCGAGTTTCCGAGCAACGGAGCCACCGCTGGCGCCCCAGGGCTGATCGCCGCAGCTTTCAGCGGCAGTCTGCCGGTGTGCTTCGACACGACGGCGCCCGAAACCAGCATCGACAGCGCACCGAACAACCCGAGCGCCGAGCCGACGGGCGACTTCGAGTTTTCCTCGGATGACTCGAGCGCCACCTTCGAATGCAGCCTGGATGGAGCAGCCTACGCCGTCTGCCCCGCCGACACCACGACGCCAACGCTCGCGGACGGAGAACACACGCTCTCGGTACGCGCCGTCGACTCCGTGGGCAACACCAATCCGACACCAGCCACGCATACCTGGGTCGTCGACACCACGCCTCCGGAGACGCTCATCGTCACGGCTCCGAACGACCCGGATGACGACCCGACGGCAGAGTTCGAGTTCGACTCGAACGAATCAGCCGTCAGCTTCGAATGCAACCTCGACGGCGCCGGGTTCCAGAGCTGCGCACGCAACACGACGACGCCTGCCCTCGAGGTTGGCAGCACCCACACGCTCGAGGTGCGCGCGATAGACGCCGCCGGGAACGTGGATCCCACGCCAGCCACGCACACGTGGTCGGTCGAACCGAGCGGAGACGACGACAACGACGGCTTGACCAACAACGAGGAGGAGGACCTCGGCAGCGACCCTCAAGACGCCGACAGCGACGACGACGGCGTGCTCGACGGCTCCGAGCAATCTCCCGAGGTCGATACGGATGGCGACGGACTCATCAACGTACTGGACCCGGATAGCGACAACGACGGCCTGCTCGACGGCACCGAAATCGGCACGGCCTGTATCAACCCGGATTCGGACAAGCGCATCTGCGTCCCCGACGCCGTCCCTTACACTCAGACCGATCCGCTCGACGCCGACACCGACGACGGCGGCGTCAGCGACGGTAGTGAGGATGGCGATCTGAACGGCGCGGTCAACGGGTTCGAGACCGACCCGACTCAGGGCAACGGTGGGGACGACAACGACACCAGCGACCGCGACGGTGACGGGCTCGGCGATGACCTCGAAGAAACCCTCGGCTCCGACCCGGACGACGCCGACAGCGATGACGACGGCGTGCTCGATGGTGACGAGCCGAATCCGAGCCTCGATAGCGATGGCGATGGACTCATCAACGTCAACGACGAGGACAGCGACAACGACGGACTACACGACGGCACCGAGATGGGCCTGGGCTGTGACAACCCCGCCACGGACACCAGCCAGGGGCACTGCATTGCCGACGAAGATGCCGGGCTGACCACCACTTCACCGCTCAATCCGGATACGGACGGCGGGGGTGTGCGCGATGGCTCCGAAGACTCGAACCGGAACGGCGTGGTGGATGGCGACGAAACCGACCCGACTTCCGGCAACGGCGCCGACGACAGCGCTGTCGCGGACACTGACGGCGACGGCCTGAGCGACGACCTCGAGGAAACCATCGGTTCCAATCCGGACGACGCCGACAGCGACGACGACGGGTTGCTCGATGGCGACGAACCCAACCCCGGTGACGACGACGATGGGGACGGTCGGGTCAACGTGAGCGATGACGACAGCGATGGCGATGGCTTGAAGGACGGAACCGAGGCCGGGCGAGGCTGCGACAACGCAGCGACGGATGCCGAGGCAAACCACTGCGTGGCCGATGGCGACAACGGAGACACGACGACGTGGGTGCTCGACCCGGACAGCGACGACGGCGGAGTCATTGACGGCGACGAGGACACCGATGGCAACGGCGTCGTCGACGACGGCGAACGCGACCCGAACGACGCCAGCGACGACCACGAGACCCCCGGTGCCGGGGGCGCGGCCGGGGCTGCCGGAGCTTCTGGAGCCTCGGATGGGACCGGGGGCTCCGGGGGCTCCGGGGCCAGCAACACAGGTGGCTCGGGCGGCGCGACAGGTTCGGTGACCACCACCGGAACCGCCAGCGGCGGCTCCGGTGGTGGCCCCACGTCGACGACGACATCCAGCGGCGGCGGAGCGACCAGCGCGACGAGCGCGAGCGGCGGCAGCGGCGGCAGCGGCGGTTCGCTCGGCAGCAACGGCAGCGAGTCGCTGAGCGGAACCATTGAGGGCGGCGGGTGCGCCTGCAGCATGCCAGGAGGACCGGCGTCCCCCTCGCGCAGCATTTTCGGGCTGTGCGGGGCGCTGGCCCTGGTCGGGTTTCGGCGGCGCACGGCAAGACGTTCGCGAGCACGCCGCTAGCTCGACCGGGCACCCAAGGTCTCGAAACAGCTCCTCTCACCAGACTTGTCAGAATTTGCTCTCGGAGTAAGCATCACACTTACACCGAGGGACATCGACTCCCACAACCAGGCTGCGGGCAACCGACAGCACTTCTCGCTTTGGGCACGTTCACCACCAACGACTCACAGAGTTGGTGCGGAGAGCTTGGAGCGTGGCATCCTACGAATGTCAATTCGACGTGGGAGCACGATCTTCTTTGAGAGCCCTGGACAAAATCTTGGGAGCCCTGTGGGTGGCCATGGCGGCGGCCGCTGCGATCGGCGGAGCAGCCCCCAGCTGCGCGACCGTGATCGACGAGCCATCACTGGCCAGCGGATCCGGCGGTTCGGCGGCCACTCAAGGGAACGTCACCGGTGATTCGACGAGCAGCTCGAATAGCTCTTTGGCCGTGACCAGCGCCGGTATCTCGAGCACCTCCGCCAACAACAACGTTTCGACCGGCACTTCTGGTACGAACACCAGCTCGAGCGCGACCACGACTACAGGCGCGACGAGCAACGCAACCTCGAGCAACGCGATCTCGAGCAGCACGGCCTCGACCAGTACTGGCATGGGTGGCGCGACTGCCACCAACGGCGGCACGAGCATGGCCACCATGACCTCGTCGACCTCCACCGGGGCAGGCGGAATGGCAGGCATGAGCTCGACGAACACGGTCGACACCGCGAACACCGCCAATACGGTCAGCACGGCGAGCACCACCGGCGGCACGGCGACCTGTCCCAACCCGCGCACGCCCGCCGAGGACACCGTGCCGAATGGCAACTCGGGTTCGTTCGATACGACGGATGCGGTCTGCTACAGAGTGGACCACGTGCCGGGAAATTTCGCGGGTTGGGGCTGCTCCAACTTCATGGCCTCCGGCGGAGGCGACCGTACCGTCAAGGTCAACGGCACCACACTCCCGTGCGGAGAGGTCCCCCTACCCGACCCGATAGATGGTTCCTACTACTTCGAGATTGGCGCAGGCACGAACGTCTCGGCGGGCTTCTACTGGTTCAACTGGGAGTAGTACGACTCTAGACTGGCCCAGTCGGTACTCGTCTGGTGTATGGTTGTCCCGATGAGTTTCTTCCGCTCGGGCGAGGTCAGACGCCGCATGCAGCGCCTCGAAGTACCCTTCGAGCCGTCGGGCTATGATGCCTACGGGACCTCGTATCGCGCGCTCGAACGAGCCTTCAAGCTTCTCGAGCCGCTCTACCGGGGCTATTTCCGCGTGCGCTGCCACGACGCAGAGCGCGTGCCGGCCCACACCCGCGCCATGTTGGTCGGCAACCACTCCGGAGGCATCGGCCTCGACGCGACCATGCTCATCGCGGCTTGCTTCTTCGAACTCGACCCACCCCGGCTCGCCCAAGGTATGGCCGAGCGCTTCCTGAATCGACTTCCGCTTGCGTCGCTCGTTACCAGCCGTACCGGGCAGCTCACCGGATTGCCCGAGCACGCCGCGCGCCTGCTGAACGACGAACGCCTGCTGCTCGTGTTTCCCGAGGGAGTGCGCGGCACCGCCAAGCTCTTCTCGGAGCGCCGTACGGTGAAGAGCTTCCCCAATGGATTCATGCGGCTTGCCATGAAGACCGGCAGCCCCATCGTGCCGGTGGGCATACTGGGAGCGGGCGAAGCGATTCCAAGCGTCGTCAACCTGGTCAGCGCTGGAAAGTGGCTGGGCGTTCCCTACCTGCCGCTGACCCCCTATCTGGCACCTCTCCCACTGCCGGCGCGCCTGGAAATGTACTTCGGCGAGCCGATGCTCTTCGAGGGCTCTGGAAACGAAGACAACGACTGGATCAGAGCCAACGTGGAGCAGGTCCGAAGCTCCATCCAGGCCCTCGTCGACCGGGGAAGCGCCCACTACCGGGTGATTTGATGCGAATCCTGGTAACCGGAGCCTCGGGACGTTTGGGCCGCATACTGGCGCAGTCGCTCAGCGACGCAGGTCACGAAGTCGTGGGCCTGGACCGGCGCCCCTGGGCAGACGCCCCGATAAAGATGATCCAGTTGGATATCCTGAAGCGAGCGACCGGTGGCGTCTTCCGCGACGAGAAACCCGAGGTGGTGGTGCATTGCGCCTCGGTCACGCAGCTCGGTATCGATCACCGCGATCGACACCGCGTCAACTTGGTGGGAACGAAAACGGTGTTCGACCACTGCCAGGAACACAAGGTGGCTCAGACCATCTTCGTGGGCCGGCACACCTACTACGGGGCGACCGCGGATTCACCACTGTATCATAGCGAGGACGACCCGCCGCTGGGGCTCGAGACATTTCCCGAACTTACCGATCTGGTCGCGGCCGATCTCTTCTCGGTGGGCATGCTGTGGCGCGCGCCGGAAATGACGACGACGGTCCTGCGTTTCGTCTACACGCTCGGTATGAGCAGAACGGGAACTCTGGCTGACTTCTTGGGGGCACGGCGCGTTCCCATGGTGCTCGGATTCGATCCACTATTCCAGTTCATGCACGAAGCGGACGCGGCTCGGGCGCTGTTGTTTGCCATCCAGGCGCGGTTGCGTGGGGTGTTCAATGTCGCCGGGCCGAGTCCCCTACCCCTATCTGCGCTGATCCACCGAGCCCAGCGCCCCAGAGTCGTGCTGCCGGAGTCGCTGCTACGGGCAGGGCTGGGCAGGTTCGGCTTACCACCGCTGCAAGCGTCGGCCATCGACCACATCAAATACTCACTGGTCGCCGACGACGCCCCGTTCCGCCGAGCGACTGGTTTCGCTCACAGGTACGGCCAGCTCGAAACCATCCAGGACTTCTCGAACGGGCGAGTGGCCTCCCCCGGCGAGCCCGAGAGCAGCGCCTGATGCCGCAGAGCCGGGCTTGACGACGCCACGGCGGACCCCGGCTCACGAGACCGAAGGCGTCCCGAGGTCGGAGCCTGGGAACTTCTGGCCCGCGCTTTGCGTTACGTTCGGCATGGGAACCAGAAATCCCGCGCGAACCACGGCTCTGCCGCACGCGTTGCCGAGCCCCCCGGCGAACGGCAATTCGTGCGCGCAAGCTCGCTGAGTTTCGCCATGGCCCAGGAGAAGACCCATGACTGAATGGAACGATGTATGGCAACGGCTGGCACAACACCGTCACGTGGTCGCGCTCGGGACCGGCACGGTTCCTGCGCCGGAGCCGCACCGCGTCGCGGCGCTCGTTGTCGATTGCGCTTTCGTCAGCGGTCCTGGAGCCTGCCTGGAGGAGATCCGACGCCGGGTGGAAGCATTGGCGGGCGACGACCCACAGGCGCGCCTCGGAAACGTGCTGGCGCGCGTGCGCTGGGGGGTGAGGCGGCACTTGCTCAGCGAGAGCCAGGGGGACATGGAGCCGGAGCGCACGCTGGAAGCGCTGGGGCGTCTGAGCGATACCGACCCACCCACGGCGCTCGTGCTGCGTTCGGTCGATCGAGCGGATACGAGCAGCCTGGAGCAGCTGACCGGGCTGGTCGCCCGGCGACTCGAGCTGCCGATATCCATCTTGTTCTGTTTCGAAGCGGCCGCACCCACCGGGAGTGCCGGGAAGCTGCTGAGCACGCTCAGGGCACGGCTCGACCCCGAGGGCTTCTTCGAGCCGCGCCCTGCCCCCCAACCCGAAGGGGCGCCCGCCCCCTTGCTTTCGCGTCTCGAAAGTCTGCCGGACGAAACCCGAAACCTGCTGCGAGCTGCAGCGACCCTCGGCGAGCAGTTCGAAAGCGAGGTGCTGGCAGAGCTACTCGAGGTCGACGAGCTGGACGTGCTGATACACCTGCAGCGAGCAGTCGACGCGGGGCTCGACATCGAGGATCGCGAGCAAGGGCGCTTTTGCTGGTCTCCTGAGCTCGTCCAAGCGCTGAAGAAGCAAACGCTGCCGTCGCTGGTAAACGCCTGGCATCACCGGCTTTCGCAGCTGTTTGGGGGAACACCCAGCCCAGATGCCGAAGGACCCACGACCTTCGTGGGACCTGCCCCCACCAGCGAGCCCGTCGGCGCGCCGGCGAGGCCCAGTACGCACACGGACTCCACCGCAGCACCAAAGGCGAGCCCGCAGGTCCCAAAACCCGAGCAGCTCTTCGAACGCAACGTGGAGCACACCCCGGCGACCGGCGAGCTCGACGACGACTGGGAACGCGCCCTCGCCGAACTCTCCCCGGAGCGGGCTCGCGAAGTTCGCAGCAAGCGTGCTGGAGGCGTGCCACACAGCCGGTCCGAGCAGCGAGAAGTCAGGTTCGAGCGAGCGGATTCCTTGCGCGCGGCGTCGCATGCGGCAGCAGCGGGGGACGTGCTGGCAGCCGCCAAGAACTACGTCGTGAGCGCCGAGCAAAGCGCGTCCGCGGGACACCACGAGGCCGCGCTCGGACAAGCTGAACGGGGTCTCGAGCTGCTGGCACGCCTGCCGAACAGCGGCGCTCGTCGAGCGGCCCAGGTCGATGCGCTATTGGTCATCGCGAACTCGCGATGGCTCAGCGTGGGACGAGGCAGCGACACCACGCTCGAAGCCGCCCTGGAACCCCTGGACGTCGCCAAGCCGCTGCTACGAGACGCGCGCGACGCTCCAACCATGACGCGACTGGCCGCGCTGTACGCCAACATCTGCTACGACATAGGCACGCCCCAGTCGCTCGAACGCGCGCTTCGAGAGCTGACGCAGACGGCCAAGCAGCTGTTGGACTGGAACCAACCGCTGCTCGCTGCCGAACTGCTCAACGATGAGGCCGCGATCTGGGTGCGCATTGGCGATCCCGTGCGCGCGCACCATTTGCTCGACCGCTCACGCGAGGTGTTCGGCAGGGTGGTGACCACCCACCCGAGCGCCCTGAGAGAGCTCGCCGAAACCGAACACATGATGGCCAGGCTGGTGCTGCATGCCCGGGCGAGGGCAGGCCGAGAGGACGACGCCACCCGGCTGGGCATCGAACACGCTCTGAGCTCGGAAGAAGGATACCAGAGCCTGGGAGATCAACGGCAGCTGGCACGTGTCCGGGAAACGCTGGGCCGACTGGAGACACGCCTCGAGCACTTCGACCGCGCGCTGCGCTACCTCTCCCAGGCACGCGATGCCCAACTCGAGCTCGGTGATGCGGTCGGCCTCGCCCGGTCGAGCGCCGCCCTTTCGGAGGCTTTCGCGCACCGTGGCGCTCCCGACCGAGCCCTGGACGAGCTTCGAGAATCGGTTCGTCTGAACGTGCGGAAAGGTTCCCTCGTGGGGCTCAGGTTCAACCTCGAAGCGTTGCACCGACTCTTGCCAGGCCTGCCCCCCGAGCTCGCCGAGGCAACGGCTTCACTCGAGGGGGAATTGCAGCACCTTCTGGCCGCTTCCTACCGCTAGCGTGTGAGGAGCGTAGGCGCTGGACGCATCTATGAAGACCTCGCCTTGGGGTGGCCGAGCGGCTCGCCGTCCGCAGCCCGGCGTACCCTGACCAGCTCGTCTGGCCGAGGAGCCTCGGGCTGAATGGTCACATGGGTCAGCCCATGCGACTCACGCAATCGCTCCGCCACCCGGCGACAAACATCGGTTCCGTGGTGATTGCGCTCCAGCACCACGTGCGCCGTCAACGTGTCGAAGCCTTCGGAGATACGCCAAACGTGCAGGTCGTGCACCTCCTGAACGCCCGGGCATTGCAGGATAGTCTGCTGGATGGTCTTCACCGCCAGGTGGTTGGGAGCAGCCTCCAAGAGCACGTCGGTGGTCTCTTTCAAGATGCGAAATCCGCTGATGGCTACCAGCAGCGAAATGCCCGTGGAAAGCAGTGGATCCGCCCGCATCCAGCCAAAGAAGAGCACCGAAACGCCCGCCGCGATGGCAGCCGCCGAGCCCAGCGCGTCGAACAAGACATGGGCGAAGGCGGCACGCAGATTGATGTTGTCCTTGCGCCCCTTCATCAGAGTCCATGCGACCAGAACGTTGATCAATAGACCCGCGACGGCGGTCTCGAGCATGAGCGTTCCCCGGATGGCAACCGGGTCGAGCCATCGCACTACCGCCTCTTTGAGCACCAGTACCGCGATCAACGCCAGTGCAATTCCGTTGACGAAGGCGGCCAACACCTCCGCGCGGCGGTAGCCGAACGTGCTGTGCTCCGTGCGCGGTCGGGCGGCGATGATCTGTGCAATGAGCGCCAGCAGAAGCGCGCCAGCATCCGCCAGCATGTGCCCTGCATCGGCCAACAGCGCCAGGCTGTTGGAAATGAAACCCACAACCGCCTCCACCACCATGAAGCTCGCGGTGAGTACGAGCGCCCAAGCGAGGGCGCGGCGCGGCGCGTCCGGGGAGGCGTGCGCGTGCGAACCGTGCCCGTGCGCGTGACCGTGCTCCCGAGGTGTCTGTGCGGAGTCCGAGGAGCTCACCGGGTGAACTTAGCACCACCGCTCGGCAGAGCGGAAAACGTTTCTGATTCCTGGGCTGCGTTCGGGCTTCGTCGCGCCCCAACCCCGATGATGGACCTCTTCGGCGACGATCGGCGCCATCCAAGCAACGTCTGGCGGCCGCGGATCTTGAACCAGCATGCTGGCCCAGTCCTCGTCCGTGAGGCGCGTGAAGCCCTCGGCCAGGTGTTCGTGGTAGGCGAATACCGCCCCTGCATACGCGCGCGGACCGGTGCAGGTGTCGACGGTCATCACGATCATTCGAGGATGGCCCGTACCGACATGCAACACGGAGGGCGACCCGTGCGCGGGCTCTACACAGACGTCGAGCTCGTGGGCCGACGCAAAGCGCGCGCGTCGTTCTGTGCCGCAGAGGGCGCCGCCCGGTCGCCGGGTAACGGCGGTCCGTTCAGTCGAGAGTGAGACGCACGACGCTCGGGTCGTGATCGCTCACCTGGTCGTGAAACTCCGCGTTCACGTGCACGATGTCGTAGAAGTAGCCTCGAACCCGAGCCCCCCTGGACAACAGAATGTGGTCGAGAGCCTGGGAATTGCCATCGTAGACATACGTGTAGCGCTCGGACCGGTTCAGGCTTCGCAGCAGATCTTTGAGCCCCGCAGCCTCCAGCATGCCGACGGGGGCGGAGAACTCGAAGTCGTTCAGATCTCCCATCACCACGACCCGAGCGCGCTTGTCCGCCGCCGTGATCTGCCGCACGAAATCGGCCACGGCGCGCGCCTGTCCCAAGCGCTGAACCTCGGAGCCCATGGTGGGAGGCTGGAAGCGTCCGAACAGCGGTTGATCGCCACCCTTGGAATTCCAGTGGTTGGCGATCACGAACAAGCTTCGTCCTCTGAACTCGAACTGGGCGACGAGCGGCTTCCTGCTGTCTTCGAACACCGGGTTCGTCGGATCGATACGTCCGGGGCTGTAGAGCAACTCGGCGCTGTGGCTGCCAACGACCTGGTCGGCCGAGGTCGCCGTGGCACCGGGCCGATCGACGAGTGTCACGCCCCGCGCTGGATTGTAGAGGAAGGCCACCCGGATGTTACCGCCAGGCTGGCCACCGTCCTGGCCGTCTTCGGGAGCGATTTCCGCGTACTCGTAGGCGGGCCCTCCGGCAGCCCGAATGGCCTGACTCAACGAGCTCAAGGTCTCGCTCGCGTCCACCACACCGTCGTTGCTCGGTCCAGAGTTATCCTGGACTTCCTCCAGGGTGAGAATGTCGGGGGAGCTCAGATGGTTCACGACGATGCTGGCGAGCGCGTCGAACTTTGCCGCGGAGTCGGCTGGGCTCAGGTTTTCCACGTTGAAGGTGGCCAAGTCGAGCTGGCAAGCACCTGGCTGTCCCGCCCCGAAGACCTCGCGCGCCAGGCTCGTCGCCCCCTCCACTGCCAACGGCTCGGTGTTGTTGAGCTTGAAGTTGCCGAACGAATAACTCATCACACCGACGATCGGTTGGACGAAACGGGCCCCCACGTCCACCTGAGGCTCGCTGAAGACGATCGTGTCGTCGACGAGGATGCGTTCGGGGTTGAAGTCGTGCTTGCGCACCACGAGCCCTCCACGCGCCGTGCGCCGGCTGGCGCGCGCCCCGCCGTCCCCCACCACTGCGATCTCGCCGAACCCCGAGGTGGGGCTCACGGCAACGGCGTCGTTCACTCGTACCCGCATACCCTCGAGCGCCTCGTAGAAGTCGATGCCGTCCCGCTTGGGATCGAACGTGGTCTCTGCGTCCAGCTCGACGCTGCCGTGGGTGTCGTCGTCGATGACCTTCCTGGGCGGTTTGCGCCCCCCTTGGCCGATGACCACAGGCTCGGGCAGTGGATTACCCGAGGAAATGATGGTGACCTGATTCGGGGCGGAAATCTCTGTGAGAGTGAGGTTGGAAAAGGCGCTGCTGCCGGAATCGCAGCCGCTGCAGCCCGGCCTGAACTCGGCGACCGGGCCGGTCACGCTCACCGCGTCGCCCGGCTGTACGAGGGGCGGGCCGCCCACGTAGACGAAGATGCCTTCGCTGGTGGCTTCGTCGCAGTCCGGAGATTCGGACTGCAAGTAGAAACCGCTGCCCTCGAGCGCGGTCACCACCCCGGTCAGCACGACGTAGTCGCCGTCGAACGGCGAAATATGAGCCGCCCCCTGCACCTCGGCGATATCGAGTGGCCGAGGCACGTAAAAGTGCCAGCTGCGATCGGACGCCAGCGTGTCGGGCGGGTCGAGAGAGTCCTGATCAGCGACCAGGCTCCCGGTGATGCTGACGGTGCAGACGTCGCCGGGAGCGAAGGAGTCGCTAGGAGTCAGCGTGAATTCCATAGCCCCGCCGCTGATGTCGAAGCCCTTCGGGCTGCCGTTGCACTCGAGCGCTACTGCCCCCTCGGCCAGGGTGACTGGTTCGCTGAAGCTGAATCCGAGATTGGCATCCGTCGCAACCTGGAAGTCCCCGTCCGCCGGCGCGGTGCTGACCAGAGCAGGCGCCCGATCGCCGGGATTGCCCAGCTGCTGCCCGAGATTGATTGCACCGAACGTGTTCGTGCTCGAGGCCGCCCAGGCAAAGTCCTCGTAGCGCGTTCCCGTCCCCACGAGCTGCAACGAATCACCGACCGGACCGCTGCCGCTTTCACTCGCGCCGATATCGGTGCTGCTGAGCCCGTCTGCGGGCCCGCCCACCGCGCCAAACCCACCTTCGTAGCTGAGAAACTGCAGAACCAGGCCGGACGGGTCGACCAGAGCCAGGCCATCGGGCGATCCGTTTTGGATGCCGCTGTGTTCGAAGTCGAGCACGCCAAAGCCCCCTCCCAGATCCGGAAGCGACCCATCGAGAGCGATGCTGGCGTAGGGCTCCCCCCCGTTGCCATTGTAGAGCACGACCTCGTATCCCCCGAGCTCCGTCCCCGCCGGGCCAGCGATCTCGATGGCTTCCCCCTCATCCACCCCGGCGTTGTCGTAGTGGATTTCGTTGATGAAAACGGAGGAGTCGCTGAGCAGTGCTTGGCCTTGCTCCCGGCTGCGCCCCCCACCGGCGGTGAACCCACAAGCCGGGACCAGCGCCGCCAGGCAGACGGTCGACACGGCACAATGACTGACGACGGTGAATCGAAAACAGCGCATGAAAGCGGCCTCCTTTGGCTCGAAGCTGGACGAAAGACAAACCGCGCAGAGCCTCGCTTCACGAGCCAGGTCGCGTGAACACCACTCGGTCGATGAGAGACAAATGTTGCGTGGGAAAGGCCGACGTACCGGGCCGACCCAACTGAGGATTAGCTGTGAACGGTGAACGAACGGCGGACCCGCGGTGACGAGCGGGAAAACTCCAGGCAACGGTCGATCATGCTCGAACCCAGGGCGGCGCGGCGCCCGCGTGCCTGCTGAGCCGCGACCCACTCGGCGTATCTTCCACCGAGTAGCCGAGCCCCCAAAGCACTCTTCGCAGTTCGTCAGCGCGCTCGTAGTCCTTGGCGGCTCGAGCCCGCTCACGCGCCCGAGCCAGATCGAGTGCCGTGGGGTCGGAAACGGACTCGCTGTCGCCGGACGTGGCCAGCCCCAGGCCGAGCACGGCGTCCATCCGGAGCGCGGTGCGTTGCTTGACGTCCGCCCTCACGACAGAATCCCCCAACAGCTCGAACAACAGAGCCACCGCCCTGGGTGTGTCGAGATCGTCGGCGATCGCGTGTCTGAAATCGTCGAACAGCGGCTCGTGAATCGGCCCTTCGCCCCTGAGCTCGGGCGCGACCGCTCCGCACTGTCCCCTGAGCCTCGAAAGCGCGCGCTGAGCGGCTTCGAGGCTGTCCCAGCTGAAGTGGATTTTGCTGCGGTAGTGCGCGCCGAGCAGCAGCAAGCGATACGCGAGCGGGTCCACGGCACGAGCGACGACGTCATCCAGACTGGGAGCGCCACCGGCGCTCTTGGATAGCTTCGCTCCCCCAAACATCACCCATTCGGAGTGCATCCAGGTGCGTACCCAGTGCCGTGTACACCAGGCGGCCTCCGCCTGGTGGATCTCGTTTTCGTGGTGCACGGCCATGTGATCGACGCCGCCGGTATGGATGTCGATGGCAGTCCCCAGGTACTTGCTTGCCATGGCGCAGCACTCCGTATGCCAGCCAGGAAAGCCCACGCCCCAGGGACTCTTCCACTCCATCTGGCGCCGTTGGCGCTCCGGCGAAAACTTCCACAGCGCGAAGTCGGTCGCTCGTCGCTTACCCAACGTGCCAATCACCCTGGCTTGGGCACGAGCCTGGGACGGCACCAGGCCCGACAGTTGGCCGAGACGCTCGGAGCGTGAGCTGTCGAAGTAGATGCCGTCCACCGTGCGGTACGTGAACCCGCGCTCCTCCAAGCGCCGGATCAGGGCTATCTGCTCGGCGATGTGCTCGGTTGCGTGGGCCCAAACTTGGGGCGGACGCACGTGGAGCTTCGCCAAGTCGCGCTTGAACAGCTCGGTGAAGTGGTGCGCGAGTTCGCCGGCGGTGAGCCTGTGCCCGCGCGCGGCCACCTCCAGCTTGTCGTCTCCCGCGTCCTCGTCACCGGTGAGGTGCCCGACATCGGTGATATTGATGACGTGGGTGGGCACGAAGTCGAACAACTCGAGAGCTCGACGCAGAGTATCGGCAAACACGTAGGGACGCATGTTGCCCAAGTGCTGCCGTGCATACACGGTGGGACCGCACGAGTAGATTGTGACCTCGGGAAATCGCCGGGCTTCGAATGGCTCGCGCCGTTGGGTGAGGGAGTTGTGGAGGGTGAGCATTGGTGGACTCCTGGCCACCACGACTCCGGACGCCTCTGATTGCACGACTGACGAGAGCAGAGCCGCCGGTGCGTGGCGGCTCTTTGGAAAATGCGCTAGTAGCGCCGGTTCCGTGGCCGCACGCCCGAGCAGCGGCAACAGCCGAGGCCAACGGTAGGCGCCCACGTCGTCATGGGGTCCACTCTATCACGCCGAATCTCATGGCGCGAGCCGAGAAACTCGGACGATACTCGACGGATACGAACCCGACGACCGCCCGACACGGCCCGGAAGAGTTCCCGCGCGCAGAGTCGAAGTAGGTGTTGGTGTGCAGCTCGAGGCACTGCAAACGTTAGCCCTAAGCGTAGCGCAAGCCACCTCGCCCCCCCAGGTGCTCGGGGAAATGGTGCGAGGCCTGGGCATGACCGATGGCGTCGCCCTGGCGCGGGTTTGGCTCATCGAGTCGGACGTCCCGGATGGCAAGAGGCATCTCAGACTTCGAGCCAGCGTCGGCTTCAGCGTCGTGGACACGTCGGTGCGCTGGTCGCGCACGGACGGTGGTCATGCCAAAATCCCGCTGTCTTACGGCAAGGTTGGCAAGATTGCCTCCACCGGACAGCCTCTGCTCTTGCAACGCGGCCCGCGCGACTGGCTCCTGCAACCCGAATGGGCGGAAAACGAGCACATCGAATCCTTCGCCGGCCAACCCCTGGTATTCAAAGGCGAAACACTCGGTGTGGTCGCGGTATTCTCGCGCAAGCGTCTGGTCAAGCGTGAGCTCGACTGGTTGCGCGTGTTCGCCGACCACGCCGCCGTGGCGATAGCCAACGCCCGCGCCTTCGAAGAAATCGCCTTGCTCAAAGAGCGCCTGGAACAGGAAAACGACTACCTGCGCAAAGAGGTCCGACGGGCCATGAATCCAGGCCCACTGATCGCCGAGAGCCCAGCCATGCGCCAGGTGCTCGAGGAAGTCGGCGCGGTCGCGCGTACCAACGCCAACGTGCTCATTCTGGGCGAAAGCGGAGTCGGCAAGGAGCTCATCGCTTCGGCGATCCACGATCAGAGCCCTCGCGCCGCCAACGCGCTGGTCAAGGTCAATTGCGCCTCGGTCCCGCGTGAGCTGTTCGAAAGCGAGTTCTTTGGCCACGTCAAGGGTGCGTTCAGCGGCGCTTCGCGACATCGAGACGGACGCTTCGCGCTCGCCAACGGCGGGACGCTGTTTCTGGACGAAGTGGGTGAAATCCCTCTGGAACTGCAGGGCAAGCTGCTCAGAGTGCTGCAGGAGGGCCAATTCGAACCTGTCGGCGATGACCGCACCAAGCGGGTCGACGTGCGCATCATCGCCGCCACCAACCGCGATCTCGGGGCGGAGGCGGCAGCCGGGCGCTTCCGGCAGGACCTGTACTATCGGCTGGGGGTCGTGCCCATTTCCGTGCCACCGCTCAGAGAGCGTCCCGAGGACATCCTGCCCATGGCTCGCCAGTTCCTGGCCGATTTCTCGAGCCACCTGAATGTGCGGGTGCCCGCCTTCAGCCCGACGGACGAAGCCGCCATGAGCGCGTACCCGTTCCCGGGAAATGTGCGAGAGCTGCGCAATGTCATCGAACGAGCCGTGGTCATGGCAAAGAGCAGCGACCGCGCGCTCACGCTGCACCTCCCCTCGCCCAAGGCGCGCGGAGCGCTCCCACCCGACCGATCCGCCAGCGGCGAGCGCGCTGCCTCGTCGGAACAGTCCGTGCTCCCGGTGGCGCGCATTCGGGACCTGGAGCGGCGCAACATCATCAACGCCCTCAGGCAGTGCAACGGCAAGGTCTCCGGCACGGGGGGCGCCGCGGCGCTCTTGGGGCTGAAGCCGAGTACGCTCAGCTACCAGATGAAAGCGTTTGGCATCGAGCGCCCTCCGAGTTCGGGCTGAAGCCCCACTCCGCGAACGCGAGCGCGCCACCCCGAAGAAACACGGACTTCTGGAAATCCGCGAGCCCGTCGCAGATCTCCGAGACTCGCAGAAGTTCGTGAGTTTCGCGTCGCTTTCGGAAACAGCCGAGAAACGGCGGGCTCGCAGGCACTCCGACGCATCGAAGGCCCGCCTTTCGCTCGCTGCCCGCCCCGAGCGGCGCGCGCGACGCCACCCAGCGGCGAGGCGGCACGCTTCTGGCAAAGCGAGCGCAGCACGAGCGCCTCGGCACGTCCGTGCGCCCAACCAGTTCTTCCCAAATGAGCAAGGAGCCAACATGCCCGCTATCGATCTCGCACCGCACAAGAAAGGTGACTACCTGGTCGACTACGAAGAGAAAGTTTTCGAAGACGTCAAGGCAGACCCAGGCGAAAAAGCTCTGGTGACGTTTCACACGGTCGCTTTCGAAGGCTCCATTGGACTGGTCAACCTGCTGCAGGCGGTCCGGCTGCAGCGCAAGGGCTTCGAGACCACGGTGCTGTTGTATGGACCAGGAGTCACCCTGGGCATCCAGCGGGGCTTCCCCAAGCTCGGCGACGAGGCGTTTCCGGGTCACCTGGCCATGAACAACACGCTCGTGAAGTTCATGGAGGAAGGCGGCAAGGTGTATGCCTGTCGCTTCGCGCTTCAGGCCCTGTATGGACATGGCGAGCCGAGCTTGATGGAAGGCATCCGACCCATCAACCCGCTCGACGTGCTCGACCTGATACTGCTGCACCGCAAAGACAACGCCTTCATGCTCAACACCTGGACCATGTGAAGGTCGAGCTCGCCACTCGTCGAGCCATGAGCATCGAGACCAAGATCAGCGCCGCGGCCGTGCAGCTCCGCCCGAGTTTGCACGGCCGCGAGGCAACCACCGAGAAGGTGTGCACTGCCATCGGCGTCGCAGCCTCCCGGGGTGCAGAGCTCGTCGTCTTTCCCGAGACCTGCATCCCCTACTACCCCTACTTTTCGTTCATCACGCCCCCGGTCAGCATGGGGCGCGAGCACCTCAGGCTGTACGAGGAAGCCGTCACCATTCCGGGCCCCACCCCACGAGCCATTGCCGAGACGGCCCGCCAGCACGGTGTGGTGGTCGCCGTGGGTGTCAACGAGCGCGACCACGGGACCTTGTACAACACCCAGCTGTTGTTCGACGCCGACGGCAGCCTGGTGCAAGCGCGACGCAAGCTCACCCCGACCTACCATGAGCGCATGGTGTGGGGGCAAGGCGATGCCTCGGGACTGAAAGCCGTGGATACCTCGGTCGGACGCATCGGGCAGCTCGCTTGCTGGGAGCACTACAATCCACTGGCCCGCTACGCTTTGATGGCCGATCACGAGCAGATCCACATCGCAATGTTTCCCGGGTCGATGGTCGGCCAGATATTCGCCGACCAGATCGAGGTGACGATTCGCCACCACGCGCTCGAAAGCGGCTGCTTCGTGGTCAACGCCACCGGGACCCTGTCGGACGAACAAAGGGCGGAGATCGCGGGCAAGAGCGGCATGGAAAAGGCCTTGAGTGGCGGTTGCTTCACGGCGATCGTCTCACCCGAGGGCGTGCTTATCGGCGGGCCACTGGACGAACATGAGGGCATGGTCGTCGCCGAGCTCGACCTTTCACTCATCACCAAGCGCAAACGCATGATGGACAGCGTGGGGCACTATAGCCGACCCGAGCTCCTGTCCCTCGTGATCGACCGCGCGGCGAACGCGCCCGTCAGAGAAGCAGCCAGCGATGCTCCCAAGGTCATCGCGGAATCCTACGAGTCGGAACTCCAGCATGAACCAGAGCGTACACCTCAAAGTCTTGTCGGCTGAACACCGCCCGACCCCGGCGATCTTCCCCACGAGCCCGGACCTGCTGAGTGAGCTCCAGGTGCGCGGGCTCAGCTGGTCGCCCGAGCAGGAAGTCGGTCTGAGCCGCGTGGGGGGCGCCGGGCCCTCGGACCACAAGGCGCTCCGCATCGGCGGCCAGACCCTCATGGTGCCCATCTTCACACGCGGCGCCCAAGACTCCCCCTTCGAGCTCGGTCCCCTGGAGGGAGCTGGAGAGGCCAGCTTGCTGCGCTTCGGCACACCGGTAGCCACGGTGCAGTTCGTCGAGACGCCGCGCTTCTATGCGCTGAAGACATCAGAGGGCATCCCGTACTTCAAGATAGCCACCCTGCATTCCGACAAAGTGCTGGCGACGACGGTGCTGCAAAACTGCGTGCGCTTCGCCCACAGGGACACCTCGTGCCAATTCTGTGCCATCGGCCAATCCCTGGGCACGCGCCGCACGATTCCCCGCAAGAGCCCGACTCAACTGGCGGAGGTCGCCGAAGCCGCGGTGCGGCTCGACGCCGTAGAGCACATGGTCTTGACCACGGGCACGCCGCCCGGCGACGACCGCGGCGCGCTGCTGCTCACCGAAAGCGCGGCGGCCATCCGGGCCCGCGTGGCGCTGCCGCTGCAGGCTCAATGCGAACCTCCGGAAGACCCGAGCTGGTACCTTCGCCTGAAGGAAGCCGGGGTCGCGACGCTCGGCATGCACCTGGAGGCCGTGACGGAACCGGTGAGGCATCGGATCATGCCGGGCAAGGCCGAGGTCAGCGTCGAGCGCTATTTCCGCGCCTTCGAGCAAGCTGTCGCCGTGTTCGGGCGCGGGCAGGTCACCACCTACATCTTGGCGGGGCTGGGCGATCCCGCCGACGCCATCGTCGAGACCACGCGCGCGCTCGCCGCCATCGGTGTCTACGCATTCGTCGTTCCTTTCGTCCCCATTGCCGGCACGCCGCTCGAGAACCACCCTCCCCCGGACGCCGCCTTCATGGCAGATCTGCTCGACCGCGTCGCCGAAGTGCTCGCCCGAGCCAAGCTCTTCAGTCAGAAGATTCAGGCGGGTTGCGGTCGCTGCGGCGCTTGCTCGACACTGCGCAGTCGCGAGCCGGGCGCGGGCGAGGTGGTCCATGCTTGACGTCAAACACCCGTGGGGCGGTCGCGTGCGGCCTTTCCGCTCCGTACAGATTCAGTTCCGCATCGCCGATGAGGGTTGGCAGACGCTCGGGTACTACCGTCTCCGTGAACAGACCTTCGTCCACGAACAGCGACTCTTCAGCGGCTCGGACCGCGACACTTTCGATGAACGGGCGCTGCCGATCGTCGCCTTGAGTCAGAGCGGCGGCATGCCTGACGCGGTGGTGGGCGTCGTTCGGGTCTACCGCGTGACCGAGCACGTGTGGGTCGGCGGTCGCCTGGCCGTGTGTCCCTCGTACCGCCGCCATGGAGTGGTGGGCCAAGGATTGATCAAGGCAGCGGTGGGTGCGGCGATTGCTCGAGGCTGCAGCGAGTTCCGCGCCACGGTTCAAAAGCCGAACGTGCGCTACTTCGAGCGCCACCACTTCGAGGTGGTGGGAGAAGAGTGGGTCGCGGGGCGAGCCCACGCCCTGATGGCAGCGAAGCTCGAGCGCTTCCAGGGGCGTCTTCGAAACGACGCTCGGGTGGCGGCATGAGCCTGCACGACTTGAATCGCATGCTGCAGAGCGCCTCCGGGCTGCATTCCAAGCGCGACGTGCAACTGGCCGCAGCGCACTTCCCCCGACGCCCCGCGCTGCCCTCGCTAAAAGGCGCGCCTCGCACGAGTGTTCCCAATGGCGACGATGCTGCGGCCATCCCCGACGGAGATGGGCACTTGCTGCTGGCCGCCGAGGGCTTGTTGCCGAGCTTCGTGAGCGAAGATCCCTGGTTTGCTGGGTTTTGCTCGGTGATGGTCAACGTCAGCGATATCTCCAGCATGGGGGGACGCGCTGTCGCGGCCGTCGATGTCCTGTTCTGCGGAGAGGCGGACAACGACCGCGTGCTCGAAGGAATGCGTGCCGCCGCCGACGCTTTCGGCGTCCCCGTGGTCGGCGGACACACGGGCCGCAGCCGACACGAAACCTTGCTCTCGGTCGCCATCTTGGGCCGCGCAGAGCGTCTCATCACCAGCTTCGACGCCAAACCGGGCGACGACCTCTTGTTGGCGGCAGACCTGAGGGGCAGTTATCGCGGTTCCGGCAACAACTTCAACGCAGCCACCTGCGCCAGCAGTCGAGATCTCAGATCCCAGCACGCCCTGTTGCCGGAGCTCGCCGAGAGCGGCCTGGTCCATGCCGGCAAGGACGTGAGCATGGCCGGCATCCCAGGAACGCTGGGCATGCTGTGTGAGGCGAGCGGCTGCGGCGCCACCCTGGATCTCGACCGCATCCCTCTGCCCGCCAACGTGCCGCTCGCCCGCTGGCTTCTCAGCTTTCCCAGCTTTGGCTTTCTGCTCGCCAGCAAGCCCGACGACAGCGAGAGCGTCGAGAGGCAGTTTCGAGCTCGGGGCATCGCATGCGGCCGCGTCGGGAGCTTCCAGGCACCACGCCAGGTCGAAATCCGGGATGGCAGAATGAGCGCCACCTACCTGGACCTCGATCGCCAGGCGTTGACGGGATTTGGCAGTGAAAGGCACTCGCCCAGCGAAGCGTCGGCTCCAACGAGGGAACAGATATGCCTCTGAACATCGGCGTGTTCACTTACTCTACCAAGCCGCGAGGCAGCGTGGTCTGTGCCGCCGCTCTGGCCGAGGCACTGGGCGAGATCGGTCATTCGGTCGTACTCTACGCCCTCGCCAAGGACAGCGTGGGCTTCTTTCGACCGCTCAGCTGCCCGGTGGAACTGATCCCGGCGGATCCGGCTCCCGCGACAACGGACGCGCTGATTCGCCAGCGGGTGAGCGAGGTGGCCCACTACGTTTCGCAATCACCCGCGCGACACGATGTACTGCACGCGCTGGACTGCCTGGTGGCCAACGGCCTGATCGAAAGCGGCATCGACATACCAATCGTACGCACCGTGCATCACCTCGACGACTTCGAAAGCGAGTACTTGAAGACTTGTCAGCAGAGCTCCATCGAACGGGCGGCACAGCGCATCAGCGTGAGCGAGACTACGCGCCGCTCGGTGCTCGCAAGCTTCGGTCTCGATATACCGGTGATCGAAAACGGTGTGAGCCCCATGCGCTTCGGACCGGGTGATCCGGCCCGAGTAGGTCGGCTGCGGCAGCGCTTCGGCATTGCCGCGAACGCCCCGCTGATTCTCAGCGTGGGCGGCGTCGAAAGGCGCAAAAACACCCTGCGCATGCTGCTTGGCTTCGCCGACTTCGCCACTCACCACAAGGAGGCCCACTGGCTGGTGGTGGGCGGAGCGACCATCTGGGACCACAGTGACTATGCGCGAGGGTTCCTGAGGGCTCTTGCTGCCCTACCTCTGTCCATCCAACGGCGCGTGCGCCTGGCAGGTGTGCTTTCCGAACCAGAGCTGGACGCCGCTTATCACAGCGCCGACGTACTGCTACATGCCGCGACGCTGGAAGGCTGGGGTCTCAGCGTGCTCGAAGCCATGGCCAGCGGCACCTCGGTAGCCGTCAGCGAAGGCGTGCCCTTCGACGAGTACCTCGATTCCGCCTGCGCGACGTTCGTGGAGCCACAATCCATCAGCTCTATCACCCAGGGGCTCGAGCGCGCCTATCAGCGCAAAGAGCAAGTGCGAAGCGCCGCAGTCGCTCGAGCACAGCGCTATAGCTGGAGGCGTACGGCCACGCGACACGCTGAACTCTACCGGGCGCTGCTCGGTCGACACTGCTCCCCTGGCCTCGGCGGCCAGCCAACCCAGATGGTGCACTGATGCCGGAAATCCGTTTCGATGTGCGTTGGCCCGACGGCAGCCTCGAGCGCTGCTATTCACCCTCACTCGTCGTCTGCGAACTCTTGCCACAAGGTGAGGATCTGCCCGTCTTCGAGTTCATGGAGCGTGTGCGCGCGGCGCTTCGAATCGGCTCCGAACGGGTGCGTCTCAAGTACGGGTACTGCTGTTCGGCAGCGCTGGACCAGCTCCAGTCCCTGGAACGGCGTGCCGTGGAGCACGACAATCGAGGTCCGATGCAAGTTCTCGCCTACTACGAAGGCGGCTATCTGCCACCACTCGGTGCTGCGGAGCCCGGGCCCAGCGAAAGGAAGCCAGCATGAGTGAACATCAGCCGGTGGTGGTCGTGGGAGCCGGCCAAGCGGGCCTGTGTATTAGCTACTATCTCAAGCAGCAGCGCATCCCGCACGTCGTCCTCGAACGTTCGCGTTTGGCGCACGCCTGGCGTAGCGAACGCTGGGACAACTTCTGCCTGGTTACCCCCAACTGGCAATGCCGCCTACCGGACTTCCCCTACGCCGGGTCCGATCCTGAAGGCTTCATGGTCAAAGACGAGATTGTCGCGTACGTCGAAGCCTTTGCGCGATCCTTTGAGCCACCGCTACGCGAGGGCGTGGCAGTGCGCGAGATCACGCGCGCTCGCGACGGGCGAGGTTACGCCCTCGACACCTCCGAGGGCCACATGTTGGCAGACCAGGTGGTCCTGGCCATCGGAGGTTACCACCGCCCCATCCTCCCGCCGTGGGCCCAGCAGATCGCGCGCGACGTCCTGCAGCTGCACTCCTCCGAATACAAGAGCCCCGACGCGCTGCCCCCCGGCGAGGTGTTGGTGGCCGGCTCGGGACAATCAGGCTGCCAAATCGCCGAAGACTTGCACCTCGCCGGGCGCAAGGTGCACCTGTGCCTGGGCGACGCGCCGCGCTCGCCGCGCCGCTATCGGGGCAAAGACGTGGTCGCCTGGCTCGACGAGTTCAAGTACTACGACACGCCCATCGACGTGCACCCGGACGTAGACATGGTGCGCCACAAGACCAACCACTACCTGACCGGCCGAGACGGAGGCCGGGAGATCGATCTCAGAAAATTCGCCCTGGAAGGAATGCACCTCTATGGCTTCATGCAAGGCATCGAGGGTCAGACCTTGCGCTTCGCCCCCGACGTCAAGCAACGACTCGATGCTGCCGACGCTACCTACAACGGCATCCGTGCCCTGATCGACAAGTACATCGCGGAACACGACCTCGACGCGCCCTGCGAGCCTCCCTACGCCCCATGCTGGGAACCCGCTGAGAGTCCCGAAAGCCTCGACCTGCAGCGGGCCGGCGTCACCAGCATCATCTGGTGTTTCGGCTACCACTCCGACTTCAGCTTCGTCAAAGTCCCCGTGTTCGACGGGCGCGGTTATCCGCGCTCCATGCGCGGTGTCAGCGAAAGCCCCGGTCTCTATTTCGTCGGACTGCCCTGGCTGCACACCTGGGGCTCCGGCAGATTCAGCGGCGTGGCCGCCGACGCACGCCATCTGAGCGAGCACATCAGCGCCCTTCGCAACGCGAGCCGCCGACCAGAGACGCGAGTCTGATACGGCGGCGTGGGGCGCCGAGTACGCTCAATGATGCCCGGCCATGTGGCGGCCGATTTCGTTGACGTCGGCTTGGTCGGTGGGCGTTTCGTAGACGAGGCGGCCTTCGCTCATGACGAGGATGCGGTCGGCCAGGGCGAAGATTTCGTCGAGGTCGGCGCTGACCAAGAGGACGGCGGTGCCAGCATTGCGGGCCTGCATGATGCGGCTGCGCACTTCGCTGACGGCGGCGAAATCGAGCCCGAAGCAGGGATTGGCGGCGATGAGCAGGGACACTTCGTCGCTGAGCTCGCGGGCGAGCACCGCGCGCTGGACGTTGCCTCCCGAGAGGGTACCTATCGGGACGTCGGGCGAGGGGGTCTTGATCTTGTAGTCGCTGATGTGCGCTCGGGCGCGCTTCTTGACCGCGCTGCGATTGAGGGCCCACTTGAGCCAGGTAAAGGGATGGCAGTCGAAGCAGCGAAACGCGAGGTTTTCAGCCACGCTCATGTTGGAGACACAAGCATTGGCGAGCGGGGCTTCGGGTAGAAGACGCACTTTGCGCTCGCGGATCTGGGCCCGCGTGGGCAGGTAGTCTTTGCCGCCGACGCGTATTTTCCCACCCGTGGGTGGGCGCTGGCCGGCAAGTACTTCGACCAGCTCGTCTTGACCGTTGCCGGAGACGCCGGCGATGCCAACGATTTCGCCGGGCCGCGCCGAGACGCTGACGCCATTGAGTACGGGGAGACCGATGTCGTCGAGCGCGGTCAAGCTCTCGATTTCGAGCGTTGGGCCATGGCTCGCGCCGTCCGCTGGCGGGGGCGGCGCGCTGCGGTCGAGCCTGGCCTCGGGGGGCTTTTCGCCCACCATCAGGGTGGCGAGCTGTTCCGGGGTGAAGTCCGAGCTCTTGCCACCTCCCACTGACTTGCCACGCCGAAGCACGGTGACCGCGTCCGCGAACTCGGTGACCTCGCGGAAGCGGTGGGTGATCATGGCCACGCTCACCTTGCCGGCGTGGGCCATGTCGCGCAGCATGCCGAGCACTTCGTCTGCTTCCTGTGGCGTGAGCACGCTGGTGGGCTCGTCGAGGATCACGATGCGGCTGCCAAGGTACAGCTGCTTGAGGATTTCGAGCTTTTGCTTTTCTCCCGCCGCCAGCTGGCGAACACGACGATGCACGGGCACCTGAAAGGGCATGCCCTGCATGAAGGTTTCGATCGCACAGAGCTCGTCTTTCCACCGCACCACGTGGGGTATGCTGGCTCGGGCCAGCACCAGGTTTTCGGCAACGGTCATGTTCTCGACGAGCGTGAAGTGCTGGTAGACCATGCCGATACCCAGGCGCTGCGCGTCCTTGGGGCTCTTGATGCGCACCTCGCGCTTTCCCACGCCGAGGGAACCGCTGTCTGCCTGGTAGAAGCCCATGATGCACTTGACGAGGGTGCTCTTCCCCGCACCGTTTTCGCCCAGTAGAGCGTGGAAGCTGCCGGGTTCGAGCCGGAAGGAGACCCCATCCAGCGCCACCAGGTCGCCAAAGCGCTTGGAGATGCCTCGGGCTTCGAGGAGAGGGGGTTCAGGGCTTTTCGTATCCATAGGCATCCGAGGGGCTGGCATTCAGCGAACCGTGGAAAGCTCGGAGGGCATGTCCCGGGAGGTGCGATCTGCCGAGTTGCTCCAGACCATGATGAGCAGGGTGAGGGCGTAGGGGGCCGCATTGAACAGGTAATAGCCGGAGGTGACGCCGACGGACTGCAGCGCCGGGCCGAGCGCGCTGGCTCCGCCGAAGAGGAGCGAGGCGTAGAGGCACTTGACCGGGTCCCAGCGAGCGAAGATGACGAGGGCGACGGCCATCAGACCTTGGCCGCTGGAAAGGCCCTCGTTCCAACTCCCCGGGTAGTAAAGTGATAGAAACGACCCGCCGACCCCCGCCAGGGCGCCGCCCGCCACGGTGGCCCAGAGCCGGACCACGCCGACATCGTATCCCATGGCGCGCGCTGCGTCGGCGCTCTCTCCGACCGTGCGAACCACCAGGCCGTAGCGCGTATGTTTGAAGGCCCAGCCGAGCAGCGGAGCCAAGGCAACACCGGCGAGGAAGAGCACGTTGACTTCGAGCGCGGAGACCACCTGCGGAATGTCGCTCCAGAAGCCGAGCGAAAAGGCTGGGAGGCGCGGCGCACTCGGCTGGATCAGAGGCTTGCCGAAGAAGAAGGCGAGGCCGACACCGAGCAGCATCAAGGCGATGCCAACAGCGATGTCGTTGACACGGGGACGCCCGCACAACCACCCGTGCAGCGCCCCGAAGAGCGCGCCCACGGCGGCCGCCCCGAGCACCCCCAGCCAGGGCGAGCCAGTCAGGTAGGACAGCCCGTAGCCAGACATGGCTCCGATCACCAGAGTGCCCTCCAGGCCGAGGTTCACCCGGCCAGACTTTTCGGTGATACATTCGCCAAGGCTCACGAACAGAAACGGCGCGCTGACGCGCAGCATGCCGCCCACCACGGCAAACGGCACGCCCCAGAGTCCGAGTGAGACGGCGGCTTCGGCATTCATGTCAGGTCGACGCCCCGAGCAGGCGCGACAAGCTGAGCTTGCCGCGGAAGCTTTCGCTCACGAGCAGCACCACGAACAGGATACCCTGCAAGACGTTCACCGTGGCGTCGGGCAGATCGAAGGTACGCTGCAATAGGCCACCGCTGGCGCCAATGCCGCCAAGCAGTACCGCCACGACGATGACACCGAGCGGATGCTGCCGCGCCAGGAAGGCCACCAGAATGCCCGTGTATCCGTAACCGGTGACGAGCGAGGCGTTGGCCTTGCCGTGCACGGCAGCCACTTCGACCATGCCTGCCAGGCCCGCTGCCGCTCCGGCGAGCGCGCAGGTGATGATCACCAGACGCCGCACCCCCAGCCCGCTGAGGCGCGCGGCGCGTTGGTTGCCACCCACGATACGCCCGGAGAAACCGAACACCGATTTGTCCATCAAGAGCCACGCTCCCAGGCATGCCAGCACGCCGAACAACAGGCCATAGTGGACGTCGAGCCCCGGCAAGTTGCCGAGCATGTTCGCTTCGCCGATATGGCGGGTAGACGGCTTGTTCAGGCTTTCGGGATCCTTGAGGGGCCCCTCGACCAGGTGATTGAGCAACGCAATGCCCAGATAGGCCAGCAGCAGGCTGCTGATGGTCTCGTTGACACCGCGGTAGACACGCAGGGCGCCGGCCAGGCCGATCCAGATCCCCCCAGCGACAGCGCCCGCCAGCATCATACAGCCAAGCACGACCACGGGCGGGCTGTCGGAGACAGCCAGCCCGGTCGCGGCAGCCGTCACGCCTCCGACGACCATGGCGCCCTCTCCGCCGATGATGATGAGCCCGAGGCGCGCGGGCAGCGCCGTGCAGAGCCCCGTGAGCATCAAGGGAGCGGCGCGCAGCAAGGTATTCTGAAAGGAAAACCAGGTACCGAAGGCGCCCCGAACCATTTCTGCGAACACGTCGAGCGGGGAATTACCCGTGAGACCGATGAACAGACCGAACGAGAGGAGCGAGACGATAAGCGCCGCGACGGGCACCACGACCACGTCGAGGGCTGCCAGCATTGGCTCGAGGAAGCGGCGCAGCCCCGGCTGCGCGGGCTCTTCAGGCAAGACTGCTGCGGTGGCGCTGTCCATACTCCCCTACGACGTCGAGCCCTCGACGCCTTCGACGAGGTAGTCCATCTTCTCGAGCTCGATGTCGCGCTGCTTCAGCTCTTTTCCCTCGACGAGCAGCTGCTTGCCCTTGTTGTCCTTGAGCGGCCCCTTGAAGATCACGAGCGAGCCGTCGGTGAGACCGGCTTTCGCCTCGTCCGCCTTCTTCTTGGCCTCGTCCGACACGGCAGGGCCATACGGAGACATCTTGATATAGCCTTCTTTGAAACCGCCGCGCACCAGGTGCTCCCAGGGCTTGCCGGCTTTGATCTTTTCGACGTAGTCGGTGTACACCTTCGCCCAGTTCCATTCGGCGCCCGTCAGGTAGCCTTTGGGGGCCAGCTTCGCCTGGCTGGCGTGATAGCCGCTGCTGTAGATGCCACGGCGCTCGGCCGTTTCGACCACCACCTTGGGCGAGTCGACGTGAGAAGTGACAACGTCGATCCCCTGGTCGGCCAAGCTGTTGGCAGCCTCGGCCTCCTTGACGGGAAGCGCCCAATCGCCGGTGAAGATCACCTTGGTGGTCGCGGCCGGATTGACCGAGCGCGCCCCGAGCGTGAATGCGTTGATATTGCGGAGCACTTGCGGAATGGGCTTGGCTGCGATGAACCCCAACTTGTTCGTCTTGGTGGTCATGCCCGCGACCACGCCGGCCACGTACTGCGCTTCGTCGATGTACCCGAAGTAGCTGCCGACGTTCTTCGGATGCTTGCCCTCGGTGTACAGCCCGCCGCAATGCAGGAAAATGGTGTCCTTGTACTTGTTGGCCAGCTTGAGGATGTGAGGATCGAAGTAGCCGAACGACGTCGGAAACAAGAGCTGGGCTTTGTCCAGATTGATCATGCTTTCCATCGTCTTTTGGACGGCGACCGTCTCGGGCACCTTCTCCTCTTCGCGGATCTCGACCCCCGGCAATGCGGCGATGGCCTTGGCACCCTCGGCGTGAGCTTGGTTGTAGCCGTAGTCGTCCTTGGGGCCGACATAGATGAAGCCCACGGTCAGCTCGCCCTTGGCTTCCCCGCTCTTGGGAGCGGCAGCCTCCCCTTGCTTGTCGGGTTCAGCCGGCTTGCTGCAGGAAAGGACGAGGCCGAGGACGGCCACTGTCATCGAGAAAAAGAGAGCCCGGCGTGTCGAAACCATGCTGACCGTAAGCATGGGAGAGGTCATGCCTAGAACCCAGTTTCGGCTCGATGTCGGAGCGACGTCTGGCAGGCTTCATTCCGCCTTTTGACGAGCTCAACTGCCCCGGGGGCGCGCTCGCTGGAAATTGCGCCAGCCCCCGAACGCGGTGATCTCCTCCGCCTCGAGAGCAGCGTGCGCTTCGCACAAAAAACCATGCACCCAACGCCCTCCGGCGAGCTCCAACTGCCCAATGCAGAGCGGCGCCGAGACCCGAGCAACGAACTCCCCGAACCGAGCGACCGGCAGCGACCAGACCTCCAACTCTATCTCGCTCCCCCTTTCGACATCTCGCAGCAACCCGGGCTTGGGCGGAACCGAATCGAGCGCAAACAGACGATAGCGAGGCGCGGTCTTCGTACTCACCATCAGCTCACCCCCGAGCTCGCTGAGCTCGTGATTCAAGGGTTCACCCTTCAAATGAGCGCCCACGACCGCCAGGGGGATCCAACTCTCACGCTTCGAGCTCCGAGTCATGGGCCCAGAGTAGTCGAGCTATTTTGCCATTGCGTTTCAGGAGCTGCCCAGGGCTCAAGACCTTTCCCGGTCCGCCTCTTCGAGCTCGCTGTGCCAGCCGTGTCCGCCGGAGCGGTCGAGCTCCGCCCGGTCCAGCTCCATCTGTTGCTCGAGCTCTTGACGCGCAGAACGTGCCATTTGTACGCGGCGCTCTTCGTCTTGCCAGTGCGGCCTGATCGCCTCCAGGCTGGCGATGTTCTGGCGCCGGAAGCGGTCGGCTCGCTCACGCGCCTCGTAGGCTCCTACGCCGAGAGCCACCAACGCCTTCTGACCGATCGTCAGCGCGGACCCGAAGGTCTCGCGCTCGACCACCTCCACGCCGCGTGTGCGCAGCTGGTGGTAGTGCCCGACATTGCGCGCGCGAGCCACGATGGTCAGGTTCGGGAAGTGCTCGCGCACGGCGTCCACCAGCCTCAAGCTAGTGTCGGGGTCATCGATGGCATTGACCAAGAGCGCGGCCTGCCCCGCGCCGGCCGCCTCGAGCAGATCGATGCGCGCGGCGTCGCCGTAGTACACGCGGAAGTCGAAGCGGCGGATGATTTCGATCTGCTCCGGATCGTGATCCAATACGGTGGCCTTGACACCGCTGGCAAACAGCAGGCGACCGACGATCTGCCCGAAGCGCCCGAACCCGGCGATGATCACATGCGCGCCCTCGTCTTCGATTTCGTCCGCCTCGCCCTCGGACTGCTGAGGGGGGCGCATCAGGCGACGCTCGAGGATCAATATCAGCGGCGTCAGCGCCATCGACAACGCCACGGTGAGCGTCAAGAGCGCATCCCACCCGCCGGGCAGCACGCCGCCCGAACGCGCCACTCCGAACACCACGAACGCAAACTCCCCCCCCTGCGCCAAGAGCGCCGCGAACAGCCACCGGGACTTGTCACTGATAGGAACGGCTTTGGCCACCAGACGTAGCACCAGGCCCTTGGCCAGCTGGTAGCCGAGCACCAGGCCGAGCACCATCAACGGACGCGTCGCGAGCAGACCAAAATCGATGCTCATTCCTACCGCAATGAAGAAGAGCCCCATCAGGAGCCCCTTGAACGGCTCGATATCCGTCTCGAGAGCGTGCCTGTACTCCGAGCTGGCGAGCAGCACGCCCGCCAAAAATGCCCCCAGAGCCATCGATACGCCCGCCGATGCCATGAGCACGGCAATACCGAGGACCAGCAAAAGAGTGAACGCCGTGAACACCTCGCGCAGGCCCGTGCCGGCGATGATGCGCAGCACGGGCCGTGTCAGGAAGCGCCCGATCACGAAAACGGCCACGATTGCCCCCAAGGCCTCGAGCGCTCCCAGCCAACCCGAGCCCGCCTCACCAGTCGAGCTGTTGCCGAGCAAGGGCACGATGGCCAACAGGGGGATGGCCGCGATGTCCTGAAACAGCAAGATGGAGAAGCTGGCCTGCCCGACGGGCGTCTTGAGCAGGTTCTTCTCCGCCATGGTTTGCATGGAAACCGCCGTGGACGACAGGCCGAGCGCCAGGCCCGCGACCAGCGCCGTCTGCCAGCGCAGCCCGAGCAACATCAAGAGCGCGACCAGCACCAGCGCGCAGGCACCAAGCTGCAGTCCCCCGCCGCCGAATACCGAGCGCCGCATGGTCCAGAGCTTCTTCGGATCGAGCTCGAGCCCAATCAAGAAGAGCATGAGCACCACGCCGATTTCGGCAAAGTGCAAGGTGGCCTCGTGATCTCCCACCAGCCTGAGGCCAAAAGGCCCGATGGCACAACCCGCCGCCAGGTAGCCGAGCACGGAACCTAGCTTGAGGCGACTGGCGATGGGAACCGCGACCACCGCTGCGCCGAGGTACACGATGGCGTCGCTGAGCATCGATTGTTCGCTCACGCGGCGCCCGCCGTCTCTTCGAGCAAGCGCTCCAGGAGCTCGCGATAGCTCTGTGCCTGGTTCGCCAACACCGCCTCCGGCACGCGGTGAGCGCCATGCAGCACGAAGGGATCGAGCCACTCCATGCCGCAAAACCGCGCTGTTTGCAGCACCGGCGGCACGAAAGCCGACAGCGGGTGGGCGTGCATCCCGGGCTCGCTGAAGGCCGCTTCGTCGCCACCGGTGGTGGCCACCCACAGGCAACGCTTACCCCGCAGGGCCGTGCCGCCATCCCCATACGCCCAACCTCGAGCGAGCACCTTGTCGAACCAGTGCTTGAGCAAGCCCGGCACCGAGTACCAGTACATCGGGTGCTGCCAGATGATGAGCTCCGCCTCACTGAGGGCCTGCTGCTCGGCCTCCACGTCGATGGCGAAGTCGGGGTAGATGTCGTAGAGCGAACGCACCTGGAGCCGCGGCAGATCGCTCACCGCACCCAAAAGCCTGCGATTGGCGCGCGATCGATTGGGATAGGGGTGGGCGTAGATGAGGAGGGCCATCGTGAACCTGAGGCTCGACCCTAGTGCCTAGTTCCGCGCCCCAGAAATGCCAATCGTCTTCGAAACCGGCTGCCAAGTGGCTGGGTTCCGACGGGCCGGCTCCCACTTGACCAGGATCCAGCCAAGCTTGGCTCAGAGCCGGCGACGACGGTCCTCGTGCCTCGACGAGTTCGTGCTCTTCGGAGCGCGGCCCTCACTGGGTTGGGTCCCGAACTCGTCGAGCAGTGACAATGCAGGCGTCGATCCGATGCCTGTCTGCCTGCTCGACTGCCACTATCCATACACCGCGCGAAAGGCAGCGCTCAGTGGGTACCCGATGGGCGTCGAGCTCGGGCGCGATTCGGCGAACTGCTCAACTTCTACCAACGAGAGACCGCATGAGTACCAATGAGAGACGGCGCGAGGCGTCGTCACAAGTTACGGGACGTTGCTGGGAAAAGGCAGGCTGGGGGCCGACGACCCCCTTCGTCAACCTACATTCCAAAATTCCATCTTCATCAGTTTATCTGCCGAAAGCGCCCGGTTCGATGATTGAAATGAGCAATCAGCGGGCATACTCATGATCCACGTGCGCGATTTTCCAAGCCGCTGGACGCCGACCGAATCGACTCGGCGCCTCTCCTCGTCGATCGGCTTGATCGCGCTCGCCGCGCTTTCGTGGCGGTGCGCTACCGACACGAGCGCGTCACCGTCACCGATCGGCATGGCCTCGGAGAACGCGAGTGCGGGCGGGGCCGCGAGTGCGGACACAGGCGGGGGAACGGGCAGTTCGGACACGGGAGCCACCAGCCTGGGTGACACGAACGCCATGGTGGTGATGGACACGACCAGCGGAGCGGCGGGCACGGGCCCCGACCCGGTCAAGGAACCCGTGTGCGGCGATGGCCAGGTCGACGCGGACCAAATGGAGGAGTGCGACGACGGGGCGACGACGAGCGGTGATGGCTGCTCGGACCAGTGCGTGCTCGAGCCCGGCTGGGCCTGCCCGTTTCCGGGCCTACCGTGCGAGGCGGCCGCATGCGGCGATGGCATCGTTGCCGGCAAAGAGCAGTGCGACTTCGGAATGCCACCGCCCGCCGGCTGCAACGCCACGACCTGCACCGTAGACCCCGGGTACGCGTGCGACGCGACGGGCTGCCACGAAACGGTATGCGGCGACGGCTTGGCCGAAGGCTCCGAGGGCTGCGACGACGGCAACCACGACTACGGCGACGGTTGCACGCCGGACTGCAAGGGTGAGCCCGACTGCAGCGGCGCTTCTTGTGAGACGACCTGCGGTGACGGGCTGCTCCTGCCCGGTGACACGACGGAAGCATGTGACGACGGCAATGAAGCCCCGGGTGACGGCTGCTCCTCCGATTGCATGGTCGAGCCCGGTTACACGTGCACGCCCGAAAGCCTGGCTCCCGCCGGCGAGCTCGTGCTGCCAATCGTGTATCGCGACATGATCAACCGTCTGGATCCCGGCGGACACCCGAACTTCGAGGTCAGTCCCGGAAGGATGCCCATGCTCGTGCAGGGCATCGTCGGCCCGCTCGGGGCCTCGCTCGACGCCGACGGCAAGCCTGCCTACGCGGCCATGCCCGAGACGGAGACGACCAATGCCTCGAACGGCTGGACCACAAACGAGACTGACTTTTCGTCATGGTTTCGCGACTCGGACTACAGCAAAACGGTACTCGACACCCTCACGCTGACGGAGACACCGGCGGGCAGTGGCACCTTCGTGTTCGCCCAGACGGAGTTCTTCCCACTCGACGGCATAGGCTGGAACGATCCCCCCATCAACGACAGCACGCACAACTACTCGTTCACGAGCGAACTCCACTACTGGTTTCAGTGGGCGGGGGGCGAGACGCTCACCTTCTTCGGCGACGACGACGTGTGGGTGTACGTCAACAAGAAGCTCGCGGTGGACATCGGCGGGATTCATGGCCCCATCACGGCAAGCGTCACGTTGGACGACGCTACGAATACTCAGCTCGGCCTGGGACTCGTGGTGGGCAGCGTATACGAAATCGCCGTCTTCCAAGCCGAACGGCACGTCACGGGTTCGCAATACGAGCTCACACTCAAGGGCTTCGACATCGGACGTTCCAACTGCATGAGCGTGTGCGGCGATGGCATCGTCACGGAGGACGAGCTCTGCGACGAAGGCGCCGACAAGAACGTCGGCGGCTACGGGCATTGCTCACCGGACTGCAAGACGCGCGGCGGCTATTGCGGCGATGGCATCGTCCAGGAAGACGGGGGCGAAGGATGCGACGACGGCAACTCGCTGCTGGGCGACGGCTGCAGTTCTGTGTGCAAGCCGGAAGACGTGCGCTAGAAGCTAGAGGGCCGACCACCTATAGGTCGCTTCGCCTCGGTCCCGGATCTGTGAGGGCCCGAGGCTACGCTCGAAGCGGGTCGCTCGGTCCGAAGCAATCCCCGCAATCACGGAGAAATTCGGTATTCATCCGTCTGGGTTCATCCGTCTTTGCCCGGAGACCATCGTGCTGTGATGATACCAGCCGCTCGCGCAATGCTCGGGCGATGGCGCAGTGCGACGCCTCCCTCCGAAAGACGCGACTGGCGGTTCCGAGCCGATGAATGAGGTCACCGTGATGGAGATTTGCTACTGCGCCGCCGGGAGCAAGTCACCGATCACACGGTAGAACGCCTGCCCGAGCACTTCGTATCCCGCAGCGTTCGGATGGAGCCCGTCTGCCATGAGCTCACCCTTATAGTTGGGGTTCGCGCTGTACTCGGCGTAGCTGTCGAGGAAGACGATGTGCCTTCCCGCCGTGGCTCGTTCCTCGACCAAACCTTGTATGTCGGCATTGTAGGCCTCGACCTTCTGATTGGTGCCGTCGTTCGTGGTCGGAATGATAGAGGCGACGACCAGCAACGTGTCGGGCGCGCGCGTGGTGATGTCGTCCACTAGGTTGCCCAAGCGGTTCGGGGCATTATTGACGTCGACGTTTCCGTTGATGTCATTGGTTCCAATCATCAAAAGAACGATATGCGGCTGATAATTTTGCAAGGCATCTTGCGTGATCATGCCGGAAATCCCCGAATGCCCGCCGTCGCTGTCGATGGTGAAACCGCCGTGACCTTCGTGGTCCTTTGGAAATGTTTGGCCATCGACCATGCTGGGACCATTCTGCAACGCCCCGACGAAGGTGAGCCCCTTGTCGTTTGCAAGAGCCTGCCGAAATAGCTCGATACGGTAGCCGCCAAAGGGCTGCGTGCAGCATCCTTCAGTGATCGAGTCGCCGAGGGGCAACACCTTGCACTCTGATCCCACCTCGCTGGGACAAGGGTTGTAGCCTGCCGTGCCACCCGACCCGGAGGCGCCGTCCGTCGAGGCGCCTCCGGCTCCCGTCGCGCCGCCAGCGCCCGTCATGCCGCCGGAAAAGCCGCCAGCGCCCGTCATGCCGCCGGAAAAGCCGCCAGCCCCGATCGTGCCGTCGCCCGCCGTCGCGCCATTCGTGCTTCCGCCGGTGCCACCCACACCGCCGGAGTTGGTACCGCTTGTACTGCTTCCGCCGCTCGAGGTATCCAATGTGCCGCGCGTCGCGAAGCCAGTCGTCGCCGACGATCCGCTCGTGCTGGTCGCACCACCAGTACTTGTCGTGAATCCGGCCGTGGTCGCCCCGCCCACGCTATTCGCAGTGGCTCCCGCGTTGCCGGTCGTCGAGCTACCCGGCGATTCGTTGGACTCTCCGGAGCAGGCCATGGCGACGACGAGCTCGAGCGCCAACGTCACCGCTAGCGACCACCGGCGGCGACAGCGCTGGCCCTGCGCAGCGCGACATCGCCCGTGAAGCCATTTTGTCTCGGAGCAGCGAAAATCCGCCGCGGGCCGCCTCGAACCAAGGTCACTGCGTGGGGTCATGCGCAACTATACACGACAAAATCGCGTGGCGAACGCATGAAACGGGGCGAACCTATTCGCGGGTGCTCGGCGCGCAGCCCAACCGCGACGGAGGCCCCCCCTTGGCTGGTGCGTCAAGGAGTGCTCAGTCCGGTCGAGGTGGTGTTTTCTAACCAATACACCCACAAGGGACCCGCCATTGCTCATCGGAACTCACCGATGTTCTTGGCCTTTCTCGTCTGCTTTTGAGCTGAGCCCAAGGCTCCGAATTTCGAGCTCGAGCTTGCCAAGCGCGTGATCGAAGCTTCACGCAGCTTGGTTTCCGACATAGTCTGGTTCGAATCGAGGGGCTATGGCGCTGAGCACGGAACAGGTTCTTCGCATACTCTATCCCGGTTGTGTGGAAGGCCGCTCGCGACGCTTCACGCAAGACACTCCCATCCTGCCCGACGTGTGGATGCAATACGGCGCCGATCCGGACCAGCCATGTGAGCTTTTGCTCACTCCGCACCGGGAAGTCACTGCCGCTCGCCTGGCTCACGAACTCGTCGAACGCCTGAAGCTCGAGAGCAGGAGACAGAGCAGACGAGCTGGCGCGCGCGCCGGTTCCGTGCCCGTCGGCTTCAATGACTCGCACGTCTACGCCAAGCTGAGTCTGAAGCAACTGATCCGTGACGCCCTCCCGCTGTCGGCGTGGTGGCGCGAGGAACTCGGGCGAGCCCCGATACGAGCGACTTCTCTGGCACGGCTGGCAACGAGCGCCGACCTCGTCGATCTGCTGCTGGAGCCCGGGCGCCAGGACGAAACGGCAGAGTTTCCGGAGAATGCGCTGAACTTCATCCGCATCGTGGGCGCCATGGGGCTCGGGCAGGCCATTCCCGAGGATCGCGCTCGGCTGAAAGACTACCTGAAGCGCGTGGTGGCAAAGGCCCGTGAGCTACTCGTCGGCGTCGATGCCCGCGGCCTGGGGACCCCGGCGCCGCTGTACAGTGTCTTCAAGAATCGGGTGGCCACCGCTGCAATCTCGCGATCCTGCCAGTGCGTGAAGGCGGACGCAGCTGCCCGATTGTTCGAAATTAGCTGTCGGGACATCCGTTTCGCCGTCCTGGATAGCGGCATCGATGCGAGCCACCCCGCCTTTCAGAAACGCACCCCCCAAAGCAGCACCCGAAAGCGTAAATCGGCTCGCCCCTCGGCAGGTCTGAGCCGCGTGGTGAAGACGCTGGACTTCACCATGCTGAAGGAATTGATGACCACCGACATCGATGCGGGCGATGACGAAAACAAGACCCGGCGTCGCCTGAAGCTCAAGAAGAAAGAAGGCGAAGCGATCAGCAGGGACATTCGCCAGAGGCTTGCTGACGGAAGGCCCCTGGATTGGTCGGTGCTCGAACCGGCGCTCGAGGTTTCGCACGGCCCGCGCTACGTTCGCGACTCGCGCCCCAGGAACGAACATGGCACCCACGTTGCCGGCATCCTGGGCGCGGATTGGAAAGAGCACCAGTCGGGCTCCGGCAAGGATGAGCCTCTGATTGGAATGTGTCCCGACATCGAGATCTACGACTTACGCGTGATCTCCGAGGACGGAACGGGCGACGAATTTTGCATTTTGGGCGCGCTGCAGTACGTGCGCTACCTCAACCAGAGCAAGGGTCGTACCGTAATCCATGGCGTCAACTTGAGCCTGTCCATTCCGCACCTCGCTTCCAGCTATGCCTGCGGGCAAACGCCGATCTGCGAGGAGGTCAACCGCTTGGTCAATAATGGCGTGGTGGTGGTAACGGCGGCGGGCAACGGCGGCTATGCCGGCACCGGAGTCGCCGGAGCCACCGACTATCGCGACATCAGTATCACCGATCCGGGCAACGCAGACCTGGCGATCACCGTGGGGGCGACCCACCGCTTTCAACCGCACCGCTACGGCGTCTCGTACTTTTCCAGCCGCGGTCCCACGGGGGACGGGCGGCTCAAGCCCGACCTGGTGGCGCCCGGCGAGCAGATTCTCTCGACCGTTCCGGGCGCTGGCAGCGTGGTGCTGGACGGAACCAGCATGGCGGCGCCGCACGTCAGCGGCGCCGCGGCACTCTTGATGGCGCGCTACCGCGAGCTCATCGGACAACCCCAACGCATCAAGGAAATCATCTGCGGCACGGCGACGGACCTGGGTCGTGCTCGCGACTTTCAGGGCTCTGGGGTCCTCGACGTGCTGAGAGCACTGCAATCCATCTAGCGGCCGGCATGCGGCCCACAATTCGAAGCGGGGAAACCACATGATCTTCACACTGGAAGCCCTCGAAGCAAAGAAGGGCGATTGCTTGATCGTACACTACGGGAGCGCTCGCTCCCCCAAGCTGGTCGTGATCGACGGAGGCCCGGCCGGGGTTTATGCAGGGACTCTCAAACCTCGCCTCTCACAGATCGTGAAGAAATTCCGTCGCTCGGCGGACCGCCCCCTCGGCATCGAGATGGTGATGGTCAGCCACATCGACGACGACCACATTCACGGCATTCAGGATTGGTTCAGCGATCTGGACGAATCCGACAACGGCGTGCCCTTCACCATACAGACGCTGTGGTTCAACAGCTTCGACGATGTCGTCGGCAATGGCGCGGACGAGCTCTTCTCCAGACTCGGTCGCATCTCGAGCCGCAATTTTGCTTCGGACGCCGAGCAGGCGCGTCATAGCGCGGCGATCATCGCGAGCGTCCCCCAGGGGCGCAGGCTGCGAGACACCGCGACTCGTCTCGCCATCCAGCCCAATGCGGGATTTCGCGGGCTGGTGATGGCAAGAAAGACAGGCAGGACAGCGCTTACCCTTGCCGGAGGCTTGAAGCTGACGGTGCTGGCTCCCAGCAGGCAAAGGTTGGAAGAGTTGAATGCCGAATGGGAAAAGTCGATCAAGAAGCAGAAGAAGCCCAAGCTCACCGCGGCGTTCGTGGATAGGTCGGTGGCCAACCTTTCGAGCATCGTCGTGCTGGCGGAGTTCTCCTCGGGCGGCAAGAAGCGCTCGATGCTGCTGACCGGCGACGCCCGTGGCGACGACATCTTGAGCGCCGTGAAATCAGCCAAGCTGAGCAAGCAAGGAACGCTCGACGTCGACCTGCTCAAGCTGCCGCACCACGGAAGTAATCGCAACTTGGCACTCGAGTTCTTCGAGAAGGTTCGGGCCGATCACTACGTGATTTCCGCGAACGGTGAACACGAAAACCCGGACCGTGAGGTGTTCGAGTGGATTTCACAAGCGCGCGGGGATGATACCTACACCATCTACGTGACCAACGAGAAGCTCAGAGAACCCAAGAAGAAGATCAACATCGAAGCTCTGGTCAAGAAGACCCTGAGAGCGACAGCGAAGGCTTCGCCGAACCGACGAGTCGTGTTCCGGGAGCCGAAAGCGCTGTCGCTGAAGGTGGACTTGCTCAGTCCACTCCATTTCTGAGGCGAAGCCTCAACGGCGCAAGAGCTGGCAGTTCAACGAACCGGGCCCTAGACTGACTTCACGTGTCACTCAGGTTCGTCGCATTCATGTTCGTGTTCAACGGGCTCTTGCTGCTCGTCAACGTGCGCGCCTACCGCTGGCTCGCCCGCGTCTTTCGACGCAAGGAGCGCTGGCGGCGGGCCGTCGCCTGGGCCTTGGGTGGGTCACTGGCCCTGACCATCGCTGGTCGTCTGGTCAGCCGCGCCGGGTACAATCCCCCCGTCGAACAGTTGTTGGTAGCGGCCTTCGCCGTGCAGCTCACCGCGTTGGTGAGTGTACTCATCCTGTTGTCCGTGGATGTCGGCAGCCTCGTCGCACGCATCCTGCGGGCCACGGGGCGACTCGTCGCCCCAGAGAAGGCGGCAGAACCCGAGGTAGAAAATCGGGGACTCCCGGAGGCGCCAGAAACGGTCGAGGCCCCCCGGCTGTCGCGGCGCGAGTTCACTCTGGAGGCCGTGGTGGGCACGACCTTCGTGCTCGGCGGCTCGAGCTCGTTGTACGGGTCGCTGGTAGAGCGCCACGACTATGTCGTCGAAGAGGTGCCTGTCGCCCTGCCCGGGCTGGCCAGGGCCTTCGACGGCTTCAGCATCGTTCAGCTGTCCGATCTGCATCTGGGGCAGTTCGTTGGTCCGCCGGAGCTCCGTCGGGCAGAGGCTCTGGTGCGAAAGGCCCGGCCAGACTTGATCGTGCTCACGGGCGATCTGCTCGACCACGACGCCCGCTATGCGGAGCTTCTCGGTCATTTCGTGCGGCGTCTGGTTCCGCTGGCCCGCGAGGGCGTCTCGGTGTGCTCCGGCAACCACGATTTCTACGCAGGCATCGTGCCCATCGTCCGGGCGCTCGAAGCGGCCGGGGCCCGGGTGCTGCGAAACCAGGGCGTCGTGATCGGGGGCGCTGGCGCTGGGTTTTCGCTCTTGGGTGTGGAAGACGTGTATGCTCATCGCTTCAGCCCCGAACTCGGTCCGGATCTTTCTCGCGCGATTGCTTCGCTGCCGGCGCTGGGCGGTCGGGTCAGTCCCGCGCGTGACCTACCCCGCATCCTTCTCAGTCACAATCCCGTGTTCTTCGAGCAGGCGCAGGGCCAGGTCGCGCTCCAGCTCTCCGGCCACACCCACGGCGGGCAGTTCAACCCCCTGGTGCGCCCGGCAGAATGGCTGCTGCCGCACGGATGGATTGCCGGCATGTACTCCGAGAGCGGTTCGAAGTTGTATGTGAATCGAGGCTTCGGCACTGCGGGGCCGCCCGCACGCCTCGGGGCACCGCCCGAAGTGAGCCGCTTCGTGCTCACCAGCGGCTAGAGGCTGACCACTAGTCTTCCGCGCCGGCAGCTCCATCTGCCATGCGGCTCAGATACTGTCGGACGATCTCTTGTTCGACCGACCCCTTGTCCCGCGCCGGAGTGGGTACTCTCGCGATCAGCTCCACCTGACCGTGCTCCGCGACGCGTAACAGAATCATCGGCTCCCCGCGCGAGGACGTCGGCTCCTCGAGGTGATGGCGCTCGTCGAGCCTGGCCAGGGAGGTCCGCGTGGTGGCCGAGTAGCGCGCAGTCGCCTCGCGGGCGGCGTCGAGCAAGGCTCGTTCCGCGCGTTGCCAGTCCGCGCCCTCGGCCAGCGGCACCGGAAACACGTGCAGCACGTAGTCGTTGGTGAAGGTTTCGTTGATGACCCGTTCCGTGAGCAGCTGGGAGTTGGGGACCACGACCAACCTTCCCGTACGGTCGTGCGCCGGCCCGGTTTCGAGCAGCTTCGTCGCCAATAGACCCGTGTCGATTACGTCTCCGCGCAGGCCCCCGATTTCGACTCGATCACCGACGGAAAAGCTGCGCGCGCCGAAGCGGAGCACCGACCCGGTGAAGCAAGAGATGAGCTCTTTGGTAGCAATCACCAGCGCGGCAGCCACCGCCACGAGACTCAGAGCAAGTGTGCGAAGCTCCTTGCCCCAAATGAGCAGGAAGCCGAAGCACACAAGCACGAACAGCATGAGCCTGGTTTGCGAGCGCCAGCGCAGCTTCAGTTCCTCGCTGGCCCACTTGGTGCGCCGAATCAGGCGTCCGATAGCCAGGCGCAAGGCGAGAAGCACCAGCAAGATCACACCGGTGGCCAACAGATCTTGGCTAATCGCAGGCTTCAGTTGGGGCAGTTGGTCCCCCATACCGCCCAGCAGTTCCGAAATCTCGCTCATGAGCACGGGGGCAGTATCACGTTTCTTTGCAGACGCAACGCCGAGCACACGAGCCCGCTGCCGGAACCCGCCGTTTGGGAGGGCTAGCCGCCCGAGCTGTCGGCAGCGCTCGGTTCGAACGGTACCAAGAGCACCGACCTCTCGGCATAACGCAACACCCTGAGCGCGGCGACGAACAAGGCGCCCTGGATCGCTCGTTCGGGCTTCGCCACCACTACCAGGTCATTCACACCGGAACCAAGCTCCATCAGAGTCGCACTGGCCGGCTCGCCTTCCTCGAGCCTCTCGTGTGTCCTGACCCCTTCGCGGCGCAGCGCGGCGCTCAAGCTCCCCAGCTGCGCGACGCTGAAGCGTTTGCGTTCGGCGAGGTACTCCCGGAAACCCTCGGGCAATTCGAGAGCGCCTTCCGCACCGGGCAGCGTGTAGAGCAAATCCACGACGGGATCGGGGCCCGACATAGAGAGCACCAGATCTCGCGACGACTGCGCGAATGCCGGCGTGGTAAAAGTCATCAGAGGGCGCTGGAACGCGCCCTGTGCAAGTCGCTCCGCGCCAGCCTCGGGCCTGAGCACGAGCACCGGAGATTTGCTCTCACGCGCCACGTGAATGGCGACACTGCCGAGTGCGAAGCGCCCACCATCGCCAGCCCCGCTCGGAGTCACGACCACCAGATCGGGCCGTAGGTTCTCGGTATACTTGCCAATGACATCGACGGGCTCGCCCCGGGCCAGTAGATACTCGGGGCTCACCTTGACCGAGCTCAGAGGCTGGGCAAACTCCTGGAGCTGGCGACGCAGGATGGTGTTGCGCTCCGTGAGATGGGCCTCCCATACGTCGGCACGCACGCTCTGAGCCATGCGGGTGCCGTAAGCGGGGACTCGGTCCACGTGTAGCAGCGAAAGCTTTGCGTCGTGTCGCTCCGCCAGCGCCATGGAAAAACGCGCAGCCGCCAGCGAAAGATCGGAAAAGTCCACGGGAACCAGGATGCTCTGCAGGGTCATATGCAAAAGATTAAGCAACTTCTGGGCCGGCGGCACGCATTCTGCACGCTCGCACTCATGAGTCCGAATCCCCAAGACAAACCAGTAGGTAGCTTCGACCTCAGGGTCGAACAGGTCGATGGGTACGAGTTTCGCGTCATTTTCGACAAGGAAGCCCTGGGCCAGCTGCTGCTCGACGAGCCCCCCCCGCTCGGCAAAGACCGTGGGCCCAATCCGAGCAGGCTGCTGGCGGCGGCCGTCGGCACGTGCCTTTCTGCAAGTCTCGAATTTTGCCTGAGTCGTAGCAAGATCCAGCTGGACGGTCTGGTGACGGAAATACACACCGAGCTCGTGCGCAACGAACGCAGGCGCTTGCGCATTGGCAAGCTCAGCGTCACCCTGCGACCGAGCCTGCACGCGAGTCCCGCGGCCATCGACTCTTGCCTGCAGACTTTCGAGGACTTCTGCGTGGTCACCGAGAGCGTCCGCCATGGCGTCCCCATCGATGTACACGTGGAGCCGACGCTCGACGCAGGCGCGAAGTCGGACTCGCCCCAGACCTAGAGCCGCGAGAAATTGACGCCGCCTGCGTCTTCCTGTGCAACCCCTGCGCACCAGCAGGAGCGTCTTGTCTCGCCTGGGCCACGTGGCTTGCGACGAAGCCCCGACAGGGCTCGCTGACGCGCCGAGTTCCGCGCGGTAGCAGGTCGTGGCGATTGGCGTGGACATTGCTTCGGTTCGAAGGTGACAGGCGGCGCCCATCACGGCTGCCGACTAATGCCAGCGACCGGTCAGGGAGGCGAATCATGCCCAACAGCACCCCGCGCGAGTCCACGCACACCATCCGTTGGTTTCGCGATATCGACAACGACGACGTCGCCCTGGTTGGCGGCAAGAACGCTTCCTTGGGAGAGCTCTGGCGTGAGCTCGGCCCCCACGGGGTCGGTCTGGCCGACGGGTTTGCCGTCACTGCCGACGCCTACCGCCGCTTCCTTGCAGAGACCGGGCTGGATGTCCAAATCCGGGAAATTCTCACCGGACTCGACGCCACGAGCATCGACAACCTTCAACAGCGTGGGCGCCGAGTGCGCCACGCTATCTTGTCCGCCGAGCTCCCTGTGGATCTACAGCGCGACATTCTCGCCGCGTACGACCGACTCAGCGGCAGCGAGCCGCTGGATGTCGCAGTGCGCAGCAGCGCCACCGCCGAAGACCTGCCGGACGCCAGCTTTGCCGGACAGCAGGAAACGTACCTGAACGTTCAAGGGCATGCGGCCCTGCTCAGCGCGTGCAAGCGCTGTTATGCCTCATTGTTCACGGACCGTGCCATTTCATACCGCGAGCACAAGGGCTTCGAGCACCAGAAAGTGGCTCTGTCCATCGGTGTACAACAGATGATCCGCTCGGATCTCGCGGCTTCCGGCGTCATGTTTTCGATCGACACGGAAACAGGCTTCCGCGACACGGTGCTCATCAACGCCGCCTATGGGCTAGGAGAAAACGTCGTTCAAGGCTCCGTGAATCCAGACGAGTTCTATGTCTTCAAGCCGACCTTGAAGACGGGGTTCCGCCCGATCATCCAAAAAACTCTGGGCAACAAGGAGTTCAAGCTAGTCTACGACGTGGGCGGCGGGCGCATGACCAAGAACGTGCCGGTTCCCCCCGATGACCGCAGTCGCTTCGCCATCAGTGACGAGGAGATCCTCACCCTGGCACGCTGGGCCGCCCTGATCGAGGAACACTACAGCAAGCGCGCTGGCCGCTTCACGCCCATGGACATGGAATGGGCCAAGGACGGGCAGAGCGGCCAGCTGTTCATTTTGCAGGCCCGGCCAGAGACCGTGCAATCGCAAAGAACCGGGGACACGCTCGAGGTCTATCAGCTGAGCGAACACGCCAAACCACTGGTCACGGGTCGCAGCGTGGGCGAAAAGATCGCGAGCGGTCCGGTGCGTATCGTGAAGGACGTGCATCACCTCGGACAGGTGCGCGAGGGTGACGTGCTGGTCACGGACAAGACGGATCCCGATTGGGAGCCAACCATGAAAAAGGCCGCCGCCATCGTCACCAACCGCGGAGGGCGCACCTGCCACGCGGCCATCGTGAGCCGCGAACTCGGTTTGCCGGCGGTAGTCGGCTGCAACGATGCCACCGAAAAGCTCGAAAACGGCAATCTGGTCACGGTGAGCTGCGCCGAAGGCGAAGTCGGCTTCGTGTATCCGGGTCGACTCGCCTTCGACGTTCAGAAGCTAGACGTCAAGGGCCTGGCCCGCACGCGCACCAAGATCATGATGAACGTGGGCAACCCCGAAGAAGCGCTGCGGCTATCGTTCTTGCCGAATGACGGGGTGGGGCTCGCGCGCGAGGAGTTCATCATCACCAGCAAGGTCAAGGTTCACCCACTGGCACTGCTCGACTACGACACCCTGACAGACCCCGGAGTCCGTCAGGAAATAGACCGCCTCACCGTGGGCTACGAAAACAAGCCTCAGTACTACGTCGACAAGCTCGCCGAGGGGGTAGCGACCATAGCAGCAGCCTTCTATCCAAAGGATGTGATCGTTCGGTTGAGCGACTTCAAGACCAACGAATACGCCAATTTGATCGGGGGCAAACCCTACGAGCCCGTGGAGGAAAACCCCATGATCGGCTTCCGGGGCGCCTCGCGCTATTACGACCCCCGTTACCAACGCGCCTTCGAGCTGGAGTGCCGCGCGATGAAGAAGGTGCGCGACGAAATGGGGCTCGACAACCTGAAGCTGATGGTGCCCTTCTGCCGTACGGTGGAAGAGGGGCGCAAGGTTCTTGCCCAAATGGCAAGGTACGGGCTCGAGCAGCACGAGCGCGGCCTGGAGGTCTACGTGATGTGCGAGATCCCCAGCAACGTCATTTTGGCCGAGGAGTTCGCCGAAGTATTCGACGGATTCTCGATCGGCTCCAACGACCTGACCCAGCTGGTGTTGGGCGTGGACCGAGATTCCGAAATCGTGGCTCATGTGTTCGACGAGCGAAACGAGGCGGTCACGCGCATGATCGCCAGCGTGATCAAGACCGCCAAAGCCAAGGGGCGCAAGATCGGCATCTGCGGCCAGGCACCCAGCGATTACCCCGACTTCGCGCGTTTCCTCGTCAGCCAGGGGATCGACTCCATCTCGCTCACTCCGGATGCGGTATTGAGAACCACGCTGTCCGTGCTCGAGATGGAGACATCCGAAGGCTGAGCCGCGGAGGACCTCGGCACCATGACGGAAACGGATCGTCCCCTGTGCGTGTATCTGCTCTCGGGAGGCAGCGGCCACACCGCCGAACAGGTAGTTCGCGCGGCCAGCGCCCAGTTTCAGGGCCGCCGTATCCGGCCCGTGCTGCGCCCCCGCGTCCAGTCGGCCGAAGCCGCCGTAGCCACGGTCGAGGAAGCTGCGCGGGCCGGAGCGATCCTGTGTCACAGTCTGGTCGACCCCGAAGTACGCGCCGCCGCGCTACGCTCCGCGGAGACTCACAACCTGCCCCACATCGACGTGCTGGGGCCAGCGTTGAGTGTTCTCGAAGACGCATTGGGCGTGCCCCCGCTCGGTCAGCCGGGCCTTTCTTACGAGCTCAACAAGGAGCAATTCGATCGCATGGACGCGGTGGACTTCACTCTGGCACACGACGACGGTCAGCGTTCCGAGGAACTCGCCTCTGCCGAAGTGGTTCTGGTAGGTGTCTCACGGGTTTCCAAAAGCGTCACTTGCTTCTATCTGGCCTACCGTGGAGTAAGGGCGGCCAACGTGCCGATCGTCGAGGGCATTCCGCTGCCAGACGCGCTGACTCGGATCAATCCCCAAAAAGTGATCGGCCTGAGCATGAATCCGCACCGCCTCAGCCTGCTGCGCCAGGTGAGGCGCGACAAAGTCGGTGCCCCGCTCGATAGCTACGTGAACGAACGGTCGGTACAGGCCGAGCTCAGGGCCGCCGGTCAGCTGATGAACGAGCACGGCTGGATCTCGATCGATGTTTCCTACCGAGCAGTCGAGGAGGTGGCTGTGGATATCCTGCATCTGATTCGACCGATCCACGGGAAGAACGCCTGAGCGAATTTGGAGTCCGCCACACCGAGTCCCTGGCCATGGTGATTCTTGCGGCGAGATCCGTCGCTCACGCAAAGCTTTCGCCGCACGAGCAGTTCGCTTTTGGGAAAACGCCGTTCACATTGGAACCCGAGGCGGGTATGACTCTTGCGCTGGAGGCGGGCGCATGACCACTACCTATCGCTTGGGCGAAGATGACCTCGGGGCTTTTTTGAATGCCCTGAAAACGCGAGGCTACACCGTGGTCGGTCCGCGTGTGCAACAAGGAGCGATCCGTTACGCGGAGATCCAGGACGTCACCGATCTGCCACGAGGTTGGAGCGACGAGCAGGCGCCAGGTCGCTACCGACTGAAGAGCTCCGAGAGCCCACTGTTTTTCGGATTTGCCGCACCCAGCGCCCCACTCAAAGAGTGGTTCCAACCGCCGCGCGAAAAGCTCTATTCCATTCGCCTCGCCAAAGAGCAGATGGTGGTTCAATCGGAGCATCCGCCTCGACGCAAGCTCGCCATCTTCGGCGCGCGAGCCTGCGATCTCGAGGGCCTGAGGCGCCTCGACGAGGCGCTCCTGGGCGCCCCTCATGCCGACCAACGCTATGCCGCCCGTCGCGAGGGAACGCTGCTGATCGCCGCCCACTGCACGAGCCCCGCGGACACCTGCTTCTGTACTTCCATGAAGACCGGGCCGCGAGCCCGCCAGTTCGATCTCGCGCTGACGGAAGGACTGCGGGGCGAAGAGCATCTCTTTTTGCTGGAGGTGGGCAGCGACATCGGGGGCGAGGTGTTGAAGGATCTCGCCTTCGTCGAGGCATCCGAGGAAGAGGTCTCCTGGGCGCGGGGGCTGGTGAGCGGAGCAGCTCAGCAGATGCAGAACCGACCAAACAGGCAGGTCGACCCCGAAGCGGCCCGCGACGACCTGCGCCGGAACCTCGAACACCCCCGCTGGGACCAGATAGCCGAACGGTGCATGGCGTGCGCCAACTGCACCGCCAGCTGTCCGACGTGCTTCTGCAGTTCACTGGAAGACGACAACACCCTGGATGGCAGCAGCGCGGAACGCTTCCGACGCTCGGACTCCTGCTTCAATACGGACTTTTCCTACGTGCACGGTGGCGCGGTTCGCGCCAGTCTTGCCGCGCGCTATCGGCAGTGGCTGACCCACAAGTTCTCTCACTGGTACGACCAATTCGGCACCTCCGGATGCGTGGGTTGCGGGCGCTGCATCAGCTGGTGCCCCGTGGGCATCGACGTCACCGAAGAGCTCGCTTACTTTCAGAGCGCATCGGGACAGAGGGAGACAGAATCATGAAAGTGGAATCTCTGGAAAAGTCGCTCGCTGGGCATCCGTTTGCCGCTTCGCTCAGTCCGGAAATGCTGAGCTTCTTGGCCGGCTGCACCAAGAACGAGCGCTTCGAACCCGGTCACTTCCTGTTCCGTGAAGGGGAGCGAGCGGAGCGCCTGTTCCTGATCCGATCGGGGCGGGTCGCCCTCGAGAGCCATCAGCCAGGGCGCGGCACAATGGTGCTGGAGAGCTGTGAGGACGGCGACGTGCTCGGCTGGTCCGCCCTGTTCGAACCTCATTCGCTGGACGGACGCGCCTCGACGAACACGCTCGTGTTCAGCATCGATGGGGAATGTCTGCTCCGTAAAATGGAGTCGGACGCCAAGTTTGGCTACGTCATCGCCCGCCGCCTGCTGGAAATCGTCCATCGACGACTCGAACGCGCCAGAATCCAACAGCTCGACATGTACCGATCGGAAGCGCGATGATCGCTCGGGGCGAGGACGCTTTCTATCCATTTCCCACGCGTGTTCACCGCACGCGACGTGAGGCCAAAGACGTCTTCACCTTCGAGCTCGACCCCGCAGCACCCGGAGGCTTCTCTTTCGCGCCAGGGCAATTCAACATGCTGTATGCCTTCGGCGTGGGGGAAGTGCCGATTTCAGTCAGCGGACACGCGGACAAGCCAGAACGCCTGGTGCACACGATTCGCGAGGTCGGCCCGGTCACCCGCGCCCTCGGGAAGCTGCGCGCGGGAGACTTCGTCGGAGTGCGTGGTCCCTTTGGAAAGCCGTGGCCCATCCGGGAGCATCGTGGCAGGGATGTCGTCCTCGTAGCCGGAGGTATCGGTCTGGCACCGCTCCGGCCCGTGATCTACGAGGTACTGAGTAACCGGGCGCAGTACCGGCGCCTGTCGATCGTCTATGGGGCGCGCTCGCCCGACGACCTCTTGTTCAAGCGTGAGCTCATGAGCTGGGCCGAACGGCGCGACATGCAGTTCGATGTCACGGTCGATCGCGCGGACGCGCACTGGACGGGTACCACCGGAGTGGTCACGCGACTGCTCGGACGTCTGTATGCCAGACCCGAGCGCGCCGTTGCCTTCATCTGCGGGCCGGAAGTGATGATGCGCTTCGCAGGCCGCGAGCTCATCAATGGTGGGTTCGACCCCGAACTCGTCTATGTTTCCGCCGAGCGCAGCATGAGCTGCGGGGTCGGGACCTGTGGACGCTGTCAACTCGGTCCCCATTTCATCTGCAAGGATGGTCCCGTGTTTCGCTACGACCGAATCCGCGCCACCATGACCGTCCGGGAGTTGTGACTGTGAAACCCAAGAAACCCAAGCTGGCCGTGTTCAAGTTCGCCTCGTGCGATGGCTGTCAGCTGAGCTTGCTGGACTGCGAGGACGAGCTCTTGGCGCTCGCCGATCGGGTGACCATTGCCAACTTTCTCGAAGCATCCCGCGCCACGGTCAAGGGACCCTACGACGTCACTCTGGTGGAAGGTTCGATCACGACACCGCACGACGAGGAGCGCATCAAGCAGGTGCGAGCGGAATCGAAATTCCTGATCACCATCGGGGCGTGCGCAACCTCCGGCGGGATCCAGGCGTTGCGCAATTTCCGGGATGTCGCTGAGTTTGCCCGAGTGGTCTACGCGCGGCCGGATTACATCTCCACCCTGGCAACGTCGACCCCCATCGCTGACCACGTGAAGGTCGACTACGAGCTGCGCGGCTGCCCGGTGGACAAACGACAACTGCTGGAACTGCTCACGGCCACCTTGATGGGCCGCCGGCCGAACATCCGCGGGGACGCCGTCTGCACCGAGTGCAAAGCCCGCGGAGTGGTTTGCCTGACCGTCTCGGAAGGTGTCCCCTGTCTCGGCCCCGTCACACACGCCGGCTGCGGCGCCCTGTGTATGCGCTACGGACGCGGCTGCTTTGGTTGCTTTGGCCCGAAAGACGGCGCGAACACGACGGGCCTTGCCACCTATTTCGAGAGCCAACAGGTTCCCGACGTCGACGTGAAACGGCTCTTCGCTTCGTTCAACGCGAATGCGCCGGAGTTCCGACAGGTACACGAAGGCTCCGCCAAGCGCTGACGCTCAGGACAAATCATGGCTCGAACCATTCAAGTGAATTATCTGGCCCGCGTCGAAGGAGAAGGCTCCCTCACGCTACGCTTCAGCGGCAACCAGGCCAAGTCCGTGGAGCTGAACATTTTCGAGCCGCCGCGCTTCTTCGAGGGCTTCCTGGTGGGCCGAGGCTTCCGTGAGGTGCCGGACATTACCGCCCGAATCTGCGGCATCTGCCCTGTTTCATACCAAATGAGCGCCTGCCATGCGCTCGAGGCCGCCTGTGGGGTCACGGTTCCGAGCGAGCTCAGAATCCTGAGGCGGCTCTTGTACGCGGGAGAGTGGATCGAAAGTCATGGGCTGCACATGTTCATGTTGCATCTGCCGGATTTTCTGGGTCACCAAGATGCCATCGCGCTCGCCAAGCAGCACCCCGATCAGGTCAAGCGCGGTCTCGCCATCAAAAAGGCGGGGAATCGCATCGTGGAAGTTCTGGGCGGTCGGGAGATCCACCCCATCAACATCAAACTGGGGGGCTTCTATCGGGTGCCGGAATCCGCGGACCTGCAGTCCCTTTCGGGTGAGCTAGAAGCCGCCCAGCTTGCCATGGAGGAATCGCTCGACTTCTTCTCCGGCTTGGATTTCCATGGCTTCGAGCGCCCGTACGAATTCGTCGCTCTGCGCCACCCCGACGAATACCCCTTCAACGAAGGCCACGTGGTGTCCAGTCAGGGAATCGATATCGAGCCTGCCGAGTTCGAAGCGACGTTCCGCGAACACCAGGTTCCCCATTCCACGGCGTTGCACTCGTCCGTGGTAGGTCGCGGCGCCTACGTTTGCGGCCCGCTCGCCCGCATCAACTTGAATTTCGACCGACTGCGTCCGGCGGCCCGCGCGGCGGCCGAGCGCATCGGCTTCAACGTTCCCTGCAACAATCCTTTCATGGGGTTGCTGGCGCGCGGCCTCGAAACGATCCAGGCCCTCGACGAAGCTCGCGAAATCGTGGAGCACTACCGAAAGCCTGCCGAATCGAGCGTTCCCGTGCCGCCGCGTGCTGGCCTCGGCTACGCGTGCACCGAAGCCCCACGCGGTGTCCAATACCAGCGCTACGAGTTGGACGGCGAGGGCACCATCGTCAGCGCGCGCATCGTGCCTCCAACCTCACAGAACCAGCGCAGCATCGAGGAGGATCTATTCGATCTGGCCCCCCAGCTCTCTCGGATGAAGCACGCGGAGGCGACCTGGCGCGCGGAGCAAGCCATTCGCAACTACGACCCCTGCATTTCGTGCTCGACACACTTCCTCAAGTTGAAGATCGAGCAGGCATGACGACGTTGGTGGTTGGGCTCGGACAGCGTGTAGCCGGTGACGACGCGGTGGGACTCGCGGTGCTCGACGAGATCGAGCGGCGCGGCGTCAGTGGTATTTCGCTGGTCCGCGCACGCGAGCCAAGCGCACTGGTAGAGTTGGTCGCCGGGCACCAGCGCACCATCGTGGTGGATGCCGTATTGGTACCGAGCGAACGAGTCGGTGAGGTCTTGGTGATCGCCCCAGACGAGCTCGACCCGGAAGCACAGAGCGGCATTTCGTCGCACGGACTCAGCGTTGCCCAGGCCCTCGAGCTCTGCCAGGTCCTCTATCCCGAGTCGGGCTCGAACCTGCGACTCGTAGCGGTGGGCATCCAGGCGCCGGACCGCTACGGCGAGGCGCTCAGCCCGCCTGTGCAGGCTGCCGTGCGCGCGGCCGCCGACCAGATAGAAGCCATGGTGAGGCCAAACGATGCATGAAAGTCAGCTTGCCAAAGACCTGGTATCCGTCGTACTCGAGCGCGCGGGCGGTGCTCGAGTGCTCAGCGTCAGCGGCTCCATCGCCGAGACGGAGGCCTTGCGTCCCGAAGCGCTGGAATTCCACTTTCGGGCACATGCGCGGGGCACTCCGGCTGAAGCAGCCGTGCTCGCACTCGAGTTGGTTCATGTGCAGGCGCGCTGCAATGCCTGCGGGCGCGAGTACCTGCCCGACCATCACCTGACACTCTGCCCGGCTTGCGCCAGCACCGACGCCGTGCTGCTTCAGCCCACGGGCGTGAGCATCGACTCGATCGAGGTCGAATGATTCGCCAGCAAGCCAACCTCAGCGGCGTGGTGCAGGGCGTCGGGTTCCGACCTTTCATCTATCGCGAAGCCCTGGGCGGTGGGTTGACGGGATGGGTAAAAAACCATCCGGCAGGCGTCACGCTGGAGGTGCAGGGGGAAGCCGAGGCAGTCGCGCGCTTCTTCAGTGGTCTGGCCGAACGAGCCCCCGGAGCCTCACGCATCGAGCGCATCAGCATCCGCCCATGCCCCGCCCAGGCGGGCGAAGCTGGTTTTCGCATCGTCGAAAGCCAGGGCTCGGCCTTGCCCCAGCCGAACCTTTCGCCCGATCGCGCTCTATGCGAGGACTGCCGAATCGAGCTCGATTCGCCGAGCGCACGCCGCTATCGCTATCCCTTCACGAACTGCACCCAGTGCGGCCCGAGAGCGACCATTGCGCTCGACCTGCCCTACGACCGCGAGCGTACCAGTATGCGAGGCTTCGAGCTGTGCGCGGAGTGCCTTGCCGAATATCGAAGCATCACCGACCGGCGCTTCCACGCCGAACCACTTGCCTGCCCGCGTTGCGGTCCCGAGCTGTCGCTGCTGGGACCGGAGGGCGACGAACTCGCCAACAGGGATGCCGCCCTGTGCGGGGCCGCCCGGCTGCTGAAGCAGGGCCGGATTCTGGCACTACGTGGTCTCGGAGGCTTTCAGCTGCTGGTGGACGCTACATGCGACGCCTCGGTCCGGCGCCTGCGCGCACGAAAGGTCCGCGAAGACAAACCCTTCGCCGTTCTGTTTCGCGACGCGGAAGAGCTCGCGCGCTACACGTATCTGGACGCTCGGGCCCGGTCCCTGCTCGAGAGCCCGGAAGCGCCCATCGTGCTCTTGCCGGTTCGGGGCGACGAAGGGCCAAAGCTCGCCGCCAGTGTAGCACCCGAGAGCGACGAGCTAGGCGCGCTGCTGCCCTACACGCCTCTGCACTACCTGCTAATGCAACAGGTCTGCGTGCCCCTGGTTTGCACGAGCGGCAACCTCTGCAATGAACCCATGAGCACGAGCACGAAACAGGCGCTCGAAGCGCTCGGCGGGGTGGCCGACGCCTGGCTCACTCACAATCGTCCCATTGTGCGCGTGATGGACGATTCGGTGGCGCGGGCCAGCACTCGGGGGACCGAACTAGTCCGACGCGCTCGCGGCTACGCTCCGGGGAGTGTCGCCGAGGTCCAGGGAGCGCCTTGCACGCTGGCACTCGGGGCTCACGAAAAGAACACCGTCGCCCTGCTACACGAAGGAAAGCTGATCGTCAGCCAACACCTGGGCGATCTGGACGGACCCGAGGCACGCGAGCTCCAAAGGCGCACGGTCGACGACCTGTTGAGCTTCTTCCAGGCGACGCCCGAAATAGTCGCCTGCGATCTGCATCCGGACTACGCCTCCACCCGGCTGGCCATGGAGCTCGGACAGCTCTGGTCGCTGACACCGCGCAGGTTCCAGCATCACCACGCGCACGTGGCTGCCGTGTTGGCTGAACACGGCTCGAAACGGCCGGTGCTGGGGTTGGTCTGGGATGGCAGCGGGCTCGGCGACGACGGCACTCTGTGGGGCAGCGAAGCGCTGCTCTGCGCGGGGCCGCAGTGCCAGCGCGTTGGCCACCTCGCAAGCTTTCCGCTGCCCGGCGGAGAGCGAGCAGCGCGCGAGCCGCGCCGCGCGCTGCTTGGCCTGTTGCACCGGCTGAAGTTGCCCTGGCCTGCCACCACACCCCCGTGGTTCGGCCCCGGCGAGCAACGGCTGCTCGAACGGCTGCTCGAACGAAATGTGAACTGTCCCGAGAGTGACAGCGTGGGGCGCCTGTTCGATGCCGTGGCCGCACTGCTCGGCGTACGCGGTGTGGCAAGCTTCGAGGGGCAAGCAGCCATGGCCCTGGAAACGCTGGCACGCCACACACCCGAGAGCGCGGGAGCATACCCGTTGCCCGCCACGGGTCGGCAAACGTCACTCGAGCCGCTGGTCCGGGCGATTGTGAAGGATCTCGAGCAAGGTGTCGACCGGGCGGTGATCGCGCGCCGCTTCCACGAGGCGCTCATCGACTGGGGGGTCCAGCTTGCCGAGCGCCATGCCCATCCGGTCGTGGTGCTCACCGGCGGCTGCTTCCAGAATCGAATACTCGGCGCCGGGCTCGAGAAGCGTCTGACCCTCGCCGGCTTTCGAGTCTGGCGCCCGCGTTCCCTGCCCGCGAATGACGGCCAGATCGCCGCAGGACAAGCCTGGCTTGCCGCCCAGACGGCCGAACGGAAAACTCTCCAGGAGGAGCCATGTGCCTAGGTATTCCCGGAAAGGTGGAAAGCATCGAACGGGGCTCGCTCAGTATGGGCAAGGTCGCCTTCGGCGGTATCGTCAAGGAAGTGTGTCTCGAGTACGTGCCCGAAGCGGGCGTCGGCGACTACGTCATCGTTCACGCCGGGTTCGCGATCAGCCGCCTGAACGAGGTCGAGGCGCGCCGTGTTTTCGACACCCTGGAGCAGTTGGGTGATCTGACGGAGCTACGAGCCCCCGAGGAGCGAAGGTGAAGTACCTCGACGAATATCGCAGCCGCGAACCCGTCCGTGCCCTCGAAGCAGCCATCGCGCGCCGCGTCACTCGACCCCATCGTATCATGGAGGTGTGCGGCGGCCAGACCCACTCTATCGTTCGCTTCGGGCTCGACCAGCTGTTGCCCAAAGCGGTAACGCTGCTGCACGGCCCGGGCTGTCCGGTGTGTGTCACGCCCATTGAAATCATCGATCAGGCGCTCGGCATTGCGCGTCGCCCCTCAGTCACGTTTTGCTCCTTTGGGGACATGCTGCGCGTTCCCGGCAGCAAAGGCGACCTGGCCGAGGCCAAGGCGCAGGGCGCCAACGTGCGCGTGGTTTACAGCCCGCTGGACGCCGTGAAGCTGGCTGAAAAGGCCCCTCTCGAGCAAGTCGTCTTCTTCGCCGTGGGCTTCGAGACGACCGCTCCTGCGAACGCCATGGCCGTATTGCGGGCGAACCAACTGGGGCTCGACAATTTCAGCATTCTGGTCTCGCACGTGCTGGTGCCGCCCGCGCTCGAAACGCTGCTGTCCGCGCCGGACTCCGCCATCGACGGTTTCCTCGCGGCAGGTCACGTGTGCAGCGTCATGGGTCTGGACGAGTATCGACCCATCGCACGAAAGTACCGCGTGCCCATCGTGGTCACGGGCTTCGAACCCGTCGACTTGCTGCACGGTATTTTGATGTGCATCGAACAGTTGGAGGACGGCCGCGCCGTCGTCGAGAACCAGTACACGCGCGCCGTCGCCAGCACCGGCAACCCGCGCGCTCGGAGCACCGTAGCCGACGTGTTCGAAGTGGTGCCGCGCAAATGGCGCGGTATCGGCGAGATCGAGCGGAGCGGCCTCGGGCTCAGGCCGAAGTTTGCCAGCTTCGACGCCGCTCGGCGCTTCGGCGTGGCGAACATTGTCAGTGACGAGCCCGCAGAGTGTCGAAGCGGTCTGGTGCTGCAGGGCAAGCTCAAGCCCGTCGATTGCCCCGCCTTCGGCAAGACCTGCACACCGGACCATCCGCTGGGGGCCCCGATGGTCTCGGCGGAAGGCGCGTGCGCTGCCTATCATCGCTACCGCGCCCTCGGGGGCGCCGCAAGGACGCAGCGTGAGCACTGAGGACGCGGAGCCGAGCTGCGGTCTGCCCTGGTTCCCCCGCACGATACAGATGGCACATGGCGGCGGAGGGCGCCGGATGCGTGAGCTGCTCGACCGGCTGATACTGCCCGCCTTCGATCGCGGTCACCTGAGCGAGCGGCTCGACAGCGCCTTGCTCGATTTGCCGGACACGCGCGTCGCCATGACCACCGATAGCTACGTGGTGACCCCCCGCTTCTTCCCAGGCGGCGACATCGGCAGCCTGGCCATCTACGGCACCACCAACGACCTCGCCGTGGTCGGCGCCCGGCCGCTCTACATCTCCGTCGGGTTCATCCTCGAAGAGGGGCTCGAGCTCGAAGAGCTCGAGCGCGTGCTTCGGTCCATGCGACAGGCTGCTGACCGCGCCGGTGTAGAAATCGTCACGGGCGACACGAAAGTGGTCGATCGCGGCCATGGTCACGGCATGTATATCAACACCACGGGTCTCGGCGTCGTCCCTCACGAGCTGGCCCTCGGGCACTCCGAGATCCGCGCCGGTGACGCCGTGCTGCTCAGCGGGGATCTGGGCAGGCATGGCGTGGCGATTCTCTCCGTGCGCGAGGGATTGAGCTTCGAGACGGCGATCGAGAGCGACGCCGCTCCACTGGGCGAGCCCATCGACGCCTTGCTGAAGGCCGGGATCCGCGTCCGCCTGCTCAGGGACCTGACCCGCGGAGGGCTGAGCTCGGCGCTCAACGAGATTGCTCTGGACGGCCGGCTCTCGATTGAAATCGACGAAACCCGAGTCCCCGTCGACGACGCTGTGGCGGGCGCCTGCGAACTGCTCGGCCTCGACCCCCTGTACGTGGCCAACGAGGGGCGTTTCGTGGCCATCATCCATGCGGACGATGTCGAGCGGGCGCTCACGACCTTGCGCGAGTTTCCGGACACCCGCGCATGCGCGCACGTCGGCAGGGTAAGCGCCACGGGACTGGGCGAAGAAGGGCCCGCGCCCCTCGTCGTCGCGGTCACTGCCCTCGGACCGCGCCGCGTGCTCGACCTGCTGAGCGGCGAGCAACTGCCCCGAATCTGCTGAATTCCCAGAGCCCACTCGCTTCGCCCCGGGCTTTATGAGAAGCGAAGCAAGAAAAGGCAATATAGAATCTTCCTTGGGGTATGTAAGCCGCCGCCTCATGACACTTCTGAGAGTCGAGCAACGGTAAATGACTGGACTGCCGTTGCACACTCAGTGACCATCCGCGCATGACGCTCCTGCTCATGGCCCGCATTCACCCCACCCAACTGCTGGTCGTAGGCAGCCTGTTGTGGTCGATTGGTTGTTCCAGCGACAGCGCAAGCCCCGAGAGCACCTCAGGGGCGGGAGGCATGGCCACAGCAGACGTTTCGGGGAGTGGCACCTTCGCCACCGGTAACGCCACGTCGGGCGCTGGCGAAGTCACGAGCGCGACTGGCGCAGCGATGAATACCGTGACCGCGACCAACTCGGTAAGCGGGGCGACGTCCACCAGCGGGTCCGCTCGAGCGACCTCGGGCAGCACCACTTCTTCCGGCGCGAGCACCTCCACCATGGTGGGCTCGACGGGCATGGCCGGCGACGTGAGTGGCGCGGGCGGCAGTATGACGGGTACGGACGGCAGCATGAGCAGCGCGGGCGGCAGCATGAGCAGCGCGGGCGGCAGCATGAGCGGCGCGGGCGGCACATCGATGGCAGCCGCCGACACCTGGGACAGCTTCGCCAGCGACTTCGTCCAAAGTTACTGCATCTCCTGTCACAGCCCGGGTGGCTCGGCCGCGTCGCACGACTACGGCGCGCTCGCTGGCGTCCAGCCTGACGCCGCCGCGATGGCTTGCGGGCTGACCAAGTCCACGGAGGACTGGACGGCGCGCGGCTGCTCGGGAAGTCCCGTGGCGCGCCAGTTCCCCGCCGGCAACGGAGACGAGCCGAGCGACGAGGAGCGCGACCGAATGATCGCCTGGATCGACGCCGGGATGCCCTGAGCAGCCGGCACTGCCGCTGGGATTCAGACCAGCTCGTCGTCGTCAGTGTCCCGGCGGAGGTCGAAGAGCGTTCGCGGCACCGCTAGCTGGCGGCGCAAGCGCGCGAACGACTTCGTGTTACCCGCGTCCGGATCGAGCGTCTCTGGCTCCACGGCGTCCAGCCCGTCCGTGTCAATCTGTGGCCCGACATTGCCGGCAAGGGTCGTGGCGTCGGCCTCCTCGAGCGCCTGCCGAGGGTAGGCAGCCAGGGTCGGCGGCAGGTCGCCAGGCATCTCCTCGCGAGCTTTTGCGCTTCTGACGGACTTCATGTTGCGCTGCACCCAGACGGCGGTGGTGAGGGCGACGGCGACAGCGCCGCTCGCGGCCAAGGGGATCATCAAAGAGCGTGACGACATGAAACACCTGCTTCCTTCAGGCTGTTTCGCTGCAGCAACCGTGCCACGGTGATCGCCCCGGTTTGTCGACATGACAGGCCAGGGACCATCCGGCCCGTGGCGCATACACGTCCCAAGTGGTGCAACCCTGCAACCTACGAAGGGGAGTGAGTCCCCACACCGTGCCCCGACACCGACCTGAATTGCCAGGGGAAAATTCGTCAAATATTCCATACTTGGAACTCCTGACCCTTTCTTCTAGCCATACAGTCGAGGTCCGCCGGCATTTAGGCCGGGCGTTCTCGACCGCATGCGCCATGCTCGCCAATCAGCGCCCTTTCTGGGTATTGGGCTATCCTGCCGCGACAGGTGGGCCGTCATGCATGCCACACCCGCAAAAGATCCGCTGCTAGGCACAACCATCCAAGACCGCTACCGGATTCAACGTCGCATCGGTCAGGGAGGCATGGGCATCGTCTACGAGGCCGAGCATGTTTTGATCGGTCGTAAGGTAGCGCTGAAAACCCTCTCGGAGCACGCGGCTTTCTCGGCTGGGTGCGTAGCGCGCTTTCAACGCGAGGCACAGGCTGCCGCTGCTGTTGGCAACGCTCACATCGTCGACGTGATGGATATGGGGCAGCTGGACAACGGCGCCTTCTACATCGTTCTCGAGTACCTCGAGGGGGTCGAGCTGAATCTTGCGCTCGCCGAGCAAGGACGCTTTCCTGTCGCCCGAGCCGTGCGTATCGTCCGTCAGCTATGTGAAGCATTGGCGGCGGTGCATCGGGCTGGCATCATCCATCGAGATCTCAAACCAGAAAACGTGTTCTTGGTACGACGAGACGGCCACGATGATTTCGTGAAGGTACTCGATTTCGGCGTATGCAAGTTCCGCGAGGAGGGCAGCCCACGCTTGACCTCCACGGGAGACGCCGTCGGGACGCCCCATTTCATGGCACCAGAACAGGTGGAAGGGCGCACCAATGTCAGTCATTCGGTGGACATCTATGCGTTGGGAGCCATCCTGCATTTTCTGCTCGTTGGGCGGCCTCCGTTCGACGCCCCCACGCTTCCCAGATTGTTTCTCAAGATCTGTCACGACCCGGTGCCTACACTGGCGGCACAGCTCGAGGGCGCACCGCCAGCGCTCGACGCCGTGGTGCAACGAGCGCTGGCCAAGGATCCCAAAGAACGCTTCGACTCGTGCGATGAGCTTCACCAGGCCCTCGAGCCCTTTCTGGACCACCACGGGGACCGCGCGATTCAATCGGTGCACGAGACCCCCGGTCGTTCCCCCGGAGGCAGTCGCGCGACGCTTTCGGACGAGTACACGCAAACACTGGTGGATGACGGTCCGTTGCCGCGCCCGTCGGATACAGAAACTCACATTACTCTCCCGCTCGCAGGGCTGAACCCGATGAGCTCGCGCTTCGCGCGCGCGGCGCTCGTGACCGCGCTGGTCATATCCGCGGGCGCGCTCGGTGCCGTCTACCTCTTCGAAGAAGATGCTTCGGAAGCCCCCTCCTCCAAAGCGGCCACGCGCACGAGCGCCGCGGTGCACGGGGATACCGCGTCCCTCCCCCCCACAGTCGATGCTCCGGCCGACGGAGCGCAGGCGCGAATGCGCCCGCAGGTTTCGAGCTCCGTACGGGTCGAGGAACCCGAGAGTCTCGAACCGACGGCGGCCGCCCCCCCTGCGCGTTTGCGGGGTCGCGATGCGTCGGCACTTCGGGCCGTGTCCGCGACGCCAGTGAGCTCCGTGTCTCCGCCCGCTTCGCCCGACACTTCGGCAACCGCCGACCCCCGCGCTCTTCGAGCGTCAGGCTCGAACCAGCGCCCCCCCACCCCCGCAGCACCGCCCGCAGCGGCTGCCCCCGACGCGAAGGACGGCAGCAAGACAGCCAGCGATCGAGAGCAAGATGGACCGTCGAAGCGCACGCTCAAGAAAGTGCCCCTGTAGGCGAGAATCCTTCGCCGCTGCGTGTGTGCTGCTGCTTGCCTCTCGTTCCGTTCGAGCGGAAGAGGCCGGGGAACCGCCCGCCCCGTCGCCAGATTCGACCGAAACCTCCAGCGAGCCCAGCCCCAGGCAGGACCAAGACGGAGCCGCGGAGCCCCCACCTACCGCGGGTTCCGCAGCAACACCACCGAGCACGAGCGAGCCGCTGTCCGACCCCCGGTTGGAACAGGCCCGAGAGATCATCGCGCGCGGCGAAGGGTTGTTCGCCGATGGCAACTTCGCTGCTGCGACCGTCGAGTTCGAGCATGCGTATCAGCTGCTGGAGGGGCACCCGAGCCAGTACATCGTCCTGCACAACATGGGCCTGTGCAACGAGCGCATGTTTCAGTACGACGAAGCGTTGGAGTACTATCAACAGTACCTGGACCGCGCTCCCGAGAGTGAACCGGACCGGAAAGAAGTCCAGGCGGTCGTGCGCACCCTGAGAGCCCTGCTTTCAACCTTGCAGATCGAGAGCAACGTAGGGGCACAGGTCTGGGTAGACGACCGCTTCGTGGCCGAGGCACCAGGACAGGTATCGGTCCCTTCGGGGCGGCACGCGGTCGAGCTCCGCGCGAAAGGCTACGAGAGCGCGCGGCAAGAGGTGACCGTTGCGGCCCAACAAACCCGGGAGCTCCACTTCGAGCTCGAGCAGCTCTCGAACTACCGCGGCCCAGAGCCTGGCTACTTCTGGAGTTCGGTCGCGTTCACCGGCGCGGCCACCGTGACCGGTAGCGTGCTCGGGGTCGTGACGCTATTCGCCCGGCAAGATGCGAAGGACTCCGCGCGCCTCAACTTACCCCGCCTGGAGCACGACAAGCGGCGCGTACGCCAGTTGGCCCTCGCCACCGACGTGGCGTTTGGCAGCGCCCTGGTGTTTGGCGCTACGTCCACGCTGCTGTACTTCGTCACCGATTGGCGACGCGTGCCCGAGAGCGGCGTCGAGTTGGGCGTCACGGCGCAGAGCTGGGAACTGTCCTATCAGGGAGCTTTCTGATGGGTGCCCGCGCGTGGCAGCTCTTCATGCCCGCGTGGTTGGGCGTCGGCGTGCCGGGCTGCAGTTTGATGGGCCTCGACGAAGTGGGCGAAGCGAACTGCAAAAGCGATCTCGACTGCGCAGACGCCATTCGCGCCGCTGGGCACGACCCGGCGACGTGCCGATACTTGACCTGCAATCCGGAGACGGGCTACTGCGAATCGGCGCTCGTCGACGGCAAGGAACGCCTGGACGGAAAAGACAATGATTGCGACGGCGACGTCGATGAAGAAGCCCGCCCGTCGGAGCCGGATGCTTCCCCGACGGCAGCGGAGCCGGTGATCTTGAGCTATGCGTTCGGCGAAGCTGCCACTTTTGCGATCGCCCCCGACCCCGACGACGAGGAGCTCCGAGGGCACGCCTGGCGCTTTCCGGCACTCGAGACATCGGCAGCCTCCCCCCCTCATCAGACGACGCGGTGGTCATGACGCAGGCCGCCCTGGCCGCACACAGAGCAGGTTTGGTCTACCTGATGATCAGCAAACAGGGCTGCCCGGAGGGACGGGTTCATGTGGCGGTAGCCGATTCAGAAGCGCCGTTCAGCCTGGTATTCGAGAAGCGAGGCAATACGTCCGATCCGTATAACCTGGAGGGTGGCGTCGACGTGACGGACAGCGGTTGTACGGGCGCTTCGCGCGCCGACGGGGCCCCTGTCGGCGCGAGCGAGCCCGCCATCACTGCGATGCCGGGCAGCGGCACCGCCCCGCAGGCTCTCGCCCTGTGGCTCGCCAAGCCGCTCAACCAGCCTAGCGTCTGCGATGAGGGCGGCGACTTCGCGGTGGAGGGCCTCGGACTCTACGACCCGCTCCCCGACGACGCGCAGCTCTGGCTGAACGGCGTCAACGAGGGGAAACCAGAGACGCTCGCGCACACCACTTCCGGTTCCGCGCCGGCCGTGCTCGCCGACGAGATTCAAAGCGAGCGAGGGTCTTACGTCCTGGCACACGCCTGCTCGGAGGACGATGAGCGGGGCGTGTGTGTTCGCCGTATCGACGTCGAGAGCAGCGTGCGCGCGGAGCTGGAGGTGAGCGCTCCGTCAGTCGTACCCGCCAACGGAGCGAGCCACGTCGCGCTTTCCTGGGGTAGCTTCCGGACCGGCGCCGCACGTTCGCTCGGCCTGGGCTGGCGCTCGGGTTGCGGGCGAAATGCGACCCTGGAATTCACCCAGCTCAGCTGGACGACAGGGACAGGAGCGAAGCTCTCGCAGACGCTCTCGATCCCGACAGGCGGTACGATCGTCGGAGGGCCGGACCTGGCGTTCTCCCCGACCGGCTTCACGGTCGGCTCTCGACCCGGAGGTTGGCTGATGCTGTGGGTCGAACAAAGCGAAGGCGAGCAGCGCGTGATGGCCGCTCGCATCACCGAGCGTGACACGCGCTTGCTGGAGCTCCGAAGCCTGCATAACGCCCCGCAGTCCTTTGCCTTCCCCATAAAGACCGAAGAGTGCGCGCTTGGCTATGGGGTGTTAACAAAACTGGACACCGACTGGCAGCTCTTGCGCGGAAGCCTGTGCGGCGCGGCGGATTGAGCACCCTGCAACCGATTGAAATTGAGGTGCGCCATGGCAAGCGTTAAAACTGCTCCATGAAGTCGACCCGCCCCAGAGCCCCATCGGTGATGCGATTGATATCCCTCGCGGCTCTCTCCCTGGCGCTCGGCTTCACGGCGTGCGGCCATTCCAACGAGGGCGCCACCGGCGGCAGTGGCGGCACGCTGGGCGACGCGGGTAACGGCAAAACGCTCGGAGGCGCTGCCGGCGAAGCAGGAGCCGGCGGAAGCGGCCCGCTCGTCGAAGTGGGGGCCCCGTGCAGCTACGATGAAGACTGCAATGACGGCATCTACTGCAACGGAGCCGAGCACTGCGTCGAGGTCGTGGCAGGCGGTAGTGCCAAGTACTGCCGGCGCTCGCCCGAGGGGCCCTGCCCGGACGCCGACTGCAGCGAAAGATACAAGTGTGACTGCGGCCCAGACCGGAAGAAGGGCGACATGGACGGCGACGGGGCATATGTCGTGGGTTGTACCAGGGAGGGCGAAAAACCCGATTGCGACGACCACGACCACGACCGCTTCCCAGGCAATCCCGAACGATGCTCTCTCGACGATCCGACCCATGACGAGGACTGCGACCCCAGCACGTTCGGATCCAGGGACGACGACAACGACGGATTTCTCGACGCCAGCTGCCAGAACGCGAACCCTTACTACGCCAAGTTGATGATCGGGGGCGACGATTGCGCCGACGACGACCCGAACACCAACCCCAACGCGCGGGAAGTGTGCGACGGAGTGGACAACGACTGCAACGGTTTGCCGGATGACGTCGTCCCCGGCCAGGCCGGTGAGAAGCTTCACGTCTTCTATTTGGACGCGGACCACGACTTTCACGGAGACCAGAATTCGGAAGGGCTCCCGACCCTCTGTCCCAATCCGCCGCCAGGCTACAGCTTCGAACAGAGCGACTGCGACGACCACGACCCGGGCGTGAACAGCGACCGCCCGGAAATCTGCAACGGTAAGGACGACGACTGCGACGGCACCATCGATCAACCGCGCCAGGAGGGCACCCTGCTGTTCGATGAACCCTTCGACGGAGTGACCACGTTTGTCTGTCCTCCTTGCGACCCCGGGGAGGAGGACTGCGGCTGGGAGATCCAAGAATGCCCGCCCGGGCGCCTGAACTGTGGTGACAAGAGCTATCTCGACGCCTGCGAGACCCCAGGCACTACCCTGGAAAACTGCGGCGAGTGCGGGCGAGCTTGCAGTTTCTCGTGCAGCGCCGTCACAGGGTCGGATCCGCTTGCTTACGATTGCGACGAGCTCGAGCAACTCGACGTGGGGCCGCTGCACGTCTGCGGTGTCACGACGCATGACAAGGCGGTGTGCTGGGGGGATGGTGCCACAGGACAGCTCGGTCGGGGTTCCACGGCAAATGGCGAGTCCCCAGAGGCGGTTGTCGATTTGAAGAGCGTGGCCGAGATCGCCGTTGGATATCAGCACACCTGCGCAATCTCTGGCAGCGACCGGCGAGTCTATTGTTGGGGCCGAAACGCGGAGGGTCAGCTGGGCACTAGCAGCCACTCCAACGCGCTCGAACCGACGGTAGTGCACGACTTCGCCACCGAGCTGACGGGCGTGTTGCACGTGGCGGCTGGCTCCGCACACACCTGCACGGTTCAGCAAGACGGTGCCGTCAAATGCTGGGGCCAGACCGAAAATGGACGGCTCGGTGAAGGCACCCTCGAGGCCGGCATTGCCTACGTGCCCCGAACGGTCACGGGAGAAGACTCCCTGCCGGTTGACGACGGCGAGCGCGTGGTGACGGGTTTTGCCTTTTCCTGCATGCTGACGACCTCCAAGACGGTGGCTTGCTGGGGAGACAATCAAACAGGCCAGATCGGAGAGAGCACCGCCACCAGCGCTTTCTCGCGAGCGCATCCAATCGCCGGCTTGACAGACGTGGAGGACATTCAGGCTGGCGCCGCCCATGTGTGCACCCTGTCGGACGGCCGAGTCAGCTGTTGGGGAGACGATTCACTGTCGCAGTTGGGCAGGCCGAGCAGCGATCAGGACTACCTCCCCGAGGTCGTTAGCGGTCTGCCCGACGACATCATCCAGATTGCCGTCGGGGCGACCACTACCTGCGCCCTCTCGGATGCGGGCGAAGTCTGGTGCTGGGGAGAAAATAAGGCTGGCGTACTCGGCTCCCCCGATCTCGACACTAGTGCGACCCCACGACGTATCGAGCTTCCGGCGGCTGCCAGTTGGCTCTCCATCGGCAGCAGCGCCTGCGTCCGGCTCGAGACCGACCCACGAGTGTTGTGCTGGGGCGACAACTCGACTAGCCAACTGGGTGCAGGCGCGCCGGATCGGAATCCCCACATCGAGCCGGCCCCTATCCGGCCGCTCGGCACATAGTCACGAGAACACCGAGGAGCACCACATGTCGTTTTCTAAAGTCACATTCACGCTCGACTACTGTGTCAAGGATAATGGTGCGGTCTGTATCTGCGAGCCATCCCAGGCAATCACGAGCTATACCCCTGCGGCGCTCGCGGGAGATACCTGGAAGGTTGCGATGGATCCGATCGCTCAGGGACAAGGCATCGCACCAATGAGCAAGAAGTGGTTCGACATCAAGCTCTTCTACAACTTCGGTGCGATCGCCATTGGACAATTCTCCTTGAAGGTCCCGTGCTTGAATCCGCAAGCTGACACCGCATCGGCGCTCGACACCTTCGGAGTACTCTTGAGGGTCTCCGACAAGATCACGGTCAACGTGTGTATCGAGCTGATAGGCGACGTAGAGACTTACGGGGACATACTCAAGCTCACCTTGGTCCCCAATCAGGTCAAGTGCTCCGACTGCCCGGCAGCGCAGCTCTGCTGAGGCGACGGAGGGGCGAAGCCCGAGCGAAGTGCTCGTAGTTCAGTGCGCGCGCCGTCCCCCCTCCCATCGGCCGGACAGCTATGCTATTCAAGCGGGTCATGGGCGCTTTGGAGAGCTCCCACGGCGACAACTGTGTCCTCGAGGCCGATCACTTGATTGGGCGCGCGCCTGATGCGGCGCTGCGTCTGGTTGATGCTTCCGTGTCGTGGCGGCACGCGAGTCTGCGCTGGACCGGCCTGGCCTGGGAGGCCCAGGATCTCGGCAGCAGGAACGGGACGTTCGTGGACGGGCAGCGCCTGGACGGTGGAGCGCGAGTCGCCTTGCGTTTGGGCACGCGCCTCAGGTTCGGCAGCGCTCGCGAGGAATGGGAGCTCGTCGACACGGCCCCGCCGCTGCCCTCCGTCGTATCGCTGGAGACAGGAGCTCGCTTCGTTGCGCAAGACGGGCTGATCGGTTTGCCCAGCGCGGAGCAACCGGAGCTGTCCATCTACCAGCGCTCGGACGGCAGCTGGGTGGCAGAGCGTTCGGACATGATCTGGACCCCCATCGAAGACGAGGTCTTGGTAGCGGGAGCGCAGCGTTTCCGTTTCCAGCCAGGCGCCACCGTGTACGCCACCTCCGCCGGGCCCATCGAGCAGCCCTCGCCCTCCAACATAGCACTCGAGTTCTTGGTCAGTCGTAACGAGGAGCACGTCGATCTGACGATAGTGCACCGAGCGAAGCGTATCCCCCTCAGGCCACGTGCCCACACTTACGTTCTGTTGACACTGGCCCGGCTGCGCGCGACCGACCAGAGGGACTCCAATCTGCCAGCCACGAGCCATGGCTGGGTCGACCAGGAACAACTTTTGGGGATGCTCGCTTCTTCGCCCACCCAGCTCGCAGTCGACATCTACAGGGCGCGGCGACAGTTCGGCAAAGCAGGTGTGTTGAACGCCGCTCAGGTGGTCGAACGCCGCGCCACCAGCCATGAGCTGAGGCTAGGCATTGCCAACGTCTCGATAGACGTCGCGTGATTACCCATGAGGCTCCGCGTAGCCTCTAGTGAGAACTTCGGCGCGAAAGGAGAGGTACCCATCAAAACTCTAATGGTCTGAGTGCAATCCTCCAGCCCAAGCGAGCGCGGTTTCTGCCAGTGGGGATGGCCCTCGCCCGTTTCCCACGTATGCTTGCACTCGTTTCCTGGTGATTGGGCAAGGGGCCCTCACTTTTCTGCGAAGGACGATTCATGCGCGAAAAGCTATCGTGGGGGAGAACACGGCCAAGGGGCAATCGGTGGTCGACCCTGGTTCACCCGGCAGCCCTTGCGCTCGCGGTCGGATGCTCGAGTGAAGCGAATTCGCCCGCTCCGAATCAGACGATGGGAGTCGGAGGCGCTCTCGGCGCGGCTACCACTACGAGCGTATCGACCAGCCAGGGTGCGACGAGCACCGGCACCCCGAGTTCGGCCAACGTGAGCAGCACGGACTCCGGCACCACGAGCAGCACTGCCGGCGCGCCCATGGGCGTCGGGGGCAACCCGGCCGGGATGGCTACCACGAGTGCAAGCATCAACACCACCGGTGGCGGCGCGGCGAACACGGCAGCCGGCGGCGCCAGCAGCACGGGCGGAGGCGGAGCGGCGTCGGACACGACGGGAAACGCGGGAACCGCGAGCACCGGCTCCGAGCTCGGAACCGCTACCATGGACGGCTCCGGCAGCACCGACGAGCAGTATCAGACCGTCTTCGTCTCGCGCAACGATGTCCCCTACGTGATGATCACGAACGGCTGGGGGCCGGGCTTCGGCAGCCACACGATTTCCTGGGAGGGCACCTCGTTCGTGGTCGAGAGCATGAGCGGCAGCGCCGGCAGTATGGGACAACCAGCATCGTACCCGAGCGTATTTTGCGGCAGGTACTCGGTCAGGGACGTGCCCGACTGCGGACTGCCCGCAAGCCGCGATTCACTCAGCTCGGTCAGAACGGGCTGGCGCTGGGACCCCGGCGGCAACGAAACCGGAGAGTACAACGCCGCCTATGACATTTGGGTCGGCGACGGCAGCCGTCTGCAAGGCTACCTGATGGTCTGGCTGCGCGATCCGCCGAGCTACCAGCCCGCGGGAAGCCCGAACATGGCCCACCAAGGCATCAGTGTGGAGAATGTCCCGGGCGTCTGGAACATCTGGGATGGCAGCGTCAACGGCCTGCCCATCATCAACTGGGTACGCGCGGAAGGCTCCGATAGCCGCGAAATCGAGTTCGACGTGATGGACTTCGTGCGCGACGCAGAAGCCCGGGGCCTTTCGGTCCCGGGCTCCAGCATCAACGCGGTGGCCGTCGGCTTCGAAATCTGGGAGGGCCCGATTTCCGGTCTCAGGTCCGAGGACTTCTACGTCGACGTCCACTGAGACGAAGCCAAGGGGCGCGAGAGGCCTCGCTTGGCTAGACGCGAGACGGCGCGAACGAACGCGGCCGACGGCGCCGAGACTTGTTTCGGTTGACCCCCGATCGGGGCGCGGCGCCCGAGCTCGGCGAGGTGCGAGCGGAACGCTCGGGCCCTCTGGCTGGCGCTGGCGCGGGCCGCAGGGAAGGCGCCGGAGTACCGGCGTGTTCCGCGACGTCGATGCGCCGCCTCATCAGACGCTCGATACCCCGCAGCAGTGATTGCTCTTCAGCCGAGCAGAAACTGACCGCCTTGCCGCTCGCTCCGGCACGCCCGGTCCGGCCGATGCGATGCACGTAGCATTCGGGCACGTTGGGCAGTTCGAAATTGACCACCAGTGCCACACCCTGGACGTCGATTCCGCGCGCCGCAACATCGGTAGCCACCAGCACAGGTGTCCTGCCCGACTTGAAGCCGGCCAGCGCGCGCTCCCGAGCGCTCTGGGACTTGTTGCCGTGGATGGCCGCGGCGTCGATACCCTCCCGTGACAGCTGCTGGGCCAGGCGGTTGGCACCGTGCTTGGTGCGCGTGAACACGAGCACCCGCTTCAGCGCATCATCACGCACCAGGCTCTGCAGCAGCGCCCGTTTGTCGTGATGCTCGACGAAAAACACCGACTGGCTCACCCGCTCGGCTGGCGTGGACTGGCGATCGACCGAGACGTGGGTCGGGGTACGCGTGACCTCACGCACCAGCTTCTGAATGGCGGAAGGCAGCGTGGCCGAGAAAAGCAACGTCTGGCGCTTCTCCGGGAGCTCACGGATCACCCGCCGAATGTCGTGGATGAACCCCATGTCGAGCATCGTGTCGGCCTCGTCGAGCACGAGTATCTCGAGCTCCTTGAGGCTGACGAACCCTTGACGCATCAGGTCGAGCAAACGCCCCGGCGTCGCTACCACTAGATCCGGTCGTCGGCGCAGCTCGCGTTCCTGCCGTTGTTGGCTGACCCCGCCATAGATGACGACTTGACCGAGGCCCAAGTGGCGTCCATACGCGCGAGCACGCTCCCCGACCTGCAAAGCGAGCTCTCGCGTGGGCGTCAAAATGAGCGCCCTGGGGCGACCTTGCGCCTTGCCCAGCAGCTGTAGGAGCGGCAACACGAAGGCGGCAGTCTTCCCCGTACCGGTCTGCGCGCAAGCCACCAGATCCCGTTCCTGGAGCACCAGCGGTATCGCCTGCTTCTGGATGGGCGTGGGCACGCGATAGCCCTCTTCTTCAAGGGCCTGGGTGAGGGTCTCGGTGAGACCCAAGGCGGCAAATCCGGGTGCTTCCACTGGGTTGGGCACATCGGAGTGCCGTGCTTTTTCTATCACTATTTTCTCTTGGTCTGCGGCACGAAGGTAAGGTGCGCCTTGGTCGATGGTGCCGCAGAAGCCACCTGAGAAAGCGCGCGAGCTCGTTGGCTCGTCGTTACTCGCCGCGGTTGCCTGCTTCGGGCCACGCTCGGCCAGGCAAGGCCAAGCCGGTGGGAGCCAAAGGGAGCAAGCCTCACTGAACCGGAAGTACAATAGATCCGGATTGACAGGGCCGGCTCCGCGTCGAATGCCGAGAGGTGTAGCCCATCCGACATGGCCTGGCAAGCCGTCCGTGCAGCCTGGGGCCAGGGGAGGCCCCCGACTGTAGCGATTTGTCTCGCCAGCCGCGAACCTCTGTGTAAGGCTACGGCCCGCTTTTGCCGGCCGCGACCGGAAGGTTTGAGGAGGAAGAGAATGTCCCGATGGTCCCCCAACGTTCGTGCACGCACGGAGCGCTGGCAACGAGAGGACGGCTCGCCGCGGCTCAAGGACGAAGTCCCGGCGCTGCTCAAGCTGAAGTTGGACCTGAGCGAAAACGGCGAAACGGGGCCCATTCCCAATTCGCAACGGGTTCGACACATCATCGTTGACCGCGCCGCGGCTCACTTCGAATTTCCTTGCAGCGACACGCACTGCGAAGGCGGCGGACACGACGTGACCCCGGCGATCATGACGGAGCTACAGCATGCCAAAGCGGCATTTTCAGGAGAGCATGCCTGCATGGGTCGCGTCGGGGAGCACGCCTGTGAGCGCGTGCTGGTGTTCAATGGCCACGCCGAGTACTCGAAGCCCAGTGAGGGCTGAACCGGAACCTGCTACGCGGCCCTGCCGCCCCGCGCGTCGTGCCTGTCTCGCGGTCCTGGGTCTCTACTTCGCTGGCTTGGTTGGGCTGCTTTGGCTCGGGGCGTGCGCCCCGGGCACCGCACATCCGGCCTCCGCTCCCGCTGCAGCATCGACGACCTCGACAGAGGTCTCGCCACCCGACCCTGCCCCGCCTCTCGCTCGACTCGAAGAATCGACCGCAAGCGCGCCGCCGACCTCCCCTGAGGCTGGGGCCAAGCCCCCGGCCGAGCCCGAGCCCGACCCCAATCCCCCGGCCGAGCCCGAGGTCGCTGCGGTTCCCCTTCTGGTCGACGCGAACGGCGATGCACTGCCGCAGACCGATGAACACCCGGACGCCGAGAGCCCGAGCCTGAAGCGCCGGCTCGAACTGCTGGTCGAAGCCATCGCCACGGACGATCCGGAGCGGGCGATGCCAGCATTCTTCCCCGTGGAGGCGTATGCGCAGGTCAAGGACATCGCAAAGCCCGAGCGCGATTGGGAATACCGGCTCGTGGCCGCCTTCAAGCGCAATATCCACGACTACCACAAGCAGCTCGGGGCCGGTGCAGCAGGGGCCACGCTTGGCGGCCTCGAGCTGTTCGAGCGCAACATCAAGTTCATGAAGCCGGGCTCCGAGGGGAACCGCATCGGCTACTACCGCGCGCTACGCTCGCGGTTGCATGTCGAGCGCGGCGATGGGAAAGAGGCGACCTTCGAAGTGACGTCGCTCATCTCCTGGCGAGGTGAGTGGTACGTGGTGCATCTGCACGGCTTCAAATAGCCGAGCAGCTACTCGAAGCGGCCGAGAGACGGCCCACACGCTCGACGCGGGAGCGGCGACGCGGGTCTGCCCCACCGAGGCGCAGAGTCACAGCCAAGCGCGCTGGCGCCTGGGACTCGTTGCCCAGCGTTGGACACGCCCCTATCGGTACGTGCTTTGCATTCCGCATTCACCTGACGGGTAAGCTCCACGCCACTATCGGCCACTCCAGGATCGCAGGCGCTGGGCAGCCCCCGAAACCACGGCCTCCAACCACAGGATCGAACACGAACCATGGCAACCGTATCCGACTACGTGATCGCTCGCCTTCAGCAGTGGGGGATCCACCGAATCTTCGGCTATCCGGGCGATGGCATCAACGGCCTCATGGGCGCGCTGCGCCGAACCGAAGGAGAGGTGGAATTCATTCAAAGCCGCCACGAGGAGCTGGCCGCGTTCATGGCCTGCGCCCATGCCAAGTTCACCGGTGAGGTGGGCGTTTGCATGGCGACCTCCGGACCGGGCGCCATTCATCTGCTCAATGGACTGTACGATGCCAGTCTGGATCACCAGCCGGTAGTCGCCCTCATCGGTCAGCAGGCGACGACGGCACTGGGCACCGACTACCAACAAGAGGTGGACCTGATTTCCCTCTACAAGGACGTGGCCCACCATTACGTTCACATGTGCACGCACCCAGCGCAGGCGCGCCATTTGATCGACCGGGCGGTACGCATAGCTAAAGCCGAACGGGTCGTGACCTGCGTGATCTTCCCCAACGATATCCAGGAGCAAGATGCCGAATCGAGCCCCCCTCGGGAACACGGCGTAGCGTTCTCCGGGGTCGGCTACGAGCGACCACGCATCGTGCCCGCTGAATCGGATATCAAGAGGGCCGCCGACCTGCTGAACAAGGGTTCCAAAGTCGCCATGCTGGTGGGAGCAGGCGCGCTGGGGGCCAGTGAGCACGTCAAGGAAGTGGCGGAGCTGCTAGGTGCCGGCGTCGCGAAAGCACTACTCGGCAAGGCCGTCTTGCCAGACGATCTGCCGTGGGTAACCGGTTCGATCGGCCTTCTGGGAACCGAACCGAGTGACTACATGATGGCGCATTGCGACACGCTATTGATGGTGGGCACGAGCTTTCCCTATTCCGAGTGGCTTCCCAAAGAAGGGCAGGCCAGGGCCGTACAAATCGACATCAAACCGCGCATGCTCGGACTGCGCTATCCCATCGATGTGAACTTGCACGGCGACGCGAAGGAAACTCTGCGTCTGCTTCGCCCCCACCTGGTTCGCAAAGACCCAGCCTGGCAGAAGCAGATCGAAGGTCGCGTGGCCTCTTGGTGGAAGACTCTCGAGGAACGCGCCTACCGCCCCGCCAAGCCCATCAACCCTCAGCTCGTCTTCTGGACGCTTTCGTCGCTGTTACCCGACAACTGCATCTTGACGTCGGATTCGGGATCGGCGGCCAACTGGTGGGCGCGTGATCTCAAGGTTCGACCAGGGATGATGGCTTCGCTCTCCGGAAACCTGGCCACCATGGGTCCCGGCGTACCTTATGCGCTCGCCGCCAAGCTCGCCCATCCGGAACGGCCAGTGATCGCGTGCGTCGGCGACGGCGCCATGCAGATGATAGGAAACAATGGGCTCATCACTATCGCCAGACATTACCAAGAGTGGAAGCGCGATCCGAGGCTCATCGTACTCGTATTGAACAATCATGACCTGAATCAAGTGACCTGGGAGCAGCGCGTCATGGCCGGCGATCCGAAGTTCGAGGCTTCCCAGGATCTCCCCGATTTCGGCTACGCCAAGTACGCCGAGCTCTTGGGGCTCCGGGGTATCGTCATGCGCACCCCGGAAGAGATAGTCCCGGCATGGGAGGCGGCATTGGCCGCCGATCGCCCGGTCGTGGTCGAGGCATTCACCGATCCGGATGTCCCCCCGATGCCTCCTCACATCAGTTTCGAGCAGGCGCACAACATGATGCAATCGATCATGAAGGGAGATCCGAATCGCTGGGGCATGATGGCGCAGTCTTTCAAGGACTGGACCGCCGGCGGTACGTCCTAAGGGCCCGCCTTCCATGCCGGTATGCGATGTGCATATTGCCGTGGCATGCCAAGTTCCCTGGTCGTCGTCGCTACTGGTTCGCTCTTGCTAGGCGCAGTGTGCGCGCTCACGATCGTCTGCGACCTCGCTCTCGGCTGGAAGCAACGCATGTGGATCATGAACGTGGTCTGGCCCGTGACGGCTCTTTGGGCCGGTCCGTTCGCACTGGGCGCCTACTTCAGGTACGGGCGTGACGCATCCGAGAAGCGCTCTCGCGAAGCGAAAGCGCAGGGTCGAAAGCCGCCCAACCAGAAGCACCCGTTCGCCGTGCTCGCTGCCAAGGGCACAACCCACTGCGGAGCGGGCTGCAGCCTGGCCGACATCATCGCCGAATGGGTACTCGTGGCGATACCGCTCACGCTGTTCGGTAAGAAGATCTTCGGTGCCTGGGCGGTCGACTACGTACTGGCGCTGTTGATTGGCATCGCCTTCCAGTATTTCACCATCAAGCCGATGAAAGGCCTGTCACGTGGTGAGGGGCTGAAGGAAGCCGCAAAAGCCGACTTCCTGTCCCTGACGGCGTGGCAGGTCGGAATGTATGGCTGGATGGCCGTCGCAACCTTCGGCCTGTTCGGCCGCGAATTGGACAAGACCGCCCCGGTGTTCTGGTTCATGATGCAAATTGCCATGTTCCTGGGCTTCTTCACTGCCTACCCGGTCAACTGGTGGCTGCTCAAGCGCGGGGTCAAAGAGAGAATGTGACGGTCCGGCTCAGCCCCCCCCTGAGCGACGGGGAAACGCTAGCGGTTCGAAACGCTGCGTGCCTCGCCCTTGACCTCTTTCATCTTGCCCTGCCGCTCCATGCGATCGTCGTCGAGCGCTTTGCCCGCCTTTTCTTGAACGGAGCCCGCGGCCTTTTCCGCTTTCCCCTTCGCCTGCTCGGCAGCCTTGGCAGTTTCCTTGCGAGCCGTTCCCTTGGATTTCTCGGCGCTTCCCTCGGAGCGGAGTCGCTCGTTGTTCGTCGCTTTGCCGATTCCCTCCTTCACCTTGCCCTTGGCTTCTTCCATGGTGCCTTTCGCGCGTTGCTTCGAGTTGTCCATTAACTGTCTCCTTTGTTCGTCCGCCGAAAGCGACGGGACCATGGAACAGAGGAGCAATGAACATGCCAGGAGAAGCCCACCGAACGAGGCACCGAGCTGGTGGTCGCTGCCCACTTCCTGGCCGTTGTGGTGGATGCCGCGCGGAAAACCGGTGCGCTCCAAGCCCCGGGCTCGAGGGCCTCGAAGTAGTTTGGGCTACCCTCGAACGAGCCTTGCTGCTATCTCGAAGGTGTGTCGCAGACAGGGTCGATAACGGGTGGCGCTGGTTTCATCGGCTCTCACCTGGCCAATCCGAGGCGAGACACGAGCGTGGCGAGAGAGGGCTAGGACGCTGATTCGCGCGACCGTACGCATCTTGGCCCGGCCAGGGCTTTCTCGAGCGGGCCTCGTATTGGGCAGCTTCTTCGGTCTGCTAGTCCTGGAGCAGGTGCGCCCGCTGCGCCCATCGGTCGAAAGCAAACCGAGGAGGCTGCTGAGGAACACCACCCTCGCAGCAGTGAGCGCACTAGCGGCCGGCGTCTTCCAGGGGGTCAGCACCTCCGCCTGCACCCGTTGGGTGGTAAGAAGCCGGAAAGGCCTCCTGCAGAAGCTTCCGCTACCGCCAAGTCTGAAACTCGTGTGCGGAATATTGCTGCTCGATTACTCGCTGTACTTCTGGCACATACTGACGCACCGGGTGCCCCTCCTCTGGAGGCTGCACCGTATTCACCACGCGGACCTCGACCTCGATGTGTCTACGGCCCTGCGCTTCCATTTCTTGGAGTTGGCAGCGTCCATTCCGTGGCGTCTGGCTCAGATCGTCCTGTTTGGCATCTCCCCTCCGGTGCTGCAGAGCTGGCAGACCTTCCTGATGCTCTGCATTTTGTTTCATCACTCGAACGTCCGCTTGCCCAGTTCGCTGGACCAGGTACTATCGCGCGTCCTCATGACGCCCAGGCTGCACGGAATCCACCACTGTGCCGAGGAGCGCCAGCGCGACTCCAACTTTTCGAGCGGGCTGACGGTCTGGGACTTCATCCACGGGACCTTGTGCAGTGAGGTGCCCGGCCCGCGCTGCCGGATTGGAGTCGAGCACCTGACGCGACCGGACCAGGTATCCTTGCTAGCCATGCTGATGCTGAGAGGTGGCGCTCGCTCGGCGTGAATCTTCTGCAGCCCATCTCTCTGGACTTGCACCACACGCGGAATTGCCCGAAAAGGGCTCGTGGGCAACAGAAATAGCATGGGGGCAAACCGGTCGAAGGGGCTCGCCTTTCTGATCAAATATCCAATCTTGGCCGCCCTTCCGATCTACATCGGGGGAGTGGTGTGGCGCTGGCAGCACGTTCTCGAGCGTCACGATCCGCGAGCCGCCGTCTACTCCGACATGGGTATGTACATCGGCGTTGCGCGCCGTCTGGCCCTCGAAGGTTACAAGATGAAACCGATCGATGTGACGCACCCACCGGCGACGTCGTGGCTCTTTGCGCAATTCTACCAGCTCGACAAATCCTACTTCTACCTGGTGTTGCTGCAAATCGTCGTCGCCGCTCTCATCCCATTGGCCGTGGGGCTGCTAGCCTGGGCAGCGTTCGATCAAAGGTGCGCGGCCTGGTCGGTGGCTCTCAGCAGTTGCTACTACTACCACGTGGAGTACGCCGGCTTCTTTCTGTCCGAGGTCTATATGATGCTGCTGATCCCGGCCTGCATGGCGTGCTATCTGCTTGCGGTGAAATCCAAGAGTCTGGCGAGGACGTTGCTCTTCGGGGGAATCGGGGGAGTGCTGTTCTTGATAGCAGTGGCGTTCAAGACGGTGGCCGCGCCAGCGATTCTGGGTTTTTGCGCCGTTCACTGGTTGCTAACACCAGGTAGCCGCCGCAAGAAGACCTTGGCCATCGCCACGCTCTGCCTCGTCACCATTCCAGGGCTGGTCCCGATCAGCGCTCGCTGCACCAGGGCGAACTCCGGCAAGTTCTGCCTTCAATCGAACAAGTCCGCGGCGGATTTCCTGCTCGGACACTACGATCGCGTGCACTCCATACGCTGGACCGATTCCGAATTCGGTAACCCATCGGCGGACCAGCACGGCTACGAACAGGTTTCTGACGTCCCGTTCTCCATCACCGACAGCAAGCGGAACTTCCAAACCGCGTGGGACTGGATCCGAAGCCACAAGACCCAGGCCCTGGTGCTTTCGGTGCAGCACGTCTTCGACCTGTTCAGTCCGAATGCGCCCTGGCCCAGTATTTGGACGCCCGAGTGGCCGACGGCTCAAGGGCAGATGTACCTCTTCGTCATCTTCTTGATCTGGCCCTCGTGCCTACTGTTATTCGACATAGCCCGCTCGGGCGGTCCGCTCGCGATGCTGCGCTCCCTGGAGTTCGCCCTGTTTTCGGTGATCTTCGGAGTAATCGTGGCAGTGCTCATCGCCAGCGGCGAGCCACGCTACCGGCTTCCCTTCGACTGCGTCTTCATCGTGCTCGGAGTGCAGTTCTACCGTCGCATGTTCGCGCGCCACGCCTGGCGCCTAGTCGGTCGACCCTACCGGATGCGCCACGCGCCAGGCTAGCGCTCGGTCCTACCCCATCGAGTGGTCGCGACAGGGCGTCCTGCTTGTCACTCCGGGAATGCTCGTCACTCGCCTGCAGCGGCACTGCGAACGGCCTCGGCACGCTGCCCGAAGTGCGCCACGTAGTCATCCTTGTGAAGCATGAATTGATCCGGGCGCACGTAAGCGTTGATGTTCCCACGCCCGAACAGCGCCTCGCGTCGCTTGATCATCTCGACGTCCTCGTCGTCCTTCTCACGCTTCAGTCGCTCGATGGCTCGCTGAATTCGGTGGCGCAACGGCCACAGCCAGAAGGGTAAGTTCACCTCCACATCCAGCGTGGAAAGCGTGGTGTCCTTGCCTTCCACCGGAGTGTATTTGAGATGGGTCCGGACCTTGCAGAGATGGTGTACGCTCGGCACCCACCAGGGGTCGGGCACCACTTCGAAGTTCTTGAATTCGCCAGGCGGTATGTATTCGCTCCAGCAAATCTGGCCGATCTTGAGACCCAGAAGTCGCCAGGACTGTCGACTCTTGATGCGACGCGGCGCGGTCTCCAAAATCTCGTACTCTTGAGCGTACTTACGGTGCAAGAAGATGTAATGCTCCGCGTCCAGGTAAACGGCCACCGCGATGGACACGGGGCAATCGAGTTCGTAGACCAACGAAAAACAGTGTTTCATGCCGGCCTCCTGCGTCGCACTCGAATCGAGTCCCCATCGCGATCGAACTGGAAGATCTGCAACCGGTAGCGGGGCGGCGTCGGTTTGTACGACTCGTACTTCTCCCGCAGTGGCGCGAAGATCGGGTCGTTGGGGTTTTCCTTCATTTGGCCGCTGTTGAGGTCGAAGATGTAGCCGTGCCAGGGACACTCGACCGACTCGCCCCCCTCACACAAGTGCCCGCGGGAGAATTGGCCTCCCATGTGGGGGCACAGATCACGAAAGATCACCAGACGCGACCCTGAGCGGGCCACGCACACCTCGGTACTGTCACCGAGCTCACAGGCCGTGAGCTGGCCGTCCGCGACTTGATCGAGCTTCAATGAGCGGGGGAAATACCCCGCATCCTCGTTCCCATCCACCACGAGAGTGCGTATAGCGCGGGGCGTGAGCGCCCGCAACATGCTGGAGCGGGTCGCTCCGCAGGCCAACATTGCGCGGACGGGAAAGCCCGCAAGCAACCGGCAGACCGGAAAAGTTCTATCAAAGCGCAAGGTTGGGCTTTCGTCCACTGCGTTGGCGGCTGATTCCCGGAGGGGGCGCAGCGCGTCGCCGTGGGGTGCTCCCAACGGCTCGGCTTCGCCGCTGCCCACGGGTAGGAGCACAGCCCATGACTTCTGACAGCTTCTGACTCCGCAGCTGACTCAACTACTAATTCGCTCACACTATATACCAACCACACCGGAAAAACCTCGCCGTTTGTGATGCGTCACCGCACCTGATTTGCGTGGTCTCAATTTGATCATGGAACGAGTCCTTACGACTCATCTAGTATCGAGGGATGCTTGGCGACCTATGACTCGATGGTCGAGTTTCGGTAAGCCGCATTGAACGAGGAAGGCTAGATGTCGAGGATACGGTCAAGGTGGATGAGCTTGGGATTGGTGGCGCTCGGATGTGCCGGTCAGACTGCACCAGACGAGAACCAGGCAAGCGTCGCACAGGCTCAAACGCGCGGGCATGGCCACGGGCACGCGCATGGCCACGGGCACGCGCATGGCCACGGGCACGCGCATGGCCACGGGCACGCGCATGGCCACGGGCACGCACATGGCCCCTGCCGCACCGACCGAGAGGGCACATTGGCCCAGGCAGCTTGTTCCGCGCAGCGCCTGATGGGTGCTGCCGTTGCCTACTCACCGCTCCTCGACGACTCCGAATACAGCGCGCTGCTCGCGCAGGAGTTCGCGGCCGTCACCCCAGAGAACGCAACCAAGTGGGGGACCCTGCAGCCCGTGGACGCCAATCACTGGGATTTCACCCAGGCCGACGCGATCATCGACGCGGCGCGTGACCATCACCAATCCGTCAAGGGTCACACCCTGGTGTGGCACAACCAGCTGCCCGCCTGGGCGTCCGATCTCGACGCCAAAGCCCTAGGCAAGGCGCTGCGAAAGCACATCAAGAAGGTAGTGAAGCGCTACCGCGGCAAAGCCGATAGCTGGGACGTCGTCAACGAAGCCGTAGCCGACGATGGCACGCTGAGAAACTCGCTCTTCCTCGAAAAACTCGGCGAACACTACATCGCGCGCGCCTTCCGTGAGGCCCACAGCTACGACCAGCACGCGCAGCTCTTCTACAACGACTACGGCATTGCCACCATCAACGCCAAGTCCGACGGCGTCTTCGCGTTGGTCTCGGACCTCGTCCAGCATCACGTACCCATCGACGGCGTCGGCTTTCAGATGCACATCGACGCCCGTTTCGCGCCGACGCGCGCTGCCCTGCTGGAAAACTTCGGCCGTTTCGCCGATCTGGGACTGGACATCAACATCAGCGAGCTCGACGTGCGCGTCGCCGAGCTCACCGGCTCCCAGGCGGAAAAGCTCGCTATCCAGCAGCAAATCTACCACACCGTGGTGAGCGCCTGCGTGGCAACCCCTGCCTGCAAACTCATCACCACCTGGGGCTTCACCGACCGCTATTCGTGGATCGACAGCACCTTCGGGCCCGACGACCCTCTCGAATTCGACGAGGACTATCTGCAGAAGCCGGCCTACTACGGCATGGTCGACGGGTTCGTCGGTCTCGAGCCGGACGCGCCGGGGACCGCTCCCAACCTCGTGTACTCCGGTTCCTTCGAAACCGATACCGGCGGTTGGTTCGGCTTCGGCATCGCCGCGGTCACTCAAACCGACTCGAGTGCCCACAGCGGTGAGCTGAGCGGGCTGGCCGAAGGCCGCACCGACACCTGGCAAGGTCCGGCCTTCAACCTGACCTCGCTGGTGCTTCCCGGCTGGGAGTACGACGCCAGCGCTTTCGTGCGGCTGTCCGGCAGTTCGAGCGATGCCGTGCACCTCTCGCTCAAGACCCGCTGCGCTGGCGAGAGCGACATGTTCGCCAATCTCGCTTCTGCCACGGCCACGGACGGCGACTTTACCGAGCTCAGCGGCAGCATGAGCATCCCCGACTGCGACCTCGAAGAGGTCACCCTGTACGCCGAGGGACCGGCCGCGGGCGTCGACCTGTTGATCGACGACGTCAGCGTCCGCCCGCGCGCCGAACCGCTCGGGCCCAACGTCGTGGCCAACGGCGACTTCGAAAGCGATGCTTCCGGCTGGTTCGGCTTCGGCCCCGCGACTGTCAGCGCATCGAGCGCCGAAGCGTTCACGGGTGCGGGCAGCGCCCTGGTCACCACGCGCAGCGACACCTGGCAGGGGCCCGCCACTGACCTGCTACCATCCGTCATCGTCGGCGCGACCTATCGCCTCGGAGCTTTCGTCGAGCTTGCGAACGCCAGCTCTGCCCCGGTGAACCTCACCGTCAAGTCCGTGTGCGACGGCGCCGAGACCTTCGCACCGGTCGCTTCCGTCACCGCCAACGACGTCCACTGGAGCGAGCTCACCGGCAGCTATCAGGTGCCTGCTTGCGCCAACCTGACCGAGCTCACCATGTACCTCGAAGGTCCCCCCGCGGGTGTCGACTTCTACATCGACGACGTCAGCGCCGAGCAGCGGCTCTCCATCCCCGTGGTCGCCCCGCCCGAAGCCTACAACGTAGTCGGCAATGGCGGTGTCGAACTGGGCACCAGCAGCTGGCAGGGCCAGGGCATTGGCTTTGCGCAAACCAGCACCTTCGTCCACAGCGGTAGTTTCGCTGGCGTGGGAAACGGCCGCACCGCTTCCTGGCAAGGCCCCGGCATCTCCATCCCCGGCGGCGAAGCCAGCTACGACCTGTCCATGTTCGCCCTGCAAGACTCGACCGAAACCATCGACCTCAGGATGAGCGCCAAGCTCACCTGCGGAGGTACGGACAGCTTCCACTTCGTGGGGCAGACCAGCGCTCCGCCCGGCACCTGGATCGAACTCGCGGGCTCGCTCAGCATTCCCGCGGGGTGCGAAAGCGCCCTGGTCTACGTCGAACAGGGTAGCGGCACGGACTTTCCTGACATCTATGTCGACGACTTCGTCGGCACCCCCACGAGCGTGGTCAACCTGGCGGGCAACGCTGGCGTCGAAGCCGGCACCAGCGGCTGGCAGGGCTTCGGAGCAGGCTTCGCGCAGACCAGCACGTTCGTCCACAGCGGCAGTTTCGCAGGAGTCGCCAGCGGGCGCACCGACGCCTGGCAGGGGGGCTCCTACTTCGCCGCCACCGGTGCCGGGAACTACACTGTGTCGGTCTTCGCCCTGCACGACGCCAGCGAGAACATCACGCTCGCTCTCTCGGCCAAGCTGACCTGCAACGGCAGCGACTCCTTTCCCACCCTCGCCTCCCTCAGCATGGCGGGCTCCACCTGGACCGAGCTGAGCGGCACTCTCGAGGTGCCCGCCGGCTGCACCGTGGTCCAGCCCTACGTCCAGCAGTTCGGTGGCAGTGTCTTCCCCGATATCTACCTCGACGACATCGTCATCCTCCCTCAATAATGGAAGCCACCCGGGTGGCATGCCGAAGACCGCTCGCCTCGATCCCTGGGTCGCTCAACGCGGCCCCGGCGTCGCTTCGGGCTCGTCCTGCACGGCGCGCATGGGCTTCAATGCCGCGCGAACGCGATCCACATCCTCAGCCTCCACACTCAACCAGGCCACCCAGTGGCCTTCAGCGAAGCACTCGCTTCCGACCTGCGACATGAGTCCTTCACGGCGAGCGAACTCGGACAGATGCGCAGCATGGTGCTCGGAGATGCCCTCAGCACGCGGTCCCAGGAAATCCCAAATCAGTCGGATTCTGTTCCTCATGGGGCAGTCTATTAGCAGCCTGCGACGAGTTTGACACGGCATGGAGGTAAGCCGTGGGGCTCGTGGTGCCCCTACGGCACCAACGAGCCACTCGCAGCATGGGCTCCAACCGCATTCGCCATCATGGGCGGTCGGTTCAACGGACACGGACCCGACGCTCGGTCCAGCTGACCCCGCCGCGGTCGTCGTGAGCCACGAACCATAGCCTGATCTCGCTCCCCGACGCTCGGCGCCTTGCGACCCACCCGGTTTCCGGGTCGCTCGCAAGGCGCACTTCGCCTTCGAAGATGCCCTCGGTAGCGTAGTGCTGAATCACGACCTGTTCGGAGAACTCGCGCGAAAACTCGTCGCGCCCGGACTCCAAGCTGGTCTTCGTGACGCGAGCCGCCACGCGATGTAGTGCGCTTCCCGAGCAGACGGTGTAGTCGAACCCATCAGTAGAGCACGAGTCGACCTCTTTGACCTCGTCCGCGGGCCAGTCCTGTCCGTCGAACAGCACCTGCTCAATCTCGGGGTTCTGGTTGACATCGCTTCCCCTCACGAAGATTCGCTTGAGCCCGACCACGAATTCATCGAGACCGAGCGAACGGCTGTCGTCTCGGTCGAGACAGTGGAACGGCATGCTCTTATCTCCAAGGTCGAGATCGATCACGCCGGGACACGCGACGCTGAGCACCCCGACGGTGGCTTGGGAGCGCGCCTCCGCGGGCAACGCTTCGAGGACAGCAGCGGGAACCGTGAACTGTGCGCTGTCTTGTCCCTCACCCATGGCGATCAGAGGCGGCGCGCCTTCAGCCTCGGCGACTGCCACAAACTTCTGGATGCAGGCTTCCACGGTGGCAGCCTCTGGGTTTTCGCAAACGCCCCACGCCCAATCCATGGGGCGCCCTTCGGGGTCGTAGCTGAGAGCCGTGAGCGCGACGTTCTGTCCAGGAGCAGCGAATGGCCGGTCCGCTTGCACGGCGAAGACACGCAGGGAGTCGACGTGGGAGGCCGGATCGAACTCGGCTTCACAGCCCAAGAGGCTAGCCCCCCAGACCCATGCCAGTATCAGTTTGTGAGAATTTGCAGTTTTCATAGTTCACCTCGAATGCCGAAGATCGGCAGGATGGGCAGTCCGGTTTGCGACTTTTGCTGCGAGAAGTCGTAGTTGTACGCAACTCCTTCGCTGTTCTGATGGTTGTAGGCGTTCTGCACGTCCAGGTAGGCAGTCAGGTTCCAGTTCGTAAACTGCCAGGTCTTGTCCACGCGCACGTCGAGCTGATGAAACGCGGGAAGGCGGGCGCTCTGGGGTGGTTCTGCCACCACCGGTGCGTAGGCACCGGCATCGTAGTCCATGACGCCGCCGACGGTAGGAGTGTAGGGGCTACCGCTGACGTAGCGGAAGCGCGCACCCAGCTCTATACCCCATCCCAGCTTCATGCTGCCCAGCGCGGTCAATACGTGGGTCTGGTCGTACTCGAACAAGTGATAGGGCTCACCGGGAGCGTCGCGACGCTCGCTCTTTGAAAGCGTGTAGGCAACCCAGCCGAAGAAGCGCCCCTCTGGCTTGTAGCGGAGCAGGAACTCGCTTCCGTAGCTGCGACCGGAGCCGTAGTTTTCGTAGCTGACCCCGGTCTCTGACTCGGTAGCAGCAGGTGTCGAGACGACGAGCTTGTCCAGATCCTTGTAGAAGCCCTCGACGGACAGTTCGAGCGGCCGCGCCAGCTCCTGCTCGACTCCCAGACTGTAGTGCAGGGCGCGCTCGCTCTTCACGCCCGGCGTCCCGAAGGGCTCCACGCTTTCGTACAGCTCCGGAGGCTGATGGAAGACACCGATACCACCCTTGAGCGTGGTACGCGGCGAGTCCGAACGAACGTCGTAACGCATGCCCAGTCGCGGATCGGCCGTCCAGCTCTCGGTGTCGTGCGAGTAGTCCGCGCGAATACTGGGAAATAGCTTGAGTCCCGGAAGCGGCGTGGCTTCGACTTGCAGGTACGCGGCCGGGCGCAGGATACGGCCTTCGCCCCGGATTTCGTTCACGGGTCTACCGAACAGCGGCCCTGTGAATTCGTTGTCGTCGAAATCCATGGCTGGCAAGCGCCACGACACGTCGTAGCTACCCGTCTGCACGTCGATGCCACCGGTCAGGCTGAGCTCGGGCATCAGCTCTGTTCGGACCTCACTACGAGCGTCCAGCCGATAGATGCCCACGTCTATGTTGAGCGCGCCGACGGCAAAGCGCTCGTGGTCCCTGCCCGCGGCCAGCGACGTCCGCCAGCGTATGCCGTCGGAAAGGCGCGTTTCGACACGCCCCTCCGTGCGCCAGAACTGCGTGCGCAATTTCACGTCGCCGCCATCGGAGGGGTCGGCCGCGTTCGGACTCGACAACAAGAGCTCGAGGCTATCGTCCGACCCGTAGGCGAACAGACGTGCCGTGGTGTCCCGCGTCACGTCGTGCTCGATCATTGCCTGATAGTCGTAGTAGACCGGGGCGCTCGATACCTGAAGCCCAGAGTCTTCGACCACGGGCTTGAGCCACGCATCGAGCCATGAGCGTCTGCCCGCCAGCAGAAAGCGCGTCTTGTCGCCAACGGCGCCTTCGGCCAGCAGCCGAGCGTCGAGCATGTCCACCTGGAACAGCCCGCCATAACCTTCCTTGCGCGGCGAGCGCGTCTCGACGTCCACGATGCCGCCGGAGGCTCGCCCGTACTCGGGTCCGAAGTTTCCCGGATAGAAATCGATGCGCTCGAGCATCTCGCTGGGAATCACGGAGGAGAGCCCACCGAAGTGGTAAGCAATCGGCACGTTGGTTCCGTCGATGAACACCTGAGAGTCGCGCGGTGAGGAGCCCCGCACGATGAGCAAGCCAGTCAGCTCGGGCGGCCGTGCGACGCCGGGCAGGCTCTGCACCGAGCGCAGCGCATCGCCGTTCGTACCGGGAAGCTTTTGGATCTCCTCTCTAGCAAGCACCTGCCGCGTTGGCTCGCGCGGCGGACGCTCGCCTTCGACATCCACATCAAGAGAAGGAACCTCCGCGCTCCGCATCGCGTGCGTACGGCGCTTCGTCGGGGTGCTCGCGCTGCTCGAGGTTGCGTCTTCCGTGCGAGCGGGGGGCTTGGAGGAAGCCGCGGCCAGCTCGAAATCGAACCGGAAAGGGATCTTCGCGGCAACCTTCGTGTCTCCCTGACGCGCCGGCTCGAAAACCAGGTCGCGCGCGGCGAGCACGGCGGCAGTGTCGAAGTCGGCGCCCGCGGACTCGGAAACAGAGACTTCGATCACCTGACCGTCGGCGTCGAGAGTAAGGATCAAGCCAACGCTCGCGGCGCGACCGTGTGCTCGCTCACTTTCGGGGTAGACGGGTTCGACCGCGTGGAGCAAACGAGGTGGCGTCATGGACGGAGAAGCCGAGTCCGTACTCGGCGCTGAATCTGGCTCTTGTGCCTGGACCAGGGCGCTCTGGTAACTGAGCGCCGCGCAGGCTATGGCTGTTAGCTGGATGTTTCTCATGGTTCTCTCACTCGTTGGGGAATTCGGTTCCGCCGTTCGTTGCCGCTTGGCGACACGCCTCAGCAAGCAGCAGGCCAAGACCGAAGACGCTGCCCAAGGAGTGCGTTTTTCACGGCGAGCCGCGCCCAAAGTGTCGACTCGACGCGCTCGTGCTTCCGGCGGACAACCGTCCACTGCCCCGGACACCTGTCCGCGAGGGGGATGAGTGTCCGAGCGATGCCGTCACCCTTCGCGAGCTACGCGAACCAAGTGCCCATTTTCGAGGCTAGAGCCGGTCCGAGCACTCTGGCATGGACGGTGCTTCGAGGACTAGACACGGCGCCCAGCCGGCGCTGATCAAAGGAGATTCGCATGACCATCGTCGACCAATCGACACACGTCCTCTTGGAGCTCGGGGCCGCCCCGATCATGTATTTGATGATCGCGCTCAGCATCGTGAGCGTCGCGATCATGGTCGAACGCGGCTGGTTCTTCGCCAGAGTGCGCGAGAACCTCCAGCGTCTTGCCAGCAGTCTGGACAACGCGCTCAGCGCTGGTGAGCTCCGGGCGGCCCGAGAGCTCACCGGTCGTTCGCGCTCGGTAGAGGCCGCCGTCGTCGCCGCCGGACTCTCCCGCTACGAGCAGGGAGCGCGAGCCGCCTCCGAAGCCATGGCCAGTGCTACCGCACTGGGGCGCCTCAGGATGGAACGACGGCTCGGGTTCCTCGGTACGCTCGGCAGCAATGCGCCCTTCGTCGGCCTCTTGGGCACGGTCATCGGCATCATTCAGGCATTCGCGGCGTTGGAGCACTCCGGCCTGGGTGGTTCCGCCAGCAACGACATCATGGGCGCAATCGCCGAAGCTTTGGTGGCGACCGCCATTGGCCTCGCGGTCGCAATCCCCGCGGTTGCCGGATACAACCACTTTCAGAACCGCATCAAAGCCACGCTCGACAATGCAGAAGCGCTGGCTCACATCCTGTTGTCCCACCTGGAAGTCGGGGCGCGTTCGTGCACAGGGCGAGCTCCGAGTTCGGATCGAGCTGCGCGGGTGCGCCTATCGCTGGCAACGACTTCCTCGGGTACAGCAAGAAAGGTCGAGGCCTGATCATGGCGAGCGCATCCAACAGTCGAGGTCCCATCGTGGGGATCAATGTGACACCGCTGGTCGATATCACGCTGGTGCTGCTGATCATCTTCATGGTCACCGCCAAGCTGATTGCCAGCCAAAGCGTGCCGCTGGACTTGCCCAAGGCAGCCACGGCGGGCTCCACCCAGACTGTCTTTTCGGTCTCGATCGACGAACACGGTAAGGTATTCGAGAACGGACATGCCGTTTCGAGCCGCGCTGCCCTGAGCGCCAGAGCCCGGAGCGCGCTCGCCAAGGACCCGGAGCTGCGGACCCTGATCTCGGCTTCCAAGCGGGCCAGTCATGGGACCGTTCTGGAGGTGATGGACGGTCTCAGACAAGCCGGAGTGGTCAAGATCGCGTTCGGTGCGGACAAGTCCGAGCCCTCAGCCACTTTCGAAGGAACCCGAAAATGACCTGCGCGCCACCCACGGCTCACCTCGACTTCGCCGACCTGATCAAGCTGGCGACCCCTGAACGAGAGCGGTTCTTCACGCCGCTCTTCGTGGCCCTGGTGGCCCACGCCGGATTCGCGCTCGCTCCTTCGAGCCCCTCGGCCCGGATCGACGCCGTGCCGCCAGCCGTCGAAGTCGAGCTACCGAGCACCCAGCCCCCACCCGCACCTGCGCCCGAACCAGAGCCAGCGGTTCCCCCTACCCAATCGGCCGCTGCTCAGCGGAGCCCGGTCCGCGCCGCTGCACCGGCCGCAGCCGCCGCACCCCACGTGCTCACCGCATCCGAGGCGGCTCCACCTGCTGATCCGCATGAGCCATTCGACTTCACGAGCGATCCGAACTCACGAGCCTTCGGCATCGGCGTCGTGGCCGTAGGAGGGCACGCCCGCCAGGGGCTGAACGGAGCGCGGCCGGGCGGACACGGATCGAAGCTGGTGCGCGCCAGATCCACGCGGGGCGCGAGCGCAGGCTCTGGCCTGACACCGTTGTCGGATCTGAGCCGACTGCCACGCCTGGTGCGCCAGGACCCCTGCCGAGGGTTCTTTCCGTCGACGGCATCCGGGAACATGGGGCGGGCGACCGTGCGCGTGGTGGTCGGTAAGTCTGGCAGCGCCTCAAGGGCCATGGTCTTGTCCGAAACCCCGACCGGTCAAGGCTTCGGCGCGGCCGCCAGACGCTGCATGCTCGGTCAACCCTTCAAACCGGCACTCGGCAAGTCGGGGGCACCCACTGCCACTGCCGTCACGGTCAACGTGCGCTTTACCCGCTGAGCAGCGTATGTCACCGCACACGTCGCTCGACGGCAATCCCGAGACGGTCCATCCGGCGGTAGAGCGCCTGCCTGCTCAAGCCCAGCTCCGCCGCCGCACGGGAGACCACTCCGGACGCTCGCTCGAGCGCGCTCTCCACCACGGAGCGCTCTGCTGCCTCGAGAGCACTTGCCGGTTTGCTCGCACCTTCGGGCGCCATGTGAACGGCACCTTCCTCGACCCTGGGCAGTTCGCTCTGGCGCCCCGCGGAGCCGGGGCGCTTGGAATCCACCCGCGCCCCCAGCCCCAGGTGGTCGGGCTCGATGGGCCCTTGGCCGCACACCAGCGCGGCTCGCTGGACGCGGTTTTCCAACTCACGCACGTTACCCGGCCAATCGTGCTGCTCCAGAGCAAGCCGGGCTTGGGTGCCAAGAGTGAGCGGCAGCGGGGCTGCGTGCGCGGCCAAGAAGTGCTCGGCCAGGGGCAGGATGTCCTCGACGCGATGGCACAGGGGCGGCACCGACAGCTCGATGACGTTGAGCCGAAAGTACAGATCCTCCCGGAAGCGCCCCCCAGCGATCTCGGCCTGCAGATCGACGTTGGTAGCACTGATCAGGCGCACATCGGCGCGGCGCGTCAGGTTGCTCCCCAGCCGCTGGAACTCGCCGGTCTGAAGGACTCTGAGCAGCTTCATCTGTCCGGATTGCGAAAGATTACCGAGCTCGTCGAGAAACAAGGTTCCCTGATGCGCGGCCTCGAAGCGTCCGATCCTGAGCTTGCTGGCCCCCGTGAACGCGCCAGCTTCGGCACCGAACAGCTCCGCCTCCAGCAACTGGTCGGGCAAACCGCCGGCGTTCACTCGAATGAACGGCTGGTCCCGGCGGCGCGAATTGGCCTGGACGATTTCGGCAAGCTTCTCCTTGCCAGACCCGTTGGGACCCAAGATCAGCACCGCGGCGTCGGAAGGCGCCACATGCACGGCAAGAGATACCACGTCGTGCATGGCCCTGCTCTGGTACATGAGGCCACGCAAATCGAAACGCCGCGCCAGCTCGATTCGGGCCAGCGCATCACGACTGTTGAGCCGTAGGGTCTCGAAGCGAGCCTGGCGCAAACCCAGCAGGTTCCGCACGCTGAGCACGAGCTTTTGATCGTCCCAGGGCTTGGCGATGTAGTCGGCCGCCCCTTCCTTGACGAGCGCCACGGCCGTCTCCAGCGCCCCCCATGCCGTCAGCAGGATCACCGGCAGCTCGGGATCGAGAGCGCGAATCGCGCGAAACAGCTCGATGCCCTCGGCCCCTGAGGTCGTGTCCTTGGAAAAGTTCATGTCCTGGATCACGACACCGACGTCTTCACCCCTCACCAGCTCGAGCGCCTCCTCTGGCGAAGCGGCTTCGAGGCAAGCGATGCCGTGCAAATCGAGCAGTACCGCCAAGGCGGTTCTCACGGCCTGTTGATCATCCACCAGCAAAGCGTGCATCAATGGCTACCCGAGACAGTCCTCCGGCCGATCGCGGCCGTCAAGCCCTGCGGTCGTTCAGCGACCGCCTCGAGACTTATTCAGAGCCGCGCGCGGTGCTTTTTGAGATACTCCGGGTCATGGCGGGACACCCTTGGGCCCAGGGAGGTTTGGTAGGCCTGGGAGCCGTTGCAGGCGCGTTCGGCGGCACATGGTTCGGCCCGTTCGGAGCGGCCCTGGGCGCCCTTCTGGGCGCGCTCCTGGGGACATGGGTCGCGCGCTGGTACGAGGCCAACAGCGCCACGGCGACGAGCAGCGACGCTCGAGACTCGTTCACTCGAAAGCGGCGTTCCCGGCATTCCGATGGTGAGCTGCGAGAACGCATCATTGCCGCAATCGCTGATAACGTGCCCGATGCCGTCGTGTTGTTCACCGACGTGGGAACCATCCGCTACTCGAACCTCGTAGCGAGGAATCTGTTCTTCGAGGGCCAGGCGCCCGAAGGTGAAAACTTCATCCGCCTGGTTTCGGATGCCGCCGCGCCCTTGCGCGAAGCCCTGCTGGGCGAAACCGATCGCTTCTTCAGTGTCGACACCGATGGTCAGGAGAGCTACTACCTTTCGCGCCGCCAATTCGCACTAAAAGGCGAGTCGCTCACGCTGCTCGTGGTCAAGCACATGACGCGCGAAATACGGCGTCGCGAGGTGGAAGTGTTGAAACAGGTCGTACGCGTGGTGAGTCACGAGGTAAACAATTCACTCGCCCCGATCAGCTCACTCGTGCATTCGGCGGGCCTGATTGCGAGAAAGCTCGGGCATGAGGACAAGTATCAACGCGTCTTCGACACCATCAACGAGAGAGCCAATCATCTGCGTGAATTTCTCGAGGGTTACGCTGCGCTGGCCAGGCTACCGCGACCACAAATTCGCAAGACAGACTGGGGGCCGCTCATCGAGCAAGTACGGACGCTTTACCCGAAGCTCAGGCTGCCCCAGGCCCCATCGCACCCCGGCTGGTTCGATTCGGCACAAATCGAACAGGTGTTGATCAATCTGATCAAGAACGCCTACGAGTCCAACGGCCCCGAACAGGCCGTTGAACTGCGCATCGTCACGACGCCTCAGGGTGAAAGCGAGCTCGAAGTGCTCGATCGGGGTTCCGGTTTCTCCGACGAGGCGCTGCGCAACGCATCGCTGCCCCTGTACAGCACCAAACCGGGAGGCAGTGGGATGGGTTTGGCGCTGACCCGTGAGATCGTCGAAGCTCACGGTGGCAGCCTCGAGGTCTCCAACCGTGCCGAAGGGGGTGCTTCGATGCGCGTCCGACTCAGAGGCCCTACCGTGAACGCCGCCCTGGAGGCCAGCCGCGCCCGGCTAACGCTCACCCGCGCCTGACCATTGAACCATTCGCGGGCCCTTAGCGAACAAAAGTGCGAGCGGCCATTCACCGCGTTGGTGGTGGCCGCTCCGCGCGCCTGGCTCGCTTGGCTACTCGATCATGCGCGAGAGTGCGATCCACCCACCTGGGCCGCCCGCATGTTGCCGCGGCTCGGTGCGCTCGCTGTCTTGCCTCGTGCGGACGGGCGATGAGCCCCGCCGGCCTTGTGAGAACGCGCGCCCTTCTTGCCCCTGAACGCGGCCTTCAGCTCTTCCTTGCTCACCTTGTTGTCCTTGTTCGTGTCGGCTCTCTTCATCCGCTGCCAGCGCTGCGCGCCAACCTCTGCTTCGGTCAGGTAACCGTCGCCGTTCTTGTCGGCTTTCTGAAAGTGCGCGCCCTTCTTGCCCCTGAACGCGGCCTTCAGCTCTTCCTTGCTCACCTTGTTGTCCTTGTTCGTGTCGGCTCTCTTCATCCGCTGCCAGCGCTGCGCGCCAACCTCTGCTTCGGTCAGGTAACCGTCGCCGTTCTTGTCGGCTTTCTGAAAGTGCGCGCCCTTCTTGCCCCTGAACGCGGCCTTCAGCTCTTCCTTGCTCACCTTGTTGTCCTTGTTCGTGTCGGCTCTCTTCATCCGCTGCCAGCGCTGCGCGCCAACCTCTGCTTCGGTCAGGTAACCGTCGCCGTTCTTGTCGGCTTTCTGAAAGTGCGCGCCCCTCGCTTTGCCGTCCTTGCCGCCGCCAGCAAGGGCAGTGGCAGGAATGGCCAGGGCAAGGCTGAGGGCGGTGGCGGTGACGATGCGAAGGCTCTTGGTATTCATGGGTCGATTCTTTCTCCGATTGGGGTCAGTTCCCCGCTGACTCCGCGGGGTTCGACTCTAGCTACAGCAACACCCGGGCCAGCCTCCTCGGTGCACCCCTGCCGGACGGATAACACTCGTGCATTCGAACACTTAGGAAAGTTCTTCGGAAGCGTCACACATCCCGATTGCTGCGGATTCCGCAGCTCGGACGCTGCGATATCCGCAGCAAGGTCCGAAGCGCCGGCTAGCTTCGCCTGAGATGGCAAGCGGATCCCTCCGTGCGCGCGGCTGGTGGGAAACGCGGCGTCTCAGCGCGACAGCTCCCGCAGCTTGGAAAGGTGGGGACTATCCGGGTAGCTGCGAGCGAACTCTTCCTCGAGCACCCGTGCGTACCCGGTCTGGCCCACCTTGCGTAGCACTTGGATTCTGAGGACGCTGCGCTCCTGCAGGAGTATTCCACGAGGAAAACGCCGATCGGCTTCTTGCAGTCTGCTGAGACAACTGCCGTAGAGGCCGCGTCGGAGTTCGGAGCGCGCTTGGTTTACGAGAGCGCTTTCTTGCTCGGACGCCGTTGCATTCACGCTTGGCTGCGTGGCGCGATCGGCCGCTTCTGACAACTGGCGCCGCGGGCGTGACGCGGCTGAGTTCAGGGCGCCAGCGGGCAGAGGAGTCGGACGGGCGGGCGCTCTGACCTGGAACGAGCGCTCCTGGGGCCGCTCATCCGGTAGCACCGACGGCTCCGGACGGGCTGCGCTCGACGCTTCGACCGCGGTGGGAAGCGCTGCGGGCAGCCGTAACGCCGGTGCCGGCGCCCCGTCGTGGGCAGGGAACGAAGCGTCGGGCACAAGCAGCTTCACCCCGAGGCCCACTCCAGACCCGACCAGCGACCAGGTGAGCAACAGCTTCGCCAGCGACACAGTGCTCGACGATCCGGCAGCGCTCAGCCCACCTGCCGAGGGGGTCGTTGCCGACAGTTTCGCTGTGGCGTTGGTCGCCCGCGCGAGGACATCCGCGCCCACACCAGCCACACCCGCGTCGACCGCTCCCCAGACACGACGCTTTTGAGCGGCACTCGGAGCGATCTTCAGTCCTGCCTCCAACGCGCGCCTTTCAGCAAGCGCGAGCGGACCATCGAGTAACCTGCGCATTCCGCTCATGTGCCGTCCTTCACCAACAGCCTTGATTCTGCTGCTCGGGCCGCTTTCAGGGTCCTCTGGAACAGCGCTCGCGCGCGCCTGAGCCTAGAGTAGACGGTTCCGACAGGAACTTCGAAGGTGGCGGAGATCTCGTCCGCCGTGAATTCCTCGAACTCGAACAATATGAACACAGCGCGCTGCTCGAGCGTCATCGACGCGAGCGCTTTCTCGAGCAGAGCGAGGTCATCCCGTTGTTGAGCGAGCGCCTCCGCGTCCGGCTGACTATCCCGGCGCTCGCCGAGCTCGCCTTCGGCGGAAACCTCGTGGCGGTTGTGGGCTCGTCGTCGGCGATCGAGTGATACATGGTAGCAAATGCGAAACAGCCAAGTCGTCAGCTTGGCGCGCCCTTCGAAGCTGGCCAGGCGCCGATGAACCACTAGAAATACTTCTTGGGAGGCATCTTCTAGCTCGCCATCGCGCACTCCCAGGCGCACCAGTGACCGCCAGACGAAGTCCACGTGTTCGTCGTACATTGCCCGAAAGGACGGCTCTGCAGACTCTGTTTCGTCGTCGGCACACACTGGTCGGATTCCCGTACCGGATTAGGGGGTGGCATCGGCCCGAGCCATCACAAAATCTGCATGTTCGCGTCGATCCCCAGCCAAATCGCGGCCTTCGAGGTCGTGTAAGCGGTCCGATAAACTCCACTTTCGCCGCTGATCACGTAGGATTCTCTGGTCAACGGAAAAAGCAGGGACAGCGTCGTGCTCCAGCCCAAGGCGACTTCTTCCCATTGTCCCGCCAGCTGGGCGCTCAGACCGAGCGCCAACCAGGGGCGGTTCTGGACCGGCTCCAGCGTCTCGTAGTCGCCTGCCGCCTCACCGCGGACGGTAGCCGCGCTGAACTGGCCCCCCAGCCGCAGCGCTAGCAAACGGTCGTTGGCTTCGGCCACGACGCGGCTCGCGCACAGATGACCGCCGGTCAGCCGCACACTGGTGGAACCGACCGTGTCTCGGGTGGTCTCGCTGGTCGTGGTGAACCCATGTAGCGCGAACGCATAGCGGGGCACGGTCAGCTCCAAGCCGCCTTCGAATCCCAGGCTCAGCGCGCCGACAAACCCATAAGTGGTTGCTGCACCGAGCCCCAGCCACAGTCCTGAACCGCCGTCCATGTCGGAGGCCGGGGATGCGGCTGCGAGCGCCGCGGGATCCGCCAAAGCAATATCCCGACGTCGCTGCGCAACCGGAGGCACGTGTGGGACCTCCGAGGAACTCGGCTCGACAACACGCTCTCGGGATTTTTGAGCTGAAGAAGCGGGGAGACTCGGCCGCTCCACCACAGCTTCGGTGCTCGGGTCCAGGAGCACACTGAGCGCCACAACCGAAGCCTGCGCGACCCCGTCGCAGCGTGAATCAGCCGAGTGGAGTGAGCGTCTGCCGTGTCGCCACCCCGACAAGACCAACAAGGCCTCGTATTCGTCGCCGCGGCGGGAGAACACGATATCGATGTGCTGCGGCTCCGGCACGCCAGCGCGATCGGTGCGCTCCGCTAGCACGGCCCGGAATGCCAGCGTATCCGGACAGTCCAATGCCGACTCGGTACGCTGGACATCCACGACCGGCGCGGTCCGCGGGGGCGTCGATTCGGGCTCGGCATGCGCGGGAAGATCGAGCGGTGACAGCCCACTGTCGTTCGGCTCCTCGGCCAGAGCAGACCGCGCGTAGCTGCCAGCGATAGCCCAATACACGCAGCATTGACGAAGACGAAATGGCGACATGCCGGAGCACCCACTAACGCAACGGGAAAGCAGCGCGCCTCCCTCTATATCTCAGGCTGCGCGGCAAAAGAAGGTGCGGATGACTAGCAAATCGAAGGTGGTCTATTGGGCGTGGCTCTTGGTGGCGGTGGCCAGCGCGTGCGCCAGCGAAACGGAGACTCCGCTCGGCTCGGAGAGCGGTCTGAGCGCCAGCGAACTGGGATCAGTGCAGTGCAGTGCGATCTTTTCCAAAGGCACGGGCCAACTCGTCGATCCGCCAGACACCTGTCTGGCAAGCTGGAGCGACTGCAGCGACGGCAAGGTCTACCAGGTACAATGCGACGGACTGGAATGCCTGTGCCTCGTCGACGGTTGGCCTCAGCCGAGCAGCGAAGGCTTCCGGGCAATCAATCACTGCCCCGAAATCGACGAAGCCGCGAGCTACTGTGCGTGGCCTATTCGTTTGCCCACCGGGGTCGACGCGGGCTCGGCTCCTTTCGATACGGCCCCCTGCAACGACGCCATCAGCGACGACGACCGGTGCCAGTGCCTCGACGGTCGTTGGTCGTGTCCCGGTGTCGATGGTTGCACGATGAGCGGCAGCTACGTTGCGTCTGGGTTGCAAGTTCCGACCCTTCAGTTCCACCCCGATGGTTCCTTTTACGTCGCCGTAGCAGACGAAAATGCCACGGAGGACGAGCTGCGATCTGGCGCCGCCTCTGGTTTCTTCGGAAGCTGGCTTTTGCAGGGAGACGTCCTGTCGCTGCGCTCCTACCACAACCCGGCGTCGGAAGACGATTGTAGTGGGCTCGCCGGACGCTACGCTGTTGAGTTCAACGAATCTTGCGAGCTCACGTCGTTGACGCTTCTCGACGATGCCTGTCACGCCAGACAGGTGCTGGCAACGTCGTTCGACCGTCTGGACTGAAACCGCCGACACTTCGAGCCGCGGAGCACGGGGGCATGCGTCCGCCGTGAGCTCTGCGCCAGCACCACGATCGGCTCGGGCGCCCGAAGCTGCTGGAAGCCTCCGCACTCGCGTGCTCGGTGGCACGCACCTTGCCTTACAGATACCTGTCGAGGACCTCGGTGCCATGCCTTCCCAGGAACACGAAAACGACCTGTACCGTAGGCGTCCAGGTCCAGCGCCTGGCACCACAGCTCGGGTCTCGGCAGGTTGGGGCAGTCGTGAGCCCGCGCACGGCCTGGATGGGCCATTCCCTTCGTTTGCAAGCGTGGTCTCTGCTGGTTTCGCAAGGAGATCCCAAACGCACCACGGGGGCCAAACGTGGCTCGGCGAGTGCGCAAATCCTACGCAACCAGCGAGCAGCGCCCGGGCGAGTGAAAATCCAGCGTACACACTCCGTCTGTCCCGAAAACCTCTGATCCATATCGATTCGAACCAGAAGAGGAAGCCATGACACCATCGAGATTCACCCTGCTGGCGGGCGGCGCGCTCGCTCTGATCCTTTCGGTCGGTTGTGAGAAGAATGAAGGTGGACCAGGCGCTCAGCCATCCCCGGAGGCTAATATCTCCGCTACCCAGCCGGAGGCCACGCCCGGGCCGGCCATGATGCCGCCTCGCCCGGGTCCGGCGGAACCGGGTAGTGGTCAGCCGGGCGTCGGAATGAGTCCGATGATGCAGCAGATGCAATCCAGCTGCCCAATGGTGGTCTCCGATGCGAAGGTCGCGGTCAGCGATACCGATGACGGCGTCGCACTGACGTTCACGACGTCAACCGCCAACGTCGATGACCTGCGCAGCCGCGTGCAGCAGATGGCGCAAATGTATCGGATGCGCGGGACGCGCGGGATGATGTGGCATCAAATGCGCGGCATGGGCATGGGCCCGGGAATGGGCATGGGCCCGGGAATGGGCATGGGCATGAATCGAGGCACCGGAATGGGCCCAGGTGCAGGAATGGGCCCAGGTGCAGGAATGGGCCCAGGTGCAGGAATGGGCCCAGGTGCAGGAATGGGCTCGGGTATGGGCCCGATGCCGGCGGCCAAGGCTTCCGTGGAGAACGTCGACAACGGCGCGAAGCTCGTGCTGACGCCTGTCGAAGCGGCCCAGTTGGACTCCCTGCGCAGCCACGCCCGCATGCACCAAGAACGCATGCAATCCGGTCAATGCTGGATGCTTCGCAAATAGAAATTCTTTTGCACAGGAGAATACAAATGACTGGAACACCTTATGGCTTTGGCACCACGCTACGCGGCGCCGCCTTCGACGAGGCGGTCGAGCGAGTGACCGCAGCGCTGAAGGACGAGGGCTTTGGAGTGCTGACGCGAATCGACGTCAAGGAAACGTTCAAGAAGAAGCTCGACGCCGACTTTCGCCGATACGTGATTCTAGGGGCCTGCAACCCACAGCTCGCAAAACAGGCGCTCGATGGAGATCCGGAGATCGGCCTTTTGCTTCCGTGCAATGCCGTGGTCCAGGAGGCTCCCGAGGGGATCGCCGTTTCCATTGGCGACCCCAAGGCGATGTTCAGCCTGGTCGACAACGCGAGCGTGGCGCCGGTTGCCCAAGAGGCCGAAGCGAGGCTGCGCCGCGTCGTCGCTGCGCTCGAGCGCAGCCAATAGCTGTTTCGCAGTACCCTTCGGTGACGGTCAACCGATACCCGGGGGCGCGCAAGGGCTCGACAAACCAATCGCGTCCCCTGGACGCGGCTTTGACCGCGGCAGAGGCTCAGGCGCCCACCTCGGGTGGTATCTCGTTCGGTGCGCATCCAACCCACATGCGACCAGGCGAAAGGTCGTCCCGCGCTCGAAGACTCGTCTCACTGCGCCCGCTCCGCTCTGAGCGGTCGAGCATCGAACGCCAGCCTTCGTACCCCATGCGCCGAGCGGAAACGCGTGCTAGTTTGATCGAGTGAATTTTCGGACACAGCACCGCCTTGCGATTCTCCAATTGTCCACCCGAAGGCCCTCCGACGCCAAGCGCCCTCCTTCCCGAGGAGCCCGAGCGGCGACCCCCCGCTGAACTCGGACACGGCTCCGGTGCCTCTGAACCGCCAGTGGCCTCGCAGCGGCGCGCGGAATTCGTGCCTGCCCATCGTGCCCCTGCCAGTGTTGCCCGTCAGCTGGCGGACGGTCCGTTGCTGGCCACTCCAACCGAGGTGATAGAGCTTGCCGCGCTGGGGTCAGCAAACGCCCTCTTGGACCCGGCCGCGATCGACGTGAAGCTCGGGCGCTTGCTGCCTCGGCTCAGCGTCGACGACCCTATGATCTTCATTCGCGAATGGTTCGCGACCATCGAGCTTTGCCCGGAAATTGCCGCAGATGTCATGGACGATTTGGACGCACCCGAGCAAACCTCCCTGGCGGTCCATCGAGCCCGGGAGCTGGTCGACACCATCCCGCCGGCCCGCCATCGGGCGCGCAAGCGCCACTGGTGGTTGGTGTTCGTGGCTGCTGCATTCCTGGTGTTCCTGGCACTTGCCATTGGCAGGCGACGTTACCCCTACGCCTATTCGCAAGCCTACTGGACAGCCAGAGCAAGCCTGCTCGACTGGCGCGCCGCGCTACTCGGCCACTAACCGGACTCCGGAGCCGGAGTCCGAACGGCCTCTTCAGCGGAAGGCCTGGACAATCCCCTTCCCTTCCACACGGCGAACAACGCCGGATACACCGTGAGCTCGAGCAGGAACGATGTCACCAGACCGCCTACCATCGGGGCGGCGATGCGTTTCATCACGTCCGCCCCCGTACCGGTGCTCCACAAGACGGGCAACAACCCGATCATCGTCGTCATCACCGTCATGAGCTTGGGGCGCACTCGCTTGGCCGCGCCTTCCACTATCGCCTCGCGCAGGTCGCTGAACGTCCTCAACCGCCCTTCCGAAGACCAACGCTTGTGCGACAGTGTCAGGTACAACAACATGACGACGCCGGTTTCCGCATCGAGCCCGGCCAGCGCGATGAGCCCTACCCACACCGCGACGCTGATATTGTACTGCAAGAGGTAAAGCAGCCAAACCGCACCAATGAGTGAAAAGGGAACCGCCAACATCACAATCGCGGTTTCCGCGACCGACTGCGTATTCCAGTACAAAAGCATGAGCACGACCAGCAGCGTCAGCGGAACGACCAGCTTCAACTTGGCCTTGGCGCGCTCGAAATACTTGAATTGCCCGGCCCAGCCCAACCGAATGCCGGCGGGCAAGGAGACCTTGTCATCGATCTTCTGCTTCGCATCGGCGACGTAGTCGGCGATAGGACGATCGGTGTCGACGAATACGAAGCCGACCAGCTTGCCGTCCTCGCTTCGAATCATCGGCGGGCCGGTTTCGAAGCTGATGTCTGCCACCTGCGTGATCGGAATCTGCGCCCCACTTTGGGTGGAAACCAGGATACTCTCGAGCAAAGTCGGGTCGTCTCGAAACTCGCGCGCATAGCGCACACTGATGGGGTAGCGTTCACGCCCCTCGACAGTTTCCGAAACGGGGATGCCACCCACCGCGGTCATGACGACTTCATTGATATCGCTCACACTCAGACCATATCTGGCCGCCTCCTCGCGATTCACCTTGAAATCGATGAAGAACCCGCCCGTGGAGCGCTCCGCGAAGGCGCTCCGCGTACCGGGAATTTCCGAAACAGCATGTTCTATTTCAATGGCGGTCTTTTCGATCGTATCCAGGTCGTCACCGAAAACCTGAATACCGAGTGGGCTGCGCACGCCCGTCGCCAGCATCTCGGTCCGCGTCTGAATCGGCATCCACCAGATGTTGGGCATGCCCGGATAGGACAGCTTCTCGTCCATCTCCTTGATCAGCTTTTCCCAGGTGAGCCCTGGGCGCCACTCGGAGCGCGGCTTGAGCACGATGGTGGTCTCCGCCATGCCGATGGGCGCAGGGTCGGTCGCGGTGCGCGCGCGACCCATCTTGCCAAACACACTGACCACCTCGGGAAACTGCTTCAGCTGTCGGTCCATGGACTGCAGCACATTGGAGGCTTCGGTCACCGACATACCCGGCGGTGCCGTAGGCATGTACAAGATCGCGCCCTCGTTGAGCGGCGGCATGAATTCGCTGCCCAGCCGCGAGAGCACGGGAATGGTGAAGGCCATGGCCACGCAGGCGAGCAGAATGACGGTCTTGCGGTACTGCACGACGAAGCGCACCACCGGTGCGTACAAGGCCACCAGCCAGCGGTTCAGCGGATTCTTGTCCTCCCGCAGCACCTTGCCGCGAATGAACAGCACCGCCAAAGCCGGTGTCAGCGTGATCGCGAGGATGGCCGCGAACCCCATGGAGTAGGTCTTCGTGAAGGCCAGGGGCGAAAACAGCCTGCCCTCGGTACCCTCCAGCGTGAACACCGGGATGAACGACACGGTGATGACCAACAAGGAAAAGAATATGGACGGCCCGACTTCCTGCATGGCGGAAACCGTGACCTGCCAGCGCGGCACCGGCTCCCCCGCACGTTCCCATTCCTCGAGCTTCTTGTGGATGTTCTCGATGATGATGATCGAAGCATCTACCATCGCGCCAATGGCCACCGCGATTCCACCCAGTGACATGATATTGGCGGTCAGCCCTTGAAATAGCATCGGAATGAACGAGAGCACCACCGCCAGTGGCAAGGTGATGATGGGAACGAGCGCGCTGCGGGCATGCAGCAGGAACAAGAAGATGACCACGCTCACCACGATCATCTCTTCCATGAGCGTGTGCCTGAGCGTGTCGATGGATGCCCGAATCAGCCCCGAACGATCGTAGGTGACCTTGACCTCGACTCCTTTGGGCAGTCCCTTTTTTACCTGTTCCAGCCGTTCCTTGACCGCATCGATTACCTTCAGCGCGTTTTCGCCATAGCGCATCACCACGATGCCACCGACCACTTCTCCATCGCCGTCGAGCTCGGCAATGCCGCGACGCATGGCGGGGCCTATGTTCACCTCCGCCACGTCGCGCAACAGCACCGGAGTGCCGTCCTCGCCCAACTTCAGAGGAATCTTGCGCAGGTCATCCAGTGACTTCACGTACCCGCGCCCCCGGATGATGTGCTCGTGACCGGCGATCTCGAGCGTGCGGCCGCCGACGTCTTCGTTTGCCCGGCGCACCGCACGCGCGACCTCTGCGATGGAGATGCCGTAGGCGCGCAAACGGACTGGGTCCACCTGAATCTGGTATTCCTTCACGAAGCCACCGATAGAAGCCACCTCGGCGACGCCCGGTACGCTTTCGAGCGCATAGCGGATGTTCCAGTCCTGCAGCGCTCTGAGCTCTTGCAAGTCTTGGTGACCGCTCTTGTCGACCACCGCGTACTCGAAAACCCATCCAACCCCCGTGGCGTCTGGACCGAGCGTCGGCTTGACGCCCTCGGGCAGGTCGGCCATTGCGGAATTCATGTACTCGAGCACGCGGCTCCGCGCCCAGTACATATCCGTACCGTCCTCGAAGATCACGTACACGAAGGAGAGCCCGAAGAAGGACTGTCCGCGTACGAACTTCACCTTGGGCGCCGCCAGCAGCGAGCTCTGGATCGGGTAGGTGATCTGGTCCTCGACCAGGTCCGGGCTACGTCCCGGCCATTCGGTGAGGATGATCACCTGCGTGTCGGAGAGGTCCGGTATCGCGTCGAGGGGTGCGTGCCGAATCGAATAGTACCCCCAAACTCCAGCCATCAGCACGAACACCAGCGTCACCAGCGGCCGGCGAGCGCAAGCAGCGATGATGCGAGCGATCAGGCCCTCGTGACCCTGCTCGCCCTCATTCGGCAGCATTCGAGCCTTCCCAGTAGTTGGTTGCGGAGCGCAATCGGCTCTCGGCCGCGATCAAGAAGTTGCCCGATGTGACCACCACGTCCCCGGCCTGAAGCCCACCGACGACCTCGTAGACGCCCTCTGCGTGCACGCCGAGCTCGACTGCCTTCGGTCTGAGGCGCCCTGCGCCCAGATCCACGAACACCAGCCGACGCGGCCCCGTGTACACCACTGCCGAGTCGGGAATCGTCAAGCGCTCGCCCAGCTCGACGCTGAGCTCCACGTTCGCATACATGTCCGGCTTGAGCTCGAGATCCGGATTCTTCAGCACGACGCGAACGCGGCCCGTGCGAGTCTTGTTCTGAAGAGTCGGATAAATGAAGTCGACCTTCCCCTGGTAGCTCTTGTCGGGCACGTAGGGCAGCCGTACGGTCACCGCCTGACCCTTCTTCACATGGGGCAGGTCCGACTCGTACACCTCCGCATCGATCCAGATGCGACTCAAATCGGCAATACGATAGACGAGCATGCCCGCTTCCACCCGTGCACCTTCGACGACGTTCTTCTCGATCACGTAGCCGCTGGCCGGGGCGCTGATGGGAACGTTTTCTGAGGCCTCGCCGCGCTTTTCGAGCGCCTCGATCTGAGCTTGGGTCATCCCCAACAGGCGAAGACGCTGCCGCGAGGCTTTGGCGAGCCCTGCGAGCATTTCCGAGGTGCCCTCTTTGAGCCGGCGCACCGCCGCCAGGTGTTCTAGTTGGGCAGCATACAGCTCGGGGCTGTAGAGCGCGAACAAGGTTTGCCCGCGCGCCACGCGCTGTCCGGTCTCGTTCACGAGCAGGCGTTGCACCCAACCGCTCATGCGCAAGTTCACATCGGCGAGTCGCGTTTCGTCGACCTTCACCTCCCCAACCGCCCGAATGCGAACCTCCATCTTCTTGTTGATCACCTTTGCCGTCCTGACCCCGATGCGCTGGCGCCGAATCTCGTCGACGAAGATGATCCCTGTTTGGACCTCCTGTTTGGTGACCGGTGTGAGGTCCATCCCGCAAATCGGGCATTGCCCAGGCGATTGTTGCTTCACCGATGGGTGCATCGGGCACGTGTAGTAGGCGATGTCGCCCTCGGCGGCCTGGCCGTGGTCGTGCCCCTGGGCACCAGGCGCGCTCGTTTCTTGCCCGCGATCGGACCACTCCGAGCTCTCACCGCAAGTCGGCATATTCTCGCCCATGTACGGGTTCTCGAGGTCCGAGGACGGTTGAAACCACTTCTGGAACCCCTTGGCCATGGGGCACCGGAACACGTGCAGCCCTTCGGAGAGACGCTTGTCGCTCGCCGCGAGAGCCATCAGGTTCATGCTGAGCCCGGCGAACGCCGCGCGCGCCGCCTCGGCGTCACCGGCCTTGCCAAGCGCCTCTGCCGCCTGCGCGGCGTGACCAAGAGTCTGGCGCAGCGGTTCGGGAAGCTTCTGCTTGTCGCGCGCCACCTCGCCGAGCGCCTTGTGCATGGCCTCCGCATAGACGGGGAGCCCCTCGGTGCTGTCGTGGGCCAGCCGCGTGCGCACGGCTTCGTAGGTGGCGAACGCCTCGCGCAGACGCGCGAGCTCGCTGTCGTCGAACTCGTGCTCTGGAAGTTCCGGTACCCCAGGGTGCTTCATGGCCGCGTGCGCAGCCGCGCCGGACTTCTGCTCGCCGGTCACGGTGAGCCCGGGCGTGCCCACCGTGGTGTTGAACGTCACTTCACCGGAGCGCTCCCCTTTTTCGACGGTGACTTCGAGCATCCAGCTACCGCCCATGGGCAGGTCGAAGCGTGCGTCGTACACACCGCCTGCCTGCTCCGAGACATCGGCCTTTCCACGCATTTCCTGCATCGACCCCATCGCAGGCATGCGATAGGTCACGCGGACCTTCGCGCCCTTCACGGGTTGGCTGTCAGTGTCCTCGACTCGAAGCCTGAGCGTGTTGCCTTTCTCGCGCGCCGGGTCGGGCACCAGAGCGGCTTCGAGCGCAAACGGGCCCGCCTCGGCTTTGCGCGCGTCTGCCGGGACCCCGCTGGTGGTTGGCTCCCCGGTGAACCACCAGTGAAGCTGCTGTCGGAATATCAGTGCGGCGACCAGCCCCACCAGAACGACCAGCGCCGGGACCAGCTTGCGGCGATGAGTTCCGAGCCGTTCGAAAAGTTTCATGGCCTGGCTCCTTCCTCGGAGTTCCCCGGGATGCGTCCGAGCGTTCTCAAGAGCTCGGCTCGCTCTTGTCCGAGCTTCGCCAGCGCTTCCTGATAGTCGAGCTCGATGTTGCGCAAAGACCGTTCCGCATCGATGAGCGACTGAAAGCTGGCGTTCCCAGTCACGTACGCGGCGCTCGCCGCCTCGATCTGCGCGCGCACGGTGGGCAAGAGGCGCTTCTTGTAAAGGTCGACGACCTGGCGTGCCTCGATGACGCGTTGGCGCGCCTGCTCGACTTCGACGCGAATCTTGTCGCCGAGCTCGCTGAGCTGGGCCTTCACTTGAGCAATTCTGGCCTCGCTCTGCTCCACGGCAGCCTCCCGCCTGCCCAGCTGTACCGGAAGATTCACAGAGAACCCGAGCATCCAGCGGTGTTCGGGCATGGCCCACATCGAACTGTAAGAGGCCATCACACCGATGTCCGGATACGATTCGCGGTCGGCAAGCTTGCGCGCTGCTTGCCGCGCTCTGAGTTGCGAGCGGCGCGCGCCGAGCTCCGGACGCTGCGCGAGTGCTTGTTGTTGCAGTTTCTGACTGCTGGCTACATTCAGCTCCGGCAGGTCGAGTTCGGCCGGTGGCGGCGGGACCGACGTCTCGGGATGCCGGTGCAACAGGCCGTTGATCTGCGCGACCACCACGGCGCGCCTGGCTTCGAGACCGAGCCGCTGGCGCTCGACCAAGGCGAGCTCGATCTCGGCCCCCAGCGGCTCTTGCTGCGGCACGCGGCCCGTCTCGTACTGAGCCTCGGCCGCGCGCTTGATGTCTTCGACCAAATCATGGTGCTGGGCATTCAGCTCCAGCGAGCGCTCGACAGCGTAGTACTGGTCAAAGAGCAACGAGGCCATCAGGGCGAGCTCCAGCCGGGTGGTTTCGTAGTCGTCGCGCGCCGCCTCCGCTTCAGCGACGGCGACCTCCCCAGCGAGCGAGAGTTTGCCGGGCCACGGAAGCTTCTGGCTGAGAGTGATGGTTTGCCCGTACTTCACATCGCTGGAAATGATGCTCAATGGCGCAAAGGAGTATTCGAGCCTCGGGTCGTCGAGAGCACTCCTCTGAGAGTGCTCCGCCAGCGCGGCTCGCCACGCCTGCCGGGCTGACTCGACACTGGGATTGCGCTCGAGCACTGCACGAATCAGTCGGGCGCGGTCGAGGCGGTCAGCGCTGGAGAGATCGGCGCCTCGAGCGCGTTCCGATGCACGCGGCGCCGAGCTGGCCAATTCTGCCCTGAGCCCTTCGTTGTGTTTCGCGACCTGACTGCTGGCGCAGCCGAACAAACTCAGCACGACGAGGCACGGGCGGAAGCGGTCGAGCCGGCTCGTCGAATCGAAGCTATGCAACATCCATTCTGACTCCTGTACACGGTTCAAGTTCGGCGGTACGCGTTCGCCGCAAGCGACAGACTCGTCACCGCGAGCGGCGCGCACGCTCGCCGCCGCTCAGCCTGAAGGTGCAAGAAGGCTCAGATCAGATAGCTGCAGTTCCAGACGAAGAGTGCTGGACCCGCCCGCGAAGGCGGAGCCCGCGACCCCACAGGGAGCGCCAGCTCACGGCTCGGCCGCGAAACGACCTGGGGGTGCATGGGCTCGAAGACCGCTAGCGGCAGCTGCACCGGACCGTCGAGCGCCACTGTAGCAGCGCCCGTGCCTGCCTGTGCTCCGTCGGGAAGTCGGACCTCGCAGCACCGGTGGTCTTTCTGCAGCTTGGCCCAGTCTCCCCCGGGCTCTGCCTGCGTTTTGTGGCAACAGCAACAGCTCTTGTGCACACCGCCATGCATCCGGCACACGACCGAACCGGCCCCGGCCGCGCTGGAAGCGGCCAGCAGCAGCAAGGCCATCAAGGCTGCTAGCAGGCGGGAGAACATGGCAGTTGGTGAGAGCATAGCGTGGGCCGAGCCCCGCGGCGACCAGTCAGTGGCTCACCACGTGAACCGGCCATGGGCCCGCTCGGGCTCGTCGCTCACCCCAAGCATGAGACGCGCCAACCGAGACTGACTGCTTCGACTTTCCGGTCCCCCGCGCCTCCAGCGGGCCAGACCTCCTCTCGGTACCGAACAAAACCCTTACAATTCAAAAGCCCTGCGGTAGCCCGGCCCACCTGCGAGCACTGCGCTTTCCGTGGCAATCCAGCCAGAAGCCCGGCCCAAAGGTTCGTGGAGCCGTCGCACTTCGCCGCAAAATCTGCGAGCCCCCGTGCCGAGAGTGCCGAGGCTCCGAGCTGGGCGGGACGGCGCGGCCCCGTCTCTGCGTCACCGCCACGACGCACAGGTAAGCCCATCGCGCACACGAAGCGCACGGCAATGGTTCAATAGCGAACGCCGTGGGCCGCCACTCACTCACGATGAAGGGGCCCGAGGCTTCCCTTCACCCGAGGAAAAGCAATGCGCATCTCAAAGACTAGAATGGCTCTCATCCCGTGCGCTCTGGGTCTTCTCTGGCTCCAGGCTTGCGGCGATTCGGGTAGTGACCATGGCGCTGCGTCCAATGCGGCCAGCGGAGGAACCGGCGCGACCGGGTCGGGGGGTACCAACGCGGGCGGCAGCAACTCCGCAGGGGCCAATAGCGGCGGCACCAGCGCGGGCGGCGGTGCCGGAGCCGACACGGGGGCCGGTGCCAGCTCCGCCGCTGGCGGAGGGGCGGGCATGGGCAACATTGGACCGACTTGCGGAAGCTTCGGCGAAGCGTGCACGGAGCCCGGTGACTGTTGCTCGGACGTGTGCGACGTCTCGACGAACAGCTGTGGGAGGAATGTCATCGAATGCAAAACGGAGGGCTCCGATTGTACGCAGAACTCCGACTGTTGCTCCTTCAGTTGCGAAGCTGGCACCTGCAGTGACGGCACCTGCGTGAGTGACGGCGACGACTGCAGCAGCAACGAAGAGTGTTGCGGTGGGAGCTGCTCGGAAGGCACCTGCGCGGATATCAACGGCGGCGCTTACACGTGCAGGTCATCAGGAAACTCGTGCCAACAAAACGACGATTGCTGCTCGGGATTGTGCAACGACGGCTACTGCTCGCAAGCAGTTTCCCACTGCGTGCAACTCGGAGATCTGTGTGGCGGCGACTCCGATTGCTGCAGCGGCAATTGCATCAATGGCGGCGACGGCACTCTGGGCTATTGCGGCACGCTGGAAGTCGGACCTGATCGCTGCAAGGCCGGCCAAGCTGGCATGATCTGCGGAAGTGATTGCGCGGAATGCTGTAGTCGCGCCTGTGGCCCCGGGCCGGCGGGGATCTTCATCTGCCAGCCCCCGAGTGGTTGTCGCCCGGCAGGCGAGCTCTGCGTGCGCGATACCGACTGCTGCGGCGGCGACCCCGCTGCCGACCTGCCGGGCTCGGGCGAAAGTGACGCATTCTGCGAACGCGAAAGCCCGGACGACGTTTTCGGGCGTTGCAAGTCGCAACGCTGCACCCCACAAGGTGACGTGTGCCAGCTGAGCGGCGGCCTATGCTCGGAGTCGAGCCAGCTGCCCAGCAATTGCTGTCCCACCAACGCGAACCCCTCCAATCCCAATTGGCAGAAGGGTTCTTGCGAGTACGATCTGCTCGGGATCCCGCGCTGCAACGGCTTTGCGGACGACTATTGCGTGCCCGAAGGAGGCTCCTGCTCGAACTCGGGCGACTGCTGCGACGCCAGGCCTTGCGTGCCGGATCCCGACGACGAGAACCGCCTCAAGTGCGGCGACCATCCCTGCAACCAAGAGGGTGAGAGCTGCACCACCAACGCCGACTGCTGCATCGGCAAGGTGTGCAGCATCGCGGCTGGCGAGGTCCACGGCACCTGCAACCCGTCCACGGGGACCGGTGGTACCGGCGGCAGCAGCGGTACTGGCGGCAGCAGCGGCACCGGTGGCAGCTCCAGCGGCGGTACAGGCAACACCCCCGGCTGTTCCGCGTACGCACAGACCTGCGAGCAAAGCAGCGACTGCTGTGATGAATCGCTCGGTGTCACCTGTATCGGCGGCCGCTGCCTCGTGCAGAACTGACCCGAGCCAATGCCGACACCGCAAGGCCGCGTCAGCCGGCAATAATTTGCCGACACCGTGGCCACACAAGAATGGGAGGCGCGAGAGGCTCCCCACTCAGGGCACTTCGAAAGAAAGAGACGATGAGATTACATCTTTGCCACGAGCTACGTACAGCCTGCGCGCTCATGATGTTGCTGACCTTCGGCGCATGTGGGAGCAGCGACGACAAGGACTCCGGCCGGACAGGAGCGCTCGGCTCGAGCTGTGATCCAGACCAACTCGAGAGCTGTAACGCGGATCTGGCCTGCAGCGCGCACGACGATGGTTTCGTGTGCACCCTCACCGCGGGCGCTCCGTGCGATCCTCACGACACCGACCTCGACAACGGGGGCTGCGCCGACACCGAACAGTGCAAGGCCCCACAAACTGAGGCGAACGAAAGCACGAACGCAGACGCAGAAGCCGACCAGGACCCGCGTTGCTTCACGCTGCGCACCGGAGCGTGCGATCCGGACCACCCTTTCTGCGACGCCGGCCTGACCTGCGCCGAGGTGACTGGCGGGGAGCATCGCTGCTTCGAGCCCGTCGTGTTTCGCGGCGACGTTTCGGACAGCAGCAACGGAGACCCCGTAGCCGAAGCGCAAGTGATCGCGATCAACGCAGAGGGGGTCGCCGTCTCCGACGTCGCCATCACCGACGCCGACGGCAGTTACGAGCTTCCGGTCCCGGTGGCAAGGGACGAAGACGGAGCGCCGGTGGACGCCACGTTCACCCTGCGAGCCAGCGCCGACCTGTACCAGCCTTTCCCGAGCGGCATCAGGGTGGCCCTTCCCATCAGCAGCAAGGACGCCACGCTCGACGCTCCGAGCTACGTGGTCGACAGCGCCCTCACCGATATCACGCTCATCCCGCTGGATGCCGAGGGTCTCCACTCGATCACCGGGCAGGTCATGGCTCTGGACGGCAGCCACAGCGAAGTCGGCGGTGTCCTGGTCGTGGCCAGCGGTGACGGCGGCGCCATCAGCGCCATCTCCGACAAGAGCGGTAACTTCACCATCTTCAATGTGCCCGAGGGCAGCTACACGGTCAGTGGGTACGCCGCTGACATTCAACTCGAGAGCGACTCGGTCACTGTCGACGCTGACGATGTGGACGACGTGGAACTCCTCGAACGCAGTCTGGGAACCACGCGGGTGAGTGGAAACATCCAGATCGTCAATGCGCCCGGCAACGCCCAAACCAGTGTCATTCTGGTCGTCGAGGACACCTTCGACCCCGATGCGGCGAGCGGAGAGGTGCCGCGCGGCCTCAGAGCGCCGAAGAGCGGCGCGCCGAACGTGGATGGCGATTTCGTGATCGAAGGCGTGCCCGAGGGGCGCTACGTGGTGCTCGCTGCCTACGAAAACGATGACCTGGTTCGGGACCCGGATACCAATATCGGAGGAACCGGGTTCGTATCCGTAGAGATTAGCGCCGACCAGCCCGAGGTCTCGCTTTCCGAGTCCTTCAAGGTCACAGAGGCCCTCGAGATCTTCTCGCCGGGTGTCGACGCTCCCGAGTCCGTGAGCACCAGGCCCACCTTGACCTGGGCCGACGATAGCAGCGAAGACTGGTACGAAGTGCGAGTCTTCAATGCCTTCGGCGACGAAGTCTGGCAAAACCTGATGGTGCCGAGCGTAAGTGGGAAATCCGAGGTAACGCTCGACTACGAAGGTCCCCTGGACCCAGGGATGTACTATCAGTTCCGAGTACTGTCGTGGCGTCAGCCAGGCAACGGGGATGCGGCCCCCATTTCGGCGAGCGAAGACCTACGCGGCGTATTCTTCATGCCCGTCGAGTAACGCCTGGTCGACAGGAAACTACAACGAGACCATCCCGACGGACGCGCCAGTCCGTCGATAAATCTGCCATCCACCTCCCACTCATGGAAGAGATGAGGGAATCGGCGAGCGCACTGTTGGTGTTCATGTTGGCGACGGCTTGCACTGGGCAGGCCGGGCCCGGGGAAAGCGCAGGGAATTCGTTTGCGGCGTCGAGGAACACTGGAGGAAGTGGGTCGGCACCTGCCCTGACCAGCGACGTCACCGCGTCGTCGACCGGCGGGGCGGAGAGTTCCTCGGGCCTTGACGGGCCGGCTTCGGGCAGCGACACGACCAATTCCACGACGTCAGGTTCCGTTGCGGGCGTGACGACGTCGGATTCGACAACGGGCGGCACGGCGCCTGCGTGCACAATCGACACCGTGCGACAGATCTTTGCCGGCAACTGCAGCGCCAGTGTTTGCCACGACTCAGTCCAAGCCGCCGCCGGCCTCGACCTGAGCGGAGCCGATCCCGCAGGCCAGATGCTCGGCGTTCCCTCCAGCCTGTGTGCGGGGAGCATCCGCTTGGTCGCCGGCAGCCCCGAGCAATCCCTGCTCTGGCAAAAACTGAGTCAGAGCCAACCCGCGTGCGGAGACCCCATGCCCCTGGGGAGCACACTGAACGCGACCGACCTCGGATGTGTCAGACAATGGATCGTCGACCTTGGAGACGGGATACCCGACTGCGAAACCTGCGGTGGCTCCGCCTGCGTCGACGTGACCCGGGACGCGGCGAACTGCGGCGCCTGTGGGGCCAGCTGCTCGGGAGGCCAAGTCTGCACGGAGGGCGTCTGCATCGGTTGCCCTGAAGGCACGAGCGCCTGTGGCGCGAGCTGCGTCGACCTGTCCAGTGACCGCGATCACTGCGGTGCGTGCGACGTCTACTGCGGCTCGGGTGAAAGCTGCAATGAAGGAAAGTGCCAGTGCGATACAACCGGCTCCGTTTCGTTCAGCGGGGACGTTGCGCCTATGCTCGCTGCCAGCTGCGCGGGTCGGGGCTGCCACGGGGGCGCGATGCCGCGCGAAGGTCTCGACCTGAACAGCGAGGCAAGCTACGACCATCTCGTGGGGGTGACGGCCTCTGAGTGCTCCGATGGCCGACTACTGGTGGCGCCGGGCGATCCCGCGCGTAGCTACTTGCTGCAGAAGCTCACCGGTGCTGACCTGTGTTCCGGAACGCTGATGCCCAAAGCGGACAGCCCGCTCTCGTCTTCCGAGATTGCCTTGCTGTCCGGATGGATCTGCGCGGGCGCGAACCCGTGACGCTGAACTCGTCGCCCGGGTCCCTAGCTCGAGGAACGCGGTTCAGAGAGAGGCAACACGACGTAAAACGTCGTCCCCTCGCCCTCTTTGGTCTCGAAACGGAGCTGCCCCCCGTGACCGTCCACGACGATGGTCCTGGCCAATGAAAGGCCCTGACCGCTGCCACGACCGACCTTCTTGGTGGTGAAGAACGGCTCGAACACCTTTGCACGCAGAGCCGCCGGTATGCCACAACCGGTATCGCTGACCACCACTTCGATCGCACCGGGCAGCGGTCGCGTGGCTACGCGAATCACGCCGCGTCCAGCCGGGTTCTTGTCCTCGAGGGCATGCGCTGCATTCACGATCAGGTTCAGGAACACCTGATTCAGGCGCCCAATATGGCAATACACCAGCGGCAGCTCCGCGAACTCTGTTTCGATGTCCGCCACGTGCTTGTACTCGTTCTGCGAGATCACCAGCGTGTCCAGGATCGCGCGGTTCACATCGGCGGGCGCTTTTACCTCGGCGTCCCCGTGAGCGAACGATTTCATCGCATGGACGATCTTCGACACCCGCTGGACGCCGTCGAGAGTCTGCTGGATGGCTCCGGGCACTTCCTTCATGATGAGCCCCATCCGCAAAGACCTTTCCAGCTCTTTCAGTTTCGGCTCCCCCTGCTTCGCGCCAACACCAGAGAGAACGAGTTCGCGCAGCTCGTCAGCATATTTCCGTAACGCGTCGAACGCGCGAACCAAGAACGACACATTGCTGCCAATGTACTGCAAAGGCGTATTGATTTCGTGCGCGATGCCGGCAGCCAGTTGACCGATCGCCTCCAGTTTTTGCGCCAGTTTCAGCTCGTCCTCCAGCCGCTCCCGCGCCTCCGTTTCCTGCTTGAGCTTCTGGTAGGCGTCCGACAGCTCCTTCTGGGTCCGCGTCAGCGCGCGATTCCAGGCCTCGAGCGAAGCGTGCGCCTCCGAGATCTCGCGCACCCGTTCTTGCTCCGCCGCCACCCAGCGCGTGGCCTCGGCCAGCTCACGCTGCGCGCTCCCGGGAGCGCGCCCGACGAGCACCACCGGCTCTCCAGGCGCCCTCAGCCCCGATCGGACCACGAGCGGCCGGGCGCCGCCGGAGCGGCTGTCGAAGAGAACGGTGCGATCTTCGAGCGGTCCCTGGTCCAGGGTTGCCATGACCCCGACCAACTTCATGACCTCCTGATCCGATATCAGCTTCTCCAAGGGCTTGCCCACCACCGAGGCCGCATCGAATCCAACGAACTGAAGGAAGACTCGATTGGCAAACTGGACGACTCCCACGTGGCTGAGTACCACCAGTGCATCGGGCAAAGCCTCGGGGATGTCCACCAGGCTGAGCTCGGGCGGCCGCGAACCAGGGGCGGGTCGAGACCCAAGAGCAGGTCGGAAAGATGCATTCACGCGCACTTCCAAACGGCATTCGACTTGCGTGGGTTAATGGCCGCGCGGGGTCGCCGCTCTCGACCTCGGGGCGCCCGGGACGCCGCGGCTCAGTGGCCGGGGTAGGTATCGACGAAAAATGCCTTTAGTTCGTCGAGATCCCGATCGACCGCGTAGCGGGCGAAGGCCTGGTCGTAGTCAGCAACAGTTCCGCCGTAGACATCGTTCACGTCCAGCCAGGTTGGCACGGGCATGCGCAAAGAAGCATCCGCTAGATCACCCAGCGTGTGCGCTGCCACAGGATCGAGGTCGGACTCGTCGATGTCCAGGCGCACCGGGCTCGAGCCCTTGATCGCGTTGAATGCCACCTGCCCCTCGCGGGACGCGACAGTCTCCAGGAAGCGCAGCGCCCCATCGGGGTTCGGACCCCCGGCGGGCATCGCGAACGTATCCGTACCGTACAGGAACAGATCGGAAGCGCCGGGAGCGCCCACAGCGCCGAAGTCGACTCCCGGAGTCCAGCCGAGCTGTTGAACGTAACCCTTCGCCCAATCGCCGTGAAAGAACATGGCGGCGTCCCCGTCGAACATGGCCTGAGCCGCCTCCGTCCATCCGAAATCTTCATCGCCTGCGTCGTCATTGATGTAGTCGTTCATGACACGCTCGAACGCAGCCAACGCCGCGTCCAGACTCTCGTCGTCGGGCGCGGCATTGCCGGTGAAGTATTCATGGTAGGCTTCGGGCCCCATGGCCCCCATGGCGAGCGAATTGAACATGATTCTCAAGATCCATCCCTGGTAGGAAGTGACCACTGGGGTGACTCCTTCGCTCTTGAGTTCGTCACAAACGGCCCAGAACTCGTCCAGCGTGGTCGGGGCGGTCAGCCCGTGCGCCTCGAAGACCTGCATGTTGTAAAATAGTGCGTTTTCGCGATGCAAGTTCACTGGCATCCCGTAGATGTGGCCGTCGACGGAAACGTCGGTGATCACCTCTGGAGTAAAGTTTGCGAGCCAACCGTGCTCGTCGAACAGGTCGTCCAATGGCAGGTACTTCGAAGCATCCGTCTGCACTCGAATCCTGAGATCGCCAGCGTTCTCCTGGAACAGGTCGGGGGGGTCGTCGTCCTCCAGGCGCTGGGTCAGGACTTCCTTCGCCTGGGTGCCCGACTGTTCCGCCGCGTTGAAGATGCGCGCGCCCTGGTTGTCTTGCTTGTACAGGTCGAACAACGACTGGAGCGCTTCGATTTCACCGGGCTGCGTCCACCAGGAGAAGATTTCCACGATGTTGTCTCGTTGACCCCCGCTCGTGCTGGTCGACCCGTCGCCATCGTTCGATGCCTTGCTCGAACCCGAATCTGATCCGCAGGCGACCATTCCGAGACTGAAGCACAGCAGCAAGCCAGTACCGCCGAAGAGTCTTCCATTTCGCATCAGCATTACCCCGCATTTGTTGTCGAAGGTGAGTGTTTCAAGATCTGACACGACACGAATGACCCGCTAGTTAAGCGGCTGGCCGACTCCATGGGGCAGTCGACTCTGGCTAGCCGCGGTCAACCGACACCTTAGGATTTGGGCGACTCCAGCCGTCCCTCCCTGAGTGGTCCCGGGTCAGTTTGCTCCGGTGCCACACGCTGACAATGACGCGCGCGCGAAGCCTTCAACGAAAATTCGTTCAGACCTTGCTACTCGTCTCGGCTCTGATCGCCATTCCGACACTGGTGGTCGTCAGCACCATGAGCGTTCAGACCTCCGCGGCAAACCTTTCCGCCGTGCAGCGCCACATCGAAGCCGGAATTCGCAGCAAGGGGAAAGTCCTCACCGAGAACCACGCGCTGGCGCTACGCGGGCTGACGCTCGACAACGCGTTCACCGACATGCAGGGCCTGCTCGGTCAGGCCATCGAGGACGACCCGGAGCTGGTGTACGGGATCTACGTGGACGCCGATCTGAACACGCTTGCCTACTGCCAGCGCGGCCAGAGTTGTGGCAAGTTGCGCACGCCTGACAAGGATGCATGGAAGAACTTGGGGCTGACCGCCGGTCAAGCCTTGGTCATGCGCGAGCAAGTGCGGCGGGCCAGAGTCCTGGGGACCGACGTGCTGGAAGTTGCGGTTCCTGTGGCCGGCGAGGAAGCAGGCGACCCACCACTGGGGACGATTCGCTACGGCCTGTCGACGGAGCGCATGTCCCGAGCGCTGGCCGACGCCCAGAAGGCGTCCGATCAGGCCCTCAGCCGGTCGCTATCGGTGCTGGTGTCGTGTATCGTGCTGGCAACTCTCGTCGGGCTCTTGTTGAGTCGCCGGCAAGCGGTCAAGACCACGCGCCCCGTAAGCAAGCTGACCGAGGCCGCCAATCAGCTGGCCAGAGGCAACCGCAAGGTCCGTGTCGAGGTGCGCTCGGGCGACGAATTCCAGCAGCTCGGCGCATCTTTCAACACGATGGTCGAGCAGCTCGACGTCTCGTACAACGAGTTGGAGGAGATGAATCGCACCCTCGAGCGCCGGGTGCAAGAGCGCACCTCCGAACTCGCCGCAAAGAACCGAGATATGCGCCTGGTCTTGGACAACGTCGACCAGGGATTCATCACATTGTCGGCGAAGGGCATCATGGCCAGCGAGCGGTCCTGGGTCGTGGACGAATGGTTCGGAAAACAAGAAGGGACCGAGAGCTTCTGGCAATTTACAGAGCGCGTCTCCGAGTCGTTTGCGGCCCAATTTCGCCTCGGCTGGGAACAGCTGGTCGCCGGAATCCTGCCCCTGTCGTTGTGCTTGAGCCAGCTGCCCTCACGCCTCGTGCAGGGCAGCCGCACCTTCAAGTTGACCTACATGCCGTTCACGCGTGGCGAGACGTTCGAAGGAATGCTGGTCATTGTCGCCGACATCACCGTGAGACTGGCGCACGAGCGCGAGGAAGCAGCACAACAAGAACTGATGCAGAGCTTCAAGCGCCTGATGCTCGACCGGCGCGGCTTCGCAACGTTCTTGGCGGACGCAGACGCCATGGTCCACGCAATCTGCTCCGGAAGGCTGGAGAAGAATCCGATCGAACTGAAGCGAACCCTGCACACCCTCAAGGGCAACACCGCGACCATGGGGCTCGGAGTCATGGCCAAGCTCTGCCATGCCCTGGAGGACCAGCTCGCGTATGCGGGTGAGCCGTCGGCCGATCTGTTGTGCGAGCTCGAGGACCGCTGGGGAATCATCAGAAGCCACGTCGCCAACTTCGTGGGTGACGCGGCCGAGCAACGGGTCGAAATACCGCTAGTGGAGTTCAACCAGCTGGTCGCCGAAATCGCGGAGCGGGGAGATCCGGGCGGCCTGCGCGAGGAACTCCTGAAGTGGCGACTCGAACCGATCTCGCGCTACTTCGAGCGCCTCGCCGAACAGGCGCGCGCGCTCGCCGACCGACTGGGTAAGGGCGCGATCAACGTGCAGATCGACGCGAGCGACCTTCGAGTGGACGCCGACCGCTGGGGCCCGCTGTTTTCGGAGCTGGTTCACGCGGTACGCAACGCCGTCGACCATGGTCTGGAGAGCACCAGCGAGCGAACGAAGCTGGGTAAATCGCGGACTGGGACACTGGTCTTGCGGGCCCGCAGGTACGATCAGCGCCTCGTGTTCGAGCTCAAGGACGACGGCAAGGGCATTCGCTGGGAGCTGGTGCGTCAACGCGCACGCGCTCTAGGTCTCCCCCACTCCACGCATGCCGAGCTGGTCGACGCGCTGTGTTTCGACGGCCTGACCACGCGAGACTCGGCTTCTCAGGTTTCGGGTCGAGGTGTGGGCATGGCCGCACTCAAGAGCCGAGTCGTGGAGCTCGGAGGCAGCATGGACGTCATATCGGCAGAGGGAGCGGGTGCCACGGTTTCGCTCAGCTTTCCGCTGACGGGCGAGGGCGACGTATTTCCAGAACGCCCGCGTTCGGCACGCGGTGCCTCGAGGAGGTCCCAGAGGCCAGAATCCAGCCGCGCCGGTCGCGCCGAGACGACTCGAGACGACGTCTACCGAGGAGTGTGACCGGACGGGTCCGCCGCCTGGAACAGCAGCGAGCGCGAAAGCCGCTCACTCGAGGACGACGTCGACCTGTGCAAGGGCCCCGGGACGCAGTCGAAATCGCTCGTTGAGCTGCGCCAGATCCAGAATCGTCCGGGTGGAGAGCGGCTGCTGCATGCGATAACCTTCAGGGAGCTTCCAGCCCTCGTCCGCGATATCGAACACCATGTTCGCCGCCTGGGCGCCGAGTTCGGTGTGATCGGGAAGCACTGCAAAAGTGCCGAACGCCAAGTCTGCCGAGACCAAGGACTCCGCCCCAACGATGGCGGGGCGCCAGGGCCTTTCGTTCAACCCCGGCAGCCAACCCATGGAAATCAGATGCGGAGTCAACAGACGATCGTCATTGAGGATCCATACGGCGTCCACGCGCTGCTTGATTTGCCTGAGAGCGCGTTTGATCTCCGATTCGTTGGGTGCTTCGCCTACCATTTCCGCGAGCACGTGAATCTCCTCGCGCGCCGCCAGCTCGCGTTGAAGGTTGACGAAGCCGTGCAGCGACGGACCGTGAACGACTCCAATGCGATCGACGTGTTCCACCATCACCTTGCGCAAGTGCGTCACCGACGTGATCAAAGGGATTTCGTAGGCGACCCCGGTCTCGTTGGAAGCGAGATGCTTCTCTTGCAGAAACGAGGTCATGATCGCCACACTAGGAACTCGGAACCCCGTCTCGCGCGTGCGCTCATAGGCGCGAAACGCCGCCACGGTCGGGTTGTTCATCAGCACTAAGGCGGACGGCCGATGCCGCTCGACCGCCTGGGCGATAATCGAGGCATCGCCACGATTATCGACGCGCACGGCAACTAGCTCGAATTCCTGCGAGAGCTCGTCGGACAGGCCCCGCCAGGCTTCGATGGTCTGCTTCGTCTCGGGCATGCACACCAGGACGCGTGGGGCCCCGGCACGACGGCGAGTCTGGTAGAGTTCCTGGTAGCCGCCGCGATTGGTCACTGTCCCTCCGCGAGCACAGGCAGCCAGCGCAGCAGAGCCCGCCAGGGCCGTAAGAAGCTCCCTTCTGGTTAGCGCCATGTATCAACTCCGAATAGCTTGGACGTTTCGGTCGGCAGCACACGCAGCGCGTGGGCGACGGCTCCGCCGCCCCACCCCGGCGTTGCGAGGGCGGCAAGCCCCACGGCCTCGCTGATCTCGTGATCCGCGAGTTTGAGGCGGCTAGCTGTGGCAAGCGTCCCCTTGAGCCTTGCGGGCAGCAGGATCGCCTCGGCCCGCTGCATCTGCAGGAGCGGCAGCAGGTCCTCCAGCTTCGTGACCCGCACCACCCTGGGGTGACCGCCCACCAGGCGTTGCACGAAGGCCGTGGTGCCGGAGCGCCCCAGAATATCGAGCGCGCCCACCGAACTCACCGAAGCCGGCTCGGGGGTCTTGTCAGCCCCCACCAGCACATATGCCTCGCGTTCCATACCGCCACGGCTCCCTTTGAGACTGGGCGAAAGGCCTTGACCGTCGAGGACGACGGGCAGCGTGAGCACGCCGTCAGCACCTCGTTTGAGTTCGCGCTCGAAGTCCGCGACACGACCCACGGCCGTCACGTCTATACCCGGCATACCGCGAGAAAGAGCATCTCCAAGAGCACGCTGCTTGACGGCAGTATGCAAGAAAACCAGAAGCCTCGGACGCGCCGCGCGAGCAGCTCGACTGCCCAGCGTGGCAAGGCCCAGCGCGGTCATTGTTACCACGGCACGTCCAGACACACTCCTACTCATGGATTCGTTAGCGACTAGTCGAACCTCGCGAACTCATACCGAGTCAACGGCCCGCTGGCGCCCCGACTTTAGCGGCAGAATCCGCGCTCTTTTGCCGCAAAAGCCTTGTGCGGGGCGAAAACGGACCGTAACTAGCTACGGAGTCGATCTTCGAGTCCCGTTCACTGATGATTAACAGGCGCTCATTCGGTACCTCTGCCGTGCTCTTCGGCAGCGTGCTCTTGCTCCCGCTCGAGACACGAGCGCAAGAGCACGAGCAGGAAGCAGCCGACAGCAGCGACGGCCTGGATCTCTTGAAGCTGCTCAACGTGCAGGTTTCAACGGCAACGAAAGCCGCCGAAAGTCTCGACGACGCGCCCGCCGTGATCACCGTGGTGACGCGGGAAGACATCGAACGGTGGGGTTATCGGAGCGTCGCGGAGGTGCTCTCTCACACCGTGGGGTTCTTTTTGATCGACGATCATATCCTGCCCAACGCCGGAGTGCGGGGCATGACCGGTGGATTGGGGGCCGAAAGCAACATCATCAAGGTGATGATCGACGGACGCTCCGTGGCGTACCGCACGACGTCGGGAAACTGGCTCGGCATCGAGCTGGTGCCCCTGAGCTCTGTCCAGCAGATCGAGATCATCCGCGGTCCCGCCTCGGCCCTGTACGGCGCGGATGCATTCCTGGGCGTGGTCAACATCATTACGGTAAAGCCGGACACGGCGCGGCCGCTGCGCGCTCGCGTCGATGGTGGGTTCAGCGGCACCAACCCCAGCGCGAGCGCCGACGCCGCCGTCACCGGCCAGGTGGGAGGCCTCGACGTTCTGCTGGGCGCGGCCGTCGAGCATTCCGATCGCAGCGGTTTGACGTTGCCCGCGGAGTCTCCAGCACCGACGCTGCCGGCGTACGTGGGGTCCAGGGGTACGGCGCTGAACTTGGAGCGGCGTTCGGCGGTGGTTCAGGCGCGAGCCGGAGTCTGGCGCGAGCACGGTCATCTCTCGCTGAGCGGGTACTTCTCGGGCCTGGAGCGCGGCGGGGACTTCGCGCACTGGGCTCAGCTGACCAACACCGCGGGTCCAGACGACCTGCAGTACGGAACCACCATCGGGCTGGAGCAGCTACGACTGAACCTGGACGGTCTCTACAAGGCCAGCGACGAGCTCGAGCTTTCGCTCGCGTCCACTTACTTCCAGGGAGGGCTGCTCGACAGCGATCGCGTGGAGATCGCCAGTGACCTGTTCTATGTCGAGCGCGATCAGTCCTATCGGGGCGTCGATGGCACGGCCGAAGTGCACTGGATGCCTTCGCAGAGGTTCAACACCATCGTGGGCATGGAGACGGTCATCGACAACGAGCGCCTGGCGCCGCCCACGCGGGTGAATCGCCTCACCGGAGAGTCGTTGCCAGTGAACGAAGCCGACGCCACCGATACCACGCTCACGAATCTAGGGGCGTTCATCAGCGTCAACGCTCACGTCATCGAACATTGGCTGAAGCTCACCGGCGGGTTGCGCTACGATCGTAACAGCCACTACGGCGACCAACTGAGCGGGCGGCTGGGCGCGACCTCACGCTTCAGCCCCGAGCTGGTGGCGAAGCTGCTCTACGGTTCGGCCTTCAAAGCCCCCTCGCCTTACCTCTTGTACGCGGACCCGCTACGTCCCGGCGACGTGGTCGGCAACACATCGCTGGCTCCGCAGCGCATCCAGACGTTGGAGTACCAGATGTCCTACAAGCCGAGTCGCTTCTTCGGAATCACCTCGGGTGTGTCGTACAGCTGGCTCTTCGACAAGGCCGAGTTCACGCCTCAGGGCATCAATCAGACGGCTCGCAACGTCTCCAGTCAGCGGAGCTTCAGCTGGGAGTCACGCTTCGACATCAAGCACTACGACGACTTCACCTTCTACGGGGCCTTCGAGCTGGTCGAGTCCCAGCGCGACCTGGGTCGGGAAGGCTATTTCGCGGACACGGTGGGCAGCGAGAACGTCGTCTATCCACCCTGGATAGCACGCGCAGGTGCTAGCGTAGGGCTGCCTTCGCTGCCGCAGGTTCCCCTGGAACTCGGCGCGCAATCGGTCATCGTCGGCCCGCGTCGGGCTGCAGAAACCAGCCTGGTGGAAGCCGGTCGCGATCTGACGTTCGAGCCCTACCTGGTGCTCGACATGTACCTGGCGACTCGCGAGCTGTACCTGTTCCCTGGTCACGAGTCGCGCGTCGCGCTCAGAGCGCGCAACCTGCTGTCTGAACGCGGCCCCAACCCTGGGTTTTCGGGCTTTGAGTACCCGCTCCCACCCGGTGAGATCTTCCTGCAATTGATGCACACCTATTGAGGTCGAAAGTGAGGCAGTTTACCCTTTCTTCTCGCAGAATATTCCAAAGTTCGTTGGCCGCGCGCTTCAGGCTGGCTGCGCTTGGCGTGCTGGTGCTGAGCCTGAGCGCTTGCGGCGCGCCCAGCGAGTCGGACCACGACGAAGTGGTCGTTGGCCTGTTGCTGCCGTTCACGGGGCCCGGCTCGGCAACCGCGGCAAACTTCGAGCGAGCGGCGTTACTGGCCACCGACCGCGTCAACGCGGCGGGAGGCGTGCAAGGGCATCGCCTCCGCATCCTGTCCAAGGACACCCATTCGAACATGGCCCGTAGTCGGCGCAGCGCACGCGAGCTGATCGACGCAGGCGCGAGTGTGGTACTGGGCCCGGAAAGCGCCGACTTCTCACTGGAACTCCTGCAGCTGTTCACCGATCATGACGTGGTGTTCGTCTCGCCGCTCGTCGCGGACGCCGGATACAAGGAGCAGGACTGTACGCCTGCTTGGTTTCGCCTTTCTCCGTCTGCAAAAGCGTTGGGCGAGGCTCTGGCCAAGCAACTCTACGCGGAAGGCGTCGAGAGCGTCGCGGTGCTGTCGAGCGCGGCTGCCTACGATGCGGCGCTCAGCCGTTCCGCGGCGGACCGTTTCACCTCGTTGGGCGGCAGCGTGACGTTCGAGGACGAAGTGGATGACACCGGGCAGAGCTACGCGAAGCCGCTGTCACGAGCGCTGACGACCGACCCCGACGCGTTGCTGCTGGCTGCTCCCCCCAGAACCGGCGCGCTCATGGTGAACGAAGCCCAGGTGCTCACCAAGCACCTTCCACGCTGGTCGCTGTCTCCCCTACTGAAGACAGAACTGTTCACTCTGAACGTCGATCCCAAAGCGGTCGAAGACGCACTGGGCGTTGCACCCAAGATATTCGATCAGTCGAGCGACTTTCCCGAAGCATTTGCCAGGCGCTGGCAGGACGATGTCCCGCTGGAAGGTGCCTACTTCTACTACGACGCCGTGAGCCTGGTAGCGCTCGCTCTCCAGGCAGCAACGCTCACCGTCCAGGGACGTGCGGACGCCTCCTCACTACGTGAAGCGATCGAGCAGGTCGCGGCCCCCCCCGGCGAGGCCGCCCGCTGGGACGAGCTGGAGGAGGGGCTCCAAAGGCTCGATGCTGGTCAAGCGACTTACTATTCCGGACTCACTGGACCGATGCTGCTCGACAGGTGCGGCGCCCGTCGACTGGGCGTGACCTCGAGCTGGACGGTCCACTCCGGTCGCATCGTGACAGAGCCCTAGATGGTCGAAGCGACCGAAACCGTTTGCGGACATGCACTTGGCCCCCGCGGCACCTCCCTGGGCGGGCGCCGTCCTCTGTGCCGACCCACGCGGCAGCTAATATTCGAGAGTCAATGTGCGTTGATCGTTGCGATCATGTTGATTCGTTTTCAGACTCAATGGCTTCGCCGCGTACGAGCTTACACGGGGTACGCGGCAAGCGAAGGGGACGAATCCACGTGAGCGGGCGAGACATCGTCGATACCATCCTTCAGGGAGCCACGGTCGATCTGCTGCACTCCCTGCAGATCGCCGCCGCGCCGCTTCCCCCCGTTGCGGCAACCCAGACGATGCAGGAAGCCGACTTCAGCGCGTTCGTCGACTTCACGGGTATTGGGTGTTCGGGGCTTCTGTATCTCGGCTGTCCACTTGGAGTGATCCAGCTCGCAGAGGAACGCGCCAATAGCTCCTTGGCCAAGGAAGACTGGGTTCGCGAGCTCACGAATCAGCTGATGGGGCGGGTGAAGAAGCGATTCTTCCAGTTCGGCGTAGCGCTGCAGGCCAGTCTGCCTGCGCCTGCCGGCAACCAATTCTTGGAGCGGCACGTGTCGAAGGAGCACCCCGGGAAGGTCTACCCGCTGCGCACGCTGCGCGGCACCGTGGTGGTGGTATTGGTCGCAACCATCGATCACGAAAAGCTCGTCTATTGCGGAGACGTCCATCAGCCCAACGAAGGCGACGTCATCCTGTTCTGATCGTTCTGGCTTCGAGCTTCCGCGTCGAACCCTCGATTTGAAGCATGGTCCCCCGCTCACTCAGGAGAAACCGATGAAGAAGATACTCGTGGTCGATGATTCCGAAACCGTAAGAACGCAGGTGGGGCGCGCGCTCGAAGCCGCCGGTTTCAGCGTTGTCCAGGCAAGCGACGGAATGGACGGTCTGAACAAGTCGAAGGAACATGAGTTCGCTCTCGTTCTCTTGGACATCAACATGCCGCGCATGGGAGGCCTCGAGCTGCTCGATCAGCTCAGACAGCAGCCGGAAACCCAGGCCGTTCCGGCCCTGGTACTGACCACCGAGGTGCAAGAGTCGATGATCGAGCGGGCGAGAAAACTTGGAGCCGCCGGCTGGATCGTCAAACCCGTGAAGATGGAGCTCCTGGTCGAAGCGGTGTCAAAGGTGGCGCGCCAGTGACCTGGTCGAGAGCGCGCAGCTGAGCCACACCGTGGCGAGACTTGCGGGCACTGCATGCATGGAGCTGTTTCGAGCGTACGGCGTGGACCTCGGAACCAAAGAGGATTGCGACCCTGGGAGATTCTTCTCTTCTGATAGGGGCGAGAACCTGTAAGAATCCGCTCGCGCCTCGGTCGATCTCCAGCAGGCCTGGGCCTGACGCGCGCGCACACGAGCCCTACTCTCGTTCAGAGGTCAAGGTGACGGGCCCATGGGCGCCCCGTGCGGCCCACGCAAGGACACTCGTTGGCGGTTCTTCAAGTAGGCCCGCGCGATGGCGCTGTCGTCCACATGCCCAACCAGGTGGCCGGCGGCATCGGTCACGGGCACTTCGTCGATTCCGTTGTGCACCATCGCATCGAGAGCGGCGCGCAGGGTGTCACCGGGCTGCACGGACACCGGTGGGCGCATCATGTCGAGCGCATTGGTGAGCAAGAGCAGGTCCGGTTCACCAGCGACGATGCGGATCTCCTCCGACGTGACGATACCGAGTAGCCGCTGCTCCGGATCGACCACCGGGAATACGCGCTGATGCGCCGAATGCTCGAAGATACGTTTGACTTCAGCGGCTCGGGTGGCGGGCGTAAACTGGTAGCAAAGGGTAGGCGCAACGGCCACGCTGTCGACGGGGGCGGCCTCGAGTGCATCCGGAGGTCGAGCGACATCGAGTTCGATCCCATCCTGCTCCAGAAGCGCATCGTAGATCGCCTTGCCGCCCCAGCGCCGCGCCAGTACGTAGGCGGTCATGTTCGCGATCATCAACGGCAAGATCAAAGAGTAGCCGTCTGTCATCTCCACGATGATGAGCACGGAGGTGATAGGCGCGCGCACGATGCCCGCGAACACCGCACCCATACCCACCAGCGCGAATGCGCCGTTGGGTTCTCCGAGATGACCGAGTGCCGTCGAATCCAAGAGGCCGATGGCTCCCCCGAGCATTCCCCCGATGAACAACGCCGGCGCGAAGATACCGCCAGCGCCACCACTTGCATAGGCCATCACCGTGGCGACAACCTTCATGGCGCACAGCGCGATCATCACCTCGAAGGTGAAATCGCTGGTCAGGGCCCGGCCCAGCGTGGCATAGCCGCCCCCGGTCACTCCCTGCGTGTGCAGGAAGTACATGGCGACTGCAGCAAGCGCGCCCGTGAGTAACCCGCCGATGGCCGGATGAGCCCAGGGCGGCAGAGTCGTCATGCGGCGGATGCGCGGGCGCAGCGCCAGCAGGGATCGCGAGAAGATGGCAGAAACGACCGCCGCGGCAACGCCGATGACGGCATACACGAGCAACGACGAAGCATGGTGCAGCCCGAAAGACTGCGGCACGTCGAACACCGGGCTCTCGCCGAGCACGCTGCGCTCGATGACGGCGGACAGAGCCGCCGCGACGATGACGCCGGACAGCACGGTCTGGTCGAGATTGCCGACGACTTCCTCGATGGTAAACGTGACAGCGGCAATCGGTGCGTTGAATGCAGCGGCGATGCCAGCGGCAACCCCCACAGGTAACAACCTGCGCTGACTCTTGGGGGACACTCGGAACACGCGCCCCAGGCGGCTGGCAATGCCCGCGCAAATCTGCACCGTCGGCCCCTCTCGACCCAGAGACGAGCCGGACCCGATCTGAAGGGCGCCCACCAAGAACTTGCCAATGGCGTCGCGCATGCGCACCAGACCGTCTTCGTTGACAAACGCTGCCTTGACCTGGGGAATGCCGCTACCGCGCGCGTTCGGAACGAAATAGTGAAGGAATACGCCACACAAGAGTGCGCCCACGGTCGGCACGGCCACGATCAAGGGAATCCACCAGGTGCCGGGCGCAGCGAACGCCCGCTCGACGAGCTGCTTCTCGAGCACGCCGATGGTCAGGTGGAAAGCCACCGCGGCGAGCCCGCAGAGAACGCCGACCAGAACCGTCAGACCGAAAAGGCGTTGAGCCTCGGTCGGCGCGAAGCGCAACTCCGCACGCAACCAGTACAGGCGGCGTAACCTGAACAGGGTGCGAAGGCGCCTAGAGAGGCGATATTTCCAAAGCCGGAGCCCTTTTTGAGTAGGAGTTTTCAGTGAGCTAGGCGCACGGCTGGATTCTGGGTACTCCATGGCAAGCGGGGCGGACCATACCAGGTCGAAGCCAGTCGGCTAGCTCAATCCAGAATGTGTGGCAGGAGCTAGCCCGCGGGGAGAGGCTCGTACCTGATCCGCCGGTAAATGCTAGAGAGAGCTTCCCGCGGAAGGTGCCCATGCGCTAGGCTAATTTTGCGTGCGTCCATCTTCCCCGTGACGGGGCATCTCGGGGTGGCCGGATCTTCCCAAATAGCCGCCGATCCGCGGCCTGACAGCTCGGGGTTCACCTTCTTTTGCCCGCTCGAAACCCTTGCACCCGTCTCGAAGGCACGCGGAAACCTGTGACAATGTCGTAGAGTTCGATCGAGCACCGCCTCGAATTCGGACGGAGGGTGGGCTCGACCTCCGCTGCGCTCGACCTCCGCTGCGCTCGCAAAGCCAGGCTGTGTGCCTGAGGGCCCGCGAATGGTTGAGTCCCACTGCGCCGGCCGATCCTCTTGCTGCGGCGGGCGGGCTCGTCGCTCTCGCTCCTCGACCTACTCGAGCGCAGCCTCGGGCCCTCACAGAGCCGGGAGCGAGGCGAAGCGACTCATCAGTGGTCAGCCCTCTAGCGTTCACCGGCACGCAGGCGCTCCAGCGACTCGCGCACCTCCACGGGCAGCTCATCCCGCATCAACAACCAGTAGGGGGTCCCATCCGAGGTCTGGATGGCAATGGCCTCGCCCCCTCCCGCGGCGCGCTGCTCGTCACGCAGGGCTCGGAGCAAGTCGGCGTCGTCGCTGCTCACCACGAGCCCGCTCTCGGCGGTGAGCGAGAACGGATTGGGAGCCAGGAACTGCTCGATGTCCAGAGCCAGCGGCCAATCGAAGCTCGGCTCCCCGGGCAGCCCCAGGTCCTGTGCGTCGCTCACCACCACCGCACGCACGTCTCCTTGGTAGGGAGCTCCAGCCTCTGCATAGTCACCCGCGAGATCCCAGGCCGCCATTTGCGCTTCGCCGAGCCCTTCGGGTGCGCCTTCCTCGACGCTGCAACCGCAGTCGCACGTGGCCCGCGCGCCAGGTGCGACGACGCTGGCCGCAGAACCATCCGAGCACCCGGCGTTATCTTGGTAGTCGCTCCATTCGCGCAGCGAATACCAACCAATCGCCTGTTCCAGCGCCTGGCTGTCGTCCACCGTGCCGATGGCAACCCCACCGGTGTCCGTCGGCCCCGCCCAGAACTCGCACTGGCCACTCACGACGAGAAAGCGATGCCCATAGGGATGGGTGAACTCCCACCCGTAGTCCACGAACCCCCCGTCGGTATTGGCGAACAGCCGCACCTCGCGGCTACCGTCGCACACCTCGCGCAGGGTTTCCTCGGCGTCGCAGAAGCTTCCACTGGTCGAAACACCTGCCCCGCCGAAAGTGCAGCCGAGACCTGGCGCCAAAAATCCCGTCAACTGAGTGAAGTCGAACGCGGTGCAGTGCGCGCCGGATTGGCAATCGGTGTCACTCGTGCAAGGCTCTCGCTGACAACCCCCAGCGTCGATCCAAGGGTTATCGCACTGGTAGAACTCGCAGGTACTCTGAAAGTTGCAGCTCGACGGAGGTCGCCTGTCGATCGGGCAATGCGCGAAGTCGCACGAGACTGCCACGCGCTCGGCTTGTTCCGCGGAGCACGGCGTGAAGGCGTCGGGGTCGCTGAGCTCTCGCGAGGGGAGCAACCAAAGACTGCCATCGCTCGAGCGTTCGTAGCAGCTGTAGTCGGTGGCGGTTTCCCCGTCACAGCTGCAGGCCAGTGGTACGCCGGGCTCAGGCGCACCCTCCACGACCGCGTCCAGCTGCACGCACGCGTTGCGCGGATCCTCGGGAAAGCCGAAGAGAACACTGCAACCGTCGGGACAGGTGATGGAGGGTGCCTCGACTTGGCCGCTGCGACACACGTCGCCCACGCAGCGGAAGCTCGACCCGAGGTCCGAGCAGTCCGTGTCGCTCTCGCACTGCTGATCGCAGACGCTTGCCTCGCCACCGCAGACGTCCGCAGCTGCCTCGACGCAGCTGGCCCGGGGCGCAACGCCGCTGCAAGCTGCATCGTCATCGCAAGCGAGAGTGCACACGCCGCACAGGCACTCGAAGCCCTCCTCGCAGCCACCGACACAGCCCATCAAGAAGTGTGTCTCTCCGCTACTCGATGTCGTGGCGGTCCCACACCCGCTCCACCCGAGAAAAGCCCAGGCCGCTGCCAACAAGACACATCTAGCTGTCTTCATCGTCCACATCCTCGTCGCCCCGTTCCTCTGCCACCCACTGGCCATAGTAAGCGTGTACCCGTAACGGATACGGAGGCTGGCCGTGCGCGGCGTTGTATCCATCCAGACGCGCGCGGAGCTCGGTCATTCGCTCACGAAACCGCCGCAGCTCACCAAGCACCTCGTCCTCGTAGGGGTGACCGCGCCACAGGTCCAGATGGTAGGTGCTTCCCCCCACCTCGTCATCGAGCGCCGCCCGTTGGTCGAGCGCGAGCTTCCGGGTAATGGTCTGCACCAGCGTCGCAAAGTGGTCGAGCACGGATGCCTCCCAGCCATGCGCCTCCCCCACCCCGAGCACCAGCTCGCGGGAACGGTAGCGTGGCTCCGTGCAATCTGCGTCCTCGTCAGCCACCCGCTCCACCCTGCCCGCCGTGACCAGAGCCTCCAACACATCAGCGACTTCACCACCCGATAGTCCAGTACGTGTCACCAGCTCTGCCTCGCTCAAAGCGCCCTCGCGGTACACGACGCTCCACACCAGAGCTTCCAGACTGGCGCGGTCCGTGGTTCGCTTCAGCGTGCGAAGTTCCTCCGGGGACGCCATCCTGTACACGGCGCTGCGCCCCGTACCCGAAGCGAAAACGACGGAGCTTTCCGTCAAGTCGCGCAGCACGCCGCGCACGGACGCTTCGTCGTCGTGCCGGAAACGGGACAAGACCTGCTCACGTGTCACCATCTGACCGCGTTCGACAAACTCGAGCACCGCCTCCCACAACGACCGACCGCGGTCCGTACGGCTCAGGCTCAACCGCTGCGTGCGACGCTGATAGGTCCTGAGCGCCATCCCGAACATGTCCGCGCTGACCTTCTTGGATACGCCCTGACCTTCGAGCTCTCGCGCCAAACCCAGGAAGGCCTGGCCTGCCACGTGTGCCAGTGGGGCACGTAGCCCTCCCGAGGTGGCAAGCTGGGCGATCAGGACCATGGTCTGACGCACCACGGCGTCGATCAGGAGCTGTACATTCACGACTGCCTCACACGCTTCATCCAACGAGGTTGTAGCCGACGCCTCCGACGCGCGGAAGGTGGCAGAACTGACACCCCGACCCCCACAGGCAAGCTCTGGCAAAGAAACCCGACGGGCAAGTTGCCCGCCGAAGCCGGCGTGGCCAAAGACGCCAGGGCGCGCAGCTCAGCCAACCAGAAGCAAGCGAGCGCGCATTTGTTGATGCGCCGAGCTACCAGATGCTCACACGCTTGTCCGCCGGCAAAAAGAGCTTGGAGCCCTCGTCGACATCGAACGCGGAGTACCACGGGTCCATGTTGCGTACGACTCCGTTGACTCGGAAGCGTGGTGGGCTGTGCGGATTGTCCTTGAGCATTCTCAGCGCGAACTCGTCACGTTCCTTGCTGCGCCAGACCTGGGCCCACGACAAGAAGAAGCGCTCGGCACCGCTCAACCCGTCGATCACCGGCGCTTGCTTACCATCGAGCGAGAGCTGATACGCCTCGAAAGCCATCGACAACCCACCGAGATCACCAATATTTTCTCCCAGAGTCAGCTCGCCGTTCACCGTCTGCCCCTCGAGCAGCTGGTACTGGTCGTACTGGTCCACCAGCGCGTGCGTACGCGCCTCGAACCTCTTCAGGTCCTCGTCGGTCCACCAATTGCGTTGCACCCCGGCATGGTCCACTTTCGCCCCCTGGTCATCGAAGCCGTGGCCCATCTCGTGGCCGATCACCGCGCCGATGGCTCCGTAATTGACGGCCGGGTCGGCGTTGGGATCGAAGAACGGTGGCTGCAAAATAGCCGCTGGAAACACGATCTCGTTGAAGCTCGGGTTGTAGTACGCGTTGATCTCCTGCGGGTTCATGTACCACTCGTCCCTGTCCGTGGGGCGCCCGAGCCGAGCGATCTCGTAGTCGTGCCAATACTTGCGGACAGCCTGGTAGTTGTGGAAGAGGTCGTTCTTGTCGATGTCGATGCTGGAAAAGTCACGCCACTTCTTCGGGTAACCGATCTTGGGGTTGAACGAGTCCAGCTTGCGGAAGGCCTCCTCCTTGGTCTGCTGTCCCATCCAATCGAGCTGCTCTAGGCGCTTGCCGAGCGCTGCGCGCAGGTTCTGAACCAACGTGTCCATTTGCAGTTTGGATTCTGGTGGGAAATACCGGGCGACGTACAGTTTGCCGATGGCTTCCCCCAGGCTCTCGTGGTCGCCCACGAGTTCGATGGCTCTCTTCCATCGGTCGCGCTGCTGGGGCTGACCGTTCAGCGTCTTGCCGTAGAAATCGAAGGCCGCGTCGTCGATGGCGTCGCCCAAGAGCTGGGCGTGGCTCTTCACCAGGTGGTAGGTCAGGTATTGTCTCCACGTGGCAAGCGGAGTCTCCGCGATCAGCTTGGCCAGCGGCCGGAGAGCGCTCGGTGTGGCCACATTGACCTGCTTCAGGCGCGCAACATCGATCCCTTCCGCCTGCCAGTGACGCCGCCACGGGTAGCTCGGTACGTCGGCCACCAGCCTGTCGACCGCGCTCGGGTTGTAGGTTTTGTCCGCCTGGCGCAACTCGGCAGGGTGCCAGTGGTGGCGGGCGATCTCCGTTTCGAGCGCAAGCACCCGCTTCGCCGAGCTCGCGGCTTCCGCTTCGGACATCCCGGTGAAGCCGAGCAATGTGGCGATATTCTCTTGATAGGCCTTGCGCAGCTCCGCAAAACCCGCCTCGAAATAGAAGTCGCGGTTCGGCAGCCCGAGCCCCGAGTGAATCACATTGAGCCGGTACTGATTCGGATTCTTACGGTCGACATCGACGAAGCTGGCGATGGGTGCCGCCGTTCCCATCAGGTCCGAACGGCCGAAGGCGTCCACCAGCTGCTCACGCGTGCGAATCGCCGCAATCTGCGCGAGGTCCGGACGAAGTGGCTCGATCCCCTTGGCATTGAGCGCCGCGATATCCATGAAGCTCGCGAAGTAGTCGGCGATCTTCTGCTCGGGCGTCCCTGGGGCGGGGCTGCTCTTGGCCAGCTCTTCGATGATGGCCTTGACCTGATCTTCGGAGCGGTACTGGAGCTCGACGAAAGCTCCGTAGCGCATCTCGTCAGGTTTCAGCTGGTAGCTGTCCAGCCAGGACCCGTTGGCGTAGCCGTAGAAATCGTCGCCGGGCCGGATGGATGCCTTCTGCGCGGTCAAATCGAGCCCGAAACTACCGAGTTCCGCTTTCGGACCCGGCGCCAGCGGCGACGCTGGATCGACAGGGTGAGGCGTCGACGTGGGGCTGGCCGGAGGTGGTGGTGCCTGGCTCGGTTGGCAAGCGAGTGATATCGCCAGCAGACTCACCGACAGGACCAGTGGGACGTGTTTCATGGTTCTCTTCGGGTGCTGCGCTCTGGAGCTGGCTGTGAGATTGGACTTTCTGCCACGGCGCTGCGTCAAGACGAGAGTAATGTCGCGCAGCGGAGCGTCAAGCTCCGCTGGCTGCCGATCGGTGGGCCTGGCGGCCAGCGCGAGGTCTGCGAACCGGGTGCTGGAAGCATCTCGGGTCGTGAGCGAATCCTCGCGGCCACTAAGCGTGGGCAGCCGAGCCGTCCGTTCCGAAACTGCTCGTCGCCGAGTTCGCCTCCGCCGCCCCCTCGGTTGGAAACGCTGGACGGATGCGAGCAACGGCTTCAGACTGGGTCGGCGTGGCGCCATGAATGCCCTGAGAGAAATTGGGGACGGTCTGTGGACGGTGACCGGCAAGCCGATCCAGTTCCTCTCGTTTCCCTATGAGCTACGTTGTAGCATCGTTCAACTCGGGTCCTCGCTATGGGTCCATTCGCCCGTACAGCTCGATGTCGCCAGAGCCCTCGTCGACGGCCTGGGAGCGGTGGAACATATTGTTTCACCGAACAAACTTCACCACCTCTACCTCGGCGACTGGGCGAACGCCTATCGGAGCGCACGCCTGTATGCCCCCCCCGGTCTTCGCCGCAAGCGCCCCGACCTTCGTTTCGACAAGGAGCTGGAAAACCACGCGGAACCAGCCTGGGAGGGTGAGCTCGAGCAGCGCGTGGTGCGCGGCAGCTTCTTCATGGACGAAGTGGTCTTCTTCCATCGGGCCTCGAGCAGCTTGATCCTCGGCGACCTCATCGAGAATCACGACCCGGCGAAGCTGCGCGGGCTGCGGCTCCGTCTGGCTGCGGCGAACAGGATGCTCGCTCCTTCGGGATCGACGCCCCGCAACTACCGTCTCACCTTCTACGACCGCCGAGCAGCGCGCGACACGGTCGAGGAAATGCTGTCGTGGCAGCCGAAGCGCGTCATCATGGCGCACGGGCCCATCGTCGAAGACCGGGCCACCGAGTTCTTGCACCAAGCCTTCGCCTGGCTGTTCTAGGCTTCTGGCGCACCAGCGCAAAAGGCTGAAATCGCACGACGCGGTCCGACGTCAAGATCAACGAAGGCCCGGCTTCCGCAGAGTCCTGCGATGGGTAGCCGACTGTATCCGTAGCGGCACCCGCCAAGAAGCTAACGCATCCGGGGGCACATCCCACGCCCCGAAGCGAACGGCGATGGCGTCGAGCAGGGGCGAGACTCGAAAGGGCTTCGAGTTGCCCGGAGCCGAGCTCCCCGGTGGGCGATTCGTATTGCCCGACAAGCTCGTTCGAGTCGGGAGCTTCGGGGGGCGCGTAGGGCTCGGAGCAGCCCCCAGTGCGACGGCAACTGCCACCAGATCCATCTGGCGGTACCCAGGGGTTTCGATTTCACGCGCCTGCGCGAGTCATGAAACAGCTGCTGCCCGGAAGGATGTTCGCCTTCGACTCGCCCGCCGACGCGGGGTCTCGACGTCCGGGTGCCCTGCAGAACGCGACTGCATGGGACGCGAAATTGCGCGCACCTCGCACGACTATTGCATTGATCGCCAGATCGGGGAAACTCTGGAAGAGTGCCGGGTGGGCCACGCAGGTCGGCCCGGAGCAGTCACGAAGTGGAGCCACTGCATTCAATGACCGAAGTCGACCTACCCAGCATAGTGGTCGCCGTAGTCCCTCGAGAGAAGTTTGGATACGCCGAAGCCACCCTGGATGCCCTACTCGAGAACACCACTGTCCCCTTCGAGCTTCTCTACATCGACGGGAACGCACCCGCCAAAGTGAGAGTTGCCATCGAACAGAAGCTCGCCGGACGCCCGCACACGCGCATCGTACGACGGAAGCACTTCCTGGGACCCCTGCAATCGAGAAACATCGCGATTCGGGAGGCTCGAAGGGACGCCAAGTACCTGGTCATCCTCGACAACGACGTCTTCGTTCGGCGTGGGTGGCTTGAGGCGCTGCGCCGTTGCGCGGAAGAGGAAGGTGCTGGGGCAGTCGTGCCCTGCGTACTGATTGGTCCCCCCGACAGCAACGAAATTCATCACGTCGGGGGGGACAGCAGCATCGTCAGCCGGGCCGAAGCCGGAGAAATAGAGCTCCACCACTATCAGCACCTCGAATGCCAGCAGTTGCCGGACGTGCGCCAAGACCTGGGGCGCAAAGACACATTGCTACTCGAAGACCACTGCATCTTCGCCACGGGCGAACTGTGGCGTGCCCTACGCCCTCTGGACGAGGCGCTGCCGCTCATGGCGAGCGTGCCGGAACTTTCCCACCTGTTCCAACAGACGGGCGCGAGGCTGATGGTCGAGCCCGCAGCCGAGGTGGTCTACCTCTGGGGTGCGGAGGTGCCGTTGCAGCTTAGCGATCTGCCGTTCTGGTATTGGGCCTGGAGCGAGAAATGGAGTCGCCATGCTCTGAGGCAGCTGGCAAGCAAGCTCGGCCTCACCAAGAGCCAGGACGAGTCCCGCTCCATCGTCTGGTGGCTGAACAACCACCGTCGGCTGCCACTGTTTCCTTGGATTCAGCCAGTTCGCAGTTTTTTCGACGCGCGAGGGCTGCCTCGCACGGGCAAAGTTCTCATCAAGGCATTCGAGACCGCCGAAGATGCAGTGGCCATGGTCGTCGCCGAAGGCGTGCGTTTGACCCCAGCCGGCCGCGCCACCGGATGTCCGCCACTGTTCTCGCGCTACCCGCGAGTCGCGCGCTCTCGTGAGCCGGCTTCACCCCCAGGTTGAAGTCGCCGAGTTCGCGGAAGACCCTCGCAGCGATCGAGTTCCGTCACGACGGTGCTAAGGGCGCGCGGGAGAATAAATCGATCGAGCGGCCATTCGATCTGTACGATTGAGGGTCGACAGGATCGCGCAGGCATGATCTACGTTCGCAGGTGGGCGTCGAGGAACTTGTTCGCCGGAAGTGGCGCCTGCTGAGGGCGACCATGGGCGAGCGAACTCGCCGGTGTGGGTGGGGGCCGAAGCAGACGCCATCGGCTACGGGGGTGTAGCGGCAGTGGCGCGGGCGACGGGAATGGCAATCAGTACGGTGCGCAAGGGACGCGATGAGGTTCGAGCCGGCGCGCGTCTCGACGATGTCGTGAACGTTCGACGCAGCACCGGCAAGCGTTCTTACGAAACTGCAAATCCTGACGTCTGGCCAGCACTCGAAAGATTGGTCGACCCGCTGACTCGCGGCGACCCGGAGTCGCCACTCCGATGGACATGCAAGAGCACGCACGTCTTGGCCGCCGAGATGTTTGCCCAGTACGGGACTCGGATCAGCGACAAGACGGTAGCGAGGCTGCTTCGCGAGCACGGCTACAGCCTCCAGGCACCGAACAAATCCGTGGAGGGCGCGCAGCATCCCGACCGGAACGCGCAGTTCGAACACATCAATGCGAGAGCCAAAAAGAGTATCAAACGTGGGGTCCCCGTCATCTCCGTCGATACAAAGAAGAAGGAGCTTGTTGGCAACTTCGCCAACGGCGGGCGCGAGTGGCAACCTCAGGGTGAACCGGAACTGGTGGACGTCCACGACTTCCCCAGTGACGCCGTGGGCAAGGCGATTCCGTACGGCGTCTACGACGTAGCGGCGAACGACGGATTTGTCAGCGTGGGCGTTGACCACGACACGCCTGTCTTCGCCGTCACGTCGATCGAGGCTTGGTGGAAGCAGCTCGGCGTGAAGCGTTATCCGAATGTGCGCGAGCTCTTCATCACTGCCGATGCCGGCGGCAGCAATGGCTATCGCTCGCGGGTATGGAAACGCGAACTCCAGCGCTTCGCCGACAAACACGGGATCGCGGTCCGCGTCAGCCACTTTCCGTCCGGCACCAGCAAGTGGAACAAGGTCGAGCATAGACTCTTCTTGTTCATCTCAATGAACTGGCGCGGCAGACCGCTGCGCTCGTACGAAACGGTCGTCAGCCTGATCGGCAACACGACGAACCGGGGAGGGCTCATCGTGCGCGCGCGGCTCGACCGTCGTCGCTATGCGATTGGCAAGAAAGTCACCAACAAGGAATTTCGCGAACTGAAGATCGAGCTGGACACGTTCCACGGCGACTGGAACTACATCATCAGGCCGCGGTTGGAGCGACGTTGATCGGTCGACTTCTGGATTCGCAGGCCCTAAGGTCTGTTTCCCGACGATCTCATTGTTGAACGGGCGCGGCCCAGACCTCGGCGACCTGGCGCTCGACTCACTCGAGCCCGAAGGCCTCCCGGTACTCGGGCAGGACGTCCGCGTCGGCCTGAAGAATCATGAACCAGTGCTGCCACGGGATCTCGAGTTCGTTGAAGATGCCGATCAGGTCGCTGTAGTAGCGCACGCGGTCTTCGAGCCGGCTCGTCGCGTCATACACGCCGAACTCATTGCAGATGACGGGCACGTCATGATCCACAGCCCATTGCTTGGCGGCCACGATGCGGTTGAACAGGGCCTGCCGACTCCCCGTTCGGTAGTAGTTCCGCACTTCGCTCAAGATCCAGCTCTCCATCGATGGCGTGACACCGAGGTCCGCGAACCGGTCCGACCAGCGCTCGGGTGAGTAGGGAAACGGGATGTCGTGTGTCGTGCCCATGTTGGCCCAGCTGGCCCCTTGGTGAGTAAAGACGAATGGCTCGTAAAAGTGAAAAGAATAGATGACCTTGTCGTCACTGAGCGGTTCTCGCTTACTGAGAGGAGTGATGCCGTACCATTCTACGTCGCCGAAGATGATGCTGTGCTTCGTGTCCTGGCTGCGAATCGCGGCAATCATGTCTTCCGCCAGATTCGTCCACTGTTCCTGAGTAGGCGCGGTTCCTCCGGCGGACAGCTCGGGCTCGTTCAATAGCTCGAAGAACAGGTCGGATCTCGGGTTGTCGGCGAAATGCGCGGCCACCTTGCCCCACAGAGCGACCGCTTCCGCGTTGGAGTCCGCGTCTGAAAAGTCGAGCGAGCGATCGTATTGGTGATAGTCGATCGTGAACGAGAGCCCATACTTCTCCGTCCACTCGTCGAAGGCGTCGAGAACGTCGAACAGGTCGTCGTGAAGCGTCAGCTCGAGGTCGGCCCCGCTGCCCGAGGTCTCCTCCACGTACAGGTCGAGATCGATCGGCAGGCGCACGCTCTCGAAGCCCGCGTTCGCCAACGAAGCAACGAAGTCCTCATCGTAGTCGAAGCCATCAAAACGGCCTTCTTCCAGCCAGTTGGTGATGTTGTAGCCTCGATCGAGGGACTCCATGGCCAGTTCCTGCAACGGATTGTCGATGGCTACGGAGTCGATTTCCACGGGCGCGGGCGGCGCGAGATCTCTGATCTCCATATCTGGGCCAGTGTCTGCGGCCTGCTGCACGGCTCCGAGGTCGTCGATCGAGAGCGAACCGCTCTGATCCGTCGCGCCGCGGATGTGAAAACTCAGCGCAGTGATGTGACTCGGATCGAAGGCAACGGGCGTCCCCCAGCCTTCCTGGGAGAACAGGTTGAGCGGCAGCTCGACGGTCTTCCAACTGGAGGAAGCCGCGACTGCCACCCCGTGAACGTCATAGTCCGTCACATCCGTCGTCTCCAGTCGGACGGTGTGTGCATTTCCGCGATAGCTGTATTGCAGTGTCGAGTAGCCGCTCAGGTCCAACGGGGCCGACGCGCCGCCCACACTGGACCCAATACCCACATAAGGATCGTAGCTCAGCTGGCCCTGGTCGAAGCTGAACTCCACAGAGAGGGCGTGTTCCGACTGGAACCCTTCGCCGGAGGCGCTGAGCGCGGTCGCACTGCCACTCGGGATCTCGAAGCGGGATACCCCTCCACTGTCGGCGTCGGTATACGTGTACCACGTACCACCGAGCGAATTAATCTGGTCACCATCCTCGAAGTCGTCGATGACCAGATCGAGCGCCGGCTCGGCCGTGGCAACTGTGGGCGCGGATGGGGAAGCGTCGTCACAGGCGACGAGCGCCAGCAAGCAGGCTCCGGAAACGAGTAAGCAGCAGCAACGATCGGGAGTGGAGCGAGGATATTGCATGGATTCGCCCACTTTCATGGCCTGACGACCCCTCCCGCTTCAGAAAATTCCGAGAAGGGCGACAACCACCGCGAAGTTGCACTCGACCCGGGAAATCTGAGCTGGAAGTAGAGAGTAGGACGTCTGTACCCAGCGAACATGAACTTCGCCCCGTTACCGCGATCGGCTCGCGTTCCCGTCTTGACTGCACTTTTCGGCCTATTGACGAGTACCTGTCTGACACCCCCCGTACCCAAGGCAGCGGGCAGGGGCCGCGAAAGCAGCTCGGCTACCGACCCAAGCGCTTCGACCCCTCGTACGCCCCTGGCGGGCTCCGGTCCCCGCGAGTTCAGCCACACTTCGGCCGAATTGCTGAAGCAGCTGGAGCTTGGCTGGAACCTGGGCAACAGCCTGGATGTGCCGGAGGGCGAAACGGCGTGGGGTAACCCGGAGGTGACCCCCGAGTTGCTGAAGTCCGTGGCGCAGGCTGGCTTCGACCTGGTACGAATCCCCGTCACCTGGTCCCCGCATACTGGCCCCAGACCGGATTTCGTGATCGAGCCGGGCTGGCTCGCACGAGTGGCCGAAGTCGTGGGCTATGCCCGAGCCGCGGGTCTGTACGCCATCATCAACCTGCACCACGATGGCGCCGATGGGTTCAAGGGGGTCGAATGGCTGACCCTGGATGATGCCGACGGAAACACGACCGAAGCGAACAACCGGACGGTGCGAGCGCGCTTCGTCGCGGTGTGGAGCCAGATAGCCAAGCATTTCTCGGGGTGGGGCGAAGAGCTGTTGTTCGAGTCGATGAACGAGATCCACGACGGCTACGGAAAGCCCGATCCCCGTCACCTCGCCTTCGTCAATCGGCTGAACCAAGCGTTCGTCGACGTGGTGCGGCGAAGCGGCGGTAGCAACCGCCAGCGCCACCTGGTCGTGCCGGGCTACAACACCAACATCGAGCACACGCTCGCGGGGTTCGAACGACCGAAAGACCCCACTCGGGATCGGCTCATCCTGTCCGTCCACTACTACGACCCCTACCTATTCGCACTGCAGGCCAAAACCCATACCTGGGGTCGGGCGTCCCCGGACCGCGACGACTGGGGGCAGGAAGATCATGTGGTGCAGCAATTCAATCAGCTGAAGAAGGCCTTCATCGACAAGGGGTTGCCCATACTCATCGGCGAGTACGGCGCCACCCACCAGGAAGGCTTCGAAGACTATAGGCGCTACTACATGGAGTATGTCACCAAGGCGGCGGTGGAGCGGGGAATGCTGCCCATCTATTGGGACAACGGCGGGCGCGGTAGCGGGGGCGAGAACTTCGCGCTGTTCGATAGGACGACCGGAGACACGCTGCACCCGGAAGTACTGGAGGCGATGCGCAGAGCTGCTACGCAATCCTACTCGCTCGAGGACATCGCGCTGCCGAAGTCACCCCCCTGAATTCTTGCGTCGCCACGCCGCGAGCGTCGCGCGCCAACCTCCCCGGCGCTCGGGACGCGGCCCGGATCCGCTGCTGGAGACCAGCTTGGGTCCGACGACACCATCGACAACCGGTGTTTTCGTTCGGCTCGAACGACCGAGTCAGGAGGACACCGTCGCCCCGACACGAGTCGAGGGAAGGTAGTCGAGCAAGGCGGAACCGTCCATAAAACCCGCCATCGCGGCCGAAATCCTCAGAACTGGCTGAAGAAGTCCCACACGTTTTGATACTCCCAGCTCGTCTGGTTGCCATCCCTCGGGTCAGGCGTGTGGTCACCGTTGAAAGAGCAAAATTCCACTGGGTATCCCGTCATGCAGCCCATCAGGTCGGTGCAGACGTGATCACCATTGGTGACCTTCGTAGGAGTCTCCCAGGTGCAGCCGTTGGCGGACGCGAAGTTCTGGGCCAGGCTCACGCCCCCGTCGTAGTTCAACACGCTGTCGTGAGTCCCGTGTGAACCGTAATAGGCGACGGACTCGGAGGGAGTGCAGTTGCCGCTGAGCTGGGCTCCAGAATAGACCGCGATGCCACGAATATAGCCGGAGTCAGCGCCGAGCGGCCTCTCGCACGCCGTCTTGTAAGACATGCTGCCCCCGTAGCTCCAACCCGTCGCAAAGATCCGATTCGTGTCGATGCAGAAATTCTGTTCGAGCTCGGCCACGACGGCATCTGCCAGCGCGAGGTCCGAGCCGTTGGAGTTGGGCCATCCACAGCCCGAGGCGTCCCCACAATTACCACCGTTCTTCTGCCCGTTGGGAGCCACGAAGATCGTGCTGTCGTCCGACAGGGGCTTCAGATGGTAGTAATCGTTTCTGTACATCTCGTCGTCGTTGCCATTGAGCTCGTGAAAGGCAATGATGAGTCGATACGGGTGGGTGTTGTCATAGTTGGCGGGGACATTGAGAATGTACTCGCGCTGCATGCCGGCCGCCATTATCGCGATGTGTTGGCCGTTGTTGTATTGGTTGCTCTGGATCGACGGCATCGTCCCACAGCCTTCACTCATTCCCGAGTCAGCCCCACCCGTGGTGGCCCCGCCGGCGGTTGTCCCGGCGCCCCCCGAGCCGGTAACGCCACCCGACCCCATCATGCCGCCGGTCGTCGACGTGCCACTGGTGTCCGTGGCTGCCGTGGTCCCGCTCCCAGTCATCGCCGCGCCATTGGTCCCCGTGGTCACGGCGCTCCCGGTCGTCGTCGTACTGCTGGCACTCGTGCTTCCAGAGGTCGTCACGCCGCCGGTCGTCGTGCCGCTGCCGGACCCGGAAGTGAAGCCGCCGTTGGTGGCCCCCGTCGTCGCGGCGCTGCCATCGGTAGCCGTGATTCCTCCCTGGGGGCCGGAGGACGAATTCCCTCCGCACCCCCCTGCCAGGACAGGGAAGCTCACGGCGAGCGCTGGAAGTATGACGAGGCTGGCTTTCATGTTCATCTCCACCCGGTGGGTTGGATCGTTGGAACACTGTGAGCGTTCACATGATCAGTGTCAAGGCGCGGGAGTCGGCTGAAAAGGGCGGACAGAGCGTTCGGGTACGGCCGTTCTTTTGAACCATGGGGGGGGGCTAAGACCGCCCCCCATCGGGGACCTGCCGCCACGACCATCCTCCGGTCTCCACGTTGCTCGAGCGCGGTTCGCTCCTTCCGGCTCAGATGGAAGCCTCTGCTTTGACGCAATTCGCTCACGGCGTTCGACAGATCCGTCACGAGAATCTTGGCAGCCTCGAAGAATCTTGCCAGCCGGGGAGATTTCACTCCTCTTCCACGCGACATCGATCACTCGCAGAATCCCGAATGTTAGCGTCAACCCAGACCGCTACAGCGTGTCCACGCGCAGAAACCAACGGAATGATGAAGACGAAGACGTCATGCTATTGTGAGGTCACCCCGAAGGGAAAGATCGCGCTCGGATGCACGTTGTTTCTGCTCGCCTGCACTTCCGAAGTGGGCGGCGGCGTCGGCGGCGAACAGGCGGCCGGTGACACAGCCGGGTCTGCGAGCGCGAATGGTTCCGGAAGCAGCCCCACTCCTGACGGAACGGGAGGCGCGGCCAACGTGGCTGCCAGTAGCGGCACCAGCGGCACCGTCACCGGCGGGACCGTGTCCGGCGGCGGAACCAGCGCCACTCAGGAGCCACCAGCCTTCGAGCCCGCACCAGCCATGCTGAGGCGCTTGACCCGAGCACAGTTTCAAAACTCCCTCCGCGATCTGATGGGAGTCGAGGTCGACGGCAGTGAACTCGATGCCGACAGCTTCAACGGAGACTTCGCCACGATCGGCGCATCCACGGTGGTCACTTCTGAGCTCGGTGTCGAACGCTACCACTCCGTCATCGAGGCCGCGGTCGATGAGGTATTTTCCGACCCGGCGCGCCAAGCGGATTTCATTGGATGTTCGCCCTCCGCAGCGGATGACAGCTGCGTCAGGAACTTCATCGACGCCATGGGCCGGCGTGCCTGGCGCCGGCCTCTCGACTCGAGTGAGATCGAGCGGCTCGTGGGAGTGGCCAAGACCGCCGCCGCCGAACTGGGAAGCCCCGCCGAAGGCGTGCACTGGGCGACAGTGGCGCTCTTCACGTCGCCCAACTTCTTGTATCGCCCCGAACTCGGAGCGCCCGGCAGCAACGGAAGCTATCGACTCACGGATTACGAGATGGCTTCCCGGCTGTCGTTCTTGCTCTGGAATACTGGACCCGACGAGCAACTGCTCGACGACGCAGCCAACGGGGTCCTCTCTACGTCACAAGGAGTCCGGAGTGCTGCGGAGCGCCTGCTGGGGGCTCCCGGCGCTCGCGAGTCGGTGGGAGCATTTGCCGAGGAGTACATGCGACTGGACCGCGTCCTGACGCAGGCGAAAGACTCTTCTCTGTTTCCCGAGTACGGGCCCTCGCTCCAGGAGGCGATGGTGCGAGAGATGCGCGAGGTCTGGCAGCTCGTCGCTTTCGATGAGGACGCCAGTGTCCTCGATCTGTTTTCCACGACGAAGGTCGTTGCGAATTCCGATCTCGCGCAACTCTACGGCCTGGACGCGTCGGACCTCGATTCTGACACCTTTCGGGAGTTGTCACTCCCCGCCGACGGCCCACGCATCGGCATATTGAGCAAGGCGGGGTTCCTGTCACAGTTCGCCAACCAGAAGGAAGGCTCGCCGACATTGCGCGGTCGGTTCATTCGCGAAGCACTGACCTGTGTCGAGGTCCCGCCACCTCCACCCAATGCCACCCTCGTCCTGCCCGAGTCGACCCCGGATACCCCCATGACGAAGCGCCAGCGGTTGGAAATGCACCGCTCGAGTCCGACCTGTGCAGGCTGTCATGGCTTGATGGACCCTATGGGTCTCCCGCTCGAAAGCTTCGACGCCATCGGTCGCTTCCGCACGACCGACAATGGACTGCCCATCGATCCAAGCGGCGAATTCGACGGAACCCCTGTCGCCGACGCGCGCGAGCTGGGCCTGATCATGAGCCAGAGCGACACGGTGGCCAACTGCATCGTTCGCAAGTACTACTCCTATGCAGTCGGGCACGAGGAGCGGGATGTCGATGCCAGCGTCATTCAGAACCTGACGCAGTCCTTCGAGGCGGCCGGCTATCGGCTCCGTTCATTGATGCTCGACATCGTCACCAGCGACGCTTTTGCGTCCGTCCTCCCACAACCCTGATCAGCAAAGGCTCGAGGCTCATGAAACCATTGAACCGACGCACCGTGCTCCGAGGCATGCTGACGACCGGCGCCGCCGTCTCCATCGGTCTTCCCCTGCTGGAAGCCATGTTGAACGAAAACGGCACGGCACTTGCGCAAACCGATACCGAGCTCACGCCACTCTTCGTCAGCTGGTTCTTCGGGAACGGGACACTTCCCGGTCTCTGGAAACCGGCGAACACGGGCTCGGGCTCCGCATGGCAGTTGAGCCCCCAGCTTCAGCCGCTCAGCGAAATGAAATCGTACCTCACGGTTGTCTCCGGCCTCGAGGGCAAGCTCGTGGTGTCCGGCAAAGAGCATCCAACCGGCTCGGCTGGTGCGACGACTGGCGCACCGCTCAACGGCAACGCGGTACGTGCGCCTTCCATCGATCAAATCGTGGCAGACATGATTGCCGAAGGCGCGCCATTCCGTTCGCTCGAAGTGGGCGTGACCCCCGCAACGCCGAACGGGAACGAAGACTCGCTGCACACCGTCTCTCACAATGGTCCGAACTCCCGCAACAACGCCGAATTCGATCCGCGAGCCGTCTTCACCAGGTTGTTCGGCGGGATGGAACCGTCTGCCGAGAGCGGTGCCGCCAGCCAGGCAGCCAAGATGGCCACGGTCCGAAAGAGTGTGCTCGACTCTGTCCTGGAGGACGGCACCGCCCTGGGGCAGCGGCTCGGCGCATCGGACCGCCAACGTATCGAGCAACACCTCGACGCCGTCCGCGCGATCGAGGGGCGCCTGGAAAGCATGGCTCCGGACGGTACACAGCCCTCGGCCTGCGCAAGCGTGACGGCTCCCTCGGTCGGGCGAGACTCGTCGAGCGAGGCACCGCCAGAGGTGAACAGCGCCATGGCCGAGCTCACGACGCTCGCGCTCGCCTGTGACAGGACACGCGTAGCGACCTTCATGTTTTCGCTACCCGCCGCGCATGTGTACTACCGGCACCTGGCGGCTGACATGAACGACGACTTCCACGATACTATTTGCCACGGCGACCCTGGAGATCCATCGAACCAGCCCCGGGTCGACACGGGTGTGCTCTACGCCATGCGCTGCCTCAATGAGTTCTTGACCAACCTCGCGAACACGCCTCACGGAAGCTCCAGCTTGCTCGATTCGACCCTAGTGTACGTCACCTCCGACACGGCTTGGGGCAAGGTACACACGCGAGAAGAATGGCCAGTTCTAATGGCGGGCAAGGCTGGGGGGCGACTACGTGGTGACGAGCACCACAATTTCGAGGGTGAAAGCCTCAGTCGCGCGCTATTGACGGTAGCCCAGATCATGGGATCGGACATGAGCGAGTTGGGCCTCGATGCAGGTAGAGTGACCGAAGCCCTCCCCGGCATTCGAGCGTGAACCACCCGACAAAACGGCTCTGCCGGGTGTCACGGTGTGGGTCTTGGGCGCGCGCCACCGTATTGCCGTGACCGAATAGACTTGCGTTTTCCGTACCGGCAGTTAGTGGCAAACTACCGTTCACCATGAGTCGAAGCTTCGCTTGCCTGAGTCTGTGTGCGTTATCGGGGCTTGCTGTCGGCGTCTACGACCTGGACGCAAATGCATTGACTCAGCCGGATGGAACTACGATTCCGTCGGATACGGACGTTCAGGACGAGCTGGAGCTGCAGGGTGAGACGATCGACCCCGTCACCGACGCCGCCATCACCCCTCAAACCTTTCGCCCGCAATGCAATCTGACGTTCACGGTGCTCAGAAGGTGGACGGACTACCGAAACTCCTTCGGTTGGTACAACGTTACTGGGCAGGTGCCCGCGCTCGACGAGCTGTATGAGTTCATTCACTGTGATGACCCACCAGAAACCTGGCAACAAGGCGAGCAGACCTCACGAGTGCTGGACATCCGCAGTGACGCCCGTTACCTCGGCGGAGAGATCGGCTTCTTTCAGGCTCGGGCCACGAACCCGGGCCCCAGTGGAATGGCAGGCGGCTGCGCGGACGTGACGGACCCGGCAAGCGTCGAGTTCGTCGTCTTCTCCCAGCCCGAGCTCAATCCAGAAGAAACCGATGATCCTTATACCCACCTTCTGATCATGGATAGCAAGGTGGACCCGAACGCCTTCTACTTTGCCTGGGAAGATCTGCTGTCCGGAGGAGACAATGATTTCTCGGATCTGATCATCCGCGTGGAAGGCATTACCTGCTCTGGTGGCGGCGAGCCCTGCGATACGGGGCAGAGTGGCGTGTGCGGCGCCGGGCTGACTCAGTGTGACAACGGCGAGATTACCTGCAAGCCCCGCATCCCGGCTTCAGATGAGACTTGTAACGGTCTCGACGACGACTGCGACGGCGTAGTCGACAACGGAGATCTGTGCGGAGAAAACGAGATTTGCGAGCGTGGCGTCTGCATTGCGGCGTGCGGCGGCGGGGAGTTTCGCTGTCCGCCGGACCTGGTGTGCCGCGACGATGGCTACTGCGTGGACCCGGCTTGCCAGGACGTCGACTGTGCACAAGGCCAGATCTGTCGAAACGGTGATTGTGTGGACCCCTGCCAAGGGGTGATCTGCCCCTATGCGCAGGAATGTCGCGCCGGGCGCTGTGTCGATCCGTGCGCGGGCGTCAGCTGTGGCGAGAATCAAGCCTGCGTCGAAGGGGCCTGCTTGACCACGTGCGAGTGCAGCGGCTGTCCTGCCGGTGAATTTTGTGACCTCGTTCAGAAGCAATGCCTGGATACTGCTTGCGATCGGGTGAGCTGCGACGAAGGCACTCATTGCGAGGCGGGCACTTGCGTCGATGACTGCGAGGGTTCGGTGTGTCCACTCGGGCAGGAGTGTCAGCTGAGTGTCTGCGAAGGAGAGCCCGTCGTGGACACCGGCACCTCGGCGACCAACGGCACCAACGGCACCAACGGGAGTGGTGGCACCTTCAGTCTTCCTGGCGATGCGGCAACCAGCGCCGCGACCGGCGCCACGACCGGCAGCAGCGACTCGAGCAATGGGCTAGGAGGCTCGGCTGGCTCCGGCACACGAGAAGGCGAGCCGGCCGGCTGTGGGTGCCGGGCGGCTTCGGGCGACCCGCGAAATGGCTGGTTGAACCTAGTGTTGCTCGGCGGCCTCTACCTGGGACTGGTCCAATCTCGGGCCCGCTCTCGCGGTCCCCAAAAGACAGCTCCTGGTTACGCGCCCCTGCAGTAGGAGCAAGCCGACCGGCAACGCCTGGCGTCGTTGGATTCTCGAGCGCCTCGCACCCGGGCGACTACGGGAGCCTTCACGACTAAAGTCCTGAAGGCTCGTATCCGCGCCAAGCCCAGACGAGCGCGTCCGCCAACGTGTTGTTTTGCACGCCGCCGGCGCAGTGACCGGCACCTTGACCGAACACGAACTTGTAGTGAAAGCCTTTCTCGCTCAGTGCCGCGGCGGTTCGCTGATTGGCCATAACCCAGTTGTGGTGCGTCGACTCCGGGTCCGTCGATCCAAGGTCGTTTTCGTTGACGTTGAGGAATATGCGGAGCTGCTTCTCCTTCAACGTGGCGTCGTTCTTGATGAGCTCCAGGCTCGAGTGGTACTCCCAAGCCCCAAATGGGTACATTTCCGCCTCGGGGGCGTCCGGATCCTGCTGTGCCACGAGAGTCGTCGAATAGGCGATCACGCGGCTGAAGAGATCAGGACGGAACCAGGCCATCGTGAAGGCTGCCGCTCCACCGGAGCTGCAACCCAAGGTCGCTCTGCCGCTGGGATCCTTGGTGAACTTCAGGTTCGGGTATGCGGCCTTGACCTCGGCGTTGGATACCACGGCGGGCATGACCTCGAGCTCGATGAACCGCGCATAGCGATCCGACAGCGTGTCATATTCCAGGCCGCGCTCGCTCCCGATCGAGTCGTTCCCTCCGTTTTGCACTGCGATCGCCACGAATGGCGGGAGCTTGCGTGCGGGGTCTTGGGAAACGGTGAGGTTATCGAGCGCATTTTTCACCATACCGATTTCGCCAGGTCCATCTTGAATAATGAGAACCGGCGCAGCATCTCCGTCGTGATACTGGGCCGGTACGTAGACCGAGATCGATCGCGTCGCGCTCACTCTGCCCGGCTCCAGGGTAGAGTCCGTCCCGTCGAAGATCGCGCTCTGTGCGAGCGGCATCGAAAAGTCGAAGCTCTTGCCCTGGGGGTTGCCCTGATTCTGCAGGTCCGACTGAGTCGGGTAACTCGGACCCACCGTGAAGTCGCCGTCGCCCTCGCTGCCGGGGTCGGGAAGCGGAGCAATGCCACCAGCGCCGCCCACACCGCCGAGACCTCCGCCCCCGCCGCCCCCTCCCAAGCCCGCGCCACCAACGCCGCCAGCGCCGCCAGAGGGACCCCCGCCAACCCCGGTGGCCCCACCGACACCACTCGACGAGCTCGAAGCTGCGCTCGTGGAATCGCCGCCGGAGAGGGTCCCCGCCCCGGCACTCGTGGCTCCGCCCGCGCCTGCCGTAGGAGTGGACGTGGCAGTCGTGGTACCGCTCGTCACGTCGGCCCCACCCATGATTCCGCTCACCGTCCCGGCCGTCGCGAGGGATCCGCCCGCACTCCCGCCGGCCGAGCTTGGACTCCCCGTACTGCCGCTCATCTGAGCCGTCGAGCTGCCGTCACCGGAGCAAGCGCCCGTCAAGAGCAGGGCGGCCATCGACAGGGGCATGATCGAAGCCCCCCCGCGCGACAACCATTGTTTCATCAGTTTGCTCATCAGAATCGTTTGGGCTCCCTCGTTCCGAGCCTTCAGCTCAGTCCCGTGAGCGTCCCCGGGTATTCGGCTGCGCCGAAGCTGTCGGTCGGGGCGCCGAACATCGTCATGAACGACGCGAAGAGTTGATTGGTCGTCGCGGATCTGTCGTACCTCACGTTGCGCCCGCTGCGGACGGCACCGTTGCCTTTCCCGGCGATGATCCAGCCGAGATCGCGTCGATTGTGGATGTCGCCGTCAGAAAGCTCATTGGCCCACAGAACCAGCGAGCTGTCGAGCAGTGGGCCGTCCGCATCCGTCTGAGACTTCAAGGCGTCGAGCAGGTAGCTGAATCGCTCGGCGTACCAGGTGTCGATCTTGATGAGATCGTCCCGGTTCCCTACCGCGTCGTGGGACATCAAGTGATGCTCCCCCGCGACATTCAACCACTTGAAGAAGATTGTGCTCTCCGCCGTGGACCACTGGAGCGTCACGACGCGAGTGAGGTCGCAGGCAAGCGCCAAGACCAACATGTCCATCTGTGCTTTGCCCAAGGTTTCGTAATCCCCATAGCACTTGGCAGGGCGGCCGTCCTGGATGCAATCGACCGGATCCAGACTGACAGCGGGAGGCGCGCCCGGCACTTGGCACGACAGCTCGCTCCCCAGCTTGTCGAGCGTGGCCTCGAATTCACGCACCGTGTTCGCGTGGCGTTCGAGCTTCTGACGATCCTCGGCGCCGACCTTGGCGTTCAGTCGCTCGAAGTCCCTGAGGACGAAATCGAGCACGCTCTTGCGTTGCTGCTTCAATGCCTCGATGCTTCCCGTGGAGGCGCCCGCATCCATGAACAACCGATTGAACACTTTCGTGGGGTCGTCTTCGGGAGGCACCGACCTCGCATCCCCCGGCGTGCCGCGGTAGCACATACGCACCACCATTGGTTCGAGGATGGTCGTAGTGGATTGCACTCCTAGCTCGAGCGACGGCAGCTTCGTCTCGCCACCGATAATGCGCGCGATCTCCTGATCGATCGAGGGCCCTGCGGCTGTGCCGTCCAGCACGTGCCCAGCACGACCGTTACCACTTGGTCCGACCAGAAGCTTGTTCGCGGTCAGCATCGTGGTCATCGAAGTATCGTGGGCGTTGGGGTCGTACATATACGAGGCCTCGTTGTTGAGGCCACGCATGATCAGGAGGTCGTCTTGATGAGCCTGCAGCGGACTCAGGATCGGCGACAGCGTGAAATTGGTCTCGTCTCCCGAAGGTTGCCACTGGTCCTTGATCATCCCGTTGGCACTGAAGAAGACGACGAAGCGCTTGGGGGTTCCTGCCGCGGCCTTGACGACCCGCGGACGCATGGCGTCGAGGAACGGCAGCGCCAGCGCGACCCCCGCGCCACGCAAGACCGTGCGGCGCGAGAGCGGCTTCGAGGGAATGCAGAAGGCACGGTTCTTCGTCATGGCGTCGTCTCCTTCGCGAGGTAGCGAAAATCGGGCGTCTGGGTCAGCGCCACGAGCAGATCCCGGACTCGACCATTCGCGTCGCCGAAGCCGCTGGCGATCGTGGCGATGCGCGCATCGTCTTCGGTGGACTCCCCTCGACCGAATGCGAAGCGAAACCACTGCCGGACGAAGCACTCCGACACCATGGAGCTCTGCCCCAACTTTTCAGCCATCTCTACGACGCCGTCGAACGGGCCCTCGACGTCGGTCTCCGTCAGGTTTCCCGAGGCATCGATGGCAATGCCTTGCTCGACGTCGCGCCACTGTCCAATCGAATCGTAATGTTCAAAGGCCAACCCCACGGGGTCGAGCAATGTATGGCAGGAAGCGCACACCGGGTTCGCCTCGTGCTCTTCGAAGCGCTCGCGGGTCGTCGTGCCGGGCGTGATGGTTGGGGCCGTCACCATCAAGTCGGGCGGCGGCGGGGGGACGCCCTGGCACAAGAGACGCTCGCGTACGAACTTGCCTCGGGAAACCGGATCCGTCTGGATCTCTTTGGCATGGGCCGCCAAGAACGACGCTTGAGTCAAGATGCCGGCCCGCTCGGTGGGTGGCAAGTCAATGCGCAGAATGCCGTCTTGCATTTGGCTCGCACTGCCACCGTAGTAGGCGGCGAGTGACGGATCGCCGTACGTGAACGGAGCCGTCAACAGCGTCTTCAGATCTCCGGCCCCGTCGAACACGACGCGGGTAGCAAAGGTAGTGGTTTCCTCGGCGAACAGCTCAGGAAGGGTGCCGTTCCAGTTGGGAAACTGGGCAGTGTCCCGCTGCAAGCGCGGAACCGCTCGCAGGTCCAGCCAGCCGGAGAAGAACGCCGCCACCTGTTCGCGCGCGGCCGGGGTCGCCAGCAGCCGCTCGGCTTGCGCAGCGAGCCCCGCTGGGGTGCTCAACCCGTCGGCTTCGGCCACACTGAGGAGTTCGTCGTCCGGCATGGTACCGGTCAGGAAGTACGACAGGCGAGAGGCCAGCTCCCATGAAGTCAGCGCCGCGTAGGATTCACCCGGGACGGGGATGCCGATCTCCGGGCGATACAAGAAGTTCGGCGATACCAAGAAAGCCTCGAGCAACAACTTGACACCCGTAGTAGCGTCGAAGTCTTCCCGCCCGGCAACAAAAACGCTGAGTAGATCGGCCTGCTCTTCGGCCGTGATGGGACGCCGCCAAGCGCGCTTACCGAAGCGACTGATGAAGTCGTTGACGCAGGTTTCTCCGTCCGCGAGGTTGCACTCGAGCAGGGCGTCCGGGTTCTGAAGGGCCTTATCGGCGACTTGCTCGGCGGTGAGCAAGTACTGTTCGGCCAGCGCGGGACCGACATCCTGCACGTCAGTGTTGTTGGTGAACCCATTGACGACCGTGTCCTCCGGAAACCCCGAAGCGTAGTCGGTGGTGTCGCCAAGCAGGGTCTCGATGGTTTTGTCGTACTCGACGTTGGACAGGCGCCGCACCAGCGCTCGCCCGGGCAGACCATCGTCGACCAGCGTCGTCCCGGTCGTCCCCGTATTGGTCCCACCAGTCGTCCCGGCCCCGGTGCTTGCGACCGCGGAGCTGCCACCGCTAGCCTGGCTCCCGTCCGTCACCCCCTCCCCGGTCCCTCCAGAGGTCGCGGCCGCGCTGGAGTCGCCCCCCATGCTCGTGGCGCCGCCTGCGGCTGCGCCATCGATCTGGCCTGTGCAGGCTGCCAGCACCAAGGCCAGAGGCGCCAGCGGCACCGCAGCCGTGAGCTGCCGTAGGTAACGGCGTTCGCGTGTACTCGCCGGGCCTCGAAATGTGGCGTGGCGGGCGGACGTGCCATTCGACATATCCTGTATTGCGCCGGGCACCGCCCATTTGTCACCGCAAGATCGTTTTCTGGCATCGGGCGGCGCCGACTCGGTTGCATCAGCACTCCTGATATCTCCGTGCTATTCGCGGCGCCCAGGCATGATCCCCTCGCGACGAGAACGACCGCCGGTCCGCGTACTCTGGCTCATTCAACCACGCCAGAGCAGGCCAGCCATTTTCTCCCCCGTCACAGGGAAGTTTCCCCGACAAAGGGTCCTGGATGGCTGCACTTGGCTGATTGCAGCGCAAGGTGCAATTTTTGGGTGACGGGGGAGTGATCTCTCCCTCCCCATGGTCCAACTTCGTGTGACAGCTTTGGACCATGCCTGGCAATTGCCGACCCCCGGGCGGACTGACCAGAGCTGCTTGCACACTCACAAACGCCGCAACAGACGACGCCCCGCTTGTTCGGGCCGACACCGTGCTTGACGCAGCAGCATACGCACGCGCGGCCAACGTAACGTCGCTCGACCTTCCAGTTGGCGGGACCCCAGACAGGAATAGGATCGAATCGGCTTGACACACCTGGCTTCACTGGAAACTTTCACGCGGGCCAGCGCGATAGCGAGCTTATCGATGGTCATGGGCTGCTCGTCGCAGAACACCGGCCACCAAGGTTCGAACACGGTCTCGGGCGACGGCGGCGGCAACGCGAGCGCCGCAGGGGGCGCGAGCGCCTCCGGCGGCAGTACGACCACGGCAGGCACCGGTGTTGGCGGCGCGAACAGTGATGGTCCCGGTTCGAACATGGCGAGCACGACCAGTGGCGGGGACGCCACGAGCGCCGGCGGCGCCGGCACGACGAGTAACAGCGCTGGTCCGACCACCGGCGAAGCGACCACCTCCTCCACGGGAGGCGTAACGCACCAGCTCACGGGGTACTTCGTCTCACCCGCCGGTGATGACCAAAATCCGGGTACCGAAGACGCGCCCTTTCTGACGCTTGCCAAAGCGCGCGATGTGGTCAGGGAGGCCAATGACCAGATGGACGCGGATATCCACGTTTACCTGCGGGACGGTACCTATCGGCTCACCGAGACTGTCGTCTTCGGAGCAGCGGATTCCGGAAAGAACGGTCACCGAATCATCTACCAGGCCTATCCGGGCGAGACGCCGGTTTTGAGCGGCTCGACGCAGGTTTCCGGGTGGACTGCGCTCGATCAAGATGTCTACGAAGCGCCCCTCGGCCGGGCGAAGAAGCTTCGAAACCTCTACGTGAACGATGCGCGTGCCCGAATGACCAGCAAGCAGGTCAGCTCGCTCGGCGGCTACGGGACATACTCCGTTACGGCAGGGCAGGCCGACTGGGCATGGGCAAGCGGCAGCGGCAGCGATGGCATCAGCTACAGCATGAACGACGTACCGGCGATCGCGAACAACACCGATGACCTCGAAATCGTGAACGGCACCACCTGGAACGAAAACATCGTGTGCACCCGCGATGTCGTCAGTGCCGATGGTAACCGCGTGCTGCTGTTGCAGCAGCCGTACGGAGCGATTGCTCAGCTGCCGGGCTGGAATGCCGGGTTCAGTGTCAACGGAACCCACACCATCTACAACGCCTTCGAGTTCCTCGACAGCCCCGGCGAGTTCTATTTCGACAAGACCGCCCAGACGCTCTACTACTATCCACGCCAGGGCGAAGATATCCAGAGCGCAGTGGTCGAGGCGCCGTTGGTCGAGACGCTCGTGGCAATCGCCGGAACGTCCAAGCAAGACAGGGCCGAGGGGCTCACCTTTCGAGGCATTACCTTCGCCAACAGCGACTACGACCTCTATGAGGTCGCTGGCTCACACGGTAAGGCATCGGTGCAGGGTGCTACGGTGTACGTCGCGTACGGCGACGGCAACTGGCACAACAGCAAGTATGAGATCGTCGACACGCTCCCGGCCATGATCGAAATAACGCACGCAGACTCGATCGTGCTGGCCAGCAACGTGATCAAACACAGTGGCAGCGAAGGCATCTCGATGGTCAACGACGTCACGAACGTCGAAATCACCGGCAACGTCATCAATGACATTGCCGGGAGCGCCATCACCGTCGGGCACCCACAACATGTGTATGTCGGCGACGGCGGAGATCACGCGCGCTTCACGCCCGCCGAGGAGGGGGTTTGCGCGCACAATTCGATCACCAACAACCTACTTCTCGATATCAGCTCGCAGCCGGGGTTTGGTGGCCATTCGGGAATCACCGCCTTCTTCGTCGAGGGGCTGGGTATCGAGCACAATCAGATCCAGACCACAGCCTACAACGGGATAAGCCTGGGCTGGGGCTGGAGGAATTTCCAAGATTCGACGACGTGCAAAGACAACGACATCAGTCAGAACAGGTTCATCGATACGCTCAGCCGCCTGCACGACAGCGGAGCCGTCTACACGATTGGACAGATGCCCGGCACGACCATCAACGAAAACTACGTGCAGGGCATACCACCTGCTGACTCGGGCCCCACCTATGGCCTCCACAACGACGAGGGGAGCGCCTACATTACCGAGAACGACAATGTTCTCGATATCTCGCCGGGTGTCACCTACACGATCAACGCCGAAGATTTTGGCGAGAAGCACGATCTGACGATCCTGAGAACCTACGCTACCGTGAGCAAGATGGGCGTCGATCCACCGGACAGCACGATTGATCCACCGGTAGCGGTCGCGGACAATGTGTGGCCGTTGGCCCAGTATGAAGTCTGTGTGAGTTCCGGGATCGAGGACGAGTTCCGTTCCATCGTTCCGCCGGGGCTGGCATCGCTTGCCGACGAGGTGTTTCCGGCAAGCTGTTCAGTGGCGGCAGATGCCCAGCAAATCCCCATCAGAAGCAGCGGGAGCGCCGACAACCAAGTCTGGTTCGCTCCCGAAGGCACGAGCGAGTTCGCCGAAGGGCCGACGATGACGAGGGCCGCAGGGACCGCAACCAGCTTGTCCGTGCCGACGCAGGCGGGAAACTACGAGCTGTACGTCCTGGACGCTACGGCCACGATCCTCGGAAAGTCGGCAGCTCGGCTGCGCGTGCAATGAGCCGGGCTTCGACGTTCCCTCTGTGGACGGCCCTGTTGCTGCCACGTCGGATTCCGAGCATGTCCGCACGCCGGCTCTAAGGGCCCGCGAATGGGGAAGTCCGTCGCGAGCCGGCCGAGACCACCGCGAGGCCTGTTTTGGTCTGGCGCTGGTCGGCGTCGGGATACACTGATATCTATCCGAGAGGTGTTGGCCCGTTCTCGGCGACGAACTCTCGGAGCATGCTTGTGCGTGGTCCTCACCCGCTCGATCAGCGCTGGCGCCGAGGGGCAGCTTCACGTAGCCCTCGAGTACGATACGGCGACCGCTGTGGGCTGCCCGAGTGAACTCGACTTTCGCCAGGCCGTCGCCGGCCAGTTCGACTACGACCCCTTCGTTTCCGAAGCCGCCCGCACCGTCTCGGTCCAGATCACCCGGGGCGGCGGTGCGTTGCGCGGTCTGCTGCAATGGCGAGACCCGCACGGCACCCTTCAGGGAGAGCGACGCTTCGACTCTCTCGACGCCGATTGCCATCGACTGGCGCAAAACATGGCTTTCGCGGTCACCGTGCAGATCCAGTTGCTCAACGCCTCCAGCCCCGACTCCTCCGCAGCGGGGCGCGGCGAGCCCACCAAAGCGGAGTCGCACACCGTGCTGGCGGCAAGGGCGCCGCCAAGCCCGCCCGCGCCCCCCTCCTCTCCACACCTCGAGCTGGGGGCAGGCGCTGGCTTGTTCGCCGCTTCTGGCTGGTTCCCCACGCCAGCCGCAGGAGGCAATGCGCGGTTCGTTGCACGAAGCCGAGCGTTCGCCGCGGAGCTTGCAGTCGAAATGACCCTGCCTACCCGCTACGAACGGCAAGACGGCAGCGGCTTCCGAAGCTCGGCAGTTGCCGCCAGCTTGGCCTCCTGCGTGCGTCTCCAAAGCGTCGAAGCGTGCCCGGTGTTCAGGTTTGGGCAAATTCGAGCGCGAGGGTTCGGCGTCGACGAGCCGAAATCGCCCACGGGTGCGTTCTCCCAGGCGGGCTTTCGTCTATCCCTGAGTCAGGCGATTGGGCCCCGGCTCGAGGGCGTGTTGCAAATTCAGGGCCTGTACACGCTTTCCCCCTGGGCGATTCAGCTGAACGGAATCGACGCATTCACCTCGCCGCACTTCAGTTTTTTGGTGGGAATCGACTTGGTGACGCTCTTCTTGTAACAAAAGGGGAGGCGTTGCGACAAACTGAAGTGTGTTGGTGCGCGTCTTTCCCGATCGAACGCCCCCTTCTGGCGGTACGCAGCGAAGGCGCGAGTCGGCTGCGCCGGATCAAGCCATGGAGGCGTTCAGCCTCGAGTTCGATTACCTGTGTCGCACTCTGCAGCGGCTCGGAGTGCGAGAAGCCGACATCGAAGACCTGGCCCACGAAATCTTCCTGATCCTGCGGCGCAAGTGGAACGAGTATGACCCGAACCGCCCCCTCCGGCCCTACCTCTTCGGCATCGCATTTCGTGTTGCAGCCCGCCATCGCCGCCGGCAGTCACGCGAGGTGCCGGGCGATCTGCCTGAAATCGCGGACCCCGCCGCACAGCCGGACCAACTTCTGTCGGCTGCCGAAGCCCGCGCCCTGGTGCTCCGGGCTCTGGAACGCATCGCCCTGCCTCGGCGAGCCGTGTTCGTGATGCATGATCTAGATGAGACGCCCATGCGACTCATCGCGGAAACCCTGAACATTCCGCTGTTCACTGCGTACTCCCGGCTGCGCAAAGCGCGCAAGGAGTTCGAACGCGCGATCTTGGTGCTTCAGAAAGGCCGAGTATGAACCCTGGTTCTCTTCCGCCGTTGTCCGCTAGTGCAGAAGCGCTGCTCTCGACTGAACGCGATATCGTGCCCCAGCCGGAGCATAGGCGACGGCGGGCATTGCTTCGAGCTCGGACGGCTCTCTGGCACGCGCGGAGCTTGCCCGACGCGGGCCCTCGGCCGTTTCGATTTTGGACGAGCTTACGCCTGGCCGCAGTAGCCGCGCTGTTCGCAACCTCGAGCCTGGCTGCCTGGCTCACCCTGAGGCCCGATCACTCTCGGGACGAGCCCCCCGTCGCGAGTCAGAGCCGGCCGCCCAAGCCGGTTGCAGTACCCGCTCCACGCTCCACGGGCTCGCCGGAAAAAACGGCGCCTCCAGCGGAATCGTCACCGCCAGCAGAGAGCGTCGAATCGAAGCCCGAGGCAAAGACGACACCTCACACGCTCACACCTCGCGCTCGGCCGGCGGCTGGCTCGAAAGGCGGGAGCTCGCCGAGGGAGCTCGTGCTTCTGAACGAAGCTCGACGCGCCGTAGCGGCCCGCGAGTTCGAGGCAGCCCTACGCCTCATCGAGCGGCACAAGAGCTCTTTTCCGAACAGCGAGCTGCGCGAGGAGCGAGAAGCCTTGCGCGTTCGGGCACTGAACGGAGTAGGGCTATCGAAGAAGGCAAGCCAGGCGGCTCGCGAATTCGAATCGAGCTTTCCCAATAGCGTGCTCGCACCTCAAATGAACGGGGCCAGCAAGACGAATCCATGAGGTCCCGCGCCCTCGGCACCTTGAACGACCCGTGGTGGGTCCCGCTAGTCCTTACGCTTACTGCTTGTGGCGGTACCCTGGACGCAGGGTCCGACCGAAACTCGCTGTCGCCGGATAGCGGCCACGCGCTGCCCGTCGACGCTGGAGACGCGGTGATCCTGTCCAACGATGGCCCGACCGACAACTGGCAGGGAGAATACGCCTTCTTGCTGGCCGCGACGGGTCTCGACCTCCGAGGATTGATCGTCAACGATAGCGGGGCTTGGCCCGACCTGGAGAGCAACTTCAGCGGATGGGAGGCGATGAGGGATGCGGCGATCGCCAGCGGCATCGAAGGACTGCCAGAACCAACGCCCAGTACGGGGGAACCGCTGGTCAAACCTTCGAGCGGTGAAATCGCCGATACGTTACCCAATCGGTCCGCGGGGGCGGAGCTCATCGCGCAGACCGCAATGACCCTGGTGGATCCACCGCTCGTCGTGGTAACCGGCGGGCGTCTCACCGATGTGGCGGACGCCTACCTGATCGAACCGGACATCGCTGACCGCATCGTCGTGGTCGCGTCCCTCGGGCAGCTTTCCTCCGACGGCGCAGTCATGGACGTTCCCAATGGCGAAATGGACCCCTGGGCGGACACGATTGTGGTTCAACGTTTGCGCTACGTTCAGGTCAGTGCCTACTACGACCAGCTGGGCGATGTCCCCGACTCCAGGCTTTCCGAGCTGCCGCAAAATCCATTTGGAGAATGGGTGGCCAGCAAGCAGCCGCAGATCTACGATATCGAGGTCGCCTCCGATCAAGTGGCTCTCCTGAGTGTCGCGCTGCCGGGCTTTGCGCTCCGAGTCGAGCGCGCCACGCAAGCTGGAACGAAGCCCTTGAGTCTCGGTGACGCCCCGACGCTCGCGACAGTGGACACCGGCAGCGCGTGGTTGGTGACCAGCGTGGACGGAGCTCTCGCTGCCCAGCGGTTCTGGAGCCTGGTGAACGAGATCTTTTGAAGCGCTGATTTCAGTACGGAGCTTTCTGTCCGTTTTCCGCGTCCACGGAAGATGGGTCCAGGCGAGCGGTTCTCGGACAACTGGAGCTCCGCGACGAAAGCCCCATCTCCTCGAGATCGACAAGCTGCGCTATCCGCTGGTGCCGTACATTTACTTGCTGGCCTGGAAAGTCACGAGGGAGGAGACACGATAACCATCACACAGTTGGTCGAGGGGCTCTGGAGCCCTGGCAGGTTGCTCATTGCACCAGCAGCGCGCGACGCATGCTGCCCGCTCGGTCCTCACCTTAGTTGATTGGCCGCGACAACACCCTGCTTGTCGCTCTCGGCGTAGCTTCCGTGGCCGGGTAATCGCGAGCCACCGCATTTTTGTTCGCGGGAGAAGAGATTTTTCTCCCCTCCCCTCGTCGAACGATCCCTCGCAAGGTGTGATCGGCTGTTTCGCCATAGTCGCGAGTGCCATTCGCGAGCTGGCGCGGCCTTTCTCTTGTCCGCCCATTGCGGGAAGGATCTCGATGACATCCGGTCATTGGTTTGCAATTGCCGGCGCCCTTGGCGTCACCATGCTCACAGCTTGCTCCGGCGACGATACGGGTTCTGGAGCGACCTCGGCGACGACCGGAACCAGTTCGAACGTCACTTCCAACGCCAATGCTACGTCCAGCACGGCCGCCAGCGCTGGCGGCAGCTCGATGGGTGGGACCACCACCGCAAGTGCCACCACCTCCAGCGTGGGCACCACCTCCAGCGTGGGCGGCGCTGCCAGTACGGACGGCACCTCCGGCATGGGCGGCGGGTCCGTGGGTGGTACTGCTGGCGCATCCGGCGTGGGCGGCAGCTCCACCGCGGGCGGCCTGTCAGGTTCCGGGGGAGCAGGCGGCATGGCCGCGGGCGGCTCGGGGGGCACGGGCGGCTCCGGCTCGGGGGGCACGGCGGGGGCGGGCGGCGCCCTCCCCCTGGGCAATCCCCCGGTTCCGAGCGCTGGCTGCGGAACGCCCACGAGCGTGACCACCGGCAAGAAGACGATCACGAGCACCGGTGAGGAGCGGACGTACATCATCGATATTCCCACCGACTACGACATGAACAAGCCGTATCGGTTGTTTTACACGTCCCACTGGATTGACAGCACGTCCGAAGCCGTTCGCGATCAAAATTACTACTTCCTCAAGCCATTGGCGGAGGCTGCCGGCGAGCCCGCCATCTTCGTGGCGCCGCAATCCGACGGCTCCATGTGGCAGGAAAAGGACCACGCGCTGTTCGACGACATCCTCGCCTATGTCAAAGAGAATCTCTGCATCGATACCACACGCGTCTTCGCCACCGGGTTCAGCTTCGGCGGCATGATCACCTACTCGCTCTCGGTGAACCATCAGAAGGATATTCGCGCAGCCGTGGGCATCGCCCCGGCCAACTACAACATCTTCGTGCCGGAAAAGACCCACGAGCCCATCGCTTGGATGCAAACCACGGGCATGGGCGACACGAGATGCCCCTGGGTCAATATGAACAGCATGACCCAGGGCGCAAAGTACATCGCCATCGAACACGCCACCGACAACGGGTGTACGGTGCCGTCCGAGATACCGACCTGGCAACAGGGCAACCACATCTGCTACGACTTCGAAGGCTGCCAGGCAAGCTTCCCAACGAAGGTGTGTACCTTCGACGGAGGCCACACGAACATTGCCAATGATCCGGGCAGCAACGCCAACTGGATTCCCCAAGAATCCTGGGAGTTCTTCAGCCAGTTCTAGTCGAACGGGTGTCGCACTTGCTGCTGCGAGGCGCGTGCCCGAAAACACGCCGGAGCTTCGTTAAGCCATGACTGTGAGCAAACGCGCCCTTTTCGTCGCAGCCGCGCTACTCGCCAGCGCCTGCAGCGATGATGGCCTCCCCTCCAACGGTAGCGCTACGACCGTCGACGCGGCCACCACGAGCGGCACGCAGACAGGCTCCGCTTCCAGCGGTCCGGTCGGCACACAGACGACTGTCACCACCGGAAGTGGGACCACTGCGATGTCGAGCACGACCACTGCGATGTCGAACACGACAGCTGCGATTGGCGGCACCACGGCTACTACTTCGAGCGCGACTACCACTACGGGCGAAGGAGGCATGGGCGGCGCATCGAACACTGGAGGTGCCTCGAGCGTCGGGGGCACTACCGCGACGACGACAGGTGCTGCGACCACCACTGGTGGGACCGGGGGCAACGACGCGACCACGAGTACGACCGGCTCGATGCTCCCCCCGATCACGGACTACTCGGCGGAGGGTCCCTTCGCGACGACCGTCGACGCGGACACGGGCCCGGGTGGCAACTACACCGTGTTCAGGCCCGAACCGCTCGGTGAGGACGGATTCTTGCATGCGCCGATCATCTTCGGTCCAGGCATCAACATGCAGGTCGGCAGTCTTTCGGGGCTGCTCACGAGCTTCGCGTCACATGGCTTCGTCGTGGTTGGCTGCAACATGCTCACTGGCCCTCCGAACGACGCCGGGAATCGCAACGCCATGCTGGACGGGCTCGACTGGATCCTCGAACAGAATGGCCAGCCCGGCATCTACGAGGGCAAGCTCGACGTCACGCATGCTGTTTCGATGGGCTACTCCGTAGGGGGAACAGCCGCGGTGGAAGTCGGGGGCCACGAGGCCGTCGCGACCACCGTTTCGATTCATGGTCATATCGCCACCGCCGACCTGCACGGTCCCATGCTGCAAACCAGTGGTACCGAGGACACGGTCGGGTTGCCCATGCAACAGCAAACCTTCGATATGTCCCAGGTTCAAACGTTCCTGGCCACAGTGACGGGCGCCGATCATGGTTATATCCAGAACGACAACGGCGGCGTTCAGCGGCCAGCGATCATTGCGTGGCTGCGCTACTGGATCTATAACGACATGAATGCCCAATACTACTTCTACGGGGACGACTGTGTGATGTGTGCAGCCCCGTGGGAGAATCCTCAACGAAAGAACTGGCAGTGAGTATCATGCGTGCAGCTAGTCAATCGTTCATTCGGTTCTGCGGACCCATTCTGCTTGTCGCACCTTTGGGAGGCTGTAGTAGCGACTCCGAGCCCAGCCCTGGCAGCGCGACGACAACCGCAGATGGCACGACCACGAGTGGAACCAGCGGAACATTGACGAGTGGGGCTACGACCACCGGCGCTGCGTCAACCACCGGCGGCCAAGTGACCAATGCAGCTAGCGGCGTCACCAACAGTGCCTCCAGTGTGACCAGCAGCGCGACGACCGGCGGCACCATGACAACGGGCACAACCTCCGGTGGTGGCTTCACCAGCGGGGGCGTCGGAGGAGCCGGCGGGACAGACGGCACGGGGAGTTCGGGCAACGGCGGCACGGCGGGCGGCGGGGCGGGGGGTACCACCGCAAGCTCTTCGACCGGTGGCGGCGGCGGTCCCACCATCCTCGGAGCCACGCCGCCCATGGGGTGGAATTCGTGGAACGCATTCGCATGCGACGGTCTGAACGAAAACGTGGTCAAGGGTATGGCCGATGCGTTCATTTCGACCGGCATGGCAGACGTTGGCTACGAGTACGTCAACCTGGACGACTGTTGGATGGACGGGCGCGATGGCGACGGGAAGCTGAAATGGAATGCGAGCAAGTTCCCTTCGGGGATCCCTGCGCTGGCCGACTACATCCATGGTTTGGGTCTCAAGATGGGCATCTACGAAACCCCAAACACTCAGACGTGCGCGTCCATCTATGGTGGCTACACACCCGGTGTCGGCAGCCTCGGCCACGAGACGACCGATGCCGAGACGTTCGCCGAATGGGGCATCGACTATCTGAAGTACGACAAATGCCGCGGTGACCTCAGTGCCTTCGCGGTGATGCGCGACGCGCTCGCTGCGACCGGGCGTCCTATCTTCTACAGCATCAATCCAGCGGACCAGGGCCCCTACTGCACCCCGACGAACTGCTCGCTCGACTTGCCCGCAACCGCCAACATGTGGCGTATCGAGTTCGACATCTCGGCAAAGTGGAGCGAGGTCATTCGCCTGATTGACGCGAACAAAAATGAGTACTCGGGCGCAGGGCCAGGGCACTGGAACGACCCCGACATGCTCGAGGTCGGCAACGGACTGAACGACACCGAGGGGCGCGCGCATTTCAGCATGTGGGCAATCATGGCGGCACCCCTCATCACGGGGAATGACCTGACCAAGATGAGCGCGACAACGCTCGAGATACTCACCAATGAAGAGATCATAGCAGTCGATCAAGACCCGCTCGGGGTGCAAGGTCGCGTGGTCGCCACTCCCGGAGCGGACATCGAGGTGTGGTCGAAGGAGCTCTCGGGCACCGACACTCGAGCCGTGGCGTTGTTCAATCGTGGCTCGGGAAACGCCTCGATCACAGTACAATGGAGTGATCTCGACATTCCGTCCGGCGAAGCCGCGGTTCGAGACCTCTGGGCCAAACAAGACCTCGGCTCGTTCACGAACTCGTATACGGCCAGCAACGTCCCGAGCCACAGCGTGGTGATGCTCAAGATCGTCAGCAGCCCATAACCAGGTTCTTCACCCGGCGGCTCGAAGACTCGCCTGCGAACTTTCTGGCGCAAAGCTGGTGAGCTCACGCCCGGGTGCGGCTCAGGCTTCGCGCACGTATTGCCCAACGTACACGACGACCCGCTCCCGCGGCTCATCAGAGGAGGTATTCGCGTTGCATGCGTCGACCCGTTCGCGCAGGTCTTCGAGCTCTCGCCGCAGCCGGGCGAGCGTTGAAACGGCCTCCTCGCGCAACGGATGACTCTTCGCCACCTCGAGCGTCCAGGTCGATCCTCCTACCAGATCCGCGCGGCGAGCGCTCGCCGCGCCCTCGCCCAGCTTGGTCACGATGGCGGTCACCATGGCCTGGAAATGGTCCAGCACCGCGGCCTCCCAGCCGTGAGCTTGACCCAATGGAATCTCCAGGCGGGCGCTCACGTACGTCCGTTCTTCCCCCTCTCCGTCGCCATTGATGTGACCTTCCGCCAAGAGCCGATCGATCGCTTCGCGACACTGGCTGCCAGTAGCTCGGACGTGACGTTCGATTTCCTTTTGGGTAAGGGGGCCGCCGCGGTACACGGTGAGCCAGACGAGCCAGTCCCAAGTACTGGGGACGTCTTCATTGGTCCTGGCAACGTCCGCGGCCGCCGCGGTACGGTACATTGCCCGGTCCCCCCGCCCGGCGCGATACACGAGGCCAGAGCCCACCAAGTCGTTGAGCACACCCGTAACGACCTCGAAATCATCCTGATTGAAACGCGTATGCACGTCCATCGCCGCCACCGGCTCATGTCGGCAGATGTAGTGAAAGACCGCCTCCCAAACGGTGCTGCCTTCGTCGGTCTGACTCTGCCTGCAGGACCGCACTTTGCGATGGTACGTGCGAAGCGCCATGCCGAACATATCGGCAATTACCTTCTTGCTCACGCCCTGACTCTGCAGCTCCGTCGAAAGGTCCAGAAACACGTGGTTGGCCACTTGCGCGAGCGGTGCGCGCACACCACCAGACGTGGCCAGTTGGGCAATGAAGACCATCGTTTGCTGGACGACGGCATCGATGAGCAGGTGTGCGTTCAAATCTCCTCGACTGCTCCAGTTTGACGGAGCCTAGGATTGTCGCGCGAGAGCACGGCGCCTGACCAGTGCCAAATCTGCCACTCTGCCCGCTGCGCCAGCGAGCCACTCTGCCCGCTGCGCCAGCGAGTTGGAGTACCAGTTGCCGCTCGAGCCCGACCCCGGCTAGCTGTTCCCCGAGTCCACGCGGCGCTCGATGCACAAGTGGCTCAAGTCGAGCTATACCGGCTTCATGCAGTGGCAAGGCTCCCTCTCGGAAGCTCTCGTCGTGGGCCGTCTCCTCCCGGGCCCGGGCCCGGGCTTCGCGGTTTGCACTCCGGCGCGCCTTCAGCGCAAACTACAGGGTATGGCAGACCCGGCCGGGCCCCGGACCACGATGGGCGGCTACAACAGCCCCGACCGACCGCGCGGCAGGCGGCCCCGAAAAATGTCAGAAGTGGCACTGTCATCGCCTCCCCCGACCGCTATCATGGCCAGTTCTCCAGCATGACCCCGCGAGTTCCTGCTTCGTACCACAACTCCCGACGGCCCCCTGGAGGCCGCCACGCTCGCCCACAGAGCTCTGCGTTCTGCCTGCTGGTCTTGGCCATCGCCTGTGGCGGCCAGAGCGCCCCGAACGTCTCGAGTTCGACCCACTGGCTCAGCTGCCAAGTCGACAGGGACTGCGAGAACCTCGCTGTCGATGCCCATTGCGGCGACGACGGCTTCTGCTCGACGAGTGCTGGCAAGCATTTGGTGCAGCAATTGGTGCTTTCGGACGACTTCGATGAGGGAACGCTCGACACAACGCCCTTCAGATACGAGGTGGGCGCCGACATCCGCAATGACGAGGTTCAAGCTTACACGGATCGTCCCGAGAACGTGAGCATCGACTCCGGGGAGCTGGTCCTCACGGCCCGCGCCGAGCAATACGAGGGAGCCGCGTTCACCTCCGGTTCGGTGACGAGCGAGGGGCAATTTTCCTTCACGTTCGGCCGCATAGAAGCGCGTTTGGCCGCACCCGTGGGTCGTGGATGTTCGGCAGCATTCTGGATGTTGCCCGAGGACCCGGCGCCGCCCGTCCAGAGCTGCATCGACGGCTCGAGCTGCTACAGCGGGACCTGGCCGGCCTGGGGCGACATGACGATTGCGAACCTACAGAGTCAGCTGCCAGACCAGGTGCTGGGGACAGCCAGCTACGGCGTTTGGGACGACAGCTTGGAAGCTGTCACCCATGGGGTCTTCAGCGGCAGCAATCGAACCATCGAGGACCCGACTGCGTACCATACCTATGCCCTGGAGTGGGGGCCGTCACGCCTGGACTGGTATGTGGACGACGTCCGCGTGCGGACGCTTGCGCTGCCACCCGAAGACATGTACCTCCCGGGTGGCGTCGACCCGTTCCAACAGCCCTTTCACCTACGCATCAATCTCGCGATAGGTGGGCTCGACCAGGCACCCGACCCCGCCGATTATCCGCAGGAGCTCCGCGTGGACTGGGTCCGGGTCTGGCGGTGGCTGGCGGAAGATTGATTGAGCAGAGGCCCTGGAACCGCGAGTTGCGCGTGCGAACACGCGGCGTCGGTGCAAATGATCGAACCAAGCGATTGGTGAGCCAGGGAGAGCAACCTGGCCAGCTAATGAAGGGCGACCCAACGAGTTCGACGAGCGCTGCGAAACCACGAATCTGACGCCCTGGCCCCTGCTCGGCAGACGCGCTGCAAAGGAGCTGGGACGACCGCGCACTTCGATTTTTCAGGCTCACGCGCGCGGCACGAAAATCCACTCAGCAGTAAAAATTGCGGCTACCGGGGGAGAAAGAACTCGCCTGCCGAGCCCTCGGTGAGCGTGGCAGCACTTCCATGTGAAGAACCGCGAGTTGCTCTTGAAGACGCTCGCGGAAGCTTTCTACGCCGACAACGCTCATCATAGCTTGCCTGGAAAGGCAGAATGCAGCCCCACCGCCATCTAGCCATCTTCAACGCCGCAACGCTCTCTCTCGCGCGCCGGACAATCTCTCTTTCAGCGCTGCTTCTGGCGTTCCTTCCCGCTTGTAGCAGCGAAACCGATGCGCCCGCCTATGGCTCAACCTTGGGCGCCGGCGGGAGCGGCGGCTCGCTGGGTACACCAACCACCGGAGGCACGAGCACAGCAGCCGGTGGCGCGTCGACCGCAAGCGGCAGCACCACCACGGCTGGCCAGAGCGGCAGCACCACGACGGGAGGAGCGTCTGGCACCAGCAGCACGGGCGCCACCACGAACACGAGTTCGGGAACGAACACCAGCGGAGGGTTTGGTTTCGGCAATACCGGGGCAGGAGGAACTGGGTCGAACACGACGAGCGACAGCTCGAACACCGGCACCAGCAGTACCACAGGCTCCGGCACCACGGGAGGAGAACCCCTCGCGAAGTTCGTAGGGAACATCACCACGGGCTTCAACAGCATCGACACCAACGGGAGAACGTTCTCGACGTATTGGGACGAGCTCACTCCCGAGAACGCGGGCAAGTGGGGCTCGGTGCAGTCCAACGCATCGAGCAGCTTCAACTGGTCCGCGCTCGATGCCATGTACGACTATACGCAGCAGGCCGGCATCATCTTCAAGGAACACACGTTCGTCTGGGGCAGCCAGCAGCCCGGCGGCAACATCGGCGAGACTGAGGTCAAGAACTGGATGAACGAGTTCTGCTCGAGGTACCCGGAGACGCGTCTCATCGACGTGGTCAACGAGCCTCCACCGCATACCACGCCAAGCTATGCCAACTCGATTGGTGGTGGAACGAATGGCAATTGGCAGTGGATCGTCAACGCATTCAATTGGGCGCACGAGGCCTGTCCAAACGCCATCCTCATCCTCAACGACTACAACAACATCGAGTACGGCGATCAGAACCAGCACTTCATCGACATCGTCAACACCATCAAATCAGCCGGAGCTCCCATCGACGCCGTCGGCGCACAGGCCCATGCGCTGAGCGGCGGTGTGTCTACTGACACCATGAAGAACCTGGTTACGAAGCTCCACGAGGACACGGGTCTGCCTGTTTACATCACCGAGTACGACATCGACCAATCGGATGACTCTGCCCAGCTGGACAAGTATCAGCAGCACATGCCCTTCTTCCTCGACACCGAATGGATCCACGGGATCACGATTTGGGGCTGGATTTATGGATCCACCTGGGTACCCAGTAGCGGTCTGATTCGGAACGGCGACCCCCGGCCGGCCATGACCTGGCTCATGGAGCAGCTCGGTAGGCCAGCACCTTGATTCGCTTTCAGGTGCCCAATCAGCCTGGTCGAGCCCGTCCCACTGAGCCCGATGCAAGCGTCGTCCACTCGCGTGACGCAAGCCCTGGAACTCGACGGCGTCGGTCCATTCAACTGGCTTCCTCGATCCCACTGGGCTGACTGACCGGAGCCTTGGAGGGTGAGATTTCTCCCCTTCCGCGCAGCGCTTCCTTGCGAACAATGAGGATATCGGGAGCAAGGAAATGCCCAACGCTCATCAGTCCTCCCCTGGCGCCGCCTCACCGCTTGATGCCTTCGAACCATCACAGGCGGGGCGAGAGCTCGCATTGCTGCCGGACGCCGCACCTGCGGCTTCAACGGAATCGTGTGGAATACACGGGTGAGATTTCTCCCCTACCGTGCATGGCGATTTTTGCAAAAATGAGGAGACCTGAAACAGATATGAGCATTCTTCGACCAGGCCTGACGCTCGAACATCCACTCCGAAGGTGGTCTTCGGGGTCCGTTCATGCCTGGGACGGGTGCACATCTCTACCCACCGGAACCTTTCTTTTCAGGTGAATCAGCACGAAGCCGTCGATCGCTTCGGTTCTACGCTCGGACGAGACAACGCAATGCTTGGCACGAATCAAGAGACCGCCGGACCGCGCGCTTCCAATCAGCTGGGGCAGCGCAGTCCCACCTGGAAAGACGGCGTGCACCCTCCCCTCTACCCCCGGAGCGGGCTTCCGGCAGCGTCGCGGCGCTCGGAGCCGACCGCGCGGGGGATGCGCCCGTTGGGAACCTCGGACCGCCACTTGGTAGCCGCAATCGTGCGTGGGGACTCGGAGGCCGCAGCTCCGCTCTATTCCTTGCTGCGCCCGGGCATCGAGAGCGCCCTCACTAGAGTGCTTCGCGATCGTCCCGCGGAGTTCGACGACCTGATACAGATCACTTTCGAGCGAGTGATACGCTCCATTGCGGAGGGAGGCTTCGAAGGAAGAAGCCAGCTCAAGACATGGGCGAGCGCCATTGCAGCCCATGTCGCCGTGGATTACCTCAGGCGCCGCAGCTTCGAACGCAAGCTTTTCGAAGCCCTGGACACGGTGCCCCGCAGCATCTATGTCCACAACTCAGCGACAGAGCAGCGACTGGAGGCGCGTTCCGAAGCGCGCAGAGTGCAGGGCGCCCTGGAACGAATGAAACCTCGTCGCGCCGCCATACTCGTCCTGCACGATATGCTCGGACACTCCGTGCCCCAGGTTGCGGATCGCTTGGGCATCAAAGCCAGCGCTGCTCAATCGACCCTCAGACGTGCGCGACAAGAGCTATTGCGCCGCTGCACCGCCACTTCGCTTCCGAGCGAGAAAGCGTTGTAGCTGGACACGCACAGAGACCGCTCGTCTGCGCGCTGAAGCTGGGACGGCGATCGATTCGTTAGACCGGGTCGGCTGTAATCTTGCAATTGCGGGGAGCAGATTTGTTCCCCTGCCCCGGCCCAGTGCCCCGGGGCATAGAAACCATCCGATGATGGTGAACAAGCGAGCTGGGGCGTCCCCACTCAAAGCGGGCGTGGCGCCGGCGGGCAGAGCCGCCGCCCTGCTGCTGCTCGGCCCCCTTTTATGGGCGGGCTGTGGCAGCGATACAGGCGATACCGAGCCCGACAGCGGAGCCCTGACACCTGAGCCGACGTCCAGCGCGGCGAGCGGCGGTGCCACCGGCGAGGCGTCGAGAGTACGAGTACGAGTACGACGGGTGTCGATGGCACGGGCCTGCCAACCACCACCGCCGGCATCGTCATGACCACAGGCAGCAGCGGCGGCGGGATGCCGGACGACTTCGAGGGCTGCGAAGCGGACGTCAGCACCGCCGAGTCGCTCGGCTTGGACATGTTCATCGTGTTCGACCGAAGCGGGAGCATGGCGCTGCGTCCACCCCCCAACGACAGTGATCGAGACCGCATCGCGGTGCCGGATGACGCAGTCCTCGGCGACTGTCCGGTCGACCTGCTGAACACGCCAGCTCAGGATTCGAAGTGGTGTCTGGCGACCAATGCGCTCGCGCGGTTCTTCACTGCTCCCACGACTCTCGACGTGCGCGCGGCCCTGCAGTTCATGACGCCCGCCAACCCCGACAACTACCAGATTTGCGGAGCGGAAGCCGACAACCCGCACGCGGTGGCGAGCGTACCGTACGCGCAGCTGCCAGTGGACGGCGCCCACGGGCTGGTGACCTCCCTGGATGCGGAAACTCCGCATGTTGGAAACATCAACGGCGTAGGGCAAGCGGCTATCGGGACGCGCATCGAGGCCGCTCTGAATGGCGTCGCGTTGTTCACTGCTGCAAACGCCGATCCTCAACGCAAGACCATCGGCGTCCTGATCACCGACGGCGACCCCGTCAACTGCGACGAAGATCCGAACGCGCTCGCGCAGATCGCCGCGGATCACCTGGCCGCCACCGGCATCCAGACCTTCGTCATCGGCATGACCGGCGCCACCGCGGCCAACCTGGAAACGATCGCCGTGGGCGGCGGCGGGCCCGAGCACGGCCCCGAGTATTGCGAGGCTCCCGACACCAGCTGTCACTATTGGTCCGTGGGCGGAGGCGACCCTCAGGCGTTTGCCGAAGTGCTCGCCGCCATTCAAGACTCCGTCTACATCTCTTGCGAATACGCGATTCCCGATCCCGGTATTGGTGAGGCACTGGATACGGACTTGGTTGCAGTGACGTACAACGATGCGTCGGGCGCAGAGCCAGCAAAGGTCCCGCGCGTCAGTGATCCGGCGAGCTGCGACCCAACGCTCGGCGGTTGGTACTACGATAGCCCTGACGCCCCCACCGCGATCGTGCTCTGCCCCACCAGCTGCGACACCGTGAGTGCCGCGCCCAGTGGGGCCAGGGTGGAGATCGCGTACGGCTGCGTCGAGCAAATTCTCTAGCTTGCGGTCGTACTGCTCGATGCTCGGAGCCGCTGAGCTTCGCGGTCGCCAGCCTTCATGCGCATGGATGTCGGTTCCTGCAAGACCCAGCAGAGAGCCAAGAAAGAATCCGAGCGACTCTGGCGCCCGTCAGCGCAACATGTCGATGGTAACCAGGGAGTGACCGGGTAACGTCACCCTGCCATCTGGAGGCAGCTCGCCGAGGTCGCGCGCTCGCTCGACTCCGCCGAGGGCCGTACGCGTGACGACCGATTCAGACGCTGCACGCATGCCGACGTCGATTTGTACGACCTGCTTACCAATCCCCGGGTTCGTGAGCACGATCGTCATCGTGGCGTCGTCCGGCGAGACCCAGGCAGACGCCAGTACGTTCTCGGCATCGGAATCTGCCGCCACCCGCACCCATTCTGGCGCCAGATGAGCCGAATACTGCAGCATGACGTAATACGGATCTCCCAGAACGAAGTCATCGTCGGTCAAATTGATGAGGGCGGTACTGTCGGGTTCGATCCTCGAGGCGGAAGCGACGAAGCCATTCTGAACGAAGAGCGCAGCGCTTTGGATCACGAGCGCGGCATGCATGAGCACGGCGGTCGAGAGCGCGTCTGTCTGTACCTCGGACTGAAAGAGGGGACGCTCGTTCTCCTCGGCAACCTGAGTGAGCGCGAGGAGTGCGGACATATCCAAGTTCGCCGCATCGGTACCGTACATGTGGTAGCCGATGGCGTCCACCGTCGCCATGTCGAGCCTGTCCACATACTCCGGCGGACCCGTGATGTTGGTCGTTTCGGGCGCTACGATCTTCGGAACCGGGTCGAGGCCGTCGAATTCACCGAGCACGGCATCGAGAGCTTGTGCGTAGCCGGGATAATCTACCGAGACGTCCTCGCCGTTGACGTTGACGGTTGCGCTGCCCTCGCTGGGAAGGAACCTGCAAGCTTCGCCGGCCGCGCCTGGAGCAGGCACCCAGTTCGGATTGTTCTGGATGGAGACGTAGTCTGGGTGAATTCCAACGGCTGCGTAGGCTTCCAGAGAAGCGCGCCAGTAACTGGCCAGCCCAGCGTAGTCGAAGCTCCCGTCCGGGAGCGTCGCCAGCGTGCAGGTGTCCGGGTTGCCTTCACACCAAGTGTCGCCATTTGCCTTGAGCGAGTCGGGCGGGCTCGCCGAATTCAGCACGATGAGTGGCCTGTAGCTCAGGCGCTGTTCGGCGGCATCCACGATCTCCTGCGTGCTGGACAGGTCCGGGTTGTCGTCCCCGTAGCCGTTGCGCAACCTGATCACCCCGAGCCCGGTCCCCGAGAACATGGCATCGAACAGGGCCGATTTGCGCGGATGCCGCACCACTTCGTCATTCACGTAGGCAACTGCCGCGCCGATTCCGGTGAGGGTCTGGAACCTCTGCGACTCATCGACCTCCACATGGGCGGTCGGCTCGAGGTTGGGGGTGCACACGCCAGCAACACAGCTGGTACCACTTTCGCATCCATCGGCGGGACACCGTGGCAAGCACAGGCCCGGGTTGGCCGGTGGCTTGCCTGCGCAAAGGGCAACGGCCCCGTCATCTTCGGCGGGAACACACGACGCGCCAGGCAGACCAGAACAGCCGGCCTCCTCGTCACAACTTCGCGTGCAAGCTCCGCACAGGCAGTCGAAGCCACCACAGTCCGCGTCGGAGCGGCACGACCTCAGCCAGTTGGTTTGTGTCCCAACCTTTGGTTCGCTCGGACCACACGCCGCTACATACGCACTAAGTAAGACCGCCGCGACGCGGATGCCGAGGCCCACGCTGCAGCTCCTCACTCGCCGGGCTCCTCTTCCTTCAGGTACTGACCGCAATAGAATGTCACCTGGTAGGCTTCGTTTGACTCGTTAGTCTGATTGTATGCCTCGACTTCATCCCACAATGCAATCACCCGCTGGCGGGTAGCGGCAAGCAGATCGAGCACCTCTTGCTCTTTCGGGTGACCCGCCCAGATGTCGAATACCAGAGTCGTGCCGCCTATCGTGTCGTTCGCCGCCGATGAATGGCGACCGTTCACGGCCTTGGCCGCCAGCGCGCTGAGCACCGCCCTGTGGTGATCGATGATCGCCGCTTCCCAGCCGGCCGCCTCGCCCACCGAAATCAGGCAGTGATCCGTGGAATAGTACAGGCCGTCCGGGCGCTCCTGCGCTCGGATGCGCGCGCTGCCGAGCAGGCTTTCGAGGGCTTGCTCGATCGCCGGTTCGGAGACGGGGAGCGCCTCCACCAGCTCCGCCTTGCACAGCGGGCCGGCTTGGGACACCTGTATCCACACGAGGGCTTCGTTGGTCTGACGAGAGTCGGCCACCGAGGACAACCCGACCTCCGCGAGCTCCTCGGCAGTGGCCATGCGATAGCTGGGGTTCTTGCCCTTGCCACTGCGCAGCACGAGCCCGCTCTCGACCAGGTCGTTGAGGATGCTGCGCACCGTGGCTTCGTCATCACGCCCGAAATGTTTGAAAATTTCGGCTCGGGTCACAGGCCCGCGCTCGACCAGAAAGGCGTGAATGGCACCCCACAACGTAACGCCGCGAGAAGTGACGGATTCTCTGAGCCGCTGCACCTTTTGCCGGTAGGAACGCAGCGCCATCCCGAACATGTCGGCGACTACCTTCTTTCCGACGCGCTGGTTCTCGAGCTCTCGGACGAGGCTGACAAACACGTTGTCGGCAATATGTGATAGCGGCGAACGGACTCCGTCGACAGTCGAGAGCCGCGCGATGAGCACCATCGTTTGGCGTACGATGGCGTCGATGACGAGCTGGGAGTTCATGGGGCGGCGTGCGTTCTCTTTAAGGGAAAGCATGTCCTGCTATGGGTCGCAACAATCGCCCGGGTAGGCCGGAGACGAACGAGGCGGCGCCGGGACGACAGCAGCACGCTTGTACAGCAGACAGCGCCGGAAGGGCCCATCGAAGCGGTCCACGGCACCCTGCGTTCCCAGTTGAGCCGGACGGCCTACACCGCGCTCTCCACAGTTCCCATTCGCCCCCCAAAGATGCCGGCGGTGCTTTCACCGCAAACCGTGCGACTTCATTTGATTATCCTACATCGTCCCACAATAGCCATTATAGCGACAGGGGAGCTCTGCCTCCCCCCTCTCGAGCATCTTTCCACCCGATTGGGCGACGCTTCATCAGTTCAACTTCGAGAAAACATGCCGGTAGAGCGCCGCCAGGCTCTTCTGGCGGGAAGTCGCGCAGGGCGTCCTTCTCGACTTTCGGTCGGCCCACCGCGGGACTTGATGGGCGGGAACCGCCGATACCCTCCGGGCAGCCCGGCGCGACCCTGCACGCGCGAACAGCAGGGGGTGTTTTTGTCACCTGCCTCCGGGCCGACAAATTCCGATAGGCTTCCGGGAGTCGGTCGAACCCCCCCGGTCCCATGCGGTCGAACAACCAGACTTCCCCCGCCAAGACCCCTGCACCTTCTCGGGGCCTCGAACACCGACGTGCTCGCCGGGTGGGTCGATGACTCCGAAGGTTCTGGTGATGCTCGATACCTCGGCGGCATGGTCCCGAGGTCTTCTCAGTGGATTTTGCAAGGTAGCGCACGTCTGCGGCTGGACCATTCTTCATTATCCCTCGGACGCCGATCTAGACTCGCTACTCGGCCATTATTCTCCGGCGGTTGCCGTCCTGGGACCAGCGCTCGAGGGACCATGGCCCGCCGCACTGCAATCGACAATTGGGATCTCCGTCAACGCCGATCGCAGCCTGGAGGGCGTCCCTTCCATTTGTGTCGATGGGGCGAACGTGGGACAGCTGGCCCTTCAACACTTCGTCTCGAAGGGCCTCAGGAACGTAAGCACCTTCCGATTGGGTCGATCCGCCGGTGCCCTCAAGCGACAACAGGGGTTCGAGAAGGCCAGTGCCGCAGCGGGAGCCCGGCTGGTGCCTGGCTGGTCGTCAGACCCCGCGATGAGCCCCCCCACAGCCGAAGTGCCCGCAAATATCCAGGCGTGGCTGAAGGGTTTGCCTCGCCCTTCGGGAGTGTTCACCTGCTGCGACGCCTGGGGACGCATCGTGGCTCGTCAGGCGCGCTTGGCACGCCTGCGGGTGCCGGAAGAATTGGCTCTGGTCGGCGCGGACAACGACACGCTGGAGTGCGGGCTGATTTCTCCTCCGCTTTCGAGCGTGGCCGTGGCCTGGCGCAGCATGGGCGAAAACGCTGCGCTGCTGGTACGAGAGGCGCTTGCCGGTCGGCGCATCGCGGGGCAGCGGTTCGTCGTCAAGCCGCTCGACGTCGTGGCTCGGAGGTCGTCCGACACCTACGCCATCAGCGACCCCATGGTGCGCAGTGCGGTGGACTGGATTCGTGCGAACGCCGATCGACGGATAACGGTGCCCATGGTAGCGGAGGCGGCGCGCACCACTCGTCAACGCCTGGAGCAGAAATTTCGCGCGCACCTCGGACGCACCGTGAAACAGGAAGTCCAGCGCATTCACATCGAAGCCGCCAAGCGCCTGCTCAGAACGACGCGTCTGACGCTGCCGGAAATTGCGAAGCGCAGCGGATTCAGCAGCCCTGGCCTCCTCAATCAGGTGTTCCGCCGCGAGCTCGATCTGACTCCAGGAGAGTATCGTCGCGGCGCCCGAGCACTCGTTGACGCGGACGACCATCAGGGGGGAGGACGCGATCGTCCCCCTTTGTCTAGCCATGATCACGACGGCGCTGCATGGGCATTGAACCAAGCATGAGCTCTTGGTGGACGGCAGCGTAGCGATCGGAACTTGGGAAAGGTAGTTGTGTATGAGCGGGAGGCTTGCAAATTGGCTGAGTCGGCCGGGGATGGAGACTCACGCGCGTCGGCCGCGGTCGGCCGCCGTCGAAGCTGGTTTTTTCGGCTTGCCGCCTGCTCCGCGTTGACCGTTGCGTGCGGGAATAGTCCGTCCTCGTCCTCGGGCGGTCCTGCGTCGGGCGCCGACGCCAGCGCCACCACCAGCGGGAGCTTCAGCGCCACGAGTGTCGGCGGCGCAAACGGGGCTAGCAGCGCCGGGTTCGCCACCAGCGCGGGGTCCGAGCCACTGACAACCGGGCAAACAGGCACGACAACGACTTCGACGAGCAGCATCAGCAACACCAGCGGCACCGCCGGTGGCTCGAGCGGTAGCGGGGGAGTCGCGGGCGGCGGGCAGGGCGGTGCGGCCACCGGCACTGGCGGCTCTCTGGCCTCCACGGATGGGGCGGCGGGCAGCAGCACCGGGTCCGGAACGGGTGGCGGCGGGTCGGGCGGCTCCACTTGCACGGCGTCGATCCTCACCAGTGGTGACAGCGATCGCACACTCGAGGTGGGCGGAACTTCTCGGTCGTACATACTGCACGTACCGTCGAGCTACACCGGCTCGACGCCCGTTCCCCTGGTACTCGATTTCCACGGTCTCGGCGGCTCGGGCAGTCAAGAGGCGTCGAGCTCCGGGTATCGTCAGGTCGCCGATCGGGAAGGCTTCGTGGTGGCATTTCCCGATGGGATCGACAACGCCTGGAACATCGGCCCCTGCTGCACGAATTCATCGGACGTGGACGATCTCGGCTTTGCCAAGGCCATGGTCGAATCCATCGCCTCAGACGGTTGCATCGACCTCGGGCGCGTGTACGCTGCGGGCTTCTCGATGGGCGGCGGAATGTCGCACTATCTCGCGTGCAACGCGGCCGACGTCTTCGCCGCCGTGGCGCCGTCGGCGTTCGACTTGCTGGTTCCGGAGGAAGAGCCTTGCGCTCCTTCCAGACCCATTAGCGTGCTGGCATTTCGAGGCACGTCAGATACCGTGGTTTCGTTCGAAGGCGGTCCCGGTCCGAGCGGCCGCATCACCTTCTTGGGCGCACAGGCCAGCTTCGAACGCTGGGCTGGCATCGATGGTTGCGTCGAGCCGACGACCAGTGACGGCGATTGCACCTACTACCAGCAGTGCGACGCTGACGTCGAAGTGGGGCTGTGCGTGCAACAAGGAGGCAGTCACGCGCCGGGCGACGCCAATCTCGGCTGGGCCTTCTTGAGCAAGTTCTCGCTTCCCTGACCCTGCTCTCGACCCCTGCCCTGCTGCTCTGCTGACAGCGCTGGCGCGAGCGCGACGCAGACCACGGCCACGCAGCGGACCTCCGGCTGGCAACGACCTCCAGCCTCGGCGCCTCTTCTCCCATGACCAGGCCGATGGTCACGGCGGGGGGGACTATCGGCGCGACGCGGGCTTGTCGCCCCCCAGGCGCTCCCAGACGGCGATAGCCCAACGGTAGCTGGCCCCGAAAGTGGGATGCCGGCCGTCTTCTTGCCTGTCCATCGGCAACACAGTGGAATCGAAATAGCGGCACGACCCGAGATTGTCCTTCAGGACATCGAGGAAGCCACGGTCTTTCGCCCAGGCGGGGGGACCAATCCACAGGCAGGCGCGCTCACCGACGGCCTGCACGATCGCACGAACAGCGGCGCCCCGTTCGGCCAGGTCATCGACGAAGAACAGCTCGTTGGACCCCAGCGAAATCAATACCAGTTCCGGATCGAGCTCTGCGAGCTCGTGCTTCAGCGTGTCCTGCTTCGCCCAAGACAGGGTGGTGGACGAGGAGGTGCTAACTATTTCATACCGCCCCCCCTGCTTTTCGACCCACGGGCGGAGATAGTTGCCCACCAGTGGAACCATCGAGTCGCCGAAATGGAGGACTCGATGGGCGAGCGCGGCTGGTACGTTCTCACCAGCGCGGCTCAGAGTCAGCGTAGCGTTGCCGAGCGGAGACGCCGCCTGGCTCGGCCGAGCCGCAGGCGACGATCCCTCGGCACTCGGCATGGCGAGCGGAGCAGCCCTGGACGGTGCAGCGTTCGCCGGGACGACCTCGCCCCCCGACGAGTCAGCCGAGGCGGACGCCTGGGCTTTGGGGAGCTCCACCTGCGGAGCGGCCCGCTCGGCGGAAGCCTTGGAGCAGCCCAGCGTGAGCAACAGCCCGACGAGGCCAGTGAGCGACGACAGCTTCGTTTTTCTCGAACGCACGGCGACCGAGTCTAGCGCGATGCACGGGCCCCACCGAGAAAAAATAACCTTGGCTTGGCAGGGCGGCGCCGCCAGTTCCTCGAGATCCACGCGACCGAGTCTGCTATGCCTCTCGCGGGATGCTGCTCTTCCAGAAACGGTTTCACGCTGGGCTCCAGAGCGGTGCGGTCACCGTTACTTTCCGGAACTGGGACAAGGCGCGGGTGAAGGTGGGCGGCCGCTATCGCTGTCACCCGATCGGCGTGCTCGAGGTCGACGAGATCAGCAAGGTAAAGGTAAGGGACATCACCGAACGAGATGCCGAGCGCGCCGGGTTCGCGTCCAGGAACGAACTCATCGAGTACCTTTCGGGGCCCCCTGGGCGCGAGCTAGGCGCCGACACCGAGCTGTTCCGCATCGCTTTGCATCACGGCGGCGACGGCGACCGGGTCGCGATTGCTCTCGACAGTAAGCTCTCAGGCGAGGACGTCGAGACGATTCGGAAAAAGCTCGACCGCCTCGACGCAGACCAGCCGTGGACCATGAAGACACTCAGAGTCATCGAAAGGCATCCGCAGGTGGCGGCGCGCATCCTCGCGAAAAAGCTCGGCCGAGAGCGCGACCCGTTCAAGGTGGACGTGCGCAAGTTGAAGCGGCTCGGTCTCACCCAGAGTTTCGAGGTGGGCTACGAGATCTCGCCGCGAGGCCGCGCCTACCTCGACGCAATCGCCACGAAGGGTCGGTGACTCGAGGTGCGACGCAGCAATGGCAAGGCGGGCCGCGGGCGTCCCCACCAGACGAAGCTTTCTTGGCCCAAGCCGGCGGTTATCGCGAGAATCTCGCCCTCGGTCGAGCCATGCAGATTCAAGCCTTTTCACCCAGTGTTTTTCGCCCCATCGCCCCTCCCCTCTGGTACGTCTCGGACGGAGAGCTCACGGTCGGTCCAGTGCCAACGAAACTCCTGCTCCGCGGTGTCGAATACGGCCGTGTGCCGGAGGACTGTTGGATCCGCGCCTCTGGTGGGGACTGGCGAAGCCTGAACGCCGTACGCGAGATCGCCGCCCTCAATGGCAAGGTGGGGCCGCGGCTGCCGACGGAGGAGCAGCTCGTCGAGTGGACTCGCCGGCGCGCACGTATTCGCGACGAGGAAGAGCTCGCTCACAATCTCACGTGGCTCGCGCTCGTGGCCACGGGTGCCGAAAGCGCGATGTTCCACTACCGCGGGCCGCGCTCGCGTCGCTTCTTCACCAGAGCGGTGGTCGGCCCGATGTCCCTCGAACCTCTCGGCCGAGCGCTGCCTGACTGGGATCCCTTGCTCGAGGTCGCGCGTCTCGGACGCCCGGTGATGGGTCCGCCCTACGGACCCGTCGAAGATGCGCTAGCGACCCGCCTGGCCACGAGCCAGGGCGGCGTCGGCGCCGCTGCCATGGTCCCGATCTTCTCGGGCGGAGTGCTGCGAGGACTTCTCGAGCTTTCGCGGCCCGGCCATGCATTTCGCCGCGAAGACCTCAAGACGGCGGAAAGCATCGCTCGGCGCGCGCTCACCAGCCAAGCCAATTGAAGCCTTCCCGGGATCGGCGGCATCCCCCGAGGCCGTAGCGCCCGCTTCGGGAAGCTGCTCGCTAGCGCCGAAACCCGCAGGTAACCTGGCATTGCTGTTGCTGCTGGTCGTCCCCGCCGCTATGTCGCGTCGGCGTCACCTCTCGCGCTGACGACGTCCCGTCGCGCAATTCATGCGCCCCTGCTCGACGCGCGAGTGCTCGGCATGCCCGTCTCTGAAATGTCACACCCGACGGGCGCGACGCTCGTCTACCCTGCGGCAATACGCGACAGGACGATGGGTGGTCGACAGTTCGAAAAGCTCGAGTCGTCCTTCGGGGCGACGCAACTTCACCCTCGCGGTTCTCCTTCTGACGACACCGCCCTCGGCGCTGCTTGCCGCCTGCGGTGACGACGACAAGCCGGACCCGGTACTGCTGAACGTCGATCCGGAGCCTCCGGGCGGCGGGCACTGCTCGTTCGGTGGCCATGTCATCAGTTACGGTGCCGATCGGGATCGAGACGGGGTGCTCGACGGCGACGAGGTCAGCGGGCGGTTGACAGTCTGCGGCAACGGCGTGGCCCGCTTGGACCCACCCGGCTCGGCACTCCCGACCGACACCTCGAGTTCCACGTCGTCGAGCGGTGCCGGCGGCGCTGCCGGTGCCACTGGAAGCGCCGGCGAGGCGAGCTCCGGCAGCGGGGGCGTGGGGCCGGACATCAGCTCGGGCGAGGTGCTGGTGCGCATCGACCGCGTTCCACCCGGCAAGTCCTGCGAATATGGAGGACGCCACGTGCAAGTCGGCCGCGACGACGACGCCGATGGTCAGCTTTCCGAGCCAGAGGTCAGCCACTCCGAGCTGCTCTGCTACGCTCGCGGCGTGACGCCCAGTGCGGGACTCGCATCCGACTTGGTGAACGTACCGCTCACGCACGAGAGCGCCTACATCCCGCCCCCCTGTTATACGAAGACCGAGGACGACGACGGGACGGTCCACAACCCCTGCTACACCTGCCACACGCGGGGCGACGCGCCGAACTTCACTCAGGATGACGACCTGCAGCTCTGGTTCAGCTTTCCGGCTCCCGCGCGCAACAACCCCTGGCAGAACCTGTTCGTCGACCGCGAGGAAGCAACGGCTGCCCAGAGCGACGAGGAGATCCTCGCCTACGTTCGCCAGAGCAACTACTTCGACGCCTTCGACATTCGACTTTCCCGTGTCCTTGCCAACGTGCCCTCGGGCTGGGATGTCAATGGCAACGGCCGCTGGGACGGATTCGTCCCCGACTGCGAATTCGCCTTCGACGAGCGGGGCTTCGACCGTTTGCCGGACGGTCGCTACAGCGGCTGGCGCGCGTTCGCCTACGACCTGTTTCCTGGCACGTTCTGGCCCACCAACGGTTCGACCGATGACGTCTTGATTCGTCTCGCGCCGGCCTTCCGAAACGACGAGCAGGGTCGTTTCGACATCGCTGTCTACCAGCTCAACCTGGCAATCGTCGAGGCTCTCATCAAGCGCCGCGACGTTGCCATCCCCGAGACGGACGAAAATCTCTACGGAGTCGATCTGGACGGGGATGGCGAACTCGGAAGCACTGCTCTCGTCAAGTACGACTGGCAGCCTCGCGAGGGTCGAGACATGAGCTACGTTGGGCAAGCACGCCTCGAGCAGCAGTCGGGCCAACAATACCTCGCTGCGGGCCTGTTCCCCCTGGGCACCGAGTTCTTGCACTCCGTGCGCTACATCGACCTGCGCCAGGGCGCAGTCGCGCTGGCACCGCGTATGAAGGAGCTCCGCTATGCGCGTAAGGTCTACTGGCGTACCTACGCCCAGCTGAACGAGGCAGCCAGCGCCGAGATCAAGGAAAAGTACGACTTCCCCGATCGGCTTCACAAGATTCCCGGCGACGTCGAGGCCGGCGTGAACACGGGCAAAGGCTGGCGCTACCAGGGCTTCATCGAAGACGCCGACGGCGAGCTACGTCCGCAAACCTACGAAGAGCTCTTGTTCTGCGCGGGCTGCCATAGCGGCCTGGGTGTGACGACGGACGGCATTTTCTCCTTCCCGCGCAAGTTCGACGCCACGGCTCATCAGCAGGGCTGGTATCACTGGACCCAGCACGGCCTGGCCGACCACGATGAGCCGAAATGGCGGGATGGACAAACCTGGGAGTACACCAGCTACCTCGAGCACAACGGCGCAGGCGACGAGCTACGACAGAACGAAGATGTCCTCCAGCTATTCTTCGATGCCGACGGTCGCTTGAGCCCGGAGCGAACCCAGCTGCTGCACGACGACGTGACGCTTCTGATCATGCCTTCGGCCAGCCGCGCGATCGAACTCGACAAGGCATATCGAACCATCGTTCGCGAGCAGAGCTTCGTCCGCGGTCGTGAGGCCACTCTGGAGCCCGCCGAGAACGTGCATCGTTCGGTACCCGCCGGGTTGGCGACGGGCGTGAGCGAACCGCTCTTGCCCTAGCCAGAGAGCAGCCGTGAGGGCAGAAGCGGAAGCGCCCATCCGGTCGTACGTCCCGGCCGCGAGATCTCGCACCTGGGCTTCCAGCGCTCCGTGATAGTCTCCCGAACACCATGAACATCATCGTCTTCGGAGCCACCGGAATGATCGGGCAGGGCGTGCTGCGCGAGTGCTTGAGCGCCCCCGACGTCGAACGAGTGCTCTGCGTCGGCCGGCACGCGACCGGCGTGCAGCATGCAAAGCTCAGCGAACTGGTGCACGAGAATCTGACCGACTACTCCTCCGTCGCGTCGCAATTCGAAGGCTACGACGCATGTTTCTTCTGTCTCGGCGTTTCGTCAGCGGGCCTTTCCGAAGACGAGTATCGTCGGGTTACGGTCGATATCGCCGTCGCCGCTGCGCAGGCTTTGGTCGAGTGCTGTCCGAAAATGACCTTCATCTTCGTCTCGGGCGCGGGCACCGACAGCACCCAAACGAGCCGGACCATGTGGGCCCGCGTCAAGGGCGAGGCCGAAAACGCCGTACTCTCCCTGCCGTTCGCCTGCAAAGCGGCGTTCCGTCCCGCTTTCGTCCAACCCGAGCATGGCATCCGTTCGCGCACCAGAGCGTACCGCCTCGGCTACGCCTTGGCGAGGCCGCTGCTCCCGCTGCTCAAGGCTGCCTTCCCACGCTACGTCACCACCACCAGCCAGGTCGGACAAGCGATGCTCAACGTCGCCCGCCACGGCACCCCAAACGCAGTGCTGGAAAACGAGGACATTATCCGCGCCGCCCAACCACCGGAGGCAGCTACGGCTGGTTAGGGCCCGCGAATGGGGAAGTCCGTCGCGAGCCGGTCCAGTCTACTTTATGGACGGGCGGGAAGCTCGAGCGCATTGCCCACGACCCAGGTCTGGTCGCCGGGGTATCCCGCCGTCAAGTCCAAAGGCCGCGTGACACGGGGCGCCACGGCCGCGGGAAGTCCCTGGGATTTGTCGACGGCACGAAGCCTCAGAGCGTGCCGCTCGCGTGTCACGAGCTTTAGCAGCGAGCCCTCGGGGGGATCGCGGACAGGTCCACGCTGAAGCGTCCCTGCATGTCGATCCCGGCAAACCGGCGTAGGAACTCGGTATCGACCTCCGGCGATACACGCGTCAAGCTGACCACAGGGGCCCCATCGAAACGAAGGCCTTCGAAGCGAGCACCGCTGAGCTCTTGGACCGAGAGCGCTCGCGCCCCGCGCGTTGACGCCACACGCAGCACGATGTGTCGTTCGGGACCGATCCACTCGTCGGAAACCAGCTCGAGCCGCGGAGCCGATAGGCTCACGAAGCGGGCGTCTGCCCGCCACAGCGGCAGCTCGTGGGCAAGATCGGGCCAGCGACCACGCTCGGCCTGGGGCCCCAAGAAAGAACGGTGCCACGCCGTCAACGGCTGGTCTTGACTGGCCCAATGCGCGCGGTGTGCGCCAGGCTCGCTGATGAAGAACATCGAAACGCCCCTGGCCGGGCTTTCCACCAAGCGGCCGTGGAGATGCACGGCGAAACATGCGAGCAGGGCTACGGCCGGCCACCAACGCGCCGCGAGTTGCGCTCCCCGGGGTTCCGCAGCCAAGGGTTCCGGGTGCCCAGGAATCAGCGCCAGTCCCGTGAGCACCATGGGAACGACGACAACGGCCGCCCAGGCGCCGAAGGTGATGGTGCAGGCGCGCCAGAGCAGTGTGAGAAACATGACAGCCGGAGCGAGCGCGAGGGGAGCGAGCCGGCGCACGAGCAAGCGTTGGCTTCTGCTCAGCGCCATACTCAGAAGCCCGCCGGCGAGCGACCAGAGAAACAGGTGACTCGCGCCCGGCACCGCCAGTGCCGTGCAACCGCCGAGGCCCCAAAGAGTCCCCTGACCGCCCTGGCGCACTGCCGCGCCAACGCCACGCAAGCGCTGCGTGCGGGCGCAGGCTCCGAGAAGCATGACCCCCAACGCCAGCGTCACCAAAAGGGCGCAGGCCACTAGCTCACTGGACCGCTCGTACGCAGCCCAAGTCGCGAAACCACGCGTCAGCACCCAGACAACGAGCGCGCTCAGCCCGAGTGAACCAAGAGCTGCCAGCGTCGTCACGACGCCACAGACGAGCCAGTGCCGCGGCGATGGCCATTGCCGGGGGCGCCGTCTCCACCAGTACAGTCCGCCGAGTCCCAGTAGAACGCCGAACAGCGCTCGGGCCGCCCAATAGGGATAGCTGACAGCGAACACGCCGAACAGATCGAAGAACACGGCATCGTGATCGGCCTTCACTGACGCGGGGGAAGCGTTGCCGAATGTCCTGGCCAGATCGAGCGCATGCTGACCATGGTGCTGCACGCTCCGTAAATCGAGGTGCGCCGGCGTGTCACTGCCCTGATGATAGAAAGGCAGACCGTCGGCGACGGCATAGCTCAAGACCGCGGGCACGTGCTGCTTGTAAAGCTCGGCGTCGGTACCGTTCGGCAACACACCGGCCAGAGCCACGTACAGCGAGTTCAGAGCGGGCGCCCGGGAAGCGGCCGTAACCTTTCGCACCAACGCCGCGTTGTTCGGCGTCGTATCGATCAATACGGAGGGGCCGCGGTTGCCACGCGCCTCGAAGTTGATGGCCAAGAACACCCGCTCGAAGTCCGGCTGGCGCGCGAGCGCAGCGGCGCCCAGCAACAGCTCTTCCTCCCCGTCCACGAACGCAAAAAGCACGTCGTGCTCGAGACGGGAGCCCTGGCTCAGCGCTCGGGCCGTTTCGAGAAGCGCGGCGACCGCGGCCGTGTCGTCCCCGGCGCCCGGCGAGTTCGGCACGGTGTCGTAGTGGGCTGACAAGAGGACCGCCGGACCGTTGGCTCTGACGCCCCGCCAGATTCCGACGACGTTGCGCACGGGCGCGCAGCGACGAAAGGGCCCGAGGCTGGTACACGCGGGTGCCCGCTGCTCGATCACATCGAGCCCTAGGCGTCGAAGCTCGAGCGTGATGCGGTTGGCGACCGCCCCGGCTCGCGGCGACCCGTTCGGATGGGGCCCTAGCGCGAGTGCTCGAACCCAGCGCTCGGCGCGCTCTGCGGAAAACAGCGTCCGCGCTGCACGAGCCGGGAGCACCTTCGGCGGCTGGTTGCCCCAAACAGTGACCAGGCCGACAATGACGAGCGCCAACCAGGCCGCGACGGAAACCCTCACCCGCTGACCAGAGCACAGCCCAGGTCGAGCGTCACGACCACACGGACGCCGAACTGCTCGGTATCCTAGGCAGGAGGATGGCCAATGAGCCCGGATTCCGCGCCCTGGGACGTAGCGCGGGCGCTGAGCAACAAATCACGCGCCGGGGGTGGCTCCGCCATGACCCGGTCGGCTGCTTCCTTGGCAAAGGCCACGATCGCAGGGTCGACGCCGGCCGGACCCACCCCTGATTGGTAGTCGGGTCAAGCGGGTTGCTCGAGAGAGGGAAGTTCGCGGGACTTTGTGTGGCTCTTCCCGAGGGGGCTCCGGAGTGCATAAATTCGCATTCGCATTCGCATTCGCATTCGCATTCGCATTCGCATTCGCATTCGCATTCGCATTCGCATTCGCATTCGCATTCGTGACCGCGACCGTGGCCGACTGACCGTGGCCGTGACCTGCTGACCGTGGCCTGCTGACCGTGGCCGACTGACCGTGACCGTGACCGGGGACTGGGGAGGCAGGCGCGTGCCAGCAAAGCTGGCACTGGCGCCTGCAGGCTCAGAATGGCCCGTTGCCGCTCGAGACTCCGGCTGCGGGTTCCTCGACACGCGATTCCGTTCGCCCCTGCGTGCGGGACGGGGCTGTGAGCCCCGCCCGCAGGGGCTCAGAAAAGGAGAAGCCCGTGATGAAACTCGAAGTCCTCAACCTCGCCCTCCAAGCCATCGAGCTGCTCAGGCCCATCGTCGTCCGCATCAAAAAGCACGACCGCAACTTGGCTCGGCAGATCACCGATGCAGCCAACAGCAGCGTGCTCAACACTGGCGAAGGAGCGCTCAGCGATCCCGGTACGCGTCGCAGTCGTTACCAGTCCGCGGCCGGTAGCGCCAACGAGGTGCGGGTGGGTGTCCTGGCTGCCATTAGCTGGGGCTACATCAGCCAGGGGGCCTCGGCCCCAGTGCTCGGTCACTACGATCGTATCGTAGCCATGCTCTACAAGCTCACCCACTGAGCACCGCGCTTCGGGCGGGCCTCGGCGGTCGATGCCCGCCCAGTCCACACCGGTCTCTGCTCCGGGTGCGGCCCGGTACACCGTCACCGCCACGGCCTTCCGAGCCCCGCCACCGCCACCGGATTCGGACACGGCCACGGAAGCTCTCGTGAGAAAAGGCCTCGCGTCTCCGTGGGATCTGCTGCGGGTACTTCAAGAAACAACAGCGGAAAAACCAGCGCAAGGCCGAGGCACACGATGGCGCGTTCGAGCTGGCCGCTGCAACACAAAAGGAGATCGCGAATGACGGCACGCATGAATCGACGCCTGTACGGCTTCTTCGCCAAGCGCTTGGATGAGGCTGGGCTCGAGCTAGTCCCCGATGGTCGCGACGACCGGGGCAAACGCTGGGACTTGGGAGCACTGCTGCGCACGGTGCTCGGGGCCATGCTGACCGGAGCCAGGAGCTTGGCTGACGTGGAGGAGATTGACCGAGCGCATGAGCTCGCCCATGAAAAGGTTGTTGATGCGCGACGTCCTCTTCGCTCTTGTCACCACCACTCGACAGCAGCTCGACGGCTTACGCAGACACTACATTGCCACGCTTTGCTGATGGGAGCGGTTCGAACCCTGGGGCTGACGCCCTGCCTTTCACCTCACATAACCGGGCCTGAGGGGTTTGACGGGAGCCCGCTGCGCGCCGGCGCGGCTGGCCCCCGCTCGCCTCTAGCCCTCAGCTGACCGCTCCGTCCCTCGGTCCAGCCCCTTCAAGCTGGGGCCGCGCCGGCACGCAGCGGGCTCCACCGATCGAGGGTGCGGCCGGACCTGGCCGAATGAGTGCCACGGAAGTTCCATGGTACGGTCATTCACAGGAGGAAATGCTCGAGTGTCTCTGCAGCACGAGGAGCAAATTCTGACGATGCACACTCCTACGAGAAAGTTATGTCCACGTAGACGTGCCCCAGTGTGCCTGACGGCGCTCATACTCGGCACGGCTTGCTCTGGGTCGGAGGATCCTGCAACCGAAGGAAACACTGGCACGACGACAAAAAGCGTGGGCTCGGCGGCGGGAACCGCGGGCGGCGTCGGTGGCGCCAGTTCATCGGGGCTGGGAATGACGGGAACGACCGCCGGAACCGGCATGACCAGCACCGCGTCGATCGGCGCCTCCGTTGACGGCGGGAACAGCACTGCCACTGGCGGCACCGGAGCCACGGGAACCACCGGTACCGACCTGTCCACGAGCGGGAGCGTGGGTGGCGTGGGTGCTGCCACCAGCAGCGTGGGGGTCGGCGGTACGACGACGACGGGCGCCGCAGGCACCACGAGTATTCCCGACGACGGGGATCGCTCGCCCGAAGGCGTGTGCCAGCGCTGGAACGCGGATCGCACCGATCTGAGCGAAGGGACCTGGAGCGGCAGCACGCAGATGTGCGACCCGGGCGACATTTCGCCGGACGGGCGGGCCAACGCCTTGAGGTTGTACAACCTCTACCGGTGGCTCGCCGACCTGCCAGCGGTCACCACCGATCCAGAACGCGACCGTCTGGCTCAAGCGTGCGCGCTATTGATGGAAGCCAACGGCTCGCTTTCCCATGATCCGCCCATGAGCTGGACTTGCTGGACCGAAGACGCTGCCGATGGCGCCAGCAGCAGCAACATTTCCAGTGGGCCCGGCGTGCGCGCGGCGGATGGCTACATGCTGGACAACGGGAACGAGACGACCATCGGTCATCGCCGATGGATCCTTTCGAACTCGCTCGGACCCATTGGATTGGGTTCGACCGCAACGGGCGCGTCCTGCATGCAGAATCTCGGGGGCGAAGGCGATGCGGGCAAGCCCTGGGTCGCTTGGCCACCGCCAGGTGCCTTTCCCATGGAGGCGTACGGCAGCGGCCGCACCACGCTGAGCGACACCGGGTGGACGGTGCAGAGCGATGAGCTGGACCTGTCGAATGCAGAGGTCAGCGTCACGGCCACCAGCAGCGGCGACCAACCCGTGAGTGTTACCCAGCTCCTGGGAGGCTATGGTTCTCGTCAGGCCTTCCGCTTCAATCCCATGGGCTGGGAGCCCGTGGCCGGCGAAACCTATACGGTGAGCATTACTGGTATCAGCGAGGCCATCAGCTACGAAGTACGAATGGTTAGCTGCGACTAGGCAGCGCGTGCGAATTCGACGCGAAAGTGCCGAGCTACCGGGAGTGGGCGAGCCTCGTTGCAGCCTGTCGGCAATTGGGCTGGACCCCCGCGCCTCGCTGGTGTAACCGAACCGCTCGACTGAGGGAGGACTCATGAAGCTCAATCATTCCAAAGCGCTGTTCCTAGTAGGAGCGCTGGCAGCAACGGCATGCGGTTCGGACGACGAATCGTCATCCACGGGCAATACTGGCACCTCGAGCGGCGGCGCTGCCTCAGGTGGCTCCGGAGGCAGCGGCGGCGCAACGAGCAGCGGTAGCGGTGGCACCATCAGCAGCGGGGGCACCGTCAGTGCTGGTGGCGACGCGGGCGCAGCCGGCGAAGCGAGCGGCGGCCAGGCCGGCGACAACAGCGGCGGCGACGCTGGCGCGATGTCGGACTCCACCGGTAGTGGCGGCACCAGCGCCGAGAGGAACGGGCGGCACCAGCGCCGAGGGAACGGGCGGCACCAGCGCCGAGGGAACGGGCGGCACCAGCGCCGAGGGAACGGGCGGCACCAGCGCCGAAGGAACGGGCGGCACCAGCGCCGAGGGAACGGGCGGCACCAGCGCCGAGGGAACGGGCGGCACCAGCGCCGAGGGAACGGGCGGCACCGGCTAGCGCCAACCTCGCCTTGGTGTCCACTCTAGGGCCCATGACCGAGCGTGACCCCATCATGCGCCCTCCGGCTTGGGCGAAACAGCTCTCGCTGAGCGGCGTCACGGGAACCAACGGCAAGACTTCCACGACGCTTTTTCTCAGCGCCATGCTGAGTGGCCCGGCGTCGCCATGCATGTGCATGACGACGCTCGGTTCCTACCTCGGAGCTGAGCGTCTACCAGTCCCGCAATCCTTCCAGGGCATGCTCCAGGGCATGCGTGCCTGCCTGGACGCAGGGGGTCGGCACGCCGCGCTCGAAGTCACCAGCGAAACACTCGCGCGTGGTTTCGCGAGCATCTGGCATCTGTCGCTAGGCGTGTTCACCAACCTCAGCCACGATCATCTGGATGCCCATGGCAGCGCCGAGCACTACTTCGCCAGCAAAGCTCAGTTGTTCCACGCGCTCGTGCCCGGCGACGCGGCGGTGATCAATGGAAACGATGAAGTGGCGCCTCTGCTGGATGAAGTCATCTCCGCAGGTGTGCACCGGGTGGTCTACGGCATGTCGAATCGAGCTCCCGAGCTTGCGCTCGACCTGACCGGCCGCGATCCCGTGGTCAGCTGGGAAGGAACGCGGCTTTCGGTCGAGCTCGGCTCGGAGCATGGCTTCCGGAAACTGGAGCTGATGGTCCCCTGCATCGGGGACGTGTTCGCCGAAAATGCCCTCGCGGCACTGGCGGCGGCCATGGTTCGCGGCGTCCCCCCCGAGGTGGCCGCCGAGCGGGTTTCCCGTTCCCCTCCGATCCCGGGACGTTTCGAGTGCGTCGTCGAGGCGCCGCGCGTGGTCGTCGACTTCGCGCACAGCCCCGACGCTCTCGAACGCACGCTGAAGACGGCGCGGACCCTTTGCACAGGTGAGTTGTCCGTGGTCTTCGGCGCGGGCGGTGGCCGGGACCGGCTGAAGCGTCCATTGATGGGGCAGGCAGCCATGTTGGCGGATCACCTATTCATCACCAGCGACAACCCACGCCACGAAGATCCCGGAGTCATCGCCGAGGAAATCGCGGAAGGCTGCGACCGACGCGACAAGGTCGAGATCACGCTCGACCGCGGCCAGGCCATCGAGAAGGCCGTCCTCGCCGCGCGCGAGAACGGACCTCGTCGTGATCGCTGGCAAGGGCCACGAGCTGGGCCAGGTCATTGGCCGCTCCGTGGTACCGTTCTCCGATCGCGAAGCGGCTGGTGCCGCTGCCGGGCTTCGGACTCGGCTCAGAACCGAATGAGCTTCGGGCCGCGCGCTCGTCGCTGCTTCGTCGAACCTGCGGGAGCCCACGCCTACAGTTCGCCCGCCAGAATCTGATTGCGGGGGGGCCGCTCGGCCAGCTCCGTCAGCCCGAAAGCCGCGGCGCTCAGCGCTGCGAAGCCGCCGATGAGAGGAATCACCGTGCCGTCGTAAGCCCACCCCAGGGGCGTGCCCAACGCGAGCGCCACGAGGCTTCCCAGAGCGCCCGTCACGGCAGCGGCCGCGCCAGCGATGTGTGCCATGGGCTGCATCGCGCGCGCATTGTAGTTACCGAACAACAGACCGTTGCAGAAGAAGCACACCATCATTCCCAGCGTGAAAAACCACAGCGGCGGATGCCCGTCCCAGAGCACCGCCGCCAGCAGAAAGGCGCTGGAGAAGATCACCTCCGTGATCACCGCGCGCCGTGACACGCTGCGCATCCCCAGGCGCATCACCAGTCGCGCGTTGGTCAGCGAAGCCAGACCCAACGAGAGGGCACAGGCGCCGAAAAAAACCGGGAAGAGCTCCCCCAGGCCGTACAGCTCCTGAAACACCTGCTGAGACATCGACAGGTAGCCGATCAAGGCTCCGAACACGGCCCCCGTCGCCAGGGTGTAGTTGCGCGACACACGATGCCTCAGCACCTCGCCGCTGGCACGCAGCATGCCGCGAACCGAAATGGGCGCACGCCGCTCCACGGGTAGCGTTTCCCTCTGGCGCAGGCCGAACCAAGCCCCGTCGAGCAGCGCCGCTGCCGCCAGGATCCAGAATAATACGCGCCAAGGCGCCACGAGCAAGACGCTCTGGCCGAACGCCGGCGCCAACACCGGCACCAGGATGAAGACCGACTGTACGAAGGACATCACGCGCGCCATGCCACGCCCCGAATGCAGATCGCGCACGATGGCCACCGCCACCACGCGGGGCCCAGCGGCGCCAAAGCCCTGCAGGGCTCGCCCCGCCACCAGCACGCCAAAACTCGGGGCAAGCGCGCACCAGGAGGCGCCCACCACGAACAGCCCCAGCCCCGCGTACAGCGCGGGCTTGCGGCCCGTGTGGTCCGACATCGGCCCCACCACCAACTGCCCCAAGGTCAGTCCGAAGAAGAACGCGGTCAACACCCACTGTCGGTCGTTGGGGTTCTGAAGCTCGAGGTCGCTGGCGATGTATCCGAGCGCCGGCAGCATCGTGTCGATGGACATCGCAACCAGCGACGTCGTCAAGGCCACCAGGGCGATGAATTCCAGACCGGCTCGCCCGTCGCTCGCCGCAGCCTCGTCTGTCAGAGACACTCCGGAGCGACGCTAGCCTCTCCCAGAGCTGCGTGCCAGCCCGGCTCTTCCGAGCTCGAGACATCGAGCGCGCGTTTGTTCGTGCCACCGCTCCAGCTGCCTCGCACTCGCCTCAGGGACCCCCGGCACGCGGGGTGCTGTTTTCGTCAGGGCGACGTCTACCAGCCCCGTCAAGGCCCGCTCGCCGTCGCCTCGGCCGCTCGGCCCTGCACCGATCCGTAGTATTCTTGCCGAAAACCAACAAAAGTGACCCCTGCGAGGGCGCCGTCAACGACCTATCAATGATGAGGCTTGCACGCTGTTCTCGCGCGTCCTTGAAACTCTGCGTCGTGGTCGGAGCGCTGAGTGCCGCCGGCTGCGGCGCATCGAGCGATCAACCCGCGGGTGAACCCTCGACAGGAGGCGCACAGGCGGCGGTTACGGGTTCCAGCGGCGCCGCCACCGGCAACGGCGGTAAGGGCGGCGCCCCGGACACCGGCGGGACCGGACAGGGACAGGGCAATCTGACCGGCGGCGGTGCCACGGCAAGCGGTGGCGCGCTCGGGGTCACCAACACGAATGGCGGCACGAACACGACGGCAGGCGGCGCCAGCGGCTCCGACGCCACGAGCAGCGTGACTGGGTCCGCCGGCGGCGGTCCCAGCTGCCCAGCCACCAACCCCGCGTCGATACCCCAACCGATCAAAGTCGATCTCGACATGGCAGGACGACCCGAGTCGGAGGTCAACGAGGTCGGATACACCGCCTGGCCGATCGAGGCGGCGCCCAGCATCTCCCGGACGATCGATGGCGTGGGTTTCAGCTTCAGCAGCGTGGGAGCGAACGGCACCGGGCTGAAGTCGGATTGGTCCAAGACCCTCGTCCAGGCCCCCTACTATGCGCGCTTGGCCAACGACGGTCTGACCGTGGACGGCGGCGAAGCGGGCGCTGCCATCGAGCTCGTCATCAGCGGTCTCGAGCCGGGTCCGCACACGCTGGTGGTCTATCACAACAACACACAGAACCCGGCGAACAATAGCTTCGCGCCCATCGACATCTCCCTGAATGGAAACCTGATCTTCGACGATCTCGAGCCCTCGGTGCAGGCCGAAGCCAACAGCCTGGCCAAAACCTCGTACCTCGAGTTCGACGCGCAGGCGGACCAGAGCGTCACCGTGCGTTTTTCGGCCGAGACCACCAGTTTGGCCAGCAACAAGAATGTCATGTTGAATGGCTTCTTGCTCGATGCTCCCGACCCGACCCTGCAGGCGAAGGATCCGGTCCCAGCACACCGTGACGAGCACGTCGATGCCGACGACGGGGCGCTGACGCTGAGCTGGGCAGCGGCCGAAGGCGCGACGAGGCACCTGGTCTACTTCGGCGAAAACTTCGACCAAGTCGCTGGCGCGACCACCGAGGCCTGCGAGTTTCGCGGTGAACAGTCAAAAACCAGCTACGACGTCGGCGGACTCGTGAGCAATAAGACGTATTATTGGCGAGTGGACGAGGTCGGAGCCGACGGAGTCATCACCCGCGGAGACGTGTGGGACTTCCGTCCGCGCCACCTCGCCTTCCCCGGAGCGCAAGGCTATGGGCGCTTCGCACGCGGCGGGCGCGGAGGCAGCGTGGTGCACGTGACCAATCTGAACGACTCCGGACCGGGCAGCTTGCGGGACGCCGTCGAGAACGAGAGCGGACCCCGCACTATCGTGTTCGACGTGGGCGGCGTGATACGCCTGAGCTCTCGCCTTTCCCTGATCGACAACTACGTGACGGTCGCCGGGCAGACGGCACCTGGTAAGGGCGTCGTCGTGCGCGGAGCCCCCTTCGGCCTGAGCGGAGCGCGAGACATCATCATCCGCCACGTGCGCGTCCGACTGGGTGCGGGGCCCACCTTCGACGGCATGGGCATGGCGGGAAGCGACCACTCCATCATCGACCACGCCTCCATCAGCTGGACCATCGACGAGGCGTTCAGCTCGCGAAACGCCAAGAACATCACCCTACAGCGGACGCTCATCTCCGAGTGTTTGAACGTTGCGGGACACGAAAACTACCCCGAGGGAACGGCTCACGGCTACGCTGCCAGCATCAGCGGCGATTTGGGCTCTTTCCATCACAACTTGCTCGCCCACTGCGAGGGACGCAATTGGAGCTTGGCGGGCGGGCTGGACGGCGACGGCAACTTCGCAGGCCGGCTAGATATCTTCAACAACGTCGTCTACAACTGGGGTCACCGGACCACGGACGGTGGCGCGCACGAAGTCAATTTCGTAAACAACTACTACGAGCCTGGCCCGGCCTCCTCGATATTCGTGGCGCTCAACGCGCAATACGAGTCCTTCCCGGGAACGCAGCGCTACTACTTTGCCGGCAATGTGATGCCCGGCACCTTCGACGAAACCAACCAGAGCGCGGGGCGACAGTACACAGGGACGCCGGACGGCTACAGCCCGTGGGTCGATGAGCCCTTCTTTGTCTCCTTCGCCACCATCGACTCGGCAGGCGAGGCCTACAAGAGCGTGCTGTCGGATGTCGGTTGCAACCAACCGGTATTCGACGACCACGATGCACGGGTCGTGCGGGAAACGCTTTCGGGCACCACCACCTATCAGGGGAGTGAAACAGGCCTTCCCGGCCTCCCCGACCACGAGAACGACGTGGGAGGCTACGAAGACTACCCGACCACTACCCGCGCCGCCGACTGGGACAGCGACGCGGACGGGCTGCCCGACTTCTGGGAATCCCAGCTCGGGCTCGATCCAGAGTCGGCCCCGGGAGACTTTTCCGACAGCAACGCCGATCCGGACGGTGACGGCTATACTCGGCTCGATGACTATCTCGAATGGATGGCCATTCCACACGCCTTCGTGACCCTGGGCGCCAACTGGGTCATCGACTTGCCGGCACTGTTCGCAGGGTACGCGAGCGGCGCTTCCTACACGTCGGAAAACGCCTCGGGGCTCTCCGTGTCCATCGCTCAGAGCACGGCAACGGTGACGCCGAGCGCCTGTGGTTTCGCGTCCGCAGACCTCAGCGTCACGGACAGCACCGGAGCGAGCATGACACGCCACGTTTCCCTGTTCGTGGACGGTTGCTAGAATGACCGAGCGAACGATCTGGAGGAAAGGCGAAGGAGTGATGCGTCTGCTCTGGCGGAAACTCCGCCACGGTCATACCTCGGGTCTGAAGCCCTCTCTCGGTGACGCTTTCTGCCTTGGACCAGGAGTCCTTCGATGACACGCCGCACACTCACTGCAGTTCGCTGCGCACTCGCGACGCTGGCTTTGCTGAGCTCGGCCTGCTCGGACGACGCTAGCACTGCCAGCCCCGCCTCCGGCGAAGGCACTCGGGGAGCCGAGGTCACAGGCAGTACAGCGACGACCATTTCCGGCGTGAGCGGGATCTCCTCGTCAGGCGGAATCACAGCCGGCAGCTCCAGCAGCGGGGGCGGAGTCTTCGACAGCTCGGCCAGCGCGGACAGCATGTCATCGACCTCCTCGTCGCCCGCGGCCACGACCGGCGCTTCCACCGCGACATCCTCGGGCGTAGCATCCTCGGGGGCTGGCGGCGGCACGAGCGGTGCCGGAACCGGAGGCGCCGGTACGGGCGGCGGCACGAGCACGGAAACCACCGGTGCCCTCGGGACGGATTCCGGGGTGACGGGAGCGGGCGGCACGGGTTCGAACACGAACCCCGACCCGGGAGAGCCGATCGGATTCGCCAGCCTGAATGGCGGGACTTCGGGCGGCCAAGCGGGGCAAACCGTCACCGTTTCGACCTACGACCAACTGAAGTCCTACGCGGAAAGCTCGGACCCGGTCGTGATCCTGGTCGACGGCACCATTTCGAACGGGCCCAACGGTGGCAAAGTCAGCGTTCAGTCGAACAAGTCGATCATCGGTATCGGGAGCACGGCGTTTCTCAACGGCATCGGCATCGAGATCAAGGACAGCAACAACATCATCCTGCAGAACTTTCGTATCTCCATGACAGGGGTCACGACACGCACCGACACGCCAGGGGTGTACACCTCGTCGGACGACGAGGGCCTACCCAAGATCGAGGTCAACGACGGAGATGCCATTTCGATCAGCGGCACGAGCAAGAACATCTGGATCGATCACTGCGAGCTGTTCTCGGAGGATCCGGACGTGCAAACCAACAAGGATTTGTACGATGGGCTCATCGACATCAAGGGGCAAACCGGCTTCATCACCATTTCCTGGTGTTACCTTCACGATCACCACAAGGGCGGGCTGGTAGGCTCATCGGACAGCGACCTGTACAGCGATCGCAAGGTGACGTTTCACCACAACTACTACAGCAAGGTGAAGCTCCGGGTTCCAATGTACAGGGGAGCCGTGGGGCACTTCTTCAACAACTACGTGCTGGGCGCCGAGGATGCCACCGAGATCCGAGCCGATACGTGCCTGCGCGTCGAGAAGAACTACTACGAGCCCTTGCACTACTCGATCTACACGCCCTCGGATGCTCCAGGAAGTGCCGAAAGAATCGACAATATCGAAGTGAACCGAACCTCCAGGGCCTACCCTGCGAGCTGCACGGCGGACATCCCGTACTCGTACTCGGACGTGCTGACTGACGACACGAATGACGTCAAGACCGTCGTCCCTCAGTCGGCCGGCGTGGGAAAACTCTAGCCTCGCGCGCGGCGCCCATTCCGCGCCACTCAGCCCACGCACGAGGCCCGCCGGTTCGGCGCCAACGTGCCCACCCACGAGCGCGCCCACCCACCCACGAGGGCTTACGCGCTCGGAGACGGGCGCCGCCACGCATTCGTTTCGCGCCTCGCGCCGTCGTGCCCGCCGTCCGATGCCTACCGAGGAGGTGCTTGCGCGCTGGGGGACGGCAGTCGCCCCATTCGACGCCACCGGCCAGCCTCAGGAACACGAAAATCCTTCGTGAGGTCCTCCTTCGTGAGGTCCCCGAAGACAGCAAAGGTTCTCAATTCGTATAAGGACATGCCCGCGGGTCTCGGCCTCGTATTTACTCTTTTCGAAATTGATGGAGTTCTGCCCCCGTCAAGTCGCGAGCCTGCTCCTGGTCGCGCGTGGTACATTAACGACACGACTGGGACTCGCTCCAGAAGTCTGTCATGCTCAGGCTGAGCCTGTGATTCATGCTTACCCGTCTATCAGGCAACGATGACTGATTCATCTCCTCACATCGAAAAGGGAGCCACTCCGTTCGAGATGGAGCTGTTGCTCGCCGGCCGTCGCGACGCGGTGACACCGCACGCCGAGCAGCGCATTCTGATGGGGCTCGGCATCAGCGCTGGCCTGTTCGCGGCAGGCAGCGGGGCTTCCCAGGTGGAGGCCATCTCTGGAGTGAAGGCAACGCTCGCCAAGGGGTTCTTCGCAACTCTGGGAGTCGGCGCGGCCGTGAGCGCGGTCGCCGCGCTCGTCGTATGGGCAGGCGCTGCCGCGCAAGCACCCCAGGTAACCGAGCCGCAACGTCCCACACGTGCAGCCGAACCTCGGGTCGCGCAGCGTGCAGCCCAGTCCGCTCCTTCACCACCCGTCGTCATCGAAAGGCGACCGGTCGCGACAGCCGAGCCAGTCACTCCGCCAAAACCCTCGACCCGGCCGGCGTCCACCCCCGACTCGCTGCCGGCAGAGCTCGCGGCGCTCGACCGCGCACGCCGCGCGCTCGGTCGCGGCGACTCCGCGCTCGCCCTGAGCCTGCTCGACGACTACACGCGTCGTTTCAGCAAACAGCGCCTCGGCAGTGAAGCCAGGGTTCTACGTATGGAAGCGCTCTCGAAGCAGGGCGATCGCCAGGCAGCCGCCCGTCTCGCGAAGAAATTTCTCGCAGCGCATCCGAGCAGCCCTTACGCCCGACGCGTGCGCACACTGCTCCGCGAAGCCGAGCAGCCCGCGCAAACCCGTCCATAGCCGGGCGCCCGAGCCTGTGCTCCCAGGCGCCGCGGGCCTCCGTTGACCGGGGACCGGGACAAGCATGGACAGCTCGAGAGGCCTTCTGGCGCTAGAGCTGCCCCTCGGCTCGGTTTTCCTCGACCACACCGACACCTTCCATGAATGGGCTCGACGTCAGGTGCCTCCGGTGCGGCGTCTCATGCGCCCGCTTCCAACCACCGCCCACGGAACGGCGAGGGCCGAAGCCGGGTCGCGCAACTGCGCCGCCATCGAACCCTCGAGACGACCTGCAGTTCGAACGCCAGCGCCCCCTTCCCGTGGTCTACGAGGGCGTCCGCCTGGACTGCGCGGCGACTCACCCGGAAACAGAATCTCACCTTCCCGCCCTCCCGTTCATCATACGCTGGTTGCTTCGCCGGGTTTCGCACCGGCTCTCAACCATTCGCGGGCCCTTAGCTCGTTCCACGTCAACCCGAGGCGCCCCGACGACGCCGGGCAACATGCCGAAGCGCGTCCGGCGTGGCCAGTGAACGGCGTTCTTGCCCGAGCCCGCAAGCGCCCGGATGAAGATCATGAGGCAACACCAGCTTCATGGGAGTGAACACTGTTCTGTGGGGTAAGAAAAACCACAATAGTTACGATGACCTAAAAGTGAACAGTGTTCACTATCCGCCATGCGCACGCGGGCCAGCAACGTTCCCGCGGAACTTGTCGCTCCCATGGCTCCGCCCGTCGCTCGGGGATTGGTTCCGCTCGGGGATTGGCTTCGCTCAGGGCGCCAGCGTTACGGAACCAGCGTCGAGCGCGACCTCGTAGTAGCCGTGAGGATCCCAGGTGAGCGGGGTGCCGTCTTGAGTGAGGGTCCCGCCGTCGACCGTCACACGCAGGTATTTGCCGGTGGGAAACTGTCCGGGGAGTTTCCAGGTCCAGGTCTTGTCGCTGCCGGACGTCGACGTCATGGCGTCCGAGAATGCTTTCTGGCCGAGCCAGTACGCGCCGACATCGACCATGGTCCCGATCCACATATCACCCAGGGACTTGGTGTATTCGATGGCGGCGGTGAGCTGGTCCAAGCCTACCGGCTGATAGGCGCTGCCGTCGCCGGTGAAGCCGTGAACCACGTAGATCACCCAACCCCCTTTGGAGTGAGCGTCATCTACGTTGGCGTTGAAGGTGCCCGTCTGTTGCCCCTGCGACGGAATGTAGCAATTCAAGTTCAGCGGATCGCTGTTGCTGTTCGGTAGGACGGGCTGTGCGGGGCTGACACCGCGATTGATGAAGAATAGCCCATTGGCGACGTTCTTGTAGCAGGTGTCCCCGTTGGGAGCCGCCATGGTCCACGGCGTGACGCCGAGATTCGACTCGATGAAGCTGGTGGCGGAGTCGACGTCCGAGGCGTTGCAGTGACCGCCCGGGTCATGACTCTGCGTATGGTTGCCAATCTCGTGGCCGTCTTCGACGGCCGTCTTCCAGACGGAGTTCATCGCCTGGGACTTGCCGGTCCATAGGTAGAACGTGAACGGGACGCCGAGCCCCTGCAGGGTGTTGTAATTTTGGATCTGCGAGTCGTTATCGTCGTCGAACGAGTAGGTCACGGCTCCGGTGAAGCCCGCCCAATTCAGTACGGTGATGTCTCCGGGCGTGCCCGACGGCTTCGGAACGTTGTCGTCCCCAGGTGGCGCGGGCAAGTCGGAGGGACCGGGTCCAACGCCGCCGCCAGAGCCTCCTCCGCCCGTGGTGCCCGTGGTATCCCCTCCAGCGGTCGTGGTGGTGCCGCCTGCACTCGTCGAAGCATCCCCCGTCGTCGCCGCTCCGCCCGCGGCAGACCCACCGATGGACGTCCCGGTCGTGTTCGTGAGCGCGCCACTCGTCGAACCGCCCACGCCCCCGGTTGCGCCGCCGCACCCGGAAGCCGCGTTGCCCACGGTGTTCCCGCCGCCGGTCGACGGGTTGCCGCTGGTCGAAGTGTTCGCCCCGCTATTCGAGCTTACCAGGCCCCCGTCGCTGGTGGAGCCATCAGTGCCCATACTGGCGTCCGACCCCCCCGAACCATTGTTCGTCGTTTTCGATGAACACGCCATCAGGGACAGAAAGAGTGGACCGACCCAGATGAGATTCTTAGAGTACCTCGAGTACAAAGCAGCCTCCGAGCGCCAAGCGCATTGAGCACGTTCGAGATAACACGCTGATGGTGAACTGTCGACGCGCGAGCCAACAAGAAACCAAATTCACCTTCGCCCACGACGCATGTGCGTGGCGCACACTCCGTGTGGGGTCGTCAGCTTCTCGTACGTGCACAACGCTTTCTCATTTGTGGCGCGCCCACCCTCACCGAGCCCAAGCTGTAGAAGGCCCCTTGACTCTCAGCTCGCTGGGCCGTGGGCGCCTCGGTTTCGCCGCTGCCTCCCCACTGCAAACCAACCGCGCTCGCCGCCTGCAGCTCACACCGAGCGCCGGAAGCACCGCACTTCGGGCCGGAACTGGGCTTGGGGTGTGCGCCCCGGGGCGCATTCGGCTATGGCTACGCACCCCCCGGCACTCGTGATGTCTCCAGGTTGGAACTCGTGGAAGCGCGGTTCGCTCCGGCTGCTGAGTGAACCCATGGTTCACTTTTTCTGCATCGCCACATTGCTGTTCGTCGCCCACCATCTGCTCGTCGGCGAGCCGCGTACCATCACTATCACCCCCGGGCTCAAAGCGGAGCTCGGGCGCCGTTTCTTGGACCTCAACGGCCGCAAACCGACCCGAGAGGAGTTCGAGAAGGCGCTCGACCAGTGGAAGCGCGACGAAGCCTTGTTCCGGGAGGCTCTGCGCAAGGGGCTCGACCGGGACGACCCGTCGATTCGCAGCGCGTTGGTGGACAAAATGCATGCGCTTGCCGCCTTCGAGGCGCCCAACCGCGAGCCCAGCGACGCAGATCTCGAACACTGGCTCGCGTCGCATCGAGGTCGCTACGAAATGCCACTTCGGTACGACTTCGAGTTCGTCGCTTTCCCCAAGTCCGAAAGCAACGCGCGAGAGGAGCTCGGTAGATTCGAACGCGCCGTGAACAGGGGGGACAAGCCGGCGACGCTCGGGCGTCCATTGCTCGGGGGGAACCTCACGAAGGACTCCATGAAGGGCCGGTTGCCCCCAAAGTTGGCCAAGCGCATTCCGAGCCTTCCTCTTTCCAAATGGCAACGTGTCGAGAGCGATGAGACTCTCTGGCTCACGCGCGTGAAGAAGGTCGAGGGCGGTCTGCCGAGCCTGGAAGAGCTACGCCCGCGCCTGGTCGCTGACTGGTCATTCGCGACCCGGCAAAAAGCCATCGAGCGCATCCTCGAGCGTACGGTCGATCGCTATCGCTTCGAAGAGAGCCCATGACACGATACCTCTTGCTTTGGTTGACCGCCGCGCTGGTCCTCGTTCTGTGCCTCGGGGCGGAGCGAACTGCCCGAGCACACCCGATCGATTCGGCGTCGCTGACCCTCCAGGAAGTGGCCCCAGGCCGCTTTCTCATGCGCTTCCGATCGGGATCCGGGGCCCTGCAGCGTGAGCTCGAGGCGCCCGCCGTGTTTCCCAAACCATGTCGCATCGAGGGTGCTTTCCTCGAGTGTGGACGTTCGGGGTTGGTCGGCACCATCGAATTCCCCTGGCTCGAGGGAACGCTGACCCGCTTGATGGTCGAAATCGAATGGCAGAGCGGCTCACGACTGTTGCGTGTGATCACCGCGAGCGCTCCCAGCCTGAGCGTCTACGGCGTCCCCGCGTCCGGTTGGCTGGCACTCAGGCCGATCGTCGTCGACTACGTCGGGCTCGGCATCGAACACATCCTGACCGGGTTCGATCACGTGCTGTTCGTCATCGCACTCGCGCTTCTGGTGCGCAGCCGCGGACGCTTGCTGGCCACGGTCACGGCCTTCACGCTAGCCCACTCGATCACGCTCGCTTCCACCGCGCTGGGCTGGATCAGTGTCCCGACGTCGCCCGTGGAGGCGACCATCGCGCTGTCGATCGTGCTGGTATGCGCGGAATGCCTACGCCCCGAAGAGTCGCTCACGCGCCGCGCACCTTGGCTGGTCGCTTTCGCCTTCGGTTTGCTTCACGGGCTGGGGTTTGCCTCGGCCCTGCTCGAAATCGGCCTCCCACAAGAGCACCTGCCCAGCGCGCTGTTGTGCTTCAATCTAGGGGTGGAGCTCGGGCAGCTTGCCGTGATCGGCGTGGTCGTCACGCTGCGCAAGGTCACGGCACGCCTCGGATTCCAACGCCCGTGGCTGTTCCGTACCGTCGTCTATGCCATGGGCAGCACCGCCGCCTTCTGGTCGCTCGACCGCATCGTCTCCGTGTTCGGAGGCTGACCTCGAGAGCTACTCGAAGAAGCCCGGCGGCGGCACGTGAAAGACGTCGTCCTGAACGCCGACCTCGGGCCCCAGTACCGCTCGGATCACGTCCGCCATCGACGTGCCATCGATCTCTGCCTGCTCGGCCGCCGGGAGCTGATTTCGATAGTAGAGACGATCGGCATCTCGAGCACGGATGAACTGATCTTCGAAGAGCGCGCGCCCAGTGCGACCGAAAATGCTGCCCGGCAGCTTGGGCTCCATCAACACGCCAGAAAACAGTGGTAGAGCCTTGACCTTGGCAGCAGCACCTCGAAATGGGTTCGATAGCTGCTCTTTGACCTGCGCAGCCAACGTGGCATCCCCGGTGATCGCCTCGAAGCAGGCGACAGGATCGTCCTGGTCGTCGCGCCACTCGAGTCTTCGAGGACAGCCAGGCCGTCCGTAGATGCGGCGCTCTGGTCCAGCCAGGAGCCGTCGGCGCACTTCATAGTAGTTTGCCACCCCGAACTGCTGATTGCGGAACACGTTGTTGGCGACCAGATCCAACCCGTAGTCGACCGGAATATTGCGCAAGGAATCGACCACGGTCAGATCGTTCGCCTCGTGGGCGAAGTAGGCCAGCCCGCGCAAGAGCTGACTCATGGGGTCCTCGCTCAATACCCAGGTAGTAGCCGGATCGGTCGGGTCACCGAGTGGCGTCGGAATCCCCGCCAGAGCGAAGTAGAAGGCGGCGGTAGCGGTCGGCGTCGGGAACAGGCTGCCGATGAACGGAAAGGCGCCGGGCGGCGGGTTGGGTTGCCCGGGCAGCTCGACCTGAAGCCGCTCGTCCCAGCTACCGTCGGGTCGCGCAATCGGGTTCAGCTCTCCAGGCGTGCTGTGCAGGGACAGCGGGCCCAAGATGGCTTCGAGGGAACCCTGCGGATTCAGCGCGGGCCGATACCCCGCATACGCCGGCAGCGGGCGACCGGTAAGAGCGGGCACGAATTCGTCGAACACGATGTGCTGCAGGACCGCGATCACGCGACGGCGGGCGCACTCGAAAAGCGCTGCGTCGCCCGCAGCGGAAGCGCCGTCCAGCTCCGGCCTGGCATCCTGACAGCGCTCTGCCTGGAGATTGTGAAAGCGCAGCCACAGGACGTCGAGCGCGGCCCCGCCGATCGTGGTCAGGTTGCGCGAATCCGCAAACGACGGCGTGAAGGCCTCTTGCCCGTCGAGTTCGGCTTCGTCGCGCAGACCGGTTTCCGCGAAACTCGGAGGCAGGCCCGCGATGGCGAAAGCAGGAATCGGACCCACCCTGGGCGAGACGAGATCGGTGAGAAGGAACTGACCTCCTTCGTGGCTACGCAACACCTCCAACACTTCTCGGCTGTGACCGTAAATGGTGTCGCCGTCGACGTACGGCGTCGCCGCGTTGTCGAACTCCAAGAGCGCGCCCCGCGGCCCCCACACGCGCTCTGGAATGGGAGCCGAGACGATCATCGTTCGGTAGGTGGGCGTTTCCGGCACGCCGGTCGGGGTGTATACCGGGACGAGGTTGAACAGATCGAAGGGCTCCAGCACGGGCACCCCGCTGAGCACCGTCGGATTGGTCGGATCGGATTGGTTGGCGAACCCATGGCGCGACCGACGTGGGGTCACGGAGGGCTCGAGACTCTGCAAGTCGTGAGCGATGAACTGCGAGAAGCGCGCGGCGAGGTTCGTGAGGCCCGTGGGAGTCGGGCGAGGTTCCGCTGGCGCGAACGGTGTGTCGAGACCGTGCAAGGCGTTGGAAAGCACCCGAGCGTTGTACTGGCTGCCTGGACCAAAGCCGTGGATCGCATGCGTCACGATCGTGTATCGGCACGCGGGCTCGAAGCCGAGCGGTCCGCACGTGCCTGCCGGGGCCTCCTCGGTCGGCGCGTAGGGGTAGTCGTTCGGCTCGCCCGGCGCCACGGGCTCTTCTCGCATGAAGTAGAGCACGGCGTCGCGACTTCGCTGATAGTGCTGTCCGGCGAGATACACGAAGGGAGTGTTCACCGCGCCCAGCTTGGGCAATCGCAGATTGTTACAGCTGCCATCCAGGGAACGCGGCGCGCGCGGATCGCATCGCCCGCGATGGCCTTCCCTCGGAGGCCCGTGTTCGCCTCGAACCAGCTTGCTGGATGCTCGTGCCCGCTGAGCGAGCGCGTCTTCGGGTGCATCCCCCTCGACAGGCGAGCCGCAGCCCGCAAGACAGACCACCAAGCCAAGCGCGCTCAGCACGCGGCGGTCGGTCGAACCATTGTGTTCCGTGCTGACACTGATGTCGTTCGGCAACGCTACCTCCCTCGCCGGTGCCCGTCGCACCGCGCCCGCTCAGCATCTCGCAGCGCGCGCCACCTGTCCATCGAGCTTTACGCCGACCCACGGGAATGCATGGCTGGCGAAAACCGTCAGCAACAATATCGGCCGGCGCAGTAGGACTCGACCACTCGCGCGCCCTTGTCTGAGATCGCGCCCTTGTCTAGATGACGTCGCGCAATCGCTGCTCGACGAGCTGGCGCACCGTCGACTCCTCACGAGGCAGCCTGAGCGAAGCCTGATCGAGCTTGGATAGTGTGAAGTCGAGCCCGAGCTTCAAGTTGGCAACCGCCTTGACCGGAAAAGGCGGCTTCCAGGCCCACAACAATGCCGTGAACACCCCCCGCTCCAGCGCACCGGGCAACACGGTCGCGGACCCCACGCAAAGCCGCTGCGCGAAAGCCATGGTGCGGGGGGAGTTTACCCAGTCTGCCACCAGCTTGCGTTCCTTGGCACCCGGTTTCGGAGCGTCCCTTCGCGTCACGCTGAGCACTGCGTAGCGCTCGTTGCGCTCGAAATACGTATCGAAGGCTTTGGCCATTTCTCCGACGGACCGGGGGGTGAGCACGGCCGGCGTCACGTTGACGAGTAACGGGAAGTAGTCCCCAATCAGCAACACTCCGCGAATCTTCACCCGAGTCGTGGCCGGACTCAAGCCGCTCGAGTTGGCCAGGCCCCGGACCCCGGCAAACTCAACGGCCATCGGTGGTTTGGAGCACCGCACGGCATTGCCTCCGCGAAGCGCCCCACCGCGCGACGACTAGACGGCCGGCCATGTCGGACCATCTTGTCACGCTGGGATCAATTGCAGCGCGCCGTCGAGTACGGCGCGTTGCCCGTTGTCCCACCGGCTGGGTTTCCCGCCCTGGTCGACGCGAGCACTGCCGAAGCGCCTGGCATGAACTCTGCGTGGAGTATCGCAAAAGGAGAATCTCGATCATGATGGAAGTAAGAAATGACAATTTGGATTGGACGACCCTACGCGTCTCGGGAAAGCTCGAACGGCGCGATTACGAGCAGGTGGTCCCCGAGCTGGAAAGGCACCTCGACAATGGGGAGCGCCGCTGGCTCGTCGAGATGGACGACTTCAAGGGGTTCACGCCCGGCGCACTGGTCGAAGAACTCAAGTTCGACCTCCGACACCGCAAGGACTTCGACCGACTGGCGGTCATCGAGAGTTCCGAGGTGGCCGGGCTCGGGCCGAAACTGGTCAAGCCCTTCTTCTCGGGCGACGTGAAGGTATTCAAGAAGGACGAACGAAAAGCCGCCGAAGCCTGGATGCGTCAGGGCAACTAGGGCCGACGAGTGGGGAAGTCAGTCGCGAGCCGATCGAGACCGCCTTGGAACCACGGCTGACCGGGGAGGTGCCCGACCCGTAGTGCTCCGCGCCCCCGATGCACCTACCTATCTCGCTCGTCGCGTCTCGCCGACGTTGCGCTTGGCGACTGCATGATGCGATTCTGCCGTTCATGACAATCCGTCTGCTCGCCTGGGGCATGGCTCTTTCTTTGGCTTTCTGGGGTTGCTCGGGAGACGACGGGAAGCCCTCCGGGACCAGCGACGGCAGTGGAGGGAGCAGCGGCGACGGCAGCGGCGCAGCGGCGGGCTCGGGCGGCGATGGCGGGACCCCATCGAGCGGCAGCAGCAGTGGTGGCTCGGCCGGTGCCTCGACCGGTGGTGGCATGGCTACCAGCGGCTCGGGAGCCGCGGGCGGCGCCGACGGGGGAAGCGGTGGTTCCTCGAGCGGCGGCGGCGCGGGCGCTCCGGGCAGCAATTTGCCCGAAGCCGTTGCCGACTTTTGCGACGCGCAGGAGCAGCGCATGTGCGATTGGCTCAAGGACTGTCGCAACGCCGATGATTGCGAAAATTTCGGGGCAACTCTGGCGATCCGGAATAGCTGCTCCGAAGCCATGGCCGAGGGTCTGGCCAGCGGCGAGCTCGTTTTCCACGAAGACCGGGCCGAGGCTTGCCTATCGGGCGAGATTCTGTGTTCCGCCAGCCCTCGGCAGATGCTCGATCAAGGCCCGTGTCGGGGTGTAGTGTCGGGCGCTGGCGAGATCGGCGACCCTTGTTACCCTGTTTCCGACTTCGTCGTTCAGGCATGCGCCGAGGGCTATTGCGACTACCAGGACGAGTGCCCGGGGACCTGCACGGCGTACGCCGCACAAAACGAGTCCTGTGAGGATACGCCCTGCGCCCCGGACGCCGCGTGCGTCGACGGTGTGTGCGCCGCCCTACCCTTGGCTGGCGAGGCCTGCGATACGCAGTGCTTGTTCGGTTTCCCCTGCGTCGACGTCGATGGGACGGATGTCTGCGTTGCCCCTTCGAAAAAGGGCGATGCCTGCGATCCCCCCAGCCAGCCTTGCGCCTATTCGCTCGTGTGCGCCGACGGCCAATGCAAAGGTTCGGTCGGAGCAGGAGATCCCTGCACGGATTCCAACCAGTGCCCCAATGGCACCGGCTGCTTGCCGGACAGCGAGGCCGACATGAACCTGTGCCTGCCATGGCTGCAAGCAGGCGCCCCATGTGAAAACGGTGGATGTGATCCGGATGGCAACCTGGGCTGCGTGGACACCACGCCGCTGGACGACGACCCGAGCAAGAAGTGCGAGAGGTACGCCAACGTCAACGAACCTTGTGAGCCCGTCGGCTGTGCAGCGAACCTCTGGTGCTACTACCCGGAGGCCAATAACCCCGACGCCGGCGTGTGTCGGCCGACGGGGGGCCCGGGGGACTCCTGCGAATCGGAGAGTGGTCCTCGAACGGGGGCAGCCCTGCCCTGCGGCACCTCGACCGCGGAGTACTATTGCGTCGAGGGCGAGTGCAGCTCACCAGGCAAGCTCGGCGACCCATGCGACCCACTGGACTCCCGCACCTGCGAGGAAGGCTGGTGCCCGGCGAGCACGGGCGAATGCACCGCTCCAGTTGGGGAGAACGAAGCGTGCAATCCTTTCGCGACGGCTCCCTGCGTCGAGGGCTTGTACTGCGCCTGCACCGACGTCGACTGCTACGACGAGCCGGCGATGGACCGTGGAGCCTGCGAACCCAAGAAGCCGGATGATGCACTTTGCAGCGACAGTAGCGAGTGCATCAGCGAGTACTGCAACTGGATACAGGATGAGCAGGCCTACCGTTGCGCGACTCCACCCGAGCCTTGCCTGCCCCCCGGGTAACGCCGGGGACCGGCGACGACACTGTGAACAAAACCGGCGGAAACCGGCTGGCAGTTGCGGACGCCGAGCCGGGACTCGAGCTTTCGCTCCCGATCTCGCTTCACGCTCGCTCGAGTTCCGAGCAGCTGCTGCAAGTTCACCTCCCTCCGAGGCCAGGCGCACTGTCGCTGCTCGGACCACTTGCTGAGAGCGAGTCGCACCTCAGGACGAAACACAAGCAACTTTCCGCTGCCGCTCGACCCGACCGCGCTAGACTGAGCCGAATGAAGGGTCGATTGGTGCGGGTCGCAGCATCCGCTCTCACGGTTGTGTCGCTGGCTTGCTCCAGCAGTGTGGAGGTCAACGGCAAGTCGGACGACGGCGCAGCAGGAGCCGCAGGAGAGAACGGAAGCGGTGGGACTGCTTCGAGCTCGTCGATGGGAGGTGGCGCCGGCCAAATGGAGGGCGGAGCGGGCTCGGGCGGTGACGAAACCACCACCAGCGCGGCAAGCAGTACCGGCGGGAACGCCGGGACAGGCGGGGACTCGGATAGTGGCGGCAACGGTGGAACCGCTGGCTCGGGCGGTAGCACCACGTCGAGCGGCGGCACCACCTCGAGCGGCGGCACCACCTCGAGCACTGGGAGCGGCGGAAGCTCCACGTCGAGCGGCGGCACCACCTCGAGCGGCGGCGGGACCGGCGACGCGTGCCCGACCGCTCAGGTATGCGTCCCTGCGCTGCCGGAAGGCTTCGAGGGCCCCGTGGTGGTCGGTGCCGGGACCTGCAGCGCCTCCGGAGGCTACGCCAGCAAGCTCTTGGATCTCCACACTGGGCTTCTGCCCGGTACTGCAGTGTGTGACTGTCAGTGCGGGACGCCGAACACCAGCTGCTCGGTATCACTGGTCTCCTGGAACAACAGCAATTGCGACGACGAAGCGCTCGGCGGCACCACCGCGGATATCAACGAGTGCGATCCGATGAGCTACCACAGTGGCGAATATGTCGGCGTGAGCGTTCGCCCCAGTGGAAGCTGCGTCAAGGACGACAGCGGCAATTCGCTCCCGACTCCGAGTTGGGCGGCCGACGCTCGCCTGTGCGGGGGTATCGAGGTGGCTACCAGTTGCGGACAAGGCGTTTGCGTCCCCGAGCCCGCCTCCCAATTCGGCAACGTCTGCGTCTATGCAGAGGGTGATGTCCAATGCCCCGAAGCGTATCCAGACAAGAGCCTTTTTTATCAAGGTTTCACGGACACACGGGCTTGCACGGCCTGCACCTGCGGCTCGCTGAGCGGCGCGCTCTGCACCACGCAGGCGGACTTCTTCACCGGCACCAGCTGCAACACCACCCCCTCGCTCTCCAACCAGGTCATCACCAGCAATCAGGATCCGTTCTGCCGCCTCGGAGGCACCTACGAGCGTGTGCGCGTCGACTCGATCACCCTGAACGATGCCGGTATGTGCCAGGCCAACCCGACCACGGTCACCGGTAGCGTGAGCACCACCGGGGAAACCACCGTCTGCTGCTCGGAGGGAGCTCTTTGATGCCCAGAGTGCGGTACGCCAGCGGGGCCGGCTGGTTCGGGTTGGCGCTCGGTCTCGCAGCAGCAGCCTGTAGCAGCACGAAGAGCTTCAAGACCGTCGACGATGGCGAGGCCGGTGGCGCAGCAGGTGCCGACGGCGACGGCTCCAGCTCCGCAGGCGGCACCCGGTCCAGTGGCAGCGGCGGCACACGTTCGGGTGGGGCAAGCGGTGGGGAGGCGAGCAGCAGCGGCGGCTCCGGCGGAGCGAACGAATCCGGGGGCACCAGCGCCGAAAGCTCGAGCACGGGCGGCACGGGCGGCAACGACACCACGACGGGCAGCGGCGGCGACACCACGACAGGCAGCGGCGGCGACACCACGACAGGCAGCGGCGGCGACACCACGACAGGCAGCGGCGGCGACACCACGACAAGCAGCGGCGGCGGTGGGCCGACGTGTACGGGAGACCACTTCTGCAGTCCCAGCGTACCGGGCGCTTGGTCGGGCCCTGTTACCTTCTCCGTCAGCACGTCCTCCGCGATGCCCGTGGACTGCCGAGGCGAGTACCCGACATCCCTGTTGCTGACCCATACGGGGCTCAGCACGCCGAACGCCACCTGCGACTGTCAGTGCGTGCGTGGGACGGCTCAGTGCCAGCTGTTCGGCGAAGAGTCGGGAGGGCCCCTCAGTGGTGCTTGCGGTGCCCACGCCGTGGACGACGACGTCTTGTATGCAGCCTTTTCTCAGAATTGCACGGCCATGCCGACCCAAAACATTCCGGCGGCAGACTTCGACTCGGAGGTGAGGGTCTGCGGGGGAGCCACCACGACCAACGACTGTGGCGCCGGTCAGCGCTGCACCCCAACACCGGCGTCACCGTTCAGCGCCGTCTGCATCTTCCAGTCCGGCGATCACGAGTGCCCCACGGAGTATCCCGACAAGCAATTGTTCCACGACTCCGTCAACGACAACCGGAGCTGCAGCACATGCAGTTGCCAACGACAGGGCGGGTCGTGCGAACTGTCGGTCGAGGGCTGCGGACTCAACAACGACGACAAGACCCTTTCCTCTTCTTCCGGCAACACGGTGAGCGTCAACGGCGACGACACTGACTACCAACTGGTCAGTGTCAGCAGCATCAACCAGGGTCAATGCAACCCCTCCAGTTCCACGCTGCAGGGAAGCGTCACGACGAGCGGCGCGACGACGCTGTGCTGTCTGGAGTGACCGGCGCGCATCGTAGCGTGGGCTCGGAGAACCCACCTGGGGAGGGGTAGCCCATGGACAATGTCACGCACTCGCTCGCGGGAGTGCTGCTTGCCGACATCGCGCTCGCGGTGCATCAGTGCCAGCGTCGGCGCGACGCGGGCGATGGCGAGTTCCGCAACCACGCGGGCTTTCGTGACGCTGTCTTCGCAACGGCCTTGCTGTCCAGCAATCTCCCGGACCTCGACATTCTTTACGTGATTGCCTCCCCCGGCAAGCTCGGCTACCTCCTGCATCACCGCGGTCACACGCACACCCTGCTGGCGGTCCCGGTCCTGGCGTGCGCAGGCGCCGCCCTCGGCGTGGCCTGGGCCGCGCTGGCCGTGCGCTTGCGGGGCCGAAACGCGCAGCAAGCGCCGGCCCACTGCCGGCTACCCGCCTTCGAACTGTGGCTAATCGGCGTCTTCGGCGGCCTCTTGCACATCGGCATGGACTTCCTAAACAACTACGGTGTCCACCCCTTCTGGCCTTTCGACAACCGCTGGTACTACGGTGATACCATTTACATCGTCGACCCGTGGTTGATCGTCGGTTGGTGCGCGGTCGCATGGACCGCGGTCGAGACGCGCTTCAGCAAGGGCTTGCTGCTTGCCATCATGGCGGGCGTGGTGATCTTGGCCTGGCGCGCCCGAGAGGTGCCTCCGGTCGTGCCCTGGCTGCTGGCGGCGGCGGCACTCGGTGCAGTCTGGTTGTCACGCCATGCCCAGAGAAGGCAACGGCTGTGGACAGCAGTACTCTTCACCGCCACGCTGTTCGGCTGCCTGCTGAGCGCGCGTCACAGAGCGCGTGCCACGATGCGCGCGGCGCTTTCCAGCGACCCGAAAGCCCAAACCGTCGACATCGTTTCGACGCCCGCTCCGGGCAATCCACTGTGTTGGTGGGTGATCGCCGTGCAACGCGATCACCAGGAGTACTTGCTGCGCCAGGCGTTGGTCGCCCCCTTCGGAGCGCTTGCCAGTGTGCGCCACTGTTCCAACCTTGCGCACGCAACCAGCGCGCCGCTCGTCCCGGTCCCGCCGAAGCTCGCGCAGCCTGCTAAAGACAATTCCGCCTTCGTTTGGCTGCAGCAGTTCCAGGCACCCGTTTCCGAGCTCGCCGGCCTTGCCCAGCGCCAGTGTCGCATCGCAGCGTTCTTGCGCTATGCGCGCGCGCCGTTCTGGACGACCTCCGGCCAGCGCACACGCGTCGGCGATCTGCGCTACGATCGAAGCCCCAGCGCCGGTTTCGCGGAACTCACCTCCACGCCATCGAGCGAGTGCCCCGACCGCGTGCCACCGTGGCGGGCACCACGGCAGGAGTTGTTCGGACCGTGACCGCGACGCGCCGCACCCCTGATTGGTAGTCGGGTCAAGCGGGTTGCTCGAGAGAGGGAAGTTCGCGGGACTTTGTGTGGCTCTTCCCGAGGGGGCTCCGGAGTGCATAAATTCGCATTCGCATTCGCATTCGCATTCGTGACCGCGACCGTGGCCGGGCTCCGTGACCTGTGACCTGTGACCTGCTGACCGTGGCCGACTGACCGTGGCCGTGGCCGACTGACCGTGGCCGGGACCGGGGACTGGGGAGGCAGGCGCGTGCCAGCAAAGCTGGCACTGGCGCCTGCAGGCTCAGAATGGCCCGTTGCCGCTCGAGACTCCGGCTGCGGGTTCCTCGACACGCGATTCCGTTCGCCCCTGCGTGCGGGACGGGGCTGTGAGCCCCGCCCGCAGGGGCTCAGAAAAGGAGAATCCCGTGATGAAACTCGAAGTCCTCAACCTCGCCCTCCAAGCCATCGAGCTACTCAGGCCCATCGTCGTCCGCATCAAAAAGCACGACCGTAGCTTGGCTCGGCAGATCACCGATGCAGCCAACAGCAGCGTGCTCAACACTGGCGAAGGAGCGCTCAGCGATCCCGGTACGCGTCGCAGTCGTTACCAGTCCGCGGCCGGTAGCGCCAACGAGGTGCGGGTGGGTGTCCTGGCTGCCATTCGCTGGGGCTACATCAGCCAGGGGGCCTCGGCCCCAGTGCTCGGTCACTACGATCGTATCGTAGCCATGCTCTACAAGCTCACCCACTGAGCACCGCGCTTCGGGCGGGCCTCGGCGTTGTCGATGCCCGCCCGGCCCACGCGGTCTCTGCTCCGGGTGCGATCCCGTACACCGTCACCGCCACGGCCTTCCGAGCACTGCTGCGCACGGTGCTCGGGGCCATGCTGACCGGAGCCAGGAGCTTGGCTGACGTGGAGGAGATGACCGAGCGCATGAGCTCGCCCATGAAAAGGTTGTTCGGCATCCAGCGCCGAGTCCCCGACACCACGCTGCGTGATGCGAGGACATCCAACGTGGTCGAATTATCGTTCGAAGGCTCTACTTCGGCGCGGCAACAGCTGCCCCTGATGGTTGGGCTGGTTGTACGCCGTCGCTGGGGCGTCGAAACCTCCCACCAGATCCTCGATATCGCCTTTGCCGAAGACGACCATCCTTGGATCGAAGCTCAGCCTCGAGCAGCATTGGTCGTCGCGATACTCCCGCGTATCTCCTACACTCTCCTGTCACTGTTTCGCTCCGTTACCCAGCGCTCCCAGGAGCGCCGCACGATCCCCTGGAAACGGCTGATGCGCGACGTCCTCTTCGCTCTTGTCACCACGACTCGACAGCAGCTTGACGGCTTACGCAGACACTACATTGCCACGCTTTGCTGATGGGAGCGGCTCGAACCCTGGGGCTGACGCCCTGCCTTTCACCTCACATAACCGGGCCTGAGGGGTTTGACGGGAGCCCGCTGCGCGCCGGCGCGGCTGGCCCCCGCTCGCCTCTAGCCCTCAGCTGACCGCTCCGTCCCTCGGTCCAGCCCCCTCGAACGGGGCCGCGCCGGCACGCAGCGGGCTCCGCCGATCGAGGGTGCGACGCGCCGCCATGCGCTTGACCTTCCAGGAGCAGCGCGTCAAGCTGCGCTCACGTGCCAGCGATGTGGGAATTGGGCCATGGGAGACCAGCAGGGTTGCGGGGACGGCACGGGAACTCTAGAGCTGTGAATGCACGATGCATCTCGACATGAAACGCCCGACCCAGACCGGCAGCGAGCAGAACGGCACCGACGCCGAGAAGAGCCCGAGCCGACCCACACTGGGGTTCCAGCACACCTACGCCGAGCAGCTGGAAGGGCTCTACATAGTCTGGCAGCCGCAGGGCTTCCCATCCCCCCGGTTGCTAGAGCTCAACCGGCCCCTGCTCGAAGAGCTCGACCTGCCACCACTGTCGGACGACGACCGAGCGCGCGTGTTCTCGGGTACGCTACTTCCCGCAGATGCGCGGCCGCTGGCGCAGGCGTACGCCGGGCACCAGTTCGGAGGGTATTCGCCGCAACTAGGCGACGGGCGCGCGCTGCTCTTGGGGGAAGTCATCGATCGGCGGGGTCGACGGCGTGACATCCACCTCAAAGGCTCGGGTCCGACGCCGTTTTCCCGCGGTGGGGACGGCAAGGCCAGCGTCGGGCCGGTGCTGCGCGAGTACCTCGTCGGCGAAGCCATGTACCGGTTGGGAATACCGACCACCCGGGTCCTGGCGGCCGTGGCCACGGGGGAAACCGTGTACCGTGAAGAGCCGCTGCCCGGCGCCGTACTGGCACGAACGGCGGCCAGCCACCTGCGCGTCGGCACCCTCGAGTTCGCCGCCAGGCAGAGCGGAGATCACCTGGAGCGGCTCGTGCGCTACGCACTCGAGCGGCACTACCCGGAGCAGGCCCCCACGACGAATCCGGCGGACGAGCTCCTGCAGGCGGTTGCCAGAGCGCAGGGAAGCCTGATCGCCCAATGGATGCTGGTCGGCTTCGTGCATGGCGTCATGAACACCGACAACACCACGCTGTCTGGAGAAACCATCGACTACGGACCGTGCGCTTTCATGGAGGCCTACGACCCTCAGACGGTATTCAGCTCCATCGACCACCATGGGCGCTATGCCTTTGGCAATCAACCGGCCATCGGCCAATGGAACCTCATTCGCATGGGGGAAGCGTTGCTTTCGCTCCTTTCGCCCCAGCGCGAGCAAGCGATCCAGCGCGTGCAGAAGGCACTGGAGCTCTACATGGAAACCTTCGACCAAACCGTGCTTCAAGGCATGCGTCAGAAGTTGGGGTTGCCGGGCGAGGCTCCCGAGGACGAAGCGCTGGTGGCCGACTGGCTCGCGTGGTTGCATGAGCATGCCCAGGACTACACGCTCGCCTTCAGACGCCTGTCCAACAGCGTGGTGCAAGGCACTCCGGCCTTCTCCGACGAGCGATTTCTGAGCTGGTACTCGCACTACCAGGCGCGCATCGCAGGCGAGCCCCCCGACGCCGTGGCCAGGCGTATGGATCAGGTGAATCCACTCTACATCCCTCGCAATCACCTGGTCGAAGAAGTGTTGGCCGCGGCCATCGCCGGCGATCTAGTTCCCTTTCGCGAGCTGCTCGAGGTGCTGAGGGCACCGTACGCCGAACGGTCGGGTCGCGAGCGCTACGCCGAACCCGCCCCTTCCGGATTCGGTCCATACACGACCTTCTGCGGCACCTGAACGGTGAGGACGCGCCATGTCACGCCTTGGTTCTGCCGAGCATGACCCGCTCGACGACCAAGCGGGATTCGGACTGGCCGTAACCCACCACATTCACTCGCAGGCGGGACCGTGAGGCGCTAGATTGAACCTCGCGGTAACCCGGGTTCGGTTGCCTAGGCTCATGATGCCCTCGAAGTCGCTCAGGATTCTTTCGACTCTCGCGTCGGTCGCGCTCGCCGCGTGCTCGAAGGACACGAACGGGCAGGCGAGCAGCACCGAGAGCACCGCTGGGAACCCGGGCGGAACCGGCGGCTCTGCCCTTTCGGGAAGCGGTGGCCTCTTACCACCCGTCGGCGGCTCGGGCGGGAGCGGCGGTGGAACGACCGCACCGGCGACGGACACGGGAGCCATGGGCACCACCGGCCCGGTGACGAATACAGGCGGCATGGGAGGCGTTTCTGGCGACGACCTGCTGTTCGTGCCGGAAGACCTACCGATCGACAAGCTCGAAGGCGGGGGCAATGGGATCAACCTCACCGCCTTCACTCTGCTCCGCGGGTCACCTGCCCCGGAACTCTATGTCGCGGTGAGAAATGACGGGGAAACGTCCGCTTGTGACGCCTCGATCACGATTGAGTTCTTCGACCAGGCAGAGCAGTCGATGGAGGCCTGGATCGGGGCGCTCTACGGCGGGCGGCTCTATCAGCGAAGTGACGATCCGAGCACGATCATTTCATGCCTCGACCCCGGTGGGGTTGCGATGGCCGGCACTACGGGCTTGTCCGAAACCGTGATCGTCGAAGAGCTCGGCCGCGCCGTTTACCGGTTCTCGTACTTCGCAGGGGACATTCTTCCATTCGATCTCAATCCCGTCGACGCCGTCACCGTGAGCGAAGCAAGGGCCCTCACGACAGCCATTGGCAGCGTGTTCACGGGAACCTTGACCAACGGACTCGGAATACCGATCGACAATCCGGGCGTAACAGTCTTTCCCCTGAATCGGGTAGGGCGGCCACTGGGGATGGCAACGAGCAGCGCGACCGTCGAACTCGCACCCGGTGAAGCCTGGACGTTCGACACGACGCCCGTGAACGACCCCGGCGTGGATCTCGCCGCCTATCCGAATTTCCACCCGGTCGTGACTCAATGACCCCCCCCACGACCTGCCCCTGCGTCGCGCCATTCCCCATGGGCATCGGCGCTGCCGCGCCCAGTTCTGCCTCTCGAAGCAAAAAAGGCCCCTTCAAAAGAAGGGACCTTCTTGCTTCGCTCGGGCGATCGGCGATCGAGCCCGCTTCACCGCTGCAACCAGCGACTATGAGTTCGCGCGGAGCTCGGTGAATTCGCCCGGGTTGTCGATGACTGGATCTGGCCCGCCGTTTGCCGGCCCACCGGTGCCGAACTTCTTCGTGTCGTCGTACATGCCATAGTGGGTCACCTCAGCGCTGCCACCCACTGCCGGGAAGCCGTCCGCGCCCGCCTTCACGCCCATGGCATTCATCAAGTTGCAGTAATACTTGTTGATCGGCGCATTGCTGTATTGCTCTGGAGTCCCCGTGGACGCGACCTGGCTGAAGTCAATCGTGGATCCGTCTTGCGCGCAGGCACCTTGACTGTTGCCCCTCGTCAGGGCGGGATCCCCAGGGCTGCTGGTGTCGACGTTCACGGCCTGACCGGTCTTGAAGTAGCCACCCGCGCTGCCAGCCTGGATGATCGGCAGGTTGTTCAGGTTGTGGGCATTGCCGTCCGACATCTCCTGGAACCAAACCGTGGCCGTGTTGTCCAGCACGGTCGAATCGCCTTCCTTCACGCTGTCGAGCTGGCCGACGAGATACGCGAACTTCTCCGCGTAGTACTTGTCGATGGTCTGGATCATGTCGTTCACGCCGTCGATGCACTTGCCACCCATTCCGGCGTCACCGATGCGGTGCGAGATACCATGGCTCTCCGTCTCCAGCCCGAGGCCCCTGAACACGTAGTTCGGCGGGTATTTCAGGAAGATCACGGGGTTGGCATTGCAAAGCGCCGCCAGCACCGCAATGTTCGAGTACACGTCCGCGGCGTCCATGGATCCCGAAACCGTCGCCGAGATGTCGCCCCCACCCTGAAGAACCGAGTTCGTCAAGCCGAGCGTCGTGGCCATCTCTTCGTTGCATTGCGCGGAAGCGATCACCTTGCCCGTCGAGTCGAGGAGCTCCTTCCAAGCCTCCAGCTTTTGCCTGTCCGACGCGCTCATATCGAAGCTTTCGAGGGTATTCAGGTCTCCCCTCACGATGTCGATCACGCTCTTACCGCGAAGAGCCGCGTAGGTGTCCGGCGTCATTGGCTGACCGTCCGAGAACAGGTCGGTGATATTGCTGTAGGCCTGTGAGGGAGTCTGAATACCCGGGAAGGCCTCCTTGGAAGCCGAATAGGAGATGCCCGACTGGGCGCTGTCCCTGCCCCCGCCAACGTGCATGAAGAGAGGAACGCCATTCGGGCTGATCTGCTTGGCCATGACGTGGTCGAGCGAGGGTGCAGTCGGCGTGGCATTGAACTTCGTGGAGTTGTCGAAACTAAACGCATCGTGCGTGTGCGGATCGACTGGAACCAGGGTGAAGAACGACCCCACCACCTGCAAGTGGGGGTCGTTCCCCTGCCCCATGTTTGCGCTGGCGGTCCACTCGTTCATGGCTCGGATACCGCGAGGCATCAGGATCTTGCTCGCGTAAGGAGCCAGCGACTCGATCGAGGTCCCCATGAAGTCGGTGGCGCTCAGCGGGCCGTGAGCGTTCGTGGGGAACCAGCGGTCGGTGAGGCACCCGTAGTGGGTGAACATCACGATCAACCGTTGGGGAGCACCAGTCGCCGGGACGCCCTGCGCCTTGGCACGTCGCTCCTCGATGGAGCTCAAGAACGGTGCGGCGACCGCGGCGCCACCTAGGCCGCGTAGAAACAGCCTTCGCGGGAAGAGTTTTCGGTTCAGATTCTTGATCATGTTCTGCTTTCCTTCTCAGTTTCCAACGGTGCGCAGACGCAAGGAATCTGCTTGGGTCAGGTCGGAGATCTCGTTGAGAATGGCGTAGGTATCGTCGGCCGAGAGCTTGGCGTCGAGATCCTCGACCAGACAAGCGTCGTTCGGATTGGGGGTACGCCCCATGAAGTAGGAGACCAGCTTCTCGTTGTAGATATGCCTGGGAACCGGCCCGTTGCCGAGCTCCTGCATCAGCTGCATTGGCGTGCTGATCTCCTTGGTGCTGCCGTCGCTGAAGGTTACGGTGGAGGTCGGATCGATAGCCCCACCCAGCGGGTCGACGTCCTGCCAGGCGCCGGTGGCATCGAAATTCTCGAGCGCGAAGCCTGGCGGGTTGACGTAGGGCTCGTGGCAGTTGCTGCACGGGGCAACACCCGTCAGCGCTTCGATCTGCTGCCGGCGCGTGGTGTAGGTGCCGTCGGGGATGGGCTTCAAGAACGCATTGGCATCTGGCGCGCCCGGGTTGACCCCGATGACCTGGATGGTGATGAATGCGCCGCGCAGGATGGGACTCGTGGCATCGAAGTTCGAGAACGAGGTCAGGAAGCCGGCTCGAGTCAAGAACCCGGGACGGCGTGTGGCGTCGAGCTCCACGCGCGTCAGGTCTGGGCCGTAGGCCGAAGGGTCGAGCCCATAGAGCGGGGCGGTGTCCTGATTGACGTAGCCGACGTTGCTCAAGAAGAGATCCTTGAACGACCCTCCATTGTAGGCGACGTCCTCGAAGAACATTTCGAGCTCTTTCTCCAACGCCGGCTTGGCCTCTTCCTTGTAGTTGGGGAACTTCGTCGTATCGTGACCGACGTTCCACCAGTGTCCGTTGGGGTCGTCCATCAACAGGTACTCGCGATGGGCGCCCGCCACTTGGGGACCGGCTTTGTCGCGCAGCTGAACCATGCGCTGCGCCTGGGCCAGGATTTGGTCCTTCGTCTGCAGCTGATCGGCGTCGGCCGCCGCGTTGAGGTCGGCGTCCGGCACGCTTCCCCACAGCATCAACGAAAGCCTGGTCGCCACCTCGTAGCTGGAAAGCTTGATGGCATTGCCTTCGGGCGTCGATGACATCTCCGGGGTCATGATGAACGAGGGCGACACGAGGAAGGCGTACAAGATGGCCTCGGCGATCTCGTCCGGCGTCCCTTGGGGCTCTAGCGTCGTCAGCGTCATGAAGCTCGTTACTTCCGCCTCGGTCAGCGGCCGGCGGAACGCCTTGCGCCCGAAGTTCCGAATGGTGTCTTCGTAGCAAGTGGCCACTGCGGACGGGTCGCAGTTGATGAAGTTCGCCTTGTTCGGCCCCGAGATGACCTCCGAAGCAATCGACTCGGCGGTGTCCTCATAGGCGGTCCACATGTAGGCGTTCATGGCGCCCTCGGAGTCCGCATTGAGAAGTTGGGAAGGACGCTGACCGTTCCGACTGGTCAACGTCGTGACGCCCAGTAGGTCGCTCACGATGTTATCGTATTCTCTGTTCAACAAGCGCGAAACTTGAGAAGTCGCCGGGATGCCTGGAACACAGACCGACGGATCGCCTCCCGTGCCACCGGTTCCTGCGGAGGTGCCCGCCGTGGTGCCCGTGCCTGCTGTGGTGCCACCGTCGGTGCCGGTGGCCGCACCAGCTCCGTCGGTTCCAGTACCTGCCGTGGTACCAGCACCAGCACCCGACGCGGGGCCCGCTCCCATATCGGTCCCGCCGTTGATTTCCCCGCCGGAGCACCCCATCGCTAGGAGACCCAGACAGGCGAATAGTGTCGTCGTCGTCGTACCAGTGTACGAGAGCTGCCGCAGTGTTCGCATACCTAGTAATGCCCCAGGTGCGAAACACGATATTTCCAGGAAACGATATCAAACCAAAGAACTTCGCGCAGTGCGCACCAGCGCTGGATAGCGTCAGTGAGAGCGGAGCGTTGGTCTGTCGCGGAGCACCCAAGAACAAACATGCCCCAACATGGGCGCCATCTTGCACCGCTGCGTTCGCTCGCGGAGAGTCGCGCGCCTGGCGAGCCCGGAACGTTTAGAGTGGATATTTACAGCGAGGAAAGTCGCCAGTCGTCCGAGTGGAAGTCGACCCGGCTCCGTTCGAGCCGCTCGTCACTCAGTTGAGCGAGAACCTTCGCTCTCCGCTGCTGCACGAATTTTCCAATACCAGCGACCTGAAGGCCAGCGACGGCTCCCCCCTCGACGTCGAACTGCTCATCGCGCACCGCATGACGATAAACCTGGTCGTTGGTCCAGGGACGTTCGGTGAATGTCGTCCCGTTCGGCGTTTCGGCTTCCAGATACACCGACTGCTCGAGCGTTCGCCAGAGCGCCTCGCGCTTGTGGGCGATCCGTTCGGGCGTGAAACGCTCGCGCACGAACCAGTCCATGAAGTCGAGATAGTAGTCCTTGAAACGTGGGTTTTGCAGCAGCCGCGTCACCAGCGGGATCTGACCCCGTTCCTTGCCTCTGAATAGCAAGTCCTTGTCTTGCCAGTTTCGTTTCTGCCCCGGCCAGCTCACCCCCAACACCGAGTCTTGATCGTAGGGGCAGAAGCCCACGCGCAGCGACCCATCGCGACCGGGATCGTGAGCGATGTGCAAGAAATAGTTTTGAGCGTTCAGATAGTACGCATCCCAGGAACCGAGCAGATTGATGACCACCATTGCCCTGAGGAAGCTGGGCACATCGAACACACGCTCGAGGGAATCGGCAAAAGCCGCCTCCGAAGCATCGGGCACCCGGTGCAAGGTGGTAATGAACTGCGCCAACTGATCGTAGCTGTCATCCTTCGTGTGAAGTCGCGTTTCGTACGTGCGCTCCGACTCGTGCGCGCTCGGTCCGAAGTAGTCGTGCCCGTTATTTCCCCTGAACTCGAGCGTCGCCCCACCCGAAATGTCGTCACCGTACTGTCCTCTGAAGATTGCGCGCTCTTTCGCGTCAGGAAACCATTGCTCGAAGTAGTGATGGTCGATGGGCGCAAAGGCGACGTAGGTGCCCTGATGGCGACCATTCAGCGTCAGCTCCGCGTAGGCGCAGGGTTGCACCGGGCAACGCGCCTCGCCCAGCAACGACCAAGCGAGCCGAATGCGCTGGTAAGCCGGATCTCGAATGCAATTGGTCAGATTGAGTTGCTTGGGGAACCCGGCGGCTCCGTCGTCGTCGAGCAAAACGCAGAGGTTGGGCTTTCTATCCCAGCGGCTGGTGTTACCGCGCCTCTTGACGGAAACCGCGTTCCCGCGCAGCGTTTGAATCAACCCGTTGTCTGTGTCGGGGCGCTTCTTCGCGACCAGGGCGGGCGCGGTCTCGAAAAGCGTCAACGAGGCGCCGGAACCACCCCGCGTCACGCGTGGCCCGCCGTCGTCGTCGCTCCATAACGACTGGGGATCTATCCCTTGCACGTCCAGGACCAAGATGGTCGGGCCCTTCGCTCCCCGTTCGTCGAACAACGAAGTGCGATCGGCAGAAGCCGCCGCCCAGGCCTGGACGACCTTTCCGGCGGCAGTCGGAGTGTTGTCGGTCTGGCGCAACCGAATCCGCTCGCCGTCCGAGGACCCTTCCAGCCGCCCGAGTTCCCCAGCGGCGCGCTCGAACGCGGCTTTGCCACGCAAGTAGGACGTCCCGTCGTCTACCGCACGCTCGGCGAGACGTCGCTCGAGAGAGCCCTCGCCGAGCCCCAAAACGAAGACAGAGCCGAGCCGCTTACGCAACTCGTGCGCGGAAAGCGCTGGCTCGGCGATAGCGCTCGCGGCGGAGGTCTCCTCCGGCATATCACGACCCTCCTTGATAAGTCTGCCAACCCCCCCGAGCATCTCCTATCGCTCGACGTGCCGCAACAGGCACCGTACCATCACACGTCCGGCAGGTCGCCGAACGATGTGTCCAATTTATTAGACTGGTCAACCCTGGTGAACACCCAGGGCGAGCGGGCGGAGTGAGCCATGAAGGGCAGGCGATTCAGGCAGGCCGAGGTCCACGAGACGGGTATCGAGGAACCCTCCGCGATAGCGTTCATTGCACCGCAAGTAGGCTTTCTGGTGTTTGCCGATGACTCCTCCGCGGTCTGGCGCGTCGAGCGCCCAGGGCCCAACCAGCCAAAGACGAACAATCACCCCCTTCGACCCGACGACGGCGCGTTCGAAGACGTCGAGAGTGCTACCTACGATCCACAAACCGGTACGGTGCGCCTGGTCAGCGAAGCCTCCCGTCGAGTGTACGAGTCCCGGGTCGCGCGCCACGCGCACGGTCGGGTCTCATTGGGAGAACCCCGCCGGCTCGGACGCCTGAAGCGCGTCCAGCGGCACGACAACAGCGGCTACGAAGGCTTCACGACACTGCCCAGCCAGCTGAGCCCCGACGGGACCAAGTGGGATGTCGCCGTCAACGAGCGAGCCCCTCGGCGCCTGTGCTTTTTCGACCCCAGCAGTCTGAAGTACGGAGGCTACGCCAAACTGCCGAAAGACGCCAAGCCACTGTTTCCCGACCTGTCGAGCGTCGCCATCGCAGAAGACGGCGCGCTGTTCCTGCTTTCCGACGAAGGCTCTTGTTTCGGGCAGTTCGTACTGAAGCGCGCGGGCAAGCGGTCGAAAGCTGGTTTCAAGCTACGGTTGGTGCGGCAGACCCCCATCGTCGCCACGAACCTCCCGCTCGGCAACGCTTCGCGGCTGCAGCCGGAAGGCATGACGTTCGACGAGCGAGGCGACCTATGGATTGTGACCGAGGGAGGTGGGCTGCTCATTCATTTCGTGCTCGACGCTTCGCAGTGACCGGGCCCTCTCGTCCGGTCCCGAACTGCATCCAGGGCAGCCTTCGTGCTCAGCGGATGGGCCCTTCGGGCTCGGGCATCGCACGCATCAGGGGGCGCTTTCGGCCTACTCGGCGGACTCGAGCTTGTAGACGCCGCCCTGGCTGAGCGTGCCATCCTGGGCGATCTGACCCACCGAGACGAAGTAGAGCTCGCCATCGTTGCCATTCTTGATCGAAACGATCCTGCTGGCATTCAGCTCCTGCGAGACGGAGGTGGGCGTATCCAAGCTGTCCGCGTTGCGATCGTAGCGCGCATACCAGACGTTGTTCGCTCCGTAGTCGGCATAGAAGAAGGCGCCGCGCAGCGCGGGGATGCTGCTGCCTCGATAGACCGCTCCGCCCGTGACCGACTGCGCTTGGGTGCGCCCCAGCTCGACGAACGGCAGCCTTATCCCGTTCTGGTCGCAGCTCTGCGTACTCGGCGGAAAGCAGTGGAGCGCCTCCATCGTGTTCCACCCGTAGTTCTTGTGCCCCTCACCCATCTTCTCGACGTCGATCTCCTCGTACGTGTCCTGGCCAACGTCGCCGATGTACATGTCGCCGGTGCAAGCGTCGAAGGTCCGGCGGAAGGGGTTGCGAAGGCCATAGTCCCAGATCTCTGGAGCCGCCCCGGCCATCTCCTGCACGAGATTGTCCGCTGGCGTGCTGTAGGGCTGCCCGCCACTCTCGACCGGATTGATGCGCAGAATCTTGCCGAGCAACTTGGAGGTATCCTGCGCGAACTTCGTTCCGGAGGGCCCGTGGTCGTCGCCAGCACCGCCACCGTCGCCGAGCCCAATGTAGAGCATGCCGTCGGGACCGAAGTTGATCGCGCCCCCCTTGTGATTCTGAAACGCCGCGTTGCCGTTGTCCGGCTGCGCCACGGTGAGCACCATGCGCCCACTGTCAGCGTCGGCAACGTCCGGATCGGAGCTCACCTTGTACTCCTCGATCACGGTGTCCCCCGCGCTGGTGCCAGCCACTCCCTGCCCGGCGCTGAAGTGCAGATAGAAGAGGCCATTTTGCGCGTAATCCGGGTGGAACGCGAGTCCGAGCAGACCGCGTTCATCGCCCCCTTTACCGCCAACGGTGACCCGATTACCGAGACTGAGGAAGGGCGTTTCGACGAGCTGGCCATCTTTGATGATGCGCACGTCACCTGTCAACGTGATGACGAACAGGCGATCGTCGTTGGGCGGATGCTCCACGTCGACAGGGGCAGTCAAACCGTCACCGACCTGCGTCAGCATCAGAGCGGGAACGCTGCCTTCGGGGGCGGAACAGTCGTAGCTATCCGTACCGGCAATCGGGTGACTCCCGCCGCCACCCGTTCCCCCGGTGCCCGCAGTGCTGCTGGTAGCAGTGCTCGAAGCCCCACCGGTTCCCGAAGTCGCGTCAACGGCGGACGCACCGCCCATGCCGGTCGCGTTGCCGGCGCTGGTCGCGCCCATGGTCGATCCGGCTGCGCTCGTCACACCACCATTGGTCCCCGTGACCCCACTGGCCCCGGTGACCCCACTGGTGCCCATCGCTCCACCGGTGGTGCCGTTGGTACCACTGGTGAGACCTCCGGGCCCCGCCGAGGTGTTACTGGAATCGCCCCCGGATCCGGTCGCTGGGTCGTCCTCGTTGCCGCAGGCCGCTGCCACGACGACAAGCAGAACGATAGACGAAAAGATGGAGGACCGAATCCTTACTCGCCGAGTCATGGGGCAGAGTGTGTACCGCACGCGCCCCGGAGAACAAGCCGACCGAGCTTTTCGCAGGGCGTTCTCTCGCCCCGAGGGCGGATCGCCGATAACGAGGCGCGATCCTTCCACCTTTCGTGGAAAGCAGAGTTCATTTGATGCGAAGTCGCGCACAGTGTGACAAGGACGCGCGCCGCCACGTGCCAATCGGCGTGCGCCTTCTCATCTTTGGGTCTAACGTTCCCGAGGTCATGCAATTGCGTGTTGACTTTCCGGGTTCTGTGCAAATTTGTCTCGCTGCTGCAGCGGGGCTTGTCGTGCTCGCCTGCGGCGAGTCGCCCGCCAGCGGCACCTCTACCGACGGCGCAGGGACGCCGGATAGCACCAGCTCCACCGCCAGCCGTGGAACGGGAGCCAGCCAAACGACCGGCGGCGCAACCGGCACCACAATGACGAGTGACGGAAGCATGGGCGGCGCCGGCGGAAGCATGGGCGGCGCCGGCGGAAGCGTGGGCGGCGCCGGCGGAAGCATGGGCGGCGCTGGCGGCAGCATGGGCAGCGGCGGAACGCCCACGACCACGGGCGAGGCTGACTCGGGCGGCAGCGGTGGCGGTTCGCAAGTCGATTGCAATACCGGAACGCTCACAACCCGGTTGCCTTGCCAGCTTTCCGAGACGGGTCTGTTCGCCTCGGACATGGCCACGCCTGGTGAGGGCGTGCACCCGTACACCCCCCAATTCAAGCTCTGGAGCGACGGGGCCGAGAAGCGCCGCTGGGTCTGGCTCCCGCCGGACTCCAAGATCGACACCGCGGACATGAACTACTGGTCTTTTCCGGTCGGCACGAAGCTTTGGAAGGAGTTTACCCGAGATGGAACGCGCGTGGAGACGCGCCTGATCGAGAAGCAGAAGTCGGGGACTTGGTACACGGTGGCTTACCTCTGGCGTGACAATCAGATGGAAGCCGACGCTGTTCCGGACGGAGTGATGAATGCGTCAGGTACCGAGCACGATGTGCCCAACACCGACCAGTGTTGGACCTGTCACAGCCAGCAGCCAGACAAGGCCCTGGGGTTTTCGGCGATTCAGCTCTCCCACGACGCCGAGGATCCCGACAATTCCGACGAGTATACCCTGGAGCGTCTCATTGCTGCCGATCTGCTCACGGACCCACCGTCGGGCTCGCTCGAGTTCTCGGCGGGCTGGTCCGAGCAGGATCGCGCCACGTTCGGCTACATGCACGCTAATTGCGGCACCTGCCACAATCCGATGGGCTCCGCGAACTCGACCACCGGTCTCGACCTCCAGCTCAAGGTAGACGACCTCGGCAAGAGCGCTTCGGAAAGCTCCGTGTATCTCGGCATCGTCGGTGTCGACATCATGAAAGGCGACGTGTCGCTGGACGCCACCAAGCGCGTCGACCCAGGGTCTTTGGAGAACAGCGCGGTCTACCAGCGCCTCATCACCAAAGGCCAGGAGTGGAGCATGCCGCCCTTGGGGACGGAGATCGTCGATCCCGCCGGCCAGCAGTTGCTGGAGCAGTTCATCATGGGACTGCCGTAACCCGGCAGCATCGAGTGTATCGAGCCGGGCGGCCCTGCGCCGTGCTACGCTGAAAGCGTGTCAGCGCCGCTTCATCGACCCCATCTAGAGCTCACTCATTTTCACGGCATGGTGACGGCGTCGGAGACCATGCGGCGGCTGTTCGTGCTCCTGGAACGGGTCGCAAAAGCCGAGGCGTCCATTCTGCTGCGAGGCGAAACAGGCACGGGCAAGGAGCTCGCCGCAAAAGCCATCCACGAGCTGAGTCCTCGAAGCGCGGCTCCTTTTCGCGCCATCAACTGCGCCACATTGACACCCGAGCTGGCCGCGTCCGAGCTGTTCGGACATGTTCGCGGAGCCTTCACGGGTGCAGCAACGCAGCGCGTCGGCCTGTTCGCCCTGGCCGACACGGGCACGGTATTCCTCGACGAGGTCGCTGAGCTGCCCCTCGATGTCCAGGCGCGCCTGCTGCGCGTGCTGGCCGAGCGCGTGTATATCCCGGTCGGCGGCACCCAACCGAAAGAGGTCGACATCCGCCTGATCACGGCAACCCACAAATCGCTCCGCGAAGAGGCGGAGGCGCGACGCTTCCGGGAAGATCTCATGTACCGGCTGCGGGTCGTCCCGGTCTTCATCCCACCTCTCGTGGAGCGCGAAGGCGATGTGGAGGCGCTACTCTGGGCATTCATCGACGAGTTCAACGCCAAAGGTGGCCGGCAGGTGGAAGCGCTTGCGCCAGAGGCCCGCGCTTTGATTCTTCAGTACCACTGGCCTGGGAACGTCCGTGAGCTGAGGAACGCCGTGGAGTATGCTTTCACCATCGGTGAAGGCCCCCTCTTCGACGAAGGGGCCCTTCCGCCCGAACTGAGAGGCGAGCTGCCCCCTCACCGCGAAGGGTTGCCTTCCGAGGAAGGCGAGCGGGCACGCATCGACGAGGCGCTGCGTATGAGCGGTGGCCAGAAGAGCCAGGCCGCAGAACTCCTCGGCATCAGCCGCACGACACTCTGGCGCCGCATGCGTGAGCTCAGAATGGCGCGTTAAGCGCTGCGGCACCCCTGGTCGTGGTTCTCGGACGTTGGGACATGTTGGAACGTTTCTGCAACATCGGTGGCCTTCGCCAGGAAGCGCGAGCTCACCAGCGGGCACTGCTCGCAGGGCCCTCCAGCGAGCCCCAGAGCGCGTTGGCGTGCCGCGTCCAGAGCGGCAAACCAGCGATTTTGCGCAGGAAATAGATTCTCGGCTCCGATCGCCCTGGCCGCTTCGGAACGTTCCAGGACGCGCATCGCCCCGGGCCCCATTCCCGCCAGGAGCAGGGACTTTCCGTTGAGGCGAGCTGCTTCAGCCGCCGAGGCAAACACGGCGGCCGTCGAAGCGTCCAGCCCAGGTGCGCGCTTGAGCCGGACGATCAGCACGCGCAGCGAGTCTGCCCTGAGCGCTTCGTCGAGAAGAGTCTGCAACTCTCCAGCTGCCGCGAAAAAAAGGCGCCCCTCGACATGCAGGATGCGCACGCGCGTGCACGCCCCAGTCATCGTTCCGAGCGAGCGCTCGACCAAGAGCCCGTCCTCGTGGACCACCAAATCTCGCGCAACGAGCAGGCGGGCCTGGCGTAGGTGCAGTACCAGGCTCAGACCCACACCGAGGTAGATGGCAACGTCCAGCGACAGGAGCCAGGTCCCCAGCAAGGTGGCCACGAACGCCAGCGCATCGCCAGGAGAAGCACGGACGGTCTGGCGGATCTTCTTCACGTCGACCAGATCGTAGGCCACGACCAGGAGCAGGCCTGCCAGCGCCGCGATGGGGGTACGATCGAGCATTGGTCCAACGAGCAGCAACACGCCGATCATAAAGCACCCCGTGAGCACGCCGGCCCAGCGACTCTTCGCTCCCGCCCGCTCGTTCAGCGCAGACCGTGAAAGGCTACCGCTCACCGGGTAGCCGCCGAACACCGACGCGGCCAGATTGGACAGTCCCTGTCCGAAGAAGTCCGTGGACGCATCGAGTCGCTGCCCGGTGCGGGCCGCAATCGAACGGGCGACAGCGCTCGATTCGATCAGCGACAGCACGCTGATCGCGATCGCTACCGGTAAAAGCTCGGCAAATCCTCGAAAAGAAGGCAGCGAAGGTCTGGGAAGCCCGCGCTGGATCGGGGCCAGGTCCGCGATGACGCGCAAACCACGGGCGTCCAGATCCAGGGCCACTACGGAAAGCAACGCTGCCGTCATCACCACGATCGGGGTTGGCAAGCGAAAGGGGAGGGCACGCTTGAGCCGGCGCAGCACGATCACAGCCGCCACCGTGGAGAGTGCCACCGTGAGCGCGAGCCAGTCCGCGTGACCGACCGTCGCGAACCAACCCAGTAGGGTTTCGTGCAAACGTCCGCGCGGACCTCGGGTGCCGGTGACGTTGTAGAGCTGCCCTGCCCCGATCAGCACGCCGGCTCCGGTGATGTATCCCAAGACGACCGAACTCGAAACGTAGTCGACCAGAGTCCCGAGACGGAGCAACCCAGCCGCCGTCTGAAATAGCCCCACCATGAGCGCCAGCGTCAGCGCGATCGACATGGGGTCCGCGCCGATCGGTCTCAGAACCGCAGCCCCGACCAACAAGCTGACGGCGTTCGTCGGCCCCGCGAGCACATGCCGCGAGCTACGAAACAGCGCACCCACCACCGTCGGAATCGCCGAGGCGTAGAGGCCGGCTGCCGGAGGTAACCCAGCGATCGTGGCGTAGGCCAGCCCCGCCGGCACTGCGACGAACAAGGCGGCCACCGCAGCAACGGCGTCGTGAGCCAGGTCAGCGCGGCGCGGCGGGGACCATGGGGGCAGCGGCAGCCACTTCATGACCCCAGGGCGTCGCAAGACTCGGGCCAGTCCGTCCATCTGGCACACCGGTTGCTTTGACCCGTCCTGTCGTGAGTCGGGCCCTTGCGCGATTCGCCCCCGGATTTGGTATGAACTACGGCTTCGTCATCGACAACCGCAAGTGCATCGGGTGCCACGCCTGCTCGACTGCCTGCAAGAGCGAAAACGAGGTGCCTCTCGGCGTAAACCGCACCTGGGTCAAGTACGTCGAACGTGGAGTCTACCCCGATGTTCGCCGCACCTTTCAGGTCACCCGCTGCAATCATTGCGAGAACCCACCGTGCGTGCGGATCTGCCCGGTGGGGGCCATGTACCAGCGCGAAGACGGCATAGTCGAGTTCGACTCCGAGGCGTGCATAGGCTGCAAAGCCTGCATGCAGGCATGTCCATACGACGCCATCTACATCGACCCGGACATGCACACCGCCGCCAAGTGCCATTTCTGCGCGCATCGGATCGACATCGGCCTGGACCCGGCCTGCGCCGTGGTCTGTCCGACCGGAGCCATCGTCGCGGGGGATCTGGATGACCCGGGCGCGCAGATTTCGCACCTGGTCAACGCTCACCGCACCAGCGTGCGCAAACCCGAGCAGGGCACCGCGCCGAAGGTTCTGTACATCGAAGGCGAGGATGTCGCCATGCACCCAACAGCCCTCGCCAGCCGCCCCAAGCAGCTCTTGTTCGCCGACGTGATCACCAAACAGGGCGAAACGACCCCCCGTCGGAATCTACCTGTCGTGTCGGGGCGGACCGCGCCTTCCGGTCACGCGCTCCGCGCACCGAAGACCCAGGGCATGCCGGTGAACGGACCGATCAAGGTCGCAGGGGGCAGCCAGGCAGGGCACATGGTGCAGCTCGCCTATAACGCACAACACAAGATCCCCTGGCATTGGCCGGTACCGGCGTACCTGGTCACCAAGAGCCTCGGAACGGGGATCTTCGGCTTCCTGGCCCTCGGACTCGCGTTCAGCTTGTTCCCGGTCTCCAGCGCCACCGTGGTGTGGGGCGGGCTCTTGTCGGTGATCGCCATGCTGCTCACCACCCTCCTGTTGGTAGTCGACCTCGAGCGGCCGGAGCGCTTTCTGTCCATCGTTCTCAGACCGCAGTGGAAGAGTTGGCTGACACGCGGGGCTTTCTTGTTGATCGCGTTCTCCACGCTCACCGGATTGTGGTGGGCCGCCGAGGCTTTCGGGCTCGGCGTGCCCGACGCACTGCGCAAGGGTCTGTCCTGGGTCACCCTGCCGCTGGCAGTAGGTGCGGCGACCTACACGGCGTTCCTGTTCGCGCAGGCCGAAGGCCGCGACCTCTGGCAGAGCCCGCTCTTGCCGGCCCATTTGGTGGTCCAGGCGGCGATGCTGGGCACCGGATCCTTCCTGCTTCTGGGCCTTGCAGTGGAGCTGCCGCCGAAGCTTTTGAGCGCCGCACGCATCAGCTTCTCCGTTTCGCTGGTCACCGATCTGTTCATGGTGCTCGCGGGCGAGTTCGGTGTCGCGCACCCCAGTGAAGTCGCGGCACGCGCCGCGCACGCCATCACCCATGGACGCTACGCCCGCCACTTCTGGTGGGGGTCGGTGCTCTCGGGGCACGTACTGGCACTGGTGCTCTTGGCACTGGGCGGGGCGATTCCCGCAGCGCTCGCTTTCGCGCTCGCAGCCGTTGGCCTGTACTTCTACGAGCGCGCTTTCGTGATGGCAGCGCAGGAGGTCCCAAACTCATGAACGACTTGGCTACACGCGTTTCGAACCTGATCGGCGCTCTGGTTGGACGGCAGAACCGCACCCGGCCCGAAGCAACGACTCCCACGAACGACGCCGGCCAGGCCTTGCCCAGCTACAGCCGAGCCGACGGCGAACCGGTGCGCTTGCTCCGCGTCGAGCATCCAGACGGTCGCCTCAGCCGCTACCCGCCCCCCGAACATTGGAACGATTGGGTCGAGTGGGATTCCAAAGCCTGGCCGCGCAAGCTACCGCGCCGCTATACGCTAGTGCCCACCATCTGCTTCAATTGCGAGAGCGGATGCGGCTTGCTCGCCTACGTCGACAAGCAGAGCTTCGAGATCCGGAAGTTCGAGGGCAATCCAGCGCACCCCGGCAGCCGCGGACGCAATTGCGCCAAGGGCCCGGCGACTCACAATCAGATCTACGATCCCGAGCGCATCTTGTATCCTCTCAAGCGCGTGGGAAAGCGCGGCGAGGGCCGCTGGAAGCGCGTCAGCTGGCAGGAAGCGCTCGAAGATATCGGCGGCCGCATGCGCGAGAGCCGCAAGCGCCGACGTGATGGGATCATGTACCACGTGGGCAGACCCGGCGAAGATCATTACACGAACCGCTGCATTCAAGCCTGGGGCGTCGACGGCCACAACAGCCACACCAACGTGTGCTCGGCAGCCGCTCGCGCCGGCTACAGCTTCTGGACCGGCGAGGATCGCCCGAGCCCCGACCACAGCCGGGCGCGGGCGATTCTGCTCATCTCGAGCCACCTCGAAACGGGACACTACTTCAATCCGCACGCCCAGCGGATCATCGAGGGCAAACTCGAGGGGGCGCGCCTGATCGTGATGGACCCACGACTGTCCAACACGGCCTCGCGCGCGGATGTGTGGCTCCCCACCTGGCCCGGCTCGGAGCCCTGGGTGCTGCTCGCCATCGCCCGCCACCTGATCGTGACGAAGCAGTACGACCGCGATTTCGTGCGCCGCTGGGTCGATTGGCAGGAGTTCTTGCGTTCGGCGCCGAAGGCGCCCGGCATGCCCGAGCTCCCCGTAGGCTCGGGCAGCTTCGAGGATTTCGAACGTTGCCTCGAAGTCCTGTACGACGAATTCACTTTCGAACGCGCGGCGGCAGAAGCCCAGGTACCCGTCGAACGCATCGAACAGGCGGCCCGCTGGGTAGCCGAGGCTGGCAGTCGACTATCGGCTCATACCTGGCGTGCCGCATCCATTGGCAATCGCGGCGGTTGGCAGGTAGCCCGATGCTTGTTCTTCCTCAACGTGCTCACCGGCAGCGTCGGCACCGAGGGCGGCACCGCGATGAACGGCTGGAACAAGTTCGTGCCCGCGCCGTTCAAGAAACCGCCCCCAGGCGACGCCTGGAACGAGCTGCTGATGCCACACGAATGGCCGCTCGCCTTCTTCGAGATGAGCTTCTTGCTACCCCATTTTCTCGCGGAGGGGCGCGGCGACATCGATGTCTACTTCACCCGCGTCTACAATCCCCTCTGGACCAATCCGGACGGCTTCATGTGGCTCGACGCGCTGCGCGACACCGACAAGCTCAAGCTGCACGTGGCCCTGACGCCCACCTGGAACGAAACGGCGTGGTTTGCCGACTACGTGTTGCCCATGGGGCACGCCGGTGAGCGCCACGACTTGATGAGCCAGGAAACTCACGCCGGTCGCTGGATCGGCTTTCGACAGCCCGTACGCCGCGTGGCGCTCGAACGCGCTGGCAAGTCCGTGCGCTTCACCTACGAGGCGAATCCGGGCGAGGTCTGGGAAGAAGCCGAGTTCTGGGTCGAGCTGTCCGGCCGTATGGATCCCGACGGTAGCCTCGGCGTTCGACAGTGGTTCGAGAGCCCATCTCGGCCGGGCGAGCTGATCTCGCAGGACGAATACTGGGCATGGATCTTCGAGCACTCCGTGCCAGGGCTGCCCGAAGCTGCCCAGAAGCAGGGCCTGACTCCCCTCGCCTATATGCGCAAGTACGGCTGCTTCGAGATCCCCGGCAGCACGCTGCAGCCCTATGACGCCGAGGTGGCACGCGCCGGAACGCGCACGGATGCCGACGGTCTGGTCTGGCGCGGTGATTCAGCCGTCGGTGTGCTGGTCGATGGTGTGGCGCGCGTCGGTTTCAAAACCCCCAGCAAGAAGCTCGAACTGTACAGCCCCACGCTGCGCGATTGGGGCTGGCCCGAAAAACAGTACGTCTTGCCGTGGCCGCTCCAGAGCCATGTCCACCCGAGCGCTATCGACCGGTCGAAGGGCGAGATGGTGCTCTTGCCAAACTTCCGACTGCCGACCCTCATCCACACCCGTTCGGCCAACGCCAAGTGGCTCTACGAAATCAGCCACAATAACCCCGTCTGGATGCACGTTTCCGATGCCGAGCGTCTGGGGGTCGAGACCGGAGATCTGGTACGTGTGGAAACAGAAATCGGCTGGTTCGTGGACAAGGTGTGGGTCACCGAGGGCATCAAACCCGGCATCCTGGCGATGAGCCATCATCTCGGGCGCTGGCGCCTCAGCGACAGGGCCGGGGGCAATCCAGGCATGACGTCGCTCGCCGAGTTGTCCAGGCAGGGAGACGAACACCAGCTCAAGCTCACGAAGGGAGGCTCCGCGTGGCAAACGTTCGATCCGGACACCAGCCGCGTCTGGTGGCAAGACGTCGGTGTCCACCAGAATCTCACCCATGGCGTGCATCCCGACCCGATCAGCGGTGCCCACTGTTGGCTGCAGCGTGTGGTCAGCGTCCGCAGGGCCGAGCCTCACGAGCGACAGGGTGAGGTCAGCGTCGACACCGCGCGCTCCATGCAGGTTTACCGCGAGTGGCGAGCTCTGGCCCGCAGCGCGCTCGAGCACAGTCCGGATGGCACGCGCCGCCCCGATTGGCTCAAACGCCCGCTCAAACCGACCGACGCCGCGTATCGCCTGCCGCCCGCATCCTGGAGGCGCAGCGCGTGAGCCCGACAGCTTCTCCCGCGCGCACGCCGCTGGCGGCGCCCCGCGCTGCCGAACGACATGCGCGAGCAGAGGCCTACGCGCTTCTGGCCCGCCTGGTCCTGCGGGGCGCTGACCCCGGACTGTTGGCCCAAGCCCGGCGCACCCCCGGGCTCCGAGAGGGGTTTGCCAACGCCGCGGAGGGCGACGACTTGGCCGCGGATCACTACGAGTTGTTCGGGCTCCTGGCGCCACCCTATGCCGCCATGTACCTTGCTCGGACTGCGGACGCCGCGAGCGAGGTGATCGACGCGATCCGCCAGGCGTGTGCAGCCGCCGGCTTCACCCCGAAAGACAGCGAAGTCACCCCGGACCACCTCGGCATCGAACTCGCCTTCCTCTCCTTTGCGGAGCACGCCATCGCCGAGGCAGAGGAAGACGGGCTCCACAACCTGTCACGGCACTTGGAACGCCTGGAGGCCGAGTTCATCGACCTATGGCTGTTGTCCTGGTTGCCGGTGTGGGTGGCCGCTGCGGCGGCACACGCTGGAGCCTGGGGCGATCTGGCAGCCTTGACCGGCGCCCTCGCGGCCGCTCACCGGCAGCTGCTCCCACACCCGGTGGTGCTCGGCTCGCAGGCGACGAGCGCCCCCACCGACAATCTGCTCGACGACCCGCGCACCGACCTCAGAGCGCTCGGCGCCTGGCTCGCCAACCCAACCTCCGCCGGGGTGTGGCTGTCCCGAGCGGACATCACCGAGATCGGAAGGCAGAGCGGTGTGCCTTCCGGGTTCGGCCAGCGCGAGCAGCTCTTGGAGAATCTACTGCGGAGCTCAGCCACCTACGGCGAGCTGCCCCGGGTAGCGCGGGCCCTCGCCGAGCTCTCGAGCGCACGCGACGACACGCTGGATTCGAGCGGCGTCGCTCACGAACAGCTGCAGGGGTGGCACGACGCGACCAAAAGAACCGTGCGAGCCCTGGAGCGGATCGCCACGGCCGCGCACGAACTCGCGGGCGAAGACCTGAACGAGGAGGCTCTCTCATGAACATCGAACCATTTTACGACGAGCGCACCCACACCATGACCTACGTCGTGTACGACGAAGTCACCAAAGACGCGGTAGTGATCGACCCCGTTCTCGACTACGAGCCGATCGGCTCCAAGGTCTCCACCGAGTCGGTGGACCGAGTCAGCGAATTTCTGCGGGGCAAACACCTGACACTCCACTTCGTGCTCGAAACCCATGCTCACGCCGATCATCTCTCGGGCTCCCAGCTGCTCAAAAGCCGCTTCCCCTCGGCGCGGCTCGCGATAGGACGCCGCATCACGGACGTCCAGAGTGTATTCAAGGGCGTCTTCGATCTGCCGGATGACTTTCCGACCGACGGGCGCCAGTTCGACCGCTTGCTCGAAGACGGCGAAGTCGTCGAAGGGGGTAGTCTGCGTATCGAGGTGATGTTCACGCCCGGCCACACCCCCGCCTGCGTGACCTACCGCGCCGAAGACGCCATCTTCACGGGGGATGCACTGTTCATGCCCGACATGGGGACCGGTCGCTGCGACTTCCCCGCCGGTAGCGCTCGGGACCTCTATCATTCCATCACCCGGCGCATCTACACCCTGCCCGACGCGACGCGTCTCTTCGTCGGCCACGACTATCAGCCCGGCGGGCGTGACCTCGCCTACCAGACGACCGTCGGAGAGCAGAAGAAGAGCAATGTGCAGCTTCCGGAGAGCCGCAGCGAAGAAGACTTCGTGCGCTTTCGCAGCGAGCGCGACTCGGGGCTCGAGGCCCCTCGCTTGCTCTTCCAGAGCGTGCAGGTCAACGTCGATGCAGGCGCGTTGCCCCGCCCCGCCAAGAACGAGATCCGCTACCTGCGCATTCCCATCAATGCATTTCGCCCGGAAGAGCCCGGGACCGTGCTCGAAGACTCGCTGCGCTGAGCCAGGGCTTGCCAGGCGCTGGGCCGGGCATGGAAAGACATGAGCGCCGGACCCGCAGGCAGCTCTGTCACTGGGGCGCGCCCGGCCTCCGGGCTCGGCGCCGTCGGCGACCGAGCGTCCAGCCCATGAGCAGGCCGAGCAGTCCAGCGGCTTTGGGATCGAAAGGCGTCGCACGACCCACCACCACGCAGCCGCAGCCCTCGGAACCGCTATCGCCTGTCGCGCTCGCCCCGGCACTCGACGAATCGCCACCGATCCCGCCGATGTCGCCCGTCGCCGTGACGCTCGAAACCACCCCCCCGGTTCCAACCGTACCGCTGGGAGCGCTGCCACCCGTTGTGCTGGCGCCTCCACCTCCAGTGGTTGCGGCTCCGCCGCTGGGCGCTCCGCCCCCGGTGACGGCCGTGTTGGCACTTGCCGTCGTGGGAGTGCCCCCCGTCAGCCCACCTCCGCCGGTCACCGTGCTCATGGCGCCACCGGCTCCCCCCGCCCCGGTCGAGGCCCCACCCGCGCCGTTGGTCGCGCTCATCCCTCCCGAGCCACCCGCACCCTGGGTGCCGCCATCGCCACCGCCCGGCAGTGCCCCCGGGCAAGCCGCCGTCTCTGGATCCAGACCGTCCGCAGACTCATCGAGGCCGAAGTACTCGGCCACTGCGCCTCCGTTGAACGGCACGGCGTGCCCGACACCGGACAACGAGAAGGTCTCGTAGACCGTATAGCCGCAAGCGTTCGTCCAGAATTGGTGTGTGGTACCGCTCGCAGGCATATCGCTCCCGGTCGGTGTTTCACTCAATTCGAGCAGGTTGGTCCACTCCTTGATGTCTTCGTCGATGTTCGCGTAGGCAAGCGTCGTGTCCGCCGTGCCGTGCCAGTGCTGGAGGCGCGGGCGATGCGCGCTGTACTCGGGAAAGTAAGAGCGAACCAGATCGCCCCACTCCTGCCCCGTCTTCGTAACGTCGCCACCCGCGCATGGACCACTCCACTGACCGGTGCCGTTCGAAGGGTTGCCGACGACGTCGTTGTAACCCTCCGCCCAGCAGCCACAGGGAACCCCCATCAACGATACGCCGGCCATGAACACGTCCGGATACACTCCGAGCAGCGCCTCCGTCATGATCCCGCCGGATGAACCACCCACCGAATACACCCGATCCGCATTGCCGTCATAGGTCGAGAGCGTGTACCTCACCATCTGGACGATAGCGTGTGTGTCCCCCTTGCCGTCGTGGGTGAGGGCTCGCTCGGACCCGGCGTCCCAGCAGTTTTGCCCCGTAGCTTCGGGAAAAACCATGATGAACCCGTTCTGGTCCGCCAGCGCGACCAGACTCGACATCTCGCTGAACGTGCCCGGGCCGTTCCCCTGACAGTGGTGAGGAGCCACCACGATGGGAGGATGTGCGACCAGCTGGTCCGGCACGTACAGGTACATGTTGACGTAGCTCGGCAGGCCGCTCACGCCCTGCCACCACTCGCTCTGATCGAGCATTTGCAACGACGCCGCGCGCGCCGGCGCCGCGGCGAGCAGAACCGTACAAATAGAAACGCTTGCTAAGAGGTTATTTCGCTGCCAACCCATGGAGTGAGTCTCACCAAGCCGATGTCGACGAACCCGATGTCGATTCCTTCGTCTCTAGCGTGCCATGCCACTTTGCACCAGGACTACGGCCAGCAGTGACGATGCGCGGTTGGCCGACGAGGTTCGGTCAACCTGCGCGGTAGCTTTGCACCATGCGGAGGGAGGATCCGCGTCCCGGCCGGCGAACCAACCCCCAGGCTCGAGCTCGCTGGCCGCCGGGTGCGCCACTTTTGGTAGGCGGCGAACGAGCACGGCAAAAGAAAACGTCAATCGGAGCAATGCGCCGTATCGCCCGCGAGGATGCTGCCCGGACACGCAGCGCTGGAGCAGCTGCCTTCGTCGTCACACGCTTCGCAGTCGGTCACGACGTCCGATTGGCAATCGAGATCCACGACACCACAGCCGCAGTCGCAAACGCCGTCGCCGTAGTAGCTGCGGTTGCAGCTCCAGTCGTCCGGCACATTGATGATGCAAAGCGCGTTGTGGTTCGGATCGATGTGCGTGCGGTTGCCAGCCGTACACCCTTCGGTCGGGTAGTTGCCACAGACATACAACAGGTCGATACCCTGGCAGGACGCATCCGGAATGCCGCAGCCGCAGTCGCAAATGGAATCGCGGAACGCGGCTGCCGAGCAAGTCCAGCCGCTCGGCGGCGGGGCGCACTCTGTCGTGCTCTCTGGGTCGACCGTGCCCACACAGACCCCGTGGCCACCGCAAGCCAGGCAGCGCACGCAGCTGTCGAAGGCGCTGTCGCGGCAGTCCAGGTCCGCCACCCCGCACCCGCAATCGCATTCGATCCCGTCCGCATAGGCCGTAGGCGGGCAGGTCCAGCCCGGCGGTGGAAGCGGCTGATCGCACGCACCGTTGAGCTCCGCCGAGATCAGGCCCGGACACGCTTGTACCGAGCACGAGCCTGGCGCATCGCACTTGTCGCAGTCTTCCGCTCGCGAAGACTCGCAGTCCGAGTCGATGGCGCCACAGCCGCAGTCGCAACGACTGCCGTCACCGTAGAGGCGCGCCGAGCAGTACCAGCTGGGAGGCGGGTTCGGGCAGTGGGCATTGTCCTCGGGCTCGAACTCGCACGCGAACGGCGAGCAGCCTCCCTCGCACACCTCGCATGAGGCGACGCTGGCGTCCGGGCAGTCGATGTCGACGACGCCGCAGCCGCAGTTGCAGCTTCCGTCGCCGTAGGCCGTGGCGTCGCACGTCCAGCGCGGAGGGATCTCACAGCGCGAGTTGTCATTTCGCGCCAGCGAGGAGGGACAAGGTCCGTTCGCACAAGACCCATTCCCGAAGCAGCTATCGCAACTCTGAACGTCCCCGTTCGGGCAATCGTCGTCCCGAATACCGCACCCGCAATCGCACGCTTCCCCGTCGCCGTAAGCGGAGGCCGCGCAGGTCCAACCTTCCGGCGGCGGAAGACACCTCGCGGGATCGTCGGGATCGATGTGGCCAGGACAGGCAGCGAGGTTGCAGCTACCGGCGCCGTTGCAGACGTCGCACTCCGAGAGCTCCTGCTTGCTGCAGTCCAGGTCCGGCGCGCCACACCCGCAGTCGCACACGCCATCGCCATAGGCAAAGGTGTTGCAAGTCCACGCCATCGGAACGTCATGCTTCGCGCCCGTGGTGGCCGTCGTGGGCCCGGTACCGAACGTCCCGCTGGCCCCCCCCGTTTCCCCGCTTCCGCCGCTGGCACTCGTCAGACCCCCATCGCTCCCGCCGCCAGCGGCACCGCTCTCACCCGCAGCGTTGCCATCGCTCGACGCGGTCGGTCCATCGTGTTCCACCGGCTCCGTGCGGCTGTCGCGCGAACAACCCACCCAGACTGCCACGAAGAGCCCGGCCACCACGAGTGCACGCCACCACATCGCCATATGCAATCAATGCCCGGAACGAGCGGGGATCGCCAACGGTGCTGGGGGAAATGGCTGGTCGAGCGGCAGAGCTCCGGGCCGAGCCAACCAATCGTATGTCTAGCGCGGCCTTTTCCAGTGTCAGGGCAGCAAAGCCGGACTCAGCCGACGACCCGATCTTGCCCCGGCTCGGCAGGCCGCTGCGCCCTCTCGCTCGCGTAGAAATGGCGAGGCAGGTGGATCCCGCATTCACTGTGCACCCCGAGCTTGCGACCCGAACGCGCCGGGGCGTCCGGCTCTACCGGCTCGGTCGAGTGGACGTCCCCGATAGATCGATACCCCTGCTGGAACAGCGGATGATAGGGCAGGTCGTGGGCTCGCATGTAGTCGCGCACCTCGGCCTCGCTCCACTCGAGCACTGGGTGGACCTTCACCACGCCGTCGCTCAGTGCGACTCGCTCGAGACCCGCTCGGTAGGCAGTTTGGTGGTTGCGCAGGCCCGCCAGCCACGCCCTGGGAGCGAGCTCGCCTAGTGCGCGCTGCATCGGTTCGACCTTGTTCAGTGCCTGATAGCGCTGGAGCTCGGCTTCTCCCCCCTCCCAAAGCCTTCCGTAGAGTGCTTCTTGGCGCGCCGCGCTGACGGTGGGCGAGTAGACCCTGAGGTCCAGGTCGAACCGCTCGCGCAACTCCTCGGCGAAGCGATAGGTTTCCGGAAACAGGTACCCGGTGTCGATGAACACGACACGGACACGCGGGATGAGGCGGGTCACCAGATGCAGCATGAGCGCCGACTCGGCACCGAAGCTCGAACTCAGAATCAGGTCATCCCCGAATCGAGCCCGCGCCCACTCGACCACCGCCTGCGCGGACGCCGACTGGAGCCGCTCGTTCTCCCGCGTGAGATCGAGGGGCGGATTCGAAGCCACCAGCTCTGCCGACCGGGCCATGACCTTTGAGGTAGGACCGTCCGAGAAAATTGTCAACCTATCCAGTGCAACAATAACTTAAATACATGTTATTATTGCACTTTATTCTTTACTATATTAGTGAGGAATAAGCCGTGTCCAGAGTTGGCAAAGCTATTTCCCTGCCTGCTTCGGTTCAACCCTTCTGGAGCCAAACTTCTACCGGCGGGGACTCGAACCAATCCCACTGGGCGACCAGTGCGTCGAGATCGCCATCGCCATCCAGATCACCCAGCCGCACGCGCTGGAAGTTGCCACTTCCCACTTCCCCGACCGAAGTGAACTTGCCGCCGCCGTCATTCAACAGCACCCGGCTCGGCTCTCCTGGAGTGGGCGAATACGGATCGTGCTGACCTGCCACCAAATCCAGGTCACCATCACCGTCGAGATCCCCCAAAGTCACCGCCACGCTGCCGGAAAGCGGGGTGTCTCCCGCCACGAATTGGCCGCTGCCGTCGTTCAGCCACACCTGATTCGCCGGATTGCGCGCCCCCGCAGCCCCCCAGCTTCCCATGACGAGATCGAGATCGCCGTCGCCATCCAGGTCTCCGAGCGTCACGTCGCGCGTGGCGTCCACAGCGAGCCCGGCGTCGTCTTCGGTGAACAGCCCGCCCTCCTCGTTGAACAGGACTACGGCGCGCGCATTGTCGGTCTCCACGGGCAGCAACACCAGATCGAGATCGCCGTCGTTGTCGAGGTCGCCACAAGCGCTGGAATGGAGCCCGTCCTCGCCAATCAGCGAATCGTCGAAGTGAGCGCTGCCGTCGTTTCGGAGCAGGTGCCACCGGTCTTGCGAGTCGGTAGAGAACACGTCGAGGTCACCGTCGCCATCGAAGTCGGCAAGCTGATACGGCGTGCCGATTGCTTGCCCGGAGTCCTCGAACGCGAAGTTCCCGCTTCCCAAAAATAGGGTCGAAGCGACGAGATCCAGCCGGCCGTCGGCGTCGAAATCGCCAAGCTTCGGGCGCTCGCTGGACATCAGGCTGGTCACCTCGCTGAATCCACCGCGACCATCGTTCGACCAGACGTGAACGACCGGGTCCGTCGAGCTCCACGTGACGGCATCCAGATCGCCGTCACCGTCCAGATCGCCGAGCTCGGCCTCACGCGCCGAGCCCAGTTCTTGGCCAGTGTTCACGAACGTGGCCGAGCTCCCCGAGCGAACCGCTGCCCAGAACTCGCTCGAGTAAGGGCCACCCAAGTCGCGACCGAGCCACGTCGTCAGTACCTCCCCAGCGAAGAAGGGCTTGCCCTGCCTTGCCGGACTCGGCGCTCGTGGATCGAGGACTACCGAGCGTGGGTCCTGCGGCTCCGGGAAGGTGGACGGCAAGTACCCCGCCTTGGCGCTGTAGACATGCATCGTCGCATCGCCGACGTCATTTCGCTCGGGAGGACAACTGAAGCGGGCTCGCACTGTCTCCGTCTGACGCACCCCCACCGCAGCATTCGCCGGACTCAGCTCGAGGAGCTCTGGTTCACCCGAGCAAATGCACCCTCCAGCGACGCAGTCCTCGACCCGGTTGCACTGGGTGTCACAACCGCCACAATGGTTGCGGTCGCCGGAGACATCGACACAGCGCCCATCGCAAAACAGCCGAGGCATCGGACAATCCTTGATGCCTCCCACCGTCCCGCTGTCGCCAGACGCACCACCGTCGCCCGTCGTCGAACCACCCATCGTCGAACCGCCCATCGTCGAACCGCCCATCGAACCGCCCATCGAACCGCCCACCGTCGAACCACCCACCGTCGAACCGACGCTCGTTCCGCGACCCGTCGTCCCTCCCTGGCCAGCACCACTCGCACCGCTCCCGGAGCCCCCGCTCCTACCGATCGCACGACCGGAGCTCGAGCCCCCGTCCGAATGCTGCGCGAGGCGCGCGTCGAGCAGTTCGGAGCGGCTCCCGCAAGCGACGCTTCCCCAAACGGCACCCACCACGACAAGCAGTTCTGCCTTCAGTACTCGTGACCATACGCGCATTGTCGACGAGCGCGAACCTAACACGCCCGAAGCGTCCTTCGACAATCGGTCAGTCGACTGGGTGATCGCTCAAGACACCTGGATGCTTGGCGTGTCGACCGTCGTAAGGGCCCGCGCATGGTTGAGTCCTACGGCGCCGGCCGATCCTCTTGCTGCGGCGGGCGGGCTCGTCGCTCTCGCTCCTCGACCGACTTCAGTAACTTCAGTAGGCCTCAGGTGCTCGCTCCTCACGCGCCCGCCTCGCGGCGGTCTTGGCCGGCTCGCGACGGACTTCCCCGTTCGCGGGCCCTAAGGCAAACCACCAGGCGCCTGCTTGCGGCCTCATGACTGTCCGCTCCGCTGCATTATTTTGGCTTCACGCAAGGTGACTGGGCCACGACGTCTCATGCTCCAGTAGCAGTCGACCGCCGAGACTCTGGCCACTCGCGCCCGAGGTCGAAGCCTGTCGAAAGTCGGCGCTGCGCCTCTGCCTGCTACCCGTGGTGACCCTCAATCCCCACGGACTGTGAGCGACGAGTGACCAGAGACGAGCCACGGGCTACGAGCCACGTGGCCTGCGGAACGCGCGGTACCCGGGCACACCCCCTTGCCCCAAACGCGCCCGTCCCCGAGCCACGAGCCACGGGCTACGAGCTACGAGCTACGAGCTACGTGCTACGTGGCCTGCGAAACGCGCGGTACCCGGGCACACTCCCTTGCCCCAATGCGCCCGTCCCATGGCTCATGACTTGAAGCGAGCGCGAGGGTCGTGCTGGGCTCCGGTCTACCTCCGCGGCTCATTCTGCCAGCCGAGCGAAGAGCATCCAGCCACATGGTCGACAACGGATCACGCTTGGTGCAATCGCGAGCGCCACCTTTGGAGGCGTATCGCCGCACGAGGCCCCTTCACTGCGAAACGTCCGCGCGAACGGCCCCGCCTCCTACCAGGCGCGCGCCAAGCGCCAAGACGGCAGGCGCCAAGTACGGGACGCTGGCGGCGACTCAGCTGCGAATGGTACTCCGCCCTATGGATTGGTCACATTTCATTGCAAAGTTTCGGTGGACGTGATCAAAGCTCTGGGTGGCCCAATCATCTGACCCGGCGATCGACGGTGTTGAATTGGAGTTCGAAGGCGCGGAATTTGGCGACAAGCGGCTAGCGACGCATGTGGAAGGCTTGGCCGGCGCGATGGCAAGGGAGCCGTCCGCCAGCTTTCCGCAGGCACTGTCAGCTGCAGAGTTGGAAGCAGCGTATCGGTTCTTCGGCAACGTCAAGGTGACACCCGATGTCGTCCTGCAGCCCCACGTAAAACAAACGTTGGGCAGGATCAGCAGCCAAGCTGAAGTCTTGGTGGCTCACGACAGCTCGACCGCTAATAGCGCGCCAGCCGCTCCCTGAGACGCCTGCTGTCCAGGAAGTCGTGCTCGCGATAGCTGGTCTTGGTGGTCACCTCAAGCATAATGGAGCACCAGGCTGGCAAACCCTTGCTCGAGGGTACGATCGCTTGTGTGCCACTCTGGAGGGCTACAAACTCCGGCGCGCGATGGAATGCGGTTAGCTGTCAGCGCCGCGACAGCCCGTACAAACGACCACCGAGAGCGCCCAAGTCGGCGACGACGGCCTGCGCGAGCTCGTGGTTGATGTAGCCCCAGGCAGCAGCCAGCTGCAATGAGGCTTGCGATTCATAGAGCTCTCCCAGGTGCGCGACGGAAGCTCTGCCGAGCATTGCCGGCTTTGACCCCAAAGGCCTCGGAGACATTGAGACCGGTACTATTCAGAGAGCGTCTGAGCTGCTTGCTCAGATCCTGGTCCTTGCGTTCGATAGCGTCGATCAGGGGCCGAGCGCGCTGAATGATGTTGATGACTTGGTCGAGAAGCTGTTGGCGAAGTGTCGTGTTCATGCCCTCCACTGGCGCAGCTTATGTGACACCTCCCCGTTGCCCCGCGCGATCGTCGACCGCCTACCATCGCTAGTGACGCCGCATCCCGCTTGCACCGCCCTTGGAGGTGGCGCAGAAGGTGCGCCGAACGGGTGTGAACACGACACGTAGCCAGCTTCGAGGGCGGCACCAGCGTCAGTGACAGCACGCCGCTTCAGAAGTAGCAGACCGTATCTGCCGCAGCCGCAGTTGCCGCAGCCGCAGTTGCCGCAGCCGCAGTTGCCGCAGCCGCAGTTGCCGCAGCCGCAGTTGCTGCTGTCGTCGTTGCGGTCGCAGCCACAGCCGCTGATGCCGAACCTGAGGCTCACACCCATACTGCAACTTCACCGCAACTCCGCGATCAATGGTCAGACTCCGCCTCCATTCGGCGACGGTCGACTTGTCGACTGATGAACGCAGGGCAGCGTCGCAGAGCGGGCGCCTTCGAGGTCGCCGGCGGCGAGGCTCGCTCAGCGCGGTCCGGGGCTTGGCGGCGGGTGCTGAGCGCTCGCCGGCTGACTTTCGCATGGGGCTGCGCTACCCGCAGGACCTCCGGTGAAGCCCATCAGGAGCTCGAAAAGGGCCCTCGATCGCAGTTCAGTCGGTCTCGTTCGGAGGTCGGGCGTTTTGTGGGACAGCAGTCGCACCGGGTGACACCGCAGCCGGAGGCCCGGCTGGCTCTGCCGCAGCTGGCGGTGACGCGCCGGTCGCTGGCGGTGACGCGCCGGTCGCTGGCGGTGACGCGCCGGTCGCTGGCGGTGACGCGCCGGTCGCCGGCGGTGGAACTGCGCGGCGCGCTGGCGGCGCGGAGGTGGGCGCTGGTGGCGCGGAGGTGGGCGCTGGTGGCGCGGAGGTGGGCGCTGGTGGCGCTGGTGGGGTGGACACGGCGGGGGGCGTCGGCGGGTAGGCCGTAGGCGCGGGCCACGCTGACGGATAGGGGTCGCGCAGAGACCGATCTTTGGCTGCGCGCGTGGCGTTGGTGTGGACGATGATACCCCAGACCAGCATCGACAACCCCACGGCAGCGGGCGTGAAGACACCGGTGCAAAACGCGCCCTGCTGCTCTTGGCGCTCCCGACACTCCTCGAGCCCGGCGGCGATGTTGAGAACGCCGTAGCCCAGAACCACCCCGCCGATCGTGGCATGCACATTGCCGGGGTAGTCGACCTCGGTAATGTCGCTGCGTGGAATCGCGGAACCTTCGTCGACGTACACGGCGGACGGCGAGCCTCCGCTGATGTGGGCTTCGATGGGTGGACCACTCGCGCGGTGGATAGTGCTCGTCGTCGAGCAGCCAATCAGCGCCGCGGCCGCACCCCAGACGGTCACCATCCTCACGGGGTTCACTCTAACATCCCTCGGCACTGGAGGGGTAGACCGTGCGGTGCTCGGTGCGGAGTCGCGTGCGTGGACGTTCAGCCCCGACGGCAAAGTCACCCTCTGAGTGACGGTTCCTGGGCAATGTGGCGTGCACTTCGACGCCGCGCCTCGAAAGACTTACCCCGAACGGTCGCTCGGGCTAAGCTGGCCGCGGTGTCGCACCGGCCGATCCCTCACGGCGCCCTGTGGGCTTTGGCATGCCTCGCGTTGGCGGGTTGCTCGGACTCCGAAACCGCCATTCCTCACGCCAGCGGGGTTAGGGCTACCACTTCGGGCGGGGTGGTGGAAGCGACGGCAAGCGTAAGCACCAGCGGCAATCCCACGGGCGAGACCAGCACCACGGGCAAGGGAGGCTCCGCCGCCTCGAGCACGGCCACGACAGGGACGCTCACCGGATCCACTGCCACCTCCTCGGGAGGTGCCGCCACCATTTCCACTACGAGCACCACCGGCGTCGGCAAGTCCACTGTCCTCGAACAGCTCAAAGAGTACCTCGCCATCGGGTGGGACGCGCGTCCTCCGGTCGAGGACCAGCCGTTCGCCTCGGTCCCGCTGGACGCGGCTGATGCGGCGACGGCGCGCGTACTGATCTGGGAAGACTACGCGGCCAACATCCGCGAGGAGCGCCAAGCAGAAACCGATGCGAAGGCCATCACCCTCGGTGAGCATACCCTGCGCTACGATTACACGACTTTCGGAGACGAGCCTGCTACGGGCCACAGCCTGTTCATTTCGCTACACGGTGGCGGTGAAGCCGACCCCAGCGTCAACGACGAGCAATGGGAAAACCAGAAGATTCTGTACCAACCCGATGAGGGCATCTACCTGGCGCCTCGAGCTCCCACGAACACCTGGAACCTGTGGCACGAGCCGCACATCGATCCGCTGTTCGATCGGCTGATCACCAACTTGATTGTGCTCGCAGGGGTCGATCCGAACCGCGTGTACGTCATGGGGTACTCGGCGGGCGGGGATGGCGTGTACCAGCTTGGTCCGCGCATGGCCGACCACTGGGCAGCTGCCGCGATGATGGCAGGGCACCCCAACGATGCGCATCCCGACAGCCTGCGCAACCTCGGGTTCACGATTCACGTCGGCGGGCTCGATACCGCCTACGACCGTAACCTGGTCGCCGAACAATGGGGCACGCTGCTCGATGATCTCCAGACGGACGATCCCGACGGCTACCCCCATTACGTGGAGATCCATCCCGACAAGCCGCACTGGATGGACCTGGAGGATGCCGTTGCGCTGCCCTGGATGGCCGAGTTCACACGAAACCCGCTGCCCCATCGCATCGTCTGGCTACAAGACGACGTGACCCACCGCCGTTCCTACTGGCTGGCGGTCGACGCCGAGCACGCAACGGCAGGGTCGCTCATCGAAGCGAAACTGACGGGTCAGAGCATCGACCTCGAGAGCAACAGAGCCACCAGCGTCCTCGTGCGGCTCTCCGACGAGCTACTGGATCTCGACCAGGCAATCAGCATCAGCGCGGACGGCACCAGTCTATATGAAGGCAAGGCCAACCGCACCGTCGCTGTTCTGTACACGACCACCTGGGAGCGCGGCGACCCCGCCTTGGTGTTCAGTGCCGAAGTGGCGGTAGACGTTCCGTAGCTGTCGAGAGTGCTTCAGCGGAGTTCGTGACGGTGCGACGTGCCCTTCAGAGGCAGGAGGCCTCGCACTCTTCGAGCGTCGCGAAGTTATTGGCATTGCCGCCGCAGCCGCCGTAGCTCTGCATCTCGCAGGCACCGGTCTCGCTGTCGTACCAGTAGACCGGGATGGCGCCGTCGCAGTCGCCCACCTCGAAGGGCAACGTGCAGGGGTCGACGCAGGGCGCCAGCGTGCAAACGGCCTCGCCGTCCTGGCAGGTGCAGGTGTTGCAGCTGTCCCCCGCGGGAAAGCTCTCGCCATCTGCATGGGTCTCGCCGGCATAGTCGCAGGTAGGCAGGCAGGCAATTTCGGTGCAAGACCAGCCCATTTCGGTGCAGGTGCAGGTGTTGCAGTTATCGATGGCCCAGGTGGCGCCGACTGGCTCGAGGCTACCAGTGTCGGGTTGGGTGCAGCCTGAAGCGCACGCTATTTCGCTGCATGCGGCCAATCCCGTGGCGCCGTCACAAGTGCAAGTGTTGCAGCCATCATCGGCGGGAAAGCTCTCGCCGTCCGCATAGACCTGGTCCCCAATCGCGCAGTAGTTGGTGCAGTCGTCCGTGCACTCGACGTTGCCATCGCTGAGGCAAGTGCAGTTGTTGCAATCATCGGGGAAGGTATCGCCGGGCGCATAGGTCTGGCCACCGAAGCTGCACATACCGGGCTCGGCACAGGCACGCAGGGTGCATCCGACGCTCCCGTCTTCGAAGCAGCTGCACGTGTTGCAGCCATCCGACGAGGGGAAGCTCTCGCCGATGGCGTAGCTCATGCCGGCGTACTCACAGCCGCTGGGGTCGACGCAGTCCCGTTCGGTGCACGCAACGCCACCGTCGTCCATGCAGGTACAGGTGTTGCAGCCATCTTCCGAGGGAAAGCCCTCGCCAGCCGCGTAGCTCGCGCCAGCGTACTCACAGGTCACACACGCCGAGCGCGTACAGATGACCTCGCCGTCGCTCTGACAGGTGCAGCTGTTGCAGCTGGAGTTGGGGGCGGGGAACTCTTCGCCCACCTGGTGTGGCTGTCCTTCGTAGACACACCCCGCCTGACGGCAAAACCCGTCTACACAAGCGTAGTCGCCGCCAAGGCTCGCACACTCGCTGTCTCGTGTACAGGTGACGTCGCACACCGAGGGGCGCGTGTCGTCCCCGCAGGTGTCCGGGTAGGCATCGCCCCCCTGGCAGCTCGCGTGGTCATCGAGCCCGGCGCAGGTCGAGGCACGCTCGCAGGTGACGGTGCACACGCCGCACACGCAGGCGAGGCCATCGGCACACTTGCCAGCGCAAAAAGCCAGAAAGTGCGTCTCGCTGTTGCCTTCGCCGCCCGACGCCGAGCCGCCGCAAGCGAACCCGAAAATACCAACCAAGATGAATAATACTGACGTGTACCTCATCGTCATTCCTCCACGTGCCCCACGTCGTTGCGTTTGTCGTTGAAGTTACAGAGCACCGATTGCCCGGCGTAGGCCACCACCCGTTCGACGGGCTCCGGGGTACCGTGCGACTCGTTGTGTTCCATCACGCGGCGTCGCAGATCGCTGCAACGCTCCCTGAACTGGGCGAGCGTGCCCAGCACCTCGTCTCGGAGCGGGTGGTCCTTGCCGACGTCGAAGCTGTAGGTCGACCCTCCCGTGTAGGGCATGTACTCGCGAGCATCGGCGGCGTTTTCGAGGCGCGTGCAGATGGTGCGCACCATGGCCTGGAAGTGGTCATACACGCTGGCTTCCCACCCCTCACCGGCGCCCGACTCGACCACCAACAGAGCGCTGGAATACTCCGTCGCGTTCCCGGAAAGCTTCTTCTGAACATGGCCGCTCTCGGACAGGCGCTCCAAGATGGGCAACAACTCCGCTTCCGGAAGCTTCACCAGCTCGCTGAGGCGCGCGAGGTCGAGGGGGCCTTGCCGATACACGATAGCCCACACGAATTCGTCGAGGCCGCGCATGGCCTGAGCGTGGCGCATGGCCTCGAGTTCTTCTTCGCTAGTGGCGCGATACACAGCTTCGGCTCCGCTGCCGCTGCAGAACACCAGCCCGCTTTCGACCAGATCGGTCAGCATGCCGCGCACGATGGGTTCCGGGTCACGCTGGAAGCGCGTCAGCACTTCAGCGCGCGTCGAGATACGCCGCGACGCCAAGAACTGCAGCACCGCTTCCCACAGCGATCGCCCGCTGTCGCTCGAGCTCTCGCGCAGGCGAGCGATCTTCCGCTGATAGGATCGAAGGCTGATGCCGAACATGTCTGCCGTCACGGCACGGCTCAAGCCCTGGCGCTCCAGCTCCTGCGCCAGATCGCTGAAGACCTGGTTGGCCACGTGGTGCAGCGGGGCGCGCGCCCCACCCGAAGTCGCCAGCTGCGCCATCAACACCGTCGTCTGCCGCACGATCGAATCGATCAGAAGCTGCAAGTTCATTCCGGCCGGCTCTCCTTCGGGCGCTGAACGACTGCCATGCAACAAGAGATACGCCAGCCAACCCTGGCGAGGTAGATGACTTTTTTGTCGTCGAGCGGGACAGCGGCGTTTCGCAGCTTCAGCCCGTCCCACATCGCTTGGGGCCCTGAGGGCCCGCGTCATCGCTGGGCTCTCTCACGCTGGGGAAGACGTCCATCAATCCGCCCTACGCGCCCCTTCCGCCACGTCTCGGGCGACAAGCATCCCGCCGGGATTCAGCACGATGAACGGCCGTCCTGCCAAAGAATGAGAGCGCTTCGATTGAAGCGACTCGGGCAGACACTAAGGTGTACGCGATGGACCAACCCGATCGTCGCCTCGAAGAGCGCCTGCAGGGGATCGCCGAGGTGGCGATACTCCCCGCGCGCACGTTGCGTCGCATCATCAAGAAGCAGCACGGTACTTCCGGTTCGGTCCCACACGACCAGTGCGCAGTGGACCGGGTCGGCGACCTTGGCACACGTCTGTCCGAAGCGGGGGTGGACTGGCGGCCCACGGGCTGCGCCCCGTGGGTGATTCTGTTGGCGGCGCCAACGCCAGGAGACCTCAAACGCTGGAGCCCTGCCGAGCGCAATCGGCGCGAGCTGCGCTTGGCCTTTCACGCCAGTGTCCACGTCGCCTTCGAAAAGCTGCTCGAGGCCGGACGCCTCGACGCGGCGACGGTGCGCTCCCGCGTTCGGCGCATCGGGCGCGCCGAGTTCGAGGAGATCCGCAGCGCGCTCAACCGTGAAGATCGGTTGTTCCGGCCTGAGGACGACCGGGAAGTGTACATCGAGTTCGCGGCGACGTATCTGGAGCTCAGCTGGTTTGCCCCGGAGCTGGTGCCCACGCTGTTCCCCGGGTTGACGCAGCTACACGCCATCGATGAGCTGCTCTCGGGGGATATCGCCACCGATCGGTTGGCGACCGTCTTCGATATCCATGGCGCCCCCAACCGCACACGCGCTCCCGGGGCCAGCTCCGCCCACGATCTCACTCGGGACTCGAGCTCGAGCGCAACGTTCGAGGAGGCGCGCGCCGCGCTGCCGCGCGCTTCGGGGCTCAGGCAACGCTGGCGACTGGGGGCCGCTCGCCGGTCGCTCGGCGCAGGACGCAGCGTGCGCGCGCTGACGTCCGCGGCTCGAGCTCTCGGCAGTCGTGAAGCTGCGCTCGTGGAGCAGGCGCAGGCCTGTTTCGATGCCGCCGCGCGAGAACTGGGTCGCGCGCTGACGGCGGCCGTGCCAGCGCCAGGCGCTCACCCGGCGCCCGACTGGGAACCAGCGCTCTGCATCCTGTCCCTGCGGGCAGCTGCTCGACGCGGCCTTTCAGCGTCTCCAGAATCGAAGATCCTGAGGTTACTCGAACGCGCGACGCGCACACACCAAACGCCCGGCTACCGAATCCGCCTGCGCTGGCGTCGGCCACCCGGGGGGCGCCGCCTGCGCGTGCGCCAGGCGCTGCTCGCCAAGGAGGTGCAGATTGCCAGGCTGTTGGCGCTGGCGTCCGATCGCGCTGAGGCAGTGGGGTTTTCCCCGGCCGAGGCCCACCACGTACTGCCCGCGCTGCGGCGCGCGGCCGCGCTCGCCCAAGACCAAGCGCGCGCTATGGTCAGCCCCAAACTGGCGCGACTGCTGCAGCGCTCGGGCCTCCACGCGACATCCGGCGTGGAACAACTCGCGCGCGAGCGGCTGGTCTCGGAACTGGTCGACCAAATCTTGAAACGGGGTTTCATCTCGCTGCCACAATTGCGAGATGCAACGTCCCGCAATGACGTCAAGCTACCCGACGTGAAGGCCGGCGACGGCCAGGTTCGCCCCCACCCGCTCTTGCTGGCGGACGCGCTGTCCAGCCGAGTACTCATCGGTGTGTACCGGCGCGGTGATGTCTATTTGCGCGCGTTGCAGAAGCTGAGCAGCTTTCCCTTCGGCACGGCCACCGGGCGCGTGATCTTCCTATACCTGGTGCTGCCGCTGGTCGGCTCGTTCGTCGTGCTCGAAGGCGCACAACACCTGGTCAACCCCTTGCTGAATCTGCTGCGCGCGCCGACCTTGGCCCCTCCGGGACCGGCGAGCTTCGCCAGCGTGGCAATGCTGCTGCTCCTGCTGATCCACAGCCACCTGTTTCGCGTGTTCGCCCGTCAGCTACTCGATCTCATGGGCATGCTGTTTGCGTGGCTGCTGTTCCGGATCCCGCGAGCGCTTTTCAGCCAGCCATTGGTGCGCCGCTGGCTGTCGCGACCAGCCGTGCGCTGGGCGTTGCGGCACGCGCTCACGCCCCTCTTCGTAGCGGTGGCTGCCTTCGTCGCGACTCCCTTGCCCGAGCCCGACCTGGGCCTCAGGTTGGCCAGCGCGGGCGTCGCGTTCCTGGCAACGAGTTGGTTGATGGGCTCGCGCCTCGGATTCTGGCTCGAAGGATTCTTCGTCGAGCGGTTGGCTCCAACCTGGCGCGCACTCGGTCAACGTTGGTTGCCCGAAATGCTACGGCTGGTGGGACGGTCCTTCGCGGCGTTGGTCGACGCGATGGAGCGAGCGATGGCGCGCGTGGACGACATGCTTCGCTGGCGCCGCCGCCCCCGTGGGGTCGCGCTCTGGCTATTGATGCTGGTGACTCTTTTGTGGGGCGCGCTGGCCTACGGCGTACGCCTGTACGTGACCTTGTTGGTCGAGCCGGAGCTCAACCCCCTCAAGCATTTCCCCGTCGTGACGGTGGCGCACAAGGTCCTGTTGCCGTTTCTGCCCGCGCTCCTCGAGTGGGTCGAGAAACCGTTTTCGATTCTGGGTCGCCTGATGGGTGAAGCGCTGGCGGGACTCACCGTATTCTTGTTGCCCAGTTTTTTCGGCTTCTTGGTGTGGGAGCTGAAGGAAAATTACCGCCTCTACGAGGCCACCCGGCCGCGTGACATCCAGCCGGCGCGCTTCGGTCCCGCGGGCGAAACGCTGCGCGAGCTGTTGGTCGTCGGAATGCATTCGGGAACGCTGCCGAAGTACTATGAGCGTCTCCGGCGGGCTGCCAAGCGCCACGATCAGCAGCGCCGCTCCCGAAACACTCGGCACAGTTTCGAGTTCACGGGCAACCCGGAGTTCCAGCGCTTCCGCAGAAACCTGCGAGCGGTCCGCCTGGCGGTCAGCCGCTTCGTCGAACGCGAGTTCTTGCCGGCCGTGGTGAGACACCCACGCTGGCGCGGAGCGCCGCTTCACGTCGAAAACGTCGAGTTGAGCTCGAACCGCATTCGACTACGACTCGCGGGGCCGTCGCTCCCGGCTTGCGAGGTGACGATCGAGCAGCTCGGTGGTCACATCGTGGCTGGTATTTCCGAGGCGGGCTTCATCGAGCGACTGGACGACGAGCGCGCAGCGCTCTTCGAACGCGCGCTGGCGGTCTTCTACCAGCGCGCGCAAGTCGATCTCGTGAGGGAACAAGTCGCGGCGGAACTCGACGGTGCCGACTACGAGATCCGCGCCGAGGGTATCGCTGTCTACGACCGACAGGAGCGCATGCGTCTGAGGTATCCCATCGACGTGCGCTGGCCTCGGCTGCTCAAGCCACGGGTCTTTGGAGCCAAACCGGCGACGCCGCTGCCGCGCATCGATGCGCGGCGCGTACTCTACCAGCACCAACCAATCGCCTGGCACGACTGGCTGGCCACTTGGAGCAGAGTGAGCACCGAAGTCGGCGAGGCGTCCGTTCGCCTCACCTCCGGCCCTTCGCTACTGCCGGCGAGCCATCACGGCCTGGGGCAGAGGCACGACACCCACTATCGACCCAATCGCAGATTTTCATAGCGCGTGCTACTGCTGAAGCCCGTGGCCCAACCGCCGGCCGGGGGGCTCTCCAAGGGCCCGCGGCCTGGGACACCGTCGACCAAGCCAGTTAGCCAACGCGGCAGCGCCAGTTGCGTCCGTCGAACTCGGCGCTCAGCTCAGAGCGGTGTCCATTCAAGGAAACTTCCACCGGCTCACCCTTGTCCCAGCCGGCGCTGGCACACAGCACGCCCAGGGCTGCAACCGCCGCCGGTGAGTCGGCGCTCGCCGCACACTCCGCGCTCCAGCTGTCCGGGGTCGCCTCCACCAGAAACACGACCTCGGGGCGGCGGGTGGCCCGCAAAGCCTGCGAGATGACCGCCCTGTCGTGCTCGGAAAGCGCAGGTGTCGCGGCGACCACGAGCGTGAACAGCTGGGTCGCGGCGGCCTCGGACACGACCAGGTCGAAGGATTGCACCATTTCGTGCCTCAAGCCCGGTACTACATCCACGTCGTGGTCGCTCCCCACGGGTTGACGCACCAGGTAGCGCGCGACGGGCACGGATACGACGAATTCCATCTCGGCCGACACTCGCATCAAGGCAACCGCATCACAAGGTCATTGCCTCTCGAACGCGTCGTGACGCTGCGCGTGATTGTAGGCTCAGCCGATCACGAAGGGCATGGCCAGGCTCGATGGCGCCTGAAGACCGTGGACGCCGGGTGCGACGGGGGCCCATTTTTCGCGATCGCGACTCGCGCTCGCTCATCTCGAGCGCCAAATCGTTCAAAAGAAGCGCCGCAGACTGGCGCGGCGGCGAAATCCCGGAAAGGATCGATAGATAGCCCAATGTCCTCTGCCTTACCGCCGAAACCGGTCTCCCCCAACACGTTCGCGTTCCTCACCGAATCTCTCGACGATGAGTACGAGGTCGACGTTCTGCGCGGCGCGATAGCAGGCGCGCGCGAGTCTGGGGCTACCATCTTGTGCGTCGCCGGCGGGGCTATCGAGGATCCGAATCCGGAGCGGAGAGCGCGAAATTTCGTCTTCGATCTGGTCGACCCGCATAGCGTGGCCGGATTACTGGTGGTATCGAGCGCTCTGGGCAGCACCATCGGGCCCGAGCGGCTTTCGACCTGGGCAGACCGCTGGCGCGGAGAACCGTTGTGCAGTTTGGGCGTGCCGCTCGAGGGGCACCCCTGTGTTCACGTGGACAATGCCGGAGGGCTGCGTGCGGTGGTGCTGCACTTGATCCGCGGGCACCATCGCCGCCGCATCGCGTTCATCCGCGGACCGCGTGGCAGTGCCGAGGCGGAGGCACGACTCGACGCCTACCGGCAAGCGCTCGCCGAGGAAGGCATCGAATTCAATCCCGCCCTGCTGGTGGCCGGAGATTTCACCAAGTCGAGCGGGAGCAGCGCCATTCGGTCGTTGCTCGATGGCGAGCGGCATGGCACGCTGCCGTTCGACGCCGTCGCGGCGGCCAACGACTACATGGCGCTCGGCGCGCTCCAGGAGCTCACGGCACGCCAACTCCGCGTGCCCGAGCAGGTTCCGATAGTCGGTTTCGACGACGTCGCTTCCGCGCGTCTGGCCCAACCGGCATTGACCACGGTCCGACAGCCCACGGAGCTACTCGGCCGTCAGGGCGCGCGCGCCCTCGCCCAGCTGATCGCAGGGCAAGCGGTCGAGCCCAGCGACGTGCTCGCCACTGAGCTCGTCGTGCGCCGCTCATGTGGCTGCTCCGGGGTCGACATCGGCCTTTCCATGAACCCACCGCTGGTTCACCGCGGCAGTATGGAAGCAGCGTTCGTTCAGCGGCGCCAGATCATCCTGGCGGAGCTGGCGCGCGCCGCTACCGGCCGCCTGGGTGCGGCTGGCTCTTCTTGGGAAGACAGGCTGCTCGACGCCCTACTGGTCGAACTGCGCGGCACCGACAAGGCGAGCTTCCCCCGAGCGCTGGAACGCCTTCTGATCCGCGTCGAGCGGTCCGGCGTCGAGACAGCGGTGATCCAAGACGTGCTCACGGCCCTCCGCCGCCAGACCTTGCCGTGCGTGGGGAGCGATCCTCAGTCGCGCAACCGCCTCGAGGAAGCCTTTCACGACGCGCGAGTATTTGCTGCGGCCTTCGGCGAACAAGTCGAAAAGAGCCGGAGCCACGGCGCGCTCGAAAGGCTCAAGACCATGAACAGTGCACTCCGGTCAGCAATGTTCGGCAGCGCCTCGGAGCTGTCTCGCGTGGTCGCCTCGCACCTGCCGGGCCTCGGCATCGAGGCATGCGTCGTCGCCGAGCTGTCCGCAGACACAGGACCAGAGAGTTCGGCGCGCGTGTTGTTCGGCCACGGGCCGGGCGGCAAGCTCGCGTCGGCGGAAACCATCCCCCTGCGGGCTCTGCCCGCTCACGGTCTGCTCGAGCGCAGTGGGCGCACTCAGGTACTGCTACCCATCGTGCTGCGCGGCGAACCGCTGGGTGTCATGTTGGTTTCCGTGGTCACGATCGACGGAAGCCTGCTGGAGGAGTTGCGCGACACGTTCGGAGCGGTACTCGGAGTGAACTCGCTGACCCGCGCGGCGGGCACGACCAGGGGCGAGGTGCCCGCTCAATCCGTCTCGTAGATCAGCGGAGCGGCTACCAGGTGGCCAGTTCAGCGCTTTACGAATGCGCGTCGCGGCGGCGCCGACGCCCCAAAAGCAAGCCGACGGCGCCGAGACCCAGCAGGACCAGCGCCGAGTGCGGGGCACCCCGGTTCGTCCCGATTCGACAGCTGCAGCCGCCTTCATCCGAGTCATTGGCGCCCGCGTTCGACCCAGACATCCCGTCGGTACCGCCCACGACGTTCCCGCCCGTCGTGGTACCGCTCGTGACGCTACCCGAGGGTGACGTGGTGGCCAGACCAGCACTGGTATTCACGCTGGTGCCGGACGTGCCCCCGCTGCCCGTCGTGGTCGTGTCGCCGGAGCTCATGCCACCCGTCGTCGAGGTCGTGATGCCAGCGCCATCGGTTCCGGACACCGAAGCCATGCTGGTGCTGCCTGCAGCTCCCGTCGACGCACCGCCCATGCCGGTGCCACCGGCTGCTCCGGTGCTGCCGGTGCTGCCGGTGCTCGTGGCCCCCCCCGCCGCCGTGCCAGCAGTCCCGCCGTTTCCTCCCGTGTCGCCCGTGTCACCAGGCATGTCGAGAGCAAAGAACCGCACCACATCCCCCCACAGCCCCCGGCCCGTGAGGTCGTGAGGCACGTTGCTGGGACCGCTGTTCGCCTCCACCGCAACCGTTCCCGAGTCGTCCTCGTACGAAGTGCGATCCCAGGTGTCCTGAGCGCCCATCGGCTTGATCATTTCATTCATGCCGTCGGCATCGGTAAAACCCCACACGTTGGTCCACTGCGCGACCTCCGCTGGATAGTTTTGACTGTAGGTGAGCGTCGTGTCCCCCTGGCCTTGCCAGAGCTGAATGCGCGGCCACGGACCACTGAAGTCCGGATTCACCTGACGCACTTTGTCGCCCCATTGCTGAGCGCTCTGGTTGGGACTGGACCAGCCATACGCGTTCCCGCCCGTCCAGGCTCCGGCGGGGACACCCGCCAAGGAGGAGCCAGCTGCAAACACTTCTGGGTAAGCCGCAAGTAGCGCTTGAGTCATGCATGCACCAGAGGACGCTCCCGCCGCGAACACCCGGCTGGTGTCCCCGCTTTGCTGCGCGACCACGTAGTCCACCATCTTGACGATCTCGGCACGCTCGCCGCTGCGCGCTGGAGCTGCGTCGAAACACTCGCCCCCCGCCTGTGGGGTGATGATAACGAAACCATACTGGTCCGCGTAGCTCTGGAACCAGGGCTGGGCATTCCCCCTGTTCCCGCTGCAGTAGTGCAGCGAGACGACGACCGGCGGCGACGCGGCGGGGTCGTCCGGCACGTACCAGTCCGCGGGCATGCTGCCGCCGTACGAAAGAGACTGCCACGAAGCCGCCAGCGACGGCGACGCCACGCACAACAGGGATGCCGAGGAAAGCAGAAGCGGAGCACCCAGACGGAACCGACTAAACATGGGGTTAGGTCACCTTTCGAGCATGAGCCGCACGGCAGGCCAGACAGCTCGACTTCCTTGATGCCTGACTGCTCCTCGAGACGCTTCGCAGAACTGGCGCAAAAAAGCGCGTATCTTGCACAATTGGGTATTTGCACCGGACATTCGGCACCCGCACGATCGCTCGGATTCTGCAGGCGTAGGCGAAGCCCAGCCGTCAGCCGTGGGCCCGCGGAAGGAGCTGTTCCAGTACCGTCCCTCCGCCGAGCTCGGTGTGGTACCTGACCCACAGGTTACCATTGCGGTCCCACTTACCGTGTCCATCCGAAGGATCGAGCACGGCGAAGTTGCGATGGGTCAGGCAGTAAGGGTGGTCCGAACCGTTCATCCTGACGAGCGATCCTTGGATGTCGTAGTTGAAAAAGGTCCTGGCTGCCCCGGAACCTCCGAACCGTCCCGACGATGTTGACCTCGAACCAGCGGTTACCTTCTCTGCTGCCCGAAAACCGCCCACCCGCCGAAGAAAATTGCTAGAATTCCTCGATGGCTCATTCCTTCCGCCTCGAGTCTGGGCTTGCGGGGGCCCGATTAGCCGCAGCGCTGCCGGTATCCGTCTTGGCGCTCACATTGGCGGCGTGCTCGGGCAACTCCGAAGCGCAAACGAACAACACAACCGACACTGGCACCGAGGCAGGCAGCGATTCGAATTCGGCAACCAGCACCACGAAGGGCAGTACCGGCACGAGCGCGACGGGTCAGGGCGCGGCGGCTGGCTCGAGCAACGGAAGCAACTCGAGCGCGGCGTCGATCACCAATTCGAGTTCGAGCTCGACGAGCTCCTCCGCCTCCGGTGCAGGCGGTAGTGCAGGCACGACCGCTTCGGGCGCGGGCGGCAGTTCGGGCGCGGGCGGCAGCGGTAGCGGAGGCAGCGCCGGTGCCGAGAGCGCCTGCGCCGGTTCCGCCTGCACATCGGCCCAGGTGTGCGTGGCTTACCGCAGCGTAGGCGGCGCCCCGCTCTTACCCGACGACAATGGCGAGTGCCCTCCCGGAACGCACCTCGAAAGTTCGTTCTGCTTGGGCGACTTCGCCTACGAATGCGTGGAGCGCGGGCAGGCGTGCCAGGGGGAAGCGCTCGCTTGTGCCTGCGCGCAGCAAGATGCCGGTGGCCTTTGTCCGGCACCCTACGCTACCTGCCAAGACCCGACGGCTGGTGACTGGCTCGACCCTGCCGCCGAACTCGTCTGCGAGCAACTGACCCCGTAGAGGTGCATCGCCGTTCCCACGGGAACTCGGCAATGGCGCTTCGGGCTTCGAAGTTGCTTGCCGCTTCGCAACAACGGTGCTGTCTATCGTGCGTGCTCACCGTACTGTCGTCACCAAAGGCATCCACACTTACTTGCTCTCGGGCACGTTTCGTCCTCTCTATTCCTCGGCTGCGCATGCTGAGCGTTCTGGGGGCGTGTCTCGCGGCGTCCTGTTCGTCGAACGACGCAACGGCCGGCGACGGCGGCGCGGCCGATAGCGCAGCTGGGTCCGGGGGCGCCTCCACCGGTAATGGCACGACGGAGACGACCAGCAGCGTGGGTGCCGGCGGGCTCTCGGTCAGCATGGGCAGCGCCGCTGGTACGGCAGCCAGCAACGTCACTGGCTCGACTTCTGCCAGCACGACGGGTGGCAACAGCGCCCAGACGGCAGACACCGAAACGGCGACGACTGCTAGCGTCGGTTCCAGCAGCGTCTCCAGTGGCGGCGCGACCATGGGCGGCGCGACCGCCAGCGGCGGCACGAGCGGCACTGCCAGCGGCGGCGCGGGCGGCACGGGCGGCACGGGCGGCATGGCCGACTGCGCCGGCAACGCCCTTTCGCTCTCGGCCAACGGCACCGCCTCGGACAGCGACGCTGCATTCGCCCACGTCGAAGTCGACATGGGCAGCGACCTGCCCGTCGGCAACGCCGAGCGCACCATCGAGTTCTGGGCGTTCATCAAGTCAACGGACTGGGTCGGCGAAAAGAACGAGGTCTACTACTATGGCGGGTCCGACAATGCCGGCGCCTTCGGCCTCGACTTCGGCACGGACCCGGTCACGGGGTCCCCAAGCAACCACGCCACGCTCGACCCCTTCACCGGTGGGGGCTTCAACGACGATAGCACCAACGATCTGGGCATCGACTCGTCGACGGACCAGTGGGTGCACATCGCCATGGTGTGGGACGCGAACGTGCTGGTGACATACGTCGATGGTTTGCCGAAGATCACGACCATGGGCAGCGGCGTCACGGCGCTCGCGACCGCTCAGTCTCCCCTGCTCATCGGCTGCAACTCGTCGAACAACCAGTGCTTCAACGGCATCTTCGACGAGTTCCGCGTGTGGAGCGTCGCGCGCTCCGCCGGGGACATTCTCGCCAACTACGACAAGGGCCTGGTCGGCGACGAAGCGGGCCTCGTCGGCTACTGGAAATTCGACGAATCGTCGGGTACGACGACAGCCGACTCGGTGACAGCCGCTGGACATACCGTCCACCCTGGGACGCTGACGGCGAGCACACCGGCCGACAACCCGACGTTCGTGATGCCACCCACCCCGCTGGCGCTGACCTGTCCCTAGCCCCGAACCGATCGCCCACTTTTACCGGCGCGTGCCGTACCGGCTCAGGCAGGCGCCTTCGCGCCGAGTCTGCGCCCCAGCAGGACGCGTACCGCAGGCGTCGGCGCCAAGGCAATCGCGGCCTCCCGGTAGCGTTCTGCATCCCGGTGGTTTCCACAACGGCGATGCAAGTCCGCCAGGACCGCCGCCCACTGATACGATCCGGCGAGCCAGCTTGGTGGATCGGCGCTCTCGATCACCGCCAACCCCGCCCGCGGTCCTTTCCACTGGGCGACTGCGATCGCACGGTTCAAGCGGTAGAGCGGGGACGGACAAATCCGCTCCAGGAGCGCATAACACTCCACCACCTTGTCCCAGCGCGTCTCGGCAAACGACCGAGCGAGGCAATGCTCGGCCGCGATCGCCGCCTCGGCGTGATACCTGGAATACTCGTCGCCTCGCGCGGACTCCGCGAGCCACGAGAGCCCCAGCCGAATCTGATCTTGGTCCCACTCTCCGCGATCTTGCTCTTCCAACAGAAGCAGTCCGCCTGAAGCGTCCTCTCGCCCGGCCATACGCGCCGCATGCAAGTGCATGAGCGCCAGAAGCGCGCAACTTTCGGGAGACCGTCCCAGGGGATGCTGCGCTACGACGGTCGTCAATCGGATGGCCTCGCTGCAGAGTTGCTGTCGGATGCCGAGCCCGGCGTGGAAGGAAAGATGACCTTCCGTGAACATGAGATACAGGACTCTGTGCACGGTACCCAGGCGAGCCGCGACCTGGGCGGGGGCAAGCTCGTCGATGCCCGGTGCCAGCTGCCGCAGCCGACTGCGCGCACGCTCGAGGCGCTTGTAAACGTCCGCCTCACTGGTGAAGAGGCGGTGGGCAATCTCGCGGACATCGAAGCCACACAGAGTCTTTAGAGCCAATGCCAACTGCGATCTTACGGGCAGCTGGTCGTTGCAGCAGACGAAGAGCATCCGCAACAGATCGTCTTCTAGCTCGCCTGCGAGCAACGGGTCCGAGTTGTCCCGTGAGGTGGCAACCTGCACGTGGCCACGCTGTTCGAGAATCCGATGGTGTCGTGCTCGCTGACGCAGCTCTCCCAGCAGATGGTTGTGTGCCACCCGGAAGAGCCACGCCGACGGGTTGTCCGGAAGGCCGGCGCGCGTCCACGACTCGAGGGCTGCCATGAGAGCGAACTGAACGGCATCCTCGATGAGCTCAATCTGATGCACGCCGACCCGGCGCGCCAGAGTCGCAACCAGTCGACCGTATTCGTGCCGGAAAAAGTTGTCGACGAGCTGTGAGGCGCTCAAGGACCGTGTATCTCGATGACTTCGACCCCAGACCCTGGTCGCACCAGACCCGGACATGCACGCGCGACATCAATCGCCGCCGCCAGGTTCTCGGCGGAAACAATCATGTAGCCACCGACGAGTTCCTTCACCTCCACGAACGGACCATCCGACGCCCCTTCGTCGGCCACGACCTTGCCGGCGCCCAGCTTGCCGCCCATGTCCACCAGGTGGTTCTTGAATTTCTCCTGCCAGGCGCCGAACCTGGCATACATCTCCTGCATCTGAGCGGGGGACGGCTTTTCCCCCGCTCCGCCGGGCAAATTTCGTTGCAAGCACAAATACTTGGGCATGATGTCTCCTTGGGGCTTGGTCGGTCGAATCGGCCGACATCCCCATGATGCGCGGGCGCCCCGAGATTGGACACCCCCCCGCGCTTTTCTCGAGGGCGCGAGCGCTTTTCTTGGGGGGCCCCATCCTACCCCCCGACCCGAGCCCCGCCGGTGCGCGCCCCGAAAGAGCAGCCCGCCGTCCTGTTCACCAGGGACGCAGCATGTGCTCGGCGAACGTCGCAGGAGCTTCTAGCTGCGGCACGTGGCCCACGTCGGGCATACAGATATAGGACCAATCGGGGCGGGTCCATTCGAGGCTGCGCCAGGCTCGGTTCGGGTAGAGCGGATCGCGGCCTCCGTAGATGGTGCGAACCGGGCATGGCGCCTGTCGGATCCAGTACGCAGCGCGTCCAGAATCCAGAAGCGCGAGCGCCAGACTCAGGGTTGCTTGTTCGAGCGCGCGTGCCGCGTCCTCGGCCCAGGTCAGACGATACTCCGAGACGTCAATCAACCGCTGACGCAGCGTGCTGTCGAGCAGCGACGAGTCGTGGAACAGCAAGCGAACGGGGTCATCGACCACGGCCGGCACGCCCGTCTTTTGGACGTAGTGTGTGACGATTCTGCGCCCCAACCAAGGGATGGCAGCGGGCAGGTAGCTCAGCAAAGCCACGAGTTCACGCGGCGAGCGCCCCCAGGCGATGGGCAGTGCAGGGGCCGCCAACGTGATTCGATCGATGCGGCCGGGGGCTTCGCAGGCCAACTTGAGCGCCAGCAGCCCACCCAGCGAATTGCCCGCGAGCTGCCAGCGGACGTTGCTCGGTGCTCGACGAGTCAGCACTTCGAGCACGAGGGCAGCAAGCCTCTCGATACTGACGAACTCGGGTCCAGGGCGCGATGCGCCGAAGCCGGGCAGATCTAGGGCCAGTACCTGGGCCTTCAGGGCCTGGGCGAGCCGCGGCGCCACCCCATGCCAGGTGATCGAGTTGCCTCCGAGACCGTGTAGCAGCAGCACGTGAGCCTCGTCGCCACCCGCCCAAGCATCGGCGCAGAGTTCCAGGTCGCCGACGCGGATCTTGAGGGCTCGATGTTCCAAGCGCCGGAGCCTCCCATGCGCGGTCGAGCGATGCCAGATCGCGGATCGGGTGACTGCGCCATGGTGGGTGAATCGGCGGCGAGCATCGCCCGGAAAGCTGCTACCCTGACCCCATGGACCAGGAAGCTTTCGACTTCGTGATCGTCGGCTCCGGCTTCGGGGGCAGCGTGTCGGCGCTGCGTTTGGCCGAAAAGGGCTACCGTGTGCTCGTCCTGGAAAAGGGCCGCCGCTTCGACAAGCTCGACTTCCCTGAATCGAACTGGGACGTCAAGCGCTGGCTCTGGAATCCCGCGCTGGGGCTGGAGGGCATCTTCCAGATGTCGTTTCTCAGGCATGTGACGATTCTGCACGGAGTCGGCGTAGGTGGAGGCTCTCTCGTGTACGCGAACACGCTGCCGCGCCCCAAGGCCGGCTTCTTCCGCGCGGGCAGCTGGGCCGGCCTGGCTGACTGGGCGAACGAGCTCGAACCCCACTACCAGACCGCCGAACGCATGCTGGGCGCCACGCAGAACCCAACGATGACGCGGGGAGATCTGGTGCTGCAGGAGATTGCGCGCGACACCGGGCGTGCGGAGCAGTTTCACCCCGCCAGGGTGGCGGTTTTTTTTGGTGAGCCGGGGCGCGAAGTGGACGACCCGTACTTCAACGGTGCAGGGCCTCGCCGTACGGGCTGTATCCAGTGCGGAGCCTGCATGACCGGTTGTCGGGTGGGCGCCAAGAACACGCTCGATCTGAACTACCTGTATCTGGCCGAGCGGCGTGGCGTCGAGATCCGTCCGGAAACCGAAGTCACCGCGATTCGCCCGCTGCCGGACGGCGGCTATGGGGTGGAAACCACGCCGAGCTTCGGGCACAAGCGCGGGCAGCGCATCCGGGCAGCGCACGTGGTCTTGGCAGGCGGTGTCATGGGCACGCTACCCTTGCTCTTGAAGATGCGCGAGGATCCCGAGGGCCTGCCAGAGCTGTCGGCGCGGCTGGGTCAGGGGGTGCGCACCAACAGCGAAGCGCTCATGGGTGTCACCGTGACCGATCCAGAACAGGATTTTTCCAAGGGCGTCGCCATCACTTCCATCTTGCACACGGACGAGCACAGCCACCTGGAGCCGGTGCGCTACGCGGAAGGGTCCGGTTTCTTTCGCCTGCTCGCCTGGCCGCACTCGCCCGGCAAGAATTTCCTGACTCGCTCGCTGGGCAGTATCGGAAAATTCTTGAAGCGACCGCTCGCGTGGATCAAGACCCTCAGCGTCGAGGACTACGCGCGCTCGACGCAGATCTTGCTCTACATGCGAACTCTCGAATCCACGCTCGAGCTCACGCTTACACGCAGCCCCTTCACCGGCTTTCGGCGCGGGCTCGACAGCCGAATGGTGCCAGGGGAGTCGGCACCAACGCCCTTCATGGCCGAAGCAACCGAACTCGGGCAGCGCTTCGCAGACAAGGTCGGTGGAGTCGTGTCCACGATGTTTTCCGAGACGCTCTTGGGCACCCCCACGACAGCCCACATCCTCGGAGGGGCCTGCATGGGAACGAGCGCAGAGAGTGGCGTCATCGACGCCCGCCACCGTGTCTTCAACTACCCTGGTTTGTACATCATCGACGGCAGCGCCGTGAGCGCCAACCCCGGCGTGAATCCCTCGCTCACCATCACCGCGCTGGCCGAACGGGCCATGAGCTTCATTCCCGAAAAGCCGGTCACCGCCGCGCCCGCCAAGCGTGATTCTCACCAGGAAAAGCACGACTGACTGACCATTGACGACAGGTCTGCGTTCGGGAATGCGTTCCTCGAACCCCGCCGGGGCAGCCCCACCGCAACGCGACCAAGCGGCTGCGCCGTGTTGGCGCTGGGCCGGTAGCGAACGGACCCGCGAGCTGGGGCTTCGCCGCGACTTCACAAGGCCCCCGGCACTCTGCTAGCCTTCCAACCCGGAAGGCGCGGCACCCCATGAGCAGCCGGGGTTTGGGTCATCTCGGCCAAGAAGCAAGCTAGCGAGCGAAATTTCCAGGAATCGAGCCCTCGCACCAACGGTGGGAAGAACCGCACCTTTCTGGACCTCTCATTACGGAGCAGCCAAATCATGCGCGTACGCTTTCGGGTTTTGAGCCTTATCTTATTGTGGTCGGCTTGCATCAGCGCGGCGTGTTCATCCTCGGATGAGTCGCCGGGCGCGAATACCAACGCCAGCGCGACCACCGGAAGTTTGGACGCGACGACTGGCACGCTATCGACCAGCGCTGGCGGGGCGGGGACGACTGGGCAAACGGCAACCACCGGCAGCCCAAGCGGTGCTACGACCACCGGCGGCTCTACCGTGGGCGGCGGCGGAGCGACCTCGAACACCACGACGACCGGCGTAACGACAACGGGCGGCGGCACCAGCGGCGCTGCGGCGGGCGGAGCCAACACTACGGCTGGAGGCACTGGGGGTGCTTCCACGGCGGGGAGCACCACCACGGGTGGCGCAGGCGTCGGTGGCAGTACGGATACGGGTGGCTCCGGCGGCATGGACGACGGCATCGTCGTTCCAGTGGCCTCGACTCCGGATGAGCGTCACTTCCTGGTTCGCGACGAAGGCAATAGCCAGCTACACTACATCGATCTCGGCGCTCCGGAAAACAACTGGCACGTCGACGTCCCCGCAGGACGAGAGCTCCAGCTGATCGGCAACAATCGATTGCTGATCGGAACCGAAAACGGCTACGAGGAGCGCTCTGTCGTCGATGGGGGCCTGCTCTCCGAAATGGACTCGTTCCCGGCGACCGTGGCCGCGCTTCGGCTTCGCAACGGCAACACCCTCTTGGTCGGTGCGGAGTGGCAGGGTGAAACCGGTATCACCCTACTCGAGGTCGATGCGTCCGGGGTCGAGCAGGGCCGCATCAACTACCCCCAATTCGACTATGTGCGCCTGGTGCGTCCAACTCCGAGCGGCACCTACCTGCTCACGTCGAACATCACGATCTTCGAGGGTGACACGGCGGGCAACATCCTTTGGCAGGTGGCGGTGCAAGACAGTACCGAGGCACACGCCTGGAAAGCGCTCAGGTTACCTTCGGGGGAGACGGTCGTGGCGACAGGCTACGAAGCCAGCCTGCAGTTCTTCGACTCGAGTCAAGAGTTCGTGCGCCGAATCCGAGGCCCGTCGACGGTGACGCCGAACTTCTACTGCGACTTCCAGATCCTGACGAACGGCAACTACCTGATTACCAACTGGCAGGGTCATGGAACGGGAAATGGGAACCTCGGGCACCAGATTGTGGAGCTCGACCCTCAGGGAAATCTGGTCTGGTCGTGGCAGCAAGACCCGAGCTACATATCGTCGATTCAGGCGACCATCTTGCTGGACGGTCTGAATCTCGGGAAACTCCACGTCGAAGACACCAACGGCCAACTCGTTCCAGTGGAGTAAACGACCAGGGGCGGCTCGAAAGGTCATCAGGGGCCTCCAGATGAGCCAGAGCAGCCCACCGAGCCCCCATCTGGGCGAGCAGCCGTCGCATCTGCCGCCGGGCGTTTCCGACCGAGGCGACGTCGGGTCGGCCAATTCGCGCAAAGTCTGCGCGCGCTCGGGCCGCCTCACGAATCTCTGACGGGGTGTCAACGCCCCTCTGCTTCATTTCAGCGTTCCGTCGACGTTGGTACGCAGCGTGCATTTTGCCACACCCGATGTCGGATCCTCGTGGAAGCGCTGCACGGCCTGTGTGCCATGGTCTGCCCGCTTTCATTCTGCACCGCTCACGAGGACGGGACCGGCGGCGGTGCGCGCCCCTACGAAAGGCCGGATTGGCGGGAGGTGTAGGATGAATACCCCTCTGGCAGAGTTGGTTGCGGAGCACCGAGTGCTCGCCCGAGTCGTGCGAACTCTCGAGCATTGGGCACTCTCGGCCAACCGCCTTCGCCTCGACGATCGCACTGAATTGATGAGATTCACCGACTTCTTCCGCGGGTTTGCCGATGACCATCACCACGACAAGGAAGAACTGGTTCTCTTCGAAGCCATGATCGAGCGCGGGGTACCCCGCGAAGAGGGGCCTTTGGGCATGATGTTCCGTGAGCATGAACAGAGCCGCGAGTCCATGCGGCTGCTGGTCGATCTCGCCAGGCAAGCCCATCCCTGGACGGACGAGGACCGCCAAATGCTGAGCGAGGTAGCCGTCACCTACTCGCAGCTGCTCCGGGTCCACATGCAGAAAGAGGACGAGATTCTCTACCCGATGGTGCTCAGACGCATGCCGTTGATGTTGAAAAGCATTGCCGACGAATTCGCCCACTTCAGGGTCCACCACACTGGACAAGAGGAATACCGGCGGCTGCTCAGGCTCGGGCAGTCGCTGGTCGGGCGCCACGCACCTGCGGGCACGGGGCCTCTCCCACTCGCTTTCCTCAACGCACGCTCCGAGGCGTGAGCCCGCGACGGTTCGCTCGGATGTGCCCGCGGCCCGCGCCGCGTCAGGGCAGCCTCACTTGATGTCGATGATGCGGCAGCCGTTGCAGGTTGCGGGCTTGTTCGGATCCGCGTCGTCGCATTGTTCGCCCTCGTCCTCCTGAACGATACCATCACCGCAGTAAGACCCCAGGGTGCAGTCGGCATTGCAACCGTCGTGCCCGCCCACGTTGTTCTCATCACCGAGGTCGCACTGTTCTCCGGCGGCCAGGATGCCGTCGCCGCAAATCGAGTGGCACTCGCTGCGAGAAGCATGAAAGCCGGACAACGTCAGCTGGAAGGACGAACCTTCGGGCTTGCGTTCGGCATGGAAGACCTTGATCTCGTAAACCTTGCCGGGCTCGAGACCCAGATCTGCGACGGTCGTCATCCCGGAATCGAGGGTAACTTCCTTGTCGTCCGCCACGCCGGGATCTTCGGCCTGCCAGGTGCGGGTGGTGATGCTGCCGTTGGCGTTGATCGTGAACTGTCCGCCCAGAGGAACGTGGATGCCGCCCAGGTCGAGCACGAGGCGGCGGTTCACGAACACGAACACATCGTCATCCCCGATGAAGGTAAGGTCCGCGGCCATGCCGTCCTCGAATTCGAACCAGTAGGCAATTTCCGAAGTGAACTGGAAGTTGTGCGGCTTGCCATTGGGACAGGTGTCCGCGAGGCCACAGGTTTCCCAGGGCCAGCCCAGGCCCATGTAGATCTGGGCCGGGATGCGGGCCGCATAGCGGGTGTCCATCATGGCGCCCGGCGCGTCGTCGATCGGGAAGAAGAGCGGGTTGCCGTCGAGTTCGAGCGTCTCCCCGCCGATGCAGTACGCTTCGGTGTCGTAGCTGCATGGAGCGCACTGCGCCGCGCAGATTGCGGTTCGTTCGTCCAGCTGGTCCTGGCAGTCGGCGAGGCACGCTTCAATGGCTGCTTCGGCCTCGTCCAGAGCTGCCTGGGCGTCGGCGACGTCCTGCTCCAACATGGCGATCGTGTCTGGATCCGGATCGGTCGCGTTCTCGGCCTGCATGAGCGCGTTTTGCGCCTGATTCAGGGCGCCGTCCCGGATCTGTCGCGCTGCGTCCGTTTCAGTACTGCAGTATTCGTTCTCGGTGCAGTGCAAGGAACCATCCGCCTGACTGAAAGGCGGCTGGGCGTCGCGCGCGCGCTGAGTGCAATTGGTTTCGCATTCCGCGAGGGTCGTGCCAGCGGATTGTTCGTTGGGCGTCTTGACGGAAGTCACGTAGGGCTCACCGTTGGCCCCGAAACGGTTCACGTAGCCGCCCTTGCCATTGGGGTAGAGGATGATATCGCCCAGGATCGTCGAAGAGACGTCCGAATCCACATACCACTGGGCAAAGCCGTCCGGCGACACGCATGATTTCGGAGGCGCCATGTTGAAAACCGGCTTGCCATTGGCATCCAGAGTGGGCTTGGCGATCCCTGGAGCGTAGCCATCGCAAGGGCGATTGGCATTCGCTGTGCCCGGAGGATCGGGCTCCTGGAAGTCGGGATGGCTCACGTTGAAATCGCGAAAGACGATCGGCAGGTCCATCGGGCAATCTTCTTCGCCGTTCGGACAGGGAGGTGCCTGATCACACACATAGCCCGGCTCGATTTTGCAGTCGGAAGAACAGCCGTCCAAATCGATGGCGTTGCCGTCGTCGCATTCCTCGCCGCCGATCACCAAGCCATCGCCGCACGTGGAAGTGCAGCCATCTTCCGTGCAGAGGGGCTCCCCCTGGCAGATCTGGCTGCAGCCGTCGAAGGGCAAGGAGTTCTCGTCGTCGCAGGTCTCCGCACCCTCGCGCGTGCCATCGCCACACACGGTGGGAGTGCAGGTGCTGGGTGAGCCTTCACACTTGAAGCCAATCTCGACCTTGCAGATGTCCGAGCAGCCGTCTCCGGATGCGAGCCCGCCGTCGTCGCACTGCTCGGGGAAGACGGCGATGCCGTCACCACATTTGGCGATCTGGCGGCAGGGTTTGCCTTCCTCGGGGCACACGTAGCCCGGTTCGAGGTAGCGACAATTGCTCCCGCAGCCATCCTCGGACGCCTGATTGCCATCGTCGCACGCCTCGTCGTCATCGAGATGCCCATCCCCACAGTTCTGCGTGGCAGGCTCCATCGTGATCGACCCCAGACCGTCATTGCCAGTGAAGGAGACACCGTTCGTGCCGGTGGGGAGCTGACCGCTTCCTCCTCCCGAAGAACTCCCACTGGAACCGTCGCCCCGGGAGGTTCCCGAATTGGCGGGACTGCAGGCGAGAGCGACGAGAATGCCGAGACTGCCGAGACCGAGGATGCGATTGAGACTTGCGAAGCGAGTGGAGCTGATCATGAAACGAACCCCCAAGATAGGAGCGATAAAGCTTGGCGCACAAAGCGCGCGGGGTGAAGGAGAAACCTGGGTTCTCTGCCGCGCTTTGTATGTCTGTCGAAAGTTTCGAGTGCCAGGCTTTTTTGTCACGTCGGGCTCGGGCGGGGCGCCAGCGAACGGACCGGCTCGAACCGGGGCCGGTCCCGGGCTCGCCAGTGGGGTCTCGCCGGGCTGGGTGCCGCCGACCACGGCAAGAACCTCGACGCCCCACGCGCCCAACCACCCTCGGCAAGACCAGCGCCGGGTCTCGAAGGGACCCCCGACGCCCCTGAGGCCTGGGGCGACGAGTTCCGGGAAGCCCGTACGCTAGCGTGCCTGCGTACGCAGCTCTCGTCTTGGCGAGCCCGCGTGCAGCCCAGGGCCGCACGAAATTTGGCCATGCTGATTGGCCCTCACTAGTGAAGAGGGACGCTCATGAACACGACAAGGCCACTCGAGCTCCTGCTTCCCAAAGATCGGCCCCCCATTTCGAACACCGAAATGTGGGTCGGCATGGGAACGACGTTGCTGGTAATGACACTCGTCGGCTGCTGGTTCATCGGGGCGCTCTGAGCCGCCGCCCCCCATCGGGCACGCGGATTCACGCTGGACCTTCGAGCAGCTCTTTCAGTCGCTCGAAGGTCTCGCTGAACCATTGATGAAAGCGCCACCAGTCCGCCCAAAGCGACGGCGACGGCGACGGTTAGTTGACGAGGTGCAGAGTCAGATCGGTGAGATGCACGCCGTCCGGCGCAAATCCGACGAGCCCGTCGATTCCGTCTCCGTCCCAGTCCCCGACGGTGCGAAGGCTGTCCGCGCTGGAGTAACCGTCCTCCGAACCGTAGCGAATCGCCCAGCGCTGGGGTGGGGAAAAGCCATAGGCGACCGGTTGGTTCACGCCATTGGCCCGCTGCGTGCCGAGAGATACGAAGACACCGGACTCCGTGTAACCCAGGATGTCCGGAAGGCCGTCGTCGTTCAGGTCGGCAAGCATTCGCGGGTTATCACTCACGGTCCAACTCTGTTGGGTGCCGAACTCGCTCAGGACGAGCGTGGGGGCAGCGAAGCCGTTGCCGTTTTGCAGCGCAAGATACACTCCAGCGTCGCCCATGGCGATGATGTCTGGCCTGTGGTCGCCATTGAAGTCGCGAAGGAAGCGCAGGTGCTTGTCGACGCGCCAACCCGAATCGTAGCCGAAGTCGGCGAGCCAGAGTTCGGGCGGCGCGAAGCTCGTACCGAGCGACCGCGACACGTAGACGCCAGCGTTGCCGAAACCGACGATGTCCGCCTTGCCGTCGTTGTCCACGTCGACGAGCATTCGCGGGTGTGCGTCGACGCGCCAACCCGAATCGTAGCCGAAGTCGGCAAGCCAGAACTCGGGCGGTGTGAAGGCTGTACCGGAACTGGTCGTGGGATTGCCGGCCGAGGTGAGGTTGCCGCTGACGGTCAGGCTGGTGCCGAAGACCTTGCTCGAACCGGTGGTGGCCGTCCTCGACGGGGTCGCACCGATGGCGAGCAGGCTGCTCGTGGACGTGGTCCCCAAAACGGTTGGGGTCGTGCCGGTAGAAGCTTCGCGGAAGATCGCTGCCGGCGGCGGCTCCGAAACCGCGAGCGATACATAGACGCCCGCGTTGCCGAAGCCAACGATGTCCGCCCTGCCGTCACCATTCACATCGCCCAGCAGGCGCGGGTGCTTTTCCACACGCCAGCCTCCGGCGGAGTAGCCAAACCCCGAAACGACGCGGCGGCTGGGCCCGAAGCCACTGCCGTCGAAAGGCGCGACGTAGGTCCCATCGTTGGCAAAACCGACCACGTCGAGCTTTCCGTCACCGGTCACGTCCGCAAGCGCGCGCGGGTTCTTGTCCAGTCGCCAGCCGGCGTCGTAGCCGAAGTCGGCGAGGACGAACCGAGGCTCCTCATATCCGGTCGAAGTGCTCGACGAAATGTAGACTCCCGCATCACCGAAGCCGACCAGGTCGTCCCGGCCGTCGCCGTCGACGTCCAGAACCAAGCGCAGGTGACGACTGGAGCTCCAATGGCCGGCGTCGAAGCCAAAGTCCTGGAGCCTGCGCGTCCCGTAGAGCGCCCGCACGGCTGCCTTGTCCTTCGGGCTCAGCTGGCCGTCGTTGTTCCACTCGCAGTCGCAGCCGGGCAAGCAGTAGTTCATCACCGAATTGATGTCCCAAGCCCCGAAGCTCATGTTCCCATCGACCCCTTGGGATTCGTCGACGCAAGAGGTGGTGCGATGGTCGCGTGGCGTGTCCGGCCGGTTCTGCTCGTGAGCAAACCCGAGCACATGCCCAAACTCGTGCACCGCAACGGCCGGAATGCATACCTCGGGCGCCAACTGGCACACTTGGCCCCACTTCTCGAAGGTGAAGTTCAAGACCATTCCGTGCGCCTTTCGGTCGAGGTCGGTGCCGAGCGCGATGGTGTGAGGGGGCTTGCTCTCATCGGCGATTCGGATGTTGATCCCAGGTTGGCCGACGACCACGTTGTTCAATACCAGGGGCTTGCACTTGCCCCACCCCACGAAGCGGATCGATGACGCCGCTTCCCAGGTCGAATCGAACCGCCTCTCGGACCTGGTCGCGTCCGGCGGCGTTGCCGCTGGTCGGGTTTTCCCAACACACCGGAATTTCCGCTTGCTCGGGCCACAACTTGTCCGAGTGTGGGTAGAGGTTCTGTTCCACCGTACCAACATTTTTGGTGCTTTCCGCATCGCGGCCATCGACAGTGCCCATGGTACAGGCGCTGGTGAGCAACAGGGCCACGGGGAGTGGTGCGCGGAGGGTCCTTGGTCTTGGCATGCTGGGTTCGTTCCTTTCGTGATGACTCGTGCTGCAGAGGGGCCAGCGACCGAAAGAGCAAGCGACGGGCCAACGAACGCCTCGCGCCCAATGGCATCCTGGACCGTCGGCTTTCGACTGGCGTCGGAGGACTGGCGTCGAACACGGCGGCCAATGGCCGGCCAACGCAGGCCATTGGCCCAGCTGGCCCACTTGACCCGACTGCTCGGGGCGAGCCGCATGGCGCGGTGCGCCCCCGGTTTGGGCTAGCGGTCGCGGTCGCGGTCGCGGTCGCGAACAGAGGAGCTCAGGGTAGTTTCCATGAGCGGTGACTGGTTCGGCACCGACTGAGCCGGCCCGGGACCCTGCGCTGAGGCGTCGCTCGAGAATTCGTCACCGTAGTTCGCACGCACTCGTAGGCCGGCAAACGGGAGCAACGCACGCCCGAGAGCTCGCGTCGTGGGGAAGCGCTCCGTCGGATCGGTCGCGAGGCCCTTGAGGATGATTTGCTCGAAGGCCGGAGGCAACTCGGGATTGAGTTGTCGCGGTGGGGCGAAGTCCCCGTCCCGGACCCGTTGAACCAGACGGTAAATGGAGCGCTCCTCCACCGGGCGACGCGCTGTCGTGCATTCGTACAGAATCACGCCCAACGAATACTGATCGGCCTTGCCGTCGATGGAGGCGCTGGCATTCGCCTGTTCGGGCGACATGTAAAAAGGCGTGCCCACCACCACTCCTGGCCGGGTCAAGGCCTCGGCGAGCTCGCCGTCGGCTGCTTTGGAGATGCCAAAGTCGAGCACTTTGGGCTCGACCCTGTTTCGCTCCCTGGAAAGGAAAATGTTGTCCGGTTTGAGATCACGATGCACCAAGCCGAGGTCGTGGACCGCGGCCAAAGCGGAGACCACTGGAATCATCGAGATCGGCAGTCCGCTGCACCGACAGAGGAGCTTCCCGGCGCAAGAGGAGCGCCAGGCTCTCGCCCTCCAATAGCTCCATGACCAGATAGGCACGCCCTTCCTGGGTCCCCACGTCGTACACGTCGACGATGTTCGGATGGCGAATGCGCGAAGCAGCTTGCGCTTCGCGCAAAAAGCGCATCTGCACGTCCACGGACCGCTCATGACTTCGATGCAGGGTCTTCACCGCCGCCCGTTTGCCCAAGTCTTGATGCACGCCCGCGTATACGGTGCCCATCCCGCCCTGACCGAGCGGTTGCTCGAGCCGGTAGCGTCCAAGGGAGGTGCCGACCAGCGAAGCCGGGGCCTTGGCGTGTCTGTCATCTCCCATGGCGCCCGTGAGTCTAGCGGCCCTCGAATTGGCTTCCAACCCCGATCGAGAGCACGCGCCGCCCGGGAATCGTCCAGCAAGTCCGACAGGTTTCCAAGCGGCGCAGCTGCTGACTGCGGTGCCGGGGAGTGCCGACGAGCAGAAGGTCGTCACGCACGTGGCTCAGGCTCCGAGTGCCTTGAAGTGCTGCGCGTCGAGATGATGACGCTCGAGCCAGCGCCTGATCTTGTTGCGATGGATCCCGAGCCGGCGCGCCGCGGCCAGCACGTTGCCTGCTTCCGCGGCCAGCGCCCGCGCAATTTCGTCCTCGGGAAACGGCTGAACCCTGGCCGCAGGAAGCTCGTTACCGATCGGAACACCCGCGTTGGGCGCAAGATCTTCGGCACCCAAGGGTCTCGGGTCAGCCGCCGACGCCACCGCGATAGCGCGGCGAACCTCCGCGCGCAGTTCCCGGACGTTGCCGGGCCAGTGACGCTGAGCGCAGGCGTCGACGAACGCCGCACTTACCGTGGGTGGGGGATCGCCTCCGAGCTCGTCCAGCACCTGCTCGATGTGCCACGGGATCTCCTCGACGCGATCCCTGAGCGATGGCAAGCGGATCTCGGGTTGACCGATGCGAAAGTACAGGTCTTCGCGAAAACGTCCTGCCGCCACTTCCTGCCGCAAATCGCGCCAGGTGGCCGCACAAATTCGCACGTCCACCCGTTCCGGGCTGGTGGCCCCCAGGCGAAGCACCTCCCTCGTCTCCAGCATCCTGAGCAGCTTGCTCTGAACTTCCCGAGGCAACTCGGCCACCTCATCGAGAAACAGCGTCCCGCCGTTGGCCGCCTGCACCTGCCCTGGAGCGTCGGTGGCACCCGAGAACGCCCCACGACGCGCGCCGAACAACAGCCGTTCGGCAAGGTCCTTCGGAATGGTGGCACAATTCAGGGCCACGAAAGGGGCGTTCGGCTGAGCTCCGGCGGCGTGGAAGACCGCCGCGGCAATCTCCTTGCCACTGCCGCTTTCACCGGAGATCAGCAGCGAGCCGAGGCCCGCCCTCCGCGACAGCTCCACGCTCTCCAGCGCCTTGCGCAGCAACGGACCCGCCACGACCCCGTCGCGCACGCCGAGCCCGTGCCGCTTGAACCCCAGCGTGTCGTCCACCAGGAGCAGCAGCGCCCCCCCGATTCTTACCGTGGTGCCCGACACCGTCTGCGTGGGACCCGAAGTCGGGTTACCACGCACGAACGTTCCGTTGCGGCTGCCCAGGTCCGTGACACACCAGGTGGAACCGTCGAATTCGAGAGTGGCGTGCTGCCTGGAAATCATCGAATCCAGCACCTCGTCGTCCGCCAGTTCCAGACGACCCAGCACGAGCGGCGTCCCTTCCCAGCGGAAGATTCGAAGACAAGCTCGCCCATTGGCGAAGATCACCACGACGCCGGGCACCGGCCGAGCCCTCCCCGTTCCGAAATCGGCCAGGGGAGCCTCAGCGGTGGTGCTGCCGGGATGACCCATCGCGCCAGTATATCCGACCCGGCCGGGGCGACCACAGCGACCGTCGAGGCCCCGCGGCTTTGTCGTCTGGAAGCAATGGACGCGCTGGAATTCCCGGCGTGCACGGACAGACTCGGTCCGCTCGTGACGGCGTTTCACGAGCGTCCGGACGCACCGAAGCGCCGGGGACTCGGCTTCCAACTGAGCTCCGGAACCGTTGGAAGGAATTCTCGACGCCGAGCGACGTCTCCAAATCCCGGCTATTCGATGTTCGCCGACATGAAATCCCAGCCGCTATCAGCGCAGAACTCGCAGCTCGACCCCACGAGAAATGCCTTGCCTGTCGCACCCTCGTCGCCCTTGAGCTGCCAGTTCAGCCAGGCCAGGTTGACCAGATTGAAGTCACCCCTGGCCTGATTCAGGTCCCCTCCGTGACCGGCGCTGGTCTTGGAGAAATAGAGAGTCGGAATGCCACGGGAGCTTATCGCCTCGTAGTCGTTCAGACCATTTTCGTAGGCGATGTCACTGCTGCCGCCGTTCATGATCTTGAACGGGGCGTGCATGCTGTCCCAGAGGTTGTTGTTCGGACCCATCAGCCCGCTGCTGGTGATTCCGATGGCGGTAAAGCGGGGATCGCCCGCAACATTCTCGGACATCAATCCGCCGCATGAAAACCCGTCAGCCGCGACCTTCGTCGTATCGAGGCTCTGGTAGTACGCGCTGCAGGGCTTGTCATTCTCGGCGATGGCCCAGGTGATGTAGTCGAGGAACGCCGCTCCATTTTGGCCTCCCTGGCAGCTATTGTCGCCTCCCGGCGTGCCATCTGCGACGATGAAGTATCCCCAGGACGCGATCTCGCCCATCGCCGCCTGGTTCGACAGGCCGTTCTGAGAACAGCCACCCTCCCCCCAGACGAAGATGGGATACTTCTCTCCTGCCCCGAGGTCTGCAGGTCTGAAGATGGTGCCACACTTGATGCCGTCCTCGGAATTCGTCTCGATGACCACATCGTGCGGTCCGCTACCCGATACGTTCCTCCCCGCGTCTTGAGATTCGGTGCACGTACCGGTGAACCCACCACCGGTCCCGGTGCTGCCCATACCGGTGGTTGTCGTGCCGGTGGTTGCCATGCCGTTGCCTCCCATGCCGCTACCCGTCATGCCGGCACCTCCCACGCCTTCACCCCCCATTCCCCCGCCTGAAGTGCCAGCACCTCCCGTGCCAGCACCCCCCACGCCCACGGAGGCCCCACCCGCCGTGGTCGACCCACCCGTGGTTTGTGACATCCCGGCTCCGGTCGTCATGCCGCTCGTCGAGACCTGCCCGCCGCTGGTCGGCGTTCCGCCCGCTGTGACCGGCCCCGAGTCAGCGTTTCCGCCCGCGGTCACTGCCCCGGAGGTGGCGGTCGCCTCGTTTGCGTCGTTTGCCGTCGTGCCATCGTCGGAACAGCCGAAGCCCCCGACGGTGACGCTCAGAATCCCCACGAACAAACTCTTCATTGGCAGATGCTCTCTTCTCATCGATCCGATTCCTCAGCGCTGGCAGTTGGACGCTCGTGCGTCGCCCGCAGTGGGGCCGAGTCCGCTGGAACGGTTCAACAAACCGCAGGGAAGCCTCCTGGAGCCAACCGAACTGTAGAAAGCTGCCCTCGTTGGAAGCATCGAACGCGGGGCCGAGTCGAGGTCGCAGGAATCCCCTTCTGGTGGACGCCTCCACGCAGATCGAGGCACTCGGCTCTTCGAGACGAATCAGAAACGCTTGGCACGGGCGCCGGTAATCCGTGCCGGTCTTGCGACCGCTCCTCGAGGAGCGCAGGCGGTTTCGTCAAGCCAGCATCGGACGAACTACTGTTCGCCCGAGCGATCGAAGGCGCCGCCCGACACGCGTGCTGCAAGGAATGGCGTGGACAGAGACGCGAGCATCCCGACGAACGTCAATGCCCACGCCGACACAGCGACGTAGACGAAGCAGCGTGGAATCACGAGGAGAAATGTCAACCCCGTAACTTCCGCGAGCCTCGCGGTGCATGCGGTGTACATGCCAAGAGGAAACACCATTCCCCAATACTGCGGGTCGTACCTCACCGGAAACCGACGAATGACGTGACGCCAGACGCCCAGGATCACGAGAAGCGGTATCCACCAAGTTGCCGCAACCCAGAAGAACAGCGTAAAGCCCAGCAGGAACGGGCGAAGCATCTCAACGAGGGGGAAACCTCCTCCAGCGAGAAGAAGCGTGGAGCCCGCCAGCGTCGTGATAGCTACGGCTCCCATGTTGATCCAATACGGGGGCGTCAGCCGTTCCATCGTCATTTCCACGAACGTGAAGCGATAGAAGATGAGCGTGATAATCGTCAAGTAGAGCATCGCACCGAGCAGATACATGCACAACGCAAAGAAGAGCAGTGGCCCCGCTCGGGCGACGTGGGGCGCCAGCAGCGAGCCCAGGACGGAGACGCCCTGCGTCGCGACGATTGCGATGAGCCAGGCGCCGTTGATACCAGCTTCCAAGGTCGGTTTCCGCTCGCGAACCACGACGGCCGTGAAGAAGCCATACATGACAAGCACCCACAGCGCGATCCCGACGAACCAAAGGATGCGAGCCAAAGCGGGCTCTCGTGCGACCACGAGAACCTGCGCACCGAACACGCACGTTCCGGCGACGATTGTGAAGAAGCCCGCGCCACGCCCGTGGTCGCGAAGGTCGTCGAGCACGCGTCCTGGGTAAAGCACGACACGCAACAAGAGAAGCACGACCAGCGCACCGTACGCCGTCGTGTTCACCCAAAGCAGCGGGGTGGCCAGCCAATGGAGTGAGACTATTTTAGTCGCGATCGAGACGATACCGGTCGCCATCACCAGCGCGAAGTAGCCCGGAAACAGGTTCGCAATGCCGCTCGCCATCCGGCTCGTGAGACCTGCCGTTCCGCCCGGCGTCATTTCAATCGAGCCGACCCAGGTATCCGAGGAGCCCCAGGTTGAGGGCCAAACACACCAAGCTCACCAGTGTCGCCGGGACTGTAATCACCGTGTCGCCGGCCAGGTAAGCGTTCATGCTGGCAGTAAGAAGCCACAGTTGGAGCACGACGAGGACCACAACAATCGCGAGAATACCGTTGACGATCGTCATTCGCTGAGAACGAGCCAATCGGTTCTTGCTCATGTCGCGGACTCCTCGACGCCCGTGGCGTAGACCGTATCCCCCTGGACTTCGAGCGAAACGCGGGGAAGCCTCCGTCGCGGCGGCCCCGCAATCGGAACGCCCGACTGCAAGTCAAACCACCCGTTGTGACAAGGGCAGTGGAGCTTTCCCTGTTCTACTGCTGGCACCACCGGACACCCGAGATGTGTGCACTGCTGATCGTAAGCCACGAAGGAAGCAGGTCCAGTTCGCACGAGCAGCCGCGGCGTGCTGCCTTCTGGAAAAGTAAATGTCTTCGCCTCACCGACCGCCAGCTCTTCGACCGACGCAACCGAAAGCTTCGTAAACGGAGCCTCCGGTCGACCCGACGCGCTCTTGTACGCGATCCACCCCTGTCCAACCACGAAAGCCCCGCTGGTGAGCACGACGTACTTCACGAGATCCCGCCTCGACACGTAGTCGTCCTCCGCTGAGTCGATGGGAAAGTCACGGCGCCAGCGCGGCTGCTCCTCGGCTCCCCGCCGATCGGGGGCAACGGACCTGGGTTCGAGTACTGCGCTCTGGAGGCGCTTCGCGTTGCTCATGGATCCTCCTCCGTCGCGAACATGTCGCTGCACAAGTCATGGCCGATCGTGGGCACGTGCATCGCCGCTGTCACGTCCAAGACCTCCTCGGGCGCGTCCATCGGGACCATCACGTTCACCTTGGTTCTGATGGTTTGCGCGCCGAACTGAAACGTGTTGACCGCCTTGGCGTTGGGGCGAAGCCTCGCCATCTCCTCCCTCGTCCCGAACGCGAGCGCCTGGCTCGGGCACACCGAAGCGCACATCGGCTTGAGGCCGACCGACGTGCGATCGTAGCACATGTCGCATTTCATCATGAGGTTCATGCGAGTGTTCATCTTCGGAACGCCGAAGGGACAAGCGAGCACGCAGTTGTTACAGGCGATACAGCGCGGCTTTCGCGCCGTCTGGACTATCCCATCTTCTGTGCGCTTGATCGCATCTGCAGGACACACTTCTGCGCAGGTGGGAGTATCGCAGTGCATGCAAATGACGGGCAGGGTCTGGGTGGACTGCGCCCTGTCGACATAGTCGAGCTGGATCATCGATTGCCCTTTGTGCGTATCGCACTCGGCACAAGCCTGGATGCATGATTGACAGCCAATGCACCGCCCGGGATCGACGAAGAATTCGTGGGTCTCTGGCACAGCCACCGTGATCACCTCCTCCTATTGCTGCGGCTCCAGGACGCTGGCGTAATCTGGTGGCGCAGCGGCCCGCACCACCTGCACCGCACACACCTTGTACTCGGGGATCTTGGAAATCGGGTCTTGCGCCGAAATGGTGAGCTGGTTGGCACTTTTGCGACCACCCCAGTGATAGGGAATGAAGACCGTGTCCGGGCGGATGGTCTTGACGACGGAGGCTCTGAGTGTGCAGTTGCCGCGTCGGCTTTTGACCAGTGTCCAATCCCCCTCGGAGATGCCCAGCGTGTTCGCCAGTCGCGGATGGATCTCCACTCGCGGTTCGGGGTAGTGGTCGACGAGCGGACCGATGCGCCGGGTCTGATTGCCCGAGAGGAATTGGCTCACGACCCTGCCGGTCGTCAGGATGATCGGATACTCCTCGTCGACGTCCTCGGTCGGCCCCACGTAAGGAGTTGGATTGAAGCGCGCCTTGCCGTCGGGGAAATAGAAAGGACCCGCGCCGTTGGCCACGGGGTTCCACGACTCGGGCTCGAACAACCGTGGCGTGCCCTGGGGACCAGGCTCGGGGGCGGCATCCGTTGATTGGCTCCGACAAGGCCAGAAGACCCCAAAATGTTCTTCTACCCGCTCGTAGGTGACACCCGAGTAGTCGCTGACGCCACCTCGCGAAGCGACGCGCAATTCTTCGAATATCTCGCGAGGGTTCGCGAAAGTAAGGCCGCGCTCGCGGCCGAGGGCTCCCGCGATGTCCTGGATGATTCGCCAATCCTGCTTGGCGTCCCCCGGACAATCGACCGCCTTGTTGATGCGAACGACCCTGCCCTCGACCTGGGTTACCGTGCCCTCGTCCTCCTCTTGAAGCGAGCCAGGCAAGACCACATCGGCGTAGCGCGCGGTCTCGCTCATGAAGAAGTCGATGGCCACGAAGAAATCGAGCCTCTCGAGAGCCTCGCGCACGAAGTTGTTGTCGGGCAGCGAAACCACTGGATTGAAACAGATGGAAAGCAGCCCTCGGATTTCCCCGGCATGGGCTTTGCGCATTATTTCGTATGCATCGACGCCCGGCCGGGGAAGTTCGTCGGGATGCATCCCCCAGATCTTCGCTATGTGCTCCCGGTGCTGAGGATTGCCGAGGTCGCGCCCGCCCGGCAATTGATCGCACTTCTGGCCATGCTCGCGCCCGCCTTGACCGTTGGCCTGGCCGGTGATTGTCGCATAGCCACAGTTCGGTCTGCCAATGCGTCCCGACGCGAGCACGATGTTGATCGTACTCAGAACGTTTTGCACCCCGTGACTATGGTGCTCGATGCCTCGGGCGTGCATCAAAAAGCTCGTCTTGGCCGTTCCCCACCACTCGGCGGCTTGCCGAATTCGGCTCTCGGCGATCCCGGTCACCTCGGCGGTCCTCGATGGCGTCCACTCCTGCACTTGCCGAGCCACGCTGTCGAAACCAACGGTATGTTGCTCGATGAAGTCGCGATCGATCCAGTCATTGTCGATCATGAGGTGGAGAATGCCGCTGAATAACGCAGCATCTCGCCCTGGCTTGATCGGCAGAAACAGATCACAGGTTCGAGCTAGCGGCGTGATTCGTGGATCCACCACGATTACCTTGGCCCCGTGCTCGCGTGCTTGCCAGATGTAGTTCGTCGTGATCGGAGCACACTCCGCGACATTCGCTCCGGTGACGAGAACGACCTCCGCGCCGAGGATATCGCTCCAGGGATTCGCCGCACGGTCGATGCCGAACGCTTTCTTGTTTCCGGCAGCTGCACTGACCATGCAGAGGCGGCCGTTGTAGTCGATATTTGCAGTTCGCAAACACATGTGGGCGAACTTGCCCATCAAGTACGTCTTCTCGGTCGTCAAGCTCGCACCGGAAAGCAAGGCGAATGCATCGGCACCGTGCTCGTTCTGGATGCGCTCGATCGCCTCGGCGACTCGACGAATGGCATCCCCATAGTCGAGCTTCCGAAATCCGCTTTGTGATGCCGGGTCTTTCTCGTACGCATGCAGCAACCGGTCCGGATGCCCCTGTTGAAGGTAGCGCTTGACTCCCTTGGGGCAGAGCATGCCGCGGTTGAATGGAAAATCGTACCAGGGTTCGATGCCGACGATCGTGTTGTCCTTCACCTTGAGTTGAACGCCGCACTGCTGACCGCAGAAGCAGCAGTGGGTCTTGACGAGGCGATCGGGTTCGACCCCGGAGTCGACGCGCACATCGGTTGCGTAGGCGCGAAAGGGCCCAAACTCGCGGATCACCTCGACATCGAGACCGGGAGTAGACGCACCGGCGACCTCTGCCCCACGCCCCTCATCCGGTGCGCTCATGGGTGAAAATTCTCCGCGTCTTCTGAATCCAAGGGACCCTCCCCCAGGCCGCGGTTGGCATGCGTGGGCATGGGGAGCGACTCTGATACAGCGTCCAGCGGCTCTCCCCCGCGACGCTTGCCCCAGGCCAGGCTCTGCGCCATGGCAAAGCTCGCGCGACGGCACGGCGGACAGATCCACTGGTAGTGTTCTGCCGGGTCGCCAGAAATGTCGTAGCAGTACCCCAACTGCCGTTCCACCTCGATCAGATCGAGAACGTGCATGCGCGACGTGAAGGCGTGACCGCAGCGGCGACAGTGCGCGGGCTGCTCGGCACGGCCGACATCCTTGTAGAAGCCAGCACCTAGCTGCGCAGGCCGCTGGAAGATGTGAAAGAATTTGCCGAACGGCAGCCAGATGAAAGTCGCGATGACCATCATCGCATGAAGGATGGCGATAAATGAGAAACCGAAGCCCTTCATCCACGTGTAGCTCGCCGTCAGCATCAGGCCAGTAACACTCACGGCGAACAAGAGGATCAGGGGCATGAAGTCTTCGGCGAATCGCTGCAACGCGACCGCACCTTCTTCTCGCATCCTGCGACGCATGGCCAGCATCACTCCTGCGATCACCAGAAATGAGGCCCATACCAGACCGTGGAACAAGAAGAACCCGACCACCGAGTCGTGAGGAAAGCGAAACGCGGCGAAGCCGAAGATCACGGCTTCATACAGAGCCAGATTACCGGGTACGGGGCGAAAATGGAGCCAGCCGAACACGAGGGGAAAGGTAATCGCAACGGCCAGGAGACAGCCCCACATGATGAGCAGGTGTGTGACCCCGCGTAGCCAGCCCCGCCGAAGAATGAAGCGGTTTGCAAGAATGTCCTGGCCCATGCGCGATAGCCAGAAGGCCGCATTGCGTAGGCGCCAGCCCCCTCGCCAAAACACCTGCCAGCCCCGGCGCCAGTACAGTGCCGTTGGCGGCCTGGAGAGCCACATACTGTAGCGGTAGGTCAGGCCGAAAGTCGCGAAGAGAATCGAAAAGGTGTACGCCACCAGCGCCGCGTCGAAGTGGGACAGGTTGCGTGACCCCAGGAGGATGAGGGCCCCCAAGAGAGCCGTTGCAGCAAGCCCGCGGAGCGCTGCTCTGGTGACTTCCGGTTTCATGCCGAGCCAGCCTCGCACATCATCACGCAAGCCTCACAGGAAGCGATGCCCACCCGTTTTCCGGGTAAGCCAACCGGGTGGGTGCTGCTTGGCCGAGCGCCATGTCGCTTGACAGCGAGAGCAGCACCTCCAAGGCAATCCGCAGCTCGAGGCGGGCCAACGGGGCCCCTGGGCAAACATGAATGCCGGAACCCCAGAGCAGGTTTGCCTCCTGGTCGCGATCGAGTCGCAGCGAACCAGCGTCTTCGAAAACCCGTTCATCACGGTTGGCACTGATCCACATCACCGATACTTGCTCGCCCGCAGCGATGCGGCGCCCTCCGATAGTGACATCCCGTGTCACGCGGCGCCGATTCGATACCAGCGGACCTTCACTCCGCAGCATCTCCTCTATGGCGATGGGTAAGAGAGCGAACTCCTCGCGCAAGCGCTGCTGCAGCTGGGGAGAGACGGCGAGCTGCCCGGCAAGAATGCCAACGGCTGCCGCCATGCTTCCAACTTCACCCACTGTCCAATTGCGCAAGATGCTGGTGAGCTCTTCGTTGGTCAGCTGCTTACCATTCACCTCGACCCGCATCAAAGCGGTCATGACGTCGTCGGGAGGCTTGGACGCACAACGCCGCTGTTCCAGGAGCGCGGCAACGTACGACGTGAACTCCAACGCGATCTCACTCAGTTTCGACCTATCATCGGCCAGGACGGCTTGTCGGTTTCTTCGGGCCCAGTCTCGCACGGGTTCGACGAGGTCCTCGGGCCACCCGAGGAAGGCACACTGGCACCTGAGCGCGAACGGAACCGCAAACGCCTCGATCAAGTCGAACTCCTCTTTCGACATTCCAAGCGGTCCGAGCAATTCGTCAGCAATCGTTCGGCACGCGGGTTCGAACGCCTGCATTCTGTCCGGGGAGAAAAATGGCTCGATTGCTCGCCGGTACGCCGTGTGTTCCGGCGGATCCATCCCGTTCGGAACCGAGCGCCGCGCCGACACCAGATTGCTGAATGTCTCTGGTTCGGCGAGCGCACGAGCGACATCCGCATGGCGAAACAAGGACCATCCGAGACGATCGCTCCAGGCGACCGGACAGCGGTGACGCATGTCGTCATAAGCGGTCACTTGATCATGAAGCACGCCCGCCGAGGTCGGCTCCCAGTCCGGATTGGTTCGCTTGCTCATCGAGCTACCCCAGAGCTGTCCATACACCCTGCGAAGCAGCCACCTCAAGCGCGCTCTCAGGAGCCAGGTAGCTGCCTGCCGTAAAGTGCGCATTCGACCTGTAACCAGGAGTCGACCACACCCGAGGCAAATTGCCGCAACAAGCAGCTCTCATGGGGACCTCCGCCGCTGGTGGCTTCTGCTACTTCTTACTCGACACCCGCCACTACTCGCTGGCGGGCCAACCAAGGGTCAAGAGGAACGTGCTGTCTTCTTCGGCGTGCACATCGTGTCGCAGTCCGGGACCGAGCACTAACAGGTGACCCGCGGGGACCTCTGCGTTGCGATCCGGCAGCTGCAGACGAAGGCGACCGGACAGGGCCTGCACCGATGCCGTTACGTTTGCACGGTGCTCCGAAATGGTCTTCCCAGCTTGGATCGCTATGAGCACAATCCGTAAGTCGGACGACCGGATCAGCGTGCGCGCCGCATGCCCTTCGCGAGCATATGTCTCGTCGTTGCAGAGCTCTCGAGCAAGCGCTCCCAGCTCGAATAGCACGCCGCCGTCTGTAGCTTTGGGAAGGCTCATCGTTCTCGGCTGAACCACAGAGACAACACCTTACCGCGCCTCTCCCGTAGTTCGTGAAAGAGTTGTAGCTCGGAGATTCCTGGAATGCACGCTTCCGATGGCCGACTGCGACGCTTCCACTACCAGGACAACCCCTAGCGCGAGACACGCTGGCGGCATCCAAGCGACCGAACAGGCGCCCGCGAGCATCCCCTGGCGCGTCATGGAAACCGACACAGATGGCGCCGCGGATGCGAGGCTGACAGTGGTCCCACGTTTCTCGGGGTTGGCTCCCAAGTGTGGGAGGCTGGACATCGAACTAGTCCGAGCGCAAGCCCATGGTGCCGGCATTCAGTCTGCAAGCGAAGTCGAACCCGACCCAGTGCAGACGAGCGTCGTACTCCGCCACCCCTCCCGACCAACCATGCCCAACCCCCTGCATGGCTCGGCAAGCACCCCGGGGGACCACGTTACCTTCGAACACGGCGGATTCCAGCATCACCAGATCTCGAAAAGCGATTGAGGGCGGCCGCAACGAAAAGCCACGAGGATGGGACCTTCCTTCAGGTGTCAGCTCGGGACGTGCCAAGGGCCCGTAACTCCTACGATGCCACGCATGGCGGATGGCCTCGAGCTGACACGACGCCATGTTTCAGGGAACTGCCACACGAGGAGTTTTCAAAATGGATGCATTGTTCTTTCACCCGAAGCTAGTCCACATCCCGATAGCGTTGGCCATCCTGATGCCGCTGATCGCTGGTGGCTTACTGCTCGCCTGGTGGCGAAGCTGGTTACCCATTCGTGCCTGGGTCATGGCAATCGCTCTTCAGGCCATTCTGGTCGGCTCGGGCATACTCGCGCTCCGGAGCGGCGAGGCTGAAGAAGACCGGGTCGAGTCCGTGGTCGCGGAGCGCTTCATCGAGGCGCACGAGGAGGCCGCTGAGCTGTTCGTCTGGGCGAGCGGAGGCGTGCTGGCGCTGATGGTGCTGGCAGGCGCGCTCGGCTCCCGTCGCGCTGGCCTGCCATCCGCCGCTGCAGCGACGTTGGGGACGGTCCTCGTGCTGGGGCTCGGATACCGCACGGGACAGGCCGGCGGGAGCTTGGTCTACCAGCATGGTGCCGCCCAGGCGTACAGCGGCACAGGAAAGGCCGCTCCCTCGCTCCACTCTGCGTCCACGCGGCACGACGACCGCGACTGATCCGCCATCCGGTGGATCAGAGGGCAAGAAACCCAGAAGATCACGCGCCTATCACATCTGTGAAAGCGCCAATTCGAAGACCGAAGCGTTGGAGACGACGGGCGATTGGCCCACTTAAGGAGATCTGAAGATGACCATGGAAGACAAATCTGGTGCTCGGGGAATGACTGCGACCGTAGTCGCGACGGCCGCTCTCACGCTGGCAATCGGCGTCACCGCGGCGTCGCTCGGCGGGTACCTCGTGCCCCCGAACGACGACGCCGGGGCGAAGCAGGCCCAGGCAAGCCGCGCGGCGATCGAGACAGGCTCAGTGACGCAACCCAGTGCACCTAATGTCGTGCTCGTACCCATTGCTCCGAATGCCAGGCCAGAGGCCCCCGCCACGACCCCGACGGACAACGCCCCTGAAGTGGTCTTGGCCGCCTACCAGCGCCGGGGGCGCAGCGACCAGGATGTCGACGATCATCACCGAATCCGCGAGCATCGCGAGCACGAGCACGAGGCCAGTCATGACGACGACTAGGCGCCCGCGCTCCCCCAAGCCTGCAGGGGGGCCAGCAAACATGAAGCTCCATCTCGTGGCAGTTCTCGGGAGTGTCTACGTGATCGCGTGGTTGGGGTTGGGGTTGGGCGCGCGTGCGCCCGGCCGCTCTGTCGAGCTGTCCCTCACCGAGCCGACGCGGGAACCGCCCGCGCAGCGGCAAGTTGCGACATGGTACCAGGATCTGCCCTCCTCAGCGCGCCCCGTGGTGCAACTGCCGGCGGGCTGGCACATCGCGGCCGACGAAGTCCCAGCGCCGAGCGGGATGACGCGAGCGGTTCCGGCTCCGCGTCGCGTGTCGCCTCCACGCGCGGGTCGCATTCGGACTCGGAGCTCGTGACGTTCACGTTCCGCGCGATGAATACCGAGGTGGCAGTGACTGCCCGCGGGGACGAAGAGTCGATTGCCGCGCAGGTTGCCGCCACGTTCGCGGACGCAGAGCGTCGGTTCAGCAGATTCCGCAAGGACAGCGAGCTCTCCGCGCTCAACCGTAGCGACGGTCCATTCGTTGCTTCCCGACAGCTCTTCGAGATGCTCGTGCGGGCACGCGCCTACGTCGAGATGACCGACGGCCTGTTCGATCCAGGCATGGGCGCGACCCTCTGCGCTCTCGGCTACGATCGGTCGTTCACGCCGGGCGGACTGGATCGACAGCGCACGAGCTGCTTGCCGCAGACAGGCAAGTTCCTGGACGTCGTGCTCGAGCACGAAACACGCTTCGTCTGGCGTCCTGGGCACGTGCAGATCGACCTCGGTGGCATGGCCAAGGGAACAACGGTCGATCTCGCTGCACGCCACTTGCACGAGTCCGGCGCAATCGATGCGGGTGGCGATGCGTTCATGCTCGGCTCCGGTCCCACAGGAGACCAGTGGCTCATAGATGTCGAAGATCCAGAAGTTCCGTCCCGCACGCTCGCCACGCTCGCCATCTCGGGCGCGGCCGTGGCGACGAGCGCGGGCAACCGCAGGCAGTGGCGGGTGGGCGACAGGTCCTTTCACCACTTGATCGATCCTCGCACGCAGAGCTCCTCCGCGAGCGATCTGCTGCAGGCGACGGTGGTCGCCCCGAGCGCGGAGCTGGCCGACGTCTTCGCGAAAACCGCCTTGTTGCTGGGCGCACGGCAGGGACGCCGCTTCCTCGAGCGCCACGCTGGTGTCGGCGGCGTGCTGGTGCACAGAAGCGGCGTTCCGCTGTTCGTCGGTGCTCTCGAGGTCCGCGAGGTGGCCCGTGCGTAGACATATCGCGCTCGGCGTCTCCCTCGGCGGCGTCCTCTTGCTCGTGCTCGACGCTATCGCAGTCCGAATGGGCGTCGGAACTGGCGTCATCCCGAAACTGGACGGGACATCTCTCTGGATCACCTCGCGTGCAGCGGGAATCACGGCCTTTCTCGCACTGACGCTCGACGTCGTCTTCGGCCTGTTCGTCTCGACGGGGGCGGCGGACCGCTTCCTGCCTCGGGCCCGGAGCGTGGCTGCCCACCGCTGGCTGTCGAGCGTGGCGCTCTCCATGGTAGCAGTGCACGCGCTCGCGCTGCTTGGCGACCGCTTCATTCGGTTCGATGTGCTCGATCTGCTCGTCCCGTTCGCATCCTCCTATCGTTCTATTGCGGTCGCGCTAGGCGTGCTCGCGGCCTACGGCGCGCTCGTGGTCCACGCGAGCTTCACCTGGCGGAAGCGCATCGGCGCGAAGGCATGGCGGAAGCTCCACTACACTTCCTTCGTAGTGTTTGCGGCTGCCTTGCTGCATGGGCTACTGGCGGGGAGCGACACCAAGACGCCCGCCATGTTCGTCCTGTATTCCTCCTCCGCGAGCCTGGTTGGCGTGCTTGCGGGATATCGTGTACTGAAGCGACGCGGCGTCCCTGGACAGGCCCGTCGTTCTGGAGCCAGAAGCTGACCTTGGGCTCGACCGTACGTGTTGATTCGTCCGGTGAGCAGAGTCTACCTCCCTGTCTCTGCCCGCTGTCGATCACGAGCCCACCTTCCGAAGGGCTCCCCCTCAACGAAGCGCCCACGCTGGTTCGCAACGACTCAGGAAGCCTTGCCCGGTTCGAGGCTTTGTTCCGCTTCCGCGAGGCGCGCATAGATCTCGTCTGCGGAGTTGGCCTCCAAGACCGAGGGCACGACGCCCGGCTGAGCGAGCATATGAACCAACTTCGAAAGCCACGGCAGGTGGAGAACATCGTACTTGAGGCCAAGCACGAAGAATAGATGAGTGGGATTGCCATCGAGCGCGTCGAAATCCACACCCGCCTTGGATCGCCCGAGTACCATGAAGGGCTTGGCGATTTGCTCTGGGTGGCGCTGCAGTGTGTGAAGAAACGCCAGGCCGTTGCCCGGGGCGCTGGGCAGGACGTTTTCGCGCTGGATCAGGGCGCCCACGAACCAGGTCGCATCCCTGACGAGGCCGAGTCGCTCCGCGTGCGCGGCAAGCTCGATGACCGGCGACGTCTTCGTGCCGCCAGCGAGCTGGGCAACGATATGGCTGGCGTCGAAGCAGCTTGCCAGGCTCAACATGTGACGCGGAGCATCGGGCCGCATCGCTTCGACGTAGCGGGGCGTGATACCCAGCATCTGGTCGTCCAGCCACGTGTCGATCATGGTCTTTCGGAAGCGCCACTGATTGCCGACTTTGACCCCGGGCAACGCCCCGTCTTGAACCAGCTTGAGGACCGTCCGCTCGTTCACACACAGGTAGGCCGCCAAATGTTTGACGGTCATCAACCGATCGGCGCTCATGACCGGAATGCCCTGGTGAGCCGACTGAATGCGTTGAGGATTCCTTCAATTTGCATCGAACTACGTATGCCGTCAATTCATGCGGGGAGCGCTTCAGGCTGGCGTTGTTCCCAACTTGGGTCTACTTGCGCGAATCGCTCTGACCGCTGGAGCCGTGGAGAAGACCGGTGAGCACAGAAAGGAGTTCGGCTCGATCCGGAGCTGATGTGAGGCGCGCCTGGACGGTTCCATCGCGCAGCGATTGAGCCACACTCCCGAGCCAGGGCACGTGGGGTCGTTCCTGCCGGATTCCAAGGAGCACCACGAAGTGAACACGTCTGCTGTCCCGTGCTCGGAAATCGACCCCCAAGGGGTGGCGCCCGAACAGCAGGAAGGGCTGGTCGACTTGCTCGGAATCCGACTGCAAGGGGCGCGGGAATGCGAGTCCATCGCCGACCGCCGAGGTCAAGACGCTCTCTCGCTCGAGGAGCGCTCCTAGGAAAGCCAGCCTGTTTCGAACCAATCCCAGGCGGTGCGCTTCGTTGGACAGCTCCACGAGCACTGCGGGAGCCGTGTGCCCCTTCAGGTTTGGCATCACCTGGTCAGCGCGAAGCGCGTCCTCGAATGGGAAGGCGGGCAGCGAGTCGCTGGGCACCTCGTCTCCGTGCCGCGTTAGTCCCAACGAGCGGTCCTCCACCCAGGCCTGAAGCGCGGAACGACGGACACGCCAGGCATTCCCGACGGCAATGGCGGGCAGTTCCCGGTGGGCGGCCAGGTCGGTAAACGCGCGGTCGCTCAGTCCCAATTCTCTGGCGAGCACTGCTGAGCTCACTACTTCCACCGTCATCGTACTCCGGATGTCCTTGCCGCTCGGTTGACCTTTTGTTTACTCTAGATTACGCAGAATTACGTCTGATGACATCGGAAGACTATTCCATGAAGAGTAATGATTGGGTAGCCGATGCCGTCGAGGCGGCGGCCCGCTGGTTGCCGGCCCAAGGGCCTATCAATGTATTCGTCCATCACAATCCCCTGCACACGCTCGAGCAGCTGCCCTTCGAAGCTGCGGTGGTCCAGGCGAGCCAACGGCTCGGCTGTCGAGCGTTCCTTGCCGAAGCGCGTTATCGCGAGGCCATTGCGAGCGGTCGCATCACCGAGTCCGACCTCAGCGAGGAGCTGCAGGCCGAGCTTGGGGAGCGTTCCGACGAGATGCTGGTCGGAGAGTTGTCGAGGCGTGAGCTTTGGTGGCTGTTGCTCCGCTATGGATACCAGGACACCGAGGGGCCAGCATTGCGCTGGCTGCTGAATGAGACGGATGTTCTCGAGGTGTTTCGCAAGGACGTGCCGCGAGCGCCGCCGTCCGAGGAGCGCGCGTCAGAGGCCACACGCGTTCGCGAACTCTGGACTGCGTGCGGGCAGGCTGTCCAGCGCTCCGAGAATCGACCTCTACCCGAGGTGGTCCGTGGTGGGCGCCATCGAGACCTACTGATCGCGCTGGGCGGTATCGACGTGGACGATTGGGTGCACGCGCTGTTGATCCCTTTCGTAGGTGCCTACCTGGACCAAGGCCTCGCGCAGTGGCCCATGAACGGACGTGAACGGGGCATGCACGCTTGCTTCGTTCAAATGTACTCGCGCTCGGTGGCCCGTTGCTGCGGTCCTTGGGCGCGCGAGCTGCCTCGAGTGGTGGGCGAGGACCTGACTGCGGAACGCGACGCGAAGCGCTCGCTCGAACATTCGCTGCGCGCTCTGGGCGTGCCCGAAGGCGAGTGGGAAGAGTTCCTGACCGCGGAGGCACTTGGCGCTCAGGGGCTGGGCAGGCATGGTGCGCCAGCTCGAGAAGCGGCCCGATCGGGCCCCCGCACGCCCAGTGCCTGCAAAACTCATCGACTTCCTGGCAACGCGCTTATTGCTGGTCCGCGTGGCCGTTGCCCACGCCGCTCAGTGCCTTCCGCGTGACGGCGCGCGCTTGTTGGATCTGCGCCAAACCCTCCGAAACCGTGTCGCCCCAAGGGGCTTCCAGCCGCCCATTGAGCGAGCGTGGCGCTTGTTCCAGGTGGCTCAGTTGCTCGGGAGCAGCACACAGGATGTGTCGCGCTGGTCGCCGGCGCAGTTGGCCACCATCGAAGCAGAACTCGAAATGTTCGACTCTCTTCGGCGACGCCGCGTTCTGCAGCGCGCCTACGAGCGACGCTCGAGAAGACAGTTTCTGGACGCCCTGGCTTCCAAGCGGGGGGGGCGCTCGAGTGAGCAACCGTCGTTTCAGGTAGTCTTCTGCATCGACGAGCGCGAGGAGTCGCTTCGGCGACATCTGGAGGAGGTAGAGCCGAAAGTCGAAACCTACGGCGCCCCCGGCTACTTTGGCGTGGCCATGTACTTCGAGGGCGAGACGGATGCGCGACCGCGACCGCTTTGCCCCGTCTCGCTGGAACCCGAGCACTTCGTCACCGAGGTACGAAACGACCAGACCACGATGCGTGCGCGCATTGGCCGATTCTTCGAGCGATCGTCTGCGTTGCTCGGCAAGAACATCCATCTGGGCAGCGGCACCTTGTTCCGCGGAGCCGTGATCATGGCCTTGCTTGGCGTGCTGTGGGTCATTCCGCGCGTGCTTCGCGTACTGTTTCCCTGGCTCACGCACTCGTTCGGCAAACCGCGCCACTCCGCGACGTCCAGTGCTCGGACTCGACTTGGCCTGGAGCGCCAGCAGGCGGCACCTCCCATTGGGAAGCACACTGGCTTCTCGGTCGATGAGATGGCGCGGATCGTGGAGCGTCAGCTCGTGGACATGGGGCTCGACGGTCGCTGCGCTCCCCTCGTCTTTGTCCTGGGGCATGCCTCCAGCAGTTTGAACAACCCGCATGAGTCAGCGCACGACTGCGGTGCATGCGGCGGCGGGCGCGGCGGGCCCAACGCCCGCGCCTTCGCGCAAATGGCCAACGACCCTCGAGTCCGAGCCAAGCTTGCGACGGCAGGCGTGCGGCTCTCCCAGGACAGCTGGTTCGTAGGTGGCGAACGCAACACAGCCAGCAGCCAGGTGACACTCTTCGACCTGGATCTGGTTCCGACTCGACACCGCTCGCTGGTCGTCCGTGCTCGCGCCAGCTTGGAGCGCGCCCGGGCACGCGACGCGCATGAACGCTGCCGGCGCTTCGACGGAGTTCCTGACTGGCTTCCTCCCCGACTCGCGCTGGCTCACGCCGAGGCGCGCTCGGCCGACCTCGCTCAACCGCGGCCTGAATATGGCCACGCGACAAACGCCTTTTGCGTCATTGGCAGACGCTCGCGGACGCGCGGCCTCTTCCTGGATCGGCGCTGCTTTCTCGTATCCTACGATCCGTCGAGCGACGGCGACGGCACCATCCTGGCGCGAGTGATCGCTGGGGTCGTCCCCGTCGTCGCTGGTATCAACCTCGAGTACTTCTTCGGCTATGTGGACCCCAGTGGCTACGGCTCGGGCACCAAGCTGCCCCACAACGTCGCGGGTCTGCTGGGGGTGATGGACGGTGGTCGGAGCGATTTGCGCACCGGTTTGCCTTGGCAAATGCTGGAAATTCACGAACCCGTGCGACTCACCGTGGTGGTCGAAGCATCCGCGGAGCGCCTACGCCAGGTCGTGAAAGACAATGCGACTCTGCGCCGTCTGGTGGAACACGCTTGGCTCTACCTCGGCGCGCTGGATCCGGACAGCAACCAGGTCGTCGAATTGACGGCGGACGGATCGACGCCTTACGCCTGCTCCAGCACTCCGCCTCGCATGCAGGGCGATTCCCTTGCGTACTATCGCGGCCGACGCGAGCACCTGGCTCCGGTTTGGCTCGAAGCTAGCGACGCTGCCGAGCTCTCCGCATGATCCCACCGCTCGGCGCTTTGCGAGTCACGCTGTTGGTGATGGTGTTGGGGCCTCTGCTGCTGCTGGCAACGCTTGGACTACCGTCGCTCGTTCGCCGACCGCTGGGCGAACGAGCCGTAGGGTTGCTGACTGGTGGGACCATGATGGTAGAGTTCCTCGCCGCGCTCACGGCCTGTGGCCTCTACGTCGGCGGGAAGATGCACCCCCAGGTGCTCTCCTTTGGCGCATGGTTTGCCTTCGGCAGCAGCGAATTCGCGCTTGATTTCGTGCTGGACGGCTATTCGCTCGGATTCGTCACCCTGTGCGCGGGAACCTGCGGCGTGGTGGCGGCGTTTTCGAGCCGCTATCTGCATCGAGAAAAGGGCTTTAATCGCTACTTCGTCCAGTTCAGTCTGTTCGCACTTGGCATCACCCTGGTCGCGCTTGCTGGTTGCATCGAGCTTCAGTTCGCGGGTTGGGAGTTCTTGGGGCTGAGCTCCACGCTGATGGTGGGGTTCTTCCACGAGCGCAGAGTACCTGTTGCCAACGCCTTCCGAGTATTCGCCGCGTACCGTGTCGGCGACGCCGCCATGCTGGGAGCATCCGTTTTGCTGCACTACTGGTCAGCGAGCGGTAGCTTGTCCGGGGTGTTCTCCGGCCAGGTCGAGGTGCTGGCGCTCGAGACCGGTCAAGTGCTCATCGTCCTGTTGCTCCTGCTCGTTGCCGTGGCTTGTAAGAGCGCTCTCCTGCCATTCTCGGGGTGGCTACCACGCGCAATGGAAGGGCCGACGCCGTCGAGCGCCGTCTATTACGGGGCACTCTCCATCCATGCTGGGTGCTATTTGCTCATCAGAGCCGAACCTCTGTTGGTCCAGTCGAACGCGGCGCGCGTGTGCACGATTCTCATCGGCGTAGCAACGGCTGCGTACGCAACCGTCGTCGCGCGTGTCCAGAGTGACGTCAAGTCTGCCATAGCCTACTCGGCGCTCACGCAGGTCGGTCTCATCGTGCTGGAAATTGGCTGTGGCTTTCCGCGCGTCGCCTTCGTGCACTTGCTGGGTCACTCGTGCTTCCGCCTGCTGCAACTGTTGGCTTCGCCGAACATCCTTCACGACTTGCATGCTCTCGATGCCAGACTGTCGGGGCGCGGCAATGGCGACCGACCGATGCCACGCCCCAATATCTGGCTGAACGCGCTGTACCTGCCCGCTCTGGAACGCGGTTTTCTCGATGCTTCGCTGGAGCGGTACGTGATTGCCCCCTTCTACTGGCTGCTTGCCAGGGCGGATCGGGCGGACCGTTTCCTCTGTGGTCAGTTTCGACGACCCGAGCGCCGGAAAGAAGGCGCGGGGTGACGGGGGCGCTGGCGTGGGTGTGTTGCGTCTTGGCAGCACCGCTGGTCGCGGCGGCGGCGTCGCTGTGGGTCGAGAGCGCGCAGCGTCTGCGCGAAATCACCGTGGTCTGCGCGATCGGGATGCTGACTCTGGCGTCCGGCGCATGGTTCGTGTCGAGCCTGGGAAATTTCCACCTCGCATGGCCCGACGGCTGGGCGGAAACGCCTGCCCTGGGCGTCGTGCTCTTGCGCATCGACGGATTCACGTCTGCACTCGTGCCGTTACCGGCGGCGCTCTGGTTGTTTACGGTGGGAGCTACGCCGCGCCACCGCCTCGATGGCGGGGGATTGGTACGCACGGCTCTGGCGACACTTGCCACCACGCTGGCGTTCTTGACGCCAAGCCCCGCACTACTGGTGGTCTTGTGGACGGCTTCGAGTGCAATCTTCTGGGGAGGACTCGGGGCCCCGCAGTTTCGTGAGCTCCGGCGAGTTCTGACTTTCTATCTGGCTATCGCCTGCTTGCTGCTCGCCAGCGGGGTTGGCCTGTTGCTCGGAGCATCGCCGCTCGGAGATGGCTCCCGGACGGCAGGGTACTGCATGATCGCGGCTGCCGTGCTCATCCGCAAAGGAGTCTTGCCATTTCACGCTTGGGTTCCCCAGGCATTCGAGCTCGGGAGAATAGGGCCAACCGTGCTGTTCAGCGCTCCGCAAATGGGATCGTACGTGGCGTACGTTCTTCTGGTGCCCCACGCCCCTCCGATGGTTTCGCGTGCGTGGTGGCATTGGCCCTCGCGACGACGGTCTACGGCGCGGCGCTTGCGCTGTTTCAGAATGATGCGCGGCGCGCCTCGGGTTACTTGTTCTCCAGTCAATCGGCGCTCGTCCTGGCAGGTCTGCATGCGGGAGGCGAACAGGGAATCACGGCGGCACGGATCCTTTGGCTTTCTTCGGGCCTGGCCTTCACCGGGATCGCGCGTTGCATTCTGGCGCTCGAGGCCAGGCGGGGACGGCTGACTCTGAACCAGTATCACGGCGGCTACGCCCAGCTGCCATTGCTGGCCGTCTCCTTCCTGGTGTTGGGCCTCTCCTGCACGGGCTTTCCCGGGACGCTCGGTTTCGTGGGGGAGGAGCTGCTGATCGACGCCACGGTCCAGACGTTCCCCCTGCTCACCGTATGCATCGTCGCAGCCGGTGCACTCACAGGCCTTGCGGTGCTCAGGATGTACTTCTCGCTGTTCTGCGGCGCGCCCGCCAGTGGCCCCAGCCTGCCCTTGCTGCGGCGAGAAAGGCTGGTATTTGGCGCAGTGGCAGCTGTCTTGATCGCAGGCGGTTGTGTACCCGGCCCGCTCCTCAGCGCTGGAACGCGCGAACCCGGAATGGGACCGCGCGAGGACGGCAACGTTCGAGCCATCACTGACGCAGCGTTCGGGTTGCGCTGAGCGACGGGGGTCTCCGCAGTTCCGGGCCCTTGCGGCACCCGCCACCTAGGGCGTCTTCAGGAGCGCCGTCGCTGCGAAAAGAGCGAGCCAAGTACGCTCCACGCGCTCTCACGCCCTTGTCCCTCGGTCGCTCGAGTTTCGTGGCAGCGACAGCGCTCAGCCTGCGGAACGTCGCCGAGCACTTGTTCCACGTGCATTCCGCAGCCGGCAAACGAAGGCTTTCCGCAATGGGAACAATCGATCCTACGGCACATCATGCACCTCCCGGCCTGGCCGAGGCAAAATGGGCAGTGGGCTGTTCTCTGTGGCTCATGGGTTCCTCGCTATTTTGGGAGCTTTTCGAGTAAGAGCCGCATCCACCAAAAAGGATTCTGAGTGGGCCACCAAAGGATTGAATCGTGGTGAATGCTGGACCATGCTAACGATGGCAGATGGGGTTCGTAGTTCAGCTCGGTTCGGTAGTGGAGCGCTCATGAGAGCGAGCGGCTTCGAAACTGGAGCTCGAGAGGCCTTCGCATGAGCTGCCCCAAGTGCGAACCCGGCCCGTCCAAAGGTAAGTTCTGGCTGGTGCTGGTGGGCCTCCTCGTCTTGGCCTTCGTGGGAGTGCAGGAGTGGCTCCGCGGCGACGCCCGCCCCTCTCCCCCCCTCCGCCTCCGAGGCGGCAACGTCGACGCGCGACCCTGAGCGCAGCAGGTTCGCCCCGCAGGTCATCGCCTTCGACAGCATGTACATAAAAAGGAGGCACGCCCCGTTCGCCCCCGCCGGTTGAGCGAGCTTGCCCCGAGCTCGTCTGGGTCGCGACTCAAGGTGAGCAGGAGGCAGAGTCGTCCGTATCGGCGATCAATACGCTTCCGTGAATGTTGTCTTCGCCGATCGAATCGACCAGCCAGGACACCTCGCACGTGGGAAGGTTTGGGTTGCCCCGGATGTTCACGTGCGTCGAAACCGACCGCAGCGATGCCAGCGCCCGGAGATCCTCCAGCAGCGGGTTGTCCCAGATCGTCAGCCTGACCAGCTCCTTCGGATGCAAGCCGACCAACGCGAGCAGCGAAGGATTATCCTCGATGCTGAGGAACGTCATCTCCGCCAAGTTTCCAAACCCGCTCAGATCATGCAGACCCGTAGCGACGACGTCGAAGCGGTCGCCCACGGCAGCCAGGCCACCGAACGCGGCATGCGTGAGGTGGGGCAAATCCTCCAGGCTGAACGCCCCGTCGACATCGACGAGCGACCCAAAAGCAACGCTCTCGAGCTCTTGATTTTCATCGATCCTCAAGCCACCAAGGTGAGTGAGCGCAGCGAAACTAGCTTCAGTCATCGCGGGGTTTCCAACGATACCCACACCCTCGAGTTCGGTGACTCGATCGAATTCCACTTTCTCGAGCGCCGCGTTTTGCGTGCAACCGGTCTGGCTTTCACCAAAACATTCACCAGCGATGACAATCATTTCTGCGTGCTCGAGGTTCCGAAGCGCAGCAACGCTTTCGAGCGCAAGGTTACCATGACAATTTTCGGGCTCCGAGTACTGGCATCCCTCCCCAATGCGAACGGCTCCATCCACGGAGCGGAGGTTCTCCAGACCGGAAAGGTTCTCGAGTACGCTGGTCTCGCCCACGTACAGGTCCCCGGAGATGTGAGACAAGCATGCGAGCTCGGACAGATCGTTGACGTCGCCGGTGATCAAGAGAGACTGGTTCAAGCTCGAGACGCCGCGAAGCGCCGTGACATCCGCTTGATCTCGCAGCACCACGGTGCTCGTCGCCGAGTGCACAGCCGTGCACGAAAAGGACGCGCCGACACCCTGATCAGGGGCTCCACCCCAAGACGTATCGTCGTCGTGCATCGCGTCGCCCGCAGTTGTGGAAGACTCTCCGTTCCCCTGGCTGCCGGCATCGCGGGAGTCATGGGTCCCGTCCCCCGGTTCACCGCCGGAAGAGCTCTGTCCAAAACACGCAACCAGGAAAAGCGAGGGCGTGATGACGGCGGCACAGCGAAGCATGCTGCTACACTACCAGTAGATGCGACGCGATCGGCAACCGAGCGATGGACGAATACATCGAATCGATTCGATAGAGGACTGCGTTTTGAGGCAGGTCGAGGCATCGATGCTCGTTGACGATGTCGTCCCGCAGGAAAGGCGACTCGCGGACCGTTCAGAACGTCCAGCGGTGACCGCGAAACGAGTAGACGTACCAGCGGCTGGAGTCGACCCAGCTCAGATCGATGGCCGCGTTGAACACGACGTCACCGAAGGTCACCGTTCCGTCCTCGGCAATCTGAGTCCGGACCTCCTTGGCCACGGCGGGGAGCTCGGCGCTCCCGCCAGGCTGAATGAACAGGTTGCCCGTGTCCGCCAATTGGAGGGTGTTGGAGACGTAGTAGGACGACTCTTGGCGCGTGAGGGCGAATTGGCCCATCTGTCGGACGGTCATCGCCGCCTCGTCGATGCGATAGATGACGGCGCGGGAGTAGCTGGCGTAGGGAGCGCCCCAGTGCCGTCGACAGCCGTTGTCGAAGAGCAGCAGGTCTCCGTTGGAGAGCAGTACCGGCGAATGTTGACCAAAGGCCCAGTCAAACTCCGGTGAAGCCGCGTCCCCTGCCGCTTCGTCCCCCAGCTGGACGACATCCTCGTAGGGCTCGCCGCTGGCGTTCACCGCCGTGAGCAGCTGTTCCGTCTGAGGCTCGTTCCAACCTCGATGCGGCGCAAGCAGCCAGACCAGCGTTCCATCACGACGGATCTTCGCGACCCCCTGGTGCCGACCCGAAACGATGATCGATTCGTCCGCCCTGGAATAGGCCAACCCATTTTCATGGAGCCAGTCACTGGCACCTGCGGGCCACTCCTCCGGAGAGATGAACGTCGTCCGCGAGGGATCGAGGACCTGGCTGAGATCCCAGTCGTTCAACACCTCACCAGTCGCGGCGTCCAGCTCGAGTACGTGATCTTGGATGGTGGCCGAATCGTTCTTCGACGCCAGAACGAGCAGATTGCCGAAGTGCTCGCTCGGTGTCCCGTCCGACATGCCTTCGCCGTTGTCTTCACTGCCGATTTGCACGATCTCGTGGTGGACCGTGTGTTCGGGGAGCTGGAAGGAGCGCAGGATGCGACCGAGCTTCGTGACCTCGACGAGGGTGTCGAACGAGCCCGTGAGGAAGTTGCCCGTGATAGAACGCCGCAGGGTGAAGGTCTCTCCCTTGGGGAGGTCGTCCAGCCGTAGCGCCCAGCGGATGGCTCCGCGTTCGTCGTAGGCGATCGAGCGAGTCCACTCGGCAAACACGATGGGCGGATTGGGGTTCTGCTCGATACTGATCTCGGCCACGGTCCAGCCCGGTTCCATCTGCTCGGGCGCGCTCGTCGTGACCTGAATGGTCGGGACCCAGGGGTCCTCGCCAGAGCGTGCCAGGGGAGTCTCGAGCTGCAGCGTCAGGTCGAGCGGATCTTGGCCGGACCGATCGACGTGAATGCTGACGTCGTTCTTGCGGTCCGCGTAAAGCCCGAACACGGGAACCGGGTAGCCCGGTTCCGGAAAGGTCAAATCAGAGGTGTCCAGCTGCTCCAAGAGCTCACTATCGGTCGGCGAGTAAGCCTTCGTGAAGTCTGCCGAGCCATCTTGCCCGGCGACCACCACCTGGACTCCCTCGACACTGCTCGCCTCGACCTCGTGCAGGTTGATCACCGCCACCAGCGGGCTCGTCCCGTAAGGGTCGAGCATGACGTCATAGGGTCCACCGCCTGCGCCCCCAGCTCCACCGGTGGTGGTCGTGGCGCTGACTCCGCCCGTTCCCTCGGTGGTCGCCCCGCCTGCGCCGCCACTCCCCGTCGAGGTGACGCTCCCTCCCGCACCGCCGACGGTTGTGCCGCCGCCGACGGTTGTGCCGCCGCCGACGGTTGTGCCGCCGCCGACGGTCGTGCCGCCCGTGCCACCAGGCGATCCGCCGCCGCTGGTGGTGGTTGCATCCCCGCCGCTTCCGGGTGGAGTCGACCCCTGCGATGCGGTGCCGCACGCGAGGGGCCAGAGGCCGACGGCCAAGAGCGCGAGCCGGCGACACCGACCTCCCGCGCCCTGGCGCGCTCTCAGGTGGGGCCCGGCGGCGCCATCAGACTCGTGGCCTCGATCGGAGTGACGATTGGAGTCGGGCATCGGATGCCCTCCAGACTATGCGCGAATGCGGGCCCGCCACAGGCGAAAACGATCCCAAGGAAAGCATCGAACGCCGGCCGGACCACAGGACCACCGTTGGTTCGCCAGGCTGGTCGGCGCGAGCGACCCTGGTCACTTGCGCCAGGGATGCGGCAGAGCCCAGTGCCGAAAATCGCCGCCGAACGCGCAGCGGGGGCTGGCATGGATGCTGCCTTGGTCCCCCGCACCATGCGATCGCCCACAAACACAAGCGTAACACATGCGTTTGGCACACCTGGCACAGATCCCACTGTCAGGGGCATCGCCGTCTTGGTCGCGGGTCTCGTGCTCGGAGCCTGCGGCGGAGAAACGAACAAGGAAAGCGCCAAGTCTTCGACGGACGGCGGTGGCACCACCGCCATCGCGGCAACGACCGGCTCGGGCTCGACCAGTCAGGGAGCCGCCGTCACGAGCGGGACCACGAGTTCCGGCACGGTGGCAGGAAATACATTCGGTTCCGGCCCGAGCACGAGCACGGGCGGCAGCACGAGCACGAGCACGGGGTCCGGGGGCGCGGCGGGTGCTTCGGGGATAGGCGGCGCCAGCGGTGCAGGCGGCGCCCCACCAACCTGCGAGGCCCAGGATGTTGCCGGCGTGGGTGCTTGCGACGCGGCCTTCGGGGTCTTCTTCCTGGGGAGCGGCTGCGGATGGGTCTCGGGGTGCAGTTGCGAGGGAGCGGACTGCGACAGTCCGTACCCAGACGAAGCTTCGTGCGAGCTCGCGAATCGCGGTTGCTCGACCGGCTGCACACCGCAGGACATCACCCTGGTCGGGAGCTGTGAGCCCGGGCCAATCTATGCGTTCAACGGCACCGAGTGCGTGCCGATGGTGGGGTGCGATTGCGTCGGCGAAGACTGCGACAAGAGTTATCGTTCTTTGGCGGAATGCCAGTCCGCGCACGCCGTGTGCGCCGAGCGCGAACGTTCCTGCGAGGACATCGCAGCCGCGTACGACGACTACGTCTCGCGCACGGCCTGCACGGAGGACTTCGACTGCCAGATCGCCTACGGGCTATGCGGGATCGGTCTGGGTGGCTGCTACCATGCCCAGAGTCGCCGTTGGGGCGAGGACGGCGTCAGAGCGCTGGGGCAAGAGTGGCTTGCGGCCGGCTGCGGGGGACCGGTCTGCGACTGCCCGACGCCCCCCGAAGCTGCCGTCTGCGACCTGGGCACGTGCGTCCCGGGCCCTTGAGGGCGGCCATGAAAGCCGCCTCAAGGTGGCACGGTATCCGCCGAGGACGGGAAGACTCTGGTCGATGGACGCCTGCTTGGTCGACTTGCCGGGCGAGCGCCCAACGAGTTGACAGGCTTTTGGCAGTGCCGGTTGAGCTCTCAACCTGTTCGGGGCTCTACAGGCAAGGGCGAATGTCAATTTCGAGGGTGTCATGGGCCGTCAGCATGAGCTCGGCGTACTGGCGCGTGAAGGCGAGACACTCCTGCATGGATGCGAGGTCGAGGATTGCATAGCCTCCGATGAGCTCCTTGGACTCGGCGAAAGGCCCGTCGAGAATCGTGTGCGTACCATTTCGCCACGTCAACCGCTTTGCCCGCGACGAGGGCAAGAGTGTCCCGGACGCAGTGAGTACCCCCTGACTGCTCAACTCGCTCACGACCGCGTCGAGGTTCGGCACGCTCCCGGCTTCGGAGCTGGGCGTGGCCTTGTGAATGATGAGGTAGCGCTCGGGGGCATCCGGCGGCTGATCGCACAGGCCCAAGTCCCACGCTTCGTTGATCTTGCCGACTTCGATCTCCAGATCGCCGCCAATGGCTTCGCCGATCTTCGTGGCAGCCGCTATGGCTTCCTCGCGAGACCGAACCGTGATCTTGACGAAGCCCGCCGGCAGCTCGTTACTCCCGCCGAACGGCCCGTGGGCCACGGTGCGCTCACCGCTCTGGAACGTGAGACGCGAGCGTGACTTGCTGGCTCCGAGCCCCTCGCCGTCGAGCAATTTACCGCTCTTCGCCATGCCTCCGACCAGCGTTCCCATGGCCGCGATGAACTCGGCGGACGGGACCTGACCTGCTTCGGTGCGTTGGTCATGTTTATGCATCACCATGAATTTCATATCGTTTCTCCTGGTAAGCCGCCCGGGCCGACGCCATGCCGACTCGGGACTCCGGCACCCTTTGATCGGGCGACGAGCGGCGGCTGGCGAGATCGACACCGATCCACCAACTTTTTTTCTGTCGACCCGCATATGTCAGACCTTTCCATACCTGCGCCTTGCGCGGCACGCCCCCGCACGCGGTCAATCATTTTGGGCCGAGCAATCCCGTGGCAGCCGCGACCGCAAACGTCGAGATCGATCTGCCCAGCTCGTGCATTAGCTGTGTGCGGCACCCAGCGTTGCGCGACGACGCCGCACCGAAAATGCTTTGGACTCTTATATGTCGCACGATCACTCTGTCTCGAATGGCACTCTCCTCGTCTCGGCGCTCGGTCTCATCATGGCCAGCGCGTGCTCCGGCTCCTCTGATGCCGGTCCCGCGTACTCGGCGGTGGACGCCGGGAGCGGCGGCCCGTCCGGTGTGGGAGGCGCGACCGCCACGAGTCCTTCGACACCTACCAGCACGGTTTCGAGCGGGACGGTTTCGAGCGGGTCAGTGAGCAGCGGCGGTGTCGCCACGACCGGTGTCACCTCGACCAGTGGAGAGGCGGCGACCAGCGGGAGTGCCTTCACCACGAGCGGCAGTACCTCTTCCGGCGGCAGGTCGGCGACGGCGGGGAGCACATCGACCGGTGGGGCGGGGTCCACCACAGGAGGCATGGGCTCATCAAACGGCGGCCTCAGCACCTCTTCAACCGACGGCGGCGGCACGACGGGCACGACGGGCACCGCCGGCACGACCAGCTCGACGACGGGAAGCTCGTCGACCACGGGTGGGGGCGGCGGCCCTGTTGCCGAGTGTCCGACGCAGGTCGAGGGGTTCGGTGAAAACGTCACTGGCGGACGTGGCGGAAGCGTCGTGACCGCTCACACCGGCACCGAGATTCACAAGGCAATCTGCGACCGCGCTGCGGACGACACGCCCCTCGTCATCATGGTGGATGGTACGATCACGCCGGGCAACACGACCAAGCAGGACGGCAGCTGCAATACCACCGATGGTGTCATCGAGCTCAAGGAGATTAGCAACCTCTCGCTGATTGGCGTCGGTACCAACGGCGTGCTGGATCAGGTGGGCGTCCACATCCGCTCGTCTTCCAACATCATCATTCAGAATCTCACCATCAAGAACGTGAGAAAGTCGAATACCAGCACCCCCTCGAATGGGGGCGACGCCATCGGCATGGAGTCCAACGTCAGCAACATCTGGATCGACCACAATCTGATCTACGGCTCGACCACGGAGGGTGAAGAACACGACGGGTTGATCGACATCAAGGCGCACACCACGGACGTCACCGTTTCTTGCAACCATTTGCACACCAGCGGCCGCGGCGGTCTGGTTGGTTCGAACGACGACGGGGACGACGGTTCTACGCGGATCACCTGGCACCACAACTGGTACGAGAACCTCAACTCACGCACGCACCTGGTGCGGGAAGCCCTCGGCCACGCCTACAACAACTACTATCGTCAGATCCTTTCCACGGGGATCAACAGCCGCAATGGTGCGCAGCTGCTCGTCGAAGGCAACTACTTCACCGAAGCCAGGAATCCCCTCGGAACCTTCTTCTATCTCGACAACCCCGGAGTCTGGGAAGTCCACGGCAACTATTTCGACTCGAGCGTGGTCTGGCAAACGGCGAGCGACCAGATTCCCGCAGGGCCCGACGTACAGTCCACGGGCTCGGTCTCCGTCCCGTACGATTACACCTTGGATGCAGCCGAAGACGTGCCCGCCATCGTGATGGCCGGGGCCGGCGTCGGCAAACTCTAACGAGCGCGCAGCCCTGCTTGGTTTGCTTCGAGTCCGAAGCGACGCCAAGCTGGAAAGCCCGGCCCCCGTCGCAACGCCGTCGCCATTCCCCTTGCTTTCTTTGGGCTTCACCTGGGGTCCCCTCTGGAGCAGTCCTCCGTGCAGCCGACAGCTCTGGTCCCGTTTGGAACCAGAGCCGCGGACTCTTCCTGCTGCGTGACGGACGGATCGCTCCCCGAGAGACCCGGCGTTGGGGTGTCGCGCATGAGCGTCCGGACGACACGTGACAGCCTGCTGGATCTCGAACTGGCCAGCTCGACGCCGGAAGAACGCGCTTCATATCTTGTCGCGGTCTCGAATCATGTGCTGCGGAGCAGGTTCGAACGGAAACGCCTGGACGACCGTACACCACGCTTTCTATTTGGGCACAGCGATCTGAGTTTCGCAGCCAAACAGCACATCCAGGCGTCCTCCGAAGTCGGTCTTCACCGTCTCACAGGCGTCGCCGCAGAGCTGAATTTGGGTGTGGTCTGCCGTATACTGCCAGCCCTCGCGACACGCCCCCTCGCTCGGATCTTCCAGAATCGAGATCTCCTCGCCAAGGGCGGTGGTGTAGCGCACATTCACGAGTCCGAAATCGAGCGTCTGACCATCCGGCGGCTCTGGGATCGTATAGGTACAGTTCAGAAACACCTCGTCGCGAATGCCACCCAAAACGTCGACGAGTTGCGAGGTCACGTCGTTGACGCTGGTATCCGCGAGCACGGCCCGGTTCGTGCCCCCGGCCTCGGCAATCTGGTCGAGTTCGTCCAGACCACTACCGATGCCAAGCACGTAGGTCGGAATGCTGGGAGTCGCGAGGTACGCAGCACGAGCCACCTCCGCGGTGCCCTCGATGGTGTTGTTCTCCTCCTCGCACACGTGTGGGTAGCCGTCGGTTGCCAGCACGACAGCCACGGGCAGACCACGCTGGGTGGTCCACTCGCGCGCGTAGCTGAGGGCCCCCTCCAGCGCGGGCTTGGTCGGCGTCGAGCCATCGAGAACGAGGCCGTCCAGGCGTTCCTTCAGCTGGGCGGCAGCGCCAGGCAGCTGGGCCATCTCCTCGGTGGGGACTGTGTAGTGATCCGCGTCGCAGTCCGCGCCAGTGCCCAAAATATGTGGAAAAAAGCTGAAGCCCGACCACAACCCGGCACTTTCTGGAGCGTCGAAGAACGCCTCGATCGCGGTCCTGGTGGCTTCCCAGCGATTGGGAAAACCAAAGTCCGCCGAATTCGAGTCGCACATCGAAAACTCGGGCACCGGGCAGTGCATGGAATCCGAAACGTCCACCAGAAAGTAGAGCGAGGTCTCGGGGCGCGTTCCCTCGCGCGAGTCAGCGAGACAGACCGGGTCTGGCTCTTCCCCGCCCTGCCCATTGCCGGCGGTGGAGCTCAGCACGACGTTGCCGCTAGTCCCGACGGCGCTCGTCGCTCCAGCGCTTGGCCCACCCTGCCCCGAGCTGGCGCGACCGCCAGAACCGTCATTGCCGCTCACGCTTGCACCGCCGGTCTCGGCGCGACCACTCGCTGAGGAGCTCGTATCCGTGCCGCAACCGCAAACACCAACCAGGCCGGTCAAGCCAAACGCGAGCACGTGTCTCTGATGTGCTGTCGACATCCCTCGCCGGAAAGCTACCACGAAGCGAAGTGACGCGCCGACATCGACGCCCCAAGTGATGGTCGCATGCCCCCGCGGACCGCTAGCGAGCCGCGCCCCATCGCAGAATTGCCAAGTCTTCCCAGGTGTTCGGCAGCTTCGAGCGTCGCGACATGGCGCGTCCTCGCAGCACGACGAAGCCGTGCGCTCCAGCCTGGCGAGCGCAGCGTCCGCCTGTGCCAGCAAATAGTGAGACAGCGTCACGTTGGCGACGGGGAACACCTCCGACGCACTTGGCCGCGGGGGCCGCAGGCAGCAAGCGAAGAGCACGCCAAGGCGTGGGACCGTCCCGCACAGCCTCTTTCTCCGTCGGGTCGATGCCGGGGCGAAGTGCGCTGCGCTCGTGCCCGCACTCAGCGGCCGAGTGTCTCGATGACGAGATTCGCAGTCTCCGTGCCCGAGAAATTCTGCTGGCCCGTGATGAGGTTGCCATCGCGGACGGCGAACGCCCGCCACATCCCCGCCTGAAGGAAGTTGGCGCCGACTTTCTTGAGCTCGTCCTCGATGCGCCACGGCATGAGGTGCTTGTCCTTCGGCAGCGCACCCATGCCCCAAACCGCGTTGTCGGCGAAGTCCTCCTCGACGTTCGCGAACCCGGTGACGGTCTTCCCGTTGGCAAGCAGCTCGCCATTCGAGAGCTTCGCGTAGCGGAGGAGCGCCACGCCGTGGCAGAGCGCGCAGGCGATCTTGCCCGCCTCGTAGAACTCGACGAACTTCTCGTGCAGGGCCGACGCCTTGTCGAAGCTGAACATCGGCGCCTGTCCGCCGGCGACCACGAGCGCGTCGAAGCGGGCAACGCTGATCTCCGAAACGGGCCTGGTCTTTTCGACGAGGGCAGCCAGGCTCGGCGTGTGGATGAACCCCATGCTGATGAGGTCCGAGGCGGAGTAGCCGCTGGCGTCGCGAGGATCGCTCATCGAGTCGGCCTCGCACTTGCCGCCCGCGGGGCTGAAGATCTCGACCTCGTAGCCTGCTTCGCGGAAGGCGAAGTATGGGTGCGTCAGCTCCGACCACCAGAAGCCGACGGGCCAGCCGGTAGCGGATGAGGTCGCCGGGTTTGCGATGACGATCGCGATGCGCTTTGGCTTGTTCTCGTTCGACGGATTCGGGTCTCTGAGGCTCATCTCATTCGCTCCTTGGTCGAGGACGGTGCCCTCTCGCGGGAACGGTTATGGTCATCTCCGACGTTTGTGACAACGCAACAGAAGTGAACTCATAGTTGCATGCTGTGCAACTATCGACGGCGCGGCCGCTTCCTGGTCTGCCCCGAGGTCGGGTCGGTGACGTCGAGGCGCGTTCGCGGCCCCTCGTGCCGCTCCCCGGCCATCTCTCTGCCAGCCCTCGAGAAGACGTCGCGCAGGAACCGGTGTCCAGGGTCACCGTCGACGCGCGGATGCCAGACGAGGCTGAGCGCGTAGGGACGAAGCTTCAACGGAAGCTCGACGATTCGAAGCCCGAGCGATGCCTCGTAGCGCTTGGCGATTCGCTCGGAGATCGTGAGCAAGTAGTCCGTCTCGGATACGAGTTGCAGCGCGGTGAGGAAGTACGGGACGGCACGTGCGACGGTACGCGCCAGGCCGTGTTCGCGAAGAACGTCGTCCAGATAGCCACCCGGTTTGCCACGCGGCGCGACCTGCACGTGAGGGAACTTGACGAACAGCTGAAGCGTGAAACGTCCGGATGCCGCCGGATGACCTCTCCGGACGACGCAGACGAAACGATCGGTCAACAGCTGGCGCGTTCGCATCTCCTGCGGCAGCTCGCCGTAGATCCCCACGGCGAGATCCGAGCCCCGATCGCGTAGTAGAGCGGGGTCGTCCGGGCCGTTGGGTACGAAGCGCACGCGAACCTGTGGGGCCTCCTCGCGGAGAATGCGGTCCACCGCGCCGCCGATGATGGTCAGGACGTAGTCCGTGGCGTGGACGACGAAGGTCCGGTCCAGCTCACTGGGGATGAAAGGGCGCTCGGGTTCGAGAACAGTGCACGCCTCCATGACCACCCGGTGCACCTGCGGCTTGAGTGTGATCGCGCGCGGCGTCAGTAGCATCCCTCGCCCGGACCGTACGAGGATCTCGTCCCCGAACCGTTCGCGGATCCTCGCAAGTGCGTGACTCATCGCCGGAGTCGACAGCCCCATCCGGCGAGCCGCGCCCGTCACGCTGGCCTCCTGTAAAAGCGCATCGAGCTGCACGAGAAGCCCCCAATCCGTGGATTGCATAGGATGCAATCATGACGTCCGATCGTTGCACACGGCAAGGTATGAGCGGGGTTCCGCATCGGATCGCGCCGACGCCCACGGATCACGGTGCGGTCGCCCTCCGGGCTTTCTCCGCGACGAAGAACATTGCGAGCTGCCACGGGACCATGTCGTGCGGGGACGCGGATTCTGCCGCAGACCTCGTGCCCGCACGGCTCGCCCTCCTTGCTCGATGCCTTGTTTATACAGCGTGCCCCAACGGTACATTGGCCGTGAGTCTTTGGCACACCCCATGTGAAGGCCGGTGAGCCAGGCTCGGCTCTGCCGAGGCCCGAGCTCGAGAGGCCATCGAGATTCCCCTCGCCCGGTTGCGGATGGCGACCCCATCTGACTAGCACCCGCCCGCCGGGGGCACTTTCACTGCCGCACGAACTCCAGCGGTACGGTGAGCACTGAGCGACCGCCAACGGGCGGCGCAAAGACAGCCGCCAGCGCTCGCCGCTTGACGCACTTCACGAGCTGGTCCGGGATGGCTCCTTCCTTCGACGCATCTACGCTGCTGACGATGCCGCTTTCGGCAACCGAAATCTCGAGGAGCAGCTTTCCCACACTCTCCGGCGCGCTGACCAGGGCACGTCGGTAGCAAACCCTGAAGGACGCGCGCATGCCGGCAACGACTCTGGCCGCGTTGCCGGGCCTCCCCCCCTGGAGTTGCATGAGGCGGACGGCGACCACGCCAGACGGACGGTTTCTCGTCAAGCGGTCCGCTTGGGACTGGTCGGGTGGCTCCGGATCTCGGTCGGCGTCGAGGGTCGCCGTGGGGACTCGACCGGAGGGGAGCCCGGTAAGCGGCAGAAGGGGTTGTGAGTTCCTGGCGGGTGCGGGTTTGGGAAAGGCGGGTCGCTGGGGCACTGTCTGGTTCGGCGCGACGGGGACAGGCTGGGGCGACCTGGCGCGTGGCGCAGGCGGCGACGCGGTGGGTGCCACCGCTGGCGCCTGGACCGATGGTTGGTTGGCATCGGGTAGCGAGGAGCCCGGAGCGGGAGCGCAAGCTACTGCACCGCTCATGAGCAACGCTGCGCCCAACGAACGTCGAACGACCCGGAACAACTCAATCACCGCGCTCGATGCTTTCGAAGTAGACCCGAATTATCGATGGTAAGCGTACAGTCGTAGTCGACGTTGAGCCCATCTGGCTGAATAGCTAGGGCAGGGCGCGGCTCAGGGTTGGCGAAACAGGACATCCATGGTCATGCCACGGATGCCGAGGACGCGCGCGTGTTCATTGTCGCGCACGCCGTAAGTGGTGACGAGGGTGAGAAACAGTGCCTTTCGGGTTTTCGTGATACGGGCGAAGGTGGCTCGCTTGTTACGCAGGTTCGAAGCATACGCCTTGTTGATCACGAACTCGGCATCGCTGAACTTCATCTCGCAGAGGTTGATGCAGTCGTCCTTGCGGTCGATGACCAGATCGATCTGCGCTCCCTGGTCGTCCGCGCTCGTGGGACGGTGGTGCCAGGTGCTCTCCTCGGTCTGCACCGCTCCAATCTCCAGGCCACGTTTGAGTGCATCGACGTACTTCATGCAAATGGTTTCGAAGCTCAGCCCCGACCAGGCCCGCCAGGCGGGGGTACCACGCAGGCTGCTCCAGGTCCCGCTCGAGCGGCTCTTACGTTTGGCGATCCATGTCAGGTAAAAGAACGAGTATTCGTCGGCCAGGCGGAAGGTCGCATCGCGTTTTTCGTGGCCGAATTCGGACTGCGTCATGATGAAGCCGGATTGCTCGAGCTCGTTCAGGGTCTTGGTTGCGGTACCGCCCGTCGACAGCTCTGCCAATTCGATGAGCTCTTGCCGGGTCAGCCCGCTGCGCCGGCTGGCCAGGGCACGACAAACCTGAACGTGCCGCTCCGATCTTTCGAACAACGAGGCGAAGAGACGATCGAACTCATCTCGCAATGCGCCGTCTTTTGCGAAACAAGTGCGTTCGATGATTTGAGCCGCACTCTGACCCGGCTCGGCGTAGCCCAAGTAATAGGGTATCCCGCCCAGCGCCATGAAGAGTTCCAGGCACTGATGAGGACCCAAGTCGACGCCCCTGGAGCGCAAGAAGGTCTGCGTCTCGTGCAAGTTGAAGGGCTCGAGCAGCATCCGACGCGTCACCCGGTTGTGCAGACCGCCGCGGTTATTCAGCAGATGCTGGATCATCCAAGAAGCTGCAGAGCCGCACACGACCACAACCACGTCGGAGCGTCGACTGGCCCAGGTGTTCCAGAAGTGCTCGAAGGCCGACAGGAAGCCCGAGCGGCGCGTGGCCAGCCATGGCAATTCGTCGAAAAACAAGACGCGCTTGCCCGATCGCTTCGAGGTTCGCTCGAGCCAGGTCGAAAGCGTCTGGAACGCCTGCATCCAATTCTTGGGGGGCGCCACGTCCATGCCCTGGGCTTTGCCCAATGCCAACCCAAAGTTGATCAACTGCTGACCCAGAGAGCCGCCGTACATGCCCGTGACCTCGAAGCGGAGCCGTTGCCTGACCATTGATCGCGGAGTTGCGGTGAAGTTGCAATATGGGTGTGAGCCTCAGGTTCGGCATCAGCGGCTGTGGCTGCGACCGCAACGACGACAGCAGCAGCGACGGCTGCGGCAACTGCGGCTGCGGCAACTGCGGCTGCGGCAACCGCGGCTGCGGCAGATACGGTCTGCTACTTCTGAAGCGGCGTGCTGTCACTGACGCTGGTGCCGCCCTCGAAGCTGGCTATGTGTCGTGTTCACACCCGTTCGGCGCACCTTCTGCGCCACCTCCAAGGGCGGTGCAAGCGGGATGCGGCGTCACTAGCGATGGTAGGCGGTCGACGATCGCGCGGGGCAACGGGGAGGTGTCACATAAGCTGAGTATCGTTGTCGCAGGTGCCAAGGGCCGAGTCCGAATCTCACTCAGCAGCACTTCAGCAGCAAAAGCTTCCAAGCGATGGGCAGTAGCAGCGCCGTGGCGTTTGTCAGAGCATGCAGGTCTCCCAACTGTCGCTTCTCGAGCGCGCATCCGGTCTTGAGCGCTTTGAAGTACTCCTCGATCGTCCAGCGTGCTCGATACCAGTCCACAACTCGAAGCAGTTGCTCCTCCTCGTCGACTGGTTCACTCGTATACAAGAGCCAATCGACCGGGGCCTCACCCTCAGGCGGCTCGGGTTCCCACACTCGTACAACGTTCAGCTCGAGCGTCTCTCGCGAAGAAGCTGCCGCACGGGGATTGCTAAGGAGACGCACTCGAGTGGCGGCGATGGCGAGCTGGCGGCGACTCTTGGTGCCGGATGAATCTTGCGTTGTTTTGGCCCCGCTTTTCCTACCCGCTTCGATAACGCCACCTCTCGTTCAGCACGAATATCGGTGGCCTCTGCCACCTCGCGCAAATGGCCATTTTCCAGTCTGCGATTGTGCTGAACCCTAATCACAAAGCGCGTCCTGAGCGAGCTCAGCAACGCCAATATCTCGAAATCGTCAGCTTCGCGATCCATCAAATGAATGACCTTCTCTGACGCCAATCCCGACGCATGGACGCCGTAGACATGGCTGCCCCAGCGCTCCTGCAGCTCACCGTTCTTGGCGCTGGTGTCACCTTGACGTTGCCGAAGAACCGATACGCTGCTTCCAACTCTGCAGCTAACAGTGCCTGCGGAAAGCTGGCGGACGGCTCCCTTGCCATCGCGCCGGCCAAGCCTTCCACACGCGTCGCTAGCCGCTTGTCGCCAAATTCCGCGCCTTCGAACTCCAATTCAACACCGTCCATCGCCGGGCCAGATGATTGGGCCACCCAGAGCTTTGATCACGTCCACCGAAACTTTGCAATGAAATGTGACCAACTCCATAGGCCGTTGCCCCAGGTGTTGGCGGACCAGGAATGTCTTGCCGACACGGCGCCGTCCATAGATCGCAACGAGTTCTGCCCGGTTCGAATCCAGCGCAGCGTCGAGGGTGCGTTTGTGCGACTCACGGCCAATCATCACGTCCATGGTCTATACCCAGCCATAGCTATGAAGATTTGGTAAGATATGGCTACATATAAGTCTATATCCAGCCACATCCATGCAGATGAGACCCGTTGTGGCTGGTAAGCGGGCTTGCCGGCTCCCGCGGAGTCGCCTACTGCGATTCGCAACATATTACTTGCGATTCGCAAACATATTACTTGCGATTCGCAAACATATTACTTGCGATTCGCAAACATATTACTTGCGATTCGCAAACATATTACTTGCGATTCGCAAACATATTACTTGCGATTCGCATGCTTTTTGGGGCGAGCGACTCCTGTCTTGGCAATCGGCGTTCACGGCGTCGGTTTCCGCTCGCTGAAGGTCGCCAGCCATCGGTCGCACGGAGGACTGCTTCCGCGACACTCGAGGCAAAGCCCTCAAACTCCATCAACTGCCGCCTTCTTCTGGCAAGCGAGCCAAGTGGAGGTCGCGTGCCACGTTGATGGCGGGGCGCAGCGTGAAGAGGATGGCCCCCCCCAAAATAGCCAGGTTGCATGTCAGCTCGACGTGCTTTGGCGTGAGCGTCCTCAACCGGCGTTGAAACAGTTGTCATGCGCGCGTCATGGTCGCGATGAGCGTAGCCGTTCGGGAGTGGAAGTCGCAACGGATGCGCGCCGAGCACTGGGCTATCGCGCGGGCCTTCGCTCGAAGCCCCGGCCCGTCTCATCAACCACAGATCTGAATGTGGCCGTAGCAACACTGGCCGCCGGTCGCTGCGCGGCCAGACATGTCGAAGATGCCCCCGGCCAACGCCGCATTGACGGGAGGGCACTCTCCACCGCCGGCACCCGCAGCACCGGCGGCGCCTGCGCTGCCGCTCTCATCGGCGCGCATCCAGGCAACTTCCGTGGTGTAGCAGGTCTCGACCTGCCAACTGCTCTGGGGACAGGTTCCACCTGTGCCAGGTGTGCCACTCGTGACAGCGGCACCCTCATCGCTGACCGCTCCGCTCCAGCTGCCCGTAGCGCCGCTGCCGACGCCGACGCCACCACCACTGCCGACGTCCGAACCACCGGCGCCCGTATCCGCACTGCCACCTGCACCCTGGTCACCCCCGGAGTGGCCGCCGCAGCCGACGCCACTGCTCAACGCCACGCAGCAAACAAGGGATCGAAATACTAGCTTCCAACGCTTCCTGAGCATGGCATGGCCCCGCCGTCGCGCCACGGGCTAGATTTGATCTAGTGTGTCTGAGCACGAAATGGATCAGCTCTTCCTGCCAGCCAATGATCTCACGCCTCTCGTCGAGCTCATACGCAACCGTGCGCGCGAGCTCCACCGTCCCTTCGTGCTCGCGATCGACGGCCGCAGCGGCACCGGCAAGTCCACCCTGGCGGCGAAGCTGGCGGGGGCACTCGCCGCCTGCGTTCTGGAGGGCGATGACTTCTTCGCGGGCGGGATCGATGTGAGGGATGATGCTCCCGAAGATCGGGTTCGAGACTGCATCGATTGGCGAAGGCAGCGCCCGGTGCTGGAGGCCTTGCGTGCGGGGCGGGACACGCACTACTTTGCCTTCGACTGGAACGCCTTCGACGGCCGAATCGAAACGGTACCCAAACACGTCGAGGCCCACGCCATTGTCGTCTTCGAGGGCGTCTACTCGGCGCGCCCCGAGTTGGGGAGTCTGGTCGACCTGCGTGTCCTGTTCCGCGTGAGCGAGCCAACGCGCATCGCTCGCTTGCACCAGCGCGAAGGAGGCATCGGGCCTTGGGAACGCCAGTGGCACGAAGCCGAGGCGTGGTACTTCGCCCACGTGGCGAGGCCCATCGCCTTTGATGTGATCGTGACCGAATAGCCTGAAAGGATCAGCATTTCCGGCCATGTGGCTTCGTGCACAGGCTTATGGCTCAAGGGGCACGTCGCGCCGGCGTTCGGCTCGCAGACATGGTGCAGCGCGTAGCCGGCGACAGCAGTCAAGCCGCTATTGGAACTGCGTGAAGAACTTCCAGACCTCGCCCTTGGTCCAGGTCCGTGCGCCGTCGTCACCACCGCCGTCGACCATGCCGGGCGTATGACCACCGTCGAACGCGCACCACTCCACGGGGTACCCGGCTTTGCAGCCCTCGTAAGTCGTGCAGGTATGCGTCAGGCTGCCCACTTGCGGCTCGGGTGGGTCTTGGGGCGTGCAGCCGTTGTTCATCACGAACTTGTCTCGCATCTCGCGCCCACCCGAGATGTTCAGCGTTCCGTCGGTCAGACCGTGAATGCCCAGATAAGCGATGGGCTGCGTGCCACCCTCGCAGCCACTGAGGACGCCTCCCGAGTAAACGGCGACCGCGCGAAAGACGTTCGCACGCGCGCAAGCGAGCGCATAACTCATGCCGCCGCCGTAGCTGAAGCCGAGCGCGAAGATCTGACTCATGTCGACGCAGAGATCGCCTTGGATGAGCGCTAACATGTCGTCGGTGAATTGCAGGTCGCTGCCACCAGAATTTGCCCAGCCGTTGCCGATGCCCTGGGGCGCGACGAAGATGGTGCTGTCGTTCGCCTGAGCGCGCAGCCCGTAATACGACCAGGCGTCCCCACTGCTGCCGCCGCCGTCGACGTCCTGCATCGTGCCGCCGCGCCAGTGATACGCGAACACCAACCGGTAGGGGTGATTGCTGTCGTAGTTGTCCGGGATGCTAAGGATATAGCTCCGACTCTGACCGCCGGTCTGGATGGTGCGTTCACCGCTCGTCAGGCTGGGCGCTTTGCCGCATCCCGCGCTCATCATTCCGCCGCCGGAGCCACCGCCGCCGGAGCTACTACCGCCGGAGCCACCGCCCGCACTACTCGCGCCGGCGCGGCCTCCCACCCCGCCGACCCCCGCGGAGCCCCCGCTTTCCGGGCTACTGCCGCCCATTCCGTTACCTCCGAACCCCGCCTCGCCGGACCCCGAGTTCCCGCTGGACCCCGAAGTGCTTCCCGACCATCCGCCCGCGGAGACGCTCACTCCACCGGCGCCCGTCGAGGCCGAGGCCCCAGGACCTTCAGTCCCCGTCGTGGCGGTTGTCCCCGTCGTCCCCGGGGTGCCCCCCATCGCCGTCGTCCCGGTCGACCCAATGGTGCCTTCGCCGCCAGACACGCCGCTACCACCGAAGCCTCGAGTTCCTCCCGTGCCCGGCGTTCCGTCCATGTCGTTCGACGAGCAGGCGGCAGCCACGAACACTACCAGAAGCGTCCCGAGGGACGGCGCTGGTGCTGAATAGGGGTTGCATCTCTTCATTGCCTTGCTCGGGTTTGTTGCACGAAGGAAAGGTTTGTCAGGGTTTTTCGGCGCGGCAACCAGTTTCATGACCCGCTGTATCTTTCGGCGTCGGCGTGGCTCCACGTGCGGGCATAGTAGCGATTAACAAATTACCAACAGCCCGCGGCTCGGCTAGAGGGCGGGGTGCCTGCGGCAGCACATTCGCTGCTGTCGACAGCGTGCCAGCGTGTTGCCAGCACAAGTGTTCCACCATGCGCGGGCGCCGCGCCAGTGTATTTTTCTCGATAGCGGAAGAGAATTTTCTCCCCTCCTTTTTTGGAGAAGCCCGCGCAAGCTTGATTCATCTTCGACACGAACATCAAGCACACCATCAAGCACCAAGTGTACCTTGCATCACGCGCCGCGAACGAGAATTGGAAGGCTCGATAGCTTCGCAAGATGGCTTCGCTGGGCACGGGTCACGCCTCGCCATCAGCACCCAGTGGATTCCGGACGAGTCGCGGGAGTTCTTTGCGCGGTTCTGACTGATCGAAGCCGGCGGCACGCCAAAGGGGGGCAGCAGGAAGCGCGGAGGCAACCACGCACGGCAGAGACTCACGCCGTGCGAGCGCCGGTGTGGCTGGCAACGGCTGAGGCGCCAACGGTGGCGGGACCAAGGGGAGCAGCGCTGCCGTCGACGGCCCCGTCGACGGCCTTACGAGAAGTCCACTCGTCGCGATTGCGACGGCGCCGGGCCAGCCAGGTTCGCAGTCGCGGGCAGGCTCAGTCGAGGATTTGACATGAAACTTCACGGGCTCAGCCAATTTTCTTGCGGGCTCGCCATCGCCAGCTCGGTGGCTCTCGCTTGTTCTGACCAAGCGCCCCCCGCGCCGGCTTCCAGCGGCACCAACGCCAGCGGCACCAACACGAGCACGGGCAGCGGCGGGATTGCGACCGCTACTGGTGCGGGAGGAAGCGGCGACGCAGGGAGCACTACGGGTACTACGACCAGCGGTGGGACCACCGCCACCAGCGGAACGACAGGAGGCAGCCTGACCGGGAGCGGCGGCCTGACCGGGAGCGGCGGCCTGACCGGGAGCGGCGGCCTGACCGGGAGCGGCGGTGCGGCGGCTGCAAGCGGCAGCGGCGGAACCGGTGGCGTCGTGGTGGGCAGCCCACTGTATGTCGCCCCGAACGGAGACGACGCCAACCCGGGTACGCTGGAACAGCCGCTGAAGACAGTGGCGAGGGCACGCGACGTCGTACGCACGATGACCGCCGATATGAGCGATGACATCATCGTTTATCTGCGCGGCGGCACCTATCCACAAGCCGATACGCTGACGTTCTCCAACACCGATTCGGGGAAGAATGGCTTCTATGTCAAGTATATGGCCTACGAGGACGAGCAGCCCATCGTGACGGGCGGACAGCCCATCAACGGCTGGGAGCTCTCTGATTCAGCCAATGACATCTATTCCGTCAGCGGCATCACCACGTCTTTTCGGCAGCTTTATGTGAACGGCGTCAAGGCCGTCCGCGCGCGTAGCCCGAATCTCGGAGCGAATGGCGAGCCGAACTTCTACCGGCTCACGGGCGCGGATAATGCGGCGCACGACATTCAAGTCGCAAGCTCGGAGGTTGCGAGCTGGAACAATCTCACCCAAGTCGAGATGCACCTAATGACGGGTTGGGGGGACAATACGCTTCGCCTGGCGTCGCTGACGACCTCGAGCGGCACCGCCCACCTGAAGATTCAGAGCGCCGAGGACAGCATCCTGTTCGATCGGCCGTTTCCGCACCTGGGTGGACAATTCGGCGGCTTCACCGAGCACTGCTATTACTTCGAGAACGCTCTCGAGTTCCTCGATTCCCCTGGGGAGTGGTACCTCGACGAGGCGCAGCATATCTTGTATTACAAGCCGCGCCCGGGGGATGATATGTCGAATGCAACCGTGGTCGCTCCGATGGTCGAGACGCTGGTGAGCATCGACGGTGCGGGTACCGGCGACCAGGTCGGCTACCTCTGGTTTCAGGGGATCACGTTTGCTCACTCGACCTATATGCGTCCCAGTGAATACGGCTTTCTGGACGCCCAGGCGGGCCAATATAACTTGACGGCAACCAGCGACAACATGCAGACGATCGGCCGCCCACCCGCCGGAGTCAGCGTCGTGAACGCCAATCACATCCATTTCGAACGGAACATCTTCGCGCACATGGGCGCCACCGCGCTCGACTTCATCTCGGGAACGCACGACGACATGGTCATCGGCAATGTGATCACCGACATCGCCGGCAACGGAATTTCAATCGGCAAGTTCACTGCGGACGAGAACACCGAATACCATGTCCCTTACAACCCCGCCGACCAGAACGAGATTTGCACCAACGACACCATCAAAGACAACTACATCCACGATGTGACCACCGAATTCCAAGGCGGCACAGGCATCGCCGCCGGGTACCCGAGGAAGCTCACCATCGAACACAACGAAGTCGCGTATACCAACTACACGGGCATCTCGGTGGGGTATGGTTGGACGAGCGACGTCAACGCGATGAGCGACAATCGCATCAACTACAATGACTTGCATCACGTCGTCCAAGTCCTCGCTGACGGCGCGGCAATCTATACGCTCTCCAATCAAGAGCCTAGCTCGCAGATCCAGTACAATTACATCCACGATTTTCAGACGAGCCCATGGGCGGACTACGGAAGCAACGGCGTCTACTTGGACGAGCAGACCTCCGGCTACACCATCGCGCACAACGCCATCGTCAACGCGCCGACGAACGTCGCACAGAACAGAACGGGCCAGAACACGATCACCGATACGCCCGCTTCCTCCCCGCAGATGATCGAGTCTGAGGCGGGAATCGAGGCCGCCTATGCGGACATCAAGAATCTAGCTTTGCCCGTGCCGAGCTTCTGAAGCGCCATACAAAACCACGAGGCGAAGACCCGTCCGGTTGTACGCAAAGTGGGTTTGGGACTGGTGGCACGCCAGTTCGGGAATCGCACGGAGGACTGCTGCAGTCGAAGCCCCAAGGGAAAGCCAAAAAACAAATGCGACCCCTCCGGGCTCCCATCCCACCAAAAAAAGCTACGAACCAGACCCTGCGGCCTGCTGTCCCGCGGTTGCCGGGACCGCAGGACAGCGATGCAGGTATCGGACAAAGACACGGACGCAAGGATGCGAAGATCGTACTAGACCGAACAAGGCAGGGGGTGGCCCAAAAGTCGCAGCATCACAGCTGGAAAGCCTTGTCATACGCGTTCTGCGTGACCCGGTACGCTTGGAACCCGCTAACGGTGTTTTGCAAAATACTACCAAAGTCTTCGCGCCCCACTGCGGAGAACGACCACTCACGCATAGGTAAGCCGGTTCAGCTATTGTGAACTGTTCGTCGGAGCGAGGTGGAAATAAGCCCCTGCTTAACGCTGGCAAAACTCGCTAGACATAGAAAAGGAATGCTAGACATTCATCGCGGCCGCTGAGGCGGCAAGGAAGAGTTCATGAGTCAGCACACGGGCAGCGAGCCATCGGCACGACAGCGACTTCGGCAGGCCACCTGGACCGCGCTGGCAAGTTTGTTGTTCGCGACGGCCGGCGGTTGCACAGGCGAGATACAAGGCTCTCAGGCAACGGGTGGGTATGGTACCCCAGCTGGAACGACCGGCGCGACAGCTGAGACCACGACAGGTAACGGCGGCGCTTCCGCTGTGGGAAGCACGAGCTCTTCCGCCGTGGGAGGCACGAGCACCACGAGCACCACGAGCACCACGGGAGGCATGTCCGACCCGGGTCCTGTGAGCATGGGAGGCGTCAAGCTGAGGCTGCTGACGCGAGGCGAGTATCTCGCCTCCATCGAGAGCTTCTTCGGCGACGTGACGACTCCGCTCGAGCTTCCGGAAGACACGCCCGTGGGAGGGTACATTTCGGTGGGCGCGGCGAAGGTGTCGGTGAACCCTACGGCCGCCGAGGCTTACGAAACTGTGAGTCGCGAAGTGGTTGCCGAGGTGTTCGCGGACCCCGCGCGCTGGCAGGCCCTCGTGGGTTGCCAGCCTGAGGCAGACCTGAGCGGCAGTTGTGTGGAGTCGTACGTAACAACCTTCGGCAAGCGAGCCTTCCGGCGTGACCTCACGGCAGAGGAAACCCAGAAGTGGGTAGCGCTCGCGCGCGAAGCAGCGACGATGATCGGTGATGCTGCCGGCGGGCTCGGGACGCTGACCTCAGGGTTCCTGCAGTCGCCGAACTTCCTCTATCGTGCCGAGACCAACGCATTCGATCCGGCGACCGGACGGCTCAAGTACGACGGTCGCTCGATGGCGGTTCGGCTCGCCTACTTCCTCACGGGAGGCCCGCCCAGCGCGGAGCTCCTGGCGGCGGGGGAGTCGGGTCAGTTGGACACGCCCGAAGGAGTGCGAGCCGCGGCGGCCCCGATGCTGAACGGACCGGCCTTGGTCGACCGCTTGACCTCCTTCTTCGATGAGTACACGCAGCTCGGGCTCTTGATGGACGTCGAGAAGAGCCCCGATCTGTTCCCCGACTTCAGCGACGACCTGAGAGAGTCGATGCGGGAAGGCACACGGCTCTTCTTCAAGAACGTGGTGCTCGCCCCAGGTGCCGACGTGCGCTCGTTCTTCGACAGCGATCAAGTCTATGCCGATGCCGCGCTCGCGGAAATCTATGGAGTGGCCCCTCCGGCCTCGGGTTTCGCCCGGTACACGATCGGTCCCGAGTCGGGCCGCGCCGGCATCATGGGCCAGGCCGGCATCCTCGCGGCTCACTCCAAGGCAGATCACTCCTCGCCCACGGCCCGCGGGTTGTTCATGCTACAGGCTTTCTTCTGCACTGTACCTCCGCCACCGCCGGCCGGAGTGGTCACCGAGCTCGTCGTGGATCCGACGCTGACGACCCGCGAGAAAGTTGCCCAGCACAGTGAGAATCCCTTGTGCGCCAATTGTCACAGTTTGTTCGATCCCATGGGCCTCGCACTGGAACACTTCGATTCCGTCGGCCGTTATCGCGAGACGGAAGACGGGCTCCCCATTGACGCGACCGGCACGTTGGCAGACGGCACCGCGTTCGATGGCGCAGCGCAGCTCGGAGCGGCGCTGCGCGGGAGCGATGCGGTGAGCGATTGCATGCTCCGCCATTTCTATCGGAACGCCAACGGTCGCGCCGATGACGTCGACGACCAATCCCAATTTGACAGCATGTTGGCAAGCCTGAGCTCGCACGGCTACGTGCTTACGGACATGGTTGCCGACTTCGTCGCCAGTGACGCCTTCCGCTCGGCGCCCGCACTGCCGATTGCCGGAGATGAGTAAGGTATGGAAATTCTAAAAAAGCTGCGTGTTTCTCGTCGGTTTGCCCTGAAGGGCGCTGTCGGTGGCATCGGTGTGTCGCTCTGGCTGCCGATCCTGGACGCCATGTGCAACGACCACGGCACGGCCTTCGCGCTCGGCTCGCCCCTACCGACCTCCTTTGGTATCTTCTTCTGGGGCAATGGCATTACGCCAGAGGACTGGACACCCACGGGCAGTGGAGACAACTGGCAGCTCCCGAAGAACCTGGAACCTTTCGCTGACTTGAAGGACGATATGACCTTCATCACCGGCCTCGACATGCTCGACGCTAAGTTCAAAGGGCACGGATGGGGCGTCGTGTACGTGCTCGCGGGCGGCGACGGCGTCACATGCTCGGTGACCAGCGATATCGATCGCACGCGGGACCACTACTTCGAAAATCCGAACGCGACGCAATATGTGCCCACAGTCGATCAGATCATCGCGGACGCCCTCCACGCTGACGAGCCGTACAAGTCAATCGAGACGGGCGTAATACGGTACAAGGGGCAGAACATGGGCACGGTGAGCGAGAACCTCGCGCATCGTGGACCCCACAATTTTCTACCGCCTCAGCGCGATCCGAAGGAGCTATTCAATACCTTGTTCGGTGACGGAGCGCCCGTGGGCTCCGAAGGCCCGAATGCTGTGCCGGTCGAAGTCTCGAACGCACTGCGACGCAGCGTGCTCGACGCGGTGCTCGATGATGCGGAGCGCCTGAAGATGACGGTCGGGACGGAGGATGCGCTCCGCATCGACGCCCATATGGAAAGCGTCCGCGCTATCGAGCAGCGCATCCCCACGGCGGAGGGCGATACGGGCACCACAGGGACGACTGGGGGCACCACGACCATGGACGCTTGCTCGCCCGAGGCTCCGCCCATGAGTCTCGAGGATATGACGGCAACCAGCCGAGCGCTGAACCGCCTCGTCGCGTCGGCCCTGGCGTGCAACCTGACCCGCGTCTACTCGCACCTGTGGTCTGGCGCTCGCGACGACAACACCTACCCGACGATCCCCATCAACTCGGCGCACCACGACCTGACGCATGCCGGCAAAAAGTCGGAGTACTCGCAGATCGAGCGCTACATCATGACCCAGTACGCGGACCTCGCCCAGGTGATGAAAGAAACGCCCGTCGGCGCTAGCAACTTGCTCGATCAGACGCTTCTGTACGGCGTGAGCGACGTGGCGGAGCCTCAGGGGCACGTCATGACGGATTGGCACATAGTGCTGATGGGGCACGCAGGCGGGCAGCTTCCCGGCAATCGATTCGCCCGCTTGAAGGGGCGCAAGGTCACGGAGCTGATGCTCACGATGCAGCAGGTGATGGGGCTCGAGGTGGACATGTATGGCAGCTGGGATCAAACCAACAAGACAATGCCGGAGATCCTCACCTGACGATCGACCGTGGAGCGCCTGCTTAGCGGCACCCGTGCCTGCTAGCAGCGCCCGTGCCTGCTAGCAGCGCCTTGCGTGTGGTCTCCCAGCGGACAGACTCGCGAGCGATAGCCTCCTCGCAGGCAGTCGAGCAGGCGCTGGAGTGGTATGCAGAGGAGGTGCTGCGCTCTGCGCGGCGGCCGATCTCGGCTGAAGATGCAGCAGCCCTGCGCGCGGTGATGCGGGGGCAGCAGTCGCTTGCGCCTGGTCAGATCGAGGCGCTGGTCACCTTCGCGCATACGATGTTCCTCGTCGGCAGGAAAGTGCCGGAGGTGCCGAGCTGTGTCCTGGGAGACGCGCTGACCGCGCTTTCGGCTCTGGGCACGAATGCAAACGAGCGTTGGCCATGGCACTGGAACCCTGCCGTGGATGCGGATGCCTTCGTCAAGATGCAGTTCGCTCGAACCTCAGCCGGTATCGCCGAAGCGCGGCGGGCGAACCGCGAGGGCTGGAGGGCGCACGCCAGACTGAACCGCGCATTCATCGAAGAAGCGGTGAAAGGGTGCCAACGCAGGGAACTCGCGGTCGTGCTCGGAGCCGGGCAAGCCTTCGATCTGCCGCTGCGAGAGCTGGCCCGACACTTCGCGCGGCTGGTGCTGGTAGACATCGACAGCGCGGCTCTGAACGCGACCATCTCGTCCACGATCAAGGACTCCGGACTGCGGAAGCGGATCGAGGCGCGCGTGATGGATCTGTCCGGTATCAACGGTCAGCTCGTGCGTGCGGTGGAGCAGGTGGTCTCCGGCCCCGGTGGCCCAGACGAAATCGTCGCCGAGCTTTCGAAGCTGTGTCGCTCGTACTGGTTGCCTGAACGTCCCCGACTTCTCGGCACGGACGAGCGCGCCGATCTGCTGATCTCTGACTTCGTGCTCACCCAGGTCGCTTGGCCACAGCGAGTCTACGCCCTGGACCTCTATGAACAGCGTTTCGGCAAGCTGCACGGCGAGGCGGAACGTCGCTGGATCGTCCCCTGGTGGGAGTTCGAGCTGTTCGTTCAGCAAGACCACATCACGAGCTTGGCGGGCGCCGCCGAGCGGGTCGTGCTCTGCTCGGACGTGACCAGCCAGCCCACGCTGCTCGACCCGGCGGGTGTGGAGCGCGAAATAGGGGCGAAGACCTTCGCGCTCGGGGTCGCATCGCTGCTCGAGCGCATCCCGAAATCTTTCGATGTCGAGCAGCACGCGCTCTGGAAGTGGAGCCGTTACCTCCCCAACAAGCGCGGCGCCCCCGGCTCCCGCATGGATGTCGAGGGCCTGCTCCTCGGCGAGCCGCACCCCTAGGATGAGCGAACGCGATCCGCGCCCGCTTGGGGGCAATGCGCGCGCGGAAGGGTCTTGGTCGGGCTTTGCTCGCGCTGATTCGTCGTCGACGCCGCGAGCCCACGAGCCGCCGGGCATTCAGTTCGCACGGGTGACGACACCGCTTGCAGATACAATGCGCGAAGTCGTTGGCACGAGCCGCCGGGCATTCAGTTCGCACGGGTGACGCCCAAAACGGAAAGCTCGAGGAAGTTCCCGTTGTAGGGTTGTTGGGTCTGTAGATCGGGCACGGTAACCGTGCCGTTGTTCGTCACCTGATGGTGGTCACCGTCGATGGTGTAGAAATCGATCTGGGCCTGGCCTTGTATTGGAATCGTGACCGTATAATCGGTTTCGTAAACGCTGTGCGGCTGGCGATCGATATTGTCGAAGTCCGTCGTGTGGTTCAAGTAGTAGCTGCGCGCGGGCTCCGATACGGTGAAGGCGAAGATGTTGAAGCCGTTGTAGCAACCATCCTCCGGTCGGATCTCGTCTGGTACGCTGAACGGCAGCGGGAAATCGCCGTCCGTCTCGGGCGGATGGACCTTGCACGCCCCTTGGCCGGGCCCCAGATTGTCGTTCGACGCGGGCCCGTGGATCGTCGGCAAGCCACCGATGTAGAACACATCGCTCGCCGCGTCCGACATGCCGCCTTCGTGCCAATAGCGCTCCGCCACGCCGGCCACGCGGAGCTGGACCTCGTAGGTGACATTGGGATCCCCACCAAAGTGGACGGTGATGTGTTGGTTTTCGTTTTCCGCAAGCTCTTCGCAGCAACAGTCGCCGGAGTTGTTGGCATTCATGCTTGGGCTAAAGCTACTCACACAGGGCTTGAGAATGGCGAACCCGTCCAGCACCTCGGCCGCCAGCTGATCGTCCTCCATGCCGCCGGTCCCCGCGGCGCCGGTGCTCGTCGAAGCCGTGCCTGCATCGGCGCTGCCGCCCGAGTTCGCGCTCGCCGAAACCGCCCCGCCAATGCTCGCCGCGCTCGTGCTCGCCGTAGCCGTTCCTGTGCCGACGCTTCCCCCTGTGCTCCCACTCGTCGCTCCGACACCGCTCGCTCCCATGCTGCTCGCAGCACCGCTCGAGCCGCCGATTGCGGAGCTACCCCCGACCGAGGCGCCACTCGGGCCTCCCGTGGTCTGGCCGACGCTGGTGGCGCTCCCCACCTCGCTGCTGGTTTCGGGCCCGACGCTGGGAGCGTCGGTGGTCGATGCTCCGCTCTGGCAGGCGCTCGCGACGAGCAGGGCCAGCATCCCGGGAGCGCCACCGGACCGGGCTCCATGCGCGGGGCCGGGAATGGCAGTGACCGTTCTCGAAATAAATTGCATCCTGACGGATGGGATTGCCTCGAGCAACGCGCTCTTGTTACGTTCGGTCCGCCGCGGGGCAGAAAGTTCTCCCTTGAAGGCTCGAAGACAAGGCCCCATGCTGACCGCACTAGGAGGAGATCAGCGTCTCCAGTCGCTCCACTCCGCCTTCGAAAATGAACTGGTCGACGCCATCACCATAGGCCACATGTGGAAGCACGGTTCGACGACACCATCCGCAACATGGAAGCCGTGCTGGGGTGATGCGTTTTTGGCCGTGCCGTACGCCAAGACAGGAGAATCTCGATGAAGTCAACCGTTCGAGGGCGTGAGCCTGACCTCGCGAGCTTGTGAAAAAATGAACCGGGCGGGGGAGAAAGACGTGGTCTACTGAGCGGCCGTCGAGTGAAGCACACTACCGGGTGATTCGATTTCCGGAGCCTGTGGTGACAGCAGCCTGCTCATATTCAGAATCCTCGCGCTTTACGAGGAGTGATCATGCTTGACGTGGCAGCCGAAAGTGGCTTGACCGGGCTCGCTGACGCAGTGCTTGCGACACACAGGCGTCCGGACCACTCGCCAGCAGACGAGCCGAGCGAAATCGAGGGCCTCTCGGGCATTTTTGAGCCGAGCAGCGATTTCCACGAGCAGCGCCGGGAGTTCCTGGCACGAATGGCCTCGCCAGCCGGTTTCGAAACCCTCTTCGACTACTTGCCCGACGTTTATTTCTTCGTCAAAGACCAGCGAGGGCGCTTCATCCGCTGCAACCGCGCGTTTTTGACCCTGCTCAGCGCACGCTCGGAGGAGGAGGTGCTCGGCCGGCGCGATGCGCACTTCTTCCCATCGGCGCTCGCAGACAACTACGTTCGGGACGATCAGCTGGTGATGGCCTCGACCAATGCCCTCATCGACAAGATCGAGCTGGTACGCACGGGCGAAGGCTCCATCAACTGGCACAGCACCACGAAGCTGCCGGTCCTGGATGCCAAGGGCAAAGTGCTTGGCGTGGTCGGGGTTACGCGCGACATCAGCAAGATGAAGTCGAACTACGAGCGCTTCTCTTACTGGGCGCCCGTACTCGAAACCATCATCAACAATTATGCGGAGCCCATCTCGATGGCGTCCTTGGCTGCGAAGGTTTCGCTTTCGGTAAGCCAATTCGACCGCAGGTTCAAGAAACGGTTCGGCACCACGCCGCGCAAGTACCTGACCGACGTGCGCATCAATGCGGCCTGTCAGCTTCTATCGTCCACGGATCTGTCCGTTGCATCGATCGCCGTACAGACGGGTTTCTACGATCAGAGTCATTTCACGAAGCAATTCACCAAGATGAAAGGCATCACGCCGGCGCGCTACCGTAGAGATCACCGGCAGAATCCTGCAGCGGGGTTATAGGTGCGGAGTTTTTACAGGTCCGATGCGCGAATTCTCCAAGCTACGCGCTGGCCCATCACCCTACCCTCGACGGCCGGATTCGGCGACGACGTCGCATGCGGGTTATCCGCAACAGGGAATCATGGTTTCGAGCGCGGGGCGTGACGGTAACAACCTCATCAGATAACTGCCGGGCGTGCTCGGCACACGGAGACCACTAGTGGCCAAGAGCAAGTTGAACATCGCGATGATCGGATACGACTTCATGGGTCGGACGCACTCCAATGCATGGAGGCAGGTCGCCCGTTTCATGTCGGACGTGCCGTTCGAGCCGGTGCTCAAGGTGCTGGTCGGCCGTACCGAGAGCAAGCTCAAGGAAGCCCAGACCAGGCTGGGGTTCGAAGAAACCGCAACGCGTTGGGAAGAGGTCGTCTCGCGCAAGGATATCGACATCGTCGACATCGTGACACCCGGCGACTCGCATGCCTCGATCGCAATTGCCGCCGCAGAAGCCGGCAAGGCAATTCTTTGCGAGAAGCCGCTCGCCAACAGCCTCGCCGAGGCGGAGAGCATGAGCGCCGCCGCGAGCCGCGCGGGGGTCGTCAATATGGTGTGCCACAACTACCGTCGCTGTCCGGCGGTGGCGCTGGCCAAGAATCTCATCGACGAGGGTAAGCTCGGCGACCTCTACCACTACCGCGGACTCTATCTCCAAGACTGGATCGTAGATCCGAGCTTCCCCCGCGTCTGGCGCCTCGAGAAGGCCCGCGCAGGCTCGGGATCGCTCGGGGACATTCTCTCCCACACGATGGACCTGTCTCGCCATCTGGTGGGTGAGCCCGTCGAGGTCTCCGGGCTGCTCAACACCTTCATCACCGAACGCCCGCTTCCCGATGGGAAAGGACGAGGCAAAGTCGACGTCGACGACTCGGCTCAGGCATTGGTGAAGTTCGCCAACGGAGCCGTCGGCTACTACGAGGGCTCCCGCTTTGCTCCGGGACGCAAGAATTACAACTGTTTCGAGATCAACGGCTCGAAGGGCAGCCTCATTTGGGACCTCGAGCGAATGAACGAGCTCCAGCTCTACGTCGAGTCGGGGCCGCTCAGCGGTTTTTCCACGATTTCGGTGACGGACGGCAAGCACCCGTACATGTCCGCTTGGTGGCCCCCCGGCCACATCATCGGTTACGAACACTCGTTCACGCACACCGTGTATGACTTCTTGAAAGCCATAGCAAAGGGCGAGTCTCCGCGACCCGACTTCGAAGACGGCCTCAAAAACCAGCGCGTGCTCGACGCCATCGAAAAGTCGGCAGGCACTGGGCAGTGGGTGAAGATCCACTCGGACCAGACAAAGTCGTAAGGGCCCACTCTAGTCAGGGCCCGCGAGAGGAAAAATCGATCGAGCGGCCATTCGATCCGTACGATTGACGATCGACAAGACCGCGCAGGCCTGATCGGGTTCGGGGCGCGAATGAAGCGCGACGCTAGAGGGGCTCGAGGTCGTGCTCGGTGAATTGCCCGGCATCCAAGTCATGGCAGCCGAATACGGCAACGTTGGATCCACCGAAGGGTCCTTGGACCCGACCGAGTTGCAGGGTTCCCGAAGAGAGTGCCAGCGTAAGGAGGTTGCCGTCGACTTCGAAAGCAACGATTTCTGGCGCGTGATCGGAGCTGGGGCACGACGCTTGCGTCGGCGTAAACGAGATCTGATTCCCTGCGAGCGCGTAGTCGCCGAGCTCGGTCTCGGTGGCAAAAGTCCCGTCGTCGAGATGGCAGAGGACATCGCTTTCATAGGTGCCGTCTGGCTCAACGACGAGCCCCCTGATGCACATGGCATTCAGCTGTTTGGCCCAGTGTCCGACAAGCTCGTTCTGGGGATCCTCGCCTGCAAACGAACAACCGGCGAGGGTCAGGACCGGCCCTACGAGAGCCCACACCCGTCGACGCATCACGGCACTTGGCGGGCGACTTTCAGAAGACCAGGCTCGCGCCCAGGTTGAAGAAGTGGACGGTCTGCTCCGGAGTGAACACGCCGCCATCCGGATCGGAGGCTTCATTGTAAATGTGATTGGCGCGAAAGTATTCGGCCGCCAGGACCACATTCTCGAGTACGCCCTGATAAATTCCAGCAGAGATACCAAACTGCCTGCGCGGGAAGTTCAGCGCCGAGAAGGGCCCGTCCGGATCGCTGGGCGTCTTCGACACGAAGGTCGCACCCGCACCGCCGGCGATCTTCGTTTGGCCGAAGTTCAGCGCGGCCATCCCGAGGAAGCCCTTCTGCTTGCGGAGCACGTAATCGGCGTCACTGAAGACAGGGTAGTTCTCCAACGCAGCCCAGATGCCCAGACCTTGGCCCGCGAATCCCGCGGCGCCGAGCTGCACCGGACCCAGGCTGGCTCCGAAGGAGCCGGCAACGCCGACGGAGTCAACGTCCAGCTCGACGTTGTCGGAGTTGCCGACACGTTGCCAGGAGCCCGAAACCTCGGCGTGGAAGATGTCGTCCGCCTTGAAGCTCAGCTCGGCCTCGGCCCGCGGATACGGCGTCCGCAGGTAGCTGCGCTCCTGGACCGTCGCGGGATCGAACAAGCCGACCACGAGCTGAAACCCCGCCAGGCTCGGCGTGTAGTAGCTCACCTGCGCGTTGAACGCGGGGAACAAGATGCCGAAGCCCACGTGGCCGCAGCCTGCAATGGGGCCCTGCGAGGGCTCGCGGTTGACGATCATGCAGGGGCTGCCAAGCCCGTAGCCATGCTCGATCTCGTAGTCGAGGTTGATACCGCCACGACCGTAGATACCGAGGTCGCGGCCCGCCAGCACCGCGCCCCACGGCCCCTCGATCTTGAGATACACCTCGCGCAGGTCCACGTCTGGAGCCAGGGTCTTGTCGCGACGTTGCGAGATGTTGCCCCAGAGCGCAAAGCGCCCTGTCAGATGGTGGTCGCCGACGTCCTTGTGCACGGACCAGCCGAGCAAGTTGGACACGAATCCGGAACGGATGCGGGTGGCCATGATATGCCCGTCGGCGTCGGGTTTGTCCTCGAACCCCTGCCAGAGCGCGGTGGTTGGCGGCTGGGGGTCGCCGCGCGAGACGCTGATGAACGTGCTCATGCGGCCGTCCAGGGTGAGCTCCCAACCTTTCACTTTAGCGATCGGCAACGGGTCGGGAGCGGGCAACTGCGCATGAACCGCCCCTGAAATCAGTAATACTCCCGCCGCCGTGAAGGAGGCGAAGACAGTTCGACAGAACGAACGCAACGATAGTGAGCTTTCCACAGAACGCTTCTCCAACTTGTCAGAATGGGGCTTAGGCTCGAGGGCTTAGGCTCGAGCCAGGCTCGCCGGGGCGACGGTAGCTCGTTATACAATCAACTCCAACAATTAATTGGTCCGCTTGGTCGCCCACATGATCCCGTTCTGCACAATCGTCCGAAATTCCTCTTCTGCGTAGACTGTCTTGTTGTGCCCACGGACTGTGTAGAACATGCGCCCGGCCCCGACCTCTTTGATCCACGTGATTGGCCGATTGTCACTGGTCAAGCGTTGAATAATTTCGAAGCCCGGCTGCGCAGAGACGTCGCGGTTCATGTAGTACCACTCGTCCTGCGTGGAGTAGGTCTGCGATAGACCCGCCGCCACGGGGTGCGACGTGTAGTCGGACTCCACCCGGACCGAACCTGGCGTGCCATCGTTGTCGTGGGTTTGGAAGTAGCCGCCCATGAGCGTGTTGGTGAACCAGGGGAACCCGTTCGTCTTCTCGAAGTCCGACGCGGAGTGGACTCCGGCCCAGGCACCGCCCCCTTCGACGTAGTCTTGCAGCGCCTGCATCTTTGCCGGCCCACTGCCCTTGGGCACATTCCCATTGTTGCTGAAGACGGTGCCCGTCGGGTTACACCAGAACAGGAGTCCGTACTGGCTCAGCCCCTCGTCGGTGAAGTGCTGGAGATCATCCGTCTCGATCTCGGTCGTCCACTGGTTGTTCGGGTCCGGGTCGACCTGTCCAAGGTCCGCCACCATCTTCTGACACGTTGGGATCGAGTCGTGCGGGAACTCGAGCGCCGTGCTCAAGATGAGGACCTTGAAGGGACCGGTGGGGCCGACAGTACCGGTCCCGCCCGTACCCATGCTGCCGTCCGTGCTGCTCGTCCCGCCCATACCACCGACGTCACTTCCACCGGTGACGCCCGTCGACCCTTGCATACCCCCGATGCCAACATCAGCGCTGCCACCGGCAGTCGTCGTCGTTGGGCCGCTTGCCGAACCACCGAAGGAGGAGCCGCCGGTGCCCGTGGTCGGGCCGGAGGACGTGTCGCCCATGCTGGTGCTACCCGGTCCTCCCAGGCCTCCGAGCATTCCGCCCGCGCCCGTGGTGGTCGCGCCCGCGCTTGTGGTCGTTGCGCCCGCGCCTGTGTCCGTCACGCCCGCGCTGGTTACCGGTGTGCCCTCGACGCTTGCTCCGTCGTCCGCGTCCTGCGCGTTCATACTCCCATCACTGCAGGCACCCAACATCGCCACCAATGACAAAGTGGCTACACAAACTCCGTACGTACGCATCCTTCGGCCTTTCTCTAATGTAAGCGGGAACCTAACTTCTGGCTTCGGTGGCGACCACCAAGAGCGCCACCCTTTCTGGCCTCGGTCACGGAGGAGCTGAGCTACCTTTCCCGGCCGTCTCGTGTAGGCAATGCCCTAGCTAGCATGGTGCAGGGCACAACAAGTTCTGTCACAAAACAAGACCGTGGGCAGGGTGCATTCGGTCTCCCCATCTCGGTGCCACATTTCAGCTGACCTGGAACCCAGGAGAAACGAACTGTAAAACGCCTGGTTTGATGAGTAGCCATGCCAACGGTAGCGCCGTGGTGAGTCCCTGACTCGGTCGATCATCATCTGGGCTGGCGGGGAATCAGAGCGCGCGAACACTCCGTGAGCCCCGTTCGCCGCGTTCGGTAGCTGGAGCCGGTGCATCATCGCGACCACATCGCCGTCGTAAGTTGGCCACGCAGCGCCCCTTACAGCTCTCGAACGGTAGTGCCCGCACCCGTGATGGTAGCTGAGCTGGCGACAAACGGACACCCGGATCATCGGAAGAATCATGCTGCGAGCCCTGCGTGCAGAGGTTTTACATCGTCGATGCGCGAATTTTCCAAGCCACGTCTTTGCCAGTGGCATAGGCTAGCCAGCAGTGGTGGGTTTGCATGCGGGTAAGGTTTGCATGCGGGCAATCTGTTGCCGAATAGCGATTGGGGCCATCCTGTCGTGACAGTATTTTGTTCGAGGTGGCGGGACGGTGGGGGGAGCAAAGCACGAATCAGCGCTCGTTGAGATCAGCGCCATCTCGCCCACCTTTCGGCGTGCGGTGGAAAAGGCTTTGAACCATCTGTCGCTGCACCGAGTGGATTCACTCGACGTTGCGTTGGGGTTGACGCATCAGGTGGTCCTCTTGGTGGGAGATGGAGTCGATCCGGTCGCGTTGTTCCGAAGATGTGTGCCAGGGCGTCGCCGCCACCTTCTCGTCGCCTGTGAGCGCGCCGAAGGGAGCGAGGTTGCGCGCTGGGCCCGCGCAGGAGTGACCCGCTGCTTCGTCGGCACGACGTCACTCGTCGATCTCCGCGCAGACCTCCTGGCGTCTGAACCACCCGCCGTTTCGCTCGACGCGAGCGATCTTGCAATCGAGATCCGTGGTGTGCGGACCCGGCTGACGAAGACTCAGTTTCGGCTGTTCCAGCATCTGAGCGCAAGGAGCGGGCAATGGGTCACGCCGTCCAGACTCGTGAAGGAGGTACTAGGAACCAACCACGCCAACGATTCGGCACTCGTTCGCGTGCACATCTTCGCCATCCGGAGGAAACTGGGACCTCTCGCTCCTCTGATCGAGACTGATCCAGCGCGCGCTCGCGGCTATCGCTTTCGAGAAGACCTGTTGTGACCGGAACGATTCGGCTCGTACGCTCGGCGGGAGCTGTCGTTTCGAGGAAGCCCGCCGCCTAGAGTGATTTCATCGCGACGCCTTCCTTCGGCAAACCGTGGACGTTATAGCCGCTACGTGCGATAACCGCGGAGAACCTCGTCGTGCCGTCTCCGCCTCGATCAAGCTTGATGCGGCCGCGGCTCAGACCCACCTTGCTGATCGCAGTCACCACCTCTTGGAGGTCACCGCCACCCGCGCCGATGGTCCCCTCCACGGTGCAGCGAATCGAAGCGCACTGGACGCTCTGCAGAGTCACCTTCTTGTTGCGCAGTGCGTCCGCAGCGTCCCGAACCTTCCACTCCATCTCACGAGCCCACACGGGATCGCGCCGTTCCTGCCGCGCATCAATGAAGGGCTGGTCCATTTCGGGGTCCTTCGTTTCGGATGAAGCGGGCGACGCCGCCGGTTGCGATTCGGGCATAGGCATTGCCGCGGCCTCCGCAGTTTCGGCGGCCGGGCGGCTCAGGTGTGGCTCGCTTGCAAGTAGCGGGCGTTCGACTACCTCCGAAGGGCGCACAGCGCTGGCTCGCGCTCTGCCTGCGCTCAACCGATGGGCATTCCATTCGTACACTGTCCTGTAGACCATCGAGCCCCCAAAACTCAACAGCACCAAAACGCCCAGCACTGCGGTCGCGACCCAGCCGACCGAACGCCGCCGGACACGTTGAATCCTCATCGTAGTACCTCCTGCAATGGACGAAGCAACGCGCCGGTCATGAGCCGTCGTTCAACAACGGCGCGCCGCTTCTACGATCGCCCTTAGCGCGGACGCCTCTGTTCAGTTCGATCCTGTACCGGTGCTCTCGTTCGTGTGGATATGGGCAATGTAGGTGCCATTGCTCAGATCACAGAACAGCCCGTAGGTCCCCTCGTTGCCGGCCGTGCTGTCAACATGAAACGACAGCTGCACTGCGCCTGATGTGTTCGCCTCCTGAGTGTCGTAGTCGACGTAGCCATAACTGCCGTCCTCGGTTTGAGAATACAAAGAGCAGTAGGCAAAACCGCCACCTGGGATAAAGAACTCGACAACCGCCGAGCTCAAGGTTGTGGTCGAGTTGATGCGATCGCGCATGAGGGGGCAGATCGCATAGGCCTCTCCTCCACTCGCTGCGGCGCCGTAGTATGCGTTGTAGGACAGGCTACCAAGACTTCCAGGTTGACACACGGCACCGTGTATGGACTTGGTGTCACTACCCGCAGCGGGCACGACCACACCTAGGATCGCAAGGCCAAGACCCAAAGCTCCAGCTTTCTTCATTTGAAACTCCTCCGTGGTTGTAGGTACTCCATGGCACGGAGGCTACACCCCTCCAGCAATGCTTCCGCGTTAAGCCAGCGTTAATTGTCCGGGCGTCGCGGAAGGACGAATCGATGGGCCGTTCGATATGTACGATCGGGGCTCGACCCCGGCTGCCGGCGGGGCCGGAGCGAGCACTATTGGCAAGGGCAGTGGCCTGGCAAGGGCAGTGGCCGTCTTGGCGCGGGCGAAGCATGCCGAGACCCGGAACACGAGCGTTTGCGAAGGGGCTTATCGCGCCAGCCGCACCGCTCCCTCTTCGTAGCGGTTGCTTCGCCGGAGGAGAGCCCGAAATCAACTCCTGCAGCGTGTGGAAACATGCACCAAGCGGGGGAGAAAGACGTCGCCTGCTGGGCTGCCGTCGGATGAAGCACACTAGCAGACGATTCGATTCTGGAGCTGTAGTGGCAGCAGACTGCTCATATTCAGAGGCTCGTCGACCCGGGCGACGGCAATCCAATCCCCCTGCGTACGTCGATGTTGGCCAGACTGTACATATCGTCAACGCAGGAATTACGCTCGAATGGTAGTTTCGCGCGTTCAGCTGCGACGAGGTCGATGCGTAAATATTACCAAGAAGATGCGCGGAACTTCCAATCCGCGGCCACCTCAAGCTTCGTAGGCTCCGGCCCCAGTTTTTTTTGCTCGTCCTAGGGGCGGCGGGTTCCGCGATGGAGCCGCGACTCAGGCCCGCACACAGATGGCGGTACTTCGATGACCATTGAACGGAAAAACACGATGGGTAGCAGATGCCTGGACCCTCTGAACAGAGGGGCCAGCGCTCTGAGTTTCATGTTCGGCCTGTTGGCGCTATCGATTGCGATTGCCGGCTGCAAGAACAACTCCGAAGCGGACGGCAAGGCAGCCACGGAGCAAGCCGCGCAGGGGAAGCAGACCCTGACCATTTGGTGGGCGCAATGGGCGCCGGCGGACGGTCTCCAAGAGCTTGCGAAAGATTTCGATCCGAAGGTGACGGTCAAAGTCCATCAGATCCCTTGGGCGAGCTTTCAGGATCAGGTGTTTCAAGAGTTCGGCAAACCCAGGACGGCGTTCGACATCGTTCTCGGGGACAGTCAATGGCTGGGCCGGGGTGCTACCCGCGGCCTCTACGTCGATCTGAGCAGCTGGCTGCCGAAAGACGTCGACTTGAAGACGCTGCATCCCATGGCCCTCAAGTACCTGAGCGAGTACCCGAGCGGCAGCCAGAAGTACTACGCAGCGCCCTGCGAAACGGATGCAATGGGCTTCGCCTACCGCAAGGACTGGCTGGAAGATCCGGACGAGAAGGCGGCATTTCAGGCGAAGTATGGCCATGAGCTCGGCGTGCCCGAGACCTGGGAAGAGCTCGAGCAGGTAGCCGACTTCTTCACGCGGCCAGACGACAAACGCTACGGCGTCTCGCTGGTGACCGGCCGCGGTTACGACGACATCGTCATGGGCTTCGAGCAGGTCCTCTATGCGTTTGGTGGTGCCTGGGCGAAACCGAACACGAAGCAAGTGGAGGGAGTTCTCGACAGCGCCGATTCGGTTCAAGCGCTCGACTTCTTCAAGAAGCTTCTCAAGTCCTCCCCCCCGGCGGTGGCAAGTTCGGCTACGGGGAAGCGCTCGAACCCTTCGTCAACGGCTCGACGGCGCTGCTCATGAACTACTTCGCCTTCTTTCCCGATCTTGCCAAAAAGATGGAAGGCAAGGTGGGCTTCTTCGCCATGCCAAGACACGGGGAACGTCGCTTTGCAAGTCTTGGCGGGCAAGGTTGCTCGATTTCCGCCAAGGCACCTCCTGGACAACAAGCGCTGGCGAAGCGCTTCATCGCCTGGTTCTTGAGCACGGAGACCCAAAAGAAGTGGGTGCAGAAACCGGGCGGCTTCACCGCCAATGTCGAGATCTTGAAGAGCCCGGCCTTCAAGAAAGCCAGCCCCTACAATGAAGCGTTCGCGGCCTCGATGGACATCGTCCAGGATTTCTGGAACGTGCCCGTGTACAACGAGCTCATTGCGGCAACCACTCGAGAGCTCGGCGAGGCTCTCGACGGCAAGAAAACGTCCAAAGAAGCGCTCAAGGCCCTGGCGCACGAACACGAAAAGATTCTCGCCAACTCGACTCCATGAAGCGTCAGCCAGGGAGTTCTCCACTGCTGGGCTGGGGCTTCGTTGCCCCCGCTCTGTTGCTCCTCCTGGCGCTCAACGTTTTCCCCCTCCTGCTCGACATTCAACAGAGCTTCACGAATGCCGACCTCTCGGGGGGAGTGACGCGCGGCATCGGCGGCAAGAACTACGAGATCGTCTTTTCGAACGCGAGCTACGCACAGGCGATTACCACCACAGCTTTGTTCGTTCTCGTGTCGGTCAGCCTCGAGCTCGTGCTCGGCTTCTGCCTGGCACTGGCATTGCAAGGCAAGCTGCCGGGCAAGCCCGTCCTGCTCACCGTTCTGTTGATGCCGATGATGCTGTGCCCGGTGGTTCTTTCGCTGTTCTGGAACCTGATCCTCAACGGCCACTACGGCGTATTGAATCAGTTCTTGGGCATCCTGGGCCTGCCCCAGCCGCAGTGGCTGACGAGCGATGATCTCAAGTTCATTTCCATCGTGATGGTCGACGTGTGGATGTGGACACCTTTCATGATGCTGATCGCCCTTGCTGGGCTGAACGCCATCCCGAACCACATCTACGAAGCAGCAGCCATCGATCGGGCGAGCCGCTGGAGAGTGTTCCGGCGCATTACTCTACCGATGTGCGCGCCGCTCTTGGGCCTGGCAGTGCTACTGCGCGGGACGGACGCGCTCAAGCAGTTCGATTTGGTCATGGCCATGACCGGTCCCAACGACAGCACGACGCAAACACTCAGCGCCGCTCTGTATCAGGTCGTCTTTCGGGACTACAAGGTGGGGCTCGGAGCCAGCTACGCCGTCGTCATCCTGATCATGGTCATCGCAATCGCGACCATCTTCGTGCGCTACATCGACGGGCTTCAGAGGCGTCAGGGAAAGGCGGGGACATAGCGTATGAAGTCCATCCGAGCGCTCGTCATCGTACCGTACACTCTGCTCGCCACCTTTCCACTCGTATGGCTCGGGCTGACTTCATTCAAGAGCTACGAAGCCACTATCAGCAGCACCGCCAAGTTCATTCCCGGAGCACGCGATGCTGCTGGCGGAGTCACGTTCCGAGCCACACTGGATGCCTATCGCCACCTGAGCGTCCCCGTGGCAGGCACCGAGCACGGCTTTTATCACTACCTTTGGAACAGCGCCGTCATCGGCACGTTTTCGACGCTCGCTGCGGTGTGTCTGGGCACGCTGGCCGCCTACGGTTTTTCCCGATTTCGCATTCCCGGTTCTCGCGACTGGCTGTTCTTCATCCTGTCGACGCGCTTTCTGCCCCCTATGGCTGTGGTGGTGCCGGTACTGCTCATGTACCGCTATTTCGAGCTCGAGAATACAGAGCTCGGGCTCATACTCCTGTACACCAGCTTCAATCTGTCGCTGGCCGTCTGGTTGATGAAGGGGTTTATCGACGAAATTCCGCAGGCATTCGAGGAAGCAGCGCTCATCGATGGCTATTCGCGACTGCAAGCATTCTTTCGGGTAATCGTGCCAGAGGCGCTGACCGGCATGGCGGTGACAGCCGTGTTCTGCCTGATTGCCTCTTGGAATGAGTTCGCGTTCGCCATGACCCTGAACAACTACGCGGCAAAAACGGTACCGGCGTATTTCGCTGGTCTTCAAGGCAACATCGAAGGCGTGCCCTGGCCAAAGATAGCCGCCGGCATGACCATCTTCGTGCTGCCCATCGTCGTGTTCACCGTACTGGTGCGACGCCACTTGTTGAGAGGAGTGACCTTTGGCACGATCAAGCAGTAGCTTGGTGCTGCTCGATCGAGCTGCGCTCGCTGGACTGGCAATCGGCTTGAGTGCGTACGTGGTTCCTGTCTGGAGCGAGGGGCGTCTGCGTTTGGCGTTTTGGCTGACCTTGGCTGCCACGATACTGCACATCTACACGTCGCACACCCAGGCGGCAGCCGCTGCCGAAGGCGGGCACGAGTGAGCTTCCTCTCGCTGGAGCGCGTTGAGAAAACCTACGCCGACGGCACTCATGCCGTAAGAGGCGTCGACCTGGAAGTGCAACAAGGCGAGTTCATCGTTCTGCTGGGTCCTTCTGGGTGCGGCAAGACGACGACGCTGCGCATGATCGCCGGCCTCGAGCTCGCGAGCAGCGGGAGGATCCGGCTCGCAGGCAGAGACGTGACCTTGCTTCCGCCGTCAGAGCGCGACGTCGGCATGGTGTTCCAATTCTACGCATTGTATCCGCACCTCAAAGTCCGCGACAACATTGCCTTTCCGCTGGAATGCGCAGGTGTGCCACGGGACCAGATCCGAGAGCGTCTCGATAAGGTGACAGCGCAGATGAACCTGTCGGGGCTGCTCGATTCTTTTCCCCGGCAGCTTTCCGGAGGCGATCAGCAGAAGGTATCGCTGGCCCGCGCGATCATTCGCCAACCTGCCGCCTACCTCATGGATGAGCCGCTGGGCACCCTCGATACCGAGCAACGGCTCTCGCTGCGTGAGTTCATTCGCTCGAGACAGCTGGAGCTCAAGGTAACGACCATCTATGTCACGCACGACCAGGAAGAGGCGATGAGTCTGGCGGATCGCGTCGTGGTCATGAACAAGGGACTGATCCGACAGGTGGGAACGCCAGCCCAGGTTTACGACGAACCGAACGACGAGTTCGTCGCTTCCTTCGTCGGAAGCCCGGGCATGAACTTCTTTGCGGGGAGCGTACTGTCTGAAGCAGACAGATGCGTATTCATCGCCTCGGCGGGCGGCGCGAGAGTCGAGCTCTCCAAGCGAGCGAAACCAGGCCCGGCTACTCTGGGCATCCGCAGCGAGTACCTCCACGTGGATGGTACCGGGCCTTTTGCCGGGAGGGTGATCGGCGAGGAGTATGTGGGTAGTTTCCGGAATCTGCACCTCGATTCGGAGCTGGGGCGACTGGTGCTGCGCTGCGAGTCTGGCGAAAGCTACGCGCGGGACGCCAACATCAGGCTGCGTCTCGAAGCGGATCGGGCCGTCCTCTTCGAGCGCACCGGGCAGGCTGCATCGTGAACGACCGTGGGTCCGCCTTCCTGACGGTTCAGGGCGTGTGCAAGCGCTTCGGCAAGACCGAAGCGCTACGTGCCGTGGACGTACAAATCGATAGCAACGAGTTGGTCGTCGTGCTTGGCCCCACGGGTGCCGGCAAGACCACCCTGCTTCGCACGATAGCCGGTCTCGAGAAACCGGACCAAGGCAGGATCGAGATGGCGGGAACGGACGTCACCGCGGTCGAGCCGGCCGCCCGCGACGTGGCACTCGTTTTCCAGAACTTCTCTCTCTATCCGCGCTGGAGCGTCAGGAAGAACCTCGAGTTCCCACTGCGCGCGCCTGGTCGCAACGTACCTGCTGACGAAATCGAGCGGCGGGTTCAGTGGGCTGCCAAGCTGCTCAACATCGAACGCTACCTGGATCGTCCCCCATCCCGCCTTTCCGGCGGCGAAATGCAGCGAGTCGCCATTGGTCGCGCGATAGTGCGACGGCCGCGGCTGTTCTTGATGGACGAGCCGCTGGGCAATCTCGACGCCAAGCTGCGCGAATCACTGCGCTTCGAGCTGGTCGAGCTCAGACGGTCACTGGGCATCCCGATGCTGTTCGTGACGCATGACCAGACCGAAGCGCTGTCCATGGCCGACCGCATCGTCGTGCTTTCCGAGGGACGTGTACTGCAGAGTGGTCCTCCCCGGCAGATTTACGACCACCCCGTCTCTCCACCCGTGGCGCTGCAGCTAGGACAGCCGCGCATCAACCTGGTGCCGGTGCGGCGCTCCGACGACCTCTGGGTCGCACGCGATGGTACGCCGATAATGGCCGCCGAGCCCGGCTCGGCCGAGCAGGCCGTCCTCGGGATCCGCCCGGAGCATATCGCACCCGATGGCGGCAGCCACGAAGCCGAGGTTCGCGTCGTCGAATACATGGGTGCAACGACGACTCTGCTCGTTCAGTGGGCAGGCAGCGAGATCCACATCGTGACCCGAGGACGCAGCGAGGTCCGCCCCCAGCAGATCCTTCGCCCTCACGTCGACCGAACGCGCGTCGTCGTGTTTCCACCAAACAACTAACAGGAGAACGTGACCATGTCAGTAAGGCAATTCGAACCCCAGTTCATGAAGCTCGGCGTACTGACAGCTGCGCTGCAGGAGCTCACCCCACGCGAGGTTCGCGATCCGGATCCGGATCGCGCCATCGAAGATTGGCTGACGTTCGCCCGTGAGCTGGGTGCGAGCAACATTCAACTTTCCGCGGCGTTGCACCCCAACGAGGCGGACGTGCCAGCCGAAGCCATGCTCGACCCGGTCGCCAACACGCTCGACCTCAGGGCGCCTTTCGACACGGATCGGCGCAATCGCGTCGAAGCCGCGATGAAAGAAAGCGGAATCGGCATCAGCGATATCGTCTACTTCGACAACTTGCTCCACGAAGACAGCGCAATTCGCAACAAGAAGCTCGACTTCATGAGACGAGTGTTCGAGGCGGCTTCATTGCTCGGGTTGGAAGCCGTCTGCGGCTTCGTGGGGCGAGACCAGACCAAGAGCATGGATCAGAACCTGGCGGCGTTCGAATCCGTCTTCGTTCCACTGCTCAAGGATGCGAAGGCCCGAGGCATCCGTTACCGTGTGGAACAATGTCCGATGCCCGGCTGGACGACAGGTGACAACTTTCACAACAACATCGGCTACACACCCGGCACATGGATCGCGCTGCACCGAATCTGCGAGAAACACGGAGTCGGAGACCAGTTCCGGATTCACTATGATCCTTCGCACGCTATCTTGATGGGGCAGGACACGCGCTCGATCTTTCAATTCCTCAAGGACAGCGGCTATGCGTTTTTGATCGACGGTTTCCACGTCAAGGGCCAGGTCGTGGACGCTCGCGGCGTATCCGCATGGGGGTACGGCGGGCAGACCGTGGAGCGAGGCGATTGGAAAAACGGCAAGGTTTCCGAAAACCCGGCTGATCATTTGAATGCCTGGAAGAAGCAGACCGTTCTTTGCGAACACGAGCTGCCCGGCACCGCGCGCCACGACCCCCTTGCCTATCTGCAGAACCGCACTGTCGACTGGCTCGATCACCAGCTGGCTGCGCGCGAGCTCTTGCCGATAGATGTGAAGAACACTCACCTCATCGTGGAGCACGAGTATCCTCCTGCTCGCACGCAAGACAAGGAAAAGCTCAAACCGGTGCTCGCCGGATCACTGGCGTTCACTCGGAAAATAGACGAGGCGGCCGCCTGCATGTATGCGCTGCAGAACGAAGTGCTGCCGGCGCAGGGTATTCCCGTGCAGGGCCGGGGGCGTCAGGCCTATCGCTCCTAGACCCTATCGTTCCTAGACCTGGAGCGATGCAGGGGACGGTCCTTGCATGGTCGTCCCCCGCAAGGGTTCCGCGCACCAGTCAGCGCTGATTCAATACATCGACCGGCGGCGCTGGACGAACAAACTCAGGCCCAGCATCGCCAACACCAAGTTCAGGCCGCCCACCGGGCGCGCAGGGCCACCGGGCAAGCGACATCCACAACCCTCATTGCCGGGCGCGCTGGCTGCGTCTGCGCCCGCGCTGGAGCCGGACGGTTCCGCTCCGGTGGTAGTCGAGCCGATCGTAGCACTCGGCCCGACGACACCGGACCCCGTCGTGGAACTACTTGCGCCGCCAACACCGGACCCCGCCGTGGAACCAGTTGCCCCATCAACGGCAGATCCAGCTGTTGAACCAGTGGCGCCGCCAACACCGGACCCCGTACTGACGCCCGATCCGCCGGAGTCGGCACCCGTCGCGGAGGTCACGTCGCTGCTGACGGTCGAGGAGCTCCCGCCGGTTCCGCTCGTTGCGGTGGCCACTGTGGCAGCGGCTGCCGTCGCCACTGTCGTGCCCGGATCCCGGTCTTCATCCGGCACGCAGCTCCCGGGTTCGCTGAATGCGTGCGGTTCGCCGCTGAGCTCGTACGCACCCAGGTCCGGTCCGCCGCTTCGCTGTTTGGGATGGAAGCAATTGGCGACGCCACCTATGCTCCGGATGTAGTCGTAGTCGATCGAGTAGATCCACCAGGTCTGCTGGTAGGGGGCATTCGGGTTGCCCTTGACGATGCACTTCGGATCGAACCCGATGTCGACGTCGGGCGCACCGTTCGTTGTGCCCTGGTTTTCCACCTGGGCGGCTGCCGACGACGGTGGACGGAAATCCGGATGTTGTCCTTCGGGGTCGGAGAAAAAGGGAGTCGCACCACTGTCGACCGTAAGATTGTTCGAAAGCCCGGATTCCGGCGGAAACCTCAACGCCTCTGGATCCGTATCCGACCCGCTCGCGGCAGCGATCGAGTTGGCCAACGTGGTCGTGTCCCTGGACTCCTGGTCCGTCCAGTAAAGCTCCCCTGGGTTGGTGGGGGAGTTGGCCAGCGGATTCTGCCCGTTGTGAAAGCAGGTGAAGTTGAGCATGCGGGTGTTGTGGCTGCGCGTCAGACGCATGCATGAGCCGCCGTTCCGAAAACCAATGTTGTTGATGAACGTGGCGCCTTGGGTCTGCTCGTCGACGATGAACCCGCTTCCGTCGTTGTTCTTCTCGGCGTCGTAGTTCTCGAAAGATACGTTGCGCTCGATGACATTGTCCTCCGGCGTGCCGTAGACGGAGTACATTTGAATCGCGCTCGACCACGAGCCGGCAGGGTTGCCCCCATTGTGGGCCGCGATGCTCTCCCGCACCGTGAAGCCTGTGGCGCTGTACATCACCATCCCGCTGCGTCCGTTGCCCTCACCGATGCAGTTGATGATTTCCCAGTGCCCGTTGGAATTGTCTCCGATTTCACCCGTCCAACCGTTGGCGAACCCGGTGTCCCAGTAACGAGACACGATGCCGATGAAGCGTAGGTACGTACCCGTGCTGGACCAGACACCGCTCGGCTGGTTGCCATTGTCGTCGAGGACAGCGTTTTCCCCACCACCCTCGATGATGGGCAGCGCGCACTGGTCAGCCTGAAAGGTGATCCAGGCATCGGGAGTACCCGAATTCTGCGGCAACAAGGCTTCATGGTAGACGCCGTCCATGAGGTACACGGTGTCACCCGCCTGGGCCAGGGCCGCCCCCGAGCTCAGCGCGCAGGGCTCCGCCCGAGTGCACACGTCTCCGGCGCCGTCAGGCGACACGTAGTAACTCGCTGCCTCGGCGAGTGAGTTGAAAGAGATAATCGAGCTGCCCGCTAAGAGGCACGAGACAACCAAACGATCGGGCATGATTCAAACACAGTATGGCACGTGCGTCTCGAAGCTCGCAAGCGTGCACGTCAACGGTCGTCGAGGTTTGGACTTCACTCGGAGCGCGCGACTGCTGACGAGTACGCGATGATTCGGGATCTTCCGTCACGAGGTTCGCGACCCTGGTAGCTCATCGCCCTCAACCCACTCTCGCTCCCCGCGCAGTTTGTGACGCTAGGTCTGCATCACGACTGGGTCGCGGACACACAGGCGCAGAAAGTACAAACCCGGAACGAAGCCAGTCCCGTTGACCACTCGCGCACGCCGTGGGCACGGCGAGGGAAAGCGGTTCGTCAGTGGCCGACGACCCAGGCTAGACCAGCGATGATGTGATTATCACCAATGGTCGGGTTCGTTAAATCCGCATCCACTTTGCCGAAGCTCGTGAAGAAGACACGACCAGGCCCCTCGTTGCGCATCCACGAAACCGGAGTGCTCCTGCCGGTACTCCAGGTGCAGTTCACGAGCACCGTCGTATCCGCCGCAATGAAGTCAGTCGCGTCCAGGTTGCCGTTGTAGACGAAAGTCTCGGGCAGCAGACTGACCGTTGCGTGCTCATTCAGCTTGTGACATTCACTCTCACCGTCGAAATAGTCGCTGCTCGCGCGACCGCCGAGAAGCTGGCTATAGAGCGGGGCAGGATCATCGGATTGGAACGCGACGTCGGCGCAGTGGATTCCAAACAGGCCGCCGCCTTCTTGCAGTAGGCTCTGAAGCGCCTCTGCCTCGGGCCCATTGCCCGGTCGACCCTCGCCAAAGGGAGCGAAGCAGGTGTTGATCATTCCGACCGCCGCGTAGTTGGCCAGGCCTTCTTCACTGAATACCGCGGGATCTTCAGACTCATCGACCTCGTACTGCCAGCTCTCCAGCTTCTGTTTGTAGATCGCGAGTTGGGCCGGTACCGACGGGATGTCGAGTGTGCTGAAAGAATACAAGAGCACGCGCTGCGGGCGCTGGGTGCCGCCCCCCGATCCCCCTGCACCCGCCGTCGAAGTGCCGGCTGAGGTGCTCGTAGCGCCACCATCACCTCCGAGGCCGGAGTTGCCTCCAGCCGCTCCGGTCGAGGAACTGACCGACGTAGCATTCGAGCCGGTAGATGTTGCCGTCACCGTAGCGCTGCCTCCGGCGCCTCCAGCGCTGGCCATGCCAAACCCACCTCCGAGGCTCGTCGCCGAGCTACCCACCATTGCTCCACTGGTGCTGCTCGACGAGCTGCTGGCCGTATTGTCTGGCGGCACTGCCGGACTCCCCCCCATCGCCGTCCCGCTGCTAGTAGCAGCTCCGTTGTCCCCAGCGGTCGCAACGTCGGCGGGTGGTTTGGAGTCGCCACAGGCGACCAGGGCCATCAGGAGCGGTGCAGCGAAACATCCCAGAGCGATACGACGCCCCATGCCTGGTGCCCAACGAACTCTAGAGAGCGCGCTGCGAGGCCGCTCGCGTCCCGCTGTGTCTGCAGTGGGACTGGTCGGGCTCAGGAAGATCTCCGAAATCAGGCCGCCCGGCAATGACTGCTCTCCGAAGTCCATGACTGGATCAATGTGTGCCTCGAGAGCGTCAAGCTCTGCGTGCGAAGCTGCAGCGTTGGCATTGAACTGCCCGCCCGCACTGGATCTCGAATCTGTCCAGTACAGCCAGCGAGCATGCGCCGAGGCGCACGCATTTCCTAATCATGCGTAGATACTGTGGGGACCTGCTGCGCGGTTCAAGGGGAGGATCCTCGCCCCTGCGCGAGGCATTTTTCTACTCGGCGCGGTCCGAGTACGGAACACACTCGGCCAGGAGCCGCGCCCGTGGCGAACCCGAGCGGAAAAGCTGCGGTGCCAGCTCCACCAGGTCGCCAGTTTCCTGTCGCACGGAGGACTGCTTCCGCGACACCCAAGGTGAAGCCCATGAAAGCTCGACGATCAGGCGGGGGGCAGCGAGCGCGCGTTCCATTGACGCGGAAAATATCCTTTGGAGCCACCAGGCGGGAACGACGTTCCAACAAAACCGGCGCTCCGTGAAGAATCTTGGACAAAATCGCTGCGCTCCAGCGAAGTCCATTGTGATCATGCGGCCACGCTCTCTATTGATTGGTTTGTTGCTGGGTGCCTGCAGTGGCGAAATCCATGGCTCCGGCAACGGAACAGGATACGACACCGGGGCGACGGGTTCGGGAAGCGGCGCCGGCGCCGCGGCCGGTGTCGATGCCGGAGACAGTACCGGGACGGGCACTGTCGCGGGGCAGGGCGGATCCCAGCCGGGCAGCGTGACGGGCAGCACTGCGGGGGGGACGGATGACCCCTACGCCATCCCGGACACGCCCCCGGCTACCGTCATGATGCCCACGTCCCGGCTCGCGCGCTTGAGCCGCAATCAGTGGTCGAACACCGTGCGCGACCTCCTGATGCTGTCGGATATTTCCGACGTCGAGGACGACGTCTCGGGCGATGCTCTGATCGGCTTCGACAATGAAGGGGACGCTCTCTTCGTCACCGAGCAGCTGCGCCTGCAGTACGCGAACGCCGCGGAGCAGCTCGCCGATAGAGTGACCGGCGACGATACGGCCCTCGGCAAGCTCGTTCCTGCCGACGCCCCGACCGACCTCGCGGGGCGCGCCCGCGCCTTCGTGACCTCGTTTGGCTTCCGCGCGTTCCGACGGCCGCTGACGGAAGAGGAAGTAACCAATCACCTGGCGCTCTTCGATCAGGGGCCGACTCTCTACCCCGATGTGGATGCGTTCAAGGCCGGGGCGAGCCTCGTGATCCAGGCGATGCTGCAGTCGCCCCATTTCCTGTATCGAACCGAGCTCGGGACAGCCGCTGACGGTGCCGCCACGGTTCCGCTCGACAATTACGAAGTCGCCACGAAGCTCGCCTACGCGATCACCAATACCATGCCCGATGACGAGCTGTTCGCCGCGGCGAAGGCCGGTCAGCTCCAGGACCCGGCGAGCGTTGCAGAGCAGGCCGCTCGACTGGTGGACGGACCCCGCGGGCTGGCGGGTATGGACAACTTCAATTTCCAGGTCTACCGCCTGGGCGCCTACGACGGCATCACCCGCGATACCGCGGACTTCCCGGACTTCACCCCGGAAACGCCCGCCGCGATGCGCCAAGAGGTGCTCGAGTTCATCGACTGGGTTTTCAGGGATGGGCGAGGAGTCCGAGACTTCTACACGGCCCCGGTCGGTTTCGTGAGCGCCGAGCTAGCGCCTCTCTACGGAGTGTCCGGCGATTTTTCGAGTGGCACTTTCACGAAGGTCGATCTCGACCCGAACCAGCGCTCGGGTTTGCTCACGCAGCCCGGGTTCTTGTCATCGTACATTACTGGCACGGACCCGGACATCATTCACCGCGGCGTCTTCATCGCAACACGCCTGCTGTGCCTCACGCTGCCACCGCCCTCGCCGAAAGCAACGCCACTCATCGATCTGCAGCCGAACATGACCAATCGGGAGCGCGTCGAGATGACGACCGGAAGGGGCACATGCGGCGAGAGCTGCCACGCGGGGCTTTTGAACCCCCTCGGCTACGCTTTCGAAAACTACGATGCTCTCGGCAAGTACCGGACCATGGATCATGGGAAACCAGTGGATGCTGCCGACGCCTACAACCTCGACGGGAACAATGTGCCCTTCACGAATGGCGTCGAGTTGTCCCATCTTCTCGCAGAAGCAAAGGAGACCCATACCTGCTACGTGAAGAACCTCATGACCTACCTGCACGGCCGGCAGATCGCGCAGGAGGAGGAGCCAACGGTCGACTACTATGCGCGAGAGTCGCGCGCCGGCGTAGTTTCCCTGCGCGATCTCGAAATCCAACTCGTGACGAGCGATGAATTCCTCAATCGCCTTCCCTGATGACGGTACCGCCATGAAGAACCGGAACACACAGATACGCAAGAAAATGGATCGACGGACGGTGCTTCGGGGTGCCGGTGGACTGATGCTGGGGTTGCCGATGCTCGAATGCCTCTTGCCGCGACGGTCCTCGGCGGCCCCACCGATGCGTTCGCCGTTCGTGCTCATCGTCGTGACGGACAACGGCGTGGTGCAGTCGGGCGTCACGCTAGGCGGCAGCGGGGAACCGGAGCGATTTTGGCCGACGGCAACCGGGCACCTAACACAGGAGAGCATGCTCGCGGACAAGCCGACACGGTCGACCGGAGAGCTCTCGGACTACGCGGAAAAGCTGCTCATCGTGAAGGGCGTCAACCTGCCGTACAGCTCGACGGGTTGCTCGCATTCCGCAGCCGACGCGCAAATCCTCACGGGCGCGAAGATCACGAGCGGTGGCACGAATGCTGTGGCCGAGGGCATCTCGATGGATACCGCGCTTGCCCAGGCGGTGAACCCCCCGGGGCGCGACCCGCTGGTACTCCATGCCGGCATGTTTTCGCCTGGAGGCACGGGTTTCGACATTCCCGGCTACGTCTCGTACGTCAGCCCGCGACAACCGCGCGTATACATCGACTCTCCCTACAAGGCCTATCAGCAAATCATCGGCGTGGTCGGCGACGGTACGGGCGGCACCACGGACGACGCAGCCAATGCGCTCCGCGCGGCTCGTAGCAAGAGCATCAATGACCTCCTGCGACCGCAAATCCAGGCTCTACTCGCGCGCAATGACCTCAGCCAGAGCGATCGTACCCGACTCGATCAACACTTCACCGCGATCCGCGACATCGAAGTGACGATGACGACGACGACCCTCACCATCCCGGGCGAGGATATCGCGACGATGCAGGAAATCGATCCAAGGCCCTACGATCAGGCGAACCAGGACGCGGCGATCCGGCTCCATATGGACCTGATGGCGTTCGCCGTCGCTGCCGACTACACGCGCGTGGCCGTGCTGAAGGTGGGCGATCGCATCGACGACCACGTTTACGACATGGGTGGTCAGAGCTTCAAGTTCCACGATGCTTCCCATCGGACCTTCAACAACTCGATCGATCGCCACCACGAGATCGATCGCTTGATGTTTCAGCGCTACAAGCACCTTCTGGATCGCATGGCGGAGCAGGACACTCCGTATGGACCCCTGCTCGACCAGGGCGTCACGATCTGGTGCAACCAGTGCGCGACGGGCGCCCACTCGTTCAGCAACGTGCCGTGGATTCTGGCCGGCTCAGCAAACGGCTTCTTCGATGTCGGTCGCCACGTAGTCGTTGGCACGGGCGAAATGCCCGGCGGAAGCCAGGACGGCAAAGGCGGCGACGGTTCGATTTCAGGCGTCAACAAGATGCTGAACACCGTGATGACGGCCGCAGGCGTCCCTACCGAAAACTTTGGCGAGGCGTCATTGCCGACGGGTTTGTTCACCGAGCTGCTCGCCTGAATCGTCCGGAAGACCAGTACCCCTGCCTCGATCTCAGGGGACCTCTCCCCCGGTTCAATCGCAGCCGACCCTTTCGGAGCCGATGGCCAGGTCGTCGAAGATGACGACGAAGCCCGTCGCCATGGACTGATAGGTGTAGATGCCCACATTCATGTTGCCCAGGTCAGCAGGAATGTCCCGATTGGCGGTGCCACAGCGCTCCGTGGTCCCACCACTCAGGGCCAATGCACCAACCTCGACCCCTTCGAAGAAGAAGCGATACGACTGGCTGTCGGAAGCGAGCTGCCATTCGGCGCACTGCCAATCACCCCCGTAGTTGAAGTCGTAGGAGCTTCCGCATCCCCACTCAGAATCTCCGGAAGGTTGGATATTGTACAGGAATTGGTGGTCCAGGGACTGATTCATGACCGTATCGAGCACGCGAAATTCGCTATCGTCGTCTGAGAAGCTCACGAACGTGGAGTGCGCCACCGCGCCCGTATCCGTGCTGGCCATGCTTCCGATCTGTTCGACCTTGTAGAAGACACGCCCCCAATGCGCGGAACCGAATGGCGCTGCGGCCATTGTGATCCGATTGGCACCACTGGAGGGCGCCTGAGCCGCAACGCGCAGACCAGCAGAACCGTTCCGGCCCTGACCTGCGCGAACGGCGATGCTGTTTTCGTCGGCTCCCCAGTCGTAGCTGAAGCCCTCCGGAATCGCACCCTCCGGTGTGTCATCGAAGGTTTCGCAGAGCAGGTCCGCTCCTGTACAAGGTGACCGCCCCGCCGCGCCACCCGCTGAGACGCTGCCGCTCGACCCGCTGGAGCTCATCGTGGTCGATGCCGTGCTCTCGGCGGTCATGCCACCGGCGCCAGTGGCAGCTTCGGAGGCGCCCCCCGTGCTGGCTGACGTGCTGGCGCCGTTCGCACTGGATGAAGAGTTGCCGCTCGCGGAAACCTCCCCCGGCCCCGTGCTGCCCGTTGATCCGCCCGCACTCGACGATCCGCCCGCACTCGACGATGCAGCTGTGGTCACGACGCTCGCTCCGCCCGAAGTCGACGTGGACGCGCCGCTGCTCGAGCTCCCGCTGGAGCCCGAAGTGCTGGACGCGGATACCTGCATACTGGGGCCTCCGCTTTGCGGAGTGCCGCCCTGCTCACTGGACGAGCATGCCACCACAATCGGTAACCACCAACAGTACCGAATGCCACGATACTTTACCTCGATGCAGCTTGGGCGCTTGAACACGCAGGAGGTTCGGGTGCGGATGCGCTGTGACCGCATTGCAGCCTTCAAGCCCGAAGCTCAGCGAACTCGCCGCTCGGGCCGTCGCTGAACTGGCTGGTCGGCACTCCCACGGCATTGAGAATCGTCGCCAGCAGCTTATTACTGTTGCCCTGGCTCTCGCCGGCGATATCGGCTTTGCTGCCGTTGACCACCAGCGACTGCCCGGTGTTGAAGTACCCGGCGCCGCCCGCGATGATCAGGGGCAGATCTCCCGTGGTATGCCCCTGCCCGTGCGAAAATTCGTTCGAATACAAGACGACGGTGTTGTCTAGCAGCGTCTTATCGCCCCCCTCGTCGTAGGTGTCGAGCAAGTCGAGCATGGCTTTGAATTCGCCAATGTTCCAGCGGTCGATTTCGAAGAGCATGTCCTTGTAACCGGCGACCTCGGTTTCGTTGAAATCGTCGGTCGTTCCATGCGAGAGCGGGTGATGACGGTAGCTATGGTGGATGCCGTCCCACTGGTACATCGGCGAACCAGCCACGGCGGCGCCCCATTGCAGCACGGCCGATCGCGTATAGCCACACGCGAGAGCCAATACCGCCACCTTGACACTCAAACGAGCCATCGTGGGAAAGTTCTCGTTGGCTTCCACCGTCTTGGCATCGATAGCTTGAAGCGTCGTCACGGTTGCCGCGTCCAGATCGCAGGCGACGGGACCGGCTGGGTCGCTCATGGCAACCTCGACGTCGCGGATCAAGGCGAAGTGCGCATCGAGCTTGTCGCGGTCCGCCTTGCTCAGGTTCATGCCTTGTAGCTCCGTGAACTCCGCTCGCACCAGATCGATCACGCTTTGCCGTCGCTCGAGCACCAGATCTTGCATCGCGTCGGGCGTGGCCGGTGTCGTGCTCGAGCCCGTGCCCATCATGGCGCGAAAGGTCAGCCAGGGATTGCTCTCGGCATCCACCATTTCGCCCGGCGCACGGTACGAGATGCTGTTGAACATGGGGACGCCAAGGTCCCGTCCTCCGGGCCTGAGCACCAGAGCTTCCCGCCCCGCCGGGTTCAGCTCTTTGGCAATCACCTGATCGATGGAGACACCTTGTGCCAACTCGTTGTCTCCAATCAGGGCGGCCGTGAGAGCTTGCCCGGTGCCCTGCAAGTGGCCTGTCCAGGTTCCCACAGGGTAGCCATGCACACCACGGGGGATCAGCAGCCGGCTGGCATACGGGGCGAGCGCCTCGGTGGCCCGCCCGGCAAACGCGTTCGCATCCAGCGTCCCGATACTGGGCCAGAACCGCTCGGTTTCCACGCCGCTGCTGCAATGGAACGACAGAAAGCGCGTCGTGGGCGGGCTCTCTTGTGCTTTCAGCGGACCCGATGTCATCGACTCGAGCAGTGGCAAGCCGACCGTGATCCCGGCGGCACCTTTGAGAAAGCGCCGGCGATTCAAGAACTTCATATCCTTCATGTTCATCACTCCGCCGCTCGAAGCAGGCTCGAAAAGGCAGCGCTTTGGGTCAATTGGGTCAGCAAGTTCCGTACGCTGTAGGAAGGATCTTCCAAGGCCTGCTGGACGAGCGCCAACGTCCGCAGATCTTCGGTGGTGTCCTCGCGAGCGTAGCTGTAGTCGAGCCACTGCTTTGCATAGCAGGCTCGGATCTCACGGCTCTGCGCGAGCTGCTCGATGAGCTCACGGGCGCCCGAAAACTCATAGGTCGCTTGGCCCAAGATGAAGCTGCCCGAAGTGTCGACGGGCGCGCCATTTTCCACGTCGCGGTGACGGCCGATGGCATCGAATTCCTCGAAGGCAAAGCCCATCGGGTTGAAGTTGTCGTGGCAGCCCCTGCAGACCGGCATCGACGTCTTCCACTCGAAGTACTCGCGCGTGGTGACGGGCTCCTGTGCGGGGGCCGGAGGTTCCGTAGTCAAAGCTCCCGGTGGGGGATCCGGCACGTCCTGGCAGAGCACTCGCTTGAGCAAGTAGACGGCCCGCAAGATCGGTGACGTGCCGGTGCTCGAGGAACTGTGGCCTGTCAAAAAGCTGGGCTGGGTGAGGAGACCCAACCGCCTCCCATTGGGATCGAGGTCCACGCGTACGAATTCGCTGCCAAAGTCGCCTGACAATCCGTAAATGCCCGCCAACCCCTGGTCGACGAAGGTATAAGGTGCTGTCAGCAGGGAAGTCACGGCCCCTCCCTGGCGGAGGGTGGCCTCCTCCACGAAATGCAAGGTCTCTTCGCGCATCTGACCGGCAAGCTCGCCCGAAAATTCGGGAAACTTGGCCGAGTCTTTCGAGACGCCGAGTAGGCCATCGAGGTTCAACCACCGAGAGTGGAAGTCTCGCACCTTGTCGGCAAATGCGTCGCTCTGCATCAAGCGCTCGGCTTGAGCCGCCACTTGTTCAGGGGAGCTCAAACGCCCCGCCGACGCTTCGGACAGCAGCGTGGCGTCGGGAAGGGTATCGGTCAGCATGAAGGACAACCGTGCTGCTTTTTCGAAGGCGGTCAGCTCTACCGGGCTAGCCGGATCGGCCGTTCCTCGCTCGACGCGGTACAGGAAGTTGGGGGATTGCAGCACGGCCTGCACGACCATTTGTACGCCGTCCGCAAACCCATCCCCGCTTTGCACCAGCTCGGCGGCTCTGTCGAACAGCTCGCGGTAGCGTTCGAGCTCGGCGCTGGTCGCCGGGCGCCGGTAGGCGCGGAGCAGGAAGCCTTGTAAGAATTCGTCGCGACACCCCGCCGCCGTAGGCGTACAGCCCACCACCTGGGCATAGCTTTCGGGCGTGGCGATCACCCGAGGAGCCAGTTCGTCTGCGACCCTCTGATAGTCCGCATAGAGCCGGTCGGTGACTCGCAGCAACGTCGCATCATAGTACCCGTTCAGCGTCGGCTGCTCGGAAGGAAATTCATCGATGACGTCGACGTCCAGCAATAATAGGTCCGATACGGCCCGTTGATATTGAGAGTGCGTCAGGCGCGGCAGCTGAGTCGTGGCCGGCACGCCGTCGGGCAAGGTAAGAGGGTCATCGACACCACTGATGTCATCCACCGTCACGGGGCCACTGCTGCTCGAAGAGCCGCCCGAGGTGGATCCCGTCGAGCCTCCAGACCCCGTGGACTCCGCGGTCGCGCCATCGGTGTCGGCGACGCCGGACTCGTTCGGATTGGCCTCAGGATAGCCTTCGCCGGACGGGACCGAACCAGTACAGCCGGCCGCTGCCAGAGCGCAGGGAAGCAGCAGAGAGAGTCGCTTCAACATGACCCTATAGACGCCACGCATACGGAAACCGGATCGAGTTTCCGTGGGCCTCGCGCCGACAATGGCGAGCGTCGTTCAACATTCCAGCCGAAGGGCTCCTGTGGGGCTAACCGAGGAGCTCAACGATTTTTGATGGGAACAGCGGGTTTTTCATGTCGGCGTGGAACTGCCCTGTGGGGCTAACCGAGGAGCTCAACGATTTTTGATCCCATCTGAGGGAGACTCACGTCCATATCGCTGTTCGGCATGAGCACTCGCGCAGCAAAGGCAAGGCAAATTACAATCCCTCACCTCCTCGAAGAGATTCCAGCAGGCGCTTCGGTGCGTGATCACCGCGTCCTATTGGAACTGCTGGAACAGAATCCGGAAGAGGGCGCGCGACGCTTGTTCCGAACGTTCTCCGCAGAAGTAAACCGCTTGGTGTGGCGCCTGCTCGGCGCTGATCCAGACCACAACGACATCGTCCAGCAAGTCTTCTTCAAAGTCTTGGCGCGGTGGCGCACGCTGAGAAATCCAGACCGCCTCGGGGCGTGGATCCAGTCCATCACAGTAAATACAGTTTACGAAGAGCTGCGACGCCGAGAGGTGCAGCGCCTGCTCAGACTGTCATGGCGCCCCGCTCGGGTGCATGGCGACCTGGTGCAAGAGGTGGAAGCGCGGGACTTCCTGCTTGCGGCCTCACAGGTTCTCGCACGCCTCCCCGCGAAGTTGCGCGTCGTCTTCGTCCTGCGCGTCGTCGAGAAAAAAACCGTCACAGAGGTCGCGGAACTGTGTGGCTTCTCGGAAGGCACCGCGAAGCGGCGTTTGCGCCGCGCTTACCACCGGTTCCAGCGCCTGATGGCCCAGCACCCCGAGCTGAGCCACTGGGTCGAGGGTTCGGAGGACACATGAGCACCTCGGCGGAAAACTTCGGACGGAAACTCGCCAAAGTGCTGGGCAACGGGCCTGGCGAAGCGTCTTTGAGAGCACAGGAAGCTCGACTCGTCGATACGGCCCGGCGTCGCTCGACTCGCTACTCGAGGCGTGTCCGGCTCGGCTTTGCTTGTGCCTTTGCCGTGGCCGCTTTCGTCTCGGCGTTCTGGATCATCAGCGCGCACACGAGACCCCCGCCGCCTGTGGCCGAGAACGGACATCAGATAGCCGTCGGCGAGACGGTCCGAGCACACCGGCAAGCGCGCTCGTTGAGCTTTGCCGATGGCAGCGTGATGGAGTTGAAGCAGGAAACCGTAGTACGCGTCGAGCGCGTCAGCAGCAGCCGTACGGAGATAGCCTTGCAGGACGGCCGTCTCGACCTCAGCGTTCAGAAGCACGTAGGGGCCGCATGGATCATCGAGGCGGGCCAGTATCGCGTGCGCGTGGTGGGGACTCGCCTTTCCGTGGTGTTCGAACCCAAACGACAACGCATTCGGGTTCGAGTCACGCAGGGGCGCGTGCTCGTGTTCGGAGAAGGGCTGCCCCCAGGAGGCCGCCCCGTCGACGCAGGGGGTCACTTCGAGCACCATGCCAGGCCGCGGCAGGGCACGAAATCCCTTTCGTCACCAGCGCTGGAGACCGCGCCAGCGCACTCTGCCGCCACCCCAGCCCACACAGCCACCGCCAGCGACTCCGGTCCTACTGCCAGCAGCTCCGACCCGGTCGAGTCTTGGCAAGCGTTGGCCCGTGAAGGGAGCTATCGCCGCGCATTGGCAAGCGCCGAAGCGTTGGGTTTCGACTCGCTGCTCGACCGCTGTTCGGCAAGTGAGCTCTTGATGTTGGCCAACAGCGCGCGCTTCGCGGGCAACCGCGCGCGTGCCGAGCAAGCCTTCTTGCGACTCCGTGAGCGTTTCGCCGGAACGCCTTCGGCCGTGCTCGCGAGCTTCTATTTGGCTCGAATCTCCCTGGACATGAAAGGTGACCGCGTGGCGGCCGAGCATTGGCTTCGGACCTATCTCGAAGAGTCGCCGCGGGGCACGCTCGCTCAGGGGGCACGCGCCGAGTTGATGAACATCCTCCTTAGGAACGGCGACACCGCGGGCGCACGTCGCATGGCCAAAGAGTATCTCAAATACCACCCGGAGGGCGAACACGCGGGAGTTGCGCGTTCACTTCTCAGCCATGCTCGCGTTCCTCGATGATGCGGTGGCGATTCGTGTTGCTCACCATGCTGCTGCTGGCAAGCTTCCCCAAAACGGCGCTGGCTGCCGGTCGGGTCGTCTTGCTTCAGCCGACACCCAGCAGTCTGGACGACTGGCCTTCGGCAACCCGCGCAGCGATCGCGGAGCTGGCGTTGGCGGGGTTCGAGGTTACCGTCAAGAAGACCCGTCGCGAAAAGCCCGAGCGTATCATCGAGGAACTCGCGGCAGAGCTACGCGAGGCTTCGGTGGTGGCGGCGCTGTTCATCACCCGCTCACCCAACATCGGAACGGCGTACGTGTGGGTTCGAGGCGCGTCGGCTCCAATACAAATCGCCGAAAGATCGCCGGATGCGCCGATCGCGCAGAGTGCGCTGGCCCTCAAGCTGGCGGAACACCTGCGCCAACGAAGCTGGCAACTGCCCGAGCGGACAGAAGACAGCTCGGCGCCAGCCGAGCTGCGGCAGCAACCCGACCACCCTCTGGAACGCGCTCTGGGTCTTCGCGCGGGCGTGGGTGCCACCTGGTGCCCGGGGGCTTCCGCGGCCGGGCTGGTTTCGGTGGGGCTCTCGTTGAAGCAGCCATCGTTCCCGGTGATCGACCTCGAAGGGAGATACCTGCTGTCGACGATGAGCGTCGCTTCCGACGCCGGTCGCACGACGCTGCGTTTTGCCGGAGCCACCGCCCACCTGTGGTACGACCCTCATCAGGCCTCGTCTTTGAATGCCACTGCGGGAGCAGCGCTGGGCTTGCTTCGACTACGCTCGCGGGGGATCGGAAATGACGACTACGCAAGCCGCGCGGATGCCGCGACGGTCGGATTCATTGGTATCGCGTTGGGCGCGGGTGCCAGCACCGCGGGGTTTCGGTTGCAGCTGATCGTGGAACCCGGCCTCTTGCTGCCGCCAGTGAGCTTCGTCTCTCCCGACTCACCACCCGTCCGCTTCGGAGTACCTTTGGTAAACTCGCTCTTGATGGGAACATGGGACCTTTGATGCCGCTGCCTCGCTTTACGACCGCAGCGCTCTTGTTCAGCGCCTGCACCGGCTGCTTCGACACCGAGCTCGAAACCTTGGTGCCGCGTGAGCGCGCCGCCAGCTCGAGCGCCGGCGGATCGAGTGAGATGGGTACGACCGGTTCCACGACATCCAGCACGACCCAAGATGGCTCGGGTGGCTCAGTGAGCTCGCCGGAGCAAGAGCTGCTGGTGGACGACTTCGAAGATCAGGACACTCGGGCTGCCAATGGTTTCGGCTGGTGGTATGCGACCAACGACACCGCCGGCGACCAGGACTTCAGAATCAGCGAAATCTCGGACCGAGCGAGCAGCCATTGGGCCGCAAACACTTCGGGCATCGGGTTCGACATCTGGGGAGCGCTCGTCGGCCTCGATCTGACACCGGGCGACGGGACCTTCGACGCAAGTTCATTCGAAGCCATGCGTTTCTGGGCGAAGGCAGGCCCGCAGAGTGTCACCCACATCTCTGCGCGACTTCTCGAGTCGAGCGAATCGCAATTCGGCCTCGACATCGAGCTTCAGCAACAATGGACTCGATATACGCTGGTGTTCGATGAGCTCGAGGCGGCGGATGGTTCCTCGAGAACGCTCGATGCTTCACGCCTGGCGGCCCTCCAGCTCTTCGTGTTTTCCCCGGAGCGGTTCGATTTCTGGATCGACGACGTGGTGCTGGTGCCCCGTCTCCAGTGAAGCGCAGCTGGAAGGCCCTACCACGGAACGCGCGGATCGCGCCATGATCCGAATCGGGAAGGCCCCGGCCGCGCAGACTCATTGCCCGATGATTCGACCCTAGCGATCGCGACATTCAGGTCCGGTCTTCGAGAGGGTGATGGTGCCGGAGGCATCCTCGGAACACTCACCGTCGTCAGGGCCGTAGCAACTGCAATCCTGCGCCCCGCAGTCGAAAGGCTGCTTCGGCTCGATACTGCGCGTAGCACGCGCTCTATTAGATGCGGCAAGTGCACGTCTCGACGAGCCAGTTGCACAGGAGGTCGCCGCACCCAATGCATCCCTTGTCACCACAATCGCTTTGGGCTCCCTGAGGCTTTCTCGGTCCCGCTGGCGCCAGCGCGGCCTCGTCGGCCTGCTCCGGCCGCTTCACTCCGCTTGGTTTGCACGAAGCTCCGACCTCCGCCTCCGCGCTGGCGCGGAGCGCCCGGCTCGTCGGTGTGCTGGTGCTGGCGCGGAGCGCCCGGCTCGTCGATGTGCTGGCCCTGGCGCGGAGTGCCCGACTCGTCGGCGTGCTGGCGCGCAACCTCCGTGTCACTCGCGCGCTGGCGCGGAGCGCCCGTCTCGCCCCCGTGCTGTCGCGCAACCTCCGTGTCACCCCCGCGCTGGCGCGGAGCGCCCGGCTCGCCCCTGTGCTGTCGCGCAACCTCCGTGTCACCCCCGCGCTGGCGCGGAGTGCTTGCGGGGTCTTCGGGTTGCGGCTGGCCCTGGCGCGGAGTGCCCGTGTCACTCCCGCGCTGTCGCGGAGCGCCCCGCTCGTCGGTGTGCTGGCCCTGGCGCGGAGCGCCCGTGTCGCGCTGGCGCGGAGCGCCCGGCTCGTCGGCGTGCTGGCGCGGAGCGCCCGGCTCGTCGGTGTGCTGGCGCGGAGCGCCCGACTCGTCGGCGTGCTGGCGCGCAACCTCCGTGTCACTCGCGCGCTGGCGCGGAGCGCCCGTCTCGCCCCCGTGCTGTCGCGCAACCTCCGTGTCACCCCCGCGCTGGCGCGGAGCGCCCGGCTCGCCCCTGTGCTGTGCGCGCAACCTCCGTGTCACCCCCGCGCTGGCGCGGAGTGCTTGCGGGGTCTTCGGGTTGCGGATGGCCCTGGCGCGGAGCGCTAGCCTTGCCCTCTCCCTGAGGCTTTCTCGGTCCCGCTGGCGCCAGCGCGGCCTCGGCGGCCTGCTCCGGCCGCTTCACTCCGCTTGGTTTGCACGAAGCTCCGACCGAAGTCCTGCTCGGCGGCGAGCGCATTGTGAGCGTGGCAGCGCAGCGCGAGGTTGTCCGCCGTGGTCGGGCCGCCGCGGCCGTGCGGCTCGAGATGGTGCAACTGGAGAAAAGCGGTTTCGCGACATCGGACGCCTCGGCTGTCGACGTAGGTGCAGCGTGACCCATCGCGAGACCAGACCAGGCGTTGCACCCTGCGAGGCACGTGTTCGCGCGGGCACGCAACCTCCGTGTCACCCCCGCCCTGGCGCGGAGCGCCCGGCTCGTCGACGTGCTGGCGCGGCGCATCGGTTCCGCGCTGGCGCGGAGCGCCCGTGTCGCGCTGGCGCGGAGCGCCCCGCTCGTCGGCGTGCTGGCGCGGCGCATCGGTTCCGCGCTGGCGCGGAGCGCCCGTCGTCGCGCTGGCGCGGAGCTCCCGGCTCGTCGGCGTGCTGGCGCGACTCACGCGGGCGGGGCGTAGGCGTGGCCACCCGGGGTTGGGTCAGCGTGGCGCAGCGGCGCTTCTTCAGCTGGGCGACCAGCAGGCGCATGGCTTGCAGGTGCAGTTGCTCGAGCGAGCCGCTCGGCAGCGCATGGGAGGCGAGATCTCGGGCCTCTCGGAGCAGGTCGACGTACTCCTGGCTGGCGGTGAACTGCACCTTGAAGCGCTCGGGCGCGCTCGGTTGCATCGGTTCTGACTCGGGATCGTCGTGTCCTGGGGCCGCATGCGGCGTCGTTTGACCTTGTAGCGTAGCGGTCTGCCCTTCCGAGCCGATGTCCGTGTCGTTGTCCGCGGGGGCGCTGGTGATCCAGTCCTTCGGATTGTCGCCGGGGGGCAGCTCTCGGACGGGCGGGCTCAAGGCTTCGAGGCACGCTTGCCAGCTGGGCGCCCTCGGAACGGGCACGCCGAGCGGCGCGGGACCGAGCGGCTCCACGAGGGCGGGCACGTCGGGAGCGGGGTCGAGGCGGCGGATCAAACGCAAGACCTCGCGCTTGGTTCGGTGCTTGCTGAGCGCCAGGAGCTCGCGGTGGTTCTGCTCGGTCAGGTGCGGACCCAGCAACAAGAGCGCCGTCAGGTGGATTTCGCCCGCGGCGAGGTGCTCGAGCACGACCGGAAACTCTCGGGCGATGCGGGCCGCGCGGGCGCGCCGAAAGGCGGCGTCTTCCGAGAGGCGCAGTTCGTACACGCAGTACGTGGTGACGCTCGCACAGCTGCGTTCGCGGTGAATCCCGCGCGCCTCGACCTCGGCAAGGTGGGCCACGAGCGCCGCCAAGAGTTGATTGGAGCGCCCCACCAGACGGCGGGCGCCGGCGTGAAGTTCGTCATTCGAGACGTGGGCAAGACTGTAGACGGAAGCCGGTCCCTCGAGCGTCCCGTCGATGGAACCCTCGTGGTTGTCATGGGGGTCGATGCTCGGACTCATGCTCGCTGCGCACTTCATGAACGCAGTCTACACCCGGAAATTTCGAGCCCCAGACTGGCCCGCTGAGGCGGTTTTCTCACCTCGAACGAGTTTGATCTCGTGCGACCGCAGAAGCCTGCGCTACTGCAGCGCTAACGGGTCAGCAAATGGTGACTCGAGGCGCCCTTCCCGAGAAGGACACCTTTGCAGCCAAAATCCCGTCAACGAAAATCGACCTTGGCACGATAATTGTTGGCGGCGACAGCGAGCTTCGGCCGACAGAGTTGCGCAACCCGAGGCGTGCCGGGGCTCCCACGCTCGCGAAGGCGGCCTGTCCAAGATGCGGAGGTGCCGAGAGGCCGAGAGGCGGAGGTGCCGAGAGGCGGAGGTGCCGAGAGGCGGAGGTGCCGAGAGGCTGCGGCGCCGAGAGGCCGAGAGGCCGAGGTGCCGAGAGGCGGAGGTGCCGAGAGGCCGAGGCGCCGAGAGGCTGCGGCGCCGAGAGGCCGAGAGGCTGCGGCGCCGAGAGGCCGAGAGGCCGAGAGGCCGAGAGGCCGAGGTGCCGAGAGGCCGAGGTGCCGAGAGGCCGAGGTGCCGAGAGGCTGCGGCGCCGAGAGGCCGAGAGGCCGAGGTGCCGAGAGGCCGAGGTGCCGAGAGGCCGAGGTGCCGAGAGGCTGCGGCGCCGAGAGGCCGAGAGGCTGCGGCGCCGAGAGGCTGAGAGGCTGCGGCGCCGAGAGGCTGCGGCGCCGAGAGCGGGCGCAGCCGAGCCCTCAGCAAGACCGCCATGACCAGCACGCGCGGACCAAGGGCCCGCGAATGGGGAAGTCCGTCGCGAGCCGGCCGAGAGCGCCGCGAGGCGGGCGCGTGAGGAGCGAGCAGCTGAGACTGAAGTAGGTCGAGGAGCGAGAGCGACCAGCCCGCCCGCCGCAGCAAGAGGATCGGCCGGCTACCAACGCCGCTGAGAGTGCGAACTAGACTTTCACCATCGGGGCCCTGGGGCGACCGCGACCAGTTGGGTTCCGATGGCATCGCGACTGCCTCCGAGGCGACTGCCTTCGAAGCGACTGCCTTCGAAGCGACTGCCTTCGAAGCAACCTACGGGGCGGGCGCACCGTGCGCCTGAAACCCGGCGGGTTCGAAAAACGTCCCAGGCGGATCCGAGGAGAACAATGCGGCTCGGAGCGAGGGCAACGTAGCCGAACAGAGGACCACGGGGATGCCGCGGGCGGTCAAGCGCTGTATGGCGCGAACCTTGGTAGTCATTCCCCCGGTGATGTCCTGACCACCGGATGGTCCGGCACTGCTCACTGCCAAACCGATGTCACTGTAGCTGATGCGGCGGGCCACCGAACCAGGGTCCTTGCGGTCGAGATAGAGCCCTTCAACATTGCTCTGAATACCACTCTCGCGAGTTCATACCGCCCTGCCAAGAGCTCTGGCACGTCGTCGCTCGAGATGATGCGCGGAGCGCAACCCGTGGGAGACAGCACCAAGTCCCCCGTGAGAACGGGCAGCATGCCGCCCGCGAGAGCAGAGTCGATCGCGCCCCACGCGGCTACCGTCACGGTGGCCGCGTCCGTCGTAGCTAACGCGCCCAGTTGGAAAGGGTAAGCTGGCACACCACGCTCGGCCAATGCCTCTGACACGATACTCGCCCAGCGAAACATGCCGCTGGTCATCCGGAACCGCTGCGTTTCAGAACCGGCACGACCCGGCCCGATGAGCCCGTAGCGCTTTGGAATGGCGTTCCCAAACGAGCCCCCGCCGATGACCACGACCAACTTCGCGCGTACCTCGGCCCAAACTTCCGCGACTCGCTCTACGAATTGCTTCACTGCGCCAGCGTTGGGTTCGCAATACCCACCCTTGTGAGTGAGAGCAGCTCCGCCGATCTTGACAACGAACAACCGTCGCACGCGTCCCGAGGTATGCATAGCCCTCTCGTGCGAATGTGGGCAAGGAGATTGTCCGTGCCGTGCACGGCAGGACGGTGCCCGACGTGCCGAACTCGGTGCTTGCCCGCGTCACCGCCGCACTTGGAAGATGTAGAAAAAGGTGGCAAAGGAGCGGCTCACGAAACTGGCGCGGTTCCTCGAAGACGAACACCCCGACGCCGCTCCCATCTCTGCGGGAAGGACTCGACGAAACGATGACGCTGAAGGACATGGGTTTGGTGACGGGGTTCCGGACCCGAACGGTTACAGCAACCGCCGCTGCCACACGAAGAGCAGCAACGCGCGCAATCCCACTCTGGCATACAGTCTGCATGGTGCGTCCGGTATGAGTACCGGGGCGTGGCGCGCTGGCATAATCATCGTCAGCACACTTCTACTGGCTTGTGGTGAAACCAGCCGCAGTCAACAACACCCGACCGACGATACAGATACGAGCTCACAAGGCGCTGGCGGCACGGTGAGCACGACGCTGATGTCAGGATCTGGCACAACGCGACCCAGCTCGAGTTCGACGACACGGGCTGTCGGCGGTTCAGGTGTCTCGGTCGGCGGCAGCGCGGAGACATCCACGGTGGGTGGCAGCGGCGGAACGGGTGGTGGCGGACCAGGGTATCCCGACCCGATTTCATGCACCTGCGGAGAGCTGAAGGGAACCTGCTACTATCGGCCAGAGGATTTCTGCTTCGGCTTGAATTGCGACAACCCTGGCTTGCTCGCCACCACGCGCGGCGCGGCCGCTTTCTGCGACGGGGACGCGACACAAACGATGAGCTACTGCGAGGATGGCACCTATCGTTTCAGGCGCGACTGGGGTGGTGGAGAAAACGAAGCTCTCCTGGTGTTCTCATACGAGACGGATGAGCTCGTCTACGGCTCGGCGTCTGGCTACCTCGAGACGCCTTGTGGTAGTGAAGACATTCATGCCTATGCCGGCGCTACTCCCGAAGAAACCAGCTGCGTGTCGTGCATCATCTGCGAGTACGGAGAGGTGCTTGCCGACAACGGAGACGTGCTCACCGGCGCTGCTGGCGCTGCTGGAGCTGCTGGCGCTGGCGGTCAACCAAGCCGATGCGTGTGGAGCGACGAGGGCGTCCCGCTCATTCCCTGACCGTAGCGCGTCAACTCGGATTGGGGACCAGAGTACGACCCAAACTCCGGACGCCGCGGGTCTCAGGACATCAGGTATCATGAGGAGCCTGTTGCCAAGCGCCATAGCCTGGGCTCCGTTGGAGGCTTCGTGAGGCTCGATCGACCTCGTCGACGCGGGACAATCAGTTGGGTGGCCACGACGCTGCTCGCTGCGCTCTTTCCGGGCCTGTTCCTCGTCGCCGCACGGCGAGGCGCGCCGAGCAGCGAGCTTGGGCTAATTGCCTTGTTGGCGGCAGTCGGCGTGTGGAGGCTCGTGAGGTTGCTTCGGGAGGGCTAAACCAAGGAGTGCCTGCCTACGGCTCGGGGTTCCAGCCGCTGCCTCCCGAGTAGGCGGAGAAGATGAGCTCGCGCGAGGCGTAGCCGGCCTCGTACTCCTCGTCGCTGAGGATGTAGGCCGCCTCGCTGCGGTCGGCGAGGTCGAGGGGCTCGCCCTCTAGGTCGGTGCTGCCGTACTCCTTCCAGCCGCTCTCGGCGCTGGCGGTGGGCGGGTTCGGGGCGGGTTGGCTGCTGCTGGTCGGGTCCGCCCAGCCCACCGCCGGCACGTGGTCGTCGATGCGGCAACCGATGTAGGCCACGTTGTCGTAGTAGCTCGCGTTGCCGGCGCTGCGAGCCAGGTAGGTTTCCGCGTCCTCGCCGCTGGCGACCTCGGTGCCGGACTCGTTCGGCGCGTGCGACAGCAGGCTGTTCAAAAAGACGAAGCCCTTGTCGGTGTCGACCACGCTGCGTGCTTGCACCAAGAATCCGCCCGAGGGCGCGTTGCTGCGCGGATCGCCCAGCATGCGAATCTCGCTATTTTCGAACAGGGTGACGCGATTGGCTCCCCAGATGAAGTCGGTGTTGCCGGCGACCAGACAGTCGTAAAACCAGGCGTAGCCTTTCGTCTGCAGGGTGTCCTGTTCACTCAGGAAGGTGGCACGCTTGGCGACCAGGCGTCCGAGGCCGCTGTTGTAGTAAAGCGCCTCGGCCTGATCGCCGCTGCCTGTACGGCTGTGGGTGTTGTGCAGGGTGAGCGTGTCGAGCGTGAGCAGATCGGCGTTTTCGACCAGCAACAGCGAGCGCCCGCCAGCTCCCGTCCCGGCGGCGCTCTCGGAACTGCTGCCCGTGCCGCCGTTCAGTCCCTCGTAGTTCTCGTACTCGATCACGACGCCGTCTTGCGACTCGCCGGTTATCGTCAGGTTGTTCTTGTTTCTGAGGAACAACAGCTCCCGGTAGACACCGTCGGCGACGCTGATGCGGGCGGGCGTGTCCGCGTCCTGGGTCTGCATCACATAGCTGAGCGCGCCCTGCAGCGTGCGAAAGTCGGCGCTGGTTCCGTCGTCGTCGACGCTGACGTCTGGCCCAGTGGGTGGCTCGGCGCGCGTCGTGAACGTCCATTCGGCGGCCTGACCGATGCCGGCGAAGTCGTCGCCGCCCAGCGTGCCCGAAAACGCATTGGCGGAGATGCCGACGTAGTACTCGGTATCGTAATCCAGCACGCCCTGGTGCGGCGCGATGCTTACGGTGCTGCCCTCGATGCTGACGGGGTGGGTGCGCACGACCCGCACGCGCCCGTCGTTCGTGCCCGAGGCGGGACCCAGCGCGGCGCTCTCCTCACCCACCGAGATGACGTCGACCAGGCTATCGTCGTCGGCACGAAAGATCCGAATGGATCCCGAGCTGCCGAGAGTCGGCGGGTCGTCGAAGCTGAGCCTTAGCCTTGTGTCCACGTAGGCCGCCGGCTCTCCCGCGGCGGGCTCGGTCAGCTCCGCGAGCGAAGCGTAGGTGGCGGTCGAATCCTCGTAAGCGGGCGATACCGTCACGTGGATGCGGCGCACGACGCGCGGATCCGAGTCGCTCACGACGCTGACGTCGGCGCTACCTTGTCCGGCGGCCGTCAGCGTGACGCTACCGTCACCTTCGCTCACGACGACGACGGACTCGTCCGAAGAGCTTGCGCTGAAGCTGTCGGCGCTCTGACCGTCGCTCTTCACGGCGTTCACGTGGAGCGTCAACGGGTCGCTTTCGGTGTTCGCCTCCCAGGTGGAGAGCGCCGGGTCCAGCGTGAGCGACACGGGTTTGAGCGCCGGATCGCCGATCTCGACGTCGTCGATCAGAAAGGACTTGTTGGCAGTGAACAGACCGACCTTACCGCTCGAAAAATCCGCGTCGGAAACGCTTCCCACGTTTTCGCCGTCGAGGTATGCCGTCAGCGTCTCGCCGATGAGCTCGAGCCGAACACGGTACCACTCTCCGTTCGCCGTCCCCTGGTCGCCTTGCACGATTTCGCGGCTGACCTGGAGCGGTCGCGTGATCGTTCCTCCCTTGCGGGAGCCCGCTTCGATGCGCGTGCTCGCCGTGGAGTTCTGAACGTTGAGTCCCGTGAGGTACCAGTTGTCTTCGTCCTGATAGCGCCCGACGAGGTAGATCTGCTTGTTGCTGGTGATGCCGTTGTTCTGCGGCTTGATGCGCGCCTCGAAGTAGTAGTCGCGTAGCTCTTCCACGCCCGCGTTCGCCGTGGTCTTCTGCCAAGCCGCGTCGCTCATCAGTGCGATCAGGTTATCGGTGGTCGAACCCGCTGTGTATCGAAGTACGTGGTTGGACTCGCCGGGTTCCTGGACGATCGCGAACTTCGCGTCCTCACCCGGCATCAAGTTCCAATCGTCGCTGGCCTCGTCTTCGAAGCCGTCGCTGAACCAGACCGCGTCGGACGTCCCACTCGACCCCGCCGTCCCGCCCGCCGCCCCAACGCCCCCTGACCCGCTCGATGAGCCGGCATCTTCGTGACAGGAGAGGGGCAAAAGCACGCTGAACGAGAGCGAAGGGAGCAAGCAACGGACGACGAGACGGTTGGGCACACCAAAACTCCTAGCTGGGCTGGCCAGTCAGCTACCCGTGGGCGCAGCCCGGCCTGTGGCTAAGACGAGTTGGACCCCGGCCCGCGGCTCACGAAAGGAAGCGCGTCGAAGACGCGGGCTTGCGAAAGGTAATGTGACCGACAACCCGGAAGTCCGCGCAGCACCCATCCCGCCCGCCTGTCCGGCATCTCCCCTATTTCTTGGGCTTTCCCTGGGGCTCCGACTGGAGCAGTCCTCCGTGCGACTGGTGACTGGCGAGCCACCAGGCGCACGGCCCCGCCGATGGGCTCGTCCACACCAGGAGCCGCTGGCCACCACACAGGACTCACGGGATGTGCAACAACCTGGCGCGTCACAGAGCGTAGCCGTGCCGAACCGAGCGCCGCCACACAGGATTCGCGGCCCATGCATCACCCATGCATCACCGGGGGTCGGGATGGCGTGTGCCAGTTTGCTGTCCAGTCCGGAAGCTCGACTCGGCACTCTTGCTTCACTGGGCAGCGTTCGGCCCTGGCGTCAGCGACCACGACCACGACCACGACCACGATCACGCGGACTCGTCGCTACTCTGTCGTCGGTCCCAGCTGCAACAGCGCGAAGTTCTGACGGGGCACGAACCGGTCCGAACAGGCCTCCGACGCCACGTACTCCTGCCGGAAGATGTAGCCGTGGAGGGCCGCGTAATGCACGTTGCGCGCGCCAAGGTCGGCGCGATCGAACGGAGCGAGCGTCCAGTGCACTTCCGGAGTCTCGATGGCGAGCCCGCGGGCGGCGAAGGTCCAGTTGCACTCGTCCGCAGGCGTCTGGCACAGGGCTTCACCGGCGGAGAAGGTGAATGGGGAGAACTCCCAGGGCGCGTCGACTCCGCTGGCGTCGGTCTCGCTTCTGACGACCATCACCACGGGCAATTGGGTGGCCACATCGCGGATCTGGAGGATCAGGCTGCCAGAAGGGTGCGCCACGATGCGCACTTCGACCTCGCTGGGCGTCACGGTTTCGGCGATCCAGCTTTGCCAGTGGAGCGTCACCAAGATGCGGAACACTTGGTCTTCGACCTGCAGGACGAGCGGCCGCGCCGAGGGGCAGTCGACTTCGTAGCGGGGCGCAAAGGGAAAGCAATTTGCCGGCTCGGCGGGATCTTCCCAGCCAACCCACTCTGCTCGGGTCCACTCGGGAAAGACGGCGACCTGACGAGTTGCCTCGTCGTACAGCTGGTCGAACCCTTCGACGCTGAATCCGTATTCGGGATAGCTGGCCAGGTATCCCGGCTGTGCAGCCTCGACTGGGAAGTGACCGTCGATGCATTCCGGAGTACGTTCGAGGCAGGTGGCGAAACGCTCTTTGCAAGCGTCCTCAGTCGACTCGATGTCGGCGCAATCGTCACCTTGACACTCGCACAGGCCGTGACACAGGACGCCATCAAAAGCGTAGCCAGCGGGTTGTGGACACTCCCCGTAAGCCGGGGCAGCCTCGATCGCGTCTTGTATGGCGCAGAAGCTCGGCAAACACGCTGCGTGCGCCATGCGGCAGCTTTCTGCATCGGGATACAGCCGGTCGCAGTCGCCGCTGGCGCAACCACAGTGGGTGACCGAGGTGCACTGGTTTCCGTCCCATACGAAACTCTCTTCGACGCAGCCGTCGCCCGTGTCTTCGAAGGCGGTTGCCGAGCAAAATGGGCGCGTCACGGAGCAGGTTACCGGAGCCTGTTGGCATTGCCCGAGCGCGTTGCACACCTGCGCTTGTCCCGCGGCGAGGCAGTCTACGTCGTCCAGAGCGCACGTCGAGCACGGGGCGCCGCAGCCCTTGCCGGCGCACGCTTCGTCCGGAGCTTCACTCGTCGGATCACAGCCGACGGGCGCCGTGCTGCACTCACCTTCAGCCGTGCAGTGCCCCGACTCGCAAGCGCCGCCTGCGCCGCTCGAGCACAGCTGGCAGTCGGCGCCACAGGCCAAACCCGCACACACCTCGTCCACTGGACCACCCGCCGTGCCCCCCGCGCCCGTGGTCGAGGCGCCCGTACCGCCCGCGCCCGTGCCCCCGGCGCCTGGGGTGGCTGCGCCCGATGGGGCACCGCCCGCGCCGCCGCCAGTCGTACGGGTAGTCGTCCCGCCGCCGGTTCCCGAGCCCTGGACTTGCTGCGCGCTTCCGCCAGCCCCCGAAGTCGTGGTGCCCGCTGCGTCACCCCCCGTTTCGGCGGCATCAGAGTCCGATTGGGAGCTGCCGCAGCCCCCCACCACCAGCCATAGCGCCATTCCAATCGGGGCCGCTCGAGTCCACATCGCCATCGTCGGAGGATAACGCAAGGCGAGCACTGTCGCCTGCTCGAAGCCGCTGTCCGTACCGCGCCAAAACTGAGGCCGTCAAAAATCGCGACGACTGTAAAACACGATTTATTTTGAGCGAAATCGATTGCTCGAAATACGAAACGGATAGGCGCTGATGACGACGACGCACACGGCAACGCCCGCCCCCGATGATGGGCTCGCCGCGGGCTTGGGGCCAGCCGGTCGACTACCGGTTGGGTAAGCGAGCTAAGGGCCCGCGTATGGTCAAGTCCTACTGCGCCGGCCGATCCTCTTGCTGCGGCGGTCGCGGTCGCCTCGCGACGGACTTCCCCATTTGTGGGCCCTAACCGCCGGAGCCGACGGGTGTCGGCAGGCCCACGACACTGGCAGACTCGTAGGTTTTGAGCGCAGGAGGCCCCGCAAAAAAATCACGCACCAGCCCAACCACCTCCCGAGCCGAGCCGCCCGACTCGTAACGCTCCGCAGCGGCGCGATCCTCGTGACCGTACCCCATCGTGCTTCGGAACCTGGAGTCTTTAGTTCCTATCTGATCGTGCGTCCGAAGGCTACCCAAAGCGGGGCGGCAGGCACCGCAACGCTGCGCACTCGAGCACTCACTGGCCCGAGGCGTTCAGCATAGGAATGAGCTAGGCCTCCCACCAGCAGAAGCTCCCTGCCCTCCCCCTGAACCCTCCAACGAGCTACCGCCGCTGCTCTTGGGTCGGACTCCTCGCCAATTCCGCCCGTGAGCTCCCCATGAACCCTCCAACGAGCTACCGCCGCTGCCCGTGGCGGAAGCCTGCGAGTTGACCGTCGACTTCCCACACGCACGGGCGAGGAGCGCAGACGCCACCACCAGCTGGGGTTCAAATACGTGCGATTCGCAAACATATTACTTGCAAATCGCATGCTTTTTGGGGCGAGCGACTCCCTGTCTTGGCAATCGGCGGTTCACGACGTCGGTTTCCGCTCGCTGAAGGTCGCCAGCCATCGGTCGCACGGAGGACTGCTTCCGCGACACCCGAGGTAAAGCCCTCAAACTCCATCAACCGCCGCTTTCTTTTTGGCAAGCGAGCCAAGTGGAGGTCGCGTGCCACGTTGATGGCAGGGCGCAGCGTGAAGAGGATGGACCTTCCCAAGAAAATAGCCAGGTGCCGGCGTCACCCCTCGCCGCGCGCGCCAGGACGCCCCCGCCGTGCGACCTGGTGCGAATAGCTGTGCAGCGAGCGATGTCGTGGTGGTGTCCGCTGGGCGCGACCGTCAGCTCGGCAGTCCCGACGATGTTCGAGCACCGCCACGTCAGCCCTTCTTGACTGTGAATCCGCCCTTACGGACTCGGCTCCCTGACGCCAGCACCAGGATCTGCTAGCAACGAACCCGTGACTTCGGGTGGGTATCGGTGGAAGCGACTCGGCATTTCCAGAAAGGCGAACGTGCATGCGACGACGGCCAGACCATTGCTTGTGAGAACCTGACGCCCGATGACGCGTGCAGTGCGGGAGTATCGGGCGCGGTTGGCGGCGAAGGGGTAGCTAAGCGAGAACGGGTTTCTCGGCTCTGGGCGCAGGTGTCGGACATATCTGGGCGCAGGTGTCGGACATACTATTGGGCGTGGCCCGCCCAGCACGCCGCTCACCGACTTCAGCGAAGAATTGCTCGATGCGGACACCAGCGCCGCGCTCATGCGTTGGCTAGAGACGGCAGCGTACCTGAGGGTGTAGACGCTGAGCAGTGGGAAGCGGCGTGCGCCAATGCCGAGCAGACCCATAGTGCACAGGCCGCGAATCCTGTGCGGTGGCCGGCGGGCCCCGGTGTGGACGAACGTGTCGATGGGGCCTTGGACCGGTGGGTCGCCAGTTCGGGAATCGCACGGAGGACTGCTGCAGTCGAAGCCCCAGGGGAAGCCCAAGAAATGATAGCGAGCAGAGTCGCCAGAAACGTGCGATTCGCAAGTAATAGGTGGCCGCCACAAACGAGGGGGCGTCAGCGACGCGATACCGAATGTATTCGATGATCATGGCGGTGACACTACGTGGAACGCTGCACTGGATGCAGCGGCTCTCGCCACCCGCGAGCCAGAATAGGCGCCTCCGTCGGCGTCAAGCCGCCCGATTCCAGCGTCGGGGGCAAGCTTCATCGTGCAGCTCGTCTTACGGCGCGTACGCCGAAGACCGTGACTGCTCGAACGAGCGACTGCGAAGAGTCTTTCTCACGCGCTCGGCTGCGGTTTCATGGCTCGGTATGCTTCTGTCGCCAGGCGCGAAGTCGAGTGCACACATTTTGGTGAAAGGAGTGCGCAAGAGCTCCGCGCTTCGTTGGCTTCCGGTGGCAAGCATCAGCGCATGCCTGCACGAGGTTGCTCCGTCCGATGGCCGAGAACGGCGGTTGTACCAACCTGTCGACACGCTGTAGTGTTCACCAGTGGAACGCGCCACAAGGTTCGTGACTCGTTGCGGCCATCCTGGCTGTACCCCTGCGCAAACGGCGGGCCCGTCTTCCGCTGGCTGCGCCCGTGACCTGCCCGCTCGCAGTTCTGTCTTGGAAAGGACGGCAGCATGACGAAGACGATTCGAGAACACCAAACCTTCGGTCCTGATACGGATCGCGTGTGGGTACTGCGCACGGACCTGAGTCTCGACCCGCGGCACGACCCCGGTCTCTCGCTCGACGAGGTGGTAGCTCTATACAAGCACATGATGCTGACTCGACGCCTCGACCAGCGACTGGTGGCGCTGCAGCGCCAGGGTCGCGTCGGGTTTCACGTGGGCTCGTTGGGCGAAGAAGCGGCAATCCTGGGGGCCGCGTACGCCATGCGCGAACAGGACTTCATCTTTCCCTGCTACCGGGAGTTTGGCGCAGCCGTGATGCGTGGCCTCGATTTGCAGGTGTTGATGCACAACATGTTCGGCACGGCGCTGGATGTCGTGCAGGGCCGGCAGATGCCCGATCACTACAGTTGTCGGCGTGTCGGGTGGATCTCCACGAGTTCACCAGTCGGGACGCAGATCCCTCAGGCGGTGGGCTTTGCATGGGCGGCGAAAACGCAGGGCGAAGACGTCGCCACGTTGGTGTACTTCGGCGACGGTGCAACGAGCTCCGCCGACTTTCACAGCGCAATGAACTTTGCTGGCGTCTTCAAGGTTCCCACGGTCTTTCTGTGCAGGAACAATGGCTGGGCCATCAGCGTTCCCAGCGAGCGCCAGACAGCCAGCGAGACCTTCGCCGCCAAAGCCGTGGCGTACGGTATGCCCGGCGTTCGTGTGGATGGCAATGACCTGTTCGCCGTCGTCTCGGTGGTGCGCCAGGCAGTAGAACGCGCGCGCCGCGGCGAAGGACCCACTCTCATCGAAGCCATTACCTATCGCATGGGCGGCCATTCCACGAACGACGATCCGAGCATTTATCGAGGTGCCAAGGAGCTCGAAGCGTGGGTCTGTCGGGATCCCATCGCGCGGGTCCGTGCCTTCCTCGAGCGGCGGGAGCGCTGGAATGCGGCTGCCGACGAGCAGCTCATCTCGGAATTCGACGAGAAGATTCGAATTGCCGTCAACGTGGCCGAGCAGACGCCTCCTCCGACCCTGGATTCGATGTTCGAAGACGTGTACGAGCGACCGCCCTGGCACCTCGAAGAACAGCGCGAGCAGCTGCTGGCGGGTCCTCGCGCTCCCGACCGCCACTAGCGGGTCGCCTGGCGTGCCTCCAAACGTTGGCGGCTGCGGGAGGTTGCGCGCCGACTCAATAGAACAAGCCCATGCTCAGCGCCCCGCTGTACGCAGAGTCAGAACAGGGTTGATGGCAGGCTTTCTGGGTCCCGCTTCGCTTCCTGGCGCGTTCGGGGCATCAATCCGTGCCGCGGCTCGAAGGAGTTCGGGAGCCGGCCGGGTGCGCCCGTCCATTTCCGGCATCGGGTCAGGAGTGGAGCAAGCGATCGCGTAGAAATGCTCCGATCTCGTTCAGCGATCGGTCCGCTGCGCGAAAACGGTCAAGCGCGGACTGGAAGACGTGGGGCATGCCTTGCCAGACGGTGAGTGTGACGTTGACGCCAGCGATGCGCGCCCGCTCGGCAAAGCGGACGGAATCGTCGAGGAGCACTTCGTCGTCACCGACATCGATTCGGATCGGCGGCAAGCCAGTCAGTGATGAGAAGAGCGGCGACGCTTTGGGATTCTTGGCGTCCTCTGCTGCCAGATAAGTTCGGGCTAGGGTGGCCAACACCTGCTGAGTGAAGATCGGATCTGCATCGGCCCGCGTTCGGTAGCTGGCGCCACTGAGCGAGAGATCCGTGAGGGGCGACATCACCGCTGCGCCAAGCGGTTGTCGCGTTGCAGACCGCTTTTCACCAGCAAGGATCGAGAGCAGTGCCAACGCGAGGCCGCCACCGGCTGAATCGCCCGCGATGACGATACTCCCTGCACCTTCCGCAACGAGACCGCGGTATGCTGCGAGCGCATCGTCAATGGCTGCTGGGAACGCGTGTTCGGGCGCAAGGCGATAGTCGGCAACAAAGGTATCGGCGCCGGTCCGCGCGGCGATCTGGCCTGCGAAATTCGTCATGGCCTTGGCGGATCCCAGCACGTAGCCACCACCGTGGAGGAACAGCACACGGGCGCCACGGGCAGCATCCGGCGGATGACACCAGAAGCCGCCAACCCCGCCAACCGACGCCGCACTGACGGTCACTCCATCCGCCGCTGGCGTCGCGGCGCGCATCGCGTCGAACATCGGTCGCGCTTCGACACCCAGTACGGTTCCCTTCCGTCCCGCGGTGGCCTCGCGCATGGCGCGAGTTGCCTCTGCATCATGCGGGTCGAGGGGTTTGAAGACGGACATCCGCGCGTCTTCGTCCGTGTCGAAAGCGCCGTGCTTCCGATGCGAGGGGTGGTCGTGAGCATTCGCAGCCGATGCCCCTGGGCCAGTCAGCGCGAAGACCTCCTTGGCTGCGAATAGACCGTTGAGCGCCGCAGGAAAGCCGGCATAAACGGCCATCTGCATCAGAATCTCGACGATCTCATTCTGATTCAGGCCGACGTTCATCCCCGCGGTGATATGAACTTTGAGTTGGGGCGACGCATTGCCCATCGCCGCAAGCGCGGCGATGGTCGCGATCTCACGCGAGCGCAGGTCGAGCCCCGGGCGCGAGTAGATGTCACCGAAGGGAAATTCGAGCAGGTAGTTGGCAAAGTCCGGGGCGATTTCGGCCAGCGACTCGATGACCCGCGCGCCAGCGTTACCATCGATCTCGGCGAGTGCGCGTTTGCCGCGCTCCAGCCGGCTTGCGCGGGCGTCTTGGAAGTGGTGCGTCATATTCTTTCATCCTCTCTTTGACTCTTGTGTAACCAGCAATTTTCCTGTCGAGGACGAGAAGGCAGGCATTCAGCTCATCGACGTGTGCGCGCACGCGCTCGCGATGTGTTTCCAACAACTCACGGCGCTCCCTTTCGGTACCACCGCCTTGCTCCCGAAGCTCGGCATAGCGCAGCATCTCTCGAATAGGCATACCGGTTGCCTTGAGGCGTCCGAGGAACTCGATCCACGGGAGGATCGAAGCGTCGTACTCACGTTGACTGGACCGGCCTCTGTCGGCGTACGGCAGCAGCCCGATCCGCTCGTAGTAGCGGATGGTATGCGCCGTCAGCCCCGTGCGTTTGGCCAGCTCACCGATCTTCATGGGCGCTCCATTCTCGTCTCGACGCTAGAGAAGCTGGCACTTAGAGCGCGCTCTAAGTCAAGGCACTTTCTTCGGCGGCAAGGAAAATCCAACTGGAAAACCGGGAGGGTAGCGGGTCCGAAACAACGCCTCGCAGCGCGAGCCGACGGGGCGGAGGGGCGAGCCATAGGAGCTCCAGAGCTCCGCGACGATCAGCAGCGTGAGCTCAAAGGGCGCGGAGCGGACAGAACTCAACCCGCCCTGTCCGAGGGGACGGGCTCAGCGCCCGAAGGGGCAGCTCGAGCTGCCCGAGCGGAAGGCGCTTTCGTGCCGGCGGCGGCGGACGCGGGCCGAGGCCGAGCCTGGCGAGCAGGTCACGAGCCGCGTCCCCGGGTGGCAGCGGACCGGATACCATCGTGATCGGGCGTGGTCCAAGGGCAGGCGCATCGCTCCGCCGCCCCAAAACGGTTTGTTCGATTGGTGGGTGCGGACGAACGCTCCTGCGTAGTCGCCAGCCGCACCTCGAGCGGGTGGGTCGCCGAGAGGGCAACGTCGGCCGTCGCACAGCTGCGCCTGGTGCGGGGACTAGAGTGTCTTCAGGGGCTCAGACGGCGGCGATTGGTCAGCCTTCATCAGCTCCTGCTCGCAAGCGGCGCTTTCAGTGGCGCGTCGGCCGGTAGACGAGCTCTTGGATGTTGCGGTCGAGGGTGCGGTGCTCGATGAGCTCGAGATCGAAGTCGGCCGCGCCTTTGAAGATCGGGTCGAGACCAGTCTCGCCGGTGATCACCGGGAAGAGCGTCACCTGGACGCGATCGACGAGACCGGCGGCCATGAGCGCCCGGTTCATCGACAGGCTGCCGTGTGAACGTAACGGCAGCGCGGACTCGTCCTTGAGGCGCGCGACCACGTCGACCGCGTCGCCGTTCGCCACGGTCGCGTCGTGCCAGGCGAGGGGTCCGTGGAGCGTGGTCGACACGATGGTGGCCGGCAGGTTCGTCATTCGCGTGACCCATGGGTCACGGACGTCGTCCCCCTCGGTGCTCGACGCGAGCATCCGCGTGAACGCCCGGTAGGTGTTGGCCCCGAAGACCATCCGCTGCGGCTCGCCGTACACGGCGAGGCGATGGTCGAGCAGCTCCGGGCCTTGCTTTCCCCAGTAGCCGGTCCAGTTGCCGCTCGCGGCGCCGAAGCCGTCGAGGCTGGAGAACACGTCGAAGGTGTAGGTGGCGGTCATGAGGCTTCTCCTAGGTTCATGCAGCTGTTTTGTTGATGGGAGAGGGCGCGGTCAGGCAGGGCGTCGTGGAAGGGACGGATTTCGATGAGGCGTTCAGGCTCGCGAGGATTCTTCTCATGACGTTTCCTCCTTGGGGTGGAGCGTGACAGTATCTCGTACACGCGAGTACGGCTTATAACTCGTACAGAAGTGCATGACAACGGCCGCCGTCAGCAAATCGTCTGCCATGAGGCGGACGAGCTATTCGCCCCTTGATTTCTGCGAGTTACAGCGAGACACCCACCGGGGGGCTCGGCCTCGGCAGGCGGCGCAGGCCGCGGAGGCTGCCGTTCGGGAGGGGCACGCCTGCGGGAGCTGCCATCCCGTTCCGACGCGACAAGAAACACGACTTCGCGTCGGGCTCGGGCTCCGATCTGCTTCGCTCGAAGGTCCAGCGGGCGCTGATGACCGCTGCAGCGACATCGCGTTCGTCAGGCCGTCCACGCGGCGCTGGTGCTGGTGCGCGTGGTTCGCTGTGGGGCCGCCCCTTTTTCGCAAGATCGTCGTCGTGAACCAGGACCCCAAGAGGCGAGTCTCTACGCGCTCAAGCGGCGGGCGAGCCCGCACCGCCGCCGCCAGCGTCCGCGCCGACTCCCGACGATGAGGTTGACCCCCGGGGAGCCACCCTCGTCGTACCAGCGACGCCTCTAGCCGAAAGCTCGTACTCTGCTGTACGAAAAAGGCCAGAGCTGCTATCTTCTCCGTGGACAACAAGCGCCGACTCCCCCATGGCCAGCAAGACCAAATCGCCTCCTCGCCGTGCCGATGCGCGCCGGAATATCGAGACCATCGTCGCAGCTGCGGAGCGCCGCTTGGCTCGCGACCCCGACGCCAGCATGAGCGACATCGCCAGCGAGGCAGGCCTGGGAAGAATCACGATCTACGGTCACTTCAAGACACGGGCAGAGCTCGTCGAAGTCGTGGCCCGACGCGTGCTCGCCGATGCCAATACGCTTCTAAGCGGCGTCGACCTGCGCGGCGAACCCGCGGCCGCGCTCGCACGGCTCGTCCAAGTGTCATGGGAGGTGACGGCGCGCTCCGGGAGCCTGGTCGTTGCCGCAGAGAGGGCGCTCTCGCCTCAGGTCTTGCGAGAGCTTCACGCTGGAGAGCTCGAGGATCGAGTGCGGCGCTTTCTCGCGCGCTGCCAGCGCGAGCGCGCGTTTCGCTCCGACCTTCCGACGAACCTGGCTCGTGGCGCTCTTCCACACGACGTTGCACTCGGCCGTGAACGAGGTCCACGCCGGCAGGCTCGATGGCAACAGAGCCGCGGAGACCGTCACGCGAACCTTGCTTGGAGCCTACCAACCGCCTTCGGAGTCTAGCGGTCGCGCGCGCCGATCATCGGGTCGGCGCGGCTGACCCGCAGCCGCGAGCCCCCGTTCGCGCTCTCCCGCGAACGTAACCGAATGAAATCAAACGAGAACATCGCTCCGGCCTCCTGGTAGACGACCCGCGGACGGGCAAAGATGGTTGTCATACATATGTGTACGAGTTATAAACCGTACGCGACTGTACGAGATATTTATCGTGCGGCCTCACCCTTTCATTCACAACACCTTGCCGGTCTGACCGGCACACAGGAGCACCAACCATGTCACTGGTCCGTGTCCACAACTTTTCCATCTCGCTCGACGGTTTCGGCACAGGCGAAGGTCAGAGCCGTGACGCGCACTTCGGTCACGCCAGCGATCGATTGCATACGTGGATGTTCGCCACCAGGTGGTGGGGCCGGGGCAAGCCCGGCGGCAGCGGCGGCGTCGACGACGCCTTCACGCGGCAGTTCGAACCCGGGATCGGCGCCGAGATCATGGGTGCCGGGAAGTTCGGACATCCCGGATGGCACGATGACCCGAATTGGAAGGGCGCTTGGGGCCCCAGCCCGCCCTTCCACACACCTGTATTCGTACTGACGCATCACACGCGCCCGTCGATCGAGATGGAGGGCGGCACGACCTTCTACTTCATCAACGCTCCGCCGGCCGAGGCGCTCAAAGCGGCGCGCGAGGCGGCGAGCGGTCGTGACGTGCGTCTCGGCGGAGGCGCCACCACGATCCGCGAGTTCCTTACCGCCGGACTCGTCGACTACTTGCATGTCGTAGTGGTCCCAATCCTGCTCGGCCGGGGTGTACGTCTCTGGGACGGGCTCGAGGGCCTCGAGAAAGAGTACAGAGTCGAAGCCACGTCCTCACCAAGCGGAGTCACGCACGTGACATTCACGCGTTGAGATGGGCGCTCGGCGCGTATTCCGACATCATCGCCGGCGCTCCCAACCGGGTGGTGTGGATGGCGTGTCCAACGCGGCGCTGTGGCTGTTCGCGATCTTCGCTCTGGCTCCGGCAACTTGCCTGGTGACGGCTTTGCGGGCCTCCCGCAAGGACCGGAGCGCGGCTGGCGACCTTCAAATCCAGGCGTCCTGAAGTGAAGCAGGGAAGGCCCAGGCGTGACCCAGGCGTTGGCCCAGGCTTGCATGCGCGACGGCCAGACCCGTGGCGCGTCAGACGCACTGAGACCGCTGATGAAACCAGCACAGGAGATCCCCGACTCGACGCACTTCAAGCATCGCGCGCTGCCGCGTACACGGCGTCGACCGGGAGCTCGCAGGAGATGACGTCCGCGATCGCACTCTCGAGGTGCGGGAGCTACAGGCCGGGGCATGGGTCGAGCGCAAGGTCGTATCGAGCGGCGAGCGCGTGCGGTTGCCACCCCTTCGAGGCCATCGAGATTCGGCTGTGGCCAGGGATCCCATCTGACTAGCACCCGCGCGCTCACTGCTTGGGGTAGAGCGAGCAGATCCCCTGGACATCGTCAGCCGTCAGCTTGCGCCGAGCCCGATCGCTCGGCATGCCTCCGGGAAACATGACGGCAGAGCGAGCGCGTGCGGGCACTTTGTCGCAGCGAGGAACGGCGCGCCCGGCATGGTCCCGCCGAGGCTTTTGTCCGGGCAGGACGCAGGTGTCGGCGAGCCCCAGCACATGCCCGAATTCGTGCGTCAGCACCACCTGGAGATCGGCCGGGCGCAAACGCCGCGAGCCGTTCCAGGCAAAGTCCCGGGCGTTGAGCTGTACGCGAGCGCTTTCGATAGCCGCGGAGGCAGCGCGCTTCGGGTGCTCGTCGACCTCGAGTGTCGTCAAAGCAGCCTCGCCGTAGGCTGGGCAGCGCCCCGAGCACGAGTCGCCTGCCCAAAGCGACACCGTGACGCGAGGTCCACCTTCCCCGTCAGAGGCCGCGAGCTCGGTCGTCACCTCCAAGCGCGCCCGCGAACAGCCGGCTGCATTCCAGCTGGCGGCTGCTGCTCTGGCTGCCTGGGTGAGCGTATGCCGGGAAACTCCGCTGCCATCCGGCGGCCGCGCCACCGAGAGCAGGATGGCGCTGGGGTCAGTCCAACCCACGGTGGCGCCCGCCGCTGTCCGAGTGCGCACAAACGCATCCGCACTGGGTGCGCACAACCCGAGCACCAGAACGCTCAGCGCGGCGTGATGGAAGCGACCCAGGCGTCCTCGCATAGTGCAAAGCCTTCGCGCGCCCCGAATACGGGACAGCTCTCGGCGTGCTCAGTCTCAAATGACCGGTACACCAGAAATGGGGGCACCTGCTCGGGCTTCGGTGTGGCAAAAGCATCGCGAGTCGGACTCCGGAATTCCAAATAGAGACTGCCCGTGCAATCGCCAAGAGTCAGGTCCAAGACGCTCCAGGTGAAGTCGTCCGCGTGCTCTCCCCCAGGTGTCGGCAATGGCTGAACCATCGCTGGCGGCGGAAACTGAACATCGGCCCGATTGGACCAACACGTTATCGCATTGTCTCGGTCATCTTGTATTTCAATGGGCAGCAGAGTGCCAACATCGAGCCCATCGAACCCACCACAGCTAGGGGCGTTATCCACGTAGCTCGACAGTGGCTTCCGGAAGAACACTGTTTTGATACCCTCCACGTACTCTTCCGTCAGCACGACATCGTATTGCTTGCCTGGCTCACCGCCGCTCACGCAAACGTGATCGGGCGGCGGTCGGCAGGCCAGAGGAGCCAAGCACCCGAGCGCTGCCATCGTGTCCCGTACTAACTTCCTACCCACCCGACTATTTTGGCACTGGAATGTCAGGAATGCATTGCCCATCGATCAGCTCTGCGGATGACTCGCACGTATTCAGAGGAGGCAGCGGACTGAAATCCAAACCGCCCGGCCCCCAGGACGGGCAGACATCCTCCGATTGGTTGCAGGTCCTGGAGCTGGCCGATCCCTGACGCACGGCCAACGTCGGAGGCCTGCTTCTGTTCCGAGCCCCTGCCGTAAAGCTTCACGGCATTCGCGCCCCGGCCGTAGCGTTGAGCAGGTCGGACATGAGAGACTCATTCTTCAGCCTCGCAAGGAGCGCCAACCTGGAGTTGGCGTACGCCGCATGCAATTGGTGACAACTACTCGCAAGTTTCTGAGGGCGTTCGCAACCTTGTCATCGGCCGCGCTGGCGTGGCTGCTGCCCGTCCAGGAGGCGCAGGCCGAGCCGCACTCGCATGATGGGTTCATCCTTCAGTCGAGCCTGACCGTGGGCTACGCCAGCCTATCCGAGAAAGCAGTGCAAGACGATCTGAGCGAGAAGTACAAATACACAGGAGTCACTGCTGCCTTCGATTTGCTCCTTGGCGGCACACCCGTACCGGGCCTGGCCCTCGGCGGCGGACTCGCGACGCGGAGCCTGGTGGACCCCACGATCGAGAACGCCGGAACGAAGGTCGATACGGCGGACGTGTCAATCGATCTAGACACCATCACTGCCTTCGTTCAGTGGTACCCAACCGTGACCGACGGACTGTTCCTCGGTGCTCAGCTCGGATACGGCTCTGCCAGCGTAGAGGCCGGTGACGTCATCTATGACACGCACACGAGCGGACCGGTGTTCAGCGCGATCGTCGGCTACGAGTGGTGGGTCGGGGCAGAGTGGAGCCTAGGTGTCGCGGGACAGCTCGCAGCAGCGTTTCTGAAGGGGACCAACGATGGCGTAGAGAGCAAGCTGTCCTGGTTTTCGCCCACGTTTGGCGGGGTGGTCACGTACCACTAGGATCCACTTGGTGGCGTGGCTCATGTCACTCAAGGGTGGGCCAGAAAAGAAAGCGAAGAGCCGCAAGTGTAGAGCCACCTTGGAGACTTGAACTCCAGACCTACGGTTTACGAATTCTCGAGGAGGCTGCAGGAAGGTGCACGAGGGGTCCTTTTGAGGGGGATCCATGCGCAGGAGCGTGCAGGAAGATGCAGGAAGGCCCAGGCGTGGCCCGGGGGATGGCCCAGCGGGATCTGCCCAAGAGGCACGGCTCTGGCCCCGAGCGAACTGCTGCGCGGAGCTCACGCACGGATGTGCTATCCTTCGGGCTAATGGCCCAGCCCGCTCTGCCGCTCCCCGCAGCTCCGCCACTGCCAGCGCCCGACAGCATCGTCACGCTGCGCGGTGCGACGTGGGCCGACTTTCAGCGGGTCCTCGAGCTCAAGGGCGACAGCAGCGTGCCACGCGTTGCGTACCTGGAGGGAGTACTGCAACTGATGACACCGTCACAGACCCACGAATCGGTGAAGTCGATGATCGGACGCCTCGTCGAGGCGTGGTGCACGGAGAGAGGTGTCGATATCACTCCGTACGGATCCTGGACTCATGAGAGCAAGGAAAGCGACCGCGGGGTGGAGCCTGACGAATGCTACGTGCTCGGCGACGATCCGAAGCCGGAGCGCGCCCATCTGGCCATCGAGATCTTCTGGACCAGCGGGAGCATCGACAAGCTCGAAATCTACCGCAAGCTCGGCGTCCGAGAGGTCTGGGTATGGAAGCGGGGCGCGATCACGATTTTCAAGCTCACGGGCGAACAGTACCAGTCCATTTCAGGCAGCGAGCTACTCTCGGGCATCGACTTGGCGGAACTGCTCGAGTTCATCGACGTTCGCCCGATGACGCGTGCGGTGCGGGAGTATCGAACGAAGTTACAAACGCGAGCGTGAGGCAGAGTTAGCAAAGCCAGTTTAGCAAGTTGATCGATCGATCTCTTTCGCGAGTGGACCGTGTTCCTCGAACACCAACCCGCGGTCCGGGGCGGCGGCTGGCTCCAACTAAAAGCGCGTGCCTTTCCGCGACCATCAACGTTCGCGATCTAGGCTACGATAGCGCTCTGTGACGTGGGCGCCGCGCGAAACTGTGCTGCCAACCGGCCCGATACCGCTGGCTCTGGCTTGCCTACTGAGCTGTTCTCCTGCCCCATCGCCTCGGCCCACGCCCCCCGCGCGTAGCCCGGCCGTCCATCGACCCGTGACGCCGCAGCAACCGGCGCTACTGCCACAACAACGGCAGCCTGGCGCACCACTGCCCACCGGGACGAACCCGGCGGCGCCCGCAGAGAATAGGAATTCCGACTGGCTGCCACCGTTCGAACCCGTACCGGGCGTCGCCAGTCGGGTCAGCGTTGGCGATGAGCACGCCTGCGCGCTCGTGGATTCGAAGGCTTGGTGCTGGGGCCTGAACAGCCACGGTCAGCTCGGTCTGCCGGCACGAGATCCAACCTGGCACGCGCCGCACGTGATCGCCGAGCAACCGGCGGTCGACGTTGCTGCTCGGGGTATGCGCACCTGCGTGGTACTCCAGAGCGGTCACGTCCAGTGTTGGGGCGAACTACGCGCGCATGTTTTCCCGTTCGTAGCACCGCTCGATGGGGCGAAATCTTCCCGAAACTGCTCGGCGTGCGCTTGTTCAGATCGTTCCGCCATCGTACCCGGTGTGACGGATGCCAGTGAAGTGGTGCTCGGGGCAGCGCATGGATGCGTGCGCAGGCGAGACGGTGGCGTTGCGTGCTGGGGTGACAATCGCTTCGGACAACTCGGTCTCGGCAACACCAAGCCCATGGTCGCGCCCCGCGCCGCCCTGGCGCCCGTTTTGGGCATTCGCAAGGCATTCAAACTAGTGGCATCGGACGACACGACCTGTGCGCTGCTCGACGACGGTGCATTGTGGTGCTGGAGCCTTGGGGCCCATGGCGAGCTAGGTAAGCGCTTGCCGGCACGTTGCCCGACCGACTCGAGCTCGGCAAAACAGCCGTGTAGCCCACGACCGGTGAGAATCGAATTGGCCCAGGTCAGCGACGTGGTGACCGGTTCGAACCATTTCTGCGCGTTGGCGGCTGACAATGTTTTTTGTTGGGGCAAGACGATCGCTATCAGCTGGGCAATTTCGGCAGTGCCATCTGTACGTATCCCTCGACGAGCGAGCTCTGCGCCGAAAGAGTCCACGAGGTGACGTGGGGTTGCGCGCTCAGACCCCTCAGGGTCGCCCTGGACCAACCCGCCGAACACATCTCTGGCAGTGGGGACGTCACCTGCGCGTTTCACGCGGACCAGCTTTTTTCGTGCTGGGGTACCGTCTCGCAATACGCTGGCCCGCTATGGAACCAGCAATGGGTCGTTCGCGATATCGGGTTCGGAAAGCGCGTCAACGCGGTATTGACGGCGGATGGGCTCGTGCATACGGCCAAAGTTCAGATAGCCCCCCCCATTTCTAGTATTGATGTGAGCGACGTCGACGCGCTAGTCGAGCGTTGGGTCGCAGAAGCCGGCGAGCAAGAGGAGCTGCACCCCAACGTCCCGCTCGCGAGGCTGGTGCTCGAGGGCTTCGAGCTCGCCTGCTTCATCGAGCACTACTGGGAACCCAACGAGGCGCTCGGGCTGCCGGGATTGAAGGAGTACGTGCGGGCGCAGTTCACCCAAACTCTGGCGAACGACATCCGCGAACTTTCGCTCGCGGTGGCTCACCTGCAAGGCCGTTTCAACGCCGACGTGCCGGCGCCCGTCGAGGCGCCTGTGGAGCGAGGCGAGCAGCTCTTGAGTGAGCTCGGGCGCGCGCTGACCTTTCTGTTCGACGACGGCGTCGAGACCGTCGAAGACCAGGAGCTCCAGCGCATCAAGCAGTCGTTCAGCGACAAGAAGTCGCACGACGCTCTCGCCCTTTCGCTCGAGGGCATCGCCTACTACGCCAACAAACAGCGCAAGCGCCTGAAGACGTTGCCGCACTTCGACGACGGCATCATCGACGAGGCGCTGGCCGTCGCCCACCGCCTCCGGTCCCAGAGTGGGCTCAAAAAGGTCGACGACGCGCGCCCCTCTGCCCGTACCGACCGAGCGCGCGTCACGCGCCTGCTGCACGACCGCATGAACATCGCCCGCCGCACCATCCGCTACGCATTCGCGCACCAGCCCGAGGTCGTACAGCGAGCCACCAGCCAATACCGACGCGAACGAAGGCAGAAGTGGCGCGAAAAGCGGCGTGCCGACAAGAGCCAACGTTCGAGTGGTGCTGAAGAAAGCTAGGCGACGTTCCTCGTGGCCCGCGGCATGTCCACTAAATCGGGACGAGTCGCTAGCACGCCCTGCGTGAGCGGTACCACCCAAGTACCGCGTGACAACGAGACAGCGTCCGCTGCCGACCTGGCCGGTGCCAGCAGCGCGGTCACTAGATCGTTGGCGTCCTATAACGCATACGCCAACAACGCATGGATGGTGAGAGAACTTGTTGTTTGCAGATCTCCGCGAAGTGCAAAGAACAAGTTGACACGCCGCCCCTCGCGATGACCGAACGGTGCCCGCGCCCGAATACACGAATTGAGAACCGCGGTGGTGCGAACGGGGACGTGACAGACTGGGTGACGCGCGCACGCGTGGTGCCGCGGGTGTGGGATCGGAGGCGGAGGCGCTTTCTCGACTGGCCGCCCAGCAGGGTTGCCGGCGAGCGGGACGTGCGCTGCTGGGATCGTTCTCCCATATCGAGTCCCCGACGATAGGGCTCCATGCGCGCCACTAGGTGAGCTACCGTGCGTCCCGCCCCAATCGGAACCGCGAAAGTGGTAGACCGATGGTACACGGCGAGGGAGGGCCGATGGTCGTCCCACGCGCGACAAGGGAGATCGGTTATGGACGAGCGATGGGTTGCTTTGGTGGGATTGGTGCTCGCGACTGGCTGCGTGAAAGCCACCTCACAGCCAGAAGAACGGAGAATCTTGAAGCAATGGACGGAGCGCTCCTCGCAAGCGACGCGAGCGCTGGTGATCGAGCTTGCCAGCAACGCCGAAGTCGACGGCGTGCTGGAAGGAACTGCCTTCGCCGTCTCGAGTTGCACGGACCTGCCGCACGAGGAGGTCGAGATTCGCGAGCGCACCACCTACGACGAGACTGCGTTCTGGGTACAAACCGGAATTGGTGTGGCGATGGCAGCGGGCGGCACCTATCTCTTGGTGCGTTCGCCGGACTACTCGGACGTTCCGGAGGACGGCGCGGAATCCTCCGACCAGGAGCGAGCGCGATCGATCGGAGGCACCCTCGCCGTGGTCGGTGCTGTGGTGACTGGACATGCCGTCTACGTCGCCCTGAGCTCCGGCGATGAAACCCATGTCGTCCAAGAAACGAAAGCGGGCAAGGTAGTCGAGTGCGAGCGAGTGCCTCTGAAGAACTCGGAGCTACAGTTGGCCGGATCGTTCCTGGGACAAGCTGCCCAAACAGAGACGGACGCCGAGGGGCACTTCCGTTTCGACCTCGCAGGCGCGGATGGGCTGGACTATCCAGCTGCGAGCTCCACACCGATTCTCCAGATCGGGTCTCCCACCCTGCCGATGGCAAAGGTCGAACTCGGTGCTTGGCTGCAGAAGCCGTACCTCGAAAACCGCTGTTCGACGGTCGAGGACTGCGTCGCGCGACTCATCGAGACTTCGAAGCAAGGTGACGCCTACCGGGGGATCGCAAAGGCTGTCCGCGAAATGCTCTACATGGCAGCCAAGGCAAAAAGCGGAGAGTGCGCTGCAGGCCTCGAGCCGCTCACTGCCGCACCCTCGTTCGCGGAAGTGGCCAACGACGCTGGGTCGATGTGCACACTCTCGGCTGCCGAGGCCGGCGGCGACTACGGACGCTTCCACAGCTATTGGCGCGGGACCTCGGGGACGGCCTCTCAGGTCGTGAAGGAACACGCCCGCCAGGTTTCACAAAAACTATTGACTCGTGAGTCAGCAACGTTCGAAGACTGTCAATATCACGCAGAAGCGTTCCCCGAAGACACCGCTCAGGAGTGGTTCCTGTCCCGCTGTGTGCCCCTAAAATACGGCGTCCCTCTCGACCTGCTCACGTGCTGCTCGTCGGAGTTGCCCATCGTGAAGGTGATCGAGCTACAGCGCGCCGGCACACCTCTCGCGCAGATTGCCCAACAGATCGAAGATGCCCCCTTTCGCGAGCTGACCACCGAAGAGCTGGGGACCCTGCGCGACGCCGGTGTCGAGGCGCCCCTCTTGAGCGCCATTCAGGCCTCCGCACAGCGGTTGCGCGAGCGGGTCGCGGCCGAAGAGGAGGCCGAGCGGGAAGCGTACCGGCGGCGTCAGGAGCAGCAACTCTGTGTCGCCGGGTGCTCCGGCCGCTATCAGGCATGCATTGAGATGTCAGCGATCGACGCAGCCGTGATGCGCGGCCCCGCGACCACGGGCCGCTGCGATGGTCAGCGCAACTCGTGCCTCGAGCGCTGCGGCGCGAGGTGAGGCGCCGCGACGCGCACGCGCGGTGGCCGTCGCGCGAGCCCGGGTGGGCGATACCGCGAGCGCGGGTGGTCAGCCGCCGAACTCGGGAGCTACATCGGTGGAACAAGAATGCTGACGGTGCGAGTCGCGGTGATGGCCGCCAGCGCTCGGGTGGGCGCTTCGCGAGCGGTCGCAACCATTCCCGTGAGCGAAAAGGGCCGAGATTCCTTGGAAAATTGGACAGCGTCGCGCGAGGCGGATGGCTGCGCGGAGGCGCTAGCCGATCCGCATGCGAACAACGGATGTTGAACGAGCGTGCCGGTTGGTGAAGTGTCAACCCGAGTAGACCTGAACTCCAAGCTGCTCACGTTCCGCCTTCCTGGCGGCGGTACCGCGTTCTCCACCAGGAATGTGACACTCCGCGCCCAAACCGCCGCCGCCGCCCTGGCCCGACGCACCGCCGAGGTCACCTCAGTCCGGCTCGTCGCCAACGACATCATCGCCGACAACGACATCCGGGCTCTCGTCGCTTCGAAAGATCGTCGTCGGGCGAAAATCGTGGATGTTCTACGGCAGCGACACGCACGCCGAGAGCGCCGCGGCGCTCTTCTCAATCATCGCTTCCTGCCGACTGCACAAGCTGGACGCCGAGCAGTACCTCGACGAAATCTTCCGCCTCCTCCCCTTCTGGCCGAAGGCTCGCTACCTTGAGCTCGCGCCCAAGAATTGGGGCGCCACACGCGGCAAGCTCTGCACCGACGAGCTGGATTCGCCGCTTGCGGGCTTCACGATTCCAGCTCCGTAGCCACAACTGGCGCAGGCCGCGCGGCCATAAAGATGGGTGCGACGCAGCGTTTACCACCAAGAAACTGTCCAGCAAACCGGGTGAACTTCACAGCCACAGTAACGAGCGTCCGTCGAACCAGCGTGTCAACTGGAATGCGCGTTCGACGATGGCACCTTCGCGACCGATTTCTTCTTCCTCGATTCGCAACGCCGCCTCTTCCTCGATCGATCCTTGGGGGGCGGTGCGAAGCAGCTGGCCCTTGGGCTCTACCTTCACCAAGGTGCCGTCCGAGCTTGGTCGCAGCAGCGCACGCCGCTCGAACTGAATGATCGGTGCCAAAGCCGGATTGGCGCCCTCCGCAAGCACGGGAACGAGTGGTAACCAGTGTTGGGGAACACTGGTAGCGAGTTGATAGCGCAGCGGTGCGTCGACTGCGCCCGGAGCGCTCGGGTTTCCGCCCTCCCGTCTGGCGGCCTCGTCAAAGCGCGAATATCCTGCGCCGCTCACGCCCTGCACGATGTGCTCGACGGCCCACGCCATGTTGGCCATTTCGTCGCGAAACAGCGCCAGACGCTCCAGTGGCTCGCCCTTTTGAGTCTCCGCGAGCGTGGGCGCCAGAAAAAACCACTCGCGGGAATCTGGACCTGCCTCAGTCCCAGTCCCGCCCGACACCTTCGCCGGTGCCTCAGTGAGCTCGAAGAGCGCCCAGGGATTTCCGTTCTCGTCACGCGAACGGGTAACCACGGTTTCGATGCCAAAGGTGTCGCGGACAACACAACGCCGAACGCGGGTGGCGGTCCCCACCGGAAGGGTCAGAGGAATGACGAACCAGTCGTTGCCATAGACGAGAGCGAACTCTACCAAGAGCAAGCGTGAGAGATCAGTTGGGCCAGCGGAAAGAGCACCGAAATAGATGGATTCGTCCTCGCACTCCCAGTAGCGATCGGCTGGCTTCCCTCCGTACTGCACCGCTGCCGGCAACACTGGGCGGAGCTCGAGCGGCGTGGGCGCGCTTCCCGCTGCTCCGAGCGCAGTCTTGCCTCCCCGCACCGCGTACCAGTCGAGCTGGCCGTCGGCATAGTCGTCCGCGCTCAACGTCAGTTCACCTTCAGGGGTGGGGGCCGCAGCAGCGAACGAGTACTCCAGGCGCGCCGGGTTCCAGGCGGACGCCGTTTCCGCGTCGACAAGCACGCTGTCGTACCAGGCGAGCCAGGCGGCTAGAACGCCACCGACGGCTGCCTGAGCCGATGCTGGGACGGTGGGTTGTGGGGGAAGGGCGGAGAGGCTGCCATCAGCTTGCAGGAGCGGACGCAGCGCGGCCGCGAGACGGCGTGCATCCATCGCTCTGCCGCTGGCCAATGCCAACCAGTCCGTTCCATCGCGATCTGCACCACCAGAGGTCTCTTCGGGAAACGCCAGCGCATAGGCATCGACGAAGGCTTCCCGGAGGTCACTGAGGTTTCAGCGGCAAGCATGCGTTGCAGCTGTAGGCCTGCTTCGGCCGCCAAACGTGGGTGGAACGCCCATGCGGGCTCGCGCTCAACCGCAACCTCGAGCGGCAGCTCGGCGGCTTCGCAGTCACTCGCCGGTGCGGCGGGGTCAACTCCGGTGCGAAGCCGCGAAAGTGGAGCGGTTTCGCCTTCGATGCGCACCTCAATGGGTGTGCCAGCATCGTCGCCGGCGAACTCGAGGAACTGCCACTGTCGGGCAAGGAACCACAGCGGGTCTGCCACAGGAGCCGAAAGGGCAAACAGCCCCGTCCACCGCATGATGCACCCACCACGTGTTCACCGCCCACCCTTTCGGCGTTGACCACGACTGACACAACGTAATAGGAGAAGTGCTTTCAGGCGGCGTTACGAAGGTCACGCGGACCTTCCACCACGTGGCGTCCTGCCGGTTTACCGGAACTGCCGTTGCACTCCAGGGGTGAACCTGGCGCCGTGCCAGACCTCGCGGTGAACACGGCCTTTTCAGGTTACTTTTCCGAGGAGTGCGTCAGAGCCACCTTGGAGACTTGAACTCCAGACCTACGGTTTACGAAACATCAGCTCACCGAATCACCGAATCACCGAATCACCACAAACAACGGCTGAGGTCGCTGTTTTCCGCGGGATGGGAAACCGTCGGGTCGCGGGTGGGTGGTACTCTGGAGGACGGCATTGCACGGGGCAGCACTGGGTTTGGGGCAGCCATGGGGCGGCGGGGGAGGTTCCTGGCCGGGCCAAATGCTGCTTGATGAAGACCTGACGGTGCCGGCCCGAAGTGGCCAGCCTTCAGAAGCCCGGTGTCACGGCCTGTGCCGTGCTATGCTACCCGCATCGTCATGCTCGACCGCTCCCACCTCCTCCCTCCGACGAGCGAGCGTCTTCTCGACGACTCAGCGCGCCCGTATTTCGTGTGGTGGACGGATGTCACCATTGGCGAGTTCAAAAGCTACCTGGCGAGGGGTGAGCCGGAGCAGCGTGCGTACTGGATGGGTACCCTGCTTCGCGAGGCGAACAGTCGCGACGTGTGGCTTTTCACGTCACCCACGCAGATTCGACAAATGTGGCCGCATCTTCTCCGGCATCTGGGACCAGCTCGGGCGCGCTGGGCCTGGTTGCTCGACATGGACGCTCCCGACTGGCCGCCCGCCGGGGCGAACCTTGCCTAACCAGTTCGACCGGCGCGTGGTGTCCGACACCGTCCTCCAGTTCGTGCGCGACTGCCAGAATACTGTTCCTTCTCACCTGGCAGGAGGCACCGCGCTTTCGGGAGTGTGGCTTGGACACCGACTGTCCCGGGACGTTGACCTGTTCGTTCATGATGCGCAGGGGCACCGTGACCTCGTCAGAAGGCTGCCGGAGATCGCTCGCAGAAATCAAGCGACGGCAAGCCTCGTTCGAGATGCTGGGGGACACGTACGCGCAAGCTTGGAGACTCGAGATCAGAAGCTGGAGTTGGACATCGTCCACGAAGCGCTGCCGGACCTGGATGAACCGGACGTCGTAGAGTCGGTTCTGGTTGAGTCGTTGCGTGACCTGCGCGCCTCGAAACTCACCTGCATCCTCTCGCGGTCGGAACCACGCGATCTCGTTGACCTGATGTTTCTGGACCGAGCGGGCTACCCGCCGGAGCTCGACTTGGAAAACGCTATGAAGAAAGACGCCGGACTCGATCCGAGTATTCTCGCCTGGTTGCTCAAAGAGTTTCCCGTAGAGCCTCTGCCGCAAATGATTGATCCCATCAGCATCGACGAGCTGCGCGACTTTCGCAATAGGCTGGCGGAGCGCTTGAAGGTCCTGGCCCAGCCCAAGGGTTGAAACACGCCGCACCCCGGAGGGCTGAACCAACCACGCGGCAAATCTCTGAGGTGCACTGCTCATCGATCCGTTCTGCAGCAACTCACGGTGGGCCAGAAAAGGAAGCGAAGAGCTGTAAGTCTAGAGCCACCTTGGAGACTTGAGCCCCAGACCTACGGTTTACGAAAACATCAGCTCACCGAATCACCGAATCACCGAATCACCACAAACAACGGCTGAGGTCGCTGTTTTCCGCGGGATGGGAAACCGTCGGGTCGCGGGTGGGTGGTACTCTGGAGGACGGCATTGCACGGGGCAGCACTGGGTTTGGGGCAGCTATGGGGCAGCGAGGGAGGTTCCTGGCCGGGCCAAATGCTGGGCGTCCCCTGGGCACGCTGCTCGTGCTAGACTCCAAAACGCACCACCCCTTCGTCCATGATGTGCCCTAATGCCCACCGTCCTTCGCATAGGCTCGTTCCGGTTTCATTTCTACTCGAACGAGAGCGGAGAGCCCCCACACATTCATGTGCGTGCACCGGACGGCGAATGCAAGTACTGGGAGGAATCAAACCGCACGATTTGCGCAAGATTGAGTCGCTGATCTTCGAACACCAGGTCCTATTGCTGGAGAAATACCATGAGTTCCACGGCAGAAGTTGAACCCCTACCGGTCGAACCCGCAGCCATGCGCGCCTGGGTCGAGGGTCGAACGGTGTTCGTCGAGTTAACAGACGGTCGTATCATCGGCTTTCCGGCTGATCGGTTTCGCCTGCTGAAAGGAGCAACCGATCAACAACTTCGAGGCGTGACGCTGGAGCTTCAAGGCTACGCCCTACGCTGGGAAGAGCTTGATGAAGACCTGACGGTGCCGGGCGTCGTCGCCGGTCGCTTTCAACTCCCGCCAGCCTGATCGTCGCGGCCATACTTCTTCTTGCTTGCGCCGTGGCGTGCGATGGCGACTCCGGGTCCGCTGATCGCGCAAGGTCCCCACTGTGGGAGCGGGGATGGCTGAGCTCGAATCCCCGCCATCGGCAGACGGGCACGTGGCGACGACAGCGGCGGGCCAGCCATGGAGCGAGTGAGCACCCAACCAGGCCTTCAAGCGCCTCTGTAGACGCCTGCATCTGCCTCGGGAGTACACCCTGATCGACGTCAACTATTTCTGCATTTGGACGACAACTATTCTTGCAGACCCGGAGCAGAGTGGATGGACGGCCGCGGCGACCACGTGACGGTCCGGATGTTGGTTGTGAAAGGTCGCAAGGTCATGAGTAGTTGTCGTGAGTGGTTCGGGTAACTGTCGTCGATAGTTGTCGTCAGCTCGGGTGGGCGTTCTCCTTCTTGGTGTTGCGCTTTTTGGCCTCCTCGGCGCGAATACTGGGGCCATCGAATTCGAGGATGACGGAGTGGTGGACCAGGCGATCGATGGCGGCTGCGGTTGTCATCGGATTCTTGAAGATGCGCTCATCGATTTCGCAGAAAATTGAGCAAGCTCCTTCATCGCCTCTTATTGGGAAGCTCGTACATCCAGGTGACGCGTGCGAAACAGATGGGCCTTGTCTAACGCCAGCTACTTCTGCATGAGCGTGACGGCCGTCTGTTTGACATGGCATTCGTCCGACGCAACGACGACAGTTTGTGTTGCGACCACCGTACTCTGTCTGAACGCTCGAACTGTATAGGTCCCGGCCCGCTCGATGGCCCCGCTGAAGCTGCATTGGCTCGGCGTGAGGGTCGTCGCCTCGACATGAGAGCCATCGCGAATCTCGATGGTCACGTCGCAAATGGCGGCGCCAAAGCGATCGACTACGTTGACGTTGAGCCCTTCTAGCGCGACATCTTTGCAACGCTTTTGATGACACCCACACGCGGCGGTGAGGCCCAGGACGACAGCGAGCGTCGACCGCATCTGTTCAGATTGCGCGCTGTGCACACCGATGTCGACGTTAAACGGCATTGCAAGGCGATTCATGCGCTTGTCACTGTTCCAGCTTGCGTCATACCGGCCTCGATGCGCGGCGAGGGCCACGACGTCGTGGCTTCGAGCCGGCATCCCAGTGCACGTGGCGCAAACGCATGGTGGGCCACAGTCATGAGCTTTTCCCCAAACCCCACCACCAAGTGACAGGAACCAGGGTGGGCCAGAAAAGGAAGCGAAAGGCTGTAAGTCTAGAGCCACCTTGGAGACTTGAACTCCAGACCTACGGTTTACGAATTCTCGAGGAGGCTGCAGGAAGGTGCACGAGGGGTCCTTTTGAGGGGGATCCATGCGCAGGAGCGTGCAGGAAGCTGCAGGAAGGCCCAGGCGTGGCCCAGGGTTTGGCCCAGGCTCAGACGGACGACAACCAGCGGGCCGGGGCTCGCAATGCAGGCGCGCCAGCTGTGCTAAACTCTCCCTCGATGACATCCGCCCCCACCCGCGCACCCACTCCCGAAGAGCTATGGGCCGAGCTCGAGGCGCTACCGGAACATCTCAAGGGCGAGATCATCGACGGCGACCTGTTCGTGCAACCGAGGCCGAGATTTCGCCATGCGCGCACCATCGGCTTCATTGGTCGTCACCTTGGTGGCGCGTTCGACTACGACGATGAAGGACCTGGCGGGTGGTGGATCGTGCCCGAGCCGGGGATCGAACTGCCAGATGCACCCGAAGTCTCGCCCGACCTGGCGGGCTGGCGCCATAGCACCATGCCTGAACTCCCCGGAGAGAACGAACCCATCCGAATCGTCCCGGATTGGGTCTGTGAAGTCTTGTCACCGTCCAACGCCCGATACGACCGTAGCAAGAAACTCCCCTACTACGCCCGGGTCGGCGTCGGCTGGGCCTGGGTGATCGACGTTCGCGACCGGACGGTCGAGGTGCGACAGCTTCAAGACGGAGCTTGGGTCGAGCGCTGCGTAGCCTCGAGCGAAGAACGCATACGCCTCCCACCCTTCGAGGAGATCGAGATCCCCCTCGCGCGACTATGGGTGACTCGGTCTTCCGGGTAGCGGGGGCGATGCCGATCCTGTGCGCGCGCAGGGGAGAGATGGCGCGGTAAGGACCGGGGGCGCGCAGAGTTTCGGGCTACGATGAGGAGCCACTCGACCGCTAGCGAGGCGCACAAAGACTGGTTAGGATGGCGTCCGAGAACGTGCTCACGCTGCAGCCCATCGGCAAAACACTCGGCCTTCGCGCCTTCCCACTACTCCCAGTTGTTGTCGCTTGTGCATGCTCCGCACCCCTGCCCCCGGCGAAGTATGCAAGCTGGGCACCAACTTCCGAACACGTTCCACTGGTGCGGGACCCATAGCAGGCATTGGCGTATCTCGACGAAAGTTGGTCCGTCTGGATGCGACGGAAAAGCATAAGGCGCGCAAACTACAGCTACGTCCGCGCCCTGCAGGTATCTCCTCAGGATGTTGAATTCTCGGTCATCAGTGTGAGGGAGGAGCAGGTGAGTCGCCGAACGCTGATTCGAGCTGCCATCGACCAGCTAGGTGACGTGACGAAGTCCGAACCTGGCGTGCCGCTGGTCGTTGCATCTGACGAAAAACAGTCGGCCGACCTTCACGACGAACGGACGATACCGGAAATCTACAACGTTTGCCGCGAGCAGATCGTCCAAGCAAAGGCGCCTTACGGCGTCCGCCTGTACTTCGACAGCGATGGCTTGCTTCAGCACTGCGGATACCTGCCAGAAGAGTGCGACGACTGCGTCAGTGTTGCGGTGCAAACGATCGCCGACTTCGCGCCTGCTCCGGACACCAGCGTCCTCGAGTACTTCTGTCACGATCAGTACGGTCTTTATCCCTACGGTTCGCAGCTATACAGCGGCTGCGAGAGGTGTAGTTGTGACGTGCCGTCCAGTAGAGCGTGGCACATCGCGGTTGGGCGATCGCTTGATTCGATGCCGCGCGATGGTCGGCAGTCCGGCGCACCCGCTCATTGGGCCTGCTCGCCCCTCGGACAACTACCCAATGAGTCCTGCAGCACCCTGCTCATCAAGCCTCATTGCACCGGAAAACCGACTCCGAGTGCGCCGTTTCCACCGCCCGGATGCCGTCCCCGGAAGCGCTGAGACCCCGCCAACGGTGCTTTTGGTTGTTGTTCAGGGAGTTAGTGAGGCACCCACCTTGGAGACTTGCACCCCAGACCTAAGGTTTACGAAACATCAGCTCACCCATCATCAAACCACCACAAACAACGGCTGAGGTCGGTGTTTTCCGTGGGATGGGAAGCCGTCGGGTCGCGGGTGGGTAGCACTCTGGAGGACGGCATGGCATGGGGCAGCACTGGGTTTGGGGCAGCCATGGGGCAGCAGCCGGGCAAGTTCCTGGGCGGGGCCAAACGCTGGGCGTCCTCTGGGCGCTCTCGCTTGGAGTTGGCAGAGCGCGCTCGTCCTTGTGAAGCCGGAGACCGTGCTTCGTTGGCATCGCGAAGGGTTTCGATTGTTCTGGAAGCACCGCTCGAAGTCGGCGAAGCAGCCCCAACCTCAAGAGACCATCGCACTCATTCGGCAGATGGCCCGAGACAACCGCCTCTCGGGAGCCGAACGCATCCGCGGCGAACTCCTGCAGCTCGGCATCTGCATGGCCAGGCGAACTATCAAGCGCCACAGTTCATCATTCGCGATCGCGCCGCCAAGTTTGGCACGGACTTCGACCGCATCGCACGAGGACCTGGTATCCGCTTCCTGAAAACGGCAGTGCGAGCGCCGCTGATGAACGCCACCTGCTAACGCTTCCTCGGCAGCGACCGGCGCGAGTGTCTCGATCATCTCATCATCCTGAGCCAGGCTCGTCTGAGGGCCGTAGTTGAAGAATACGTCGCGGAGTTCGAGGAGGCTCGACCGCATTAGGGGCTCCGACAACAGATCCCAGTTCCTCGCCCGTGCGACGATTCCGCCGTTAGCGCACGGGTCGTGGCTTTCCCAGTCCTCCGAGGTCTGCATCATAGCTACCGCAGAGCCGCTTGACGCCCCGGGCGAGCAAGGTGGCCGGCACAACCTGCCCCGTATACACACCCTAATGGTCCTGCTCCGGGGCGATCGTGCCCTAGCTTGATTCCATCAATAATACTGTTTCCACGTCTCCCGAGTCTCGACGAGGACGGCCGCAGCACCCCACGGCAGTGGCGTGACGCGGGCGCTGTAGATCTCGCTGCACGGATGCCCATCGTCGTCGAAGTCAATCAGGATAGCGTCGCGCACGCCGTCGAGGGCGTCGGGCTCGTCGTAAGGGGGATCGAGCGTGACGCTGTCGGTCTGTTCCAGTGCGTTGGTAGGCACGAGCCCGAGTTCGTCAAAACGCTCGTCTCCCAGTGCGACCGGCAAGACAACTCCACGGGGTCCCGTGCCGCAGAACTGGCGGGGCTTGGTGGGGATGTGTTCGGGCGCGACTCCACTCAGGTTCTCGGCCGACGCCTCGACCCAGCGTGTTTTCAGCCGGTCATCAAAGCTGCCGAAGAGCCTCACACGCGGGGAATCCTGGTCGTCGAACTTGGAGTAAGGCTCCGCCGGCGTGGGACTGAGCCAGAGTGCATCGGCCAACACCATGCGGAAACGGCTTTTTCGGTAGAGCAATACGGATTCGCTGAAGGGCTCATTGGATCGGTCGTACCACTCGGCATCACCGAAGTAGCGTGCAGCATGCGTCGTGCTCAGCGCAACCAGATCTCGTACCTGCGCCGTTTCGACGAGCCCCATTACCGCCACGATATCTGCCTCGGTTTCCGAAATTAGATCACTGGCGCTCATCAGGCGAACGTCCCAATCGGCAGCGTCGCATTCGGCCTCGCAGCTCAAGTCGAGCGTGAGGAACTTGTACGGTTCTCCGGGAGGCGCCGGATCGATGGAATCGGGGCCTTCCTCCTCACAGCCAAACAGCAATGGTGCAATCGGCAGAAGTGCGAGCCATCTCATCGGTGAATCTTGTCCCATCTGTCCGCGAGAGACCACGTAAGGGGAGTACGCGACGGGTGAAACCATCCGACGCTCCTAGAAACGCGAGGCAGCGGTGCTGTCGTAATCGCGCGGTGCACCACTCACGGGAGGATTCTTGGCACAACGTCCTGGTCGCCGCGTTTGGTCGTCGATAACCGCCACCGTTCGAATGGGATGGAACCGTCATGCGAGTTGCAGACCATTGTCAAGTACCCGTTCCGCCGTGCACAGCCTTTGCCGCCCCCCGCTGGCAGGGTAGTCGGGTGGCATGGCGCGTCGGCGTAGTGCAGCGGAATGGGAGCGGTTGATTCGGGAGCAGGAGCGGAGCGGCCAGACGGCGACGGCGTTCGCGCGGGCGCGCGGGATTCGACCCGACACTCTGAAGTGGTGGCGCTGGCGACTCGGGCGGAAGGCGAAGACGAAGCGGCCCCGTGCGCGGCCGGCGAGCGTGAAGCTGCTCTCCGTGCGACCAGTCGATGATGGCAGGGCCCTTGCCAGCGACCCACCGACGCCAGTTTGGGAGCTGGTGTCGCCCACGGGGCACGAGCTGCGCGTGTACGATCCAGCCGGGCTCGGAGTGCTCAAGGCAGCGCTGACCGCGCTCACCGGTGGCCGCCGTCGATGATGCGTTTGCCACGGTCCATCTACGTCGCGATGGATCCGGTCAACTTACATCTGTCGTTCGATCGGCTCGCCGGCATTGTGCGTGCGGAGCTGGGTGGCGACCCCCGTTCCGAGACTGCCGTCGTGTTCCATAACCGCCGGCGCACGCACGTGAAAATCCTTTGGTTCGACGGCTCTGGATACTGCATCTTGTACAAACGCCTGGACCGCGGAGTGTACAGAATTCCTCTGGCGATTCCGCAAGGCGCGAAGCGTGTGTCGGTGAGCCGCCGCGAGCTCACGCTCTTGCTACAAGGAATCGACCGCCGAGTGCTGACCGCGGCACGCAGAAGAGCACGGCGCTCGGCATGAGCTGAAGATCGGTCAGCCGATCTTCAGAAACCCGTTCAGGCTGACTTGCGCGGGATCTGCGAGTGCTTATTTGTTGGCGCACTGTGAGTGACGCCGGCTGCGATCGTTGCGACATGCTGCGCCAAGAGCTCGATGCCGAGCGCGTACGCAGCGCGACCCTCGAGCAAAGGGTTGCTGAGCTAGAAGGCGAGCTCGCCCAGCTCCAGGCTGAGCTCGCCGAAACGCTCAAACTCAGCGAGCTTCAGCAGGCAGATATCGAGCGTTACCGTCAGGCTTACGAATCCATTCGCCCCAATCACCCGGAGCGGGTGCCGGCTGAGCAGCTTCAGCTAGCGTTCGAGCAAGTGTTGGCGATGCTCGGCCCCACGACGCCTGCCAACAATGCTGCTGCGGACGCGGCAGTATCCGAGGATGAGCGCGGGCCCAAAACGTCCCCAAAGACCAACCGGCGCAAACGCCGGCACGCACACGGTCGGCGCCGTCTGCCCGAGTTGGAAGGCATGGAGACCAAGGAGGTCGAGCTCATTCCTGCCGAGGTACGCGCAGCAGGGGGCAAGGGCTTCAAGCGCATGGGCGAAGAAGTGTCCAGTCGCGTTGCGTTCCGACCTGCCAGCTACATCCGCCTGCTGATTCGTCGAATCAAGTTCGTGCGCATCGAGGACGACAGCGTCGAAGTGTCGGAGGAACGCACCGCCGATAACGACCAAGTCCGACTCGATGCATCACCCGTTTTCATTGCGCCGCTGCCAGAAAGTATCTGGCCCAATGTAATGGCCGACACCAGCGCCATCGCACACGTGATCGTGTCGAAGTACGATGACATTCTCCCGCTGCACCGCCAAGAGAGGATCAGTCAGCGTGATGGGTTTGCTCTGCCTCGCTCGACGCAATGTGGTTGGCTCGGTCGAGCCTATGCTGTGACTCGCCGCATCGTCGATGCGATGTTCCTGGAGGCCAAGGCGCGCGCCTTTTGCATCGCCACTGATGCCACCGGCGCTCCCGTGCGGGCTCCTGACAAATGCCAGTCGTGGGACGTGTTCGTCTTTCTCGCCGACCGAGATCACGTCGTGTTCCGCTACGTCGAAGAGCACGCGACCAGTGACCAGGTGGCCCATCTCCTGGCGGGGTTCAAAGGACACCTGCTCGCCGACGCAGCGCCCGTCTACGATGTGCTCTACGAGACCGGGGAGGTCATCGAGCACTGCTGCTGGTTTCACTGTCGGAGGTACTTCTATCGCGCTCTGGACAGCGACAAGGACCGGGCGCTCGGAGCACTGGCGCTCATCGCCAAGCTGTTCGAGGTCGACGCGGAGTGTCAATCGATCGCCGATCTTACCGAGCGCACCGCCGCTCGCGCCCGCCGCGCCACCCCTTTGCTCAAGTTGCTCGACCAGTGGATGGATCACCATCGCGACCAGGTCGACCCGAGGAGCCCGATGTCCAAAGCCATCGGCTACTACGACAACCAACGAGACGCTCTGCACCGCTTCGTCGAGGATGCCCGCATTGGCCTGCACAACAACTTTTCCGAGCAGCAATTGCGAAACCTGGCTCTCGGCAGGCACAACTGGACCTTCTTTGCCAACGAGACCGGTCTTCGCTGGTACACCACCTTCCGTTCACTGATCGCGTCGTGCCGGCTGCACCAGCTCAACCCAGAACTCTATCTCGAACAGATTCTCCGTCTCGCTCCCCATTGGCCCGTGACGCGCGTGCTCGAGCTAGCACCGAAATACTGGAACGCGACACGAGCAAACCTCGACGCCAGGCAACGTGCTATCCTGGTCCGCCCCTGGGAGATACAACCGGACGCTGCTGAGTCCACGTCGCAAGCCTTGTCCCTTGTGGGCTGATCTATGACTCGTCGAACAGCTCGCCTTGCGACACAGCCTTCTGGTGTTGCGTGAGCGACATCCCCGACCACTGCTCTACAATTCGCACCGCCGCAGCTGTCGTCTCGCGTTCGATCAGTCGCGCCATTGCTTCGACGCGAGGCCACAGCACTTCGTTCATGAAACCCTCGGGAACGCGAATACAGACCGTGCTCTTGCGTTGCCGTGGAACCCGATACGGCTCTACCCCGTAGCGCAAACACCACCCGAGCAGTACGCGCTGGGCCGTCGGAGTCGGGACCGACACCCGGAACTCCTGGTCAGCTTCCCGTTCTCGCCATGCCGCGATCTCGGCACGGCACGCTTCGACTCCCACTCCGTCGCTGCCAGCCAGCGAGCGTTCGATCTCGTGCAGCTTCTTCACCAGGGCGTCTTCGTCCATGCGCCAGGTTTTGCGCGTACACCGGCAGCCGTCCAACCCCCTCCGCCAGCCCGTGGTTTCCCGCAGAAAAGTGATACCTGCGTCCCTGAGCCACAGGCCACCCCGCGACTATTTGAGCACGTGACCCCCCTACAAGTCACGATGCGCAGGGCG
>CAWELQ010000006.1:0-112804 GCA_963809955.1 uncultured delta proteobacterium
GATGCGGCAGCCCGGCAAGGCGATCGTGCTTCAGGTAGTTTGCCAGGGCTTCGGCCACGGGGGGCAGTAGCGGCAGCGTGAGCGCTCGCTCGGTCTTTTTCTGGATCAGAGAAATCTTGCCCAGGCTCCAGTCGATGGCGTCCAAGCGCAAAAAGGCAACGTCCACCGGCCTGAGCCCGTAGGTCGTCATCAGCACGAGTATCGCGTAGCTGCGACGGCCGGCAGCCTCGCCCCGATCGACCGACTCGAGCAGCTCGAGGACCTGTCTGTGGCTGAGGACCGTTGGCGGTTGACTGTCGCCGTAACAGGGTGGACTGATAAGCGTGCTGGCCAAGTCTCGTTTCAGCCATCGATGGTCGTGGAGGAAACGCAAGAAGCCTCGCAAGAAACTGCTAATTTGCTGCACTTGACGCCGCCGGCGAAGCACGTCCTGCACGGGGGCCGTCAGGAGCTGCTCGAGCGCTTGTTCCACTTGGTTCGAGCGGGCGTTCTCGAAACTCGACATCCCGGACTGACCGAGTCGTTCGCAGAGCGTGAGGTTGACCCGAGCCATCGCCAATACGTACTTGCGCCCCAGGCCACGCTGGTCGATGGCATGCTGCAGGTACTGCAGCATGTGCCGCTGCAAAGTCGATGGCAAGGCTGCGCGTTGCACTTGGCCCTGCACCTTTTCGTACAACGCCTGCTTCGGATCGCTCGCTGGCCTTGCGACTCGCCTCTGCACATCTCGCCCAGCGCTGCCTGGGTGAAGTCTCCCGTACTGCTCGAGCCAGACCAGATGGCGGCGCGTGACGATGACCGCACGATGGTTCAGCACGTAGCCGTAGCCATGGCCATAGCGGTCGACAATCCGCTTGCGGAAGTAGGCCGACAGCAGGTCATCGAGCGACCCTTCCAACCTTTGTCGCGAGATCCTCGCCAACCACGACAGCAGCAATCCCAGGTGGCTCCGCACGATGCGTCGCTCGTAGGGCAACGCCTGTCCCTGCAATCGCCAGTAGCTGCCGAGCTGCCGCTCGGGTAACTCACCCAGCCCAAGACGCCCCTGCTGCACCCGCTTCAGATACCACCCGAGAAAGCGCCGTAACTGCTGGCCGTGCCCCTGCAGGTACCCGCGCGAGAAGCTCGTGCGCCGCTGAGCCCGCAGCTCGGGACGATGCTGTAAGTACGCTTCGCGCAACTGCCAGGGATCGCCCCCGCTCTGCTTCGCGCAGAAGTCGGCAAACTCCCCGATGATCGCGTGGGCCTGCGCAATGTACTGCTGTGAGAGCCGGCCGGACTGTAGCTGGCGCGTGAATACATCGCGTGTGTTGCGCAACCACGTGGCGAGCTCGGGCCCGCTCACCTCGGATTCGAGGTCCTCGTCGGGGTGGGCTTGGTCAGCCATGACCTGCCCGGCGAAGATTCTGGCGCTCTGGCGCGAAGCTCCCCAGTCCCGTAAGTCGATGAGCCCGGCTACGCGGGTGGACCTCGTGAGGCACGATCTCCACGTCGAGATGCAATCCACTGCTTTCCAACCCCAGCGCGTCGCACAGCCCCAGCTGCTCCCAGTCGCATGAATCTTCCGCAAACAGCACAACTCGTAACGGCTGATGACTCCACAGCGCCAATGACTCCAGGAGCGTTTTCAGCCCCCAGCGGTGGCTCTGGGCAAGGGGCGGTAACCGCGCTATCAGCCGATCTCCAGAGTTGTCCCTCGCCAGCACGCGGGTTTCCCTCAGAGTTGTCGTTACCGTTGCGATCATCCGGGACATCCATCTGCTCCTTTTTCGGTGGCGCCCCGACCTTGTCAGGCTGGGCCAACTTCTTGGAAGTTGTATCCATCACGCTCTCCCCGGCCGCCGCGGCAGCAGCGGTCCGCAGTGCCTTCTGCCGTCCCCGATAATCTCGATTGCGCTCTCGATGATCCTCCGCCCCTTCAGGACTCCGTTGATGCGCCCGTCGAGCCTCCTTCTTCGATGCCTCGCGTACCAGCCCAGCGCAGGGATCCGGGCAATACTTCTGGCCACGCTCACACGAGTGACAGAGATAGAACGGTTCCCCGCACAGTCCGCATTCGACTCGGCGCCCTTCCGGCATCGACCCGCTCCAAAAACTTGGCGCCCGGTCGAAGATCGGTCACAATGCACAAACGTTTGGCTGTGCGCCGCTGACGATCCACGGCCCAGCTTCTTTGAAGGCTCAGAGCGACACACTCTGGGCCTTCGTCTCGTCTAGGACGATCGCATGGCTCGAGCGGCCCGGGCGAACTTCTTGCTGCTCCTCCGCCCAGCGTCGTCCAACTGAGCTGAGGACACATTACGGCCAGGAAACATAATGCCCATCGTGTTTGGGAAGACGAATGGCCGAAACCGCCGCGAACCTCGTCGAGCACGTGCTGCCCGAGCGAGCACCTCTCAGACAGTTCGTGCTGACGCTGCCTTTCGAGCTCAGGGCACGCCTCGCCTACGACGGAAAGCTGCTCGGTGCGGTGTGCCACGCGTTCGTGGACTCGGTGCTGGACTGGTACCGGCGTCACTTCCAGGCACGTGGTTTAGGCGGTGGCAAGAGCGGCGCTGTCACCGCCGTGCAGCGCGTGAGCTCTGATTTGAGACTCAATCCCCATTTCCACACGCTCTGTTTGGACGGTGTCTACGTCGAGGACGAGCACGGTGAGCTCGCGCTTCATTCGCTGCCCTGCCTGACCAATAGCGACGTCGCCGACATCCTACAGATCGCGACCACCCGCATCCTGCGGCTGCTCCGTCACAAGGGTGTCGTCGAGGACGACGCGGTCAACGCCGACGAAACCCTCGCTGACAAGGAGCCCGCGCTCGCCGAACTCGCCGTGGCCTCCACCCTGGGCCGCGTCCCTGCCGGGCCCGCACTGCGCCAAACAGACCCCATCCGCTTGCGCAAAGGCCCAGACCTCGAGCACCCAAAAGGACTCTGTGCCACCGCCCATGGCTTCTCCCTGCATGCCGCAACCACGGCCAGAGCCGACGACGACGCCGGTCGTGAAGCTCTCTGCAAATACATCCTTCGCCCGCCCATCGCTCGAGAGAACATCCAGCTGGTCGCTGAAGACTTGGTGCGCCTTCAACTCAACGGCCGTGACCGGCCAGGTACGTGTGACGCACCCGTTCCATCCACTCTCCGGCCAGACAATCGATGTCGTCGAGCAGCGCCACAACTGGGGTGAGGACCGTGTGTTCTACCGTGGTCACCACGGGCATCTCGTCTCGCTACCCGCGTGCTGGACGAGCGCAGTTGAGCTAGAGCCCTGCGTTATCGTAGCGGCAGGCCGGGCTCGACTCAGAGTCGAGGATCTGGTCGAGCTGGTCGAGGTAGTTGGGAGGCTGCGGTCATGAGTGGCGTTGCCGGTGCACCCCAATCCTGTAAGCCTGATTTTGCCGCACATGTAACGTTGATTACGCCGCTCAGCGGCCGGCTCAAGCATGCTTTCTGGATCAGAGCATCAACGATAACCATCATTAACGGAGAAGTATTGGTCAATCTGATTGACAGGTGGCTATGTTGCGGCGTAAATAAGCTAACACGTTACGCCTGCTCGTCCCAAAATTGCCATGGCCAAACGCCCCATCGACCCCAAGCTCGAGGCACTCCGGCGGCAAGGTGCTCTCAACGAGCATCCGGAACGAGTCGAAGATCCGTTGTTCACCTCGGCGGACTTCTTCGATCCGCGCGATGTCGTACAGGTCAAGTACGAGATGGTTCGGCGCGTGCGGGTGGACGGTCAACCCGTCAGTCACAGCGCGGCGGCGTTCGGCTTCTCGCGCCCGTCGTTCTATCAAGCGCAAGCGAAATTGGAGCAAGGGGGGCTCGCGGCGCTGGTTCCGGACAAGCCTGGCCCGCGCAGAGCGCACAAGTTGAGCGAGGATGTGATGGACTTCTTGCTTCAAGAACAGAAGGACGATCCAACGCTCGGCTCATCGCAGTTGGCGGTCCGGGTTCTGGAGCGCTTCGGTCGCAAGGTCCACCGTCGCAGCATCGAGCGTGCCCTGGCACGCCGGAAAAAAAAACGCCTGTAGCTTCGCCGGGCGCGGCTACGCTGCGGGAAGACCACTCGACTGTTGCAGCTTACGAGCAGCTGCGCACCCAAGTGCTCGAAGGCGCGCCGTTCGGCGGCCACTTCGGACTGATCGTACTGCTACGAGAAGGTGTCGCCGCTTGGATAGCTCGTCGTTCCGTGTGCAGTACACCAACGCAACCGGCGACCGGATCGCATCACGGTTGGGTGACACCACGCCTAGACGACGCAGACCAGGCTAGCATCGTACGGGTGCTCGCCAGCATGGCCATGCAGACCGAGAGGAGGCGAGGACATGACTACCGAATCTCACCAGAAGATCACAGCTAGCCACCTCACGCGCAAGGCATATCTGTACATCCGACAATCGACACTGCGACAGGTCTTCGACAATACCGAAAGCACGAAGCGCCAGTATGCACTTCGCCAACGTGCGGTCGCGCTCGGTTGGCCCGATGACAACGTTGTCATCATCGACAGCGATCTCGGCCAGTCCGGCGCCTCCGCGGTGGATCGCGCGGGATTCCAGAAGCTCGTGACCGAGGTCGGGATGGGACGCGCAGGCATCGTGCTCGGCCTGGAGGTTTCTCGCCTCGCGCGCAACTCAACAGACTGGCACCGACTATTGGAGATCTGCGCGCTGACCGACACGCTGATTCTCGACGAGGACGGCATCTATGACCCAGCGCACTTCAACGATCGGTTGGTCCTTGGTCTGAAGGGGACCATGTCGGAAGCAGAGCTGCACGTGTTGCGCGCACGCCTGCGCGGCGGCATCCTCAACAAGGCGCGCCGGGGCGAGCTGCGTTGTCGCCTGCCGATCGGCCTCGTCCACGATGGCGATGGGCGTGTGATCCTCGACCCCGACCTGCAGGTCCAGGAGAGCGTTCGTCTGTTGTTTGACACCTTCTCTCGTACCGGAACGCTGTATGCGACCGTCAAGTACTTCCGGCAGCGGGGGCTGCTGTTCCCCGCGCGGGTCCTGTCCGGCCCGCGCAAGGGCGAGCTCAGCTGGGGAGCGCTGAGCTTCGGTAGAGCCTGCAATGCGCTGCACAACCCGTGGTACGCTGGCGCTTACACCTACGGTCGAGCGCGCTGGCGAAAGCAACCCAACGGGCGCAGTCGCCGCGAGCTCCTACCAAAGAGCGAATGGCAGGTTCTCATCCGCGATGCGCACCCCGCGTACATCTCGTGGGAAGAGCACGAGCGTATCGAGAAGCGACTCCAGGCCTCGGCGCAGAAAGCCCATTTCGTGTCGACACCACACAGCCCCCCGCGTGAGGGCGCTGCGCTGTTGCAGGGCCGTGCCGTCTGCGGGCTTTGTGGTAGCCGGATGCAAGTCCACTATAACGTCCGTCGCAACGGCAAACGAAGCTCCCCAGCCTCAAGGAGCGCCTGCTCGCCGAGGGCATGCTGACCAGTAAGCAGATGACGGAAAAGCTCGGTGTCAGTCGTACTACGCTCGGAAGGTGGCGCCTGGAGGGCCGCATCCAAGCGCGCATCTGCAATGACGCTGGCGAATGGCTGTATTGGCCGCCGGAGCAAACCCCAGCATCCGATCCAAAGGTTACATCCACTGCAAGAGGTGCACTATGAGAAGCGATCCTTCAAGATCGACGTCGAGTACTGCGCACAGTGCGGCGCCCGGTTGAAGCTGCGCGCCTTGGTCATGACCAGCGCCGGCATCGAGCGCACCCTTCGATGGCTCGGCGAACCCGTCGACCCGCCATCGCTCGCACCGGCTCGCGACCCACCCTATTTCAAGAGCCAGGTGATCCGCTGGCGGCTCGGCGAGCCTGCCCAGGCGGAGCTGTTCGACGCGCACTGAAATGCGCAGTCGGCCCACGCGGGCGTGCATCCGCTGGGCAGTCGAGCGCTCTCGCCGGGCTTCAAACCGGGCCCTGGACCGTCAGCCCTGGGCCTGTGCTGGCTACTTGTCTCATCCGCGAGATCAAGCAGCCCAACGATAGTCATGATGGAGCCCGCCGAGCACGGGAGAAGCGACGACCTGTCCGGCGACACTGGAGTGGACGGGGTGGACGAGAGAAATAGCCAGCACAGGGTTGTCCGCCATTGGAAGGTAGACCAGCCTGGGATGCTGGTCGGTGATGGCCTGCCGCGCCAGGTCGAGAGCGGTCTGCAACAGGAGCAGGGTCTGGCGTTCTGGCGGTGGGTCGGATGGGTCATGGCAGCGTTTCATCATTTCACCTCCGCCAGTGCGCGTTCGACGTGCTCGGCGGTCACAGCCTTGGCTACCGCGAGCGCGGCAGCGGTGAGCGCGTGATGGGCCAGCAAGTTGACCTTTCTGGGTAAACCGCTGGTGGCTTGGAAGATGGCCTCCTGGGCGGCGGGTTCGAAGAGGCCGAGTTCGGTGCCCGCAGCCTTCAATAGGTGGCCAAGGTAGGCATCCAACTCATCGCGGCCAAGTCCTTTCATGTGGGCGCGGACGACGACACGCTGGTTGAGGGCCTCGTGAGCCGCCATGGAGATGCGCCGGCGAAGCTCGGGCTGGGCGACCAAGACCAGGCACAGACGATTCTCGGAGTCCATCGCGTAATTGGTCAACATCCGCAGGTCTTCCAACACATCGCTGCGCAGAAAGTGTGCCTCGTCGACGATGAGAATCGGCTTCTGCCGGGCCTCTTGGCACAGCCGGGTCACCTCGCCACGGATCTGCTTGTACAAGGCGGCGCGGCTGCGTTCGGTGGGTAATCCAAACTCCCAGGCGATGCTCTTGTATAGGTCCATGACGTTTCCGGTGGAGTTGGGCACGTACACGACGCGGTGAAGCCCCGTGTGCAGTCCGGCGACCACCTTGCGACAGGCGGTGCTCTTGCCGCTGCCTGGTTCGCCGGTGACGAGGCCGATGCCGCGCAGGTCGATGAGGTGGCTCAGCCGTGCCTGCATCTCGCGCAGAGCAGCGGAAGGGAAGAGTGCGTCAGGCTCGATCTCCTTGGTGAAGGGGTGAGCGGTCAGACCAAAGTGTTTGCGGTACATCAGCTCTCCTCGCCTCCGCTGTTACGCCCGAAGTCGCGCATTTTTAGGCCCTCTGGTGGCTCGACGGGGTCGAGCTTGCTCTTGATGCGCTCTCGGCGGACGAAGCAGTTGGCGTAGGCATCGACGGGCTTGGCGTCGGTGAAACGCTTGCCTCCGCGCCAAACCTGCACAGTGCGTTTGCGCCCCGAAGGGTCGAAGCGCAGCGTGATGGTGTCGCCGACGAGTTCGGCATCCACCTCGAGCAGTGTCCCCTCGAGCGAAACCGTGCGGTCTCGCTGCACTTTGCGCTTCTGCTCGAAGAGAAACAGATCGCCCAGGTCCCGGGTTTCCAGCTCGACGTGTTCGGAACGCTCTGCCCAGGCGTCAGCCGGACACTGTCCGCCGAGCCCCTTGTGCGGCGACTGATGGTACTCGCTCTCGATGAAGGCCCAGAGTCGAGCATTGAGCGCATCGAGGCTTCTGAGGTCGCTTTCGCTCAGATGCTTGATGAGCTGCAGGCGAATGGTGCGAAACAGGCGCTCGATCTTTCCCTTTCCCTGGGGCTGATAAGGGCGAGCAAAGATGAGCGTGATGCCCAGCCGAGCGCACACCAGCTGAAGGTGTTGGGAGCGATACACGGCGCCATTGTCGACGTACAAGCGCTTCGGCCGTCCTCGCCTGATGATGCCCTGCTCGAGCACGGGCAAGAAGGCGCTGGTGTTCTCGTGAAACGCAAACGCCGCGTGAGGCACCAACCGAGTGGCATCGTCGAGCAGGGCCAAGAGGTAGGTCTTCTTCTTGCGTTTGGCCTCGCTGAGGATGGCTGGCCCATGCATCACGTCGCTCATCCACAGCTCGCCGGCCACCTCGAAGCTGAAACGGCGGCGGTCCTTCGACTGGGCACGGGGTTGTTGCATCAGTCCGTGACGACTGAGTAGCCGGTGCACTGTCGAGGGCGCCAGAATCACCTCGGGGGGGACTTCGCCGCTCTGCGTCGCGCACTCGATGACTTCCTTGACGCTCAACTCCCGCCGATCGTCCTTGATCATCAACAGCAGGTCGGCGACCGCCGGCGGCAAGGCACGCGCTTGGCCGTCGTCCCTGCGTTTCTTCGGCATGAGGGCGTCAAAGCCCCCGTCGCGGTAAGCGCCCAGCCAGCTACGGATCGTCTCGGCGGCCACCCGGCGCCGTGAGCTGCCGGGGATGTCGTAGTCTCGCTCGGCTTTCTCGCGCAGCTTGGAGTAGATGCCACGCGTTCCGGGCTCGAGGTGGATCAAGTCGGCGATCACCCCGTAGCGAAACAGAGCCACCTGCTCGCGGAGCTTCTGCTCCGCCTCTTCTGTCAATCTCATCGATATCTCCTTGGTGAAACCCGGCACATCAACCGGGTGACCGAAGAGCTACCGAGGTCCTGCTGGCGGGTCTGGTCCCGCCTTGTGTTGGGTGGCGGCCTCGGCGCTGTGGCACCACGACACTCGAGGGCGCAATCCGACAGGAGCACGCAGCGACGCGAGCCTTTCGCTCATCAGCTCGCGACAGGCCACCAGCACCTCTGGCACCTCGAGGGCCCCGTGCACGGCCCCGAGGGTGGGCTCCACGCCGCTGAGCACCGGCAACAGCGTGACCAGCGCCATCAGCGCCGCTCGTACAGGCCCTGTCCGGCGCCGCAACCACCTCAGCGCATGCCGCACGTCCGCGAGCTCGGGCCGCAGTTGCTGGGCTGCCTCGGTCAACGTCGGGGCCGACTCGGCCACCTGCACCGCCGCCTCCACCTCCGCCAGCGACCCCGAAAGCTGGCTCGCAAGACAGTCCGGCAGCAGGCTGAACGTCACCCGCGCTGTCCGGCAGTAATAGCGGGCGATCAGCGTCCCCGCAGGCTTCTTACGCGCGTACGTCGTGTGCCGGGAAAACTCGCAATCGCCCGCCGGGTGCAGCGGGCATGTCGACAAAGTTGCGGTTTCCCACGCCCTCTGGCACACGTACTCTTCGTCGGTGAGATTCGTCGCGTAGCGAAGTTGCACCTCGCCGGCCAAGGGGTCCGCGCCCGGCATCAATCGAGGCGGGCCCCTTCTCCTTTCCGGGGCGTACCCTCGCCCAGACCTCCTGGTCAGGAAAAATGATCGGCGACTCGTCCCGCTCTTCGCCACCTTCCCACCCACTCGGGCGCGCTCACACTCCGAGAACGCCACCGCGGTGGATCACGAGGGAGTCCGGGAACCAACAGAAGGTCGCGCAGGCGCATGTCCTCAAGCATCCGAGCACGCCAGGTCTGCAAGGTGATCATCGTGTCCTCCTTTGGAAACGGCGTTGACGAAGTGCCACCGCCTGAGGACAAGCGTGTCAGGGGCTTTCCGAATCAGCAGACTGGCCGCACAATGCGCTGGTGTTGCAGCCAGTCACCGAGCACCTGACAGCTTCGCGCTGTCGCTGCCCGTGGGAATCTTCGAGCTGCCGCGCTCGGCGCGGCTTCGTTCAACTCGACGTTGCTAGCCGACGAGGCCATCGCTTACGCTCGGGCTTCGCAGCAGAACACGAAGTCGTTGAGCGGACGAAGTTGATGAAGACCCCGGACGGACGACGCGAAGTAGTGAAGTCAAACTACACCGAAGTTAGGATGGGCAGCCCTCTGTTCGGAAGCATTGCAATTCATGGCGGTATCGCGGAAACAACGGGCCGCACTTTCGGCGAGGCAATGTCCTTTGATGGGGTGGTCGGTTTCTAGCCATCGAAGAGTTCCTTGGTACCTCACACAATTCCCCGCATACGCGTGCGATCGTCTTGGACCTGGAGACTGGCCGCGAAACTGTGGTTCATGAGCAGTGCCCGGGTTTCATCAGAAAGTTTGTCTGGGGGCCAGATGGGTCGCTAAACATCGTCACTTGGTCGCACATCGCCGGAGAGAGGGTTCATCGATCCCCTTGGAGGTGTCCGTAGGCGGGACGCCATTGGCTAAAGCTGCAGGTGTTGATTCACGCAGCCGCACGTTGTGCTATGCTCCGCATAGTGACCGTCGACCGCGCCCGTCGTGCCATTTCGAGCCGAATCATTCGACCAGGTACCGAGATAGCTACCAACGACGACTGGAGCAACTCTACCGTCGACGAACGGATTGAAGCAGTCTGGGAGATAACCAGGCAATGCCTTGCGTGGAATCGGGATCCGAACCATGAACCCCGACTTCAGAGATCTGTTAGCCGAGTTCAACGCTCATGGCGTTGAATTCATCGTTGTTGGGGCTCATGCCCTTGCAGCGCATGGATTCGTTCGAGCGACGAAGGACCTTGACGTGTGGGTCCGCCCGGAGCCTGAGAACGCACAACGTACTCTGGCTGCGCTTGCAGCGTTCGGGGCGCCCTTGCATGATCTGTCCGTCGAAGATCTATCTACGCCGGGACTGATTTTCCAAATCGGGGTCGAGCCGATCCGAATTGATGTGATCACAGCGATTGATGGCGTCCAATTTGCGGATGCATGGTCCGAGCGTCTACCGGCCCGATTTGCAGATCAGAATGCTGCGGTACTTTCTCGAGACCACCTCCTGATCAACAAGCGAGCTGCAGGACGCGACCAAGACCTTCTTGACGTTGAATGGCTTGAAAAGCATCGTCCAGGGTGAGCCGCCCAACACAGTAGCGTTTTAGGGTCGACGAAGCCGAGCGAGCCTGGCGAGTGAGGATCGGCCGACGCTAATGCGCGAGTTGAACAAGCCTCGGGGGAAGTGAGCCGGTAGCCAGCTTGGGTATTTCAGGACGGGGCGAGGTCAACACCGGGACGGCTGGCGATGCGGCGAAGCGAGGGTGAGCACAAGCGGACTTCGTATTGGGCTGTGCAGATGTTCTGAGGGTTGAAAGGCTGTAACCGTTCGTCGAACCGCGTCGTTCCGGGAGCGATGGGCGACACGCTACGATGCATGCGGATGGACCGAATCGAGTTCGAGAATGGCCCTGCGGAAGAGGTTGGCAGCGAGGCGCTGCTGAGTGTCGGGCTGCTGTCGGGTCTTGTGCTGGCTACTCCGCTGGTCCGCTGCGTCACGCGGCTCTGCGATAATCACGATGCAGACTTCCTAGGACTGGGAACGCGACGATCTGTGTACCGGTGGCGGAATCGTCGCCAGGGCGAGTAGCCGGGACCTGTTGTCCGAGCCCCTGATGCGGCCGAGCCCGGGAGAAGTAGGCAACGTACTCGGTCAGGATGGACCGAAGGTGCCCTTCACCAAGGATGATCACATGATCCAAGCACTCGCGCCGCACGCTCCCGAGAAAACGTTCACAGGTTGCGTTCATCAGCGGCGCCTGCACCGCGGTCTCCAGGACGCGGACCCCTGCTCCCTTCGCAACCCGGTCGAACTCGGCGCCGAACTTGTTGTCGCGGTCACGGATGATGAACTTGGGTCCCTCATCGAACGGCGTGAGCTGCCGCAGTTGCTGTGCAGTCCAGCGCTCACTCGGCTCCCGGGTCACTGCCACGTGAACCACCTGCTTGGCGTTCACGTCGATGACGAAGAACGCGAACAACGGGCGAAACCAGACGTCGTAGACCTGGAGAAAATCGCACGCCCAGACGGTATGGTTGCGCAGGAACGTTCGCCACCGCTGACCGTCACTCGGTGGGCGAACGGCACGGATGTACTTCTGGATCGTGCGCTTCGACACGCGGATTCCGAGTTTCAGAAGCTCGCCTCGGATACGTTCGGCGCCCCAGAGCCGGTTGTCTCGGGCCATCTGGCGAATCAGCGCGATGGTCTCGTGTGGAGGCGCGGCTCGCAGCTTCTCCGCGCTCTGGAGCGGCGTTTCCAAACCAGCCGGAAACCTTCGCGGTGCCAGCGAAGCACCGTCTCAGGCTTCACCACGAGCACAGCGTTGCGCCAATGCTCGAGGATCGAGCTGAGCGCGACCACGACTCCGCGCTCGTAGGGCCGGAACGGAGGCCGCTTCACCTGGCGCGAAGCGACGATCAGCTGCTGTCGGAGCAGCGCGTTTTCGGTCAGCAGTTCGGCGCGGCTGCGGAATGCATCTCGGATCGATCCATGCGCGACGGGCATTGGTCGAAGGGTCTCCCGAAGCGCACATCCGACGGACATCGCGGACGCCTTCAGGCATCGGAGAACGCGAAAGCATAGGCGCGAGAACACCGAACAGGTTTCGGCCAGACCGCCCATATCTTCAAGTCTTGTCGTTCTCGATTTCCTGAATGATCATGAGGCGGGCGACCAAGTAGCCAGGACAATCTCGAACGCCTGGTCCTGCCGAGATCTAAACATCGAGACGAGACCAACGGCGATCGAAACGAGCAGGTCGAGCATCGCGCCACCGTCGACAGTTCCGTTGGTATCGTCAACGATTTCAGCGAGATTGCGTTTTGGCGAGACACAACCCGGTTCTCCTCCTGCAAGTAGTCGAGCCTGCGGGCCATCCGTTCGTTTAGAGCGTAGGCGAGCATCGCGACGATGAACTGCACGGTGACCGGGAACATCACGTTGGGGCAGACCTACCTCGGTGTCGCGTGCGAGAATCGCGAGGACTGTCATGGGGCCGTCATGGTATTCCTTGACTGGCGTACCTATTTAGGTACACTCGTCAAGTGCCTACCAGACGCAGGAGCAAGGAACCCGCACTTGCTTGCCGATTCTACAGGACCTCCGGTGGGGTCGAACCCGTTCGAGAATGGCTGAAGGAACTGCAGCCAGAGGTTCGCAAGGAAATCGGATCCGACATTCAACGAGTGCAGTGGCTCTGGCCGGTCGGAAAGCCTCTCGTGGACGGTTTCGGAAAGGGGCTTTTCGAAGCGCGCACAAGCGTCGATCGAGAAATCTATCGGGTTCTGTTCTGCATCGACGCCTCGACGATGGTTTTGCTCCATGGATTCAAGAAGAAGAGCCAGCGCACGCCTAAGGCAGACCTGGATCGCGCGAGGAAACGACAGAAAGAAGTGGAGAAAAAGTGATGACCAAGAAGCATATCGGTTCAACACTGGATTCGTTGTTCGAGGAGCTGGGCGAGCTGGAAGACGTTAGCCTTCGAACGCAGAAGAAGCTCCTGGCGGCACGGGTTGCTCAGATCATGGCCGCTCGAGACATGACACAGACCGACTTGGCCAAGAAGATGAAAACGAGCCGCACGGTCGTTCATCGCTTGCTCGACCCCAAAGACACTGGTGTGACGCTCGCAACGATCTGGAAGGCGTCGAAGGCCCTCGGGGTGAAGCTGCTTGAGGTGGCCTGAAGGCAGGTTTCGCTGGACCTACGGGAGGGAGGCCCGATAGTGTCGCAGCTCCGAGTCGATCCGAGGAGAACCGCTGAAGCTGGGATTCCGAGTGGCGAAGCGAACGATCCAGCGGCACATCCGCGCGGTACCCCCACCGGGCGATGGGCAGCAGTGGTGCGTCTCCCTCAACAACCATAGGGCCTGGGCCTGCGATTTCCTTCAAGTGTACGATGTTTGGTTCCGGCCCATCTTCGCGTTCTTCATCGTGGACGTGAACACGAAAGAGGTGGTCCACGTCGCCGTCACGCGCCAACCAAGCGAGCGGTGGACATCGCAGCAACTGAGAAACGCTACGACCTTCTGCGCCGGTCCAGCCTTCATCATTCGTGGTGGAGTAGGGCGCTGGCGCGGTGGCTTTAGATCGCGGGGAGTAGCTGTTTACCGACGGCTTTCGCCTCTGCGTCGGTGCCTCATTCCGCTTCGTAGCTCCGTTTCCAGACACCCTCTCATCGAACCGTGCGTGCGGATCTCCCGCACACGGCTCTCACCTGAGACCTCACGCCATCGCGCTCGACCAGTCGCGTTTCGCATACTGCGGCGTATACAGTCCCATCTTCTGAAGAGCCGTAAACGGAAATTGGCGCGCTGCCGACCCCCGCCGCTTGTGTTTCACCATCAACCACCGGCGGAACCTCCAGAGCAAGTGCCGTGTGACCTTTCGGTACGTCGGATGGACAGCACCTTGGTCGAAGTAGTTACACCACCCACGCACGACACTGTTTATCGCCTCGACTCGGATTTGGACGCTCACCGGCGCCCATGTCCGCGACGTCTCGTCGCGTATCCTGTGCTGGCTACTCCGCTGGTCCGCTGCGTCACGCGGCTCTGCGATAATCACGATGCAGACTTCCTAGGACTGGGAACGCGACGATCTGTGTACCGGTGGCGGAATCGTCGCCAGGGCGAGTAGCCGGGACCTGTTGTCCGAGCCCCTGATGCGGCCGAGCCCGGGAGAAGTAGGCAACGTACTCGGTCAGGATGGACCGAAGGTGCCCTTCACCAAGGATGATCACATGATCCAAGCACTCGCGCCGCACGCTCCCGAGAAAACGTTCACAGGTTGCGTTCATCAGCGGCGCCTGCACCGCGGTCTCCAGGACGCGGACCCCTGCTCCCTTCGCAACCCGGTCGAACTCGGCGCCGAACTTGTTGTCGCGGTCACGGATGATGAACTTGGGTCCCTCATCGAACGGCGTGAGCTGCCGCAGTTGCTGTGCAGTCCAGCGCTCACTCGGCTCCCGGGTCACTGCCACGTGAACCACCTGCTTGGTGTTCACGTCGATGACGAAGAACGCGAACAACGGGCGAAACCAGACGTCGTAGACCTGGAGAAAATCGCACGCCCAGACGGTATGGTTGCGCAGGAACGTTCGCCACCGCTGACCGTCACTCGGTGGGCGAATGGCACGGATGTACTTCTGGATCGTGCGCTTCGACACGCGGATTCCGAGTTTCAGAAGCTCGCCTCGGATACGTTCGGCGCCCCAGAGCCGGTTGTCTCGGGCCATCTGGCGAATCAGCGCGATGGTCTCGTGTGGTAGGCGCGGCTCGCAGCTTCTCCGCGCTCTGGAGCGGCGTTTCCAAACCAGTCGGAAACCTTCGCGGTGCCAGCGAAGCACCGTCTCAGGCTTCACCACGAGCACAGCGTTGCGCCAATGCTCGAGGATCGAGCTGAGCGCGACCACGACTCCGCGCTCGTAGGTCCGGAACGGAGGCCGCTTCACCTGGCGCGAAGCGACGATCAGCTGCTGTCGGAGCAGCGCGTTCTCGGTCAGCAGTTCGGCGCGGCTGCGGAATGCATCTCGGATCGATCCATGCGCGACGGGCATTGGTCGAAGGGTCTCCCGAAGCGCACATCCGACGGACATCGCGGACGCCTTCAGGCATCGGAGAACGCGAAAGCATAGTCGCGAGAACACCGAACAGGTTTCGGCCAGACCGCCCATATCTTCAAGTCTTGTCGTTCTCGATTTCCTGAATGATCATGAGGCGGGCGACCAAGTAGCCAGGACAACCAGGCTGGCGCGGATGTTTCGCGTCCTCTGGTCGGCCGCGAGCCGACCCAGGGGCGCTAGTCCGCGAAGACCTTGTCGAGCGAGGCAGCCGTGAGGACGCGCTCAGCCCACTGGGTGAGGTCGCTGTCAGAGGCAGCCTGCACCCGCTGGGTGATGTTGCTGGGAAGTTCGCCGAAGCGGAGGGCGAGCAGGCGCAACACGAGCTCGGCTTGGCCCTCTTGGCGGCCTTCCTTGCGGCCCTTCTCTTCGCCTTGCTTCGTAAGCTTCTCTGCGGCAGTCATGTAGGCATCCTCGGCAAGCGGGCCGATCCTTTTGGCAAATTGCCGGACGTTGTCCGGGTCGGCGTCTGACGTGACGGAAATATACTCCAGGAGCAGCCGCAGTGCATCCAACCCGTTGGAAGCCCGGCTGATTTGGCCAAACACATCCAGCCAGTCCCCCAGCTCCGCGAGCAAATCCGTGGACCTCGGGGCCTTCTTGAGGAGCACGAGGCACGCGAGCATCATGGTCGTCAGCGACCGCTGTCGCAACGCCTGGTCGTCGGTGGCCGACAGGTCGTCGAGCACGAAGCGGAAGTTGGGAATGTAGTCGCTCAGCAGAGCGTGAAGCTCGCTGGGCAGATCGATGAGCTCAGCGAGCTGTGTCGGCGACGACCAGGCGAGTCTGCCATGATGCAACACGAAAGGCAGCACGGCGGGTAAGCGCTTGGAGTCGGGAGCCTCTCTCAACAGGACGTCCCAGATCTGGACGACGTAGCGCAGCATCCGAAACGGCATCAGTGGATGACCCGTGCTCTGGTGCTCGAGCAGCACGTAGAGCACGACCTCGCGGCCCTCCAGCCGCGCCCTGAACACCACGTCGGAGTAAAGCTTCCGCAGCTTCCGGTCGACCAAGTTGAGGTTGGCATGCTCGAGTGCGCTCCAGTCGATGCGACTCGCAATCTCTGGCGGCAGCGCCGAGGCCAAGGCACTCGCGGCATCCTCCGTATTGGCGAACAACGCCTTGACGATGCTGTCGTGCGGCTCCTGCATCCCTCGCATCCAGCCACGGAAGCACCGCGTGCGCAAGACAAGGCGCTATGACCTCGCTCAGACGTCAACCGGATGCGAGTCTCCTCCACGCACGCGCAGCCATGGCGCTAACCCAGGGCTACGCCTTGGTCACCTCGTGCCCCTGGCCGGACCTAACGAAGCACTCAGCATGCCAGACGCCATGGCGAGCATGCGTTTGGGGGAGGCAAGACGAGCGCAGGCGAAGCCTGCGAGAGGCGGGTGGGGGCATCTGGAGAGCCACAGCACCAAAGGCGGCACCCAAGACAACTTCAACGAAATCCGCTTCGAGGACAAAAAAGGCGAAGAAGGGATCGAAGGGGCTGGCGCAAATCTACAGCCTCAAGGCTTTGGGTCGACGGCTGGAATACTATCACGTAGGCTTGCGGCGCATGAAAAGCTCCACTCAATTGTCTTTGCTTGCCACCAGCGCGCTCGTGACGGGCTTCTTTCTGGGGTGCTCAGACAACTCGGGCGGCCCCGCGACACCCGGAACCATGAATACGACCGGACTGGGGAGCACGGGGGGGCCGACGAGTACGACGGATACCACCTCGACGGCCAGCATGACGTCGGCAGCAAGCTCGAGCACCACAACTGGCGTCACGACGACGGGGGCCACAGGGGCAACGGGAAGCACGACGACGGGGACCACAGGGGCAACGGGCAGCACGACGGCGACCGGTACTACAGGGACCGGTGGCACTGGCGCGGGCACCGCCAACACGAGCGCCGGCGGCACTGGGACCGTGACCGCCTCATCGAGCACGGGGGGAGGCACCTCCGGCCTGGTGCAGCCCATCGAGCGCGAAGGGAAGTACGTGCTGGAGTTCGGGGCAACGTACTTCGAAGTGGATCCGGCGGTAGGCGGTCGGGTCACGCAATACTCGCTCAATGGTCAGAACATCCTTGCGGATGAGACGATCACCCAAAACGCCACAAATTGGGGCTCCACGTTTTGGCCAGCACCGCAGCGCGAATGGGATCCCACGTCGGGCGGCGATAGCGACGACTGGCCTCCCATCGATTGGCTCGACAGCGGGACGTACACCGCCACTCTCGAGGGGGAGACTATCGTTCTCAGCAGCGCGGCTCCCCCTGCCGATACGAACCTGTCCAAGTTGAGCGTCGTTAAGCGCTACAGCGCGGACGTGGCGGCGCAGGCGATCGACATCGAGTTCATCCTTACCAACGAGGACACCGTGGCGACCTCGTGGGCGCCGTGGCAGGTCAGCCGCGTGGCACCGAACGGGCTTTCGTTCTTCCCCACCGGTACCTCTGTGGTCGACGACACGCTGCCCACCACCGATATCGATGGCATCACCTGGTTCCAGCACGACGGCGACGCGATGTACCAGCCTACCCCCGGACAGTCACAAATCGCCGACGTGGGCGACCCGTGGGTCGCTCACACCGATGGGAGCCTGGTGTTCGTCCTGACTTTCCCCGCCATCACTCCCGCAGACTTTGCACCAGGCATCGGGGAGGTGAAACTCTTCGCGGCCGATACCACCGAATATGAGGAGGTGGAGATCTTGGGGCCCTATACCCCGCTCGATCCCGGGGAAAGCCTTAGCTGGTCGGTGCGCTGGTACCTGCGGGCTCTTCCGGGGGACGCCACCGCTGTGGCCGGCGATGCTGCACTTGCGACATTCGTGCGAGGCCTAGCGCAATGATCTCCCGGATGGAGGTGAGGATGTCGACGCGGAAAGGCTCCCGTCCGAGTACCAAGAGGGTGCTGGGGCTTTCGAACTGCTCAGGGGCGAGCTCTACGGGCGCGCCAAACTCGGTCAGCGCGTCGAGCACCAAAAGGCCGTTGTCTCGGGTGGGCCTTACGCCATAGATCAGAGCGAACAACGCTTTGACGATGCTGTCGTGAGGGCCGGCCATGTCTCGCATCTAGCCACGGAAGGACCTGCTACCGAAGGGGAGACATCCAGCGCGTGTGGAGGAAGAGCTCCCCGGTGGCTCTGGACGTAGCGCGCACCTTCCGGACGTGAAAGGCCCCCTCGGGGAGCCTGCGGCAGTGGAGAGCGCGGGTGCTCGGCTTGCAGTGTGCCGAAGCAGCCGAGGGCTTGCCTCGGGAGCCCGCTGGCAGTTAGCCTCGCTGCCAGGCAGGGAGGACTGGCTATGGGAATCGGGCAAGTCATCATGATGTTGGTCATTGTCGTCGGGCTGGGCGCTTACTATTGGTGGAAGGTAGGCAGGCGAGGGGGGGCGGAAGGTTACCATCGACACTTGCTCGGTCTCAGAGAAGGCGAACAGGTGACCTCGCAGTGGGGCGCATTCTACGATTACGACGAGCATGCCGCCGCCGCAGCGGCGAAGGCCGCGTTCGGCGTCCAGACGCGCAACGAGGGGCTGGTGGTCGGGCTCACGAGCGGGGGCCGGTTGGTGATCGGGCACCTGAATAGCGGCGACCCTGCGCTCGGCTTCGAGCGCGGTCAGGTCGCGGTCAGCGAGCGTCCAGAGGCTGCGAAGATTGGCACGATCGCCGGGAGCGAAGGAATGGAGCAGGCTCGCGTGGTGATGCTCTCGCCTGTCGGTGCTCAGCCCTTCCGAATACAGATTGCGGGCTCGGCGGCTCGGGAGCTTCAGAGCTGGGCGAGCTGAGCTGCCCGGCTCCCCGTGCCACGTTGCGGCCGTGCGGCGCCTTTTCGCGACCAGCGTGCGCGTAGTCCCCACTCGGTTGCGATCCCGACTACTCTTTTTGGGCGGCTCTGGGCGTCTGCGCGACCACCTGGTTGGCCAGAAGAGTCAACCAGTCCAACCACAGCCTGTCTCGTTCGCTCACGTCGCGATCTTCCAAGGGGTCATCCTGCCAGCGAAACAACTGAGAGCCCCGTCCCGAACGCCATTGCAACAGGTTGAAGTTCCGAGTCCGCACCGAGACTTGACCGAGCGCCAAGTCCGGCAGCAGGAAGAAACCGTAGACCACGGTCTTTTCTGGTTGCTTTCCTTGGCTGAGGCAGGGAACCAGACTCTCGCCGCGCAAAGCATTCGGCGCGTTCAGCGCAAGCAGGTTCGCGAGCGTGGGCCAGAGATCGAGGTGCGTTGCCAGCCCACCGATCGAGTCGCCCCTGCGCCAAGGAGCCTGAACGATGAAGGGAACGCGCACTTCGGAGGTGTGCAGATGGGCGTTGTGTCGCGCGTTCTCCTGGTGCTTCGAATCGAAGGCTTCCCCATGGTCTGCGGTGAAGATCAACAGGCGATCTGCGGGGAGCCAGCGCCGCTCGACTGCTTCGAAAACGCGTGACCATTGGCGATCGGCGAAACGGACTTCCGCATCGTATTTATCGACGGGGTAACCCTGGCCAAGCGGATCTTCCGTGCGCGGCGTTTCGTAGGGCCAGTGCATATCGAAGTAGTGGACCCACAGAAACAGCGGGCGGTCGCTGCTATTGATGGCTTGGATTGCGGCGTCGGAGACCCTTCCGCCGGTGTGGGTTCTTTCGGGACCCGCCAGCTCTTCCGAGTAATCGACTGCGCTTCTGACCACTTCATCGAACCCCGACAGAAGCTCGTGCCATTGTAGGAAGAAGTGACCCGGCGCGATGAAAACGGTGTGGTAGCCATGCCGCTTCAGTTCGCCGGCCAGTGTGGCGACCGGCCGCGCAATAGCGAAGGGCCGCGGTTTCGGGGAGCCCAATGCCAGTGGCAGTTCCAACGGATAGCGTCCCGTCATCAAAGCCGGAAAGGACACGTCCGTGGCCGAGCTCGTCGAGAAGGCGTGTTCGAAACTGGTGGCCCTTTTCGCCAGTGCGACCAGACCTGGTGTGATCGGGCGTTCGTAACCACCCAGCGAGGTATGCCGATAGGAGAGTCCATCCGCGGTGACCAGGATGATATTCGGTGTCTTGGACAACCCAGGAGGGACCGGGTACTTGGTTCGGCCCAAGATGACCCGGGCCTCGGGGAGCTTCAAGTCCGTCCCGGAGCAGTCCTCGTCGATGCCATTGTTGGGTACTTCGACACGCCCTGGATGGAGCGAAGGATCGAAGGCGGCGCAGTCGCGACCCCCGAACACGGCCAGGTGCCCGTCGCCGTCGACATCGAGCAACGGGCGCACCAAGGGCAGCCAGGCGACCGCCACTCCCTTGGCTTCATACACTTGATCCAGCGAGGCGCTCGGCTGGGCCAGCACGCCCAGGATGCCCAGCAAGGTCACAACGGTCATGGCCCCGGCAGTTACCCAACGGGCATGCGAAGCGCGCAGACGGCGCCAGCGCCGCAAGACCAGCGTCGCCAGCAGTACTCCCACCGTGGGCCCGATGAGGCGCTCCCAGGGTAGGACAGCCCGGCTGCTGCTGGGAATCGCGAAAAACGCTGCAGGCAGCGCCAGTAGTAAGAACGCCACCAGCACGCCGCCAGGAGTAGCCAGCCCGGCCAATGCCTTCCGGCGGGCGACCCAGGTCAAGAGCGCCAGGCTCACTGCGTAGAAGAAGGGAAGCAGGCTGCTCGCTATCGCCAACAGCATCAGCTGCGCTACGAGCAAGACCGCGGCGGCGAACACCGGAGTGTTGATGGTGGACGACACGGCCGGGCCGACGACTAGAGTGCCCAGAGCGAGGCAGACGCCGCACCCGAGCAGGCAAACCACGGCGGCCGCGTGCGTGAGGCGCTTTGCTGGCTCGGTAGGCCTGAGATAGTGTCGCAAACGCGGCCACCAGCGGGACGCCCACAAAGCGGCAACCAGTCCCATCGCCGAGGCCAGCAACACGAGGGGCACGCCCCCCAGGCGGAAGTTGGCATACAACGCCGCGCCAAGCCCCACCTTCCCCAGAAGTGAGTGAAAAAAAGCCTCGGTGGCCAACCAGGCGCTGCCGAACACCAAGCCTCCCAGGCACCCATACATGAAAGAGGTGCCCTTGAGTCCGAGATTCATGCGGTGTGCCTGATGTCGTTCGAGGCGGCGACTCGCGTAGTGTCATCGCACAACCCTTCGCGATCAAGTTCTTTGCACTGGAGGGAGCTTGCGCCGGCCGTGGAGGGTATCCCGAGATCGCGACCTGCAGCCGTCGGTTTCTGGCGCGAGGTCGCGACGTGTGTCGGGGACGCCCGGACAGTCGAGCGTCGCCAACGAGGTTGCATGGCTTGTGCTAAGCTGAAGGTTCATCGCCTTGCGGCGAATGGTGCGTTGGAAATTTCTGGAGGTCGAAGGTGCAAGCGCGACTCGGTGTGTTTCTGATCTCGGGGATCGCGCTCGTGGCCTCGAGCTGCCGCGCGGACGCGACGAAGGTAACCGGGAAAGTGGGCACCGGCGGCTTCTCTGGCGGAGATGGCCCTAGCGGCAGCGGCGGCACGACGACGATGACGGATGGCGCAAGCGACGCGGCTCCAGTCGGCGGTGCCGGCGACGGAAATACCGCGGGGAGCAGTGGGACCGACAGCGGCAGTGGTGGCCAAGCGACGGGTGGCGCCGGTGGCGACGGGATGGGCGGCACCGCGACCGGCCACGACGTGACCAGCGGCGCGCCAGCGGGCGGGAACACAATGGGTGGCACGGCGACCGGCGGGAACGGCAACGAGCCGGCTGGTGGCGAGGACACGAACGGCGGAGCGCCGGACGACGGCGGAAGCGGCGGAATCGAGCACTATCCTTCAGGGCGCGCCGTGCGACATCTACGCAGCGACGACTCCCCCCACACCTTGCGCCGCAGCCTATAGCATGGTGCGCGCTCTCTCCGATTCCTACGACGGCATGCTCTACCAGGTTCGGCGGGCGGATGGCATCACCAGGGACATCGGGTTGCTTGCTCCGGGGGGCTTCGCCAACGCGGCGGATCAGGACGCATTTTGCGGCGCCTACGCTTGCACCGTTTCGATCGTGTACGACCAATCCGGCAACGGCAACGACCTCACGAGCGCGCCCATCGACTGCTACTTGAATACCCTTCCTCCGAGCCCGGAGTCGGACGCGAGGGGCCGATCGCTGACGGTGAGTGGTCATGCGGTTTACGGGCTCTACACAGTCGCCACCGGCGGCTATCGGTGCGACGACACGAGGGGCATGCCCGTCGATGCCGACGAACAGGGAGTCTACGAGGTCGTGGACGGCAAGCGTGTCGGCGACGCCTGCTGCTACGACTTTGGCAACGGCTCGACGAACGATTGTCCTTACGACATCGGTCAACCGAATGCGCTTTTCTTCGGTACCGGATACTGGGGCAGCGGCGATGGTGACGGTCCCTGGTTCATGGCCGACTTCGGTGAGGGCGTCTGGTCGGGAGGCTCCGGCGCGTCGCAAACCACCAACCTCGAGAATCCTTCGATGGCCGTGGACTACGCGTTTGGTATCTTGAAGACCGATGCGACGAGCTACACACTGCGTGCCGCCAGCGTCGGCTCTGGAAAGCTCGTCACCGCCTACGACGGAAGCTTGCCATTCGCGGCTTGGGCCATGCAGGGCGCTGTGATCCTAGGCACCGCCAGCGACGTGTCCGATGCGTCCTTTGGGACCTTCTTCGAAGGGGCAATCACCAGGGGTAGGCCTTCCGACGCGACAGACGAAGCCGTCTTGGCCAACGTTCGGGCCATGCGCTATGGGCAGTAATCGGAAGAGTTTCGCCCGGTAGTCATCGAAACTTGGGACGCCGCTGGAACCAGGACGCCGCTCTGGTTCTCGTTCATGATCTACTAACCTGCTGCCGGCTAGCGGATCAGGTCAGCTACGCTACTTCAGTCAGCGCTCCGTCCATCAGCCTGAGGCAGGCCACGGGAGGGAGCTCCGCCTGGAGCGTGTGCGCCGCGGCCTGAAGGGGTCGAAGCGCGCTGGACGACACGCCCAGATACGACAGCGCGGCGGGCAAGCGGTTTGGCGAAAAAACCCTGATGCTGGGATTGAACCAGCTGATCGCCGCGACCAGGCCGCGTACGACCAAGTTCGACGTGAGGACAGCCGTGGGTAGAGCGAAGTCGTGCTCTTCGTAGACCTGCTTGATCTCGTTGCGCATCTCCATATCCGGTCCGCCGCCGTCGGAGATCACCAGACCGCGCAGTCGCCGAATGTTGCCCCGGCGCGCGTAGTCGCTGGCGCACGTCATCACCTGGTGCCATTCGTCGGGCGTCGGTGCGCGATCGGTATGCAGAAACAGCATCACGTCGCACGCACCCGTGGCGACGATCTTCACGTTCATGGTCTTGGGCTTCGGCATCCGGCTGGACATGCGCTTCGGAACTTCACGGCCGAGGCGGCGGTGACCCCCCGTGGAGGGGCGGCATTGGAGGTACGGCCCACCACGCCCCCCGCTTAAGATGTCTCGCTCGATTGAGCGTTCAGGCTGCTTTGCGATGAATCGGCGGGCTTCCTCCAGGACTCGCAGCTCGTGGTCGCCAGCGGCAATCCGACAAAAGACGCCGAGGTTCGCGGGTGATGTCGCGAGCGCCGCTTCGCTCATGGGATTCGCAGATGACCATCCGACAAGTCGCCCGTGGCGATACTCAATTCGCGCGCCATCGCGTCGTCCGTGGACTCCACGCGAACGGGTGCGATGACGGTGCCGAGCGTAAGGGTCGGACGGGCGTCGAACTCTCCAGCTATTTCGAGCGGACCAGTGATGGGCCCGTGTTCGTACTGCCAGGCGTTGCCCTCGCCCACGACCACGTGGAGCTCGCTATCTGTGATGACCCACGGATAGACGGTCTTGTCGAAGCTCTGGACGACAACGGAAAAATCGTCGTCCTCCTCACGAATGCGGAGTGTATTGACGTCGGGATCCTGGCTCCTTCGAATTGGCACACCCTGGCGCGCGATTGTATTCGATCGATTGGCGAGACAGCATGTGAGCGCGCGAACGAGCAAGACCAGTGCCATAGCTCAGCCGTTGCCCCAACTCGCAGGTGCTCGGCGCTAACGCGCCTGCGCGCCTACGGTCTTCCCCAACGCCGTGCTCGGCGCTGCGCGCCTGCGCGCGACGGGGGAAGACCTTCGCGCCGCCATCGACGGAGCATCTCGCAATACCAGCGCTCGCGGCGTGCTCGCCGCTCTCGCCGCGCCCGACCGCATGGGCCTCCGTCTCGGCTCGCGTCCGGAGGGCGGCCGCGAAGAATCCGCGCCGGTCCCGCTGTTGGGGTGCGGCGTGCGGAGAGAGGGTGGCTCGGTTGCGCAAGGGTGCGTTTCCCGCGGCCCGTCACGGATCTTTCGCTCGAAAGGCGCATCCGGCCGCGAGCCGAGACGGAGGTGGTCATGCGTCAGGCACAACAGATCGCAAAACGGCAAGCTCTTCTCGCCGAGCGGGCGCACGGCATGCGTCACGCGCCCACGGAGTCGGAGACTGCGCTGTGGCGGATGCTGTCGGGGCGGAAGCTGGGAGTCGCGTTTCGGCGGCAGGTGCCGTTTGGCGGTCGGTACATTGCCGACTTCGTCGCGCCGGCGGGGCGGCTCGTCATCGAAGTGGATGGCGCTTCGCACCGCCATCGCGCGCACGCCGACGCACGCCGCGACCGTGTGCTAGCAAGGCTCGGCTACCGCGTGCTGCGCCTCCCGGCGAACTTGGTCCTGAAGCACCCGCACGAAGTTCTCGCTCGCGTGCGCGAGGCGCTCGCGAAGTGAGCGAGTCCGATCGTGAACCCCCATCCCGATCGTGAACCCCGACCCTGAACCCTGATCCCGATCCGATCCCGAAACCCGATCCTGATCCTGAACCCGATCCTGATCCTGAAACTGGATCCCGACCCTTGAATCACTCGAGGCCGCCAGTGGGCGACCTCGTAGGAGTGGAGCCGAGGGGGATCGAACCCCTGACCTCATGACTGCCAGTCATGCGCTCTCCCAGCTGAGCTACGGCCCCGGTGTGGGAACTTGTTGTGGGTGCGGCTTTGTAGCCTCGCGGGCGGCTTGGTGCAAGCGCGCTCGGTGGGGCTATTGGTTCGGGTTGCCCGGAGGCTGATCCGGGGCATTGCTCGGTGCGTCCGCGGCCTGTTCGGCGGCGGCGCCGTTGGCGTTGGTGGCTGCGCTGGTGTCGGCGTCGGTCTCGTCGTCCGTGCGCGTCAGCAGGAATAGCAAAAGGGCGAGCAGGAACAGTCCGCCTCCGAGCAACGGCAGCCACATCGGCGTGCGTGGTTCGTCTGGATCGAGTTCGTCCGAGTCTGCCGGTGTCTCAGAGCTCATGGGCCGGCTTATCCGTCGTGTGCCGGCGTGGGTCAAGCCCAAGTTGACAAAGGGCTGTGAGACCGGACCTCTGCACGCTCGGCTCGCAGCGCGGGCCAAATATTCGACGATTCCGTCGATCGAGCGGGCGTACCTACCGCGACCTACCACCAGAGGTGTCGGAGATCTCGGGTGGTTGCCCGGCGTGATCGCTGGACGATCAACAGTTGACCCTATCGCTGGCTCGACCCTACGCTTGATCAGAAGCTCGTCCGCTCGCAGGCGACGGGCTGGCGAATCGAATGGCACAGCAGCAACAACGTTACAAAGTCATCGAGAAGATCGCCTCCGGGGGGATGGCCGAAGTCTTCCGCGCAGAGAGTGCCGGGCTCGAGGGCTTCAAGAAGACCGTTGCCATCAAGCGCGTACTGCCGCACCTGTCCGAGAAGAAGCAGTTCATCGGGATGTTCCTGGACGAGGCGCGAGTGAGCGCCCAGCTGGGGCATTCCAATTGCGTCCAGGTCTTCGATATCGGTGTCGGTGACAACACCTACTTCATCGTCATGGAGTACGTCGATGGTGCCGATCTCAAGGCGATCATCGAGAATCTGCGCCAGACCAACCAGCAGATGGCGCCGGAGCTGGCGTGTTTGATCTGCGTGCGCGTCTGCGAGGGCCTGGCCTATGCGCACGAGCTGCGTGACGCCGAGGGACGCCCGATGAACATCGTGCACCGCGACATGTCGCCACCGAATGTCTTGGTGACGCGTCACGGCGAGGTGAAAATCGTGGATTTTGGGCTGGCGAAGGCGAATAGCCAGCTCGAGAAGAGCGAGCCAGGCATCATCAAGGGCAAGTTCAGCTATCTGTCGCCCGAAGCCGCGCAGGGGAAGCCGGTCGATCAGAGGACGGACATTTTTGCGGTCGGGATCATTCTCTGGGAACTGCTGGCGGGCAGGCGCTTGTTCCTGGGCGAGACGGATCTGGAGACGGTGCGGCAAGTCCAGCGCGCCGAGGTGCCGCCCATCCGACAGTTCAACTCGAAGGTGACGCCGGAGCTGGAGCGTGTCATTGCCCGCGGTTTGGCGGGGGACCCGAGCCAGCGCTACCAGACTGCGCGCGAGTTCGCGCGTGATCTGAATCAGGTGCTGTTCAGGCTCTCGCGCCCCGTGTCCTCGTTCGACATCGCGCAGCTGGTCGAACCGATCCGCAACCGGCGAGAGCACGACAAGCGTCGCCAGGCGATGTCAGGGTCCATCATCGGTTCGCTGATCGATGCGGCCCTCTTCGAATTCACTTCACTCGAGCAGCGTCAGAGCATGGCCGACCTGGCGCCAGGCGCGAGTGGGGCTGGTGCGCAAGATTGGGCGTCGAGCTTGGGGGATCTGGGCAGTTCGGTCAGTCCAGGCGCCGCGCAGCGTCATCACTTCGAAGCCGGCAATCTCTCGATGCTGGAGGATGACTCACCGTTCGGCCGCAGCTCTTCGTCGCCCCCGTCGGCGAGCCCCGAGCCCCCGCCCGTCCAGCCGCACCCGCTGCCCGAACCCGACCTGGGAGACGAAGTGGTGAACTTCAGGCAAAGCAGCGGAGGGGGCAAGGGTATGCTCGTGCTCATCTTCTTGGTGGTCCTGCTCGCAGGTCTGGCAGGCGCGTGGTTTGGCGGCCTGATCCCGAAGGACGTGCTCGGCTAGAGCGACGCCCGGCGCTCTAGCGAGCGCTCGATGGGGCGGCGTGCCACTGCTGCTCGGAAGTTCCGACTGAGCGGGAACCGAGCAGCAGCGGGTTACTTGTCGTCGTCGTCGCTGTCGTCGTCGTCGCTGTCGTCGTCGTCGTCGCTGTCGTCGTCGTCGTCGCTGTCGTCGTCGTCGTCGCTGTCGTCGTCGTCGTCGCTGTCGTCGTCGTCCTCGTCGTCGAAATCTTCGTCTTCGAGATCTTCGTCGTCTTCGTCTTGCTCGAGGTCCGCGTCATCCTCGCCAGGCTCGGTGTCGCCTTTCGGCCTGGAGCCTTCGCCGGCAAGCTCGCGCTGGCGCTCTTTTTCGCGCTCTCTTTCTCGGTCTGCCTTCTCTTTGGCGAGGCGCTGCAGTACCTGTGGCTTCGGCGCGATGATCAGCGCCATCGTGCGGCCTTCCATCGTCGGAGGCTGCTCGATGTTCGCCAGATCTTCAACCTGCGTCACGATATAGTCGAGCTGCATTCTGGCGCGCTCGGGGTGCGTGATTTCGCGTCCGCGGAAGCGACAGGTGACCTTCACCTTGTTCGCGGATTCCAAGAACTTGCGGGCGTGCCGCACCTTCACGTTCAGGTCGTGCCCATCCGTCTTTGGTCGCAACTTGATTTCCTTGACCTCGACGACGGTTTGCTTGCGCTTGGCTTCGCGCTTCTTCTTCTTCTCTTCATACTTGTACTTGCCGAAGTCCAAGATCTTGCAGACGGGCGGTGAGGTCTTGGGGTTGACCTCGACCAGGTCCAGCCCGACCTCCCGCGCGCGCCTCAGGGCGGCATCCGTGGAGAGCACGCCCAGGTTGGTTCCATCTTCCGCCACCACGCGCACTTCCTGCACACGGATGCGGTGGTTGATGCGGATCTGGGGCCCGCGTGGTTCCCGCGTAAAGCGTCGTCTCATTGCCATTAAGGGTTTTCTCGCTTCCTTTCTGATAAATGACTTACAAGAACGCGTGCTTTGGACAGCGTCTGACTCTCGAGGGCAGCCGCCGAGCCATGACTGCTCGGTGAGAGGCCCCGGGGACCATCCACAGCGTGCGGACGTCGCACGTCACCGTCTGGCTTCCCCTCCCGAAGCACGCCCCCGACCGGTACTGGCGAATCACGAGGCAGCCATCGTTACGATAGATGCATCGCGCGACGAGCGGGCCGCGGCGAGCTTGTAGGCGCGGGCAGGATTGAACTGCCGACCCCTACCGTGTCAAGGTAGTGCTCTACCACTGAGCTACGCGCCTGAGGATCGGTTGGGCCGGATGCCACCGAGTTCTGTGACTTTCGGAAAAGCAGGGGGCGATCAACTACAACCCGCCTTTATGGGTGTCAAGCCAGGTCGCTAAGAGTCGAATGTTGCCCGGCCTTCGGACCTGGGCAGGGGCTTCCTCGCGCTGTGAGGGAATGATTGTACAGGGTCAAGTGCTGAGCCGGGTCAGCGATGGCTTGCACGCCCCATGGAATCTGGGTATAGGCCGGCCGACTCGGGTTCGCGGTCGCGAAACGTCGAGATTTGGAGGATATTTTGAGTTTCGCGTCACGTTCCTTTCAAGAATTGCCGCCCGCGCCAGGACAACAGAAGGCGGCGGGGGCTTCCGAAGCACAGCCGAGCGACTCGCACGAAGCCGCGCCGGCGTCATCAGGAGGCGGTGGACTGGGGATGTTGTTCCCTTTGCTGCTGCTGGTCCCGCTCTTGTTGATGATGTTTTTCTCCACGCGCTCGCAGCAGAAGAAGCAGCAGGCGGCTCTCGCCTCGCTGAAGAAGGGCGATCGCGTGCTCACCCAGAGTGGCCTGGTTGGCAAGCTGGTCGAACTTGGCGATCGCTACGCGAAGGTCGAGCTCGCCCCTGGGGTGAAGGTGGATTTCGTCAAAACCGGACTAATCGGAAAAGACACGGCAGAAAACGCTGCGGCCGTGGAGAAAAAAAAGTAGAACGCCGGCAAGTCATCCGTGGTCAACACTTACCTACTCTACGTGTTCGCAGGTCTTGCCTTCGTTCAGGCAATGGCGGGCCTGCTCTACCGTCCGCGTCGCGTGGCCTTTTGGTTCGGAGGCGTGTGTGCCGCCGCTGCGGCCCTCGCTGCCAACGCCGATTCCTTCTGGGCCATGGTGGTCTCGGGCATGCTCGTGCTGTGGGCGCTGATCGCCGCGCTGCCGACCATCGACCTGAACTGGCGCATGCGCTTCGGGCTGGTCACCAGTATCGGGCTTTTGGCCTTCCTGGCGCTCTGGCCCTCGCTCAACACGATGACCCTGGGCAAGCTGCCTTGCCCACAATACATCCAAGACCACGTGAATTTCCGGCTGGTAGCCGGTCTCGACCTGCGCGGTGGCCTCAGGCTCGTCTATACGGTGGACGTCGACGAGGCCATCAAGGACAAGCGCGACCGCTACTACGAGGATATGCGCTCGGAGCTGGCGAAGATCTACGCGGGCCACGAGGGCGACGAAGCCCCGAGCGACGCGACGCTGCAGAAGCTGGCCGAGAAGGTCGAGCTGATCAAGCCAAAGAGCGAGGCGGATGCGGTGATCTTGAAGGTCAAGCAGGGCGCCGACCCGTCGAAGATCGACGCGCGCTTTCGTGATCTGTTCAAGCCCGATTTTCAGGCCAAGGCGATCGACGAGCGTACCTACGAATTCAATATCCGCGAGGCCGCAGAGAGCAGTATCCGGCAGCGAGCCGTCGCCCAGGCGCGAGAAATCATTCTGCGACGCGTCGACCAGCTCGGCCTGAGGGAAGCTGCGGTGTCCACGCGCGACGAGGACATCATCATCGAAGTGCCGGGCGAGGACGAGGCGAGCTTCGCCACCATTCGCGATATCATCAGCCAGACCGCGCGGCTCGAGTTCAAGCTGAACGCCGACACCGAGAACTTCTTCGAGGACGTCAAAGAAAAGGCCAACCCCTCCTCCTTGCCCGAAGGCCTCAGCTTCGAGACCGAGGCCGTGCCGGTGGGCACGAACGACAAGGGCGAAAAGACCAGCAAGGTAGTCACCTACGCCTATCTCAAGATGCAGAAGGGGGAGACGGCGCAGGAGGCGCTCAAACGCTTCAAGGAGTGGACTGCCACCCTCGAGGTACCGCAAGATCGGGAGATTGGCTTCGAGCTCGAGAGCAAGGTCGTCGATCAGGCGACCCTGGCGGAAAAGGAAGACGGCTGGCGCACCTACTTCTTACACAGCCGCGCCGAGATCACCGGCGACATGATTCGCGATGCCGCTGCGGTGCCCGACCAGAGCAGCCAGGGGCTTGGTGGTTGGCACGTGCAGCTCGACTTCACCGACCAGGGCGGCAAGATCTTTGCGCGCATCACCGGCGCCAACGTCCACAAGCGGTTCTCGATCATTCTGGATGGCCGCGTGGCGAGTTCGCCAGAAATTCTGAGCCGAATCACCGGCGGCCGCGCATCGATCACCATGGGCCGCGGCGATCCAGAGGCTCAGCTCAGGGACTCCAAGAAGCTCGAGCTGGTGTTGCGCTCCGGCGCCCTGCCCGCGCCCATTTCGCCGTCGAACGAGCAACGAATCGGTCCTTCGCTGGGGAAGGAATCCATCCAGCTGGGGGTCGAAGGCGCGCTCGGGGGTGGCGTCCTGGTGCTGCTGTTCATGCTGCTTTACTACAACCGTGCCGGGCTGATCGCCGACATCGCGGTGGGTATGAACCTTTTCTTGCAGCTCGCCATTCTGGCTTCTTTCGGAGCATCGATGACGCTGCCCGGCATTGCCGGTCTGGCATTGACCTTGGGTATGAGCGTCGACGCCAACGTGCTCATCAACGAGCGTATCCGCGAGGAGCTGCGTTCGGGCAAGAGCGCGCGAGCGGCCATCGAGCTCGGCTATAGCAAGGCACTGAGTGCGATCATCGACGGCCAGCTCACGACCTTGATCTCGGGCGTCGTGCTCGCGCAGTACGGCACCGGCCCCATCAAGGGCTTCGCGGTAACGCTGATTATCGGCGTTACCTGTAGCATTTTCACCGGTGTCGTGGTCAGCCGGGTTCTGTTTGACCTTTGGGTGCGCGGCTTCGGCAAACGACTGCGCTTTAGTATGGGCTGAACGATGCAGCTGTTTCCGGTTGGTAAAGTCTACAACTTCATGACGCAGAAGCGCCCGTTGGGCGTGGTCAGCCTCTTGATGGTGATCGCGTCCATCGTGCTCTTGTTCGAGCCCGGCCCGCGCATGGGCACGGACTTCGTGGGCGGCACGGAAATCGAAGTGGCTTTCACGGGCCCCACCACCGCCCAGGAGATTCGCCAGGTCGTCGCATCGTCCGATTTCCACCGTCCGGACGTGATCAAGGTCGAAGATCCGAACAACCCCTTCCGCTATCTGATCCGCGTCCAGGACGTGACCACGATCGACGAGGCGCAGCAGCACCGCATCGAGCGCGCGCTGTGTTACGGGGACAAGTTGTCAGCGTCGGAATGCCCCAAGGAGCGGCAGGCCACCGAGGTGAAGTTCAGCCCCGGCGGCGACAAGATCAGCGTTCGCTTCGAAGGTGACCCCAACCTTACCTGGGTGAAAGAGCAGATGGCCAAGGTGTCGGGCGTCGTGTTGCGCGCCGGCGCCAACAACCCATCGATTCAGAACGAGCGGGCCAACAAGGTCGAGATCCAGCTGATGAGCAAGGGCGACCAGCTGATGAACGTGCTCAAGCAGAAGCTGGGCAAGCGCACGCCGGCCACGGCGATGCGCGTCGAATGGATTGGGCCGAAGGCTGGCGCGCTATTGAGGGACGCGGCCATCAAGAGCATCGCCATCGCGCTGGTGTTCATCATGATGTACGTGGCGTTCCGTTTCGACCTGCGCTTTGCGCCCGGCGGCGTCATTGCCCTGGGTCACGACGCGCTGGTGACCATCGGCATTCTGATCATCATGCAGAAGGAGTTGAACCTGACGACGGTCGCCGCAGTGCTGACCATCATTGGGTATTCCGTAAACGATACCGTCGTCGTTTACGACCGGGTGCGCGAGAACCTGGGCAAGCTCAGGGGGTCCAGCTTCATCCATTTGATCAACGTCAGCCTCTCGGAGATGCTGAGCCGAACGGTGCTGACCAGCGGCACGACCATCGTGAGCTTGTTGGCGTTTTTCGTCTGGGGCACCGGCACTTTGAAGGACTTCGCGCTGACCCTGATTCTTGGCATCACTTTGGGGACTTACTCGTCTATCTACGTGGCGTTGCCGCTCACCGAGTGGCTCGACCGAAAATTCTTCGTTCGGCTCGCGCCGAAAAAAAAAACAAAGGCCGGTAAGTCGCGGTCGTTGAAACGAGCGTCCGCGGCCACATGAAGGCTGGGCTACGTCGGGCGGGGTTCTGCCTGCTAGCGACGCCACCGGACCCGGGCAGGGGCTAGCCCCGGCGCCTCGGGCATCTCCCGCTTGGCAGCGACTACCGAGACCCCTTCGGGACGGCGCAGGCGGGTCGAGGGAGCCGTTTCCGTCCCCGCAATGAGGCGCGAGTTGCGACCGGTCGTGCGACCGTGCGACACTCTTGGCGTAATGCCCCTGTTCGGCTTTTCGCGCAATCCGGCAGTAACGAGTCATGCGTCGCCTTCGGAGTCGGGATGAGTAAGTTCCGCGTTGCTGGCGATGATGCGGCGAACAGTCTGGAAAAGCTGGCCGATGACCTGACGGCTGCTCCGGATCTCAAGAGCGCTCTGGATTCGACCATGGTTCCGGCGCTGGTGCACGACGGAGCGAGCATCGTTCACGCCAACAAGAGCTGCGGCCGCTGGCTCGGCTACGACAAGAGCGAGGTGCTCTCTGGGGTGGACCTCAGGGTGATGGCAGCGGAGGAAGACCATCGCTCGCTCTTGGCTGCGCTCGGGGCCGGACAGCGCGGGCTGCCTCGGGGCGCGCACATTCAACGATTCGCCAGACGAAGCGGCGAGCCAATGGTGGCGAACGTTCTAGTTCGTTCTGCGAGGCTCGCCGGGCGATCCCTCGTCCTGGCGATTTGCGAACCGAGTTCGTCGGCACATCGCTCGTCCGACCGGCTGCGAGTACTGGAGGAGGCGGTCGATCACCTGCACGATATCGTATTCATCACCGAGGCGCGGGCCATCGACGACGTGGGGCGGCGCATCGTGTTCGTGAACCGCGTGTTTTCACTGATCACCGGTTACGATCAGAATGATGTTCTTGGCAAAACGCCGAACGTGACCATCGGGGAGTTGACGGATAGAAAGGTGTTGGCGCGCATCGAGCGCGGGCTCAAGAACCAAGAACCCGTTCACGAAGAGATTCTCAAGTACGGTAAGCACGGGGACAAGTACTGGGTCGAGCTCGATATCTTGCCCGTCTACGACGAGCAAGGTGAGCACACGCACTGGGTGAGCGTTCAGCGCGATATCAGCGAGCGGCGGACGCTCCAGCAGAAGCTGGTTGAGAGCGAGCGCCTGGCTTCGGTGGGCCTGCTTTCAGCAAAGTTGGCAGGAGCGGTCAACGCCCCGCTGCAAGCGGCGCTTTCCAAGCTGAGCAAGCTCAGCGACCGTTTGCCGCAATTGCTAGAAGGGACTGCTCGGTCGAAGGACGAGGTCGGCGAAGCTCTCGCTTTGCTTCATGAGGCGCAGAGTGACGCCAGGCGCGTCGCGGAGACGACGCGCCACTTGCGTCTATTGTCGCGGGCGCCCCAACTCAAGCTCGAGCCCGTGGACGTGCGCGAGGTGCTCGACAGCACGGTGGCCCTGATCCAGGCGACCAATCCGATTCCGGGGCGCGTCGAACGAAGCTACGAGAAGGCAGCCACGGTATTCGCCGACCGGGCTCGACTGGTGCACGTGTTCCACTTCGCCCTGACCAATGCCGCGGCATCTCTCTTGGAAGAACGTGCCGAGCAAAACATCATCTCCGTGCGTTTGCGAGGCTTGTCGGATGGCGTGCTCATCACCATCGAGGACAACGGCGTCGGCGTCAGCTCCGAGATTGCACAGCACCTTTTCACGCCCTTCGCTGACAAGACGTTGCGCCGCGGTGATCAGGGGTTGGGGCTGTTCATCGCGAACTGCCTGGTGCGTGAGCTGGGAGGGAGCATCGACGTCAGAGCTTGCGAACACGCGGGCTCCAAGTTGGAGGTGTTCCTCCCCAGCGCGCCCCAGCTCTACGAGCAGAGCGCAGCGCCGGCCCACTGATAGGCCGCGCCCGTTCAGCGGATTGGCGACGGCGCTGACTCGTCGACGAGAGCGCCAGCGGCGCCAGCGGCGCCGTCACTCGTGTCGGTGCCAGGCGCGCCAGCGGCCCCGTCGCTCGTCGGACCGGCCCCTTCGCCTCCGCCCGTTGCCGAGTCGAGGGGCCCGCTGCCGTCGCTGTCGGACCCGCCCGTCGTGCCATTGGTGCCACCCACGGAGCCATCGGCCGGGGATCCGACGGGGGCTCCCGTCGTGCTCGCCGCCATGCCGTCGCCCTGGCCGTTGCTCGAGCCGGCGGTGGGCTTCTCTTCGGCGTCGCGTGCGGGGGGCGCGGGTTGTGGGTTGAGCGAGCAACCGCTGAACGCGCTCGAACACAAGAGCCCGGCCAGCAATAGTGCGGCTGGACCCGCGATGGCGTTGCTGCGTGCCCTCGGAAAACCCACCTCGACACGGTATCACCTTACGCGCAGAGCGCGGGAGCTCAGTGGTTTCGCCGCGCGTTTTCATGCACTTGTGAGCGCCAGAAGGGAGGCTCGCCACACTCTGACGCTACTTTTCAGGTATTACCTGAACAAATCCAGAGAAGTCCATGAAGCAGCGCGCTTCGTGGCCCGCCACGGACCACACTTTCGCCGCGCAAGTCGACTCGGAACCAGCCGCTCCAATTGACAATGGGCTTGGCAGATGTTCGAACGGCAAGGGTGAGCGCTCAGTGTGTACCCGACAATTATGACAACTGCGAGTGCGCGCGGGTCGACGAGGGTTGATGGCTCAGCCTTTGCCGCTACCGCCTCCAGGAACCCCGACAACGGTGCCCGCCACCCAAGGCACTTCCAGCCCGGGCGTGGCCCAGGCGCTGGCACGTGAGTTTGGCCTGACCTTGACGGTCGCCGACTACCTCGAGCGGCGCGGGTTTCGTTCGGACGAGAGGGCGCGCCGCTTCCTGGAGCCGAAGCTCAAGCACCTGACACGGCCGGATGCGATGGCAGACCGCGAGGTGGCTGCGCGGCGCATGGCGATGGCGATCGAGCGAAACGAACGCATCTATGTTTTCGGTGACTACGACTGCGATGGCATCACGTCGGCCGCGATTCTGATCGAAGTCTTGCGGGCGCTGGGTGCCAACGTGGTGTATGGCCTGGCAAGTCGCTTCGACGGTGGGTACGGGGTTTCGGCGCGAGCCGTCGAGCGTATCATCGAAAGCGGCGCTAAGCTTCTGGTGACCTGTGATTGCGGGTCCTCCGATCACGTGCAGCTCGAAGCGGTGCGAGCGGCGGGCGTGGACGCCGTCGTCATCGATCACCATCTGGTGCCAGAGCAGCCGCTGCCGGTTCACGCGTTTCTCAATCCCCACCGGCCCGAGTGCGGCTTCGGTTACAAGGGGTTGGCGTCCTGTGGCCTCGCGCTCTCCATCGCTGCGGCCTTGCGACAGGCGGTTGGGCGCGCCCTGGACGTGCGCAGCTGGCTCGATCTGGTGGCCATCGGCACGATCGCCGATGTGGCGCCCCTGGACGGAGACAACCGAGCGCTGGTCAGAGCGGGGCTCAAGCGATTGACGGAAAGCCCGCGGCCGGGGTTGCGCGCGCTCATGGTGCTTGCCGAGATGGACCCGGCCTTGCCGCTGGTGGCGCGCGACGTGGCGTTCCGCATCGCTCCCCGGCTCAACGCACCCGGGCGTTTGGCCTCACCAGAGCTGTCGCTCGAGCTGTTGCTCGCGCGCGACGATGCGGAAGCGACTCGTCTGGCCGCCGAGGTGGAGCAGCTTTCGGTCGAGCGCAAGGCGCAACAGAACCACATGCTGGAAGAAGCAATCCAGGAAATCGAGGCCCAGGGCTGGCAGCACAGGTCCGCCCTTACCCTGGGCCGCCAGGGCTGGAACCATGGGATTGTCGGCATCGTCGCGGGCAGGTTGGCAGACCAGTACCAGAAGCCCGTCATTGTCGTGGGGTTCGATGGACCCCAGGGGCGCGGGTCAGTGCGCGGGCCGGCGGGCGCTCGTCTGCACGACGCGCTCAGTCGGGTCGGGGATACGCTCTTGCGCTTCGGCGGGCATCAAGCCGCCGCCGGGGTCGAGGTCGAGCTTTCGCGGCTCGACGAGCTGCGCATCCATTTCGAGCGCGCCTGCGAAAGCCTCGAAGCTCGTGCCAAGGCGCCGCCCTGCGAGGGCGAGTTGCTCGAGCTCCATCCCCAAGATGATCCGCGCCGCGTGCTCGTGGACCTCATGCGCCTCGAGCCCTGTGGCGAGGGCAACCCCGCACCCGAGCTGGCGCTCTCGGCTCGTCTGCTGAGCGCTCGCGAGGTACGCGGAGGACACCTCAAGCTGGAGCTGGAGGTTGGGGAGGGGCGCCGTCTTTCCGGCTTTGCCGTGGCGCAGGGAGACAAGGCCACCTCGCTCGGTGGTCGCGTCCGCGTGGTGGGCTCTCTCCGCCCCGACCGCTGGCGCGGTGGTGACGCGGTCGAAGTGCGCGTCAGCGAGGTACGATCGCTGGATGCGGACCCCTCCAGCGCGTTCGCCTAAAGCTGCGCTCCGCTGGTTTCAGTCGTTTGGGCCGGGGCGCTGCGTCTGCTACTCTGCCCTGCGAAGAGGAGCTCAAGGTGTCCGATGTCCTGATCCGGTTTCGAGGTGTTCGAAAAGCCTTTGGCGACAAGGTGGTGTATCGAGGCCTCAATCTGGAAATGAATCGCGGTGAGGTGCTGACCGTGGTGGGGGGGTCCGGCGTGGGCAAGAGCGTGATGCTGAAACTCTTGATCGGCCTACTGAAGGCCGATGCCGGAAGCATCCAGTTCGATGGTGAGGAAGTCACGAAGATGGACGAAGGAGAGCTGGCGCATGTGCGCCAGCGCATTGCCATGCTGTTTCAGAGCGGGGCACTGTTCGATTCGCTCAGTGTCGGAGAAAACGTCGCGTACGGGCTCGAGGAGCACTTTCGGAAAAAGATGTCCGTCGGCGAAATCAAAGACAGAGTCGACTGGGCGCTGAGCCTGGTGGACCTGCCGGGGATCGAGTTGATGCGTCCCGCCGATCTCTCGGGCGGTATGCGCAAGCGTGTGGGGCTGGCTCGCGCCATCGCGGTGCGGCCCGAGGTCGTGCTCTACGACGAGCCCACGACGGGGCTCGACCCGATCAATACCGCCCGTGTGAACCATCTGATCATGGGCCTGCAAGAGCGCCTGCGGATCACCAGCATCGTGGTCACCCACGACATGAAAAGCGCCTTCACCGTCAGCGACAGGATGGCCATGGTGCATACCGGGCGGATCATCTGCGCCGGCACCGTCGATGAGTTTCGCGCCTCGGAGGATGTCCGCGTCAAGGACTTCGTCGAGGGAAACGCCCCGGTCAAGGAAGACGTCGAAACTTTGCTCAACGCATAGGTTCGAGCGCACGCGGTTCTTCGATGCCGGGATGCGTGCCGCGGGACGCCAGGCCTCGGCCTGGAGCGAGCCGGTCCTCCGGGACGGACCCGGCGTGCGACGCTTGGGTTCCGACAGACGACGCCTATTTTTGCGGCCGAGCAGCACGCCGCGTGACGGGGCCCGTGTTCTGAGGGAAGATCGAGAGATTCATGAGAATTGCGCGTGAAATCAAGGTCGGCCTTTTCGTCCTTGTCGGGCTCATCTGCATTGGAGTCGTGATCTTCCTGATCGGCGAAGACAAGCAGATGTTTTCCGACCGAGTTCACTTCAAGACCCAGTTCTCGGACGTGGAGGGTCTCAAGCGTGGCTCCCCCGTGCGTATGGGGGGCATCAATGTGGGCACGGTCGAGTCGCTGGGCTACGGCACGGATCCGAAGGATCCCGAGATCTACGTGGAGATCTCCATCGTCGCGCGCGAAGCTCGGCGGGTGCGGGTCGACACTATCGCATCCATTGCCGGCAAGGGCCTGTTGGGAGACAAGATGCTCGAGCTGAGCGTTGGCAGTCCCGACAAGCCCCCTTTGACACCAGGTTCGGTGATCAAGAACGAGGAACCTCAGGACTACACCGCCATGCTCGACAGCCTGAATCGGATGACCAGCAAGGTGGAAAAGGTCGTCGGCAACCTGCAGGTGACCACCGAGGGTCTGGCCGAGCAGGGGTTTCAGCAAGACCTCAAAGAAGCCATGAGTTCCCTGAACAACATCCTGAAGTCGGTGGACCAGGGCGATGGCTACGCCAAACGGCTCTTGAGCGACCCCGAGGAGGCGGACCGCCTGTCCCGAGTGGTGGCGAATCTGGAGCAAACCAGCCAGGAGCTCAATCGAACGGTTCGCGGAGTGAGCACGGCCGTCGAGCGGGTCAACGCCGGGCCGGGCTTCATGCACGACCTGATCTACGAGGACGACGCCGGGCGCGCGCTCGCGCAGTTCGGCGGAGCCGCGGAAGAGGTCGGCAACACTCTCAGAGGCATCCGCGAAGGCAGTGGAATGGCGAAAAGCGTGCTGTATGGCGATGAGGGTTCCGAACGACTGATGGGCAACCTGAACGCCATGAGCGGGGACTTGAAAGAGATAGTGCGAGATCTCAAAGCCGGCAAGGGTACGCTCGGTGCTCTGCTCGTCGATCCTTCGGTGTACGAGGACGTCAAGCTGCTCTTGGGAAATGTGGATCGCAACCAGACCCTGCGCGCGCTCGTGCGCTACTCGATCAAGCGCGACGAGGCTGCGCCGAACATTCAGGTCAAGGACCCCAAGCCTGCCGCCGCGAGCGGCCCCCCAGCTGTGAGCGAAGAATAGCGTTGGCCCGGAAAATCGGCCGCTCGGACACTGACAGCGAGCGATGCTGACCGTATACTGATGCCCTATGCGTCTGCTTGAACGGCTTGGCCGCACGACCATCGTTCTGAGCGTCTTCGCGCTCGCTTCGTATTTTGCCATCAGCTTCGGGAGCGGCGGCCTGTGGCGAGGCCTCGAGGCGGCACACGCCGTCGCGACCCCCGGTAAGACTCAGGGGCCATACGACCTGACCCAGCTGGTTGCCGTCAACGAGACGCTGAACACCATCCGTACCAAGTATGTCGACCCCAGCAGGGTCAAGCCGCGTCAGATGTTTCTGAGCGCGCTGAATCAGGTGCAGAAAGAGGTGGCTCAGGTCATCGTGCTGCACGAAAGCAAGTCGCCACAGGTCAAGGTACGGGTGGGGACCGAAGAGAGCGAGTTCAGGGTCGACAATGTGCAGGGCCCCTGGGACGTCGCCGCTCGCTTGCGCGAAGTGTTCGCTTTCCTGCAGGCCAATCTGAAAGATACCGAAGTCGAGCTTCGGGACGTGGAATACGCCGCGTGCAACGGCATGCTGCGCACGCTGGACCCGCACAGCGTGTTCATGAGCCCGGAAGCCTACAAGGAGATGAACCTGACGACTTCGGGGCACTTTGGTGGGCTCGGTATCGTGATTTCCATCCGCGATCAGATGCTCACCATCATGCACCCGATGCCGGAAACACCTGCCGGCAGGGCGGGGCTCAAACGCCTCGACCGGATCACGAAGATCAACAACGAGTCTACCCTGAACATGCCGCTGGACGACGCGGTGCAGCGGTTGCGCGGAAAGCCGGGCTCGAAGGTGACCATCTGGGTGCACCGGGATGGTAAAGAAGGCTGGAATGGCTCGCGTCCCTTCGAGCTGGTGCGCGAGCAAATTCAGATTCACTCGGTCGAGGCCCGCCCACTGGGCAACGGCGTGGGCTATGTACGCATCAAGCAGTTCCAGGCCAGCACCGCGGACGAGTTGGAGCGTGCCCTGGACGGCTTGCGCAAGACCGGGCGCATCGCCGGTCTGGTTCTCGATCTGCGCATGAATCCAGGGGGCCTGCTGGACCAGGCGGCCAAGGTGGCCGACAAGTTTCTGGACAAGGGAGTCATCGTTTCGACGGTGGGCGCCAGCGAAGGCCGCGACGAGAAACGGGCCGAAGCTCGCGGCACCGAGCCCGACTACCCCATCGCCGTATTGGTCAACGGAGCGTCCGCCAGCGCCAGCGAGATTGTCGCTGGTGCGCTCAAGAACCAAAACCGCGCGGTCGTGGTTGGCCAGTCGACTTTCGGCAAGGGCACGGTTCAGTTGGTGTTTCCGCGCATCACGCCCGATGGTGCGGCGCTGAAGCTCACCATCGCGCAGTATCTGACGCCCGGCGACATGTCCATTCAAGGGGTCGGCGTCGCTCCGGATATCGAGCTGGATCCGATGACGGCGGACATGCTGGAGATGGACTTGTATCGCTCGGACCACGCGCTCAGAGAGCGCGACCTTTCCAAGAGCCTGGCGCACAACGGTGAGCGCCCACACGAGCGGCCCACCTACAAGCTGCGCTACAACCTGCCGGAAAGCGAACGAGCCAAGATCCGCGAGATGGGGGGGATCTGGACGATGAGTTCCAGATGGATTTCCCAATAGGCTTCGCGCGCGATCTGGTCGCCAAGCTGTCGCCCGGGCCTCGGCCCCGGGAGCTGAAGGATGCCAAGCCCTTCGTCGCCAAGACGCAGGCCGACGAGATCGAAGCGGTAAGCCACGACCTTTCGGAGCTTGGCATCGATTGGTCGGAGCCACCCAAGCAGCACACGGGCGGGCCCTCCGCCAAGGACTTCGAGGTCAAGGTCGGCACGGACCACGCGGGCGACAAGGTCAGCGCGGGCGAGCCTTTGAAGCTTTTGGTTTCGGTCACCAACCATGCCAAGGCTCCAGCCTATCAGGTGCGTGCCATCACCAAGAGCGACGCCGCGTACTTCGACGAGAAGGAGCTGCTATTCGGCAGGATCGAGCCGGGTGAAACCAAGACAGCGGAAGCGCCCCTCGGTTGGTGCGACATCGAAGGGCGCGCTCCGGGGTCCACGACGCCCGTGCCGCTGGACGCCAAGCGCGTTTGCGAGCTGCCAAAAGACGCCGTTACGCGGCAAGAAATCGTCAAGGTGCGCTTTTTCGCCGAGGGCAGTGACGCGCCGCGCGACGCGGAAGTTCGCCCCACTATCGAAAGCCTGCCGCGGCCGGTGTTCGCTTACAGCTACCAGGTCGCCGACAATCGGCCGGGCAACGGGGATGGCCAGCTGGCGCGCGGCGAGGGCGCGACGGTGTATCTTACCGTGAAGAATGTCGGACAAGGTCCCTCGCTCGAGACCCAGGCGAACCTCAGGAATCTGACCGGTGACGGGTTGCTTCTCAGGGCCGGGCGCTTCGACGTTTCGAACATGAAACCCGGCGATGTCAGAAACGTGGAGTTCACCTTCGACGTGCTCGACAACCTCCCGGAGAACCTAATCAAAGTGGAGCTGAGCGTCAGCGATCGCGACTTGCGGGTGGTTTCTCGCGAAAAACTGACGATGCCCGTGACGCGCGGTGGCCTGCACATCAACCCGCAAAAGGGCGCGGTCAAGGTCGACGCGCGTGCTGGCGTGCGAGGGCAACCGCTGGAAGCGTCGCCGGTGGTCGGCTTCCTGAACCCGGGCACGGTGGTCAAGCAAGTTGGTCGCTTCGGAGATTTCGAGAAGGTCGTGCTCGACGGCTCGCGTTTCGGCTTCATCGAAGACAAACTCAGCGACAAGACATCACTTCACGTAGGCAAAGTGGAATTCGAGCCCGAGCTGGTCCGCTCGCCGCCTTTGCTCGAGGTGAAGCCCGCGCAGCTCGCCACCCGGAGCAAGTTCGTCGAAATCGAAGCGAGCGCGAAGGATGTCGATGGTGTCATGGACGCCTACATCTTCGTCGGAACGCGCAAGGTCTTCTACCGAGCCAACCAGAGCAAGGACAAGAGCAAGATGAGCTTCAAGGTCAAGGCGGCGCTCCAGCCCGGCGTGAACATGATCACCGTGGTGGCTCGCGAGAGTGAAGACACCGCCACTCGTCACACCATGGTGGTGCGCCGCGATGGCCCGAACGGCGAGCCCCTACCTACGCCCAAATCCGAGCTCTTCGGCGAAGACTGGGAGTTTGCGCCAGGCGAGTAGGGGGGGAGGGTCAAGCAGTCGCGGCGGCGACCAGGTTCAGCGGTGCTCTGGTGGCTCCCCCGGTCCGGAAGCGTGGAGCAACTGTTCCACCCTTCTTGCATAGATACTGTCTGCGTCTATGGTCAGGGCGCGGGCACGTTGGTTGGCAGCCTCCCTTTGGCCGAGGCGCACCAGCGCCTCAATGGCGACTACTTCGCGCTCGGCGGCGAGCCGAGGGGTTCGAAACTCTCGCTGATGACGGCGTGTCAGCTCGAGCGCTCGTCGCGGCGCGTCGACCAAGGCGCCGCGGGCTTGTTCGATTAGCGCGGCTTCGTCCTCCAAGGACTGCACGGAAGGCCCTGAAAGGGCGCCTGACTTCGAGTGACCTTCCCCTCGCACTGCCGCATCAGGTGCCCTGGAAGCGGGTGGGCGTCGGTGGATGGAATCACGGGCCTGGGCGGTCGATGGCTCACCGGTGGCCCGCGTCTTCTCAGCTGTGGCAAGCTGTTCGGGTTTCGGCGACCGGCCGTGGACGCGTACGGAATCGCCGAGCGCCTTCAGTCGTGTCTCGTCTGCGTCTTGGTTCGCGGTAGGTGCCGAAGCATGAAGGGCTGGTGCCGGTCCCACCAAATCCGAGGGTGACGATCGACTCACCAGGGCAGCCGTGCCAGCGCTGGCAATCGCCAAGAACGCCGTGCCCAGCCCCAACTTGGCTGCGACGCCGGCAGAGAGCGCCGACCCCGCGGCGTGCTTGCCGATCTCCGCGGCGACTTGGTGAAGGTGGGCATTCACGTTCGGCGTAAGGCGTGGCGCCCTCGGCGCGGCGCGCAACATGCTACGGACGTCTTCCGGAGCGCCCGCATCGTCCAGCCACCGCGTGGGATCCTTCATGTCGATGCTCCTCGTCTTGCGGCGTAGGCCGTTCGATCTCGCTGCTCCAATCGGGCGAGCGCTGCCCGAAAAGCTTTACGGGATTTGTGCAGTCGCGAATGCACGGTGCCAAGTGGGACTCCGAGCTGTTCCGCGATCTGCGCCGTGGACAGCCCTTCGATCTCGAACATCACGAATACCACACGCTGCTCGAGCCGCATGCTGCGAAGGACGGTTTCGAGCCGCCGACGCGCGTCGAGCTGGAACGCCGAGAGTTCGGAATAGGAGGCAGATGGCTGCGCTGCAGCGGGTTCGGGAGCCAACTGTTCATAGCGCCGATAGGCTCGGCGTCGTTGCGCGGCTGCCACACGCAGGCAGATCCCGAACAACCATGTCGTGAACTTGCTCGCGCCATTGAAGCTTTGCAGGCGCCGATGGACCACCAAGAGGACCTCCTGAAGCGCGTCCGGCAGGTCGGCTTCGGGCACACCCAGTCGATGTAAGCTCAACCATAGAAAATTACGATGTTTTTCGTAGACCTCCAGCACATCGTTTGGCGCGGTGCAGGTCTCGGGTAGGGCAAGCGTCAAGAACACTCCCCTGATGAATGCTGGCAAAAGGGCGCTGACTTCACCAAAGTTCGAAGCGAAGTGCGATTCCCACGGCTGGAATCACCCAGGGCTGTTGAAATACCGGTGACCTTCCCGCGACCTGGTAGCGCCACCTCACCCACGGGGCCCACAAAGTCACACTGGCATCCAGCGATAGGCGCTTGAATACGGGGACCAGAGCTCCCACTTCGGCTCGGGTGCCGCCCCAGAAATGTTCCATGGGCGACCGCGGCAAGTCGTCACGAGCGCCAGAATGGATCACGCCGATACTGGCAGACGCACAAGCATGTGGTGAAAGCGCATCACTCAATCGAGGGAATACGCAGATACCGAGATCTAGTGAGCTGAGAGCCAGGCTGAGCGAACCTTCGTCCCTTATCAACTCCTGCTCCGGGAAGTGTAGGACCCCCAACCTGAAGCGTGTCGCGGGAGAAAGCGAGGCCTCCATGCTGACTTCAATACCGGGAGACCACCCTGGTAGCATTCGATAGCCGAGCAGGCCGCCAGTGTATACGGCGACTGAACGCTCCTCCAGCGCGGGCGGGACTGCATGCTGGATCGCACTGTCGGTCGCGTCTGTCGCGGGCTGCTTTAAGGGAGCCGCTGGTGCGGGCGCAGCCCTGTCGCGTCCGGATCGGGTGGATTGGGCGCTTTCAGGCTGCGTCTGCCGTGCCTTCGATGAGGGCCCGTTCGCGGTGCCAATGAGCAGTACGATGGACAAAACCACGGCATTGCTGAGGTCCTCGCAAGCCCCGGCGTCGTGTTCGATCATCCGTTTGCCAAGCGTCCTTCCCTTGCCATCGCGCTCGAACAACACCGCCACCCAGCCCTGTCCTCGGCGCCGGATGATGCCGTCGAGCCACTGGCTGGGGTTTGCCTCAAATGGATTCCAGCCGAGCCCGTCGCTGACTCTCTGACGCAAACGCTCGGCGGAGATACAACTTTCAGCGCCTGTGCCCCTCACCCAGTTCAGCTCCACCCCGGAAACCTGCGGGGCCGCCATCGCGGCGGTTACCCACAAGAGGCTTCCCGCCAATATCCATGCACGCACGCACCTGAGCCTTAGCACAACCGGCCGGCCCCGCGCGTCGATTTTGGGAAGCTCGCTGAGTTCTGGAAACACTAAGAAGTGTGGCTACGGACCATCGAGACGGGAGTGAGCAAATGAGAAAAGGCAATTGGATACTGCTGTTGGCGATTGCCAGCGCCGGATGCGGGCCGGATGCGGTGTTTGCGAATCCGGAACCCGAAGGAGACACTTCCGCCAACGAGGCGTCGGCGACAGACGGCTCTGGTGCCGACAGCAGCCCCTCGGGTTCCGGTGGCAGTCGCGCGCAAAGCTACGGGGCCGTGAGCACGGGTGGCGGTCCCGTCGACGCCTCTGGAGATGACTTGGAGGGGTTGGATGATGCGTGCAGGTCCCAGGTGCAGAGCTGCTGGACCGAGACAGGCAATTGCATCGAGGGTCCCTCGGCTAGCGCCAACGTGGACACTTGTTCGAACCTGCAGGAAGAGTGCAGGGCAATGCAGTTTGCTTGCCAGGGACAGCGTGAACAATGTGCCACTCAGTATTTCTTCAGACAGGCCGACGCCGGTCCAGACGACCCTCCACTTGGCGCGGACGTGGATGCCAGCACAGTCTGCGACGGGCTTCGCGGTGACTTCGAACCGTCAGGCTTCAGCCTTCAGAACGACATTTGGGGGACGAGCGTTCAATGTTGTTGGCTCGAGCCTCTCGAGAGTAGCGCCAGCGGTGAGGGTGGGGCTTCGGGCAACGAGTAACCAGAAGAGTTTGCGCCAGACGAGTAGGGACACGGGTAGGTCTCGTGGCACCGGCCCAGCTCTTCACCGAGACCCCACCGGGTCTTTGGCTCAAGCCGCGCGTCCCAGGCCCCTGAGGGCGTCTTCGACGGGTGGGTCGAGGTGCACGTCGACCTGGGGGAATGCTATCGTGATGCGGTTTTCCTTGAAGGCTGTCCAGATGGCTTCGCGCATGTGCGAACGTACGGAACGGGCCTTCCACGGGTCGCCGATCCAGATCGAGACTTCCCAGGTGACCGCGGAATCCGCGAAGTCGTCCATCAGCACTACCGGTGGGTGACTACTTTCACGAAGCTCGAGCCGGTTCGACGCCTCTTCCAGGGTCGTTCTCACCAGGGCCATGTCCGAGCGGTATTCGACCCCGACGCTGACGCGAACTCGGAACAGCGAGTCCTTGATGGTGTAGTTCTTCACGGTGGATTGGACCAAGGTGGAGTTCGGGACGATCATGATCTCTTCGTCCAGGGTGCGCACCAGGGTGGCGCGGATGCCCATTTCGATGACGCGCACCGTCTGTCCCTCGACACTCAGCACGTCGCCCGGCTTGATGGAGCGCTCTACCAGCAAGATCACGCCGGACACGAAGTTCTGGGCGATGTTTTGCATGGCGAAGCCGATGCCCACGGCGAAGACCGCACCCGCGGCGAACAGTGCTCCGAGCTCGATACCAGCGGTCTGCAAGGCGACGGCGAAGCCGGTGACTATCAGGGTGTAATGCAGGAGCCGACCGACCACGCCAGCGCCGTATTCGCCCCGGACGCCGCGCCGATTGAAGGCTCGGTCGAGAGCTCGTTGAATGACGATCGACAGGACGTAGCTGCCCGCCACGATCAGCGCGGCGGTGACCAGAGTGGCGACCGTGACCGTGGTGCCGCTGATGTCGAACAGTTTGGTGCTCAGCACTCGAGAAACCAAGTGCATGAATTCTGCCAGTTCCATGACGCCTCCGTAGGACTACCCTTGTTCGAGAACCGTAACGTTCGGCGCGCCCTTTTTCGCTGGCCTACTCGCGCCGCCGGCAGAATCGTCGAAGACGCGCTTTGCGGCAAGCGAGACTTCGCGCGCGCGTGCCTTACGAGATCGCCGAACTGGATGAGGCCGAAGTGCTAGACTTCAATCGAGCCCAAGCCCCAGGCCACACGAATCCACCGCCGGCTCCACCCATCTCGTGAGCCAACCTCCAGCTGGATGGTTGAGCAGCGGGTGGCTGTTCCTTGGAACCTCGCTGACCAGCCCCTTACGGATACCGCGACGCAGCAGTTCGACTGCTTCCCTTCGGCTGAGATGCCGGCCGTGTCGCACAGAGATTTGTCAGCTCGCGGCTGCGAGGGGGGAGTCAGGCCAAAGTCTCCAGTGTAGGTAGCGCCGTGATCGAGCTCACGCTTTTTCGGGTCTTTGCGCCTGGAGAGGGCCTTCTTCAACTCCCGCTACCCAGACTCGCCCTGGCCGTCGGGAGTTCACTCCGCACGAAGGACGAACCAGAGGGTCGTCAAACAGCAGTTGTTGGTGCTTCGGCTCCCCTCGCGGTGCGGGCTAGGTTAGGCTTGTTACTCGAGGATGTTGCTGTTCAAGAAGAAGCATAAAGCCAGGGTCGGCGCACGACCCGGAACTCTGGCGCAGACGGACGAGGCGGAACCCACCGAGGTGCGCCTGGTCGAGTACGATGTGGAGGGCGTCAGCGACGCCGAGCTCACCGATTTCAGTCGACTTCCCAGCGTCGGGAGCGGCAAGAACCTCTGGCTGGATGTACGGGGCCTGGCCGACGTCGAGACGCTGCAGCTCATTGGTGACCATTTCGAGGTGCACCCGCTGGCGCTGGAAGATGTGGTCAACGTGCCGCAGCGCCCGAAGGCCGACGACTACGAGGGGGAGGGCGTCGCCTCCCAGTACTTGTTCATTTTCAAAGTGGTTGCGTTCGACGAGCAGGGGGAACTGACCACCGAACAGCTGAGCGTGATCCTGGGAAGAGGCTTCGTGCTGACTTTTCAGGAGACCCATAGCGATTCGCTCAAGCCGATCCGCAAACGCATGCGAGCCCCGGGGGCTCGCATGCGACAGCAGGGTTCGGACTATCTGGCCTACGCCGTGCTCGACACGGTGGTCGACGGCTACTATCCGGTTTTGGAGCGCATTGCCGAAAAGCTCGAAGCCCTGGAAGATCTGGTCATCGATCGTCCCCATCCGGACTTGCTGCGCCGGCTGCAACGTCACAAGCGCACGTTGCTACTGCTGCGCCGGGCAGTCTGGCCTCAGCGCGAAGCCCTGGCTCTGGTGATGCGTGAGCCTTCCGAGCTGTTCGACCGCGAAACCAAGGTCTTTCTGCGCGATGTCTACGACCATACCGTGCAAATCGCGGACGTCATCGAATCCTATCGCGACCTGGTCAGCGAGTTGACGAATACCTATCTTTCCGTGACGAGCAACCGGATGAACGAGGTCATGAAAGTGCTGACCGTGATGGCCAGCATCTTCATCCCGCTGACCTTCGTCGCCGGCATCTACGGCATGAACTTCCAGGACATTCCCGAGCTGAGTATGCCCTGGGCCTACCCGGTCGTGCTTCTGGTCATGCTGCTGATTGCCCTGGGGATGCTGTACTTCTTCTGGAAGCGTGGCTGGATCGGTAAGGGGCCGGGCGGCGACTGAGGTCGCGGTTTGCGTCGTGCCCTGCGGGGCCGGTGATCGATCGAGCCGCCCGAGGCATTACAAGCTAAGCTGGACACTCCCCGGGCGTGAGGCCGCCGCCCGGTGACTCGACCCCATGAACCCACCCCGAAAAATACGCTGTTTTCGTGTGCATCCGAGCGATAACGTTGCCACCTTGCTGGACGACGCGCCCCCCGGGGCGGTCGAGCTGCTCGGGGCCCCCTCAGCCGCGCCGATCGAGATTTCCGAGCCCATCAAGCTCGGCCACAAGCTGGCCCTGGAGGAGCTCGTGGCAGGCGCCCCCATCGTCAAGTTCGGCGAAACCATCGGAAGGGCCACCGAGCGCATCCCTCGCGGCGCCTGGGTGCACCTGCACAACGTGACCAGCGAATTCGACGCGCGCAGCCAGACGCTGGACGTCCAAACCGGGGCTGCCACGGACACCCAGTACGAATGACATCGAAAGCAGGAAGAAGTCACGCATGACCCGGCTGGAAGAGCAGAGCTTCAGCGGCTATTTGCGCAGCGATGGTCGCAAGGGCATCCGAAACCTGGTGCTGGTGATTTACACCGTGGAGTGCGCCCAACACGTGGCACATGCGATCGCGGCCGGTGAAGAGGACGTCCAGGTACTCGGCTTCCCCGGTTGCTATGACAACCAGTACGCGGTGCGCTTGATGTTGGCCCTCGGCCGGCACCCCAACGTTGGCGCGGTGCTCGCCGTGGGGCTCGGCTGCGAGTATACGCGGCCCGACAAGATAGCCGAGGTCGTCGCCGCGAGCGGTCGACCCTCGGATTGGTTCACCATTCAAGCCGTGGGCGGAACGCAGAAGAGCATCGACCAGGGCAAGAGCTCTGTGCGCTCGATGCTGGAGCGCATCCGGCGGGAAGTCCCAAGGGTCGAGATGAGGCTCGGAGACCTGACTGTTGGCGCGGAATGCGGAGGCAGCGATGGGACCAGCGGTTTGGCGGGCAACCCCGTCGTGGGCGCGTTCTTCGATCTCTTGGTGGACGCGGGAGGACGGGCCATTTTCGAGGAAACTGTCGAAATGGTCGGGCTCAAGCGCATCATGCTCGAGCGAGCCGCAAGCCCCGCCGCCCGTCAGGCGCTGGAGCTCGCCTACGACAAGGCGGTGAACTATTGCCGGCAGGTGCGCCAGTACAGCGTATCCCCGGGCAACTTCGCTGGCGGATTGACCACCATCGAAGAAAAGAGCATGGGTGCGTTCGCCAAGGGCGGCACTCGCCCGATCCAGGGGGTGATCAAGGTGGCCGAGCCTCCGCCGCGTCCGGGCCTTTGGATCATGGACACGGTTCCAGATCAGCACTTCATGGGTTTTGGTTACACGAACCCCAACGACACCGAAGGGATCATGGATCTGGTGAGCGGCGGGTCTCAGCTGGTCTTGTTCGTCACGGGGCGCGGGAGCGTCATCGGTTCGGCAGTGGCGCCGCTCATCAAGGTGACGGGCAACACCCAGACGTACGAACGCATGATCGATGACATGGACTTCAATGCCGGCAGGGTGCTGACCGGAGAGGTCAGTCTCGAGCAAGCGGGCGTGGAGCTGTGTCATCGCGTGCTCGAAGTCGCTGCGGGGCAGAAGAGCAAGCCCGAGGCGCTCGGTCACCGAGAGTATTTCGTGATGTACAAGCATCAGGATACGCCTCCGCTGACACTGGGCTGCCGCGCCTGATTGGACCGCGCCTGATTGGACCGCGCCTGATGGGACGGGGCGCGGACGCATTGCTGAGCCGGGAAACCCGGACGGATCCCCCGGTTTCGCGCCGGGTGCGCCCATTGAGCGAAATCGGCGCTACGCTTTTGGTATGCTCTTCGATTGGTTCGACAATCGGCGCCGACGGCGCTTGCTCGAAACGCCATTTCCGGCGGCCTGGCGCGCGATCCTCGAACGAAATATCCGCCACTATCGCTGGCTGCTCCCGGATGAACGAGAGCGGCTCTGCCAGCTGGTGCAGATATTCGTTGCGGAGAAGCACTGGGAGGCCTTCGGAGGGTTGTCGCTGGACGACGAGGTTCGCGTGACCATCGCCGGACAAGCCTGCTTGCTCTTGCTGGGGCTCGAGCACGAGCTGTACCAGAACGTCGAGACCATTTACGTGTACCCGTCGACGGTGATTCCTCGGCGCGTACAGGACCCGTACTTTGCCGCCCCGACCATCGTTAACGACGTGCTACCAGTGCTCGGCGAGGCTCACATGCGTGGGCCCATCGTGCTTGCCTGGGACGCCGTGCGCCGGTCGGGTCGCCATCCCGAGCGTGGCCACAACCTCGTGGTGCACGAATTCGCGCACAAGCTCGATATGTTGGACGGTGCGGTCGATGGCGTCCCACCGCTCGGCAGCGCCGAGGAGTATCGGCGCTGGCGCGACGTGTGTCGCGCCGAGTACGAGGCACTCACTCGGCAGACCGAGCAAGGCGAGCCGACTTTGCTCGACAGCTATGGATTGAAGAACCCCGGTGAGTTCTTCGCAGTGGCCACGGAGGCGTTCTTCGACCAGCCGCTGGCGCTCAAGGAGCGGCATCCGGCCTTGTATGAAGTGCTCTCGGGTTTCTACCAGCAGGACACCGCTGCTCGCGAGCTCGGGGCCATGAACGGCTCCGAAGAAGGTGAAGCCACGCCGCCCCGATGAGGAGCACGGTTGCCTCGACGCTGGGGGTGGAACCGACCGCTGGTCCCGTCAGGGGCGGCCCGAAGTACCGAAATGGTGCCGGTCCGCCGACACCGCTGCGAGACTGTCGCGCCGGAACCTGCCGGCCAGATCATTTGCGGGTTTTCTTGGACGGCGCCTTTTGACAAGCTGAAGGGCCCATGAAAGCGAGCATGAGCACGTGGCGCCGGCTGCTGGTCCCTGCGCTGTTGTCGATCGGGTCCTGCGCGCCTGCGAACCGCCCGCCACCCGCTCAGGGATCCGCTCAGCTGGTGGCAGAAGTGTCGACGGATCCGGTCGCCACGGAGGACACGAAGGAGACGCAGGAGACGCAGGCGCTAGAGCCGGCGACTCGCGAGGCGCAACCGAGCTCGCCGCAAATCCCGATCGAGGACGACGATTCGGTTTGGGGAACCGCGACGGCTCCGCTCACGCTGGTCGAGTTTGCCGACCTCGAATGTCCTTTTTGCGCCCGAGCTCAGGCGACGCTGGACGCACTCAAGGCTCGCCTGGGGCCAAGCAAGCTGCGTATCGTATTCAAGCACAATCCGCTCCCGTTTCACCGACATGCGCAGGAGGCGGCTCGGTTCGCCCAGGCCGTGCAGCAGCTCGCCGGGGACGAAGCGGCTTACGCATTCATGAAGCGCGCCTTCGACAACCGGCGGGACATGTCGCAAGACAACTTCGCTCGTTGGTGTGCTCAGATCGGTCTCGACGCGGCAACTGTCCGAGAACGCGCGGGCGGCGCGGACGTGCAGCGGCGCGTGGAACGCGACATGGACCTGGCTCGCACGGTGGGCGCGGTTGGTACGCCCATGTTCTATCTCAACGGCACGAAGATATCCGGAGCGCAGCCGCTCGAGAAGTTTGTCGAGGTGATGACTGGGGAAGAGGCCGAGGTCGAGAAATTGACCGACTCCGGCGTTCAGGCAGATCGCGTGTACGAGCAGCGAGTTCTTTCCAATTTTCGGGAGCCAGAGCAGGAACGGCGAGCGGGTTTCGCAGCCCCCGAGGACCTCACGACGTGGAAGATTCCGATCGCTGGCGCGCCCAGTCGCGGACCGAGCGATGCTCTGGTCACCATCGTTGCCTTCTACGACTATCAGTGTCCATTTTGCGCGCGCGTGCAGAGCACGGTCGACGAAGTTCTGAGGCGGTATCCGAAAGATGTCCGGCTCGTCGTACGACAGAACCCCTTACCTTTTCACCAGCGTGCCCTGCCGGCGGCTCAGCTCGCTCTGGAAGCTCGCGCCCAACGGGGCGATGCGGCGTTCTTCGAACTCAGCAAGAAACTGTTCGCAGGGCAGCAGGACCTCAGCGACCAAGCGCTGCTCGCCATGGCCCGAGATCTGAAGCTCAACGGTGCACGCGCCAAACGCGCCCTCGCCCATGGCGTCCACCAGAAGGATATCCAAAAGGACATGGACCTGGCGCAGGACTTCCATGCGCGTGGAACGCCGCACTTCTTCATCAACGGAGTGCGCCTTGCCGGTGCGCAGGGGCTCGAGAAATTCGTGACCGCGGTGGAACGAGAGCGCGAGCGGGCACGAGACCTGGTGTCGAAAGGAACGCCTCGGGCGCGCGTCTACGCCGAGTTGATGAAGACGGCCAAAGAGCCCGATCCGCCGGATTCGAAGCGCGTGGCTGCGGCCAAGGACGCACCCGTGCGGGGCCCGAGCAACGCCCCCTATGTCATCGAAGTCTTCGCTGACTTCCAGTGTCGCTTCTGTAAGCGCGTCCAAGCCACCATACAGCAGCTGGATCAGCGCTACCCCGGGCAGATCCGCTGGGTGTGGCGGAACCTGCCGCTGGTGTTTCACAAGCTCGCGAGGCCTGCGGCGCGAGCGGCGCTGGAAGCACGCGCGCAAAAAGGCAACAGCGCCTTCTGGGCCATGCACGATGCGATATTCGAAGCGCAGCAGAAGCCCGATGGGCTCAGCGAGCAGGGGTTGGTCGCGCTCGCCACCAGTCAGGGGCTCGATGTCGGCCGCTTTCGCGCGGCATTGCGCAGCACCGCTCACGACGCCGCGATAGACGCCGACATCAGCGCGGCCAGCAGTGCGGGCATCACCGGCACGCCGTCTTTCGTCATCAACGGTTACTTCCTGAGCGGCGCCCAACCCATCGCCGCCTTCGAAAAGCTGATGCGGTACTCGAAGGCCCATCCCTTGAAGCGCATCCGGCCCTGATTTCGGGCGCGATTCTTGGCGCGTTTAGTTCGAGCCAGCTCGACAGTCGTCTCCCCGCACGCAACCTTCGTAGCAGCCGTCCGCGTAGCTGATCACGTAGGGGCTTTCGCAAAAGGGCGTTACCCTCTCGCAGGTGGCGACGCCGTCGCAGACGGCGAAACCACCCTCGGCACACGTCGCGAAGTGCGCGCAACAACCGGGGGACGCGCAACCGCACGTGCCCGGGTCTTCGAAGACGGGATGGCAGTCCGCAGCCGCGTCGCACTCGTCCAGAGTACTCAGCTCGGAACACTCGCTGCACGCGGCGCCCGGGCAGCCTCCGGCGCTGCATGTGCCCTCGCCCGGGGTGCAACCGGGACACCAGACCTGACCCTCCGGGCACTGCCCCCCGCTGCCTCCAGCTCCTGCCGCGCCTCCAGCTCCTGAAGCTCCTGCAGTGCCCCCGGTGCCCGTCGTGTCTCCCGCGCTCGTCGAGCTGCTGCTTGACGACGTCGAGTTTCCGGTCGTGGAGTTCGCGCTCGTCGAACTGCTCGCTGTCGAGGTCGACGACACGGTATTGTCACCGCTGGAGTTCGCAGCGCCGCCCGTTGAACTGGATGAGCTGTCGTCGCTGCTCGAAGCGCTGGTGCTGCTAGTGGTGCCTGCGGTGCCGCCGTCCGTTTCCTGGACGTCGGAGTCGCCGGCGCTGCCGCAAGCGGATAACGCGAGCAGGCCAGTCGCGGCAGAACCGGTTGCCAAGCGAATCAGAGAATGCAAGCTGATCATGCCGAGGGACGAAGCAAGCTATGTTCCATACTCGGTCGAGCCGAGATCCCGCGATCTGAGGCTTACTTTCGGGTCTCTTCCCCCCAAGAGTGGCACACGGTGCGCCACCCATGTCGTCGTCCTCGACCGTGGAGGGGGAGAGTCGACGCCCCGTAGCAGCTAGAGCGCAGCGCCTACGCGCAGCTGATCGTGTAGGTGTGCGAGTGCATGTTGGCGGTGCTGGACATCTTTCCCGTGAGTGAACCGCCGCCTGCCAGTGTCGCGACTTCCTGTTCGCTGAACGTCAGCATGTGTGAGTGGTCGTCGGGCCCCGCGAACGTGAGCATGCCGCCCGTGCCTCCATTGATGAGCATGACGAGGTTCATTTGCTCCTCCATCGTGAAGGGCAGATGGTCGTGCATCCCGTTCGACGTTTGCATCAGCTGCAGCATCTGGGTGCTGCAGGAACCAGCACCGGTGCCTCCCGCACCCATGCCACCCATGCTGGAGTTGCCGCCCATGCCGGCATTGCCGCCCATGCCGGCATTGCCGCCCATGCCGGCGTTTCCACCCATGCCGGTGGAGTTGGTCATGGTTGCGTTGGCGCCTCCGGCGCCCGTCATGGTGCCCTGACCGCCCATGCCCCCGGAGCCGGTGGTCGTGCCCGTGGCGCCAGTCGTGCTGGTCATCGCGCCCGTGGTGGTTCCCGTCATTCCTGTCGTGGCGCTGGTGCTGGCGCTGGTGGAGGTCACGGTGTTGGAACTGCTGACGCTGCTCGTGTCGCTCGCAGTACCCATGCCTGTCGTGCCGCCGACGGTTCCGTTCGTCGTGCCCAGGGTGCCACCGGTGTTGGACCCTTCGTCCCCGCCGCAGGCGCTCAGGGCCGTCGTGGCCACACCGGTTAGAGTCAGCTTCAGGAACATCTTGCGGTTGATAGGGTCGCCAGCCATGGCCATTCCTCCGAAAATCGAGCGAGCGCCCCTGGATGAAGCGCTTCGAATGTGCTTGAGTAGCTCACCCCTGCCAATCGGTCGAGTGGGCAACGACCGAGAGCGCGGCAAATCACGGAGGCATACCGCGAGGCTGCGGGAATCCGACGACGCCGCAGCAGCGCTGCGATTTCTCAGTGACGCGGCAAGAATCGAGAGGGTCGCACCCTATCACCCGCGCCAGTTGGCCGAGTCATTATCAGATCGTGTGATGCCCCGAGTGACGTGATTGTATTTGAGGGTTCTCGAAAAAGAAGCGCCGGCAGGCGGAACCTTGGAAGGTTTCGGTCCCGACGGGGACATCGATGAATCGCTGACGACTGATGTTGCCGGGGGACGCCGCGGCAACGGCGCCTGGGGGGCCTCGGGATCCGAACGCCCCGGCCGTGGCTCCGCCCGTGCATACGAGCCAGAAACGGCTTCGGCGAGTTCCGGTTTGCGCGGGGGCAACCGGAACGCTACGCCCCACGGCATGGCGGCGCTCGCTGACGTTCTTCGACGACGCTTGTGTGAAGTGCGGGATGTCCTCATGTTCACCTTCGACTTCGAAGTGCTCGACCCCCCCGAGGACGCGGATGCTTACGCCGAGCCGCAGCCCTGGCTGCCTGCCTTCGAAATAACGGGCGCCACCGGGCAGGTGGTAGCGCGCGACGTGAGCTCGGGGCTCTACGTATTGTGCGAGTTGCCGGATCGCGCGTGCTTCTGCGTCCATATCGACGCGCAGGGGTACGCAGTCTCGCTCGCTCAGAGCTTCGAACACATGGTGGCCTTGGTTTTGGCCGTCCCGTATTGGCGTGAAGCGCTCGAGTCTGCGACCGGCGGTTCCCTCGGTGCGTTGCGCCAAGCGGTGGAGCGGCTCGAGCTCGAGGTCCAAGACGATCTGCCCGCGCTGCCGGCCGCTCGCGCCGACTTGCTGGGTTTTCTGGAGTTGCCGCCGCTGGGGGACGCGGTCGAATACCTACATCGAATGGCCGTTCTAGGGCGCGACATGGTGGCGGTCATGAGTCCGCATGGCTGGCGCTACCAGGCGCTGGTCGGTTCGTAGCTGCCGGCTTCAAGGAAACTGCACACCCACGCCGACGCCTCCACTCGACACGAGCTTCGAGACTTGGTGGAACTGCTCGGGGGCGAATTGGAATCGGTCGCGAGCCAGTGGAAAGCTCAGTGCGACCTGGGCGGTCATCAAGAGCACGGACAACGGGCGAAACTCTGCCAGCAAGGTGCCGCCGAAGAGCCAGAGTGGCCGTTCGTGACTCTGTGGGTTGTCGGTGTCGTGGCCACTCGCCGTCAATCGCGCCCCCAGCCCCGTTGCGCACGGACGGAAGCCATAGCCGGTGCGTCCCACGCGCACGGGACAGGCGAGCACGCGAATGGCGTCGAGCTCGAACCGGGCTTCGCCCCCTGCCGCGGGATAGGTCAGCTCCAGATAGTGCAGGCGCGCGGCACGCAGCTGGGGGGCGAAGAAGTCGTCTCCAAAGCCAACGCTGGCTCCGAGCCCGAGCCCCTCCAGCGAAGCTGGCGCCACGCCGCTCAGTCCCTCGAACAGCAGGGTGCCGCTCACCTGCACGCGCGTCGGGGTGGAGGGCGCTGGGCGCGGGCGACGAGGCCGCCGTTGGTTGAGGGCCCCGGCGTCCGTGACGGGGATCTGCATGCCACTGGTTTCATCGTCCGCTGCGGGCGGCTCGGGTTCCTGGCCGGTCTCGTTCGGCCTGCCTGCGCTCGGGGCGTCGCTTTCGGTGCTCTGGCTCGCTTCCCCCGGAGTCTCCGCTGGCGAGGCGACGGTCGGCGCGGACGGATCGAACGTGATCGCGGTGACCAGGGCGGCCGCATCGATGGCTTCCGCGCAGCTGGGTGCGCTGAACTGGCGTGTCGTGGGCTCGCCATGGTCGCGTGTCCACGACAGCGAAACCTGGACTGCCGTTCGCGTGCGGGTCAGCTCGAGACGGGCCGTCGCCTCGCGAGGTGGCTGCTCGACGAACACGATGCGATCCGAGCGCGTCCTGACTTGGCGCTCGAAGTCCTCGACCACCGCACAGCCCGGTGGCGCACTGAACACCAGTTGCAGTCGAACGGCGGACCGAGCCTCGTCGGCGAACGCTGTCGGGACAATGACCAGATAAGCCCATAGCGCCATCCACCAGCGATGGCGCCACCGCACGATTAGAGGTGATTGCCTCTCGCTCAGCGCCGATTTCAACGTTGCGCGAAGCTACCCGTCCCTGCACCGGCGGGCAACCCCGCGCCCCGCGGGCGGGCGACCCCTCTTCGACAAATAGCGGCATTTGATGCTTCGGCGTGGGTGAACCCCGCGCGGGCTCCCGCGCTGGATACGCCGATGCCGGCCGACTTTCGTGACGTCTGCCACTGGAGCTCTGCGAGAACTGCATGGCCCCGCGCTGGATCCGGGGACGCTGGCCGACGTTCGTACCGGTCCGAGGCGCTCGCGTAGCAGCTCGCGGGCGCTGGACTCGGACCGGCTGTGAAATCGATGCCCTGAGCCGTTTGCCGGCGGTCCGAGCGTCCTTGGTGTTGCACGGCTCGTGCTAGCTTGCCGCCCGAGGCAGGCACACCGTGCGCGGGCAGCGGCGCGCGACCGGTGGCGCAGGTGTTGGGTTGCCGAGCATCCCTGGTCGTCGTTCCGCGCAAGTGATTCGAAAAGGAGAGACTGGAACATGGCTTTCGACAAACTGAGCTTGGTCGGCAAGGTCGCCGTGGTGGTGGGAGGGACCAGCGGCATTGGTCGAGAGATCGCGCTGGGTCTGGCGGACGCTGGCGCCGACGTCGTGGCTTCGTCTCGGCGGCGCCAGCAAGTGACGGAGATGTCCGAGCGGATTCGCTCCAAGGGCCGCAAGTCGCTCAGCCAGGAGTGCGATGTCGCGGATCGGCAGAGCCTCGTTGCGCTGCGCGAGGCGGTGCTCGGTGAGTTCGGCCAGGTCGATATCCTGGTCAATTGTGCGGGACGCACCAAGAAGGGCCCCACGCTGGATTTTGCCGAGCAGGATTGGGATGCCATCATCGAATGCAACCTGACGGGAACCCTCAGGGGATGTCAGGTCTTCGGAGAGGCGATGCTGCGTCGCGAGTACGGACGTATCATCAACATCGCGTCGCTCTCGAGCTTCGTGGCGCTCTACGAGGTGGCGGCCTACGGGGCCAGCAAGGCCGCGGTGGCGGCCTTGACCAAGTCACTGGCTGTCGAATGGGGAAAGCGCGGCGTGCTGGTCAATGCCATTGCGCCCGGCGTCTTCAAGACGGAGCTCAACAAGTCGCTCTTGGAGGGGACCGAGCGCGGCCGTGAGTTTCAGCTCAGAACGCCGCTCGGGCGTTTCGGTCTCGTCGAGGAGTTGGCGGGCGCCGCAGTCTTTCTGGCTTCCGACGCCGCCAGCTTCGTGAACGGTGAAGTGCTGGCGGTCGACGGCGGTTTCCTGGCCAGCGGGGTCAACCAATGAGCTTCATTCACGAAGACTTCCTGCTCGAAACGCGCCTCGCGCGCGACCTCTACCACGAGTTCGCCGCGCCTCAGCCAATCATCGACTACCATTGCCACCTGCCGCCGCGCGAGATCGAAGAAAATCACCAGTTTCGCTCGATGACCGAGCTCTGGCTCGCTGGTGACCACTACAAGTGGCGCGCCATGCGCACCGCAGGGGTCGACGAACGGTACTGCACTGGCGATGCCAGCGACTTCGAGAAGTTTTTGGCCTGGTCCGAGACGGTGCCCAAGACCCTGCGCAATCCGCTCTACCACTGGACGCACCTGGAGCTCGCGTTCCCATTCGGCATCAGCGACGTGCTGCTCGACGGCGAAACTGCCGAGCGCGTGTACGCTCGCTGCAACGAGCGCCTGGAAGATGCGCGCTTCCGTACTCGAGGGCTGCTCGAGCAGTACCGTGTGGAAGCCGTTTGCACGACCGATGACCCAGCCGATTCGCTCGAGCACCACGCGGCCTATCGAAGAGCCGGCGCCCACGGGACGCTGCTTCTGCCCACCTGGCGGCCCGACCGCGCCATCGCCGTCGAGGACCCCCTCGAGTACAACCGCTGGGTCGACCGCTTGCAGGCCGCCGCCGACACCGAGATCGATAACCTGACGAGCCTGATGGAAGCACTCGGCAAGCGGCACGCGGCCTTTCACGCGCTGGGCTGCCGCCTGTCGGACCACGGCCTCGACACCCTGTTCGCCTCGCCCTCGAGCCGGCGGGAGGCCGAGCAAGCCTTCGAAAAGGTGCGGCAGGGCGGAACGCTCGGCGCGGACGAGGCGCTCGGCCTGAAGTCGCTGTTGCTCCACGAGCTGGCGGTCATGGATCACGCGCGCGGCTGGGTGCAGCAGTACCACCTGGGCGCCTTGCGCAACAACAACCGGAGGCTGCTCACGAAGCTCGGGCCCGACACTGGCTTCGATTCGATCGGTGACGACCCGCAGGCGCGCCCGCTCGCGCGCTTTCTCGATCGCCTGGACAGTACCGACCAGCTCGCCAAGACCATCCTCTACAACTTGAACCCACGCGACAACGAACTGATGGCCACCATGATAGGCAACTACCAGGACGGCAGCGTGCCCGGCAAACTCCAGTACGGCAGCGCCTGGTGGTTTCTCGACCAGCTCGACGGCATGGAGAAGCAGCTGAACGCGCTCAGCAACATGAGTCTGCTCTACTGCTTCGTCGGCATGCTGACCGACTCGCGCAGCTTCCTTTCCTACTCCAGGCACGAATACTTCCGCCGCCTCTTGTGCAACATGCTGGGCAAAGACGCCGAGCGAGGCCTCCTCCCCTCCGATCGCAAGCTGCTCGGCGATCTGGTCGAGCGAGTCTGTTACAAGAACGCCAAGGAGTACTTCGCACTCGGCGAGAGCGAAGCCTCTGGCTGAAACGCGGAGCGATTCATGGGTTCGAGGTGAGCAGCTGCACTCACGAGGCCCTCTTTTTGGGCTTGCCCGGGGGCGGCCCGGAAGCGTTCTCTCATGCGATCGTCCCCGGCGACCTCGAGAGGGCGCTCGACCCGGTGACACGCGCGCGGCTGGCGCGACTCGCCACCCTCTTCTTCGATACCCGGTGCCCCTTTCGTGCAGCTCACGAGTGATGCGCGGGCTGCCATAGGTGCCTCGGCTCTGCTCGTGAATGGCTTCAATCTCCAGTTCGAGCAATTCGTTGTTGCGCTTTGTCGTGCTGCTGCTCGGCGACGTGTTCGGCCACCCATCGCTTGGGGCCAGGTCGTGTCATGGCCGTGTGTTGGAGCATGGACACGCGTGGCTGGACCACCTGCCATTCGCTCTTGCACCCCTGAGCGGGCGTGCCCGGCAACGCTCTGACGAAGCGGCCGAGTCCGCTGAGCGCAGCGCCGACCAGTTGCGCCTGGCTGTTCGTGTTGGTCTTCCCGTATAACGCCCTCAGATGGCTCTTGACGGTCTCGGTACCCACTCGAAGCGACTCCGCGATGCGGGCAGGAGCCAGGCCCGCGACGAGCAGGTCCAAAACCTGGGCTTCGCGAGTCGTCAACCCGTGAAGCTGCTGGAGCAAGTTCGGTGACGGGCGTGGCGTGCATTCCGGATCGCGCACGAATACCAGCACCAAGTTCCGCGCAAGCGGCTGCTCGGGCATCGGGTCCTCGACCGGACACAGTAACAACTCGTAGTCCCCGACGCCACGCGAGCGGCGCACACGTAGCGATTCGAGCGGGCGCAGGCCAGGGCCACCGGCGGCCAGGCGGGCTACACGGCGACGCAGCGACACCGTCCCGCAACACCCTTCCGCAAGCAGTTGGCCCTGGTGAATCGAGAGCCCGTCACGTTGAAGCAAGATGGTTCGCGCTGCACAGGTTGCCGTCAGTACCTGCAAGGTGCTGTCGCAAATGAGAAGTGGGCTTTGCGAGAGGTCGAGAACATGCAGCAGCGCCAGGGCGACGCGCTCGGCCTGTTCCGCCGACAACTCCGACATGCACAATGGGGATCGACGCGTCACTTCTATCCAGGTACGCCCCCGGGTGGCCTGGCGCCATGGCCAATTCTTCGGGTGATTGCGAGTCGATGATTCGACCGGAGCGCCCCGTCTATCTCCAGGCAGTGTTGATTATATCGACCAACTCGACGCGCGTGCACACTCCTAGCTTGCGCTGGGCGTTCTTCAGGTGCTCACAGACGGTCGCGTGTGCCAAACCTAGCTCCTGGCTGATCCAGTCGTTGGTTCGCCCACCTGCGGCGTGCTCGGCGATCTCGCGCTCGCGAGTCGTCAGGCGTCGCAGCGGATCGGTTTGGGGGTTCTGTCGCGCTACGATGTAGCGTCGGCCGTCGCTGTCGAAGTGGTCGACGAGCAACCAGCGACCGCTGGCCAGCCGGTCCCAGAAGTCCAGCGTTGCTTCCGCGTCGCGATCCGGGATTCGCCTGTGCGCGCGATCCCAACGAGTGACGAGGTCGCGAAGAGTTTCGCTGCTGCGAGCGGCGTTGTCGACGGCATCGACGACGGTTCCGTCAGGGCGCAGCACGGCGGCCGGAGGAAACGTGTTGTTCGAACGAATACTCTGTGCGGTGCCCAGATGCACGGCCACCTGCTCCCACAAGCGCCGTTCCAACTTGCTGGCGCGCGCGGGACGCTCTGCCAGGCTGAATAGGGCGCAAGCTGGCATCCTCGGAACGGCATGCCGCGACACCACCGCGAGCATATCGGACAAACCGTCGTCGCGCAGTGCCTGCAACCAGGCTGCACTCTCGAAGTAGCGGTGCTCCACGCACTCGCGTAGCGAGATCCAAGTCTTGCCGGAACCGTAGGTGGCTTTCACGCACCAGTCAGGAGCGAGATGGTGGCCTTGTTCTAGAAAGCGCACGTGCCGCTCGTCCGCGTTCGGCCCTGCCACGATGCCGGATCTGGTCCCGGCGGTCTGCAGCTCGACTTCGAGCGCCAGAAACACCCCCTGGGGAAGGGCGGACCGTGCGCACTCAATCAGCCCGTCGAGCCACTCTTCGGTGGAGCCCTGCACGCGGTATGCAGTCCCGATGACGTCGAGCGCCTGGCGGGTGTTGAGCGTCACGGCGATTGGCCCGAAGAAGCCGAGGGGTTCAAGCGCGCTACCAGTTCACCTCGGCTGTTGCAGCCGAGCTTCCGGTAGGCGGACTTGAGTTGGTTGGCGACGGTGTTGACACTGGTACTTCGTCGTGCCGCGATGGCAGCGTTCGAGTTGCCAGTGAGCACGAGTTCGATGACCGCTCGTTCGCTGGCAGTGAGGGCCTCCTCCAGCCCCGCTCTCGTCTCGTCCAGAACGCTGAGCACCCACAGCGTCTCGCCGCTCGGCAGTCGCAGCTCGAACCGATGAGCCCGGCCTCCCTGATCTCCCGCGGGAAGTGCCACAGTGTGCATTCGAATATCAGCGAACTAGCCGGCTGGCTTCCCCCATTTGGGGGAGCAGGCAAGCTGCTGACGAGGCACTGTTCGCGTCGGAGGGTGAAACTCGATCCGGTACCCCGTTCGGGGGATGTTCGGCGTTGGCGACAACCCTAGGGTGCGCTCGTTACGGACAACGACGAACCAACGAATGGGAGAAGTACGATGACGCACACACTTGCCAACAAGAGCATCGTCGGATGCGCCGCCCTCGTCCTCGGCTGCAGTGTGACGACGGGTCCAGACGGAGACGGGCACGTCACCTCGACGACCCAAGCACTGCTTGGCCACAACCACTCGTCCTTCTTTGCTCCGCCCCCTCCGCGCGGTGCGGTAGGGCAGGTATTCGGTTTGTTGCGTGACCACGAGTGGCGGAGTGCCCTCGCCGTCGCGGCCATGGCGAACACGCCACGAGCCATCTGGTTCAACTCGGGCACGCCAAACGAAGTGAAGCGGTCCGTCAAGAGGACGACGAAACATGCTGCCCGAAGCGGCAAGATCCCCGTCCTGGTTTCCTACAACCTCCCGTTTCGCGATTGCGCACAGTACTCCGCCGGCGGTGCTCTCGGCACCGACGAGTACAAGGCGTGGATCGATGGTTTCGCTAAGGGAATCGGCAAGCGCGAGGCGATCGTAATCTTGGAGCCCGACAGTCTGGGGATCATCCCCTACAACCACCCGCTCTACGATTCGGAGACCTACGAGTGGTGCCAACCCACGATCGAGGAGGATGGCGAAACGGTTCCGGCGCCCGGAGCCAGCCCCGAGGACCGCTACGAGCAGTTGCGCTACGCGATCGCGACGCTGGCTGACCACGCGCCGAAGGCCAAGGTCTACCTGGATGGAGGTCACAGTGCTTGGCTAGGCATCGGAGAGGCGGCCTACCGTCTGTACAGAGCTGGTTTCGTCGACGGTGAGCAGAGAATGGATGGCTTCTTCCTCAACGTTTCGAACTACCGCGCCACGAACGAGTCCATCACCTTCGGCACCTGGGTGTCCATGTGCCTCGCCGCGGGGACTCCGGGGGTAGGACCAGACTGGATGTGGAACGAAGATCTGGGCCGCCCGAACTTCGATTGGTGCGGCTCCCAATACGATCCAGAAACCGGTTACACCGAGGTCAACTACTCGCCGGAGTTCGCCGAGGGAGTGACCGCCGGCATCCAGGGGCTCATGGACGGAGCCGCGGCGACCGTGCCGTTCGTGATCGACACTAGCCGCAACGGGCAAGGGCACTTCGATGCCGCGCCATACGGGGAGGAGCCCTACAACCAACCGGAGGCCGTCGTCAGCTCGCTCAACTCCGGAAGCTGGTGCAACCCACCAGGGCGCGGTCTGGGTTTGCGGCCCGACTGGGGCGAAGGCGTGGCTCTGCTCGACGCCTACCTGTGGGTGAAAGTCCCGGGCGAATCGGACGGACAGTGCGACATCACCGGCGGTGCGCGAGCGTGGGACTTCGACGCCTACGACGCATGGGACCTGGCCCCGGATGACCAACTCAGCTTCGATCCGCTGTGGGGCAGGGTCGACCCCGACGCCGGGGATTGGTTCCCAGAACAAGCACTGGAACTCACCGAACTGGCGGAGCCAGGGCTGTTCTAGCCATGCAAGCCCTGCTGTGAGGACCTGGAGCCAACGAGATGGGAGCCCCAGTTGTGAATGTTCGATCGAGGGCAAAATTCGATGCACTGCTGCTTGGCCTGGTTGGGCCGGGTCTCGCATGCTGCGCGCTTTCGGGCTGTTCGGCGAAGACCCGCCAGGTTGTCGATGACAGCAGCGCCGGGGGTGTCGAGGCGGCTGCCAGCGACTCCGGTCTTGGCGACTCCGGTCTTGGCGGCACCGGATCCGGGAGCAACGCGGCGGCAGGCGGCGGGGGCGCCGCGTCGGGCGGCAGCGACGCCACGTCGGGAGGTAGCGGTGGCGCTTCAGGCGGTAGTGGCAACGCTCCGGACCGCGGCAGCACCGCCTCGGGCGGCCGCGTCAGCGACACGACCCCAGGAAGCAGCAACGCCATGTCGACCGGCGGCAGCGAAAACGGTTCGGGGGGAAGCGAGACGGCGTCGGGGGGGAGCAGCTCCGCAGGCGGCAATGAAAGCGGCTCGGGGGGCAGTGGGACGGGCACTGGCGGCGACACGCCGGGACCAGCCGGGTCGGGTACTGGGGGAAGCGGAGCCCCCGAAGTGGGGGTCTGGGACGAGAACGACTGGAACGGTGGCTCCGTCTTCGCCCCATGAGGGACAAGACGCGCGGAAAGGAAGCAAGATCGTGAAAGAGGCAAAGTCTTGGCGTTGGTTGGGCGTCGTGGGAGCCTTGCTCCTGCCCGCGTTGGCGGTTGCCGCGGTGGGAATCCCGAACACGTTTTCGGCCGGCGACGTTATCAGCGCTTCCGAGATGAACGAGAACTTCGACGCGGTGAAAGCCAAAATGGACGAACTCGAGGCAAAGCTTGCCGGCGTGCCGCGCTCGTGCACGTACCACTACGCTAGCTGTGCCAAGAGCGTTAGCTGCTCTGTCTCCTGTCCTTCGGGTAGGGTTACGGGCGGGGGAGGGGCGTGCGCACCGAGCAACGATCAGGGCTCTTCGACTGAAAACCGCATGAAATACACCCGGCCGGACAGCTCGCTAACGCAATGGAGCGTGGTCTGCACGGAGCCCACGGAGACCGCCTGGGCCTATGCAGTGTGCTGTAGTGAGTAGCTTGGCACCAGTCCAACAGGTTGTCGCAAGCGTCACTCGCGACCCCGAGCTTCCCGCGCCGTTGCGAAGGCTGAAAACGCGAGTCAGGAGATCAGCATCGATCGGAAAGCCGAGCTGCTCGTCGCATGCCCTGACCTTGTCCGCCGCCAGTTCACAGGTGTCGCGGGCGCTCCGAAATTCCATGGCAATCCCGGCTGTTTTGTGCGATTCTCCGTCTCGTCAACTTCGGGGTCTGCGTTGGGCAACCGCGGACCAGCAGAGCGGGATCAGCAGAGCGACCCGTTTTGGACGCGATGCAACGCTTGCGGGCGGCTCCAAAGAGGCGGGGATGCCGCGCTCGGCGGTGACAGACTCGCGGCTGCACCCGGTATTCACCTGATAGAAGCGATTGCTAGACATAGCAGACGGGCACCATATCCTCGTGCACGTCTCCGGGCATGGGTTTGCGCAGCGGTAGCTCCGGGGTTGGGAAGTGGTTGCGCCTCTCGAACAGACAGGTCTGATACTTCTGATCGTAGTCGCTGGAGCGGCGCACATCGACGTGACTGAAGTAGTCCTTGTAACGATCGAAATAGTCGGGCCCGGGGGCCCGCCAATGTGAGTCATCATGAGGGTTCGGTTCCGAATACTCGACGGTCGTTGGAGAGCACAATGGTACGGCAAGAAGAGCGAACCCGCCGGGCCGAAGCACGCGACGCACCTCTGAGAGGGCCAGTCGATCGTCTTCGATGTGCTCTAGCACGTGAGACGCACACAGAACGTCGAAGGACGACTCGGGAAAGGGCAACCTGGTAAGGTCGATATGTTGGTCAACCCCTTCCATATTCAGATCTCCGGTTAGTTGTGTCTTGAACCAACCAGCGAACAGTGTGGTGAAGAATGGGTCAGGTGCCACGTGAAGAAGGTCTAGCCGTGACAGGTCGTGTTTCCGAGCGAGCTCCTGAAAGACCAGATAGTGCAGGCGATGGCGCTCTCGGCTCCAACACTGAGCGCACTGCGCATGTTTGCGACTCCCTTTCGTTTGCGAAAGGTCAACGAATGGTCCGACATAGCCGCATAGCGGACACGTAAAACGGGGCTTTTGCGCCCAGAACACCTGGTACAGCCGCCGGCCAACCGGCTTCTTCAATGCGGACCGCTTGTATCGATTGAGGCGTCGATCGATTCGCTCCCACAATGCTAGTGCACTTGACATGGATGCTATTAGCTCCACGGGAGCTGCAAAGGGGCGCTCCCTGATCGCCGCATTGGCCCTCCAGCCATAGCGACGAGCATCTAGCAGCCTTGGCCGCCCCAGGCAAGCTAGCTGTGCCAAGAGCGTTAGCTGCTCTGTCTCCTGTCCTTCGGGTAGGGTTACGGGCGGGGGAGGGGCGTGCGCACCGAGCAACGATCAGGGCTCTTCGACTGAAAACCGCATGAAATACACCCGGCCGGACAGCTCGCTAACGCAATGGAGCGTGGTCTGCACGGAGCCCACGGAGACCGCCTGGGCCTATGCAGTGTGCTGTAGTGAGTAGCTTGGCACCAGTCCAACAGGTTGTCGCAAGCGTCACTCGCGACCCCGAGCTTCCCGCGCCGTTGCGAAGGCTGAAAACGCGAGTCAGGAGATCAGCATCGATCGGAAAGCCGATGACCGGCGAGCTGCTCGTCGCATGCCCTGACCTTGTCCGCCGCCAGTTCACAGGTGTCGCGGGCGCTCCGAAATTCCATGGTAATCCCGGCTGTTTTGTGCGATTCTGCGCCTCGTCAACTTCGGGGTTTGCGTTGGGCCACCGCGGACCAGCAGAGCGGGATCAGCAGAGCGGGATCAGCAGAGCGGGATCAGCAGAGCGGGATCAGCAGAGCGGGATCAGCAGAGCGGGATCAGCAGAGCGACTAGGGGCCGCCCAGGGAGGAATCACGTTGAATGGACGGACTGGAGAAGACTGAGTGCTTCGTGTGCCGCGGGGATGACGGTAGTCTCTGGGCGGAAGAGAACGGCTACCGTGCGCTCAAGTGCCTCGGGTGCGGGTTGGTCTACGTGAACCCACGCCCGCGTTTGGAGTCGATCAGCGTCGCCCACCAAACGGGTCAGCATCGTACGGACGCCGAAGACCTCCAAGTCAAGACTCGATTCTCGCTCAACAAGGTCAAAGACTCGAAGGCATTGCTTCTTCGCATGTTTCCTGCGGCGTTTTGGACGCGATGCAACGCTTGGCTAGATGTGGGAGCAGGAAACGGTGAACTCCTGTGTGCCGTCCGGGAGCTTCTGGGGCCGAGCGCGCGCACGGAAGGAATCGAGCCCAACCGCGGCAAAAGGCGGTGCGCCGCAGAACACGGTGTCGAGTTGGTCGATGGTGTTCCATCCGAACTTTCCGGCGGTTTTGACGCCGTGTCGATGATCAACGTGTTCTCCCACTTGCCTCACCCTCCTTCATTCCTCGGCAAAGTGCGGGAACAGCTGCGGCCTCGAGGGTCATTGCTACTGGTCACGGGAAACGGGGGCGACCTCGTGGATAGGCGCCACTACCCCGGCCCCCTGGACCTCCCCGATCATCTGAGTTTCATAGGTGGTCAGGGGCTCATCCGTCTGATGTCCGAGCTCGGGTTCGAAGTAGGCCATGCCGAGAGCACTCGCATCGATACCGTGAAGCGCTGCTTCAACCTGGCCTTCTCCGGCAAACGACGAGGACGGTGGGATCGCTTGCGGGTACCGTACACCAGTCCATTCCGCTCGCTGACGATCCGGTTCGATCGAACCGACTAGTTCAGAGACCGCGTCGATGGTCGACGCGGCCTACTGGAGCTCGCGCCAGCACCCCGAAGCGGGTCGAAACGTCGGCGCTCGAGCGCTGGGGGCTCGCCGCTCCGGGCGTGTGGTCGGCAACGGGCGAGGCGGAGCTGTCCAACACCCTCTGGGCTCTGGCCCAAGCAGATGAGCGTCGAGCCTGACGCGGGCAGCTTCGCACCGGCGTGGCAAATGGCGCCAGTGCCTCATCACGGCAAGTCTGCCGCGAGGGGACACGAGCGCGAAAGCCCCGCTTCCGAGCGGGAATTCCGCGGATGGTACGGCAGTTGCCTACCGGTTTGCTCACGATGACTCGAACCCCAGCTCGGAGAGATGCGTGAAGAGTCGCAGGGTCCTGGGCGCGTTGCTCGCGTCGTTATGCGCGCTCTTCTTGTTTCCCAGGTGCGTGCCGCCCGCGGCAGGGAACAAATATGGTGCTCTCGGCGCCACCTGCCCGCAGCTCACGTCGAGCAACGACCCGTTGCACGCCAACTTCGGCGCCCAGGGTGAAGCCGAGGCCACCGTTCGCGCGTTCGTTGCCGCCACTCAGGACCTGGTGGAGGTGAGCGCACAAATGGAGACCGAGGTGCTCGGTGCCTGTCGCAACATCGGCGGTGACCTGGGCGTGGCCTCAACCGACTTGCAGCAGCCCGACGTGCGACCCGTCTGCGGCGCAGTGACCTGGAAGATCGACAGCATCCTCGAAGCAGGTGCAGAGCTCGACGTGCGAGCTACGCCGCCCCAGTGTTCCGCGAGCGCCCAGGCGAAGGCCGACTGCAGCGCGGCCTGCGACGTGCAAGTCGACCCCGGCGAGATCGTCGCGCAGTGCGAGCCGGCGAAGCTCTCCGGCAGGTGCGAAGGGCGCTGCGTGGGGCGCTGCGAGGGCACTTGCCGAGGCGAGTGCGACGGGACCTGCCAGGCCAGCAACGCCTCGGGCCAGTGCGCGGGTCGTTGCGACGGAACCTGCAAAGGTCAGTGCGATGCCACCTGTCACGCACGCTGCGAAGGAGAGTGGCGTGCCCCGAAGTGCGAAGGTCATGTGCGGCCACCCAGCGCGAGCGGGAACTGCTCCGCCGCGTGCGACGCGCGAGCCGAGATACGCGCCCAGTGCTCCCCGGCGAAGGTCGAGATCCAGTCGAATGCGGCCGCTGAAGACCTGGCCCGTCTGGTTGCCTCTCTGCGCCAGAACCTTCCCGCGCTGGTCCATGCCCAGTTCAAGCTCTCCAAGAAGCTCGCTTCTGCGGCGAAGACCCTGGTCGACGTGAGCGCCGATCTGCCGGAAGCGATTGGCAAAGCGTCGCTGCAGGCGGGCGCCTGCATCGCGGCCTCCGCCTCCGCCGTGGCCCAGGCCAGCGCGCGCATCGACGTGAGTATCCAGGCGAGCGCCTCGGTGACCGGCAAGGTCGGGGCGCGCACCTGAAGGTGGCCTCGCTGACGGCTCTCTCGGTTTCATTTTCCCCGCGACGCTGGAGCTGCGCCGCGCGATCGGTGCAGTGAACCGCGAAGAAGCTCGGTAACCGACCTGCATGGACGCTTGGCAATGCCGAAGCTCCGCCCTATCGTTGGCACGATGATGAGTCCCGACTGGCTGGGTGCCCTCGCTCGCTACAACCGCTGGATGAACGACAAGCTCTATGGGCTCGCCTCCACCTTGAGCGACGAAGCACGCAAGCGCGACGGCGGCGCGTTCTTCAAGTCGATCCACGGCACATTCAACCACCTTTTACTCGCCGACAGGGTTTGGCTAGCACGCTTCACGGGCGTGAGCGTTCCGGACGGTTTCATGGGCCCCGGAGGCATCCGCTCCCTCGATCAGGAGCTCTACGCAGACTTCGACGAGCTCCGGCGGGAGCGAGCACGTACCGACGCCGAGCTCTCGGCCTGGGTCTCCGGGCTCACCCAGGAGCGGCTCGCCGCTCCGCTCGTGTACGTGCGCCGCGGCCAGAAGCAGGAAACCCCGCTCTGGTGGGCGGTCGCCCACCTCTTCAACCATCAGACCCACCATCGCGGCCAAATCACGGCGCTGCTCACGCAACAAGGCCATGATCCTGGCGTGACCGACTTGTTTGCGATGCTGCGCCAGGAGCCAGCACGGGCGTGAGCCCAAGCGACGCCCGGCTGACTCAGGTGCGGCGGCGCGCTCGAATCACTGCGTCCACACCCGTGCCCGCGACGACGCGTGGACGCTCTTCTGCGACGACCAGCTCCCAAACGTTGGGCTCGAGCACGGCGATCGCAGCTTCGACCGAGACTTGCAGCTGACTTGCCGCCGCCGTGGCAGCTCCGGTGCTGGGATCGATCGGGCGGTGTCCGACCAGGAACAAGGTCCCTCCCGGCGCGACGCCGTTCGCCATCTGCCTCACCATGTCTTGCACGGAGCCCGCCACGTGAACGTACGAGCAAACGACCAGATCGTAAGCGCCCGGTTTTACCGTCCACGTCGCGAGATCGCTTTCGACCCAGTCGATGCGCGCTGCGATATCGGCTCCGGCAGACTCGGCCATCGACCGACCATGAGCCAGTGCCGCCCGAGAGAAATCCAGCGCCGTGACCTGCCAGCCGTGCGCGGCGAGCCAGAGCGTGTTCGAGCCATGCCCACAGCCGGCGTCGAGCGCGCGTCCCGGCGAAAGGCCGGCCGTCTCGCTCACCAGATGCGCATTGGGTGGCCTTTGCGCGAGTTTGTCGGCGTTTTCGCGCAGCGTCTTCGACCATAGCTGTTCCCAGAAGTCTCGATCGAATTTTGGCTGGGTCATCAGACTAGCTCGATGCCTTCCACGGTTGGATGCTGGACACATCGCACGCATTGGGCGCTCAGGGCAAACCGCAAGCTCTAGAAGGCGACCACGACGCCGATCGTGGGCTCCACGCCGACGTGCCCGCCTGCCTTGCTGCCAAACAGGGCATACGACCGGAGCTGCGTGTCGAGCACCACACGCTTGGTCTTCAGGAGCTCGACGCCGACGGAGCCCCCGAGCAGCGCCTCGTTGTTTTCGCCGAGGCGCGCGTAGCCGCCGCGCAGGCCAAGGTACGGGTTGAAGAGCTCGCGATTGCCGTTGCCGAAGAACTCGGAGTAAAGCCGGCCGCCGAGCGTCAGGAACACGCCGGCGAGGCCCTCCGCGCCCTCGTCGAGCGTGCGAAACCCTTGCACCTCGAAGGCAAACTGCGGCCAGATGCCAACGATGAGCCCGGCACCGAGATAACTCTCGTCGGCGACGGAGCCGCGTACATCACGCAGGAAGCTCGCGCGCACACCGGGAAACAGCTTCGCCTCGGGCGCCAGGATGACGGGTGGCGGAGCGTCGCCGTGCGTGACGAGGGAAACGGTCACCGTTGCCCGGGCGGCGCGGTCACGCATCCAGCGGAGCTCGCCCTTCAGTTGCTCGATCTGCTGGCGGATCCGTCCGAGCTCGGCCTCCAGGCGCAACACCTCGTCGATGCTCTTCGCTTGCCCGAGGATGTCCTCGTAGCGCTTGCGAGCAGCCTCGAAGTTCGCGAGTCGGATCGTGGCGTCGTAAAATTCTTTGCCGATGTCCTTGGCGTTCACCTGCCGACTTCGCACGATGCCGATGCCGTCGAGCGCGCTGAGAAAGTCGGTGGCACCCTGCGCGGGCAGGCGCAGCGTGATCTCGGCGCGCGCGGTCTGTTCGGAGGCGGTGATCGACTCGCTCGTGATCTGACCGCCGCGACTGGCCACGAGCCGGCGCAGCTTTCTCGCCGCGCGCCGAACGTCGCTCACCTCGATGGACAGGTGCGCTTCGATGTCGACCATCCGGCGCGCCTCGGCGATGACAGCGCGATCCGGCTCTGGAGCGCTTGCGGCCGTGGGCGCCCGAGAAGGCTCGGGGGGCGGCGCGGCTGCAGGAGCCGGTTCCACCCTACCCTCCGTCTCGGTCGCCTGGGCTGCCAGCGCGGGCGACGAGAACGACGACGCACGCGCCGGCATGGCCATCCCCGCGGTGTCGGCCGGCGCCGCAGCCGTGTCCGCCACAGCCGTGTCCATCACGGTCGGGGCATCGGGGACATCGGAGGCATCGAAGGGGGCCTCGCGGGCCGGGCCTTCCGAAACGCCAGGAGCTTCTGCATCCTTCATCGGAGTGGCGGCGCCGCAGGCCTGGGTGGCGCAAGCGAGCAACAATGGGAAAAGGAACGCGCGCGGGCTCGAGTTGTCGAAGCGGTTTTTCATCGTGGGCCTTCGACACAACGCCAGCGGAGGCCCGCCCTTACACTCCCGATCAGCGCCCGCCCTGCAACCCAGGACCTACCTCGAGTCGGCCACGGCGTGAACTTCAGGAATCCTGAGCGCGCAATGTGGGGTGTCCACTCTCTTGGACGCTGCGCGTAATGTCAGTCGTCGACGTCCTTGCCTGGGTGGAATCCGCCGAGTGCGTGACAGGCGAACTGAACGCGTGTGCGCAAACAGCATACTTACCGACGTGGGTAGCCAGGCCGACGGCTTGCATGAGTCACTTGTTTGTAGTTACCTGCGTGGTTCTATGGGGTGCAGCGTCCAGTGATCAGAAAGCCTCCCAAAGGGGCCAAGCAGACGAGGCTTCTGCGCCAATGGCAAATCGTGCTGGAGCTACAGGGGGTCGAGCGCGGGCTCACCCGCAAACAGATGATGGAGCGCCTCCAGATCTCCAAGTCCACCCTGCACCGCGAACTGAACACACTGTTGGAAGCCGGGGTGCCGCTCACCAGCGAGGGCGTGAACGGTACCACGCGCTGGCGCCTGCTCGGCCAAAACGAACTGCCACCCCTGGGCTTCAGTCCGCTCCAGATCGCCGCGCTGCACCTGGCACGGCTCGAACTCGAGCCCCTCGTCGGTAGCAAGGCGGTGAGCGCTCTCGATGAGGTCCTTGCCGAGTTCAGACCCAAAGAGCGCCAACTTCCCCTGCGCTTCGAACCATCAACTCGAGGCCGCCCCGAAATCATGGCAGCAATCGACGAGGCGCTCGGGCGCGGTCGCCGGCTCCAGCTCGACTACGCCGCTGCCTCGCGCAGCGGAAGGGCCGAGCGCGTCCAGGTCGAGCCGCTCTTGCTCAACCTTACCGACCATACCCCCTACCTGCTCGGCTACTGCCTGGAACGCAGCGCCGAGCGAACCTACAAGCTGGCACGCATCCGAGCTTGCGAGGTCCAAGACGACAAAGCCCAGCGCCGCCCAGCCCCGGGTCTGGCAAAAGCCTTCAACCACTCGGTCAAGGCCTGGACCGGCGCGCTCGCCCGCGTCCGCGTAGCGTTGAGCGCTCGCGTTGCCTGGCTCGCCGACGAATACCCGCTCATCAAAGACCAACGCGTCGAGCCCCAGACCGATGGCAGCGCCATCGTTTCCGCCCAAGTCGCCGGAACCATCGAAGCCATGCGCTGGGTCCTCAGCTGGGGCGGCGAAGCCGAAGCACTCGAGCCCGCCGAGCTGCGCGAAGCCACCCAGCGCGAGGTCGAGACGGCCGCAGCGCGATATCGACGCAAGCCGGAACCGGCGCGAACGAGGAGGCTCAAGCATGCTGGGACAGGGGGGAAGTAGGGTGGCAAGGGTGAAGACGTCAGGTACCAGGCGGGTGAGAGCGAGGCGGGTGAACTTGCCTGGAGCCAACCGATCGGCGCACAGCCTAGGCCACGGAGGTCTTCATTGAACTATCGAGCCTTTTTCGAAAGCGTCACGGGTCGCGAACCATTTCCCTATCAGGAGCGCCTCGGGATCGAGCCGTGGCCGGACCTGCTGGACGTCCCCACCGGCCTCGGGAAAACCGCCGCGGCCATCGTCGCTTGGCTGTACAAGTGTTCGCAGGGCGATCCGGAAACAGGGGTGCGTTTGATCTATTGCTTGCCGATGCGTGTGCTCGTGGAGCAAACGCAAGCGGTCGCGCTGGACTGGTGCGCCAAGGCAGCACCACACTTCGCAGACAAACAGCTCTCGAGCCCAACCGTACATGTCCTGATGGGCGGTGATGTCGACGAAGAGTGGGAAAACCACCCCGAGCGATCCGCGATTATCATCGGAACGCAGGACATGTTGCTGTCGCGTGCATTGAACCGCGGGTATGCGCTGAGCCGCTACAAATGGCCGGTGCATTTCGGATTGCTCAACAATGGGAGTCTCTGGGTATTCGATGAAACGCAGCTCATTGGTGTCGGTATCGAGACGAGCGCTCAGCTGCAAGGGCTGCGGAAAAAGCTCGGCGCCCACGGCCCGACGCACAGCCTCTGGATGAGCGCCACGCTGGGCGAGGGGCCGCTCGACACGGTCGACCACCGAAAGCCGCCAGAGGGTTGGAAGAAGCACACGCTGAAAGACGCTGACCACGAAAAGAAGCTTGTCCAGGCGAGGGTGAGCGCTGCAAAGCCGATTAGCCAAGTTGACAGTCTAAAGCTGGATAAGGATAGCGAGCGCCAGAGCTACGCGAAGGTGTTGGCAGAGCAGGTTGCCAGCGAACATTCCAAACGCGGTGGGCTGACCCTGGTTGTCGTTAACCGCGTCTCGCGCGCCCAAGGCATCTATCAGGCTCTCCGCAGCATAGAAGCTCGTACCGACGAGAACACCGCGCTGGTGCATTCGCGATTTCGTGCTCTGGACCGCCAGCGAGAGGAAGCGATTTTGCAACGAACAGACGAGGACCGTATCGTCGTTGCGACCCAGGCGGTGGAAGCAGGCGTGGACGTTTCCTCGCGGACGCTGTTCACTGAACTGGCCCCCTGGCCCTCGCTGGTGCAGCGATTGGGGCGCTGTAATCGGTACGGCGAAGATGCAGCCGCCGTCTATTGGTTGGATATCGATACGGAACAAGAAAAGAGTGGCATCTGTCTGCCCTACGAAAGAGCGGAGCTCGACGAGGCAAGGAACCTGTTGTCGCGCCTGTCAGAGAACGGCGGGGATGCCGGTCCGCAGAGCCTGAAAGAGATTGAGTACCAGCCCCCGCAGCTGGTGCGACCCGTGATCCGACGGCGGGATTTGCTGGACCTGTTCGACACGACCCCTGACCTGTCGGGGAACGATATAGACATTGCGCGCTATGTTCGGGATGGCGACGACACCGACATCCAAGTTTATTGGCGCGACTTCGCGGGGCCGGCTCCCGACGAGGACTCGAGTCGGCCCGTGCGGGGCGAGCTGTGCCGCGTTTCGCTTACGGCGATGCGCGAATTCCTCTCGGGTTTGGAGCGTCAGCGCAGAAAGCTCGTTGGGGGCTCGGAGGAAGACAAGCGCCGCGCGGCGCGCCTGCAAGCCTGGCATTGGAATCCCCTCGACAAGCGCTGGGAGGTCGCGACGCGGGCGTACGCGGGACAGGTGCTGCTGCTGCATTCGAGTGCTGGCGGCTACGATCCCGAACTCGGTTGGACCGGTAAGGTGGGCGCAAAGCACGAAGTTCCCCCAATTCCGGTTGGCGATGCAGCCCCGGTAGGCACGGATGGCTACGCGAGCGACCCCGATACGGCTCTGGGCCGCTGGGTATCGCTCAGTGATCACCTGGGGCACGTTCGTGACGAAGCGACGGTTCTGAGTGAAGCCGCGGGGCTGGGTTCATTCAGCGAGGCGCTGGCTACCTCTGGTTTGTGGCACGACGTCGGCAAAGCCCACGAGGCGTTCCAACAGAAGCTGCTGGCACCGCTCGAGAACCGCCCCGACCTCAAACCCAGCGGGGAGGGACCATGGGCAAAGTCGAACCATCGCCTCAAGAGCCTCGAGCAACGTAGGCATTTCCGCCACGAACTCGCTTCGGCGCTGGCCTGGCTGGCGGCGAGTGGCGAAGTCGAGCCCGAGCTCCGCAACCTGGTCGCGTACCTGGTTGCCGCCCACCACGGCAAGGTACGCTTGTCGTTGCGCTCGTTGCCCGGTGAGACGGAACCCGAGGAACCCGAACGCCTATTTGCGCGAGGCGTGTGGGATGGCGACGTGCTTCCCCCGTTCGAGCTTCCCGATGGGCGCTCATTCTCGGGGCTGAGGTTGGAGCTATCGATCATGCAACTCGGCGAAGGCAGCTGGCTCGAACGCATGTTGGAATTGCGCGACGCCACGCACCTTGGTCCGTTTCGCCTGGCGTTGCTAGAAACGATCGTGCGCATCGCTGACTGGCGAGCGAGCCGCAAGGAGCAGGAGGGTGCTTACGATGACTGAGCTCGTTCTAGAAGGCTGCAGGCCAGTGCCGCTGGCGCATTATCTCAAAGCGCTGGGCGTGCTGCGTCTGGTGGCCGAGCAGAAGGACCCCAGTGTGCGGGGCTGCTGGAAGCGAGAGCGTTTCGTCTTGCACACGGAGTTGGACCAGGAAGCGCTGGAGCGATTCTTTCTGGAGGAATACCGGCCGACGCCAATCGTTGCGCCATGGAATGGTGGGAGCGGATTCTATTCGAAAGATAACACTAAGGCGATAGATGCTGTCACCGCCTCGCAGGGATCGCGCTTCGCCAATTATCGCGAAACGGTCGAGGTGGCGAAGGGTGTTCTGGTCGAGCTCGGGATCACCGAGAAAGAGGGAGGTGATACCAAGGCGTTGCTACTGGAGCGCTGCCGCGCGACATTTCCCGATCACTCGCTTTGGTGGTTGGACGCGACCTATGTTCTGTCGGCGGATGGGCCCAAATACCCACCGTTGCTGGGCACGGGGGGCAATGACGGTCGTCTGGATTTCACCAACAATTTCATGCAGCGCATCTGGTCTCTTTTCGATGCCGACGGAGTCCCATCGCCTGTGGCCCGAGCTCTGCTCCGAGCAGCCTTGTTCGCCGCTCCCACGAACCAGCTGAGCAAAGGATCTCCCATTGGCCAATTCTTGCCCAGTCACGCTGGCGGTGCGAACGCGGACACCGGCTTTGGTGCCGACTCGCTGATCAACCCCTGGGACTTCGTGCTGATGCTGGAGGGCGCCACCAGCTTTGCTGCGGCCACGGTTCGTAGAACGGAGCACGACACGGGAGCGCCGGCCTTTCCATTTACGGTGCGTACCGCCGGTGTTGGTTACGCGTCGGCCACCCAAGAGGACGAAGCGAGCTCAAGCTCGCGCGCCGAGCTCTGGCTTCCGTTGTGGGGCAGGTCCGCGACGGCCCGGGAAGTATTGGCGTTGCTTGGCGAAGGACGCGCGCGCGTCGGGGGCCGGACGGCGGAGAGCGGCGTGGATTTCGCGCGAGCTGTTGCCGGCCTCGGCGTGGATCGAGGAATCGACGCTTTTCAGCGCTACGGTTTTCAAGTCCGAAATGGGCTTGCCTATTTCGCCGTTCCGCTCGGGCGCTTCACCGTAAAAGCTGAACGGCGAGCAACATTATTGGACGAGATAGACGGCTGGCTCGAAGCCTTCCGCTGGAAGGCCAAGTCTCAGACCGCACCAGCCACTGCGGGGCGGGCGCTCCGGCAGCTCGAAAGCTCCATCTTCGAGCTTTGTGCGCATGGCGATCCATTGCGGCTTCAGCAGGTTCTCGTGGCGCTTGGCAATTGCGAACAGGTCATGGCCACCAGCTCCCGCTGGACCGAGGAAAGCTACCTTCATCCCGTACCCGCCCTTTCGCCGGAATGGCTTCGGCAGTCCGATGATGGATCTGTAGAGTTCCGGCTTGCCGCATCGCTGGCATCGGTCTTCGGGTATTACGGAAGCTCCGAAACGAGAGGAACACTGCGCTCACTCCGGGCGCAGCTCGAGCCGGTGGCTACTTGGGTGACCGACAGCGGGCTTCGCGTCCGTTGGGACTCCACCTCCGAGCGCGACGTGGCATGGATTTCGGGACATTTGACCGAGGCGATGAACGCGGTCATGCGTCGGCGCCTCGTGCTCGCCATCCAGGCCGGTGCGTCCACTTACCCAGACACTGGCCGCTTGAAGACAGATCTCGGCGACATTGCTGACTTTGTCGAAGGTCGCGTCAACGATCAGAAACTCGCCAATTTGCTGTGGGGTTGCATTCTCATCGACTGGTCGCGTGCCGGGTCCGACCATTTTCCCGGGCGGAGAAGTCCTGCTCAGGCTCCGCTACCAGGCGCGTTCTATTCCTTGCTGAAGCTGTGCTTCGCTGGGCCCACCAAGCGGGCTCGCGGAGAGCGCGCTGCTCCACGCCAGGGCGACGCAGTAACCGAAACGGACGAGATTCCGATCGTGCTTCAGCTACAGCGCTTGGCCGCGGCGGGCAGGGGCGCCGAAGCCTGTCGAGAAGCCATTCGGCGTTTGAGAGGTAGCGGGCTCGCACCGGCCCTGACCCCGTTCGGCGTTCAAGGCAGCGCCGCAGCGCGCACTGCCGCAGCCCTTCTGTTTCCCCTGCGTCAGCGTGACAGAGCGCTGCTCGTTCGTCTCGTGGCCCGGCCCGATCAGGAGACCGGGTCACTCGCAACCAAGTCCACCAACAACGGAGCTGTCGCATGAACGTCGACGCATTGAAAGCCCAGCCACGCCTTCTTTTGGAGGTAGATCTGAAGCCCCTGCAGGGCTCGCGGTTCCAGCCCACCGGTTTCCCAGATCTGGGTGCGGCGGACTACCAGGCCCCCGATGGCACCCGCATGCTGCTGGTCGAATCGGCGCAGAGCATGGCCAATCGTCTGGAAGCCGTCTGTTGGGATGAGGCCAGCAACGACTGGGTCGAGCCGCTCAGGGGGCTGCCGTATGTCGCGGTCGTCGACGAGCAAGACAAGCTGCTGACGAACTCCGTGCTGGAAGCTCATCGGCTCAACAGCCCCTACATTCTCGAAGGCAAAGACAAGAGCTTCTTCAATCGACTGAAGGAGGAACTCGGCGGCTTGGAAAAGGGTCGCGTCGACCTACAGCGCTTGGCGGAGGTTCTGTTCAAGTACGACGTCAACGCGCTGTTGCATGGCATTTTTCTGGCAAAGGGCGAGCTCGCGGGCGGTCGCTTGCGACTGCCTCGAGCGCTTTCGTCGTTCATCGAGGCCCGCGATGTGAATGTGGCACCGGGAGGGGGCGTGAAACGAGACGACGTCGACCCCCAGGGCGATACCAAAAAGGGCTTCGGCCACGTGCCGTTTCACCGCGATGAGTACACCGGAAAGCCCACCGCCTATTTCAACCTCGACTTGGCGCAGATCCGAGGCTTTCGGCTGGGGTCCGAGGCGGAGCAGCTGCTCATCGCCCTAGCTCTCTACAAGATCCAGCGCGTATTGCGAGAGGGCCTTCGCCTGCGCACCGCCTGCGACCTCGAGCCAGCTGCCGAGCCACGCATCCAGCGACCGACTGGCTATGCTCTCCCATCCCTGCAGGACCTCGAGAAGGAACTGCCAAATCTCGTGAAGGCCTGCTCGAAGCAGTTCGCCGATCCCGCCGTCACCCGCGTTCAGTACAAGGCCTAGCCGGTGCTTTCCATCGAGCTTCGCTTCCCCACGGGGCGCTATCATGCGACCCCCTGGGACCAGCACGTCAACGAGGGCGGCGTCGAATGGCCACCGAGCCCCTGGCGTCTCCTGAGAGCGCTCGTGGCCACCTGGCACCTGAAGGCTTCGCACGAAATTGATGCAACCGAGCTAACCAGTCTGATCGAGGCGCTCGCCGAAACGCCGCCCACCTACCGCCTGCCTACCGCCATCGGAGCTCATACGCGCCACTACATGCCGATCGGCAAGCTCGACAAAGGCATCGAAAAGACGACGAAGGTATTCGATACCTTCGTGCACCTCGAAAGCTTCCAGCTGCGTCCCGATCACTTGGTCGACGCTGGAGTTGTCCCCCGCGCAGCACGCAGCCTTGTCCGTGCTGCTGTCACGCATGAGCTACTTCGGCCGTGCCGAATCGTGGGTCGAGGCGCGCCTGGCTGACTGTCTCGTCGAGAGCGTTCGGCCCAACACCGTCCCGCTGACAGCTGACACTAGCACCGAGCCCGCTCCCGACCAGGAGCTGATCCGGGTGCTCTGCCCCATGCGCGCCAAGGAAGTCGTGGCCTGGCGCACCCGCGCGTTCGAAGAAGCTCTCGAGCAGCGGCTTTCCGAAAAGAAGCACGATGCAGCTATCAAGGGAAAGGACCCCAGCAAGGTGAAGCTCTCAAAATCCGACAAGGACAAGCTGGATGCCAGCCTACCGCGCACCCTGCTCGAGGCCCTCGAGCTCGACACGGGCGAGCTCAAAAAGCAGGGCTGGAGCAGCGTTCCCGGAACGCGCTGGGTCGACTATGTCCGTCCGCGCGACGCTGTCACGACCTTACCTCGCGCCAACGCATCTCCGGCTGCGCGGGAGCTGCCCACTGCCGCCCGCTTTGCGCTCGCCAGCCAGGTGCTGCCGCGCCTCACGGAGTGCCTCTCACTCGCCGATCGCGTGCGAGCAGCCCTGATGAGCCGGTCCGACGCCACTATCGTGTTCTCCGGCAAAGACGAGCAGGGCCGGCCCCTCACGGGAAACCAGCACGCCTTCATCCTGCCCGAAGCCAACGGTGCGCACGGCCGCATCACTCACGTCACCCTCTACGCCCCCATGGGTTTCGACGAGACCGCGCGTCGAGCCATGGACAGCCTGCGCGATGTTTGGGGGCGCGGTGGTCATGCGGTCCAGCTGGTCCTGCTTGGCGTCGGGCAACCCGAAGACTTCGCCGGAACCAACCTCGCAGCCGGGCAATGTCCGCTCTTCGTGACCAGTGACACGTGGGTGTCGCGCACTCCCTTCATTCCGACGCGCCACGCGAAAACCAAAGCTGGCGGTGCACCCAAGCTCGACGAACACGGCCTCCAGATCGGATCCCCCGAGCACGATCTACGACGCTTGCTCCGCAGAGCCGGCCTTCCAGAGCCGGTCAGCATTGAACCGGTCGACGCCACCGACCTGGGCGGCAAACCCGTTCGTTGGCTCGAGTTCAAGACCCTGCGCCACCGCGGCGAGGGCGCCCGCAGCACGAACCGAGGTTTCGGCTACCGCCTGGTTTTCCCGGAGCCCGTGCGCGGTCCAATTGCGGTGGGGTACGGGGCGCATTTTGGGTTGGGGGTGTTTGGGCTAGGCATTGAGCACGCGGTGAGCAGGTGAGTATGGCCCATGGGCAACGAGTGGTGAGCCGTGTTCATGTCGAGTTTCAGCGGGTCCAAACGTGGCTTTTCGCTGTCCCACGCCTTCGCGCAATGGTAGGCGCCAACGCGTTACTAGGTGAGGCGCTCCGTGCAGAGCTGCCGAAGCTTGCGCGCAAAGGTGGGGCGTGGTCCCTCACTTCCGCCAAGGACGCGTATCCTGTTGCTCACTCGCAAGACCCGCTGAAAGAGCACGATGATCCCTCCATAGACGCTCAGGATGGCATCTTGTCGCGCGATGGCGGTCACTTCGAGGCACTGTTCGCGAGCGGCGCCAAAGTCTTCGCTGAACAGGCAGCGGCGTTCCTTCGTCGAGAGCTTCCCGGCCTTCGCTTCCGCATCTCTATCGATGGTGTCGAACAGAAGAAGAGTGCGGTCCATCTCTCGACTGAGATGCCGGTGCTGGCGCCTTGCCAGTGGACCGGACGCGGTCTTGCGTCGGCCATAGTGGCGCGCGGCAATGCGCACGACGAAGACTACGAGGAGCATGCCGTGTCGCTGGACGTTGCCACCCGGGACAGTGTTGGCGAGCGTGCAGCCAGAGGCTTTGCTTTCGACCTTGCGAGCCAGCTAAGCGCGACAACGAAGCTCGCGACGCTGACTCGCGCGCAGGAGCTGAAGGAGCTCGTAGGCAATGGCTACCTCGCGCTCATCCACGCCGACGGCAACGGCGTCGGGAGGAGCAAACCTGGTGACGTGGCTGGAGATGCACGCTTCTTTCACCAAAACCGTGTGCTCCTGCGCCAAGCGGCAAAGGCGGCGCTGGATAGTGCGTACGATATCGACTCAACACGGCGCAGCACTGAGAAGGCAATCGCAGAGAAAGCCGGGAAGTCTCCTGAGGTTTTCGCTCCGCTCGTCCCACTGATGCTCGGTGGCGACGATCTCTTGCTCGTCTGCCGTGCCGAGATCGCGCTGTCCTTCGTCGTCGCTCTGTGCGCGAAGCTCGATGAGCTCCAAACCAACAACGACGGCTTCAAGCTCACACTCGGCGTGGGCGTGGTGTTCGCGAAGCACAACATTCCAATCCATAGGCTGCACGAGGTGGCCGAGCAGCTCGCCAGCTCCGCGAAGCGTCGCTTCCGCGGCCTCAAGGGGAGCGACGCGAAACGCTCCGTCGTTGACTGGGCGGTCTTCACCACCGCGTGGGTCGATGATCCCACGGAGGTTCGTCGGCGCGACTGGCTGCGCGGCAACGGCACCGACTTGCGCGTGCTCTCACAGCGCCCGGTGGACGTGCTTGGCAATACCCTAGACTCCCTCCAGGGACTCGTGGAGGGCGCCAAGAGGCTCGACGGTGCGCCACGGTCGCAACTCCGGTACCTGGTCGAGCAGCTCCCTCGCGGTCGTACGCTCTCGGAGCTCGCATTCGTCGAGCTATCAAGAGAGGCGAAGGGCGCACTCGATGACGCAGGCCTGGAGTCCCTCTGGCGACGCGCCGCGAACAACGGCCCCTGGCTGACCGGGCTGCTCGATCTCGTCGAGATCGCCGAGATCACACGTCTCGGTCGCAGCCTCGAAGCCACGCTCACCGACGGTGAGGACGCCCATGTCTAAGAAACACAAGGACCACTTCCCCAAGCGAGCATCCACTTCGGAACCCAGTCTTTCCGACGTCGGAACAGCGAGCCAGAGCAACAGCTGGGTGCGTCGCACGCTTACTGCGGAGCTCCTCTCCGATGCACATCTCGGCTCGGGCTCCGGCGGCGGCGGGATCGACGCCCTCATCGCGCGCGATCGAGATGGTCGGCCCGTCATCTGGGCCTCGCACGTTGAGGGCGTGTTGCGCGACGCCGCCCGCAGGCTTCGCGGTGACCAAGAAGCCGAAGCTTTTTTCGGGCGCGCGGGTGGCGACTACTCGCGTAGAGATCGCCAGCGCGCTGTGTTCATGTCGCTGTACGCGAAGGAGAACCCCGAGAGCCACATCTGGCGTTCGACCGCGCGCGAGGCGTTCGACAACCGCGCGCCAAAGGACGACACGCTGCGCGTTGTCGAGTACGTACGGAGGGGCACGAAGCTCGTGGGCGAGGTCGAGTTGCCCGCGAGCGAGCTGGCCGTACTGCAACGGCTGGTACAAGAAGTCGACGCGCTGGGTAGCGGCCGCTCCACCGGCGCGGGGCGCGTGAAGCTCTCGCTCGGAGGTCTCGGAGTCAGGGCGTCGAGGCGCACAACCGGTGCGCCGACGGGGCATCTTACACTGCTGCTGAAGAACCGCGATCCGCTCTGCATCACCGCGACGGCGACGCCCGACAACTTGATCCCGAGCCTCGCCTTCGTGCCAGGGCGGACGCTACTCGGTGCGGTCGCGGCGTGGCTCATTGCCGAGGGCGATCGTGACGCGGCCTCGCTGCTGACTTCGGGCCGGATTTCCGTGAGCGACGCGCTGCCTCTGCCGCAGCCGCCAATGAAGCTCGAAGGCGTCGAAGTGCTGCCGGCACCGCTGTCGCTGCAGAGCGAGAAGCCAAAGGGCGCAGCGGGAGACATGCCGTGGTGGGCGCAGCCGACGGCACCGACGCGACGGCTCGATGCGTGGTGCGCTGAGGGGGAGACGAAGCGAAACGGGGTGAAGTTTAAGCGGCCAGAAGACGATCTCTTCGTCTACCGCGCCAGCGCGACCGAGGCGTGGACGACGTTTCGCCCGGCGCGGCGCGTGCGCCTGCGCAACGGACGCCCCGATCCGACGCAACTCGACGCGTCGCTCTTCGCCATCGAGCAGATTGTCGAGGAGACTCACTTCCTCGCGGAACTTCAGGGGACACCCGAGGACCTGAAGGAGGTTGCCGAGAAGCTTGGTCCCATCCTTGAGGGATGGCGCTGGCTCCGTGTGGGACGCGCTGGCGCGCCGGTCGAGGTGGCGCAGTTCGCGTGGTCTGGCACTCCAGCGGCGAAGAAGACTACGGAGAAAGGCGCTGCTGACGCTCACATCTGACCTGCTCGTTCGAGATGAGTGGCTGCGTTGGCGCACGAAGCTGGACCAAACGTCGCTACGCGAAGTCATCGGCACTGAAGACATCACCATCGAGAGGGATCCGCGCGAAGAGCTCAAGGAGGAACAGGACTGCGTGACGGTGCATGGCTTCAACGGCACATCGCGCCTCTGGCGCATGCCCGCGGCTGGCGTTCGACGAGGATCGGTGTTCGAGGTATCTGGCGCGGGCGTCGCGAAGCTCGTGGAGCGGGCAGCGAAGGCCGATTGGCTCGGCGAGCGCACGCACGAGGGCTTTTGGCGATTTCGGCTCGACGCGGCGCTCCCTGGTGTGACAGGCGATGTACGCACGACGAACGCTCAGACCCCTGGCGCCGACACCAACGGAAGAGATAGTCGCCGCACAGACGCAGGAGTGGTTCAAAGCGCACAAGTCGCTGGCCAAGCTTGGTGGTGCCAACGATCACAAGCCGAGCCTGTCCCAGTGGCGCGACCTCGTTGCCGCTTTCGAGCCCAGCAAGAATACGAATGCCATTGCCGAACGCCTCAACCCGAAGACGGCTGGCGCCAAGAGCTGGAAGCACAAAGACGCGAAGGCGGTGCTGGAGAAGCTCAACAGGCTCCAATCCGAACAACGCAAGCTCTACGCGCGGTTCTTCGTACGCTGGCTGCGCGCCGAAATACGCAAGGAGGCCCGATGACCACGAAACTCACCCTGTTCACCGCCACGCTCGTGCAGGACTCGGCGCTCTCGGTGTCGGGGCTCGATCGCGAGAGCAGCGCCGTCCAACCCTTCGCGCTCGTCGGCGAGGTGCCGACGCTCGTCGGACGCGGCATCAAGGGTGCTGCCGTGGCGATGGCCCGGCGCTTCTTCTATCCGCTGCCGCGTAGCGTCTCGGAGAGATGCGGGAGCGGCGCACGGTGTTGCGCCGCTCGGCGTGGGAGTTCGCAGATGCGACCACGACCGCCGCTCCGCGCGTCCGCGCGGGAGTGGGCATCCGCCACAAAACTGGCGCCCGCGCAGGTGGCGTGCTCTACGACCGCGAGGTCATCCCGGCGGGCACCAACTGGCAGCTCAACATCCGCGTCGACTGGTCGCGGATCCCGGACGCGGTGCGCGACGACGAAGGTCGCGAGGCAGAGGGCATCCTCGGTTACGTACTCGCAAAGCACTGGGCAAGGGGTCGCTGCTGGCTCGGCGGCGGTGCGGCGCATGGGCTGGGTTGGTGTCACATCGAGGGCCTCCGTGCCTACCGCCTCGACGAGGCGAGCTACGGCGCATGGGTGAAGTCGGGGCGCACGCAGTTGCAGTTGCCGCCGCCTCTCGCTGACGTGCCAGTCGTGGCGCCTACGCGCTCGTGGTGCTTCCGCACCCTCTACGTGAACATCTCGTTCGGTGAATACAGGCCTGAGCCCAACGAAGCAGCGTGGGGCCTCGACATGTACACGGTCGGTCCGCATGACACCGAGCGAACGGTGCAGTCGACCGGCGACGGCGCGTGGGCCAAGCCCGCATGGGCGACAAATGCGAGCACCCTCGACACACTGAGCACGGATCGTGCCCTGCTGATAGAGGGCGGTCGCCCGCTGCTGCCGGGCGCGAGCGTACGTGGTTCGCTGCGTCACTCCTTTTCTCGGCTGGAGAACGAGCGATTAGGACGGCTCATCGTGAAGGACCCGAACCGCAAGGGCGCAAAGGTTGGCGACGACGATGCGGCAGGCAAAGCGTTCGGCACGGTCCGCAAGAGCAGCCGCATCCTCATCTGCGACGCCCGCGCCGAGACAGCCTGGTCAGCGGTGAAGCTGCACATGCACGCGGAAGACGAGTTCTCCGCGGGTTCCAACGGCAGCGCGAAACGAGACGCCGTGCGCCTGCTCCAGGGAGTGTTCCCGGTTCGCGTCATCATCGAAGGCGACACACCTGAAAATATTGAGCCCCTCATCCAACTCATCGATCGTCAGGTTGCGCTCGGAGCGCTCGGACATCTTCCTGTGGGTGGTCACAAGACACGCGGTGCTGGCTGGGGCCGATGGCAAGCAAAGCCGTGGGGCAACGACGACGTGAAGCAGGCGAGAAGCTGGGTGCGTCCAGCCGAGCCGGAACCCACGTCGCACGGGACGCCGTCGAAGCGCGATTTCATCGAGCGCCCTGAACGCACGGAGGCTTGGGTGCAGACGGAGTGCGGTGTGCTCAACGGCATAGCGCTGACGCTTAGCGAGGCCGCGAAATTCGCGAAGGCCGCGCTCGGCGATGCACTCATCGCGTGGTGGTGCGACCCGACCATCGACCTCACCCTGACGACGCCACCCGCCACCTTCGGACGCGCTTGGCCACAGGACGAGAAACTGGAGGTGGATGAGGTAGCATTCTACGCCGAGCGTGCGGCCTGGCGTGCAGTACGCATGGCGAACGGAGCGCGCTTCGTGCTGATCAAAGAGAGCGCGTCGAACGAAGATGGCGAGCGAAGGACCATGGTCGTCTATACGCCCGCACGCCTGCACGGCTTTTCAGGGCCGCATCAGGGTGGTCGCCACGCGCGCTTCTCTTCTGCCGACACCGGCCAAGGCAACGTGCTCCTCCGCGAGTGGCACATCGACGACGAGGTACTCGGCTTCACCCTCGCCAAGGAGCAATGCTGATGCCCGGCAAGCCCAACAAGATTCATCGCATCCGCGTTCGCACGCTCGACGGCAAGCAGCGCGAGCAAGGCGCTATCAACAAGCTGAAGAGCAATCAGCTCGGGATGCCCCACCTCGACATCGTCGGCACCAACGTCGCCAGCGACCTGATCATCTGCGCTTCGAAGGACACGCACATCGAGCAAGTGCGTGCGAAGCTTGGGAGTGCCGGGCTCGAAGAAGTCGAGGGCGATACGACCATCGCAGCGCACCGCAACCCAGTCGACGAACAGAGCAGCCACCCAGCCGGGACGCGGCGATTGTCGGGCGGTGACCGCGGCGGAGAAGGCGGCAGCCAACGGGGTGGTCCGGCCGGGCGCCGCGGTGGGGGCGGCTCGCTGACTCCCGAGGCAGACAAGGCCAACGTCAAGAAGAAGCCATATGGATTCGTCTCGCTGCCTGCGCAGTTCACTACGGCCGCGCCGGTCTGGCACGACGGGACGAGCAGCGCGGGCAGGCTCTCGGGCGAGCTCCGCTTCGAGATTCAGGCGCTGACGCCGCTCCTCGTCGGGTGGGAGCGGCAGCCGCTTGACGACACGGAAGAGCCTTGGGCTATCCCTGCCCGCACTGTGAGCCGAGACGAATGTTCGGAGTTCGTCCAAGCCGCTGCGCGGGCCTCCTATCCTGACGCCAGCGACACAGATGAAGGAAAGCGCAGGAGGAAGCAGAAGAAGGTCGAGGAGGATAGGCGCAAGTACGTCGGCCGCGTTCAGGACGATATTGTCGACGTCGAGGTAAGGGATTCTGGCTGGAGCATCGATTCCAAGTCTGTGCTCTGTCCCTTGCGCGCGCCGTGGTCCGAGCGCCCCGTCATCATCCCCGCCGATTCGCTGAGGGGCTTGCTCCGCCACGAGCTGGGGGCGCTGCTGGGCGCGCCGATGGAGCGCGTTGCCGAACGGTTGTACTCGTACCGTCCAAACGCCCTCTTCCCAAACAAGCCGGGCTCGCGACTGGTCGCGCGGCTCGCGCGCGTCCCGAACGATGGGGTGGAGACGATGTCACTCGACGTGGCGGGCGGCGTGCAGGTCCGGGTGCCGACGCGATTGGAGCTTTTGCCAACCAACCTCCGCTACGACAAGCGGCGTCGGGAGCAATCGAACTACTATCGGTTCGACGACGGGAACGGTGCCCCGTATCGAGGCGGCCAGGGGGCGGGTGAACGGCTCAATTCGAAGCGTAACCTGCATCGAACGATCAACGCGAACCACATCGGTTCGACCGAGAGCGCGGACGTGCCACAGGGCGCGCAGGACGGCTACCTTGCCACGCTACGGCACCTCGTTGACGAAGCGAGCGGACATTTCAGTGAGCGGCATCCTGACGCAAAGGAACACGGGGACAGCGCAAGAACACGCATCCTGGATGCCGCAAAGTCCGTGGTCTTCCAGCCCGGAGACCTCATCTGGGTCGAATGGGACACAAAGGAGAAGCGCATTGTCTCGCTCGGCTGGCACTATTACTACCGCTGGGCCTACACCGATTCGGTTCGCAAGAGGGGCGGCAATCCCAAACGACACGGTCTATTCCCGCTCCCTGCGGAGCAGGAGCGCGACGCCGATGACGCCCCGGTTGGCCTCTCTGCAGTGCGACGCCTCTTCGGTTACGCGCTCGACAGGAAGAACGAAGGCACAGCTGACATTGGCAAGGGTGACCACGAGCAGCTTATGGGGCGGTTGTTCCCCAACGCAGCTATCGAAGTGCTCGAGAGCGGCGACACCGAGGAGTCGCGGTTCCTGGAACCGACCTTCCTCAAGGAGCTCGGGATGCCGCGCCCGAGCGCGGTCGAGCACTACCTCAAACAGCCGCACCATCCGCAATCGCGTCCCTCGGATTGGGCGAAGCTCGTCACCTATGGTGACGCCGCGGGCTACGACGACGGCGGGGAGCTGGCGGGGCGCAAATTCTATCTCGATCGGAGGGATGCCTACACCGGCGAGCCCTGGAACAACGACTCAGCGACAAACCGCCTCAACGACCGCAGCACGCTCGCGCTCGAGACTTCCAAGCCCGGCCGCCGTTTCCGTTTCACGCTGCGCTTCCGCGACCTCGACCCCGCCGAGTTGGCGGCCGTCCTCGTCGCGTTGTGTCCGGACCAGTTCAAGAACATACTCGGCGGAGCCCACGCAGACGGCTACTGCTCGAAGCTCGGTTACGCGAGACCCTTGGGTTGGGGCAGCGTGCGTATCGAGGTCAAGGCGCTGCTCTGGCTCGACGCTGCCGCCGAAGAACCGACCATGACCTCCGAGCCTGACCTCGCCACGTGGGTGCGCGAGAACTACACGAAGGCGGCATTGCAGGACGAGTGGCTTGCCATTCATCGGCGCAAGCACCCGGACGCCGAGGACTATCCACGCCGCCGAGATCGTGACGGCAACGACAACATCTACACGTATCACACGTCGCTCCGAGCGGAGCACTCGCGGGCTCGTCGATACCACAACGGGGAAAGCTCATGACGACGCTCCTCGTCCTGACGGTGGGCCACACTGATGTGCAGCTCGTTGTCGACGGCGTGCGCCATGAGCTCGAGCCCAAGATGTGCGGCGTGCTGCACGACGAGATCGAGCGTCGTGGCTATCGGCTAGTGGACGTGCCGGCCCGCAAGGACCGCGAGCGCAAGGGGGGGCTCCCCGAGGGCGATCTGACCCTATGCACGCCGAAGCTCGACGCCGCGCTCCGGTTCTTCGACGCGACGTCACCGCCGACCTCCGCGCTCGTCTTCGACACGCGTCGGACGGTCGGCAGTGACCCGCGCCTGGCCGGCGCCGTGCTGGAGCGACGTCTCAACGAGCTTGGCGTGCCGGTGGTGCTCCACCACTTGTTGACGCGTGAGGAGCGGCTGGAAGATCCGAGCGATGCGCGGGACGCCGTGGTGCGTCGCAAGGTGGTCCAGGGCGTCGCTCAGGTGCTCGCCACGGAGTTCGCCGAGGTCAAGCCAGACAACATAGTGGCAGCGACGACAGGCGGGCTCGCCGCAGCGAACGCCGTGATCGAAGAGCTCGCGCGCCTGTATGCGGTGGGGAGCGCCTCGGTGCAGGTGCTGGAGGTCCCGGACGGCGCATTCACCGCGCAAGACGACCGACCCGTGCCCGAGAAGTTCCACCCCGCCGCTGGCTTCCGCGCGCGCCGGCAGGCGCTGTCGCAGGTCGAGGGCGGCAACCTGCTTGGTGCCTGGGGTGCGGTTAGTGACATCCAGGACGCGCCGGGTCAGGCGTGGACGAAGATCATCGACTGGCTGCGGTGCTTTGCCTCGTCATTGCCCATGCCGGACGACTGCGACATTTTCGTGCTAAAGCATCCTCGAATGGCCGTGCGGGCCGCACTGCGCGTCGAGCTCGCGCTCCGTGCGGGCGACATCCCCAGGGCCGTTCACGGCACGATCGCGTTCTTCGAGGCCGCCCTATGGGATCACCTCGGGCCGTACCTGACGCGCCAGGATGTTCCGAACAAACACCGACTGTACAAGGTTGACCCCACTCCAGACGACGACCTCGTTCGACGCGGGGACGGGAGCTCTGACGACCGGCGCCGACCGTTCGAAGTCGCCGAGGATGTCGATGGTGTCTGTCGGTACAGGGTGTTCGACAATGATGTCTGCGGGATACGTCTCGCAAAGCACTACTTGAAGCAGGAGCACCTTCAGAAGCTAGGTCAGGCGGTATCAAAGGTCCGTGAGCTCAGGAACGACGTTGCCCACAATGAGCCTACTCCGGAGCTCATGAACGCTGCACGTCGCAGGATGGCCGAGGCGTCATTGTGGTCTTCAGATGGAACATTCTTGTGCCAACCGCTGGTGCAGACCGTCTTGAAGCAGCTCGGCGAAGAACACTCAGAGCGCCTGTGCCACAGCCTTCTCGCAACGGTCAAGGGTCTGCTCATTGCGACGTAGCGCCTTGGGAACTTGTCATTCAGGCCCGAGGTAGCAGCAGGGCGCACCCCCCTCGCTGCTCTCGGCGGGTGCCGGACTTCCGAGGTCGCCAACAACGGCCATAGTCAATTGGCGCTTTCGGTGCCGTGAAGTATGGGACACCACTCGCCCGCTTCAACGCGCGCTGGGCGATACGCGACGAGCGTAGTGACCTGTGTCTGGTGAGCGAGGACTGGTTCACGGCTGGGAATCGCTGTCTTGGACATGCTTGCCCCGGCATGTTAGCTTGAGATTGGACATGGCGCAGAGCTGGCCACCCCTCCTGGATCGAACACCAGGTCGCCCGCTGCGACCGATATCGGTGGACGAGTGGCTCCAGCTACCCAAAGGGGAGCAAGGAGAAGTCGTCGATGGATTTCTCGTGGAGGAAGAAGTGCCGGACGCGGTGCACGAGTTGGCCGTCACGTGGCTCATTCAACTGATGAGGGTGTGGCTCGGAGGCGTCGGGTTTGTGTTCGGCTCCGACTTGAAGATGCTCACCCGCGAGAACCGTGGGCGAAGGGCTGATCTGGCCGTCTATTTGCCGGGCAGCCCTGCTCCTCCAAAACGGGGTGCTATTCGGCGCCCACCCGATATTCTGGTAGAAGTCGTGATCCCATCACCGAGGGATGAGCGCCGCGATCGCGTCGAGAAGATGGAGGAGTACGCCTCCTTCGGGGTTAGCTACTATTGGCTGGTGGATCCGGCTCTCGGCTCCTTCGAGATTTTCGAGCGCAATTCGGCGGGAACTTACACGAGGGTGGTCGGAGTGACGGAGGGACGCATCGATCGAGTCCCCGCCTGCCAGGGGCTCGCTATCGATGTGGACGCCCTGTGGGCCGAGCTGGCGCGGCTGGCGGACGAGTAGCTCTGACACCGCCGTTTGCCGGGCGGGAACGGTCGACGCTGTTCCGCCTCAAATCTCCGCGGCTGCCTCTTCGGCGGTCAGCACACGAAGGCCATGGCGCAGCAGTTGCGAGAAGTGCTTGCGGTTGTCGGTGACGACGACGTCCGCCCCGGTCGACCGAGCGATCTCGGCAATGTGGGCGTCGTAGACGCGACCGCCGAGGATTTCGTCGTAAGCAGCACTCCGAAGGAAGCCGAGCCTTCGGTCTCGGGGCAGCGCGTGCACGATGAATCGGGCGACGATTTCTTCCTCCACCAGCTGTGCGGCGACCGCAGGTTCGACGCGGAGCTCTCGAGGCAACCTCGTCGCCACCGAGTAGAACTCGAGGCAGCAATGCCATGCGGTAGCAGGGCGGACGAAGCGCCGCTCTGCTACCGCTGTCATGAGCGCTTGTGCTGGATGCTCCGCCCCTGCCACTTCGATGATGCCCGCCACCAGGACGCTCGTGTCGAAGAAGTATCCAGCTATACCGGCCACCGGTCGCGCTCCTCGTCGATGAGCGCCGCTACGTCCACCCGCGGTAAGCTGCTGGGTGCGACAGTGGGCCGAACGACGAGTCGCCGTCCGATGCGCTCGAGGCGGGGTCCTGGCACGCTTCGCGTCAGCCGCAATGAAAGATCCTCGACGCTGAGCTCGAGCTCCGTGCCCGCTTCGAGACCGAGCCGCTCACGCAGGGACGCGGGGATGACCAGGCGCCCTGCCTTGTCGATGGTAACTTTCATACCAGAATAGTGCCATCAAAATGGCATAACTGCTACCAGTCCAATGGTAGGCCAGAAGGCGGGGCCGCAGGCAACCATCGACGGTCTGCTGTCGACAATTACTCATTTTCGCCTCCCGTTGAAACGGGCAAAAGACATCCTGCGCGACGTCGAAAGCGCCGTTGCAACATGGCGCTCCGCTGGCAGGGCATTGGGGGTGAGTTCAGCAGAGCTCGAGCTCTTTGCTGATGCATTCGAGCACGACGAACGTGCGCGGGCTCGCCGCGCGGCGGCCTGACGCGATAGCTTGGTGCCGGTCACTTCGACACGACGGCACTCCATCGCTGGCGTGGTACGAGCTCACAGTACACGCCAGTTGTTCAGCCAACGGCGACATTTCGCCGAGGGGAGTGTCCCAGACATGTTGGGACGAGTCTCCCGTAGGATAGAATGTGGCTCTACACTCGCAGGGGGGGACCATGACACGCCAACCGGCAACCACATCCGAAGCACCCGCACCCTCGGTTCCCGCCTCCGACCGCGCAAAACCGCTGACCCACCGCCATCGCCCTGCCGTAGGCGCCCCGCCGGACCTCGTGCCGGCGCGTATGGTCAACGAGGTACTGTACTGCGAGCGTTTGCTATATCTCGAATGGGCGCAAGGCGAGTTTGCGGACAATGCGTTCACGGTCGAGGGGCGGGCAGTCCACCGGCGTACCGATGACGCGCGCGGCAGGCTGCCTCCGCAGCCACCAACCGCTACCGAGGCAGCATCGGACCAGTCATCAGCCGATGCGGGCGCGACTCACAGCGCAGCCAAGCGACCTTCCGAAGCGGAGATCGCTGCCGAGGCTGAGGCGGCTGCTGCTCGCTCTGCGGACGCGCGCGCCGCCGAAGCCGCCGCAGCTGATCCTGTCGCTGCCGGCGACGAAGTCTCTCGTCCCGAGCCGCGTCCCTATGAGGCTCGTTCGCTGTGGCTCTCGTCCGAGCGGCTGGGGATCACGGGAAAGGTGGACGTGGTGGAGGGGACGGAAAGCGGCTCCGTCGTACCCATCGAGTACAAGCGGGGTACGGCGCCCGATGTTCCCGATGGAGCTTACGAACCCGAGCTTGCACAAGTTGGTGCCCAGGCGCTCCTGCTTCGCGACCACGGCTACACCTGTGACGAGGGCGCCATCTACTTTGCGGCATCGCGCAAGCGAGTGGTCATCCCCATCACTGAAGACTTGGTCGCGCGTACGCTGAAGGCAGCCGACCGCGCTCGTCAGGTGGTAGCTCTGGGGAATCCGCCTCCCCCGTTGGTGGACAGCCCCAAGTGCAACGGCTGTTCGCTGGTGGGTATTTGCTTGCCGGACGAGACCAACCTGCTGCGCGGACTCGTGGAGGAACCGGCCGTCGACGATATCGACGAACCACCTGCTCCGGCTGACGACGAATCCGAAACGCTCGAAACCCTGGCAGATAAGGGCGAGTCCCAAACTTGGGATCCGGTGGGTCCGCAACCAGATCCCAAGAAGTCGCTGCGGCGCTTGCACCCAGCGCGCGATGACAAGGTCCCGCTGTACGTCCAGGAAAACGGAGCCTATGTCACGCTGCAGGGTGAGCGACTCGTCGTCAAGAGCAAGCGCAAAGACAAGGCTCCGGCGCTCGAGGCGCGGCTACCGAATACGTCGCAACTGGCGCTCTTCGGCAACGTGCAGGTTACGACGCAGGCGCTCCGCACTCTGGTGGAACGCGCCATTCCGGTTTCCTTCTTCACCTATGGTGGGTGGTACTACGCGCGGGCGACGGGCTTCGACCACAAGAACATCGAGCTTCGCATCGCCCAGCACCAAGCCGCTGCGGATTCGGCATTCTGCCTTCAGCTGTCGCGCGGACTGGTAGCTTCGAAGATCCGCAACAGCCGGACGCTGCTGCGTCGGAACCACCGTGCACCGGAGCCGGTCGTTCTTTCGGAGCTCGAACAGCTTGCCAAGAAGGCCGAGGCTGCCGAGGCTCTCGAATCTCTGTTGGGTATCGAGGGTAGCGCCGCCCGCACCTACTTCGGAGCCTTCACCGGCATGCTGAAGGGAGATGCAGCCCTGGGCGACTTCGACCTCGACGGCCGCAACCGCCGCCCGCCCCGCGATCCAATCAATGCCCTGCTCTCGTTTCTGTACTCGATGGTCACCAAAGAGTTCACCGTCACCCTGGGCATCGTGGGGCTCGACCCGATGCTCGGATTCTACCACCAACCACGCTTCGGTCGGCCTGCCCTGGCGCTCGACCTCATGGAGGAGTACCGCCCGCTGGTTGCCGATTCGGTGGCCATCGGCGTGCTCAACAACGGCACCATCCGGCCCAACGACTTCATCATCCACCCATCCGGCGTTGCCCTGAAATCCGGAGCGCGCAAGGCACTGCTGCTTGCCTATGAACGCCGGATGGACCAACTCGTCACCCACCCCGTCTTTGGCTACCGCATCAGCTATCGCCGCGTGATCGAAGTGCAGGCCAGACTGCTCGGCCGCCTGTTGCTCGGCGAAATCAATCAGTACCCAGCCTTCCGAACTCGTTGAGCCGAGGTCATATCCCCATGCGCCAGACCTTCATCGTCACCTATGACATCTGCGAGCCGAAACGGCTGCGCCGCGTCTTCAAGACCATGCGCGGCTATGGCGATCACTTGCAACTCTCGGTCTTCCGCTGTGAGCTCAACCATCGAGAGCTCGTCGAACTTCGCGCCGAGCTTGCCACCATCATCAAGCATGACGAGGACCAAGTGCTCTTCGTCGACGTTGGCCCCGTCGAAGGCCGCGGCAGCACGTCCATTGCTGCCATCGGCAAGACCTACATCGCCCCCGAACGCCATGCCCTGGTGGTCTAAATTTAGGACGTAGCTACCGACTCGATTGCCTATGTTCCTCGAATCTTCCCGGCGGTATGCTCTTCCCCTTCGCGCGAGCGGTTTCGCGATGGCCAGACCCCGGCCACCGCTCGCAACCGCCCAGCTCTTTGACAATCCAAGGAAATCCTCAGATAAAAGGTATGCCCACCATGGCCCGATCGCCCCCCGAAGGCCCCAACCCCCCCACCGCTCGCAATCCGGCCTGCAAAGCCTCAGTTTCCTGGGGTTCTGGCGAGAGCCGCATCCGCTCACGTTCGTGGGCGGCTCCATTGAAGCTGGTGACGCTCGACGTTCAGCGCATCGTGCGGCCGTGCATCCGCTCACGTTCGTGGGCGGCTCCATTGAAGCTAGCGCAGCGTCCGCGATCGTGTCGCGTCGAGCGGCGCATCCGCTCACGTTCGTGGGCGGCTCCATTGAAGCCGACTCAGTCAGTCGACCGTGCTAGCCGCAGCATCGACGCATCCGCTCACGTTCGTGGGCGGCTCCATTGAAGCGTCCAGCTCGCGCGACCGATGACGCGTCAGCCGTGACGGCATCCGCTCACGTTCGTGGGCGGCTCCATTGAAGCCGCGATCGTGCAGCGCGCGATGACGTCGTGACGCATGGGCATCCGCTCACGTTCGTGGGCGGCTCCATTGAAGCCGACGCGCGCCAGCCGCGTCCACGAGTCGCACGCGGCATCCGCTCACGTTCGTGGGCGGCTCCATTGAAGCGCTGACGTCGGCTGCTCTGGCACCGCTGAGCTCCAGACTGCATCCGCTCACGTTCGTGGGCGGCTCCATTGAAGCGCGATCGACGTCGGCGCTCGGTCGGCGTGCCAGCGACGCATCCGCTCACGTTCGTGGGCGGCTCCATTGAAGCCGCATCCGGCGTGCACAGCGGTACAGCGCCGATGCGCGCATCCGCTCACGTTCGTGGGCGGCTCCATTGAAGCCCGATCGCGTCGCTCGCGGCGCATTCGCGGTACGGCATCCGCTCACGTTCGTGGGCGGCTCCATTGAAGCATGCGGCACTGCGCAGCACGATCGCCATTCGCACGTGCATCCGCTCACGTTCGTGGGCGGCTCCATTGAAGCCGCTGCACGATGCGGCGTCAGGCAGCTCGATCGCTGCGCATCCGCTCACGTTCGTGGGCGGCTCCATTGAAGCGCGATCGCTGCGCCATGCTTCGCCGATCGGGCAGGCATCCGCTCACGTTCGTGGGCGGCTCCATTGAAGCATGTCCACGGCTACCGCGACCGTCTGCTCGCGCACGGCAGCATCCGCTCACGTTCGTGGGCGGCTCCATTGAAGCCGCATGGCAGACTCGGCGTGGCGCAGCGACAGCTAGGCATCCGCTCACGTTCGTGGGCGGCTCCATTGAAGCATCGCGCGATCGTGCAGGCGTCAGCGCTACGACTCGGCGGCATCCGCTCACGTTCGTGGGCGGCTCCATTGAAGCGTCCTGCGTGCGGTCGCGCATCTCGTCGCACGTCGAGCGCATCCGCTCACGTTCGTGGGCGGCTCCATTGAAGCACGTCGCGAGTGCGCGCGCAGCGAGTGCGCTGCGAGCGCATCCGCTCACGTTCGTGGGCGGCTCCATTGAAGCACGAACATGGCTCGCACGATGCACGGACATCAGCGCGCATCCGCTCACGTTCGTGGGCGGCTCCATTGAAGCATGCGCGCGACCTCGCGCTGGCAGCGCTGCTCGTGCGAGTGCATCCGCTCACGTTCGTGGGCGGCTCCATTGAAGCCGGACGAGCTGTCGCGTGCACGCGCCGCGGTCCACGGGCATCCGCTCACGTTCGTGGGCGGCTCCATTGAAGCAGCATTGGCCGGTCTCCGGTCATACCCGGCGTGCTCGGCATCCGCTCACGTTCGTGGGCGGCTCCATTGAAGCCTTATCGTCGCGGACGCTGATGCGCGCCTCGAGCGCGGCATCCGCTCACGTTCGTGGGCGGCTCCATTGAAGCATCGCATCGCCAGCGCTCGCACGACGCGCGCGCCGCGCAGCATCCGCTCACGTTCGTGGGCGGCTCCATTGAAGCCGTCGTTGATCGCGTCGGCACGCTCGATGCTCGCAGTCGGCATCCGCTCACGTTCGTGGGCGGCTCCATTGAAGCCGGCTCACGCGAGTGTCCCGCGGCACCGCTGACGATGCATCCGCTCACGTTCGTGGGCGGCTCCATTGAAGCGAGCACGAGTCGCGATGCGCAGTCATGAGCTAAGCCAGGCATCCGCTCACGTTCGTGGGCGGCTCCATTGAAGCCCAGCAGTCGCGTCGCGTAGACTGATCGCTTCAGCATCGGCATCCGCTCACGTTCGTGGGCGGCTCCATTGAAGCGACGTCATCGGCTACGCCGCTAGCGCGATCGCTATGCATCCGCTCACGTTCGTGGGCGGCTCCATTGAAGCTGCGTCGACGATCGCTCATCCGTCGCGACACGGCCGCAGCATCCGCTCACGTTCGTGGGCGGCTCCATTGAAGCGCGCCGAACGCGTCGCTGGCGATGCTGCCGTTGCAGCATCCGCTCACGTTCGTGGGCGGCTCCATTGAAGCGCGCATCGAGTCGCGCGCACGCAGGCGCCACGCATTGCATCCGCTCACGTTCGTGGGCGGCTCCATTGAAGCCGAGCTCAGACTTGGCGCGTGCGACGATTCAGCGATCGGCATCCGCTCACGTTCGTGGGCGGCTCCATTGAAGCCAGCTCGCAGCTGACGCGCGCCTGTCGTCGATCGGCGCATCCGCTCACGTTCGTGGGCGGCTCCATTGAAGCTGCGCCGTGCTGCGATCGGCATGGCTGCGTCAGACGGGCATCCGCTCACGTTCGTGGGCGGCTCCATTGAAGCATGCAGCATCGGCCGACTGAGCGTCGCCGCATCGCAGGCATCCGCTCACGTTCGTGGGCGGCTCCATTGAAGCAGATCAGCGATGCGCAGCGACGACTGGCGCTGCGCAGGCATCCGCTCACGTTCGTGGGCGGCTCCATTGAAGCACGCGCGAGCTGACGTGCCACGCGTGCTGACCGTCGTGCATCCGCTCACGTTCGTGGGCGGCTCCATTGAAGCACGCGATCGGCTCACGCGCATGCGACGCGTGTCGCAGGCATCCGCTCACGTTCGTGGGCGGCTCCATTGAAGCGCGATCGAGCACGAGCCGCTGCGAGCGATCACGCGTCGGCATCCGCTCACGTTCGTGGGCGGCTCCATTGAAGCGCGTCATCGTGTGACGCTGCGGCGTCACGTACGCAGCATCCGCTCACGTTCGTGGGCGGCTCCATTGAAGCTTGCATGCCGCACGAGCCTGGCTGCAGTCGACGCATGGCATCCGCTCACGTTCGTGGGCGGCTCCATTGAAGCAGCACGTAGCATGCGCTTCGACTCAGGCAACATGCGTGCATCCGCTCACGTTCGTGGGCGGCTCCATTGAAGCAGTGCAATGATCGCTCGATCAGCCACGTGACTCAGCGGCATCCGCTCACGTTCGTGGGCGGCTCCATTGAAGCGCTCGACGTGCTCGCGCTGACGCTTCGAGTCTTTGCATCCGCTCACGTTCGTGGGCGGCTCCATTGAAGCCGCGCCGTGACGCGCGCGCATGCCGCGTCGACGCTAGTGCATCCGCTCACGTTCGTGGGCGGCTCCATTGAAGCGCGATCGGTCGACGTGCCAGCGACGTCGATCGCTGCGCGCATCCGCTCACGTTCGTGGGCGGCTCCATTGAAGCATCGAGCGCGACGCGTGCAGCCGATTCGTCGGCGCAGGCATCCGCTCACGTTCGTGGGCGGCTCCATTGAAGCGTGCCAACATCGGCACGTGAGCCATGAGCGCGTCTGGGCATCCGCTCACGTTCGTGGGCGGCTCCATTGAAGCGATCGCAGTGCTGTCGGCCGTATTGTCGGTGACTCGTGCATCCGCTCACGTTCGTGGGCGGCTCCATTGAAGCCTGCGATCGGCTGTGCGTGGCTCCGCTAGCGAGCGTGCATCCGCTCACGTTCGTGGGCGGCTCCATTGAAGCCAGCGCGGCTGCGCTGCGCTCAGCGTACGCAGCTGAGCATCCGCTCACGTTCGTGGGCGGCTCCATTGAAGCCGCTCGGCGACGCTGCACGCGATCGCAGCTGCGCGGCATCCGCTCACGTTCGTGGGCGGCTCCATTGAAGCTGCCGCAGCGCCGTGCGTCGAGCGCTACGGCACTGGCATCCGCTCACGTTCGTGGGCGGCTCCATTGAAGCTCACGCTGGTCGCGAGCATGCACCTCGACGCCAGCGTGGCATCCGCTCACGTTCGTGGGCGGCTCCATTGAAGCGATGCCGCGGCGTGTCGGCAGCGCTCGTGCGTACGGCGCATCCGCTCACGTTCGTGGGCGGCTCCATTGAAGCCGACATGGCTCGTCGCAGCGCTTCGCGCAGCGCTCGCATCCGCTCACGTTCGTGGGCGGCTCCATTGAAGCCATGACGCATGCTCGCAGCGCTCGATCGCACGACTGCGCATCCGCTCACGTTCGTGGGCGGCTCCATTGAAGCGACCCGATGCTGGCAGCGATCGAGCACGCACGATCTGCTGCATCCGCTCACGTTCGTGGGCGGCTCCATTGAAGCGCTGACGCTGCTGCGCCGTCCCGCACGGCGGCTGCGCATCCGCTCACGTTCGTGGGCGGCTCCATTGAAGCCGATCGATGCTCCGGAGTCGCTGACAATCGTCTGCGATGCATCCGCTCACGTTCGTGGGCGGCTCCATTGAAGCGACCGATCGCGGCTGTCGTGACATCACGCGTCGCTGTGCATCCGCTCACGTTCGTGGGCGGCTCCATTGAAGCTCGTCGTGACTCAGCACGCGATGCCGCGACGCAGTCGAGCATCCGCTCACGTTCGTGGGCGGCTCCATTGAAGCCGATAGCGCATGCCGCACCAGTCGCAAGTCAGCAACGCATCCGCTCACGTTCGTGGGCGGCTCCATTGAAGCCACGATCGAGCTGCGACGATCGCGCGATGCTCGCATGCGCATCCGCTCACGTTCGTGGGCGGCTCCATTGAAGCTCGACGTGCGCTGCGCGATGCACGCGACGCTGCGTCAGGCATCCGCTCACGTTCGTGGGCGGCTCCATTGAAGCCGTCAGCATGCTCGCGACCGTCGGCTGACGCGACCAGGCATCCGCTCACGTTCGTGGGCGGCTCCATTGAAGCGTGCGCGAGCTGCGGCGCTAGCTCACGCGCGATGCGCATCCGCTCACGTTCGTGGGCGGCTCCATTGAAGCCGTACGATGGCGCAGTCCGCGATCGCGCAGTCGCATCCGCTCACGTTCGTGGGCGGCTCCATTGAAGCACGGTCGCGTGCACGTCACTGGATCGCGCTACTCGCGCATCCGCTCACGTTCGTGGGCGGCTCCATTGAAGCTCAGCGACGTGTCGCGCATGCTCGACGATCAGCCTCGCATCCGCTCACGTTCGTGGGCGGCTCCATTGAAGCCGTGACTGCGCTGCAGCTCGTCGAGCGACCGCTGCATCCGCTCACGTTCGTGGGCGGCTCCATTGAAGCCGTCAGCGTGCGCCGAGTCATCGCGCATCGGCTGCTGAGCATCCGCTCACGTTCGTGGGCGGCTCCATTGAAGCGCGTGCGTGCGCGAGCCTGTCGACTGCGAGCTCGCATCCGCTCACGTTCGTGGGCGGCTCCATTGAAGCTGCGATGACACGCGTCGCGCGATGCGCGTACTCGGCATCCGCTCACGTTCGTGGGCGGCTCCATTGAAGCATCGCGTGCGAACTGCCACGCTCGCAGCATCGATCGCGCATCCGCTCACGTTCGTGGGCGGCTCCATTGAAGCCGTCACGGCTGCGCACGCCCTGTCAGCCGCAGCGTCAAGCATCCGCTCACGTTCGTGGGCGGCTCCATTGAAGCGCGTAGCTCGCTGCAGTCGTGCCGCTCGAGCTCGCATCCGCTCACGTTCGTGGGCGGCTCCATTGAAGCTCGGCACCTCGCGACGCATGCTCCGCATCGCTGCGAGCATCCGCTCACGTTCGTGGGCGGCTCCATTGAAGCCTGATCGACCGCTCGGGCGCGAACTTCGCGTCACTGCATCCGCTCACGTTCGTGGGCGGCTCCATTGAAGCCTGGCGCCGCGGGTGATCCGTCGGTGTTCGCCCGTGCATCCGCTCACGTTCGTGGGCGGCTCCATTGAAGCTCGGATCGGCCCCGCTCAGGGCAGCGCCGCAAGGCGAGCATCCGCTCACGTTCGTGGGCGGCTCCATTGAAGCCACACGCCGCATCCGGGCGAGTCGCTTCCCCACCTGCGCATCCGCTCACGTTCGTGGGCGGCTCCATTGGCGGCGTAGGCTCGTGTTCATCCGGTGGCGCTACGCGCACCGGGCCCCGAGCCAATTTCGGGAAGCGCATCGGGTCAAGTGTCGAGGTATTCGGCAAGCTTGCGGCCCCAACCTTCCGGGGAATCCCCTTCAAAGGTTACTCGCAAGCTGAGGTCATCGCCCTTTGCGTCCGCGTCCTTCACTGGAGGTCGGCCTGGTGAGCGTTCGCGATCATCAGACTCGTACGCGTCTCGAATCTCCATCAGTTGCTCTCGTGGGAGCGCCAGAAACCGCCAGCGCGCCCAATCACGAATCAGGAGCAGGTAGAAGAGCTCGATCGCCTGTGCGGTACGAAGTTGCTTCCTGGAAAGCTTGAACACGTACTGACTCGTGTCGCTCGTCGCGGACTTGACCTGCACGCGGTACGTCGTCTTGTCGTTGTCATCGATCACGAAAACGTCGTCCCCGACGTCCACCACCGGGACAGCGACGTTCCAGCCGCGAAGCAGAAGCTCGGACATCGCGAAAAACTCGCCCGCCCTTCCGAAATGCGTCGATTTCTCCGCCATCTACGCCGCCGAGATGTCACTCTCGGTGACCGGGTCCCGAAACACAACTCCGCCAATACCCTTCAAGCGTTCGGACGAGACTCCCGTGAGGAGCTGGATCACCTGCTCCGCAAAGTTATCGTGCCATTCGTCGAAGTCTGCCTTGGTCTCGTGGGCGATGAAGACACGAGGACTGGAATGGACCGATTCCCCGAACTGCTGGCGAAGGAACTGACGGGACGCAGGCTTGAGCGCAAACGTCTGCCCCTCGCGGTTCACGCTACGGTAGATGACAATGGGCTGCGACGCGGTCACGAGTCAAAGTATGTGCCGCTTCGCGTGCTCGAACAAGCGTCGAGCTGCCCTCAGTGGCAACGGGCGGCCGCCAAATGCAGTTTCAGGCGCGAAAGCGTTCGGGGAAGCGGAGACCGGATGGATTTGACCGACCTGAATTCTCAGCTGATGCGGTTATGGCAGGTGGTTCGTCAGGCGGTCGAACACGAAGCTCCCATCGGCATCGTAGTGTCCAAATAGTCGTCCCGTCGCGCCATCGCTCCAGGCGTACAGCTCGTGCGTGCTGCCCGGTACGGGATCGCCCTGGAGCTTTTTGAAGGTGCGCGACTTCGGCAGTGTGCGACCGTGGTCGAGGTACGCGCAGAACTCGTCGAGAGCCTCGTTGACCTGGACCTTCTGCGCAGCTTCCAGCCCGGCGAACACCTTCTGAACTGCTTCTGCCACGCGCACCTTGGTGGAGAGAGGCGACAGGAGCCTTTCAGCGAACAACGCCGCGCGGTGGCGAGCCCAGGCGACGTCACCGAGGACGCTCGTCGTCACCTCGCCATCGACCTCCATGAGGAGCGAATCGGGAGCACCCTCGGCGTCGTCGGCCCTGACGGTGTAGCCAGTGGAGAGTCGACGAAAGAGAGCCGCATGCTCTCGCAGCACGTCGATCTCCGAGAGGCGCACCGGGAGCCGGGGGATCTCCATCAGCTCGGGAGCGCCCTCGAAGAGGAACACGCACCGGTCCGCCGAGATCATCGCAAGCGTCTGAAGGTAGCCGTTCAGCGACTTGAAGCCGCCCGTGAGGTTGAAGACAACGAACCAGCCCTGCTCGCGGTACGACTGCACGAGTGCATCGAGCTGCTTCGTGAGGTCGGCGAGCGCCTCGCGGAACGAGGCGAGGCTATTGGTGCGCAGTCCGCCCGCGCTCACGGGCAAGGTCTGGTTGCCAAGCGCTTCTTGAACCAGATCTGTGGTAACCTTGCCCAGCGCAGTGTCGGTGTGAACCAGCAGATGGAAGAGCTGCTTGGGCTGGTGGCGATCGATGACGGCCCCGACGCCGTTCAGTTCCGCGCTCATCTCATGTCGTGTCGGCACATCAGCCGTCGTGAGCCATTCACGGCGGTTTTCGACGAGTGGTTTCAGCCGTTCGCCGTCGACCTCAACATCATTGGCGACCGCCTTTAGCCATTCGCGGTCCGGGCTCATCCAATGGCGAGTCTGGTCGCCCGATTTGGGCTTGTGGTTCGTTAAAAGACTCGTCCCGCAGGTAGAGACCAGCAACAGGCGCTCGGTCACGACCTGCCCTCTGCGATCTCAGGAAAGGAAGGCAGGCTTGCCGCGTCGACGTCCGCGAGGAGGAGCGCTGACGTCCAGAGCTTCTTGACGACCGCTTCGGACACTCGCTCGAAGCCGTGGGCGAGGATCGAGCGGTTGCGCGCGACGAGGGGCGAGATCTTACCGTTCAGCCCGGCGTTCCGGAACTGCATCCCAACCGGGTCGCTCAGGAGTTCGAGCAGCGCATAGGCGTCTTGAAGGCCGACCGCGACGACACCTTCGTCCGCTCGCGATGTCCAGGTGTTGCGCAGTGGATCTGGGACTCGCTCCAGCGGAACCCTTTCGGTGCTCTCGATGCCGTGTTTTTCCTTGAGTGCCACCTGCGCGATGGCCTCGATGGCGCGGTAGAGCCTTGCGACGGCGTCGTCGAATCGCCCCTCGTCCTTGCGCCGTTTGGCATTAGCCAGGAGGTCGAGCACATGGAGACGACTCGGCGGCGTTGCCTGTCCAAGTTGGCTGAGATGCTCCGCAAGCCGGGCAGCTCCAGCGAGTACGCGGTCGCCTCTCGTCGCGCCGAGCACGGCACGCAGATCGTTCGCTGACTTGCTGACGCTATCGAGCAGATTGCTGCTGGTCTTGTGATCGAAACGGTCCCACGCGTCGAGCGCCTTCGCGAGCTGTCCTAGGGACGACAGTTCGCGCTTTCGGTCGGGGCGGCTCACGCGCTTCGTTGTCACGGCGGCAATGTTCGCCGCCGCGAGAAACGCGTGCTGATCAAAGAGCACCACATACTCTTCGACGGCTTGGTAGCCAAGCGCGTCCCATGGGTTGGCTTGGTGGACGATCTTCTCGGCGCCGGAGACCACGACGCCGACGCCGTCCTTGGTGCGCTCATTGCCGCCTACGTACGAGAACGAGCAGGGCCAGCGACTGGCCTGGATACCGATCGCCGCCGACATGCACTTGGTGCCGCCTGTAAAATCGACCACGACCTGGAAGGATGCGCCACGCGCTGCCCACTCAGTAGCGACGGGTGTCAACTGCCGCAGGTGATCGAGGCAGCTCGCGAGATCCTGCCCCTCGGGGAGTTCGAACAAATCGTACCTGCCCACATCGAGATCCACGCCCTCTATGCGCGCCATCGGAACGACCTTCGACGCGACATCGTCCTTCGTTTGTGGCGTGTGAACGAACCGAACCCGCACTGGCTGCCACTGCTTGAGCGCGGCGACAATCGGTTCGGGGCTGCCACCCACGGTGCAGATCAACAAGGTCGAGCTGCTCACGTCTTCGTCTCTTCAGGAAACAGCTTGTCCCACGCCTCGATGAGGGCCCGCGCCCGCGTCTTCTTCTTCTCGTCGGCCTTCTTGTTCTTCAAGCGCTTCGACCAAGCCTCGCGCAGTTCGAGCTTCGCCCCGAGCTCTCGCACCAAGTCCAAGTGCTTCTTGGTCGCGGCACCGGGCGCAGCGGGGAGCAGCTCGCGCATGGGCCCCGTGACAGCTTCGCCTAGCAACCACGTTTCGATCTCGCGGCTCAGCTCCTCCTTCGGGCGCTTGTCCAGGTTGGCGATGACCTGTTCCGCTTTCGAACGACGTGTCGCGGCGTTGCGTTTGGCGGCGGTACGTTCGTCGCGCTGGTCCTCCGCGAGCAGCTCGCACGCGAAGCGGCCGTAGCCCGCCCGCGACTTCGTGCCGACACCTCGCTCCGCCAAGGCGAGCGCGAGCCATTCGGCCGCCTTGCTCACCCACGCGGGGTCGCCTTCGACGACGACGCGGTAGCGAACGCCCTTGGCCGCCGCGAGGAACTGAACCGGGTTCGGCCCCTCCCACCCAAGCGGCGCACCGTCGCCCCGGTAGTAGTCCGCGTGGTGTGGCGTCAGGACATCCAAGGTGAACACCTCTGCGCTTGGGACAGGGAGGGCGTCGAGGATGTCGACGACCGCCGCCGCGCCGTCATGCCCTTCCTGGCCGAACAGAGCGTGGAAGTGCGCGCCGCCCTCCTGCCAATCGGCACCCCAGCTCTGCGAGAGCACCCACGCCCGCAGGATGCCCTTGAGCGAGGTGCCCGGCAGAAAAGGCACCCCGTACACAGGATGCAGCGTGAGCCCGTTCTCGCCGGGCGTGCGCTCACCCATACCGCAGATCACTGGAGCGAGTGAGGTCACTAGTAAGACTCGCCGGTATGCAGGGCCTGCGGCCGTGCGCGCCCGCAGGCGGTCGAAGGCACGGTCATAGCCCCACGGGGTGCGCGCGCTCGCGTCGACGATCCGGCTGAGATGGTCCGACCAGTCACGAGCCGTCAGAGGCGGGGCGAGCTTCGTGAGTGCAAGGCCGGGGTTGCTGCCAACGTTCTGTCCGATGAGGTCTTGAGCGAGGGGCACCGTGGTCTCCTATTTTGCGCGCGCGACGAGGTGGAGTGCTTCGGCCAGGGCCAGCGCGCGGCGATTGTCGGACAGCACCTGCCGGTTGGTCCGCTGACCACGCGCCTGGCGGTCTTTGGGAATGCTGAGAACGTCACAAAGGGCGTCTCGCAACGGAGCAGACTTCGCTTCGAGCCACCGCAACGTGGACTCGAGACCCGTCGTGCGGATCTGGGAGGCCAGCGCGGTCTTCGCGACCTGCCTTGCCCCGTCCTCCCTCAGCGCTCCCCAGAGGGTTTCGGCATCGCGCAGGTCCTGTGCCTTCATGACCGCTCCTTCCAGAGCGTGACACGCCCCGAGCCCGTGCTGTTGTGGCCGCCGAGGGCGAACGCGTCGCCTGAGAGGGGCAGGAGCGCGTCCTCTCCGTCGACGAGGGTCCAGAACAGCGCCTCGGGGGCCACGTACTCGACGCTGAAGAGCTTGTGCTTGTCCACCACGCCGGTCGTGGCGTCAATGGCGTTGCGCGTGCGGACGGGGAGCCACGCCCGCGCGGCGTGCGCGAACACGTCGTCGTGTACGACCACGAGGTGGTCGAGCGGCGCCTCGTCGCCAAGCCAGCCCTCGCGAAGGAAGTCGGCCCAGGCATCAACGTGAGCGCTGCTCTCCTGGATGAAACACAAGTCCTCGACCACGGCGAGTTCCTTGCCGGGCACCTTCGAAATCGAGTCCGCCCCCGACCAGAAGGCGCTCGGCGGTCGACGGCGTGGGGAGCTCGGGCGCGGCCGAGACCTGACGCGCGAAGCGTCCCAGGGTGAGCGGGCTCGCGAGCAGGGCGAAGGTGCTCGTCGTGAAGGTCCGCGCGGGTACGGCCAACAGCACGCCATCGCCAAAGCTCGTGGCGCCGCGGAACAGTGCTTCGCCGGGATCGGCGCCGAACACACGCCGGATGTCCTCGTCGCGGCGTCCGTCCCGACGAGCGTGGGCCCGCAGCGCACCTTTCAGCGAAGCTCCCGGCACGAAGGGCCAGTCGGTGTGACGCTCACGGGTCACTGGCAGATCGACCGCGCCGATTTGCGTGCCCTCGCCGAGGTGGAGCGGCGTGAGGACCTGGAGGAGACGCACCGTCATCCGTGCCTCCCCCAGCCGGGGAGCTGTGCGGCGAGTTCGAGGAAGCGGTCGAGGCCGGCTGGGTCGAGGGTGCCGCGCGTGTGTTTGGCTGTCAGCTGCTTCGGTGCGTGTCCGCGCAGCGCGAGAATGACCGGCTGATACTGCCTTCCCATCTGAACCACCTTGAGGTGAAGCGGGCTCGGGTAGCGGTTATGTCCATTTCCATTTGGTTCTATCAACCCACGGAAGCCGTTCCCTCGGCTGTTGAAGCGGATTGGTAGGCCCAGCGCTGCGCGCCGGGAGGTGAAGCGCTGACGCCTAGAGATGGGAATGTAGTCTTGGCGCTTCCACTCGAGCAGGTCGTCACCACGCGTCCCGACGAACCCCTGCCGCACGTCGCGCGACGCGCGCACGTCGCGCATCCCGTCGAGACCTTCAGCCCAGGCCGCGTCCGCTGAATCCTTCGCGGGACCCACCAAGAGGACGCTGCCCGCAAGCGTTGGCCACGGCTTCGTGGTGCGCTCGGGGATCAAGCCACGCCACGCGGCAATGTAGACGTTGATCGTCACGGGACGATCGAGCCCATCTGCCCACCAGACGCTCCCAGCGCCGCGCCGCGAGCGTCCGCCAACGCCTCCAAAGAGGAGCCACGCCTTCAACGCGCGCTTCACCTCTTCACCGGCGCCGTCATCACGCCACTCGACGCGGAGCGTGCCATTCGCATCGGTGTGGACCTGCTGGTTGCGCGCTTCACCTCCGGCCTCACGGCCCGTGACGCCGAAGGCGTAGGGCTTGTTGCCGGGGCGCGGGCCCAGAGTGCTCTGCTGGGCCAGGATCGCGACGCTCACCGCGCTCGCGATAGGCTCCTCACCATGCACGCCGCCGAAGAGCGCCTCCTCACGAGCGCGGAGCTGCTCCACGTCCGCGAGCGTCGAGGTGGCGCGCCACCAGTAGCGCAGCGCGCCACGGATGGACGGCGCGCGGAAGGGGCGCCCTTCATCGGCCTGCGCGGTGGTGCTGCCGCCCTTGAAGATCGGTGTGAGCGCGCGAAGCTCGAGCTCGATGAAGCGTTGATGAGATCCCGGCGTGGGCCACGCTGGGGGCGGGCTGACCGATGCGCTCCTCATTCGTTCTCCCCAGGCTCAGCCTTCAGGATGGTCTTCGCGAAGCCGCGATACCACTCGAGGCAGCGCTGCACCTCGCGCGTCGCGGCCAACAGCTGGGTGGCGTTGGCCTCGCGGGCGTGGCGCAGAAGCCCGTCCTTCGTGCCGTCCGTTAGGAGCCCGCCTTCACGGAGCTGCGCGGCGAGGTGGTCCAGGATCTCACGCTTCTCCGTCTTCGAGAGCTGGGCCACGTGGTGCAAGGCTGGCGCGAGGCCGGCCTGATGCACGAGGATTGGCAGCTTCATGCAGACCGCGCCGTAGGCCTTCGCCTGCTCCGTCCGCTTCTCAGAGACGGCCCGGACGTGCCTCTCGGCGAGGATGGCCCGCTGATGGTCGCGGATCGCCGTCATGCCGCACCTCCGCCGATGACGAGCCGCGCACGCCCCGCGCCGGTCGTGGCGTCGCCGCCCACCTGGAGCGGGGACTCCGCGATGCTCATGAGCAGGTCGAAGGCGCCCTTCGGGTCTTGGTCCTTACGGAGCGCGCCGACCTGTACGATCCCAGCGAGGATCGTCTCTGGCGGCAGCGTCTCGGCGTACCAGAGCTGGCCCTTCGCGACCGTGCCGGTCTTGTCGTCGATACGAACATGGGCTCGCACGTCGGTCGCCGTTTGCGTGAGCCAGGTGAACGCATCGTCCGATACGATGACGACGCGCTCGGAGAAGAACAGGCGCCACGCTTTATTCGTAGGGTCATCGCCTGGGAAGACCGCCCTCGCGAGCGCTCCGAGGACTTTCTTGACGGCGTCGCTCGGGGCCACCCGCCCGTAGGGCAGGCCGTCGAGCGTGACCCCGCTCCCGTCGAGCACAGCACTCCCATCCCCAGTGACGGCCTTCCCATCGGCCACGTCAGGGACCTGATCGGCAGTGAACCCGACCTCACCGCCATCGCGGGCGTGGCGCAAGAGCGCGTAGCGGCTCGTGACCCAGGCGAACGTGCCACGGTCGCTCTTGACCGGGAAAGCGAGCGTGCGGGCGTCGGACACGCGCACCATCGACGCGCTGCCCTCGGTCGAGCCGAAGATGGCGTCGACGTCAGCCTTCTGATCGCGCGCGGCGTCGCGCAAGACCCCCTTGATGGAGGAGCCGGGCACGATGGGGTGCTCGGTGGTGCGCTCCCTCGCGATGGGCAGGTCGATGAGGCCCACCCCCTGGCCGGTGCCAGCGTGGAGCGGGGAGAGCGCGTGGAGGAGATAGGGGCACGTAATCATCGGGACCTCGTCGAAGGAGCAGGAGGGGTGAGATTGCCGTCCCACGCGCCCAGCAGCACGCTGCCGTAGCCGTCGAGGCAATCGGTGTCGGAATCAGCGCGGGGCTGGAGCCAAGCTGCCTCCGCCCAGGCGCGGCGCGCGGCGGAGTCTCCGCGGAGGCGCAGGAAGTACACGCTGCCCGTGGGTGCGCAGCGTCGAGTCGGGCGGGCTTTGTTGGTCGCGAAGTCCCAGCCGCTCACGACCTCCGCACGGCCCACGCTGGCGGCGACCAGTGTCGAGCCCGGCGGTGCGTCGAACAGGCGCTCGGGACGCCACCCGTGCTGGAAGATTGCGGGCGTTGCGAGAACGACACGTACCGCACCACCCGCGACGCTCTCCAGGACCGCTTCTGGCGCGCGGGGGAGAGGCTTGTTCGTCTCACGCCACCGCACCATGCGGCGCTCGCCGCCCGCAGACGCGGCCCCCTCCTGGATCGTCGCTGAGGTTTGAAGCCCGAGCCCGATGGAACCCTCCTCAGTGAGCATCCGCCGTCCAGCCGTCGAAAATAGCGCGCCGTCCAGGGCGCGGCCCGTTGCGGGGTCGATGGCGACATGCCGTCGCGTCTCGAACGGCGGAGCAGCGACACCACGGATTTCGCCGGGCACGTCAGGGTTCGACAGCCACCGCTCCATCTCGGACCAGCGCCACAGCGCCGTCATCGGCTTCGGCTTCGACGGGTCCGCGACGGCGAGGCCGACCGGAGCGAGATCGGAACCGGGCAGGTTGGAGCGAAGCCCCCAAGCAGCCAGATCGAGCGGGACGAGCCGCCGGAGACCAGCTTCGAGGAGGAGCGCGTCAGCGGGCCTGGGAAAGAGCCACTCGTCGACAGAATCCGTTGCTGCTCAGCAGCGCAGGGAAAGGTCCACGCACGGCGATGAGCTTCGCCGTGTCAGGATCGCCCACCCAGGCGCCGTTCGAGTCCAGTCCCTGACGGGTGCGCGCGAGTCCCGCGACGACCTGCGGAGGAGGCAGCGCGCGGCCGTTCACCTCGCCCGTGCCGACCGAGCGCCCGTCACCGAAGAACAGGGGGTCGATCGCATCGAGGATCCAAGTGGTCATGCATCCTCCCGATCGAGGGCCGCGAGGGCCCGCGTGACAATCAACTCGTCGCACGTGCGTGTGAGGCGCGCGGACGAGAGGTCACGGTCGCCAAGACGCGCCCAGACGGCACTCGTCGCGTTGCTCCCGACGTCCTTCTGCTTGAGTACACGGTCGACCTCCAACGCCCGGATCGGGTTCAAAGCGGAATCCTCCCCGGTCAGACGTTCGACGACGCGCCGGAGGTCGAAAGCAAGCCCGCGCGGCAGCGAGCCTGCGTTCGGATCCTGGGCGTTCTGAAGCGCGCGGAAGCTGGGGAGGTCAGCCCATTTGCCGCCGACGAGCACAGGGGTTCCGCTGCGCTTCTCGAGGCGCACCGCGAACGCTGCGCGCCCGTAGCTGTGCTTTGCCGCGTGTTCGGCCTCCCGGGCGCCTTCGAGCGACCCTCGAAACAGCTCGGTCGCGTGGGCAATCTGAACGCCCACGGAGAGGCTGGGCGCTGAACCCGAGCCCTTCGGACCTCCGGCAATGGCCTGCGCAAACGCTTCGTTCAAGGCGGCGGCGCAGTCGAGCGTGGTCGCTACCGGGAGCAGGGCCAGCACGTCATCTCCGCCAGCAAAGACACAGTGCCCGTGGTGTTGCGCGACCACCGTCTCGGCGGAGGCGGCGAAGGCGGCGAGCGCTGCGCTCGCGTTCAGGTGATCCTTGGGTGTGCTCAACCCGTCGAGCCAGGCCCCCATGCGGTCGCCATCGGCGCGCAGGACGGCGTAGTAGGGCGAGAGGATACGCCAGAGTCCGCCGTTCTGCTCGACCACGTGCCGCGCCTCGCGAAGGAAGCCGCTCAGCGCCTGGCGGGCGGTGACGAGGCGGTCCCCTTCGTAACCCTCGGCGAGTTGCCCGGCGAAGAGCACAAGGCCGTCGGTTCTCCGGAGCACCGGGTCTTCATGCCCTTGAGGCACCTTCGACAGCGAGGCACCCTGGTCCGGTAAATCCGCCACGAATCGGTTGAATGCCGGCTTGAGACAGGAGTGGGCCGCAGGGAGTTCGCTCCAAGCTCGCCGCAACGACCACGACGCGACGTGGGCGGTGGAGATCACCCGCGCCCCGCGCGCCTGCTGGGTGTCGAGGGCGTGCCTTCCATTGCGCTTGAGGAGCCCGACCCCGCAGAGCCGCTCGGAGGGCCCGACCCCGAAGCTCTGGCGGAGGCGCTCGGCGCGGCGGCTCTGGTTTGCCTTGGGGAAGGCGGCTTCGTCGATGACCGACTCGCGCTGACCATCCAGGTGGCTCTTGGGGACAGGTGCGCCCCACGTCACCGGCCCGAAGTCCCTGAGCGACTTGCGGGCGGCCAGCGCAGTCTCGGCGCGCCTTCGGGTCTCGCCCCAGTCGCCAGCCACTGCGTCGACGACGACCCAGGCAATCTCGGGCAGATCGGCAACTTGGGCGTCGGCGTTGTCGCGCCGGAGGTGCCTTCCCTCCGGCGTGTCGGCGATCTTGTCGAACACGGACTTAGCCAAGGCAGCAAGTCTCTCTCTTGCAGCATCTTCGACGGCTTTCGTTACTGAGACGGCATCCTTCGTTGCTACACGCGCCATGACCTTGTTTGTGACCGCGCCCCGCCCCGCGAGTGAGCTCGGGGAAGGCATGATCAAGGTAGCCCCCTTCACCTGCGCCGTCTCGGCGGCAGTTCGGGCCAGCTCCGACAACAGCCAACTCCCGAACCAGAGGTCCTGGCCCTTGCGTGCGGTGGCGATGAAGTCCTGCACGGGCCCGATCGAGAAGAGGAGCGCGGCTTGGGGTTCGACGCTGGTCATTCGACGCCTCCCTTGGGTGGAGGATTCGCGTCGGCAGGTGCTATCGTGGCGGTCATCGGCATCCGTCTCACTCCCAGGACTTGCTCTTGAACCCGAGGGAACTGGAACTGCGTGCCCGGTTGGCGACGAGGTGCCGTCGGCGTGTTCGTCTTCGTCGCCGCGCGCGCCGGCCACAGCGGGTAGGCGCCTGGCGTGGCCGGCTGGTCTCGATCTCACTGCTGTCCGTGCTCCCGACGCGCTCCACGCTGACGCGGATCTCCACCGCCGAGCGCCCGCCATCATCGGTCGCCGCACGACCCCACAACGCGCTCTCGCGCTGGTACAGCGCATCGGCATTCGCGTACCGTGCGGCGTACAGGGTCCGCCACCAGAAGCGCAGGTGCCCGCGTACCGACGAGGCTCGGACCACATCGACGTCGTCGATCGCGCGGGTCTGGTGGCTGCCACCTAGGATCGGTGTGGTGACCTCCAATCGCACGCGGAGTTCGACCAACTCAGGACCGCTACGCGCGGCACGTGGCTTCGCGGTGGGTAGCTCCTGATACCTTGGCGCTTTCGGCAGCGCGTAGCTTTGAGATTGTTTCGTCATCTCAATTGCTCCACGTCTTGCGGCATCCGGAACTCGCAGAAGGCACTGAGTCGGGTGTGAAGATCACGCCGAGCCCGCGCAACGGATCGGGCGTTGAGTTCTACATCGCTCTCTCGTGTCGTCTCCTCGCTCATTCGTAGGACTCCCCATTACCGTCGTTGCCGAACCAAGATTCAGCGACGCGAGCAGAGAATGTACTCAGGGCGAGCTGCCGTCAATTCACGGGAATTCACGGGCTGACAGGATATGTCCGCGTTCGTATCGACAATGCCACTCGGGGCTTGGCCACCGACCCGGGTCAACGATCTGGCCGCCGATCACTTCAACTCGACCACGTTCTCGGTTTGCGTCCATGTCGCACCATGTCCTACTGAGCCCCGATCGTATGACATGCCCAAACCGCTGCCTGAAACGACCGCGGGGAGCTCGAACGACTCACGGAGCATTCACCCGAGGGCTAGCCGCGCCGCGCAGCCACGGCGTCAACAATGGCTCCCACGAGCTGAACATCCTCAGTGGACAGAGCTTTCAGCTTGTCGACGACGGCCTGGACCTCCCGCAGCCTTGCGCTCTCCGCCCCCGGAGTGTTG
>CAWELQ010000007.1:0-598986 GCA_963809955.1 uncultured delta proteobacterium
CTATAGGGAACCCCAGCGAGAATGCGGAAATAACTCTTATGTATGCCGGCGACGGCCGTTGATGACCCCGAACGGACGTCGCGGCAAGGCTGCACGGTGTCAGGCTCGGCAACGGCAGCCCAAGATCGAGGGGCGTTAGGCGTCCTTTTGACCCCGTTACCCTCCGGCCCGGCGCGCAACCGGCTCGAACTGGACCTCGTAGTCGGGCGTGGTCACCTGATCGGCAAGCACACTGATAACCTCGTTGATCGTCGCGTCCGATATGCTTTCGACGGTCTTGGCCACATTGATCTCACCGCGGCGCAGCGACAAAGTTACGAGGATGGTAAGCGCCGGGTTCGCGCGCGGATTGCCTTCGTCCGCGACCAGCCTCTTACGGCCCCTCTCGGTGGGACCATACGATGCCACGCCATAGGGGCTGACGACGTGGAACGTCGCGTTCACATTGGGCTTTTTCGTGCCCTGTTCGAGAGCGATCTTGAGCGACACCTCTACGTCGGCCGGGCTCGGAAGCGCGAAGCCGATCGATCCCAGGCGGTCCGACGGCAGCGCGGATGCCTCGGACGTTCCGGCGGTTAGTTCACCTGCTCCCCCCGGGCGATCGAAGTAGGCGGCCGGATGAAAGTGATAGACGCGCACATGACCGAACACGTCGAGCAGCGCCATCAGGTAGTCCGCATCGAGTTCGACCTGTGAATCGTTACCCGACGCGAATTCGTTCGAACCAATCTCAATCCAGAGTTCGCGGGCAGGAATGTAGGCCCATTGTTCCTCGAGCATCGTCCGTCCGGCGAGGTCCAGCATCTGGTCCACGCCGCTCTGCTCTTTAAGCCGTGTCAGCTTGCGTGTAAGGTTCGCAGGGTTGGTCGTAAGGGTCGCCTCCTCGACGATCGGTCGATCCGATGGCGGCAGTTCTGCTACCAGATTCGGCGTTTCGGCGCGGGCGGCATGCGGCGCGAGCGCAGGCGCGGCCAGAACCAGGGTGAGATAGACGGTGACCCGCAAAATGGGCCTGAACGTGTGCTTCGACATGGACTGGCGCTCCGTTTGGAGACCACAGGATGCACGGAGCAGTTCGCTCGGTCCTTCAGACCGCCTTGATCTTTCCTTGAGATTTCATGGAACGAAGGTCGGTGTTGGCGACATTTGAAAACTTCACACTCGATAGGAAACGCCGCGAACTCCGCCGCGACGGGGAGCCCGTCGCCGTCGAACCTCAGGTGTTCGACCTTCTGGTCTGTCTCGTCGCCCACCGTGACCGGGTCGTCGATCGCGACATGATGCTGGCCGAGGTCTGGGACGGACGGATCGTTTCGGAATTGACACTCACGACTTGCATCAACGCGGCTCGCCGCGCCCTCGGCGACAGCGGCCGCGAACAACCGCCGTGGCCGCCCGGCGCGACAGTGTCATCCCCCCCGCGCCGCCCTCCGCGGCCTCGCTTCCCCCGTTCAATCAGAAAACCGAGGGCCAGACCCAGCACCAGCGCGCCGAGCCGGACGATTAGAGCCTCGTGCCGGCCCCCAGGCGGGCACGCCGCGAAAGCGAATCACGTACCGCTTGCAATCGCAGCCAAAGCGACTAGGTTGCCCGAACCCTCACTGAGCGAGCCTACCCCAAGGCCTCGCCGAGGTGGCCGGGGCGTAGCGCAGTCTGGTTAGCGCACTTGACTGGGGGTCAAGGGGTCGGAGGTTCGAATCCTCTCGCCCCGACCGGCTTTTGTGTTGGTTTTGTTCTCGACGGCCGGAAGGCTTGGCCCACCTTTTGGCCCACCCTTCTGTTTGCTCGCCCACGCGCGGAGCTCCGGAATCGCATCGACCAGCGGGGTCAGCTCCCCAAGGTGAAGCTCCTGAAGTGACTTGGCCGACTCCCGGTAGGTCAGGAGCTCATCGGTGGTGTGCCCCGTCCTCTGACGCACCCAGTCGTCGGTCTTGCCGTTGGCGAGGCTGCGGGTCGCGAAGCTATGCCGGAAGCCATGGGTGCCAAACCGGAGCGTGTTGGTGCCCTTCGAGAACAGGCGAGGGCGCTTCACCTCCGAGTTTTCTAGGTGCGCCCGGATCTTCCGCGCCATGTGGTCTGTGTTGATGGGAACATCCTTGTCCGAGAACACAAGCGAATCGGGCTCGCTGTCGCCCTCCCGTAACGCCAGCCACGCCTTGATGGCGTCGGCAACCCCGGGCGAGAGCTTCCACCATCGGGCGTGCTGGGTCTTGTTCTCGTCGAGCTGGACCGTTTCGTGGTCGACGTCGATTTCGTGAACCTGAAGGGCCGCCGTCTCGCTTCGGCGTCCGCCCTCGCGGTGCAGGAAACCGTAGTACACCCGGTACATCAACGGCACGTCTGTGTTGGCCAGGAGCTTCGCGTCCTCGGCCGGGTAGAGCACGGGCGTATCCTTCTTGGGAGGTGCCGCTGGCACCCAACCGCGGGGTAGGGGACTCCGATTGATGATGCCAGCGAACTCGGCCAAGTTCAGAACGCGTGCGACGACCTTGGCGACGTGCCGCCGGCTGTTACGCGCAAGCTTGGCCGGTAGCTTGCGCATCACCTCGTCGCAATGCTCGCGAGTGACGTGGGCCAGCTCCAGCTCGCCTAGTGTCGGGAGCACGTACTTGTCGAGCAGGGTGGTGTTCGTGTCGTGGTTGATGTCCCGCACGTTCTCCGGCCACTGCTTGTGGAGGTCGCCGTTCGTCCACCTGTTGGCGAGCTGCTTGAACGTCGTCGCGAGCTTGGGCCTCTCCACGGCCAGCTTGCCCTCGCACAGCTGCAGTGAGTAACGCTCGATCTTCTTGAACTCAGCTTCGGTGGCTGCCGCAGCCTTGGTGAGCATTAGAGGCGCGTAGTCGGAGTGTCCGGCGGCTGCGAGGCGTGCGGCCATGGCGCGCAGAGCGCGGTCGCGCTCGACTGCTTTGGCCTCGATGTCCGTACGGATGACGAAGCGCTGGCGTTTGCCTTTGCCGTAGCGAATGCGGGTCTCGAAGCCGTCTTTGGTGCGGTTGATGGGCATGGCTTTGGTTCTCCCTCGTCAGGAAACACGATGCGTGCGGCCGTCCAGTAGAGCGAGGCTTTGCGGGGGGCGGCCTTTGCGGTGGTGCTCTCGGGGCCGGTGTGGATTCGGACGGCGCGCTATTCCGCCAACGCCTTGGCTGCTAGTTCCAGGTGGTCGTTCACCTTGTCGCAGAGTCGCGCGTCGCGAGCTGAGCAGTTGCAGCAATTGTCGGCTAGGCTCGTCGCCATTCCGAGATCGAAGTTGCCATCCGCAGTCTTGGGGATGCCGCGTAGACTCGCCTCGATGCGCGCCAGCCGCTCCTTGTGTTCGCGCATCTGCGACATGCAAGTCTGGCTTAGGCCCCGCTCTCTAGGCTTACTGCACGCGGTGTGCAGCGCCTGAAGGTCCAACAGGGCCGCCCGCATCTTCTTGAGCTGTGCGGGGTCCGCTTCATACTTCGGTTCTGGAGCGGGTGGCGTGGTAAGCGTAACCTGAGGCTTTGCTTGTGTCGATGGCGGCAGGGCCGGCTGGGCTGGCGGCGGATCCTCCTTCTCACAAGCTCCACACATGAGAACGAACAATGCCAGTATCGCGTGCTTGAACATTGGGTTTGCCTCGCTTTCCACCCAAAAAGCCCGCCGCGGCGAACCGGGGCGGGCTGGACTTTGGGTGGGAGGGGGCTCAGTCGGGCGGTGGCGGCTCGCCCATGGGCACCGAGTCGGCAGGCGCGATGCTGCAGAGCCAGCTCGTGAGCGCGTTGATCACTGCAGGCTCCAGGACGATGCGATTGGTCACGCTGATCCCATTCTCGGTGGTCAGCACCACGTCGCCGCGCTCGAGGTCCGCGTACACACCATCACCCAAGTAGGTCTTGTGAGGGCTAGCCATGGCGGACCTCACTCTCTCGGCGAGCCCGTCCGGCGTCAATCAGGGCGGCTTCGGAGGCACGCCAGGCGCGCCAGGCGCGCCAGAGCCTGAGCAAGTCGGGCTGTTGGGCGAGGGCTGCGAACAGCCGGTCACGGGCCTGGGAGGCCGCCAGCTGACGGCGCTCCCACTCAATTTGACTGAGTTCAGGCATCGTCGGTTTCCTCCTGCCAGTTGGCGATGGTCATCTTCTGCGGGTCGTCGTCCTCGGTGTCCGTCCGCCCTCCGCTCCGCGTGATCCGCTCCAGGCGGGCCACGGTGCCGTCGAGCGTCGACTCCAACACGTGCTCGAGCGAGTCGTGGACGCCGACCAACTCCGTCACGATCGCGAAGACCATGGCGTCCAGCTGGGCCTGTGAGGGGGCGGTCTGGCGGAAGTCGAGCCAGAGGGCGTCCACGGCTTGACGGGCGCGAGTAAGCGCCTGCAGGGCTGCCAGGGCATGGTCTGACGTGGTGCTCATGGCTGCACCAAGTATTCCGCGTTGTGGAGGATGACGGTCAAGTGTTGGTTCGCTTGGTCGATGACTTCGGCGGCCTTGCCGGGGACCGTCCAGAGGTCATCGCCCTGGACCATGCCCCGAACCAGTTCGAGGAGCTGGCCGTGGGCCACCAGCAGGTCCGCCATGGCTTCGGCGCGGCTCACGGCTTCACCCCGCGAAAGTCTTCGTGGAGGGTGCCGGCGATTTCGAGGAGCCGACCGGCCAGGGTGTACTCTCCGAGCCGCTGGGCATCGACCGCGACTTCCGCCCAAGTTTCGGCGCGGTCGAACCGATGATCCTCGGCGGTCGTGCGGGCCTCGTGAGCTTCGCGCAACGCGCTGATGCGCTCTTGGAGGGGCGTGACTTCTGAGCTCATGCGGCACCCCGCTTGCTCGCTGCCAAGCACTCGGGGCACTTCGTCGAGCCGGTGGCTTCGGGGACGTGGAGCTCGTAGCAATTGGGCTCGGAGCACGACTGAAACGAGTAGACGGGATGATAGGCACTGGCTGGGGGTTGGCTGGGGCTGATTCTGCGGGTGCGGACCCGCTTTCTTGGTTGTGTTACTTTGGGGGTGGTCATGGGAGTGCTCTCCTGTGATCCGGGGGTCGGGCTGTTCCACCAGCGCCGGCCCCACTTGTTGTGGGTTATTGGTTTCGGGGTTTGACTTGCTTGCGCGGCGGCTCGGCGACCACGCCCATATGTTGAGCATAGTGCCAGAGCGCACGCCGGACGATGTCCGACTTGCTGAGCCGTTCGAGGTCTTCGAGCGCTTCGAGCGCCTTGGCTTCGTCCGGTCTGAGTTGCGCGCAAACCGTGGTTTTCGTCGTTGCCATGCCTTCAAAGTAAGCTTCTAGAAAGCTCTGTCAAAGTATTAGTTCTTCGAAAGCTTCAAAGCTTTGAAATCAAAAGCTTCTTAGTTGCCGAGTCTGTTTAAGAAGGACCGAGCCGCGTAAAGCTTGATTCTGGGCAAGCTTTCTGGTCGCTAACAGTTGCGCCGACCCGTGCGCTAGGCGAGGACGTTCCCCGTCGAGCTCCTGAGCGGCTCTCTAAAGCCGTTTCGCCTACCGCCGTGCAGATGGGCGACCCGGCGCCAAAACGCAGCGAGAGGGGCGCAGGCGGCCCGCCAGGTGCTGTTCCAACGCGCTTCAGTGGGTCATCAAAACGAAAGACCCCGCCGGGGAAGGTGGAGAGTCCCGGCGGGGTCATGGTGTTTCGCGCACCCGTTTCATAGCTCGGGACCGTCATCATCGCAAGCTCCCGGCTCCACCTGCGCCAGCTTCGCCCGCAACCGTTCAAGACGAATCCAGAGGATGTAGCTCCAACCGCACACGTCTAAGAGCTCTTCTTGAACTTCGTCCAACAGCTCGGCTCGTGGTCTTCGGAATGACGAGTCGCCATATTCTCGCTTTCCGGCGTCGAGCCGTTTCGCAACACGAGCAGCGAACTCTGAAAACACGCGCTGCTTCGGGGTCATTCGAACTGATCGGCTTGGACTGTTGTCGTCAGGTAGGTCTCGCTGCCTGATACTCTGAAGGCTGCGCAGAATCCTCCGCCGCCGTATGACCACACTCCGAACGCTGCCCCGGCGGGGCCTGGGTGCAGGGTTGCTCCAGAGCGCCACGTTTCACCGTTGGTCGAGTAATGAATCACTCCTGTCAAGTCGACGATGCAGAGCAGGTTCTCGTGCACGAACATCTGTCGCTGGATGGTCGAGCTCGGGATGCCTGTTGTGGTGACGAGTGTCCAGGTCACTCCAGAGTTGATGGATTGGTAGACTTCGCCGGTGCTGGCCACGGCATACCAGATGCTGTTGAGGTAACCGACTCCTCTCCAAGACAGGTTGGGTACGATGACCTCTGACCATGTGTCGCCTTCGTCGTCGGAGTAGATGAACCTTGCCCCGCTGTCGGGCACCGCGAAGACGCGGCCGTTGCCGAGGGCAAACTGACTCGCGTGGTAGCCGCTCGTGCCCCAATACGAAGGGGGAGTAGTCGCAGCGCTGAACGTTGCGCCGTCGTCTGTCGAGCGACGAATGATGCCGGGCGAGGCCGACGCCAAGAACGTTGCGCCTGTGAAGAACACGGTGCGGAAATCTTGGTCGTCGACGGTGCAACCTGTGAACGTCACGCCGCCGGTCGTCGAGCGCACGAGGCCGTCGAACGCGGTGCCTGTCGCCAGAACAACGACGTCGTTGCCGAATGCTCCGTCCAACGCAGTGGTCGTTGCGATGCTGGCGCTGGACCACGTGATGCCATTTTGCGTGTAGTAGGCGTCCTGTGAGTCAGAGCCTATGTCCGTGTACGCGAGCCAGCGGGGGCCGTTCACGGGGGACGTGTTGAAAGGCGCCCATACGATCGCGTAGTTGGTGGACGACGAGTCGTTGCCAGTGGCGTAGATGGCCCTCACGTTGTGGAGCGGCAGTCGGGTGAGGCGCGCGTCGTTGTGCTCGACGAACCGGTCAGTCATGTATCTGAGCCAATTCTCTTTGCGGGCGGGCGCCCGATACTCGCGCGCGTAGCCTTGACTGATCTCGGCGGCGCTCGGTTCCAGCTTGGTGTCGACGCCGATGTCGTAAGGCGACGCATAGACGTCGTCGCTGGCGAAAATGGGGACCGTGGCGCGAGGTCTAGTGGTCATGCTCGCTCCTTTCGAACAGGTTCGAAGTCGTCGCCGGCCATGCCTCAATCGCGGTCGTGCTCGAATTCATCGCCGCTCGCGAACTCGTCGCCGGTGAGGTCTTCGGCGGGCTCGGGCTCGGTTGAGGGTTTCGGGGGGGTGTGGTCTGTCATAAGATGTTTTCTTTTGGTGAGTGGTCAATGAGTGTTGGTGAAAAGGCCCACCCCCGACCCCCCGGCTCGAACCGACGCTGAAGTTTTCACGTCGGGAGCAGGGCTGGGGGTCGTGGTGGGGGTGCGCTTCGTCGACGATTGTGGATCGGACCGAAAAGGAGACCGGAATCTCCGACCAACAACCGTGCTCGTCGCGGCGATAACGAGCTCGCGAGCTCATGACTGAAAGCTCGCGCTCGACTGTCTCCGCGCTTCGTCTGACAGGGGGGAGTAGGGACCCTGTGCCGCGGCCCTGCCTCCTCTGCCGGACTCGGCGCGAAAAATGAGCCGAAGGACTACGCCGCTTCTCCGCCGCCGGTGCCGCCGCTGTCGCCGCGTTCATCGAGGCGTTCCGCGATGCGGTGGAGTAATTGGACCTCGAGCCCGTGTGCCGGGGCCGGTTCGCGCCAGCGTTGCTTGGGCTGGTTTAGAGGTACGTTTGGATTGATTTCATGCGAGCCGTGGGGAAGGTCCGGACAGCTGCCGTCCAGGCGCTCGGCAGCTCGTCGACGCCGATACTCTTCGGCGTCGAGGCGGCGCTTGTCGTCGATGGCGCGGAGTCTCGCAGTACTACGGTCGCTAGCCGAGTGGTTGTTGATCAGCTTGTCGGAGGGAGCGCTGGCGCCTCGCTTGGGGTTCGACGCTTGGCGCTGCCATGGTTCTGGTTGTGGTCCGTCGAGTCGCTCGACTCGCTCGGGTTGGCTTCCCTTTCCCGACAGGATGAGGCGGTTTCTTTTGGTGATTTCGTCTTCTGATGGTTTCATCTCGTTATCCTTGTGTGAGTCGAGCTTTTTGGTCTGAGAGGCAAGTCGGGTTGACTGCTCTTTTTCGTCTTGGCGCGCTTCGGGTTCGATGGTGGCGTAGTTCACCAAAGACACGTGATGTACGATTCCGTCGTCGTCCGCGAAGATCTCACCGACGAAAAGCATCCGGCGCCGGGCCTTCGCAATCGCGTCGTCCTCGCCTTGGTCGAGTGTGGGGCCTTCAATCGTCATGGTGACGTTGTCGCCTTCGATCTCGGTCCTGATCACGCGGCCCACTGGCGGCACGTCGTGAAGATGGGCCCAGAGCACGGCGGGGTTCGACGCGAGCGCGTCTCGAAGTCGAGTTTTTTGGCCGTGCCCTCTGGGAGCTCGAACTGGACCTGGATTTGGCGGTCGGTGAGGCCGCTCGCGTCGTGGTTCACGTACCCGGGGAAGAAATTCTGGGGCATGTTTATTGGCTCGCAATCCAATCTTCGACGGCTGCCGTGATGGTGTGCGCGCGCGTCGGTCCGCTCGCGCCGAGCCCTGCAAGGGTGGTGAACAACGTCGCCAGCGCTGCGAAGTCCGCATCCGTTAGCTTGTGGATGCTGATGAGTTGGTTGATCTGAGTTGCGGCTTTGTGGCGCCGTTGAACTGTGTCAGACATTTGAAGTCTCCTGGTTAGATGGGTGAATCGTTAGTCGCGGCCGAGGTGGTCGCTATGCCACTTGGTCTTCGGCTTCTGCTTCGGCTTCTGCAGCGAGCTCGCTCAGTGGAACGGGACCAAGACGTGGCCAATGAAATGGCATCGTCCAATTCTCGTCGTGGTCCGGTCGCGGCCACGTAGTCTCGGCGATGCGTACCAGCTCGCGCCGCAACGGCTCGTCTTGCAGCACCGTAGGGGATTGCAACCAACGCTCAATCAGAGTGGGGTCGATGATGGGGGACTCGAGATGGCGCTTGTCGATTCTGCCGCGCAACAAGTCTTGAACTCTCTCGACGAAATGGGGCTGCTGGGGAGGGGAACCAAGCGCTCGGGTCATCCCTTCCCGAATCGCGGTGAGGGGGTCTGACTCGAACCTGTCGGCATCGAGCTCGAGGACGACGCCGGGGTGCTCGTCGATGTATGAGTCGAGGTCGTCACGGGGTACGTCGTGGCGCAACCATCTCATAGGGGAAAGGCAGACGGTCTTTCGGGTGACACCGGTGCACACGTCGACCTGTCTGGTCTCGGGCGGGACGAGAATGTAGGAGCCGGTTTCGCCGGCGGGTCGCACACGGGGAAGGTGGACTTGTTGTTTTGGTGCTGCTCGCCGCTTCTCTTCATGTTCGATTGAAGTCTGCAGTTCGAAGTCCTCTTTCTCGTCGATCCGCTGTTGTTCGCGCTCGCGAATCATCTCGGCGCGACGGTCCTGCTGTCGGGGTGTCAGGGGTACGCCGAGCTCTCTGGCTCGTCGAAAAAGGTCGAATGGATGTGTTTTTTTGCTCATGATGTCTCCTTGTCAGTGAGTGTGATGTGAGGCGGATGGTCATCGACCACCGCGTTTGCTGTACTTGTGCGGGGAGGCGGACCACTCGGCGTTCGACATGTAACGGGTGCCGTCGATTTCGAGGCCCACGTCGATTGCGTCATGGTAGGGACGGCCCTCGAACTCCGCTTGGATCCGATCGATGCTCTTGGTCATCTCACGACGCTTCTCAGGCGTCATGTTTGCGACGGATGAGAAGAGTCGAGCGGTTCCCTTTCGGGCGGCCCAAACCGCAACCACAAACGCCGCAGCTTGGTCACCGTGCACGCCTCCCCGTCTTGGTTGGACAATCTGCAATCCTCCGCCGGACATTGGCTTGGCCACCACCTCGCTCAGTTGGCGGATGAGTCGACGCTGGTCGCCGGGAATGATCAATCGACGCTCACGAAGCAGCTCCCTCGCGAGTAACCAACGCTGCGCTTTGAAGGCGTTGCCGCCCGGAACGGTGCGCCACTGGAACCCTCGCGGCAGCCACTCGCGAGCAGCTGAGGCCAGGTGATGGTCGGCCCACACCATTTGCTGACGATGCCGGCGGGCGAACGCGCAACCTTGCGGTACGATATGGCTCAATTGCAGCACTTTGCCGCGCTCGGGCCGGAGCTCGAACAGTTCGGCTGAGTACATTTGGCCGCCGCGATCCCGATGCACCGCGCTGAACGCAGTTGCATCCCGTACCTGCGCCAGGTCAGCACCGACGCCTGCTCGCACGCCAATCGGCGGACCGCCGCAACTCGAGACGTCGCGGTCGATACATTGTTGAAGCAGCGAGGTCGAGAAGAATTCGCCAGCGCCGCCCGGCATCGTCTGACACCCGAACTCGCGAGCCGCGTTGTCCGGGTCTCGTTCAGTCTCTGCCTCAACCACCGCTCGGATGGCAAGGTCGTCGCGCATGATGAGAGTGGGGCATGTCGCGGCCAACACTGTGGTCGGGTCGCCGTGATGCCGGCTATGAAGGTCGAAGAGCAGACCGCTCTCGAGCCACGCGGTTGAAATCACCATCATCATCGACCCAGGAATGGTCAGGCGTGGATTGATGCTGCTGAAGACCTCTGCGTCGTTCACCACGCCGCTTTCTGGGTCTCGGAAGAAACTCGCCTCGTCGAGCAGCGCGCCGAACATCGTACGGCCGCGGGTTGCGGTGCCGCCACGAGATGCTGGGAGACACTCAAACGTGATGACCGCCCCGTCTGGTCGTCGGAGTGTGAGCGAGTCGCTGCCGCTCGAGACGACCAGACCGCGTAACTCGGCGCAGCTCTCAACCGCTCCGACTATGTATCGCATGCACTGGCGAGCTAGCCGCAGGTCGGGTGCGACCACGACTCCGTAACCATGCTCGCCGAGTGCCAGCGAGGAGAGGTCCGCCACGAGACCGAGGTAGAGCAGATGCAAGCTGCAACCCCAACTCCCCGGGAACGAGCTGCGAGCACCCTTGAGCGCGACAAGGACGCGACGAGCGGCAGGCGGGACGGTATCGACGGCGCCGAACATGGCCTCGGCCAGCTCCCGGTCGGCTGGGTCCAAGCGCACAGGGTCGACTCCGTCAAACGCGACCCTGCAGAACACGAGCTGCGCCCTCGACAAGCTGCGGATGCCCAAGGTCCTGGTCAAGAATTGCGTGAACGTCGGCGGGCGCTTGCCCTGGCGGGTTCGGCGGGCGGTGGTCATTGGGCGGCCTCGTCGTCGTCATCCACAGGCTGCAACCAGCTGGGGACCGCCGGGCTGGTGTGCCGTCGGGCGTGCGCCTCTTTTGCTACGAGCTCGTGGGCGCTCAGCAGATTAGCTCTGCTCGCGTCGGCCAGTCTCGAGGCGTCCAGGAGCATCTTTGCGTCGCCCTTTTCAGCACCTCTGTCGGACAGCCATCTGCTGGCAGCCATCTGCAGGGCAGCGCTGGAGACAATGCTCGCAGGGCCAGGGCCGACCTCCCCGCCGCCCACAGTGGCCGCGAGGGTGGACATGTGATCGTCGCGCCACTCTCTAGCGAGTCGTGAGTAGGGAGCGTAGCTGTGCCCCTCGGGGGGCTGCCATAGGCCGAGCAACTGACGCAGCTGTCGAGCCTCGGCTGCAGCCTTCCCTCCTAACTGGCCCAGCACCAGAGCACCCTCTGGCGTCAGAGTGCCGTCTGCTCGGCGCTCGACGGGCCTGCTCGGGGCGGGTACGCCGTCTGCTAGAGCGTCCGCCCGAGGGACCACGGGACGGGGTCTGCCCTGAGACCTCTGCACGAGGGCTTCCCCACCTTTTCGACGCCTCAAGCTGAACCCCCATTTTGCCCTCTCATGGAAACCCGGGTTTCCATGGAATCAGGCCCAGGTGCGTGGCCCACCCCAGCACCTGACAGCGAGGAAACAGCATCAAAACAGCTGTTTTGCACCCGACCGACGGTCAGATGCACGGAGATGTGACTCATGCTGCTCGGTCCTCGCGCAAGCGGCGGAGCGTTTCTCGAATACGTTCACCCGCGTGGCCTCGCACGTGAGGACGTTCCCCGCGCTCCGCCGCCAACTCAGCCTCGACGGAACGAGGATCCACAAGAGAATCTGCAGCGATTCGAAGAACCGTCGACCTGTCGAGCTTGGTGGTTTTGGGATACCGCATACCTGACACTATGCACGCCGTGTTCATTTGGTGCCATCCTCTCAGTGTCTGAGTGTATCACAAATGGCTAACTTATGGCGCCGTCCTTGCGAGAAAACAGCTGTCGATCGACTCTCTTATGAATCGTCGGCACTAATTCGCCAGTGTGCCCACCACAACCAATGGGACCGAAACTGGATTGAAAGAAAAGTGTCTCAAACGACGAAACCCCTTGCATTTGCCTGCAATCCTGCATCGGGGAGCACCGGAGCGCCTCACCTATGTGTATAACACTAGCACACGTTCGCAGCTGAAAACAGCCGGAGTTGCGCGATCAACGTGTGCGCTCAATGTATAACACATGCATCGCGTGCGTCTGGGGGCCGGTGGGGCGTGCTGGTCTACGGGGTCGACGTTCGGGTGTTCCGGGCGAGAAAGTGCGCGTCTGGGGGCCGGCGCGTTCAACCCACCCCCTTTGCCCTCCGGGCACCACCAAGAGGAAAGTGACCCCCACCTCCTGGCATCTCCGAGAGCGACACCACTGCATCCACCATTGCCACCCCATCTTGGATTGTCTTGCCTATGACTCTGCCCAGCTCGACTGTGCCCCGCCATGTGAGTGTGCACTGCGAACACGAGTGTGAGCACCCCCCTATAGGGGTGGGTGCGCACACACACTCGCCACTGTGCCGGGCACAGTCGGGCACAGTCGGGCACAGTCGGGCACAGTCGATGGTAAAACCCACTGAAGAGGCATGTTTCGTGCTGTTTTGACTGTGCCCCGACAGTACCCAGAATCTCGGGCACAGTGGGCGTTAGTGATGTGTGAGTGTGCCCCGAACGCCCGGGCACAGTGGAGATACCTGTAATCACACGGGTTTTCGCACAGTCAGCCACAGTCGACCTCCTGAGGGGGCGAGGCCTTCTGGACCATTGTCTTCTCATTACCGGAGAGCGTGCTCATCACCTCACTCGGCACCTTGATGCCATCGAGGTAGTGGTGAGTAGCTCGGCGCTGGCCCTGTCTCGTCACAACTGAGGCCCCCAGCGCTGCCAGAGCCACCCTGGCCCTGTCACGCCCGCAGCCAAGCGCGGCCATGATCGCAGGCTCAAGCTCGCGCCCCACCAGACCTGGACGCGTCGCAATCACATAGGCAGCCACGCCAGCGTCTCGAGAGCTCTGCTCCCGGTTGCGAGCGTCTCTTGATGCGGTCTTCTCTTCGGCGGCTAGTTCGAGCTCCAGTTCAGGGTCGTAGGTGGTCTCCACGAGATTCTGTCTGGCACGGTCGAGCTGAAGGTGCAGCTTGTCCCCTCGACGTCCGTGCTTGTTCTTGGCGATTTTGAGCTCGACCAGGTCCTTTTCGCCAGCGACTGACCGGAGCGCTAGTAGCACGCGAGCACTGTACTCGACCGCGCGCGACTCCGCGGCGCTGGCGAGGTCGTCGGTATTCTCGCTTGCGTCCTTCTTGTTGTAGCCGAGTCGGTTCATTTCGCAGGTCGCGAGCACGATCATCAGATGCTTGGTCGCCATGTCCCTGATGGCCTGCGCGCGCTGAGTCACGGCCTCCCGCACCGACATGTTCCCGTCGTCACCTCGCTCGGCGTCACAGCGCACGGTCTGCAGACTGTCCACGACCAGCATCGCTCGTCCGCCTGTCTCGCGCTTGGCGTAGGTTGCCAGGTCGTGAGCCGCCCTTTCGATCGTCGCTCCGTCCCCGCCGTAGAACCTGATGGGAAGGTCGCCCAGCTTCTCGCGCAGCAGGTCCAGGTCGGTTGGATCACGTTCCTCACACGCACGACGTGGGATTCCCATCCGCTGCCCCAGCCGCATCACCAGGTCGCCCGGCTCCTCGTCCACCGCGAGGATTCCCACGGCGACCCCCCGTTTGGCCATCAAGTGGGCGAGCTGCAGCGCCAGCGCCGTCTTACCCGCATCGGGAGCGCCCACCAGGTACCATCGCGTGCCGTAGACCGGGCCTCCCCCGGTGAGCTCGTCGAGCGTCGCGATGCCGGTGGGCTCGTGCACCAGGGGACCTTCGTCGCGCCACTGGTCGAGCACTCCTGCCACGCCTAGCTGGCGCTTACTGCGCGGGTAATCTGTCAGCCCGTCCACCACCTGCTGCGCGGCCCTCTGTAGGTGCTCACCCTCCGTCTTCGGCTCCTTCAGCATCTCGAGCAGCCGGGTCAGCGCACCTGCCGCGGTCCGCACCCGCGCGTGGTCCCAATGAAGCATCTCGATATGGTGCTTGATGTTAGGTGGCGCGACCGGGCGCATCTTGATCAGCTCCTCGAGATGATCGACTGCGAGCTCGTGACCTCCGATCTGACGCATCGTAAGCGGGTCGTACTTGAGACCCTTGCGGTCGAGCTCCTGGAGCGTTCGCCAGAGCGCTGCGTGTCCCGTGCCATAGAACATATCGGCAGGAGTCGCTTGCAGGTACTCGTCACGAATCTTCTTGTCCACGACTACTGCCGCGAGCAGAACGAACTCGTTCACCGAATCGTGCGGTACACGCAGGGTTCGTTCCTGTTTCTCCTGCTCATGTCTCTGTTGGTTCTTTCTCTGGGTGATTGCCGTGCGTGTCTCGTCCACCACCATTCCTGGCGTGCCAGTCGTCTGGGGCGTCGTTGTGGCGCCATTTTGTCGTGCTTTCCGAGTTCTCATCGCTCCCTCAGCCCCCCTTCAGAAGGCTCGCCATGGAAACCCGGGTTTCCATAGAACCGCCTCGGTGCCAGCCGCGTTCGCCGCTCGTCGCAGCTAGTCATCGAGTGCCCCCCGCGAGTCTCAGCTCGCGCTTAAGCTCAGCGTCGTCGTCCACGTTGGGCTTGCCTCCCAGCGCTTCCAGCTCCTCTGCTAGCGCCTCGCGCGACAGCAGATGCGCTCGGTCGACGATGGCGGCCCCGCCGGCTCCCGCGGCGACTCGTCGGCGCACTGCAGCTATGTGGCGTCGACGGCCGAGGGGGCTGGCGGACTGGTCGTGCCACCCGTGCCCCCCACCTCGCAGGCGGTCCAGCACCTTGTCGGCGATACTGTCCGCCAGCTCGTCCAGGATAGCGGTGACGTTCATCCGGTGACCCTCTTTTGATGAGGAGTCACGAGGTCTGCCCTGTCCAGTTCGCGTAGGGCTTGCTCGATGCGCGCGCTCGTCGTCGACTTCGCGCGGCCGCGCAGGTACTCCTTGACTGTCCGCGGGTCGACGCACGCGGTAACGGCGATGAGCCGCAATTCATGGGCCGTGGGGGGTTGCGGTTGTGTCATGCCCCCATCTTGGAGTCGCATTCTCGAAACGCGCAAGTGGACGGTGCCCGCGGTGCATCACGGACAACTAACGTTCGCTGCCTACTGCTCGGCGTGGCTGCTACCGATGGCCGCTCTTATGAATCGTCGGCACTAAATCGACGGCCGCGGTCTCGGGGGCAAGAACGGGCGCACCGTGTCCGCGTGCACGAGCGTCGCGTCACTCAGTACCCGTAGCAGATTCGCGTTGTGCCGATGCAAGGTGAGTTTCGCGGGGAGCTTGTCCAGCGCACTTGCCAGCCGCTTCTGACCTTGACCTGTGCCGTCACTGCGCCAATACGCCTCACAGACGGCGCAGGCGGCCTCTGCCTTGCGCTGCAGCTCGTCAAGATGCCCGGCGTCGAGCCCGCCTTGGACGGCGTGCATAACGCGCAGCAGGGTGTCGACGGCTCCCACGGCGTCGACCAGCGCCTGACGCTTGCGTTCTTCGATGGGACCCGCCAAGTGCCAGGGCAACACCGGGTGCCGACCTTCGTACGCTGCGATCGGTCGGCTTGCGCGGTACTTGGCTGGTGCCTGGCCTCGTAGCGCTTCGGCAGCAGCCATTGCCTCGCGTGCACGGGCATTGTTGCCGTGTTCAGCGTGCCAGGCTGCAAGGGCCTCTGCCTGGCGCACCTCCGACTCGAGCCAGTCCCTGTCGGGGATGCTCTTTGGTGGCCTGCCACGCTTGCGTTTGGTATCGTCCGACTTGGTCACTCGCTTTGACCCATCGCCCCGGCAGGTTCCCAGCTGCGCGGGGCGTTTTCGTTATGCTAGCACTCCCGGCTTGTACGCTTCGATGAACTCTTCCGCGTAGAGTGGCTCAACGTGTATTTCCAGCAATGGCTTGGGTTCAAATGGTATCGCCATCCTCTCGAAGATTCCCTCTCCAGTGGCGACGCGACGAAACCCTAGCGGGTCGGTTTCGCGACCAGCCCGGACTCCCGCGAACTCGATGAAGCGCGAAACCCGGTCCGTGACGACGGTGTTCCCACCCAAGACCAAATGAACGTGCAGCTCCTGTGAGTCGTTGCACTCGAGCGCGTCGAACAACATTCGCCGCGCCTCTGCGTCCGACGGCGGCCAGCCATAGCCCAGGAATATGATACGTTGCGCCTCTCTCAGAGCCCGAGCAGCCTGCGTCCAAATCGCCTTGAACTCACCACCGGCAGACTCCTTTTTCGCCCGACCTGGAATGGCAATCACCGGATCCTCCAACGTAACGGCTCGCTCCAAGTCGCTCTTGTTTCCACACAAGATTCTACCGTCGCTCCCACGATTCCACATCACACTGCCATGCAGCTTCAACAGGAGCGCCTTTTTGTTCATTTCTATGTCGGTGATGGTTTCGTGATCGCCTGGGTTGATTGGCGCGGTTACCACGTGGAATTTCGACCATGCCAGTTTTTCGAGAACAGCGTCGTAGTTGAATGTGATGACCGTGTCGGCGGGACTAAGCCGTTTCGCCCACCGAGCATAGGGGCCAGCACGTTCGTCCGTCTCTTCCACCACGGATAGGAATTCGCAGCATTCAGCAGCAACTATGCGCTTGGCGGCCGCCAAGATTTCCTCAGGCGCGATCGGCCTCAGCGCTTCAGCCGCCCACGTCCCCACCTGCTGTCGCCGTTTTTCGTCGCGGGTCGCCAGATCTAAGTGCTCAAGGAATTCCTCCGCATGCGTCCAATTCTTCGAACGCTCGTGGTACAGCTTGTAAACAATCAGCCGCACGTCGGATTCTGGCGGATCCCCGTACCGGAAGAAGATTCGCTCCTGCGTGTGCATGCTGAACAAGTCTTTCAGCAATGGCCCACCCAAGCTCCGCGAGAAACCGGACCCCAACACCCACACGACCTTTTCTGGTTCCTCGGTCATCGTGGCCCATTGTCTCGGCGTCGGCGCTCCGCGTCCAGTTCGACAACGCCCGCCCGGGCCTTCCGCCGCGCCTCAAGCTCCCGGCTGAGCTGTCCCACAACCTCCCACTGATGGGCGTTCGCCGCCTTCGTCAGTGCGTCGGCCAGGGCCTCCTCGACAGGGTCGGCGGTCGGACGTTCATTGTCCCCCTCAGGGTGGGCCAGCGTGGGCCAGTCGTGCGTTTTCGTGTCCCCGTCTTGATCCGAAGTAGCTGTTTTCGTGCTATGCGGTGGCGTCGTGTCCGTCAAACTCTCACTGGGGGTCAAGGGGTCGGAGGTTCGAATCCTCTCGCCCCGACCGGCTTTTTGTCGACGCCGTCGGATCTGGAAAGGGCAGGGGCGAATGCGTCACCGTGGGAGCTGGGAACAACCGCCCAACGTGGGTGTCGGAGGATGCATCGTGACGCGGGCTGTCCTCGGGCACGCGCGAGCAGGGAAGGTGTGCCGTGAAGGTGGCTGCGTGGGTGTCGTTGTTTCTGGTGGCTGTGTCGCTGGGTTGCACTTCCGGCGCTGGGGTCGCTCCGGTCGTCGGAACCGCTGCACCGGCCTCGTCCACGGCGGTTTCGTCTCAGTCGCCGTTGTCCCCAGCAGCTTCCGCTTCCGTCGCTGAGCCCGAGCCGGTGATCGAGCGTCCTCCGCCGCCCGTGGTTCAGGAGGCGATGACGGGCGATCCCACCGACGCGGCGCTCTCCGAAGTGCGGCTGGTCGAGGAAACCTGCGAGCATGCCGACCGCGACGCTCACGAGCGGGCGCTTGCGTTGGTGCGCCAGATGCGCGCTGATGTCGCGGCCGAGTTCCAGCGTTGGCGAGAGTACCAGCCGATCTGTTGGGAGCAGTATCGCCAGCCCCACTCGAGGAGCGGGAGCTACGCCCCGGGCGGTACGTTGAAGGGTTATTCGTTCGGAAGCGCGTCGGGGGGCCTGAGCGCGCTCAGTGCCGGACGCCCACCCACTGGAAGGCTCTCGGGCAGCCATCGCTCGAGAGCGCCGCGGCCGACACGCGCGAGCAGCGCGTCGCGCACCAATAACCAGGTGGCTGGCGTCGATGAGGCCGACATCGTCGACAGCGACGGTCGCTATGTGTACCTCGTCGCCAACGGCGCGCTGCGTATCGTCGAAGCCATGAATCCTCGCCTGTTGAGCGTGACTCGGTTCGACTCCGAGGTGCGAGAGCTCTTCGTCGAAGGCGATCGAGCCGTCGTGTACTTGTCGAAGGGCGGGAACGGGGCCAGGCCATGCACGTACGCCTACGACTGCAGGTTCGCCGGTGACGGCAGCTCGACTCAGATCGTCGTGCTCGAACTCGGGGACCGAACCCGTCCGCGAGTCGCGCGAACGCTGACGCTGTCTGGGTCATTGCTGGCAGCGCGCCGCATCGGGACCACGGTGCACACGGTCGTGAGTGACGGAGAGGCTGCTCCACCCGAATACTCCACCTGGCCCGAGGGTCTCAAATGGTGTGGGATGAAGGAGTCCTACGTGAGAAAGCGCCTCGAGCAACTCGAAGCCGCCAACACTCACAAGCTTCTGGCGGCTGCGGTGCACCCGGTCTACCCCACGCTGACCGATCACGGCGTCACCCGCAGGCTGTGTGGGACCCTGTACAGGACGCGCATCGATGACGGGCGAGCCTACACTTCGCTGGTCTCCTTCGACATGCAAAGCGACGCGACGGCCGCTTCGACCGCGACCCTCCGGAGTCGTCCTGGGGCCGTGTTCGCCTCGGCCGACGCGCTCTACGTGGCGGTGACCCACCACAAGCCCCGCCATCGCGCAGGGCAGCGTTGGTATTCGTTTTACAGCGCGGCCCAGGAGGTCAGCGATGTTCACAAGTTCCGCATCGGACAGCATCCGAGCGACACGCGCTACGTTGGCAGCGGTGTGGTGCCTGGCCATGTGCTCAACCAGTTCGCGATGGACGAATGGTACGGCTACCTGCGCATTGCCACCACCAGCGGGCGTGTGCCCGATCCCCGCGTCACGAGCGCCGTCTCGGTGCTCGCGGGCGGCAGCGGCGGTAACCTGGTGCGCGTCGGTGCGGTCTCCGGCATCGCGCCGGGTGAGGACATCCGCGCCATCCGCTTCGACACAGACCGCGGCTACGTCGTCACTTTCAAGAAGACCGACCCGCTGTTCGTACTCGATCTGTACGATCCGGCTCGGCCTCGCATCCTGGGTGAGCTCGAGATTCCGGGCTTTTCCACCTACCTGCATCGGATCGATCCAGAGCACCTCTTGTCGATCGGTTTCGACGCCAGCGACCACGGACACTTCGCGTATTTCGACGGCATCATCCTCGAATTGTTCGACGTGAAGGATCCCACTGATCCGAAGCTGCTCTTCAAAGAGAAGCTCGGAACGCGGGGGTCGAGTTCCGAAGCCGCGACGCACCACCTGGCGTTCAACTACTTGGCCGAAAGACACTTGCTGGCGATTCCGATGACCATCTGCCAAGGGGGTGGCGACGGACGCAGTGGCAGCGAGCTTACCTTCAGCGGGCTCTTGGTCTACGAAGTGAGCTCGAAAAGCGGATTCCGGCGGCTGGGCGGCATCGATCACTCGGCGCGCGGCGTCAGCTGCGGCACTTGGTGGTCGAACGCGAACTCCGAGGTCAAGCGCAGCATTTTCCTCGATGACCTCGTCTATTCGATCGCCGGCGACCGCGTGAAGGTACAAAAGCTCGGTCACTTCGGTAGCGACGTGGCCGACATCCCCCTTGCACCGTGATCGGTTGCTCGATGGAACGGCCGAGCACTGATCGAGGCACCGAGAAGCCACCGTCCAGACCAGTGCCCCGTGGGCGCGTCGCGCGACACCCCGAGACATCTTGCAGGATTCGCGGCCTGCACAGCGCTGGGTCGGACTCGAGGTAGAGGGTTAGCGCCGGCAAAACTCGAGCGCGAAATGGAGGCTGTCTAAGTTCTGTCGTGGCTCACTGGTTCCACGGCCTCGCTTGCGCAGCGAGAATTGTTGGTGCTCGGGCTCGCGAGAAATTCGTTGCCAGGCATTGACGACGTTGCGTCGAGGTCCATATCCCGGGAGCGACGGCGTCCAACCCCGCCCGGACACAATTCGATAACACTTCGGACCTGTGCGGGTCCCGAACGAGTTGCGTCTTGGCACCGTGGTCCGAGTTGCACCGATCTTGCACGACAGACTTCCGACCCCGAGGAAACATCGACAATGAAGATTCTTGCATCAGTAGTGGGCCTAGCGATTGCGGCAAACGCGCTGGTCGCGTGCGGTGGCGATGACGACGCCAACGCCGGGTCGAGCGGCGCGGGAGGCAGCGGTGGTTCGCCGAGCACCTCTAACGGCGGTTCGACGAGTAGCACCTCGAACGGCAGCGGTGGTTCGACGGCCAGTGGCGGTTCGATGGCCAGCGGCGGGACCAGTAGCGAGTCGGCGGGCGGCGCGGCCGGCGCCAGCGGTGGAGGCCCCAAGATGAACATCGTAGAGCTCGCGAGCTCCAACGACGACTTCGACACATTGGTTCAAGCACTGGTCGACACCGGCTTGGACGACGACCTGGCGGGTGAAGGCCCCTTCACGGTGTTCGCACCGACTGATGCGGCGTTTGCCCTGTTGCCCGAAGGTCTGCTCGAGTCCCTCGACGAGGACACGCTTTCGGACATTCTGCTTTACCACGTGGTGCAGGGGGCAGTTCCGGCGGCGGAGGTGGTCGATCTGGAAACTGCCACGACGCTACAGGGCGATCAGCTCGACATCATGGTGGACGGCGACAGCGTGGTGCTGAACGGCTTGGTGCAGGTTACCTCCACGGACATCATGGCGGAGAACGGCATCATTCACGCCATCGACGCCGTGCTCATCCCAGGGGCATTTCCGGGCAACATGCTCGAAGCAGTCTCCGCTTACCCCAGGCTATCGACGCTCGCGGGCGCCGTGACACCAGACGTTGCCGACGCGCTCACGGGTGATGCTCTGACACTGTTCGCACCGGTGAACAGTGCTTTCGAGGGCGTCGCGCTGCCCGAAGCCACTGTGGACCTCGAAGACATCCTGCTCTACCACGCAATCCCGGCGGAAGTCCCCGCCGCCGTGGCGGAGACGCTGGCATCCGCGCAGATGGCGAACGGTGCGTTCATCGGTGTCAAGTCGGACGACGGCCTTCAACTGTTCGACGGTAGCAAGAATACCAAAGTCACCTATGCCGATATCGAAGTCGACAACGGCGTCATGCACGTGATTGACCAGGTGCTGAGCCCGCCCGGTACCATCGCCGAAGTCGCGGTGGCTGCAGGTCTCACCTCGTTGGTCGATGCGCTCGGGGCCGCCGACGTACCCGGTAGCACCACCTCCTTCGCCGACGCGGCTGCCGGTGAAGGTCCGCTAACCGTTTTTGCTCCGTCGAACGAGGCGTTCGACAGGATTCCCGGTGACCTGGGTGGAGCGTTGCCCGATGTGCTCGGGGCTCACGTGATCCCGGCGGCTGTCGACTCGGCAAGCGTCGCCGAACTCATTGCGAACGGCGAGGCATCGCCAGCGACCTTGACGGGGTCGGACGACGATACGCACGAGTTCTCACTCGGCCCCGACGGACCACTCGTCAACCACATGGTGAGGATCACCGCCACGGACATTCCCGCTCGTAACGGGCTCGTGCACCTGGTCGACTCGGTCATCTTGCCTTCCGACGTCGTCTTTCCTGGCAACCTCGTCGAAGCCGTTTCGGCTTATCCGAACTTCAGCTCGCTGGTGGACGCGGTGACCAATGCCGACCCCGCGGTGGCGACGGCTCTCACTGGCACCGACGCCCTGACCTTGTTCGCTCCCGAAAACTCTGCCTTCGCCGGCATCGACACGACTGAGGACCTTACCGACGTGCTCTTGTACCACGCGCTGCCCGTGGAGGCCGACAGCAGCTTCGTCGTGGCGAACTTCTTGCCAGCAGCGACCACGCCTACTGCCGCCGGGTCCGACGTGACGATCGACGCGGACGCCTTGACCGTCAACGACTCCAACATCGTGCGAGTGGACTTTCGCACCGACAATGGCGTGATTCACGTCATCGATTCGGTGCTCACTCCACCCGAGCAGTAATCCAGGAGACTGGGCTTTCGCCTCCGTAGCAACCGGCGAGCCGAATTCCGTCCGACAACGGGATTCGGCTCGCTCTTTTTCTTGGCACTCGCGGTACTGGCGCTGGACCTGCACGACTTCGCCGGGATGCGTCGGGTGCACGGACCATACGGAGAGGGTCGAGGAGGGGACCCTCGCCGAGCAGGGGCTCAAGGCAAGTTGCTCGAGTCAATTTCCAGGTAGGTGAGCGTCGGCGCCGCCCGTCCGCCCAGTTGCGCGGCCACGAGTAACGTGTCTCCGCGCGCCGCCATGACGAGGTCGCGATCGGTGTTCAGCATCGGCCCGCCCATATCGAAGCGAAAATGGCTGAGCACCGGCGCCGACTCGTCCTCGGAGAGCCGCATCAGTACCAAGTCGGCCGTCCCAGTGCCGCTCGCGCCGGTCATGATGCAGGTGCACCCGGGCAGCTCTCCGCCACGACACTCAGAACGGAGTGCGTAGGTACCGTTCGAGGAGTAAATGACCCATGCGGCGAATGTTGCACCCGATGCCGTGCGGACCAGATCGAACCCAGGGCTCACTGCGTTCCACTCGGCATCGCATGCTGTCGAACCCGAGCAGGGGTCGTCCAGGTCGAACTCGCCCACCGGGCAGTGGGCGCTGAGCGTCGAGGAGCCAGCCGGCTCGGGCAGCAGGGTCGAACGCCAACCAGCGTCCATCGCGGAGCTTTTGGACAGCAGCGCCACGCCGCCGTTCGTTCTTGCCGCGAGGAGCGGAAATGGGCCGGTGCCATCGAAACCACCGGCCAGCATTCGCAGGGGCTCCGCCAGCTTCGTCACTGCCGCAGCGTCGGGCTCGAGGTTTGCGAGCACATCCTCGGTCTCTCCGCCGGGCCCGCGTATCAGCAGCGAGCCGAGACCGAGAACCTCGGGTGAAGCTCTGTACCAGGCGGTCCAAGGCCGCCTCTGATCATCGACCGCGAGCGCCATCATGCCCACCGGCCAGGTGTCTCCGATCGACTGATCCGACCAGCACGAACCGTCCCAGGTGGCCAGGTGGGGCGCGTCGTTCGCATAGGCGATGTATCCAAGCTCGTCATCGACGATGCCAACATCCCTGAGCTCCACTTCGGCTTCGTGCGAGAGCGACGGCAGGACGCGCGATCGCAGCCACTCGCCGCCGCTCTCGCGCAGCGCCGTCAGTGGAGCTGCTCTTCCGGCGAGCAGCCACGTCGCTCCGTCCTCGCTGGTGGTCATCGCGCTGTTAAAAATCGACGACGACGGCCGCGCCACGTCCGGATCGGCGAGCTCGGGAGCGTCTTCGACGCGAGCCCCGTTGTCGGTAACCGTCATGAGTCGCGCCAAGGCCACAGCGTCGAGGCCGACCGTAGTGGTCATCACAACGGCACCGTCCTGTGTTGCGGAAAGCCACGGCGACGAAGGGCGCGTCTCGCACTCGAGGTCGAGCGCTTTCGTCACGGCGCATTCTTCCCGGCCGCAGGTGAACGTCGGCTCCACCTCTCGCACCGACACGCCGCAGCTGGTGGAAGCAGTCGGCGCCGCAACCCTCGCTTCGCCGATGCAGGGCGCTTCGTGGGAGTTCCCGCTCGCCGCCGCACCCGCCCATGGCCCGGCATCCGCGCTCTCGCCGGCACACCCAGCGGTCGCTTCGCCCGAGCAAAGCGGCTCCGCAGGCTGCCCCCCGGCGCCCGGCGCTTCAGACGATGCTCTTTTGGTGGTCTCGCCGCCGCAGCCCGACGTTACCGAAAGCCCGACGGCCGACAGCGTCATCAGCCCATGAATCCAAGCTCGCCCCGTGGTCATCGGCTCGTGCTATTCGGAACACTCGCCTGGGTGCTCGATGCGAACGCCGCGATCTCGGGCGCAGGCTGCGCTGGTGTAGGAAGTGCCGTCGCAGCCGCAGACGGGCTTCAAAGTCACGCCGCAGTCGTCGTCGCTGCTACGCACCGAACCGCCCGGGCCCTCGCACCCTTCCCCCGCGCAGTATTCGTAGGGATAGCACTCGTCGCTGTTTGCGGGCAAGCCACCGTTTCCGCCCCGCGCGCCCGTGCACCAGTCGAGACCGTCGGGCGCCTGGGCCGTGGCCGCCCCTCCGCTGCTGGCAACCAACCCGCCACTACCAAAGCTTGCGCTTCCGGACACGACCGCACTCCCCCCGGCACCCCCGCTGGCCTCGGAACCCCCGCTGGCGGCGTAGCCACTATCGCTGGCGCTGGCGCTGCCGGAGTCGCCACCTTTGGCGTTGTGCGCCGTGTTCCCGCCGCACTTCGCCACGATCGTCACGCCCGCCATCCACCACTGTCGTCGAACTTCCACTCTGCACCTCCATGCGCCGCACCATCCATGCGCCGCACCACCATGCGCCGCACCACCATGCGCCTGCAGTTCAAAGTAGCGCACCGACCCACGCGTGTCGAGACTTGGGGCTCGGTCGTCGCATCGATGACCGGTCGAGGCTGGTGGCTCGTGAGGGTAGAGGTCACGCTGCGCACGACCCCGACGAGCGGCCCATCCTCGCTCGAAGTCTGGCGCTGAGCGTACCAGTCGTCAGTGGCAGGGATGCTGAATGCTTTGCCATCGAGCGAAACGACTCCGAAGGGCAACGCGGAAGGCTCGAACGCTTTTCTGCGCTGGGCTTGGTGCACGATAGTGTGCAGACAGCTTCTGAGCTCATAAGGATCGATCGTGCACAGGACATCACGCAGCGTGGTGTCGGGGACTCGGCGCTGGATGCCGAACAACCTTTTCATGGGCGAGCTCATACGCTCGGTCATCTCCTCCACGTCAGCCAAGCTCCTGGCTCCGGCCAGCATCGCCCCGAGCACAGTGTGCAGCAGCGCTCCCAGGTCCCAACGTTTGCCCCGGTCGTCACGATTATCACGGACTTGGCTCGAGTCCGATTTCATCCAGACGCTTTCTGAAAAAGCCGTACATGCGCCGATTCATGCGTGCCGTCATTTGCAGCCGCCGGCTCGAACGCGCCATCGTGCGCCTCGGCCTTGCGCTGGTTTTTTCGCTGTTGTTTTTTGAAGTACCCGCAGCAGATCCCACCGAGACGCGAGGCCTTTTCTCACGAGAGCTTCCGTGGCCGTGTCCGAATCCGGTGGCGGTGGCGGGGCTCAGAAGGCCGTGGCGGTGACGGTGTACCGGGCCGCACCCGGAGCAGAGACCGGTGTGGACTGGGCGGGCATCGACCGCCGAGGCCCGCCCGAAGCGCTGTGCTCAGTGGGTGAGCTTGTAGAGCATGGCTACGATGCGATCGTAGTGACCGAGCACTGGGGCCGAGGCACCCTCGCTGATGTAGCCCCAGCGAATGGCAGCCAGGACACCCACCCGCACCTCGTTGGCGCTACCGGCCGCGGACTGGTAACGACTGCGACGGATACCGGGATCGCTGAGCGCTCCTTCGCCGGTGTTGAGGACATTGCTGTTGGCTGCATCGGTGATCTGCCGAGCCAAGTTGCGGTCGTGCTTTTTGATGCGGACGACGATGGGCCTGCCCCCCCGGTCACGGTCGCGGCCACGCAATTCCCGGCCACGGTCGCGGTCACGAATGCGAATGCGAATTTTATGCACTCCGCAGCCCACTTGGGAAGAGACACCCAAAGTCCTGCGAACTTCCCTCTCTCGAGCAACCGGCTTGACCCGACTACCAATCAGGAGTGGCTCGGTCGTGTCATGCGGCAAGGCGGCCGCGCTGAACGCAAACCGAGACCTCGCATCCTGAGCAGTGGAGCTTTGCGTTTGCGAGCTCGTTCGATCGACCCGTGACTTCCGAGGTCGGTCGCTCACATCGAGGCCTATCGCCTTCGATCGAGGTCTTGGGGAGAGGGGTGGCGCAGGAGTCGCCAGCCGTCTTTCGCACGGAGGACTGCTACGGCCATCCCAGGGGTGAAGCCCATTTTCATTGCGAGAGATCACTGGTTGCCGCCTGGGCCGGAGCGCTTGCGTGGTCGCACAGCTATTGCTGGCGCCCATTTCTGGCCAATCTTCTCGCCATCGTTTTGGGCTTTCCCTGGGGCTTCGACTGCAGCAGTCCTCCGTGCGATTCCCGAGCTGGCGAGCCACCAGTCCAAGGCCCCCCGTGAGCTCATCCCCCACGGGGGCGCCGCTCGCCGTACAGGATTCGCGGCCTCTGCAATCGGCCAGCGCGACGCACGATGCCACTAAGATCGCAAAAGACCGTAACTCCCCGGGGGGTCAGAGCCCCTCGCTCGTTCTTGACGCTCTGCAGGCCGGGGGGCAACGAGTTGAACGAGATGAGCTCACCCGTGCTATCGGCTAAGCGCTTTACGGACGCCTACTCGTAGCTGGGCGGCGGTGCGTTGCGCCCGACCTTCTCGCAATACTGACGGCACTGCACTCGGAAGTCGTTCTACGTCTGGGTACGCTTGCCGATACGCGGTCTGACAGCGAGGAAAGCACGTGATCATCTCTTCTCGGGGTACCGGCTCGAAGAGCCTGGCGAGCCCTGTTGGTTGCTCGCAATCGTAGTGCCAGCTTTCGTTCAGCTGTACCCGTTGGCGTCGACAACTCGGTCCAACACGGCGAGCCCGAGGATCTCCTCGACGGACTTGAGCAGCGAACCGTGCGTGAATTTCACCGAGCTGACGTCGTGCTTGGGTGCGTAAAACCCGGAAGCAGAGAGTGGGCAGGCGCCGGTCGCATCGTTGAGGCTTTCTGAGTAGCTACGCCAGCTTTGAAGAAGGGCGGGTCGCGAGACGGTGCGAGTGCGGGCGGGTCGACGGGCTCACCCAGACAGCTCAGGGTGCGCTCCATGCCGGCGCTGGTCATGACCAGGGGCTCCCAACTGACTCGCCAATCGTTCGACACTGACGCCCGCAGCCAGTGAGGTTTCGCCCTGTGCTTGCTACGCACCGAAGGCGAGCGCAGCCTGTGTCTAGAAAGCTAGCTCGGCGACTCGGCAGGTGCCGGGACAGTCTTCTCCGCTCAGATACTGGGTGTCGTACCTGACCTGTTCGCTTTCGTCTGCCAGCGTTTCCCCACTGGGTCGAGTCGCCCGAAGGCTAGATCAGGCTCTGGCCGCCGTCGATGTCGATGGTTTGGCCGGTGGTGAAGTCACTTTCCATCGCATAGATGTAGGCGAGGGCGATGTCCGCGGGTGTGGCGATCTTTCCTGCGGGCAAGCGGGCCGCCATGTTCGCAAAGTAGCCGACCTTGGCGTCGCCGACGAGCTCGTCGAACATAGGCGTGTCGACCCATCCGGGTGACACGATGTTGACGCGCGTGGGGGCCAATTCTAGAGACAGGGCCCGGGCAAAGTAGCTGAATGATCCGGCGATCGCGGACACCACCGCACCTCCCGGGACAGGCGGCCTATCCTTGTTGATTCCCGAAGTGAAGGTCATTGAACCACCGGCCTTCAACGTGCGTACTGCGTGTTTCGCTACGAGGACAGCGCCGATTAGCTTGTCGTCCACGAAGCGGCGCACTACCTCCACGTCCGTACGCTCGATGGGGTCTCCTGGAGGCGCTACACCTGCCGTCGAGACGAGGTGGTCGAAGGCGCCGAGTTCGTCGAACAGCCGTGCGACTTCGGTTTCCTGCGTCATGTCAGCGGGTAAGCCTCTGACACGGCGGTCTGCCGCAGAAAGCGCTTGTTCGGCTGACCGTAGCTTCGCTGTTGACCGACCGACTATCACCAGTTGTGCGCCCCGTTCCAGGGCCGCCGCTGCGACACCGAAACCGATGCCCGAGCTGCCACCAATCACCACCAGCTTTTTTCCAGCGAGGTTTGCCATGGGCCTCCGTTTTTCGTTTGCTTTGACTTTCGCTGCCGCGGCAGGTCATCAGCCTCGATAGGCGCGCTCGATGTCGGCTATGATGATCTTCTTCATCTTGTACATCGCTTGTAACACACGTCCGGCCTTCTCCTTGTCGGGATCGGCAATCATGCGTAGGAGCTGGGTCGGTGTGACTTGCCAGTAGACGCCGAACTTATCCGTCAGCCACCCACAGGGCCGCTCGCTGCCACCCCCGGCGGTGAGTGCATTCCAATAGTAGTCGGTTTCCGCCTGGTCCTCAGTTTCCACCTGGAAAGAGAACGCCTCATTGTACGGCGTGTGGCCATGCGCGTTTAGCGCGACGACCGGCAGCCCGGCAAGCTCGAAGCGAACAATCGACAGTTCGGGATCGGGTAACTCCGTGCGGCCGAACACTTTGGAGTCGTCGAAAATAGAAGTGTAAAAAGCCATGGCTTCTTCAGCCTGGGACTCGAACCATAGATGGGGATGTAGCTTCATGTCGGTGCTCCTTCAGTCGTCGGAACGAGGTCGACGCATCGCTGGGTCATCGATGCCCGTCGGCGCGCGGAGACGCCGCTCTCATGCGGGTAGCGTTCCCGCCCACGCTTGCACATTGGTCATGTTGTCATCCGTTCAGTCCCGCCCTCGCCATCGTGCGAGATCAAGGAGAACAGCGTTGCTTTCAGGTGCAACTTGAGGCACGCGCTGCTGGACGACAACCGAATATTTCTACAGCATACGTGACTATATTTCACAAATAGGCCATGCCGCGCACCCTCCCTCCCTTGACCGCTCTGCCGGCTTTCGACGCCGCGGCTCGCCACTTGAGCTTCACGAAAGCAGCTGCTGAACTGCATGTCACGCACGGAGCCGTCAGTCGCGCCATCCGCAATCTGGAGGAATACCTCGGGATTCGTCTCTTCGAACGAGCAACGCGAGCGGTACACCTCACGCCTGCTGGCGTCGCCTACGCAGCTGACATCGGCACAGCGCTGGACCGGATTGGCGCCGCGACACTGATTGCAACGGCATCGCGATCGGCGGGTGTCCTCAATGTCAGCACGTCGGACGGCTTTGCGGGGCGCTGGCTCGTACCTCGCCTGCATCGATTCCACCGGGCGCATCCGAACATCGATGTGCGTCTCTCCACATCGGGCAAACTCACCGACTTCCTGAGGGACGGGATCGATATCGCGATCCGCTACGGCGTCGGCGATTATGAAGGAGTGGTGTCAGAGTTGCTGGCCGAGGAGAACGTCTCTCCCGTCTGCAGCCCGGAACTGTTGAGAGGAAAGCATCCGCTCCGGACACCCTGTGACCTGAAACATCATCGGCTCATCCATGATAACTTCCGCATCGACTGGGCTACGTGGCTGAAGCGCGCGGGCCTCGATGGTATCGACCCCAATCGAGGCCTTAGGTTCGACTCCGCCGCCTACGCGGTCGAGGCAGCAGTTCAAGGTGAGGGTGTGCTCTTGGGCAGAAGCGCACTGGTCTCCGGCGATCTCGCGGCAGGGCGACTCGTAAAGCCTTTTGATCTGGCGCTGAAATCGAGATGGAAGTACTACGTCGTCTACCCTGAGGGCGCACTACGGGACAGAAAGATCAAGGCGTTCCGAGATTGGCTCTTTGGTGAAATGGGGTCGACTTGACAGGCACGGGAACCAACAAGAGGCGAACCACCCATCAAGAGCCCGCGCCCGGACAGACCTCCGCTCTCGTCGACGGGAACCTCGGTGCGGGTCGGGCATCTACGTCTGCAGGCTGGCCGAGCCACGTCTCGGAGGGCGCCCCGTCGATCGCCCTTCAACGCGGAACGACGTCGAACCGCACGGCTGCCCAGGCGAGCAGCGCGGAGACGAGAGCCAGACAGGTAAGCATGAAGAGACGTGCCAATGTCCTGCGTCGGATCAGATGGCGCACGAAGGCAGCCTCGGCTCGAGCCCCGCTGATGGCTGTCCGCTCGTCTACTCGCTCCGTCGCCGCGCCATTGAGCGAGCTCGCCTTGGCACGCAGAAACAACTCGGTCGCCTCCTGGTCCTGAATGACCACACTCGGTTCGACGGGGCGTCCCTTGCTCGCCACGTAGACGGTCGTTGCGTCTTCATCGAGCGACCGATTCGTACCGACGGTGTGCGCCGTTGGTTCGCGTACCCAGACGGTGGTGGCGTCATCCGCGCGCGCGGGACCATTGGCCACGGGCCGAGGCAGATCGTTCCCATGGACCGCCGCTGCGTCGGATCGTGAGAACAGCGTGGTCTCGGCATCAGGCTCGGCCGCTTTGCGCGCGGCAAGAACCACTTTCGCCACCGGCAGAGACGGCGCGGCAGGCGCCACAGCCAGCGTTCGGTGAGCTCCACTCTCGGGTGGATCGGGGCGCAGAGTGTCCAGCTCACGGGCGCCGCTTAGGCCCGCCGCTCGATGAAACTGCGTTCGATCGTCGTCCGAGCGGACGGCGGACACTCGTTCCAACATCCTGAGCTTCTCGCGCCGGACGTCGAGCGTGGTTTGCAGAGCTTTTTCCAGATAGCGTCGGACATCATCGATCGAAGCGCGCAGGCTGGACGGCAACTGTGCCAGAGCTTTGGCCAGTGCGGCGGCCGTCATCAGGTTATCGGAAGGGCTCGCGGACAGAGAAGCGGTCACGACACCGGCCAGAGCCTTGGTCGCCTGCGTGGATAAGCCGAGCACCGCGCCTTGCTGCGACGAGCGATGTGCCAACACTTCGAACAGCAGCGCGCCGGCAGCGTGCACGTCCGCGCAAGCCTGAGCTCCCGATCCCAGGTAGGACATCCCGCGCACTCCCGAGCCGCCACCCTCCGTCTCGGAACAGATCGCTTCGAAAACCGCCAACTCGGTGAGAAAGACGTCACCGAAGTCGGCTACCCAGATGGTTTCCTCGAAGATCGAGCGCTCCACGCGGTAGCCGTACAGGCCTTCCAACAGACGCCGCCCGGAGTGGGCCGCGAGCAATGCATCATGTACCACACGAACGGCCACGCAGACGTCCAGCGGCGCGGCGCGTGAAACGGCGGGACGAAGTTCGACGAACGAGACCCCCGAGATGTACTCGCTTGCCAGGTAGTCCTGAGAGCCCACTCGCACGGCGCCGATGACCTTGAGCAGTTTGGGATGGGAGATGTGACGAACTCGATCCACGATGGGTTGGATGCGCCCGGCCACGCGAGCCGACAGTGGGCGCAGCATGACCACGCGGCCCGCGTCTCGCCCCTTGAGCAACCTACCCAGCCGAACGGTACCGGTGCGCCCCGCATGCAGATCGAACAAGATTTCGCAGGCGTCCGTGCCGGCGAGTTCGAGCTGCTGATTGGGGTGGAGCTTCACCATATGGACCAGGAGCTCGTCACTCGCTAGGTTGTGCCTCGCACAGCGTAATACCCATTGCGTGCTCGCAGTGCTCTTCGGGGTCGAGCATCGCGGCCGACATGACGTGGAACAGGCGGCATTCGACATGATTTCCGTCTGCGATCAACGGATCGGAGGCGGAGTATCCAGTTTCCAGCTCGGGCAGCTCTTCGCAGGTTTCCTGGCACGCTTCTTCGGACTCGAAGTGGTAGAGCCCGGCTTGCTCTGCAGTGCACACGGCCATCATGATCGAGCAATAGCCGTCGCAGCTGCTGCCGCAGCGACCGGCACCCGCGGGGCCCGCCCATCGACAGTAGGCCGAAAGCTCGGTGCCCTGGGCGTAGCGCGAGTCTCCCACGTACTTCATGCGGCAGGCCACCGTGTTGTCGCCGGTAGCTCCCAAGGTGCCTTCGGGAAGCAGCTCGCAGATCTTCTTGCACTGCGCCGCATCGCGATACTGCAGGTCGGCTCCCGTGCAAGCCTCCATGATGCCGTCGCAGTACTCGTCACACAACGAGACTGGCGCACCGTCCGTACTGCTGCTTTCGCCGCCGGTACCACCTCCGCTCGATTCTTCGGAACCGCCGCCCCCCGTTCCACCACTCCCGTCACTCGACTCAGACGAGGTCGACTTGGAGCTACTGCTGTTCGGCTCGCCTCCCCCACCGCTGCTCGTGCTGTCACTGCTGGAGTCCGTTCCCCCACTGCCGGCCGACTTCGAGGAATTGCCGTCCGTACTGGACGATCCGGTCACGCTGCTGTTTTCGGTGCCCGTCGTGGTGGTGTCGTCGGCCAAGGAGGGGTCGACATAGGCGTCCTCGATACCGATCACCTGGTTGCAACCAATCACCAGTATGGCGGACGACGCAGCAACGAGTAGAAAACTCAGAGGGCGTGCCATCAGAAGACCCCCGACATCGAAACCCCGGCCGTGTCTGGGGTCACTCCCGCGGACAGGCGGACACCCTGCCGGGCGTGCGCTTTCTTCGAATTGGGCGCGGTCAGCACCAACACGAGCCCGGTCACGGCCAGGCCGCCACCAATGCCGCCCACGATGGTCGCCCAAGAGCCGTACCTCGCAGCTTCGTCTCGCAGCTGCTTGCCTCGTTCGGTACATGCGTTCGGGTCGTCCTTGGCGCACTGCGCAAAGGAGTCCTGGTTGAGCCCATACGCGCGGTAAGCGATTGCCCCCGCCACCGTGAGTGCCACCAGTCCAGTTCCCCCCGTCACGTAGCCCAGTGCCGCTTGGGTCCCCGCGGCATCCGGAGCCTCTTGCATCGGGGGGGACGACGTAGCGCTGAGCAGAGGGGAGGGCTCACCTGCCTGCGCCTCGGGAGGCAGGGGTACGAGCTCGGGAACGCGGAGCGTTCGCTTGACGGGGCCCTTCGGCAACTCGAAGTCACTGGACCACTCCCGGTAGCCGGGGGCCTTGGCGCTCACGTGCTTCACGCCCGGGTCGAAAGGCAAGGGCGTGCCCCACGACGCCGCCGGGATCGTCGCATCGTCCACCGTGAGCACCAGACCGGGCGGTGCCTGGTCTTTTTGTACCTCCAGTACCAATGTCGACAGTCGTTCCTTCAGGTCCTCCGCGCGAGTCGCCGCAATCTGCGCTCGCTCGGGTTGCTGTGAACGATTCGCGGTGGCTTCTGCTTCCGCGAAAAGCGCCCAGGCGCTCGCCGTCTTCCCGACACGGTCGTAGCAATCAGCCAACCTGAGCAGCGTCCCGAGCGCCGGGTCGAGATCCTGGCTGGCTTGGTACTTCGCACATGCCTCCTTCAGCTTCGCGTTCGCCATCAGGTCGCTGGCTTCTCTGAAGAGGGCTTCTGCAGCAGCCTTTTCGCCAGCACTCTGGGCATGCGCCTCGCGCGCAAACGAGAGCACGAAAACAACACAGAAGACAGCACTCTCGAGTAAGCGCTCTCGTTTCATAATTCGACCACGCTCCATTCTGCCGCTTCCGCGCCCAGCAGGTCCCCGCTGCGAGCATCGAGCCGAGACGTGTACAGCGGAACCCCTCTGTAAGCCGCCTGAAGCTCTCCAGTGTCATCACGGATGAACACGGTCACGTCCGCCGGCTCGATGGGTTGCGCCGGCCTGAGCGAATTGATGACGAAGGGTTCGAAGTCGTCCAAGCAGCCACCGGTGCAAGCGCTCGAAGGCATGCTGTCCGGAGTTTCCACCGTGTCCGCTGCGTACGAGTACAGAGTGTAACCGCGGCCCGTGCTCAGGTAGCGAATCCCCCCGTTCTCCTCCGAAGCACGCATCACCATGATGTTGGGAAGTTGTGCTTCAGCCGCGAACCAGATGCGCCCGCGTCCATGACCCACCAAGTCGCCGGGCTCCGCATCTCTCTTGTAGTAGTAGAGGGGCCAACCCCTGTAAGTGGTTTGCTGCGCTCCATCGTCACGGGTGAAAGTGCCGAACAGGCCGTCGGCGAGCCCTTCGCCCAGGCTCCGGGGGCCTGCGTCGAAGATCGGCCAGGACAGAACGCAATCGTCGTAACAGTTGGTGACGGGCGGGTGGTCGCAGTCACCCGGGAAATCCGCTCCGTAGATGTAGAGCGCGATACCCGCAGAATCCACCAGGTAGTTGCCGATGAAGTTGCTGCTTTCGAGGTGAATGTCTTCGGAGCCCGCGCCCCCTTGACCTCCCGCCGCAGGGGGCTCGGCGGGGTCGTTGTGAAATTCGCAGTCTCCGGGCACGACGACCTCGCCGCCCGTGCCCCCGGAGCCATCGCCCCCGGTGCCCGTGCCCCCGCTGCCGCCGCCGGTCCCACCCGTGCTGCTGCTCGACACACCGCCTCCGCTCCCTTGTGCGGAGACCGACTCGCCCGCGCTGCCGCCTTCACCGGGGCTGCCGGCTTCACCGCCCACGTTGCTGGAGCCGCCGTTACCACCGCTCCCACCGCTGGTGCTGGTCGTGCCACCCGACCCGTCGCTGTCGCCTCCGGAGCCCGTTGCTCTTTCCAGGCCTCCCGAATTCGACTCACATGCGGCAGTTGCCAGTAGACAGCCACTGAGAGCTGCGAGCCCAGGGAACAGTTTCGAGGATACGAACTTCATGGTCATCTCTCCAGTGCGGCGCCAAACGCGCCGAAGGCGTTGGCCCTCATTGCCGTGCTCCGAACGAGTCGGGGTCCCAGGCATTCGATGGGGCGTTGGACGGACTCCTAGCAGTCGTGGTCGCTTTGGGGGGCGGAGCAGGTGCCTCGGGTGCCGGAAGGTTTTCCGACTGGGCGGGGACGGTCCGAGCGCTGGGTTTGGGCGACGGCTTCAGAGCTGGCGCACGGCGCACAGCAGCCTTGGGACGCGCTTTGACGGGGTGACGCGGCGCGCGCTGGATCGGTTCCTCACTTTTCCCGGATGCCGTCTCGTCGGGCTCTACGCTCTCCGCAGCCTTGACGGGGGCCGTTGGCTGGACATCTTTCGGCTGAGCAGGCTCTTCACTCAAGACGCTCGCGTGAGGGGGGGGCTGACTCGACAGCGCCGAGGGCTGGGGCGACGCTCCCCCCCCAGCCAGGGTCAGTCCGAGCGCCGTGCCGCCAGCGACTGCCAGAAGTCCCAACGCCCAGGCCTTGCCGCGACTCGTCTTCGGTTGTGGCAGGGGAGTTCCGCTCGTAGAGTCGCGGCTCGGGAGCTGCGGGACGGAGCCCGTCCCGCTCGGAGTCCCGTCGATCGCCAGAGCCGAAAGCGAGCCAGAGCTGATGGCCTCCAAGGATGCACCGCTAACGCCACGCGCTCGGTCGAGTTCCTGCCCAGCGTCCCGGATCAATTGTTTGCGCCGGTGCGCGCCGGTTCCCGCCACTTCCTTCACGAAGGCAGCCACTTGTGTCTCGAAGCTGCTCTCGAGCGCCTCGGGTAGCGCGCGTTCCAGCGCGCGCAGCATTTCGAACGCCGTGGCGTAGCGCTCGTCCGGATCCTTCTTCAGCGCCTTCAGTACGACCTGCTCCAGCTCCGGTGGATAAGCCTCCAGGTGAGTCGACGGCGGAGCGACCGCGGCGTGGTCTGTGATGTTCTTGAGGGTGGCACCAGGATGATCCCCGCGAAATGGGTGGTGGCCCGTCGTCATCAGGTACAACAGCGTGCCCATCGAGAAGATATCGGCGCGGCGGTCCACGTGCTCCGCACCGCGCAGTTGCTCCGGCGCCATGTAAGCCAGCTTCCCCTTCACTTCGCCGGCTTCGGTGAGAGTACTGGAGCCCTGTGTTGCCTTGGCGATTCCGAAGTCGACGACCTTCGCCGTACCGGAGAAGCTAACGAGGATGTTCTGAGGCGAAATGTCGCGATGGACGACACCCAAGAGTTCCCCGTTTTCGTCCTTCAGTTCATGGGCCGCGTGCAAGCCTTTGCAGGCTTGTCCGATCAGGTTGACGGCGACATGCATGGGAATGCCCCCATGCGGCGCGGACTGAGACAAGAGCGCGCTCAGCGACTCACCGTCCACCCACTCCAATACCAGATAGAGAGTCCCCTCTTGCTCACCGAGCTCCAGCGTGTGCACCACGTTTGGGTGCGCGATGTGGGAGGCCAGCTGGGCCTCCGCCAGAAACATTTGCTCCATCCGCGCGCTGTCGATCGCGCTCGGCAGGATGGTCTTCAGGGCCACGATCTTACGGAAACCGCGGGTCCCGTGAAGGCGAGCCGCCCATACTTCGGCCATGCCACCCCTGGCAACGGCCAGCAACAGCTCGTAACGACCCAAGACCTGCCCTCGACTCAATTGCATCGCGCCCTACAAAACTGCCCCAGCCCCGGGGCAGGCAGCCATCCTCGGAAACGAGGAGGTGCATTTGATAACGGAGCAACCCGTCACCCACTTAACCGCTAAGGCGTAGTGTGCTCAGGCGATGGGTGCACCTTTGTCTAACACTCTTCCTACACTCACTGACTCATACTCGAGCGTCACTGGACAGCCTGGGCCACGGCGCCCATGCAAGTACTCGAAAACAATGCGCAGACACCAAGCCCATGCTCGATGGGTGAAACCCGCCATGGGTAAAGTCGACCTGAAAGGCGCTTCACACTTGTAGCGAGGCTCTCCCGCCGCGAGCCTGCGAAACCCAGCGAAATCCGCCAGCGCTGCCGTGGGACGCCCCTCGGCAGACGTGCCTTCTCGGAGCCCACTACGACCGACGCAAGGTGTCATCCTGGTCTTCTGCGCGGAGCCGCGCCTGCATTCGCTGCGCCGCGGCGCCGGCGAGCCTCAAGCAGGGACCTTGTATCCCTCGGCCAATCAGATCGATGCCGCACTCGAGCTCCTCGACCCTGCGGGGCGTGCCTTTCGCATTGGGTGGCCACAGTGGAAGGGGACGGTGGCGAGCGGCCTACGGAAACTCGCCGGGCTCGAACAGGTCGGAGAAGTCGTTGGCATCGACGACTCGGTCCAACACGGCGAGCCCGAGGATCTCCTCGACGGACTTGAGCAGCGAACTGTGCGTGAATTCCACCGAGCTGACATGGCCGGACTTCACCCCAGGCCCCACGGCAACGAAGGGCATGGTGGAGGTTTCTTCACCCTCGTCCCAGACGATGAAGATCACGCCGCTGTGTTCGGTGACGAAGTCAATCAAATCTGGCAGGTGGGCCTCCAGCCAGGAGTCGCCCGCCCGAACCGCGTTGGCCTCGGGGCACCCCGACTGCCCGTGCATGTCGTGGCACTGGTTGGGGACGACGAAATTGTAGCTCGCCACGTCCCCGCTTTCGAGATCGCTTGCCAGCGCGCTGAGCGGCTCATGCTGGGAGGCGCAGTATTCGTTCGTCTTGCTGGGCGGGTTGCCCGCGACGTCCTGGAAGAAGATGAAGGGATCGTGCTTGGGAGCGTAGAACCCGGAAGCGGAGAGTGGGCAGGCGCCCGTCGCATCGTTGAGGCCTTCTTGGTAGCTACGCCAGCTCAGACCATTGTTCGCGTTTCTGAGCTGCGTGACCAGGTGGTCCGGGTCGGCCGTGCTGTTCGAAGCCGAAGGCGGGTTGTCGTTGGTGAAGGTGTGGTCCATGAACTCGTTCGTGCCCGCTTCCATCCAGACATAGTGCGGTTCACTCGGAATCGACAACGGCAGCTGATCGGTGAAGTTCGACCCCGACGCGTAGTTGGCGAGTAACGTATCGTTCAGGTAGGGCGCGTCCTGGGTGTTGCCCACGATCTGACTCTCGTCGTGATTCTCCAGCGGGATCACGAATACGTACTGGATCACTCCCGGAGTGTCCCCCGTGTCTGCCCCCCCGCCGCCCGCGGCTCCACCGAGCGAAGTCGTGCCCGTCGTGCCGGAGCCTCGCGCGCCAGTGCCCCCGTCGATCGAGCCCGAGGCTGCCGTGCTCGAACCCCCGCTGCTGGTCGACTCGCCGGCAGTTGGGTCAGACGTGCTGCCCGAGCTGGAGCCGCCCAGCCCCGAACCTTCGGAGTTGCTCGTGGCGACGCCCGCCGTGACAGCTCCAGTCGAATTCGTGGACCCGCTGGCTCGGCTGGTGCTCGTTGCCTCGCCCGCGTCACTGTGACCGCAGGCGGAAAGCAGGCCCAGCACCAGAGCTCCGATGAAGAGCGACAGGGCGGCCTCGTTCGCCATCAGACACCGGTCAATTCGGGCCAGCATTCCGCGATCGTAAGCGCTTTCGAGGCCCATTGGCCAGCGTTGTTTGCATCGGGACGCCACGCCCTCACCGAGCGCGTTGAATTATATGCAAAATGCATATATATTGTGTGCAATGCGCAAGTATTCCGAACGCGGCGGGCCCGCGCTCTTTCGCCTGGTGCGATTCTGGTCGCGCCGCTGGACCCACACCACGCAGCGGGCCGACGAGGCGCAAGCGCACGTCGGTCACGTCCAGGTGTTGGAGGCCATCGACGCGGTTCGGGAAGCTGAGCGCTCCGCTTCGGTGGGCGCCGTCGCCGATGCGTTGGGGCTCGATCCGTCTGGTGCCAGCCGCCTGATCAGCGCGGCGGTCGCCGCGGGCTACGTGCGCAAGCTGTCCGCCGCGGACGATGCTCGCCGTGTCAACCTGGCTGTTGCTCCGAAGGGGGCGGGGTTGTTGCGTGCCGCTCGCGCGTGGCAGCAAGATTCGTTCGAGCGAATGGTCGCCGGTTGGTCCGAAAAGGACGTGGCGCGCCTCACCGCATATCTCGAACGTCTGGCGAACGAGACTCTCCTCGGCGACGATAATCCTGACATCCCTGGCGGCTGACGGTTCGTGCCTCGCGAGTCTCTGGATGCATCCGCCGAGCCCACCCGGGCGGGCGCAACGCTTGGGCGTCCTCAGGCTCGCTCATCTGGCGAGCGTGGAGCGCACGGCGTTCGGGGTCGCTGGCAAGGTCGGAGCCGAGTACCCCGCAAGCATTTGGAGCTCACCTGCGTGACGGGACGGGCCAATCGGAAAGCAGGCTGCGCGCGCGCCTGAGGCGTGTCTTCACGGTGCCGAGCGGGAGCCCGAGCGCCTGGGAGACGTCGGGCAGACTCATCTCTTCTAGCTCGTGCATGACGAACACAGAGCGCAGATCGGCATCGAGTTCCTCGAGTGCGGCCGCAGCTTGAAGCAGGGCATGCTTTTTTCGAACCAGCTCGTCGGGGCCCATGCTGGGGGTGGAATGCATGTCCACATGCTCGGCATCGACTTCACCACGACGTTGATAGGAGCGGCGGGTGTGACTCGCCTCGCGCACTGCGACCCTGTGCAAATAGGCCTTCTCGGCGTGGGCCTCGATGCGCTCGAGCTTGCCGAGCGCGATGAGGAACACGCGTTGCGCCGCGTCATCCAGGTCGCCGTCGCGAACCCCCTTGGCATGCAGCATGGCGACGACGAAATCCAGATACTGCACCACCAGGCGCTCGAATCGGGCTCGACTGCGGGCGCTACTCGGCGCGCTCACGTCCATTTCCAGTACTATAGAGCGGGGGCGACCGAGTGCAAGGCAACTTGCCGTGGCGGCGGGGTCGCGCCTCACGCGCTCGGCCCGCTCTTCCGAGGGCGTTGGCGCGTCGCCCGGGCGTCGACACACGAGTCGCTGGGTTCTGGCGGCTGATTTCGCACCCTAATCTCATGGTGCTTGGGTTCGTCGTGCGCCTTGTCTATCGTGCGTTTCGAGGAGACAAACAGGCGTGACCACTCCCATTTGGTTCGACAGCTACCCGCGCGATGTTCCCCAGCAGATAGATCCGGACCGCTATCCGTCCATCGTGGCGGCGTTCGAATCCGCATGCGAGCGCTTCGCGGATAGGCCGTGCTTCACCAACATGGGTGTCACGCTCGACTATGCGGATGTCGAACGGTCGAGCGCCCAGTTCGCGGCGTTCTTGCAGCACGGCTTGGGGCTGAAGAAGGGGGACCGGATCGGGTTGCAGATGCCCAACGTACTGCAATACCCGGTTGCTCTGTTCGGCGCGCTCAGGGCGGGGCTCAGTGTGGTGAATACCAACCCGCTGTACTCGCGGCGCGAGATGGAGCACCAGTATCGGGATTCGGGTGTGCGCGCCGTCGTGATCCTCGCCAATTTCGCCGACAAGCTCGCCGATATTCATGAAAGCATCGGCAGGCCGCGGGTGATCGTCACCCAGCTCGGGGATCTGTTTCCCCTGCCCAAGCGGCTCATCGTCAACGCGGCTCTCAAGTACGTCAAGAAGCTGGTTCCGAAGTTCCAGATACGTGATTCGCTCACATTTCTCGAGGCGCTTCGCATGGGGGCGGGGCAACCGGGCTTCGAGCGAGTGCCGTTGACTGGAGAAGATCTTGCATTCATCCAATACACGGGCGGAACCACGGGCGTTGCCAAGGGTGCGCTTCTAACGCACCGGAACATCGTCGCCAACGTGGAGCAGGCGGCGGCCTGGATGCGACCGCGGTTCGTCGAGGGACGAGAGCTACTGCTGACGCCGCTGCCGCTCTACCACATCTTCTCTCTCACCGTGAATTGTCTGGTATTCATGCAGTATGGGGCCGAAAATGTCCTGGTAACCAACCCGCGGGATTTGCCGGCGTTGGTCAAACTCCTGCAGAGTCGCGCCTTCACCGCGATCACTGCGGTGAGCACATTGCTCCGGGGCCTGCTCAATCAACCCGAGCTTTCTCGCGTCGACTTTTCGAAGGTCAAGTTTACCGTGGCAGGAGCCATGGCGCTCCAGCGTTCGGTTGCCGAGGACTGGGCGGAAAGAACGGGGAGCCCCGTGATTGAGGGTTATGGGTTGACCGAAGCTTCTCCGGCAGTCTGCTGCAACCCGGTGGATGGTACCGATCGCCTGGGCACCATCGGATTGCCGTTTCCATCGACGGAGATCCGTCTGGTGGGTGAGGACGGGCAGGATGTGGCCCTTGGCGAGCCCGGCGAGCTTTGGGTGCGGGGTCCGCAGGTGATGCGGGGCTACCACGAACGGCCGGAAGACACCGCTGCAACTCTACGAGACGGCTGGCTCTGCACGGGCGATATCGCGCTGATGGAAGCGGATGGTTTCGTTCGCATCGTCGATCGAAAGAAGGACATGATCGTCGTATCGGGCTTCAATGTTTACCCGAACGAAGTCGAGGACGTGGTGGCCTCGCATCCGGGGGTGGCCGAAGTCGGTGCCATCGGTGTCCCCGACGAGAAATCCGGGGAGGTGGTCAAGGTGGTGGTAGTCAAGAAGAACCCGGCTCTGACGGAGCAGGCGCTGATCGCCTACTGTCGCGACCAGCTGGCCGCCTACAAGGTGCCCAAGCAGGTCGAGTTTCGCGCCGAGCTGCCCAAGAGCCCCGTGGGCAAGGTGTTGCGCCGAAAGCTCTGAGCCGTGGACGCTTGGGACGCAGGACCAGGAAATGGCGCCGCACTAGTTGCGAGAAGCCTGGGCTGGCAGCCGGACGGGGCAGCGTCGGGCTTTCTCACGCGCCTGACGACGGAAAGGTGTTCGAGCTGACACTAAGGCGCAGATGGTGATGAGCCCGAAGTCAGCAGTCGCTCGGTTGCAGCGGCCGGAGGTCACCGGACCGGTGCGCGAGTTTGCCTTCGATCGTGTCTACGAGGACTATTTTTCATTCGTCTGGCGCAGCCTGCTGCGTATGGGGGTGAGTTCCGCCAACGTCGACGACGCCACCCAGGACGTGTTTCTGGTGGTGCACCGGCGCCTCCCGGACTTCGAGGGCCGCTCGAGTCTCAAGACCTGGATCTTCAGTGTCGCTCGGCGGGTTGCGTTCGAGTTTCGGCGCCGCGAGCGCCGGGACGAAGCCCAAGGGCCCGTGCCCGTGACGCTGCTGGATGGACGCTCTTGTCCGGAACGGCGGGCGGAGAGCGCACGGGCCGCAGAGTTCCTCAACACATTCCTCGCTTCTCTCGACGACGGCAAACGCGCGGTGTTCATCCTGATGGATCTGGAGCAGATGACCGCGCCCGAGACTGCCGAGGCGCTTGGCATCAACGTGAACACCGTGTACTCGCGCCTCAGGGTCGTGCGCTCCGCCTTTCGCGAGGCCGCTCGTGCCGATGGGAGGCTTGCTGAATGAGCCTGCGTGACCAGAGCATCGAGTCTCTGCTGGGATCGTTGCGTGCCTGTCACGAGCCGACGCCGGGGGATCGGCGGCGCGTGCGCGCGTCGCTGGACGTGGCGCTGGCCGAGGGCGTCGTCGGCGACGAGGGGGGAGTCTGCCGGGAAGGGGCTGCGGAGCGCGAGGAAACCTCGGGGGTGCATTCGAGGCCCCGCGTGGCGTTCGTCGCGCGTCGAGGCAGCGGAGTCGAACGGCCGCGCTGGCGGGCCAGGGTGAGGCGTTCCCAGTTGCTGGTGGGGGCAATAGCCCTGGCGGCCGCGGCGGCTATCGCCGTGGTGGCGTTCGCTCGTCCGGCGTCGTTCGGGACAGGGCGGTTGGCGGACGCGCTACCACCCCGGTCAGCCGGCGACCTGCTGCCGCAAACTCGCACGCCGCTACGCCCCGAACCGTTGCGGCTCGAGCCCATCCATGCTGCGGCGCTGCCGAGCGCGCTGGGCGCGTCGAGCCAGAGCTTGGCGGCTGAGCGCCCCTGCGTCAGGTGGCCGTGCTTCGCCGACTCACCAGCGAGCGGCTGGTCGCTCGCTGGTGCCCAGTTGGCGGTTCCAGCCGCGGGGCGTGACCCCGGTTTGCAGCGCCCCGGCGTGCACCAGGCAGCTCCACTTTTGCGAGATGCAGATTCGAGTGGTCGCGCGCGCCGCGTGGCACGCCTCGAGGTCGTGCCGACGCTGGCGGTCGACGTGGCACGTGAAGGTGCGGCTGTCGGGGTGGGGGTGCGCGTTGCCGTGCCCGTCACGAAGAAACGAGAGCTCTCTCTGCAAGCGACGGCTGAGCGGTTCGAGGCGGACGCTCGTCGCTGGCGCTCGCGCTGGGCGCTGGGCACGGGCTTTTGCTGGAGCCCGGTGCAAGGGACGCTGGAGGTCGCCCTGTGCGGAACGCTCGGTTACGAGCGAGAACGAGCGGAGCTGAAGCGTGAGCAAGCCTGGCGGGTCACGGCTGGAGCCGAAGCTCATGCGGTGTGGAGGCTGACGCCCTCGACGGGCGTCTACCTGGCGGTGCAGACCGTCTCGCCCGTCGCGGGGGATCGGTTGCGCGAACGCGGTGCCGTGATGCGCCTGGTGGCGGGCCCGCAGTTCAGTTTCTAGCAAGCGTGCTTGCCGTCGCCGATCACGACGGCGGCTCACGAGTAGAGGATGCAATGAGCGAGCGAAGCATGACGTGGTTGGCGTGGATTCTGAGTGCGGGGTTGGTGGCCGTCGGACTTGGCGTGCGCGTTTCGCGCTCCGCAGACTCGCCCTCGGACGCTTGCGCGGGTTCGGCGTCGGATCGGGTGGCAGTTGCCGTGGTTGTCCATCAGGGGTCGCCGACGACGCGCGATGACACCGCGGTGGAGGTGTACTGGCTCGATGCTGCGGGACTGATGATACCGAAGCGGGATGGCCAGCCAGTGGTGGTGCCGGAAGCGTCCTCATTGCCGTCCTCGGCACTCGGCGATGCCATCCGAACACAGTAGTGGACGTCGCCTCACCACCCCGTGGCGGCTTCGCGCGACCAGGGCTGGCTCCCAGAGCGCCTGGCGAGCGGAGTGCGCAATCGTGGGGGGCCGCGCGGGGCTAAGCGATTGATGAGCGGCTGCCCTTTGCATTCTTTGTCGGTTGATTCAGTCGCTGCTGAGCACTGCATTGTTCTCACAATCGACAGCGAGTTCTCGGCATTCCATGGCTCGCGCTGCTCTGATTGTCAGATTGCAGGCATGTTGGGAGGCACGTGTGTTGAGTGGCGCTCTCGACAGCAAATCGGTTTACCGCTGCCGCAATGGGTGGATCACTTGGGGGATGCACACTTGCTTATGGCGCGGGATCAGCCTGGGCGCCGGTTTGGGTCTGATTGTGGGTTGCACGGACGCGGCCCCGGCCAACGACGCCGAGACCCTGTCCAGCAGCGCGGGAGGAACGACAGCGCAGGGCACAGCGACCGGTTTTGGCGGAGCGACTGGAACGAGCCCCGCGAGCCCCACGGCCACGCTCAGCAGCGGCAGCGGAGGCGCGACGGGGGTCACGCTGGGGGCCTCGTCGAGCGTCGCTTCGGGCAATGGCGGCAGCGGCGCCGTCGGAACTGCTGGAGGCACGGCCTCCACGGGGAGTGCGGGTTTGGGCGGGAGCGCGTCGCTCGGAACCCTCACCCTGAGTGACCTGAAAATCGAGGAGAACCCGGATATTTCGCTGGCCTGCAGCGTGAGCTGGACCACGAGCGAACCGGCGAGCTCCGAGGTTCAGTTCGGCGAAGGGAGCTACCAGTTTCACATCGTCCACGAGGAGAAGGTGACCGAGCACCGCGTGTTGGTGATCGGCATGCACGCGCAAACGAGCTACATGATCCGTGCGGTTTCGACCAACGGCGCGAACACACAAAGCGCCGAGGGTACCTTCATGACGGGCGCTCTCCCCAGTGAGGTGCCAGAGGTGGAGCTGGTGGCGAACGACCCAGAGTCGTCGCAGTCGGGCTGGACGCTGTTCAATGTCATGGTGGGAACTGGCGGCGGGTTTGGTTCGTCGTCCCCGGCCATCTTGCTGATGGTCGACGAGCTCGGAATTCCCGTCTGGTACTACGTCAACGGGACCAGCGCTGACACGCGCGGGGACGTTTCGGTGGATGTGTTGGCAGACGGCAATGTGTTGATCGGGCCCGCGCCGGGGCAGGGGCCACGCGAGATCGATCTGGCAGGCAAGGTGGTGTGGGAAGGGCCGGCGAACAGCGGCAGTGGGGCCGCGATGACACATCACGCGGGTCAGATATCGAATGGTAACTTCGTGGTGCTCAGGGACACCTCGTCGGGCGGGATTACCGGGACTCAAGCCGAAGAGTACAACATGGCCGGCGACCTGGTATGGAGCTGGAACCTGCTCGATCACATCACGCCGCCCGCTGGCGCGAACACGGACTGGTGCCACGGCAACTCCGTCACCATGGACCTCGATGAAGACGTGATGTACCTCAACTGTCGTTACCTCGGTCTGTTCAAGGTCCAGCGCTCGGGAAACCAGGACATCTTGTGGCACATGCAGGGGACGCAAACGCCCGACGTTCCCGGCGACTTCACGTTTCCCGAGAGCGGTTCCCAGTTCTCCGATACGCACGATCCGGAGCTTCACGCCGACGGCACCATCCTGTTCTATGACAATGGTGGGTTCGCCGGTCTCGGCGGAGGCAACACGAGCAACTTCCACTCGCGGGTCGTCGAGTACGCGGTCGACCAGGACGCGAAGACCGCCCAGCTGGTCTGGGAGTTCCCGGGCGCTTTTGCGGTAGACCCCTGGTTCCAGAACGATTGGTACGCGGCCTACTGGGGGGACGCCGACGCCCTCGAAAACGACAACGTGCTGATCACGATTGGCTTGAAAGCCGCCGACCAGCAATCACGGATCCTAGAAGTCACACGTGCGGGCAATATCGTCTGGCAGATCGATCTGCCTCCCGACCAGGGTATCTACCGCGCGCAGCGGCTCTCGCCACCACCCCTGGTTGCCCCGATGCCGTGAGCGTCGTGGGTGGAGCTCATGGCGGCGACCATGAGCCGTGACCCGCCGCTTTGAGCTTCGCCTCGGGCCCTCACCAGGGTCGGGACCGAGGCGAAGCGACCCATGAGTGGTCAGCCTTCTAGCGCCCTGCGCCGGACGCGGGCATTCGAGTGGGCGCGGGCGGAGCGAGGACGCCAGAGCCGTCGGGCGCAGGCGCTGCAGGTAGCTGGGGCGGCGCGTAGGGCGGGGGAGGGTACAGCGGACCGGGCCAGGGAGCGTAGCGCAAGCGCGCATCGACGGCGTCATTGTAGATGTTGACGGCATCCCACAAATGCGGCTGCGCGTTCATCAAGAACCCTATTCCCGTGAACAGGGCCGCGAGACCTCCCACTGTGAGCGCTTCTCCGGCGTGCGCCTGGCCGATGTCGTTGTGACGCTCACCGGCTTGCCAAACACCGGTGCCGGCGACCGCCAAGCCGATGCCCCCGAAGTAGAACGACCAGCCGCTGATCATCTGCGTTCTGTAAGACTGGGCGTGCTCTTCTGCAGCCGGATTGCCGCGCACCGCGTCGACGACATCGCCTCCGAACATTCCCACCGGATAAGAGCGACCCTCGCGGACCAGTGTGAGTCCGCCATCGTCCATCACCACCGCGAGCCTTGGACTATTCGCCGGTTGATAGCTCGACGTGCAGCCAGCCACGGGCACACAGAAGAGCATCAGGGCAGCCCGACCAAGCGTTCCCCTCCCGGGCAGCTTCCCATTCCCACAGGTAGACAATGACTTCCTCCAGATCCTGCCCACTTGTACGCGCTACACGCTCGGCTGTCACGCGCTGCAGGGCACGCAGCGAAGAACGCCGCCCGTGCCCCGTGCATCGGAGCGGGTAGCCAGTGCCCGCGCTCGATAGGTCCGCGTGCTCGACGAACTGCCTCCGACCCCGATGGGATCTTGCGGGGACAACAGCATCGACCAGTTCCTGGACTCAGGGCCCGACGACCCCGGCTCTGGGCCCAGCGGCACGGCTCACCTCCGCGGCGACGTCGGCTGTCGCATCGAGCTCATAAGGGTAGTAGTCCAGAGCGACGAACACGCTCGCGTTGCTGTCGCGACTCTGTCCGTCGTCAGCCGAGCGGCCCAGGTAGAGGTTGGAGCCGACAGGGGCCTGTATCCACCCCGTTTGAGCCCAGTGGGGCCGGTCGGCATCCTCGAACACGTTGCCTTCCAGGAGCGCCTGGGCGCCGTCGAGTGTGGTGACCGAGAAGTAGGTGATGTCGAGCCAGTAGTTGTTGAACAGGTGCGCGCGTGTCTCTGAGCCGACGAGCTGAGGGTGCTTGCCTCCCCCGAAGTCGAAGAAGTTGTGATGCAAGGTCACCTCCGAATCGGTCACGATGCTGATGAAGCGGTGTCTGTCCTCGCAATCCGCGTCGTTCCGTCCGTCGAAGTGGTCGTACGAAAGGGTGACGGCACGTGAGCCCTTGGTGACGTCGATTTGACCGTCGCCAATTCTTCTGAACGCGCAATGATTGACCCAAACGTGGTGCCCTCCTCCGATGGTGATGGCGTCGCCGGTTTCGTGGAGTGCGGGGTTGACGTCTTCGAAGGTCAGGTTCCTGATGATGATGTTGGACGATGTGCCGAGGTCCAGCCACACCCCGCGCAAGGTCGCCCCGCGCCCCAGGCCGAGGAGCGTCTTGTTGGAAGCGACGCTTACCTTGAGCTCGTTGCGTGTGCGAGTCACTGGTGTCTCGTCGCTGGTGCACGCTTGTCCCGCAACGGCGCGATAGGTTTCCCGGCCCGGGGTGAGTGTGCCTCCGCACAGGGCTGCGCAGGCTTCCGCGGGGCGTGCTTCGGTATGCAGGTCGAGTATTTCACCCTCGGGGATGTGAATGACGTGCGGCTCCGAGTCGGTGAGTAGCTGTTCGAGGTCGGCCCCACTCTCGACGATTTCGGCCGGTAAATCGCCGCCGCCTATCGTGGTGTCGAGCCCACGGGCCGGCTCTGAAGCGAAGCCAATCAGATCCGGATCTGGCCCGGCGCTCGATGAGCCGGTGGTGGCGCCTGTGGTCTGCACGGGCTCGATCTCGGCGAGGATGCGCTCCGAGTCGGTGCACCCGACCAGGACGAGCAATCCGACCGGGACAAGCACGTGTAGCGAGACCACGAAGCGTAGCTTGCCACGCGCGCCGCGTCGGGACATCCGTGGTGGTCCGTTCATAGCCGATAGTCGAGCCACACTGCGGCGTAGGGCGGCACCCTCCAGGGACTGAACACGAGCTCCGTGCGTCCCTGGTTTTCGATGACGTAGTCGGCGCGCACCAGGCGAAAGTCTGCTCCCAGTTCCACGTGGAAAGACCAGCGCCCGAGCGGCCTTTCGAGCGCAAAGGTGGAACGCAGCGTCGGGTCGAAGGCCCAGAAGCTGGGGCGCGTCGTTGCGCGTGTGTCGGCGTCCAGGCTCTGCTGGTCGAAATCGGTGGGAGCGACGCGCGAGAATTCGACCACGGCTCCCAAACAAGAGCTCATGATCCACGCCGTGGATTCGTTCAACCGGTAGGCGACGGACGCCCGACCTCCGAGGCTCGAGATCAGAGCTCCTTCGCGGTCGTCGCCGATGCGAACGGGCCAGGTGCCTTCGGCTCCGGCGGTCACGCTGAGCCGCCCCACGTGCCTCGCGAGATTCAGCCCCGGACCCTGGGAGAAGACCTCCGCCGCCAGCATGCGTACGGAGTAGCGCAGCCCCAGCCACCAAGCTTCTCGGTGCTGAGGCCCGGGCGCGGCCTTCGAAAGCTTCTCCGTCTCTTGGCGCTGGCGTGCTCGGTCCGCTCTCAGGTACTCCAAGGAGCTTCTCATGACCAAGCCGATTTGCTCGAGGGCCACGGCGTCCAGCCCCTCACTCAGCGAGAAGCGTCGCTCGAAGATCCGGTCGCTCTGCCCGTGCGAGAAGCGCACGACGGCGTTCCCGGGCTCGGACAGGTCGACGTACACGCGAGCGAACAGTTTCGGATCATCCGAACGGCGTGGCAACCCGCCGAGGGAGGGGTCGACGACCCATGAGACCCTCAGCGACAGCTCGGCGAACAATTGGGTGAGCAGCTCCTCCAGCTTGCGTCGATCCTCGCCACTCGCGTTGACGGAAACGGCGACGCAGAGTCCCGCGATGTTTTCGGCGGGGGGTGGGCTCGCCTCCGAGTGCGCCGCTTGAGCGCGCGCGCTGCCCGCGAGGGTCACGAGCGCGAGCAGCATCCAGCAGGAGTGAGCGGACAATGAGCTCACGGCCTAGCTGACCAAGGCTGGGTGGGCAAGGCCAACGTCTTGCTCAACGCAGTGCTTCGAGGCGTGTCCGCGCGCGTTCGCTGTACACCGATTGGGGATAGGACGCGAGCAGGCGCTGCCAGGTGGCCCGCTCTCGGTGCTTGTCGCCCAGTTGCGAAAATGCCTTGGCTCGCCCGACGAGGACCTCTGGAGTGACCGCACCCCCACGGTAGCGATTGAATTGCGCCAGCGCCTGCTGGGGTCGAGAACGCGACAGCAAGAGGCTACCCACGATTGCGTAGGAAACCTCGGCCTCGCGCGAGCCAGCGAACTGGCGCTGCAAGCGCCGGTAGGTTGCGAGGGCCTGGTCGATTTCTCCCGCGCGCTTGAGGCGACTCGCGTCGGCGAAGAGCGCGCTCGCCGTGGTTTCCAGGGTGGCGTCGGCACGCGCCGAGGCGTCGTGGTGAGGCTGTAGCGTTGCGGGCGACGCTTTTTGGTGGCGCCCGCGACGGCTGGGCTCCGGCTGGGCCGGCAGGCGCTCGGCGCCGGGCTGACGCGGGACCACGGGAGCCGGCTTTGCCGCCCTCGCAGGGGACGCCAGCGGCATGGATCGCACGGCCTTCGAGTTCGGCGCCTTGGGCTCTGCCGCGGTCGTTTCATCGCGATTCTGGCCGGGGTGAGCGACCCTCGGCTCGCCATTGTCAGTCGCGGAATCCGACAGGGCGCTCGGCACCACAGGCGCCTCCAGCACGCTGCCGACTGCCCAGGAGGCGGCCGCAACCGCGCCGGCCAGGAGGGGCGCCGCGGCGATGCGCAGGGCGCGACGCTTGGCCAGACGCCCCGCTCCCCGAAACTCCTTGGTTCTGGTGCCCTCGGGCTGACCAGCCTGCCGCCGGCGTTGTTCGAACAGCAGGCGCTGCGCCACGAGCTGCGCGTGGTCGCGGTCCTCGCTCGTTTCGGCCAGATCGCGACGAAGCGTGCGCCGAAGCAGCTGATCCACGGCCGGATCCTCCGACATCAGTCTTTCCCCGTGAGCTCGAACTGGAGGCGCGGATCGGCCAGAATCTGTCGACGCAACGCCTGCCGTGCCAGCCGCAGGCGAGTCTTGACTGTGTTTCTGGACACTCCTGCGATGGAGGCGACCTCATCCACCGAGTATCCGAGTACTGCTTTGAGCACGATCGTTTCGCTCTGTTGTCGGGGCAACTGCGCCAACAGAGTACGCAGCAGTTGCCGCCGCTCGTCGGCGTCGACGTGGTCACAAGGCGTGCCTTCGGGGCAAGCGCGCTCGTCGAAGGGGCGTGCAAACAAGACGAACCGTTCGAGCAGCCCTCGTCGGCGCTTGCGTGCCTGGATGGCGCGGCGAATCGCGATGCGCACGGCGTAGTGAGAGAACTCGGCTTCGAATCGGAACTGGGGCAGGGCGCGCAAGATCTCGATGAGGCTTTCTTGAACGACGTCCGGAAGCTCGACATGTTCGCGCCCCATCGCACCTCGACACGTCCGGTGCACCAGGGGTGCCAACTGCGTCAGCAGTCGGCGTGTGGCGCTTTCGTCTCCGCGCATCGCTGCCCGGACCGTCTCCTCGTCTGCGTCGGCGCTGTGTGCAAGTCTCGCACGGACGCGGGTCATGCCGTCGTGCGCCGTTGCCGGCGCCGGGTGAGTGTTGGCAACGTCCGAGGTCATCGGGTAACACCCAAGGCTTTTCGCGCGGGCGGCAATACGCAAGGAAAGAATGCGCGGGCCGGCGGACGAGCCGCGGTTTGCGGCCGGTCGAACTCGGGCCCCTCGAAGTGCCACGCTTGGTGGATCAATTCATGCTTGTCGGAAAGAGCGCCGCGGCGGGGGCTTTGTGTCTCGCCCAGAGACCCGATCCACCTGGCGCCTTCCCCATACCCGGCACCCACCTTTGATGGAACGCCGCCAAGCGCGAGCCGCTTGGAGAAATCCAGTACCAAAATGAAACCTCGGGCCTCGCTGATGAAAGGACCAGTGCGGTCATTGGCGCCTGCATGAGACACATTCCGCATTCGATCTGGCTTTGCACCACCGTGCTCGCGCTGCAGGCCTGCTCCGGCTCCGACGATCCAGGCAGTCCGAACCAGGCCTCGACCGGCGCTGCAGGCGGCGCCGGGACACCCGTGACGAGTTCGGCGACCGGTCAGGCCGCTGGCAGGTCGAGTGCGGGGGGACCGCTGGCCCCCGCTGGGTCGACCTCGCTGGGTACGTCTGCGAGCGCTACCAGCGGACCCAGCTCCTCCGGGGGCGCGTCGTCGAGCAGTCGGGGGGCGACGTCGAGTGGTGGGAACGGCGCCGGGGGAGCTGCCGCCACGACTGGCGACATGGGCTCGACGACCGGGTTCGCCGGTGGGACCACGGGAGGTGCTGGCGGTGCCGGCTCGATCAGCGTGGGCTCGACGATGACCGGCTCGACGGGCGCGGGCGGGGCCCGTTCCACCAGTACGACCGAGACTGCCACCACGGGCGGCGGGGGGACGGCAGGGTCCTCGAACTCTGGGGTCTGTCCGGACGGCATCACGCAGACTCTCACGGTCGCGAAAAGCGGCGCTGAGTTCAGTAGCGTCCAGGCGGCGGTCGATTCGATCCCGAACGGGAGCTCGACGCCGATCCGCATCGATATCGGGCCGGGCACCTATCGCGAGAAGCTTACCATCGAAGGTCGAAGCCACCTGTGCCTGGTGGGCGAGGATGCCACGAGCACGGTACTCAGCTACGACGACAGTCATGCCAAGGTCGGCAGTACCAGCGGCAGCGCGAGCGTCTACGTGAGTGCCGACGATTTCTCCGCGGCCAACCTCACCATCGAAAACAGCTACGGCAGCGGGTCGCAGGCGGTGGCTCTGCGCACCACGGGGGACCGTCAGCAGTTCTTGAATTGCCGCTTCGTGGGCTACCAGGACACGCTGTACACTCACCACGGGAGTCAGTACTTCAGAGACTGTTATGTGCAGGGGAACACCGACTACGTTTTCGGCGGGGCCACCGCGGTGCTGGAGAACTGCGAAGTGCGCAATGTCGAAGGGGGCTCTGCCGTGGCGGCTCCCAATACCGATGCCTCGATTCCGTACGGCATCGTGTTTCTTGGCGGTCGCTTCACCGCCGTCAGCTCGATACGCGCGGACTCCGTCGCCCTGGGGCGGCCCTGGGGGGCAGAAGGAGCTGGCGCGTATCTGAACGTCGAGCTCGGCAGTCACATCGCGTCTGCCGGGTTCGTGGTGATGAGCGGGAACGACCCCCTGAGCGCGCGCTTCCGCGAGTACCAGAGCAGCGGGCCCGGGGCCAATCCCAGTGCACACCCGTCGTACCAAATGGGTGACAGCGAGGCGGCGAACTACACGATCGGTCAGATCTTCGGCTCGTGGGTTCCGAGCTACAGTCGCTGAAGCGCTGGCCATGCGGCGGGATCCACGACCGATGGCAACGCCCGCTGACCAGATGCTTTAGCGCGGCGCATGCAGCGGAACGCAGCCACTTCGCCTCAGAGCGTCAACGACTGGATGCGTACGAGCGGCGAGTTCGACGACGTGATCGATCTGGACGCAGCAGTCCGCGACTCGGGGACTCCTGCTCAGCTGCAATCATCCTATGACAGCGGAGATCATCTGCACCTCAGTCCGACAGGCTACCAGGCGATGGCCGACGCCATCGACCTGAGCCTGTTCGAGTGAGCGGCACACGGGCAGGGCAGCCTGTCTCCCATCGGTACGTGCGGGGCCTGCGACGCATGAGTCCGTTCCCACGCGAAATGATCGGGCTTTGGGGAATCCGAAAACGCCAGCGATTGATTCCGAACCACCATCCGGTGGCACCGTGATCGACAAGACGGTGCTAGGGAATGTCCCCTCATGGGTAGAATAAGAGGATCTACAATCAGCGCTTGTTTTGTCTTACTTGCACTAGCTTGTGGCCAAGAGGATCCCGCGCAGGACAGCCAGACCAGCGGCGGCCCGTCGGCGAGTTCCGCGGGCACCCTGGCGAGCACTGGGGCCAGTGACACCACCACCGGCGGCAGCGTGGGCACGTCCGGGGCGGGAGTGGGCGGAGGCACGGCGACCAGCGGCGTTTCCGGTTCCACCGGGGCCGTCGGCACGACGGACGGAGCGAACGTCACCGGCTCGACCGATGGGGCGGCCGTCACGGGCAGCACGGGCGCCGCTGCGACCAACGGCGTCGGCGGTATGGGGGCTACCGGCACGGACGGCTCGGCAACCAGCACCACAGGCGGGATGGTCGATTTGCCCGAGTTGGTCACGTCTGGGCCAGGTGCTTACTGGGTCGAGGGGAGCCTGACCGAGGGCGGCGGCAACGCCAGCGTGAGCGTCGACGAAGGCACCACGTACCAGACGTGGCGCGGCTTCGGAGGCACCTTCAACGAAAAGGGCTGGGATGCTCTTTCCGTGCTCGATGCTTCCGAGCGGGACCGAGCGATTCAGCTCTTGTTCAGCGAGGCCGAAGGCGCGGGTTTCGACTGGGGCCGGCTGCCGATTGGGGCCAGCGACTACGCCATGAGCCGCTACACGCTGGCCGAGACGCCCGACGACTACGACATGCAGAGCTTCTCCATCGAGCGCGATCGGCAGATGCTGATTCCCTACATCAAGGCGGCGCTCGCCGTGAAGCCGGACGTGCACCTGTGGGCGAGCCCCTGGTCTCCCCCCGCCTGGATGAAAGACAGCAACAACATCGATGGTACGGACGAGTACGACAACTCGCCAGCCACCTTCACGTCGCACATGCTGTCCGATCCGCAGATCTTGCAAGCGTATGCGCTTTACTTCGCCAAGTTCGTCGAAGAGTACCAAAAAGAGGGTATCACCATCGCACAGGTCATGCCCCAGAACGAGCCCGGCTACGCGACGCGATATCCCAGCTGCCTGTGGGATGCCGGCCTCCTCGGCACCTTCGTCGGCAGCTACCTGGGGCCGACCTTGGCCGACCACGGGCTCAGCACCGAGATCTGGTTCGGCACGCTCTCCAATTCGGACACCTATTCCGGTCAGATTGGCGGCCTCACAGGCGATGCCGCCTCGTACGTGCAGGGCGTGGGCTTGCAGTGGAACACGATTTCCAACACGGGTACGCTCTCGGGGCAGGGCTACGGCGTGATGCAAACCGAACACAAGTGCGGCAACTACCCGTGGGAATCCGCGACGTGGAATCCGAACCAGCCGCCGAACGACCAGGCTTACGCGGAGGAAAGCTGGGGTCTCATCAAGCAATGGCTCGAGGCAGGCGTCCACATCTATAGCGCCTGGAACATGGTGCTGGATAGCGAGGGCAAGAACATCGACGTTCAACGCCCCTGGCCGCAAAACGCGCTGCTCACGGTGGACCGCTCGTCGAAGACGTTGAACGCCACGCCTGCCTACTACGTGTTCCGCCACCTCTCGCAGTTCGTCGCGCCGGGCGCGGTCCGCCTCGGCACGAGCGGTGGGGACGCGGTGGCTTTCAAGAACCCGGACGAAAGCATCGTCACCGTGCTGTTCAACTCGGGCGGCCAAGACACCAACACCACCCTCGCCGTGGCGGGGACGACTCTCCAATTCAGCATTCCCGCCCATGGCTGGGCCACCGTCAACTGGAAGGGGTAGAACCGATGAAGCAAGTGAATACTCCCCTTCGACACGGCGACGCTCGGGTCGCCACTCAGGTCGCCATTCGGGTCCCCCACCATGGGGTACGGCCGCGTGATGGGTTTTTCGGTCGGCTCCGCTCGATCGCCTGTGCGCTCACCTTGCTGGTCACGGCTGGTTGCTCTTCGGACGGTTCCGGCGGCAGTGGCTCGGCTCCCGCTTCCAGCACGGGCGCGGGCACCGGAGCGACGGACGTGACGGGCGGCGGGGTCGGCTCCAGCACGACCGGGAGCGGCGCCAGCGGAGTCGGTGGCGGCGTGGGTACCACGGGCAGTACTTCTGGAACGACCGGGGCGGGCGGAGCGAGCACTGCCGGCGGAACGCAGACGACCGCGTCGTCTGGCGGCACTCTGACCACTACTGCTGGCGCCACATCGGGCTCCGGGGGGTCCGGTGGTGGTGCCATGGAGGAGTATCCCTTCCCGGCGAACGCTCCCGACGAGGACGGATCCACCCTGTGGCTCCGCTACCCCGAGGTGCCCATTCCGGGCCGGCTGGCGGAGTACCAGGCCGGCTTGACTCACGTGGTGGTCGGGTCGGCAAGTTCGGATACCCTGAAAGCCGCCGAGGACGAGCTGGTTCAAGGCATCGGAGGCCTCACGGGGAACCAGATCACCGTCAGCCCCGACCCCACCGGCGCGGGCGCCGTCGTGATCGGTACGCCGGATACCTCCAGCGTCGTGGCGGGCTTGTCCGGCAGTCTGACGAGTCTGGGCTCGGAGGGCTACCTCGTGCAAGCCATGGACGTGGACGGGCAAAGCGCCATCGTGGTGGCTGCCAATACCGACATCGGCGTGCTGTACGGCAGCTTTGCGCTTTTGCGCCACCTGCAGACCCACCGTTCGCTGGCTGGGCTCGCCATCAACAGTTCCCCCAAGGTCAAAAACCGCATCCTCAACCACTGGGACAACCTCGACGGTTCGGTGGAGCGCGGGTACGCGGGGCGCTCCTTGTGGAATTGGAGCGCGCTGCCGGGAACGCTCTCTCCGCGCTATAAGGACTATGCGCGAGCCAATGCCTCCATTGGCATCAACGGGACCGTGCTCACCAACGTGAATGCGGACGCGCAGGTTCTCACCAGCTCCTATCTCGACAAGGTGAAGGCCCTCGCGGACGTGTTCCGCCCTTACGGCGTCCGCGTATACCTGACGGCGCGCTTCAGCGCGCCCATGGAAATCGGCGGTCAGAGCACGGCGGATCCGTTGGACTCAGGTGTTCAACAATGGTGGAAGGACAAGGCGGACGAGATCTATCAGAAGATCCCCGATTTCGGCGGGTTCCTCGTCAAGGCCAACTCCGAAGGGCAGCCGGGGCCGCAGGATTACAACCGCAGCCACGCCGACGGCGCCAACGCGTTGGCCGACGCCGTGGGGCCCCACGGGGGCATCGTCATGTGGCGCGCGTTCGTCTACTCGCAGCAAAGCCCGGCGGACCGCATCCGACAGGCGTACGACGAGTTCAAACCACTCGACGGGCAGTTTCACGACAACGTGCTGATCCAGGCGAAAAACGGCCCGCTCGACTTCCAGCCGCGCGAGCCCTTCCACCCGCTATTCGGAGGCATGCCCCAAACCCCCGTGGCGCTCGAGCTTCAGATCACCAAGGAGTACCTCGGCGAGGACACGCACCTGGTGTACCTGGGCCCGCTGTACGAGGAGGTTCTCCAGTCCGACACCTACGCGGACGGCGCGGGCTCCACCGTGGCTCGCGTCATCGACGGCACTCTGGATGGTCACGCCACCTCGGCCATGGCCGGCGTCTCGAACGTTGGGAGCGACACCAACTGGTGTGGCTCGCACTTCAACCAGGCCAACTGGTACGTGTTCGGTCGCCTGGCATGGGATCCGGACGCATCCTCCGAGGCGATCGCGCGTGAATGGGTGGGGCAGACCTTCTCCAACGACCCGCTCGTGGTGGATCCGGTCACGCAGATGATGATGGCCTCCCGCCAGGCCGTGGTCGACTACATGACCCCACTCGGCCTGGTGCACATCATGCGTTCGGATCACCACTACGGCCCAGGCCCCTGGGTGGACAACCTGAGCCGCCCCGAATGGAACCCGGTTTACTATCACAAGGCAGACGCTCAGGGCATCGGCTTCGATCGCACGGCCAGCGGAAGCAACGCCGTGGAACAGTACTTTGCGCCAGTGCGCGACGAATTCGCCAATCGCAGCAGCGTGCCCGACGATTTCCTGCTCTTCTTCCACCACGTGGGCTGGCAAGAGACCCTCGCCTCGGGACGCACCTTGTGGGAAGAGCTCGTGTACCGGTACAGCCTGGGCGTCGACGAAGTGGCGGCGATGCGCGAGTCCTGGGCCAGCGTGGAAAACCGGATCGACGGCCAGCGCTTCCAGGAGGTCTCGGACTTCCTCGAAATCCAGCACTACGAGGCCCGCTGGTGGCGCGACGCATGCCTGCAGTACTTCCGGACGTTCGGCAACCTGGACATCCCGGAGGGCTACGCCCAGCCCCAAAATTCGCTCAGCTTCTACCAAGGCCTCACCTGTCCCTCGGACACGACGAAGCCGCGCTGCAGCCAGGTCTACACAGGCGATCCCTCGCCCGCGATTCTACCCTGAACGGGACGCCGCCCCGAGCCGAGTGCGGGCGGCCTCGCCTTCGAGGTTGCTCGTGGCGGACAAGACAGAAAGGTCCCGCGCATGACTTGTTCGATGCGTACTACAAGGTCTTCGACCTCGGGTTCGCTGACTCTCACGCCGAGCTCGAGGAACACTACTCCTCAGCCGCTCGCCCTTCTCTTTTTGGAGGCCTGCCGAGAGCCTAGTTGCAGACGAACGACGTGACGCTCATCGCGCCGAGCGAAGCGGTGAACACGCCATCTGTGACGGGGACCGCGGTGCCCTCCGCGAGGCTCTCGCTCGCCGACGTCACATGCGGCGTGCATGACGTGGCCGTCCCGCCGCTGATGGTGATGGGTTCTTCTGCCGCCGCGCTGCCCTTGTTGATGGCCACCACGACCACGGTACTGCCGTCCTCGCTCTTGGCAGCCGAGATGAGGAGATCCTCGTTCGTGTTGCCGGCAACGTTGACCATGACGTAGCCCGGTCGGATGAACTTGCTGTAGTTGCCGAACGTGAAGTAACGCTTCGTTAGTTCCGAGCTGCCCTGAATCAGGCCCAGGCCTTCGTTGTCGCCGCTGGCATCGTACCACCAGTAGAGCCAGGCCGAGGCCTCGCCCACCGTGAGCGCCGAGTGAATCCACCCGGCAACCGCGACGCCGTTTTCGATGGTTGCCGACGGCCCCTGTTCCGGCCAGTGCATCACACCCGACATTTCAGTCTGCCAGACCTCGCGGTCTCGGACACCATCGTTGACATCGGCTGGCCATGCGTACGCCTGCTGTGCGTCGTACTCGTGCACGCCCATGATGTCGAAAGCGTTCCAGGCTTCCTGATCCGCCCACAGCCAGTGGCCGTAGTCGTAGCCGTCACCGTCTTTGCATTTTTGAGCGCAAGTCGCTTCGGCGTCTGGCGTGAGCTCATTGCTGAAGCAGCCGCACCCCAGCGGATCGGAGCTGTCCGGATGAGAGGCCTCGAGCGAACCCGTGCCCGAGAGGTTGCTCCAGACGTGAGTCCATTCCGACGCTTCGGGGGCGATGACCTTGACCCCTACGGCCCTGAGCTTCGGTCCAGCGTGCTTGACCCATTGCACCATCTGTTTGGCTGTGTACACGGTGGTATCGTACGACACGGTACACACCGGCACGCCTGGGCACGAAGCGAAGTCAGCTTCATTGGCGATCGACATCGCATACAGATCGTACTTCTCGGCAAACGCGGCGATCTTGTCCGACCACGAGTCGTAACAGGTGCCCCCGTCCTCGTCGGGCGTGATGAGGTGGCCACCGTTGACGGTCGTGCCGTCGCTCTTGCAGTTGCCAGGAGGACTCCAGCACGACCCAATGATCTTCGCACCCCGGCTCCTCGCTTCGTCGATGCCAAACCCCGTGAGGTTCCCCGACGGATCCATGCCCACACGCAAGATCGACATGCCGATGGCGTTGGGTCCTTCGAGACCGAAGAGATCGTCCCACGGCAGGGAGCCGCCGCCGCCCTTCAACGCGGTGTTGACGCCAAACCCCTGGATGTTCTGGCGGGTCTTGGCCGTTTGCACGGTGACGCCGTTGACCACGCCGCCCGTGCCGCCGCCGGTGGTGCCGGTCACGGCGTCACCAGTCGTCGTGCTGGTGGCGCCGCCGGTTCCAGTGGTGCCCGTTGCCGTGTTGGCGCCGGTGGTGCCCGTTGCCGTGTTGGCGCCGGTGGTGCCCGTTGCCGTGTTGGCGCCGGTGGTGCCCGTTGCCGTGTTGGCGCCGGTGGTGCCCGTTGCCGTGTTGGCGCCGGTGGTGCCCGTTCCCGATGCGGTGGTGGTGGCGTTGGCGGCGTTACCCGTGTCGGTCACGCCCATGCCCATGGTCGTCCCGTTGCCCGTCGCGTTCGTGCCAGATCCTCCGCCCGTATCGCTCGTATCGGAGCACGCTGCGGCGGCGAGGAAACAGACGCTTGCCGCCAGGAGAGGAGTGCCCAAGTTTTGTCGGATTGCCACAGGCAGGTACTTTCGGTTGGGTCGGTTGGAGCGCTAGTTGTGGTTTCGGGACGAGTCTCCGCGCCCTATTGCAGCCCAGATAGTTCAGCAATGCCCTTGCTCGCGCAAACTGATCACGACCGTTGAGCCAGATAGCGGCCTTTCGGCTGGCGGTTCTAACCCCACAGGATCATCTGTCGCCCAGTTGGATGCCTCGTAGCTCTTGGCCTGGGGTGCGACACCTCGAGCGACCTTACACATCGAATCAAGCCCTTCAAATCAAGCTCAAGTGCCCATGAAATCGATTGCACGTGCGTATGAATCGACGACTAGCCTGTCTCGAGCCCCGAACGCCAGAACTGCGTCGAACGAGCAGTCTGTGTAACGGGAGAGAGCGTTGGCCTTGACGCAGTCGATCGAATCGATTCTATGAGCAAGACTGGCCGGGTCGAACGTGCCGCGCGCCACGCGAGCTGTGTCTTGGAAACGTCGGCGAGCATCACGCGACGGCCGCGTCGGGCGAGCTCGATCGCGCAACGGCCGGGACCGCCCCCGAGATCGAGGACACGGCAGGGTGCGGAAAGCCACGCGTCGAGGTTGGCGAGAGCGCCCGCCCGCTCCCCCGTCCCTTCGGGCGAGTCGAGGCGATTCCATTCGTCGAAGGCGTCGTGGTAGGCGACGACTCTGGAGGGTTTTCACCACCCAGGGCTCGCTTTCGGGACGGTCTGATCGGTGCTAGGACTCAAGTCTCTTTGGGTAGAGAAAGGGTCAGCAGTGAGTAACCGGGACGCACGCCGCATCACACGCCGCACGGCACTCGCCCTGGGAGGCGGAGGAGTCCTCGCTGGGGTGACCGGCATCGGGTGCGCCGGGGCGGATTCCGGAGCGCCGTCGGGCGGCGCGGCCACGGGTGGGGTGCCGCGAGACTCCAAGGCGGTCGCGCTGGTGCGCTGCACGAGCTATGACCCAGCGCTGGTGCATGCGGCCTTGAGCCAAAGCCTCGATCTACTCGGCGATCTGGAAGGCCTGGTGCGCGGCAAGACGGTGACCATCAAGCCGAACCTCACGGGGGCTCCCGTTTCGGGGCTCTTTGGTCGTCCTGCCGGCGAGGTTTACATCACCCACGACGCGACGGTGCGTGCCCTCACGAGCCTGCTCTTCGAGCACGGCGCGGCGCGCGTGCGCATCGTGGAGTCCATCGCCACGAACGACGACCTCAGGACTGTGCTGAGTCAATCGGGGTGGGATGTGTCGGCGCTCAGCGCGCTCGGCGCCGTGGAGTACGAGAACACTCGCAATCTCGGGTCCAGCGGCGACTATGTCGAGCTGGCGGTGCCCTCGGGCAGCATCTACTCACGGTTCTTGGTGAACCGGCTGTATCACGATACGGATGTCCTGGTTTCCCTGGCCAGGCTCAAGATGCACGAAATCGCTGGGGTAACCCTGAGCATGAAGAACCTGTACGGGATGACGCCTTTGTCTTTGTACGGAACCGAGCGGGCCCAGGGGGAAGCAGCGCTGGGCTACCGGTTGCCGATGCACGAGGGAGCTTTGGGCTTGCCGGGGCAGCTCCCCGGGACGGAGGCGCTTGCCATCAGCTCGCGGGTGCCACGCACGGTGGCGGACGAGGTTGCTGCGCGCCCCATCGATCTCGCGGTCATCGACGGTATATCGGCTCTGAGAGGAGGGGAGGGGCCCTGGAATGCCAGCGCCGAGAATCCCCTCTCGCCGACGGATCCGGGCGTGCTCATCGCCGGCTGGAACCCCGTAGCGACGGACGCCGTCGCTGCCAGCGTGATGGGCTTCGACCCGCTGGGTGCCGCAGCCGCGGGGCCGTACCCGGGCGACAACCACATTGCGCTCGCTCACACCCGAGGTCTGGGCGAAGCACGGCTGGACCAACTCGATGTGCGCGGGCTGTCAATTGCCGAGGCGCTCTATCCGTACGCGGTTTGACGAACGGCTGGTGTCGCTGCGCAGTGGGCCCCCAAGGCCCAGCGAAGGCCGCCGGTCGCCCGCAGCGTATCAGCGTATGAGTTGCCCGGAGTGACGGAAACGCGAAGCGCCCTCGACGGTAGAGGGCGCTTCGACTACTTCGACTACGGGCGGAGGCGGAGCAGTCTCTCGCTCAGCCCTAGCCCTGCCAGTTGACCGTGGCCCAGCCGTGGGCGGGGATGCTGAACTGCAGCATCGCGCCAGCGACGGAGAGCGTCGTGGCGTTGGCTTGCCCGCCGGAGTTGAACATGACGGTCACGATGCTGCCATCGGGGTTCTTGAACGCCAGCGCGTCACCGCCCTGCGTGCCGACACGGACCGCGCCCGGATCGACATACTGGGAAAGGTGGCGGAACACGTAGTACGTCGGAGTGATGACGAGCTTGCCCGCGTTCTTGTCGACTGTGATGAGCGCGTTCTGGGCCCAGGGGCGCACATCATCGAGACTGCGGCCCACCGTGTCCAGCACCATGTTCCACGCCATGTAAGCGTTGACGTTCTTGCCGATCCAGTTCTTGAAGAATCCCCAGCTCTCTTCGGCATAGGCCTGATCATTGGGGGCCGTTTGCTGGTAGCCGCCTTCCCACGGGTAGTTGCCACATTTGTGCTCCGTCTGCCAGATCGGTATCTGATATTGGGAAGCGTAGGTGGACGGGTTGTTGCCGTCGCCCATGCCCCATTGCAGGCCGATGCCCTTGACGTAGGCGCGAGCGCTTGCGTTCCCCATGACGGTGGACACGATCGAACTCGAGTTCGGGTTGGACATGGTGCCCACCCAGATCTCCGCGCCGACGCCTCGGCTCTCGAACGTGGGCCCCAGGTAGTTGGCAATGTAGTTCGAGAACAACGACGCATCCCACAAGCAAGACGGGTAGTCCTGCCCATAGCCGGGCTCGTTTTGCGGATGGATGGCCCTGACCACGATTCCCTCTTTGGCGTACTCCTCGACGAAACGCGAAAGGTAGAGCGCGTGCGCCTGGAGCGTCTGGGCATCGCCCTTCATGTTGCCGTGGTCGAAGGCGTTGTTGTCCTTCATCCACGGAGGCGGCGACCAGGGGCTGGCCCAGAACCAGATGTCGGGATTCACGGCGAGCGCGGCCTTGATGTAGGGGATCAAGTCTTGCTTGTCTCGGTCGATCGAGAAGTTCGCCATGTCGTAGTCGTTGGCCGTGTCATCCAGCGAATAGCGACTCAGGCCGTAGTCGCTGGACCCGATGGGAATGCGCCCATAGGTAAACCCGCAGCCGTCCTGCTTGTCGAAGAGCAGCCGGAGGGCGAGATCCCGGTCTTCGGCGCTCACGGACTTGAGCGCGTCCCAGCCCTTTTCGTTGAAGGTGCCTCCGAACCCGGTCCAGGTTTGGAAGGTCTGACCGTCGTTTACGGTGATGGTGGCGTTGCTGCCACCTTCCGTCACTTCGCCCACCTGCCAGTAGGCGCCGGGACCCGAGGTGACGAGCGTGGGTTCCGGGATGACCATGCCGCCGGTGGTCGAGGTCGAGGCAGTCGCGGTGCCGCCGTCGCTGGTCGCGCTCGCTCCACCTGCGCCGCCGGTCGTGCCGGTGCCGGCGCCAGTGGTGCCGGTCGAGGCAGTGGTCGCGGTACCGTTGCTGGTGCCGACTGCCCCGCCTGTCGTGGCGGTGGTACCCGTGGGGCCGGTGGTGCCCGTGGCGCCGCTAGTCCCAGTCGTTGTCGTGCCGCCCACGGCACCGGTGACGGATGTGTTGGGATCGCCAGACGTCCCGGCGCTCGTGTTTGCCGCGTTGCCGGTGACGTTGCCGGAGCCGCTCGTTCCCTCGCTGAATGGCTCGTTTCCGCCGCAACCTGCCCCAAGAGCCGCAAACCCAATGGCTAACATCGATACTAGCGTTCTATTCATCGTAAACCTCTGTCTCGAGTGGTCGACCGCGTTACCAGATAGCGAGCCTTTGGGTTTGGGCGATCGTGGCTCGTGCCGGGGTGGGTATGAATCGGCGTATAACGCCTGCTTTTGTATAACAACCCGCCGGACTCTGGCTCTCGTGCGCTGAGCAAAACCCCGCGTTGGGGGTATTAATGTGCATTGTTGTTCGACCGCAGGCCAGCAAGCAAAGCGTGGAATCGCTTTCTTCGAGCCGTGCTTGAAATCTTGCGAATTTGCCCAAAATCGGTGGCGCGAGCTTGGTGGGACGGAAAAACGTCAGGCGCATGATCAACGCTGCCCGCAAAGGGAATGCTATGCTGCCGAGAGCGGGTCTAGAGACCCGGTTGAATGAGAGAGGGATGGCCTGACAAGCCGGTGGCTTCGAGCGCAGCCTCGGGTCCTCACAGGCCCGGGAGGCGTAGCGGGTCAGCCCTCTAGTTCGCTGTTGGGGAGTTGTGAAGAGCCCCCTCTGTGGCGGATTGCAAGTACTCGAGAACCAGCGAAATGGCTCCGATCCGTTGCAGGCGTGGAGGCGAGTCCACGCTCCAGCCTCGGCTGCCCACGGGAAACGTGGGCAGACCAATCTCGAACGCATGGCGTTCCCGGGGGCGAAGCCGAGTGCGCGACCTCCGGAGCATGTTGGACCGAATCCGGGGAACACATCCGTCGCGGTTCAGTGTGCCGAGGCCACGCGGCGCAACGGGTGAACCCGGGCCCGCCATGGTGTATCCCGTCTCCCGAAATCTCCGCGCGGGACTATGGTGGCTCGTGCCGACGGAGACGCGGAGCGCTGCAGCCTCCCGCGACGAGCGGGCGCTCAGTACGCGCTTCCGCCCCCTTTTTCGAGCCCCTCCGAACGCCCTCGGAAAGCTATCCCGCGCTGCGGGCAGGGATGCTCTGCGCAAGCGTTGGCAAGGCCGACGCCGGGCTCCCGCTCGACGCACATGCGCGTCCGAGTGCCAGGGAGCTACGCATAGGAACTGCGCGTTCACCCCAATGAGGTTACTCGCGCGCGCAGGGGTGACCGTCGGAAACTCTCCGACACGTCTCAGCTGCAACGATGCCGTTCACCACTGGCGCGGCGCCCGGTGGCCGACGGTGAACGGCAATCGCCGGCCTGACCGGGCAAGATCGATTCAGTTGCCGCTCGTGCCGCCGGCCCCGTTCATGCCGCCAGCCCCATTCATACCGCCGGTAGTCGTGTCAGCCATGCCGCCGGTAGTGGTGTCAGCCATGCCGCCGGTAGTGGTGTCAGCCATGCCGCCAGTGGTGGTGCCCGTCATGCCGCCGGTGGTGGTGCCCGTCATGCCGCCGGTGGTGGTGCCCGTCATGCCGCCGGTGGTGGTGCCCGTCATGCCGCCGGTGGTGGTACCAGTCATGCCGCTGCTGGTGGTACCCGTCATGCCGCTGCTGGTGGTACCAGTCATGCCGCTGCTGGTGGTACCAGTCATGCCGCTGCTGGTGGTGCCCGTCATGCCGCTGCTGGTGGTACCAGTCATGCCGCTGGTGGTGCTCCCAGACGCGGTACCACCCGCCCCTGACGAGCTCATGCTTCCGTTGTCGGAGCCACCGTCGTCGTCGCTCCCACAGGCCGCACCGAGGAGCCCGAACCCAATGGCAGTGATGGATACTAGCGCTCTATTCATCGTATAACCTCTAATACTAAAATCGTCAGTCAAGGGACCAGGGTGTCAGCCCCACGGGGCCGCTGGAATGAGTGGGTGGTTTCATGGATCGCGGAACTCACATTTCGAGAGCCAACTTTGATGGGTGGCTCCGGACCCTGAAGGGAAACCCACAAGTGACTGCGACTATGCAACATTTGAAGCAGCTGGGCCAGCATCAAGGTCTTGGAATCGCTTCGGCGAGTCGTTCTCGAAATCTCGTGCATGTACCCAAGGTTATGCGTAGACCGAGGTTGGGAAAGGAAATTTCCAGACTCGTTGATCAGTCCAGACGAACCGGGGAATGCCCGCACACGCTCCTCCCTTTCTCGGCCCGCCTGCTGTCACCCGACGGCCCTTCACCGCAGGTAGCTCGCGGGTTGCGGTGTGGGGGAAGAGGACGCTTCGAAATTGCCCGAGCGCGGCGAATATCAACCAGTTTCCTGGGTCTGTTGGGCAGACCGGACGTTGGCGCGGATCCTCGTCAGTTCGTCTTCCGGAATGGTGAGACCTTGGTCGACGCGCCCCAAGATCTCGTCACAAGCTGCCTTGGCGACCGGATAATCCTGGACCCAGTACGCCGAAACCGCCAGCTCGTCGAGTATTTGCCAATCGTAGACGCTTTGAACCACGAACAGGGAGTCGTTCGGTCTAGGCAGATGCACGCCGGCCGAGGCGAACAGGTAGGCCTTGCCGTACATGTTGTTCAAGCGGAAATACCTGGCAAGCTCGAAGAGCGGCTCGGCGCGTTTGGGGCGTAAATTGTAGGCGGCCAGTAATTGGGCAACAACCACGTCCTCCGCTTTGCCGAGCCGGATCGCGAGCCTTCCGAGCTCCAATTGGGTCATGAAAGTTTCTTCGTCCCAACCCGGCATGGCCAAGCGCTTTTGGTAGGCTTGATAGGCCTTCTCCAGGTGGCCGGCGTCCTTGTACGACTGCCCCAAGTAGAACTGGCTTCGGGCGCTGTCTGGGTGCTGCTTCAGGTCTTCTTCCAGGAGCCTCGCGTCGCGCAGGTACTTCTCTTCCTGGGTCACGCCGTGTGATTTGGCCCCTTCCCCGGGGTGGTAGATGATCCAGACGTCTTTGCGCAGCGCCCGCTGCTTCGGCCCCTCGAGAGTCACGATATAGTTGTGAACGGGACCCTCCCATTTGAAGCGTCCCGTGCGGATATTGAGGAGGTGGGGGACGGCGTACCGGGTATCCAGGTGATGCTTCTCGATGTCGTAGCTGACGCCGGGCTCGAGCTTTTCGTAAAACTTGGGATCGGACACTCCCAGCTCTTCGTCGGCGTCGATGAAGAGCAGCCAGTCCGCCTTGTCTGCCGCCACGGCCAGCTCCAAAGCCTGCTGGCGATTGACTCCGAAGTTGACCCAGGGGCGCTCGTGCACCTCACCTTCGATGCCGTAGCCCGCCATTTCTCTCTGGATCACAGCAATCGTGTCGTCCGTGGACCCGGTGTCTACGATGACGTAGTAGTCGATATAGTCCTTCAGCGAGCGAAATAGGCGCGGGAGCACCTTCACTTCGTTCTTTACGATCATACTGAGGCAGATATTGGTACGCGGGCGGGTCATGAGAGGTTCGAGTGTAGAACGGGCATTCTCCGAACAGCCAGCCCGTATCCGCGCTGTCAGGCTCGGAAGGAGAGGACGAAAAGCACCCCCCTTGGATCGGGGCCCGCCTTGCTCGCTCACCAAGGGCTCGCGAATGGTTGCAACATCGAGCTCGAGCCCTCGTTTCGAGGCGAACTTCGAGAAAACGATTCCTAGGGGTGCTGCGTCGCTAGCATAATTTTCAAAGAGATCGTAATTGACGGTTGCCGAGGTTCACACACGCATCGCCATGTGTCACTTAAGCGAACAAGTTTTGAAATTGCGGGCATTAGCTACGGAGAACTTTCCCTGCGCTTGCTTGACATCGAGCGCACCGCGGCTCTGATTCGCGGATTTGGGAGCCCCAGGTCTCGCTCAAGGATTGCTTCAATCATGCCTCATAATCATCGAATCGCCCCCGCCCTCGTTTCCCTCGTCGCGCTTGCCGCTGCCGCGTGCGGCCACACGCAGGAGACCATGGACGCATACGAGCAGTCCAAGCTCAGCGGGCCCGCCCCAGGCAGTAATGGATCCGGGGGCACATCTGGGGGGGGGACAACAGCAGGCAGTCCGACCGGAAGCGGTACGACGGGGGGCAATCCCAACAGCTGCGCAATCGTCCCGACTGGACCACAGTTCGACTGCAGCGCGCCCGCGTCGCAGCAGTTCGATCCGGACTCGATGCAGGCGTACTGCGTGCCGGATGAGGTCGTCGACCAAGTCAACAGCACGATGGCGCTGATGCTCCCCGCCGACAAGGCCCGCCAAATGATGGGCGTCGATGGCTCCCAGAGGAACTACCGAGACATCGAGCGAAGTCCCGACGTCCAGGTCGGCGGTACCATCATCCGCGGGTACAGGTATCGCGACGCGGGTCACGGTGTGAACCTCGACGCAGGGCAGGACAACCGCGTCGACACGAACGACAACTTCGCGACGGTTTTCCCAACCGCTTCCGCGCGCGCTGCTTCTTGGGATCTCGACCTCGAAAAGCGCATTGGCGCCGCCATCGGCGACGAAACGGCGGCCTCCAAGAACAACATGCTGCTCGCTCCCTGCATGAATATCATCCGCCACCCGTACTGGGGCCGCACGCAGGAAACCTATGGCGAGGACACCTATCACATCGGCCGTATGGCGACGGCTTTCACGGTCGGCCTACAACAGTACGTGGTGGGGTGCGCCAAGCACTATGCCGCGAACAACATCGAAAAGGGGCGTTCGACGCAGAACGCGGAAATGACCGAGCAGACCCTGCGTGAAATCTACGCGCGTCACTTCGAGATGGTGGTGCAAGACGGCGGCATGGGCTGCATCATGGCAGCGTACAACTCGGTCAACGGCACCAAGGCCACGCAGAACGCGCACCTGCTTCGGGATGTGCTGAAGGCGCCCGTCGAGCAGGGCGGCATGGGTTTTCAGGGTCTGGTGCTCACGGACTGGTGGGCCATGCCTGGCGACCAGAATGTACCGGATACGGCATTGGCCCAATCCGTGACCATTGATGCAGTGAACGCGGGCACGGATATCGAGGTGCCCTGGACGCTCCACTACACGGAGGCCACGCTGGCGAATGCCGACCAGACGCTCGTCAACGACGCGGCCAGGCGTGTCCTCACGCAGAAGTTCCGCTTCGGCTCGGCCCGGGATACCGACCCCTGGAGTCTCACGGCGCCGACTTCCGTCCTGCAAGACGACGGCTCGCTCGCGCCCAACGAGGCACACGAGGCTCTGGCCGAGGAGGCCGAGGTCAAGTCCGCCGTGCTGCTCACCAACGGTCCCGCTGACGGGACCGCGCCGGTGCTCCCGCTCACGACCGCCACGAACATCGCCGTGGTCGGCCCCTTGCAGGACTTTTCGCTCATCAGCTCGTCCGTACCGAAAAGCTGCGGCTTCGACGAGGGCAACGTGGGCCAAGGGCAGGTCAACGACAACCCGAGAGCCTGTACGTTCAACTACGCCACGGACGCCGCCCTCGGCGATCGCGGTTCGAGTCGCGTCAACGGGGATCCCCTGCGTTCGTACGGGCCGTTCAAAGGTATCTCGACCATGGCAGGCGACGCGATCACCGTGACGAGCGGTAACTCCGCAGAGGAAGCCGCGAATGCCGACGCCGTCGTGGTGGTCGTTGGCTACACCCCCGGCGATGAGGGTGAGGAATACGCGATTGCCTCGGGCGGGGACCGCAGCACGCTCGACCTCCCAGCGGGGCAGAACGACTTCGTGACGAGCGTGCTCGACCTGAACAAGCCGACCGTCATCATCGTCGAGTCGGGTTCGATCGTGAACCTGCCCTGGCTTGCCCACGCAAACCAGAACCAGGCCACTATCTGGGCGGGCTATCCAGGCCAAATGGGTGGTCTGGCGCTCGGCAAACTGATCCTGGGTCAGGCGAACTTCTCGGGCAAGATGCCCATGGCCTGGCCGACGCAGGCCGAGCTGGACGTCGTGCCGTTCAAGGAGACCGACACCGTCACGCACATGGGTTACTTCTTCGGCTATCGTGAGTACGACCGGCGGAAATACGTGGACCAGGCGGCGGTCAATATGGTCTTTCCGTTTGGCCATGGCATGAGTTACTCGACCTTCACGTACAAGAACCTGACGCTGCCCTGCCAGACGGTCACGAAGGAGGCAATTTTCAATGTCTCCGTCGATATCGAGAACACGTCCCTGGTCGATGGCGACGAGGTGGCGATGCTATTCGTGAAGCCGCCGCCAAAGCCGGAGACCAGCACGGGCGAGCGCCCCTGGAAAGAGCTCAAGAGCTTCGCTCGCGTGTCCGTGCCTGCGGGCCAGACCGTGACTGCAGAGCTTCCTTTGCGTATGCGCGATCTCCGCCGGTGGGAAGGTGGCGAGGACGGCAGCTGGGTCGTCGATAGTGGCGACTACACCATCTTGGTGGGTAAGGACGCGGATGACGCCGAGACTTCGGGCCTCATGGGTACTGTGACGGTCGGCGGCTGAGGTCCAGACAACCAGCGCATCACGGAATAGAAGAACAAGAAGCATGATCCCTCGACGAATTGGTTTCGAGCTCGGCGTAGCTCTATCGCTAGTTACGGTTTACCTCACCTGGAGCTCGGCGGCGCTGGCTCAGGACGAGATCCCCCCGGTCCCGAAGAGCAGCCGATCGACGAGGGGTCGACGGAGGGCGATGATTCGACCGGAACCTTCCCGGATGAAAGTCGCCCGGAGCTCGGCGCCCGCGAGCCAGAGCCTGAGTCAGAAGCACCTGAGCGAACGCCGGAGGCAGAACAACCTCCTGAGAAACAAGTGACTCCGGTGGCTCCGTTGCGCCCCGTCCCGCCATCACCAGCTTCCTCGACCACCAGTACGAGCGCGGAGCGCGACTCGACGGCGGCTCTCATCGGTGTGGAGGAGCTTGCCGGGTCCGCTTACCCAGAAGCATACACCCGCGGTCTCAAATACGGTTCGTTGTGGTTGACCTTCCACGGTCAGCAGTGGCCGTACATGCCCCAAATTGGGGACGAGCCTGGCATCCGCATCGGGCTGTCCGGTTCGTTTTGGAACGACCTCAGCAATGCACGCATCGACGCAGACGAGAAGCTCGCAGGGGCCAGTGGCGTCAAAGATCAGAACCGTTGGACGACGCAGACACGCGGCGTCGTCCGCGTGACGCCTACGTACAACGCCGGGGACGGTTGGTTTGCCCAGGGCCAAGCAGAGATTGTGGTTCAGGGCGATATGCGCGAGGATAACGCCCTGGGTGGTACCCTCAATACCGACGACGCCTGGGTGCGTGTCGGGAAGTGGAACCTGTTCGACGTTCAGCTCGGGCGTTTCCAGGCCTGGGAGATCGCCAACCACTACGGGATGGCGCTCGATCAGAACACGCTCGAGCGGAAGGGCGCTGTGATTCCGAACCTGTCGGTTCAGCCTACGGACGGTTATGGGCTCACCTATTTCTGGGACCGCCAGAACTTCCAGCTGGGTACTTATGCTGCGCACGTCTACCCGACCAAGTACCTGCGTGGCGAGCTCTTGGGTCACGTGGGTGCTGGCCCCAGCAACAACGCTGGCAACCCCTACCAGATGGACGTCCGTCCATCCGCCATTTTCGACATCGGCTGGGTCAAGCTCAAGGCTGGCTACGAGTACGGTAGAGCGCGGCCGCAAGACAAGACGCTCAAGGTGGCCGATACGAAGAACGGCTGGGGCGGCGCCGCTCAGTTCGTGTTCAATCCCTGGGTGGAGTTCGGGGGGAGCTTCGCGCGCGGGTACCAGGATATCTTGGACGACAAGGGCAATGCGGACTTGAGGTCCAGCAACACCGTTCAGACCTATGGCGGGTTCTTGAACGTGAGCCCCGGCTATGAACCCGTATTGATCGGCTTCGGTGCCTTTTGGAACCACCGGGAGAACTTGCGCATCGACCAAAATCCGGGTGAGCACTTCAACCAGGTGGATACGAACGACCAGAGACTGATTTTCGGTGCCGTTCAGTATGCTCTCTGGGAACGCGTGCTCTTCAAGTTCGTCGTCGCGCATGCGAAGAACACGGTCGAGGACTTCAGCACGGGTGTGGACAGCTACACCAACACGGCGCTGAGCGGGCGCTTCCGCGTGATGATCTTGTACTGAGCCGAGCTGCTACGCCACATCTCTCGCGGCAGGAGCCAGCGGTCCATACATACTTTCGTTCTCTTCTCTCGGGGAGCGAGCGCCCGTGCTACGTCTCGAGTCGATGCGTGCACTGACCCTGGCGCGGGACTTGCTTGAAGGCCGGCTCGAGGCGGCGGAGCTGGCGCGCCGCTGTCTCGGGCGAATCGCGGCCCACGACGGGGAGATCCACGCCATGGTCGAAACCTGGCCCGAGCGGGCCATCGAACAGGCGCATGCTAGCCAGCGGCAACATGGCCCGCTAGCGGGTGTGCCCCTCGTCATCAAAGATCTGAATGCAGTACGCATGACTCATATGCGCCTCGGATCCAGGGCGACTCAGCAGCTGGTCACACCGTTCGACGACCTCGTCGTGGCGCGTCTGAGGAAGGCCGGTCTAGTCTTTGTCGGCAAGTCGGCCACCTCCGAGTTTGGGGTGCTGCCGGTGACCGAACCGCGCACCCACCCGCCCACGAGAAACCCCTTTCGTGCGGAGCTGAGTGCGGGAGGGTCGAGCGGGGGCTCGGCCGCTGCGGTGGCCGCGGGCTTCGTCCCGTTCGCCATCGGAAGCGACGGGGGTGGCTCGGCCCGGATCCCTGCAGCGTTCTGCGGACTGGTGGGCATCAAACCCTCGCGAGGGCTGGTGACGAACCCGTTCGCCAAAGACTCCCCGCACTTGATCTGGACATGCTGTCCACTGGCGCACGATGTACGCGACGCCGTGGCTCTGTTGGATGTCATGGTCCAGCCGAGCGGCCGCGTCGACCGAACCGTCGCTGCGTTGCTCCGACGGCGCTCGGGCATGCGTGAACCGGCGCTCAGCCGCTGGGGGGGGTTCAGCGCGGCACTGTCGCTTCCGCCGCCCCGCCTCGAAGTGGGATGGACCACCACGACGCTGTTGGGCGCGGCGCGCGGTGAGAACGCGGACGCCGTTCTGAGGGTCGTCGATATCCTTGGCAGGCTCGGGCACCGCGTGCACCGGCACTCTCCGCTCGAGAGCTCTTCGCCCGAAGAATTTCTGCCGCTCTGGCAGCTCAATACCGCGCAGGCGCCCGTCCTCGATTGGTCGAACACCGAGCCGCTCACGGAGTGGCTCGGGCGACGGGGGCGAAAGGTTTCGCGCGCCAGCGCACGCACGCTTTCGGACGAGATCACGCAACGGACGAGTGATTGGCTGAGCGGACTCGATCTGTTGGTAACCCCGACGGTGGGAGTCAGCGTTCCCGGCGTCGGCGCGTTCGAGGGGCTCACGCCACGAGAGGCTTACGAGGCAGCAGCGAAGATCGGGGCGTTCACGGCCGTGTTCAACGTGACTGGGCAACCCGCCATCAGCCTTCCCGCAGGCTTCTCGTCCCAGGGCGTGCCGCTCGGCGTGCAGCTGGTGGCCCGGCGGAACCAGGACGACCTGCTGCTGCGGGTTGCAGCCGCCGTCGAGTCTAAATTGGCCTTCGACCTGGAGCGCCGCTCGCAGCTTCGGGGGCTGTCGTGGATGGACGCTTCCTTCGAAAGCTGACTCCGGCGGACCTCCTTCGGCCCGTGCGGCTCAGGGCGCTGTCGAAAAATGGTAGGCTTCGGGGATGTCCGAGCGCAGGATGCGGGCGCCGGCACGCTCAGAAGCCTGCCTGACCTGGCTGTGCACGACGGCGAGGTGCATGCGAAGTACATCCGTGCCCACCCACTTGACGTAGCGCGGGTGTATCTCTTGGTACAGCCAGATCTGCTCGAGAAGGCAGCGACCCGCGTCGAGGGCCTGGGCGACGAACGTGGAGCTCCCAGCGATGTAGGAACCTTCGAGGTAGACGTATTGGACACGTGCGGGCAGCGTGTCGATCCCGAGCTCGGTGATTTCGCCATAGTCGCTCGTGAACCGGTCTTCGACGCGAGTGAGCGCTTGGTGAAATATGCCGCCTTCCAGTCGTTGCCGAGTTGCCTCGAAGGCATTCGATAGGCGACGCCCGAGTGGCTGGTCGGCGAACGCTCGGGCCACGGAGAAACGCCCTTGAAACCGCTCTCCCAACTTGAACGGTTTTCCGATGCTGCTGCGTGAACGCACCACTTGCACGAGCCCGAAATGACGGTCGGGGTCGGCCATCGTATCCGCGAAGGCGAGCGCGAACGAACGGGCGTCGCAGGAGATCTCGAACTGCCGTACGTCCCGTTTGATCGCTACCTTGGAGTGTGCATCCAGCTTCAAAACGGCTCGAGCGGCCAAGGCGCGCTCCCAGCTGTCCATGGTCCTGAGCCTCGTGTTCATGGGCGTCGAAAGAGCTCAGCGACCCTCAGCAACGCTGAGCTCCGGTGAGGGCGGGCTGGGTTGTTGGGTTCCGGATGGTGATGGAGCGGGGCGCGCTCTGCTCCACCTCGGTTGGCAAAGGAGTCAGGCTGGCAACCAGCTCGGGATAGTCGAGAGGTCGGTTGGGAGAGAGGGAATGGCACCCATGCATCTCGCTCAGGTTTTTGTCTTCTCGGCAAGCGGCAACGCGCTCTGCCCCGGCGCGCGATACGAGGTTCCACTGAGCGATCAGCAGGTCTGACGATTCCCCACATTGGGCCTACCTGAGTTTCTGTCCGGGGGACGCAATCTTAAGCGAACATCGGGCGAGTCCAGGTTCGAGGCAGGCGTCCCTGGTTGTTCGATTCTCGCTGGACGCCGCGCGCCGACCGGACCACCCTGCGGCAATGACCTACGTTTCAGGCGCCTTCGTTGCGCTCGGGGTTGTTCTAGGGGCCGCCGTCGTCAGTGGCTGCGGCAGCGACGATGACGGGGGTTCGGGTGGAGGCACCTGTCACTGTGAGTGGGGAGACTCCTGTGACGAATACTCGTTGGGCTGCGCATTTCTGGAGTGTGAATCGGACAGTGGCGACGTGAAGGCAGCAGGCGCCTGCCCGCAGAATGACGTTATCGGCAGTTGTGCGTGTCCTTCGGAGGACCTGGTGACCTACTATCGCAGCGCGGTTTCCGATCCGGCGGGCGAGTGCGCGTTCTGGTGCGACGAGGGCGTCTATGAAGCGCGCTGAGCACTGCTTTTGGACTCCGACTCTGACGTGAGAGCCGACGGAGGGGGTTCGTATGCCGGCGAGGCGCATTGGGTGACTTCGTGCTAGCCAGCGCAGTGCCCGAACGTTCTGCCCGCTTCTTCGATCGTCGGCGCCTGGTTAGCGTCGCGGGCCGTGGGCTGCCCAACGCCGTGCTGGCCCTCTTTTTGGCGTACTATGGGCTTCTGTGCTTTCGGCACGCCTGGGCTGCCGACTTCCAAATCTACTGCGCTGCAGTCTCACGGCTATTCGCGGACCTTGCCAACCCTGGCCACGAGACTCTGGCGGCGCCCACCAGTCAGTCGACCGCATATACGCCCTATCTGGTCCTGATTGCCGCCTTGGGTAGAGGGGCCGGCGTAACACCGTACCGGGCACTCCAGTTCGCGGGGCTCGCAAACCTGCTGATTTACGTGTGCGCCGTCCGTTTCCTGTTTGCCCGCTACTCGATGCACTCGAATCACCGTCTAGCTGCGGTCTGCTTCGTGGCAGTAGGGCTCCTGTTGCACTGGGAGCATTTCGGGTGGTCTTCGGAAATCAGTCTGTTGAATCTGCAGTTCGTCCAGGCCTACCCGAGCACTCTCGGATGGAGCCTTTCGTTCCTGGCATTTGGCCTGGTCGAAGACCTGAGGCGCCGATTTCGATTGAGATCGGCGCTTCTGCTCAGCCTGACGCTGACGCTGCTATTGACCGTGCACGTGCTCACGGCGTCCTGGGCAATCGGCACGGTCGGCATCCTCGCCTTGCATGCAGCGCTGGCGCGTCGCGATCCAAAGCTACTCGCTCCGACGGCCGCAGCCGTGGCCACTGCCCTCGTGCTTGCTGACCTCTGGCCTTACGCCTGGCTCTTCGGACAGGGCTCGATGACGCGCGTTCAAGAACCCTCCCGGTTCGGGGCCCACCCTTGGCACGACCTGGCAAATCTGTACGTCGTCGCCGTCCCCAGCGCCGCGTGGTTGGTGCTGCGCGCCCGGCGCCACACGGTTTGGGTGTGGGGGCTAGCGGCCAGCTATGTTGCACTGCTTTCGTGGCGCGCGTTGGGCATTAGCTTTGGCAACCGCTACGCATTCTACATGGGTTTTTTCGCACAATTCATGGTTGCCGAGGTCGTGGCCGCCGGGCTCTTGGTAATGGTTCGTGCGCGCGTCCGCCTGACCTCGGCGTTGTCCTGGGCTCGCAGCGACTCGATCCTGGCGCTATTCGTGGTGCTCGTGGCGGTGTGCGCCAGCTTGCCGTCGCCCATGATGAGGCTGGCGACGAGCCCGCGGTCGCCCATTGCCCTCGAGGGACCTCTGGAGCTGCTGGCTCAGCCGTCGCCTCACGACGCTTATTATCGGCGCTATGCAGCGCTCGCTTTCTACCTCGGGCCCAGTGATGTCGTGATGACGCCGACGACGCGCGCCGTCTTCGACATCGCTGCGACGACCGGCGCGCGGTTCGTGAGCTCGCCCAACGCGATCAAGGTTCCGGATGTAGCGCAGCGCTACGAAGCCGCGGCAATGTATTTTCGTCCAGGCGTCGGGGAGCTGGTGCGTTCGACGTTGCTCGAGCGCTTCGGAGTGACCAAGGTGCTGTTGCCGGCTGCTTCCGGCGGACTCCTGCCCGAGCTGAGGCGCGAGTTGGGATCGCCCATCTTTCAGGATCCCCGCATGGCGCTGTTCGCGGTCTCCCCGCGCGGCCTGACGGCAGAGCTCGACCGGCGCTGACCGCAACCTTCGGTTGTCGTGCGGTAGGCCAGGCGTGCACGGCCCGGATGTTGGCGCGTCCCCGCACAGCTCGTGCCGATGGGGCTCGACGAAAGGACACTCGGTCCACTTGACACGCTTAAAGATATATCTATAGATGTGACTAAAGATATATCGGTAAAGTGAGTTTCCAGGCTCGCTCGAAAGAAATAGGAGAACAACCATGATGAGAGCAGCGGCCTGCGGGCCACAAGGTTGGTTATGGTGGGGGCAGTGGAATCGGGGGCAGCGTGGTCCGGGCAGTCCACGCGGGGGGCATCCGCGGGGACGGCGTCCTTGGTGGGCGGCCGCCATGGACGAGCCGCCTCCACGCGCAGAGCGTGGGGAGATCCGTTACCTGGTGCTGGAGGCGATCGCCGAGCAGCCTCGCCATGGCTACGAGGTGATTCAGCATGTCGAGCAGCGCACGGGCGGCGCCTACCGGCCGAGCCCCGGGGTCATCTATCCGACACTGCAGATGTTGGAAGAGCTCGAACACGCGCGTGTGGTCGAGCAAGACGGCAAGAAGGTCTATGCCATCACCGATTCAGGTCGAAGGGAGCTCGACGAGCATCGAGAAGCTGTCGACGCCTTCTACAATCGCTTCGAAGGGGATCCTTGGGAGGACTACACCGAGGAATTCGCGGCACTGATGCGGGACGTCAAGCGAGTGGTCAAGACGTTTCGTCGCGGCGCACGGCATGGGCACCTGAACGCGGAATCCGTCCGCGTCATCCGGGAGGCTCTGGGCGAAGCGTTGCAGAAGATCGAGGACGCTCTGAAACTTCAGTAGGCCTCAGGCGCTCGCTCCTCACGCGCCCGGCTCGCGTTGGTCTCGGCCGGCTCGCGACGGAGTTCCCCATTCGCGGCCCCTTAGCCAAACCCGGCTGTGGCTCAACCCACGCATGCCGGGGGTCGTGTATTATCCGAGCCCCGTGCGCCTACCTCCCCTCCGCTACCGCCCTCCGGACACGAACTACGAAGTGCGCGTCATCGGGGCGCGCCCGACGCCGTTGCGCGACCTGTACCACCTGTTGCTTCGGACCTCATGGGCGGCAACCTTCGTGTTGATCAGCGCTGTCTTCGTAGGGAGCAATCTATTGTTCGCGTGTGGCTACCGAGCGATCGGCGGGGTGGCTCACGCGAGGCCCGGGTCGTTCGCCGATGCATTCTTCTTCAGCGTGGAGACCATGGCCACCATTGGCTATGGGGCGATGTATCCCGAGAGCCAGGCGGCCCACCTGCTCGTCATCGTCGAGGCGGTCGTCGGACTCGTGCTGACGGCCTTGGCGACCGGGTTGGTGTTTGCGAAGTTCTCGCGCCCGACTGCGCGGATCGTGTTTGCGCGCACCGCCACAATCCATCCGATGAACGGCGTTCCCACACTGGCGTTCCGCGTAGGTAACGAGCGGGCCAACGTGATCTCGGACGCACACTTCAAAGTGGTTCTGGTACGCACTGAGCAAACGGACGAGGGGCAGACTTTCTATCGAACGCTCGACTTGGAACTGGCTCGGGACCATGCCGTGAGCCTTTCGCGCTCCTGGAACGTCATGCATGTCATCACACCAGCCAGCCCGCTCTACGGAAGCACGCCCGAGCAGCTGAGACAGTCCGAGGTGGAGTTGCATGTGCTGGTGAGCGGAGTGGACGCCGTATCGATGCAAGCCATCCATGCGAGACACCTCTACCAGGACCATCGAATTCAATGGGGGGTTCGCCCGAGCGACGTGCTGTCGGAGGACGAAGACGGTACTCTGGTGCTCGATATCGGGGCCTTCCACGACGTCGAGCCCACCCAGCCCATCGACGGCTTCCCATATCCAGTGGCGTCGCCCGAGCGCGTGTCCCGGTAAAGAGTCGCGCTGAATCCGATGCCCGAAGGGGCAATCGTCGCATGCGAGAGCTCCATCGTAAGTGTCGGCTTGCGGCCATTCCCACGCCGTCGGAGCGCCTGGGAAATGACGCATGCCGAGGGCAGCGCTAGCGGTCGGTCGGCGCGTCCGAGCAGCAGCGAAAACCTGTTTCCGTTCCCTGGTAGTAGGGGCCATGCACCGTCTGACGTGAACGACATGCGTTGCGGCTGGGCTGCCAATAGGCGCCCTTCATGACAGGCTTGTCCGACCCCGGCTCTTCGCGAGCCACGAACTCTTCGAGGTTGCCGCTCAAGTTACGTACTCCAAATGGACTCACGCAACGCGGGAAGGCCGAAGCAGAAGCACGCAGGTCTTTCAGCGCCTTCTTCGGAGTGAGGATGTCGACGCGGTCTGCGTTGCAGGCCTTCGAGTCACGCTCGTAGCCATAGGGGTAGGGGAGCATCGCTTCGCCCTCGCAAGCGAAATTCCATTCGCTCTCCGTGCAGACGCGCTTACCGAGGGACTGGCACACCTGCTTGGCTTGAACGAAGCTCTGGTGATTGGCCGGAAGTCTCTCGCCGGGCCTCGCGTACTCGTCGCGATCCATGCAGAAACGAAGCTGACGACGCGCTGAGGACAGGCAACGCGACGGGGCGTACTCCGCGCAGCGATACCTGCCATAGCGCCCGTGTGGCGTCAGATAGCGCGTGCACTTCTCTTCGACGCGCGGGCAGTACGCGCCCTCGACGAGGACCATCCCCGCGCCACAGGGCGTGGCTGTGCGGCCCTGGCGGTCAGGCAGCACGAGTGCGGCTTTGGAAAGCTCCAGTGGGTCATGGGTCATGCGGACGCCCAGAGCGAGCGTCGAGGTGAGGCTGACGCTCGCTTGAGGCTGACTCTGGCAACCGAAGAGCAAGCTCGTGGTGCCGACCGCCAAGAAGATGCCTCGTGGATCGAGCTTCACCGCGCTTTCCGATCTGGTTCAATCCCACCCGAGTGCCAAGGGGGCGGGGCGTTCGTCGAGTTGGGCCGGGACTTCGATGATGCTTTCCAGCCAATGCAGCTGAGGCCGAATACGGTGCCAGATGGCGCGCCGCGGAGTGCGCCGCGCCTCAGTATTCCAGACCCTGAGGGCCGGGACTCCCGCATTGCCAACGATGGCAATCGGAAAGCCGGTAACGGGGTCGCTCTCGTAGATGAAGAAGGAGTGATAGTGCATGATTGGTCGCTTCCACTTCTCTTCGAAATTGGCGTACCCGCGGATCAATACGATATCTCCGGGTACGAAGCGGTCCGCGTTCTTCAGCAAATAGTCGGCAAACTCTTCATGGCGCCAAAAGGGAATCTGTTCTTCGGGAGGGACGTCATACACGTCGAACCATTCCCACTTCGCCCGAGCCAGTTCCAGAAAGTCGGGGACGCGCCGCAGGGTGGTATTGTTGAGTGTGTCGAAGTCGAGCTTCCCGACGATGCGTCTGGGGTTCGCGCCCAAGGGGCTCCACCAAGTACCGCTGGTCCGCTCGAGGGTATCGGTCAAGAAGTCGACGCACACTTGTGGGATTTTCGGTTGGCCGCCGGACGCGTACACGTAGTAGGTGTCACCGTTGAGTTCGAAGCGGCCCTTGCCTGCCAGGTAGGCATCGCGCCACTTGTAGCGCAACACGCCGTCCTGCTGACCCCACTCGCGGTAGGGCTCGTCGAAGGGTAGCTTCTCCTCGATTTCTTCGCGCATGGTGCGGCGCAGCGCTTGAACTACGGCGAGCTTCTGCTTCGCGCGCTTACGATACAGCGCCAGGTCGCGAGCGGCTCCGCTCGGTACCGCTTCGCACTCGAGCTCGAGCCGTGCCCCCGACGACTTGAGTACGCTCGGAATCACCAATCCGCCGTAGCGCAGATCCGCCACGATCTCCCTAGGAGTCACGTGTACGAGCTGCAGCCGGTCGAAGTGCAGTCGGTAGCGCAGCGAGCGCAGGTCTCGGTGTAGCGGGGGCGGCAGCGGGCCGCTGCCGACGCGATCGAACAGCACCAGGCTGACCTCGCGACCCTCGAGCGGTCCGTCGGTGTACGTGTACTTGCCACCGGGCATACGTCTGGCGTAAAGCGTTCGATCGCCCCTCTGGATCCAGATGCGTTCCTGGTCGAACAGGTGCTCCGCCCTCAAATTATGGACCAGGGCGAAGGCCCGCTCGGGATCATCGGCGTACAGGTAGCCGTCACGCAGCAGCGTCTGCCTACCCATGAGAGGGTGGATGCGAAAAGCCTTGCTGAGGGTACCCACCAAGCTGGATGGGTACTTGGTGTTCTGGAAGGTTTTCTGGAAACCCTGGATGCTCTTGGGCACGTCGTGGTCGTATTCGGGTGGGCGTACGAACACGACGGGCTCGAGCTTGGTGCGCATCAAAAGCTCGACGCGTCGTTTATCGAGGTCGGGAGTGCCGGGGCTTGCCGGTTCACCGAGAACTCGTTCTCTCAGGCGCAGGCATTGATCGAGCTTGGCTGTGGCCCGCGCCTGCTCGCGCTGGACTCGTGCGGTCTGGGTGTTCACCGGTGCGGAGGGAGCGCTTGCTGCATCGCGCCGCTGGCGCCCGAGGCGGTCGTGCACGAGCGCGAAACCGGCCAAGAATACCGCAATTGTGCCGCCGATTACCCAACGCCGCGTGCGTGTTCCCCTGACACGGAACCTGCCGGTGTCCGATGGATACGTGCTGTCTGACTGGAGAGAGTCGTCGGCACCATCGATCGATTTCATCGATGGCATGCCTTCAGCGTGACCCGTCCTCACCCTTCATGCAAATCGACTCGCGTCGGCGAGCGACAGCGCAGCGCGTCGAAGTCCAAACTGTCAGAGCCTGCTTAGACGCGCGGAACGTCAGAACCCAGCAAGTTTTGAATCGATCACGTTGACTGACGTTCATGTCATGGGGACGAGATCGTGTAGGCGTCCGCGCTACATCCGTTGACGGGAGCGAGGCAAAGAATGCACGTGCATCCCCACGCGGAGAAAGACGCGCTACACTCTGCTGAAGTGACCTTTGCACGTCTGATTCGTGCCGGGCTCCTGTCGGGTATGCTGGCGGTCGGGTGTAGCGACCGCGAGCGGGCGCCCGAGCCCGAGACACGCGCCGAGCCCCCTGTCGACATAGCGATGGCAACTGCGGAACCTCGTGCGACCGGTGCACAGAAGCCGCCGCCTGCGCTGGAGCGAGACGCCGAACGACAACGACTGGTAGTGGTTGCGGGCGGTGATGTCAGCTTCGGTCGTCGCTGCGGGCAGCGCATTTTGAAGGACCCAAGCTACAATCCTCTGGCGGGTCTAACGTCGATCCTCCGCCATGCGGACCTCAGGCTCGTGAATCTGGAGTCCCCGCTCAGCGACCAGGGAGGAGAAACCCAATCTCCGCGAAATCGATTGATTTTTACGGGTCCGCCCGGCGGAGCAGAGGTGCTGTCGAGGGCCGGTATCGACGTGGTCAACGTGGCCAACAACCACGCCTGGGACTACGGCAAGCCGGCCTTTGTCGAAACCCTCGCGCACCTGAGGCAGGCCGGTGTGGGGGTCGTTGGCGGAAGCGAAACCGAGGGGACCCAGTACAAGCCGCTCGTGGTCCACGTGAAGGGCTTCAGTATCGCGATTTTCGGTGCGACCCAGATCTGGAATCAGGGACCGTTCAGAGCCCACAGCGGTCGCCACTACGTGGCCTGGGCCCGTTTCGACAAGCTGGGCCGGGAAATCGTCAGGGCTCGTCTGAAATATGACCTGGTGTTCGTGAACTATCACGGTGGCGGAGAATACATCGACATTCCGATGCAGAGGACGCGGCACTTCGTCAAGCAGGTGATGCAAGCGAAGGTCGATGCCCTGTTCGGTCACCACCCCCATGTGGTGCAGGGGGTGCGCTGGTTTGGCGAGCGCCCGGCGTTTTACAGTCTGGGGAACTTGGTGTTCAACCTGAACGAGAGGTACCCCTGGACGGGTATCGGTGCACTGGCGCGCTTGACGTTCGCGCGTGATGCACCGACGCGGGTGGAGATCTGCCCGTATCGAATCGAGGGTCACAGGCCGGAGCCTTTGCTTGGTGACGAGGCACAAGCCCTGCGGTCCGCGTTCCGTGAGCGCTTCGAAGAGGTGTCACGACGCGTCGGAGGCACTCGAATGGCCGCGACAGGGCGCGACGGCTGCATCGAGCTGGCGCCGCCGTGAGTCCTAGCCCCCGCCAAAGGGTTGCCCACCGGTGGTTCCGCCCATGGTTCCACCTTGCTGACCGCCGGTGGTGCCGCCCATGGCGCCTCCGAATTGCCGGCCGGTGGTGCCGCCCATGGTGCCTCCGAATTGTCCACCGGTGGTACCGCCCATGGTGCCTGCACCAGTGCTGCTGGTGCCTCCGGCACCTGTTGCGCTCACGCTGCTCGTGCTCGCCGCGCCGCCGCCCGTGGCCCGGCTGGTGGTCGTGGCGCTTCCCGTGGTCGACGTCGCTCCGCTCGCCGCACTGCTAGTGTTGGCCGAGGTCACCGTGGAGGACGTCGCCGAAGCGCTGCCGTCCGTTCCCCCGCCTGTTGCCCCCCCCGCGGCGTTCGTTGCTTCGCTTCCCTTCAGGTAAGCGCCATACTCCGGGGTGTCCTCATCAGAGCCGCAGCTGGCGGCGATTAGAGGCAAAGTGAAGCAGGCAAGTCTCCAGTAGGTTGCTTTCTGTTGCATGTTTCGGCTCCACGAGAGCCCGCTGAGGGCAGAAATGAAAGGGGTCGCTGCGGCGCCCAACGCGCTCGGCACGCGTCGCCAAATGTCGGGGCCTTCAGGGCAGGAACACGAAACACCCAAGCTGGGTGGTTTGCAAGCTTCACCGCCCAGTGTGTGAACAGTGTAGAACTCTGCCCCACGCGGTCGGGCGCTTCGCTTCGGTGGTGGGACGCCGACTTTGCAATTGAGAGAGTGTGCTCACTTTATGCTCACGCATCGCGAGCCGAGTTTCCTGGACGCTCGCGATTTCATTCGGGAGGTGGTCTTACCAACCCCGTGCCGAACGCAGCTGCTCGGTGAGCGCTTCGCCCATGGCCTGGTGGGTGGCCAGCGAAGGGTGACAGCCGCAGTCGGGATCATCGTTGGGGATGTCCAGTTCCCAGGTGTCGACGACAGACGACGGTGATGGGAGAAGGGTGTGACAAGGACCCCTCGATTCCAAGAGCTGGAGCATGCGATCGACGCTCTCGAAGCGCAAAGTCTGCTCGGTCGAGCGGGCTGCGCAGCTGGTGGATAGCTGCACACCTTCGCCGCGGGTGTGAGTCCGCCGGGCTGATTCGTGTTGCGCCAGGCACGTGCTGCCTTTGAGCGAACCGGCCAACCCTGGTAAAAGGAATCAGTGGGCGGCGATGCAGACGAGGAGTCGGAGTGCCTGATATGACGAAATGCGGCTGCATTCGGATCGGAGCAGTGGGCTGCGCGTGTTTGGCGCTGGCTTGCTCGGAAGACCACGGCGGGTCCGGTTCGGCTTCGAGTGTAAGCGACGCGGGCCTGCGGGGCAGCACCAGTGGCTCAGGAGGTGCTGCCACGATTGCAGCGGTTGCGACGAGTCGCGGGGCGGTGACTGGCAGCGGCAATGGCGGCGCGGCCACCTCCGGGAGCGTGGCCGATGGGGGAATGTCTGGCGCTGGCGAAGTCGTCGCGCTTCTTGACGCCAGTTGCGAAGCCACCGAATCGGGGTCGGACACCGTGCGGGCCCCGTCGCTCATCGAGCGCCTCGTGGTGTCGGGGTCGGAGGGCTGGTTGGCATCGCCCGCGGTGGCGGACCTGGATGCCGACGGCATCAACGAGATCGTCGTTCCGCGCGGCGACACGCTGAACGTCGTCCATCTGGACGGCAGCGTCGTGTTCGAAGCGAAGCTCCCGGGTCGCATCTGGGCGCCTCCGGTGGTGGCCGATTTGCGACCCGAGCTGGCCGGGTTGGAGGTCGCGGTGGCTTCGCGTGAACGCATCCAGGCTTGGGACGCCGCTGGAAATACCCTCGATGGATTCCCGTATGACTGGCGAGACGAGATGAGATCTCTAGCGGCCGCGGACATCGATGGCGATGGCCGGCTGGAGCTCGTCGCCGTGACCACGAGCGATCTGGAAGCAGGCGGGCAGACCGATATCCTGATTGCCGTCAACGACGATGGAAGCGTGGTCGACGGGTTTCCCCCGAATACGACCGGGGCCAGCGGTTGCGATGACGCTTGCTACGTGCACGCCGGTTTCGACCAGAACGTCGCGCTCGGGGACGTGAATGGCGACGGGGTGGCCGACATCCTGGCTCCCCAGGACAACGCGTACGTGAGCCTGCACGAGGGCAGCGGTCGGGCCTTCGACGCCGCGGACATCTTCGAGGGGCGGAGTAAGTTCATGGGAATCCGTTTCCTGCACGACTACGCGCTGGCGCAGCAGGGGTGGGGGGACGACGATGCGAATCAGGCCCATTTCACCAACAGCGCGCCCGCGATAGTAGACGTGGACGGCGACGGCACGAACGAGCTGGTCATGCTCGGCTCGGTGCAGAACATCGCACAGGACGACCGCGAGCGGGGCGTCGCTCTGTGGGTCGTCGACAACGACGGCCAGCGTCCGAACGATTGGCTCGAGCCGTTCCACGCACCCGACTTCATCGATGGCTTGTGGGATGCCGGTGACAACATCGTGGCGGCGACCAACCAGGTCACCGTGGTCGATCTGGATCCCGATCGGCCGGGCCCGGAGTTCGTGTTTGCCGGTTTCGATGGGCGAATCCACGCCGTCGACTCCCGTGCCCGCGAGATTTGGCAGACGACCTTCACGAGCTCCCCCGGAGTTCTGACCGGTGGCGTGCTGGCCGTGGACCTGTCAGCCGACGGTCGCCCCGAGGTCGTCTTTGCTACCTACTCGACACGAGCCGATTCCAGCGCGCTGTTCATTCTGGCCGACAACGGGGAGGTGCTCCACGAAGTGCCGCTGCCCGGACGAGGAGCCATGCCCGTGCCGAGCGTGGCGGATGTGGACGGCGATGGTACTCTCGAAATCGTGGTCAGCCTCAAGGATGATGATGGAGACAGCGATGCGCTCGTGTATGCGGTACCCGGCTCGACGACGAACTGCCTGCCCTGGGCGACGGGGCGCGGCAACCTCAGCCGCACCGGAACCGTGCTTCAGGACGCTGGCGGGTGAGATGCTGGGCTCCGAGGCTCTGGCGGGCTGACCACTCATGGGTCGTTTCGCCTCGGTCCCGGCCTGTGACGGCCCGAGACTGCGCTCAAAACGACCGGTTCGTCAGGCCATCCCTCCCTAGGACGAGCGCGGACTCGAGCTCCAAGTAGTGCAGCCATCAACTCGATGCGCTGGTGTAGTAGCGCAAGGCGTAGCGAAAGAAGGCTCGCGACGTGACCAAGAGCAGCGGAGCGAGTGCGAGCGCTCCCAGCAACCGAGACCACGAGATTTCGCCCAGCAGCACCTGTGCCGGCACGCTGGTCATGAAGGCAACGGGGACCACGAAGGTGAATACGAAGCGATAGGCGCCTCGCGGAAACGCATCGATGGGGAAGCGCCCCGCGTCCAGCAGGGCTCTCAGTAGCTCGGTAACGTTGTAGATCTGGACGAACCAGATCGTGGTCGTAGCCATGATGAACCAGAGCGAATACAAGATAACACTGCTGCCGAGCATGCTGAAGAAGAGAGCCACGAAACCCATCGCCGGGGCGCGGGCCTGAGTGGCGCCCCACACCAGGAGTAGGCAGCCGAGCAGCAAGTCCGGTAGACCCCATGGGGAGAAGCGCCGCGCGCTGAGCCAGAACTGAGTGTCGATCGGCTTGAGCAGGACGAAGTCCAGCGTTCCCTCGCGCACTTGTTCGACCAGCTTGTTCAGATTGGGCTGCAGGAACGATTGCGACACGCCGGAGAGCACGGTGAACGCACCAAGCACCGTGGTCGCAGCGGGCCAGGACCAACCTCCGAGCGTCGCTCCGTGAGCAAAGAACAGGCGAACCGTGAACAGACTCGCCCCCAGGTTCAGTACACTACTGAGCACGGAAAACGCGAAGTTGGCTCGGTATTCCAGCTCGACTCCGAGCGACGTGGAGTAGAACATACGCAAGAGCGCAAGGTATTTGCCGACGTGTCGGGTGCGCTGAGCCATCATGACGGTTTCAGGCGCCCATGGCCGAGTAGCGCGATAACCCGCGTCGCCACGCCCAGCGTTGGAGCACGATCAGGCCCAGTGTCCATGCTGTCATCACTTCTACCGCACGCGCTACGTTCGTCGGCTCCCCCATCAAAAGGCGCGCAGGCGTGAAAATCAGGTAGGGAAACGGAGTGAATTCGGCGAGACGCTGCAGTGGTTCCGGGTACAGGTCCAACGGAGCCAGCATTCCCGAGAGGAACGTGTAGGCTATGAACGAAAGCGACTCCAGGCTGCTCGCGCGTTCGTTGAAGAAACAGGTGGTGGCCAGAGTGAACTGGAGAATGAAGCGTGTGACGAAGGTTCCGATAATGAGCAGCGCGGCCTGGGCCAAGACCCAAGGGCCCGGAAGGAACGCTGAGCCGGGATATAGCCAGAAGCACAAGGCGACCAGCCCCAATACGACCGGAAAGCGCACGATGCGCTCGGCGACATGGTTTGCCAGGTACTGCCATACGGGGTCGATGGGACGCAACAAGTCATGGGAAAGGCGCCCTCGAACCACGCTCTCCTCGAACTCCCAGATGACCCAGACGAACGTCAGCTGGCGGATCAGCAATACGGCGACGAAGTAGCGTACCATCTGGATCGGCGAATAGCCGAGCGTTCCGGCACGGGCCGCTTGGGACCACACACCCATCAAGATGATGGGAAGCGTGCCGGAGAGCGCCCACAAGACCATCTCCGCGCGATACGTGGTCGTATGCGCGAAGGCGGTGACGAGCAGTGCAGCAAGCTTCCGCAGAAACTTCACGCGCTCTCCCCCGGTGCCCGGGGCGCGCCCGAATTCGAGGCAGCGATTACTGGAGGGTCACCGCGCAGGAGCGGGCCGATCGCGCTCTCGATTGCGGGCTCGTGAACGACCAGGTCGTTGGGTTTGAGCTCCTCGACCAGTCGGGCGATGGTTTCTCGCAGATTGCTGCGATCCACCGTGAGCCTCACGCTGAGGCCGTTGCGTGTGGCGATTGCGCCGAAGCTCGCGAGCTTGGTATCGCTCACGGCTTCGCTCAGTCTGAGCTCTATCTCGCGGCAAGGGAGCAGGCGCTCGGTCAACCTCGCCAACGATCCATCGTAGAGCAGCTGTCCTCGATGAATGACCAGCACGCGCGAGCAGAGCGCCGTGATGTCCGCCATGTAGTGGCTGGTGAGCAGCACGGTGGCCCCGAATTGTTCGTTGTAGCGTCTGAGGAAAGCTCGGATGGATTCCTGCGCGTTGATGTCGAGCCCGAGCGTGGGCTCATCGAGGAATAGGACCGCGGGCAGATGCAAGAGTGCAGCCAAGAGCTCGCACTTCATACGTTCACCGAGCGAGAGCTTACGAACAGGCTGTGTCAACAGGTGCCCCACCTCGAGCATTTCGGCGAGTTCGCCGATACGCCGTGTGGCTTCCACCTTGGGCAACTCGTAGACTGCGCCGTTGATTCTCAAACTATCGAGCGCGGGAAGATCCCAGATTAGTTGCTGCTTTTGCCCCATTACCAGCGTGATTTGCTTCAAGAAGGAGTGCTCGCGCCGAAACGGATCGTGGCCGAGCACGCGCGCTCGGCCCTCGCTCGGCCGGACCAGACCACTCAGCATCTTCAGCGTTGTCGTCTTGCCCGCACCGTTGGCGCCGAGAAAGCCCACGAACTCCCCCGGCGCGATGCTGAAGCTGACACGGGATACGGCGTGGATGTCGCGAGTGCGGCGCCGAAACAAGTGACGCAAGGTGCCCGCCACACCAGGGGTCTTGTCGGCGACGCGATAGGTTTTTCCCAGCTGCGAAACCTCGAGCATTAGCCCTGTTTAAGCCGTGACTCTGCATGGGACAAGCGCCCTGCTGAGCGCCGGCAGAATCCAGTCCGGTCGAGCGTGTGCCCCTGGTGGGGAGGTTCGGCCCGTCTGCCGGCGTTGCGGGTAATGGCTCGTTCTTGGTGACCCTGAATCGCGTTCGCTAGGTACCGGATTGTTTCTTCTCGTCGTGAGCAGCGAACGTACCGCTAGTGCCAGGCTGGACCGAATCACGAATCGCTTGCTCGACGATGCTGGACTGGATGCCGAGCTCGCGGAGGGCTTCGCCCAGTAACTGGAGTAGCTGTGGGAGAGGCTTACCGCGATCTTCCTCCAACCATCGGAGCGCGTCATGGATGTCGGCAAATGGTGCGATGCGATACGGTTGCTTGGGCGTCAACCAGGCGAACGCGCGCATCGCCCCACGAATCATCGGACTCTGACTGAGCACTGCCAGGTTGGGTCGATAGTTGGGGTGTCTGCTGTACTCGGCGATGTCCTTGCGTTGTCGCGCATCGGGGACGAACCTGGTGTCGTGCATGTACAACAGCACACAGGGGCGAGCCGTGAGGTGGTTCCACTCGCGCACCGCCAACATGTCCGAGAGGTGCCGTCGCCAGTCCTCGTTCGAAACCGTCGCGGTGCTCCAACACCAGACCGCGAGGCCGAGCTTCGGGTCAGTTTTCGCACAATACATTCGTAGCTTCCCCCGCGGCTTGCCGCCTCAGAATCGATGTCGCCTCGGTCCTTCGAAAGTCACCTCGAGCTTAGCCGTAGCAGGGCTCTGGCGCGAGGGACAAACAGAGCCGTTTGACCCCGAGTGACGAAGATGGGGCGTGAGGGCAGTGATGCATTGAAGAAGAGCGAAAAGAGCTTTAGAGTCGAGCTAGTGGTTCATGTCGGCCGAGCCCTCGAGGTGCGGCTCGAGTCGGGAGGTGTGCGGTGATTTCGAGGAGAGCGTTGACGGTCGGCTGCTTGGCAGGGTGGGTCGTGGCTTGCGGCGGAGGGCCCGCCGAAGGTGAACCCGACGGCAGTCTGGAGCAAACGCTCGCAGGCCGACGAACTCATGGGTCGTCGCAACCCAGGTTGAAGGAACGCGACGTTGCCTTCCAGGTGACACTCTCGGACGGTCAGGACTACGAGATCGCCGGCAAGCTCGTTTTTTATGGTTCGCCCAAGCACAAGGTCTTGCAAGTGCTGGTGCACGGGGCAAGCTACGATTCCCGCTACTGGGACGTCCCGCGCATCGACGGGCAGAGCTATTCCTATGCGGAATACATGGCGCGTCGCGGCTATGCGGTCCTCGCGGTCGATCAACTCGGTACGGGTGCCAGTAGTCGCCCACCCGGCGATTTCCTGACCCTGCAGGAGACCGCTTCGGGTTTGCACCAGGTGCTAGACGCGCTCGACGAGCCGAACAACCCGGCCCATGTACGCTTTCATCACATGGTCTTGGTTGGGCATTCGAATGGTGCGTTGACGGCCATCTACACACAGGCTGTTTTTGGCGATGCGGACGGACTGGTGGTTACGGGATGGGTGCACGGGTCCGTGCCACCGATCGACCCGACCGAGTTCGAGCCTCTGCTCGCGAATCCCTATGTGATCGTGCCGCCCGAGATTCGCACGAGCTTGTTCTACTATCTGCCTGGCGCGGACCCGGAGGTCGTGGACTACGACAATGCCGAACTGAGTGCGCCGATCGCTCGGGCTCAGTTCGCGGACCTGCTCGACGCCCAGTTTGTTCACCCCGAGGCCAGTCAGTCCTCTGGCGTGGATGTGCCGGTCCTGGTGCAGGTGGGAGAGCGGGACTTCCTGATGATGTTCGCTCCACTGGCCGGCGAAGTGCATCGCTACCCGAACAGCCCCGACTTGACGCTGCAAACCATCGAAGCCACGGGGCATGCGCTCAACACCCATGTGTCGAGACGTGACGGGTTTCAGCGTATCGATCAGTGGATACGCGAACGCTATTGAAACCGCTGGCCGCTGGGCAGTTGTCTACGCCTTCGGTTGTCATGACGTTCGAATCGTGCAGCCACGTTGGGAAGGTGCTGCTCGGTCGCGTAGGGCCTGGAAGCCTGTGACGCGGTAGACTGGGTACTTTGGGAGTAAGACGCGGGTAGCCGCAGCCACTGGTCGAAGATTTCTTGAAAAACTCGCTCATGAACGTCTTTTGGTCTGCTTTTGCGCGGAACCGGCAGGGCCTGGCCGGTTGCTCACTGGTCGCACTGGCAAGTCTCACGATCGTCGGGTGCGGGGAGGAAAGCCCAGCGAACTCGAACACAGCTGCTACCCTGGTGGGCTCGACGACCGGTGGCTCGACGACCGGAACGGGGGGGAGCGGGGCAACCGGCGGTACACCGCAAACCACGGCCTCTCAGACCGCGAGCACCGGTACCACCATCGGCGCCACGAGTAGTGGCTCCGCGGGCACCGGCGCCACGGGGGCGGGAGGCGCGACGGCCACAGCGACGCTCACCAGCGGCGAGGGGCCGAACGGGTCCTGCGGCATCCAGGTCGACAGCTACGAGGTGTCGAGTGCCATACCGACCGTTGGCATTGTCACCTGGTCGGCTTCGAGCGCGATCGATAGCGCGGTGATCCAATTCGGGCTGCCGGAAACGGGCTTGACGATGAGCGCTCCCGTCGACCTGAGCGAGCCGGGCTATCGAACCCTATTGCTCGGCATGAAGGGTCAGCATCAATACGATTTCCAGATCGTGGCCAGTTCGGGTGGCCAGACGTGCAATAGCGAGATCCTCAGCCTGATGACGGGTGCGGTGTCGAATCAGGTGCCACCAATCGACCGACAGGTGATTGACGAAGCTGCGATCGACCCGGGTTTCATCGTCACGGTTGCCTACGGAAACAACTCCCCGGCGTTCATCTTCGATGCGGATGGGGATCCGGTTTGGTGGTCGCCGGCGCCCGCTTCGGCGAGCCGCGCTCGCATGGATTGGGAAGGCAAGTACATGTGGATGGTGACGGGTAACCCCATGGGTGGCCGCGGAGAAATGCGCCGAGTGTCCATGGATGGTCTCGATGTCCAGACGGATATTCCGGGCCTGGAGGACGCCCATCACGATTTCGCGCCGCTTCCCGGCGGTAGTATTGCCGCGCTCATTCACGGCGCAGGCCAAAATGGTTGCAGCGCGGTGGTCGAAGTGGGCCCGGACCTTGGCATCACCCCGATCATAGAGAACGTATCGACCATCTATACGCCGGTGGGCGACTGCCATCCCAACTCGATTCTCTACCATCCGGCGGACGACACGTTCACGATTTCGGATCGCAATCCGAACATGTACGTGAAGGTTACACGCGAGGGAGAGGTCGAGTGGCAGCTCGGTGGTGACAATCCGCTGGGGCCTCACATTCCCGCGAGCTGGTCGGTGAACCATGGCCACCACCTGCTCGACAACGGCAACTTCCTGCTCTTCAACAACAACGGTGCTGGGGGTGGAGGCATAGGCGGTGGGTCTAGAGTGCTTGAGTTCCAGATCGACTACGATGCCCTGACGGCCAGCGAGGTCTTGAGCTACATTTCTGCGACGAACGAAAGCACCGGCAGTCTGGGGGACGTCCAACGCCTGTCGAACGGCAATACGCTGGTCACCTATTCGAACCAGGGGATCATTCACGAAATCGATGCGTCGGGGAATCTGGTGCAAACCTTCACGATCAGCGCCCTGGGGTACGCGATGCATCGCAAGTCGCTGTACGGGCCGCCACCCAAGTAGCGGGCGGGCTCAGGGCCCGTGATGGCCTGACCAACCGGTCGCTTTGAGCGCAGCCTCGGGCCCTCACAGGGCCGGGACCGAGGCGAAGCGACCCACAAGTGGTCAGGCTTCTAGGGTGTGTCCCTGAATTGCCAACCCGTAAACGTGCCCGTGCCCGTGCCCGTGCCCGAAAAGAGGCAACCGAAGCCGGGATGAGACCGATGACCGGAGCATGATGCTCCATGAGGGATTGGAAGTTTATCAAGTCGCGCTGGATTTTCTCGTGGTGGCGAACGCGATCATAGAAGGACTACCGCGAGGGCGAGGCCACCTGTCGGATCAGTTCACACGGGCGTCCCTGTCGATTGTGTTGAATATCGCCGAGGGAGCCGGAAAGTACTCCAAGCCGGACAAGCGACGCTATTACCTGACCGCTAGAGGCTCCGCGACGGAATCCGCCGCGTTGTTGGACGTTTGCTACCGGCTCAAATTGCTCGACGAGAAAGACCTGAAAGCAGGCAAAGAGCGAGTCAGCCGCATCGTGTCAATGCTGGTCAAGCTGGCTCGCAGCTGTGAAGACGGCTAGATTCGAAGCCAAAGCAGAGCGCAGCCGAGTGCGACCACAGCTTGGTAGTTGCGGAGTGTTTTCTCGTAGCGGGTCGCGAAACGCCGGGCCTGTTTGAGCAAGTTGAACGTGCACTCAATCGCGGAGCGTGCCTTGTACAGTTCCTTATCGAACGGCATTTTCTGGGCTCGACTCGCCTTCGACGGGATTACCGCAGAACAGCCTTGTATCTCGAGGGCCGAGCGAAAAGCGTCTGAATCGTATGCCTTATCGGCCAGTAGACAGGACGATAACGCGCGACCCAACAGCGCTTGGGCGGGTCGGATATCGTGCTGCTGGCCTTCAGTCACTTCGAACGTCAGGGGCAATCCCAATGCGTCGACGACCAAGTGCACTTTCGTTGATAGTCCCCCGCGCGACCGCCCCAGAGCTTGTGCCGTTTGCCCCCTTTTGCCCCTGCTGCGTGCTGATGCGCTCGATTGATCGTGCTGTCTACACTGTGCCACTCGTCATCGCGATCTGTCTGGAGTGCGTCAAATAGGTCTTTCCATTTGCCTCGCTTCGCCCAGCGATCGAAGCGATTGAACACCGTCTTCCACGACCCGAACTCCACAGGTAGAGCCCGCCAAGGAACCCCGGTCCTGCGCCACCACAGCACTGCTTCGATGAAATTTCGGTCGTCTTTCCCAGGGCGCCCCGCTCCGCGCTTAGTCTGGAGTACCGCTCGAACCTTTTGCCACTGTCGCTCGTCCAGCTGCCGTCTAACCATGCTGGCCGACCCATGGAACACACTTCGCTCGCCATGGATAGCCCTTTTTTTCGACCTCTCGGGCACGGACACGTTCACGGGCACGTTCACGGCGCCGTCAGCGAATTCAGGGACGCGCCCTAGTTCAACCGGTGTGAGCCAGGGCCGATTTCACCGAAATCAGTTTCGGGTTTTCGGGGTCCAGGCTTTCGGCGTAGGCTAGCCAGTGCGTCGCGGCCGATGCCTGACCGCTCTTGAACAGCGTGCTGGCGAGCTCGGCGCACGCGTCTGCGTCCTTGGGGTCGAGAGCGATCACGCGGCGTAGTCTGCGCTCTGCACGAGCGAGGTCTCCGACTTTCAGAGCCGCGTCCACGCCGCTGCGGTTGGCCCTGAGCAAGTTCGATATCAAGAGCTCGGACTCTCTCGAGGCACCCGCGGCGCGGAACCACGCTTTGCGGGCTTCGTCGACGTGCCCCATGCGGATCAGGATATCACCCCGCAGATCCAGCGCCCGCGCACTGTGCGGCTTGAGCTGGAGCAGGCGGTCGACACTTTCGAGCGCCTGGTCGAGGTCCGACTGCATCAAGAGAACTTGTGTGAGACCCAGAAGTACGGTGCTCGTGGGCTGGCCGATGAGCGATGCCTGACAGAACGCCACGTGGGCGGCCTTCAGATTGCCCCGAATGAGCTCGGCCTGGCCGGTTTGTACGGCGCGTTGGTACAAAAAGCCCTTCGGCGCACCGGGCTCTAGCCGGGCCAGTGTTTGGCAGCTCTCGGTCGAGGCGTCGCCCTGCGCGGTCCACGGAACGCCTGCGGGCGACGCCTCCGTGGCGGAGCTTGGGGGCGGTTTCGCTTGCTTCGGGCGGGCAGGGGCCGGAGCGGTTCTTGCGTGCTGGAGCGAACCGCGCGCCGTCCCGTTATCGGCGGCTGCCGAGGTGCTCTGCTTGGCTCGCGTAGCGTGCTTGGAGGCGGCAACTGGCGCGGGGGGCGTTTTCTGCAACTCGGTAGCGTCTGCCGAGGGCTTGGCTACCGCGAAGACCACCAACGTGGCAATCGCGCCGGCCGCGACGAGGGCAGCGGACCCGAGACCGATCAGGCGTGCTGTCGGCAGCTTCGCAGCAAACTGTCGCAAACGGAGCCGCGGGACCGGCATACTGGGGATCGACGCGGACTGGATGCTGTCGTGGGCTGTGGCCAGCGCGTCGCTCGGGAGTGCCGGTCGCGCCGCGGGAGGCTGCTCCCGGGCCGCAAGGAGCGCCGGCGGTTGGACGCCTTCTGCTGGCGCCCGCGCCTCGAACGCAGTCGGTTCCGACGGCACTGCGGGCTGTACGGTGGCGGGGGCGAACGCTTGCTGGGTGGTCGCGAGCGGGTCGACCGTTTTGGACCCCGGGGCGTTCGTCTGGAGCTCATGCGCGAGCGGCGGATGGTTACTTGCATTCTCGGAAAGCGCCGTACGGGTCAGGGGCGCGTCTGGACGCGGGTCTGGGGCAATCGGTTCCGGCGATTGTGGGGGGGCGCTCCAGGTGGAGTCTGGCGTCGACGCGAGTTCGAGGGGCCCAGCGGGACTCGACCCGTCGGGTGTCGAGTCTGCGCGCGGACGCATGCCCGTGGAGGGCGCCGGAGTTGGGTCCGGGCTCGGGATGGGCTCGACGGGAGGTGAGGGCGGGGCCACGCCGAGTCGTGTCTTGACGAACGCCCGCGGCCTCGGAACGATTCGCGGCGAGGGGGGCTGGCGTGGCGGCGGAGCCTTTTGAGAGGCCCCAGCGTTCACTCCGCCGGCCTTCGGCTTTGCCAGCGGCGTGGTGGCTGTCAGCGGCGGGCGCTTCGGCGGTGGTGGCCTTCGGGCCGCCGATTCCGGACCAGTCTGAGGCGAACCGGGTACGGGGTCGGGGCCCACTCCGACGACCTTCCAGCCTGGCTCGGGACGGGTGGAATCCAGCTCTTCGAGCAAGCCGGAGTCCTCGAAGACATTCGCAGAATCTGGCGGCCCTTCCAGCAATTTCCAGCCGTCCTGACTCTTCGCCTCCTTCTCTGCCAGCGCCAATGCTTGGCGCACCGAAGGACCATTGCTCAGCTGCCGGTCAGCTCGAGCCACACCGGTTTCGGTGGATTGTTCCGTCGCTCGCTGTCTTGGGGTTCGTTGATTCACGCCTCACCTGTCAGTCGTGGTCACGCCCGAAACGAGCGCCCGCGGGCGTTGTCGTGTGCAGTCGGGGCGTAGTGGTGTGTGGAAACAGCATCCCTGCCTTGTTACGGCCAGGCACGAAAGGGATGAAGTAAGCTGCTGTCAGCAGCCCGACGCTCGAGCGTGCCTCGGAGAAAACTCGAGGATTTCGGTTTGCATGTTCGGCGGAGGCCGACTTCGGGGTGGGTCGGTGGTGCGAGCGCAGCCGTGCCCGGGTGAACGAGTAGTCCGCACATGGTGCGACTACGGAGCTCGGGCTAACTGAGCGGCTCATACGCTTCCCATCGGGTTGTTGACGCGTTACAAAGCGCTCGAAGTCATGCGCGTCTTCATTAGTGGGGCAACGGGGTTCATCGGTTCATGGGTTGCCGACTGTCTGTTGAAAGCGGGACACGAGCTGGTGGCGCTCTTTCGAGATGCGAACCGGCTCGTGCCGATGAGGCAATGGGAAGGGGTAAGCTGGGTCGAAGGAGTGCTCACGGACTTCGACGTTATCGAGCGTGCGATGCGTGGTTGCCAGGCCTGCGTACACGTTGCCCTCGGCTGGGGCGAGACTCCGTTGGACATGCTGGATGCGGATACGCGTCCAACCGCATTTCTTCTCGAGACAGCTCAGAAGCTAGGGCTCGAACGCTTCGTCTACACTTCGTCGACCGCGGCGTTAGGCCCCTTCTTCGACGGTATGGACGAAAGCCACCCACTTTACCCGGATACCCTTTATGGGGTGACCAAGGCGGCTTCGGAGGCCTATGTGCTCGGTGTGGGTGCGCGTTCCAGGCTCAGGTGCAACGTCATCCGGCCGGGTTACACCTTCGGCAATCCCGTCTCCGTGGGGGCACCCGCGCAGCCCGATCAGCGTTTCCGACAGCTCGCGCTCAAAGCCAGTCGCGGCGAGCCCATCGAGGTCCGTCCCGGGGACGGAACGCAGTTCATTTGGAGTGGGGATCTCGCCAGGCTCTACCGAGCCGTCCTCGAGTCGGACCGCAACCGCGAAGTGTATTTCGGGTTGGCGCGCCCTTTCACCACCTGGCAGGCCATTGCAGAGACCACCATCTCCCAGGTGGCGGCCCTTCGAGGTTCGGGTTCCAACTCAGGGGCGCGCAGTCCTGTGCTGTTGAAAGGCGAACCGCAGCCTACGGCACTCTTCCGGCTCGACAAGATTCAGCGGCACTTTGGCCTGAGCTTCGACTCGGAACCTCACTTGAATCAGCACATCGCCTATTGGGTCGGTGAAGCGAACGCTTGAACCAATCGCACCCAGATTCGAGGCTGCGATTCGCGAAGCCGTTGGGTGCTAGTCCGCATCGCTCAGCGTCGTGAGTACGTCGAGCACGGCCTGCTGCTCGGCATCCAGCTGCTCCGAGAGGTGCTGCTTCTCTCGATCGATACGAATCAGCTCGTCCTCCAGTTCGAGTAGGCGCAAGACGATCGGCCTTCCCGCACCTTTGTCAGCATCCCCGAGCTGGCGTTCGTGCTGGTGCAGTCTGCGCTGGCGTTCGACGACTTCGCGCCTCTCTCGGTCGATCTCGTCGATTCTGTGGCGCGTGGCGTTGGCTGGCCGGAGCTTCTCACTTGCCTGTTGGATGATTGCGGTCTGACTGCCGGCGAAGCCTGGCTCGCGCGTCCACGCTGCGAGCCGATCGCTTTGCAGCTCAGTGACGCTCAGCGGTCGCTCGAGAGCCTCGGTAGTGCGCAGTTTCCGCACCAAGCGCTGACCGGGAGAGAGCAGGAACACGGCGTGTGCGCCGCCCCGCTCCGCCTGGTAGTCGAGTTGGTCGGCACCGGACACCTTGGCGTTGTCGCCCAAGCCGAGCCCGATGTGTGCTTGGCGCGGTGATCCGCTGCGGTTCAGGAGCGACAATTCGATTTCGTGGACGCTGACGTAGTGGCGCGTGAGCTGTTTCGCCTCGAAGCTGAACTCGCGCGTCTGTTCGTAGTGAGCAACTGTCTTCATTGAAAGTTCGACGTCCAGATCGCTCGCGTACTCGACCAACTCACGCTGTCCGGGCTTCAAGCGGTCAATCGCGCTCTCCCCGCAGAAGCCGCGGGAGTCGAACACCGAAAGTGTTCCCGGCGGCAATGTCTTTTGTGTGGTGTTCTCCAGCAGCAGCGCGCTGCGTCCTTGGTCAGTACCATGCCGAAACCAGGTGATGCGGCGCGCTTGCACAGCGTCGCTCAGGAACGGCACGAGCGCGGAGCTGTGCGGCTTCAGGTCGATGGGAGCCGGGAGCCGGTAGGAGAAGAGCGCGCCATGCTCGGTGCCGCTCGCCTGCTGCAGATCCGCGAGGTTGCCCACGACGATGCGTGAACTGTCCTTCGGCGCCGTGCTTCGGTGACTGCCTCCGAGTCGCCCATGGCCTGAGCCGAAGCCCTGCCCTCCGCCGCCCTCGCCGTAGCCACTCAGTCCAAGGCTGCCTTCGCCCGCGACCTCGTCGACTTCGGTATGGTCACCCCAGAGCTGGTCTGCCGTGCGGCGCGCGAGTTGAGGCACGGTGGACATGAGCTCGCTCGGTAGCGCGAGCTCCCGCCGGAGGTAGCGTGGGGCACTGAGTGGAAAGAGGAAGGAATCGGGCCGCCCGTTGACCAACTCGATGGTGACATCGCTCCACGATTCGTCCGTGTCGTTGTGGAGTAGAGCCCAACCCTGGAGCTGGACCGCACTTGCCCCGTCGGGGAGCAGTAGCCGGTAGGTGGTTCGCCAGACCGGTGTCTCCGCGATGTACCCCAGCGTGATGGGGCCGCTTCCCCGAGCGACCACGTCGAGGTCGCGTCGCAGCTGAGCGGCGCGCTTCGAGAGAGCCGTCGCAGCCACATCGAGACGTCTGGCAATGGTGGCGTCCAACGGACGAATCGCCTCCACCTCGTGGGTCGAGAACCTGCGGACGGCCCCGGACTCGTCGAGCAGTGTCAGCTGGTATGCTCTTAGCTGGGGCTGGTCTTGCCGGTGTTTGGGAGCCGGCAAATTGTCCCCCTTCTGCGTTTCGGATTTGGCGCGCCGACCGAGCGGTGTTACCTCGAGCAACGTCCCTCGAAGCCTTGCTTCCGCCTTGCCGTCATGAGAAGCGATCTCGACCATGACCGCGAGGCCTTGCAGGCTGCTCAAGACGTCGAGGTAGCTCAATGACTCGTCGGGGCCCAGTGGGAGGCTGGCGAGGGCCTGGGCCATGCCCCGACTGAGCACGCTGTCGAATCCCACGCCGGAGACGCCGAATGCTCCGGACCTTCCGACTACGATCAGGGTCTTGATGGCGTCGTCGACGTGCGCCGCCGGTACGGGCAGGCGCGCGCTTCGCCCAGCCAGGAGTTTGCCGGTGCGCTCGAAGTAGCCCACTCCAGTCTCGTATAGCTTAACGGTTCTAAGGGGCAGCACCTGGGCGGTAGCGGCCGAGCCGGCGGGCGTTTCGGTGTGATGTCCAATGCAGGCCGGGCTGAAAGAGGCGGCCAGGGCACAGAGAAGCCCAAGCCAGATGGGGCGCGCTGAAGGTCGGTCCATCGACGGTTCCTGGGGGTATGGTCATGGGCGCCTCGGGAAGGCCCCGCAAACTTACGAAACCGTCCAGGCTCAGAAGTTCCCGCATCTCACCAGTCGAGAGCCTCTCAGCAAGAAGTGTGCGCCCGCCTCGCCAACCATGGATCGAACGATTACCATCCAGACGAGTGCACTTTCGCGTCAGCCACGACACCCTTTATCGCTACGACGTTCCCGTGGTGCTGGGCGTCCACCTGGTGCGGCTCAGTCCTCGGCCAGGAACGGTCGAAAGGGTGTCGCAACGGCTGGTGGTCGAGCCCGCACCGCTCGAGCAACTCCAGCTGACGGACGGCTTCGGCAACCAGATTACTCGATTGATCTTTGCCGACGGTGCCACGCGATCGCTCCGCGTGCTCAGCGAGCTCGAGCTGGGCACGTACCCCGTTCCGGACCTGGACGTCGACCTGCCGTCGCTGCCCTGGCCGAGCGCGATGCAGGTGGATGACGAAGTGCGCCGTTTCGCCCGCAATCAGGCAGAACGAGTCGGTTACCAACCCGTTGCCTTTCTGGACGCGCTTTCGCAGGCATTGTTCGAGCGGATCGATCGGCGGATCCGACCGAGCGGCGACGCTCGACCGGCGGCGGAAACCCTGGCGCTCGGCTCTGGCGCCTGTCGCGATGTGACCATCGTGTTCCTCGAAGCCTGTCGCTCAGTTGGGATTTCCGGACGCTTCGTCAGTGGGTACCAAGCCTACGCCGCCACACCGAATAGCGATCGCCAGTTGCACGCCTGGGCAGAGGTCGAGCTGCCCCAGATCGGGTTTCGTGGCTGGGACGCCACGCATGGATCCCGGGCGGGTGAGGGCCACGTGCCCCTGTGCGCGGCGCCCCATCAGAGTGATACCATGCCGATCCAGGGTAGTTATGCCTTTCAGGGAGCGCTCTTGAACACCACGTTGGACTGCCGCATCCAGATCGCCACCGACCACGCGGCGTAGCCGAAGGAAGCAGACAAAACGCTGGGCGTTGACGACCAGGTCGGTGAACATCGAGGCGATGCACGCCTACCCGACGCAGTTGGCAGACTTCGTTCTGGACAGTTGGCCGACCAGGGCTCCGCTGGAGCTCTCCGAACGCGCGCTGCGCGAATTGTTATCGACTTGTTACCAGGCCTCGTTGGTCCAAGAGGAGGGCCGGAGTGTGCGATTTCGCGCGGTCATTGCGAGTGAGGAGCGCCTATCGAGGTGCAGAGGGTCGGAGCGCTGGTTGGCCCTCGGGTTCACCGAACCGCGCGCCTTTACCCCCGACGAGGCACGCCGCTTGAGCCCTGCGGCCCCTTTTCAGAGCGCCGCCCTCGGCGTCGCAGTGGACGATCAGGACCAGCGCCTTTGGGGTGTGATCCATACTGGGCCCCGTTGGCTCACTCCCAGCTGGGGCGGGCGTGCAGTGGGTCTCGAGACGCAGACGTTCATGCTGGTGCAGGTGCTGGCTCCGGGGCGGCTCGCCGTATACTGCGGCGATCAGCTCATCGCATCTCTGGAGCGGGTGTTGGTTCCCGGTTTATTCCACCGCGAGGATCCCACGCAGTTTCGTGACGAAACGTTCGTGATTTCTCGAATTGGGGCAGCGAGTATGGGTCTGGGATGAGGGCACAAAGCGAAGAGCCCGCAAGCGGGTAGCTTGCGGGCTCCTCGTTGTGCGTCAGGGTTGTGCTCAGAAGGGTGGGTCGTCGGGTGTGAGTTGGTGATCAATCACGCTGTTGTAGCGCTCGATCCAGGCGTCGAGGTCCGCGCATCGTTCGACCAGGAGTTCGGCGAGGACTTCGGAGGCGGGCAGTCGGGGGTTGTCCGCCATTGGAAGGTAGACCAGCCTGGGATGCTGGTCGGTGATGGCCTGCCGCGCCAGGTCGAGAGCGGTCTGCAACAGGAGCAGGGTCTGGCGTTCTGGCGGTGGGTCGGATGGGTCATGGCAGCGTTTCATCATTTCACCTCCGCCAGTGCGCGTTCGACGTGCTCGGCGGTCACAGCCTTGGCTACCGCGAGCGCGGCAGCGGTGAGCGCGTGATGGGCCAGCAAGTTGACCTTTCTGGGTAAACCGCTGGTGGCTTGGAAGATGGCCTCCTGGGCGGCGGGTTCGAAGAGGCCGAGTTCGGTGCCCGCAGCCTTCAATAGGTGGCCAAGGTAGGCATCCAACTCATCGCGGCCAAGTCCTTTCATGTGGGCGCGGACGACGACACGCTGGTTGAGGGCCTCGTGAGCCGCCATGGAGATGCGCCGGCGAAGCTCGGGCTGGGCGACCAAGACCAGGCACAGACGATTCTCGGAGTCCATCGCGTAATTGGTCAACATCCGCAGGTCTTCCAACACATCGCTGCGCAGAAAGTGTGCCTCGTCGACGATGAGAATCGGCTTCTGCCGGGCCTCTTGGCACAGCCGGGTCACCTCGCCACGGATCTGCTTGTACAAGGCGGCGCGGCTGCGTTCGGTGGGTAATCCAAACTCCCAGGCGATGCTCTTGTATAGGTCCATGACGTTTCCGGTGGAGTTGGGCACGTACACGACGCGGTGAAGCCCCGTGTGCAGTCCGGCGACCACCTTGCGACAGGCGGTGCTCTTGCCGCTGCCTGGTTCGCCGGTGACGAGGCCGATGCCGCGCAGGTCGATGAGGTGGCTCAGCCGTGCCTGCATCTCGCGCAGAGCAGCGGAAGGGAAGAGTGCGTCAGGCTCGATCTCCTTGGTGAAGGGGTGAGCGGTCAGACCAAAGTGTTTGCGGTACATCAGCTCTCCTCGCCTCCGCTGTTACGCCCGAAGTCGCGCATTTTTAGGCCCTCTGGTGGCTCGACGGGGTCGAGCTTGCTCTTGATGCGCTCTCGGCGGACGAAGCAGTTGGCGTAGGCATCGACGGGCTTGGCGTCGGTGAAACGCTTGCCTCCGCGCCAAACCTGCACAGTGCGTTTGCGCCCCGAAGGGTCGAAGCGCAGCGTGATGGTGTCGCCGACGAGTTCGGCATCCACCTCGAGCAGTGTCCCCTCGAGCGAAACCGTGCGGTCTCGCTGCACTTTGCGCTTCTGCTCGAAGAGAAACAGATCGCCCAGGTCCCGGGTTTCCAGCTCGACGTGTTCGGAACGCTCTGCCCAGGCGTCAGCCGGACACTGTCCGCCGAGCCCCTTGTGCGGCGACTGATGGTACTCGCTCTCGATGAAGGCCCAGAGTCGAGCATTGAGCGCATCGAGGCTTCTGAGGTCGCTTTCGCTCAGATGCTTGATGAGCTGCATGCGAATGGTGCGAAACAGGCGCTCGATCTTTCCCTTTCCCTGGGGCTGATAAGGGCGAGCAAAGATGAGCGTGATGCCCAGCCGAGCGCACACCAGCTGAAGGTGTTGGGAGCGATACACGGCGCCATTGTCGACGTACAAGCGCTTCGGCCGTCCTCGCCTGATGATGCCCTGCTCGAGCACGGGCAAGAAGGCGCTGGTGTTCTCGTGAAACGCAAACGCCGCGTGAGGCACCAACCGAGTGGCATCGTCGAGCAGGGCCAAGAGGTAGGTCTTCTTCTTGCGTTTGGCCTCGCTGAGGATGGCTGGCCCATGCATCACGTCGCTCATCCACAGCTCGCCGGCCACCTCGAAGCTGAAACGGCGGCGGTCCTTCGACTGGGCACGGGGTTGTTGCATCAGTCCGTGACGACTGAGTAGCCGGTGCACTGTCGAGGGCGCCAGAATCACCTCGGGGGGGACTTCGCCGCTCTGCGTCGCGCACTCGATGACTTCCTTGACGCTCAACTCCCGCCGATCGTCCTTGATCATCAACAGCAGGTCGGCGACCGCCGGCGGCAAGGCACGCGCTTGGCCGTCGTCCCTGCGTTTCTTCGGCATGAGGGCGTCAAAGCCCCCGTCGCGGTAAGCGCCCAGCCAGCTACGGATCGTCTCGGCGGCCACCCGGCGCCGTGAGCTGCCGGGGATGTCGTAGTCTCGCTCGGCTTTCTCGCGCAGCTTGGAGTAGATGCCACGCGTTCCGGGCTCGAGGTGGATCAAGTCGGCGATCACCCCGTAGCGAAACAGAGCCACCTGCTCGCGGAGCTTCTGCTCCGCCTCTTCTGTCAATCTCATCGATATCTCCTTGGTGAAACCCGGCACATCAACCGGGTGACCGAAGAGCTACCGAGGTCCTGCTGGCGGGTCTGGTCCCGCCTTGTGTTGGGTGGCGGCCTCGGCGCTGTGGCACCACGACACTCGAGGGCGCAATCCGACAGGAGCACGCAGCGACGCGAGCCTTTCGCTCATCAGCTCGCGACAGGCCACCAGCACCTCTGGCACCTCGAGGGCCCCGTGCACGGCCCCGAGGGTGGGCTCCACGCCGCTGAGCACCGGCAACAGCGTGACCAGCGCCATCAGCGCCGCTCGTACAGGCCCTGTCCGGCGCCGCAACCACCTCAGCGCATGCCGCACGTCCGCGAGCTCGGGCCGCAGTTGCTGGGCTGCCTCGGTCAACGTCGGGGCCGACTCGGCCACCTGCACCGCCGCCTCCACCTCCGCCAGCGACCCCGAAAGCTGGCTCGCAAGACAGTCCGGCAGCAGGCTGAACGTCACCCGCGCTGTCCGGCAGTAATAGCGGGCGATCAGCGTCCCCGCAGGCTTCTTACGCGCGTACGTCGTGTGCCGGGAAAACTCGCAATCGCCCGCCGGGTGCAGCGGGCATGTCGACAAAGTTGCGGTTTCCCACGCCCTCTGGCACACGTACTCTTCGTCGGTGAGATTCGTCGCGTAGCGAAGTTGCACCTCGCCGGCCAAGGGGTCCGCGCCCGGCATCAATCGAGGCGGGCCCCTTCTCCTTTCCGGGGCGTACCCTCGCCCAGACCTCCTGGTCAGGAAAAATGATCGGCGACTCGTCCCGCTCTTCGCCACCTTCCCACCCACTCGGGCCTTCGTCTCGTCTAGGACGATCGCATGGCTCGAGCGGCCCGGGCGAACTTCTTGCTGCTCCTCCGCCCAGCGTCGTCCAACTGAGCTGAGGACACATTACGGCCAGGAAACATAATGCCCAAGTTGCCTGGGCCGCCGGATGACGGACACAGCCCTCAAGTTGGTGGAGCAGGTGCTGCCTCGAGTGCAGGTGCGCCAGTGGGTGTGCTCGCTGCCCTTCCGGCTCAGAGCGCTGTGCGGCTACCACAGCCGGCTGTGCGCGGGAGTGGCCAGTGCCTTTGCCCAGGAGCTCTCGCGCTCGCTGCGCCGGCGAGCCAAGCAGCACTTGGGTCTCGGCAGTCTGAGCGAGGCGCACACCGGCAGCGTCACCTTCGTGCAGCGCTTCGACAGCGCCCTCAGGCTCAACGTTCACCTGCACGTGCTCGCCCTCGACGGGGTGTACCTGCGCGGGCCTGGTGGCGCTCTGGGCTTTCACCAGCTTCCGGAGCCCAGCGCCGACGAAGTGGCCGACGTCGCTGAGCGCACGGGTCGGCGCATCCAGCGGCTGCTCGAAAAGCTCGGACTCCGGCCAGACCCAGCCCTGTGCACATCAGAAGACGAGCAGCAACAGTTGTGGCAGGCGGCGGCCCTGCCCGACCCACAGACGACCGAGGACCACCCGGCGCTGCTCGCCTGCTACAGCGCTGCCACTCAAGGGTTGGACTTGTTCGCAGAGCGGGCGGGACAGCCCTCGCTGCGGCTGGTTGACCCGAGCCTGGCGCGTCCGGACGAGCCGCACGCCGTGCGCCGGGGCATCAACGTGCACGCCAAGCTCTCGGTCGGAGGCAACGACAGGGCTCAGCTCGAACGCCTCTGCCGCTACCTGGGACGACCTCCTATTGCTCGAGAGCGTCTCGAGAGGCTCAGCGATGGGCGGCTACGCTACAGCTTCAAGAAGCCCTGGAAGGACGGCACCCGCGCCGTCGTGCTCGACCCCCTCGACCTCATCGCTCGTGTCGTCGCCATGATCCCAGCACCGGGCTTCCACATGGTGCGTTACCACGGCGTGCTGTCGAGCCACTCGAGCTTGCGTTGTTTGGTAGTGCCGGAGCGACCAGCACCGGTGGACAACCCGCTCCGGCCAGATGACAGCGAGCAGCTGGAGTTGGGGTTCGAGGGAAGCTCCGAGGCCGAGCTAGCGTCTGCTCCGCGCAAGCCTTGGGCCTGGCTACTCAGACATGTGTTCATCTGGCGAATGCAATGCAGTACGTACAACCAAGTTGTCACCAGCGGACACCCAGGTGCGTGTCACGCACCCATTCCACCCATGGCGAGGACGCGAGCTCGAGGTGCTTCGAAGAGATATCCACTACGGAGAGGACCGGGTCTTCTACCGCTCGCAACACGGGCACGTTTGCTCGCTGCCAACGGCCTGGACCAGCCTGATCGAGCGTCCCGTCTACGGGCCTGATAGGCGCGCCCCACTATTCTTGACCTCCGATCTCTTGGAACTGGTGGAGCTGGTTCAGCGTGAGCGGGAGGTCTTGCAGGGGCGGGAGAATCCGAAGGGGGGCGTAAAGTGAATTCCGCCGCATGTGTCAGGTGGATTTTGCCGAGAAGCGACCTGGCGCGAGCCGGGATGGTATGCGTATTTTCTGCATATTGTTTGGTTGTGGCGGAGAGTTATTGGCGAATACCTCTTGACATAGCCGAGGGATGCGGCATAAACGAGCTTACATCCCGTCCCCGGCTCATTCCTCATGCCAAGAAAGCCCGAAAGTTCCGATCCCAAAGCCACGTTGTTACGCGAGCACGGGTGCCTAAACCCCGAGCCGGAAAGCGTGAGCGATCCGCTCTTCGGTCAAGGCGACTTCTTCGACTCACGAGACACTATTCAGGTGAAATACGAAATGTTGCGTCGCGTTCGAGTCGATGGGCGCTCGATTGCGGACAGCGCGCGGGCGTTCGGTTTCTCGCGTCCTTCGTTCTATCAGGCGCAGCAGGCATTCGACTCGGGTGGATTGCCAGCGTTGTTACCGAAAAAACCGGGACCACATGGAGGGCACAAGCTGGGCAGCGAGGTCGTGGAATGGTTGTTCTCACAGCTCGAGAACGAGCCCGGATTGTCTTCCCTGCAGCTGGCGGAGCGCGTTGCCGACGAGTTTGCTCTGCTGGTACACCCGCGCAGCATCGAGCGTGCGTTGGCTCGCCAGAAAAAAAAACGCCAGTAGTCAGGCAAGTCCCGGGCTCCCGAGCGTGTCCGCTTGCCGCTGAGTACGAGCGGCTGCGCTCAGCCATCGTCAACCAGCAGCCCGGCGAGGGCCACTTCGGCCTGATGTTGTTGTTGCGCGAGGGGTTGCCAGGTTGGTTGACACGCGCAGAGCAAATGCTCGAGAGCAAGCCTGAGTGGTTGCCGTCCCCAGAGCCCAGCCTGAGCACGACGGCACTCACGCAGAACCTCGTCACGCCCGCGTTCGAGGACTGGGTTCGGGTCCTCAGCAGTCTTTTGAGCCCTAGCATCGAGCAGGTACACCATGAATGTTGACGTCAACTCGCACCAGAAGGTTCAAGCTCGCCATCTAGCTCGTGCCGCGTACCTCTATATCCGCCAATCCACGGTCCGACAGGTGCTCGAAAACACCGAGAGCACCGAGCGTCAGTACGCACTTCAAAAGCGCGCCGTCGCACTGGGATGGCCACAAGAAACCATCGTCGTGATCGACAGTGATCTTGGTCAGTCTGGCAGTTCGGCGACCGACAGGGTCGGCTTCCAGAAACTGGTGGCCGATGTCGGACTTGGGCAAGTCGGCATCGTGCTGGGTCTCGAGGTGTCGAGGTTGGCTCGCAACAACAGCGACTGGCATCGCCTGCTGGAGATTTGCGCACTGACCGATACGCTCATCCTAGATGAAGATGGGATCTACGATCCAGGTCACTTCAACGATCGGCTCCTGCTCGGATTGAAGGGGACCATGAGCGAAGCTGAGCTGCATATGCTTCGCGCTCGCATGCGCGGCGGTCTGCTCAACAAGGCACGCCGCGGACAACTGCGCTGTCGTTTGCCCATCGGCTTCGTCTATGATCAACAAGACCGCGTCGTGCTGGACGCCGATCAACAGGTTCAAGATAGTGTTCGACTGCTCTTCAAGACCTACTTTCGGACCGGTGCTGCGCATGCCACGCTGAAGCACTTTCGGCAGGAAGGGCTGCTGTTCCCAAACAGACTGTGGGGCGGAACTCGCAAGGGAGAGCTGACGTGGGGCGCGCTCAGCTTGGGACGCATCGCGAGCATCTTGCACAACCCCTGGTACGCTGGAGTGTACGCGTTTGGTCGCTCAAGGTGTAAGACAGGCCCCAATGGCAAGGTGAAACGCACTTGGCTGCCGCACTCAGAGTGGCAGGCGCTGATCCGTGATAACCACCCCGGCTACATCAGCTGGGAGCAGTTCGTGAAGATCGAACAGCGTCTGTTCGAGTCAGGTTCGAAACTGCACTTTACCAACGGCGCGACTCCGCCGCGCGAGGGTCCCGCGCTCCTACAGGGACGTGCCATCTGTGGTGTATGCGGACAGCGCATGCACGTGCGCTACGGCCGGCGTCGTGGTGAACGTATCCCCAACTACGTCTGCTACAGTCGCGGTCGGAATTTCGGAGATGCCCTGTGCCAGAGCGTGGTCGGTACTTCTATCGACGCTGCCATCAGCAAGCTGGTCGTCGACTCCGTCGCTCCAATGGCCCTTGAGCTCTCGATTGCTGTTCAACGCGAGCTCCAGGCGCGAGCCGATGAGTCCGATCGCCTGCGCTACCAGAGCGTCGAGCGAGCCGAGTATGAAGCCGAGTCAGCTCGCCAGCGCTACATGCTCGTCGACCCTCGAAACCGCTTGGTGGCAGACTCGCTGGAAGCCAGCTGGAACGACAAGCTCCGCGCTCTCGACATCGCCCGTGACCGATACGAGCAGGCCCGCACTGCCGAACGACTTGCGCTCAGTGATGAGCAGCACAAGCAAATTCTCGCTTTGACCAACGACTTCGGCAAGCTCTGGCACGATCCCAAAACGCCCCACCGAGAACGCAAGCGCATGCTGGGTTTGCTGATTGAAGACGTCACGATAGTGAAACAGCAACTGCTGACGCTGGGCATCCGCTTTCGCGGCAGCGCCACTACCACTCTCACCCTGAAACGTCCGAAGCTGCCCTACGAGAGTCGCGCTACGGATCCCGACACTCGCAAGCTCATCGACGAACTCGCCAATGAATACAACGACTCCGAGATTGCTCATCTCCTCAACGAGCGTGCACTAACGACAGGGGCCGGTTCGCACTTCGATGACCACGCCGTGCGCTGGGTCCGCAACGTCCAACACTTTCGAAGCTACAAGCAGCGCTTGCAAGATGCAGGTTGGCTCACCGCAACCGAACTCAGCGGTAAGCTCGGTGTGAGCCGTTCCACACTCCGCAAACGGCACCACCAGGGCTCCCTCCACGCGCGCATGTGCACCCCCAACGGTCAGTGGCTGTACTGGCCTCCCGACCGCCCACTTTCCGAATCACACCAACCCAAAACAACCCAGCAGCTCAACCTTGCTGCGAAAGGTGCAGTATGAAAAACACTCCTTCCAGGCGGACGTGAGCGAATGCAGAGTGTGTGGTGGCGCCGTGCGCTGGGTCGAGGTGGCCACCAGCACCGAGGCCGTTGCTCGAGTCCTGGGTGGTCGCCGGCCACAGGCGCCAAGGGCGCCGCCCCCTGGACAGCTGCTCTTGCCCTTCGCCTGACAGGCGGGTTCGGGGGGATGCGCGGGCCTGCTACGCGCACGGTCTGTAGGCACTGCTGCGCTCCGTCGTCGGCCGGAACAACGAAAGTCCTCCCTGGACGCACCCTTTCTGCTTCGCCCCCGCCCTTGACCCGGCGTCATCTCCCTCAACACACGCTGCCATCACCCAACCCGTCCAACTTTTTCACAGTTGGAAATCCCTTGCCGCAGCAGTGGTCCCGTGCATCCGGAGGCGGACTGCTGGGGGCTCGGCTTCCGGACATATCGCCAATGTACGACCCCGTGCAGGGCGTGCCAAGCCTGATCACTTCGAAAAAAGTGTCAACTGCATTCTGGCCCCGCACGATAAAGATCGGACAGAAATCAAGTAAAGATCAGATTCGACCACCGGGCCTTCCGGTACAGTCGCCACCTCGGACCACTAGTCCGACTCCCGGGAGAGGATACCGATGTCGCAACACAGGGGAATTCAAGGGGCCTTTTGGATTTGGACCACCAGCCTGCTGCTCGCCCTCGCCGGCTGCAGCGGCGACTCCGTGACCACGGGCACCGACGAGAACCTCGGCCAGACCCAGCTCGCCCTCAGCAGCGAGCAACTACGCATCCTCGGCTTCGAAGCGCCCACCAGCGACTGGACCACCACCGTCGGCACCCTGGCCGAAGCCCCCGTCCACAGCCAGGGCCAAAAAGCCCTCGCCGTCGCTCGCCCCCAAGACTGGACCGAAGTGTGCACGAGCCACCTCTCCTCCCTGGGCGACGTCGGCGACACCCTGAGCTTCGACCTGTGGATGCAAGACACCACGCCCACCTTCGGCGAAGTCCAAGTCATCGTCCGCGCCCCCTCGCTCGGCCTTTGGAACAATCCCCTCCCCAGCGTCAACATCCAACAGAAAAGCGCCGGCACCTTCCACACCATCAGCTCCCCGCTGGGAGAGCTCTCGGGTCCCCTCGGTTCCAGCTACTCCGACCTCACCCTCTGCGTCGCCATCAACGCCGAGCCCGGCACCTACGTCCTCGACAACCTCACCTTCTCGGGCTCCACCACGAGCACCACGACCACCAATGGCAGCGGCGGGACCACTAGCACCGGCGGCACCACCAGCTCAGGCGGAACCACCAGCACCACCGATGGCAGCGGAGGCACCGGCGCGGAAGGCGGGACCGGCGGCACGGCGGGCTCCGGGGGAACATCGGGGTCGGGCGGGACCGGAGGCTCCGGAGGGACGGCGGGGAGTAGCGGAAGTGGCGGCCAGAGCGGTGGCGACCTTTCCCAATGCACCCCCGAGTCCAGCAGCTGGGACCAGTTGGTGCTGCGCTTCCCCCAAGGGCTCGGCATGGACAAGGTGGCGCTGGGAGCCCAGGGCGGCGCGCTCGACATTCACGACGGCGTGGCCGTGCGCACGGCGGATGGCAGCGGCTTCGCCAACATCTCTGCGCTCGATGGCGCGGGTGTGCACGCCGAACTCGGTGTGGGCACCGAGACGGGGAACGTTCTGAGCGCCCTGCCCGTGACGCTCCGCTCGAACTCCACGGTGCACGGGTTCGTCAAGTCGGGCGGAGCCGTGACCACGCAGACCGGGGCGCAAGTCGAAGAGACGACCCTCGAAAACTTCGATCACCAGCCCTACGTGGAGGTGCGCATCCCCTACCAGTTCCCCGACACGGTCAACCCGGAGCCGAGCCTCATCACTAATGGCTCCAACTATCCGCTCGACCCGGGCGCCTATGGCGATGTCAGCGTCCAGGCCCAGTCGACCCTCAACCTGCGCCCAGGCACCTACTATTTCCACAGCCTGAATCTGGAGCCGGGTACCACCCTTCGCATCGACAACGGCGCGGGCGCGGTGCAGGTATTCGTAGAGGGGGCTTTCAGTCTGAAGGTGACGCCCGAGTACACGGCGCCGGACGAGTTCAATGTGCTGTTCGCCGTCACGGGCGCGGGACCGGTCACCCTCGAGCAGAATTTCCGCGGGACGCTCCTGGCACCCCTCGCCGAAATCGTATTGCCCACGGGGGACATCGATACAGGACACGACGGCAGCGTATACGGACGCTCGGTCACGGCGCATCAGTACACCGACTTCTATTTCCACCCCTACCAGCTCGAGCCCCAGGACTGCAGCGTGCTCGACCCTCAGGGCCTCGGGGGCGTGCCGGGTTGTGCGCCGAAGGATAGCGACGGGGACGGGATTTCCGACTGCGTCGAGGAGAACGATGGCAACGACTGGACCGATCCGAACGAGTTCAACGGCGTCCGCGTGAGCCTCGCAGAGCTTTGCCATCCGGACCAAGGCTTGCTTCACCAGGACGTCGACACTCTCGAAGAGGTCGACGATTGCCTCGACAACGCCAGCGAGGTGGAGCAGGGCAATAGCCCCGGCGGCTCTCAATGGCCCGCCATTGCCGGTCACGACATCTGCTCGTTCGAGTATGGCCTCGGCATCCAGTGGGCAGAGTGCCGCACGCGCGGGCAAATCCACGTCGAAGGCGTGGTCCGCATCGACCAGGAAGGCACCCAGTGCTTCCAGGTCGTCGACGGCAGCACGGCAAACGGGCCCAACACGGCCGTGGGGGTGTTGTTCATCGATGACTCGGCGGGCATCACCGCGCTCGACGGCGCGGTATGCCAGAACCTATCCGTCGGCATCCACCGCGTGCACTGGTTCTACGAATTCAGCGGGCGTCCCACCCACGGGTTCCGGGCCGCGACGTGCACCACCACGAGCGGCAGCAGCTGCAACCCACTCATCGACCGCGACTGGGGCGGGCTCAAGGGCAATCTCATCGACCAGTTGGGCGATGGCGGGCTCACGCTAGCGGTGCCGTGTGCCGAGGGGCAGTGCGCTCGGCAGTGTCCGTGCGAGACGGGAGGCGAGTGCGAGGCGGACGAGGATTGCCAGGAAGGCTTGGCGTGCGGCGAGGACAATGGGGGGCATTTCGACCAAGATCCAACGGCAAACGTCTGCTGGGCCGGTGGATGCGGGGAAGAGATTTACTCCACTGGTTGCGGACACCTCACGTCCTCTTGCGGTCGATGTGTCGGCATCTCCAACACGTGCAGTTCAGACGCCGATTGTGCAGAGGGCAAGGTCTGCGGTGAAGGGAACGGACTTCACTTTGGTCTCTCACCTACGGACCGAGTCTGCTGGCCGGTGATTTGCGAAACAGACCCGCAGACCAGCTGTGACGGGAGTAGCTCGATCGAGTCGCCCTGTGGCGTCTGCCTATGCGAGCCCTCCTGTGATGGCAAGCAATGTGGGGAATCCGACGGCTGCGGTGGGCTCTGTCCGCTGTGCACGCAGACGGATACGTTGGAAAGCGGGTGCCAGACCGATCTTCAGTGTGCCCCAGGTCTCGCATGCGGCCCCAACAGCGTCTGCTCCAATCCGCAATGCAAAAACGAGCAGTTTTTCGCGCAGAATTGCGGGGCCGATACCGAGTGTGGCCCGTGCCTGGACTGTGAAGCGAGCTGCGAAGGCTTGGAATGCGGCGCCGATCCGCGCTGCAATGTCCCGTGCGGGACCTGTTCGGCCGGGAATGTCTGCGTGGCGGGTCAGTGCGTCACTGACGAGCCCGCGACCGAGCCGGATGTTCCCACAGATATCGGCTCGGTCGCGGGCTCGTTTGCAGTATCGAGCACGGGCGCTGCCACCTACACCATTCCCATCGACGTGCCTCCCGGCCGCAACGGACACCAACCCGCGCTGAGTCTGGTCTATTCGACCAGCAAGGAAGATGGCCCCCTGGGTCTCGGTTGGAAGTTGACCGGGCTCTCGCAGATCGCGCGCTGCACCGCCAACAAGGCGGTCATGGAATCAGTCTACGGGATGGCCGACGCCAAACCGAGACCGGTACGGATGAATGCTTCGGACTTCTTCTGTCTGGACGGCGAAGTGCTGATCGCCATTGACGGCGAGTACGGTGCAGACGGCACTATCTATCGAACCGAACGGGACAAGTTCATCCGGATCGTTTCCCATGGTGAGGCGTTCACTGGGGAAGAGTACCGCGGCCCCGATTCCTTCGAAGCGAAGACCAAGGACGGCAAACGGCTAATCTTCGGCGCCGAGACCACGGCATCGGTGCTGGCGAGACCTCGAGGGACCAGCATCAAGCGCGTGTGGGCACTCAACCAAGTTTATGATCGCTCGAACAACAGCATGCGGATTCGGTATCTCGACAAATACACAGGAGACTCCGAAACGACGGAATTGTTGCCGTTTCTGATCGTCTACGACCCGGGCGATCGCCTGGTCCGGTTCGTTTACGAACCACGCTCGGACAGTCGAGTTGCGACACAGTGGGTCGCGGGTAACCGGGTGCGACAGACGCAGCGGCTCGCACGCATCGAGACCATTGTGGGCAACCGCATCGTCCGAAGCTATGAGTTTGCCTACAAAGACCCCGATCTATCGAGCCCATTCGAGCAACCTTTGCTGCTCGGTGAGGTGAAGGAGTGCGCCGAGGTGAACGCAATCGAGCGCTGCAAGCCGCCAACGACCTTCCACTACAACGCCCCCGGCGAGATAACTGTCGGACCTGGTTTGGCACGGGCTTATGTGACAGGGGATGCTGTGACGGACGTCAATGGGGATGGCCTCGATGACTTGCGATCCTTTTATCAGGTTTTTTTGGCTACAGGAGATCGAACTAACCCGTTCGAGACGATCGACGAGCATGTTTCGCATCCATCCCGGCTGCGAAGATTCCCGCAGGAACGTGTATTCGACTATGACCACAATGGAACCGATGACTTCGTCATTGGAGAGAGTGACAGCGGCGTAGAAGTAATGCCGTTCACCATCTACGCGCAGGACGCGTCGGGTGGCCACGAGGCGATGTACACGAGTTTCTCCTGGGGCAACGATCCTATTTCCTATATGCGTGCCGTCGATCTCAACGGCGACAGCTTCAGCGATATCTACACATGTTTAGACGAGCACACCATCCTCGAAGGGCTCGAGGAGGTCCGCGTCCCAGGCACGACCAGGATCTGGTACTCGCAGTATGTCGAAGGGGAAGGGCCGACCTACACAGAGGAAATCGTGCCGTACCTGCCGGTATTCTGCGGTGGCTCTAACAACTTATTCGTAGACGTCGACGGCGACGGCGTAGCGAATGTCGTCAGACAAGATGCGGACACCAAGACTTGGAAATACCTGGCCTACGGAATGGGCCCAGATCCATCGATTCCATCCTGGGTCGACCTGGACTTGGAGCCCAAGTATCCTTCGGTCCAGGGAGGGCCCGATGGTGTGTATATCGGTTCGTTGCGACCGGCTGTGTACTTGGGTACCCAGGGTGCGGATGAGCCGCTGTCCATTCGCTCGTTCAACTTCAATCGAGACGCGCTCCCGGACTTTCTCGAGCAGCGCGAAGACGGTCAGCTGGCTCTCTGGAGCAACACTGCCACGGGGTTGCACTACGATTTCGGCGGGCAAATCGACTTCACGTCCGTCGACTGGGCCGATGCCGCGGCGCTCGATATTGATGGTGATGGCCGAGACGAGCTCATCATCAGAGGCAAGGTTGGAGAACCTCACGTCTTTGGAGAACGGGTTTTTCAGGGCACTGATCGAGGGCTACAACCAAGTAGCTACGACTTCCCCTCCATCGACAGAGCAGGACGCAAGTTAATCGGCGACTTCGATGGTGACGGCAGTCGCGACGTCATGGTCAGCGGGCGCATTTGGTATAGCAACGCGAGGAATGCATATCTCCTCAAACAGGTGCGAGATGGTTTGGGACTCGTTCACACCGTTGAATACTCGCAGTTTCATGAAGATGGGAGATCTGTCTACGAAGCACATTCGGTTGATTGCAGTTTGTCGCAGCAAATCTGCCTGAAGCGCCCGCCACCGGTGGTGAGCCACTATGAACTCGCTGAGTCTGCCAGCAACTATCCCGACATCCTGAAAAGTCGGCTCGACATCGAGTACGACTACTCCAATCTGCGCGCTGGCATCAAGGGTAGAGGGATCTACGGTTTCGGCGAGCGCGACACCATCGAGTTCGCACCGGAGCACGAATTTTCGCGCCGCACCAACGTTCGGTACAACAATGAATCGTTCGAACTTGCAGGAACAATCGCATCGAGCGAGGTGCGTACAGCAGCGCTGGGGAGTTCCAACCGTGTATCGACGGACCGCTATCGCGTTAGCAGGAGCGAAAACATCTGGGAAGTGCGCACGTCGGATGCCGGCCGGCCATTTCCCTTCAATAAGGTGACGACCACAACGGTAAGCGACTACGCTCCCTCTCAAGGCGGAAACCTCTACTACAGAAAGCCGGTCTACGACGTGCGCATCGATCGCGATGTCGATGTGTTCGGAAACCAGATCTATCGCAACGAAGTCGTCACGAATCCCAATGTCCAAGGGGACAGGCTCATCAGGTCAAGCGAGCTCTCGGTACGCTATGCACACCAAGACGATTCCACGTTGATCGATCGGTGGGACGTGGGCTTACCAGCAAAGCGTACGCTCCGCTCGTTCTACGACCCTGCTGACGATACGCCTCGCGTCGCGAACTACTACTACGACTCCCTCGGAAGGCTTGAGCGAACGACGAGAACCGACGAGTCCACCGGCGACACCGTTGTTCGGCTCGGACACGACGCCTATGGGAACATAGAGCTCGTCTCCCGCGAAGGCGAGTTCGGAGCAGTCAGGCAGGAACTGGTGACTTACGACTCACAGGGTCTGTTCGCGGAGACTGTCACCAATGGCGCAGGAGAGACGAGCACCATGGTGTTCGATCCGGCGTTCGGACGAATCCGGCAATTCACGGATCCCAACGACCTGGTGGAAACCTATAGCTATGATGGGTTCGGGAGACTTACGCGGGTCGACGGTTGGAAGGGAACGATACAGACGACCTACTCGGATCCGGCATCGGCTCCGCCTCTCGAGGATCCAGTTGCCTCCGGCAGATTCGCCAAACTGCGCGTGACGACGGAAGTATCCGGGGGGACCACCTCCTTCCACGATCTGGATGCGTTCGGCAGGACGGTGAGAGCCCACACCTACGGCTACTTCGGGACTGCGGTGCTGCAGGGCTTCAGCTACGACTGGGCCGGAAATCTCGTGAGCGAATCCAGGCCACATGTGCCTGGTGACATCACGCAAGGGGTCATCGAGTACGAGTACAATACCTGGCGCCAAAGAGTGGCAACCAATTTTCCAGACGATACGCGAGTAGAGTACTACTCGGCTACTCCCTTGACCTACATCGGCTCCGGACCAGGACTGCCATCGTCAGAGCAGTTATTCTCGCGCACAAGCGATATCGCAGCGACGTTCGTGACCAAGCGCGGCCCCACGGGCACCCTGCTGCCGATCGAGCGAGGGACGGTTACCGACCCACAAGGCGCTCCACAAAGTGTCGTCGACCCAGACGCAACCTTCACGGACTACTACTATGGATCATTCGATCAGCTCAAGAGAATCGTACACGAGCGAGGAGCACCTTCTGGTGGGAACGAGACCACTTTCGACTACAGCGCGTGGGGGTATCTACTGCACCAAAGCGATCCGGATTGGGGAGAGCAGAACTACCAATACAATCCCTTTGGAGAAGTCGACTTCTATGCCTCGCCCCACGGCGTCATGACGTCCTACGTCTACGATGCTGCGGGCCGCCGCACCGAGCAGGCGGATGTGATCGACGGCAATGACGATCCGCTCGTTACAACCTGGGAGTACGGCACGTCTCCCACCAACAACAATGTCGGGCGAATTTCAAAGGCGACCAGTCCGGACCATATTGTTACGGACTACGTCTACTACTCGGACGCGAACCCCTACTCGCAGGGACTGCTACAAACCCAAATCACTTCCGTCCCGCGTTCGGAAGGAAGCGCCGATGTCGATCTCTTCTCGGTCGGCTTCGCCTATGACGATTTCAAGCGCATCGAAACGCTGAGCTATCCGGAAGCAGCGGGCGAAGTCTTCGCTCTGAACTATGGCCGGGATAGCCGGGGCAACGTTACCAAGGTGTTCGATGCGTTGGACAATTCCCTGGCGTACTGGACCGCAACGGACGCTTACCAGGGCCAGGTGATTTCCCAGGAACGTCTGGCCAACGATATCGTCACCAATACCACCTTCGATGCTTTGACCGGTCGCACGCTCGACATCGAAAGTCAGCGTCTGGGCGAGACCGAACTCGCCCAGGACATCACCTACACGTACTGGCCCGACGGGCTCATGGAGACTCACCGTGACGCTGCTTTCGCGCCCGAGCCAGAAGAATTTCAGTACGACGCGCTGGATCGGCTGAAGCAGGTCTTCAGACCCACGGAAAACCCTTCTGAGCCCATCGTACATTCCTTCGACTATGATCGTCGAGGAAATCTGACCAGCCGTGACGGAACGACCCTAGCGTATGACCATCCAGGCGGTGTGTTACCGCACGCTGTTCGCAGTATGGGAGACAATGAGTATCAATACGACGGGCGCGGAAATCAAACGCTCCGCATTGGCCCAGACGTACCCGGTGGCCGCCAACATATCGATTACACGCCGTTCAATCTGCCCAAGTCGATTCAGACGGGCCCTGAAGGCACGGCGGTGTCGACGACGTTCGAATACGATGCGGACCATGTGCGCACCGTCAAGCGCGACGCTGTTTCCAATACGGTCTTCGTGGGCGGCCTCTACGAACGCATGCAGGAACTGGGTCCCGACGGCCAGTGGATCCACAAGTTTCATGTGTACGCCAATGGGCGGCGTGTCGCGCAGGTCACCAGACGTCAAACCGATGGGCTACCCAATCTGCCGCCTCCAGAATACGCCTTCATCAATCGCGACCTCTTGGGCAGTGTACACACCGTCAGCAACGAGTTCGGGGAGATCCTTCACCAACAGGACTTCACCGCTTACGGTCGAGCAGACCGCTCGGGGCTTTCTGAGTTAGGCATTCGGCTCGGGTTCACAGGCCATGAACACGACGACGATCTCGGTCTAGTCGACATGGGCGGTCGAATCTACGACCCGGCCCTCGGTCGTTTTTTGACGCCTGATCCTATTGCGAACCCCTACGACCTTCAGGGACTCAATCGCTACAGCTATGCTCTCGATAACCCTGTCAACTTTGTCGATCCGTCGGGCTTCGAGCCTCAGGAGGTGCAGGGCGCACCGCAGCTCAACCAGGGCAATGTACCCACGGCACCCAATATTACCATTACTGGGATCTCCGCGACCCTTGCCGCCAACGAGGTGAGGCTCAAGGACGGATCCATCGTCAACGTACAAGGCGGCGAGGTGTTCACGAAGGATGGTGAGAGATACGTCGGCATCGCACAACCCGATGGCGGGGTAGCGTTCGTCCCGATGGCGAACCTGCTCACCGGGGGCGACAGCGGAGCCGGCTTCACGGACCCCTTCGTGGCAGCTGCGGCAGGGGCTCTCAACGGTGCGTCTAGCGCTACGGGCAACAGCAGCGCAGGAGAAGGTTCAGGCTCCGGCTCCCTGCAAAACGGCAACCCGAAGTCAGGAGGAGGTTCACCCGGCGCCCACGGTGGAGGCCCACCGGGCGCCCACGGCGGAGGCCCGACAGCCGACGGCCCCCGCCAACAAGGAGGTGGCCCCGACGGCCCCCGTGAAGGCCAATCCGGAAGCTTCGCATCCAGGGCCGGCCATTTCGCCATGGGTCTAATCCCTATCGTCGGAAGCCTCTGGACCATGCACATGGACCCCTACGCCACCGACAGCGACAAAGGATTTGCCCTCATCTCCTTCACCATCGAAGCGGGCACCTTCGGAGCCGCGAGCCTCGAAACGAAAGTCATTCGGATAGCCCACGGCGTCAGCACCATGTGCTTCGCGCCTGGCACTCCCGTCATGACCCCCGACGGGCTCGTGCCCATCGAACAGCTCCGAGAAGGCGATCTGGTCCTTTCACAAAGCGACACCACAGGAGAAATCGCCTACAAGCGAATCACCCGAACCTTCGAAACCCCCGACAAGCCCGTCATCGAGCTCGCGGTAACCGACACGCTCGGGCACATGGACGCCCTCCAGGTCACCCCCGAGCACCCCTTCTGGGTCGACGGGCAGGGCTGGGTCCCGGCCAACGAGCTCACCGCTGGACAGACCTTCGGCAGCGCCTCAGGCTCCTGGCTGAGGGTCAAGGGCTCCACCTGGACCAACATCCGCACCACCGTCTACAACCTCGAGGTCGAGGACTTCCACACCTACTTCGTCGGTGAAGGCGGCCTCTGGGTGCACAATACGTGTGGGGGGCTGGTGCGTGCTATTACGCGTATAGCACCCGGATCTTTGCCCGAAGCCGAAGAGGCGGCCGTTAAGGCGATCCTCAAGCACATCGACGAGGGCACGAAACCCGCTGGCTCTCTTGCCAAGAAGTGGGGAGCAAAGTTCAAGAATTGGGCCGACGAGCTACCCGGCCCGAAGGGACCAGCATCACCATACCGAGAGTACCGCGTCCCCCCTTCTTCCGGAACGGGCGCGGGGACAAACAGAATCGTTGCCAACGGAGATGCGAGTGAGGTGTACTATACGTGGACGCACTATGGAGACATGGGCGTCCCTTCATTCGTGCGAATACGGTGAGAGTAGATGTCAGGTAGAGGCATACATCGCGTCCGGAGTTTTGCTGTTGCCAACGACATGGCAACTCTGAGAAAGGAGAACGACCTGGTATTCCTGCTACCGGTCGGTATCAAGGACAGCCGCACTTTCTTCGAAGCGGTGAAGAGCATCTTGCCGCTCGATCCGCCGCTCGTGGGCGATCGGAGCTGGGACGCTTTGTCAGACTCGCTGTGGGGAGGAATCGATCGTCTGGACGCTCGCAGAATCGCCGTCGTCTGGCCAGGGGCTGTAGAAATGGAGCAAGCTTCGCCCGATGAGTTTAAAATTGTAGAGAGTATTCTTGTAGATCTAAGCAATTCGTTGGCTAGTGAAGAGCATACGGTGGGGAACCCTAAGGAGCTAACAGTTATCCTTGCGTGATGTGCTGCTGTTGCTGATCCTGGGATCCTGGTTCAGTATCCTGGTTCAGCGATTTCGAAAGGCCGATTTCAGAGCTAGAGGCACTCTACTGAATAGATTTCACCCGCCAATGATTAGCGATGTGTAGGCCCTCCTGCCCCTCGGCCCAGAGCCCAGCCAGCACCTCGGACGCACCTGTCCTGGGCCCATCAATGCGTTCAATGGGCCAGCGAAGGGCCGACTCAAGCGGCGCGCCGGAACGCGACAACCGGCAAATGCTCGCGACCCTCGAAGTGACTCGCAACGAGCTCGAGCTTCACACCGCGCTTGCCGCGGACGGCTTTCGGCGCGCTCTTCGCAGGCTTGGTCTTCAAGGGAAACCGCTTCCGCGGCTCGAAGCGCGGCCCATCTCGCGCAGGCGTGACACCGAAGTACACCTCATCTGGAGTCGCGCCTCCGAGCGAGGAGTGTGGTCTCGTGCTGTTATACCAGAGGCAGAACACGCGCACTTCCTCGCGCATCCGGGCCAACTCATAGGGCACCAGGACCTTACGCATGCCAGCGGTCTTGAGCGTGGACCAGAATCGCTCGAGCAAGGCGATGCTGCCGCTCTTGCCAATCGCCCCGAAACGCGGCTGGATGCCGTGGCTGTCACAACACTCGATGTAGTCGCTCTGAAATTGGCAGCCCTGATCGCTGATGAGATATTTCGGAGCACGTCCCGCCATCGCCACGGTCAGATCGACGAGGTCGCAGACTTGAGCCGCGCTCGGAGCCTTACGAAACACCTCGAAGCCCACGACCCTGCGCGAAAAATGGTCGACGATGGCAGCCACGTGCCAGCAGAAAGGCCAGAGGATGGGCCAGGAAAACGGCAGGGCCGGGCACCACAGGCCGCCGGTCATCGGCACGACCGTGATATCGATGTTCCAAGTGTGCCCCGGGTGGCGCGCCTGGACGGTGCGCTTCGCTTCCGGTGGTGGTTCGCCACCCGGCACCAAGTCGCCGCCCATCGCGGCCTTCGCTGGCGGCGGTGGACCGCCATCGGGCTGGCGGCGCAACATCCTGCCCACGGTCGAAGGGCTCAGGTGCAGGGCGCCGCGCGCGAGAAACTCGGCAATCTTCTGCTTACCGAGCGAGGGAAACAGCCGGCGAAGCTCCCGGGCGAGCTGCGCCACGAGCTCGGGAAAGCGGTTGACGGGCACCGGCACTCGGACGAGCGCCTGCTCGCCTTCCTCGTCGAGCCGCTTCAGCCACGCGGCAACCGTGGATGGCGCGAGCAACAGGCGCCGGGCGGTCTCGGCGGCGCTCCAACCACGAGCCGCTTTGAGCTGGAGCACACGCAGGCGCTCGGGCGGCGAGAAGTGCGGGCGGCTCTTCGGCGGCACCCGCTCGAAGCGCGTGCGCAGCAGGAACAGCTCCTCGACCTGCTGCGCCGCGAGCGTGGTCACGCGCTCAGCCTCTGCTCTCATGCGCACGCATTCGATGGGGCTGTTGAGGGCGCAGCCGCGCACGTGGGTGACCACGGCGCGCGCCAGCGCCGTGGCGCACACGACAGCCGACGTCACATGTTTCGGCCAGCCTTTCGGCAGTGGTATCGCACTCGGTTTGCACTTCATACTCGCACCCTCCAACCCACACGATGAAACTGTACCACGCTTGCTTCACGGACTTCCATTCCACGCCCCCCGACCTAGCCTGTAAGTCCCCCGGCGACTCACCCCGCGTGAGCGAGCTCGTTCATTGACAACTCAACGTCTTCACGAGCTTGGCGCAGCAACCTTGCGCTGCACCAGGCTGATGAAGGCCGACGCTTCAGGGCAACCGCACGAGTACCGGAGGGTGCCGAAATCGTGGCGCCCGTCCATCAGTTTCCGAAACAGAGTGAGGTCGAACGTCTATTGCAGACGCCAGCGCAGGTTCCTCCCGAAACTCAAACCGTACCGGTTGCTGAAACGGCGGCGGTCCTTCGACTGGGCACGGGGTTGTTGCATCAGTCCGTGACGACTGAGTAGCCGGTGCACTGTCGAGGGCGCCAGAATCACCTCGGGGGGGACTTCGCCGCTCTGCGTCGCGCACTCGATGACTTCCTTGACGCTCAACTCCCGCCGATCGTCCTTGATCATCAACAGCAGGTCGGCGACCGCGGGCGGCAAGGCACGCGCTTGGCCGTCGTCCCTGCGTTTCTTCGGCATGAGGGCGTCAAAGCCCCCGTCGCGGTAAGCGCCCAGCCAGCTACGGATCGTCTCGGCGGCCACCCGGCGCCGTGAGCTGCCGGGGATGTCGTAGTCTCGCTCGGCTTTCTCGCGCAGCTTGGAGTAGATGCCACGCGTTCCGGGCTCGAGGTGGATCAAGTCGGCGATCACCCCGTAGCGAAACAGAGCCACCTGCTCGCGGAGCTTCTGCTCCGCCTCTTCTGTCAATCTCATCGATATCTCCTTGGTGAAACCCGGCACATCAACCGGGTGACCGAAGAGCTACCGAGGTCCTGCTGGCGGGTCTGGTCCCGCCTTGTGTTGGATGGCGGCCTCGGCGCTGTGGCACCACGACACTCGAGGGCGCAATCCGACAGGAGCACGCAGCGACGCGAGCCTTTCGCTCATCAGCGCGCGACAGGCCACCAGCACCTCTGGCACCTCGAGGGCCCCGTGCACGGCCCCGAGGGTGGGCTCCACGCCGCTGAGCACCGGCAACAGCGTGACCAGCGCCATCAGCGCCGCTCGTACAGGCCCTGTCCGGCGCCGCAACCACCTCAGCGCATGCCGCACGTCCGCGAGCTCGGGCCGCAGTTGCTGGGCTGCCTCGGTCAACGTCGGGGCCGACTCGGCCACCTGCACCGCCGCCTCCACCTCCGCCAGCGACCCCGAAAGCTGGCTCGCAAGACAGTCCGGCAGCAGGCTGAACGTCACCCGCGCTGTCCGGCAGTAATAGCGGGCGATCAGCGTCCCCGCAGGCTTCTTACGCGCGTACGTCGTGTGCCGGGAAAACTCGCAATCGCCCGCCGGGTGCAGCGGGCATGTCGACAAAGTTGCGGTTTCCCACGCCCTCTGGCACACGTACTCTTCGTCGGTGAGATTCGTCGCGTAGCGAAGTTGCACCTCGCCGGCCAAGGGGTCCGCGCCCGGCATCAATCGAGGCGGGCCCCTTCTCCTTTCCGGGGCGTACCCTCGCCCAGACCTCCTGGTCAGGAAAAATGATCGGCGACTCGTCCCGCTCTTCGCCACCTTCCCACCCACTCGGGCGCGCTCACACTCCGAGAACGCCACCGCGGTGGATCACGAGGGAGTCCGGGAACCAACAGCGGGGCTCCATCGAAGCGACGACCACTGACGTGTTCGCATCGAAGTGGTTACCCAGACTGTTTGGACACGCCAGAAGAGAAGTTCAGTCCCTTGCCGAACACGACGCTGGTGGTGCGGTCAGCTTCGACGAATCACTGATCGGAACGCTTTCACAGCACATGATTCGCCGCGCGATATTCTTGATTCGGTCTATGCGGCATGGTGGGCTGCTGCTCTGCGCGGATACAGAGCTGGGGCGCGGGTGTGTGCGCGGGCTCGGTCCCATCAAGTTCAAGTACGCCATGTCGGAAGTTTCGGACCGTGGACGCTATCAGAAGCTCCTGCGTCAGCTTCTGAGGGAGCTCGTCACGAGCGGCTCGGCGACGCGTTTCGATTGGCAACACTTTCTGGCTGCCGACAGCCCTGAGCTCGAGGCCGTCGAACGCGCCATCTTCGAGTTCAGCGGATTGATCGCCGGCTTGAGCAGCGTCGACGGGGCGGTAGTGCTGGACAAGCGTTTCGAATTGATGGGGTTTGGAGCCGAGGTTTCCGGGCAGCTGCCGTATCCCGATATCGTCTACCAGGCGCTGGACGTCGAAGGAGAACGTAGAAGCCCAGAGCCCGCGACTGCCGTGGGGACGCGACACCGCGCCGCCTATCGTTTCGTTACGGCATGCCCAGACGGGCTGGCCATCGTTGTCTCGCATGACGGTGCCGTACGCTTCGTCGCCAACCAGGGAGGTGACGTGGTCTACTGGGAGCAGTTCCTCAACTGGTGAACCAGCAGCACTCTCAATCTCGTTCGTATCGATACACCGTGTACTGAGAGTGCCAGATTTCGCTCCGTTCACTCGCAGCACGCACACGCGCCATGCCCGCCCGATGCGCTTCGTCGGGCAGCAGGCGCAGCGACGACGCGCAGCGCGCCTCGAGTTTTTGCACGAAGTCTGGGCTCAGTTCGAGCTTGCCGGTGACCGTGCGCCGCTCTTTGAGTCTCAAGCCGGCCGCGCTCGCTTGGCGATCGAGCTCGCTCGGGTCGGGGTAGCGCCGCCGTTCAATTTCGAGCGTCTCGGGAAAGTAGCGGGTGAGGCTACGTGCCCGCAAGTCCTCGGGCGCGTCGGTGGCAATCAGCAGGCTGCCTCCCGGTCCGAGCACCCTCGCGCTTTCTCGAAACAGGACGTCCGTGTGCTCCAGGTGGTGGATGACGTCGATCAGGAACACCAGTCGGGCGAAATCGTCCTCGTACGGGAACGCTGCATCAGCGTTGCCGATTTGCCAGCTCGGCCGTGATGGCCCCGCCCGATCGGTCGAGCGCAGCTCTGCTTGCTCCAACATCCGCTCAGACCGATCGAAACCGAAGTAGCTCGGGTCTGGACAGCGATCGAGCAACGCCAGCGTGTAGTTTCCGGTCCCGCAACCTACTTCGACCACGCGCTCCGTGGCGCCGAGCTCGCGTACCAGTTCCAACAGAGGTTCGAGCAGCCATTCCACGGCAAACCGATTGCATCGGTAGCGCGTGGCGTAGTCGTCGTAGTCCATTGGCTCTCCCATGCAGGCTTGATAACACGATTTGGGCTCCGAATCCGCGAGTCGTGGCGCGTCATGAGCGGGAGGTGGCGACCTCGACGACATCCGCGTCATCGAGGACACGGACGGGGAAGGGCGGGTTCCATTGACGCAGCAGGTCAGGTAGACGGGCGCGGACATCCGCCCCCAAATGGGTCAACGCGAGCTCCCGAGCGGCAAAGGCTTCGACCTGAGCGCGCCACTCGCTGAAGGTCGAGTGACGACCCGCGGGGGGCTCCAGGGCGGTACACTCGGCGACGCAGAGATCGGCTCCGCGGGCTGCTGCGAAGAGCCCGGAGCACAAGCGGGTGTCGCCCGAGAACGCGACCGTGCAGCCTTCGCCATCCGCGATGCGCAGACAGAGTGGTTGGTGCGGTGGATCCATGTGGTCGGCGGCAAAGGTGCGAACCTCGTAGCCCGCGATCATCGCGAGCCCGCCCGGTTCGATCTCTTGCAGGGGGAGCGAAAGGCGCAGGAGATCCGCGGAGAGGCCCGGGTACATGGCCTCGACCAGGCGAGTCAAGGCCTCGCGCGTTCCCGGTGGCCCCAAGACGGGCAGAGGTTCACTGCGCCGGCTATTGTACAGGGCATCGATGACCAGGAAGGGATAGCCGCCGATGTGGTCTCCATGCAGGTGGGTGAAGGCAATTCCGGCCAGCTCGTTGGGTGCAAACCCCAGCGACCGGAGCCCGCACAGCGCCGTTGCCCCGAAGTCCACCATCAAGTATCCGGCGTCTGGTGACTCGACCAGGTAGCAGGAATGGCGGCGACCGGCCGAGTTGAAGGCGTCGGCGGATCCGATGACGTGAAGCTTCATGGGGTGAGTCTACAGGACGGGCGCCCGAGTCGTACCTCGGTTTGCTCGCCGGGCCCCGCCCGCGGGGCGCCCGTCTGAAAGGGCTGCTCATATTGCCGGTCCGATGGCTCCGCCCTTGGTTGGCGCCCCGGAATCAGTACCATGCCGGGATGCTCGAGTTGTTCTCTCCCTCCAACTTGATGAACCTGTTGATCCTGCTGTTTTTGCAAGCCGTTCTGGGTTTCGACAACCTGCTCTACATCTCGATCGAATCCAAACGCGCTCCACGGTCGCAACAACGAGCCGTCCGTCGCAATGCGATCTTGATCGCCATCGTGCTCCGCATCCTGTTGCTGGTGGTAGTCGTTCACTTGATCGAGCGCTTCGAACAGCCTTTCTTTTCCGTGCGCTGGGAGGGAGTGATCGAGGGAGCTTTCAACTTCTCCGTCGTGGTCTTCCTGCTCGGAGGGGGCTTCGTCATGTACACCGCGGTCAAGGAAATCTCCCACATGCTGACCATTGAAGACCCGTCGGTCGACGTCGAAGGTCGGCGCGAGCAGCGCACGGCATTTCAGGTCACATTCCTGCTGGTGGTCATGAATCTGGTGTTTTCGTTCGACTCGATCCTGTCCGCGCTGGCGATCACCGACGTGTTCCTCGTGCTTGCACTTGCCATCGTGGGCTCCGGAATGCTGATGCTGTTTCTCGCCAACCAGGTGGCGGAGTTTCTGCAAAAGAACCGCAAGTACGAGGTGCTTGGCTTGTTCATCCTGCTGCTTGTCGGGGTGGTGCTGCTCGGCGAAGGCGGGCATGTCGCCGATCTCAAATTGTTCGGCTACGCGGTCGAACCACTCAGCAAGACCACGTTCTACTTCTCGATTGCGGTTCTGGTCGCGGTCGACGTCCTTCAGAGCCGATACCGCAAGAAGCTCGAGGCCAGGCGTGGGGCGGGGTCCCTGTCGGCGATGGAAGGCTGAGGTTCACGCTTCTTCGACAGGAATCTCGAAGGTTTGTGTCTTTTGGCTCATTCCTTTGGCTCATTCCGAGGTGGAACGCTTTTTGGACTCGTGCGAAGGGTAGGGCATGACGGATGAAGCGGCATTTCCTCTTTCGAAGATCCCTGTCCACCTGGGGTTGGGGGCTCGTGTGGTCAGGCAGGAGCCGTTCACCGGTGACCTTTCCTGGTACGAGCACTATGGAAAGCGGAACGCCGCTGACGGGGTCGAAGGACGGCTCGTGACCATGCACAGCTTTCGCGAGTCCTGGAGCAGCTGGGAGATGCATCCGAAGGGAGACGAGCTCGTGGTCTGCACGCATGGCGAAATTACCTTGCTTCAGGAGATCGAGGGCCGAGTCCGAAGCGTAACGCTGCGTGCTGGTGAAGCGGTGGTGAATCCGCCGGGGGTTTGGCACACGGCGGACGTCTCGGCTGAGGCGACAGCGCTGTTCATCACTGCCGGAGTCGGCACGGAACATCGTCCGCGCTGAGATTGAGTGGGCCAGTGGTACGTACGCGGACACTTGCCGCGCGCTTCGGGCCGGGCGCACCCTTTGGGGGAGGCCGGCCCGAGTTCGCACGGCGCGCAATGCGCGGCCAACGTTGTCCAGGGCTTGCGTCTAGGTGCACCTGACGCCAGTAAATAGGGGGTGACCACTCTGTTCGCGAAGACGCGGGCGATTTGCATGGGCGTCGGGCTCACCGCCGCCTGCGCGGGTCCCGCGCCGCCGTCGCCCAAGGTCGCCGTCGAGGCGTCGACTCTAGCTCGTGCCGAAGCTCTCATGGAAAATCCACTCCTGCACAAAAGCGCCCTGCCCTATCACCTGCCTCCCTTCGATCGTATCGAGGTGGCCCATTTCGAGCCTGCCTTCGAACGCGGGATGCGCGAGCATCTGGAGGAGGTCGAGCGCATTGCTCGAAACCCGGCGCGGCCCAGTTTCGACAACACGATCCTGGCGTTGGAACGCGCAGACGAATTGCTCAGAAGGACTTCGGCGGTGTTCTTCAATCTGGTGCATTCGAATACCAACCCGAGTCTCGAAGAGCTTCAAGAGCGCGTGGCGCCCAAGCTTGCCGCACATTCGGACGCCCTGTACCTGAACGAACCGTTGTTTGCTCGCGTCGAGCAGCTCTTCGAGCAACGGGAAGCGCTCGGGCTGGACAAGGAGTCGGCTCAGCTACTGGACCGTTACCATACCGCGTTCGTGCGTGCTGGCGCCCGCTTACCGGAAGCTGACAAAGAGAAGCTCCGCGAGCTGAACGAACGCCTCGCTAGCCTTACCAATCAGTACCAGCAGGCGGTACTGCGAGGGGTGAACGCGAGCGCCATCACGGTCTCGGATGTCGCCGAGCTCGATGGCCTATCGGACGAACAGCTGGCAATTGCCGCGGACTCGGCGCGAGAGCGAGGCCTGAAAGGTCAGTACCTGATCGCGCTGGTGAACACCACGACCCAGCCCGTGCTGGCCCAGCTGAAGAATCGCGCATTGAGGCGGCGGCTCTTCGAAGCTTCGACTCGGCGGGGACTGCCGGGCGGCGCGGCTGGAAAGTACTCGACGCTCGGCTTGGTTGCCGACATCGTACGACTACGAGCCGAGCGCGCTGCGCTCCTGGGGTTTGACAGCCATGCTGCTTTCGTTCTCGAGGACGAGACCGCCAAGACACCGCGTGCCGTCAACGAGATGCTGGAGCGACTGGTTCCCGCGGCGGTGGCGAATGCCCGGCGTGAGGCCGCCGAGCTGCAGAAGCTCATCGACCAGGACGCGAAGGTGTCGGAGCAGAAGCCATTTCAATTGCAGGCTTGGGACTGGGATTTCTACGCAGAACGCTTGCGCAAAGCGCGCTTCGACTACGACGAGGCGGAGGTGCGCCCCTATTTGGAGCTGAACAACGTGCTCGAAAATGGCGTGCTGTACGCTGCGGAGAAGTTGTACGGGCTCAGCTTCAAACCCCGTTCCGATCTGCCCGTCTACCACCCGGACGTGCAGATCTTCGAAGTCTTCGACCAAAGCGGCCGGGTGGGGCTCTGTTTGTTCGACTGGTACGCCCGAGAGAACAAGCGCGGCGGAGCCTGGATGAACGATTTCGTGAAGCAGTCAGCGCTGCTGAACGAGAAACCCGTCGTGGTGACCAATCTCAACGTGCAAAAGGCTCCGGCCGGTCAGCCCACGTTGATGACGTTCGACGAGGTGACCACCGCCTTTCACGAATTCGGCCACGCCCTGCACGGCCTGCTTTCTCGTGTCCGCTACCCGACGCTTTCCGGGACATCGGTGCCAACGGATTTCGTCGAGTACCCATCGCAGTTCAACGAGATGTGGGCGATGGATGCCGACGTACTCGAGCACTACGCGAGGCACATGCGGACGGGGCAGGTCATGCCGAAGGCATTGATGGAAAAGGTGGTAGCCGCGCGCAAATTCAACCAGGGTTATGCGACCACCGAATACCTCGCCGCAGCGCTATTGGACCAGGCCTATCACCAGCTTTCACCCGATAGTACGCCTGCCGCGCAGGAGGTCGAGGCGTTCGAAGCCGCCGCGCTGGCTCGTGCCAAGATTCAGCTCGAGGTGGTGCCGCCCCGCTACAGGTCGGGCTACTTCTCCCACATCTTCTCCGACCCGGTGGGATACTCGGCAGGCTACTACTCGTACGTTTGGGCGGAGGTATTGGCTCGTGACAGTGAGCGCTGGTTCAAACAGCACGGGGGGCTGGCGCGGGAAAACGGTGATCGATTTCGTTCTCGGGTGCTGGGACGCGGTTTCACCCGCGATCCCCTCGAGATGTTCGAGAGTTTCAAGGGCGGGCAGCCCGACGTGCAGCCGTTGCTCGAGGCGCGTGGGCTCGACTCCGGGGCGCCGTGAGTTCCCAATTCACCTTCTAGTCGCGCTCGTTTACTCGGGTGATGGGTGATTGCTCATTTTTTTGGCGACCACGCATCACGCTTGCTCGCTTGGCCCCGAGGCATGAACGATTTTGCTTGCCTGGGTGCGGGCTCGAGCTCATGCTAGCCAAGCCATGAAGAGCGTACGCTTTCGCGCGTGAGAAGATGAGTCGGCTGCTAGCGGTTCGATGCGGCTCGCGCCCATCGGTCCGTCGAGCGACTTCAATCTGCGCCTTGCCGGGTCCTTCCCGGCACTCCTGACCGTTGCATGCGGCAGGCGAGCTGGAGAGTCCGCCTGGGAGCATGTCCGAAAGTGACGGTGAGCTTGCCCGCTTGGTGGGCGGTTCTCCCCGGCCTTCGGGCAGCTCTGGCGGGGTCGCCGCTCGAGGTTTCTCGAATTTCCGTGTCTTCCCTGTGACTCTCTCGAGGTTTCATGACCCGTTCAACATCCTTGATTTCGACCAAGAGCGCTGCCCCACGCGCTTTACTCGTGGCCCTTCAAACCCCTGACTTTAGCGATGATGACGTCGCAATTTCTCTCGCCGAGCTCAGCCAGCTTCTCGCCGGCCTGGGCATTGGCGTCGAGGGAACCATCGTTCAGCGGCGCCGGGATGCCCTGGCGACGACTGTGCTCGGAGCGGGCAAACTCGACGAATTGAGGGAGCGGCTCACCCCCCATCCGGAGCCAGATCAAGCGGAGTCCTCGCAGCGAATCGAGGAGCAAGGCCCCTGGCTGCTGGTGTTCGATGGTGAGCTGACTCCTGGCCAGCAACGCACCCTGAGCCGCTTGCTCGAAGTAGAGGTCGTGGATCGCACGCAGGTGATCCTGACCGTGTTTCGCGAACGGGCGCGCACCCGCGTCGCGCAATTGGAGATCGAGCTGGCGCGCCTGAACTACGAGGCCCCCCGCATTCGAGACAGCGAAAGCTTACTGGCCGAGCAAGCAGGAGGTGGCGGTCGAGGCGGGCGAGGAGACACGGGGGCTGCGCTCAAGAAACAACAATTGCGCCGTCGTATCAGCGAGCTTCGCCGTGAACTCGAGCAGGCAGGGCGAGCGCAGTTGACCCGAAGGGGGCGCCGGCAGCAGATTTGCCGAGTCGCTCTGGTGGGTTATACGAATGCCGGCAAATCGAGCTGGATGCGAGCGTTGACCGGCAGTGACGTCGAGGTCGAGGACGCGCTCTTCGCCACGCTCGACACCACCGTGCGAACGCTGGCCCCTGCTAGCTCTCCCAGGGTGGTGGTGGCTGATACCGTGGGCTTCTTACGCAATTTACCCAATCACCTGCTGGCTTCGTTTCGGTCGACACTTGATGAGGCATTGGATGCAGATCTGCTCCTGTGCGTGGTCGATGCGTCGGACCCCCATTGGAAGAGTCAGCTGGTGGTCACCGAGCAGGTGCTCTCGGATGTCGGGGCCGAGGGGATTCCTCGACTCGTGCTCCTGAACAAGATCGACCAGCTCTCTTCCGCCGAGCGTGTCGCGGCGATCGACGCGCTGCCCGAGGCGCTGCTCGTGAGCAGTCGCTCCGAGAGGGATTTGGCGGAGGTGCGGCGTGCAATCCTCGGCGCCATCGATGCCGAGCTCGAGTTCGCTACATTGAGGGTTCCCTACACGGAGGGAGCTCTCCTGGATCGCATCCACCAAGCTGCTCACGTCGTGAAGGAGCACTTCGACCAAACAGGTGTCCGCTTGCGACTTCGCGCCAAGCCGGAGTTCTTGAAAACTTGGCGGAAGCGTTTGGCGGGCACGCGCGAACGGGACGAGAGCGAAGCGCTGTGAGGGCCGTGTTCGACGTCGACGCAGAGCAGGCACGCCCGGGGGGGCAACCGTGGGCTACTGCCAGGGGTTGTGCGGGTCGAGCTCTCGCTCACGCCGGATGAGCAGGCGCAGGGCCTGGCTCTCCTCGTAGGACAAGCCGTCTTCGAGCCAGGGCGAGCGCTCCCCACGCAACTCGCGCACCAGCAGGCGTATCCTTTCCTCCTTGGTGAGGCCAGGGACACACTCGGAGCCCCGCTCCGTAGCTGTCAGCACTGGCGTGGGCGTTGCGGATTCCGAAGCCGCACGCGGGGTAGAGCGGGGCCGGAGCTCTTGCACCAGGCTCTGGTTCAGTGCGATCAAAGCGTCGAGCCTGTCGAGCAATCGAGTATCACGAGCCCGAGGGGCGGGCGCAGGCTTCTCGGTTCGCTCTTCCAGGCGGCTCGCTTGCTGTTCCAGCTGGGCTAGCCGGAGCTCCAAGGCCAGTACGCGCTCGCGTTCGACTTGCGCTTCTGCGCGAGCCGAGTGAAGCTCTTCGCTGAGCCCGCGATTGTCCTGGGTATGAAGCGTGCATCCACAGCCGAGCAGCAGCACGGGCAGCAGTGAAAGGGATCCGGTCCAACGTCTCATGATGAGGAACATAGCATGGAGAAATGGGCCCAGCATGGTTGGCCGCTGCGGCACCCGGTTGGAAGTCGCCGCGACCCGGCGTGAGTGTGGCACGGCGAGATGGGCAGCGGGGACCCCGGTCTCGCGGGTGGCGCGTCGCGTGCGCACCACTGGGTTCGAGGAGTAGCCAACTGCGCGTATCGGACAATCCAGAGGAATGCATGGGCCACGTGATTGGCGGCCGCTGGACTCTCGAGCGGCTTCTGGGGCGGGGGGCTACCGCAGCCGTGTATCGCGCCCAAGACGGCTCGGGACGGCTCGCTGCGGTCAAGGTGCTGTTTTCGCACATGGCCTCCGATCCGGAGGTGCGGCGTCGCTTTGCGCAAGAGGTTCGGGTTGTCAGCGGTATGAGCCACCCGGGCATCGTGCGGATTGTGGACCACGATGTCGCGGATCCGGAGGAGCCCTACATCGCTTTCGAGCACCTGGCGGGTGAGACCCTGGCGTCGCGGGCCGAGCGAGAGCCGCTTTCCATACGTGAGCTGCTCGATGTTGCCGACCAGGTACTCGACGCTCTGAGCGTCGCGCACGACCAACAAGTGGTGCACCGTGACTTGAAGCCGGAAAACGTGTTCCTTGCGAGCGATGGCGGGGTCAAGATCCTGGACTTCGGCGTTGCCCGGGTGGGCGCGCCTGAATGCACTGCCGTGGGCACCCAGCTCGGCATGGCCATCGGCACGGTGGCTTACATGGCTCCGGAGCAGGCGCTGGGTAAGCACCAGAGTGTCGATGCGCGCACCGACTTATTTTCCCTCGGTGCCATGTTGTTTCGCCTGCTATCGGGGCAGCCGGTCCACCGTGCCAGTACCGTCGGCGAGGCGTTGCAGCTGACGTCGACGAAGCCCGCGCGTAGCCTGGCCGAAGCGTGCCCCGAGCTACCCTCCGAGCTCGTTGCGATCGTGGACATGAGTCTCGCGTTTTCCCAAGAGGCGCGCTACCCGGACGCGCGCGCCATGCAGCAGGACGTCAGGGCTCTTCTAGCCGGGGCGCCGGGCTCCATCGCGGGGGCCGCCCGCGCCAGCCGACAATCAGCCACTCTGGTGCCGGGTTCCGCGCCGAATGTCGAGCAGGCAGTAGTGGCGCCCACGCAGTTGGCGCAGCCAGAAAAGGAAGCGGCGGTGCCCGACGAGCGTGAGGCGGCCGATCCGCTGATCGGGACCGTCGTGGCGGATCGCTATCGTGTCGAGGCGCTGCTGGGCGCCGGTGGGATGGGCGCCGTGTACCGCGCCGAACACGTGCACATGAAGAAGCAGGTAGCCTTGAAGCTTCTGCACCCGAGCATGACCGCCCGCGCTGAGGCGGTCGCTCGCTTCGAGCGAGAGGCCGTGGCCGCTGCGCGCATCGAGCACCCGAACGTCGCCGGTGCCAAGGATTTTGGCCGGCTCGAGGACGGGAGCTTCTACTTGGTGCTGGAATACGTGAAGGGTAAGAGTCTCCGGCGCTGGCTCAAGAGTCATGGGGCGCTCCCCATCGAGAGGGTGAGAGAGCTAGCGAGGCAGGTCGCCTCGGCACTGGTCGCCGCTCACCGACTCGGTATCGTGCATCGTGACCTGAAGCCCGAGAACATCATGCTCGTGGCACGCCCGGACGGCAGCGATTTCGTCAAGGTGCTGGACTTCGGGATTGCGAAGCTGACGCGCGAGCCGGCCGGGCAGGCGCAGCTGACGCAATTCGGCGCGGTGTTTGGCACGCCCGAGTACATGTCCCCCGAGCAAGCGGCAGGGATGGAGGTGAGCGATCGGAGTGATGTCTATTCGCTCGGGATCATCCTCTACGAGTTGATCGCTGGCACCACGCCGTTCCGCGGCAGGGACACGATGGCCGTGCTCACGGCTCAGATGACCGAAGTCCCGGCGCCTCTGGATGGGGCCGCGGCGGGGTCGCTGGCGGGCCTGACGCTGCGGATGTTGGACAAGCAGCACGCCCAACGCCCTTCCGCCGAGCAGGTCCTTCTCGAACTCTCGGCCTGTTCGCCCAAAGCGGCGCTCGACTCCGGTCATCCGCGGTGGGATTGGCTTTCCCGCTTCGGTGTGTCCACCGCCGTGGCCTTCGAGTCCTCCGCTTCGTGGGTCGACCGGAAGCTCTCGGCGCTCGGCGTGAAGGAGCGAGTGGGCATCGTGTGGGCTGTCGCCGCTTTGAGTCTATTGTTCGGCGGGGTGCTGGTGCTGGTGGTATCGGGGTTCTCCGGTAGCGATGAAGCCGCAGCACCGCGGATGGGAACGGCGAAATCTCCAGTCCACGCGGCGTCCGTCAGCGTGGTGGAACCCGCGAGCGTGTCCGAATCCACCCGTCGCGAGGTCCAGCGCATCGAAGCGCTTCCCGTGTACAAGCGCGCTTACCAGGACTGGTTGATTCTCGCTCGCTCTCTCGCCAGGATGGGGCGATTCAAAGACAGCGCCGTGGCTTACCGGGCGGTGCTCTCGCTGCGCGCGTCCATGCGCGAGGATCCGGAGCTGCTCGAAGATTTGCGCAGCGCCGCGCGTGACCCAGACGCGTTCAATCTTGTTTTGAACCTGTGCGCAACCCAGCTCAAACAACGCGGTGTCGACCTTCTGTGGGATGCGTGGCGCGAATTTCGCTCGGAGCCTCAGCGCGCCGAGCAGGCGTCTGTCCTTCAAAGAAAGCTCGTCGTACTGAGCCGGCACGCCAGTCCCGCGCTCAGGACCGCCATCGAGCTCGAAAACGCCCAAAGTTGCGACCGGCTCCACAAGGCCGTGTTGCGTGCTCGAGAGCACTCTGACACGCGCGCTGTCGACAAGTTGAAGCGACTCGAACTCGGCACCGGCTGCGGCGAAGCCGGAGCTTTTGATTGCTATCCTTGTCTCCGGCAGGACGACGGGCTGGCGCGCGCCTTGAAGCACGCGGCTGGTCAGCCAGCGCCGGAGTTCGGCAGATAGTAGGGCGCAGAACGGGTATGGACGGAAGTGCGCTGGTCGATTGTTTCTGCGGCGCGGGCATGCTGTTCTTCTCGTGATCATGCCTAGAACGTCGAGGTTGGATGGATGGCGCTTGAGCTTGACGGCGACCCTGCTGGCCTTCTCCACCTACTTCTGCATGTATGCGTTTCGCAAGCCGTTCGCCGCGGGCTCGTATGCGGCTTCAGGGTGGGGTGGCCTGGATCTGAAAACGGTATTCGTGGTCAGCCAGGTGCTGGGCTACACGGTGTCGAAATTCCTGGGGATCAAGTGGGTGTCGGAGATCACCCGGAAGCGCCGACTGATCCTCTTGGTCGGGCTGATTGTCGGTGCGGAGTTGGCTCTGTTGGGCTTTGCCGTGCTGCCTCGCTCCTTGAAGGTTGTGGCCATCTTCTGCAATGGACTGCCACTCGGCATGATCTGGGGACTGGTGGTTCGGTACCTGGAAGGGCGCCGCGCCAGCGATCTGATGCTCGCGGGTCTGTCCTGCTCGTTCATCGTGGCCAGCGGCGTCGTCAAAGACGTAGGGCGCTGGCTGATGGGGCTCGGGGTTGCCGAATACTGGATGCCTGCACTGGTGGGCTTCTTGTTCTTCCTCCCGCTGGTCGTGTCGGCACGCCTGTTGGATGCACTGCCCGACCCCAGTCTGGACGATGCAGATGCGCGCGAAGCTCGCCCGCCCATGTTCGCCACACACCGACGGGCCTTCGCGCTCAAGTACCTACCGGGGCTGGTGTTGCTCGTGCTCGTGTACCTCGGTCTCACCGGCTTTCGCGATTTTCGTGACAACTACGGTGTGGAGCTATTTCGCGCGCTTGGCTACGCCGATCGGCCGGCGATTTTCAGCCAGACGGAAATCCCGGTCGCTCTAGGGGTTCTCGTGGTGATGGCGAGCCTGGTGATGTTTCAAGAACGCATCCAGGGTTTGGTGGCCGTGTTTGCCGTCATGGTGGCGGGGCTGGTGGTCGTAGGAGCCGGTACCTTGGCTCTCGACCAACACTGGCTCAGTGGTCAGGGTTGGATGATCTGTATTGGGCTGGGGGCATACATGGCCTACGTGCCCTTCAGCTCGTTCTTGTTCGACAGAATCATGGCGGCGACGCGCTTCGCTGGCACGGCAGTCTTCGCAGTCAATGTCCTGGACGCGGCGGGGTACTCGGGTTCGGTGGCGCTGCAGCTCTACAAGGACCTGTTGGCGACAGGTAGCACCCGGCTCGCCTTCTTCAAGGCCGTCAGCTACGCGCTCAGTATTGGTGGCGCGTTCCTGCTTGGAGTCGCTGGCTACTACTTCTTGGCGTGCGCGCGGTCCATTCCACGGGTGGCCCATCAGAATACCTGAGGCCGGCTGGCGAAAGGAAGTACCCGCCCCGACCCGTGTGCGTTAACCTCTCCCTTGGTCGCGAGCACAGCCTCCGCGTGAGTTCGACATGAACTGGCAAATTCACAAGTACGAGCTACAGATCGTCGAGCGCCATCTGGATACCTTTGGCCACGTGAATAACGCGACCTACCTGGAAATCATGGAGGAAGCGCGCTGGGATTGGATCCACGGCAACGGCTATGGTCTCGACGTCATCCGTGCCACCGGGCAGGGGCCCACGATTGTGGAAATCCAGATTCGCTTCAAACGCGAGCTGAGGAATCGAACGCGCGTCTTGGTGGAGTCGAATGTGGCTTCGTACGAAGGCAAGGTGGGCCAATTGGTGCAGAGCATTTTCGACGCGGAGAGGCAATTGTGCTGCGAGGCTCGCATGGCGTTCGGGCTCTTCGACTTGGGGGCCCGCCGTTTGGTGCTGCCCACGGACCGCTGGCTCCGGGCGGTGGGGCGCTTGGAAGGCTGACCGCGAGACGCTTGGCCACGCCAAACCGTGCGACGAATCCTCTCGGCAGGGACTGCGTCTCACGAAGCGCCCGGTGGGCCAGGGCGTCCGGGTGCTGGCCATTGACGGGTTTCGCGGTAGACTCGGCTGGGTGAGTTTTCCTGAAGGCAGGTCGGGGGCTGGCGAGCTCCAGATCGTCCCATTGTTCCCCTTACCAGATGTGGTCTTCTTTCCGAGGATGCGCCTGCCTCTGCATGTTTTCGAGCCGCGCTATCGGCGTCTGGTCAGCGATGCCATGCGCGGTGCCGGCTTGATAGCGATTCCGCGCCTGAAGCCGGGTTTCGAGAACGAGTACTACGACTGCCCTCGGGTTTTCGAAGTATGCGGTCTCGGGAGTATTGCAGAGCATCGCAAGTTGCCAGACGGTCGCAGCAATATCCTGCTCGACGGTATCATGAGAGTACGGCTGCTCGAAGAACTGGGCAGCGAACCTTATCGTGTGGCGCGTGTCGAGGAGCTGCCCGATCGAGAGGGTGCTTCACTCGCCGAGCTGAGCGCCCTCCGGCACGAGCTCGGGGCTTTGGTCAAGCGTTTGGGCCCACAGCTTCCCGATTCCATCGAAACGCTCGAACGCATCGTGCGCGACGCGCCCACGGCGGGGCAATGCGCCGACGCCCTATCCGTCATCTTCGTCAGCGATGCGGACGAGCGTCAGCGCCTACTCGAAGAGCTGGACCCGTTGGAGCGCATCAGTCGTTTGATTGCGCGCATGCACGAGCTTCTGGAGTTGGCTGGGGTCGGCCCCGTGGAGCCCGGACAACTAAACTAAGGGCCCGCGCATGGGGAAGTCCGTCGCGAGCCGGCTTCTCAGCGGGCCAGCCAGGCGTCGAAGCAAGTGTGTCGTGCGATCAGTCGGACCGTTTCGAACCCGGCACGTTCGAGCAAGTCGAGGTTCTCGTCCTCATAGAGCGGGACCAGTCGGCCGCGGATGCTCTCCGCCTTGGCGCGGATCTCCGCATCGCTCAGCCCCTGCGCACGCTTGAAGGCATAGTGTTCGTCTCGACAACGCGCCTGCTCGCTGGGGTCTCGTCGTATGACCTTTTCGGCTAGTACGAAGGCTCCGTCGGGCGCGAGCGAGTTGCGGATTCGCTCGAGCAGTGGCAGGCGATCCGAGAGCGGGAGGAACATCAGCGTATAACAGCTCGTGATCAGCGCGCAGCGCGGGAGCGAAAAGCCACGGATGTCCGCGCATCGGTAGTCGGGTCGGGTCGGCGCCAAGCGCTTGGCTGCAGAGAGCATTTGAGGTTCCAGATCTACTCCGATGACCCGTGCGGCTGGGCAGCGCCTGGCGAGTCCGTGCGTCAGGTTGCCGGTGGAGCAACCGAGGTCACAGGCGACCGCTCCCGGTGCGACCATGCGTTCTGCGAGCTTCAAGATCGTCTCTTGGAGCTCGGTGTAGCCGGGCACTGAAGCGCGGATGTGTTGATCGAAGGTGCGGCAGACGCCATTGCCGAAGGTCCAGCGACCAGTCGCCGCCGTGATGCCGTGCCCGACCGACTGCAGCGGCTCTAACTCGGCCCCGCTGAAGGTGTCTCGGTCGTGGGCTGGCGTGGCTTCGACAAGAGCGTTGCGCATCGCTGCACGCTAGCCGTTTGCAGCTTTCGAGTCATGATCCGATTTGCGGAGAGGAAAGCGCGCTGGCTGGAATTGACGCGGGCGAGCGCTGGTGGAACACTCCCCGCCGGTCTTCATGGCGGCGACGTTTCGAGTTCGGGGTATGGCGGCACGCCCGCCGAATCCAGACTCTCGTGTTCCCCCGTCAGGCGCAGGGCCGACCCAGCGACGCGCGGTGTGGTTCGTCCTGCTAGGTGTTTGCTTCGCTTGCCAATCTGCTCCGATTGCCATACCGCCGCGTATGCTGGACACTGCGCCTCGGGAAGAACCGGCCGCCGCCCCCCAAACCCGAGCAGACGAAGTCGTGGCGCACGATTCGCTCGAATACGAGTTCACCGATCCCGACCGCAAGCAGAAGCTCGTCGGCGCACTCGAGGACATGGACAGCTGGCTCCAGCAAAAGGGGAAGGCGCTCGATCTGGTCGGACTGCTCGCTGGGGTCGTGGTGGATGGCGAACTGGTCAAGACGAGCTCGTACGGATTCTTGGATACCGAGACTCGAACTCCGGTCGATCCGGATAGTGTTTTCAGGATTGGTTCGATCACGAAGCCGATGACGGCGATGGCCATCTTGAAGCTGCGCGACAAGGGAATGCTATCGTTGGATGCGCCCGCGCGCGACTACCTTCCGGAGCTGGGGCGAGTCGGTATGCCCTCCCCAGATGCAAGACCAATTACCGTTCGGCACCTGTTGATGCACACGTCGGGCCTGCCGCGGGAGGGGGCCACGCTCGACGACACCAACGGCAAAGGAACCAGCCAGGCGGCGATCCTGCGTTCGCTGGTCGGTATGCAGCTAGGGGTCGAGCCGGGCAGCCGCTACCAATATTCGAATTTCGGTTACACGCTGCTCGGTCTGATCCTTTCGCGAGTCGTTGACGCGCCCTATCGAGATATCATGAAGGAGCAGCTGTTCGAGCCGCTCGCTCTCGAGTCGGCGGTCTGGGACGCGAGTGCGGTGCCCCGGGCGCACCTGGCACGCCCACACAAGCGCGACGCTGCGGGCCGGTGGGTAGTGGATCCGAAGGACGAGGCATTGGGGGCGCGGGAGCCTGGTGGCGGGCTCTATATTTCGGGCCGAGACTTCGCGCGTTTCTTGGCTTGGCAACTTGCGGCACACCCGCCGGGTAGCGAGGAGCCGGGCGATCCCGTCCGGCGCAGCACCCGTCGCGAGTCCCATCAGATGGGGCGTCTGACGGGCTTCGGCGTGAGCCGCGCCTCGGGCGACAGCCCCTATGTCGCCAACGGCGAAGCTTCGTTCGTCGGGCTATCCTGGCACGGATACGAGACCTGCGAGTTCGACCATGTGGTTTTCCACAATGGTCTGGTTCACAGTTTTGCCAGCGATGCGGCGCTGCTGCCCGAGTACGGCGTTGGGGTGTTCGTATTCACCAATTCGGCTCCCGCCGACATGGGGAGCTTGCGGCGAGACCTCTTGGAGCGTTTGAGAAAGAGCGGCGGGCTGTCACGTCGCCAGCTCACGGCAAGCCGGGCGCCGCGGCTGGAGGCCGCGCTGACACGCTTGCTCGATGTCTACAATGACTGGGATCCGCAGAAGTACTCAGCCATGCTGAGTGAGTCTCACAAGCGTTCGATTACGGAGCAGCGTGAGCGGGAGGAGTTCGAGGAGTACCGGGAGTTGCACGGCAAGTGTAGCGCGGGCCCGATGCTTCACTACGAAAACCGAAACGAGGCTCGGTACTTGCTTTCCTGTCAGAAGGCCCGCCTGGAAATGGCGCTCTACCTGAATCCTGAAAGCGGTCTGATCGACGGATTCGTCGGCCATTCGTCGGGGGTGCCCGCCATCCAGGGTGGGCGCGAAGCGGCCGAGCGACTCGTGGCTCGGTTGGGCGATTTCGATGCCGATCGATTCGGCGAGCTGCTTGCCCCGAAGTTCGATGCCGTGCCCCGCGCGCGGGTGCTTGCTCGGGAGCTAGCGTCTCAAGGGCCCTGCGAGCTGGGCGAGCTGATCGAGCGTGACGGCAACCGCTGGCAGCGTTTTCAGCTCGTGTGCAAGAAGGGACCCCTGCGCACGCTTGCCCTGCATCTGTTGGATGAGGATCACAGTCTCGTGGACGGATTCTCGGTTGAGGCCCCGCGGCCAGGGCCTTGCGCCGAGAAGTAAACGGGAAGCAAAATGAGCGACTGCGAATCACGCTCCCTCTAACTCAGGGGAATCGCGTGGACGCGCAGCAGGCTTTCTTCTGCGGGCACGCCGAGGCGCAGCGGAAAGCCATAGTGGCCGGTGCCGCGGTGAACGTATAGGCGGTCGGTGCCGCGCGCCCAAAGACCATGATCCGGGATCTTGGCGAACAGGCGCAGCATCGTCCAGGGAAGCCCCAGGCTCAAGAGCCCGACCTGACCTCCGTGGGTATGCCCACTGACGACGAGGTCGGCTTCCCCGGCGGGCAACTCCCTGAACGCTCCGGGGTCATGCAGAAGGGCGACACGCAGGGCGTCGGGCACGCGAGGATGGGCGGCGCAGCACGCCAACATCCGCTCAGCGCGCCCGCGAAAGGCGAAATCGAAGCCTACGATTTGCACCGGTCCGGCCTCCGTGTCGACCAGCGCGGCGTCGTCCACGAGCAAGCATGCCCCTACGCTGGCCAGGGCCTGCCGTACGGTTTCCGGCGCCTCATGGTCGTGGTTGCCGAAGCATGCAAAGACCCGGCCGGGTAGTTGAGCCAAGGGCGCGAGAGCGCTGCTCAGTACTTGCGGATCGCGCTGCGATTCCATGGTCAGAAAGTCTCCGGTCAGCAGGACCAGGTCGGGGTTTCGCTCGATCGCGCGCTGACAGATACGACGGAGCCTGTGCTCCGACATGAAGGGACCGAGGTGCGGGTCGGTGATCTGAACCAACTTCAAGGGCCTTGGGACGCGTTCAGAGCCGTATTCGTGGCGCTGCACTCCGCTCACCACCACGCGATCCCGTACCGTGATGTCGACCTCCTCGATTCGGGTGGTGAGTGATTGAATCACCCCGACACCCGCCACCAGGTAGGGCAAGAAAGGCAGCCAGGGATCGAACCCGAAGGCAACGGCCAAGGCCCAGGGTAAGGCGAGCAAGGTCCCCGCGGACATGAACGCCGCGGGCATGCTGACCAGCGCCCGATACCAAAACGGGCGCATTCGCGGCGCGATCAGGCAGAGCGAGTGCACGAACACCGTGGCGTGCAGGTAGTACCAAGGAAGCTGGTACTCGCCCAAACGTGGGATCATCGCGATGGCCAGCGGCAGGTAGATCCCCAAGCTCACACCTCGGAAAATGGCGTAGGCGCGCGAGCGCAGGTGCGCGACCACGACCACGATGATCCAGGCGGCTATCGAGCTCAACACTAGGGGTGTCACCCGATGAAGTGTGGTCCCCGAATTCCAAAGTTGCAATCCGGGCTCGAGCTATCGAGCGTCGGTCCAGCCGATCTCCCGCGCTGTGGTCGGACCAACGCGTAGCTCGTCCAGGGTTTCCAGCGGTACTTCGCGCTCGGGGGTAATCGGTCGATTGCGAGACATCAGCTCCACGTAGCGCTGCGGGAAGGGTGGATGCTGCCAGGGCTCGGCCAACCCCTCGGGGATCAGTGAGCGACCGCGGTCGTCATACTTGTCGCTGGCGCCGAGGGTGTGGAATAGCTCGTGGGCGGCCACGGCCAGCACCATGTCAGCCATTGGCAGATTGAGCTCTACCTGGACGACCCCGATTCGCCCGCCGCTCTGCCCGTACCCTTCAACGGATTGAACCCGCGTGGTCGACGTGGGGCGAGCTACCAGATAAATGCGCGAGTCGTAGCGCCCGGAATCGAGACCGAGCCCTCGGTCCACGCTGCGCGTGTAGCGCCACAGATGGTAATTGTAGAGCGCAGTTTCGAACAAGCCATCTTGCTCGGGGTAGGGGGCCGAGCGAGACACCGCGGCTGGACCGAAGAAGCTCAGGTGAAACGCTGGAGGCCCCGTTCGATACCGGACGAATTCGTGGTTGAGCACGGCTTGCAGCTTGGCGGTGCGTTCCCGCACACGGTCCGCCGCGACTGGGTCGAGGGGGCCGTCGGACAAGAGCACGACCGCGACCTCCAAGGTGCGGTCCCAAGTGTTGCGTTCTCGCCGCTCGCGCACATCCGACAAGGCGTAGCCAGCGACGCCTACTAGGAGGCCCAGCAAGAGCGTCAGGCGAACCTTGAAAAATACACCACGCCTCTTGCGCCGCGGTGTTGCTGGGTCGGTCGTGGTCGTGGTCACCGTTTGCGTTTACTCTAGCTCGTTGTCTCTGGAGTTCACTGCGCTGGGCCCCCGATGTGCCGGGTGGTACGCAGAAGGAAATCCGCGGTTTGGTCCCGCGGTGAAGGCAGCTAGACCGCCCGTTCGGGGGTTGGGGCTCAGCAGGGTCCTATTGGCATGTCTCCTTTCATAGTTCGAAATCGAGACGATCCGCGATTGGGGGTCCTCGTGGAATACGACGGGTGGAGCGGATGAGCTAAGCTCGGGCCCGCATGGGCAATTCTAAGCTGACCGAACGGATCCAGGTGCGACTCGGCGACATCACGCGTCTGGCAGTGGACGTGGTGGTCAACGCCGCGAATCAAGCGATGTTGGGGGGTGGCGGGGTGGACGGGGCGATTCACCGCGCGGCGGGGCCCGAGCTACTCAGCGCGTGTCGCGAGTCGCCGGAGTCGCGACCTGGCGTGCGCTGCCCTACCGGCGAGGCGCGACTCACGCCAGCGTTTCGTTTGCCCGCGCGTTGGGTGGTTCATACCGTGGGCCCCGTCTGGCGCGGCGGAGCCGCAGGTGAGCGGAAGCTTTTGGCTCGCTGTTACAGGAACTCGCTCGCGCTCGCTCGGCGCCATGGCGCGCGGAGCCTTGCCTTTCCCGCCATCAGCTGCGGAGCGTACGGTTTCCCGCTCGGCGAAGCCGCCGAACTCGCCGTGCGGGAGATCGCGGATTTCCTCGGTGAGGCGCCGGAGTTCGAAACCGTTTTGCTGGTGGCATTGCAGCTCGAGGTGGCGCATGCGTTCGAGCGCGCCCTCGAGCAAGCCACCTGATGAGGTGTGTGCTCCTGTCATGTGGGATCTGCAATCCGAAGACTTGAAAGAGCAGTCAGGCAAGGTGGTTCACCTGCTGGTCGATGGAACTCGCGCTTCGTACGCTCGCGTCATGAACGCTTTTCGCACCGAGCCGCTGGCGCGCCAGACGTTTCTGGACGGACTTGCGAGTCTTGGCTTTACGGCGCTGTTTTGGGAGGTGGTCCCCGTGTGCCGGCTCTGCTGGGGCCGTCCGTTCGAATGCGCCGTGCTGCACGCTCCTGACCTGGAGTCCGCCGTGGCGGATCCGATGGCTTTCGCCGCACACTTTCGACCAGAAGCGACCGTGGTCCAGTTCCCGAACCTCGGCGGGGACGCCCAGCTCATTGCGCCTGCCATGAGAGGACCGCGCGGCGCCTACTCGCACCTGGCGATGTTCTTGCACCTCGCGCCCATCGCGCAACGACACCGCTTGCTGCGGAGCGTCGGAGACGCCGTGTGCGAGCGCCTATCCGAGCACCCCCTCTGGCTCAGCACCTCGGGGCTCGGGGTTTCTTGGCTTCACGTGCGTCTGGATGCGCGGCCCAAATATTACCAGTATCGACCCTACCGGCGTCACGCCCACTGAGCCGAGTGTGGCGCCTGGCAGCCTGCGCGAGCCGCTGGTTGAGGTATGCTAGGGGCGTGACTCCTTTTAGTGTTCCGAACTGGCTGGCGCAGTACCTGGCGGCGAGCATGCTGTTGGGTTGCGCAGACGAAGCCAAGGAGCCACTGCCTTCGCCTTTCGCAGTCGTGAAATGAGCGATGGTTCCTCGATCATCCGCAAGCTGGAGCTCAGGTTCGACGGTGACGGTGAAGTGCGCGGGCCCTTCGAGACCCCCGACCCCGACGTCCGCTACGAGTTTGCGCTGTCACCACCGCTGGATGCCCAACGAGTCCTGTTGCGCGCCCTGGAGACGAGCGGCGGTAACACGGGGGCTCGCGAAATCGAGTTCTACGAGTAGCCTGGGTGAGCGTGGCGCTCGCCCGTGATGCAGCCGGGCCGCGAGCGAGCAGCATGCGGCTGAAATTTTCCATTCCTCTGGCGCTCGCCGGACTTGTTCGAGTTCGCCGATTGGGGTTCGGTGATGGTCGAGGCGCATCTTTCCGCGTTTCAGAGTTTCGCGCGCTCTTGTCGTTGCTCGCGAGCCTCGATCATTCGGGCTAGGCTGCCGCTTCATGAGGGTCGCCATAGTTCCGGGTGTCGACGACAGCGAAGAACTGGAAGATGGCGCTGATTCGATCCTTCGGTATGCGACGGATCCGGAGCTTCGGCAGCAGTTGCACTTCGTTCCGGAGAACCTGACTGCGGCCGAAGCTCTGGCAGGCGCGCTGGGCGTGGGGACGCCGCTCAGCGAACAGACGCTGCTGGTCCGGTTGGAGTCCTGCGAAGTATTGGACGACGAAGTCTCCAGGCAGCTCGACGCGGAATTCCGAACTGCCGAGCAAGACGTAAGCGAGCAGATCGAGCAGTTCTTGGGACAAGCCCGGGAGCTTGCCGAAAGTGGGGATCTGGACGCGGCGAGCAATCACTATCGTGTCGCGGACGCCTTTCTACGCCACGAGGCAAGCGAGAGGCGGGCGCTCTTGCTGGCCGCGTTGGCCGAGGTGGAGCTGCGAAGGGAAAACGCGAAGGAGGCTCGGCAACTGCTGGACGAAGCGCTCTCCATTACTCCAAACCACGGAGAAATGCTGCGAGCGAGGGCCGCATTGGCCAACCAGAGCGGCGAAAGCGCGATAGCGGCTGCTCTGCACCACAGGCTCCTGGCCGGGCTCGAAGAAGCTCCTGAGGACATGGTCAAGCTTTGCGAGACCATTGCCGACGAATCCTTGGTTGCGGCACGCCAGGCGCTCGAGAAGGCGCTGACCCTGCGTCAGGGCGATCGCAGGCTCTTGCAGCGGCTTCAGCGCGTTCACGAGTCCCTGGGCGATTGGGCGGCTTCCGTTGGCGCTGCTGTCGAGCTGGCGGAAGGCATCCCTTCTCGAGCCGCGCGCGCCAAGGCGTTGGTGCAGGCGGCGAAGCTCTGCAGTGACAAGACCAAGAACACGGCGCGAGCGGTAGCCATCTACGAAGCCGCCATCGAGGACGATGCGCAAGTGCCCGGAGGGTTTTCGGCAGTGGAAGCAGAGCTCCGGCGGGCGGGCGACCCACAAGGGTTGGCCTCCGCCTACGAACGTCAAATCGAGCGCCTCGGCGACGTGCAGCAGCGAGGTACGTTGCTGCGCAAGCTGGCCGAGGTGTACTGGCAAGAGCTCGCTGACAACGACCAGGCGGTCGGCGCGCTGGAGCGCCTGATCGAGCTGCTGCCCGAAGATCCCAACGCCCGCTTCGCACTGGCCAAGCTCCTGGAAGAAGAGGGGAACGACTACGGAGCGATCCGATCGCTGGAAGTCGCTGCAACCCTGTCGCCTCGTTCGACCGAGGTGTATCGGCGCTTGCATGAACTGTTGTCTCGAGGCTCCAATACCGACCAAAGCTTTCTTGTGTGCTCGGTGCTGGTGGCGCTGGGGGAAGCGGAGATCAACGAGCAACTCAGCTACACGCAATATGCACCGGAGGGGCTCTTGCAGACCGGGCGTAGTTTCGATGAAAGCATCTGGGAAAGAGTGCTTCCAGAAGAACATAGCCCGGAAATCGATAGAGTCATGGCTGCGATAGAGCCGGCTGCCATGGCGTACTGGTTCGAGCATCAGGCGCCGAAGCTCAGACGCTTCTTGCCTGGCGACAAGAGTCGAGTCAATTCCAAGAAGAGCACCGTGAGCGCGGTGCGCTGTTTCGCTTGGGCGAGCCGCCTGCTGGATATCGAGGAGCCCCGCCTTTATGTGCAGCCCGACAACGGACGGGTCAGTGTCGCGACCCTGCCCACGCCCGAGCCTTCGCTGCTCCTCGGTCGAAACGTGTTGAGTGGGCGCTCAGTGGTGGAGCTGTCGTTCATCGCGGCTCACCACTTGGCTTACTCGCGAAGTCCATGGCGTCTGCTCGCTTTTTGGACCGACGCGGCGTCGCTTTCGGCGCTACTGCGCGCGGCGGTCGTGCTGGTCAAGCCCGACCTGGACCTTCCGTTGGGAGAGTTGGGCGAGCAGCTGCGTAGCGAGCTGTCCGATCGGGTCGATCCCGCGGAAGCGGATTCTCTCGAGCGGGCCGTCGACGCGCTCTTGGCTTCCGGGCGAGAGCTGGACGTTGTCGCGTGGGCCAGCTCCGTGGAACGGGCTGCCTGTCGGGTGGCGCTGTTGGCCAGCGGGGACATTACCGTAGCAGGTACGGTTCTCGCCGTGGCTGGTGCGCCGCTGGGGGGCGGGTCCGCCGCGGACCGCGCCCGCGACCTCTTGCCGTACGCCGTGTCGAGAGAGTTCGCCGGCCTGCGCAAGGAATTTGGCGTCGCCGTCAGATAGTCCGTCAGAGGCGCGTCGGGTGGCGGTTCCGAGATGCGAGCGTGTCGGCTCGCACCCGTTCGATGCGCCGGAGCACCCAAACGGCCTGACCCGTGGAACCGTGAATGCGGATGGCGCGCCCCCCGAGGGCTCGGTACCAACGCGGTAGTCGGACCTGTCCGACCTCCAGCCGCTCGTAGCCGACAAGCCGATTGCGAGCAGCGGCGGGAAAGAAATCGAGGGCCCCGCGGGCCTCGATGTAGCGCTCGAGTGCCTTGCGTTCGATGCGGTGGGCCTCGGCTCGCTTGCCGAGAAAACGCTCGGCAAAGGCCTCTGGGATAACCAAGATATCCGGGCGACGTTCGGAAACACGGGAATAGTCGTCGACTATGGTGTGCATGCCGACAATGAGCGGTGGGCGGCGCTTCGGGTCCGCGCGCACGTGGGTGACCGAGTAAGGACTGTGATCGCTCAGGTCGAATCTCGGCAGGTACACACCCAGCCCATAGGTTTCGACACGCGTTCCTGCAGGCTGGCGCGCCAGAAATGCTTCGACATCTCGGCGAGGGTCGGTCCATTGGGTAACGAGCAACTCTAGGCTCTGCGCGAGCCCGAGCCCCACCAGGGCTGCCGCCCCAGCGAAACCGAGTCTTTTCAGCCAAGGCATCTTCACGGACTCGACCAGGCCGGCAGCTGCGACGCCCGCGTAGCCGGCGAGCCAGAACCCCAGAGGTAGAACGAAGCGGTGTGCGTCCCGACCTACCACTAGCGTGAAGGCCACGGTGCTGCTGATGCCTGCCACGAGTGGCAAGGCGCGCCACACCATGCCGGGCTGCGTCGCTCTCGGCGCGCGGCGGGCAATGCCGAGGACACCCAGCCAGGCGAAAGCCACGACAGGCCAGGGCCACCAGAACTCTGGTTGATTGTGAAAGAGCGCCTGGATGTTCGCCCACCAGCCCGCTGGCGTACTCTCGTAGGTCTTCCAGTCTTGGCTGTTCGTACCCGTGAGCATGCGCAGGCGGGCCACGAACCCAGTGGGGTTGAACAAAGCTCCGGAAAGGACCGCGTAGCCCAGCGCCCCGATGCCCAGCGCCCGGGCGAGCTGTTTGAAGTGACGCGCGCCGGCCGCGAAGGCGTGGCGCTGCAACAGGGGCAGCACGATGAGGTAGAGCGGCCCCGTGAGTGCGTAACTGGCGTACGCTTGATCCTTGGTGGCCATGCTGGCCGCGACGAATATTGCGAAAGCCGCATAGTCCGAAGAGCGGCCGCGCTTCGCCAACAGGACGAGCCTATCGATGGCCAGGGCGGTCCACATCAGGTACGGCCCGTCCATGTTGGTGACCCGGCCATAGTAGCCCACGGACAAGTTGGTAGCCGCAAACAGCACTGCCCAGCGCCCCGCCTGGGTGGAAAAGCAGTTTCGAAACACACGCGCCAGCGCCAGCAGGGCCACGCTCATCATCGTGACGCTGGTCAACTTGGCGAGCAGCGCTATCGCCGTCATCGACGGTACGGAGACCACGACCTCTTGAATTTCGAAACCGCGCGCGAGCGCGATAAACGCGTCCAGCAAGAGTACTGGGCTCGATAGAATGCCGATGAGAAGGTAGTGGAAGAGCGGGTAGCGATGTCCGTGACCGGGGGTCAGATTGTTGGCGATTCCCCCGAATAGGTCGCGAGGTGCGCCACCGTCGTTCTCCCAGCCGTACGCCCCCGGAAGATCCCAGCCGAGGGCCGCTAGCTCGAGGAGCACGAAAGCCACCAGCAGGCGTGCAACCCAGACGTCCTCCGTGGCGAGGCTGACCAGGCCGTTCGCGAGAGCGCTCCAGGCTCTACGCCACCAGCCTTTTCGGTCAGCTCGGGAAAGTGAGGGCCGGGTCGAGGGTGCTTCAGTCATTCCAACAATGGCGTACAAAGATGAGAGAACACGCTCTCGTCAGGGTGGCGGCGGAGGTACTGTTCGTCGAGTTTCCCCAGGTCGGCGACCGAAGCGTACCAGTGCAAGACATGCGCATCCGGCGGCACCAGGGATCGGGCGGCTGCTGCGGCATCGGAACGTTTTTGGAAGTAGTGCCGAGAAATCACCGGACCCAGGGGATAGAAGAAGTCCGGTGGGTAGCGCTTGGGCAAGTCGCCGGGCAGGTCATCGGCGGCGACCAGCTCCTGCAAGAGATGCGTGCCCAGGCGGTAGCGTTTGGTCCAATCCCCCTCTTCGAGCTGGCCGATGCGCTCGAAGGCACGTGCGATGAAGGGGTGTCCCGGTGAGAAGCCGAGCACTGCGTTGTTCGCCGCTTTTCCATAGCAGGACAGCTGCCAGCGGTGGAGCTTGTAGCCGTTCGGAAGCCGAGCGTTCACCAGCCGCAGGCCGGAGAGCAGAGGCCCCAGCGTCCAGAAGTAGGGATGGCTTCTGCGGAGCCGTTCCCTGGACCAGAGGATGTGCTCCACACCGTAGAACGCACGGGATTCGCGCCGGAATGGGCTCAGGTCCTTGAGGGTCAGCGTGTCCGTGTCCAGATAGATGCCACCCTCGCTGAACAGGATGAGGAGCCGGAGCAGATTGGACCTGGCCGCCGGAGCAGAAAGGCGATCCCAGATTCGAGCCAGGCTCTGGAAATCGGGAACTACGCTCGGCTCGACCGGTTGCCGCGCTGCCGACGCCAGCAAATCGCTGAACGAGAGCTCACGGAACTCCACCCCGGCGTTTCTGAGCAGCCTTGCGCGGGCGTCGTCTCGCAGGTTCGGCTCGTGCCAGAGGAGAACGCGGGCTCCCGGGTTGCGAAGCAAGGCGGACTTCGCTGCGAGAGTTGCAAAGCAGGGGAGCTCGCTTCCGAGCCAGATGAAATGGAGTCGATTCGGGATCGAGTCGGACACGGCAGGGGCGCCCTCGCGAGGGGGGCCGTTTAGCCCGGCTCCGGGGGGGAATCCCAATCGCTGAAGGGCTCACCCTTTTCGCTGGAAAGGATGTCGATGGCGGCCGCGGCTCCATCCCCGGCGCTGATGATGGCCTGGCTTCGACCTGGGCGCGCCAAACGTCCCACGGCGTAAACACCAGCGTGTGCCGTCTTGCCGTTGATATCCGTTTCCAGCCCCAGCTCGGGGTCGAAGTCGAGCCCAAGCTGTTGGGCCAGACGCGGGGACTTCCCCTCCGAGAGGATCAAATAGCGAGCATCGGCCTGGTGCCCATTTTGGAGCTCCAGCTGAAATCCATTGCCTTCGGCGCGCACTCGTTCGACCCGAACGTTCTCGAGCTTCGCGCCAAACGCGAGCGCTTGCTGACGCGCGATGCGTTGAAACTCGCTTCCATGGACCTCGGCAACTCCCAAGTAGTTGCGCAGCAACGCGAAGTGCATGGCGGTCTTGTCCTGCCCGAAAACCGTGACCTCCAAGCCGTTCTTGGCCAAGAACAACGCAGCGCTCAGGCCGCCCGGGCCATCGCCGACTATCGCAACGTCCATCGTGGTTTCCTCCTGGTGAAATCAGAACCCTTCTTCGAGGAAGTTGCGGGTCGAGTCAAGCCGTCCGGCCAGCGGCCACTTGGCCTGACTGCGGTGCCGAGCGGGGTTGGTGGAGTCACGGGTCCCAGGAAATCCCCGCCCGAAAGCCACTGCGGATGAAGTGCGCCTCCGGCCTGCCGCCGCTCGAGAAGTAATACTCGTAGGCTAGGGAGGCCCCCGCCCAGGGAATGAAGCCCGTGGTGTACAGCGCGCTGAGTCCGATGGTGGTCCCGAAGCGGGCTCCATAGCTCACGCGTGTGTCGTCCGTCTGGAAGAGAGCGACCGGCGCCACTTCGATGTCGTAGTGCCACGATGTGCCACGAATTCGTGCGATTACTGGCAGCGCCGGGAAGTAGTTGACCGCGACCCCTGTCGTCTGTTCGCCGGGTCGTAGCAGAGCTCCACCGCCAAACTCGACTCCTCCAAGGAGCGTCCAGTCACCGTCGAAGCCGTAGCTCGGGAGGACTCGACCGAAGCCTCCCGCTCCGAGAGTCCAGCCCCCGGCAGTCTGTCGCAGGATCGCCACGCCTCCGGATTCCACGTTCAGGGTGAAACGGTTTCGGTCGGTTTGTTGCCCCTCGAACTCGGGGTCCAGCTCGAGCCAGAAAGGGCAACTCCGATCCGCGACAGCGAGCGCGGCTTCTAGCGCGCGAAGTCGCCTCTGCGCCGCGAGCGCATCCTTCACGCGATCGGTCATCTCATGCCCCGCCGCGAGGTAGAGCCCTTTCGGATCGCCCTCGGTCCGACTCTTCGCTTCGAGCCGAGCCAGCGCCATTTGCCTTGCCGCGGGCACCGCGCGACAGACGCTGCGCAAGAGTGCGGGGAGCATGTCGTCAATCTCCAGGTCGTCCACCACCCAACCGACGGACGTCTCGGCGGCCACCAGCCTCGTGACATCAGCGATCAGGCCGGCAGCTTGTCTGTCGAGCTGGTCCGGGCTTGCTGCGGCGGCCAGCGCGTCCGTTTTCGCTCCTTCAGTTTCCTCTGGCGATTGCGCGAGCACCTGGCTCGAACCCAGCAGGCCGCACAGCAGCCAGCGGAACTTCGGGTGAGTTCGAAGGGTTGTCATGTCGGGGCCGGCATTCTTCTGGCAAGGGGGGCGGAATGAAGGTGCCGAAAGGTGAGACTGATGCGCTCGCCCACCGCACCATGCACGCGCGGGACGGCGTGTCGAAAGTGATGCTGCAGGCTTCCGCCCATGACAAACAGGCTGGCATGCTCGAGCAACCACTCACGCACGGGGCTTTCGCCCCGGTCGCCACGACGTCGAGGCCTGAGCAGAAAGCGGCGAGAAGCTCCGAGCGAGAGTGAGGCGACGGTTGGGTTCGTACCCAACTCTGGTTCGTCATCCGCGTGCCAGCCCATGCTGTCGGACCCATCCCGGTAGCGATTCATCAGCACGTGATTGAACTGACAGTCGGAAGCGTCCTCGACCAAGCGCCACACAGGACGCAAGAAGTCGGGCGTCGGTGCTGGCTCCAACGTTTGGCCCGAGTAGCGATAGGGGAGCTCGCCGGCCCAACTGATCAGACGCGGTTGGGGGATCATTTTTCCGAATAGACAGATGGACCGTTGCTGCCAGGCGACCTCGCGTTCCAAATGATGGTAGAGCGACTCGGCCGCGGATGCCTCCAGCCAGCCAGGCCGATGCTCGACCCACGCGCCCCGCGGAAGGGCCAGCCGCTCAGCCGTTGCCTTCGCAGGGGTCGAAGCTTCGCTCTGGGCGGTCAAGGTGGCTCAACCATGGTTCCAGTGGCTGTATCGTGCAAACGCATGGAAACCTATCCACAGGCGACGCTCCGGCCCGAAGGCTTGCTCGATGGGTTCGAGCGGCTGTAAAAGGACTCCCGATGCCCAAAACCCCGAGAGGTATCATCCAATCTGCAAAGGTTACCTCATCCCATGAAAAGAACCATTTTCGCACTGTTGACCATCGCCTTGTACGCGGGCTGCGCGGGTTCGGGCGCAAAGGCCCCGAGCAAGGCTCCAGCGAAGTCCGAACAGCCCGCCGCGCCAGGAACCTCCGCCAAGGCCGAGGCGCCGGAGGAACCGGAGTCGCAGCCCGGTCGCTCGGCGTCGGAGCTCTTGCTGCTTCCCGATCAGATGTACTCGCTGGCCTTCTCCTCATCGGAAGCGGGCGAGAAAGCGGAGGAGCGCTGCAGTAAGCACAATGACAATCCCAAACGCCACAACGAATGCATGAAGCGTGAGCGCGCGAAAATCGACGAGGACGTTCTGCATTTCCAGAAGGATGATGGCGGGCGACTTTACTGGATCACTTCCTCGCAGCACGGCAACAAGCTGACGCGCAAACGCAAGGTTGAGTTCACCATCGTCAAAGAAACGCCCGACAGCGTCGAGATCAAGCTGAAGGGTCAGGGCAAGAGCGTAACCATCGGGGTCCCGAACGAGTACTCGATCGAAGTGCCGAGCCCCAAGTATGGCAAACTAGTCTATGAGTCGAAGGTCGATATCGCCGCGGCACCCTAGAAACCTGGCTCATTTACTGGCCATTGTCTGGTGGGTGTTGGCCCTCGGCTGCGATCGCGATTCGGCGCAGGGAGGCGAGCCGAGCGCGCGCGCTGCTCAGGGGCTCGGACTGCCGGTTGCCAGCCGTTTGGAACTCGAACGCCCAACCCAGCTCGATTCAGCGACGGCATTCGAACTCATCGCCACTTTCGATGGTGCGACACTGCTTTGGGCGGAACGCGGCTCCCGCGGAGCCGTGAAGGCGCAGCACTTGACCAGCAGCGGTGGGCTGAAGGGAGAGCCTGTCACACTGGTGTCGGGGCGCTCGACAGCCGGGACGGTGACGGACCTGGTGGCCGCGCGCCTCGAATCAGGCACTGCTCTCGCCTGGATCGAGCGGATTGGCGGCGAAGCGCGTGCCAGCGCCACCATTGCCGGCGCTGCCTCCGCCCAAGTGGTGGATCTGGGGCCCGCCTGGCATACCCAAAAGATGCTGAGGGGGAACATTGCCCTGGCGCCTACCGGTGATGAGGCTCTCGTGTTCGCCCGAGGGCCGCGAGAAGCTTGCACAGAAGGCCAGCGCGACTGTTTCGGCTTCGGTCTGCACCGCATCACACGACAGGGGGTCGACAACGGGCGCGGGTTACCGCTGTCCGTGCCGGTGCCCTGCTCACAGCAATCGACCCACGTGGCCGTGCGAGACGGGCACTGGTACTACGGTGTGTGTACGCTGCATGATTCGGTTCCCGTGACCACTTTGTTCCGCATCCAGTTCGACCCGGAGTATGCAGAGGCAGAGCAGTTGATGCCGGGCTGCCGCCCGCGCGGACTGTTCGAGCACGAACATCGGATTTGGTTGAGTGGGGACTGCGCTGGGAAACCGCGCGCCGCCAGTGTGGAGCAGAACCCCGAAACGACCATGGATCTCTCCGACGTGCGTTTCGTCTGCCACGCTCGTCCGTTGCTCGAAGGGACCGGATTCGAGCTGAGGTTGAGTCAGCCGCGCGGAGCGCTGCAGGACCTCGTGCACGAGCCATGGGTTTCAGAGGGGGCTCGTGCCGTCTGGGCGGGCCGGGCCTTGCTGGTCGCCGCCCAAGAGGGGGGGCAGATCCGGTTGACCCGTTACTCCTGCCCCTGAGAGAGGCTCGTCAGTGCTCGCACAGGTCTCGGTGCAAGACCTGCTGTGCGTGGATGAACTCCTCGCGGGCGACCACGAACTGCATGTTGGTCTGCCGAGCCGTCTGTGAAACGCCGATGATGTTGATCTTCGCATTCGCCAGGCTGTTGGCGGCAAGGGCCAGAATACCAGGCTTGGCGATATTCGAGCCGATGGCGCAGACAATAGCCACGGCGTCGACCTGCACGTCCTCGAAGGTGCCGCGAAGGTCTGCCAGAAGCTCCTCGGTGACGTCCCGATCCCAGACGATCATTCCAATGGTGTTCGCGTTGGTAGCCTTGCTGATGTAGCTGACGTTGTGCTTTGCAAAGATCTCCATGATGTGCAGGTCGAAGCCCACTTCGGCCACCATCTTGGCATCATGAATTTCCAACATGGAAACTGCCTTCGTGCCGGTCACTACCTCCACCTTCGAAAGTTCACAGACGTAATCCTTGGTAATGAGCGTGCCATCGTGCTCGGGGTCGAAAGCGTTTCGCACGCGAATGGGAATTCCACCGAGTTCGAGCGGCTTCGAGGCCTTGGGGTGAATGGCTTCCATGCCCACGTCTGCGAGTTGATCGGCAACGTCGAAGTTGGTGTTGCATACGGGTCTGGCGTGTTCGACGCCGACGATGCTCGGGTCGGCCGAGGAAAGATGGAACTCCTTCAAGATCACGGCTTCTTGCGCTTTGACCAGCACGGCGATCTTCGAAAAAGTCACCTCCGAGTAACCGCGGTTGTATTCGCGCATGATGCCTTCTGTCCCCTTGGCGTAGCCGGTGGCGAAGACCACCGTCTGGTGGGGGTCGATGGCTGCAAAAGCGTCGGCAATCCGTTCGTCGACCGTGAGCTCACGGTCGTCGTCCCAACCCGAGAGGTCCACGAAGGTCGAGTGGTAGCCGCGGTTGGTGAGTATGTTGGCCGAGTTGAAGGCGCTATGCATTTCGCCCAAGGACGCCAACAGTTCGCGTGCGGCAGCCAGGACGCTCTCACGTCGTAGGTATCCGGAGGCCAGCACCCGACCCATGCTGCGCAGGTATTCGCTGGCCCCGGCAATCCGCTGGCTGATGAACTCGTTCGCGATAGCCAGGTCGAGGCCGCATTCCACGTAACTTTCATTCAACTGCTGCAGGTGGGCGCCCAGTGCCTTGAGAGCCTGCTGATAGCTCCCGCGCTTGGCGAATTCGGCGTACACCCCGGGCTCGCCGGTCTTCTTGTGTTCGAGCAGCTTGTTGGTGACGCCGCCATAGGCCGACACGACGTAGATGCGGCCGTAGACGTGCGCCGGATCCTTGAGGATCTCGTTGGCCAGCACCTCGGGGAACCGGGTCATGCTGGTGCCGCCAATTTTCTCAACGGTGACAGGTTTCATCTCGGCCGCCGCTTTAGCGCGCACCGGACCGACGTTCAAGCTCGTGGCGGGGGAGCGGCCGCGCGGAGTGCGCTTGGCTTTTCTTGCTGCGCTTTACCCGACGTGATCCGATCCCGATTCGACTCGATTCCGCTCGCCTCGAAAGTTGGTGCCAGGTCGCTTTCGGTTTCCTCGGGGCTGCGCCACGTGGTGAACGTGGTTAGCTGTGGGTCGAGACCCGTCCCGCATGTGCCGGGGCGGCGCCCCTTAACTCGCCCGTGCGACGTGTCGTGATTCCCGAAGGAGGAGACGAAAGCCATGTTTCAGATACTCTCTGTCGACGAATCCGAGGGTTCAGACGTCATGGCTTCCGAGCTACCGCTCTGGGGTCTGGAGTTCGATCGCCCCGTGGAGCTGCATGGAGAGGTTCACGCAGTGGGCGCCATGCTCTTCGCACTTCGTTGTGGCATCTCTGGTCTCGAACTCGCCATGTGGTCCATCGAGCAATGCCTGGGCCCCGAAGAAGACGCTGACGCACTGCTCGACGAACTGGGCTGGTAGCGCGTGCGCCCGCTTCAGCGGTCGACCAAGCCGATCTTGACCCGATAGACGAGCTTGCCGAGCCGCGGTTCCTCGAGCACCAGGCTGTAGTTGTCGGGCACTTCGGCCTTGATCTCGCGTTGCGCCGTGAAGAAGGGGCGTTGCCCCCGACCTCGGCCCTTCGGCTTCACCAGGGCCGTCGTGTCGCTCGAATCCTCGATTTCCACCGGAACCGAAAAGACCTCCTCGAGCCGCGAGGCCTTTCGGCGATAGATAGTGAGTGTGAGCGCCCCTTCTGGGCTGGCCTGGAAGGTGAGCACATCGGCTGCGAATTTGTCGCGTGCCTTCTGAACGCACTCCGCTTTGGCTTGGGGGCTGGCATCCTCGGGCAGCTTGCGGGCGCAGCCCTGCTCGGCTGACTGCTTCAAGGCGGACGACGAATCGTCGATTAGAAAAGCTGTATCGGTCTCGGTCAAGAATCTCGCTGGGGGGGCGCGAGGGGGCCGTTGTTTGGGGCTCTTCATCCCCTGGCTCGGGGGCAGCGGCCGGTTCGGGCTCCGGCTCGGCAGTGGTCTGCTGCGGCTCGCTTGTGGTGGTCGTCGGGACGGGAACGGGCCGCACGTCCGCGCTGGGTGCTGGTGGTGGTGCTGGTGACGGTGCGGTCGGGGAGGGGGGGGGCGAACCTCCGCAAGCGCCCAACGCCCACGCAACCAGAACCGCCGTCCATTTGCCTCGCTGTATCTCTAGCATCGAAGTCTCCCTCCTCTTGGGTCTTTTCTATCTCGCGCCAGGGGGCCAAGCGTCAAGCCGTTCGAGGCAGGACCCGACGCGCGCCGCCAGCTCGGCGAGTGTGGCTGGCCTCGCTTGCTGCGAGCCGATTGTAACACTATGTGGTTGCCGAACCATGTTGCCACGCATCGAACCCGAAGAGCGTTTGCAGCCGAGCGAGCGGCTCATCGTGCTCGGAATCGGCTTGCTGATTTTCGGCGGGTTTGCGGTCGATGTGTTTGCCAGCTTTGCCTGGGTGAAGGCGGGAGCCCTGATCATGTTCGTGGCTTGGGTGGGGCTCATAGGGGTGCATGAAGTGGGCCATGCGTTGGTAGCGGCGATGCTCGGTTGGCGCGTCTGCCGTATCGTGATCGGTATGGGGAAGCCGGTGCTGCGCTTTCGCGTCGCGGGGGTCCCGATTCAGCTGTGTCGCTATCCGGTGGGCGGTCACGTGGTCCCAGCACCTCGAGACATCGCCGGAGCTCGCTGGAAGAGCTCACTCATCTACGCAGCTGGGCCCGGGGCGGAGGCTCTGGTGCTCCTGGCGCTGGTCGCGGGGGTGGGCTTTTCCGACTTGACGGGAAGCCCGGAGGGCTTCGCGGTGCTCTCCGCCCAAGCGGTGGCCGTGGCGGCGCTGCTCGGGGTCGTCTTCAACCTGATCCCCCTTACGACTCGCGAGGGGGCGGCCACCGACGGTCTGGGCATCCTGGTGAGCTGGTGGCTGCCCCCGGAGAGTTTCACGCGGCGGCTGGCGCTGCCGTACACGACGCGTGCGGAGAGCTTGCTGCTCGCTGGTCGGCGCGCGGAAGCCTGCGAGGTTCTCGTTGCCGGTGCGCTTGAGTTGAAGGATACCCTCCCCGCGTTGCTCGCGGTTGTGGAGGGGCTATTGGATGCGGCCGAGCCGGATAAAGTGATCGAGTTGTTAGACCCGTTGGTGCTGCGTCGCGACATTCCCGAGACTCTTCAGCCGGCCATCCTGGCATGCCTGTCCACCGCTCTCTTGCGAGCGGCTCCCGAACGCATCGAGGATGCCGGCGACTATACCCAATTCGCTCTCCAGGCTGCCCCGGCCAGCCAGGTGGTCAGGTTGGCGCGAGCTCGTGTGCTCATCGAGCTCGAGCAGCTGCACCCCGCGGCCAGGCTGCTTGACGACGTCCGGGCCGAAATGTTTGATGATCGACTAACGGACACCAGGGACACCTTGCTCGCGCGTATCGAACACCGTCGCGGCCAGCGGGCGACAGCTCTGGATTTGCTGAAGAAGCTCGAGTCGCGGGGGGCGCGTGGCCCCGAATTGGACTTGCTCAGGCGAGAGATGGGACTGGTCGGCGAACCGTCATAAAATGGGCGTCCCGGGCCAGGCAGCGGCGTTCGCTATTGAAATCCGGGTCTATTTGTTTTGAACTCGAGCCCTTAGAGAGGAAACCTGTGAGACTCACGAGATTTCAGATCATTCTGGCGTTCTGCTTGGCGGCGTTGACGGGTTGCGGTGGCGCGGCCGTACCCAACGAGCAGCTGACGACCGCAAAGGCTTCCGTTGCCGCTGCCGAGGTGGCGGGAGCGCCTGACGAACCTAGTGCCGCGCTGAAGTTGAAGCATGCGCGCGACCAAATCGACCAAGCTGAGAAGCTGATTGCTGACGGCGAAAACGAGCCGGCGTACTGGCTGCTCAGACGAGCCGCGGTCGACGCCGACGCGGCCCTGGCGCTGGCGGAAGAAGCGGATACAGCGAAGGCGGCCGAGGAGGCCAAAGAGGACCTGGAACGCTTGAAGAAAGAACTCAGCGAGGACTGAAGCAGCGCCGGGGCTCTCGAGGATTGGAATTTTGTTCATGAAGCATGCAAGCATCAAGAAACGTTTGAGCCTGGCCGCAATGGGTGCGGCCTGTCTTATGGCCTGTGGGCAAGCAGTGGCACCGAAAGAGCTGCTTTCCGCGCGCGACGCCGTTGCGGCCGCCCAGGGCGGTCCTGCCCAATCCCTGGCTCCAGTTCAGCTGGAGGAGGCGAAGCAAGCGTTGGCAGAAGCCGACGAGGCATTCTCCGAGGGGGAGGACGAGCAGCGCATCCGCGACCTCGCCTACATCGCAGAGCGCAAGGCGGAGATCGCGGAGTCGCGCGGCAAACGGGCCGAGCTGAACAAAGAGCGTGAGCAGTCGGTCAAGGCGGGCGAGAAGCTGGAGCAGACCGTCCTGGACTCGAGAAAGAGAGCGCTCAAGAAGACCAAGGCCCAGCTCGACCAGGAACAGAGGGAGAAAGAGCAGGCGCTGAAGGAAAAGGCGATGACCGCGGCAGAGCTCGAGCAAGAGCGCCAGGCGCGACTGGCCGTCGAGAAGAAGCTGTCGGCCGCGCTCAAGAGTCTGGATCAAATCGCCCAAGTCAAAGAAGAAAAGCGCGGCGTCGTCATCACGCTCAGCGGTTCGGTGTTGTTTGCAACTGGCAAGTACACGCTGCTTCCGATTGCCAAAGAGCGTCTCAACGAGGTGGCCAAGGCCGTGAAAGACCAGGGCTTCAAATCCATCGTGGTGGAGGGGCACACGGACTCCCGTGGGTCGGCCGATGCCAACGAGACGCTGAGTCTGAAGCGAGCCGAGGAAGTCCGCGCTCACTTGATCACGCAAGGGATCCCTGCCGACAAGATTCGAGCCGTTGGGCGTGGAGAAGAGGTCCCGGTGGCCGACAACAGCACCCCCGAAGGCCGTGCGAACAACCGCCGGGTGGAGCTGATCGTCACTCCGGAATGAGTGGCAACGGGGGCAGGGGTTCGGCTATTTCCTGAGTTCGAAGGTCTCTTGGAGTGCCGCCGGGGCTCCAAGAGACTGGGCGCGCGGACCAGGGGACGCGGGGCCAGCGTGCACCGCGAAGCGACCAGGTTCGAAGCGCCGTTCCCCCGATTCGGTGACGATCTGCATGGCGGATGCCGGGATGGTCAGCTCCACCGAGCGCGTCTGCTTCGCACCGAGCTTGACTCGTTCGAAGGCCACCAAGGTGGAAACGGGCGTGCGCACCGAGGCTTCGAGGTCAGCGAGGTAGAGCTGAACGACTTCTTCGACGGGGCGAGTGCTCTTGTTCGTGATGCGTACCATGGCAGTCTGTTCGTCGCCGGGCTTCAGGGACGCTCGCGTCAGATGCATGGAGGCGTACTCGACCTCACCGTACCCGAGGCCGAACCCGAATGGATATAGCGGTTGCTCACGAGCGTAGCGATAGGTGCGACCGACCATGGAGTAATCCTCGAATGAGGGGAGCTGCTCGACGGAGGAGGGGAAGGTGACGGGGAGCCTGCCGCTGGGCGACTCCCGGCCGAAGATGATGTCCGCCAACGCCTGACCTCCCTCCTGACCTGGGTACCAGGCGAGTAGAATGGCATCGGCGAGCTCCTGGACCTCGGGAATGGCCAGCGCCGAGCCTCCGAACAGCACGACGATGATCGGCTTATCGCCCGCCTGCCGGAGTTTTTTCAGGTAGTCCAGCTGGTGTTCGGGCAAGCGAATGTCCGTGCGGTCCCCCTTGTTATCGCTTTCCAACGCCGCTCCCTCCTCGCCTTCGATCCGGCCAGAGAGCCCCAGCGTGACGATGATGGCGTCGTGCTCTTGAGCCGCGCCCGTGGCCCAGTCGATGGGGTTCAGGTTGGGGCGTCCGGCGAGAAACCCGTCCTTGTACTCGACGCTGGCGCCCGGTTCGACGCTCGCCATGATCCCCTCGTAGAGAGTCGTCAGCTGGCGGGCGCCGCCGAAGTAGTTTCCCAAGAGTACGTGCCCATCGGCGACGTAGGGTCCGAGCAGCATTAGGCTCTTGATCTTCGGATCGAGAGGGAGGGTGTGGTTGCGATTCTTCAGCAAGACGATGGACTCGGTAGCCGCACTGCGTGCGAGCTTGGCGTGTTTCGGAGACGCGACCAGTTGAGCGGGCATTCTGTCGAAGGGCACGCTTCCTGGTGGATCGAACAGGCCTAGTTTGATTCTGGTCAACATGAGTCGACCTACTGCTTGATCAATCCTGCTCTGCTTGACCAGACCGGTGTCGAGCGCCTCTGTCAGATGGGGAAAGGTGTCGCCACAGTTCAGATCCAAGCCGGCGTTGAGCGCCCGAGCGGCAGATTCCACGGGCGAAGCGGTGACGGCGTGATGCTCGTGGAAGTCGACCAACGCCCAGCAGTCGGAAACGACATAGCCCGAAAAGTGCCAACGGTCTCTCAGCAGTTCTTGCAGCAGGAACCGGCTCGCGCCGCAAGGCTCACCGTAGAGCCGGTTGTAGGCAGCCATCACTCCTTCGACCTTTGCTTCCTTCACCAGTGCTTCGAAGGCCGGCAGGTATGTTTCGTAGAGGTCTTTCTTCGAGGGACTGACGTCGAACTCGTGTCGTAGCGCTTCTGGACCGCTGTGTACGGCGAAGTGCTTGGCGCAGGCTGCGGTTTTCAAGTACTTTGGATTGTCGCCTTGCAACCCTTTGACGAACGCGACACCCATCCGACTGGTCAAGAACGGGTCTTCACCGTAGGTTTCCTGCCCGCGTCCCCAGCGCGGGTCACGAAAGATATTGATGTTCGGTGACCAGAAGGTGAGCCCGGCGTAGCGACCTCGATTGTTGAGCTTGCGCGCACTATTGAACTTGGCCCGAGCCTCGTCCGCTATCGCGGCGGCGATTTCGTGGAGGAGTTTCGGATCGAAGGTTGCCGCAAGGCCGATCGCTTGGGGAAAGACGGTGGCGCGACCGCTGCGCGCCACGCCGTGCAGCGCTTCGTTCCACCAGTTGTAGGCGGGTATCCTCAGTCGTTGTATTGCGGGAGCGTCGTAGACGAGTTGGGATACCTTCTCGGCGGGCGTCAGTCGCGAGACGAGGTCTTTGGCACGCTCCTCCGGTGACAGGCGCGGGTTTCTGAAAGGGTACTCGTAGCTGCGCACGTGCTGCTGCAGCTTCTCCTTGGGTGGGCGTGGCGGCGCGGGCGCCTGAGTGTCGCAGCTCGGCGTGCAGCTCGCGGCAGCAACGACGAACAGCGCGATCATCCACGGCGACGGCCAACAACGCATGACGCTAAGCTAGTGTGGTGAATCTCTGATTCGCCACACAAATCAACCCGGCACGCGGCGTGAGCTGGGCAGCGAACCCTCGCCGCCCGCTGCCCTGGAGGAGGCCGGCCGCGTGTTTTTGGCGGGGCTACGGCTGAGGACCGTGGGCGCTGCCACCGGGCAGCCCGGCGTTATACAATGTCGCGCGAGCCGCATGGGGGGCTTGGCAGCTGCGGGATCCGCACGGACCCACCGCCCGGCGAGGCCCGCCGCCCCGAGCCCGCTGGTCGACATTGGCCCGAGAATGTTCGCGACGAGCGCAGGTTGAACCAGAAGGTCGGCGGGCCGACTTTCGGCTGTGGCCGGATTGTCCGAGGGTTCGCTGGGATCGATTCGGCCCCGTTGCCCCTCGTGGCCGTTTCACTAAGTTCCTGAACGGACCAAGGCCGATGCAGCGGGAAGCGACGTCACAGGAGGAACCGGATGCCGATGGCCGCTACCGCCTGCTCGAAATGCTCGCGCGGGGAGGGCAGGGAGACGTGTGGCGGGCACATGACAAGGTCCAGGATCGCGTCGTCGCTCTGAAGTTGTTGAACGAAGCAGCGGCAGTGAACCCGGAGTGCGTGGAACGATTGCGGCGTGAGCGCGCCGCGCTCGCGGCGCTGGAGGGCACTTGTGCGGTGCGGGTCGTGGATGGACCGTTCGAGTATCAGGGCGCTCCTTGCGTGGCCATGGAGTTCTTGGACGGTGTCGACCTCGAGAGCCGGCTTTCCTCGTTGGAGGGAAAAGGGACACGGCTGTCGTTTCAGGAAGTGACGCAGGTGTTGGAACCGCTAGTCCAGACGTTGCACAAGGCCCACCTGTTGGGGATCGTGCATCGTGATTTGAAGCCAGCCAATGTATTTTTGCTTCGAGACGGAGGCGTCAGGCTCATCGACTTCGGATTCGCTCGGCTCGAATTCGAAGCACGTATGACAGTGTTCGGGGTGGTGATGGGGTCCCCTTGTTACATTGCGCCGGAGGTCTGGCACGGCCACGCGAACACCAGTGGCGTTAGCGTGGACATTTACTCGCTCGCCGTGATTGCCTTTCGGATGCTGGGTGGCAAGCCCCCCTTCGAAACGAAGTCGCTCGTAGAGATGCGGGAACTGGCCACTCGAGCCAGACGCCCGAGCCTGCACGAGCTGCGGCCGGACCTGTCTCCGGCCGTGGATCGCTGGGTCCAGCAGGCTATGGCCGTCGACCCCGTCGATCGGTATCCGAGCGTGCGCACTCTGTGGGAGTCGCTGTGTGAAGCCGTCGAGCAGCCGAAGCCCTCCAGCTGGAGCGTGATCCCGCGTGCCTTCGCGGCGAACTTCCACCCCAAGCGCGTGGCCGAGGCACTGCGCAGGGCCGGAGCGGTGTTGTGGGGGACGCGTCCCTCGACTCGACAAAGCGATCCGGATCTGGGCGAGCCGAAGCGCGCGGCTGCTTCGGGGGAGCGCCCGTTGGGCGCGCCGCGAGTGCCACGCTTCGAGAGGCCCAAGCACCCGCCGGCGCACGTGCGCGCCGCCCAGCAAGAACCGGAGCCGGTCTCGGAACCGGTGCCCATTTCCGCAATCCCTTTGAGCGCGGGGCCCGTCTCGTCGCGGCCCGCCCAGGTTTCGCTGGCTCACACCAACACCGCCCAGGCCATTCAACAGAGAACCGAGCGTCGGAAGAAGACGAGGCGTCGTGCCAGCAAACAAACCCGGAAGGCTCGGCAGAAGAGCCGCAGGGTGCGGCGCAGAAAACGATAGGGGCTTGGGTGGGAATGAACGAATCCCCCTGCATTATCAGTGTCGCGATTACCGGGTCGATGCCGCGGAAGGCGGACAATCCGGCGGTGCCCATCAGCGTTGCCGAGCAGATCGAGTCTACCCAGGCTGCGTTCGAAGCTGGCGCCGCCTTGGTGCACATTCACGTGCGCGGGAACGCAGGGGAGCCATCCTCCGACCCCGAGCGATTCAGAGCTGTGCAGGAAGGCATCCGTGCCAGTTGCCCAGAGATGATCATCCAGTTTTCCACCGGTGGGCGCGGGCGTAGTCTTCGCGAGCGCGGGGCCATGCTCTACCTGCGTCCGGATATGGCGTCTCTTGCTACCGGTTCGGTGAATTTCCCGACATCGGTCTACGAGAACCCGCCCGACTTCGTGGACGACTTGGCGCGTGAGATGCTCGAGTATTCCGTCAAGCCCGAGATCGAGGTTTTCGACCTGGCCATGTTGTACAACGCCGAACGGCTCGTGGCGCGGGGCCTGGTAGAGGCACCGCTGCACGTGCAATTCGTGTTGGGCTTGAAGAACGCACTGCCCGCGCGCGCCAGCGTGCTCGAGTTCTTGGTCAGCGAGCTTGGCGCGGTATTGCCGGGGTCGAGCTGGACAGCGGCTGGCGTGGGGCGGCACCAGCTGACTGTGAATCACTGGTCGTTGGAGCTCGGCGGTCACTGCCGGACCGGCTTGGAGGACAACCTGCGCTTCGATCAAGGACGGCTGGCGGCCAGCAATGCCGAGTTGGTCGAGCGTGTTGCCTCGTTGTGCGGTGAATATCAGCGACGACCCGCCACTCCGACCGAGGCGCGCCAGCTCCTCCGCCTGCCTCCGCACTGAAAAGCTTGCTGCCTCACCAACCCGGCTCTAGATGCCCAGTATGGTTGTTGCTCGTCGGGGGGACATTCGAGATGCGCCACTCGATACACTGGGGGCCATCCTGCGCGAGCTCGGAGGCAAGCGGGTCCTGGTGATCACTGGCCCGAGCCAGCGTTTCGTTCGGGAGCTTCTCGGAGCTCTCGAAGGCCTGGTGGTGGAAGTGTTCGCCGAGGCACGCCGCCATGTTCCCGAAGAGGTTGTCGAACGGGCTAGGCAGCGTGTGAACTCGATGCGGGCAGACACCGCAGTCAGCCTCGGAGGAGGCTCCGCGACCGGGGTGGCCAAGCTGCTCCGGTTGGAGCGGGCCCTGGGGTTCGTCGCCGTGCCCACCACGTACTCGGGCTCCGAATACACCACGCTGTACGGCAAGACCCATGCCGGCCGCAAGCAGACCGGGCGGGATCCGAGAGTCTTGCCCGATGTAGTGCTGCGAGATGCCAAGCTGACTCTCTTCATGCCTCTCGGGCTCACGGTCAGGAGTCTACTCAATTCGATGGCTCACCCGGTGGCGCGGCTTGCCGGAAGCGGGTTGTCGGATGCGGATCGCCGGGCTGCTCTCTGGGCGGTTCGCGAGCTGTTCCGAGCGATCGAGCTGTTATTGGTCGAGCCGACGTCGCTCGCCGCCCGGCAGCTCGCCTTCGAGGCATCGGGGCTGGCGGCACAGTCTATCGAGTCAGGTGTGCTCGGCCAACACCACGCCCTGGTCCATGCCATTGGCGGTAGATTCGATCTCGATCACAGTGGCCTGCATAGCGTGATGCTGCCGCACTCGGTTCACGCACTCAGATCGACTCACAAAGAAAGAGTCGAGGAGCTATCGAAGCTCGTGGGGGTCGCAGATCTCGAAGGGCGCGTCTACGACTTCTTGCAGCGTGCAGGTTCCGAAACTTCCCTGATGGGCCTCGGGCTAAAGCGACCCGAACTAGAAACGCTGCTCGAAGGTCGTTCCGAGGCAAGTCGGGCGTGCCTCATGGACGCTTTCCACGGGAGACGTCCTTCCGCGCTGGCACGCAGGGAGCCTTGACAGATTTAGAAGCGCAGCCTCCAGCGTAGTGCTGCATGCTGCGCGCGGTCAGAACCGCCCCGTGACTCCCAACGAGCGTCCGGCAAAGTAGGGTGCGACTTGGACCTTGCGTTTGCCAGTGTCGACGCGATTGTGCTCGCCTTCATTCATCAAAAGGAGGGTGACGCCGGCGGCCGCGCCGGCGAGACCAACGCCGAAGGCAACCGCGGACACGGTCCCGAGTGTGTGGTAGCTGGCCAGTTTGTCTTCCTGCGGCGTGGGGCACTCGTTGTTCACGCACTTGTCGTTGAGCGCCGAGCGCTGCTGCAAGAACAGCAAGCCCGTGACTCCCCAGGTTGCGAGCCCGGCACCCCCCACGCCGAGGGCCACGTAGGCCAGCGTGTTGCTCCGTTGGGGCGTCACATCGACCTGTGCGGCCTTGTCCTTGGGGGCAGCAGCGGGCGGCGGAGCTTCTTCTGGCTCCTCCGGCATTGCCTCGAGCTCGATGTCGATCGACCGCTCCTCACCTTCGCCCAGGGTGATTTCCTCCACTTTGGGATAGAATCCGGGGGCGCTCACCTTGATCGAGCGGTCCCCCGGATCCATCGCCCGCCGTACGCCGATGGCGGCTGACGGTATGTCTTTGCCGTCCACGGTCACATTCGGGTTGTCTGGGCCCTTGACGTTGATGGTGAGCCAGGCCAGCCGCTGCTTGATGACCTCGATTTCCTTCTGCGCATCCGCATAGGCGCGCTTCCAGGGCCAGGCCGCGTTGGGGGACACTCCCTCCCGAAGGACGAGTGAGTAGCGCTCGTGAGCTTCCACCAGCCGACCCAACCCCACCAGCGAGCGCGCGTGGTCGACTACCAGCGTAGGCGCGTGCACCAGCTCGTCGGCCCGACGGAAGCGATCCTCAGCGGTCTCGAAATCATCCCGCTTGAGGGCTTCGAAACCCTCGCGCGCCAGGGCCCGGGCTGTCGCGCGGTCCGCGGCACTTGGTTCCGCCCACGCGGGAGTGGTCAAGGTCGTGATGATGGTGAGCGCGGCTAACAGGTGGAGTAACCAACGAGCCATATGCTGAAACTTACTCATGACGAGGCTCAGATTCCGTAGTCCGGCTTGCTGGGTTTGAAGCGGGGTGCCGCTGGTGCACGTCGCGGCGGGGGTGCGTGGTGTTGGGCCTCCGAATCCGCTTGCTTTTCGACCTCCAGCTCTTCGGGCCGGACGACGTCTATGGAGGGTTCTGCCGGTGTCACCTCGATCGTGGGTTTGGCGGGGGTGTCTTCTGGCTGCGGAGGAGGCTTGAACTCGACGACGTGCTCGGGCGGCTGTGCCGCGGCGGCCGGGACATGCTTGCTTTCGGCTCCAACCAGCAATGAAATGGCGGCGACCAACACGAGTACGCCCACGCCCACAGCGGCGTAGAACCGCTTGTTTCTGAGCCATGGGTACTTATCCAAGCCGAGCAGCTTGCGTTGCGCAAGCATGGTGACCGGAAGGGCTGCGGATGCGGCCTTTGCCGAGTCGAAAAGCGACCCCTTCGGGGCATCGGGAGAGCTGTCGCGCACCAGCGGCTCGTTCGCGTGGTCGGCGATGACGACCGAAGCGATGTCGGCTCGCTCTCGCACTCCCGAGACATCCGCTCCGGCCGCGTCGCGCAGCTCTGGCACCGGAGGAATGGAAGAAAGCGAGCGCCGAGGTGGCAAGCTCGGAACCGCCAGACGGGTTTCGATTCCGAAGGCCTCGGCCAGGGCGTCGCTGAGCTCTTGAGCGGTCTGGAAACGCGCGTCTGGCTTGCGTCTGGACGCACGCTCCCACCACGCGTCGAACCCTTCCGGTACGCCGTCGGCACACTTGCTGGGCACCGGAATCTCATCGTAGAGAATCTGCCCCATCAAGGTGCCGAGCGACTCGCTGGCGAACGGCAATTTGCCAGTAATGCACTGGTAGGCGATGATGCCCACTGCCCACAGATCCGAACGCCCATCGGTGAACTGCCCACGCGCTTGCTCGGGACTCACGTAGTGGGGCGTGCCCAGGAACGAGCCGATTTTCGTGGTTCGGTCCGCCACCGAGTAGCGCTCGTGCTTGGCGATCCCGAAGTCCACGACCTTGGCGATTTCCTCGGCACCGGTGTCCACCAAAAAGATGTTCTCCGGTTTGAGGTCGCGATGCACGATGCCGAGTGAGTGCGCCTTGGAAAGGGCTCGACAGATGTGCGCGATGATCCAGTAGGTGTCCTGCCCGCTCAGCCGTCTCACGCGCGAGAGCCGTTGCGCCAAGTCCTCGCCCTCGAGCAACTCCATGGCGATGAATGGGAGGTCCTCCCACACTCCGTAATCGAACACGTGCACGACGTGTGCGCCGCGCAACTGGGCAGACGCCTTTGCCTCTCGGTCGAAGCGGATACGAACTTCGTCGATCTTCGCCTGCTCGCTGTCGACGAGCTTGAGCGCGCACTTGGAGTCGAGGGATGAATCATGCGCCACCCACACGGTGCCCATTCCGCCAGTGCCGAGCACACGCTCCAGCGTATAGCGGCCAGCAATGACGCTGCCAGCGGAGACACTACGCTGCGCGGACTCTGACTGGCCTTTGGCTTCCAGCACGGGTGGTTGCTCCTCTTTCACGGCACGGACCAAAAATAGGGCTCAAGGTACTTGGTACGAAGAGTAGCAGCAGCCACGGGCTTAGTGCGACAAAAACCTACACAGCTTGTCAAGTTTTTGTTGCGCAGGTTTGGGGGCTGGCGGTCTGTTTGACGCGCCCGGTCGGTTTCGATGTCGGCGTCGCACCCTCCGCAGGCTGGTGGTCTTCGGCTCCGATTCCTCAGGCTCCATACACCGGGCTCCTCGCCCGTGCGGCACTCGCGGTGGCTTGGCCAGTCGGCTTCGCGTCGAGTCGGGAGCGCTCTGCCGCGAGCCCAGAGCCCGCAGAGCTTGCAAAAGAACTGGTGGAAGCAAAAGCGTTCGGGCTTCTCCGCGAACAAAAGACAAACTTCATCTGTTTCAGAGGGGTCATGGCAGCATACGGTGATTCCTTTCGAATTTCTCTCGATGGGATGCCGTCGCTGCGGCACTGGCAGCTCATCTTCCGTCCCCTCGGGATTCTCGTGCAGCTGCAACAGGGCCGGAACCGTATCCACATGCTCGCTCATGGGAGGCTGCCCCGAGTGCTCGGCTCGGCCCGCTGGCATGCGAGTGGTACGCGACGCTCCGTGAACGGTGCACGCCGCGCTTTCGGTCGGAAGCCGGGCGCCGAGCGGTGTGCAATGGTCAATGTCAACAGGGGGCAAGCGAAAGACGCGCGCTGCGGGTTTCAGGCCGCTCCGGGCTTCATCCAGGAACCACAGGCGAGGCCGGACGATCTGTGCTTCCTTTCGCGCTGGTTCGCCCGGCACGTGGAGCGCACGGCCAACGGTTGACGGGCTCTGCGCCCACGATCGGACGTCCTTCATTCGCTCACGAACGAACCCATTCGAAGACTTCAGTGTCCCAGTCGCTTTCCGAAGACAAGAGCCACGAACCGCTCATCGTGCTCGACAAACTGAACAAGTCGTACAGCACCGGAGAATCCCCACTGCACGTGCTCAAGGACGTCGACCTCGAGATTGGTCAAGGGGAGCTCGTCTCGATCATGGGATCGTCGGGTTCGGGCAAGTCGACGTTGCTCAACGTGCTGGGAATCCTGGACGAATATGATTCGGGTACCTACCACCTGGGTAACCAGCTGATGCAGGGTCTGAGCGAACGCAAAGCCGCCTACTACCGAAACCGTTTTATCGGTTTCGTATTTCAATCCTTCAACCTGTTGCCTTTCAAGACGGCGCTCGAGAACGTCGCCTTGCCCCTCTTCTATCAAGGCGTTTCGCGGCGCCGTCGTAACGAGATCGCCCTCGAGTACCTGGAAAAGGTGGGGCTTTCGGACCGAAAGGAGCATCTGCCCGGCGAGCTGTCCGGGGGGCAGAAGCAGCGCGTGGCCATTGCCAGGGCCTTGATTGGTCAGCCCAAGCTCATCCTAGCGGACGAGCCCACGGGTGCGCTGGATACGGAAACTTCATACCGTCTGATGGATCTACTCGGGGAAATCCATCAGCAAGGCATTACCATTGTGGTGGTGACCCACGAGCCGGACATTTCCGAGCGCACCGACCGTCGCATCGTGCTCAAGGACGGAAGGGTTGACAGCACGTCGTGCTGACCATCGACGGCTTCCAGGAGACGCTCGACGTTCTCCGGCGCAACAAGCTGAGATCCTTCCTGACAGCGCTCAGCGTAGCCTGGGGTATCTTCATGCTCGTGATCCTGCTGGCGGCCGGCCATGGACTCCAGCACGGTGTCGAACGAGATTTTCGAGATGACGCGACGAATTCGATCTGGATCAGCGCGGGCAAGACGTCGCTTCCTTATCGCGGCCATGCTCCCGGTCGAAGCGTGCAGTTCAAGAACGCTGACATCGATGCCATCGTGAAACAGGTGCCCGGCGTCGAACACATCACGGGACGTTTCTATCTCTGGGGAGATTTCTCCGTGAGCTATGGAGTCAAACACGCGCACTTCGACATTCGCGGCTGCCATCCCGGCCATCTGTACATCGAACGCACCATCTTGCTCAAAGGACGCTTCATCAACGAGTTCGACGTTCGACAAAGACGCAAGGTGGCGGTAGTCGGGCCGGAAGTGCAAAGCGCCCTGTTCGGCGCGCGCGACCCGCTGGGAAAGTACATCACCATCCGTGGTGTCAAATACAAAGTGATCGGGCTGTATCGGGATGAGGGGAACCAGAACGAGCTGAGGAAGATCTACATTCCGATCACGACAGCCCAGCTCGTGTACAGCGCTCCGGAGCAAGTGCATCACATCATGTACACCGTGGGTTCTGCCACCCTGGAGCAGAGCAAGCGCATGGCGGAGCGGACGCGTGAGCTCCTCGCGCGCCGACATCACTTTTCCCCCGAAGACAAGCGAGCGGTACGCATCAACAACAACCTGGTGCAATTCACGAGGGTGCAAGAAATCTTCGACTGGATCTCGGTGTTCGTGTGGGTCGTCGGAGTAGGGACCATCTTCGCAGCGGTCGTTGGTGTCAGCAACATCATGCTCATCTCCGTGAAGGAGCGTACGGTGGAGTTCGGGGTGCGCAAGGCCATTGGTGCAACCCCGGCGTCGATCGTGACCATGGTCTTGCAGGAGGCGCTACTGGTTACCAGCCTGGCAGGGTACTCGGGGTTGATCAGTGGGGCCCTTTTGGTGGAGCTGGTCCGGCGGTACTTGCCGGACAACGAGTACTTCCGTAATCCAGAAGTGGACTTCCGGGCGGCCATCGTCGCCGTGCTGATTCTGGTAGTGGCCGGGCTGCTGGCTGGATTGATTCCAGCGCTGCGCGCGGCGCGGATCAGTCCGGTCGTCGCGATGCGGGAGGAGTAGCGGAACAAGTGTTCGATTTGGACAAATGGCTCGAAGTCTTACACACGCTTCGCCGCAACAAGCTCAGGACGGTGATGACGGCCGCCGGTGTGTTGTGGGGTATCTTCATGCTCGTGTTGATGCTCGGCTTTGGCAACGGACTTCAGCGCGGCGTGATGCACAACATGGCCGGGTTCGTTTCCAACAGCGTCTACGTTTGGGGGCAGCGCACTAGCAAAGCCTATCAGGGGTTCGCACCCGGGCGCCGTATCCGGTTCACCACGCGCGATGTCGACGCCATTCGGGATCAGGTTCCGGGCATCTTTGCGCTGGCTCCACGCAACCAGCTTGGTGGCTGGAGGGACGGCAACAACGTGACATATGGCGAGAAGACAGGGAACTTCGGGGTGATGGGGGATTACCCCGAGCTCGAGTACGTGGAAAACATCGAAATCCTCTCGGGCCGCTTCGTCAATCATGCCGACATGCTGGGCAAGCGCAAAGTGACAGTTATCGGCGAACAGGTCCAGAAGGTGCTGTTCCCCCCGGAACAGGACCCGGTGGGGGAGTACGTCAAGATACGGGGTGTGTTCTTTCGGGTCGTTGGCGTGCAGCGATCGACGTTGCCAGGTCAGGAGGGCGACCGACAGAACAGTACCTTGTACGTGCCGTTCAGTACTTTTCGAGTTGCTTTCAATGCAGGCGACAACGTGGGGTGGTTTGCAGTCGCGGCACGTCCTGACGTGTCCGGAGAGCGCCTGGAACGTGCCATCCGCAAGGTGCTCATGGTGAACCACCGCGTGCACCCCGAAGATGACCAAGCGATAGGGTCGTTCAATGCGGCGGAGAAGTTCGGCCGCATGCAGAGCCTGTTCGGTGGTGTGAGATTCTTCATCTGGTTCGTCAGCGTTGCGACGCTGATGGCCGGCGCCTTGGGAGTCAGCAATATCATGTTGATTAGTGTGAAGGAGCGCACCCGTGAGATCGGGGTGCGTAAAGCGCTCGGGGCCACCCCGGCATCTATCGTGTGGATGGTGCTCCAAGAATCCGTTGTCTTGACCGCACTCGCGGGATACTTGGGCTTGTTCGTCGGAGTGGTTGCGCTCGAAATCGCGGGCAAGCTCGTTGCGGGGGGCGACGGCCCGCTAGCTGCTCCCAGTGTGGACTTCAGTGTGGCGCTGATTTGCGCGGGAATTCTGGTTGGGCTCGGTCTGCTGGCGGGACTGGCACCGGCCAGACACGCGGCCAAGATCCGACCCGTGCTTGCGTTGAGGGCCGAATGATTCGTCGCATCGTGCCGCCGTTGCTCGTGCTCTCGCTTCTGGGGGCGTTCGTGTGGACGCTGGTATTTCTCTACCAGAAGTCTCAGGAGAAGCCGGTGGTGTTTCAGACGAAGCACGCTGAATTTCGCGACATCATCGAGAAGACCGTCGCCGCCGGGGCCATCGTTCCGCGCCGAGAGGTCACCATCAAGGCGCGCGTGTCCGGTGTCGTGGAGAAGTTGCACGTCGAGCCAGGTCAGTACGTCAAAAGCGGCGATTTGATCGCCGAAATCAAGATCATTCCCAACGTGGTCAACTTGAATGCGGCCGAAGCGCGCTTGAATGCGGCCCAGATCAGCCTGAAGAACGTGCGCAAAGAGCATGCGCGGATCAAGGCGCTGTTCGACAAACAGTTGATCACTCAAAGTGAGTATACGCGGGTGGATCTCGACTATGAATTGGCTCAACAAGAAGTAGAGGCCGCGCGCAACAACCTTCAACTCGTCAAGGAAGGTGCGATACGCGGCTCTGGTAAGGTGTCGAACCAGGTTCAGTCCACGGTCGAGGGCATGGTGCTCGAAGTGCCGGTCGAGGAAGGAGGTTCGGTCATCGAAACCAATAACTTCAACGAGGGAACCACGATCGCCGCCGTTGCGGATATGAACGACATGGTGTTCGAAGGAACCGTGGACGAGAGCGAGGTCGGCAAGCTCAAGGAAGGAATGGACGCCAGCATTTCGATTGGCGCCATCGATAACCAACGTTTCTCGGGCAAGTTGGAATACATATCACCCAAAGGGGTGGAGAAGGAGGGAACCATAGAATTCGAAGTGCGCGCCAAGCTGCGTCTCGAGCCTGGCACGTTCATTCGCGCAAACTACAGCGCAAACGCCGACGTCATTCTCGACAAGCGCAACCATGTGCTCGCCATTAGCGAAAGCCTTATCCAGTTCGACAAGGGCAAGCCCTTCGTCGAAGTGGAGGTCGCTCCACAGACCTTCGAAAAACGTCCGCTGAAGCTCGGCTTGAGCGACGGCATTTACGTGGAGGTGCTGGGCGGACTGAAGCGCAAGGACCAGGTGAAGGTGTTTCAGCCCACGGAAGGGGGCGACGGGCCGGGAGAGTGATCCGTTCGCCCGCGCAGTCCGTCTGGCCGAGTCGATGCATGCACGACAAACTATGAGAGGAATGGTGGCAGCGTAGAGTTGGAATGAGACAGCACAACGCAGGGCGGAGATCGCTCGGTGACGGTGATTCAGCTCGCGCGGCGGCGACCTCACGGGCCGTTTCGCGGTTGGTTAGTGCTCGTTGGCTTTCGACCATGACCTATGCACCGGCCCGCGGTCATGTTACGTCGCGTTGCTGAGAAATGCGAAACACACCGTGGGAGCCGCCGGAGCAAGTACACAGAAAGCCATCGTCTTGGCGGTTGCGTCCGCGCTCGCCAGGTTGCGGAGCGGGGGGGCCACGGATACTGCTCGGCGGGCTGATGGGGCTCGTGTGTTTGTTGTGCAGCAGCCTCGCGCTCGCGGCCAAACCCGTTGCGGTTGGGTACTTCGAGGGACCGTTTGCCGAAGACACGAGGGCCAAGGTTGTCACCGCAATCGACAAGGTGGGTCAACTCGAGGTCGTCAAAGACAAACCCGCTGACAGGGTCGGCATGAACGAAACCAAAGGCACCTACGAAGATACGGCCAAGAAATTGGGGGTGGCGGGGATCCTGGTCGGCGAGGTCAGCAACAAGAACAGCCAGTGGTCCGCGTTGCTCGCAGTGTACGGTTCCAACGGCGAGTTGGTTCAGAAGTTCCGAATCCGTGCAGCGACGGCCGACGCGATGAATTCGAAGGTCAGTCAGCTCTTGCCGAAGCATCTGGCCAAGCTCCTGCAGGAGTACGAACCCCCTCCCAAGCCCAAGCCCAAACCCAAACCCAAGCCCAAACCCAAGCCCAAACCCAAGCCCAAGCCCAAGCCCAAGCCCAAGCCCAAGGCGGCGGTCGAAGCGCAGGCAGCCGCCAAGCCCGAGGTGAAAGGGGACACGACCGGGGCGCTTCCGGTGCATCTGGAGGAAGAGGTGGTACCAGCGCCAGAACCGGAAGACGAGGCATCGGACCAGGGTGCCGAGGGACCGTTCGCTTCGCCACTCGAACTCGGCATGAGCTACGGCTATGCGAACCGCAGCTTCTCCTACAAGGGGAGCACCACTCCGAACCTGGACATGAGCAACGCCGGGACGCGCTGGGTAAGCACCATTCGCGGTTACCCAGGCGCGCTATATGCTCCGGGTGTACCCGCCAACTTGGGACTCGAGATCGAGGTCGAGCAAGGTTACCCGAACGATCCGGAGGCGCTTGGGCTCAAGTTCGAGGCTCAGACCAGCCGCTTCTTCATCGGGCCGCGGGCGCGCATCCCACTCGGGTCTCACGAGATCGGTGTGGGGTTGGGCTACGGGACCCACAACTACCGAGTGATCGGCGATGAGAACTTGGACGAAGACGGAGTGCCTGGGCTGGACGGCTGCGTATACAACACCGTGGAGGGCAGCATCCGCTCCGACATCCCTTCGCGAGGTTCTTGCCTGGTACCGGACGTGAAATACAAGTTCCTTCGCTTCGCTGCTGACGCGAGATTCAGGTTCGACCGCATCGTAGTCGGGGCGCGTGTCGGGTACAGGGTCCTGCTGAGCGCTGGCGAAATCGAGGAGCGTTACTGGTTTGGAGGGGTTGGCGGCGGGGCTATCGAAGCCGGGCTGATGGGCGGCTATGCCTTGACTGACAGCTTGCTCGGGCTCGTCGGGTTCGACTACTACGCGTACAGTCTGAGTTTCGATAGTCCGCCCGCGGAACGCGTGATGGGAGGGCCCGGGCCACTCGCGGAGGCGGCAAGCGATAGGTACTTGAACTTGTGGCTGGGTTTCAGCGTTGCGCTGCCCGGGGCGGACTAGACCGGCGACGCGAAGTCGCCCTCCGACCCGCTCCGGTGTGGTCTGGACGCGAGTCTCCTTTAGCGAGCGCTGGCCGCACGCCGGCGGCGAAACACCCACCAGACCCCGCCTGCAATCAGCAGACTTGCGGGGAAGAAGCTGGCGTGGGGTGTCTCTCCCAGCAGCACGTATGCCAGAAAGCCCGCAGAGACGACCTGCGCCAGGTTGGCGACGCCGACCACCTGACCTCGCAGCTTTCTGAGCGCAAAGTTGATCGAGCCGTGCCCGAGGATGGTCGGTAGGATGCCCAAACCGATCAGCAAGGAAAACTCCCGCACGTTGTACGGTTGGGAGGAGAAATCGGTTTGGAAACATGCGATCGCGACGCAGACGGCGGCCGCAGAAACGTAGACCGGCCACATGTAGAGCCAGATGCTCGGGAAGTCGCGGTTCCTGCGACCCAGCACCATGTAGGTGGCAAACAGGAGCATCGAGCCGAAGCATACCGCATCACCGACGAAGTATGCCGAGTTCAGCTGGTAGTCCCAGCCTGCCAGCCACACGACCCCGGCAAAAGCCAGCGTCGTGGCGAACCACTCTGCGCCGTGCAGGCGCTCGTCAGCGATGAAGCGGAGCAAGAACGGGGTGACCAGCGGCACCATGTTCACCAGGAGCGAAGAGTTTACCGCAGGCGTCAGGCGCGCACCGATGATCCAGGTAACGAAGTGAACGCCCAGGATCGCCCCGGGAAGCAGCGTGCGGCGTCCTTCGGCGGCGAAGAAAAGACGGTGCCGTGCGAGTGCCCTCAGAAACCAGGGCGCCACGATAATCGCAGCAACCAGTAGTCTGCCGGCCGCCAGCAGCACGGGGTCGAAATGGCTGGCCTTGATGAAGATGACCGACGACGATGCGCTGACCAGTCCGAGCACCAGCGCTAGAATATGGCGCATGCAAGTCTCCCGACACGCTCGTCGACAGGCTGCGGGGGCCCGGAGTGCGTGGCGCGGATCATTGGCGGCTTCATGGCATGACAGCGCGGGGGCCGTCAACTCGCGAGAGTCCCCAACAGCGTCGGCTGCGTTGCAAGCGGCCCCACGGGAAGGTTCTGGAGATCAGCTGCGCTTGGTGCTCGGGTCGACGAATCCGATGGGAGTGACCCGCCGATTGGGGGCAACGGCCGGGTCGAAGTGCTGCATCTTCGGGGCGTTTGCGCTGGACCCCGCCGGGGCAACGCTGGGACGGGTGCTTGCGGGACGTGCCGACTTATGTTCGGGTCGGGCAGGCGTTGGGCGAGCGAGCTCTCGTTTCGCAGCGACCAACTGTTGGCGCAGTTGGCGGGCCTCTTCGCGCGCTTTCCCCAGTTCATCGCTGGCGCTGGGAAGGGGGGCAACGCTTGGCTTCTCGGTTACGTGGCTCGCCAGGCGTGCGCGCAGCCGGCGCACTTCGTCGTTGCGTTCGTCGAGTAGGCGCTTGAGCTCGCTGAGCTCTTCGTTGAACCGGAAGGCCTCGTCCTGCGCCTGATCGCGCGCATCTTCCAGCAGCCGATGCGCCTCGTCGAGCCGAGTTTCCAGTTGAAAGCCCTCGTCGCGCGCGGCTTCCAGCTCGCCCAAGAGCTCGATGCGCGTATCATCGATGGTGCGGATCGCGTCGTCACGTTCCTCCTGCAAGCGGACGGCATCTTTCCGCGTTTCCTCGATCTCGGCTGTCGCCGAATCCAGCGCTTGCCGCAAAGCTTCGAGTTCGCCCGAGGCCTCTCGAGCTATGACGGGCTCGCTTGGCTCCGTTGCAAGGGCGGGTTGCGCTGACCGACGCTCTCGAGCCGCCCGCGCCGCTTCGAGCTGGCGGCGCAGCTCGCCGATCTTTTCTTCCTGGTCGCTCATTAGCAGATTGATGAAGCTGTCCTGCTCGGCGACCAACTCCAGTCGTTCGGCTTCCACACTTTGTCTGAACTCCTCGAGCAGTCGAAGCGCGCCGTCGCGTTGCTCAGTCAGGATGACGATCGGCAGTTCGAGCAGATCCGCTGCGCGGCTCGCGAGTTCTCGATTGTGAGCTTGAATGGTGGCCTCTAGCGTTCCCCCATTTGCCCCAATCTCACCGGCGCGCTGGAAGCCGCTCTCGCGTTTTTCAGGTTGCTTTGAAATAGGGGTTGCCATGACTCACAAAGGTAACCCATCTTCTATCGAGTCTCTGAGCAAAAGTGGATTTGGCATGCGTTCAACGGGACGATTTCCACGCAACCCGGCTAAGAGCCCGCGAATGTTTGAGTCTTACTGCGCCGGGCGATCCTGTTGCTGCGGCGGGCGGGCTCGTCGCTCTCGCTCCTCGACCTACTTCGGTACTTCAGTAGACCTCAGGTGCTCGCTCCTCACGCGCCCGCTTCGCGGCGGTCTCGGCCGGCTCGCGACGGACTTCCCCATTTGCGGCCCCCAAAGAGTGGTGCAACACGCTGTTCTCTTTGGATGCGAATGACCGCCTGATCCATCCGTTGCACATCTGATCTTGTGCCTCTGCCGCATCGTTGTGGGACTACCCGACACACGGCTCGGCGCTCCGTTGCCGACAGCGGGAAACCAGGGGGTGAGCTCTCGTTTTGGGCGGCGTTTTGCGTCCCCGGCAGCAGCACCAAGGAGGCGAGGCCGGCGGGGGTTCCTGCGCCGGGTGAAAAATTGTGCCCTGACGCAACTCGGGCGTTACCTCCGCGGCCGGCCCGACTAGACTCCAGATCGATGATGGTGCGAGAAGTCTTGCTTTTTGGGATGCTGGGGAGTGTCGCTGCAGCACTGGTTGTCTCCTGTGCGCAGGCGACGAACGAAGAGACCGGAGGGGGCGCGGGAGGAGCGAACAGCGGCGGCTCCCAGTCGACCTCCGTTGGCGGCGGCCGTAGTACCAGCAATGCCAGCGCCACGACCGGTCTCGGTTCAGGTGTGGGCGGCGAAACCGGGTCGACAGGGGGCGCAGGTTCAGGCGGCGATGGGACTTCTTCTGGGGACGTCGGCGGCTCGGCGAGCGGGGCTGCCGGCGAAGCAAGTATGAGCGGCGGTGGGAGCAGCGCCGAAGGCGGAACCGGCGGTGTCGCAGAAGATAAATGCTCGGTGAGCAGCGATTGCGAACAACCCGAAGGACAGTGCGTGATCTGTGAACCCGGAGCGAGTAGCACTCTGGAATGCGTTAGTCACGGCGCTTCCGTATGTGACGGATCGGAGCGTGACGCCTGCGAGGTGTGTGACGGTGCCGATCTCGGAGAGGCACCCGAGAGCTGCGTCGAGTTTGGGGCGCCCGGCGAATTCAGTGGCGGTAGCGTGGCCTGCAATGATACCTGCGATGGCTACGATACCCGGGGGTGCTCGTCGTGTTCGAACGACGTCACCGAGGCGGGAGAGGAATGTGACGGGAGTGACGTGCCTGAAACGAATTGCGGCGCGTTGGGTCTGCCTCCACCACCGAACGACGCCGAAGACGTCGCGCTGCCCTGCCTCGACAGCTGCAGGTTCGATCGCTCCGGCTGTGAGCTTTGCTCGGTGTCTGCTGCCGACTGTTTGCTCGGTGACGAGACCAGCTGCAGCGGCGAAGCGTGTGCCAACAAGCAGTGCGCCGCGGGCGAGGTCTGCGACATGAGCTGCGGCAACCAAGACCGGTGTCCCGGGATCTCGTGTAACATGTCGGCATCCTGCACGGTTGGTTGCGGGAGCTTTGGCATTTGCGAGCAGACATGTGAGTCGAACTCGGCGTGCGAACTCGACTGTGCTGGTGCATTCGCGGCCAGCTGCGACTTGACCTGCAAGGAAGGCGCGACGTGTTCGATAGCCTGCTCGCAGCGAGACAACGAAGGGGGAGGCGGCTGTCATGTCGATTGCGAACCCGGTTCCAGTTGCAGCGTGGACACTCCGGATTTCAAGTCCGACCCCAGCGGCAACGCCTACTGCGCGGAGGGTTCGAATTGCGAATACCACTGTCGAAACCAGAGCGACTGCAGCGGGCTCAGCGTGACTTGTGCTGCCGGTTCGACGTGCAGTGTCGATTGTAGCGAATTCGGTACGACCTGCCCGAGCGTGCTCTGTGAGGACGGCTCGAGCTGCAGCTTCGATTGCGAAGACGACGACTGCAATGCCCCCACCTGCGAAAGCGGAGCCGAGTGCGACTGTGTCGGAGTCGAGTGTGGTTTCCAAACGCCCGCTGCGGCGGGTCGCCTGCGCTAGGAGGCGTGGGGAGCGCGTGCGCTTCGGCTCCGGCCGACCCGGTCGCGGTCACTGATGTCACCCACTGTGCGACAGCCAGCGCGAGCAGCCAGACCGCAGAGCCGATGCCGATTTGAGGGAAGAGGGTGACCAGTTCTCTGATGCCGACGACGACAGCGTGGTTCGCGTTGGAATGGCTCCGGTGGACCTCTCTGGTGCGTTTGGAGTCCGAAAAATTGCGCCGAGCGGTTGTCTCGGTCGCTCACCGGCTGGTTACGTGAATTTGCCCGGAAAATTGCCCGAGTCCCGGCGTGCCGCTCGAGAGGGGCTGGATCGTAGATCTGTGTCGAGGTATTGTTCTACCCAAGGGGTTGCAATGGCAGAGATGGAATTCGCTGTGCGGTGGGAGCGAGTCGTTTTGGTACACGACGAGCGCCCCCCGACTCAGCTGCGATGGGAAGACTTCTGCCGTGAGTGCCGTCGTCTGTACCTCCACCCACGAGAACGCCGCGAGCTTCCTCCCATGCTGGTGGTTTCCGATGGAGGAGGCCCCAACGTCCTGCAGCGGGCCCAGCTGCTCAAGGCGGTCGAGCGCATGCCCATTCGCACCGCCGTGGTCAGTTCGTCGACGGGGGTGCATCGAATTCATGCGGCCCTGCAATTGTTCAATCCATCGGCAAGCATTTTCGAGCTGGAGCAATTGCTCGAAGCCATGAATCACATCGGCATCAATCCACGCAAGTATGCCGAGCTCGCTGATAGCCTGGATGCCCTGTGCCAGCTGGTACCACGCGCAGAGACGGCGCGACGGCTGTGCGGGCGGTTGTACGGAGAGTACGAGCGCGAGCAACGCAAGCTCGACTCCGGGATTCAAGGCGCCAGGCCCGAGTCTTCCCGAACGGGCCTACTGCGGCGGCTTCGGCGCGGCGCCTGAGGCGGCGAAGCACGGCCGAGCCCCGACTTCGGGCCCGCGAGCGCGCTTTTCTTTCTACCGCGACCCTGTTCGCGGCGCGTGCGACCGCGCGTGGATTGCTGAAGTCGACGGATTGGCTGCGCCAGCTCATCTGGAAACCTGGAAGAAATAAGAAACATTTGCGAAACATATCCTGCGTAACCTCTCGCCTCAGCTAGCGCGGAGACGGCTAGCCCTCGCGGAGGTACGAGCATGGATGAGATCAATGGAGCCGATACCGGCTGGATGATGGTGTCGTGCGCGTTGGTGCTGCTGATGACACCCGGACTTGCCCTGTTTTACGGGGGGATGGTGCGCAGTAAGAACGTGCTGTCGACGTTCATGCACAGTTTCACTGCGATGGGCGTCATGACCCTCCAATGGATCGTGATCGGCTATTCGCTGGCCTTCGGTTCGACGCACGGCGGCCTCATAGGGGGTTTCGACTTCGCCTTTCTGCACGGGGTTGGTCTGGAGTCGAAAAACGGCATTCCCCACCTCTTGTTCATGGCGTTTCAGATGATGTTCGCGATCATCACACCGGCGCTGATTTCAGGTGCGTATGCCGAGCGCATGAAGTTTTCGGCCTTCCTGATATTCTCGGTGCTTTGGAGCACGTTGGTCTACGACCCGGTCTGCCACTGGGTATGGGGGCCTGGCGGTTGGCTTGCTGAACGCGGCGCTCTCGACTTCGCGGGTGGCACCGTGGTGCACATGACTTCGGGGTTTAGCGCACTCATTGTCGCGATCGTGCTTGGGCGCCGCAAACGACCCCAGCCCCCGCACAATCTCACGATGACGTTGCTGGGAGCTGGGCTCCTGTGGTTTGGCTGGTTCGGCTTCAACGCGGGTAGTGCACTGAGTTCGGGCGCGACGGCCGCGCTGGCACTGGTCAACACTCACATTGCGGCTGGCGCGGGCGCGGCCAGCTGGGCCGTCGTCGAGTGGTGGCGCACCGGCAAGCCCACGGCGCTCGGGGTTGCTTCCGGGCTGGTTGCCGGGTTGGTGTGCATCACACCCGCAGCGGGCTTCGTGGGCCCGATGGCATCGGCGCTGCTCGGCCTCTCGGCAGGGGTGGTTTGCTACCTGGGAGTCTTGCTCAAGCACAAGGGTGGATACGACGACGCGTTGGACGCTTTTGGTGTTCACGGTATCGGTGGCGCATTGGGAGCCGTGCTCACCGGGGTGGCCGCGTCCACGGTGTGGAATCCAGCTGGGAAAGACGGCTTGATTGCGGGTGGCAGCGACCTGTTCGTCGAGCAGTTGATCGGAGTGTTGGCGACTGCCGTCTACTCCGTTGCGGTCAGCTGGGTCCTACTCAAGGTCGTCAACGCTGTGGTCGGCCTTCGCGTGGAAGACGAGATGGAGCGCGAAGGTCTGGACGGCGGCCTGCACGGCGAGGAGGGGTACATCTTCGGAGGAGGCGGTCGCTCTGCGCAGGGCGAAGCTCCCTCGGCCGTGCCCCAGGTGCACGCTCGCGAAGCGGAAGCGTAAGGGTCAGCGGTACCGGCAGAGGCGGAAGTCTGCGTAGTAGGCTTCCGCTTCCGACTCAGTGGCATCGGCGTCGGTCAGGACGGCAATGCCAGAAGGGCTACGAAGCTCTTTGCCAAACCAGCGCTCGTGGTCTTTCCGTAAATCTACCTGCACCTTTTGCCATTGCCCGGAGGCAGCCAACCCGCTGGCGGTTACGCGGACGTGGTCGTGCCCCAGACGCTTTTTCAGTTCGCGCCCAATCTTGAGCGTGGAACTCCAAGAGTACTTTGCGCTGTCCACGTAGAAAGGGAATCCAATGTCCCAGAAAGCGTAGACCGCCGCGGCGCAGTCGTTACTGCCGACACTGTCTTCGTTGCCGCCCTTGGGTAGCTTGATGGCTTTCCACTCCCAAGACAGGACGGGGTATTCGGCGAGGTTCCAGCCTTGCACCTTCTTGCCGATGGTTATCGCCTCGTCCCGATACGTGGCATGAAGCACCCGGCGATTGCCATCTTGCTCCACCTCGTAAAGCCGCTTGTCGCGAGCCAAGGGCATATCGTCCGGGTCCTTCGTGCGCCAGCCCACGGGGAAGTGACCGGGGCGCGAAGCGCTGAAATCGTCGATCAGCCAGTCGCAGACCAGACGGCTGCCTCCACGCTTCGGCTCGGCCTGGGTTTGCGAATAGAATAGGGGTGGGCCGATGGTGACGGCTGCGGCCACGAGGGCAAATCGAAGTCCCGAGCGAGCGCGGCCCGGGTGGAGAGGCGCGAACATTCACCTTATCGTGTGAACGATCTCGCCCCTGGTTTCAATCGTTTCGGTTCGAGCGCTCCCGAGGAGAGGCGTGGGAGCCGAGCGCTGCAGCGCCAAACCCTCGGCGATCTCAGGGGGTTTGCTCCCTCAAGCGGCGTGGTTTGCCGTTGCTTCCTTTTCCGCTCCACCGCCGTGAATCAAGGTCTCCAGGCGCCGTTTGGTGGCAAGGAAGTGACCGGTCAGGAAATGATCAGGGTTGCGCGGGCGCGGGACGGGTACGTCGATGACTTCTAGCACCCGACCGGGATGGGCTCCGAGCACGATGATGCGATCGGACAAGTAAATGGCTTCGTCTAGATCGTGTGTGATGAACAAGATGGTGACGTCGACGCTTTCCCAGATGCCCAGCAGGTGTGCCTGCATGCTGGCACGTGTTTGGGCGTCGAGGGCCCCGAAGGGTTCGTCCATCAAAAGGATGCGAGGCTCGTTGGCCAGCGATCGCGCGATGGCCACGCGCTGTTTCATGCCTCCGGACAACTGTGAGGGGTAGTGGTCCGCAAACTTCGACAGACCCACGAGGTCGAGCCAATGCATGGCCTTGTCCTCGGCTTCCCTGTGCTTGAGCCCCTTCATCTTCATGCCGAACATCACATTGCGTTTCACGCTCAGCCACGGGAAAAGTGTGTACCCCTGGAACACCATGCCGCGGTCCGCGCCAGGCCCGTCGACGGCCTCTCCGTCGATACTCACCTGACCGGAGGTCGGCTGGTCCAGACCAGCGATGATACGGATCAGGGTCGACTTGCCGCAGCCGGAAGGGCCGATCACACTCACGAACTCGCGCTTGCGCACCTCGATGTCGATGTCTGCGAGGGCTTGAATCGGCCCCTTGGCGCTTTCGAAGCGGCGACCCAGTGAGCGTGTGTCGAGAACCAACTCGCGCGCTCGGAGCTCGCTCACACGTGCGGCAACTTCGGGGGTGTGATGCGTGTATTCGGGAAGTTCCAACTGATCGCCGAGATTCATGTGCTGCCCTCCGCGGCGCCTTTGAGCGAGGCGCGTGGCGAGCCCAGCCAACCGCGCAGGTGGTGGATGAGCCGAACGAGTTTCGTGTTCCCGCTCTCCCACGGGAAAAGGTAGCGCCCTACCCAGGCCAGAACCTGATCCGAGCAGAGCCCTATCAGACCAATCATGATGATCGATGCGTAAACGTTGTCGAAATGGCGGTAGCGCTGCTGCTGATAGATGAATGCGCTGATGCCGGACTTCTCTCCGATGAGCTCGGCGACGACCAGGTAGGTCCAGGCCCATCCAATCAGAATGCGCATGTCTCGGTAAAGATTGGGCAGGGCGCCTGGTATCACGACGTGGCGAAGAAGCTGGCGATTGTTGGCGCCCAGCGTTTGCGCTGCGTGCAGCAAGGCAGGGTCTACCTGACGCGTGGTGTTGGCCACCACGAGCACCATCTGAAAGAACGTCCCGATGAAGATGATGGTGATCTTCGGTTCGTCGGCGAGCCCGAAAATAGCAACCGCCAACGCACCGAAGACCGGCGCGGGCATATAACGCACGAAATCGACAAAAGGCTCGAACAACTGAGAAAAGAGGCTGAAGGTTCCGCACAAGATGCCGAGGGGTAGCCCCAAGAGCGCCGCGTAAATGAAGCCCCAGAAAATTACCTGGCAGCTGTGCCATAGGCTTTCGTGCAGCCAATAGTCTCCGCGTCGCTGAGGTGCGGTGGTGAACGCCGTGTAGAACGCGCGGGCCACCTCGTGGGGTGCGGACAGGTAGATCGGGTTGACCCGCTCGCCCTGGGCCAGTTCTGCCCCTCGCGCTTTCAGGTTGTCATTGCGCTGCTCGAAGACGTCTCGCTCTACTCGCTGGCCAGCCCTGATGTAGTCGTACGTGCCCGCAACGCTGGTGTCCCCGGCGTCCGTGACCAGCACCAGTGGGTGCCAGATGAACGGCACGTAGCTGATAGCGCACCAAATGGCCAGAGGCATGACGAACGCGAGCACCGTCAACCAAGCGCGATGGCGCGCGGGGAGGGGCTGTCGGACGCCCAGCCAGCGGGTTTTCTGTTTCGGCATGCCTCTACCTGTGAGTGTTCGCTTACTTCTTACCCTTGACCACTTCCTCGACCAAGCTCGAGTCGATGTACTGCTCGAAGGGCATGGGCTTCTTGTAGACGTCGTTCTTGACCTGGAAGTCGTCGACGGTCTTGTTCGAGAAGTAGATGGAGCTCAGGTCGCCGCCTTTCTCGTAGTGCTTCAGGTTCTCGTCCAAGGTGAGGATGCGCGTGCCGTCCATGAGCTTCTTGTATTCATCGGGCTTGAGGCCCACCCTGGCACTCATGATCTTGGCGGCTTCGTCCACATTCTTTTCGTCCTTGATGAAGTCGGCGACCCGGCCCCAGACCTTGACGACCTTCAGCCAATCGTTTCGCCGCTCCTTCAGGCTCTTGGGGTTGACTGCTAGGACGTCGTAGATGATTCCCGGCACATCGCGACTGGTGAAGATTGCCTTCGAACCGGGGACTTCCTTGAGGGCCTGCCCGCTGTTGGGCTGCCAGGCGACAATAGCGTCCACCTCTCCGCTCTTGAGCGTTTGGGGTGTCTGATCCGTGGGTACGTTCTTGATCTGAATGTCCTTGTCGGTGAGGTTGGCTTTTTTCAACGCGTTCATCAGCAACAGGTGGCTGACGAAGCCGACCTCGACGCCGACAGTCTTCCCCTTGAGCTGCGCGACACTTTCAATACCTGGTTTGGCCACCACCATATCGTTGCCGTTGCTGTAGTCGTTGATGATGATTGCGAGGCTGGGCGTTCCGCTGCTTCCCGTGACCAGCGCGTCGCCATTGGTCATGGCCACCGCGTCGACCTTACCCGCCGAGTAAGCCTCCATCGAGGGCACGTACTCGAACCACGAGAAGTCGACCGGGACGCCCTCTTCTTTGAACCATCCCTTCTGGATGGCGATTTCCCAAGCCACCCAGCCGGGCCAGTCGCTGTAGGCGATTTTCAGGGGCGCGCCCGCTGGCTTGGGCGCTTCGGCGGCGTCGCCACCGGCCTTCGTGTCATCCTTCTTGGCTGCCTGCACGTTTTCCTTGCTGGAAGACGGGCTGTCTTCGGTCTTCTTGCTACAACCCGAGAGCCACGGCACGACCAGGCAGAATAAGATCAAGAGTTTCACGCGATGAATCATCAGGGACTGTCCTTTCGCTGTCGTGGGCGAGAGCATTCCTTGCTAGCTCTCGCCGGACGGGGAGCCTCAAGCAGGAGTGTGCCCGCCGCAGATTGCGGCAGTGTTTCACAGGCATATCACCGGCATTGTCCGGCGGCTCGGTAGAAACTGCTTCGAAACATAGTCCCCGCCGTCCAGTGAGGCGGGGACGTTATCCACCTGGCGCGGCGGCGTCGGTTTTCGCCAGCTGGCGGGATCCGCTACCGGTTGAGCAGATAGGCAGCGATCAGCGGAAACACGATGGTTGCGTCTGACTCGATGACGAAGTTCGGGGTGCCCGGTTCGAGCTTTCCCCAGGTAATCTTCTCGTTGGGTGGGGCGCCGCTGTAGGACCCGAAGGAAGTCGTGGAGTCAGAGATCTGGGCGAAATAGGACCAATAGTTCACTCGTTGCTTGAGGTCCTGTTCAATCAGCGGAACGCAACAGATCGCGAAATCCCCCGCGATACCGCCACCGATCTGGAAGAACCCGACCGGATGCGCGCCGCTGGTTTCTCGGTACCACCGCACGAGATGTTCCATCTGCGCGGTCCCTGGGGTGATGGCGGAATACCCTTGGAGCAGGCCCTTTAGCTTGGACGCAACGAACATGTTTCCCAGGGTCGAGTCCTCCCATCCCGGCACGAAGATCGGCAGATCCTTGTGCGCCGCCGCGACCATCCAGCTGTCCTTGGCATCGATCTCGTAGTGTTCCGCGAGCGCGCCGCTCTTGATCACTCGGAAGAAGTGCTGCGCGGGGGTCAAAGACTCCCCATCCTCCTCGGCCTTCTGCCACGACTTGAGCATCTTGGCTTCGACCCTTCGCATCGCCTCCTCCTCGGGGATGCAGGTGTCCGTGACCCTGTTCAGGCCCTGGTTGAGCAAGGCGAGCTCGTCCTCGGGGGTGAGGTTGCGGTAGTCGGGGATGCGGGTGTAGCTGTTGTGAGCCACCAGGTTGAAGACGTCCTCTTCCAGATTCGCTCCGGTGCAGCTGATGGCGTGCACCATGTCGCGGCGAATGAGCTCGGCGATCACGATGCCGAGTTCGGCGGTGCTCATGGCGCCGGCAATGGTAAGCAGCATTCGTCCACCCTTTTCCAGCAGGGTTTCCCACTCGCGTGCGGCGTCAACGACTGTGGCGGCGTTGAAGTGCCGATAATGCTGGACCATGAAATCTCTGACACTACCCATGAAACTTGCCTCCAGTGCGCGGAACCGGCGTTGCCGAAGCGCCCAACCATGACATCGGCGCACGCAGCGGCTTTCGGACAATGAATCGCTCTTGCCCGGACTGTCAAGGCCTGGCTCCGACCGCGCCTCTCGCATTGGCTTCCCGTCATCATTTCTGATGAAATGATTCACTAGCCGTTCGTGCCAGACTTGCTAGCGTGGCCAAATCATGTCCAGCGTACACGGACGCGTCCCCAGAGCCGAGCTGTTGATGCCGGCAGGTTCGCTCAGCAAACTTCGAACGGCCCTCTTGTATGGGGCGGACGCGGTTTACGCCGGGACACCAGAGCTTTCGCTGAGAAGTAAGTCGACGTTCTCGCTTGCCGAACTGGTCGAGGGCGCGCGCCTGGTGCGTGCTCTGGGAAAGCGTCTCTATCTGACCCTGAACCTGTTTGCCCACAACAAGGACGTGGACCGGCTCCCGCAGTACCTCGAGACGATTCGCCAGATCGACCCGCACGGCTTGATCGTCGCTGACCCGGGCGTATTCCAGTTCTTTCGGGACTCGGCGCCGGCTCTCGAACTCCACATCTCGACGCAGGCCAACGTGACCAGCTACCTCGGCGTGCGATTCTGGCGTGCCCTGGGGGCCGATCTTTGCGTTCTCGCACGCGAGGTGAGCTTTGGCGATCTCGAAGTGATACGCGCCCGTTGTCCGGACATTCGCCTGGAGGCGTTCGTTCACGGCTCGATGTGTATGACGTATTCGGGACGTTGCATGCTGTCGAACTACATGGCTGAGCGCGGGGCCAACCAGGGCAGTTGTGCGCATAGTTGCCGCTGGAAGTACGAGCTGAAGGTGAGGGCGCCGGACGGCTCCGAGGGCACGCTCGAAATCAACGACCGGAACCTGAGCCAGTTCGAGTTCTTCTTGCAGGAAGAGTTTCGACCGGGCGAGCTGTTTGCCATCCAGGAAGACGAGCGCGGTACCTACATACTCAATTCGCGCGATCTGTGCCTGATGCCGAAGTTGCACGAATACCTGGCGCTGGGGGTCGACTCTCTCAAAGTGGAAGGTCGCAACAAGAGTGAGTACTACGTGGCGGTGGTGGCGCGCGCCTACCGCGCGGCCATTGATGCCTACTACGAAGATCCTCTGGCTTTCGACTATGCGCCCTACATGCGAGAACTGGAGAAAGCGCGCTCACGGGGGTTTACGCTGGGTTTTCACGAGGGGCGGCTGACGAATCTCGCTCACGACTACAGCGGCGGGCAGTCCTACAGTTCATGGGAGTTTGCCGGCCTGGTGCGTGACTGGCGAGGGGAAGAGCTGATCCTCGAGGTAAAGAATCGATTGGTGGAGGGAGACGTGCTGGAGTTTCTGGAGCCAGGTTCGCTCGAGGGTGTCCGGCTGCGGTGCTACGCTTTTCGCAATGCTCATAGCGGGCAAGTGACGGATAAGATTTCCGGGGGCGAGAACCGGGCCATCGCCTTGTCCATCGAGCAATTCCACGCGGAAGAACGCGGCAGTCTGAAGCGCCGGCTCGCGCGAGGCGTGGTTGTGCGAAAGAGCACTCCGCTGAGCGATATTGCGAAGGGGCAGCTGGAGCACAACCAGCGCTCGTTCGCTGCAGAGCTCGGGTTACTTCCCGTGGAAGCGATTGGCAGGCGGCGGGACGCGACTGCGCTGGCGCTGAAGGCGCCGCGGCTCGGCGCCACTGGGTGCTGTGGGCTCGGGTGCAACGGCTGCTTGCCCTTCTGGAATGAGGCCAAGTTCGAGAGTGCCCGTGCGCGGCTCCTGGCCAGTCGAAGCGGCACCCGCTTGAGCAAGGCTGAGGCCGCTCAGCCCTGAGCTCGAGGCCCCGTCGGGTGGCACGGACCGGCCGAATGCTATTCGGAGCCGCGGCTGATGACTACCGTAGCGCAACTGACTTGTGCGGCAATGCGTGGAGCAAGTTCGCCGAACACACGCCGACCACGTTCGGGGCGCCTCAGACCGAGCACCAACAGATCCGTTGGTCGACAGTGAGCGGCCACGGCGTGGCTGAAATCTCCAGCGCGTTCCACGATGACGCTGGGCGTGCCAGCGGTCGAGTGCTCCGCCAACTCTGCGACATGCCGGCGCGCTTGCTCGAGCGCCACATCACTAGCGTCGGGCGGGACGATCCGGAGCCACACGACCTGCCGCGGTGCCGTCCGCGACAGGCTTCCGAGCAAGCGAGCCCTGAGCTCCGAGTGCTGCCCGCGGCCACCCACGGGGACAATGACTCGCGTGACCTCGGCAAGGCGCCATGCCGGCGGGGCGCTGAGGAAGGTGACGTCGCAGTCCACGCTGCTCATGACGTCCTCGAGAGCCCGCAGTCCCGCTTCGTCGATGCCCGGACGTCCGAAGAGCAGGCCGCTGCAGCGGTGGCCCTTGGCTACTCGGGTGATTTCGGCCCACGGCGCGCGCGCGATGGTCAACAGCGCTTCGGGCTGATGACCCTCGCTCAGGGCAGCATTCAAGGCGCGGCCCTGCACCTCCTGGGCGCCAGTAACGGCGGCTTCGCAGGCATCGCGGGTGGCGTTCTCCGGCTCCAAGACTACCGTGAGCAGCATCACTTTGCCCACGCGCGGTGGTGTGAGTGCGTTGGCGACTTCCACGAGGCCAGCTGCGGTTTCCGGGTTTGCCACCGGGACCAGGATGAGCGGCGTGTGACCGCGCAGGCGCAGCAGGTTCGGGTCCCGTGCTTCTGCCAGCGCATCGACGGTACGTGCTCTGGAGGAGAACAGCCCGAGGTAGAGCAGCACGCCGAGCCCCAACCACAGTCCCGCAATGCCTCCTGCCGCGGGTACGGTGAACGCTTGAAATAACGCGAGCCCGCAACAGGCAACCCCTCCCGTCACGGGGACCAGTGGGAACCAAGGCGTCTGGTAACCCACGGCCTCTGCTTCGGCGCTCTGGTCGCGCCGCAAACGAGCAAGAATGCTGGTGCCGTGTGCTAGTGCGAAAGACGTGAGGAAGATCAAGCTGGCAGCCGCGCCTGCCGCCGCGAGGTCCGGCACCGCGAACGCCACGGTGCCCATGGCGAGCGCGCTGGCGTAAATGGCCATGATCGGCGTCTGTCGGGTCTCGTGACTCTGCATCAAAACGGGTGGCAGAGTGCGATCGCGTGCCATGGTCAAGCTCACACGCGAGGCTGCCAGTAGATTGGCGTGCAGGGCCGAGAGCGTCGACAGTATCGCGGCGACCATCACCAGCCAGAAGCCAGCAGCCCCCAAGTAGTTGCCCACGGCCAGCGCCATGACGGTGTCTGGGTGCTTCTCGCTCAGCGAGACGATGGTTTCGCCTCGGGGGACGCCCACCTCGGCGACCACGAACAAAAGCGGGAGGTACAAGCCGAGCGCTGCGGCCAACGACAGCAGCATCGAGCGCGGCAAGACGCGTTTCGGCTCCCGTACTTCCCCAGCGATCGTGGCGATGATCTCGAACCCTTGCAGCGCGATGAATGTGAAACCCATCGCGCTGAGCAATCCGAGCGCGCCTCCCGCGAAGAAGGGTTCACTGGTCTCCTTCACTGGCGGTGTTCGACTGGCGTCTACCCACAGCCCCGCAACGATGAGCGCCGCGAATACGATCACCTTGCCCCAGGTGGCCCACTCCGTGCCACCCGTCGATTTGCGGATCAGCATCAGGGTGAATAGGAAAATGGCGATCAGCGCTACGCCCAAGGACCCCCCTCGCGTCGTCAACCAGGTGGGCTGTATTCCCACGGCCGACAACGCTGCAATGCTGTAGGAGGCGAAGCCGAGGGCGTACAACACGCCCGCCACGATGTAGGCGAACCAGAGCACCCAGCCGACCACGAAGGCCGCGCGCACGGAGAGCACCTTTTTGGCGTAGATGTACGCACCCCCGGACTCGGGAAACGCCGACGACATTTCCGCGTAGCTGAGAGCTGTCAGTATTGCGATCACGCCGTTGATCGCGAACGCTACGATGGCGCTCGCGCCGGTAGCGCGGAAAGCCACTCCCGCCAGCACCAAGATGCCGCCTCCCACGATGGCACCGACTCCTACGCCGGTTGCGCCCAGCAACCCGACACGGCGTTCGGGAGCTTCTGCTCGAGGGGCCAAAGATGAGCCTTCCGTAGTCATGAGTCGTCGACTGAGTCCATTCTCTGTGTCCGATGAACGAAAGCGGGGGCAGCGTCGGGACCGGATTTCCGCACGAACTCGTACGCTTGCGCGATGGCCACTGCTACCACAACCTCACGCGGTCGGGGCGACCAGCCCCACCTCCGGGCGGCGAGTGCCTGGACGGTCGAACGCTTCCTGCATGCAAGGCGCGGCGGACGTTGGCGGATGCTGTCATCGTAATTGTCCGATACTTCGGCATTTTTCTGATCGGCAGCGTTTGTTCGGGGCATGCGGTCGCCACTGACTTGGTGGCCTGGTGGCTCGGTTGATTTGTGTGGAAAACCCGAGATCCTGCGCACTACCCTTCGACAATCATGGTTGATTTTCTCTACCAACCGCTCCTGCCTTTGGGTGAGGACGACACGGAGTACCGCTGTCTCTCGCGAGACTACGTTTCCACGTCCGAGTTCGAGGGCGAGCGTGTGCTCAAGGTGGAACCCCAGGCTCTGACGCTTCTCACGAAGACGGCGATGAGTGAAATCGCCCACTTCCTACGCACTGGGCACCTCGCGCAGCTGCGCCGAATCCTCGACGACCCCGAAGCAACCGACAACGACCGGTTCGTTGCGCTCGAGCTTCTTAGAAACGCGAATATTGCCGCTGCCCAGGTGTTGCCGTCGTGCCAGGACACCGGAACCGCGATCGTCATGGGTAAGCGCGGGCGCTTGGTCTTTTCGCCTGGCAACGACGAGGAAGCCATCGCTCGCGGCGTTTTCGAGACCTACCAGGAGCGCAACCTGCGCTATTCGCAAATGGCGCCGCTTTCGATGTACGAGGAGGTGAATACCAAGACCAACCTCCCGGCCCAGATCGAGATCTTCGCGACCGACGGAGGGGAGTACAAGTTCCTGTTCATGGCCAAAGGGGGGGGCTCGGCGAACAAGTCCTACTTGTACCAACAAACGAAGGCGCTGTTGAACCCGACTTCCCTGATGGCCTTCGTCGAGGAAAAACTGCGCTCCCTGGGCACGGCGGCATGTCCGCCCTACCATCTAGCGCTGGTCATCGGTGGTACCAGCGCTGAGTACAACCTCAAGGTGGTCAAGCTGGCCTCGGCCCGTTATCTCGACTCGCTGCCAACCAGCGGCAACCAATACGGCCGCGGCTTTCGTGATCTGGAGCTGGAGGCTGAAGTGCTGGAGCTTGCGCAGCGAACCGGAATCGGGGCGCAGTTCGGGGGCAAGTATTTCGCCCACGATGTTCGAGTGATCCGTTTGCCGCGTCACGGCGCTTCCTGTCCGGTGGGTTTGGGAGTGTCCTGTTCGGCGGATCGTCAGGCGCTCGGCAAGATCAATTCCGAGGGGGTATTCCTGGAACAGCTGGAGCACAACCCCGCGCGCTTTCTTCCCGACGTGACGCACGCGGAGCTCGGGGGCGACGTGGTGGCACTCGATCTGAATCGACCCATGAGCGAAATCCTGGGAGTGCTCGACCGCTACCCCATCCGCACGCGGCTGTCCCTTTCAGGGCCGATCATCGTGGCTCGGGACATCGCGCACGCCAAGCTCAAGGAGAGGCTGGACAGAGAGGGGAGCTTGCCCGAGTATTTCAAGCAGCACATCATCTACTATGCCGGTCCGGCCAAGACCCCCGAAGGCTATGCGTCGGGTTCTTTCGGACCCACCACGGCGGGGCGGATGGACAGCTATGTGGAGCCTTTCCAGTCCCGAGGGGGCAGCCTGGTGATGCTGGCCAAAGGAAACCGTTCGTCACAGGTGACGGAGGCGTGCAGCAAGCATGGCGGTTTCTATCTGGGTTCCATCGGGGGCCCGGCGGCACGGCTCGCCAAGGACTGCATCACCAAGGTAGAGGTTCTCGAGTACGAAGAGCTCGGGATGGAGGCGATCTACCGCATCGAAGTGAAAGACTTTCCGGCGTTCATCGTGGTCGACAACAAGGGCAACGATTTCTTTGCAGCCCTGAGCCGCCCGGTTCAGCTACGCCGCCCCACAGGCTAGATCGCGACGCTGGAACGCGGTCCTCGGGCGGGCCTTCGTCGTTCTGGCGATGTCCCCGGGGTGACTGGCTCACGCCAGCCACGAGCGTCAGCTGTGCGCGGTCTTGTGCTGAAGGTATTCTTTCGGGGACTTGCCCACCAACGCCCGGAATACGCGATGAAACTGGGCATAGCTGCCAAAGCCCGCACTTCGCGCGGCGGAGGATACGTTCCCCCCGCCCGGAAAAACGAGCTGCATGAAGCGCTCCAGCCGCAATTGGTTGCGGTAGTCGACGAATGCAATGCCCACCTGCGCACGGAACGCCTTGCCCAACTTGCTCGGGCTGACGCCAAGACCTTCGGCGAGCGCACCGCGACTGACGCTCGGATCGTCCCGCAAGCGTTCGAGAGCCTTGGCCACCAGAAACCCGTCGCGGGTTTGGCGCGGCGGCGGAGTAAGCGAACTCTGCTCTTCGGCGCGGGGCGGCGGGAGCAGCGGTGGAGAGGCTGCCGCTTCGGGGAGGGGATTCGGGCTGGGCTGCCCGCTCTGCCCCCCAGGGTAAGTGGAGAATTGGGCCTGAGGCTGGGGTAGGTCAGTCACAGGAGCTGAATCGCCGGCCCAGACGTGCGACTTCACATTTTGGTGAGAAAAAGTGATCACCCATGGGGCACCACTGCCTGCCCTTGTCCAGAAGCGATTGTGTTTGTTCTAGCGGTGGCTACTGAGGTGCGTGTCTTCACTTAGCCCCCGCAAAATGAAGCTACTTTTTCGTGTTTCATGGACAGCACCAGTTTTTGTTGAAGGTTGAATTTTCCCGCTGGAGTCGGTGTCCAGTGCCCGGTGCTCTTCCGATTTCCATCGGGACTGAGGTGATTCGGGCACCAAGTCCGAGGTGACTTGCAGCGCCAGCGACGCCTGGTCGAGCACGGCCGCCGGACGTCCAACGGGCATGCGAAGGGCGACCGGGTTGAACCCGAGCGCTCGGGCTCGTAATACTCCGGGCATGAGAGTTCTGGTGCTATCGGTGTGTTTGGTCCTGGTGGGGTGTGGGGGCAAAGCTCCCGAACCGAACGCGCCTGACGGGCAACAGGAGCTCTACGAGGACGACCCGGTGGAGCAGAACTTCGGCCCGGGTGCGGACCAGGCGGCAGAGGAGACGGAGACGGACGCGCCCGCAAAGGACGCCAGCGAGCCCTCCGGCCCTGCCACTGCCGAGGATTTGCAGCAGATTCTCCAGTTGGTCATCAACGACGAGGCGCTGGACCCGTACCTGAAGCTGGAGGAGCCTGGCAGGTTCCCGCTGCAGATATCCGGCAGCGATGTGCCGAGCGGCACCGAGCTCATGAAGAACACGGAGCCGGTGAAGATCGTGCCCCCGCCGAAGTCCGACAAGGAGCCGGTGCTGGTGTTCACGCGCATCGACGCTGATTCCAAACGAGCGCGCGTGAAGTACCGCTACAATATCGAAGGCGTGCGGGGTTCGGCGAGCCTGAAGAAACAGGACGGGCGCTGGCAGCTTTCCAGCAGTCGAGTGACCGAGTACTAGGGGGCTGACCACGATCGTGGGTCGCTTCGCCTCGGTCCCCGCCCCGTGAGGGCCCGAGACTGCGCTCAAAGCGACCACCGGTTGGTCAGGCCATCCCTCCCCGTTTGATCTGGTCTCCAGGAGCCGAGGCGCAGCCCGGCGGCACGCTCCGAGCCTTTACGAGCCTGGCTTCTGGCGGAGCCTGAGAATGGGCCGTGTGCGCACCAGAAACCAGACGCTGCAAGCGGCTGAATCGTTCGAGTGCGTTACGGCTATCAAGTCCAGTCGCGCAGGTAGTGGCAAGTGTAGCCCTCCGGGTGCTTCTGCAAATAGTCTTGGTGATAGGCTTCTGCAGGGGTGAATGGTCCGGCTTCTTCGATGGTCGTGACGACTTTGCCCGGGAGCTTGCCGCTCTCGTCGAGCTGCCGGATCACCTGTTCGGCCACGCGGCGCTGCTCGGGACTGGAGACGAAGATTGCCGACCGGTACTGTGTGCCCACGTCGTTCCCCTGTCGGTTCTTGGTGGTCGGGTCGTGCATGCGGAAGAACCACTTGACGAGCAGGTCCCGGTAGGAGAGTCGAGTCTCGTCGTACACGATCCGCACTGCTTCTGCGTGCCCCGACGTGCCGCTCGAGACGTCTTCATAGGAGGGGCTCGAGATGTTCCCTCCCGTGTAGCCCACCTCCGTGTCGATCACGCCCGGAACCTGTCGCAGGATTTCCTCCATACCCCAGAAGCAACCACCTGCGAGGATTGCCACGGCTCGATTCTCATGGTCGACCGGGCGCCGCGCAGAGGGCTCCGGTTCTGGCGTAAGAGCGCCTTGCTGCGAGCGCTCCGGGGCCACCTTCGCGCACGCCAACAGCTCCAGTCCGCACACCGAGAGCATAGTGCACGCGGTGAGTAGCCGACGGCGTGAACACTGGGGGATGCTTGTCATGAGCGGCATATGGCCTGGGAGCCCGCGCGGTTACACCGGACGCCTGCTAGCGGGACGAACAGAAGGCTCACGGCCGCCAGTGGGGAGGGAACGTCCTGTCGTAGCCTGGCAGTGCTTCGAAACGAGCTACGCATTGGCGCAGGGCCGGGTACAGGCGACGCCTAGAACTAACGAGGCTGCGCCTCAGACCAACGAGGCATGTGGGTGAGGGAGTGCTGAGAGCATGGGGGAAGAGCGGGAGGTGGGAGTGTCGAGTGTGGAGGAAAGAGCGCTCGTGGCTTTCCGAGTATGCCGGCGTGCTCGGGCCGCGTCCAGGCCACAGCCGCGCTACGCGCGGTGCTCGCTTCGCTCGCAGCCTGGACCCGGCCTGCGACTCGCCGGCTCGTGATCGGGATCACTCGAAAGGAGTTCCTCGATGCTCGACATCTACCCATTCATTCTCGAAACCATTGCAGCGCTGCGGCCGGTAGCGGGGCGCATCGCACGGGCGGACGCGGATTTGGGCCGTCAGCTTCGGCGCGCCCAGGCGTCGATCGCGCTCAATGTCGCAGAGGGGGCCTACAGCCGGGGACGCAACCGGCAGGCTCGCTATCACACGGCGCTGGGGTCGGCACGAGACACTCGCGTGTCTCGAAGTTGCCGTCGCCCTGGGGCATGTCGACGCACTCGATACCGAGGTCACTGCCCGCTTCGACCGCATTATTGGTACCCTCGTTCGCCTCGTAGGCGGCCGATAGCTGCTTCATACGGGCGCGGCGGCCCGAATGGAGACAAGAACTTCGGCTTCCGCTCGGCCACCTTCGTCACACGCGCCTACAACCGACTGCTTCGACCGGGCCTCGCCATCTTGTCCTCCAGCAAACCCACCCAGCCGGCGCCCCTGCGTAGGGCTGTCCAAAAGGTGGACGAGGTCATCGAAAAGATGTGGTGCGACGCGGCCTAACACCGCATCGCTTGTCTTGACTCAACTTTTGACGCAAAAGTCGATGTCGGCCTTCGTCAAGGCCTCTAGCCCCACCACTTTTTCCACCAAGGGGCCCCCTTGGAGTCGGGCGGATGCGTTGAGCGATGGATGGCTTCAGGAGTCGGCCTCCGCGTGGGGGGGGCGCGACGGGTGGGTGGCGGAGGAGGCTTCGGGCGCGGGGCTCGTACGGGAACCGGATCGCGGTGCCCGCTCCGCACGGACGCGGGGGCGGCGGCGGCGAGGAAATCCCCGAGGGCGTCGTCGAGACCCCACTCGGACGGGTCCACGAAGCCCGAGGGCGCGGTGTCGGATCCGGCCGTCTCCTTGCCGCGAGTGGGGGGCTCGCTCGCCAGCCCGGAAAACTCGTGCAGGGCGTCGATGATCACATCGCCGAGCATGTCGCCAGGCTCACGAACGTTGGCTTTCTCATGCTGCGCGCGCGCGCGCGCGGTCGCGGTCTCGGCCACGAGGCTTGCCAGATCCTGATACGTGACAGGTTCGCCCTGTCGCACGAGAACGACGGCCAGGTCGCGTGCAAAATCATGAGCTGTTTGATAACGTTGCGCGGGGTCGGCCGCCAGAGCGCGCGCGAGCACTTGCGCTAGCTCGAGGGTGACATCCGAGCGGAACTCGCGAATTTGCGGGATGATGGCTGCCTGAACCAGCTTGAAGGTTTCCAGGTCGGTCTCCCCGTGGAAGAGACGGCGGCCTGCCAGCATTTCCCAGAGCAAAATCCCTGCGGCGAAGATGTCGACGCGTCGGTCGGCGGGCTTTCCGCGAGTGATCTCGGGTGCCAGGTACCCGAACTTACCCTTCACGATGTCTTCGTCTTCGTCCGTGAGGTGGGAACTGGCCCGGGCCAATCCGAAATCCACCAGCTTGACCTCGCCGTAGCGTGTCATCAACACATTGTGGGGCGACACATCGCGGTGCACTATCTGCAGCGGTTGCCCGGTGTGGTCGACGGCGTCGTGTGCATACGCAAGCCCCTCACAAATCTGTTGCGCAATCAAACAGGCCACGGATGCTTTCATTGTCCTGCCCTGCGCGTGCAGGTGGTCGAGGATGCCCTTCAGGTCCGCGCCGTCCACGTACTCCATCACGATGAAGTGCGCACCGCCGCCCTGTCCAATGTCGAAGACCTGAACGCACTTGGAATGATTGAGGTACGCGCACAGGCGCGCCTCATCCAAGAACATATCGATGAACTCCTGATTGGCCGACAGCTTCGGCAACACTCGTTTGATCGCAACCTTCTTGCGAAACCCTTCGATACCTGCGCTCTCGCCGCGGTAGACTTCGGCCATTCCCCCCGCGGCGATTCTCTCGATTACCCGATAGCGCTGTGCTTCGGTCATGCGTAGCTACTCCGTGGGCAGGCTCCACCGGGCCGGAACTTTAGGCTACTTGGGAGCGACGCTGAGCCTGACACGAAATACGACTATCGCAGATTGCTCGGCCGCTCGAAAGCTCTGTTTGCAGCCCGTTTGGCCCGACCGAAGCGCTCGGCTGTGGAGTGGTTGGGGGGAGTGGCGGGGGCGTCGCGCGCGTCGGCAAGTCGACCCCACAAATAGCGCTCGCGCGCAGCTTGGCGTACGCTCGGCTCCGAGCGCCAACAGGCTTTCGCACCTTGCCCGCCCCTTCTGCCCCGAGGAGCACCATGTCCCACCCAGACCAAGAGTTGTACGAGTCCCTGCCTCCGGTGAGCGTCATCGAAAGCATTCCCGTTTCCGGCGCCCATGGAGTCACGGCCAGCGAAATTGCAGCGGAAGGTATTCCGACTCCGGCACATCTGCAGATGCATCCCGAACTCGGTCGCGGCGGGATGGGTCGCATTCATCCGGCGACTGACCGAAACCTGCTGCGACATGTCGCCCTCAAACGGTTGGACAAGGAATTGTCGAAGGTGCCCATGTATCGTGATGGGTTCATTGCGGAAGCGCAAATGACCGGTCAGCTGGAGCACCCCAATATCGTTCCCGTTCACGAGCTCGATTTTCGGAGGACAGCGTCCCGTATTTCACCATGAAATTGGTGATGGGCATCGGGTTCGACCGCTGGCTCGCGGATCGAACTCACCCACCGGGTTCCAGCGAACGGCTCGAGCAGGGTTTGGAGATCTTGCTGAAAGTATGCGACGCCGTTGCCTACGCTCACCATCGCGGAGTCATTCACCGAGATATCAAACCAGAAAACATCATGGTGGCCGACTTCGGGCAAGTCTACCTGATGGACTGGGGGCTGGCGCGTCTGACTCGAACCGTCCCGGCGTCGGGCGCTGCCTCGCAGATGAACGCGGTGGGCGCTGTGGGAACTCCGCAATACATGGCGCCCGAGCAGGCGCGTGGCAATCCTGAGGAAATGGACGAGCGCAGCGATGTGTTCGGCCTCGGCGCGATTCTGTACGAACTCGTAAGTGGAAGGCTTCCCTACGGTGAAGAGACGGATGGAGACGTCGTGCTCGGGTTGGCCGCCGACGGAAAGGTCGTACCCGTCGAGCAAGCGGTGCTCGGCCTCGGAGTCTCCCGTCGCATGTGCGGCATCGTGAACCGCGCAGTGGCGCCGGACCCGGCAAAGCGCTACCCGAGCGTGATAGCTCTCCAGGAAGACCTTCGGGCATTCTTGATTGGTGGGCTGCATCTGCCGCGCAAGGTATTCGCCCCGGGAAGTACCATTATTCGCGAAGGGGATGCGGGAGACGAGGCTTACATGATCGTGAGCGGCAGCTGTCGCGTCTTCAGGAAGGTGGACGCCGAAGAGGAGACACTGCTCACGATGGGCCCGGGCGACGTTTTTGGGGAGATGGCGTTGTTGCTGGACGAACCCAGGGCCGCTAGCGTTCAGGCCATCGAGCGGACGAGCGTGATGGTACTCGACAAGGCTACCATGCAGGAAGGGCTCGGGTTCGGCGGTTGGACAGGGGCTCTGGTGCGGGCGTTGGCCCAGCGTTACCACAATCTGGAGCAGCAGGTCAGAGCAGCGGGCCTGAAGCGGTTCTGAGTTAGCGAGGCTTCGGCGGCCCGACGTTCGTGCGCTGCGCACGCTGCGCCTTCGCATCCCCGGTCGAGCCGCACACCCCATCCCCATTCGCGACCGCGGCACGTGCGTGAGCGATGTCGTCGAGGATCTTGCGTGCCAGAGGCAAGAAGCGCGCACCGCTTGGCAGCAAGCTCACCCCGCGCGACGTACGGTTGAACAGCTGGGCTCCGAGTTCGTGTTCCAGTTGTCTGATTTGCCGGCTCAAGGGGGGCTGGCAAATGTTGAGTCGCTTGGCCGCTCTTCCGATGTTGCCCTCTTCTGCGACCGCAACGAAGTAGCGCAGCTGCTCGAGGCTCATAGAGCCATGATACCATGAGTTTCTCGGGCACCGAACGAGTTCGTCGATTGGTCGCGACAAACAACCCTGTTTTTCGCTCCAGCAGGCAGCCTGACAGGTGGCGATCCCCATACCCACAAGGTATTGGATTTTTCGCTCGATAGCAGGGACGCTCGCGCTGGACGATGATCGAGCGTTTCGGACGAACAGAGTGCGCGGCACTGCGCCGAGCGGGGCGCGTTGCCGCCGCCACCTTACGCTGGGTCGGGACCCAGCTCGAGCCGGGCCTGAGTACGGCCGACATCGATCGGATGGTCAGGCTCGACACCCGCATGCGCGGGGCCACCCCCAGCCAACTCGGATATCAGGGGTTTCCCGCCAGCGTGTGCACCAGCAGAAATCACGTCGTGTGCCACGGAATACCGAGCGAGGTCGAACGACTCGAATTCGGTGACATCATCAACGTGGATGTCACTTCTCAGATCGGCGGGTTCCACGGCGATACCTCGAGAACCTTTGCCATCGGCCGGCCATCACCCGAAGCACTGCATGTCATGTCGGTAGCGGAACGTTGTCTACTGGCGGGGATCGAAGTCGTGCGGGAGGGGGCACGGCTCGGCGACATAGGGGCGGCCATCGAAGAAGAGGCGCAGAGTGCGGGGTGTAGTGTCGTCAGGGACTTCTGCGGGCACGGTATCGGACGCGTGATGCACGCGCCACCGCAGGTGCCGCACCATGGCCGGCGCGGCTCCGGCCTGAGACTCAGAGCGGGAATGGCTCTGACCATCGAACCGATGGTGAACTTCGGAAGGTCGGAGGTGGTCGTACTGAAGGACGGCTGGACCGTCGTCACAGCCGATGGCAGTCCGTCCGCACAGTTCGAGCATAGCCTACTCGTGACGCGTGACGGGGCCGAGATCTTGACCCGAGACGAGTGGGTCTGACCCCGCCGTCCAGGATGCAGGTGGCGTGCTGCTCGCCACTCCGGTCTGGTCGCCGGAGCTGGTCTATTGCAACGGCGGCGCGGCGGCTGCAGACCCCGTGGGTTTCGCACCCGTGACGGGCTTGGCCGGTGTGGACGGTCTGGCCGCGCTCTGGGCCGCCGGTCGTGGCGCAGCCATGGCCTGGGTTGGCGAAGCTCCTGCCGCGCGCGGCGTCTCCTTCGGCTCCGGCAGTCCGAGCTTGCTCCTGAGCCATGTATCTATCTTGTCGCGCTGCGTGGGAGGGGGCTTCTGACCCTTCGCCGGTGGGCTGCACTGGGGGACGGCCTCGAACACTTTGCTGTCGACCGGCTTTGCCGTAAGGCGTTCGAAGACAGCGACTTCGAGATCGGTCAGCTTCATGACGCGGGGTTTTTTACCAGGTCTCGGGCACTCGAACTTCTTTGGATCACCGTGCGTGCGCTCGATGGCTACCCAGTCGATGTCGGAAACCAACTTGCCATCCCCGAGCACGCGCATACGCCGCGAGCGGGAACGCACCCTGACAATAGCTACGGTGTCCGGTTTGCCCGAGTCTCCAGTTTCACCGGCGAACTTGACGGGCTCCTTTTCTGCCCGAGTGAGCTCGTGGGCGACAGCATGCGCGATACGCAGGCCTGGTGTTTCGAGCTTGAGCTCGTCGCGACCAGGGTATGAGACCGTGAGCGGGATGTGCAGCTCGACGCGTTTGCGCAGTACGTCGTTCAGCGATAGAGCGCCAATCTTGCCGGCGAAGCTTGCTTCTTGAACGAGGGGCTTTCCGTCCTTGACGGTCTCAGTCTTACCGCCGAACGTTGCCTTGGTTCCCTTCGGGAAGTCGTACAGGTAGCTGCGCACCGTCAGTGCGTTTTCGTTGTCGGGACGGCTGGGGACCACGAAGTTCCCGCGCGCTCGCTCGCCCTGCACGCTGAAGCGTTTTCCGACCCATTTGATCTCCAGAGCGCCGGTCTTGACCTGGTCGGATGCGCTGGGTTGCGGTTTCGAACCACCCGCGCTCTCTTTGCTCTTGCAACCTGCGACTAGAACCAACACACCCACGGCACCGACTAGGATTCGCCTCATGGCGCCGGAACCTAATGCCTGTGCCCGCCAGCCTCAAGTAGACGCGCACGGGGCCGACTCAGTTTGGCCCGCGAGGAGTCGAACTCGGCATCCCAGCGTCGGCGCGGGAGTTTCGGGGGGTCGCGTTGCTCCGAGCGCGGACTACAAGTCCACAGGATTATTCTGCTTTATGTGCGTCTCGGAGCGCGTGCCCTTTCTTCTTGCTCGGAAAGCTGCTGAAATCCACCTGGGTCAGCCGCGAGGTCGGGTCTGCGCCGCCAGTGACCCAGCGAGCTGGTCGCCGCGATTCCGGCGTCAACGCAAATCCGCGCGCGCGTGTGCTAGACAAAACCGAGTTCGAAATGAGTTCAGCATTCAACAATTCGGCGAGCGATCCACAGGTCGAGCAGGCGCTTGCCGAATGCGCAGCACTCACACGAGCGAACGATCCGAGGCGCGCGCTCAACGCCGGGCGCATGATCGAGACAGCGCATCTCGGTCAGCCTCGAGTGTTGGCCAGAGTGGCCAGGATGTACTCGGATTTGGGCATGCAGGAAGAGTCTGCACGGGTTCTGCGTGGCCTTCATTCGGCAGTTCACCCCAGTGCCGTGCGAGGCACGGCTTACGGCTCGGACGAAGGGGAGGCGCCCCCGTTCCCGGCGAAGAGCTCGGGCCTGCCGCCGCTGCCTGCGCAGGGTGGCGGGAGCGTTTCTGCACCCCCCCCACTGCCGATGCGGAGCGGTTTCCCGGCGCTGTCCAGTGCTCCGCCTCCGCCGCCGGCGCGAGGTTTGGGCTCCAGCTTGCCGCCCCCGCCGCCAGCGCGAGGTATCGGTCCTGCGGGGCAGTCCGGTCCTCCGCCTCCGCCGTTGCGTGCGGGAGGCGCCATCTCCTCTGCGGCGCCACCCCCACCCGCGCGAGGGAGCGGCGCGCCAGCGGGGTTCGCTGCTGCCGCACCCCCGCCGCCCGTACGGGCGACCTCGAGTGTGCCGCCGCCGGTTCGCTCGGACGTATCGCTTTCGTCCAAGGCGCCCCCGCCGCCGCACCGGGGTAATGTACCCGGCGCCACTTTTGGCGCGCCTCCTCCACTGGGGGTACGCGCGGTGTCGAGCGTCCCCCCACCGGGCCGCCCGTCGGCAGGACTCAGCTCGGTGCCCCCTCCGCCGCTGAAGCCCCAGAGCGTCGCGCCGCTGCCTCCGCCGGGTTCGAGCTTTCCCTCTCCACCGCTGAAGCTGCCCCCGCCGCCGGGCAGCGACGAGGGGCCGGAGGTGAGTGTTTCCGCCGCGGAGGGAGAGTGGGACTTCGACGACGACGACGACGAACCCACCCGCGCCTTCACGCCGCGACTGGTCGCGCCGCGCGCGCCAGCGGTACCTTCCGGGCATGCGCCGGCGGCACCGTCGAGTGCGCCTCCCGCGGGCGCCGGTTGGCGCGACCGTCTGGATGCGTTGCGCAGCAAGACCGTCGCCTCGTTCGAGCAGCTGAAGAAAGCGAGCGGCGACCAGCTGCGAAAGATTTCGTCGCGCCCTCCGCCACCTGGGCCGGCGCAGGCGCAACCGGCCTCGCGCCGCGCAGCCGGGGCTCCTACGCTTCAGCCGTCCACCGCGCAGGCCCAGCCGACACCGGTGGCGCGCGCGGCGGCTTTCGCCCCTGCGCATCAGCCGGCGCGGGCGGCTGAGGTGCAGGCTGACAGCGCGATGTTTCGAGGGGCAGGGAAATCGCGGAAGAAGACCGTCGTCTTGGCGGCGTTGGCGATTGCTGTGGTCGGGATCTTCCTGCTGCACCGTCAGGCCAGGCAGCACCAGGAGGAGCTCGAAAACGAGCTCAAACAGGCCAAGCCGCTATTGTGGTCTACCGACGCGGCGGAAGTGAAGAAGATCTCCAAGCACCTGGCCCGTTCCTTCGAGGTTTCAGGCTACGGCAGCCTGGAGAGCGGCGTCGTCACGACGCTTGGTCTGGCGGACAAACCCTTGTTCGAGTCCCTGGAGCCCGAAGCGAAACTGCTTTTGCTGCGCCAGCACGCGGTGCTGAGGCTGCTGGACCCCAAGACGGATCCGAAGAAGCTTCAGACGCTACTCAAGGCAGTCGACGAGGCCGATGTTGCTCCCGACCGTGTGCGCTTCGCGAAGCTGCTCCCTGCGCTCGAGGCAAAGCCCGGCGACGTCAGCGAGGCCAACGAGTTGGATGCTTCGCTCGCCAAGGATCCGGTCGCTCTTTTGCTGTCGGGAATCCTGCTCGAACGGGTGGGCAAGGTGGACGAGGCCAGGGAGCGCTACGAGGCCGCCGGCAGGCAGCGGCCCGACTGGCATCTGCCCAAGGTGTATGCGGCACGCCTGGCGCTGCTGTCGCAGGGTGCCGACGCCGCCAAGGCCCAGGTGGAGGGCATTCGTGAAGCAGCCCGCGTCGATCCGAACCTGGGGACGATCAGCCGCGCGCTCAACGCGCTCAGCTGGGTTGTGGACAGCGGTCGAGCCAGGGAGCTGCCCGACACGGCCAGGTTGGAACCCGCGGAGCGCGAGAGCCTTCCTCCGGTGCTGGGTCAGGTTCCTGCTCTGGTGAAATTGGTCAGAGCCATGCTGGAGGAAGACGAGGATCTCAAGGGCTTGCTCAGCAGTGCCATCCGAAATGCAGATGGACCGGCGCTGCTGGTGCAGCTCGCGGGCTTTGCGGCCTCCGTCAACGAGGGTGATCTGGTCGATGACGCCATTGAGCGTGTGCAGGAGTTCGCCAAGGGCTACGCACCAGCCAAGGCGCTTGCCGCTCGAATGCAGCTCAGCAAGGGTGACTTTGGGGCTGCTCGGCAGACGGCCAAAGCAGCTGGGCTCGATACCAGTGGCATTGATGCCGTCGAGGCCTACGAGCTTCAGGATTCGAAGAACCTGCACAAGGCCATGGAGGCAATGCCGCCAGCCGAGAAGAAGAAGCCGGAGTACGCGGCGATCCGCGCGGCCGAAGGCGTGTTGACCGGATCCGACTACCCGAGCAGCTCAGAGCTCGAGGCTTTTATGAAAGGCAATGGTTTGTGGGCCGATCTGGTGGCGGCCGACGCGGCGCTCGACCAGGGCGATCTCGGGCTGGCGCGCACCATCATCAAGGGCTGGCCGGAGAACGATCGTACACCATTGCACCAGATCAGGGTGGCGCGCTACGAGCGCTACAAGGGGCGCTCGCGAGATGCCGTGCACTTGAGCAAGAAGGCGCTGGACCAGGCGAGCACCAGCAATCGCGCCCTGATCGAATACTTGCTGGCGCTGCTCGCGGACGACAGGCTGAGCGAAGCCATCAAGCTTTACGACGACGAGCTCTACAAGGACATGCTCAAGCCTCACGACCGCTGGGTAACCGCGCTACTCGTAGGCAAAGACAAGGGGTGGATGGCTGCCAATGTAATGACCAGCTACCTGCAGCCACCCACCGACGCGGAGCCGCTGAGCTTGCAATTACTGGCCGTGCGCTCCATGTCGGTGGCGGGCGATCCGAGAGCGGGCGTCTACCTCAAGCGCATGGAGAAACTGGTTCCGGAAAACCCCGACTACCTCACGGCCAAGTCGGAGTACTGAAAGTACTGCGCGTAGCCCGCCCGGAAGCGTGCCGGAAACTCTAAGCGCAGCGACCCAGGGTTTCGGAGGCTCTTTTGTGGCGGCGAAGCCGGTTTCAGGGCACGCTTCGGGGGCCATGCCAGAATCGGGAAGGCCTCCGCCGTTCTTCGTGGGCATCGTGGGGGGAACGGGGTCCGGCAAGACGACCGTTGCCGATCGCCTGGTGGAAGCACTTCCGACAGGGTCGGTTGCCGTCATCGCGCACGACCACTACTACCGACCTCACCCGGAGCTCAGCCCTGAGGAACGGGAGCGCTTGAACTTCGATCATCCCGACGCGCTCGACAACGAGCTCCTCGTCGAGCATCTGGACGAGCTCAAGGCGGAAAGACCGGTCCAGGTGCCTGTCTACGACTTTGCCACGCATTTGCGTCTGCCGGTCGAGCGCACCGTTCAACCTGCTCGGGTGGTCATCGTGGAGGGGATTCTGCTGCTGGCCGACAAGCAGCTTCGCAAGCGTCTGGATTTGAAGCTTTATGTGGATACGGATGCGGACATCCGCATTCTGCGCCGCTTGTGTCGGGACATGGAAACCCGCGGCCGGACGTTCGAGCAAGTTCGCCAGCAGTACTACGCGACGGTGCGTCCCATGCACCTGCAGTTCGTCGAACCCAGCAAGCGCTACGCCGACGTCATCATCCCGGAGGGGGGCCACAACTTGGTCGCGTTGGAGCTCGTGGTCGGACGGCTTCAGCAGCTGTTGGCCGTGTAGGCGCCCGGTTGGCTCACGCGCGACGGGCCACGCCGCTCAGCTTCGCGGAGCTCGTGCTCAGCCAAATCGCCAGCACGACCAGCTCCAGATATCCGTGAAAGGGCGTCACGAACAGGTACACCGCGGAGGTCATCAGCGGATCGAAACAGGCTGCGCTCAACACCGCGAGGGTACCCAGCACGATTGCGAGGACGCCCCAGGGACGAAAGTCGCTCCATGCGGACCTGAGCGACGCGCTGAAGGTAGTCGTGCCCCGTCCGCGGTGCGCGTCCTGAGGAATGAAAATCAACCAGACTGCATAGTGTACCGATTGCAGGAAAGCGTAAGAGAGCACCAGCCCGAACTGCTGGTTCGCGGGCAAGCCCGGAGCGAGCCAGCTGGCTGCTGTAGAGATGTGCAAATCGAACCATTCGGGCCAGCCCAGCGCCTCGGGCACGCTGCCTCCGACGAAGAACAGAAGCGCAGCGCCGCCCAGGACGAAGCCAGCGGGAAGCAGACCGAGTCGAGAAGGTTTGCGGAAGAGCGCGTACCAGACGACCAGGCCAACGACATTGTGCGCGTGGGCGAACACGGCGCGAAACAGCGTGGGGTCTTGCCAGGCGAAGGTGCCGAGCACGCCCGTTCCCGCGAGCACGGCGAGCAAGCGACGCTGCTCGTTCGGGCGAGCCGAGGCCCGCAGCAACAGCGCCGCGACGAGCCAGACAATGAGCAGGGCGACCTCGACCCTGGCAAAGATCGCGTCGTCGAGATGCTGGGTCTCCAGCACGCGCAAGCCGAACAGCACGACGCAGAATGGGAATACGGTGGCGCGCCAGCCGTTGTCGCCCGAACGCCGCAGGACCAGGTAGCGCAGATCGCTTGCGAGGTGGGGTACCCCGAGCAACAGAGGCCCCACCACGAGCAAGAGGGTCGGGCACAGCAGGGCCGCGATGAAGGCGATTGAAGCGTGACCCATCGATAGCGCAGTCACTCGTGCGGTCTTGTCCACAACGAAGGGCCTGAGCCAAGCGGGTCGGGTCGTGGCGCGCAGCAACCGAGTGCGCAGCCTGTCCAAAGTGACGGCAGCTCGGTTCAGCGCTGGATAAGCGGGGCCAATCAAATGAGGGACTCAGAGATCTCGGGTTCCGCGCTCCGTGCGCCGACGGTAGCCCAGGCCCACAATGCCCAGCAAGAGCCCCAGCCAGGCGGAGCTGTGCGAGTTCGGAGCGGCGCGACACGCGCAGCCCGTATCCCCCTCGGTCCCGGCGTCGGCTGGGTTCATGGTGGTGCCGCTGCTGCCTCCGAGCCCGGCAGAAGTGGCCCCAACCCCGTTCACCGTAGCCGTGGCCGGCCCGCCCATGGTTGCGCTGCCGTCCCCTGTGGTCACGCTTGCCGTGCTGCCGGTGGTCATCGCGGTCATGGCCGTGGTTCCGTCCGAGTTGGTGACGGTGGCGCCGGCACCGCCCATGCTCGACGTTCCGGTCACGCCGCTCATACTGCTCGTGGCGTCGCCCATGCCCGTGGTGAGCATCATTCCTCCGGCTCCCGTTGCCGTGGTGGCGCCCGATGTCGACCCGCCGGCGCCCATCGCGCTCCCGCGCAGAGCAATGTCGGCGCACTGGAAATAGTAAGGCTCTGCTCTGCCGTACATGAACTGGATCAGTTGCAGCGTGCAGTTGTCGCATTCGATGTCGGGTAGGGTCACCGTGGTGGTGTACTCGGTTTCGCTCCCGGTTGGTGTCTGGACGTCGTCCATGAAGTACTGGAGGATGTAGACATCGAGCATCTGGTTGATGTCGCTGACCGGGTTGATGCTGCTCGGGTCGTCTCCCGTTTGCATGACGCTCATGTTGGGGCGCAGCGGGAAGCTGTCGTCGCCGTCTGCATCGAATGCGATCCGGTAGTAGCTCGGGTGATCGATGTATTCCGCCCAACGGACCGTGATCGTCTCGCCTGGTGCGAACGTCGCGATGATGTCGGTCCGGCCGTTGTCAGCTTGACCGCAGGGTGCGTTCTTGAGCTGGTCGACGCCAACCTCTCCATCCACGCGGGGCAGGGGCTCGAGTAGTCGGACATGAGCGCGAGCGTTGCTCGCGCCTAACGCGATGGCAAAAACTGCCGGAAGCAAGTAAGTGGCGCGTTTCATCTGGCGGAGCATGCCAAAAAAACAGCCGTGGGCCGAATGGCTTCACGTTCGCAAGCGGTCGCTGTCGAGCGCTGCTGGTTTTGTCCAGTCGCGCGGTAGCTTGACGGGTCGAAATGGTCATTTTTCGCGTGTGCCGGACTGGATTGCGGCAACTGCGCGGTGCTGGCACGTCACGACGTGCTACCGGGGCGCCCCCTCGGGTAGGCGCGTCGATGATCTTGAAGATACTCAATCTCGCTTTTGGGTAGGCCGTCCTCTCGGGTCGCCTGGCGCCGAGCGACGACGCGCCAGGGGGTCGCTCTTTTCGAAGACCGAACTGAGGGCTACCAGGCAGTCCCCTTAGTCATCGATCGACTCCACCGCTGAGACGAGTGTGTCCTCGGTGACGTCTTCCCCGCCGACCCAGCGGATACGCCCCTGCTTGTCGGCAACGAAGGTCATCGGCAGTTCCGTCGTCTGGAAACTCCTGGCGATGCTGTTGTCGCGGTCGATGATGACAGGAAAGCGCAAGCCATACTTGCTGACGGCCCGACGCGCGGCAGACTCGGCACCATCTTCGGAGACGCCGATCACGACGACTTCGGGCATCTTGGCATACAGGCCCTGAGCTGCAGGCAAGGTGCGCGCACAAGCCTCACAATCGGCGGCGAAGAACTTGACCACGACTGGCCCGTCAATCCCGCCCGTATCGATGGCTGTGCCGTTCAACGTCGTGGAAGAGAACATGGGCATTACACGCTGAAGCAACTTGCTCGGTTCCGACTTGGGGGGAGGTGTTGCGCTGCACGCCAGTTGCGAAAGCGCGAACGCCGTGTAGGTGAGCGCCGTGCCGACCACCGTCCAATGTCGGGTGGGCACTCTGGGTGTGGAGGGGGACTTCGTCGAGCCAGTCATGCGGGCAGCATTATGCGGCAGCGCGTGCCACCAGGGTCCATAAAACCAATCGCGGGAGATCGCGCTCGTGCTTCGGGAAACTTTCCTGTCTCGCTGTGGAGTCGTTCGCATACGTTGCTGTTCGCTGCCTGCAGGAACGGATTCGGTTTACCAAACTGACGGCAGAGCGCGCTGTCACATTTGCGTGTCGTTTGCACCCCTTGTCCCGAAGCGTCATCGCAATGCGCAGCGCAGTCTCGCCCGGCTCGCGGGCGCCGCGACCCGCTTGGCAGAGCGCGCCAGTCCCGGGCCAAGCTGTCGGGGGGCAAAGCGGCTTTTTCGCAGAAATGAGGGGTCTCGGGACGGGCGTCCGGTACGATCCCGGATTGTGTTATCTTGCCCCAATGTCGTGTAGCCGTGCGCGCCCCACCTCGAAGAGTTGGCTCGAGCTTCTGGCGCTGGCCTTATTGTTCGTGCTGGTCGGCTGCGAGGAAAAGAAAGGAGCTCTCTGCCAGGATACATTCAATTCGGCGCAGCAGACTGTCAACCAAATCGACTCGTCGTCGCTCGAAAGTGTCGGGAAGAGCTTGAAAGCCATCGATGGCGCCATCGCAGCATGTCAAAGCGAGGGAAAGTCGGGAGAAGTCGAGGAGCTGAAAACGGCGCGCAACAAGATTTCCGCCCACTACGAGTGGCTGAAGCAGCGCCCTGCCAAGAAGCAGAAGCTGAGCGCAGAGGAGTTGGAACGCCTGGTAAAGAAAGGGGACGAGAATTGTCCCAAGGGAATGGCTTACAAGCAGCGTGAAACCGGCAAGGAAGTTCGTTGTATAGGCCCCGTGCCCGTGAACATGCCCTGGAGCAAGGCGCGCGCCTACTATGAACGAAGAGATTTCCTGGTTCGCCCTGGCAAGGCTCCTGCCAGTCTCGAGATGGAGTACGGCGCCGAGCTGCTGGTGTTCAAGTATGCCCAGGAGAAATCCCTGAAGCCCCCCGTGTGCCTGACCGTGTATCCCCCTCCGGGAATGGGATGGCAGGAGGCCACCGCGCGGGTCACCGGCGCGCGCGTCGACCGGATCAAGCCTGGCAAGCCCGTGAAGGCGCAAGGACGGGAGCTGATGCTCCAGGTCGTCGACGAGCCCAACAAGGTATTGGTGAAGTTGGGAGATTGCTGAACTCAGCGCTCTTTTTCGACTCGAAGGCATGAAGCAAAATACTCATCTTCTGGTTGGAAACCCCACCGCGCAGAGCGGCAAGAACCGACGGCGCATCGAGCAGGCGCGTTCGCTGCTCGAGCAGGCTGGTGTGCGCTGCGACTTTCTTCCAACGGAGCCGTTGGGGAAGACCGTAGAGCTGGTGCGAAATGCAGTAAACACCAAGGGCTACTCCGTGGTGATTGCGCAGGGCGGAGACGGGACGTTTCGAGAAGTCGGGGCTGGCATCTTGACGAGCGAGCGATCAGGCGCTGTCGCCCTGGCGATGCTACCCACCGGCACGGCGAACGATCAGGGGAAGAGCTTTGGACTGCACGCTGGCGAGGACGCGCTCGGCAGCAATGTCTCGGTGATTGCGTCTGGCTACGAGACGCGCATCGATGCGGGCTGGATCGTGGCGCGCACCGGGTCGACGGAAGAGCCCACTGTGGCATGTTTTTTCGACTCCGCCGGTTGGGGCATCTCGGCGCGTATCTTGGCTGCCCGCAACGCGGACAGGCGCATCGTGCAGCAGCTACGACCGCTGGGAGCCATCTATCGCGATCACCTGGTTTATGCGGGCGCCGCGTTGCGCGTCTTTCTAGAGTCGTACGTCGTCACGGACAAGTTCAACGTGCATATCGAATACGATGGGCATTCTCAGCACCTGTCGGGCCTGACGGATCTGATCGTCAAAGGCTCGCGAGTGTACGCGGGGGCTTGGGTATTCGATCGCACGTCGAAGCATGACGATGGGCTGTTCGAGGTGGTGCCCTTCCGAGGTAAGCGTGACTGGACCAGCAAGGCCATCGTCGATTTGCAGGGGAATCCCATTACCGAGGAAATCCTCAACACGATCGGTATTCGACACTCGCAGCCTTTCCGGGTCTCACGGGCCAAGCTAAGCTTTTACCTTCCGCGAGCGGCGCTGCCACTGGCGGCTCAGGTGGACGGCGAGGAGTTTCCGGCGACACCGGAGGTGGAGATCAAAGTCGACAGGCAGGCGCTGCGGCTGATCGTGCCTGAGCGTTCGCGTTGGGAGTTGGGGGCCTGAGGCTCGCTGAACTGAAAGAAGATCGTCTCGGGTCGGTCGATGTGGGAGATCCGCATCGATGCCACTCAGCTCGCAATTGTTCACGCTCGGTAGGCGTGAGCTGGCCTGCTGTGCGCGCTCGTGACACCCTTCGGCCCCGTAGAAAGGATCTTGGAATGAAGCGAGGCTTGCTTTGGATGGGTGCGTCGCTGGTGGCCAGCGCGGCAATGGCGAACGGTTGCAGCAGCAAGAGCTCTCGCGATGTGGTGCAGGTGAACGGCAGCAGCACCCGAGACAGCGATGCGACAGGGACCGACGGGGGCGTCACTGCCACGAGTGGAGCGGCCGCAGGCACTGTCAGCAGCAGCGGAGGGTCCGTGGTGACGGCGTCGGCGGTGAGCAGCACGAGCGCAGGTACGTCGGGTTCAGTCGGTGGCGGCGCTAGCAGCACCGGTCTGGCCACCGGGACCGGGGCGGGTGGCGTCGCCGCAACCAGTGGGGCGACCAACGCGACCTCGAGCGCTCCATCGACCGGCGCGGGGGGCGCAGCCACTTCCGGCAGTCCGACCACGACAGGGGCCGGGACTACCGGTGGCAATCCCGAGGACGTCCTCTTCGCAGACGACTTCGAGGACGGGACGGTGGGGCAGCAACCTGCCGGTTGGGATAATTTTATCGCGTGGAATGCCAATGGCGCCAATCCGTCGGGCGACGATCTGGCGCTCGTCGACGACAGCCAGGCTCACGGCGGTGCCCATTCAGTGCATTTTCACGGAGGTAGCAATCCGGCGCAGCTGACCCGGGCCCTGCCGTCCGGCACCAACCGACTCTACGTGCGGGCCTATGTGCGAATGAGCCGCCAGCTGGGTCAAAACCCCGGCGCAAATCACGAGACCCTGATCGCGATTCGAGGCACGCCGGGCGGAGCCAACGACGAGGTGCGTTTCGGTGAGATCAAAGGCGTGATTGGGACCAACGAGGTGCCCAGCGACAACATCTCGCCTCTCATGGACCAGTGGGGTATGGGCCCGGTGGTGCCGGCGGACACCTGGGCATGCTTCGAAGTCGCGTTCCTGGGCGATCAGGCTACCCACGAGCTGCACGCCTGGGTGGATGGTACCGAGGTCCACTCGATCACGGATCCCATGAAAGAGTTCCAGAACGGGGCCATGCCAGCCACCTGGCTGAGCAACAAGTTCAGCGAAGTGGTGATTGGTTGGCACAGCTTCAGTAGCGCCAACGCGGATGTGTGGATGGACGACCTGGTGGTCGCGCTGAGCCCGATCGGCTGCTAGTGGTCGCGGTGCTCGGGCGGTGTGGGGGGCCCGGGGGCGAGCGCCTCGAGCGAGCCGTCCGCCGCAATCTGAATGACCCGCAGCCCTTGCTGGTCGATGAAGAGCAGTAGCGAGTGTCCGGTGGCAATGGTGGCACCTACCCGCCAGGCGGCGTCTGCAACGCCCGGGCTCGATGGCTTCCAGAGCGGTGCGGTGGGGCTGTGTTCGAAGTCGTCGAGAGGACCCAGGCGGACCAAAGGCTCCCCGTGGTCGTCGCGCCAGACGATCACCAGGCTGGGGCCCGCCTGGGCGAAGGTGACGATACGGTCGACGGGGATCTCCTGGAGAGAGGCGGAGCTACGCTCGCATCCCTTGGGCGAGCAGCTGAGCCGAGCGACGCGACCGCGAGGCTCTACCCAGTTGAAGATTGCCTCGGTCGGCGTGCAGGACAGCGGCGCGTCGAGCGCGCGCTCGGCGGGCAGCGACCCATGCGTGGTGGCGACGACCTCGCCTCGCGTAATGAAGGTTACTTCGAGTTGCTGGGGCTGGGCCGCCGCTTGCTGGCGGGCTGTGTGCAGACGGCTCTGGATATAGCCCGTCGGGGTGACGCAGGATTCGAGCCGATCCCCCGGGGCGGGGCGCGCGAGCGCGGGAGGTCGCGTCGCGGCGAAGCCGGTAATGGGGCCCACGTAGTGGCCCTCCCCGGGACTTATACGGGCGAGCTGCGGCGGCGTGCTTCGGGTGAGCACGAAGTTGCGGATCAAACGGATCCCGGGCTCGGCGTGTACATTGAAGGTGCTCTGCGTTTCGTCGATCACGCGCGCCTCTCCGCTCTCGGCTTGGTAGGCCTCGACTCCGAGTGATACGCTTGGATTGGGAGCGATCAGGATCGGGTCGTGGTCACCCAGGGCGAATTGCGCCTGGCTGGCGAGTTTCGGGTCGCCCGCCACCGGAAAGCAGTGAGGTGCCGAGACGCCGCCCTCGGATCTGCGGTCGAACCTGCACAAGAGCGGACGGCGGCTCGAAGTCGCTGACGCCGAGCCCCACAGCGTCCACACCGGACCGCCCGGGGATTCGATGCTGTCGATCAGGCGCTCGGCCGCAGGGGGCAGCCGTGGAAGCTCACGTAAAGTGGGCAACGACTGGATTTTCTGGACCAGTGGTGGACGTTCGCCCTCCGAGTGTACCAAGAGGCCCATCACCACCCAGCCCAGGACCAGACCCGTCGCGCACACGGCGGCCAAGATCCACGCGCTTCTGCTCATCTGTCGGGAAACCTCATGGAAACTCGCTGGGGGCTCGTATCGAGGTCTCCGCTCGAATGCAAGCAGGTCGCGGTCGCCGCGGAACTCGGCCGGCCGAGAAGGAGCATGACAACGCCCGAGGGGGCAGCTAGAACACGCCCATGACTCAGTATGTTCTCGAGAAACATCCAACCTTCCCGGGTGTGAAGGGGCCCGTCCTCGTGGTCGTCATGGATGGTGTGGGCATTGGCAAGCACAACGAGGGGGATGCCGTTTGGTTGGCGCGTACCCCCGTGCTCGACGCGCTCGCCAACGGTGACCTGAGCGGGCAGCTCAGGGCCCACGGCACCGCGGTCGGCTTGCCCAGCGACGCCGACATGGGCAACAGCGAAGTTGGGCACAACGCGCTGGGCGCCGGGCGGGTTTTCGACCAGGGCGCGAAGTTGGTGAACGGCGCTTTTCAGGACGGCTCGCTGTTTTCCGGCGAGTGCTGGAACCAGGCCATTACTTTCGCCAAGGAGCACGGCGAGGCCATGCACTTCATCGGATTGCTCTCCGATGGCAACGTGCACAGTCACATCGATCACCTGCTGCAGATGATTCGTCAATGCGACAAGCTGAACGTCGAGAAGGTGCGCGTGCACGCGCTGCTCGACGGGCGGGATGTGCCACAGACCAGCGCGCTCACCTATGTCGAACAGCTGGAGAGGGTGCTGGGCGACATCAGCGCCAAGCCGGGTCGGGATTATCGGGTGGCTTCGGGTGGTGGACGCATGAAAGTCACCATGGACCGCTATGAAGCGGACTGGGCCATGGTAGAGCGGGGTTGGAAGTACCACGTGCGTGGCGAGGGACGCGGGTTCAAGAGCCTGGAGGAGGCGGTGAAGACCCTGCGCGACGAAGAGCCAGGGATCATCGACCAGTTCTTGCCAGGCTTCGTGATCGTCGATGCCGACGGAAAGCCCGTGGGTCCGATCCGCGATGGCGCGTCCGTTGTGTTTTTCAACTTTCGCGGTGATCGCGCCATCGAAATCAGTCGGGCGTTCGAGGACGAAGTCTTCAGCCCCTTCGAGCGCGGCAAGAAGCCGAATGTCTTCTACTGCGGCATGATGCAATACGATGGAGATCTCAAGCTGCCGTCGAACTACTTGGTTAGCCCACCCACTATCGATGATACGATGGGCGAGTACCTCATTCACAATAACAAGCGCAGCTTTGCGTGCAGCGAAACCCAGAAATACGGTCACGTCACCTACTTCTGGAACGGAAACCGCAGTGGCAAGTTCGATGCTGAGCGTGAAAGCTACCTCGAGATACCCAGCGACAGCGTGCCGTTCGAGCTCAGGCCCTGGATGAAGGCGAGCGAGATCACCGATGCCACGATCGACGCACTGAAGAGTGGGAAGTTCGACTTCGCGCGCATCAACTATGCCAATGGCGACATGGTGGGGCACACCGGCTGTCTGGAGCCCGCGGTGTGCGCCGTGCAAGCGGTAGACCTGCAGGTAGGCAGACTCATCCCGGTGATCCAGCGACTCGGTGGCGCCATGATCGTGACCGCGGACCACGGCAACGCGGACGAGATGTTCGAGCTCACCAAGAGTGGCGATTTTGCGCTGCTCGAGGACGGCACCCGGAAGCCGAAAACGAGCCATACACTCAATGCCGTGCCGTTTCACGTGTACGCTCCGGGCTATGATCTCCACCTCGGAGAAGCCGCGAAGGGGGCGGGGCTCGCCAACGTGGCCGCCACGTCGATGCACCTCATGGGGTTCAAGCCACCAACCGACTACTTACCCAGCGTGCTTCGCTGACGGGTATGTGAAGGTAGGCACGCCCTCCAGGACCCTGCGGCCCGGAGTGGACTTCGTTGACTACTTCCGCAAGTGGGGTTTCCCGGGGTTAGCGGCTCCACGTTTCGAGGCTAGCGGGCTCTCGACTTCGCGGGCGGGCTAACCCAAACTGTCGGGGCGGTTGTGGTCTTGCGACTCTCGAGTGCAAGGCCATTGCGGCTCGAGAGTGCGCATGGCGAAGGACTCCAAGTTCGGAACGTTTGGCGGGGTCTTCACCCCTTCGCTGCTGACCATACTCGGCGTCATCATGTACCTCCGGCTACCGTGGGTGGTCGGTCAGGCGGGGTTGTGGTCCGCCCTCGGTATCATCATCGTTGCGCACGTCATTTCCGTTTGCACCGGGCTCAGTATTTCTTCGATCGCCACGGACAAGACGGTGGGCGCCGGGGGGCCCTACTACATCGTTTCTCGCAGCCTGGGGTTGTCGATCGGCGGGACATTGGGCTTGGCACTGTTCGTCGGCCTTTCTTTCAGCGTCAGCCTGTACATCATTGGATTTTCCGAGAGCTTCTTGGAGGCGTTGGGCCGTGAGGGAACGATCGGCGAGATCCGCGTCGTCGGAAGCGCAGTTCTACTGTTTCTGACGATCGTGACCCTGATCTCGACCTCCTTCGCCATCAAGACGCAGTACGTCATCCTGGCGCTGATCGCGCTGTCGCTGGTTTCGATTTTTGCAGGGCCTGCTCCGGCGCCAGGAAGCGCCCCGCACCTAACTCCGATCGCTTCGGCCGAGCCGATGGCGGTCTTGTTTGGCATCTTCTTTCCGGCCGTCACTGGTTTCACGGCTGGCGTCAACATGTCGGGCGACCTTCGCGATCCGCGTAAGTCTATCCCCGGTGGCACGATGGCCGCCATCTTGGTGGGCCTGTGCGTCTACGTTGGTCTCGCGATATTCCTGGCGCTGCGTGTCGATCCACAGCGCCTGGTGAGCGAGACGGGGATCTTGAAGGAGATCGCCTGGGATCCGAGGCCGGTCGTCGCGGGTATCTGGGGAGCGACTCTCTCGTCGGCGTTGGGGAGTATTCTTGGCGCGCCACGCATCCTTCAGGCTGTTTCCGTCGACAGGATCACTCCGCGCGTTTTCGCCAAGGGTCACGGAAAGACGAACGAACCTCGCAATGCGCTCGTTTTGGCCTTCGTCATTGCCGAGGGCGGCATTCTGATCGCCGAGCTCAACGCGATTGCCCGGATCGTGTCGATGGTGTTCTTGACTACGTACGGGTTTTTGAACATGTCGAGCGCGATCGAAAGCTGGGCAAGCCCGGATTTCAGGCCGGCCTTCAAGATCCCGCGCATGGTCAGTGTCCTCGGAGCGGTCACCAGCGTGGTGGTGATGATTCAGCTGGATCTGCTGGCGATGCTGGGCGCCACGGTGATCATGGCGGGACTGTTCGTCTACCTGAAGGGCAAGCAGTTGACCCTGGAAACGGGTGACACGTGGGAGGGCATCTGGTCCACATTGGTACGTTCAGGGTTGTACCGCCTCAGCCAGCAGAGCGAACAGCGGCGCAACTGGCGTCCGAATATAGTGGCTTTTCGCGCGCCCAAAGACGCCGCTCCTCATGAGGGCGGAGTGGGTGTTCGGGGTGACGAGCTGACTGAATTCGGCGAGACCTTGGTGGCTGGAAACGGGATAATCACCAGTTTCGAACTCACCGAAGGCAAGGCCAAGCGATCCGCTCCGACGGGCCCCATGGCGCCACGCATGGGGGTGTTTGCGCGGCGCCTGGAGGCGGAAGACCCCTACGAGGCAATTGCCCTGCTTTCGCGCTACCACGGCTTTGCGGGTCTCTCCCCCAATACCGTGCTGATGCAGTACGGCGCGCTCAGCGCGAACCGCGCGCGACTCACGCGGTTGCTCCAACAGCTGTCCGATCTCGACAAGAACGTGTTGTTGTATACGGCTGGTCGTCGCAAGCGGGCGCCTTCGCAGCGCATCGACATTTGGTGGCGGCCGGTGGCGGGCAACCTTTCGCTGTGTCTGGCGCTGGCGCGTTTTCTCACATCCTCGGAGCGCTACCATGACGCGCACGTCCGTTTCTTGCTGCTGAGCGAAGACGCAGCGAGCAACGAGCACCTGAGAACGATCGTCAAGCGCATGCTCGCAGACGCCCGTTTGGAGGCCACCATTCGCGTCTTGACCGAGTCCGGCAAGGCGGAGCCGTTCAGCGAACGTCTGGCGAAAGAGTCCGGCGACGCGGACCTCACGTTGCTGGGCCTTCCGAACGATTTGCATGCAGCGGGGGAAGACCTGTTGGCCTACGTCGAGCGAGCCCGCGGCTCGGTGGGGCAGGTGTTGTTCGTGTGGGCTGCGACCGGCTTCGAGGAGGAACTTGGCCTCGGCGCGGCCGCCGTGTCCTTTCTGCCCCCGTCGCCGGGGGAGGGGCAAGCCATTGAACTGCCTGAGATTCGCTTCCCCAGCGCTCCCGCGCTCGCCCGCGCGGTATCGGATCTGGCGGATGGGCATCAGCGATGGGTCAAGCAGTTTCACGACCAGGCGGTGGAGCGAGTCTACGGTGAGCACATTCGGCTGATTCGGGAAGCGGCCCGCGCCGTCGAGCGTCAATTCGAGCAGCTGGAACGCGGCTTTGGAGGCTCCAACCCGCGACAACAACAGAAGTTGATCAATCGCGTGCAGAGCACTCTGCTCATAGACTGTCGCAAGCTGCTCGGGGACTTTCGCGAAACGTTGGATGGGCATAGCAGCCGGGTGCAAGCACAAGTGGAGGCACTGCTTGGCGACGAGCGTTTGAAACAAGGGGCAGGAGGCGCCGAGCTGCTGGTCGTGCGCAGCGCCGAGGATTTCAAGCCTCACAAGGGAGATTCGGCCTACCTCAGGCGTTTCAAGCGACGTAGGCGTTTTGCCGCGCTGTTCCGTCGCTCGGACGTGAGCTACAGCGTGCCGATTCAAGGGCTGCTCGGGTTCTATTTCGAGCGGGCGGCGCTCGACGTGCTTCGCGCTGGAACCTGGCAGGTGGTGACGGATTCGCATCGTGCAATGGGGCAACTGGGGCGCGTGCTTTCTTCGGGGGGGACGGCTTTGTCATTCGACTTCGGCGATGACAGTGAACGGGTCGTCGATGAAGTGCGTGCGCAGAAAAAGAAGCTCATAGGTCGGTTACACGAGCTGGCGGACTACTATCGCGAGCGGGCCAGTCAGCAGCAGTACAGACTGCTGGTCGCGTCTCGCGAAGTCTGCCAGGCATTCGCGGACGACGTCGCGCGGCTCGACGTTCGACCGCTGGTCAAGAAGCACCGTAAGACGACCGGAATCGTCGAGGCCTTGCGTCAAGAATTGCCAGAAGCCCTCCGCGCCTGGACGGAAAATCAACGACTGCTGCTGGAGCGGGCACAACTGGGGCTCACCATCGCCGGATTCCACTTCAGACTGAGTTCGATTGCGCACAAGGAACGCGCGGCAATCCTGCTGCAGGTCAGGAACGGTCCGATGAGCGAATGCGCCGAGTTGCTCCATTCCGTGGAAGAGCTCGCCCAGAAGCTCAAGCAGGGAAGCGTCGCGGGCGAAAGCATCAAGGTGCGGTTGGACTTGAAGAACCGCTTCGACCCCAAGCAGGCCGTCGAGAGCTTGCTCGCGGAAACAGCCGGTACAGTGGCGGAGTTGCCCGAAGTCGTCAACACGCTCACGGACGCTTCGATCGAGCGGCTGGAAGAGGGGCAGGCGGAGGCGCTCGAACTAGTCGATATTCCGGTGCGGCGGTTGTTCCAATTTCTGGTCGAAACCAGATTCGTGGGCGGAGTTCAGCAAGGACTGAAGGCGATCCCGCGTCACGAACAGCGTTTGATCTCGGTGGCTCAAGATGTCGAGCGCCTGATCGCATTCCAGGTAGGTGAATCGGAGGGGTCGGACGAAGACAACGCACAGGAACTGCGAAAATACCTGAGCAGTCTGGTCGACAACGGGTTGGAACGACTCTCGGGGGAGCTCGGTGAACTCAAACGAGCGACAGACGAGATTGAGCAGGTGTTCGACGAACAGCTCGGACGACTTGCCGAAAGCGGAAATGCCTACGAGCTGAGCGCCACCTCTCACGACCTGGATCAGCACATCCGCCTGGCGCAGGGGCGCCGCGCCGTACACGGCGCGCGCTCGCTCTTGCGGGGTGGAACCACCGAGCTGAAGAACTTCATGGTGAGGATGCTGTATCGGCACAGCAAGGGAAGGGTATGGGCACAGACGCGCCAGCGCGGGGGGCGAAATGAGGCGCAGATCGTTGACCAAGTGCTCACCTTCGTGGAACGACACAGCCCGAGGCCAGACGTGGTCGAGGCTCTACCATTCTACTATCGACAGCTTTTCTTTGGCCAAGCCACCGTGAACGAGAACTTCTGGGTCGGGCGCGCCGGTCAACTCTCGCGTGTCAGGCAGGCCGTCGTCAGTTTTCGCCAGGGCAGCGGTGGAGCCGTGGTGGTGGTGGGCGAACGAGGCGCGGGAAAAACGGCGCTTTGTCAAAGAATCGCGGCGCAGTTGCTCGAACGCTTCAACGTCTGTCGTGTGCAGGCGCCGCTCGGAGGCTCGATAGAGCTCGGCGCCCTGGCGACCAGCCTGCGCAAGGCGACCGGCCTGCGTGGGGAGGTTTCCGAAATCTTGCGGGGGCTGCCCGACAACACTGCGCTCATCTTCGACGATCTGGAAATGTGGTGGGAGCGCAGCCAAGAAGGCGATCGCGTGATCACCCGTTTGATCGAGCTCATCCAGTTGCACGGGCAACGCGTTTTCTTCGTTCTCAGCGCGAACCGACAAGCGTTTCGCTTCATCGACCAGCTGACGGGCATCTCCGACCAGGCGCTCGCAATGGTCGAGTGCGGTCCAATGACCGCTGAGGAACTGAAGACGATCATGACTCTGAGGCACGGTTCGACGGGGCTGAGCTATCAGCTGGACGGTACCGACGAGGATAGGCTCGGCGAGTTGAGCAAGGCGCGGCTCTTCTCTCGCTACTTCGAGTATTCGGGGGGATATGTGGGGTCTGCGCTGCATGCCTGGGTGGCGCGTGTGGAGCGGGTATCCGATCAGGTCCTCATTACCAGCCAGCCTCGGGTGCGGGACTGGGATGTTTTCGAAGGTCTGAAGGTCGAGTGGGTGGCGTTGCTGCTCGAGCTATTTCTCCACAAGCAGTTGAGCGTGGCCAGGCTGCGACGCGTGACCGAACAATCCACGTCCGACTTGGATCGGGCGTTGGGAGCATTGCTCAGAATGCGCGTGATCCACGAACCGCGCGCTCGCATCTACGAGATCAGCCCCTCGATAAGTCATGTTCTGATGGATCGTTTCCGCGAGAAGGGGTTGCTCGCGTGAGCGGAGACTTCTCGGGCTTGGGCTTCAGGCTCTTGGGTTACGTAGTCGGCGGCTTCGTGCTGCTCGCGTTGCTCAAAGGCGCTGCAGCGTTGGTCGAACTACTGCCCGTGTCGCGTTCTCGGCGCGAGACGGCCAGGCGGGTGGCGCCTCTGTTGGGTACGGTGCTGGTGATAGGCTACTGCCTGTTCGTCGTCCGCTCGTTGTTCCGCCAGCAGCCAACCGTGCTGCCCATGGCTTTGGCGCTGGTTCTGGGTGGTTTCGTTGCGGCTGCCTGGGGCCCCTTGAAGGACGTGGTTACGGGGGTCTTCCTCAAGGCGGGTCGAGTGTGTAGCCCAGGAGACACCATCCAGGTGGGCCAGGTGGCAGGTCGCGTTACGGAAATGGGTTATCGCGCCCTCTGTGTGGAGACGCCCAGCGGCGAGCAAGTCGTCGTGCCGTACGGCCAGGTGGCGGGCAGCGCGATCCAGCGCGTTCCGATTCTCGCCGGGGCCCAGGCACACGTGTTCGAGCTGTCGCTCCCCGAACAGGGCGTGGCATCCGACCAGGTCCTGCGGATTCAGCGCGCCGCACTACGCCATCACTGGTCCTCGCTCGTCAGGATGCCCGAAGTCAAGCTGGTGGGGCCCCGACTCTGCCGAGTAACGGTATATCCCTTGACGTCCGAGCACGCTCCGGAAATCGAAGAACAAGTCCGCCGTGCGCTCGGCTGAAGCCCGCCTCCCGAGCGTAGCCCTCGGCGCGCCATGTCCGCTCAGAAGTGGTGACCGAGGCTCGCTCCGTTGGGACCGAGCGTCAGGGCGGTGTTCGTGCCGCTTTCGTTGTCGGTGAGCAGAAGAACGACTCCGGTGCCGAGACCGAGCACGCCCAACGCGTAGCCCACGGTGGAGACTGTGCGCCAGGTGTGAAACGAGTCGACCTCGGCGTGAACCTCTGGAGGACAGCGGTCGTCCGGGCATTCGTCTTCGAGGGTTCGATGCTTGTCCATGGCGCGCAGGCCAGCGACCACGCCCATTGTCATGCCCAGACCACCGATGGCAAGGGAGGCGTATCCCACGGGACTTCGCCAAGTTCGCACGGCAGGCTGGTCCTTTTCCGTTCCGGAGGTCAACGGGTCGAGTGGAGTCCGCTCGGGGAGGTCGAAGTCCACGTAGACTTCCTCTGCCTGTGATTCGACGATGGCGACAGATTCGGTTCGCACGATTCCACTCGACCGAGTCACCTTGACCACATGCGTGCCCGGATCGACCGCCACCGGGGCTCCCACGAGCGGAGGGGGCAGGACCCTCCCATCGAGCTCGACGTTGGAAATGTCCTTTGCATGAGTGATGATCACCTTGATGGTGGGCAGCCGCTTACGCAGCTGCTCCAGTGCTTGCTCTGAATCACGCTTCGCTTTTACAAAGGCCTCGGGCGTGTCCTCGTGGATTTCGGTCCGCGCTACTTCCGCGTAGCGCGCCTCTGCCTCGACGAGTCGCCCCAGATTTTCCAGGCAGAGCGCCTGCCAGAACTGGAGGGTTGGCGCGTCGTACAGCTTGCCGGCGCGGACGAACAGATCCAGCGCGGCAGCGAATTCGCCGGCGCCATAGCGTTCCGCGGCTTCGGTTGCGAGTCGTCGGGCGTCGTCGCGATAGGCATCGGTCGGCGAGCCAGTCTCGTCGACCTGTTCCTGTTCCTGTTCCTGTTCCTGCGCCAAGGCCGTGGGAGCATTGACCAGGACGGACGTGAACCCGAAGCAGAGCATGAGAACTGGAGCGAGATTCGGTACTGCGCGCATCAAGGGTCGCGTAGTTGTTAGCACGGCAGATTTGGAACGTCACCCGAGCTCTCCGGAGCCGATTTAGAGCGCCACGCGAAGATTCTGGGGGATGTGTCCCGTGCCCGAGCATGCCCCAAATTTGGCCCGCAGCCGCGTACTTATGTAGGTGCCGACTCATGCGTTCCCCTCGACTCAAATCAACAGCCAGACTCATCGCCAGCGCCAGGCGGCAACCCGAGCTCGCCATGCGTGTATCGCAGGCCCTGACACCCGACACTCAGCGCAGCTTCGTGGACGCCGTAGCGTCGCCACCGCCGACGCCGGCCCGGACCTCACGTCCGGGCCCTGGTCTGTCGAAGTGCAAGGTCAGCGCGGGGCGCAATGCGATGAGCGCCCAGCTTCAGTGGTACGCCAGCCAGCTTTCGCGGACGCGCTGACTTCCTCGGTCCCGCGCACGCGGCGGGACCGAGAGCAGCCGCCAATCAGAGAGTTTCCAGGAACGCCACGAGGTCGTCGATCTGCGCGTCGGAGAGCTGGGACGTTTTCCCGTGCTGGTCGCCACCACCACACGCCGAGAAGCGGTCTTTCAGTGTTTCGGCGCAACCGTCGTGAATGTAGGGAGCGCGCGTCGCCACGCCGACCAACGTTGGGACCACGAAATGGCCGCCCGTTCCAACGTCGACGATGCGATTATTCGTGAACAGCGGCCCGGAGTGACAGTCGTTACAGCCGACGTTTGCGTCGAAGAAGAGCGCTTTGCCTCGCTCGACGGCCGCTTCGTCCTCGATGCGGGGCGCCGGGCGCTCGACACTGTCGACCCAGCCCACGAATGCCTCCATTTGCTTACGATTGGGTCGAATAGGCAGATTCATTCGCTCGACCATGACCTTGTTCACCAGGGTCTTGAAATCGGGCATATCGCCTTCCCAGTGGAAGGGGGCCCGCTGGCTGATACCTCCTGCGACCATCTGAGTGCGACGCGGCCCAATCTCCGCGAATAGCCAGGTCTGCGAGTCTTCGGTCGCTTCCGGGTGGCAAGAGGCGCAGGCGATGCCAGCACCGGTGTTCATATGGAACAGCGCTAGCCCCGTACTGGCGCGCGATTCTTCGCTGAGAGTGATCTCGCTGCCGTCTTCCAGCTGGAGCGTCGCAGGCTCGCGCGTCTGAACCACGCTCCGGCCTTGACCGTCGAACGCGACCGCCACGGGTTCGCCTTTCACTTCGCCCGGCGTGACCTGCGAGGCAGGGTCACAGTTCAGAAACACCGGACCGCTGGCTTCGGGCGAGGCATACACCAAGGAGGGAGCGGCTCCTTCGCTCCAGGCATTGCCGGCCAGAACGATCGCTATTCGACCCGTCGAAGAGATCGCAATATCGGTGGGCCCGGCAGCTCCCGCGAGAGTGAGCTGATTCTGGACGGCCACATTCCCCGATTCGGATACCGAAACAGCGCTCATGACCGGAGTGACGATGGAGTCCCCGCAACCCGAGTCGCCATAGCCAGAGGGCCCGACACTGACTCCGCTATTGGTAGCAGCCAGCTGGTGCATCACCCGTACCTCTCCGTCGGGCCCGGGAATCGCCCGCCAGGCAACGCTCGGCACGCGATCGAAGAGCATGTCGGCAGGAGGCGACATGCGCTGAGAAATCTGCCCACTCTGATCGACCACGAGGACTTCGGCACTTCGAAAACGCGTGAGCACCAGGTTGGTCCCGCTCACCACCACGTCGCGCAGGTCATCGGCCACGTGGATCTGGCGGGCCAGGGTCTCGTCGCTGGCATCCAAGCTCAACAGTTGACCGCTCTGGCAAGCCACATGCAGGCGGTCGGTGCGCGCCTCGTAGGCGATGCCGCGCGGTGCGGCGCAGACGTCCAGCCGCCCGCTCAGTTGATGCGTGGCCAGGTCGATTCGTGCGAGCTGCCCCGTCTTGCGCAATACGACGTAGGCGTGACCTCGGGCATCCTCCACGATGCGGCCCGGGACTTCGCCCGCCTGGAGCTGGATGGAGTCGACCTTTTTGGTTGCCAGGTCGACCACGAAGATCTGGTCCCGGTCCGGGTCGGCGGCGACAGCGGTCGCCCCGTCCTTGGTGATTGTCAGCGTGCCGCCCATGATTGGTCGCGCCGACGCTTCGAACACTTCGTCGCTGCTTCCGGGGACACCAACCACGCCCGTTCCGGGTTCCACGGGTGTTCCTTCGTCGGGATGCTCCGAACACCCCAATGCCAGGAGCAAGCACGATCCCACAATCCGCGCCTTAGCCATCCTTCTCCTCCTTATGGACCCCGATACGGTACCTCACCCGGGCCCTCCGAGCTAGCGATCGGCTCAGTGGCTCTCTTGGTGCGCGAGCGGCCAGCGGTCCGGTCGCGCGGGCGGCTCAGCCGTTCCGAGTCGGTCCGAAAACCACGGTAAGACGGGAGCTCGGCTTATCGTTGATTCTTCCCCAGACGCGGTCCGACAAGACCAGGCAAGCACTTCGATGTTTTCGGACGGACTCCTGAGGGCCCTTAGCCAAGGGCTTCGGCGGGCCGTAGTCTGAAATGGCGATGAGGTCGCTTCCGGCATGGGCAGCCGCATGCCTGCTTGGCTTCTCTGGGTGCAGTGGCGCTCCAATGCTGAAGCCTGCTGCGACCCACGAGGGCGAGTTGCAGAGTGCATACCACACGTGGGGCGGCCCGACGGATCCGCCAGTTCCGGTGCTCCGCGCCAAGGAGGTGGCCTTTTCGTTCGAACGGGGAGGGGAGCGTCTCGGTGGCGTGCTTTCGCTTCCGGAGCGCACCGCTCGGCAACGGGTCCCGGGGGTGGTTTTGGTGCACGGCAGCGGCCCGATGTCTCGAGATGGTTTCATGCCTGGCCAGCTGGGCCTTGGGTTTGGCTTCGAGTTTCCGGTGTACGCGGAACTGGCGCGGGAGCTTTCGAACTTGGGGTATGCCGTGGTTCGCTACGACAAGCGCACGTGTGTCGGAGCAGGCCTGTGTTCGGACGCAACGGCGCCCCTTCACCGGCTTCCGACCTTTGGGCGCGAACCCGTCGTCGAGGATTTCGTCGAGGATGCCAAGGCCGCTTATCGGCAACTCCTCGCCTACGATTTCATCGATCCAGAGCGAGTGGTGTTCGTCGGGCACAGCCAGGGAGCGCAGCTCGTGCCTCGTTTGTTGACCGACCTGGAACATGTTCCCGCTGGCGTCATGCTGACCCCGCCCTACCAGGACGTCCCGGAGCTTCTACGCCAGCAGGGCTTGCTGCTGAAGCGTGTGATGCACCAAGCAGGCAAGACCGAGCGGGCAAGGGAAGGGGACACGCTGATACGAGCAGCCAACCTTCTGCGAGCCCTGAAGGCGGGGCGGCTTACGCCGGCCACGATTCTGGGGCAACCGGTGGTGTTGTGGCGCTCGTGGATTCGGGCGAGCCACCAGGCGCGCGTCTTGGCCCGCGCACTCGACCGACCTCTGCTCGTTGTCGGGGGCACCTACGACTACAACGTGGACCCAGCGGAAATGAGGCTTTGGAGCAACTGGCTGATCAGCCCGCGGCATCACGTCACTGTTCTGCCTTGCGTGACTCACGCACTCAACTGCATCTCTCAATCGGACCCAACGCGCATCAAGCCGCGAGATATTGGGCACCACATCGCCGATGCGCTGGTGCACGAAGTGGCGAGCTTCCTGCACACCTCGTTGAGAAACACACCGACTGACAAGAAGCTGATCGTGGCGCAAGATCTGCAAAAACCGGCTTCGACCAGCCCGCCCCACGAGTGAGTGAGGGGGTCAGCTGCTCGTTCCTCACGCGCCCGCCTCGATGCGGGCGCGGCCGGCTCGCGACGGGCTTCCCCATTGTCGGGCCCTTAGCTCTTCAGCACTGCGATGAAGTCGCGATCCATGACGGTCTTTCGATCATCCTCCGCGGCATGCCGGATTGCTTTCACGCAAAGCTCTCGCAAGTGGTCGGAGAGAATGCTCGTCACGTTCTCCGACGTGTTCATCCCGGATCGGTCACGGATGTATTTCTTGAGCTTGGAGACTACCACCAGAACGTCCTTGGTCAGTGCGTCCTCGCTCGCTGCACTACCCACGACGCGTCGCTGCGGGCGGGGAGCCTCCAGTACTTGGGGGCTCGCGGCCTGCTCTGCTTGAGCTTCTTTCCACTCTGACTGCGACGGCGCCCGGGCAGGCTCCGCCCACGCATCGCGGTGGCGAGCTTCGGGGACGTGCGCATCCCAACAGGGGATCGAGCAGAAGAACATCTCCATCCGCTTTCGGTTGCAGGTGGATACGCTGCACCGAAAATAGTCCGCGCCGAAATCAATGGGCTTTTTGCAGGTACTGCAGTGTTTGAAGTAGGCGTCGCTCATGACCTTTCCCTACCTTATCGTCGGCCGAAAGGTTAGGCTTTTGCGCGTGCTCCTGGGGCGCTACGATCGATTGGATGGCCACTCGATCGCCGGCGTCCGCTCCAGAAGCGGAGGAGGAGGTCTCCGAAGGCATTAGTGGCACGGAGGCAAGGGCCACTGCGCTGAGTCCTCAGTCGCCTCCCTCCGGAGTCGACGAGTCCGACGGCCGTCCAAAGCAGTGCCCGAAGTGCCTGGCGCGCTTCCCCGTCAACTTCAAGGTCTGCCCCCACGATGCGAGCGAACTCGAAGACGCTCCGGATGCCGACGACGACCGCCTTGGTCACACACTGGGCGGCACGTACGAAATCGTTCGCATTATCGGCGAGGGCGGAATGGGCCGCGTGTACGAGGCGCGCCATACCCGCTTGCCGAACAAGCGTTACGCCGTCAAGTTGCTTCACCCGGAGTTGGCTCGCCAGTCCGAGGTCATGGCTCGCTTTCAACGGGAAGCGGAAGCTTCGAGTGTGCTCACGCACGCGAACGTGGTGTCTGTCGTTGACGTCGACTGCGATCAAGAAGGCACGCCGTACATCGTCGCTGAACTTCTGGAGGGTGAACAGCTCGGAGACCACCTGGACCGAATGGGTAGGCTGTCGACGGGGCGGGCGGTTGCCATCGTGCGGCAGATCTGTAGAGCACTCGACGCGGCGCACGCGAACAACATCGTGCATCGCGACATGAAGCCCGAGAACGTTTTTCTCGCGGGTGAGCGCCAGCAGGTCAAAGTCCTCGACTTCGGGATTTCGAAGCTGGGCGACGGCAACAGCTCACTGACGAAGACCGGCATGGTGATGGGAACGCCCGACTACATGCCTCCTGAGCAGGCCAAGGGCTATCGCGTCGATAAACGGGCGGACATTTATGCTGTGGGAGCGATCTTGTATCGCGCGTTGACCGGCAGGAAGCCCTTCGAAGAGGAAGACCAGATGGCCACGCTGACGGCCGTCTTGGTTCAGGAGCCCCCCCGACCGCGTTCGCTCAATCCCGAGATCCCCGAAGGGTTGGAAGTCATCGTGCAACGAGCGATGGCCAAAGAACCCGAAGAGCGCTACCAGACCATGGCGGAGTTCGAGCAGGATCTCGCTAGTTTCGATGAGGAGAGCGCGGAGCGGGGGGCGGGCAAGCTGGCGCTCACCGAGCACCCCGAGACCGAGCGCATGAGTTGGTTGGCAGGAGTGGTGCGTTTGGCGCAAACCACGGGGCTGGCCAAGGGGGCCAAGTTTTCGCGTCCCATGATCGTCGTCTTGAGCGCGGTCGCCGCGCTGTGGCTGTTCGCTGGTCTGTGCGATATCGCGCAGAGCACGATTGTCTTGAGCAGTAATGCGCACACTCTGAGCAAAGTCGAGACCTGGGCGATCCTGGTTGGGGCGGCCGGCATCCTCATCACGCCACTGGTCTTGTGGTACCGCTACGTGGCAAGCAAGGTGTGGAGAAGCACACCGCGTTCCATGGATCTCGCTGAGCGCTTGTGGGGAGCAGTGACGTCGAGCGCTGCGGTGTACGGTCTTGGTATGCTGTGCGTCCACCTATATGAGGGCTTGTATCGTGGCGAGCCGGAAGCATCCGGCTGGGCAGGCTACTCGATCATGCTCTTCGTGGCTGCTGCCCTGGTGGGGCTCGCTACCTGGTTTGGGGCTCGTCTCAGGGGGCGGCTGTCACGTTAGAATCCGGATGCGAAGTAGAACATTGACTCGGCACTCACGTTGGTCCCCGAAACTCGGCTGGTGTGTAGTCGGCTCCGCCTTGCTGGTGAGCTACGCTTGCGGTGGGCAGGAGTTCTCCTCTGCGCCGGCCGATGCTGGCAGCGGCGCGAGCGGAGGGACCGCGGGGAGCGGCTCGGGGGGGACGGGCGCAGGCGGCGGCTGCACGGGCGTCGCGGATTGCGATGACGGGGACCCCTGCACCGTGGACCTCTGTCTGATCGACGGCTCGTGTGCCAGATCGCCGAAGTGCCAGTCTCCTCTGTCATGCTGTGGGGGAAGTTGCGCCCAGTGCTGCGAGGACACCGATTGCGACGATGGCATCGATTGTACGACCGATACATGCGCCGCCGGCGGTTGTATTTCTTCTCCCGACGATTCAGCTTGCTCGGCGGACGAATTCTGCTCGGCCACGGGTGACTGCTTGCCCCGTCAGGTCTGCGAAGGGGACGCGGACTGTGACGATGGCAACCCGTGCACGAGCGATGCCTGCGCCTCGGGTCTGTGCGAGTTTCAGTCCTGCAGCGCCGGAGAACTGTGCTGTCCTGCCGCCGGTGGCTGTATCGACGGGGAATGTTGCCGGGACGTAGACTGCAATGACGGGCTGAGCTGCACCATCGATCGATGTGATGCTGGAACCTGCACCAACGAAAAGGTGACTTGTGCGCAGGGGACCAGCTGCTTCGAGGAAAGCGGCACCCCAAACTGCCTCGAGTGCTTGACGGCGGCGAACTGCGATGACGATGTCAGCTGCACTGACAACCAGTGCCTGGGCGGCCATTGCCAGTTCCCCGATGGCTGCGGCCCGGCCCAGGTATGCGACCACGAAGAGGGTCGCTGCGTGAAGCCGCGGGAGTGCAGTGGTGGCGGCGACTGCGACGACGGGGACCCCTGTACGGAAGATTCCTGCGATGCGGGGAGCTGCAGCTACTCGTCGTGTGGGAAGCTGGGCCAGCTTTGCTGCGAGCAAGGCTGCGCACCGGAATGCTGCGAAGCCTCGGATTGCGACGACGGGATTCCTTGTACGCAGAACACCTGCAACGAGGCTGGTCGGTGCGAGTTCGTCCCCGATGATGCAAGTTGCAACGAAAACAGCTCGGAGGACGCGCCGAAACGCATTTGCGACGCGGAGCTCGGTTGCATCGAATGTCGGACGGCGGACAATTGCGCCGACCTACAGATTTCCCCGTGTCAGGAGCACGTCTGCGAAGATGGCCAGTGCAGCGCTACGAAGGGTTGCGGCGCGCTGCAAACCTGTTGCCCAGAGCAGGGGTGCATTTCGATTCTTCAGCAATGCAGCGGAGGTTGACGGCTGCCGCGCTAGTTGGCGGGACCCTCGAAACGACGTTTGAAAGCGTGGACGACGATATCGACGCATTCTGAAATACTCAGAGTGCTGGTGTTCAGCATGAGATCGAAGTTGAGTGGGGAGGCGACCTGGTTGCGGAAGTGCCGTTCGTAGAAGACTTCTCGCTCGCGGTCGACGATTCGCACCTTGCGTCGTGCCGCGCTCGAAGTCATTCCGTCGCGCCGAGCGATGTAACGAACCCTATCTTCGAGCGGAGAGTAGGCTCTGACACGCAACGTCTGCGCCGGGTCGAGAATCAAATGGGCGCCTCGCCCCACGATGACTCCGCGCCCATGACGCCCGACCGTTACGATGACCTGCGAGAGATTTCTCAGGTAGTCGCTCGGCGCAAAAATGCCGCCCGTGATCATGTCGTTGACCCAGCGCCCTATGCGAGTTTGGCTACGCTCGTCCAGGGATTCCACGACTTGCTGACGAACGTCGGCGCGCTTGGCTATCTCGTGCACGAGCTCCTGGGCATAGAAGCCGAACCCAAGAGCTTGTGCAACGGCGCGACCGATGGTTCCACCCAGCGCCCCATACTCGCGTGAAATGGTGACCATGGGGCGCTGTGCTTCGCGTGTCCTCAGCGCGAGCTCACCCGTGGCGGTTCGTTGCTCTTGCAGCCACCGCAGGACTTGTTGGTTGACGAGTTGTTCTATGCTTCGGGACATGCGGACTCTCCAGGATGAACGTCAGCATACCAGCGATCGAGACACAGGGATTTGCGTTTGCACGGACTTTCGGCCTCGCCAGCGCATGCGCAGGGACCTTGAAAATTTCGCACGAAGACCCTGAACAACTGCGCGCCGCAAGCGTTGCTGAGACAGATGTAAGAATTGATTGTCGGCGGACCGATGATGAACCGTTTGATAACGACGGTTATTCCAGGAACGTCCAGGCGAGCGTCAGCATGCGGCAGTTGTTCACGACAGCGTGAGCCCCGAACAGCAGCATCGGCCGGAGAGAATCGCCAAACTCGGTCGCGTACCAGCGCGTGTTGGAGCGATCGCTCCGTGTTCCGGTCCTGAGTGGCGCCTAAAGCAAGGCCTGGTTCGCCGCGACGCGTCATCCTCTCTCGCGCAAGCGCTAGGGCGCATGCCCAAACGGCACCGAGAGTCAGGCGCTCCCGAGTGCGCAGACGATCAGGAGCCGCGCTCACGAGTTTGGTCGAAGAGCGATGGCGCGGGCAGCGGCCCGCGCCGAGCTGGCACCTCGGTGGCACCGCGCGCTCGAGTTCACCAATGGAAGCTCGGCTTCACGAGGCGCTGGTCTCAGGCGACCGTCGCGATGAACGAGCTCTCGGGACATTCGACCACCACGATGTAGGGCCGATCCTTCGAGTTGAGCGTCACCACGGCTGAGCCCTCCGGATGACCCCGATAGGGCGCGGTCAGCGCCCCGACAGCCACGCCGTCCGCGACCTTCCAACCTGATATTTCAGCCAACTCCTCGTAGGTCCATTCCCCGTCGGGATCGGCAAAGAAATCGACGGGAACCTCGTCGAGCTTCGTTCGGTACCTCACTGCTTTCACGGCCTGTACTCCTGGCGACGCCCAACAACCCGCGGGAGCGAGGACGACGGCAGCTCCAAAAACATGTCTCTTCCTCGAAGCTGCCGGCCCAAGCGTAGGGGGTGCAGGTGAGCGGCACCTCTTCGAGGGCGCCGCCGCGCCGCTCTTTCACCATAGGTTGAGGAGGCACGCGGGCAGGTCAATGGCTGCGGCGACCTGCCCTCGCACCAACACTGAACTAAATAGCAGTAGACTAAACACGCGTCTAGCTAAAAAGCTTCGTCCGGTGATGAAGCAACATGCAATGCGGGAAGGCCCGAGTTCGGTGCGGGTCGTCGGCCGGCCGTTCGCGAATCAGGGCGAGGCGTAGCGGTCGTAGCTCAGGGCGGCAAGATCGCGTACGCGTTTGGCTGTCGGGATCACGTTTCCTTGGCCGTCTGGGTGCAGCCGGTTGCTCAAGAACACGACGAACAACCCTCGCTCTGGGTCCATCCACAGGCTCGTACCCGTGAAGCCTCCGTGTCCGAAAGAGCTCGCCGAGAAGCTCTTCGGGGTCGAATGCTCGGGCAAGTCCCAGCCCAGAGCGTGGCGCTGGCCGGGCACCGGTTGGGGGCGCCGCATCAGCTCCAGAGTGGTTCTGCTGAATACCGGGTGACCCTCGGGCACTTCTCGCCCCAGCGTTGCCTGAGCGAAGCGCGACAGGTCGCCCGCCGTGGAGAACAGCCCGGCATGTCCCGCGACCCCGTCGAGCAGACGCGCGCGCGGGTCGTGCACCTGCCCCTGGAAGAACCCAGCGCCGTTCGGCGCCGTGGCGGCGATGGGCGAGAGCCCGATCCGGGTGGGATTGAAAGCGGTATGCAGCATCCCGAGAGGTTCGAACAAGCGCTGCGTCGCGAACCGCTCCAGAGGTTCGCCAGCGACTGCTTCGACCAGGAGACCGAGCACGATGAAGCCGACGTCGCTGTAGAGGTACCTGGTGCCGGGACGGAACACGAGGCGCGAACGAGCGATGTGCTCGAGCAGGGTTTGGGGACCATCGCGGTATTGGTAAGGCGGATTCGCGGCGGTCAAACCGCTCGTATGTGTCAGTAGCTGGGCCACGCTAATGCCGGCCTTGTCCGGCTGATCGAAAGCGGGCAGGTAGTGCGCCACCGGGTCGTCGAGTTTCAGTCTACCTTCTTGCACGAGCAGCATGACGGAGGCAGTGGTGGCGACCACTTTGGTCACACTGGCGAGGTCGAACAGAGTCTCGGTCGTCATCGGTTCGCGAGCGGGCTCGACCATTCGGTAGCCGTAGGCGCGCTCGAATAGTGACCACTGTCGCGTTCCGACGCTGACCACTGCCCCGGCGGCCTCGCCGGCTTCGAGCGCAGCTGAAACCAGGCGCGTCACTTCGGCCTCGAACTCTGCCCCGAAGCTTTGTGTGAGCGCCTCCGGTGGCGCCGGGTCGATCGACGGGGTGGAGCCGGGGGCGTTCTTTGGGCGGGCATCTTTTCCGGGTTTCCTCTGCAAGACGGTCCGTGGCGTCTCCGAAGGTGGTTCGGTCAGCGGTGCTGTAGGTGCGAGCGGCTTCGCGTGCTCCGCCGAGGTTCTGAGCGGGGGTGCAGGCTTGGCACATGCCTGGACGGCTGCACACAGGCAGCCCGCTAGCAAACGGGCAAGGGGGCCCGATCGGCGTGGCCAGAATAGGGGCGGGAGCGTCATCGAGTCGGATGAGTACGGCGCTCACAGCGCCTGCTAAAGTTCGGTCCGAGGCCGGCGGGCGCCATCCGGCGGCATTTTGCTGCCGTGATTTCGGTGGTCCGTGCCACGTGGTCGGAGTGTGCCTATAATATCTCATGGCGCACGAGCAAAGAGCGGTGCCTTTTGCGGAATCCGGCTTACTCGAGGGAGCACTCTGGATTGCCAGTGATGCCTACCCGGGTCTCGATGCCGCGCTCCAGCGGCGGCGTGTGGACGAACTGGCCGCGCCGCTGATAGCCCACCGGGTGGGGGGACTGAGCGCCACAGCTCAGGCGGTTGCCCTCGCCGCCCACCTGAACGGGGATTGCGGTTTTCGCGGCAACCGCGCCGACTACTACGCTCCAGAGAACTCATTCATCAATATCGTATTGGAGCGACGCCTCGGGATTCCCATCTCGCTTGCGGTCGTCTACATCGAGGTGGCAACAAGAGCTGGCGTGCGCGCGTCCGGTGTCGGGTTTCCTGGGCATTTCTTGGTGCGAATAGAGGATGAGCACGAAGTGGTCATCGTGGATCCGTTCTCGAGCCGCGCCCTGGACCGCGAAGAACTCGCGGAGCTTCTGGCGGTAGCTACGGACGGGCGGCTCAGTTTGGAAGACAGCATGTTGGATCCGACACCGACGGAGCACGTCGTGCTCCGCATGCTGCTGAATCTTCGTTATGCGTACGCCAAGCGCGGCGATCGCCAACGGCTGCTCGTGACTCTCGATCGCCTTGTCGACCTATCCCCGGAAGCCGTCGAACACCGCCGCGATCGGGGACTGTTGTGCGCGAGCTTCGGCGCGAACCAAGTTGCACGTGCCGATCTGTCCGAGTACCTCGATGCCCTGCCGCACGCTTCGGACGCAGACGAGATACGCTCTGTGCTGGATTCGCTACCCGCTAGTACGCGCGCGCTCAACTGAAATTCGGAGCTGGTGGCGAGCCGTCGAGGTGCCGCGTTAGTTCTTGCGTTCGCACTTGTAGTCGCCGACGAAGACGAAGTCCCGGGCGCATTCGACATTCACGACTTCCGAGCTCTGGCGATCGCCCTTCTTGCTCATCACCTGGAACGCGAACGATTGGCCGAGGGCGCTGCGGGACTCGCTCAGAAGGTTCGACGAGCAGGTCGAGTCGCCGCAGGCGATCTGCTCGGCTAGCTGTTTTTCAGCGCTATTGTCCGCGTAAGTGTTCCTGAGGCCAAGAGCTGTCAGGGCGATGCACGTGATGGCTATCAATGGCCGAATCAGGCTTCGCGAATTACTCATCGGTGGTTTTCCTTCGAAGGGGAAGAATTGGCTACTTGGTAAGGGCGCAGATCTCGAGCTCGTAGAATGGCAGCGGCTGATCTTTGGGCCACCACAGGCCGGCTCCGACGTTGATCAAGTGCTTGTTCAGGATGCCTCGGTAGTACGAGCCGTTGCGGACGTGGATGTCGGCGTCTGTGCGCTCCTTGTCGCAGCGTTCTCTGAGATCCCCACGAGTGGTGATCTCCAAGTAGACGAGGCCGTTGGCCATGGCGGCGATGTTGGCCACCGCCGGGGCGACGTCCGGATCGGGCAAGTACTGGAGCACACCCTGGCACACGATAAGGTCGTGCTTCTTGCGGTCGCGCCAACGCGCGATGTCACGATGCAAGAAGCCGTGCTTCTTGCACATGAGCTGGCTGACTTCAGTGCCCGTGTACTTCACGCCTTTCGTGTTCTTTTCGATCCATTTTTTCCAGTGCCCTACACCTGCGCCGATATCCAGGACGCTATTGATTTCCAGGTGGTTCCAAGCCGCGAAGGAAAACACGAACTTGGCCAGATTGGCGTGCTCCTGCTGGCTCACCACGCGCGTCTTGGGCGATTCGTAAAACCGGTGGTAGTAGGCTTCGTCAAAGCGGCGAAACCGATCCATGGGGACAGTCTAACTCGAACTACCCCCTCAGATGGGAAGTGCCTTTTTCTGGCCCGCGGGACGAGGGGGCCAGGGCCTCGGTCGGCTGGCGGTATAAATGGTGGGAAACCCTGGGGAATGGCCGACCGATCGGACTTCGGCGAAAGGGTCCGGGGGAAGAAAAGCTCGCCTGATGGCGCGGGGAATCGTAGACTTGAGCTCGTCGACCTCAGGTCGTGCGCACTCGGTGAGGAGGTCGCCTCTTTTCCCTGTGTCGGCCCATACAGCACTACACAACGCGTCACACGACGCGTCCTTCGGTCGAACGCCCATTTGCCTTGCCCAGCGGGGTTTGGGGCCAAGTTCGCCGTTTTACGCCCAGGAGAAGGTCTAAAATGAGTCAGACAGAGAACTATCGCGTCGCCAACATCGGCGACTGGGAGTGGGGTCGGAAGGAAATCGAGATCGCCGAGACGGAAATGCCGGGTTTGATGGCGCTCCGCGAAGAGTTCGGAGCCAAGAAGCCATTGAAGGGTGCTCGCATCGCTGGCTGCTTGCACATGACCATTCAGACGGCCGTCCTGATTGAGACGCTACAAGCGCTCGGCGCTGAAGTGACCTGGACCTCCTGCAACATCTACTCGACGCAGGATCATGCCGCGGCTGCCGTCGCCAAAGCTGGAACGGCCGTGTTCGCCTGGAAGGGCGAAACGGAGGACGAATACAATGAGTGTATCGAACGCCAATTGACTGCCTTCCATGGCGGCAAGGGGCCGAACATGATCTTGGACGACGGTGGGGATCTCACGTTGTGGGTCCACGAGAAGCATCCTGAGTTCTTCTCGGGGAACGACCCGATCCGTGGTCTGAGCGAGGAGACCACGACAGGCGTGATGCGCTTGTACGAAATGCATCGCGACGGAACCTTGAAGTGTCCAGCAATCAACGTGAACGACTCGGTGACCAAGAGTAAGTTCGACAACCTCTACGGTTGCCGGGAGTCTTTGACGGACGGGATCAAACGCGCGACCGACGTCATGTTTGCGGGCAAGGTTGCCGTGGTGGCTGGTTACGGAGACGTTGGCAAGGGTTGTGCGCAATCGATGCGCGGGCTCGGAGCCCGAGTGATGATCACGGAAGTCGATCCGATCTGTGCTCTTCAGGCGGCCATGGAAGGCTTTCAGGTCGTCTCGATGGACGAAGCTGCCAAAGTCGGCGACATCTTCGTGACCGCCACTGGTTGTTGCGACGTGATTCGCGCGGAGCACATGAAGGTGATGAAGAACGAGGCGATCCTCTGCAACATCGGCCATTTCGATAGCGAGATTCAAATCGCCTGGCTCGAAAACAATCCGGAAATCAAGGAGGAGCCCATCAAGCCGCAGGTGGATCACTTCATCTTCCCTGACGGCAAGAAGCTGATCGTGCTGGCCCGCGGTCGCCTAGTGAACCTCGGCTGCGCCACGGGGCACCCAAGCTTTGTGATGAGCGCGAGCTTCAGCAATCAGGTGCTGGCCCAGCTTGCACTGTTCAACGACAAGTTCGAGTTGGGCGTACACTTGCTGCCCAAGAAACTGGACGAGAAGGTAGCCAGGCTGCACCTCGGCAAGTTGGGTGCACACATCGACACCCTGAGCGAAAAGCAGGCCAAGTACCTGGGAGTCGACCCGCAGGGTCCGTTCAAATCCGAAATGTATCGGTACTGAACGGGTCGCGGATAGTGGTAAGGGCTTTCGTTTCACCATGAGTTGATCCGTGCCTCTGAACGTGGTTCGGGTATGTGACGTCGTCCGGATGTCCCATGGCGAAGCGAAAGCCTTTGCTTATCGTCGAAACGGGTCGGAGGGTGAGGGGTTCGTGCTCAGGCTCGAACAAGCGTTTCACGCCTTCGCCAATGTGTGCCCTCACTGGAACGTGGACCTGGATCTGGGGGACGGCAGATTCTTCGACGAACGCTTCGGGGCGATCGTTTGCAGAAACCACGGGGCGCTCTTCGATCCCAGGAGTGGCCTGTGCCGCGCAGGCCCTTGCGTCGGCGCCTATCTCGAGCGCTTCGAAGTAACACTCGAGGGAAACGACGCTTTGGTCACGGTGCCCAGCATAGCGCTCCTGTGGGGCGAGTAGGCCGACCGAAGGCGTGCGCCCCGCGCAGCGCGCAGCCGAATCAAGAGGGCTGACCACTCTTGGGTCGCTTCGCTTCGGTCGCGGCCCGTGAGGGCCCGAGGCCGCCCTCGAAGCGACCGGTTGGTCAGGCCGTCCCTGTTACCAGCTTAGCGGGTCGCTAGCGGGGCCTGACCAGGCGCGGCGTTCGCTTCAATCGGGGCGTCTCGTCACCGCTGCGAGTGAGCTTCTTGTCGTCCGGCGATGCCGCGGTTTCGCTGTCGGGGGGCGCGGGCGAATCGGACTTCTCACTGACAGCGGATGCGCTGGGCCGCTCTAGCGCCGGTGGGATCTTTCGCTCGCGGGGCGCTTCAACTGGCGTGGCCTGCGCAGCAGGAGCTGTCGCAGGAGAAGCCGGCTTTGCGGGCTCCCTCCCCGCCGGGAGAAGAGAGTTCTCGGCGGTTTCTGCAGGGGAAGCTCCGCGCTCAGCGATGCGCGGAGTGGCTGCGGGTATGGCGATCGGCGGGGCGCTAGGCGTCGACGAGCGCATGGAGGCGATGACCACGAATGCCATGGCGACAGCCCCCGCCAGCAAGAGCACGAACGCGATCGCCAACGCAGCCCGTCGCGGTGGCCGCGCCCCAGCGAGCACTCGTGCGTTCGCTGGCAGAGGCACAGCGGGCGGTCTCAGTTCGGCTGCCACGTGGTGCTGTTGCGCCATCGGCAGGGCGAGCGGCGCCGGGCTCATCGGCGTGACCACGGGGTTGGAAGTGGAGCTGCTCGCCGGCAGTGGTTCCGTTGCTCCAGGGTGTACGTGGAGCGGCGCAGTGGCGGGCACTCGACGACCGCCGACGGGCGGCGTCACGGCGCGCGCGACACGGGTGGTGGTCTCCCGCTGTTGCTGTCGCGCCGCGGCATGGCGAGGTGCGCGCCCCGCCAGCACATCCCGCACGTCCTGCTGCATGGTGGCGGCGTCCGGGTAGCGGGCCTCCTTTGCAAAAGCCAGCGCGAGGTCTACGACTTGCTGAACCCCTTCGGGAGTATTGGGCGCGTGCAGTCGAAGCGCTGGTGCGGGTTCGGAGGCCATCTTCATCAAGAGCTCGGCTTCGCTGTCGGCTTCGTGCAGCTTACGACGCCCGAGTACGCGAAAAGCGGTTGCGCCGAGTGCGAACAGATCGACGCGAGCATCCACTTCGCCGCGGCGCCCGAGGGCCTGCTCGGGAGCCATGTAGGGGAGCGTACCCAGGGCGAGCCCCGTCTTGGTCTTGAAGTCTCCTTTGATGTCGGAAAGGCGGCGTGCCAAACCGAAGTCGAGCACCTTGAGCTTTCCCGTCACCGTGATGAAGAGATTGTCGGGCTTCAGGTCTCGATGGATGATTCCGCTGGAGTGCGCGGCCACCAACACATCGAGCGCCTGGTCCAGATAGCCAAAGAGTTCCCGGAAGCCGAGGGGGCCATCTTGGCGAATGAGCTCGGTCATGGTCTCGCCTTCCAGGAGTTCCATCAACAGGTAGCCCGCGCCGTCCGCCGTCCAGCCGTGCGCCAAGATGCGGAGTGCCCCAGCGTGATCGATCTTGTTGGCCAGTGTCGCTTCACGCAAGAAGCGCTCCTGGACGTCCTTCTTTCGAGCGAGAGCGCGGTGCAGAATCTTGACGGCCGCAGCATCGCCTCGGGAGTTCCTGGCAGCGTAGACGGCTCCTACTCCACCCGTGCCCAGCACTCGCTCGAGCGTGAAGTCGGCCACGGTCGAGCCAAGCCGCCGCCTGGCTAGCTCCTCGTCATCATCCACAACGACCTGGATTTTCTAGCTCAGTTGCCGAGCGGAAGAAATGCGCGTGATGTTCGGGGCATAAATTCGCTATGATGCCAAAAGCGCGTGCACCTTGTGTGAATAGGTATGACTCCTCAAGAGACCAACATCGTCAAGTCGTTGATCGCCGTGGCCTGGGCCGACGGCAAGCTCCAAGCGCCGGAGGCCGGCGTGATCGAAGGTCTGCTGTGCGGTTTCGAAGCCAGCGATGAAGAGGAGGCGCAGCTACTGGAATATGCACTGAAGCCCCGCACGTTGGAAGGTGACATACCACTGGCTGAGTTGTCCGAGGAAGATCGGGAGCTGCTGCTCGCCAACGCTGCGCTTTTGACTCTGGCCGACGGTCAACAAAGTGACGACGAGAAAAATGTGCTCGATCAGCTGATCGAGATCCTCGGGTTCGATGCGAAGCGCGCGGCCGACTTGGTCGAATCTGCGCGCGACGGAGTGCTCAATCTGAGTAGCCGAGCGCTCGACTCGGACGAATGAGCGCGGCCACCACCCGGGCTAGAGCGACAAACATCCTGTTTGCCGCGACCATTCAATGAAACAGAGGCCGCTCGAGCACCATGCGCCGCGCCGACACTGCGGGTGCAGTTGGCAACCTGTTCGATGACTCTAGTCGCGGTTGGTGTCGCTGGCGCTCTTGTTGCCTATGGGTGGTGGCGGCGGCAGCGAGTAACCCACCCCGAGCCCGGAGATACCCCCAGACACCAGGAAGGTGACAATTTCGGATGTCGGCGCGTCGACGGGTTCAACCCGTTCAGCGGGGACGAGCAGCAGGTTGCCGGCAACATTGTACGATTGAGGAAGATACACGGCCACGTGCCCAGGCAGCCCGAGACGGGCCAGGCTCGGCCGAGTGATGAAGCCGAGAGCTTTGATGTCACTATCGGCCGAGACTCGAAATGTGACCGGGTGATTGAAGGTTGCTCGCTGCCCCATGAACGCGCCGATCAGGTCCTTGAACGACGAGTAGAGGAGCTTGACGAGTGGCAACCTGCGCATGAAATGCTCGGTCCACTCGACGATGCTGCTGCCGATCACGCTCGAGGTGAGAAAGCCCACCAGGGTGATCAGGCCCAGCGTGATGACGAACCCCAGACCCGGAACGCGAAGGCCGAGCATCTGGTCGATGAGCGTGAAGCCCAGATAGATGATGTAAAGGGTGGCGGCCAGGGGCGCCAGCACCAGACAGCCGCGGACGAAATATCGGACCAGCCTCTTCATGGGTCTCCTAGTCTAAGGCTATTTTCGAGCTGGGCGCGGGTAATCGGGTGCCACTTTACATGACCTTACTTGTTGGCTAAACCCGCGGCCATGAGTCGATGCGCGATCATTGTGGCGGTTTTGCTGCTGACGAATGCCTGCCGCGAGAAGGTGCCGGAGCCGGAGCCGTCCCGCAAGGACCGGGTGGCTGACAACGAGGTGGCGCCCAGCGAGTCCGACGAACCACCTGCGGCGAGTAGCGGCTCGGAACCCGAGAACGGGAAGGCCGGGGAGGTCAAGGAGCTCGTCAAGGAGGACTTGGTGGTCGGTAAGGGGACTGCCGCAAAAGCCGGCGACACGGTGAAGGTGCACTACACGGGGACGCTGCTGGACGGAACGAAGTTCGACAGCTCCCTCGACCGCGGTGAGCCCTTCAGTTTCAAGCTCGGCTCGGGTTCGGTCATCAAGGGTTGGGACGAGGGGGTTGTCGGTATGAAGGTGGGGGGTAAGCGCAAACTGACGATCCCGGCCGACAAAGCCTACGGAAAGGCCGGAAGGCCTCCCACGATCCCTCCGAACTCCCCGCTCGTGTTCGAGATACAGCTGCTGGAAATTCTCTAAGCAGTCTGGGTCGCGATTCGGGCTACAAGAGTGCGATGTGCTCGAGCCCCTCGATGCGCTTCAGTGCGAAGCGTTCTGCAGGAGTGAAGCTGTGCTCCTTGATACGCAGATCCGCGAGATAAGAGCGGATGACGTCGACAGGCACCCCGCGCACGCGCCGGAGTAGCGAATAGAGCTCATCGACCAGCGCGATGGGCATCAGCTTCCTCTGATAGTGGTAGAGTGAAATAGCGTATACGATCCAGTCGGGATTGTTGTTGGCGGCCGCGAGCTTGATGCCGTACTGAGCTGCCCTTTCGTGGAGTTCCGGCCGACCTCGCCCCACCTTTGCCTGCTCCAGCGTGATGCTCAACTGTTTCTTGAGAAGCCGTTCTGCCTCCATGCCGTGGCCGAGGGCAAGCTGCTTGTCGACGACGCCCCCGAGCACTTCCAGCAGGTTTCCTTGGCGAGTGGCTTCGTCCGAGTCGGCGTGCGAATCGCCTACCAGAGTGTCGACGGTGCGGATCTCTCTGAGAGTCAGATGCTTTTCCGGCATCAGGTGAACCACGCTCAGCTGTTCTTCGCCGAGCATGATGGTGTCTCCATGCGTCAACTTGGTCGGTGCCTCGATGAGGGTTCCATTGACGAGCACGCCGTTGCGGCTGCCCATATCTACGATCTCCACCCCCTCGGCGCTCACTGACAGGCGAGCATGCTGTCGTGACACCAGCGCACTGGACAGCACGATATCGCAGATTTCACTGCGTCCGATGATCAGCGTCTGCTTATCGAGCTTGACGATCTCGCGACCGACGCGTAGTCCGTATCCGGTACTGGTGTTGAGGGAGGAGGCCAAGAGCTTACCGATGATAACTTCTGGGATACCCTAGTGAGCCAGCAGGTGTGGGTCCATGCCTGTGCTGGCTGCCACTAGCATAGCCCTGAAGCTGCCAAAATTGTGGTAGATTATCGGGCTGACACGGCTCAGGTCTGCGCGGCACGGGGGTAGCTTCCCAGCACCTTGACCTTGCCGCAGGTACTTTGCAGGCGGGCGAGCGCCCGCGCGACCGCGGCGTCGCTGCGGTGCCCCTCGACATCCGTGAAGAACGCATATTCCCACATGCGCGAACCGTAGGGTCTCGACTCGATACGCGTCAAGTTCAGGTTCTCGTCGTCGAAGATCTCGAGCACTGCACGAAGCGCACCTTTCTTGTGTGGAGTCGAGAATACGAGACTGGTCTTGTCGTTTCCGGTGGCCGGGGCGTCCGAGCCGGCGAGAACGATGAAGCGCGTGGCGTTCTGCACCCGATCTTGAATGCTATCCCGGAGCACCCTGAGTCCGTGGAGCTCGGCGGCCAAGCGGCTCGCGACTGCGGCGGCGCGCTCGTCTTGAGCGGCCTGGCGCGCTGCTGCGCTGGTGGACGGCGACACCACCAGCTGCGCATGGGGTAGGTGTTTGCCGAGCCAGCTGCGACATTGAGCCAACCCCTGAGGGTGAGAGTAAACGTGGTCGATACTGGCGAGGTCTTCCTGCCGGGCCACCAGGCAATGGGCCACGTCGAGCACGAGTTCACTGCGGATGCTCACGTCGTACTCGATCAGACAGTCGAGCGTGAAGTTCACGCCCCCTTCGGTCGAATTCTCGATCGGCACCACGCCCAGCTGTGCGGTCTGGCGAGCCACGGCATCGAATACCGCGGCGATCGTGCTTGCCTCCACGTAGGTGGCCGCCAGCCCGAAGCGCGAGCGTGCGGCCATGTGGGTGAATGTCCCCGGCGGACCCAGATAGGCCACGCTCACCGGCTGCTGCAGTGACAGGCATGCGCTGATGATCTCGCGAAACACCGGTCTGAGCGCACTCGAAGGAAAGGCGCCCTGGAGCTCACTCTGGGCAAGCTCTAGCCCGACGAAAATCTGGTTTTCACGTTCGGGGTCGTGCAAGGACCGCCCTTGAGAGCGCTTTTCCTTCGCCAGATTGCTGACGACATCGGCGCGCTCGTTCAATAGCTCGAGCAGTCTCCGGTCGATCTGATCGATCTGCCTGCGCCAGTCATCAATCGACATGGCGCTTCGCGTGGTCGCGCTCTATTGCGGAGCGGATGACCGCAGCCGCATGGATGCGCGCGTAGTCGGTCCAGCCCAGGAGTTCGGCGCTCCCCTGCACGATCGCCGCCCATGGGTCGACAATGTCGTGGATCTGGCGGATCACCAGCAAGGCGCGCTCAATGGGCATGGATTCACGGACAGCACTAGGAAGGCCTGTGTGGAGCACACGCGCTGCACCCAGTTGAGCCGACTGCAGCGCGGCGAGCTCGTCCTTGGGCACTTCCATCAGGGCGCTATGAGCTCGCATGACGAGGTGGGCCACCCGAAGAATATGGGCCTCGCTCGCTCCTCCCATCGACCAGGCGGCCCAGACGCGTGCGACCGAGCTTTGCTGTTCCGGCGTGATCGCATCCCCAGCGGAGAGCAAGCGGCTCAGCTGATTGACGAGGGTTTGCGCTGCGCGCATCCAGTCCGGCGCGGGAGGCGGTACTGATTCGCGCAACACGCGCACGGCTTCCGCCTCGTCGCCGCCGCTCTCGGGAACCTCCGGGAGCTCCGAGAGTTCGCGCAGCACACCGCTTTGAGGCGTGTACGTACTCAGCGCCTTGCTCGGATCGTCGGCAAACCGTCGCTTCGGGTCCGAGCGGTACAGGGGCCATGTGATCTCGAAATCCCCGCGGCGATTGTTGCTCATCGATACGTCCTGCTCCCGGCTGGTGCTGATCGCGCTGCCGTCCGGTGTGCGACGGCGCTGTCACTTCATGATATCAGCAATGTCCCCGAGCCTCACAGCCAGGTTCATGTCTCCGTCGACTTTGAGCTTCTGCGTGAAAAATAGGGCTTCCGGGGTCGCTCGACCCTCGAGCATGTCGACGTATTGCTCGGCGGCCATGGTGATGGTGCAGTCCGCGTCGCCGTCCCCCTCGTGAATCGATGGGTTGTCACGAAAGTCGGCAATCCAAGTGCCGCCGCCATCGCCTTCGAGCACGAACTTGTAAACGGCGCCAATCGCCTTGAGCCGGTCGGCGTTGGTGGCGATACGTTCTTTGGCTTGTTCCATCTTCTCTCGTGCCGTCGTCATGAGATCCTCGCGCTCTTGCTGGGGGTCTGGCGTAAAGCCAGCCAACAGGCTTTTTAGCCCACTGAACCTCTGGCGATCAACGCCTAGTTCGTCGGGCCGGTGACCGTGCCAGCGCGCCGCGCTCACCTCGGGTTCCTCGAGGGCAGCCGGGCGGCGCTGGCGGCGGAGCCCACGATCCGCTTACTGACCGCTACGCTGGTGTGTGACCCGGCCATGCCCAGTGAGGGGCACCGGTTTCATCGCGAGCTGCGACATGACGAAGGCATACAGGTCCGCGTGTTCATCGGCCACCTTCGTGAGCGGCTTCCCGGCGCCATGGCCGGCCTTTTGCTCGGTGCGCAGTAAGATGGGTTGTGCGGAGCTGGTGTTCGCCTGCAGGCGTGCCGCCATCTTACGCGCATGGGCCGGATCCACACGGGTGTCGCTCTCGGCGGTCATGAAAAGGGTGGCCGGGTAGGGTGTACGGGGGTGGATGTGGTGATAAGGCGAGTAGGCGTACAACCAGTGGAAGGCCTCCTGAGCCTCGGGGGACCCGTACTCTGCTGTCCACAAGCGCCCGATCAAGAAACGGGGGTACCTGAGCATGTCGGTGAGCGGGACCGCGCACACTGCGGCTCTGAACAGCTCGGGCCGCTGAGTAATGGCGGCCGCCACCAACAGGCCCCCGTTCGAACGCCCGTAGATGGCCAGTTTGTCGGAGCGAGTGACGCGAGTCGCGATCAACGACTCGGCCACGGCGTAGAAGTCGTCGAAGACGTTTTGCTTGTTTCCGAGCTGGCCCGCGCGGTGCCAGCTTTCACCCAACTCGCCTCCGCCGCGCAAGTTGGCTTGTACATAAAGCCCGCCCTGCTCCACAAACGCAAGGTTGGTCCGGGAAAATCGTGGGCTCAAGCTGATGTTGAACCCTCCGTATCCATAGAGCAGGGTCGGTGTATCTGCGGATTCGAGTGGCACGTTCATCTTCGAGACGAGCGTGTACGGGACCCGGGTTCCATCCTTGGAGCGCGCCGTTCTTCGAACGACGCGAAAGGCGGTCGGGTCGATGGGTGTGCTGACGGTGAGCAAAGGCTGGGGCGTGCCCGAGGGTAGTTCGAGCAAATGAACCTGCTTTGGCGTGGCGAATGACTCGAAGTCGAAGAATGCTTTGGGTTCGTCATGCACGCCGCTGATATCATCCACGCTACCGATATTCGGGAGGGGCACCTCACCCAGCGAATGTCCATCGAGCCCGAAACGTTCCAGGCGAGAGACCGCGCTCCGTGAATAGGCTGCGACGATCGTGCTACCAAGCACGTTGAAGGTCTCTAGAACGTCGGTCTCGTGCTCCGGCAAGACGAGCGACCATTGCGCCCGCAGTGCCGCTCGTGGCGTCGCTCGGTAAACTGCGTAGCGAGGGGCGCCTTCGTTGGTTCGAATCCAGATCGCGTCGTCGTGAACCAGCACGCCATAGGTATTTTCCGTTCGCTGAGTCAATTCGACAAACTTCAGCGGGCGCTGAGTGGTATCCGCCAGAAACAGGTCGGTTCGATTCCACCCGACGTGTACGCTGACGACGAGCCAGCGGCCTGCCGGTGAGATGGAGCAGCTGGGGTAGTCCGTCATTTCACGGTCGCGGCCGAAGACGAGCGCGTCGTCAGCGGGATCATCGCCCAGTCGGTGCTCGTAGACGGTTCGGTGATAGCGTTCCTCCCCCGCGGGAACGCTGCCGGGTGCCGGGTACCTGGTGTAGAAGAAGCCGCTTCCATCGGCGTGCCAGCAGACGGACGCGGAGCGCGTGCGCGGGATGAACTCCGAGAGCTTCTTGCCGCTCTCCACGTCCCGAACGTAGAGGATGCTCTCTTCACTTCCGTTCTGGCTCAGGCCGTAGGCGACCAAGTTACCGTGGGGCGACGGCGAGAAGTAGTCGAGGGCCGTCGTGCCTTCGGGGTTCTTTCGATTGAGGTCGAGAATGACACGGTCACGACCGTGGATCCCCTGGCGCCACAAGAGCAGCGGCTGATTTTGCCGGCCTTGTCGCTTGGTGTAAAAGAGCAAGAGCTGCCGGTTCGAGCCCCGGCGCACGGCGGGCAGTGAAAGACTGCCGATCTCGAGTAGCTCGCCGATACGTTGGCGGAGCGCCGGCACCAGGCCTGTAGCGTCGAGCACGTGCCGTGTGCGTCGATTCTGCGCATCGACCCAGCGTTCGACCTCGGGCGAGTCGCTGTTTTCGAGCCAGCGGTAAGGATCGCTGACCTTCACGCCGAAGTAATCGTCTACCACGTTGTCCTTACGGGTTTCCGACTTGCCAGCGGGAGTACCACTCGGCTGGTTGGTTTTCGCCCGGTCGGTACCAGAGGGAGCCGCCTGGGTGGATGGACGGGGCGTTGCCGCGCAAGCCATCCACGCTCCGCTGGCGAGCGCGCCGGCCAACCAGCAGAGGTGCTTGTAGCGTGGAATGCCGCTCATGGAAGAGGATACTACAGGTAGCAGGGATGTCACCCAACGTCGTCGTGTTCGTCTATGGATCCCTCAAGCTCGGGTTTCGCCATGCCGAGGTCGTGCGAAATGCCAGTCGGCTCGGCGCAGCCGTGGCCGAGCCCTACATCCTGGTGCGCTACGGTGAGTACCCGGCAATCGCCTCCGCACGCGCGGGGCTCGTGTTCGGCGAGTTGCTTTTGGTGGATGCAGAGCTTCTCGCGAGACTCGATGAGTTCGAGGAATGCCCGGAGCTCTACCAACGGCAACACATTCGCCTTCGTGACGGGCGGCGGGTCTTCGCCTACGTCGTGAGTCCTGTGGTTGCCGCGCGCTATCCGCGCATCGACGATGGAGTCTGGCGCGAACAGCCGACGCGGGACGACTGAATGACCTGGTTCGATTCTCGGCTAGCCTAGAGACCGGATCAAACAGGGAGGGGTGGCCTCACCAATCGGTCGCTCGCTCGCCTAGCGCTGCCCCATGGGTACGAACGCACGTTCGGGATAGCCCGTATAGACCTGGCGTGGACGAGCAATCTTTTGTTCCGAGTCGAGCAGCATTTCCTCCCACTGCGCCAGCCAACCCGAGGTGCGAGGAATGGCGAACATCACCGGGAACATATCCACCGGAATGCCGAGGGCTTCGTAGATGAGCCCCGAATAGAAGTCGACGTTCGGGTAGAGCTTGCGTTTCACGAAGTAGTCGTCGCTTAGTGCAATCTTCTCGAGCTCCAGCGCCACTTGGAGCAATGGGCTCTTTTTTCCGGTCACCTCGAACACCTGGTCAGCGAGCTTCTTGATCACCTTGGCGCGGGGGTCGTAGTTCTTGTAGACGCGGTGCCCGAAGCCCATCAGGCGACCGCCGACTCCTTCCTTCACGTCGCGGATGAAATCCGGAACATTGTCGAGCGACCCGATCTCGCGCAGCATGCGCAGGACGGCTTCGTTGGCGCCGCCATGCAGCGGCCCGTAAAGCGCGGCTGCCGCACCGGCCAGGGCAGAATACGGATCGGCGCGAGAGCTTCCGATGCTGCGCATCACGTTGGCCGAGCAATTCTGCTCGTGGTCGGCGTGCAAGATGAACAAGACGTCGAGGGCGCGCACGACTTCGGCGGGAGGCTTGTAGTTCGGCTTCGAACCGCGCTTGAGCATCACCATGAAGTTTTCCGCATAGCTCAGCTCGTGGTCCGGATAGACGAAGGGCATGCCCACACTGTGCCGATAGCTCCAGGCGGCAAGCGTGGGCATCTTGGCGATGAGCCGAATGATGTGCGAGCGCCGAAGCTCTGGATCGAGCACCTCTTTGGCGTCTGGGTAAAAGGTGCTGAGCGCGCCCACCGACCCAACGAACATGCCCATGGGATGAGCGTCGTAGCGAAACCCACTCATGAAGGACTTGACGTTCTCGTGGACGAAGGTGTGGCTCGCGATGTCGGTGGTCCACTCCTCCAGCTGGGCCTTCGTCGGAAGCTCGCCGTTGATCAGCAGGTAGGCAACCTCTAGATAGGTGGCTTGCTCTGCGAGCTGATCGATCGGATAGCCGCGGTAACGAAGAATGCCCTTACCCCCGTCGATGTAGGTGACGGCGGAGCGACAAGACGCGGTGTTCGTGAACGCCGGATCGTAGCTCATCAGACCGAAGTCATCGTCGCTCGTTTTGATCTGTCTGAGATCCATCCCGCGGATGGTGCCGTCGGCGATTGGGATCTCGTAGGTCTTGTTGGTTCGGTTGTCTGTGATGGTCAGGCTGTCTTTGGGCATGGGTAATCTTACCGTTCGGGCTTAGTGGCGGGGCGCACTCGTGGTTAGAGCTTTAGCAAGGGTCGAGCGAGTTTTGGCTGATTTTTGGCCCGGCCACGTAGGTTTTGGCATGCAGTAAGCATGAGCTCTCGAATCGTCTCACGCATGCTGTGCTGCGCAGCCCTGGCAGCGCCTGCTGCTGGGTGCGATGGCGCGAAAAAAACACTGGCATTCGAAACCGGGGACGCTCCTGCTCTGGTCAAGACGAAGGATGCGGAGCCGCACCTGGACGACGCCGTCGACGAGTGGGCTTATGTACCCATGCCGCCGGCCGACGGGCCTAAGTTGGCAGCGATCTCTATGGTGGCTCCGATCTATCCCAAGCCGGACCGCTCTCAGCAACCGGTGGGTTACCTGCGCCTGGGCGCGCGCGTGGCACGATCGAAACAAGCCGTGAGTCAGCGCGACTGCGAGGGCGGGTGGTATGCCATCCGCCCCGTCGGATTCGTGTGCGCGGGCCGGGACGTAACGCTCAAGCTCGACCATCCGCTCGCCAGGGCACTCGACGTAGAGCCGGATCGAAGCAAGCCCATGCCATACAAATACGCGTTCTTGCGAGCTATCGCGCCCAACTACCTGAAGATTCCCACCAAGGCACAACAGTTCCAGTACGAGATGCGTCTCGAACGGCATCTGCGCAACTACGAGAAGCTGGCATACAAATGGGATGCTCTGGACGTCGGGGCGAACGACGTTCCGTTGGACGAGCATGGGCTGGCGGTGGGAGCCATCCCCGAGCACGCCATCCCCATGGATATGAGTGAGCGCTACGGAGGGGACAGACACGATGAGATCCCCTGGTGGTTGAAGGGGGGCGAGCGCCGGATTCCGAATGTTTCCAGCTTCAAGGCCCCTCCCTATGCGGTCATTGCCGACCGCGTGCAGCGTCACGCAGGCGTCGCGCTGGTGGGCACCTTCGTGGCGGGAAAAGAGGCCCAGAACCGGCGTTTCGCCATCTCGACCGACGCACGTCTGTTGCCCGCCGATAAGCTGAAGGCGGACTCGGGATCGCCGTTTCACGGCTACGACATCAGGGAGGTAGGCTTGCCGGTAGCATTCGCCAGGAAGGTGGGGGCGATCTGGTGGAACTACCAGGATGGCAAATTGGAACGGGGCGAGCCGCTCGGCTGGCGTGAGTTCATCGCTTTGACGGGAAAGAGTCGAAAGATTCGCGGCGTGCCGATGGTCGAGGCGCGCAATGGACGTTGGCTGAAGCGCAGTGACCTCAAGATTGCCCCCAAGAATAGCAAGCTGCCCAGCTTCGCGAAGAAGGGGGTCAAGTGGATCGACATTTCCATCGTGAGTCAGACCATGGTGCTGTTCGAAGGTGACACCCCGGTCTATGCGACCCTGGTTTCGACGGGGCGTGGCGGTCTCGGCGAGCCGGGGAAAACCTTGAGCACCCCGCGCGGGACCTTCCGCATCTACCAAAAGCACGTGACGACCACCATGGACTCGAACGTCGCGGATCATGAATTCGAGCTCCGTGACGTTCCCTGGGTCATGTATTTCAAGGGTGGCTATGCGCTGCACGCCGCCTACTGGCACGATGACTTCGGACGGGTCCGCTCACATGGTTGCGTGAACATTGCACCCATCGACGCTCGGTACGCCTTCATGTGGTCTACGCCCGACGTCCCGGAGCACTGGCACGCCGCGTATGCGAGCGAAGTGACCGGCCAGGGCACGCTGGTTCACATTCACCCGTAGCGTGGGCGCGCGAGCCTGTCGGCCCGGATTTCATTCGGAACCGAACGGGACCGCGCGGCTGCTTCATTCGACGCTGAAGCTCTTCGCGACTTTGACGGGAGGTCCCGAGAATGCCGGAACGTGCGCTTGGCGAAACAGGCGCACGATGCATTCGCCAACGCTGGTTCCTGCGAACGCGCCCGAGACGTTTGCGTTGGTGGTGCGGCCACTGTTGGCGAAGGTGACGGTGGCGCGACCGCGTCCGGTGGGGCCATCGACTGACCTGCAGGTGGACGCGGACGCGGCGGCAGCGCCTAGCGCCTCGGCGGCAGCACTGCGATCGAACTCGGGGAGGGCCACCTTGCCGTCGTCGCTGTCGTCGCTGTCCTCGCCGTCCTCGCTCGGTTCGCTCTTCTCGGGCGTCTGCTCGGGCTCTTCGAGAGCTGGCTTGGCTGGGGAATCGACCGAGCCGTCTGCAGCATCGTCTTGCTCGTCCTCCTCCTCGTCTTCTGGGGCCGAAGCCGCTTCCTTGTTCGGCTGTTGGGCGCGCTTGACCTGCGTCGACTTGGCTCGCGTGGCGACAGGCGGCGTAGCAGGCTGGTCCGGCTTCGGCGAGGTGGCGCTCTCCGCGGCAGAATCGGAGGGTTCTGGCGCGTCCGCGGTCTGCGGTGGAGCGGGGCTGGAGTCCGTCTTGGCTGCCGCCGCGGGAGCGACTGAATCCTTGGGTGTCTCGGCAGGCGTCGCGACCGGGTCGCGAGCCGCCAGCTCGGGCCAACTTGGAAACTGGCCGCCGGAAAGCTCGTACACCTTGGCCCAGAGCGCTGGTGGTTGCTTGCTCAAAAAGGCGACAACGATGGCCCCGATCAAGACCAGCACAGCCAGAAGAGGCCAGCGAAAACGCTTCTTGCGGAACTCCGGAATTTCGTCGTCGAGTAGGAACGGCGTGGGCACTGTCGCCGGGCTGGGCGCGATCTCCGGCGCAAGGGCAGGGCTCGGGTGAGGGGCGGGTAAGGGCTCCACCGAAGGGGTAGCGTAGACCGGCCCGCTAGGGAGGTTGCGCGGCGGATGCACGTTGGGGCGATTGGAAAAAAGATCCGCGTTGGGCCTCGGGGGCGGGGGTCGGGAAGGACCGGCATTCTTGCGGGTCAGCGCATGCAGCGAAAACGCCACGGATGTCTGGGCGCGTTCGCCAGGACTCGCGCTCGCTGCAGCGCGCCCTGAATGAACGCCGCCGCTGGGTTCGGGGGCGGGCGCCAGACTGGGCGCAGCGGCCGCACGGTCAGCGGGTGGCAGGCCTGGGCTTCCGTAGGGAGTCGGAGCCATCGGCCCAGGCGGCGAGCTACTCTTGCGTTGGGACAGCTCGAATGCCGGCGCTGGCGCGGACCTCGGCGCCGTTTCGTTCAGCGGAGCACGTGCGTGCGTCGTCGCGATGGCTCGAGTCACTTCTTCGTCATCGAACTCGAAGGCCTCGACTCGAGGCGCCGGGAGCGGCGCTGGGTTGCGCGTGCCCGCATTGCCGAAGGGGTTCTCGCGACCAGTGAAGTCGGCGCGACGGGTGGGCATGTCGTCGCCCAGGTCTGCGCGGCGCGCCTTCTTGAGTAGGCCCTCTGTCTCGCGTTCGTTCATCGACACCGTGACGTCTTCGAAGCTCGGCCCGTCATCACCAATCCGGCCCGGCTCGTGCCAGATGCCCGGATTCTGTGCTTCGTTCACCCGGCCGGCGAGTGGTGAGCTGGACACCACCGTCTCGTCGTCTTCGTCGAAGCCCTCGCCCTCGTCGGAATCCATCGGCTCGCGCGGCGCGATGCGCGCGGCGTTGAGCGCCCTGCGAAGCTCGGGTGCTTCGAAAGGCGAGCACCAGTCGTCCATTCCGTCGCGCCAAACATACGTGCCCTCGTCGATAGCGCCGGCGGCGTAGAGTGCGACGACTTGATCGGTGCCGAGTTCACGTTGGTCGTCCTCGGTCACGGCGACTGTCCAGGGTTCCTCGAAAGCGGCGGGTTCTTCCGGCGCGTCGGTCCCGCCGAGCATGGTCTCGCGTCGCGAGCGGGCTGCTGGAAGCGTGGCCTGCGGCGCGGGCCCCAGACCCCCCAGCAAAGTCTTCTGTGGGATCCGTGCCGACACGGCTTCCCTGGGACGTGTCGAGCCGGGACGAGGCAAACTCGCTCCTTGCTGCGTAAGGACGTTGCCCATTGCGCTGGGCATCCCGACCATGGTTCGCTTCTTCGACGTGGCTTTGTGGCGCGGTACTTCCGCCGGGATGTACGCCGCCTCCGGTCGCCCGCTGGGTGGATGAGTAGATCCTGCGCGCGCCTTGCCCAAGTGGGTGCCGTCGATCAAGATGGGCTCACTGCAACGCTTGCAGCGAATACGCACCTTGCGCCCTTGTACCTTCTCATCTGGTACGGAATACCTCGATGAACAACTCAGGCATTGGACGTTCATGGCAACTGGTTGCCCCTGGGCGGCGGCAAACGGGGGAATCCGGTGGTCTCGTTTAACACGGTCTGTGGCACGCGCCAACTCGGGATATGGTAGTTATCCGTTTGAAATGGCGGTGGTTTTCGAGTAAGCGCGCCGGTGCGGGTGCGCCCTTGCCCGGCCTGCTTGGCGGGGCGACGAGCCCAAGGGTGCTGACCCTGCAGGTGGCGTTTCTACCGTTCAGCTTTGCACAAGCGGCTGGCTCGCCCAAGGTACCGAACTCGTGTGGTCGCGCGGTTCGAGGCCTGAAGTGTGCGCGTGCGCGGTACATCCGAGCTTGGGGGCACTTTGACAACCCCTCGTAATAGAAGGAGTTGCGGTCAGCCATCGAGCGCGTGTCCGACGTCCTGGGGCGTCCGCACGGTCGGCTATCACTCGATCGGGTGCGGGCGGTGCGGGGCGTTGGACACGCTGGAGTTTACACCTGCATGCCAGAATTCCTCTCCAGTCCACACCACGCGCCTGCGCCAGCGCGCCAAGCTCTTTCGGCGGTCAGGGGTGCACACGAGCCACTGGCAGTTTCGCGCGCGCAGAATTGGGCGTGGACCTGCCGCTGAGTTCAAGTTAAGCAGCCGGACCCAAACAGGGTCAACCGGTCGAACCAGCCGGGTGCTGCAAATCCTGTGGCCCGTGGTTCTTTGCGGTGGCCGGCCGAGGAGTGGGTGATGACCGAAAGGCAGGAACGAAAGCCCGGCAAACGGGTGGGCGGTGCAAGCCGGCCCAAGCGAGCTCGCGTGAAGAAGGCTTCGCGCATCGGCTTCTGGGGCTGGCTCGTCGAAACGTACGCCACGGCCGACCCTCGCTCTCTTGGGGTGTTCCGGATCTTGTTTTCGCTCGTCTTGATCCACGATGTCGTGCGGCGCTGGCCGGACCTGACCGACCACTATTCGAACTCCGGCTGGCTCACGAACCACTTCGCGATGTTTCGCCCGATGAGCGATCATCTGTTTTCGCTGTATTTGGCTTTCAGCACGCCATCGGAGGTGAAGGTTCTGGCGGCGTTCCACATCCTGGTCAACGTGCTTCTACTGGTAGGCTGGCGGACACGCATCATGCAGGTGTTGGCGTTCGTGCTGATTGTCAGCCTCAATAGCCGCAACATCATGCTCGAAAATGGCGGCTTCGTGGTCGTGCATCTGCTGGCGCTGTGGAGCATGTTTCTGCCGCTGGGTAGACGCTACAGCGTGGATGCGTTGCTGCGCTCGCTGAAGCAAAGGCGCGACGGGACTCTGGGCGCGTTGAATGACGAACGCCAAGCCGAAGAGCGCGTCCGCCCCGTACGCTCGCTGGCGATAACGGCGCTGATCCTGCAGTTTGCTCTGATCTACTACCTGAACGTCGTACACAAGACCGGGGCCAGCTGGAAAGACGGGACTGCCGTCTACTACTTCTTTCAGCAAGACCGCATGGTGACGGCTCTGGGCGCCTGGCTCCGCTTCCACATGGGTCTCGGCGTGATCAAGGCGATGACTTGGACGACACTGCTGGCAGAATCTCTGATCGCGGCGTTCTTGGTCAGCCCCCTGTACACGAAGTGGGCGAGGATGGTTGGCTGGTGTTTGGTGATTGGACTGCACGCGAGCATCGACTCGGTGGTGCAGCTCGGGCCATTTTCCTATGCGATGATCGTGGTGCACGCGGTCTTCATTCCGACGGAGGCCTGGCACTATTTCGAGCGAAGACTGAGGAAACGCTACGGTGTGAGGGTGCTGGTCGTGGACCCTGGCTCGGGTTTCAGTTTGTGGTGCGCCCGCCTGGTGAAGCGGCTCGTGCCGAGCGGCTCGGTGAGTTTCGTCGAGTCTTCGGAGGTCGTCTCGACGAGCTCGTCAGGGCTCGACGCCAATCAGCAGCTGGTCGTTCTAGCGCCCGGGGGTGGCCAACGCACGGGGGTCGATGCGCTCTTGGAGCTGGTGCGCCCATCGCCACCGCTTCGGTTCGCCCTGGCGTGGCTGCGTCTGCCCGTGTTGCGACCTCTAGCCGGCCGAAGCATCGATCGCTGGGTCGGTGAGCGCGCCCAACTGAGCCAGCGCTTCGGTTTGGAAAATTTCGTGGGAGTCGACGCTGACGCAGCGAGTACCAGCCGGGAACGTTGGCTTGGGCGTGTCGGTAATCGGTTGGCGGATGTGGTGCTATTGTTCTTCATGGTCAGTTGTGGAAGCCAGGTTCTGATGGAGAACCGAGCCATACCCCAGGTGCTCAAGCTGAAGCACCGACCCGAATGGATGACCGCGGCGGTGGTCTATCCACGCCTGTTCCAGGGCTGGAGCATGTTTGCGCCGGAGCCTCCGAAGGACGACGGCAAGATCGTGGTCGATGGACTCACCAAAGATGGAAGGCACTTCGATCCTCTCACTGAATCGGAACCGAACTTCGAGCTCAATCCACCCGAAGGGTTTCAGATGAATCAGCTCTGGGGTGATTTCCACCGTCGCATTTGGCAGGCTCGCTTTCGAGGCTACTGGAACGGGTTCCGCGACTACCTCAAGAATCACCACGAGCTCACGGGCAAGCCGGAGGATGAGCTCGTAGCGTTCGATGTCTACTACGTGTCTGAGCTCGTGCCGCCGCCCGGTGCCCCGCGGCCGGCGCCACGCAAAGAACGTCTATTTTCCTTCGGGAATATGCGTAGGCCTTCCCCGAAAGGTACCAGTCAGCGACGATGACCTGGTGGCACCTCGTCAAGGCGGCCGGGACCACCTTCCGTGTATCTGCCCCGACGATTCTACAGGCCCGAACTGGTCGCTTGACGGCGGATACTTGCGACCGACGCCTTGCCTGGTGGTCCCGTCGGTTGCTCGAACAGGCTCGGATCGAGCTCAGTGTGCAAGGTCTCGACAATCTGAGCGAAGGCGAGAACTACGTGGTGATGTCCAATCACCAGTCTCACTACGACATTCCCGTCATCTATCAGGCGCTCGGCCGCCGTCTCCGCATGGTGGCGAAGCGAGAGCTCTTCCGGGTGCCGTTGTGGGGGCGGGCAATGCGCGTGGCGGGCTTCATCGAGATAGATCGGCAAAATCACGATCGCGCGCTCGACAGCATGCGGCGCGCGGCCGAGGCGCTCCGTGCGGGTACGGATATCTGGATCGCCCCCGAGGGTACGCGGAGCCGGGACGGTGCTTTGGGAGAGTTTCGCAAGGGAGGCTTCCATCTTGCGCTGGAAACAGGGGCTCGAATTCTTCCCGTCACCATCGAAGGCACCCGCCGTGTTCTGCCTGCCCAAGGTCGCGTCGTGCACCCGGGCGCGCGCGTGATCGTGACGCTGCATCCGCCCGTCGATCCCATGCCCTATGGCCATGAGCGGATCGAGGCGCTCATGGACACGGTGAGAGGAGTGATTCAGAGACCACTCGGGTGCTCCGATCCGTGAAGTGCCGGCTACGCCTGGCCACCAACGCTGCGTGAGGGGGCCTCATTCGCGGGCACCCTGCACCAGACACGGATGATCACCGTGCCCTTCACCGTCCAGGGGGTGACGTCAATCCGGTCGACCTCGGAGATATCGCTGACCGGCAACCGATGCATCAGGTGCTCCTCGACGAAATCGCGCCGCACGGATGTCGACGCGAGCTGTGCGACCTCCCCCCGTGCCACGAAGGTCATCATTTCGAACACTTCGATCGCATCGCGCGATTCTGCGGGACGTACTTCCGAGTTGGGAAGGCCTTGGCCCTCCGACTCGTGACGTGTCCGCAGACCAGTGGTGGGCTCGTCGGAGTGCTCTTGTTGCAACTCGTCGTGGATGGCCGCCATGGTTTCGCGCCCCACGGACGTCGGCCGGACGCTGATCTCCGGGCCCGAATCCTGCCAGTCGATGGTCATGGCGGGGGTCGTCGCCCCAGGGGCGTTCGAGATGCGATCGCCGTAGGGCTTGGTGTTCATCGGTGCCCGGGTCGCAACGCCGCGCAGTTCTTGGGCAATGGCGCCCAGCGTTTCGCGCCCCGCTAGCGTTTCGCGGACGGCAATTTCTGGAGCGGACGCCGCGCGCGCCAGTGCTCGCACACGTTGCTTCGGGGTCAGCTCGCCGCGGCCGGCCGCGTTCAACTCCTCTGCGATGGCGGCGAGCGTGTCCTGTCCTACGCGAGCATATCCGAGCTTGATATCGGGGCCGGAGTAGATGCGATCCCGGGGTCGTGAAGCTCGCCCGAGCGCGGGACGAGATGACTTTCGCGAACGCCTCGACACGCTACAAATATCGCACGAAGGCGCCCGCGGGTCAGGTGCTTTCCGCGACGCTCGCCGCGCACACTGTGGGAGCGTGACAGCTTGCAGAGCGCTAACGAACCGCCTGCCGAGGCATTGTTACGCTTCGATTCTTGCGACGGGCGCCGAAAAACTGGCGGCCGAACGAGTCAACACCACCCGTTCAGGTCAAAAAGCGTGGATCGGCCAGGTTACCGGTCGCGAGTTCTGTCCGTCCCATCAAGTACTCGTCCACGGCGCAGGCGGTCTTGCGTCCATCCGCAATGGCCCAGACCACGAGGGACTGACCTCGCTGGCAATCACCGGCGGCGAACACTCCGGGCACGCTGGTCATGAAGTTGCCGGCCACGCGCACGTTGCCGCGTTCGTCGAGCGCGACACCCAGTGCGTCCAGCAGGCCGTGCTTCTGGGGGTGCACGAACCCCATGGCGAGCAACACCAGATCTGCCGGCACTTCGAACTCGCTGTTTGGTACCTGCTCGAAGCGGCCCTCGTTGATGGCCACGCGTACACAATGCAACTTCTCGACCTTGCCATCGCCGCTGAATCGAACCGTTGAGACGCTGAAGTCTCGTTCTCCGCCTTCCTCGTGGGAACTGGAGGTTCGGAACATCAAAGGCCAGCGTGGCCATGGAGTCTGGGTCGCGCGCCCGTCCGGCGGGCGTGGCATGATCTCGAAGCTGGTCACGGACTTGGCGCCCTGTCGGTGCGAAGTCCCGATGCAATCGCTTCCCGTGTCGCCGCCGCCGAGTACGATAACGTGTTTGCCAGTGGCGACAATCGCATCCGATTCGTCCACGGCTTCGCCAGCCACTCGACGGTTCTGTTGGGTGAGGAAGTCCATGGCGAAGTGAATGCCCGCCAGCTCCCGGCCTTCGACTGGCAGGTCGCGCGGCACCCTGGAGCCGATGGCCAGCACTACCGCATTGAAGTCATCGTGCAGCTGAGCTGCCGTGATGTCCGCGCCGACATCCACGCTCGTACGGAACTCAACTCCTTCCCCCCGCATCTGAGCGACCCGTCGCTCGATGAGCCACTTTTCCATCTTGAAGTCGGGAATGCCGTACTGCAAGAGTCCGCCAATGCGGTCGTCCTTCTCGAACACCACCACGCTGTGCCCGGCTCGGGCCAGTTGTTGCGCCGCTGCCAGGCCAGCGGGACCCGAACCGATGACGGCCACCTTCTTCAAGGTCTTCTTGAGCGCGGGTTGTGGCTGCAGAAGATCATTTTGCAGCGCATAGTCCGCGATCGCGTGCTCGATGAGCTTGATGCTGACCGGGTCGTCGTTGATACCCAGTACGCAGGCTGCCTCGCACGGCGCCGGGCAAACCCTACCCGTCACCTCGGGGAAATTGTTCGTCGCGTGCAAAGCGTCCACGGCTTCTTCCATGCGATCGGCGTACACGTGGTCGTTCCAATCGGGGATCAAATTGCCCAGCGGACAGCCGGTGTTGCAAAACGGCACGCCGCAGTCCATGCAGCGCGCCCCTTGAATGCTGAGATCCTCCTGAAGCACCGGCAGTTCGAACTCCTTGAAATGCTTGGTGCGTTCGTCAGGGCTCAGCTTTCGTGGTTCCTGACGCGGGTACTCTAGAAATCCGGTGATCTTGCCCACTTCTTGCTTCACTCCGCTTCGGGGGAGGCTTCCACGGTTGGTTGGGCCTCACCTGTCAAAGGGTCATCGTTGCTGAGCACTCGCAAGCTGTCCCGCGAGGCCTTGGCTGCCGGGTGCTGCTTGAGCTGCTCGAGCACGCGACGGTATTCGACCGGGACGACTTTGATGAAGAAAGCCAGCGTTTCTTCCCAAGCATCGAGCAGCCTGCGCGCCTTTGCGCTCCCAGTGCGCCGGACGTGTTCCTCCAACAGAGCGGCCAGGTTGGCGGCATCGTCGGTGCTCAGCGCGTCGAGATCGACCATGTTCTTGTTGCAGCGAGTCGAAAAGTCTCCCGCAGCATCGAGTACGTAGGCGAAGCCACCGCTCATGCCGGCTGCGAAATTACGTCCGGTGCGTCCGAGCACGACGACGAGCCCGCCGGTCATGTACTCGCAACCGTGATCTCCCACACCTTCGACCACAGCGATGGCGCCGCTGTTGCGAACCGCGAAACGCTCACCGGCCATGCCGCAGAAGAAGGCCTTGCCACCGGTGGCCCCGTACAGAGCGGTATTTCCAACGATGATATTTCGGTCGGCCTCGAAGGTCGCGCCGTCGCCGGGTCGCACAGCCAGCACGCCGCCGGACATGCCCTTGCCGACGTAGTCGTTGGCGTCTCCGCTGAGCGCGAAATCCATCCCATTGGTCATGAAGGCGCCGAAGCTCTGGCCGGCGGACCCGCGGAATTTCAGGCGGATGGTGCCCTCGGGCAGACCGCCTTCGCCGAAGCGACGGGCAATCTCACCGGCGAGCATGGCCCCGGCCGTTCGGTGCACGTTGCGGATGTCCAGTTCGGTTTCCACGGGCCCTTCGGCGTCCAGGGCAGGCTTACAAACGCGCAGCAGGGTCTGATCGAAGGCCTCGTTCAGGCCGTGGTCTTGCTCCTGCGTGCGGTGCACGTCCACGCCCGGCTCGGGTCGTGCAAAGTACAGCACATCGGAGAAATCCAGCCTGGCCGCCTTCCAGTGGCTCTTGGCGTCCTCGCGCACGCGAAGTCGGTCGGCGCGCCCCACCATCTCGTTGATGGTGCGAAACCCGAGCTCGGCCATCAGGCGTCGCGCCTCTTCCGCGACGTAGAACATGAAACGGATGACATGTTCGGGCTTGCCCGCGAACTTCTTGCGCAGGATGGGGTCCTGGGTAGCGATGCCCACCGGGCAGGTGTTGAGGTGACACTTGCGCATCATGATGCAACCAGAGGCGACCAGAGGCGCGGTCGCAAACCCGTACTCCTCCGCGCCCAGCAAGCTGGCGATCACCACGTCGCGACCGGTTCGCATCTGTCCGTCCGTTTGCAGGTACACCCGGCTGCGCAGGTTGTTCTTGACGAGCACTTGATGCGTCTCGGCGAGACCCATCTCCCAAGGAATACCCGCGTGTTTGATGGAAGTTTGCGGAGAAGCGCCCGTGCCGCCGTCGTGCCCGGAGATCAAGATCACGTCCGCATGCGCCTTGGCGACACCGGCTGCCACCGTTCCGACGCCCGCCTCGGCTACCAGCTTGACGTTGATGCGCGCCTTCGGATTCGTCATCTTCAAATCGAAGATCAACTGCGCGAGGTCCTCGATCGAGTAAATGTCGTGGTGAGGCGGCGGACTGATCAGGGTGACGCCTGGAGTGGAATGCCTGGTCTTTGCGATGATCGCGTCGACCTTGTGCCCCGGAAGCTGTCCGCCCTCGCCGGGCTTGGCCCCTTGCGCGATCTTGATCTGGATCTCGTCTGCGTTGACCAGATAGTAGGTCGTGACTCCGAAGCGTCCCGAGGCCACCTGCTTGATTGCACTGCGGCGCTCATCCAAGAATCGCTCTTCTTTCTCGCCGCCCTCGCCGGTGTTGCTCTTGCCACCGATACGGTTCATGGCGATAGCCAGATTCTCGTGAGCCTCCGCGCTGATCGAGCCAAAGCTCATGGCGCCCGTCGCAAAATGCTTGACGATCTCGCTGGCCGGTTCGACTTCTTCCAGTGGAATCGACTCGCCGGGAACGAATTCGAACATGCTGCGGAGCGTGATGGGCCCGTCTACCTGCATGTTGATGCGACGGGCGTAGGCTTCATAGGCGCTCTCGTCATCCTGGCGCACCGCTTTCTGTAGGTTGGCTATCGTGCTGGGGTGCCAGAGGTGTCGCTCGCCTTGCGCGCGGAAGTGGAACCACCCACCAATGCTCAGCACGCCTTCCCCGCGCGTGGTGATCGGATAGGCCTTCTCGTGGCGTATCTGGCATTCGGTGGCGATCACGTCGAGATCCACCCCCGAGATGCGCGAGGCGGTGCCGGTGAAGTAGCGCTCGATCACGCTGCGCGAGATTCCGATCGCTTCGAAGATCTGAGCGCCGTGGTAGCTCTGAACGGTGCTGATGCCCATTTTGCTCATCACCTTGAGCAGACCGTGGGTGACCGCCTTGATGTAGCGCGCCTTTGCTTCGCGGGCGTCCGTGAGCTCGGGGAGCGCGCGAGTGCGCATCATGTCTTCTATGGTCTCGAGGGCCAGGTAGGGGGCGACCGCCCCGGCGCCGTAGCCAATCAAAAGCGCAAAATGCTGCACCGCGCGCGCCTCGCCGGTTTCGACGATGATGCCGACGCGCATACGGGTGCCGTTTCGCATCAAGTGGTGGTGCACTGCGCCGGTGGCGAGCAAGCTGGGGACGGGCGCCAGTTCCTCGTTCGCTCCGCGATCGCTCAGAATCAACAGGCTGTGGCCGTTGAGTACTGCGTGTGACGCCTGACGGCAGAGCTCGTCGAGGGCCTGCTTGAGGCCAGTCTCGCCGTCGCGCACATGAAACAGCATGGGAAGGGTAGGGGGCATGCGTAGCTGCTGAAGGTGCGCGTGACGTACCTTCGAAAGCTCCTCATCCGTCAAGATGGGGTGCTCCAGCTCCAGCATGTGTGCCTGGTCTGGTAGCTCGAAAAGAACGTTGCCTTCTCCACCGATGTAATTCTTGAGGCTCATTACGAGCTTCTCACGGATCGGATCGATGGCGGGGTTGGTAACCTGGGCAAACTGCTGCTTGAAATAGTTGAACAAAAGCGGCGCGCGATCGCTCAACACGGCGAGCGGCGTGTCCGTCCCCATGGAACCCAGTGGATCGTTGCCGTCGCGAGCCATGGGCCCTACCAGAACGCGCAGGTCTTCCTGAGTGTAACCGAAGATCTTCTGACGTTTCACCAGCGGTGCCACGTCGCGTTTGGAAGCGACCTGCGGTGGTTCCAGCTCGCCCAATGAAATCAGATTCTCTCTGAGCCACTTCGCGTAGGGGCGTTGTTTGCAGATCTGCTCCTTGATCTCTTCGTCCTCGATGATGCGCCCCTGCTCGGTGTCGATGAGGAACATCTTGCCCGGTTCCAGTCGGCCGTTACGCTCCACCTCTTCCGGAGGCACTTCGAGCACCCCGGTCTCGGATCCGAGAACCACGAGACCGCCCTTGGTAACGGTGAAACGCGCGGGCCGGAGGCCATTGCGGTCGAGGATGCCGCCAATTTGCTTGCCGTTGGTGAACGCCAAGGCCGCCGGCCCGTCCCAGGGCTCCATCAGGCATGCGTGATATTCGTAGAACTCACGCTTGTGCGCCGGCATTTGCTCGTCGTTCTGCCACGCCTCGGGAACCAGCATCATCATCACGTGGGGAAGTGAACGGCCCGCCTGAACCAGCAATTCGGCAACATTGTCGAGTGTGGCCGAATCACTCATCCCCGCCGAAATGGTCGGCAGGATGTATTTGAACTCTTCGCCGAAGACCGTGCCGTCGAACAGCTGCTCACGAGCGGTCATCCATGCGTGGTTGCCGCGCACGGTGTTGATTTCACCGTTGTGGCAAAGGACGCGGAAGGGTTGAGCCAGCTCCCAGGTCGGAAACGTGTTCGTGCTGAAGCGCTGATGGACCATGGCCAGAGCGCTGATGAACTCCGGGTCTTCCAGATCCGGGTAGAATCTCGTGAGCTGCTGCGCGAGAAGCAACCCCTTGTAGACGATGGTACTCGCGGAAAGGCTCGGTATGTAGAAACTGCCCTTGTCCCTCAGTTCGCTCTCCCGAACGGTGCGCTCCGCCCACTTGCGAATCACGAACAGCTTGCGCTCGAACGCAACGCTACTCGAACACGTGGAACCGACCAGGACCTGCATCACACGCGGTGCACTGCCGCGCGAAAGCGGTCCGAGCGACGATTCGTCGACAGGCACTTCGCGCCAGCCCAACAGGCGCTGACCGGTTCCGAAGATCTTGTCCTCGAGAATCTGCTTGCAACGCTCGGCTTGAACCGTGTCTTTGGGGAGAAAGACCAGGCCCGCCCCGTAGTGCCCGGCTTGCGGAAGGCGGATCTGTATCTTTTCGCACTCACGGCGCAGAAAGGCGTCCGGCATCTGAGTCAAGATGCCCGCGCCGTCGCCGGTCAGCGGATCGGAGCCAGCGGCTCCGCGGTGGACGAGATTCAGAAGGATTCCGACGCCCTTTTGCACGATGTCGTGCGAGGCGACCCCCTTGATGTTCGCAACCAGGCCAATGCCGCAGGCATCGTGCTCGAATTGTGGGTCGTACAGTCCAATCTTGGGCGGGAGGGTCATCGGGCTATTTCGTCCTTCGGGCGAAAGCCGGGCTGCGACTGAGCAGCGGCCGGGGTGGGTCGTGAGACCCTGGGCGCGTCCGCGCGCGTGGGCGGGACTCTGGGGTGACGAGCGTTGGCTTGCGCCACAGGCTCACCCCGTTGAAAAGAAGCACCATTTGGCCATGGAACGGGAGCCGTTGCAAGCCAACGGGCCCGCTCCCGGGGGGGCTGGGCTTTCCGCTGACGGTCGGGGCTGGTAAGGGACTAGAATCATGCGGTTCTCGTTCAAGCCAACTCGGACAGCCAGTGCTGCCGCGTGGCTCATCGTGGTCGCAAGCCTCGCTTCTTGCAAGGACAAAGAGGACTCGTCGGGGCAAGTTGCGAGCTCCCCGTCGAGCTCCGCTGGCCACGCTGAACCGTGTCCCGACGGAGCCAGCGACGACCCGCCGAAATCGCAGTTCCGGCCCGCGATTGCGGCCCTGAAAGACAAGAACTATGCGCAGGCCGCGAAGCTTCTGAGAAACCTTTGCGAAAAACATCCCAACAGCGCGACGGCGCGCGTCTGGCTTGGCGACGCGATGCTGTACGACCCGTCGCGCGACTATCAGGGCGCGGCGGAGGCTGCGCTGGTCGAGTACCGTCGTGCCGAACATCTGCACGAGTCCGGCTGCAGGTTGCGAGAGACCATGCACTACTACCTGCGCATGGGCAGCGCCTACGCTCACTTGCGAAAGGGGCGGGCCGACGAGGCGGAGAAGCAGCTTCTGCTGGCGAAGGAGCGCTGGCCGGAGAGCGCCGAGGTGTTCTATCATCTGGCGAGGGCTCGCTGTCTGCGCGGCGACTTCGATGGCTGCCTATCCAACCTCGACCAAGCCTATCTTTTGGCTAGGGATCGGCGGCGCCCGCTGTTTTTGCGCGTCCCCCGGTCGCTCGATGACTGGTTCGTGCGCGCGGATTCGCAAAGCGAGTTCGCCGCGCTCCGACGCGAACGTCCACAAGCCTTTCAAGCCTTGAAGGACAAGTATCGATTGAAGCCCTGACGAGACTCCGAGGACCGACGAGACGCCTTGACTATTCGGCCTGCCACACTTGGATCGCAACGCTCCCGCTGCCATCCACCATGCGCACGACGGCGCGGTACTGACCGGGGTCCTTGAAGCAGACCGGGCCGTCCAGGTTGGCAAGCGCGATGGAGCCGGGCAGCTTGTCCTGGCCCAACACGTGATCGCTGCGGTCGACGATCGTAAGGTCGATCTCCCTGACCTCTTTGGCTCCGGTGGCCACGGCCCTCACGCACTTGCTCGGATCCATGATCGTGAACGGGAGGTCCTTCAGAGCGCCGGGTGCCAGGTTGACGAGCAACGGTTCGGGGGCGATCGGATGCATGTCTTCGAGGCAGGATTCGGCGACCTGCTCGAGCAACGGCTCGGCGTCGCTGTCCGGGTCTACGTCCGAGGTGCACCCATCTGGAATTTCTGGAGGCGGCGTGGGTGCGGCGGTGGCCGCCTCGGGTTCGGAGGACTCTACCGGAGGGGCCGCTCGGGGGTGCCCCTCCACCGGTGGCGGGGGGCGCTGCGGCGCGGGGTTGGTCGCACAGCTGATCAGGAAGAGCGAGCCGGCCCAACTCCACGGCGCCGATTGGATCTGCACGAACCATGGCGTAGTTACGACAATCCCCCCAGTCAAGCGAGTGCCGTGATTTCAGCGACGCCGAACTCTGGTCTTCATGGCTCGGGCGCGTTGTCGGTCGGCTCGGCCTTGGCGGCGTGGGAAATGTCGAGCGGGGCCATGGTGCAGGTACCGGAGAACTGGACCCCCTTGTCCATGAACACCTCGGGCGAGTGCAACGTCCCCGAGACGCGCGCCGGGACATAGAGCTCGATCGAGCTTTTCGCGCGGATGTTGGCGCTCACCTGTCCACCCTTGATGATCACGGTGGCCACGTCGATTTCTCCTTCGACGTCGGCCCCCTCGCCGATGATGAGCACGTCGTCACTATGGATATCGCCGCGGAAGCCACCATCGATGCGCACCCGCCCGGTGAAGTGGAGCTTGCCTTCGAAGCGTGTGCCTCGCCCCAACAGGGCAGTAATCTCGGTGGCTGGCAGGGCTGACGTCATGGGTGGCTCGAGAAGTGGGATAACGAGGGTAGCAGCAGCGCGCGGTCCTGGGGCAAACGAGCGCATTCACCTCGCCTTTTACGCAACTGGAATTGCTCAGGTCTAGCGGAAACTGACGGTCCATGGGAATGCTCGATTCGGTGGTCCCCAAATCCGGGAGACCCACTATGCTCGGCCCGCCCCGAGCCCGAGTGGGCGAGGGTCTGGAGCCACGCTCGAAACGGCGCAATTTGTCAGGCCCTCGTTCCTTCTCGCTCTGGCTGAAAGCCGTGGTCCCCCAGCTTTTTTTCGGGGTTCTTCAGCTGTTTGGCAAGCCGGCGCTCGCCGAACCGGTTCCGGCATCGCTGCCCACCCGGCGCTCCGCCCCGGCGCCCGAGGCGCCGATGCCGTCCAGCGCACCCGATGAGTACCCGGTGGATTTCAGTGCAGGCCGGGTCGAAGTAGACGTGCGTTTGAACGAGCTCGAACTGGCCGACGACGTAGTAGTGGTGGTGGACCGCTATCGGCTCACCGCCGATCGCATCAAGCTCAGTCGCAGCGAGCGCGGGGTGATCGTGGATGGTGACGGCCGGGTGGCCTTCTGTCGCTGTCCCAATCCGCCGGTGAGCATCGGGTTCAGCAAGGCAACGGTGGCGCCCCCGACGGATTTGCTCGTCGAGAACCCCACGCTGAGGGTGGTGGGAGTGCCGGTGCTCTGGTTGCCGTATCTCTGGCTGCGCGCTCCGGACCGGGCAGGGCTGTTGCCACCTCGCGTAGCCTACAGTAGCGAGGACGGTCTGTTGGCGGGCGCGGGAGTCCATCTTCCCTTCGACCACGGGACCTCGTTCGTGGATCTCGAGGCAGCCGGCTACTTCGCGGGCGGCATCGACGGCCGCCTGCGCCTGGCCACGCCATCGAATCGCCTGCGGCTCAGGTATGACGAACTCGGAGCACGCATGTTGGCCATCGAGGGGCGTGGGGTACTGCACAGCCCCGGTCTGTCGACTGCGGCCTATCGGATCGATGCGATGCGAGGCCCGCGTGCCCTGGTGGCGACACCTCTGGTTACCGACGCGGCACAGCGCTACGACACGGCTCGCGCCGAACTCGGCCGGCACCATGGTCGGCTCTTCTACGGTGTGGGCGCTTCGTATACCGCGCGCCGCGGGGGCGACTTCGACGAAACCGGGGCCTGGGGACCAGAAGCCAGCCTCGGCCTCGGAGACGCCCTCTGGGGCCTCGGGGACGCCGAGCTGCTTGGCTTGCTGCGCACGTCGGACTCGGCGGAGCTCGGCGCCCTGACCAGCGTGGAAGAGAGGGGCGTCGCGCGCTTTCACGCCCGGCCCGGACCGTTTTCTGCCGAGTTGGAGTTGTTCGGTGCGGCGGGCGCGACGAGCCAGCAGAGCGGTGCCGATCACTTTCTTCGCTTGGGGGGCCGGGGTGAGTTCGGGCTGCCGCTGCGTCGCCGTTTCGGCACCGGCGATCCGTTGCTGCACTACGTGAGCCCGCTCGTCAGCGTTGCAGGCTATCGACCCCTTTCGCGGGCTGAACTGCTGCAGGGGGCCGAGCAAGATCGCGAGCTCGGAGCACTGAGCGCAGGGGTCAGAAGCAGCCTCGGACGCTGGGCAGCCCGAAGCGCCATCGAGCTCGAAGCGCGTGCAGGGTGGGTCGGCGGGGCCAACCGGATCTCGAGGTTGGCGGGTGGACGGCTGCTGGCGCAAAGCGAGTATTTTGCATCGTCGAGTGAAGCGGTGATCGACGCAGACCACCGAGAGCACTGGTTGGCTTCGACTCGTGTCCGGCTCGGTCCGGAGCTGGACCATCACGTGACCGTGTACGCGGAGGGCCAGGGGCAGATCGACGCGATGGCTGCGCGCTTTCTGCTCGGCGACCCTTTCAACGAGCAGCCTCGACTCGCCTGGTACGACTCGTCGGGGCTCAGCTCCGGAGCGGAGCTCATGCTGCGCTGGAGTCGTTCGGTGTCGACGGCGGTTGCCGCGGACTTCGACGTCGAGCGGGAGCTACTCGTCGGCGCACGAGGCTCCCTGGCCTATCGACACCCATGCGGCTGCCTGGCGACCGTCGCCTGGGCCGGACATCGAATCGGCCGGGAAGGGGTCGATGCTTGGTTAACGGTGGATCTCATTCCGTAAAGCGTGGCGTCGGCGCTATGGGTCACACACATCTCCGCTTCGGGGAACCGTCAGCCGGACATGTGTTGGCTGTGCCTACCGCGGATACGCGAGGAGGCTTCAAAGTCCTGGCCACTGCTCGCAGACGTACCGGCTGGGCTTCAACTAGCTCACTTTGTGCGGCCTAATGTCGCCGAAAGCCTGCGCATCGAGTACGCTTGAAGCTGTGCCGCTGGGTGAGACAGCCGAATCGGGTGAGGAGAACGGGGCTCAATCGCGCCCCCTGACGGGGTCTTTGGTCGTGGTGGCTGACGACGACCGGATTACCCGCGAGATGTTGACGCAGATCCTGCGACAGCACGGTTTCGTCGTGGAAGCCGTGCCCGATGGGCAGCTCGCGGTGGAACGTGTAGCAAAAGGGGGGGTCGACCTCGTACTGCTCGACATATTGATGCCGCGCCTGAGCGGACTCGAAGCCTGTCGATTGTTGAAGGGAATGACGAGCGAGAGCTTCTTGCCGGTGGTACTCGTCACGGTGAAGACGGACAGCGCGAGTCGTGTCGAAGGTCTGAGAATCGGAGCGGACGACTACGTCTGCAAGCCCTTCGAGGAAGACGAGCTGATTGCACGCGTCGAGGCGATGCTGCGTATCAAGAAGTTGCACGACCACGTGGCGCAGGCGAAGGCGAAGCTCGAGCAGCTCAGCGTGCACGACGAGTTGACCGGGCTGTACAATTACCGTTACCTGCACACTCGTCTGAGCGAAGAATTCAAGCGGGCCGAGCGCTACCATGACCCTCTGGCAGCCAGCGTCATCGACATCGATCGACTGCAAGGTTTCAACGAAGACGGTGGTCGCGGCGCAGGCGATCGCGTCATCAAGACGGTGGCCGACGCCATCAGGCGCTCGGTGCGAGAGGTCGACGTGGTCGCTCGCTTCGGTGGCGACGAATTCTTGGTGGTGCTGCCAAGTACCCATTTCGCCGGGTCGGTAACGGTCGCCGAGAGGATCTGGCAAGACGTTTCCCAGAGTCAAGCGGTTGGGCCCGGTGCGTTGACGCCCACCGTTTCCGTGGGCGTCGCGCTCTTCCCATCGCGTGACGTACGCACGAAGGACGCGCTCTTGCGGGCCGCGGACGCGGCGCTGCATCAGGCAAAACGGGATGGTGGCAACCGGATTTGCGTCTTCCAGCAGCAGGGGTACCTGTACACTCCCGTGGTAGGCCCGGGTGCAGCTCGTGCCGCAGCTCCGACGTTCGACCATGGTTCCGATCGCAAGCCGGCTTCGGAGCGCCTCGCTGCTCCATCGGAGCGGCTCACGATGCGCGCAGGCGATCCGGCATCGCGCGGGGGCAAGGCGTGACTCTGTCAGCGCGCAGACCGTCTGGGGAAATGACGGCCACTCGACTGGCGGACGCCCCGCCACGCGTGTTGGTGGTCGATGATGAACCGGAGCTCAGGCGAAGCCTGGCACGGCTTCTCCTCAGTCGCGGTATGGGAGTGCTGACGGCCGGTGGCGCCTCGGCGGCCATAGAAATCCTGAAGAAGGAGCCGATCGACGTAGCGCTCATCGACTTGATGATGCCCAACATCGATGGCATCGAGCTGATGGAAAAAACACGAGCTGAACGCCTGGAGGTCGAAGTGATCATCATGACCGCGTTCGGCGATGTGGAGACCGCCGTCAAGGCCGTGCGTGCCGGTGCCTATCATTTCCTCACCAAACCATTTCGCTCCAACGATGAGGTGGTGCTCACGGTCACCAAAGCAGCCGAGCGGCGTAGGCTGGTGGACCGAGCGATGTTGCTCGAGCGGCGCTTGGAACAGATGGAGAAGTTCGGGGAGTTGATCGGCAACTCCCCGAAGATGCAGGACGTGTATCGCCTGGCGTTGGGGGTTGCGCCCACTTCCTCCACGGTGCTGATCTTGGGGGAAAGCGGTACCGGCAAGGAACTCACCGCGCGGGCCATTCATCAACACTCGCCGCGAGCGGATGGCCCGTTCGTGGCCGTGAATTGCTCGGCCATTCCGGTTGACCTGGTCGAGAGCGAGCTGTTCGGTCACCTCAGAGGCGCGTTCACGGGCGCCACGGCTACGCGTGCCGGGCTGTTCGAAACCGCCCACCGGGGGACGATCTTCCTCGACGAGGTAGGTGACCTGCCGCCGCTTGCGCAGGTCAAGCTGCTGCGCGCCCTGCAGGAGGGCGAAATCAAACGAGTCGGCTCCAACGAGACGCAAACGGTGGACGTTCGAGTCATCGCGGCCACCAACGTGGACTTGAGGGAACGGATTGCGGAAGGCAAATTCCGAGAGGATCTCTACTATCGGTTGAACGTCATCGCGATCTTGCTGCCTCCACTGCGCGAACGTAAGGAGGACATTCCGCTGCTTGCGTATCACTTCTTGAAGAAGTACGCCGCACGCGTCGGCAGCGATGTACAAAAGATCTCACAGGAGGCGATGCGCCTGCTCCAGAGCCATGCCTGGCCTGGCAACGTGCGAGAGCTGGAGAACGCCATAGAGCACGCGGTCGTCTTCTGCAAAGAGAAGAGCCTGATGCCTGTCGATCTTCCCCAGGGCAACGTTCCTCACCGCAGCTCCCAATCGTCGCGGCCGGAAGTGGCAAGTCTGGGGGCTGGTCTGGTAGACCTACCCTACCGCGAGGCCAAACAGCGCGCGGTGGCCGCGTTCGAGGAAGCGTACTTCAACGAGCTGTTGGTGCGCACCGGAGGCAACATCTCCGAAGCTGCACGGCAGGCCGGGCTCGACCGTTCGAATTTCAGGCGGGCCGCCAAGCGCGCGGGCGTGGGCGTGCGGCAGGACAACGGCACGGAGTCCTAGGTTCATGCCGGCCACTGGAAAGCGGAAGGGTCCCCAACTTTTACGGGCGCTTTGCCAGCGCAGGTACTAGGCTCCGGCCCGATGCGGCCAGGGGCCTTGATCACTACTATTCTCGCACTCTCCATGGCACCCGCCGCGCGGGCTCAGGGCTCGGGAAGCGGCTCGACGCCTCGGGTGGTCGGCGCCCGTTCCAACCTGAGAACCCCGACCCGAGCGCGACGTCTGACGCTGCACGAGTGCCTGCGCATGGCCGAGCAGAACTACCCAAAAGTTCACGAGGCGCGCGCCAAGTTAGGTCAGAAGAAGGCCGAGCTCTGGGAAGCTTATACCGCGCCTTTTAGCAATTTTTCCATGACGTCTGGGGTAGGCGTGGCGCCCACGGTGCGCGGCACCACCGTTTACAGTCCGAACTCGGATGTCGCCCTCACGAGTAGCATGGCGCTTGCCTGGCAGGTAGGGGTCGAAGGCGTGGTTCCGCTCTGGACGTTCGGAAAAATCACCAACCTGTGGGAGGCGGCCGATGCGAACGTCGCGGTTGGCGAGCACGAAATCAAGAAGGCGAAAAACGAAGTGGCCTTGGCCGTGCGCACGGCTTACTACGGAGTCCAGCTAACACGGGATTCCCTCGTACTGATCTCGGACGCGACGCGACGCATCGACAAGTACCTGGGAAGTCTCGAAGAGAAGGTGCAAAACGGGGAAGGGGATGACATCGAGCTGCTCAAGGTCAAGATGTATCGGGCCGAGCTCGACGCGAGGCGAAGCGAGGTGCTCAAGCGCCAGCGGGAGGCTCTGGCTGGTCTTCGGTTCCTGACAGGTGCCAAGAATACTGTCGACGTGTTGGACCGCCCTCTGAAGCGGGCGCGCCACCGCCTGGGGCCGCTGGCGTACTACCTCGCGGCGGCTCGGCTGTTTCGTCCGGAGGTCAACATGGCGCGTGCCGGCGTCTTGGCGCGTCGAGCCCAGGTCGATCTTGCCAAGTCGCAGTACTTCCCCGACGTCGGGCTGGCGCTGTCCTACCGCTGGGTGCGTGCCCAGGAAGTTACCGATCAGCGCAACCCTTTCGCCAAGGATTCCGGCAATTTCGCGAGCTATGGCTTTGGTTTGGCACTACGCTGGAAGCTGGACTTCTTGCCCCAGACGGCACGCGTGGCCAAGGCTCAGGCAGAGCTCGAGGAGATGCGCGCCACCGAACAATATGCGCTCGGGGGCGTGGCAGTCGAGGTGGAAACGGCGTTTGCCGAGGCACAGGACGCCGAGCGCCGTTTGGACGCCTACTCTCGAGCCGCCGGTTACGCCAAGCAATGGTTGATCAAGGTGCAGCAAGGAATCGACGTCGGGGTGATGGACGACGAGGATATCGTCGACCCCGCGAAGGAATGGGCCCTCAAGCGATTCTCACAGATGAGCGCAATCTTCGACTACAACATTGCCGTGGCGAAGCTGGCTCAAGCAACGGGTTGGGACGCAGTGACGGAAGACGAGTGAACGGCTCTCAGGCTTTGCGCTCGTAGTCGTCGAGCAGCTTTTCGATGCTCTGCAACCCATTCGTGATCGAGTCGTTGACCATCGTGACGATGGTTGGCAGCGATCCCTTCAGCGCGTCGTAGTAGCGTTGCCGCTCGGTCGAATGCACGATTGCCGGTGGATAGCCCGCGCGCAACAACAACAGATTCATCAATAGGCGAGCGACCTTGCCGCTGTCCACGGGGAACGGAAACACCCTCAACAGGTCGTAGTGCACCCGAGCCGCGATCCGTACTGGGTTTTTGAGCTTCTTGGGTTCCGGCCCGTTCAGCCAGTCGATGGCTTGCCTCACCTTGTAGGCGATCTTGTCGGGCGCCGCGTACTCGTGAAAGTAAAGCCTGTGCTGGGGTATGTCTTTTCGGTACTTGACGCTCTTCAGATCGCCTTCTTCGGGATGCATCAGCAGATAGATGCGTTTGATCACGTCCACGTTGACGGGCACACGCTTCTTTTCCGCGAGCTCACGGATCCAGTCGATGGCTGCTTTGTGTCTGCGGATCTCCTCGCAGACCGGTTGTAGACTCGAATCGGGGACCACCGTGATGTTCGGATCGATGGCCGTCTTGAGCTCCTGATAGGTGTAGACGACGCCTTCGAGCGCGCTGTCATGGTAGATCCACGACATGTCGAAGTTCTCTTGGTACTCCCGCTGGAAGTGATCCGAGGTCTTGGCCATCCGTTCCTGGATGAGCCGGTAGCGTTCCTCGACGCCCTCGGGGGGGGGAGGGGGGGGTGGCGCCGGAGGACGCTCCTCCTCGACGGGTGGTGGTGGCGGTGGGGGGGGGGTCGCGCCCGGGGTGGGCCTGGCGTCGGGCAGACGCAGATTGGCGAACTTGCTCTCTGGCAGGCCGGGCTGGCGCCGAGAGGTTCCGGATTGGTTCGGGATGGAGTCTGGCCGGTAGACGCGTGCCGTTGCCCCGCGTCCCAGTCCGCCAATGCGATTGGCCCGCTTGGTCGCTCGCGCCACCTTGCCTTCGAGCGCGCGCCTGGCCGCCTCCTTCTGGGCTCGGAGCTTGGCTTGCTCCGCTTCCTTTGCTTTCTCGTACGCCGCCCGTTCGGCCTCGCGTTTGCGCCGCTCTTCTTCTTTTCGACGTAGGACTTCTTCGCGCAGCCGCTCGCGTTCGGCGAGCTTGCGTGCCTTTTCCGCTTCCCGCTCCGCCTTGCGGCGTGCTGCCTCTTCTTCCCGGGCCTTCTTGGCGGCGAGACGCTGAGCCTCCCGCTCTTTTCGGGCACGTTCTCGCTCGGCCTCTTTTTGCTTGCGGAGCCGCTCTTTCTCGCGTTCGCGCTGCGCTTGCTCGCGGGCCCGTTCCTTGTCGCGTTTGGCCTTCTCGCGCTCGCGCTGCGCTTGCTCGCGGGCCCGTTCCTTGTCGCGTTTGGCCTTCTCGCGCTCCTTGAGGAGACGGGCCTTTTCGCGTTCCTTGTCGCGTTTGGCCTTCTCGCGCTCCTTGAGGAGGCGGGCCTTTTCGCGTTCCTTTTCGCGCTTGGCCTTTTCGCGTTCCTTGTCGCGTTGCGTCTTCTGCTTGGCCTTGCCACGCGGCGCGCTGGCTGCCTTTGGGGTGGCGCGCGAGGTGCTCGCCTTTGCCTTTCGGGCAGCCTTGGCAGGAGCCTTCTTCGGTCGGCCGGTCGCCGTTGCGCGCTTTTTCGTCGCTGCCGGCTTCTTCTTCGCGCTCGTCGCAGTGCGCCCCTTCGCCGAGCGGCTGGATTTATTCGCCTTCTTGCCGGTCTTGGTCGCCTTTTTCGCCGACTTCTTGCTACTGGCGGCGGATTTCGCCGCGTTGGCCTTCTTCTTTGCCTTGGATTTGGCAGCGCCGCGCGCTTTAGCGCGAGCCGATGACCGAGCTGAGGAGGTTTTCTTCTTTCGGGCCGCCATGATGGGTGTGCGGTTGGCTGTGGTCCGTTTGGGATGCGAGCGGTATCGGCCTGTCGGCCTCCGAACCGCCTCTAGAAGAACGTAGGGGCAGGTTGGCCCGAGTCCCTTTCAGAAACGATGCGGAAGCTAGTCGCCGCGCCCTCAATACGTCAAGCGGGCTGTGCGGATCAAGCAAACCCGGCCGGAGATGGACGTCACTGCTGCGGCGAGTCGTGAGTCTGTTGTGACCGATCCGCGTGGGCGAGAGCTCGGTCAGTCGAAATAATCTTCAAAAATTTCGCTATGTTGCAGCGTTTCCCGCCGTGCGGTCAGCACCTCGTGCCCGGAACTGGTCACCAAGATCGTGTGCTCGAACTGGGCCGAGAGTTTTCCGTCGATGGTCACTGCCGTCCAGTCGTCATCGAGGATCCTGGTCTCGTAGCGACCTTCGTTGATCATGGGTTCGATGGTGAACGTCATGCCAGGCTTGAAGCGGCGCCCGGAGCCCCAGCGGCCCACGTGGCTGACTTTGGGTTCGTCGTGAAAGGTTCGGCCAATGCCATGCCCCACGAAATCGCGGACCACCGAGCAGCCTTGTGACTCGGCGAACTCCTGGATGGCCGCCCCAATGTCGCCGAAACGGTTGCCGGGCTTGACCTGCGCGATTCCCAGCTCGAGCGAGCGCCGGGCTACTTCCGTCACACGCTTGGCTTGCGGGCTGGGCGACCCGACGTAAAACGTCGCCGAGGTGTCGCCGTGGTACCCTTGATAGATGTGGGTGACATCGACGTTGATGATGTCGCCCTCCGCGAGCACCCGCGGGCCGGGGATTCCGTGACAGACCACCTCGTTCACGGAGGTGCACACGCTCTTCGGATAGCCGCGGTAGTTGAGGGGGGCGGGCCGGGCGCCCTTCTCGAGGGTATCTGCGTGGACGAAGTCGTCGATATCCTGCGTCGTAATTCCCGGTTTGATCAGGGGCGCGACCTTGCACAGGGTGTCGGCCGCCAGCGCGCACACCTCTCGCATGAATTGGATTTCTCGGTCCGTTTTGATTTCGATGGAGCTTCCAGGAAAACGCATTGTCGTCCTTATTTCTACCGTTAGGGGGCGGAGGCAACCGCCCCTTGGATGGCCAGGTGCACGACGTCCAGATTGGGTTCGGCGCGAAAGTGGACCCGTAGCTCGCCGTCCTGCATATAGTGCCGGTACAGCAGGACGACATCTTTGCCCAAAAGTGGCCGTCGCTGCCAGTGAAACAACCGATACGAGGGGCTGCTGGGGGCTAGCTCGAGGCGGATGACTCCCTCGGGGCGCCTCCCCGCCAGAGGCTCGCCCCAGGGGAGAAGCTCCACCACGAGTGTCGGGGGGCCCGAATCGCTCGCCTCCTCGGAAACGGTCTTGACCCGTGCGACCACCACCGAATCGGCTCGTAGCACACGTTCGCGGAGCCGGTCGTCGGGCGTCCAAGGCACCGGGCGCAGCGTGGCCTCGTCGAATTGGTCGTCGAACAGCGCGGCCTCTGCGGGGGTGAACGTCGGGTATTCGACCTCCTCGACAGTGGCGGGTCGAGCAGCCGGGCCACAGTGCGTCGAGCCGAGCGAACAGAACACGAGCAGCCAGGCAGGGATTCGGGGCAGAGCAGGCAAGGTGATCGGAAGGCAGTCTCGGAGAAATCCGCGAGCGACGTGCAACTTAGCGGGCGCGCTCGCAGACGTCGAGTTCAGCAGTGACAGCAGATTTTGACACGGCTCGCGCAACTGTGCTGGGCTCGAAGTGTTTTTTTCGCGGTTGCCCGATGGATTTTTGCCCCGCTCCGTCTAAATGCGAAAGCGCCTCGCCTCGTGGCGCGGCTGAGCCGGGTGTCAGCTTCCTGCACCGGCACGGACACGGTAGTCTTGGAGGAACTGATATGAAGCGGAAAGTATGGCTTGCGACGGTTGGAGTTTCATTGCTCGCGGGCTGTCTGGTTGCGACGGCGGCTGCGGCGCCTCGGGATTTCTCCGGCGCGGCGCAGGCCAAGGAAGCTGGCAAGAAGGCCAAGAAGGCGAGCGGGTTGCCGTTCCCAGCGCCGCGCGGCTTGAAGTTCGGCATGAGCGTCGATCAGTTGAGCGACTTTTACGGGAAGGTCTGGGACAAGCAGTTCCTCAAGCTCTTCAAGAAAGCGGACCCCAGCCAGCACCAAGCCCTCGAGTACGAGCTCAAGGACAAGAAGAAGCTCATCAAGCGACACTACATCGAGTTCGGCAAACTTCCGACGGGCATCGATCAGTCGCCCCTGAAAGGCGAGTATTCGTACCTCAACGGCGAGAGCATGACGCGCTTCACCCAGAAGAGCGGGACGCAGCGCAACTTCTTCTTCTTCAAGAGTCGCGGCCTGTGGAAGGTCTACGACGAGTACAAGCTGCGCCCGGGGGGTCCCCTTGGGACGAGCTTCGAGGATGCCGTCGACCTGTTGACCAAGAAATTCGGCAAGAAGCCGAAGATGTTGAAGGCGGACTTCGAAAAGGGAAGGTCCTTCGACGAAGCATGGTGGTCTGACAACCGCATCATCATCCGTCTGATCAACCGCGACTATCAGAAGATGGTCGGCATCGTGTACGTAGACAAGGAAACCCAGGAGGACCTGCCGAAGCTTCGTTCTCACAAACCGCCGAAAGACACGCTCGATCCCGCAGTCAAGGCGGCCACCCGCAAGAAGCAGGACGACGCCGCCAAGGATAAAGCCGCCAAGGATAAAGCCGCCAAGGACAAGAAGCGCAAGTAGGCCCGAGTCCGGCTGCCACCGCAGCCAGCCGGAGCTCGGCCCGCTCGCGCAGGGCGGTTTCGGGCTCCGGAGGCAGGGGCGCGCTAGATGCGCGCGTGGGGGTGGAAAGTGTTCGGAAAGAGCTGCATCGCGCGAAGCTCAGGCCGGGACGCCGGGAGCCATCACCAGCTCAGGTTCGATCTGCCTTGCATCAGGCGGAAGCAGGTATCCCGAGCTGATCTGCACGCGCGCGTCGGGTAGGACCGAAGAGACCAGGGGTTCGATGATGCGCCGGACCACGAGCGTGTTGCCCGGGCAACCCGAAAAGCGCCCCCGAAGGTGCAGCTCGACGAGGTGTCCTTCCAGCTTGACCAAGTACAGCTCGCCGCCGTCTGCCCGAACCATTGGAGCAAGGACCTCGCGCAGAACTCGCATCAATTCGTCGCTCGCCTCGGGCATTTCACTTCAAAGGTACCACGGCGCTTGACCGAACCGCGAGGGTTCCTCTAGGTTTCGCCGCCCGGCTCGGCGGCACCCGCTGGCCCACAGTCCGGGACTTGCTGGCGCCTCCTGGCGCAGACCCCGCACGGTGCTACCTTTTCAGGAGTCCGGGCACTAAGTCGAACCTTAAAGGAAAACCATGGCTGTTCACATTCGCCTCGCGCGGCATGGCACCAAGAAGCGCGCCTTTTATCGAGTTGTTGTCACTGACGGTAGGAATCCGCGAGACGGGCGTTTCATCGAGAATCTGGGCACCTTCGACCCCGCGGTTGAAAAGGATGCTTTGCGGCTGGATCGACAGCGCCTGGACTATTGGCGCAGCCAAGGTGCCCAAACGTCTCATACGTTGACCCGCCTGCTCAAACAGCAAGCGTCTACTCCTGCCTAAAGAGTACCCGCGCGATACCGCGCGAGCCCTCGGAGTGACTCCCCCTGTTCCCCCCCAAGCGCCTGCGCGCAGAAGCGATTTTCGGAGTTACGTCACCCATGGCTCTCAAGGAACTGATAGCGACCATTGCAGAAGCACTCGTCGATGACCCCGATAGTGTTGAAGTCACCGAAATCGAAGGTGATCACAACTCGCTCATCGAACTCAAGGTAGCCAAGAGCGATATCGGTAAAGTGATTGGCAAAGATGGCCGCACTGCGCAGTCAATGCGGACCATTCTCACCGCGGCGTCGACCAAGCTCGGCCGTCGCGCTCACCTCGACATCGTGGATTGAAGGCCCTCGAGCTGGGCTTGGTGGCTCGCCCCCACGGCGTTCGGGGCGAGCTCAAACTGGGCTTGCACTTCGAGCAGAGCACCACCTTGTTCGAGGTGCCGAAGGTCGTGCTCGTGCGGGAAGGCACGCCACCCCGAGAGTACGAGATCGACAAGGTGCGCCGAGCTGGCAAGGCGATTCTGGTCATGCTCGCTGGAGTCGACAGTCGCGAGGCCGCGGAACAGCTGCGCGGAGCGCGGGTGCTGGTGGACCGAGATGCCCTTCCTGCACTCGCTCCGGGTGAGTATTACCTGGCCGACTTGGTGGGATGCACGGTACGTGCTCCCGGAGGTGAGCTCGGTGTGGTCGAGCAGGTAGTGTCCCACCCCAGCGTGGACTCGCTCTTGATCCGGACGCCCGAGGGACGTCGCATCGAACAGCCCATCCTGGACGAATGGATCGAGCGCGTGTCCGTGGAAGACCGGCTGGTGGTTTTGAGCTCCGAAGATGGGTTGATCGACTGACCGGTGAAATCGCAGGATGCACCAGTGCGTATAGGTCTGCTGACACTCTTTCCCGAACTCTTCGAGCCACAGCTTCGGCTCGGCTTTGTCGGCAAGGCGGTTCGACAGGGCGCGCTCGAGGTGTTGCTCGAGGATCTGAGGGACCACGGACTCGGGGTGCACAAGAGCGTGGATGACACTCCTTACGGTGGGGGATCCGGCATGGTCATGCGAGTTGATTGTGTCGTCGCGGGTATCGAGCGGCTGATGCAGCGCACGGGCTCTGTCCCGCATCGGGTGCTCCTGACGCCGCAAGGGCGGCCGTTTACCCAGCAGCTGGCTCAAGAGCTCGTCGAACGGCAAGATTTACTCTTGGTGTGCGGTCGCTATGAAGGCTTCGACGAGCGCGTGCGGAGTTACGTCGACAGCGAAGTCTCGCTCGGGGACTTCGTGATGACCGGAGGAGAGGTGGCGGCGATGGCTCTCATGGACACATGCGTGCGTCTGGTGCCTGGTGTGCTCGGGAACCAGGCGTCCACTATCGAAGAATCGTTCAGCCCGGGACTCGGCGGCCAGCTCGAGTATCCGCAGTACACCCGTCCTCAGACCTTTCGCGGAGCGGAGGTGCCCGAGATTCTACGTTCTGGCGACCACGCGCGCATTCGGGACTGGCGCAATACCCAGGCGCGGGAGCGGACCTTGGCGCGGAGACCAGAGCTGCTGTCCGGCACCACGGCGGAGCGCGACTAGCAATCATGCGTAGATTGACGCTGGCACTCTTGCATCATCCCGTCGTCGACAGGGATGGCTCCGTGGTGACCACCGCGATCACGAATCTCGATCTTCACGATATCGCGCGCAGCGCGCACACCTATGACGTGGAGCGATTCTTCGTTGTGCACCCGGTGCTGGCACAGCGCACGCTGGCGGAGCGTGTCCGCTCCCACTGGGTGGACGGCTCGGGCGCGCGTCGTATCCCGGATCGCAAGCCAGCGATGAGCAGGCTCGCCGTCGTGCCGACGCTCGACGACGTGCTCTCGGGGCTCGAGGCGCCGGTCGAACTCTGGGCCACGAGCGCCTCCGCCGACGCCCCCACGGTCTCGCATCCTGCCGCCCGCGGGTTGCTGAGCGAGGGCGAGGGTACGGTGCTCTTGCTGTTTGGTACGGGGTGGGGCCTCGCCCCGAGCGTTTTCGAGCGGGCGGACCGCGTCCTCGATCCGATCCGCTCCCCTCGTCGCGACGGCTACAATCACCTGAGTGTGCGGGCTGCCGTCGCCATCATCCTCGACCGGCTCCTAGGGTATGAAGGTCGATAGCGCGCTGCTGCGCCGCTGGGCGTATTGGGGGGCCAGGTACGGGCCCCGGCCTTTTCTCAGGTACAGCCCCCGGCTGTTCGGGCTGGGCTTTGCGCTGAGTCTCCCGCAAGTGAGAAGGCGTGTGCGTCGCAATTTGCGACTGGTCATGGGACGGCGTAGCGGTCCGGTAGAAAGCTATCATGTCCTCCGCACCTTCATGAACTATGCCGCCTGCCTCGCCGAGGCGCTCGGCACGGAACGACCGGAAGCAGAAGCGGCGAACTTCCGCATCGAAGGCGCCGAGCATTTGGAATCGACGCTGGCTGCGGGCCGTGGGGGAATTCTGCTTACAGCGCATCTCGGGCCCTTCGAAGCCGCTGCCCGTTATTTCAGCCGCGTGCATCAGATGAAGCTCATGGTCGTCATGCATCGTGAGGCCGACCATGAGGCGCGACAATTTCACGACCAGATCAGAGAGCGCATGGGCATGTTGGTGACTCACGTGGGTGACCACGCGCTCGACGCACTCCCGCTGCTGGCTCATCTCGAGAGCGGGGGCATGGCCGCGATTCAGCTCGACCGCCTGCCACGCCAGAGCCGCGAGCAGCCGGCGAGTTTCTTCGGGGAGCCGTGGCCGCTTCCCCTGGGCCCTTTGCGTCTCGCGGCGTTGTGCGGAGTGCCCCTTTTGACGGTGTTCGCCCGACGCTGCGATTTCTACGACTACGAGCTCACCATCGGTGAGCCAATCCGGATCGGCCGGGAACAGCTCGAGGGGCGCGCCCCGGAGATTGCCCAGCGCTTGGCCGCGGAGATGGAACGCGCCATCCTCAAGGATCCCACCCAGTGGTTCCATTTCGTCCAGGACCAGGACGATTTCCGGGACTGAGACCCGCCCGAACCCCCGCGGTTCCCGGCACGAGGTGCCGCGCTGGCAAGCTGAATACACTTTTTCCCCGCAAGGGCTGGCGACCACCCGAACTCTTTGGCAAAAGCCAATGTCATGTTGTTCGTTGGCCAGGCCGCCCTGCAGGGCGACATCGCGCGTTACGCGCAGCACTTCAATCTGCTGGAGGTGCTGGCCGAGCCCGGCCGCTTACCCAGGACGGCAAAGCTCTCCGAATGGGTCGAGCGGGCGGGGCCCGAGTTCCGGTTCAGCATGCGCCTGTCGCGGCGACTCTGGGAGGCGAATTCGGCGGACGCGGAACAATTCACCAGGTACTTCGCCGAGGTGGCCCGCGTGCTGCACCCGTCAGTCTGCGTGCTGCAAACGCCCGCGACGGCCACACCCACCAGACGCAACCAAGAGCGACTGCACGCGCTGTTCGATAGTCTGCGTGAGCACGGAGCCCAGCTCGGATGGGAGCCCCACGGCGTGTGGGAGACGGAAGAGTTGGGTCGCTGGACTGAAGCGCTGGGCGTCTTGTTGGTGCAGGACCTCAGTCGTGTTTCGCAGCCGCTCGGGGACGATTGTGTATACACGCGCCTCAGGGCTCTCGGCGACGCTGCGCATGTCAAGAGCGGGGCAGTACATCAGGTCGCCGCGCACATCGCGAGCTTTCCGAACGCCTTCGTCGTGATGGAGGGCAGCGGAGCCCGCGGCGCAGCGCGCTTGTTGCGTGAACTGACGGAAGAGCTTGCTCCCGAAGGAGCTGCCGAATGAGTCGAGGAGCCCTGAAGCATGCTTGGTAGAGCCCGAGTACTGGCGAGCGACGCGGTTGCCCAGGAGGCGGCCGAAGACTTTTTGGCATCTCACGGTTCCGCAGTTGGCGCGGTGCTGTGCGGCTTCTTTGCTTCTGCAGGCGCCTTCGCGGGGGTGCTCTGGGGGCCAATATCGATTCTGGTCGGCGGGGTCGGGGTGGGAGCCCGTGCGTTCGACGGTCGGCTGATGCAGCCCGGCGGTGGTTCTCGAAGGCCACGGGGCTTCGTGGACAGCGAAACCGTCCCCGCCGCGGCGCGGGTGGCCGCGACGACTGCAGTGTCTGCCGCCTTGGTCGCGCACGCCTATGCGGGGGGCCAGAAGCTGTCGAGTATTCTGAAGCCCGGCGTTCAAAGGGCTCGCCAATCCGGGGCGGACGCTCGCTCCGAACTGCTCGGGCGCGTTCGCCAGGTGGGTGCGGCAGCTTTTGCGGAACCCCGTTTCCTCCGGGAACTGCTGCGTGCGGCGGGCCCAGTTCAAGGCGGTCTGCTTGGTTCGCAGGACTTCGATGCCACTCGCCTGGTCATCGACCAGCCCGTCCGTGAAAGCGGCGACTCTTCGAACAGAACGTGGAGCGCTGAATGGGAGGCCGAGGTAGACGAGGTAGATCCAGCGCTGGGCCACGGGCATGCGGTGGCGGCGATGGACGTGCGAGGCGTTGCGGCCGTACTCTGCTACCGGCGCGTCACCGAAGGCCTCGTCTTGCCGGAGCTCGAGCTCGAGGTGCCGACGGTGGCGGTGCCCGTCAAGCGAGGTGTTCCGCGCCTTGCCCCGGGAACACGGTTGCCCGCCCCCGCGCCGATAGCCATCGTATCGGGAGAAGCGGGGCCTCTCGAGGTCATTGCCTATCCGTCAGCTGCGAATCTGCACAAGATACAGGGCGTCAGGCTCTCTCTGAAGCGAGATCCGTTGACGAGGGAAGTCGTCGCGGACAAGGCGCCCACTAGCTGAACCTGGACACGGCGTGCCCGTGCCCGGGCGCTTGCCTATTCGGGCAAATTGCCGTTCAGAGCTTCACGCCGTGCTGTTTGGCGAACCTGAGCAGCCCGATCTTGTCGACAGTGCGCAGTTCGCTGGTCGTGAGCTTGAGGGTCACGTGCCTGCCCAGCTCGGGGACCCAGAGGCGCCTGCGCTGCACGTTTACATTCTGCCAACGCAGCGTCTTGATGTTCGAGTGCGAAACGTTGCGCGCTCGCATGCGGCGCTTGCCAGTGATCTCGCTTCTTGCCATGAGGGCGCGGAACCTAGCTCAAGGGCGGGCGTCGTTCAAGCGGGACCCTTCGAGATCTTGCGCGATCCGCATGTGGGCCAACGGGCCGGTCGATGCGTCTTCTTGCTCGGCGAGTTTTCAAGCGAGTTCGAGCATGCCGAGGCTGTTCACGAGTTCGTTGCAGAAGCTCGTGGTGCGCGCGAAGCCTTCCGACGCCTTTGCGAGCGTTTGCTCGTCCATGTACAGGCGGCGGGCGATTTCCACCTGGATGGCGTGAATGCCCACGCTCGGGCGACCGTAGTGCGACGTGCTGAAGCCTCCACGGTACGGATCGTCGTGTCGTACGCTCCAGCCATGGGCGCGCGCCGCTCGTTCCGTCGTTTCCCTGACCACCGCCGCCGTGCTGGTCCCGCCCCGCGAACCCGGCACGATGTCTGCGCGAGGCCGACCGGGGTCACTGTGCCCGGCTCGCCCGTAGCTGGGCATCGAGTGGGCACATAGCAGAATCGCGAAGCCGAATTGTTCGAGTTTGTCGCGGAGCAGCCGGTTGAGAGCATCATGATAGGGCCGGTAGATCTGCTCGAGGCGCCGTTCCAGCTCCGAACGGGGCAGCGGCGCTAGCAGCGCTGGCCGGTCTTCCGTGGTGGTGCGCCAGACAAGACCATGGGGGGCCGACAAGGCGGTGCCTCCCTCTGCAGCTTTGGCGTCCACATCGTTTTCGCTGCGATTCAGGTCGCACACATAGCGACTGACGTGTGCCACCAACATCGATGCGCCATGCTCTGGAGCATCCTGGTAGAGCTCGTCCACGTACAGGTCGGCATCCCGACCCAAGGAACGGGCGGGCGCTGCGAGCGTTGCGAGCGATATGGGATCTACCATCAACCCCGCATGGGGGACTTCCACCACCACGGGAGTCGCTTGGGACTTCGGCTGCAGTACGGAAAAGTACACGTGGCTCGCAGGTGTAGCACAAGCCGCTCGATAAGGCGTCTTTGATCGCCGCGTCCGAGCGGCCAGCCTTCAGTTGGAGCCCTGGTCAAGCGCGCGGATGGGTGCGCGAGTGCGCTTCTCGGACCTGCTCACTGCCCACGTGCGTGTAGATCTCCGTGGTAGAGATGCTGACGTGCCCGAGCATGGTCTGGACGCTGCGCAGGTCGGCTCCGCCGGCGAGCAAGTGCGTGGCAAAGCTGTGCCGCAAGCGGTGTGGATAGGTGGCCCCGCGAATGCCGGCGGCGCGCGCGTAGCGACCAACGATTTTCCAGAACGCCTGCCGAGTCATGGCAAGCCCACGCGGGTTGGCGAACACGATGCGCGCGCTCTTGAGCTTGGCGTGCCCGGAGCGTGCTTGCAGGTACTCCTGCAAATGGTTCATCGCGATGTCTCCGATCGGGACGAGCCTCCGCTTCTTGCCCTTGCCGAACGCGGAGACCACGCCGCGTTGCAGATCCAGGTCCGAGAGCTTCAGATTCACCAACTCGCTGGCACGAAGTCCGGAGGCGTAGGTGAGGCTCAGCATGGCGCGGTCTCGCAGCCCGCGCAGGGTGAGGGGATCAGGGGCGTCGAGCAAACGCAGCACCTCGTGCTGTCCCAGCGTATGAGGCAGCCGTCTACCTAGGCGGGGCCTTGCGGCCAATTCAGAGGGATCGCGGGCGAGCAGTCCTTCGTCGATCAGGAACTTCATCAAGCCGCGCACGGACGACAGGTGCCTGGCGGTGGTGCGAGCCGACAGTTTGGCGCGTGACAGCTCACTCTGCCAGCCGCTGATGTGGCCCAAGTCGAGCTGCTCCCTGGCCTCGACGCCCTGGCTCGAGGCATACGACACGAAACGACTGAGGTCGCGCCCGTAGGCCGCGAGTGTATTTTCCGACAACGCACGTTCGACGCGCAGGTGGGCAAGATAGGCGTCTACGTCGTTCTCGAGGCTCACGGCTCGAAGCAGCTTAGCTCGACTCGGGCAGTCGGCGCGAGTTTCGGGCGGCCGCGACGAACCGAGAGAGCAGCGGACCAGGGTCGTCCTGTCGCATCAACACCTCCCCGATCAGGGCTGCATCGGCACCACTCCGGGCCACGGATTCCACCATTTCGGCCGAGGACAGGCCCGATAGATGTACCCGGCTCACTGATTTCGGCAAGCTCTCGAGAATGGCGCGGGCACGTCCCAGATCCATGGCGAGCGTGTCCAGGTCCCTCGCGTTGACACCCACCAGATCGGCGCCCGAATCGAGCGCGAGCTGGGCCTCCTCTGCGCTGGCTACTTCCACGAAAGGGACCAAGGACTCTGCTTTCGCGGCTCGTATCAGCTCCACGAGCCTGGCCGGGGGGAGGCAACGGACAATCAGGAGTACCGCATCCGCGCCGTAGGCCCGCGCGACCCTGAGCTGACGCTCGTCGATGACGAACTCTTTGCACAGGATCGGGAGCTCGGTGGCGTTGCGTGCCTCCAACATGTGGTCGAAACAGCCCCCGAAGAACTCCCGATCGCACAAGACGCTGAGCATGCTGGCACCCGCTTCGGCATAGCGCCGAGCGCGCTCCGGAACGCCCAACACCGTCGACAACTGGCCTGCGGACGGAGAGCGCAGCTTGATTTCGGCAATCAAGAAAAGTGGCTCTCCGGACACACGCTTCAGTTCGACGGGGCGGCGCGGCGGTGGGTCGGGCAGGCCCCCTAGATCGAGCGTTTCGAGCTCCTGGTGCTTGCGCGCGAGGATGCGCGCCAAGCGCCCCGTCACTTCGAGGCCTCTAGTGTTGCCTGGCGCCACTGGGCGAGCTTCTGCTTTGCGGCGCCGGAGTCGATGGCCGCGCGTGCCTTGTCGGCGGCCGCGCGCGGGTCGAGGCCTTGGGCCACGACCAGCGCCGCCCCAGCATTGAGCACGAAAGCGTCGCGGGAAGGGTGGGGCGCGCCTGCCAGCACTTGCTCGAGGATCTCGGCGTTGGCGCGGGCTTCGCCGCCGGCGATGGCGCCAGCGGGCGATCGCTCGAGCCCGAAGTCTTCCGGAGCAACCACGCGCTCGGTGAGCCGCCCTTCCGTCAGCTCGGTGACCCGCGTTGGGGCGAAGGGGCTGAGCTCGTCGAGCCCGTCTTCGCTGTGCACGACCCAGGCGCGTTTGCTGCCCAGAGCGAGCAGCGTCTCGGCGAGCGTCGGTCTCAAGGCGTCGGTGTAGGCGCCAAGCAGCTGGTGCGTGGCCCCCGCCGGATTGGCGAGCGGCCCGAGACAGTTGAAAATGGAGCGAATACCGAGCTCTTTGCGCGCGACGGCTGCATGGCGCATGGCGGGGTGATGCTGGGGCGCGAGCAAGAACGCGATGCCCGTGGAACGGAGTATCTCGGGAGCCTTGTCGAGGGGCACGTCGAGTGAGACCCCGAGCGCCTGCAGAACATCGGCGCTGCCGGCCCGACTGGAGATGGCGCGGTTGCCGTGTTTGGCGACTGCCACACCTGCCGCCGCGGCGATCAGCGCGGCACCCGTGGACAGGTTCAGCGTTCCCTGCCCATCGCCTCCCGTGCCGCACGTGTCCAGCAGCACTTCGAAGTCATGGCGGACTCGCAGCATCGCGCTGCGCATCGCGCGTGCGGCGGCGGCGATGGTGGCTGAATCTTCGCCGAGGAGTCGCAGGGCGACCATGAACCCGGCGACCTGCGTGGGCGTCCACTCGCCCCGCAAGATCGCCTCGAAGACGTGCTGGACGTCCGACTTGTCGAGTCGACGATCTTCTTCCAGCGCTTCGAAAGCCTGGCGGAAGCTGATGCTTTCGGTCGCGTTCATGTCGGATTCTCGCTCATGAACCAGGAATCTACGATTCACTCCGTCTCGAGGCAATGCTTTGTGCGCGCGTCGGAAGCGGGCGCGTGCACCAATCAGGGGCCGGCGCGCTCGACGCCACGACCGCTCGAGTGATATTCGCCCCCAAAAGTGCGCACCAGCGCTTGGCGCAGCGGCTTCCGCTAAAGGCTTTCCAGCCAGTTTTGCATCATCTGCATGCCTCGAGTCGTCAGGATGGACTCGGGGTGAAACTGAACGCTCTGGAGCGGGAGGGTTCGATGGCGCATCCCCATGATTTCGCCTTCCGCCGTGCGAGCGGTCACGCTCAGCTCATTGGGTAGGCTTTCTGGGGCCACGATCAGGGAATGGTAGCGCGTTGCTTCGAACGGGGAGGGCAGGCCCACGAAGACGCCCACGCCTTCGTGGTGGATCATGGAGGTCTTGCCGTGCATCAGGCGGTCGGCGCGCACGACCTTGCCGCCCAGCGCCTGGGCAATGGATTGGTGCCCCAAGCAGACGCCGAACATCGGGATGCGTCCTTTGAGTTCACGAATGACCTCGAGGGTGATGCCGGCATCGTCCGGAGTACCGGGCCCCGGGGAAAGCAAGATGCCGTCCGGCGCCGCGCGTGACACGCCCTCGACGCTGATCGCGTCGTTGAGGTACACCTCACACTCGGCGTGCAGTGACATCAGGTACTGCACGAGGTTGTAGGTGAAGGAGTCATAGTTATCGATGACGATGACCCGCTTCGGCATGCCGCAGCCTGACAAAAGCCCGACAGTGGGTCAATTGACATGCAACGCCACGCGGCGGCCGCTTCGGAGGTCGGTTCATCGCGAACGAATGACTGGGGCAGGGCGGGTAGCGACCTCGGGTCGGATCGACTTTGCTCCAAAAGCTTCGCCCGTTTGTTGGGTCATATAGTTGAAGCAGCAACGGATCTGGCCAAAACTTTGCAAGAATTGCGGACACCTAGTTTTAGCGGACAACTGGCCGGCCTTCGGAGACAGGCCGCTCGGACAGGCTCGGGCAAACCGCTCACATTGGATTTTCAAGCTTGCCGCTTCGAGTGCGGCCCGCTAGTGTGCCGGCCGCCGCGGACGCACTGTTTTTTCTAGTCTTTTACCCTCAAAACCCCCGCGCCGGACCCCCACAGATGTCAGACAGAAAGAAGATCGACCTCAAAGCTCGTCTCGGGAAGAAGACCGTCAGCTCAGCCGGTCCGTCCATCCCGCCGCCGGTTGGCATTCCCAAGCCGTCCGGTATTCCGGTCCCAGCGGCCTATGGTGCCTCGCCGTCACAGCCTGCTCGGCCGAGGGTCGACGCCAGTGATCCGTATGCCGCCATCGCCGCGGACCAGGCGCCGATGCGCGAGCAGCCGCAGGCCATCAAAATCGAGATGAGCCAGGAGGTGATGGAAGCGCAGAAGCGCGGCAAGTCGAAGATCATTGCGCTGGCGATCGCCACGGCCGTCGTCGGTGGCGCGCTCGGGGTCGCCTTGGGCGGCGGCATGGAGCGCGGCAAGCGTCAGGACATTGCGCTCACCGGCGCCACGGAGCTTGCCAAAGAAGTCGACGCGGCGAATGCCGAGATCGAGAAGCTGGCCGACGTCCTCAAGCGGGCCAAGGCCGAGCTGGCGGACAACAAGTACCCCGAGAAGGAAGTCACGGAACTCGGCGCCATCAACATCCCCTTCGAAGGTGCCAATCTTTCGGGCAAGGGTATCGGCCTGTTCAAGCGAGACACGGTCACGCTGTTGATCAACTTCGCCAGCGGCGCGTCGGATGCGAACGAGCGCAAGGAGCGACTGCAGGCGGTGCTCGGTGGCAGCAAGAAAGCCATTCAGGACTTCTTGAATCAACAGACCAAGCCCAAGGTTCGCTGGTCGGCGTACGTTACCAACGGCCCGATGGGGCCCTGGGCAACGATGCAGCTCGTTCCGGAGCCTTTCCTCGCCAGCTCGAAGGAGAAGGTGAAGGACAAGGACGGGAAGGAAACGGCCTACAGTTGGCCCGATAAGTTCAAGATCAAGGACGGCGGGCGCACCTTCGATCTGGAGCGCTATACCCGTGGCGATCCGATGGGGTCGGAGCCCAAGATCATCCCGGTGGATCCGTCCAGTCAGGGCGCCGTCTGTCCGGATCCGGTGCTCGTGACTCTGCGCTCGGAAATCGGCAAGCTGGAGGACACGCTGCGCGGCGACAAGACACCAGGCCACGAGCAGGACGGCCTCCTGGACATCGGTCGGATCGTACTCGACAAGCTGAAAGAAATCGGCGGTCCCGGCGCCTGAGCCAGTCGGTCGCAGCCGACCGCGCCATTGGCCGAGCCGCCCCGCGCCTGCGCGGGGTTGCGCCCGCGCCAGTGCCCGAGCGGTGCTCCGGCGGCGTCCCGGGGCGCCGCCGCTGGTCCCCTGAGTGGCTAGCCCGGGGGGCCTAGCCTGTCGGCTGGAGACAGGCTGCAGCAGTCGGCTTCGGTTGTCGGTTCAGGCAGCGGTCATTTTACCCGAGCGCGGGGGGATCGTCTCGGGTGTTGGCTTGCCCGTGAACAGCTCGACGGTCTCGACATGTCGCTCGTCGGCCTTGGTGACACAGAGTTCGAGCCCAAAGGCCTTGAGTTTGGCTCCGACCTCGGGAACGCGGCCCGCCTGCTCGACGACCAGGCCACCGAGCGAGACGTAGTCGCCGTCGTCCGGCAGTTCTATGCCGAGGTAACGGTTGAGATCGGCTACCGGGATGCTCGCGTCCACGCTCAGCCGCCCGTTTCCGAGGTCGACGATGGGGGGCTCTTCCTCGTCGTGTTCGTCCTGGATATCGCCGACGATCTCTTCGATCACATCCTCCAAGGTGACGATCCCGGCGAAGCCGCCGAACTCGTCGATCACCACGGCCAGATGGTGCCGGCCAATGCGCATGTCTTTGAGCACCGTCGATGCGGGCTGACTTTCGGGCACGAACACCACGGGCCTGCGGATCAGAGACTCTAGCCGGGCGTTGTCGAGAGAGCCTGTCTCGGCCAACCGGTGCATCAGATCCTTGACGTGGAGTACGCCCAGCACATTGTCGACACTGTCCTCGTACACCGGATAGCGGGAGTGTTGGGTATCGGCGATCGTCTTGAGCACATCGGCGATGTTCGTGTCCACGGGCAGCGAAGTCACATGGGTACGCGGAACCATTACGTCTTCGGCGCTCAGGTCCCCGAAGTCGAGTACGTTTCGGATCATCTCGGACTGCTGGTGGTCGAGCGCGCCGGTGAGCTCGCCCTTGTTCACGATGATCTCGACTTCTGCCTCGGTGACCCCGCTGGTGTCTTCGTGGCTTCGCTCGGACCTGTCGGAGAAGGAGCGAGCCAGTAGCGCAATGAGATCCGCCACGGGCGCCACCAGCCACTCGACCGGCCTCAGTACACGCAGCAGGAAGAGAGTCGCCTTCTCGGGGTTCCTGGAAACCACAGCGCGTGCGATTTCACTCGGAATGGCGTAGCTCAAAGCGGTGAGCACCGCCGCGCCGACGACGCGCCAGGTCTCGGGGAACGGGAGAGCGTTTTCGAGGAGCAACGCGGTACACGCCACGCCGAGCACCCTGAGGACCAGCCAGCGCGCCTCGACCGTGGAGTCCCGGTGCACGTAGCGCTCGATCGCAGCTCGGGCGGGGCCGTCCAGGCGCTCTTGGAGCGCTGCCATACGAGCTCCGGAGAGGGAGCCCACGGCGGCGCTCGCGGCTGCGAACACAGCCGCAGCCATGGCCGGCAAGAGAGCGAGGACTAGGTAGAGAGTTTGTTCTGGCGGTTCCGAGTCCAAATTCCGGATTGTGCGGGCGCCTTCGGAGCACCCCTCCTGGTCTTGATTTCTTAGCGGAAGGCTGCGGGGGCGCGCAACCCATCCCGGGATTCGACCGACTCTGGGTGAAACGATGAGTCGACAAATCCAAGACGGGATGTCCAGTGGTGGGGTCGCCGTTCACGCTTCGGAGCTCCCGGACCGCCGCCAGTCTGATAGGAGTTCTCGTGAGTTTTCGGCTGTTTTGCGGGAAGCGCTGACGTTGAAGCAAAAACCGGGCCGCTGGCCTGTCATTGGACGGCTGGAAGCCAGCAGAGGCTCGGGCTTGCGACTGGGACAGCCCCGGGGTCTTGTCCTCGATGCGGGCTCGCGGGGTGGGGCGCACGGTGCGTGCGTGTCTCCGAGGCTGCAGGAAGAGCCTGCCGAGTCGCGGCACGGGCTCGAAGAGCGCAGGCGGTCGGGCGTGCGCGAGGTGCCCGAGGTGGGTCGCGTACTGGACCCGCTGGTCCGCGTGCTTGCGGCCGCCTGCCCCCAAGGGCAGGGCGCGCAGACCGGAGAGCCGCGCGGGCTGCCAGCCATCTTGGTCCCGGAAATGCAACAGATGCTCAGGAGAGTCGCCTGGGGGGGCGATCGCAACAAGGGGGTCGCCTACCTGGAATTCGGTTCTGGCGAACTGTCGGGAGCCAAGCTCACCGTTCAGAGCGATCTCGGCGAACTATCGGTGACCCTCGAGTTGCCAGCGGGCGTGCCCCGAGGCGATTGGCGGGAGCGGCTCGAGCAACGGCTGGCCCGTCGCGGACTGAACGTTGGCGATGTCACGGTGCTCTAGATGAGCGAGCACCCGCAGGTCCTGGTCTTTACAATTGGGTTCCGCTCGGCTGGCCTTGCCGAAAGCCACGGACCACCCGATAAGATCCCGGCTCTTGCTCGCGACCCAGGGCCAGCAGGTTCCCTCCGGGTCCCAGCCATGCCGAGACCTGCGTCTCGGACTTCGATGGCGCGTCGGCGAAGTGCTCTTCGCCCAAGAGCTTGCCATGAGCGCAGCGCAGCGCGCCGGTCTCGGTCAGCCGGCGCCAGGGCAAACAGCGGAGCGCAGCGTCGCGCAGGCTCGTCAGCGGCACGGGCTCGGTCATGGGCCAACTTCGAGCTTCTGCAAGTGTCCACGGGCCGCTGTGGGTGCGACGCAGACGACTCAGGTGGGCGGGGACTCCGAGCTGATCGCCGAGGTCGCGGGCGAGGGCTCGAACGTAGTATCCCTTGGACACCTTCAGTTCGAGGCTCGCGCGCTGCCCGTCGAATTCGAGCAGGGTGAGCTCGTGGACTCGGACCGCTCTGTCGACCAGCGTCGGGGTATCGCCGGATCGGACACGCCGATGCGCGGGGCGCCCTGCCACCTTGATAGCGCTCAACGTGGGCGGCTGCTGCCTCTGCCGCTCGCGCTCGTGATCGAGCGCTCGTTCCAGCCTGTCCCGGCTGCACCACCCTTTCGTCAGCGCGAGCTCTGCGCTGGTGGTCCCCGTTGCATCCAGCGAGTCCGTGCTGCGCCCAAACACGACTTCTGCGCGATACACCTTGTCTTGAGATGTCAGGTAACTGGAAAGCTTGGTGGCCTCGCCGAACATCAACAGCAGCACGCCCGTAGCCATCGGGTCCAGGGTCCCTGCATGCCCGATGCTGCGAGTGGCATAAAGGCGCCGCGCGCCAGCAACGATGTCGTGGCTCGTGGGTCCTTCGGGCTTGTCGACGACGAGAACACCGTCGGGCGTCAGCCGAGCCACACGCCTTTACGTTCCCTGAGGCCTCGCCGCAGCATTTCCCGAATGGCGTCCTGCACCTGGTCGCTCAGCCTGCCGACCAGCACATGGTCGTTGGCGTCGGCGGGCCCGTACTGGTCGAACTCCATGGGCTCCCCGAAAATCATCTTCCACTTCGTAGGAGCCGGCAGGAGCCCGAGGGGGCCGAACAGAGGAAAGGTCGGGGTCACCGGCAAATAAGGCCAGCCCAACAGGCGTGGCAACTGCTCCAGGCGCAGCAGGACCGGATTGGTTTCCTCGGCACCGATGATGGCGCAAGGGACCAGCGGCGTCCGGGTTTTCAAGCAAAGCCGGATGTACCCGCCTCGCCCGAAGCGCTGAAGCTGGTAGCGTTGGGAAAAGAGCTTCTTGACGCCCTTCGTGCCCTCGGGAAAAGCCGCCACCAGGGATTCGCTGGCGAGCAGACGCTGGGCGTTTTCCTGGCAGGCGCGCACTGCCCCCAGACGATTCATCAGGACCCCGACGAAGGGCAGATAGAAGATGAAGTCTTCCGCAAGCCAGCGCAGCGGGCGCTGTTTCGGATGCCGGAGCCTCAGCGCCGCTCGCAACATCAGCCCGTCGAGCGGCAGCGTGCCCGAGTGGTTGGCCACTACCAGGCAGCGGCCGTCCGCTGGGATCCGTTCGATTCCCTGGGTTTCACAGCGGAAGTAACGAAGAAACAGATTATCCAACACAGGGAGCAGTTTGCGTTCGACGGCCGGGTCGTGCCCGAAATCATCGATGTGCTCGGCACGACGCCTGAGCCCGAGGCGCCCCCATTGGCGGCGATAGTATTCGCTCGACAAGAGCTCCTTGGTTGCCTCGATCGCGCTTTCGTCGCTCTGCGCCCCGCCGTCTTCCTGCTCGCTGTCTCGCTCTGCCACGGCTTGCGTGGTTTCGTGGCCGGGGGCGAGGGCGGTGTCATCTACCACGGGAATTTCGTTGTATGGGTCCGAAGAGAACTCGCTGGCTTGGCGGATCATCCCGTCGAGCCGCGCCTCGAGCTCCTGGATGGTGGTCTGCATGTCTGGATGCTCGCCCGCGATAAACTCGCGCTCGGCAGAGGACCCGGAGACATGGAAAGCCGACGCGCCGCTCTCCTCGTCGTCGTCTTCTTCGTCCTCGTCGCTGAAAGCCAGATTCATTGCGGGAGGGATCACTCGCGATCCGATGCCCAACTCGGAGTCGTCCTCTGTTTGGCCCTCGTCCTGGCGGTTGGACTCAAAAACATCCAGATTGCGACCCTCGAACGGCGCGCCGTATTGCGTGCCTGGCGCCGGCCGTTCTTCCTTGTGCTCGGCCTTCGCGGCGCGTGGCTCGGGTTTGAGGCGCTGCACCTTGCGTTCGCCCGCGGCTTCGTCCGAAGCGGGACGCCGGCTGGGCCCGGTGCTGCGCTGTGCCTCTCGATCGCCCGAAGGGGGCCGTCGCTTGAAGTTGCGACGTTGAGCGGCCGAGCGCCGGCCAGCCTGTCCCTCCGAGCGGGCTCCACGATTGGCCCCGCTCGGCTTCGCGGAGCGCTTGACGGAACGCCTGCCCGGCGTCCCCGAATCCCCCTCGCGAGGGCCGCCCTGGGAGCGAGGTTCCGAAGGATGGGGCTTCTTGCCACGCGGGCGGCGGCTCACGGTGTTGCCTCCGATAGCAAACTGGCTTCTCGCAAATGCTGCGCGTTGGCAAAGTCGATGAGCGCTTCGCGACTGGTATGCACCGGAGAGAAGCCGAGCACCCGCTTGGCTTTGTCGCCCTCGGCGACGCACAGGTATTGCAGGTAGTCCAAGAACGAAGGTGCGATTGAAATGCCGCGGGTAGCCCACAAAACTCCCACGGCGCCTTCGGCGACGCTGCGCGGCAGTGGGAGCCGGGCGCGCCCGGCTAGTTTGAGTGCAGTGCTCAATGGTAAGACTCCGTCGCCGACGATGTTAAACACCCCGGGCGCGTCCCGGTCCACCGCAAGTTTGAACGCAGCTACGGCGTCGGCCTCGTGCACGAACTGCCACAGGGGGTCGAAGCCCAGAATCGTCGGAACGATGCGGTGCCTGAAATAGCGTGTGTAGTAATTGTCCACGGTTGGCCCGAGAATCGGCCCGGTTCGCAGGATGGTCAACAGCCGTCCTCGGCCGGGCCGCCCGTAGTGCAAGGCCTCATTCTCCGCAGCGATCTTGTCTGCACAGTACGGGTCGTGCGGATCGGCGCGCAGCGGATGACTCTCGGCCAGGAAGTTCGGATTGGTGGGTGACGCCCCATAGAGCAGGGTCTGGCTCCACATGACCACCTTGCGTGTCTGCGCACGCCGACATGCGTTGAGGACATGCATCGTGCCAACGCTCTCCAGTTCGTGCGCCCAGCTGATCGAATGAGTGGGGGCTTGCAAGAATGCGGCATGGACCAAGGTGTCCACCCGTTCGGCCACCAGAGTCTCGAACACCTTTTCCTCGACGCCTTCGCTGGTCAGATCGATATCGTAGTGGTGCGTCTTGACGTGGCTCGTCACAGGATTTCGGGTATCCATGCTGACGACCTTGGCGATGCGTTGGCTTTCTTCGAACAAGCCGATGAGATTGACTCCCAGAAATGAGCTGGAGCCCGTGATTGCTACGACTCGAGGGCGCCGGGACAGAGCCAGAGTGCTGGATGCCGCCGTCCGAGTCGCGCCGTTCGTCTTGTGGTTGTTCTTGTCAGCCGCCATTGTCGTGGTCGTGCAGGAGGCTGACCGATTCGGGACGCTTTGCTTCGAGCGACCGGTTCGTCAGGCCATCCTTGCTCATTCGATGTTGTCTCTAGCGTCGTTTAGCGCCCCAGCCGCGCCGAGGAAACTCAGTTTCTCGTCTCGAAGCGATGGTTTCGGCAAAAATACTCCAAGGAATCTCCGCAGCAGCGGCCGACCCGATAGCCGGACTGCCCGCCGGGGGGGCAGCATCCTGATGGCCCGTGTGGCCGCTGCCCCACTCGCTCGCACATGTGCTCCTCACCTGGGTACGACACCGCGCATAGAAATCGATAACACACCCTGGGCCCGTCCGAGCGTCGCTTGTCCATCACGGGCGTGTGGAACTGTGAGCCTTCGCCTTCCGGGAGGGACACGGTAGCTGAAGTGTCCAGGGCACTTGACAGCGCAGGCAAGCGTTGCGCCGATCCCCACCCGCGGTTCGCCCATAGACAACTACCGGGATTTGCTTGGCTCGCGACGCCCCAGTCACGTCCAACTCGCGCTCCTCGACTTAGCGCAGAACCCCGGACCAGGTGCGCGCTTGCCCTCGTGAAGGCATCGACACGGGGAAGGGACCTGTATGATGATGTGAACTGATTGGTCGTTACCGTTTCGTGCCTTCTTTTGGCGCATATCGCCAGGCGAGTCCGAGATCTGCGTGCACTTCCAAACGCAAGCGGCGAGGCAACAGAGGCAGGGAACAGACGCAAGGGGCAGCGTCCGGCTGGGCTCGTGTGTTGCGTTCCGAAAAACCAAGAAAAGTGTGAGTGCCCGGCGCACTTGCTTTTTGTCCTGTCTGGAGAACGGAGTTGAGCTAGAGTCTAAATACGATGGGACTCGAGCGCTCGCCCCACGCCCGCCTGGGCCCCTACACGCTTGGTGAACGCTTGGGTGTGGGCGGCATGGCCGAGGTCTACCTGGGGGAGATCGAAGGTCCGCACGGTTTCGCAAAACGGGTCGCTCTCAAACGTATTCTTCCGCAATTGGCGCGGGACCCACGCTTCGTGGCGATGTTCTGCGACGAGGCGAGGATCTGCGCGATGCTCGAGCATCCGAACATCGTCAAGGTTATCGACTTCGGGGAGGCCGAAGGCGAGCTGTTCATGGCGATGGAATTCGTCGACGGAATTTCCGCCGCAAGGCTGCTCCGCGCCGTGTCGGCGCGTGGTGAGCGCTTTCCGCTGGGGTCTGTATTGTATATCGCCCACGAGGTTCTGCGTGCCTTGGCCCACGCCCACGAGGCAGTCGACGAACGCGGTCGCCCTCTGAATATCGTGCATCGCGATGTCTCTCCCGGTAATGTGCTGATTGGTAGGGCGGGGGAAGTCAAACTAACGGACTTTGGCATCGTTCGGAGCGCCTTCGTCGATCGGAGAACCTACCCAGGTGAGCTCAAGGGCAAGCTGGGTTACATGTCGCCCGAGCAGGTCATGGGGGAAGATCTGGATCCGCGCAGCGACCTGTTCACTGCGGCGATCATCATCGCCGAGCTCTGTTTGGTGCGCCCCTTGTTCCCCGGTCAGAATGAGCTGGAGATTCTCACGCGAACCCACCGCGCTGACCTGGAAGTGTTGGACCGGTTTGGGGAAACCGTACCCGAGAAATTGCTTCGAGCTTTGCGCCGCGCGCTGTCGCCACTACCGTCGGCTCGCTTCCAGAGCGCTCGCGAGTTCTTGTCGGCCATTCGCGAGGTGGCGAAGAGCGAGGGGCTACGGCTGAATGCCGACCTCTTGGCGCCGTGGGTGTCGAGCCTGGGCGTGCTACCCGCGCGCAGCGGGTCGCGCGACCTGGGCGCCGGGCAGGCCGCTTCCAACAAGAGCGGGGCGCGCGAGGTCGTGCAGCAAGCGGCCGCTCCCAGCGTTTCGGGCGCTCGCCCCATGGCTCGAGAGACGGTCGAGACGTTCGACGACGAAGTCACCGAAGTCGGGGCCCGATACTGGATCCGCTCGGGCGCCTCGGCGACGGTGCACGCGGATTTACCAGTCCTGATCGAGAGACTGGTCACCGGGCAATTGTCGTTCGACGCCGCGCTCAGCCGGGATGGCGTTCATTTCTCCCCGCTGCGCTGCTTTCCGGAGTTCGCTCGTTTCACCCGGCGCCCAGCCTACGCATTCGTGGATGGCAGCCTCCCGGACTGGACCCTGCAACTGACTCGTCTGGAGTTGCCGAGCTTGTTGTACTTCAGTGCCGTTCAGCGGCTGAGCGGGCTGCTGAGGTTCGAGACCAAACAGGGGCCACGCCGCATGTTTCTGGTCGACGGGCGTCCGCGCTTCATTTCGAGTTCGCGAGCGAGTGAACTCCTGGGCACCCGCCTGGTGGCAAGAGGGCACCTGGATCAGCACCAGTTGGCGCGTATGCTGAGCCTGGGGTGCGAAACCGGCGAGTCGCTGGGGGATGTCTGCGTGGCGCAACGGATCTTGACGCCCGAGGACCGCGATGCGGAACTCCTCGAGCAGCTCAGAGCACGGCTGCGCTCGCTGGGCAACCTGAGAGAGGCGAAAGTCTCCTACGTGTCCGGTGTGAAGAGCGGTGAACGCGGCGTCCAGCTGCCACCGCCCGTCCTTTCGTGGGTAAGTCGATTGGTCATTCGCAGCTATTCACCGGCAGAGGTGCTGCAAAGTCTCAGTCCGTGTTTGAACGGACGCCTGTCACCGGGGCCCGTGAATCTCGCGCCTGGTGAGCTCGGTCTGTCCGATCCGATGCGGCGAGCCCTGTTGTTCGCTTGTGGCGGAGAGACCGTCGCGAGCCTGGTCGAAAGCCTACGCGCCGAGCGAATAGCGCAAGAGCGGGAAACTCTTCTGGCGGTGTTTCTCGGTCTGTCTGCTGGTGTGCTTTCGGCGGCCGGCTTCGTCGACCCCATGGCTCGCTTGCGCTGAGCCACAAGCTCCGCCGCGGAGACGCATTCCTCTCGAGTCATGCCCTTGTGCCGGCAGGGCTCGAGCACCGAACAGGTTGCCAACTGCGGCGCATGCCGCGCGATCGGTGCTCTAGGCGTTGCTCGAAAGCGAGAGGCGCAGCACCGGGTAGGGTTCGAAGTCATGGACAGGTTCGAAGCCCAGGGCTTCCAGCGTCCTGGCCTTTCCCATCCAGAGCTCGGCCTCGCTCGGGCTCGCTCCGCCGCGGGGTAGGGCCTCCAATGCGCTCGCGCCCAGGTCCTTAGCGAGGGCAATCGCACCGACCACCAGCCTGTGGGCTACCCCCTGGCCCCGTTTGTCGGGCTGAACGAAGAAGCAGCCGAGCGTGTACACGCCCGACGGGTCGCGCTCGAGACACGGCAGGTGTCGATAGAGTCTCTGGTCGTAGAGCTTGTGCATGAGCCGGGCGGGCGTCAATTTGAGCCATCCGACGGCCTCGTCGCCGCTCAGGGCGATCACGCCGAGCGCACGTTCACTTCGCCCTCTCACGTCCTCAATGAGTTCGGCCCGGCTGAGTTCGGGAGCGTTGGCAAGCCGGTCCTGCCAGGCGTACTTGTCTCCGTCAAAGTGGAAGTAACGGCAGTAGCAATCGTTGTTGCTCCGGTCGAACAGCGCGGCGAGGCGAGGGGCAAGCTCTGGCCCGATGGGGCAGACACGAATGTCGTCGCCTTCAGTCAAGCGCGGCTCGAGCTCCAGCGAAGCGTGCCCGCCATCGATTCGTGGACGGACGCCACGGCAAACAGGGTTTCTTCTTGGAAGCTCGGAGCCAACAGCTGCAGCCCGATCGGCAGCCGCTGCCCCGGCTCCGGTTTGCACGGCAAGGAAATGCCGCAAATGCCGGCCAGACTGGCCGGCAGCTGGTAGATGTCTCCGAGGTACATGGTGAGCGGATCGCTCAGCCGTTCCCCGAGCTTGAATGCCACGCTGGGTACGGTCGGGGTGGCGATGACGTCGACCTCGTCAAAGGCGCGCTCGAAGTCCCGCCGGATGAGTGTGCGCACTCGCTGTGCTTTGCCGTAATAGGCATCGTAGTAACCGGCGCTCAACACGTAGGTGCCGAGTAGAATGCGGCGCTTCACCTCATTGCCGAACCCAGCGTCGCGGGTGGCACCATACATCGCTCTGAGATCCATATTGGGCTCCTCGACGCGGAGCCCGAAGCGCACACCGTCGAAGCGGGCGAGATTGCTCGAGGCCTCGGCGGTGGCGATCACGTAGTAGGTTGCTACTCCGTAGCGAGTGTGGGGCATTTCGATCGGCTTGAGCGTTGCTCCCGCGCCTTTCAGCTCGTCGATGGCCGACAGCACCGCTTTTTTCACCAGCGGGTCGAGCCCTTCGGAGAAGTACTCGTGGGGCACCCCTACCTTCAAACCCGCGAGGCCGCGTTCGCACGCGGCCTCGTAGCGTCCGACGGGCATCGTGGACGATGTGGCATCGCATGGGTCGTGTCCGGCGATGACCTCGAGGACTCTGGCGGCACTCCGCACGTCCCTGGCGAGAGGCCCAACCTGGTCCAGACTCGAAGCGAAGGCTACCAGGCCGTAACGCGACACTCGCCCGTAGCTGGGCTTGACTCCCACGATGCCGCACAGTCCGGCGGGTTGTCGGATCGATCCGCCGGTATCGCTTCCCAGCGACGCGGGCGCCATTTCAGCCGCCACCGCCACAGCACTGCCTCCACTCGACCCGCCCGGCGCTCGCTCCGGGTCCCAGGGGTTTTGAACAGGACCGTAAGCGCTGGTTTCGTTCGACGAGCCCATGGCGAACTCGTCCATGTTGGTCTTGCCCAGAACGATTGCATCGGCTCGTCGGAGCCGCTCGATCACGGTTGCGTCGTAGGGCGCCATCCACGCGTGCCTTTCGGACTCGGAACGGCTGGCATCTGGCCTGGCTCGAAGGATGTTCGAGGCACAGGTGGTGGGCGCATCGATGGTGCAGATGGCGTCTTTGATGGCGACGGGTATCCCCGCGAGCGGACCCAGGGGTACGCCGCGCTCCCGCTTTTCGTCCACGGCGTTCGCCGCGGCCAGGGCGGTCTCGCGCGCGACGCAGGTGAAGGCGTTGAAGGCCGCAAGCTCCCCGATACGCTCGAGGCACTCACGCGTCAGCTGCACCGCCGTGTGGCGTCCCGCGCTCACCCCTTCGGCCAGCTCGACCACGCTCTTGTGCAACAGTTCGCTCATGATTCGTCCACGAAGCCAGGGACGGCGAAGCCGCCCTGAGCGGTCTTCGGCGCTTCGGCCAAGGCTTGCTCCGGCGCGAGGCCTGGCCGCTTTTGGTCGGGGCGCCCGGCACTCATCGCTGCCATCTGCACTGTCGGCGGAACATCGCTGGTATCGAGCTCACCGAGCTCGGCGACGTAGTCCAGGATCCTGCTCAGATCGTTCTTCAGTGATTCGACTTCGCTTTCGTCGAGCCGCAGGCGCGCGAGTTCGGCGATGTGCAGCACTGTTTGTCGGGTAATCGCCATATCGATGAACGGACGCGCTATCAGGCTGAGGGTTGGTTCGCAAGCCGGATCGCGCGAGCTCGCGTGAGAAGGGCGCGCGCCCGCTGCCAGCTCGGGTATCATTCGGCACGATGTTGCAGCAAGCCAGAGCAGCGAGCGCCTCGGGGGGGCACGGTCCGCCACCTGGAGGTCTGCCGCCCGGCGGCCACGCGCCGCCCGGTGGCCACTCGCCGGGTGGGCGAGGGGGCGGACCCCTTGGAGGCGGAGGTGGACGGTTTCACCCGGGTCCCGCAGCGCCTGGAGCGGCAGCTGGGCCGTCGGGTCGGTCAGCCAAGCCGATCACCGGGAGCCCGGAGACCATGGCGCTGCACGCGATGACGATCGACCCCAGGACGGGCCTGCCGCGCGGTGAAAAGCCGCCCGCCAGCACGGCGGCTGTGGTGGCGCTGGTCTCCGGTGTCCTGATGTGCCTCGGACCCTTCACGGGGATAGCCGCGATCGTGGCCGGCGTGATCGCGCGCCGCGCCGCGCGGGACGACCCGGCGAACGTCGGAGGAGCCGGCATGGCCATGGCTGGGCTGCTGCTCGGAGTGTTGAACCTTTTGATCTTTACCGCCACGGTAGTGATTGTCCTGTTTCAAGCATTGTGACTGCTCGCGTCGCGGTCACTCGGCTGCCGTGTTTCCGGCCCATGACGCGGAATGTTCGCGCCCCTGTGGTATGGGCAGGGCAACCGATGTTCGTTCGCTGTCTGTGCGGTCGGGCGCGGTGTTGAAGCCATGAGTAATTCCCCGGCAGACGAAAGCAGCAACGTTCCCGAGATCCCTGGTCCGGCGCTCGTGCCCGAAGAGTTCGAGAGCCGACCACAGACCAAGCCCCCTCCGGGCGCTTGGGAGCCAGCTCGTCAAGCCGCTCGAGCGTTGGTGAGGCCGCTCGAAAGCTTCATGAAGATCCAAGCGGCGAGCGGGATTCTCTTGCTCGTGATGGCTCTCGTGGCGATGCTGTGGGCCAACTCTCCCTGGCGGGAAAGCTACCACCACCTGTGGCACATACCGCTGACGTTGGGCTTGGGCGACCTCGTTTTCACGCGCGATCTGCACTTTTGGATCAACGACGGCCTGATGGTCATCTTCTTCTTCGTGGTGGGGTTGGAGATCCGCCGCGAGCTGCACCACGGCGAGCTCAGCGAATTCAAGCGCGCAGCTTTACCCGTCGCGGCAGCGCTCGGCGGCATGCTAGTGCCCGCGCTCATCTACCTATCGCTCAACTCCGGGCCGGCGACGCGTCACGGTTGGGGCGTGCCGATGGCGACCGATATCGCGTTCGCCGTTGGCATTCTGGCCTTGTTGGGGCCGCGCGTTCCGGCGGCACTCAGGGTTCTCCTGCTGGCGCTGGCGATCATCGACGACATCGGCGCTATCTTGGTGATCGCGCTGTTCTATTCCTCGGGCGTGAACGTCGTCGGACTGGTCATCGCCGCGCTGGGGGTGTTGCTCGTGATCGGCCTGCAGCGCGTTGGTGTACGTCAGCCGCTGATCTATGTGCTGCCGGGCGCCGTGCTTTGGGCCGGCATGCTCAATGCCGGGGTGCACCCGACCATTGCGGGCGTCATCCTGGGTCTGTTGACCCCTGCGCGCTCGTGGTACGGTCAGCGTGGGTTCCTCGCCGAAGCCAAGGCGGCGCTCGACGAGTTCAGCGACCGCACCTACCGAAAGCGAGCTGATTCCCACGACTTGATCGAGCCGCTCAATCGCATCGAAACGGCGCAGCGGGAAGCCATCCCGCCTGTCGTACGGCTCGAATCGATGTTGAACCCCTGGGTCGCGTTCGTGATCATGCCTCTGTTTGCACTCTCGAACGCGGGAGTCACGGTCCGGCTGGATGCTCTGAGCACGCCCGGAGCGGGCGCAGTCGCTCTGGGGGTCGCTCTCGGCCTGTCGCTCGGCAAGCCCATCGGCATCGTGAGCGTGAGCCTGCTTGCCGCCAAGCTCAACGTCTGCGCGTTGCCGCGCGGCGTGAACCTGCGCGGTCTCTTGGTGGTTGGCACCGTTGGGGGTATCGGCTTCACCATGGCGCTCTTCATCGCTCAGCTCGCGTTCACCGATCCCACGCGGCTAGGCATCGCCAAGATCGCTGTCTTGTTGGGGTCGTTCATGGCGGGAATTCTCGGAATACTGGCCGGGACTCTGCTCTTGCCGAAGCACGTGGGCGTGGGCGTGGCCGAAACCGTCGACGAGGCAGAGCAGTCGACTGAGCTCTGAACGAGCATTTAGCGCTCTTGGTCGTGGCGTCTGAACGAGGGTTTAGTAGCCCGCGGGTCGGTTCGGCAGTACCTGCCCCGGAGCGGTCTAACGCGCAGCTTTTGTAGACAACCTGCCCCGGCGGGCGCCCGACCTCCAGAACATGCCGTCGCTCTCATCTGGCCGCCACAGGTTTTGCCCGGGCGAGCTGATTGCCGGCACCAGCTATCGAGTGCTCGCCCCGATCGGGGCGGGAGGCATGAGCGCGGTCTATGCAGTCGAGCATATCGAGCTTGGGCGCCGTTTCGTGCTCAAAGTGTTGCTCAGCGATCTCGCCCAACGCGCGGACCTGGTGAGGCGTACCCGCAACGAATGGCGCGCACTCGGCCGACTGCAGCACCCAAACATCGTGACTGTGACGGATGCCGGAGTGACTCAGGGCCGTCTGCCGTACTTCGTCATGGAATGGCTGGACGGCGAAACCTTGGCGGCGCGCTTGGCTCGCCAGCGCTGCCTCTTGGTGCCGGAGGCCCTGGCCATTGCGGATGCGCTCTTGTCAGGTCTCGAAGCTGCGCATGCCATCGGCATCGTGCATCGCGACATCAAACCGCAGAATATCTATCTGCCCGCGCGAGCTCCACTGAAGCTTCTGGACTTCGGCATCGCAAAGCTGGGGGACGAGTCGTCCAAGTTCCGGACCCGCGATGGCATGACGCTCGGCACGCCGCGCTACATGTCCCCGGAGCAAGCCCAGGGAGACACGGTCGATGGGCGCGCCGACCTGTATTCGGTGGGTCTCGTGATGTTCGAGATGGTCGCGGGTCGCGGCGCCTTTGCACAGGTGAAGAACCAGCGGCAAGCGCTGGCGGCCCAGCTCGAAGAAACCCCGACTCCGCTCGAGCGAGTCGTCCCCGGGGTGGCCACCGAGCTGAGTCGCCTGATTCAGGAGCTGCTGGCGAAGGCTCCAGGCGAGCGTCCGCCGAGCGCGGCGCACGTTCGAGCGCGACTTGCGCCGCTGCGCGCGCGCTACGAGGCGCAGATTTCCACCACATCGATCACAGCCAAAGCACGATACGACGCCCGCACGTTGTTTCGCAGCGGGCCAGGGCTCGGGTCCGCAGCGGACGAGCCGCCGCTTCACCCCCCGACCGAAACGCTGGAGGGCATTCCCTGGAGTGTCGACGCCGACTCGGAGCGGGGGAAGCAGTCAGGTGGCAGCGACCCTACGACTCTCCCGCGGGGCACGGCGGCAGCTCTCTCACCGGGGGCGGAGGCGCTCGGCGACACTCAGGCCGGAATCCGGCGGAGCGTTGGCGATTCCAGCCACCCTTCCGACAGTCCCCCAGGCAGCGCCGCTGAACCCACGAGGACCGCCCCGCACGCGCGCGAGACGGCATGCGCCAATCGAGTGTCGGTTCCGCGCACACCTCCTCCCGTCGTGAGCGGGCGGCGCGGCTCGCGCTCGAGGGGTGGCCGAGCCATCCGTTGGGTTGGGCTGTGCGTGGCAGGGTTCGGTGTCCTGCTGGCGGTTGGCGGGGTCGGCGTGTTGTTGGCGGACACGGACTCCGCGGCGGCAGGGCTCGGTAACGCGACAGCCTCCGTCATGGCCCCCGGCACTACGCCGACCAGCCGGCAACGTGAGACGTGTCCGCGGCGAAGCAGCGAGCACTCCCTGACGGAGGAGCTCCCGCGCTCAGTATTGGCAGGTTCGCGCAAGCTCGACAGCGTCGGGCCGCGTCTGGTGCTCGCGGCGCCTGGCGCCGACCGGATCCTCGACGGTGAGCGTCGACTCGCTGCCGGCCCGCAAGCGGTGATCGAAAAGCGTCGCGGCGAACCTGGCTCTGCTGGGCTCGAAGGGGGGGCGGGCGCCGGCAACACCGAGGCCTGGGACCGGGCGCGCATGCCTCGCTCGGGGTTGTGAATCAGGGCATGGGTCCGCTGTCTCTATTGGGTCAGCGGTCGTGGGACGGACTTTTCGTTTGAACGAGCGGGTCGTGCCGGGCTACTAATGCGCGACCACAACATGAGTACACAGCTTCTCGAACGCATCACTTCCAAGTCTGCCCACGTCGTCGTGCTGGGGATCGGTTATGTCGGTCTGCCGCTGGTCGCCGAGTTTGCCAGGGCAGGTTATCGCGTGACCGGCCTCGACCCCGACGCGGAGAAGGTCCGCTTGCTCGCCGCCGGCACCTCCTACATCGCGGACGTGCCGAGCTCCGACCTGGCTCCCCATGTCCAAGCCGGAACTCTGACGGCCACCACGGACGGCAGTGTTCTCAGCAAGGCGGATGCCGTGGTGGTATGTGTTCCGACCCCGCTCAACAAGACGAAGGATCCGGACATGCGCTTCATCGTCGCGGCGACGGATCAGATCGCGGAGTACCAGCATCCGGGAATGGTCGTGGTGCTCGAATCGACCACTTATCCAGGGACGACCAGCGAGGTGCTCGTGCCTCGGCTTGCGGGGGGCAGCTACGAGTTGGGTAAGGACATCTTCATCGCGTTTTCGCCCGAGCGCGTCGACCCTGGCAACCAGGCCTACAAGACGAAGAACACTCCGAAGGTTCTTGGTGGCGCCACCCCGGGGTGTCTCGAGGTCGCCCAGGCGCTCTACGAACAGATCATCGACACGGTGGTCCCCGTTTCCTCCACCGAAACCGCGGAGATGGTGAAGCTTCTCGAGAACACCTTCCGAGCCGTGAACATCGGCCTGGTGAATGAAATCGCCATCATGAGCCGCCGGCTCGGCATCGACCCATTCGAGGTCATCCGTGCGGCCGCGACCAAACCGTTCGGTTTCATGCCTTTCTACCCGGGCCCAGGGCTCGGGGGCCATTGTATCCCCATCGACCCTCTCTACCTTTCGTGGAAGCTGCGTTCCCTGAAGTATCAGGCGCGCTTCATCGAACTCGCGGATTCGATCAACAGCTCGATGCCCGGCTACGTCGTCGAGCGTGTGGTAGATGCTCTGAACACTCACGAAAAGCCGGTGCGCGGCTCGAAAGTGCTGATTTATGGCATCGCCTACAAGCGCGACGTCAGCGACGTTCGCGAGTCACCCGCTTTCGACGTTATCCACGAGCTTGCCGCGCGCGGAGCGAAGATCAGCTACATGGATCCGCATGTTTCGAGCGCCCGTGAAGAAGGCTTCGAACTCGACGGGGTCGACCCGCAGGCGAGCTTCACCGACTTCGACGTGGTCGTCCTGATCACCGATCACAGTGCGCTGGACCGGTCGCGTCTGCTGCGCGAAGCTCGCTTGATCGTCGACACTCGTGATGCGCTCAGGGGAGTGCCTGGCGATCGCAGCAAGGTCGTCGGCTTGTAGGGGCCTTGGCCCGGCCGGGTTCAGGACGAAACCCCCGGGTTTCGACCCGGACATGGCTCGCGGGCACTCGAGGACGAGCGCCGCCGACCGCACCCACGGCCGGGTGCGGGAATGCCGCCGATCCTGATGCTGAACCGGCTCGACCGTGCGGGACTGGGTGCTAGGCTAGTCCCCAGCGGCCCCGTGATCAGCAGGTGACACCAGCAGCGGACTAGCGAGCGGGGGCTCCTCCAGCCGCGGGCTGAGCGCCCGCGTTTGCAGAAGGGCTCCGACTGCCAGTTTTCTGCTCCTTTGCCTTGCCGAGGCGGCAAACTTGCCGTAGGGTCCGCGCCCCTGCCCGTGGGCAGGTCCACTCTAACTGAAACCGCACACCCTAGCGCAACTACCGGGTCCGGTGCCTTTGGCGATGCCATCGGTTGGCTCGGAGGAGGGTGGAGGAATTAACCGAAAGGAGAGCGCCGCATGAACGACGACACCATGGACGAAGAGCCCACCGAAAAAGAAGCGCAAGATGCGATCCGCGCGGCCGAGCTGTCGCCCACCGCCGCGTTGGCGGGCGAGCGCGCGCAAGAGCCAGCCGATCCGTCGCGCAGAGCCACTCGTGACCCGGAGCAGCCGCTGAGCGTTCGCGAACTCTTCGAAGCGGGCGTACACTTCGGCCACCAAACGAAGCGCTGGAACCCCAAGATGCGCCAGTACATCTACGGCGCGCGCAGTGGGATTCACATCATCGACTTGGACCAGACTGCGCACCTGTTCAAGAAAGCCTTCGATTTCCTGCAGAACATCGTGGCTCGAGGCGGCAGCGTGCTCTTCGTGGGTACCAAGCGCCAGGCAGCTACCATCGTTCAGGAAGAGGCCGCGCGCGCGGGCATGTACTACGTGACGAACCGCTGGCTCGGAGGCACGCTCACCAACTTCCGCACCATGAAGGGTGGGCTCGACCGGCTGCGCGCGCTCGAGCGCATGCGCGAAGACGGCACGTACGAGCAACTGCCAAAGAAGGAGACCGTGCAGCTCGACAAGGAGCGCGCCCGGCTCGAAAAGTACATTGGCGGCCTCAAAGGCATGGGTTCGCTTCCCCAGGCCATGGTCATCATCGACCCCGCTCAGGAATCCATTGCAGTGAACGAGGCGCGCAAGCTCAAGATCCCCATCGTCGCCACGACGGACACGAACTGCGATCCTGATCTCGTCGACTACGCGATTCCGGGCAACGATGACGCGATCCGCTCCGTCCGCCTGATCAGTTCGGCGCTGGCCGATGCTTGCGTTCTGGGAGCATCGCGGCGGCGTGAATACCTTTCGGGTAAGGAAAAAGGGGGCGAAGCCCGTTCTTCTGGCCCCGACGCCCAAGTCATCTACGCTGGGCGACCGCGCCAGCAGCAAGGGGCCTGAACCACCAGCCGCGGGGCCCGGCCGACGCCGGGTCGGGCCACGAGACAGGGGCGAGCTTTCCAAGAGCGGCTTGCCCCGTCGGCGCTTGTGCACTGGCGAAAGAAAGACTGAACACGAGGATCACGAGGAATCATGGCTCAAGTGAACATGAAGCAAGTAAAAGAGCTCCGCGACCGCACCCAGGCGGGGTTGAACGACTGTCGCAGCGCGCTCATGGAGGCCGAAGGCGACATGGACAAGGCCGTCGAGGTCATCCTCAAGAAGGGCCTGGCCAAGAGCGCGAAGCGCGCTGGTGCCGTCGCCGCGGAGGGCGTGGTCGTGACGCGCGTCGCTCCGGATGGGCTCAGCGGCGTCATCGTCGAAGTGAACATCCAGACCGACTTCGCGGCCCGCAATCCCGACTTCCTCCAGTTTGCCGAGTCCGTGGCTGACGTGGCTGCCAAGGCCGACTCGGGTGCGGATCTCGGAGCTCTGCCGTATCCCGGGGGCTCGGGAAGCGTCGAAGACACGCGCGCCGCGCTGGTGGGCAAGCTCGGCGAGAACATCACCGTGCGGCGCTGGCAGCGGCTCGCAGTCGACAAGCCCGGCCAGGTGCATTCCTACGTGCACATGGGCGGCAAGATCGGCGTCCTTCTGGCGGTGAAGGCCGGCTCCGACAGTGTCGTGAAGCACGAGGCCTTCCACAAGTTCGTGGACGACACCTCGATGCAGATCGCCGCTATGAACCCCATGTTCCTGAACGGCGCGGCAGTCCCAGAGCCCGAAAAAGACAAGCAGCGAGAGATCTTCGCTGGCCAGCTCGAGGAAGAAGGCAAGGTCCCCAAGGACAAGTGGCCACGCGTCATCGACGGCAAGGTCCAGAAGTGGCTCAAAGAGGTGTGCCTCGTCGAACAACCGAGCGTGCTCGAAAACAACAAGAGCGTCGACCAGGTCCGCGCCGAAGTAGCCAAAGCCGCGGGCGGCGACGTTCAGCTGGTCCAATACGTGCGCTTCGAATGCGGTGAAGGCGTCGAAAAGCCCCAGGGCGACGACTTCGCGGATGAAGTCGCCAAGATGGCGAAGGGATGAACTGAGGCCGGGGGGCGGCCCATCCGCCCGAGGAGCGCCGGGGCAGCCGGCTAATCGGTCTTCTGTCCGGACCCGGTGGCACCCCGCACCCTCGGGTGTGGCACACGGTGGGATGGGCCGCTTCGTTTTGCGACGAATTGCGCCAAGGGGCCCTTTTGCACTGCCCGCCCTTGGCCGTTCGGTGCCACGAAGCCCCTTAACGAGGGGCAAAGGAAGAGGAAGGCATGCGAACGAAGAAGTTGTTGGCGGGACTGGGCGTAGTGGCGGCAGCGAGCGGGGCATGTTCATCAGAGGGTGAACGGCAACCGATCGAGCACGAGTCCCACGCGACAGTTGTCCAGGTTCACCAACCGATTACGACTGCATGTAACGAGAACACGGTTGGGTTGCCCTGCGACCCGGATGGACCCGGTGGACTGGTCGAATGCGAGGCGGTTTGCCATCTGGGCACCGACGGATCGGCTGCTTGTGTTCCCATTGCCGAACTTGGCCTCAAGAACCTCGACGGTCGGGTCTGCGGGACCACGACGGGCGTCGGCGATGACGCCTGCACACGAAGATGCAGTGGCAAGACCTGCCTTGCGGTGAACGCGCCGGCAGGTGCGGCCTGCCGCCCAAACTCCGGCGATAACCCGTGTGAGGGCTCATGCGACGGAGCGGGGAGCTGCGTCCCCCTGAGCAACCCCTGTGACTACGGAAGAGAGGCACAGTCGTGCTCTTTCCAGGCCTGTAGTTTCACGGCTTCCGACCAGTGCGAGACGCTCGACCTGCTGGCAGCGACGCCATGCTCCAATCTGGACGCGTGCGAGTTGGGCAATTGCAATGACGCAGGTCAGTGCGTTGCGAGCGGTGAGGTGGGCTGTGACGACGGTAACGAGTGCACGGACGACGTTTGCGACGGGAAATCCGGGGCTTGTATCGGCATTCCCAACACGGAGCCTTGCGACGACGGAAATGCCTGCACCGAGAACGACGTATGCGGCGGCGGTGCTTGTACGGGAGGTACGCCAGTCAGTTGTGATGACGGGAACCCCTGCACGATCGACTCGTGTGATCCGGATCGGGGTTGCGTGCATACCGCCAAGGTCTGCGGTGACGGAGACAGGTGCACCTCTAATAGCTGCGATCGGAAAACGGGACAGTGCGTGTTCACGCCTCTGGTGTGCAATGACAAAAATCCTTGTACTAGTGACTCGTGCAATACCAAGACGGGATGCGTTTTCACCGCCATCAGTTGCGACGATAATGATGCCTGCACGGCAGACAGCTGCGCGGAGGGAGGCTGCGATCATGCGCCAATAGACTGTAACGATGGTGACCCCTGCACCGCGGACAGCTGCGATTCCGCGAACGGCTGCGTCCATGAGCCCATCGAGGAGTGCGGAAGTGGTGGGACCGGAGGCAGCGCTGGCAGCGGATCGGGTGGCTCCAGCGGGAGCGGGACCGGTGGCACCGGAGGAGTGGCTAGCGGCGGCACGGGCGGTTCGACCCAAGGCTCGGGGGGGGCGAGCGGCAGTGACAACACCAATGGCTCAGATGGAAGCGGTGGCACGTCCGGCACCGGCGGGAGCACGGGGGGCAGTGGGGGCTCATCCTCGGCGGGCACGGGCGGAGACAGTGGCACCGGTGGCAGCAATGCCACTGGAGGCATGGATTCCACAGGTGGGACGTCGTCGGGCGGTAGCAGTTCCGCTTCTGGAGGAACTGCTGGTTCGGAAGGATCGACCACAAGCGGAACCGGAGGGACCGCGGTTAGCGGCGGAACGGGTCACGATGGATCCACCGCGGGCAGCAGCCAGGGTGGCAGCAATGGTTCCAGTTCCGCGACGACAGGCGACGATGGCGGCCTGGGTGAAGCAGGTTCACCAGGGACGAGCACGTCCAGGGGAAGGGATAACGAAGGCGATGGCTGCGGCTGCAGGCTTGGCGACGAACCTACCAAGGCCCCGGCCGGCCTCGTCTTTTCGGGACTGTTACTCGGCCTCTGGAGGCGCCGTCGGTCAAAGGAATCATAGGGGCTCCTTTCCTGGCCTCCTCGGCTCGTTTGACCGCCACATCGTTCGAACGGCGCACCCACGGTCACGCAAATTGACTGTGTCGGGGCCGGTTCTGCGGAAGTCCCTTCAAGCCTTCCGCGTTCTCTTCCGAAACGCCTCGAGAACGGCGAATGCGACAGCAGCGCCGACTACGTTCGCTAGTACGTCCGTGAGCTGGAAGTTTCGATAGGGAAGGACGGCCTGGATGAATTCGCTGCCGACGAGGGGCAAAATAATGGCACAAGCCGCGTGCACGACGGAGTCGGCACCCGGTCTCCCGATTTCACCGCGAAAGCGTAGGGGGAACAGCACAATCGGCGCATTGTGCCAGTCGGGGCGCGGCGCAACCGCATTCCAGCCGAGCACCGTCGCGACCAGAATAGCCATCGCTAACGCTAGCAGTCGTTTTAGGGGCCAGGTGGTGGACGCCTTCATAGGATTCAAGCGAGTGGATAACTCCGCGACCGATGGAAGGCCGCGCGGAGCGAGATCTAGGCACATAGTCGAATGCAAGGGAAGTTCGCTGTTGTGGCGCAATCGAGGCGCCATCCGGCCATTTGCATTTCGAACGCCATGCCAAGCTCGACACATGAAGATTCTTCTTCCGGTCGAACGCCTTCAAGCGAGCGGCGCCGTTCGCCGTCCCATCCGCGCTCGGCCCGTGTCCGATAAATCGCACCATGCTATCCTTGAGCATGCGCGCGACCCAGCCGCCGTCGGAGGCCCGTAGTAGTCCGGGTAGAGCAAGTTTTGCTTGCGGGAGCCTCTCTAGACCTGCGGTCACGAGTCGTCAGGTCACTGCCCGGAACACGCGACGGAATATCCATGTGCGTGAGGAGAAGAATTGCCCTTTCCCGAAGGCCGTCGCGCCAGGCAGTGGTGCGACAGCCATGACTCCAACTGCAACTCCCGGGTCTCGGCTGAGCATGAGCCTCGCTTTTGGCCTAGCGCTTCTGGGTGCCGCCGTGTCTGCGGACGCCGACGAACCAACGTTCGCGCAGCCCCACGTGACGAAGACGCTTCCGCGAAGGGTGGTGCCAGAAAGAACGGGCCGGCGAAAGAACCATGAAGCCAAAAGCGTTGCCGATCAGATCCTACTTCTCGACAAGGTCAAACAGCGCGTCCGCCTGGATTTCGAACTCAGATTGCGTCCGGCGAGCGAGGTTCGCCGGCAAGTAGTTTTTAGACTATCGCCGGTGGATCCGGCCGCCCCACAATCACCGGCCCTCGCACGCCTGGATGTGCTTCGCCCCAAGGATGGGAAACAGAATTCAAGAAAGTTCGACGGTCGAGTCCTTAACCTCGCCACGATGGAGTATTCTCGCGAGCGCAAGAACTGGACGCGCTCGAGCGTGCGGCGTTTGCAGTTTTGGCCAACGGACGAGTCTGACGCGAAAAGATTGGTGCGGGCCGGCATACCTCAGCAATCTTGGCATGATCGCTTCCTGAAGTGCCGCTTCGACCTTTACGACCAGGAGGTACGTTTCTATCTCGAGGGCGTCTTGGTCAAACGCTGGGTGCGTACTGATGGCGAGGCGGGAACGTCGTTGCTCGTGCAACTAGACGCTGGTGACGTGATTCAGAATATCGCGAGGCGCTCGCTGCCACCGCTGGGCACGTACGAAACGATAGACCTTTCGCGTCTTGCTAAAAAGCGGCTCTCATCCCGCCCCAAGCTGCCTGCAACGCCGGTGCCGTTTGCGCTCTCCGACCAGGGTAGAGCTGCCCTGGATCTGAGCGACGCGCAATGGATCGACAGAGAGGAAGGCAGCGGAGGCTACTATGCTGCATATGATAGCGGCCCCGAGGTTCTCAACGATGTGCGCATGCCCATGCTCAGCCTACCGAAGGCAGACTACGTTGCTGCTCACGTTCTGGCTTCGGCAGACAAGGATGCGAAGTCTTCGAGTGTCCTGACTTTGCGAGTCGGCCGCTACGGTGGCCGTGAGCAGGTTGTCAAGAAGGACTATACGGCAACAATCCCGCCGAAGGGCCGCGAAGCGTTCGAATTGGTCCGGGTTCCACTGACGGAGGTCGTCGCTCAGGATGTTCTCGACGACGTCATGGACGTCGAGCTGACCAAAGAGGTGCATCTGGCACGCCACGTGCCGGATCCGAATCGCTTTGAACGGCGCCCATTGGGTTTACAATCGAGCGTTTGGATAGCGGGAATCACGTTTGAGAAGAGTCCGCTGCAGATGCATGTGTCCACCACGGAAGCCGGCAATGCATTTGTCGAACCGGAAAAGCCAGCGTTCCGGGTACGGCTGGAGAACATCACCGGGCAGAGAATGCGTTTTGTTTTGGTGGGAAAGGCAACGCATTTGGATGGCAACACGGCGGGTGTGCGGCTGCCGGGCAGCGTCGGAGCTCACGAAACGACGACAGTCCGGCTTCCGATCCGAGGAGTCCGGCGGGGCTATAACGACTTCGAACTGAAGTTACTCGACGGTTCCGGGCATCTTCTGCTGCGTAGGTTTACCAGCTTTGCCTCCTTGCCCCCGGACAGACGCCGCTATCGCAATCGCTCGCCCTTCGGCACATGGGACTGGGGTGGCGCCCACGTCACGAGCAACGATTCTGAGCTGGTGGGCACCTTATTCAAGAAGCTCGGATTTCGGTTCGGGATGAGCCGGCACTCGTTCGAGGAGCGAAAGAAGTGGGGTCTCGCCTACGGCTTTGAAGCAAAGCTCACTCCGTCGCTCAAGAGTTACGAAAGCCTTCTCTCCAAGCATCCCGACTTGCCTGAAGTGGCCCTCCAATTTCATGAGGACACCATTTCGCGTCGACATGCCATGCGGGTCCCGGACCTGTTCACCGACCGTGAGCGGTTCATATTGAATGCGTCAGAGAAGAAGAAGTTCGACAAGATGTTCCAAGATGCATTGGACGTGTCTGTATCCCTTCGAAGACTGCACCCGAAGGTCAAGATCAGCTTCGGTAATGGCGTTCCCGCCACCAAAGAGGAATTCTATCGACGCGGGCTGCCGCCACGGGCGTTCGACTATGCAGGGAATGAAGCTGCCTGCTTTCAGCGTCTGCCGGAAACACAGCCCCTCGACTTTACGGCTCTGAACGCCTCACTCTGGATGGACCGCCAACTACTCGATTCCTACGGCTATCGTGACAAGGGGATCTATCAGAGCTACGAGACCTGCTTTCCAGGTGACAATCCCGGCAATCTTAGCAGTGAGACGCAAGCTGAGTATCTGGTGAGGCACGCTTTGCATGCGATGGCTTGGGGGATGAGTCACATCCGGCTAGGCATGTTGATGGATGTGGGTGACAGCTACTACCATTCGAATTGGGGTGCGGCGGGTCTATGCCATGCTGTTCCGGAAGTGAACGTCAAACCAGCATTCGTCGCCATGGCGACTTTGACGGAGGTGCTCGATGGGGCAAGATTCGTGAAGGTCCATGATACCGGGAGTGCAAGCGCATATGCGCTCGAGTTCAAGAAGCCTACCGATGAGCACGTGCTTGCGTTTTGGACCGTGCGGGGGCAGCGGGAATTTACGGTACGAACCAGCGGAAGCGGGTGGGGCATCGTCGACGGTCAGGGTAACGAATCGGAGGCAGCGTCGCGCATAATGGCGTCGACGGCACCCGCATATCTCGTTGGTCGCGGGAGCATTGATTCTGTTGTTGCCGGCAGGGTTTCCTACGCGGAGACGCCCCCAAAGCACGCCTGGACCGTAGCGACCTTCGGGGACCGCAGTGCGTGGAAGCTTGTTCCTGGGCGAACCAAAGAGCTCGAAGAATACGATTTCATGACGCCGAGGCGTAAAGGAAGCTTTCGGTTCGATGCTGTGCCTGAATTCGAGGGGCGAGGGCCGAGTTTGCGCGTGCTTCCGCGTCCTATGGTTAAAGGCAAAGACACGATGCCGATGTATGAGCGCCTGCGTCTAGTGAAGCCTGTCACCTTTCCGCAGCAGCCTGATGAAATCGGCGTTTGGGTGAACGGCAACAGTGGGTGGGGACGAATCATCTTCGAGCTCCGCGATGCAGCAGGGGAGCGTTGGATCAGTCTCGGTGCGGAGGCCGATGCAGCCGAGCACTCCACGAGCGACTGGAATACGGACGACCCGTACGGACTCAGCTCAATCAATTTCGATGGGTGGCGATACGTCGGCTTTCCACTTCCTGGCAACTATCCTGGCGAGCTACATCCACGTCCCGCGAATAGCAATTGGCGCTGGGACAAGGATGGAGTGGTGCAGTATCCTTTGCAGTTGGTGGGGGTAGCGATCGCGCTGCCAACCAAAGTGCTGCACGTGGCGAGGTGGTCGCCCGTGTCGCGCCCAGAGATCTACCTGCAAGACGTTGTCGTCGGGCGCAGACCTGACGAGCTTGACCACCAGTAACCTCTTGTCGTTGCATTCGTCGGGCGACGGGCGTCCCTGGCGCTATTTGGCGCAGCGGGAGTCCAGTGGGGCCTGCTCCTGCATGTACGCGGATACGCTGATGCACCGGTTCGAGGCCAGAAGCCCCTCCACTTTGGAAGGCACGCGCCTTCGTCCCAAATTCTGCTGGAACGCGAATGGCCAAACGTGTGGCGCCGTCGAGGGAGGACTTAGTAGTTTGTTGTCGAACTCCGCGGGGTGAAAGTAAAGAACGGGTGCTCGATACTTGGCAATGTGGTCGATGGCTGCCAGCAGCGGTGTGCGCGGGAGCAGGCGCCAATAGCCTCCTCCCGCGACTGGAATACGCCTGCCGGCGAGTTCGATGGTTGCCAAGGGAAACTCCATCAAGAAACGCCCGCTGGGCGCTTGGATTTGACGCGTGTCGACATCAAAATCTGCGAGACCATAACGTCGACCACGGAAAGGAAAGACGCTCGAGTCGTAGGTGAACCCATGATCGATGAGAGTGTCGTACGCCCAGAAGGACTTCTGATCGATGGAGAACGCGGGAGCGCGATATCCAACGGGTCTCTTGCCGGTGATAGCTCTCAGAACTGCGCTAGCGGTTCTGATGTCGTTCTCGAACTCGGCTCGCGTCATTGAATGTACCGGCTGGTGCCGGTATCCATGGCACGCGATCTCATGGCCTGCTCGCGAAACGCTGGCCACGACTTCGGGGTGTGCTTCGGCGGTGATTCCAAGCACGAAAAAGGTCGCCGTGGCCTGCGCGCTTTCCAGAATGGCAATGATCCGGTTTACCTGAGCCGCAAGCCGGGCGCTCTGATCCGCGCGTGGTACGAAACCATGATCTTGCCCGACCAGTTGATACCAGTCTTCCAGATCTATGGTGAGGAGAACCGGCTGGCGTGCGGCTTTGGCGTTCATGGGGGTCCGGCTAGGTAGAGGAGGAACTGAGAGGCAACTTTCGCAGGACGTTGATGGCCTCGAGCATCGCGCTTGCTGCCCAGGGCCGATGTCCGGCCCCTTTGCCCAGATATTGGAGAGGCTCGTCCAGGCCAAGTGGGGGAGAGTCTGGGGCTACTACCTCCTCGCAAGGAGGACGAAACCGCTCCGGTCCTGTCGGGCAATCTGTGGTTCGAGCCCCCTTTCGCGCGCCCAAGAGCTGACCTCAGCGGCATCGTAGAGGAACAACGGACACCCGCGAACATGATACCGAACCTTTCTGATCTGACAGCGGAGCGATTTGCAGGGGAAAGAAGCAACGATACTCTTGCGGGTGAAGTCGGCCATCCTGTTGAAGAAGGACCTAGCATCTTGGACATAGTCAAAGACCCCAAGCGCAGCCACTATGTCAAACTGATCGCTGGGAGACCAAGTGGTGAAATCACCGAGTTCGAATCGGCATTGGCTGCTCAAGCCCGCTTCGGCGGCGCGCTCTTGCGCGATGGTCAGCATATCGGCGGCCAGATCGACACCGAACGCCGAACTGGCTCCCGCTTCAATGGCAGCAATGGAATTGACTCCAGAGCCGCAGCCGACGTCGAGCACTGTTGGGGCGTCAAGCCTTTCGACTTCTTCCAGAAGCGCCGCAGCTCGCTCGTAAATCATCGCCCGGAGCGATTGATTGATGAGCCGCTCGAGCGCATTGTCGTCGCGGTAGATCCGATCGAATTGACGCGCTCTCACGTCGAAGAAGCGTCCGACTTTCAGCGAAATATCCGAGGGCACGAGACCTCCCTTAAAGCCTGCGACATGCCACATCCGCGGGGGAAAAGCTAGAGCAGTGTAGGAAGAAACCGCCTCGACGAAGGATTGTGGCAATGGGTGGATGGGGCCGATTCGTGGATTATCAGGAGGCTCGGGGTTCGGAGGGCCACCGGCGACAAGGATTCGTCCGCACGGCTAACATCGAGTCGCGAGCCGTACTGGGCCGGCAAACGTGGAACCAGCGGTCGCAGCGCGAGGCAACGCCGTTGGCCTTCGGCGCGCGAGACCACCAAGCTTCGCGAGGGGCGCGCTGGGGTTCAGGGATTAGCATGGGCCAGCGGCGCGGAGTCAAGCCTTGCCAAGAGCTGGCTGAACGACCGCCGCTGATGCAGCAACCTGAGGCCGAGTCTCGACGCGTTTTTCACATCCGTACTCCGGCACGGTCAACGAGAGCGCCTTCTTGATGCTTTCCGAAGTTCCGTTCTCGACGGCCGCTTGAAGTTGCGCGAGAAGCTCTTGAGCATACTCGAGCGGCGGAGCAATGGTCCTGCCAACGAAGACCTTTGGGTGACGAGTCTTTTTCGCTACTTCCGAGGCGACCGAAAGTTCCTCGAACAACTTTTCCCCTGGTCGAATCCCCGTAAAGGCGATGGGAATCTCATTCGGATGGAAGCCGGAAAGCTCAATTAAGTCGCGAGCCAAGTCGACGATGCGTACTGGCTCGCCCATATCGAGAATAAAAATCTCACCGCCTCGGCCCATGGCCGCAGCCTGCAATACCAGCTGGCAGGCTTCCGGGATTGTCATGAAGTAGCGCTTCATTTCTGGGTGCGTGATTGTGACGGGCCCGCCACGCGCAATCTGCTCCTTGAAAATGGGCACGACACTACCATTCGAGCCGAGGACGTTTCCAAAGCGTACCGTGACAAAGCGCGTGGCGCTGTGCTTCGCCAAGGCTTGCACGTAGATCTCCGCGACCCGCTTGGTCGCGCCCATGACGCTGGTGGGGTTCACTGCCTTGTCGGTGGAGATCATCACGAAACTCTTGACCCGATGCGCATGCGCAATGTCCGCCAGTCCCTGCGTCCCGAGCGCATTGTTGATGACCGCTTCGGTGGGGTTGTACTCCATCATTGGCACGTGCTTGTGCGCGGCGGCGTGAAAGACGATATCTGGTTCATACGTGTGAAAGATCTGCTCGATTCTGGCGAGCGCGCAGATATCGGCAACGCAGGGCACGACTTGAAGTTCTGGGAATCTGCCGGTGAGCTCGCAGTGAATTGCGAAGAGACTATTTTCCGAACGCTCGACGAGAACCAATAGCTTGGGCCTGAACGTGCAGACTTGCCGGCATATTTCAGACCCAATGCTACCGCCAGCCCCGGTGACGAGCACGGTGTTGTTATCCAACTCGGTACCTATGGCTTCTGCATCCAGCTCGACAGGCTTCCGCCGCAAGAGATCGTCAATGGCAACATCTTGAATCCGCTCGAGATTTATCTTGCCGCCGACGATCTGAAACAGGCCCGGGACGACCTTCACGGCCAAGCTAGCGTCCTGGCAAGCGCGAGAGATGCTTCTCACCGTAGACCCCGGAGCGTTGGCGATTGTGATGATGGCTTGGCTTGCAGAGCGTTGGCGCGCGATTCGCTTGACGTGTCGGATTGGTCCAAGCACCGGGATGCCGTGGATGACGCTGCCCTGCTTCAGTGCATCATCGTCGACGAATCCGACCGGCAACACGCCAAGTTCAGGTCTCGATTCGACCTCCTTGGCTAGCAATACTCCTGCCTTTCCTGCTCCGACGAGCAAGGTCCGAACGGGATCTGGGGTTCCCGCGCGTAGGCGAACCACGTCGGCGCGCTCCGTCGTTAGACGCCGCAGCACCCGAACTCCACCGACACCCATGAATGAAAGGGCGAAATCGATCGCGATGACGCCGAGCGGCATGAAGGCATACTGAGCAGGTCCGCTGATCGAGAAGAAAGCTACAGCTACCACGCGAGACACCGTCAGCACTGTCGAGCCGAGCGCCACGGCTATCCATATTCGAACTCCTTCGCGCAGCCCCACGTACCTCCAGGCAAATCGAGGCACCCCGACCACCACCAAAAGGCTGTACTGCAGGCCGACTATATAGGGCCAGAGGAAGAGCGTGCGCTTGACGGCCTGAAGTGGGATCTCACCCTCGAAGCGCAGGTACACCGCGAGCCAGAGAGCGATTGAGAGCACGGTCAGGTCGATCAAGACCCGCAGCCATCGCAAGAAGAACATTCGGTTCACTACACCCCTCGCCCCGCTACGGTATCGCATATGATGCCGATGACGCGTTGTTGCTCCGCTGCTGTGAGGCTGGAGCCACTCGGTAAGCAAATGCCCGACCTGTATAGCCTCTCGCTCTCTGAGCCCCCGTGGCAACGACACTCCCGATACAAAGGTTGCAAGTGCATTGGCTTCCAGAGCGGGCGAGCCTCGATATCGTTTCGCTCCAAACTAATGCGGACTGACTCCGGGGTACTGCCTGAGTCCGCGTGGATCGTGGCGCAGGTAAGCCACCTCGAGGAAGTTCCGTAGCTTGCTTCAGGCATGAAGTCCCACCCGGGAAGGCCTCTCAGCCTCCTTCTGTATTCCTCGAAAATGGAGCGGCGGCGCTCTACTCGTTCGGGCAACGAGCGAAGTTGGGCACGCCCGAGCGCGGCAAGGAGATTGCTCATTCGATAATTGTAGCCTAACTCACTGTGCTCGTAATGAGCGGCTGGGTCTCGAGCTTGACTCGCCAGCTTCCGAGCCCTTTCGATCAAGTTCGGACGATCCGAGACCAGCATGCCCCCACCACTCGTGGTGATGATCTTGTTTCCGTTGAACGAGAACACGCTTAACTCACCTTGTCCACCAGCCGGTGCGCCCCGATAAGTTGCGCCAAGAGCTTCGCAAGCGTCTTGAATGATAGGCACGTCGTAGCGCTTGCACAACTGTGTCAAACGTGTGTAGTCGGCACACTGACCGTATAAGTCGACTGTGATCAACGCCTTCGGCAGTCGTCCCTTCTGGTCACATTGCCTCAGTGCCTCCTCGACGAGGTCGGGATCGATGGTCCAAGTCGTCGCATCGCAGTCGACAAAGACTGGCAGGGCTCCGACATATCGAGTAGCGTTCGCTGACGCCACGAACGTCAGGTCGGAGACCAGTACCTCGTCACCTGGGCCCACGCCGAGCAGCACGAGCGCTAGATGTAGGCCGGCCGTACCACTTGATACGGCCGCCGCCTCGGTGACCCGGACGCATTCACCGAACTCTCTCTCGAAGGCATCTACATGAGGTCCGAGGGGAGCTATCCAATTCGATTCGAGTGCGTCGAGCAAGAGCGCACGCTCGGCGTGACCAACATCGGGCGGAGAAAGGTAGATGCGTGACATTTGCGCAGTCTGCACAGCCGTGGGCTGTGACGTCCCGTGGCCCGACGGCCGAGGCCCCTGATTGACCCTAAGAAAACAAGTTGGATGCGGGAACGGAGAGCATGGATCATTACCATGCACAAAAGTTTTCTGCATGGCTCGTCACGCGCTCGATCGTTATATTGTCGCCCTGATGCTGGCCAGCAGCCAAGTTCGCGCTCGAGCGATGCTCCGGTGGCACGTCGGGCTGGCCTTGATGATCGCTTCGACTGTGGGGGTAGCCCTCGCACTCGGCGGTGCGCACATCTATGTACTGTTGGCCATCGCGCCGATTTGCTTGGCGGGCTGCGCATGCCTGCTCGGCAACGACATGGTCGAAAATACGGATTGTTCGTTTGCATGGCCGGCCCCCACATGGATCCTCCTTGCGCTCGCGTTTTACACACTCCTGCAAGCGATTCCCATGCCAGTGTGGCTGCTCGAACGTCTCAGTCCAGAGAGCGCGGACATCTGGGCGAGGGCGCTCTCGCCATTTCAAGAGCCGGTCGACGTTGGCGCGATCTCGCTGGCGCCGCGGGAGTCCGTGAAGGAGGCATTGAAGTGGCTTTTGTACGGCGTCAACTTCTGTGCGGCGACTCTGTTGGCACGGCGGTATGGGCGCGGCTTTCCCGCGATTGTGGTGTTTGCCTGCGCTCTGGCCGTTGCTATTGCCACGCTTGCTCACACTTTGGCCCACGCGACCAAAGTATTCGGTTTCTATGAGCCTCCCCTGGGCGCGCGGGGGCTCGTCGGGCCCTTTTTGAATCAGAATAGCTTGTCGGCCTATCTGAACCTGGGCGCATTCACCGGCCTCGGGCTGGTCTTTTCCAGGCGCTTCGAGGCACGCAGATGGCTGCTCGCCAGTGGTGTTGGAACGTTGTTTGGGGTGAGTGTCCTCTCGGGTTCTAGGGGTGGTGTCTGGATCTTGCCTTTTGGGTTGTTGCTTTTCGCGATTCTCCGGCAATGGCGCCAGAAGAGGCGCTCTAGCTTTTTGGCCCGCCCATGGCTCGACCGTGCACCGTTGCTTGTTGCGGTCGGTTCTGGGTTGGTGTTTGCACTTTTGGGAGCCAGCCAGCTGACCTGGAATGGTCTCCGCCAAGACGATTTCGAGAAGCTGAAACTAGCCGGCTGGTCGTTGCCTCTGATCAAGGATTTTTGGCTGTTCGGTGTCGGCCGGGGAGCGTTTGGCACTGTCTTTCCGGCTTACTCGCCGCCCACCGGAAACAAGATCTTCACCTATCCAGAGAACTTCATCGTGCAGTGGTGCTCGGAGTGGGGAGTTCCCTTGGCCGTCCTGGCGATGGGCGCGTTGCTCTGGGCTTTCCGTCCTCGGAACGTCAGCATTCGGGGAAGCAATTTGGGGGCCGGTGCGGCAACGGGTGTGGCAGTCGTGTTCACACAGAATCTGGTCGATTTCGGGCTCGAGCGCGCAGCTACCCCGCTCGCGGTAACGTGGGCGCTCGCGGTCCTGTGGCGGCCGGACCGAAGGCCCCGAACAACGACTGCCGGCGGGGCCGCGGAAAGGCCTCGTCGGCTGAGCAGCTCTATTCTCTTGGCATTGGGCGGAGGTCTTTGGATTTTCACTCTGCTTTTTGCGCACGAGGATGAGCGCAGCGAGCAAAAAGCCCTGCACGAGGCGGCTCAGGCTGTGAATTTTCGCGACGAGGACAGCGTTGAAGCGTTGCGGTCGCGCTTGCGCGCAGCGATGCTACGGACGCCGGCCGAGCCATACCTCGCGCGCCTCGGAGGGGAGGTGAGTCTGCTAGGCCGCAAACCGGATACCATGCGCTGGGTTTCGAGAGCCCTGGAGCGTGGCATGAATGAGCCGGAAACTCACTTACTCGCGGCGCAAGTCCTTCATGCAAGTGGGGTTGCAAAGCAAGCCCTGTTGGAACTGCGTTTGGCGGCGGAGCTCGATCCGATGGCCACGGTGGTGGCAGGTCGACTTGCGGCGGACTGGAGCAAGTCGCTCGATGACGTGTTGCGGGCCGCTCCTGGTGGAGCAGCCGGTGCGAAGGTCCTGATGGCGGCCGCCGACAATTTCAAAGCTTCGTCAGAGCGTGGCCTCTACGAGGCAGCGCTTCGGGCCGCGTTGATGCGTGACAAAGAGTCACAGCAAGCGAGGGAAGCTCTGGCACGATACCTCGTTGCTCAGTTGAAGTCGGGGCATTGTGACGCCAACCTCCATCCGGCATGTGTCGAACAGGCCCTAGTCCAGGTCAACGCTCTAATCGACAGTAGTCCTGATCGTTTCCTTGGAGTGAAGCTCAAAACACAGCTGCTCCAAAAGCTGGGCCGGGAAGACGAGGCGGACGCATTGCTTGCAAAGCCGTGTCCGAGCCTCACCGATAAGTCGTATCGGGAATGCCTCCGATCCCGACTAAGCCTGATTCGCTCGAGCAAAACACCCTCGCGCGCACAGATCGAATCCATCGCCCGGGAGTTGCTCAAGCAACCTTGTGGAACGCGCAAGGCCTGCGCTCGTTTGTCGACCGAACTTGGTCGTGCCCTGATCCAGGCTGGTCACCCAGAAGGAGCGATGACGCATTTCGAGCGAGCGGCCCGACAGGATCCGAGCGTACCTGCTCTGTTCAACATTGCGGAGGTTGCTGTCGACGTTGGTCAGTATCGCCGCGCTGAAAGCGCGCTCAGGAAAGCACAGCGCATTGCGAAACCAAGCGAGTTTGCTGCGATAGCGGCCAAGCGGTCGTTGGTTCGACGTAGGATGCTCAAGGATCTGAGCGGGCTCGACCGCTGAGCGTGGTGGGCGCGCGTTACTTGGGGATGGGCGGCACGAGACACCTTTGTTTGCTTTGTTTGCTTGGCCTGCGGGCCGCGTGAATGGAGCGGGACTGTGTCGCACCTTACTAGCCCCAACCTTTTTGGGTGCGATTGGTTGCACCATGGACTATTCATTCCACGCCTATGTCCAGTAATACTGAACGCTCCGGGGTAGTCTCGTCCAAAAGCACGGAGGCAAAGGACGAAGGCCTAACGCCGGGTCAGATCTGGCGAATCGCTCAGAAGCGCATTTGGCTTTTTCTCTTCGTCGTCGTGGCTTGCGTAACGAGTGCAGGCTTCTACGCAGCGGGGCTTACCCCGAAATACAGGTCAACGGCGACCATCATGATCGATCCGAGTACTCCGCGCCCGCTTGGTCGAACCGTAGACCAGGTAGTTAACGTTTCAGAATATTGGAACAATAGAGAGTACTTCCAGACTCAAATCCACATCATAGATAGTCGCGCTATCCTTGAACAGGTGGTGAATGATCTGGGCCTGGTTAATGATCGCGCGTTTGTTCAAAATGTGCCGAAGGGCCAAGCAAAAGGTGTGGGACCGGTCTCGTTGGATGCGGCCGTGAACGCCTTGAGTTCGAGGCTCGTTGTTGATCCAGAACGATCGACGCGGCTCGTGCATGTCTCGTTCGATGACGCGGATCCCGAGCGGGCGCGTCGCGTTCTCGCAGCGGTGGTAGAGTCGTATATCCAGCACAACCTCGATGAAATGGACTCGGCGACGCAGACCGCGGACACCTGGCTCAAGACTCAGCTGGAGAACTTGAAGGGAGAGCTGAACAATAGCGAGTTATCGTTGCATCGCTACAAGAAGGATAACCAGATGCTCTCGGTCTCCTACGACGATCAGTCGAACATGTTGCGTGAGGAGATCACGCAACTGAGCGGGAAGATTACGGAGGCGCGAATTCAACGTGAGAAGATCCAGGCGCGGTACAAGACGTTGACGGACATCAAGCCGGAGCGCCCGGAAGACATTCCCACTGGGGAGCTGCTGGCAAATGAACTGCTTAATGGCTTGCGAAACGCTTACATTGAGGCGAGAACGAAGCGCGATAGTCTCCTGGCGTCCGGCCGAGGAACACAGCATCCGAGCGTCCGCTCGGCTGAGGCGGAGCTCGAAACCACGCAACAGGCGCTCATGAACGAGCTTGGCGACATGCAGGAGGGGGTCAGGAGAGACCTTGAAGCCTTGGAGATTGAGCTCAATGGCTTGGTCGGACTGTATCAGGCAGCAAAGCAGCAGGCGCTCGATCTGAATTTGAAGGAAATCGAATACAACCGTCTGGCGCGGCTCAAGGACAACACCGAAAAGTTGTACTCACTCGTGCTGGAGCGTTCAAAGCAGAGCGACCTCACTTCCTTGATTCATGACAACAACATTCGGATGGTTGATGGCCCACGCAAGGGAACTCGTGTAGGTACGAGACCACCGACCCTCATGATCGCTGGGCTGTTGCTCGGCATTATCTTGGGTGTCGGTGCCGCGACCGGGCGCGAGTTGCTCGATCGGTCAATTAAGTCGCCGGATGACCTCGAACGCCATCTGGCGGTCCCAATGCTCGGATTCTTGCCCAGGAACCAGCGGCTCGGCCAGTCCGGGTACTATGGAACCAAGCACAAGAGGTCGCGCCGTCACGCCCATAGCGTGGATGAGCTGTCTGAACTCTTGGTTCACCAGCACCCGACAGGGGCGCTTGCAGAGGCGGCTCGTGCCGTGCGCACGAACATCACGTTCACTGCTCCGGATAAACCGTACCGTACTCTACTTATCGCGAGCCCTGGGCCGGGCGAAGGCAAAACAACGATTGCGTGTTGGATGGCCACCGCGATGGCCCAAGCAGGGCACCGAGTGCTCCTTATGGACTGCGACCTCCGCAGGCCACGAATTCACAAGATTTTTGACAAACCGCGCGAGCCCGGCGTCAGCGAAGCCGTGCTGGATCGAAGTCTGCTCGACGAGCTGGATTTGTCGACACAAGTGCCCAATTTGAGTGTTCTCACAGCGGGACCGCACGTGCCCAATGCTGCGGAGATTCTCGGTAGTGAGAGCTTTCAAAAATTGCTGGAGGAGCTTTCCCGGCGCTTTGACCGCATCATAATGGACAGCCCACCAATCACCGCAGTCACCGACGCCACGATCCTTTCCGCTTTGGCGGATGGAACGGTATTCGTCGTGCGAGCCTTCGCCACCGGTCGCGATGTGGCGCGGCGATCCGTGCGCGTCTTGAAGGATGTAGGGAGCCATGTAGTCGGAACCGTGCTCAACGGTGCTGACCCTCGCCGCGTCGGCAAGGGCTACTACTACTATTATTATCGTGGCGACGACGCTCGTGCCTCAGGCGAAGACGCTGCGTAGGTCTGATCGGTGCCCTCTTCAGTGCGGTTGAGCATACACGCTCGGCAGAGCCGTTGGAGGTCAGAAGTGGTTGTGGTGTGGCGGGACGAGATTAAGTCGACGCCGCCGCGAGAACCCGGCGAGAACCCGCGTTTAATCAGGGACCAAAGCGGATGAGTGACTTCGTTCCTTCGCTTATTGTCGTAGTCACGATAACGCTGTGTTTCGTTCTCGTACAGGGGCGTTTCGAGCCTTGGGAACGGCTGTGGCTATGGGGCTCCCTGGCCGTTCACTTCCTGGCCGGGCTGGGGCAGGTTCTCGTCGTGACCAACGTCTACGGGGGCGGGGACATGACCACCTACCGTCGCATAGGGATGCTCCTTGCGGAGTTCCTGAAGGAGTACCCAACTGAAGGAAGTTACCGGCTGCTCCAAGTCTACCTGCAACAGCCGGATGTTTCGTTGCCAGTGCATTTGGGTTCGGGAGCGACCGGGTCGATGCAGGCTGTCGCTGGCTTCAGCATGTTGTTGCTCAATGATTCCCTATATGCCGCGTGCATCATGCTGGGGGGTCTGAGTTTCTTCTCGACCCTGGCTGTTTACCGTGTGTTCAGACGCGAACTCCCTGAAAAGTTCCATCTGTTGGCGTTGATCGGGTGTCTATGGGAGCCGTCAGTCGTGTTCTGGTCGAGCGCGCTTCTAAAGGAGTCAGTAGCGCTTGTCGGTTTGGGGCTGACCATCTACGGTGGTCACGCTCTGGCGACGCGGCGCCGCCTCATCCTCGGCCTCGTCTTGTTTCTTCTGGGGCTCCTGCTCGCGGCCCCAGTCAAAGCGTACCTATTACTGCCGTTTGGGCTGGCCGCCGGCCTGTGGTTCTACCTTGATGGTGCGCGCGCTCCGCACCTCAGGCGCCGACGTCTGATTCGCCCAGGAGCGTTCCTTTTGGGAGTGGTTCTTTCAGCCGTTTTTGTCGTGGGTATCGGCGAGTTGTTTCCCCGTTTCGAGGCCGCTGGATTGGCCGAAGAAACAGCAAAGGTGCAGGCAGGTCTTATGCGCACCAAGGGCGGTACTGACTACGCGATGGGGAACCCCGAAGTTCAGACCTTTTCGGGTCAGTTGGCATATGCTCCGGAGGCGATCCTGACGGCGCTCTTTCGCCCAACCTTACTGGACATCATCAATCCGCAGACGGCCGTGAATGCTCTTGAGAGCACGGGCATCACCGTGCTGCTACTGATAGCGCTGGTGCGTGCAGGTCCGGTCGGCATGGGGCGAGCTGTGCTTGCATCGCCCATACTGGGTTTTGCTGCGGTCTACGTACTGGGCCTTGCCCTAGGGGTGGGTTTGGGCACGACCAATCTGGGAACCCTTTCACGCTACCGTATGCCTATGATGCCATTCTTCGTGACATTGGTGGCCGTGCTGGCGCATGGGCGAGCGGAGTGGATACCAACGCCGACCCCCGTATTTCGTCGATGAGCTCATCCCACACGGTGCAGCTCTCGTTCGCCATGAGTTTGGTTGTCAAGCGAACTCCGTAGGTTCATTAGCGGTCACGATTGGACGGGACAGGCATAATTGTTCGGTAACCGCCGCGAACCGCGCATCATCCCGCATAGAAAAGAAAGAAACATTGTCGTAGCGGGCGAAGCAATTGATCGCGGCCGTCGAATTGAAGTGATAGACGGTAAGAGAAGTGCAGCGGCGGGCGAGGTAGTCAACGAAGACTTCCGCAGGTATCCACGACTCCGCAAGGACGTTTAGTTCGGCTGCGCCGTCATGGCCACTGTCGTGCGGGTGGGCTTTGTAATACACTACGTCGTGCGATCGGAGAATTTCCTTGACCTTGTCCGAAGGTACCCCTCCCCAGGTCCCTAGTACGAGTGCCACATTGCCTGCGGCACTGAGCAGCTTAGTCATGCATCGCTCAACCACGCCGTCCCACTCCTTCCGGGCGTTCCGGAATTCGTCTATGACTCTGGGGACGGGAAGCGCCTTTGTCGCTGTAGTAGGGTTGAGGGCAGCGTAGACTTCCGGGAATTGCACCATCACGTAGTTGGTTTTGCGGCCATGACCAAAGAAGAGCCCACAACCCGTCAGCTGAGCTAGCACCATCCATTTCAACTTGCGAAGGCTATTCCACTTCGGTTCTAGATGATACCGCGGTGCTCTGTAGTCACCTTGGTAGGTGGCGAGCCCTTCCTCGAATACCATCATGTACTTGCTCTTGATCGATGTAAAAAGTCGGTATTTGCTCACACGATCATCTTCCACGAAAAGGCTATCGTAGCCGAGGTCGAGGCGTCTGATCGAATCGACAGCTTCGAAGTGGTCGCTGCAAGCTTCGATGTGGGCGAATAGATCCTTATACGATGATGAGTGCAAGAAGCTCAGAAATCCGGCAGTGTCGGCTATGTCCCTGGCGACGATGAAGATTTGGGGAGCCGAGATTTGGTACCGTCGCACGATCGACGCGCAGACCAAGAACTGCAACGGTTTGCTGCAGACGAATATGCCCCTGCCGAACTCAGGTACGTGAACCACGAGGGACTCTTATCATGCTCGCCCAATATAGACTGCGTGGAGGGCACGAGACAATTGCGGCCGGGCGACCGTACCAATCTAATGAGGGAACGCGGCCAAGCATGCGGGCATTGCGACGCTGCGCCAGGTATTGCCATGGGACTTACGTTTCCAGTGCGACCTGGTACAGTTTCACCGATGGTCAGGCATGATGAGAAGCATTGACGAGCTATTGAGCATGACTGGCAGAGTCGCCATCGTCACAGGTGGTGCGGGGCACATTGGGTATGCATGTTGCGAGGCTCTCGTCCAATGCGGCGCTTCGACGGTGATCGTCGATCGCGACAAGGATAACTCGCTGATGTCAGCCGATCGGCTTCGCACGTTGGCGCCTGGAGCACCAGTTATCACCATGTGTGCGGATGTTACCAACGAGGAGGATGTCTCCAGGCTAGTAACGTCTACACTCCAAACCTTGGGGCGTATCGACGTGCTGGTTCATTGTGCAGCCTTGACCGGGGAATCCGCACTACACGGTTATTCGGTACCATTCGAAATGCAAACCCTTTCGGCATGGCAGGCAGCGATGAGCACGAATCTTACATCCGCCTTCCTGTTGGCGCGCCATGCGCGGGCTGCGCTTGAACAGTCTCGTAATGGTTCCATCGTCAACGTCTCCTCGATCTACGGGATAGTCGGCCCTGATTTGTCGCTATATGAAGGGACGCACATGGGCAACCCGGCTGCATATGCGGCAACCAAGGGCGGGTTGGTTCAACTGACGAAGTATCTCGCGACAGTTCTGGCTCCTGGAATCCGGGTGAACGCAGTAAGCCCCGGCGGCATTGAACGGGCGCAACCGGAAGTGTTCCGAAAGCGCTACCAAGCCAAGACCCCACTCGGGCGTCTGGGCAAGGAAGAAGACTTGAAGGGTGCCGTGGCATTCTTGGCAAGCGATGCTTCAGCATATGTTACTGGCCACAATCTCGTTATAGATGGCGGGTGGACGGCATGGTGAGCGCGAAGGAACCGCTTCGAGGCGGCCCCGAAGGGGACGGACTCGCCCCATGAATGTCCTGTTTCTCATTACTGCGCGCGGCGGCTCCAAAGGCGTACCCCGCAAGAACCTGCGTCGAATCGCTGGCATTCCGCTGATTGGGTACAAAGCGATTTCAGCGCGCCAGTCGCGGTACTGCAAACGACTAATCATATCCACCGAGGATCCGGAAATCCAGACTGAGGCCAGACGCCTCGGAATTGAAGTGCCGTTCACGAGACCAATGGAGTTGGCCACGGATGACGCGGCAACAGTAGACGTCATCGCTCATGCAATGGGCTGGATCGAGCAATGTGAACGGCGCGCATACGACGCAGTCATGCTGCTAGAGCCGACGTCGCCATTCGCGCGCGGCGCAGACTACGATGCGGCTGTGCGTTTGCTGTGCGAACGCAATGCGAACGTTGTGGTTGGCATTCGTGAAATGGAAGTGTCGAGCGACGTGGTCGGGTCGCTTGATGAGCAGGGGCGTATTGCGGCGATCGTCAACAAGATTGGAGGGCGCCATGAGGTGCGCCGGCAAGACTTCAAAAAAGAATACACAATGAATGGTGCACTGTACCTCTTCCGGTGGGACTTCTTCAAAATGCACCGGCGAATCTATGAGGACCCCGATACTTCTTATGGTTATGTTATGGACCGCTTGCACTCTATCGAGATAGATGAACCCATTGACCTCGCTTGGGCCGAATTTCTGGTAGAGCAGGGCCTGCTGGACATAACGGAGTGGCGGAACCCCCGCGCGTGACCAAAGGTAGTGACATGGGTCGAGGCCAAGAACTGTACAAGAAAGCTCGCTTGCTCATTCCCGGCGGCACGCAGCTCCTGTCGAAGCGGCCAGAAATGTTCCTTCCCGAACGCTGGCCGGCATACTACTCGCGGGCCAAGGGGGTCGAGGTGTGGGATCTGGACAACCGATGTTACCTCGATATGACGCACTGTGGGGTGGGTACATCGCCACTCGGGTTTGCCGACAGCGACGTGGATGCGGCTGTTGTCGATGCAGCTCTTGGCGGGAATATGGCAACTCTCAACTGTGCAGAAGAGGTGGAACTCGCGGAGTTACTGATAGACCTTCATCCCTGGGCACATATGGTTCGTTTCGCCCGTTGTGGGGGGGAGATCATGGCCATTGCGATTCGCATCGCGCGCGCTGCCACTGGTAGAGAAAAGGTAGCAGTCTGCGGGTATCACGGCTGGCATGACTGGTATCTCGCGTCAAACATTGGTGACACTACGGCCCTTGACGGACACCTCCTCCCGGGATTGCAGCCAGCCGGAGTACCGCGCGCGTTGAGGGGGTCAGTGCTTCCGTTTCGCTACAACGAAGTTCAAGACCTAGAAGAAATCCTGGTGGAGCATGGCCCAGAACTGGCTGCCATTGTCATGGAGCCAGTGCGCAGCGAGCAACCAAAGGACGGATTCCTCCAAGATGTGCGGAACATCGCGAGCGGATCGGGCGCGGTGCTCGTCTTTGACGAGGTGACATCCGGTTGGCGTATGAATACGGGGGGAATCCATTTGACATTCGGCGTCGAGCCAGACATGGCCGCATTCGCTAAGGGAATGTCAAACGGCTACCCCATGGCAGCTCTCGTGGGAAAGAAATCCGTGATGGAAGCGGCTCAGCGTTCGTTCATCAGTAGCACGTACTGGACCGACCGCATTGGCCCCGCAGCGGCGGTGGCGACGATTCGAAAGCACGGGGCTGAGCACGTGGGGCAGCACCTAATAGAGGTTGGTACGGCTGTGCAGAACGCCTGGCGAGAGGCAGCATGCAGTGCAGGAATCGTTGTTACGATACGCGGCATTCCCCCACTCAGCCATCTGTCAATTGAGGGTGAATTGGGCTCCGTGTTGAGCACGCTGTTTACACAGGAAATGCTCGACCGAGGCATCCTTGCCGGCACGTCCTTTTATCCGACGTTCGCCCACAAGGAGGAGCACGTGCAAGCTTATCGAGATGCCTGCTTCAAGATCTTCGAAACTATGGCTGCGTCGGTTCGAACGGGTGATCCTCGTGAGAGGTTGAGAGGTCCAGTTAGGCACGAGGGATTTCAGCGCTTGGCATGAGCAGGTTTGGCGTGGACGAATGAAGATGAAGATAACTGTTGGGAGGAAGCATCTCCTCGAAATAATCACGACCCAGCTGAACAATAACTTTCTTCTTACTGCGAGTGAACGCAAACTGTTAGTTCAGTCCTTGCCTGCGGCGCTGGACGCTTGCCAGTCTTGCTTCGCTGAGATTACTAACAAGTACTACTCAGATGAAAAGGGTCTTGCAGTCTTCAGCCCATATCATTCGGGACAATACTGTATCTTTCTCTACACTCTTAGTCATCTATTGTGTCAACGATGCGGAGCGTCAGCGCTTACTGACAAGATTTACTACCTAAACAAGATGCTGAATGGATGTGATCTGTTCCACGAAGTTTCGCTTCCGGCAGTTTGGTTCATCGAGCATCCGGTTGGCTCCGTCCTGGGCCGCGCGACATACGGCAACTACCTGGTGTTCCAGCAGGGATGCACAGTCGGTGCAAACAAGGATACCTATCCGACCTTGGGGGAGTACGTTTGGCTGTTTGCAAATGCGTCAATCATCGGAGCATGCTGCATCGGGAGCAACGTGTTTGTTGCTGCAGGCGCGCAGGTTGTCGACGCCGACATCCCTGACAACACAATCGTGTTCGGGCGATCGCCGCATCTTACTTTGAAGTCGAAACCTGCCGAGTACTTCTGGCAAAGAAGCCCATTCCGCGTGCATCATCGGTAGCGTATTGCGATGGCGACGTATGGCACAGCGAGCGGTCAACCCTTGGATCGTTGTGCTTTCGGGAAGGAAGTGCCTACCGCTGCGCTGCTTCGGAAAGCCGGTGCCCTTGTATGGTCGCTTCGATCGCTGCGCAAACGCGGTCGACCTCACTCAGTAGCAGATCGTTCGAGGTTGGTAAACTCAGCCCCATGCTGGCCAACCGCAGTGTTACGGGGAGAGAATCAGCGGCGCGCCGGGGGTACGCCGGCTGCAGGTGGAGTGGGTGAAAGAACGGTCGAGTCTCGATGCCGTAATCTACCAGCCTCGAGGCAAGTTGGTCGCGCCCGAGGCAGGCGAGCTCCGGGTCCACCAGAATGGAATACAGCCAAAAGATGTTGCGGCACCAGTTGGCCCTAGGCGGAAGGACAATCCCTGGAACCTTGCTCAAACGCTCGTCGTAGCGAGCCACGACCGCATCACGGTGGCTCAAAAACTTCCCGATGCGTTCCAACTGCCCGACGCCCACCGCCGCCTGCATATTGGTCATGCGATAGTTGAATCCGGCGAACTCGTGCCAGTACCGGCGGTCCTTCGACATGCCATGGTCGCGCAGGACGGCAATGCGCTGGGCCAGCTCAGCATCGTGCGTGACGACCATCCCTCCCTCACCGGTGGTGATGACCTTATTGGCAAAGAAACTGAAAGCGGCGACGTCGCCGAACGTTCCTGCTTTCTGACCTTTGTACTCAGCCCCGAGGGCTTCCGCACAGTCTTCGATGACGAGGAGGTTCTGTGCGCGAGCCACCTTTAGAATTGGATCCATATCGCATGGATGGCCATACAGGTGGACGGGCATTACTGCGCGCGTTCGAGGTGTCAGCACTTCTAGAAGGGCGTCGGTGGTGAGCGTCCAAGTATTCGGATCCACATCGGCAAAAACAGGTGTGGCGCCGCTCTGTATGACTACATTTGCGCAGGCCCCGAAGGTCAGGGCGGGTACGACGACCTCGTCGCCGGGACCGACGCCAAGGGCTACGAGCGCGAGATGCAGTGCCGCAGTGCCGCTCGACGTGCACAGCGCATGGGGCGTGCCGATAAAGGCGCCGAACATCTCCTCAAAACGACGTACATAGGAGCCCTGCGAAGAAATCCAACCGCTGCGCACGCAATCGGTCACGTACTCGAGCTCATTGCCCGCAAGGGCCGGCTGCATGACCGCAAGGCGAGAGATGTTTGACCAGAGAACCACGTCATTGGCACGCCCGTCATCGTCCAGTACCGGAACGTGTCGTATCTTATGTGTCAAAAGCCCGATGACTTCATCGCGCGGTGTGGAAACGTTCGCAGAGATGAAGTTGCGATTCATGAAGGAATCGATAGCCTCATTGAGGCTGGCGCCTGCGAGAACGCAGCGCCTGACGTCGCCGTCGGTGAGTAGACCGATCATAACGCGCGCATCATTGACTACGAAGACCACGCCCAGCGCTTCACGGTTGAGTACTTCCAACGCAGTCCGCAAGCTGGAACCCGATGGGACGAATATTCTTTCGACGCGACTTTGGATCACAGAGCAACTCCCGACTGCAAGCTCTCAGCCAAATCGAGGCTCGAGCGCATCTGCTGGGCCGTGAGCTTGTAAGCCTCGACCACGATGGTTGAGCTAGGGAAGTCTTTGAGTGCTGGGGCGAACCAGGCATCGCGGTCGAATGTACGATTTTGATCTGCGAGACCGTTGTTGTCGCTGAGATGGAAGGCGCGGATGAAGTCGGCCGTGTCTCGAATGAAGGACTCCGGAGTGAAGCCGAGCGCGGTTGCGCTCACCTTGACGTGGCCCGTGTCCACCAATAGACCGAGACGGGGATGAGATACGTCGTTCATGAGCCGGACCACCTCTTCGGCGCGACTCATGAGCAAGGAGTTGGCCCGTCCCGTTTGCGCCAACTTGGGTGCTAGCACATTGTTCTCAATGACGAAGTCGATACCCCGTTCGTCGCAATGCTTGCAGAGCTCCTGGACGCTCTGGACGAAGACTGCGTAGGCCTTTTCGTACGGATCGAGTGGAGCAATGCTCTGAGCATCCGGCTGTCCCAACATCTCTGGTCGAATGCGGAGCGCGAAGCCGCTGTGTACACTATAAAATGGACAGCTGAGCTCCGCCGCCAAATCGATGGCGCTTCGGCAGTGTTGGCGGCTGCGCTGCAAGGTGTCATCATCCAAAGCTGCCAGATTTAGGACGAACGAACTTGCAGGAGGCGGGAAATAGTTGTGAACGAGAAACTCGAGCCGGTCCTTGTAGGAGCGCACCGAGGATAACAAGTCGGGTGCGGGGGAAACCCCGGAACTCAGCTCGATGTGGGTGATTCCCGCCTGTTCAGCGATCATCAAAATATCATCGAGCTTCCTCGTTCTGAAAGCCCCCGTTGACAGATAGATTGCCACTTGCTCGAAACCGCCCAGTCAACGTCTGTAGCGCTGGCTCAATGAGCCAACGCTCGGTTGTATAGCCGAACATGGAACCTCGCGCAATTCGCATTGCGCAAACCATCTCGCCAACACGATTGGTCAGTCCGGCGCGCCGCCGCACAACTCCCAGGTCAGGAGGGTGTCGGGGGCGATATCGGCCGTTGCTGTTCGCCCCACCACGCGGTCCCAATGGCTCGCCGAAATGCCTGTGGCGGGCCGTTTGGCTGCGAGCATCGAATCACTCAGTACCTGCCCTGCGCGGATGAACCTTGTTGCGACGATGCTCCGGCGCATGCCGGTCAGGTTTTGCAGTTCGGCTTCACACGGCTCCTTGCGCCCGTTTCCGAGGGCTTGCTCGACTTGGCGGACTTGCTGAACGAGTCTCCGGAGCTCAACCGGTTCGGCTGAGCACGCATGATCCGGACCTGACATGGTCCGATTGAGCGTCAAGTGCTTCTCCAGGACGCACGCACCGAGTGCCACTGCCGCCAAGCATGCCGTTTCACCCTCCGTGTGGTCGGAGTACCCGACCGGGACATCGAGCGCTCTGCGCATCGTCTGCATGGCCCGTAGGTTGACGTCCTGCAGCGTCGAGGGATAGTTGGTCGTGCACTGAAGAAGCACCAGTCCGCGTCCACCAGCGGCGCGCCAGACGCCCACTGCCTCTTCCACTTCAGCTAGCGTCCCCATTCCGGTGGAGATTATCGCGGGCTTACCGGTCTGAGCGATATGTCTCAGGAGGTGCCGTTCCACGAACAGCGCCGATGCCACCTTGTAAGCGCTTACGTTGAGGCGCTCGAGAAAGTCGACATCCTCGCGACTATAGGGCGTCGACAGAAAGTCTAACCCTGCACTGGCGCATTCTTCAAGGATTTCGCGGTAATCTCCTTCACGGAGTTCCAGGGACCGGAGCATGTCCAGCTGACTTTCTTTTCGGTCAGTCGTTTTGAGCTGATACTCCGCCTTGGGCGCTTGCGGCGTCGCCACCCGCTCTGCCTTGAATGTCTGGAATTTGACGCAGCTCGCACCAGCCTCCGCGGCGCTCCGGACGAGCTGCTTGGCGAGGTTCACACTGCCGTTGTGATTCACACCCGCCTCGGCGATGACGTACACGGAGTGCCCCTCGCCTACGGTATGTTGTCCCAGTTTGAAGTTCATCCGCGTCCGTGGCCTCCGGTTGAAGTCGTCATGTTCGGCTCCGAGCGCTGTAAGTCTTGGGCCGCTTCCATAAAGAGTGGAGCTGCACTGGCAGAGCGTCGGATGACAGTCGCCGATGTGTCGCTGCGGTGTCAACCCAAAGCTCGGCACACGAGAGACTCGTCGGTCTCCCGGGCCTCCAGGCCGGTGCCGTCCAACAACCGGGCGAGGCACGTTGTAGGAATGGTGGATCCGTCTGGCGCGTTCAAGACTCGGCCAGGTGCGGAAGGTCGACGGCTCCGGAGCTTAGTAACGCCTCTGCCAGGACGATGTCACTCGGCCCGTCCACGTCGAGGTCGTATGGACGCTCGATTGGAACGCCGACGCTGGGAACAGCGAAAAAGTCCCCACCGCGAATGAGGGCTTCTGAGCGAGCTGCCACGAGATTACCGAACACCCAACGCTTTGACTTGAGCTGCTTGTTATAGGCGGCGCTGCGCTCAGTCTGGTGAGCAAAGGCTGTCCAGCCGTCGGAATACCAGCGTTGGTTGAGCTCGTGGTGATTGTGAGGGCAGGGCACGATCGTATGCCCGCTGCGGCACGAAGGTTCACGCGCCATGGCCGTGAGCAGGGCCTGAACGTGTTGCAGGAGTACAAAGGGACTCGTGGGCTGAAACAGAACGAAAAAGTCTGGAAGCGCGATGCCCCCGGCGGCTTGGCGCGCGAGGAAATCATTGGCGACGTTGGCCACGGGCGTAGTATCCGCCGCGAGCTCTGGTGGCCGGGTATCCACTTCGATCCCAAGGTCACGGAAGCGTCGGGCTATCTCGGGAGAATCGGTGGAACCGATCAGACGCTGCAGCTGGGTACCGCAAGCTTTCGCAGTGAGACCGACGTAGTCGAGGAGAGGGCGTCCTCCGATGGGCACCAGATTCTTCTGGGGAATCGACTTGGAGCCGCCTCTCGCCGGGATAAATCCCCATGCGGAAACGTTCATGAATGGTCCTCGATGCCGAGCGCCGCTGCGGCCTTCAGGATCACCTTGCGTTGCGTTGCCCGCCAGGCGTCAACTGTAGACCCGCCGATGTGAGGTGTGAGGACGAGGTTGTCGTGCGTCCTTGCATAGGCAAGAAGGCGTGAGTTTTCGAGTTGCTGCTCGAAATCGACTCCATACTCGCCGTCGACCGTGTCAAGTGCCGCCGCAGCCAGATGCTTGGCCTCCAGCAGATCCAGCAACGCATCGGTATCGAGCAACTCGCCCCGCGCCGTGTTGACGACAATGGCGCCAGCGGGAAGCGCTTGTAGCACGCGACGATTCACGAGGCCGCGTGTGTCGTCGTTGGCTACGGCGTGCAGGGTAAGTACGTTGGATTGTCGGGCCAGTTCGATCAAGCCCGACGTCCCGCCTGGTACGTAAGGATCGAAATAGGCAACGCGCATATCGAACGCCTCTGCCGCCCGCGCCACTTTCTTCCCCAGCCGACCCATCCCGACTACACCAAGCGACATTGTTGACAGCATGGTGGGCGCGGGCCAGTCTTTTCTCCGCCACTCACTCTTCAGTACGGCAGCGTGCGCCCAAGGGATACGCCGCCAAGCCGCGAGCATCAGGCCAATCGTATGCTCGGCAGTCGGCGTGATGCGATCGAGGAAGTCGGACTCGTCATGCAGTGCACAGACAGCAATGCCACGGCGGCCTGCTGCGGAGTCATCGATATGGGGAATCCCAGTAGTGTTTGATGCAACCGCCCTCAGGCGAGGACACTGGGCGAGTTTGCGACCATCGACGGCAAATCCTAGCGGTGCGAAGAGGACTTCGACCGTGGCGAGCAGCTCCGGCGTGTCGTAGCGGGGATCTTCCAACTCGCGCGCCTCGAAGAGCTGACGCAGCAGCACCAAGTTATCTTGGTGATAGTTGAGGATTCGATAGTAGAGAGCAACAGGTTTTTGCAATACGATCGCTTTGGGTGCAGGTGACGAGGTGTGTAGAACGCAAGTATCTATCTCCAGCTGGCTGGTTTGTCACGGGGGCAGGGGACTGGCGTTTTTGTCTGCTCCTACGTGAATGCTGCTGCGTCGCAATGCACCGAATACCGAGGGGCCGACCGCCTGGTCGAATGTAGTCCCTGCTGCTTGTTCCACGATCGTCGGCCTAAACTCTGGATCACGACGCGGGTCTTGATGGTAAGCTCCGCGACCGCTGCTCGACAGCGGACCAACCGAAACTTGGTTTTGTAATGAGTTGTTTCAGCAATACTTCTGAGTCGGGCGGTGGTCGCGCTTTGCGTGCTGTCCTACCCGACAGTTCTTGGAGGGCATTTCGGCCATGCGAATCCTGATTCTCGGGGGTGACGGTTACCTTGGCTGGCCAACGGCCATGCACCTATCTGCCCGCGGGCACGACGTCACCATCTGCGACAACATGATAAAGCGCTTCTGGGAAGCGGAGGTGGGAGCGGCTCCGCTGGAAGAGGTGCCGACCCTTCATCAGCGTGTAAGGCGTTGGCGAGAGGTTTCCGGGAAGACGATTCAGGTGAGCGTAGGCGATATCGCCAAGAATGCGAGATTCGTTTACAATCTCTTCGAACGTGTCCGACCCGAGGCGCTCATTCACTATGCTGAGCAACCATCGGCGCCTTTCTCGATGATCGATCGTGATAAGTGCATGACGACGCAAGTCAATAACGTCGCGGGGACGCTGAACATACTTTTTGCTGCCCGAAGTGCGGTCCCAGATTGCCACATCGTGAAGCTGGGGACTATGGGCGAGTACGGAACGCCAAACATCGACATCGAGGAAGGATGGCTGAACGTCGAGCATAACGGTCGCTCCGACCGGATGCTCTACCCAAAGAAAGCAGGAAGCTTCTATCACCTTTCCAAGGTCCACGACTCCCACAATCTGGAATTCGCCTGCCGCATCTGGGGTATGCGGGTAACCGACTTGAATCAGGGGGTCGTCTACGGAATCGATACCGATGAAACACTCGCGGACCCTGCGCTGCGAACGAGCTTCCACTACGATGCGGTATTCGGGACGGTCCTGAATCGCTTCATCGTACAAGCCGTCCACGAGCTCCCCCTGACAGTTTACGGGCGCGGCGGGCAAACGCGTGGATTTCTCAATATTCGGGACACGCTACGCTGCGTGGAGCTTGCCGTTCTAAACCGTGCTGACCCAGGCGAGTTCAGGGTTTTCAACCAATTCACGGAGCAGTTCTCGGTCAACGATCTGGCTGAGCGAGTGCAGCGTGTCGGTCATGGCCGGGGTAAAGATGTGAAGGTTCGTCACATCGAAAATCCGCGTGTTGAACAGGAAGACCACTATTTTAACGCAAAGCACTCCGCGCTGCCAGCGCTCGGTCTGGAGCCGCATCTTCTCACCGATGAAGTCTTGGACGGGATCTTCGGTCACGTCACGCGCGCGGAGCGGCACATAGATCCTGAAATTGTGTTGCCCGCTGCCAAGTGGAAGCAGCGATGACCAGCTCCTTTGCCAAGCAATTCGAGATTGCTGGCAAGAGAATTGGAGGGGGCGCCCCCTGCTTCGTGATTGCCGAAGCCGGCGTCAATCACTTCGGTGATGTGCAGAAGGCGAAGGCGTTGGTGGATATGGCGCGGTCGGCAGGCTGCGACGCGGTGAAGTTCCAACATTTCTCGACGGACCTTCTCGTGGGCCCGAGCGCCCCAGACTGGCGCGAACGCCTTAGATCGAAGGAGCTGAGCAACGAATCCATTCTCGAGATACGCGACTACTGTTCAGCGCGACAGATCATATTTCTCTGTACGGGTCATGAGGAGCAGGCATTGGAGTTCCTGGTGACCAAGGCAGAGGTGTCAGCCATCAAGGTCGGATCTGGTGAAATCGAGAACGAACCGTACCTCGCGCAGGTGGGCTCCTACGCCATCCCGGTTATTCTCTCCACAGGCATGTACACGCTGGAGCAGGTGCGCTGGGCCATGGAGATTTTGCGGAACGCCGGTTGCAGAGAGCTCGCGATCCTACACTGCGTCACCAGCTACCCCACGGATCCGGCCACCGTAAATCTGGCTGCGATGAGCCAGATTCGCGGTTTTTTCGAGGGGCCCGTGGGCTATTCGGACCACACCGAAGAGCACCACATTCCGCTTGCGGCTGTTGCTCTGGGTGCTCAAGTTCTCGAAAAGCACATCACGATTGATGTGGATGTCCCCAACGCGCAGGACTGGAGAGTCAGCGCCACTCCGGACTCCCTGCCGAGCTTCATGCGTGCGCTCAGGGATGTCGAGGCCGCTCGAGGAGGCTGGGAGAAGGCCCCTTCCGGGGCGGAGCTGGAGTCCATCCAGTGGGCGCGCAAGAGCCTCACGTTCACCCGCGCAATGGCCGAGGGAGCCGTCGTCGCCCGAGAGGATCTCGTTTGTCAACGACCGGGCACCGGGCTTCCAGGCTCGCGCATGACCCAGGTTGTGGGCCGCCGACTCCGGCGTTCTGTCGGTGCAGGCGCGATGGTGTCTTTGGACATGTTCACGTCTTAGCCCGTTACCGCCATTACGTTAGTAGGTCATCTCTTTGGTGAGCAGACGACGATCTAGCGGCACCTGACGAAGCACATCCACGATCTTTTCACCGGCGCGTCCGTCGCCAAACGGCTGACGGCACTTTCGGACGGAGGCCAGGAATTGTTCCGACAACGCACGGCGGATTGCCTGCTTGATGGCGTGCCTGTCGTGGGTGACATTGATCACGTTCTCGCTCTGGAGGCGCCCAACCTGGCGCCGTCCGATATTGATGGCCGGGAGACGGAAGGAAGGAGTTTCGATCAGACCCGCGGATGAATTGCCGATCATCACGCTACTGATTGCCAAGAGACCCCAGAAGGCGGGCGCATCCAAGTTCACTCGAACGCGAAAATCGGGCCCCTGAGCCAAGTTCTCGATGGCTCGAATGATCCCGTCGTACCCTGCATCCGAACAAGGATGCACCACCACGCACTGCAGCTTCTCGTCACGCACCGCCTCGAGTGTCTCGACCATCTGGCGATACGACTCGCCTGGTGCCGTGGTTTCAGAGTGCTGGAGCACCACCGCGATTGGGCGCTGCGGATCCAGATCGAGAGAACGAAGCACACGGTCTTTGGGCCAGTACTCACCCGCGACGATTAGATCGATGTGATTGTCACCGACAACGTGAACGCGCCAGTCTTCTTCCCCCATTCGACGGATTCGCTCGCCTGATTCGTGTGTCGCCGGAAAATGCAAGTGCGCCATTTTGGTCAGCGCATGCCGCATCGCATCGTCCAGCGAACCTGATCTGTCCCCCCCCTGGATGTGGGCGATCGGAAGCCCCAGGTGAAGGGCAGCGATTGCTGCAACGAGCACTTCTCCTCGATCGCCGTACAGCACACAGAGTTCGCTGTCGAGCTTCTGATAAATGTCAGTCATTCCTGCCAGACCCCTCGCAAGTGCGTGTGCCCTGCTCGCCGCTGTGTCATCCGCCTGCATCAGATCCAGCGTTGCGGCCAGTTCGAACTCCTCCCTGATTTCTTCGATTGTGGCCCCGAAGCGCCCGTTCAGGTGCTGGTCCGTGGCGACGAGCTGGAGAGCCACCGCGAGGTCGTCGCGCATGAGTCGGAGCATCGGTTTCATGGCGCCGTAGCCCCCTCTCTTCCCTGTCAACACGAGGATTCTGCGACGATGATCCTTGGCGATCACGACATCTCCCTCCGGCCCGCGATGTCCTTACACGGATTCATGGTCACTGACATGGGCGGCGCGCGGGAGCCTCTGGTGTCATCTGTCGTCGCGCATCTGCCAGTCGATGGCGATCGCTAACTTCGGCCGCCAACTGCGCCACCTTCTCGGCCAAGCGCGGCCAGGAGAATTCGCCGCAAGTAGCGTCTGTGAGCGCAGGAAGGGCTGCGCCATCCAGCATCTCACGCAATGCACGTTCGAGGGCGGCGGCTTCGTTCGGAATAACTCTGCTGGAACCATATTGTCGGACGACGGCGGCGGTCGGGTCGTCGGGTGTCTCGCAGGTCATGAATATTGGGCGACCCGTACCGATGTATTGGAATACCTTGCCGGGGATCTGCTGGGCACCGCGATTACCAAACAGCAATAGTAGGTCGGCAGACTTCATACGCGCGATGCTTTCCGAACCGTCTACCCAGCCATGAATTTCGAAAAGGTGAGCCGCACGAGAGCTCTGGATTGCGGTCGCGATTTGCGGGTCCACGTCGCCGAGCAGCACGACCTTCAGCGACTTCGCGGCTTCGGGCCTGTCAGCTGCGCATGCTTCGAGCGCTGATATGAACGGACCAGGGTCTCGAGCATCAGTGTTGAGTCTCCCAGCATGAAGGAGCACCAGCCTGTTTTTGTCGGACTCGGCGCGCGGGGCTGGCTGGATTCTTGTGGCGTCGTCTGGGTCATAGCCCATGCTGACGATTTCGATCTTGGCCTCCAAATTCGGGAACTGAGCTCGGTAAAGGGAAGCAGTAGGTTCAGTCGTTACCGTAATCGCATCGGCATGGGTCAGAGCGCGTCCTTCTAGACGATGGTCGACAAGCCTCCGCCACTTCGGCAAGCGCAGCTCGGAAAAAGGCGCTCCAGACCAAGGGTCTGCATAGTCGGCAATCCACGTGAGGTCAGCTCGGGCTCGCTTGACCGCTGCCCCGACCAGCGTCATCGTGAAAGGGTAGGCGCACGTGATTAGAACGTCGCACCCGCGCCGGCGAATCACGTCGAGAGTAGCGACTTCGAAGGCACGCCGGGCGGAGAAATGTGGGTCGGGCAGCAGCAATGGGACGAGCGGGTTGTGCCGGGTGTGACGTTTGATGTCGGTGGCTTTGCGGCCGCCTTTTCTGGCCACGTGAAGGATTCGGTGGATCCAGCCGGCTCCTACGCGACACACCTCGACATCAATCGGGACCTTGGCGGCCAGCGTACGGTCGGGCGCGCCGTAGAGGGCATGTTGATTCTCGTCGTAGGTGACGACAGCGACGGAGTGCCCCAGTTGCCTCAAGCACTTGGCGAGATGTACGGTACGAGTTGCATGGCTGCCGGTACGAGGCGCGAAATCCGCTGTGACAAGAACGAAACGCATGGTGTTAAGCTCCTGAGGCGCAGTCGCAGACTGGTTTTGCGCGAACGGTATCCGAGCAATCGTAGGTCACCACTCGTAGCCCAGCAGCGCTATTTCGGCGCGATACAGTTCCGCGATTCTGTCGCGATCTTCCAAGGACAGCTGATCGCGGTAGTGTCGCTTGTCCTGCCGAGTCGAATGCTTGGTTACGGGTAGTCTGGGCACATGGGGCAAGCCCAAGCGACGGGCGACCTCTTCTAGGTCTACTTGTAGGTTCTCGAATCGCATGATCTTGTCTACCGCTACCTTACCCTGAATCGTGTATAGCTCGATGCCACGTTTAGACTTTGCACGACCGGAAGCGATGTACTCGCTCAATGTGGGACGGGGCTCCCTTGGATGCATCCAAAAGTAGTAAGAGATCACCTTATCCCACGGATTTCGCTCAACGGTGAATTTGAAGTAAGACGTCCACTGCTCGGCGGACAGGTGCCTTTTTGCCAGCGAGATCGGGGCATGATTGTAGAAACCCGCAGATCTCCGTCGACGCACTGTGTATAGCCAGTCCTGAGGCGTGTATCGATGCAGAGGAAACTTGTAATTCTGGGCTCCCCGAAATCCCAATGCCGCTCGGCGTTTCTCATCTTCCAAGACTATGGGAGTGATGATGTCCTCTTCGCCGCAGAACTCCGACAGCGCTATTTCTATGCTGGTTCCCGCGGTCTTGTCGGTCTTGACGAATATGAAGCGGTGCTTGTGCGAAATGATCATATCGCGAGGGCTATGCGTGGCGGTCTACGTACCCGCTGTGCTTGAACGCTTTCTATTCATCGATTGCCTGATGCGCGCGTAGGCCACTCGCGCGCCACAGTCCACGATGAGAAGCGCGCCCAGGGGCGGACTGGAGATGTGCCTACTGACCAGGGCGCACTTGGCGGAAAACAAGTGCCAGGCATCAGCGGTCAACCTGCTTTGCTCATGGCTGTAGTCATAGTATGCGACAGCACTTTCAACGTAGCTGATTTCACCCGAGCGCCTGCGCACTCGAATGGCAAAATCGATGTCCTCCCCACGCGTGAGCAGTGTGTCGAACCCTCCGAGCGCCAGCAGCGTTTCTCGACGAATCGTTAGGGTGCTGCCAATAATGCCCGGGTCTCGTCGGATCATGCTGGCAATGCTTTTGCGGCGCCTGTTCTCTTTCCGTCCGATTGGCTTCCGCGTGTCCGAGTCGTGCATGGAGCCTACCAGCACGGCCGCGGGCTGGGCTGCGTACGCCGCAGCGATCTCTTTCAGGTAGTCGCAGTGCCAGTAGTCGTCATCGTCCAAAAAGGCGATCAATTCGGAGCTGCAGACGGCCGCGCCAATATTGCGCGCCTGCGAGACACCAGCCCGACTCGGCGCGAAAAGTAGTCGCACGCCTTCGGGAAAGGCCAATTGGTTCAGTCGCTCTCTACCGTTGTCGACGACTACGATTTCTTCGGGTGTGAAGCTTTGTTCCAGAACGGACCTAACGGCTCGCCTCACCATCAGCGGCCGATCACAGGTCGGGATCACGACAGATATAGCTACTTTTTGATCCTTCTTCGTGGGCATAGAACTGAACTTGCCGGGTGAAGCCGTAGCGTTGATGCTGGTGTTCATGGCGCGAGCTCGGAGCTTCTCACTGACTTCCGTAACACGAGCATCCTCGCCAAGTGCAACAAAACTTACGTTAGCGAAATGTCCGGAACAGTTCAAGTAGGCGGTCGATGCGAAATGGTAAACAACGAGCGAAGCACACCTCGAGGCAAGGTAATCGATGAACACCTCCACGGGGACCCAAGAAGCGCCCAGTTCGCGCAGCTCTTCTGCTCCAGAACGGTCTGAAGCATGCGGGTGTGCCTTGTAGTAGACGAGATCGTGCGACTGGAGGATTTCGCGGATTTCCTTGGTGGGGGAGCCGCTCCAGCGTCCGAGAACGAGCGCGCAGTTTCGGGCGTTGCCTGGGACATCGATCGCGAATCCTTTGACCACCCGGTCCCAGTCAGACCGCGCATGGGAGAACTCGTCGAGGAGTCTGGGGAGTGGCAATGCCTTTCGAGCGGCTTGAGGATTCAGCGCAGCATATACTTCCGGGAATTGGACCATTACGAAGTTCGTTTCGCGCCCATGGCCTTTGTACAGTCCGCACCCGGTCAGAGCAGATAAGACGACCCATTTTGCCCGTCGCAAGGGCGGTAATTCCGCCCGATAGTCATTTCTGTAGGTTCCAAATCCTTCCTCGAACACCACCAGGTATCGGGTCTTGAGCGGCCCGAAGAGCCGATAGACGCTGGCTCGGTCGTCGTCGACGAAGAGGCTGTCGTAGTCTAGTCGACGGATAGCGTCTGCGGCTTCGCTGTAGGTTCGCCGTGCATGGATCCGAGAGAAGAGATTCTTGTACGAAGAGGAACGTACAAAGGCGAGGAAATCGCTCGCATGGGCGATCTTAGACGTGATGAGGTAGATGTCGGAACGGGGAATTCGGTAGCTGCGCACGATCGACGCGCAGACGAGAAACTGCAGGGGTTTGGTGCAGACGAATACGCTGTTGCCGAAGAGGGGCTCCCTAACCATCGTTGCCTTGTTCCATGGCAGTCCGTCCCCATTTGCGCTGAAGCTGTCGAGCGAACTCTTCCCCTTGCCATGAAAGGATTTCGCTGAACCTACCTGCAGGCTGGATTCTTCCTTGCCGAGCCCACTTTTGGAGTGCAACGTGGACGAAGAAGACGTCGTGAGAGAAATAGGATCGGCGAACGTCGCCAGCCGACTCTAGATATCTCTTCCGGTCATAACTGCCGTCCTGATAAAAGTCTTGCCCGAGATAGAAGTCAGCGAAATAGAACGTGGCGGGCTGCCGCAGATTGGCCATGGCCCACATCGCGATTGGAACAGTGAGATAGGTCTGCTGGGTCGTGGGGAGATCGGGTTCCAGCAGGTCGAACTCAACATGAGAAGCCAGATGCGGCTGCAGCGGTTTCGCGCGGGCGCGCGCACTCCTCTTGGTGACGATAATGGGCATTTCTCCATCAAGATCGTGCTTGGCGAGTTCCAGGAATCGGTCTTGGTTCAGAAATGCGATGTCGGTTCGGGCGCCGGTTTCGGGTTTGGGAGTGTATCGCACCGTCCAGTTGGTCCTGGCTACCAGCGCATGGCGCTCGATTTCCTCTCCACGGTCATAGTCGAGGCTGCCTGGCAGAACGACTGCCATTGTCGTGTCTTCAGACCAGCGTCGTGACATGCCGTGATTGGTACCAAACTCGAGCGAGTCCAATGCGCGCAAGGCGGTTGTAGTGGCTGGCAAGTCAATCCACTGCGCGTACGCATCCTCGAAGTCGCCGCGAAGCATGCTCCGCGCGTACTTCAGCGAACCCTGGAGTTGGATGGCTCCAGCAGGGGTTTCGACGGCGTTCACAGCTATCTGTTCGAGCATTGCCTCAATGAGTGCTAGCGCATCGTTGAGGTCGGGCCTCTGTCCTTTGACGCCCATCTCGGCAATTGGCGTCAAATGGACCGCGCTTGGAAGTGCACAACGTCGCGCTGCTCGAATCGCTGCGGCTCGTCCTCGTCGCACGGTTCCGAAGAAACGAAGTGCGACGTAATAGACATAAGCGCTCGCTGAAGCGTCGCTCGCGGCCAAGAGGTTCGCAACACGAAGCAAAACATCCTGGGAGGAGATTCTTGCTACGCGGAGGGCGGCACGAGTCATGAGCAGTCTGGGAGTGACTTGGGGCGACATCGAGTGATGGCGAAACCTTACTTGCTTTGTATGGGTATCCACCAGAAGGACCTAGACTTGCATCGAGACGGACCGGTCGCGGGGCCTGGGCGTCACTATAGGACGGCTCGTGGCCGGGCCGGTGGGCCAAGTGGTTAGGTGTGCGGGGGGCGGCGAACTCGCTATGGCGGTAGCCCCTGGTACCGCAAACACCAGCTGGGAGCGCCTTTCATCCGCGGCGGACCAAGTCGCGCCCGGTCGGAACTCCAAGCAAAGAGCTACCTGGTTCGGCTGGACGATGCCTGGGCGCGGACTATGCTCGCCAACTCGGAAACCGAGCCAGTGACTCGACACGCCGCACGTATGATCCCGCTACATCTGCAGGCAACCGAAAAGAGGCGTGCCTCAATAATCCCGGTCCGCCTGACGTCGCCTTCGACGGACAACCTTGGCGAAGTTGCGGCATGATCGGACCTATACGACAGCTCAAGGCTCTATTCAATCGTAGAGAGAGAAGGCAGTTAGGAGTACTGTCGTGCGCGCTTGTTGTGCGGGCAGGTGTGGAAGTGGTTGGGGTGGGGAGCATCGCTCCATTCATGAAGGTGGTCGCAGATCCTTCGGTGGTCAGCAGGAACGAGTGGTTACACAGGGCATATGAGATGTGCGGGTTCACTTCCACGACCGCTTTCCTAATCGGTTTAGGGGTAGTGATCGTCATGGTGCTTGCGGTCAGCAATGCCCTGAGCGCACTCGCGGTGTGGGGCATGTTGCGATTCTCCTGGGCTACCTACCATCGGCTATCCACCAGGCTACTGCGCGGCTATCTCGCCCAGCCGTACAGTTTTTTCGTTGCGCGAAACAGCGCATCGTTTACCAATACAATCTTCGCCGAGGTCCAGCAGGTCTGCAATGGTGTTCTCACTCCGGTCCTCAACGTTATAACGCGGGCTCTCGTCGTCGTAGCCCTGTGCAGCTTGCTCGTGGTGCTCGACCCTGTGCTAGCTGCGATAGTTGTTGTCGTTCTTGGTGGAGCGTACGGCGGCGTATACTTGTTGGTCAAAGCGAAGCAGCGTCGGTTGGGCCGAGAGAGAGTGGCTGCTAACCAGCTTCGCTTCAGGGTCGCAGCTGAAGCCTTTGGAGGGATTAAGGATGTCAAGGTGCTCCAACGAGAGCAGGCATTCGCCTCGAGATTCGATGCCCCGTCATCGACGTTTGCGAAGGCCACCGTGTCGAACCTGGTCGTTGCCCAGGTTCCTCGCTACCTACTCGAAACCGTTGCTTTCGGCGGCATCGTTATGATCGTGCTCTACTACCTTCAGGCAGGGCACGGTCTCGAAAGCATTTTGCCAACGATCAGCATCTATGCGTTCGCTGGCTATCGCCTCATGCCGGAGCTTCAGCAACTCTACGCCGCGCTAGCAGCCATCCGATTCAACCATGCTGCACTAGACGAGCTTGCCCGCGATCTCGTCCGCTTCGCGCCGAACAAGCCCACTGAGAATGCGGACGGGGCATTCGCGTTCAACGAAGCCATACATTTCGAAAACGTCACTTTCCGCTATCAGGAGGGGGCCCGTGCAGCTCTCGATGCGTTGTCCCTTTCAATCCCGTGCAACCACACGATTGGGCTGGTTGGCGCTAGCGGTTCTGGAAAGACGACCCTGGTCGATCTGCTTCTTGGCTTGTATGAGCCGGAAAGCGGACACATTCGCATCGACGGCACGACGTTGAGCGAGGCTACAGTTGGTGCCTGGCGCCACCTCGTGGGGTATGTCCCACAGCACATCTTCTTGTGTGACGACACCATTGCCAACAATATAGCGTTCGGGGTGAAACCCGAGGATGTGGATTGCAGCGCCGTAGAGCAGGCGGCAAGAACGGCCCATCTGCACGATTTCATCCAGACGTTGCCGTCTGGCTACCACACGGTGGTCGGGGAGCGAGGTGTGCGGCTCTCCGGGGGCCAGCGCCAGCGGATCGGCATCGCCAGAGCGTTGTATCATAAACCGGAAGTGCTCATCATGGACGAGGCTACGAGTGCTCTCGATGGTGCGACAGAAGCGGGAGTCATGGACGCCATCAGCGAGCTGAGCGGGCATAAGACCATTGTCCTGATAGCCCATCGGCTCACGACGGTTGCCAAGTGCGACCGTATCTACCTAATCGAAGGGGGCCGCGTGGTGGACCGTGGAGTTTACGAGGACTTGCTGGCGAACAGCACCGCGTTCCGAGAACTCGCTATGGTGGAACCGCCCACCGTCACTGGGGAGAACGCACGACGCAGGTCGGCACGTGAGGAACGAACTTGACAGGGCCCGGCCTTGCTTGTCAGCGCGTCAATGGGAAGTCACACTAACCGATCATTGCGGGTTGAGGAAAAACTGGCCCGGGAATCACTGGCTCCAAGTGCTTCCGTTCGAACAATGCGTTGCACAAGTCGTGGAGCTCGTAGTCGCTCGCTGTCAATCTGAGCAGGAGTTCTTGACTCCGAAAGCCTTTCCAGCGTGTCAGAACGCTCATTCGGTCGACATCGACGTCTAGACCCGTCCCTTCCCAGCTGCTACCTCCGCCTGCGTCGGATACGAAGTGCAGGTTACTGTCCTGGTTTTGGTATCCGAGGAGTTCTGCGATTTGATCTCGGTAGTCACGCCGGACGACCCAGCGGTCGAAGACGATCGGCAAGAAGTCTCCGCGACTTTCAGACCTCGGATGGACAGCTAGTCGCGCGTACGTTTTCCAGAGCCGTAGCATGTGTTTCAGCTTGGAATCGATGGACATCGCCCTCCAGGTGAAACCGAGCGTCAGTTCTGTCTCCTCGATCCTTCCGAGGAAAGAGCGTACCACGAACTTCGTCTGGTCCTTGGCGACAGCGAGTTTGGATCGCTTGGACGCGCTCCTCTCGGCCAGTCGAGCGTAACTCGCGAGCATGTTCAGCGGGTTACGCACGACTAGGACGTTCCGCACGCTCGTGTAGCGGCCTACATCGTCGAACAGTGCTTGATTGACCCGAGCCTGGTCTAGCCTGGCGAGATCGGCATTCTCAAACGAACAGAGAACCGGGCCGTTGCCATCTGGTCCAGCTCCTTTGACCATCTGGACTCCTTCGCGAACTGTTCCACCTTCTCTGTATTTGGGCGCGCGCGCGCCAGCCGGCAGAGAAACCGGAAGCATGGAATTCAGTGGCGACGAGTATGGTCTGACCGAGTTGAAGAAGAGAAGGCCACGGTCCAAACCCAGAATCCAATTCAAGACGGCATGGTTCCCGCTTCTTTGCAGTCCGAAGAACTTGATGAGACCACTTTGCATGATAGCTCCGCGACCGGCGACGTTACCTGTTCTTGCCGTTGGGGGGCAGTTTCGATGTCTACGGCGCCGGGACATACCGGGCGCCAGCCCGGAATCGCTGAAGGTTCGAGCAAGGTCAACCACCGGGGAGGGCCGCCACGCCAGCGCTCCTAGCGGCCGTGCACGGCGATTAACGTCTGCAGGCTATGGGCAAGTCCGGGCTGGTGACCTACAATAACCGGCCATGTCCTTACAAGTGCTTCGAGTGCTCGACTGCACGCTCCGAGATGGCGGCTACTACACCAAGTGGGATTTTCCCCGTTCGCTCGCTAATCGCTACTTGGCTACGTCAGCAGCGGCCGGCGTGGACGTGGTGGAACTCGGGTTGAGAGCTTTCCCACGGCACGAATTTCTTGGCCCGTATGCGTACACCACTGATGAACACATCGCCACGCTCGACATTCCCGACTCCTTGCAAATAGGGGTTATGGTCGATGCGAAGACGCTGCTTGGCTACGAGGGAGGTGTGGTTCCGGGCTTGGCTCGTCTCTTCAGTGAGCGTGGAGCATCGCGCGTCTCTTTGGTACGCATTGCTGCGCATTTCGCGGAGGTGGACAAGTGCGAGTTGATCTCGAGGGAACTGTGTCGACTCGGCTACAAGGTTGGTCTCAACTTAATGCAAGCCGGAGGGCGTCCCGGCGAAGAACTTGCCCAGAAAGCAGAACTGGTTTCTGGTTGGGGTACCGTGGACGTGCTGTATTTCGCCGACTCACTCGGCAACATGGATGAGTCCGAGGTCTCGAGAGTGTATAATGCGCTTCGATCCAGGTGGGAGGGGAACATTGGCATACATGCGCACAACAACAAGGGTATGGCGCTCCACAATACATTGGCGGCCATGAAGCTTGGAACATCCTGGCTAGATGCGACGATGACCGGGATGGGGCGAGGAGCGGGTAACACCGCTACCGAGCTGCTCACCATGGAGCTTGCGCGCCGGGGGTACAATTATCGCTCGGATGAGATGTGGGAGATGGTTCTGGACGAATTCTTGCCTCTGCAGAGGCAACACGGTTGGGGCGCTAGCTTGTTCTACCATTTTGCAGCGGACCACAACATCCATCCCAGCTATGTACAGACGATCCTGAGTGACACTCGGTACTCCAGCGCACATGTGCGTCGCGCGCTTCAGGCTATCGCGCAAGTTCCGTCGTCGTCCTACAACCCAGAGCTTGTTGGGCGCACGCTCGAGAGCGAGGAGCCTGGGGACTCCACGGAGGGGAGTTGGGAAGCCACCGACTGGTGCAAGGAGCGCGAAGTGGTAATTATCGCGGCGGGCGCTGGCTTGCACAATCATCGACAGACGATCGAACAGTTCGTCAGACGGCGCAAAAGTGCGACGCTGTCGCTCAACCTCAATCGTGAGTTCGAGCCGAGCTTGATTTCCTACTATGTGGCCGTAGACACCCTCCGGATGTCCCTCGAGTGCGTTGACTATGCAAGGCTCAATCGGCCGTTCATCATCCCAGTGACTCGCGCGCCCGCGGCCATGAGGAAGAACTTGAATGCCATCGCGCACTCTGACTACGGCTGCCGTGTGGTCTCTGGCGAGTTCCGGGCCGAACCTCGGGGGTGCACAATCCCAGAGCCGCTGTCGGCGGCCTACGCGCTAGCCTTGTGTATTATCGGTGGAGCAACGCGGATTTGGCTGGCTGGCTTCGACGGCTATGCTGCAGGTGATGCAAGGCAAGAAGCGATGGTAAAGGTGTTCGAGGTAGTCACAGATAACTATCCGGGCATTGCTATTACAGCTATTACACCGACCACCTACCCTGTAGATCAGGGATCCGTCTATGCACCCTATTGATTAGCGAGGGTTTGTCGTGCGCCATGCAGTTATCATTCCCGCTCGTTTGGCGAGCACGCGCTTTCCGCGCAAGCCGTTGGCAATGATAGCCGGTAAGTCGCTTATACGGCGTGTCTGGGAGCGATGCTCGGAAGCAGTGGGCGTTGAGGATGTTTACATAGCTACGGATTCCTCGGAAATAGCACGCCATGTTGAAGACTTCGGCGGCAGAGCCCTGATGACGTCGTCGAGCTGTCGTACCGGTACCGATCGAGTTTGGGACGCCGTGCGTGGCTTGGACCTGACGCATGTCATCAATGTCCAGGGCGACGAGCCGCTGGTATCTCCCGATGATATTCGGGCATTTGTGATTGAGATGGAGCTTCACCCCAACGAAATCCTCAATGGGATGTGCCCCATACAGTCGGAAGAGGAGTTTCGTAGCGGCGCCGTTCCCAAGGTCGTCGCGTCATTGGACGGGCGTCTGCTCTACATGAGCCGTGCCGCTATCCCGACCGACAAGGCTTTGGGATTCAAGCGAGCATGGAAGCAAGTATGCATCTACGCGTTCCCGAAGAGAACACTCGAACAGTTCGCCGCGGTAGCAAACAAGACGCCGCTCGAGACTATTGAGGACATCGAAATCCTGCGTTTCTTGGAACTGGGAATTCCCGTGCGAATGCTGAAGCTGAAGCAAGGGGCGATTGCTGTAGACGTGCCGGAGGACGTGGGAAGGGTGGAGGCAGTGTTGCGAGATGCGTTGGGATGACTTTGAAGTGGCGGTATTCGATTGTGACGGTGTCATCCTCGATTCCAACCCTATCAAGGTGGCTGCGTTCCGCTGGGCCCTCCGACACTATGGACAGGACCATGTTGAATCTCTGGTTCGCTACCATCACGACCATGGGGGAATAAGTCGCCACGAAAAGCTTCGATACTTCTTCGAGCAACTGCTCGATCGGCAGGATTCAGAAGGTCTTGAAAAAGCTACCGTCGAGTTCGCCGAATACTGCGAGGAGCATCTGCCGCGTTGCCCACTAATCCCTGGCTTGCGCCATTTTCTCGACCGGTTCGGGTGTGTCAAGTACGTGGTAACTGGGGGAGATCAAACTGAAGTCAGAGCAGTTCTGGGCCAGTATGGGCTACTCGACGAGTTCCGCGAAGTACTTGGTAGTCCTATTAGCAAGCAGGCTCACCTGGATCGGCTGGCATCGCAGGGGCGATTATCAGTCAAAGGGGTATACTTTGGGGATGCTCGCCTGGACTACGAGCTGGCGACCGCGCATGGTCTGGATTTCGTGTTCCTGAGCGGCTCAAGCGATTGGTGTGAAGGCAATCAGTTTTGTCTGGAGCAGGGCGTTACTGTTCTTCGCGATTTTCAGGATGCGTAACAGGTCCAATAGATAGATGGCTCAGAAAATTCTGGCCTTCACGTATATTCGGTCGCCGGGCTGCAAGGGAATGTCGGCTGCCTCGCCCTCTGTAATGGCAGTGAGATCAATAACAACGGTTGTTTCCCTGCCGTTGACCGTCCGGGTGAGGCGGGCTTGGTCGCGGTTCGCGGCCGACGTGAGTCCACCTGCCTGCGACACCGCTTGAATCAATGTCAGCCCGGGCGTAAGTGGGAAGCTCCCTGGCCTATTCACTTCTCCGAGGAGCGTTACGCGCTTGCTTTGATATTCCTTAATGGAAACGACGACGGAGGGATCCGTGAGGATCTTTTCCTCGATCAGCCGGGTCCGGATAAGACGCGCTACTTCCTGCGGCTCTAGGCCGGCGACCTTCAGAGTATGTATATACGGTAGATCGACCGTTCCGTCAGAGGCCACCTGATACTGACTGGGCAGATCCTTCTCGCCCACAATCTGTACTTGAAACACGTCGCCAGGGCCGAGCGTTGTGCGCTCGGTTGCCGGAGCAAGCTGAATGGGACGGGGCGTTGCCTCCGGGCCGCAGGCCAGCAACAACAGGGCGGCCGGGAAGACCAACGCAAAAACGATTGCAACCCTAAAGGTGCTCATTCGAGTTACCGTTACGACCAAGATCGGCTTGGGGCGTCTCTTCACAGAGTTATACAGCGCGGTAGATCACCAGAAGACACGGACGCCGACGAACGCTTGGAAGCGCTTGTATTCCAAGTCGTCGCGAGACCCGTTCATTGGGTCGTCGGGCGCTAAGTCGAACTCGTCATCAGAGATGTTTCTGTCATATGAGATCGTGCTGTTGAGGCCGACATTCCGAGCAAAGCGGTACTCCGCGAACAGCCTCGCCCCGAGTCGGGTCTCGCTCACATCTGTGAACACCTCTGCGCCGGGTTCAGGAGAAATCACGAAATCCGGATACTTGATGTAGGCGACGTACCCCTGTAGTGAGGTGACGATCACTCCGCCAATGAAGTATTCAAGCGTCAGATAACCCCGGTCGGTCTTATAGAACGGGCCCAAGTAGCTGTGAGCATAGCTGTGCTCGTAGCCTAGTGCCACCGATGACAGGTTGACGATAGCCGATTCCGGTACTGCGTCTCGTGTTGGCGACACGAACCATTTCACTTCGGCATTTCCTACTGGGCCATCGTAGTTCTGCGGATCGATGCCGTTCCGCGCCTTGAAGAACGAAGCCGCCCAGCCCGCCATGGCGCGGAATGCGAAGCGAGTCGTGAACAACCCGGCAATTCCGAGTTGGGACCGCAGCGTTTCACCGTCAGTCAGAACTTGATCTGAGCCAGTATCGGAATACCGCACGAAGCGGTATTCGCTGCGGAACAGTGCAGCTGTCCGTGGCAAGAATCTATAGCGCCCGCGCGTCTCGATTGCATGTTGACCATTGTTGAACACGGAATAGTCATCTTCCGTAAAGTATGTGCCTCGCCAGGTGTACCCCGCTCGCCACTCGAAGAGCCCTCCACCTGGACGCCAAGTCAGGCCCGTCCCGGCTTGCAGGGAGTCGCGGTCGAAGTCCAAATCACCCGTGCCCACACTGGAGGGATCGAGAGCGCGCTGATAGCTTGCGTTTCCATCCCAAGTCAACTTGCGCTGAGGGAATAGCTCGAACCCAGCTCCAATACCCCCGTTCAGACGATTCCGATTTTCAAATTCGTTCGTGTCGTCAAGGGGAATAAATAGACTGTAGGAGGCCGAAGCTCTCGTATCCAACCTGAAGCGCACGAGTGGCGGCGGGCTGCTTTCCGAAACGGGCCGCTGTGCGGTGACGAGCGTCAAAGAAGGAGTGAATCGCAGCCGTAAGGTGTCAAGAATCGGCAACGGCTCTCCGTCGGGACCTCGATCATTGGGGCCGCGCCGGAAGTAGTTGGTATCATACCCGAATTCCGCGGCCAAGCTCGGATGCAGTTCAAGCTTACCCAAAGGCAGCCCCTCGCCCTGGCCAAGCTCGGGATTCTCGACCCACGGCACTTCGCCCAGTGCCGTAAATGACGCTGTCGAAATCGACAGTAGCGCCGCTAGAGCAAGGCGAGACTTCATAGGTGAAAGAGTCGGAAAGAGATAGGTTCAGCGGGAGGAGAATGCAATGAGGAGAGAGGGGGGACTCTGGGCGTCAACCCGGACGTGCTGGAAGCTCGGGCCCATCAAAAATGGTGAACATGCCGTGCAGGGGCGGAACCGCCGCGTCGGGACGCCCCCGGCGTGCTGGAGCGACTTGCTGGTTGATATTCAGCAGTTTTTTCATGTGAGCAGTTCTTGTGTTGGCGAGGCGGTCAATCTTTTCTGGCGGTGACTCGAGGTGTCTTTGCATCCCAGCATGGGAGGCCGCGCCAACCCTTTTTTGCACGGCGGACGACTTGAGTATTTTGCTGTTCTGGCTGTGCACGAGCCGCACCTACGAGCAACATAGCGATGGCCAGCATCCGTACGTGGACTTCAACGTCATAGAGCCACCTACCCGGCAGACTGTACGTAACCTATTCAAAGCTGTCAACGCGAGGCATCACTCTCTATTCACATTCAATTAGCCGAGAGGGAGGGCCGCCGATCACAGGCTCGTTCTTCACCCTTCCTCCGACGTTCGAGTCGCCCTCTGTGAATCAATGGCAACAACCTGTTGCCGATGCCAAACAGTACCGAAGTCTCTGGTGCCTGGGCAATACAAAGCGTTCATCAAAACGTGTGGGGCGCTATGGAGAGCGAAAGCCCGAGCTGAGGCGAAATTTGCGCTGACCGGGCGCCCGACAGGTCGTTGGTGTGACGCGATGGCTGGGGCACTACGAGGGAGATTCCCGGATCGCACCGAGCCAACGTGTGAACTAGCTCCGGTCAAAATGCCCCACACTAGCTTTGCCACGGTTCAGATCGCAGCGAGCGGGACGACAGCGATCAGGTCGATGAGAGCTGAAGCAGAAGATCTCTGCATCAGACTGGCTTCGCCGGACATCCGGCAACCGTGAGGCCGGTTGCCACGTTCCTGATGACCACAGCGCCCGCACCAACGGTCACCGACTCACCGATCCGAATCTGCTGAATCACCACAGCGCCCGCGCCCACCCAGCTGAGGGCGCCCACGGAGACCCCCCCGGCCAAGGTTGCATTAGGTGACACGTGGACTCCATCGCCGAGGTGGGAGTCATGTTCGATGATGCAGCCCGTGTTGAGAATGCAGCCAACGCCGACTCTTGCGGCCGCGTTGACTACGACGTTCGCCATCACCACGGTGCCTGCTCCCAATTGACAAGACGGACTCACCACCGCGCTAGGGTGGACCAGCGCGGGGCACGGCCGGACGCCCTGCACACGATGTAGAAGGTCGAGCCGGGTTTGGTTCGAGCCAATGGCCACAACCAACGCCTCGCTGGACTCGGATCCCGCGTCGAAGGTCTCGAAAAGGGCAGGTTCATCGTAGAGGATACGAGCTCCGCCAGGTTCGGCAATCTCGCCAATCCGTGTCGAGTCCGCGTCCACGTGACCGACAACTTCGTGGCCGACGGCGCGCGCCAAGTCTGCCACCACCTTTGCATGCCCGCCTGCACCCCAGATGATTATTCGAGCCATGGATTAGCCCGGATTCCCCATGAACTCCGGCATCGAGGCGTGGTTTGTCTGAGAGATCCCCTCCCGTTTGAGCACTACCAGTAGCGTTCTCAACAAGATCTCGGCGTCGAGCAGAAGGCTCCAGTGGTCGACGTACCAGTTGTCGTGTGCGAAGCGTTCTTCCCAGGTGGTGGCATTGCGGCCGTGCACCGCAGCCCACCCAGTAATGCCGGGCAACACACTGTGTCGCCGTGCTTGCTCCGGTGAATAGCGTTCCAGATACTGAACCAGGAGAGGACGCGGTCCCACCAAACTCATGTCGCCTTGCAGGACGTTCAAGAGTTGTGGAAGCTCATCCAGGCTAAGCGATCGGAGTATTCGTCCTACGGAGGTTTGTCGTTCGGAATCGGGGAGCGGCGTTCCTTCCGAATCCCGGCGCTCCAACATTGTTCTAAACTTGAACACCTTGAAGACACGGCCGCCGCGGCCAATTCGTGGTTGGGCGAATAGGATCGGGCGGCCGATGGTAGCCGCGATGATCACGGCAGTTGCGCTCATCAGAGGGGCTGTCGCGATCAATAGGACTCCGGCGGCTATCTTGTCGATTGATTGCTTGACGAGCAGTCTCCAGCCGCGCTGCCGAGGTTGCTGACGGGCCTCTTGATAGAAGCCTTCCAGAGCTGCCCATAGAGGCTGCTGCCGATAGTGACGTTCGATTCGCTCGCGCGCCGCGGTCGCATGCCTGTCGCGAAGGTCCGGATCGCGAAGGTAGCGTTCGATTGCGTCTCTCAGCGATGCTGCGTCGCGCGCTGGAACCAGGAGACCAGTGCGTCCATCCTCGATTGGATCTGAGCACCCAGTGACCCGTGAAGCGACAGAGGGAAGCCCCATAGCACCGGCTTCCAGCAATGCATTGGCAAAGCCCTCGCGGTAAGTTGGCAACACGAAGACATCCATGGCCGCATAGTACTCTGGCACCCGCTCCGTGAACGGCACGAGATGAACACGGTCATCCCATTCCAGCTCCCGCCTGGTCTCCATCGGGATCGGATCCATTTGTTCGAACGGACCCACAATGAGCAGGCGCGCTGCAGCAAAGTCCTTCCGGATGTCGCGCCACGCTTCCCAGAGCTCGACGACCCCCTTGTCTCGGACTATTCGACCAACGAAGCCGATGACCAGCGCATCGTCCGGTATACCGTGACGAGCGCGGACGGCGGAGCGGATGTTCGGCGGCAGCCTGCCACGGTTGAACCGTTCGTCGAGGTCGACGCCATTGCCGCTGCCCTGCAGCAAAACGGACATCTTTCTAGGATTTCCCAAACGCAGGCGCTTGAAATCTTCGCGCAGAGAGTGACTGTTGCACAAGACGTGGGTGGCCATTCCGCATGCGACTCGCTCGGTGGCGGTCAGCAGCGCGCGCGTCGCCCCAGTGGCGGTTGCCAATCTTAGGCCGCGCGCCTGATAGATGCACACCGGAACGCCGGCAAGGCGCGCAGCCACCGTACCGAGCAAGCCGCCCTTGGGTGTATGGGAATGCACAATGTCGGGGCGCAAACGCAACAACAACCACCAGAGCTTCAGAAGTTCGATTGCGTCGGTTGCGGGGTTGATACTGCGGGTCAAATTGAGGGCGTGTCCCGTGACGCCTTCGTTCGCAATGAACTCGTCCAACAATTCGCCCGGCGAAGAAACGACATGAACCTCGTAGTGTCGGTTCTGAATGAACCGAGTTTGGCCTGCGAGAAAGCGAAGGGACAGCGGTACGGTAAGGACGTGGGCAAGCTTGAGCTTGCGATGGCCCGCCCTACCGTTGCCCGTGGAGGAGGGCCGGCAATGGTTATCGCTACCCGGTGCTTGTGCCGCAGTCGCCGAGCGCGCATTAAGGAACGATTGCGCCACGCCCAGTTATTGCCAGACATCTGCCAGCCCGGCAACCAATGGACGTGGTCGGTGGCTATCTCGTCGTCCTCTAGTTGGACGCTGGCTGCGGGTCATCCTGTGGTCATCCGCTTGGGTGGAGCCGTCACCGCGCCGAGGTCAAACGCCCCACGCATGGGGGCCCGCCAACCTCGGAGCAAGCCGGGGTTCAAAAGGCGACGCAGTGTGCTTGCGCCATATCACGGTCTTGGAGAACTGCGGCGTTCAGAGGGACAGCATGTGGTAGTGGCGCGCTCGCGGAGCTGAAGTGGCGATGGCGTGGCTTGCAGCACCCGTTTCACAGTTCTCAACCCACCACTGATCTTTTCGTCAACAGGACCGACGCGCCGCTACGAACGCGCTCCAAAAGTGCGCGAACGTTCCTGGGCAAGACGCGAGCTGGGTCAACCGGGGCTTGCGGGAGGTCGAGGTGCGCTGATGATAGTTGTCGGCCCGCCACCGAACACCGGCTCGTCGGGGAACCCGGACGGGTCGGTGTCTGGGATGCCCGGATCAATGTTGACGTTGACCTCGGTATTTCCCACGTAACCGAGCTCTTCACCGACACACTGGTTTGCTTCAGCGAGCAGAGTTTCAACGCGCTCACGCAACACACTGATGATGGTGAATTCGTGCTTGGCGCGATCCGCGTCGTTGCTTTTGACCATCGACTCCAGTGATTTTACGCGGTCGTTTGCAGAAGCCAGCGCAACGTCTATCTGATTGAGTTTGTCGTTGAGGCACAGAACCTTCACCACGTCGCGTTCTTGGCGTGCTTCGGTCAATTGTTGACGGACGCCGCGCGCGCCTTGATCCATTCGCGCGATGTGGTCGTTCGCCTTCTGAAGCATTTGTTGTGGGGTCAATTGAACATCCGCCTGCGCCGCGAGCTCCGGCCGCTGAGGCTGCTCTGCGGTGGGTCCTTCGGGTTGCGCGTTAGCAAAGCCGCCGAGGCAGACCGCTCCTGCAGCAACCAACCAACTTCCGATCTTCAAGCGCATGCCCTTTTACAGCCTTCCTCGCAGAATCTTTGCGACCAAGTGTAAGTATAGAAATCCACATTTGGGGTGTCAACGCGGGTTTCGTGGACGGCTTCCTCAACCTAGCAATTTCGGTACAACCCCCGGTGAGTAGGTTGCGTCGGCGTCTCCGAACGTTCAGGTGCCAACCGTCCTACCCTCTGTCCGGCCTGCCAGTGCGTCTCATTCACGTTCAGGCTCGAATGCCTCGCCTGATGGCTACCAGGCCGTTTCGACCGTGCGGCCCTGCGGCGGGTCAGCCGTGGCCCGTGGGTACAAACTCTCCAGGTGCCGCGGCGGGGCACTTTGTCGCCTGGGAAATCACGGCCGCGCAAACGCCATCGCGCGCCTCAGGGCAGCGCGGACGACGTCTCGAGCGCTCTGGTGGAGGGCCAGGCTGAAGGCGGTCCGCGCAACCATCGGGCTTCGACAATAGACTCGCCACGGATCGAGCCGAAGCCACCCAAGCAAGTATCGGCGCCGGACCCATCCAGGAGCCAGCGCCTTCCACACTCTGTGGGGAACTGGAGTTCCGAGCCAATCTTGAACCCACGTCAGCATCAGCCACGCCGCCGGCTGCAGCCCTTGCCGGGCGACCCAGTCGGTAGCCGCCTCCCAATCCGGGTCTAGTTGGCGCACGATCCGGTCGATGTCCACCGCACGAATGAGTTTCCCAGACACGTAGTCTCCCAGCGCTGTGCCGAGGAGACCTACGCCGAGTGCGTGCACGGGAGAAACAACGGGAAGGCCGCGCACCACGGTCGCAGCCTCGATGACCTCGCGCGCGAGGTCGGAGCGGCCACGTCCCGGTCGGAATAGGGTCCAGTGCAAATCGAGATGCCCGCCGCGCCAGCGCAGCGATTCCTCGTGGGTGATGGGACCCTTCTTATCGAAAGTCGTGAAGCCCCGTCGGAGGAGAGCCTCACGTGCTCGGTGCCGTTCGCCTGCTGCGACCAGCAGATCGATATCATCAGCAGGTCGCAATGAGGCCGGCGCATAAACGGTGCGTCTGAGCTGAACAGCTTTGAAGAAGGCGTGCCGTACCCCTGCTTGCTCTAGTGCTTGTGAAGCGCCGAGTGCCATCTGCTCCTGAAGTAATGCGACAGCTGAGCTGCGCTGGTGCAGAAGGGCAAGTTGCTTTCGAAGGTCCGGCGGCAGGAAGGAAGCGGCGCGCGAATCGCTCTCGACGGCAGCACGGAATAACGGACCGAGGCGATGTCGTCGAAGCAAAGCCATAACAAGGCCGTAGTTAGCACTCAGAGGGAAAGCCTCGGGGTGTGCCTTGTTTTCTCGGCAAGCGAATGCGACCACGCTGCGCAGCAGGGTCTCAGATTCCGAAGGAATCACCGACCTCTATGCGGATGGTTCTTGCTTCAGCAATTGGCCTCAGGAAGCCGGACCCGCTTGATCGGGTTCGGGAGTCCCGACGGGACCCCCTCGGGTCAGCTCGACCAGGCTACCGAGTTTCGTGAGCTGCGGAACCGCGTACGGTTTACGCGTAGACCCTGCAGGGCCCTCCGCTGTTGGATCTGCTCGGTCTGATGTCTTCGTGGTCACGCTGTCGGACTCCTTCCGTGTTCCCGCCGCCTCAGCAATCCGATCCTCTCATGAACCAGATTTGCGGAGCCTGATGCTTCGTACAGCATTCGTTAGTACCGTAAGGCACAGGGTTGTGTACAGGCTCAATGGTTGCCCTGCTTGCAGCATGTCCTCACGCACGATGAAATCGAGCTCCGCTGGAATGGCTTCGCGCCAAGGCCGAGGTTCTCCAAAACCGGCGCTCCAGAATGCTTTGTCCTTGCGCCAGAGATAGCGGTGGGGAACGTGCTCATGAAGGGCTCGACGCAGCAGTTGCTTCGGCATCCGCCCCAATTGTTCGTGGGGGTGGCATTCAAAGGCAAGTTCCAGGATCGCGCGAGAGTAAAAGGGGGAGCTGGGCTGAACCCCACGCTGGCTCGCACCTTCCCAGTAGTCCACGAGCCACCCGTTGAGCTCAATGGCCGCGGAGAGCATCTTGTAGGGGCGCTCATCCGCGGCCATAGCCCGTCGCCGACGAGCGCGCCAGGCCTGGTACTGTGCATGCACTTCGGGCTGGACGATCTCGGCTAGGTCGCGAGGAGTAGTACGATCGGCTGGTTTGCCAAACGCCTGGCGGACAGGGCGCATCGCCCACGTGAGGAACGTTCGGTGCCCCTGTGGCAGCTCCCTCCAGACCTGAGGCAGGCGCCACGCGGTGGTGGCGGCCAGCCAGTCAGCCAATAGGCGGCGAGACCCTCCGACTTCGTCGGCGAACTCGCCGCCGAACACCACGCTCACATCGAACCGTCGGAGCGGCTCATCGAGTGCGTTGATGCCGAAATAGCGGACGGGATAACAAGTCTCTCCAGAGTTGCGAGCGATCTGCAGGTAACGGTCGCCGTCGAGCACCACATCAACGAAGTCCACGACCCCAAGCTCGTGCCTCAGGGACTTCACGAAGGGCAGGTCGCGCTTCTGGTCACGAGCATCTCGGGAGAGAAACGTGAGCGTTGTCAGTGGCCGCTCCAGCTGCGCGGCGAGGCATGCCAGAGCGGACGAATCGACTCCCCCGCTTAGCCAAAGCAGATTGTTGTGCGTAGGGGAGAGATCCCGTTTCAAGCCGCGCACCAGCTCTTCGCGAAGGCGCGATGCGTGTTCCCGCCGCTTCCGTTCGTTGACGACGGGCCAGCGACTCGGTCGTGGATCCCAGTACCGCTCGAGGTGCACCGGTTTTCCCGGCTCCAGTTGTGCGAAATGTCCAGCTTGGACGATGTAGACGTCTTGCAGCAACGAGCGTTGATCGGGAGGTAGATACCAACCTGTTAGCCAGATTCCCGTCGCCAGCGGATCCAGATGGAAGCTCTTGGGGACGAATCGCACGAGGTACTCCAACCGGGTGGCGATGGCGCAGCGTTCGGCGTCAGCGTACACATAAACTGGAATGCGCCCTGAGCAGGCGCGTACGGCCGTGGCTCTGCCATGTGCCCCCAGCCAGGCGAACATGAAGTCGCCGGGCACTTGCGCCAAGCACGCTGGTTGAAGGCGGACCAGCTTCTCCACACGTGACAGCGATTCCTCGGGGTCGTGATGTAGTGAGAGTAGATGATCCAGGCCCTCCCCTGGGATAATTCGTGGACAGGAGCCTGTCACGATACTGGCATCCGCAGGCAGCGCACGGGCGCCTACCAGCCAGCCCGGCTCAGGGCTCCAGACGCGGTCGAACTGCTTGGAGCACGTCATCACCAAGCGTGCTTGTTCCTGCAGTTGCGGAGCCGATTGCCAAAACGCAAAGAAGTTTAGTAGCGGCAGCCGGTCATCCATCTCGGGCGTCCTCTTGCAAGGCCTGGTGGATACAGTCGGCGACGGAACGGCGTCCCTCGGGGCTGAATACCATGTCCCTCGGCAACCGAAGCGCTGTTGTTGGGATCATCCGTGCTAGCCTGGCCATGGCCTCGAACTGGCGCGCCACAGCGGCAGGGTCGCGCCAGCCTTGGATGCGCGTCGCCGCAAGGATCGACCCTAGCGCTCTATGCCCTTTCAGGCGTTCGATTCCAAGTCGTTCATCTTCCCACCAGTGCGGCACGATCAGCAGCAGCAAGGGACGTGGTGAGTGCTCTTGCCGCGGTCGTGCCACCGTAATGCGGTTATCAGGGCTGCGACCGAGAGGACCCAGCGCCCGGGCAAGCGATTGGGCAGATTCGCGCATTCTCAATTGGTTCGTGGCCGGGAAGCATGAGACTTCTCGGCTGGTCAGTTCGTAACGAAGGGCGTCATCAGACACTAGCTCGGCACCTAACGTACACAGTGCAGCGGCGAGCGTTGACTTGCCGCTGCCAGAGGGGCCAACGAAGGCTACGGTTGCTCGCGACCCCGGGAGCGTAACGGCGCTGGCGTGCAGAATGTGATGGCCCCGGAGGGTCAATAGGCATGAAAGTACGCTGCTCGCAAGCAGCACGGACGCAAAGTCGACTTCCCGTTCTGGAGCCAAGTGGACGTGCACGCGGGTGAGCGCCGCATCGAAGGCGAAGTCGCAGACAGCATGGAAGCGCATTGTATACCCCCGGGAGGATCTCGAGATCGAGTACCACTCATGCGTCGCCAGGACTCGACCCGGCGGCGGGGCGTGTGTGACAGGACGACGGGGCCCCCAATCAACGCTCAGATCTGCCGTCGTGTCCGCGCTTTCAGGAGCATCCAGAGGCACGGCCGATCGAACCCTGAGACCGTAGAGCCAGTAGGTTCTAATCGCCACGCCGGCTCTTAGGACGCCCGGGGCGGCGGCTGATGCGGCCGCCAACCTGCAGCGTCGTAAGGAAATGCGAGTGGGCGCAGCCGGTTGAGGAACCTAGCGTCATCGAGCGCTAGCGCACCTACCTCGACCCACGCATGGGCCTCTATGCCTCCTGGCGGCCTGGGGGAACCGCTTCCTGCTGAGCGTCGGACTCCGAGCTTGAGCGTGGCCCCTCTCCTGCGCAGCAAATGACCGAGGAGCAACGAACGTCGCAGACAATTCTCGGACGTTCCCCAGGGTCGAAGTGCCAGCCGCACGGCGTGCTGCGCTTGCCGTACCTGGAGGGGCACCTGCTCTGCGTCGGCGAGTTGAATTCGAGGAGCTGAAACGGCCGTGCGTACGAGGCCCACGCCCAGCATTCTGCAGAGAGCTGGCAGCGATAGAACCCGAAGCCCCACCTCGACCACCGGGACCAGGCTCAGCGCATGCAGAGCGCCCCAAGCCGTCGCTCGAGGCAGTCGACTCAATGCCATGATCCTACCGAGCACTCATCTTCCTCTCTCGGGCAAATCACCGACAACTTGGACAAGCCGTGCTTCGCACAGCCGTGTCACCAGCGATCGCACGTCGGCGTCGATGTTCTCGCAGTCCGCTTCGAATTCCTCGCTCATTCTCTTCACCACCTGCGCCAAGTCGCTCGTCTCCACGAGCAGCTCCCAGATCCTCGCTCCCGTTTCGTTGAGACTGAAGTAAAGGCCCGTCTGGAGGTTCAACAATACGGCCTCATCGTGGAGCACCTCGAAAACAACGTGCTCGGAGACATGGATGGCTGGACCGTTCACAGTCCGACCATAGTCCAAAACGACGCGGATGCGAGGTGGGAAGACAAGGTTCCGATCCGCTGGCCGGAGCAAGCGGTCTAAGTGTCGTAAGGGCAGTCCGGCCTCGAACGGGTATCGTTTTCGGTCCGCCGGTATCTACCGACTAGCTTCTGCGCAGCGGGGGGGCCGGACACCGCACAGGTCGGTCCGGCGGTTCCCAATGTCGGTGTGTCGGCGTGGACGAGGAAGGCCGTCGTCTGCGACGCTTATCGCCGAAACCACCAGAGCGTAGTATGGTTGAGATTTGATCCTTCTGAGAACAGCTCGGTTCGTGCCGAGCACCCGCCGATTTGGGGCAATATGAAGAACGTATCCGTTTGGCTAGCACTGAGCTTGGTCCTTTCCTTTTTTGCCATCGGCTGCGGTGGCAGCTCGTCTCCCGTTGTAAAGGCCGATGGTTCCTCCGGTGGGAGCGCTGGGACCGGGGGCAGCGGAGGTGGAACCGGCGGCGGAGGCGGCACGGCAGGAAGCCAGACGGGTGGAACTGGCGGCTCGGGTGGAACCGGTGGTTCGGGTGGAACCGGTGGTTCGGGTGGAACCGGTGGTGAGCCCTGCGATTTCGAGATCGAGATCGTCTCCCCGATGGATGGGGCGACGCTGTCCGAACTCGACGATGAGAATGCGGATTGCGAAGACGGTTTTGCGGTCGATGTCATTGCGGCCGTCCAGGGCGCCGAAGGGGAGCAGGCCGAGCTCAGTGTCAACGGTAACCCCGTCGCTACGCAGGATATCTCTGGTCTCTCGCTCACCTTCGAAAGCGTCTCGCTCAATGTGAATACCGAAAACGAGATCACGATTTCGGCGGGCAGCTGCGGCGCGAGCGTGGTCGCAACGCCAGAGTGCGCTGGTGTTCCCACGTGCGAAATCGTGGCGCCCTCCGGGGGCTTCCTGAACGGTGTTCCCAAGCAAGAGGGTGGCGACCGCACCAGTTCTGAGGATTCTCCGTATGCGATAGAAGTGAGCGTCGACTCCGACATCGAGGACGGAGAACTCGTCACGCTCGTGGTCGATGGGGAGGCTAACGCGGGCGCTGCCTTCGCGCAGGGGGGGACTGCAGTATTCGATGGGGTCGCCCTGGTCCCCGATGGGGACCACACGCTGCGCGCGACCTGTCAGTCGGCGAGTGGTCACACGTCACAAAGCGCGGAAGTCGAAGTGCTCGTCGATTCGGAGTTTCCCGACCTGGCGCTGCTGGATCTGACCGATGGGCGGCATTTTGCCGCTGAAGACGACGTGGATAGCGACACCGAGGAGCTCGAATTCGACGTCTGCGGTGTCACGCAGGCACTGGACGCTCTGTCCACGGGGTCGAGCAACTTTTGTGTCGCCGTCGGTGGCCAGAGCCCGAAGTGTGTCGAGGCGCAAGCGGAAGGAGCGATGGGTGCCGATGGTGCTTGCGTGAGGCTGACGTGTCCAGGGAGCGCGCCCTTTACCCTGAATGTCTCCCTGGCCGACGAAGCCGGTAACGTGAGCAAAACTTCCGTGCAAGGCATCACCTGCGCGTCTTCCGCACCTGGGGTCGAGATCGTCTCGCCGGTGGACAACGGGACGATTCTCGCCTCATCGATGCCCGCACCGCACGACGAAGACGGCGCGGCGGCGGGCGCGCAAGTGACGGTGGTAGCTTGCACCAATTCGAGCGAGGGCAGCGCCGAGTTGTATGCAGGTCAGGAAGGGGGGACTCTCGAATTGGTCGCTAGCACGACCATCGAGGCCGCACAGCAAAGCGATGGTTGCCCTGCTGGCCTGGCGAACGTGGCTCGATTTTCGGGGGCGACGTTGCCGGAAAGTAGCGAGAAGCCTAGCGGAGCCCTTCAATCGCGTACGCAGATACGCGTCCAGGTGCTGGATCAGTCCACCGAAGTGGGCATGAGCGGCGATGTCAATCTCTGGGTGGACTCGATCGCCCCTAACGTGAGCGTGGTATCTCCGTTGAACCTGTGCGGAGGGGCGTTCCAGAGTAACACGGACCTGAACATTTCTCTGCAGTTCAGTGTCGGGACCAATGAGCCGGCGGCAGTCACGGTGACGCCGAATGGCGGGACGCCCGTCACGGAGACGTTCGTCAATTCGGGCTTTGCAGGATTCACCCAAGTCAAGGCGATGACTTTCGCACTAGGCACGAACGAGGTGGAGGTCAATGTGACGGAGCCCTCCGGCAATCAGGGGGCACTGGACACGCCGTGTACGGTGACAGTAGGAGATCTGCCAGTCGTCACCTGGGTCACCCCAGCGCTTGGCCAGAAGTTCAATGCGGCGACCGACGCTGACCCCAACACGGACGGTTGGCAGGGCGACCTTCAAGTCGGCGTGACCAACATCGCCGCCGGCGGCGCCGTGCAGTTCAACGTGGACGGCGTGGACGTTGGTAGTCCCGTTGCAATCGACGGTATGGGGGTCGCGACCTTGACGGGGGTCACCATTCCGAACGGTTCGGGGATTGTGCTGAAAGCGACCACGAGCGACGAAGGCAATGGGCAGGGAATGGCAGTGCTGTCGCCTCTCGTCGTGGACGTGATCGTTCCCGATCCGGTAACCGATCTCGCCCCGTCGGTGCTCAAGCGGCGCCAAACCTCTTTCCGTTTGGAGTGGACGATTCCCGCCGATGGTGAGGGGGTTCCGTCGAACTATCAGATCCGTGTGGCAGAAGTGCCCATCGATGATTCCAATTTCGATAGCGTCGACAAGATCGATTTCGTGGACACCTGTCCGGGCGGTGGCACTGCTTGTGTGACGGTTTCGGGTCGCTACGTCGAGCGAGATTACTATTTCGCCGTCGCAGCAACGGACGCCGCAGGGAATCGGAGCAATGTCGTGTCGGCGGGACCGCTCGCCGCCCACTTGAACACGACGGTGCTGCACGGGCTCGAAGCTGCCGGTAGCGGTGAGCGTTTTGGTTTCTTCTCGGATGGCAGCAGTAGCATCAACGGAGATGCCTATTCGGACCTGATCGTGGGTTCGCTGGGCGGCAACAAGGTGTACATCTGGTTCGGTGGGGCCTCCGGCTATACCGCTTCTCCCAACGTCACCATCTCGGGACCGGGCGCAGCTCAGTTCGGGATCGCCGCAACCGTGATCGGTGACATCGATTCCGACGGTTACAACGATATTGCCATAGGAGCGAACTGGGCAGATGCACTGCGCGGGCGCGTGTATATCTTGCGTGGTCGACCCTCCTGGCCATCGACCATCAACGCGCAGACGCAGGCGGACAGTCAGATCGTCGTTTCCGGTACGGCAACTGGATTCGAGTTCGCTTTTGCAGGCGGCCACATGGCCAGGTTGGGGGACTTCGATGGCGACGGGTATGATGACTTTGCAGTGGGCATCTCCGGGTATTCGAACACCGACGGGCAAGGCTACACAGCAGTTGTCCGCGGCGTGCCGGACTCGACCAATGGGTGGGATTTCCCGGCGGTAGTGACGCTGCCCGACGACGTCGGAACCCATGCCATCGGGATTCTGGGCGACCCAGCCCTGCCCAATAGCGTCTTCGGCGGCAGCCTGCTCGGCGTGGGTCCTTTCTTCAACAATTCCTCCGGGAATGCTCTGATTGTGTCGGCTTACGCCAGCGACATTGCGTACGCGTTCCGTGGGCAAACCGGGAATGTCAGTGGGATGATCCCGATCGCATCCAATGACGGAACGATCGCCGGTGCCGGCAACAATCAAACCGGGCGAAGTCTGGCCTTGCTGGGGTCATTCGCTGGTCGGCCAGCAGTGGCGGTCAGTCGCCCTGCGCCGAACGGTTCAGGAACGGTCGCGGTGCACTTTGGCGCCAGCGCAGGTCCCTTTGCTGGGCCCATGACGACGTTGATGAGTTCCGCCGGTGAGACACGTTTCGGCTATGCATTAATGGGAACCGGCGTCTCGGGAACTACCCTGGTGACGAATATTGTCGGCAATGCCGGTCCCGATCTGGCCGTGGCCGCGTACCAAACGGGCGGCCAAGCGCCCACCGTCTACATGATCTCTGGTGAGACTCTACGAAGCGCCGCCGGGTCCACGCTCGATGTGGTCTCTTCCGCCGAAGTCGCTTTCCCGCTCGCCGACCTGCCAGATGCCACCGGCTGGGCAGGAACCTCGTTTCGTAGCGGAACGATCCAGGACGCGAATGGAGACGGCTTTGGAGACCTGGCGATCGGCGAGTATGCGGCCTCTTCAGCGACCCCAGATGGCAGGTTGATCGTGATTTGGTAGTGCGGCGCGGCTACCCCACCGCCCCCACATACCACTCATAAAACCGCCGCACTCCCTCCTCGACGCTCACCTGGGGCTCGTAGTCCAAGAGCTTTCTTGCTTTGGAGATGTCGGCGTAGGTGTAGCTGATGTCGGCGTCCATCATGGGGGCTTCGGCGAAGTTGGCTTTCTTGCCGGAAAGCTGCTCGATGTTGTCGATGAAGTCTTTGAGCAGGACGGGCTCGCCCCGGCCCAGGTTGATGATTTCGTAGCCGAGGCGCTTGTCGCAGGCGGCGACGATGCCGGAGACGATATCTGAGACGAAGGTCCAGTCGCGGTGCATGTTACCGCCATTGTAGAGGGGGACCTCGCGGCCGTCGCGCATGCTGTCGAGCACCTTGTAGGCCATCATGTCGGGGCGGCCGCGCGGACCGTACACGGTGAAGAAGCGGACGGCGGTGAAGTCGAGGCCGAACAGGTGGTGGTAGGAGAAGCCGAGCAGTTCCGCTGCGCGCTTGCTGGCGGGGTAGGGGGCGAGGGGGCGATCGGCGTGGTCGTCCTCGACGAAAGGGATGCGCTGGGTGCGTCCGTAGGCGGACGAGGTGGAGGCGAAGACGAAGTTGGGGCCTTGCCCTTTGGCTTGGGCTTCACGCTCGCGCGTGGCGTTGAGCAGGTTGAGGGTGCCGGTCAGGTTGACGTCGTAGTAGAGCCAAGGATCTTCGACGGAGACGCGCACGCCGGCCATCGCGGCCAGATGGGCCACGGCGTCGAAGGGGTGGGTGGCGAAGAGCTGCTCGACGAGGGGACGATCTCGGATGTCGCCTTTGATGAATTCGAACTTTCCGGGACCGGCTTTGCGGATTTCTTCGAGATTCGCCTCTTTACGCGCGGGGTCGTAGTAGTCGTTGAGGTTGTCGAGGCCGACTACGTGGTCGCCGCGTTCGAGCAGGCGGATGGTGGTATGGCTGCCGATGAAGCCCGCTGCCCCGGTCACGAGAACGTGTTTCACGCTGGATGGATAGCTCAACTGGGCCGCACATGGCTAGTGGGACTTCACCGGGCATGACGAGTACGTGCTGTTCTGGTGGCGATTCGCTATTGCCCGCGCCGAGATTCGTTTGTACGAGACCCGACCTATGTTGGAGGCTCCCACTGGCAGCGAATTCGGGTTCGTGACTGGGCCGCCCAATGATGGACGCATGCCGGAAGTGCGTTTGGCGGTGATCGGTGCGGGGCGTTGGGGCCAGCACTGGGTTCGCGTGTGTCAACAGCTTGCGGGGGCTCGTCTGAGCGCCGTGTGCGATCCGGATGTTTCGCGGGTTGGGCTCTTGTCGGCCACCTGTCAGGTGCCGTGGTTCGAACGCGCGGAAGAGTTGTTCGACCGTGTCAAGCCCGATGCGGTCGTGATAGCGGCGCCAACCCGCTGGCATGCGCCGCTGGCGCTGCAAGCTCTGGATCGGGGGTGCCATGCTCTCGTGGAAAAGCCGCTGGCCGACAACTGCGCGGACGCGGCGCGCATTGCTGGGCATTCGGGTGGACGTTCGATGGTGGGCCACTTGCTCCGCTACCATCCCGCCGTGGTGCGCATGCACGAGCTCATCGAGCGCGGCGAGCTCGGCAGGGTGACGCACATCTTGTGCGATCGGATGGGGGGAACCAGCACGGAGCGTGAGGAGACGGCCTGGTGGGCTCTCGCTCCTCACGACGTTTCGGTGATGCGCTATCTGCTCGGTGCCGAGCCGGATTCCATTCACGCCAGTTCGGACGCGCTGCCGGGAGAACACGCAGAAGACGCCATGACCGCGCTGCTACACTTTTCGGGGGGGGTACTCGGGGTCGTGCGCACGCGGTCCAGGGCCGAGGAGAAGGTCCGTCGCATCACTGTCGTGGGTGAGCGGCGCTCGGTGACTTTCACGGATCGGCACAGGGATGCTGCGCTCGTGCACTACGAATCAACGCTGGGTCTCGACACCCCGGCGCGGCCGGGCGGTTGGTTTGTGACTCGACCAGGGCAACCCCTGCAGGAGGAACGGTTGCCGCCTGACGAACCACTGCGCCTGCAGGCGCAGCATTTCGTGGATTGCCTGCGTTCGGGTCGCCCCTTCGCCTCCAGTGCCGAAGATGGAATGCGAGTGGTCCGAGTGCTCGAAGCGGGGAGCCGTTCACTGGCGAGCGGGACTACCGTGGTCCTGGCGGATGGGTGGGGTCTCGAAGTCGCGAGCCGTCAGGCGGCGGAGTGAGCAGGAGCCCGTGGGTGCACCCCACAGCTTGCGTCGACCCTGCTGCGGAGCTGGGTGACGGGACGAAGATCTGGCACTTCTGCCACGTGATGGCGGGTGCGATTTTCGGAAGGGATTGCATGCTCGGGCAGAACTGCTTCGTGGCGGACGGCGTGAAGCTCGGCAACGGGGTGCGAGTGCAGAACAACGTGAGTCTGTACGCTGGGGTGGAGCTGGAAGACGACGTGTTCTGCGGGCCCAGCGTGGTGTTCACGAATGTTCGCCGTCCGCGCGCGTTCGTCTCACGCCGCGAAGAGTTCGAACGAACACGGGTCTGCCGTGGCGCCACGTTGGGCGCGAACAGCACTTTGCTTCCGGGAGTCACCGTGGGCGAGTACGCGTTCGTCGGGGCAGGGGCGGTCGTCACCGGGACGTCTTCCGTATGCGCTCGTGGTGGGGGCGCCCGCACGCGCGGCGGGGTGGGTGAGTCGGTCGGGCGAGCGCCTCGAGTTCGACCCCGACGGGCGCGCCAGCTGCCCGCGTTCCGGCGAGGGGTATCGGCTGGTGGACGGGCGAGTGGTTCTGGAGCGCGTCGGCTGAGCCGAGCTAACCCCCGAGCGCCTCGCGGCGGTATGGCAGATGGCGTTGGATGTTGTCATGATGAGCGGCAACCATGGGGCTACATCCGGACTTCAGGGATTTCCTTTCGGTACTCGACGCCGAGGGGGTTGAGGCACTAGTCGTTGGTGGATATGCCGTCAGCTTCCACTCGAGGCCGCGGTTTACCAAAGACATCGACATCTTCGTCGGGACGGATAGCCAGAATCGGGAGCGGCTGGCACGAGCACTGAGTGCGTTTTGGGGCTCCTACGGAGATTGTCGAAGCTGCGACTCGCGCTGCTGATCACGAGATCTTGTGGTTTGGTGCGCCGCCAACCCGGATCGATATCCTGTTCTGCATCCCCGGCACTGGGCTTGCTCCAGCGTTCGAACGTTGCGTCCTGGCCGAGTGGGATGGCGATAGGCCGCTGATCGCTCAGCGCCGCTCGATGCTGACCTCGCCGGGTTCGTGGAAGGTCGTCAGCCAATAGCCGCCGAGTGTGAGCCCGAGGCCGCCCGCAGCAACTAGCGAACCATGCCTGCGCATGTCGTCGGGAGAAACGTGTTCTGGTCGCGCCTTTCCCGTAGTGGCCTGCACGGTCCCAAAGACGATACCGAGCACCCCGAACGCCATCGCTGTCAGGCCGCACCCCTCGGCCCACGCATTCCGTTCGCGCCTGACTCTCATGGTCAGTGCTCGATCCGTGACCCCGACATGAACCGCGGGGGAGTTGAACAGGTCACCCTTCACCCATAGGGTCTGCTCGCCTCGCGAAAGCATCACGCGGCAGGGCGAGTGCTGGGGCTCGCAGATAATCGGACCGCGAATATCGGTGTGTTCGATCTCTCGTGTCTCGAGTTCGATTCTTGTCACGTATTCGCCTAAGAGCGAGTCGTATTCGCGCACTCTCTCGGGCACCAAAACTTGCTCGGTCCATTGGACCACTTCGTCCACACGCTGCACCTTGTGAAAGTCCGTCTCGACGACCAGTTCCGTTGCCCCAGTTCCGACGAGTTCGAGCGCCTCGGGAGACACGGGTGCATGGTTGTCCACCCTCATGCATCCGGTGGGCGCCGCAGCAAACGAACCGGTCGCGAGTGCGGCGAGAAGCTTTCGCGCTCGACCGGTCCTCTGACCAGACGGTCGGCGAAGTCCGGCTCGATCGTAATTCTTGGTGCCCATGTCGTTCTTTGATGTTCATCGGGCGGCCGTCGCTGCGAGTTGCTCGTTTTGGCGTGACCGAGGTCGTGCGTCTGACTTGCACGCGAGCGTGCGCCATCATTCACGGGATTCGTGGCCTGTGCCGAGCGGGCGATGGCTCGGAGAGGAGGGCCCTCTGGGATTCAATCGCCCAGCACTTCGTCGCGTGAGCGGGCGCCGAGCACGCGCTCGGCCCCGGTGTTGGCTCGCGTCCGAGCGCAACGGCCGCGGAATTACGTGCGACTCGCACATAATTTATTTGCGATTTGCATGCTTTTTGGTCGGGCTAGCGACGAGCCGGGCGGCGAGCAGGGGTAGCTCAACGGGCCTGCCGGGCTCGGCTCGAGGAGGCGTGGGGCAAAGCGCACAATAAGAGATCTGGCGCGCACGACGGCCAATCCGTTCGCCGGGGGCAACGTTCGCATCTAGAAACCAGATCAAATGGGGAGGGATGGCCTGACCAACCGGTCGCTTTGAGCGCCGCCTCGGGCCCTCACAGGGCCGGGATCGAGGCGGCGCGACCCATCAGTGGTCAGCCTAGGTCGGCGAGCAAACGTGGCGGCTTGCGCGGAAATCCGGCTTTCGCTCTTTGGCGAGACAGGGCTAGGCTCGCCGCCGATCGCGCGGATGGAACCTCTCTCTCTCTTTGGCATCGAACGACAGAATGCGGCTGTGGCCTCCGAGCTATCACGCGCGCTCGAGCGGGTGCGCGCTTCGGGAAGCTACATTCTGGGCGAAGAAGTGGAGGCGCTCGAGCGCGAGGTGGCGGACTTCGTGGGAGCGGGGCATGCGGTGGGAGTTTCGAGCGGGAGCGATGCGTTGGTTTGCTCACTGGCGGCGCTCGGCTGTGGCCCAGGCAGCGAGGTGCTGGTCCCGGCGTTCTCGTTCTTCGCCACGGTGGAGAGCGTGCTCAGGGTTGGCGCAAAGCCCCGCCTGGTGGACATCGATCTCGGTTCGCTGGCGATGGATGTGGAAGCGGCGAGCCACGCGCTGGGGGCGGCCAGCGCTGCTATTTTGGCGGTGCATCTGTATGGTTGCCCCGCGCGTCTGGCAGAACTCGTCGCCCTCGCCGAGCACCAGGGCGTGGCATTGGTCGAGGACGCGGCGCAGGCGTTCGGGGCCAGTTTCCAGGGGCGCCGCGTTGGGAGCTGGGGTACTTTCGGGTGCTTCAGCTTCTTTCCCACCAAGCCCCTGGGAGGCCTCGGCGACGGTGGAATGGTCGTGGCCCACGACGCGGCGCTTGCTGCGCGCGTCCGGCGCCTGAGGGTGCACGGGGCAGTCGGAAAGCACCGCCACGTCGAGGTGGGTGGCAACTTTCGCCTGGACGCTCTGCAGGCGGCCGTGTTGCGCGAGAAGCTGCCGCACGTCGAGAGCTGGCGGGCACGACGGGCCGAGCATGCGCGTCGCTATCGAGAGGCTCTCGGCGAGGTGGGCGAACTCGCGCTGCTGTCCGAAGAGCCCGACGCGCAGTCTGCGCATGCGCTGTTCACGCTCAGGGTGCTCGACGGACAGCGCGACGCACTTCAGGCTCACCTCGAAAAGAGAGGCATTCAAGCCGGCGTTTATTATCCGCGTCCGCTGCACGCTCAACCTGCCCTCGCAGGGCTCGGCACCGTCAACGGCCAGTTCCCGAACGCCGAGCTGGCAAGTCGAGAGGTGCTGTCCTTGCCGCTGTATGCCGAGCTCACCCCCTCCCAGGTCGACCGCGTAGTGCACGCCGTCCGAGAATATTTTTTATGAAGCGGCTGGCTAGCCTATCGGTCGATCTGGACGAGATTCACCATTACCTGGCGATTCATGGCCTGAGTGGGGGAGCCGGGCAGGGGCGCGAGCACGCGGTCTACGACCTCGGCTTGCCGCGCTTTGCCGAGTTCGCCCGGGAACATCGCGTGCCGCTCACCCTGTTCGCGGTGGGAGCCGACCTATCCAGAGCCGACAACGCCAGGCAGCTCGCCGGGCTGGCGCGAGAAGGCCACGAGGTCAGCAATCACTCGCTCGACCATCGCTACGACCTGACCCGCCTCGACCGCCACTCCATGCGGCGACAGGTCCTCGAGGGAGGCCGCGCCATCGAGGGTGCCGTGGGCAGGCGCCCGCCTGGGTTCCGCGCGCCCGGCTACCTGATGACGGACGAGCTGGCCGAGGTCGTGCGTGAAGCGGGCGCCAGCTACGACTCCTCCGTGTTTCCCTGTCCGACGTACTATCTGGCGAAGGCAGCGGTGCTCTTCGGGCAGCGCTTGCGCGGGCGAACGTCGAGCAGTCTGCTCGATGCACCCCGAGTGCTCGGCGCCCCTACGGCGCCCTATCGCCTCGGGAGGCCCTACACTAGAGCTGGTACGGGGCTGGTCGAGCTGCCGATTCAGGTGACGCCCTGGCTCAGGCTGCCGTACATCGGGACCACACTGACCCTCGGGGGGCCACGCCTGGCGCGTTGGCTCACGCGAAGCATCCAGCGCTTGCCGTTTATCAACCTCGAGCTCCACGGCATCGATTTGCTCGAGGTCACTGACGGCCTGGAGGCCCTCGCTCCCCATCAGGCCGATCTCCGCGTGCCCCTGGCGACCAAGCGCCGCGTCCTCGGAGGTGTGGTGCGCCAGCTCGAGCAGGCCGGCTATCGCTTCGTGCGTCTCGAAGACGCTGCCCGGGAGCTGGCCGCGCTGCTCTAGTCCCTTTGTGGTCGACTCTTGACCAAGTCTGGCCGGGACTTCGAAGACAACGACGACGCACATCCTCTTTGGTTCCGGCTCCGCCCGGATTGGGGGCGAGGGGGGCTCGCGTTTGCCCCACCGCGCGCGGCTTGCGCCCGTTGAAGCCCGCGTCCCCACAGGCCACAGCTTTGGTTCCGGCTCCGCCCGGATTGGGGGCGAGGGGGGCTCGCGTTTGCTCCACCGCGCGCGGCTTGCGCCCGTTGAAGCCCGCGTCCCCACAGACCACAGCGCCTGTGTGAACCGGGCGCCCTCCATCCAGGTGGCTCGCACATCGACTCCCTGCTCCCGAACGCGGTGCACCGCCTCGCGGTGCTGTCGTTTTCGCGCCATGAACTCCGCGCCGTAGTCACGCTCGGCTGCGTACCCATTGTGCGCGCGACAGCGCAGCGAGATGTTCCGAACACTGTGCTGGCCCCCCTTGCCCCATGGATCGAGATGGTGAAATTCGAGGCAGCGCCTCTCGTTGCAACGGCGGCCGTCCTCGCCGACAAACGTGCAACGCCCAGCGTCCCGCGTCCACACGTCCCTGCGGACGGAAGCCGGAATGCTGCGCTTACGTCGATGTGAGCCGGCGCGCGGTCGCGCCGCGCGCGGTCGCTCGACCAGCCCCGCCTTCTTCTTCTTGGTCTCCGCGACCAGCGCCGAGAGCGCCCGCTTCACGATGGCAGCGGGGTCGCCATTCGGAATCTGGTGAGCGAGCAGATCTTGGAGCTCACCCAATGCCTCACGCGCCTCTTGGTCCAGCGTGACCACGAGCTTGTAGCGGCGAGGCGACAGCGGCTCCGGATCGGGAGCGCGCCTCGGTGGGAGAGTCCCCGGTCGCGTCGGAGTGGAAGTTCGCGTCGGAGTCTCCTGTCGCATCGGAGTCTCCTGTCGCATCGGAGTCTCCTGTCGCGTCGGAGTCTCCTGTCGCGTCGGAAGTTCCGTCGAGTGGAAGTCGCGTCGGAGTCTCGGAGTGGAGTCGCGTCGGAGTCTCCAGTCGCATCGGAGTCTCCTGTCGCGTCGGAGTGGGAGTTCGCGTCGCCGCTTCCACGGGTGACGCGGATCGACCCCTCGGTTCACGCGGAAGCGCGCGAAGGCTCGAGGGCGCGTCGGGCCGGGGCGCGAGGCGTGCCACAAGCTGTTCGATTTGCCGAAGGGTCTTGTGCTTGGCCTCGGCGAGCACCTCACGATGGTTCTTTTCGGTGAGGTGGGCCTTGAGCTTGTGGATGCCGCTCAGGTGCAGGTCGCCGCGGGCCACCATGTCGAAGAGCACCGGAAACCGGTGGGCGGCGCGCGCCGCGCCGAGGCGCTTGGCGGCCGTCGGTTCCGACATATGAAACCGGGACACGCAGAAATCGAACATCGACGGATGGCCCTGCTTGGCCCAAAGCAGCCTCCGGTCGATTTCGGCGAGGGCCCTGAGCAGCGCCGCCGCCTGCTCACGGTCTCGCTGCACCAGTGAGTCGAAGCGGCCGAGTAGCTCCTGATCGCTCAATGTCGCAACGGGAGATGTCGAGTCCATGCTTCGATTTACCACGAGTCTTTCGGAACGAAGCTTCTCCGGCGGAGCGTCCGCGCTTCAAATGGGCCCTTCGTGGCATCCCTCGCGCACACCGCGGCGCGAGCGGGCGGCTCACCGATTTGCAACTCGCTGGAGGCGCCGAAACCGCCCCACAGAGCGAACCAGGGGTGTCGAAAATCCGTCAAGCAAATTGTTAGAAAAATGTTTGCAGGGGCGCCTCCGCTTCGGCCGGCTATACTCGACCGGCGGCCTCGGTATGCGGGTGGCGAGCGGGCACGGGTCACGGGTTGCGCGGGGCCATTCGGGGGGGCCCCGCCGTCACGGGATTCGCGGCCTGCGCGGGGCGGCGGGGTTGGGGGTGAGGGCTGGGTGAGCGCGGGTCTGAGGGAGGTTGCCGAGAGCGGGGTCGTCCGGCGGGTGACGAGCGGCCACGCGGTCACGGGTCGCGGGCTGCTCGGGGCCATTCGGGGGGGCCCCGCCGTCACGGGATTCGCGGGGGGCGTCCGGTGGGGGCACGGGCTGCGCGGCCCGCGCGGCGTCGTCCGGTGGGTGGCGAGCGGGCACGCGGTCACGGGATTCGCGGCCTGCGCGGGGCGGCGGGGTCGGGGGTGAGGGCTGGGTGAGCGCGGTGTCGTCGGCTGGTGGCGAGCGGTCACGGGTCACGGGTTGCGCGGGGCCATTCGGGGGGGGCCCCGCCGTCACGGGATTCGCGGCCCGCGCGGGGCGGCGGGGTTGGGGGTGAGGGCTGGGTGAGCGCGGTGTCGTCGGCTGGTGGCGAGCGGGCACGGGTCACGGGATTCGCGGGCTGCGCCGCCGGGGGGCGAGCGGCCACGGGGTCACGGGTCACGGGCTGCGGGGGGCGTCCGGTGGGGGGCGAGTGGCCACGCGGTCACGGGATTCGCGGGAGTCGTCCCGTGGGGGCGCGGGGGGCACGGGCTGCGCGGCCTGCGTGGGGAGGCGCGGGGGTCGTCGGGTGATGGCGAGTGGCCACGGGGTCACGGCTCACGGGTTGCGCGGGGCCATCCGGTGGGTGGCGAGCGGGCACGCGGTCACGGGTTACGGGCTGCGCGGCCTGCGCCGGTGGGCGACAAGTGGCCACGGGGTCACGGGATTCGCGGCTCGCGCGGGGGTCGTCCGGTGGGTGGCGAGCGGCCACGCGGTCACGGGTCACGGGATTCGCGGGGGGCGTCCGGTGGGGGCACGGGCTGCGCGGCCCGCGCGGTGTCGTCGGCTGGTGGCGAGCGGGCACGCGGTCACGGGATACGGGGTTACGGGCTGCGCGGGGCCATCCGGGGGGCCACGGGTCACGGGATTCGCGGCCCGCGCGGCGTCGTCCGGTGGGTGGCGAGCGGGCACGCGGTCACGGGCTGCGCTGGCCCATTCGGGGGGGCCACGGGTCACGGGTTGCGCGGGGCCATCCGGTGGGTGGCGAGCGGGCACCGGGCACGGGATTCGCGGGGGTCGTCCCGTGGGGGCGCGGGGGGCACGGGCTGTGCGGGGCTGCGGTCTGCAGGGTGGTTGGCCTGAGGGTCGCTGGCTGTCTGTCGCACGGAGGACTGTTTCTGCGATGCCCCCGGTGAAGCCCTTTTAGGCTTCTTTGAGCAGCTTGTGGGCGTCGATGCCGCTCGAATCGAAGAACTCTTGGGCGAGTTGGTTCGAGCCGTTCACCAGTTCTTCCGGTGTTCCGGAAGTCTCGATCTTTCCCTTGGCGAGCAGGAAGATCTGGTCGGCGATACGCAGTGCGCCGGCCATGTCGTGGGAAATCACGATGCTGGTGACGCCGAAGCGCTCGCGCGTTTCGGCGATCAGGTCGTCGACGAGCCGGCAGCTGAGTGGGTCGAGTCCACTGGTGGGCTCGTCGTACATCAGAACCTGGGGTTCGAGCATCAGGGCGCGTGCCAGGCCGACCCTTTTCTTCATGCCGCCAGACAGTTCGCTGGGCATGCGCCTCTCGATGTTGCCCAGGCTGAGCACGTCGAGCTTCTCGCGAACCCTTCTGCGGATTTCCTTTTCGCGCAACCGGGTGTGCTCGCGCAGCGGGAAGGCGATGTTGTCGAGCACGTTCATCGAGTCGAGCAGCGCCGAGTACTGGAACACCATCCCGAACTTCTTGCGCACTTCGTTGATGGCGCGCTCTCGCATGGGCGCGATGTCCTTGCCGTCCACGTAGATGTGGCCGGAGGTCGGCTTGTCGAGACCGATCAGGCTCTTGAGCAGGGTGGTCTTGCCTGCGCCCGAGCCGCCGATGATGACCACGATCTGGCCCCGCCGGATGGTCATGTTGATGTTGCTGAGGGCCTCGTAGTCGCCGAAGCGCTTGTACATGTTTTCAACGACGATGTGCTCATCGCGAGAAAACTGCCGGCCCGGCGACCCGTTGCTCATCGGCGAAACGATAGCGGAGCTTGACGCCGGCTGCCCATCCCGTAAAGGGTTGTCTGGTATGACCAAAGAGCATTTCCAAGCGTTGCTGTCGGTGGCTGAGGCAAAGCCGGACTCGGAGGGCTGGTCGACGACGGCTGAAGAGCGCTGGTTGACCCTCCACGTCAGCCGAGACGGGGTAGGGCTGCAGGTCAGCCGGGTCGTGGCCGTGCGCCACGAAGGAAGCCTGGTCTGGGCCCGCACCAGCAAGGGCGACCAGTTCGTGCTGGCTCTGGAAGACCTGTTCGCCGGGTCCGTGGAAGCTCCCAAGGAAAGAGCGCGCCAGGCCGGGTTTCGCTAGTTGGCACGCTGGCTGGGCTGCGCTCTGGCGTGGCTGGTGGGTCGGCTATTCGGGATCCGGCGTCGTCACGCCGTCGATAGCCTCAGGCGCGCGGGCGTTCACGACGCCGAGCGCGTGGCGAGCGCCATGTACCGTTCGCTGGGGCAAGGGGTGTTCGAGCTGTTGGCTCTGCTGCTTCCCTGGCGTCGCCCGCCCGGGGTCGCTGGGCTCGACACAGCCATCGCGCGCGTGCGCGCTCGCTCGCGTGGCGCGGTCGTCGCCACTGCCCACACCGGCAACTGGGATCTCTTGGCTTGCGTCGCAGCGAACCAGGTACCGCTTACGGTGATCACCAAGCGGCTCAGTGTGGGCTTCGTCGACAACCTGTGGCAAGGGATCCGCTCGCGGCGCGGCGTGCACCTGGTGCAAGCCGGCGAGGCGGCCCGTGTCGCGTGTGCGAGTCTCGAGCGCGGCGAGTGGGTCGCGGCGATGATCGACCAGGCCCCCGAGCGTAGCCGGGGCATCATCTCGGTGAGCTTCCTGGGCCAGGTGGCGGACGTGGACCTCGCGCCGGCACTGCTCGCTCAGCGGGCCCGTTGTCCGCTGGTCGTCGCCTTTGCCTGCCGGACGGGGCAAGGCGGCCACGGGCTCGAGCTTGCCGGCATTTTCCACCCGCCAAGACGCGTGGAGCGCGCCTGGGCAGAGCAGGTCATGGTGGAGGCGACCCGACTGCTCGAACAATTCGTCCTCGAGCATCCCGAGCAGTGGCTTTGGATGCATCGCCGCTGGAAGAGGGCCACGACGTCGCGCGCACTCGCCGGGCCTTCGCGCCCCGGCGAGCTCCAGGAGCGGGCGCCTGCCTGAGGCGCGGACGCGGCTTGCCCGAGCCCAGCTCGGAGCTCCGCGGGACGGAGCTCGTGATACCCTGACGTCCATGCCGCAGGATCTTCCCCCCGCCGATGGCTCCGCCGACAGCGTCGGCCGGCTCATGCAAGCCGCTACCAAGCCGCGCTGCATCGAAGTCGAGCTCGGCGAAGGCCTGTACGGGCTCGATGTCGAGCACGTCAAGGAGATCGTGGCTCTCAAACCGATGAGCCGTGTGTTTCACGCAGCCTCCGCCATCGCTGGCATCGTCAACCTGCGCGGAGACGTGCTGACCGTGATCGACCTGCCGGTGCTGCTCTGCGGAACGCCGAGCCGGCGCGGTCCGGGCGCTCGCATCGTGGTCCTCAGGGATGCGCCAGGCAGGCGGCGACAGGCGGGTTTGCTGGTCGATGGGCTCGGAGCCTTGCGCGAATTGCCGACGACGGGGCTCGGACCCGTCCCGGGCACCCTGCCGGGCCCGGCAGCACGTTTGATAGCCGGCGTGGTGCCGACCTCGCCAGCGTGCAGCTTGCTCGATCTGGAGGCGCTCTTCGAAAGCCCGGAGCTGGTCGAGCTCGCGCACTCCGAAGACTCCCCATGAAGGTCAGCCCACAATTGCGGGAGCGCCTGTTCGAGCTGCTGGAAGAGCGCTGTGGCATCGGGGCGCCCCGCGGGCGTGCTCCCGGGTGGATGCTGTCTCGGCTCGACCGTGCTCTCCGCCTGCTCGACGCAGGCCCGGCGCAGGGCGACGTGCTCGGCTTCGTGCGCGACAGCCCCGAAGAGCTCGAGCGGCTCGCCGAGCTGGTTCGCGTCGGGGAGACGCGCTTCTTCCGCGATCCAGAGCAGTGGCAGGCCCTCGATAGGCTGCTGCTCGAGCGGCCACCGTCCAGTTCGCGGATGCGCGCACTGTCCGCAGGGTGTTCGACGGGGGAGGAAGCCTGGTCTCTCGGCATGCTGCTGGCCAGCCGCGTCGAATCACCCTTTCGTGTCGTGGGAGTCGATCGCAGCTCCGTGGCGCTCGACGAGGCGCGTTCTGCGCGCTACTCGGACGAAACCCTTCGGCACATACCCGCGCGCTATCGCGAATCGTACGTGGACATCGAAGGGGATCAGCTGTGCATCACAGAGGGGCTTCGCCACGCCGTCAGCTTCGTTCAGCGGGACCTCCTGCTCGGACCGCCCGCAGGCAGCTACGAGCTCATCGTCTGCAAGAACCTGCTCATCTACTTGAAAAGCGAGTCCGCCAGGCGAGTGCTCGAGGCCCTGTTCCGCGCGCTTTCACCCGGGGGGCTGCTGTTGGTCGCGCGCGCCGAACTCCCCAGGGCCAAAGCGTTGGGATTCCCGGTGGTCTGCCTGGCCGACGGCATCAGCCTGGTGCAAGCGTCCGGCACTTGGTAGGCGCTGCGCGGCGCGCGATGGGCGCCGGAGGACGGCTTTGCCAGGCTCATGGGCCGCCTCGGCGAGCGCGCGCGCCGCGAAAGCGGGGCATGACGCGCGCTTGCGGCCGTCTGACCCCAGCGCTAAGCCGCTTTCATGGCAAACGACGACGCACTGGAGATCGCGGGTCATCGCTTCCGTTCGCGCTTGATAGTTGGGACGGGTAAGTACAAGGACGTGGCGGAAACCGAGGCCGCGCTCAGCGCTTCGGGTGCGGAAGTGGTGACCGTGGCGCTTCGGCGCATCGATCTGAACGACCGAGGGGCCGGTTCGATGATGAGCCTGGTCATGAGCGGACGCTGGACCATCTTGCCGAACACCGCGGGCTGCTACACTGCGGAGGAAGCGGTGAGGACGTTGCGACTCGCGCGCGAGCTCGGTATCGCCGACCTCGTCAAGCTCGAGGTGATCGGCGATCCGAAGACCCTTTACCCAGACAACGAGCAGACGCTGGAGGCAGCCAGGCAGCTCGTCAAGGAAGGCTTCACGGTGCTCCCGTATTGCATCGACGATCCCATCATCTGCAAGAAGCTCGAAGACGTCGGCTGCGCGGCGGTGATGCCGCTGGCGGCGCCGATCGGCTCGGGCCTCGGGATACGCAATCCGTACAACCTGCGCATCATTCTGGAGCATGCCAAGGTGCCCGTCATCGTCGATGCCGGGGTGGGCACGGCGAGCGATGCGGCCGTGGCGATGGAGATAGGGTGCCATGGGGTCTTGATGAACACGGCCATTGCTGCTGCCCGGCAGCCGGTGCTGATGGCCGAGGCCATGCGCGACGCGGTGATTGCGGGGCGGCGTGCCTACCTGGCCGGGCGGATGCCCAAGAAGCTGTACGCCAGCGCTTCGAGCCCGGAGGCGGGCTTGATCGAGTGAGTCGCCAGCGCCTCTGATGCAACGCCGATCTTTTGCTGGCTTCGCCTGGTACATTCTCCCCGCGATCTTGTATGCAGTGGCGATCTTCATCGGTGGTTCGGTACCGCAGCTTCCCGACACGGGTGTGGAGTTCACGTATCAGGACAAGGTCCTGCACTTCGTCGCATTTGGCGGACTCGAGGTATTTATCTGGCGCGCGCTCTGCTACTCGGCACCAGAGCGCGGGTTTCGTTGGCTCGCAGTATGGTCTTGTGTGAGCACCTCGGCGATCGGTGCGCTGCTCGAGCTCTGGCAGGGACTCTTACCGACGCGGGATCTCGAATTTCTGGATTGGGTTGCCGATACGCTGGGTGCCTTGCTGGCGTGGCTCGTGCTTCGCCGCAGCGCGAAGAAAGCGTCTGCTGGCACGGCGCACGAGGTAGGGTAGCCGAGGTGCGCATCGCCTCGCTCCTGGTTGCGCTCGCGGGGTGGGCCCCCATGCAGTGTCAGAGCGAGCCTCCGCCGGAGCAGCGTCGCTACGAGCATCCCCCCGAAGCGCTGTATCGCTTGGCCAGGCGTTTCGACAAAGACGGGGAAAGGCGAGCCTGGCGCATCACGCTCGAGACGATCATCGAGCGTTACCCGAACAGTCGCGAGGCCGTGATGGCCAAGGATGACCTCGCGCACGCTGCTGGGTCGGATTCCGAAAGCGAATGAAACCTCGACCGTCGCTGATCGCCGTGAGTGACGTCGCACGTTACGGCCTGCCGGCGACTCTTGCCCGGCTCGAGGCTTTGTGTTCGCTGAGCGCGCCCGAACGAGTGCTGGTTCAACTGCGGGACAGGGCACTGCCAGCGCGCACGCGTTACGCCATCGGGCTCGAGCTCCGGGAACTGACCCGGCGTTACGGGCAACTCCTGGCAATCAACGATCGAGTCGACCTCGCGCTGGCGGTCAGGGCCGACGGGGTGCACCTGGCGGAGCAATCGATGAGCGCGACCGAGGCGCGGGCGCTGCTCGGCCCCACGCAGTTCATCAGCTGCGCCTGTCACCGACCAGCCGAGCTCGGCTCCGACCGCTATGGTCCCGCCGACGGCTTGTTGCTGTCGCCCGTGTTCGCCGAGCGAAAGGGGGCACGAGCTCTGGGTCCAGGGGCGCTGGAAGAGGCCAAGCGGCGCCTCGAGGTGGATCGCCCCGAGCAGCAGATCTACGCGCTCGGTGGCGTCGATGCGGCGTCCGCCGAGCGTTGCGCGAAGCTCGGCATGGGAGTGGCGGCCATCGGGGCCGTGTTCGATGCAGACGACGTGACCGCCCTGGTCACGGCGCTCGGGATCGGTCGCGTCTGATCGCCCCTTTGGTGGCGAACCGCGTCCGGCAGTGCCGGCTAGGAAAGCTCGAGCAGATCCTAGTCTGACTCCACTTTGACGAGTGTGTACTCGAGCCTGAGGTCGTTGACCTTGGCCGGTGTGCCGCCGGGCACACGCCCGAGCTCGCTGGCCAGCGTCTCGCGCTGGATGCTGGAGGAGTGCTGCTCCAGCGCCTGAACGAGCTCGGCATCCGCCGTGTCATAGGTCAGGCGGATCCGGTCGGTGACCTCGAGGCCCGCTTCTTTGCGGGCATTTTGCACCAGGCTGACGAATTCGCGGGCGAGACCTTCGCGTCTGAGCGCCGGGGTCACCTGGGTGTCGAGGACCACGGTGATGTCGCCGTCGGTGGCCACGGCGGTATCCGCGGCGGCTTTGCGCTGCAAGAGCACGTCTTCGAGCCCGATGGCTTCTCCTGCTACCTCGAGGGTTTCTCCCGCTTCCAGGCGGGCGACCTCCTCGAAGCCCCATCCTGCAAGCGCTGGCGCGATGGCCTTCAATTTGGGCCCGCAGCGCTTGCCCAGCGTCTTGAAGTTCGGTTTGACCGTGACACTGATGAAGGCGCTCTCGTCGGCCTCGACAGCGACCTCCTTGACGTTCAGCTCGTCCTCGATGAGCTCGGCCGAGGCAGTGACATGGCCGCGCAAGAGAGGGTCGCGGTGGGCGACGGTCAAGCGTGCGAGCGGTTGGCGTACTTTGATGCGGTGATCTTCGCGCAGTTTGCGGCCCAGGGCGACCACACTCCGCACCGCCCGCATGCGCGCTTCCAGATCGCTGTCGATCACGCTCGGGTCCACACTCGGGTAGTCGCAGAAGTGCACGCTTTCGGGAGCACTCGAGTCCACTTCCCGCACCAGGTGTTGGTAGACGTTTTCGGTCAGAAAGGGCATGAAGGGAGCCAGCGTCTTGGCAAAGGTGACGAGCACCTCGTAGAGCGTGGCGTAAGCGCAGGCCTTGTCGCTGTCGTCCTCGGACTTCCAGAAGCGTGGGCGTGAGCGCCGGATGTACCAGTTGGTCAAGTCGTCGATGAAACTGACGAGGCGCGGCACCACGTTGTAGAGCCGGTAGCCTTCCATTTCCGCATTCACGTCGTGGACCAGGCTTTGCAACACCGAGAGCACCCATCGGTCGATGTCGGGGCGCTTGGCCAAGGCGGGGTTCCTGGCACTGCGTGGATCGTAACCGTCGACCACCGCGTAGGTGTTGAAGAAGCAGAGTGCGTTCCAGTAGGGCAGCACGACGGTGCGCACGATTTCCTTGAGCCCGTGTTCGCTGAAGCGCAGCGTTTCGCCTCGCACGACGGGTGAATCGATCATGTAGGCCCGAAGCGCGTCCGCCCCGTAGCCCTCGAGCACATCGTTGGGGTCCGGGTAGTTCCGCTTGCGTTTGGACATCTTCTGGCCGTCCTCGGCCAAGATCATGCCGTTGACCACCACGTTCTCGTACGGCGCCCGTCCGAACAGCGACGTGCCGAGCACGAGCAGCGTGTAGAACCAGCCGCGCGTCTGATCGAGGCCTTCGGCGATGAAGTGAGCGGGGAAGAACTTTTCGAACTCGTCGCTGTTCTCGAAGGGATAGTGCTGCTGCGCGTAGGGCATGGATCCCGACTCGAACCAACAATCGAGCACTTCGGGCGTACGTCTGTAGGTCTTGCCGTCGCGCTCGATCACGACCTTGTCGACGACGTGTTTGTGCAGGTCGCTGACACGCTCGCCGCTCAGCGCTTCGAGTTCGTCGATGGACCCGACACAGATCACGTCGCTCGGATCTGCTTCGTTGATCCAGAGGGGAATGCACGACCCCCAGAAACGATTGCGACTGATGTTCCAGTCGTTGGCGTCCTTGAGCCAGTTGCCGAAGCGCGCCTGGCCAACGGCGCTCGGGATCCAGTTGATCCCGTTGTTTTCGCTCACCAGCTCGCGGCGCAAGTCGGCGACCTTCACGTACCAGGCATCGATCGCGCGGTAGATCAACGGAGAATCAGTGCGCTCGTCGAAGGGGTAGCTGTGCACGATGGTGCTCTGCTGCACCAGCTTGCCAGCGTCCTTGAGCCAACGGATCAGGCCCTTGTCGGCCTCCTTGCATTGCTGCCCCGCGAAGTCGGGGACCGCGCTGGTGAACTTGCCCTCGGCGTCGAGCGGATCGACCAGTTGGATGCCGGCGTCCCGGCAGATGCGAAAGTCGTCTTCGCCGTACGCGGGCGCCAGGTGCACGATACCGGTGCCATCCTCGGTGCTCACGAAGTCGTCGACCAGCACGACGAAGCTCGCCGGGTGGTCCGCAAAGTAGGGAAACAGTGGTTCGTAGCCGATTCTCTCGAGCTCGGTGCCCTTCAATTTCCGGAGAATCCGGTAGTCTCCCTGCTTCTTGTAGTAGGCCGGCAGGCGTGCTTCGGCGAGCACGTAGATCGCGCCGTCTTTCTGGTCCTCGACCGCCACGTAGTCGATGTCGCCCCCCACGCACAGCCCGAGGTTGCTCGGCAACGTCCAGGGTGTGGTCGTCCATGCCAGAAAGTAGCACTCGCCAAGCTTTGCGAGTGCGCCATCTCCGAGCACGCGAAAGCGCACCGTGATCGCTGGGTCCTGGACATCTTTGTAATTGGCGTTTGCTTCGAAGTTGGACAGTGGCGTGGTCAGCTTGGTGCTGTAGGGCATGATGCGGTGCGACTTGTACACGCGCCCCTTGTCCCAGAGCTGTTTGAAAACCCACCAGACCGACTCCATGAAGTCGGGGTCCATCGTCTTGTAGTCGTTGTCGAAATCGACCCAACGCCCCATGCGGGCCACTGTCTTGCGCCACTCTGCCACGTAGGTGGACACCATCGAGCGGCACTGCTCGTTGAAGGCGTCGACCCCATGCTCGAGGATCTGTGGGGTGCCCACCAGATTCAGGGCATCCTGCGCCAGGGCCTCGATGGGAAGACCGTGACAATCCCAGCCGAAGCGTCGCTCGACGGGGTGGCCGCGCATGTTCCAGTAGCGCGGAATGATGTCTTTGATGGTGCCGGCCAGCAAATGGCCGTAATGCGGAGTTCCCGTGGCGAACGGGGGACCGTCGTAGAACACGAACGCTTCGCCGCCGGCGCGCCGGCGATTGGACTCCTGGAAAGCGTCCAGCCGCTCCCAGAGGTTCAGTATCTCCCGTTCCATCTCGGGGAAGTTCGCCTGGGCCTCGAGTTTGCTGAAAGGGCTGGACACGCTCATGCCCTCGCTTACTAGTCCTTCGGGGCGCTGTCAGCAACGACGGGCTACCCGCGTGGCGGGGGGCTCTGCGCCGCTTTCAGACGGGCTTTTCGAGGTGCACGGGCTGCGCGAGCTTGTTGGCGATCAGCGAGCGCACGGTTTCCCACAGCTCGTCGTCCGTCTTCAGCGCCACCCACTGGCCGCGCTCGCTCACCCAGTCGAAGTGCCAGGCGGAGCGATCCGCGGCCATCCAGATCTGCCGCGCGGCGCGATGGGAGTTGATGACGTACCGAGTGCCGTCGGAAAACTCGAGGGTAAGAATGTCGCTTTCGAACTCGGCCTCGACCTCGTCGGTTTCTAGCTCGTCAATCGCCTCGAGCAATTGGCGAAGCTCGGGAGGGGCGAGCCTGTCGTACTCTGATTCGCTAATCACGATCCGATGCCTAGCGCGCTCGAAAGGGGAAGACACGCCGAGACTCGAAACCCGCCGAACGGAGCGCGATCGGTCGGCGGGCGCCGGTGAAGCATGCTCAGGGGTTTTTGGGTCTCACTGGGCTTTGGGCAAGCATTGCGGAGCGATGCACTGGTTGCCGGGCATGCAGTCCGCGTCGGATTGGCAGGGCCAAGCGCACTTGCCTACCTGGGTATTGCACCGGTGGGTGAAGCATTGGGCGTCCTGCTGGCAGGGAAGAGCCATCGGGGCGGGAGTCGAGGTGGGCTGGCTACCATCGGTGGGCGCCGGTGCCGGGGCTGGAGCGGTCGTTGGAGCGGGCGCCGCCGTGGGGGCCGGCGCGGGTTGCTGCTGGTAGCCCGGCTGCTGCTGGTAGCCCGGTTGCTGCTGGTAACCCGGCTGCTGCTGGTAGCCTGGCTGCTGCTGGTAGCCTGGCTGCTGCTGGTAGGGTTGCTGCCCGTAGGCGGGCGGTGGCTCTTCTTCCTTCTTACCGCAAGCGAGTGCCAGCGCGGGGAGGGTGAGGGCAATGAGCAAGCGAGGTGCAGCGTGTCGCATGGTGGTCTCCTGAGCTTCGTGATTGGAACGTGAGTGCTAGGTGCCCGGCTCCAACCTGGATGAAATCCGGCCTCGGCTTTTTAGCCTGCTCGGGAGATTTGTGCAAACGTCTGCTGACAGTGTTTCCGGGAGGTTCGGGTGCCCACGGATCCGCCGCCTTCGGCGGAGAAGCCCGAGCCAGAGGTAAAGAAAGCGTAACCGGCGGCCGGTGAACAATGATACGTTGTTCGCTTCAGCCGCAGGTGGCCAGGGCTCTCCTGGTCAGGGTGCACTGACCAGGAGAGGTTCGGTGACCGAAGTTCTGGGCGATGAGCCAGTCAACAAGCTCGAGTCCGACATCGCCAGTGCGCTTCGGCGCCGCCCTCCTCACGAACCCGTGCTGGCGGGGGCCTTGCGCGAGTTGGCGCCGTTTTCCCCCAGGCTGCGCGCCGCGCTCGAGCGTGCCCTGGGGCTGTTGGTGAAGCGGGGCTCCTTTCAGCGTTTGCTCTATGCCTCCGCGATCTGGGCGCTGGCGGAACATGCCGAGGACATGGTGACCCCACACCTCACGCGGGCGCTTGCCGGAGACGAGGCCGGGGGATTGGCCACACTGGGCGCCGCCTCCTTCACGGGAACGCGAGAACTGGAAGCTCCGCTGGCTCGGGCCGCGGCCAATCGCCACCCCCAGCTCGTGTTTGCCGCCGAACTGGCGCGGGTGGCGCGCGGCGAGTCGGACGGCGAACGCTCGCTCTCCGCGGCGCCCAAGATCAAGGAAAGCCACCGGATTGCCCTGTGCACGGAAGTGCTCGTCCCGCTCTTGTGGAGGCCGCCCCTGCCTCCCGGCATCGCTCCCGGGCTCGCGGTGCTCAGGGACTCCGAGCGTCACATTGGCCGCTGGCTGGTCCTGGCCGAGCTGGGCGCGCGAGCGGGAGATTGGGGCCCCGAGCGCCACGCCGAAGCAAGGCGTGAGGAGGGCGCCAGCGCTTCTCGAACCGCTTGGGCCCTGGCTAGCTGGGCGCTGGCGGGTTCCGGGGCACCCCCAGACGCGCGGCCGACTCTGGAGATCCTGGCGCGGCTGAGCGACCGTCCCACTGCCGACCGTGATGTGACCTTTCTTTTTCGCATGGCAGACGCAGAACTGGCGTCAGCGCGTCCGATGCTGGAAAATATCACCAAGGATCAGATGCTGACGGATGAAGTCTCGATCAGAGCGGCACTCGTGCTCGGGCGCAACTACCGGTGCGTCGATGTCGTCGAGAGGCTGGCGGACGCAGCGCGCTCCCATCGCCGTGAGGCGCTACGAGGACTGGCCGCTGCGGCGCTTTTCGACTTGGGCCAAAGAGACCTCGCCGGGCGCTTTGCCGACGAGTTGGTCAATAGCAGAAAGCTCTGCACGGTGGGCTGGGCGGCACTGATCCGCGCAGGCGGGGCGGGCAAGCTCGGGCGCCTCGTTACCGAATCCAGATTTCGTAGAGTGCAACGCGGATGGGTTTCCTAGGCCGCCACACGCTCACGGGCGTTGCTTGCTCGGGCCTGGGCCTACTGATGGCCGGGTCGGCGCTCGGTGAACACGGGAGCGCGAATGAGCCGACGAACTCACGCGCTACCCCATCTAGGGCCACCCCTTCGGATACCATCGTGCTCTACGCGGACGTGGATGACGACGACAACGACGGGCGTCCCGATTCAGCAGCGCAGACCGTCACGGGCCGAGTCCGAGAGCAAGTCAAGTCCGTGGGGCCCGAGTTGGGGGATCTGCTCGGCATGGACGGTACGTCCGCCCGCTTGCTCAAGGGGGACCATCCATTGCTCGGCAAGGCAGGCCCTGCCAAAGGCCTGGGCTTGCAAGGTGTGCGCGTGGGTGAGTCCAGGCTCACCTTCACCAAAGGGGAGCTTTCGGTGCAGGTGCTCGAAGTACGCGCCTACGATACCCGAGATCGACAGGTCGACCTGGCGACCTCCCACGCCTCGATCAGCCGGGTGATTCCATCGATCGTCAGCGAACAAAAGTCGAGCGGCGAGGGGCTCGACCCCGATGCCCTGTACTGGATGGTCACTGGCGACCCCAGCTATCTCCCCGATCACCTCTCCTTCGCGTCGACCAACGCACTGGGCAAGCCGCTCGACCGTCTGAACAACGTGCCGCTCGTCCAAGTGAGCTGTCCCGCGGGTTTGCCCGAGCACCAGTGCCGGCGTTCTGCGCCGATCCGAGCGGTCGGTGATGCCATCGATCGGCACCATCCGGCCATTCGCAAAACCGCGCTGCTTGCCGAAGTCGGTGGCCGCATCGCCGTCAAGATAGATGGGTCCGAGGTGGTCAGCATTCGTGTAGGTGGCCCACGCGACACCGCGCTCGGGCCGATCGAGCGACTGCGGGCACGGATAAAGACTCACATCGTGCGCGCGGCCGCCGGCGGCAGCCCACCAGTGGGCGGTACCGACGCTGGCGCGATCCAGGTCTTGCGGGAAGAGCTCGAGATCGCCAGCGGCCTGTGGGGGCAGTGCGGCGTTCACTTCGGCCTTCCGGCAGAGCTCTCGATTCAGGTGGTCGACCCGCCGCCCCCCTTCATGCTGGCGGTTGGCTGCGAGCTCGGGCTGCCCGCTAGCGGCGGCGTGCTCAAGTTTCTGGTCGATGGTGCCCCTGTCAGTGTGGCCAGCGTGTCGGGCGACACCCCCGGGGCCGTTGCCGAGCGTCTCTCGGGCGCAATCAGAGAGGCGGGCTTCCGTGCCGTGCTGAGTGCCAACGCCAAGATCGCGCGCGGTGCCCTGCGCACGGTCGATGTCCTGGTCTACGACCAGAAGGGCAAACCCGCTACGATTACCCAACAGCCCGATACGGCCTTGTCCAGCGATCCAACGCTCAGCGTGTGTGTAGGAGGCGTGGACCTTTCCGACGGTCTCACTCACTTCACCGACTACGACGCGGCCGCCGGCACGGTCGAGGAGCGCAGCCTGATCAAGGCTTTCGACGATGGCGACCCCACCACCATCGAGCTGTTCGTGATCCCCAACTTCTCCCGCTCTGGCCGCATCGGCGAGTCCTTTATCTACGCCGACGGAGCCAGCGTTCGCAATGCGGTCATCGTCGACCGAGCCGGCATCCGCGCCGGCGCCCGCTCGCACACTCTGGCACATGAAATTGGCCATATTCTGCTCGACATGCCCGGTCACCCCGACGATTACGGCGTGGACACGCCCTCCACCCTGATGGACGCCGACGCCGCCGACGCCACTGTATTCGGCCCGCGTCGCCTGTCGATCGCCGAATGCGAGCGCGCCGTCCGCCAGAGCGGCCCCGGCACTCCCGCACCGCTGCTCACGCCCTGGCCTCTGTACGGCGAGGGCGCGGCGAGCGACAAGCGGGCTGGGCGATAGGGGTAGGGAACGAGTGCAGGTGCAGGCTCTCGGATCCGAGTCGCTTTCCGAGCCTTGCCAGGCCAGCGGACCTGGTATCTTTCATACTTTCGGGCGATGCGCTTCCGGAACCAGCCCCACTCGGGTAGACACATGAAGGTTATTTGCCAGTAGATACCCGCACCATGGTCGATGCCAAGCCACAGTCCCTCGCGGTCGATGCCAAGTCCCGACTTCCCGCGCCCCCGAGCCACGCACTCATGATGCGCTTGTCCGGGTGGGGCGCCAACGTTCACTCGGACAGTGTGGTCGTGGCGCCCGAGGCACCCGCCCAGGTGTTTTCCCAGATCGACGCCCACGGGTGCGTCGCGAGGGGCCTGGGGCGGAGTTATGGAGATGCGGCGCTCAACGACCGGCGCCGCATCATCGACATGTGCGGGCTCGATCGATTGCTCGATTTCGATCCGGACACGGGCGTGCTCACCTGCGAAGCGGGCGTGAGCTTGGCCGAGATTCTCAGGGTCTTCACTCCTCGCGGCTGGTTCCCCATGGTGACTCCGGGAACCAAGTTCGTCACCGTGGGCGGCTGCATTGCCAACGACATACACGGCAAGGCGCACCATAGCCAGGGTTGCTTCAGCCGCTGTGTGCAGGGATTTACGCTGCTACTTCCGAGCGGCGAAGTGGTTGCCGTCGATCGACAAAACCAGCCGGACTTGTTCTGGTGCACGGTCGCTGGCGTGGGCTTGCTCGGGATCATCTTGACGGCCAAGATTCAACTGCGCCGCGTCGAGACCAGCTACTTCCGTCAGCAGGCGATCGTCGTCGGGGATCTGCAGGAGCTGTTGGCTGCCCTCGATCAGCAAGACCGCGATCACGCATACTCAGTCGCCACCCTGGATGTCTTCGCCTCGAAACGAAGGCTCGGCAAGGGGGTTCTGACGGTGGGAGATCACGCCAAGCTCGAAGAATTGCCTGCCGGGCTCGCGCGTGCTCCTTTGAAGACCTCGGGGCCCCCGAAGCTGAACGTTCCCTTCACGCTGCCAGAATTTACGCTCAACCGACTCACCATGCGTGTTCTGAACAGCACGATTCAAGGTATGCAACGGCACGCCTCCAACTTCGGGCACTACGAGAAGTTCTTCTACCCTCTGGACATGATCGGTAGCTGGAATCGGGGCTACGGTAGAAGAGGCTTCACGCAGTACCAATTCGTCGTGCCCGGAGAAGATGGCGAACGCAGGCTGAGGCCCATCCTCGACGCGATTCTATCTTCGGGACAGCTACCTTTCCTCAACATTCTCAAACGCCTCGGTAAGGAAAACGAGGCGCCGCTGTCGTTTCCGCGAGAAGGGTTGACCTTCGCGATCGATTTTCCGGTGCGACGATGCACCATCGAGCTCTTGCACCGGCTCGATGCCATGGTCGCGGACGCGGGCGGACGAGTCTATCTCGCGAAGGATTCGTACTTGGAAGCGCCGATGCTCCGGCGGATGTACCCGCGCCTGGACGAATGGCTCGAGGTCAAGGCCAAGTACGATCCCAGGGGGGTCTTCACCTCCGACCTGGGCCGCCGCCTGGGGCTGGTCTGAGCTAGCCCACTACTCCGGTACGATCTGCGTCAGGTCGGTGCCGCCGGCGTACGCATAGGAGACGAAGCTGTCGAAGCCATCCACCAAGAGCCCCACTGGCCGGGTGGCTTCCAGGCGGTGCACGCCGTCGTTTTGCAGACCTTCGCGGACGGGGTCCTCGGCATCGATGTCGGGGTCGACGGTGGGGGAGGAAAGCGGGCACGTGTAGACCCACCAGGGCGGGTCGGGGGAGCCGCGGGTTTCTTCATCCAGGCCGTCGCCGCTCGTGCGGTCGCAGTCGAGGGCGGATTCGAACGGACGGCCGTCGAACAGCATGTCGGTGTCTGGCGGGGCGATCACGCGGACGAAATCGAACAGGTATTTGTCGGGGGTCAAGAACACGTAGGAGCTGCGAAACTGCTCGACAGGGGGAATGATCATGAAGCTGGGATCCCCGCCGGGCAGGCCATTGGGGACGCTTGCCGCCTCTTGACTGGGTGAGACGCTGCCCAGGACGATGGGGTTGTCGCTTTCGACCACGAAGTTCGTCGGCGAGGCGACCTCGACGGCATCGCCGCGTTCTTTCAGCGTCACGTTGCGTGTTCCCAGATCGGGGACGGTGACCTGAATTCGGGCCCCGCCCTCGGTGACCGCGACCGCGCGAAAGAATTCCACCTGATCCTCGATACCGACGTCGGCGCCGGCCCGGGCCAGGGCGCGCGTTCGGCTGGCGCTGACGCTTGCCACGAAGTACTTGCCCGCCGTGCGTATGGGGTCGAGTTGCTCCTCGAGATGATCGGCGCAGCACTGGCGGTCGCTCAGGGTGGTGAACCAAGGGGCGTCGCTGGCCTCGCTGCCCGAGAAGACCACCACGGGCTGGTCGGAACGGATCAGCGAACCGGTGAAGTCCGCATTGAAGTCGTCGGTTTCCAGGTTCAGGACATCGAAGGGGCCCAGGGTGAGCTCGATGCTCTCGCCGGGCTCCGTATCTTCCACGGGGCCACCCCCGAGTACGAAGGTGGTGGGCACCACCTCGACATGCGTTTCCATGCGTGTGCCGACGATGGTGAGGAACGCCCGGAGATCGCTTGGGTCGTTCGGATCGAAGTTGGTGCGCGGGTCGTCCGTCGAGGCGATGGTTTGCGGCCAGCCGAGGGCGACGTAGCTGTCGCGCATGTGCCCGGGCGTGTCGACGAGCGCCTCCACGGGCTTGAGCAGCGAAGCGTCGTTGGAGAACACGTTCACGTTCTCCAGGGGATTGAACTGGTATGCGACCACGGGAACGTTGCTCGTGATTCGGTAGCCGCCACGTGTCAGCGCTGTATGTGTGCCGGTGTTGTACTCGCCCGGCGGCGAGCCGTCGACCTCGCGCGGCCCCAGCTTGAATACGGTGAGGTTCAGGGGAGGAACCGTCGCGTGGGTGACCACGAGCGGCTCGGTGTCTTCGCCTGGAGCGCCATCGTCACGCTCGATGGTGACTTCCGCGGCCAGGTCCGGTTGGGCATTCGAGACCACCACGGCAAACTGCTGCTCGGCGGCGTTGAGCGAGGAGTTGATCTTGGCGTTGTCGAGGTCGACCGCCCAGTACTCGCACCCCACGTTGCTGCGCACCTCACGAGCCTGGCCGCACAAGTCGACGCAGCTCCCCTGCCGGCAAGCGATTTGTCGTTCGGTATCGCAAGTCTCGCGCTTCTCGTACGTTTTGCCCTTTTCATCGCAGACCGTGACGGTCTGGTCGTCGCAGCGCTTGTCCCCGGGGACGCAAGAGACGCAGGAGAGCAGGCTCGGGGCACACACGAGATCTCGGGCGGTGCAGTCGTCGAGGACGACCCACTTGGGGCCCTCATCGCCGTCTTCGCAGCGTTCGAGCGCGCGCGCGCAACGCTCGGTCCCGAGCTGACAGATGGGAGCGGGCGTTGCGGGCTCTTCATGTGCCCAGCGGTCGGCTTGGTCGTAGCAACTCGCGAGCAGGCTGGCGATGAAGACCGACCCGCCAAACGAGAGGCAGCGACGAAGCTCGGGCGATGGACGCCCGGGCTTCGAGTGGGTTTCAGTAGCTGACCCGGAATTCATCGCGGGCGAAGGCATCGAAGCCGGACGGCCCGAGCTGCCGGTAGCGCAGCGAGCCATAGTCGAAGTCGCGGATTTGCGCGGCCGTTACACGAATCGAGACCGACCCCTTGGCGGGGGCCAGATCGGAGGACAGCTCTCTGAGGGCGGGCAGGTCGATCTGCTGAACGTCGCCCGGCGCGGCGACGGTCCAGGTGATGAGGCCGCCCCCACTGGTGATGTCGAACACGACCAAGTCCACCGGCTCACCTCCGGGAGCCCAGCTGACCTCGAGGCGCGTCCCGTTCCAGCGGGAGCCTTCTACCGGCTGTTCTAGCAGCGGCACCTCGAGGAAGTTGTCGAGCCGCAGCGTCTGGCTGCTGTTCGTGGTGGAAAACAGGCCAGAGAAGGAATCGGGCAGCCCGCCGCCGGCAGTGGTGACGGCGTCGGCGAAGGTGACATAGGTCGCGCCGGTCAAGCTGCCGCTCAAAGGCGGCACGCCCACGAAGTCGAAGCGCTGAGTGCCCGGCAGCAGCTGCTCTTGGCGGCTGATGGGCAGGATGGCGTAGCCGGCCTCCGAGAGGCGCAGCACGGCGTGCCCTTCGAGGCGGTCCGGCCCTCGGTCAGTGGTCTGGGGAGGCTCGACCTCGACTGACAGCGTGTGGTCGAGGGGGACGTCGATTGGAATGAACACTTCAGTGGTGGTCGTGTCTGGTCGTGTGGTGACACCCGGGGCAACCCCCATCGCATAGGCGGTGAACAGAGGGGGGCTCACGGCCCTGTTTTCGATGCCGGCGAGTGCATAGTAGGTCGCGTTGCCCGGCAGGGCCCCGATGTAGAAGTTGTAACCGGCGTCGCCTGCGGCCGTGGGCGTGACTGCCGAGGCACTCGACGGCAGCTGAAAATCGCGCGTTGCGCTGCTCGATGCGCGGAAGACGTAGGCGACCTGCCTTTCGTCGTCGCTCTTGGTGCCCGGCACGTTGCTCCAGCCGCTGCGTTCGAACTCGGCACGCGAAGGAAAGACGAGTTCACCGCGCACCGTGGCACCCGAGCTGCTGGAGTTGCCGGGAAGCGCGGGGATGTCGCTGAAGTCGGCGCAGCTGACGTCGAGTACGGGGTCGAGGTACGCCGTGACCGTATCGACGGGAACATCGACGAAGGTGATCGGCGAGAAGCACTTCGCGGCAACGGTGACGGTCTGGTGCGGCTGGAGAGTTCCGCTGAAGCGTGCCAGGCCGCTGGAGTTGGTGCGCTCGACCCAGGCGTCGTCGATTTCGGTTCCCACGACGACGCTTGCTCCGGGAATGGGGCTACCCGTGAAGTTGTCGAGGACGAGAACGCTGAGCTCGTCGTCGAGCGGCTGGCCGCCGAGGCCACCCCGAAAAGTGCTGTCACTGTCACCATAGACGAAGGCGTCGAGAACATCGACGCTCACGTCGTCGTCGGTCGTCACTCGCACGTTCTTGCTGCCGGCCGTGCCGGGCGGAGTCGTGCACACTATTTCGGTCTTGCTCACCACCTCGAGCTTGTCGCACGGCACCAAGTCGATGAGTACCTGGGTGTCGTCGTTCCACTGGGTGCCCGAGCCGAACAGGGTGAGCTCCGTACCGCCGCTGGTGGGGCCGCTCGTTGGCTCCAGGTAGAAGGCGTCGTAGACGTAGGCATCCATGAGTTCGGCGCGGGTCGAGCTGTCCGAGCCGTTTTGCGTGGCGACGGGAACCTTGCCGGGCTTGCCCGGTGGCACGGTGACCTGCACGCGCCCAGGGTCGACCGGCAGTACGTCTTGGCTCGGGACCTGCTCGTCGCCAAACCACACACGGACGTCGCTGGTGAAGCCGTTCCCGCGTACCAGCACGGTTTGGCCTCCCGAGAAAGGGCCGTGCGTGGGTGAGACGCCGACCACCGCGTGGGGGGCCACGTCGGGAAGCTCCTGCGTGTCGTCGCTCGTTCCAGCGTCGAGGTCGATCGGATCGGGGCTGCCCGCGTCGTCGTCGGTCTGCCGCTCGAGGGGCTTGTCCGAGCGCGGCAGGCAGGCGCTCAGCCAGCACATGCTCGCAAGCAGCGCGGGTATCAGTACGGTGCCCGCGGAGCGTCCCAGATTAGCCACCCTGGGAAGGCTAAGGCCCAGCGGGCGGGTCTGCAACTAGTGACGTGGCAGGCACCGATTCCCCAGGCTCGCTCGTCGATGGGAGGCCGGAATGCGGCGGCGCAACCCCCGACACAGGCGGGTGAATTCCGATCTCGCAGAGAATATCCAACGCTATTTGCTTGGTGCGCGACAGCTCCTGCATCGGCCCAACGCAGGCCGGGCAGCCCGACCCGCAGGGGCAACCATCAATCAAGACGAAAGCCCGCCCGAGCAGCTCTTCGGCGCGCTCGAAGATGCGAGGCGCGAGCCCCACGCCTCCCGGATGGGCATCGAACAAGAAGAGCGTCGGGTCGAAGCCGCCAGTCTGGCCTCCCTCTGGACTGCGGCCAGGGGGTAGACTGCCCCCGTCGGAAGCATCGCCGCCGTCTCCCAGAGTTTGACCGAGGTCACGGGGATCGCACATCAGGGCGAGCGTGCTCACGGTCTCCAAAGCCCGCCCGAGGCCGCGCAGCCCTTCGATGAAGCTAGCGCGCGGCACGGCGAAGCGCTGCACGAAGTCTTCCTTCAAGGTGAGCCAGAAGCTCGTGGTGTGCATCTGAATTTCCGGCAAGTGCACATCTCCGTAGCCGGCGTTTTCGTGGGTGAAGAACTTGATCTTCTTGTAGCCCGTCACCTTCTCGAGCACTTTGACGTCCCCTGCGCCCAGCAGAGCAGGGCCGACGCTTGCTTCACTTGCCTGCTCGAGCACGCTGACGGTGCGATAGGTGAGGGCGGTGGTGAAATAATCCGGCTCGACCTTGCGGACGAAGGCCTTGTGATTGTCGAAATCGAGCCTTTCCACCTGATATTGTTCGGCATCCTGCTGATAGATGGCTTGCTCGTGCAACATCGTATGGGCGGCCCGCCAGTCGAGCTCCCCGATCGATTCGTTGGTCGCCACGTCGATGATCACGAAATTGTCCCATCCGATATTTCTGAGCGAGATGTGAGTGGCCGGAAATGCCTCACCCGTCCAGTGGTATCGGTTTTGGGAGGCGTGCACGAGCCCGTGTCGGCACAGGTAGTCGAGAGCATCCCGTGTCGAAGCGACATCCAGACCTGCGTAGCCCTCGCCTCGAGCCTCGCGCGGCTCCACGACGCTCGGACCGCGCTCGGCGATTTCGAAGGGCAGCTCGAAGCAGGCGCACTTGAGGTGTTGGATCAGCACCTCGATATTGTTGGGGTCGACGCGTGCTTCTTCCGCGTTCGCGGAAAGCAGGTACTCCGGCTCCCTCGCCAGGTATTGGTCGAGCGCCTGGCTGGAACACACGAGCAGGGCGATGCTCTGATCGCCTCGGCGCCCTGCGCGCCCGAAGCGTTGCCAGGTGCCTGCTACCGAGCCCGGGTAGCCCGCGCAAACGACCGCGTCCAGATCGCCGATGTCGATGCCGAGCTCGAGGGCATTGGTGGCGACCACGCACAGGACCTTGCCTTCGCGCAGTCCGCTCTCGATGGCGCGTCTTTGCTTGGGTAGATAGCCCCCTCGGTAGCCCATGATGGCCTGACTGCCTGCCACGTCACCGACCTTGGCCCTCAGATACTTCAGCATGACCTCGACGGAGTTGCGCGAAGGCGCGAAGAGAATCGTGGGCGCCCGCGCGCGCACCAGGTCGGCGGTGAGGTGCACGGCCTGCTTGAGGGTGCTGGCGCGCAAGCCGAGCTCTTCGTTCACGATCGGCGGGTTGTAGACGAAGACTCGGCGTGACGCCTGGGGTGCTCCCGAGCTGTTGACCAGCACGACCTCTTGGTCGGAAACGCCCATGAGGCGAGCGGCGTGTTCGCGCGGATTGCCGATGGTGGCGGTGGCGCAAATGATGCTGGGGCTCTGGCCGTGGAAGCGCGCCACGCGAAGCAAGCGCGCCAGCACGTGGGCCATGTGCGACCCGAAGACGCCCCGGTAGGTGTGCAGTTCATCGAGCACCACGTAGCGTAGGCCTCGGAAGAAGCTGGCCCACTTGGCGTGCCCCGGCAGGATGCCAGCATGCAGCATGTCCGGGTTGGTCAGCACGATGCGGCAACGCTCGCGCGCACCCCGCCGCGCGTCCCCGGGTGTGTCGCCGTCGTAAACCGTCGCAGGGACGCCGAGCCCGCTGTCGCTGATGAGCTCGCGTAGGTTGTGCTCCTGATCGCGAGACAGCGCCTTGGTGGGGTACAGGAACAGCGCGCTGGCGGAGGGGTCGTCGATGAGCGCGTTGAGAACTGGAAGATGAAAGCACAGGCTCTTACCGCTTGCCGTGGGGGTGGCGACGACCACGTGACGACCGGCGAGCGCGGCCTCGATGGCCTCGGCCTGGTGGGAGTACAGGGCGGTGACTCCGCGGCGCGCCAGCGCTTGCTTGAGGCTCGGCGCGAGCCCGGCAGGGATCTCGGTGTGCACCGCGCCTTTCGGATCCAATAGACGATGAGCAGCGAAGCAGGGGCGGACCTTGCCCGAGCTCAGCCATTCGTCGACTACGCTGCCGAGCCCAGTGGAGTGCGACCAAGGCGGCTTCGCCATGGCTCGGGATGCTAAACAAATGTGCGGTACTTGTAAATCCACTGTCCGCACTCCAGAAAAAGCCCAGCGGGCTGGCCCGGCCGCGGCACTTGTCGTAGTTACCCACTGTTTCCGTTTTGACCCAAGTGTCCATGAACGATCGACCAACACCCGGTTCGGCAGCGCCGGCCCCGGAGGCAAGCGTGCCCGACCCAGACCACGAGCCCTCGGCGTCCATGCCAGGGATGACCCGAGCTTCCGAGGCTCCTGCCGCTGCGTCCACGCAGCTCGACACCCAGGGCATAGCCGATGCAGAGGGCATGGCCGACACCCAGGGCATGGCCGACACCCAGGGCATGGCCGATGCAGAGGGCATGGCCGATGCGGAGGCGAAAGGAGCGGATGCGCGGCCGTCTTTCGTCTTCTTTGGCGTGGTGTCTGCCGTCGCGCTCGTGCTCGACATCGGAAGCAAGGTGTGGGCCGAGGTGACGCTCGCCTACCGTCCGTCACATCCTATCGTGCTCCTCGACGACCATCTGCAGCTCATGCTCGCCTACAATCCGGGCGGCGCCTGGGGAATGGCTCAGAATGTGAGCGAGCAGTTGCGAAAGCCGTTCTTCATTCTCGTCAGCATGGCGGCCATTTGGTTCATCATCTCGCTTTACGGCCGACTGGCACCTCGTCAGCATGCCCTCAAATGGGGGCTGCCGCTGGTGCTCGGCGGAGCTCTCGGCAACCTGGCCGATCGCTTGACGCGTAGCGAGGTGATCGATTTCATCGACTACAGAGCCGATTGGATCCAGTGGATGAACGAGCAGATCGCTCGATTCCACGCGGGCTGGGGTATCACCGATCACTGGCCCACCTTCAATGTGGCCGACATGGCCATCTGTGTCGGCGTGGGTTTGATGGCCGTGGACATGATTGTGTCGAAGCGTGGCATGCCGGCTCCCGCTAACGAACTACCTCCACCCACGCAGAAGTCGCTGGTGCCGCCCGAGTCCACGGCGTCCGAGCATGGGGAGCTCGAGCCTGGCCCTGGCTCCGAGGCGCAGCTGCGCGAGGACGCGGGCGTCTTGCCGCACGGTCCTCTGGCCCAAACGAGGCCGCGCCGCCTGAGCGACGCGCCGGAGCGCTGAGGGCTCGGGTCGCCGAGCGGTAGACGAGAACGCCATGCAGGGCCGACTCTTCACTTTTCTGGAAATCCCGTTCCCGAGTTACTTCGTCCTGCTTCTGACGGGGTTCGTGCTCGCCACGGTCATCGGGGCGCTCTGGGCCAAACGGATCGGTCAGGACCCGGACGTGATGGTCGATTTGGGCCTCGCCATGCTGCTCAGCGGGGTTGCTGGTGCGCGCATCCTGCATGTCATCGCGGATGGTTACTTCTGGGACTACGTGCACCTTTGCACGGATCCGAGTCAGGTGAGCTGGCCCTTCAGCAAGGCCGAATGCCTGCAGACGTTGCAGCCCGACTGGCTCGAGCAAATGCTGGGTTGTGCCGCTCACGGGCCGCGCGGGCGCTGGGACGCGGCCCTCGGCGTCTGCCGGCCCGCCCAGCGAGACTGCCTGGCCTGGGCGAAATTCTACGCGGGAGGACTGACTTACTATGGCGGCTTCATCGCGAGCAGTCTGACTGCCTGGTGGCTGCTCAAGGTCGATCGGTTTCCCTTCTGGAAGGCCGCGGACATCGCCGGCATCATCGTGGCAATAGGGCTCGGTTTCGGACGAATGGGATGCCTGCTCGCCGGGTGTTGCTTCGGCAAGCCGACGGATGCTTCCTGGGCGCTCGTGTTCCCGCCGGGGAGCTCGGCCAGCGAATGGCAAGCGAAGGCCGGCCTGCTCGCTCAATCGACCGTACCTTCGCTTCCCGTCCACCCAACCCAGATCTACGAGTCGGCGGCATCCTTTGCGATCGCGGCGTTCTTGATGCTGTATCTGCACGAGAGAAAGCGCTACGACGGACACGTTTTTCTCGCATTCGTGGCACTGTACGCTGGAGCCCGAGCCGTATTGGAGATCTGGCGGAGTGACGACCGCGGCGGTGTGGGTTGGCTCAGCACGAGCCAGCTCATCGGAATTCTTCTGATGATCGCGGTGGTACTGGTGCACCGCTACCTGGTGCATCGACGGGCCCAGGCAGCTGGTCCGGTCGCCTGAGCCGAGTCAGCACGGAACTGGTGACCGGGAGAGCCTCCGCGTAGACTCGTCCCCATGCGCTGCGTAATGGTGGCCTGCTGGCTGGCTCTCGGGGCTCTTGCCTGTACCGAGCAAGAGGATCGCCCGGGAGTTATCGAAGTGTGCGACAGCCCGGAGTGCCGGCCCATTCAGGTCGTGGGCGGGGGGTCGGGTTCCGGCGGAGGGGACGGCGCGGGCGGTGGCAGCAGCGGGGAGCCGGGCTCGCTCAGCGGCAACGTCGCTGTGTTCGTCGACGATAGCTTCGACTTCGGCAGTCTCTTCCTGTATTCGGGCACCGCCACCGTGCGGAGTGTCGATCCGAGCGGCCGTATCGTAAGCGGTCCCTACGACGGTACCGGGTTCACTCTCTCCGGCCTGCAGCAAGGCGATCGCACCCCCGTCCTGGTCGCCCCCACCGACGACAATGCGTTGCCCCTGCCGACTCTGCTCGGGCTCGATACCCATCAGGCGCTGGCACTGACTTTGCCAATGGTAAGTCAAGACATTCTGGCCGAAATCTACGCTTCGGTCACCGCGCTCGGCGTGATCGATCCTGGGCGTGCGCAGGCCGTCTATCAGTTCGTCGACGCCGACATGCACCCCATCGCGGGCGTGAGCATTGCGACCAGCGGAGCTGACTTCGTGGCCTACGCTAGCGGTGCTGCCTGGAGCGACACCCTCGATGAGACCGGGAAGCAGGGGCTGGCCGTGGTCGCCAACCTGCCGGCTGAGGAGTTTCCCGGGTCGAACCTCGTGGTGACGTTGGGAGGGGCGGCAACCGGGGATCTGGTGCTCACGGTCGTGCGCGGGGCCGTGAGCTACGAACTCCTCGTCCTCGAATGACCGAATTTGCTGCTACCCGACGGCACCGACCGACCACGAGACCGCGCCGAGCGCCGTCGGACGGGGGCTTGGCTTTGACGGTTTATCGCGCTCGGGTTCTCTGCTAATCGACAAGTCGTGGCGCTACTCATCGACGGCAAGCAAGTTGCAAAGAGTGTACGCGAGGAGGTTGCCCAGGCCGTAGGGCAGTTTCACCAGAGGCACGGCCGCGCGCCTTCGCTTCACGTCGTGCTGGCGGGTGACGATCCGGCCTCGGCAGTCTACGTTCGGAACAAGGAGAAGTTCGCCGGCCAGGTTGGCCTGGAGGGCAAGGTGCACCGCCTGCCCGCGAGCGTGTCGGAGGCGGAGCTTCTGGCACTGGTTCGTACCCTGAACGAAGACCCCTTGGTCGATGGTATTCTGGTGCAATTTCCGGTCCCCGAAGGGGTTCGGCAGTCCGAGGTACTACGCACCATCGATCCTGCAAAAGACGTGGATGGCTTGCACGCGAGCAACGTCGGAAAGCTCTGGTCCGGACAGGCAGGCCTGGTTCCGTGCACGCCTCGGGGCTGCCTGCGCCTGCTCGACGAAGCCCGGGTGGAGCTGAGCGGCAAGCGCGCCGTCATCGTTGGGCGTAGCAATCTGGTTGGCAAGCCGGTCGCGGCACTCTTGCTACAACGCAACGCCACGGTCACATTGGCCCATTCCCGGACTCGCGACCTCGCCCGGGTCTGCCGCGAGGCCGATGTCGTGATAGCGGCAGTGGGTCGTGCCAAAATGCTTACGAGAGAGCACATTGCCGAGGGGGCCACCGTGATCGATGTCGGCATGAATCGCGACGAGCAGGGCAAGCTCTGCGGCGACGTGGCGTTCGCGGAAGTGGAGCCCATCGCGCACGCGATCACGCCCGTTCCGGGCGGGGTGGGGCCCATGACGATTGCCATGCTGTTGGAGAACACGCTCAAGGCCGCCCAGGCGCGCATCGCAGACTGATGTTCTCTCCGGGCTAGTCAGTCTGGCGGGAAGTAGCGCGCGGGGCGCAAGCCGAGCTCGGCGCACAACCGCTTCAAGAGCGTGTCGGCTTGTCGTTCGGTATCGGCAGGGGCCCCGCTGTTGTCGATGACGTGATCTGCCAGGGCGGCTTTCTGGCGGAGTGGCAGTTGGGTCTGGATTCGTTGGAGCGCTTCCCGGGGGCTCAACCCATCGCGGGCCTGCAGGCGGGCCAGCTGCGAAGCTTCGGAGGTTTGGACGACGACCACGGGTCGGTATCGGTCTTGCTGGGAGGTCTCGAACAGCAGGGGCACCTCGTAGCAGGCGAGCGGCACCCCTGCTCGGCTGAGTTCGGTGAACTCACGCTCGGCGAGGCGTTGCACCTCCGGATGGACGATCCGGTTGAGCGTTGCACGCGCTTGGGGATCGGCGAACACGAGCCGGCCGAGTGCTTTTCGATCGAGTTGCCCATCCGGCCCCACCACTGCCTGCCCGAACACCCGTGCTATGGCCGGGAGGATGGGCCCACCGGGCTCGACCGCGCGCCGGGCCAGCAAGTCGGCGTCGATGACAGGGAGGCCCCGCTCCCGGAAGCGCCGAGCCACGGTGCTCTTGCCCGAAGCGATACCCCCCGTGAGAGCGAAGACGTGCACGACCGGCATATCGTAGTGCGTTCGAGCGTCCTCGCGCTAGAGCGACCAACGGGATGTTTGTCGCGACCCATCGACCAGGTCGGGAACCGAGCGGGTACCACGCGCGGGTTGGCAACCTTGCTCGGTGCTCGGCGCGCGCGGAGGCGCTCTGCTCGATCCGCCCTGCTCAATCCGCCCGGCACGATCAGCATTTTGGACTTCGTGGGCCCGGGTGTTAGATAAGCGCATCCGAAGCGTCAGCAAACACTCGAACCCCCTGTTTCCGCCCTACCTGCTTTGCGTCGTCCTGGCCTTTGCTTGCGGGGGAAGTCCCTCGCTGAGCCTCGCCACCAGCAAGACGGGGCACTCGCCCGGTCGCCCCGTCGACTCGGGCGGTTTCGCGAACAAGCAACCACCACCCGCACCCGCTCGGTCCTTCTGGGGGACGCGCTGGTGTTTCGGTGCAGGCGCGCCCATGACCAATCCGCCAGCGTTGGGGGCGGAGGGACAGGTTTACCTGGCGACAGACGAGGGCTATGTGCACGGCTTGAGCGCCGGCGGAGGCTTCGAGTGGAGTTACACGATGAAGGGGGCCGCCGTCGCGGGTCCGGTCGTCCTGCCAGATGCAACCGTCGTGGTCGCCACTAGCGTGCGCTTGCTCTACGCGCTCCGCCCCAATGGGACGCGCCTGTGGGTTTTGCGGGTCCCCGAGCCGATTGCCACGCCGATGGCCGTGAGCGCGAAGGGAACCCTGGTGTTCGGAGCAGCGGAGCACGTCGTCTACGCCGTCTCCAGGCATGGCGGCATTGTTTGGCGTATCCCATTGAAATCAAAGATAACAACTGGGCCACGCGTCCATGAAGACGGCACCGTTTTCATCGGGACGGAGAGCGGGGTGGTGAGCTGGATCTCACCCGCTCGGCGGACGCTATGGCCGAGCCCGAGCGTGGACCGGCTTGCCGCTGGGCCCGAGGGTGAACCTTTCCAACTTTGGCTGGCGTCCGGACAAGTGTTCAGCTCTAATGGGGCCATGAGCCCGAAGGCGGATTTGCGGTTCCTGCGCCGGCTGCCGGGCGGCGGGTTACTCGGAACCCGCGGCAAACAGCTGATCTGGCTCGGCCAGGGCGGGTCGGAAGAGTCCACCAGTGAGCTCGACGCGGATCCGAGCGCAGATCCCGCACCTGGGCTCGAGCCCGAGGAAGCCTACATCCCTACTAGCGACGGAACGATATTGCGCGCCCGGCGTGGCGGGCAAGCCGTCGAATACGCCCGCCTCGGGTACAGCCCGGTGTCCGAATTGCTCGTCGACCGCCCCCGCCAGCGCCTGCTGGCCGCCGCAGGTGAGGGGAGGGTCTGCGCCGTTTCCCTGTCGCATGAGCGCGCCTCCGACTGACTCGGGCAATGGACATCAAGAGCAAGCTGAGCACGCTGGCCACTCCACTCGAATCCCGAGAAGCTGCCGCGACGCCTGGCGAGACGCTGGCCATCCTGCGTCGGCGCATGCAGGAGCTGCTCGAGCGTGAGCCTCTCGTACCGCCCTCCGGGGGCGTGGGGGTTCCCTTGGGACCCGCACCCGACTCGGATTGCAGTGATCTCCCCTTCGTGATCGAGCATACCGATCGGGGCGTACTGTGGCGCCGGCAAGAGACGCTCGCTCCGTCGACCCATGTCGGGCGCATCCCGCTCGAGGCCGCTCGGGACGCATCGTCAGAAATGCTCGCGCTGCTCGCGCTGAGCCCCGAGCTCGTTGCCTGCCGTCTCGACCGAGCCCTGTTCCTCGACTTGGAGACCACCGGGCTGGGGGGCAGCGGATCGCTGGCTTTTCTCGTAGGTCTGGCGTGGTTCGATGCCAACGGGCAGCTGGTGATCGAACAGCTGCTGCTTCGCGATCCAGGGGACGAACCCGCGATGCTCGAGCATCTCGCCGAACGAGTGACTCGCTCGAGCTTGCTGGTCACCTACAACGGCAAGACGTTCGACATGCCATTGTTGATGACGCGGTACCTGATGAATCGCCTGCCAGAGCCACCGCGTCGGCCGCACCTCGACCTGCTGCACGTTGCTCGCAGGCTTCACAAGCAACGGCTCGGGCAATGTCGCCTGATTTCGCTGGAAAGCGGTGTCCTCGGCTTCGAGCGGCGGGAAGACGACATTCCGGGAGGTGAAATTCCCCCCCTTTACAACCACTACCTCAGGACTGGAGACGGCGGGGTGCTCGCGCCCGTCGTGGATCACAACGCCTGGGACGTGATGAGCATGGCTGCCCTGACGGGGCTGTACGGCGAGCCGCTGGAGGCGTTGCACTGCACGGATCTGGTGGGCCTGGCCCGTACGTTGCATAGAGCCGGAGCGCTCGAGCAGGCGGTTCATGTCGCCGACCGGGCGGTGGAACGCGGCGCTGGTCCCAGCGCGCTTTTCTTGCGAGGCCAGCTCGCCAAGGCGAGGGGCGACAAGGGTAACGCTTTGGCGGACTTCGAACGGCTCAGCCAGGAAGTGGACGATCCTCGAGTCCGGCTCGAGCTGGCCAAGCTCTACGAGCACCACGTCAAAGCTCCGCTGAAGGCGCTCCATTTGGTGGAACTCGGCACGGGGGAGAAGCCGCTGCAGGTTCAAAAGCGGCGTGAGCGCCTGGCTCTCAAGGCCATCAAATCAAAAAGCAAAACCAGCTGTTCTTGATTCCGGCCATGGTCTCGATCGGGCCGTCTGGTCAAAAAGTCTGACAACCGCCAGCGGCTGAGCCGAAAGCGGACTCGGTGCGTCCAACATCTGCTAGAGGAGGCAGAATAATGGCCTACGACCATCGCTCCATCGAAGCACGCTGGCAGAAGTTCTGGGATGCTCACCGGACCTTCCAGGCCGAGCGCCACGCGGATCGACCCAAGTACTACGTGCTCGACATGTTTCCTTACCCATCGGGGAGCGGTCTGCACGTGGGGCATCCGGAGGGCTATACGGCGACGGACATCGTCGCTCGCTACAAGTGGATGCGTGGGTACGACGTCTTGCACCCCATGGGATGGGACGCCTTCGGCTTGCCGGCTGAACAACACGCCATCAACACGGGCACGCACCCAGGCACGACGACAGCCCAGAACATCGACGTGTTCCGTGGGCAACTCAAATCTCTCGGCTTCGCCTACGATTGGGGGCGCGAGATCAACACGACCGATCCGGCGTATTTCCGCTGGACCCAGTGGATCTTTCTGAAGCTGTTCGAGCGCGGGCTGGCTTTCCAGGCAGAAATTCCCGTCAACTGGTGCCCGGCGCTCGGCACGGTATTGGCCAATGAAGAGGTCATCGATGGTCGGAGCGAGCGGGGCAATCATCCGGTCGTCCGTCAGCCTTTGCGCCAGTGGCAGCTCAAGATCACCGCATACGCAGACCGTCTGGCCAGCGACCTCGCGGACCTCGACTGGCCGGAAACCCGGCGCAAGCAGATCGAGTGGATCGGGCGCAGTGAAGGCGCCGAGGTCGACTTCGAGGTGGTGGGCCGAGAGGAAAAACTGCGGGTGTTCACCACGCGGCCGGACACCCTGTTCGGTGCGACCTACATGGTCATCGCCCCGGATCATCCTCTGACCGCCAGGCTTGCGACCGCGGAGCAAGAGGACGCCGTGCTCGGCTACATCGCCCAAACGGCCCGCAAGAGCGATCTCGAGCGCATGGCCGCCAGGGACAAGACCGGAGTATTCACGGGAAGCTACGCCAAGAACCCGCTAAACTCTCAGAACATACCCATTTTCACCGCGGACTACGTGCTCGGAGCCTACGGGACGGGGGCGATCATGGCGGTTCCAGCGCACGACGCCCGGGACTTCGAGTTCGCCCAGCGCTTCGGACTTCCCATCGTAGAGGTCATCAGTCCGGACGGGCAGACTCACGACAGCCTGCAGGAGGCCTACGCGGGGGAGGGGACGCTGGTCCATTCCGGTCCCTTCGTAGGGCTTCCGAGTACGGAAGCCCGTCAGGCCATCGTCGATTTTCTCGAGAAGCGCGGCATTGGCGCGCGGCGCGTGAATTACAAGCTGCGCGATTGGGTATTTTCCAGGCAGCGCTACTGGGGTGAGCCCATTCCGATCTACTTCCCGGTGAGCACGTCGGGGGATCCTCGGGCCGGGGACGCGTACAGCATCGATTATGGTCGACCCATCCCACTCGAGGAATCCGAGCTTCCGCTCACCCTGCCCGAGCTCGAAGACTACAAGCCCGGCGACGATCCTCAAGGACCGCTGGCGCGCGCGCTCGATTGGCGGTTTTTCCAGAAGGACGGGCGCTGGTACGCCCGGGAAACCAACACCATGCCGCAGTGGGCAGGGTCGTGCTGGTACTACCTGCGCTACCTCGATCCTCAGAACGCCGAGCAGCCGTTCTCCAGTCAGGCCTATGCGGACTGGATGCCGGTGGATCTGTACGTCGGCGGCTCGGAACACGCGGTCTTGCACCTGTTGTACGCGCGGTTCTGGCACAAGGTCCTGTTCGATCTGGGGATTGTCCAGCACCCCGAGCCGTTCCAGAAGTTGGTCCACCAGGGCATGATTCTCGGCATGTCCTACCGCTGGTATGCGGTGACGGACCCTGAAGGCAAGCTGGTGGAGGCGCTCGACGGCGAGACTGATCGACTCCAGAAGGCTTCAGACGGGGAGTTGCGTGACCCCAAGACCGGCCTGTTGGTCGAGCCGCGCTGGCTCAACGAGCATCAGATCGAGTTCAAAGATGGCAAGCCGTTCTACGCCGAGCAGGGTGTCTACGTGGTTCCGGTCGCCGAGAAGATGAGCAAGGCACGTGGCAATGTCGTCAATCCCGACGACGTGGTCGCCGAGTTCGGCGCGGATAGTCTGCGCTTGTACGAGATGTTCATGGGGCCGCTGGAGCAAACCAAGCCCTGGCAGACCAGCGGCATTCAAGGGTGCCGCCGCTTTCTCGATCGGGTCGAGGCCCTCGCCCGCCGCCCTCTGGATGAGGGGGAGCTCGGCGCCGAGACCGAGAAGCAGTTGCACAGAACCATCAAGAAGGTGGGTGAGGACATCGAGGCGATGCGGTTCAACACCGCGATCAGCCAGATGATGAGTTTCAGTAATCATCTGAATAGTCAGCCGCAAATAAATAAAATTGCTTTGGAAAATTTACTTTTATGCTTGGCGCCTTTTGCGCCTCACCTCGCCGAAGAACTGTGGCGGGAGCTTCACCCTGATGCCCCAGCGGACGCGAGCATCGCGCATGTGGCGTGGCCAACCTACGACCCGGCTCTGTGCGTGGACGACGAAATCGAGCTGCCTGTTCAGGTCAACGGCAAGGTGCGAAGCCGGGTGCTACTGCCCCGTGACGCCACGCAGGACCAGGCCCGCGAGTTGGCGCTGGCTGACGAGCAAGTTCAGCGATTCCTCTCGGAGGGGGAGCTCAAGAAGCTGGTCTTCGTCCCCGGCAGGATCATCAACTTGATCGTGAAATGAGGGCCAGCCTTGGGGCAGGGGCCGAGCTGTCTGTTCAGCAGTCTCGAGGGGTCGTGGGATCCCCCAACTGAACAGCCATTCGGATGTGGAAAACGTGTTGTTTCCCGTGAAACCTGAGTTCTAAAAACCCATGATTCCATGACTAATCCTGAAACCCACCGCCTTGTGTCCAAGTTGGGGATACTGGTCACCGTCGGTGTTTGTTCTGGGTGTGGCTACGAACCTGTCTATGGCGGCGATCGCCCCACCACTCGACTGAGCGTGACGGCCGCTCCCTACGGAACACCAGACGTCGCCGCGGTTGCGGCCGCGACGCGGGGCGTGCGCCGGAGCCTCTCTTCAGCGGGTGTGCTGAAGCCAGGGACCGGGTACCCGCGTGCTGTCGTCGAAGTGGTGCGGGTGGATGAGCAGGCGGGGGGCATCGTGGCGGTGCAATCGGGCGCAGGCGAGAACCTGCCGCGCGCCCGGAGCCTTGCCGTGGGGGTTGTTGGGCGAGCCTGGGTCGAGGCCGGTGCCCACGCTGCCAAAACACGCGATACCGGCGATGTCCGCCGGATCCAGCGTTACGCTCCTGTGGAGGATGCCAGGCTCGAAAGGCTGCATCACGACGAAGCAATCAGTGCAGCGGCACACGCCCTGGGGCGTGCTCTGGGACGACGCATTCTCGGAGAGCCAGAGGCGACCTTCGAACCGATGTGAACGTGCCCGGCTCGGCCCATGGCGTTGTGAGTCGGCGTCCTGAGCGGTCTCAGCGGGCCATCGACTTCTTGAAGCGCTTTGCGTCGGCGAACATATCGACGTTCGCGAAGACGTAGGTCGCGTTCTGGTCCGGATTTTCCTTGGCTATCTCTGCGAGCCGTTCGATGGCTGGGTCTTCGTAGCGTGACTTGCGCCCGGCCGGGCCCGGCAGTCGGTAGTAAGCTCGGGCCCGCTTCGAGAGGCCGTGCTGGAGCGGATCTCGCGACGCGAGGGTGTCCGTGTCTTCAGCAATGGCATCTCCCTCGGAGGGCTTCCAGCTGGGGCCAAGCTCGAACACAACAGTTTCGAACTGTTGGCGAACATGCTTGAGGAATTCCTTCAAGGCGCTCTTGTTTGGCCGACTGCTGTTGAAATCGGGAGGTGCCACGAACACGGCCGTACGCGCGCTCAGCTCCTTGCCGACTCCCTGCAGCGTTTCGAGGGCCGTTTCGATCACCTTGCCGGAGCGGAAGCCTTCCTGGCCGATCTGGCGAGGCCCCAAGAGAGCGAACTCGAAGCCCTCGGGGGCCTCACGCCGCCAACGGCGCACCGTTCCCGGGCCGGGGACCGCCAAGTGGGTCTCCTGCACCTCCACAAACAGGTACTCCTTGAAGTAACGGGTGGCGGGAACAGCGAAACCAGCGCAACCCACGGTTATCATGGCCGCGCAACCCTAACACAAGAGCGGGGTCAGGCCAGGCCAGCGAGCAGAAAAAGGACCACAAAAGTCAATTGCCCAGGCAGGGAAACCTACTTGGGCAATTGGCACGCGCCTCAGTGAGTGGCGGCGTCGACTGGTTCGGCACTTCAGTAGGTGCAGGTAGTCTCGTCGAAGTCGGCCGAGAGACACTCGGCGAAACATCCGCCCTCGCCGAGCTCATCGCCGTGCATACAAGTGGCCAGCTCGTTCATGGGGCCCGAAATGGTGCCCAGACCGCACACTCCGCTGGAAATCTGATCGGTGGTCTCTCCGATACAGAACTCGAAGTCCGAGCCATCGTAGATGCCCGGAGCGGCGCCGCCTTCGACGTCCAGCATGCAGTTCTGGAACGTGAGAATCTCGCTGTTCTCGTCGGTCGAACCACCGCAGATGTTGTACGGATTGTCGGCGAAGCAGTTGGCGTAAGCATCGCAGCAGTTGGCGGCAATGCATTTGCTGCAGCAATTCGGATCCTGCGACTCGTCGAGGTTGCAGGACGCCGGATCACCAGTGATCTCCCCCGAGTCGGTATCGAGGCATTCGAGGTCGGGCATGCTGCCTCCCGTGCCCCCAGAGGTGGTGGACGTCGAGTTGCTGCTCGTGGTCGACGTGCTTCCGCTTTCGCCGGCGCTCCCTCCACTGCTGTCGGACCCGCCGCTGCCGCCGCTACCCCCGCTGCTGCTGCTCGTTCCGCCGCTGCCCCCGGTGGTTCCGGTGGTCACCATCCCGTCATCATCATCCGTGCCCGAACTGACGGTACACGCAGCGGCAACGAGCACCGACGCGGCGCCCAGACCCAAAAGCTTTTGCCAAGAAGTCATTGTCATGAACTCTCCTAGTGTGTGCTGGCTCAGGCCGATTCTTGCACTGCCTGTGCCCAAAGGACAAACACGCAGTTGTCGAGCCTCCGCTGCGGCCCGGGAGCAGCCCCGTTTGCGTGAACGTCCAAGTAAGTTCTGCGATCCAAAGTGTTGGCGCGCCGGGCGACCATTCGTCCGCCGGCCTGTCTTCATAGACGGCCGGACCCGGCGATTATTCTGCCTGACACCCTGATCTTGCTGTCAGGGGAGCGGCCAAAGCGCCGCTGACACGTCCTGGGCAGCTACTCTTCGCCTTCCGGCTTGCCGGGCGGCCTGGGGAAGGCCCCGTATTCATTGGGATCGACTTCGGGAAGCGGAAGCCCCTCGGCTGGATCCGTGGCTGCGGGATCGGGCGGGTTGCCCGAGCTACCGGACTCCAGCAGAACACTTTGCTTCTCTTCTGGCGCTTTAGCCGGTGGGCCCGCCGGCGACGGGGGTCGACTCGACCGTGGTGCGGCGCCCTCCGACGCCGTTGCGCTGGTGGCGTGTCCCGATGGGGGTGCCGAAGGTCGGGGCCGCAGCGAAGGCCGGCTTCGACGGCTCTTGGCTCGTCCAAACTGCTGTGGGCGTCGCACGAAGGCGAAGGCAATGCCCGCCATGGTCACCAGCCACCAGGGGGTATCGCCCAAGGTTTGGTAGGGCGTCGAGAGCTTCAACCAGCGCAGATCCTTCGCCAGCGCGATTTCGCTGAATGTGGGCGTGCGAGCCACCACCCGGCCCACCGGATCGACGAACGCGCTCACGCCGCTGTTGGTGGAACGCACGAAGAAGCGCCGCTGTTCGACGGCGCGCATTTTCGAGAGCGCGAGGTGAATCCACGGCTCCGTGGTGTCGCCGAACCAGGCGTCATTGGTCAAGTTCACCAGAAGCTCTGGAGTGCCATTGCTCATGATGCGGTTGACGAACCCGGGAATGATGTCTTCGTAACAGATGAAGGTAGCGACGCTGTGTTTGCCGACAGGCAGCGGATCGAAGCTCTTTCCTGGCGTGAAATGCCCGGAGTTCGGCGACCATTCGTACAGCACCGGGAAGGTTTCTCCGAACGGCAAGTATTCGCCAAAACCCAGCAGGAACTGCTTGTCGTAGCGCCCCACCACGTTTCCAGTCGCGTCCGTGACGAGTGCCGAGTTGCTGAGCGTGTACTTACGGGCGTCGCTCACCTCTTTGCGCAACACCGCACCGAAGATGGTAGGAACCGGGATTTGCCGTCCCACGCGGCTCTTGTAGTACGCTTTTTCGTAGCGTTCGTCGACTGCGCCACCGATCGAGGTTTCGCTCCAGACCACCAGATCGACCGGCTTTTCCTGCATTGCACCGCGCGTCAGCGCCAGATGGCGCTCGAGAGCCTCGTCGGGGTGCAAGCGCTTGCCAAGTAAGCTCATGTTGGCCTGAACCAGAGCCACGCGCACCGGATCGGCGCGCTCGACGGCGCGCTCGATCATGGGGATCCTGATCGCGCCATACAGCGCACAAAGCAATGGCACAGCGGCAAGGCTCCCGGCGAGCACCCAGCGCGGACGGCGCCTGGTGAGCCCCGCAACCACTAGCTCGGCCAGCGCCAGGTTCCCCGCGACCAGGCAGAGTCCGACGAGCAACGGCCCTCCAATTTCGGCGACCTGGATCAGCGCAGGGACCTGATGGACCGTCGCCCCATAGTACCAGGGAAATAGCAGCGGGAACAGGAGCTCACTCGCAGGGAACGCCAAGGCGAAGGCTAGCCAAGCGGGCCAGCCGCGCTGCTCTGAGCGCGCCACCAGCCAGCCCAGCAGGGCGATTCTGCCGCCCTGGTAAGCGCAGAGGAGCGTCATGAACACAACGCACAAGAGCACCGGAAACCCACTGAACGTCTCCAGCATCGAGACCAGCCAGTAGAAGCCGCACATGGTCATCGTGAGCCCAGCCAGCCAACCGAGAAGCAGCCCGCGTCGCGGCGACTGGCCACGAAGCGCGACGATCAGTGGGACCAGGGCCACGAAGCTCAGTGGCCAGACGTCCATGCCAGGAAAGGCGAGGAAGTAGAGGAACCCGGAGAGCACGGCCGCGGGGAAGGCCAAACGGGCGCTCAAGGGAAACAGCGAGCTCTGCGGGTCTCGTGAGAGCGCAGTGGGCGCCTCGGAGGCTTCGACCGCCGCTCCGTCGAGGGCTGGGGCTTCGGCGTGCACGAGCGGGGTCAAGCTCCTAGGATTTTTCTGACCTTGGAGCGCACATCATCGAGCTTGAAAGGCTTGGTGATGTAGTGACGCGCTCCGTGTTGGATGCCTTTGATGACGTCCATGGACCCGTCTTTGGCCGTGAGGAAGATGATGGGAACATTCTGCAGCCCGGGCAAAGCGCGCACTTGCCGCGCCACGGACAGACCGTCCAGTCCAGGCATCATGATGTCCAGGAGCAGCAGATGCGGTGCCGCCTTGGTGGCCAAAGCCACGGCTTCGTGCCCGTCGCGTGCCACGTTGATGGCGTACTCGGACCCCAGCGCTTTTTCCAACAAGATGGAGATGGACTCGTCGTCTTCGGCCACCAAAATGCGTTTTTGTCCCGTTTGCAAGATGCTCCGAGGGGGGATTACTTGGTTCTCTTGATGACGTGGAAGCCGAATTGGGTCTCCACGACCGGGCTGACCTCTCCTACTTTGAGCGCGAATGCGGCGTCTGCAAACGGTTTGACCATGGACTTCTTGCCAAAGCTGCCGAGATCGCCGCCTTTGCCCGCACTTGGGCCGTCCGAGTACTGCTTGGCGAGCTTCGCAAAATCTTCGCCTTTCAGCGCTTTCGCCCGCACCTCTTCAGCGCGTTGCTTCGCCTCTTGCTTGCTGCGGGTGACGCCGGCCTTGGCACGTGAAGCCCCCTTGAAGCTGATGAGGACGTGCGAGGCGCTGATGCGTTCGTCCTTCTCTTCGATCATGCGCTGTTTTCTCGCTCTCGCCCGCGGTTCTATGGGCTTGGCGATCGTGGTGGCGGCCGTCGGGCTTGGAGCGGGCCGGGCAGCCCCAGCACTCGCCTCTTCGCCCACCGGGGCGGTGAGGTCGGAGCAGCTCAATGTGAGCAGGGCAATCCAAAGGGTGCAGCGGGTCATGGGCCAGCTTCGTAGGCCCAAGTGGGCTCGGGTTCAAGAGGGCTATCAGAAGGACGGTCCAAGTATTGCTCCCCGAGCCCTTCGCTGGGAGTATCCTGGGTGACCCCGATGCCCAAGGTTTTGCATATCGAAGACGACCCGGCCAACCGTCTGTTGGTCCGTAAACTGCTCACCCCGGTCGGCTTCGAAGTCGTCGAAGCCGCCGACGGTCTGGAGGGGATCCGCCGAGCGATGCAAGAACGCCCCGACCTGGTTCTGGTGGACATTGCGATCCCGGGTCTGGATGGCTACGAGGTGACGCTTCGCTTGCGAGCTACGCCAGAGCTGCAAGGAGTGCCCATTGTGGCGATCACGGCGGAGGGCAATCGCGACACGAGCCTCGCGGTCGGCTGCGATGGGTTTTTGCAGAAGCCCATCGACGCACGTTCGTTCGCCGCCACGATACAGGGCTACCTCGACGGGCAGCGCGAGGCGATGGACGACGATCTCACGGGCAAGCATCTGAGGATGCAGAGCCAGCGAATCGTGACTCATCTCGAGGAGAAGGTGGCAGAGCTGAGCGAAGCCAACCGCAGACTCCTCGAACTCGACCAAGCCAGAAAGGAGTTTTATCGGAATATTTCGCACGAACTGTCCACGCCCATGACCCCCATCGTCGGCTACATCAAGCTCCTGGTCGACCAAGAACTTGGCGAGCTCACCACTCCGCAAATCAAGGCGCTTCGCGCGATGGACGATTGCGTGCAACGCCTACGGGGGATCATCGACAACCTGCTGGATGTGACGGGGATCGAAACGGGTCGGATGCGCTTCGCCTACCGCGACTACGACTTGGGCGAAGTGGCGCGAGCCAGCATCGCTCGGGCCGGGCCTGTCTTCGACGAGCGCAAAATCAACCTGGTGACCGACCTGCCGAAGCGCGGGGCGTTGCGCGGTCGCGGCGACGCGGAACGCATCGGACGAGCCGTCGATCAGTTGCTCGACAATGCCGCCAAGTTCACTCCACCCGGTGGCTCGGTCGGCGTCAGGGCCCGCCGGCTATCGTCCGGACACTTCGAGGTGTGCGTCGCAGATACCGGACCGGGTGTTGGTCAGAACCGGACGACGCACGACCGCTTGTTCGATCCTTTCTTCCAGATGGACGGATCGCCAACTCGCGCCCACGGCGGCACTGGAGTGGGGCTCGCGATCGTGCGCGGGGTGGCTTTGGGTCACGGAGGGGATGCGCGGGTCGTCTCGCCTGCGGAAGAAGAAATCGTGGGCGTCGTGTTCCGCGGGGCCGCCTTCTATTTGGTACTGGCGGAACAAGCTCCGAACTCCCTGGATCAGGGCGGCTGAGGGAGTGAGCGCGCCCAGCGGGGTCGTCTACCTGGATTGGAACGCCACCACGCCGCCGTGCCCGTCGGTCCTCGAAGCCATGGCCGAGGCACAGGCCAGCTGGGGCAACCCCTCGAGTGTCCATGCACTGGGACGCCGTGCGAGGGCATGGGTCGAAGGGGCGCGCGAACGCCTTGCCGAAGCGCTCTCGGTCCATCCGCGCGATGTCCTGTTCACTTCCGGCGGGACGGAGGCGAACAACCTGGCGTTGCATTCAGCCCGTTTGTTGGTCACCAGTCGCCTGGAGCACCCTTCCGTCGTTCGCTTGGCCGAACGCCTCGAAGGTGAGGGAAGGGCCCGCTGGCTCCCAGTCCACCCCGATGGGGTGGTGCGGCCCGACGAGGTGGCGTCCGTTCTCGGAGACGCGCCGGAGGGTACGTGGGTTTCCGTGATGCTTGCCAACCACGAAACGGGAGCGCTCCAACCCATTGCCGATGTTGCATCGGTTGCCCATCGCTTCGGCGCCCGCTTGCATGTGGATGCTGTGCAAGGCTTCGGAAAGATCGACGCTCGAGCGTGGGATTCAGCGGACGCGTTGACGGTGTGTGCTCACAAGCTGCGCGGTCCGAAGGGGATCGGGGCACTGGCCTGGCGACCGGGTGGCGCGCCCTCGCAGCTTCTGCTTGGGGGCGCGCAGGAGCGAGGTATTCGGCCCGGTAGTCAGGACGCCGTCCTCGCGGCCGGGTTCCGGGCAGCCGTCGAGGCCATCGACATCGCTCGCCACCAGCTGACGAGCACGCTCCGGGATCGGCTCGAGCAGGCACTCGCGCGAGTCGGGATCGTCAATGCGGTCGACGCTGTGCGCCTTCCCCATGTCAGCAATCTTTCCTTTCCGGGTTGGCGCGGGGATGAGCTCGTGGCGGCGCTCGACTTGCACGGTGTCTGCGTGTCAGCGGGAAGTGCCTGCAGCGCGGGCACGACGGAGCCGTCCAGCGTCATCCGGGCGATGCTGGGGGAAGAGCGGGCCAGGAGCGCAGTGCGCATCAGTCTAGGGGACACGACCACCGTGCGAGACATCGAAACCGCATTGTTTGCGTTCGATGAGGTGCTCGGGACCGCCTCCCGAGCGCGCCCTTCAGACAATGGATGACCGTTGACAGCGAGCTCTCGCCCATCACCTGTCGACAGGGCACGTAAGCTCGCGAAACGAGATCGCTAATTCGCACGGTGAGGCGGGCACTCGGGCATTCCACTGAATGGAATTGGTGCCCATGTGGGACGTCACGGGCGTTCAGCGGCGAGAGGAAAGCTCATTCGTTTGTTGAATGGTTGTCACTTAACCATTCGATTTCAAACGCTGAATTTTTGCTTCGTAGAGCGCTGCTCCGGCCGCCACCGAGGCGTTGAGTGACTCCACAGGGCCCGGGGGCACGAGGTGGGCCAGCGAGCTACAGGCGCGTCGAACCGCCCGCTTCATTCCCTGGTGCTCATTGCCTATCACCAACACGGTTGGACCGGTCAGGTCGATGGTGTTCAGCGCCACGGGTGCCTGTGCCTCCAGCCCCACCACCAGCACCCCAGCGGCCCGGGCCTCCTCGAGAGCGCCATGCAGGGAGCGGACCCGACACAGAGTCGCGTGCTCGATGGCACCCGCGGAGGCTCGAAATGTGGCCGGCGTGAGAGGTGCAGAGGCGTGCTCCCCCCAGAGCACCGCCGCGCCGCCCAGGGCTACCGAGCTTCGGACCACCGCGCCGAAGTTCTGGGGATCTTGGATGGAGTCCAGCGCGACGGCGAGCAGATGACCCTCCGAGAGTAGCTCGCCAAGTTCGTATAATCGGAGCTGGGGAGCCCAGGTCAGTGCCCCCTGGTGCATTCCGCCCAAGCTCAGCCGGTCGAGTTGGGCCCTGCTTGCCCGTTCGACGACGATCCCCTGATCCTCGCCGAAACGGGCCAGGGCCTGCAGGCGGGGCTGGTCACTCGCCTGAACAATCAGCCGAGCGATCTTCGACCCGTGCACGCGGATCGCCTCGCGCACCGGCTGTAGGCCCAGGATCAGTCGAGCCTCAGTGGAGTGCGCCGGGGCGCCATCGCTAGCGCTCATGTGCCCTGGGCGCTTTCGATCTCGGCCACGATGGCCCGTGCCGCCGCTCGCGGATCTCGGCTATCACGAATGGGACGGCCCACGACCAGCAGGTTCGCGCCAGCGCGCACTGCAGCACCCGGCGTGGCGACGCGCTTCTGGTCTCCCGCCTCGCCCGTGGCGGGGCGGATCCCCGGGGTGACGAGGAAGGCTCGGGTCCCCAGGGCCTGCCGGAGCACTCGCGCTTCGAGCGCCGAGCACACCAGGCCGTCGACCCCTGAACTCTGGGCCAGCCGGGCTAGCCTCAGGGCCTGCTCCGACGTCGTCTTCGAGACGCCCAGATCGCCAAGGTCTGCGTCATCGAGCGAGGTGAGTACCGTGACGGCCAAGATACGCAGGCCGCTGCCTTCACGCTCGGCGCGGGCGTGTGCTTGCTCGAGCATTCTGCGCCCCCCCGAAGCATGCACTGTCAGATACTTCACTCCGAGCGCGCACGCCGAACCCACCGCCCGCTGCACGGTCTCGGGGATATCCATCAACTTGAGGTCGAGAAACACTTCCGACCCCAGCTCTTGGCACATGCGCACCGCTGCAGGTCCCTCACGCAAGAAGAGCTCGAGGCCTACCTTCATCACGCCAGCCGCAGGACTCACCAGTTCCGCGCCGCGCCTCGCTTCGGCGAGCGTTGGGTAGTCGAGCGGGAACGCCAGGCGTGAGCAAGCGCTCTTAGGCGAGCCCACCGACAAGCTCCGACCCGGCCTCGCTCGAGCCGCCACGGAACGCCGCGCGCCTCACAGGCACGAGCACAAAGGATCCCCGGGGGAGCAGTTGCAGGCGGCCTTACCGCCACCGGACTTCTTCGGCTTCGCCCCCGAGCCACGACCGCGGTAAGCCTTACCTGCGGCTTCCTTTTCCTTCTCGGCGGCCGCGAGCTTCGCTTCGATGCGCGCGCGCTCGGCCTCGTCCTTCGCGCCCTCGAGAGAGCGGCGCAGCTCTTCTTCTTTCTTGCGCGCGCTTTCGAACTCTCGCTTCATCTGTTCCAGCTCTTGCGCGGCGGCTGCCTGTTGGGCTTGCAGGGCTGCTTGCTTCTTTTCCGCTTCCTCTTGAGCGCTGGCGAACATCATCGCTCCGGCGACGCCGCCGATGACGAGAATTCCGGCCACCACGCCGACAGCGATCTTCAAGCGCTTCTTGCTCTGGTCGCTCTGGACAGCGGCGATCTGCGCCTCGTGCTGCTGCTGAGCGGTCATCGCCTGAAGACGTGCATGGTGTTCTGCCTCGGCGCGCGCCTTTTCGATTTCCGCGTGACGGATGGCCTCCAGCCTGGCTGCCTCTTCCTTGCGGCGCTGCTCCTCGGCTCGCCGGGCTTCCTCTTCTTCCCTCAGGCGGGCTTCCTCCGCCTCGCGCGCCGCGCGTTCGGCACTCTCGCGGGCTTCACGCTCGGCGCGTGCTCGCGCCTCTTTCTCCGCCTCTTCTTCTTTGATGCGGTCTTCCTCAAGGTTCATGAGCTCCTTGAGGGAGAATAGAACCGAGCTCTCTTTTTGTTCGGCCATCTGTTAGGATTCCTCGATGAAACGGACCCCGCGCGAATTCCGGTGTAGTGCGAATAGCAACCGCAGCTCGAAGTCGTCAAGCTTGATTGCACCTCCGGGGCGCGGGCCCGAAAACTTAATCCAAGCTGTGCGCGACGCCCAGCGGTATTCCCGGCGAACGGTCGGGCGGGGGATGCTCAGGCTGGCCGCCTGGGCCTCTGGGGGGTCGGCCACGATGAACCCGGAACATACGGTTTTGGTGACATCGTCAGCACGGCACACGGCTGAGTTGCGACACGGCTGGAGCGTTCCGGCTTGGCTGTGGAGCCGTCTTTGTGGTGGACTATGTAGGTCAATGTAGGTAATTCTCTATCAACGCGCACTCAGGATGCGCTTGCCGTCAAAGGGTGGTCGGTCGACATTCGGGCTCATGGCAGTCGACGTATGCGCTCACATCACTGGAACCGTATGGAAGATCGTGGTCGAGGTCGGCGAGCAGGTGGAGGAGGACCAACAGCTCGTCATCCTGGAGTCGATGAAGATGGAGATGCCGGTCGAGGCACCCGAACCGGGGACCGTGGAGCAGATTGTGGTTGAAGAGGGGCAGGCCGTCGAAGAGGGGGACGTGTTGCTCAAGTTGGCGCCGTAGCGTTGCCCGTAATATCCTTACCGGCAGTTGTTACGCAGACCTTCTGGAACGCGGCGTCGCGCCATTGGCTCGGGTCACTGGGGTGGACGGGGATTGGCATTGACCTCGGCTATTGCCTGGTTCGCGGCGTGCGGTGGCCCGCAAGAGGGAGCGGGACAGGGCGGGGAGTGTTTTCGCGATGCCGACTGTAGCGAAGGCCTGGTCTGCATCAGCGGCGCCTGCTCGAACGATCTCGAGTCGCTCGTGTCCACCGTCGAGGGCCCGAGCGGTGATGGTGGCAACGGAGGTGGGGCTGCCATGACTGCCGTGACGGTATCGAGCACTGGCATGGGGGCAACCTCGACTTCGACTTCGACTTCGACTTCGACTTCGACTTCGACTTCGACCTCGACCTCGACTGGGACAACCGGCGGAGGTGGCAGCACCTCCACCTCAGGCGGCGCGACTGGCGCGACTACGACCGACGGCGCCGCTGGGGCCGCCGGTGCGCCCTGACGCCGTAGCAAGACGCCGGCGACGGGCGAGCTGCGTGGCTCATTGCCGCCAGAAGAACTTCCACGGGTTATGCTTGAGATCGCGCAGCATCTCCTGCAGATCGTCGTAGACCGCTTCGTCCATCACCAGCGCGCCGACGGTTCCCTCGCCGCGCCGTACGTGCGCTACCACGCCTTGTGCCTCTTTCGCGGTGACCTTGGCCAAGGCCATCGTGTCCTGGGCATCGCTGCTGATCTGGCGGTAGCGCTCGAGTTGCTCCTCCGAGGCTAGCGTCCCGGTGAGAGCGCGACCGTGCTTGGCGATCGCCCGTGTATCCTCGAACAGGGGGGGCAGGTTCGCGTCGAGAGTGCCCGTGACGCGCTCCACATTGTTCATGATACGCGTGACCTGCGGACCCTCGACGTAACGTTCGCGCGCCAAACTCATCGTCTTGCTCGCCTCCTTGGATGCCGCGTCGACGTTGTCGACGATGTCGTCGAGCTTTCCCTGATTCTTGTCGAAGAAGCGCCCAGTGCCGCGCAGTGTCTTGTGAAGACCATCGAAGATCTCACCGAGTTGTTCTTCGTGCCCCGAGATGCCGAGGTAGGCCTTGTGCAGGAGTTCGTAGCTTTCACTCAACAAGAGGTCCAGACGTGGCGGGCTGATGCCCTGAACCACAGCCCCGTCGTCCAACACGGGACGATCGTAGGATCCCGGTTCGATTGCCAGGAACATCTCACCGAGTACGCCTTGGCTCGTGACGAACCAGCGAGAGTTCTCTCTGATCGCCTTTCGATATCTGTTCTCGATCTCGGCCACCACTCGGATGGGAGCTTCGGGCTCTTTTGTCTTTGGGTTGATTTCGCCGCCCTGAAATTGGATGGCGGTCACGCGCCCCACCTTGACTCCGGAGATCCGAATGGGCGCGCCGCTCTGAAGCCCGCCGGGGTTTTCGAAGTCCACGAAGACGCGGAATGTCGGTTCCAGGCTCATCCCGCCCATCACCACGACGAACCCCGCGAGTAACGCCAGTGAGACGATGATCAGTGCTCCGACTTTGACCTCCATCGAACGTTGGCTCATGCTGCTGCGATCCCTTCCTTGATTGTGGTGGCCTGAGAGCGGCGCGAACCGCTGGCGGACGCGTGGGGCGCGCTCGCGGAGAAAATCCCGATGGATGCCACACTGGCTGGTAGTCCGGTCATGCCTCCATGGGTCCCTCCGCTCGGCCGTGGATGAACTGTTGGACGACCGCATCGTTGCTGGCTCGGAAGTCCTCCGGCGTTCCCAAGGCCCGGACTCTGCCCTGGTAGAGCATCAGGACGCGGTCGGCGATCGAGAAGATGCTGACCAGGTCATGAGAAACCACCACGCTGGTCACTCCCAGACGGTTGCTCAGCTCGCGGATCAAATGGTCGACGCGGCGGGCGCTGATCGGGTCGAGGCTGGTGGTCGGCTCGTCGAACAACACGATGCGCGGCTCGAGGGTGAGCGCACGGGCGATCGCCACGCGCTTCTGCATGCCGTCGCCGAGCTCGGCAGGGAAGCGCTCGGCGAATCTCAGCATGTGCACTTGATCGAGACGGTGGCGGGCACGTTCCAGCGTTTCCTGCTCAGAAAGCTGGAAGTGTTTGCGCAGCGGCAGGGCCACGTTCTCCAGGCAAGTCATCGAGTCGAACAGCGTGGAGTGCTGAAACACCATCGCGCACTTCTTCCTCACCTCGTACATTTCGAGCTCGCTCAGGCCCGACACCTCGCTTTCGTCCAACCAGATTTCGCCGCCGTCCGGCCGGAGCAGGCCAACCAGATGCTTGATGAGGACGCTCTTGCCGACCCCCGACGCTCCGATGATGAAGAAGACCTCGCCGTCTAGCACATCGAAGCTGACGTCGCGGAGCACGTGCTTGGGTCCAAAGCGCTTCCTGACGTTGCGGAATGAGATCACACTGGCGGACTCGGCAAAACCTCTGGTGATTCTGGCACAGGCTGGGCCACATCGGGCGACTTGTGATCGACCTGCGACCAGGCAGCGTGGAATGAGCCGTTTTGGCTGGCTGGCGTTCCTCAGGTCCTGGCGGCTCGGAGCGCTTTCGAAACGGCCTGGCATACGGCTTGCTGGGCTTCGTCAGCCCGTCGAACTCGCTCGAGGGCTGTTGATTGGTGTGGCGAATCAAGGATTTACCGCACTATACAGGGACGCGGAACTGACGCTTTGACAAGGATTCTCAGTAGCCTAGAGGGACAATCACGACGTTTGTCTCGACCCATCATCGAACTGGACCGATTGGGCAGCTTCCGTGGCGGTGCCGCTCTAGTTGGCAAAGTGTTCGGTCCCGTGGCGATAGTGTTCGTGCTCGTTGCGGGCGGGGTCGTGTCTTGTGGCAAGACAAAGCCGTCGGCGCCACCTGCACAGGGCCTGGCGTGGTCGCACAGCCCTGCGGTTTGCGGTCAAGACGAGGTCCGCGAATACTTCTGCGATGCGCTGCTCCCCTTGACCTCAGCCTTGCCGGCGCCGGCTCCCTACTCGAATTGTCCGAGCACCATCGACCATCACGAGGGGTACCATGAGCCGCGGCCCCCGATTGCAGTGTTCGACAAGAGCTACACGGGCTACATCCGCAGGCGCAACGCGCCGGGCAACGCCTGCTGTTATAGCTGGTGCGCCGGGGTGGAGGTGAAGAGTCTCGACGACGTGCTCCCGCAGGCTGGTTGCGGTGAGCCGCTCGTGATTCGCGAAACGTACTGCTTTCCGACGCTCGAAGGGGGGACCTCGGCGCCCGCCTCCGACGCATTGCCGCGTTGTCCCGTCGCGATTCGCCCGCCCGAGGGCAAGGCCTTTTCCGTGCCCCCCGCGGCGCCGCTCGATCTGGTGTCCACCAATCAGCGGCGGGCACAAGGCTTCGACGAATGCTGCTATGGCTGGTGCTCGCATCAGCCCGGCGGGACCTATTGAGCTTGTTGTTCGTCGCGCTCAGCGGGCACAGGCCGGAAGCTCAGCTGCCGCTTGGCATGACACTACCTATTGACCGAACACGAGGTAGCCTGCGCCGCTGATGAAGAAGTTCATCACCACTACGGCGAGCGAGCAGTTGACGACCGCTCGGGTGGCGGCCGAGCCGACTCCGGCGGAGCCGCCGAAGGCACTCAGCCCCGCGTACCCGCTGATGATGGGGATGGCGGCTCCATAAGCGATACACTTCGTGATCCCCACAATCACGTCTTCCCTACCGACACGTTGGAAGTTCAGAAAGGTGCTCGGTCCGACGCCGAAGTAGGCCTCGGCTGTGACCAAACCTGTGCCCACGGCCACGGTCGATGCAAACACCACCAGGATCAGTGTCATGACCACACTGGCGACGAAGCGGGGCTTGATCAGATAGTCCACCGGGTCGGCCGCGCACATGCGTAGAGCATCGACCTGTTCGGTGACGACCATCGAGCCGATCTCCGCCGCAATGCCTGCACCCACCCGTGTCGCGAGCATGAGCGCGCAGATCGAAGGACCCAAGTCCTTGACGATCAGCTCGATGAATGTCGCCCCGAGCCTCGACAGATCCGGAACCACACGAAGGGTTTGCACGCCGGCTTGATACACCAGAATCATGCCGACGAATCCCATCACGATGCATAGAAACACCAGCGAACGGTTCCCAATCTCGTACATCTGCCGGAAAATCGCCTGGGGCTCCGGACGAGTTCGAAAGGTGGAGTGCAGCGTCTGTGCTCCCAGCCGGTACGTCCCGAGAACGCCTCGAGCCATCTTTGCCAGGCCCGAGTCCGAACGAGCTCGGACGGGAGCCAGTTCTTCGGCTGAGGAAGGGGTCGGCATGGACGGGTCCGGTTCGGTGGTCACGATTGACTCACCCGAGCGCGAAGGACATCAAATAGTCGAGCATGAAGATCCCCGCGGCGCTGACCACTACGGCGGCATTGACCGCACGCCCGACTCCGGGAGCCCCGCCGTGCGTGGCGAGACCGAAGTGACAGCTGGAAAGAGCAATGATGATGCCGAAAAACGCGCTCTTGATCAAGCCGTGGAACACGTCTGGGAGCCCGAGTAGACCGCCGGTGACTCCGTTGTAAAACGACATGGGCTCGACCGCGAGCAGTAGCCAGCCGGCGTATGCTGCTCCAAGCAGCGCCAGGAAGTTGGCAAAAATGGTGGACAGGATCAGGGTAGCGACAATGGCCACGAAGCGCGGCACTATCAGAAAGCTGAGCGGGTTGATGGCCAGCGCGCGCAGTGCATCGACCTGCTCGGTCACCACCATGGTGCCGAGTTCCGCGGTGTTGTTGGCGCCCACGCGTCCCGAGATCATCAGTGCGGTGAGCAGGGGGCCGATTTCACGGAGGATGCCGAACCCCGCCCCCCAACCCAACAATCCGTATGCACCGAACTGCTCCACTACCGGGGCGGCCTGGATGACCATGATCCCGCCCACGAAAAGCGCAGTGGTGACGACGATGGGCAGGGACTTCACACCCATCTTGTGTAGGTTCGTCGTCAGCTCGCGAGCGTCCAGATCGAGGCGCATCAGGCGCAGGGCAATATTGCCAAGCAGTACGGCCAGGCCACCGACGACGAGAGCTACGGAAAGAAACGAAGCACCGACGCTTCCCACGGTGCGTGCCAGACTCACGCCATGATGGGAGCTCACAGCGGGCCCTCGGGCTTGCCGTCGATGAACTGACGCACGTAGGGGTTTTGCGACAGGTGCGCTTCTTCGGTGGTCCCATCGAAGATCAACCGTCCGCGCACCATCATGCCCACTCGATCGGTGACGGTGAGCAAGCGATCCAGATCACTGGAGACCATGACTACTGTCGCGCCCGCGGCGAGCTGTTCAGCTCGCAGCAGATCGAAGATGCGCTGACTGGTGACGGGGTCCAGGCCGGCTGCGGGTTCGTCGTAGAGGAGGAGCGAGGCCCGGGTTACCGTGGCTCGCGCGACTCCGACGCGCTTTTTCTGGCCGCCGCTCAACCCGGCCGGGAGGCGTTCCTCGAACCCACCCAGGCCGACCCGGGCGAGGCGTTCCTCGACCCGTCGAGCGACTTCCTCCTGACTGAGATCGAACAATCGCGCGAGCGGAAATGCGATGTTATCGGCAACGCTCATGAAGTCGAACAAGGCGTTGTTCTGGAACAGCATGCCGATCCGGCTCTGCAGTTTCTGCAGCGCGCGTGCCTCGAGCTGGGTCACGTTTTCTCCGTCCACCCAAACGCGCCCCGCGTCAGGCCGGAGCAGTCCCGCGATCACCTTGAGTGTCAGACTCTTGCCCGAGGCGCCGGGCCCGATGAGGCCGTACAAACATCCTTTGGGGATCTCCAGGCTCACCCCTCGGAGCACAGGGTGGTCGTAGGACTTGTAGACTGACTTCAGGCGAATCAAGGCTCGCCCGCGGCCGCTTCGCCCTTGTCGAGCTCCGCGAGCCGCAACTGTGCGCGACGCGCGCGTGTCCAGAACCAGCCGGCCAGGGCGAGCAGCAGCAGATTGAGCGCGATGACGGCGCCAAACATGCCCTTGAGTGCTGTCAGCGATGCACGGGTAACCGTCACCGGGCCGAGCTGGGCCAACAGGCGCTCACGATGCTCGCGGGCGGGCGCTACCGCGCTGAGGATCACGTTCACAGCCGCCTGGCTGAGCCCCGGCACCGCCCCGGCCACCAGACGCTGAACGTCGCCCTGGGCGATGGGGGGGGTGGCGCCGCGATACCGGATCAGGACCGAGGCGCTGGGCTCCGGCTGATTCTGCCCGAGCTCGAGCGCATCGCGCGAGGGAGCCGCCAGATGCACACGAGCGGACAACACACCGTCCACAGCGCGCAGGGACGACTCGAGATCGCCCGCGGTACCTGCGAGCCACTTGGCATGCTCGAGCGTGCGGCTCGGAACCAGCGACCCCTGATCCATCGCTTCGAGCACTCCGGGCGACTCGCGCGCGGGCAGATTCTGTTCAGTCAGCGCGCTTACGGCGGCCACCGAGTCGCCTTGTGGCACGACCAGACGCCAGCGTCCCTCCGATGTCGGGTCGGGTTCCTTCGAGGCGTACACTCCCGCGCCCTCCAGGGCGACGATGGCCTGGTTCGCCTGGTTCTCGCCGAGATCTGCCGCGATGGGCACGCTACAACCCTGGAGACAGGCGAGCAGTACCCAAGTACCGGCTACCCGCAGTATCGTCCCCGAGTCCATCCTGGTATCGCGTTCTCGCAAGCGTTCCCGGCGCCGGACCATCCGAAGCCGTTGGGCGCGTGGCGGACTCTAGAATACGGTGTGAGTCACGTCGAGCTTCGGGTGGCTGGGGAAGCTCAGGCGCCGGACGCTGCTCGCCACGCAGGAGGCGATGCGACCGTTGCGAGGCGTGGTGACCACCGTCACGCCGACCGCTCGCCCGTTCTGCACAGCCGCGCAGATACTCAGCTTCATCGAGTCTGGCACTCCGCAGTGAGCGAAGTACGAGCCGCGGTTGAGCACATTGCCATATTGGCCGGCGGTGATATCGGCTTGGCCGTGCGGCCCACCGACATTCATCTGCTCCACGTATGCGGCGCGGGCGGATTCGCAGCTCATGCCGCCGCCGAGCATTGGGTAGCCGCCCTTGGAGCCCACGACGCGTCGGCCGCGTTTGGCAGACTTCTTCACGTCGAGCACGGCGTCGCTGTCTATGTTCGCGGCCGTTTCTCCCTGCACGGCTATCTCGTCACTCTTGGCGCCCCGCTGGGTGAGAAACCAGACGCCACCGGCAACCAGCAGTGCCCCCACCAGCAGGATACCGAGCAGTGCCTTGCTGCGGGTGCTGCGACTCTCCTTGACGACCACGCGTTCGATAGCCGCTTTCTCCTCCTTGATGTCCCGGTGGATCTTGGCGTGCTTGGCGAAATGCGAAAACTCGGGCGAGTCTTTGATCGAAATTTCCGTGTTCGCCACGGTGTCGCGTACGACGTCGTCGGGCTCGAAGGTGTGGTTGGCGATCTGTTGGAGGAGCTCGACTCCAGCAAAAGGGCCGTGGTCCATGCCATCTTTGATCACGACGTAGCGCGGTGTCCTGTCCGCTTCGAGGCGCGCCTTCAGGGTGGCGAGTTGCTCGGTCTGGACATCCATCGAGCGCTTGGGAACCTGTGCCTGCGTTACCGCCACCTCATAGGGGGACCGCGCTTGAGTCGGTGCGGGAGGCAACATCGACATCGAGACGTCCACCTCGAACTCGCCGTCGTGATCGAGGTGCGAGGTGTCGGCCGGCGGGGGAGCCACGCTGCCTGCGGGGGCGAGTTGGTACAGCGCCTGTGCCAGGGCGTTCAAGTCGTCCGGTCGCCCGTCGGGCTGTGCCACCAACGCTTTGCTGAGGATTTGTTCGAGCTGTCCTGGAATGCCGCCAACCAGGTCCGAGGGCCTGCGCATGCCTGGCCCCACGCAGGCACCCGTCAGCAGCTCATAGAGCAAGGCTCCAATCGAGTAGACCGAGGCCCGCGCGTCCCCTAGATGAGACATCTGCAGCTCCGGAGCCACACACGCCGCATCTCGAGGATCGTGGGGAGGGGTCTGCGATAGCTCGGGCTCTACGTGGTAATATCCGTACTCGTCTTCGACGAGGCAGGACGCATGTAGAAACAACCGGTGACCGGCTCGGTGCACCTCTGCGACTTCGACGGCGACGGGTACCACGACCCCAATCGCTTGCTTCAGGTTCAGCGGTTGGCCGCGAGACTGAAGATCGGCAAGCCGTGAACGCAGTGAGCTAGGGGCCGTTTGTGTTGGGGTTCCAACCGGTTGGGAAGTCGTCATGGTGAGGGCGCGGGATTGTAGCAAAGATCGGTCGTTGCCAAGCCGCTCATAAGAGAGGTGGGAGTGTCGTGGTCCACTCCGGCCCAAGATGAGCGCGGACTTGTAGTTTCCGCGAACAAATCCAGCGCTGACCGCCGTCGTCGGGGGTACCTTCCTCGTTACGACCGCCCCCGTCTCCCGTGTCGACCGGCCGATTATTTGCGTTTTGAGGACAAGGACGCGCAAGAATCCGAAAGCACCCTGGCGATGCTCGAGACCTTCAGAATCCAAGGACCAGCGTCGAAGCCAAGGTGAGCCAAGGCTGTTGGTCCGGAGCGTGGACGGCGGGGAGTGCACCGAGTGCTTCCGCCGCGATGCGGGCGTCGGTGTCCTGAAAGTCGAGGTGAATCTCCAAACCTGCCCGCAGCGTGGCGGCCCCGAAAGAAACCGGCTGTGAGGGCGTGGACTCGGAAAACGCTTGGGTACGCACGAGTGCGGCCCCGGCCCCCACTACCGGGTGGAGACGACTTCCGCTGCCCAAGTCCAGCCAGAGGTCAGCGGCGTACTGCTGCATCCCCTCATCCAACCCTACAGCGGTCCAGATGCCCGCCACGCGCAGGCCGGACGCTCCTCGACCCAGATCGAGCGCCGCTGTCAGTCCGCCGCTGCTGCTCTCGCGCGCCAGCCTCAGCGCCGGCCCCACGCGCCCGCGGGCTACCGAGCCGGGCAACATCGGCGCCGCGTCGCTCGGGAGGGTGGACGGCGCCGGTTGTCGGTCGGTAGGTGGCTGCTCGGCGAATTGTGCTCGAGCCTGGGCAGTGACGGCGGTGGAGACCGTAAGGGCAGTGGAGTAGAGTAGTTTGAGTTGCACGCGGGACCTGCAGAGCTGAGGGTTTCCACGAACAACGAGCGCGGCGCCGCGAACTTACGCTATGCTCGTCACGGTAGATGGTCCGTTCCGTTCGTGCGCGTTTGGTTTGGGTCCTCGGTGCGAGCCTCACCGTGGTGAGCGGCCGGGCCATGGCCGAACCCGCGGCGCAGAAGGGCGCCGAGGTCGAGCCCGCGGCGCCGAGCTCTCCCGTGCAGGCGCTCGGCGAGCCCGTGGCCTCCGGGGAGCGCCAGGTGGCGCCTGACCAGTCCGCACCGCGGACTCCCGCGCAACCCGACGCGCAGGCCGCGCCCAGCAGTGCCGAGATCGAACAGGCTCGGAAGCACTTCGAGACGGCTCTGGAGCATTACAGCCGGGGGCAGTATCGCGCTGCCGTCGACGAGCTCGAACGAGCGCGTGCCCTGGACCCGACGGGAAAGGACCTCGTGTACAACCTGGCGTTGGTACACGAAAAGCTGGGTCAGTTCGAGCAGTCGCTCGGCTACTACCGGCAATACCTGGAGATGGAGTCAGATGCCGACGAACGAGCGCGTACGGAAGCCACCCTCGCCAGGCTAGAAGGCGCGCTCAGGGAGCAGCGCTCGCGGACGGTTTCGGAGCGCATCAGCGCTCCGGATCGGCCGGGCTCCAGCGAGTCGCGTTCGCCTGGCTATGCTGATCAATGGGTATGGGCGGCTGGAGGCGTGGCGGCATTGGCGCTGCTGACGGGAGCAGTTCTGGGCATTCGAGCGCTCGCACTCGAACCTGGTCAGAGCGACGCCACGGGCGGGGGGCGCTCGATCGATGACTATCGCGAAGATGCGCACTCCGCCCATCGCGCGGCAGTCGCTGCCGACATTTCGTTTGCCGTCGGCCTGGCCTGTGCCAGCACTGCGACGGTTCTCTACTTTGGCAGGACGCCTCCACTTCAAGAGCAGACGGCACTTCGCACTCCAGCCGTGCGCGGAGCAGGCGCACTGGTGCAGCTTGGGGCACGCTTTTAGATGACGGAGCGCGATGCTCGGCGAGGGTTCTCGGGCCCCATTTCCGTGAGGGGCCGAAAACCCTTCAAATCGCGCTCTTCTGCTCGAGTCATTGGCAGGTGCCCATCTTTCGCAGTCGCGAATCGCGCCCGCTCATCTGGAATCCCATGAGTCTTCGTTGGTGCCTGACGGCCCTGGTCGTGAACGCCTGCAGTCTGATGGTGCCTGCAGAGCCGGATGTGGTGTACTGTCGAGACGAAGGACGAGTGGGGGCTCCGGCGTGTCGGGCCAATCACGTGTGCGCCGACGGGGTGTGTGAGCAGTGCTTGCCGTCGGAAGTGTGTGGCGACGGCGTGGACAACGACTGTAACGGTGGGGCGGATGATGGTTGTCCGGCGAGCTCAGCGAGTTCAGGTGCTGTTGCCGGTGCGGCGGGGCAGGGGGTTGGCGGGTAAATCCTCGAATCTGGCTGCCACTTTTCCTGGCTTCGCGGATCCCTTCCAGGTTGCCTGGCGAAAACCGCCAGTTTGTGCCTGTCCAAAAGCACGTAGGCAGAGGAAGTGCGCTTCGGCGCCTGGAAACGACTGTCGGGGGCCAAGCCTGGGTTGCCATCTAGTTTTTGATATAGTGAGCTTTGCCGGGCAGATTGAAAATGGGTCGACTCCGACCATCCCGCTCTTGCCGGCGCTGAACCCTTCACCGTCATGTCTCCGAGCTCAGGCACCGTAGAGGCAGGAGCCTCCAAGCCCAGTGAGGCGCGGCTATGCCCCCGCTGTCGGCAGCCCCCGGCAGATCCGATGGCCGAGACCGGGCCGTTGCAGCGCTGCCCCGAGCATGGGCTGGCCTACGTTCTGGCGAGCGAGTTGTCGGAGGGCAGCGTGGACCCGTTCTTGGGTAAGACACTGGTCAACCGCTTCGTGGTGGTGGGCAAGTTGGGAGCGGGTTCCATGGGTGCGGTCTACCGGGCTCGCCAGGAGGCAGTCGGGCGCGACGTCGCCCTGAAAATCGTCAGGCGCGATCGGGCATACGGTCCGGAAACGAAGGTGCGCTTCGAGCGCGAAGCGCGCGCCATGAGTTCGCTCGTGAGCCCGCACACGGTCACGGTCTTCGACTTCGGCGAGACGGACGACGGATCGTGGTTTTTGGCAATGGAGATGCTGGTGGGCGAAACCCTGGGCGAGCGCCTGCGCCGCCAGGGGCGCATGCCCTGGCGAAGCGCCATTCGAATTGCGCGCGAAGCGCTCCAGTCACTTTCCGAAGCTCATGGCAAGGGCATCATTCACCGCGACTTGAAGCCGGATAACCTCTTTCTCATGAAGCGGCCGGCAGCCAGCGAGACCGAGGCTGCGGAGATGTGCAAAGTGCTGGACTTCGGTATCGCGAAGTTGCAGCACGATGATCAGAAAGTCGACCAACTGGAAACCCAGGCGGGGACCGTGTTCGGCACGCCTCGCTACATGTCCCCGGAGCAGGCGCAGGGGGTCGAGTTGGACGCGCGCAGCGATCTGTACTCGCTCGGAGTCATTCTTTTTCAGATGCTGGCGGGGCGCGCGCCATTCGTAGACGATGACGCCGTGGTGGTGATGGCCAAGCACATCAAGGACCCGCCCCCTTTCTTCCGGTCCGTGGCTGCCAACGCCGAGGTGCCCGAGCCCATCGAGCAGGTGGTTCGTGACGCTCTCGAGAAAGCCCGCGGTGCTCGTATCCAGACCGCCGAGCAATTCATCATCAGGCTCCAGGAGGCAGAAGCCGAAGTGGAAAGGCGTGCCGACGCGCGTGCGGGGACCACGACGGCAGCGCTTGCTCCAGTTGCCGGTCCGCCATTGTCGCAGCGAAGGCCGCTCAGCCGCTGGTTGTGGTCGACCCTCGCGCTCGGGGCTCTGTTGACGTTGGGGGCTCTGGCGGGAATCGTCGTGTGGTGGTCTCCCTCGGTCGTTCCCGAAGCGTCTTCGGGACACGGAAACTTGTCGTTTCGTGCTCCGGCAACGATGCCTTCGCCGTGGTCCGAGCCGAGCGCCACAGCGTCGGCTCCGTCGCCCGAACCCACTCCACGGACGGCGTCTTCCAGCGCGGCCACGACGGAAACGTTGGCCGCATCGGCCGCTGCAGGTTCGGGCCCGCCGACCCAAAGTCGCCGGCACACGCGCAGCGCCGGTCGGCCCACGTCTACGCAGACACCCACCAACAAGACCATGGAACCCAAGCGCCCGGACGAACGATACGGGCGTTTTCGCTGAGTGGGTTTTGATAGAGGTCGAAAGTTCCGCGGTTAGCGCCCACTTCATGATGCTTGGCCGGAGCTCACGACAGCGCACAAAAACCCGCGTTGCGGCTCGCAGTTAGCGCATGCTAGCGTGCGCCCGACATGGATCCACGGCAGATGGAGTCGCTGGTACAGCGACTGGTCCACAACCCCCACGACCAAGAGGCGATCATGCTTGCCCACCAAGCAGGGCAGAGTGATCCGCGCTCTTACGCGATGTTGTTGGAACAAGTGGGCAAGTCGACGCAAGATCCGGCATTTGCCAGCCACTGGCTGACCGAGGCTGCGAACGTATGGTCGACGAGCTTGGGCGATGCGCACCGCGCCGCTCGAGCTCTGATGATTGCGATCGATCGCGATCCCACGCAGCCAACCCCGGCCGAGCGGTTAGCAGAGCTGTATCGCGAAAAGGGCGACATGAAGGCATTGGTGGCCTTGCTCGATCGGCGTGGGAAGGCGTTGACGGCGATGGCGCAGCAGAGCCCCGAGATCGCGGTCCATGCGGCCGCCGTCTACGAGGAGCTCGGAAGGCTGTGGGCAGAAGAACCGCTCAACCAGCCGCGCAAGGCGGTCGACAACTACCGGAAGGCGGTGCAGTTCGACCCAGGCAACCAGTACGCCATCTACGGGCTGCGTGAGCTTTACAAGGCTCAGGGTCAGTGGCGCGAGGCTGTGCCGCTGTTCGAGCTCGAACAGCGCGTGGTCGATGACCCCGAGCGTCAACTGGCGCTTTACCAAGACGAAGCAGAGGTTCGTCGCAACGCGGGCGACTTGGCAGGTGCCACACAGACCTGGCGCAATGCTCGGGCGATCGAGGGCGGTGCCGACCCGGGCCTCAAGCAACAGGTGGCGACCAGCGTGCTCGAGCGAGTTCAGGCGGGCGAGCAGGTGCACGGACAAGAGCTCGCGGAAGCGGCTCAGCTATTCGTGGAGCTCGCGGAAGAATACCCTGGCGAGCACGGCTACTCGTACTCGGTGTGCGCGCTCGATCTCGACCCGGCCCACGACCGCGCGGTGCAGCTGGCCATGTACTACGGCGAACAGCTCGGTCGGGAAGCGGAAGCCGCGCCGCGGGCAGCCGCCTACTTGAAGGCGAACCCACAGGGCGCGCTGTCGGTTCAGGCGCGCGAACTCGTCAACAAAATCATGGAGCTCGGCGGCGACGAGAGCCTGCTGGAAGCATTGGCGCCGCCCCCCGACGCGGACGCATCTCAGCGCGTGGCTGCCCTGTTGGACATTGCCAAAGGGCTGGCGCGAAAAGCCAAGAAACGCGAGGCTGCGCAGCGCTACCAGGAAATCATCGGTATCGAGCCTGCCAACGAGGAAGCCATCGCCTTTTTGGAAGGCTATCTGCGACAAACCCGCAAGTATGCCGAGCTCAAGGAGTTGCTGCTCGCCGCTGCCAGCGTGCCGGAGGCTGATCTGGAGCAGCGCGCGAAGTGGATTCGCGAGGTCGCCGGCCTCTGCGAAAGTCAGCTCAGGGACCTCGACGGATCGATCGCTGCCTGGAAGCAATTGATCGAGCTCGACCCGAGCGACGAAGGGCCGATGGATCAACTCCAGCGCTTGCTCGAGCGGGCCAAGCGCTGGGACGACCTTACCCAGCTTCTGCAGCAGAAAGCGGAGCAGACCGATGACATCGAGGCACGGCTTTCGATCGAGAAGTCGGTGGCGAAGATTCACGAGCAGCGACGCAAGGACCCAATCGCAACCGGCGAAGCGTGGGCGCGCATTGCGGCGCTCGTGCCGGACGACGACGACGCGATCAACACCGCAGTTCGATTCTTCGAGAAGGGGGAGCGGCTGGATCTCGCGGCCCGAGCGATTGCCGACAACATCGGCAGCATCACCGACGCGGAGAGCCGCGGTGCGCTCTCGGAGCGTCTGGGTGGATTGCACGAGGCCGCGGGGCAGCAGCAGGCGGCGGGCGAGGCCTACGCCGAGGCCGGAAGCCTGCTGAAACAGCCCTACTTGTGGGAGGCGGCTGAGCGTTGCTTCGTGGCAGCCGAGCTCTGGGAGCAGGCCTCCGCTGCAGTCAGCGAGAGGGCACAGCTTACGACGAAGGCGCCGGATCAGGCGGCACTGTTCGCCCTGGAGTCCGACTACCTGGCTCGCGCAGGTGAGCTGGCGGCTTCGGTGGAGCGCCTCGAACAAGCTACCGACTTGGACCCGGAGAACGACGACTATGCGGCGGCGCTGGAGCAACGCTACCTCCCCGAAGAACGCTATCAGGACCTTGCCGCGTTCTTGCTTCGGCGCGCAGACAAGCTGAAAGACACGGACCTTCGCACCGGGTTGCGCAAACGAGCGGCGCGCATTCAGCGTGAGCAGCTGGGTGATCTGGATGCCGCGCGGGACAGCTTGGGACAGGTGTTGGAGGACGTCGATGACGCCGAGGCGCTCGGGCTCTTGTTGGACGACGCGGAATCCAGTTCGGAGTGGAGCGCCGCCGCCGAGTATGCCGGGAGGCTTGCGAAGGCCGTTTCGGATCCGGCTGAGCGAGTCCGGGTCGCTCTGCGCGAAGCGCGCATCACCGCGCAGGGGCTGGAGGACCGTCCCACGGCCATCGAGCACTACGAGAGCATCCTGGCCGAGTTCGACGAGAACAATCAGGAGGCGCTTGCGGCCATCGCAGACCTGCACGAGGCAGAGCAGAATCCGGCGGGCACCGTGGACGCGCTCGAACGCCTGCTGAAGGCTACGTCCGAGGACGACAAGAAGCTCGCGCTGGCGCGTCGTCTGGCCGACATCTACGAGGGTCCGCTGGAGAGCTTGGAGGATGCCGTGCGCACGCTCGAGATCGTGCGTGAACTGGACGATGAGGACTACGACGCGCTGCAGCGGCTATGCGATTTGAGCGAGCGTCTGGAGGACTGGCCGCACGTCGCCGAGTACCTGGAAGGATTGATCGAGGTCGAAGGCGACGAGGAAGAGGTGAGCAACATGACCCGCCGCCTCGCCAAGATCCTCAACGAAAAGGTGGGCAAGGGTGACGAAGCACTCGCCGCCTTGATGGGCATTGCCGATCTCGGCGACGAAGCCTGCCGCGACGAATACGTGAAGCTCGGAGATACGCTGGGCTGGAAGGGCATCGTCGCGACCAAGTTGGTGGAATGGTACGTCGAGGCCCCCGCTGGTGACGCGCGCAACGAGGCGCTCAGGGGCGCTTTCGAACGTTTCATCGATGTTGGGCGCGATGCCGATGCTGCCAACGTCGCCAAGGAGCTGGTGCGCACGAAGGGTGCCGATGCGGAGCTCGCAGACAAGCTCGAGATGATCGCAGTGAAGCTCAAGGATCTAGAAGGCCTGGAGATCGCCCACGACCTCAAGGTGCAGGACATGAGCGGTCCGCCGCGCGCTGAAGAGATGGTGCGCCAGGCCGAGGTCATGGCGGAAGCTGGCGTCGATCCGGAGGAAGCGATTCAGCATGGGGAGCAGGCGCTGACCAGCGTCGCTCCGGAAGACGTCGAACCGTTACTGGCGCGCTTGGCAGCTCTGGCGAAAGCACCGGGGCACACCATCGATCTTTACGAAAGGCAAGTCACTCGCTGTAAGTCTCCCTCCGATAGGTTGCGGGCGCTGGCGCGAGCCGCACAGGTGGCCGCTGAAAACGACGCTTTCGACCGGGCTCGCCAGTTCTTCGACATCTCCCTGGCGGGGGGCGTGCAGGAGGAAACGCTCAGCGTGCTCGAAGACATCGCGCGACAGGCGGACTCCGAGCGTGATGGAAAGTTGTTGACCAAGACGCTCGCTCAGGCATTGGCGGCCGGGGGACAGGGTTCTCGCGACGGCGGCCGCACTCGCAGCGCGCTGCTGGGCAGAGCCGCACAGATTGCCTTCACAGAATTGGAGGACACGGACCAAGCGTTCGTTTGGCTGGGCGATGCGCTGGTGACTCACGTGGACGACTCGCGCTTGGACGAGCTGGAGGAGCTCGCCGACGAGGTGGGTGATCCGAAGCGCGCGGCCAACGTGTTGAACCGTGCTCTCGACGAGGTATTCGATGGTCCGCTCGTACGAAAGCTGCTGGCGCGACGCGCGAACCTGCGGCAGCAGAAGCTGGACGATCTCAGAGGCGCTGCCGAGGATCTGAAGCGCCTGCACGACCTATCGCCGTCGGATACAGCGGTGATGGACCAGTTGGCGGGCTTGTATACGGAGCTCGAAGACTACCGCGGTATGGTTCAGCTCTACGAGGACCAGATCCTGCGGGGCAAGGATACCGCGACTCGAGCCGAGCTGGCACGCAAGGTGGCGCGCCTTTGGGAAGAGGAGCTCGTCGATCCACGAGAGGCTGCGGATGCATGGCGTCGCGTGCTGCGCATGAAGAGCGGCGACGCCGAAGCTCAGGAGGGCCTGGAGCGCGCCAAGAGTGCGATGCTGAAGAGCACTCCTTCTCGGCCAGAGAGCGGCCCGGAGGCGTCCTCCGAACCTGCCGAGACGGACGATGCGGAGCCATCGGAAGAGGCGACTGAGGGCCCTGACGAGGTCGAACCCCCCGAAGAGGAGGCCACCTCGTCGGAAGAGGCCACCTCGTCGGAAGAGGCCACCTCGTCGGAAGAGGCCACCTCGTCGGAAGAGGCCACTTCGTCGGAAGAGGCCACTTCGTCGGAAGAGGCCACTTCGTCGGAAGAGGCCACTTCATTGGAAGAGGCAAGCCTGCCCGACGATACGGTGCCATCCGAGCAGACCGCCCCTCTAACAGAGGCAAACCTGCGGGCAGAGACGCTGCAGTCTGAGGGCGACGCCCAGGCCGCTCGGGAGCAAGAGGCTGGCGAGCCACCGGCTCCCGAGGATGAAGAGGACGAAGACCTGGTGGCCGCTGCAATGGGCGCAGCGGGAGTGCTCTCCGCTGACAGCGACGACGAGGAAGGCACCAAAGCTTCCCTGGACGACGAGATGGCTCAGTCGGGGGCGAGTGCCGTCGGCGCGAGCAATGGGGTGAGTGCTCGGGGCGATGCCCAGGCCGCGCTCGACGACTTGGAGGCGGGCGCGCTGGGACAGCAGGAAGCAGATCTCACAGGGCCCGTGTCACCACCGCCCTTTCCTGCGCCGCCGGACTCCGCCGAGGGGGATGTCGACGAGCAACAGAAGGCAGAGGACGAGAGTGCAATCCCGCCAATGCCCCCGGTTCCGCCGTCGTCGCGCCGCTCCAGCGTGCCCCCCCCGCTGCCCTCGGCAGCCATGACTGGCGGGCCACCCGCTCCGCCTTCGAGGGCGCCACTTCCGCCGCCTCCCTCCGGCGCGAGCCGGCCGCCCCCCTTGCCGCCGCCGAGCCGCTCCAAGGGGCCACCTCCACCGCCAATGTCGGGGCGTCCGCCGCCCCCGCCTCCGCCCAGGAAGCGTCCACCGCCCCCACCGTCCGGGGCGCCCGGACGTCCTCCGCCTCCGCCAGCGCGGAGCTCGCGAAGGCCTCCGCCCCCTGTTCCGGCGCAAGCAGCGGCCGAGGACGAGGACATCGTCGTCAATGAGGACGAGCTTCTAGAGTAGCCGCTTAGCGGCCTTCAGAGTCCACCACGACCTCGGCGCGCTTGCTGTCCACGGTTGCCTCGACGCCGAGCGGTAGGGGCACGTTGAGGCGGCCGTGCCCGATAGGCAACCCACCGAGCACGGGGACCCCCAAGCGCCCCAGGCGCTCGACCAGGACGCTTTCGGTGTCGACACGGTACTTGCCCGCCGAGCACTGGGTGAATTCCCCGAGGACGATCGCGGCTACTCGGGCCAGCGCTCCTGACTGCAGCAGTGCCGTGAGCATGCGGTCGATTCGATACGAGGTCTCGCTCACGTCTTCGAGCAGCAGCACAGTGCCCTGGGGGAGATCGAGCCGGCCTGCCGCGTGAGCTGCGAACAAGACGGTCAGGTTTCCGCCCAATAGCCGGCCGTGGGCGCTACCAGCGTGGAGCACACGAAGGCCACGGAAAGGCCGAGCAGTTGGCGGACCTTCCAGGGCTGCTTGCCAGTCCGCACGGGCGCGAGCATCGCCACGGCCCAATCCGGCCACATTGTTCGCGTGGAGAGTGACCATCCCTCGCTGCGTGGCCTCCAGGTGCAGCGCGGTAAGATCACTGAAACCAACGATCCATTTGGGTGTCCGAAGTAGCGCGTCGAGGTCCAGCTCGGGTGCGATTCGGCCGAGCCCGTAACCGCCTCGCGCGGCGACTATCGCTCCGATTCCTGGGTCTCTGAACGCCCTGTTCAGCTCATCGGTCCGTCGTTCGTCGTTGCCGGCCAGGAAACCGTTTCGAGCGAACAGACCTGCATCGAAGTCGACGCGGTACCGGTAGGAAAGCCACCCCATGCCTCGCAGCACCAACGTGCGATCGAACGGGCTGGACGGGGCCACGACGCGGACTATCGACCCACGGCTCAGTGGAGGAGGGCGGAGCACCCGCATATCCTGGCAGAGAGGTGGTCCGCGCGGGCAAGAAGTTTGCCAGGCGCACCTTGGTCGGCGCAGGCCGTGTCGAACGTCTGGAAAGCGACCATAATTGGTCACCTCGCCGGGGGGGCGAGCTACAATCCATCGCACTCGATTCTTTCCCCATTAGGTCTCCATGGATGCCTCTCGCGCACTTGCTCGCCTGAGCGACGTCACGTCGCAGGGGTTACCGCTGGCCCAGCGGTTGCTCAGACGCACGCGTGAACGCATCGACCAGACCGCTTACCGCCTGCTCGGGTCCGATTTCGAGGAGCGGGCTGATTGGCTGCGTCGCCGCTACGAGGCCATGGGAGGCGATCCCTTCGGGCTCGATCCGAACACGGCGCGCTCGGCGGCTATGGTATGCGCGTTCTTCCACCGGGTATATTTCCGTACGGAATGCGTTGGGCTCGAAAATTTGCCTGAGGGGCGGGCGCTCCTGGTTGCCAACCATTCGGGGCAGATCCCTATCGATGCCGCGATTATTGGCACGGCATTGTTCTTGGACGCGATGCCCCCGCGCGTGACACGCGCCATGGTGGAGCGCTGGACCGGGACTCTTCCGTTCGTGTCCACCTTTTACAGCCGGGTCGGGCAGGTGGTCGGAGTCCCGGAGAACGCCCAGCGGCTTCTCGAGATGGATGAAGTTCTGCTCACGTTTCCCGAGGGGTTGCGCGGTATCGCCAAGCCGTTCTCTCAGCGCTATCAGCTCCAGGAATTCGGGCTGGGGTTCATGCGTCTGGCGCTCAGAACTCGGACGCCGATCGTCCCGGTCGCGGTCGTGGGGGCCGAGGAGCAGTACGTGAGCCTCGGGAATCTGCGCTGGGCTGCCCGCGCGCTGAAGTTGCCGGTGTTTCCCGTGATTCCACAGCTCCTGGTGCCTGGTGGGCAGCTGCCTCTGCCGATGCGTTACCGGTTGCACTTCGGTGAGCCACTGCGCTTCGATGGGGATGCCGAGGCAGATGATGGGGTGATCGGAGACAAGGTTTGGCTCGTCAAGCAAACCATCCACGACCTGTTGAACGCCGCGCTCGAACGCAGAACTAGTCTATTCTTCTGATCGAGCCAGTTGTGATGGCGCGAGGGACAAAAGAAAGCTAGATGCGGCGAGCGTGAGCGAAGAGAGCCCATCCGCTGCAGTCCTGGCCAACCCGCACGCGAGCGCAGACGCGGAGGTCGTGATGGTGACCGGCGTCTGTGGCCGACTCGGGCGACGGCTGGTTCGGCATCTGCATCGCAGATGCAAAGTCGTCGGCTTGGATCGGCGCGCCTTTGCGGAGCGGCCCAAGGACGTCGACCACCATCAGATCGACTTGCGCCGCCAGCGCGTCAAGGAGATCTTCCGAGCGCGTGGAGTGAGCGCGCTCGTGCATCTGGGCGTCATGCACAACCCCAGAGGCAACAGCGAGGAGCAGCACGTTTGGAATGTTGCGGGGTTTCAGAAGCTCGTGCAGTACGCGGAGCAGTTCGGGGTCCGCAAAGTGGTCTTGCTCTCCAGCGCCAATGTTTACGGCCCGCGGGCGGACAATCCCCAGTTCTTGAACGAAGATGCGCCGCTTCTCGGGGCGACGCGCTTCAGCGAGATGCGCGATCTGGTCGAACTGGACATGTGCGCCCAATCTTTCGTGTGGCGATCCGAAAGCGTGGAGGTTGTCGTCCTGCGCCCGGCCCACATTCTCGGCGTGGTCAATAACGCCCCGAGCAACTACCTGAGATTGAAGCGGGTTCCGACGATCCTGGGCTTCGATCCGATGCTGCAGGTGGTGCATCAGGACGATGTGCTGCAAGCCATCCAGCTGTCCTTGGCGCCCGGCGTGCGGGGCATCTACAACATCGCCGGACCCCCGGGCGCGCGCCTGTCGCGCATGATCGAGCTTCTGGGCCGCAGCCAGGTGTCCGTACCGTTTTCTGTGGCCAAGGTCGGCCTGGGGGGACTGTTCCGATGGAAGATGGCGTCGTTTCCAGCCCCTGAGCTGGACTTCATCCGGTATGTTTGCATGGTGGATGATTCGAAGGCTCGGCGGGAGCTCGGCTACATGTCGCGCTTCGACCTCAAAGCCACGCTCGCCGCAGTGGACGAGGAGCGTTGGGTATGAGGCCTTCTCCCAGGCGGGCTTCCCTGAAAATGATGGGGGTCTTGGGAGCCGCTACCGTTGTTCTGGTCCTGGCCTGGGCCTGCGGAGCGCCTCAGGTTCCTCCGGGGCCGCCTCCGGAGTACGAGCGCCCGGCGGTCATCCCATGGGACGCGGGCCCCGTGGAAGATCCCCTGGCCAACATCGAGTCCTCGGGCGAATGGGTCGACGAGGACGAGCCGTCCGGGGGCGGGGCCGCCCCTGTGCCCGGTCGTGCCCCGGGCAATCGGCCTGATGCCGAGGTTCCTGGCGCCACTCCCGCGCGTTCGGCGAACCCGGATGCCGGATAGGGCGCCGTTTACTGGAGTAAATCCTTTGGGTTGCTGGAGCGATGCGCTCCCACGAGGCCTCACAGGCTTCCTCGCAGCCCCGACTTGCGCTACTGTAATGTTCAGTTGGACGAGTTGCTGATGCCAGAGCGACGCTTCCCGCCCGGGAGGTTCCGGATTTGAGGTCGGGTCATGTCGACCCGCACCAAGGGGACTGTCCCCCTCCGACCCGTTGGTGGGTGGCGCATACACTCCGCCGTCCTTGGAGGCTCGGCTTGCCCGCTCGTCCGTTCGCCTGTCCTGTCCCAGGGCGGGTCCCACCCTCAAGGTGTTCACTTTGAAACTCAAAGCTTCTCAACGTCACGCGGTTTCGCGCCGTCCCATCGTCAGCGTCCTGAGAGGAACGCCACAGCCCTCCGAACATTCGCAACTGTTGGCCTTGCAGGCTGCCAAAGCCGGCCTGGACAAGAAGGCCGGCGCTGTGGAGATCATCGATGTTACTGGCAAGGTGGACTACGCGGATTATCTGGTCTTGATGACGGGGCAGAGTGACCGGCACGTGTCGACCATTGCACGCGCGGTCGACGAGGCCCTGAGCCAGAATGGAACCCATGCCATTTCGATTGAAGGTCTGCCGCGCGGTCACTGGGTGCTGATCGACTTCGTGGACGTCGTGGTCCACGTCTTCAACGAGGAGACGCGCTCTCTGTACGATCTCGATGGCCTGTGGATGGACGCGCGTCGTGTGCCCGTCCCGGCGCCGGTGCCCGAGCCGGTGTGAAATGCATCGTTCTGGCGCAAGGCAAGCTCAAGAACGACGCACTTGCCAGCGTGGCTGACGACTATAAGTCGCGCCTTCAGCGCTACGTCGCGTTCGAGGAGATCGAGGTGAAGGATACTGCCGGACTTGCTCGGCGATTGCCGAAAGAGGGCCGTCTAGTGATGTTGGAGGTGTGGGGTGAGGTATTTTCCAGCGAAGGTCTGGCGGCGCGGCTGGAACACTGGGGCTCGCAGGGCAAGGGGCAAGTCTGTTTCGTGATCGGCGGTGCCGACGGCATACCCAAGAACCTCTCCAGCCGCGCGCACGTGCACCTGAGCCTCTCGGCGTTGACGTTGCCACATCGGCTGGCACGCGTGCTGCTCTATGAGCAGTTGTATCGGTGCATGTCGATCCTGCGCGGCGAGCCATATGCGCGCGAGCACTGAGCCATTGCCTCGGGACGCGAGCCCGACGGCACTTCGAACTTACGAGTCAGCCCTCTGGGAGGGATGGATCAGACTTTGGTTTCGTTACGGGGTTTGTCGACCTTGTCCACTTTGGCTGCCTTCTGGATGGCCAACTTCTCGTCTTTGGGGGGCTTCTTTCCGAAGAGGTAAGCAATCCCGATCGACAGCACGTAGAGCACGATCAGCGGAACCGCGAGCAGCAATTGGCTCATGGGATCGGGTGGCGTGATGACGGCGCCCAACACGAACGCGATCACGATGAAATAGCGCGAGAACTTGATCAGGTGCGTGTGATTGATCACCCCAATGATGGACAGAAAAAACACGACCACTGGGATTTCGAACACGGCTCCGAACGCTACCAGCATGCGGGTCAAGAACTCGATGTACTCCCCGATCATGACGGTCGGTTCGATCTGAAACTTGCCACCCGGGGGGAGTTCCGCGAAACCCAGCAGGTAGCGAAAGGCCATCGGGAAGGCCACGCGCCAACCGAAGTAGCCACCCGCCGCGAATAGCCCGCAGGAAGCCACCACGAACGGCACGGCGAAGCGCTTCTCCTTCGCGTAGAGGCCTGGAGCTATGAAAGCCCACACTTGGTACAGCAGAATGGGCAGCGACAGAACGAATCCACCCAGTACGGAGAGCTTGATGTAGGCAATGAAGAGCGCCGCCGGGTGAGGGAAGTGTAGCGTCGGCTTTTCCGATTGCTGGTTCCAACCCTCGATGAAAGGAGTGGCGACCCACTCGAGCAGGTCGGTCTTGAAGACCCAGGCAACGGCAGCCCCCAGGGCGAAAGCCAGGATCATCTTGATCATGCGGGATCGGAGCTCTTCGAGATGCTCCCAGAAGGTCATCGTGCCTTCCTCGCCGTCGGGTGGATCTTGGGTGTTCTTGTTCACGATGGTTTCGAGGTGCCGGTGGCTGTCGGAAGGGTGGGGGCTCTCTTGTCCGGTGGCCGAGCTGCGCTGGGCTCGGTGGCGCCCTCGCTGCCTTTGGGCGGAGCGGGCGGTGACGCCTCGGAAGCTGCGCTCGGCTCGACCTGCGAGGGAGCCACGGCGTCATTCGGCGGCGCTGGCTCCTCGGTAGTGGCGGTGTCGATCAAGTCGTCGGGGATCGCGTGATAGCTATCGGGCCCTTCCGTCGGGTATTCGCGCCCGGCGTCGAAGTCGATGGCATCCTGATAGGGGTCTTCGGCGGGTCGACGGCGTTGATGCTGGCGCGCCGCGGCGATTTCCCCGCGAAGCAGACTGCGCAGCTCGTGCACGCCGTCGATCCCCTCTTCACGCAGGATTTCGTCGATCCCGGTTTGAGCGCGAACTTCGGTGGTTAACTTCCGCAGCTTACGCACCCACTGACCCAGCGTGCGCAGCATGCCGGGCAGCTTCTGGGGCCCGACCACGACCAGGGCGATCGTGGCGATGACCGCGATTTCCGACAACGAGATACCGAACACGGCTGAACGCTACCTCGCGGCCGGTACGCCCGCAATCGGGCAATCCATTGCGCCCGGTAATGTTCCGCCGAGCGGCCCAAACGCCTCCTCTCGGTGACTCAGGGCTCGATCCAGATGGGGTTGGTGAAGGCCAGCGGCTGCACCCCCGTCGCGTAGACATTTTCCAGGGGCTTCTTTCCGACGGCGACCACGATCACGAACGTCTTGGCGTAGCCGGGGACCCGCACCTGCTCGTGATAGCGCACGATTTGCTCCGATGCCGGAACTGGGACGTAGCGCAGCCGTTCCGCCTTCGGCCCCACGAGCACCTCTACTCGGCTGACGTCCACCCAGGGCGCGGCACGCACCCGAATGTCGACCACGACCGGTTTACCGTTGCTCTTGACGGTGTCGCCGATCCCCTTGTCTCCGGAATGGACGTCGATGATGGGCCCGCTGCTCACGAACACGTGGCCGTGCTTGATGCCCTGAATGATGTTGGTTTCGCTCGCGTAGACGTCCTGAGCATCGTTGGTCGACTCACCGTGCTCGATGAAATTGCGCGGCAAGCCTGGATCCTGAAACGCCAGCTTGTGAGAGTCGCTATTGCCCGTCGCGGTGTAGCGATGGCCTCGCCCGAGCAAGGCTATCCAGTCACGCAGCACCAGGCGAATACGTGGCTGACTGTACGCGTCCAACCCGTTGAACACCTCGATCGCATCGAAGTCCGAATCGTATTCGTCCCTGAGCTTGTAGGGAATCTGGTGAGTTCTGGGGTCCATGTTGTGAACCTGGAAGTAGCCGATGTCCGGCCAGCGCGGATGATTTACCTGGATAACGGCATCAGGAGCGACTTGGCGCATCTCCGTGAACAGCTTGTGCGGGGTGGTGTCGGCGTAGTGCACGGTGTCGTCGACCTGCATCGGGAACAGGTTGAAGTGCCCGAAACGGCGTCCGACGGTGCTCACTTCACTGCCGACTATCGTGGCCAAGGGCCGCGCCAGCTGGCCGGTGGCTACCAGCTGAGCCACCGCCGGGGCGAAGTCCGTCACTGCGTAGTGGTCGGTGGCCGCTGCCAATTCCACACCCTCCGCCGCCACCGCGATCAGACGGCTTTGGTGGGCGAGGTCAGCGTCGACGCTTTCGACCTGGTGCAGGTGCAGGTCCCCGCTGATCCATCCAGGCGTCTCGATGACGCGGGGCAGAGTCCCGGCCACCTCGCTGGTCTTTCCCTGTTCAATGGTTACCTTCCAGCTCTTGGCCGCTCGCTCGAACCCGGCGGTCGCCAGTACCTGGTACGTGCCGACGTTCAGCGGGCGTTCGAACTGACCGCTGCCGCTCCAGACGAACCGACTGACGCCGCTCTCGTCGCCGTCGTTGCCGAAGTCGGGATCGGGAGTGCCGCCCGTGCCCCTGAAGCTCAGCTTCGCTGGCAAAGCACGACCCGCCTCGTCCGTGATCGTGGCGCGCAACTTTCCCTCGGGCGGGGCTGGAAGTCGAGGGGGTTCGGGGAGCGTCTCGTAGCTGAGCTTGCGTTCGAAGGTTGGCGTCTCTCCGCGCTTGAGCACGACCAATGCGTAAGTTGCGACGATCGAGGGCGCCAGGCCGGGATAGGCTTGCCGGAATTCCAGCTGAAAAGGGTCAGGGCCGATGCGCGTCCACTTCAAGTCACCGCACAGACCATGGCGACCGATCCAGCTGGAGGTGCCGTCGAAGTTGTTGAGCGGCTCGGCGACGTTCTCCACGAAGTAATCCGCGTTGCCCCACTTCAGGGCCTCCTGGAACTTGAAATGGACCTGGCCGCCGCTCTTGAGCGAGAGCCGCGTGCTCATGAACAGGGTCGGATGGTTGTCATCGAGGCGGTACTGCGTTTCGATATGCACCACGCTCGCCGCGATTTCGACGTCCGCGCTCGCCCGGATGGTGTCCGCTACGAGGCGAACGTCGTCGTAGGTCACGACCCTCGCCTTGCGACCGTCATCCACGAGGGGCACGAGCGACCAGAGCCCGTCCGCATCGGTCACCCGTTTCAATTGCGGTGCGGTTGGCAGCGTCCGCTTGTTGGTCCAGAAGTCCACGAGCGATCCATCGGCTCTTCGGACGATCGCAGTGACGCTTCGGTTGGCGAGCCCCGGGTCCCCGGGTTGTGCCGCGACCCTGAGCCGGCCGCCGCCAGTGGCAGCCGTGGCGGTGAAGCCGCCGACCGCTGCGCCGGGGCTCGAGCCCGCGCTTTCGTGCCCGATACCCAGCGCCACCAGCAAACATGTCCCGGCTGTAGCCAGCCGGCTTGTTCGCGTCGTTTTTCTGGTGATCACAGCTCTGCGCGGATGGGCGACGGTTCGAGTCGTGTAACCCTTTTTTAGCCGGGCGCATTGTGCTGCGCAAGCGCCGATTTGGCGTGTATCGTTGCGTGGTTTTGTTGATGACGAGTCGTCGATCTCGAAGCACCTCGTTGGGGTTGGCCGGGCTCTTGGTTGCCGGAAACGCACTGGCCTCGTCGTCGGATCTGTTCGGGGTCGGAGTGCGCAGCCAGGGGATGGCTCAGACCGGAGTCGCCTACGGCGAGCACGATCACCAGAGTACGCTGAACCCCGCCTTGCTGGGGGGGCGCACGCAGTCGCACCTGAGCTTCGGTTACCAGACTGCCCTCTTTCGCCTGGAGTACCAGGCGGCTCAGGCTGAGCACCTCCAGGGCGTGGTGAGCGCAACGCTACTCGGAGTCACGCTGCCGCTGCCCTTCGGCGGCATGCTCGAGCACCGCGTGGCGCTTGGGTTCAGCGCCTACAGCCCGCGTCGCCTGGTGTCACGCGCCGAGTTGTTGTTCCCCGAGCGTCCACAGTACCCTCTGCTCATGAGTCAGGCCGAGAGCCTGGGACTGTCCACGGGGGTGGGTGTCGAGCTTCACCCGCGCGTGCGTGTCGGCGTGGGAGTTCGCTGGCTTGCCAGCCTTGCCGGTTCGGTAGTGGTCAGCAGTTCAGAGGCAGGGGAGACGAGCACGGTAGTTCGAGACCAGCTGGTCAAGAGCACCGCGGCCGTGGCGGGTGTGATCCTGGAACCGCTCGATCACCTGCGCGTGGGCCTGGTGTGGCGCGACCGGCACATGAGCCGGCTCGATGTGAAGATACGTATTCGGGACCTCGGCAGTCTGGACCTACCCGACCTGAACATCGAGGGGACGGCCCAATACGATCCCGAGCAATGGGACGCAGAGGCCGCCTGGGTGGCGGAGCGTTGGCAGCTGAGCGCTGGGGTGCGCTATCGCCTCTGGTCAGATTTTCCGGGATTTCTCGGTCAAACCATTGGGTGCCCTGAAGGCGAAGAGAAATGCGGGACCGACCCGCCCACGAAACCGGGATTTTCCAATACCTGGTCGCCACGTCTCGCCGTGGCGCAGCGCGTGGCTCTCGGTAAGACCGCCAGCGCCGAGCTGCGCGCGGGGGTCGCTTACGAGGCGACGCCGGTCCCGGAGCAGACCGCCCTGTCGAACGTCTGGGACAACGCGCGCTGGGTGGCGAGTGTCGGCTACGGGCTCAGCGCGTTGCTGGGGAGCGTGCCGCTGGATCTCGATCTGGCCGTGCAGCAGCATTGGCTTGCGCCGCGAGAACACGACAAGGAACCCGAGGCGGCGGCTAGAGAACCGGAGTTTGCCCACGTACGGACGAAGGGACAGGTGCGTCTGGTATCACTCTCGCTGGGGGTGGCGTTTTGACCCGACGAACCTGGGGCCCCCTGGGAATCGCCGTGCTGCCGAGCTTGGCGATGTACCTGGGCAGCGTCGGCAATGCGCGCGCTACGCCGGTGGACGCGCTGGGCTTCGGAGCGCGCTCGAAGGCCATGGGAGGTGCGGTGGCCGCCGACGCGCGCGACTATTCGGCCAACTACTACAATCGATCCAGCCTGGCCCTGTTCGAGCGGTTGGAATTGGCTTTTGGCTATACGCACGCTGGCTTCGAGCTCTCGTTCAACGAGCGGCCCGCGCAGCTCGAGCCGGTGCGTGCCTGGATGCTGGGTGTGGTTGCTCCGGGGAAGGTCGCCGGAGTTCCGGTTGCGTTCGGTCTTGCTCTGCAGTTGCCTCGCGGTCACTTGAGCCAGGGGCGCACCATCCGGGAGACCGACCCCTATTGGGTCCTGTACGAAGATCGCCTGCAAATCTTCTATACGAGCGTCAACCTCGCGGTGCGGCCGCTGCCCTGGCTTTCGGTGGCGGTGGGCACCGCCAGCCTGGCGACCACGGATGGTGGTTTCGATGTGCGCGGTACCACGGTCGTGCCTCAGTTCGAACGCAGCAAGTACGAGTCGGAGCTCGATCACCAAGTAGACGCGCGCCTCGAGTCCGTGCGTTACCCGCAGGCCTCACTGACACTGGTGCCGAATGCCGAGTCGAGGCTGGCGCTCAGCTATCGGGACGAGGCCAAGATTGAGACGCAGGTCAGCGCCCATCTGGACACGGTGCTGGATGGAACCATCCTCGAGATCCCGCTCCGGTACGACGTGGATGTACGCTCTGTCAAACTGTTCATTCCAAGGCAGTTGGATCTTGCTGGCGCCTGGACGCCAGGCGCATGGAGCCTCGAGTTCGATCTCACTTGGGTCGACTGGTCCAGCTACGAAAGCCCCATCAGTACGACCACCACTCGGATCGACGCTCAACCTCCCGAGGGGGTGACGGTGGATTTGCCCGCTTCGGCGCTACCTCCCGACGGTGCCCCGGCGCGTTTCGGCGACCGCTGGGTGCCTCGGGTGGGGGTCGAGAACCGTTTGAAACTCAGCGAGCGCGTTCGATTGCCGGTGCGCGCTGGCTATGTTTATGAAAAGTCGCCCGTGCCTCCACAGGTCGGGCGCACGAACTTTCTCGATGCGGACCGCCATGTGGTCAGTGCCGGGATCGGCCTGTTGTTTTCGGGCCTCGAGCCGGTGCTGGCGGGGGCGCAGCACGTGGACATCGGTGTGCAACTGGGGATGCTCGAACCACGCAAGGTCGACAAGAGCCATGCGAACGCGAAGCCCGACGAGATCTCGCTCAAGGGTACCTTCTGGACGCTGAACGCAGACTTGTCGCTGGAGTTTTAGTCGGGGACAGCACGACCGCTGCCCGCGCCCCTGTTTTACGCTAAGGTTCGGCGCCGTGCTGTTGATACTCGCGCTACTCGTTATCTCGCCGGTAGTCTTCTTCTACTTCTTGATCATCAAGGGCACCGATCGCTATGAGCCCGAGCCGTTCTGGCTCTTGACGATCATGTTCTTCTGGGGTGCGGTCGGGGCCACGGCGTTGGCACTTGTCGGCAACGCCCTCGGTGAAGGCGCGCTCAGCCTGGCGCTCAACGCGAAGCCGGGGGACCCGCTACTCAGCAACTCGACGGCGGCGTTCGTCGCGCCGCTGGTGGAAGAGTCCACCAAGGGCTTCGGGCTTCTGATGCTCTGGGGGTTGTCCGCCATCTGGCTGCGGGAACTCGATGGGCCGCTGGACGGCGCCATCTACGGGGGCGTTGTCGGATTGGGGTTCACGCTCACCGAGGATGCCCTGTATCTGGCGAGCGCCGGCGCACAACAAGGCGCTGCGGCCTTCGGGGGCCTGTTCATCTTTCGCACCGTGCTTGCCGGTTTGGGGCACGCGTCATTCACGGCCATGACGGGAGTCGGGGTGGGCGTGGCCGCTGAAAGCAAGAGCTCACTCGTGAAGCTGATTGCGCCGTTAGGCGGCTGGCTTGCTGCTGTCGGACTGCATTTCCTCCACAACTTTCTGGTGACGTTCGCGCTGGGCGGCGGGATAGGGCTGCTGTTGAAGTTCCTCGTCTTCTGGACCTTCCAGCTGATCTTCTTTGTCGTCATCGTGCTGCTGGCCATCCGGGACCGGTCGATCGTGCTCAGGGGACTGGTGGACGAAGCCGGTCGTCTCCTCCACCCCAAGGAACTGAAGCGCACCACCAGCTATTGGATGCTGGTGCCTTTTGTTAACTTTTTTTCGCTCGCCAGTAGTCCCGGCGGATACTTCAAGAGTCGCCGCAAACAGCTCGATTTGATCGAACTCGCGTTTCTCAAACACAGGCAGCGCGGCGGAGCGAGAAGCCGTGCGCTGGAAGACAAAGAGCGCGTGCTACGTCAGCGCGTCGAGCGGGCCAACGCCGCGGGCATCTTCATCGGCGTCCGCTGATGGCGATGCCCCGCGCGAACGCCTCAGCGCGCGAGTGAACGAGCGATCACCAGTCGTTGGATCTGGCTCGTGCCTTCGTAGATCTGAAGCACTTTGGCGTCGCGCATCAACTTTTCGACTGGGTAATCCCGGACGTAGCCGTTGCCACCGAAGACTTGCACCGCATCGATGGCGGATTGCATGGCGTGGTCCGCACCGAAAGCCTTGGCATAGCTCGACACGATGGGGTCCCGCACCCCGTTGTCGAGGTTCCATGCCGCCTTCTGGTAGAGCAAGCGTGTTGCCTCCGTGCCGATCGCCATGTCGGCGATCATCGCCTGCACCATCTGATGCTCGATGATGGGCTGACCGAAGGTGACTCGTTCTTTGGCATAGGCCAAGCTCTCGTCCAAGCAGCGTTGCATCAGACCAGTGGCCATGGCACCGATGTCCGGTCGCGTCTGGTTGAACGTTTCCATCGCCAGCTTGAACCCCTGGCCTTCGGGAGCCAGAAGGTTCTGCTTGGGGACCTTCACGTTTTCGAAGTGCACGGCCGCGGTATCGCTTGCGCGCTGCCCGAGCTTGTCTTCGTGGGTGCCCACCCTGAGGCCTTCCGACTCGCGGTCGACGATGAAAGCGGCGATACCGCGATGGCGTTGTTCCGGATTGCTGGTCGCGAATACGACGTAGAAACTCGCGAAGGAAGCGTTGGTGATCCAAGACTTCTCGCCATTGAGCACGAAGTCGTCACCGTGGCGTTCGAACTTGGTTCTTAGGCCAGCCACATCGCTGCCCCCGGTAGGTTCGGTGGTGCAGTAGCTAGCGAATACGGGGTCGGCGGTGAGCATTCCGAGGTACTTCTTCTTCTGGTCCTCGTTGCCGGCGAGCTTGATCGGAGTCAGCGCCAGTGTGTTGGCGAGCATGCTCGTCTGGATGCCCGTGCAACCGTACGCGAGCTGCTCCGCAATCAGGGCGTTGTCCAGCTCGCCGAGAGCAGAGCCGCCGTATTCGCTGGGCACGGTTGGGTTGATCAGGCCGAGCTCGTGCCCGGCCTCGAAGACCTCGCGAGGAAACTTGGCATTTCGGTCGCACTCGGCAGCAATGGGGATGATGCGTTCCTTGGTGAAGCGACGCGCCATCTCCACGAGCGCTTGTTGTTCTTCGGTCAGACTGAAGCCGAGCATGAGCTACTCCTTTGAACGCTTTTTCAAGCGCGCCATTTCGGCACGCACCGCCCTGGCCCCGAGCACGTAACCCAGGGTGATTCCTACTAATAGCACGCCAGGAATGTAGATGATGTGTTCGAACGTCATCGCTCCGGCCCCGGCCTAGCTCGAGCCGCCGGCGCCGCCAGATTCGGCCTTCTTGAGCGCCTGCTCCAGCTCCGTGACCTTGCGGTTCAGGCTGCGCTGCCGGCGGTGTGTGAGCAGCAGGAAGGCGAAGAACAGGAGCCACATGGCAATGTAGGCGATGACCAGGAGCGCCTCGGCGCTCGTCGTGTCGCCGCCGCCCTCGACCGGTACGAACTCGTTCGGGCTCTTGCGTGGAGTCTGTAGGGAAATGGTGTTCATCGTCGTTGAAACTCCAAGCGTCAGGCTTCATCCATGAGGCCGAGCCCGGCCGCCTGCTCTTCTGCCCGCGCCAGGCGCGCCCGGACGACGGCCAAACGAGCGCGCGTCAGGAGCAACAATACCGCGAGCAAGGTCATGGCAATGAAGCCCATCATCAATGCGGTTCTCATATCCGGATGTTTCAGCCCGCCGCCACCCTTGCCGATGACGGAGGGATGCACGCCACCCCATTTCTGCACCGCGTAGTGGATGATGGGCAGATTGACCGTTCCGAGCACGCCCAGAGCGGCGGCGAACTTTCGCTCGGCCTCACCGTCCCCCGCAAACGCCCGCAATACTACCACGGCAACGTAGATCAACACGCTGAGCATGGTGGTGACCAGCCTGGGCTCCCAAGCCCAATAGACGCCCCAGGCCTTCTTTGCCCACAGGGGGCCGCTGACGAGCATGATCATGCCGAAGGCGACGGCGACTTCGGCACCTGCTCGTGCCCAGGCGTCGCGGGTGTCGGTGGGGGTGACCAGGTAGGCGGCGCTGGCGATGAAACAGACCACTCCGCTCAAGTACATCCCGTACGCGGAGGGGACGTGGAAGTAGAAAATCTTCTGGGCCAGTCCACCCGCCTCGAGCTGAGCGGTCGGAGCCTGCAGGAAAATGAAATAGATCAAATAGGAAAAGAACGCTGCGGTCACCAGCACGAGCGTGTGAAACGCCAGGTCACGTCGGTCCATAGAACAGTGGGAATCTACCGGGGTTGAGCGCGCGTGCCAACCGGTACACCACGAACGGGCCCCGGAGCGGCAAACAGGATGTTTGTTGCGCCCCAATCAAGAAAGTAGAGGGCCGACCGGGCAGCATGCGCCGCGCAGGCGCTGCCGAAAATGGTCCTTCGCCAGCGCATGGGGGCGTTTTCGGCGGTGCCTGTGCAGTTGGTAGCCTGTTCGCTGCTCCAGCAAGGTGTTGTTCTCACACTCGGCGGCCGGCTCACACTTGGCAGCTGGCCAGGGCCAGGAACGCGGTGATTTTGGCGTGCAGCAGCTCGAATTCCTTGATGGTGACGTCGAGTTCGGCTTCGCGCTGCGTACGAGCGGTATCGACCATGTCGAAGCTGGTGCCGGTTCCGTTCAAAAAGGTAATCTGCGCGAACTTGGCCGACTGGCGGGCGATCTCGGCTGCCCGCGTGCTGACGGCCAGGTTGGCCTCGGCCACTCGAACCGAACGCAGAGCGCGCCCTATTTCCACCTCTGCTTGTCGCTTCTTCTCCGTGAGCGACGCTTGGGCGACACGGAGTTGGGCCTCGTTGACCTCCTTGGTGCCATAGCGGGAGCCGCCATCGTAAATGTTCCAGGTGAGGACAGCGCCGATGGTCCAGGTGACGGACTCTCGGTTGGCGGTGGTGAGGGCGTTCGACCAGTAGGTGGCGGTAGACACGCCAGCGAGGGTCGGAACATAGAGGTAGTCGACGCTCTTGACGTTGCGTTCGGCTACCGCGACATTGGCTTGGGCAGCTCGCAAGTCCAAGCGGGTCTCGACCGAGTCCTCCTGCCGACAACTGTTCTTCGCTTCCAGCGCCAACGCGTCCAGGCTGATGTCGGGGGCAACTCCCCAGGGATTCGACGTGCCGAGCGCCAGTCCCAGCGCTTCCCGTGCTTGTCGGACGCCCTCGTCGGCAGCGATCACCTGGGCGCGGGATCGCTCGACTTCTTGCTGCATGCGCAGCACGTCCACTGCGCTGGCCGAGCCCAGCCTGGCCCGTCGCCGATTCAGCTCCAGGTTCGACAGCGCCGAACGAAGGCTCACGCGGCTGACCTCGGCGGCGCGTTCCGCGGTGACGACCTGGATGATGGTGTTGGCTACGTCGGCGACCATCAATCTCTCGACGTCACGTGCTTCGAGCTGGCGCAGGTCGACCAGGTCTTTGGCCGTGCCGCGGTCGTACCAGGCCTTCGTGGCAAGCAGCGGCACCGTCAGCGTCAGTCCGGCGTTCCAAGTCGTTGCCGGGTCGGGTAGCGAGGTGCGTTGCGGTGGGTCGGCGAAGATGTTCAGACCTTCGCCTCGGAGCAAGTGATGGGTGAGTTGCCCGTTGCCGACGAGCGAGGGCAGGGCGGGGGCAAGCGCCTGGCGAGACTGCCCTCTGGCCACGTCAATCTGCGCGCGGGACGCACGCAGCGTGGACGAGTTGTTGCGTATCAGGCGGAGCGCTTGACGCCAGTCGCGGACCTGGTTCTTGGCGGGCGCCACCGGCTCGAGCATCGGGTCGGAGACATCTATTTCGGGAACGCGCACCTGCGCTCCTGCCTGAAGGGGAGGGGCGGCGCTGTCCGCTCGATCGGCAGCGGCCGGGGTTTTCCGCGGTGGAGCAGGCGTTGTTGGCTGTTGCTGTGCGGATGCAACGGCAGTGGCGGTAAACAATGCGAGGACCGAGAGCAGGGAAGAAACGCGACGCATGGCGACTATCGATAGTGTCGATACCCGACGACGCCAATGGACTTGTCGTCGCGATGCGTTGGTCGCGCGTCCGAAAGCGAGCAGTTCTCGAAATCAACGGATTCCCGCCTGGCCGAGTCTCTTGCGGCAGACTCCACCGACGCGCGGCTTGTGTTGAGCAGCTTCTGGGCGGGCAGATCGTCAGCGCCGTTCGGAACAGGCGAGAGTCAGCGCCGTGCCGGGCGGGTCTTTTTCCAACCACGCTGCCAGCAGATGTTCGGCTGCGATCGCGTCTCCGTCGAGCGCTTCTGCGAGAATTTGCTTGGCCTCCGCGTGCTCGCCCGCGCGAACGAGCGCGTGTGCGTACGAGCTTTTGACTTCGGGCTCATGAGGAAACGCGGTGTAGGCTTGCTTCAGGTAACGCAGCGCATCGTGAGGTCGGTCGAGCGCCACGTCCAGCAGATGCCCGAGATTGTGGGCGCAGATCGGAAAGTCGGGCGTCAGGGCCATGGCCTGGCGATAGGCCGAGGCGGCCGAGCGGTAGTTGCCCAGCAGCGTCTGGGCGAGACCGAGCAGCGCCCACGTGCGTTCATCGGGCTCGATCTCCAAGAGCTGGCGAGCGAGCAGTGCCGCCCGCCATGGCGCGTCTTGCACGAGCAACTCCGCTAGCTTTCGCTTCGCGAAGAGCGCCGCGCGCGATGCCGGCTCCGCGTGGCGCAGTAGCTTGTTCAACATCGGGATGAGCTCCGTGGATGGCAGCTCGTGCGCCAACGCCCAGTGGATGTGCGTCAGCATACGTTGGACATTGGGAGCCTCTCCGGACACGTTCTTCTTTTCGTAGCGTTTGGTGCCGAACGACGCAAACCTTTTCTCGAGTGAGCACATGGGATACGCCTGTCGCCCCAGGTATCGAATCCTCACCAGGCGTCGGATATTTTTCGCAGCGTGAACGGTTGCCACTGGGGCCTTGACTTTCGCTCTACGTTTGCTTGCCCGTCAAACAATGCCCCGGGGGAAGGACAGGACAGGGCGAAACAATCTGCTGCGATTCGGTCAGTTCCCGCGTGGCCTCGCCCGCTCCGCCATCGCTTTGCGACCGGCGATCTCGGCACCGTCCAGTGCATTCAGAGCCCGCCGCGTCAGTTCTTCGGGCACGCCAATGAAGGTGTGTCGCTGACGCACGCGCACGTAGTCGATGTCGTCGACTTCGAAGCCCTGCTCCTCCAAAATGCCCTGGAAGTCGCTCGGCTTCGCGCCGTCTTTGCGCCCGACATTGATGAAGATCTCTCCCGCCTCCGCAGCGGAATCCTCGGGCGACGAGGCGCCTTTCGTCTCAATGTTTCTGGGTTCCGTCTGGAGGTCGACTTTGCGCCGATCCGGAGCCTGTGCAGCCTGTTCGGTGCGGCCTGGATCGCCAGTGCGCGCACCGTCTCTTCTGCGTTTGCGCGGCTCTTGCCTGGGTGACGTGGGTGACGTGGGTGACGTGGCGCGTGGTTTCTCGTGGGACCGCGCGGGTTCGACGCTCTCAGAGCGCGCCGCGGCAGCGCCGTTCGAGCGGTCTTTCCTGCTCGTGGCAGCGTCCCTTTCCGGGGCCGCGGGCTTTGCTGCTCGTGGCCGCGAGATTTCCGAGCGCCGCATGGCTTTGGCTTCTTCCACGGCTTCCGGGCGGGCTCCCAGATGGTCGCGCAGCAAACCAGCGACAATGGCTTCCGCATGGTCGTGAGTCAGCAGGCGACGTGCCAGCGCCAGGTCGTCCGGGTGAGGTTTCCGTTCCGCAAAGGCCTGCACGAAGAGGTTGACGACATCCGTCTCCTCGCGACTCTTCACCTCGCGGGCCGTCGGCAGCGACCGTTCGATGGGGAAGATCTTGTAGGTCAGTCGTAGCATGTACAGACGGCCGATATCGCCCGGCGCGATCAAGCTCAGGGCAACTCCGGTGCGCCCGGCGCGGCCGGTGCGCCCGGTGCGATGCACATAGGCCTCGGCAGACTCGGGGAAGTCGTGATTGATGACGTGGGTCAGGTGCGAAATGTCGATGCCGCGCGCGGCCACGTCCGTGGCTACCAGGTAGCGGAGCTTGCCGTCGCGGGTGCTGGCCATTACCTTCTCGCGCTCGTTCTGGGCCAGGTCGGCATTCAGCCAGTCTGCCGAGAAGCCTTCCTGCTTGAGGGCGGCCGCGACCTTCTTCGTCTCGTCTCGCGTATTGCAGAAGATGATCGCGCTCTCTGGATTTTCTATCTCCAAGATTTGAAGCAGGTTCTTGAGCTTGTCGCCGTGCGAAAGATAGACGAAGTGGTCGATCTCGAGTGCACCAATCTGGTCTCCGCTCAGCGTGATGAATTCGGGTTGCTTGAGGCGTGTCTCGGCAATCCGTTGCACGTCAGGGGGCAGCGTCGCGCTGAAGAGCAGGGTCTGATGCCCCTTGGGAAGTAACGACCAGATCTCGGTGATCTGTGGAAGAAATCCCATCGAAAGCATCTCGTCGCTCTCGTCCAACACGAAGCTTCGAACGCGCTCGGGGTCGAGCGTGCCACGGCTGAGGTGATCGAGCACTCGACCCGGCGTGCCGATGACGATCTGAGCGCCTTCGCGGATCTGCTGTATCTGACGGCCCATCGGTGCGCCGCCGTAGACGGCGACGACTTGTACCTTCTGGTACTTGGCAAGCGCATCGACTTCGCGAGTGATTTGCAACGCCAGTTCGCGCGTCGGGCACAGCACCAACGCCTGGGCTTGCTTGAGATCGGGCTTGACCAAGCCGTCGACCAGCGGCAATCCGAAAGCAGCTGTCTTTCCGGTGCCGGTGCGGGCCTGGACCACCAGGTCTTTGCCCTTCATGGCCGGTTCGAACACGGCCCGTTGCACGGGAGTCGGGTGGATATATGCGATGTCGTCGAGCGCGTGTCGGACCGGCTCGCTCAGCGGCAGGCTGTCGAAAGTCGGCAAGGGCGCGTCTTCATTGGGGGTCTCAGTTTCGTTCATGGTGCTCTTGTGCTGGAGGGAGCCGGGGCCCGCCCGTAAGGCGACGAGAGTCCCAGCTCCGAAAGGCTTTTTTGAACCTGGCGTCGCTGACGCGAGAGGCTCCGGGCTTCATACCTCACCGCGCGTTCTTCCGCATAGCGAAGCTGTTCGATCTGTTTTAGCGCGTGGGAACTGCGCGGGTCACCTCTGCATGCCTGGGCGACTGCCGTCTTATCTTCCCATGCGGGATCCAACGATGCGCGAAATCTCGCGAGCGCGCCGGTATTTCCACCGGTCTGAACGCGGTGGCCCGCCGAGCGGGCCCGCTCGAGCGCGTGGGTGAGGCGCGCCAGACCCGCCCGACACTCCGTCGCCGAACGGCCAACATCTTGAAACCACAGCTGTCGTATGATTTCGAACGTGCACACGGCGGTGAAGGCGGACACCAAAAGGCCAAGGACCAAAAAGCCGACCGCTCGGCCGATTTTGGCCGCTCGCTCGGTATCTGAGGTCTGAGAGCTTGGCATGCCGCGCTGAACGCTGTAGTGCCCGGCCACACCCTGAGTCAAACAGATGCGGTGCGCGCATTGACCACAGGGCCTCCCTCCAGCATAGTTTCACAAGAATTTGAAACTCCCGAAACCAGGCGAATCTGTGTCGTTTAACGTCGAATCCGCGCTCGAGACTCTTGGCCAGGCCGCGCAGCAACGCAAAGCGGACGATCGCCTCGGCGAACGCCTGGCAAGCGTTCGGGATCTGGTAGGGGGCGATCTCCAGGCGATCGAAACCAAGCTCCGGGAGGCGCTCGAGTTGGGGCTCGAGCCCGGCCGCGACGCCGCGCTGCACCTGATCGGGTTGGGCGGCAAGCGCGTGCGTCCCATGGCGCTCTTGCTGAGCGTCGCCTGCTTCGGACCCATCAACGAAGCGGCTCGCCAGATGGCCACTGTGGCGGAGCTCTTGCATTCCGCCACGCTTTTGCATGACGACGTGGTGGATGACGGCATGGAGCGTCGGGGAGCCGTTACGGCGAGGCGGATCTGGGGCAATGCCGTCAGCGTGCTCGGGGGAGACTTCGTGCTGGTGCGATCGCTCGAGCTCACCGGTGAACATGCCCCGGAGCTGATGCCCAGCCTGGTAGCTACCCTGCGGCAGCTCATCGACGGTGAGATCTTGCAGTTACGCGGTCGCACGAAGCTGGATGTCACCGAGCAGACGTATCTGCGAGTCTTGCGCGACAAGACCGCCTCGCTGTTTCGTTGGTCTACCAGCACGGGGGCTGTGCTCGGTGGGGCGGAGCCAGGACAATGCGAGCGTTTGGCGCGGTTCGGAGAGCATCTGGGCATGGCTTTTCAATTGGTCGATGACGTTCTCGACTATTCCGGTGAGCACACCGGCAAGACCCTTCTCGCCGACCTTGCGGAGGGCAAGCTCACGCTGCCGTTGGTGCTGGCTGTCGCCGAGCGTCCCGAGCTGATCCAGCTGGTTCAGCGGATTCACGCGGGCGACCGAGAGCCGGTCGAGTACGTTGGACGCCAGGTGCTCGCCAGCGGGGCGTGCGATGCGGTGCGGCGCCGCGCCCGACACCACACTGAGCTGGCCTTGACTGAGCTGTCTCCCATTGCGCCCGGCTCGGCGCGCATGCTCCTCATGGAGGTCGCCACCGAGCTCGCTCGCCGTGTCTCGTGACCGACTTCGGCTCAGTTCAACTCGGACGGATGGGGTGCGGTCGGCTCGGTCTCGACGAAGGACAGCGTAATCTCACGCTCGAGCGCTGAGCGTATTTCCGACTCGACCAGCTCGACCGAGCCAGCCAGACGCTCCACGTTCCGCTGGTAGACGAAGACACGCGCCGTGGGTTTCCCGTCGCCTTGTCTCGCGTTTACCGCGTCCAAGAGCAAGAGTGCTCGTGGGTCCACGCCGTCGACGACCACTTCGACTCCTGGAATATCCGCCGTATAGACTTCGTCCTCGCGAATGAACTCCTTGAGAGCGTCGGGAAGCGAGTGCACTGCGCGCTTCGCCGTCACCTCGAACGTCTCGCGTGTTAGCGTCCAGACCGGCGCTGGGAGAGCCATGTCGAGCTCGCGGGCGTCGAGGAACGCCTGAGTCGCGCCACGCGTGTCGCCTCGCTCGTCGCGTACCAGTCCAAGGTAGTAGGTTGCTTCGGGGTTTTTCGGGCTGCGCTTGACGGATTCCTCGATGAGAGGTGCTGCGCGGTCGATGTCGCCAGTCTCGTAGAGGGCCCGCCCCACCAAGAACGTGTGATTGGGGTTTTCGAACGGACCGGGCGGGAAGCGCGAGCACAATGCCTTGGCGGCATCCAGCTCGCCCTTGCCGAGGAGCGCGTCGAACTTGAGCAGCAAAGTATCGACCAGCTCGTCGTCGTTTTCCGCCAGTGCCAGGGCCTGATCGCACATGCGGATGGCTTCGTCGAACTCGCCGAGTGGGTGGATGTACACTTCCGCAGCGTTCAGCATGGCTTCCAGGTAGGTATCGTCGAGCGAGATGGCTTCGCGATAGCTTTCGACGGCGTCTTCGAACTCACCCTGCAGCGCCGCGACGTAGCCCAACAGATTGTGAGCTTCCGGCGATTGGCTATCGAGTTCGAGCGCCCGGCGCGCTGACATTTCGGCGCCTCGTGAGTCCCCCCGTTGCACGAGATCCCATCCTCGATCGAGGTGTGCTGAGAACTGGTCCATACGGCTCTTGAGCTTAGTTGGCCTCGCCACGAGGTCGCGTCAAGCGATCCGGCAGGTTTGGCGCGCGACTTAAGGGCCGATCGGCTCGGGGGTCTGGCCCCCGCTGGAGCCAGGGCTGTCTTCGCGGCTTACTCGTGAACCCGCACCAGGCTTCCAGGTCTCGTGTCGGACGCCCAGGCGCCATGGCTCCCCTCGACCAATTTGGGGGTTGCAAAAAAGAACAGGTACTTGGCGTCGAGCGGCGCCAGGTTGATGCAGCCATGGCTCATCTGCACGCCGTAGTTGCGATGCCAGAACGCTCCGTGCAGTGCGTAAGATTTGTGAAAGTACATCACGTAGGGGACGTCTTCGATGCTGTAGGGCAGGTCGCCAGCGGCCGTACCGTCGCCATCCATCGTGTCCGTAATGTGCTTGACATAGATGCGCCATTGGCCCGTGGGCGTGCGGTGGTCCTTGTCCTTGATGCGGGAGGCCTTGCCCGAGGACACGAGGGTAGCGTACTTGGGTGTCTCGCCTTCGAAAGCAACCAGCGTCTGTTGATCGAGGTTCACGTCGATCCAGTGTTCGCCTGTGCTGATCTCTTCCGGGACGTCGCCGGGTTCAGTGACTCGCACGTGCCGGGACTTGATCCAAAGGCCATCCTTGGTCTGCAGATAGTCCGTGCCCCGGTACTTCCTGGTCTCGCCGGTCAGCTGAATGGCCTCGAAACGCTTGATGGTCCCGTCTGGCTTGATGGTGTTGTCGCTGTCGTCGATGCGATAGCTCGTCGTGCTCTTCCTACCGCCGTAAACCCAGGCGATCGGCAGTTTGTACTCCTCGCCCAGTTCCACGCCTTTGAAGTCCGAACCCTTGGTTTGCCAGAAGCGATCGGCAGGGGTGACCAGGCCTTTGGTGGTCTTGTACCAGAGGCGCCCATGCCAGCTGAAAGACTTGTCGATCGCGACGTAGAAGCCTGTCACCATGCGCTTGGCGAGCACTCCATCCGCTTCGTTTTGAAGCTGATCCAGCGTAACTTCGTGCAAGCGGTCCTTGACATTCTCCGCCTGCCACCACGGGGTGGTGTCCTCGGGCTCTTCGGGCTCCTCAGCTCCATCTTCGGAGGTGCCTTCGTCGAACACCGCCCGATCGGGCACCGTCTCGTGGCGGTCGGCGACCCGAATCGTGCCCGCGTCGGCAGGGCCGGGCGCGTAGTTGGAAGCAGCCGAGTTCACGTCGACCTGACGCTTGTCCGCGGCTTCGGCCACCGCGCGTGCCTTGTCGCTGGCTTCCTTCTTCTTTTCTTCTTCCTTTTGCTTTTTCGCGCCCTCGAGGTAGGGCTCGTACTCGTACATCTGCTCGCGCGAAGGGATCGACTTGTACAGAGGCGTTCCGTTCTTGGCGTTGCGCGCGTACTTGTAGGGCAGCACTGCGGTCAGGTCTGGTGGCTTCTGAACGAATTTCAGCGCGCTGCTCTTCTCGTCGATGGTGCCCGAATTGCCGCACACGAAGCCCCCGCCGACAATGGAGTACCAACCACCGCTGCACTGCTCTTTGGAAACGGGTTCGGCCAGCACGGGTAGCCGCCCACCGCTGCGCGCGTAGCCAAATTTGGCTTTCTTGTCGAAGGTAGGCGTTTCGTAGAGGCCCGTCGAGCTCTTGGTGACCACGAACCAAGGGCCCTGGTGAGGAGGAGGCTCGGTTTCGGTGTCGGCGGAGTCCTCCTTCTCGGGAGCAGGGGCCTGGAGTTCTTTGGGGAGCGTGGGTTTGCCTGACTGGCCGGGCTTCGGCGTGGCGGAATTCACCACTGGAAGCGGTCGCTCCTCTTCTTGCTCGCATGCTCCCAGGAGCGCACCTCCCATCGCGAGTGCAAAGACAAGCCCTACCTTGCGAGGGAAGCGACGGCTCGACATTTCCGTTAGATCATGCATGAGCGAGCGTACCGGGTTTCCTAACTACCTTCAGCCGCCCCCACGGTCCACTTCTCGACGCCCGAAGAAGGGCGTTCAATGCTCCTGCCTGTGTCATTTTGTTCCTAATTTCCGTGATTTATGCTCAAATCTCTGAAGCGATGAAGCAATCGTCGAGTGGATTCTCGACGGGTGGCCTACCAGCCCTGCAGCGAAGAGCATGCCAGATCCAATTGGCTCGGAGTCGCGCGGTGCTGCGGAGCAGACTATCGTGACTTTCGTGGACGTACAGACGCAGTGGCGTGGGCAACCGGACACGGGACGGTGGCGCTTCTATGCCTTGATTGCGCTGAGTGCGTTGTTCCACTCCGCATTTACGCCTCTTGCCGCTCTGCTGGGGCTCCTGGGCTGGTTGGGAATGTCTCAGCCCGTGGAAGCTCAGGATCTGCCGCCGATCACCGCGATTCCCGTCGACATTCTGGAAGACACACCGGTCGAGGACAGCGTGAAACCGTCGGAGCCGGCGGCCGACGAGCCCGAAGGGACGACGCTCAGCCCACCGGAGCCGAGCCATGCCGCCGGAGACACGCCGCAGCCAGTGGCCCAAGAAGCTCGCGATGCAGGTGTGGAGGAACCTTCGGAGGCAAAAGACGGCAGCGAAGCGGACGACGAGGAGAACGAGGAAGTGGGGGATCCTGTGGCTCTCAGCGGGAGCGCCGGCAAGCTTGCCGACGCCAACGCCAACATCCGAATCAAGGTGGACACCGAAAAGGTTCGCCGGCACCCGCTCGGAGCGCGCATTGGCGAAGTGCTGGCGCGGGTTCCCCAGTGGTACGATTTCCTCGGGCCGGCCAAGCTCGATCCGATCCGTGATATCGATCGGCTCTTGATCGCTGGCCCCCAGCTCAGAGACTCCTCCGAGGTCATCGCAGTCCTCAAGTACAACGTGGACCAGGCTGCCATGGAAACCGCGGTCGATAGTCTCGTTCAGCGGTCTTCCGGGCAGTGGCTGCCCGGGCCCACGAAGGCTGCGACGGCCCGCGCGGATCGAGCCGAACGTATTTTCTCGTTCATTGCGCCCGGGCTGATCGCGATCGTGCCGCCGAGTGCAAAGGCCGACGCGTTGAGAGTGCGACCCAAGGGAGCCACGTTTCCGCCCATCCCCGGCGATGCGGTGGTGACGGCCTTCGTGCAGACACCCCATCGGGTCTACACCGGCTTGCCGATCCGTTTTCCGGAGAGTTTCCACTGGATTCGTGCGACCGTTGCGCCCAGCGAAGCGGGGGGCGCCGTGGCCCACATCGAGATCGAAGACGAGTCTGAAGAAGATGCCAAGAAGAACGCCGAGTGGCTCGAACGGCGGCTGATCGCAGCTACCTCTCCTCAGGGCTTTGCTGCCGCTGCGGCCAAGTTTCTCTACGGCGGGAGCAAATTCCTCGACGAGGTCAGCTTTCAGGCGAAGGGAGCGACCATCCAAGGTACGTTGAGCGTCACGCCGAACCAGCTCAATATCCTGCTCAGCATGGTCGAGGGTATCGTCAACACGTGGAACCCCAAGCGTCCCACCGGCCCGGCAGCGAGTGCTTCGAGCGGTGCTCCGGCGGCGTCCGGGGTGGTGGCTCCCAACGGCTCGTCCCCTGCACCCGCGCCGGGCCCCACCGCGACGACGAGCGGCAGCGGCGCCCCGCCCACGCCATCGGCCGAGCGCCCCGTGCCTCCGCGGGGTGCGCCCGCGCCGGTGCGCGAAGTTCCCACGTCGGCGTCTCCCGGGGCCGCCGAATCTCCTTGAAGTAGGCCTTCTCAGGCCCGGGTTTGTTCGGCAATCGTGTTCAGGACGGCATCGGCGTCGCTCGAGCTCAATGCGCCGATACAAACCGCTGGACCCTTTCGTGGGACCACGACGATACGGCACGTGCCCTTCACAGAATCGCTCAACGACGAGAGTCCGAAATCGATCAGCAGACCCAGCAAGACGAGCCCCAATGCCAGCCCGATCAGCGTGAGTGAACCGCCGGGTACGCGCACGCCATCGACGAACAGGCCCATCCCCAGGTAGCTTCCCAACACCAGAGCGACCAGGCCAGCGTACATGCCGAGACGCGCGAAGCGCACCTCGCGCGTGACACTGGCAAGGTTGCTCAGCGGCACCAGCGTGGCGCGCTCGCGCAACACCTTGCCCAACAGCTCGGTATGGTACGTGACCTCGAGCCCGCGCTGACTCAGCAGAACCTTCGCAGGCCTCTTGTAGGCGAATACGTAGCGGCCGATGAGGCGCCCGGTGTGAACGATCGCCAGGACCAAGGTAAACGCCAGGACGGCGGTGAGCACCGGCCCCCGGGGAGTCGGCGACAGCTCGCCGGAGAGCTCCTTGCTCTCGGCGGGGGGTGTCCTGCGCTCGAGCACACTCGATAGCACCGGATCGTCGAGGCGCTTGGCGAGCGTTCGGGCGGTCTCCCGGGCTGCGTCGGACTTTGCCTCCCCCAGGCCCACTGCCGCCACCAGAGCCTCGGTCCGCCCGAGCTGAATGGCGCTTGCCGTTGGATCCTCAATCAGCTGCGCGACCGCTTGCCAGAAGGCCTTGGCCCCTTCTTCGAGGGCACTGTCGAGCGGCTCGAACGCGTCGCAGGTGGTGTGGGCAGCGAGCCAGCACACGGTAGCGGCAGCACTCAGCTCCGACTCGGGGGCGCTCGGGAATTCTTCTCGCAACCCGAGAGCAAATAGCGCCCGGACGAGGGCCACGTGCTCGGCTGACTTGGCCCCGGTCTTGAGCACTTCCCAGGCATTCCCCCACGGGGTCGCCCAGGCGTCGCCCGGCTCTTCTTGCTCGGGGGCTTCGAGCTCGGGGTGCGGCGCCAGTGGAAATCGGGTCTCCCGGGCCGTCGCCGCCTGCGTCGCCGCTTTGCGAACGGCCTGAGCCATCGCCTCCACGGCTGGATGCGCCCCGAGCTCCTCGGCGAGCTTCGCGAAGTCCGGTGTGGTCCCTGTCACTGAGTCCCCGGCATTATCCGAAGCGAGCTCACATTGCCAGTGTTGCGGGAGGGAGCAGCGCTTTCCGTGTCCTCCCGCTGCTGGCTGCCAACATGGGATGCTCGGGCGCTGCAAGCTCCGAGCGGCCCGGCCCGAGGGCTCAAAAGTGGATTCGCTCCGAGCGCTCAGGCGATTCGGAACAGATTGGGAGCGGCCTTCTCGGGTTGGCTGTCGGCCAGGGGACGGTTGTGCTCGTCCACCCTGACCACGGTGGGCTGGTGCCTGCGGGCTTCTTCGGGTGTCATGTCCGCAAAGGTTGCCAGGATGACCAAGTCACCGGGCTCGTTCAGATGGGCCGCCGCGCCATTCACGCACACGACTCCGGACTCGGCAGGGCCTTCGAGCGCATAGGTGGTGAGCCGGCTACCCCGCGTCACGTTCCAGATATGCACCGCCTCGTAGGGCAGGATATTGGCCAGCCGCATCAGGCTGGAGTCGATGGTCACGCTGCCCTCGTAGTGCACATCGGCGTGGGTGACCGTTGCCCGATGGATCTTCGCCTTGAAGACATTCAACATCATGATTTTCCTCGCTTGCGTCCTGCTCATGCCGGCCCCGTGGGGTCCAGCTGGCGAACGTTTCGAGCCTAGCAGCTCCGCCCGAATGCTGCTCGAGTTTTCGAAATGGCCCGCGTTTTCGCGACTGCTCGGGACAAAATTTGGCCTAGGCCATCGAACCAGTGTAGCGAAATTGGAGTGTTCGAATCGCGCCTGCTCGGTCGCGAAGAAGGAGTCTCATGGCCAGGAACATGCCAAAAGCGCCACCAATGCAAATTCTCCGCGAGCTTCTACGTGACGCATTCCGCATGAGGGAAGAGGGCGCACCGCACGCGCGGCTGGCCCGGCTGCTCGGTGCGGCCGATGGCTACATGCAAGCTCTGATCGACGCCGGCGTCGCGGAAGAACGCGAAGTCCTCCAGCTGGTCGCTGAAGAGCGTTGCCGCGCGAACGGTCCGTCGAGCAGCGAGCTGCGCTCCGACGCAGCCGCCGCTCGCGCGGTCGCCTAGATGAGCGAGCACACACACTCGGGCAGTTGGGTCACCCGCCTTGCGCGGGTGCCGTCGGTCACTGCTCGAGGTGAACTAGGCTGCGCAGCTCGTCGAGCCGCCCCTGCACCTCGCCGAGCTTGAGCTGCGCCAGGCGTTCGGTGCCAACCCCTTCGACGCAGAAAGACGCCACCGTGGATGCGCTGAGTAGCGCGCGGCGTAGGGTCGCGGGCGTGACCTCTCCAAGTTCTGCCAGGCGCCCCATGAGAGCGCCTGCGAACGTGTCGCCAGCTCCGGTCGGATCTTTTTCATCCTCCAGTGGGAATGCCGGAACGAAGAAGATACCGGCTTCATCGAACAACATGGCACCGTACTCGCCTCGCTTGACCACGAGGCACTCGGGACCCATGGCACGCACCGCCTGCGCTGCCCGCCGGATGTTGTGTTCTCCTGCTAGCTGTCGCAGTTCCTCGTCGTTGATGACCAAGGCCTTGATACGCTTGAGAACTCGCTCCAGCGCTGGTCGCTCGCTCTCGATCCAGAAGTTCATGGTGTCGGCGGCCACGAACTCGGGCGCAGCAACCTGATCGAGAACCTCCAGCTGAAGCTGGGGCTGGATGTTGCCCAGCAGCACTAGGGAGCTATCGCGATGCTGGTCGGGCAGCTTGGGTCGGAAGTCTGCGAACACGTTGAGCTCGGTGTTGAGCGTCTCGCGGCTGGCCAGGTTGTCCGAGTAGCGACCGGCCCAGCGAAAGGTCTTACCACTCGCTCGTTCCACGCCCTGCGTATCGACCCCGCGCGACACCAGCTCGTCCAGGGTCGCTTGGGGGAAGTCGGCGCCTACCACAGCGACGACCCGGGCAGCGGCAAAAAGGCTCACCGCCATCGAGCAGTACGTCGCAGAGCCTCCCACGACATCGGGAAAAACTCCACTCGGGAGGGTCAAGTCATCGAACGCCATCGAGCCGACGATCAATACTGTCTTCTGGGGTTTCGTTGTCACGCTAGGAATCTCCATTTCCAGATTCGGGGTTTTCGCCGATCAACCAGCTGAGCTGCTCGAGGGCCTTCGCATCGATCCGCGCGCGCGGGGTGAGAATCGCTCCGTCCAAGGCCCGTGAAGCCGGACTCGTCGCTGGGTCGGGCAAGCCCTGGGCAAGTACGCCAAGGGCGCGCTTCGCCAGGGCCGAGTTGTTCTTCAACACCGCGATCACCGCTTGCACAGTGACGGGATCGTGGGAGATGTGCCAGCAATCGTAGTCGGTGGCAAACGCCAGGGTACAATGAGGAAGCTGCGCTTCCCGCGCGAGCTTGGCTTCGGGCATTGCCGTCATTCCAATCACCGAGACTCCCCAGCTGCGGTACAGATTGCTCTCGGCTCGCGTGGAAAACTGCGGTCCTTCGATGCATACGTAGGTTCCCCCACGAACGACCCTGCCGCCGGCCGCCTCGACGGCGCTGGCCGCGGCCGCGGCCAAAAACGGGCACACGGGATCCGCCATGCCGACGTGAGCCACCACGCCTGTGTCGAAGAAGGTGCTGATTCGACGTCGCGTCAGGTCGATGTACTGATCCACCACTATCACGTCGCCGGGATGGATGTCCTCCTTCATCGATCCGACCGCCGAGATGCTCACCAGCTGCTCGGCTCCGAGGCGCTTGAGCGCGCAGATGTTGGCGCGGAAATTGATGCAGTGCGGAGCCAAGTCGTGATCCTTGCCATGGCGCGGCAGGAACAGCAGGCGCGTTCCACCGAGATCTCCTTGGACAACGCGATCGCTCGGAGGCCCAAAAGGGGTTTCGACTTCGTGCTCTCGAACATTCTCTAGCCCGGGAATGTCGTAGACACCGCTGCCGCCGATGACGCCAAGTATTCGCTGCATGCTACCGCATGCCCTTAACACGCCGGCTCGGGCGGGATCAATCGTCGCCTGGCTCGCGAGCGCTCGCGCCGAGCGCCCTGCCTTCCGCCAAGAGGTGCTCCGCAAGGCGAGCCGCGCGACGACGACGGCACTCTTCTGCTCGAAAGATAGAGATCAATTGGAGCGTTGCCTCTTCGAGATCGTCGTTCACCAGTACGTAGTCGAAGAGGCCATAATGCTCGATTTCCTTGCGAGCAACTGCGAAACGGCGCTGAACCGTGGCTTCGTCCTCGCTGGCTCGACCGCGCAGACGTTCCTCCAGGACGCTCATGCTCGGCGGGAGGATGAAAATGGCCACAGCGTCGGGTTCGGCACACTTGATCTGACGCGCCCCTTGGTGATCGATGTCGAAGATGATGCCGCGCAGATGTTGATGTCGGCTCAGCTCGCTCCGGCTCGTGCCGTACAGGTTGCCGTGCACCTCGGCCCACTCCAAGAATTCGCCTTGCTGGATGAGCTCCGTGAAGGTGCGGCGGTCCACGAAATGATACTCACGACCATTTTGCTCGCCACTTCTTGGCTTGCGCGTGGTGTGTGAGACGCTGAAGGCGACGTGCGGAATCTGTTCCAGCAGGCGGTTGGTCAAGGTGGTCTTACCGGCGCCCGAGGGTGACGAAACGATCAAGGGTAGGGGTTTTCGACTACTCAACATTCTGGACTTGCTCGCGCATGCGTTCGACTTCGGCTTTCATCTCGACGACGACGTGGGAGAGCGCGGCATCCTGGCTCTTGGCTCCCACGGTGTTGACCTCGCGTCCGACCTCCTGGAGCAGGAAGTCCAGGCGCCGCCCGATCAGCTCGTCGCTCTGGATGAGACGACCTATTTGGTCGAAGTGGCTCTGTAGCCGCACCAACTCTTCGGTGACGTCGGTGCGGTCGGCGAGAAGCGCCAATTCCATTTCCATGCGATAGGGGTCGAGGGTGACGCTGTTGTCCTTGAGCAGGCGTTCGAGCCTTTCGTTCAGCCGTGTGCGGTGGTGTTGCACGAGGCCTTCGGCCAATTGGCTGAGCTTTCGGTGAAGAGCTCGAGCAAGATCCAACCGCCGCCCGAGTTCGGAGGCGAGAGCGCGTCCCTCCTCGGCCCGCATCAGGTTCAAGTGCGCGACGCCCGCTTTGAGCGCTGCTGACAGGGCCCTTTGGATTTCCTCCGAGGCGAGGGACGAAGGCGCCTGAATCAGTTCCGGGACCGAAGTGATGGCAGTGATTGGTAAGTCGGTCCCGGGAGCCAGCTCGTCGCGCAGATTCTTGAGGATCAGGTAGATCGCTCGTGCGCGTGCGGTGGAAAGATTGGGAGGAGGCAAGGCGGCGTCGTCCACGCGCACACCGATGTCGAAGCGACCGCGATTGAGCAATTCTCGGGCTTGCTGCTCGGTGTAGAAAGCGTAGTCGCACAGCTCGACTGGCAGGCGCACGCGCACATCGACGAAGCGATGGTTCAGCGCGCGGATTTCGAGTGTCAACCGGCCCTCACCGAGCGGCGCTTCGCCGACACCGTAACCCGTCATGCTGCGCATGGCACCGGATGGGGTCAGAGCCCCTTGCGACGACGTATATCGTCCATCATGCGCTGGTACTCGACCTCCCACACGGCCGAGCCCTCTTGTACGTGCTTGAGCTGACCGCGTACCGCCTCGTGCAGCTGCTCCTGCTCGGCGGCTATCTTGCGCAGGGGGCCGCGCATGCGCAGTCTGAGCTCGACGTCCTGTGCGAAGACCTCGTCGACATTGTTCGAATACATGAGCATTTCGACGAGCTGGTCGAGGAGGTAGTCAATCGCTTCGTCCCCGAGCTTGACCTTGCGCTCTCCGGCGACCAGGCGCTTTAGCTTGGCGAAGTCGCCTGTGGGCAGGCCGCGCGCCGCCAGTAGCTCTTTGGCTCGGTCGTTGATTTCCTGTTCGTCGCGAACGTATTGGTTCAGCACCGATTCGAGATCGGCCTGCACCTCCTTCGGCGACGAGGTTTCGATGTCACCGGCCTGGGTAAGGAGGCCCACCATCTCGGACGCGATGCTCGGTATCTTGGCGCTGGAAAGCCGCATACCGAGTAGTTACAGCATTTCTGGCCGTGTCGGATCACGCTATCTGCCATTCGGCGCCCAAATCGCGTGCTTTTTTTTCGCCCCTTCCGGGCGAGGTTCAGCGTTTGGGCTCCCTGGGTTTGCGCGCGCCCAGGCGGAGCCTGCGAAATACCGCATCTTTTTGCCGCCGCTTGTATGCCTCGTGGCTGGCCTCCCCGCCCTCGTTGTGCCCTTCGGTCTCCGCGTCCAAGATCTGGAACTCACACAACATATAAACGATGGGCCCGAGCTTTTTGGACCCCGCCGGTGCCAGCGCCATGATGTCCGGTGGGACGCGAACCGGAACATCGCTCACGAAATGGATCACACGGTAGCTGGGCGCGCTGAACCGATTGTCGCCCAGAGTCAGCGTATCGTCGAGCTCGCCCTGAAACTTGTCTGTCATCTTGCGCAGGTGCGGGTGGGCATCGCAATAGCTGCGAAAGTGAAAGATGGTGTTCGTGCTTTCCTTGGGTACAACGTAATTGAAAGGAAACAGCTGTTCGGTCAGATACAAGAGCACCGGCAAGATATCGTCGCGAGTGCGGGTGACGATGCGAAAGCGCAGCTTGTCATAAAGGGCAGCCGCGGTGGCTTCGGGCTTGCTCAGCAGCTTCGTGTACGTGGAATCGAGGTTCTTGCGCCCACCGATGAACTCGGTGATTGGAAACCCTTCACTCAGCATCGTGCCCACCACGCGGTACACCTTTTCTTCGACCAGGTGAAACAGGTCGCGGTCGCTGACCGGGAGCCGGAACAAGAGTTCGCGGCCAGCCAGATGGTCCATCACTTGGATGGTCTTGAGGATAGTGCACGCGCAGAGCTGGCGGTGACCCTTGCCGGAAGCCATGAGCAAGAGCTCCGCGAGGCTCGCGCGCTCGACCGGTTTGGGGATGGCGAAGGAAAAGTGGCGCCTCAGATACGATATGGCGTCGCGCTTGATGCGCTCCATGAACTCGACGTCGTCGGAACTGTCGAGGTAAAGCTCATGGTTTCTGATGAAGCTCTCGGCTTCGTCAGGACCCTCGAAGTTGAGCCGATGCCAGTCGATGACCGAACCACCGCGCAATATCAGACGCAGCGCTTCGACGTCGTGGAGCGAGAAATCCTCGATGGATTTCAAGCGCGGCCCTGACGCGCCAGTATTCCGCTGGGTGCGCGGCTCGGAGTCGTCAGTTCGCTTCAGTGACCTGGATGGGTGGTGGTGGCGTCGCCGGCAGCGGGTCGGCCGAGTGACAGAGTTCCGAAGAAGATGCCAAGCGTGAGGCCCAAGATGGCCAGTTGAGCTCCGACTTCAGCGTTTGCGGCAAGCACAGCCAGGGGAACCATAATGAGCAAATACCAGGCATTGAGCTTCATACTGTGGCTACTCCGAATGATCGTGATAGGCGCTTTCAAGGTGCCGCCCCCCAGTCGGCCGCGTCTGGAGTGAGAGAATGTAGGATATCCTGCCACACCACTTTGACGAGGGGCAAACTGTTAGTCAGCCTGCGGCCCTTATTCAAGGGTCATTAGCCGTGAGGGCCGTGTTTCCTTATTTAGGCGGAGGATCCGGTCGACTTTTCATGGGGCGCCATCTTGCCCCTACGGGTGATATGGTTGAAAGAGTGCTCCCCATGAACCGACAGCCAGGCCGTTTGCTGCAGCAGCGGGCCCGACGGCCTGCGAACGACCGCTGGATGAAAGGTCGCCTCCGATTCGAAGGAGCCTGGGTTCGCAGCACGGTGTTCGTTCTGGTGGGCTTGACCCTTTCCTGTGGTGAGGAGGGGCTGCTCCCGACCACGGTGGATCCAGGTCCGGATTTCAATGTTTCCCAGGTCGTGTTCGATGAGAACTTCTATTACTGCGCGGTCGAGCCCATGCTCTTCCGGCAAAGCTGCGGCGCTGGAGACCAGGGGGCAGGTGACGCCTCGGGAGGCTGCCACTTCAACGTGACGAGCTACCGTTTGATCAACTATTCTCCGCAGGTAGGCGAAAGTTGCGAGCAGGGCAAACCCGCTCCCGGAACCAGCATTCCAGCGGCGGCACGCCAGAACTACCAGCTGACACAAGCACGCATGAAACGGGATCCCGAGGTCGCTCCGTTGCTCTTGAGGCCAACGGGTCAGAACACGCATCCTCGGACGATCTTTCAGGAAGATAGCCCGGACGCCGATCTGATCCGCCAGTGGGCGAATCAGTTTTCCAGTCAATGAGCAAGCTCTGCCAATTGATGTTCTGCGTGAGCGTTGTGGCGCTGAGCACTGCGGCATTTGCAGAGCCAGAACCGCCCGAGGCCTTTGCGCGTGTCATCGTGGGGCAGACCGCCGTCAGGGCAGGGCCTGGCGTCTCGCATCGCACGATCCACATCGCCGAACGTGGCGACACCTTCTTCATCCAGGGGCGGGCGGGTAGCGGGTTCTGGCTCGAGGTCGTGATGGCCGACGGTCGCGTCGGCTACATTCTGGGCGATACGGTCGAGACCGTGGCCGTGGATCCCTCGGCGGACCAGGCCCCGAGCAAGCCCGGCGTGTTCGCCCCTCCAGCGCTCGAAGAGGCCTGGGGTGGGTTTTCCATGCTCGGCGGGGTGTTCGACAAGGACGGCTACATGGAGCTCCGACCCCAGTTGGTGCTCGGTCCAGCCATCGCCTTCGAGCCATACGTGGGACTCGCGCTGCAAAAGGACGCCCGGCGCTTCGTGTACGGGGCAGCGGGCACCCTCAACCTCGCACCGGATTGGGCAGTCGCGCCGTTCGTGACGATCGGAGTGGGCGGCGTTCATCGAGATCCCCGCGACGAGTTCGTTCAGAAGAGCGCCCGTAGCTTTCATGCGCGCGCTGGCGGTGGAATCCTGGTCTCATTGCGCTGGCGGATTCTTTTCCGGCTGGAGGCCGCCAATGTCGTCATGTTTACGGAAGACAGCTACGGAAACGTCCAGAACTACATGGGTGGGCTTGGAACCTATTTCTGAGCAGTGGATGCGATCATGTCAGGCAGCGAAATGAAACGGTGGTTGATAGCCCTCGATGGGCGGTGCGGAAGGCTGGGGGCCATGGGTTGGGTTTTCTTGGCGGTGGCAGGCCTGCACGGCACCACGGCGTGTGCCACGGTGCGACCCGAACAGCGGGCGATCCTGGCCGACCCAACCATGCAGTATGAGAGCAATCCGCTCGAAGAAGGGGCCCGTCAGCACGTCATCGAAAACCGGGAAGCCAGCTACGGAGGCGGTTCGGTTCGCGGTGGCGGGTGCGGTTGCAACTGATGCAGGGAGCGAGACGCAGCATCGTCGGGCGGGTCGTCGGCAAGCAGGCGCCGTGGCTGGCCCTGGCTGCCATGTCCAGCTTGACGCCGAGCGCGACCGCCCAGGTGGCCGATGTCGACGTCCGCGGGTCGGTCTTCTACGAGCCTTCCAAGAGCAGTCACTTGACCGTGATCCACCCGGGCGCACAGGTCCAAGTTCACCCGACCCGCTGGCTCGGGGTCAACGCAGGCTATGACGCGGACATCGTCAGCGGAGCCACCGAGGCCGTCAAACGTGGCCGACTCGCTGATATCGTGTCTCAAGCGACTGATTTCAATGACACGCGCCACGTGGTCAATGGTGGCTTCAGCATCACGCGTGAATCGACCGAGCTGTCCGCAAGCTATTCCTACGGGTTCGAAAGCGACTACAAGTCGCAAGCCCTGACGGTGGCGGCAGGTACTGATTTTCTGCAGAAGAATACGCGCATCGAGCTGTCGTACGCGCGCGGCTTCGATAGCGTCTGTACGACGGGCTACGCCGAGACCGACGCACCCTCGACGCGGTTGGCATTGACCAGTTCGGACGCTTGTTTCACGAGCTCCGACGAGGTGGCCTCGCGCGACATCAGCATGGATACGTACCAGGCCGCGTGGAACCAGAACTGGACGCCGGTGCTGACCACACAAATGGTGCTCACAGGGGCTCTGCAACATGGTTTTCTGGACAACCCTTACCGCTCCGTAGAGATCGCGCCTTCTGGCGAAACCGCTCTGGAGCATCATCCTGAAGACCGCGCCCGTGCAGCGCTCGCCTTGCGCTTGAAATACTACGTGCGTCCACTCGAGACGGCCCTGGGCTTTGGCGTCCGCGGGTATCGAGACACGTGGGATATCCTGAGCCAGACCTACGAGTTGACCGCGGAGCGTTATCTGGTCTCCTGGCTCAGGGTGCTGGTACGCGGGCGTTACTACGCCCAAAGCGGGGCGCTTTTCTGGAGCGATGACTACACTGGAGGTGAGCCTGAAACTGGGCCGCGCGGTCAGTACTGGACCGGGGATCGGGAGCTGTCGCCACTCAGCAACTACTCGCTCGGCGGCCGGCTGCAGCTCGAACAGTCCGCGGCGCGCGATGCACGGCTCGCGGGGTTGCTCCGTCAGGTGCGTGCGGCCGTCGCCTTCGATATGATCAAGACGGACCTCAAGGAGTTCACCTGGGGCGGCACGAAGCCGGACGATACGCTGGCATTTCTGGTCACGCTCACCGCTGGCGGGTCGTTCTAGAGGTAGAGCACCGAACGCGGTTTGCCAACTGCCCCAGGCCTTGCTTGGGCGGGTGAATCAGGCGGCGCCCGTGCCGCTGCCCTGGCGTTCTCCGCGCAAGCCGTGCTTGCGGGCGAGATCGTATAGGTGCTTGCGATCCATCCGCGCCTCACGCGCGGCCGCGCTGATGTTACCCTGGTGGCGATCGAGCAGCCAGGACACGTAGCGCCGCTCGAAGTCCGCCTCGAAACTGGCCCGAACTTCGCGATAACTCTGGGACGGATCGAACTCGATGGCACTTTTCGAGCCGCCCGGGCTCGCGGTGACCGGGAGATCCACGAGCCGGAGCTCGTGCTCGTCGCTGGCGGTTGCCATGTAGATGGCACGGTCGAGCACGTTGCGTAGCTCGCGCACGTTGCCGGGCCAGTCGTGGGCGGTCAACGAGCTGATGGTCTCTCTGCTGAGGGAGATGGCGGCTGCGGATGGATCCCGCTGGCGAGCCAAATCGAGGAAATGCTCGATCAGCGGCGGGATATCCTCGCGCCGCGTCCTCAGCGGCGGCACCGTGATCGGGACGACGCTCAGGCGGAAATACAGATCTTCGCGGAACTTGCCGCGATCGACCTCTTCCTTGAGGTTGCGCTTCGTGGCGGCGATGATCCGCGCGTTGGCTTTGGAGACCCGATTGCCCCCGACGCGGCGGAACTCAGCCGCCTCGAGCACCCTGAGTAGCTTGGGTTGGACGTCCAGAGGGAGCTCTCCCACCTCGTCCAGGAAGATGGTGCCGCTTCCGGCGACTTCGAATGCTCCTTGACGCGTGGATACGGCGCCCGTGAAGGCACCGCGCTCGTGGCCGAAGAGCTCGCTTTCGATCAGGTTGTAGCTGATCGCCCCGCAGTCCACGACCACGAAGGGTTCATCCTTGCGTGGGCTGCGCGCATGGATGGAGCGAGCCAGGATATCCTTGCCGGTTCCGGTCTCGCCTTCGATGAGGACGGAAGCATCGGTGGGGGCGATTCGTTCGAGGACGCCGAAAATCGTTCGCATGGCCAGACTTGGACCGAGCGCATCGCCGAAACGTGATGCCTCGCTCGGCATCACGTGAGCCCTGCCCGGTTCGCTGCGCAGGACGACCTCCACGTTGCCCACGGTGAGCGTGGTCCCGTCGTCGATGGTGGCTTCCCTGACCTTGGTGCGACCTACTTTGGTGTGGTTCGTCGACCCTAGGTCGCGCACGACGATACCCTTGTCGGTGCGCACGATTTCGCAGTGGTGGCGCGAAACCGTGTCGTCGGGTAGGACCAGGTCGTTGTCGGTCGACTTGCCGACGCTGATCCGGTCGCCTACCTGGACTCGCTTCCCGCGTGCCCGACCGCTCACCACGATCAGGAACAGCTCGTGATGGGGTGCGTCGCTCTGACGCTCGGCACGCGTCGATGCGGTTTGTGGAAGAGGCTGACTCACAAGTTTTCCTTGGCGTTTTGGCTAGTGAAGACGGATTGGGGTTTGCCCACCCCTAAGGGTAACTCGGCGCTTTAGATTTGTCTTGGATCTTGCAGTGGCGGTGTCAGTCGCACTCTGTAGGTACTGGACCTCGACGTTGATTTCGTATTCCCCGTTGGCCAGGTCCACGTGATGGTGAATCCTGGACTTCCGGCCTGCCGGGAAGTGAAGCGTGACGCCGCCCAGTTCGGCGCCGTCCACGTCGGACCAAGTGGCATGCAGCGTCTCCACGGGGGAGTCGTTGGGGAGCACGAAGAGCAGATCCTGCTCTTTTGGCATGGCCTTGAGCAGCTGGGAGGCCGCCAGCGCGACACCGACGAGCAGCAGGAGATGGGTCCAGCGACCGCGCCAGAACTTGCGATCGACCACGGTGTTGCCTGCCGCTCAGGGCATACCGGGTGCCGTGCCACCGGCTCCGGCGGGGCGGGCGGGCGCAGGCTGTGGGGGTGAAACGGCGGGTGGGGGCTGCTGCGGCTGCTGCGGCTGGGTGGCGGCTGTTGGCTTCGGAGGGGCCGAAGCGCTTGCGCTCGCGTCCGGACCTGCTGCGGCTGGCTCCGGCGCGCTCGCCCCGGTCGCAGCCGTGGCCCCCGCCTCGCCAGCGGTGTCGTTCATGCCCTTACCCGAAGCATCGAGTAGTCGGATCAATCGCACCAAACCGGTGAGCGTCGATTCGGGTAGATCGAACCTGGGCATGCGCCCGCGGCCCTGCTGGATCACGTTCATGATGTCTCGATCGGTCAGCTGACTCTGAAGGCCGGGGTCGGTCAGATCCGGCGGATGAAACATCGCCGATTGCGGACCGTCGCCGCGCCCGATGGCTCCGTGACAGCGGGTGCAATTCTGTCGCCAGGCGAGCAGCACCACTTCGCTCACGCCGTGTGCTGCGAGCGGATTCGAGCTCGGGTCGGACACGTCGACCTGATCACGCCCCGGCTCGGTCGTGTGATGGTGGTCGCTCGGTTTCCACTCCCTGAGGTCCGACGGTTCGGCGTCGCAAGCAAGAGCTAACAACCCGAGCATCAGCCATGTGATGCTCGGGGGCGCGGTTCGGCTTGCACTCATGGCGGTCCCCCATAGCACGGTGTCCCGCGCGGTGAAGCCTCGAATGTCCTCGCTCGCTCGAGAACAACCAAAACCGGGACTCCAGTGCTGGCTCGCCGCCGCAGCTGGGCTCGCGGGTCTACTCGAAGACCTCTACTCGAAGACCTTGCCGCCGCCGTCGACCGGCTTGCCGAGGTAGGCTTTGCCGCGGATCTCGGCAATGCGGAATTCGGTCCTGCGATTCTGAGCGCGCCCTTCTTCCGTATTGTTGTCAGCAATGGGCTTCTTCTCGCCGAAACCGACGGCGATGATCCGGTTCTTGTCGACGCCGTGGTCGACGAGCCACTTCTTGATCGTGAGGGCGCGCTCGCCAGACAGGGTCTCATTGTCGGTGTCGCTGCCCACGTTGTCCGTGTGGCCTTCCACGCGCAACTTGCTGACCTGCTTGTTTTCTTCCAGGAACAGCTTGAGCTGGCGCAGCACTTCGATGGTTTGCTGCTCATCGTCCTTCTTGAAGCTGGCCTTGCCGCTGTCGAACACGATGTTGCCCGGAATGCTGACAGCGTTGCCCTTGACAGTCGCCTTGCTCTTTTCTTCCTTGGGCGGCGTCGCAGGCTCGGGCTCGGCCTGGGGCGCTTCCGTGGTTGCGGCCGGGGCCGGGGCGGGCGGAGGCGGGGGAGGGGGTGGTGGGGGCGGGGGGGGTGCGGTCTGAGCGTCACCACTACCGCCTACTTTGACGGAGCAGCCGCCAAGCGACGGAACGACCAACGTGCATAAGAGCGTGACGACTAGTGGTGCTTTCTTGAGAAACATGAGCCCGTATCCTCCTTGTCGACGATGCCGGGAGTCGAAGCTCGACTCGAAACGTGCACCCTCGCGAGAACAGCGGTAGTCCAACTCCTGCAGCCCGCGCAAGGGTTACACGTCCAGTCCGGTCGGTTGAGACGACGGGGGTAGACGGAGCAGGCGTTCGGCATGTTCACCGGCGGTGGTCCAAGCGGTCGCTCTTTGCGAGTCGGTCAGTGGGCCGGCAATCGTGCCCGCAAGGCGCGCGGCTCCAGCGGGGCCAGCGACCGTCGGGAGCGCGGACGTGCTACTCGCTCTCAGTGGCAGTCGAGTTCGTTCACCTCCACGTACACACCCAGTACTCGTTTCTGATCGGCACCATCAAGGTCAAGGACCTGGCGTCGCGTGCCCAGAAGCTGAAGATGCCTGCCGTGGCGATGACGGACCACCACAACATGTTCGGCGCGATCCGCCACTACAACAATTGCCGGAACCTGGGGGTTCAGCCCATCCTGGGCTGTGAGATCAACGTGAAGAACGGGACCGGGCTGTCCCACCTGGTGTTGTTGGCCGCGAACAACGAGGGCTACCGGAACCTGATCAGGATCGTGTCTCAGGGATACACCGAGTCTGCATCCGAGGGAGGCCCGAGCGTGACGCTGGAGCAGGTGGCGGCCGCGCCGAAGGGGCTCGTGGCGCTCTCCGGATGCCTGGGAGGGCATCTTCCCCAGCAGGTGCTCGAGTCCGGTCCTGACCAGGCGCGTCCCGCGCTGGCCGAATTGCGCGACATCTTCGAACCTGGGCATCTGTTCGTCGAACTGCAAGACCATGGTCTCCCAGAACAAGCCGTCATCAACGGCATCTTGGAAGGTGCGGCCGGAGATCTCGAAGTTCCCTTGGTAGCCACGAACGACGTGCATTTCATGTCGAAGGAGGATGGACAGGCGCAGTTGTACCTCGATTGCGTACGGCTCGGGCGAACCTACTCCGAGGCCCTGCCCGGTCACCATGGCAGCTTCGAGATGTACCTGAAGAGTCCCTCGGAAATGGCGTCTGCTTTCCCCAACCACCCCGAGGCGCTGAAGAATACGCTGCGCGTCGCCGAGATGTGCGAGGGGCTGGAGCTTCAGCTGGGCAAGCCGATGCTGCCACACTTCCCGGTGCCCGAAGGGCACGACATGGACAGCTACTTTCGTTTCGTGGCGGGGCAAGGCCTGGCGAAACGCTTCGAGGAGTTCCGGGCCGCCGGCAAGAGCATCGACGAAGCGCAGTACCGACAGCGTCTGGATACCGAAGTCGAGGTGATCATCGGAATGAAGTACCCTGGGTACTTTCTGATCGTTTGGGACTTCATCCGAGAAGCGAAGGACCGCGGCATCCCCGTGGGACCGGGGCGCGGCTCTGGCGCGGGCTCATTGGTCGCCTACTCGATGGGCATCACGGAAATCGATCCGCTGCCGTACAATCTGCTATTCGAGCGATTCCTCAATCCGGAGCGCGTGAGCATGCCCGACTTCGATGTCGATTTCTGCATGTCACGTAGGGACGAGGTGATCGACTACGTGGCAGCGAAGTATGGCAACGCGAGCGTTGGTCAGATCGCGACCTTCCAGAATCTCAAGGCCCGCAGCGTGATCAAGGATGTTGCGCGCGCCATGGGCATCGCTGCCCCCGAAGCGCAACGCATCGCCAGCCTGGTGCCCGAGAAGGGGCAGGGCAAGATGTGCACCATCGATGAAGCGCTCGCTGTCGAACCCAAGCTCAAGACCCTCTACGAGAGCGACGACCGTGTTCACGAGTTGATCGATCAGAGCAAGAAGCTGGAGGGGTTGACGCGGCACGCGGGTATGCATGCCGCAGGGGTGGTGATCAGCGAGGGACCTCTCGACGGTCACGTGCCGTGCTTCACCAGCGACCAGACCATCATCACCCAGTATGACAAGGACGACGTCGAGCTTGCCGGCCTGGTCAAGTTCGACTTCCTCGGTCTGAAGACGCTGACCGTGATCGATATCGCGCAGCATTTGGTGAACGCTCGACCCGACCGGCAGGGGCGTCCGCTCGACATCACCAAGATAGCGCTCGACGATGCTGGCACGTATCAGTTGATTTCCTCGGGCGACACCACGGGTGTCTTCCAGCTCGAGTCGTCGGGAATGCAGCAGCTTCTGCGTGGTCTCAAGCCAGACCGTTTCGAAGACATCGTGGCCGCGGTGGCGCTGTATCGGCCTGGCCCGCTCGGCACCGGCATGATTGATGACTTCATCGGCGGCAAGCATGGGCGTAAGCCGATTCGAAAGCTGCACGATCTGGTCGACGAAGTGCTGGCACCCACCTACGGTGTGCCGGTCTACCAGGAGCAGGTGATGCAGATCGCGCAGCGCCTGTCGGGCTATTCGCTCGGGGGCGCCGATCTGCTCCGGCGAGCCATGGGCAAGAAGAAGGCCGAGGAGATGGCTCGCCAGAAGCAGATCTTCATCGAAGGCGCCGAGAAGAATGGAGTCAGTGCCGCGCAGGCAGAGGCGATTTTTCAGGAGGTCGAAGGGTTCGCTTCGTACGGGTTCAACAAGAGCCACTCGGCGGCCTACGCGATGGTGACGTACCAGACGGCCTTCCTGAAGCGACACTATCCGACGGAGTTTTTCGCGGCGACGCTCACGGCCGACAAGGACAAGATCGAGAAGGTAGTGCGCACCATTGCAGAGGCGCGTGCCTGGGGGGTGAGTGTGCTTCCCCCGGATATCAACATGAGTGAAACCGACTTCACGGTGGTCTACAGCCATCCACGGGGGGATGGCCCGGGGCGCGGGCCAGGTAAGCTGAGAGATCGCTTCGGACCGCAGATTCGCTTTGGGCTCGGCGCAGTGCGCGGTGTAGGGGAAGCAGCGCTCGAAAGTATGTTCGAGGCACGTCGCGAGGGCGGCGCCTTCGGGGACCTGTTCGATTTCGCTTCCCGTGTCGACTCGAAGCGTTTGAACAAGGGCGTGCTCGAGGCGCTGGTGCAGTGTGGAGCATTCGATGCAGTCCTCGAAGAGATGGGCATCTCCAGAGCGCGCGCCTTCGCGGCGTTGGACCGCGCGCTCGAACGGTCGCGCGCTGCAAGCCGCGATCGTGCCCGCGGCCAGACGACGCTTTTCGGGATGTTCGAGCAAGCTGCGCAGGAGTCCGGCAACGGCGCTGGCATGAGCGTCGACGAGTACCCCCCGGCCGATGAATGGGACCGCATGGAGCTGTTGCGTCGCGAAAAGGCCGCGCTCGGCTGTTACGTTTCCGGTCACCCCTTGTTTCGCTACGGTGACAAACTGTCGCGCCTGGGTGCGCTCGCCAGCATGAAGGTCGCCGCAGAGCAGCCCTGGAGCAGTGTGACCATCAGCGGGATGGTCGAGAACTACCAAGAGCGGTTGTTCCGAGGTGGCAGCGGCGGTAAGGCCGCATTCTTCGAGGTCGAGGACGTGTACGGCCGTGTGAAGGCGAAGCTGCGTGGGGATCGTATCGACACCTACTCGCACCTGCTCAAGAGTGGTGAACCGGTCCTGCTGTCGGGAAAAGTGAGCTTCCCAGTGACTGATGAACCAGACGAAGAGCGCGAGCCCACCATTTTCGTCGACAGTGTCGAGCCGCTCGCGGACGCCGTGTTGCGCGCCACCCGCGCGGTGTCGATCAGGCTGCACGCCGAGCGCACCGAGCGGCGCGATCTGGAGCGATTGAAAGACCTTTTGGTGCAATATCCCGGCCCTTGTGCGGTCGAGTTGGTCTTGGAACTCCCCGGGGGTTCCGAAGCCGTTCTCGACCTAGTCGGAACGCGCGTGACACCCAACGACGCCGTGCTCGGCGGGCTCGAGCGGCTGTTTGGCTCTACCGTGGCCGAACTGCGCTGAGTGCTTTCCGGAGAGGAGGGCGGTTCGCGGAGCATCCACCAACAGGCGAGCCCGCCACGCCCGACGTGTTCTCCCGTACAGTTTTGGGTTAGGGTTATCGGTAAGGCTTACTGATGGAAGATGCTCGTGACGAGTTGATTCGAATCGACAAGAGCGGTCAAGCTCATCCAATTGGGACGATTGCCAGTCAACGCATGCGAGCACGCGAAGGCACCTACCGGCTCTTGCCGGCGCCGAACCACGTCGTCTTCATGCGCTATACGGGCGAGGACGGGAAGCGAGACAGTGAGGACGGCGCACTGGTACGTTTGGCCGGCGAGGTCACCGCCCCGGGCATGATGTGCGATGTGTTGTCCTTGGTTGGGCAGGCGGCATGGCGGGGCGAGTTGTGCGTGATGGAGCGCGCCACGCACCGTTCCATATTTTTCGAGCAAGGGAACATCGTGGGCGTGCAAACCTCCGAAAGCGAGGAGCGTCTCGGCGCGGTGCTCTACCAGTACGGTGCGCTCAACCGCGAGCAGCTCGACAGCATCATGCAAGCGGTCTCGGCAGGTAGGCGCTTCGGCGAAGCGGCTGTCGAGCTCGGTTTCTTGGAGCGCAATGAAGTGTTTCGCTACATTCGCCGCCAGGTCGAAGAAGTGGTGTTCGCTACGCTTACGGTGAGCGACGGCACTTTCTATTTCTTGGACGGATTCGACGAGTCCAAGCTGGTTTCTCCCCAGGTGGTGAGTGCCAATGCTCTGCTGATGGACGGTGTGACGCGGATGGACGAACTCAGGTATTTCCGGCAACGGGTTCCGAGTTCCGACTACGTCCCTCACAAGCTCGAGCCCCATGCTGTCCCGTCCGACGAATTTCAGAAGGTGTTTTCGCTCGTCGATGGCCGGGCCAGCGTGGAGGATATTGGCCGCCTCTCGGGGTTGGGCGAATTCGAAACGACCAAGCAGATCTACGCACTTATTCAGTCCAAACACATCGTGATGCATCCGCCTCGCATCGAGGGCGGCCCCGCCGCCTTGGTCGCCGCGGCGAACGACATCCTGTCGGCCTTGTGCCGGCGCGTGGGCGCGGCCGGGATGCGGGGCGAATTCACCGAGAGCATGACGTCCTTTGCGGTCGGCGCGGGCGTGTACGATATCCTGTTTCGGAATGCCGGGCCGGACGACAACGGTCGTTTCGAGCCCCAGACCGTGGCTGACAACGCAGTCATCGTTGCGGCGGGCTCGGACCCCGAGGTGATTCTCCAGCAGCTCTTGCACGACTACGTCAGCTTCGCCGTGTTCAGCGCAGGGGCGATCCTCGGTCGGACCGCCGAGGCGAGTCTCAGCAAGGAGCTTAGCGAGACTATGGCGCGCCTGCGCCCGCACCGCTGACTCCCCAGCGGGTCGAAAATTGCGCGAGTTGACGAAAACCCACGCAATGAGCTGGAACGACCCGCGGTTTCGCGCTAGAGACGCCGCCTCGTTCAAGCCACCGGGTCGATAGCTCAGTCGGTAGAGCAGTGGATTTTTAATCCATTGGTCCAGGGTTCGAGTCCCTGTCGACCCACCGGAAATCAACGCCGCGGGGCTGGTTTGGTTCCTGGGTTAATGTTCGGCGGGGCTCGAGGGGGGGCCATGTTGCGACTTCGAGTCAGCGGGTCCTGACGTAGCGCTCGGCACTCGTCCGCCTTTTGAGAGGGCGCCGATCGGTGACTGACCAGTCAGTGCGGAAAACGTCCGGCTTCGCATCAGCCGTGTCGGGCGAGCGCAGCTGACGGGTCGCTCACACGAGGGCGCCGAGGGCAATCGATGACCGATCGGTCAGTGCGGAAAACATGCGACTTCATGTCTGTCGCTAGGAAAACATGGGTGCTTCGTTACCCGGGGGTGGCGGATTTCGCCAAGTTCGCGTGATTCCGCTCGAACGTGGCTCGGAAACGCTACCTGGAAGCAATCCGCTGGGTGATGCGGTACACACGTCCCGGGCTTGTCTAACATACGCATCATGCTCAGCGCACTTTGCCAGGATGAGAGATTGACAAGCCCAACGTGGTCGTCCTATACCGGAGGGCGCTTCGCTTCACCAATGCGGACGAGCGATCGCATACAACAGGGGACGTTTCGCGACGCCGTGCGCGGGCCGGGGGGGCTTGTCGTCTGTACGGTTTCGACGGGCTGGGTCGCGATCGAACCATTTCCGCATCCGACCAGGCTGCTGGACCATTGAGCAGGCTCGGCGCAGGACACAGCGGTTTTTGCGAACAAGTTCCCAGTGTTGCCCGAAGTTTTCACATAAAAGCACGTGATCTCAGCCGATTACGTCTTGCGCTTCGCGTGTTGCCCGGTAAGCCTAACGGAATTGCGGCTCAGGATTTGGCCGCGCTTGGAGGCAGGTTATGCGTCGGCTTAATTGGGTCTGGATTGGCTTTTTGGGGTGCGCGTTTGCGCTGAGCATGCCTGCATGCGGCGACGACGAGTCCTCGAATCACGGAAGCGCTGGGGGTAGCGGTGGTTCGAGTAACGGCAGTGGTGGATCGAGCGGCGGCAGCGGCGGCGGAAGCGGTAGCGGCGGCACCAACGCTTCGAACACCACCTCGTCGAGCACCGGGGGCAGTCCCAGCTCCAGTCAGATTGGCACGGAGTGTGAGCAGGATACCGATTGTCCGATTTCGATGAAATGCCTCACCAGTGGGTCGAACTCCTTGAGCGAGGGTGGTCCGGCTCATGGGTTCTGCACACTGGCGTGCTCTGGGGACACAGCATTGGATGCCGATGCCGAGTGCCAGGACGTCGACCCCAATTCGCTGTGTCTGGCGTTTTCGGAAACGAAGGCGTACTGCGTGCAACGTTGCACCTTTGGCGGTACCGCAACGAAGTGTCAGGGGCGAAGCGACGTGGTTTGTGACCTGGTCATTCACGAGGCCGAGCAGAGCGTGTCCTGCCAGTCCAGCATGGACTGCGATATCGGTGATATCTGCCTGGCGACTGAAGACGGGGCCACGGAGGGCGTATGTTTCAACACGCCGCAGGTGTGCATGCCCAAATGCAGTTCTGACGGAGATTGCCCGGCGAATCGCTTCTGCAGTCCGAGTACCGGCGAGTGCGTCGACGACAAACCCACCGGAAAGCCCTTCGGCGCGACCTGCGACCCCGACGCCGCAGTGGACGAGTGCGCTGGTTTCTGTAACCAGGGTATCTGCTTGGAGACCTGCGTGTTGGGGAGCTACCCGGCATGCGGTTCCAGCAGCAACACCGAAGCCACCGCGGATTGCCTGCTGATCGCGTACGACGAGGCTAACGCTGCCGGCGACGTCGGGCTATGCGGTCGCCTCTGCGACTGTACCGACGAATGCTACGGAGGTCTCTCTTGCGTTCAGATCGAGGACGATATGGGGCCTTTCGATTGGAAGGGCCGTCCGGGTATTTGCGCGACAGCACCCGACGGCACTCCCGTCTTGAACGACTGCCCGGACATGGGAGCTGGCGGCGCCGCGGGCGCAGGTGGCGACGGTAGTTCACTCTGAACGCCCTTTCCATGTCGCGCTCGATCTGGCTGGTTGCCATGCTGCCGGCGGCACTGTTCGCTAGCGCTGGCGGCTGTGGCGATGACGAGGGGCTACCCTTGCCGGCGATGACTGGCGCGGGAGCGGGCGGGGACTCGACCGACGGGATGACGGATCCCGAGGCGGGGGGGCCGCGTGCGAATTTCGGGCGCTCGTGCAGCCGCCAGGAAGACTGCGGCGAAGATCTGACGTGCCTGACGGATGATTCGCTGTCGTTGACCAAGGGCGGGCCCCCTAGAGGGTTGTGTACCGCCAGCTGCACGGGCGACCCCGGTAGTTGCGAGGACTACGCGGATGACGCCCGTTGCGTGAATTTCGGCCGATTCTCGTACTGCATGGAGGCCTGCGAGTACGGGTCGGTAGTCGACGACGCTTTCGACAAGGACAAGTGTCATGGGCGCACCGAGTTTGCCTGCAAGCCCCTGCTCGAGGACACGGCGGTCTCGTGTGAAACGACGGAAGACTGCTCTGAAGGAGAAGTCTGCAAAGGGACGTGCCAAAGGGATACGCCCACCTGCATGCCTCAATGCAATGGTGACTTCGATTGCGGCTCCGGGCGCTTCTGCGATCCTAGGACTGGAGAATGTGTGCGGGATCTGCCTCGCGGTCGACGGCTTGCCGAACGCTGCAACGTGGCTGCTGACCCCGACCCTTGCCGCGGCAGTTGCGGATTGATCGAGCGGGCGGAAGGCGGTCGCTGTGACGAGACCTGCACATTGGGTTCTTACCCGACTTGCGGTGTCGCGATGGATCCAGCGAGCGTTGGTTGCGCGATTCCGGTAGCTCAACAAGCCACGTACGGTGACATGGGCTTCTGCGCCCCGCTGTGCGACTGCACGGACGATTGCCCCGTGGGCCTCGAGTGCGTCGTTGCGACGTTGCCGTACTTGCAGCGTCCTGGGTTCTGCGCGACGCCAGCCGAAGGAGACGCGGTGCGCAGCAGCTGCACAGGCGCAGCGGGCGCCGGTGGAACCCCGGGCAGCGTCGGATCGGGCGGAGCACTTGGTACGGGTGGAGGCGCAGGCCAGGGTGGAGAGCCCGCGGAAGGCGGCGCGGCGGGCGCCTTCGAATTCACTGCCCTCTAGTCGATATGAAGTGACCGGGTGCGCGAGCAGGGGCGCTAGGGTCCGATTGGCCTATGGATCGAGAGAAGTGCCAGTGGTGTCGATGGGGCCGCGCTGCGTCTCGCCTCGAGGGGGCGGAGTCGGCCCAGGGGGCGCCCCGAAACCTTCGAGCCGAGTGAATCCGCCCCCCGAGACCGACAGCCTCGCGTTCACGCGCCGACGAATCGCGCTGGCGACCCAACGGCGCGGCTGCGGCAGCAGCAACAGCAGCCCCGTGAGATCGGTTAGCACACCTGGGGTGATCAGCAGAACCCCGCCGACTAGCACCAAGAGCCCTCCGACGACTCCTTCCTCCGGCACCTGCATGCGGCTCAGGGCCTCCTGCCAGCGCCGCCATACTCGCAATCCCTCACGCTTGGCGAGCGAGCCGCCCAGCACCCCGGTCACGAGGGTGAGCGCGACCGCCCACCAGAAGCTCGTGGCCCGCGCGATCAGGGTCAGGAGGTACAGCTCGACCAAGGGGACCACGACGAACAGGACGAGCAGGCCGCGCAGCATACGTTGAATGTAGTCGTGGGAAGGCTGAGCGCTAGTATGGGGCGCCTGGCTCGGGGGCGAAGCGGACGCACGGCGCTCACCGTCGGTCAGTTGGCGGACTACTCGCGAGGAGCGTTTTGGCTGTCGGGGGTTGCTTGCCCGGCCTGCTCGGGCGGTGAGCCGAACCGAAACGCCTGGACGAACGTCAGCGGTCCTTCCGCAGGCGCAGGGAAGCTGAGTTTGCGCAGCGCTCTAAGCGCGCAGTCTCGCACCCCGCGGTCGGGGAAACGGCTCTCGTCTTCCGCCATCGACGTGACCGTGCCGTCCTCGGAAAGTTCGAAGAGCACCTGCAGGCGGCCCCAAAGCTTGGGATCACGGGCCAGGCCAGCGCGATAGCATTGCTCGAGATCGGCCACCGCTGGGGCGATCACCGATACGAGTGCCTCCTCGTCGAGGACTCCCGGATTGTCGGTCTCCGCGCCCTCGGGTGGACGGGCGCGCGGGACGGGGGCATCCCCCGGCCAGAACTCCACGCTCAGATCCAGCGCGATGAGTCCCGCGCTTGGGCCCGGATGAAAGGTCAGCGCTTCGACCGCCTTCCGGACGCATTCGCCCGCCAGCCCATCGAGGTCGGTGTGACGCAGGTGGGCGCGGGTTACTCTTCCGCTGCGTCCGACGGTGAAGCGAATCACGGTTTTACCGTGCTGGTCGGCGCTACGCCTCAGCGCGTTTTCGAAACAGACTCTGAGTGGCCAGTAGCCACGGCTGCGTGCCTGCGCCAACACTCCGCCCCGACTGAGGCCGCGCCGCGCGTGCTGTGGCAGCTTTCCGACGATCAACCGGGTGTTGACCACGACTCGCGCTCCGGGGTGAAAGCTAGTTCTGTTGGAAATGAACTCCGGGTCTCCGGTGCCTCCCACGTTCCAGCGCGCGAGCTTCTCGTCTTCGCCGGCGGCCAAGATGATCCCTTCGGGGCGCGGCCGCTCGTATGGCTTGTAGGGGGGCTCGATTGCGACGAGCGGGTCGATCGCGGGAGCTACCGGGGGGGGCCGGGCGCTCGGGGGAGTGGTAAGCTCAGAGGGAGCCGACGGCTGCGTCAGCGGGACCCCAGAGGCCGCAGCTGTAGGCTGGGAGTCGACATCGGCGACAGGGGCCGCGTCGGTCGATGTAAGGAACGATGCCGCAGGTGGGGCAGACGAACGGGTTGCGTTCGCCGTCCACGCTGGTGGCTCGACGGGGCTGCGGCTACAGCCGGCGACAATCATCAGAAGCAACGAGGCTCGGCGACGCATCACGCTGCCCCACCCGTTAACGCTCGGTGAACGTCTGGGCAAGTTCGATGCCGGCTCTGCCGAGTCGACCGGCCTCCGGACCTCGAGTGTGCGAGCCGCTCTGGGTGCTTGAATCGCACGACAGACACGGCGATAGTGGTGGTTCGGTGACTCGAGCCCGGCGATCGCGCTGGGCAGGTGCCGGAGGAGGCTGACGATGAGTGACGCAGACGGCGTGGCGGGATTCGAGCTAGGTGAACAGTTCAGTCCCGGTGAAGTCAGCGGTGGCCTCGGTCTCGGGCCGCTGGAGATGCAGTACGAAGAGCTGTTTGCCGAGGCGCTGGAGGACGGAGTCATCACGCAGGACGAGCGGGTTCGGCTCGAAAAGGCCGCGGACAATCTGGGGCTGGACCGCAGCCGTTTGCTCAGACTCGAGCAGGCAATGGTTGTCGCCTATCAGCAACGCCACAAGGTGAAGATCGTCGAGCAGTTCGAAGAACCGGCCGCGAGCTTCGCGCCGATCGACGTGCAAGCAGCGGGAGCGGCTGGGACCGAGATGCTCCTCAAGCAAATCGAACAGCTGCGCGCACGGGTTCAGGAGCTCGAGGCCGAACTGACTCGGGTTCAGGCGAACGTCAACGTGGAAGTGGACTTGACCGATCTGGAGAGCTCGGCGGGTGAGGCGACGGAAGATCCGGGTGAGGCCTGGCGACGGGTCCGGCGCGATCCGACGCGTCCAGATACGCTGCGCGGGCTCTACCGTATCTACCGAGCGCGCGGCGAAATCGATCGGCAGTGGTGCGTTAGCCAAGCGCTGGTGGCTCTGGAACTCGCCAACCAGGAAGAGCTCGACCTCTACAATCAGTATCGCAGCCAAACGCTGATTGCTCCGCGCGCCCCCGTGTCTGCCGACGCCTGGCACGATTATCTCTTTCACCCAGAGCAGGAGGCGCTCACCAGTCAGATCTTCTCGCTCGTGGCGCCAGCCGCCTTGCTCGGCCGCGTTTCCGCGTTGCGTCGCCAAGGCCAGCTTCACCAGCCGGCGCCGGAGACTCTGCAGGAGACGAGCAAGGCGACGGTCACTGCCGTTCGAGCCATTCCCTGGGCGGCTGCGTTGCTCGGCCTGGCGCCGCCGCCGGTCTACCTGGAGCGGGAGCGCGATGTCGGTTACCAGCACATTCCCGCGGTGCCACCCATCACGGTGATAGGCAAACGGGTTCTCAGCGGTCTATCTCAGCTCGAGCACGCATTCCTGATCGGTCGACATCTCGCGTTTTACCGCCAGGAGAACTACGTAAAGGCCTTGTTCTCCGCGGTTCCGGATCTCGAGGATCTGTTCCTGGCAGCGTTGACGGTGGGTAATCCGGGCCTGCCCATCGCGGCCGACATGAAGCAGCGCGTCGGACCGATCGCTCAGGCCATCGAGGCCATGCTCGACCCGTCCCAGGCCGACGCTCTCAGCGCATGTTTTCTGCGTTTCGTCGAGGAAGGGGGGCGCACTAATTTGCAACGTTGGAGTCACGCCGTCGAAAAGACGGCTTGTCGTGCGGGGCTATTGTTGTCAAACGACTTGGTCGTTGCGTGGAAGCTCCTCGGTCGGGACGGGGCCGGGTCCGAGGAGCTTCGCAAAGATCTCATCGTGTTCGCGACCGGTGACAACTACTTCGCACTGCGCCGACAGCTCGGGATCTCCCTGGGACAGAACTAGAGCACCGAGCGTCGCGCTCGCATCTGGGTTTAGCCACGGACGGCCGCGTTAGGTCTGCTTCGGAGCTGTTCTGTTGGCGTGGGACGGGGGAGGGCTGGCAGCAGGTCGGGCGCGTGGACGAGCAGCTCCCAGACGAGGCGAGTCGCCGCCGCCGCTCCCACCGGGAGTAAGACCACCTGGCAGCCGCAGGGGATCCAGAAGAGCACGGCGAAGCTGGCTCCAAAACCCAGGCAGGTGGCCTTGAAACGGCGAAACAACAAGAGGCGTTCGCGCATGCGCACGCCTCGCAGAGTGAGCGGGTAGTCGAGTAGGTTCCAGGCGAGCGCGAAGCTCGTGACGATGAGCTTGAGTGGTGTGGTGATCATCAGCAGCGCGGGCACGAGAAGCTCCAGGAGCCACAGCGCGGCGAGCGCCGGCGCGACGAAAATCCAGACGAAAACCTGTGCTCGGAATCCGCACCAGATTTCCGACCACCAGCTCTGGCGCTGCCGCTTGGGGATGCCCATGCCGGCCTCTTGGAGGGAAACCAGAGCTTCGAGCGCGGGGCTGGACAGTGGCGGAGTCAAGGCAAGAGCGAGCGAAACACCCAACACCAACACGCCAGCGGTCAGGACTCCGGACGCGCCCAGCCACAGCGCGTGCTCCAACCCAGCAGAGGCGCGAGGCAAGCTCGCGAGGATTCTCGGGAATAGCAGTGAGGTGGTGCTCCAGCCCACCAGGCCCAGCAGCAGGCCCAGAATCAGGGCCGGCAGCAGTGCGTACGGCCAGCTTCGCGGCGTGCGGAGCAAAAAGCCCCAGCCTGCGAAGAGCGCGCGGGCGCCCGCCATCAAGCCCGGCGCCGCGACCGATTGCTGCCGAAAAGAGGGAGACTCCGACGCCATGTCCGAACTGTCGCTCGAGATGCCCAATTAACGTCAGGCGCCACGAGCTCTGTCAAACGATTGTTCGCTTCTCGTGGCGCTCAGGCGGATTGCTGTCGTGCCCGAGGAGCAGTATGAAGAGCCCATGCCGAAGCGAGCACCGACTGAGCAAGAGCCCTCGCAGCGCGGCGCGAGCAGGTCCGCTGGGCGAAAGGCAGCTGCCCGCGCAACGGGGGCTGCCAGCAGCCAAGCTCAGGCGCTGGTGCAAAGGCTCAAGGACGAGGGCATTGCGCGCGCCAAGATCGGCGGCTTCGATATCGACGGTGTGCTTCGTGGCAAGTACGTGTCCCTCGACAAGCTCGAGTCCGCGCTCAGTAAGGGGTTCGGATTCTGCGACGTGATCTTCGGATGGGACATCGCGGATGCGCTGTACGATCGGGCAAAGCTGACCGGGTGGCACACGGGCTACCCGGATGCTCACGCCGTGCTCGACCCGGCCACCGAGCGTCGCATTCCTTGGGAGCCGGGTGTGGTCGCCATGCTCTGCGACTTTCGAGACCAGGCGGGCAAGCCTCATCCGGCGTGCCCGCGCTCCCTGCTCAAACGGGTGCTGGCTCGCGCTGAAAAGCTGGGGTTTTCTGTCAAGGTCGGGGTCGAGTACGAGTTCTTTCTGTTTCAAGAGACACGCGACTCACTTCACGAAAAGCACTTTCACCGCTTGACGCCCCTCGACCCAGGGATGTTCGGCTACAGCTGGCTTCGAACCGGTCAGGATGCCGAGCTCATGGCCGAGCTGCAGGGTCAGCTTGCCGGCTCCGGTATCGAGCTGGAAGGGCTGCACACGGAAACCGGATCGGGAGTGTACGAGGTCGCGCTCGCTGCCGGGGATGCGCTGGGCGCCGCGGATCAGGCGGCCATGTTCAAGACAGCCGTCAAGCAGATAGCACATCGTCGTGGGCTCGCAGCGACCTTCATGGCCAAGTGGAATGCCGAGTTTCCTGGCTGCAGTGGTCATCTACATCAGAGCTTGTGGAGAGGAGGGAGCAACGCCTTTCACGACGCTCGCTCCGCTTCTGGAATGTCCTCGACCATGCGACAGTATCTGGGTGGCCAGATGGCGCTGATGCAGGAGCTCACTTTGATGATGTCTCCGACGGTGAACAGCTACAAGCGCTACGTGCCCGGGCTGTGGGCGCCGCTTTCGGCGAGCTGGGGCATGGAAAACCGCACGTGCGCCTTGCGCGTCATCGGCGCCGGCGACCCCAAGAGCCTACGAGTCGAGCACCGGCAGGGGGCCGCGGATATCAACCCCTACGTGGCAATGGCCGCCTCTGTTGGGGCAGGGCTGTGGGGAATAGAGAAGAAGCTCGCTCCGCCCAAGCCGACCGTGGGCGACGCGGGCCAAGGCGGGCCTGCCGGATTGCCGAACACTCTTCGCCGGGCCATCGAGGCCTTTTCCGCTAGCAAGGCGGCGCGCCAGCTATTCGGAGGGGATTTCTGCGACCACTACGCGATGACTCGCGATTGGGAAGCGCGCGAATTCGAGCGCGCAGTCACCGATTGGGAGTTGGCACGCTACTTCGAGAGCATATGAGCTACGCAATCTGGAGTTTTCCTACACGCATCGTGTTCGGCGTCGGAGCCGTGGAGGTTTTGGGGCAAGAGGTAGAGAGGATCGGCTGTCTCAGACCCCTCATCGTGACGGACCGCGGAATCGTCAAGGCGGGGCTGGTCGAACCAGTGCAGCGCGCGCTCGAGGCTGCCGGCCTCGAAGTCGCGTGCTTCTCGGGTGTCGACGAAAATCCGAGCGAAGACAACATCGCGGCGGGTCAGTCCGCCTTTCGGTCCCACGGGGCGGACTCGGTCGTGGCCCTAGGCGGCGGCTCGCCACTCGACGCTGGCAAGCTGGTCGCCCTGAGAGCCGTGTCCGATCGCCCCTTCGAGGAGCTCGATGACTCGCTCGGGGGGGACCGCTTCGTACCCGGCAACGTGCCTCCCATTGTGGCGATACCGACCACCGCGGGCACGGGCAGTGAGGTGGGTCGTTCGGGGGTCGTGACCGTCAAGTCGACCGGGCGCAAGACCGTCATCTTTTCGCCCCACCTGCTGGCGCGCGTTGCGTTGCTCGACCCGCGGCTGACCAAAACGATGCCATCGAAAACCACGGCGGCGACTGGGTTCGATGCGCTAACGCATTGCATCGAGGCATACCTGTCGCTTGGCGACCACCCGATGGCTGATGCAATTGCGCTCGCCGGCATCGACTTGGTTGCCAAACACTTGCGCGCAGCGGTCGTCGATGGGGACGACCTGGAAGCGCGCGGCGCGATGATGAAGGCGGCCATGATGGGTGCTGTCGCCTTCCAAAAGGGCCTCGGAGCATGCCATTCGCTGGCACATCCACTGTCGAGCGAGCACGGCCTGCATCACGGGCTGGCCAACGCGTTGTGTTTGCCCGCTGTGGTGGAGTTCAATGCCGAGGTCGTGCCCGAGAAAATAGCCCACGTAGGCCTCTTGCTGGGCGCGGATACAGAGCCAGGCGCGTGTCGGCAAGCACTCGAGGAGCTGCGCGCAAATCTCGGACTACCCAATGGTCTGAGCGAAGTCGGGATCGATGAGGCGGCCCTGCACAAGCTCTCCAAGCTGGCGGCTCGAGACGCCTGCCACCAGCAGAATCCACGGCGCTGCGGCGAAGCCGATCTGCTCACGCTCTACCGGAACTCACTGTAGGCCGGCAAGCAAGCGCCAGCGGTGAGCGTGCGTAGCACACATGCTGCCGTTGTCGGACACCAGGGGGTGCAGTTCGGACACACCTCTATGACGTGAGGATCGGTCTTCCTTAGCGGCTGGTGGGATGGTGGCACGGGCTTTGTTGGCCAAGCTTGGGCCAGTTGACCGCAATAGGTGGAGAAAGCAGGGCGCCGCAGCCCGGTCTGAAACAAGTGAGATTTTATTCGTCGCTGGCACAACTTTCGCTTCGCTCGTGCGTACAAGTACCAGAAATCGAAAATGGCCCGACGAACGCGACGATCCCGCACTCAAATTCCAGAGCGCCAGCTGCTGGAAGAGTCCCTCGAAGCGAGGTGTACTCGGCGTGCGCGTCGCTTCAAACGCCGCGGAGAGTATCGACAGGCCATGCTAGCTCTGCGAGAGGCCTGTCAGCACGAAAAGCACAGCGCGCGGCTGTGGACCTTGTACGGAGTTTCTTGCTTGCGCGTCCGGCGCGTCGAGGACGCACGTCGTGCACTTGGTCAGGCGCTTTGGCTCAGAGAGCGCGCGAAAGACGAACCGCGAGCGGACGTCACGCGGAAGCTCCTCGAGCAAATCGAACACGACAGCTCGCCACGTCTGCCACTCAGCGCCGCCTAGGAGCTCCCTTCAGGCGCCTTCAGGCGGTGGGTTCGGTGGAGGGAAGCGGCTCGGCCACCTCGCGCCAGGCAAGCGCCGAAGTCGTGAAGGAGCGCAAAGTGTTGCGAATGCAGAACGGGCAGAACCAGCCCACCTGAAACACCTCGCCGCCGCCGATGGTGTTGGCTGGCGCCGTTTCCGGACGTTCCTCACGTGTGCGCCGCGCGCGGCCGGCGATCACCCGCAGGTCTTCCGCCAAATCGGCTTCGAGCTTTGCCTGACATTCGCAGACCGAATGAACTGTAGCGACTTTCATAAGGCGGCCCCCCGTTTATCTCCGCCTCCGCGGCCGGTCAAGTGCAGCGCGCCCGCGGCGCGGCCAGTCGGATTTTGCTCTCTGCTGGGGGCCAGAACTCTTCCCTGATGCCGGCCTCGGAGCTATGCTCCGCCTGCTCCTTGCGGGAGTAGCTCAGTTGGTAGAGCACGAGCTTCCCAAGCTCGGGGTCGCGGGTTCGAACCCCGTCTCCCGCTCCGGAAAGACAAGCGATCTGGCGACGCCAGGCCCCAGTTCTACTGCGCCTGCCGATCCTCTTGCGGCGGCGGGCGGTCTCGGCCGGCTCGCGACGGACTTCCCCATTCGCGAGCCCAAAGGACGATGAATGAGGGGCCAGTCCCAATCGATACCGGCGTCACGGTTGTCGAGAAGTCCACTCGGGGCGCTCGCTCCGCGGACGGAGGAGCCGCGGATATACAAAGCCCTTCGCACAGTGTGCGTGGCCTCGGTTAGGGGGGCGAGGGCCGCGGCCGAACGCCCTCGGTCTGCCCGCGGCCGCCATTGGGCCGCTCGGTGTTCGGCCCAATGGCCCTCGAGTAAAGGGCCTAAACTTGGCTGGGCGCGTCGCGCATTGCTTGTTTGGCAAGCTGGCAGAGTTTCCTGCACGGACGCCATTTAGGCGCATTCTACTCGCGTGTGCATTTGCGCAGAATTAGACAATCCGAAGGTGGGAGCTAAACTTCTTTCGTCTTTGCTCCGCTTTCCCGGGTGTGAAACCTTTGGAGTCAGCGCAAGAGTTCGTTAGAGATTCACGGAAGGAACTGATGGCACAACAAACGGCTGGAGCGGGAAATAGCGGCGACAGGGTGAGCCTGGCCGGTGAAGCGATCCCGATGAAGAAGACCGGCGTCACGACGTATGCCGCGATCGGAGTGGGTGTGCTGGCGATCGTTGGCATCGTTGCGGTGAGTGCCGGCGGCAAGGACAAAGACGCCGAGAAGAAGGCTGCTGAAATCAAGGCTAAGGCGAGTCAGCAAGACAAGCCGCAGCTGACGGCCAAGGAGCGACAGGAGCACATGAAGATGACGGCGCTCGCCTTCGAAAAAGCAGAAGAAGATGCGAAGGCGAAGAAAGCCGAGGAAGCTCGAAAGAAAGCTCAGGCCGATGCCGCGAAGCAGGCGAGCATGGCTCAGGCCCCTGCTCCGGCGGCGGCGCCCGCCCCGAAGAAAAAGGGTGTGAGCCAAAAAGCTGCGAAAAAGCAGATGGACAGCCTCGATTCCATGGGGTCGGACATCGCTTCTGCACTGAAATAGTCCGCCCATGCTCGGGGTCGTGTCGCGCGCTTCGACGCCGGGTAGCGAGTTCTGGGCGCGGACGTGTGCCCTGACCCCGACGCCGCCGAGACGGGATCGCCGTAGATGACGGCGGAGCTCGCGCGCAAGGCCGCGCGGATGCTCACCGTCGGTTTCGACGGACGGGAGCTCGGCAGCGAGCTCGAGACGCTGATCGAGCGGGGCGTGGGAGGGGTGGTGCTGTTCGGTCGCAATGTGGAGTCACCGCGGCAGGTGCTGGAGTTGACCCGCTCGATCAAGCGCCTAGCGGGGCGACCGATCTTCGTGGCCATCGACCAGGAAGGTGGGCGCGTGCGTCGATTACGCGGCGGATTCACTCCGGTCCCGGCGATGCGGGTGTTGGGGAACAGCGGGGATGCGCGGCTGGCTCGCAGTGTTGGTGGGCTGCTGGGCCGCGAGCTCTCGGCGGTCGGGGTGGATCTGAACTTTGCGCCGGTAGTCGACGTGGACACCAATCCTGAGAACCCCGTGATTGGCGATCGCTCGTTCGGCCGCGATCCCACGCTGGTGGCGCGCATGGGAAGAGCCTTCATCGAGGGGCTGCAACAGGCGGGAGTCGCCGCCTGTGCGAAACATTTTCCGGGGCATGGGGATACCCTCCAGGATTCGCATCTCGAGCTGCCGCGCGTGTGCCACGATAGGGCGCGGCTCGACCGGGTAGAGTTGCCACCGTTCCAGAGCGCGGTGAAGGTCGACGTGGCTTCTGTCATGACTGCCCACGTGGTCATGACCGCGCTGGACCCCGGGCGACCGGCGACCATGAGTTCCGAAGTTATCGAGGGGTTGCTGCGGCGAGACCTGGGATTCGAAGGGGTGGTGTTCAGCGACGACACCGAAATGAGGGCCATCGCCGACCACTTCGGCGTCGAGGAGGCCGCGGTGCTGGCGGCTCGCGCGGGCGTTGACAGCATTCTGGTTTGTCATACTGCGGAGCGGGCACATCGTTCCATCGATGCGTTGATTCTGGCGATGAGCAGCGGCGAACTCGACCCGCGTCGCATCGAAGGTTCTCAGCGGCGCTTGCACAGGCTGCTGGACAAATATGCGGCGCCGCCGCGCATAGAATCCGACTTGGGCGTGCTCGCTTGTCCCGAACACCTCGAACTGGTGGCAAGCCTCCGTCCTTGGGCGGGCGAAGCGTCTCGAGGCCACGATCCCACCGAGTACCCTGAACCCGGGGAGGCGACAGGGGCGTCGTGAACGGTGACCGAGTCGGGCGCGTGGCGCTGGTAGGCGGGACTCACGGCAACGAGTGGGTCGGTGCTTGGTTGGTGGAGCGCTGGTCGAAGCTGCCCGCTGCCGTGCGGCGCCCTACATTCGAGTGCCTGCCTCTGCTCGGCAATCCGGCAGCTTTCGCTCGCCGGCTTCGCTACGTGGACCGCGATTTGAACCGCTGCTTCGGTTCCCCGAGCGCCGCGCCCGACGCGCCGCAGGAGGTGCGCCGCGCCCACGAGATACTCGCGACGATTGGACCGGATGGGAAAACGCCTGTCGAGGTGGTGCTCGATCTGCACACGACCACGGCGAATATGGGGCTGTCTTTCATCGTAACGAATCTGGATCGTTTCAACCTGCGCATGGCTGCCTGGGTGCAACGACGCGAGCCGCGTCTCAAGGTGTACGCTTGGATCGACGAGACGTTGCCGAACAGCGCGCTCAGTGGCATCGTGCCGCGCGGAGCCACTATCGAGGTGGGGCCAACGCCCAACAACGTGGTGAGAGCCGACCTTCTGTTGGGCACCGAGCGAGTGGTTCAGCACTGCCTGGACTTCATCGAAGCTCACAATCAAGGGGCCCTTGAAGCCTCGAGTCCGGGAACGCTCGATGTCTATGCGCATCTGCGCTCCTACGACTACCCGCGCGATACCGATGACCGGATCCTCGCCGTGGTGCATCCCGACCTGCAAGATCGCGACTATCAGCCCTTGAAGCGCGGCGATCCTGTATTTCTCACGCTCAGTGGAGAAACCATCCGTTTCGAAGGGCCCGAGCCGGAGGTCTACCCGGTGTTCGTCAACGAGGCGGCTTACTACGAAAAGCGCCTGGCCTTTTCGGTGACTCGGCGGGAGACCCTTTCCATCTAGCTCGGGGCCTACAGGAAGGGCACCGAGGGCAGCCCGAAAGTCTCGGCAACCGCGGGGTGAGTCACTTGACCGGCGTGCACGTTCACTGCGCTGACGATGTGCGGATTTTCTTTGGCGGCGCTATCCAGGCCCCGCTCAGCGATGTGCAGCACGTAGGGGAAGGTCACGTTGCACAAGGCATAGGTGCTGGTGCGGCCCACGGCGCCCGGCATATTGGCGACGCAGTAATGCACCACGTCGTCGATGATGAAGGTGGGCTTGCCGTGTGAGGTGGGCTTGGTGGTCTCCACGCAGCCACCTTGGTCCACCGCCACGTCCACGATCACCGACCCGGGCTTCATCGTTTTCAGGTCGGAGCGACGCACCAAGCGTGGCGCTCGGGCCCCGCGAATCAAAACGGCGCCAATCACTAGGTCGGCGCGTTGAAGCTGCTCGACGATGGTGTGCCTGTCGCTGAAGAGCGTGGTGACGTTGGCTGGCATCACGTCGTCCAAGTAGCGCAGGCGTTCGACGCTAGTGTCCAGCACGAACACACTGGCGCCGAAGCCAGCGGCGACCTTCGCGGCATTGCTACCCACCACTCCGCCCCCGAGCACCGTGATGTGCGCCGGCTCGACACCCGGTACGCCACCTAGCAAAATCCCGCGACCTTCCTGTGGCCGTTCCAGGTATTTGGCGCCCTCCTGGATACTCATCCTGCCGGCCACTTCGCTCATGGGGGTGAGCAGGCGCAGGTGGCCGTCCTCGCCAGCCAGTGTTTCGTAGGCAAGAGCGGTCGCTCCCGAGTCCAGAAGAGCGCGGGTCAGCGCTTCACTGGCAGCGAAGTGAAAATAGGTGAAGATCAGCTGACCCTGGCGCATCAGGGGCCATTCGGTCGATTGTGGCTCCTTCACTTTGACGATCAATTCCGCCTCGGCCCAGATGGCTGCGGGAGAGTCGCACAGGGTAGCCCCATTCCGCTCGTAGTCGGCGTCGGCGATGCCGCTTCCAACCCCAGCGCCGCGCTGCACCAACACGCGGTGTCCCGCACGAATCAGCTCTTCGACACCGACCGGTAGCAAACTCACGCGGTATTCGTGTTCTTTGATCTCTTTGGGAACCCCGACAATCACGAGACCTCGCAGATGCTAGCAATGAAAAAGGGGAGAGGCCGGCGGACGGGAACGCTCGTCGCCCAGCCCCGTTCGCCGAATCGGTCATTTCAGACGTTGAAGGTGATGGGTGGCGCTTCGTCCTCGACCGCGTGCTCGAATTCGCTGCGGAACTGGTCGACGTTGAGACCTACCGTTTCGGAGAGCTTCTTCAGCTGGTCGGCGTTTTCGAAGTCGTCCTTGCGCAGTCGCAACATGTAGCGCCGAGCTATCTTGTAGTACTCCGTGTCCGTATCCACCAAGCGTACGCGGGTTTTGCCCGTCTTCGGGTCGACCATCTCGTCGAAGTTCTTGGGCTTGAAGACGCCGTTCTGGATAGTCACCATGGCGCCCGAGCCACCCTCGAGGAGGTATTTGGCGGCGCAATAGCCCAAATCCCTCGTGTACTCCATGTCGAAGGGAATGGGATCCGTGCAGCGCAGCTCGTAGCCGATGTCCTTGTCGACAATCGTGGTGTTGACGCCGAACTTACTCAAGCGTTCGCGCACCTGCTTTTTCACCAGCTCGCCAAAGTTGATCTCCGCCAGGCGAATGTGATCGTGTTCGTCACGCTCGATGTCGGCGTACGTCTCGAGCTCCTTCTGGTCGAGATGCTCGACCAGACCTTCGGCGAGCACTGCGACGCCGTCGGGCCGCCCATAGCTCAGTCGCTTGATGATGGCGCCGGCCACGATATCGACGATTTGACGGAGCCTGATGGTCTTGCCGGCGAACTCTTCGGGGATCACCGTTACGGTAGCGCCCGAAGCCTTGCCGATACCCAGCGCCAGGTGTCCGGCCGAGCGCCCCATCGCGACCACGAAGTACCAGCGATTCGTGGTGCGCGCGTCGACCAGCAGATCTTTGACGATGTTGACGCCCACGTGTCGCGCCGTCTGGTAACCGAAAGTCGGTATGCCCGTGGGTAGATCCAGATCGTTGTCGATGGTCTTGGGAACGTGCACGACCCGCAGTTTGTCTTCGGAGTGCTTTGCCAAGGTCAGCGCCGAAAATGCGGTGTCGTCACCGCCTATCGAAATGAGCTTGTCCACCCCGAGTTTCTGGAACGCCTCGAGCGTGTTCTTGAGGTGCTCGGGTTTCTTGGTGGGGTTGGCGCGCGCGGTGCGCAGGATCGAGCCGCCCCGAAAATGGATCCGCGATACCGACTCGATATTGAGCTTGATGACCTGCGACGTGTCGCCCCGCATCAGGTGACTGTAGCCGTCGAGGATACCGAGGGTCTCGATGCCCGACAGGTTCGCCCGAATGGAGGCTGCCCCGATGACGCTGTTGATACCAGGAGCCGGCCCCCCGCCGACGACGATTGCGAGCTTGTTGTTACTTGCCATTTGGCGCGCGAGCCTAGGAAAAGAACCGGCCCGGGCCAAGTGCCAAATTCCGCGGGGCTAGGCGGCCCGGGCGCTATTGGGGTTGTCGACGAGAGCGACGCCGTCTGCACTGGGTTCGAAGAAGTGGACCCGGCTCATGTCGAAGAAGACATCCACCGTTTCGCCCGTGTCGAAGCGAGCGTAGGCGTCCACCAGCGCGACCGAACGCTCGTGCTGGGGAGTGGCCAGGTACACGTCCTTGCGGTCGCCGAGCGGTTGTACGAGCAGGACACGCATTTTCAAGCAGTTATCCGCGGTGTCGAAGCGTGCCGTCGTCTGGTCGCTCATCGCCTCCGGGCGCACACCCAGGGTCACCTTGCCGCCCAGGTGACTCTTCAGCGACTCTCGGGCCCAATCGGGCACGGGAAGACGGCCGCTGCCCTCGTCGAAAAACATCCGGTCCCCATCCTGGATCAACGATCCTTCGAAGAAATTCATGGGGGGGCTGCCCAGGAACCCGCCAACGAAGCGATTTTTAGGCTGGTGGTAAATCTCTAGCGCTGATCCAACCTGTTGCACGATGCCATCCTTCATCACCACGACACGATCGCCCAGGGTCATCGCTTCTTCCTGATCGTGCGTCACGTACAGGGTCGTGCTCGCGAGCCGATGATGCAACTCCTTGAGTTCCGCACGCATTTCGACGCGCAGCTTGGCATCGAGATTGCTCAGCGGCTCATCGAAGAGGAAGCACTGCGGGTCGCGGACGATGGCTCGCCCCACGGCGACGCGCTGACGCTGACCGCCGGACAGCGCCTTGGGCTTCCTTTCGAGCAGGTGTTCGATATCGAGCACTTGGGCCGCAGCGCGCACCTTCTTTTCGATCTCGGCCTTCGAGCGCTTCCGGAGCTTGAGCGCGAAGGCCATATTTTCCCGGACGGTCATGTGCGGGTAGAGCGCGTAACTCTGGAATACCATCGCAATGTCCCGGTCTTTCGGGGGGACGTCATTGACGATGCGGTCGCCAATTTGGATGGTGCCCCCGCTGAGCTCTTCGAGCCCTGCCACCATTCGTAGCGTGGTGGATTTGCCGCAGCCCGACGGGCCCACCAGGACGATGAATTCACCGTCGTGGACTTCCAGGTTGAAGTCCGTGACCACTTTGACCTGGCCGTCGTAGGACTTGCTGACATCCTTGAGAATCACTTGCGCCATACTTGAGAAGATCCGGACGAGAGAGCGAAAAAGCTGAAGCGGTCGAACCGCTTGGGTCATGCTCAGTGATGAGCCGACGCGGCTGGCCGGCGCGATGATACTGGTTACCCTTTGCTGGGCAAGGGCCCAGCGGGTCGCCCGTGGTTTTCATGCTATGCTGCGCTGCGTTGGCGGCAGGTCTTCCTTCCGGTGATGCCATTTCGAATCGATACCAGCTCCTGATACCGGCCGTGCTCGCGGGCAGCCTGGCCCTGGGAGGTACATTTTCTTGCGGCGCGCGCAGTGCCTTGCGCACCGCGGACCTGTGCGCGATCGAAGGACAGCAGCGCCCCTGCCGCGACGTGTGTGGCGAAGGCACTCAGACCTGTGAGGAGGGCGTCTGGCAGCGCTGTGTCGTGGAATCGACCGAGCGCGCCTGCCAGAACACATGCGGAGAAGGCGTAGAAATCTGCGAAGAGTCGGCTTGGGGCGAGTGTCAGGTCGAGCCCGTCCACGTGGAATGCGAGAACGACTGCGGCGTAGGCGAGCAGGTCTGCGAAAACGATCGCTGGGGCGCGTGTGAGGTCGAACCAGTGGCGCGCACGTGCTCGACGGCCTGTGGGGATGGCCTCGAATGGTGCCGGGAGGGGAGCTGGCTCCCGTGCGACGCCCCACAACCGCGGCCGCCCCGGCTGCACACCATCGTGCGCGACTTTCACGTCTCGCACATCGACTTCGAGAGCGACAGCATCCCGCCCACGCGGCAATATGCCCAGGTGGAGGAATTCTTGGGGCCTGACGGCACACCAGTGCGAAGTCCACGGGCCATCAGCATTGCCAGCGACGAGTCCTTCTACGAATGGTATCACGACGTCGAGGGCGTCAACCTATCCACCGAGGTGGATCTTCAACTCGAACGGTCCACGGCGGGTAATGCGCTTTTCGAGTACCGAGATACCGCGTTCTTTCCCATCGATGACGAGCTGTTCGGCAACGAAGGCTTCAACCACAACTTCCACTTCACCTTGCAGGCGTCCACGCAGTTTCGTTATATTGGAGGCGAAACCTTCATCTTCACAGGCGACGACGACTTGTGGGTGTTCATCAACCGGCGTCTTGCCATCGATCTGGGAGGACTCCACCAGAGCCTGCAAGGAAGGGTCGACCTGGACACGATTGCCGCCTCGCATGGGCTCGAGATCGGGGAAGTCTACCCGCTGCATATCTTCTTTGCCGAGCGCCACTCGATCGACTCCAACTTCACCATCGAGACGTCAATCGCTGGACCTCCGGAGTGCGATTGAGCTTTCCCTCGGTTCAGACCTGACCCGGTCGGATCCGTCGCTCCAAAGCCAAAGCCAGCCTGCTCGGAGCAGACTCCGGGTAGGAGCCGGCCCCGAGCGAGAACTCGAGTCCCGTCGTGCCCTCTCGGTGACACCTCAGGGGACGAGCGCGATGTCGGTGAGGCAGAAGTCGAAGTCGTGGGTGGCGTCCGCGTCCGTCGTGACCTGCCACTTGACCTGCTCCAGGGTGGTGGCACTGCCGCTCGGTCCTGGATCCGCTGCATCGTAGCATGTTTTAGTGGCGTCGGCGAAGTTCACCGTCTGCGCGCCGCCTGCCGTGATCGGGGCGCAGTAGTCCGAGCCGCCGCTCTGGAAGATGACCCGCATGCCGGCTCCCGTCGGGAACGAGGAGATGTTGAACTGGATTCCGCTGATGCCCGCGGCCGTGGCGTCCCAGGTGTTCGCATCACTGCTGCCCGTGGTCTGGTTGAAGTTGAAGCCGAGCCCCGCGCCGTAAGTGGCACTGTAGTCGTCATCCATCACTTGGCCGACGGTGCCGGTCACGCAGATCTCGTCCGCGGCCGCGGAGAAGTCCGCGGGCATGATCGAAGAGCCACCCATGTCGGAATAGGTGAAGAAGTAGCCCTGAATGCCGATCGTATTGCTGGCACAGTCGACGAAGCCATTGTGTGGCATGAGCGGCACTGCGGCGGCGGCCATGCCCGTTCCCACGCAGTCGGGTCCGCCCGTGGAACCGGTGGTGCTGCTCGCGCCGGTGGTGGCGGCGCCGGTGGTGGCGGCGCCGCTGGTGGCTCCGCCGCTGGTGGCGGCAACGCCGGTGGTGGTCGTGCTTGCACCGGTGGTCGCCCCAGCGCTGGTGACGCCCGCGCTGGTCACTCCCACTGCATTGCCGGCCGAGGTCGTGGCAGGCGTTCCTGTCGTGCTCGTACCCGCGGTGCTCCCACCGGTGACCGGGCCCGAGCCGCTGGTTTTGCTGGGAGTGTTTTCCTCCGCGGCGCAGCCTGCGAAGGCGGCAAGGCCGAGGGAGATGAGACAAGCTGCGGTGGTCAACGTCCGATGGTTCATACTCGAAGAATCCTTATCGATGGACGCCATGAGCAGTCTCCCGCCCGCGTCCGGTGAAGCGCTGATACAAGTTCGTCTGCTGCGTGTAGCCCCATGTGGCCCACGAGTCCCAGCCAAAGCTATCTCATCGCGCTGGGCCCCGCTAAGCCGAAATTCATTTGTATGCTGAGCGCATTGTTCCGGAGTGTGTAAAAAGAAAAGCTTGCAGCCGTCAAGCGGCTTGAGGAGCACCTGCGGACTTTGACAGCGTAGGGACGCCAGGGTTCGAGAGTCGAGAGGCTCGAGTTGTCTAACGAAGTCGATCCATGCCCGCCCTCGCCAGCGTCTCCCAGGCTGTGGGGGCTCGCCAGCGTGGGCTCAGGACTCGTGTCCCGGTGGGTCGCAGTTCGCATCCGCCCCGGTGGTCATCCTTTTTGGCTTCGTTCTTTGCGGTACGACGAAGCCGCAAAACAAAAAGGCAAAGCTTTGCCGGGCTCAGGGCATGCATCCAAACGAGCTTGCGTTACTTGGTGTCCCTCGATTGTTTCCCGCCGGATTCGCGCGAGGCCCACGGTCATGGGGTCGCCCGTGGTAAAGGAAATGCGCGTCCTAAAATGATAGCTTCTTGTAGGAAAGCGGGCGGGGCCCGTCGCGGTGTCCGGTGGACGCTTGTCTTGGGAATGGGGCTCGGAGCACTCGGGTGTGACCAGGCTCCCGCCGGCACTCTCATCTGTCGGGGCGACCAGGTGAGGGCTGGTGGCCAGTGCCTGGAGCCCGTTGCCGTGGCACTCAACACGGTGGGCTACCTCCCTGAACAGACCAAGCGCGCGACCTATTCGAAGAGCAGCGGCGGCCGGAACTTCGTAATACGCGAGCTGGAGGGGGACGAGGTTTACGAGGGCCAGGCGGAGGCGGAGGAGTCTGGTGGTGAGCTTTACATCGCAGATTTCAGCGAGTTCGAGGAACCCGGTGAATACGTTCTCGAAGTGGGACTGGGCACTTCCGCCCCCTTCCGGATAGCGGCTGACATTTATCGGAGCCCACTCGACGCATCCATGTTGGGGTTGTACGGCCAGCGCTGCGGGGTGGAGGTGCAGCTCGAGTGGGACGGCGATGAATTCGGGCATGCCGCTTGCCACCAGGACGATGGTCTACTCGACTATGCCGACGCCGGGACGACGTCGCACAAGGACGGCCTCGGCGGTTGGCACGATGCCGGGGACTACGGCAAGTACACGGTCAACGGCGCTTTTGCGGCGGCCACGCTGCTCGCAGCCTACGAGCACTTCCCAGACCTGTTGGAACGTCGTGAGTTTGCCATCCCGGAGCAAGGGGGGAAGCTTCCGGACATTCTCGACGAAGCAAAGGTCGAGATCGAATGGCTGCTGAAGATGCAGTTTGCCGACGGTCAGGCGTCGCACAAGCTTACGGCGCTGAACTTCGCGGGCGATGTCGCAGCGAATCAGGACCGGTCACCTCGTTATTTCACGCCCGCAGGAACGGCGGCGACCGCAGACCTCGTGGCCATCGCGTCCATGGCGGCCCGTGTGTACGAGCCTTTCGACGAAGAGTTCGCCGATCGCTGTCTCGACGCGGCAAAACGCGGCATGCGGTACCTGTCGGAAACCCCCGAGAACTTCTTGGCGCCTGTCCCCGCAATGTTTCGAACGGGATCCTATGGGGACACGAATCAAGCGGACGAACGCCTTTGGGCGATGGTCGAATACTGGGAGACCACGGGCGATGAGGCGGTGCTCGAGGCTTTCGAGGCGGGGCTTTCGGATGCTGCACCGCGTCGTGATTGGGATTGGGCCGACACCACGAACCTGTCCCTCTTCACCTACGTGCTGTCCGAACGGAAGCGGGACGCTAGCATTGTCCAGGCGCTCACCCAGGCAATCGTGGAGCAGGCAGACGACCTGGTCGTTGCCGCGGCGGCCGACCCGTTCGGTCGTGCGCTCGGGATGTACTACTGGGGTGTCAACGGCGTGCTCGCCCGCACCGCGCTCAATCTTTCTGTGGCCAACCAGCTCGAGCCAAACCCCCAGTATATCGAGACTATCCGACTTCAAGTCGACCATTTGCTCGGGCGCAATCCCTATGGTCGTTCCTACGTCACGGGGATCGGCTATGCTCCGCCGCAGGCTCCCCACCACCGTCCCTCGAAAGCGGACGCGGTCGACGCGCCTTGGCCGGGCAATCTAGTGGGAGGGCCGCGCGAGGGGCCCGACGACTGGAAAGATTCCTACGATAGCTACGAGACCAACGAGGTGGCGATCAACTGGACGGCAGCGATGGTGTACGCCTTGGTGGCGGCGGAGCAGTAGCCGACGCCGCCCGCTTCAGTCAGCACCGGCCGCCCAATTGCAGCAAGGGGGTAGTTCTGTGCTGGAATTGCTCGAGCCAGGGCACGGGGCCCAATCGAGCAACGAAGCAACAAAACTGAAGGGTTAGGTGTTGGGCGCCATGCAGTCACTGACGGCGAGTCGAGCCAATCGCGGCCGTAAGGTGAGTGGGATTAGCCCCAACCCGCCGGTCGGCTGCGCGCTGTGCGCGGCAAAGTCCGGTAACGAGGCGGCCCGCCTGGAGGGCGCTTACTCCACGCTGACCGCCTGGGTTCTTGAAAATCTGAATGAGTATTTGGTAAGCACGGTGCGCCTTCGGCCATTCGCCGCACGTCAAACGATCGACGACAGGCACGGCGCCCTCAGCACCGATGAAACGCGCGACTGCAATGTTCATAGCCACGCAACGTGGGCTAGGAAGCAACAATCCACCCGGGAGATCCAAATGAGATTCGATTCGACGTGCCTGATTCTGGCGTTCGCGAGCAGCGGGCTACTCTTCGGCGGTTGCCGAAAAGGGGTGCTGCCGAACGATGAGAGCATGATGAACAGCCCCGAGGGCAAAGCGTGTCCGCCCGCCGAGGGGATGATCGAAAACTGCGAGGACAACAACAACCAGATCATGGTGCAGGCTGGTCGCGCCGGGTACATGTACACCTTCGTGGACAAAGAGGGCTCGACCGTATCGCCAACGGCAGGCGAGCAGGGCGGCATCTTCGAATGCACGCCGGGTGGTGCTCAGGGCTCCAAGTTCGCCATGCGGATGACCGGAAGCATCGCTACTGCTGAGATCGTGTTTGCTGGCATGGGCTTGAATCTGACCGAGCCCAAGGGGCAGTACGACGCTTCCAAGTACGGCGGGATCGGGTTCTGGGCCAAGAAGGGTCCGGGCTCCACCGGCGAGGTGCGCCTCAAGATTCCCGACAAGAACACCGACCCCGAGGGGGGCATCTGCGGAGAATGCTTCAACGACTTCGGTATCAATCTACACCTGGCGGACGAATGGCAGTACTTCGTGGTGCCTTGGTACAAGCTGAGCCAGCAGAAGGGCTGGGGTTCGCCCAAGGTGGCCTCGATCGATCCCAAGACGATTTATGGGATCCAGTTCCAGGTCAACGACAAGGGCAGAAATTACGATATTTGGATCGACGATCTTCAGTTCACTGGGTGCGGCGGCTGATGAGCGGGGCTGCACCACGGGCCGAACGGCGCCGGTGCAGCTCGACGTTCTAAACTCGGAGTCGATCGCGGTCAGCGCCAGTTGAGGGAGCCAACATGAAATACACGCCTTACTTCCATTCTTGCTTTTCTTTGGCCCTGTTGGCGGCTCTCGGGTGCCAGCCCAAAGGGGGAACCTCTGCCAACGCGCCCGAAGGCGTGGCGCCTGCCCAGGCGCCTGCCGGGGGCAATTTGTTGAAGAATTCGGACTTCGACGACGGCAAGAGCCTGCCGTGGATGACGTCGTTCACAGACCCCGCGAGCGGGGAGGCCACGGTCGAGGACGGGGCGCTATGCATCAACATCGCGAACAAGGGCACGAATCCTTGGGACGCGCAGGTGCGGCACCGTGAAATGGTGATTCAAAAGGGGCACACCTACAACATCAGCTTCAAGGCGTGGGCCAACAAGCCCACGAAGGTCCGGCCAAAGCTCGGCATGGCGGGCCCCCCCTATGCGGAATACTGGGCAGGCACGCTGGATGTGACTACCGAGCCTCAGACGTTTCAGGGTTCGTTCACGATGAGCAGCGACGACGACCCCACCGCGGAGTTCGCCTTCCATCTGGGAGGCAACCTGGCTGCCGAGCCACCGCTGAAACTCTGTCTGGACGACGTCTACCTCACCGATCCGGAGTTCACACCAGCTCCCGAAGAACAGGCCGCGCCCTTGCCCAACGTCCGGGTGAATCAGGTGGGCTATTTCCCGGGCCTCGCCAAGCATGCGGTGGCGGTGAACGCAGCATCCACGCCGCTCAAATGGCGGCTGCTCGGGCCCGATGGCAAAGAAGTGCTCAGCGGCGAGACCAAGCCCCTGGGTATGGATGCCGATTCGGGCGACCAGCTGCACGCGATCGATTTTTCCGCGGCAACGGCTCCGGGCGATGGCTATGTCCTAGAGGTCGGCACGGACAAGAGCTACCCGTTCAGGATCGGAAACGACATCTACAAGAGCATGAAGTACGACGCCCTCAGCTACTTCTATCAAAACCGGAGCGGCATCGAGATCAAGGCCGACTACGTCGGCGATCCAAAGTTGGCGCGTCCAGCCGGCCATCTTTCGGACAAGGAAGTGCCCTGCGCCCCGGAGGCCGGTTGCGACTACAAACTGGACGTCAGCGGTGGCTGGTACGACGCTGGCGACCACGGCAAGTACGTGGTCAATGGCGGCATTTCCCTGTGGACCTTGTTCGACCAGTACGAGCGCCTCGAATACCTCGGTTCCTCGCTCAGCGACTTTGCGGACGGCAAGCTCAAGATTCCCGAGAATACCAACAAGAAGAACGATCTGCTCGACGAAGCCCGTTGGGAAATGGAGTGGATGCTGAAGATGCAGGTGCCGGCCGGCAAGAAGATGGCAGGCATGGTGCATCACAAGATGCATGACAAGGAATGGACCGCGCTCGGAATGAAACCGCCGACGCAAACCGAGATTTTGCGGTTCTTGCACCCGGTGAGCACGGCGGCAACGTTGAATCTCGCCGCCACCGCCGCCCAGTGCGGGCGCATCTACAAGACGGTCGACGCACAGTTCGCAGCCAAGTGTCTGAAAGCGGCGGAAGTTGCCTATGCGGCTGCCAAGCAGCACCCGGCGCTCTACGCCAAAAAGGAAGACACCATCGGCGGCGGTCCCTACGATGACAACCACGTCGAGGACGAGTTTTTCTGGGCTGCGGCGGAGCTGTTCATCACCACCAAGAAGCAGCAGTACAAGGCCGACATCACGAAGTCGCCGTACTACAAAGAGATCAACATGAATGAGGGAAGTGCGCCGACGTCGATGACCTGGGCGCTCACCGACGCGCTCGGCACGATCTCGCTTGCCGTGGTGCCCGGAGCGCTGCCCAAGGCCGAGCAGGAGGCCCAGCGCAAGCTAGTGGTCGGCGCCGCGGACGCCTACCTTGGATTGATCGACAAGCAGGGTTACAACACGCCCTTCGAGGCCCGAGGCGGGATGTACCCCTGGGGTTCGAATTCCTTCGTGCTGAACAACGCCCTGGTGATGGGGCTCGCCTACGACTTTACCAAAGAGCAGAAGTACCTGCAGGGCGTCGTCGAGGCGATGAACTACATCCTCGGAGTCAACGCGATGGCGCAGAGCTACGTGACGGGATACGGCGACAACCCGCTCGAGTGGCCACACCACCGCTTCTGGTCGTACCAAGTGAACCACGAGTTCCCGAAGGCCCCGCCAGGAGCCGTCTCGGGCGGACCCAATTCCAGTCTGCAAGACCCTTACGCCAAGGCTGCGGGACTCAAGGGTTGCAAGCCTCAGAAGTGCTTCGTGGACAACATCGAAGCCTGGAGCGTGAATGAGATCACGATCAACTGGAACGCGCCCTTCGCCTGGGTGGCGTCGTTCCTGGACGAAGAAGGACCCAAGGCGGCGGCGGTCAAAAGCGGGGCCACCAAGGCAGCCTCCGGTGTGAAAGCGCACTGACCGCGCGAGTCACTCTGACGCAGCAGGTTGCTCGCGGAAGCGGGGGCGACGGAATCCGCCCCCGACGAATGCCTGCCTGTGCTCGGGCCAAGCGTCCTCGCCCAACCAGTGGAGTGCGATGCGATGGTCCGTGCCGGACTGTCTGCAGTGTGGGTTGACCGCCAACGAATTCGGGCTGACGAGGGAACGGAGCTCAGTCAATGGGGACGCGCCTCAGCCTTCGCATTTATTGCATGCTCGTGGCATGCGGCTTCACGATATAGTACCTTCCGGCACCCGCTGAGCGGGTCCCTCAAACGCCCTGGAGACGCAGTAGAAGATGCAATTCGGCCACTTCGACGATTCGAACAAAGAGTACGTGATCACGACTCCGAAAACACCGTATCCCTGGATCAACTATCTGGGGTCGGAGAACTTCTTCGGGCTCATTTCGAACCAGGCCGGTGGCTATTGCTTCTACCAAGACGCACGGCTCAGGAGGCTCACCCGCTACCGCTACAACAACGTCCCCACCGACGTCGGAGGCCGGTATTTCTACATCCACGAAGATGGAGACTATTGGACTCCCGCCTGGGGCCCCACCAAGCGTGAGCTAGAGGCCTACGAATGTCGCCACGGCCTGGGTTACACCCGAATATCGGGTAAGCGCGCGGGGCTGCGCGCCGACCTGTTGTTCTTCGTGCCCCTGGGTCAAACCTGTGAGGTGCACCAAGTCACCCTGAAGAACGAGGGTTCCAAGGCTCGTCGCTTCAAGCTGTTCAGCTTCATCGAGTTCTGCCTGTGGAATGCGCAGGACGATGGTACCAACTTCCAACGCAACTTCTCCACGGGCGAGGTGGAGGTGGTCGGCAGCACCCTGTATCACAAGACCGAGTATCGGGAGCGGCGCAATCACTACGCCTTCTATCATGTGAACACTGAGGTCGCCGGCTTCGACACCGACCGTGAAACCTTCCTCGGTCTGTATAACGGGTTTGCCGAGCCCGACGTGGTCAAGTCCGGACAGCCCAAGAATTCGGTGGCGAGCGGTTGGTCGCCGATCGCCTCACACGCGCTCGACGTCGAGCTCGCTCCAGGCGAGGAGAAGAGCTTCGTGTTCGTGTTGGGCTATGTCGAAAACCCCGAGGACGAAAAATGGGAGAGCCCTGGCGTCATCGACAAGCGGCGCGCAGCGGCATTGATCGCGAAGTTTTCCACGGCAGAGCAGGTGACCGCGGAGCTGGGCAAGCTCAAGAGCCACTGGAGCGAGCTGCTCTCTGGCTATTCCATCCAGTCAGGCGATGCCAAGCTCGACCGCATGGTGAACGTCTGGAACCAGTATCAATGCATGGTGACGTTCAACATGTCTCGCAGCGCCTCGTATTTCGAATCGGGTATCGGGCGCGGCATGGGCTTCCGCGACTCGAATCAGGATCTACTGGGCTTCGTGCATTTGGTGCCCGAACGGGCCCGTGAACGCATCCTCGATATCGCCGCCACGCAGTTCGAGGACGGCAGCGCCTATCACCAGTACCAGCCGCTGACCAAGCGCGGCAACAACGAGATTGGATCTGGATTCAACGACGACCCGCTCTGGCTCATCTTGGGCGTCGCTGGCTACATCAAGGAAACCGGAGACGGTTCGATCCTCGACGAGCGAGTTCCGTTCGACAATGACGAGTCGAAGGCAGAGAGCCTGCTCGAGCACTGCAAGCGCTCGTTCGACCATGTGACCAATAATCTGGGGCCGCATGGGCTACCCTTGATTGGGCGTGCTGACTGGAACGATTGCCTCAATCTCAACTGTTTCTCGGAAACGCCCGGCGAGTCCTTCCAAACCACGGAAAATCGTGAAGGGCGGACCGCCGAGTCCGTTTTCATCGCGGGCATGTTCGTGGCGATCGGGCCCGAGTACGCGGCTCTGTGCGAACTGAAGGGACAGCTCGACGAGGCCCGGAGGGTTCGGGAAGAAGTCCAGAAGATGGCCAAGGTGGTGCTGGAGCACGGATGGGACGGCGAGTGGTTCCTGCGTGCCTACGATTTCTTCGGCAACAAAGTCGGGAGCCGTGAGTGCAAAGAGGGCCAGATCTACATCGAGCCGCAGGGGTACTGCGTGATGGCCGGTATCGGTGTCGAGAGTGGACAGGCCAAGAAGGCACTCGATGCAGTCAAGGAGCGGCTCGACACGAAGTATGGCATCGTGCTTCACAACCCACCGTACAGCGACTATCACATCGAGCTCGGGGAAATCTCGAGCTACCCGCCTGGGTACAAAGAGAACGCGGGCATCTTCTGTCACAACAACCCGTGGGTAATGATCGCTGAAACGGTCGTGGGACGGCCGGAGCGCGCCTGGGAGTACTACAAGAAGATCGCACCCGCGTACCTGGAAGAGATCAGCGAAATCCACCGCACCGAGCCCTATGTCTATTCGCAGATGATCGCCGGCAAGGACGCAGTCAGGCACGGCGAAGCGAAGAACTCGTGGCTCACCGGCACCGCTGCTTGGAATTTCGTGGCCGTGTCACAGTACTTGTTGGGAGTGCGCCCGGACTTCGAGGGTCTCAGGGTCGAGCCGAGCCTGGACAAGGCCCTGAGCGGCTACAAGGTGACACGCAAATGCCGCGGGGCCACCTATGAGATTCAGGTGAAGAACCAGGGACGCGGCAAGGTCGAATTGAAGGTCGATGGTCGCCCCATCCAGGGCACGCTGGTCCCTTACGCGAAGGCTGGAGCCACCGTACGGGTCGAGTGCACCGTCTGACTTCCGGCTGTGCCACGACGCCGGAACGGGGCAGTTGGCCAGCGCGGAGCAGGCAAGGCGCGCGAAGCCTCGGTCGCGCTCCGCGTCTGGATTGATTAGTCCCAACTCAAGAACCAGGAGCCGTGGTCGACTTCCTTAGCCTCGCACTGCCTGAGGGCTTTCTTGTTGGGCTGCAGGCATTCCGTTGCGCGATCCGAAAAGGCGCAGCCCCAGTCGGTCTCAGTGGCTTTGCCTAGCGCGAACCAGGCGACCACGCCAGAGACCGCCACCATGATGGTCCCGGCGATGACCGCGCCCTTTGCATTGCTCATGTAGGCCTTGCCACCGCTCAGAGGCTTCGCAAGTGCCAGGGCGCGGCGGCCATGGGTGATACCCTTGATGGAGAGCCACAGCTTTGGGATGGTGCTCACGCCGAGGACCAGGAGGTAAAACAACAGCATGGCGCCACTCTCGGTCTTGCTCATCCACCCCAGGATCAGTACGTCCAAGAACAGGAATAGAGCGACCGCCAGCATCGTGTAGATCGTCGCGTCGCGAGAGGCGGCCTGCGTCTTCTTGTCGTCTTCGTCCAGCAGGTGCTCGGCATCGACCGCGGTGTGCTCGTCGGGCGCCTTCAACTGTGGAAAGGGCGCGAACCAGGCGGCAATCAATGACGGTGTCGCGGCGACCATCACCAACCAGAAGAACTCCCTGAAGCCCAGCATGCCAGCCAGCGGCCCACTCACCATTTGCGTTGGAACCAGAACCAGGTTCATGAACGCGGTAGCAAACGCATAGTGCGTCATCTTGAACTTGCCGGGAGCGATTTGCTGCATCATGTACAGCATGTTTCCGACGAATCCGAAGCCGTACCAGAACTTCTCGAGGCTGACGACGAAGGCGATTTGATTGATGGAAAGTGGGTCGCCGGGAGCCACCGCATGGCTCAAGTAGACGTAGCAGGCATTCGGGACGTTCACGCAGAGCGCGAGGATGAACAGGGAACGCTTCAGGCTGAAGCGAGCGATGAAGGCTCCTCCGAGCAATCCGCCGAGGATGCTGACGATGGTGCTGACGCTGCCATCGATGATCCCCATGTCCTTGAGGCCTACTTGCAACGCACCGTCTTCCAGGCAGCCCTGCATGAAGAGCGGCGCTTCGATGAGTAGCAGGCCTTCCGAGCTGCGATAGAAGAAGACGAAAGCGAGCATGCCCCACAAGGAGCGCTTGTTGCAAAAATCAGAGGCACTGACCAAGAAGTCGTGAACGATATCCTTGGCTGTCTGATTCTTCTTCTCCTCCGGCACACTTCCGGTGGGCAGCATGGCCATGTGGTACAGGCCAAACAGTCCCATGAGTGCTCCGCTGACAATCAACGAGTACATCCAGGCATGTCTGGCCTGCATGCCCATGTCGTCCTTGAAGTAGCCCGCAAGCCAGACGACGCCGGATACGGCAATGATACGCCCAAGGTTCCACGCCATGCCCTGCACGCCGATGTATGCGGCCTGCTGGGACTTGTTCAGCGTGGAGATGTAGATGCCGTCCGAGCAGATGTCCTGGGTGGCCGACGCGAATGCCACGACCCACATGATGGCGATGATTGTGCCGAAGTATGCGTGCTCGAGCAGCAGGGCAAAGCCCATGAGCACGAACAAGACGCCTATGATGAACTCCGTGGTCAGGACGAAGAACTTCTTCGTCTTGAACATGTCCAGGAATCCGGCCCAGAACGGTTTCAGAGACCAAACGATTCCGATCGCTGCAATGGGTACCGTGATATCGCTGTCTTGGTGCCCCAAGTCTTTGAAGAGCCGGGTGGACACCCAGATGACCATCGAGAAGGGGATACCCATCGCGATGAAGTTGCTGATGACCCAAAGCGCGGGGTGGGGGATCTTCTTTTGCTGATTCACGGCTCGTACATCTGGGCAAAAGCGCTACGAAAGGAACGCCAGTGGAAACGGTTCGGAAGGCGGCATGCTAGCCCCTGAGCGCGTGAATTGTGCCCAATAATTTCGAATTTGTTGCGGAAGCAGTGGCGCTTTCACATTCCGCAGAGCTCGGCGCGCGTGAGCTCGAATCAAAGCAGCTTCGCGACAAAGCGACGCGCGGGGAAGAGGTTCTCCGCCCGCGCGTTGCATGGCCCCAGAAAGGGGTTATTGCCTGCTTTGCTAGCTGGCCCGGCTCACCACCACATCGTGGCCTGGATCGCAATCGTGTTGAGGTCCGGGCGATTGACTGGGGCGCCGCGCATGTCGGAATCCTGGTTGTTGCCATGGGCGCCGAAGCCGTCGGGTAGGGAAGGGTTTTGCGGGGGCTGGACGCAGAAGACGCGGCCCGGTAGTCCGTCCGGGCGTGCCCCGTTGAACTCGCTGAGCGGTGGCGCCTGCGTGTAGAACGGGTCGTCCGCCGGGTTGCCGTACTCGCATTCGCGCTGCTCGTAGAAGTAGCGAGTGTAGATGAGCGAGACCGCCTCGCGCGTTGCGAAGTTGGAACGGAAGGTGATGCGCGGCGAGACCACCGTGAAGCTCTGCTCGGGGACCTTGCTGTGTGGTTGCAGGCGGTCGGCGCGCACGCCCGCGCTCATCCAGGGGAAGATGAAGTACTCGAAATCTCCGCCGAACTTCAGCTTGCGCGTGCCGTCTTGGCGGTGGTCGTCCGCGAGAGGGTCGTTTTCGAAGGAAGCCGCGTCGTCCACGCTGACCAGGTTGAGCATGCCGAAGAACTTCATCTTGAGATCCTGGCCGCCCTCGAAGAGGCCGAAGTTCGCGAGGCTGAGCTCGTACTGGGCAAGGAAGTTGTTGACGGTGCCCGTGCCGTTGCTGCAGGTGTTGTCGAGCCCTTGCGGAGCGCCCGGGGCAATGTCGCCGTAGCCATGACTCGCGCAGAAGGGCGACTCCAGGTAGTTGTCGATCACACCGCCGGTGAACTCACCACCGCCGAACGAGTGCATCACCTCGATGGCCGGGGCCACCGTGAACGCGGTCTTGGCCCGGATTTGCGAGAAGCCCGCGTAGAGATAACCGGCCACGTCCAGGTCGAGGCGCGCATCCACACCCCAGACATCCAGACTGCCATCAGGCGTCGTGTCGTCGATGGTCTTCTCCGCGTACAGCAGGTGATAGTCGAGGTTGGGGCGTTGCATACCCGGATCGTCTAGCGTGGCCCCCTGCTGCATGATCGGCTGCTCCGACCGAGAGAAGCTGTGCAGGTAGTGCGCACTGAACTCGACCTCGTCGACCCAGTTCAGATAGACGTGGCCGTGGGCCAACATGGTGAAGCGGGCGCGGTTGAAGATGCTAGGGTCGGGGCGCCGCGCGCCGAGCCCTCCCTCCAGGCCGAGCGTGTACTCGGGGTCCAGCCCGACATCGACGCGGGCGTCACCGCCCATCACGTGGGTGCGGCCGAAAAGGTAAGTGTCGTACTCGCCCGCGTCGTATTTCCCGGCCATGCCGTAGCGTGCCCAGAAGCTACCTGCCTTGGCGTTGAACTTGATGTTTTCGTAGCCAAGATCGCTGTTGAACTCGACCCACCCCTGGCCGATGCCGAACTGGGCGGTGTCGTTCTTCCAGGAGCCGTCGGTGAACTGAAAGCCCTGGATAGCGAGGGTACCGCTGACGACGTCGTTGCCCATGGAGAAGAACATTTCGGCCCAGTCGCCCTTCTGATGGCCGCTGTACTGCCAGTTCACATACTGGTCATCGGGTACGAGGGGGCGGTGGAAGGTGGTGCCGCTCTGCTCGCCTGTCTTGGGGACGACGCCTGCGGGGCAGTCGACGGTGCTCGCGCCATCGGCTGCCAAGCAGTAGCGATTCGAGCGCGAGCCAAGGCCGACGCGAAACGGGGCGCGCAAGTAGCCGTGATAGTCGAAGGTCCATTCCTTGCCGGAGGTATCTTCACCGCCACGTGACACAGGGCTCGGACGCGCGGGTTTGGCCGCCACGTTCTGAACCGCTTGAGCGTTGTTCGTGGTGGCTGTTGCCGCCACCGAGGCGCTGGCTGCCGGAGGCGGAGACGTCGGAGGCGGAGACGTCGGAGGCGGGGTTGCCGGCGCCGGTGCGGGATCGGCGGCTGCGGGCGCCGCAGGCTCGGATTGCTCGAGCTCGACCTGGTTGTCCGCTCCCTCGGCAGGGGGCTGTTCCTCCTGTGCGAAAGCGGGCACGGCGTAAGCTAACGCCGAAAAGAAGACAAACGATTTGAAAGTCCGCATGCGTATATTTCCCTGCGTTCGGTGAGTTGAGGCGCGCTCGCCGCGCACCTGAGTCGCCAAGCGTGGCGGCCTCTATTACCAAGGGAATGCCCAGACTGGAAGACGAACATCAGTTTTTCGTGTCAGGATTGTAACCTCGCATCTTGGGCGACCAGGAAACGGTTGTCCGCGAGCTCGTGCCGGCGGCGTGGCCGAACCAGCCAGGCGCGGGACTCACGGAGTAAAATTTGTGTCTCGGGGAAATCGAGCCGCGCGCTTCAGGGAATTCAACAACCGGGAGGCTGATTGTCCCAGAACAGCGAACCGTTAGGGCCGGCGAATGGGGAAGTCCGTCGCGAGCGGGCCGAGACCGCCGCGAGGCGGGCGCGTGAGGAGTGAGCACCGCAGACCTACTGAAGTTAGGTCGAGGAGCGCAACGACGAGCCCGCCCGCCGCAGCAAGAGGATCGGCCGGCGTAGTAGGACTTAACCATTCGCCGGCCCTTGGTGCCGCACGCACGGGCGCGGAGGGCTGCTCGAGCGGAATCGGTTCGAGCAGTCGAGTCTTCGAGCGGGCCGCACCTGCGCGACGTCTGAGGGCGCTCGCGCGCCCGCCTCGAACCGAGGTCCGCGTGCCTGGTGTCAAGGATAACGCGCTGCGGCACCCAGGGCGGACCTGGCTGCGCAGTCCTTCTGGATCGTTCCTCAGGGGCCGCGAATTGCATCCCGGCCTAGCGGACGGGGAAGGGACCCCTCGCTCCGCCCAGGTTCCGCGTGGGCGAAGGCATCCGATCAACAACCCGGGGCTTGGCTGTCCCAGGACAGCGAACCGTTAGTGTCGAGCATGGGTACCGAGGGCTGGTGGAGCGGGATCACCTTGAGCGAGTCGAGTGCTCGAGTGGATCGCACGAGCCCGAGCGTCTGGCTGCGGAGCTCGAGGAGCACGTCGAGGTACTCGGTCGCGTCCAGCGCGAGCCCCACGCGCGCCTCAGGGTCCGCGCCAGCGCGCCCTGCCACCGGGGACAGCTCGGGCTCCGCGACTTCCACGGCTACCTCCCCGGCGAAAGCCAGCAGGGGAACGCCTGGCTCGAAGACCACGCCGCAAGGTCTCACTTCGTCCGCTTGCCGCGTTGGTCCGAGTTCGGCGTCCGGCTCGGGGTTGCCCGAGTCGAGTTGCAGCCAGACGCGACCACGGGTGGTCGTCGTGCAGGCCCCTTGCCGACTGGCCAGCGTGTAGTGCTTGCTCTCGGCGGGTCCGCTGGGCTCGACGAAGAGCACGTTGCCCTGGGTGAGCGGAACGACCTCGCTTCCAGCTCGGTGAGCAGAGGAGGGTGACGACACGCTTGCATGCGGGCTGGATCGCTCGGTCGGCTCGAGCAGCACGAAGAGGCGGCCCCCCAGCAGCAGCGCGGCACGCAGCAGCGGGGTTTCGGGGGCTTCTGCCGAAGGGGTGGAGTGGCGAGCCCGCGCGAGGGACTCGGTGTCGACCGGAGAGGACTCGACGTGGCTCTCTGGTTGCAGTGAGGTTTGAGGTGGCCTTTCGCGCGTCGCGTGGGGCCGAGTCCGAGGCTCCGTTGGCGAGGCCCCGGGCGCATGGGGGGCCGAGGCGGTTCGAGAGGGGCCACCCCAGGCGAACACCGCGACGAGCAAGAGGAGGTTCAAGACGGTCAAGAGCCCCAGGTCGCGCTCAGGGGCGCTGCCTGGGTCGCTGACGAAGGTCGTGGGCACGAAGCGGGACGAGAACATGCCCCGGGACACCAGCGAAGACCGTGCCGACCCGTCGGACCGAAGACTCGTGCGTTTGGGAGCTTGCCGGCGTGGGGACGCGTGGGCACGGGGCCGCCGAGCGTGGAGCCTGGGACACACTCCGGCCCGGGTCAGTGAGGGCGCTTGTTCCTAGCCTGGGCGAGTCGCTGCTCGGCTGCCTTCAGTCTGGCGGCGTTCGCCTGCCCGCCGCGCAGCTCCCGATACCCCTGCACCTCGGCCTCGAGGGTTTCAATCCGCTCTCGGTTGCGACCGAGCGCTTCGAGCAAGCGGGCCCGTTGTGCGAGGTATTGAAGGCGCCTTGGACCGTAGGCTCAATCGAGCGCCTGGTCGAGGGCAGCGAGGGCGGCTTCGCGCTTTCCTAGTGCTTCGAGGACGGAGGCGAGGCGTGCGGGAGGTTCGTAGCTGTCGGGCAACTGACTGATGCGGTCTCGGAGCAGCCGCACCGCGTCGTCGGGCCTGCCGAGCGCCAGGTAGGCGTTTGCGCGACCTGCATCGAACGTGGCGGCGGCGCTTGGCGAGGGCGCGCGCGCCGCAGCTTGCTCCATGATCCCGAGCCGGCGCTTCTGGGCCTCGAGCGCTTGCTCGTGCTTGCCTTCGGCCTCGAGCGCCGACGCCACGATGCGCCAGGTGTCTTCCTGATCGTCCGCAGCCATGTCGTTGGGTGGATCATCGAGCAGCGTGCGGAGCCGCTCGATGATCCGCAAGCGCAGCCTGGAGCGCCGGACTGGGTCCGGGTCGTGCTCGAGGCAATCGAGCCAGATGCTGGCGTAGAAAGCCGGTAGGGAGGTGCCCTGAACTTCGCCGAAGTGTTGCTCACCGAGCGACCGGCACTCCGCCACCTGGCCCGCTTGGGCAAGCGCCCACAGTTGGCCATGCAGTGCCTCGCTGCGCCTGGGCCAATCGGCGGGAGCACGCGCCAGCGCCTGACTGTATAGCGGCGCTGCCTTGGCGGGCTTGCCCTGCATCTGCGCGGTTTTGGCTCGAATCATGAGCGCCCGTGGGCTATCCGGGGCAAGCTGGCTCTGTCGCGACGCTTCGAGGGCGTCGAGTGAGTCGTGAAGGAAGCTCTCGAGCTCATCGAGAGAAGCCGAGCCGGGCCAGTAACCCATGAGGGCTTTCGAGGCCGGGTCGATGGTGAACAGCGACGGCCAGACGCGAACCTCGTATTGTTCCAGAAAGGCGGCATTCTCTGGCTTGTCTGTGTCGAGCGCGACGAACACCACGCGATCGGAGAGCTGCCCGAGCGCCGGGTCCGACAGCACGAAGCTCTTCATGCTCTTGCACGTATGGCACCACTCCGCCCAGGCGTCGACGAAGAGCAACTTGTCTTGCGAAGCCGCTTGCGCGCGCGCGCCTTCGAAATCGTCGTGGAGGAACGCCACTGCTGCCAGGCGTGGTGGGGGAGGATCGGTTTGGGGAGGATCGGCAGCCGAAGCGCCGACGGCTGGCGGCGCACGGCTCGGAAGCTCCGACGGGGCAAGGCGAGTACTCTGCGTGGTGGCTGGTTCCGCCGGAGGACGGCTACAGGCCACCAGTGCCGTCAGCGCGCCAGCCCAGAACGCGGGCGCGCTGCCCACGACCGGATATCTCGCGAGGCGTGACCAGCGTGGCACGGGCCTGAGCCTAACTCGACGCCTGAGGCAGAACCAGCCCGATGGTTTGCTCCGACTCACGGCCCCCCCGACAGGACCACGTAGAGAATCGGAATCGCGGCACCGAGCGAGGCCAGGAGGGCGCCACGCCCGAACAGGCCCTTGCGCCCGCGGATCATGAACAGACCGGAGATGGCCAGAAACAGGAGGAATACGGCATACCCGTCGGCGATGTAGGTCCAGGCCTTCTTGCCCCGATTGAGGTGCAACCAGTTTGCTGCCCGCAGCAAGAAGCGCGCCTTCTGCCCCTCTTCTCTGACCCGTCCGGTTTTCGGGTTCAGGTGGTAGGTAACGTCCGCGGCAACGATTTCGATCTCGGTGTCGCTCACGCGATACACGTCCTCGACAGCCAGATCCGGCGCGAGTTGGCTGAGTACTCGCCGCGCTGCTTGCCGCTCGTCCGCGGGAAATGGGCCCGACACCTGGTGGGTGCGGTTGATTTGGGTGAAGTTGGGGTCCCAGTCGGCAATGTGATTCACCGCCAACCCGGACAGCGCATAGACCAGAGTCAACCCAACGGCGAGGTAGCCCGCGTCGCGGTGGAGCGCCCTGAGCCAGGCTCGTAGGTTCAGCCCGCGGCTACGACGCGTGGCGTTCTTCTTTCCAGGGGTCTGCATGGTTGTGATAGCCACGTGTCTCCCAATACCCCGGCTCGTCGCGGCGCACGAACCGAATGCCGGTAAGCCATTTGGCGCTTTTCCAGAAGTACAGATCGGGCACGAGGGCTCGCACGGGGCCCCCATGGGCGCGGGGTAGTGCGTGCCCCTCCAGACTGTGCGCCACGAGTACGTTGGGACGGAGCGCCTCCGCGAGCCGGACGTTCGAGGTGTAGCCGTGGGCTGCCTCGAAGATCACGTGGTGCGCCGTGGGTTTCACGTTGGCTCGCTTGGCGAGCTCGCTGACGCGCACGCCGGTGAAATGCGCGCCGAGTACGGACCACGTCGTGACGCAGTGCACGTCGCAGCTCTGGGTGATCTGCGGCAGCCGACGAAGCTCGGCAAAATCGAGGGTGAATGGGTGTTCGACCTCGCCATGCACTTCGAGTCGGAAGTGGCTGAGCCGGGGATCGCCTTCGGCGCCTCCCATGGGCTTCAGAGCGGAGATGACGCGCTGTCCCGGCGGCAATCGCGGGCGACCATCCTTGCGCTCGCTCGCCTGGGCTTGCTGGGTGAGCTCGTCGTTCAGCATGTAGAGGCCGCCGCCGAAGGCGACGATGGCGGTCCCGTGGGCCGCCTGCTGAATGAAACGACGCCGCGAAGCCAGCTTCTGTAGGCGCTTGCCGGCCTCTTCGAGATACTTGGGCGGAGAATCGGGTGGACGCATGGTTCGTGGCTCTCTTCTTCCTAGAGCCTACGGTCGGATTGGGGAGTGGTTACACCGCCGTCGTGGGCCAGGTGATTCAGTGGAGGACACCCACTCACCTTAGATGAACCAGCGCGAAGCGCGAATCGCGAAAACTGGCAAGGGCCAATGACTCGAGCAGAAGAGCGCGATTTGAGGGGCATCGGAGCGCCAATGGCAACCCATTCGGTGCTCTAGAGGGCGTGAGGCGACATGATGAAGCCGTAGTCGTACCCCGCGAGCTTACGAGCGATCTCTGCTGGGTCTGGATCCGGTTCCTTGACGATCAACGGAAGGACGTTCACGACGTCGGCGCTCAGCCGGCGCTTCAGGCGCTCGGGGATGGCTGGCTCGTAGCAGTGAGCCGCACCTGCCAGCACCACCAGCTGGCGAGCAGGAAAGCGAGCGGACAGCCACTGTGCGGCCGCTTGTGCCATGCTTTCGTCCCACAGCACTTGCGCTCGGTACAGGTGCTCGGGCGAGCCCATACCCGCGGGGTGGTCCTTCATCAAAGCATCGAACTGTGCGCGGTGTGCTTCGCTGTCGAGATCGTAACCCCCGAGCAGCCGGAGCTCGCGCGGAGACAGGGCCTTGAACCCTTGGTGTGCGACACGCTTGGTCTGCTCGCGCGGGGCGTTCAGGGCCAACACCTCACCACCGCGCGCCACGGTGAGCTCGATCTGCGGAGCATAGTAGGCGAATGGGTACCCCCAGCGGTCGTCGTACTCGGTCTGCTCGAGCATCTCCGCTTCGTCGATCTTCCCGCTTGCGTATTGGTCGAGGTACTTCTGAAATGGAGCTTGAAACATTTCCAAGCCGAGCGCGAACTCGCGACCAGAGGTCACTGCTCGCTTGGCCACTTCCTGGACGATGCTGAGTTCGGCCCAATGGTCATGCGGATTGTCATGCTGCTCACCGATGCACACTGCTTGCGTTTCGGCGAGGGCGTCGAAGAATTCGGTCGGCGCCAGCGGCGCGGTATCGCTGGCGCGCCAGGCCTGGAAAGGCAGAGCCGAACGCTCGACGATGTCGCGAGGAATCTGCTTCTTCTCGTGCGCACGCGGACGGCCGTGTTCGATGGGCGCCGCGGGGGCGGGTGCCGAGCTTCCCACCTTGGGTGGGACCTGCGTCGCACATCCGGCCGACAGAGAAAGCAGGGCAAACCAGCCGGCCAGCGCGCGAACGTTGGACAAGCGTGGCCACGGCGCGCTAGCGCGCCGTCGCGAGCAGGGCGCGCCTGCCGTGGCAGGGTTCGCTTCAATAGCCACGGTCGCGCAGCGCCTCGGGCAGGAGCTGGCTGGGCCGTCCACTGCACAGGACCCAGAGTTGATGGGCCGCCCGTGTGGCGGCAATGTGGAGCAGGTGGCGAGCTTCGTCGTCGATAGGGTAAGAGGCTTCGGAAACCTCGACGAGGATGACGTAATCGAACTCGAGGCCCTTGACCTGGCGCACGTCGGTTACGTCGACTCCCGGCCGAAACACGAAGTCCTGATCCGCGACGCGCCTGAGGTAGGGGACCTCGCCGGTCTTCAGCCCGCGGAAATAGAGATCGGCCTGCTCCGGATGACGCGAGATGACCGCCACAGAGGCGCGGGGCTCGCTGTGCATCAGATCCCGGAGCGCTTCGCTCAGGAAGGCTACCGCCTCGCCTCCATGAGCGAAGGCGAACAACTCGACCGGAACGCCCGAACGGGTGGCCGCGGGGGCATCGGGAGAGGCGAGCGGTCCGAGCACGGCGGCGGCGAAATCCAGTATCTCTGCGGTGGAGCGGTACGAGAGCTTGAGCGGCTCGACCTGCACGTGCGCCAGGCCGAGCTCGCCGAGCAAGCTCTGCCAGCTGGTGAATCCGTTGTCCATGTGCAGCCGCTGCGCCACGTCGCCGGCCAGAGTGACGCTCTGCCCTCGGCTCACCGTGTTGAGGACGACTGCCGTCTCCACGGGACTCAGAATCTTGTGCCTCATCGACCAGGACGTGCTCGTAGACCAGCGCCTCTTTGTTGTTCTGGCCCCGACGCAGCGGGCCTTTGAGCTTTTGTAGCAAGCGCAACAAGAGCGTGTCGTCCTCCCGATCGAGTGATGCCCCTTCCTCGATGTCCAGCCCGTCGACGCCGGCGTGTGATGCCTCGGTGTTTGCTGCGCGTTCGGATGATCGCGCTTGCCCCTTGGGCTTCTTCTGACGTGTCCCTCGCTCGATGTGTTCTTCGGATTCGAGCATCGCCAGCGTGCAGTGCGCCGAGCACCACTTGTGTGCGCGATCGAGCTGAGTCTCGGTGAACTGCTCCGGGGCGTGAGCCTGGAAAATGGCGCCGAGCGCCTGGCGATCACTGAGCAGGTCGGCCCAGATCGCGACGACGTCGCTCATTCGAGTCATCCCCTCGCGCACCGCCCGTTCGATGCCGACGCGTGCGTCAGTGGATAGCTGCTTGCCGGCCCCGTCGAGCCAGCGTGACAGCGCATGAAGCCTGTGCGTCGACGGCCGTCCGGCGGTTCCCGCCCACGCTCGCTCCGCCGCCTGGCGCAGGGGCTCCGCTTCACGAACCACCGCTTGGGCGACCCGCGCGGCGACCGTTTCTTCCTCGGTTGTCACGCGCTCGTCGATTGCCTTGAGCATGACGGGATGCTTCTTGAGCCGTGTGACGAGCGTCGGAGTCTCATCGCTGTAGCGCCGTGGAAGCGTCGGAAGATGGGTGGCCCTCTGGCGTGCCGCCCAGTCCTCGTAGGTGCGGATCGCCACGCCGCTCAATCCCAGCGCAGGCAGCACTTGGGAAATATAGCGAGCCAGCGCCTCGTTGAAGACGACAACGAGCATCCGATCGGGCCGAAAGCGACGCTTGTCTTGGAATGCAAGGTAAGCGAGCCGGTGCAACCCAATCGTCGTCTTGCCGCTGCCGGCTCCTCCCTGAATGACGACCAGGCCCGAGTCCGGCCTGGTGATGAGCTCGAATTGACGCTTGTCGATGAGGGGAGTGATTTCACGAAGATGTTTGTCCTCCACGGACAACATGTCGTCCCCAACGCCGAGCTTGCCCGGGCGCGTCGGCGCCTCGGCGCGAGCGGCCATGCCCTGCCCGCCACTGAGCTTGGTCTGCGAGGCGTCGAGCCGCAGCCAGCCACGCTTCTGGCTGTGCGCGAAGGTGCCTTGCGGCGCGTTGATGCGCTTCAAACGTCCTTCGGTGATGGTCACGCTGCGCCGAACCAGCAAGTGTCCGCTGACCTCGCGTTCACCGAACACTTCGTCGTACTCGTCCCCTTCGTCGTAGCGGTAGTATAACCGGCTCACCGGGGCATCACGCCAGTCCACGATGCGCACCCCGCTTTTCGTGTCGAGGTAGGTGCCGCGACCAATCAGCACCTCTCGGCGGCGTTCTCCCTCCTGAAGCACCATCCGCCCGAAGTAGGGCGACAGTGCGTCGACGTGCCCCTCGACGGATTCGCGCTTGCGACGAGCCAGGTGTTGCAGGCGCTCCATTTCCTCGAGGAGGGGGGGCACGTCCTCCATGCGCGCAGAAGCGATCTGATCGCGCAAATCCAGCATTTCCCGGTCGTAAGCTTCGAGGCCCCGTTCGCCCGTGCTGCTGGCCGTGCGTTCGCGCAGGTGTTTGTGAACGCGGTCGAGACATGCCGTTTCCTCACCAACGATGCGCTCGAGTTCTGGGTCCGCGCTTGAAACGGAGGTTTGGGGCTCTTCTATGTTCACTGTTGCTCGAGTTGGCCGTTTTTGGCCGTTCACGCACTTGCTGTGCTTACCGACATCGACAAATTGACTCGGCTCCCGCCGAGCCGACCGACCTAGCACTTTTTCGGTGCTCCAGCACAGGCAGTTTCCGATAATCCGGGTTTCACCCGTGCTTCGCGGGGGGACTCAACACTTGGTTCAGAAAGTCCGTCGCCCCGCGTAAAGCCTCGGGGCCGATGCCGTGCCCTCCTGAAAATTCAACCCAGTGACCGGGCCAGCCAGCGCCCGTGAGCAGGGCATGCAAGCGCTCCGCCAACGCATAGGGCAGCACGGGATCCTGGCGCCCGTGGCTTTGAAAGAACGGCAGCGCCGGGCGCCGCGCCAGGCATGCAGACCAGTCGGCGGCGTTGATGAGCGACCCGCTCATGAGGAGTAGACCAGCAAAGTTCAGGTTGCTGTGGAGCACCAGATCGCAGCTGAGCATCGCGCCTTGTGAGAAGCCCCCGAGCACGGTCTGCCCAGGGGACCAGGGGAGCTGCGTGTCCAGCGCTTCGAGGAACTCCGTGAGTACGCTGCGCGCGCCGCCGAGCCCTTCAGGGACATGTTCGGCCAGACCATCGAAACTGCCCGTCTGTACCGCCAGCTGGAGACGCATCATGTCGATGTGCCACCAGGCCCGCCCGTCGAATCCAGGGACTCCCACATCCAAAGCGAGCGGTGCCTCTGGGAAGACGAAGCGCGTCCCGCGGGGCGCGCCGAGAGCCTCGGCCAGCCCGAGCAGATCCGTGCCCGGCGCGCCAAAACCATGCAAGAGAACGATCATCGGCCCGTCGCCGGAAGCACGGCCATCCTCGCCGCCCAACAGATGTGCCTTCAACGGTCCGATGGTTTCTGTTTGCACGCAAGTACCCTATCGTGTGCGCTGCTGCGGCGCGTGGCGATCCACTGTGCAGGGTGTCCGCCGCTTCGCACTGTTTTAGCACAGATAGCGGAGGGGCCACGGCCACAATCTTCCATCCGACTTGTGGGTCGACACTCAAAACTATTTTGAGCCGAGGCCCCGCTAGGGCGACCGACGACCCCCGGCAACCATCGGCGATCTGTACAGAATCGATCCTGAGTAGGTCGAGTTGACCGGAGCGGCCGAGCGGTTGTGCTAGGCTACTTTCGCGCTTCGAGACAGGCGCTGCTCTTAGAGGTCACAATGCGCAGGACTTGCTTGGTTTATGGGTTGAGCTTGGTGGTTGCCGGCTGTTCGAACGATGGTTCGAACGGGACGAACGGTTCGGGCGGAAGCGCAGGCGCCGACCAGGGTAGTTCGCTAGGCGGAAGCGGTGGAGGTAGCTCGCTCGATGGGGGCGGCGGGGACGCCGGAGAGACGGGGGGCAGTCAGCTCTCGCCCATTCCGGGCGCCGACGACTTCGACTGCAGTCCCGCGGAGGGTGAGCCACCGGCGCTGGTGTTGAACGAGGTGGCTCAGGGCTTTGTGGACCCACTATTCGTCACCTTTGCGCCGGGCGACACTCGTCGGCTGTTCGTGGTCGAGCAGGCGGGGACCATCCGGGTGCTCGTGGACGGGGAACTCCAGCCGGAGCCATTTTTGGACATCGAGGACCAGGTGTTGCGCGATGGCAACGAGCAGGGGCTACTGGGGCTCGCCTTCCACCCAGACTACGCTGAAAACGGGCGATTCTTCGTCGATTACACCGCGCGCGATGGCGTCAATGATGCGTCGGCGGGCGAGACCACGGTGTCCGAATTCACGAGTTCGTCGAGCCCGAATCGCGCCGACCCCGCGAGCGAACGGGTGCTCCTGATGCAGCCGCAACCCTGGGCCAACCATAACGGTGGCATGCTGACGTTCGGTCCCGACGGGTCGCTCTACATCGGGTTGGGTGACGGCGGTTCCGGGGGCGATCCCCGCGGCAACGCCCAGAACCTCGACAGTTTGCTCGGGTCGATCCTGCGTATCGATGTCGACGGCAGTGGTGCTGGCGAATACGGCATTCCCGACGGGAACGTGGCCGGCGGCTTGCCTGAGATTTGGAACTACGGGCTCCGCAACCCATGGCGTTTCAGCTTCGATGGCTGCTCGGGTGATCTGTACATCGGCGACGTAGGTCAGGACGACTGGGAAGAGGTCAACGTGCTTCGGACGGGGCAGGGGCGCAAGAACTTCGGTTGGCGAGTGCGCGAGGGAGCGCATTGCTACCAGGCCAATAGCTGTGACTTCGCGGACATGGTCGAGCCGGTGACGGAATATGGGCACGGGACCGGGCTCTCGGTCACGGGGGGCTACGTGTATCGGGGGTCGCTGGTTCCCTCACTGCGCGGCACCTATTTCTACGCGGACTACGATAGCGGTCGCTTCTTCGCATTCGAGTACGTCGACGGAAAGATGGAGAACCAGCGGGAATTGACCGAAGAGCTTGCCTCTCAGCGTGGCCAGATCACTTCCTTCGGCCAGGATGCCAAGGGCGAGCTTTACGTGGTTCGCCGCTACGGCGTCATCGAACGCCTCGAAGCTGCTCCTTGACCTCTTACTCCTTCTCGCGGCAGGCTCGAGTCGAGCACCCTCGAAGGGCCGCATAGAGTCGCGAGGATGGACTCCACGCTTCTGGACGAGCTGGTCGACCTGCTGGGCGCCGCGAAGCATATCTGCGCATTCACGGGGGCGGGCATCTCCACGGGCAGCAACATCCCCGATTTTCGTGGGCCCCAGGGCGTGTTCAAAACGCGGCCACCCGTCTACTATCAGGAGTTCATGATGAGCGACCGGGCGCGTCGCGAGTACTGGGCGTTCAAGCACGCGAGCTACCCGGCCTTCCGCAATGCAGAGCCCAACGCGGTGCACCGGGCTCTGGTTAGGCTCGAGACGATGGGCAAGCTGAATGCGGTGGTCACGCAGAATGTGGATGGCCTCCATCAGCGTGCCGGAACATCGTCTGAGCGGCTGTTCGAGCTGCATGGCACGAATCGCGAGGCGGAGTGCGATGCTTGTGGGGTGCGCGAGCCCCCCGAACGTTGCATGGCGGAGTTTGGCAGAACGGGACGGCCGCCCTGTTGCGTTTCGTGTGGCGGCTGGATGAAGCCGGCTGTGGTCATGTTCGGTCAGCCTCTGGATCCAGCGACGCTCGAGGGCGCCTTCGCGGCGAGCGCCACCTCGGATCTGGTGCTGGCTCTGGGGTCGTCTCTGGTGGTAACCCCCGCCGCGGACATTCCGCTGGCGGGTGTCCGGCGAGGCGCTGACTACGTCATCGTCAATCAGGGCGAAACGCCGCACGATCGCCTGGCAACGCTCCGTATCGACGGTGACGTCATCGAGTACTTGCCAGCCGCCGTGCAGCGGCTGGCGCGGTCTGAACGGGTTTGAGCCGGGTCATGCGGAGATATCGAAGAGCATCCCGCCAGGTTTGACTCTCTCCGGGGGGCGTGGTCTCCTTGCTCGAACCCATGGATTTGAAGAACCTCGTCAAGGGGCTGCTCGCGGAAGTCAGCAAAATCTCCAAGAGCGATGCCGTGGTGGGCGGCGTGCGCGACGCCGGGCGAGCCAAGGTGGTACCATTGTCCCGAATCCGACTGGGGTTCGGCGTGGGGATGGCCGGTGCCGGTGGCGAACGCGCTGGGAAGACGCCCAGCGATGGCAAGGCGGAAGCCGGTGGTGCCGGGGGGGTCGTAGCTGTCGAGCCTCGGGCCTTCGTCGTGGTCGGCGAGGACGGCCTCGTCCACATGCTGGCGCTGAAGCAGGGCAAGGCCGCTGTGGCGCGCCGTGGTGTGGAGATCTTGCCCGAGCACTACGAGCATCTGCGGCTCGGCGACGAACAGCGCGCCCAGCTCTCGCGCGGGACCCAACCCGGCCAGTCAGAAGCAGAGGAGCCCGGCCAGGGCTCGCTCGAGGCGGGCGCATCGCGCAACGGCGGCCCGGGAGCGAAAGAGTGATTTGGATTGGTGGATTGTCGCCCTGCTGCTGGTGGTCTCGTCGATTGCGCTCCTGCTCGTCGTTCCAATAGACATTGCCGTGAGCCTCCAGGCTCGCGGTGAGCCCGAAGGTGACTTCGCCGTAGCGGGCGGGGGAAAGGTCGGACCGTTCGCAGCGACCTTCGTCGTGGCTCGAGGTGTGCCGCTCACCACGGAACTCAGGGTGCTGGGCCGTAGCTTCGCCCCGCGAGCATTCGGTTCGAAGCGGAAGCGGCAGACGGAGCAGAAACCCGAGCGTCGACGGCGTACGAGGCCGCGCTGGGTCGACCCCTTCGACTTGTTCTGGTTCTTGTTCGAGGAACGGCGGCGCATCACGCTCAGGTGGCTGGACGTCGCTCTCGACTACTCGTTCGAGAACTTGATGTTGACCGGCGAATTGCTGGCGAGTGTTTCCGTGCTGACCGGCCTACTACCGGCGCGTGTCCACTTGCGACACACACCTCGCTGGGAGCTCGAGGATCGAGCGGCGCTGGTGGCGGACGGCCGCTTTCGTCTCTGGCCTGGCCTTTTACTCGTGGACACCTTGAGGTTCGTCATGCAGAGCCGTATGCTGAGTTCCAGGCGGCATCGACCCGACCAGGCCACGGGGCAGAGCGGCGAGCCAGCGAACCAAGGCAGGCAAAAGCGGGCATGAGCATGGACAATGGCAAGATCACCGACATCGTGAGCCAGCTGCTCGAGGGCGTGCACGGTGTTTCGAAGAGCGAGACTATCATTGGCGAACCCCAGCAGGCGGGCAAAGCCGTTATCATTCCGGTGCACCGACTCAAGATCGCTTTCGGGACCGCGGCGGCTGACGCGGGAGGGCACGTAAAGCAATCGGGTGCGGACACGGGGGCTGCCGGTGCGGGCGGGGCCATCGAGCTCGATCCGGTGGCTGCCATTGCGGTGAGCGAGTCGGGGAATCCGCACCTGTTGGCGGTAGACTCGGACGCCAGTACCAGCTGGGAGTCGCTGATCGAACAAGTCCCCGAGCTGGTGTCCAAGCTGGTGAACGCCCTTGGCGAGCGCGTGACCAGCAAGCTGAACGAAAGCCAGACCGAGGCGTTGCCTGCGAAGTCCGAGGAGGACGAATAGACATCCCTGCGAATGAGGTCAGGCGCGCCCGCCCAGCAGGTGCCGATCTCGGGACCAGGGCCAGGAGCGTGCAGGACATGGCGGCGCCCGCTCGCATCGAACGTCGGCGTCCATTGAATTGGAGGCCCGCCCTGTATTGGCTCAGGCGGCCGCCGAGCTGACGCGGTCAATCGCACGATGCAGTCGGACCAGACCTTCGGCGACCGCGTCGGCTTGTACGGTCAGCGTGGGGCGAAAACGCACCGAACGCGTTCCACAGGGCAATACAATCATCCGGTCCTCGTAACAGCGGCGAATGACCTCGTTCCGCAGTTTGCCGTTGGGCAGGTCGATGGCGCACATCAAACCAACACCTCGCGCGTTGTCGACCACGTCGGGGTACTGCTGCTGGAGCGCCAGGAGCCCCTGTAACAACTCGTTGCCGCGCGCGGTGACGTTCTCGAGCAATTGCTCGTTGACGATGATCTCGAGGATCTTGGTACAGCGAACCATGTCGACCAGCGACGCGCCCCAGGTACTGTTGATGCGGCTCGAGTGAACGAAGACATTGTCGGGTACTTCATCGATGCGCTTGCCGACGAGAATTCCGCCCACCTGCATCTTCTTTGCGAAACAGATGATGTCGGGGCTGATGCCGTGGTGTTGGTAGGCCCACCACTTGCCGGTCAACCCGACGCCCGTTTGCACTTCGTCGTAAATGAGCAGGGCTTCGCGTTCCTGCGCCAATCGCTGAAGCTCGGCAAGGAATTCCGGTCGGAAATGGTTGTCTCCCCCTTCACCCTGAATGGGCTCGACCAGGATCGCGGCGATGTCGTCTGGGCAGCGATCGAACGCGGCTTCCGCTGCCGAAACCGCCTGCCTTTCGGCGCTGAGAACGCTTTCCAGATGCTTTTCGAGCGGGAAGCGAATGGCAGGTGAGGGGATTCTAGGCCAGTCGAACTGGGGGAAGTGCTCCGTCTTCACCGGATCCGTGTTGGTCACGCTGAGCGTGTAGCCCGAGCGGCCGTGAAAGGCGTGTTCGAGATGTAAGATCTGCTGGCCACGCGGAGGTTTGCCCACGGAGAGGTTCTTCTTGACCTTCCAATCGAAAGCCACCTTCATCGCGTTTTCGACGGCCAGCGCGCCCCCGTCGACGAAGAAGTAGTGGGGAAATTCAGGAGGTGCCGCGGTGTTCGCGAGAGTTTCCACGAACTCAGCCATATAGGTGCTGTAGTAATCCGAGTTCGAGACCTTGGTCGTAGCGACGCGGGCCAGGCGTTCCTGGATGTCCTCGTCGAGCATGGAAGGGTGATTGAAACCGATCGGGTTCGAGGCGAAGAAGCTGAAAAAATCCAGGTAGTCCTTGCCCGTCACGCGGTCGCGCACCCAGGACCGGCGACTGTGCTCGAGGTCGACGACGATTGGATAACCATCGACCAACATGTGCTTTCGCAACGTTTCGTGCACGCTCGCTGCGCTGATTTCCCGATGGCGCATAAGTGAAACCCGGCAGCCGAGGGGCTCGCCAACTACTAGTGTGGCGCATTCTTGCCGCTGTAGCCACTCCCGGGCCTGGCCGGTCCGGGGCCCTGCAGGAAGAGAGCGGCAGGGGCGCGTTTTGAATGACTCTTCGAACGGGCTGTCGCTATACTCGCCCGCCTATGATCAGCGCGAAAAGTGTCCTCGGGGCGGCGGGGGCGTACCTGAAAGACAACCCGGATGAACTATTACGTGTTGCGAAAAACGCGGTGGGACTGCGGTTTGGCGTGCCGGTCAGCGCTCTGCGCTGGCTCGCCGGTCAAGTCAACGGAAAGCGAGCGCCGCGTGACGTGGAGATCGACACGGTGCCGCCCGGAATTCGTTTTGGGGCCAGCATCGAGTTGATGAAGACGCCGGTGAGGGCTGCGGCCACGCTGTATGTCAGTCGGATAGAGCTGAGCCAGGAGACTTTGCGCGTCGAACTACGCCTCAAGGACGTATCTCTGAAGGTGCTGGATGACTCCGTGGACACTCCTGTGGCCGCGCTGCTTCGCTCTGGCGCACTCGATCTGAGCAAGCCTGGCAACTTGGCAGCGTACATGCCGAAGCGGCCCGCCTTCCTCGTGGAAGCCGCCGACGACCGCGTGGTGCTGGACCTGATGAAGCACGAGAAATTCTCGCGCGACCATGCTCGGCGGCTGGTTCAGCTGGTGACGCCGCTCGTGGTCGTCAAAGCCATCGAAACGGACGATGCCCATCTGGATGTGGCGCTGACGGCTTTTCCTCGCGGCCTGGGTGAAGCGCTGAGCAGCGTGCGCAGGCTGCTCTGACACGCGCTCGAGCGAGGACGAGCTGCGCTCCTCGAGTTTCCCTACGCGAGGCGTAGGGCGTCGTCCCTTCGGTGATCGTCAACGAGCCTCGTGAGCCTCGGGCAGACCGCTGCCAGTCGACCGGTTCGGCCTGGGTTCGGGCTCCCCGTTCCACCACGCCCTCAGGCGTTTTATCGAGAACGGCCGAGAATACGTGTAAAGAGCCAGCAACGACAGAATCAGGAACAGGTAGGCCTGAACAGTGAAGCGATCGTCCACGTAATAAAACCCCGTAGTGTCCCAGAGCAGCAGGGCACTGGCACCGCTGCCGGCGAGCAGCGTCGGCCCCAGGGGGGGGCGCTGCCGAATCAAGATCGCCAAGATCATGAACAAGGAATAGTAGTAACAGGTGAGATCGACGAAGGCCATCACCAGCACCATGCACAGCGCCGGACCCACCCAGAGCAGCTTCGTGCGACGGAGCGCCCAAGCCACCCAGAGCAACAAGAAGATGCGTATTACCCAGCGGATGGGTGCCAGGTTGGCCTTGCGCTCGAGCCTTCCTGCCTTCCAGATTTCGAAGGGATCGTCCAGGTTCTCGTCACGTGTGAAGCGCATGCGGCCTTTCCACGTGTGAGTCAATATGGTGTCGATACCCATGTGGTTGGTCAAGGGTGTGTTTCGATGCACCTCGATGGTGTGGTCCACGAAAGCCTTGTAGGAGTCCGGGCCCGCGACGATCATGCTCGCTGGGACGAGCACGCCCAGAGCGATCACGGCTCCGGCGATCAAGCGTTGGTGATCGGGGTGGAGCAGCGACAGCAACCCTTTCTTGGGAGGCTCGACGTGACGTTTGCGCCTGTTCTTTCGCCGTGATGATTCCTCCGCGGCCTGACGGCGGGCGCGGATCTGCTTGATGATGTGAAACAGGATGATCACCCCGTAGCCGAAAAACAGGATGACCGGGAATACCCTGAGGAGCGCGGACCACATCAACGCGCCGCCGGCCAGCACGAACTTGCGCTTCCGGGCGCAGCACACGGAAGCGACCAAGAAGAAGATCCAATCCATGCGCAGGAACGCACCGCCGGTCCAGTAGAAGTCCGCCGCGCGGTTGGTGCCCCAGAAGATGGTGGCCACCATCATGACTCGCCAACCGAACGCCCAATACAGCAGCAGGACGCACGCGAGCTGGAGCATGATGTCCAAGCTGGCGAGGATCTTGAAGTATGTATCGCCCGCAGGTGCGAAGCTGCCGAAGAACTTCCCGGTCATGGTCCAGACCGGCGGCGGGTTGTACCCGTGGTCCTTCTGCATGTTTTCCCAGTAAGTTCCGGGCGCCGATTTTTGAAACCAGTCGACGTCCTTCCGGAAGTCTTTCCAGCGCTCTGGGGTGAAGTGTTCCTTGCACTTCTCTGGGTGAGTCAAGACATAGGTGTCTTTTACCGGCTTGATCAAGTTGACCCGCAGATCGCGGATCTCGCGGTTCTCGACGCTCTTCAGTCGTCCGTTGTCGACTTCCGCCACCGCGGTGCATTCGTAGAGTCGCTTGTAGCCGAGTTCCTTGAAGTACTTCGAGCCCAAGTAATAGTGGTAGAACTCGTGGCGGTGGTAGTACTCGATGTAGCGGACGTTGGGATTGAAGAAGTCGAAGTAGGTCAAGAAGGCAACCACCGTCATGGCGATAGCCAGTTGTTTGCGCGTTCTGAGCGAGAGGCGCACCTTGAGTTTGCGGGCCCGCATCTCGTACATGAGAAAGATCGCGCCAAGTACAGAGAGCGAGATGCGCATGAATACCATCGTGCGCTTCCAGTTCTGCTTCTCGAACATCTCGCCCTCCCACTTCTCGAACAACGGGTTCAAATCGAACCCGTGCGCGAAGTGGCCTAGAGAGTCGAACGTGTTCGATACTCCGGCGAGACTCGTGCCTGCCGATACGTGATTGCCCAGGGCGAGAGCGTGGCTCGTCAGGCCCCAAAGCGTGTTAAGCGATTCCAAGCCCCCCGCGAGCAAGTCCATCCCAGTCATGAGTTCGCGGCAGAGGCTAGTGGCCTACTGCCGAACTTCCAAGCCGTATGCTCGATAAAAAGCCAAGCCGGGTGGGGTGTTTGTGCCCACCCGGCTCGGGTGTTGTGGGCCCCAAGGTCCGGGTTGCAAAACCCAGGAGGCTCAAACAATGGACGGCGGGACCATCGCTGGGTGTGCCGGCCGGCCACTGTGAGACGGTCCGTGAGGGTCCACGCGGTCAACGTTTGACCGCGACACGGACGACTAACTCCGGGTGACCTCCGGGATAGGGGTACAACTACTCTGCATGTCCGTATCACCTCCTCCGGCGTCTCGCCGGACACCCACGCAACAGCGCCGCAACCCGCGCGCTGATTCGAGCTTGTTGACCGACACCATTGCGGATTTGGGCGTTTCCGTTGACTGGGTCGCTCGTCACGACCCTGGGGCTCTGCACAGGGCGCCGCGGTGCTCCTCGGCTGGCTATTTCCAGGAGCACTAGGCTCCAGCCTGTGCGTTGGTTCAGATGTACCATGGCCGCAGAAGACGCGCCAACTCGCGCCGTGACAAATTGGGGGTGGCTGCCCGACCCGCTATTTTGCGTCGCGGCGCGTCGCCTCGATGGCGTACTCGATGCTGCACGGAAGCCTGCCGAATCCGCCCTCGACGCCGACCAGTGCCGAGCAATCGGAGTCCACGGTTGGGGTGTAGGTGTAGGTGAGTGTACCGTCGAAGGTGTCGACGACATCCGAACTCGACGAAAGCCGTCCCTCGGCCTGGTCGCGACGATCCAGCGTGCAGCCGGGCGCGCCTCGGACCGGTTCGAGCACCTCCACCTCGATGCCGCTGTCGAACGCGAACGCCTCACCATCCTCACCGATCTGCCCCGAGATCACTTCTCGGCCGTTGAGCCAGAAGATGTGGTCGAGATCGCGCGACAGCTTGAGCTCGAACTGCCAGAAATCGGCGGAGCCCAGGGCGCCAGCGCCGCAGGTCGTCTCCGCGAGCTCTGCTGCAACGTCGAATGTCCCGAGGAGCTCGCCGGGTACCTTGGCGTCGCCTTCACCGAATTGACACCCTGCGCAAGCTGAGCACAAAAGCAAACTCCAGAGCCTCATGTGAGTCGGCTAACAGTCCGAACGGGTCGGGGCCAAGTTTCCCATGAGTTCTCACGATTCACTTCTGTTTTGGCGGACTCTGGCTGCCAGTCTGGTCATCTTGGGCTTGGTGACTGGAGTCGTGCTGGTCACGGACGAGGCGTACAGTACCGCTTCGATGCGGGTGGCGCGACTGTGCGCACTTTCGCCGCTGATCGCGGCGGCGGCCATGGCTTCTTCTCTCGCGCTTGCCCGGGGGCGCGGGGAACTTCGAGCGCTGGCCTGCTTGGGGGCCTCTCCTTGGGTAGCCGCCTGGGGAGCACTGTGCGCGGCGTGGCTGTTTGGCGTCGTGGCGGCCTTGCTGCTGATCACGCCGCTCGCCGACGTGAATGCGCTGTTCCCACAACCACCACTGTCTTCGGGGTGGTTGGTCGCGGGGCGTGACTTCATCGAGCCCGCACGCGGCATCCTCGTCAAGGGCGACGGGAGCATCGACTTCGTGAAGAAGCTCGGCCTGCCGAGACCCTATGCGACTCCTGGCGGAATCGAAGCCTTCTCCACGGTCCTGCCGCAGGTCCTCGTGCTCCCCGCCTGGCTCGTCGCGCCACTGCGAACCTGGGCACGAGTCTGGGGGCTCGGGCTCACGCTGACTCTCACACTGCTAGCGCTACACGCCGCCGCGCTCGGTCGCATCTCGCAGGCCTTGCTGCCGTTGGTAGCGGCGCCGCTGGTGGCACAGCTTGCGTTCGCGTTCGAGCGAAGCCGCAGTCAGCTGGCGCTCTTCTCGGCAATGCTCGGCCGCACGCCGAGAACCAGAAACTGACTTACGACTGTTCTCGAGCAGCGCTTTCGGAGGGAGCGTCTTCCTGATCGGGCTGCTGCCGGTCGAGGGCGTCCTGCATCCCATTGCGCAGGCGCGTGCGACGCTTCATACGCTTTCCTTTTTGGGGTTTGGTGAGCCACTCGTGGCGGAGGCGTACATTCCAGATAGCGCGATTCGACATAGACTTTTGTTCCGAGGGCCGAGTTACTAGCGGAGCTCGTGCCGAAGCGCAAGTCCAGGGCCCCTGGGCTCTGGGGCAACAGGTGGGTTTTTGTCTGCTTTTTCGCGGCGGGCTTGGGAAAATGTCTCGAATGCCGGACACTAGCGGGCATGGACCCCAAGTCGGGCGGTTCGCTCACGTCTCCCAGGGGGCGCGTTTACCTGCTGGGGGAGCGTCTAGGCGATGGGTCCTTCGGAGAGGTGTTCGATTCGCTCGGCCCGTTCGACCAGCCTTGTGCGGTCAAGGTGTTCCGGCCACGCGCGCAGCCCGAGCAGGTGCGCGACCAATGGCTCAAGGAGGCGAGCCGGCTCTACCAGCTACGCCATCCGCATATCGTCTATGTGTACGACTACTTCGAGAGCGGCGGTCTGTTCTTCCTGGTCATGGAGCGCTGCGATCACACCCTCGAAATCATGCTGAATGCTCCGTTCACCGACCGCCTGGTGATCGAGGTGATGCGCCAACTGCTCTTCGCCGCGCAGTACTTGTCCGATAACGAGATTCTGCACAATGACATTCATGCCGGGAACGTGCTCGTGGTGCAGGGGCCCGAGCTGATCGTCAAGCTCAGCGACCTCGGGATTGCTCAAGATCTTTCGGGGCGTCAACACGTTCGCCCTGACCTGGTGCAACATAGGATCATGGCGCCCGAGCTCATCGCCGGCGGCTACTCGACCAAGCAGAGCGATCTGTACCAGCTTGGCCTGTTGATGTACCACATGCACACGGCGGATTCGCCCATCGATACGCGCGCTGGCTACGACTCGATCGTGGCTCAGATCCGGGCAGGCGTGCCGCGTGCGCGCGCCGAAGCGCTGGGAACGCCGCTCGGGGAAATCATCAGCGTCATGCTGCGCCGACAGGAGCAGTATCGTTACACCACTCCTTTGCAGGTCTGGGAGGAGCTGCGCAAGCTCGAATCCATGGTCCGACGCCCGAGAAGCGGCCGCGTCGAGTCGGCAGGACATGACGCCTCGGATGAGCAGCGTCGTCGAACCTGGCGGGGAAGGCGACCTATCCGGCACGAGGGTTGCTGGAGAGCGTGGTGAGCGCGGGACGCTGATCCCACCCGAAGGGCCCGGCGGTACCGTGCGACCGGTCGCGCCGGGCTCGGGGGGGCGAGGCACACCGTCGTCCTGAGCGCACGCGCCTGGTCGGAAACCGGGCTGTCGGCGTCAGTCCTTGAGCTGGCCGAGCGTGAGTGGCTTGCGGCCGTGGAGCAGGATGTCCCAAAAGCGAAAGGTCATCGCCACGATGTGGTCCAGCTGCCAGGTGCCAGAGTCCATCTCGTTCTTGCCTCGCGCTACCCGCCTCAAGTCCTCGCCGGGCATGCAGTAGGCTGCCATCTCCGAGCTTTGCAAGAGGTGCAGTACCCCCATCGAAAAGCCGCTGCCCGCGTAGGTAATGACTGCGGGCATGCGCAACGTAGCGAGGTCTTGCAGAGTGTAGGGGATTTTCTCGTCCGCGGTTCCACTGGAGTCCTGGTACTTGCACTCCACCGCCAGGGCACGACCGCTGTCGCGGTGCAAGAGCAAGAGGTCGAGTCGCCGCTGCTTGCCGATCATCGACGTGCCAGCGCTCACTTCGTCGTACACTTCGACGCCGCGCGGCCCGTATTCCGACAGGACGTAGCGCGCCACCAGCCGCTTGTACCCGTGCCCGTTCATGCCACCAGGACCCCTAGAGCGCGGCTACGTGCGGCGCCCACGCTCCGGCCACTTCGCTGCCCCCCCCGCGCGAGCGGAAGTCACCGACTGCGCAGCCTCTAGGAGGCGTTCGTTCGCTATTTCCACGGCCTGGTCGCAAATGTCGCAGCCAGCGAAGCGACGGCCGAGCTCCAGCGCTGCAACCCCCACCGAGCCGGACCCGGTGAATGGATCGATCACCAACTCACCGGGCTCGCTGCTCTGGCGAATCAACACTTTGGAGACTTCAGTGGGCTTCTGTGCCGGGTAGCCGCCGTGTACGCGCGGGTGCTCGAGGATGTCCGGTATCGACAGATCGGCAAGGCGCCGCTTTCCCTTCTCGAAGAACAGAATGAACTCGTAGCGGCAGCGGTAGTGGTAGCCCATCCCGATGCGCCGCTTGTCCCAAACCAGCGGCTTCCAGAAGCGGAAGCCAGCGGCCTCTGCGAGCGGCTTGGCCACGAACATGGTTTCCTGGTCGCAAAACAGATAAAAGTGACTGTGCCTTTTGAGCACACGAAAGGCTTCGTCGAATAGCTCGGGGAAGCGCGAGTTGGGGAACACTCGGAACCAGTCGTTGCTCGATGCCTTGGAATGCTTCAAGCGCGTGGTGGTACCGCGCGCGCGGTGCTTCTCGAGCGACTCGTATGCCGGATCGGTGACAATCAGGTCGACGCTGCCGGTGCTCAGGCTTCTGAGCCACTCGACCGCGTCCTGTTGCTTCGTCAAACCTTCCATGGGACCACGAGCCCCCACATGTGGCGCATTTCGCTGGCTTTCGCTGCCAGGAAATGAGCAAAACTCGAAGCTTGCCTGCGTAGCGGACGCCCCATTCACCCACGCCGCCCGTCCGTGCCCGGCTACCGCAGGGGAGGCAACGGCGGGCAGCTCGATATGGTTCGTGTAGCCATCGAGATTCCTGGAATCTGCGCGCTCACTCATGGGCAAGAATCGACATCATGGGTTCCGAGACCGAAGTGCTACCACTGCGCGCCCGTCCAGTCCATGGCCCTGGCTGCCGCTCGGAAATAGTCTGTCCTAGCCAGGTGGGAGGCGAGCTCACCCCCGGGTACCCCGGGGTCCGGCCGCCTCCCAGTTTTTCTTTAAGGATCCAGGCTCCAGAGCCGTTCGGAGATCCAGGAGCAAAGTCATTGAGCAACGCTGCCTACTTCAGCCTGAGCGCCACATCGCTCGCCCCGCGTGGGCCGAGCCTCGTTCCTCTCCCCTCGACACCCGCGTCGATCACGCCCTCGCTGCGTCCGCGCGCCAAGGCAGACAAGAAGAAGGAGCTGATCCAACTGCTGGAAACCTACCAGCTTCCCTCGTTCCCGTTGGTGGTCACCGTGGCCTTGCAGAAGCTACGCGATCCAGAGTCGTCGCTCTCCGAGGTCGCCGAGCGACTTGCCGCCGATCCGGGCGTGTCCGCTCATCTGCTTCGCGTGACGAACTCGGCGGCGTTCTCCTTGAGGCGGGAAATCCAAAGCGTGCACCACGCCGTGTCGCTTCTGGGGCGCAACGAGGTGGAGGCCTTGTTGATCGCTTCGTCCGTCAAAGGAGCGTTGCCTCATCGCCCGGGCCCAGGGTTTGCGCCCAACCGCTTCTGGAAGGCGGCAGGTCGGCGCGCCGCTGCAGCCAAGGCGCTGGCCGGTGTGTTGCACCCCGACACCAAGAGCGAATCGTTCACCTCGGCGTTGCTGGAGGACATGGCGATTCCCTTGCTCGCTGCCGTGTTGCGGCGTGGCTACGGGTCGGTGCTGCTCGAGAGTTACGCTCGGGGCTACGACCTGGCGCAGCTCGAGCTATCGAGCTTCGGCTGGACACACGCGGATGCCGCGGGCTGGATGTGCAAACAATGGGGCTTTCCCAAGCGAATCACCCTGGCCATCGAGCGACACCACTATACCGATCTGAACGCGGTCGGCGTGCTTCCCGCGGTGTCGCTGGTCTCGCTGATGCAAGAACCCGAGCAAAGCGGGAACGAAGAACTCATCGAGGCCGTTCACTCCTATTCGGCCATACCCAGAGACAAGGTTTCGGACCTGGTTGCGGGTGCCGTTCAGTCTTCCGACGAAGTGGCGCGCATTTTCGTCAGGCGTTGACACTGAGCGCGAGACGCCTGCGAACTCGGCACCGCCACCGCAGCGAAACCGCCCGGGAACGCTTCGCCCTTGACGCAGTCCGGGCGCGACCTAGTCTCCTAGATCAGTGCAGCATCGGGCCAGTTCCGGGAAGACCACGGCTTCGCGCATCAAGGCGCTACTGCTGCATGCGCAGGCTCACCACGGCCGCGCGGAAGCCGACGCCTTCCTGCTGAAGCTGAGGCTCGATCGGGAGTATCTCGACGACGAGACCCGGCTTATCCCGAGCGAGTTGTGGCACCGGGCGCTCGTTGCTTTCACCTCGCGTTTCGGTCGCGAAGAGATTCTGGCTATCATGCCCGCCATCATCCACCCGGAGAACTTGGGTGTGTGGACCAAGGTGCTGCGCGGCGCAGATTCTCCACAGGTAGCGTTCTCGCAGCTCAACAACTATGGCGGAGATGCCGGCTCGACGGAGCGTTGGACCACACTTGACGAAAGCCTGGGCCACTGGCGCGGACGCGTCGCGGATAACGGGTCGCAGTTCGAGCGCGATGGGCTCTGCACGCTGGCGCGCGTCGCCGAACTGAAGTGTTTGCCAATGCTGTTCGGACTATCGCCTGCCAAAGTCGACGTCGTCCCGGAGAACGCGGCGAGCGCCCAGGAGTTTTCCGTGTCCTGGCGAACGCACAGCCCAGCGCTGTATGGGGCCGCCATTTGCGCCGGAACCCTTTCGACGACCGGGCTAGCGTTGCTACAAGCCGAAAGCGCTCGTGAGCTGACGACCTGGGCGGTTGCTGGCTTGGCCGTTGGCAGCGGCATCGGCTACCTGCTCGGCGAGCAGCGCCGGCGCAGCGCCACGGTGGCGTCACAGTTGATCCGAATCCAGGCGCTCGAGCGGGCCGCCGGCCTGAGGGACGCGCGCTACGCGGGGACCCGCCAGGTCGACGCTGGATCCGTGATCGCCGGCCAATTCCGCCTGAAGGGTAAGCTCGGTTCGGGCGCGAGCGGCGCCATCTGGGAAGCCGAGCGGCTGTCGGACGGTTCCACCGTGGCCATCAAGCTGCTCCGAACAGCTGTGGCCCACGATACGGTCGCCGCCGACCGTCTCAGGCGTGAAGCAGCTGCGCTCGGCCTGGCATGGCACCCCAACGTCGTCGAGGTCTACGAAGACGGAACGCTCCCCGACGGCACTAGCTATCTGGTGATGGAGCGACTGTACGGAGAGTCGTTGGCTCGACGCCTCAAACGTGAGGGCAGCCTCAGTCCAGCGGAGCTGTTGCCGATCGTCCTGCAGGTCTGCGACGCACTGGGCGCCGTGCACGCGGCGGGCGTGGTGCACCGGGACGTGAAGCCGAGCAACATCTTCCTGGCGCGTGAGCCGGCGGACGACCTCGAGAACAGTCCGGTGCGTCTGTCTTTGTCGACCGGACCAAGCGGCGAGCGCGTCAAGTTGCTCGACTTCGGAGTCGCCCAGGTCGAGTGGGCGGAGACGAGGTTGACCAACAGTGGCGCGCCTCTAGGTACTCCCGGCTATATGTCGCCCGAACAGGAACAAGGAATCGAGATCGATCCCAGAAGCGACATCTTTTCGCTGGGCGGGGTGATCTACGAATGCCTGAGTGGGACCCCGCCTCCACTGGCGCAGAGCGCGTCGGGGCCCAGTGCCACGGGTGATCCCGAGCGTGCGGAAAGCGGGGTTCAACGAGCTCTGCAAGAGGTGCCACTCCCTTGGAGAGTCCTGGTAGAAAAAGCGATGGCCTACCACCCTCGCGACAGGTACGCCGACTGGCGCTCTCTCAGAGATGCCCTGCTCGAGCTCAGGCAGGACTCGAGCGCGCGAACCGGCGGCCACCAGAATTAGTGCGCCGTTTACTCACGGGTCCGCAAAATCACGTAGTGTTTGCGCGTTCCCCCGAGCGGGAGGACCTGACGCGGTTCGAAACCCAGATCTCGCGCGGTACGGGCCAAGGTGCGGTCCACACCGTAGTAGAAGCGACTTTCGTACCAAGGGCGCCTGAGCGGTTCGTCCGAGTCCAGCAAGAGAACGAGCGCGTCCACCTCGCGAGCGACGAGCAGCGAGGAAGGGACGTGTTTGGTGGTATGGCCGCCCGCGAGAGATGCCACGACCGGATCGGTGACTCCGGAAAGGTCCAACATGGGGGCGGGGGTGGCCGTGCCCACCCAGCCCACGTCCACGGCGGCCACGGCTCGCGCCGACCCGAGTGGAGCACGCGCCCGTGCGATGAGGGCGCGTCGCGCCTCACTGACCCCGCGCGCCTCGTCCGCCTTGAAGATCCACAGCACGCTGGAGCTGGCCAGCACCAGTGCGCCGCGTAGAAGGTTCGCCCAGAGCGGCGCTCGAACCGCGAGCTCGGCCCCCACGTACACCGTGGCGGGCAAGACCGGCACCAACAACCGGAAGAAACTCATCCAGTCTCCGCCGGCCAGCACCAGACTCAGCAGGTGCGCCAGGAAAGCGTAGCCCCATGCACGCGCCGGGCCGGGCAACGCACGGTACGACCGCCAGGAGGCGAAGAGCAGCATCGGTGGCCCCGAGAACAGCAGCGCCACGGCCACGTAGTTCCAGCCATGGGCGAAGTCGGACGGTTTGGCGATTGCCGCCAGCGGTACCGGAGTGCCGAACGCCGCCCAGCGCACCCAAGCGACGAGCATCGCAGGACCTGCGGAAAGCACCAGCGCCACGGCGCGCTCACGCCAGAGCGGCACGGGCGAGCCGTCAGAACGTTCCCGGCTGGAGATGCCGGCAAGGGCGGTGGAGCCCGTAACCGCCCACGGTACGAGTTCGGGTCTGAGCGCGGCGGCCAACCCCGCCGCAAGCGCCCCAGCCCTGCCGCGCCGGAGCGCCACTACGGCGAGCAATGTCACCCACGGGGTCTCCATCCCGGCAGTCGCCCACGCTGCCAGAGGCAGGCAAACGGCGAGCGTCAAGCCGGCCAATAGGCGCGGCGCACGGGGAAACGGCGCCAAACGCAGGCCGAGGAGGGCCACGCTGCTCAGCCACGCCGCCGCCCCGCTCACACGCGCCCACCAGAGCGTTTGCCAGGGCCCTTGCCCCGCGAACAACGCCAAGAAGTAAGCCCAACCCAGCGGGGTCACTGCGTCGGTGACCGGTCCGGAGCTATTGAAGCGATAGCCTGCTCCGCTGGCCAAGTGTTCTGCGACTCGCGCACTTATTAACGCGTCGTCCACGGTGAAGCCCCACAGGAGCACCACGGCGGGAACTGCCGCCAACACCAAGCCAAGCGCGAAACGCCAGCGATCCCTCATCGCTCGCTTCCGGCCCGCGACCACGGAGCCCGAGTGTTTGCACGGTTCAGCTGTTTTTTCGGCAACAATCGCCGTTCGGACAGGTCAGCTGGTCTCACGACAGCCGCCTAGCGTCCCCGAGCGCTGCTGTCCACTCCTCGGCGATCGATACGAAAAAGTATGGCTCGCGGGACACACTTCTTAGGATTGCGATTACGCATGTCAGCAATTCACGTAGTGGTCCGGCCCCGTCCTATTTCTGCCTCCGCCCCCTCGACACCCATCGAGAGTCTGCTCGACCTGGTGGTGGACGGCGTCAACATCACAGCCCGCAGCGGCAAAGGCTCTGCACTGACTCTCCTGGTGGAATTGAGCCACCTGGTGGCGTCCCTGGGTCGGGGTCGCCGCCAGCGCGCCACCCTCGAGCTCGAATCGGACGAAATGCCCTGGAGGCTCGGGGTCGAGGCCGACGGCGAGGACATCCTGCTCACCGTATTCCGCGGTGGCGCCTGCCCGGAGGTGGCTATCTTCGAGCGCCGGGTCAAGACTGTCGCACTGCGGAGCGCGCTGCTCGAAGCCCTGACCGAGGCCGCTCCGTTCAATAACACCGAGCAATCCGAAGCGTTGACCCTAGCTCGCTCCGCGCTGCAGCATCCCTGGCCGACCTACGTCGGGTGCGGTATCAAGCGTTCGAAGCGTCTGATCGCACCACCTCGCGCCAAAGCCTTCGGTTTCGGAGCCGCCGGTGAGTTTCGCTGCCCTGTCAATCGCTCGCGTGGCGACAGAGCCCCCTCCCAGCTCGAGCAAGCGGATCTGCACTCCCTTTTGCTGGAGGGTTCGTTTTCGGTAATGCACCGCGGCCGCAAGGTGACGCTCAACAAGGTCCAGCCCTTCCTGTTGGCCGAGCGCGTGCTCTTGCTTGCAGAAGATGTCGTGGATGCCTGGCAGTCGGAGCGTCCGCTGTTCCGCCGCGTCGAGGTGGATGGCGTTCGGCTGGGAGTGCGTCGCGGCGCGGGAGACGCACCGGTCACGCTCACGCTCAACGCTCCCGCCGGCAAGCCTTCGAGCAAGACTTTCAGCTTCTCCGAGCTCAAGGCCTCGGATTTCATTGCGGCGAGCGCTGACTTCGCGCTGGAACTCGCGCAGAGCTTCACGCGGGCGGATCCCGACCAGCGCAAGAACTTGCGCCTGACTGCCCTGGTCAGCACGGCGCAGCAACTCATCGAGCGTCTGCGAGACGCGGAGCTCGATGACTCCCACACCAATCCCGAGCCGGAAACCTATCGGAGCTTCGGGCTGCCCAGGTCCGATACCGACAGCCAGGGGGTCTGGTCTCACGGCGCCCGAATGCGCTTCATGCCGCGCTGGGTGGCCAGCGTTCCGGCCATCGATCTTCGCGGGACGTTCCTGTGCGGCGACCGCATCGTCGTCGGTTCGCAGCGTGAGCTCGCCTGTCTCGATCGAGCCAGCGGCAACGTGTTCTGGCGCATCAGCACGCCGGCCGCCACCAGCGTTGCGACACCGTTCGGCGTGGTCCGTCTACATCCGGACGGGCGCGTCAGGCTGCACGACATTCAGACCGGCCAGACCAGTTTCACCACCCAGGTGCGCCCACGTGGAGGAGGAGGCGTCAGCGGTGCCCTAGTCAATGCTCCGGGACTACCGAGGTTGTTGGTCGTTGCCGAGGGCGACCGCTCGGTGACTGCCATCGATCTGCAGGCAGGGGAACCTCGCTGGCGTTATACGGGGCAACACAGCGCCCAATACCGAATGAAGCGCGCTGGAAAACTGCTCCTGCTCGCAGGCGGCCACTGCTCGCTTTCCGCCCTGGACGTGACCAGCGGAGAGCTTGTCTGGCGACAGCGGGACCGCTTGCGTTTCACGGGAGACATTGCAGTCGATCACGACGCGGCCTTTGCGCTGTGTGGTGGCCCGATCGGCCCCGCCAAGATCCATCACCTCGATCTGTGGACCGGCAGAGTGCGCTGGAGCCGACAACTCGAGGAACGCCCGGTTTTCCAGCAGCCGCCCCTGGTCACGCGCCGCCAGGTACTGATCGTGGTCCGCGACAAACGTGGACTCGGACTGGTAGCGCTCTGCCGGAGGACCGGCGAAGTTCTCTGGGAGCACGCGCCAGGGCTGGTCGCTGCCACCACCGCCTGGCTGACCGTGGATGATGCCGTCGTGGCCAATAGCGCCTCTGGCACGCTCTTGTGCATCGAGACGGATACCGGCCGCCTGCGCTACAATCACGTGTTTTCTCGGCACGTCGAATCAGAGCAACCCAGGCGCCTCGAGCCGGTGCTGCGCAACGGAGCACTCTTCGTCCCCCAGCATCGAGTCCACGTCGTCCGCCCGCGCGACGGCGAGGTCATCGGAACCGTGCCCAGCGACTTGATTCCGGATCTTCTCAGAGTGGATGAGCGTTGCGATGTTTACCTCGCGGAAGAGAGCGGCCATCTCGCCGCCTTCGGCGCCGCACCGAAACTCACCCTGGTGAGTTGACGCCAGGGTCAGCCAATTTTCGCAGAAGATGCGCGGATGCGGTCCTAGGGCAGGGCGGTTGCTGGCTCAGCCTCGGGCTCTTCGAGGCCGTCGGCTGCGACCGACGGAGAAAGCGACTTCACCCGCGCGGGTAGCGGCCAGGGGCCGCCCACTTCATCGGCCTTCGCCCGCACGAAGCGCGCTATCGCCACCATGGGCACACCTGTCGGGCAGAGGCGCTGTTTCTCCTCGAGCACCTCGAGCGGCACGAAACCGAAACTGTACGCGGCCGCTCGGAAATCGGGCATGCTCCGAGACGCTGCGAGCATCAGCGGCATGATCCCGCGGTAGGCACCGCCGGACCGCTGAATCCGGGCCGCCTCGCCCCTGTCGCACACCCCGCAGGCGATGCACCGACTGAATTGCTCGATCTCCGCTCGCTCCTGCGGGGTGACTGGGGGCAGGCCGTCGGCATCGTAGTTGGCCCTGAAGCTCGCCAATCCGGAGCGGGAGCCGCGCCGAAACAGCCGACGCAACACGGCCATCACGAGGGCCCATGCGAGGAGCCACAAGGCTTTCAGGCGCGCCGACACACCTGAACGCTACTTTTGGCCGGGCTCACTTTCAACTTCGTCGCCCCGAGAAGGCCCTGGCTAGGGAGAAATCCCACCTTTTAGGCGTACCTTCGAAGTGAGTACGCAACGTCACACCCCCAGGCCCCGGGTTACGGTGTGACGCTGGGTGTTACGCATGTAACTTACTGAAATTACACCCAAAGAACGTTGGCATATCGGCTGCAATGGACCTCGAGCACAGGCGGCAAGAACCCCCGCCGTCTTGAGGAGCCATCACCATGTTCAGCGAGTCCTTCGTTCAATCCGAGTCTTCAGTCAATTCGCCATGCATCGCACGGCCGGCGCAGCCTTCCGACGAGGCCGCGTTCTTGAACGACCTGCTCAACGACGACCCAGCGGCTTGGCGGACCTTCAACAGCCGCTACTCACGGCTGATCTACAGCTGCATTTCCAAAGTCATGGCGCGCTTCTCCAGCGTGACGGGTGGTGACGACGTCCGCGAGGTGTACGCGACGCTCTGCGTCCAGCTGCTGGCCAACGACAAGAAGAAGCTCCGGAGCTTCCAGTCGGACCGAGGTACCAAGCTAGGCAGTTGGCTAGGCATGTTGGCGACGCACGCCGCCTACGATCACTTGCGTTCGGTGAAGCGCACTCCAGCGCACAGTCCGCTGGTTGAAGCGGAGTCCCTGTCGACCGAGTCGCCTAATCCGTACGAGCTTTCTCTGCATCGCGAACGCGCCACGCAGCTCACGCGCCTGATGGATTCTCTCAGTATCAAAGATCAGATGTTCTTCAAGCTCTACTTTGCAGAGGGCTTGAGTCCCGACCAGGTCGCGGAGCGCATGGGCATCAGCATCAAGACGGTATATTCGAAGAAGCATAAGATCACCGCCAAGCTGGAAGCGCTGCTCGGTGAATCGCGCCTAGCCGCTTGACGAAGCAGAGCGAACGACTGAGCCCCGCGGTCGATCCTGGTTCGAGCCGAGCCAAAATACGCTTGTCGGAAGCACGGTCCCATGTGCTATCTAGGCCTCTCGTGGTCGACAAAGCAGTCAAACTTTGCGCCCTACTGCTGTGTGCCACGGTGAGCTGGGCAGGCTGTACCCCCTCCCCGAACTCAGCGGGAAGCATGCGACCGGCGAGCGCCCCGATTCGCTCGGACCGCATCGAAGTGCAAACTGCCGGCGAGCGCCCCAGGCTCACCCTGGTCGAGCGCCTGGGCGATCCGAATCCGGCCCTCGCGCTCGCGATAGCGCACGATGGGGGCTCGCTGGTATCCGTCGCAGTGAGTACTCTGATCGAGCAGCGCCTCCAGCATCTGGGGTACCCCGCCACCGAGCGCCATGCACATGACCTCGGCTTCCAGCTTGCGACGCTCGTCAGCGACGCCGCCGACGCGCGTCGCTTCATGCTGGCAGCTCGCCAAGCTCTCGAAGAACCGGTGGCCAAAGGTGATCCAACACTCTCCGCGGTGGCCGCAGCATTGAAAAGCCTCGGCTCGCGTCAGTTCAGCGGAAACGGCGCGCGCGCCGCAGCGGCCTGTTCGGGCGAGCTTGGCGTCCGGCGCGCCGGGCAAATCCCGAACGTCGAGAGCCAGGCGGGGGTTGAAACGTTGGAACGCTGGCGGCACGAACTGGTCAACGCCAGCCGCGTCAGTTTCGCCGCCGTCGGATCGCGTGCTGTCCTCGAACAGGCGGCCCGAGCGCACCAGCAAAGTCCACCCTGGCCCGCAGGTCCCGGCTCCGAAGATGCCTGGCCGGATCAGGATTTCGTGAGCGTCGAAACCGAGCCGCGCATCGAGCCGACAGTCACGGTGGCCCTGCGCGTGGCCGACGCCAGTCGCGCCATCCAGGCAGCCTCCGAGCTCGCGCTCGATGGCTCTCGGCTCAAACAGCAACTCAGCTCGCTCTTTCCGGCCTGGTCGTTGTCCCGCAGCATAGCGACGGCGCGCGTCAGGGGCGCGTGCTTGCGACTCGATATGCGCATCGAACGCGGGGCTCCCAGTGTGGTGGACGAGGTCGCGCGTGTAGCCTTCATTGCGGAGCGTGAGGCCGAACGGGCTCTCGACCAGGCTGCCAAAGAGTCCTTCGTGCTGGATCAACGAATCCTGATGGCTGCGGACCCACGCAGCGCCGCATCCCTGGCGGCGTGGCGTGCTCAGATCAGCCGTGAACCCACAGGCCCGGAGCGACGCATCATCAGTGTCCGCGCCCGCCCCAACCTGCCGAAGAATTCATCCAACGAGCTTCGCGCGCTGCTCACGAAGTTCTCGCAAGGCAAATCGCCAGACACCGAACGCCGACTGCGCGTCGAGCCTGGTCAAGGTGAGATCTGGATGCTGCTCGCCAGTCGTTGCGGTACCCTGAATGAAGGCATGGCGGACGCCGGGCACTCGGCTTTGCTCATGCATGCCCTGGCAAGCCGAGCAACTCGGCGCGATGGAGTCAGCATCGAACCCTGGGTTCTCCCCGATGCGGTGGGATTGCTTGCGCATGCTCCACGACGCGGCGTACACGAGACTCCCGAAGCACACGCGCGTCGCGTGGGGCGTGCTCTTGCCGACGCCTTCGCCACCACCCCCGTGACGTTCGAGCACACGTCGCTGGCTCGCCAGCAGTTGCTCGACGCACTGGGGCCGGAGACGAATACCGCCTGGGGTCAGACCCTGGTCGCGCTTTCGCCCGAACATCCTTCGTGGCTCGAGCCGCGAGGCACGCTCGTGTCCATTGCGGAGGCCACCAAGACCAACCTGGAGCAGCGCCATCAGATCTTGCTGAGCGAACCGCTGCGCGCTGCGGTGATCGCCAATCGCACCCGGGTGCAGGCTCGGGCGGGGCTCGACGAGCTCGGCCGCTGGCTCGCTCCCATGCGTGGAGCCCCGCTCGCGTGCCCCAAGGGCAAAGGCTCCGAGCCGAGGCTCGGTCGAATAGAGGTCAAGGCCGCCGACGACTCGAACGCCGCAGGCGCGCTGGTAGCGGTTCGCACGCCGCCCGACGAGGCAGCCGCGCGCGCCACGCAGTACCTGCTCAATCGCAAGCGCGGATGGCTCGATCAAGCGCTGTCCGTGCCCGGCCTGGTGACGAGCGCGCGTGCCCATCTGCTGGGTGGCGGAACGGAGCAGGCGTTGGTGGTCGAAGTGCGCGCACTGGATGGCAAGACGCGGGAGGCGGTCGACCAGGTACGAGCACTCTTCGACCGTCTGGCACAGGGGGCCTGCCAGGCCTCGGACGTCACGCTGGCCCAGCGCGCACTCGAGGCGGAGCTCGGGGTGGCACAACTGAATCCAAGAGGTCGGCTGGCTCGGCTCTGGGCCGGCTCGCCTAGGAGGACAGCTTTGACGCTCGCGGGGCTACGCGGTTTCCAGCGCGCCTTGGCCGGGTCGCGGCATCTGGTCGTGAGCATCGAAGACAGCCCGTGAATTCTCGGTTTCCCGCACCGCCAAGGCGTGCTAGCTCGACGCCCAATGTCGGCTCGGCCCAGCGTCATCATCCTCGACTACGGCGCGCAGTACACACAGCTCATCGCTCGGCGTATTCGCGAGAGCCATGTATACTGTGAAATCCATCCCTTCTCGATTGCCCTTGACGACCTCAGGAAGCTCGAACCGAAAGCGCTCGTCCTGAGCGGCGGTCCGCAAAGCGTCTATGGAGAAAATGCCCCCAAGAGCGATCCTGGTCTCTTCGAGCTGGGCGTGCCCATCCTGGGCATCTGCTACGGCGAGCAGCTCATGGCACAGCAGCTCGGCGGTGAGGTGAAGCGAAGTAGCGAGCGCGAGTACGGGCCCGCGACGCTCCGAGTGGACGAGTCGACGGGTATCTTGGCCCCCTTCGAGAAAGGCGAAGAACTGGTGGTCTGGATGAGCCACGGTGACCGCTTGGTCGAGCTGCCTCCGGGCTTCCGTCGGATCGGGTCGAGCGGTAACGCCCCGCTCGCCGCAATTGCGGACACCGAGCGTCATTTCTACGGCATTCAATTTCACCCCGAGGTAGCGCACACTCCACGCGGTGCCGAATTGCTCCGGGCCTTCTTGTTCGACGTGTCGGGACTCAGCCCCGACTGGACGCCGGGGTCGTTCATCGAAGAAACCGTGGCCCAGGTGAGCGCCACGGTGGGACCCGACGAAAAGGTCATCTGTGGCTTGAGCGGCGGGGTCGATTCCTCAGTGGCGGCCGTGCTGTGTCACAAGGCTCTCGGCGATCGCCTGGTCTGCATCTTCGTCGACAATGGCGTCCTGCGTGAAGGCGAATTCGAGAGTGTCACGCACAGCATGCGGCAGAGTTTCCATCTGAACCTGGTCCCCGTCGATGCGCGGCAGCGTTTCATGCAGGCTCTGGAGGGAATCAGCGATCCGGAAAAGAAGCGCAAGACCATTGGCCGCGTCTTCATCGAAGTGTTCGAAGAGCACGCTGCCCAGGTCGACAATGCCAAGTACCTGGTTCAAGGCACGCTCTATCCTGATGTGATCGAGAGCGTCAGCGTCAAGGGTCCAAGCGCAGTGATCAAGAGCCACCACAACGTGGGCGGTCTACCCGAACGCATGAAGCTCGAGTTGATCGAGCCGCTACGCGAGCTCTTCAAGGACGAGGTACGTAGCGTGGGTGACGCGCTGGGCATGCCTCATGACGTCGTTTACCGCCATCCCTTCCCGGGCCCGGGTCTCGCAATCCGCTGCCTTGGGGAGCTCAGTGAGCAGCGCCTCGCCGTCCTGCGCAAGGCCGACCGCATCGTCGACGAGGAGGTGCGCGCCGCCGGTCTTTACGACTCGCTCTGGCAGGCATTCGCCGTGCTGTTGCCCGTGCGCAGCGTCGGTGTGATGGGGGACGACCGCACCTACGAAGAAACCTGCGTGATCCGCGCCGTCGGGTCGAGCGACGGCATGACCGCCGACTGGGCCCGCTTGCCCCACGACTTGCTCGCGCGGCTGTCCGCGCGCATCATCAACGAGGTGAACGGCATCAACCGCGTCACTTACGATATCAGCTCCAAACCCCCAGCCACCATCGAATGGGAGTAGTCGCGCGCGCGGCCTTGGGCCTCGGGGTACTGTCGGGTGCTGCCTGCCTGCTCCCCTGCGTGAGCGCTTGCGTCCACGACCAGACCTTCGCAGTACACTTCCAGCGTGCCGACAAGACGCCTGGCAACGCGTCGGTCATCATCGACGAGGAATACATCGGGCCGCTCTCCTATGTGGCCGCCCACGGCGTGCGCATGCCCGCGGGCGAGCACCGGATCAGCATCGAGAAGGACGGCTATTTCCCCTACGACAAGCTCGTAAAGGAGGAGGACGGCACTATCCAACTGAAGGTCGAGCTGGTCCCCGTCCCCGACTGAAGTCAGGCGCAAGAAGCCCCTCGACGCCGGACCTCGCGCTGCTATAGTCGGCCTCCCCTCGGGGTGTACCTCAACCTGGTAGAGGGCCGGCTTTGGGTGCCGGTTGTTGGACGTTCGAATCGTCTCACCCCGACCTGAAAGCGCGATTTCCGGTCCCCGACTTTTGCCCGAGACGCGGGCCAGGAGTCCGAGGGACGGCGCACATCCCTTTGGTTCCGACTCCGCCCGGGTTACGGTTCGGAGGGTGAGGCTATCCGACAGGCTTCAAGCGTGGCTCGCCCGGGTCGAAATGGTCGCGCGTGGGGCCGAGCCGCTCAGAAAGGATGCGCTCGACGCTTTGAGGCGAGGGCGGCCTTGGCAAGCCCGCGACCTCGCCTTCAGCATGCTCGCGGAGGTTCCGGAGTCCCCGCTCGCGTTGGTGGTGTGGGCCGATGCCGCCGAGGCGATGTTCTTGGAGGACGAAGCCAGGGAAGCCCTGCTCTCCCTGTCCCGGAGGCTCCCCTATCGAGCTGACGTCTGGCTTCGGCTGGCGGAGCTGGAGTCCCGTGCTGGGCTGGATGCCAGCGTCAGCTTGCAGCGCGCGCTCCAGGCCGCTGAGCCTGCCGAAGCTGCCAGTATCGCGGCATTGCGCCTTCTCGAGCGCGCCCTGGACGCCGAAGACGAGCCGGCGGTTCTTGCCCTGACGAGCCGGCTGGAGCCCGAAGCACAATCTTCGTCGACACTACGATTCAGGCTGGCCGAAGCCGCATTGCTCCTCGGCGACCGCGACGAAGCGTACACCCTCGTCGAGGCCGGAGAAGCACCGGAGCTCACGGACGCTAGAGGCTGGCTGACTTTGGCGCGGGCGTCGATCGAGCACGACGGCGCGGTAGTGGTCCAGGCGCTGAAGCGGGCTCTTATCCTGGGGGGCGCTCGCGAGCACGACCGGATCGCGGAGCTGCTCAGCCAGCCTCCGCGAGCGGGTTGGATCCGCGAACTGCTGCCACTGGTCGAAGCCCTGAACGTGTCCGGATCTGCCGAGTGGCGGATCGCTCGAGGCTTGGCGGAAGGGGACATCGAACCGGCGTTAGCGTGGCTCGAAGCGCACGCGAGGGCCGCGAGCACCGAGCGGGTCCGCTTGCGCTGGCTCGAGGCGGCCCTGTTGGCCAGGCAGGCGAACGCTCTGGCCCGGGCCTGCGATGCCATGGCAGCTGCTTGCGATCCTCTGGACGGTGCCAACGCGGGCGACGCCCTGGCCTTGCTCGCTGCCCTGGCGAGCTCGGACAGGGAGCGTCTGGCCCACCTGGATGGGGTTCGGGCGCTCGGCAGCGGGTGGGCGGCGGCCTTGAGGGAGGACGTCTATGCGAGCTGGTTGGTTCCAGGGCGAGAGGACGGCTGGGCGCTGATTGCCGCCGAGGCAGAAACGCTCGCCAGTGGTTGGCTGGACCCCGAAGCCCTGACCCAGCTTGTCGCATGGCAGCTCGACTTCGAGCGGCCGTTGCGAGTGGCGGTAGTCGGCGAGTTCAACGCTGGTAAGTCCAGTCTCATCAACTCGATCCTGGGTGAGGCAGTCGTTCCAGTCGGAATTCTGCCCACGACAGCCACGGTGAATCGCTTGCGCTGGGCGCCGGAGCGCTTCGTGCGCGTCGAGTTTCGCGACTTCGAGAGTGCCCCGAGGGTTTTCGCCTACGGAATGCTGGGCAAGGCTCTGAAAGATCTCGATGCCACCTCTGTCCAGAGCGTGAGCATCTTTGCTCCGCTCGAGCAGCTCAGACGCCTGGAAATCGTCGATACGCCGGGATTCAATGCGGACGACCCGAAGCCCCAGGCGACGGCCCTGGCAGCGGCCGAGGATGCCCACGTGCTGCTCTGGCTCGTGGACGCCACCTCCGCACTGAAAGCCAGCGAGTGGCGTATCCTGCAACGCGTCAGGGGGGCGGGCGTTGCCATGTGCGTCGTAGTCAACAAGAAAGACCGTGTTGCTCCGGCCGAGCTGCCCGGTTTGATGAAGCACGTCGAGGACGGGCTCGACGTGCTCGGTGTGTCTCCGTTTTGGCCGCTTTTCCCCTTCTCCGCCAAGCAGGCCCGAGAAGGGCACGAGAAGGGATCTCGGTCTCGCGGAGCTCGACTCGTTGATGAAGGCGCTGTTGGCCCAGGCGCCGAGCTTGAAGGCACGTGTGCACCGGCTGCGCATGTTGCGACTTTTGGGCCGTCTCTCCGAGCGGGCCAACCAGGGGATTGCCGACTCCGGGAGGCGATTGGACGAGGCCATCGAAGCGTCCCTGTCGCGACTTCGGCGAGGTCAGCGGGCCTTGGGAGCCGAATGGGCGAAGGCGCTCGAGTCCACCGTGTCGGAACTGAGACTCGAGTTCACTTCCGTGTTCGGGGCAGGAGAGGTCTCGTTTCGCTACCAGAGCGAACGTGTGAGCCGACTCGTCGGGGCACTACTTTTCGTCCTTGTTTCGAGCGCTATTACCAGTCGAGAGCTATCCGAGGTCCTGGAGCCCAGACTGCGCGCCCGCCTCGGGGGGCTGGCGCGCGGTCTCAGCCTGTCGGTCATGGACCTGTCCGGTGACGAACCAGCCGAATTGGCCCGGCGCGTGGCCGTCCTGGCACACGCCGAAACCGTCGATTTTCTGCGGGAAGAGCGGGAGTGGAGGCGAAGCGGAAGGACGCGAGCCGCGGTGAAACTTCCCGAGCTTGCTTCTAGTCCTACTGAAGCCGCCCTACGTGGGCGCCTGGAGGCGCTGATGCGCGCGTTGTCGAGCTTCGAATCGAACGACGAGCCGTGAATCCTGGTCGGGCCTTCGGCGTCAAACCTGCTAGACTGAACTTTGACGCATCCGATGATTCCACTTCGCCCACGACACCTTACTCGCAGCTTGGGGCTTGGGGGGTTGTTCGCGCTGGCGTTGGCGTCGACCTCTGGCGTTCCCGACGCTCGGGCGGATCTTGCGACGATTGGTGGTCAGACACTGGACGTCAAAGCCGACACGCTGAATGTGGACATCAACCGAGGCCGTGCGACGCTCGAAGGCAACGTTCACGCCACGCTCGGCGAACTCACGGTCGTGTGTCCGAAGGTGGAGATGACCTACGACGAAGCACCGCAAGTGCGCTGGGCGCGCGGCACTGGAGGCGTCGAAGCCAGTGTGCAAGGTATCGTGGCCAGAGCCGCTGTGGTCGAGGTCGACGTCGCCAAACGCAAGGTCGATCTCACCGGTGGTGTGCGCCTGACGCGGGGCAAGGGATGGGTCGAGGCCGACAGTGCCTCCATTGATATTGCGACCTATCGGGTGACGTTGCACGCCGTCAAGGGCTCGATCCCCGTCAAACCCCCTGCGCGCTGATCGCCGAGCCAGGCTCACTTCTGGAGCGCATGGGCCGAAGGGTCGGATCGGTTTGTGACCGAGCGGGCGACGGTTGGGCTATCGTGGACGGTGCATCATGCGCGCGGAATCCGAACCCACTCTGGGCCAGTCCACGGTACCGGAGCAGCGGTCCTCGATTGCCCTCGAGGGTGAGCCGCTCCTGCGCTGCGAGGGATTGAAGGTCCATCTGGGAAGTAACGCCATCTTGCGAGGCATCGATCTGGGCGTTGCGGCTGGAAATGTGCTCGGAGTTCTGGGACCCAGCGGAGCGGGGAAGACCACGCTGTTTCGCGCTCTGGTCGGGGAGGCAGTCCCCAGAGAAGGCAGGGTGCTGTTCGGCGGACGTGACATTACCCGGCTACCACTCTGGGTGAGAGCACGCCTCGGGCTGGGCTATGTGCCTCAGACTCCGAGCGTGCTGCTGGACCTCAGTGTCGACAAGAACATCCAGACATTCCGAAAGCTCACGGGTGCCAGTCGGTCGGACGCCGAACGTTTGCTCGAACGGCTTGGCTTGAATCAAAGCTTACGGGTCAAGGCCAAGGAGCTCTCGGGGGGGGAACGACGTCGACTCGAAATCGTGCGGGCGCTGCTGGCGCAACCCAAGGTCTTGGTTTGTGACGAGCCGCTCACGGGTTTGGACCCGAACATGGTCTCACGAGTCGGGGAGTTGTTTCGGGAGATGGCCGCGCGCGGTGGCGCTGTCGTCTTCGCCGACCACCGAATTGCCGAGGTGTTGCCTTTCTGTGAGGAGGCGGCGCTCTTGGTGGATGGCCGCGTGCTGTTGAAGAGCGCTGCGCGGGAGTTCGTCGGCCATCCCGCCGTTCAGGAGCGCTACTTGACCTGATTGTATATCTACGGATGTCAAGTCCTAAGTGCGTCTGATACGGCCCGGATGGGCGTGCTAAGCGCCACAAAGGCGAATCCGGCGCTCGGTGCACGCTCTCTTTGCGGCCTGATTCTTGCTCCGTGCATGATAAGCTGTCAGACAAGCTGTAGGAACCAGTCCTCCTCCGATCTCAGCTAACGATGGAACTCAAGCAACACCTCCGTCTCACTCAGCAGCTGGTCATGACACCTCAGCTGCAGCAGGCGATTCGTTTGCTCCAGCTTTCCAGACTCGAACTGATCGACGAGGTTCGGAAGGAGCTGGACAACAATCCGGTGCTTTCCGATGAGGAGCCCGAAGGCCGTTCACGCAACAGCGATGCGCAGGAAAACGCGCAGTCGGAACTTAGACAGGCGCAGCGTGACGACCAACCCATCTACGACACGGCACAGCGCAACGAGGATCGCAGCGCTACCGAACAGGCCACTCGTGAAGTGGATTGGGAGAAGTTTCTCGAAAACCGAACGCTGCAACAGCCGGCATCAGGCAGTCGTTCGGGGTTCGATGAGCTGCCGCCCATCGAGCAGAATCTGACCAAGCCCAACAATCTGCACGACCACCTGCTCTGGCAGTTGCAGATGAGCGACTTCACCGACGTGGAACGCAAGTTCGCCGAGCTGGTGATTGGAAACCTGGACGACAAGGGCTACCTGGATCTAGCAGGTATCGAGCGCCCGGACGGGACTCGCACACCGGACCTGACCATCGAGGACCTGGCTGAAGAGGCGGGCTTGCACCCGGACGATGCGCCTCTCGTGCTCGAGATGATCCAGAACTTCGATCCCATCGGAGTGGCATCCCGGGACTTGCAGGAATGCCTGCTGGTGCAGGCCAAGGCGTTGGGCTACGAGGACGACGATAACGAAGTTATCATCATCAAGCATCACATCAAGCATCTCGAAAAGCACAACTATCAGGCAATCGCGCGGGAGATGAAGATTCCGCTCGAAGACGTCTACGAGGCGGCCAAGGAAATCCAGAATTTCGAGAGCCGTCCCGCTCGCAACTTCTCGGACCAGGACGACAGGTCGATAGGGATTACGCCGGATGTCTATGTCATCAAGGACGGTACCGAATTTCGCGTGCTCGACAACGATCGCGGGATTCAGCGACTCTTCATCAACGAGGCACTGACCAAACGCCTGATGCAAGACCCGAGCGCCAAGGAATTCATTGGCGAGAAGTTGCGCAACGCCCAATGGCTCATCCGCGCCATCGAGCAGCGCCGCAAGACGATCATACGGGTTGCAGAGTGCATCGTGGAAAAGCAACGTCCGTTCTTCGAAAAGGGCGTGGCTCACCTCAGGCCCATGATTCTACGTGACGTGGCGGAGGCGGTCGGAATGCACGAGTCCACCATCTCGCGCGTCACCACGAACAAGTACATGCATACCCCGCAAGGGCTGTTCGAGCTGAAGTACTTTTTCAATTCGAGCATACGCCGGGTGGCGAACGAGGACATTGCTAGCGAGAGCGTGAAGCAGGCGATCAAGAAGATTATCGAGACCGAGGACAAAGCATCCCCTATGAGCGACCAGGCGATTGTCGAACGGCTGGCGAAGGAGGAGGGGATCAAGATTGCCCGGCGCACGGTTGCCAAGTACCGGGAGATGTTGGGCATACTTGCTTCGTCCAAACGCAAACGACTATTTTGAGTGCGAGCGGCGCGTAGGGATGCAGCAGAGGCAAGCCTCGAGTCGTGGGGATCGGCCCGTCGAACGCGGGCTGCCTCCCGGCGGGCGCGCTCCCGTAAGGAGAAGATATGAACGTCAAGATCACTTTTCGCCACATGGATGCCAGTGACGCTCTGAAGGAGCACGTGCGGCAGAAGCTCGTCAAATTGCAGAAATTCTTACGCGAGCCGATGACCGCGAAGGTAACGTTTTCCGTCGACAAGCTGCGACACGTGGCTGAAACCGGCGTTTTCAGCGGCGACGCCCGCTACGAGGCCAAGGAAGCCAGCGAGGATATGTACACCTCGATAGACCGCGTCATGGAGAAGCTGGAACGACAGGTGCGCGGCACCAAGGGCGTCAAAGAGGCGAAGAAGAAGCGCTCCGGCGCTACTCTGCGCGGAGGGAAAAAGCCCGAGGTCGTCAACAGTCCAGTTGCTTCCACGGTCAGCAGTAGTAAGAAGGCCTCGATGTCCAGCGCCGCGAAGAAAGACAGTTCGAAAGGCAAGACGGCCGCCAAGGCCTCCAAGAAGTCGGCGTAAAGGGTCGGCTAGGCCCTGGCCGTAGTCGATTCCAGCGAATGTCATGCGACTGACCGAGATCCTCTCCAGCGACCGTATCATTGTCGATCCCGATCATTCGGTGGTTAAAGGCAAAGCGGACGCGCTCGTACAGCTCGGCAAACTTCTGGCACCTGCCGTCGGGCTGAGCGCGGACGAGGTGACCGACCGGCTCGAGGAGCGCGAGAAGCTCCAGAGCACCGGAATCGGGGAGGGAATCGCCATTCCCCACACCTCGTTCGACGACGTACGGCAGCACACCGCAGCCCTGCTCTTGTGCGCGTCCGGTGTCGACTTCGACGCCATCGACGGCTCCAGGGTGACCATCATATTTGGCGTGGTGGGCCCAAAACGTTCGACGGGCGAGCACCTCAAAACGCTGGCTCGTATTTCGAAACTGCTCAAGAAAGAGAGTACCAGGGTGCAATTGGTGGAATCCAAGGATGCCGTCTCGGCATTTGCCCTGATAGAAATCGAGGATAATGCGTTAGGCTAGGCAGGCTCTGATGACGGTGTACGATCCCCCAGCTGCCGGCATGCCCACCATCAGCGTTCGCCAGTTGTTGGACGACCCCGCCCTCGAGCTGAGTATCAAAGTAGTCGCCGGGGCGGCTGGTTTGGATCGCGAGATCACGCATCCCCGCATCCAGAAGTCTGGCCTGGCCATGGTCGGCCACCTGCACGGTATCGTGCCAACGCGCATCCAGGTGCTCGGCGAGACGGAGTTGAGCTACGCCGAGGCGCTGCCCGAGTCCGGTCAACACAAGGCGGCGGAACACTTGTTTGGTATGAAGCTGGCTTGCGTGGTCGTCAGCCGTGGCGTCAGGCCGCCGAATGCGTTCCTCGAGATGGCGGAGGCGACTCGTACGCCGCTCTTGGTGTGCCAGGAGCGCTCCTCCACGGCCATTACTCACTTGCACACACTCATGGACGAGCGGCTCGCGCCGCGCGCCAGGCTGCACGGCGTGTTGGTGGACGTGTTCGAGGTTGGCGTCCTGCTGCTCGGCCAGAGCGGAATCGGCAAGAGCGAGTGCGCGCTGGAGCTGGTCATGAGAGGCCATCGCCTGGTGGCGGACGATGTGATCGAATGCGATTTCAGGCCTCCAGGAATGGTCTTCGGACAGCCCGCCGCCCTACTCAGACACCACATTGAAGTGCGGGGTCTGGGTATCCTGAATATCAAGGATCTGTATGGGGTCACCGCCATTCGGGAGCGGAAGCGGCTCGATCTGATCGTGCGATTGGAGCTGTGGAAGCCGGAGGGAAGCTACGATCGCATCGGGCTGGAGGATCGCTTCAGCGATGTCCTGGGGGTGCCGATTCGAGAAGTGTGCCTGCCGGTGCAGCCCGGCAGGAATATGAGCTCGATCATCGAGATTGCTGCGCGCAATGAACTCCTGCGGCAGGCCGGTCACCACCCTGCGCGTGACCTGGTGCAACAGATCGAGGCTGGTCTGCTCAAGACGGATGCAACCGGCAGCCGCATTCAGCGCCCACCCAGCTCGCAGTTTCGCGCGGTCCGACTCAACGAAAGCGCGGCCCCGCCACCCGTTACGCCCCCCCCCAAGGGTAAACCGGATGGCCGATGAGCGCACCCTCATCGTGGTCGTGAGCGGGCTCAGCGGAGCTGGCAAGTCGACTGCCGTGCACGCGTTGGAAGATGTCGGGTTCTTCTGCATCGACAATCTGCCGACTCCGGCGGTCAAACCCTGTCTCGACGCGCTTGCAGGCGAGGGAATGCGGCGCATCGCGCTCGGCATGGATGTCCGGGTGCGCAGTTTTCTGGAGGACGCGGTGAAGGTCGTCGACGCGCTGGAGGAAGCCTACAAGCCCGACACCCGGGTCTTGTTTCTCGATGCTTCGGACCAGGCCCTGCTTCGACGTTACAGCAGCACGCGCCGGCCGCATCCGCTCAGTATGGCGCCTTTACCCGGCCGCGAGCGGGCTGCCACCGCTGTGCTCGAAGGAATCCAGCGCGAGCGGCACCTGCTGAGCGCGCTGCGGGCGCGGGCGTCCATCGTTTTGGATACCAGCGAGCTCAGCGTACACGACCTCAGAGCTCAGATCGTCTCCTGGTTCAGGCCGGGCGCCGAGGGCGGGCCGCGCTTGCGCTGTCGCTTCTTGAGCTTCGGCTACAAGTATGGCTCTCCCGTCGATGCGGACTTGGTGCTCGACGTTCGATTTCTGAAGAACCCGTACTTCGAGACTCGGTTACGGGCGTTTTCCGGGCTGGACGAGCCGGTGAGAAGCTTTGTGCTCGCCGAGCCGGATGCTGCAGAGTTCGCGAGGCACGCTATGGATCTCTTGAGGTTTTGCGTGCCGCGCTTCGAAAGGGAAGGCAAGAGCTACCTGACGATCGCCGTGGGCTGCACGGGTGGCAGACACCGTTCGGTCGTTCTGGCGGAGCATCTTGCGGAGATAGTAGGGAGCGAGCTAAAAATGAAGATCGACGTCGTACACCGAGATGTCAATCGCCACACGGAGCGTGTGGCGTTCGAGCAGTCCGGTGACTACGGAAAGGGCGAGCGTTGACTAGCGAAGGGACATTCGAGGTAGTGAACAAGCTGGGGCTCCACGCACGCGCCGCTTCGCGACTGGTACAACTGGCTTCGTCGTTTCCCTGCGAAATCGTGCTGCGCAGAGAGACGCAGGAAGCGAATGCAAAGAGCGTCATGGGTGTTTTGTTGCTCTGCGGGTCGAAAGGGACGAAGCTTACCGTTGTCGCCACGGGAGAGCGCGCTTCCGAGGCGGTGCAATCCATCGGGGAACTGATAGCCAGTCGCTTCGGAGAAGAGGAGTAGATCTTTGGGGGAAGAGCGAAAGCACGCCGAGATCGGTGCCGAAGAGTCGCTCAAGAGGGAGCTGACCTTGTTGGGTTTGCCCGGCTCGGCGGGTTTTGCCATCGGTACGGCCATCATCGTGGACCAGGGCCGGACCGGCGTGGTTCGCAGACGTATCCATAAACACACCGCGGACGATGAAATGTTGCGCTTCGATGCGGCGGTCCAAGACGCTGCCAATTCGTTGCGCGAGGTGGCAGCGCGGGCGAAGCCACGCGTGGCGGAGTCCTCGATCCTGGAAGCCTACGTGTTGATGGTGGAAGACGAGACGTTGCGCGAGGACGTGGAGCGTCGGATTCGCATCGACCTGCAATGCGCGGAGTGGGCGCTGCACTCGGCGGTCACCGAGATGAGTGGCCAGCTGCGCGGCGTGGACGACCCCTACCTGAAGGAGCGAAGCCACGACTTCGAGTTCGTGGGTGACCGCATTTTGGGGGCCTTTGGCGGGCGGAATCGGCCAGTTGGGGTCATCCCGGATGGTCACGAGCCAGGCATTTTGGTAGCGCGCGACCTGTCTCCCGCGGAAACCGCCACGCTGACGAAAGAGCGCGTGCTCGGAATCGTCACCGAGGTCGGGACGCGTACCAGCCACACCGCGATCCTTGCCCGCGCGTTGGAGATTCCCGCGGTTGTCGGTGTCAAGCACCTGCGCCAGCGCATTGCCCACGGCGACCGTCTGATCGTGGATGGGGTGCACGGCAAGGTCACGGTGCTGCCGACCCGAGCCCAGCTCGACGAAGCGGAAGAGCGTTCGCGGCGCTACTACGCTATGGCGAGCGGGCTCCGGTCCGCGCGCGACCAGCCAGCGCGCACGAAGTGCGGCGTCCCGGTGACGTTGAAGGGCAACATCGAGCTCTCGCTCGAAGCGAGCATCGCCCTGGATCACGGCGCACGCGGCATTGGTCTCTACCGTACGGAGTTCCTCTATGTCGATCGGCGCGAGCTGCCATCGGAAGAGGAGCAGTACAACACCTACCGCAAGGTGGTCGAGACCGTTGCGCCGCTGCCAGTAACGCTGCGGACGTTCGATATCGGAGGGGACAAGTTTGCTTCGGCCTTCGAAGTGCCTCCGGACATGAATCCCGCACTGGGCCTTCGCGCGGTGCGCCTCGGGCTCGAACGTCCCGACATCTTCAAGGTGCAGCTTCGGGCGATGGTGCGCGCTTCGGCGCACGGTAGTGTGCGCATCATGGTGCCAATGGTGGCCAGTCTCAATGAGCTCAGGGCCGTGCGTCGTCTCTTGAGTGAAGCGATCGACGAGGTGGATGCCGCGGGGCAAGCGCGCGCGGAGGAGTTGCCACTCGGCGCCATGGTGGAAGTCCCCGCCGCTGCCATCCTGGCCGAAGAATTTGCTCGCGAGGCCGAATTCTTGAGCATTGGCACGAACGACCTGGTCCAGTACACCATGGCAGTCGATCGTTCGAGCCGCGAGCTGACGCACCTGGCGAGCTTCTTCGACCCTGCCATTATCAGGCTCATCAAGAACGTGATCCAGGCGGGCAGCTTCCGCCAACGCCCGGTGATCGTGTGCGGTGCGATGGCGAGCGATCCGCTGGCGGCAATTCTACTGGTGGGCATGGGCCTCAGGGAGCTCAGCATGGAGGCCACTGCGATCCCCGAGGTCAAGGAAGCACTTTCTCGCGTCACGCTGGAAGAGGCAAAGGACGCCGCGGCCACCGCTTTCGAAGCCAGCACCGCCGAAGAGGTGCAGGAGGGGGTTGCCGCTCGTTTTGCCCCGTTGATCTCCGATCTACTGGATCCGGACGAGTTGCCGGACTCGGTGCGGTACTGAGAGCTCTCCCCGTTCTGGCCTCTCAAGAGGCGCGCTCGCAGGCCGTAGACACCAGGAGAGCGTGGCCAAGTCCCCCTTCGATAGACGCGTGTTCGTGCAACTGACCGGGTTGCTCGTATGCTTCCGACCGACGCCTCTGTGGGCGCGAACCGAAGGTGAGCCGCTGTGCGTGGTGGTGGGCACGTCGAGCAAACTCGAAGCTCTCAGCCTAGAAGAGTTGCGGGGCATTTTCACGTTGCGGCTGCGCTCCGATAGGCAAGGACGCCACGTTGTGCCGTTGAACCACCCGGCGCGGTCGACGTTCCGCGTGGGCTTCGATCGGGCTGTGCTTGGCATGGAGCCCGAGCAGGTCGCCGACTATTGGATCGAGCGCAAGCGGCGGCGTGCCCCCGGACCTCCCCGGAGCGTGCCGAGCCTCTCCACCTTGCGCAGGGTGCTGGCCCGCCTACCCGAGACTGTCGGGTACCTTCCTCCTCGCCAGATGACCAACCAGGTGCGTGTCCTGCGTATCGATGGGAAATACCCAGAAGATCAGGGCTATCCAGTTCTGATCCCGGGCTAGCCATCCGTGCCGACCGGCCGGCTTCCGGCGGGCGGAAGGCGAGGCGTGGTGGTCGTTTGACCAGCGGGTTTCGCCGCGTATACTCCGGCCGCATTTTTCAGGAAGGAAGTCATGCCTTTAGAACCCGGCGCCAAGGGGCGCGTCATCGAGCAATACCGGCAACACGAATCCGACACGGGTTCGCCGGAGGTGCAGGTAGCGTTGTTGACCCAGCGCATCACGTATCTGACCGAACACTTCAAAACTCACAAGAAGGATCATCATTCGCGGCGCGGTCTGCTCAAGCTCGTAGGCCAACGCCGTCGACTGCTCGACTACTTGAAGAAGTCGGACGTCGAGCGTTACCGCAACGTGGTCTCTTCTTTGAACCTGCGCCGCTAGGAGCGCAGCAAAGAGGGGACTTTTCATCTAGTCAGAACCGGCTACCGGAGCGCCGCCCTTCAACTTCGTTTCGTGCGAGCTAGCCACGGTCCACGTCCGTGCTGGGCTAGCTTTCAGGAACCGAGGCTGAAGTTCCGAGCGCTCTCAAAGTCGGCGTTAGTCGCACGCAGCGACATTCGCGCCAAGGAGCGCAATTACTATGTTTGTTAGAGAATCCATCAACGTGGGCGGGAAACCGCTCACCTTCGAGACGGGGCGGCTGGCCAAGCTCGCGCATGGGGCCGTACTGGTTACCTATGGCGAGAGCGTGGTGCTCGTCACCGCGTGCAGTACCGAGGAACGACCGGGCCTCGATTTTTTCCCGCTGACCTGCGAATACCAGGAGAAGACCTACGCGGCAGGCAAGATCCCTGGCGGCTTTTTCAAGCGCGAGGGACGTCTGCGCGATTACGAGGTTCTGTCGTCGCGCATCATCGATCGGCCGCTCCGGCCGCTGTTCCCAAAGGGCTTCAAGAAGGACACTCAGGTCATCGCCACGGTGCTGAGTTCCGACAAGGAGAACCCGACCGACGTGTTGGCGCTCACCGGCGCCAGCGCGGCTCTGCACGTATCGGACATCCCGTGGAGCGGGCCGGTGTGCGGGATTCGCGTTGCACGAGTCAACGGCGAGTTCGTCGTGTACCCGAGCTTCGCCCAGAGTGAAGAGGCTGACATCGACCTGGTCGTTGCGTGCAGCAAGGACGCGATCGTGATGGTCGAAGGCGGCGCAGACGAAGTCAGCGAGGGCGACATGATTGATGCGCTGATGTTCGCGCACGAGCAGTCTCAGCCTATCTTGGCGCTGATCGAGAAATTGCGCGAAGCGGTGGGCAAACCCAAGCGCGAGTTCCAAACCCCAGCGCTCGACGAGAGCATCGTCAAGCGAGTCGGGGATCTCGTGCGCTCCGAGCTGCAGACGGCTTGCTTCATCAAGGAGAAGCAGGAGCGCTACGATGCCTATTCGCGCATCAAGAGCGAGATGACAGAAAAACTGAAGTCGGAGCTCGGGGAAGACAAGTACGGCGACGTCGAAAAACTGATCAAGGCCGAGTTCGAGCACAACAAGGCCGACGTGGTTCGCTCCGTGGTGCTGAACGAAGGGCGTCGCATCGATGGGCGCGATACGAAGACGATTCGTCCGATCGCCTGCGAAGTTGGCCTGCTGCCCCGTACGCATGGGTCGGCCCTGTTCCAGCGCGGCGAAACGCAGGCCGTCGTCACCACCACGTTGGGTACGTCCTCGGACGAACAGAAGATCGACGCGTTGACAGGCGAAAGCTGGAAACGCTTCATGCTCCACTACAACTTCCCGCCTTTCTGTACCGGTGAAACCAAGCCTCTGCGAGGGCCCGGCCGACGTGAAGTGGGTCATGGAGCCCTGGCAGAACGCGCCGTAACGCGCATGGTTCCGAGCCACGAGGAGTTTCCTTACACCATCCGCATCGTGAGCGAGGTGCTCGAGTCGAACGGGTCGAGCTCCATGGCCAGTGTATGTGGTGCAACGCTGAGCATGATGGACTGTGGCGTGCCGATTCGGCAGCCCGTGGCAGGTATTGCCATGGGTCTCATCACCGAAGGCGGCCGCGTCGCTATTCTCAGCGACATTCTCGGCGACGAGGATCATCTCGGCGACATGGACTTCAAGGTCTGTGGCACCAAGAACGGCATCACGGCCATCCAGATGGATATCAAGATAGAAGGGTTGGAGCGCGAAGTGCTGGAACGCGCGTTGGAGCAAGCGCGCGACGGTCGCTTGCATATTCTGGGCAAGATGCTGGAAGTGCTGCCGGAGACCCGTACCGAGATCAATCAGTTCGCGCCGCGCATCACGACAATCAAGGTGAAGCCGGACCAGATCCGAATCATCATCGGTCCCGGTGGCAAGACCATCAAGGGCATCATCGAACAGACCGGGTGCAGCGTGGACGTCGACGACGACGGCACAGTGAACGTGGCTGGTACGGATGGCGATGCTGTCAAGCGCGCGCTCGCTTTGATCGATGGACTGGTGGCGGAGCCTGAGGTGGGTAGAGTCTACCAGGGCATCGTTCGGCGCGTTGTCGACTTCGGCGCGTTCGTCGAGATCCTACCCAACACCGAAGCCTTGCTGCACGTTTCGGAAATCGCGCATGAGCGCGTGGAAACTCCCGAGGACGTGCTTTCGGAAGGCGACGAGATCGATGTGAAGGTGATCAGCGTCGAACGGGACGGCAAGGTGCGCCTGACTCGGCGTGAGCTGCTGCCGTTTCCGGAAGGGGATGCTGGCGAACGAGCACGCGAGCGCATAGCCAAGGCGCGAGAGGGTGGAGCGCCGTCCCGTTCCGGTCGCGACCGAGGTCCGCGCGATCGGGATCGCGGGCGGGGTGGCCGGGATCGACGGCCGCCGCGTCGCGACTGAGCGTCGGACGCCTTGGTTGGGGTCGCGGCAGCCTCTGCGGCGGCCCCAACTCGCGCGAGCCTGCGGGCCCCGCGCGAGCCTATGGGCGAGCCTTTGGCCAAGCCCTCAGGTAACGAGCTTCAGCGAGCGCCCCACGAGCACTTCGTTGAGGGACCCCGTTCGGTAGCCACCGAGGTCGAGAGTGATGTAACGAAACCCGTGTTGCTTGCCGGCTCGGACCACCGCCTCGCGCACACCCTCTTCCAAAAGCCGAGGGAGTTCGCTCAGTTCGACCTCGATACGCGCAATTTCGGCGTGCCAGCGCACTCGTGTCTGACGAAAGCCCAGGCCTTTGAGTTCGGCCTCGAGCGCGCCCACTTGCCCGAGCCGCTCGCGTGTGACGCTGGTGCCGTAGGGGATGCGGCTGGACAGACAGGCGGCTGCCGGCTTGTCCCAGACTTCCATGCCTATCGAGCGGGCAGCGGCTCTGACGTCTGCCTTGCTGAACCCCGCTTCGACGAGTGGGCTCCGCACGCCGTACTGCTTGGCCGCCTCGAGCCCTGGCCGATAGTCTCCGAGGTCATCCAGATTCGTGCCGTTCACGACCGCGGAAAAACCGAGTGCGTCACGCTTTTGAGCCGTCAGTGAATAGAGCTCGCTTTTGCAGTGAAAGCAGCGGTCCGGGGCATTCTTCACGTAGTCGGGGCGCTCGATTTCGTGGGACTGAAGGAGCTGGTGCTTGGCACCGATGCGTTTTGCGATCCGCACCGCATCCTCCAGTTCACTAGCGGGTAGGCTGGGGCTCACCGCCGTGATCCCGAGGGCGCGTTCACCCAGCTCGGCATGAGCAACGGCCAGAACGAAAGCGCTGTCGATGCCCCCCGAGTAGCACACGAGCACGGAGCCCAAGCTACGTAGCGATTCCCGCAGTCTGGAAAGCTTTTTCGAGGAAGAATGCTCCTCGGTTGGCTCGGCATCCATCGTCACTTTCATAACACCGTTCTTGCCGCGGGGCACGGCCTCGTGGGCGCTCCGGGGCCATCGGACCGGGGGAGGACGGTACTGACACGGGTCGGGCTTTGAATCGAGCCCGTTTGGCGCTATGGGGCAGAGGTGGCGGGAAGCACAGAAGAAGCGAAAAGCAAGCCATGAAGCGCTCGGATTTTCTGAAGTCCCTAGCGGCAGTAGTGGGGTCGGCCTGCGCGAAGCCCCCCCCACCGGCTCCTCCCGTTGCTGCACCAGCCCCTACTCGACCCGCCGTGCCGGTGGCTCCCGTACAGCCGCGAGCGTACAAGCATTGGGCGTGGCTGTCGGCCAATGCCAGTGCTGGCGACGAGTGGTACAAGAGTGAATTTTCGCGCATGCAAGAGGCTGGAGTGTCAGCACTCTTGATCGAGGCGTTCAACGGCAGTGAGGCCTTTTACGCAAGCACCCATTTGCCGACTCAGGGAGATCTATTGGCCAGGCTCGTGCCGTTGGCGAAGGCCGCGGGGCTCGAAGCCCATGCCTGGGTTTGGTGTATGCCGTGCAACGTCGAGTCGGTAGTCCGCGATTCCAAGGACTGGTTCATGGTCAACCGGCAAGGAGTATCCGCGGCTGAGGCGCCACCCTATCTGCCTCAGTATCGATTTTTGTGTCCGACGCGGCCTGCCGCGCGAGCGTTCATCAAGCAGCGCTTGGAAGAGCTGGTCAAGTATCCGATTGACGGGGTGCACTTGGACACCCTGCAGTACCCCCACGTCATCTTGCCCGAAGGGCTTCGGCAGCAATACGGAGTCGAAGCAGAGGAAGAGCTGCCGCAGTACGACTATTGCTATTGCGAGGCTTGTCGCGCGATGTTCGAGGAACAGACGGGGATCGATCCAATGAATTTCAATCAGCCGAGCGCCAGCGATGCCTGGCGCCAGTTTCGCTACGACCGTTTGAGCGAATTGGTGAATCGAGATCTGGTGCCCACATTGCGTCGAGCCGGAAAGTTGGCTTCCGCGACGGTGCTGACGGATTGGGAAAACGCACGGCAAGACTGGGCGAATTGGCAGCTGGATGCGGCCTTTCCCATGCTTCATCATACGTTGTATAACGAAGATATCACGTGGATCGGGTTTCAGACTCAGGAAAGCGTGCAACGCTTGTCGGGGCGCGCCCCTTGTTACAGCGGTCTGCTCGTGTCTCATCTGAGTCCCCCCGATCTCACTGGCGCGGTGAGAATGGCCCTCGAGTCAGGCGCCAAGGGTGTGGGCCTGTTCACGGGGCAGACGATGAGCCCGACGCACTGGGAAGCGTTTCGGCGCGTCACGGAAGAAGCCGAGCAGGCGGCGGTACAACCAAAGTCCGAGGGCGGCTGACGAGGCTCTTGGGGTGAGAGTCGGGCGCGCCGCTGCGGGCTGGAAGAATTTTCTGGACGGTTTTGTGGGGAGGTTTCGCTAGCTTTCGGTGGTTATCAACAGGACATTATTTGTCCTAGGTACAGCCCCTGACTGGTGACACTGAACGGATCTGATATTATGTTCAGTAGTCATGGGTCTTTCAGCAAATCTACCGGCAAATATTCTCGAAAAGCTGCCTCCAGAGCTGGCCTTGGCCCTGCGGAAAAGGCCTCTGCCAAGCTCGGAAGCTCCTGTAGATCCCAGTGTTCGAACCGCTCTCGAGGCACCGTCGAGTGAAGGGCTTCCGACCGGCATCGCACTCGTCGATCGGGAGTTGCCCGATGCGGGCTTGCCCAAAGGAGCGGTGGTGGAGCTGGCTGTGCAAGGAACAGCGGCGCTGGCTACCTCGCTGGCACTGTCCGTCTGCCGCTCGGCGCAAAGGGCCGTAGAAGGACTAGGCGGCACTGTCCCCTGGTGTGCCTTCATCGATCCTTCGAGGTCGCTGTACGCGCCTGGAGTAGCCCGTGCGGGTGTTCGGCTCGATCGCTTGCTCGTGGTGCGCCCACCTCGCGAAGCCCTCGGTCGAGTTGCGATCAGGCTCGTCGAGTCGCAGTGCTTTGCCGTCGTCGTGATCGATACCGTGGGGATTCCCGGTGCCGAGCTCGGCGTATCCCTAGGAGCGTGGCCCAGGGTCGTACGCCGCATGTCCATGTCCCTGGCCAATACTCAAGGCACAGCACTCTTGATTACGGATAGCACGGCGCGGCGTCCATTGACGCTCCCGGTGGCCCAGCGTGTCGAGCTCTGCCGTAGTCACGCCCACAAGCTCATTTTACAAGTCGCCAAAGATCGACGTGGTCGTGTGTCTGCTCCGAAGTCCATCGTGCTTCGACAGAGCGCGCTCGGCCCGGCTAGGCAAGGCGCCAGCAATGCCGAGCGAACGAGCTCGGTACGGGTGGTGCCTCATGCCAGCTAGGCGCATCGTGGCCGTCGTCTTGCCCGAGCTGCTCTGTGAAGTCGCTTTCGAATCACTGCAGAGCGGACAGGCTCCGCGCTCGCTTCACGAAGTTCCCTTAGCGGTAGTCCTCGATACCCAGCAAACCACTGCAAGGCTCGACGCCGTCAATCGAGTCGCGCGGCGTTACGGTGTTACGGAGGGGCAAACGGTCGTAGAAGCCAACGCATTTTTGACTCAATTAGTGGTGCGGACGGTTTCTCGAGAAAAGATTCTGGCGGCTTTGGCACGCGTTGCCGAGGTGGCCATGGCGTTTGGCAGTCTCGTTTCCATAGAATCAGAAGCGGAGCTGAGTGATAGTCGATCAGCCCCTGACACCATATGGGTCGACATTACTGGCTCGGCGCACTTGCGGGGAGGGGAGCACGAGCTGGCGGAAGCGCTCGAGGAGCAAGTTCGCGCATTGGGGCATGTGGTGCGCGTAGCAGTGGCGAGCGGAAAGCTCCTGGCGCAGGCTTTTGCGCGCTGGTCCCGCCCCTCGGCGAGCCAAAGGGCGCTCGTCGTGCCAGAGCCGAGCACCAAGCAGCTCTTGGCCGAGCTGCCGGTGGTGGCACTGCCCCTCGAAAAAGAGAGCGCTGCTTGGTTGGTGCGGCTGGGGGTGTTCTCGGTGGCAGAATTGATGGCACTGCCTCGCAAATCAGCAGTGTCACGCTTGGGGGTAGGAGCCGATCGAGTGCTGGATTTGTGTGCAGGAAAAGACACGGCTCCGCTGGTCGCCTATCAGCCGCCGCGAAAGCTGGTCGAAGAGCGTTTCTGGGAGCAGCCGGTCGACGGAATAGAACCTCTGATCTTCGCCCTTCGCGGTCTGGCGAGCCGCATCAGTGCCCGTCTAGCTGGACGGGGAGAGGCGGCACAGCTCGTCGAGCTCACCATCTCGCTCGATCGCAGCATTGCAGAGCTCAGGCAAGTCCCCGCTACGCTGGAACTGACTTTCGAACTCGCTTCCCCCCTTTGGAAAGAGCGCGATCTGTCGAAAGTGCTACTTTCGCGCCTCGAGAGGCTGACGCTCGGCGCTCCAAGCCTGGGAGTTCGTTGGGTGGTACCGAAGATCACCCGTGCGGCAGAAAAGCAACTGGATCTGTCTCGGGTAGCAGGCGGGTCTTTTGCGGGAACGCGAGGGTTGGAGGATCTTCCCGTGCTACTCGCCGAGCTCAATGCGGACATTGGCCAGAGTTGTGTGGGCGTATTGGCCTTGCGGGATGAGCATCGTCCGGAGCTCCAAAGCCAGCTCGTTCCTGCGCTCGCGATGAACAATGAATTCGGCGTGGAGTCTCGCAAACCGAAGCGTTCGCGTTCCCTCAGACAGCACCAGCGTTTGCCACGGCATGCCCCAGTTCTGGAGAAACCTCGGCTGCGAAAGGTCCTGGCAAAGCTTCCTCTGGAGGAATACGTGTTGGGGTCGACACCCACACGCTTGCTACCAGTACCCGTTCAGATCACGGCTCCGTTGAAGCGTGGGGCCACTTTGAGCTTGGGTGCTCAGATCTATCTCATCGAACAGCTGAGTTTCGAACAGCGTTTGGAAGCCATTCACTGGTGGCAGCATCCCGTGCGAAGGGACTACTTCAAAGTGAATTTGAAAGGCTCCAAGGGTAGGCTCGAAGCGTTGGTGTACGTCGAACGTGATACGAAGAAACGGTATCTCCAAGCCATCGCAGATTGAGATGACGTCGCTTTGCCTTTTCGCGAATTGGAGCCCCGGGCGGCTTTAGAGCCATGAGCTGGAAGCAGTCGTGTTTGCCGAGCTGTTGTCGCGTTCCTGTTTTTCCTTGTTGCAGGGAGCTTCTCACCCGGAAGAGCTCGTGCAAAGAGCCCACGATCTGGGGATCCAGTCCCTGGCCATCTGCGACCGCGATGGCTTGTATGGCTCCGTGCGGGCTTTCACCAAAGCCCGTGAGCTCGGTCAGCGCGTCATCGTCGGCGCGGAGATGACCCTGGCTTCTCCCTCTTCGAGCGCGCCGCGGGAGGGGCAAGGCGCACCGCCAGCTGAACCTCTTGGGGAACCTCCGCTCGATCAGGTCTTCAGCGTGGTCTTGCTGGTCGAAAACCGCGAAGGTTATCAGAACCTATGTCGATTGTTGACGCTTGCGCATCGTGATCATCCGAAGGGTCACGCAGGTTTGGAGCTCGACTGGCTCTACGAACATCACGAGGGGCTGTGGGCGATCGTGCCGGCGCCACGAGTCCCGCAGAGCAAGTGCGTCATGTTGGAGCCCTTGTTCGACACACTGAAGGCTGTCTTTGGCAGCCGGACACTATTGGGCATGTATCGACACCTGGATGCCTCGGATCAGGCTCGCTCGAGCTGGGTGCAAGCATGGTCGGCCCGCTACGATTTGCAGGTCATTGCTTCAGCGCGTCCGCTGTATCATGAAAAGTCACGCAAACCCTTGGCCGATGTTTTATATTGCATTCGCCACGGGGTCACGTTGGACCAGGCGGGGACTGGGCTAACTGGCAACATGGAAGCCCACCTCAGGTCCCCAGAGCAAATGAGGCGCCTGTTCGGCGATCACCCGGAATGGGTCTCGAAGACCGCAGAAATAGCCGAGAGGTTGTGCTTCGGTCTGGACGAGCTCAGGTATCATTTCCCGTGCGAGCTTCCTCTGGGGCAAAGCGCGGATGAACGCTTGCGTGAGTTGACCTTTCGGGGACTCGAGCGTCGCTACCCTGGAGGGGTGGAGCCCAGGGTCCAAGCACAGATCGAGAAAGAGCTCGCTCTGATCGAAGAAATCGAAGTGGCCCCCTATTTCTTGAGTACCTGGGAAATCGTTGAAATAGCACGGCGTCGCAAGATCCTGTGTCAGGGCAGGGGAAGCGCTGCCAACAGCGCAGTGTGTTTTGCTCTGGGTATAACGGCGGTGGACCCCGCCCGGAGTAACTTGTTATTCGAGCGTTTCTTGAGTGCAGAACGTAGTGAGCCCCCCGATATCGATATCGACTTCGAGCACGAGCGCCGCGAGGAAGTAATTCAGGAAATCTATCAGCGTTACGGCCGTGACCGGGCTGCCATGGTTTCGGAGGTGATTTGCTATCGAGGTAAGAGCGCTCTTCGAGAGGTCGGCAAAGTCTTCGGGCTTTCGCTCGAACAGATCGATCGATTGACGAGTACGATCACGCACTGGGATGCCGCACAGGTGGAGCGGCAGCGACTCTTGGAAATGGGTTTGGATGCCGGGGATCAACGCCTTCAACAAGTGGTGCGTATCGCGCAGAACCTGCAGGGGTTTCCGCGACATCTGTCGATTCACGTGGGGGGGTTCGTGTTGTCTGCTCGGCCCTTGAGCGAAGTGGCTCCGGTGGAACCGGCACGCATGGAAGATCGAACCGTCGTGCCGTGGGACAAGGACGATCTGGAAGAGCTGGGTTTCTTCAAGGTGGACGTACTCGGGCTGGGCATGCTCACGGCCATTCGCAAAGCGCTATTTCTCATCCATCGAGACGGCGGTTTGCCTCCTGTCATGCCTCTTGCGACTGACAGGTTGCGAGCGGGCAATGGAGCTGCCGAAAGGCAAGTGGGCGCTGAGCCGTTGGCATCCCCGCTCGGGCCCCTCGACTCGAGGCTCGAGGAGGAGTTCGACCCTCTGGAGGCGGTCACCCAAATACCTGCCGAAGACCCCGAAGTGTACGATATGATCTGTCAGGCCGACACGATCGGGGTATTTCAGATCGAGAGCCGAGCGCAGATGGCGATGCTACCTCGGCTCAGGCCCCGCCGCTTTTACGACTTGGTGATTGAAGTCGCCATCGTTCGCCCGGGTCCGATTCAAGGAGGAATGGTGCACCCGTACTTGAGACGCAGAAATGGCGAAGAAGGCATTTCCTGTCCCCATCCGGATCTGTGGCCCATTTTGGAGCGCACGTTGGGAGTTCCGTTGTTCCAGGAGCAAGTGATGCAGATCTCCATTGTCGGTGCGGGTTATTCGGGAGGCGAGGCTGACCAATTGCGCCGCGACATGGCTGCCTGGAAGAAGACTGGCAAGCTGATGCGTCACAAGCAGAGACTGCTGGATGGATTTTCCGAAAAGGGTATCGATCAGAACTTCGGTAAAGCGCTCTTCGAACAGATCAAGGGGTTTGGTGACTACGGGTTTCCGGAATCCCATGCTTCCTCGTTTGCGCTGTTGGTGTACGCTTCCTCCTGGGAAAAGGCGCACTATCCGGCTCATTTCGTGGCCGCTGTGCTCAATTCTCAACCGATGGGTTTTTACAGCCCCTCGACGTTGGTGAGAGACGCCCAGAAGCACGGAGTCGAAGTGCGTGATGTCAGCGTGGCGCACAGCGACTGGGATTGCACTCTGGAACCGGTCAGCGACAAGAGCCGTATTCGGAGCGAGCAGCCAGGCGCTCAGCGGGCCTTGCGTCTCGGGCTGCGTTTGGTCAAAGGGCTCGGAAAAGGGGTAGCTCAGCGTATCGAGGCCGCGCGCGTCGAACGGGCCTTTTCGTCTTTAGAGGATTTTACGCGACGCGTGTCGCCCAGAAAGGACGAACTCGAAGCACTGGCCGAGTCGGGTGCGTTGGAAGCACTCGTATCAGGTAGGCGGCAGGCTCTCTGGCAAGTGCGGGCTCCCCGCATGACGGGGCTTTTCGCGGAGGCCAAGCTCGATGAAGCAGAGGTACGTTTGCCTGCCTTGAAGGCTACCGAGCAACTGATTCTGGATTATGGGACGAAGGGTCTCTGCGTCCACGATCACCCGATGCGACACATGCGAGCTCGGTTGCAGAAAAGGAGAGTCGTCAGAGCTGCCGATCTGTTGCATCTCAACAAGGGGGCAAAGGTAAGCGTTGCCGGATTGGTTTTGAGTCGCCAGCAACCAGGTACTGCAAGTGGCGTGGTTTTTGTCACTCTCGAAGACGAGACGGGGTTTGCCAACTTGATTTTATACAGGCAAGTGTTCGAACGGTTTCATCTTGTCGCTCGGCATTCCACGCTGCTTTTGGCCCGCGGCGAGGTAGAGCGAGAAGTGAAGCCGAGCGATCCTCGATCAGCTCCCGTCATCCATGTCATCGTCGAATTTTTGGAACGACTGGATGGTCCGGGCAAGTCCATCTCGAGCATTTCCCGAGACTTTCACTGACCTGGCCGGTTTGCCGCAACCGACGTTGAAGCAGACCGAACAGTGAAGCATGAGGACATACCCATGGCTGCCATGCTTTCTGCCCCTCGTGCTCAGCGCCTGCGGCTCGGATCTGCCGTCGGAAGTGAGTCCACCGGATACTACCGCGTCTCTTACCAATGGCACCGGCCCCGACATCGCCAGCTCTGACGGCACCGCACTGGCGGGCTCGAGCGTCGGCGGCTCGGGTGCTCAAGGCAACACAGCCTGGGGCGGGGGCGCTTCCACCGCGGCGGGGGGCAACGACCCCTCGAGCCCCGCTGGTGAGTCGGCGAGCGATGGGGTAGGCGCCGGTGGGGAGCAAGGCACGGGCGCTCGACCGGGGTCGGGAGGCCAGGCTGGCAGCGTCGGTGGCTCGACGGTGGCTGGCAACTCGGAATCGAGCGGCGGCACCGCTGGCCTTGCTGGGGAACCAACTCACAGCGTCACCCCCGGAACACTCTTACTCAGTGAATATATAGAAGGCCCGCGTAGTGACAAGGCGGTCGAACTCAGCAACCGTGGCAGCGAGCCTGTCTTACTCGAACAATGCGAACTCGACATCTATTTCAACGGCAAGACCAAGCCAAGCACCATCCGGCTCACCGGAGAACTTGCTCCGAACAGCAGCACCGTGGTCTGTCACACGAGCGCGGGGTCGGAGATTCAAGCCGCCTGCCAGCAGCCGACCTGGCTCGCCTCGTTCAATGGAGACGACGCCATCGTGCTGACGTGTGATGGCCTCGTCCATGACAGCCTGGGGCAGGTTGGTGTTCGACCAGACACTGGTTGGGGGACCGACGACTATGGAACAGCCGACCAGACGTTGCGTCGCGCATGCGGCGCGGCGGCGCGCACCGATCCCAGCGCGGATTTCGACGTCACCCTGGATTGGGAGCTGGTCCCTCGGCTCGATGGGGGAGAGCAAGATTACTCGGGTTTGGGAGAGCCCACCTGCGCCCCGAGGCTCGGGGCCGGGGGGGCCGGCGGGGCCGAGCCCGAAGCGGGGTAAGAACCTCAGGCTACCTGGCTGCTCTGAGCGCCGTCCTGGTCGTCGGCGCTCCGCACCGCGTTGCGCGACTCGCTGCGGGCTTGAGCTGCGTCGTTCACCTTGACGCTGACCAGACGCGACACACCTGGTTCCCCCATGGTGACGCCATACAACACGTCGACGCTCTGCATCGTCTTGCGAACGTGGGTGATCAAGATGAACTGGCTGCGGTCGGTCATGCTGCGAATCGCATCGTTGTAGCGGGCGACGTTGGCTTCATCGAGGGGAGCATCCACCTCGTCGAGGATGCAGAAAGGCGAGGGACGGTGCTGAAAGATAGCGAAGATGAGCGAGACCGCGGTGAGCGCCTTCTCTCCACCGCTCATCAGCTCGATATTCCCGAGCTTCTTGCCCGGCGGTTGGGCCTGAATTTCCACGCCGCTGTTCAAGAGATCTTCTGGATCGGTCAGGGAAAGCTGGGCGCGACCCCCTCGGAACAGCTTGGTGAAGGCCTTCGAGAAGAGCTCGTTCACCGCCGTGAAGGTCTCGCGGAACCGGCGCCGCGACTCCTTGTTCATGTGTTTGATGGCTCGCTCGAGCTCGATCAAGGCCTGCTCGACGTCCACCTTCTGGTCGTTGAGCTCGACGAAGCGGCGCTCTGCGTCGTCGTACTCTGCCTTGGCATCCAGGTTGACCGGACCCATTCGGTCGATCAGCTGAGTGAGTTCTTCGATTCGCCGCCGGTGTTCGGGATCCGGAGCTGGGCGCGCGTGATAGTCGCCAACCACGCGGTACAGGTCGAGCCCGCGAAAGCGATCTCGGATGTTGCCGAGCAGATGCTCGAGCTCCAAATCCATGCGCTGCAGGCTCATTTCGTGCTTGCGCACCGTTTCGTCGAGGGCTTCGAGCTCCTGGCGCCGCTCTTTGAGCTCGGCCTCGCGCTGACCGAGTACGTGGCGTGCCTTCTCGAGCTGCGCGCGGAACTCGTCGAGCCTTTCATGGGCCGTGCGAGCCTGTTGTCGCGCCAGGATTTGCGCCTCCCGCGCCAGCACGATCTGCGCGGCGGTTTCGCCGGCATTGATGGCCCCTTCGTGCGCTTCTTGGTTCAGGCGCTGCGCGCGATCGCCAAGCTCATCCAAGAGCGCGGTGACCCGTTCGTGGGAGGTGCGTGCCGCCTCCATCTGTTCCTTGACCTGGGCAAGCCGGACCTTGCGCTCGGTGACCAGGGCCGCTTGAGCGGCCACGCGCTCGCGCCAGCTCTGAGCACGCTCTTCCGCCTTGGCCAGATTTTGATGCGCTTGCTCCTGCCGCGTCCTCAGGCCGTCTAGAGTTCCGCGCGACTCGGCTTCGTCACGACTCGAGCTCTCCGCGCTTTCTTTCAGCTGCTCTACCTCGCGCGAGAGCGCCTCGAGTCGGGTGCTGCCGCGCTCGAGTTCGCTCGTCACGCGCACCAGGTCCTTTTCGAGAGCCACGTGGGCGAGTTCGCCCTCGTGCACACCCTGGCGGGCACGGTCGAGCGATGTTTCCACCTCGACCAAGCGAGCTTTCAGGGTATTGTGCGCAGCGGCGCGGGCGCTGAAGTCGGCTTCCAGATGGCTCACTGCATCCGCCAATGTGTGCATCTCCCGCTTTTGCTCGACCATGGCCGCCGCGACGCCATCGCCGCTGCCACCGATGATGACCCCGTCGGGGCGCACCACGGTGCCGTCGAGAGTCACTGCGGTGATGCCCGCGTGCGCTGTAACCAGTGCCAGGGCTGCCTCCGGAGTTTCGACCACCACCGCGCTACCAACGAGAGTGCGCACGAGCGGTTCATCTTCGGGTGCGAATTCCAAGCGATCCGCCAGGAAACAAACGAAACCGGGCTCCTTCGTCAAGCTGGTGGGGTGCGCCCCGGCCACGAACGCGGGCCTCTGGGGAATCACATGGGCGCGGCCGCGCTCCTCGCGGCGCAGTTCTTCCAGCAACTTCAACCCATCGGTCTGGCTCTCGACGATGACGTACTGCAGACGCTCGCCGAGTAAACCCGCGAAAGCGGCAGTCAGCTCTTGAGGCGCTTCGATCCTGTCGGCGACCATGCCGTGGACCAGAGGGTCTCGTTTCCCGAGCAGGGCTTTGGCTCCTGTACCGACACCTTCCAGGCGCCGGTGCAGATCTTCGAGGGCGTGCAAGCGGTTGCGCTTCAGACTCAATTCGTTCTTGGTGGCATCGACGGCGCGCTCGGTGTCGAGCAGGGAACTGCGCAGTTTGCTGAATTCCGCCTCGAGCTCCTCGCGTTCGGCCAAGGTGAGCCGCTTGCCTTCCAAGGCCTCGGCCACACTGCGCTCGAGCGCATGCTTTCGAGCGCTCAGAGTCTCCAGCTCTCCCTGTTGGCTGTCGCGTTCCGCAGAAAGCCTGTCAGCGCGCGTGCGGGCCTCTGCTATGCGTTGCAGCAGAGCGTCGAGCCGCGCTTCCGCTGTCGCCGCCTGCGTGCTGATTTCGGAACTCTGCGCCCTGAGCTGCTGGACCTCGAGATTGGCGCTTTCTTCCTCCTTGCGCAGCACCTCGAGCGCGTCGTCTTCAGCCTTGGCGTCCGTCTGCCGAGCTTGTTCGTCCTTGCCCAGTTCGTCCAGGCGCAGTTGAAGGCTTTTCCGCTCGGAAGTGAGCTCACCCATCCGTTGAACGATCGAGGCCTGCTCGGCCTTGGCGGCGGTGAGCCGCTCGCTCAGGTGGCGCAGCCGATCGCGCGATCGCTCGACGTCGGCAACCAAGCGGGCCACCTCGTTGTCGGCCTCGAAGGCGGCCGTCGAGGCAGCATCGGTCTGATGCTCGGTTTCCGCGGCCTCGGCGCGGGTCTGTTCTAGGATGGAATCGACCTGCTCCAGCGCTTGTCGCACGCTCGCGGCTTGCGTTGCCCCTTCTGTCATCAGCTCACGCTCGACACGAGAAGTGACGGTGAGCTCGAGAAGACGGTGGGAGGCTTCGTGGAGCAGCAGGTCTTCCAGCTCCGAGCGGTAGCGAACGAAGCGTTCGGCCTTGGCAACCTGGCGCTTCAGGGACGAGCGCGTCCGTTCGATTTCGCCAACGATGTCGTTGATGCGCAGCAGATTCTGCCGAGTGGCGTCCATTTTTCGTTCGGCCTGGCGGCGACGCTGCTTGTACTTCGTGATGCCAGCCGCCTCCTCGATGAAGAGCCGGCGATCTTCGGGACGAGCGCTCACGATCTGGCCGATCCGCCCCTGTTCGACCACCGAGTAAGCCTTGCTCCCCACGCCTGTGCCCAGGAACAGTTCGGTCACGTCACGCAGGCGAACCTGAGTTCTGTTGAGCAGATACTCGCTCGTCCCATCGCGAAACAGCCGCCGCGTCACGGCTATTTCCGGATAGTCGCGGTATTCCTCCGGCAAGGATTGGGCGTAGGCAGGATCGCTGTTGTCGAAGGTCAGCGTGACTTCGGCCAAGCCGTGGGGGGGGCGCGATTCCGAGCCGTTGAAGATGACATCTTCCATCGAGCGACCGCGCAGGTGCTTGGCGCTCTGCTCACCCATACACCAGCGGATCGCGTCCACGATGTTGGATTTGCCGCACCCATTGGGGCCTACGATGCCGATGATGTCGTGGTCGAAGTGAATGACAGTGCGATCGACGAACGACTTGAATCCCGAAATTTCGAGCTTCTTGATGTGCATGAAAATCGAATCCCGTGGGCCTCAGCGCGCTTGACTAAGTGGGTATAGCAGGCACTTGGGCCGGAACGCATGGGTTAGGGGGTAATCGACGAAACCAAACATACGTGACACCAAAGGCAGCCGCACGTCATGTATGGTCACGCCCACCCCTCGTTTCTTACGCCCCTGAACGCATGCGCACAAGAAGTAAATTGTGTAAAGCACGCCGAGGTCGCTGCGCCGGGCTCGCACCTCGCACGACAGCTGGAGGGGCGGCCTGGCGACCCCCGCAGCCCGCCTGCCCAATCCGCCCGGCTCTGGCCTGTGGCTGCTGCGAACACGAGCAAAGTTGACACGCGACGACGGAGAACCCATTTGATGAGATCGGAGCTAAGGAAACTCGACAGGACGCCATGACTTACGAATACATGTGCCTTGCGTGCCAGCATGAATGGGAAGCTGAACAAAGTATCAGTGAAAAGCCGCTCACCGAATGCCCGAAGTGCCATGAGCCCAAGGCCAAGCGCATGGTCTCGGGAGGCGCTGGTTTCATTCTGAAGGGCGGTGGCTGGTACGCCGATGGCTACGGCTCCGCGACGAAGCCCAAGGCTGAGTCGGGGGAAGCCAAGCCGGCATCGAAGAAGAGCCCCGAGTCATCCGACTCGTCGAGCAAGAAAGATACGAAGAGCGCAAGCGAGTCGGGCGTGTCTGCGTCAGACTCAACAGGGAAGAGCGCGTCCACTTGAACTTCCCGCCAAGGGCCCGAACATGCCGTCACCCGAAGAGACCAAGCGAGAACTCGCTGAGCTCCGAGAGGCCATCCAAGAACTAGATCAGAACCTGCTCGTCGCCCTCGACCAACGTGCGAAGCTTTCGCGAAAGGTTCGTTCGCTGACCGAGGGGGCGACGGCCACAGTAGACGTCGACGAGGCGGACTGGCTGAAGTCGCTGGAAGCAAAGGGGAGCGGGGCACTGCCCAGCAGCAGCCTGCGGGCGATCTTCAAGCAGATTCGAGCCGAAGCCAGGTCCATCGAGCAGCCGGTGCGCGTGGCGTACATTGGCCCTGAGGGCGGGTTCGGCTACCAGCTGGCGAAGAATCACTTCGGCTCCGCAGCGGCGCTCACCGAGTGCCCCACGGTGGTCGAAGCACTGGACGAAGTGGCCCGAGCGCGCGCCGTGTACGCGGCGTTTCCCTGGGAATCGTCTGTCGAGGGCCTGGTGCAGACATCCATTGCCGCGCTGGCGCAGTCCGACCTGTCCCTGGTCGCGGAGCCACGCGTACGAGCCACCTTCGATATCATGACGAAGTCCGGGGAGCTCTCGGATGTGAAGCGCGTCTATGCGACGGCGGCGGCCCATGCGGCTTGCGAGTTGTTCCTCGCGCGTGAGCTCCCCAAGGTGGGCGTTACGGATGTTCGCTCGCCTCTCATCGCTGCCCAGCTTGCCCACGAGAGCCCGGGCGGTGCAGCCATCGTGCCGGAGGCCTGCGGTCGGGACGCCGACCTGGCCGTCGCCCGATCCAACGTTGGCGATGTGCCGGATCTATTCTTCCGCTATGCGATCGCCTCGGATCGTCCGGCGATGCGTTCCGGCGCCGATCACACCGCGCTCTTGTGCAGCGTGAAGGATTCTCCCGGATCGTTGTTCGAAGTGCTGCGTCACTTCGCCGAACGTGGACTGAACCTCAAGAAGCTGCAGAGCATGCCCTCGAACGGTGCTGCGGCGGAGTACGTCTTTTTCATCGAGGTCGGGGGACATCAAACAGACCGAGCAGTGGTCACCGCCCTCGAAGAAATCAAGCGAGAATCACGCTACTTGAGGGTTTTGGGGTCGTATCCCGCCGGCTGAGGCGGCTCCATCCGAGCGCGACACTTTCCGATCGGGCGCGAAGTTGGCATTGGAGCGACCTCGGCTGATAGTTCGCGGCCCTGCAAGCTTTTTGTCGGCACCCAGAACGTTGCTGTTTGATTCGTATGCATTGTGGAGGGGAACTAGTCTACGCTGCGTCCGCGATGAACAGCCTGGTCACCCCCGGTATTGCCGGCCTTTCACCCTACCAGGGCGGGAAGCCCATCGAGGAAGTGGTTCGCGAATTCGGGGTCCCAGCACCGGTGAAGCTGGCCTCGAACGAGAACCCGCTGGGCCCCAGCCCGCGCGCGCTCGAAGCCGCCTCCAAGGCCCTTTCAGGCGTCAATCGCTACCCGGATGGGGCCGCCTACCGCTTGCGCAGCGCCGTCGCCCAGTTTCACGGCGTCTCCATGGATGAGGTGCTGCACGGGAACGGCTCGAACGAGTTGATCGAGCTCGTCGTTCGAACCTTCACCACGGCTGAACATCATGTGGTTTTCGGTGACCCCAGCTTTGCCATGTACCGCGTCACCGCGCTCGCTCACGGCGTGCCGTTTACTGTCGTCCCCACGCATGATTACAAGCATGACCTGGATGGGTTGATTGGCGCTGTGCGCCCCAACACTCGGGTGATGCTGGTCGACAACCCCAATAATCCCACTGGCAGGTATCTGAATCAGAGCGAGGTCGAGCGGCTGCTCAGGGAGGTTCCGCCCGAAGTCATTATCGTGATGGACGAGGCGTATTTCGAGTACGCAGAAGCTCTGGACTATCCGGACTCCCTGAAGCTTCGCGGTCTCAGGGAGCGGCTTATCGTGCTAAGGACGTTCTCGAAGATCTATGGCCTTTCGGGGCTGCGCGTGGGGTACGGAATCGGGCCGAGCGAGTTGATGCTGCTCTCGAACCGGATCCGGGCGCCGTTCAACGTAGGTCTGGTGAGTCAGGAAGCCGCCATTGCCGCCCTGGATGACACGGAGCACGTCGAACGCAGCCGTTCGCTCAATCGGGTCGAACGCGCTCGCTTGACCGAACAGCTGGAGCAACGCGGTTGGGACGTGACGCCCAGCCAGACCAATTTCGTGCTGGCGCACCTGCGGCGGCCAGCGGAGCCGGTGTATCGAGCCCTGTTGCGCCAGGGGGTGATCGTTCGACCGTTCACACGGCTTCCTGAAGCGTTGAGGATCACTGTCGGCACGACGGCCGAGAACGATCGGTTCCTGGCAGCGCTGGACGAGGTGCTCGCGTGACGTCGTGCAGAACACGTCCGGGCGCTATCTGGCGGGCGTCGGGCTTCGTCACCGCTGCGGCGCTGCTGCTGCTCGGCGTGCTCGCCGCAGGCTGCACCAAAGAGCACAATACCATCGTGGAAGCGCATCTGGGGGAGGAGGCTTCTGCCGCGCAAATCGACCAGGACCCTTGGGCGCTCCTGCCGGCGGGGCCCGTGGCCTGGGCGTACCTCGATGCTCCCCAACTGTTCGCGTCGCGCTTCGGGCCGACGCTCACGAACCTGGTGAGCAGGCGCATTCCTGCTCTCGGGGAGGCGGGTTTCGAGCCGACGCGAGACATTCAGGGAGTGCACCTGGGCGTCTACTCGATTCAGGGGGCGGATCTGGTGGGTGTGGTTTCCGGCCACTTCAATCCCGAACAGATCGAGGCTGCGGTCGAAAAGAACCCGGTAACCCCGCTTGGCATCCAGTTGACCAAGACGCGCTACGGCGGGCGCAGCTTGTTCATGGCCGAGTCGTCGGGCTTCACGATCCTGACTCCCCAGACTGCGCTGTTTGGCAACCAGATGGGCATGCGCCGAGCCATCGACCGCATCGAGCGCGGCAGGCTCGAGCGCAATCTGCCCGAATGGTTGACGGCGCAGCTGCAAACGGGAAGCCCTCCCGTCGTTGTCGGCATGAACCTCAAGGACAACCCTCTTTCGGACGCCACGCGGCAAGATTTGCCTTTCCTCAAGGGGATGACCACGCTGGGGGTACTCGCCAATTTTCAAGAGCCCGGCTTGAACCTGGCCGGCACGGCAAGCTATGTGGACGAGGATGCCGCCCGCGTGGGGGCCGCGAATCTCGAACAGCTGGATGACTACTTGCAGTCGATGGGTTGGGTGATGGCGCTCTTCGGGATCGCCCAGCCCTTGCGCAGTCTGACCGCGCAAGCGAGCGGGACCGAAGCTCGCTTCGTGGCGGCGGTCGATGGAGAGGCCGTGAACCGCCTGCTCAGCCAGCTCGACCGCTTCTTGCCGACCGCGCCCTCACCGCCCGTGTCTTCCGCGGCTCCGGGCACGCCGACGCTCGCGAGTCCGCCCCTACCCCGAGCGCGCTGACACCATATCCATGGCGCTGATTCGCTTGCGCGTGACCCCATCGCAACGAAGCCTGCGAGGCAGCGTTCCTCTCGTGGCCGACCCGGACCTACTGGAGCGCGCCGCGCTGTGGGCAGCGCTCGCGGACGGCGACTGCCAGATCGTGGTGCCGCACCCACCGGCGAGTTGGCAGCCCAGCTTGAACGCGCTACGGACCCTGGGGGTCCAGATCGAGCACGAACCCGCCGGGCGCACGCGCCTTCGCGGCCGTGGGTTCAGGGGGCTGAGCGGACCGACCCAGCGAGTCGATGTGACCGGAGCCCCCGTGCTGGGCCACGGCCTTCTGGGTTGCCTGGTGGCGTATCCCTTCGCCTGTCAGATGGGCCCTTTCGAGTCGGAAGCACAGTTACGGGCGGATGTGGAGACGCTGAGCTCCCGAGGCGGCAGAGCTGGACTGAATGCTGATGGTGTCCACCTAGCTGGGGCGCAAGCCGCGCTGAAAGCGCTGCGCGTCGTGCTGCCGTCCCCCAATCCGCTCACCAAGCACATGCTGCTGGTCTCGGGGTTGTATGCCGATGGAGAGACGGTCATCTCCGAACCTGTGGTGTCGGCAGACCACAGCGAGCGCATGCTCGACGCCCTGGGGGTGCGCGTCGAGTGCGCAGGGCCAGTGCTACGCCTGCTGCCGCCGAGCGCCGACGAGGCGCTGGCTGCCTTCGAATTCCCTGCTCCTGGGAGTCCCACAGCGAGCGCCTACCTGCTGGTGGCCGCCGCCATCGTGGCTGGGAGCCAGGTCACGCTGCGGCACGCGAGCCTGAACCCCACGCGCGCGAAATCCCTCGATGCGCTCCGGGCCTTGGGAGCCAGGCTAGGCGTCGCTCCGAGCGGACAAGCACTGAACGAACCTCACGGCGACGTATCGTTGGTGCATGCCCCCCTCGTTGGCGGATGCATCGGTGGAGAGCTCGCGCTGGGGCTGGAGCACGAGCTGCACGCGCTCGCGGCGGCGGCGGCGTACGCCTGGGGGAATACTAGGTTCCTGGATCTGTCTGGAATGCTCTCGGACCAGGAAATCGCGCAACTTCTGGGTTTCCTGCGGAGCTTTGGGGTACAAGCAGAACGCGATGCCGACGGTTTCGAGGTGCAAGGCGCGAAGGGGCTTCCACTACGAGCGAGTCGTGTCACCACCGGCGGCGACGCGCGGCTGGCTGCCCTGGGAGTGCTGCTCGCCCTGGGCGCCGATGGTGAGAGCGTGATCGACGACGTGGAGGCGCTGGCGGAGTTCTTGCCCAAGTATGTGGGAACGCTGCGCGCTCTGGGTGCGAGTCTGGAGGTCGAACGGTGAAGCGTCTCGTCGTGGCGATCGATGGTCCGGCCGGCGCCGGCAAGAGCACAGTGACGCGCCGCGTGGCGGAGGCGCTCGGCTACACGGTGGTGGACACCGGTGCCCTTTACCGAACCGTCGCTCATCAGGCGCGCCAATCCGGAATTGCTTGGGACGATGAAGCCCGAATGAGTGAGCTTGCCAATCGGCTAGCGGAGCGCGACTGCATCCGGTTCGGCGCGCTGAGGGATGGAGTCACCCAAGTGCTGGTGGATGGCGAAGACGTTTCCACCGCGATTCGCTCCAACGAGATGAGTCAAGGCGCGAGTCGGGTTTCCGCCATTCCGGGGGTGCGGCAAGCTCTGCTGAGCATGCAGCGTTCACTGGGTGCTGCTGGCGGCGTGGTGCTGGAAGGGAGAGACATCGGCACCGTGGTCTTTCCGGAGGCTGAAGCGAAGTTCTACCTGACTGCGAGCGTGGACGTGCGAGCCGACCGGCGCTACCGCGAGCACTTGGCGCGCGGGGACGCGGTCGATCCGGAAATGATTCGGCGCGAGGTCGTGCAGCGCGATACCCGCGACACGCAGCGTCCCGTGGCTCCGCTCAAGCAGGCCGAGGACGCGGTACTCGTCGATTCCTCCTGCCTCGGAATCGATGAGGTCGTGCGTATCATCGTGGATCGGGTACGCGCGCTCGAGCGGCGTGCGAACGGCCAGCCCTCCGATGCTTGAAGCCCGGCTGGTCTCACGGCGAAGCTTGATCGGGTGGTTGGGGTTGGCCCCGCTGTCCAGTGTGTGGGGCTGTGGACCTCGACATCTGGACCGACCGCCACAGGGGCCCCGTCTGAGCTCCGCGAGCCAGACGATTCCGCCCGACCTACACGTCAACGTGCGGGTGGCGTTGGCCCGGCTGCGGGACGAACTGGGACCCGAGGCGCTGACGCGGATCCAACGAGGCGGCGAGCTATCCACCCTGTCGGATCCGACGCTGGCCCGAGCGCTCGCCCTCACCGAGACGGCCTGGGTCGCGCTTCGCCTTGGCCTGCCGGCGGAACACACGGACAACGTCGTGGCGTTGGAGGGCAATTTCGCTGATTTCTCGCCCGCCGCCGACGTCTGGGAAAGCCCTTCGGATCTAGGGGGGCCGTGGCAGCGCTGGGACCGGCGTGACAAGCCTGCGCGGGCTTTGCCGGCGCGTATCTACCGCAAGGCAGATGACACCCTGGTGTTCGTCTCGGAAGCGGAAGTGGATGCCGTCGCGCGGCTCGTCGAGCGGGGGGTTCGGGTGGAGATGATCGAGCCTCCGGCGCTCGGCGTGCTATCCATTGCGGCAAGCATGCCGGCCCTGGCGCACGTTCTTCGCCCGTCGGCTCCCCGTGCCGCGGAGCTTCTGTCCAAGGGGACCGCGCTCACCGGGCACGCCAGCTTCGATCCCTCGGGAGAGGTCCGCGTGGATTTGGATTTCGAATTCAAGACGCACCGTCAGGCCGAACGCTCGGCGGCCGCCGCCCAGTTGCTGTTGGCGGCCCTGGCCGGGTCGGGGGGACCTGTCGGACAAATCGCGCGTGGAGCGCACGTGGAGGCCGTCGGACGGGCGGTGGCGTTGCGGCTCGCCGTGGCGGGTGCTGCGTTCTTGGAGGGGGTTCAGTGTAAAGATGGGTCGGCTGGGTGCTCGTGACCGACGAGGGCACCCCGGCATCCACACCCGGTCGAGCGCGGCCCGGTATCGCGCCGCACTGGGTGCTGGCGGGCCTCGGTGTGAGTTTCGTGCTCGCCTTCGGGATCGCCGTGGTTCTCTACCAGCGCTATGTGGCTTACGATCGGATAGCGAGCCAGCACTTGGTGGACGATCCAGAGCTGGCGCTGAGGATCGATCTCGAGAAAGTGCTGCTGTATGAGCCCTTTCGCGAGCATCTGCTGCCCTTGATGCGCCGCGGCGAGAGGAACCCGAGACTGAAGCCTCGGGTGACTCGGCTCCGCCAGCACACCAATATCGAGCTCGGTGTCGACATTCGAGAGATCGTCTTCAGTACGACCTCTACTCGGAAACGCTGGGTCGTCGCGCTGGCCGGAATGTTTCCCAAGCGAGGCGTGGTGGAGGGCATCCATCGCGTCCTGCTCGAAGAGAGCATCGCGTCGCGTTTCGACCCTGCTACGAGGCAGCTCCGATTCGAAAACGGTGTGATCGCCGCTCAGGCGGGCGACGGCGTCGTGGTGTTTGGTTCCGACCCGACCGCGGTCGAGCAAGCACTCGAACCCGGCCAGGAGTACCGGCGTTGGGGGCTTTCCGAGTCGCACGAGGCAAGTCTGGTGAGGCGGGGACCCATCGAGGGGTCGAAGTCTCAGCGGGCTAGGGACGCTGACGGTGAAATAGGCCCGATGTCCATAGGCCCGATGTCCATGGTGCTCCGCGTGGGGCGCCCCGACGAGCTGGCGGTGAGAGTCGAAACCCGCCGGGCTGCTCGAACCGTCCGCTCCGACGCCGAGCGAGACGTCGGAGCGCTGCTGGCGAAGTTCGCGAACATCCCCGCTTCGTCGCTCAAGTTCGAGGTCTCCGGGCCGAACGAATTGGCTGCGCACCTGGCGGTGACCAGCGCCGAGCTCGATCGCGCCGCCGCCAGCTTGGCGGCGCTCCTCGAATTGCTCGCATTTTCAAGACCTTGACCTGGCCGAAGCCGTTCTGGGGGGCCCCGGCCGGTTGACGAGCTGCAAAAAGGGGTCAACCTAGCAAACTAGCCGTTTTTGCTTTGACGCAACTCGGTTCGTGCGCTACCTGACCGCCTCTCGAGACTCGGTGCGCTCCGCTTTCTTGCGGCTCCGGTGGCTGCCGAGTCCCGCTAAAGCCCCCGCAGGGAGGACAGAACCAATCCATGACTCAGACTCAAGCAACCACGAACGATAACCCGACCGACAGCTTTGCCTCACTCTTCGAGGCGAGCGAAACGAACGCCAAGGGGTTCGAAATCGGCGGGGAGGGACAGATCGTTGCTGGGATTGTGGTTCAGGTCAATCGCGACACGGTCGTGGTCGACATCGGCGGCAAGAGCGAGGGAATCATCCACAAGGACGAGTTCATCGACGCTCACGGTGAGGTGCATGTCAAGCCGGGCGATAGGGTCGATGTATTCATCGAAAGTCGTGAGAGTGACGAAGGCCTGATTTCTCTATCGAAAGAGAAGGCCGACAAGATGAAGGTGTGGGACGAGATCTCCAGCGCCTGTGAACGGGACGAGATCATCGAAGGCACCATCAGCCAGCGGGTAAAAGGCGGACTTTCCGTCACGATTCGCGGCGGCGTCAAGGCGTTCTTGCCTGGGTCCCAGGTGGACCTCAGGCCCATCCGCAATCTCGAAAAGCTGATTGGGCAGACCTACGAGTTCAAGGTCATCAAGTTCAACAAGAAGCGCGGCAACATCGTGCTCTCAAGGCGCGTTCTGCTCGAGAAGGAGCGGGACGCGATGAAGGCCGAAACCCTGCAGAACCTCGAAGAGGGCATGGTTCTCACCGGAACCATCAAGAACCTGACCGAGTACGGCGCGTTCGTGGACCTGGGCGGTATCGACGGCCTCCTGCACATCACGGACATGTCGTGGGGCCGGGTCAACCATCCGAGCGAAGTTTTCAATGTCGGTGACGAAGTCACCGTCAAGGTCCTGAAGTACAACCCCGAGACTGAACGGGTCAGCCTGGGCATGAAGCAAACCCAGGAAGATCCGTGGAGCCACGCTCAGGAAGCTTACCCGCTGGGCAAGCGCGTCAAGGGCAAGGTGATGAGCCTGACGGACTACGGCGCCTTCGTGGAGCTGGAGCCGGGGGTCGAAGGCCTGATCCACGTCAGCGAGATGAGCTGGACGAAGAAGATCAAGCACCCGTCGAAGATGCTGGAGATCGGCGAAGAGGTCGAATGCCAAGTGTTGGAAGTCGACGCCAGTGCCAAGCGCATCAGCCTCGGCCTGAAGCAGCTGGAACCCGATCCCTGGTCGGTGTTTACCGACAAGTACAAGCCGGGTGACAAGATCGCCGGGAAGGTCCGCTCGCTCACCGACTATGGCGTGTTCGTCGGCATCGAAGAGGGCGTCGACGGCATGGTTCACAAGACCGACCTGTCCTGGACCGTGAAGATCAACAATCCGAGTGATCTGTTTGCCAAGGGCGACGACGTCGAGGCGATCATCTTGTCGATCAACCACGACGAGAAGAAGGTCAGCCTGGGCATCAAGCAGCTTTACGATGACCCCTGGGGCGTGATCCTCCAGGACTTCAAGCCTGGTACGGTGATCGAAGGCGCGTTGGTGCTCAGCGTTGCCGACTATGGAACGTTCGTTCGTGTGCAAGACGGCATCGAGGCGATCATCCCAGCGGGTGAGATCCCCGCCGGCACGAATATGCAGCCCGGTGAACGAGTTCGCGCCGAAGTGGCCAATCTCGATTCCATCGATCGGCGTGTCACGCTGACCATGCTGGATCCGGGGCAAAGTCCTCAGGCCGAGCAGCTCCAGGTCATGAAGCGTGAGTCCGCTGGTAAGGGCGCCACGCTGGGCGACCTGTTCAAGGATAAACTCGCTGGTCTCGCCGCGTCGGGCGCGGAGCCTGCCGCCGAGACCGGTTCTGCGGAGAGTCCCGAAGGGACCGAGGCAGACGAAGCCGGCAGCGACGAGAGCGCCTCCTCCGAAGACGAGGAATCGAGCTAGGACCCATCTCGCGACCACGAGATGGCTACCAAGGCAGAAGCGACGCCTACGAGTCGACCGGTGGCTCCTCGGAAATTCCGTTCGCCTCGCCCTCTCGAGGCGAACGGGTTTTCGAGCACCGGCGTCATGAGAACTGCCTTAGGTCGCGCAAAGCGCCGCCGCCGCGCGCAAGACGCCGCTCGCGTTCGCGTTCACACGGATCCATGACCTCCTGAGTGGCGCACTTTGAGCGACTCCAGGCATACCCCCAACCCCTATGGGCTCCCTCCGTTCGGCGAGGGGTGGAGCCGCGGACGAGTGATATTTCTCACGGTCAGCGGTGCCGCGATCCTGCTGCTGCTGATCGTCGTCCGAGAGATTCTTCTCCCATTCATTCTTGCCGCGATCATCGCGTACGTGCTCACGCCTCTCGTGCAGCAGTGCGAGAAGGTCCGATTGCCGCGCAGCGCGTCCATACTCGTCGTCTACGCGGTGACGATTTCACTGATATACGTCTCGGCGGCGATGATTGCGCCGCGCCTCTACTCGGAAACGGTGAACTTCGCGCGTGACGCGCCCGCGCTGGCGCGAAACCTCGCCATCAGCTGGGGGCCTCGCGTCGACGAGTGGGTGCAAGGGTACTTGCAGCCCGGGGGGCCACCCGAGCCGCCCCCCATCAACAAGGAGCGAGAACCCGCCTTTTCGATCCAACAAGTGCCGGACGGGAGCTTCTCAGTCGAACTGAAGGGTGGCGTGGACCTCGTGCAAGCAGGCCCGCAGCACTGGCGTATCGTGCAGCAGCACGAACAGGAGCCGGATCGCTTTCAAGTGCGTGATGTCCTCGACGAGGGATTGAAGCGGTTCGTAGGGTTCTTGAAGCTCAATGCGCTGGAGATCATCAAGCTCGGGCAGAGTGTGGTCAGCCGGGTTGCCCGTACCATATTCCTGGTGTTCATGACTCTGATGGTCGCCGGCTATCTGATGCACACGCGGGAGACAGTGCTCGGCTTTCTGAAGTCGCTGCCGCCGCCAGCCGCTCAGCCCGGCTTCGAGCGCCTGCTCTGGCGAATCGATCGAGGGATTTCAGGGGTTATTCGCGGGCAGCTGCTGATTTGCCTGGTCAACGGCGTCCTGTCGGCGATTGGCTTCTGGATGTTTGGCCTCAAGTACTGGCCGATTCTAGCCATTGTCGCCGGAATCATGAGCCTGATACCCATCTTCGGGTCCATCCTGAGCTCGATTCCCGCGGTCCTGATCGGCCTGACTCAGGACTTCTGGACCGCGCTCTGGGTGCTCCTGTGGATCATCGGTATCCATCAGGTCGAGGCGAATCTGCTGAACCCGAAGATCATCGGGGTTGCCGCGAAGATCCATCCCGTGCTGGTGGTCTTCGCACTGGTGATCGGAGAGCACTTCTTTGGCTTGTGGGGGGCTCTGCTCGCGGTGCCGGCGCTCAGCCTCGCGCAGAGCGTCTTCAATCACTTTCGTTTCGAGTCGATGCCCGAACTTCCACCCGACAGTGTGCTGCCTCCGCTGGTCGAACCGAAGCCCAAGCCCCCTCGGAGCTAGCCCGAAGCGGCCCCGCACCCGAAAGTGGCTGAGGCCTGGAGGGCTGACCCCAGTCGTGTGGCTGCACCTCCAGTCCGGGCCCCGAGGCCTCGGGGGGCGGCTGGAACTCAGCGATTCGTAGAGCGATCTCCCTTAATTGATTTGTCTCCAGCCGATGCGGCGCTATAGCCGGGTCGTGGCGAAAGGAACTCGGAAGCTGCGTCGCGCGGGCGAACGATCTCGCCAACCGACCGGCAAGGAGCGGATGGCGGCTCTCAAGAAGCCCGCCGTGACGAAGCCGCAGAACATGCCTGACCCGCTCGGGCGCGAGCAGATCAAAAGCACGGCGATTCGGGTGGGGCTGATCTTGCTCGCTGTGTGGCTCGTGGGCGTATTGATCGCGGGCTTCATGACCTCTCCGACTGCCCGATGGATCACGCTGTCGGTGCCGGCTCTGGTGACCATAGCCATCGCCGTGCTTCTCGTTTACACCTTGCGCCAGGCCCGACGCGCCAAGGGCGTGGCCAGTCTGATCCAGAACATCGACAGCGACGAAGATCGCCAGGCAGCGCTCGCACAGCTCTCCGACAAGGCGAGCAAGAAGGATGCGGCTGCGATCTTCGCCAAAGCGCAGCTTGAACTACAAGAGGATCCGGATGCGGCTCTGCAAACGCTGGAGCAGATCGATCTGGATAAAGTGGCCGCCCCCATGGCCGACGAAGCTCGCGCCCAGCGCGCGATGATTCACCTGATGCAGGGTCAGGTGAACTTGGCGCGTCAGTTGGCGGACAACATCGAGCTGAAGCGCCATCAGGACGCCAGAAGTCGCGCGATGATGGCTGCCGTCATCAGCGAGGCCTGGGCTCGCAGCGGCCAAGCCAAGAAAGGCTTGGACACGCTGACCCTTTTCGATCTCGAAGACCCGGACTATCAAGATCTGAGACCCCAGCTGCTGCGCGCCTTCGCTTACTGCTACGCCTACACGGGCAAGACCAAGGACATGCGAAAGGCCTTGAGAAAACTGTTGGAGATAGACGTACGACTCCTGGGGGGCTTCATGGTCAAACGCACTCACCCTCTCTTGCAAAAGGAGTCGAAGCGATTGCTCGAGCAGAGCGGACAGGTCCCGCGCAAGATGCAGGTGCAGCGCCGCCTTTGAGCCCCGGGGCTCAGGCTCGAACCAGCGAGGCGGTGGCGGTAGGGCGCAGGTTCAGCTCCGGCAGCAGATCAGCGTAGGAAACGACGGTCAGCTGCGGCAAGTCCGTCTCGACCAGCTTGCGGACGAAGCGACGGATATCCGGCTGAGTCAACAGGACCGGTTTCCCGCCGTCCGCTTCAGAGCGGGCGGCCAGCGCGCGCTCGACCGCCTGGACGATGTCACGCCCAGCAGCGGGTGCTAGCGTCAAGAAGCTGCCCGCGCCGGTGCGAGAGATCGAAGATCGAATCGTCTCTTCGATTTGAGGCTCGAGCAAGCAGACGCTGAGATCTCGTGAACCCTGCGTGAGCATGTGAGTGATGGGACGGCGCAGCTGGGAACGCACGAACTCCGCCAGGTTTAGCGGGTCTTTTTCGGTCGTAGCTATCTGAGCGAGTGCTTCCAGGATGGTCTTCAGGTCCCTGACACCAATGCCTTCCTCCACCAGACGTCGGAGCACGTCGGTCAGTGTCGTCAGCGGAACTGGTTTCGGCACGACCTGGCGGACGCTGGCGGGCGCATGCTGCTCGAGCTGATCGAGCAGCGACTGCGTCTCGGTCAAGCCCAGAAAGTCGTGGGCCCGGGGGGAGAGCGCAACGAGTAGCTCGCTCAACACGCGCTCGGCCAGTTGCGGCGGTGCGACATCCTCGGGAATCGTGAGAACCCGGGCGGGAACCTCGTGAATCGACAGGACGATGTGACGCGAGGGCAGGGACTCGGACTCGACCAGCCGGCACACTGGCAGCGGTACGCCGAGTTGACGAAACAGGAGCTCTCGCGCGGCGAGCGCAGCGGATCGCAATCCAGCCCGTTTCAGCTCACGACCCCGGACTTCGTCTTCAACGAAGGGAGCGAGATCGAGGCTGACGTCGAGCTGCCAGGGCGTTACCATGGGCACGAATCGACGCTCGGCGCTGGGGCCGCTGGAGACGCTGGGCACCTCCGCAGGTTCGCGCTGGGCCCGCTGCAGATGTCGGGCTCTGGCGCGCGAGGCAACGAACAACAGCGCGCCGATGATCAGAAACGGGAACGTCGGAAGCCCAGGCACCAGCGCCAAGCCGACGACGAACGCACTCGCCACCCTCAATGCGCGTGGTTGACCCAGAAGCTGTCCAGAAAGCTCCTCGCCGAGTGGAGTATCTGGCTCCTCGCTCGCCACCCGAGTCACCAAAACGCCGGCGGCCGTGGCGATCACCAGCGCGGGGATCTGTGAGACCAGCCCGTCACCGATGGTCAACAGTCCGTACCTCTTGAGCGCGTCGGTTACTGCCATCCCCTTCTGTGCGGCTCCGATTGCCAGCCCTCCGAGGATGTTGATCAAGGTGATTAGGAAGGAGGCGATGACATCTCCCTTGACGAACTTCATGGCGCCGTCCATGGCTCCATAGAACTGGCTTTCGCGGGCGAGCGTACGCCGTCGGCGTTTAGCCTCCTCTCCGTCGATGCCGCCCGACCGCAGCTCGGCGTCGATGGCCATCTGTTTGCCTGGCATGGCGTCCAGCGTGAACCGCGCCCCCACCTCCGCCACTCGCTCGCTGCCCTTGGCGATGACGATGAACTGGATGATGGAAAGGATCAAAAAGATGACCGCGCCCACCACGTAGTTGCCACGCACCACGAAGTTACCGAACGCCCGGATGACTTCTCCGGCGTTGGCCTGCAGCAAGATCAGGCGCGTCGAGGAAACATTGAGTGCGAGCCGGATCAGGGTCGTGATCAACAAAATGGTAGGGAAGGCGGCAATCTTGAGCGCGTCACTGACGTACAGCGCGACCAGCAGCAATGCGACCGAGCTTGCGAGATTGCCAGCCAGCAGGATGTCCAAGAGCCAAGTCGGTAGTGGCACCACCATCAGCCCGACGACAGCCAGAACCAGTCCCGCCAGTGCAGCGTCCGCGAAGGAAAGCTTCTTCTGACGGCCGATCATGTTGAGGGCTTTTGTATTCGACATGAGTGTTCTCGCAGGGCTCGCTCAACTTGGTGAGGTGAACAGGGCCAGAACTCCGCTGTACAGATGCAATGCCAGATCGTCTCCATACGGAGCGAGCTCGAATGCGGACTGAAAACCAACGATGGGAATGCTGCCCAGTCGCGCACGCAGGATGCGGATGTCGACGTTGGGTGTGGCGTGCAGATTGCTGCCTCTTCCAGCGCAATTGACGTAGACGGCAAAACGTGGCGCCGCGCCCGCGACGTCTCGCACCATCTCGCGCGTCATCGCTTCGAGATCGGCGCGCGCAGCGGCCGAGTCACGCACCGCGAAAGCAAGGTGCGTGCTCTCCTGGAGCTCTTCGCCCAACAGGACGCCTCGCCGCGACGGATCGACGCCCTGGATTGGGCGCAGGAGCAGCTCAGGTGTGCGAGCCGGCGCCCCCTCGGCCAGCATTTCGTCGGAGGAAAGGGCGGCGAGGATCAAAGGCTCTCCCTCGATGTCCTGGCCGGCCGTGCTGAGAACGTCCAGAGCTTCCTCGCCGTCGATTTCCAGGACCATCGAGCCGCGCACCCGTGTGATCGGGCGGAGGGGGGTGAGCAAACGGCTCGCACGCGTCACGCCGAGCAACGGAGGGGTTCCCGAGTAGAGGAGTGCTCCGAAAGACCCTTGTGAAACAGCTCCGCGAGGATCGACGGCGTACACGTCGTTTTCGCTGGTGACGCCTCCTCCGAAGATGGTGTGCCCGGCCGAGCCAAGCGGCGAAATGACGCCCGACTCGAAGCGACCCGGCCTGAGCAGCGCGAACAGAGTCGTGGCGTCCGTCTGCTTGATGGAGTCGTCGAGTAGATCTGCCAGGGAGCAGTGGCTGCGGTCGATAGCGAGTACCCGGCCTTGTGGGCCGCTCCAGATGAGGCCAGCAGCGGCCGCTTGACCCTCGATTTCCGAGTGCTCGTCCGAGACGCCGGCCCCCACCCCGAGCAGCAGAGGTACTCCCAGTCGGCGTACCCTGAGAGCTTCTGCCACCAGTGGCAGCTTATCCGCGAGTGCACCGGTGAGGAAGATCAGCCCGGCGGCTGGCTGCTGAACCCGCGCAATCGCAGCCTCGACTGCGCGCCCGATCCTGCCGGGCTGTGCGGTGCACACGGAGAAGCTGGTGGCTGAGCCCATGCAAGGAGGACGATATTTGCGTAACGCACCGCGTGCAAGGGGTCCAGACGACAACCGGATGGACTAGCGCACCGGCGCGCGGGTCGTTCGCGAGCGCGTGGCCCTCATGCGCGGGCTTTGAGTCTCATTCCTGGCCACGCCAGTCCCCGGGGCGGATATTGGCAGGCCCTCCAGGAAAGATCCAAGCCCATTTAGATGCTTCCGCTTTCGCCACCAACGTCATAGTCTAAGTCTGGTGGCGCCGGCCAGTCCGCAACTGCACTTGTCTTCGTACGCCGCTAGCGATGTGGGACGTCGGCGCAAGATCAACGAGGACTGTTTCTTGTGTGATGACAGTCTGGGCCTGTGGATCGTGGCGGACGGTATGGGGGGGCATGCCGCCGGCGAGGTGGCCAGCCGGGAGTCGGTGGACACGATCTTGGGAATGGTCAAGCGGGGCAAGCCCCTTTTGAACCAGGTGGAGCCGATTTCCGAGGAGGACGTCCGGGCCGCCTGTCGCTTGGTGGAGGGCGCCATTCAGGCTGCCACCTACATGGTGTTTGCCCTGGCCGAGCTCGACTCCGACAAGGCCGGGATGGGAACGACCATCAGCGCGATGATGCGCTTCGCCAACTACGCCGTCTTGGGTCAGGTGGGTGACAGTCGCGTTTACCGTGTGCGAAACGGTAAGGCGGAGCAGTTGACCGAAGATCATACCCTTACGAATTGGCAGATCAAGCAAGGGCTGATCACCGAGGCAGAGGCGCGTGTCAGTCGGCAGCGCAACGTCATCACTCGCGCCGTGGGCAACAAGGACTATGTTCAGGTCGATACCGCAGTGGTCGCGCTAGAGCTGGGTGACATCTACCTGCTGTGCAGCGACGGGCTCCATGGGTACCTGCACTTGGACGAGATCCCTTCGCTCGTGAAGTCCGGGGGCAACCTGGCTGTGCAGCAGCTGATCAGCGTCGCGAATCAGCGCGGGGGCAAGGATAACATCACCGCGATTCAGGTAGAAATATTCTAGTAATACCAACAAGTTAAGACAAATATCTCAGCTGTGACCTCAGCGAGTGTCGGTGCCACTCGGGCGTGCCGCGTCGGGTTAGCGAGCGCGACTCGCGCCGACGCTAGAACGTCCGGTTAGTTGGCCCGACAGGGCGAAACTCGATAGCGGTGGCGAGGGCTCGAGTGAAGTCGGAAACAGGTCAAGACTGCCGTGGAGAGAACATGACAAAGACCCGAGTTGGTGTAGTGATGGGAGGAATGTCAGCGGAGCGCTCGATTTCGCTGAGGTCGGGGAAAGCCGTTGCCCATGCTCTGAGGGAGCGAGGGTACTCTGTGGAAGAGCTCGAAGTCGCCGATGGCGCCCAGGCATTCGTTGACATGAGCCAATCCGGGATCGACGTGGCCTTTCTCGCGCTGCACGGACGCTTTGGTGAGGACGGTTGCATTCAGGGCATGCTCGAGTTGCTCAGAATTCCCTACACGGGCTCTAGCGTGCTCGCCAGCGCGCTTGCCATGGATAAGCTCAAGAGCAAGGAGCTGTTCCGCCTGTTCAACGTCCCGACCCCTCCGTACTACGTGGCAAGCAGCGACTGCGCCAATTTATCGGACCTGCATGGCTCATTCGGGTTCCCCGTAATCGTCAAACCGAGGCGCGAGGGGTCGAGCATCGGAGTGACCAAGGCGGAAGACCCGGCGTCGTTGCGACTCGCGGTCGAGCACGCCCTCGAGTTCGACAGCAGCGTCCTAGTCGAACGCTATGTGCCCGGACGAGAGGTGCACGTCGGCTTGCTCGACGGTCGCGTGCTGGGCGCCATTGAAGTGGAACCACTCAGTGGTATCTACGACTTCGATGCCAAATACACGCCCGGGCTGACCGAGTACCACATGCCGGCGCGGCTGACGCCGGCCCGCTATCGGGGCGTCCTGAACCTGGCCGAGCGTGCCGTGCAAGCCCTGGACGTCGTTGGTCCGGCTCGGGTCGACCTCTTGGTTACCGAGGGTCAGAACGAATACGTGCTCGAGGTCAATACCCTGCCGGGCATGACGCCGACGAGTCTGCTCCCCAAGATCGCCGAATCTGCAGGGTACGACTTTCCCGATCTGTGTGAAGCGATCCTATCCGGCGCCCGGCTGTTCGCGAGCGCCGAAGCGGCCGAAGCGAGCCGCCTGATGGACCCGGAGGAGTCGAGCTTCGACATGAGCGAGAATGTCGTGGTGGAGCGGTCGCGGCACCCAAGCGCGGGACGGGTTCGGAAGGCGGTCTGAGCGGCGCTTTGTCTGCCCACTTGCCGCGACCGAGTACGCTCGGCCAGGCCGTGAGCCAGCGCGGATCAGCAGTGCGTAGGAGTCAGTGGGTGTGAACCAAGAGTAAAAGAAGCGTCCCCGACGGGATTCGAATCCTCTGGGGAACGCACGAATCAGCATCAAAACGGCTCTAAATCGATTCGTGCGGCTGGCCGTATACTGCCACAGCTGCCACAACAGCGACCGATAGCGACAGGGTCCGTGGCAGGTCGTGGCAGCTGGGAGCGCGCCTTGGGGTGTGCGCTGCGGGCGAGGGCTGATGAGCTGGCGGAGGCGGCCGCAGTCGCTGTCGACCCCGTCGCGCGCGCGCTGAGCGTTGCACTGGACGCCGCGCGAGCCGCTGGCGACTGGGCAGCGGTTGCCGCGCTGGCGCGGGCTCTCGAGGGCCACCAGCGGGCAAGGGGAGGGGTTGTGGACCTTGCGGCGGCTCGGCTACGACGGGGCTGAATGTGCTAATGTAAAAGAGCCCCGCACCGTGGTCAGACGGTCGAGGCGATGGGACAGAGTAAGTGTCCAGAGCGAAGAGTAAAGCAGTCAGCGACGAACGCAACAACCAAGAGTTGGACGCTCTGATTAGAGAGCAAGCGCGAGATCTTCGCAGCACCACCGTCCAACCGAGCGCCAAGCCACCAGCACCGCAGCAGGGCCGGCACGACCTGGGTGAGGCGCCGAAGAATATCACTTCGTGGGCGGAATGCTCGTTCCAGACAAGCCCAAAGACTTGGGCCTGCCCCGGCTCGCCACGAGGCGATCGCGAGAGCGCTCTTGCTGAAGCTCGGATCAGCCTTCTACGTCCCCGGCGACCGTGGCCCGCGTGTGCTGGGGCTTGCCATGCGTCGGCTGGTAAATGCGGCAGCACCCTACGCCGATCGACTCATCGAGAACGCCGACCAGCTCGAGAAAGCCTATGAAGCGCTGTTCGGGCACCGTTATGGTGAACTGGCCTGGTGGGAAGAGGTCCTCGCGGCGCAGATCGAGATGGCCGCGGTTGGCGCCTACGAGCGGGAGCATGATCGCGTTGAGATCGATCGCCGCGTGCGTAATCAAAAGCGCGGCATGCCGCAGACTGCCGCGACCCGGCCGCCCGCCAAAATCCAGCTACGAGGTGACATTGGCAAATCACCACAACCGCCGCCGGGAGCATTTCAGCCAGTGGCGCCCGGCACTGAGGGCGCCGCTGTGCTGAAGTATCTGCAATGGATGCCGATGGGTGCGGCACCTCAGAGCCAGAGAACAAGCGGCAATTGCCCAGAGAGCTAACCGCGGCTCGGATTCAGAGGATGGTCGAAACCTGCGCCGTTGGCGGCAATCGAGCGGGCGGTGGGCGTAAGCCCCCGAAGGTGCTCGTGAAAGAGCTGAAGCAGCAGATCGGGTAGCCCTCCCGGAAACTGGGCGGTTCGAGTTTCGGAACCTCTCTCATGAGAGGTGAAGAACGATGGCCCGTCCAAATCAAACCGCCCAAGGAACTCGTTGATGGCGTTCGCGCGCTTGTAGACCAAACCTCGATTCCGGAGAGGCTGGGCGTAGGCTGCGTCTTGCTGAGGCAACGGTGGCGCGCCTGGCCGGCGGGTTCCCGGTCACCGAAGGAACAGCGATGGTAGCTGCGCTGCGACTTCAGGAGAACAAAAGCAGCGTGAAGCCACAGATGCGAACGCCGCTCGGCCCGGGAAGGTGAGCGGCGGCTCGCAAAAACACCGACGATGGAATTGGTAGCAGAGGCCGAGACTACTCGCAAGGTCGTGAGCGGGGCGCCCGATGACCTTCGAGACCCGCCACACGAGTGTTGTGGGTGGTGTCGCAGGCATTGGAGCGTTTGCGATTGCCCCGAGCCCGACACGCGGGTGCCAGACATAGCTAGCGCGAGGTGCCTCAGGTGACTTGCCGTCAAAGGTCGAACCAACCGCTGCGCGTTGACCAGCTTCGACGCGGTATTGAGAATCGGATCGCCCTCGCAGCGAGCCACTGGATAGGCCGGAGATGGCCGTGAAGGTCTGCGAGGATCTCAACGAAATCTTGCTGAGCGGGGGCTACGAGATCCGTATGCTGACCGAGGCGCGAGCCCGGCGAGCAACTGGATTCATGGGTCGCCCTATGACCAGCCGCTTTCCCGGCACGTGTGCCGTGTGCATGGCTGCGATCGCCGAAGGCGAACCGATTCTGTACGATCGCGATGCGCGTCGAGCGGCCCACCAACGATGCGGGGAGCCCTCCGAATGACGAACGACGATTTCGCGGCGCTCCGCACCTACGCGCGCGGTTTCTTGGCAGGCTCAAGCACCGCGACGCTCGACGAATCGATGGCATACCGACGTGAGGCCGTCGCCGTCGTCGCCCTGCGAGAGCTGGGGTACCTACGGCGGCGCAAAGATCATCCTTCAGCAGGCGCGCCATGATGCATATCTCGCTGTGCCGGACTGCACCGAGTTTGCGGCGCGATTGATCGCAGCAGAGATGATCGTCGCTGTCCTGCGGCAGCGCCTGGCGCTTCGAGAAAGCGAGTCGCAGCGTGACCAAAGATCTCAACGACTTGCACGCCAACGGCCGCATCAAGGGGCGAGCCGTGCCGGTTACGGACCTTGCCGCAAAGGCTGAACGCCTGGCCGCAGAAATGGCCGAGACCGACCGCCGCGGGCGGGAAGGGGCGCCGCCGCCGACCCGTTCGACAACTACGAACCTGATGATTCGGACGACCCCAGGGCGCCCAACGTCACGCTCTTGTTTCAGCGCGGCGACCACGTCGAACTTGCACAACGCCTCGTGGCGTACCTCTCTGCTGCGGCGCCGACGACATTCACCGACGGCAACGTCTACCAGTACAACCGCGATGGCGGTGTCTTCGATGTCGTTCGAAACCCAACCCTCAGCCGAGAGCAGTCGTTCGCCGGCGCCAAGGTCAAGGGTGGCAAGCCGCTGAAGCTACGGGCCGCTGACGTGACGGGTGCGATCAAGTTGTCGACCGACCTGCTGTCAGACCCTGACTTTTTTGAAAGGTCGAAGCGTGGCATCGCATTCCGCGATTGCTTCGTCGAGGTAGCGCCATCCGGCATCACGCAACGCAAACACTCGCCGAATCACCGGGCACGGTTGGCCTACCCGTGGGACTACGCCTACGAACGGCCGCCGGAGCGGTGGCTGGGGTTCCTTGAGCAGGTCTTTCGCGACGACAACGACCGCGATCAAGAAGTCGCACTGCTCCAAGAATACGTGGGCGTTGCCCTGCTCGGACTTGCCACCAAGTTTCAGCGGGCGCTCGTGCTGCTGGGCGATGGAGCAAACGGCAAAGGCGTTTTCAGCTCGGTGGTCGAGCGCTGCATGCCTCCGGCTCGGTTTGCGCGATCCCGCCGCAGGATGCTGGGCAGGAGTATCGACGCGCAATGCTCGCGGGCAAGTTGTTAAACATCGTCAGCGAGCTTCCTGAGGCCGACATTCTCGACTCGGAGTCGTGGAAGTCGATCGTTGCCGGCGACACGACGACCGGGCCGAAATCCGGAAGGAGCCGGTCTCGTTCAAGCCGGTGGCCGGTCACATCTACAGCGCCAACCGCCACCCAGGGACGACGGATCAGAGCCACGGGTTCTGGCGACGGTTGCGATCGTGCGCTTCAACCGGGTCTTTCAAGAGCACGAGCAAGACCCCGACTTGGCGGACGAGCTGGCAAGCACAGAAGTGCAGTCGATCGTCGCCTGGGCGCTGGCTGGCGCGCAACGGGCGATCGAGACGAAGCGCTACACGGCGCCCGACAGTTCGCAGTTCCGCCCTGGACAAACTCGGAAGATGAGCGGCTGACCAGGTTCGAGCGTTCACCGAGGAGTGGACGGCGCCGCTCGCCCTTGGCGAGTCACCCACAGCTGGCGCTCAAGCCGACGGAGCTTGTACAGGACGTATCGCACGTGGTCGATGGACAATGGTCATCGGCCGCTGGCGTCGGACAAGTTCGGCGAACGGATGCGACTGTTGGGGCTGGGGTCCCATAGGACGAAGACGGGAAGGCACT
>CAWELQ010000008.1:0-124424 GCA_963809955.1 uncultured delta proteobacterium
ACACCTTGAGCGGCACATGTTTCAGAAAGCGCCGCAGGAATTCGTGAGCTGACAGTGTCATCGACTTTCGGCGGTGGTCACTCCTATCCCGGTACGAGAACGTGACGCTGTTGTCGTTGCAGGCGGTGATGGCCTTGTCGCTGAGGGCGGTGCGGTGCACGTAGCGACCGAGGTAGTCGAGGACGTGATGAGGCTGCCCGACGGGTTTGGCGAAGACGACCCAGCGCTTGCCCCAGGGGATGTGGGGCAGTCGGGTGCCCGGCAGAGCACGGCGGGCAAGATGCAAAAAGCGACCGCGGATCAGCAGACTGGCCGCACAATGCGCTGGTGTTGCAGCCAGTCACCGAGGACCTGACAGCTCCGCGCTGTCGCTGCCCGTGGGAATCTTCGAGCTGCCGCGCTCGGCGCGGCTTCGTTCAACAAGCGTTGCAGCTGACGAGGGCATCGCTTACGCTCAAGCCTCGCAGCTGAAGCGCCAAGTCGTTAGCCAGTCATGGATGCGAACCTCAGCCAGCGTTTGGAGATGGCGTTGAAGCAGGCTGACCCTGTGGACGCAGCGTTGTCGCTAGCGCGGACGCTTCGCGACTGCATCTGGTCAAACAGATTGCCGAAGGGAGGGTTTTGATAGGAAACAATGTTGGAAAGACGAACGGGTGGGTTGAGGAACGCGACGTTCTCGGCCGCGTTGCCGCATTTTCGATTTGAGTGTACCCCCGTAGCGAACCCCCGCGGACCTCCGAGCAAGACCCAACAATGACCTGCGGGTTTGCGCGGACCGGATCGAAACCCTTGCGCAGTTTGCGGAACGCTTGGGAAGTCATGACCCACGCGCTGTGCTTGTCGGCACGCGTGTTGGGGGCGAAGCCAGTTCGTGCTATGGTCTCCGGGTGCTTGCCGACACACTACGTGAAGCAGAGATGGTTCAGCGCGATGTACAACGTCGGTTGGGCCCGGCCGAACGCTTTCGAACGGCATGCCAGATGAGCCAAACAATCCGCGATATGGCTGCGATGCGCATTCGATCGCAGCACCCGGAACTTGACGCGCGGGGTATTCTCGACCAGCTCATGTGGGAGTTTTATGGCTTCCGCAGAATCACCAAGTAGCGTCATTGTCAGGTTCGCCGGCATTCTCGATGCGGCTGGTGTTCCTTACATGCTTACCGGGTCTTTCGCGAGCGGCATCCACGGTCAACCTCGCGCGAGCCACGACATCGATTTTGTGATCGCACCAACGCTGGGGTCGCTCAACAAGTTTCTCGAGGGGCTACCAGCCGATGATTACTACGTTAGTCGAGAGGCCGCGCTCGACGCGTATGGTAGAGAATCGCTGTTCAACGTTGTCGATATGGCGACCGGGTGGAAGATCGATTTCATCTGTCGCAAGTCGCGGTCATTCAGCCTGACCGAGTTCGAGAGGCGAATCCGTCAATCGCTCGATGGGCGCGACATATTCGTAACAACAGCGGAAGACTCTCTCCTGTCGAAGCTCGAGTGGGCGAAGTTGACGGAATCCGAGAGGCAGCTTACCGATGCGGCAGGGATCATAGCCATCCAGCGCGATATGCTGGATACAGAATACGTCGAGAAGTGGGCGCTTCATCTGGGCTTGTTGGACTTTTGGAAGAAGGCCAAGGAGCTGGCGGTCTAACACAGTAGCGTTTTAGGGTCGACGAAGCCGAGCGAGCCTTGCGAGTGAGGATCGGCCGACGCTAATGCGCGAGTTGAACAAGCCTCGGGGGGAAGTGAGCCGGTAGCCAGCTTGGGTATTTCAGGACGGGGCGAGGTCAACACCGGGACGGCTGGCGATGCGGCGAAGCGAGGGTGAGCACAAGCGGACTTCGTATTGGGCTGTGCAGGTGTTCTGAGGGTTGAAAGGCTGGACAGGGGTTTGCACGCGCGGGATGGAGCTCGGCGGTGGCACGAAGTGGTGTGCTTGGCTGAATGGGGTGAAGAAGCCCGAAGGTCCTGACGCGGTGTGGGCCCTTGAGCGGCACATGTTGCATTGCCAAGGGTCTCGTGTCCACAGCGAGGGCAGGCGCGATGGCGGCACGAGTGTTAGAGCAGATGCTGCCGCCCGCAGTCGGAGCATTCGGTGGACTTGCCCCGATTTAGTGGACGTTCTGGTTATGTCGGCTATGCAGCCATCCGGTTGACTTGAGCGCGCAGCTCGAACTCGTCGGGGCTGAGGTAGCCGATCGTCGAGTGACGGCGCACTGGATTGTAGAAGTTCGTGATGTAGTCTTCGATCGCAGCATGCGCTGCTGCGTGTGAAGGGTACCACTGATGATCGAGCTCGTCGCCCTTGATAGTGGCGAAGAAGCTCTCCGCTACCGCATTATCCCAGCAGTCGCCGGTGCGGCTCATACTGGCCATCATGCCGCAGCTGTCAAGGCGCTTGCGATATTCTTCGCTGGCGTACGGGCTCCCGCGATCGGAGTGATGGATCAAACCGGGTGACGGACTCCGATTCGCGATGGCTTCGTCCAGTGCGGCGAGTGCCAGCTTGGTATCGTTATGTGAGCTCGTTGCCCAGCCCACCACCGCACGGCTGAACAAATCAAGAATGGCCGCTAGGTAGAACCACCCGGTCGCGGTGTAGATGGCTGTGACATCGGTCACCCAGGCCTTGTTGGGCGCGTCCTGCGTGAAGTCGCGGGCGAGCAGGTTCGGGGGAACTGGCAAGCCATGGTTCGAGTCAGTGGTCTTTCGGAATCGGCGCCGTTTCTTCCCTTGGATTCCCCGTTCTTTCATTCGATTGGCCACGCGCTTCTTCGATACCCGGTGCCCCTGTTCGTGCAGCTCATGAGTGATGCGCGGGCTGCCATAGGTGCCTCGGCTCTGCTCGTGAATCGCTTCAATCTCCAGGTCGAGTAATTCGTTGTCGCACTCTCGCTCGGACTTGGGACGACTGAGCGATGCATAGTATCCGCTCGGCGAGACCTGCAGAACTCGACACATGCCGCGAATTGAGAACCTGGCCACGTTCTCAGCAATGAACGCGAACTTCACTGCTTCTCTTTCGCGAAGAACGTGGCTGCAGCTTTTAAAATGTCGCGGTCTTGCCGCAATTGCCGGACCTCGCGACGAAGCTGCGTGAGCTCCGCTTTCTCCGCGCTGGTCAAAGCGTCAGCTGGCCCATTGCCAGCATCGACGTCGGCTTGCTTCAACCAGTTGCGCAACGCCGACTCTGTCAAGTCGAGGTCCTGAGCAACCTGCGTGATGCTCCGGTTCCCCGCGCGGCACAGTCGAACCGCCTTCGCCTTGAACTCTGGACTGAACTTCCTTCGTGCTCTTCGTTTCGCCATGGGACACTCCTCGCGCATTGTCGCGCGTTTTGGGGTGTCCACCAAATCGGGGTAACTTCACGGCGAGGTGGCCGCCGAGAGCGCCGGTGCGACAGCGAGTGATAGCCCGCAGGTCTGCTTCTCACTCTCGCTGCTCGCTTCGCTCTGAGTTCTGCTCGTCGAGCGACGAGCTGTCGGGTTGTTGATCCCGGACTACGCGGCAGTCGCGCCGAGTTCGGCTGATGGCGCGTACCACTGCCGCGCTTGCGTACCCGTTCCGCCCTGCGCATCGTGACTTGTAGGGGGGGCACGTGCTCAAATAGTCGGGGGGGCGGCCTGTGGCTCAGGGACGCAGTCATCCCTTTTCTGCGGGAAACCACCGGCTGGCGGAGGGGGATGGACGGCTGCCGGTGTACGCGCAAAACCTGGCGCATGGACGAAGACGCCCTGGTGAAGAAGCTGCACGAGATCGAACGCTCGCTGGCTGGCAGCGACGGAGTGGGAGTCGAAGCGTGCCGTGCCGAGATCGCGGCATGGCGAGAACGGGAAGCTGACCAGGAGTTCCGGGTGTCGGTCCCGACTCCGACGGCCCAGCGCGTGCTGCTCGGGTGGTGTTTGCGCTACGGGGTAGAGCCGTATCGGGTTCCACGGCAACGCAAGAGCACGGTCTGTATTCGCGTTCCCGAGGGTTTCATGAACGAAGTGCTGTGGCCTCGCGTCGAAGCAATGGCGCGACTGATCGAACGCGAGACGACAGCTGCGGCGGTGCGAATTGTAGAGCAGTGGTCGGGGATGTCGCTCACGCAACACCAGAAGGCTGTGTCGCAAGGCGAGCTGTTCGACGAGTCATAGATCAGCCCACAAGGGACAAGGCTTGCGACGTGGACTCAGCAGCGTCCGGTTGTATCTCCCAGGGGCGGACCAGGATGGCACGTTGCCTGGCGTCGAGGTTTGCTCGTGTCGCGTTCCAGTATTTCGGTGCTAGCTCGAGCACGCGCGTCACGGGCCAATGGGGAGCGAGACGGAGAATCTGTTCGAGATAGAGTTCTGGGTTGAGCTGGTGCAGCCGGCACGACGCGATCAGTGAACGGAAGGTGGTGTACCAGCGAAGACCGGTCTCGTTGGCAAAGAAGGTCCAGTTGTGCCTGCCGAGAGCCAGGTTTCGCAATTGCTGCTCGGAAAAGTTGTTGTGCAGGCCAATGCGGGCATCCTCGACGAAGCGGTGCAGAGCGTCTCGTTGGTTGTCGTAGTAGCCGATGGCTTTGGACATCGGGCTCCTCGGGTCGACCTGGTCGCGATGGTGATCCATCCACTGGTCGAGCAACTTGAGCAAAGGGGTGGCGCGGCGGGCGCGAGCGGCGGTGCGCTCGGGACTCGACCCCAACGAACAGGCGCCCCTGCTGAGCCAGCGCCCGCCGGATGGACGCAGATCAGGAGCGCGAACATCGACACTCTCGGCGATATCGACGGCCAGCCGTTTCCCTGCGGCTCCGTGGCGGGTGGGGGAAGAGGGGCTCGCCGCCGCGGGCTGGGTGAGCAGTGGCAGCCGCCGCCGGCGAACGGCTCCGTCGCCACCTGGTGCGGCCGGCACTAGCGCCAATCCTGCGCTCCGGACGGAGGCACGCCCATTGCGCAAGCCTCGGCGGTGGCCAAGAAGCCAACGTACGCGCGGAGGCGTCCGGAGCAGAGCGCCTTGCACCAGGTGGTGCCACGGCTCCCTCCCGGAGCTGAGAAGCTCCCGCACGGAGTGGCGTGGTGCTCCCAGTTTCGGCTACGCCTTTTCTGTAGGCATCTGGCACAGTGCCATCGAGAAGCAAAAGGGCTCCAGCAAACTCCAGATTTCACGTGGCCGCCAACGTTGCGGCTCGCATGGCCCGAATGAATCGATACAGGAAAAACGGCAACGCCATCGCATTCCTTTTCGTTACTACGATGGTTGCAGGCATCGTCAACGCCTACCTGGTGAACCCCGTGCTTGCGGGGCCGCTCGATGGCGCCTACCAGCAGCGCACCCTGTTGACGACGGGCGCGTTGGTCGGCCTTTACATGTCGCTTGGCGTGATCGGAATCGCGATTGCGTTCTTCCCCGTATTGGCCCGCTACAGCGGGAGCATCGCGCTCAGCTATCTCAGCTTCAGGATCGTGGAAGGTCTGTTGCTGATCCAGGGAGCGCTCGTGCCCTTGTTCGTCGTGCAGCTCAGCCAAGACTACGCCAGTCTGCCAGCGGCTGACTCGGCCTACCTGGTGGCGCTCAGTCAACAGTTGGTGCAGGTAAAGTCCGTCACCTATCAGGTTGCGATGGCCGTTCTGGGCATTGGCAGCTTGATGCTGTGCGCGTTGATGCTGCGGACGGGAATCGTTCCGCGATGGGTCTCCACGTGGGGATTGGTTGGCTACGCGTGCTTGCTGGCGAGCGCGGTGCTGGCTCTCTTCGGTTTGATCGATACTGCTCGTGGCGCGGGGGCACTGCTCTACATTCCGGGAGGCGTGTTCGAACTGCTGGTGCTGCCATTGTGGCTGTTGATTCGAGCCTTTGACACCTCGCAGCAGACCCAATGAACGGCCGCATCGAACGGTCGCCATGAAACGATAGGGGCGGCGCAAGCGCTCGCGCAGCAGTTGGTGTTCGGCCAATCACCGGCCTAGACGTCAGTGCCTGGAGAAACTCGGGCTATGCGCGCGTGTGTGGTGCAAGCGTACCGGGCCTCGCTTTCGCGGGTGGTCGGGTTAGACGAAACGCCCGCACCGTGCAGCGTGCAGCGTGTGCAAATCGATGGTGCATGCGCAGTGCCCCTGTGCTCGGTTGTTCGGGTTGGCATCTGCCCACGGCAGCGGCTACCCTGACCGTGTGAGCGTACGACCAGCATGGGAGTTGGGGTCAGCCGCGCTTGGAGTATGCCTGTTGGTCTGGGCTCTACCAAGCTGCGGCAAGACTTCCAGCTCCGCGTCGCACCCGGAAGGTGGCACAGGTGGGGACGGCGGCAGTGCCAACAACTCCGGGGCTGGAGGCGCCCCCGCGACGAGCACCAGCTCAGGGAGGGGTGGGCTGGCGGCGGGCGGCAACGTAGGGAGCGTCGTGACGGTCGGCAGTACGGTTGGCAGCAGCACGACCACGGGGGCTGGTGGCGAACCACCGGAGTGCAGCTTTCCCAGGGATGGACTCTGCAGTAACCAGTGCTCGGATCCGCGGACGGACCATGACAACTGCGGGCATTGCGGCAACGCCTGCAGCGCCGAGGAGACATGCGTCTTCGGCAGCTGTGCGGCCTCAGCGGACTGCCCGCACAACAGCCTGCGCTTCGACGCCGAGTCGCTCGACGCCAGCGGGGGATCGGCAGCGAGCGACGGCTGGCAGTTGAGCGAGGACGCCACGCTGTCCGTGATGCACGAGTTCCAGCAAGGACGCGGCATGGTGCACATCCGCGCTCGCAGCGGCTCGAACGACCTGCGCTCCTACGTGAAGCTCACGGTCGGCACTGCCCCGCCCCGTGCGCTGCGCGTTCGCTCGACCAACTTCGCCACCTACAGCTTCGAGATCGTGGGAGTGACCGGCCAGCAACTCATCACTATCGGCACTGAGCGCGGCGGCAACGAAACGGACACCAACCTGGTGGTCGATGCGCTGGAGATCGAGGACTGCGCCGGTTTGTCTGGCGTGTGTGACGGTGGTGGTTACTATCTGAAAACTGCCAACGCCTGCATTCCAACCGTATGTAGCCAACCCGACGACTGTTTTCTCGACTTTTCGGGGCCCGGGTTCCCGGGACAGTGCGTGGAGGGCAGCTGCGTCTATCCGAGCTGCACCGCCCCGACTGACAGCCACGCATCGCTGGCTGAGGAGCTGCTGGAAGGCCCCAGCACCCATGTGGCCTGCTTTCCCTACTGGCAGCTCGTGTATCCCGGCGCCAACCCGCGCATCCCTTCGTTGCCCGGCACCCCCACGGATTTCAGCTGTCCGGACATCGGGGAGTTGACCTGGGAAGTCCACACGTCGATCGGTGAGGGGACTTGCTCCACGGTCCCCCTGTGTGGCCCGGGCCTGCCCGAGAATTTGGGTTCGTCCAACGACGAGGATCGGTGTTGTTATCTCACCTCGGAGGTGTGCGGTGTGTGAGCCGCTGGCTCTCTCCGCCACGTTGCTGGGCTAGGTGTCGTTCGCCAAGACTCGATCTCGCTGAAATCGTTGACGATACCGACGGAAACGTCGACGGTGGTGTCATGCTCGACCAGCTCGTTTCGATCGCCGTCGGACTCGTGTCGATGTTCAGGTCTCGGCAGAGCCAGGCGCTCGAGAGCCTCGCGCTCTGCCAACAGCTTGCGATCTACAAGCGGACCTCGAAGCGGCCGAGGCTGCGCGTCCACGAGTGCGTCTTCTGGGTCTGGCTCTCTCGTTTCTGGCGAGGTTGGCGCAGCGCTTTGATTGTCGTGAAGCCGGAGACCGTGATCGCCTGGCATCGGAAAGGCTTTAAGCTCTACTGGACGTGGCGCTCTCGGAGAAGAAGGCGTCCCGGCCGACCTCCAGTATCCCACGAGCTCCGCACAGCGCATGGTGATCGAAAACCCGACCTGGGCAACCCTGAATGGATCAGCAAAAGGCTGGCGCCGAAGCTAGCGTTGCTCCCCACGTGCCTTTTGCCGAATGAAGTCGATAAACGCGCGCAGGTGGGGCGGCACGTGGAGGCGACTTGAGTAGTAAAGCGAAGGCCCGGGGAAACGTAACCACCAGGGCTCCAGAATTGGGACTAAGGCGCCGCTTTCAAAGTGCGGCTGCAAGAGGTCCTCGAATAGATAGACGATGCCCGTGCCCGCAATGGCGGCTTGGATGAGAATGTCCCATCCGTTGCCCACGTTGCCGATGAGCGGGCCTGTGGGATCCACCTGAATGGCTTTCCCATCGCGCTTGAATTCCCACGCGACTAACGCACCGGCCGAGAAGCGAACCCTCAGGCACGGGTGTTCAAGCAAATCGCTCGGATGTTTCGGACGGCCGTGACGCTTGAGGTAGTCGGCCGACGCGGCCAGCGCGAAGCGTTGTTTGCGCGGGCCAATGGGGACCGCAATCATGTCTTTCGCGAGAGATTGCTCGTAGCGAATGCCTGCGTCGCAGCCCACCGCGAGAATGTCCACGAGCTCGTCACTTGCCGTCACCTCCACTCGGATGTGCGGATATGCGGCGAGAAAGGCGGGCAGGAGCCGAGGGAGCGTGATCCGCGTGGCGACGGTTGGAACGTTCAAGCGCAGCGTACCCGCCGGTTGATCGCGAGAGCTCGTAATTGCGTCCAGAGCCGACCCGATCTCGGACAGCGCGGGACCCAGGCGCTCAAGGAGGCGAGTGCCCGCGTCGGTCAGCCTCACGCTGCGGGTTGTTCGATTGAGAAGTCGAACGCCGAGCTGTGCCTCCAACCTTCTAACCGCCTCGCTGGCGCTCGACGCGCGGGTTGCGCCCGCGCGACTCGCTTCGCGGAAGCCCCCGGCACGCGCCACGGCGGCAAAGACGCGTAAATCCTCTAAGTTGACTGCCATTGTGCGACTATCCGTACAACCTGTACCGACTGGAGTATCTTATCGATCACCAATTCTGTGGTCATGCTCTTGAGTATGAACGAATCCAATCTCAAAAAGGCCGGAACCTTCAAGCTCGGCCAACGGATGGTCACGCGTCTCGGATACGGAGCGATGCAACTGGCTGGACCCGGTGTATTCGGCCCGCCCAAAGATCCCGAAACGGCGAAAGCCGTGCTGCGCGCAGCCGTCGACAGTGGCGTCAATCACATCGACACCAGCGACATTTACGGTCCACACCTCACCAACCAACTGATACGGGAGGCGCTGCACCCCTATCCAAGCGACCTAGTGATTGCCACGAAGGTCGGTGCGAAACGCGGCCCGCAGGGCGAGTGGAACGTGGCGTCCTCCGAGCAGGAGATAACCGCGGCGGTTCATGACAACCTTCGGAATCTAGCTGTCGACACGCTGGAGATCGTCAACCTGCGGGCCATGTTCAACGCAATGGGCCCCAGCGAGGGGTCGATTGAAGCACCGCTTTCCGCGCTCGTGAAGCTCCAGCGTGAGGGAAAGATTCGTCACATTGGCCTCAGCAACGTCACCGCCAAGCAAGTCGAGGAGGGACGCGCGATGACAGATGTGGTGTGCGTGCAGAATCACTACAACCTGGTGCACCGAAACGACGATGCCCTCATCCATGAACTTGCCGCAGCGGGGATCGCATACGTGCCGTTCTTTCCACTCGGCGGATTCGCACCGCTTCAGTCAGCGACGCTGTCGCAAGTGGCGAAGGATCTTGAGGCAACACCCATGCAGGTCGCACTCGCCTGGCTCCTGCGCCGTGCACCAAATATTCTACTGATTCCCGGCACATCGAGCGTTGAGCATCTGCGCGAGAATCTTGCGGCAGCTGGCTTGGATCTTCCGGATGAAGCGATCAACACACTTGAGCTCATCTAAGACGCTTGTCCTTGTCACGCGCCTGACCTTGCTCACCGCTGAAACACCAAGGGAACGTTGAAGGAGCGGCCACGGCCGCAACGCAACGCTTCTGCCCACCAAACCAGCTCCGTGAGCATTGCCTCACCCGCTTGCCTGAGGGGTGGAAAGTCGGCGAATGTTTTGCCGTCCAAAAGGAGGCCGACGAACTGTTCGCGACTGAGGTGCACGGCTGCGCGCAGCGGCGCGACCTGCAGCTCGACAAGCATCAAACGCAGCTGCTCGATCGCGCGCGCCCCGCCGGCATTGCCGTAGCCGACGAAGGTGGCGGGCTTGCGGTTAAACTCCGCGTAGACGTGGTCGAGCGCATTCTTCAGAACCGCAGGGATGCTGTGGTTGTACTCGCCGGTCACGAAGACAAAACCGTCGAGCTCATCAAGCTTTCGTGCCCACCGCCGCGCTTCCTCGTTCTTTGACGACTCGCGCAGCGGCGACTTCGGCTGGTCGAAGAACGGCATGGGATAGTCGCGGAGATCGACCAGCTCGAACGTCACCCCTGCGCAGTTCTCGCCCAAGCCCATCACCCATTGCGCGGGCTTGTCGGCGAAACGACCAACGCGCGTGCTGCCGATAATGATTCCGATTCGCAGTGGTTCAGTCATAATGAGTAACCTCGAGCATTGCGAAATCTTGTGCAAGGAGGCACAAACATGAGTGTCACGAACAAATGGGTGCGCATCGAATCGAGCCAGTGCGCTGCGGTCGATCAATTGGTCACGCTGCTCGGGGAGAAATGGACGCTCTTGGTCCTCGGCGCGCTCACGAAGCAGTCGTCTCTCCGCTACAACGACCTTCAGCGGGGTGTTGTCGGTATTTCGCAGCGGATGCTCACGCTCAGGCTTAAGAAGCTCGAAGAGCACGGCCTAGTCAAGCGTACCGTCTTTCCGACCGTACCGGCGCGCGTCGACTACGAGCTGACCCCACTCGGAATTACTCTAATTCAACCAATCAGAGCGCTTCTCGACTGGACGGTCAATAACCGTACAGCAATGGCCGCGGCGCGGCTGGCCTACGCGAAAGCTCCAAAGAATACTGCTTGATGCCAAAGCGACGCCGCTGGGCCATCCGTTGGCATCACCGACCGAGCGAAGCGACTGTGTTAGTGCCGGCGATCAGCCGCCTCCGAATCGGAGGTGGCAGCCTGGGTGAACGTAACAGTGCGTCTTGTCGGTAGCAGTTGGACAGCCCTTCGGCTTAGCATCGTGTTGCGTAAATCCGCGCCGCTTCTCCAGGCGTTCAGAGGTCCGTGCCGCAGGTTCTGCGTCGAAACAAACCCGCCTGTCTGATCTACGCGCGCCGGTAGTGCATGGCGACCGCGCCGTTGTGGAGTGGCTGCGCGGAGACCAGCTCGAGCCGTCGCGTGCTGGGCAGTGCGTTCTGATACAGAGTCGGGCCGTGGCCGACAATCCTCGGGTGGACCAGGAACTTGTACTCATCGATCAGATCCAGCCGGTCCAGCTCGGTTGCGAGCTTGCCGCTCCCGAGGAGCACCCCCGCCGGGGTCGCGTCCTTGAGCTTTTGCACCCCCGTGCACAGGTCGCCGACGATGTGGTGGCTGTTGGTCCACGAGAAGGCCTTTCGCGTCGTTGAGACTACGTACTTCGGCTTCGCCTCCAGCTTGACCGCCCACTCACGAATCTCCGGCGGCGCCTCCTCGTCGCCGCGGGCGACCGCCGGCCAGTAGCTCTCCATCATTTCGTAGGTGACGCGCCCCCATAACATCGCCCCGCCCTCGTCCATGAGGCGGGTGAAGAACGCGTGTGTCTCGTCGTCGGCGATTCCCTCCTGGTGGTCGATGCAGCCATCCAGGGTGACGTTGATGCTGAAGGTCAAAAGTCCCATAGGCCAAGTCTATGCCACCTGACGGTGGCCGAAAAAAGAATCGCAAACACTCCACGTTCAAACCATTCTATCCGCCAGTCAATCCTCCGAACAACGCTCCTCCTACGCCACCGCACTCGCAGAGGTCCTCGCGAGCCCGGCCGCGCTCGGTGGCCAGTGCCGGGCTGGCAAGCGTGACGATGGCTTCATCATTACTAAGCACAAATTCGCTCTGCGGCTTGCACGTCCCATCCTCTGGATTTTCGCGACAGAACTCGGCCATGCGTTCCGGATCGGTCCTCACGCCTCCCGCGACAAGCGCGGTAAGGCCACCGATCGAGAACCCGGTGACCCGTATGCGCGTGGGATCGAGGTGGCCATTCAATTTCGGATCTGCAAGGACTTTAGCCAGCGCTGCCTTCGAGTCGTCTGCCGGGTCCCACCAAAGGACGGCGCCTTCTTTAGTCAGGGTGTCTATACGGCTATTGCCAGGGCGATGCACGGCGACGACCACGTAGCCGTGCTTCGCGAGTGCAAAGCCGAACCAGCTCATAATTCGTGCGGTTCCGCCAGCACCGTGTGAGCGCAGAATGATCGGATGCCTGAACTTATCGACGAAGGGCGCATCCGACGCGACGGAGCTCACCGTGGACTCAGGAGAGTCCGGCGGTATGTCGATGGATCGAGTCGACGTATCTGATTTCGCTGGATACCAGATCGTGATCCGTAACTCGGTGCGATGCTCTGCGTCGCGCTGGGCGGCGCTTGGCTGTTCGGCGAGCCGATGCTGTTCACCAACGGTCGCAAGTGCGGGCGTGGCGCCTCCGAAAGAAGCCCAATAGCAATCCTAGTCAGCATTTTTCCCGTCTCCCGATGGCTATGAATGCGTGAATGGCGGCGGCCGAACGCACAGACCGTCGATGTAAAAGTCGAGATGCCGGTGAGCCAGAGTGCGCTCGTCGTCTGCCGGCAATCCCAATGCCAACGGCCGCGCGAACCGCGTCAACGCGAACACGATGTCACGCTCGGACAGGTCATCGCGAAGGGCTCCGCTCAGCTCCGCGCCCTCGACAAGCTTCTTCATCAATGCCCCTGCCCGGATTCTCAGATCTGGCCAGTCCGGCTTTTGCAGGAGCGGACGAATGATGTTCACGGCCCCGATTCCGTTGTCGAGCGCCGCGTGCATGTACCGGCGGAGTGCATCGACGCCGTCGGTCACGGTTTCGACCAGGTTCTCTCCGTCCCTTATGCTCTTTTCCAACACATGACGCGCGGCGGCAAAGAGAAGCGCCTCTTGGTCTGCGAAGTGCCTGTAGAGGGTGCCGATTCCGACGCCGGCGCGCTGCGCCACAGCATCTCGCGTGGGCTCGCCTCCCACTTCCAGGACAAGTTCGATCGTCACCTCAACGAGCCGCTGTCGGTTTCGCTGCGCATCAGCCCGCATGGCAAATCCTGAACCGTCCTCAGTGTGAAACGCGTGCAGCGTCCCATTCGCCTTGACATCATTGTAAACGGAGGAATATCCTCCGTTTGTGTTTTTGTCAATGGAATTCTCGGTTTGCTTGCAGAAGATCCATCGCGGTCAGGTCTCTCTGGTTGGAGGCAAGGCGGCGAACCTTGGTGAACTCACTAAGGTCGATGACATCACCGTGCCGGAGGGACTCTGCGTTACCACGCACGCTTTTTCGGCAGTCATCGAACGGTCTCCCGGACTGACCGTTGCCATGCAGCGGCTCAATGAGCCTGGCGCCGACATCAAAGTGAGAACCGGCGAAATCCGCGCGTTGATCGAGCAGGCGGCGTTTCCGCCTTCTCTCGTCGACGTCATTTCCTCCTTCCTGCGTGAGAAGGGCGACATCGCCGCATGGGCGGTGCGCTCCAGCGCCACGGCAGAGGACATGGCAGACGCATCGTGTGCCGGTCAGCATGAGAGCTATCTAGATCGGCGCGGCGTCGAGAGCGTTTTGGCCGCGATCAAATCCTGTTGGGCCTCGCTCTATACGGAACGGGCGGTGATCTATCGCCGGCGCAACGGGATCGACCATCGCGGGGTCACGATGGCGGTAATCGTACAGCGGATGGTGCCGGCTGAGGCGTCGGGGGTGATGTTCACCGCCGATCCGGTCTCCGGCGACCGGACCGTTATTGCGATCGAGGCTGGTGCCGGCACCGGTGAAGCGCTCGTCTCCGGCGCCATGGTTCCACAAGGGATCAAACTTCGTGCCGGAGAAATCTTCGCCAGGACTAGGCACGAAAACACAATCCTCAACGACGAGCAGGCGCTCGAACTCTCGGCCATCGGCAGACGGATCGAAGAGCATTTCGGCGCACCGCAAGATATCGAGTGGTGCCTGCTCGATGGCGTATTCTCCATCGTCCAGAGCCGACCGATCACCACGCTTTTCCCGATCCCGCCGCGGCAAGACTGCGATCGGCACGTCTATCTGTCAGTGGGTCATCAGCAGATGATGATGGATGCGATGAAGCCGCTCGGCTTATCGGTATGGCAGATGCTGGCGGCGCGTCCCATGCACGAGGCGGGCGGGCAATTGTTCGTCGAAATCACAGAGCAACTCGCGTCGCCCGCCAGCCGTGCAGCCCTCCTGAGCATGCTCAACCGCGATCCGCTCATCCGCAGCGCGCTCGAGGAGCTTCTGGCGCGAAGCTTCGTGGCTTCGCAATCGGATCCGCAGGCAAGTACGCCTCCGGCGGAGACGCAGGCAGCGCATGCCAACCCGCTCCCCGACGCTCCCGATGGTGCGATTATCGGCGCGTTGATCTCGCAAAGTGAAGTCGCCGCCGAAGAGGCGAGGCGTGGTCTGGACGCAAGGTCCGGGAACGCGCTGTTCGACTTCATCGCCGAGGATCTTGCCGCACTCAAGCGGCAGCTCACTGACCCGCTAAGCATGCAGGCCCTGATGACTGGCATCAACGCGACCTGGTGGCTCAAGGACCGTCTTGAGGAGTGGCTTGGTGAAAAAGGCATCGTCGACACGCTTTCGCAGTCGGTCGACAACAACATCACATCGCAGATGGGGCTTGATCTTCTCGACGTCGCGGATGTCATACGCCCTTATCCCGCCGCGGTTTCCTTCCTGCGCGCGTTCGATGAAGGCGCTTCGCTTGCCGATCTCCGGCAGGTGGATGGGGGCGCTGAGGCGCTCGGCGCGATCGAAGGCTATCTCGCCCGCTACGGCATGCGCTGCGCCGGCGAGATCGACATCACCCGCACCCGCTGGCGCGAGGAGCCCGGACTTCTGGTCCCAATGATTCTGGTCAATATCGATCTATTCCCGGCCGGTGAAGCGAAGCGGCGCTTCGATGCAGGTCTGGCTCGGACCAAGGCCGCCGAAGAAGACGTGCTGCAGCGCCTCAAGGGGCTTGCCGACGGGGCCGAAAAGGCGGCGCAGACGAAGCGCGTCATCGACATCATGCGCACCTTCATCGGATATCGCGAATATCCGAAATACGGGTGGGTCGCCCGCATCGACCTTCATCGCCAGGCGATGCTTCGCGAGGCGAAGCGTCTGGTCGAGGATGGCGTACTCGATCGGAGCGACGACATTTACTATCTCCGCTTTGACGAGCTGCGGGAGGCAGTCAGAACGCAACGCGCCGACCGCGACCTCATTGCGCCGCGCCGCGCCGAATTCGCCTTGTACGAACGGCTTACCCCGCCTCGGGTGCTCACCTCCGACGGTGAAGCGCTGTTCGGCGATTTCAGGCGCGACGATCTGGATGCGAACATGATCCCCGGAATGGGGGTCTCTGCGGGGACGGTTGAAGGTCGCGCCCGGGTCCTTCTTGACGCGGCGGCGGCGGAAATCGAGGCCGGGGACATTCTCGTCACCAGCTTCACGGACCCGAGCTGGACACCGCTGTTCCTGACCGCGGCCGGGCTTGTCACGGAAGCCGGCGGGCAGATGAGCCATGGCGCGGTCGTTGCGCGCGAATACGGAATTCCCGCGATCGTCGCGGTCAAGGACGCGACCCGCCGGATCGAGGACGGCCAGCAAATCCGGATCGATGGAGCGACGGGGGTCATCACGATTCTGAGATGACGCGGTCAACAACACAAACCAAAGCAAGAGCCGCCGCGAATACACGGCGAGCTGAGCAAGCTGGGCTTCGAGGTCTCCGAGCGCACCGCGTCGAGACCAGGCGTTTCCGTTCGACACTTGCGACGGATGCTTCGCTCTTATCTCGCTTACTATCACGAGACTTAGACGCACCTCGCGCTGGGGAAAGGTGCGCCCACGTCGAGAGCCGTGCAGCCGCCCGGGATCGGCAACGTTGTAACCATCCCGCAGGTTGGCGGACTGCATCACCGCTACGAGCGTCACGCTGCGCAGGGCGGCTTGCTCGTCCAGTCGGAGCTCAGGCGGCGCGCCCATCACCTTCCTGCAAAAGGATGGCTGCACGCCCGATGTCCCGATACACTGGAGCTCACTGCCCTCGTGGCCTGCTCGGCGATAGACCACCGTGTTGTGAGCGCTCGTCCCTCTGATCGCACCTCCAGTGCTGAGACACTCGCGACTCGGATTGGCTTGGGACCGCGGTTCGTTATTTCGGGCAACCGCAGGAACGCACGGCGGGTTCGTGATTCTGAACCACCCCGGTGGCGCGCGCGCAGCGCTCCCCGTCGTCGCCGTCGATGCGGCAGATCGCATCCCGTGCCCTCAGCAGCGAGGCCCACGCCTTGCACGCGAGAGTGCAGCGCTCCTGGGGTGCCTGACGGCGCCGTTTGGGCTTGGCGGCTGCACCGCCCGCTTCCTCGTCGCGCGCCGCCGAGGAGGCGGACAGCTCCGCCAGCTCGGTCGCCGCATCCTCGAGGGCCTGCTCGGCCGCTTCCAGCTCGTCCTGCTGGGCGGGCGCGCCTTCGGGTTGCAGAGCGTCGTTTCGCTGCGGCTCCGTGGCGGGTGGGGGAGGAGGGGCCGGCTCGCTGCTCCGGAGCTCGCCTTCGTCGGCCGCGGGGGTCGCTCCCGAAGCGGGTGCTGGGGCTTCTGCAGGAGCTGCCTCGGGCGCTCTACCGGTGCCGCAGCCTCCCAAGAGCAGCACAGTTACCAGAGCCCAAATCCGTCGCATTCCGGATTAGACGCACGACCTGCCTCGGTCGGCTCAACCGATCGCGACAATCGTCAGCACCGGCGGGGGCACCCTTCCGGTGAGAGGTCGGGGGGCGATGTGAGCCGCCCTCGCCGTTCCCGTCATTCGGTGGCGCACCTGCCAGGACGCTCGTCCAGATTCAGCTCGCTGCCCGGATTTCGACGATCGTGGCATCGACCTGGACAACACATGGCCCCGTGTTTCTGCCGTTCGAACCAGGCCACTGTCTGCCGCTCAGAGGTATGCAAGATTGCCCCGCTTCCGGTGCGCTTGCGCTACGCAGGGCTGTCTGACTCGGCGTCAGCGTTTTGAGGCTCTTCGCGAGCCGTGAAACGTGGCAAAAAGTGTGCATGTTCAAGGTCGCGGTTCTCGGCGCTGGTCTGTCGTGCGCGCTTTCGATCGTGGGTCTTGCGGATCCGGTTCGTGCGGAACCAACAGCGAACTCGGATGGCGCTCCCAGCAAGGTTCATCAGGACGCGGTAGCGAGCGCTCCGAGCGCCCCCTCGCATCGCCTGAAATGGATCTACCCACGGTTTCGGCTCTGGCAGTGGGGTCTCAGCATTGCCGCCACGGGGTACTTCACCTATTCCGTGTTGCAGGATCCGCGCAAGGCGAACATGCATTGGGACTACCCGCTGCCCGGCGACAAGCTGGCTCGCGATGCGCTGGTTGCCCAAGGTCATGCCGGGCGTCGCAAGGCCAACAACGGAAGTAACGCCCTCTGGCATGTCACCGAGTTTTTCCCGTTTGCCGATGCGATCGTCGTGCCGCTGCTCTTCGACGACTTCAATTTCGATGTGGCCTGGCAGATGACGCTGCTCAACTGGCAGGGGCTATCCGTCGCCGGAGCCGTGAATCGCTTGACGCACGACTGGATGAGCCGCGACCGCCCCGCCCTGAAGGGATGCGAGGAGTATGGGCCGGAGTATTCCGAGGAATTTTGTCAGAACGATGCGCCGCGCGTGACCCAGTCCTTCATCAGCGGTCATGCCTCTTCGGTGTATTTCGGAGCAGGCGCCACCTGCGCGCACCATCAGGCCTTTCCCATGTACGGTCACCGCGTGGCGGACATCGGGATCTGCGCGTTGACCGTGGCTGCCGCCACGACCGATGGGCTGTTGCGCATCGTGGCCGACGCGCACTGGATGACGGACGTGCTGGCAGGCGCACTGGTGGGGTTTGGCGCGGGCTATGGCTTGTCCTACGGGCTCCACTATGCCTGGCCCATGCAGGAGCTCGAACGAGCAGGTATGATGCTGGTGCCGGTGGCCAGTGACCGTTCCTTCGAACTCAGGTTGCTAGGCGAGATGTGAAGGGCGTCCCAGGCGTCGGTTCACTTTGCAGCGACCAGGTACGCGAGCCAACCCGCTTGATTATCCGCATGTTTTCGCGGCCGATAGTCCTCCTCATCGTCGGCAGGCGCCACGTCCCAGTACACGTCGACCTGTGAGAACCCCGCTTCGTACAATAGCTCCTGAAGCTCCGGCAAAGTCCAGAAGCGCCATTCGTAGGTGAACGCTTTCTTCCACTTCGACCCGTCCTTGAACTCGAAGTGGATATGGTTGACGATGTCGTGCGTGATTGGGCAAATTTTATCCTGATCCCAGACGTAGGTGAACCCGCCCTTGATCTTGCGGGGCTCCAGCATCGGCTCTTGGGCTTCCCAGCCTCCGTAAGCGTCGCAGACGAAGATACCATCGGCATCCAAGGCACCGTGCACGGCCTTGAAGTACTTCTTCATGGCGTCGCGCGTCTTGAAGATCCAGTAGCTGAAGTTCATGGCGTTGATGACGTCGTAGCGACCGCTCGACTTCTTCAAGACGTCCTGCTGCAGCAGTCTCACGTTTCGGCCGGGCTCACCGATGGGCTTCAGATTGTGTTTCACGCCCCAGGCCAAAACGCTCGGGTCCAGGTCGACGCCCGTGGCAGTGCGCCCCGGCTTACTTTGGACCCACGTGGCGCAGAGCAGCGCGGTGCCGCAGAAATCCTCTCGCATGCTGAGGGGAAGCTTGCGCCGTCGGCTTCGGTAGGCCTGACTCATGAAATCTATTTCGGTCTGTGGAGCCTGAACGCTGGCCTGATACAGGGCATGCTTGTCGGCATTCTTGCGGTTGATGCGAGCACCCTTTTTGGGGCTCGCCTTGGCTTTGGCGGACTTGCCGCTTGAGTGACGGGACACTTTGCTTCCTCGATGGCTCGGGTTTGTGAGGCCGCCGTTTAGCGCTGAAGTGCTCGCGTGGCGAAGCTTTTGTGGATGGGCCGAAGCGGGTTTGGTCGGGCGGACTACTTGCAGAAGATGGTCCTTGCCCAGGTCCGCCAGTCCGCTGTCCAGGTCAACAGAGCTCCTTGCTTGGTTCCGCTTTTGACTGCTGCCAGCGAGATATTGTTGAAAGCTTTCGAGCGCGCCACGACTTCCGAAGGGCCGAGCCGTGACCCTTCGAGCTTCGCGACGCGGAGCTCCTGGGGCGAGTGCGGCCGACTCTCGCTCGGTCGAGCGAACAACACCGTGGGCTTGCCGCAGGCAAAGCCGGTCGCGACCGGAGCCGGGTTGATCCCGTTTGGATAGGCAATCCAGCTGACTTTGACGTCCATCTCCGGCTGCTTGTCGATGCGAAAGTTCGCCAGGCCGAAGTCGGTGACCGTTTTCTCGAGGGCCAGGAATGACCAGGTGTCGCCATCGTTGCCGGCGAGCGAGACGATTTCAGAGAGCGGCTGCGACGGGGGGCCCACCCAGACGACCACGTCTTCGCCGACCCGAGGCAGTTTCCCTCTCAAGAGCAGGCGGCGCGCGTGGACGGGCGACATCGACGTGCGCCCCTCCAGAATGACGGCCACGAGATCACCGTCGCTAGGTACCAGATTCACGCTCGTGGCCTGGCTGCCTTCCGGGGTCAGCGGCAGGATTTTCCCCTCGATCCACAGGCGCGCGACCAGGTCTTCACCGGAGCGTGCGATGTATGCGACGACGACTTTGTTGTCTTTACCGACCAGCTCCGCTGCGACGCGGGTACCTTCACGAGCATCGTTCGCCAGGATCTCCGGCTTTGCCTCGCCGCGAAGCGGGCGGCGGAGTAGATAGTGACTCCGGATCCAGTATGCGTGCCGTCCGGCCAACGCCGGGCCGCGACCGTACGCCGCGAACGACGACTTGGGCTCGTCGATAGGGCCGACCGTTCCGTCGGCATGCCAGCGACCGATCGGCAGCTTGCCGTCCAGGGTGACCATGACAACGCCCGAGGCCGTGGCCGTGGCGGGTCCCGCGGGTCCCACGTCGCTCAACTCACTCAGTGTCCAGCTCGCCGGTACGAGCTCCTCGTACTTGCGAGTGGCAGCAGCCGCTTCCGCTGCGGACTCCTTTTTGTCGGAGGGTTGGGCTCGGGCCGGTGGGCTCGCGCTTGCTGCTGCGGGCAGTTCGGGCTGTGCAATGGGGTGTGCGCTTGCTTTCGGTGCCGACTGCTCGACGACACTGGGACGCTCGTTGCAGTGCAGCGTGACGCACAGGACTACGACCAGAGCCGCGGGCGTCGTGAACAGGATGCCGCGCTCGGCTTGCGAGCCTTTTCCATGCGCTACCACGAGCGACTGTCTTGCCACAGTCACCGAGGAATTTCACCTCGACCAGACACCTGGATTGTCACTAGGCTTCGGCTCATGTGGCTCGATGCGAAAATTGAGACAGCGCGCGACGCGTGGGCCGCGATTGTGCGGTCGAATGCGACCAAGCGGCGGCATTTCTTCTTCAGGCCGTGTTTTCTGTACCTGCTTCCGGGGCCCTGGCTGGCATTCGTTCTCGCCTGCAGTCCTGGGGCTCACCAGGGGGTAAGGCCGACTGCGCCGGAGGCCCCGGGAGCCACGGAGTCGTCCCCCGAGGGCGGGGCTCTTGCGGCGTCAGGTGCTGGTGCCGACGCCACTTCGGACACGGTATCGGCCCCGCCTCCGGCAGCGTCGCCGTCGGAGAGCACCAGCGTGATGCCCGACACGCCAGCGGATCCGGAGCGCTCCCTGCCCGAGGTGACCGTGCGCAACGTTGGGTTGCACATCGGTGGCGGATCCAATGACGCTGCGAGCAAGGCCCCCTTCCAAAAAGCCGTGGAGGCGAAGTTCGAAGACTTCTTGCAGTGCTACAAGAAGGTGGAGGCGCCCGGAAAGGGCGGGGTGTTCGGTGTCGACATGTTTATTCGTCGGGAGGGCGGCCACCCGGAGGTGCGTCAGCCTCGGACGGGCATGAAGGGCAGCGAGTTCAGGGAGTGCGTGGCCAACGTCTTCCAATCCGTCGTGTTCGATCGTCCTCGACAAGGGCCGACCGTGATCAGCTATTCAATCAAGTTCGAAGTACGCGACAGCGCGGGTTCCAACTAGAGCACACCTGGCGCCGGGACCACGGCCGGAAACCTGGGTTGAGGTCGCCGAAGGCTGCTGCGCGTGTTATGCACGCCCCGTGACTCATCCCTGGCATAGCCTACCCAGCCGCCCTTCCGCCGATGCGTCGACCATCCACGTGGTGATCGAGATCCCTCAAGGGTCGAAAGTGAAATACGAACTCGACAAGCCCACCGGGCTGCTCCGGCTCGATCGCGTGCTCCACAGCTCGGTGATCTATCCGGCCAACTACGGGTTCATCCCCCGAACGTATGCGCCCGATGAGGACCCTCTCGACGTACTCGTGCTCTGCAGCGAACCGGTGGTCCCGCTGTCGATCGTGTTGGCACGCCCGATCGGGCTCATGCGCATGCTCGACATGGGCAAGCTCGACGACAAGATCATCGCGATTACGGCGGAGGATCCGGCGTTCGCGGACTACGAGGACATTTCGCAGCTGCCGCGTCACGTGATGCGTGAAATGAGCCGTTTTTTCCTGGACTACAAGAAGCTCGAGGAAAAAGAGGTCAGCGTCGAAGAGCCGCTCGGCGCGACCGAAGCGGACAAAGTCATCCTGGAAGCCATCGAGCTCTACCGGCGCGAAGAAAACACGCTCCGCGGCTGGAAGTAGCGTCGGCAACCCGTTCTTGCCGAGCGAACCCGCGACCGGCTTTTGCGTTGAGGAGCCTCCCTTAGCCGTGCGGCTGCTTCGACCGTGAGTGGGGTGAGGCCACTCTCGCGTGGTGGGTGCTGCGCCTACAGCGCCCTTCAGAACGGAGTAATGGGTTGTCGCGAAAAGTCTGTGGCATCATGAGAGTCACCACTCACGACCAGCTCGTGGTAGCCCTTTCCGGGGGACTTACCGACCGGACCATCAAGGTGCACACGTCTAGGTCATTGGCCAAATCCGATTCTGCCGCGGTGCGCCTCGTGCTGGAGGAGAACCAGGCGGAAATCGACTTGCCCGTAACGGTCGTCGAGGTGCCCGACACGGGCGAGCCACCGGTCAAGCCCTGGGCTCGGTTGCGCTTCGACGCGCAGTGTCGCCGACTTCTGGAAGCGTTTGTCCTACAGCACGATCCGTCCTCGGAGGCCTCGGGCATTCGACGGGATCGGGCGAGTCTCAAGATTGCCGTGATCGACGACAGCGAAAGTCAGCGCGAGCTCGCTGCTCGTCCGTTTCGAGACCGGGGGCACGAAGTGCTCGAGGCGGCGGACGGTCTGCAGGGGTTGGCGTTGTGCTTACAGCACGAGCCCGACGCGATCTTGAGCGATCTGCAGATGCCCAAGATCGACGGCTGGCAGTTGCTCAGGATGCTGCGGGCGCGCAAGAAGTTTGCACGCACACCGGTGTTGTTCTTGACGACCCTCTCCGCGGAAAAGGACCGGCTTCACGGCTATCGGCTGGGTGTCGATGACTACGTCGAAAAGCCGTTCTCCGAGGCCGACCTGGTGGCGAGAGTCGAGCGAGCGATTCGGCGATCAGTCGTATCACTGCGACCGCAACGCGCGGTGGATGGCCTCAGGGGAAGCCTGGAGCATGTGGGACTTCCGGCGCTGCTTTCATTTCTCGAGCTCGAGCGGAAGACCGGCAGCCTGCGACTCCAGCCCGAAGGGTGCTTGGTGGTGCTCCGTCAGGGGCGTCCGATAAGCGCGCGAGGCCCGAATCTCGACTCGCAACAAAGCGGGGCGGAGGCCCTCTTCGAGCTTCTCGACCATGCAGCGGGTACCTTCGAATTCATCCCGGGCCCTCAGAACGACCCCGACAGCATACGTGCCTCGCTGAGTATGCTGTTGATGGAGCACGCGCGCCGCACCGACGAGGCGGCTGCCAAAAGCGAGACTGCCTGAAGACGCGGATGGTGTTTCAAGGCGCTGCCTTGGTTACCTCCACGTCCCGCGCGCAACGAAAGCCCGCCACGGCGATGCGGAAGCGTGAGGGGTGGTGGACGCGATTGGAGTTTCTCAGCCCGCTCAGCCTGTAGTTGTAGGCGCCGCCGCGCAGCACCTTCTCGCACTCGTTCGGGATCGGATTCGTACCCGTGAAGCCTTGCTTGTGCTCGCGCCGGAGTTGATCGAGGGCTTGCATGATCTGATCGCAGCTCCCGGGAACGCCCTGGCCGGCGGTGCTTCTGGTGTAGGCGAACGGATCATAGTCGTCCGCGACCCACTCCCAGACGTTTCCAGTCAAATCCAGCTGGCCGTAGGCTGACTTGCCTTCCGGGTAGGACCCCACAGGTTCCGTCGTCGCCTTGCCGCCGAAACAGCCGTGCCGTTTCGGGTCGGGCTCTTCGTTACCCCAGGCGTAGCGTCGGTTGTCATCGCCCCGGGCGGCGCGTTCCCACTCGGCTTCTCGGGGAAGCCTTCGCCCCTTCCATTCGCAATAGCGATTGGCGTCGTCCCAGGACACTCCAACCACAGGGTGTTGGGGTCGGTGGAACACCTGCGGCATGCCGTTGGTCAGCGCCGAGCCTTGAAGGCTGGACGCAGGGCGGCACACCTTGGCGTCCACGCACTCCTGGTACGCCTCATTGGTCACTTCAGTGACGTCCAACAGGAACGCCTTCACCGTCACCTGGTGAGCCGGGCGTTCGTCCATCTCGCCCTCATCGTCTGCACCCATCACGAAGGTCCCGGCGGGCACCAGCGTCATGCCTTCGGGAATGTCCGGAGCCGGGGGCGGAGTCGGAGGCGAGCTGCTTACCTCGGGTGGAGGCGTGGCCGGGATCGGTGCGCTCCCGGGCGGAGTCATGGTGGGCGGAGGAGCTGGTTCGGCCACGGCCTCGATGCTGGTAGGGCTCGAGGGCGGCGGCGCCGGGTGAGCAGGCTCGGAGCTCGCGGGGGTGCAGGCGGCGAGCGCTAGCAGGACGCCGAGCGCTGCCACAGAAACGAAGGGTCGCGCTTTCACGCCGATTCGATACGCCGCCGCGCTCGCCCCGCGCAAGCGTGCGCCCGGGATTTTCGGCACAAATCCAGCCAGCGCCCGAATTCACGCGGCCCGCGGCCGCAGGCCCCACGCCGCGTTTCTCTGATAATGATATTCGAGATTGAATTGGTGGCGTCGGCACAGAGGGCGCAGTCCACAATCTTCTTCATATCAACCAAATATTTCAATTCTCCGGCTCAGAGAATGTTCTTGAAATTGAAAATCGCTTTCAATAGACTGCGGCTCATCTCGATGGACGCCCAGCTTTCCCCTCTTCCTTCGGCGAGCTCCGCTCTGCGGTCCAAACACCCGAGCGCGGCTCGCGCGGTCGTCGGCTTCGCGGCCTTGGCCTGCGTGCTGGTTGGCGGGCCGGAAAAGGCGAGCGCCACGCCCCGCCCGCTGCCGTTCACCTATCCGTACGAAACGCTTCCGGAAGGTTCGCTAGAACTGGAGCAATACGCCGACCTGGTACCCATGCGGGTGGCTCGAGAAGGGGATACGGGAACCGATGCGGTCACCTCTGTGCGCTCGAACCTGGAAACTGAGCTCGAGTACGCCATCACGGATCACGTCGAGGCCGCCTGGTACTTCGTGTTCCGACAAGGCGCGAGCGCCGGCACGCCCGCTCTCAGGTTCATGGGGGTCAAGCAGCGAGTGCACCTGCGTTTCGGTGAAACAGGTGACTTGCCCATCGACCCGGGGCTGTATCTCGAGGTGGCGGAGTACCACAACGAGTTCGAATTCGAAGAGAAGTTGATCCTCTCGCGCCGGCTCGGCCCGATGACCTTGGTCTCGAACCTGTGGGTCGAGCAGGAGTATTACTTTCAGGACGAGGAATGGAAGTACATCTACAATCCGACTCTGGGGGCTCACTTTCAAGTGACGCCGAGCTTCTTCGCGGGTCTCGAATACTGGGCGCGCGGGTCGTTCGATTCAGACGAAAGTGAGGGGAGCGGAGATGGTGACGGCGACGAAGCCGACAAGGTGCATCACTACGCCGGACCGACGCTCATGGTGCAGTCGAACAAGGGCTTCGCTTCGCTGGGGGCCTACCTGCGCTGGGACGATCTCACCCAGGGGCCCGAAGTCGACGACCCGTGGGGGAAGGTTTATCTGCGCATGATTCTGGGGTTGGATCTGTGAAACGTGAGCCCGCGCTCTCGTGGCTCGGCGCGGCGCTCTTGCTGAGCGCCTGCGGACCTTCCGCCACCCCAAAACCCGTGCAGGCAGATGTGGCGCGCGTCGCTCAGCGCTACCCCGCGACTACCCTCGGAGAGCTGGAGCGAGGGCGTTCCTTGTACCTGTCGCGTTGCACGAGCTGTCACGCTCCGGTCGATCCGGCGAGCTTGCCTCCCGAGCGCTGGCCGGTCGCAGTGGGAGAGATGAGTGAACGTGCTCGGCTCGGCGACGAAGCCGCGCTGGTGGTCAAGTATCTGGTCGCGCAGTCGCTGCGTGACCATTCGTGAGCAGATTGGAAGAGTCATGTTCCTGAATCCGACGGGTCCCATTGCGCCCAACTCACTGAGAAAAGTCTGCGCTTCGGTCGTTCCCTGCTTGCTCGGGCTGAGCCTGGGTTGTTCGAGCGACTCGGGCCTCGATCAAGACAGCCAGATCCCCGAGAGCGCCGCGCAGGCGCAGCTCAGCTACGCCAAGATCGTGTATGCCAGCTATGCGGACTCGCTCTCTGCTGCGCGCGACATGGACGCCAAGATCCAGGCTTTCTTGAGCGACCCGAACGAAGACTCTCTCGCGGACGCGCGCGAGAGCTGGCGTGCTGCGCGAGAGCCATACCTACAGACGGAGGTCTACCGGTTCTACGACGGTCCGATCGATGATCCCGAGGACGGACCCGAGGGGTTCATCAACGCCTGGCCGCTCGATGAAGCCTACATCGACTACGTGAAGGACGACGCGGACGCCGGGATCATCAATGACCCCGATGTCGAGATCAGCGCGGAGTCGCTGATGGATCTCAATGAGCAAGGGGGCGAGGAGAACATCGCTACCGGTTTCCATGCCATCGAGTTTCTGCTCTGGGGACAGGACATGAACGAGGACGGTCCCGGCGACAGGCCATTCACCGACTACCTCGATGAGGGCGACGCACCACATCCGGAGCGCCGCGCCCTGTATCTCGAAACCGTTTCCGAGCTGCTGGTCGAGCATTTGAGTCAGCTCGTCGATGCCTGGGAGCCGGATCAGGACAACTACAGGGCGAGTTTCGAAAACGCCGACAGAGCAGAAGCCCTGAGGCGCATCTTGACGGGCATGATCGTGCTGAGCGGAGCCGAAACCGGAGGAGAGCGGTTGCAAGCGGCGCTGGATTCCGGATCCCAGGAGGACGAGCACTCCTGTTTCAGCGACAATACCCATCGTGACATGATCCAGGACGTTCAGGGTATGGAGAATGTCTGGCGGGGCAGCTACCAGCGCCTCGACGGCAGCAAGGTCTCGGGCACCTCGGTCCGCGAAGTGCTGCGCGCTGCCGATCGAGACCTTGCCGACGAGATCGACGAGCAGATCGACGAGAGCATGCAAGCGGCGAAGGCGCTTCACGTGCCTTTCGACCGAGAAATTGCTGCGGACAACGACGCGGGCAACGAGCGAGTGCGGACCCTGGTGACTTCCTTGAGGAAGCAATCGCACACTCTCGAACACGCCCTAGAGCAGTTGGGGCTCGAAGGTCCCGCGGTGGAGTGAGGGAACGCCGTGGATCTGCTGACTTCGGTGAAGACCACTAGTTCGGCGCTGCTGGCGGCGCTGGGGCTCCTTTCCGTGGCGTGCGGTGACGGGGACTCCACCACCTCGGCTTCCTCCGAGGTCGAACCGGGTGAGTGGTTGCCCGGGGGCGAGACCACCAACACGCTGCTTCTCGGCGGCAACGCCTTCACGCGCGCGGCCGACAACATCAGTGCGGAGCATGAATCGGCGTTCTACACGGGCAACAGCTTCTTCAATCAGTCCTGGGTCCAGGCACCCTCGAGCACGGAGTCGCGCGACGGGCTCGGGCCGATGTTCAACGCGCGCTCGTGTGCCTCCTGTCACTTCAAAGACGGCCGGGGCAGCCCACCGCTCGAGGACGACCAAGATTTCTTGGGCTTGCTGTTGCGCTTGAGCGTTCCCGACGAGGCGCACGCTGGAAAGTTCATGCCCGACCCGAGCTACGGAGGGCAATTGCAGCCCTTCGCGATCGACGGGGTGCCCGCGGAGGGTAGCCCCAGAGTCACGTACGTGCAGCGCGCGGGACAGTACGACGATGGGGAGCCCTACACGCTACTCGAACCCGAGTATCGGATTCTGAGTCCGGCGTATGGCGAACTGAACGAAGACCTGCGTATTTCAGCGCGCGTGGCGCCTGCCATGATTGGCCTCGGGCTGCTCGAAGCCATCCCCGAACAGCGGCTGGAGGAGCTCGCCGATCCGGATGATCGCGATGGTGACGGCATCTCCGGTCGTATCAACCGAGTTGTCGACGTCGCCACTGGCGACAGCGTCGTGGGTCGATTCGGTTGGAAGGCGGAGCAGCCCAGTGTGCGGCAGCAAGCCGCGGGGGCCTTTTTGGGAGACATGGGCATCACCACGAGCCTGTTTCCCGTGCAGGACTGCACGGCAGCGCAAGCCGAGTGCCGGCAAGCGATCGACGGAGGAGAGCCCGAGCTCTCGGACGATCTGCTCGACAAAGTGGCGCTATACGCTCGTCTTTTGGCGGTGCCCGTACGCAAGACCTGGGAAGACCCCGAGGTGTTGCGGGGCAAGGCCTTGTTCAACCAGATTGGCTGCGAGACCTGCCACGTGAGCCGGCACGAGACTGGCGAGCTGAGCGACCTCGACGAGGTCCAGGGCCAGGTGATCTTCCCGTACACCGACCTGCTGCTGCACGACATGGGCGAAGGCTTGTCCGATGCGCGGCCTTCGTTCGAGGCGGAAGGTGCCGAATGGCGTACGCCGCCGCTCTGGGGGATGGGGCACGTGGCCGACGTGAACGGACACGACCGCCTGCTGCACGACGGTCGCGCGCGCGGTGTCGCCGAGGCCATTCTCTGGCATGCGGGTGAGGCCGAGGCAGCTCGCGACGATTTTGCGGCGCTGAAGGCGGACGAGCGCCAGGCGTTGATTCGCTTCGTCGAGTCGCTTTAGCAAGGGAGCCCCATGTTGGCGAGTCTGTCGAGAAACCCGAAGCCATGAAACGACGCAAGCTGCTCCTGGGGCTCTTGGGTACTTCGGGCGCGGGTCTGCTCGGTTGCGGGCCCGAAGCCATCCCCGATCGACGGCGCGAGCTGATGCGTTCGTGGGGGACCCAGTTCCTGCTCGCGCGCTACCGCGACACCGGACTGCTGATCGATGAGCTCGACGATGCTGCCGGCGCCCTCGAGGATTCTCCCGACGACGCGCGGCTGGACGCGGCGCGCTCGGCCTGGAGCAGGGCGCGGCGTCCGTGGAAAGAGGCTGAAGTGTTCGAGTTCGGTCCGGCCGAGGAAGAACCGCTCAGGTACGGCCCCAAGATCGACTTCTGGCCGGCTCGCCCGAGCGAGGTCGATGCCGTGCTTTCGGGGAGCGATCCGATCGTTGCTGACGACCTGGGCGCTGCCGCCAAAGGGTTCCCCGCGATCGAATACCTCTTGTTCGACGAGGGAGCGCTCGAAGCCTTCCAGACCGATCCGCGCCGCCACGAATATCTGCAACTCCTGGTGAGCGATTTGGGGCGTCAGCTCGACGGGCTAAGGGACGCCTGGGACCCTGACGAGGGAGATTACCTGAGCGAGCTCGTCGACGCCGGAGGCTCGAGTAAGACCTACGATACGCTGTCGATGGCCTTGAGCGAAATGGTGAATCGCATGGGGTTCCTGGTCGAGACTATTCGCGCCGATAAGCTCGACGCCGGCATCGCCGCGAATGGGACGCCTCAGCCGGACAAGCTCGAATCCCGCTTCAGCGGCCGCTCGGTCGAGGATATCGAGGACAACTTGAAAGGAGTCGAGCTCTTGTACTTCGGTGACGAGGAAGGTGGGATCCTGTCGCTCGATGATTACTTGAAGCATCGCGGCCATCAGCTGGCTCACGCCATGCGCTCGGCGCTGGATTCGAGTCGACGTGCCGTCGGTGAGCTCGACTCGCCCCTTTCTCTGGCGATTCAGGACGATCAGCCGAACGTCGAGCACGCGATCGAGACGCTCGCAGAGCTGCAGCGTTTGATCCAGGTCGATGTGCTCGGCGCGCTCTCGCTGAGTGTGCGCTTCAGCGCCAACGACGGTGATTGAGCGAGCCGGGCGCCTCAGGCTGCTGTCGAGCCTGCTCAGGGAGCCAAGTGACGCGGCGGGGCTTGCGGTCTTCCGCATCCTGTTTGGCGTGGTCATGCTGGCTTCGGTGGTGCGGTTCGCCGCGCTGGGCTGGATACGTGAGCTCTACCTGGAGCCGTCTTACCATTTCACCTTTCTGGGTTTCGGGTGGGTGAGGCCCTGGCCGGCATGGGGCTTGTACCTGCACTTCGCTCTGATGGGGGCGAGCGCGCTGCTCCTGACGATTGGCTATCGGACGCGCCTGAGTGCCGGACTGTTCTTCGTTCTGTTCAGCTACGTGGAGCTGCTCGACAAAAGCGCCTACCTGAACCACTACTACCTGGTCAGCTTGCTGGCGCTGCTCTGCGTGTTCGTTCCGTCGGGCGCGGCCTGGTCACTCGATGCACGCCGGAGTGGGGGCGAGCTTCGCGTGCCGCGCGGCTCTTATTGGCTGCTGCGCGGGCAAATGACGATTGTGTACTTTTACGCGGGAGTCGCGAAGCTCAATCCGGACTGGCTCTGGCGCGCCGAGCCGCTTCGCGCCTGGCTGGCCACCTACTCGGATACACCGCTTCTGGGTGCTTGGGTCGAGCAGCCCTGGCTTGCTCCCCTCATGAGTTGGGGCGGGCTGGTGTATGACTTGAGCATCGCCCCCTTGCTGCTCTGGCGCCGCACCAGGCCCTTGGGGGTAGTGTTCGCCCTCGGGTTTCACCTGACGGTGGGGTGGATGTTCCCCATCGGCGTTTTCCCGTGGGTCATGCTCGTCGCCATGACCGTGTTCTTCCAGCCCGACTGGCCGAGACACTTCGTCGGGCCGGGGTCTGTGGTGTCGCGCCTCTTCAGACGACTCGCCTGGCCGGTGCCGAGCGCCACCGCGCCCAGGTCAGCCTGGTGCGGCCCGGTCTCCGGCCGTGCTCTGACGCTGGCGGCGGCTTACCTCGTCGTTCAAGCGTTGCTGCCGCTTCGTTTCGTACTCTACCCGGGCTGGGTCAACTGGAACGAAGAGGGGTTTCGGTTTGCCTGGCGCGTGATGCTGATGGAAAAGGTGGGCCACGTCGAGTACGACGTCGACTGCCCGCCGAGCGGCGAACGCGTGCATGTGTATCCACGCCGAGAGCTCAGCAAGCTGCAATATCGAATGATGTCCACTCAGCCCGACATGATTCACCAGTATGCGCTCTATCTGGCTGACCGCTATCGGGGCACCTGTTCGTCGAAGGTTCGCGTTTTTGCCGACGCCTGGGCTTCGCTCAATGGGCGTCCGAGCCATCGCCTCATCGACAACACGGTGGATCTGGCCCGGGAACCGCGCTCGCTCGGTCCAACCCGATTTATCGTATCGCTCGAATAGCTTCAGTCGCACCCGGCTGGGGTGCACAGCGTGCTGGAAGAGCCGTCTGTTTGCCCGTCCACCGGCGACTCTTCGGAAGCTTCACCGAGTGCTCGCTCCAGCACCTCGACCAGCACCTCCACGGGCTGTGCGCCCGAGACCCCGTACTTGTTCGCGATGACGAAGAAGGGGACTCCCCGCACCCCGAGCTGCATGGCTGTGCGTTCCTCCGTTCGCACTTCGGAGGCGAAGTCATCGCTCTCGAGCACCCCGCTCACTTCGTCCGGGTCCAGCCCGACTTCGACGCCGAGGCTGGTGAGCACCTGGTGGTCGCCAATGCTCGCTCCCTCCGTGAAATACGCTTTGAACAATCGCTCCTTGAGCTCGTTCTGCAGGCCGCGTTCACGTGCCAGGCACAGGAGGCGGTGGGCGTCGAAGCTGTTGCCCGAGCGCAGCTTGGCGAAGTCGAAAGCAATGTCTTCCTGCGCCCCCACGCTTTCCATGCGCTTCAGCATTTGTTCCGCCTGCGCCGGGCTCAGCCCATACTTCTTGGCAAGGCGCTCGTGGTGCGTGGGTTCGGCGGGGTGGACAGCGGGCGCGCTGGGGTCCAACTCGAAGGCACGCCAGACCACGGAAGCGTGAGCCACCGTCTCGAGTGCGGCCAGGGCTTTTTCCAGGCGCCGCTTGCCCACGAAGCACCACGGGCAAACCACGTCGGACCATACCTCGAGTTCGAGCTTCTTCATGCGTCTAGCATAAGGGAGCGTCTCACGATCGCCAGGGGGTCCGGGTCCGTTTGCCTTCAGAGCACTTGTTCGACGCACCCGTAGCGAATTTCGATGGCTGCCCCCGAAGGGGCCTGGCTCACCGTGTCGCAGTCGGCAGGGCACAGCAAGATCGAGGTCGGCGCATCGGGATTGTCGTAATACCAGCCCCCCAGGCTGGGGTTGCAGCTCGCCGCGTCGGGGACGCGCGCCACAGGGCGAGGTTCAGCGCCGGACGCATCGTTGTAGGTCACCGCTACCAGGTCCGGATTCAAGGATTCTCCGCCCTCGGGCTCCGGAATGGCGTACTCACAGGCGATGACGACGGAATCCTGAATGGCGGCGAGCACCTCGCTGAAGGCCTCGGGGTCACCCCCTCCCACCGACCAGTAGTGGCAGCTGGTGTCGGGAGCCTCGCAGTAGTCTGGGCCGTGCTCGGGGCCGCCACCGCCGAGAGCGATCGTTTCCAGGTTGGCGGAGGTGGCTCCGGTCATGCCGATGATGAACGTCGGGATACCGGTTGCCGAGTAGTGGTCGGCGGCGATCCGAGCGAGCAGATCCGGGTCCTCTTCGCAGTTGTAGGGGTCCCCATCCGTAATCAGCACACCGATGGTCTTGCGCCCGGGATCCGCATTGGCGGCAGTGAACATGGCAATTCCGTTGAGAGCGGCTTCGAGCCGAGTTCCCAATTGTTGCCCGCTGAGCGTGTTGGTGGTTTCGGCGTTCGGCCCCTCGAGCTCGAGCGCGCTAATGAGACCGTGCGTCGCGTCCACTGGCAACGATGCGTAGTTCACCGCGGGGGTGGCGTGCACATTTGCCGGGTCCGCTCCGCAGATATCGTAGTTGTCGGGGTTGGCCGGGGTCATGAATTGCAGGGCCGCCCGCACGTCGAGAAGTGTCGGAGCGGTGAAGAAGTGCGCCAGCGCGTTGGTGGCCAGACACCATTTGGAATCTTGTGCGGGTGCATTGACCAGATCGACGGGGCAGTCGCCCAACAATCCTCCCGGGTCTGGGATGCGGATTCGATCCTGATTGGCGTCGTTCGGAGGGGGCCTGAGCGCCATGCTCCCGCTCCGATCGAAGACGATGTACATGTCCAACCCCACGGACTCGGCCATGCTGACGTCGGCCTCGCAGTCCTCGAATCCTCCACCCGTCCCACCACTGCCGGTGGTCATGATGATGCCGGCGGTCGTGCCTGCATTGAAGCCGCCCGTGGTCCCGCTGGTGGCTGAGCCAACGGCCTCAGTGCCTCCGCTGCTCGTCGATATGGAGCTGCTGTCCGAGGGCAATCCCGAGGTGCCCGGCGTCGTGTCGGTTTCGTTTCCTCCGCAACCCGCCCACATGCAGGGCAGGAGTAGCCCGAGTGTCAGCACGATGGCGGTGGGACGCCGTGCACTCGAGCGCGCTTGATTCCTCGTCATTCGAATGCTCCCATCGCGAGTTTGCCTCTGATCAGGTCAAAGTGGAAAAGTTGGTTGGTGCTCTCGCACCGGGTGCGATGACCCCGTGCTCTGCCCGCGGGATCGAATACGGGGGAGAACACCAACGAAGATAGGTTACCACGCCCGGCGTCTTTTGCCGATCGATCAACACGCGCCAACCGCGGCTTCGGTCGAGCCGCTGGTCTCGCTTCCCTTGGAGCCACAGCGTCACCCGAGTTGGCAATCGTGCTCCGAGGCTCAGCGCGGGCCACCGCTTGCCCCCATTCCCTGCGCGAAGCGACGCCTGAGGCGCCCGGCCATCCAGCGATTCAACTCGGCCAGGTCTGCCACGGGAGTGCCGGAGTATGGGAGGCAGTGCTGGTAGCCATCGGGTCCGAACTCGGGCGTCATTGAAAGCGATTCCAGGCCGCGGGATTGCCCCTCGGCCCAGAGGGCGTCCCACCAGACGTGGTGGGCCTCGAGCTCGGCTCGGTACTCGGGGGCGCGTGGGTCGGGCACCTGGGGCCCTTGAGCATAGCCAACCCGAGCATGGATATGTCGCGCGCGCGGGGCGACCGCTCGCAAGACCTCGGGGCGGTCGAGCAAGCGCTCGGAGACCACGCACCAATGGCTGAAATCGCAGGTGAGCTGAAGTTCGGGCAATGCTTCGAGGATTGCCAACGTATTCGATGGATGAAAGGTGGGTCGCCCCCGATGAGTCTCGAACGCCAGCTCGACGCCGTAGCCGCGGCCCAATTCGAGGGCTCTTCCGAGAAAGTCCACGGCTTCGTGAATGCTCCAAGCATCGGAGCCGACCAGGCAGTTCGCCAAGTGGGCCCCACATTCCGCCGTACCATCGAGCTGCCGTTCGAAGTCGGCGAGGTGTTGCTCGAAGGAAACCGAAGAGGCTGGAGCGTAATCGCCGCCCGTGCATATTTCGCTCACGAACGGGGTGTGCCCGGCGCGCATACGGCGAGCCAGCTCCCGGCGCGCGTGCGAAGCGTCGGGCACCGCTGCCTCGACACCATCGAACCGTCCCTGCTCCACCTCGCTCAGACAGCGATCGAGCGAACCGAAGGTCCAGGCGCTGGCGCATACGACGAGCTGCATCGGTTTGTTCGGTACTTCTGCTTCAGCCGACGACACTGGCGCTGAAGGCGCTGAACGGCATGGCCACGGGCTCATCGTGGAGCGCGACGGCGATCATATGACGTAGCAGCGGGAATTCCCCGGGGGTTCGACTTTTCAGCCCGGGCAAGGCTTGCTCCATCACTCCGAGGATTTCCAGACACTCGAGCGTGGCGCCTTCCATGCGCCGAATCGACTCCGCGACGCCGAGGCCCATACCGAGAAAGCGTCCAAAGCGCCCGGTGCGGCCACCATTGCAGGTCACGTTGAGGTCGCCGACTCCGGGGAGACCGACCACGCTCTCGGGTTTTCCGCCGAGTGCACGAACCAGAGCATGCATCTCGATGACGGCCTGGGCGAACACGGCCGCTTCGTAGTTATGGGTGGCCACGCTGCCCGGAGTCCCCCCGGCCTTTTCGTGGAGGCCGGCGGCGAAAGCGATACCCATGGCGTAGGCGTTCTTGAGTGCGGCTGCGGCCTCGACGCCCACCAGATCGGTGCTGGTGAACACATGGTAGTAGTCGCCGCCAAGCCAGCTCTCGAACTGGTCGAGCACGCCCTGTTTTCGCCCTGTGAACACGACACAGGTCTCCACCCGACGCGCGAGTTCGCCCGCAATGCACGGACCGGCGATCGCTGCCGGAGCCACCTCGAAGGCGAGCGCTCCGGGCAGCTCATTGCGGAATACCTCGGGCAAGACCTGGAGCTGGCCCTGTTCGAACGCGAGGCCCTTGCTGACCATGAGTACGGGAAGCGTGGGCGTCAGGTGGGCAGCCAGCTGCCTGGCAGCCCAGCGGACTCCAGCGGAGCTCACACCCAAGATCACCCCTTGCGCTTCGTCCAGGGCGGCGTCGAGTTCGGCCACCGGGTAGGGCCGGATGCTGTCGGGCAACTGCTGCTTGAGTTTGGGGTGGACGCGAGTCGAGCGGAGGCTTTCCACGATGTCCTCGTCCAGGTGCGTGCCCACCAAGCGGACATCGTGCCCGCGGTCGGCCAGCGGCACCGAAAGCGCGCTGCCCATCATTCCGGCCCCCAACACCGTCAATTTTGCCATGTGTAGCTTCTCACGGGTTGTCGCCTTCGAGCGGCTTTCCACTGTCTTTTGGCGCTTGAGTCGCGCTCCCCCGTTTGATTTCGATCTTGGGCAGGTTCAGCTTGGGTGGGGCGAACCCACTCGGCACCGGGCCCAGCGCGGGAATCGCTAGCTTCCCCGCCAGCGAGGGCAGCTCGCCCACGAACTCGGGCAGCTCCCTGGCAAAGGCCTCGAGCTCTTCGGGTGTGGGGGGAGCCAGCGGCTTCAGGCCGCAGCCGATCCCGATCTGGCGCAGCACCGTCGCGCCCGCGAGGTCGCGTGTGTCCGCGTCGATCTTCACGGTCACGCCCACGGTACCCTGCAGCGTCTGTTTGGCAATGAGCTTCGGAAGCTTGCTCAGGACCTGGCCCAGATGCGTTTCCGCTGCCGCGCCTGCCAGCGCTGCGCAGCCCAGAAAGCCAGTGAACTCCAGTCGGATGCGCGCGTGGTCTCGGTAGCGCTGCGCCTCACCCTTGCCCTTGAGCTGAAACGCGCCGGCCCGGACTCGGCTGTCCGACAGCTCGACCTTTTCCTTGTCTTCGCTCACGGTGAACTTGCTGGAAAACTCGGTCGCCTTGCCGAATACGAAGCCATCGATCTCACGTGGATGGGGCGGCACATAGCCGTCGAGCTTCACGTGCATCGTTCCGTCCACCGGGCCGTTGCCCTGCTTGTCGCGAAACTCGAGCTCGACTTCGGAGCTTACCGTGACGCCCGAGACGGGGAGATCGATACCGAGCGGTCCCGCAAGCTTCTCTGCCTTCGTCGGTTGGAGCTCGACGTGCGCGGTCGGCTTTTCCTTGTCGAACTCGACGTCGATGCTCACGGGCGCGCGTTTGGGGTCGGGCTCGCCGAGCCCGAGCTGGACCTTTCCCTGCGTCTTGCTCCAGCTCGTCCCCACTGGGCCCAGGCTGAGCCCCGTTACCTGCGCTTTGTCCGCGACGAATTGCCCGCCGTCGGCGTTCTTGCCCACCGTACCATTGGTAATGACGAGCCACGGGTCCTCTTTCTCGCCCGTGCGCCAGGCCAGGCTCACCGGCTCGGCCCGAAGCGGCAGCGCATAGGCTTTCGGGTAGTTCTTGGTCCATTCGCTCAGCTCGAGCGCCACGCTCGGCAAGGACCCGAGCAGCTCGACGTGTAGCTTTTCCAGATTGACCCCGGTAGGCTCGAAGCCGGACGTCGTGATGTCGATACGGTCGACCGTTCCCGCGACTCCTCGGACGCCGACCAGCCGAAAGCGCGCCTGCTCGACGGTCAAATGGCTCCACGATACCTCGACGTCGTCGAAGCCCAGTTCGATGCCTCGGGCGCGCGCTTCGTCGACGATGCGCTCTTTGACCATCGGTGGCAGCACGAACAGCGCCACGATGATGAGCGTTCCGAGCACGAGGACGAACAGCCCTCCGAAAACTAGGGCTAGCGTGACAACGAGCCGCTTCGTATTCTTCACGACCGTAACCTATCATGGCACCGCCCAATTATCTGACCCCAGAAGGCGCAAAGAAGCTTAGCGAGGAATTGCGTCAGCTTTTGACGGTGGAGCGCCCCAGGGTCGTCCAGGAAGTCTCGGACGCAGCCGCCCAGGGGGACCGTTCGGAAAATGCCGAATACATCTACGGCAAGAAGCGCCTGAGGGAAATCGACCGCCGCGTGCGCTTCCTGACGAAGCGGCTGGACAGTGCCGTGGTGGTGAGCCCGGGCGAGCAGCAAGGGGACGTGGTGCGCTTCGGAGCCACGGTGGAGGTGCAAGACGAGGACGGTAAGCGCAAGACCTATCTGTTGGTGGGTCCCGACGAATCCGACCCCGCGCAAGGGAAGCTCAGCTTCCAGTCGCCCCTCGGCCGTTCGCTGCTCAAGCGCCGCGTCGGTGACGTGGTCACGGTGAACCGACCGGCTGGCGAAATCGAAATCGAGATCGTCCGGGTAAGCTTCGGGTGATCCAATTCGCCCGGTCACGCGGCTCACGATAGCGTGCCGCTCAAGAGCACGCGCGCGACATTGAAGTAGATCAGCAGTCCAGCGACATCCACCAGTGTCGCCACGAAGGGCGCCGAGGCGCTCGCCGGGTCGAACCCGAGCCGACGGATCAGAAACGGCAGCATCGCGCCCGAAAGCGTGCCCCAGCTCACCACGCCCACGAGGCTGATGGCGACCGTGGCCGCCACCTGCAGCGCGTGCTCCCCGTAGCTGTGGAACAGCGCTTGCCAGGCCAGAATGCGCACCAGACCGATGACTGCGAGGATGATGCCCAACGTCAGGCCCGTGGCCATTTCGCGTCGGCTCACACGCCACCAGTTTTGAATCGTCACCTCGCCGAGGGCCATTGCGCGAATGATGAGCGTGGTCGCCTGAGAGCCCGAGTTGCCCCCGCTGGAGATGATGAGCGGGACGAACAAGGTGAGCACGACCGCGCGCGCGATTTCGTCCTGATATTGGCTCATGGCGCTGGCTGTCAGCATCTCGCCCAGGAACAGCACGGTCAGCCAACCCGCGCGCTTCTTCACGAGCCCGAGGATACTCGTTTGCATGTAGGGCGTATCGAGCGCCTCCATACCACCGAGCTTGTGGATGTCTTCCGTGGCCTCCTGCTGAACGACGTCGACGATGTCGTCCACGGTGACGATACCTTTCATGCGGCCCTGCGTATCGAGTACCGGCACGGCGCTCAGGTCACGCTCGGCGACCACGCTGGCCACCGCCTCCTGGTCCATCGTATCCGGCACGGACACCACGTCGGTGTGCATCACATCGGTCAGCCGCCGCTCGCCCTCGCAAGCGAACAAGTCGCGAAAGGACACCACACCCAGAAGCTTTTGCTCGTGATCGAGCACGTATGCGTAGTAGATGGTTTCCAGCCGCTCTTGAGCTTGGCGACGCAGGTAGCGGATCGCTTCGTCCACCGTCATGTTCGGTCTGAGGCGCGCGAACCGGGGGCTCATCAGCCCGCCAGCGGCGTCTTCGGCATAGGCCAACAGCGCGGTTACTTCGCGCCGCGTCGCCGCGTCGAGCAGCTCGAGCAAGCCCTGCCGGCTTTCCGGCTCGAACTCCTGAATTACATCGGCGGCATCGTCGGGAGCCAGCAGCCTGACCCAAAGCCTCCGCTCGTTGTGCGGCATCTCTCCAAGCATGCTGGCTTGTTCACGCCCCTGTAGGCCCAGGAAGAATTCGTCCGCTTCCACCCGTGACAGGCGCAAGAAGCCCTCGAAGCGTTCGTTTGGCGTGAGCAAGGGCCAGGCTTCGCGTAGCTCGTCGGCGTCGACGCGCTCCGGGGCGCGCACGCTGTGGCGGGGGCTCGGCGCTGGGTTCGAACTGTTCAGGGGCGGCGGCCGCTCTGGGCTCGCAGCATCCGGCACCGGGGTCGAAGAATTGTCGTCGCTCGATTGCATGAGGCGCTCCGGGCGTGCGAAGCGCCAGCGGCGGCCTCACACGGCGCTAGGGACTATGACTGCCAGAACCGTCGTCCATGGGAAGACTGCCCTCTAGCAGATTCCGGGCTTCTTCAGCAACCGGGGGGTGGATTCGACACGTCGATTCCGGGGCGGAGCGCGTCTTTTGGGAGGCATGCGTCGGGACCGGACGACGAGGCGGCGCGGCCGAGCCGCCGTCGAGAAGGCTTGGGCGCTTGCCGAATCAAGGCTCGACCGCGCGCCAGCGGACCGGTGACTCTGCCACCAGAAAAAATGATGGCCGCCAGCATGAAATGACCGGGCCGCGGTACCTACCGCCCGAATCGCTCGAATGGATGACGCCGACCTCCGGCGCAGTGCTGCAATGTGCGCGGCCTCGGGGCAACGGCCCAGCGCCGTGGAGATGCCGTATGCGACCCCTGCTATTTCCTCTTTTGCTACTCGCTGTCACATCGTGCTTCACGGGCTGTTCCGACGACTCCCAAGACTCCGGGGGCAAAGACGATACCTCCTTCGTGGGCTACGGAGCGGCCAGCGGAGGCATCGCGCTGAACCCCGATGGCGGTGACGTGACTGGTGCTACCAGCGCCGGAGAAGGGCCCACGGTCAGCGTCGAGGGTGGGGGCGCCTGTGGAAGTTTGAAAGTCAGCGATGGGTGCGCGGGCGAAGTGTTCGAAGGCGAAGGGATTCCTTTGGATATCCAGATCATTTTCGATCAGTCCGGGTCCATGGCCACGGTGATTGACGACGCGACCGGCGAGACGCGCATGGACGCCGTCTACCGAGCCGTGGAATCTTTCGTGCTGGACGACGAAAGCGTCGGGCTCGGGGTAGGAGTCTCGTTCTTTGGGTATCAACCCATTGGAGCGACCTCGTGTAACCCCGACGACTACGACAGCGCCGCAGTGAAGATTGCGCCACTGCCGGCCAGCGCTGACGAGCTGCTCGGTGTGCTGAAGACTGCCGCTCCCACCGGCGAAACGCCGACTGCGGCTGCGATCGAAGGCGGGTGCCGCCTCTCGCAGGCGCACCGTGACGAGGCCCCGGGACGCGCCGTGGTGAATCTGTTGGTCACCGACGGTGAACCCAAGGCGCCGGTGACCAGCAAGTCCAGCGACTGCAATCCCACGCTGGCGGACGCGGTGGCGGCGGCTCGGGCTTGTCTGGACGACGGTGCGGGGATAGCCACCTACGTGCTGGGTGTCGGACCTTCGCTGGATAACCTCGATCAGATCGCTTCCGCCGGCGGAACCGAACACGCCTATCTGGTGGCTGATGACACGAGTAGCGGAGTGCTCGATGCGCTCAATCAGGTGCGCGCCTCGGCGCAGATCCCTTGCGAGCTTTCGATGGACGAGAATCGAGCCGATCTGCACTACGAGGAAACGAGCGTCGTGACGTTGGATCGCGACTGCCAGCTCACTCAGCTCAGAAGAGTGGATTCGGCGAGTAGCTGCGACGCGGGCGGCTTCTACTTCGACGAGCCGGGCAGCCCCTCGAGTATTCTCTTGTGTGAGAGCACGTGCGCTGCGGTGAAGCAACCCGGTACGAAACTCTTGTACTCGATCGGTTGTGGCATCGAAGAAGTCAAATAGGTTCACGAAAGCCAGTTAGGAGAAACCATGTCCAGATTGGGTCGATTCCTGGGAATCCTGTCCTTGACCGGAGTGCCGCTCTTGACCTCTTGCGGTGGGGACGCCGAAAGTGGTGCCGGGGGCGGTGGCAAGGGGAGCACGAGCAGCGGCGTCCCGATCGTCGACCATGCTCCTGACGGGTCCCAGCCGGAGTCCCAGGGGGCAGACCCCAACGCGCCTCCGCCCTTGGTTGGTGGCGGCTCGAACAGCGCTCCGCTGGGCGAGGGCTGCGGACCGGAAACCGCCGGCGACTGCCATCCCGTCGGAGGAAGCTGCAACCCCGGCACACTGGCTCCGGATCATCAGTTGATCGCCGCCGACAGTGTTTGCTTTTATGCCGAAGAAGCCAAAGACCCGGCGGCCGTCGCGGAGTACGTGACGGAGATCCAAAATGGACAGGAATACGTCCACATCCGGGTGACCTTCGACCCTTCGTTCGTCGACACGGTGTACGGTGAGTGCGCGGCTCAGACGGGCTGGGGTGGTAACGAGACCCTGGCCGAGCCTGCGGGGGCGGACCCGATGATGAAGCCGAAGCCAAAGCCAAAAAAGGGCGGGCATACCTTCAAGGATCTGGAAGGCAGCGACCACGTCGAGCTGATGCTCGACGACTGCAACGGTCAGCTGGCGATGCACTTGAAGCTCGACTTCATCAGTGAGGACAGCGCCAGCGCGTGCGGCTACGCTTCTGGCGGGGTGAACTCGGGTGACGGCAAGGTGTTGCTCGGCTCTCCAGAGTATGTTCTGGCCGCGTCCAGCTCACTCGATCGCAACATGAACGGCTGCGGCTATTGCGAAAACGAGAATTCCCCGTGTCCTTTTATGGACTACGCTGGCGACCCGGATGCGCCGGAGTGGGACTACCGCGTGGTCTACGAGGTCTGGGTGGATACTGCGGCCTTCGGCAGCGCGGGCTTCTGTGGGGTCGACATCGATGAGGTGCATGCATCCCCGTCCAAGGGCGAAGAGCACACCGTGGCCGTGGAGCCCGATGACTGCCCGCCGCCCCCCTGCCCGCCGGACTATCGATTGTACCTGACCAGTGAAGGTGACGAGATCTGCGTTCCTGGCGGTCAGTGTCCGGCGGGTTGGGAGATCGACCTAACCAGCGAAGGCGAGTCCTGCGTTCCGGTCAAATAGTCGGCGAGCGCGCGAGGTTTTCATGGTGACTGTGTCTGCGTGGCAAGGAGTGATGCTTTCGGTTTGCTGTTGCGCGATTGCGGCGTGTGGTTCCGAGCCTGCGTCCGGCAACCACCCCGAGGGCGACCCAGGGGACTTTGGTTCGGGAGGGAAAATGGGCACAGCATCGACCGGCGCGGGGGCGGTCGGCACCGACGCCTCGACGTCGACGCCTGCCACGACAGGAGCGGCGGCTTCCGCGGGCGGAGCTCGCGAGCCGGGGACCGGAGGGGGAGTGGCCGGCGCGGTGTCCGGCACCGATGCGGGACTGCCGGTTCCGGGAGGGGAATTCTCGATGGGGCGCAGTGACGCCGGGAGTGACGCCTGTCCCGCGGACATGGAGTGTCATCCGAGCGAGCAGCCCGAGCACGAGGCGCGCGTGGCCGCCTTCCGGATGGACGAGACGGAGGTGAGCGTCGAAGAGTTCCGCGCCTGGGTGGACGCGTACGGGGCTCGCGCGCCGGCGATCGTGGAGGGGTCGGGGAGCCATCCGTCCGTTCCCGGCAGCGGGTGGCAGGCGGCGTACTCCGAACACCTTGTCGCGGAGCGTGCCTCGCTGATCGCGGCGCTGTCGTGCGATGCCGCTGCGACCTACTCCGAACAACCCGCGTCGAGCGATGAGCTGCCCATCAATTGCGTCGACTGGTACGAGGCGCAGGCGTATTGCATCTGGCGTGGGGGCCGTTTGCCCACGGAGGCCGAGTGGGAGTTCGCCGCTGCGGGCGGTGACGAGAATCGCCTCTACCCCTGGGGCGAGGCAGCCCCCACGCCCGAGCGAGCGGCCGTTGCAGTGAGCGGTCCTGTCGAGACCGGCACGCTCACTGCAGGCGTAGGACGCTACGGTCACTACGACCTGGCGGGCAACGTGTGGGAGTGGGCGCTCGATTGGCTGGACCCGGGGGCCTACGATCGCGAAATCGAGTGCCCGGACTGCCTCCCTTCGAGCCAAGGGACGCATCGCGCTCTCAGGGGCGGCGCATGGTCCTACCCCGCGGTGGCGGCACGCGCGGCAACGCGCAGCGGCGAGCTTCCCGAGGAGCGAAGTCGCGCGATCGGGTTTCGCTGCGCCTACGACGAATGATGTGACTCGCACAGGTCAGGTTGGGTAGTCTGGCGTCGATGCCCGTTCCCGTCGTAGCGATCCAGGTGGAATTCGTCGCAGAGCCGTCGGCGATGCATCAGCTGCTGGAGGCGTGCGATGCGGGAGTTGGGCCGGACGCTTGTGCGCTGGCGTCCGACAGTGGGGCAACCGGCGCCCCCTATCTGGCCTACGTCTCGTGGCTCGATGAGGCGCGCCGACAGGCTCTGGTGGAGGTGGGGCCGCGTGCCGAGCTGCGCGGAAGCTTCGAGTTTAGGAGACTCAAGTTCACGGAAGGCGACGCGCCCCACGAGCGCTGGCAGGCGATCGGATTGACGGTGGCCACCCTGCTGGGGTCGGGTTCAGCGCCGGAGCCGCTCGAGCCCCAGCCGATGCCGGCAGTCGAGCCCCCCGCCGAGCAGGCCACGCCGCGAGCCTGGCGGGCCGGCGTGAGCGCACGCGTTGGTTCAGGCTTCAGCACGTGGGGAGCCTCGGTAGGACTCGGTGTGAGCCTGGCCTACGATTTGCCGGACCTGCCCTTGTTTCCGTTGGCCTTCGGTGGCTGGCGAACGGCGACCGAGCGGGGCATCACCGGTCAGTGGTGGGAGGCCGGTGTCGGGCTGGGGGCCCGGAAGCAGCTGGGTCCGCTACGCGTCGCCTTGATGGGGCTGGTCACTGGGCAATGGCTCGGTGTGTCGGCGAGCCGCGCGGACTCCAGCGACTCGGGTCGGAGCAGCACGTCCGGCGTCTCGGGCGCCCTGGAAATCGCCTGGCCCGCTAGTGGCGCGGTGGGCGGTACCTTGGGCCTACAGCTGCTCGAGGTTGCGCGAGCGACTGAAGTGCGCTCGAGCGGTACCGTGGTCCTCGAGACCCCGCGCGCCAGTTACGGGGCCAGTTTGGGGCTGGAAGGGCGTTTCTGAGAGAAAACACGCGTGGACCCGCCTACAATTACGGGCTTGAGGTACCTACGGTCCATGAAGGCTTCGGCGACGCGTGGCGCCTCCAGCCCTTTGCGCCTGGTTCAGGGGAGTGAACCCTGGGACGGAGTGTCCGATCGCGAGTTGATCGAGGCATTCGGTCGGGGCGAGCCTGGGGCTGCCGCCGAGCTCTACGATCGTCTGGCTGGAATCGTTCGAGGCACCCTGTATAGGATGCTGGGCCGGGAAACTCCGGACTTCGATGACCTGGTGCAGGCCAGCTTCGAGCAGGTCGTGCTCACGCTGCGTCGGAGGAGCTTTGGGCAGGAGTGCAGGTTGACGTCGTGGGGCGGGGCCATTGCGAGTCACGTCGCCCTGAATGCCATTCGTCGCATGCAGAGCGAGCGGGGGCGCCAGGTGTTCGTGGCGACCGAGGGCGTCAACCAAGAACCCGTGGCGGGGGTCGACTTGCACGAGCAAGTGGCGGCGCGGCGGGATCTGGAGCGGCTCAGGTTTGCCCTGAGCCAGATGCGCCGGGAACGAGCCGTGCCGGTGATCCTTTGCGATGTGCTCGGGCACAGCCTGCAAGAGGCGGCATCCGCCGAGGGCGTGTCCGTGACGGCCCTGCAGTCCAGGTTGACTCGGGGCAGAAGCGAACTGCGCAGGCGCTTCGACGCAGAAGCATTTCGAGCCTCGGAGGGGTCATGAGCGAGGAGCATCGAGCAGACGCTGCGTTGCGTGCGCTTCGAGAGATCGGCATTCCGGACGCACCTTCCCACGTCGAGGCACGACGGCGCAGGCAGGTTATCGAACGGCTGGAGCGGCGGGGCGGCGAGGGCCTGAGCTCCGCGCATCGGCACCGCTGGATACGGCTGAGCGCCGCGGCTCTGGTTCTGGCCGTGCTCGGGGTATCGGTCCTGGTGCTGTGGAACGAGTGGCGTGAGCCATCTGTGGCGAACGCACCTGCACAGGCCCGGGCGGCAACGCAGCTGAACGAGTCGGTGCGACCGATGGCGTTGGGCTCCGAGGTCAAGACGGATGTCGGGTCCACCGTGCAGTTGAAGACTGCTTTGGGGGCGCGCATCTCGGTGGGCGGAGCGAGTGAACTCCGGCTCAAGGGCGGGCAACAGCCGGATACGGTCGAGCGCGTGGAACTCGCTCGTGGGTCGATCCGGGTGAAGGTACCCAAGTTGGGGCCGCGGCGGCAGTTTCGTGTCAGCACACCCGATACCTTGGTCATCGTGCACGGGACCGAATTCAGGGTGACTGTTCACGCGGCAGCGGCTGGTCGCACGAACACCGAGGTCGAGGTATTGAGCGGTCGCGTGGAAGTGCGCAAGAAGCAAACCGTCGAGTTTCTCGATGCCGGTGGCGCGTGGTCGTCGCGCGACGAGGCTGCCCCGCCAGCGAGGTCGAGCGAATCGAAGGGGCGCTCGAAATCGTCGGCCTCGCCCGAGCCAGGCGGCGAAGCCGCCCGGTCCACGAAGGCGACGAGCAAGCAGGTGGACGCCCGTGACGGGAGGCTGGCTCGAGCCAACGCGCTTCTGACCTCGGCGCTCGAAGCCGCGCGAAACGGCAAGGACGAGCTGGCCCTGGCGCGCCTGGAAGAGCTGCTGCGTCGCTACCCCGACTCGCCGGTCGCCGACAATGCCCGGGTGGAGCGCTTCCGTGCTCTCAGACGTCTGGGGCGCGAGCAGGACGCGGCGCGTGCGGCGTCCGGCTATCTGAAAGGCGACCCCGACGGCCTGGCTCGCGACGAAGCTCGCGAGCTTGGCAAGTGAAGCCCCTCGTTTCAGACTCTCTCGAATGCGCTCGAGTCTCTGGTGGCTGTCGTTGGTGCCCTTGCTCTGGGGGGTGAGCTGCGGAGCCGGCGAACCCAACCGTATCGACCTGTTCGATTCCCAAGACCCCGAGAGCTCCGAGGTGGCCTGCGTGGCTGGCACGGTGTGCGCGTCGCCCACTCCTTACTGCTACGGAAGTCTGTGCGTTGCGTGCCTTACGGACACCAATTGCGGCAATAAGTTCTGCGAACCGTCCTCGCATACCTGTGTGGATTGCGTGACGAGCGGTGACTGCAAGAACGACAAGCCCTACTGCTTTGCCACTCAATGCCGCCAGTGCCTGGTGTCCGAGAACTGTGGTGACGAAACGCTTGCCTGCGATGTGCGCGAAGGTAAATGCGTCTCCGCTTGTCAGGCGGATGAGGATTGCATGGGCCCCGACGGGATCTGTCTGGTGGACGAAGCCATCTGTGTGACCTGTGCGGTTGATGACGATTGCCCCAAAGATCGGCCACGCTGTGAGATGAACAAGTGTGTCGGGTGTACGGTTGCCCAGGACTGCGACGAGGCCAAACCTGTCTGCGATACCGACAAGTTCGAGTGCGTCGAATGCCTCGTCGACGCCGACTGCGGGGACGCTCGCGTCTGTGACATGCGCAAATGCAGCATGTAGGGTGCGTGCACCAGACTCAGTAGCCCGGAGCGACGGGAAGCTGGCCGGGAGGCGCGTAGTAGTAGGCTCCGCAGGTCGAAGACTGAGAACACGCAACACCCAGGGCGACGATCAACGCGACGTTGGCCACGACCGCCACCACCTTGTATCCGGTGCTGGTTTCCTCCTGATCGGGCAAGCGCCGGGCCGTGATGCAGGCGGCCACGGGTGGTACCTCGTCGGGTGCACAAGCGACTCCCTTGGTGACCTCGAAGCCCGGGCACTGAGCGAGGCAGGTCAGGTAGGCGTCCGGCTCGTTGTGGGTCTGGCAACCGCCATAACAGCGAAACGCCGCTCCGGGGTCGACGGGATTGTGACGCAGCAGTAGCCGATAGCGCGCCACGTCGGGGTCGTAGCTGGCGGCGCTCGACGCGCCCCCGTGACCTCCACCGCACGAGAGCGCCACGAGCAGCCCCAACGCGAGCGAAAGCAAGCGTGCCCCCGCTCCCGGGTGACTCCCCCTGGGTCGGGACAGGCGGGCGCAATCCGGCTTCACGAGCATGCAGGGTAATACGGTCGCGGCTTTGCGCAAGGCTACGGGACTTGCTTCCGGTCGGGGTCGGGGTTCACTTGCATCCAGGCGGCACATCCAGCTGGCTTCGGATCTGGGCAATGGTGTTGCCCCAGTTCGGATTCGGGTTGTACTGACTGATCGAGATTACCCCGTCGGCGATACGCTGGTTGATGGCGGTCGGGTTGTCCCAGTTCTGATCGTGCCCGGCCGAGCTGCCGTTCACACCGTAGCCCGTGTCGGCCAGCACCTGCTTGCCGGACGCGGCGCTCACCCCCGCCCAGGTCATATAGTTGCTGCTGCGGATTGTTTCGCTGGTCGCGTCGGTGCTGCCGCCGGACGTGTTGACGAAGGTGAACAGCGACATGTCGAAGTTCGAGTACCAGCTGGCTCCCTGGTCCGAGCCGTTGTCGGGTGCCACCCAGGGCGAGATGTCGATCGAGAAGACCGCGTTCGGCAACTGCTCTTTGATGGTATTCACGAACTGGCTCATGATCGAACCGGCCTCGGCGGCTGTCATCGGATCCGTCTGGCTTTCGTAGGTGTACTGGTAGTAGTCGGGCTCCATCTCGAAAACGATGGGCCGCGTCGTGCCGTAACACTGGGCATAGCCTTGAGCGTAGTTTCGATACACATCGAGGATGCTCGAAAGGTTCTGTTTGATGAACGAAGCACCCTGCGTGCACAGGTCGGGGCTGCCGACGTTGCAGTCGTTCAAACCGTTGTGTCGCTTGGCGTAGAAGGCAGCAACGTAGGCCACGATTACCGGCACCAAACCTTCCAGCGCTCCGCCGGGCGCGGTATCGTCGCATACGTAGCCCTGATCGAAGGTATCTTGCAAACCCATCCAACCCGGCGTGAAGAAGTCGAGTTCGGCGGCGATGCTCGGGTTGTCGCGAGCGAACTGGTCGATCGCCCCGAAATGAAAGCGACAGGAGCCGAACACGTCGTGGGCATCCATGCCACCAGTGGTCGTTCCGCCGGCAGTGGTCGTTCCGCCGGCAGTGCTCGTCGTGGTGCCACCGGCGCCGTCATTCACCGAACTCGTCGCGTTGCTCGACAATCCGGCGCTGCTGTTCGCGCCCCCTGCGCCCGAGGCCGCGCCGTCCGTGCCGGTGCTCGTTGACGTGCTGGCCGAGGCTCCGTCCGTGGTCGTGGTGCCGAAACCAGTGCCAAGGCCGCTCGTTGCCGTCGAGCCGGTGGCAGCGCTACCCGTCGCGCTGTTGGTGCCGCTCGTGCCCGAGGTCACACCGAGCGAACCCACAGGGGACCCAGCGTCGTTCGTGGAGGCGGTCATCGTGGAGCCGTACGGGGCTGAACCATCATCGGAGCAGCCGATGGTCAGTGACGCCGAAAGCAGGATGTACCAAGTGGTCGCGCGAATCATCTTTCAAGCGATAGCATCCAGGCTCCCTCAGCGGGATTCATCGTGCGCTTTGGGGGCTGAGTAAAAAATGGGGGGGTGAACAATGTCCCCCCTGAGGTGAAATCCTGGACCTGCGGGGAGAGAAGTCATTCCCCTGTCGTGCGCAGACGCCCCGTGCAACGCTAAAGCCTGCCGGCGGCGGTCACTCGCCTTCCAATCCTTCCAGCCCCGAACCAACCCCGATTCCTCATCTTCGCGCCATGCAGACAGCGGTGTCCGCTCGCTGAAGTCATAGTCATCCAACGTTGTTGAATCATACCAGCGTTTTGTCGCAAGCCAAGGCATACGGTTGGCGCGGAGTGCGACCTGGGTGACGTCGCCAGCTCGGCGATGTCGCACCCTCACACTTCACCGAAAGCCGGCAGTTCGACTTGTTCACGACAACCTAGGTTACTTTGAAATGATGTGGAGAACCCTGACCGCTTTCGCGAGGCGGTGCGCGGCTCTTGGCGCCCGCACTGCTCTGGTCGTGCTCGGCGTGACTGCGACGGCCTGCAGCCCCAGTGGGCCGAAGACCGGGTCCCAGACCAACTGGCTGAGATCGTGTCAGGCCGACTCCGATTGCGGCGATCTGCGCTGTATTTGCGGCACCTGCACGCGCGGCTGCGGCGACGTCAGCAACTGCAATGATCTGAGCGACGCGACCTGTGTCGCCGACGATGACCCAGGCGCGATCGCTCTGTGCGGAGGCATCCGCCCCGCGAGCTATGGTATCTGCGTGCCACGTTGCTCATCCGAGGACTGCCCGGATGGCAGCAGCTGTGTAGCGGGCGTTTGCACTCCGCTGCCTGAGCCACGCGCCCAAGTCCTGGTGGACGCGAGTCAGCGCTTTCAAACCCTGATCGGCATCGGGGCCGGGCTGGGCTACGTCGTCGACGAGATTGCTCAGCACCCCCTCAAGGCGGAGCTGTTCGATGCCATGTTCTCCCAATCCGGACTGACCATGCTGCGCGTGCGCAACCGCTTCGGTCTGCAGAACGAAGGGGGGCTCGGGACCACCGGCGAAATCATTGCCGCAGCCACCGAGCGGTTGGGGCAGGCGCCGCTCGTCCTGCTGACGTCGCTGGGTCCACCGGGTGCGCTCAAACAGAATGGATCGAACTGGTGCGAGGGCAATCCGGACACGTGCACACTGGCGCGGCTCGACGACGGAAGCTTCGACTATGCCGGATTGGCGACCCACTTGCGAGCGTCGCTCGAAGCTTATTCGGCGGCGGGGGTGGAGGCGGACTATCTGTCGCTGCAGAACAACCCCAACTGGGTGCCGCCCACTGGGGACGCGAACAAAGCTTGCAAGTTCTTGCCGACCGAGGGAACCGAGACCGTGACGACCGACGCCGGCGATATCGAGGTGGAGTACGCCGGCTACGCACAAGCCCTGGCTGCCCTGCAGAGCGAGCTCCAGGGTTTGTCCTCGGCTCCTGAAATCATCGGGCCGGAGACCACCAATTTCACCCAGGTGGACAGGTATCTGCCGGAGCTCGACCCGGCGGATCTGGGCGCCCTTGCGCATCACTTTTACGGTACCGACCCGACAGATCCGGATGTGGAGGGCTTGGCCGCGCTGGGGAGCCTCGGAGAGCAGCTCGACCTCCCCCTGTTTCAGTCGGAGATGTATGGGGACCCCCTCTCGACGGCCGTGTTCCTGCATGCCGCGTTGGCAGTCGAAGGCGCAGCGGTTTACATCCAGAACAACTTCGTGGCTTCCGCCAGTGACAAGGAACCCGGCGGGCTCATCAACCTGACGGCCAGCGATTTCTCGATCGGAGACAGCTACCACGTCATCCACCAGTATTCGCAGCACATCGCACCCGGGTGGGTGCGCGTGGCTGCGGACGCCAGCATGGCAAGCGTGCTGGCGTCTGCGTGGATCTCCCCCGAGGACGACGCTCTGGTGGTCGTGCTCACGAATCCCGAGTTGGACGGCCAGGCGGTGCAGATCGAAGGCACGCCTTCCGGAGCTTCTACCTCGGTGACGCGCACCACCCTGAATGGAGTCGAACGCTCCGCGGAGCTCGGTGCCCTACCCGCCGAGGGCATCGTCTCGCTGCCGGGTCACTCCGTCGTCACGGTGACCTTTCAGGAGTGAGGGGCGAGCCCGGTCACCCAGTTCTTATTTTGGGCCTTTGGCGCGGGTGATCAGGACGGGCGGATGCCCCGTCGGCTTGAATGCAGACGGGAAACCTGCAGCCAAGCCCGCAGAACCGTCGTGGTGAGGAGCACTTTCGGCGGTCGAGCCCTTGCCTGAGCTCGAGCGGCGCGCTTTCTTCAAGTGCTGTAGCTCTTCGAGGATTGGTAATGACGAGACTTCGACTTTCTGACACCGCCGCCCTTCTTCCAAATCGCTTTCTGGTCGGCCTTGGTCCTTTGCTTTTCTTGTCGGGTGCGTGCACGCACGCGGAGGCTCCTGCTTCCAGCACCACGACTGCCGATACCAGCGCAGCCAATGGAAGCACTGGCACGGGGACCACCGGCGCGGTCGGAGCCTCTACCGCTGGCGGCAGCACGGGTGGTAGCGGTAGCAGCGATGGTGCTGGTGGGGCGACGACGACCGCGACTACCAGCATGACCCAAACTACTGGAATGGTGATTGACCCGGATCCCATGGTCGAGACCGTGGCATGCGCGGGCGCCTTTCCCGCCGACGACACGGGCGGCGCGGCGCACCGGATTTCCGTCGACGGTTCGGTGTCCTGGGGTGAGCTGCCCCATTTCTGGAACGCCTTCGGCACCGGGCACCTGGGCCTGTACCTGCGCGACGACCGCAGCTGGGGAACCATTCTCAAAGAGCACACCGCCGATGGCGTGCAGAATCTCGGCATGAAACGCATTCGTTCCCACGGCTTGTTTCACGACGACATCGGAATCTACACGGAAGTGGATGGGCAGCCGGTGTTCAACTTCGAAAAGTCGGACCAGATTTTCGACTTTTTGGTTCAGGAGCAGGGCATCGTCCCGATCATCGAACTCGGCCCCATGCCCTCCGCTCTGGCGTCGGACCCGAGCCAAACCGTGTTCGATTGGAACATGGGGATCTCGCCGCCCAAAGACTACGCGCTCTGGGAGCAGTTGGTGCGTGAGTTCGCCCAGCACAGCGTCGATCGCTATGGAATGGACGTCGTGTCCGAGTGGGACTGGGAGGTGTGGAACGAACCCGAGTGTTGCAGCAACAAGTTCTGGACCGGCAGCCTCGACGACTACTATCAGCTCTACGAATCCTCGGTCAGCGCGGTGCACTCCGTGTTGCCCCAGGCACGCCTGGGCGGGCCGGTCACGAGTCAACCGGCGGAGCTCAGGACCCTGTCGCGAGCTGGCGAGCTCTTCCTCGACCACATCAACCAGAACGGCAGCCACCTCGGCTTTTTCAGCTACCACAGCTGGAGCTTCGTGGGCGGTTCCGTGGACGGCTACTTCGGCGGGCTCGATCTGCTCGACGAGTACGGCAAGAACGACGTCCCCATCATGATCACCGAGTTCGGCCCCACCTGGGAGTTCGGGCTCGGCGACGAACCGCAAGAAATGCATCAGGGCGCCGCGTTCGCGGTGCAAACGTTCTCGGACATCTCCCGCCGCTGCGCGCAGGAGGGCAAGCGTTGGCCGGTCTCCTATTCCTGGTGGGTCCTTTCCGACGTGTTCGAAGAAGGCATGTATCGAGAAACTGATCCGTTCATCGGGTGCATGGGGTTGATCAGCCGAGAAGGTATCGAGAAGCCCGCGTACAACGCTTACAAGTTCCTCGCCCAGATGGGTGATCAGCAGCTTGCCCTGTCGATTGACGGCGCCAGCGGCGCCGGTGGCATGGCCGCTCGCGATCCGAACGGCGGCATTCAGATCATCATCTACAATGGGCAGAATCCCGGCGCGGGCCCCGGGGACGACCACTACTACGACGAAACCGAGGCCCAGGACATTGGCGTCACCCTGGCGGGGCTGAATCCCGAGGTCGCGTACGACGTGACGGAGTATCGGGTGGATGCCACACACGGCAACGCGTACGCCGCCTGGCAAGGCATGGGGCGCCCGGGCATGGCCGATATGAGCGATGCCGATTGGCAGGCCCTACGCGACACCATGGAGTCGGCGCCCATGCCAATCGGCGAAGCGCTCTGTGGAGCGAGCTTCAGCAAGACGTTCAGTCTCTCGTCGCCGGGCGTGTTGTTCGTGACCTTGACGCCAGCGGTCGCGGAGTAGTCGCTGGGACACCACTCCGGAGCACTTCGCAGGCCCCGGCGCCCACCCGGGCGTTTCAGCCTTGCCCATTTTCTAGCTTGGTATGCCTGATCGCAAGTTCGTTCTGGACTTGGCAACATTGCCGTAACCGGATTCTGTCCATCATGTCCCGGTGACGCACAATACCGGCGCGCGGGTCGAATACCTGCCGATTGAAGAGCACGGGATCATCGGGGACCTGCGCACCGTGGCGCTGGTCGGTACGGATGGGACCATCGACTGGTTCTGTCCGGCGAGGTTCGACGCACCGTCGCTGTTCGCCTCCATTCTCGACTCGCGGCGAGGCGGCTATTTTCGGCTGTGGTGTCCCGCCCGCCAGCGCCCGAAGCAGCTGTACATCCCGGACACGAACATCTTGCTCACGCGCTTTCTGGGCAGCGAAGCCGTGGGGGAAGTCGTGGATTTCATGGTGCCAAAGACCAGCGACAAGGCGCCGTCGCGCGACATCATCGTGCGCCAGGCGCGCGCGGTACGGGGACGCCCCGCCTTCGAGTTGGACTGCTTTCCAGCCTTCGATTACGGGCGAGCCGAACATCGCGTCGAGCTCGTCGAGGGCGTGGGCGCCGTCGTCTCTTCGAAGCTCGGTTATTTCGTATTGCGTTCGAAGCTGCCTTTGACCGTAACCGAGGGAACGCCAGGCGGTCCGGGTCTGGTCGCGCGCTTCGAGCTCGACGAGGGGCAGTCGGTGGACTTCGAGCTCGAATGGAACGGCCAGGTGCGGGCGATGCGCGACGAGGGGCCCAGCGAGCATTTCGATCGCACCGCGGACTACTGGCAGCGCTGGACCGGGCAATCCCGCTATCAGGGTCGCTGGCGCGAAATGGTGCACCGCTCGGCACTGGCTCTCAAGCTCCTGGTGTACCACCCGACGGGGGCGCTGGTGGCTGCCGCCACGACCTCGCTGCCCGAGCAGCTCGGTGGGACACGCAACTGGGACTACCGATACGCCTGGCTGCGCGACGCCGCCTTCACGACCTATGCGCTGATGAAGCTCGGGTTTCTGGAGGAGGCAGCGGCGTTCATGGACTGGCTGCAAAGCCGCTGCGAAGAGGCCGGGCTCGAGCGTGATGTGATGATCATGTACGCCGTGGATGGCAGTCCGCATATCCCGGAGCAGATACTCGAGCACCTGGAAGGCTACCGTGGGTCGCGCCCCGTGCGCATCGGCAACAACGCGGTCGGCCAACGTCAAATCGACGTCTACGGCGAGCTCATGGACTCGGTGTTCCTGTATAATCGCGAGCTGCCCATTTCCTACGATCTGTGGACGGGTCTGTCCAAACGACTCGAGTGGCTCGCCAAACACTGGGAAGAGCCCGACGAGGGGATCTGGGAGGTCAGGGGTCCCCGGCAACGTTTCACCTACTCCGCATTGATGACGTGGGTCGCTTTCGACCGAGCGCAGAAACTGGCGCGGGACCGCGGGTTGCCAGCGCCCACCGCGCGTTGGGGTGAACTGGCAGCCAAGGCCTACGAGTTCGTGCAGACCGAGTGTTGGGACGCCGAACTGCGTGCCTACGTCATGCATCCTGGCAGTGATCAGCTCGACGCCTCATTGCTGGTGATGCCCCTGGTCATGTTCGCGGGACCGCGCGACCCGCGTTTTCTGTCCACGCTGGACCGCGTCACTGAACGGCTCGTTTCGGACAGTCTGGTGCACCGCTACGCCATCACGGGGCACGACGGACTGGACGGCCAGGAAGGCACCTTCAATCTGTGCTCGTTTTGGTACGTCGACGCCTTGACGCACGCGGGGCGCATCCGCGAAGCCAGAATGGTGTTCGAGAAGATGCTGACCTATGCCAATCACGTCGGACTGTTCGCCGAAGAAATCGGCGCGTCCGGCGAAGCCCTGGGTAACTTCCCCCAGGCGTTTACCCATCTGGCGTTGATCAGCGCAGCCGTCAACTTGGACGCGGCGTTGAATCGCAGGTAGCGCTCTGTGTGTTCGATAATCGTGGCTGATGACCCGATCCCCCAGCTATTCGTTGCGCCGAAATGCTCGCGGGGCTCGCTGCTGGCGGTGCTGCGTTCGTCACAAGCATTCGGGGTGGAAGTCCAGGGGGCAGCAGTAGCGTGGCACCTGCGTCGCCAGGTCGACGCACGCGCTGAGGTCCAGCCCTTGACCCCAGGGAGGAGCTTGGCAAACCCACTCTACCCCTTCGACGCCGCCGAGGCAGGTCCCGCCGCGATTCAGCCCGGGCGAGCAACCAAAGCTCTCGCAGCTGTCCGCGCCTCCCGCACCCGCTGAAGCACTGGTGGTGTCGTCTGCTGGCGCGCCCCCAGTACCAGACGTGGCATCGGGGGAGGTGGTGGACTCGGCGCCCGTCGTCTGCGTCGCCTCTTCACCGGTGCTCGATGTCACCTCGGCACCCGTGGTGTTCGACTGCGTGGAATCCGTCGTCCCGCTATTACTCGCCGTGGTGCCACCGCTTCCGGTGGCCTGAGCGCCCTCGGAGCTGACGGCGGTGCTCGCATTGTCCGCGGCCGAAGCGCCGCTCTTTTGCGACACCTCACCGCAAGCGCAAAGGCAACTGCCGACGAACACCGTCCAGGTCAACCAGCGCATCGAGTCGAAGGTAGCATCGACGCGCCCGACGACGCCAGCGGCCCGGAGCTCGCAGTCCAGATTCGCCCTTCGCGCCCATCTGGTGGCCGTCCCATGGCCGGCGACGCCAACATCGCCTGGAGCTTCATGAACCAGTTCGCACTTCCCTGGCTCTGGACGCGGATTCCACGTATTTGGGCCGCGCCGGGCCGGAACGAGCCGGTCTTTTCTGGAAATGCGCTAGACTCCGACGGATGCTTGGCTTGGTGCGCGGGGCGCGTGGTTGGGTCTTCGGTGCATTGGTGGTGGTGGCATGCTCGCCCGAAGAACGAGCGCCGCCCGAGCGGCAGGTGCAAGAGCCCATCGAGCTCGGGGAGCTCGGGTCGGTGTTCCGGCTCACCACGAGTCTGAGCGATGTGCCGGGTCCGCTGGCGCGCAGCGAAGAGCTGGCGGCGCTGGCGAGCGGCGGCCTCCGGGTGCCGTTCCTGGACGACCAGAAACAGCCCTGGCTGGTCGACGCGGACGTGCAAATCGGTGGAAGCTGTGGGGCGACCCTGGTTTCACCCAGCTACGCACTGACGGCCTCGCATTGCGTGTCGTCCATCGATGGCGACCTCGAGTCGATCACCCTCGACATGTTTCGCCCCACGCTCGAGCTCGGCGAGAGCTTCCTGAAGACGACGGAGCTCGCGGGAAGCTTTCCGAGCTACTCGCACGGTCAGGTGGGGGAGGCCGATGGCTACTTCATCGACCGTTATGCCTGCACGGTGGCGGCGCATTGTGGTGACCAGTTCGGCGCGCCGGTGAATTGTGGCGCGTCGATGAGCGCCAGCGCTGACGTTGCTGTGGTCCGCTGCGAGGGCCGGCCTGGCGATCGCTACGGCTATCTCGAGGTGGCCTCGAGCGACGACCTCGATGCGCCGCTCTTGATGCCGTGGAAGCACGAAATCTTCGACGTGCCGCTCGACCCCGAAGACGACCGCTTCCTGCACTATAGCCTGCTCGGCGGGAGTCTTTCGGACAACTACCACTACCGCATGTTCGATAGCGACGGCGCGCCTCAGAACCAGCTGTTCCCTCTGATATCCGTCGCTTTCGACGATGGATCCTGGCCGCGCAAGCTGAGCGCCGATTCCAACAATGTGCTCACCGACCTGGTGGGCTGCCACGGCACTTCCGGTTCTGGCGCTCTGGAGCAGGGGCCCTTCGGGTTCTGGCAGCTGCTGGGGCCCGCTCGTTACGGCGATGCGGAGCTCAGCCAGTACCTGTGCAATCACGTGCCCGTATTGACTGGCCCCGCACACGCCCCGGGCGCCAGCGGCATCGCCTACGGAGGGCTCGCCGCAACACAATACATCGTGGAGCAGCTCAGGACGGAGATCGATGCTGACTGCGCGGCGGCCGGGGTGGGCACGTCGCTCTACACTCACCTCGGCTGCTGGATGCAGGGGCTCACGGCGAGCGATGCGGCGAACGCGGAGTTCGTGCAGCGGCTCGAAAGCCCGTCGGCTCCGAGTCTGCTCGAGCCCTTTGCCGACCCCGTGCTCACGCTGAGCGGGACGGACAGCGTCGATCTGGTGAGCTTCGCCTCCGCGGTGCCGGGCAGCTACCGTGTGGGGCTTTCGGCCTGGTCGAACCAGGGCTGCGAGAGCGAGCCGTGTCCGACGTTGACGCTGACGCTCGACGGAGAAGAAGCGCTCGTCTACGAATTCGCCGTCGCTTCGGAGCAGCCGGTGCCGCTGGCGGCCGAAGTCGAGGTCGGTGCGGCTGGACCGCACACGCTAACGCTATCGAGCAACGCGAGCGAGCGGCTCGAAGTCTCCGCCATCAGCCTGGTGCCGGTGGTGCACGTGAATCACTTCGACCGGGCAAGCGAGCGGCTCGAGGTCGCCATGGAAGAAGAGCCCGACGGTGAACTCGGCCTGGGGCGCTTCGTAGGGGACGGGCGCGAGGGCTTCGAAGTGCGCCTGCTGCCCGGCGAGCGCCTGCTCCTCGGGCGTCAGGCCCTGGCGAGTGGTCAGCTGTGGTCCGCGGATTTCGCCGTTCGGGGCGACAGCGCGCTCCGCTGTGCGCTGGTCGACTCGAGCGCTCGGGTGGAGCTGGAGGCGGACTGCAGCACGGGCACGGCCACGCTGGCTGATCCCGAAAACATCGACGAGGCGCACGCCGCCTTCAGCATCGAAAACACTGGCGATGGCGAGGTCTTCCTGGACGACGTGGAGCTCGTCTCGACTCCGGCACTCGACAGCGACTCCGACGGCGTCGTCGATGCCCAGGACGACTGTCCCGACGCTGGGGTCCCCGATGCAGAGCGGCTTGCCGAGCTCTCGGCCGACCCACAAGTCGTCCAGCTCTGCTTGCCGGTTCCCACACTGGTAGACCTCGAGCCGCCGGATCTCCTCCTTGCTGAGCGGCTGCGATGTCCAGCTCGTCGAAGGCCGACTCAGCGTGCTGCGGGGCGCTGATTTCGCCGGGCCGAGCCCATCGGTCACGCCGAAGGACCCCCAGCTGGAGCTGCCGCTCGGTGAGCACGCCATCGAGTGGCTGATGCGATCCGCCGACGGTGCCGAGGCCACACTCGGTCGAGCCGTGAGCATCGAACACGTCGTCGGCGAAACCTGTTGCCCGGGCGGTCTCGATCTCGAGCTGGGGACTGAAGCGGCAGATGCTCTCGTCGTCGACGGTGGAGGCGTCTGCGCACTCATGGAAGGCGGGGACGACTTCGTCAGAGCCTCTGCCGATCGGGATTTCGCCTGGGGCGCCGCAGGCAACGACTACCTGAGCGGCGGCGAAGGCGGGGATACGCTGCTCGGCGGCGAAGGCGACGACTACCTCAGCGCCGCTGGAGACCATGTCGAACTCTACGGTGGCCCAGGGCGCGACGTTCTGCACGCCTCCCATGCCGCGAGCGCTACCCTCTTCCCCGGCGCTGGGGCCGATCAGGTCGTCGGCAGTCCCGGCCCCGACGTCATCGAGGTGGGCGCGGATACAGCCTGGGTGCTGGCAGAAGCCGGCGACGACAGCGTCGTCGTGCTCGACGTGTGCGAACTGCACGCTGGCCTCCACCTGGACGGCGGTGCCGGAAAGGACACCCTGACTTTGCCCATCGATCTCGACGAGGCCGAGGCCCTCGGAGTCAGTATCGACTCCTTCGAACAGATCCACATCGACGCGAGTCGCGCCTACCTGGCCGACTGCTTTGAAGCGGAGGGCCCATGAGCGCCCCATTCCACTTCGCATTCGCAGCCTTCGCGGGGGCGTTGCTTGCGGCGTCGGGCTGCAAGAGCGACCGAACGCGCAGCCACCACGACTCCGAAGCCGCGACCAACACGACCGGATCAGGCGGTGCCACGAGCGCTGCGACCGACACCGGCACCGACACGACGGGCGCGGCCACCAGCGGAGGTGCCGGGCAAGCCGGAGCTCCGGGAGCCCCGAGCACCTGGTCCTGTGGCAGCGCCGCCGGCGTCTGCACCTGCACCGTGGTCGAAGGCAACATCCAGCGTCAGAACTGCCCCGCGTCCGACTGCTGCTTCCGAGACCCCACCGGAGACTGCACCTGCCGTCTCGCCGCACCCGCCCCCGAGTGCGAAGCCCTGATGGCGAGCTTCGACGCCACCGAACCCGTACCCACCTGCCCCCCCGGCACGGACGCGCCCTAACCCGGCACCCCGGCACCCCGGCTTCCCCGGCAGACACCCCGGCACCCCCGGCAGGCAGCCAGTGCGCCCCAGGGCCACCTCGTTCCGTCGACCAGCACGAGCCACGTGGCCCGTGCACCCCCAGCAGCCAGTGCACCCCCGGGCACCCCCGGCTTCCCCGGCAGACACCCCCATCACCCCCGGCAGACACCCCCATCACCCCCGGCAGACACCCCGGCACCCCCGGCGGGCAGCCAGTGCGCCCCAGGGCCACCTCGTTCCGTCGACCAGCACGAGCCACGTGGCCCGTGCAGCGCGAAGGTCGGCGCCGTCCACGATTCGATCGATACAATGAGCACCCGATGAATACGTCGATGCCCCCACCCGTCGCGCTACGCGCGCCGACCTCCCCCTGATTCGTGCTTCGCACGAATGGGGGAGGTACCCCGGTGTCGGCGCTCCCTTCGCGCTCAGAACCCGGCAACACATCTCCGTCTCCGTCTCCGTCTCCGTCTCCGTTTCCCGCACGACGGCCCCAACAGCGAACCCGTATACCCCATCGTCTTGTGCCGCACCTGACATCGGCCGCCCGAGCCGAGCCGAGCCGTTGCCGGATCTCGGTGGCGAGCCCGAGGCCAACCTCAGGCGCCGGCGCCGCACGCACCTTGACGCCGAGCCTTCCCGCGCCGCCAAGCCTTCCCGCGTCGCCGAGCCTTCCCGCGTCGCCGAGCCTTCCCGCGCCGTCAAGCCTTCCCGTGCCGCCGAGCTTCCCCGCGCCGCCGAGCTTCCCCGCGTCGCCGAGCTTCCCCGCGCCGCCGAGCCTTCCCGCGCCGCCAAGCTTCCCGCGTCGCCAAGCCTTCCCGCGCCGCCGAGCTTCCCCGCGTCGCCGAGCCTTCCCGCGTCGCCAAGCCTTCCCGCGTCGCCGAGCTTCCCCGCGCCGCCGAGCTTCCCCGCGCCGCCGAGCTTCCCCGCGCCGCCGAGCTTTCCCGCGCCGCCGAGCTTCCCCGCGCCGCCGAGCTTTCCCGCGCCGTCAAGCCTCTCGCGTCGCCGAGCCTTCCCGCGCCGCCGAGCTTCCCCGCGCCGCGGAGCCTTCCCGCGCCGTCAAGCTTCTCGCGTCGCCAAGCCTTCCCGCGCCGCTGAGCTTTCCCGCGCCGCGGAGCCTTCCCCCGTCGCCAAGCCTTCCCGCGTCGCCGAGCTTCCCCGCGCCGCCGAGCCTTCCCGCGCCGCCAAGCCCCTCCCGCGCCGCCAAGCCTCTCGCGTCGCCAAGCCCCTCCCGCGTCGCCAAGCTTTCCCGCGTCGCCGAGCCTTCCCGCGCCGTCAAGCTTCGAGAGTCGTGAAGAGCGCCCGAAGTGGAAGTGGCACGCGTTTTTTGGTGAATTTTCTTGACAGGTTTTCGGTGCGCCTGGTTCGTGTCGTGTGGCCTTTTGGAGGTCTTTCGCGCTTCGTAAATAGGTGATGTTCTTGTTAGTGATTTTGCGGGCGCGCCAGGCGCCGCGATGGGCCTATTCCAAGGCCAGACGCGACACGGACAAGACGGGCGTTGGAAACTCCCGTGGTATGTGAAGTCATGGACGCAAACTCCAATTTTTCAGTGTTGAGCGACCACGCTCTGCTCGGTGAGCTCTGCTCGCTGATGCATCGAGAGCACGAGCACAAGGCTGCCCTGCTTCGCGCCCTCGACGAGATCGACCGGCGAAAGCTCTGGGCCAAGCGGGGCCACCCCTCCATGTTCGATTTCTGCGTGGTGCATTTCCATATGTCCGAGTCGACCGCCGCGAAGCGCATCGGCGCCGCGCGTACCGCCCGCCGCTTCCCCCTGCTGTTCGGGATGGTGGCTCGAGGGGACATCCATTTGAGTGGCATTCATCGGCTCAAGGCCCACCTCACCGAGCGGAACCACCGCCAGGTGCTCGCCCGCGCCAAGCATCGGACCATGCGCCAGCTCGAAGAGCTCGTGGCCGAGCTCGCGCCCCAGCCCGACGTGCCGTCGCGGCTCCGCAGGTTGCCTGAACCGTACATTCCCGCATGCGAATCCACGCAGTCCTCGGCAGCCCCCGCCCCCGCAGCCCCCACCCCCGCAGCGCCCGCAACCGCAACCGCCCCGCCCGCCCCCGCAGCGCCCACAACCGCAACCGCCTCGGCAGCGCCTACCCCCGCAGCGCCCGCAACCGCCCCGTCCGCGCCGGTGCCTGCCCCCGCAGCACCCGCGCCGGTACAAACGTATCCCGCCCGGCGCGCTCCTGACCCGAAGCCGCTTGCACCGAGGCGCTACAAGCTCCAAGTCACACTCGACCAGCAGGCTCGCGACACGCTCGTCGAGCTCCAAGACCTGCTCGCTCACCAGATCCCCAGTGGCGATCCGGCTGCCATCGTCAAGCGCGCGCTTTCGGCGCTGCTCGGCCAGACCAAGCGGAAGAAGGCGGCGCTGGTCGAGTGCCCGCGTGCCTCGCTGGCCCGTTCAGATGCTCGTCGGCGGACGCGCAACATTCCTGCGCCGGTCCGCCGGGAGATCTGGGCGCGGGACGGTGGCCGCTGCACGTTCGTCGGCGACGGAGGGCGCCGCTGCAACGAAACCCGCGGTCTCGAGTTTCACCACATTCATCCGTGGGCCAAAGGAGGCGGGCATAGCACTGCAAACCTCTGCCTGCGCTGCCGCGCCCACAACGCCTACGAAGCCGAGCGCGACTACGGCAACGAGTTCATGGCCCAAAAGCGCCCGGGTCGCGGCCCGCTGCACCGTGTGCGCGAGCCGCTTGATCAATACGACGCCGCCTTCCGCAGGCGCGCCGCGCGCGCACCGGCTCAGCGCCCGCGACCCGGGTGGCCAATGTCGGGCGAGGCCACGCCCGTTGCTTCAGACACCTCGCTGGTGAGCGCAGAGCCCAGCGGTCGAGCGAGCCCAAGCCCACCGGCAAGCGGCAGGCGGTCGAGCGAGCCCAAGCCCACTCGCAAGCGGCAGGCGGTCGAGCGAGTCCAAGCCCATCGCAAGCGGCAGGCGGTCGAGCGAGCCCAGCAGTACCTACCGGCAAGCGGCAGGCGGTCGAGCGAGCCCCTGCCTACTGGCGAGCGGCAGTTGGTCGAGCGGGCCCCAGCCCACCGGCAAGCGGCAGGCGGTCGAGCGAGCCCAAGCCTACGGGCGAGCGGCAGGGGGTCGAGCCACGTGGCCCGTGCGAATGGTCCAGGCTGGCGTGTGGGGCGCCAAGGGGCGCCCATGCGGGCCGAGCATCCTGGCCATGCCTGCGCGTGCCATGGCGGGGGGGAGTCAAGGTAGGAGTTGACTTCTGCTCGGTTCAAGACTTGGGATTGTCGCGTGAAGCGGCACCGCTTGGTGGTGTTGCAAAGTGAGGAGCGTCGTGGGTCGGCGTGGCTCGCCTGCCGTGCCAGCTCTGCCCGGTGGCTGGGCACGCGAGCTCGAAAGTCGCTGAAAACTGGCTCGGGGCGAGTCGACGGGTCAAGGCGGGCAGCCGCTCGAAGGAGAGCTCGACCCCGACGGTCCGCGCCGCGATCGCGCTCTTGTGCGCGGGTCATTGGCTGTTGCCCATGTCTCGCGATCGCGGATCGCGCTCGCGCCTCTAGCGAGGCGGGTCGCCCAAACGCCGACTCTCACCGATGGCGATGAGCTCACGGCGCGGTTCTTCCGGGTTGGCGAGATCGATGCTGAGCCGCTCGTGGCGGTATGGGTTTTCCACCACCAGCCGGCCATCGCCATGGGCGAGCGCGTAGGTGGTGTGCGTGTAGCGAAAGTTGGCATCCACTTCGCGCGCCTCCAACAAGGGGAACGAGCTGAGCGTGCTCTCGTCCTGCAGATCAGCATGCTCTCGAGAGAGCTCGGCGCGGGTGCCGTTCACTCGCAAGAATGGGTTGGTGTAAAGGCCATAGTCCGGATTGAGCGTGAGCACGTCCCCGGACAGGCACAGCGCGTAGTCGTTCGGCACACCGGCCTCGAAGCGACGCGCAGCGTTTCTCTCGAGGAAGCGCCCGAGCAGCGCGTCGACGCCCGCCACGGCGGTCGCTGGAATCACCTCCCAGAACGCCGTGGTCCTCGCGCTGCTCACGCGCGGTGCCAGGGTTCCCAGGAGGACATAAAGTCCGTAGTCGGGATTGGCTTCCCGGTTTTCCGCGGATAGGTCCACGAGTGCGAGGTCGAGCGCTCCGAGCGAGAGCGCGGCACGAGGCGTCCAGTCCCCGGGCGGGGTCAGCGGTCGAACCCCTCGGTGCGCGGAATACCCGTAGACGAAGTTCTTGTAGACCCCGGTATTGTTGCTCCGGTCGTAGCGAGCGCTGTCCCCAGCAAAGGCCAGGGTGGCTTCTTCCAGCTGGCCAAGGTTCCGCCAGTAGCCGTTGTCCCCCGGAAGCAGCAGCGTGCTCGGTCTGGAAAACAGGTCATTGCTCGTCCAAAGTGCCCTGGGCAACCAGGCGTCCATCCCCGAGTAATGTTCGAAACGACCGCCCGCGCTATTCATGAAACGTCGCGTGATGAAGTAGAACTCGGGCGCGGGTTCCAGCTCCGCTCGACCCCGCCGCACGGCCCGTTCCAGATTGGGGTCGTGCCCGAGGTAGCGGGGCCACTTGCCTTGCAGGTAATGCCGTTCCGTAAAGCGACTCTGCATGCGCGCCCAGACGCCATGCCCGGCTCGATGATTGTCCGGGCGCAACATGAAGTCCCACACCAGGTCCGGCACTCGGTAGCGTGATAGAGCCGACTCGAGCGCGAAGCCGCGCGCCTGCGCCAACCGATAGCCGCAACGCTCTCCACGACAGCGCGGACTGTCGTCGTAGACATGAGCGCCGGTGAGCACGCCGAACAGGAACGGCACGTAGTCGCCCTGGTAGACGCCGAGCTGGTAGCGGTACTTGTGGTTACGCCGGAGCGGAGCCAGACGTTTGCCCTCGAACGATTGAAAGGCAAACTTGGTGGCCGCATAGTCGAGGGCCGACTGCGCGGCGAGCTTCAGCTTGCGCCCTCCCGGGGTGGAGGCATCCGCGTAGGAGTACAAGAGCTGCAGTGCTCGCAACGAGTAGGCTTGGTAGGGTCGAGCGTTGGTTTCGAAAAAGCCCGCATAGAGCGGCCGCGAAACCACGCTTCGAAGCACCTGCTCGAGGCGGCTACCCGCGTTGCGGTAGGCCGCCGGGTCCTTGCGGAAGTAGCGGGCAACCCGCGGGTCGTTGCGAGGATTTCGTTCCAACCACTGATTGACCAGGTACGCCCACACGTTGGTGAGCAGTACGTGGTTCTCCGTCTCCGGAAAGCCGACGACCACGTCGAACGTCATGCGGTGGGGCCAGTTGCCCACTTCAGGAATGCGAGTTTTGAGCCGCCGACCCCGTCCTCGGCGAACCACGCTGCGCTCGTTGTGCAAAAGAGCCCAAATGGCATCGTTCGAGAGCAGTTCCGGATGATCTTCGAAATGGTGGATCAACTCCAAGATCTGCAGCATCGTGAAGTCGTAGTCCCCTTCACTGCCACCCACCGGATTGGCACTGGTATCCGTTCCGGCATGTCGATCCATCCTGGACTCGCGCTCGACCCAGCGCTCGACCACTCTCGGAAAATCGGGCGGTGGTCGATCGGGATCCCCTTCGGGGAGTATCCTCATGGCCTCGAGCCCTGCCATGATTTTGCGCAGACCGGTGCGGGGAACGTCCCGGCTCCAATCGCCCAGATCGTCCCAGTCATCCCGAAACGTGCAGGTCCAGGCCCGCACCACGTTTTCGAGTCTTTGCGCTTGCCCGTCCCGGGCTTCGGGCACGCTCTCGGGCATTTTCGTCAGGCGAAGCTCTGGCGTCTGGCTGCCCGGGGGGCCCGTGGCGCGACAGGCGCCGACCGCGCAAGGAGGCGCCACGCCTTCGGAGCATCCCGCTAGCGCCAGAAGCGCCATGCAGATCGAGCCAAACCGAGGGTAGGCCACCTCGAGATCTTAGCTCTCCCATCAGCCTCGCCCAGCAACGGTCGCTCGCGGCGCACGAACGCACCCTCTCCGACATGCGGCGGGCCTGAGCCCCAAACACTGGCAAACCGGTGAGAAAGAATCGGCAAACAGCCACTGTTGAAGGGGCGCGCCTTCCGGCCCCGTCATATCTTCGGCGCGCGACCGCAATCCAGATATGAGGAGATCGTCGGCCCCCAAGCGCGTCGAGATGGGTCGAATCGAGCGGGATCCCCGTCCAGGGGCGCTTGCCGGCGCTCGGCAAGTCCCCCGCCTGGGCCGTCCGTATCGGTACAACGCCGCCATCAGCTCTGCGCCCGATACCGGGAAGCGCAACCTCACACTGGCCGTCTCGGCAGCGAACTCCTCGACACGCGCCGCGAGTCCTTCGCCCAAGCTCAGCCACTCGCCCACCTGGACCGGCTGTGTCGCTGGCCTCACCTCGGTAGGTGTTCGGTAGACTCCGGCGCCCAGCAATACCGCCTGGAAATCGTTCATCCACGTGCCCCCGGGAGACCAGCCTCAGCTCCAGCGGACGCCGTGCGCGCTGCCGCCCCGTAAGGGCTGTGCGACTATCCACCGTGCTCGACCCAGCCCCAGCCTCCGCAGCCGTCCTCTTCAGTCGCCGCGACCGGGTCCCACGAAAGAAGGCCGGAGCTCGGAGGGGCACCAACCGTGCGCGAGGTTCGTTGAGGCGCTCGGCGTGAGCTAACGGCGACGCGCACCACTGCCCCACGACAGCCGCGCCTGGATTACATGCGTTTCGCAAGTATTATATGTGCAAAACGCATGCAATGGGACCCTCCCCCTCACCGTGCCCGTGCCCGTGCCCCTCACCGTGCCCGTGCCCGTGCCCCTCACCGTGCCCGTGCCCGTGCCCCTCACCGTGCCCGTGCACCGTGCCCCTCACCCCCGTGCCCGTGCCCTCACCGTGCCCGTGCCCTCACCGTGCCCGTGCCCCTCACCGTGTCCGCGCCCCTCACCGTGCCCGTGTGCCCCTCACCGTGCCGGTGACGAAATGTCTGGGCACCTCCCCCATCGGCGCGCAGCGCCGATCAGGGGGAGGTCGGCGCGCGTAGCGCGACGGGTGGGGGCATCGGTGTATTCACCAAACACTCATCTCCTCGATGGGCATGGGCAGGCGCGGACTCTTCCCACCCCACCCGACCCGTGGCTCGCACGGAACGTCGGCTGTTGCATCTGCGGCCGGCGCGGCCCGCTCGCTTTCAGACCGAGGCTGGGGGCTCGCATTCACAGGCCATGAGGCTCGTGCCGACCGAGGCTGGGGGCGCGGATTCGCAGGCCATGGGGCTCGTGCCGACCGAGGCTGGGGGCGCGGATTCACAGGCCATGGGGCTCGTGCCGACCGAGGCTGGGGGCGCGGATTCGCAGGCCATGGGGCTTGTGCCGACCGAGGTTGGGGGCGCGGATTCACAGGCCATGGGGCTTGTGGCGACCGAGGCTGGGGGCTCGTATTCACAGGCCATGGGGCTCGTGCCTACCGAGGCCGAGCTCCCGGCGGACCTGCGACGGGCGCCTGAGAATCAGTTGTGGGTCAGCGTCATCAGTATCTGCGGGAGCAACGTTCGGACGCTCGTCTCTCCCTGGCCCTCATCGACTTGCAGGTTGCCGTAGTTCAGGGCGAGCAGCACGCCCAGCAGTCCCGAGTCGGAGTACCACCACTCGTGCCCCAGGCCCAGATTCACGACCACTCCGGTGGGGTCGTCGATGCTCGAACTGCTGGGCCGTTCGACGTCCAGTGTGCCGATGCCCCCGAACGCCTGCAGGTGCGTGCCGCTCTTGGGCCCGAAGTAGAAGTCCAGGAAGACGCCTAAAGTGCGCATCCTCATGTGGTAGCCGTCGAGGTCGGGCTCGTCGCCGTCCACGAGTTCGTCCTCGACATGCAGACCCCACACTTCGTCGTGGAGGTAGGCTCCGCCGAGCGCCACCAGGTTTTCCAACGTGCCGCCGAACGCTACTTGCGCCGAGCTGGTCATGCCGCTGAAGACGCGCTCGTCGTCGGGCGACGCGTTGTTGGCGCGCAGCCAGCCCGGGCCCAGAGCGGCGCGAAAGAAGAACCCATCGTGGTAGTGCGGAGGGCGCCTGGCAGGTCGCGCGGCGTCAGCGCTTGGGCCCATCTGATAGCGAGAGGGTGATGCTGGCTCCGGCGGCTGCGCTGCGGACGCCGTCGCGGGCGCTGGCGCTGGCGGTGTGGCGGTCGCGGTCGCTGGCGCTGGCGGTGTGGCGGTCGCTGGCGCTGGCGGTGTGGCGGGCGCTGGCGCTGGCGGTGTGGCGGGCGCTGGCGCTGGCGGTGTGGCGGTCGCGGTCCCTGGCGCTGGCGGTGTGGCGGTCGCTGGCGCTGGCGGTGTGGCGGGCGCTGGCGCTGGCGGTGTGGCGGGCGCTGGCTCCGGCGGTAACGCCGACGGCTGCGCTGCCGGCGCTGGCGGTGTGGCGGGCGCGGTCTCGGGCGCTGGCGGTGTGGCGGGCGCTGGCTCCGGCGGTAACGCCGACGGCTGCGCTGCCGGCGCTGGCGGTGTGGCGGGCGCGGTCTCGGGCGCTGGCGGTGTGGCGGATGCCGTGGCGGGCGGGAGCGGTGTGGCGGTCTCGGGCGCTGGCGGTGTGGCGGGCGCCGTCGCGGGCGCTGGCGCTGGCGGTGTGGCGGTCGCGGTCCGGCGCTGGCGGTGTGGCGGGCGCTGGCGGTGTGGCGGACGCCGTCGCGGGTGCGGGCGCTGGCGGTGTGGTGCGGGTGCGGGTGCGGGTGCGGGTGGTGGGGCGCCTGGTGCTGGCTTCCCGACGCCGCGGGAGGGGGTTCGCTGGTGTCCGATTGGGGTCGCTGTGGGGGGTGCGGGGGTTGCGGAGGGGAGCTGGGCCTGCGCTCCGGACCCCATCAGCATGACCAGCGCGAACAGCGGGGTCGACCGCTTCACCGCTGGCTCCGGCCGAGATGGGCTCGCCGGCGCAGGGCCAGGGTACCCCCCAAGCCCAGCAACAGGAGGGCGGCGCCGCTCGGATCGGGTCTGCCTCGCGCCAGGCTGCTCGTGAAGAGTGTCTGCTCGCAGGTGTCGGGCCGATTCTTGGATTTCCGCGCCGTCAGGTTGCTGTCGATTTCATTCTGTTGGTCTGCCTGTTCGACCACGCAGTCCATGTCGAGTGCGCTGCGGGGCAGGGTCATTTCCAGGCGCGTGACCCAGGTGTGGGCGGGCCTCAGGCCGACGAAGGCCGTGGCCAGGTCGGCATAGCCGTCGCAGATGAAGGCGCCGGAATTGGGCAGGCTTCTGAGCCCGGGCTCGTCCACGATGCGCTCGTCGCTGCGAAACAGGCTGCTGTTTCCCTGCCCTTCGCAATCGCCAGCATCGGTCGGGTCGTCCTGGAGCGAGGCCTGGGTGAAGTACAGATCCCAGAAGCTGTTCGCCGCGACCTGGGTTGGGCTGGCGGTGGCGTTGAAGCTGCTGCCGAAGGCTTCTTGCTTCGCGTAGCTGGGGAGCACGGAAAACCCGCCGTTTTCAGAAAGCGCGCTGGCGCGCAGTCGGAGGTAGTTCGAGTCGTTCTTCGAGAAATCCCACTCGAGCTCCTTCGGATCGACGTGAACCTCGACCAGGTCGGGGAGCGTGGCGCGACCTTCGCTGATCACGAACAGCACGATGTCCACCTGATCGCCTACTCCGGCGGCCACCATTCTCAAAGGCAAGACTCCATCGCCGCCCGGCGTGACGACGCGAACGGGCGTCATCTGCTGGACGCCCTGACCGGGACGCAGCTTGAGGGCGACGAAGTCCGAGCCCTCGCTCACGTAGGCCTCGATGACCGGGCCGATGTCGGGAGGGATCACGTAGTCGTTGTCCTCGAGCCAGTCGACGAGCTCCGAGCCCTCGGTCGAGCGCAAGGTGACGCTTTCGTAGGGTCCCACGGTGCGGTGATCGATCACCTGCACCCCCGGGTCCACGGCCTTCCCACCGCCGTCGTCCGCGGACGCGCTCTGGGCTTCGAGGTGGTTGCAACCCGAGCTGGACCCCGACGCGCAGCTCAAGCTGGGGGCGAGACGCGCGTCGCGGTCATCCCTTCGAGCGCATCGAACCAGGCCTCGGTGGAAGCTTCGAGGTAAGCGCCCGGCGCCACTGGCAAAACCCACGAGAACTCCTCGGGCGAACCGCTGTACTCGAACTGATCCCACAGCACGGTGCGCTCTTTCGACACGGCAAACGCCATGCGATGCGCGGTAACCGTGGACACCGTCTGTGGCGGGCCGAAACACCCACCGCAGGCCTGCGCCCAGCCTGGCCACGAAAACGCCCACGCCACCAGCCACCCGACCCCAAGCTGCCGCCATCCCATGGGGCCCATTGTGCCCTAGTTGGTTCGGCCGGGACAGAGCCCATGGGGCGTGAGCCGCGAGACGGCGCGCATGGGCGCCAGCGAGTGCGACCGAATCCTTTCATGATGGGCTCAGCGTCAGGTGCTTCGGGAACGCAAGTCTCATGCGTCCGTCCGCCCACCGTCGCTCGAGGAACGGCGACGGCAGGAGCAGGCCGATCCGTCGCGCCCCGATGCCCGTCGACGCCCCCGGTCCACTCGGGTGCCGGCGTCGCGGTCCGGATACCCTGGGGTGGGCACCCACCCAGGGGCATCTCGGGGCGTGCGGCCCGCGACTCCTTGCGATCCGGGGACGACCCAAAGGCTGGGAGTGCAAGTCCCCGAAAACCAAGAGGGGCCTACCTACTGGGCAGTGCGGGTGGCCAAGGGCTGGGAGTGCAAGTCCCCGAAAACCAGTAGGGCCTACCTACTGGGCAGTGCGGGTGGCGAAGTGCGGTTCCGCGGCGAGCGCCGCGAACAGATCGGCCACGCCCATGGCGCCCGTCTCGAGCTCGGCCGCGTGTGTGGGCCCCAGGCACGACTGAGCAGTCCCGAACGCATAGGTGGCCAGGTACGCCGAGAAGCACTGGTAGAGCACGGATTGATCGACCAGGCCCGACATCAGCTGTTCTTCGCCATCGAAGCTGAACAGGACGCCACCCGCGGCGTCGGGGACTTCCCCGCTGGCATCGATGTCGAGGCCCACCTCTTGCTCACGATAGCGGCCGCCTTCGTCGAAATGCTCGAAGCCGAAGCCGAGGGGATCAAACTGTGCGTGGCAGTTCGCGCAGGCAGGGCCCGATGAAACGTGGACCTCTTCGTAGCGCTGGCGTGTGGTGACGACGCCCGGCTGCGGATCGCCGAGCTGCGGCACATTGTCGGGCACCTTGGGCTTGGTCTGGCAGAGCAATCGGGTAAACGCGAAGATGCCGCGCTGCGTCGGCGAAGACGCATTGGCGTTGGCGTGGCTGGCCAGGAACGCGCCTTGTGCCAGCACGCCGACGCCCTGGCCCGCGGGGCGCTGGACAGAGGCGAAGTCGCTCGCCGGGGCAGGGAAGCCGTAGTAGCTCGCCAGTGCCGACGAGGGGTTCGTGGTGGGTGCGGTCAGCAGTTCCCTCAGGCCGCCGTTGTTCTGGAAGACGACGTTGTCGATGAAGGCGCGTGTCTCGTCGATCATGTCGGCCTTGGCCGTGTCGAAGCCCTCCACGTTGGGCTTCTGCTTGGACACCGCGCTGGTGTAGCCCAGGTAGCCCTCGAAGAAGTGCTGCAGGGCCTCCTTGCCGGCCTCGGTGTCGAGCATCTGGCCCGCCAGGGCTGTCAGATCGCCGAGGTCCCCGGTGGCGGCCTTCGCGAGCAAGTCGTCGCTCGGAGCCGAGCCCGTGTAGGTGTAGGCGAGCTCCGTGGCGAGCTCGTACGGGTCGAGCTGCCGACCACCGGAACCGTTGTCGGTGCCAATCTCGCTTCTGTAAACGGTGCCGGGCGATTGGATCAACCCCACGGTGATCCACTTGAGGGCGGTGGTGAAGTCGGCGTCGGCGACGGCCGTGTCGAAGAAGCCGAGGTAGCGGTCTTTCTCCGCTTGCGTGACCGGGCGCCGGAACAGGCGCTGCCCGTACTGGGTGACGAACTGCTCCGCGCAACTGCGGTCGGGCGAGCTCGCGGCGCAGGGCAACAGCGTGCCGAGCGCGTTGCCGGTGACGGCATCGGCCACCGACTGGGCAGTTTCGAAAAGCTTCTCGGCTTGCTGGTTGCCGATCGTGCTCGAGGCGGAATTGTCGAAACCAGCGCTCGAGATCTGATTGGCCGGTAGTGAGCTTTGCCACTGGCCGGCAGCCGCGGGAAACACGTCGTCGAGGGTGTTGTCGAACTCCTGCCGGGTCAGCAAGCGCAGGACCGGAGCGCCGACGGCGGGCTCGGTGCAGTCGAGATCGAAGCTCACGGGGCCTTCGACGCCCCCGGTCGTGGTCCCGTCCGTGCCGGTGGTCGAGGTGCCGCTGCCGTTGCTGCCGTTGGTGGTGCTTCCGCTGCTGGCGCCGCCGCTGCCTCCGTCCGTGCTCGAGGCTCCCGAACCATTGCTTCCCATGCTTCCGGCACGCATGCCTCCAGGCGATTCGCCCGAACACGCCGCCGTGGCCAGAGCGAGCGGCAGCAGGGTCAGCAGCGGACCGAAGTGACCGAGCGGCCTCATGTGAGTGCCTCCGTCACGGCGCCCGTCGTGCCAGGGAAGGTTGCGCTGACCCCCATGGCCTGTGCCAGGGTCAGGTAGATGTCGGTGGCGGGGCGGTTCACCATCAACGCATTGTCCGAATCGGTGCCGATGCCGGCTCGGATCACTTGCCCCGTGCTCAGCGCGCCTCCTCCCTTGCCAATGGTGACCAGTGGTAAGGAGGTAGGGACCTGCGGGTACTCGAGAACGCTGAGGCGCGTGTGGTTCTGGCCGTCGCCGATTTCGCTCATCCAGTAGATGATGGTGTTGTCGAGCACCTTGCTGCCCGGCGCAGCGGGGTCGTCTGTGCTGGCGAGCACGCTGACCACCTGGTCGACGAGCTGCTGCGCGAACCAGCGCTGGCAGCGGGCGAAGGCTCGGCGCGGCTCGGGCGAGTAGTTGTCCACCGAGATCGGTGAGTCGTACTGGGCTCCGCTGGCCTGTTGCGGTCCCGTGTGCGAGAGGTCGTTGTGGTGGGAGCCCTTGGTGTCGATGCCGCTGCCGTCGCTCTGCCCGACGAAGCTGAAGTCGAAATCGCAAGTCGCGTACATGGGCTGCAGGGCGATGACCTGCGCTGCATTGCAGATCAGGGCCTGGCTTACCACCTCGAGCTGAGCCTGCAGGATCTTACGGAAGTTCTCTTCCTGATAGAAGTAGTCGTTGCCGCCGCTGGGGTCGATGACCTGGCCGGCGCTGGCCGCGCGCACCGCCTCGACCGTGGGCAGCGAAGGAGCCGTCGTGCAGCTCGATTGGCCGGTGCCCGTTCCGCTGCCCTGCTGAAGCGCCTGGATGGCTTCGAGGTGTTGTTGCAGTTTGTTCTGCTCGCGGGTCAGCCCGCTGAGCTGGCCGGAGAGGTCTTCGATCTCCGCCGCCGTCAGGCCGAGTAGCTGACTGCGAAGCTCGACATTGGGATCGACCATGGGGCTCGGCGCCGTGCTGGTACCAAAAAGCTCATCGGCGACCTTCGACGGGTCCTTCTCGGGGTCGATGGGCGACCCGTTCCAAAAGAGCATGCCGTTGGAGTCGAGGCCGTAAGGCAGGTGCGAGCAAGCGCCCAGAATCAGGGGCTTGACCCCAAGCCCCTGGGCGATGGTGTGCTCGAGCGTGGTGCGCGAGGTGGTCGAATCGAGCGTTTCGACCCCCGAAAGGCAGTTCACGATGCCTTCGTGAGTGCCGCCGATGTCGGGATACTTGAAGCCTTCGTAGACGTTGACGTACTGCTTGTAGGGCTCGAGCGGGGCCAGGATGCTCTCGTTGGTCTGGTCGAGGGCGAAGTTCGTCCAGTCGCCCTCCGTGACGCGCGGGGCGTAGTGCTCCGGGGCGACGCCGTGCGGCATGAAGAACACGAAGAACCGCTTGGGCGCGGGGGAGGGGGCCGCAGTGGCCAGACGCGAAAGCCTGAGCGCGACCGGCACCGACAGTCCGAGGGCTACGGACTTCAAGAACAGACGCCGCGCTATCCCCCGCCTCGCGCGTAAGATTCGAGGATTCATCAAGTTAGAAAGTTGCCGCCCGGGACCCGGGATGTCCAGCCGACAAAGCCGACAACCGACGTTCGAATCAGTACTGAGACTTGCGGCGTGGGTTCCCTGAAGCGTTCCGAGAACTTTCCAGTGTCCCCGCGCGACCCTTGTCCGGCATCGGTTTCGCGTGGCGGTTTTGCGGCCGACCGAGTGCTTTGCACACAGGGGTGATCATTGGCGGTTCTTTGCCCACCTCGTGCGGATCCCCGCCCGGGGTTCGTAGACCAGTGGCTGGCCCGGAGGAACCAGGACGACCCCACCTCTCATGAGGGGCCAGGCCGGTCCCGGTGCAGTTGGCAACCTGTTCGGTGCCCTGGTTTGGTCGTTCTAGGAAGGTCGACCTTCGCTCGCCGGGCACACCTCCTCTGTTCCGGCAGGTCGTGGGGGCGACCCCGGCATGAGTCCCCCTTTCTTGGGTACCTTCAAGGGTCCGCCCGGCCCGAGCTCCGCGCAAGCTGGCAACGCTGCCAGCGCGCTAAGCCTCGAACACACTGGGTTTCCCGGCGCTCGACGCGCTGCACCATGCGGCGACCCGAGCTTTCACGAGTACCGATCGCGCTTCGGCCGGAATATGGAACAAAGAGGGGGGCTCTTGGTGGCCTTGAGTATCACGAGCCGGCAGGAACCGACGCGGCGGATGAAGACTCAACGCCCGAGCCAGGCTACAGGAAGAAGTCCGGGAGCAGCTCGGCTTCGGGATTCACGGCGTAGGCGTCGAAGTCCGTGATGCCCGCCCGTCGCAGGACGTCCTCGTCGACGAAGAAGTTGCCCGTGGTGGTGTGGCTTTTCTGGGTGAGTACCCAGTGGGCCGCATCCGCCACGATGCGGGGCTGGCGAGCACGCTGGATTGCGGCGCCGCCGCCGAGCAGGTTCTCGATGGCCGCAGTGGCGATCGCCGTCTTGGGCCAAAGCGCATTGACGGCGATTCCGCGCTGTCTGAGTTCCCCGGCCAGACCCAAGACGATGAGGCTCATGCCGAACTTGGCGATGCTGTAGGCCGTGTGCGGAGCGAACCAGCGCTCTTCGAAGTTGAGTGGTGGGGACAGGTTCAAGATGTGGGGATTGGCGCTTCGCTCGAGGTGGGGGATGCAGAGCTTGGCGCACAGGAAGCTGCCCCGCGTATTGACCTGGTGCATCAAATCGAAGCGCTTCATTTCCGTGTGCAGCGTATCCGTCAGGCTGATGGCGCTGGCGTTGTTGACCAGGACGTCGATGCCACCGAAGCGCTCGGCCGTGGCCTCGACAGCGCGAGCTACCTGCTCGTCGGAGCGGATGTCGCAGATGCAGGCCAGGGCTTGCCCACCCTGTTCTTGGATTTCCTCTACCGCCGAATGCACGGTGCCGGGCAGCCGGGGGTGGGGCTCCGCAGTCTTGCCCACCACCGCTATGTTGGCGCCGTCGCGGGCGGCGCGCAACGCGATTGCTTTGCCAATGCCGCGGCTGGCGCCGGTGACGAAGAGAGTCTTTCCGGAAAGGGTGCTCATGGTGGTTCCGAGTGTAGTCGCGTCTCTGACGGGGCGGGCACAAAATGGCTAGCCGTCCCGAGGCACGAAGCGCGGAGCTGGTCGCCGCCCTCGCCGGTCTCCGCGCGCCGACGCGCAGCGCTGGCCGAAGAACCGTCCCGGTGTTCGAAGTCTGGCTGGCGGCGCACTGAGCGAACCTGCCGTGCTGGGCCGCGACGGGGTGTGGCGTCTCGGGGCGAGTTCGCCTACACCTCGAGCATGATTCGGATCTGCTTCGTGTGTCTCGGCAATATCTGTCGATCGCCCACCGCCGAGGGCGTCATGCAGTCTCTGGTCGAGGCGGCGAAGCTCGAGCAGCAGATCGAGCTGGATAGCGCCGGCACGGCCGCCTACCACGTGGGCGAGCGGCCCGACCGTCGTTCAGCCTCAGCCGCCAGGCGGCGCGGCATCGAGCTTCGCGGTCGCGCGCGCCAGTTCGAGGTGAGCGACTTCGAGGACTTCCACTATGTGGTGGCGATGGACAGCAGCAACCATCGCGACTTGATGAGGCTCGCGCGCACGGAAGGCGAACGCAGCAAGGTCAGCTTGCTCAGGGATTTCGATCCTGCGAGCGAGCGTGGCTCGAGTGTGCCCGACCCCTACTATGGTGGCGAAGACGGGTTCGATCGGGTGCTGGACATCTGCGAAGCCGGCTGCCGACATCTGCTCGAACGCTTGCGCCAAGAGCACGAGCTATGATCGACCCGGCTGTACGGGCGGCCCTCGTAGCCATGCTTGGCGCGCGGGTCGAGCGGGCAGAGCGCCTGAGCGGTGGTGACATCAACGAAGCCTTCCGAGTCGAGCTTTCGGATGGTCGCAGCGTGTTCGTGAAGCAGAACTCGCAAGCGTCGCGCAGCATGTTTCCACGCGAGGCCCAAGGGCTCGCCTATCTGGCGGAGGCGCGGGCGCTGCGGATTCCCGAAGTGCTCGCCGTGTCCGATGAAGAAGGGGAGGGGGCCGCGTTCTTGGCGCTCGAGTATCTGAAACCCGGGCGCCATCGAGCGGGCTTCGACGAAGAGCTCGGTCATGGCCTCGCCCAGCTGCACCGGCATGGCGCCGAGGCCTTCGGTCTGGGCCACGACAATTTCATCGGTTCGCTCCCGCAGAGCAACAGGAGTCGACCGAGCTGGCACGAGTTCTACCGGCGCGAGCGGCTGGAACCGCTGGTGACCAGGGCGCTGGGGCGTGGCCTGGCCGACCAGGCGCTGGTGCGCAACTTCGAGCGGTTGTTCGCTCGCCTCGAGCAGCTGTGTGGCCCGCCGGAGCCACCGGCGCGTCTACACGGTGACCTGTGGGGCGGCAACTTGCATTCGGACACGAGCGGAGCGCCGGTGCTCATCGACCCGGCCGTTTACGCCGGCCACCGCGAGGTGGATCTGGCGATGATGCGCCTGTTTGGAGGGTTCGGTCCGGATGTTTTCGCCGCCTACGCCGAAGCCTACCCGCTCGCCGACGGGCACGAGGAGCGCGTCGATCTGTACCAGCTGTACCCTTTGCTCGTGCACCTGAACTTATTCGGCCGGGGTTATCTGGGTGGTGTCGAGCGCGCCCTCGGACGCTACGTGTAGCCTGGGCGGCGCGGGCTCACCCCTGCATGGCCGAGCGAAGCCCGCTGTGGCTGCTCTGACGGCGCCCGAATGCTCGCCAACCTGCTCTTCCCTCGATGATGCCGCCATCGACGGTCATCGCGACGACCAGACCGGCGTCCGCCATCACGCTGACGAACGGGGTGCTCCAGGCAGGATCGCTCCAGATGCAGCGCCAGCTCGGATCCGCCGCCGGATCCCTCACGAAGAGCTGCCCGGCGCTGGCCACCCACTCGCGGTCGAGTACGTCCATTGCGGCGGCGCTCAAATCAGGTGCGCCGCTGGCGAGCGAGCTCTGCGTGGTGTCTCCCTCGATGCGCAGGGCGACTCCGTTGCTGCCAACGACGAGCCCGAAACCGCGCTCGGGCGTCGACGCGCCTCCGACGAAGGCGCGGGTCGGGGGCGCGAGCAAGTAGGTCACCTCCCACTGCATCGGTCGATAGACGGCGGCGAACCCGGTGCCTTGCTCGAGCCTTCCGCACAGCACCCAGCGGTCGTCGTCCAGGCGCAAGAGCGCTGCGACGTAGGCGACTCCTTCCAGCACCAAGGGCTTCATCCAGCGATGCGCGGCCATGGCCCACAAGGCCGGGGGGCAGCCGGGGCGCTGACCCACCGCGACCAGTAGATCGTCGAAACGGCCGCTGGCGTGATGGAACACCACCTCCTGGTCGGGACAGTGCATCATTTCCCGCACCCCGTCGGTGGCATAAACCGCGAGGGTGCCGCCGTTCCCGCCTACCAGCCAGCCTCCGGCCTCGAAGCGTCGCGCAAACAGCAACCCGGCCGGCAGTGGGGCGTCCCGATCCTGCACGTCTACCCAGGTTTCCCCGGTCCAGTATGCGGCCCCTCGCATGGTCATGGCGAAACAGTGCCCGTCGGCGTCCCACGCCGCGGATCGCACCACGCGGTCGCCCCCCGGCGGGTGGCGGGTGGTCCAAGTCCAGCTGGTCAGGTCTGCGGGCGAAGACAAGCACAGCAGGCTGTCCAAGATCGCTCGTGCGGCGCGCGGACGGCGGCTGCTCTCGCCGAGCCAGGGGACGATGCTCGCCGCGAACTCTTCGGCGGACTGGGGGCGCGCCTTCGGATCCATCGCGGTGGCTCGTTCGATGGCGTGATCGATGGCCTGGCAGGCGTTGGTCCGCTCTTTGAGCTCTGGCGACAAGAAGGGGCTCTTGGTGATGCTGGCACGGCGTTCTCGCATCTTCAGCAAGGCCTGGACTGGCGCTTTGACGTCGAACAGCGGCATGCCGGTGAGCACGTAGTACACGAGGCACCCGAAACCGAACACATCGGTGGCGGGGCGCGGGTCCCCGGCGGAGCCGGAGTTCTGTTCGGGAGCCATGTAGCCCGGCGTGCCCAGCACGATGTCGCCGAAGGTGATGGCCATCCCCTGGGGGCGCGCGATCCCGAAGTCGGAGATCTTGAACAGCTCGGCTTCGCCGAACCCGCAACACAAGATATTGCCCGGTGTCAGATCCCGGTGCACGACACCTACCGCGTGAATCGCTTCGAGCCCGCTTGCGAGCGAACGCACGAAATGAGCAGCTCGCGCCGGGTCGAAGGCCGCCCCGACGTTCTTGCAGCTGTACCTGACGCGGTCGTGCAGGTTCGTCCCCTCGATGCCGCCGTGCACGTATTCGATGGCAAGCCAGGGGAGCACCACGCTGCCTTTACCCAACACTTCCGCACTGCCAGTGTCCACGAAACGCACCACGAAAGGTGTGGGCGGCACACGTTCGTTGAGGCGGCCGAGCGCGACAGCCTCCTTGCGCACCAAGATCGCGGCGGTCTGGTCGGCGCTCAGGGTGATTTCCGGACGGACCACCTTGATCACCACCGGGGCGAGCCCCTCGGGGGCCTGGCGGATCGCGAAGAATGCCACGCCCATGCCTCCCTCTCCGATGCAGCGCTCTAAGCGGTAGCTCACACCTCGCTGGCTCTCCGAATGGATCACCACCCCGCTGACTGCAGTGAGTTGTTTGCTATCCATCGAGTTGATTGCGCGCCCTTCCGATTCGCCCTCTTGTTCGAGCTCACGGCAATCTATCATACAACCGAACCCTAGCCAGCCTCTACGGGCGGACGAAATGGCTCGACCGGCGCTCTGTCAGCTCTTTTGCTGTTTCGGGTTGGTCTTCGGGTGGCGTGGTCCCGGGCACCGGGGCGTCAACGCAGTTTGACAGAGTGGACTCTCGAGCAATCCGCGTGTTACTTCGCAATCCAGGTGCCTTTGCGATCTCGATACGTGTCCAGGGGGGTAGTGGGGTTGGCGCTTGCCGTTGCGGGCGGCTCCACGCTCGGTGAGGCGCAGGCAGCCGAGGGCGTCCAGTCGTCCGCGCTCGAGTCCGAGCAGCCGTGTCCGGCTCCTGCCAAGCCGCTGGCCGTGCTCGCTGGCGTCGTCCCGGGCGCGCTCGTCCACGGCAGCGGTCACTTCGTGCGTGGCTGCCCACGCTTTGCTCCCAAGTTCTTGTGGGTGGAGCTGTCGGGGCTCGGCCTGGTGCTCCTGTCGCTGGCGCCGGTGCCGGTGTTTGGCGCCAACCCGGTGCTGGTGCCTTTCCTGGCGTTCACCGCAATGTCCGGGGCGGCACTCTTCATCGGCTCGTGGCTGCTCGACGTTTATGGCAGCGCTGTATCGCCAGCTTCGCGCGGGCGTTCCGTGACCTACGCTCCGCTTCTCGAAAGCAGGTTCGGCTACCGCTATGTGTACGATCCGTTGTTCGACTATCGGCACTTCGCGGTGCAGGGCTTCGACCTGCGGCTCGGCGCGCTCAGCCTGATGCCCGAGCTGGAGCTTGCACCGGGTGGACACAATGCGCGCTATCGGCTGCCCGTGGCCTACCGCATCGTGGGCGCGACTCCCGACGAGCCCAGCCGCGACGGGACCTGGGTCGACACGGTCGCCGCGCTGACTCACCATTTCTTTGGTCGTGACGGTTTTGGCATCACCACCGCCGAGGTGTCCGCTCAGGGGCGTCTGGACCTCGCGCGCTTCGCCGCCGACCTCGGCGGCACATTTGCCGAACTCGGGCTGGGGGTGGGCGTGAACCGATTCGAGTACCAGGCCCCCGGCGCGGGACACGATGACAACAGCCTGCTGTTGATGAACTTCGCTTTTGGTAGCACCTTCGGTGATCCGAATCATCGCGGGGGCGAAGTGAAGCTGGGGTACGATCATCGTCACGACGACTTTGCCGCGGGGACGAAGCTCGAGGGCCTGGGAAGCGGTGTGATCGGCCACTTCGGCGTGGAGTCCAAGGTTTACCTGGACGACCACTTCGGCCTCTCGTTCCAAGCGCAGGTGGGTTCGGCATATGTGCTCAGTACCTCGCTTCTGTACAGGCAAGGAGGTCGTCGTGCCGACTGAGCGAGGCTTGGCGCACAGCGCGCCCTGGCGCGCCCTTCTGCTCGCCCTGTTCTCGCTGGTATCCGGCTGCTTGCGCGCCGCCGAGGATCGCGCCGAGCGCGATCGGGAGGTGGGGCACCAGACAGGTCGGGGGCTTTCGGTCGACGTGGCTGAAGGACACGCCGCGATCCTGGAGCTGACGGAAGATCGCCTGCTTCTGTGGGGCAGCGTGCCGGCGCTGGAGTTCACGCTGCGTCGCCCTGATGGCGCGGCGCGGCCCCTCGAACTCGAGGTTCACAACCTGATGCCAGGCGCGGAGCTCAGGCTGCGCGACGGGAGCGGCGTCGAAATCGGTGAGCCTGTGCGTACGGCTCCAACGCGCGCGGTGTGGCAGCTGGCCTGGTCTGGTAGCGACCCGATTCGCCTCTCGCTGGGCCCCCCGGATAGTGCCCTGGAAGAAGGCTTCGAATTCGCACTCCTGAGCGATGTCCAGGAGGCCATCGACCGTTTCCACGACATGGTGGAGCGACTCAACGACGAGGCGGGCGTGCGCTTCGTGCTCGGAGCGGGAGATCTCACCTCGAACGGAAGCCGCCGAGAGCTCGCTCGTTTCAAGCGTGAGCTCGAGCCGCTCGGTGTTCCCTACTACGCGACCCTGGGCAATCACGAGCTGGGAGAGGATCCGCCCCCCTATCAAGACATGTTCGGGCGCGGCAACTACAGCTTCACCTTCCACGGGTTGCGTTTCACCATGCTCGACTCCGCGAGCGCGACCTTGGACCCTCTGGTGGTTGATTGGCTCGATGCTTGGCTCGCGGAGGGTCGCGGCCAGACCCACGTGGTGGCCATGCACATTCCGCCGCTCGACCCGAGCGGCACCCGCCACGGTGCGTTCGCCAGCAAGGCAGAGGCGGCCAAGCTACTGAATCGATTGAAGCAGGCTGGGGTCGACCTCACCCTGTATGGTCACATTCACACCTATATCCATTTCGAGAATGCCGGAATCGACGCGCACATTGCCGGCGGCGGCGGCGCCATTCCCAACCGCGGAGACGGTATCGGGAGACACTACCTGGTGGTGAACGCCGACCCCCGCAGGGGCATCGTGAGCACCCACGTGGTCCAGGTCGACTCGGATTGGACTTTCTGAATTGCGCAGTCTCGCTTTCAGTTGATGGCGTCCTCGCGTTCGCGTAGCGCGAAGCCGGCAACCTCCGCCTGAAACCGCTCACCGCCGTCCGATACCATCTCGTAGCTGCCCTGCATCGATCCGAACGACGTCTCCAAGGGGCAGCCCGATGTGTATTCGAAGCTTTCACCAGGCCTCAAGTGGGGCTGCTGGCCGACGACCCCTGGCCCTCTCACTTCTTCCACTTCGCCGTTCGCGTCGGTGATGATCCAATGCCGGCTCCGAAGCTGTACCGGTTCGGCCCCCTCGTTGGTGATGCGAATCGTGTACAGAAAGAACCACTTCTTGCGGCTCTGGTCGGAATATTCGGGGGAATAGCGGGCGTTGACTTCGACGCGAACGCCCCGGGTAACTGCTTCTGACGTGGTAGGCATGGTGAAGATTTCGGGTGACGGGTCTTATGACGCAAGAACGGTAGAAGCGACAAGTAGCTAGTGTCGCGAATCTCTGCCTTCCCGCGTGAATCGGCAACGTTTTTGCCGAGGTGGGCGATGGCGGCCGCAAAAAAGACGCGATCTCGCCCATGCTCTTCCGGGTCATTGTTCCTGACGCCCCGCCAGCGGCAGGCATCGGGCCGACGTGTGACAATTGCCTTTTTCCCGAATTACCGTGTCAGCCGCTCCCCCTTGGATGACCTCGCAGTCTTCGAGCGGAGATTTGTCTGGCTGCCGTTTCGGGTCAGTTTCATTCATCGGAAAACTGTCCAGCCTGGTTGACGGGCGCCATGCCGTGAACTAACCGAAAAGACGAACGATTTCCGATGAGCCCATGAAGTGCGCCTGACGGGTCGTCGGCGCATCGACAAGTGCTGCTCACAGAGCAATAATCAGTATCCTCACCATGCCCAAGCCTGTTTCAGAATGGGCCGAAGCTTCTGACGCCACCCCTACCGGGGAGCAACCGGAAGCCAGCGGACTGATCTCGGATAGCCCTCTGGTGGAGTTGCTGGGCTATGCGTTCAATCGGCGTTTCAGCGGGCGTCTGGTATTGAACAGCAGCTCCGCGGATTCGATCGGGCTCGGCTTCGAGGATGGCCGGATCATTTCTGCACTGCTGCCGACTGACAGCGATGGGCGCCGTGAGCAAGCGGCGCTCGAGAGCTACCTGCCGCCCGAAGCCCTGATGTTCACCGCACAGCACGCGAATACGCATGGGCTCGATCTCTTTTCCGCCGTCGAAAGCTTGGTGTTGTTGCCGTCGGAAAGTGTGCAGCTGGCGCGCGCCGATTTCATCAAGCGTGTCGTGTTGGATTCATGCCTCACGCCGCCGGACACTCGCTATGCTTTCTTTCCCGGGTCGGCACAGCTCGCGGGCGCGGTATCGGTACATACTCCACCCGATCCGCTTGGTTTGATTCTCTCTTGCATCCAGACGGAACCTGCTCTGGAACGCGCGCGGCGTTCGGTGCGCGCGTTCGCGCATGAGCGTCTCTCCCTGTCCGAACGGATGCCCATCGAGGATCGCGGTCTGAGCGCTCCCTGCCGAGCCTGGCTCGCCCGCCTCGAGCGTGCGCCGTGCAGTTACGTCGACCTGTTGCGACTCAATCCCGCTGCTGGTGACCAGCTGGTGGCGTTACTCTACGCTCTGCTCATCATGGGCCTGGTGCGCATGCGCACTGGTCCGAGTGAGCAGCCCCGACCCGTCCATCAAAGCCGGATCCCGCGGAGCATTTCGAGCCAGGCCGTGCGCGCCGTGTCACACGCGACCGATCGTCCGGCGCCAGAGCCCGGAGCCTCGGTGCGCTCGCCAGGCCCGCGCGAGCCCGACCCCCAGTCGCCGGAAGCCGCACGGAAAAGGACAGAGCAAGAGTGCGCGGCCGAGGCCAAAGTGGTTCAAGCCTGGATGCTCGGGGAAGCGGATCGAACTTATCTGGAACGGTCCAGGTTGTTCGTGGGCAAAGTCGTGCAGCTGTTCCCCCACAATCCACGCATTCGCTTCTGCTTTGCTTCGCTGCTGAAGCGCGCACACGAGCTGGAATCGGCGATCGAAGAGTTCGAGTTGGTGCTGCAAATGGACCCCACGAACATCGACGCGAAGAACGAGCTGGAGCAGCTCTTGCGTCGGCGCAGCAGCAAGCGCCCCACGCAGCGGCCGCGCTGAAGCGGCGCCGGTTCAGCGTCGGTTGGTCACTGCGCGAATCGCAGAAAATTTCGAGCAGCCCGGAAGCGCGGTCGGACGAGCTGCTCGACGGCAACACGGCATGAGCTTCCGGTTCTGGCCCAGGCTGTGCCAGGCGTCGCAGCCTCGGGCAGCGCGGATGCAGCCATTTCTTCTTGTTAGAGCATTTTCGGGCCGGTGGCATGGGCATTGCTCTTGCGTTGCTCTTGCGGTGCTATTGCGGTGGTGCCCAAGGAACCCACTCGGGCGGTGTCGCGAAACCGCCTGTCTCGGAGGAATGATGCACAAGACCAAAGCTTTGCTCGGAGCGCTCGCGCTCTCTGTGGCGGCCTACTCCCACGACGCCGAGGCGTGCGGTGGCTTCTTCTGCGGGCGCCAGCCCGTTGACCAGACCGCCGAGCGGATCCTGTTCGAGGTGGGCGAAGACTCGGTGACGATGACGACGCAGATCGCGTTCAACGGAGAGGCGCCTGACTTCGCCTGGATCTTGCCCCTGGGCGAAGTCCCCGATCCGGACAGCCTGGCTGTCTTCCCTCAGCGCGCTCTGACCGCGCTCGATGCCAACACGGGCCCGGTGTTCGTGATGCCGGACGATTGCCAGATCTACTTCGAGGCCGCTCCTACCCTCGGGGGTGTGGCCGACGACAGCGACGGTGGCGCGGTGACCGTGCACATTCGTGCGGAGGTTGGTGACTACGACGTCGCGGTCATCGAGTCTCAGGACCCCGACGCGTTGATCGAGTGGTTGCGTGGCGAAGACTTTCGAGTGACGCCTCCCATGGAGCCGTACATCGACTTGTACACCGAAGAGGGCATGAAGTTCCTCGCGCTCAAGCTCGTCAATGGCGCTGATGTCAGCGACATCAAGCCCTTCCGCTTCACCCTGCCGGGAAACTCGCCGTCGATTCCACTCCGCATGACCGCGCTGGCTGCGGAACCCGAGATGAGCATCCTGGTATTCCTATTGAGCGATCAGCGCTACGAGGCGAAGAACTGGGAGAATGTGACCATCGACGACTCCCTGATCCGCTTCGATCCCTTTTCTTACAGCTCACCTCTGCTAACGAACTGGACGAAGCTGGTGGCTGCGGGCGTCGACGAGGCTGGTGGCCAGGGTTGGGTGACCGAGTTCGCCGGACCCACGGACAGCTACGCAGAGCAGGTACGCAATCAGATCGATGCGGGCTTTTTCCCGACTCCCGAGGACGAGGAGGCCGCGACGGCGTTGCTCGGAGTGCTCGAAGGCAGTCCCTACTTGACTCGTTTCTATACGCGGTTGTCCGCGGAAGAAATGACGGTCGACCCGGTATTTGGTCGCTCGAGCGGCGGCGATGTGCCGCGCGAGCATCAACTGCAAGCCGTGGTCGACGGCATCGATCAATGCTCCGTGGACACACCGGATTCGACCGATCCTTGTGATTTTGCCACCTGCGGCGCGGGCGGCATTTGCCGCAGCGTGACGGGCGAGGACGCGTTGGGCAATGAAACAGAGGTCGCCGCCTGCGCTTGCGTCCCGGGGGCCACTGCGCGGACCACATTTGCGCCGGATGGCTCGGCCACCGTCATCTGTCAGGACCAACGCATGTCGTTCTTGAACCCTGGCGACAACGAGGCTGGGGCGGAGGTCCTACCTGATCCGTGTGCTACCTTCGACTGCGGCTCGCACGGCCACTGCATGCCGGTCAACATGACTCCGACGTGCGTCTGTGACGCGGGCTTCGTGGCCACCGGCAGCTTCAGCGCCGAAGGGGCGCGGCTGACCACGTGCGTGCAGCCGGCGCAGGCCATCCCGGATTCCTTTTACGACAACCGTCTCCCCGAGCTGCCCGCCGAGATGCCGGGCGGCAAGGAGGTCTCGGTACCCGACCCCGATCCAGCGACGGGGACTGGCGGAGGTCCGGACAGCGGCAGCGCGGACGGCAGTTCCGATGGCAGCAGCGGGTCGACGGATTCGGCTACCGGATCCGGGGGCAGCAGTGGGTCGAACATGGCAGACGGCAGTGCCGGCGGCGGAGGCTGCAGCATGTCCGGTGGACCTCGGTCGGCGGGCTTGGGTTGGCTGGCCCTGATGGGTCTGGCAGCAGCATTTGCGCGTCGCCGGCGGGCATAGCTCTTGCCCTCAGTGAGGGACGGTGAGCGGTAGACGGCGGCTGACGGGCGTCGCCACGAGCGCCCGTCGCTCTGCGTGCGTTCTCGAAAGCCCATGCCGCCAACGGCAGGACGAAAAACCCGCGGATGGCCGGACGGTTGCGAGACCGGCGCTCTCGGAGAGACCTACAGCGTACGCAGCAGCTCGGAGAGTGTGATCCCGAAAGAGTCCGCGATCTTGCGCATCGTACTCAAGCGCGGATCGAGCGTGCCTCTCTCGAGCTTCTGGTAGTGCGAGAGCGAAAATCCGTGCTCGCGCACCATGTCGAGTTGCGACAAGCCCGCCTGGTGGCGGAGCTTGCGGCAACGCTTGCCAAATCGTTCGGCCAGAGCTTCGCCCATCGGGGGCTCGGGTTGTAGGCGCGCTTACGTCTTTTTAGAATACGTCTTATTTGACGTAGGGCGGATCCGGTGCATAATCGGCTCATCTCCCGCAAGCCCAAGCGGGATGGGAAGATGCATGGAGAGGGACGGGAACCGGAAGGACGGCGAGCTCGAGGCACTTGGGCCTCCCGATCCGGAGAACGGGTCGCACGAACCCAAGCGCTCTTTCCGGTCTCGTCGCCGGCAGCCCTGGGCGCTGGTCGTGGACGACGACCCACTGGTACGGCGCGCGGTGGCGCGCCAGCTGGGCCGCCGCTTCGAAGTGCACCACGCGGCCAGCGTTCGCAGTGCGCTGGCGGCACTCGAGGTGGCCGCGATCGTCGATCTGGCCTTCGTGGACTTCGAGTTGCCCGATGGCACCGGCGTCGAGGTGCTTCGCCGTTTGGCGGATTGGCCGGACGCTATCCGCGTGCTGATGTCAGGCAACATCAGGCGCGTGAGCGAGTTCCGCCGCTGCGGGGCCTGGGTACCGCTCGTCCTGGAAAAACCACTCAATTCGGCTTCTGTCGAGGCCGCGAAGCGTGCCGCGCTGAAGGGGCTTTATAACTGAACTTTTGTATAGTATGTCAGCCTCATGGCCCAGGTCCTGTTTTCCCCGCACCGAAGCTCCTCGGCGACGCGTGTCGCTCTGCACGGGCAGTTGGGCGTGCTCTTGGCTCCGCCCCTCTGGAAACACGCGGCTAGGGAGCGTTTGCTCTTGGTGAGCCAACCTTCTCGGGCTCGCGCCGCGAAGTCCCGTCATCGTGCCAGGCGTCGGGATTGGGAGCGACTGGCGAGTGACTTCGAACAGCGTGAGGACTACCAGCGCTTGCTGTCGCGCGTGCTGGCCCTGAGTGCCAGCTTTCAGGCGTCGCTCGATAGCGAACAGAGGCAGCGCTGGTTGGAGCTCGAAGAAGCGCTGCTGGACCATTCCTGGTTCTTGCACGGCGAATACTTCAGCGCTGGCTTCGAGCTTGGAAGAGCCTCGCGAGATGCATCCAGGAAGAGACGCGATCCCGTGGTGGCCAGGCGTTCACAGGGCGCTCTGGTCGCGGCTCTGGTTCGGTTGGTCGAGCGCTTGGCATGGCCGGAGGATGGCTCGACGCCGCGCAAATAGGCCGTCGGTGCCAGTTACCGTCGCGACGGCGGGTCAAGCGCTAGGCTTCGCGCAGCGACTGCTGCAGGTGGTCGACGAACGCCTTCACTTTGGGTGATAGGTGCCGGGTGCTCGGGTAGACGGCGTGAATCGGTACCTCGGGTGAGCACCAAGTTTCGAGGAGTCGAACGAGCTTGCCCTGGTCGAGATCTTCGGCCGAGCGTTGGACGGGCAGCAGCGCCACGCCCAGCCCCGCCAGTGCAGCCTGGTGGACCAAGTCGAAGTCGTTGACGACATAGCGAGTGCGCATGGCGACTCGCACCTGCTTGCCACCGCGCGCGAGCTGCCACGTGGCGCTATTCGGACTGCCCCCGAAGGCGATGCAGGCACATTCGGCAAGCTCCTCGGGCGTCGTCGGGGTGCCCTGCCGTTCCAGAAAGCTCGGGCTGGCCACGACGGTGCTCTTGAGGACGCCCAGGTTTCGGGCGACCAGCGTCGAATCAGCAAGCCTGCCAGCGCGTATCGCAACATCGAACCCCTCCTCGATCAGATCCACCACGCGATCCGTGCACACTATCTCGAGCTGGACCTCCGGAGTGTGCTCCAGGAATGTCGCGAGCATCGGACCGAGGTAGCCGAAGTTCAACGGGATAGTGACGCGAAGCAGCCCGCGCGGAATCTCCTGCATGCGCGTGACGATCTGTTCGGCAGCGTCGAGTTCCTGCACCACCCGCTGAGCGTGCTGGTAGTAAGCGTGCCCGACGTCGGTCAGGCTCAGGGTGCGCGTCGTGCGTTGCAGCAGCCTTGCACCGAGCCTCTCCTCGAGTTCGCTGACTTTGCGGCTGACCGTCGACTTGGGAATTCCCAGATCTCGCGAGGCTCCCACGAAGCTTCCGCGTTCGACGACCTTGGCGAACACCACGATTTCGTTGAGGTCCACCCGCTTACTGTTCCATTGGTAGGACAGTAAATCCAAGTATTCGCATCTAGTCGTCTACATGGAACAGTCTTACGTTCTCTTCATGGTTCGAAAGGAAAAATATAATGAAAACGAACGCTTGGAACTTTGACCCCGCCCACTCTGCCGTGACCTTTTCCGTGCGTCATCTCGTGCTGTCGAAGGTTCGTGGCCGCTTCGCCGCGTGGCGCGGCACGGTCCAGTTGGACGAGGAAGACCTGACGCACTCTCGAGTCGAGGTGTCCATCGATGCCGCGAGCATAGAAACCGGGAGCGCCGATCGAGACGCCCATTTGCGTTCTCAGGACTTCTTCGACGTCGAACGGTTTCCCTCGCTCGGCTTTCGCAGCGACCGCATCGAGGCACTCGGCGGTGACCGCTACCGGGTGCATGGGGAGCTGACGATCCGCGACGTCACGCGCGACGTGGTGCTCGAAAGCGAGCTCTCCGGCAAGGCCATCGACCCCTGGGGAAACCAACGCGTGGCGTTCACTGCAAAGACGGCCATCGATCGCGGCGACTTCGGTCTCAAGTGGAACCAAGCGCTGGAGACCGGGGGAGTCCTGGTGGGAGAGCGCGTGGACATCGAAATCGACGTTCAAGCGGTCAAGGGGGCAGCCACGGAAGCCGCCTGACGGGTAGCTTGGGCCGGGGGGCCGTCACGGGCCCTCCCGCCAACCTGTGGCATGTGCGAGGCGCCGCGGCCGCCGTGCTACACTCGAGTCCAATGCTCTGGCCCGGGACTCGAACGGCTGTGTGGTCCGCGGTAGTGCTCTTGTCGTGCGCCGAACGGGGGCCGAAGCCGGCGCCGCACTCGGCCGGGACCAGTGCTGGTCTCGCTGGGGGGAGCGGCGTCTCGATGGCGAGCGCCAGCTCGATGTCGGTGGCCTCCGTGAGTGGTTCGAGCACGACGTCCGGGGGCGCCAGCGGCGCCGCAGGTGGAGGAGGCGCACCCACCACTGAAAGCTCGGTGAGCAGTGCTACGACGAGCGGAGTCACTGGCGCGGTGGGCGGTGCGTCGAGTGGCGGGGCGAGGAACACGGGTACGGGCGGCTCGAGCGCGACTTCCACGGGGGCAAGCGGCAGCTCGGGCAAGGATGTCTTCGGTATTCAAGAGCTCTATCCATCGGCTCCGAGTGGCGCGCTGTGGACCTCGGAGCACTGGGCGTCGGGCACCGCGTACGGCCTGACCGAGCGCATCGATCCTCACGACCCACGTCAGATCTCGGGATTCAGAGGCACCGGTAGCTTGGAGGTCACGGGGAACGGTGAGCTCTTGATGAACGGTTCGCAGCCGCGGCTCTATGTGTATGCTGGTCCGAGTGGTCCCTGGCGGGACGTCGAGGTGACTGTCTACTATCGCCGGGTGCAAGACGATGCGACCGCGTGGGCGGGGCTCGTGGTCGGAGCACGCACCGGTCCCGAAGGGCACGGCACGACTCCTTGCGACGCGCACACGTACTATTCTCGGCTGCGGCACGATGGCGCCACGGACTTCGACAAGGAGTTGATGCATTCATCGAGCACCCCCAAGAGCCGGGTGGAACCCGACGTGGTCTGGCCGCTGGAGGGCGAGCTGCCCTTCGACAGATGGATCGGCTGGAAGTACGTCATCTACAACCTACCCGACGGAGCGAGCGTCAAGCTCGAGTCGTACCGAGACATGACCGAGGGCGCCGACGGCGGGTCTTGGGAGCTGGTGAATGAGACGACCGATGCCGGAGGTTGGTACGCTCAGACGAGCTGCGACGAACAAGCGCCGGTCAATGGCGAGTCGGACCTCATCTATCTGGAGGGCGGTGCGGCGTTCGTTCGCAACACCGGAGTGGAGGAGGCGCGCTACCGCTGGGTCAGCGTGCGAGAGATCGCTCCCTAATTCGGTGGTTCTCCCCGCCCTCTCGGGAGGTGACCGCCGCCGCGGTTTTCTCGCCAGGCGCTGGTCCGCTGACCGGGTTTGGCCAGGGCTAGCCTTGGCCGCCTTTCCCGGCTAGAACCGCGCGTCGACAGGTGGTCTCGCGCTGAGGTCGAGATCTTTCTTACGAGCGGCTGATGGAGAAGAACTAGTGAAAGTGGTCCTGCTGGGTGCAACCAAGGGCATGGGGCGCGCACTCGCGCGGCTCATGGCTGAACGGGGCCACTCGCTGTTTCTGCTGGGGCGTGACAGCGCGGAGCTCGGGCGAAGCTCTGCCGATCTGGGGGTGCGCACCTCGCAGGCGGCGCCAGCGAGCGCACGTTGCGATTTGCTCGATCACACGACGTTCGCTCCGGCCCTGGACGCGGCCGCGCAGGCGTTGGGCGGTTTCGACGTGGTCGTCGTCACCGCGGGCGCCTTCGGAACTCAAGAGTCGCTCGAAGCGAACCCCGAGCTGACGAGGACGATGCTCACGACCAACTTCACCAACACGGTGCTTTTCTGCGAAGAAGCTCGCAAGCGTCTGATGGCGAGCGGTGGAGGCACGCTCACGGTCTTCAGCTCCGTGGCGGGGGAACGCGGTCGTAAGCCCGTCGTGTTGTACGGCGCGTCCAAGGCGGGTCTCACCGGCTATCTCGAAGGTCTCGACCATCGCTACCGCCTCGCGGGGCTCAAGGTGGTGTGCGTGAAGCCCGGGTTCATCAAGACTGGAATGACCGCGGGCTTGAAACCGCCACCTTTTTCGGGCACGCCGGAACAGGTAGCCAAAGTCACCCTGGCGGCGATCGAAAAAGGCAAGCCCGTTGTCTACGTTCCGCGTATCTGGGCCTTGATCATGCTGGTGATTCGCTTCCTGCCGCGCTTCGTGATGAGACGCGTCGGGTTCTAACGAGTTCCCGCGGGGCTCGGCACTGGCTTCGCGCTTCGGAGCCTTCGCCGCACCTCCGCCGGCTGCTGTTGCAACCAGCGGTCGAGTGCGGCGAGCGAGACTTCGAGACGCGCGCACTCGGCCTCTTCGAGGCGAACGTCGAACCACAGATGTTGGGCCAAAACTGTCGCATCTGGGTGTTGGGTTTTCAACAATGAGTCACGTTCCTTGCTCAAGTTCCGCGCGTACTGGCGGCGCTGTTCGAGTTCTGCCGCGAGGAGAGGGCGCCGCGCGAGCGCGCGCTCTACCAGCTCCACGTAAGCCTGGCGCTGCCTGGCCAGATCGAGGCGGGCCGCCTCTGCTCGTGCCACAGTACTTTGCTGGTCCAGCTTGGATTGCCACAGAGAGCCGAGCCGAAAACTGGCATTCACCTGGCCATAAAGCGGGAGATCCTGAGAGATCCCCAAGAGCTCGTCATAGCCCGCCTCCAACGTGACGTTCAGGGCGCTGTTGCGTCTGAGCGCGCCTTCGGAGCGTTCCAGCGCGCTGACACTGCGCACGAGCTGCTCGGCGAGCCTCGGATCCGGAGGCTGGGGGGGAGAAGCGAACTCGAGATCCGCCAGCTTGCCGCGCGCGGTAGCGAGCTCTTCGTGGAGCAGCTGGTAGGCGTTGAGGGTTCGGAGATGTTGGGTGACCGTGCGCTGGTTGTTGGCGAGCTCCGCGCGACTTTGCACCAGAAGCTTCTGGCCGCGCTCGAGAGCTGCGCGAAGCACCACGACCTTGCGCGCCCAACCTTCTTTCGTGATCGCTTCGAGATTGGCGTCCATGTCGCGACGCAGACCGACTTCGGCGCGGTGCGCCGCGCACAGCGCTTCCGCCTGCTCCTCGAGAATGTCGGCCCTCAGCCAGTCGTTCAAACTGAAGCCGACTCCGGCTCGCATTCGGAGCACGAGCCCTCTGCCCGTACCCGCTGTCACTTCGTCGCTCTGTAGCGTGGAGCCGCGTCCGGCCAACCACGGGGATCTGAGGCGCGCGCCCTCCGAGCGCTGAGCGGCACGTACGTGATGACAGAAGGCTCGCGATTCTTGCTCGTCGAGGTTGCTGTCTTTCGGGGCCGTCGAGTGCGTCGGCACTGGCCCCTCCGGGTGCGTTGCTCCGACCGCACTTTGGGCAGCGGCGTGCGTGGCCACGCCGGCAATCGCTGCCGCAAGCAAGCCCGCCCAGACTTGCCTCGCGACCCGAACCGGGACCAGCCGGGCATCCCGTTGAGCCGCCCTCATAGCAACAGCGGTGCCCGCCCCACGTGCAGTACGGCGTGCCTGGCCCAGCTGGGGTCGTCGAGCTCCAGGCGAACGAACTTGCCCCGCATATCGCTGCCATACACGGGGTGCTTGGCCACGACCTCGCCTTCGATGGTTGCCCCGACGCTGCCGACCCGTTCGCACCAGACGACATAGGCTTGGCAACCGAACACCGGGTCGCCTGCTTTCACGTTGGGCAAATTGTCATAGGGCACGAAGGCGACTGTCAGTTCGCCGGATGCGGCCAAGAGCAAGGGCGACTCCTTGATGATCGCGATGACGTTATCGTAGCCTTTGGTGGTTTCGGCCAGGGCGGCTTCTGCCTTCTCGAGAGCGCCGATGTCTTCGCGCGCTTTCTGTTCTTCGAGCACGGAATTCATGAAGTTGCGCTTCAGTTCCAAGCCCTCGACGGTCCCGGGGCTGCTTTCTTGGGGGTTCTTCGCCACCGTGCCCAGGGCCTGCAGCTCTTGCGAGAGTTCTGCCAGTTCGGCGTTGATGCCCGCCTTCTGACCCTGCAGGGTGATCTGCTTGGTGCCCAGCTCCGCGATGCGATAGTCGCCCGTGGCCTTTTGTTCTCGATTGATGAGCCGGGCCTCGTACGCCGAAGAGAGCGCTTGCTGCTGAGCCTCGGCGAAACGCCGAGTGGCCTGGTCCAGGTGCTGTTGCACGACGTCGAGCTCTTTCCCCAGCGCGCGCACCTGGGCGACTCTGCCTCGCTGAAAGGAGGCGCTCCTGGAAACGGCCTTCCGGAAGGTCTCCTGGTATCTACGCTCGGCCTCGATGGTTCGTCTGGCGTGGCTCAAGTCGGAGCGCACCTGGGCGCGCTCGGCTTCGACCTTTTCGCGGTTGTAGACCTCGTGCGCGAGACGTGCGCGAAGTTCCAACACCCTGCTGTCGGATGGCGCGATGATGGCAGGCGCCACCCAACGCCGGTGGAGGAAGAACAAAGCGTTGAGAGCAACATAAGCGCACAAGCCGCATAGGATGATCGAGAGCAGCGAGAACCCGACCACCTTGTACGCCAGGACGAGGCCCTTGTTCAGCGCGTTGGTGACCCGACCGCGACCGGCGTCCGGCACGCTCGGCGTGGAGTGTGTGGTCGGAGCCAGTTCTCGAATGTCGGAGTATTGCTCCGGTCGAGCTTGCGCCGAGCTCGAGGCTGGGCCCTCGGCGGAGGACTCGCTCTGTGTGCCATGCGCTGTGGATGAGGCTTTCATCGAGAAATCGAGCGGGTGGACAAAGGCTCTGGGAGGTCGCGCTGCGCTTCGACGGGCTCAGCCGCCCTCGGTGGCTTGCTGGTCGAGACTCGCCTGATGTCCCCTGGTTTCCCAGCTGCCGGAATCCAGCGTCCACAAGGCAAGCACATTGTGCACCAAGTAGGTCACCGGCATCAGCAGACCCAGGGCCAAGAAATAGATGGGATGCACGCGCTGCTCGCGCGGGATTTCGCGAGCTTCCAAATAGTAGAGCGTGCCAAGCATCGCCAGCACGGCCAGGTGAAGGCTGCATAGCTCGAGGAAGGTGCCCGAAACCACGTTCGAAACCACGACGATGGGGTAGACCAGCTGCAGCGCGACCAGCGAATAGTAGTGCACTGCGACGAATGGATTGAGCCGCCATACGTGGGTCACCCCGCCGAGGAAGTCCACCAGGTTCGAACGCCTCCAGCGCAGTTGCTGAGCGAAGTACTTCGTGATGGTGGTTGGCGCCACCGTCCAACACTGCGCTTTCAACGTGCACACGGTCTTGTAGCCGGCCTTGACTATCTGGCGCGTCAAGAAGCGGTCTTCCCCGTATTTGATGGGGACGCCACAGACGTTACGACTCTCGAGGACCGGCTCGAGCTCCATCAGTACCTTGCGTCGGTAGGCTGTCAAGCAGCCCGATAGACAGAGCACGCTCTGAAAGGCGCGCTCGAGGTTCTTCAAGTAGACATATCCGTAGTGGTATTTGATGGCTTGCATCCGGGTCAACCAGTTCTCGTGCGGGTTGATGACGTTGACGCGACCTCCCACCGCGGCGATGCGCGCGTCGGTGAAGCGCGCGACCAGTTGCCGGATGGCATCGCGCGCCACTACCACGTCCGAGTCGACCGAGACGATCAGCTCCGAGCTTGCCGCGCGCACCGCCCGATTGATGCCACGTCGCTTGCCCATGTTCGTTGGATTGCGGAGGACCCGGACCCGCTGCGGAAACAGCTCGGATGCCTGGTTGGCCCAGGCGAGACTATCGTCGGTCGAGCAGTCGTCGATCACGCACAGGGCCAGCTTTTCGGCCGGATAGTCTTGTTCCATCAAGCTGACGATGGTTTGGTAAATACCTTTGCCCTCATTGAACATCGGGATCACCACAGTGACCGTCGGTTCGTAGTCCGAACGCGTGGGGTCGAAGCGCTCGCCCTTCAAGAGCCTGAAGAAAAGCCCAGCCACGTAGCGATTGATGATCACTACGAGCACGATCAAATAGATCGGAAATACGAACATCCTACCCTCCGTTGCCCTGACCTCCGGAGCAGTCGCTTGCCATCCTGTCTGTCGAATCCGCCGACCCAGGGTCGCCCGGGTCGTTACCCACCGATTGCGGCCGCCCGCGCAACCGCTGCCCGAGGTCATACGTCGTTCACCAGTTAACGATCAACCCTTTTCTTCCAGCACGCTTCGGCCATTCCGAAGAAAGTTTGGGCATTCGAATCGTTGGCCAGTTGGGGCACGTCGTGCGTTATCTCAGCATGCGCGTGCAACCTCGTGGTGGAGCGTTTGTAACTAGTTGGCAACGTACGGAACGAGTGAGTGCACGCAAGCCCGCAGTTTGCCTCACCAACCCATCACCCACTCGATCCGTTCGGGCGACAGTGGAATCTCGCTCTCCATGATGGATTTGTGACTGTCTACCAGAATGGACGCCGCCCGTCCTGCGAGGACGCTTCTCGGTTGCGTGAGCCTTCGACCTGTGCCATGCGTGCGACCTTCGGCAGTGCCGCGTTGGGCACTTGCCATGCACTGGGACTGGAGGGTCATATGTCGGAAATTCGAGAAAGCGCTTCGTTCTCGGAGCTGCTTGCCAAGATCGAGAGACGAGAGGCCCGCGTGGCCGTCGTGGGTCTCGGGTACGTGGGACTGCCCCTGGCGTTGACGTTCAGCGAAGCGCGCCTCGGCGTCGTCGGGTTCGATGTCGACGCTTCGAAAGTCGACGCCCTCAATGCTGGAAGCTCGTACATCAAGCATATCCCGCCCGAGCGGGTGGCTGGGGCGCTGGCCGAGGGGCGCTTCGAAGCCACCTCGGACTTTGCCCGACTTTCCGAAGTGGACGCCATCGTGGTGGCCGTTCCCACGCCGTTGACCGCTCACCGCGAGCCCGACATGCGGTTCGTAGAGGACACGATGCGGACGCTGAAGCGTTGGCTCAGGCGGGGACAGCTGGTGGTGCTCGAATCGACGACCTATCCGGGCACGACGGACGAGCTGGTGGCGGAGCTTCTGAGCCAAGGCGGGCTCCGCGTAGGCGAGGACTTCTATCTTGCGTTCTCCCCGGAGCGCGAGGATCCCGGCAATCCGCGTTTCAACACCGCGACGATTCCCAAGGTAGTCGGGGGCGTGGACGCGCAAAGCGGGAAACTGGCGGAGGCGCTCTATGCTGTGTGCGTGGAGCGGGTGGTGTCCGTGGCGAACGCACGCACCGCGGAGGCCGTCAAACTCACGGAGAACATCTTCCGCAGCGTCAACATCGCGCTCGTCAACGAGCTCAAGGTGGTCTACGACCAGATGGGCATCGACGTTTGGGACGTGCTGGACGCTGCGGCGACCAAGCCCTTCGGTTTCATGAAGTTCACGCCCGGCCCTGGGCTGGGCGGACATTGCATTCCCATCGACCCGTTCTATCTCACCTGGAAGGCGCGCGAATACGGGCTTTCGACGCGTTTCATCGAACTGGCGGGCGAGATCAACGTGAGCATGCCGCGCTACGTCGTCGACAAACTGCAGCATGCGCTGAATGCGCGAGGCGTGGCATTGAAGAATGCCAAGGTGCTCGTGCTCGGGATCGCCTACAAGAAGGACGTCGACGATCCGCGGGAGAGCCCGGCATTCGTGCTCCTGGACCTGCTGCGTCAGCGGGAAGCAATCCTGAGCTATCACGATCCGCACGTGCCAGAGTTGCCAGCCACGCGGGCCTGGCAGCATCTCTTGCCGATGCGAAGCCAGCCCCTCACGGCCGAAGCCCTGGCGAACTACGATGCGGTATTGATTGCTACCGACCATAGCAGCGTCGATTACGATCTCGTGCGCGAGCACGCGAGGTTGATCGTCGATTCACGCGGAGTTTATCGTGAAAGCTTCGCCAAGCTCGTCAAGGCCTGAGCCATTCGCGGGTCTTCTGCCGCTCGTCCTCGCCATGGCCGTCTCGGGCATCACGGCCTGCGGCGCGGGCGGTACCGAAGACGAGCCCCACCTGTACCATTTGCCGCCACAGCGCCAGAGCGACCCTCTGTTCGGCGAAGGAGAGGAGGCTGGCGTGGTGGTATCGCTCTCTTTCGACGATGGCTTCGCCTCTCAGCAAGCGTTCCTCGACATGCTGGAGGAAGAGCACGTCGACACCGTGTTTGCTTCCTTCTACCTCAACAGCTCGCGACTCAATTTGGAGATCAACGAAAGGGAGTCGCGGGACCATATCAAATACGCGCCGCTCGATCTGTGGTTCGAAGCGGCCAGACGCGGGCACGAAATAGGTTCGCACAGCATTTCACATCTAGACCTGAGCTGCGACCAGGAGCGATTCGAGCAGGACTTGTGTCAACCCGGGCATGAACCGATCGATCTCGAGGAAACCAGGCGGCAGGTCTGTGGCGATCGGGAAATGCTGCTGTCGCTCGGATTCGACGTCACCGGTTTCGCCTACCCGTTCGGTCGCGATGCTTTCGCGAGCGGTGACGAAACCTTGCATGACCTCGTACGAAGCTGTGGTTTTTCTTATGCGCGAGATGTCAGCGGACTGGCACGCGGAGCCGAGACTGACAGCACGGACCCACTCGCGGAAAGCCTCCCGCCAGATTACGGCTACGCTATTCGTAGCTACGACTCGCTGACGGAAGATGTCAGGTTCAAGGACGTCGAGCGCTGGATCATGGACGCGCGCTCAGCGGGAGGCGGCTGGGTTCCATTGGTCTTGCATCATGTGTCCGACGACTGCGTCGACCCCGAAGACCCCGAGTCTCAGTTGGGCGTCTGCATGTTGACGGGCGAGCTTCGCCGTCTGGTGCGCTGGCTCGGGCGCGTCGACCCCGACGAGGCGGCCCCAGAAGACGTGGTCACGCGCACCATGGGTCAGGTGGTGAAGGAAGTGGGAACGGTAGTCAGTCATCCGCTGGCCAACGGGACCATGGAAGACAGGCATAGCGGCAGCATCGACCGCCCCAACTGCTTCGACCGATTCCAGGGCTTGCACGAAGAGAACTTCGAGTGGTCGAGCGCGGAGTTGGAAGCCGAGCGGGTGGCCGCCGACGAATGGGGCGATCCGACGGGAGCCCGCGGGCACTTCGAAAAGCTGATTCCAACCGAGTCGCACCCGACGCCCGTTGTGCAAATGACTACTCGGGATGATCGCTGCTATCTATCCGTGACCCCAGGGGCCAGCTACCAAATCCGGCTGCGAGCCCGCGCGCGTGCTTCGGGTAATGCCGAAGTCGAGGGGCGCTTCGTGGTGCGCAGCCTCAGTGTGCAGGAAACCAGCCATGGCGTCGACCCCACCTGGAGCGATTGGAACTTCGACAACGAGCCGACACAGGGGCTGAGCGACACCTGGCAAGTGCAGCACCTGAATCTGCCGCCGATCCCCGAAGGCGTGGTGGCGCTGGCCTTTGGCTACCAGTATCTCGCCCCGACGCCGAGTGAGGACGAAGATTTCGAGATCTGGCTCGATGACTTCGAACTACACGAGTTCGTGAAGTGAGACGCCGGTCTTGGACCGGTGCGAAACCTTGGAATATCCCGAAAACAGAAAGAATCCCGGTCGGCCCGGGTCACAGAAGAGATGTTTCCGAGCCTCAGGGCCGTTGCTGAACGAACCGCCGTAGCCTAAACGTCCAAGCGTTTGTATGCTTTCGGTAGATGAGGCATCGACGCCAAGTGAAACGAAAACGCATCGCCGTTTGGCCCGCCGGGGCACTGCTTCCCGACCAAGTGGCGCAGAAGGTCTCCTACGTGGGGAGCGCCGAACACAAGAGCCATCCATCGGAGGCAGGCGCCGCGAAGCTCCGCCATAATGACCTTACTCCGTGAGCTTTCGGTCGACGAGCTGGAACTTTTCTTGCCTCAGCGTTCTCCAGTCGATCCGTTGAGCCACCGCTCTGGGCAACGCGGAAGCAATGGCCGAGGCGTCTCGATTTGCGGCGTGCCTGGGCCGAGCGTAGGTTCGCCCGAAGGTTGAAGTGGGGGGCGTTTGCTGCCGCCGTTCCATTGACGCTCCTGGTGGCACCGCTCAGTTGGTACTTCAACAAGCTCGGGCAGCTCAAGCGCGTGTCGGAGTTCGATGACAGGTAAGCGGCCGCCGCAGCCTCCAATGACGCACAACGTCGTGCCCAGGAGCAAGCGCAGGCCCTGTACCAACAACAGCAAGGGCAGCTGGCCAACGCGCGGCACAATGGGCGAGGGCGGCAGCCTCCGGTGCCTACGACGCCGCCTGCCCGGGGGCGGCCAGGGAGATGCGGGGAAGGCGCCGGGTGGAGGTATCATCATGTCCACTTCCTGACGGCTCTCGAAGCATCTGCTGGCCGCGTGCTGAAGTGGGGCGACGAATGGATCACTTGCGACAGCGAGTGGACCCAGCACCCGGACTATCAGGTCGAGCGTTTCTGGGTGAATGTCATCAAGTGGCTCACACCAGCCAATGACTCAGGGTGCCGATTCCGGAGCAGATCAAGTAGCGCTTTCGCTCTGCCTGTGACCTCAGCAAGCGCCGCAATCACCCTGTCTGGGCCTGGGATTTTCTGCGGGTGTACTGAGCTTACGCTTCATCGAACGGCAGGGGCAGCGTAGCCCTGAAGCCGAGCAGTTCGTCGGCGAGGAGCTCTTGGCGCCAATCGCCCAGCTCCAGCAGGGCTCGGGGCAGGTTGCGATGGCGGAGCAGCTCGTCGCGAACGCGCTTGAGCATTCGGCTGGGTAGCACCAGGTCGGGGGATACGGAGAGCTTCGCGCACACCTCGGCGCGCGCCATGCCGAGCCATGCTTCGGTGCGTATCTCCTCGAAGGTGGCGTAGGGGGGCGGGTCGATGGGTACGAAGTCCTCGGCCTTGGCGTTGTCTACGGAAGCTCGCAAGAGCTGCACGAAGCGCTGGCCGTGGCGGTTCGCCCAGCCGCGGTGAACCCCCTTGATGCGGACGAGGTCGTCGTTCGAGCGCGGCACTCGGCTGGCAATGGCCATCATGGTCTTGCTGTCGGGGGCCTGGCGGCGTTCTTCCCGCGGACGCGAGTTGAACCAGTCGATCAAGAACCTGAGCGCTGCCTGGGTGGTGCGATTCAGCTGCCAGGCGTTGCGAAACGAAGCGAGCGAGAGCTCGCTGTCGCCGGAGTACGAAGGTTGGGCTACCTCGCGTGAGGCCCGGTATATGGTATCGAGACGCCCCAGGGCTTCGGCGCGCTCGCCCAGAGCCTCGCGGATGTGTGGCAAATGTTCGATGTCGCTGGCGGCGTAGCGGAGCTGTGACTGGGGCAGGGGGCGGCGCAACCAGTCGTCCGCCTGGTGCGGTTTGCCAGCGCGTATTCCAAGAATCTTGAACTTGAGATAGCTGAGCGAAACGGAAGCCTCGGGCCCGAGCAGCGCCCAGGCTACCTGTGTGTCGAACACCTTCTTCGGCGGATCGATCTTCAACGCGTCGACCAGAAGCTCGATATCTTGAAGCCCGGCGTGTAACACCCATTCGCATTCGGGAGCGGCAAAGGCGCTTGCGAGAGGCACGAGAGTCCGGAGCCTCAGGGCATCGACCAGAAACAGGGCGTCCTCGCTGGCCCCGTCGCGTGAGACTTGAATCAAGCTGAGCTTCTTGCCTGCCTTGCTGGAGTCGAACTCGGTGTCGAGGTAGAGCCGCTTGGCCCCGGCGAGCTCAGCGGGCAGGCGTTCGAGGTCGCGGTCTTGGTCGATGAGTTGCATGCGATTGGCGAGGCTCCCCGGGGCGGAGCGTTGTGCGCTGTCGGGTGGACCCTGTCAACCCGGGCTTCGACGCGGTGCGTAGCTCGGTTCGCGCGCGGACCCCTCCGATAATCCCCGCCTCCAAGATTCTGCGGCCAGGGCTGTCCCGAGCCCCTGGCCTGTGCAAGAATCCGCTCCGCCATTGGCCACCGAGCCAGCGCCCAGCCTGCGGGCAGGCACTTGGTTCGCGGTGCCCTTGACAGCCCGATGGGTTCGGGACAGCGAGAGTTCACTTGTCAGCTAGCTACTTCGACGTCGACGGCACTCTGGTGGCCACCAACTTGGTGCATCCCACGCTGTACTATCTTGCCAATCAAGGCACGCCCGTCCAGGTCGCGCGCCGACTGGGCAAGGCATTGTTCCGTGCGCCCACGATGGCCTGGGCCGAGCTGTGGGATCGGCGCACCTTCAACGAGCTGCTCTACAGCTCGTACCAGGGGATGAGCGAAGACCGGCTGGAGATGTTGGCAGAGGACGTGTTCGAAGACGTGATTCGCCCGTCGCTGTTCCCGTACGCCAGGAGCCTGGTGGAGCAAAACAAGCGTGCCGGACTCAAGGTGGTGTTCGTTTCGGGCGCCCTGGAGTGTGTGCTCAGACAGCTGGCAGACCACCTGGGGGCCGACGAGATCATCGGCAATCGACTCGAGATGAAGGACGGCATTGCCACGGGAAAGATCCTCAAGCCTGTGGTGGCAGGTCCCGAGAAGGCGCGTCTGATTCGAGAGCATGCCAAACGGCACGGGTACGATCTGGACGAATGCTTCGCCTTCAGCGACAGCTACTCGGACGTACCCATGTTGAGCGTCGTGGGACACCCCGCGGCCGTGAACCCCGACAAGCGCCTGGCGCTGTTGGCCGAGGCCTATAGCTGGCCGCGCTTTGACCTGACACAAGCCCTATGAACCATCCCTCTATTGTAACGCTGGAGCGAGATAGCGCCCCCAGGACGGTGTTCTCTGGAGATCGCCTGGTCGAAATCGATTTGCCGGCGGGCACTCGCTGCATCTATCCGCGCCCCACGCTCCAGCCACTCAAGGACGTGGACGCTGCGATCCGCTATGCGATCAACCATCCGGAGGGCTCGGATCCGCTCTACGCGAGGCTTCGGCCCGGCATGCGCGTCACCATCGCAGTCGACGACATTTCGCTGCCGCTTCCGCCCATGAAGCAGCCGGATGTGCGCGAGCGGATGCTCAGCATCGTGCTCGAGCTATTGGCAGATCACGGCATCGAGGACATCGAGATCATCATCGCTACAGGCATCCACCGTCGTATGAAGGCTGCCGAGGTTCGGCACATGGTGGGGGACAAGATCTTCAACGAGTACTGGCCGGAGCGCTTGTACAATCACGACGCTGAAGACCCCGACAACATGGTCGAGGTCGGCGTCACCGAGCGCGGAGAGGTGCTCGAGCTGAACCGGCGGGCGGTCGAGAGCGACCTGCTCATTTACGCCAACATCAACTTCGTGCCGATGAACGGCGGCCACAAGTCGGTGGCCGTCGGCCTGTGCAGCTACAAGAGCCTGCGGCCGCATCACAACCCGGATACGATTCGCGCCTCGGACAGCTACATGGATCCGCGAAAATCACAGCTGGCGCACGACATCGGGCGCATGGGCAGGCTGGCGAACGAGAAGCTCAACGTGTTCTGCATCGAGACCACGTTGAACAACCGCATGTTCGACTCCTCCCTCGACTTCTTGATGAAGAACGAGGACGACTTGAACGATCGCGAGCGCGCGCTTCTGAAGGGCCTCGTGATCACCACCGCGCGGCTTCCCCAATCCGCGCGGCAGGCCATCTTCGACCGCTTTCCGGCTCCCTATGGTTGCACGGGCGTGTGGGCCGGTGAGACCGCCGCCGTTCATGAAAAGGTCATCGAGCGGAGCTTCGAGCAGTACCTGGTGCCCATCGAGGGGCAGGCGGACGTACTGGTTTGCCCGATTCCCTTCATCAGCCCCTACAACGTGCATGCGTTCTTGAATCCTCTGCTCGTGCAGGTTCTGGCCCAGGGCTATTTGTTCAACATGTATCGCGGTGCACCCCTGGTGAAAAAGGGCGGCACCATGATCATCACCCACCCGTGCACGGACAAGTTCGATCACGAGCAACACGCTCCGTACATCGAGTTCGTGCACAGGCTCCTGCCGGAAACGCGGGACGCCCACGAGCTACGCCATCGCTACGAAGAGAAGTTTGCCAAGAACCCGGCCTTCATTCAGATGTTTCGCAGCGGGCATGCCTACCACCCCGCTCACCCCTTCTTCATGTGGTACTGGGGCGAGAACGGTCGGCAGCACGTTGGGCGCGTCATCGTGGTCGGGGCAGACAACGAGTACATCCCCAAGATCATGGGCTGGGAAACCGCCTCCAGCATGGACGAGGCATTGTACCAGGCGAAGCTCGAAAACGGCCGCAGCCCCGAGGTGACGCTGCTGCACGTGCCCCCCATCATCATGGGAGACGTGTCGCTGCCGCCCGGAGTGCAGCAGTGAGTGCAAACGGTGCGCTTGCTGCCCGTGGCAACGGTCGCCCTCCGTCTCTAGACATCGGCAGCGTGCTTGCGGGCAAGAAGCTGGTCGTCATCGGCGGCACTGGCTTTTTGGGCAAGGTCTGGTGGGGGTTCTTGTTGACCCGCTTCCCCATGATCGAGCACGTGTACCTGGTGGTACGCCCGAAGGGCGAGCAGACCGCGGAGCAACGTTTCTGGGACAGGATCGCCACGTCTGAAGTGCTGGTGCCACTGCGAGAGCAGTACGGCGCGAACTTCGAGGCGTTCTTGCGCGAGAAGGTCACGCCCATCGCCGGCGACGTGGCGCACCCCTTCTGCGGCCTCGCCCCGGAGCTCAGAGACGACCTACGCGGTGGCATCGCCGCCGTGGTCAATGCCGCTGGGGTGGTGGACTTCGATCCTCCGCTCGACGAAGCGCTCGACGTCAACGCGTTCGGCGTTCAGAACCTGGTGCAGCTGGCGCGCGATCTGGGCAACGCTCCCCTGTTGCACACCTCGACCTGCTACGTTGCTGGCTCCCACACAGGCCCCATCGAAGAGATCGACCCGCGCGAGTTTCCCTTTCCGCGTGCCGACGAGCTGGAGCGCAGTCACTGGGACCCCGATCGCGAAATCGCCGAATGCCTGGATGTCATCGAACAAGCCAGACACCGCGCCAGCGACGCGTTTCGCCAGAGCCGTTTTCTGGACGAGGCGAAGCAGAACCTCAGGGACAAGGGCGAGCCCGCACGCGGCGCTGTGCTCGACGCCGAGGTGGCGCGCGTCAAGCGCAAGTTCGTCGAGGGGCAGCTCTCCGGAATGGGCATGGAGCGCGCTCAGTTCTGGGGTTTTCCCAACACGTATACGTACACCAAGAGTATCGGCGAGCAGATCGTCGCGTCGAGCGGCTTGCCCTACACCATCGTGCGGCCGGCGGTCGTCGAGTCGACGGTCGAGTTCCCTTTCCCCGGTTGGAACGAGGGCATCAACACCAGCGCGCCGCTGATCTTCATCGTGCGCCAGGGGGGACTGCAGATCCCGGGCTCCGACAACGTGTTGGACGTGATCCCTTGCGACATGGTGGCCGGCGCGATGACGCTGGCGCTCGCCGAACTCGTCGAGGGTACGGCGCGGCCGGTCTATCAAGCCGCATCCAGCGATTCGAACCCCTGCACCATGCGGCGCTTCTTCGAGCTCACCGGGCTTTACAAGCGGCGCTACTATCGAAAGAGCGGCAAGGGCGGCCCGCTCGTCAGCTTCCTCCAATCACACTACGAGAGCGCTTTGCTCGACAAGAAAGCGTTCGAATCGATTGGACCCAAGAGCATCGCGAAGAGCGCCAACCTACTGTCGGGCCTCCTGAAGGGCGCCGCCGTTGGCCCGCTGGCGTCGCTGGCCCGGCCCGCGTCGAAGGCGCTGGCGGGTTTCGGTGAACAGCAGCAGCGTATTGGCAAGATCCTGGGCGTCTTCGTGCCGTTCACCGCCGAGTATGACTACGTTTTTCGCTGCGACAACACGCGCGCCGCCTACGCGCGGTTGGGTGAGCGGGAGCGGCGCCTGATCAACTGGACTCCCGATCAGCTCAACTGGCGCGAGTGGTTCATGGACGTGCACATCCCCGCGCTCGAGCGCCACGTGTTTCCGGAGATCGAAAAGCGTCTCGAACGCCCGCTCAAGCCGCCGCGCCACCACGAAACGCTGGTGGCTCTGCTCGACGAAATGGCCGAACGCCACGAGCTCGCGGTGGCTTTGCAACGCACCGAAGTCGATGGGCTCAGCCGCATCAGCTTCCGGCAGTGGAGGGATCTGGCGATGGCTTGCGCCAGAAGCCTGGAAGCCGCAGGTGTCCAGCGTGGGGATCGCGTGATGCTGGCGGGCGCCAACCATCCGGCTTGGCCCATCGCCTTCTTCGGCATCCTGTTCGCTGGCGCCACGGTGGTGCCGCTCGAGTCGGGCATCGACCCGAACAGCGCCGAAACGCTCGCCAAAGCGTCGCGGGCGCGCATCTTCCTTGCCGATCGGGAGGTCACCGGGAGGCTCCGTTCCCGACTGGAAGGGCTGGTTCGATTCGGCGAGCTGACGGATGTGCTGCGCGGCCCCGGCGACCCCGGCGAGCCCAAGTGGCCTGCCGCGGAGGACGTTGCCGCGCTCATCTATACCAGCGGCACGACGGGCTCGCCCAAAGGCGTGATGCTGTCGCACGGCAACCTGACTGCGCTGATCGCGTCGCTCGCGCCGCTGTTCCCGCTGCGCAAGGGTGACCGCATTCTGAGCGTGCTGCCCCTGCACCATACCTTCGAGCTCACCTGTGGGCTTTTGCTGCCGCTGTCGCGTGGCGCGCGCGTCATCTACCTCGACGAGCTCAATGCGGAGCGGCTCGAGCATGGCCTCCGGGTGGGCCGCGTTACGGGTCTGATCGGTGTCCCTGCGCTGTGGGAAATGCTCGAGCGTCGCATCACCTCGAAGGTGGCCGAGCACGGGGCACTGGCTTCGCGGGTCTTCGACTACGCCGTCGAGCTGAACCGCAGCCTGGGCAAGACCTTGGGGCTGGACGCGGGCCGCGTGCTGTTCGGCCCGGTGCACGAGGCGCTCGGAGGTCACCTGCGCTTCATGGTGAGCGGCGGTGCCGCGCTTCCGGAGTCCACGCAGCAACTGTTCGCGGGGCTCGGCATGCACCTGGCCGAGGGCTACGGGCTCACCGAGGCGAGCCCTGTGCTCAGCGTGGCGCGCGCCCGAGCCGGCGCACCCGCCGGGCAGGTGGGCAAGGCCATCCCTGGAGTCGAGCTCCGCATCCATCAGCCGAATGCCGAGGGGGTCGGCGAGGTGCTCGCCCGGGGACCCAACGTGATGCTGGGTTACGCCGACGACCCCGAAGCCACGCGGCAGACCATCGATGCCGACGGCTGGCTGCACACTGGCGACCTGGGCAAATTCGACAAGAAGAACCGCCTGGTGCTCGTGGGGCGCGCCAAAGACGTCATCGTCACCAACGCGGGGGAGAACATCTACCCCGACGATCTGGAAGCCCGGCTCGGCAAGGTGTCGGGCGTCGAAGAGTATTGTATTCTCGGTGTGCCGGACGGCCGCGGGGGCGAGCGCGTGGCCTGCGTCGCTGTGCCAGAGCCAGGCGAAGGTCTGTCGCGTCAGGAACGGCACGAGCGAGCCAAGCGCGCGCTCGACAAGGCCTACAGCACGCTACCGCTCGTGGCTCGCCCGGCGTTGACGACCGTCCAGGATAGCAAGCTGCCTCGCACCACGACCCGCAAGGTCAAGCGCAAGGAGCTCGCGCGCTTGCTCGAAAAGCTCGAAGTCACCGCCTCCGAGCGGCGGGCAGAGCTGGGCAAGGCCGACAACGTGGAGGCCACCGTCCGCAGCGCCGTTGCCGCCATCACTCGGCGAAAGCCTGCCGACATCACCTCCGGCATGGCCCTGCGCGGGGATCTGGCCTTCGATTCACTGATGGCTCTGGAGCTTCTGGTCGCGCTCGAAGCGAAGCTAGGGCGTGCGCTGGATGCCGAAAAACTCAGTGATTGCAGCACTGTAGGCGAAGTGGAAAGCGTCCTGCGCGCGAGCAAGCCGAGCGCTGTGCGCTCGCTCACCGAAGGCATCGAGGAGGAAGCTGGGGTCCCCCTCGAGCTGCCACCCCCGCTGCGTGACGCGGCCATGCACTGGATGGGCGTCGCCCAGCACAGCTTCTACAACCGAGTGCTGCGCACGACCGTCACCGGGCGCGCCTTCATTCCTCACAACAAGAACACCCTGGTGGCCGCCAACCACCAGAGCCACCTCGACATGGGGTTGGTAAAGTACGCGCTCGGCAGCTACGGCCGAGATCTCGGTCTCGCTGGCCGCTCAGGACTATTTTTTCGAGGGCAACCGCTGGCGCAAGGCCTACTTCGAGAACTTCACGAACCTGGTGCCCATGCCGCGCGGCAATTCGCTCAGGCAGGCGCTTCGTCAAGCCGGTTCATTGCTCGAAGAAGGCAAGACGGTGCTCATCTTTCCCGAGGGCACGCGCAGCACGGACGGCCAGCTGCTGGAATTCAAGAGCGCAGTGGGGCATCTGGCGCTCTACCACAAGGTCGACGTACTGCCCGTTTGGCTCGGCGGCACGCACGCAGCGCTGCCCAAGGGGGCGACGGTCCCGAGGCGACGCGACATCAGCGCGCGCATCGGCCCACCCCTGCGTTACGAGGAGCTGAAACGCCTGACCGAAGGCATGCGCAGCGCAGATGCCTCGCGCGCCATCGCCAAGCTGACCGAGCAAGCAGTGCGCGCCCTCAGTCGGGGCAGCGTGCTCAATACGGAAGAGCTCTCGCCCGAACAGATGCGTCAGGTCAGCGAAGTGCCGCCGGAAACCCTGGAACCGGTCTTCGAAGAGCTGAAGGGCCGCTTCGTGGCTGGCAGCGTCAAGCAACCGGTCAGCTACTACTTCGCCCTGGGCGACTCGGAGCGCTGGACCGTGCGCATCACGCCCGAGCTGTGTGAGGTCTACCCCGGTAAAGTCATCAACCCGGCGGACTGCGTGCTCAAGACGTCACCGGACATCTTCACGCGCATCGTGCGAGAGGCCTACACGCCGTCACCGCAGGAGTTCATCAGCGGCATGGTCAAGAGCAACAACGTCGGCCTCCTGCTGACCTTCCAGAAGGCTTTCCAGCTTCAGCAAGGGGGGAGCTGAATGGGGCGTTATTGGGTCGGCGGTGCCACGGGCTTTCTGGGGTCGCACCTGGTGAGGCTGCTCACCCACCAGGGGCACGAGGTGGTGGCCGTCTCGCGTAGCGGTGGACAGGTCGGTTCCGTGCAAGTGCACGCGGTCGATGTGCTCGACGCCGAGGCCGTGCGCGCCAGTGCCGCGGGTTCCGAGGGTGCCTTTCTCGCGACCGGCAAGGTGTCCCGAGACAAGGACGATGCGGACGAGCTTCACCGGCTGCACGTCACCGGCACCCGGACCGCGCTCGGCGCGCTGAGGGCAGCGGAGGTGCCGCGCGTCGTCGTCGCCAGCACCAGCGGTACCATCGCGGTCGGCGGCGATCCCAAGCGCATCTTCGACGAACGTGACGACCCACCGCTCGAGCTGATTGCCAGCTGGCCCTACTACCGCTCCAAACTCTACGCCGAGCACGAAGCCCTCGAAGCGAACTCCGAAGGCTTCGAAGTGGTCATCGTCAATCCGAGCCTTTTGCTCGGTCCCGGCGATCTGCGCGAATCCTCCACCGGGGATGTGCGCAGATTCCTCGATCGTTCGATCCCCGCGATCCCTGGAGGCGGTATGGCCTTCGTCGACGCGCGCGACGCGGCCGAAGGCATGTGGCTCGCCTTCCAGCGGGGCCGCGCAGGCGAGCGTTATCTCCTGAACAGCAAGAACCTGACCATCGCCGCCTTCTTCCAGCGCCTCTCGCGCGTCACCGGCGTCAAACCCCCCTGGCTCCGCATGCCCAAACGACCCGCCCTCGCGCTCGGCCTGAACCAGGCTTTCAGCAAAGCCGTGCGGGCCATCGGAGGGGAACCCCCCGTCGACGAAGTCAGCGTCGAGATGGCCCTTTACTACTGGTATTGCGACAGTGCCAAAGCTCAGCGAGAGCTCGGCTGGAAGCCGCGCGACCCCGGCGAAACTCTGCGCGACACGCTGTTCGACCTGGTCGAGCGCGGGGTGGTCCCCGACTTCCGCAAGCGCCACGCCTCCTGAACCGAAACCAGCTCGGGATGCCCACCCCCGATGCGTGCTCGGCTTCGCCTGCGCGCGCTCGCCCCTCCCCGATCGCCGGCGTCGCTGCGCGAAGCTCCGCTCCGGCGGCGATGGGAGGGGACCTGCCAAGGCTGTCCAAGAAGTTTGGCGAGGAGCCGGTCCGACTGAGACATGCCTCACGGCGGTCGACGTCAGCTCAGCGTGCCAGAATTTTCACTACCTGGCCGGCCACGTCGTGGATACGTTTAAAAGCGGGTATTGGATGAGGTCATGAAGTTCGATTTCCTGATCGACAACATCGTACGGCAGACCACGGTGCTGATCGCGCAGTTGGCAACCGTCGCCGGTGTGCGGGCGCCGCTGGCCCACGTTTCTGCGCAGGTATTCTTATCGTTGGTCCAAGAGCTGAAAGCCCAGGGATTGGGCAACAAGGTCATCGCCGACATGTTTGGCCTGGCACTACGCACTTACCACAACCGGGTGCGACGCTATTCCGAGAGCGCGACGGAACGGGGCACTTCCCTGTGGGAAGCCGCGCTTACGTACGTGCAACAGCGTGGCGTCACGACACGAGCGGAGCTTTTGAGGCGTTTTCACGCTGACGACGCGGAGACCGTGCGTGCCGTGCTCAAGGATTTGGTCGATAGTGGCCTCCTATTTCGCTCGGGGAGGGAGGACCGAACGACTTTCCGCGCCGCACAGCCGGATGACCTTCTCGCCACGTCCGGTCCGGATCCGGAACTCGCTACAGCCAACCTGATTTGGGTAGTGCTCCACCAGTCCGGGCCGCAGACGGTCGACGATCTGACCACGCAGCTCAACCTTTCGCCGGCTCGGGTTCAGGCGACACTGCTCACGTTGACGAAAGAGGGCCGGGTCCGCCTCGAGCCCGATACCGCCGAGTCGAAAGCGGATGGCGCCCCATCTACGGCTCGGTACGTGGCAGACAGCTGTGTCATTCCATACGGCGACGAGCTGGGCTGGGAAGCGGCGGTCTTCGACCACTATCAGGCGATGGTGGCCGCGATCGCCAACAAGCTGAGAAGCGGGCGAATGAGAGCCAAGCACGACGAATGGGTGGGAGGAAGCACCTACCACTTCGATCTGTACGCGGGTCACCCATTGGAACAGCAGGCGCTGGGATTCTTGCAGGACGTTCGCGAACGAGCGTCGCGCCTGCGAGAGGCAATCAACGCCCAACGCCGGTCGGATTTGCCGAACTACCGAGTCGTCTTCTACGCCGGTCAAAACATGATTGGGGAGCGTGACCCACAAAACGAAGGAGATGAGGAATGACAACTTGCCGCTTCCCCCGGCTTGGCCGAAGGCTCGTGCAGCGGGTGCGTATGGCGCTGCCTCGCATCCTGAGCGCGTTGGGACTGGCGTTGATGCTGACGGTGGCGTGTGGCAACACCGCGGGCCTGAGCGAGGGAGAAACTCACTGGCTTTCGCGCTGCACTGAAAGCGCGGACTGTGTCGGGGGCCACAGTTGTCTGTGTGGCGTGTGTACGTCGGTTTGCGATGCGACCTCCGATTGTGAACACCTGGGAACGAATGCCGTGTGCTCGAGCAGCGTTTCGACGTCCTACTCCGACCAATGCAGACAAGACGCCCCAGCATCCATTTGCGTCAGGCCCAGCGATCTGACGCCCGACACCGAGGGCAACCTGCTCGATGTCGGCAGCGCGCTCGAGGGTATTTACGAAATGACTTCGCACACCCTCAATGAACAGAGCTGTGACAGCGAAGGCGACGCTTTCGTCGGCTCTTTGCGGCAGGAGTTCTTCTTTGTGACTCCTGACTCCAGCTTCGGAACCGCCTACGTTCAGGCAAGTGCCTGCGGAAGTGTCGATGACTGCCGCACGAAGAACGTTATGCGGCAGAACATGGAGGGATTCACTACGGACTTCAGCTACACGTTCACGTCGACGACCATGGTATTGGCGCTGGAGGGGCAAACGGTGGGGTCGGGCTTCACGAGCGGCGACCTGTGCACCATGCCTACCGTAACGCCGACCACCATGGTGGGGGATGGGAACGGTCAGGTGACGATCGAAGCACGCACCAGGGTGGGGGAGGACTACCCGCCGGACACCGACGGGTTCTGCAACACGGACCTTGCGCTCGAAGCGACTCGAGGGGCGCCGTGCTCGAGCTACGAAGTCATCTCCGGCAATCGGGTGGCTGACTTGTGAAGGCATGGGTCACCGTAGGTTTTCGACGACACGTCAGGAGCTATTCATGAATGGTCGATATTTCTTGCTCGCGCTGCTGTTCGCGCCCGCCGTCGGCTGCGGCCAAACCAACGGCAATCATCATGACACCGTCGACGGGACGGACGCTCCCGAAGGCACGACCGACGGGAGTGTGGTAGCGTCCACCAGCGCAGACAGTGGCGCGGATGGAACCAGTGCCTCTGCCACCGGGACCGGTGGTTCAATCGGGGACTCGGCCAACACTGGTGGCGCTGACCAGGAAACCACCACGACGAGCAATGGGACCAGTAGCGCTGGCGGAACCGGGGGTGCCGGGACCAAAAACGCCAGCTCCACGGTGGGTGGTGCTGGATCCAAAGGTGACGCTGGCGCTTCGGGCGATCTCGATTGCAGTGGATCATTTGGTGAACCAGAGCTGCTGTTCTACGACGAGAATGAGCGTACCGAGTCGCTCGCGCCGACGGGGGACGAGCTCGAGTTGTTCTACGTCCAGAGCAATGCCGACGCGAGTGTCCGGCGCGTCGCGGTGCGTGCGCGAACGAGCGCGTCGGAGACATTTGGCGACGCCAGCTTCCCCCAGGGGCTCGCCGACGTCTGCGGTTCGGATCGGGTGGATTCCGTCGACATCAGCGAGGATGGACTTTCGTTGTATGTCGCTTGCATCCAGCAAGACCTAGAAGAGCCGGCAACGCTTCGTCTGGCTAAGCGCGCCACGCGCGCGGAAGCGTTCGTCGTTTCCGCTCAGAGCTTCGGACGCGTCTGGCATTCCATCTCTATCGGCACCGATCAATTGAGTCTGTACGCACAGCCAGCCTCAGCGAACGCTCCGGTGGTCTCCCGCCGCCTGTCGACGAGCGATCCATTTCCAGCAGCGGAAGCGGTCGAGATTGCCGGCTGGCTCGGCAATCCGGACGTAAATCACTCCGGACTCGAGATCTACGGCACGGTGACCAACGAGACCACGAGCCTTCCGCAGCTGGTCGTCGCGAAGCGCCCTGCGACCAACTTGCCCTTTTCGGAGCCCACCACGGCCGGACTGCCAGAGGTCAGCGCGGCGTCGCCCGCGATCAGCGCCGACTGCCAAACCCTCTACTTCGTACGGGTCGTCGCCGACGGGGGCAAGCCGTCGTATCTGGCCGAGATTGCACAGCGTTGACCGCACGGTCCCCCGGGGAGCATTGACTTGCGCGCACCGATGTTCTCCACGACTCGGTCGAACTCAGCACCGAACTTGTTGTCTCTGTCGCGGACGAAGAACGCTGGCCCAGCGCCGTCGCTCGGTGGCCGAACGGCACGCACGAGTGCCAGGGCTGGAATTCGGCTCCGCAACTGAGTCGCGGGACGCTTGGTCGAGTCGGCGACGCGAGCGAAGTACGTGCAAATCGCATGTAATATGTATGCGAATCGCATGCAATTGCCGCCCGGGCCGGGCTCGCTCTGGCCGCCTCGCGGCGGGCTCGACCGGCTCGCGACGGGCTTCCTCATTCGCGGGCCCTAGGCTGTGGCCGGCGACTCCAGATTGGTGCACCCTTGCCAAACGTATGTCCAAGGGGAATGGCGGGCGCCAGGGCGCGAAGTTTTCGATAAAGGAACTCATCGTTCATGGAAACCTCGGTGGAGTCCACGCGGGGATGGATCGCCATGAAGTACGCGCTTGCCTCGGCGAGCCCGACGACTGGTCGGAACCGCCCAAGGGCCCTCAGGGCTCGGCGCAGGCGCCGATTTGGAGATACGGCAACTTCGAGATCCACTTTACCGACGACGAAGTCGTGATGTTGTTTCTCGACTACTTGGAAGAACCTTCAGCCGGCAGGAGCAGGGCGTTCGATGCCTGGATCCTGCAAGGGACGCTACCACGTACTCTTGAGGCCTTGCGTGACACGCTGACCCGGCGACAGGTTGAGTATCGTGAAGCTCAAGATGCGACGGGCGCCCCAGTTCTTCGCGTCTCGCACGGCGCTGACCTGGCCTTCGACAATCCCGCCGGTGAGTGGGTTTGGTCCGCCATTGTCGTTCGCTCCGGCGGTTCACGCGGTCTTGGCTAAAATTCGGGGTACACCGTCCCGTCGTGCGTGATCGTCAAGTAGTCGAAGTTCGCATCGACCAGCAGGCGGTCGTACAGCCCAACACGGCCGTCGCCGAACGTCGAATCGTGGGTACTGATCACCGTCGTGCCATTGACCTGTCCGCGGATGAAGTCGTCAGTCATGCACACCTTCAGCGTGACGCCGTTCGACCAGTTGATGCTCTTCTGTCCCGATTGAATGGTCGACTCGACCCCGTCAATCACGCGCGATAGCCTGACGATGTTCGGCTCCGCGGCGTAGAACCTGTAGTAGTAGTCCTCGTCATAGTAGCGGAACACGATACCCGCCTTGTCATCGTCGGAACTCGTGACCTTGGTCGTGACACAACCGTTGGCCATGACCACGCCGTTCACCAGAGCGTGTGTACCCGAAGCCGAAGGGGCGTTGCCTGTCCCCTTGATGTCCTTGTTCTGCCTCAACGCGCCGCCGGTGATCTTCCAGTCCGAAGGCCCTCCCGATGAGGGAGAAGCGTCGACGATCTGAAACTCGCTGAGCTGACTCGTGCTCGAGAACGTGTAGTTCTTCGAGGTGGCCCATTTGCCCAGCATGCCGCGTACCCATGGACGAATCACCTCCAGCGGCTCCGAACGACTCTTGTCGGGGCAGGTGAAATTGGTGATCACTGCACTGATCTGGTTATTGGGAGCCTGGGTGCTGGCGATCGCCGCGTAGCAACCACCGCCCGAATCGCCGTTCGAGACCACCGTCGTTCGATTGTAGCCTTCGAAGTGCATCCGGCTGGAACTGACGTTGGTCACCACGAATCTCGACCAACGGTTGGTGTTGGATGCCTTGCCGTCGCCACAAACAGTGCCACCGCGGCCCTGGCAGAACATGATGGTATCGAATAGGTCGTCACTCGATCCGGTGAAGAGACCCCGTACGAGGTTGGCAGAATCGCCATCGACCGCGATGGGCGAGCTCAGGCGCAACATGGCCACGTCGACCTTTCCCGTCTGATTCCGATCGGCCGGGCAAAGACCGGGAATGTCTTCGCAGTCGCCCGGCTCCGCCCATTCGGCCACTGAAACTCCGGCCGTTGTTTGCACCTTCCCCAACCCGTCGATGGGATACACCCGGCGCGGGTTGTTGGATTGCACGCAATGCGCAGCAGTCACCACCACGTCGTTGCGCAGCAGAGTGCCCGAACAACCGTTCGATAGTGCCACGGCGTGACTCGCGAGGTTACCGACTCCCTCGGCGTTCACGATCGCGTCGGAGCGCGTGTCGATGGGGTCTTCCTCCGCTGCGGGACCTGCCGAACACGCGCTTGTCGCGGTCGCCAGCATCAACCAACTGATTCCTGTTTGAATTTGCATTTTTGCCTCCAGCCCTGCGTATCGCAATCGACGTGCCAAAGTCGCTCCTACGCTCGGCAGTGTGCGATTCCCGGGAACTACGGCCTGCGCAGCTGGAGGGGACATGGCAAGCGCCCGAGTTGTACCGGGTTGCTCGTCGCCGGACCGAGCAGCCCTCGTACCTCGCACCAAAAGCCTGATACGCTGCCGCCGAACCGACGGACACCGACTCACGCGCCCGCCCTGGTGACAGTCTGCGGTGCTGCAACCGTTGGGCTCGACGATCACCGTGTGCGATTCCGTGGTGGTCCGTTCCGCACGATCGACCGCGGTGATCACGAGCGTGTAGCGATCCGTGGAGTGTGCATGTACCGATCTCGCCCGCAGGAACGGGCCGAGCACCGCGGAGCGGTAGCGTCCTTCCATGCCGCCCAGTCAGGTTTTTGGGTTGGGGGTCGCGGGAATGCCCCGTTGATTCCGTCGCAGTCGCATGGTTACATGCCTCCGTGGTGGAGTCGCTCGCGTGTCAGCGAAGCGTTGGCGTGGCGAAGCGGTGCGTGCGCGCTCCAAAGCGACGTCTGAGAGGTGCTAGCCAGGGTGGCTGGATTGCCGGTCTGGGCTTGGCCGCCATGATGGGTACTTCGGGCTGTAGGGACTTCAACGTGAGCGCCCGTAATCCGCCGACCGGATTGCGCTGGATGGGTGACGCGCGGATAGCCACCGATTTGGACCGAGCCGTTTTGGGAGGTGCGGCGCTGCGTTTTCGCTATGGGGCGAGACTCTATGCGCCTCCTGTGGAAGAGTCGCTGTTCGAGACCATCGTGGGCAGTTATGGCGGAGCCGAGGTTTCAGCGGGACTGCTTTCAGGCCAAACCGAGCTGGGCCAGCCAGGTTCGCTCGCGTTGCTCGGTTCGCGACCGTGGCTCTCACGGAGACAGTCGTGGTTTCTTCAGAGTCAACGCTTCTCGGCATTGGGTCTCTTGCTACCAGAGGCGGGAGTAGCCTTCGGTACGGGCCGAGCCGTGGACTTCTATCTCGGTTGGGATGCGCCGATCGGCAATGCGCGCTTTCAGATCGTGCCGGGGATCCTGTGGTTCGATCCGAAGGACGAGTCCCTTTGGCTCGGAACCCTGTCGCTGCGGGTGCCAATGTGAAGCGTCGCCATCTGACCCGCGTCTGCTGGACATGGCTGTCTATGAGTGCCCCAGTCCATGCACAATGGGCGTTCGACGAGCCCCAAGAGCCGCACGAGCCACCAGCATGGCACAAGCAGCAGCACTCCGCGCCGCAGCTCAGGGCATGGGCCTTGGGCTCGGCTGGGCAACTGGCAGGCGCCGGGTCCTATCTCGGCGCCAGCGTGGCTCTGGGCTACGAGAGCCAGTTCCCCGTCCACCCGACAATCAACGAGGTGTTCTTCGGTTCCGCGTTTGCGGCTGAAGTGCGCGCCCACGGGTGCGAACGTACGGACGAGTCGAGCGCCTGGCTCGTCATGGTTGGCGCGGCGTTTGCGGCGCATGTCCTGAGCAAGGACGACCACACGCTGCCGCGCTGGCGTATTGCTTCCGTGTTCGGTGTTTTGGTGCCAGAAATCGGCGTAGCCTTTCGCGACGATCACCGTGCGTCGCCGTACACCAGGTGGAGCGTGCCCGTCGGTTGGCTGACGAGTCCTGCGCTTTCGTTGGAGGTCGCCCCGTCCGTCAGCATGCTCTACTCCACAGCATCGGGGACGACCGAGCTCCTGTGGCAGATTGGCTTCGGCGGCGCTTGGCGCCAGCTGGGAGTGCTCCCCAGACCCATCTGACCGCCCCCGATGCGTGCTCGGCTTCGCCTGCGCGCGCTCGCCCCTCCCCGATCGCCGCGTCGCTGCGCGGAGCTCCGCTCCGGCGGCGATGGGAGGGGACCTGGCAAGGCTCAGGCGCAGGGTGAGCAGCAGGGGGGACCGGTGCGGGTGCGGGTTTCGAGCTGGTTTTGCGGGCCACGCGGCTCGTCGTCGTTGCGGTCCTGCTAACGAAGAGATCCTGTTCACTCGCTGGTTTCGAGGGTACTGCCGCGCTTCGTGCGCAGGCTGGGACTCCTTTGGCTACGCGCTGGCACACGACGCTCGCACTGCAATCGTGACCGCTCCTGGAATGATTGGCAAAGACGCCGTTGGGTCGGCCTATGTGTTCGTCCTGTCAGTCGTCAGCGAGTAACGACCCAGCATGGTCGGCACGAGACGTGCACGTAGGCATGCATGGGCGCGAGAACGAGGGCAGTGCTCCGGGAACGCTTTCGGCGTGGCATCTTTGCGCGCGGTAAATGCCATGGACACTCGAGTCCACGCAGGCTTTGCGCCGGTTGGTGGTTCTGCCTGCAGGCCGTGGGCGGCGGCGGCCCGCACGTCGGGCCCCAAGATGTGCGCGGAGGGTTTCCGATGGAGGAACGTCTGCGCAGCATCCTCGAGGAACCGCAAACGATCGTGAGTGAGGCTTTGACGGAGTCGCCACACGTTGGCGGTGACGCGGTCGTCGACTCCTGATCGCCGCCGAGGAATGACCATGTCCACACCAACGCCAGTCGACCACCCGCAATACAATCTGTTGCCCACCGACATCGAGGGAATAGATTCGCTGGCCGAGCTGGCCCTGGATATGCGCTGGTCGTGGAATCACGCGACCGACGGCATATGGCGGCAGCTCGATTCAGCGACTTGGGAGCTCACGCACAACCCATGGGCAGTCTTGCAGACGGTCTCGCGCGAGCAAATCGCGAGCTTGCTGAGTGATACCGCTTTTCGTAGAGACGTGGACGGCCTCGTTCGGACCAGGCGACAAGCGCTCGAGTCGCCTGCGTGGTTCCAGCAGACGCACGCGCGCAGTTCCCTCGAGTCGGTCGCCTACTTCAGCATGGAGTTCATGCTGAGCGAGGCGCTGCCGATTTACTCGGGCGGACTCGGCAACGTGGCCGGTGACCAGCTCAAGGCCGCCAGCGACCTCGGCGTACCGGTGGTCGGCGTCGGTCTGCTCTATCAACAAGGGTACTTCCGCCAGGTGATCGACCAGGACGGCGCGCAACAGGCCCTTTTCCCCTACAACGACCCCGGACAATTGCCGATCACGCCTTTGCGCCTCCCGAATGGCGAGTGGCTACGCCTGGAGATCGCGCTCCCCGGCTACTCGGTGTGGCTGCGCGCATGGCAAGCCCAGGTCGGCAGAGCGAAGCTCTACCTGCTCGACAGCAATGACGCGGCAAACTTCCCACCGCACCGTGGGATTACCAGCGAGCTGTATGGTGGCGGGACCGAGCTGCGCCTCAAGCAAGAGCTGCTGCTCGGAATCGGTGGGTGGCGACTACTCGTCGCACTCGGGCGCCATCCGGAAGTCTGTCACCTCAACGAGGGGCACGCGGCCTTTGCAGTGTTGGAGCGCGCCCGCTGCTTCATGGAGGAATCCGGGCGGCCCTTCGAAGTCGCCCTGGCCGTAACGCGAGCGGGGAACCTCTTCACTACTCATACGGCAGTGGCTGCGGGGTTTGACCGTTTCGAACCGGAGCTCATCGAGCACTATCTCCGGGGATACGCGGAGCAGAAGCTCGGTACGACGTTCCATGATTTGCTTGCATTGGGCCGCCGTGACCCGAACGACGCGTCGGAGCCCTTCAACATGGCCTATCTAGCTGTCCACGGGAGCGGCAGCGTCAATGGGGTCAGTCGACTGCATGGCGAGGTGAGCCGGCACATCTTCGCGCCACTGTTCCCGCACTGGCCGGAGGCGGAAGTGCCAATCGGATACGTAACCAACGGAGTCCACGTGCCGAGCTGGGACTCCGAGGCAGCCGACAACCTCTGGACTGAAGCTTGCGGGAAGGAGCGCTGGCTAGGCGGTGCGGAGCCCCTCGAGCAACAAATGCGGCGCGTCTCGAACGCAACCCTTTGGCGCTTCCGCGCCGCCTCCAGCGAGGCCTTGGTACAATACGTCCGCGAACGTGTGCCCCGCGACCTAGCTACGTCTGGCGCCTCGCCCGAGGCGGTGGAAGAGGCAAAGCAACTACTGGATCCCGGCAGGTTGACGCTTGGGTTCGCTCGTCGCTTCGCAACCTACAAGAGGCCCAACCTACTGCTGCACGACCCGGAGCGCTTGGTGCGTCTGTTGACGCATCCGGAGCACCCTGTGCAGCTCGTCCTCGCCGGCAAGGCCCATCCGGCAGACCAGGCGGGCCAGGCCCTGATACACCAGTGGATGCAGTTTATCCGCCGGCCAGAGGTTCGCCGTCATGTGGTGTTCCTTTGTGACTACGACATGCTTCTCGCGGAGCACCTCGTACAGGGGGTCGACCTCTGGATCAACACGCCTCGTCGGCCCTGGGAAGCGAGCGGGACGAGCGGCATGAAGGTGCTCGTCAACGGAGGCATCAATCTCTCGGAGCTAGACGGCTGGTGGGCAGAAGCGTACGCGCCGGAAGTGGGATGGGCGCTGGGGGACGGGAACGAGCACGGCGACGATCCTGCCTGGGACGCGACCGAAGCCGAGACGCTCTACGACCTGCTCGAGCGCCAGGTCATCCCCGAGTTCTACAGCCGCGACGCGAGCGGCATTCCCACCCGCTGGGTAGCGCGGATGCGGGAGAGCATGGCGCGATTGACGCCACGCTTCTCCACGAATCGTGCCGTTGGCGAGTACACAGAACAACACTACCTGCCGGCTGCTGCCGCGTACCGTGCGCGGGCTGCCGAGCGCGGTGCAATCGGCGCGCAGGTGACGGAGTGGCAGAGCACGTTGGAACGGAACTGGGCCACGCTGCACTTCGGTGAGGTCACCACCAAGCGCGAAGCGAAAGGTCACGCATTCGAAGTGGAGGTCGATTTCGGTAGTCTGGATCCAAGCAGCGTACGAGTAGAGCTGTATGCCGATGGGGTGAACCGCGCCTCGCCTCACAGGCAAGAGATGCTGCGCATCGGCCCGATGGCAGGCATTTCGAATGGCTGGGTGTACAGGGCGGTAGCGCCCGCGGGGCGCGCGGTATCCGACTACACACCGCGATTGTTACCCCAACACGCAGCCGCAGCAGTCCCCCTGGAGGCCGGGCAAATCCTATGGCAACGATGAGACCAGCACGGTGCGAGCTGAACGGCTGTATGGCGGAGCTCTCGGAGCGCACTGGCATTCAGATGGGCTCTTCGCGTCGAGGCGAATACGACTCCTCGATGGAGACGAAGTCATGAGCGTCGAGGCCGAACGGTCCCGGTACCCTCGGGCCTCAGCGGGGGTGGGGGTCGAGCACGTCACCCGGCTGATTCGGGATGGGCAGCGCATCCGCGTGCATGGGGCGGACGGGTACATCGAAATCCTGCGTTAGGGCCGAGCCGCTCGTGGTTCGGGCTTGCTGTTCCGGCTCGAGACCCCTACCGCGCAGTTGACGACAAGAAGTCGGGCTCACCCTCACCGAGTTAGAGCGGGGCAGATCGCTCGGCGATCCGCCGCCGTCGACGGGCGAGCAATGCTAGACCAAGCAGTGCACTGAGCACGCCGCTGGGGGTTGGCGGCGATGTCGGCGTTGTGCATCCGCAACCCGAGCCTCCAGAATCGGCTCCCGCCGGTGTCGACACGTTTCCGCCAGTGGGTGCGCCCACGCACTGCCCGGCGCTGCAGACCTGCCCGGTCTGGCAGCTGTTCCCGCAAGCCCCGCAGTTGAGGATGTGGGTGCTCAGGTCGACGCAGGCCTGTCCGCACGGCGTCTGCCCGGCGGCGCAGGTACTGGTGCATGCGCTGTTGGAGCAAACTTGTTCGGCCGCGCAGGCGACTGCGCACTGGCCGCAGTTCGCGGCGTCCGCCGCGAGATCGACACACGCCCCATTGCAGAGCGTGAGCCCTGGGGTGCAGGTTTGCCCCCCACCATCGGTGCTCGTGTTCGTTGCGCCCCCCGTAGCGAGCGTGCCGCCAGCGCCAGTGGTCACGCCGCCCATGCCGCCAGTGCCACCCATGCCGGCCGTGCCGCCCACGCCACCCATGCCGCTCGTGCCCCCCATGCCACCGCTGCCGCCCGTGCCGATCACGACATCGGCAGCGCTCGCAATCCACACCACATCGCCGACGGGTCGGGAGGCAACGGTGACCTTGAGCAATCCACTGTCGGCGTCCCACACAGTCCCATCCATGTTGTCGGGGATGCTGTCTTCGCTGGAATACGACTGGATGGGAGTGCCGTTGACGTACATCGTCGGTTCGTCCGACAAGCCATGGTAAACGACCTGGTAGGATCGGCTGGATGGGGCGTTCATGTACGTGCCCTGGGCCGCCCCGATCTCCACGACGAGATCCTGCTCTGTGAATCTTAGTCTCGTCTTTCTCAGCTCGCCCTCGGTCCTGAATCGCTCGGTCACTCCGTCGTCCTCGTAGAGAAGAAAGGAACCGTCTGCGCCCGTGTATGCGTGGATGATCAACTGGTCTTGCGGGATGAAGAAGGTGGACTTGGCATAGGGGGCCGTGGGAAAGACTGCGCCCGCCCTCACGAAGACCGGCACGACTCCCGTCGGGGCCGCTATGTTTTCCGTCGTGCCCCCAGCGTGGACGCTGTCGTCCCAGAAGTAGTACCAGTTGCCACTCGGTAGCCATACCGAGACGTCGTTGTTTCCATCGCTGCAGTTCGGGGCGACCAGCATCTCGTGACCCCAGAAATACTGCATGTCCCGCTCCCAGGCGGTGTCATCGTCTTGATCCTCGAGAAACATCGGTCGCGCCATGGGCATGCCGGTTTCTTGCGCCAAATGCGCGTACGAGTAAATGTACGGAATCATCTGGTAGCGATTCGTGATGTACGTCCTCGCCGTGTCCTGGCAGGTGGTGTTCCGCTGCAGCGGCCAGCGTTTGTGCCCCGGCCCATGCGGCTTCCAGATCGGCGTGAAGCTCCCGAACCCCATGTCCCACTGTCGGTAGATGTTGTCTTCGTTGACCGTTGGCGTGAAGTGTGCGCCAGCGTCGTGGTTGAAGTAGGGAAATCCCGAAACCCCAGCAGATTGCATGGCCTTTACCTGGTACGCCATGTCTTGCCAGTTGCCGTCGATGTCACCAGTCCAGTACGAGCCCCAGCGCTGCGCTCCCGCTGTGCAGCCACGACTCCAGAAGTAGGGCCGTTTCGCCTCGCCGATGGCCGGGTCCCAGCCTTCATGAACGCAGGCCTTGAGCAGATCGAGATGATAGTTGATCGACTCTTCCGCCCAGCGCTTGCCGCTTGCAAGCGTCGTTGAATGCGCGTGGTCCGGGTAGTCGAACTCATCGAGCCAAATCGCGTCTCCGGGATAGCCAAGCGAGGGATCCAGCGCGTTGTCGTAGAAGAGTTGCCAGATCCAGTCCACCGTCGCGGGGTTGGTGAAATCGGGACAGTCGGTGGTCCCGGGAATGCTGTAGGCATTGTTCCAGCTGGGATTCAGGGGGATTCCCGGCCGGTTGAGGTCGAGCGTCACAGTGACGCCGTTCTCGTCACACCACTGTTTGTACTCTGCGGGGTCGGGGAAGCGGTCGCTTCTGAACGCGAACCAAGAGTTCTTCTGTCCGGAGACCGCCTCGTTCGAGGCTCTCCAGGCGTTGTCGTTGACCTGATGATCGAAAGCGAACCCCGCATTGCGGTGATCGGTGATCATCGACTTCCACCACTGCTCACCGTTGTTGTTGGGATCGGTCTTGTCCGACAGAGCCAGCCCGAAGAGCGAGCGTTGGGGCAGTCGTGGGCGCCCGGTGAGCTGGGTGTAGCGGTCGAGGACCTCGGTGAGGGCCGGCCCGGCGATGAAGAAGTAGTCCATCTGTCCACCGTAGCCTTCGCCATCGATGCCCAGCGAGTACGCGTTGTTCTGGCCCAGGTTGATCGTGTGGGTGAACGTCGTGTTCAGGAAGACGCCGTAACCTCTGGACGAGAGATAGAAGGGCACTATCAAAGCTCCCTCGTCGCCCTGGCTTACCTTCACCGAGGTTCCCCGTCGGTCGAGATGTTCGATACGACCGTAGGCCGGATGTCCAAGCCCCGCGAAATGCTCGTCGGTGGTCGGCATGAAGGACTCGGTGACCGTGTTTCCGTTCCAGGTGACGCCACCCTGCTCGGCGAGCAACGGCGTTCCGTCGTTCTCGAGGGCGAAGGATAGACGAAGCGGCTGCTTCGCCACCGAGATGTGGATTCCGTCAGCTCCGGTCGACAGGTCGAGTGATGAGGCGTCCTCGGTGACATCCAGCGTGCCGTCCCAGTCGTGGCTTTCGACCATGTCGTACCGGTCGTCGGCGTAGAAGTCCTCGCCGTTCTTCACCGCCTGCACCCGTGCGATATGATCGCCATACGGAGTGATCCGGATTCTTTCGCCAGACGCCCCCGTGATCACCACGCTTCTTCCAGAAGGGGCGTAGGAGGCGTAGTTGCCGACCTGCTGCTGAGCGAAACAGTGGCCGCTCACCAGGAAGATGAGCAGCGCGGGGGCCATGGCCAACGGCCGAAAGCCGTGTCGTCTAGTGGAGTCTAACGGTTGCATCTGCTTTCCTTGCGTTCACATTCCCCCGAAGGGCACACGGGCGCTTGGCGGTGAGGGTTACCACCCCAACGCTTCGATCATCTGTTCGCCGTTGCGCTGCCCCATGAGAATCACGGACGGGTGGTCGAAGTGGTATTCATCCCTGGTGGAACTCGCGGCGGTGGGTCTGCTGGTGACGCCACTCGTGGCACTCGTGCTGGCGAGCCCTTCGGTGCCTCCAGTAGCAGGCCCGCTGGTGCCGCCGAATCCACCCGTGTCGGCGGACGCCGTCGAAGGATTGCCCTCGTTGGACCCGCCGCAAGCGGCCATCGCAACAATGACTACGGGCGAGGCAACGCCCCCTCTGACTCGGTGGGTGATCTGGGTCATGGCTGCGTGCTTCTTGCGAGAACCGCGATGGTGGGGACGGAAGTGGAAGTGTGGCCGGTGGGCGCGGCTCTGCGGGGCGGGGAGAGCGCCTCGAGGCATATAGATAAGCCTGATTCCCATGCCCGCTACGGGGATTTTTGATTTACACGGTGGGGTCGAGCCGGTGGGTTCCTGATACTGTAGAGCCTCGATACCTGAAGTGGCCAAGCGGGACTTCACCACTCCCCCGAGGGTGGGGACGATTCCACACGTGGTTCGGAGCGCAATACCGCACGCGGCCCTGCGTCAGTACCTTCGTCAGCGAATTCGTGACCCGGGCCGAGGCGAAACCCCCCGGCTCGCCTGCCCCCGGCTGAAGGACACTCCGAGACCGCTCCGGGTGGGAATCCCATGGGCGGCCCCTTTTCGACGGCCGCTCTTCGCGTTCGACCAATTCACCCGAGCGAAGCGGGCGCCTCGAGGTCGCGGAGGTTTGCGTGATCATCGTGGAGCTTTCGTTGCCGACCACACCGCGACCCTAGCTGGGAAGCGGCGTCGACGTTGGACGCTGCCGGACCACCACGATTGAGGTGCTTTCGCGGTACAAAACCCCTTACCGGTCCGCTAAACCGAGAACATGACCATCTCCCGCGTCCTGTACGTGGCTACAGCGCTAGTCATCGCCAGCGGTTGTCGGGATGAGTCCGTGAAGTCCGAATCGAGTTCGGACGGCAGTTCGAGCTCGACCGGTATGCTCCTACCGGCAATTGACCCGTCGGCGGCGACAGACGTCGCGGGCTCGACGCTCACCCGGATGGGTAGCGCCATGAACCCGGAAGGTTCTGCCCCTGATCAAGGCGAAGGGCTGCCCGCCAAACGCCCCGTGAAAGAGGAACCGGACGGGGAGGGAGGGGCTGGAGAACAAGAAACGAAGCCCCCCCATATCGCACTGCAAGGTGCCCCGTTGATCTTCAGCCCAACAGCCTCCAGTTTCGGCATCAACGTGGTGCTGAGTGAAGGCAGCCCCGACGATCTGAACGCCCGAGTTCGGCGTCGCGGCACGATCGACTACGTTCCACTCGAAGCGCCGGAACATCCCGCACAGTCCATCGCTCAATGGACTGCCTCCGGTCTGGAAGCGGGTACCCACTACCAATACCAAATCGTCCTCGGTGATGAGAGCGCTGCTGGAGACGAGTCGGACGTTCTCTTCGAAGGCCAAGCGCTCACCCAACGTCGAGCCGGCGAAGACTTCAGCTTCGCGCTGATCGCTGACACGCACGTTCCTCCACCGGTCGCCGAGGCGCCCCAACGAGATCAGATCGAGCGAACCTACCGCGCCGTGATGGGCGACATTGCGGATCTGGAACGGCCTGACTTCATCATCAATTTGGGGGACATGCTGGACTTCAACCTGTACGGCTTCAACGCTCCGCCCCCCTCCGAAGACGTGGCGCGCGACGCGTACATGAACTATCGCACGTTGATGGGGCCGCTGTTGGGCCAGGTTGCTCACTTTCCGGTCATTGGCAACTGGGATGGCGAGACCGGTTGCTTCGGCCCGGACGTGATTCAGCGCTCATTGAGCCAGCGGTTACGCTACATGCCTGCGCCTGGGTCCACCACCTATCCAGAGGGGGGAAGCGCGGACGAAGACTACTACGCCTTTCAATGGGGGGATGCCCTGTTCATCGTCCTCAATGTGATGAGCTACACGCCAACCTGTCCGGAACAGACAGGCAAGCCCGAGGATTGGACGTTGGGTGCAGCGCAATTCGCATGGCTCGAAAAGACCTTGGCCGAAGCCACCTCGAAGTGGCGCTTCATCATGATCCATCACGTCGTCGGGGGCGCGGCCGCCAACGACTGGGACTCGAGCTACGGAAGGGGCGGCGGGCAGAGCGCCTACGTTGGAGAACAAGCGCTGATTCACCAGATGATGCTCCAGGCTGGCGTCCAAATCTTCTTCTACGGTCACGATCACGCGTTCACGGACATGGTGGTCGATGGCATTCACTACACCCTGCCCGGAAGCGCCGGGGCTCCCTGGAAGTTCGATATCAGCGAGACGGGCTACGAGAATTCCTGGCCGGAGTCGGGTTACAGTCGGGTGCACGTTTCTTCGAAAGAAGTGAGCGTGGAATTCATCGCGGAGGGCGGCAAAGAGCTCTACAGCTACTTCATTCCGGACCCCGACCATCAAAGCCTGAACGCTCCCCCGCCACATCCGGACACGGACGCGGGCCCTAACCCTGTGGAGCCGGACCAAAGAGGAGGCGGGCACGCTGGGAAAAGGGGAGGCTCTGAGTAAAGGCGCTGCTGGAGAATTTGCCAGCTCCCTTTCGCCATCACCAACTCGAACCAAGTTCGAAGCCCATCTGCGTGAGCGGCGCGGCCAGATCGGACGGCAAGGGAGCATCGATCTGCAGGTCCAGGCCGCTGCTGGGATGCAAAAAGCGTAAACTCGTCGCGTGCAGGCACAGGCGATGCAGGTCGAAGCGCTTCCGAAAAGCGCGATTGTGTTCGGCCTTTCCGTACCGCACGTCTCCGATCAACGGATGGCTGATGTGGCGCAGGTGCCTTCGAATTTGGTGGAGTCTGCCAGTTTGCGGCAGGACCCGCACCAGCGAGTAGCGCTCGAACACGCCGATACGTTCGAAACTCGTGACGGCGTGTTTCTTCGGCTTGTGTTTCTCGGCGGCAAGCGGATAGTCGATGTGTCCGGCGGCAGGCGTGACCCCCCGCACCAAGGCCACGTACTGCTTCTGCCAGAGATGCGCCTGAAGCTGTAGCTGCGCGGCGCGAGCCGCCTCCCGCGAGAGCGCGAAAACGAGCACTCCACTGGCACCTCGATCCAGGCGATGAACCGGGTAGACATGACGGCCTGCCAGCCCGCGCGCTATGGACAGGGCTGTGATGTCATCGTTTGCCCACCCGCGATGCACGAGAAGCCCAGAGGGCTTGTTGAGCACAATCAGCGACTCGTCGTGCAGCAACACCTGCGTTGCGAGCGGCGGGTTCGAGCCGGGGGTGAACATGATCGTGTCGTCGACTCCTGTTGGTGCTCGTACATCCTCGATCCACGAGTCTCAAGGACATTTCGACGATCTCCTCATGGTGTCACCACGGAACCCGAGCGGCGATCGGTCCGAGCGTGACGTCACTGTATGAATACTA
>CAWELQ010000009.1:0-256100 GCA_963809955.1 uncultured delta proteobacterium
CTGATACTGTTCCGGGCTGACACTCTTGCTGATGGCCCTCGCAGGTTATCGGTCAAGCCGTTGAGCGGCCCACTGACGGGCTCTGCAAACTGCGCACCGCAATCTCGTTGAGAACGCTGAACGGAGAACTGGGGTTTGGCAGGTGAAGCCACCGTGCCGGGGCACAAATGGTACTGGCCAAACAACCAGTATGTTCGTTGTTTTAGTCGTTGATTTATAAAAATTGGAGTTCACTAAAACAAAGTTTGCTTTATAGTTTCTCCTTTTCACTAAAACATCGTTGCATGAAGCTGCCTCACAGCCCACCCGAATACACAGCGATCTTGACTGAGATGGTCCCCAACAAGTTTAGGGCGCTTTCCGAGGCGTCACCTACGATGCCGGACGGCCGATATCTTCACTGGGACGAGCTACGGTTTCGAGAGCCACCTGAAGGCCTGACCGTCGAGGAATGGTGGACCACTCAGAGGTGGGCCCGTGTCCGCGCCAGTACACCCATCGAGGCGATGACCTCCTTGTACCCACTCGACTTCAGTTTTGTCCAGTTGGGTAGGATCCATGAAGCGCAGCACGACTTTGATCGAAAGAACGTCGCCCGCGAACTGCTAACAGCCCTCGGTAACCAGGATGCGGTAGTTGAATACCGCGTACGTCAGTTAATTGAAGAGGCAATTAGCTCAAGTGTCCTAGAGGGGGCAAGGCCGACAACCCGAGAACTCGCTCGACAACTCGTTCGAGAGAGTCGTGCTCCCGCGACTCGCGACGAACGAATGATCCTGAACAACTGGCGCGCGATGAAGCGCATTGTTCAACTTCGAGACGAGAACCGGCCGTTGGTCGTTGATGATGTTCTCGAACTCCATCGGATACTCGGCGAAGACGCATTGGAGGTCGAGGGGGCAGCCGGCAAATTTCGAGGGCCAGGGCACACTGTGCTGGTACAGGACCTTGAGGGAAACGTCTGGCATCGACCGCCCCCCGCAGATGGACTTCGTGAACGAGTAGAACAGCTGCTCCAATTTGCCGAAGATGGGAGCATTGCCGGGACCAACACGTTTATCCACCCCATCGTTCGGGCAATCATCGTGCATTTTTGGCTAGGCTACGAGCATCCGTTCCGGGATGGAAACGGCCGCATCGCGCGCGCCTTGTACTATTGGTGCATGTTGCGCCACGGCTATGAAATGGCGGAGTTTCTGTCGATATCCGGACCGATCGACCGAAGCCCAAAGGCCTACTATTTAGCTTTCGCGTTCACCGAAACAGACAACGGTGATCTCACGTACTTCATTCTGCACCAGCTGAGAGTAATGCGCGAAGCTCTCACAGAATTGACTACACACCTTCGGGAACGCGCGAAGCGGATGGCGGACCTTGCGAAAACCGTCGCCGGTTTCGATTCGCTCAACCATCGCCAGCGTGCAGTTCTGCAACACGCAATCAGGCATCCTTCGCAGAGCTATACGGTTGAAGGCCATGCAGAATCACATCGTGTCCACTACCAGACGGCTCGTAATGACTTCGTGGACTTGGTGGACCGGGGATACTTTGAGTCGCGGCGAGTTGGCAAAGGTAAGCGGTTCTATGCCTCAGATAACCTCCCCAAGAAGCTTGAGCAACTCTGAGGCAATTGGAAAAGGCCGCCCAACACAGTAGCGTTTTAGGGTCGACGAAGCCGAGCGAGCCTGGCGAGTGAGGATCGGCCGACGCTAATGCGCGAGTTGAACAAGCCTCGGGGGAAGTGAGCCGGTAGCCAGCTTGGGTATTTCAGGACGGGGCGAGGTCCACACCGGGACGGCTGGCGATGCGGCGTGCGAGGGTGAGCACAAGCGGACTTCGTATTGGGCTGTGCAGGTGTTCTGAGGGTTGAAAGGCTGTAACCGTTCGTCGAACCGCGTCGTTCCGGGAGCAATGGGCGACACGCTACGATGCGTGCGGATGGACCGAATCGAGTTCGAGAATGGCCCTGCGGAAGAGGTTGGCAGCGAGGCGCTGCTGAGTGTCGGGCTGCTGTCGGGTCTGCTGCCAGTTGCAGGGGGCGAGGTCGATAAGGCGGCTTTTGGGCCAACTGGGCAACAAGCAGAGCAGATCGCGCAGGTAGCTTTCGGGCTCGACGCCGTTCATGTGGCAACTTGCAACGAGAGACGCGCAAGTGGTGTTGACCTCGGCACCGTCGTCACTGCCGATAAACAACCAATTCGCTCGCCCGATCGCCTGCCGGCGGAGCTGACGTTCGGAGATGTTGTTCGTGGCGGGGAGCCTACCATCATCGAGGAAACGTCGGAGCGCGTGCTCCTGGTTGAGGGAGTAGCGGATGGCTGCGGACAGTGGGGTGCCGTCGAGTGCCGCAGCCTCGTGCTTTCGACACAGTTCGAAGTGGCGATCGACGAGGGGTTTGACCTTGGCTGCTCGCATGCGTTGTCGCTGCTTGCGCGGCTTATCTGCAAACTTGCGCTCGAGCAGGAACATCACGCGCAGATTGCTGAGGAACTGCTCGGCGATCTCCGGCTCACTACCGAGCACCTTGAAAAAGTAGGTGCGCGCGTGGCTCCAACAGGCGACCTCGGTCGCGTCGCCATCACGATACAGGTGGTCGTAGACGGAATGGGCATCGGCGACGACATGTCCGGCGTAGTCGCCGAGCAAGGCGTCGACGGCCGCACTGTCGTGGTCGTGGCTGAACGCGAACAAGACGTGTCGTTCGGGCACGACGAGCACCCAGAAATGGCCTCGGGAGCACTTTTCGGGTGCCTGGACCAGCACGCCGGTCGCATCTGTGCACAGATACGGTGCCGCTCGGGCATCGACCCGCATCGCCTCGACGAGCGGAGTCAGCAGGGGCCTCAAGGCGTCGAGCCAACCGTACAACGTCGAGCGGCCCAGGCGCATGCCTTCGCGCTCGTACACGTTCTCCAGGCGGTTGTAGGGAAGGTGGTCGTCGAAGCGTCGGACAATCAGATTGGCAAGCAGCCCTGGACCTGCCAGCAGGCTTGCGCAATGGGCGTGCCCCGCTCCGCAGCGCAGAACTGGCGCTACTGCCGGCGGCGCAGGTGGCGACGGACCCAATCGCCGGCGGCGGCCGCCAGGGCTCACCTGACCCGAGCTTGCTTGCTGAGCGGCACCTCGGGCATGCGCGCAGCTTCCTGATTGCCTGGTGGCAGGCACGCTCGCAAGGCGGCTGGCTTTGCCGCCGTAGTGCCGGGCATCCCCTTTGCGGCCCGGACGCGAAGATGACCGGTTTCGGCAAGTTGCCGCGAGCGACCCCCTGACGAATGACAACCTTGCCCGCGTCGTCGCGCTCCAGGTCCTGGTCCTTGACGGTCGTCAAAGCCTCGATGTACGGCCGCAATGGCTCTTTTTCGTAGTTGTCGAGGTTACGCTCGACCCATCGATGCAAAGAGGAAACCTGTCGCTCGACGGTTTCGATCGCAGCGACTTTCTGCCGGGGATCGCTCCAGTCGATGTCCAAGCCAGCCTTGATGCTGGGGGCCAGGAGCAGCGGGATTCGGGCGCGACGGCAGATGTCTTCGACGGGACGATCGGTGAGCTTCGACACGAGCTCCACGATGCAGCGAGCGGCGTGGCCGAGAAGGTTGAGCAAGACGGCCATGCACAGCATCGCCGGCGAATGGGGCGCGTCGCCGGCTCCCGTCTGGCGATACATCCCCTCGAGCTGCTCCTGAAAAGCATCGTCGAACAGAACGTGCCGCTTGAGTCGCAGAAACCCAAACAGTTTGCGCACTCGATTGAGCCTCTTCATGATCAGATTTTCTCGCTTCGACAACTCGACCGGTGGGGACCATCTCTCCATGCGTCTACCTCCTGGCCACACCCGATCATGCCCCGGGGCTCCAGTCGATCCCCCTCACGCAAGCGATCGAATTTGTTCCATAATCAAGCTGATCGGTGCTCTAGGGCTGCCCCGCCCCGCAATTCCACCGCTACTGCTACTCAACGGGCTCAGATGTTCGCGCCCGGGTGCTCTGCCGCCCGTACCAGGGCGCTTGTCGGAACTACGCGCCGCTCAGCTTCTCCCGGCTACTTCGTCGCCCACCGCATGATCCCAGTTCCTCGCCCTTGCGACGGTTCCGCCGCTGGCACACGGGTCGTCGCTTTCCCCGGTCCTCCGAGGTCTGCATCATGACTGTCGCAGAGCCGCTTGACGCCCCGGGCGAACGAGCTGGCCAGCACAGGGTTCCGGTGGGTTCCGATGGCCCGTCGAGTGCAGTCAGGGCAGCTCCGCGGTATGCTTCCGCTGATGGACTCGCTGGACGAAGCGCTGCAGGTGATTCAAGCGTTCAACGACAACGGCGTGGAGTACGTGGTCGTGGGCGGTGTCGCTGTCAACCTACATGGCCTGGTGAGAGCGACGGAAGACCTGGACGTGTTCGTACGACCCGACGCGGCGAACATCGCGCGGCTTCGCCTTGCGCTCGCGTCGGTGTGGGACGACCCTGACATCGAGAAAATTACTGCCGAAGATCTTTGCGGTGAGTACCCTGCGGTACGATACGGGCCGCCCACCGAGTCGTTTTATCTCGACATCTTGACCCGCATTGGTGAGGCGACAAGCTATGCTGATTTGGAGGTGGAGCAGAAGACCGTGGGCGCGGTTCGTGTTCGTCTCGCAACACCCTTGACGCTGTACCGCATGAAAAAGAATACGGTTCGCCCGATCGATCATGCAGACGCGGCCGCGCTTCGCGCAGCTTTTGGTTTGGAGGAGGAGTGAGATGCCGGTAGAAAAGTACCGCGATGTTGCCGATATGCCGCGTATTTCGCGTGTACGTGATAGCGAGTTGCCGGAACGCATCACGATGCTGTGGCGGCGAGCCGCGCGCCTGGCACCGCCGAATGTCGTGGCTGGTATTCAGCGGTTTCGAAGCATCGAAGAGGCAAACGCAGCACGCGAAAGGGCGACAATCGAGCGGATGCGCGAAGTGCGTTCCCGAAGTGAACCAACACCGGCGCGGTGACACCGCCGAACAGGCGAATGCCACGTGCCCGGGGGCCGTCGGAACTGTACAGCGCGAGATGGGCGTCCCAGGTCACATCTCCCGTGAGCCCCTTCTGGCTTCTGGACCCTGATCCTCCTGCTGCTGGTCGATCATCGCCGCCCGCTTCGGAGCTCGAGCAGCTCGGCCTGCAACGTGTCAGCTCGCGATCGCTCCCGCTCCGCCCGCTGGCGCTCTTGCTCGGCTTCGGTCAGCCAGGGACCGCTTCCATCGGGTTCATCGGCGAGGACGAGGTGATCGGGGCTCTGGTGGGTCGCTGGCGCGCTACAGCACGGAGGACTGCTACGCTCGAAGCCTCCGGTCAAGCCCAAAAGTGGTCTCCTCGCGCCGGGCCGGAACCGACCAAACAACCCTCGCGCCGCCCCAACACGGGATGCCTGGATGGTGACCACGAAGCTGACTTGGACAGCGCGCATTGTCGCAGAACAAGATGACCAGAGGAGCGCTGTTCTCTCGATGAGCGCTTCAGCTGAGGATGCCGGACACGATGTTCACTGGGTCGCCGACGCCCACCAGCTTTTCGGCGAGACCCGCGTGGCGGAAGGTCAGTGTGTTCGGATCGAGACCGAACAGATGCAGCACGGTGGCGTGGAGATCGCGGAGGTGCACTGGACTTTCAACGATGTTGTATCCAAAATCGTCCGTCTCGCCGTAGACGATACCCGGGCGAATGCCAGCGCCGGCCAGCCACATGCTGAAGCAGCGCGGGTGGTGATCTCGACCATAATCGTCGCTCGTCAGCTCACCTTGGCAGTACACGGTGCGACCGAACTCCCCTCCCCACACCACGAGGGTATCTTCGAGGAGGCCCCGGTTTTTCAGATCGACCATCAGCCCATAGCAGGCTTGGTCGATGTCTTGGCACTGCCGTCGATGATTCGCGGGCAACCCGAAGTGGGCGTCCCAGCCGCGATGGTACACCTGCACGAAGCGAACGCCCTGTTCGACCATGCGGCGCGCCATCAAGCAATTGGCCGCAAACGTGCCCGGTTCGTGCACCTGGTCGCCATAGAGCGCAAGTGTCGACGCCGATTCGCTGGCGGTGTCGACAACCGCGGGGATCGAATGTTGGAGCCGCATGGCTAGCTCATATTGCTCGGTCCGCTCGCTCGTGGACGGACTGCCGAGCTCGTTCGCCAGCAGACCGTTCATAGCGCGGATGGCATCGATCGTGGCGCGACGCACCTCGCCATCGACTCCCGGTGGGTTGGCCAGGTAAAGCACTGGGTCGCCCGAACCGCGTATGGGCACTGCGGCGTACCTTTCGGGCAAGAAAGCGCTTCCCCAGAGGCGTAGCGACAGTGGCTGCACCGTTGAATCGGTCGCCGAAAGGCGAGAGGTCATCACGACGTAGCTGGGCAGCTCGGGGTTCAGCGGGCCGAGTCCATAAGAAAGCCAGGCTCCCAACGATGGTTTGCCGGGCCGTTCGCTGCCCGTGTTCACCTTCAGCATGCCGGGATCATGGTTGATGGCCTCGGTGTATACGGATTTGACAATCGCGAGGTCGTCGACCACCTGCCGCGTCCACGGCAAGAGCTCGCTCACCCAGGCGCCGGACGCGCCGGCTCGGGAGAACTGGAAAAGGCTCGGCACGATCGGCAACCGTGCCTGCCCCGAGGTCATGCCCGTGAGCCGCTGGTTCCCGCGTACACTCTCGGGAAGATCCTGGTTGTAGAGGTCAACCAGAGCCGGTGCCGATCGCTTCCAGAACGTGTACAGGCTGCGCCGGTAGAGCCCGTCATCCGTGTCTTGCTCGTAGTGGGAATCGGTGCCTGGCAGGCCCACTTCCTCCCAGAGCCCGGCCGGTTGATAGGGCTTCACGCTGGGCCCTCCTACCGTTCGCAACAAGAGACCGCTGGCCGCCAACGCCAGGTCCCGGATCATCTCGCCATCCATGCGGAAGCGAGGCCCGCGAGACAGGAGTCGATTGTCCGGGTCGGTAGCGAGCTTTTCTGCCGTCGTGGCCGCGGACTGTCGATAGCTGGACGAGGTGACCATCAAACGAAACAGGTGCTTCACGTCCCAGCCAGATTCACGGAACTCGACCGCCAGCCAGTCGAGCAGCGGAGGATGACTGGGCGGCTCGCCTGCCTTGCCGAAATCGTTGACTGTGGCGACCAGACCCACGCCGAACACCTCGGCCCAGAACCGGTTCGCCGTCACGCGAGCGGTCAGTGGATGCTCGGGACTTACCAGCCACGCTGCCAACCCGAGGCGATTGTTGGGGACTCCCGCTGGCAAGGGCGGCAGGGCCTTGGGTACACCTGCACTCACCTCTTCACCCGGAGCGTCGTAGCGACCGCGCTCGAGCACGTGTGCCACGGGTGCTCCGCTTGCTTCGGCGGTGACCAGCGTGGGGTCATCGAGGGCGGAACCAGAACCGTCGGCGGCGCGTCCGGCAGCCCTTCATCGACAACCGCCTGCGTCGTATTGCGAAAATAGGCTGTGAGCGCGTAGAAATCCTTCTGTGAGACAGGGTCGAACTTGTGGTCGTGGCAGGCGGCGCAGCCCGTCGTCAGGCCCAGCCAGATGTTCGACAAGGTTTCGACTCGGTCTTTCGCATAGCGCACGGCATATTCCTCGGACACCACACCCGGCTCTCCGATGCTCATGCTGTTGCGAATGAACCCTGTAGCAACCTGCGTCTCGACGCTCCTGTCGGGCAGTAGATCCCCGGCGATTTGTTCCAGCGTGAAACGGTCGAAAGGCTTGTTCTCGTTGAACGAATCGATGACGTAGTCGCGGTAAGGCCAGATGCTGCGGTACGAGTCGGGGCTATAACCCGCGGTATCGGCGTAGCGCGCCGCATCGAGCCAGTAGTGGGCTCGATGTTCGCCGAAGCTCGGCTCGGCGAGCATCTTGTCGACCAGCGCCAGGTACGCAGCCTCGCTCGAGTCCTGTTCGAACGCGGCGATCTCGTCGAGGCTGGGAGGCAACCCGCGCAGATCCAGACTCAAGCGCCGCAGCAGCCGGTCGGGCTCCTCCGGCGGGGCAGGCTCCAAACCTGCAGCCTCCAGCTTGGCCAAAACGAAAGCATCGATAGGGTTTTTGACGAATTCCGGGATCGCTACCTGCGGGGGGCTCGGGCGCTCTGGCACCGAAAAGATCCAGGAGTCGGGGTAGCGTGCACCGCTGGCAACCCAGCATTCGAGCACCGCTGTATCGCGTTCAGAAAGCGTCTGGTTGGTGGTTGCCGGAGGCATTTGCGAGCCGTCCGAAGCGGTGATGCGCTGGATGAGCATGCTCGCGGCGGGATCTCCTTCGACAACCACCGGAGGGCGCCCGTCGGCGCCTGGCTCCAAGATGCCTGCGCGCGTGTCCAGCCTCAGGTTGGCCGCGCGAGAGTGTTCATCGGCTCCATGGCAGCCAATGCAATTGGTGGCAAAGATCGGTTCGACATCGCGCGCGAAGTCGATGACGGTGCCGTCCCCCAAGCTATCACAGGCTGTCGATCCGGTCGCCGCACTGCCATCGTCTTCGGGCGCACAAGCGGCGACAACGCACAGTACGACGAAGACAACCAAGCTTGCAGACCGGAGTCTGCGACTCGGCTCACCCATGAAATGTGGTCGATCACCTGTCCTCACGCGTTGCACCACCAGCCCCTTGTTCGAGCCATCTTACGGCGCGAGTTTGCAGCGCAATGCTTCGCCGCGTTCCCGATGAACGCGGACTCCGTACATGTGGACGTCTCGCCCATGAAGCGGGTGCCACGGATACTCGACACACCGGATCTCGGTCTTGTGTGTAGTTTGATCTCGTCTTGTTCAACGCATGTCGACCGCATCAGGGTATCGGACAGGATGTCCCTGTTGCGCCTTCAGAAGGATCGCGCCCCGAGAACGGTAGAGTCATTGCGTTCCCGGTTCTCAATGGGCTCCATCACGACTATCGGAGAGCCGGGTGAGGGGAAGGGCTGCCCCGCCCCGCAATTCCACCGCTACTGCTACTCAAAGGGCTCAGATGTTCGCGCTCGGGTGCTCTGCCGCCCGTACCAGGGCGCTTGTCGGAACTACGCGCTCCGGGTCGTCAGAACTGTGCGATGAACTGCCACGCCAGCGGGGGAACGAAGGCTTTCAGACCATCATCTCCACCCGACATCCCATCGCTCACGCTCGAAGGAGTGTGTGCGCCGTCGAACGTGCAGACTTTGACCGGATAACCTGCCTCGCACCCCTCGAAATCATAGCAGACGTGTTGCTTGCTGCCGACCATCGCCGTCTGGAAGTCCGTGGAAATCGTGCAGCCGTTGTCCTCAGCGTGTGTGAGCACGCAGTATTTTCCGCCCGTCTTGTCCTGGTCGCTGTTGATCCACGGACAAGTGCCATCACTCATGCCAGTGATCCCAAAGTACGCGATAGGCCCCGCGTTCGAATCTTGCGGCTGACCGGGAAGAGCGTAGTTGGCCGCTGCCATAGTGACAGCGCCGCGCAGCTTCGTCTGACGGGTGATCGATAGGGAATAGCTCATCATCGCTCCGTAGCTGAAACCCGTGGTAAAGACCCGGTTGTCGTCAATGCACAAGTTGTCGTCGATGGCCGCGAGTAAGTCGTCGAAGAGGACACTGTCTCGCGTGAAATCCCATGGAAGGTTGCCGATACCCTGGGGCGCGACGAAGATGGCGGGCTGGTTCGCCGCGGTCGCTTCCCGGTGGAGCCCGAAGTAGGCGTAATTTTCTGCGTCGAAGTTGGGCCCATTGTTGGCGGGATATTGGCCATTCGCATTGCCCTCGGCCGAGCCATACGCCTGGTGCCAGGAGAAGATCAGCCGATACGGGTGCGTCGGATCGTAATCCGCCGGAATGTCGATGATGTACTCGCGATTCGAGCCACCGCTGTTGATGCTGAGCCTGGTCGACGTGGGGAGGCCCTTGGCGACCGACGATCCGCCGGCCGTCAGCTTTTCCGCACCATCGCTGACGCCGCACCCTTTGCTGGGACGCACGTCGCCGGGCCCTCCGGTAGTTCCTCCGCTCCCGCCGCCACCCACGCCACCGCTTCCGCCGGTCGAAGAGCTACCGCCGCTGGTACTGCCGCCACCTGCGCCGCCGGTCGTGGTTGCGCCGCTTGTGGTTGTGCCGCCTGCGCCGCCGGTCGTGGTTGCGCCGCTTGTGGTTGTGCCGCCTGCGCCGCCGGTCGTGGTTGCGCCGGTCGTGGTTGCGCCGCTTGTAGTTGCGCCGCTTGTGGTTGCGCCGCTTGTGGTTGCGCCGCTTGTGGTTGCGCCGGTCGCGCCACCGTCCGTGCCCGAACCACCTGTCGATGAGCCAGTGCTGACCGAGCCGTCCGCCCCAGCCGAATCCGACTTGTCAGGGGTGGAACTTCCGCAGCCCATGATGCCTATCGACAATTCGACGACCAGCGCCGGAAGCCATTTCTTGTACATGCAATTCTCCTGCGGATTCTGAGGGGCCGAGAACCGTTCGTTCACTGCAACGGGTGCTGCCTGAACTCTGCCTCCTGGCGCAAAGCCTCGGCAGAGGTTGCGTTAGCCACCCCCCCCTTAAAGCATTCTGCCTCCGATGGAATAGGGCCCGGGGGCCCGCGGCCTGGCTGTTGCCTCCGTGACCGACCGCGCTACGGCGACCTCCCAGTGGGACTCATCGCGACCATTTCGTGATTACGCTGGCATCGGTGCGGAGGTCCACCTGCTCGCGTTCGGGATCGCGTTTCCCGGCGGGCACATGTAAAGGCCCACAATGTCGCGAACCTTCTCTACCAGCAGCGGATCCTGCGAAAGGCGGAACGACTCGGTGCGGTGAGGCTGCAGTCCGAATGCTCGCCAGACCCTGCCGATCGTCGAGTGGCTAAGCCCGACGGCCTTTGCCATCGAGCGCGTGCTCCAGTGCGTGCGACCCTTTGGCGTAGTTTCAAGCGTTCTGCTGATGATGGCTTCGATCTCGTCGTCACCGATCTCGCGCTCTTTGCCGGGTCGCGGCTCGTCGTGAAGACCATCCAGCCGCCGCATAATGAAACGTCGCCGCCACTTGCCCACGGTCAATCGCGAGGTTCGCAGGGCGGCAGCAACCTCGGTGTCCGGACTGCCAGTGGAGCAGCGCAGGATGATGCGGGCGCGAAACGCGAGCTGTCGAGCGCTACGAGCGCGTGCCTTGTACCGTTCCAGCGCCGCGCGCTCTTCGTCACTGAGGACAAGTCTCTCGATCTTTGGTCGGCCGCTCTGAGTCATTCCGACGGTAGATCATGCTCGCGTGGCTTTGTCTAGCTTTCTCTGTTACGGGGCACTAGCGCGCGGCGAAGCCGGTGCACGATCGCGTGATAGTCACGTCTCGAGCCCCAAGGGTGGCGCTCCAAGAAGCGACGCCGTCGCCGGATTCGTCGACGATCCAGAGCATGTCCCCCGGTTGGAAGGTGTGGTTTTCGAGATGGTTGGAGCCGATGCTGCTGGATGTACCGCTGCCGAACTTCGGCTTGTCTCCGTAGAACAAGCGGACCGTGTTCGGGCATTCGTTGCGAAGTCGTACGCTGATGGTGCTAGGTCCAGCGCTTGCGGACCTACTGGGCGAGGTCGAGTCCGCCGCGCCAGAGGAGGTGCCGCTGGATGCCTCCACCTCCGCTTGCCGCTGGGCGTCACGCTCACGTTCGGCCTCCCGGACCGCAACACGTGCCTCACCACGAGCGACCACGTACTGGTCAAAGCTCTCCCACGTTTCGGGTGGAATACTTGGGTAGGCATCCTCGCGCGTCAACCCAGCCGGCAGCACCGCCAAACAAGCTTCGAGTAGCTTCGCTAGATCCTCGTCGGAGACGTTCTCAGCCAACGCTAGCTCATGAGTCTTCGCACACGTGTCGACGCCTTCCTGATCGCGGGCCCCGCGAACGGTGAGCATCCCGAGCAGTGCTCCGCCCGTCTGGTAGCTGGGTTGGGTCTGGAAAGCCTGCCGCGCACCCGAGCTTCCCGCGCTTGCGAAAGCAATAGGCGACCCAGTGCCCTGGCATCCCTGGCGGGTACTGGGCTGGAGAAGAACAACCAGACATGAGCGCCTTTGCCAGAGCGAGATCTCTCGACGTAGACGGGCAGGTCGAGGGTGTCACCAACGGCCTGCACCGCTCTAACGTCTGCTTGCCAGGTCCGGCCGTCAAAATCGAGCGCAAGGAACCAGCAGGTTCCGTCGCACAAGAGCGGGTACACGCCAGCGGTATGGCGACCTCGAAGGTGGCGTTCAATCGCACGCTCGTCGAACGGCTTGAACGCCTGATTGGGGCACTGTCGGCACTTCGTCGTTCGGATCGGGCAGACAGACTCGACAAACTTGTTCGAGCAGTCGGGCATGTAGCCGCTGGTTCCTCGCTTCACATTCTCCCAACGCAAGGGGTACACGTCGCTCCGACCGCGGAAGAGTCCGGCGAAGATTGCCAACTTGTCGCCGTTGCCGAGCTTCGGCGCATTGGAGGCGCTTGGAGCACCTCCACGCGACGCCGCCCCCTCAAGCCGAGAGGTTGCTCGCCTGCGCGTCTTCTTGTTCGCGTCAGGAGGACGCTGGGTCATGCGTGTGCAGCGTAAGGTGACGGCCCGGAGTCGGCCAATTCTCGTGCGGGAGTCCTCCACTCAAACAGCGCCAGGTCTGTGCATTGGGCTGTTTTTGGCGCAGGGGCTATACTCCCGGCATGTCGTCTCCCAAACCTGAACCCGAACGACCAACCGGGCTTTGGAAACCCCACCCGGACGACGACGCCAACATCGCTGAGGCGATGCAGGCAGCCAACCAGCGCGATTTGCTCTCGCCGGAAGCCTCGGAGGCATTCGTCCGGTGGCTGGAGGGAACGGGGGACGATTCGTGGCGCGCCGAACTCGAGTGACCAGCTGGTACGTTGAGAACACGCCCGCGCACGGGTCAGGTCCCTCACCGGTCTCCAACCAGTGGAGGTAGGACTCCGTCTGCTCGGCGTTGAGCTCGACGACCTGCTCGGGGCCTTCCTTCCCAAGCTCCGCTTTATCGTCCGGATGCAACCGGTGCAGTTTAGTCTCGGACGCCTGGCTGGATCGAGAAGTCGAAATGAGAACTTTGACTTCTCGATTGCTGCCACAAGAGGTCGAGCAGCACCTCAGCTCCGCTTTAGCGGTCACCTTCGCCTCCGAAGGCCTGCAGATTCTCATGGCGGAAGCGACGTGAACTCCGCCATATGCTCGAACTACTTCCGAAAGCCATTCCACGCTGGCCGCCAGTTGCCCGAGTGGTCGCCGGATTTCTGGAGATCCTGTCGGGTTGCAACTTTTCGTTGGTGGTTGCCGCATTCGTTCGATCCTCGCGCCGGGTCGTTTTTTAAGTTCTTTAACTAGGGGTTGGCAGTTAACAAATTGTTTGTCACCTCGCGACAACGACTCCTCGGCGAAGATCTCATGCGACGATATCTCCCCTACCTGACAGCGACGCTGCTGGCAGCTGCCTGCACGGATAGCATCTACTCGCCGGGTACCTCAGCGGAAGGCAATGGCTCCGGATCGAGCACTACGGCGGGCTCCAGTGCGCCTGTCGACCCGGTGACGGGCGAACCTGTCGTCGGTACGCCGACGGATCCGTCCGACCCCTCTGGCGTCGGCACGGCGGGTACGACAGGTCCAGGCACTGCCGGTCCAGGCACCACTGACCCGGCCACCGGAACCGACCCCTCCGTGCCGGCAACGCCGCTTTCGGACTGCGATACGCCGGGCCCTCGTCTGATTCGCCGACTGACCAGAGAGCAGTACGAGAACACGCTGAGGGACCTGATGGGGGACGGGTTTCCGGTCGAAGAGGTGCTCTCCGATCCTGTGGTCATGGGCTTCCACGTCGATGCGGATGCGCCGCTCGTGAGCGACCTGACGGCAGAGCTCTTGATGAACTACGCCGAGCGCGTCGCCGCGTGGACGATTGAAAATCAATCTTGGAGGCTTGCAAGCTGCAATACCCACGACCAGGCCTGTCATGAGCAAGTCATCAAGCAGTTCGGCAGGCGTGCGTTCCGGCAGGATCCAACGCCGGAGCAGCTGCAAACTTACTTGCAGCTGTTTGCCGCCGAGCCCAGCTTCGAAGCAGGCCTGCACGTCGTGGTGAGCACGATGTTGCAGTCACCCTACCTGCTGTATCGTAGAGAGCTTGGCGAGCCGGATCCCGACAATCCGGACCAGTTCCGCCTGACGCCCTACGAGATCGCCAGCGAGCTGTCGTACATGCTCACCGATAGCCCTCCCGATGATCAGTTGCTCGATACGGCCGCGCAAGGGCGGCTTTCGACTCGGGAGGAAATCGACCAAGCCGCGGAGAGTCTGCTTTCGAGGGAAGAAGCCAAGCTCGGGCTGGCAAAGTTCGTTCACGGTTGGCTGGACGAGGACAATCTCCTCAAGAAAGCCAAAGACCCCAACGTCTACGATCTGAGCGAGAGCATGCGTCAAGCAATGCTGGACGAGACGAGTCATTTCTTTCTCGAGCTGTTTCAAACCGGTGGAACCATCGGTGAGCTCTACAGCGCCGACTTCACGATGCTCAACCAGCCACTCGCCGAGTTCTATGGCCTGGGCGGCGTCGGCGGAGATGCCTTCACGCGCGTCTCGCTCGAGGGGAGACGTGCCACCGGTGTTCTCGGTCATGCGTCGTTCCTGACCGAGCACGCGTTACCGGAGAACTCCTCCCCGGTTCAGCGTGGGGTGGCCGTCCGCGAGCGGCTTTTGTGTCAGGACCTGCCGCCCGTGCCGGCGAACCTGGATACGCGCCTCGACGAGCCCGGAGCATTTGCCAGCAACCGGGAGCGCTACGAGCAACACAGTGCCAATGGTGTCTGCGCTGGCTGTCACGCAGCCATCGACCCCGTCGGATTCGCCTTCGAGGCCTACGATGCCTTCGGGCGCACTCGCGAACAAGACATGGGTTCCCCCATCGACGACTCCGGTGAGCTGACCGATGTCGTCGGCGGCCCCATCCCGCTCGACGGCGTGCAATCGCTGAATGACTACCTCAGCAACAGCGACGAAGCTCGCTCTTGCTTGATCCGCTACTGGTCGTACTACGCCTATGGTCGCGATCAATGGGAACAGCGCGAGTGTAACCACGACGCCATTCGCGCCGAGGCTGCGGAGGCTGGATACACCCTCAAGAGCACACTGCTGGCCATCATTCATGCCCCACACTTCACCCGTCGAGTGGCAGATTGAAGGAGAGACGTCATGCGCAGGTGTAACCGCAGAGATTTTGCCATGGCGGCTGGCCTCGGGGCCTTGTTCGCCCCCTACGTGAGGCTGATCACTCCGTCGGAGGCGCAGACCGCCCTGGGCCCGGCGAAGTATCTGTTCATCTTCTTCACGAACGGTACCGAGCCCGCGGTGTGGTCGCCACGCGGTTCCACGAACTCCAGCATCGTCCACAGCCAGATGACCGAACCGCTTGCGCCCCTCAACGACAACTTGGTGCTCGTGGAGCGGCTCGACAGCATGGGCACGGCCAACAGCCACGGCGGCCCCGGCGGCCTCACGGGAGCTGCATTCAGCGGCAAACCGCTCATATCTGTCGAGCAATACGTCAGCGACCAGTTGCGCAACTCCGGTGTGAACACGCAGATTCCGAATCTCGTCCTCGGCGGTGTGAGTTCAGAAGCGCAGAGCACCTTTTATCGGGACAATCGACCGATTACCCCGATCTTCTCGCCTTCGGCTGCCTACGCCGCGATTTTTGGCGGGGGAGGCTACGACTTCTCCGGCGACTCTTCCGAGCCGCCTGCACAAGCCCGCCTGCGCCGTCGAAAGAGCATGTTGGATGCGCTGAACGGTGAACTCACCGCGCTATCTAAGACGTTGGGCGCCCAGGAGCGCGCCAAACTCGAGGCTCACGCACAATCCCTGCGTCAAATGGAAGAGCGTTTGGCGCAGCAAGAAGATCTGCTGAACAACCCCGAGCCGGTGGCGGTGCAGTGCACGACGCCATCTGACCCCGGCACGGGCTCCGAAGCGCTGCTGAACAGTGTGCTGCACATGGATCTGGCAATCAACGCGTTCGCCTGCGACCTGACACGCGTGGCAGCTGTCCAATTCGGCCATCACCAGAGCACTCAGGTGAGCCTTAGCGAGGTAGGTACTCCGGGCGACTGGCACAACGGGTTCTTGCACTCCGACAATCCGCGTACTCGTCTTCTCAACTTGGAGCGCTGGCTTGCCCAGCAGTTCGTCGCAGCTGCGGGCAAGCTGAAGGAAACTCCCGCGCCCGACGGCAACGGCAGCCTGTTCGACCAGACGTTGATGATTTGGGCGCGCGACATGGGCGATGCCGTCAGCCACAACGGCACCGACATGAGATTCGTGCTGAGCGGCGGCGCTGGTGGCTACCTGAGGACCGGCGGCAGCTACATAGACGGCGCTGGGCAGGCGCATTCGAAAGTGCTGTTCAACGTGCTCGAGGCCATGGGCATTGGCGACCCCTCGGGTCTCGGCGACGACACGACGGACCGCGAGCCTCTCGCCGAACTCCGTGCCTGAGAATCGCTTCTGCGGAGCCGGGCGCCGAGCCAGTGCGAGTGCGGGGCGCCGCTTGGGCCCGGGGTCTATCGGCGACGAAGAATGAAGAAGGCGGAGCAAACTGCCGAGCCATGCCGGGGAAGGAGAACAGTTCTCACCGGAATTTTATGGCTCAACGGCAAAATATGCTTTCCCGTGGGCGCGTCCGCCGCAGACCTCGTCGAAAGAAGCATTAATCCCGGGCCCGCAAGCGACAGTTTTCGTGATGACCCAGTTCAAGCGCGGGCGCGCGACGCCCAGGACTCACTTGCTACGTCTGCTACGTCGCCCCGTGAGCCTCGCTGTTCTCCAGCTAGCGAGTGTCGGCGCGTTGTTCGGGTGCACCGCAGAGGTCCCCAGTCCAGAAATGAAATCCTCCGGTGCAGCGACTGGCGGAGGAACCGGCGCCGGAGGGGCTTCGGCCGGCTCGGTCGCGGGGACGACTTCCAATAGCGGAACTACGGGTGCCGTCTCGGGGAGTACGTCAGGAGGTGTCGGGGGAGCGACCGATTGCGAGGGAACCGACATGGCGGCCTCGAAACGAATCGTCCGCCTCTCTTTCAATCAGATCGCCAATACCATCGGCAGCCTGATCGACCCGTTGCTCACGGCCAAGCTGGCAACCGACAACGCCATTCTGGATTCCGAACACCGTGCGTTCCCGCCCCTGCAGAGCCCGCGCGAGGGCAATTCGGTCACCGACGTGCAGTGGACGACGATCGACGCCATGGCGTCGGAGGCGGCTCAGTATGTGTTCGACAATTTCGCAACCGTCACCGGTTGCGGTGCTGCCCCGACTGATGAGTGCGCGCAGCAATACCTGTCGACGCTGGCTCAGGAGGCCTACCGCCGGCCCTTGACGACGGACGAGCAGGCGAGGGTCACGACCCTGTACACGACCACGCTCAGGGGCGAGGCCGGCGCAACCGTCAATGAGGCCGTTCAGTATTCGGTCTACGCAATTCTCCAGTCGCCTCAACTGGTGTACCGAACCGAGCTGGGCAGCGACTGGACCGTCGACGGCATGCTCTCACAGTACGAGATCGCCAGCGCGCTCTCGTATTTCTTGACGGATGATGAGCCCGATCAACAGCTTCTGGCGGCTGCATCTCAGAATCAGCTGTCGACGCCCGAGCAGATCGGAGCTCAGGTCGACCGCCTCCTCGCGACTCCGGCTGTGCGGCAAAATCTGCATGACGCGATGATGTCGTACTTCAACTATCAGGGGCTCGAGGGTCTGGTGATTCAGGACCCGGCATTCACGGACGGGGTCGCGGCTTCGATGTACCACGAAGGCGAGCTGTTCTTGGACAACGCGCTCTGGAACGGCACTCTGAACGATCTTTTGTTGAGTCGGAAGAGCACCGTCAATGCGAGTTTGGCCGAGATTTACGGGATTGCCCCATTCCCGCAGGCAGGAACGACTCCCGATGCGGACGGTTTTGCTCCGGTGGATTTGCCGGCCAACCGCATCGGCATCGTGACCATGCCCGGCTTTCTTACGACGCGCTCGAGGCCCACGGAGACCAGCGTGGTCGGGCGCGGGCTACTCATCAAGAATGCTATTCTTTGCACCGATACGCCGCCGCCGCCCGCAAACCTCGCGGACGAAATCAATCGAGTCAACGACGAGCAGGAGGCGGCCAACCAGACCGAACGCGAGAAGTCAATGTATCGCCAGACCACGGTGCCCTGTAGCGGCTGTCACGCCAGTTTCGACCCTTACGGGCTCGCGCTGGACGAGTACGATCTGGTCGGGCGTTTTCGCGAGGTCGACGCGGAAGGCAGGTCCATCGATACCTCGGTCACCTTGCCCGATCAGATTGGAGGTGGCTCAGCCGCGGACATCGTCGAAGTGGCTCAGCAGATTGCGGGGACCGGAGCGTTCGCGAAGTGCATGGGAAGAAACCTGATCAACTACTTTTTGGCGGATGTGAGCGCCGGCTCGGCGAACATCAACAGCTGCTCGGCACAACACGTTCTGGACACCTTCGTTACGACGGATCAAACGTTCTCTTCCCTCATCAAGTCGGTCGCGACTTCTTCAACTTTCGTCAATCGTTCCAAAGGAGCTGACCAATGAGGTCCTATCGCATGGCCCGCCGCTCGTTCCTGGTCGGAGTCGGCGGCGCGCTCGGTCTCAGGGTGTTGATGCAAAACCTCGAGGCAATGGCGCAGGGGGCCACTTCCCCCGCCCGCTTCCTGTTGACGCACTTCCCTGTCGGGACGCAGCGCTACCGCTTCCTTCCCAGCGGTTCGGGCGCGACCTACACGCCGTCGCCATTGACGCAGCCCTTCGAGGATGCCGGCCTGCGTAACGACATGACCATCTTCTACGGTCTTTCGGATGCGCACCTGCGCTGCCCCGGCGGTGGCGGTCACGAGGCGGGTACGCCCTTCACGACGACTGGCTGCAGCGCTCAAGGAACTCGGAGCAACGGCGGCGAACCGGACGATGGCGTTGGGGGCGGCCCGTCTTTCGATCAGGTCTTCCTGAAGAACGTGCCTGACCTGCAGCGGCCAGGCGCGGGATATGCGAACGCAATCTGTGATGCCCGCGTGGATTCCAACGAGACCTCCACGCAGTGCCTTTCCTACGGGTACACCGAGCGCTCGATCTCGTCGGCGAACCCTGGGGGCAACATCATGGAACACACGCCGCTCTTGCCCGAGTTGAGTCCAGCCAAGCTCTACGCGAATCTGTTCTCCAACTTCATGCCAGGGGGCAATACCGACGCCAATCAAGAGGCAGCTCTCAAGGCGCTGGTGATGAAGAAGAGCGTCCTCGACTTCACGATAGACGAGCTCGACCAGATGAAGACCATCGTTCCTGGTACAGAAGCGCCGAAGATCGATATACATACGGAGGCGATCCGCAAGGTAGAGACCCAGCTCGCCGACCAGATTGCGAGCGGTGACCTTACCGCGGGGGACTGCACCTTGCCCGCGGAACCAGACGCCTCCTTGAGCGGGAAGACGGGCAACTCGAGCTACTCGACGAGCAATGTGTCGCAGGACGACGCCCCGAAGCATCGGGAGATCGCCCTGGCCCACTCGTCCATCCTGCTCGCAGCGTTTCAGTGTGACATCCTGCGCGTTGCGACCTTCCAATTCTCGCCGGGGACCAACCACGTTTCCTTCAAGGGGATGTGGCCCAGCGATCCGAACCGGATTGCGATGCACCACCCCGTGAGCCACATGACCCCCTTCCTGAGCGGCGCGGCGAGTCAGCCGCCCCCCACGGGTGGGGAAGCTTTGGATATCTACGAGTTCTTGTGCAACGTGCAGATCTGGTACAACACGCTGATGGGCGAGATCTTGAACAACTTCAAGAGCGCAACGGATGCCTTCGGCAACAGTCTCCTCGACTACACGGTCATCCCGTACGTCACCGAGGTTGCCGAGTCCGATCACGCGCGCAACCCCAAACCCGGATATCTATTTGGCGGAACCAAGCTCGGACTGAAGCACGGGACTTTCCAGAACTTCAGCCCGGAGCGGCCGCAAGTCGACCTCTTCCTTACCGCTGCTCAGGCGCTCTTCCAGAGCAGCGATGTTCTGACCATATTGAATGGTGAGCAATTCGTGAACGACAACAGGAACGCCAGCGTCATCCAGGGCCTGTGGGAGCCGCCAGCGTAGGCGCAGAGCCTTCCACCAGCTCGCTCGGCGGTCGGACCACTCACGCCTCGAAGAACTGGCGGATTTCCGCGCTGCGTGTCGTCGCGTCGTCGTAGCCCAGGGCCATCAGCTCCTGGGCGAACCCGCCATCGAACATCAGGTAGGTGGCCCAGTCCGCGGAGGTGCCTGGTTCACTCCTGGCTGCCCGTTCGAGCACGCGACGCGGCAAGAAGTCTAGGTTGAAGTGGGCGAAGTTGTCGCGAATATAGTCGCCCGCCAGGATCCCGATGTCGACGGATGGGAAGAACACGAGCTTTTCGAGACGTCGGTAGTAGGCGCCCCGTGTCCTGTGCAAGAACCTGTCGACCTGGTGTTGTGCTTCGGGGCTGAGCCCACGCTCGTAGACGTCGACCATCTCGTTCAATCGATCCATCATCTGCAAGTCCTGCTCGATGGGGTCCAAGAGCAGCGCGTTGAGGATCTTACCCATCAGGAAGGTGAACGTGGGGTAGAGTTCGGGGTGCTCGCTGTGACCGTGCTCTCCGTGCAGGTCGCGATGCGTGGTGGAGATCACGATGATCTTGCTCGCGCCAGCGCGGATCACCGGAGCCAAAGGGGTATTGAAGCGTAGCCCACCGTCGCAATAGAAGAAGCGCCCGATGCGTCGCGCGGGCAACACCAGGGGGATGGCCGTAGAAGCCAGCACGTGCACGGGCTTGATCGGCCCGATGTGCGCCGTACGGCGTGGATCTTCGGCGGGCGTATACTTCGAGGTGGAAGCAAGCTCGCTGAAGATGATGGTCCGGCCCGTTTCGACTTCCAGCGCCGGAATCAGCAACGCCTCGGGTTTGCCCGCCTCGATGTTGCGATGCAAATTGGGCCAGTCGATGGACTCCAGAACGAGGTCTTCTAGCGGGCCAGGAGCGATCAGAGAGGTTCCCAGGTGCGCGTCTTCACCGCTTGGTGCTCGTGTACCGGCAAGCAGCTGACGCACGAAGCCGCGAGCCTGAAACTTCAAGTGGGTGGACAGCTTCAGATTGGCCCAGCGCTTTCTCAGCTGCCGCACGTTGATGTGGCCTACCTGCGAATTCGCAGCAACGAACGCCGCATTGATCGCGCCCACGGAGGTGCCGGCCAGGATATCGAAGGGTGCGGTGTCCTCCCGCTTCAAACCGAGCGCATCGATCATCCCCGCGAGCACGCCGACCTCGTAGGCGCCGCGCATGCCGCCTCCGGATAGCACCAGCCCTACCTTGGGGTTCTTGGGCACGAGGCTATGCGTCATATGTCGCGAGCTTGGCGGTGGGGACCATCACCATCAACCTAGTGTACGGAAACTCGCACGCATTGCCTAAGTGTACGCAAAAAAGCAGGTTCGGACCCGCCTCAGTCCGGCAGGGGGGCCCGTGGTTTTCCCGAAGCCGTCAGGTCCGTCAGGTCATCGCTGGAGCAGATGCGCACTTCTTCCGCCCCGGCGCTGGCCAGGGCTAGGCGAGCCGTGGTCTCGCGCCCTTCGGAGGCGAGGTCGACCACCAGCCACAGCGGTGTGCCGTCCAGCTCGAGGTCGGGGAAGTCCACGAAGTGCTGCCAATGCCCGAGCCCCAGTACTATCCCAGCCATGGCGCCCAAGAAACCACCCATGGCCACCCCGGTCACGAGCTGGTTCGGCAATGGCGTGTCGGAGATGCCGTCGAAGAAGGCCACGACGGCTCCGCCCAAGGCCCCCAGCAGCGCTGCCCAGGGAAGGACTTGCCGAACTCCGGTCCTGATCCGGACTGCTATTTCGCTTGGCTCCTCGCCCACGGCATGCCCCAGGAGCACGTGGATGCTCTCGCTGGCGAAGCCGGCCTCGACCAGATGCTCCACCGCCTTCTCAACGGCTTTTTCGCCGTTGAACACTGCACACGCCAATCGGTCTGGCTCGATCACGTTCTGCACGTTGGTGGGCCACCCTAGTCGACAGGATGACCCGGGGCAAACCCTGGCGGGTCGGTTCCTGTCGAGCTATTTCGAATGGCCTATTTGATCGAATACTTCGACACGACGGCCAGGTCGTCCACCCACAGGTCGAAGCTTTCGGGGTCCAGAAAAAAGAATTGCAGATGCAGGAGCTGGCTCTGGTCGAAGTCGCTGTCTTGTCTCGGTTCCAGCTCCGAAAATAGCACCGTATACTGGCGCCAGCTCTGGGCAAGCTGGATGTTCACCCCCGAGTAGGCGACGCAATTGTCTCCGCACGGGTTCAGCAGGTCCACGCGGGTTTCGCGCACCGAGCTCGCCTCGACTCGAGCCCAGAAGCTGATCCCGGCGAACTGCGTGGCGTCGAACGGTTCACCGGGGCTGCGCGCGTCCTGGATGCCCGCCAGATCCACGCCGAGCCCCGCGCCCCAGGCCGTGAAATGCCCACCCCAGGTGTGCGCCGCAAAGGCGCTGCCCTCTCGTTGCCCCGAAACGTCCTCGATGACGAATTCTTGTTCGCCGGTACTGTCGTTGAAGATGTACCACCAGCTTTCGGAATCGGGCGTAACGCGCGAGTCGCCGTCCTCGAAATCGTCGATGAGCGCGGTCGTATAGACTCGAGGTCCTACCGAGCCGTCGATGTCGACGCCCACGTTCTGAGCACCGGAGCCGTTTTCTGAACCTCCGCCGCCGGGTGCGCCTTGACTACTGAATGCGGTGAGCTCGCCCTCTCCGCAGGCCGCCAAGAGGATGCACGCGACCAGCGCGACTGCGAGGCGCGCTAGAACGCCCACCCGGCCCCCAGGGTGCTGGTGAACCAAGGCCGTCCGAGCCTGGCCAGTTCCCGTTGATCCGAGCGGATCCTTATCTGAGGGACGGCCAGCGCCGGGTCCAATGAGGCCATCAGGCTGAAGCCGTTCGGCGCGCGGTAGCTCAGGCGTCCGCGCGCCGCCAGCAGGCTGGTGCTGGTGCTGTCCTGTTCCGCTCGAAACCCGGCTGCGGCCTCCGACCTCGAAGCGAGCCTGAGCAGGCCGGCTCCCAATCCCAGGCTGAACCTCCAGCGGGTCCCCAGAGGCGCGAAGAACTCGCCGAGCAGGCGCGCGCTCGTGCCGGTGACCTGGGTGGTTCCGGAGCTGGTGCGCACTTCCAGGGGCAATGCGAGCCAGTCGGCGCTGGCTCCCACGGAAATATGCTCGGTCAGCTCCTGGCCGATGCCGAGCGTGGCGGCGGCTGCAATGCTGTCCGAATCCGAGGAAAGCACTGCGCTCGGCCCGAGCCAGAGCCACCCCGTCCTGCTCGTTCGACCTCTCGGGGCAGGGTGCACGTCGGGCGCCCGCGGGGTCATCGTGGGGCCTCGTGTCCGCGCCGCCTCGCGTTCCTCGGTCTGGCTGGGCGGTGGAACCGCTATGGTGAGCACCTGCATGTTCAGGTACTCGTTGACTCGGAGCGCAATGGCGCCCGCCGCGAGCGAGCTGGAGACGTCGCTCATCGCGAAGCGCTTGATCCGGGCCGTTCCGGAGAGCCAGACGAAAGCGGCGCCCCCCGCGCCTTCGCGCACCATGACGAAGCTTGCGAAGCTCGGCCCGGAGTTGAGCAAAGCTCGCATCAGCGCTTCCTGATTGGCCGCGTGGACCTCGCGGCGCACCACTCTGAACCCGCTGGTTTCGAGCTCCGCCACGACTCGGTGCTCCGCTTCGAGCCAGCGGTGGGGGTACCCTTCGGGTTCGAGCAAGAGCACTTCGTGACTCTCGGCAGCGAATGCCGGCCTTGCCCAGTAAAGCAGCAACGCGCTCGCCAGCAGTCGAGAGAGCAGCACCGCCAGTCGCTTCATCGAGATTGAGCAGCGTTCACCAGAGAGCGCGCGGTGTCGCTCTGCGGCCCATCGGGATGATAGCGCAGATAGTCTCGCGCCACCGCTTGGGCGCCTGCCTCGTCGCCGAGCTTCAGCAGGTTGTTCATCAGACGGGCCCTGGCGCCTGCCGCCAGATCTCCGCGCGGGGATTCGCTCAGGAAGGTGCGAAACCATCGGGCAGCCTGGCCCGGATCGTGGTCCGCATCGCTCGCCAGCCGCCCCAGCGAAAATGCTGCGAGCCGCGCGGCGGGCTGCCCCGCATGACGTTGTCTGAGTTCGAGGAACGTGGCGCGCGCCGTTCGCGTGTCGCCCGCGTAGCGCGCGCTGTTTGCCAAAAGCAGCATGTCGTCCGCGCCCAGGCTCGCGCTGAGCTTGGACAAGCCGAGCTTGCGCGCGCTGGCCAGAGCTTCGGTGTACCGTCCTCGGCGGGCCAGCTCGCGCCAGTGGGGGACAGCGGGTGAGCCCGACTCCCTGCTTCGAGCCCGCAGCGTGCCCGTGACCTGGGGAGGGGCAGGGTCGGGTCTTGCCGCGAACGGCCGAATCGGTGGGACTTCGCCGGGCTCGGGGAGCGCTGTCGGCCGCTCGCTTCGACCACTGCGCAGCAGGCTCTGGCCCGCCCGGAGGCTGGTTCCCGCGGCGGGCAGGTCGTTCCCGCCAGAAACGCGCACCTCGCCTTCCTCGACGGCGACGCGGAAGCGCTCTCGGGTGAAGTCCCACTCCACGCTGAACTGCGTGCCCACCACGTGCACGCGGTACGGGCCCGCAGCTATCGTCCAGTGGATTCCGGTGTGTTTGATGATGTGCGCGTCGAGTCGACCGGACTCGAGCATGAGCTCCGCGTGCTCGGGGCCGAGCCTGCCGATGCGGGCTTTGCTGCCCTCGAGCAATTTCACCTGGCTGCCTTCCGAAAATTCGATCTTTTCGCTTCGGGCGCCCGTTTCTATCCACCCGCCTTCAGCGAGGGGCGTAGCGTCCAACGACGCCGTCAGCTCATGGGGCAGGGCCGATTCCGGGCTGGTGGCGAAGTACACCCCGCCAATCGCCAGGCCTAGGGTAAGACCGAACGCCAACTTCGCAGGCAAGCCGCGGGTCGAGCCTTGCCAGCGCGTGCGACCTTGGTGCTCCTGCTTGATGGACTCGAGCAGACGCGCGCGTTGCCACCTGAGGCGCGCCCCAGCCGGGGAAGGTTCCAACCCCTCGCTCAGCAGGACCTGGAAGTCGAACTCTGTCATGTGGGTCCTGCTAGGCTGCCACCGAGCATCAGGTCCAAGCCAGGTTCTCGCTTCACCATTTTTCTGAACCGGGCATTGGCCGACGAAAGACGTCGTTTGGCAGTAGCCAATGAGAAGCCGGCGAGTTCGGATACCTCCGAGAGCGTGTATCCCTCGACATGGTGAAGCAAGAAGACGACTTGCTCTTTGGCGGGCAGCCGCCTCAACAAACGTCGCGCTCGGTCGAGCAGGTCGCGCGCTTCGACGTCGCGGTTGAGGTCTCCGAGCCGCTGCTCTGGCGGCTGGTGCGAAAGAAAGAGCCTGCGGACCTGGCGCTTGCGCAGCTCCCCATACACCGTATTCACGGTGACTGCTTGCACCCAATGACGCAGTTTGCGAGGCTCGCGCAGCGTGTCGACCTGCGCGATTACCGTGAAGAACACGTGTTGCACGAAGTCGTCGTGATCCGGATCTGCCCCGAGCAGCCTCCAGATCAGTTGATTGACCTCCTGTGCGTAGGCATCGAACAGGGCGGCGGCCCCCTGTTCACTGTTGCTCTTGATGAGCGCGACGATGGCCTCGGCTCGGGTGGTTTCCGCCCGGTCCCCTGAGCCGGGAATTGGGGTCTCGTGAGCGGGGAGAGCGACCAATGCAGAATCAGCGAGCATAAAGACCAAGAATCTAGCAGTTTTTGGACCCTGGGCCTAAGTTTGGCTAATTAATTTACTTATTGGTCCGGGTTGGCGGGTTTCTTTTGCACCGTTCTTAACTAATTACCGCGGCGTCGCACTCGTTCGATGAGCTCGCCGGTCTGCGTCTGCGCGCGCCAAAGAGGAGCTGATGGTCGACCTGCCAATCAGCGCCGTCGCCGCTCGTGTCAGCAGCTGCGCTCGAGGTGGCAGCGTTAGTGGCTAAGCGTTAGTGGCTCAAGCGTTAGTGGCTAGAGACCAGATCAAACAGCCCCAGGAGCGCGCAGTTGGAACGGCCTGGCAGTACCATGCTTCCCCATGCTCGGCTCTCCCATGCTCGCGAGGAGAGCAGCCGCGGGAAGTGCGCTGCTCCGAGCCCTGGGGGTCATTGCGATTTCGTGGCTCGCGAACGTCTCTCTTGCAGACGCCGTAGGATACTACGAGCCTCGGGTGCCATGAGCGAATCGGGATAGCGGGCGAGCAGTCGCTTGGCCAGCGCTTCGGCTCGCTGAGATTGCCCCGACTGCTCGGCGGCGAGCGCGCTCCGAAACAAACGGTTCTCTAGAGTCAGCGTACCCGCGCTGCGAGCGGCCTGGGGGCGTGGCTTCGCTGCGCTGACAGGCTCCGTTCTGGGCTCGCTGGACGTCTCTGGCTCTGGCAGTGGCTCGGCGCTGGCTCTGGGAGCGCAGCCGCTGTGCTGTCCTTTGGTGAGCGTCTCGTAATCCGCTCCACGCACCACGGACACCACTCCCTCGATGACTCGAACGCAGGTTTCGTTTCCGGCGATTTCGACACTGAAGCGGGTTCCGTGCACCGTCACGATCGCATCCGGGGTCGCCACGGACAACGATGTGCCACGCTTCAGCTTGGGCACCGACAGCTGGATCTTGCCTCGATTCAAGGCGATTCGTCGCATCTCGCCAGCGAAGCTCAGATCCGCGCTGGAGTCGGAGGCAAACCCGATGCGCACGCCCTCGTTCGTCATGAACTTCGCTCCGCTGCTGGCAGAGGTGCTCAGGCGCCCGAGGCTATCGATGGAGTACTTGACACCGGCGGCGAGCGGCGTGCCCTTCTGAGACAGCTGCCCGGCAACCAAAGTGAGCTGAGGGGGCTCGGGCGCCATGGCCTGGGCGGCCTTGTCTTCGCTCCGCACCCACAACAACAGAGCCGCCGCGATTGCCACGCTGCCGCCGACCGCGTAAGGGGCCAGCCGCCTTGCCCGACGCCGTGCGAACCGCTTGGCCCGCTCGTGCGGCACGCCCTCGATCATGCTGGCGAGTTGAGGGAGGGTTGCCTCACGCGCGGCCTTGATTTCCTTGTACGAGGACACCACTACGGGCGAGTAACGTAGCGGCTCCAATGCTCGGCGCGCCTCCCGCTCGATTTCATCCCGCTTCATAGTGGCGCCCCCCTTCGTTTGAGCCCAGCTCGGCGCACCAGCTCTTTGCGCCCGCGGAAGAGGCGGGATTGGGCCGCGCTCTGGGTCACGCCGGTCAGCTCCGCCACTTCTTCCAAGCTGTGTCCCAGCACGTCGTAGAGCACCACGGTGTCTGCCAACGTCGGCTTCATCTTCGCCAGGATGGCGTGCAAGCGGCTGATTTCCGAACGTGCCTCGAGCCTGCGCTCGGCGGATGGCCGCTCACTCAGCTGTGGATTCGGAAGCTCTCCAGGATCGCTGACACTGAACAAACGCCGCTCTCTCACCGAGCGCCGCAGGAAATCGATGGCGACATGAGCGGCAATGGCGGCCGCCCAGGTGCTCAGCGAGCTATGGCCGGCGAAGCGATCGTCGATGATGGCCCGAATGACCCGCTCGAAGGTGACCTGGATCAGGTCGTCGAAGTCATCGGTGCGTTGACGCAAAACCCGGTGCAAGGCGTGCTCGATGGCTGGCGCCAGGCGATCGTACAGAACCTGGGCGACCGAGCCGTCGCCGCAGCGAATGGCAGCCAGTAGCTCCAGGTCGCCGAACTCAGGTTCGGGCAGCTGCGGGCGGATCGGGGTAGGCTGAACGGACATGAGCTGAGGCGACGCGTCGCAATCTTATTGGTCGCTTCCAGGCAAGTCGAGCATGCAGCTAATTGGCAGCGAGGCTATTTGGCGCCGAGGCTAGATCTCAAAATGGGGCGATCCGGAGCCCGATGCCACCGGTGAATCCCAGTCGGGGCTCGGAACCGACCGTTTCGCCCCCCACCCTCAGCGAGAAGCCGCGCGTCATCAGAATCCCCCGTGCCGACACGAAGAGTTGCAGGAAGCCGCCCGGGTTGACCACTAGCAACGTTTCCAGGCTCCCCCCGGGTCGCCAGAGATGTACCGACTGGTCCTTTCCCAGACGCGTGGCGCTGGCCCCGACCCGCTCCACTACTGCTTGGGTCGATAATTCCACACCCACCACATTCCGGAAAGGAGTCAGGCGGGCGCGCAAGCCAGCTCCGGCGCTCGCCCAATCCAGGGCGACGGGATTGTCGGCGTGTAGGTACGTGAGGGTCGTGACCAGCCCGAGGCGAGGGGCGTGGGCCAGCCACCAAAAGGCGAGCGACCCGCCCCAACGCAGGGGTTGGCCCCTCAGCCCGGGCCCTGTCTGGGCCTCCAGATCGAAGCCCCAGTGTGGTGCGTGCGCGCTGGCATACTGGTCCAGTCGCACAGGCGTGGGCACCGCGACGACCCGCGTCGTCGCGGCCTCGGGCGTCTTCGATGTCTCGGGTGGTGTCTCGGGTGGTTCCGAATCGGTGTCTGTCGAGTTGCTGCTCGCGGTCGACTGCGCTGCGGTCAGTGCGGCGACCATCAGACCTGCTGCGATGAAGCGGTCGCGTGGTGCATCTTCAGCAGAGAAAAAGACCTTGCGCCGATCCACTTCCACGCCGTTCGGACCGCCGCGGCGCAGAGAGATCTTGAGCTCGGTCCCTTCCCAGCGAACGATGGCGTACAGCGTTGCGCCTTGCATCTCGCCGGTCGCTGTCTGGCAGCGCGGCCCGCCGAGCGCTTCGTTACAGCTCTCGACCACTCGCGCGACCGTGTCCGGTGCCGTGGATTCGGGCAGGTCGATGGCCACCGTGGAGAGCTGGGTCGTGGCCCACAGGAGTGGAATGGCGAGCATGTAGGACAGGTTCCGCGACTAAGAAATTCGACTCAGCCCAACCGAGCGGCTCCCAGAGCTTCGCCCGAAACCGTCGAGCTTGTCAGGTGGTGGTTCTCCGCTTTGGCGGATGGCCTGCCTGACCCTGTGCGCAGTCTGTGAGGCAGCGCGCCGCGATGGTGAACAATTGTAAGATGACTATAATTGTGGGGTTGTGCGCAAGAAAACGGATGCAATATGGGCACGATTCGACACGATAGAATCGTTTTTGCACGCTGCGCCTGAATGGCTTGCCGTGCCCGCGGTTACTCCCAACTTAACCAATGCATCACACGATGTGCTCCACTTCATGCCCGTGCTCGCCGGCTCGAGTGCCAAGGCGCCGCTCCAGGCGCGTCGCTTTGAGCCGGCGCGAGAGCTCCGAGGCCCTCATCCCTCGTAGTGGTGCACCGTGCTGCCGCTTTTCGTTCCGTCCTGGCCGAGCCAACGTTGTTCGCCCTTCACACGCCCTGAGGACCCGCAGTTGCGACGGCGTGGTGTTCGGCCCCGGGGTTGTGCCCCCCATTTTGAAAGGAGACTAGTAGATGCCGTTTGAGCAGAAAACCCATATTCTCCGCGCCGCCACTGGCTTGATGGCGCTGAGCGTTGTCTTGGGGTGCAGCTCTTCTGAAACCAGTGGTTATCCGACGATTCCCGGCGAATCGAGCGGTGATGCGGGGAACGCCACTTCAACCAGCGGCGTGGGCGGAGCTGGGCTGGTTGGGGGCGACGACGGCGCGGGCAGTGGCACCACCGGGCCATCGATCACGACCGGGGGTATCATCATGTCCACTTCCTCGTCCTCCGGCACGGGTGGCACGGGGCCGGTGGTCCTCGGGCAAGAAGACCTGTGCGATGGAATCGACAACGACGGAAACGGTATCATTGACGACGTGGACGTCGCCGGGGACGGAATTTGCGATTGTCTGCGCATTGCCACACTGGGTGTGCCCGGGACGTGGGGCCAAGGCGACGTGTTCGACACCTGGCTCAACTCGCGCAGCAACAATGGCGCCGTCGATCTGGCCGACAGCGTGCTCAGCGCCGACGTGCTGAGTCCGTTTCAGGTCATCGTGGCGCAGGACTTGAGCGAAATGACGCGCACCTATGCACCCGAGGAGGTGGCGGCGCTCGCCGATTGGATCAATGCCGGCGGCGGGTTCATGACCCTGATCGGATATGCTCTTCCGGACGAGGTCCAAAACGTCAACACGTTGCTCGAGCCGTTCGGGCTCAGCTACGGGACGGAGCAGATCCTCCAAAAAGGGAGGGGTGGTCAGACAGTTCCCGTGACCGAGTGGACCCAACACCCGGTGACACTGGGAATCAGTCAGGTGGGGGTCGATGATGGCTACCCCGTGCAGGGCGGAACCGTCATAGCCACGGAACAGGGCTACTCCATGCTGACGGCTCTCGAGGCATCTGCGGGCCGCGTGCTGATGTGGGGCGACGAATGGATCACCTACGACAGCGAGTGGACCGAGCACCCGGACTATCAGGTCGAGCTTTTCTGGGTGAATGCCATCAAGTGGCTCACGCCAGCCAATGACTGTCAGGTGCCGATTCCGGAGCAGATAAAGTAGCGTTCTCGCTCTGCCATTGACCTCGCCCACCGCCGTCCCTATGCAGCCGCGGTCGTGAGCACCCAAGCTTCAGGCCACAAGACCGTGGTAGTCACCGGGGCTGGGCGCGGCATCGGGCGTGCCGTGGCGGAGCTTGCTGGTCAGCGCGGATGGGCAGTGGCCGTGAACTACCGGCGCAACACAGAGGCGGCGGAGCAGGTCGTTGCCCGGGTGCGCGCTACGGGGGGGCGTGCCGTCGCGATACGGGCCGATGTTTCTCGCGAAGCGGACGTGGTGCGGCTGTTCGACGAGGCGAACAGAGAGCTCGGCCCGATCACCGCGGTGGTGAACAATGCGGGAATCGTCGCCCCGCTGGCGCCCCTCGTGGACGTGGAGGTCGAGCGCCTGCATCGGCTTCTCGAGGTGAATGTCGTGGGCGCGTTTCTGGTGGCACGCGAGACGGCGCGTCGCCTATCGACGTCGCGTGGAGGTGGCGGTGGTGTACTGGTGAACATTTCCTCTATCGCCGCGCGTCTGGGCTCACCGGGGGAGTATGTGGACTATGCCGCTACAAAAGCCGCCATAGACACGCTCACGCTGGGGCTCGGCCGTGAGCTCGGGCGCGAAGGCGTGCGCGTCAACGCGGTGCGCCCGGGGCTCATCGAAACCGACATACATGCGGACAGCGGCGCGCCCGACCGCGCTCAGCGATTGGGACGACAGACCCCCATCGGGCGCCCCGGCACGCCAGCCGAGGTGGCCAACGCCGTTCTGTGGCTGCTGAGTGAGGAAGCGTCGTACGTGACGGCCAGCATCATCGATGTGTCCGGCGGACGCTAGCATCACAACTCTCGCGGGGTTCCGGAGAGTCCGCATTGCAGCTTTGAACGTCGGCGCGCCGCCGGGTGCGCGGATGTGCGCGCACCCGAATACCGGGTGGTGACGACCTGCGCGCCTCGATTACTTGTTGTCGTAAACGGGCGTAGTCTATTCTGAAAACAATGACCTCTTTGGGTCGCGTCGTTGATGGTAAGTACAGAGTCCTCTATCCGCTCGGCAAGGGCGGAATGGGGGCGGTATGGGTAGCCGAGCACATAGCGCTGGGGTCGAAGGTTGCCATCAAGTTCATCAATGCGCCCATTGCCAGTGTCGAGCGTGCCCGCAAACGTTTCAAGCGTGAGGCGCGCGCTGCTGCGGCCTTGCGCGGTCCGAATGTCGTACAGGTGTTCGACTACGGGATAGACCAGGGTGACCCTTACATCGTCATGGAGCTGCTGGCGGGCGAAACCCTGGCGGATCGGCTGGAACGCGAACGCTTGACGGTGGAAGAGACCATCGAAGTCGCCCGGCAGGTGGCCAACGCGCTGACCCGTGCCCACGAGCAAGGCATCGTTCACCGCGACCTGAAGCCGGCCAATATCTTCCTGGTGAATGATGAGTCGACTCTCTCGGTGAAGCTCCTCGATTTCGGACTCGCCAAGATCGTCCCGAGTCACGGCGTCACCATCGAGCACCTGACACAACCTGGAAACCCGGTTGGGACTTTGCACTACATGAGTCCGGAGCAACTCCGGGGCGGCAAGATAGATGCTCGCACCGACGTGTGGGCTCTGGCCATGGTGGTCTACGAGTGCCTGACCGGCCGCTTGCCCTTCGGGGTAGCGTCCAAGCGCGCACTCAGGTTCGCGGTGATGGAAGAACCGTTGCTGCCGCCCTCTACTTTTGCCATGGTTCCGGACGGCCTCGACGCCTGGTTCGAACGCGGCACGGAGCGCGCCCGCAGCGACCGAGAATCGTCGGCGCGCCGCCTGGCCGAAGACCTGTCGCAGCTCATGGCGGGTCTGTCCGGTCATCTCGAGCTGCGCCGTTCTCGGCGCAAACTCCCACGGATCTCCGCTTACCCCTCCACGAATGACTCGCCGACCGAGCGAGTGTCGTCTTCCGTGCCGGTTGCGATCAACGGCCGTCGTGATCTCGACCACATAGCGCTGATTGCCAAGCTGAGCCGGAATACGGGCATCTTGTGGACCCGCCACAAGGGCGAGCTGGGTGAATGGATCCGTCTGACCATTCACTTCGAGGGAGACGAACGAGGACATAGCACGCTGGCCAAGGTGCTGCGCGTCAACGAAGAGCCCAACGAGCGTCCCAACATGTGGGCCTACGAGGTCACCGTGCGCTTTGCGCAGCCGTTGGAAGGGATGGCGCAGCGGCTGCGCGCCGCGACCTGACCCAGCCGCCGCTGGTGGTTCCGCCGAATCGGTCTACTGATCGGCCGTCTGGTGCGAGAGTGATGGAACGACCTCGACGACGCCGGATTCGCTCGTGTAATACTCGAGCCTGATGTTTCTGCCGGAGTTCAGCTTCGGCCAAGAGGGCCCATGCACCTAGGAATCGACTTCGGGACGACGCGCAGCGTCGTGGCGCTGGCCGACCGTGGCAACTACCCAGTGGTGGTTTTCGAGGGTCATGATGGGACCTGCGACTACTATCCGAGCGTATGTGCCAGCCGTGGCGGCGAGCTGCGCTTCGGCTTCGATGCGCTCGCCGTGGAGCGCGAACCCGGCTGGGAGGTGCATCGTTCATTCAAGCGCTTCCTGCACTCCGCTCAGGGAGGGTTCGAGAGAACCGTCGAGCTGGGAGACAGCGAGCTCGCGGTGGTCGATTTGGTGGCGGCCTTCTTGCGGCAGCTCAAAGCCGACCTGGCTTGTCGGTCGAGCGTGCCCAAGGGTGTGAGGGTCGACGAGCTTGCCGTGGCGCTCGCGGTGCCCGCGAATGCGCACAGCGCGGCTCGGCTCATCACGCTGGAGGCGTTTCGTCGCGCCGGCTTCAAGGTTTCGACCATGCTCAACGAGCCTTCGGCCGCGGGCATCGAGTACGCGCACCGCTACCGCTCCACCATCACTGCTCGGCGAGAGAACGTGCTCGTCTACGACTTGGGAGGTGGCACCTTCGATAGCACGTTGGTGTTGATGAGCGACAAGAAGCACGATGTGCTCAAAAGCCGGGGGATCACTCGCTTGGGTGGCGATGATTTCGACGCGGCCCTGCTCGACCTGGGACTACGCCAGCTGGGGCTGAAGGGTCGCGATCTCGAGCCGAAAGTCCATCGCAAGCTGCTGGCTCACGCGAGGGACCAGAAGGAAGGTCTTCACCCCAATACCCGACGAATTCTGTTGGAGCTCGGCGACCAGCTGGACGAGCACGAACTCGCTAGCTCACGAATCGAAGCCAATCGTGTCTGCATCGTCCCGGCTGAAGCTTACCGGCGGGTGTGCAAGCCGCTGGTGGATCAGACGCTGGTCGTGCTCGAACAGTTGCTCGAAGAATGGGCCAAGGAGAGCGGTGCGGAACCGCTCTCCGACATCGCGGGCCTCTACGTCGTTGGCGGCGCCAGCGCGTTGCCCTTCGTCAGCAGGCAGCTGCGCGAGGTCTACGGGCGACGCGCTCATCGTTCGCACTACCCGTCGTCTGCGATAGCCATTGGCCTGGCCATAGCCCTGGACGAAGACGCTGGCTACCGAGTCACCGAGCGGTTCTCGCGGCGATTCGGCGTGTTCCGGGAAGGCATGCGCGGAGAGAGTGTCGAATTCGACGTGATCTTCGATGACGCGACCGAGTTGCCCCAGGGCAGTGGGTTTTCAGAGGCGCGCCGGCGCTACGCACCGACGCACAACGTCGGCCACTATCGCTACGTCGAGTGTGGTTGGCTCGACGCGAGGGGAGCGCCGAGCGGCGACATCACCTCGTTCTCCGATGTGTTATTTCCGTTCGACCCCGGTTTGCGCGAGCGAGGGCAGCTGGACAAGATGGGGGTGAGGCGCTCGGAGCGTCCGTTCTGCGAAGTGGAGGAGCTCTACCGAGTGGATCGCCATGGCATCGTGGAGCTGACCATACGCGACCTTCACAGCGGATTCGAACAGACACACCGGCTCACCGCGCTCAGACCGAACTGAAGTTCACGCTGTGAATCGGGGTTAGCGGTGTCCTGGGCGTGCGGGGCTCGATTGCACGGGCGTCGGGTGGAGCTGACCGCTGGTCCGCTTCTTGCTGCCTCCCGTTTTCATGTTCCACCAAATGGATTGGGGCGGCGTTCCCGGGCGGGGCTGCTTCTGGGCGGTCTTGCTGCTCGTCGGATGCAATGAAACCTACTGCCAGCGGGGGCCGAAATACGGTACGCAGTGCTACTCGATCAATGAAGTCGAGTGGCAGGAAACCCAGGTACACTCCGAACCGCCTCCGCGCACGGTCGAGCCGGCGCCTGGTTGTGTGACCGTGGGCACCCAGGGCGTCGTTCAACAGCCGCTGCCGCACGCCGCCCCCTCGGCTGGAGTGCACCCGCCGAGAGGACGGTACCTGATGTCGGGGGCATGCGTGAGCGATCGGGTACCCGCGTACGGCGCCGTGCGCTGAACGCGAGGTTGTTGTTTGCTGCAGCCGTGGATGTATTGGTCGGGGCCGGCCAGAATCGGCAAGGCCCTCGGCCTTTCCTGTTCCTGAGCGCGTGGATACTGGTTGCCATCGCGCGCTTTGGCGACGAAACTCGCCCCGGTGGCGGCGACGAGACGACGCTGGCGGATCCGGTTCCTGGCTAGCGTTGCGTTTTGTTCCGCGCTGCTCATGGAAGCATGGGGGCTTGCCCAGCCGCTGCCCGCCGATCACGTTCGGGACGTGGAGACTCGGCGCAGCTTGGTGCGGTTCCGCCTGCTCGGTGGTGGTCTGGATGCGACCCGCCTGTCGAGCCTGCAGGCGCTGATAGAGGCTGATTTATCACGCATGGACAGCGCGCTCATCGTCGACTCGACGCGTGCGTCCGTCTCGGCCTGGGTGAGTGCCGCGGAGCGGGATCCTCGAATTCTGCTGCTCGCAGTTCTCGACACTCGGCCCCGCGACTATTGGCAGGTCACGATCGTGGACACCTCGCGAGGTCGTGCCATCAGAAGGCGTTTGCCGGGTGGAGTGGCAGAGGACGCTGCGGCTCTCGAGGCAGTGGCGAGCATCGTCGTATCCGCGGCAGCCGCGCTGCGCGATGGACTCGAAGTGGCGTCGAGGCCGGTTCAGGAGGTTCTGCGGGAAGCAGAAGCCAGCGCCCCGCCGCGCGTGAAGCGTTCCCCGCCGACGCCTCCTGGGCATGTGACCCAATCCGAAGAGCAGAGCGCCTCTGCACCTGCACCGATTGCCCGCCGAATGGTTACCCTGGACGTCGCTTTGTTGGGAGCCGGGGCTACTTATGAAAAGGACGAACCCTTTCTGCTCGGCGTTGGCCTGGCGTTTGGGTCCACCTTCGTCGAGTCGTTCATGGTTCGCGCGAGCGCGGTCCGCTTTCGCGACGCCGTTTTCGATTCGCCTTTCGGCAGGTTTCGCACCAGGCGTACCTCGCTCGGGCTGGCCGTCGCGCCTCATGTCGGCTGGAAGAACTTCGAACTCGAGCCGGAGGCCCGCCTAGTGGCTGAGCTCATCGAGCGGAGCAGCACGCGACCCGTCACGGGGGTGAGTGCTTATCAGGACCAAATTCTTTCTCGGTTCGGTGGCACGCTCGGGCTCAGGGGCCGAGTTTTTGCCAACTCCTACCTCGGGTTCGAGCTATTCGTCGGCGGAGGCTATCTACCACGCCCGATCCGCTTCATAGCGACGCCAGAAGGTGATGAAATTGCTGAGCTTTGGCCGTGGCTGCTGAGGGCGGAACTGGGGGTGGGGTTCCGCGTACATTGACGTACCGAATCGGTTTTCTTTCCGACCCGACATTCCGCTCGCGGCCATACTTTTTCAATACCCCATGACTTTGTCCCGATCGACGTCGGACCTCGCCCTGATGGGTGCGGTTGCCGCAAACGACCAGGCGGCGCAGTGCCAGCTGATCGAGCGTTTGGGCAGTCGCGTCAGGCGCTTGTGTCGTCTTCTATGTCGTTCGCAAGCGGATGCTGAAGACGCTGCGCAACTCGCGTTGATCGAGATTCTGAAGTCGGCGGCGCGTTTCCGAGTGGAGGCGAGCTTGGAGCGATGGGCGGATCGCATCACCGCCCGCACGGCATTGCGACTCAACCGCCGCGAGCGCTCTCGGGCGCAGCTGCTCGAGCGTTGGCTCACTCCGGGCACCCTGCCGTGGGGCACGCCGCTGCACGCTACTCTGGGCATCTCTGCTGGTCTGGATTCATTCCTGTCCAGGCTGACGCCGGCGCGACGCGAGGCGTTCATTCTCCGGCATGCGCTCGAATACAGCGTCGACGAAATAGCGGAGCTGACAGGTGCTCCGCGGGGCACGGTGAAAGACCGACTGGTCAGCGCACGCAAGCAGCTCAAGAAGATGATCAACCGTGACGTCGGCAAGATGAAGAAGAGGGAACAGTGACAATGGCAAGCGAAGAGCGTACGTGGGAACTCTTGCAGTCACGTTGGGCCAGCGGTGAAATCCTGAGCGATGCCGAAGAGGCCGAGAGGCTCAGACTGGCAGCCCAAGAGCTCGATCGGATGCGTGAGGTGGACGTCTCGAAACAGCTGAAGCAGTTTCTGGCAACCCCGGAAGTCATCGAGCCAGAGTTCGTGGAGGCCGTTGTCGGCAGGGTCAATGGGCGCCGTGCTCCCCACCTGCGCCTCGTCGCCCAGGGAGACCAGGGGACGAGGGAAGCCGAGGAAAACAGGGCGGACCAGCGACGGCTCAGGTGGTGGCACGGCGTCGTGGCGATTTCTGCCGCGGCGGCCGTCGGGCTGTTGTTCGTCCACTCGAAGGGGGACGAAGCCGTCTCGGTCGAGAAGCCGCCGCTTGCGCCAATGGAGGATGCGAAGCAACCCACCCTTGCCCGCAGCGAGCTGGTGTTCGTGAGTGGAGACGTAACCCTCGACGGCAAGGAAGTCCGCCTGGGGCAGAGCACGCTGAACGGAGGTGAAGAGCTCGCGACCGGCGCCGGTCGCGCCTGCTTCACGGTCGAGCCCAGCATCAACGTCTGCGTCGCCGAAGAGAGCCGAGTCGTCGTCTCGTCGCTGGTGGAAGAGCAGATTCGCATCAAGGTGGTGGAAGGGCGCGCCGTGGCGGCGTTGGGTCCCCGCAAGGAAGGTCACACGTTTACGCTGAGCGATGGGGAAGTGAACGCGCTGGCGCGTGGAACCATCTTTGCGTTGACGAAGGACGCGGCGCGGACCCGAGTGACCGTGGTCGAAGGCCGGGTCGAGGTGTCTCACGCCAAGCGCGGGACGGCGCTCGTGAAGGCGCATTCCCAACTCGACGTCCGTCCCGGGGTGCCGGACGAGAGCTCCGCGATCTCACGCGCTCAGGAGGCGCAGTTCCTGGCGCTCGTGGCGCCGCGCGACTTGTGGCAGCGGGGCGAACTCGGGCTTCTATCCGTGGGTCGCGAGGCGGACGGTTCGGAGGCGATGATCGGCGACGAGGGTCCCTTCCCATTGCCTGTCACCACCTTTGCTCCGGTCGGACGGCACCGAATCGTGATTCGCGATGCCGTGGGCGCCGAAGCTCTCCTGGACGTGGAAGTCAGGCCGGGTGAGACGCGGGAAGTCGACTCTCGCTCGGCTACCCCCCGACGGCACGACGCAGCGGAAACTGTGCGCAGCAAGAAGAGTGCGAGCGAGCTGCTTGGCGAGGCGCGGGCGGCCATCACACGAGGGGATTCGCGAGCGGCACTGGCAGCCTACCGGCGCCTCAGGGCTCTTTATCCGAACAGCGCGGAGGCTTCTACGGTGCTCGTTACGATGGGTAAGTTGGAGCTCAGGCAGAACTCTCCTGCCGGGGCGCTGAACGCCTTCAACGCCTATCTCGGGCGCGGTGGTCCGCTGGAGCCCGAGGCTTTGGCCGGCAAGATCCGCGCGTTGCGCGCACTCGGCAGAAAGCACGAGGAGCAGCGTGTCATCGAGAGCTACCTCCGGCGCTATCCCAACGGTTTCGAAGCAGTAGCCCTGAAGAAGCGCCTCGAGATACTCTCCGTGGAATGAATCGGTCTGTCGGCTCCGGTGCGGGCGCCCCGACGTTCCACCCTTCGTGGTGTCGGCTCTGTGGTGGCGCACTTGTGTCGCTGCTCGCGCTGGCTTGTGGAGCCATCGATGATCCGGTCTTCGACGCGAAACTCCTGATGCTGTCCGGCGAGCCCGTGCACGTCAGCGAGGGCGCGGGCGTGGTGTCGATTCCCGTGCGACTGAAAGAGCCGGTGGGCGTGGATGTGATTGCCACCTTCGAGGTGCAAGGCATCGAGGCTCAAGACAGCTGTGCTGATCCAGACTTCACCGCGGCCAGTGGTGAGCTGCTCTTTCCGGCTGGGACGGATGAGGCAAGTATGTCCTTGTGGATCGGTGATGACGATCTGCCCGAGCTCGACGAGCGTCTGGCGATATCCATCACCGCACTGTCGGGTGCGACCCTTTCGGGGGGGGCCTCCGTGACGGTCGTCATCGAAGACGACGACCGGGAGGCATTGTTGAACGCCGCTGACTACGGCGTGGTCCCGAACACGACGCAGGACATGACGAGCGCGCTCCAGGAGGCCCTCGACAGGACTGCGGAAGCCGGCCGGGGGGTGCTGCTCATGGCACCGGGGGACTACGAGATTGAGAGTGTTCGGCTTTCGGCGGGCACCACGCTTTCCGCTCGGGGCGCCCACTGGCACCGTCCCGCCAACAGCACTCTGGGCTCGCACGCGCTTTACGTTGCCTACGATGGGGACATCGACTCGCTCTCGACCTTGATCGAAGGCGTGAGCATCGATGGTCGGCGCGAGTTGCAGGGTGAATACCGCGACTACGAGCGCGAAAACGATCACCTCATCGCCGTGGATGGCGGAGCGCAGCGGCCGGGGCAGCTGCGCGTCAGTGTCGAAGGTGTGAGTGTCAGCTCGGGCACCGGTGACGGCGTGGCTGTCGGTCCTGACTCCAAAGCTAGCCTTTGCCAGATCCAGGCCAACGATATCTGGCGGGACGCCATCAGTTTGCACGGTGGCCGTTCGACTCTGAAGGTTCGTGGTTTCGACGCAACAGCCAGCGAGGGGACCAGCGGGATTTGGTTGGACGGAAATATCCCAGGATACGACGGGACGCGTAGCGTCGATGTCGAGATCGAAGACGCGCGCCTCAACACCGGGGATATCGAAATGGAAGTGAGCGACGCATCGCATGTCGTTTTTCGTAGGCTGTCGATGACGGAGCCGCCCTTTCGCGTGATGGCCCCGGACTCCACCGTCGAGATCATCGATTCGATCATTCAGCTGGGTATCCCGAGCGAGCGCCACAACAACTTCACGCTGGCTCACGACGTACGCTTCGTGCGCTCGACCATCGTCAGCTCGGAAAGGGTCGACGAGGAGGCCCAGTCGGAGGAAATGGACCGCACCTTCTCGACCTTCAGCCTGCGCTGGACGACGGAGGACCAACCCGAACCGCCTCCTGGTGAGCAGCAGCTCAGCTTGGACAGCTGCGAACTTTTGCTCGATGACGACATCGAAGCCAGCGACACCGTCTACGCGGTCGATAATCCGAACCCCGGTGGCGCCGTCATCGTTCACAACTGCAAGCTGGGCCCCGGCTTCGAGGATTGGTTCGCTCCCGGCTGCGCGGATTGTAGAATCGAGTAGCCCAGGGCTTCCGACACAGTTCGCCGCGGCGGCGCCCGCGGCCGTGGAGCGTCTCGCCCGACCACGCCACGCTTAGTGAACGGGCGCAGCAGCTACCGCCAGCATACCCGTTGCACACTGTGCAAGCGATGAGTTGGACCATGGGTGGCGACAATCGCCAGGGACGCTCATAGGAGCCTGCCAACAGGTTCGTTTCGCGGCGCTGCCGACCTCTGATTCATCTGCTCGGGCAGCGGGCCAGGGCGCATTTCAGGGCCTCATCCCCAATCGACAAACAATTGACTCCTTACCCTTTACCCGGCGTGGGGGTGACCGTTTACCTGGAGGCTATTTACGGAGGGACCTGCTCATGAGAACGTTGCGTGGCTCATCAACCGCTATTGTCGGACTGCTCCTCACCCATGCCACGTTGGCAGGTGCGACCATAGAGCCGCCCGCGATGTCGGACGCGCGGAGCGCGGGCCTGGGTGGAACGGGCGTTGCCTATGCGGACAACGCGGCGGCCGTGTTCCACAACCCAGCAGGCCTCTCGGCTGTCGAGCGGGGAGTGGTGACACTGTCCGTTGCGCCGTTTTTCCCTCAGGTTCAGGCCCCAATTGCCGGTTCCGAAGAAAAGAGTGAGCGGGGCTTCTTCCCGATGTTCCTGGCAGGTGGAGCCTACCGACTGAACGACCAATTCGTGCTCGGGGTTGCGGCATACCCAGTAGTAGGGTTCGGAGGAGAATACAAAGACCTGGCTGCTCTCGGTGGAGAGAAGCTCTCCGTCGCGGCGGCTTCTTTCGAAATCTCCCCCGCTCTCTCGTACTCGATCACGGACGCCGTTTCGGTAGCGGTTGGATACCGAGCCACGTACGTGATGGAGGATATCCATCAGGTCACCCCGGGTGTGGCTCCCAATGGCGATCCCGTCCTGGTCGCTTCGGACCTGAACCTTTCCGGAACGAACTTCCTGGGGTTTCAGGTAGGCGTTCTGGCTCGTGTCGCCGAAGCGACGCGCCTCGGTCTCACTTACCGCAACAAGATCACGGTCGATCTCGATGGTGATTTCGAGTCCATGGGCGCCAAGCTGGACGCGAGTTCCGAGATCGCGGTGCCGCACACGTTCAAGCTGGGACTCGCCCAAGAGCTGCTCGACCAGCAGCTGATGCTCGCCCTCGACTTGAAGTATGCGCTCTATGCTGAATCCAGCGAGAGCACGAAAACCACGATCGAGGGGTTTGGCACTTCGGAGACGCCTCTCGACTGGAAGAACTCGCTCGCAGTCGCGTTGGGCGTGGAATATCGGCTGCCCAAAGACGGTCCCGCTCTGCGGCTGGGCTACAGTGTGACCCAGAGCGCAACCTCGGAAGATTACCCGCAACCCTTTCTCGCGCCCCCCGGGTTACTTCATTCCGCGCACGCGGGCGCCGGGATGAAGTTTTCCAGCTTGGACGTGGATCTGGCCGGCTTTTACATGTGGAGTAGCGCAGACGTGGAGCCAGCGGCGGACGCGGCGGCCGAACCAGGCGAGTATGCCATCAATGCCTACGTTGCGTCTCTCTCGGCCACCTACCACATGTAGTTCGACGCTGGCTTCAGCGGGGGGGGCATTGAGGGTCGGCGCTGGCCTTGGTGGCGCCCTCAGTTCCGCCCAAAGTGGGTACTCCGTCGAATTGCGGAGTGTGTCATGAGCGAACGCGGCCGAGTCAGGGTGCTGATCGTGGACGACTCCGTCACCGCGCGCGTGGCCCTCAGAGCTGCCTTCGGTGCCGACCCCGAGATCGAGGTCGTTGGGGAAGCCGCGCACGCAGATCTGGCTCTTGAAGAGGTCAAGCGCTTGCGGCCCGATCTCGTGACGATGGACATGTACCTGAGGGGGCACAATGGCTTGGACGTCACCCGACAGATCATGCATGCCGCGCCGACGCCGATTGTCATGGTGACTGCGGCCAACCCCAAGGACCCCTCGCTGGTGTACGAGGCCCTACGCGTTGGCGTCTTGGAAGTGATGGGCAAGCTTCCGGGCCCTCTGGACCCGACCTATGAACGCAGGCGGCAGGAGCTGACCCGCGTCGTGAAGTCCTTGTCGCGAGTTCCGGTGGTGCGACGGCGCTTGGCGCGCCCACTCAAACCCGCCGAGGCGAGTGAGGCCTACCTCCCGAAACCTTCCGAAGCCGGGCACCCGCGGGGCTGGGGCGCGCGCCAGGGCAAGCCACCGGTTGCAGAGAACCACGCCCCCGATCCCGACTGGAGGCCCGACGTCGTTCTGCTGGGTGCATCGACCGGTGGGCCACCCCTCATCTGCGAGATCCTCAGGCGGCTGCCGCGACCCTTCCCGATTCCGATCGTCGTGGTCCAACACCTGGCACCGGGCTTCACGGAAGGCTTCGCCGCATGGCTCGAGGCGGAAACCCAACGCCAGGTCCTCGTGGTGCGCGCCCGGACGCAGCTCGAAGGCGGCCGCGTCTACGTGGCCGATGAGGGAAGCCACCTGAAGGTGGTTACCCCATGGCAGGTGGCTCGTGTGGAAGGGCCCGAGGTGAGCTTTCACAAGCCTTCGGTGGACGTGCTGTTTCACTCCGCGGTACGGCACTTCGGCACTGGTGCATTGGCGATCCTGTGCACGGGCATGGGCGCGGACGGTGCCGAGGGAATGCGCGCCCTGTTCGACCGCGGTGCCACTACGATTGCCCAGACGCCGGCCAGCTGTGCCGTGGATAGCATGCCGAAGAGCGCTCTCGCCCTCGGCGGCGTGTGTTCCGAGTTGGGCCCCGAGGAGATCGTTGCGGAGCTGTCCCGCCTGGCTTCACCCCCTGACGGTTTGCGCGCCCCGGCCTAGCTGCGCGAACCGGTGATGTAAGTCTGAAGCGCGTTGGCGGTTTCCCGAAGTGACAGAACGGCTTGTTCGACTTGCCTGGTGGCTGCAGCCGACGCCTGGCCCCCCTCGGCCACGTTCGTCAACGCTTCGGAGATCTGCTCGATGCCCGCCGACTGTTGACCCACCGTCGCGGAAATCTGGCGCGCGTTGTCGACGCTGGTGCCAAGCACGCCGAGCAGGTCCTTCATACGCGTGGAGGCGTCATCGAGGGCACGTCTGCCTTCCTCGGCGCGCGTTACTGCCTTCCAGATACGCTGGGCAGATTCCCGGCTCTGCTCGGCCAGACTGCGAATCTCTGAGGCCACGACCGCAAAACCACGCCCGTGCTCTCCGGCTTTGGCCGCCTCCACGCGGGCGTTGACCGCGAGTAGGTTCGATTGGTTGGCGAACTCGCGGATGGCCTCCACGATTTCGCTCACCTGGCTGATGAGCTCCAGAACCGCCCGTGCATCTTCCACCGCTTCCATGCCCTGCTCGCCCTTGCCTTGAACCTCGGCGCTGGTGTTCATCACCTCCTGGGCGAAGGCGGCGGCCGCGTTGCTCGTCTCCGTGAGTTCCCTGATGGTGGCGCTGATCTCATTGACCGTGGCCGACTGCTGAGCGGCTGTTGCCGCAGTCTCTTTGGCGGTAGCGGAGAGCTCCGCGCTGCGCGCAGCAAGGGTATCCGCATGCACTTGCAGACGAGTGACCAGTATCTTGTGGAGCCATAGGAGCGTTGATCCTAGAACGACCGCTCCAACGGCGATTGCACTGGCAAACACACCCACTCGGCCCCATTCCGTAGCGACGGTGAAGCCCAACAATCCCGCAAATGCCAACATCGGAATGATGGCGGCAAAGAGCCTTGTCGCAAGCCCGTTTCCGTAGATCATCCGGGCGCCAAGGACGAGAAGCGCGCCTGCTAGGAAAGTTGCCGCTATGTATATGATGTAGTGGTTCATGGGCCTTCCGTGGATTTGGGAGTGGGATGTCGAAAATGAACGCTGTGCAGATGAGGAGGAGATGGCTTGAGGCGGATTGCCTTCATGACCTTCTAGCCCCGCAGATTACCTCGACGATCCAGCTAACCGATATCTGTCAGCTAGTGCGAACATTGTCAGTCGGTTGCCTTCAAGGTTCGAACCGAGAAAACTGATGTAGGTTACTGCCGATGCCCTCGTTTCATCTTCCCGCTTCACGGAGTCAGCAAGGGACGCAAAGCACTCGACCAGACGATACAGCTCGTGGTGGAGTAGTGCTCCCGCTTGCTCTAGGCTGATTCTCCGGGCATTCATCAAGCAGAAGAGCGTGTTCAGTTTGTCAAGGCGTTGATCGCGTGCCGACGAAAGGAGATCATTCGTCAGGTAGATGATTCGCGCGTTGATTCGCTCCAGCTCAGTGAAGATAGGCCAATGCCTTGTATCCACGATCAGCCCCTCTCCTAGGCGCCAGAGCTCCAGGTAGGGATAGTCAGCGATTGTATGTTCTCTGAAAATGGAGAACAGTTCCGGTGCCGGCGGTCGATGGGTCGATTGCTCTGCCTCCCAACAAAGTGCTTCGAGCATGTCGCTCAGGCGCCTCTCGAGCCGCGCTCGTTCGTCGAGGCTGAAGCGCTCGCGAATCGTCTGACAAAACTCTGCCGTCGCGGTCGCTACCAGGCTGCCGTTGGATGGCTTCCCGTGAAAGACATCACGAGCTTCCGCGAGCTGCCCGCGCTTCTCCGGGCCCACGGGGAGATCATTGAGAAGAAAGAACCAGGCGAGGTAGTCGGTCAACAGGTCCAGGCCGGAAAGGCTCGGCTGCTCGGGTGAGCAAAATTCCAAGTACACCCGAGCAACCTCCACGAACTTATCGTCTCCAAAGCTGTGTTCGTGGCACCAGCGTCTGAGGCGCTGATCCACATGGGCGCAATGCTCACGTGACAGGCGGAAAGTCGTGAATGGCAACGGCTCATCGAGTAGCGGCATGGGGCAGGCTTTCTGAAGGGCGGTGTGGACACGAATGCGTTGGTGGTCGTGAGCCAGCTCGCTGGCATTGTGTGAAATCTCTCGTAATCATGTTGGCTAGGCCTTCCCCTTGGCCGTCAGGAACTCGGCAGCGAGTTTCGACACTTCGACGAGAGGTAGCGACCCGGTTTCTCGATGGATGACTCCCGCCAGGAAGGGGGCGAAGCGCACTCCGGGGGCGGGGTCTTGGACGCTGGTGACCTCGATGTCGAGGACGTCGAGCACTTCTCCGACCAACAAGCCCACCCGTTGCCACTCGGTGGAGCAAATCACGATGAGCTCGGTCGGTGCAATGGTGTGCGTCGTGTTGGTCAATCGGTGGGCGACGTCGAGCACCACGATGCTGCTGCCGTGGTGGTTGAGCGACCCGAGAACCCAGGCTGGAGTTTCCGGTAACGGCAGCAGCTGAGCCACGGGAACCACGACTTCGATGCTGCCAAGCAGCAGACCCAACCGCTGCTCCGCTGCGCGGCACACGAGCACGGAGATCTCTGACTCGCTCCGGTGCGTGCCAGCGACCTTCGCCACCAGCTTGCGGCGAAGCTCGGTCATCTCTTCCTCGAGGGCGTTCAGGCGGGCGTAGATGGCACTGAGTTTCTCGGTCATGGTCGATTACCTGCCAAACAGATGGCGTTCCACCGCCTGAAGCAGCTTGTCGTTGTCGAATTGGCCTTTCACCAGGTACTCGTCCGCGCCGGCCGCAGCGCCCGCCTGGATGTCGCTTGGCTTGCCGCGGCTGGTGACCAAGACGATTGGCAACCCTCTGCGCGCCGCATCCATGCGCACGCGGCGCGTGAGTTCGAGCCCGTCCATGCGGGGCATTTCGATGTCGCTGACGAGCAGGTCGTATTCTTTGTGCTGCAGCTTCTCCCAGGCCTCGACACCGTCGACTGCCACGTCGACCGCATAGCCCGAAGAGCTGAGGATATTGCGCTGAAGGGTCCTGTGGGTCAGGGAATCGTCGACGACCAGAATGCTCGAAGTCGCCCGCGATGCGGCCTGGCGCCGCGCAGGCTCGACCCCGCCGTGGCCGTCTTGAAACCTGCGCCGCAGGAGGTGGCTGACGTCGAGGGCGATGGCCATCGAGCCGTCGTCCAGCGCGACCACACCGTGGACGCCGTCGATTCGTTTGATGTTCCAGGGAAGCCGACGCGTCACGCACTCCTGCTGTTCCAGGACTTCGTCGACGATCAGCCCGACTCGCTCGGTGTCGTTGCTGAGCACCACCACGTTGAGCTGGCTCGAAGGGTCGGCCTGAATCGATCTGCCCTCCCCGAAAGCCAACAGGGCAATGGGTTCAGAGTCGCCCCCCTCGAGCACCGGCAGCCCATTGAGCTCGCGTACCTCGCTGCCATTGACGCGCAAGGCACGTTCTACATTCGCAATCGGCAGCATGTACACGGCTTCGCCGATTCCAACCAGAAGGCCTGTGGTGGCCAGCACGCTGATGGGGACTTCGACCCGGAACGATGTTCCCAGTCCGTCACCAGGGGAAACCATCGTGCATCTGCCACCTACCTGCGCTGCGCCACTGCGTACCGCCGCGAGCCCAACGCCGCGACCGCTGATGGTGCTCACTTCTCTGGCCGTCGAAAAGCCGTCTTGAAAGAGCAGGTCGAGTTTGTCTTCGTCCGACAGGCGTTCGGCGCGTTCAGCCGAAAGCATTCCCCGCAGAACGGCGGCCTTGGCAATCTCTTCCGGAACCACGCCTCTGCCGTCGTCTCGGACCTCGACCGATACCCCGGTGCCGGCCATTCTCGCCACGATGAAGAGCGCGCCTGCCTTGGGTTTGCCCAGCAAGTGCCGCTCTTGCCATGGCTCGATGCCGTGGTCGACCGCGTTGCGCAGCAAATGCACGATAGGGTCCCTGAGGTGCTCCAGAACCTGCTTGTCGACGGCCGTATCGCCGACGTCGACCGTCAGTGACACGTTCTTGCCCAGTGCGTCCGCAGCCTCACGGACTACACGGCGCCACTGCGGCGCGACGGTGGAAAGGGCCACTGTACGAATGCGCTGCACATCAATCGTGAGGTCCGCAACGAGGCGGGACAGTGCTGACTGCGTGGCCCGTGCGCGGCTGAGCGATTCGCGCAATGCACGGGCAGCCTTGGCATCCCGTCCGTCTTCCTGCTCTCGGGCCTCACCCGACAGAGTGTCGATATGCTTGGCCCATTGTCCTCGAAGCCGGAGGAGCTCGTCGAGATGACCGGCGAGCGCATCGAGCCGATCGCTGCTGACCCGCAAGTACGTAGACATGGCCTCTGTCGACGATGGAGCAGACTCGGGAGTCGCAGACGCTGTGTTGGTCGCCATCAGGGGGGAACCCGCCCCCGAGCTGATCCCGAACGCCGGGTCCTCGGACTCTGCATCGGCGCCACTCGGCGTGGTGGTTTTCGCGGCCCCTCTCACCTCACGGTTCGCCGCCATGCTCGAAGCAGCCGCATCCGAGAAGGATTGGAGTTGTTCGATGAGGGGCAACACCGACGACTCTCGGCTCTCGTCCGTCGAGCGCTCCGCCAGGCCTTGCATGGCGATGACCGCGGACCGAAGCAAGCTCACATGTTCCGGGCTCGGCGCCACGGGAGCTCGGCCGAGCGCAGCGAGGGCGCTTTCGAAGACATGCGCAACCTGGGACAGAGTCGTGAGGCCTACCGAGCCGCTCGCGCCCTTCAGGTTGTGGGCCAGGCGCATGGCCGCGCGCGAGGTGGCCTGGAGTTCGGTCCCGTGCCGACCGGGCAGCTCTGCGATCAGGCCCGCGAGCTCGTCGAAAAGCTCCCCCACCTCGGCGCGAAACGCCTCGAGGAGGTCTGCCATGATCCCGTCGTCTGACAATCGGCCTCCCGTACTCGACTATCTGGGCGCGAGGCGGCTTGCTCCGGCTGCGCGGGTCCTGGGCCTTGGTTGCTCGGTCGGAGTGTGAGTTCGGCTGCGATCGTTCAACGTTCAGACCTCGACGGTTCCCTTGTTGTCCACGATCAATTGTGGGTCGCTGAACAGGCGTCGGACGTCCACAATCGTCACCAGATCCTTGGTCACGGCCGCGAAGGGGCCGTCTGGGCGGGTCGCTTTGGCGCTGAGCTCTTGGCTCAGCTCTTCGCTCTGGATGTCGCGGAAGCCCAACACGGCGTCGACCAACATGCCGAGCAATCCGCGCGCGTCGCTGAGCACGGCGACAACCCCGGACTCCATGCTGCGAGACGACCCCAGCCAGTGACTCAGGTGTGCCACCGAGATGAGCTCACCGCGAACTTGTGCCAGGCCTGCCATCCAGCGAGGCGCCCCAGGCACCTGCGTTAGCCTGACATCGTCGAACATGCCCCACACACTTTCACTGGGCAAACCGATGCTCTCGCTGCCAACCTGTACGACCACCACGTCGAGGACGCTTTCAACCTTGTCCACCACCGGGGGGCGGGCAAGCAATGCCGCGCGTTCGATGAGAAGGGCCGCGTCCTCTTCGCGCGGGCGGCTCCGCTCCTCGGTCGACTTCATCCGGACGCTGCGTTGCGGAAGAACCTGGTCTGCCACGGTCGGGAGTGTTCGGGGGACTGAGCCGCCGCGGCCGCAAGGGCTTGTGCTCCTACTGCGGTGCTCAGCGTGTCGCTGCCGAAGTAACGTGGAGTCTTTCCGTAGCGGAAGAACGATGACGCGGGCCACGACCCGTCCTGGCGTCGAGCGCTTGCTACGACCAAGAGGTCCTCCACGGCTTCGAGCCCGACATTCGCGCACGCAGCGACTCTGAGAGCGCGCTCGAAGCAAGGCGTGTCTGTACCGCGCCTGGCCGCGAGACGCTCTCGGAGTGGATCCTGGAGCTCGTCGCGCGGCCCCGGGAAGTCACGGACGAGCCGAGATGCGAAATACAGGAAAGCATCAGGCGATGGATAGTAACGTGTTCCGAGCAGGTATTCATCCGAGAGCAGGAAGTTCGTCAGACATTCCCAGGAAGGGCCGGCTTGGGCGCCGACTCCGAGCTGATGAAGCAGATAGAAGGTGTTGACCAGCACACACTGGTCGATGCGCCCACGGTGGGACGGGCTGGGACGGTAGTACACTTCCATCACACCCGTCTCGTCCGTGTTGGTCAGAAGAAGCGGGAGCGCCCGCTCCAGGCTCGGAGCCCGCACGCCGAGGCGCAGGCATAGAGAGTGAGCAATCGCGGTACAATCCAGATCCGCGTCCAACAACCCGCGGTCTCGAAAGAAATGCACGAAGCCGTCGGTGGTGAACAGAGTTTGCGTCAGGGCAAGGCAGCCATCGATGACGGTCCCCGTGACGCCTACATCCAGCAAGCAGTGGGTGACTATCCCCATGGTGAATACCTCCGGGGGGCTCGCGTACGGCCGAGAGAAATCGCGATAGTCGGAAATCTGGCTAGCAAAGCCCACGCCCGACTCGAAATGTCTTTCGATGAAGGCCGTTGATTCGTCGAGATCTTCCTGGTCGGCAAGCTGCCGTCCTGGCACGACCAGGCTACGTTTCGGTACGTTTGGTTCCTCATGCCCCGCCATGTCGGACAACCTAGCACAAGCACTTCTGACAAGCGGAATCAAAACAAGCAGCGCCGCTCAAAGGCTAACGGAGAACTCGCGACGTTACTTCAATTTCGAAGTGCACTGAATTTGGGAATGAAACCTGGCGGTATCCGTCACGGGAACTGTCAAGTTCATTGGGCACTGTACGTGCGGCGCCACCCTGCGCTCCGCGAAGCCGGCAGGGTTATACGTCGCGGGTATTGCCTTCGAACCGGTTTCGTCGGCGCCACGGGCGACGTTTGTGGGATACAATTGCGGTCCGATGCGTCGCGGAAGACATAGGTGCCAGCGCCAGCTACTAAGTCGATCGCGGTCTTCACGAACTCGGCAAGTTGGCCGTTGAGGAAAGGCGAGAGAGGCACGGCTCCATGGCTCAAGTACTCGTGATCGACGACGATCCACTTTTCGCCACGCTGGTGAAGCACAGGCTTGCCGCTGCCGGGCACCAGGTGGCGTATAATGAAGGACCTTTCGGGGCGCTTACGGTAGCTCGCCGTGGTGGTTATGAGCTGATATTGATTGACGTGCAGATGCCGGATATCGAGGGCCCCCAGTTGGTCGACTGCTTTCGCAGCAGAGGTACGCCAGGGCTGCGCATCATTCTGATGAGTAGCCTTCCCGAGCAGGAGGTGGTCGGTTTGGCGGAGAAGTCGGGCGCCGATGCCGCCTTCTGCAAGACCTCGGGGCTGGACAAACTCGAGGGCATTGTGAAGTCGGTTCTCCAGTCCTGAATGCAGGGTTGACTTGCGGACCTACCGAACGGGATGACACTATCTGGCGCACTGCAAGCCACGATCTCGGAGCGCTACGGCCTGAAGCCATCTCGAGACTGGGCCAGAAGTCTCGAGCAGGCCATCTTGGAGCTTGCCCGAGAGCGAAGGGTCTCCCCTCAGCGCATCGAGAACGAACTAAGGGCCAACGCGCGCCTGCTGCGTGAGGTTGCCGGGAGGCTCACGATCGAGGAGACGTTCTTCTTTCGGTTTCCCGCTCAGATCGAGTTTGTCGTCAGTCAGCTTTCGAAGCTACTGTCGAAACAAGGCGGTTCCACGGTGACACTCTGGTCAGCAGGGTGTTCTTCGGGAGAGGAACCCTACAGCGTGGCCATTGGCCTGCAGCAACGCCTGGGCATCGTGCCTGCTCGCGCCAACATTCTGGCGTGTGACATCAATGCACTCGCGATCGAGCGCGCCAGGCTGGGAAGCTACGGGAAGTGGTCGTTCCGCGGTGTCCCGGAGGACGTGCGTCGGCGTAGTTTCGAGTATCTGGGAGACGAGACGTATCGTATTCACGAAACCTTGCGCTCGAGCGTGAAGTTCGAGCACCTCGCTATCGAAGAAATGGCGCACGAGCTCGGTGAAACGGACGTGGCAGTAGTGATGTTTCGTAATGTCGGCGTGTACTTCGACGTGACCGCGCTCGATCGTTGCTTCAAACACTTCCATCGCGTGCTCGCGCCCGAGGGCTTGTTGGTTCTGGCAGCAACCGATCCGACTCCGCCGAAGGATTTGTTCACTCGAGTGGCTGGTGCCGTAGGCATCTATCAGCGCGCGCAGCGAGCCGAGCTCCGTCAGACTCCCTCGGCCAGCGATCGCAGCATCAAGTCGAGAGCCCCGCGTTCGGTCGAGCGAGCGCCCGTGCCTACTCTGAGGCCTCCGCCCCGAGTCGAGGCGCTGGCCCTGGGGAATCGCGGAGAGTTGCTGCAAGCCCTCGAGGCGGCGAATCGGTCCGTGGCGTTGCATTCGACCGATCCAGCAACGTTCTTGCTTCGTGGTCAGTTGTTGCTCGCCGCTGGACGCGAGCGCGATGCTATCGAAGACTTTCGGCGAGTCCTGTTCTTGCGTCCGGACCACAGGCTCGCGAGGTATTGGTACGTGGTCACACTGCATGCCGCGGAGCTGCCGAAGCGCGCGCTGTCGCAGCTTGCCGAATTGCGCCGTCAGTTGGCACAAGCGCCCGACGATGCACTGCTGGAAGACGGTTCGACATCTACACGTGAGTTGCGCGCGGCTCTGGGGACCTTCGAGGGCCTCTACGAGTAGGGGGAGGCGCGAGTCAGGATGCGCTTGGCGCGCTGCGCCACGCTAATGAAAGGCAATCACTGCCAGAAGCACGATGGTGACGCCCAGCGCCAGGATGAACCGACTGACCGTGGGCAATTTTGCCATGGTCGGTCCACCTTGCGCCTGCTTCGCCTTCTTGAGCAGCACCTGGCTGTAGCCGACGAGCCCGGCGAGGATTGCTACCATCAAGAGCTTCGCATGGAAGGCGCCTCCGCCCCATCGCATCACGTTGCCCACGCCTCGCACGACCAAGAAACCCAGGCCGCTGAGTATCAGCAACGCGAGGCCGATGGAGCCGTTCTTGCTCAAGACGGAGGCGCGAAGCATGAACTTGGTTCGCTCTTCCGCGCTCATGTCTCTGGTCGCCAGTCCGAGGGAAAAGAACGCGAAGCTGGCACCGACGCCGAGAGCAAGACCCAAGAAGTGCAGGATCAGGAGTACCTGGTACATGCTCCCAGCTCTAACTCGCTCGGGCGCGCGACGGAAGCGCCGAGGTGGCTTTCCCGTCGGGAATGGCCCCTGCGAGTCGACCACCGCTTCGAGCGGTACGGCGCGCGTCCGGCCCAGGGCTCGCACCACGCCGACATTCAGCTATAAGGCGCGTATGGGCCGCTTTCCGTTTCCCCGAAATGGTCGCTCGTCGGCTTGTTGCTATCCTTTGAGTGCCGACCACCGCGATGTCGAGCGCGCGTTCGCGCAGTTTCGCGCCGAGATCGTGACTGCGGAGGGTGCGCGTGGGTTCTTGCGCACGCGCCGCCCTGACACCCCGGATGGGGTGCCTGACTCGACCGTCAGCGAAGGAATCGCCTACGGGATGCTGATCGCCGTCATGCTGGACGACCAAGCGCTGTTCGACGCTTTCTTCGGCTATGCCCGGAGCTTTTTCAATGAAAATGGTCTGATGGACTGGTACGTCGCCCCCGACGGGTCGGCTCCTCTGGGGCGGGGAGCAGCCACCGATGCGGACGAAGACATGGCGTGGGCGCTTTTGATGGCTGATCGCCAGTGGGGGGGCAGCGGGGCACTCGACCGGAGCTACCTCGAGCACGGACGCTCCATGGTCCAGGCGATATGGCGTACCGAGGTCGATCACGATCGCTGGCCAAACATGCTTCTGCCGGGTGATGACTGGCGCGGGAAGAACGTGTTCAACCCCTCCTATTTCGCGCCACACCAGTATCGGCTGTTTGGCGAGGTGACCGACAACCGCGCCGGCTGGCAGCGCGTGATAGACGTCGGCTACGAGATCATCGAGCGCAGTCAGAGCCCAGCACGCAAGAACACGGAGAACGGGCTCGTGCCGGCGTGGTGCAGCTTCGAGGGGGAACCGGTCGAGGCCTTTCCAGGGGCGATGACCAATCATCAGTACGACTCGGCGCGCTTGCCATTTCGGCTGGGGCAAGACTGGGCCTACCATCGGGAGCCACGTGCTCAACGCTACCTCGCCAAGGTGAGCGCGTTTTACGCCGCGCGGGGTGTCGATGGAGTCGTCGATGGGTATCGACTGGACGGCACCCCAGCTCCGGATCCACGCGCTCGGCATCCCAACCCCGGGTCGGCTGTGTTCGTGGGCGGCGCTGCGGTGGCCACGATGCACGACCCGGCCTACCGCGAGTTTCTCGACGCTGCCTACGACAAGCTGGCCACGGGGACTCTCCTGGCGCGCAGCCGCTATTACAACCACTGTTGGACGGTGCTGTCGCTGCTGATGTTGTCGGGCAACCTGGCACCCCTTTGAGGGTGTCGAGAAGCCGTCGCCTCGGCGCGCGGCCAGGGTTCGCGAGGTCGTTTCGTCGTAGTGGGACGCGGCAGCCGAGCTCGCCACGAGCCTTGCCGTTTGCAGCGATCCTGCGCGCCAGACGTGTCAGGCCTTGCGCTCGAGCCAGTTCTTGTTGACGTCCGGGATGTCGTCCAACAATTGGCGCGTGACGGCCGCTTGTGGCTGGCGCGTCACGCGCTGCGGAGGCCCCTGCTCCACGATCTTACCCCGGTCCATGATGAGCAACGAGTCCGAGGCATAGTAGGCGAGCCCGATATCGTGGGTCACGAAGACAATCGTCATGGAGAGCTGCTGCTTGAGCTTCATGAGGTAATCGAGAATGCTGGCGCGGCTACTGGCGTCGACCATGCTGGTGGGTTCGTCCGCGATCAGTACCTTGGGTTCGATGATGAACACGCGGGCCAAGAGCATTCGCTGCATCTGGCCCCCGGAGAGCTCGAAAGGATACTTCCCCTCGATTTCCCGTGGCTCGATGTTCACCGCCCTCAGTGCAGCATCGATGCGGGTTTCTACCTCCGCCTTCGGAGGGCGTGGCGAGAAGAGATGAAAGGCGCTCTTCAACTGCGAGCGAATCGTGAAAAACTGATTGAACGCGGAGAATGGGTCCTGGAAAACCGCCTGAACCTGGCGGAAGTGCTGGCGCGCGTCCTTGTGCTTGTCGATGGGTTCGCCGTTGAACAGCAGTCGACCGCTCGTCGGGGGCTCCAGTCGCAGCAGCAACTTGGCCAGCACCGTCTTGCCGCAGCCCGATTGACCGACGATGGAGGCTATCTGGCCTCGTTCGATTCTGAAGTCGACTTCGTCCACCGCTGCCTTCCGGTGTTTGCCTCGGCCGAACACGCGCGAGAGCTTGATGGCCTCGAAGGTGCATGGGCTAGCGGGCATAGTTGCACCTCACCTGTCTATCGGCGACCAGCCGAAGCCGTTGCGGCGATTCGTGGCAGTCGGCGCGCGCTTCTTTGCAGCGCTCCGCGAAGCGGCACCCGACGACCTCGCGTTTCAGATCGGGAGGGGTTCCTTCGAGCGCAATGGGCTGGTTCTGACGTCCCTGTGGGTCGATGCTCAGCATGGAGCCCATCAGCGCTCTGGTGTAAGGTTGGCGACCGTCGAAAATGACCTGCTCGGTGGTGCCGAGCTCCACGAACTGGCCAGCGTACATCACCGCGACGCGGCTCGCCACGTGCCGCAGTAGCGGCAATTCATGGGTAATGAACAGCATGCTCGAGATGATCCCGTCATCGATCAGGTCGAAGAGTAGCCGGATCACCGCTTTCTGAGTGGAGACGTCGAGCGCGGAAGTGGGTTCGTCCGCGATCACGATCTTCGGGTTCAAGAGTGTCGAGATGCCGATCACGACTCGCTGCTTGGTTCCCGCGGGCAGTTCGACGGGATAGGCGTTCAAGACCTCGCGCGGATTCAGGCCGATGCGGGAGAATCGCTCACTCAGCCGTTCGTGGATGTTCTTCTTGTCCGCGCCGCCTTCGTGGCTCGCGATCACGTCCGCGGCCAGATCCTTGATGCGGCGTGTGGGGTTCAACGAATTGAGCGCTCCCTGAGGAACCATCGAAATCAGGCGCCCGAGCACATCGCGACGAATGTGCTCTCGGGGCAGCCCCAAGATGTCTTCTCCCGCGATCTTGACCTGCCCACGGCGGTGCTCCAGGGGAGGCAGAAATAGACCCAGACAGGCACTGACGAGGGTTGTCTTGCCGCAGCCGGATTCCCCAGCGATACCGAGTATTTCTCCCTCGGCAACTGAAAAGGAAACATCATCGACGGCTCGTACTTCCAGGCCGGAGCGCAGCCGATAGTGAGCGCTCAGGTTTTCGACGACTAGAACCGGAGGGGCCATGATCAGCTTCTCAAGCGGGGGTTGAAGACCTTCTCCATGGCAGTGTTGATGACGTAGAGCGAGAAGGCGATCAGCGTGATTAGCACAGTGGCCGGCAAAAATGCCCACCAGGCACCGTCGATGAGAGCTTCATTTCTGACGGCTTCGTTCAGGATGCGGCCCAACGATATCGAGTCATGGGGTCCGAGCCCGAGCATGCTCAGGCTGGCCTCCGTCAAGATTCCCGCCGCCGTCTGTAGGATGAACACCATGAACAGATAGCTGAGCAGGTAGGGCAAGACGTGCAGAGTAATGATCCCGAGAGTGCCGTAGCCGTTGATGCGTGCCAGGGCCACGTGGTCTCTCGAGCTGATGCTGGCCGACTGAGCGCGCACGGCACGGGCAGTCCAGGTCCAGGTGGTCCCACCGATGATGAGTGCGATCAGCGTCAGACTGCGCCCGCGTTCGAAGCTGCTAGAGAGCAAGATCAGTACGACCAAGCTCGGAATGACAAGAAATAGATTGGTGATGGAGGTCATGAGGTCGTCGAGCCATCCACCTTTGTAGCCGCCGTAGACCCCGACCAATGTGCCTATGCTGGTGGCCACCACTCCGGCCAACAGCCCGACGTAGAGAGAGGCCCGGAGCCCGGCAATGTGCAAGGAAACCAGGTCCAGGCCGAGATGGTCGGTCCCCAGCCAGTGCTCAGCCGAAGGTGGCATGTAGGCGAGGCCCACTCTCTGGGCGACGTTGACGTCGATGCACCAGGGGGCGACCAGGGCGATCAAACATGTCGTTGCGAACAAGGTCGCCCCGGTCAAGAAGAGCGGTGACCTGAACAGGCCGGACGGCATGGGGTTAGCTCCTGATTCTCTGGCTCTGCGCGACGCGCGGGTCGAGAAAGCCGATCAGTAGGTCTACCGTGAAGTTGGCGAAAAGCACGGTCACCGTGATGAGTAGCGTACAGCCAGTAATCAATGGGTAGTCGTTGCCCTGGATGGCCGTCAAGATGGTCATGCCGAGGCCAGGGTAGCTGAAGATCATTTCGGTGATCAGTGCGCCGCCGACCATGGCACCGAGCGCCAATGCCAACCCCGTGAGCTGGGGAAGCATCGCGTTTCTGAACATGTACAGCAATATCTTGTTCTCCCGGATGCCGAGAAGCTTTGCATATTTGACGTAGTCGCTGCCGAGCTCGTAGATGCACATCGACCGCATTCCGATCGCTTGACCGCCGACCGTGATGGTGAAGATCGAGAGAAAAGGCAATACGTAGTAGTAGCCTGCGCTGCTCAGGAAATCCCAAGTGAAGCCCACCACCACGCTGTCGTCGTATCCCCCCACGGCCGGGAACCATTCGAGCTCGATGCTGAAGACGAACACCAAGAGGATTCCAACGCAGAATGCGGGGATGGCGTGACTGAGCAACGCCAGCGGATAGAACCCCTTGTCGAAAACTCCACGCCGATAAGCGGCCAGCGCCCCCAGCAGGTTGCCGAAGACCCAGCCCAACACGATGGCCGGCAACTGCAAGGCGATCGTCCAGGGAAGCGCCGTGGCGATGATCTCGCTGACCTTCTTGGGGTACTGCAGAATCGAGGTGCCCAGGTCTCCCCGGAAGCTGAGGCTGAGGTAACGCACGAACTGTGAGACGAGCGGCGTTTCGAGCGGCTTGCCGTTCGCGCTGCGCCGGATGCGTCCGCGTTGGTCCACCTCGACCAGGCCGAATTCCTTGAGGTACGCCTCCTCCTGCTCACGAGCGGTTCGAGCGTCCAGGTTCTCGCCTGCCCTGGCGATCAGCGTGTCTATGGGGTTGGCATTGCCCAGCCGTGGCAGGAAGAAGTTGACGGCCACGGCCACCACGAAAGTCACGGTGTACCAGGCTGCGCGAGCTCCGAAGTGGCGAAGCCTGGGGTGGTTGTCGAAAAAAGCACTCATGAACACACTGCTCTACTCGTCGCTCCGGGTGGGCTCCAGGTGCCAGAGGATGCGGGTCCCCATACGGGCGCCGGGAACTTGCGGAGGCAAGAATGGGTGGGCGGCATCGGGAAAGCCCGTCCACGCTCTTTCGGTGAACTCGTAGAATTGGTCCGGGCGATACACCAGCGGCAGCGCCGGCTGGTAGCGCATGAACAGCACGTTCAATTCTCGATAGGCTCGCTTCAGCTTCTCCGGATCCTTCAAGATGGGGATTCGATCGAGTAGCTCGTCGAAGCGTTCGACGTATCCTGCTGACCGAGGGTCGTTGAAGCGACCCATGTTCTTGTACATCTTGCCCCCAAGTTGCTGGAAATTCGCGGTACTGAGCACGGCGTCGAAGCGCGACCAGGGTTTCGAGGGAGTCGGTGGGGGTGAGGGGGTGAACATCATCAGATCGAAGTCGCCAGCGTGTGCCTGGGGCCTGTGCTGGCTCGCTTCGATGAAGCGTTCGCGGACGTCGATGCCGACTCGACGCATGCTGCGCACCGCGATGCGCACGATGGATTCCCAGTCGGTCCAGCCCGCCGGACATTTGATACTCAGCGTTCGCATCCGCTTGCCATCGGGGCGAAGCGTCTCGACGAGCTCACCCTCTTCGTCGAAAACGGCGTGATAGCCCGCCGCCCTGAGCTCCTGTTTCGCGCGCTCTGGATCGTAGCGTGTGGCTCCGTACTTCTTGGCATCGGCCTCCGAGTAGTACTTGCCCTCGAATCCGAAGGGCAGAATCAGGCCCGGCTTGATGGGGCGGCTGTAGCCCGACACGGCGAGCTCTCGCACGTCGTCGTACTGGATGGAAAATGCCATCGCCCGGCGCAGATGAACCTCGTCGAGGGGCGGGTGCTTGACGTTGATGAACATGAGCGGCATTGCCCCTGGAGGAAAGTACGGCACGTCGTCATACCAGGCGCGTACCCCCTTCCTCCGTTTGAGCCAGATGCGTGGGACGAAGCTTGCCGAAGCGTCCACGCGCCCCTGTTGCAGGGCGATGCTGTAGTGGTCATTGCTCTTGTAGATGGGGTGGATCACGTACTTGGGGCGCGCGCGCTTGCCCTCGAAGAATACCTCGTTGCCCCAGTAATCGTCGCGCCGCTGGGTGACGATCTTCTCTCCACTGTACGAAACCAAATTGTACGGCCCGCTGATGACGGGGTGCTCGTCGAGCATCGCCTTTCCGACCTTCAAGGCATCGTTACCGGCTTCTTCGAAGAGCTTTTCGAACACGTGTTTGGGGAGAATTTGGGTTTCCTGCAGGTAATCCAGAACGATCAGCGGGTTCTTGCGTTCCGGGTTCAGGCGAAAGCGCACGCGGCGTGGGTAAGCCTCGTTCTGTTCCGGGCCGTTGGGCGGCAGCACGTCCACGCCGGCCAGAAAGGGCCACAGCGTGGCCACGCGCAGACTCTTGTGGTCGTGGCCCAGCTGGAAGGTGTACGCGACGTCTTCGGCTGTCACCGGCCGTCCGTCGCTGAAGCGCGCTTTGGGTTGCACCACCACATCGATGGCGTCGTCGTTCACCTGGTAGGATTGTGCGAGCAGTGGCTCCATCTCGCCGGTCAGCGTGTTGAAGACGAGCAGCGGTTCGTACATCAGATTCAGCGCATTGAGAGCTTGCACCGGCCAGTCTGGCACGCTGCTGAGCGGGTTGAATGACGCGGGCTCGTTGAATTGGTAGCCGCCGACGTACAGCGTCTGGTCGCGCGGAAATGCACTGCTTCGCTTGTCTTTGTCGTGGCAAGAGGTGGCGCATAGCGCGATCGACAGGACGTACCGTAGTCTGGTCGCCCGTCCCGTCGTCACGAAGCGCCCTCGCCAGAACCTTTCAATTCTTCCACGGCATGTTTCGGCTCGTAATCGCCACGCATCGACGCGCAGCATAGGTGGCGACCGGGGGGGTGTCGACCAGTCGGGGGGCGGTATCCGGTCGTACCGGTCGACGCCGCGGGAAGGTCGGCGCTCTCGGCGGCCCGGCTCCGCCCATGGTCAGAAAAATCGGCTCACGGTGTGAGCGGCGAAGCCGTCGTACAAAGCGGGCGGCTCAGCCCAGCTTCGACGCTTCTGCCTCTCGGTCCTCGACCTGGACGGTGGGCAGAGTACCGCTGCAGGGCAGGGATGGGGCGGCGGGCGCGCCCGAAACCATCGGCGTGCCGCTGTCGACGCGGTCTGTGTGGATCAACGTTTCGAGCCGGCGTTTGGTGGCCAAGAAAAGGCCGGAGAGCAGCTGTGCTCGCGAGCGTGGGCGCGGAACCGGCACGTCGATCACCTCGAGCACGCGGCCCGGACGCGCGCCGAGTACGACGATGCGGTCGGAAAGGAACACCGCCTCGTCCAGGTCGTGCGTGATGAAGAGGATGGTGACGTCCACTTCTCTCCATACGCCGAGCAGGTGGTCCTGCATGCTCGTCCGAGTCTGCGCATCGAGCGCTCCGAAAGGCTCGTCCATCAACAAGATGCGTGGCTCGTTCGCAAGCGATCGCGCGATGGCTACTCGTTGCTTCATTCCGCCAGAAAGCTGCGAGGGAAAGTGATCGCGGAACTGCTCGAGGCCTACTCGCTCCAACCATTTTAGGGCCTGAGCGCGCCGACGCTTCCGCGCGAGGCCTTTCATCTTGGGCCCGAACATCACGTTGTCGAGCACGCTGAGCCAGGGGAACAGGGTGTAGCCCTGGAACACCATGCCCCGCTCGCGTCCCGGCGCCAGCACGGGTTGACCATCGAGCCTGACCGTTCCTTCCGAGGGCTGATCGAGCCCGGCAAGAATGCGGATCAGCGTCGACTTGCCGCACCCAGAAGGGCCGATGACGCTCACCAGCTCACGCTGGCGAACCTCGATACTGACCTGCTCGAGTGCCACGGTCGTTGTCGCGCCGGTGGTAAACTCCCGTCCCAGGGCCTCTGTTTCGAGGACAACGGCGCGCGAACGCAACTCCCGCACGCGCTCGGCCACCTCTCGTGGTAGGTGTCGATAGTCCGGTAGCTTCAACTGATCGTTCGAGTCCGCGAAGCCGCGATCGATGGTTTCGGAGAGTTCGATAACAGAAGGTCCGCGTCGTTCACCCACGGTTTGGCACCCTTGGCTCCGTTCGTTGTGCCACTTATTTCCCGAAGTGGCCCGCAGTTTCTTGCAGCAGCTGTGGGAATGTAGGCTGGCGAAATTCGACGGTGTTAGCGAATGCGGAGATGACGGATCCCGCCACCTGATGCTGTCGTTTGCGTGAAGTATATTTGACAGGTGAGAAAATTATCCGTCTGTCACCACTGCTCCAGTGGTCCGAGCGCGTTCGAGACTCTCGCTTCGTTCTCACGTATCAGTCACTCGTTAGGTCACGTTCCTGCTGGCGAACTGCGGTCGGAAAAATATAGGCCAGCGGGTTCTAAGTCGTCGCTCAGTGGCGAAACAAATCCGAAACAAACCGCGAGGTCGTTATCGTGCGCTTCGGCAACCACCTTTTTGTCCCGTGGGGGTTTCGCGCACCGCGGTTCGCTCCGTACTCAGATGCAATGGCACAGCATCCTGCCAAGCCAGTGGGCGCGAAGGGGTCGACCCACGACTCGGGCGGTTCGGGGTTCAATGGGGAGCTGCGTTGCGCGAGTCTTGCCGATCTGGTTCAGCTCGAGTGTCTTTCGGGAGCGCGGGAGGCGGTTCAGGTGCTCTCTGGAGGTCGCAAGGGGCATCTGTTCTTCGAAGGGGGTGCGATGGTCCATGCGCGCGCCGCCAGTCTGGTGGGACACGAGGCGGCTCTGGAGGTCCTGAGCTGGAGTACCGGCACCTTCAGCGCGTCGGACCTGCCGTGGCCCGCTCACAATACCATTACGATTCCCTGGCAGCAGTTGCTCATGGAGGCGGCCAAGCGGGCAGACGAGCAGGGGCGGGCGGCGCTGCGCGGTGCCGACTCCGTCGCGCCGGGGGGAGATCTGGTCGACTTCCCGCATTCCTCGAGTCAGAAGAAGGTGTCGGAGGCACCCATCGTCGAGGTGACCGGTGAGAGCGAGCGCAATTCGGGCGCGCCTACTCAGCGTCCGTCCGTTCCGACGCGCGCGCAGCCGCGCTCGGGCGCCATGCCCATCCTGCGCAAACCGAATGTGCCCCCTCCGCCCAAGGTTCCGGCGCCGGGCGGCGCGAGTATGGCGGGCGCGGTGGGCTCGGTACGTTCGGCCGTGCGCCTGGATGACGCGGGGAATGTGCTGGCGCAACGCGGCGACGTGGACGACTTGATCAAGACCGCGCCGTTCCTCAAAAATACTCTCGACGCGCTCGGAAGCGTGCTGGGTCTGGAGAACTTCCGAGCTTTCGAGTGTGTTCTGGGGGATCGGCAGCTGATGGTCTATCGCGACACCCGTACGAGCAGCATCACGCTGGAGACAGCGCTGGGCGCCAACATGGAAGCGGTGCGCGCGGCGCTGAAGCACTGAATCCGCGGAGGAGTCATGGCGAACGGCTGGAACAAGGTAAAGGGGCTATTCTGGCAGTCGGGTGAGGACGAACAGACCTCGGACGGCGTGCCCAACGATCTGGGTGAGATCCTGACGCCCCTCAGGGACCTGCAAGGGGTATTGGGGAGTTTGGTCGTCGATGCGGGCGGAGTGGTGCTGGGGACGGATCTACCTCGTGTGTTCGACGAACCTACGATTCGCGAACTCGGGCGTCGCATGCTCGACCTGCGCGTGGCACTGAGGAGCGACGCTGGCGAACCATTTTCCAGCACGCTCGAGTTCGAGGGGTACAGCTTTCACGTCAAGGCTTTTACGTCGAAAATGATTGGGGTTTTGATGGACGACACGGCGCAGAAGCCCGCACTGGGCATGGCGCTGAATCTGGTGAGCCGGCGCGTGGCTACCACGCTCGGTGTAGCTCAGCTCTGAGGGAGAAAGACCATGCAAGACAAGAAACCGCGCGGGCGACCTGGCCCGGCGCTGACGATTGGGATCCCTGTAGTGGCCGCGGCTGCGTTGGCCGTGCTTGCCTACAAGCATTTCGCTTCCGCAAGCAATACGGAGTCGGCTCCGTCGAGCGACACTGCGGCCAGTGCGCCCGAGCCCGAAGGTCCGGTCACCGTGAAGGTTGCGGCCGACCCGTGGTCCGGCTACAGCACGTTTCGAGGCGAGCCTCGTTTGAAGGCCGCGCTGGCCAAGGACCAGATCACCGTTCAGTACTTGGACGACGAGAAGTACTACGACCAGAACGAACGCATGCGGGCCTTGGGGGAGGGCGAGATAGACATGGCCCTCACCACGCTGGATGCCTTCTTGCAGCATGGGGTCAAGCACGAAAAGGACGGCTTGTATCCAGGCGTGATCGTGTTCGGGATCGACGAGTCGGCCGGTGGCGACGCTATCTTTCTGTCCAAGGGAAAGAAGAGCTTCGACGAGGTCAAGCCCAGCGACAAGGTCTGTTATGCGGAGGGAACTCCGAGCGAGCACCTCTGGGATTTCGCCAGCCTGACTTTCGCCGGGTTGGACAGCGGGCTCGCCAAGGACCTGGGCGTAGTCGCCGAGGACTGCTGGAAGAAACTACAGGCGGGCCAGGTGCAGGTCGGAGTGCTGTGGCAGCCCTTCACCGCCCTTGCCGAGAAGGCGGGCTACCCGAAAGTGTTCGCCACGGGCGGCCAGGCGGATGACGTCATCTTGGACATCGCCGTGGCCAATCGCCAGTTCATCGCCAAGCATCACGGCACGATGCAAAAGATCGCTGCCGCATATTTCCAGACCATCGACAGCTATCAGCGCGATACGGCTGCGCATGGCGCTTTCATCACCAGCGACTGCGGACCGGACTGTGCGGGCGACGCCGCGTTGGGCGGGGCCGTGTTGAGCGGTATCGACTTCTTGACCATCGAGGAAAACCTGTGTCTGTGGTTTGGCCAGTGTGGCAAGCCCAATAAACTGATCCCGCGCGTATCCAAGACAGGCAAGCTATTGATCGCCAAGGGAAAATTGAAGGCTCAGGAGCTGCCCGATGCCAAGAGCATCATCGACGACTCCTTCGTCGTGGCCCTGAAGGGGGAGCGTGAGGCCAAAGCGCAACTGGCGGCAGAAGTGGCCGGGCCCGACGCCAAACAGGGCGCGGTACAGGCTCTGGTTGCCGAGGAAACCAGCTACGACTACATGGTTCCCGGCGCCGAGGCGACCGCCAACGTGACGGGCATCGGTACGTTGAAGCTTCCGAGCGTGTACTTTCCCGAGGGGAGCTACCTGCTGGACGAGAACGGGCGAAGCGTCATCGCGGCGATTGCGGACAAGCTGAAGAGCTTTCCTGCCATGTGCGTGCGGGTTGCCGGGTACACCAATTCCAAGGGTGACCCCGCCGCCAATCGGAAATTGAGCAAACTGCGCGCCATGGTGATCACCCAGGAACTCACCCGGCTCGACGCTCAAGCATTTCCGCCCAATCGCTTCGTGGTCAAGGGTATGGGAGCGGCGGCACCCGTGTTGAGCGATGGCACCGAGGATCTCAAAGCCAGTCGTCGCACGGAGTTCACGTTGTTCGACTGCGCTGGCAGCTGAATACCCAGCGCGGGCGGTTCAGCGCGTATCGGGTCGGACCCGGGCTTCTTCGGTGACGCGTAGCACGCTGTTGACCCCACCCATGTTGTCCGGTTGAGTCTGCTGATTGGCAGGGTCGGGCGTCCAGGCGTCGCCATTGAGAACGAACTTGTAGCGATAGTCGCCAGGGTTCAATGAAATGACGAACTCGAACGTGCCATCCGGTCGGCGTTGCATCGGGTCGGCCTCCTTGTCCCAGTTGTTGAAATTGCCAACCAATGCCACGTGCTCTACCCACGGCTCGGCGCGGTACACGATGCTGACCTTGTGCGGTGGGTCGTAGGCAACGACCCGATCGCGCCCCGACGCCTTGGCTCTGTACAGGCTCGCGTCGGCTCGTTCGATGAGCTGGTCTTCATGGGTGGCGTCGACCGGGAACGTGGCGACTCCTGCAGAAAGCGTCACCCTTTCCGCGACCTCGGTACCGGTGGGATGAAACTCGGTCTCGCGCACGCGCTGACGAATGCGCTCCGCCACATCCCAGGCCGTCTTACGGTTGGTTTCGGGCAGAACGATCACCAATTCCTCGCCGCCGTAGCGGGCGACCAGGTCGGTCTCCCGTGCCTCGTGTCGCAAGACGACCGCGACGCTCCGCAGGACTTCGTTGCCAGCGGGATGCCCGTGCGTGTCATTGTACCTCTTGAAGTGATCCAAATCGAAAAGGATCAGAGAGAGCAACCTCTGATAGCGTTCCGCGCGGCGCCGTTCCTCGGAGAGCCTATCGCGGAAGTAGCCGAAGTTGTGCAACCCAGTGAGTGAGTCGGTGATGGCCATCTGGCGCGCCCGCTCGTAGCGCAATGCGTACTCGACGTTGCTGTCCGGGGGCGGGTCGATGGCGTCGATCGGAGCGGCCGATAGTTCGAAGAACACCAATCCCAGCCGGCTGAGTAGGCTGGAGAGCTGGGTGACGAGCGTGAAGGGAGGCGAGGCCGACGCCTGTTCCGGCTCGCGAGAGTTGGACACGTTCTTCAGAGTGTCGCGAAGGGTGAACAGCAGAAAGACCACTTCGGCAGCGGAAAGGTTCTGTTCCGACTGCAGGCCTCGAAGATCCCTGAGGACACTCTTGAAATGATCGTCCGCCGTCCCGCTGCCCGGGGCCGGGTGGTGGACGAGATCCCCCAGGGTCAGGAGTAGCTCGTGCGCATGCGCGAACGCTGCCTCTCGCTTGGCCAGAGAAGCCAGACCTTGGGCTTGCTGAGCGAGCGACTTCGACCAGTTCTCGTGGAGAAGGTCGCGCGTGGCGTGCAGCCAGCCTGAAAGCGGGGCATGCGTGTTCATGGTCAGGGCCAGCCCTAGAGGATACACGCAGTGTGCGCAACACCCCAGGGCCTCGAAAAGCTCATCTTTTTCGGTCAGTCGCTTCACAGGCGGGCGAGTCGGGTGCACCAGGTCAATGGCGACTCAGGGGTTCGGCTTGCCCCCAAATCCCACTCCTCGCCCTTTTCGCGGCGGGACTGTCACTCGCTGGCTACGGTCGGTAACGAAGCCCCTCGAGAGTCAGCGCCCCGCCATCGCGCCCACCCCAGAGCACCACCGCCCCGGAAGCGTACGCCGCGGTGCCGAAGGCATGCGAACTGGTGCTGGGCCAGGTCGGAATCGCCTTCCAGCTGCGCCGGGTTGTGTCGTAGATGCCCCCGTCGCGCAGGTAGGCGTTCTGGTCGTCGAGGCCTCCCAAGATGAGCATCTGGTCGCCGTCGATGGCGAAGCTCCAGCCCGTTTCCAGGTATGAGGCGCTGCGCGCGCTCGGGGCATCCGTGGTGTCGAGGCTGCGCCAGCTGCCCGAGAAGGTCCCCAAAGTGTACGATGCACCGTTGCTCAGGGCGCCGCTCTCGTTTCGTCCACCCCACACGTGAAACTCGATGTTCAAAAAGGCCGAGAAGGCGCCCGAGCGCGCCGAGCCGGACCAACTGCCAACGTCTGTCCACCGGTCATCGATGAGCGAATAATAGGTTCCGTCGTCGGCCATCTGGCTCCCGTCGCGGAGTCCTCCGAACACCCAGAAGCTACGCAGGCCGCCGCACCACGCCGCCCCTTGGCGCTTGCCCGGATTGCCACTGGTATCGCCCGCCGTCCAAACGTCCTGATTCGGGTCGTAAAGGTCGATGCCTTCGAGCAGGTTGCCCGTCTCGTTCTGACCGCCCCAGACCGCCATCAGTTCGTAATCATCCAAGTACGCGGCCGGCGCTGCCCCGCGAGCCACGGGCGCCCTGTGCATCGGAGACCAACGGTCGGTGTCCGGATCGTAGAGAGCTCCGCTGCTGAGAGCTTGCGCGCCGATGCCGCCCCAGACCACGACGACGCTGCCGGTCCACACGGCGCTCGCCGAGTGACGCGGCGAAGGTGTGTTTGCATCCCGCGCGATTTCCCGCCAGGTGTCGTTGTCGACATCGTAGATGGCGCCCGTATCCAACGCGGTGCCGGAAGCGTCCAGCCCTCCCCAGACGAAGACTTGCGAGCCCATGCTGGCGCTGGCAGCCTTCTCGCGTGCCTGGAAGCCGCTGGGAGGGGCTGCTGTCAGCGCCCAGCCGCCTGCGCAATTGGAGAGACAACCATTCGTACTGGTTGTGCTACTCCCTGATGAAGGCCAGCCCGGCCATCCACTGTTGCTCGTCGAAGCACTTCGATTCTGGGTCGTGGTGCCGGCGTCCATGGATGGTCCGCTGGAGTTCTGTCCACCCGTGCCACCTGCTTGGCTGCCAGTGTCATCGCCAGTCGGGTCGACATAGTAGTGGTCGGAGAGCGGGCAGCCGGGAAGGCACGAGCCAGCGAGCAACGAAAACAACAGGGTACGTGCGCTGCGCGCGGTAGCCTGACACTTGCTCTCGCGCCGCATTAAAACGCCCCCGACAGGATCGCTTGGCGTGGTGATAGGTGAAGGCCTACCTCGGGTCGGCTGGGGGTCCCGACGAGCAGCACGTAGCTGCCGAATGCCAGCCCGGCCACGCCCAGCCCGAAGCCCAGGTACGAGACGGTGCGGTAGCGGCGAAATGCGTCGATGTCCCCCTCACGGTCGGCGGGGCACCCTGGGTTGCAGACCCTGTCGAGCTCGGACTTCCGGTTCAATGCGTAGAGGCCGGTTCCGGCACCCACCAGCGTGGCGGCGGTTCCACTGCCGAGCAACACCCAGCCAAGTGTGGGCGAATCACCCTGCGAGGCGCGCGGAGCCGGCGGCGCGACGCGCGGCGCGACCGGCTTCGGGGCGGCGGCGTAGGCCGTCTGCTTCGGCTCGAGCTCGACTCTCAAGTCCTGTCGCTCCCCTTCGCGCAACATGATCTCACGTACAGTGGGGGGGTGATCCGTTCGGCGCACTTCCACGGTGTGGTTGCCCGGATCCACCGGAGTGTCGACGCCAACCAATGCGCCCGGGATCGCTTGTCCGTCAATCCGGACTTCGGCTTCTTCGGACGCTTGTCCGCGGAGCTCGATTTTCAACATCGGAATACGTGGCTTGAGGGCTTCGAGTTCCTCGTCGGCCGCCTGAACTGCCATTTGGAACGCCGCATTGTTCGCGTCCGGGCCGCTCATGTTCCTGGCTTTTGCATACTTGTCGGCGGCCTCCACCCAGCGCCTCAGTTGGACCAGCGTGCGAGCCTCCATGACGACAATGGTGGGCGCATCCACCAGCGTGCCGGCTCTTTGGAACAGATCCAGAGCCGCGACGTAGTCCTGCTTCTCGAAGGCTGCGGCGCCCTGAGCGGCCAGGGTCCGCGCGGCGGTGCGTAAATGGGCGTCCGAGGCTTCTTGTTGTGCCAGCGTCGACCCCGTCTGGGCCCGTGCGGGGCGCGCAGCGGCCAGTGTGATCAGGACCAGCGCACAGCCGAGGGACATCTTCGCCAAGCTAGAAACCGAAGTCACGAATGCTCCTTGGCTTGGTGGACGCTTGCCGCTGTGGCTTCGATCTCGTCGCTGGCGCGGGCGCCCTGTTCGACTTCGGCGCTGCCGATGAGGCGGCGCGGGGTCGAGGCTGCTCATCGAGCTGCGCCGCCGCTCGAGGTCCGGTGGGGAAGGCAGCCTCCAGCGGTGGAGGAGCGCTCGACTCCGCTCGGGGGAGGTCGGCGAGTGGCTTGGCCCCCGGCGATGGCTCGGCATCGGCGCTAGAACCCGTTGGCTTGTCTGGCGCGGCAGGCGCGTCGGGTGCGCGCAAGGCGAGCAGGGTCAGTCCGACGCCGGCGGTCGCGCCCAGGGCTCCCAGCAACAACGGTTTGACCCTGCGGATCAGAAGGCGCTTCTGCTGGTAGAGCTTCGCCTTGAGCCTGTCGAGTGGCCCCGGTTTGGTGATGACTGTAGCGATCATGGAAGTGCGCTCGCCCTGGCTGCCCCAGGGTCTCGGTGCGTCGCTGCCCAGCTTGTCCGCCACGGGTGGACCGGTGTCTACTTCGGCGCGCAAGCCCGAAAGCGCACCGTCGAGCCAAAGCGCGCGCACGGAGTTGCCGCACACGTCCTCTTTGACTCCGTGCTCATAAAGCCAGAGACCAAGGGCCTCTCCGAACTCGGTCATGCTCTGCCAGCGCTCGTCGCGCGATTTGGCCAGCCCCCCCGCGATGACTCTCCATAGGTCCGGGTCGCCAGCGCCGAAGCTCGTGGTGGGCTCCGGCTCATCGTGGAGGATGGCCTGCATCAATGCGTTGTAGTTGTTGTTGCGAAAGGGCAACATGCCCGTGATCATTTCGTACAACATCACGGCGGTGGACCAGACGTCGGTTCTCAGATCGATGTCCTGATCGCCGCGCGCTTGCTCGGGACTCATGAATTCGGGGCTGCCGAGGACAGCGCCGACTTGAGTCAGGCGGCCATCTTGCGGCTGATGGTCCATCTTGGCGATGCCGAAGTCGAGCAGCTTCGGTTGGAGGCGTCCGAATGGGTCGGCCGCGATGAAGACATTCTCCGGCTTGATATCGCGATGTACGATGCCCTTCTCGTGGGCGCAACGGATCCCGTCTGCGATTGGCAATAGCAACTGGACTGCCCGTACCGCACCGATGCGGCTTTCCCTTTGAAGCAGTCTGGAAAGCGTTTCGCCCTGGGCCAGCTCCATCACGAGGAATGGATCGCCGCGAGTGGTCCAGCCGAAGTCGAACACGCGAACCAGTGCGGGGTGGCCCAAGCGCGCGGCAGCGTGTGCCTCCCGCGCCATGCGCGAAGCGACGCCGCGCCCAGTCGCGCTCGCGCTGATCAGCTTCAACGCGGTATCTACGCCGAGCACCAGTGAGTGGGCGACCCAGACCACCCCCATCCCGCCCTCTCCGATCTTCTTCACCAGGCGGTAACGATCCGCGATGACGTCGCCTGCCAAATAGCGATTGTCCACCTCCCGAGTGGGTTTGCTCGGGGGAACGCTACTATCCGCGGTGGGCTCGCGGAGTGCAGTATGGCAGTGCCGTCACGGCCCTGTGCGACGGAGAAGTGGGCATGGCAGAAGGTCAGCGCAAAAGGGATGCTGGTCGCGGAAATGGCGGGTCACAGACGCACCCGGCTGGTGAAGAAGGCACTTATTCAGACGGTCAACCCACCGGTCACATTAGGGCCCGCGAATGGGGAAGCCCGTCGCAGCAAGGGGATCGCCCGGCGCAGTAGGACTCAACGACTCGCGGGCCCTTGGGTGCCCGTTTCCAAAGCCATGGGCCCGTGGCATCGACGCCGGGTAGTCGAGCGTGCGTCGAACGCGCCGTGTGCCGTACCCAATCCGTGCGTGCTGGTCTTGTCAAGCGGGTCAGGCGGCGCCATGCTTGCCTCTGGCCCAGCAAGAAGAGCAGGAGAACTCGATGAAGAACCACGAAGGTGGCGCGACCAAGGTCGAGCGTCGCGCGCTCTTACTGGCGCTGCCCACGGCCAGTCTCAGTTTGGGATCCAGCCTCGTTGCTTGTCGCAACGGCGAGGCACCCGCGAGCAGGTCCTCGGTCGTCGAGACCCACGCAGTCACCCCCTCGCAGGCTGCGGGCCCGCTCGCGAGTGTCGATTCGATCGCAGACGTATTCCCGCTCGGATCTCCCCCTTGGAGAACTTTCGACCCCTTCTTGTTCTGCGTGCATCATGACGATGCCTATCCAACCGGCAATGAGCTCCTCGGGCCTCGAGCGTCGCTGGTGGGTCGCAGGCTGGGCAACGACTTTGCCGGCAAAGACGGCTGGAGCATGTATCACGGCGATGTGGTTCCCGGGTTTCCTCGACACCCACACCGGGGCTTCGAGACAGTGACCGTGACTCGGCGCGGCTTCGTCGATCACTCCGACTCCCTGGGTGCCAGGGCCCGCTACGGGCAGGGGGATGTGCAATGGATGACTGCCGGCCGCGGTATCGAGCATGCCGAAATGTTCCCGCTGCTCGACAGGGCTGGACCCAACCATTGTGAGCTTTTGCAGATATGGATCAACCTTCCTGCCTCGAGCAAATTCGTGGAGCCCCATTTTTCCATGTTCTGGGAACCCGCTATTCCCGATCAAAGCCTCGAGGACGAGCAGGGGCGAGTGACGCGTGTTCGCGTCGTGGCGGGTCGCTGGCGCGATGTGCTGGCGCCCGCGCCTCCCCCGGATTCATGGGCGGCGAACCTGGAGCATGGCGTGGCGATCTGGACGCTCGAAATGGATCCTGGGGCTGCGGTCGCGCTGCCGCCCGCGGCGGCATCCGCCAATCGCACGCTCTACTTCTATCGCGGGCGCTCGGTGAGCGTTGCTGCGCGGGAGTTCCAGGTAGGCGTAGGCCTACGCTTGCGCGCGGAAGCGGAGATCTCGCTGGTCAATGGTCCCGAGAAGAGCGAGTTGTTACTCTTGCAGGGTGAGCCGATTGGTGAGCCCGTCGTCAAGCATGGGCCTTTCGTCATGAACAGCGCCGAGCAGATACGCCAGGCGTACGCCGACTATCGCAAGACGCGCTTTGGTGACTGGCCCTGGGCAGGCAACGACCCGGTGCATGGCGAGGCCGAGGGTCGTTTCGCGGCCCACGCCGATGGACGAATGGACCGAGCGCCCACCTGAAGCGGACCGTCTTAACCTGGCAGTCCAGCAATGAAACGAATTTTCTTTGGTTCGGGCTCCGGCAGGTTAGGATGCGCGGGTGCAAATGCTCCTGTCACATTCGAAGCGTATGAGCACCTTGCTGGCGTGCATGGCCGTGTCTGGTTCGTGCGCGGGTTGCAAGGACAAGACATCCGGCAAGCGCGACGAGCCGCCGGACGCGCCCACGCAGGCGTCGTCCCAGGCGGCCGAGGCGAGCGCAGTTTCTGCTAGCGCGTCGCCGCCGGAAGACCTGGGGTGCCCAGCAGGGCGCTGGAAGTACGACTACTCCGACCAGGCGCTCGAAGTCATGCTGAAGAACGTGGCGGACGCGAAGGTCGTCAAGGAAGAAGGCGAATTCGTGTGCACGGTCAGCGAAGGCAAGACGGGGACTATCGTGTGCGACACCCAAGGCAAGCCGGTCGTCAACGTGGTCGAGACGAAGAAGGCCGGTATCCCGATGACCATCAGCGTCTCGATCTCGGGCAAGGCCGAGAGCAAGTTCAGCCTCGTCTCCGCTCAGCGTATGCAGGTCGTTTCTAGCGATACGAGCGCCCTCGAGATCGAGACCTCGGTCAGCTTGGGCGGCAAGTCGATACCATTCCCGACAGACAAGCTGATCACTATCTTCGGTGAACCAAAAAGCTATATAGCGTACCGCTGTGACGACAAGGGGCTCTCCCTGAAGCCCGAGATAGCGAATGTCGACAACACGTGGCAGCAACTCACGCGGGTGAAATGATCCCATCCGGCTGTGGCGGTTTGTCACGGCGGGGCGGGCCTGTCGGGGAAGGCTTGCTAGCTCTAGAATCTCTCGACGGCTTCGCCCGTATCCAATTCGATCTCGATGCGGCGGTCGAGCCGCCAGCTCTCGGGGCCGTGGCCTCGCGCGTAGTGCTCGCCGCGTGAAGCAATAGTCACGCGGCTCGGGGGAACCCCCCGGTTGAGGAGGTAGTAGCGAGCGGTCCGAGCGCGTCCCATCGCCAGATCGAGATTGTATTCCTTGCTACCGCGTGGGTCTGCGTAGCCCAAGATGATTACGCTTTTGCCTCGAAGTGCGCCATGCAGCATGCAACGCGCAATCTGGTCGAGAATCTGGCCTCCTCGGCGGTCGAGAGAAACGCTATCGACGGCGAAGTGAGGATCTTCCTCTGCGGTGTCGGGCAGATCACACAGGCGATAGTACGGAGTCTGGTTCGGTTCACCCTGCGGACGCGTTTTTGCCTTGGGCACCGGCTCGGATTGCTCCTCGTCGACAACTCCAACGGGAGCTGGCGTCTCGGCATGCGTCATTCCCACGGGTTGCTCGAGAAGCGGTTTTTGAGTGCTGGCACAGGAGATGGCCGCGAGGGCCATGCTGCCGGCCGCGACTTGGGGTGCGAAGGTGCTAAACCTCATCGCAGGATCTCCTTTCGGCTCAGATCGGTCACACTGCCCTTGACGAGGTGCAAGCCTCGTGCCAACCGCGCGACACGGCCAGTGCCCCCGCTTGCCGTCCGCAGCCTCCGACGGTAGAGCCTACTTGACCGCTCTGTTCTCGCAGCGCGGGGTACACGACAGGCTGCCCGTGGGCCCGTCATCGCAGGCCTCGCCCTGCTTCGGCTGGACGAGCTTGTCGCCGCAGTACGGTGCCAAGCGTGCAGTCCTCGTTGCATCCGCCGTACTCGCCCGTATTCTCGTCCTCGCCCAAGTCACACTGCTCGGGGCCATTGCGCTGGCCGTCGCCGCAATACGGGGCGGGCTGACAATCGTAGCCGCAGCCCATACCGTTCAGCGAGTAGGCGGCGTTCTTCTTGCCGGCGTCGCAGGTTTCCCCTGGATCTCTGTGGCCATCGCCACAGTACGGGCCCCACTCGCAGTTCGTCGTGCACCCGTTGTAGGCGTCGTCGCTGTTGTCCGGACCTTCGTCGCACAGCTCGTAGCTCGACTGAACCTTCCCGTCGCCGCAGTAGGGTACCGGACTGCAGCCTGCTCCGCAGGCGCCCGGTGCGAAAGCGTAGGTGTCGTCGTTGAAGCCGTTGTCGCAGGCTTCTCCTTCGTCTTCCTGGACCGTTCCGTCCCCGCAGTACGGGCCCAACGTGCAGGTCGCCGCGCAGCCGTTGTAGTCGCCGAGGTTCTCGTCCGAGCCCAGGTCGCACTCTTCGTAGTCGGCCTCCTGGATGCCGTCGCCGCAACTCGGTCCCCATGCGCACATCGCATTGCATCCGCCATAGTCGTCGGAGGCGAATTGCCCGTAGTCGCAAGACTCGCCGCTGCTGACCACACCATCGCCGCAGAATGGATCGAGCTGGCAAGCCGAGTTGCAGTTCGCGCTGCCGTCGCATTCCTCGGGTCCGTTGCGCACACCGTCCCCGCAGTAGGGTCCGGGTTGGCAATCGTAGCCGCAAGAATCCGGCCCGTAGCTGGTACCGTTGTCGATGCCGTCGTCGCAGGTCTCGTTGCCGTTGACGCTGCCGTCGCCGCAGTAGCCCCCATAGCTACAGTCGGTCTTGCAACTATTGGGTCCATACGCCGTGTCGTCGTTGGCGCCGCCGTTGTCGCACTCTTCGAACGCCGGTTGCACGCTATCGTCTCCGCAGGTGTGAGGGAACCGGCAGCCGGGTGCGCAAGGGTTATTCTGGCTGTCGTCGTCGTACAGGCTGCGGTTGGTGCCATTGTCGCACTGTTCGTCGCTTGCTTGCAGAATGCCGTCTCCGCAGAAGGTTCGTCCGCTGCAAGTGTCGTTGCATTCGCCGTAGCCGCCGGTATTCTTGCCAGGCCCATCGTCGCAGACTTCGCCCCGCACCACCTTGCCGTCCCCGCAAACGGGCGTGCACAGGCTCCTGGCGCCAACGAAGTTCGCCAGCGTCAGGCGATAGTTGGACTGAGTAGGTATGACGCTCCGCCTGGAACACCACGATTTGGTAGATCTTGTCCTTTTCGATGCCGAAGCGATCGTCCGTTTGGTCCGCGGCTTCGGATCCGCTGATTGAGCCATCACCATTCTCGTCGCCGAGCAGCACGGATCCGTTCTGAGCTCCGTGCACGCCTCCCAGGTCCACGGCCAGCTTGCCATTGACGAACACCCATACGTCGTCGTCGCCGCGGAAATTGAGCTGCTCTCCTCCCAGGTATTGGAAGTAGTAGCGGACCTCGCTCGTGAAGTGGAAGTTCTTCCCGTTACCTTCGTTGCCGAAGCCCAGGCCATTGATGGGGAAGAAGTCGCTGTCGGAAAACTCGTAGGTGGAGCCCGAGCCGACCTGGTTCAGTCGCATCACCTGGTTGAAGCGAATGTTGACGCCGTCCACATCCTGATACCACTGGTCGTAGGTGGAGGCATCCTGGATGGTGCGGTTGCCGCTGGTCGGATAGCTAGGATTCAGTTGAGGTCGTCCTCCCACCAGCGTGCCGCAGTTGGGCGCGTTCGCCATCGTGCACAGCGGACCCGGAATGTTCTTTTCGGTCGCGATGTAGCGCTCCATGTCCGGGTGATTCTTGGAAAAGTCTCGAATCACGAGCGGCAGCTCGATGTACGGGGGCAGGTTGCCCGCCCCGGTGCACGAAAAGCCGTCCTCGATGGTGCTGCAGTCCGCCGAGCAGCCGTCACCGTCCAAATTGTTGCCGTCGTCGCACGTCTCGCCGGGAAGTTGCAGGCCATCGCCGCAGACCAGGATCACGTCACCGTTCGACTCGAACGACGGTTCGAGCTGGCACAGGGGATCACAGCCGTCGCCCCAGGTGCCGTTGCCATCGTCGCAGGCCTCCGAACCCTCCGCGTTGCCATCGCCGCAGCTGGTGGCGCTGCAGCTCATCGGGATGGTGTCCGTGCACACGTGGCCGGGCTCGACCACACAAGACGAACTACAACCATCCCCGGAGTCCGAGTTGCCGTCCTCGCACTCCTCGAAGTCCGTCAGAATGCCATCGTTGCACTTGGGGATGCAGCTGTCGCCCACGCTGGGGCAGACCCAACCCTCGTCCACCATGCAGTTCGTGCAGCCGTCACCAGGAGTCGGAGTTGCCGTCCTCACACTCCTCGCCCTGGGTGAGCGTCGAGATCACCGCAGACTTCACGGACGCAGGTCGACGGGCCCAAGACCAAAGCAGGACCAGCCGGAGCTGACGCGGCAGTCTTCGCAACCGTCGTTGGGATCCTGGTTGCCGTCGTCGCAGGTTTCGCCCAGGGCCGCGTGCAAGATGCCATCACCGCAGCGAGGCTGTTCGAAACACACACCGGGGTACGGGCAGGACCAGCCCGCTTCCACCGTGCAGCCTGCGCTGCATCCGGCGCCCACGGCGGGCGGGTCGCATTGCTCTCCGGCCTCGATGACGCTGTTGCCGCAGGTCGACCCGCCTCCGACATTGGGTGAAAAGCTTCGACAACCCGCGTTGCAGCCATTCACCCCGGGCGGATCGCAGATCTCGCCGGGTTCGACGATGCCGTTGCCGCATTCGATGCTGGAGTTACAGGAACTGGGTTCGTCGCTGCATGTGAAGAAGGGTTCTTCCCGGCAGGCTGCGGAGCAGCCGTCGCCGCCGCTGCGGCCGCCGTCGTCGCACTCTTCTTCGCCGCGCACCAGACCGTCGCCGCAGAGCGGCACGCATCCGCTGGTGCCGCAGCGATAGCCTGACTCCACGCCGCAGCTCGCCGAACAACCGTCGCCGTCCTTCCTGTTACCGTCGTCGCAAGCCTCGCCTGGCGTGCGGCTGCCGTCCCCGCATTCGACCGGCACACAAGCTTCGCCGGGAGTCCGGCAGAAGAATCCATCCTCCAGCTGGCATTCCGCGGAGCATCCATCGCCGCTTTTGGGGTCGCTCTGACCGTCGTCGCACTGCTCGCCCTGCTCGCGCACTCCGTTGCCGCAGTGCGGCAACCGCACACAGGGTCGGTCCGGGCGGGGGCACACCCACCCGGGCTCGATGCTGTCGCACCTCTTCGCGCACCCATCGTCGGCGACCTGGTTGCCGTCGTCGCAAGCTTCATCGCCTTCGAGCACTCCGTTGCCGCAAACCACGAGGTCGACGCAAGGCTCTCCGACCCGGGAGCAATCGAACTCCGGGTTCTGTGCGACGCAATCGCTGGAACAGCCGTCACCGTCCTCCGTCCCGCCGTCGTCGCACAGTTCGCCCGGTTCGAGTTCCCCATTGCCACACACCGCGACTGGAGGCTGGTCGGACGCGCCTGCCGAGCCGATGTCGATCGATCCGAGAGTGGTCGAGCTCGTCCCGCCGCTGGTATCTCCGTCCGCACCTCCTTCACCCCCCAGGGCCTCCGTATCGACCAGTACTTGCGGGTAGTTCTCGCAGGCTACGCTCCAACAGAGGCAGCCGAGCAGGGACAAAAGTCTCAGCAGAGCTCCCGGTGACGTGGTTAGGAGCGGTTGGAGCGCATGTCTTTTTGGCATGGGTATGTCAGATCTCGCGACGGGATGTTTGCTTCGACAGCAGTCCTCAGAACCCCAACGGCAAAAAATGACGCGAATGAAGCGCGGTAGCGCAGCGTCGGCCCACATTCCTGCAGGTTTCGCGGAGACTGGCGCACGTCTGGCGTGCGCCGCGTCTAATGTAGTTTGAGCCCGCCAAGGAGCGGGCCCACGGGGAGCGCACAGTTAGGCGGCTGTCCATGAGCACGACTGCCGATGCTGAGACGGACGCCGCTTGCGTGGTCGCGACCCGCCGAGAAATGCCTCAGCGTTCGTGGCGGAGCGCGTGCTCGGCGGCAATCCGGTAGCGACCTAGCGGATACAGGCTCAGGTAGCGCCGTGCATATTCCCGGGCGCGCGTCGGTTCGCTTTTCGAAGAGGCCTCGATGCAGAGCGCCAGGGCCTCTTCGCTGAGCGAACCAACGGGGTTGGCAGCCAGGTACGCCTCGAGCAAGGCGCGCGCTTGCAGCGGTTGATCGTCCCTGCGCAGCGCGCGCAGTGCCTCTGCCACCTGCGTCGGATCCTCTCCGCTCGGTCGAGTCGGCCGTGGTCGTTGCTTCGTCCCGACTGGCTGCGCGCTAGGAGTCCTCGCGGGGGGGCGCGCTCGGACCGCGCGGCTTGGCGGCGTGAGTTTCCTACTCGCGGCCAGGTCCGGCTTTTGGGGGCTGACTTGGGCGGAGGCACGACTCTCGGCAGCACCCACTGCACCGGCGCGGCCTGGTCGGCCGTGGCCTGGGACCCGAGTTCCTCGCAGGGTGCGGGGTGGGAGCTCCTCCAAGGCGCTGGGATTGGCGACTCCCGCCAGCAGGTGGATGCCCGAGGCGGCCGCGGCAGAAGCTGCGACGAGCAATGCCGCAGCCGCCAGCTGCTTGGGCAACCAGGGCCGTCGGACCGTCAGGCGCCTCTGGATGCGTTGCCGTGTCGCCCATTTGGTCGAACGGTTGATACGCATGGGGGAGAGAACGCCGAGGAGGTCATCGAGTGAATACCGGAGACCCGTGGGAGCGCGTGGGCGCGTGCTCATTCGTTGTCCTCGCGGTTGAGCCGACGGCCGCGGCGCAGTCGGGAGGCCGCGCGGGGGTCGGATGAGATTCGTTCCAACGCGGCACGCAACTTCTTGCGCGCCTTGTAGATGCGGGCCCAGACGGTGTTGAGCGGCACGCGCTGAATGCGGGCGATTTCCTGACCGCTGTAGCCTTCGATCTCGAAAAGGACGATGGCGGCCCGTTCGGTTTGGTTGAGCTTTTCGAGGAGCTCCTCCAACAGCCGGCGCTTCTCTTTGGTTTCGAAGCTGTCTGCTGGGCCAGGACCCTTGCCGGGAGCGCCGTCGGATACTGGCGACTGGCGGAGCAGTACGCTCTTGACCCAGCGGAGGCGGCGGTAGTCCCTCACCCGCCGGCGAGCAATCTGGTACAACCATCCGCCCACGTTGGAGCCATCGAAATCCTTCAACCTGCGGTGGGCGACCAAGAAGATGTCCTGCACCAGATCTTCTCGATCCGCGTGAGGCCCGCCCAGGGCGCGGACCCAACGCGTCACGTCGTCGAACCACTGCTCGTAGATGAAGTCGAAGTTGGGGTTACTCGGAGCCACCGGCGCGGAGTCTGTGGTTGGGTCCAGAGACCGGTGATGCTTCAGTGCCTCAGCAACCACGCTGATCATCAGGGGACGGCCGACGGTTTACTTGCCCAGTTCGCTAATTTTGTCCCAACGTTCTCGAGGCCATGGTCTGCATCGGGCTGAGCCAGAACGAAATACGAACCGCCGTGCCCCGGGCATAGTAGGTAGACCCACTGGGGGGAAACGGTCGCTCACATGTTCGGGGCGTTGGAGCGCCTGACCAAAAGCTCGCCACCGTCTTCGCGCCAGCGAACTGGACAAGCCTCGATGGGCCGCCTGCTCGCAGGTCGATTCTCGGCGGGGGGCCAGCTGCTTTCGAGCCGGCTGATGTTATACGGTGGCTCCCGCGCCAGGGGGGCGACCATCAGCGAGGTTGGTTCGGCCTTCACGACCCCGCGTCCTCCGTCCTGTGTCGTGCTCGCCCGAGGCCGAGCCCTCTGGGCCCAGGGAGGCTCGCGGCACTCGTCGCCCGGGCGCTCGGTCCGCGCCGTCCCGGCAGGTGTGCGGGCGTCCGTGACGCTTACCGGGAATTATCCAGGATTTGTCTTTTCTTTTGAGCAGTATTTGTTTCTCGATCCCGCGGTGGCAAAACCCGAGGGCGATGTTTGCGAAAAGAACAGTGCTGCGCTCCTTGGTTCTCGTCACGGCCGGGCTCGCCCTGGCGCCGGGGTGTCAAAAGGAACCTCCCCCGCGCTCGATTGCTCTGGAGCTACCCGAACAGATCCTGGGGGGCGAAGCTGCGCGCGTGGTGGTTACGCTGGTCGACACGAACGGTGTCCAGCGTACCAGCACCGCTGAACACGATTTTCAGGTCGAGCCCCCCGACCTGGCGACGGTGACGAAAGCGGGTTTCGTCACCTGCAACAAGTCGGGTGATGGAAAGGTGAGTCTGACCATCCAGGACGTGAGCGCCAGCGTGCCGCTCGCTTGCCGCATGGTTTCGAAGATCGAAGCCAAGGACGTGGGTCGCGTCGACGTTGCTGACGGACCCTTTCAGCCCGAGGTTCACGTGTTGGACAAGTCCGGCAAAGAGCTTCCCGATGTCAAGGTCACCCTCTCGCCGAAGATCACCTCTGCGCTGAAAGCGAGAGGATTGGAGCTGGTGCCCGTCGGTGTCGGGCAGACCGAGGTAGTCGCCAGCGCGGGCCCGGTGGAGGCGAGCTTTCATGTGGAGGTGGTGAAACGGCTCGAGCCGGAAGCGTTGCCGATGAACAACAACAAGCGTATCGACTTCTCGCTGCCGCCGGGCAATTATGAGCTCAGGGTTCAACTCAAAGAGCCGCAACCGATTCGTGTCACTTGGCGGACCGCTCCTTACTGTCACTACGAGCGGGAGTCGAAGAAGCTTCACATCGCCACCTGTACCCTCCAAGAAAAGGGAGGCGTCGTGTTCGACAATCCGGTGTTCCTCAACGACGGCTCACTCGAGGTCGGTCACAAGTATGTCGAGATCCGAGAGATCCCCTGAGAGGGACGCTGGCTCGGGCTGGTGAACGGCGTTCACTTTAAATAGTAAATAATTTCAAGTAGTTAAGATTTAAATGTGAGCAGTGTTCTCGCCTCCGAGTTCCTGGACACTGATTTTACGTTCAGTATACTCTGCAGCCCGTGATGCAAGGGTGCTTGTTCGGAGCTGGGCCGTTGCTGGTCGACGTGAGCTTTCGTGCCGCCGAGCGGCGTCGTCTCGGTTCGGATGCATGGGTCGAGTACGTGCCCTCTTGGCTGTCCGGTCATCGAACGCTGTTCGACCAACTCCTCGAGGGCGTCGACTGGCGTTTTCAACGGCGCCAAATGTACGACCGCGAGGTCGACGTACCGCGCCTCGTTGCCCGGGCACCACAAAGCGGTGCGGCTGCGGAAAAGCTTGGCGAGCTCGCTCGAGTTCTGTCCATGCGCTATCGCGTCGGACTGACGAGCATCTCGCTTGCTTACTATCGCGACGGACGGGACAGCGTCGCGCCTCATGGGGACAAGATGGGCCCTCTGCGCTCGAATACCGTGATTGCAATCGTCTCCGTAGGTGAGCCGCGCCGCTTCACCCTGCGTGCGGTCGACGGCTCAAAACGGCTTGCCTACATGCTCGGCTGGGGCGACCTCTTCGTGATGGGGGGCAGCTGTCAGGAGACCTTTCTGCACGGCGTGCCGAAGCTAAGGCACGCGGAGCCGCGCATGAGCATCCAGTTCCGCGAGACTCTGCCGCCCGCCGTGGCGAAGACCTTCGCCGCAGACTTGACGTCGTCGGTGCCAGTGAAGTTGGCGTGAAGGCCTCGAAGCAGCCTTCGGGCTCAGTCTTGTGCGAAGCTCGCGTCGAGCCGCGCGTTGGACAGGGCGCTGCGGCGCCGGAGTTTCTCCAGTGCTTGCGCCTCGATCTGGCGGATGCGTTCCCGAGTCACATCCAGGCCCCGCCCGATTTCTTCGAGGGTACACGCGCGCTTCACGCCAATCCCGAAGCGCAGTTTGATCACTTCCCGCTCGCGGGGGGAAAGAGCCGACATCAGATCTTGGATCTGCGCGCTGAATGCGGAAGCCATCAGGCTGCGCACGGGATCGACGGAGTTGGGGTCGCTCACGATGTCCAACAGACTCGTGTCTTCGGTGCCGCCGACCGGTGCGTCCAAGCTCAGTGGCTCGGCGACGAGCCCGAGCACCTTGTCGATTTGATGCACTGAAAGCTCCAGTGTTTCCGCGAGCTCTTCGCGAGTCGGACCTCGACCCGACTCCTGCACGAGCCGGTGCGCGGCTCGCTTGACGCGGCGTTCGAGGTCTCGGAGGTGCAAGGGCACGCGGATGATGCGGGATTGGTCCGCGATAGCTCGCGAGATGGCCTGCCGGATCCACCAGGTGCCGTAGGTGCTGAACTTGTAGCCGCGCCTGTAGTCGAACTTGTCGACGGCTCGCATCAAGCCGAGGTTGCCTTCTTGAACCAAGTCGGAGAATTGCAGACCTTGGTTCACGTAGTGCCTGGCGATCGAAACTACCAGCCGCAGGTTTGCCTCGACGAGTTCGCGTTTTGCGGCCGCCATCGCAGTGCGGGCACGGCGGATCGCGCCGCGAATTTGCGGCGAACCCCGCGGCTTCGCTTCTTGGTCGGTCTGGTCGCCATCCTTGCTGGGCGTTCCGGCCATGACGGGCCGCGACATGCGATCGATCAGGCGAGAGCTGGGTTCCAGCTGTTTCATGGCTGCGAGCGCTCGCGCCCGAGCTTTTTGGGCTGCGCCTCCGGACGTCGCCGGCCCGCTCCAGCGGGCCACGCACTGGATCAGGCGTAGTGCTTCCTGGCGGACCTCGGCCCGCTCGGTGGTGGTATCGAAAGGGACGTTGGTGACGTGCTGCAGCTTGATGCGGTCTTGCTCGAGGAGCTCGCCAACGCGCTCGAGCTCGTCGATGGCGCTCGAGCTCGAGAGCAGCGCCTGGATGATGTCATGCTCGGCGGCCTCGATGCGCTGGCCGATGTTCATCTCCTCGTGACGAGACAGGAGCGGTACGGTGTTGACGTCCGCGAAGTAGCTTCGCAGGCGATCGCCGTCACCACTGGGGTCGAACTTACGCGTCACTGGTGGCATCGTGTCGGTTCTTCCGTGAGGACGCCGTGTCTACTCGTCGAAATCGGCGAGCACCACGAACTTCAGCACGCGCCCACAAGGACGATCGCCGACATAGCCATCGCAAGTGTCGGCACCCTCGAATTGCGACTGAGTTTCCCTAAGACCCTGCATGACCTGTCGAGTGACGTCATACCCGCCATCGTCGCAGCGCGGGTCGGTGCAGGGGATCTCGAACAGCTGAGAGGCCTGGTCGACCGGAATGTGACGCACCCTGCCTGTCCCCAGGATCGGTCGACCATTGGCAAACTCTTCCAGTTGAAACTTCAGAGAGCGCAACTTCGGTGTCAGTTCCTTGAGGCGCGGCGCCTCGTCTTCCCGCTTCCAACGGTCTTTTCTTGCCTGACTAGTTGGACCGGGGCGGCGCATCGTCAGTGTCTCCTGCTCCGCCATGGTTGGCACGCCAGTTTTGACGTTCCGGTGCGAAAGGTGGCTCTTCCCCTGGAACCGAGCCATCCGGGTCATCTTCGCTGGGTTGCGGCCCCCAAACGATGTCGGCCAAATCCGGGTCGACCTCAGCGTCTCCGCGGTTCGGCCGGTCAGCCTTCTCCTCACGCCGTTGTCGGCGGCGTTCGGCCTTTTCCTTCTTGCGCTCTTGGCGCTGCACCTCTTTACGGCGCTTATCTATGGTTTGCCGGGGCTTCATGGGATGGGGGGTGGACAGAACAAAGCGGAGCCGCACCCCTCGGGTCTGTCGCGGCAAGTCGTAGCCCAATTTTGCGGGGGCTACGCTCGTCTCAGCTCAAGCCGGACTATGGCACACTTTGTTAGTCGTGACGAGCGAGGGCCATCAGGTTTCCTACATTGGCCCCGCCAGCATGGTGAATCCCTTCGATTGGCCACCCCGTTGACCAACGAATTTCCAGGGGTCGGGGAAGGACGTCAGAGGGCGAACCCCGGACACGGCACGAGGACGGCCGCCCGGGGTCCTCCTGTTCACCCGTAGTGCCCGCCCTCGCTTTCCACTCGCATAAAATTCCTCCCCCGAGCCAGTGTCTGGCGCGCCGGCGCGAAAATCCTGGTAGATGCGCCTATCCCTGGGCTCACAGAATCGCTAGGCTGCGGGCAGCCTGGGGAGCCCTCATTGCTACGGCCTCGTTTTTCATCCGACTACCGTTGTCTGTTTTACGCGTTCGTGTTGTTTCCGGGCGTAGGGCTGGCCCACTACGTCTGGCCATGGCTCACGGGCTGGCTGTTGCCGTTGAGCATCTACCTTGGCTACTGCGCCGGTATTTTCTCACACAACCACAATCATTGTCCGACGTTCGCCAATCGCAAAGCGAACGACTTCTTTGGCGCGTGGTTGTCCATTTTCTACGGCTACCCGCTGTTCGGCTGGATCCCCACCCATAACCTCAATCATCACAAGCACGTGAACCGCGCGGGGGATGCCACGATTACTTGGCGCATCACGAAGCGGCATACGTTCTTGGTGGCGACCACGTTTTTCTTCGTTTCGGCGTATTTTCAGTCGGGGCCGATTCGCGAGTATATCGAGAAGGCCAGAGCGCGCGGCGGACGGGTCTACCGTCAGATCGTGACCCAAGCGACCACGGTGATCGCAGCACACCTTTTCTTGCTGGTGCTGGGTGTGGCGCTTTGGGGGGCGCGGCAAGGGCTTCTGGTCTACCTGTTCGGCTTCGGGGTCCCGGCCATGTTCGCTCTATGGTCGATGATGTTTACCAATTACATCCAGCATGTGCATTGCGACCCGTGGTCGCCCGACAATCACTCGCGGAACTTCGTTTCGAGGTGGAACAACTGGTTCGTGTTCGAGGCAGGCTATCACACGGTGCATCACGAAAACCCCGGAACCCACTGGAGCAAATACCCGGCGCTGCACGATGCCCGCGCACACCGGATCGCTCCCGAGCTGAACGAGCGTTCGATCTTATCCTTCTGCTTCAAGAACTACGTCCTGGGCCCGTTTTCAGAGAAGTACCGTACCCATCAAGTGGGTCGGCCCGCGTACGACGCCGCGCCTTCGGAGCTCGAGACGGATGCCGTGAGCGCCGAAGAAGCAGGTGTGAATGCGGAGATGTTGCAGACCTCACCGCGGGAGCTCCTCGCCTAGCTGCTGCCCGTCCACGGACCCATCTCGTGGACGACGAGGGCGGCGCTGGTCGACGCCGGTGTTAGCTCCCGCTTCGTGAGGGGGAGCGAAGGGCCCTGTTAGCTCCCGCTTCGTGAGCGGAGCGAAGGCTCCGGCCGAAAATGTCTCGCTGGTTCGATCCGGTCATGGCATACTGTGCTCGGTTTCGGTGCTTGTCACCGGTGCCGACGCTCCGCGCCTCGTTGCGAGGTCGGCGGGTTCGGATCACGCAACGAGCGCTGGTGTTCCGGAACTTTCAGGCGCTCCGAGCGGTGACTCGAATGGCATCCATGGTTCATTGGAAGGCGGGGCTCAGGCACGTCTTCCGGGGTGATGCTCGCCGAGCGCGCCCCTCGTCTTCCGAGCGAAGGGTTGGCCGATGAACGAGCCCAAACCGCAGGGTGTTGCGCTTCGGAGAGAGCCTGCTGGCCGTAAACGTTCGAAGAGTTCTCCCCCTCTGAAGCTCAGAGAACAGTTGCATGCGCGCGCTGAGCTGGCGGGCCTGTGCTGGGCCGAAGATTGGGTCGAACAGATGCGCCGGCAGCATCGGAGCTTGGATGGGGGCTGGCCTGGAACGATGAGCGAAGCGCGCGCACGGGCGGTTCAGGCGATCGATCCCTGGCTTCGAGGCCGCGGGCATGGTTCAGTGAACAGCTCGACTGACTTCGAAGCCACGGCTCGTGTGCTGTATGCATCGGCTCGTCGCGTCTGGCTGGCGCGCGTGGTCGAAGCAAGGCCTCACCCACAATCAGCGCGCCGCTGAGCGGACGGGCCTGCCGCCCGCTCATTGTTCGGCGAGGTTACCGTTGGCACCCTACTGCTGGGTACCGATGGTGTCCTTGCCGATCCAGCGTTCCGCGCGGCTGAAGGCGACGGATTCCGCCTCCTCGGGGCTCACGGTTTCTTTGTCGTTCTTGATGTTCTTGGTGAGCGTGAGCATGAACAAGGTCGAGCTGCCCTGTCCTCCGATCAAGACCGACCAGCCGAGGAAGATCTCCCAAAGACGAAACCAGCGCTCTCCGTACTTCTCGACGACGGCGTCCTTGTTACGCTGCCAGTTGTCGTACCACTTGCGGATCGTGGCCGCATAATGAACGCCACAGTTTTCCACGCGATGGACCTCGAAACCGGCTCGCTCGGCTTGGGAGACGACGAAGCCCAATGGGCAGCTCGCGTCGGCCCCAGGAAAGATGTACTTCGCCATGAAGAGCCCCCAGACCAGGTCTTCGAACTGCCAGGTTCGCCTGAGCCCCGCAATCTGCAGGTAGAAAATGCCGTCGTCGGCCAGCATGCTGCGCACCTGCAACAGGAAGCGTTGAAAATTCTTCACGCCGACATGTTCCGCCATTTCCAAGCAGGTGATCTTGTCGTACTTGGCCATCGGCAGATTCCGGTAGTCATCGACAATCACGCGGACGCGGTTGGCGACACCGGCGCGCTCCGCGCGTTCGTTGGCCCAGTTGGCTTGTTCCTGGGCGAGCGTTATCCCCGTACTGACGGAGCCGAAATGCTGGGCCGCGTGCACGACCAGTGGGCCCCAGCCACACCCGATGTCGAGGTGTTGGTCGCCGGGTTTGAGGTGGATCGAACGGCATACCGTATCGAGCTTCCGGTTCTGCGCCGTCTCCAGCGATTCGGATTCGTCATGGAAGATGCCACTGGTGTAGACCATGCCGTCGCCCAAGAACCAATTGTAGAAATCGTTGCCTCGATTGTAGACGTGGGCGATGTCTCCCTTGTCGGAGCTCTTGGAGTGCGTGAGGTTTTGCCGCAAGAACTCCTTGAAGTAGAAGCGGACGTCCCCCCAGGTGAAGCAGAAGCGGAACAGCTGGTTGCGCCTAAGGAGGGTTTCGTAGACATCACCCTTGAATTCGAGGTCCCCATTGAGGTAGCTCTCGTACAAGACTTCCATCGGAATTTTCTTGCCTCGCCAGCGAGCTGCCTGCTTTTCGTCGCGGAAGCTGATGGCGTTCGACCAGTCCGCTGCGCCCGCGTCGTGTTGGTGTGAACGCACCACCAGCACCATGAGCGGCACGAAAACACCGAGCACCGGTACGGCGAACCAGGTTCCCACGAACACGGGCCAGCCGGCGCCGCTGAGCAGCATGGCCACGGTGGCAACTATCGTGGGAACGGTCAGCAACAAGAGCAGGGGTTGCTCGAGCAACCACAAAATGAAGGGCAAACCGTGGGAGCGGCCCTTTTCTCTGTGCCGGGAAGCAGGCTTATCGCTGAGAACTTGTGCAAACGCCGGCGCGCGCGCCGATAGCTGTGATTCGGTCATGGGACCTCTCTCTCTCTCTCTCGAGGCTTCCGCGACCGTCCCATTAGCGAGCACGCCGCTTACGACTCGTGGCGGCACCTTAGGCGAATCGGGACCACTCGTCTACATCGGGAGGCCGGGCTCGTTCTACAACGACGATTTCGAGTCTGATGCCACTGTCAGATGGCGACCTCGCTGCCAGACCCTGGCGGCTCCCGACTTGAGACTCCGGAATGCTCGGGCTGGGGCATCGTCGCGCATTTCTCGCCCGGCTCTCATTACATCCCAAAGATTGTGATTCGAGGTTGGCGTGGACCCAGAAACTCGATCAGGAAGGGCCGCCAATCGATTCGAGGAAGGGTCGTCCCGTCTTGAGCCAGGCTTGCTGGTCGTCGATCTTCTTGGCCGCCACCACCTGGGCCATCAAGATGCCCGTGATCGGGGCGGCCACCGAGGTCAGCAGAAACAGCAAGCCGAGCAGCGGAGTGTCTTCCATCAGCGCGGCGAACAACGTGAAGCTCGCCAGGAAGCCGAGCCAGCCGATACCGATACCCCACCGGCGCCTCCTGAGGTGCCGATCGCAGATCCCCACTTCTACCAGGGCCTTCTTGCGCACGATGAGCGCTGGGATCACATAGAAGCAAACCCCGATGAGAATCAGCAGATAAAGCGCTGGGTGGTGCCAGTACATGCGCCTGAGCAGTCGCCTGGAGGCGGGCTGATTGCAGCGCACGCAGCGAGGCGGCAAGCTCGCCCCTTCGCGTGGCACCACGACGGCGTCGCCTTCGCGGTGGACGCCCAATACTGGGCTGGGCGCGTAGGGAACATCCAGTACCGGGGGGGCATAGAAATTATCTACCGGAGGCCCATCCACGTCCTTCAGGATACCTTGGGACACCCGTGGTTCACAATGGTGACGTGGCGCCTTCGGGCGCAGGGCCCGAGAGAGCCATCGTGGCATTCGACGCGCCAGGGGCTACGCTCGGGGGGTGTTCAAGCAAGACTACATTGTGCGCCTGGTCGAAGAGCTGGCACGAGCCGTTCAGTCAGCGCTGAGGCGCGCCGACGAGCAGCGCTTCGAGGAGGCCGAGGCAGAGCTTGACCAGGCGGAGCAATCTTTGGGCCTGCTTCGCAATGCGCAGGCGCTGGACGCTCGTTCCCTGGCTTCTTTGCTCGGGGGCGACAAGTGTGCGTTGTATGCGCAAATCCTGCTGGCCCGTGCGCAGCTTGCGGAACGCCGCGCCTCGCAGGCGTCCCCATCCAGAGCCAGCGCGCTGCGTGGGCGTGCTCTCGCGTTGCTGTCTCACGCAGAGCCGCGCGAGCTGGGTGGGCTGAAGGCCGAGCTGCTCGAGTGGCTCGATTCAGCCGGGAGCTAGCGTGTCCGGACACCGATCCGCAGTCGGACGGGACCCGCAGCTATCTCAAGACCACCACGGCGCAGCCGCAAAGCGTTTCTCTCGCGCCAGCACCCCCGTCGCCCTGGACGCTGGAATCGCAAGAGAAGTCCGCGCCGGAGGGGGTCAGCGCCAAATCGCACTCCATGCCACAGTAGCTCTGTTCTTGAATGCAGGTACATTCGAATGGCACCACTTCGGTGTAGGGCACTCCGTCAGCCCGCGTCGTGCCTCGGCGGCAGACCAAGCGCTCGCCCTCCGCGCAATCATCAGCCGTCCGAGGACGGCTCTCGTCGCAGACGCAGTCATCCGGTAGTACCCAGCCGTCGTAGCTGGGTGAGCACGCCGTGACGCTTCCCGTGCAATCCCAGAGCGCTGGCACGCATGGAAAGGGGCCGGGGTTCACCGGCATGGCGGTCGCCGTGGTACTCGGGTACAGGATCAGCCCACCCGTACCTCCGCCACCCGTGGTACCAGGGCCGCCTCCTCCAGAGCCACCGCCTCCTCCGGAGCCACCGCTCCCTGCAGAACTGTGGTCGCCATGCGATGTGTTACCCCCGCAGCCAAGCGCCATACTTCCGCCCATGAGCACCATGGCTCGGAAGAAGCGGTCGCCTTTTGCCTCTGAATGGTTCATGCCGCACTCTCCAGGCCGAGGTGGTGGAGCCCCGGTAGCACCACTTGCTGAATTGCCTGCTGGTGGGCGCGTACCAACAGCCGAGGGGTGAAGTACCCGAAGGGGACCAGCTCCTCGCGGTCCTGCTCGGGACCCTCGGCGCAGGCGACCGGCAGCAGCTCGAGCAGCCGGGGTAACCATGCCCGGAGCACCTGCTTTTTTTGTGCATCCAAGCTCGACAGGTAGCCCCAGCCCACGCGACAGTGCTGGAGCTCGTCGGCCAAGTGCCGCTGATTGAGCTTGCGCAACGGCGGACTCTGAATGCGTGGGCGCGCCTCTCGAAGCACGAAGCACCCGACGGTCTCGGTCAAGCAGCAAAACGCGATTCTGAGCAATCGGTTTTCTGCGGGCGAGGCGGATTCGAAAGCGATCGGCCGCGTGGCGCGCGGTTGAACTGGACCCAGGTCTTCGTGGCCGAAGGCGAGCGCCCAGTCTCGGCACCACAGCGCGTGCCTCCGTTCGTCCGCCACGGCGCGCTCCGCCAGCCGAAGCACCGGTGCCGGCGCCGCTTCGAGCCGCAGATCTTCGAGCACGTGCCGGAAGCCCACCCAAGAGGTCATCTCGCCCTCGGCGCGTTGCCACCAGTAGTTGGCCACGAGGCTACGTTGATCGACGGAGAGTTGTTCGCCGGGATACCTCACCATGTCGCCGCTACCCATCGAACCCTACTATTCACCAGATGCCACCGGAGTACAAGCGTGCCCGACCGTGCCAACGCGCGAATCGCGCCGCACGGGCACGGCAAAAGATGATAGCAGTATCACCATCTCCACGCCGAAGGTGGACACCATCATACACGCGCTTATCAGTGTGTGAAACAGCACCCCGAGCGCGATTCCAAAGGGGCGAGTGGAACGCGCTGCCAACAAGGCTGGCAGCGCCAACTCAGTAGCACAGGTGAGCTTTGCGAGGTTCGCGTGGCCCAGCCCGCTGCTCAACAGCGTCCAGGTCGAGCCTTGCAGGACTCGGGATTGATCCAGGAACGCCAGGATGTCACCAGCGAGCCACTCGCCGGTGAGCTTCCCCAGTCCCGCGGAAAGATACACGCTCATGACCAGCGCACGTATGACTTGCAGGGGCCAGACCGGACTGGCTCGCGCCTTCGACCGGACCCTGAGCGCGCGGAAGCGAGCCCAGCCGCGCTCGAGCAGACCTTCCAGGCTGAGTCGCTCGCCCGTGGGGGCCACAGAGAGGCAGGCGATGGCGAGGTACAACAGGTGTAGGTGGTGAAAGTAGCGATAGCGATCGGCCGCGAGCAACGTGTAGCTGACGGCGGCAAGCGCCAGCGCCGCTGCGCGCGGGCGCACGCCCAGTAGCAGAGCGATTGCCAGTCCGGTGCGCGCATAGACGAGGCCCAGCGTCCAGCCGGGGCCGAGTGCCACACCCCAGCCAAGAGGTGACACGAGCAGCGGGGGCGATCCCTGGGTGCCGAGAAAGTCGAGGCCTCGTACCCACCGGTGATGCTGCAGAAAGATCCAGCGGCTCAGCCAGTCCGAATGCCTCACCAGCAGCGTCGTCGCCAGAGCGATCCTGAGCCAGCTGTACACCCATGGCGTCACGTCGCCCTCCAACAGCTGCTGCGCGCGAGACGACAGCGCGTGCAGCCACCTCATGGCAGGCGATTGCACGGACGCTCCGTTCGTTGGGTCACTGCGTCTCGCGCTCCGAGCGGCGCTCGCACCAGCCGCACGGATGCCTCCGTCGCGTCCGGCTCGAGTCGACACAAGAGTCGGGCGATGTCGTCGAGCCCATCGGACACGAGTCGTACCTGGTCCGCCCCCACCGTATCCGTCGCCGCCGGTAGAATCATGCGCTTGGCGTCGCGTGATAGATGAGGGGCTAGCGCGCGTACTGGTACGGGACGCCACCCGCCCGCCGCGTGTACACTGAGCTCCAGACGGTAGCGCTCGAGATGCTCGAACATCGAAAAGGCGCCGACGACGTTTCCGCTCGCGCGGGCGAGCAGCGGCAAAAGGAAGATCGACAAAACCAGCCCGGCTCGCAGCGCGTACTCCACCGTACCGGTCTGCTCCCGGACTCGCGCGGCGCCTCGTTCCATCAGCCTACGCTCCCGGGACGGAATGCCCTTCTGGCTCGAGAGGCTTCTTTTCTCACCGCCGGCGGCGGCGAGCGCCAAGGCTCGCTATGCTTTGCCACCGTGAACCACAAGCTGTGCATCTTGGTTGGGACCGTGACCGTCCTGGTGTTCTTCACGACCGGGATCTTCATGAGCGTGATCTTTCCCGCGGCCTATGCCCACGATGAGATCATACGCTACCAGTACCGTGCCAGTCACATTTACATTCTGATGAGTGGCCTCACCAACCTGGCGCTGGGCTTGAAGCCAGCTGCAGCGGCGCCGGTGGGAGGCGGACGCTGGCTCGCGCGGAGCGGTCTGGCCATGGTACTGTTATCACCGGTTCCGTTCATCGTGGCATTCTTCGTCGAACCTCCCATGGCGAGCCCTACCCGGCGCTGGACCCTGTTTGCCGTCGTGATGCTCGCCGCGGGCATTGCCCTCTTGTACGCCGGCACCCTGCGACCGCGAACGCGCGCGTAACATAGCTTGGTCCTCGGTCAAGGTCGCGGTGGCGTGAGGGTCGGCGGGGTTGCGGGCTCGTCGCCAGAGGCGGACGGGCTCTCGCTCTCGAACGGGTTCGTACTGTCTACCGCGGGAGGACTCTCGCTCGGGGCCGGCGAGGTCGCATCCGGTCGAGAGGAGGGCGTGGGTGCCGCCGAGAAGACCGGTGGGCTGTCCGGCTTCTGCGAGTCAGGGCCGGGCGCTGGCGGCGCTGCGTGGGGTCGCGCGGGCGCGGAAGGCTTCCGCCCGTGCCGCTTGGTTGTCTCCGCCTCGCGCTTCAGGCGCTCTTCGATCTGCTCAGGAGAAATCTTGTGCTTCTCCAGGTCGAAGCGCGGGTCGATCTTCTCCGGCCCGAAGCCCTTGCAGCAACGGAACCCGGCTTCGTACCCGTAGTCGAACTCCTTGTGAAATCTGACGGTGGGGCGACAGCGGTTGCGGACCGGGCCCCACCACCCCCCTTTCAGACCGCTCCGATTGGGAGGCTCTTGGCCGGGGCGAGAAACCCATTCGTTCACGTTGCCATTCAAATCGACGACACCCGCCCAGGAGACGCATGTCAGACGGGAGCCGATGGCGTGTCGTTGATCGAGCCGCTCGAGTTCCGCTCTGCAGGCCTCGTCTTCGAGGCAGCGCTTGTAGGTCAAGAGATGCATCGAGTGGTCGGGCTGGATGTAGTCCCAATCGATGTTGCATTTGTCCGGGTCGCGCACGAATCCATTCACGTAGGGGAACATCTTCGGTCCTTCACAAGCGAAGTTGTATTCGTCCTCACTGCAGAGTCGCTTGCCCTGCTCGTGGCACAGGTTCTGGGCCTGCCGCCAAGAGGTCAGGACCCAGGGCAGTTCCCCAACTTCGTTCGGATACTCGTAGCGATCCATGCAAAAATCGAGCTCCTCTCTCTTGTCGGAGATGCAACGCGTCGGCCCGACGTACTCGAGGCAGCGCTCGCTCACGGTGCCGTTGCCCTTATTGTGTAGATACTCATCGTGGTACTTGGCGCAGCGCTCGACGACCGCCGGGCAGTAGCTGCCAGTCACGCGCACCATCCCCTCGGGGCAGCCGTCGGTGTTCGCCGCGGGGTGCTCAAAGGGTGGGGGGGCCGTACTTGCCGACGGTTCGGTGCTGGGCGGCGCCGCCGGCCGTAGGCTAGGCCTGGCCCGGGGCCGAGGGGTGGGCGGTTTCGCCTTGGGCTCGGGCGCGGTGTAGGCCCGTTGGAGCGGGTACTGATCGCCCTGACAGCTGAGCTGACCCACGAGAAATCCGGCGAGGCTCAGCGCGCTCAAGAGCTCTCGGAGTGTGGGCATGGCTCCAGTGATGGTGAATAAGCTGCAATGAAATCGCAAGCTTTGTCGCGTGCCAGGCTGTGCCAGTTCCGGTCGGGCTGCGTCAAGAGCCGTCTCGCGAGTCAGACCAAGCGCCTCGTCGAATCCAACAAACGGCGCAAAACTCGGCGTGGCATACCGATTGCTCCGAGCGCCCCCGTTCATGCCGAAGAGAGCCATGCACGACATCGAGACCTTTCGAATCTCCATCGCGTCTCGCTTCGGCGGAGTCTTGCGGGCGGCTTCGGTGTCGCCGTCGATGGGGCATCGGCGGCGATGCTACGAGTGGGGTGTGCAGTTTCCCACGCACGAGGGTCCGTCAGCGCACTGTGGGGTGTAGGGGCGAGGGGGACCAGGTGGGGGACGAAAGGAGCGGGTTTCCGCTCCTTTCACTTTTGTGGCACGCAACGAGGGAAGGGTCGGGCAACGCTCCGCGTAGCAGCGAAGGGCGACCTCTCAGGCCGTCACACGAACTGGCAATCCGTGACGGTGCGTTACGGGCGCGGTGACGCGTCACCGACCCTGCGTGTGACGGCTCGCTTCGGAAGCGGCCCAAGCGTGTGCTGCCAGCAGCGAGCGCGCGATCCTGTCCACGTGCGCATGGTTTCCGCGGGCGCACGACCACGCCGCGTGTGCGGACGTCCACGAGTAGGAGGTCGATTGACGGCTTTCTCGGGCTCCGCAGCGTTGGCCCACACCTTGCTGAAACCTTCTTTCGACTGCGGTGTCCCAAAGATTCGACACTGAAAGCTGTCACTGGTCATAGGCGTTGTGAAACAGCGTGTCCGGCTGAAACGGACACGGACGGAGGAGACGAAGATGAAAAAGAGTCGGTTCGGTTTGCAGGGGACGATGATGCTCGGAGTTCTGGGAGTGAGCCTGTTTACTGGTGGGCAAGCCTCCGCCTGCGGCGGAGAGTGGATTCCGGCAGTGGAAATGATGCAGCAAGTCGACTATCGGCCTCAGGGGGTCGCCCGCGCGGAGAAGGATCTGCAAGGCGGCAAGTATGCCGCGGCTGCCGGAGCGATCATTCGCATGATGCCGCACATCAAGAGTCTCACGGCGAAGGAAAGCTCGTCAATCGTGGCGCGCGCCCAGCACGTACTCGCGGTGGCCACCGTGCGGAGCGAAGGCAAGTTGGCGATTCGCCGCGAGGTTCCGAAGTTCGTCCAGGGGAGTTGGCTTGGCACAACGCCAGAGCAGCGACGCGTGAACCTGGAGTTTGCCGCGGCGACGCTGCGGCGAGTCAGCGAGTTGAAAGACAGCGACCCCCAGGTTCAATCGGAGCTTGGTGAAGCCCTGGCTCAGCTCAGCGGCCGCGAAGCGGAAGCCAAGACCTTGCTCGAGAAGCTTGCCGACAAGGACTTGATCGCGACACCCGAAGGTTACGCAGCCTTGGCACGCCTCCGAAAGAGCGGCGGCGATCAGACAGGGCAAGTCGCGGCACTCAAACGTTGCCAGGCTATGAGCGAAGATCCCAAGATTTGCGCTGGCCGTGGCGAAGTTGCGTTCAAGAGCTGACTCCGTCAACGGCCGGCAAGCAAGGGTCCCCGCTCGGTCTCGACGAGAGCACCGAACAGGTTGCCAATGGCACAGGCACCGCCGAAAACGGTCCAACGCATCGGCGAGGGTCCGTGTTTGGCAGTGCCTGCGCGGCGCATGCTGCCCGGTAGGTCCTCTCCTTCGTTCGTTTGTCGCTCTAGCCCTCGGTCTCGGAGTATTGCCCTGGGCGGTGGCGTGCAGCCGCTCACGAGCCGACAGCAGCTTGGGTCCCGCAGCTGATGCGAGCGCGTCCGCGCGGGTGCCCAGTGCCGAGCAGACACAGCCGCTTCGCGTCGAGCGCGTCTCGGGGGGAGACGCGGCGCGCGGCAAAGCTCTGATCGCTCGGTTCCAGTGCAATCGGTGTCACGACGATACAGGGCTCGAGCCCATGAAACTCGAGATGCATTGCGTGCACTGTCATCAAGAGATCTTGGCGGGCAAGTTCGAAGCGCCACAGGCCTCGCTCGACAAGTGGATCGACAATGTTGCCTACGTTCAGGTAGCGCCCTCCCTGGAAGCAGCGGGCGAACGTTTGCGCGGCGACTGGCTCTTTCGTTTCCTGCAGGAGCCTCACGATCTTCGCCCCTCACTTCAGCCGAGCATGCCACGGCTACAGGTTGGTCCCGAGCAGGCGAAAGACCTGGTGGCCTACCTGACGGGCGGCGAGACCGCCGCGGTGCCCACGTCGCTCGGGCGTGCGGACCGTAAGCAAGGTCGTCGACTTCTCGAAACGCGCGGTTGCGGCAGCTGTCACCTGCTCAGTGGGGCGCCGCCGCTTCCCGCAAAGCCCGCGCTCACGCCCGGAAAGCACCAGGCAAATCGGGCCGTCATGCTCGCGCCGGACCTGCGCTTCGTTCGCGAGCGCATCCGCCCCGATCGATTGGTGGCCTGGCTCGTGGACCCACGCGCCGTCAAGCCCTCCACGCTGATGCCTCCCACCGGGCTCAGCCCGAGTGAGGCCGAGAGTGTAGCCGCGTACCTGTTGTACGAACCGCTGCTTCCCGTACGGACCAAGCCCAAGGTGAAACGTCTACCGCTTCTCGAGCGGAAGGTGACTTATGCCGAAGTGGATGAAAAGGTATTTCGGGTCACGTGCCGGCATTGCCATTCGGATGCCGACATCGCTCTCGGGGAGGGGGGACCCGGCAACACCGGTGGTTTTGGCTTCCCGCCGAGGGGTCTGAATCTATCCAGCTACGCTGCCATCAACTCCGGCTACAAGGACCGGCGCGGCGAACGGCACAGCGTCTTCGCTCCGCTGAGCGATGGCACCCCACGCCTGGTCGCCGCCCTGCTGGCGCGGCAAGCCGAGGAGCGGGGTGAAGTCAACCAAGAGGTGCGCGGCATGCCGCTCGGGTTGCCGGCGCTGGGTCCCGAGCAGGTGCAGTTGGTCGAATCGTGGGTGGCGCAAGGCCGCCCGCGCTGAGATCCTGGCGCACGCGAAGACTGGAGCCACCCCGGGCGGGCCATCGGGTCCGCCTTTTCGAAAAATCTTGCGTCCGTGATGCCAGCGCCTATGACACGCGCGTGACCCCGATGAAAGCATGGAAATTCTGTGCGCTTTTCAGCGCGATGCTGCTCGGTGCCTGCGTCTCGATGGGAGGGCCGGACGTTCGAATTCGCGCTCTGGCTGCTCGTCCCCCGGCCAACGTGGCGGTGTACCTCAGCGTGGGCGCGGAGGATCGCCGGCTCGACGAGCTGACGGCTAGCGACTTCGTACTTTTCGAGGACGAGCACCAGCTGAGCCCGGAGATGACGCGACAGACACTGCTGGACAAGTCCGCGGTCGTCGCGCACCACACGGTGGTGCTCGTCGACAATAGCGGAGCGACGCAGCCAGAGGTAAGAGAGGAGCTGTCGAGCGCCATCTCGATCTTCGCGGAGGAGGTGAGCGACACCCAGCCAATCAGTGTCTACGCATACGACGGCGGTGAGCGGCTGACGCAGGTGGTGGAGATACCTCGCGGTGCTGGCAAGGGCGTGAAGGTTCCCCGCCTGGCGCCCCGAGACCTGTCGCGAAACTTGAATGGTGCGATCTTGGAGGGGGGAGAGCTCCTGGACCGCCGTTTGGCGGCGGCTGGCAAGCCCTTTGGCGTTGGAACACTGGTGGTGTTCGCCGCCGGGGCGGATCTGGCGGGGCGCACCGACGGGGCTCTGGTACAAAAGTGGCTCGACGAGACCCAGACTCGCGTTCTCGCCATCGGCTATGGCGAGCAGAGCGATACGGTGCGCTCCTATGCCAAGGACGGCTACTACGACGCCGTCGCCCAGAGCACGGTGTCACTCGCCTTCGAGGACGCGGGTCACGACGTGGCGGAAGAGTTCTACCACGGCTTTCTGCTTTCCTATTGCTCACCGGCACGCAGCGGCACTCGCGCGCTGCGCATCGACGTGCGCGCCCCCGGCGGGGGCGACGAGCTGTTGGGAGAAGCCAGCAGCGAATTCAGCGCCGAAGGCTTTCGAGCTGGCTGCGAGCCGACCTTGTTGCCCCGTTTCGTTCGTGCCAGCTCCAACCAAGCCGAGCCGGCGCAAAGCCCCTGATAGGGCGCGCTCCTAGTCTTCCGGAGGAGGAGCCTTGGCGCAAAGCCCGCGCCTGAGTACGCACTTGCCTTGCCCCGCACAGATTTCCGACTGCTTGCAGTCGTCATTCGACCCGGGGACGCACTCACCCTGCTCCACCTTGCAGCGACCTTGCTTGGCACAGAGCTCCTTGCAGTCGGCTTCCTTGGACGCGATGCACTTGCCCTCTTTGGCCGTGCAGTACCCGGAGTCGGCGCACAGTTCGGAACCCTTGCAGTCGGCGTCCGACCCCGCGACACAGCCCTTGTCGGAGCCCTGACAGCGGCCTTCGCGCTTGCAGGCTTGCTCGCGACCCCGGCATTCGATGGTCTTGTAGCTTTGGCAGGTCTTGTCGGAGGCGCAGCCGAGCATGTCCGCGCAGTCCTCGTTCTTCTCGCAACTCTCGCCTTCTTTGGCTCGAGGCTTCTGATCGAGCGGCTCGCTTTCTACCGCCGATATGGTGGTCTGTTTCTTCTCTTCTTCGCATCCTGACAGAAGAAGCAGGAAGGCTCCCACGAGGACCAAGGAAACTGCCGCACGATGCCCGCTGAACATGCCTTGCATTGTCCACCCGCGCCGCGCACGCCGTCAAAGGGTTGCTGAAACCCCGGGGGAAGGTTTGGGCTTCGGTGGGCGACAACTGTCAGTCCTTGCTCGGGGAGCGGTGCGCTTCGTGCGAACTCGAAGCGGGCGCCTCCACGAAATACGATCTAGCCGTGATCATCCGCTGCTGCTTGAGTTTGCTGAGGCGCCGTGCAGCAGGCTCGCGAGCCCCGAGGCGCGTGCGACGGGTCGTGCGGTGCCCAGCGTCACGCTCTCGGGTTCCCCATAGAGCACGGCGCGCTTTCGAGCCCGGGTCACCGCCGTGTATAACAGCTCCCGGGTCAGCAGGGGAGAATCGGCGCGAGGCAGGACGATCGCCACTTCCTCGAACTCCGAGCCCTGGCTCTTGTGAATGCTCATGGCGTAGACCGTTTCGTGGGGGGGCAGTCGAGCGGGCGAAATCGCCCGGGTCTGGCCCGCTCCAGCGTCGAAGAATGCTTTCAGAGAACCGTCCCCATCGCGAAGCACGATCCCAACGTCGCCGTTGAAAAGCTTCAAGTGGTGGTCGTTGCTCGTGATCAGAATCGGCCTACCCAGGTACCACTCGGCATTCTTCACGATGACCCCGGCCTGTTCTAGTACGCTTTCCAGCCGCTGGTTGAGGTTGGTCACTCCAAGAGGGCCCTTTCTGTGAGCGCAAAGCACCCGGAAGCGGTCGAGCCGCTTCAGCGCTTCCGCCGGGTGCCGATTCCGGGGTTGCTCGGAGAGGCGCGCCACGGTGTGCCGCTCCAACTCCGCGAGCAGCCGTTCGCGATCCGAGGAGGTGACCCAGCCGAGTTCGCCGTCGTCGCGGCTCTCAGCGCTTTCGGCCAGCAGGTCGTGGGCTCGCTGGGAGTTGCCTCCGTTCACCGCCGCTGCGAAGCGCGCGATGCCGCTGTGGGGACCGAAGCGATAGCTGGTGGTGAGCTCGATGACGCTGTCGCTCGTAACGAAGCCCTCGCCGCGACGCTCGGGCAGCCGGCAGCCGGAGATCCGCGCGATGTGCTCGACCAGGGGAGTGCTGTAGCCTGGGTGCTGCGCTGCCCCGCAGATGTCTGCCAGCACCGAGCCTGCCTCGACCGAGGCGAGCTGGTGGCGATCGCCGAGCAGGATGAGGCGCGCGCTACGGGGCAACGCTTCGAGCAGCCGGCGCATCAGTGCGATGTCGACCATCGAAGCCTCGTCGACCAGAACCAAGTCGGCGACCAGTGGGTTGTGCTGGTCGTGGTAGAATTTGGTGGTGGACCCCCGCCGGCTGCCGAGGGCTCGGTGGATGGTCGAGGCTTCTTCGCTGATTGCGTCACGCACCCGCGGGCTGCACTCGAGCCGACCCTTGGCCGCGCGGATGGCGTCCACCAGGCGTGCCGCGGCTTTGCCGGTGGGCGCCAGGAGCAGCGTGGTGAGGCCTTTGCCCTGGGTCTCCAAGGCTTGCTCGGTAAGCAGCGCGAGAATCTTGGCGACCGTGGAAGTCTTGCCGGTGCCCGGTCCGCCGACCACGCCGCAGAAGCGGCTCGCCAGGGCCAGCAGTGCGGCGTCCCGCTGGGCGTCTGGCTCGCTCGTCGGCGCGAACAGACGCTGGAGGCCTTTCGCGAGCAGCGTCGTGTCGATGGGGTCTGGGTGCAACCCCAGACGCTGCCGGAGTAGCTCGGCGACGCGCTGTTCATGCTGCCAGTAGCGATACAGGTAGAGGCGCTGGTCGGGGTCGAGCACCAGAGGTGTGCGTTGGTCTCCTGCCGAAACCAGCGAGCTCTTGGCGAGGCTTTCGAGCCAGGACGTGAGCTCGGGCCAGTGCGCGGCGGAGCCTCCCGTGCTCACGGAGCTGCCTGTTTCGTCCCGCACCTCGGCCCCGGCGTAGTCACCGAGCCGGACGCACACGTGCCCTTCCCGAGTCTGTCGACTGCTGAGCGCGAGTGCTGCATGTACGGCGGGGTCGTTGTCGCCAGCGAGCTTCGCCATGCTCCGGGCGAAATGATAGTCGAGCGCGCTGAGCACCCCTGCCTGGAACAGCTCGCCGATGGATAGGCTCACGCGTCCACCTCGCTACTACCCTCGAAGACGTCGGAGAGCCCTTGGATCAACGCCTCGCTGGGCCGTGCCCAGTGAATCCCCGTCCGGGTCGGGTGCCGTGGCGACATGCCTCGCAAGAACAGGTAGTACACGCCGCCGAAGTGGCGCTCGTAGGCATAGTCGGCAAGGCGGGCGGCGAGGTAGCGGTGCAGTGCGGTGACGTACAGATGATACTGCAAGTAGTAGTGGTGTTGCTCGAGGGTGGCCTCGAGCTTCGCTGGAGAGTACTCGTCTGCGTGGCTGCCGAGGTGGTTCGACTTGTAGTCGACCACGAAGTAGCGTCCGCCGTGCTCGAACACCAGATCGATGAAGCCGCGCAAGAAGCCGCGCAGCGGGGCGAACCCCAGAAGCTCCAGCCGCGCCAGGTACCGGTCCGAAAACCCAGCGCCGTATTGCGCGAAGACTGCTGCCAGACGCTTCGCCGTTACCGGAGGGGGCGTGGCGCCCAAAGCTTTCGCTTGCGGGGGCCTAACCGGCAGGGTGAATTCCATTTCGTTGGCCCTTTGTCCATTGGTGAGCAGGGCGAGCGTTAGCCCGTCGCTCGGCGGCAAGGGTGTCGCAAGCACCTCGCTCAAGGCTCGCGTGAGCGGCTCGGTCCATTCGGAGGTCGACAGGCCGTGGCGTGACAGCTCTTGCTCGGTGCAGGCTCTGAGCGACTCGGTATCCGTGAAATCGCTGTGTTCCAGGATTGAATGCAGCAGCTCGCCGACGCGAGCACCGCGCGGAAAGTCGCTGAGCAGCACCTGCTGCCTGGGATCACGGACACTTTCGATGGGTGCTTCGGCGCCGGGAATTTCGTCGAGATCTTTGCCGACATGCGCCGCGTGACCGGTCGAGTGGGCGACCCGGGTGAGCTGTGAGAAGCTGCCGATGCGTGGCGCCGCATCGACCTGGCGCGTGAACGTGCGCGCGGCCAAGGGAGCAGCGCTGTCCGCGTCTCTCAGGTAGGCCGGTGCGGGTGCGCCGTCGAGCAGGCGCAAAGTGATGGCGGACGTGGAGCGCGCTTCCAGTTGTTCGAGCTCGCCGATGAGCTGAAGATCGCTCATGTGCGCAATCCGACTGGCTGGGGTCTCGGAAAGGGCGCCGAACGGTTCGGGGGACTGGTACAGTAGGTAGCCGAGCGGGGACTCCCCAGCTCGGCTGAAAGCGCCCCAGACGAGCACGGTCTTGTGTTTTGCGCGGGTGACCGCCACGTACAGAAGGCGGAGGTTCTCGGCCAGGGCTTCACGCTGAGCGCCGGCCAACTCCGAGCGCTTGGCGTCCGCGGCTCTCAGGTCGAGCTTCAACTTGTGCTGGTCGGCTTGGTCGTGGAACTTGAGGTGCTTGGTTTCCTGGGGGAACAGGTTGGCGTCTCGCCATAGATAGGGACAATATACAATCGGGTATTCGAGGCCTTTGCTCTTGTGCATGGTCGTGAGCTGCACGGCAAAGTCATCGCTCTCGAGTCGGATCTGCTGTGTGTCGGGAGCCATACCCTCCCGGGCCACGGGGTTGTACACCACGTCATCGAACCAGGACGATAGACCGGTCATGCCCAGGTGCAGCTCACTCTCCGCGTGATGCAGCAGCTCTTGTAGATGGCGCAGGTTGGTTAGGCGCCGCTCGCCGTCGAGCAGAGTCAAGGTTCGCGCCGCCACCCGCTCTCGCCGCAGCAGGCTGCCGAGGGCGTGGATGACACCGCGCCTTTCCCATAGCTCGTGCAAGTCTCGGAAGGCTTCGACCCAGGCTTCCCAGGCCTGCTCGCTTTCCGCCAGTTCGGCGAGCTCCGCGGCGCTCGCGCCGAGCGACGGCGTGCTGAGCGCGCTGCGCAGTGCGCCAGCGTTGGTAGGCTCGCTCATCGCGCGCAGAATCAGCCGCATTTCTAGCGCCTCAGGCGAATCGAACACGCTGGTGTCGCCCACCAGGGCGCTCGGAATCCCCAGGGCGCGCAGCGCGTGACCGACCTGGTGCGCCTGAACATTGGTGCGCGTGAGGACAGCGATATCGCTCGGCTTCAACGGTCGACCATGAAGAGTCGTGCCGCTGTCGAGCAACCGGGCGATGTCGCCGGCGACCCAGTGTTGCAACTCGTCGTCTGCCCAGCGGCGGCCGATGGGGCGCTGACTCTTGCCAACCTTGTTGCGCTCGACGAACAGAATCTCCAGAGGCCTCGCCGCGTAGGCGGCGCTCTTTGGGGCCCTGAGTGCGTCGCGCGCGTCGGGACGCGGCTTGACCTCGCTATACGAGATGCCGTCCAGCAAGAAGGGTTGGCTCGGGCGGGTGAACAGGGCGTTCAGGGCGCGCACCAAACTGGTGTCGGAACGGTAGTTGGTATCCAGGGTCCAGGTGTTTTCCCCGGCGTCCGCGACCGCTTGCAGGTAGGCGAAAATGTCGGCACCGCGGAAGCCATAAATGGCTTGTTTGGGGTCTCCGATCAGAAACAGGGACCCGTTGTTCTTCCCGAAGATGCGCGCGAATACCGAGTACTGGATCGGATCGGTGTCCTGGAACTCGTCGATCATGGCGGCGGGGTAGCTCTTCTGAATCTGTCGTGCGAGCGCTTCGCCCCGCGTACCCGTGAGGGCGCTGGCCATCTGCTGGAGCAAGTCGTCGAACGATAACAGCCCGCGCTCGAGCTTGCGCTCCTTGGCCTGATTCCGGGCAAAGCTCACGAGCCGCGCCTTGAACTCGACCAGCCAGCCCTGGAACGCTTCTTGGGCCTTCTGGTGCGCCGCCTCGAGCCACTCACAGAGCTCGAAAAAGCGGTGTTCCGGCGTCGCGTTGCCCGACTTGGTGGCGTCGCTCAGAGTCGAGCGACTCAACCTGGAAACGGCCTGTGGATAGTGCAGAAGGCTCGGGCTTTCGCTGCTGAACAAAGTCTCCAGTTGGTCGAACCAGCGCGCCAGCGCATCGGGCTTGTACGAACGCCGATTCAGTGCGGTCGTGGCCAGCAAGAGTTCGGAGACCTCTCCGCGCGTGCGGCGCCAGAGCAGAGCGGCTTGTCCGCGCAGCATCAGGTAGCGTTCCAGGGTTGCTGAGCAGTCGAAAGAGCCAGTCGCGTCGACCAACGGCATGTCGGGCCATTGGATAGCGGTGAAGGCGAGCGACGCCATTTCCTTCAGATCGAACCGCTCGCTCTGCAGGAAACGAACCTCGGCTTCGCCCAAAGCGCTTACTTCGCTCGCCCAGAAATCCTGCACGATCTGGTGAATCAGAGAGCGCTGATCGCCGATGAGATCGATGTCGAAACGAAGTTTACTTTCGAAGGCATACTCGAGCAGCATGCGCTGGCAGAAGCCATGAATCGTGAAGATGCTCGCTTCGTCGAGCGCCTGCAGTGCCTCCAGCAGGCGCTTGTTGTCCGCTTGCCGGTCGGTGCTTCGTTCTACCAAGCGAGCCAATGCGGTGTCGCCCGTGTCTCCGGTTTCGAAGGCGTGGAGCGCCTCCCGCAGGCGTTTACGCACGCGGGCGCGTAGCTCGGCCGTGGCTGCCTTGGTGAAGGTGACCACCACGACTTCCTGGACTGGGAGCTTGCGCTCCAGTAGCAGCCGCAGAAATAACGTGGTGATCGTATAGGTCTTGCCGGTCCCGGCGCTGGCCTCGATCAGCTGCACGCCCTTTAGCGGCAACTCGATGGGATCGAGCGGCTTCATGGCTCGCCCTCCCGGGTGGTGTGGTGGAGCAGCGGCAGGAACACGAGCTTGCTGATCGCGCGGAAGTCGAGCGACGTTGGGCCGAGCTGTTGGCCATCGCTGGTCGATGCGAGCTCCAGGGGGTCGGTTCCAGCGAAGGCACGCTGGACGTAAGCGTCGGCGCTTTCCGAATGACCATTGCCGAAGCTGGGCGCAAACTCCTCGCGCGCCTTGGCGAAGGCCTTGGCTTCGTCTGGGTTCTTGCTGAAGACGAGTTGTTCGATGAAGGTCTTGGAAGCAGCGGGGAAGAACGGCAGCACGAGCTCGTGCCCGAGGCGGTAGAGCTCGATGAGCCGAGCGAGATGCTCCCTCGCTTCCTCCGGCTTCAAGGGTTCGAAGCAGCAGAACTCGGTTTGTGGCCTAGCCTCGTCGATCGGTCGACCCAGCAGCACGCTCCGCCTGGGCAACTCGTCTCGCGCGCTGGCGCTTAGCGCCAGATGACGGATCCAGAGCCCGAGCTCGTTTTTGGGCTTCACGCGTGCGTATTGGCAAAAGACCTGGGCTTGGGGATAAAGCCACCTGAGCGTGCCATGGAGCGTTGCGTTTCCGAACTCGAGCTCCAGCGGCACGGGGTCCAGACGCGCCCCCTCCACCCAGCGTTCGGTGCGCGCCACGAGCTGCTGGACGACCTGCCAGATGTCCTGATAGGTCAGATTACCGGGCGTTCCGTGTGGCAGGCTGCCCGTGGCGACCAGGTCGCCTTGCAGCACTTCCCCCGATGCGCTTCCGAGGGCCTTCTCGAGCAGCGCTGCTCCGAGCCCATGCAGCTCCAAAGCGTCGAGCTCGATCGGCTCGCGGTCCTCGACCAAACGCGGGTCGCCCCCCAAGAAGACGCCCAGGCGGTTCTGCAGAAAGCCGCGCGCCGGGTTCACCAGAAAACGGATCAGCTCTTCGAGACCGATTTCTCGCGGTGCCTCGAAGGCAGGCAGGGGCCGGGCAAGGAACGGTTCGGGCTGTGCGCGATGTCGCTTCAGAGAGTCGGCACCCAGCGCTTCGCTGCTGGCAAAACTGAACAGCTCGCTCCGTCCAGATTGAAAATAGCGAGGACTGAAAGGCTGCAGGGGGTGCTCGATCAGGAGCTCGATCGGGCTCGCGTCGCATCTGAACGACGCCTGGGCGTATTCGATGAGCTCGGAGACGACTGGCGAGGGCGGCAGCTCGGCATTGTCCTGGATGCCACGCCCCACATAGCTGACCAACAAGCGATCGCGAGCGGATAGTATCGACTCGAGAAACAAGTAGCGGTCCTCGTCTTTCACGGAGCGATCCCCTGGCTCGGGGTCTTCTGCGAGTAGGTCGAAGCTCAGCCGCTTTTCGACACGTGGGAACTCGCCGTCGTTCAGCCCCAGGAGCACCACGACCCGAAACGGGATCGAGCGCATGGGCAACATGGCGCAGAATGTGAGCCCACCGGCGAGAAACTGGTGGCTGACCCGCTCGTTTTCGAAGCGGTGCGTCAGCTCCCGGGCGATGGTCACAAGCTCGATGGGGGCCTCGAACCTGGCCTGCTTGGCCTGGGCTTTGATCTGGTGAATGGCTTCGAAGACTGCGCGCTGCTGCCAGGCCTCGGAGTCCTCGGTGCGAAGAGAGCGCTCCACCAATTGCTGGAGCGCCTCGGACCATTGCTCCACGTTGCGCGGCGCCGTCAGGCTAGCGGCGGCCCAGAAGAGCATTTCCATGAACTCGGCCAGCTTACCGACGAGATTCGCCGCTTCGCCTTCGACGTCGTCGACCGGCGCGGTGTCTTGGAACAGGCCGCCCGTGCAAGCGGGCAGGGCAACCCCCAGGAGCAGCCGGTCAAGGCCGAAGCGCCAGGTGTTGTTGAATTCCCTGGGCTGCTGAAAGCTCGCACGGTGCTCGGCGTCGATGCCCCAGCGGATGCCTGCTTCGTGCACATAGCCCTGCAGTCGATTCAGGTCGCTTGGCTCGATCTCGAAGCGGCGCCGAACTGGATCCAGCTGCAGGAGGTCGAGGGCTTCGCTCGCGGTCATGCGACCTTGCGCCACCGCGAGCAGTTGCAAGAGCGCCTTGGCGCATAGATTCTGGGCCCGCTCGGTGCGATCGGCGATTCGATAGGGCACGTAGAGAGGATCCCCCGGCTCGACTCCGAACACCGCGTCGATGAGCGGCGCATAGGTGTCGATGCTGGGGCTCATGACCAGAAAATCCGCAGGCTCGAGCGAGCGGTCGTCTTCGAGCATGCCGAGCACCTGGTCGCGCAGCACCTCGACCTCGCGCATGGGGCTATGGCACGCCATGATGCGGATCGAACGGTCTCCTGGAAGTGCCTGGTGCTTTTCAGCGTGAGCTAGGCTGAAGTCGCGCATTTCGCGGATGTCCCGCTGCAATTGCTCGAGCATCGTTCGAGGCGAATTCTCTTCGAAGAGATCCTGATCGCTTTCGCGGTACACGGTGTCGCGCTCGAGAACGAACTGGAATTGGCGTCCGGTGCGTCCGAGCGACGCCAGGAGCGGGTTGCCCTGGAGCGCCTCGAGCTCTCCATCGTCGAAGCCCAGCTCGGGACCGGTGCGGCGCGCGTGTACGACTTCCCTCAGGCTGCGCAACTGGGCGAAATACTCCGGAGAGGGGCTCAACACGAAGAGCTGCACATCCGACAGCTCCGAAAGCTGACTCAAGAGTTTCAGGTACATCGGCGGCAGCGTGCTTATCCCGACGACGCTCACGCGCCGTGGCACGGCCCCCGCCGGGAGCAAGAGTGGCGACCATTCGCGGAAGAAGCGCAGAGCGCGACTGGCAAAGTGCTCGCCGCCCAGGTGAGCGCGCAGCGCCCTCCAGAGCTTGGCTTGCCAGTCGACCCCGACGCCTTTTTCCCATTTGAGTACCATTCTGGGCCGGTACACCAGGTACTGGTCGAAAACGTGCGCAATGCGCTCTGCCAGCTGGAAACGCTTGGTGCCCGTTGCGTCATCCTGAAGATAGCCGCGGATGGCTCCAAATGCGGGATCCTCGAGCAGCTGGTCGAGCAGGGCTAGGATGCTGAAGCTGAGTACCTCGCGCGAATAGGGTGGGGCGCCGCTATCCCGTGCGGGCACGACGGCGTCGAAGACCTCTTCGATGAACGTGCGCGGAAACGGGAAGCGCGCGTTGGCGAACACGCCGAGTCTGAGTGCCAGCTGGTTGGATAGCCACCGCTCCATCCCCTTGCTCTGGATCAAGATGGTTTCGGGCTCGAGCGGGCCGCCGGGTGGTGTGCGGACCACCTCGGCCAGCACATCTACCAACCGCTCCATACGATGGCTGCGATGAACCTGCATCCGAGCCCCGGTGTAGGCTGGGCGGGCCCGCTGGGCAAGCGGGGCGGCGTTCGCTCGGACAGGCTAGGTCCGAGCTTGTGGACAAACCGTTGAAAACGGTCGGACGACGTGGGGTTAGTCGACTACTCCCAGGTGACCGAATCGATCTCGAACACGGTGGTGTCGTAGTTGAAAGTCGGCGGGTTGCTTTCGTCCGTCCAGAACTTCGAATCGAAGCGAACGTTGACCAGCTTGACGTGCGCCGGATCGAAATCGCCCACAGCTTCGCACGGTACCTCGAACTCGAAGTCGTCGAAGTCGCCGCCCGCATTGGAGGCATACCACTCGCCGATCTGGCCGGCCCCGGCATAGTAGCTGTAACCGCTGTCGTCGTTGAGCTCGACGTAAACGTTGAAGCCATTGTTGTCCGTGGCTCCACCGGATACCCAGCGAGCTCGCACCGTGATCCGCGCTCCCCTGAGATCCCAGCTGGATTCGGCGCTGCCTTCGGCGACGGTCTTCTGGCTGGCGGTGTCGGCTGCCGCGGGCCAGTCGGCTTCGATGGTCAAGGCGCCGCCCGAGGCTCCCAGCGTCACTCCCGCGTCGAAGCAATTGCTCCCGCAGTCGGTACCGGGCTTGATGCGCCACCAGGTGGTGCTGTCGTCTTCGAAATCGAAGCCGCCGCTCTCGACGGGGCCGAGGCCGCAGACGCCCCAATCGCCGCCGGCGCCTGCCGCGCCGCTTTCACCGCCGGCACCCCCTTCGGCGCCGGTGCCCCCCGTCCCGGTCCCGCCGCTACTTGCCGTGCTCGAACCGCCACTGCCGGAGCCACCCGTGGCTCCCTCTCCGCCTTCGCCCCCAGTTCCACTGCCTCCGCCTGTCGCGCCAGACGTGGAGGTGCTGGTCTGATTCGACGCGCCGCCCGAGCTGGTGCTCGGAGAGGTAGTGGCCGACGATGTGTTGCCGTCCACCAGAACCGTGCCGGGGGATGTCGTCGCAGAGCTGTTGGACTGGCCATTGTCTTCGTTATTGCCCCCACAGGCTGCAGCCAGAGCAATACCAAGGCCAACACAAGAAATGGTTCGTGCGTGGTGTATCGCGCGCATTCGGTTACCTCCGAGCGTCGACCTACCATACAAATCGAAACAAGTCTCCGAAAGCTCTCGTGGGCGGCCGCGTCAAACACCGTACGTGGCGCCTGCGTGCAAAACCGCTCGCGCGGTTTCCGGGAGCGTTCGCGGGTCCGCTGCCGTTGCCCTTTTTGGGGGCGTGCGACCCTTGCCCGCCCACGGCGCGACGCCAGCGTGCCTGTAGGGCCAACGCGCTCGCGCGCCATTTCCAGGACTCGGTCACCACTATCGATCAGGTGTCGACGCCCGCCGGCTTTCCTGAGAGGCTGGGTGTTCCGTTGCCAGGGGACTTCTGGCCCTTCGGGTGAGTTCGTGCACGCTCCGACCACGCCATTCCCAGCAAACTTCAAGTATTTCAAATCACTGTCGCGCGGCGTCGCGCGGCTGGGTTCCGAAGTGTTCGGTATTCGAAGCACGTCACTTGCCGGCGACGTGCATCGTTTGGAAATCGTTTCCAAGCGTTGGCCTCGTGCAACCTCGATCAGCGTGCTGAGCCCGGGCCCAGTCGCAGACACAGCGAGCCGCCTGAAGCTGTCGAGCGCGGCCGGCCTCGAACTCGTCGACGCTCATGGAAGCGTCCTTCTGCGCGGGGAGCCCAGAAGCTGCCTTGGAGTCTCCGGTTCGACGTGGCTGCTTCGTTTTAGCACGTACGGTGACGAGCACTTTTTCGGACTGGGTGAGAAATGGGGGCCCCTCGAAAAATCCGGGGTTCGCACCACATTCTGGAATACCGACGTCTGGGCGAGCTTCGACCAGGAAGCGATCCAGCGCGGACGTTGTGATCCACTCTACGGGAGCATTCCCTACCTTCTGGTGGAGCGCGCCGGCAGCTTCGTCGGTATTCTGGTCGATAGCCCGTTTCCCGTGTTCCTGCAGACGCCGACGAGGCAGGCAATGCAGCGGCGGGGGCCTGGCGAGGGTGAGCTCCACCTGGGAGCGCGTGACGGGGCGGTGCTGGTCTACTTCATCGTCGGGCCGAGTTTGCGGGAAGTCACGCGCAAGCTGCAGCGATTGGTGGGGGTCACGCCGAGGCCTCCACTTTGGGCACTTGGCCATCATCAGAGCAGGTGGGGCTACGGCAGCGCGGCCGACCTCGAAGGCCTCGACGCGCGGTTCGAGCAGTACCGAATTCCTTGCGATGGCCTTTGGCTCGACATCGACTACATGCGCGGGTTTCGCGTGTTCACGATCGACCGTCAGAAGTTCGAGGCCCCCGCGCGTACCCTGGCGCAACTGTCCCAAAAGGGGCGGCATGTGGTGGCGATCGTCGATCCCGGAGTCAAGCGCGAAGCGGGCTATCGGGTGTACGACGAAGGGCTTTTGGGCAATCATTTTTGCGCAACGCCGGAAGGGCAACCCTTCGTGGGTATCGTGTGGCCCGGCGAATCCGTATTTCCGGATTTCTCTCGGCCGAGGACACGAGCCTGGTGGGCCGCCGAGGTGGCTCGTCTCCTAGCCCAGGGGTTCAGCGGCTTCTGGTTGGACATGAATGAGCCCGAGGCCGGAGCTGCCGATGTGTCCCAGATGCGGTTCGGACGCGGCCGTGCTTCTCACCTGAGCTTCCACAACCAGTACGCGCTCGGCATGGCGCAGGCGAGCCGCCGGGGCGTGCTGCGCCAGGTGCCCGATCAGCGGCCGTTCTTGCTGACGCGCGCCTTTGCGACTTCCATCAGCCGCTATGCGGCGGTCTGGACCGGCGACAACTACTCGAACGAGACGCATCTCGCGCTTTCCATCCCCACCACGCTCAACCTGGCGCTGTCCGGGGTGCCGTTCAATGCACCAGACGTTCCGGGCTTTGGTGGAGACGCTGATGAGGACTTACTCGTACGCTGGTACAAGCTCGGCTTTCTATTTCCATTCCTGCGCAACCACTCGTGCACTGGCACGCGGAGCCAGGAGCCCTGGGCATTTACTGCGCGTGCCCGCAACATCGTCAGGCACTACATTCGCCTGCGCTACAAGCTCTTGCCCTATTTGTACGGGTTGTTTCAGCAGCAAGAAAGTCGGGGTGAAGCCATTCTGCGTCCCTTGTTCTACGACTTCCAGCATACCCATCGCCTTCCCCTTTTCGAAATCTCCGATCAGTTCATGGTAGGTCCCGCCTTGATGCAGGCGCCGGTGCTTTCGCGAAACGAAGGGCGACGGCGCGTGCTACTGCCGAAAGGCACCTGGTACGAAGCTCACACGGGGCGCTGGCGCCGCGGCGGGGCGCATGTCGTTGCGGAGGACGCGGCGTTCAGCACACCGCTGTTCGTTCGCGAAGGGCAGCTGATCCCCATGCAGGTGGGGACCCGGGCGACGAATCGAAACCGAATGGATGACATCGAGCTGCACGTCTTTCTGCGCCGCCAGAGTCGACTGCGAGCCGAGCTCAGGTACGAGGTCGATGACGGCAAGAGCTTCGCCTACCGTGGTGGAGCCACGAGCTGCTTTCGCCTGAGCGGGCGGGTAAAGGGCAACTCGCTTTTCCTCACGCTGCACGAGAGTTCCACGCGTTTGGGACCGATTCGCGTGCGGCTGGTGCTGTACTCCAACTTTAGTCGGGTCGAGCTTGCCCGCCCTGGAAGGACCGAGCGCTGGACACCCAAAGAGGGCAGTTGGCGATTTTCGGGTCGGCCGCTGCGGGTTTGGCGTGTCCCTGCTTTCGTGATTGGACCCCCCGCATGATTGTACGCGTCGTTCTGATCCAACTAAAACCACAGTTCAGGAGCTACGGCCAACTGCGCTTGATCGCCAAGAAAACGCGCGAGGTGTTGCCCAACGCCGCGCGTGTCATGCAGCTCGGTATTCATCTGGCGAGCGACCCGCGCACCGAAGACGAGTGGGATATCTGTCTGTTGGTCAAGTTCGCGTCGATGCAAGACACCGAGGTGTATCGGAAGGATCCCGTGCACCGAGCTTACGCCGACGTCTTCCTCAAGCCGATGCTCGAAAGGATTCACGTCTACCACTTCGAGGAGCTGTCGCAAACGCAATGACGGGAGCCGAGCTCACCCTCAGCGAGCTTCGCAGGCTGCCTGCGGAGGAGCTTTGCCGGTACTGTGTGGCGCCGCTCGTTCCGAGGTTTCGCGGGGCACGGCTTTCGGACCGTCTCTCGGCAGCCAGAGCATTGACACCAGGTCAAAGGATGCTGTTCGCATTCTGGTGTCTTTACAACTACGGAAGCGACGGGTGGCTCGAGCTCCGCCGGCGGCTGTCTCACGCGATGGAAACGGACCACTTCTGGGCGTCGCTGGAGCGTTCGGTCGACTACTTCGGGCTCCCGGAACTCGGGCAAGTGCTCGAGCGATTTCGGCGGCTCGACGCAGCGCTCATCGAGGAACCGGGCGACCGCATCACCGAACTCGACGCGGAGCTTGCCCGGCTCAGACCCTCGGCGCTTCACCAGGTGGCCGAGCGGGTCCGGCGCCAACCCTCCGATTTCATCGAGACGGAGGGCTGACGCACGGCGGACCTATAGGTGAGCTCAGAGGGGCGGGGTTGCGTTGGCCACTAGATCCAGAAAGTACGAGGAAAACCAATGGCCCGCTTCCGGTGCGTCGGCGGCACTGTCTACGGAGGCGCATGCTGCATCGAAGCGCTCGGCCGAGGCATCGGCGACGCCGTCGGAGTCGCCAGGCGGCTTCACCCAGAAGTAGGCGTCGATGAGAGGCCGCGGTGCCACGCGTGGGCGTTCACCCAGACCGGCGCCCTTCACGTTGCACCAGTTGCCCCAGCTCGTTCGAGCATCGGCGACGCCGTTGCGACTCGTGTCGACCAGAAATCCCTTGCCCGTGATGCCCACCTTCGCGAGCGTCTCATCGAGTTTCTCGACGTAGCAGTATTCGTTGGGGCATGGGTTGCTGCTTTCGAGTTTCCAGCCCCACTCACCGTCCAGTGCGTTGTAGTTGGAGACGTTGGTGGCGAACCCGCGAATCCGCTCGGGCCCGCCTGCCATGTCGAGCACCTCTTTGTAGATTTCAGCGATCGCCTCGCGGTTGCCGTCCCAACCGAGCCAGCCTGCATGAGCGGCATCCAAGTAGAGATACACGTTCTGCATGGAGAGCTTCGAGATAGCATAGGCGACCGACCGCTTGTACAACTCCCCCGAAGCCGCACACTTGGGCACGCTCATGTTCGTAGCCATGTTTGCCAGAGAATCGGGTTCCAGGACGATCACGACTCGTTGGTCCCCGTGCTTCGAGAGTTCGCTGGCGAGCGGATCGATGAACTCGCTACGGTAGCGCGCTTCGCCGTTCTGCTCGGCGACCAATTCGCCACTGGAGGCCTTCGCGGCGCAGTCGCGGTTGGGTAGGTCGTACACCACGATTACCGGCACCACGGGCTTTTCCTGGTCGGCCTGTTGCTCCCGGGCGCCAGCGAGCCAGCCCGGAACCGAGCGCAGCGCCTCGATCCGATCGAGCCAGAGCCCTGTAGGAATCCGGGCGACCTTTTCCAGAACGTCGGCCTTGTCCGGGGCCAGGTTTATGGTCGACATCACATGCCGTGTGTAGTGTGGGTCGACGAAGAAGTTCATGCCGTCGAACGGGTTGGCGGCGGGCGCGGCCGGTCCGGTCGCGGGCTTGACGCCGAGCGCGAGCTCCGTTTCAGCGGTGTGCGGGTTGTCGCGTACCGTTTGGCTCGGCCGCGCCGACGGATCCGCCGTGGCACAACCCAGCGAGGTCGCCAACAGCGCCAGCGCCCATGGTGTATGATTGCCTGTTCTCATTTCGGTTTCTCCTGGTTTCGGGCTGCTCGCGCCCTTCCTGTCGCAAGGTGCCCTACCGAGGAACTCATTTTCCTCTCAGAGTGCCCCTTTCGATGCGCACTCGGGGTGTGCAAGCTGCCTCGCTAGCGGGTTGGGCCCCAAGCGCTTCTCGTAGTGGGTGTTTCGACGCTCACTTTGGACCCGAGCACTGGCGCGAGAGCCGCACGTGGTAGACTGTGCCCTAGCTGGCAGCAGTGAAGATGGGTGCTCCGATGGTGATGCGTCGTGTCGATTGGCCCTCCGTGATCGGAAAGGGGCTGAGCAGCAATTTCCAACGCCGACCTGCGGGTAGCTCGGTTTCCGTGCTTTCCGCGGCCGATGAACTCCTGAGCTATCGGGACTTCGAGACCATCACTCGACGCAGCGTCGAGGTGGCGCGCGATCGCCTGGGGTTGGAACGGGTGGCGCTGTTCCTGCTGGGGGATGATGGGCAGCTGTACGGCTCGTTCGGTACCGGCATGATGGGCGAGACGACCGACGAGCGCGATATCGTCTTTTCCCCGGGCGAGGCGCATCGCGACGCGATCTCGCGTTTCCTCTCCGGGGCGAGCCGTTGGCTGGTGTTGGAAGACGTACCGATGGTGACCCAGCGCGAGGGGCGGACCGAGGTGATCGGGCAGGGATGGAACGCCCTGACGCCAATTCGCTCGCGAGAAAAGATGGTGGGCTTGTTTGCGAACGATGCCGCGCTCACCAAAGCGCCCCTCGACGAAGCCAAGCAAGCCGATCTGGCTGTTCTTGCGACCATCTTGGGCAACCTATTCGAGCTGAAAGGTTTGGATGCGGCCGCTCTGCCCTGGGCGCCTACCTTGCCCGCGACTCCTCGCCAGGACCAAGCATTGCGTGCGGCCGTGCTGTCCCCCGATGTGCGTAGCACCATCTTGCTGATGCGTGAACAGCCCTCGCTTTCGACGAGTGAGCTCGCTCGACGGAACCATGTGACTCCGCGAGCGCTCGCCAAGCACTTTCGTGCCGAGGTCGGAATCCCTCTCTTGGACTATCGAAACCGCCTGCGCATCGAGAAATTCCTGGCGCTTTCGGGCGGGGACGCCAACCTGCTCGAGGCGGCGTTGGACGCCGGCTTCGGGAGTTATGCCCAGTTCCATCGAGTCTTCCGCCAGCAGATGGGGGTTACCCCCAAGGAGTACCTGGCGCAACGCCAGCGCTCGCCCGGCTCGTTCCCGCACTGAACCGGCTTGGCTCAACGGTTCTGGTCGAGGCGCTCCAAGGTGGCTAGCCTGACGCACACACAGAAGACTTGCATCGCTTGCTCTATCTCGGCGAGCGAAGGCAGCGTCGGGGCGATTCGAATGTTCTGGTCGTTCGGATCCCGGGAGTAGGGGAAGGTCGCCCCCGCTGCGGTGAGCTTCACTCCAGCCTCTCCAGCAAGCTCTACGACTCGCCTGGCACAGCCCGGGAGCGTATCGAAGCTGACGAAGTAGCCCCCTCGAGGTTTGCTGAAGCGAGCGAGGCCAGTCGGGAGCGCTTCGCTCAAGACACGATCGACGCATTCGAACTTGGGTCGCAAGAGCGCCGCATGCCGCTTCATGTGCGCTTCGATCCCCGCGAAGTTGCCGAAGAAGCGCACGTGGCGCAGCTGATTGAGCTTGTCGGGGCCGATGGTGAGCTTGGAGAGATGCCTCCGCATCCAGTCGAGGTTTGCCCGACTGCCGCCCATCAAGGCGAGGCCCGAGCCGGCAAAACTGATCTTCGACGTGGATGCGAACAGAAATGGGCGATCCGGCACCCCGGCAGCCTTACAGGCCTCGAGAATGTTCGCGAGCGGTTCGGGATCGTCCACCAAGTGGTGTACCGAGTAGGCGTTGTCCCAGAACAGCCTGAAGTCGGGAGCCGCCTGCATGCGCGCCAGTCGCTCGACCACTTCGGCGGACACGGTGATTCCGCTCGGATTGCCGTACCTGGGGACCAGCCAGAGCCCTTTGACCTGCGGATCGCGGGTGTGCTTCTCGACCTCGTCCATGTCGGGGCCGTCCGACAGCATCGGCACGGAAATCATCTCGATACCGAAATGCTCCAAGATGGCGAAATGGCGGTCGTAGCCGGGCGCCGGGCAAAGGAACTTCACCGGCCCTTGCTCGCTCCAGGGAGCTCGGCCACCCGGAACACCGTGAGAGAGTCCGCGCGCCACGCTGTCGTGCATCAACGTCAGGCTGGAATTTCCGCCCACGATCAGCTCGTCCTCTGCAACCTCCAGCAGAGGCGCGAGGAGCGTCTTGCTTTCCGGGAGCCCGTCCAGACCGCCGTAGTTCCGGCAATCCGTGCCGTCAGCGCTTCGGTAGTCTCGCTCCCCGACCACACTCAGCATGCCGAGCGCGAGATCGAGCTGTTCGGGTGAAGGCTTGCCGCGCGTCATGTCCAGCGAAAGCTTCGCGCGCACGAACTCGGCGAAGCGTTCGCTCAGACTGGCCTTTTCAGCGAGCAGCTGCGCGGCGACTGTGCCCTGAATCTCGAGTTTGGATGGTTGAGACATCGAGTCGACTGGTACACCGGGGCCTCAAGCAGTGGAAGGGTTTTCGAGAGCCCGTTCCACGATCGCGTGCAGCTCCTGCTCGGTGAGTCGAATCGGGTTGCCTTTCATGCTGCTGGAGCGCTCTGCCTTTCGTACCAGTTCGCCGAGGTCGGTCGACTTCAAGCCCTGCTGTTTTAGGCCGGCGATGCCGAGGGCTGCTACCAGTTCCTCGAGCCAGGCAATGCCCGCCTCCACGCTGGCGGAGGGATCGCCGGTGAGGGCACGGGCCACGACACCCATGCGGGCGAGCGCCGGGTTGTCGCGCCCTCGCTGCTTCAGCGCGGCGAAATTCGTCGCCATGACCAGTGGTAACAGCCTCGCGCACAAGGCTCCGTGCGCGGCGTCGATCATGCCGCCGAGCGGGCCAGCAAAACCGTGGACCGCGCCGAGCTTTGCATTGGCGAGCGACAACCCACCAAACAGGCTGGTGAGCGCCATTCCCTCGCGTGCCCTACGGTCGTTGCCGTCTTCGAAGGCGCGCCTCAGGCTTTTGGCGGCCTGGTGGATGCCTTCCAGGGCAATGCCGTCCGTCAGCGGGTTGGCCAGGCACGATAGATAGGGTTCGATGCACTGAGTCAAGGCGTCGAGCCCCGTGCTCGCGGTAACCTCCGGCGGAACGCTGAGTGTCAGATCGCTATCGACGATGGCCAAGCGGGGCAGCATCGACTCATCGCGAAGACTCACCTTCACCTGGTGCTGTTTCGAGCAGAGCACCGCGTTCTTGGTGACCTCCGAACCGGTTCCCGCGGTCGTTGGAATCGCGATGCAGGGCAGCGCTGGCTTTTCGAGCGGACGCCCCCTGCCGACTACTTCCAGATAGTCGAGGGGTGGACCCTGGTTGGCCAGCAGCGCAGCGATGGCTTTCGCTGCGTCCAGTGCACTTCCTCCACCAAACCCCAACAAGAAGGTTGCCCCGAAGTCGCGCCCTTGCCGAACCCCCTCGATGGCGGTCTCGATGCTGGGTTCTCCGTCCACCGAGATGGAGCAATGGGCAATCCCCAGCTCGGACAAGCGGTTGAGCAGCGCCTCGGCTCGCGCCTGGTTGCTTCCAGTGACCACGAGCGCCCGCTTGCCGAAACTCGGCACGGCTTCCAGCGCGGCCAGCAGGCGCCCGGGACCGAAGACGATACGACCGGCGGTGGCGAACTCGAAGTTCATGGCTTCGGCTCAGTCTGGCGTGAGCCAACGGGCTTCGGAAGGGAAAACGCTATGAAACTTCCGACTGGTTCGCGGCTTGGCCATCATCTCGACCACGCCGTCTCGCCAGAGCTGATAGTGCTCAGTCTGCTTGTGCTGAGACGGCGCCTCGGCGGACTTGTACGCCTCGACCAAGACGAACGCCGTCGGATCCTCTGTGTCTTGAATGACATCGAAGCGGGCAACTCCGGGCTCGCGCAAACTGGCGCTGGCGTTTGCGAGCGTCAGAGCCTTGAAGCTTTCGACACAGTCGGGTTTGACCTGCACATGGACATGGACGACGAGCATGAATGACTCCCCTTGAGGCGCTGCTTTTGTAATAGACGAGACAGCGATGCTGTCAATAGCCGCTCGCAACCGGCATGAGCGGCGGGCTAGCCGAATGCCCTTGCTCAAGCCAAGTCGTCCGGGTCCGCGTCCCCCTCGAGCGACTCTCCAGGCTGGACTGCTGCGCTCTGCTCGAGCTGGCTCGGCGCCTGCTCGTCCATGGTGACGGTGAACGCGCTGCTCGAAACGCGAAACACCACACCGAGCTCCAGACGGAGTCGCAAAATGCGCTGCCCCTCCACGAAGGTGCCGTTCTTGCTGGCGAGGTCCATCAGATAGAGTTCGCCTTCGTCGTTCTCGATGAGTGCAGCGTGCTGGCGCGAAACACCCTCCGCTAGTACCTGAACGTCCGAGTCTTCCGCTCTGCCAATGATGGTGCGCCGGCCGAGCTCGAAGCGTGCGCCCTGAAGTGGTCCGCTCGTGGCTAACAGGGTGCGCTTCATGTCGGACCGTGAGTTCCCTTCCCCTCGTCGTTTGCGCCATTGTTCCAGAAGTTCGCGCTCGCGAAAACGTGGATTTTCGACACCAGACCCGCGTCCCGGACGTTAGAGTGTCAGGGCCTGTCGGGCCGGTCCGCCAAGGCCGGTCCAGCACGCTCTGCCCTGGTCCCCGGTGCCGCTCGCTCGCTGGTCCCGAGCGAGCCACGAAGACCTCGTGCAGGTCGCAACGACTGGCATTTCTGAGGCAGCGACCTAGCCAATCTGAGCTATGTTGGTCCGCGCGTGCTCTTTACGATTCCCTCTAGATGGCTCCTTGCTCGACCCCAGCGAGCAGGCTTTGTGGTCGCCTGCTGTCTGGCAGGGCCTGCGGCTTGCGCGGTCAAGCAGGCCGAGCCTCCGGCGTCAGCGCCCGAAGCGGCCGAGCCTCCGGCGTCAGCGCCCGCGGCCGAAGCAGCCGAGCCTGAGGGGCCGGTTCGCACGCACGCGAATCTATCCGAACTGGATGCGCTCGAACACGATCTCGAGGTGAGCGAGGCACGACTGCTCCACGAACTCGCCCGCAAGCGAAGTGGGCTGTCCCCACGAGAGGAGGCGGTTGAGCCCGCGCCTCGGTCGTCTCCTTCCGGCGCTCCCGAACCGCGTCCTGGTGCCGCGCCGCGGAGCCAGGCTCCTTCTGACCGTCCCGAACGAGCCCCGGCGTCTGGCTCGCCAAGCTCGACGCCGCTCGGGGGGCCCTGCGATTTGAGTTGTCGGGCTCTGGCTTCGATGCGCCGGGCTCAGCAGAAAATCTGTGACATTGCTGGTCCTGATGAGCGCTGTGAACGGGCTAAAAGGCGCGTTGGGGACGCCGCCCAGCGTGTCGAGCAAGCGGGTTGTCGCTGTGCGCCGGACGAGTGAGACTCGCGACGCAGGACACCTGGCTCGACAAGCCGGTGGTTTTGAGCGCAGCCTCGGACCCTCACAGGGTCCGGACCGAGGCGAAGCAACCCACGAGTGGTCGGCCCTCTAGGTGCGGCCCGGGCTGTCCGCCGGGCTAGTCGCAGGTCTCCAGAAGTTCGAGGGCGTCGATGTGGATTCGGGGCAAGCCGAACTCGAGTGCGCCTTCGATCAGCAGGGCGCGGTACGCACGGGTGGGGCAAACTTGCTCTGGGCTTCTATACTCGTCTCGAACCGAGTAGACCCAGGGCGTCACCATTCGACCCGACATGAGTAGGGCGCGGGATCGCTGCCTTCCGTAGCGCCCCGGGTATCCCTCTTTCCGGTCGATAGCGCCGAACGTATCTTCGTCCACCTGCAGTACCACCCCTGGTAGGTCCGTGTCCGAAGGCTCTATGTTCGCGGCTCCACCGCCCCGCGCAGGCGAGTAATAGTTCCAGACCAGCCGATGGCCGAGCAGAACGGCAGCTTCTGCTTGCAGAATCCTGGCAGGTGGTAAATTCCGGGTCGACATCCAACGCTGCAGGTCCTCTAGATGCATGTTGGAGCCGTAGGCGAAGATCCAATGCATGACCCTAGCTTTTCAGAACTGCGCTTGCCGCACAAGAACGTGCGGGGGAGGTATTAGGTGGCGTTCGGTTTGACCGGCTCGAAGCTCGAACCCGTGGCGCCGGGGACAGCAGGGGTACTCGAGCCCGGTTCCGAGGCGTTGCTCATTTGGCCCGTCACACGGCTCTATCGGCTGAACTTGTCGGATCTGGCGCATGCTTGGTCCTACGCTCCGGAGTCCCGGCAAGTCCGGCGCTTTGCCGTTCCGGTCGCTGGTGGGCTCGTGGTTCTCGGTTTCATTTGCGGCTACTTCGGTTGGTCAACCGGGCTCTTGAACCTCACTGCGTTGTACCTCGTGGCAGAACGGTTGCTGCCGTTGCTGCGCGCCTGGGACGCTGCGGACGCGGGCAGCGGTGGCCTATTGCGCATCTCCATCGCGGCGGATTCGCTGGGGATCGATCGGGAGCTGGAAAGCTACAGAGTCCCGCACACTATGTTTTACCGATGGCAGGAACTTGCCTACTACAGGTGCCCCAAGAGCGTGGTCTTGTGCACGAACGCGGGCATGCTCGTCATTCCCAATGCCATCTTCGACCAAAGCGAGCTCGGCCATTTCCGTGAGCTGATCGAACGGAGCGCGCGGCGCCACGAGCCGCGCTTCTGGGTTCTGGCTCGTCCGCTCGTGGTCAGTCTGGCGCTGCTTGGGTGGTGGGCTCTGGCCGTAGCCCCCCTTTGAGAGGGTGGCGCTCGTCGAAAGAGAGCATGCTGGTGAAGTCTGTGCCGTGACGGCGAAGTCGTCCAGGGTGCGCGAGCCTCTGGGCCGTCACAGAATAGGACGGTGTACCAGATGAGCTTCCCCTCCGGGCGCGCTCCCGCTCAAATCGAGCTTGACGCTGAGCTTGGCCCGCTCCGGGCGACAGGAGCCGTGGTCGCTCGTCTGACAATAGTAGTACGAGAGTTCCAGCTTCGCTGGCCCCAGGGCGCCGTCGGCCACGTCGATGGGCAGCTTGATCGGGAGCTTGCTCGAGTCGAGGGGGACGTGCAGCTCTTTCGGAAACGAGAGATCCTGCCCACTGCCGCGGATCACCAATGGGGCGCCTTCGGTCAGCTGGGCTCCCTTCGGGGCCCGAATGTCCACGATCAGCGTGCCGCGTCCGGGACCGAGTTGACCGCTGGCTTCGACCTGTGTCAGCGGGAGTTCCGCATTCGGAGCGCTGGGTGTGCCGGACTGCGGGGGAGGCGCGAGCTCGGCACGTGCCGCCCGGGCGGCGTCCTCGCGGCTGCAGCCGAGAGCCAGAAGCAGCGTGGCAGCGATGGCGCCAAGTCTAGGCGTCATTTCCACGATACCAGGAGGGGGAGCGCTTTGTCTTCGGCAATCACCGTGGATCTACGCTCGAACCTGACGAAAGTTTCGGGTCGGGGCCGACACGTCGTCGACCCCGACCTCTGGGCTATTTCTTCGCGGGAGTGGCCGGGGCCGCCGGCTTGGCCTGTGCCGCCGGGGTTGCTGCGCCAGCGGCGGGCTTTGCGCCAGCGGCGGGCTTTGCGCCGGCGGCGGGCTTCGCGCCGGCGGCGGGCTTCGCGCCAGCGGCGGGCTTCGCGCCAGCGGCGGGCTTTGCGTCAGCGGCGGGACTTGCCGCTGACGTGGGCTTCGCGGCAGCAGCTGCGTTAGTGCCGGCGGCGGGCTTCGCCGCGTCTGGCGTCTTGGCGGCCGCGGGCGCAGCCGCCGGTGCGCCTGGCAACGTGTAGAACTGGAGCTCGTCTTTCGTGAATTCCGGGATCAATACCCGATGACGTTTCGAGTCGTAGCCAATGCCCGCGGGCGACTCGACGCCGGTCACCACTTCTTTGAACTCTTGACCGGGTTTGCCTCGGTAGACGGCTTTGGCTTCCCAGCTCGAAACCAAGATCGACCCGTCATTGGCCTTGACGATGCCATCCAAGGACCCTTTGGGTAGGTTCTGGGCCTTCTCTTTCTTGCCGTCCTTGCTGACGTGGTAAAGCTCGTTGGTTTTGTAAGAAAGCACCCAGGTACCGTTTTCGTCGGCTAGCAGCCCGTTGGGCCACCCCATCGACTTGTCTTTCATGACGGCTTTGGCCTGCATGTTGGACACGCGGAACACGCCGTCGCTGTTGGTGGGCTCGGCGCCTTTCTCGCCGAACTTCATCCCGCTGTCGGAGAGCCAGACACCCTTGCCCCCGACGGCCGGAGTCACGTCGTTCAAGAACGTGGCTCCGCCCACGCCGACTTTACCGAGGGGCTTGCCCGTCTTGCGGTTGAATAGTCGCAGCCACTTGATATCGGCGACGTACAAGATGTCACCCGAAATGGCCATGCCCTTCGGTGCATCCAGGTTGACACCGGGCTTGGTGCCGTCGATCCACTTCAGCTCCAGCACCTTGCCGTCGGGCGAAATCTTCGAAATGAAGCCGTTGTGGTCAGCTTCCGTGGGGCCGCCGTTGATGTTGCTGACCAGGTAAATGTCCTCGTCGGGCACGTAGAGGATGGTTTCCGGTGTCTTGAGACCCACGTCCTTGACGACGATGGGTGGAGGTGGCGCTGGAGCCTCCGCGACGGGCGCCGGCTCGGCGGGCGCTGGGGCCATCGGTGCCGCGGCTGGCGCTGCGGGTGGAGGCGGAGCCGCCGGTGGTGGCGCCGGTGACACGGCAGGTGCACAACCGATCGCCAACCCAAGGGTTGTGCCGGTCAAGAACATTCGAGTCAAGGACCGCGTTAGTGGACGCTCGCTCATGATGAAACCTCCTCTGTGGGTATGATCGATCTGGCCTCGGAGGGTAGACCATCGATGTTTTGAACTGCAACAGGCGGCACGCAGATAGTGGCCAAAGAGTTTCCAAACAGTTAAATCCGGGCGCTTGTCCGCGCCTGAGCCGTGGTCCGAAGGTAGGAGAAGCCCGGATAGCGACAAAAAGTCGCGGCGGACTCTGCCAGCGACACGCCCATTGGTACTAAACTCGGTTTCGTGACTCCGCTCAAAGAACTCAGCATCCCTGTCGCCGAACTCGGAATGGACAAGAACTCCGTGCGCGACAGTTTTGTACACCACATTCAGCACACCCAAGGAAAGCATCCGAAGGCTGCGACAAAACTCGATAAGTTCAACAGCTTGGCGAGAACGACCCGGGATCGACTCTTCGATCGGTGGACCCGAACCTGGCAACAGCGCATCGTCTCCAAGCCGAAGCACGTGTACTACCTGTCTCTGGAGTACTTGCTGGGTCGTCTGCTCTCCGACAGCTTGCTGAGTTTGGGGATCTATGACGAAGCCAAGCAGTCCATGAGCGAGCTCGGCATCGACCTCGAAGAGCTGCTTGCCGAAGAGCGCGATCCGGGCTTGGGCAATGGCGGTTTGGGCAGGCTGGCGGCCTGTTTCTTGGACTCGCTGGCGACGCTGGGCGTGCCCGCCATGGGCTACGGCATGCGCTACGACTATGGCATCTTCCGACAGGACATCATCAACGGTGAGCAGCACGAAAACCCCGACCTGTGGCTGCAATTTGGTACGCCCTGGGAAGTGGGGCGTCCCGAACGCATCTACGACGTCCATTTCTATGGTCGTGTGATTCAGTACACCGGTCCCGACGGGCGCCCCATTCATCAGTGGGTGGACACCGTCCCGGTGCGGGCCATGGCGTACGACTACCCGGTGCCCGGCTATCGAAACGGGTTGGTGAACACGCTGCGTCTTTGGGGCGCAAAGGCGACGCGCGAATTCGACATTCACTATTTCAATGCTGGCGACTACCAGAAAGCCGTGGAGCGCCAAAGCTCGGTGGAAAACATCACGCGTGTGCTCTACCCCAACGACCACCAGGTTCAGGGGAAAGAGTTGCGCCTCAAACAGCAGTTCTTCCTGGTGTCGGCGACCCTACAAGACGCGCTGAGGCGCCACCTCGAGATGTTCGAAAGCCTCGACTCGCTACCGGACCAGATCGCGTTCCAACTGAATGATACGCATCCTGCCCTCGCGGTCGCTGAACTGATGCGCCTCTTGTGCGATCAGTACGAGTACACCTGGGAAAGGGCTTGGCAGATTACTCGTGGCTCGATCAACTACACGAATCACACGCTGATGCCCGAGGCCTTGGAGAAGTGGCCCGTCTGGTTGATGGAGCGCGTCTTGCCGCGGCATCTGCAGATTATCTACCAGATCAATCATGTCTTTCTGGAAGAGGTGGGGCTGCGCTTCCCGAACGATGGCGACCGCATTCGTCGCATGAGCGTGATTGCCGAAGAGCAAGAACGCTATGTCCGTATGGGTAACCTGGCCGTCATGGGCAGCGGAAAGGTCAATGGCGTGTCGGAACTGCACTCGCGGTTGGTGCGTGAGCAGCTGTTCAAGGACTTCAGCGACTTCGACCCTCAACGTTTCACCAATCAGACCAATGGCGTTACGCCGCGGCGTTGGCTGTTGAAGTGCAACCCCGAGCTTGCCGCTCTTATCTCGGACAAGATAGGTACGGGCTGGATCACGAATCTCGATGAGCTAGAAGGCCTGGTGCCCCACGCTTCGAATGCGCAGTTTCGTCGCGATTTCCGCGCCATCAAGCAGCGCAACAAGCGGCGTTTGGCGGCGGAGCTGGCCCGGCAATACGACATCGAGCTGAACCCTGAATTCGTGCTCGATTCTCAGGTGAAGCGCATCCACGAGTACAAGCGGCAACTGTTGAATGTCCTGCACGTCATCTCGCTGTATCTGAGCTATCGCGAGCGACCCAACCAGACGGTGATACCTCGCACCTTCCTGTTTGCCGGCAAGGCGGCGCCCGGTTACGACGCGGCCAAGCGCATTATCCACCTCATCAATGCGGTGGCCAAGGTGATCAATGCCGACCCGCTCGTCAAAGACAAGCTGCAGGTCGTGTTCGTGCCCAACTACAACGTCAGCTGGGCGGAGCTCATCATTCCAGCCACGGAGGTTTCAGAGCAAATCTCGACTGCGGGCATGGAGGCTTCTGGCACCGGCAATATGAAGTTTGCCCTGAACGGTGCGCTCACCATCGGCACACTGGACGGAGCGAACATCGAGATCAGAGAAGCCGTGGGCGCCGAGAATTTCTTCTTGTTTGGATTGACCGCAGAGCAAGTAGAAGCGACCCGCGCAGGTGGCTACGATCCGCGTCACGTGTACTATTCCGAAGCGCCCGTACGCTCGGCGCTCGACGCGGTGCGCGACGCTCTGTTCGCTCAGGATGGTCCGGGCAGGTTTCAGCCCATCGTGGACGACTTGCTGAACAGGGATTTCTACCTGATTCTGGCTGATTTCCTGAGTTACTGCAGGTGCCACGAAGCAGTCCTCACTGCCTACGCGGACAGCGAAATGTGGGATCAGAAGGCGGTTATCAATGTTGCGAAAATGGGAAGGTTTTCGAGCGATCGCACGATCTTGGGCTATTCCTCGGAAATCTGGAAGACGACCGCAGTGAGCGTCGCTTCCAGGTGAAGTGGGGTCCGTGCGCGCTTCGGGCGACGAGGCACCTCGAGGCTATGCCTCCACCAGCAGAAATTGTATGAAACGCCAGCATGCTTCTCAAATACGGTTGTAATCCGCATCAGTCTTTCGCCAGCGCCGAGCCTCTGGGTGAGGCTCCCATCGAGCTACTGAACGGCAAGCCCTCCATAATCAACCTGCTCGACGCGCTCAACGCCTGGCAGTTGGTGTCCGAGGTTCGCCAGGCACTCGACTTACCTGCTGCCGCCAGCTTCAAGCACGTGTCACCGGCCGGGGCTGCGGTGGCGGTGCCGCTCGAGCCGGAGCTCGCATCCGCCTACGAGGTGGATTCGCAGAAATTGAGCCCCGCTGCCCTCGCGTATGTGCGCGCACGAGGTGCGGACCCCAAAAGCTCGTTTGGGGACTTCGTGGCGCTCTCGGAGCCGGTGGATGAGGCCACTGCCGGTTTTCTCAAAGGCGTGGTGTCGGACGGAATCGTGGCTCCGGACTACTCGGAAGCCGCGCTTGCCATTCTGAAGGGCAAGAAGCAGGGAGCATTCATCGTGATTCGCGCCAACCCGGGCTTCGTGCCGCCCGAGCGTGAGAGCCGCGAGGTGTTTGGCGTCAAACTCACGCAGTCGCGAAACAATCGGGTCTTCACCCTGGAGGACCTTTCCGACGTGGTGAGCGGTTCGCTGACGGACGAGGCGAAGCGTGACTTGGTCCTGGGCTACACCACGCTGAAGTATACGCAGTCCAATTCCGTGGGCTACGCCGTTGGCGGTCAGATGATCGGCATTGGGGCAGGTCAGCAGTCGCGCGTCGACTGCACCAAGCTGGCTGGCCAGAAGGCGGACATCTGGCAATTAGGACGTCACCCCAAGGTGCTCGATCTACGATTCAAACCGGAGCTGAAGCGTCAGGACCGCATCAATTGGCGCATCCGCTACATCGAGGGAGACCTGACCGCCTACGAGCAGCGGGCGCTCTCCGACGTGCTCGAACGTCCCAGTGAGCCTCTCAGCGCGCGAGAAAAGAGCAGCTTTCTCGAAAAGGTGGACGGCGTGAGTCTGGTTTCCGACGGCTTCATTCCGTTTCGCGACAACATCGACCATGCCCAGCGGCATGGTGTGAAGTTCATCGCGCAGCCTGGAGGATCCACCCGCGATGCCGACATCAGCGCGGCCTGCCAAGAATACGGCATTTCGATGGTGCACACTCACCTGCGCGCGTTCCATCACTGAATGCGAGGGGCGATGACCGGGCAGAGCGTGGAGGAACTGGCACGAACTCTCGACCACTCGCTGCTCAAGCCCAACCTGAGCCTTTCTGAACTGGAAGCCGGCTCCAGGGAAGCCATTGGGCTCGGCGTGGCGAGTGTGTGTATCGTGCCTCACTTCCTGCCACAGCTGGTCGAGTTGGCGGCGGGAACGCGCACGCTACCCAGCACTATCCTGGACTTTCCGCATGGGGCGTTGTCCCTCGATGCGAAGCTCGAGGAACTCGAGGTCGCGCTCGCCGCGGGGGCCAAGGAAGTGGATGCGGTCGTCAACATCGGTCTGGTGGTGAGCGAACGATTCGAGACCGTGGAGCGACAGATCGGCGAGCTGTGTTCTCGCTGTCATGCGGCCGGAGCCAAGTTCAAGCTGATCTTCGAGACCTGCTACCTGTCGAAGCGGCAGAAAATCGAGCTTTGCCGAATCTCAGCTCGGGCGGGTGTCGACTGGGTGAAGACATCGACGGGCTTCGGTCCGCACGGGGCAACGCCCGACGACGTTCGTTTGCTGCGTGATCAGAGTCCCCCTCACGTGCAGGTCAAGGCATCTGGTAAGATTCGCGATCTGGATGCGGTGCTCGAGTACCTCGCCTTGGGGGCTACCCGAATTGGTACCAGCCAGTCCGCGGCCATCCTCGCCGAAGCCGAGAGGCGCTGGCACGACCGCTAGAGCGAGAAGTAGAAGCGGCAAACCGCTTTCACGGTCGTGCTGGCCGTTTGCACTGCGCTCAAGGAGCGCGGAAATGCAAGAAGCCCCACGCGAGGTAGCCCTTCGCCTCGGCGTCCACCCAATGTTGGAGACCAGCGAGCATCCGATCGACGTACTGCTTGGATGCTTTGCGGCTCATCTCGTCGTAGCGCTGCTCCAGCTCCTGTCGCACGCGCGCATAATGGCGCCCCAGGTGTTTGGTCAGATCCTGCACGCCTATCTCGGTAAAGCCGAGGCGTGAGAGCTCTTCCCTGTAGAAATGGAACGAACCGAGTGATTCCAGATGGATTCGCGCCAGCACCGGTCCCAAAACCCCTTTCGGACAGGAGTCGCTCTGCATGGGATCGGTGAACAAGAACTGTCCTCTCGGGCCGAGAACCCGAGCAACCTCCTCCAAAACCCGAACACGGCGGCCGCTATGGAGAATCGCGTCCTGCGAGACCACTACGTCGAACTCGCCCTTTTCGAAGGGCAGGTCCTCGAAGTTGCCGTGCACGATTCGTATTCGGTCGGCAAACCCTTGGTCTCGCGTGAGTCGGAAGTTTCGCGCGTTCTGCGCTTCACTCAAATTCAGACAGGTGACGCTGCAGCCAAGTCTCTTCACCAGCGTGCGCGCCGTCCCGCCATAGCCGGCGCCGATGTCGAGGACGCGGGTCTCCTGGCCGACACCCTCCAAGGTGTCGGCCAGACGATTGACAGTGGCCTGACTGGCGTCGCGCACCGATTGCGACGGCGACTCGTACAAACCGATGTGGATGTCTTCGCCACCCCAGATCTCCGCATAGAAGCTGTCAGCGTCGTCGCTGTCGTAGTACTTCTCGGTGACGTCGACGACGCTGCTGTTCGGCTGGGGGCTAGCACTCACGATGGCTCTTCTCCGCCACGTGAATGAAGAAATCGGGCTCCTGCTCCTGGTAGGTTTCCACGAAGTCGCCGTAGGTCTTTACCGACTGAAAGCCCGCCTCGGTGATCAACTTGCGCGTGTAGGTTTTGCGCAGCGGAAACATGTTCAGATGAAACTCACTGCCGTCCGGGAAGTCGTAGCGGAAGCGCGCGAGGCCCTCGTCGATGTACTCGGGAGCGGCTTTCACGTTATCGCCGCAGTAATAATAGGTGTGCTTCGACGAGAAGCCCTCGTCCAGAATCCGGTCGTAGTTGCGCTGGTCCAAGACCAAGATGCCATCGTGCTTGAGCACGGCGTAGAACTCCGCCAGTGCCCGACGGCGATCGCGCTCCGCGAACAGGTGGGTGAACGAGTTGCCCAGGCAAATGACCGCGTCGTACTTGCCGTGGATGTTCTTGGTGAGCGTGCGCCAGTCCGCATGCACGGTGCGCATCAAGACACCATGCTTTCGGCCGTTGTCGAAGGACTTGACCAGCATGTCCGCATTCCCGTCTGCGCTGGTTACGTCGAACCCGCCACGTACGAGTTGAACGGAATGAAAACCCGTTCCCGTCGCCACATCGAGGACTTTCTGCTTACCCCTGCCGCGCAACAGATCGATGAAGAATTGGCCTTCGCTCTTGGCGCGTGCCTCCCAGTCGATTAGCTCGTCCCACTTTTCGACGAAGGTGCGGACATACTCAGCTTGGTAGTGATCCGTCCGGCGTATGCTGACCGGATCGGAACCGTAGTCTTGCCGATGCGGGCGATTGTCTAGCGGGGTTGCTGAAAAATCGAGACGCGTTCCATTCATCCGGTCCGGTGTCCTTTCGTGGCTACTGCCCAGTATGGGCAGGGTAAAATCGCAACGATCGACAGGCGCAGCGCACACTGCCTCGTTCGCGAGAGTGGCGGACCCTAACACATGGACGGCGGTCCTGTCGAATCGTCAGGTCCGCGCATACTGAACATATCAGTCGATGTTGCGCGCGGCGGATCCCGGGGATCCGCGTGAGCCGCGCTATTGCAGGTGCGATCGTCTGCGGCGAGTCTTGGCCGGCGATACGGATCTTATTTTTGGTTGGGTATATTTGACATCCATCCAAACGGTTCGGGCCCGGATTTCGGCAGACTGGCCCGTCAGGAAGAAACTTCGAGACGATTGCGCAAAGGCTCGGTCACGCGGCTTTCACACTGCGGTTCGCCGCTGGCCGCGGGGGGCCGGTTTCGGCTAAACAGGGAGTTTCGTGACACACTTCGGGGGTGGAATCCGAGGACGCACATGTCTCGCACGCGAGGGCTCTGCTACAACGTGCCGTGCCAGGGCTGACGCCGCTTGCCCAGGCCGAGTTGGCGGTCGAGTTGGCCCATACGTTGCTCGGCGCCAGCCAGTCACTGGCCACGCGGCACGAGCGCGCACTGGCTGGACGGCTGGGGGCCCTGATGGAGGATCCCAGCGGGCAGGCGTTCGCCACTGCTATCACGGATCGCGTTCACCGCAGCAAGAGCGGAGCGCAGCTGGTCCGGCAGGTGCGAGCGCTATTGGCTGAATTCGGTATTCCAACATCGCTGCCGCGACTGGATCGATTGGAGCTGCGCGCTCTAGCGAGCTTCGGCTCCTCGCTTCCGGAGCTGACCGCCGCCGCCGTGCGCCAGCGCATCTATCACGATGCCAGCCCGTACATCGTTCCCGCGGACGCCGACGTCCTGGCGAAGTACCTGCAGGAAATGGCGGGCGATCAGGTTCGGGTCAACGTGAACCACCTGGGTGAGGAGGTCTTGGGGGAGCGGGAAGCGGAGCGCCACTGGCTGGCCTATGCGGATCTGTTGGAGCGACCCGAGGTCAGTACCATCAGCGTAAAGATATCTTCGCTATACAGCCAGCTCAGGCCGGTGGCATTCGAGCATACGGTCCGGGTGCTGAGCGAGCGTCTGTATAAGATTTACGACAAGGCGCGACAAGCACGGCCACACAAGCTCGTGTATCTGGACATGGAATCGTATCGAGACCTTGCCATGACGGTCGAGCTGTTCACGCGCGTGCTGGACGAGCCTCGCTTCGCCGACCTCACGGCGGGTATCGTATTGCAGGCGTACTTGCCCGATTCGGTTCATTTTCAGACCAGGCTGACCGCGTGGGCTCGTGCCAGGCACTCGGAGGGGAAGGCTCCGATCAGGGTCCGCATCGTCAAAGGCGCGAATCTCGCCATGGAGCGCCTGGAGGCGTCTCAGCGAGGCTGGCCCCTGGCCACCTACGAGAGCAAGCACGAGGTCGACGCCAACTACAAGAGGCTCTTGTTGTTCGCCTGCCGGCCAGAACACGCGAGGGCCGTTCATCTGGGAGTTGCCAGTCACAACGTGTTCGATCTTGCTTATGCACTGGTCGTGCGAAGAAGCCAGGGGGTGGAGTCTCTGGTGGAGCTCGAAATGCTGGAGGGCATGGCTCAACCGCTCAGGCGTGTCCTGCAACAGGTGGCAGGCAGCGTGCTCGTCTATGCACCCAGCGTCGACGAGAAGAACTTTCCAGCGGCGGTAGCTTACCTGGTGCGTCGCCTCGACGAGAACACTGGCGAGGACAACTTCCTGCGTCACAGCTTCGGCATGCGCCCGGGCGACGCTCGCTTCAAAGAGCAGGCTCGGGCTTTCGTCGCCGCCTGTGAAGCGAGAGCAAGCATTTCGAGCGCATCCAAACGCAACACGGAGCGGCGTGCTCTCGAGCTTTCACTGGCGCGGCCCGCGTTCGACAACGAGCCGGATACCGACTTCACCAACGATGCGAATCGCGCCTGGCTGAGTGAGTGTCTGAAAGCAGCGGAGCAGGCCCAGTTCGAGATTCCGCTGGAAGTAAGCGGGGCGGCCTGGCGCGACGGGCAGGTGTGCTCGGGGGTGGACCCCTCACGACCCGGTGTGGAGGCGTACCGCTACGTTCTGGCCAATGACGAGGTTCTCGAGCGGGTTCTGACCGGCGCCGAGCAGGCGGCCGCGAGCTGGGCCCGGACTCCGACCTCGGAGCGAGCCCGGTTGATCTCCAATGTGGCTCAAGAGCTCCGAGCTGCGCGCGGGGAGCTCATTGCCCACATGCTCCTGGACGCCGGCAAGCGCGTGGAGGAGGCCGACGCCGAGGTTTCCGAGGCCGTTGACTTCGCGGAATACTACGCGCGTCAGTTCGTGCGCCTCGACGAAGCTTTCGAGACCAGGCCAAAAGGGGTCGTGCTGGTTACGCCGCCGTGGAACTTTCCCCTGGCGATTCCGCTCGGCGGGGTGGTCGCCTCCCTGGTGGCAGGCAATGTGGTCATCCTCAAGCCCGCGCCCGAGAGCATTCTCGTGGCTGCAACGCTCGTCAGAATCTGCCACCGGGCGGGCATCCCCAAGCCCGCTTTACAGTTCGTGGTCTGTGGCGATGAGCTCGGAAGTCGCCTGATCGCCGACCGTCGCGTCGCCTTGGTGGTGCTCACGGGGGGCACTCAAACGGCACATCTGTTCCATCGTCTGAGGCCTGGCCTCGATCTGATTGCGGAAACCGGTGGCAAGAACGCCATCTACGTGTCCGACGTTTGCGACCAAGAGCAGGCAGTCCGGCACGTGGTGCACTCCGCATTCAGTCACTCGGGCCAGAAGTGCAGCGCCTGCAGCCTGCTCATCGTTCATCGGGATCTGTACCGTGAGGAATCGTTCAAAAGCCAACTGCTCGATGCGACCGAGAGTCTCCCGGTGGGTTCGGCGTGGCACCTGGAGAACTTCGTCACGCCCTTGATACGCCCGCCCGAAGGTGCATTGCGGCAGGGCATCGACACGCTAGAGGCTGGCGAAGAGTGGCTGCTCGCACCCCGTCGCCATGCTGACAATCCCCATTTGTTGGCTCCAGGCATCAAATGGAACGTACGCCCCGGTGGGCTCTCGCACATGACCGAGTTCTTCGGGCCGTTGTTGAGCGTAATGCCCGCCGGAGACCTCGACCAAGCACTCGAGCTCATCAATTGCACCCCTTACGGGTTGACCAGCGGCATCCAGTCGCTCGACCCGAGTCAGTGCAGGGCTTTCGCCGACTCGGTGGACGCGGGCAACGTCTACATCAATCACCCGGTCACGGGGGCTATTGTCGGGCGTCAGCCCTTTGGGGGACGCAAAGCCTCCGGGTTTGGCCCCGGGGCCAAGGCCGGGGGACCCAACTATGTCGCGCAGTTCTGCGTAGTCGAGGGGCGGCGATCGAGGCTGAAGGCGCCGGCGCTGAGCCGGGGTCCGCGCCACGCTCAGAGCTCTTCGCTCAGGATCGTGCCGGGCGAAGCTTCGGGGTTGGCAGAGGTGCGTCGGGCAGGTGCGCAGCTGTCGGAAGAAGACCGCGAACAGCTCGAAGCCCGTTTCCACAACTACTCGAAGGTCTTCGACCAGGAATTTTCGCGAGCGCATCCTCAGGCAGACGTGCTCGGTCAGCACAACGTGCTCCGCTACCAGCCTTGCCGGGTGCTGTTGCTGCTTGGTGTGGGCTCGCACCTTCTCGACGTTCTGAGCTGCCTGTTGGCGGCGCGCATGGCCCGCGCCGTGCTCACCCTGCTAGCGAGCCCTCAGTTCGCGATCTCGCCGCTCTCGCGTGGGCTGCCCTTCGAGGTGGAGCGCTACGAGTCGCAGAGTGTGCTCGGCGAGTTGCTGAAGAGAAGGTCCATCGAACGTTTGCGGTGCGTTGGTCCGTCTACTCGCGAACTCGAAGAGCTGCCGAGCAGACACGCCGTTTTCGTCGATGCGGGACCGGCACACGACGACGGCTACGTCGAGCTCAGGCGCTATCTGAAAGAGCAGTCCGTCTGCACCAGCACCCATCGCTACGGCAACCTGAAGCAACCTCGGGGGACTCCGCGTTCGGGGCTTGATTGACGGCGTGGCGCTCGGGCGGCGCGCCACGCCACGCGGCAGCAGGCCGTGGTGAGTTGGCCGAGCGAACCGTGCCGCCGAATATTCTCGGCGAAGCGCAATTACTCCTGCTTCATGGAAAAAAGCGGATAACAAGCGGTTTGAGTTCGCGCGCGCTCCGTACTAAACACGAAAAGTTCACCGATTTGGACGCAACAAAGGTACGAGAACGACATGGCACAGGCCGGTTCCCCCCCTTCCATTGCCTCTGGGGTCGAAACACGCTCGGTGACGACGTTGCAGGATGAGTTTGCGCGTCAGGACCAGGCTCTCCTCGACCTTTCTCACTGTGGTGCCGTGGCGGTATCACTGGTGCACTGCCCGACCAGCAAGCGGGAGTCCACACTGGTTCGCAAGCTTGCCGAGCGCGCACGCGGTCAGCATTTCGCCACCGCGCAGGTTTCCTTGCTGGAGGCGACTTTCGATACGTTCGAGCAGCTCGTTCGGGCGATCTTGGACGCCGTGCAGGCGCCAGGTGCCAGCAGGGCGGGGGGCCTGTTGCAGCTTCTGGATCGCTTCTGGGAAAAGCGCGGGAGTCGCGCTGCCGAGCGCTTCTTGGAAGCGGCGGCCGAGCTGGGTGCGGAGCAAGACTTGACGGCTCTGTGTCACGCATACCTACTGGCAGACGGCGAAGCCAAGTCGGAGATTCGAGCCTACCATGCCTGGGTCGACGGCACCGAGCCCGGGCGGCGCAGCCGTAACCCCGCCGTGCGCTCGGCGCTCAACCCGCACACGGCCCAGCGCGCGTTGGCGGAGTTGAGCCGTATCGTCAAGGCTCTCGGCTGCGCGGGGCTCGGGGTGTTCCTTCACGATGGGGATGCCCTGGCTCGCAGAACCTCACGACAGCGAGAGAAGGCCTACACCGTGCTCAGGGAATTGGTGGACAACTTCGACACGGGCAACGGGGCCATCGGGACGCGCATCATGATCACGGGTACAAATCGGCTTTTCGAGGGGCCACGTTCCTTGCGCAGTTTGCCGCCGCTGCTGGCCAGGTTGGAGGTGCCCACCGATGCCGAACCACCCCCCCCGCATCGTTCGTGGACCTCGCTGGTGCGAGAACCCTACGAATACGTGCACCGCCGCGTCGAACGCGCACCGGACACCAAGCGTCCGGCGCTTCGCACGCTCATTCGCATTTCGCAGGGGCTGCCCCCGCTCGAGGCGGTCACTTCCATGAGTGTCGGTCACGAGCGCATCGATCGAGCCATCAAGAAATTGTTCGAACATGCCGACGCATCCGGCAGCGTGTTCACGGCGCTGGTCGGTGACTACGGCAGTGGCAAGACCCATCAGCTCATGCATCTCGCCGAGCGCGCCCTGGCCGACAACCATCCCGTGTTTTGGCTGAATCTCGAACGGCTGAACCTGGATCTGGGCAATCCAGCTCGGCATTTTCGGCGCCTTCTGGAGCATTCGGTTCTGCCCGTTCGGCGGCGTCCCAGCGCGCTCGAAAAGGCTTCGGAGTGGACTCGTTCACGCGCGAAGCTCAAGGCATTGCTCGGAGCGCTCGAAGCCTGCCACGAGCAAGCGGGCGAGACCGCCCAGCCCGCGGGCAAAGCGCTTTCGATTGCTCGCGCCGCTGTGGATCCAGGGGCTGCCCTGGAGAGCTTCCTCGGCGGTCGCGATCTCGGCGAGCGAAGCGCCTCCAAAGGGTATCGGCAGGACGCCTATCGGCGGCTGCTTCTGTGGCTCGAGCTGCTGCAGCGCCTCGAGTCATGTGCGGGCCCCGTCGTGCTCATCGACGAAGCCGAGAATCTGTATACCACTGGCGCGGGGCGTGCAGCGCGACGAGCCGCTCTGCGTACGCTGTCGTTTTACTGCGGCGGCGCGCTGCCCAACGCCTGCGTGGTGGTCGCCATTACGCCACCAGCGCTCAAGGACCTGAGGCGCGAGGCGCGGGAGCTACTCGGAGAAGTGGAGGAACAAAGCGGCACCCTCGAATGGGAGGACGCAGTGATGTTCAGGCGACGTTTGCAGCGACTGGTGCCCGAAGAGGTGCCGGCGTTCAGCAAGCGACAGCGACAAGAGCTCGCGGAGCTGGTGCGCACTACCCATCGGAGCGTACGCGGGCCGGTGGACTTTCCCGAGTGGGAGCAAGTGGTAAAAAGGGCCGTACGCCAGTTCGAATCCCCGAGGGCCGTGGTCCGGGCCCTGGTGGACGAGCTGGAGGCGGTCTGGTGGGCGGGGCAGTAAGGGCCCGCGGCCGCTCGAGACCGGTAGCGTTGCGCGGCTGAGAGAGGTAGAGTCGAGCCCAGTGATGGGGCAACGCTGGGTATGGCTGACGTTGACGTGGAGCGTGCTCGCGAGCGCCCAGACCGCCCCGGTACCACCCGCGCCGCCGCCTTCGTCCGCGCCGCCGCCTTCGTCCGCGCCACCGCCACCTGGTAGCGCTCTCCCGAAGCCTCCCGCGCCGCCTCCCATGCCGGCTCCTTCCGAGCAGCCGGAGCAGCCGCAGCCTGGCCTTCCCCCTGCCGCGCCCGAGCCCGGAGCAGCTCCGGGAGGTTCTCGCGGGCCCGACCCAGCCGCGCCGACTCCAGCGGTGGATCCCGTCTCGGGGTTGCCCATCGAGGCGCCGCCCTCCGCTGCCCCCTCGGCCGGGGGCGTTCCGGGGACCAGCCAGGCCGGACCCAATCCCTACCGAGGGCCGAGCGTGTACCCTCCCGCCCCCGGCCGGCCCCGTGAGCAAGCGCCGCGCCCGGAAGTTGTTTGCCCTGGCGGTGATTGCCAACCCGACTACGGGCTCGAGGACATGCCCTCTCCACCCCGTTCCATGCCTCGCTTGGCCGCGGTGCGGGCGTCGCCCTTCATCAATATGCTGGCGGGAGCATTCCTCTTGCGCGAGCGCGTGAGCACGGGAGCCGCTTTCGGGGGCGAGGTCGGAGTCTTCGCGCACGAGCGGTTTCGAGCTGGCGCGCGTGCGCTCGTTCCGGTGGCGTCCGTCAATGACGAAATCAGCGCGCCTGCCGAGAACGGAGAGGCTTCCGTTTGGCTTTGGGGGCTCAGCGTGGGGGCAGCGGCCAATCGCCAGGACGACTTCTCGCTTTCGCCCAGCCTGCAGTACATGCACATTGCCGGGGGCGACTTTGGTGACACTTTCGGCTTCCTCGTGCCCTTCGAATGGTTGACCCGGAGCGGCCTGAGGATCGGCTTCGATTTCTCGCTCGTGTATGGCTTCGGGGGTAAATACTCGAAAGTGGCGTGTCCGCTCGGCACTCAGTGCGTCTCACCCACGCAAGACGTGGACCGTCCCAACTCAGCGGGGTTTGGCCTGAACTTCTTCCTTGGTCACGTCTTTCGGATGCCCAACGATTCGGGCGTACGTTGACCCTCCGTGGCACTGCCCAACTGGTTGAAGTCGTTCGCAGCTAGCGCGCTGACGCCGTCAGTCGCCAGTACGGTCGCGGGCGTTTCCGTTTTGATGGCCCTGGCCAGCTTCGTGGCGATTCCCTGGTTCTTGTGCCGCCTTCCGCAGGACTACCTGCACGCGGAAGGTGCCGCCGAGCGTGGCGGCATCGGACGTCGCGTGGGGCGCAACGTGCTCGGGGCCGTGCTCTTGCTCTTGGGGCTGTTGATGCTCGTCCTGCCGGGGCAAGGGATCTTGACCATTGTCGTGGGGTTGACGCTGCTCGACTTTCCCAGAAAGCGCCGTCTGGTTCGGCGCACGCTCGGCCGCCGCCGCGTGCTGTCCGTGGTCAATTCCATTCGCGAGCGCTTCGGTCGGCCGCCGCTCACCACTTATGCGGATTGAGCTCATGCCCGTGACGCCGGAAAACCCCGTCCAAGGATCGCGCTTCGGTCATAGAGGGCAGCGCACCACTTCTATAGGTCCCACGTCCTCCAACAAGATTTGCCCATCTACTTGGTATGATGGCACGCTCGCATGTCGTGAGGCGCGCCTTCTATTCATTCCTGTTGCTCGCCGGCGTGGCCGGTTGCAAGGCGTCGATGAACGCCGAAGCCAAAGCGGGAAGCAGCGGTGCGTCTGCCAGCGCCGATGCTGACGCCGAGGCCAATGCCAGTATGACCTCGGAGCGGACCGAGCCTGCTCCAGGCGAAACCGATCTGGACAAGCCCGTCGAAGTGCAGTCGCCGGTGGTTCCCAGCTCACCGGTCAGCAGAGGTCCGGCCTTACTCGGAGCTCGGCGCGACCTGAGCTACCAGGGCCCGAAACAGGCCAACTGCTCTTGCTTGGCCGTGCATCTCGGAGAGCCGGACGACGCGGCATTCAAGTGGGAGAAGGCTCCGCCCCAGGTCGACACCACGCGGCAGCTCGTGGTGGGGCTGAGCTCGGATGGAGTGGCTTGTGACACTGACCCGGGATTGGGGGCTTCCTACAAGGGTTACGTGGTTTCGGGCGACGATGTGGTCGTGATGGTGGAGCGCGCTCATGAAGGCATCCCGGTTCAGCAGGGGGCAGTGATCCCCCGACCGGTCGGTATGGGTCAGGTCTACGTGGTGGCGGCCGAAAAGGGCAGTCCATTCGGGGGCGCCGTCGGCCATCCCAAAGAGCGCTGTGCCATCGAACTGCCCGCGGCCGGCACCCTGACAGCCGAGGAGAACAGCTTCGTCAACGACGACGCCGCACCAGAGCCTCCAGAAACGGCTGGTGGGGGTCAGGAACCCAGCGAGTTCGTCGATGTCGTGGACGAAGATGGGCTCGGTGACGAGAAGCCGCTCGAGCGACCGGAAACGCGCGATGGCTTCTTTCTGGGACTGCACCCGACGCTGGGCTACCTGATGCTTCGCGAACGTGGTGGGAACGGAGCCAGCTCCGGACTGGGGTTCGGCTTCGACGCGCTCCTGGGCGGCTCACCGACGGAGGGCCTCGCCGTGGGCGCCATTCTGGGCGGTATGGGATTTCCTAAGCCCTCTCGCGAGGGAGCGGTTGCCGATCTCGGCAGCGATATCGTCTTCAGCTGGTTTCATATTGGCGGGTTCGCCGACTACTACCCGGACCCGGGGAGCGGTTTGCACCTGCTTGCGGAGCTCGCGTACGCACAGCTGAGCTCGAGCGGCGATCGCGCGCAGTCGCAGGACTACCATGGCTTTGCCTTGGCGGGAGGCCTGGGATACGACTGGTGGGTCTCCGCCAACTGGAGCCTCGGTTTCACCGGTCGCTTCACCTTTGCCTCGCTGCGCCACCAGGAATTGGGAAGCGATTTCTGGGTGCTTCTGCCGGGCTTCAACTTCACGGCTACGTACCATTGAGCGTCGATTCGCCCGCCGTGCTCGTGGTGGAGGACCAGCTGCCGGTGCTCGAGGTGGTCGAACGCACGCTGGTTCGCGCGGGGTTCGTGGTGATTCCTACCGCTTCTGCGGATCAAGCCCTCGCTGTGTTGCAGCGCGGCGGGCGCGTTGACCTACTCCTTTCGGACGTGGTGATGCCTCAAATGGACGGCCTGGCTTTGGCCATGAAGGTGCGTGAGCTGCGGCCCGGGCTCGCGATTCTCTTCATGACCGGCTACTCTTCCGAGACTGTCGCGGATCGGCTTTGCCGACTGAGGGACGTGGCCACCATCGAAAAGCCATTCCGTCCGGCGGATCTGGTGCGCCGGGCGCGAGAGCTGCTGGCGCCCGGGTGACCGGGCGCACGCGTCTGCGCCCGCAGCCGCTAGGGCGTGCGGGCGCACGACGAGCCAGGTCTGGCGACTTCGTCAGCTGGCCTTGCGCACCTCTTCTTGTTGGCTTTCGCGCTTCAAGGGCAGCACCTGGGCGGCCTTGCTGCGGGCCGCGTCGAGGCTCTTCTGGGCCAGACCCGGAGCCTGATCTCTGCAGAGCTCCATCAGCTCCTTGGCGCCTTCACGGGTGAAGTGGGCGGTCGTACGCGCCGTTTCGGGCGCTTCGCGTACCGCACGACCCAAGGACTGTTTCGCGCCCGAAAGAACGCGCTTCGCCGTCCTGACGAGCCGTTGGCTGCGCGTGGTGGTGAGCTGCTCGGCCACCTCGTACACCACGTCGGCCGCAGTGCAGCCCGCCTTGTGAGGCGCCTTGTGCAATGCGCTCGCATAGCGCGGATGCTCTTCGATGAAGCCGCGCACCTGATCGAGCGTCACGCCCGTTTCCTGGAGCGCTTTGTCCAGTTCGGCCTGTGCCGCCTGCTTCGCCTTGAAGAGGTACATTTGAACGCGACTGTAGAAATTGACGGCGCCGTCGCCGCTGGTTTCCACGGCACAGAAGATGGTGCCCGGGAACTTCTCGGTAATCAGCGACTGAACACCGTCGCTCACTCCCGAGCTCGGCATGCAGCCGAAAGGCTTCACACTCAAAGTCATGTTGGCTTTGTTCTTCGCCACGTTGACGATCAGCTTGCCCACCTCCATGTGACCCTCGCCGCCACGCAGGTCGTTGTTGTAATAGGGGGCAGCTAGATCCGCGATCTGATCCATGTCGGGTAGGTGGTAGCCATAGAACCCGACAGCGTGAGCGAAGGTCTGGAATCCGAGGCGGATGGCCTTGTCCGCGGCCCAGAGCCCGATCTGCCTCTGGAAGACGCCATATTCTCCAGCACCGGCGAGCCCTTGGGCGCCGCCGTCTTCGGCGCGCAACTTGGCGCGGTTCTTCGTATCGTGGCGAAGCTCCCAGACGTTGTACAAGAGCCAGGCGGAGACGAACTGGATGTCGGCTTCCGAGCCCTCTTGCTCCAGGAAGCGCTGCAGCGCGTAGTTGCCCGCGCCTTCCGTGGTCATGGCCCAGAACTCGCCGATGATCGCCGTCTTCGGCTTGGGAATGGTGCGGTCCACCTTGACGGCCTTGAACAGCTGTTTGCTCTTGTGAAGCGCCCGCAGAATGCTCTTCCCGTTCAACAGGGCGTCGTGGCAGATCTTCTTGGCTTCTTCGAGCGCCTTGTCGGTAGCGCCCGCTTCGACCTCGAAGGGGCGCAGGCGGTAACCGATGCCGTTGAGCACGTCGCCCGCGACCAACCCTTTGAGCAGCCCGATGAAGAACTTCGGATTCAGCTCCAGACCGCTTTCCTCGCCGCTGGCCTGGCTGAGGCCGCCTTGCTGTTGGAACAGCATGACGCGGAATCCGTCAAAACCGGCGTCACGCAGCGCTTTGCGGTACTCGGTCACGTACATGCCGAAGCGACAGGGGCCGCAAGCACCGGCCGTCAAGAACACGTACTTGTCGATGATTTCCTCCGTGGACATGCCCTTCTTGTCACGGAGATGGATCAACGATTTGACCAGATTGCCCACCGTGAAGTAGGTCGGGTTGCACTGCGCTCGATTGCCGAACTCCTTGCCCACGCGCAGCGACTCCTCGTCCGGCGCATCCATGCTGATGGTGTTGTATCCGACATGGCTGAACGCAGCGCCGATCAGGTAGTCCTGAGCCATCGTCAAGCCGCCGATGAGCAGGGTCACCTTGGATCTTTCGGACTTGGTGAACATCAGGTTCGCCATGTCTTCGACCCAGTGCTCCTCTTTTTCCAGGCCGAGGCGTGCGCGTTCGGTGGCCTCGAACTCGGCCAGCTCACGCTCGATGTCGAGCGGCGCCTGGCCGGCGATGGGCAGACTGCGTTTGTTGGGGGAATCGAGCACTACTTGCTGCGTCATTGTTCTTGTCTCCGTTGGTCTTGTGCGGACTTGTTCGGACTCATTCAGCGGGCGGAGGTGCCGCGAACGGCGCCTCCCGGCGAGGTGTGACGGGTACGATTTTCCCGTCCGAGGCTTTGCGACCGAGGCGGACCACGCCTTTGGGAAGTTCGACTTCGGCCGGGATACGGGTTTCGTAGCTTCGCACCTTCGCGGAAAGCTCCTCGATGGCACGGGTGATTTCGGGATCTTGGCGCTGGACGTTCTGGAGCTGCTCCCGCTTCAGCTTCAAGAGCTCCAGGCGTTTCCTGTCGATGGCGTGCGACAGCTCTCTTTTCTTGTTGGAAACGTCTTCGAGGCGTTCCTGTTGCAGCCTCAAGGAGTGAGCATAGGTCTTCACGCGGATCTTGATCGAGCCGCCGGGCTTGTTGGCGTCCAGGTCGTGCAGCGCTGCGGCAGGAGTCTTCGAGGTCTGAAGGATAGTGTCCACCATGCCGTAGGTCGGTGCGTCGTGCCCGCATTTGAAGCTCGACAGATCGAGCACGGCGACGTTCGGGTGGTGAGCCGCGAAGTTCGCAGCCCACACCTTCTGCGCACTGTTGGCCGAGTAGTTTTCCGGCCAGATATGGTTGAGCTCGAGCGGACTCTTGATGGTGCCGTTTTCCAGCTCCTCTTTGAAGTAGCGGTCCAGGTACTCGCGCTCGCGCGGTATCGACCGGATCGACAGGATCGGATAGCCGAGCACCTGGAACTCCTCCGGGATGCCGTGATTCATGCCCGGGTCGGCGTGGTAAGGACGGTTGAGGACCAGAATCGCTATCCGGTCTTCCGCCTCGACCGTCTCCAGGATGGCGCGGCCTTTGTCCTGTAGATCGCGCTCGAAGAGCTGCAACGCTTTTCTGGCTTCACGACAGGCGTGGTCATTCTCGTCCTCCGTGATGCCAAGGCGCTGGCCGAAGGTCTCGAACAGCCGACGCGCCATCAAGGTCGGCTCGGTGAAAGACAGCGCCGGGGCCAGGTATTCGATGTTGCGTTCCGTGAAGAAGTCGACTTCCTTGGTGAAGGCGGACTTGATGACGTCCGGAGTGCCAGCGACGATCGGACAAGACGCGTTGTCCTGAGTGTCGACGACGAAGCTCGGAACATGCGTCAAAATGGGGAAGAAAATGTAGTCGAGCTGGCGCTTGCGAGCGGGCTCGTGCTTGTGAAAGAGCAGGTTGTGAATGTGCGCCTGCACCACCTTGCTCGGATAGCAAGGGTCCACGGAGCCGTACTTGCCACCTTCGACGAAGAGGTCTTCGCTGGTCTGGTCACTGAACACGATGTTCGAGCGCCCGAGCCCCAGGGCTTCGAAATACGTTCGAAAGAAGGGTGCGGTGGAATACATGTTCAGAACGCGCGGCATGCCGATCCGGATCGACTTTCGTCGCTTCGTCGCTTCCGCGCTGGAACGCTGAAACGGACGACTGTACTTCTCTCGCTTGATGCGGAAGATCCCTTTGGTCACGCGCACATCGTCGATGACCGTGCCCTCTTCGGGAATCGGTTCGGGCTTGTAAAAGTGCTGGAATGCGCGATTGGATTCGTAGTCCACCAGGTTGGGAAACTGGGCGGCCGTCTGCTTGCGTTCCTTCACCAGGGCCAACATGGCCTCTTTGCTTTCGACCGTACCCTTCTCGCAAGAAAAACCCGAAATGTAGCGCGAGGTGCTGCCATCGGGACGGGTCGTATCGATGAACGTGCGTTTGCACTCGTTGGGGCAAAAGTGACAGACGGTTTCCTCGTCGTTCTTGGTGCGATAGTCGAGGTCGAGCGTTGCTTCGATTCCGATGAAGCGTGTCTTGCCACTGCGCTTGTAGCGCCGGAGGGTTTCGATGGCCGCGCCGATGGCGCCGGCCTCGCCCGTATGCGGGTGCACGAAGACTTCTGCGCCCGGCACCCGCTGCTTGATGTAGTCGACCTGCGCCTTGACCGCCGCCAGGTTGTATTGCGTGCCGCCCTGCAGCACGAACTTCCGGCCCAGAGACGCGAGCCTCGGAATCTGCACCACGTACTGCCAGACGTTCTTCGGCAGCACCTGCGCGAGCCCCGCCAGAAGCTCCTCTTTTTGGTAGCCCTCTTTCTGGAAGTTCACGCGGTCGGTATCCAGAAATACCGCGCACCCGTAGGAGAACTTCGGAGCGAGCTCGGCCTTGAAGGCGTTTTCGGCGTACTCGGTAACGGGGATCCCGAACTGGTCGGCCATCGCCTGAAGCAGCATGCCGTTGCCGGCACTGCACGAGTTGGAGAGTTTGAAGTTTTGAATGTCGCCATTCTTCATGAACAGGACTTTGATGTCCTGCCCGCCGATGTCGCAGATCACGTCGACGTCCCCGAAAAAGTGGACGGCGCTCATCATGTGGGCCACCGTCTCGACGATGTTGCAATCCGCTAGCACGGTCTCTTCCAGCACATCCGCGGCGTAGCCAGTTGCGCCGAACCCCAAGCATTCGAACGTCGCTCCTTGACCCTTGACGTGGTCGAGGATCTTCTCGAGCAAATCTTTCGTATCCTGGATAGGGTTGCCTTTCGACAGCTGGTAGGCTTTGCAGAGGATTTCACCTTGCTCGTCGATCAGCACGGCCTTGGACGAGGTGGAGCCGCCGTCCAGACCGATCACACCGCGCACCACCTGGCCCGGTTCGAAGGTCGCCGGCACGAAGCGCGGAATGCGATACGTATCCTCGAATTCGTTGGTCTCGTCGTTGTTCGCCGACAGGGGCGGGCCCGCTTGTTCGCCCAGCCTGGCACGACGCCCGTGGGTGATGAAGTGCTCGAGATTGGCTACCCCCGTGAACTTGCCGACGTCACCGCCCTCCGCGATGCCGTAGGTGGCGGCACCGAATGCTGCGTAGAGCTCGGCATTCTTCGGGATGAAGATCAGCTCCTCGATGGGCACGTCTTTGGGGTAGTCGTAGCCACGGTCGCGCCAAGTCTCGGGAATGCGTTGGCGCCAGCAGTCCTGAAGGAAGGGCAGATACGTATTGGGACCCCCCAACAAGAGCACCTTCGGTTTCAGGGTATTACCGCGGGTAAGCACGCTCAGGTTCTGAAGCACGATGGCATCGGCGAGGGAGTTCAGGACCTCGTCCTTGGGAATGCCCGACTTGACCAGGTTGACGATGTCGGTCTCGGCAAACACGCCGCACTTTGCGGCTACGTGATGGAGCTTCGAATCGTCGAAACGCAGTGAGGTTGCGAAGCCCGGTTCGGCACCCACCTTGATCATGCACTTGTCGATGGTCGCTCCAGTGCCCGACGCGCACTTGTCGTTCATCGAGGTGGACGCCGTCTTCTGGCCGGTGTTGACGTCTTCCTTGAACATGATGATCTTCGCGTCTTGCCCACCCAGCTCGATCACGCTGAGCACGTCTGGATGCAGGTGCTCCACGGCCAGCGTCACGGAGTTGACCTCCTGAACGAACTTGGCTCCCGTGGGTTTGCAGATCGGTCCGGAACCCGATCCGGTGGCAAACATGCGCCACTTGTCGCTCGGGTGATCCGGGAACGCCTGCAGAATTGCTCCGAGCAGTTCCAGAACCTTCTCGGGTTGCTTCGTGTGATGCCTCTGGTAGTCGTGCCAGAGGATTTCCTTGGACTCCGGATGCACCACCACGGCTTTCACCGTCGTCGACCCGACATCCATTCCGATCACCAGCTCGCCATCGAAAGCAGTCACTATTGCCTCTTCGCGTCTCTTGTGGGGGAGCGGGGGGGCCGCTCACGGGTTGACTGACGCTGACGTCAGCGTCCGCAGGGTGCCTCATGCGGACGTGTCCGTAAAGGGCGGAAGAGCCTCATGACGCAATTCCTTCGCGGTCGGTCCAAGTTCCCTCATCACCCGGGGTTTCCGGGCGTTTCGAGCAGTTTTCCTGGACACTGGCGACGACTCGGGCCCGGGAAGCGTGGGGCTTCGGCCCTTTGGCCGCTCCCTGAACGCTTCACGACCGTGATCGACGCAGCTCGCTTGGATATTTCACCAGCGCACGCTGGGGAGTGGCGGCAGATGCTGCGTCGGGGCCCACGGGCACACTCGTGGTCTGTCGAGACGTCGGCAGAGGCCCGAAAAGACGGGAGAGGTCGCACTTCACCGACCAGGCTGTGAAATATCCGGGCTAGGCTGCGGTGCGTGGCCAGTTCGAAGAAGAAGAAGGTTGGCGCCCCGAAGAAAGGGGCCCTGGCCAAGGCGGAGCGACGCCTGCAAATCCTCAACGCCGCGCGGCTGGTGTTTGCCAAGCGCGGTTACGCCCAGACCACGGTCGATGACATCGTCGCTCAAGCCGGCGTGGCGCGCGGCACCTTCTACCTGTACTTCGACGACAAGCGCGCGGCGTTTGCGGAACTCGTCGACAGCTTCGCGGCCCAGCTCTCCCGGGCCATCGTGCGCATTTCCACGGACGATCCAGAGCGTCCCGTGGCGAGCCAGGTGCGGGAAAACATTCGAGCAATCATCGGCGTGTGCCTTGCCGAACGCGTGATGACCAAGATTCTGTTCACCGACGCGCCCGGCGTCGACCATGAATTCCAGACCAGAATAGTGTCCTTTTACGACACCGTGATGCAGCTGTTGATCGAGAGTCTAAAGGACGGTCAGGCGCTGGGCATCGTTGCGGACGGTGAGCCCCGGGTCATGGCTTACTTGTCGCTGGGCGCGCTCAAGGAGCTTCTGTATCAAGCCGTGACCCTCGGCTTGTCCGAAGAAAGTGCGGAAGTATTGACCCAACAGCTCTATACTTTCCTGAGCGAGGGGTACCTGCGCGTCAGCGACGAGAGCGAGCATGCCTCTCGACGGCGTCGCGGTGGTCGAAACCGCGCTTGACGGCGTCCCGAACCAACCCCAATCAACCAGGTTGGGTGTGACGAAATTGTCTGACCGGGTTGTCGGCCAAGCGGATTCGGATGCCCTAATCGAAACCTGAGCCGAACGCGCGGCGTGTCGACGTTGGACGACTGTACTCCCATAGGATTGCTCGACTAAACTCCCAGCCGCTCGCCGGTCGACAGGCGACCGCGGTGGCGCTACCTAATCCCCGCGTCGTGCGGCGACGTAAACTCGTAGCAAGCCCTCGAATCCGAGGGCTATTTCGTCGCGCCACCTGACCCGAATTCGCCCTTGCCATGGAAAAAAACTCTCCCAACTCGATGAGCCTAGCGTTCGTCGAGGGGCTGTACGCTGACTACCTACGCGACCCCGGCTCCGTTTCCCCGGACTGGCGTGGCTACTTCGACGCCTACGTGGGTGTCGACCCCGACTTCGCTCGGCAGCCTCAGCTCGGGCCTTCGTTCGAACCGCCGAGCCTGTTCGGCGTCGCGCCGCTCGGGACCAACGGGCACGCGGCCCAGGCGCCGTCGACTCCGATCCAATCGAAGGGGCAGGAGCCCGCGCGGTCGCCAGCGCGGCTCAACGGCGCGAACGGTTCCATGTACGAGCGCTCGAACGGTAGCTTCGCGCGCGCGGGAGCACAGGTCTCCGACGTCGCCGTGCTGCAGGATCGGGTCGACGCGCTGGTGCGTGCCTACCGCGTGCGCGGCCACATGATCGCTCAGATCGATCCGTTGGGCCTTCCACGCTCCGGTCAGCCCGAGCTGGATCCGGCGTTCTACGATTTGACCGAGGCGGACTACGATCGCCAGTTCTCCAGTCGAACCATCTTTGGCGCGGAAACGCTCACTCTGCGCCAGATCATGCAGCGCCTTAGGAACACCTACTGTCGTTCCATCGGCGTGCAGTTCATGCACATCGACGATCTGGAGGTGAAGAACTGGCTCCAGGAACGCATGGAGGGCACGGAAAACCGCACCACGCTGGGGCGCGAAGAGCAGCTGCGCATCCTGGTGAAGTTGACCGATGCCATCATCTTCGAGGAGTTCATCCAGAAGAAGTTCCTGGGAGCCAAGAGCTTCTCTCTCGAAGGGGCCGAGAGCTTGGTTCCACTGCTCGCCTTTGCCATCGAGCGCGCTGCGCTGCTCGGCGTGAACGAAATCGTGTTGGGCATGGCTCACCGCGGGCGTCTCAACGTGCTCGCCAACATCCTGGGCAAGAGCCCGCGCAACATCTTTCGCGAATTCGAGGATGCGGACCCAGAGCTGTACATCGGGCGCGGGGACGTCAAGTACCATCTCGGTCATAGCTCCGACTACGTGACGGCCAGCGGCAAGCGCGTGCATCTGTCGCTCTCGTTCAACCCGAGCCACCTCGAATACGTCGACCCAGTGGTGCTGGGGCGCGTGCGAGCCAAGCAGGACCGCATGAACGATCGAGCGCGCTGCCGCAAGATGGGTCTGTTGATTCATGGAGACGCGGCTTTTGCCGGGGAAGGTATCGTCCAGGAGTCGTTGAATCTGAGTCAGCTCGATGCTTACCAAACGGGGGGCACCGTCCACGTGGTGGTCAATAACCAGATCGGCTTCACCACGCCGCCTTCGCAGGGGCGCTCGAGCACGTACTCGACCGATATCGCGAAGATGCTCCAGATCCCGGTCTTCCATGTCAACGGTGAGGATCCGGAGGCGGTGGCGCAGGTGGTCCGTCTGGCCATGGACTTCCGCCGGACCTTCAAGCGCGACGTGGTCATCGACATGTACTGCTATCGCCGGCACGGGCACAACGAAAGCGATGAGCCTGCCTTCACCCAGCCGCTGCTCTACGCGGCGATCGCGGAACGCAGCAGTGTGCGCGACGGATACCTGGAGCATCTGCTCAGGCTGGGCGAGGTCACTCGTGAAGAAGCGGATCAGATTGCGGTCGAGCGTCGTGAGCAGCTGGAGCAGGAATTGAGCGAGGCCCGGCGTAAGGACTACGTCAATCAGCAGGATTGGCTGGGTGGCGTGTGGCAGGGCTACCAGGGCGGAGCGGATGCGGATACACCCGACGTCGAAACCGGCGTGAAGCGGGAGATCCTTCAAGACTTGATGGTGCGCATGGCCGAACCGCCAGCGGAGTTTCATCCGCACAAGAAGATCGTGCGCATCCTCAAGCAACGCAAAGAAATGGGTGAAGGCAAGCGTCCGCTGGATTGGGGCTCCGCGGAGGTGCTGTGCTTCGCGACGTTGGCCACCGAAGGCTACCGAATTCGCCTGACCGGTCAGGATGCGGGGCGCGCGACCTTCAGTCAACGGCATGCCGTGCTGCACGACGTCGAGGATGGGCACACCTACGTTCCACTCTGCAATCTCAGCTCCGACCAGGGGCCGGTCGAGGTCTACAACAGCCCGCTTTCGGAAGCGGGCGTGATGGGCTTCGAGTACGGTTACAGCCTCGATTGGCCAGATGGCTTGATCCTGTGGGAGGCTCAGTTCGGCGACTTCGTCAACGCCGCCCAGGTGATCATCGACCAGTTCCTGTCGAGCGCGGAAGACAAGTGGATGCGCCTGAGCGGTCTTACGCTTCTGTTGCCCCACGGCTTCGAGGGTCAAGGGCCCGAGCACTCCAGCGCACGCATCGAACGCTTCTTGATGCTCGCCGCTGAAGACAACATCCAAATCTGTCAGCCCACGACACCGTCCCAGTACTTCCATCTGTTGCGTCGGCAGGTGCTCAGGAAGATCAGAAAGCCGCTGGTCGTGTTCACGCCGAAGAGCTTGCTTCGGCATCCCTCCGCCACGAGCATGCTCGACGAGCTCGAAAACGGGTCGTTCCAGCGCGTACTTGCGGACACCCGGACGGAAGTGGAGTCGACGAGCAAGATCTTCATGTGCTCGGGCAAGGTCTATTATGAGCTGGAAAAGACGCGCCAGGAGCGTCAGCTGAGCGACATTGCCATCGTGCGACTCGAGCAGCTCTATCCGCTTACCGAAGAGCATTTGAATGGCGCCTTGCACGCCTACGCCGACGATACGCCGTTGATCTGGGTGCAGGATGAGCCGGAAAACATGGGAGGTTGGCGCTATTTCAGGGCTCGCTTCGGCGAGCGTGTCCTCGGGCGCTTTCCGCTCAGCTGCGTTTCCCGAGGGGAGTCGGCCAGTCCGGCCACCGGCTCATCTGCCGCGCACAAGATTGAACATCAGCGCTTGATGGACGATGCTTTCGGCTCGTAGCAGGCAGCTCATCCTCGTCAGTTACCGTTACCGCCCGAACAGGAGCATCCATCTATGTCTGTCGAACTCAAGGTCCCGCCGGTCGGGGAGTCCATCACAGAAGTACAAATCGGCGAGTGGTTGAAGAAGGAGGGGGAGTCCGCCGCGCGAGACGAGGTTGTCGTGATGATCGAGACCGACAAGGTGACGGTGGAGCTGCCCGCTCCCGTGAGCGGCGTCATCTCCAAGATCACGGTGGCTGCCGGCGAAGAGGCGCAAGTCGGTGATGTGATTGGTTACATGGAAGAAGGAGCCGCTGCCGAAGCGCCCTCGAAGGCAGAAGCGGCACCAAAGGCCGACGAAGCACCGCCAGCCGAACCTGCTCCCGAGCGCCCCTCCACTCCCTCCACTCCCTCCGAGCCCGCGCCAGCGAGGGCCGCCCCGGCGGAGTCGGAGCCGGCTCCCCCTCAGCAGGCGCACGGAGTGCGCACGCAGTCGGTTCGCCAATCGTTACCGCCACACGCGTTTGCGCGTGTGATGCCGTCTGCGCGTCGCGTGATGGCCGAGCGCGGTCTTTCGCAAGAAGACGTGACCGGCACGGGTCCAGGTGGGCGCGTCACCAAGCACGACGCCGAGGGCGCTGCCGGGCCTGCCGCGCCCCGGCCCCCGGCTTCGCAGGGGGATGCGGCTCAGGCTCGTAGCGCGCCGGGCCGCACCGAAGAAGTCGTGAAGATGAGCCCGATGCGCCGTCGAATCGCCGAGCGGCTGGTCGAGAGCCAGCAAACCGCGGCGCTGTTGACCACCTTCAACGAGATCGACATGAGCGCGGTCATCGGCCTACGAAAGCAGTATCAGGACGACTTCTCGAAGAAGTACGAGATCAAGCTCGGCTTCATGTCGTTCTTCGTCAAGGCCGCAATCGAAGCGCTCAAGTTGATCCCCCAGGTCAATGCCGAGGTGCGCGGCGATTCGGTCGTTTACCGCAATTACTACGATATCGGTGTCGCGGTCGGGGGAGGCAAGGGGCTCGTGGTGCCGGTGATCAGAAACGCGGAACGGCTCAGCTTTGCCCAGGTAGAGTTGGCCATCGCCGAGTACGCCGGTCGAGCCAAGCAGAACCGGCTCACGCTCGACGAGCTGCAAGGAGGCACCTTCACCATTTCCAACGGTGGTATCTACGGGTCACTCTTGTCGACTCCGATCATCAACCCACCGCAAAGCGGCATTCTGGGTTTGCATGCCATCCAGCCGCGTCCGGTTGCCCTCGACGGGCAGGTGGTGGTTCGGCCGATGATGTACGTCGCGTTGACCTACGATCACCGGATCGTCGATGGTCGTGAAGCGGTCACGTTCCTCAAGCGCATCAAGGAGTGTGTGGAGGCTCCCAATCGCATCTTGCTCGAGGTGTAGCCGTCGCTATCACCCCCGAAACCGTGATCGAATAGGACGAAGATGAGTGTTCATAAGCATGACTTGGTGGTGATTGGCGCGGGACCCGGTGGCTATGTTGCTGCCTTGCGCGCGGCGCAGTTGGGGCTCGATACCGCGTGTGTCGAGCTGGAACCCGCGCTCGGGGGTACCTGCCTGCGTGTTGGTTGCATCCCCAGCAAGGCCCTGCTCGAAGCCAGCGAGAAGTATCACGAGGCGAAGGATGAGCTTGCTCCCTTTGGAATCAAGGTCGGGCAAGTGGAGTTGGACCTTCAGGCCATGCTCGCGCGTAAGGACACGATTGTGGAGGGGCTGACTAGCGGCGTTGCAATGCTGTTCAAGAAGAACAAGGTGACGCGCTACTTGGGCCGCGGGCGCGTGGTGGCGCCCGGCAAGGTGCGTGTCGAGGGCGAGTCGCCAACGGAGCTGGAGGCGAAGTCCATCCTGATCGCGACGGGGAGCAAGGCTGCCACGCTACGTGGGGTGGATTTCGACGGCGACTTCGTGGGTACGAGCACGGAGTCGCTTTCCTATGCCGAGGTGCCAGCCAGGCTGGTGGTGATTGGAGCGGGCGCAATCGGCTTGGAAATGGGTTCGGTGTGGTCGCGCCTGGGCTCCCAGGTGACGGTGCTCGAGTACCTGGACCGCATCTTGCCGAACATGGACGCGCAGATCGCCAAGGAGGCTCAACGCGTGCTGCAGAAGCAGGGGCTCGAATTCAAGCTGGGTGTGAAGGTCACCGGAGTTCGCAAAGAGGGGGAGCAGCGTCTGGTAGAAGTCGAGGGCGGAGAGCCCGTCGCCTGTGATCGAGTGCTGGTGGCCGTGGGCCGCTGGCCGAACACCGACGGTCTGGGCCTCGAGGACATTGGGGTGCAGAAAGACGAACGGGGCTTCGTGAAGGTCGACGAGCACTTTCGCACGAATGTCGACGGAGTTTACGCCATTGGCGACGTGATTGGCGGCGCGATGCTGGCGCACAAGGCGGAGGAGGAGGGCATCGCGTGCGTGGAGGGCATCGCAACCGGCTATGGCCATGTCAACTACGACGCCATCCCGAGCGTGGTCTACACGTTCCCCGAGGTGGCCAGCGTCGGCAAGACCGAGGAACAGCTGAAAGCAGATGGCATCGCTTACAAGAAGGGCATGTTTCCTTTCAAGCCCAACGGTCGGGCCCGCGCCATCGGTGCCACGGAGGGTCGGGTGAAGATCCTCGCTGATGCGGAAACCGATAGGGTGCTGGGGGCCCATATCATTGGCGCCCACGCCGGAGATCTGATCGCCGAGCTGGCGGTTTCCATCGAGTTCGGCGCGAGCGCAGAAGACATCGCTCGGTCGTCCCATGCTCACCCTAGCCTTGCCGAGATCATCAAGGAAGCAGCGCTGGCAGTCGACAATCGCGCCCTGCACATGTGAGGCACCGGCGCTGCGGGATGCGTGCGGTGTGCCCGGTCGAAGCTGTCGGGCTCGCCGAGGCGATCAGCACGTCCGGCGGCGCGTGCGCACAGTGAAAACGCTGTCGCCGCTCAGGATGCCCGCACGGCCGAATAGGCGCCCGTGCTGCCAATTGGACAACCCCAGCTCGGGCTTGTTCAGAGCGAATTGCCCGTCCACCCAGCGCGTCATGCCGTCGCCCACGAAAGGCGCATTGATGGTCTCGTAGAACAGCTCGTGTTCCTCTGCAGCGGCGCTCAGCAGCGAGGCGACGAAATTAGGGCTCAGGCGATTGAACAGCCCGACGGCTTCGGAAATCTCGTCCACGAAGGTCAACGAGATCTCGGGCGTCGCCTCCCACTCCCATTCCAGCCCCAGTTGGCTCGGTTCGAGGAGCTCGGCTTGCTTCTCGACCTTCGAGCCTGTTGCCCTGAGCACCTCGAGCTCCTGGTCGAACAACGCCTGGGGCACGTGGGTCCGGTGCGGGCGAGTCACGTGAAGCTTGTACCCGTGACCGCGCCGCTTTGCCGCGCGCTCCAAGCCACGCAACAAGGCGGGCACGAACTCGCCCGCTCGGCTCGCCGGCAAACAGACCGTGTTGAGCGTATTGCACACCTTACGGTCCAGGGATTCGTAGACCACCTGCTCGATCTGTTCGGTGGCCGCGCTCGTGCCCGCTATCAGCCAGGCACCGCCGGTGCCGTGTAGACTCACGGGGATGCCGGTTTGCTGCGCCAGGCCGCCCAAGGCTGCCACCGCTGGACCCGAGCCACGAGCCACCGCCAACGACAGGCGAGAATCGGAAAACAGAGCCCAGCCCGCGGCACGCTCGGCGCAATCGATCAGACACACCGCGTGCTCCGGAAGCCCTGCTTGAACGAGGGCGGGTCGGGCCCCGAGTTCGACGATGGCGCGCGCCGTGTCCAGCGCATCCTGACCAATGCGGAACACCACCGTATTACCACTTCTGAGCACGCCCGTGGCGTCCGCAACCACGTTCGGACGGCCTTCGAACACGAACCCCACGATGCCGAGCTCGGCGCCTACCAGCTCGACGGCCCAGCCATCGTGTTCGACTCGGTCGATCAGCTTGCCACGCACCGAGGGGGCGGTGGCCCAGCCCTTGAGCCCGTCGACCATGTTCGAACGCATCTCGGCCGTGGCCACCAGACGTGTCGTGGAACGTCCGCGCTCCTGCGCACGCTTCACGTCCTTCTCGTTGATCTGCATGACCTGTCGCCAAACAGCGTCATCGGCGAGGCGCTCGGCGAACGCCAAGAAGAACTGGGTGATCTGCGCATCGCTCACCGTGCCCATGCGCGCAAACGCTCGCTCGGCGCGATCGAGGGTCGAAGTGACCAGCTCGTGGATCGCGCAGGGGACTCGCATCAGCTCCCCCGTTTTGTGCACGACATGCAGCTGGTCTCCCGGCTGAAAGGCCGCCGCCAGCTCTTCAGTGACCGTGATCAGACGGTCCCCACCGACCAGAAGCTTCATACCGGGAGAAAGGGCAGCCAATTTCTCGACATGTGCCATGGCTCGGACTGTTTCCCGCGCCGGCTCGCTTGTCAAATTGAGGGGGGTCTGGCCCGGTTACAGCTTGCCGTAGCGTGCCAGCAGTCGATAGGTCCGACGCGCGGTTTCGCGCGCGGTCTCGTTGTAGAAGCGCACGTGCATATGCGTCCGGTGGCCAGGCACGTGCCGCACCGTTCCCTCCGCCTTGCCTTCCGGGTGGCTGAACAGCGTCTCGATCCAAGCCGGGTCCGGCTCGACTTTCAGCGCGTACTGTTCGAGCAGATCCTGCACGCTCCTGTCCATGAAGAGGTACTCGACGTTGCCTTGAGCCAGCAAGGCCTTCACCAGCGCCCAGGTTCGCGGGCGGTCGAGATTCTCCGCGTCGGCGTTGACGTACCACTCGGGTCCTTTGCGATAGTAGTAACCGAGATCAGCGTCGCGCCCAGACTGGTGGCTGCGGTGGGGCCGAAAGTACCCTCCTCGACGTCGACTCATGTCGCCGATGAAAAGAGCGGGAGTGTTCGGGATCTGGGAAGCCACCGTATCGATCGCTCGCGCAACGGCATCCACGGTTTCTCGAGTCGCCCAGCTGCGATCGGGGTCCACCAGCTTCCAGTGCGCTCCTTCGGGCATCTGAACAGCGTTGTACAGGGCGCCGCGGTTGGCGCGCCCGATCGACAACGAACCGAGGCTCTGGGGTTGCTTCGAGACGGCCGTCAGCAGCTGGGCGCGGGTCAGCCCTTCGAGGGGGTGCAGGGGGGGAGAGACGACGACGGGCTCCAACGTCACGGCCGGTCGTGAGCGGAGAGCTGCAGGTTCCGGTCGGCTCGTCGGAGTGCCTCGAGCCTTCGCGGTCGCTCCTTCCACGACGGGTACTCCGTTGCAGCCAAGAAGGTTGCAGCCAAGAAGCCACAGAAGCGTCGACAATGGGACGATTCTCCAACCCAGCCGCATTCTTGGCACGCTAGCGCCGTGCTCGTGGGGCTGTCCAAGGGAGTTTTGACGATGCGCGCCGCGACCGCAGGGCTTTGCTAAATAACATTCATAAATTCAAATGGTTGAGTGCAATTGCGCGAGTGTCTCAAGTAGAGCCGAGGGGCGACCGTATGGCAGGAGTGAATGGACGCGCGGGCGACGGCCGCAGGCGCCGGAGCCCCTTGTCCCTTATTCGGACCGGTTACATGGGCTTTTTCGAGGCATTTTTGGTGCGACGTGGCGGTGTGTCGGTCGAGCATCTACTCGAGGCCCTCGAAGGCGCCAGTGCGCGCCGGCCTCGGCTCGGCCAGCTGGCGCTCCATGGCGGACGAATGAGCGTCGCCGAGGTGTGCGACGTTCTCGATCGGCAAGTCGAGTCGCGCCTGCCCTTCGGTGCGATCGCCGTCGATTCGGGATACCTCACCCAGGCAGAGCTCACCACCCTGCTCGCAGAGCAGCGCCGCTCGAGCCCGACGGGAGCAGAGCTGCTCGAAAGTCGGGGCTTCATCGATGGGACGCTGCTGTCCGAGCTTCATGACGCCTACGTCGGTGAACGCGCCTCGGAGTTCGCGGATGGCACCGAGGACGAAGGAATGAGCGAGCTTCTCGCGGCGCAAGGCTTGCCGCTGGCGCTCGCTCGGGTCGAATGCGTGCGCCCCTTCTCCAAGGTGGTGCTTCGAGTGCTGCAGGCGCTCGACCAGGATGACGTGGACCTGAACGAGGTCGTGCGGCGGTTCGAGTCCGATCCGAGTTTGGCTGCCCACGTAGTCAGGTTTGCCGGAGCTGCGTGGTTCAGTCGAGGACGCTCGGTCAATACGGTACGCGAGGCGGTGATGTGGGTGGGCGCGCGTCGGTTGAAGGAGCTGATCCTGACGTCCAGCTTCTTCGGTTTGTTCACGACTAGCGCCCGAGCCGCATTGCAGGTGCGAGCCCACTCGGCGGGGGTGGCCGCGATTGCCTTCGAACTCGCGCGCTGGGCCGGGCTCGAACGCTCCGAGTCGATCTTGCTGGGGGCGCTCATGCACGACGTGGGCAAGCTGCTCTTGATACAAAGCGGGGAGATCGACTTCGAAGTGCTCGGCATCGACGAAGCTCAATTTCCCGATAGCGCTCATTTGATCGAACGACTGAGGCTCGGCTACGACCATGCGGTGCTCGGCGAACTCGCGCTCAGGCTCTGGCATTTTCCAAGCGAGCTCTGCTCGCTCGTGGGAATGCACCATTATCACCGCCCGCCGCCGGGTATCGATTCCGAGAGCCGGACGGCCCTGGGCTTGATCGAGCTCAGCGATCAAATCGAGCACTCGATAGGTGCTCGCCACGACCTGCTCGACGCCGACCTAGTGGGGGTGGTGTCGAGGTTCGGACTCGGCAGCGTCATCGACCTCGACTCACTCGAGGCCCGCGCCAATGAATTGGTCCAGGCGCGCGCGCAGGCTTTGAAGCTCTTCGGGTGACGCGTCCTACCGCGCACCACCAGGCCGAACGCGGCTCGGGATTGGCGTCGGCCGGGTTTTGGTTTAGGCCAGGTCTGGTGAACCGGCCTGTCGTCTCGACACTGGAAGAGTTGCGTGGGCTCTTGCAGCGCGACCCTGCTCTGTCAGAGCTGCGCGCACGGCTCGACGAGCGCGCCGGCGACGACCCGGCACACGACGGCAGTCATGCCGAGCGAGTCGCGTTGTGGACGCTGCGCCTGGCGCCGCAGCTCCCCGCGCGCCAATGCATTGCAGCCGCGCTGCTGCACGACGTGGTCAGTCTGCCCAAGAACTCCCCCGAGCGGGCAAAGTCCAGTGAGCTGAGCGCACGGTTGGCTTGGGACCTCCTGCCTTGCGTCGGTTTTGTCCTGGAGGAAATCCGTGCGATCTGTGATGCCATCGAGACTCACAGCCACAGCCGCGCGCTGCCTCCTCGATCCGAGCTGGGTCGAGCACTGCAGGACGCGGATCGCCTCGAGGCGCTAGGAGCGTTGGGGTTGTGCCGGACGCTTTCCACGGGTGCCCGGATGGGGGCGCGCTACTTCGATGATTCCGACCCCTGGGCAGCAAGGCGCGCGCTCGACGATCGCAGCTACACGGTCGACCATTTCTTCACGAAGTTGCTCGGGTTGGCTGAAACCATGCAGACACCGGGTGGTCGACGAGAGGCCGAGAAGCGCATCGACTTCATGAAATGCTTTCTCGTCCAACTAGGGGTCGAGATCGGCTGCCCACCGCCGAGTCGTTGACAGCGTCAAGCCCTTGTTCCAGGGGAGGTGCCGCAGACGCCCGCCGCGGAGCATTTTGCCCCAGGTTTGCCCGGCACGACCCGAAGCCCAGGCAACCGACCTCCCGCCCCCCATTTCCGAGTTGGGGGCTGCGGAAGGGATTTTTGTGCTCCCGGACGCCTGGGGTATTGCGTTCTGTCGCGTAAACGTCCAAAAAGCGCCCTCATGCTTTCGATCGACCTCACAGGGAGGCGCGCACTGGTTGCCGGAGTCGCGGATGCCGGAGGGTTCGGGTTCGCGATTGCCAAGGCCCTTGCGCAGGCCGGAGCCAGTGTCTGCGTCGCTTCATGGCCGCCGGCAATGGGGATCTTCGAAACAATGCTGCGGCGCGGTAAGCTCGACGATGCGCGGCGCCTGAACGATGGGTCATTGCTGGAGTTCGAGCGCGTTTACGCGCTGGATGCCGCTTTCGACGAGATCGATCAGGTTCCCGAAGAGACACGCACCAGCAAGCGCTACGCGGGGCGCGGAGACTTCACCATTGGCGGGTTGGCCAAAGCCCTACAGAAGGATTTCGGCGAGCACCCGTTGGACATCGTGGTCCACTCTCTGGCCAACGGTCCCGAAGTCGCGAAGGATCTGATAGACACGAGCCGCCAGGGGTACCTGGCGGCGGTCAGCGTGAGCTCGTACTCGCTCGTCAGCATGGTGTCGCGCATGGGCCCGCTCTTGCGACCGGGGGGCGCAGTGTTGTCGCTCACCTACCTGGCCAGCGAGCGTGTGGTTCCTGGGTATGGCGGCGGCATGTCGTCGGCCAAGGCGGCGCTGGAATCGGACACGAGGTTCTTGGCCTTCCAGGCTGGCCGTCGCTACGGCGCACGAGTCAACACGATTTCGGCGGGGCCTTACGCTTCGCGCGCGGCCAGCGCGACCAACATGATCGATCGATACATCGAGCACTACGAACAAAACTCTCCCATTCCGGAGAAGCTCACGCTCGAAGAAGTGGCGAACGTCGCTGCATTTCTGGCGAGCCCGCTGGCGAGTGGCATCACGGGTGCAACCGTCCACGTCGATCATGGCTTCCACGTCATGGGAACCGGCGCCGACTGAGCTCGTCGACCTGGGCGATTGCGGTTGGTCGACGGAGCTGCTCGGCACGCATTGGCTGGTGTCGTAGGCTCGACCGGGCGAGCGTGGCTCATGCTGAGACCAGGGCAAGTAGGGCAGTGGCGGACCACGCCGAAACCCGCCGAAACCCGCCGAAACCCGCCGAAACCCGTAGACAAGCGTCGGTGCGGCAAACACGCTGGCTCGGTGGATTCGGCAGTTGCTGGACCAAACGATCCTTGACGCGACGAACCAAACCACGCATGGTAAGAGCCGCTTCGAGGGAGGGGCGGTCGTTGTCGCTGCTCCCGCTTGACCAGGGGACTAGCTTGGCTTTCGCAGTTGCTGGATCAAACGCGCGGCTGCTAGCGATCTGGTCACACACACGTCTAGATTCACAGGATGTAGATTCGTGGTGAATCCCTGAGGGGGGATCGCCTCGACGTAGAGGAAACACATGCAAGGATCGATAGAGGGAGAACTTTCACTGATTGTGCTGGAGCAACATGCCAAATGGCCGGCCTGTGCGAACGAGTATCAGACATCGCAGCCGAACTCATTGGTCGAAGCTCAGAGTGACGGAGAGTCGGCAGGCGCCTTTGCCGAGCGCGTTGGTCGGCGGCTGGCTTCGGTAGCATCCAAAGGCGGCAAGCCCCGCACGGCCATCATTGCAGCCAACTCTCTCGTGGATCCGCTCACTTTGCGGGCCCGCTACCGAGTGGCCAAGGCGGCAATCCAGGCGATGGGCTTGTCCGGTGAGCTGGTTCTGACGGCCGCGCCAATGCAAGCGGTCGACGCGGACGACGACGCGCGGGTTCGGCACGAGCTATTCGCACTGGCGGGTGTTCTGTGCGACGAGTTGGCAGGGACAGAGATTGGGGTATCGGTTCGCTTTCCCAACGCCATCGAGAAAAGCGGCCTCAGGCCGAGTGTGCACAAAGTAGCCGCAGACACGGATAGCGTCGCGTCGGGCTAGAGCTAGATAGCGGGACTCTAACCCCGGCCAAGAAGCGCGCGGGCACATTACTACGGAAGCCGGCCTGGGTCTGCGCGTGTCCCGCGCGACCCACCCTCGATCGGTGGAGCCCGCTGCGTGCCGGCGCAGCCCCAGCTTGAAGGGGCTGGACCGAGGGACGGAGCGGTCAGCTGAGGGCTAGAGGCGAGCGGGGCCAGCCGCGCCGGCGCGCAGCGGGCTCCCGTCAAACCCCTCAGGCCCGGTTATGTGAGGTGAAAGGCAGGGCGTCAGCCCCAGGGTTCGAACCGCTCCCATCAGCAAAGTGTGGCAATGTTGTGTCTGCGTAAGCCGTCCGAGCTGCTGTCGAGTGGTGGTGACGAGAGCGAAGAGGACGTCGCGCATCAGCCGTTTCCAGGGGATCGTGCGGCGCTCCTGGGAGCGCTGGGTAACGGAGCGAAACAGTGACAGGAGAGTGTAGGAGATACGCCGGAGTATCGCGACGACCAATGCTGCTCGAGGCTGAGCTTCGATCCAAGGATGGTCGTCTTCGGCAAAGGCGGTATCGAGGATCTGGTGGGAGGTTTCGACGCCCCAGCGACGGCGTACAACCAGCAACCAATGCTCTTTGGTGAGCCGGCATTCGGGGAGGCTACTGATGAGGTAGTGATTGTCATGGCTGATGAGCTTGCCGTTCTTGTCGCGAATCTCGGTTTCAACGCGCAGCACCGAGCGCAGACTCTCCCAACCATCAGGGGCAGCTGTTGCCGCGCCGAAGTAGAGCCTTCGAACGATAATTTGACCACGTTGGATGTCCTCGCTCGTAGCATCGGCCTCATTGGCCTGCCGCGTCCCCAGCCAGAGCTTGGCTTCTTCGAACAGCGTGGGTTGAGCGGAGGTGAGCACAAACAAGTAGTGATAGCCAAGCTCTCGCACGAGTTTGGCGTTGTGTGCGGAGCAGGCGCCAGCGTCGTAGCAAACGAGTTGAAATGGCCCCGAGTATTCCTGACTCAACGCTCTCAGAGCCGCCTCGAACACACCCATCTCGTTGGTAGGTGCCGGAATGGGAAACACATCAATGACCGGTCCGCGCAGCAGTGCTCCCAAGTCCCAGCGTTTGCCCCGGTCGTCGCGACCATCGGGGACTAGCTCGAGCCCAGCCTCATCCAAGCGCTTGGCGAAGAAGCCGTACAGGCGTCGATTCATGCGTGCCGTCATTCGCGATCTCCTTTTGTGTTTGCAGCGGCCAGCTCGAACGCGCCATCGTGTGCCTCGGCCTTGCGCTGGTGTTTTTCCGCTGTTGTGTTTTCAAGTACTCGCAGCAGATCCCACGGAGACGCGAGACGCGAGGCCTTTCTCACGACAGCCGCCGTGGCCGTGTCCGAATCGGTGGCGGGTGGCGGGGCTCGGAAGGCCGTGGCGGTGACGGTGTACGGGATCGCACCCGGAGCAGAGACCGCGTGGGCCGGGCGGGCATCGACAACGCCGAGGCCCGCCCGAAGCGCGGTGCTCAGTGGGTGAGCTTGTAGAGCATGGCTACGATACGATCGTAGTGACCGAGCACTGGGGCCGAGGCCCCCTGGCTGATGTAGCCCCAGCGAATGGCAGCCAGGACACCCACCCGCACCTCGTTGGCGCTACCGGCCGCGGACTGGTAACGACTGCGACGCGTACCGGGATCGCTGAGCGCTCCTTCGCCAGTGTTGAGCACGCTGCTGTTGGCTGCATCGGTGATCTGCCGAGCCAAGCTACGGTCGTGCTTTTTGATGCGGACGACGATGGGCCTGAGTAGCTCGATGGCTTGGAGGGCGAGGTTGCGGACTTCGAGTTTCATCACGGGCTTCTCCTTTTCTGAGCCCCTGCGGGCGGGGCTCACAGCCCCGTCCCGCACGCAGGGGCGAACGGAATCGCGTGTCGAGGAACCCGGAGCCGGAGTCTCGAGCGGCAACGGGCCATTCTGAGCCTGCAGGCGCCAGTGCCAGCTTTGCTGGCACGCGCCTGCCTCCCCAGTCCCCGGTCCCGGCCAGGCCAGGCCAGTCGGCCACGGCCACGGCCACGGTCAGCCGGTCACGGAGCCCGCCACGGTCGCGGTCACGAATGCGAATGCGAATGCGAATTCATGCACTCCGGAGCCCCTTCGGGAAGAGCCACACAAAGTCCCGCGAACTTCCCTCTCTCGAGCAACCCGCTTGACCCGACTACCAATCAGGGGTGCCGCGCGACCGGCACCTGGCGCGCCAGGCCGCGGGTGCTGTTAGTGGATAGAGGGCTCGGCAGCGCCGGTGCGACCGGCGCAGCCAGTTGGTTGCCCGTCTGGACAGCCAGAGCCACATGACACGTTGCGTCATGTGGCACTGCGCCCCACACGGGCGCGGCGCTTGTTTTCACATGTGAGACCTGCGGGCGAAGAAGACGCGCTAGAGTCCGTCATGCTCAAGTTCCGTCGCAGAGCAGCCATTATCTCGGGGCTGCGCACGCCATTTTGCAAGCAAGGCACCGACTATTCGCGGCTCACTGCGCTTCAGCTCGCCGAGCAGGTGGTCAGCGAAATGCTGGCTCGCGAAGATCTGTCGGCAAGTCAGATTCAGCAGGTCGTTTTCGGCCAAGTGATCCCGTCCCTGGTGGCGCCCAATATCGCGCGAGAGATCGTGTTGGGCACGGCGATGCCTCGCGACATCGATGCGTTCAGCGTATCGCGGGCCTGTGCCACCAGCTACCAGTCCGCCATCAGCGTTGCCGAATCGATCAACGCGGGCACAGTCGATTGCGCCGTGGCCGGAGGAGCCGACAGCGCTAGCGACGTCCCTATCGCCGTCAGCAAGCGCCTGGCCCTGGCGCTCACGTGGGCCAGTCGGGCCAAGACCATTGCCGAGAGGCTTCGAGCTTTCAAGGATGTGAAGCCCACGGACCTGGTGCCAGTTCCGCCCGCGCTCAAGGAGCTGTCGACGGGACTCACCATGGGCGAGAGTGCGGAGAAAATGGCGAAGGAGAATGGCATTTCGCGCGCGGCGCAGGACGAGTTCGCGCACCGAAGTCACCTGCGCGCCAGCGCGGCCTACGAAGATGGAAGGTTCGGGGGCGAAGTGATGACAGTGTTCGTTCCTCCGAAATACGCGAGCGTGTCGGAAGACAACCTGGTGCGCCACGACTCCGAGCTCGAGGCATACGCTCAGCTCAGGCCCGTTTTCGACCGAAAGCACGGGACCATCACGGCTGGCAATAGCTCGCCGCTCACCGACGGTGCGAGCGCGCTTCTCTTGATGAGCGAGGAAAAGGCAAAGGCCGAAGGTCGAAAGCCCCTCGGTTTCATTCGCAGTCATGCGTTCGCGGCTGTCGACCCCGCAGGGCAGATGCTGATGGGCCCCTCGTACGCCACGCCATTGGCCCTCGATCGCGCTGGGCTCGGCTTGAAGGACATGGCGCTCTTGGACATGCACGAGGCGTTCTCGGCGCAGGTACTCAGCAACACCCAGGCCTTCGAGAGCGCGACGTTTGCCCGAGAGAACCTGGGGCGTGAGCAGCCCATAGGAGAGGTCGATTGGGACAAGCTCAACGTCATGGGCGGCTCGATCTCGATCGGTCACCCGTTCGCGGCGACGGGCGCTCGCCAGATCATTCAGACGCTCAATGAGCTGCGCCGCCGTCAGGGTCAATTCGCTCTCGTCACGGCCTGCGCTGCGGGCGGCTTGGGCGCGGCCATCGTATTGGAGGCAGCAGCATGACCGAAGCATCAGAATCCGCATCTCTCAGGTTGGAACCAGCGGGCGAGGGCGTCGTAATGTTGGTGATCGACGTCGCGGAAGAACCGGTGAACACGCTGAAGCCCGACTTCGCCGGGCACATGTCGCGTCTGCTGGATCAGGTGGAAGGAAACTCGGAGATCCGTGCACTGGTCATCACCAGCGGGAAAAAAGACAGCTTCGTTGCTGGCGCCGACATACACATGATCCAGGCCGCGGGTAGCGCGGAAGCTGCCACGCGGCTGTCACGAAGCGGGCAGCAGGTGCTCGATCGCCTCGAGCAGTTGAACGTGCCGTGCGTTGCTGCCATTCATGGTGCCTGTCTCGGAGGGGGGCTGGAGCTGGCCCTGGCCTGTCGCGAACGCGTGGGTTCCAGTTCGGAGAAAACCAAGCTCGGGCTGCCCGAGGTGCAACTGGGGCTGCTGCCGGGAATGGGCGGGACGCAGCGTCTGCCGCGGCTGGTGGGCGTGCAAGCCGCTCTCGATCTACTGTTGACCGGTCGCCAAGTCGGAGCCCACAAGGCAAGGCGCCTCGGCATCCTGAACGAGACAGTGCCGCCCAGCATCGTCGTGAAGGTAGCCATCGAGCGGGCCAAGCGGTTGGCCGCAGAGCCCAACAAGAAAACCACCTTGGATGCTCTGCGCGGGCTGTTCGACAAGGAAGAACTGACCGAGCTGGCGCTGGCGGAAAATCCACTTGGAAGGCGGGTGCTCTTCGATCAAGCGCGCAAACGCCTGCTGATGAAGACGCATGGCAAGTATCCCGCTCCTGAGCGCATCCTGGAAGTCGTGAAGGTGGGTCTGGAGCGTGGCATTCGGACCGGGTTGGATGCCGAGGCGGAAGCGTTTGGCGCGTTGGCAGTCAGCGCCGAGGCCAGCGAGCTCATGCAAATATTCTTCGCGACCCAGGAGCTGAAGAAGGATCGCGGAGTCGCTGACGCCAGCGTGCTACCCGAAGAGGTTTCGCGCGTGGCAGTCCTTGGCGGCGGATTGATGGGGGCTGGGATTGCGTACGTGTCTGCGACGCAGGCCGAACTGGCGGTGCGCCTCAAGGACAAAGACGTTGCCGGTTTGAGCCACGGTCTTCAGCACGTGCGAGGCTTGTTGGACGAGCGCGTCAAACGTCATCGCCTCTCGCTGGTCGAAAGCGGGCGCATCATGTCACGCGTCACAGCCACCCTGGACTACTCGGGATTCGCCGCCGCCCAGCTGGTAATCGAGGCGGTCTTCGAGGACGTCGAGCTGAAGCGTCGCATGCTCGCTGATGTAGAGCGGTACGGGCATCCGCGCGCCATTTTCGCTTCGAACACGTCGTCGCTGCCGATCGCCTCGATCGCCGAACGGGCGAAACACCCCGAACGAGTGATCGGGATGCACTACTTCTCACCGGTCAACAAGATGCCCCTCCTCGAGATCGTCGTCACCGAAAAGACGGCGCCCTGGGTGACAGCGACAGCAGTTGCCGTCGGTAAGAAGCAGGGTAAGACGGTGATCGTGGTGCGTGATGGAGCGGGTTTCTACACCTCGCGCATCCTCGCGCCCTATCTGAACGAAGCCCTGTTCATTCTCGGCGAAGGAGTGCCCATCGAGAAAATCGATCGCGCTCTTTTGGATCATGGGTTCCCGGTGGGCCCGGTGGCACTGCTCGATGAAATCGGCATCGACGTTGCCAGTAAGGTGGCCAAGGTCATGCTCGAGACTTTCGGGGCGCGCCTTCAGCCGCCGGAGGCCACCCACAAGCTGATTGCGGACGACCGACTCGGGCGCAAGAACTCGCGCGGATTCTACCAGTACTCCGAGAGCTTCGAAAAGGGCCGGCGGCCGGTGGACCCGTTCGTTTACGGTGTTCTGGGCGTCACACCAAATCGTGAGATGGACCCCAAGGATCTGGCCGGACGCTGTGTCCTTTCCATGGTCAACGAAGCCGTACGATGCCTGGACGACGGTATCCTGCGTTCAGCGCGCGACGGTGACGTTGGCGCCATCTTCGGTCTCGGCTTCCCACCGTACCTGGGTGGTCCCTTCCGCTACGTGGATCGGGTAGGGGCGGCCGAGGTGGTGGAGCGGCTCGAGCGTTTGAAGGCGCAACACGGCGAACGGTTCGAACCGGCGCGCGGGTTGCGCGAGCGCGCCGCCTCCGGTCGGACGCTGTACGCCTAGATGGTGACCACTCATGGTGACCACTCATGGGTCGCTTCGCCTCGGGCCGGGCCTGTGAGGGCTCGAGGCTGCGCTCAAAGCAACCAGTTGGTCAGATCATCCCTGCCTATTCGATCGGGTCTTTAGTTTAGCGACAAGCGCCCAGTCGACCCAAGCGGTGCGCCTGTTCCGTGTCGGAAGAAGCGGGGCAGGCCTTGGCCACCTGGAGTCGACCGATGGGTGAAATTCGAGATAGTTCGCTGCTTTTCTCGTTGAATCAACTGTACGAGGACGAGCGCGAGCGCGTGGCTGTCGAGCGGCGCGAAGAACAACAGCGCCGTGCGCAGCGGGAAGCGGAACAGATAGAGAACCGACGCCGCAAATACGAGGCAGAGCTGCGTCGGCGTGTCGAGGAAGAGCGGCGCAGGGCCGCTCAGGTGGAGCGAGAGCGCGAAGAACGAGCCAGGTTGGAGATCTTGAGGACTGCGGAGCTGGAACGAGTGCGTGCCGAGGTTGCGGACAAGACTCGGCTGGAACTGGCGGAGCGCGAGCACGAGCACCGCCGCCGCATGGAGGCGCTTGCGAAAGACGTTCGCTCGAGGAAGCAACGCTGGCTCCTGGTAGGTAGCGGCTCGTTGAACGTCGTTCTCGTGGCATTGGGTCTCGGCGTCTACTTTGGTAAATTCGCTCCGGAGCAAGCGCGCTTGATTGGCAACTACGAGCGGATCGTGGCTGCGCAACAGGAACGGTTGGACGAGGCTAGTGGGCAGCTCTTGCAGAGTGAGCGGCGGCGAGACGCGCTTGCCCGATTGATCGAGCAGGCTCGTCGAGACGCGCGCGAGCGAGGCTCTGTCTCCAAGGCGCAGGAGCGACCCCCGGCGCCGCCGCGGGGGAGGCGCCAAAACGGGGGATCGCGGGTGGCGCCTCCCGCCCAGCCGCGTGGGCCTCGCATGGATCCGAATGACCCGATGAACCCGGTGCTCGGGCGCTAGTGCTCTTAGATGTCCGATTCGGCGCGGCGCCACAGCAAGGCAATCGTTCGTCGGCGCAAGCGCGAGCGCGTCCACCAAGGCGCTGGCGCTGGGCTGGACGCGAGCGCCTCTCCCGGTCTAGGCTCGGCGGGTGCGCATTACTCGAGCATTGGTGTGGTTGGCGGGCGGCTGCCTCTGGTTTCTGGGGTGTGAGCCCGGCGTGGGCAGTTCTTGCGACCCGGACGAGGCGCGCTGTCTGAACCCCACCACAGAGCTCGTGTGCCAGGATGGGAAATACATCGCCACTCCCTGCCGCGGCCCTGGGGGCTGCGCGGTGCTTCCCAATGTTGGAGTGGCCTGCGACATTACGAAGAACAAGCCCGGCGATGACTGCGCGGCTGGAGAAGAGGGCGTGGCCAGCTGCGTGAGCGACCATCGCATGATCGTGTGCCGCGAGGGCAAATACGCCTTCGAGCCGTGTCGCGGCAGCGATGGCTGCGAGAACAGCCGCGGTCGGGCGCGCTGCGACAAGTCGCTAGCGATGCCGGGCGACCCCTGCCAGCAAGAGGGCGAAAAGGCGTGCGAGGTGAGGGGGCAGGAGTTGCTCGTTTGTCGGGGCGGGAAGATGAGCGCACTCTACCGCTGCTTGGGCGCCGAGGGGTGTCAGGCGAAGGGCAAGCTCAAATGCGACATGTCGGTGGCGGACAAGGGGGACGCATGCGACCCAGAGATGGAAGGCGCGGCGGCCTGCACCCCGGACAAGAGTGCCATCCTGGTCTGCAAGGGAGGCAAGTTCGTCAAGGACGAGGACTGCAGGGACGGCAAATCGTGCAATCCGGAAGGCGCTACCCGTTGCGAAAAGCCAGAGAAGCCCTGAGCCCATCCAGAGATGTGGTCCAGATGGCAGTTCGGCCCTTCGATGCCCGGTGGTGGGCCTTCGATTCGACCCACCACCGGCCCTTGGTTGGAAGCCCTCCGGCTATTCGGGGAGCATGGGCTGCTCGAGCTTTCCTTTGCATTCGAGCGACCCCAAGAACGCGATGATATCGCCAACCTCCGCGTCGCTCAGCTTCTTGTCGGTCATCAGCGGTGTCCGATTCTTGTTCTTGTAACCACCGCCTGCCATGAAGCGCACGGCCTCTTCCAGCGTCTTTCTCGAACCGTTGTGAAAGTACGGTGCACTCTTGCTGACGTTGCGTAGCGTGGGCGGCTTGAAGGCGGCCCAGTCCGCTTCTTTTTCGGTGACTTTCATGCGGCCGACGTCGACGTCTGCCTCTTCTTTGCCCTCGATGCCGACGCCCACGTTGAAGTAGGTGCCGTCCTTGAGCATATAAGCGCTCGAGAAGTACGGCGGTGTATGACACGCCGTGCAACCGGCCTTGCCCATGAAGAGCTCGACGCCACGCTTCTGCGCATCGTTCAGCGCCTTCTTGTCACCCTTGGCATAGCGATCGTAGGCCGTGTCGTCGCAAACCAGGGTTCGCTCGTAGGCGGAAATGGCTTTGACGATGGTATCCGGTGTGACGCCCTCGTCCTTGAAGACCTCGTCGAACTGAGTCTTGTAGCCCGTGATCTTGGCGATCTCCTTGGCTTTCGCTTCGAGCTTGTCCTTGCCGACACCCATGTTGCCGCCTGCCCAAGCGGCCAGCGCCTGGGCTTCGAGTGAATCGGCCCTGCCATCCCAGTACAGGCGAGGCAGGTAGCCGACGTTCCACAAGATCGGGCTGTGTCGGGTGAGCTTCTTGTCCTTGGCTCCGATCGCGAGGGGCTCGTGTCCGCCGGTGCCGTCCTCGTTCTGATGACAGCTGTAACACGAGCGCGAACCGTCGACGGACAGACGCTTGTCGAAGAACAGTTGTTGGCCGAGCTTGATCTTCGCGTCGGTCTGAGGATTGTCTTCGGGAATCTTCATCTTCCCTAGATCCGAGGGCAACTGCATGTTGTCCGCCGCCGACCCAGGGGTCTCGGCGGCACTCGCCGCTGCGGAAGCCTTGGTCGTAGGTTCCGCATCGGTGGGCTTCTTCTTGTTGCACGCTGCGAGTGCTGCGAGCGCAATCCCGGCGGTCAAGCCGAGAAGAGCTAACGATTGCTTCATGCCCACAGCCATAGTCCCGACCGGGCGCCTTCTCAACCCGGCTCTCAACCCAAGCCCGAGTGAGCCGCAGAGTCGGCCGGAAAAGCCGTGCTCGGACGCAGCATTTACGTGCGCGTCCCACCGCTGAGCACGTGATCCGTGGTTTCGAACGTTGCTCCGGCCGAGTTCCGTCAGTTCGCGATCTTCAAGCAGATCTTGCCGAAGTGCTGCTGCGAGCGTAGGGCCTCGAGCGCTGCGGCATATTGACTCAGTTCGAAACGGGCTCCGACGGCCGGATGGATCCGATGTCGTTCCATCAGCTGCAGCATTTTCTCGAAGCTCTGCTTGTGACCCACGAACACCCCCTGGACCTCGAGCTGGCGCATGACGATCGGGAGCAGCCGGATCGGCCCGGTGTGCCCGGCGAGCACTCCGATCAGGCTGATGGTTCCGCCGGGTCTCACTGCCCGGAGCGATTGCTCGAGCGTGCCGGCGCCGCCAACTTCGATCACCTGGTCGACGCCTCCCGTCGCATCTCGGATGCGACGGCCCCATTCGGGATGCTCGACGTAGTTCAGCGTTTCGTCGGCTCCCAGTTGTCGGGCGCGTGCGAGCTTGTCGTTGCTGCCGCTGGTGATGGTGACGACGGCCCCCAGGGCCTTGGCGAACTGAAGAGCGAACAACGAGACGCCGCCGGTTCCCAGGCACAACACGTGCTGCCCGGGCTGGAGCTTTCCCAGGGTAACAAGCGCGCTGTAGGCGGTGAGTGCTGCACAGGGCAGGCAGGCCGCCTCTTCGTCATTCAGGTATTCGGGCAGCTGGATGACGGCGCTCTCGTCCGCTACCAGGTACTCGGTTAGCGTTCCGTCGCGCGGGCCTCCCAGCGTCGTCGAAAAGACATCGGGCTCCGGATCACCGTCGAGCCATCCTGGTGCAAACAGCGGGCAGACGCGCGCACCGAGCGGTAGCCGGACGCCATTCCCCTGGGCCTCGACGCGCCCGACGCCATCCGAGGCAACGACCAGTGGCATGGGTAAGCGAGGGTTGTAGTCCCCCGAGACCATGAGCCAGTCGCGATAGTTGAGGGAGGCGTGGCTCAGTTTGACGAGCACTTGTCCGGGACCCGGCTCGGGGACTGGTCGCTCGGTCAACGTCAAATGCTCGAGGCCGAAGCCGCCATCGAGCACCAGCGCTCGCATCTGTCTCCGCACGTCCGTCAGTGTAGCGCAGTCGGGCGCCATTCGCGACTCTGTGTGGCCGGGTTTCAAGGCTGAGCGCCCTGAACCGGGGCAACGGTGTCCTCCACGTCGCACAAGAGCGCATAGGCTTCGCGCCAGCCGTCCTCGCGCACGGCGCTGCGCTGAGCCAGGAAGCTGCGCAGCGTGTTCATCAGCGACGGGCCGAGCTCGAAGAGATTCAGGTGCTGCCTGAGCCAGCCCGCGATCTGCGCGGTGTGCGTGGCGGGCGCTGGCGCCATCAGCTGAAATGCCTCCTCGAGCTTCCGTTGCTCGAGCGATAGACGCAGTCGTTCCAGAAGCAGGTCTGAAAAGCGCTCCCAGAGCCGAGTCAGCGCGGACCTGTGCAGCGAGACCGCGACCCGCGTCAAACACTCGCGGGCAACCCTTTCGGGCATGATGGCGAACGCCGAAACGTCCTTGACGAACAAAACGGACCTTTCCGCCGTTTCCACGAAAGCGCTCCACTGCTCCAGCGAAAAGTGCTGGTAAGGCACTTGCGCGGCGCGTGGGTCCTGCAAAAGCTCCGTGAGCAGGGCTTTGGGAATGGTGCTCCAGAACAGCGCCGCGTGCTCAAAATCCGGTGCCAACAGTGCGGCACCATGCTCGGGGCGCCCCTGTTGATTCCAGGCCTGCCAGATCGCTCGTCCGACTTCCGGCCAGGGGACTTCGCGCTCCCGAGCGAGCGCTGCAAGCATTTCGACCGCTCTTGGTTCGGCGCTCGACTCGGCTACGCTCTGAAACGTGAGTATCTCGTGCTCGATTTCGTCCAGCACCACACCCGGCCATTCCAGGGCGTGAGGCGGATCGGCAAGCTGTCCGATGGTTTGCCGCAGACGATCGACTAGCGCGAGCGCGGCAGCACGCACGACGGGAGGCAGATGGTCGGAGCAAATACCCAGCCAGATGCTGTCGTACAGCTCTTTCAAAAGGGCTGGAGGTTCTTGTTCGGACCAAGGACGTAAGAGCGCATGCCTTCTCTGTGCCCCGTGTGGCAGTTGCTCCGAAATCGCCAGCGCGGCCAGATGAAAGGTGTGACTGGTGAACCAACCGCGGGGCGGAGCTCGTTCGGGGTCGGGCTCAGGAAACAGGAGCCTGGTGCTCGGCAAGCCGAGGTCGAGTTGCAGGGTCAAGCCCAGCTGCTCGTTCCACAGGTTTTCGAGCAGATCTTGTGGGGCGTCCGCGCCCGACAGCAGAGCGAGCCCTGTCGTGGCGAAGCTGGCTTCGATGGCGGCGACGCTGGCCGGGTCGTGCTCCGACTCCAGTTCGAGCGCGGCTTCCATGGGGCCAAAGTCGTGGTCAACGGCGCGAGCCAGCAAGGCGCCGAGCATGTTCGGGGCTTCCCGCGGGTTGAGCAGCACTTCCCCCCACTCGAGCGGAGAAGCGTCGAGCAAAGCGCGTCGCGCGCGGTGGACCAGCGCGACCCGAAACCAGTGGGGGCGTAGGGCGAGCAAGCCATCTGGCTCCTTGATCAGAAGCTGCGCCTGGTCCAGCGCTCGCACCACCCGGAACGCTCCTGGGGGAATCCGTTTGGCAGCGCGCGCAATGTCGCCGGGCCTCACCGGGCTGTCGCTACTCGAAAGCGCCAGCCGCATCCAGTCCAGATCACCGCCGCGCTGGTACTCGATGGGAACCAGCTTCAACCAATCGTCGAAACTTCTCGGAACATGCCAGTCCAGGTCGGCATCCATGAGCAGCCGGCCTGCCACGCCGATCAGGACGTTCGACCCTTCTCGACGCAGCCAGGCGAGTGCCGTGGTGTCGGTCGCTTGCACTTGGCTCAGGCGGTTTCGAAAGTACAGTTCGGACAAGCCTTCCATGGAGGCGGAGGCCTGGCCGAGTTCACGCTTGTCGATCTCGTCGAGTGCTCCGCACAATCCCAGGAGCGATTCGAGAGAGCGAGGGCCATCGGGTCGCTCGATCGCGCCTTTCAACCACGCAATCGCTTCGACGGCTTCCAGGTTGCCGTCGTCCGGCAACCGATCGAAAACCCAGTGCACTAGTTCTTCGAGGTACGTTTCGGGCGGCGGCGACCGAATCACTCGCCAGGGCAGAACCTCGCGCGAGGAAACGTCGGAGCCAGCTGGCTCGCGCAGCTGTTCAGGCAGGAACGGGGCTACGACACAAAGATCCAGCTTCGTTGACAGCTCGGGAACGTGCGCGGCCCCGGGATGTTCGATAAAGAGCAGGCTGACGCCCTGCGCAGGCAGTCGGGACGCCGCATCCTCGAGCGTGTTCGCCCGCACGACGTGACACAGCCCTCGCTGCTCGAGCCACGCCTCGACTAGCGGGCGCGCCGCGCCCGGCGGGGCGTACCACCAGGTTCGCTGCCAAAGGGACGGCCGCAAGAGCTCCACGGGCAATCCGGGGCAGGGCGACTCGCGGGTCAGATCGATGGGGCGCGCGTAGGGGACGTCCACCAGACGGAACACCGCTTCCGAGCGAGCTTTGTGGGCGCGAGCCGCGCTGCCGGGTTCGAGGCGGCTCGCAACTTCCGCGAGAGGACGGCCAAGGGCTTCGGCGAGGACCATCTGCACCTGCGGTCGCTCGGTCAGCCAGTCCAGTTCTTGGTTTCGATCGAACTTGCTGAACAGCGCGGCGAGTGAGCGAGGCTGAGGTCGGGAAATGTCCGGCCAGTCAGGTGCTGCGAGTACCTGCCGCGCCAGAACCCCATAGCTCCGCACGGGTGGGTTGGCCGACGACATCAGATCGCGCAGCCAACCCATCAGCGCCGGACCTTCGCAGCTTGCATCAAAATGCATTATGCATGCATTATGCGGACGAATGCAAACGTGCTACGAATTCAACTTGTGAAATCAGTAGGTTACTGAGGTGCCCGCCAAAGCCAGAATGCGTCCTGCAGGCCGAACGAAGGGGCTTGCCAGGTAGTGGGGAAGTCCGTGCGTGCGGGAGGTTCGAATACCTCTGGTCACTGTTCGGTTCCCGTTGATTCCTGGTTCATTGGAAATGGCGCCAGGCTCCGTCATGTAGTTCCAGAACGTAGCGGGCGCCAGGCTTGAGCTTCAGGCCGGCGATGTGTTGATAGCGGCCCTCTTCGTCGACAGGTCGGGCGTCCCACGAGCCGGGCTCGGGGACGGCGATAGGCTGCTCGGTGCCTACACCGAGAGCGGATTGCAGGAGATCGTTTCCCCAGGTTTCTGCTTCGGCGACCGAACCGAGCTCCATGTGCCTCGGCGTTCGATTGACCACGGACGTCCGCGCCAGGAAGAAACCGTCGATGTCGACATTGCAACGGTTGCGAACGACCAGGCTGAGGCGCGGTTGGGATCCTGGGGGACGCACGACGATGAGCTTGGTGTCCGGGCCGCCGCACGCAGGAGCGGCCGTCAAAGCGAGCACGGGTATCCACCGCCTGAGTCGAGTGCACATCCGTCGAGCCAGAGTCTAGTCGGCTTTCGAGCCTTGGCTAGCCCAAACTGCGCTCGAGTTTCACCTCGAAACTCATGCGAACCTCGACTGGGCCGCGCTCGTCGTGCGCGTTACTCGCTTGCATTGCGAGACCAAGGGAGCAAGCTCCGCTGGATGATCGCGGACGTCTTGGTCTGGTATATCGTTTTCTTGTTCAGCACGACGTGCCACGAGTTCGCGCACGCCTACGTCGCGCTCAAAGGGGGCGACACCACTGCCTACGACGGGGGACAGGTGAGCCTGGACCCAACGCCGCACATCCGTCGCTCGCCATTCGGCATGGTCGTGGTTCCCTTGGCGACCCTGTTCCTTTCGAACATGATGATCGGTTGGGGCGCTGCCCCGTATAACCCTTTCTGGGCAAGCCGGCATCCGCGCCGCTATGCGCTGATGTCGCTCGCGGGACCCTGCGCGAACATCATCTTGGCGACTACTGCTTTCGTCTCGCTGGTGCTGCTTTCCAAGAGCGGGCTGTTGGTCTTGTCCGGAATGCCGTCCTTCGACACCTTGGTGGTGCCTCCCACGGAGGCGCTGAACACGCCACTCGGCGCGCTCGCCCGCGTGCTGAGCGTGATGTTCTCGTTGAATTTGCTGCTCGCTATCTTCAACCTGCTTCCCGTGCCTCCGCTGGACGGAGCAGCCGTCATCGAAGGGTTCTGGCCCGACAAGGCCGGCGCCTTCATGACCAAGGTCCGCGAGACGCCGATGTTTGCCATTCTCGGGCTCTTGTTGGTGTGGCGTCTGGTGCCGTACATCCTGTTTCCGGTCTGGGGAACCCTGGTGGGTCTCATGTACCGCATCTAGGATTCGCCGAGGCTTCGGCGTGACGCAGTTTGGGTGCCGTCGAAACGCTCCCCGCTCGCCGCGGTTCCGCGTTGGTTGGGCCGCGCTACTCGACGTAGTCGCGCAAAGAAGATCGATCGCCCGAGAGCTGTAGCTTGGTCAGCGCTTGGATCTCGATCTGCCGCGCGCGCTCGCGGGTCACGTTCATCAGCTCGCCGACGTCTTCCAGCCGCATGCCCCCATGCTCTGCAATGTCCAGAGCGCACGACACGCGCATCTCCCAAACCTCGATATCGGGGAAGTTGATCTTGATGGTACCGGTATAGGGGGACACGTCCAGATACAGGTGGTGCTTGCAAGAGACGTGAGGACAGGGCCGCGGCCCGCTGGCGCAGTCGGCTCGCGTACGGGGCCGCTCCGGCGGAGGCTCGCTGCGCAAACGCAAGCGAGCCCGCTCCACTTCACGCTTGCTGGCGCGCGCCACGCGAATGCTCCGCGAGCGGACCGGACGCTTGCGCCGCCGCCTGAGAGCGGTCGCCGCTGCATCGTCGTCCTGTGGCATCGACGATTCTGATGGAACGGAGTCAATTAGGTCTAGCTCGGGCGCTTCCACGAAAACACCTCCCGGTGCTTTCCTTCATGCACCAACGGGCTCTCAATGGAAAGAGCGTTTGCAAGCCTCGTTCGAAAAAACGGACACCACGTGCGACATGGACGTACAGGCCAATTCAGGCTGGCTTCTGCGTGGTAGATTGCCAGTCGGTATCGAGATGTGACGCGATATGGATGACTTAGCGGGCACTCTGTCAGCCAATGGATGAGACAGTCTCCTGGGTCTCGAAAAGGGATCCATGACCGCAGGTCAGAGCACGTCCCAGCCGAACTTTTCTATCGTGAAAGTGTAGTCGGCGAGACTTTTGATCTCTTCGTCGGCGTTGTCGTCGATCTCGTCGATGTTCACGCGCACGCGGCGGCGCACCTGGCTGGCGAAGGCCGAAGCGATTTCCATCTCGCGCGCTGCCTTCTTCTCGCCCTGCTTCTCTAGCGAGCTGTTGACGCGGCTGAGCACGCAAGCAAGGACGAACAGATCGATCATGATGTCGGCGAGACGCTTGGTGGCGAACTGTCGGTCGATGATCTTGCGCCCGTGCTTTCTGAGCAGGCGATCGGTAGCTGCGGCCAAGTCGCGCGTCGCGTCCTCGAAGACGCTTGCCTGTTGTTTGAGCGCGGGGTTCAACTTGGAGAACCTGTACTTCTCTCGTCGAATGCCGGTGGCAATGGTTGCGCGCCTGAGCGCGTAGTCCGACAGGACGCCAAACCCCTTGATGGGGTCGTTGAACACCCCTTCCAGACCGCTGGCCAGCTCTTTGAGCTGCCGCCCCACGTCGTTCATCGCGGTGAGCGCGATGAACAGACGCAGGATGTCGTTGGTGCCTTCGAAGATGCGATTGATGCGGCTGTCCCGCATGGCGCGTTCGTATGGAAACTCGCGCATGTAGCCGTTGCCGGCCGCTATTTGCAGGGCTTCGTCGGACGTGTTCCAGAGCGCTTCGCTGGCGAACACTTTGCTGATCGCTGCCTCGATGGCGTAGTCCTCGTAGTGCTGATCCGTCAGCCCACCCACCATTGTGACGACGGATTCGGCCGCATAACAATCCACCACCATTTGCCCGATTTTCTTTTTGATCAGGCCGAACTCGGCAATCGGCTTTCCGAATTGAATCCGGCTGTTCGCCTGTTGCGTTGCCAGCGAGATCAGCCGCTTCATGCCTCCGACGGAACCGCCACCCAGACCGGTGCGCCCGGAGTTCAGGATCTTCATGGCTATCTTGAAGCCCTTGCCCTCCTCGCCCAGTAAATTCTCTGCGGGAACACGCACGTTTTCGAAGAAAACCGTGGTGGTGGAGCTCGCGCGGATACCCATCTTGTCTTCGTGTGGGCCTACCTTCACTCCCTCCATGTCGCGCGTGACGATGAATGCGCTGAGGTGGCGTCGTTCGTCCGGCTCACCGCTCTTCGCGAAGACCGTGAAGAAATTGGCGATGCCGCCGTTGGTGATCCAGATCTTTTCTCCGTTCAGAACGAAGTGGTCCCCTTCACGCACCGCGCGGGTTTTGATGGACGCCGCGTCGGAACCCGAGCCCGGCTCGGTCAGGCAGAATGCCGCAATCAGCTCGCCGGTGGCGAGCTTGTCGAAATACTTGGCGCGTTGTGCCTCGTTGCCGAACAGCAGCAAACCGCGCATCCCGATGGAGCTGTGTGCGCCGACCGTGACTGCGATCGAGGCGTCGTATCTCGCTACCTCCTGCAGCGCGCGCGAGTAGGCCATGCTACCGAAGCCCAAACCACCTGCCTCTTCAGGCACGACCAAGCCGAACATCCCGAACTCCTTGAGCTCGTCGACGACTTCCAGCGGCAGCTCGCCTTTCTCGTCCCACTCTCGAAAGTCTGCCTGATGGGACTTCAATAGTGAGTCGATCGAATCTGTGACTGTTCTGAGCGTCTCCTTTTCCTGCTCGGCAATTTCGGGGAAGGGAATGATGATGTCTTCTTCGATCTCGCCCAAGCACAAAGACCGCATGAAGCTCACGTTGCGTTTGTCGACCACAAGCACCTCCTGCTCGCCTGACACACGTTAGAGCGCTTGCTCGAAGACGGCAAACCATGGTGTGGTCGCTCGCAGGCGTGGAACCGAATAATTGTCGGGGACAATCGCCTGGGCTGCGCTAAAGACTGATGGGAGTCGTCCGGACCATGGTTAGTCGCGCCCAGCTCGTCCCACCCCCCACCAAGGGGCACCTGTCGGTCGCCCGGCTGACCAGGTATTGGTATGTGGCGTGCCGTGCCGAGGCGCTTGAGCGCGCGCCCTGCGCGGTCACGGTGCTCGGTGTGCCGTTGGTGCTGTTCCGCGATAGCGCGGGCAGCGTGGGGTGTTTGCTCGATCGCTGCCCGCACCGGAACGTCCCGCTGTCGCTCGGCAAGGTGCGCGCGGCGGGCTCGCTCGAGTGTGCATATCACGGCTGGCAGTTTGCGCGAGACGGGGCGTGCGTCGAAGTGCCAGGTCTGCTGAGCGAGCGTTCGAGCGCCTGGTGTGTGCCCGCCTATCCGGTGCGAGAGAGCGCGGGGCTGATCTGGGTCTACTTGACCCCGGATGTGGAGCCCGACTCCGAGCCATTTTCCTTGGTGCAAGCCAACGAGCCTCGGTACACGACGGTTGTGCGTGAGGTCGAGGTCGAAGCCACGTTACACGCCACGGTGGAGAATGCCCTCGACGTACCGCACACGGCGTTCCTACACCGGCATCTGTTCCGAGGGGGAAAGAAGAATCTGATCACCGCTATGGTGCAGCGCTTCTCGGATCACGTGGAGATCGAGTATCAGGGTGAGCCTCGGCCGCCAGGAGTGGTCGCGCGAATCTTGTCGCCGTCCGGAGGCGTCGTCGAGCACTGGGACCGCTTCTTCCTGCCTTCCATCGCCCAGGTCGAGTATCGCTTGGGCTCGGAGAACCACTTCGTGATCACGTCGATGTGCACCCCCGTGCGCGATACGGTCACCAAGATGTTCGCGGTCGTGAGTTTCCGCACGCGCCTGCCGTCACGTTGGCTCAAATACCTGATTGAGCCTTTCGCGATGAGAATCTTCCGGCAAGATGCCCGGATTCTTCGAGCGCAGACCGAAAGCGTGCGCCGCTTCGGCGGCGAACAGTTCGTATCCACCGAGCTCGATTTGATGGGCCCCCACGTGTGGCGCCTCTTGAAACAAGCCGAGAGCGGGTCGCTGACGAGTGACCCCGAACCCATGCTCAGAAAGGTACAGTTTTTGGCATGAACGTCCGTTCTTCGAGTGAATCGCAGCTGGCGCGTATGACCATCTTTGGCTTGTCGGCGTTCGTCGTCGTTGCCGTGGCCGTGGCCATCTACTGGCTCCCCAAGGGGGCAGCAACCAACGTTCCCACGACATTGGCTACCGTGAACGCCCTGCTCAATGCGGGAGCCACCCTGTGCCTGTTGACGGGGTTTGCATTCATCAAGGCGAGAAATATTCCCGCGCACCGTGCCAGTATGCTCAGCGCCTTTGCCTTCTCGAGCATCTTCTTGATCACGTATCTAATGCATCATGCCCAGGTGGGTTCGGTGCCGTTTCGCGGCGAGGGTTTGGTCCGCACGGTGTACTTCGCCATCCTGATCCCCCACATCTTGCTTGCCGTCGTCGTGGTTCCGCTGGCCCTGTTCACCATCTACCGTGGTTGGACGAACCGCATCGTCCTACATCGCAAGGTTGCGAAAATCACTCTGCCTATTTGGCTGTACGTGTCGGTGAGTGGTGTCGTGGTTTACCTGATGCTCTATCACCTGTAGTCGTTGCTCAGCGGCTGGTGTCGGACGAGCCCGAGATTGGGACCAGCGCACGGAAACCCGCTTGGCTCACAGGTTGCCGAGCTATAGCGGTGCCTGTGCGCACTCATGCAGCCCGATGGATGGGTCCCAACTTCCGTTGCTACGTCGCGACTCTCTAGCCTAGCCGTCGAGCGCGAGCAACCAGTTCGCGATTTCGGGCAGAGGCAGCAAATGGCGCACGATTCCCGCGCGGGCCGCAGCCCCGGGCATGCCGTACACGACGGCGGTGGCCTCGCTTTCGGCGATAATGACGCCTCCGGCCTCAACGATCTTTCGGGCTCCGGCCACTCCGTCATCGCCCATACCGGTGAGGATCACACCTACCGAGTCCTTGCCGGCGACGCGGGCTACGCTGGCGAACAGGCGATCGGCGCTGGGGACGTAGCGGTCGCTTTCCGCGGGACGTGAGACGACCAGTCGAAAGCTGTTGTTGTGCACGACCAGCTCCATGCACCTGCGCCCCGGGCACACATAAGCCGTACCGCGCCCGACCTCATCCATCTCGCGCGCCTCGCTGACCTCGAGCCCGCTGCGCTTGTCCAGTCGCTCGGAAAAGGTCCTGGTGAACTTGTCCGGCATGTGTTGTGCGATCACGAAGCCGGACGCTGTGGTGCCGGGGATGCGCGACAGCACTTCCATCAGGGCGCTGGGGCCGCCGGTAGAGGAAGCAATGGCTACGATGCGGCGTGGCGGGCGCCGTGAGCTCGCCGACTTCGGCCTACGCACGACGCTGGACATGGTCTCCATGGCGCTGCGCGCCGCCGTCAGAGCGGATTGCCTCATGTTGCGCGCCAATAAAACCTTGCTGACCAGCTGATCGCGGATGCTATCGGGCTCCGTCTCATAGCGGTCGGGTTTGGCCACGAAATCGAGCGCTCCTAGCTCCAACGCCTTGAAGACGTTTTCCTTCTGGCTGTAGCTGGAAACCACGACCACCGGAGTGGGACGGCTGCTCATCAGGATGCGCAGGAAGGTGAAGCCGTCCATCTTGGGCATTTCGAGATCCAGCGTGATGGCGTCGGGCCCGAGCGCGTTGACGAGCCTGAGAGCCTCCTCGCCATCGGCGGCCTTGCCCACCACGCGGATATCCGGTGAGCTCCCCAGGATCTCGCTTATGTTGCGCCGATTCAGGGCCGAGTCATCGACCACGAGCACCTTGAGCGGTTCACTGCTTTCGCTGACCATGGTTACTGCCTACTGGGGTCCGAGTACCGAGCCAACACCGGCTTCCGGTAGACCAAATCTTCCTTGAGGTGTACCAACTCGAAGGCGGTTGAAACGTTCAGGAGTGACTCGGAATGCCCCAAGAGGAGGTACCCGCCTGGCACGAGTCGTTGATAGAGGCTGTCGATGACCCGCTTTTTGTTCTCTTCGTCGAAGTAGATCAAGACATTGCGACAAAAAATCGCGTCGACGCGCCCCACACTCGAAGCGCGAATCGGATCTAGCAAATTCAACTGCCCAAAGTGGCACATGCGGCGAACGGAATCGACCACCTGGTACCCCCCTTCCACCTGGATGAAGTAACGGTTGAGCACATCCTCGGGAATCGTGCGAAACGACGCTCCCCGATACACCCCGTGGCGCGCGGCGGCCACACTATTGCGGGACAAGTCGCTGCCCACCACTCGCAGGTCCCAGTTGTACATGACGCCGGATTGCAGCATCAGCATGGCAATCGTGTACGGTTCTTCGCCCGTGGCGCAGCCGGCACTCCAGACAGTGACCTGCTGAGACGCCGCGTTGGCTTTGGCTATGCGCGGCAGCAGTTCGGTTTGGAAGGCGCGCAGCTGGTACTCTTGTCGGTAGAAGTAGGTCTCCTTGGTCGTCAAGAGCTCGATCGCTTCCTCGAGTTCCTGCGTGCCGTTGACGTTGAAACGCAGGTACTTGTAATACTCGTCGAATCCGGAAAGCTCGAGTTGAGCCACGCGATCTGCCAGTCGGCGCTCGAAGAGATAGATGCCCGAGTCGTCGAAATGCAGGCCACAGTGCACGTTGATCATATCCCGCACGAGGCGGAATTCCTCCGGAGCCAAGCGCAGCCGTGGTGAGCCTCGGCCTAGGGCCCTCATCGTGGTCCCAGGCTCCCGCCGGGTGGGCTCGGCGTACGGCGCAGCGCACCGAGTGACTCCAAGGCGCGCGCCACCGCGTCTCTGACCAGGGGTTCGCGTTCGGCGTGCAGCTTGGCGCGCAAGAGCTCGATGTTGGCCTCTCCACCCAGTCGGCCGAGCAGGTCGGCGGCCAGTCGCCTGACGTCCCACGCTTCGTGGTCCAGGCAGGCCCCGACGTGCGCGGCCACGCGCGGGTCGTTGAGCTCCGCGAGCACTCCCAGGGCTGCCTTGACCACTTCGGGGCTCGGGTGCGAAAGGCCATCGATCAGTTCGTCGACATGGCGGATCTCTGGAATTCGTGCGATTGCTTCGATAGCGGCGACGGCGACGGGTGCCGGTGCGTTGCGCGTCAGCGGGCGCAACGCTCGGGCCGCCTCCACCCCACCTGCGTCACCCAGTGCCGAGACAGCGTGCGTCAACAAGTCCTCGTCGGGAGGCTGCTCGACCAAGGGCAACAGGTGGGCGAGCCCCACGGCTCGTCCTTCTGGTGTTCGCATCAGGCCCAGAGTGCGAATGGCGGCAATCTGCACTTCACGATTTTCGTCGGTCAATGCGAATGCGATGGCTTCTACGGCTCGCGTGGTCTTGGCGGTTGCGAGCGCCTCCAGCGCAGCGCGCCGCGCGAACCTGGACTCGTGGGCGAGTACATCTATCAAGAATTCCTCGTCCGCGTGACTGAGCGGGCGACTCTGGTTGAGCACGCCTAGCACGACGGCCGCCACTACCGCATCGGGTGCCTGTGGCGTTCGGCCCTTGATCAGCTCTTGCGCTGCGCCGGGATGTCGCCGCGCGATCTCCGCCAAGGCGGTTTCTGCTGCCCAACGCACCGCTCCGTCACCGTCGACCACCACCTCGGACACCCTGCTCAGCGCCGCTTCATCGCCGAGCTGTCCCAGGGTCTCGAGTGCAATTCGAGCCACATGGCGGTTGTCATCGGTGCAGAGCTTGCTGACCGCCTCGAGCGCCTTTCCGGGTGCGCCCTTGGGGAATAGACGTCCCAACAGGTCCACGGAACGTGCCCGCCCGAGCGGGTTGTTCGAGCCGAGGCCGCGCACGACCGCGTCGATGCTCGCCTGGCCCATCAGGACGAGGGCTTCCTCCGCCTCGGCCGTCACGCTGTCGTCCGCCAGAGCGGTCACGGCCAACTCGGCTGCAGCTGGGCTGGCGACACAGCCCAACAACAGGGTGGCCATGCGTCGCGTCGTCAGGTTGTCGTTGGTGCTTTCAGCCACTTCGAGCAGCTTCGCGTGCAGTGCCGGGTCAGCGTTCCCGATTGCCTGCTTTACGGCGCGCTCGGTGGCTTCCGTCGCGCGCATTAGCTCACAAAGAGCTCCCAGAGCGGCTTCGAAAGCCATGCCGCGGGCGGTGCCGAGCGCCTGGCTCAGCGGAGCCACCGCGAACTCGCTTCTGGTGCGACCGGCGGCGACCAATGCGGCGCGCTCCAGAACTGGGTCCGAGAGCAGCCGTTCGAGCTCTTTCCATGGCAGCACCGCGCCCAGTTGATTCAACCCGTCGAGCGCCGCGAGACGTTCGAAGGCGCTTTCGGAGCGAAGGCAGGACTTCAGGATGGCGCAGGCGGCCTCGGGAGAACTCGCTCCTATTTGCGCGACCGCCTCGATGGCCGTGGCGCGCACGTTCGTGTCTTCGTCCCGCGTCAGGTTTTGCAAGATGAGGAAAGCGGTGGGGTGCTCGATGTTTCGCAGAGCTTCGGTCGCCAACTTTCTGCTGTCGGCATCCAGGTGGGGTAGCTGAACGGCAATGGCGTCGACGGCGTCGGATCCGAAAGCGGGCAGTGCCTCGACCGCTGCGTTTCTGAGGCCCACATTGGAGCCAGGCCCAATCGCTTCCAAGAGGCCTCTGAGCACGGTCGCCTGCGGCGCAGCTCTGCGCGCAGCGCTGATGGCTTCCTTGCGGACACGCCAGTCGGGATCCCCCAGAGCAAGCAGCAACTGCTCCACTTGATGCGCGTGCGCCGTCTCGCCCAACCGGGTGGTTGCGCGGCGGCGCTCCTCCGGGTCATCGGAGCTCAGCGCGCTGTCGAGTTCGTCCTTGCTCAACCCGGCTCCTCTTGGGCTGCGGCGAGCAGCCCGGACTGCTCCAGTGTGGCGGTCAGCGACTCGAAGCGAGCCACGTCGAGCACGAACACCAGCCGGCCATCGAAAGTCGTCACGCCGAGGATGCCTCGCATGTCGTCACCGGACCCCAGGGTGGGCGGCGACTTCAACTCCTGACCCCCCGTTCCGAACACCTCGGTGACGCTGTCGACGGCGAGCCCGACACGCTTGCCCTGCACCTCCACCAGAATCCACTTGTTGCGGCGCGGCTCTCGAGACTTGGGAAGTCCAAAACGCGTTCTGAGATCGATGATCGGGATCACCTCACCGCGATGGTCGGCAACTCCGGCCACAGCGCCGGGTGCATGCGGCAGTTCAGTGAGGGGCACCGGGGTCACTATTTCCTTCACGGCGCTAATGGGTACCGCGTAAGACACGTCTCCAACCACGAAGCCAACTAGGCTCTTTTGCAGCTCGGGACGTTGTTTTGGGTTCACCATTGACAAGGGTCCTCCAGGGTCAAGCGGACACGATTGAGCTCAGATTCAGCAGTACCACGACATCACCGTTCGGGCGTCCGATGCCGACCACGTGTTCCGACACGTCACCTCCCAGGAGATTCGAGGCGACCTCGATTTCCGAATCCGAGAGGCGTGCCACGTGGCGCACCTCATCCACCATCAGACCGATGACCTCCCCGCTCTGGGCCTCGACCAGTAGAATTCGAGCGCGTCGCGTCAGCGGGGGCTGTTCCACGTGCAGGCGGCGCCGCAAATCCAACACAGTGACCAAGAGCCCGCGCACGCTGCAGACGCCGAGTACGGCGGGCTTGGCGCGCGGCACCGGCGTGATGGGCGGCGGGCTGAGGATTTCGCGTATCCGGGTGAGGCCGACGGCGTAGAGGTCGCCGGCGAGCAAGAACACCAGGAAGTCACGCGTGCCACGTCTGCGCTCCAGCCCAGCCGTGCCTTGAACGACGATCTCAGCCATTGAGTTGGGCCCTTTCCCGAGTCAGCTCGCTGGAGGTCAGTACCTCTTCGATCATTGCGCCCACGTCGAGCACGAGGCCGACGTGTTGGTCGCCCAGGTCGGTTGCTCCGGCGAACCCTTTGACATCTGCCAGGGACTTACCGAGCGGCTTGATGACGATATCCTGTTGCCCGTACAGGTGGTCGACCACCAGCCCGAGGCGCCGATTGCCCATCGAAGCGACGACGACGAAGCGCCGCTGCCCTGGCGCCCGAGCTTCGTCCTCGATTCTGAGTAGCCGGTCCAATCTACACAGAGGCAGCGTGGCTCCGCGCAGGGTCATCACCTCGCGACCATCGAAAAAGTTCACCCCCGAGCCATCGAAGGCCAGCGCTTCGGAGACACTGCTGAGGGGCACCGCAAAGACCTGGCCAGCCGAGCGGATCAAGAGCGCGCTCACGATTGCCAGCGTGATCGGCAGCGTGATGGTCATCTTGGTGCCGATACCAGCCTCGCTGTGCACATCGATGACGCCGCCGAGCTTGCTGATGTTGGTCTTGACCACATCCATGCCGACGCCGCGCCCGCTCATGTCGTCGGCCTCGGCTCTCGTGCTCAGACCCGGCAAGAAAATCAAAGCCAAGATTTCTTCCCGCGAAAGCTCCTTGGCGTCCGCGCCGCCGAGCTTTTTCAACTTCACCGCACGGTCGATCAAAGCCTGTTCGTCGATGCCACGCCCGTCGTCCTCGATTTCGATCATCACGTGGTTGCCCTTTTGAAAGGCATTCAACGCGATGGTGCCGGCTTCGGGCTTGCCGACTTGCTGACGTTCCGCGACCGTCTCTATCCCGTGATCGATCGCATTGCGGATCATGTGCATCAATGGGTCGCTCAGCTCCTCGACGATCAGCTTGTCGATCTCCGTCTCGGCACCCGTGATGACCAGGCGGATTTCTTTGGAGAGCTCTCGGCTGATCTGGCGAACGACCCGCGCCAGGCGGTCGAAAACCTGGCCGAGCGGCACCATGCGTACTTCGAGAATGCCGTCCTGCATTTCGCTCAAACGCCGGTCGAAGCTGCGGTGCAGACGCTGCAATTCAGTGCTGAGTTGGCGCTGGCCCTCCTCGCGCAAGCGCTCCGAAATGCGTGCCAGCGCCCCGCGGACGATGGCCAGCTCCCCCACGATGTTCATCAAGTGATCGAGCTTGTGGATGTCGACGCGGACCGTTTGCGTCAAGGATTTCAGGCTTCCGCCCGCTTCGAGCGCCGCGTCTTCGCCAAGCCGTAGCGACTGGGCCTCGTCTCGGGGTGCGGGCGCTCCGGTCGCGCCGCCTCCCATGGCCACGGGCTTGATGGTGCCGGGCATGACGGTGGTGCTACGTCTATTGATCTCTTCGATGACGACGTTGTCGGCGCCGAGCGCGCCGATCAACGTGGCCAGGTCATCTTGTGATGCGAGCAGCAGGTCGAGTTCGATGCTGTCGACGCTGGTCGTTTCTCCGGTGGGCAGGTAGGTGATGATTTCACCGTGCCGTTTGGCACGCTCTTTCATCTCCTCCAGCGCCTTGTCTATCGTGGCAAGGTCGAACTGGACGCGCAGCCTGTACAGCCGCATCTTGTTTTCGATGTTGGTACGCAGCCGGTGCTCTTCGTACTCGGTGAGGACCGCCAACAGTCCGGGGTCCAGGTCGTACTCGGCCGTCGGGCTCTGGTCGCGCGCCGCGCTCGCTCCGATCCGCTCGAACTCGCCCAAAAGCTGTTCGACCAGGGGCAGCGCGTCTTCGCTCTGCTCCTTTTCCGCCACCAGGATCTTGCCGTACACATCGACGGCCTGGAAGAGCACGTCGAGAATGGTGGGTGTCGAAATCGATGCGCCCCAGGCGAAGCGCATCCAGCACGTCTTCCAGGCGGTGGGACAGGGTGCCCATGCTGGTGGCGCCGAATAGACCCGCGAGCCCCTTGAGTGTGTGAACGGCCCGAAACGCCTCGTTGACCAGACCCGGATCGCTGAATTCCTCTCGGATGCTGGCGTCGAGCGCGAGCAGATTCTTCGAGAGATTCTCGATGATCTCCTGCGCCTCGCTGAAGAACTCCTCGCGGGCTTTGTCCGTGGGGTCGCTCATCGGGTTTGCGACTTCTCGCGAGCCGGACGAAACGTCATCCCGTCGCGGCGTTGAGCTGCCGGAGCGCCTCCTGGCGCAACGACTCTGGGGTGAAAGGCTTGGCGAGGTAAGCGTCGGCGCCGAGCGCCATGCCGCGCTCCCGGTCGCGCTCCGACGACTGCGTCGAGATCAGGAGCACACGTGTGTTCTTGTGCTGGTCGCTCTTGCGAATGAAGCGGACCAGCTCGAGCCCGTTGATATCCGGCATGTTGATATCGGTGATGACCAGGTCGTAGGGCCCGCGCGGCAGCAGCCTGAGAGCATCGAAGCCACTGGAGGCCTCTACCACCTCCACCTGTTCGAGCGCCTGATCGCCCGATTCCAGCGCGGAGCGCACGAACGCGCGCATGCTGAACGAGTCTTCGACCAACAAGATCCGCGGCATGCTCAATCTCCTTGGTCGAGGGGGGCAAGTGGGCTGCAGCAGCTCACAGGATGTGTGTCGCGACCGGTCAACGAACTCGAGGACCGATCGGGCAGCAAGCGTCGCGCCGGCGCCGTCGAAAGCGAACCCTCGCCGACGCACGGGGCCGTTTTTGGCGGTGCCGGTGCAGTTGGCAACCTGATCGGTGCTCTAGTAGCCGGTGCGCCCTTGGTGTTTGGGCACCGAGCCACCCGGGGTGCTGTCATCATGATCCTCTGTATCGTATCAGCTCGGAGCCACGAGAAGAGGGTACGACCGCATCGTCTCGCGATTTCAGCCAAATCCCCACACTTCGTTGCGGCGCTGGCCCACGGAGGGGGGGGCCGGCTTGTGGGTCGATGAAAGGGGCCGACTCGGAAAAACGTGCCACACTCGGTGGGGCATGAAGGCACCGCCAAGAGTCTGCGTCGTTGGCGCCGGTTGTTCGGGTCTCGTGGCGCTCAAGGCCCTCAAAGATCGAGCCATTCCGGCGGAGTGTTTCGAGCGAAGTGAGCAGGTCGGTGGGCTGTGGGTGCTGCAGACCTCGCGCGGGAAGAGCAGCGCCTACCGCTCACTACACATCAACACCTCACGCGAGCGTAGTGAGTTCCGTGACTTCCCTATGCCCGCTCATTACCCCGACTACCCCCACCATTCGCAGATGGCGGCCTACTTCGATGCCTATGCCGAGCGCTTCGGACTCAAGCCTCTGATTAGCTTCAGAGTCGAGGTGGAGCGGGTCCGAAGGCTCGAAGACGGAAGCTTCGAGGTGCGCGTTGCGGGCGAGCCCGAAAAACGCTTCGATGCCGTGGTCGTCGCCAATGGGCACCACAGCGACCCCTATTTCCCAGATGAGTCCGCTATCGGGAGGTTCGACGGGCCGCAGATTCACGCGCGGGACTACGCCGACCCAGACGATCCGCTGCCGCTGCGTGGCGCCCGGGTGCTCGTGGTCGGCATGGGCAACAGCGCCATGGACATCTCGAGCGAGCTCGCCTACGCGGGCTGCCGTGTGGTGCTGTCCGCGCGGCGCGGCGCATACATCGTCCCCAAGTGGGTGCTGGGCAAACCAGTCGACCAGGGGTCTTTGTTGCCTCGATGGCTGCCAGCGCGGCTGAGGAGGCGCATCAGCCAGAAGCTGCTGGAGGCTGTCGCGGGGAAGGCCGAGGACTACGGTTTGCCTTCTCCCGACCACGGCCTGGGCGGAGCCCACCCGACCCTTTCGAACGAGCTTTTCAGCTTGCTGCGCGCTCGCCGCGTAGTCGCCAAGCCCCAGATCGAGCGGTTCCAGGGGAAGACGGTCCTTTTCGTCGATGGTACTCGGAGTGAAATCGACGCAGTCGTTTTCTGCACTGGATACAATGTACGCTTTCCGTTCTTCGACGAGTCTTTTCTGAGCGCGCCCGAAAACGAGCTAGGACTGTTCATGCGCGTTCACGAGCCCGACACGCCCAACCTGTTCTTCGTCGGGCTCTGCCAACCGGTGGGCGCCATCATGCCCATCGCCGAAGCCCAGGCGCGCTGGGTGGCCGACTGCCTGGCAGGGACCTACGAGCTACCCGAGCGCGTCTACATGCGGCGGGCCGTCGCCGCCGAGCGCCGACATCTCCACCGACGTTACGTGCCCTCCCGACGGCATACCATGCAGGTCGACTTCGACGACTACTTGCGAGCGCTGTCCACTGAACGCGCGCGCGGGAGCCGCCGAGCGAAAGACAAGAAACAAGCCTGAAAACTGTGCGACGGCAAGCTCCGTTTCGCCAGAAAGCCACGTCGCTTCACCAAGCTGGGTGTCGCGGGCCTGCAAGCGGTTTGGTTACCGGTTAGGAAAGTGAGGGCGGAACGCTGAGCGCAGGCGAAGTTGTTTTCGACAGGGTCTGGATTACGCACTACTATGAAAAGTTGACGCATGGCATCAACTCGCACCCCGGGGTCCATGTCGGAGTCAAAGGCGGAGCGCATGCTGCCGCCACGACCTTCAGGACCCCCTCAATCCCTGACGCGCCCCGCTCAGCCGGAAGGTAGCGGCCCTTCCGAGCAAGCGACTTCCGAGCAAGCGGTGGAAGCCGCCCTCAGCGCGACTCAGGCGACGAGCACCAGCCTGAGCGGTTTGATTGAGGCCCTCGGGCGCTACACCTCTGGGTTGGCGGGCGCGCACGAAGCGAGTGAGCAGCTCAAGCACGAACTCGGGCGCCTGCGGGGCATGTTGAGGGAAAGTCTTCACGAGCAACATGCACTCCGGCAGCGAGTGGCCGATCTAGAGGTGGAGCTCGAAGAGGTACGCTACGAGGGCGTTCAAGAGCACAAGTACGTGCGCGACGAACAGGATCGCTTCATCGCTGCTTTGATCGACGAGTACGAGGGGCAATTGCAGGAGTTGTTGGAGTCGCAGGGGGGGCCTGGCGGCGCGTCCGACGCGACCTTCGACAAGCGTCTACGAAAGGCACAGGATCAAGTCGAGGCCCTCGTCGCGGAGCGAGAGTTGACGCGGGAGTTGATTCACCGGGTCCAGACGCAGCGCGACGAGGCTCAGCAGGAGCAGCGACGCTTGAAAGGCGAGCTCGACGCAGCCCATGGGCGCCTCGCGGCCCTCGGCCGCAACTTCGAGGATCGCCACACGCGAGCCACGGAGCCCCCCCCCGACGGTCCGGAGGCGAAGCGGGGTAGGGGTTCGCCTCGTCCGCGAACCCTGCCGCAGGGAGGCCAGCTGGCAAGGGGGGAGACCATTGACTCCTCCAAGACGCGGTCGGTGCTGCCCGCTTCGCAAGCGGCGGAGCTCTCCGACCTCGAACAGGCCTGGGACGCCGATGCGGACGCTACTCCGGCACCGCCGCCATCGTTCAGCGCGCCGGGCAGCACCGAGCGTCCGCCCCGGCGCACGTCCGCTCCGCCAGCAGAGCTGGTGGCCGCGCTCACGTCATCCGAGGTCGAGCAGAAGCTCAGCGCCGCCGATGGGGCTCTTCCGAGCGTATCGCGGACGGCCTCTCAAAGCCCTTCGAGCGGTTCGACTCCTACTCGCCCGACCTCCGTTTATCCGGACCCCTATCGACTGGATGACAAACCGCCGCTCAAGCGCAAGCCCGACCACTCGATGCGCCCTCTGGTCGGCTACTCGAAGTCCTCCGAAGAGCTGGAACCCGAACGGCTGACAGGTGTTCCGGTCCGGACGCTGGGTGGGGATCGGAATCTGCGCTGAGCTCCCGGGGGGAGCCGCGATGTCGGTTGGACGCTGCGGCCGCGAAACCGGCGTGGCACGCCGGCCCAAGGTGCGAGAGCTGGCCGTGAAGGGGGCTTGGGGCTAAACCCGGCCCGTGAGCTCCTCCATGACCTTGCCGGATTCGTCGCCGACCCGGCTTCGACGCACTCGTCTACTCGGGGCGGGGGTGCTGGTGTTGGCACTGGGCTCGGTTTGGATCAGCGAGCTTGCCATCTTCGCCGCGTTCGCCACCTTCTTGTGGTGGGTGACCCTGCCGCCGCTCGCGCCACCTGGCCGGCGCGCATCGCGTTGGCTGATCGCCCTTGCCTTCGTGCTGTCGACGGTCGGGCTGATGCGTTTCGCCAGCCGCTATGCGTTGGCAGGTATCTTGGCTGCCAGCAAGAGCAGTATCGACAAGGGGACCGTCTCGCGCCTGCGCGAGATCTTGTTCGCCGAGGACCGGGCGCGTCAGCTCGCGTTGGTGGATCCGGACGGGGATCGTATCGGGGGCGCGTTGCTGCTCGGCGCCCTTGCCGGGCGCGAGCCGCCGCGAGGTACTTCGGGCACCCCGCCGCAGCTGCTCGACGAGAAGTACAAGGTGGTCGTCGGCACGTCACTGGGGCCTGCCAGCGCGCTCGGCGATTACCTCTTCATCGTCTGCCTGCCCACGAGTCACGGACTGTCTGCAGAACCGGGAGTGCCCGTGGACGAGCAGCAGGCCGAACGTCGCTTCATCGCTTACGCCTGGCCTGTCGAGGGCGCTTCCAGCTACGGAAAGGTGTTCGCCATCGACGAGCATGAGAGGATTCTCGTGTTTGCCAACCGGGGTCCGCGCGGTGAGCTCGTGTTCCGAGGCGCAGAGCGGCCGCCGCCATGCGACGCCGCCTCGACTGGAAAGTACGCTTTTTCCGCCTGGGAAGGGAAGAAGGCCCGGGATTTCCTGCCCGGAAGCAAGCCGCAACCAAGCCCCGGCGCGCTATCTCCGTGATTCGTGGCTCGAGCTGCTATGCTAGCGAGGAGCCATGGTGAGCGACCCACGCCATAAACCCGCTCGGTCTGCCGCACCGGAGGGGGACGATGCCCAGACGATCGTTGGTGCGCAGTCTCAACTGCCCGTCGAGGCGGACCTGCCACCGGTGGTGGCACGCATGGTGGTGGAAATACGTTCGGACGGCTCGAGAACCGTGGCGCGTGGCGCCCTGGAAGATCTGGCCTCCGGCGAAAAGGTCGCGCTTCGAGCCGACGGTACTACGCCGCTCGGTCTCGCGTCGGCGTTGGCCAAGTCGCTCTTGAAGACGCCGTTGTTTGCCAAGCAAGCGGTCGTTCAGCTGCTGAATGCCCGGCGCAAGCGGGATTAGCATGCGCCCGTCGAGGTCAATCAAGGCGGCTGGTGCAAGAGCAGCCGGTGACACTCGAGCGTCGGGGGCGCCCGAACGGTCGCGCCACCGACGCTGGATGCGGGTCGCGCTGGAGGTCGGCGTTGCTTTGCTGGTCTTCCTGGCTCTCAGCGCCTGGCAGACGCGCCGCTTGCTGCCCACTTCGGGCGAGCAGGCGCCGGACTTCCAGCTGCGCGATCTGAGCGGGAACCTGGTGTCGCGCCAGGACTTCGACGGCAGGGCCACCCTGATCCATTTCTGGGCCACCTGGTGCGGCGTGTGTCGGCAGGAGCTTTCGGCCCTCAATTGGCTGTACCAAAGGCTGGGGCCGGACGAGGCTCTGGTGACCATCGTCGCCGACAGCGAAGATCCCGGGGCCGTGCGCCGTTTCGTGCGCGACAATGAGATACGCTACCCCGTCTTGCTCGCGACCCCCGAAGTGCTCGAGCGCTACCGGGTGAGCGCATTTCCCACGAACTACTATCTGGACGGTTCGGGGGGGGTGCAGGACAAGACGGTCGGGCTTTCCACTCGCTTCAGCATGGACGCGCGTCTCGGCTGCGCCAAGTGACGATTCGTGGCTGGCGCGCCGAACATTTGCGTCTAGACTGCCCCGCCACTCACGGTGGATCCAGTCTACAAGAGCCCTCTGAACGCTGACGTGCCAGCCGCACGTCCTGGTGAGTTTCGCCCGGTCAAGCTCGGAGCGCTCGAGGTGTGGCCTCCAGTCGTGCTGGCCCCCATGGCGGGCGTGACCAACTATCCTTTTCGCGCCATCTGCCGGCGCTTCGGCGCCGGCCTGTACGTGAGCGAGATGATCACGGCGCGACCGCTGGTGGATGGCCACCCCAAGACCTTGAAGCTGGCAGACTTCGGCCCCGACGAGGCGCTGCGCAGCCTGCAGCTGTACGGTGTGGATCCTCACTACGTGGGTCAAGCCGTGCGGCGGCTCGTGGGCGAAGGTCGCGTGGACCACATCGACATGAATTTCGGTTGTCCAGTGCGCAAAGTCACCAGCAAGGGTGGCGGTGCCGCCATCCCCGCCAAACCACGCCTGTTGGCCAATATCGTACGGGCTGCGGTCGGCGCGGCCGAGCGGGTGCCGGTAACCCTCAAGTTTCGCGTTGGCATCGACGCGCGAGTGGTCACCTACCTCGATGCGGGCCGCATTGCCGAACAGGAAGGCTGCGCCGCGGTCGGGCTGCATGCCCGCACGGCTGCCCAGCTCTACGACGGGCAAGCAGACTGGACCACTATCCAGACCCTGAAGCAGGCGCTGAGCATCCCCGTGTTGGGCAACGGCGACATCTGGGAAGCGCACGATGCCCTGCGCATGATGCGCTCCACTGGATGCGACGGTGTGATCGTTGGGCGTGGCTGCCTGGGGCGCCCCTGGCTCTTTCGCGATCTGGCGGATCTATTCGATGGCAGGGAACCCGACAACCCGCCGAATCTCGGGCAAGTGCGTGACGTGATGCTCGAGCACGCCGCCAGCCTTGCGGAGTGGATGGGCGAAGCTCAGGCGATGCGGGCGTTCCGCCGCCACGCCACCTGGTACACGAAAGGCTTTCGCGGCAGCGCTTCGCTGCGGCAGCGCCTCATGCGCGTAGGTACGCTCGTCGAGCTGCACGACGTGCTGGGTGGCGTTTCGGCTGACGAGGCCTTTCCGCCCGACAGCATGCGGGTCGCGCGTGGCAAGACGGCAGGGACGCAACAGGTCAGCCTGCCCCCCGGCTACCTGGACCAGCGTGGCGACGACAGCGTGCCGGTGGACGGCGCCGACGAGTTGGTCTCGGGCGGTTGACGGAACGCTTCGAAATGCCCCACAACATCTTGAATGAAATCCATAGGCTACGGCGGTGGCGCCCGGCCAAAGCGGTTCTGGAACGGTCCACGTTGTTTCGACCGTGCAAGAGCGTATATTCACTCAGCTGAGCATGCGGGTGGCACAGTGGATAACGGATTTCGTTCGGTGGCGCTGGGCTCCGTTCGTCGGCTTGGTGGGCGCCTCGTTGTTCTATGTTCTGCTGGTGGTCTTGCTGATTCCCAGTCGTGTGGGTGCTCAAGAAAACGACAGGTCGAGCGAGCCTGAAGTGCTCGATGAGGCGCCTCCCGAACCCGTCGAAGAACCCAAGGTCTACGAGACCACTACGACGCGGACACGGCCCACCCCGCGTCCGGTGCGACCGACTCGGGCCACTCCCCCCAAACCGCCTCGGCGGCGTGGGTTTTCTCCGCCGCTCGAACGGGCTGCCCCTGAGCCCCCCCCGCCCCCGCCCCCGCCAGCCGTGCCCCCCCCGCCCCCTGCTGCCGTCCCTCCGCCAGCGCCACCGGCCGACGTCAATGAGTCGCGAAGGCTCGGCACCGCTGCTGCGGCGCGCGCCGCGACTCGAGCCGCAGCGCGTGCGTCACGCCTGGTCGGTCCTGGTTTGCGCCGTCTCAAGGGCGCCAGCCAACCCGACGAGGCCAGTGACGATGAGGAGGGCGACGAGGCTGACGACGACTCGCAAGACGAGGAGCAAGCAGACGCTCCGCACGAAGAAGCCGCTCCTGGCGACGGCCAGCAGGACGACGCGGACGAAGACACCGACGAGGGTGAGCAAGACGACGAATGAGCGGGCTCGTCGACGGCGCATCCCTCATCCAGGCGGTCGAAAGCTATTGCGCCCCTCTTACGTCCCGTCCCGCGCGATCTTTCCTGCTCTGACGGTCCAACCGAGCCAGTGGGCTCGTCGTTGCCGAGCCCGTGTGGGGAACCAGGGGTTCGCCCGACGGGTCTCAAAGATGACGCAAGCGGGCTAGCTTTCTGCGATCTGCCTTGGTGGGGCGACCGCTGCCACGCTCGCGTCGGAACACAGGCTCCTCGCGTGGCGCCGGAGGCGGCGAGTGGTCTTCGTACAAGAGCACGGCCGCCTTGGGGGACTGCCGCTTGTCCGCAAGGCCCTGAACGACCAACACCAGCTCGCCTCGTGGAGGGCACGCTCGCACCTCGTCACCGACTCTCAGTGCGTAACTGGCGCGCACGGCGCGGCCATTGACTTTGACATGCCCCGCATCGCAGGCCTTTCCTGCCAGTGTTCGTGACTTGAAGACGCGCGCGGCGCACAGCCAGCGGTCGATACGCACTTCGGGCAGAGGCTCTTTCAAGTCGCGCACCTTTCCGACCTTTGCATTACAACGGCTTCACGAGCGCGCCCCCGCCCGATCCATGACAGCTGTGTCAGAACCCTGACGTGTCTAGCGTAGTGATTGCTGTCCGTGATGTTGCTCACATCAAAGTCTTGCACTTTGAAACTTTCCAGCAACCTACCGTACCCGGCATTGTCATCGATCATGCCGTAATCACCCAAGACGGCATGTGTGTTGCTTGTCATAACACGCAGTACGATCTCTCCTTCGCGAAGTTTTTGCGGGCGCAAATTTGCATTTCCCCAGAACTCAACCGAAGGTCAACGCTCAGGCGCATCCTTGGCCCGAGGAAGTTGCCCCGAACCCGTAAGGCTGAAGTGACATGAAAAGCTTCGATAGAACTGAACGTCCCATGGAGCTTCTTAGAAAGCTTCGAGAGCACAAGCTGAGCTACGACGAATTGGTCAATGAGTCCGGAGGACTAGCGCTCGCCGCCTATCGGTTGGCTCGCGCACGCTGTATGGTCGGAGTGCTCACCATGAGTGTTCCGACCCTTCGCGAGCTTGCGGCTGCGGCCAGCGAAATCGTGGCGCACGCCCGAGCCATGGGGTTCACGCCGGAAGCCGGTATTCTCGCCCACGAATGCGAGCAAGCCGGGCTGGCGGTGATCACCCCCTTGAGTCGTCGCGTCGCCTGAGCACTCTTGCGGGCTGGCTATTTTCGATTAAGCCGCCTCCCGCGTGAACTATTTCGGACATGCTGTGATTGCAGCGGCGAGCTGTCGGGCGCCCGAGTTCGTTCTTGGAGCCATGCTCCCCGATTTCGTCTCGATGCTGCGCGCGCCCATGCCGGGCTTGCCCGATGGCGCGCTACGCCAAGGCGTCGAGTTCCATCACGACACAGATGTCGCTTTTCACGAGAGTGGGGTGTTCCGGCGCCTCCAGGGGCGCTCATTTCGCGAGTTGCTCGAGCGCGGCATCCGGCGTGGACCAGCGCGGGCCGTCGCTCACGTCGGCGTGGAGCTACTGATCGACGTTGCGCTTGCCTGGTCGCTGGTCGCCCAAGAAAACGGGGGCGCGTTGGGTGGCGTGATCAGTTGCTACTCCCAAGCACTCGGCAGCGGAGCGTCGAGCCTCTCGTCGGTCCACTTCCTGCGCCCGGGCGACGGGGACCGGCTGTCTTTCGTGTGCAGCCGGCTCTCACGTGCCGGGGTCGAGCGCTTCCTCGTGGACTCGGAGCGGGCGATGGACCCGCTCGAACGCGCTCTCCAGCACCGGCCGCGCCTGTCGCTCTTGCCGGACGAGTCGGCCTGCGTAAGGCGGTGGGCAAATGCCATGTATCCGGATGTCAAGTCGGAGTTGCCTCTGCTGCTCGCACAGCTGGAAAACGCCCTGAGTTTGCAGCTGACCTGACGGTTCGGGCGGGTGAAATGGGGGAGAGTGGTTGCCCAGACGTGCTGGGGGCTTCAGTTCAGGGAAAACTTTGGGCAACATACCGGCACCCCCTATGCACAAACACCATCGCTCACTTCCATCGCTCGGAAACACTCGCTTTGTCGCCTGGGGTCTCGCTGGGCTAGTGGCGTGCGCCCTCGTCCTCGTGCATTCGGTCGCGAGCGCGCAGATCAAGCGTCCTGGGGCCCATGTTCGCTACAGCGCCGAGCTCGAGCCGCACGGTGTGATCCAGTGGGATGGTCCGCGCGGCTTCGACGAGGGGTTGGGCCTGGGTTTCAGGGCGTCGATCCCGATTTTCCACAATGGTCCGATCGCCAAGATCAACAACAACATGGCGATCGGTTTCGGGTTCGATTGGTCATTCTTCAGCGACCCTTGCAACCGCAACTACTACAACGATGTCATCGTCGTCGGGGCCGACTGTTCTGCGAGCGACTTGTGGCTGCCAGTCGTGCTGCAATGGAACTTCTATCTAACGCCTGCAATCGCCGTATTCGGAGAGCCCGGCTTGGCCATACGGCACACGCGAGTCTCCGTGGACAACTGCGCGCCGGGCATCGACTGCGACTACAGCGACACCGACTTCGAACCCTTCGTGTTCTATGCGGGAGCCAAGTTCTTCGTTTCCGACGCAGTTTCGGTGACCGTGCGTCTGGGCTTTCCGTCGGTTTCGGTGGGCGCCAGCTTCTTCCTGTAAGCTCGTAGCATGCAGCTCACCCTTCCGAGGACTACCCAGCATGCCCCCCCATGAGTCGGGCGCGAACAACATCGCGGCGGTGGTCTTCCGCGATCTACTGCGACAGATTCTCAGCGGCGAGCTGACTCAAGGCGAGCGTCTACCCGGCGAGCGGGAGTTGGCGTTGCGCTATGGGACCAATCGTAACACCCTGCGAGAAGCCGTCCGCAAGCTCGAGCAGTCGCGTCTGGTCACCGTCCGACACGGTCAGGGCGTCACCGTGTGTGACTTCAGAAAGACCGGCACCATGGAGCTTCTGCCGCCGTTCCTGGAAACGGCCGCGGACATGGCCGAGGTGGCACATCTGATCGAAGACCTTCTGCCTGCCCGCCTGATGGTCATCGAATTCGCGGCGAGGCTGGCGGTGCGTCGCGCGGACAAGGCCGACATCGAGCGCCTCCAGGACATCACCGACCTGTTGATCGCCGCCTTCGACCGTGGCGACCCCGTGGTGATCGCTCATGGCTTTCAACGTTGGCTCGAAGCCTTGATCGATGGCGGCCACTCCGTTGCGGTGCGCTGGATCGCGAATCCATTCTTGGATGCCTATCGAGAGCTGATGGACCGCTTCCCCGCGCTCTGGGTCCTCGAACCGAGCTTCCCCCAGCATTTGCGCGACTTCGTCGACGCGCTGGGTCAGGAGGACGAGGAGCAGGCGGTGCTGGGCTTGAGGGCATACTACGAGCGAGTGGATTCGCGGTTGCTCGAGGCGCTGGGCCCGGCGATCGCCACTCGTGATCGCCGATCCTCCGCCCGGGGCGCGAGCGAGACGCCTGCCAAGGCGGCCAAGGCCGAAGTCAAGGCCGAAGTGGACGAGGAGTGACATGCCCCTCGAAGCGGGCCATTCAGTCCTCATCGCGGGCGCCGGTTATGTCGGAAGCGCGCTTGCGGCTATGTTGTGCAAAGCCGAGTGCCGAGTGGTTGCGCTCAGGCGCCGCTCCGCGCCCGTCCCCTCTTCCGCCAGCGAGCTTGTCGCGGATCTCGCGGACCCTCGCTCCCTCGAGGCGCTCCTTCCCGAAGGGCTACGCAGCATCGTCTACCTGGTGAGCCCGGACCAGCCGACCGATGAAGCCTATCGAGCGGCTTACGTCGACGGTCTCACTCGCTTGTTCGACTGTCCGCAGATCCGTCGAGCGCCGCTCGAAAGGGTGCTGTTTGCCTCGAGCACCGCGGTGTACGCGCAAGACGACGGCTCTTGGGTGGACGAGTTCTCGCCGACGCTGCCAGAGAAATTCAACGGTCGGCGCCTGTTGGAGGCGGAACGGTTGCTGCGAAGCCGGGGCGTACCACACAGCATCGTGCGCTTCGCCGGTATCTACGGTCCGGGGCGGCAGCGCCTGCTCACCAGCGTGCTCGAGGGGACCGCTCGCATCGGCGTCCCTCACATCACCAACCGGATCCACCGTGACGACTGCGCCGGATTCTTGCTGCACCTTCTGGACCTGGACGAACCCGATGCGTTGTACCTGGGGGTGGACAGCGAGCCCGCGGAGCTGGGCGAGGTGCTCGTCTGGCTGGCCCAAGCAACAGGCAGACCGCGGCCGGGGCCGAGCGCTTCTGGCGAGCGTGGGCGAGGCGGCAACAAGCGCTGCTCGAATCGGCGGTTGCGCGAGTCCGGCTATCGGCTGAAGTACCCGAGCTTTCGCGAAGGCTACGCTGAGCTGATCGCGGCGCTTGCGACCGATTGAGCCAGCGAAGTCCTGCGAGTGACCAACGGTATTGTTCAACCGAGCCGTGGGTAGTCGACGGGAAGTTCGCCGTCGAGCTCGCGTTCCGCGCGCCGCATCCAGTCTTGTACGAGTCTTGGGGCCTGCTCGAGCTGCTCGGGCGTGACGTGGGGAAGCGGCGCGGAGGACTTGGTCGACCAGAACAGGACCGGGCCCGAGCCCCTCCGGCAGCATGCGAGAAAGCTCGCGGCAGCCTTCGCGCTGTAGGTGGTGTCGAGCGGTGGCAATCCCGCCTCGCTCCAGTCACGCATGGCGGCACGACCGGCGGCCGTGGGGATTCCATAGCCCGCGCCAAGGTAGTCCCCATCGACATGGAGCTGCTTGCCCAGCTGCCCTCGGCCAAGCTTCAGCGACGGGTCCGACGCGAGCTCGGCGAGCAAGAACGAGGTGCGCCGCGCCAGCCCGGTGATGCGCCACCGACTGGTGATGGGCCATGGGGTCACGCGCACGGAGACCAGCCGTGGAGCGGCTTTGACGAAGCCGAGCCCGAGGCGATGGGCTAGCTGAAAACCCAATAAGAGTCCCGCGCTGGTGCAGGTCGAGCCAACTCCGACTACCACCGTCCCGGGCGCAGGTAGCCGAGCCTCGGCGATCTGACTTGCCAGTTCCAGGGCGGCCGACACGTAGCCGAGGGCGCCCCAGGCAGTGGCGCCGCCCGGCGCCATCACCTCCGCCGCTCTTCGCGCGCGCCACATGGCGTAGGGCAAACCGCTCCAGTGAGCCAGCGCCCCGAGCTCGAAGCTCAGGGCAGCGCTCACGCGCAGGTTTTCCAGCGCAGCCCAGGAGGCGGGTTGCGGAAACAGCAGGGCTCCCGCGCGAAGCCCGACCCGCGGCGCGTGGAGCGCTGTGGCCACCGCATGATTCGAACCAAATGCCCCCGTCGCGTAGATGGTTTCGGTACCGCGTGCCAGTGCTCGGGCGAACAGCACCTCCAGAGTTCGCACCTTGTTGCCGCCGTAAACGCTCGAGCTCAAGTCGTCCCGCTTGACGAACCCAACGCCATCGGCGATGCCAGCCGAGCGTGGCAGAGGGTCGACTGGCGTTGGGAAGTCGCCGAGAGCGGCGAAGCGCAGGCGTCCGGCAAGTCCAGGCAGCACGTCGAATATGGCTCGCCCCACAGGCATCGGCTCCTTCCGAGTAGCTTCAGCGGGTCAGCCGCTCCAGGCACTCGTCGAGGACCTCCAGCACACTGTCCACCTCGCGCAGCGGGTTGGGAAAGTGCGGCGCGAAGCGCAGGTAGCCGTCCGGCGTGCTGCACGTGACGCCTCGCTCTCCCAGACTCTTCGCCAGCTGCCTCATAGGGACTCCAGACGGTGGCTGGATGGAGACGATTGCGGAGCGGCCAGCCTGAGTGCTCGCCCGGGTATGGCTGAGTCCACGCTGCTCGAAGCCAGCCGTCAGCGCATCCAGATAGTTGCTGACGTGCTGGAAGATCGTGTGAGTGCCGAGCGAGAGCAACATGTCGAGCGCCGCGTCCAGCGCGGCGAAGCTCGCAACGCTGCTCGAACCAGCTTCGAAGACCTCGGCAGTGCGTTTGAGGGGGCTCTCGTAGTCGAGCAGCCCGGCGCCCTCGACCAGGAAAGCCAGAGGGTTTTCGTGGCTCAGCCAGCCAGCGGTGACCGGCTTCAATGCCGCGACACGCTCAGGACGAACGTAGAGATAGCCCGCGCCTTCGATGCCCATCAGCCACTTGTGCGCTCCCCCCGCCACGTAGTCCAGTCCGAGCGCCCCCACGTCCAGCGGCATCACGCCGGCTGCCTGGATTGCATCCACGGCGAGCTCGGCACCATGTCGATGACATAGCTCCGCCATTTCTGCGAGCGGCATGCGGAGGCCGGTCTGGAATTGAACGGCGCTGGTGGCAACCAGTCGGGCACCCTGCTTCAGCTGCTGCTCCAAGCGCTCGAGCAACCCGCCAGTGTCCAACAAAGCTCCCGCGAGCGGCAGGAAGCGTGCGTCGAGCCGATAGAGCTTGGCTGCCTGGCGCCAGGGCGTGATATTCGCGGGGAACTCCCCCTGGAACAGCACGATGCGGTCACCCGCCTTCCATGGAATGGACAGCGCCAAACTGACCAGCGCGCTCGTGGTGCCACCGAGCAGCGCAAGGTCGTGCGGGCGAGCGCCGAGCAGGGTGGCCAGCTTGTCTCGCAGGCGTTCTCGACGCTCGGCCAGCCTCGGGAAGGCAGCCGAACCCAGCTCGGCAAACTCATCGAGCGTCCGTCTCACTGCCTCGAGTACGGGCGCTGCGGGAGGCGTAATCGCGGCGTGCGCCAGGTACGCCTTGGCCCCTAGCCTCGGAAACAAGCTGCGATCGCCGCAGCGTGGCGTCAGATTGAGTGAGCTTTCGGTCATCGCATAGACGTCATTCGCCGAGGCGCTCGATCACCGCCTGCGCGAATTCTCGAGTCCCCAATTCGCCGCCGAGGTCTCGAGTCTTTTGGTTTTCCGTCAGTGCCTTGTTATAGCCTTGCTTGATCCGCTGGGCGGCCTCTTGGCAGCGCGGGTCTTCCCGAGTTTCGCCCAGGTGGTTCAGAAGCATTACCGAGCTCATCAACAGCGAGAGAGGGTTGGCGAGGTTCTTGCCGGCAATGTCGGGCGCGGAGCCGTGTACGGCCTCGAACACGGCGTCTTCGTCTCCGATGTTGGCTCCCGGGGCCACGCCGAGCCCGCCCACCAGACCTGCGCAAAGGTCCGAGACGATGTCCCCGTACAGGTTCTCGCACAGGATGATGTCGAATTGGGACGGATCTTGCACGAGGCGCATGGTCGCCGCATCGATGATCACCTCTTGATATTCGATGTTCGGGTAATCGCGAGTATGTACCTTGCGCGACTCGTCGAGCAGCATCCCGTCACTCATCTTCATGATGTTTGCCTTGTGAAATACACTGATCTTCTTGCGACGCCGGTGCGTGGCGTAGCGGAACGTCCAGTGCGCAATACGGTGGCAGGCCGAGCGTGTGGCCACCTTCATGGACACCACGACGCCGTGGGTGATCAAGTTCTCGATGCCGCTGTACAGACCCTCGGTGTTCTCCCGCACGACCACCAGGTCGACATTCTCGAATCGCGTTTTCACTCCAGGCAGCGAACGTACGGGCCTCAATGCCGCGTATAGATTCAGCTCGCGCCTGAGCGCTACATTGACGGAGCTGAAGCCCCGACCGACCGGCGTCGTGCATGGGCCCTTCAGTGCCACGTGGTGCTCCTGAACCGCCTGTACCGTATCGCTGGGCAGCACGTCTTCGAACCCGTGATCGAGCGCGGCCTGCCCGGCCTGGTGAGTTTCGAAGCGGAGGGGTGCCTTGGCTGCCTGGAGGATTTCCAGCACCGCTTCGCTCACTTCGGGACCGATCCCGTCGCCGGGAATGAGGACTACTGGATGCGTCGTCATGATGGTCCCGGTGATAGTACGCTCGTTGCCAAGTAGCAATTCACCACGCAATTCACCGAAGAACGGTTCGCTCCCGGGCGCGTCCCTGCAATCGTGCGGAAACCGCTAGAGCACCGAACAGGTCGCCAACTGTACGGCGCATGCTACCCGATTGGTCCTCCACTTCGTTGATTGGTCGCGACAAACATCCTGTTTGTCGCGCCAGGAGGCCGGGAGACGTGTCGCCCGCTTCGGAACTGGAGCACGCGTGTTCAGGCACGTTCACGGGGGCTCGCCTGCGCGACGCGCAGTCCGCATCCAAACCGTGTTAAGCGGCCGGCGTGCGCGCACCTCGCTACCCGAGCCCCGCGGAATGGCTCTACTTGGTCGTCGGTCTGGCACTCACCTGGCGCTATGCTTGGCTGCTCGACGACGCCTTCGTCTACTTTCGCTATGTCGATAATTGGGTCTTGCTCGGTCGCGGCCTCGTCTACAACGACGGAGAGTTCGTCGAGGGGTTCACCAGCCCCCTGTGGTGCTTGACGCTCGCCGCCTTGCGCCTGCTTCCGCTCGACTACTGGACCCTGGTGCTTGGCTTTGCGCTGGCCTGCTTCGTCGCATTCTTCTGGTTGGTGCACCTGACAGGGCTCGCCCTGAGCCGACCTGGTCCGGTCGTGAACCTGCCGTTGGCCTTGCTGGTCGCGCACTATGGCGTCACCTCGTACTTCTCTTCGGGCATGGAGACGCCGCTCGTTCAAGTGTGCGCCGCGCTGTATGCGTGCCTGGCGACTCGACCGAACAACCGCGCGATCGCCGTCCTTTGCGGACTCGCTCCCTTGGTGCGCCCCGAACTCGTCTTGCCGTGGGCGGTCTATTCTGTCGGGCTTTACTTTGGCACCCGGCGCTGGCCGATCTGGCTCATGGCGACCGGCGTGCTGAGCCTCGGAGCCTGGCTCGTGTTTCGCGTGTACTACTACGCAGAGCTGCTTCCGAACACATTCTACCTCAAGGACGAAACCGACTTCGCCGAGGGCGCTCGGTACCTGCAAAACACGCTTGGATCGCACGCCTGGCTGTTGGCCGGGGTGGTCGTTGCCCTGCTTCATTCGCGTGTTTCGCGCTGGTGGAGGCGAAGTGAGCGTCGGGGGGACGTATCGGGGACCACCGAAAGCTCGCAGGCGAGAGCCCCGACCTTTTCGCGCCGGCTGATGCTGGCTGCGGCCCTGCCCGTAGTGCTCTACGTGTGGCGCGTCGGCGGCGACATGTTGTATTACCGGTTTCTGGCGTTTCCATTCGTGCTTGCGGTCAACGCGCTGGGCGGCTTGGCGGAAGCGTTTCTCGACAGGTTCGGGCTGCTCGAACAGCGTTGGGCATATCCGCTGGTGGGAGCCAGCGTCTCATTGGCGTCACTCTCGGGCACTCCGGCGCAGCTCGTTCAGCATCCGCTCGCGCTGGCTCCCAACGACGCCAGTACCATGACCAAGGTGTACGGTATCAGTGATGCCTCCTGGCATCGCCACCACCCTGATCTTCGCTATTCCGAGCTTCGGAGTGCTCAGGACGCCGAGCTCAGGCGGCGCTATCGAGAGGCGTCCGAGCAGCAGCTACGACAGCGGCGTGTTGTGGTGGACGGCTGGTGCGTCCGGCTCTTTTATGCTTTCGATAGCTACGCAATCCACTGGTGGGGGCTGACCGAGCCCGTGTTGGCTCGCAGCACGGTTCCGAGTGATCGCCCGGGGCACCGCTACGGCCTCGTCCCACTCGCCAAGGAACTCGCTCGAGTCCGTCGTGGTTCTTCACCGGCGCGTGGCCTGGGCGTATTCCGACGGGCGGTGCGAGCGAGGCGCGCGCCGGATTGGATCCGCGACAACCTGGGCAGCATCGAGGTGCTCGAACACAAGATGTACAATCATCACCATTTCCTCGAAAACCTGCGACTTGCCTTGACGCCGGTCGCACCCATCCAGGTGCCGGCTCGCCCTCGCTGAGCGTCGCTCGCTGTCAGAACACCTTTCGCGTGTCGAGCAAGATGGTGACTGGGCCGTCGTTCACCAGGCTCACACGCATGCTCGCTCGGAATCGGCCGGTTTCGACGGCGAGGCCGGCGCCGCGCAATTCGGCGCACAGAAGCTCGAAGAGCTGGTTGGCCTGCTCGGGGGCCATCGCCGCGGCAAAGCTGGGTCGATTGCCGCGTCTGACGTCTCCCAACAACGTGAATTGCGATATCAGGAGCAGCTGTCCGCCGGTCTGGACGACGCTGAGGTTCATCTTACCGTCGGAATCCTGGAACACCCGGAGGTTCCGCAGCTTGTTCGCCAGCGTGCCGACGTCGCGCTGGCTGTCGTCGTTCTCCACGCCCACGAGTACGCACAACCCCCGTGAGATACTTCCCACGACCCGTTCTTCGACCGAGACGCTGGCTTCGCTCACCCGCTGGACGACCGCCCGCATGGGCGCGCCTGTTAGCACGAAACCCTCTGAGCGACCACGCCGGTTCCCGCTTGCCAGAGACGCGGCTGGCGAGCAGCGTATGTCGGGTGAGCGACCCAGAAGCGTCCCAGGACACCCAGTCGGCACGGGCGCGCCCGGTCGGCGTCGCTCTCGCGCCGTCCGCGGGGCTGGCGTCGCCGTCGACGCCGGCTTGGGCCGAGCGACTCACCCGGCTGCTCGACGACGGCTTCAGGGTGCCGGGAACGTCGTTCAGGTTCGGGCTCGACGGTGTGCTGGGTGCGCTGTTGCCGGGGGCCGGGGACGCGCTCACCGCGCTAGGGTCGATCGCACTTCTGGTGCTGGCGCTTCAGCGGAATGTTCCTACGGTGGTCTTGCTCAGAATGTTGCTCAACATCGCCATCGACGCGGTTGTGGGAGCCCTGCCCGTGGTGGGGGACATCTTCGACTTCGCCTACCGCTCGAACCGGAAGAACTTGACTCTCATTCAGCAACACGGCGGAGGCGCCCGATCCGCTGGCGTGTCCGATTATCTGGTAGTGGGCGCTGCGCTCGGGCTGGTCGCATTGGGCGTGGTGGTGCCGGTGCTGGTGTGGGCGCTCTTGTTGAGATGGTTCGAAAGCCGCTAGCCCTGGTCCGCACCTACTTGGTCATACACCACAAAACGGAGATCGATAGTGCGCTCTGGAGTATTCTCGGCGCGTTCCGCTCACCATGCATGAATCAACTCCGGGCCTGACGCGGTTTCTGGGTACCGCCCTGCCGAGTTCCCTCAGTCGGGGCATCAACTATCAGCTTCAGCAAAAGCTCGGGGAGGGAGCTACCGCCGTGGCCTTCTTGGCCGTGCGACACGCGCCGGAAGGACAGTCCCCGGTGGTGATCAAGATGATCTTGCCAGGCATGCTGGACGAATCCGACGGGCGGGCCATGACCGTCATCAAGAAGGAAGCCGTGGCTCTCGGGCGGCTCAACGAACGCGTGCCCCCGAGCCCCTACGTGGTCCGTTTGGTGGATACGGGTAGTGTCAGCTACCGGCATGGTTCGACCACCCTCGAATTGCCTTGGCTGGCTCTCGAGTACGTGCACGGGGGTGTGGAGGGGACCACCCTGAGCGAGCGCGTGACCGCTTCGGTTCGCACGACTGGCTTTGCCTTCGACCCCGCGCGGGCGGCGCACTGCATCCGGAGTTTGGCATCGGGGTTGACTGAAATACACGCCGAGGGCGTGGTGCACCGCGACCTGACTCCGGGCAACGTGTTGTGCTGTGGTGCTGGAGATTCCGAACTCTTCAAGATCTCGGACTTCGGATTTGCGCGCCCGACGGGGCTCTCCGCCACCTTCGGCGATGCGGTCGTGGGTACGCCGGGCTACGTCGCCATCGAGCAACTCGATCCGAAGCTTTCCATCGGGCCGACCACCGATGTCTTCAGCCTGGCGGCGATCAGCTACTTCGTGCTCACCCATCAGCACTATTTTCAGTTCAGGTCCGTGGGTGAGAGCATCATCGGGTTGCAGAGGCCGGAGCGACCCAGTCTGCTCGACGCGCAGTATCTGGCGCCGGAGCTCCGAGCTCGCGAGACGGCCTGCCGGGCAATCGATATGGCGCTCGCTTCCGCCACCTCGGTATCTCCCGAGCAGCGCCCGCAGAGTGCGCGCCAGTTCGCCGAGGGCCTGCTGCCTTGGATCTGGCGTGAGCGAAGCCCGACGCGGCCCAGCCGGCGCTGGGTGACTGGGCTGAGCAAGATGCGCCCCGCCGCGGATCTGGCGATGCGACAGTGGCGCGTCATGCACCCTCCGGGTGACGATCGGGTGGTTTTCAGTGCAGCCTGGAATGCTGCCGGTCACGCCCTTTGCGCCACCACCGATGGCTTGCGCTACTGGAACGGCACCGAGTGGCTCAAGACGACGACTGGGCTTCCCATTTCGATGGTACATTTCGTGCGTCGGTTGTCGCCTACCAGCTGGTTGCTCGGGGGCGAGCAGGGCCGACTGATCGAGTATTCGCGCGAGGGTTGCCGGGAGCTCGTGCGCTCGCCCGACCGAGCAATGACGTTCGCCGATTGCCTGGGCGAGTTCGAGGACATGCTGGTGGCGCTCGCCAACAAGCCGAGAGAGCCGCCGCTCTTGTGCGCATTGGTCGGTAGCCACTGGCTCAAGCCGCTTCCCGTGAGCGAGGCGGCGACGATTACCGGGCTTGCTCGAGTCGATGACGAGTCCTGGCTGGTGGTGGGGCGGCGCCGAGCTGGGGGAGCCTACGCGGCCCTGTACCACCCGCTCTTGTGGGAACTCGAGGCCCTGCCGGTACCGGAGGGCCGGGCTCTGCTCGGCTGCGCGTCTCGCTGGGAGCGTCAGGAGATCGTCGCTGTCGGATCGCAAGGGCTGGTGCTCGAAGTCGACCAGGGACAGCCAAAAAGCCATGTGCTCCCGTCTCGGGTGGACTTGAGCAGCGTGGCCATCGACAGCTTTGGGCACAAGTGGGCGACGAGCACGGGCTGCATCTGGTGGGCCAGCGATTCCAATGCTTGGAGCCCGGTGCATCGAGAGCAGGGGTTCACGGTCCCCTTCATCAGTGTCACGGCTGAAGTGGGCATGGTGTGCGCGATGACCGCCGACGGTGCTGTGCTCGAGTGCCGATCGGAGTCGCAGGGCGCGACCGTTCCCGCGTAGCATCGATCTCGATGACCGGGATACGGCGCGGCTGCGACGAGTGGCCGGACGCGATGGTTGGGTGCTGGTTGGCCGATCGGCGAGCAGCTGCTGGGATCGCGCCGGGTTTGCTTTTTTGACCGGAACGGCTCTCGGCACGTGCGGGTCCGGCGCCGCCCGGGTTAGGATTCAGCCATGCTCGTTCCCAGCAAGTTTTCGGCCTTCGGGCGTCGCCTTTCGACGTCGCTCTCGACCCTGGTGTTGTGCGCCACGGCGTGTGTGCCCAAGCCAGGCGAGCCACCGCCGCGCGCGGCCTCAGCGGCTCATACGCCAGCCGCTGAGCCTGCCCCGCCCGCGCAGGTGCTGCCCGCTCCGGGCCTGGCCCGCGCGCAGGCCGACGGTGTCTCCATCGCCGACGTCGCAGAGAAGGCACTGCCCAGCGTGGTCAATGTTTCCTCTTCGCGGATGCAACAAGTACGCTCGCCATTCCACTGGTTTTTCGGACCGGGCCCGGGGGGCCCCACCGAGCAGCGTGTCCAAGGGCAGGGGTCGGGAGTCATCGTGTCCAAGGACGGGCTGGTTCTCACGAACAACCACGTGGTGGAAGAAGCCGACGAAATCACGGTGACGACTTCGGACGGTCGTGAATTCGAGGCCAAAGTCTTGGGCACGGATCCGAAGAGTGACCTGGCGGTGCTCGAGCTGGACGGCAACCCAGTGGGCCTGTCCCCGGTCAGCTTCGGGGACTCCTCCCAGCTCCGGTTGGGGGATGTCGTCTTGGCCATCGGCAATCCGTTCGGAATCGGGCAGACCGTGACGATGGGCATCGTGTCGGCCAAGGGTCGGGCCGACCTCGGCATCGTCGACTACGAGGACTTCATTCAAACCGACGCCGCCATCAATCCCGGAAACTCCGGCGGCGCGTTGATCAATATGCGGGGCGAGCTGGTGGGAATCAACACGGCCATACTGTCGCGCAGCGGAGGCTATCAGGGGGTTGGCTTTGCGATTCCCTCGGACATGGCACTGCCCATCATGCAGAGCCTGAAGGACAACGGTCGCGTCGTGCGCGGGTGGCTCGGTGTGGCCATCCAACAGGTGGATCAAGAATTGGCCAAAGCACTCGGGCTGTCCGAAGCCGACGGTGTACTCGTTTCCGATGTCAAGGCAGGTGGGCCCGCCGATAAGGCGGGTATCAAGCGCGGTGACGTGGTGCTTCGTGTGGGTGGAACACACGTGGACACCACGGGCAGGCTACGCAACCTGGTTGCTCAGGCGGGCGCGAACCAGAAGGTGCCGCTCGAGATCGTGCGGGATGGGAAGAAGCAGACCATCGAGGTAACCCTGGGGGAGATGCCCGCGGATCCCCGGGCAGCCCTGGGGGCGCACCCCAGAGCCGCTACCAAGGACCGCCTGGATGGCCTGGTGCTCGAGGAGCTCACGCCGCAGAGCAAGAAGCGCTTCGACGTTGGCCCAGACGTAACGCGTGGAGTGGTCGTCAGCGAAGTGGACCGGGGCAGCGCCGCGGCGCGAGCCGGCCTCCGCCCGGGAGACGTGATCGTCGAGGTGAACCGGAGCAAGGTGACCGGCATCGAAGCCTTCAAGCGGCTCTACACGCAGCGTTCCGGGATGGCCCTGTTGTTGGTGCACCGCGGCGGCAGCACCCTGTACGTGGTCGTGCGCAAGTAGGCCCAGGTGGGGGAGTGCGCCCCACGCACAGCCTGAAAATTTGATCAAGATTCGGGTCAAGTTGGTGCTCTATTTGACCCGGCGTGCCTCAGCTAGTACGACTAGTCATGGCCCGGCGACCGCTCGAGCTCAGGTGCGCTTCGCCCGCGATCACGCTGGTGGTCTGCAGCCTGGGGCTGGCTTCACCCGTGCGTGCCGAGCCAGCGTCTCGAAACGCGCAATCCGGGGCCCTGCACCTCAGCAGTAGCGTGCGCCGCGTCGACGCTCCGACCGCAAAGACGGAAAAGCAAGGCGAGCCCGCCGCCCACGTTGGCAGTCGTGAGGAGGGGAGCAGTCCCGCCCGCCCGCTGCATCAAAAAGGACGCCCACCGCGCCAGCCCGCGGCCCGGCTCCCGGAAGGCGAAACACCGCCCCAGCCGGATCTGCGAGCTCGTCATCGGGTCGCCCAGGGGCTGACCGACGAGGAACGCAAGTTGCCGTCCAGGGACCCGGAGCTGCGTGCTCTGGCAGAGGCGGAAAAGACGATGTTCGCCTCACAGCTTCGGGGGGTGCGTCCCGGCTGGTCCTGGGTCGACGCTGCCAGCAGCGCCGGCTCGACCGAGGTCGCGGCAACGGGGCTGCCGCCGCTCGGGCCTGCGCCTTCTGCCGACAGTGACGACCGCGAGTTGGCCGTGGATGACGAGTGGCTGCGATCACTGGCCATGCCGGATCTGCCCGTCCGCATGGAATCGCGCGTCGTCAAGTACCTGAAGTTCTACCGCGACAGCGACAAGGGCCAGGCCATTGCGCACGTTTGGGCCAAGAAAGCCGGCCGCTTCGCGCCTGCGCTCAGGGCTGAGTTCAGCAAGGCAGGGCTGCCGAGGGACCTGATCTGGCTGTCGTTGATCGAGAGTGGCCACAACCCGACCATCAAGTCGCCTGCGGGCGCCGCCGGGCTGTGGCAGTTCATTCCCTCGTCGGCCCGCATGTACGGGTTGACGGTGGACCGCTGGGTGGACGAGCGCCTCGACCCCGCGCGCTCGACGCAAGCGGCGATTCGATTCCTGAGTGACCTGTACCAGCGCTTTGGCAGCTGGGAGCTGGCGATGGCCGCGTATAACATGGGTTATGCTGGCATGTCGCGCGCGATCCAGAAGTTCAACACCAACGACTTCTGGCAGCTGTCGCGCTACGAGGCGGGCTTGCCCTGGGAAACCACCCTGTACGTTCCCAAGATCTTCGCTATCGCCATCGTCATGAACAACAAGCGGGCGTTTGGAATCGACGATGTCGAGCCGGATCCGCCCGAGAGCTTCGATACCGTTCTGGTCCAGCCAGGGCAGCCTTTGAGCGACGTGGCGCGCGCGGCGGAGGTTTCCGAAGCCGAGCTCACACGACTCAACCCGCAGTACCTGGCGGCGCGGGTCCCCCCGCCCAGCGACGGGACTGACAGATGGACGGTGCGTGTCCCCGACAAGACCGGGACCCTGGCTGCTTCGCGTCTTTCGGCCGACTCGGGTGAGCGATACGACGCCTACCGGGTGCGTTTCGGGGACACCCTCGAGGCGATTGCCGCGGAATACGACGTGACCGAAGAGTCCCTCGCCCAGATCAACGGCATTCGCCGGGGCGAGCGCTTGATCAGTGGCACGGCCCTGCTCTTACCCAAGGGCGCCAAGCGGACGCCGCTCACGGGGCGGCGCGTGGTCGCCCTGCCCGCCAGTAGGTTCGCGTACCCCACGCGAAGGCGGGTGTTTTACGAAGTGCGCGCTGGCGATGGCCTTCCTGCGGTGGCCTCGGCGTTTGGAGTGACGCAAGCCGAGCTGGTGGCCTGGAACGCGCTGGACGCTGCGGCGCGGCTTCAGGACGGGATGGTTCTGCAGGTATTCATTCCCAAGGGTCGCAACCTGCAAAGCGTGCGCCACCTCAGCGAGGCCGAGGCGACGCTGATGGTCGCCGGCACCTCGGAATTCTACGATCACCACGAGGCGCTCAACGGAAAGACACGTTTGATCGTCACCTGCAAGCAGGGCGATTCTCTGGCTTCGCTCGGCAGGCGCTACGGAATGAGCGTCGGGTCCATGGAGCGCGTGAATCGCCGTTCGCGGCGTGACCCCCTGGTCGTTGGCGAAAAGATCGTCGTGTACGCCGACAGCGGTGCGCGGGGGCAGATGGTATCGGAAGGCACCCCGGTGGCGCTGGGGAGCATCGAGGCACCACACCCCGAGCTGCTGCCGCCGCCCGAGCGCGCTGCTCCCGGCGGCAGTGGCGAAACGAGCGTGAAAGCCGGGCGCAAGACTCTGGACTGAAGGCCGGCAAGCGTGCCGCACCGAAGAGGCGGCGAAAAATGGATCGGATCGCGGGGGCAAGTGGCTAAAGTGGCGTCCGTGTCGGAACTGAGCGCCATCATTCTCGCCGCTGGTCAGGGCAAGCGCATGCGGAGCCCGCTCCCCAAGGTCCTTCACCAGGCGGCGGGCCGCCCGCTGGTGTACTACCCGGTCCGGGTGGCCCGGCAGCTCGGTGCGCGCCGAGTCGTGGTCGTCGTGAGCCCCGCCACCGAAAGCGAGGTGATGCGAGTGCTGGCGGAGGGCGCGGACGCGGACCCTCCGGAGATCGTCGCACGCGTTCAAGATCCGCCCCGCGGCACGGGCGACGCCGCCCGTGTGGGGCTCGAGGCGGTGGACACGGAGCGCGTCGTGATCCTGTGTGCCGATACGCCGCTGCTTCGAGTCGACGACGTGGCGAAGTTGTTGGGTGCCCTGTCCGATGCGGTGGTGTTGGCGTTCTTGTCGTGCCATGTGGAACAGCCCCATGGCTATGGCAGGGTACTGCGCGATGCGGCGGATCGGGTGGTCGAGATTCGCGAACAGCGTGACCTGTCCGATGACGCGCAGCGCTCCGTCCAGGAGGTCAATGCGGGAGTCTACGCGGCCCAGAGCGCCATCCTGCGGCAGGCGCTCGACCGGTTGTCACCGGACAATGCCCAGGGCGAATACTACCTGACCGACGTGGTTTCCGATCTGGCGCGGGGGCGCGAAGTGGTTGCTCTGCGGGGCGATCCGGAAGCCCTGGTAGGGGTGAACGATCGGGCGCAGCTGAACCGGGCCGAGCGCATGCTGTGGGCACGCAAGGCACGCGAGCTCGCCGAGAGCGGTGTCACGGTGCGCGGCGAGGTGTTCATCGACGATACCGTGAGCGTCGAACCCGACGCGCTGCTGGAACCTGGAGTGCGACTCAGGGGAGCTACCAGCATCGGGTCGGGCGCGCTGATCGACGTGGGGTCGGTGGTCACGGACTCCAACGTGCTGGCTGGCGCGCGGCTCTTGCCCTACTCCGTGGTCACTGAAAGCGAAGTCGGTCCGAACGCCCAGATTGGGCCGTTCAGCCACATGCGTCCGGGCAGCACCTTGGAGGCCGAAGCCAAGCTCGGCAACTTCGTGGAGACCAAGAAGACCAGGCTACGGCGCGGCGCCAAAGCCAACCACCTGTCGTACCTGGGCGACGCTGACATTGGAGAGAAAGCCAATATCGGAGCTGGCACCATCGTCTGCAACTACGATGGTTTTCAGAAGCACCGGACCGTGGTCGGGGCGGGCAGCTTCATTGGAAGCGACTCGCAGCTGATCGCGCCGGTGACCGTGGGTGAGCGCGCCTACGTCGCCACGGCGACCAGCGTTACCGAGGACGTGCCGGATGACGCTCTGGCCATCGGCCGTACCCGCCAGACGAACAAGCTCGGCTACGCCAAGAAGCTGCGCGAACGGCTCCAGGCCGCCGTGGACGCCAAGAAGAAGTAACCAGGGCGGGTACGCCCGAATGCGGTACCGGGCAGAACCCCGCTATTCGCCGTCTTGCGGCCCGGCGAAGGCCGGCTCCACGTGGACGGGGAGCTGATGCTGCATACGCTCGCGCTTGACTTCCAGGTAGCGTGCCGAAAACTCGTTGGCTTCGATGAACAACGGGATGCGCCGCTCGACGACGATGCCCAGATCGCTCAATGCATTCGTCTTGAGGGGGTTGTTGGTCATCAGCTCGACGGACTGCACATCGAACGTGCGCAGGATGGCGGCTGCCACATCGTACTGCCTCGCATCGACCGGCAGATGCAATAGCTGGTTGGCTTCGATGGTATCGGCGCCCTTGGCCTGCAAGGCATAGGCGCGGATCTTGTTCGTCAGGCCGATGCCGCGCCCTTCTTGCCTGAGGTACAAGACGATACCGCGCCCGCGTCGCGCGATCTCCTGCTGTGCCGCCTCTAACTGCTCGCGGCAATCGCACTTGAGCGAGCCAAAAACCTCGCTGGTCAGACATTCGGAATGAACGCGAACCGGCACGTTCTTCTGGCCTCGGATGTCCCCGCGCACCAGGGCCAGATGCTCGTTGCTGAGCCCGGGGTGGGCGGCCGGATCTTCATAGCGGAAGACGTGCAGATCGAAGGTACCGTGGCGCGTTGGAATCGGGGCCTCGGCTTTCCACTCGAGCGTTTTGAGTGGCGGAGGCACGACTATCTGCTTGTTCATAAGGCTTCGGGGGCGGGAAGGGCCGGTAACGGTTAGCAGAAATTTTCGCTTTGCAACCTCTGAATATCCCTGCGTTCTGTGAGAAACATGCGGCGGTAGGGCGCGATGGTCAAGACCCGAAAACGTTCGCCCCCAATTCTTCTGGATTTTTCTGCGCTGTCTCGGCCAGGGCCTCGGTTTCAGCCCGACCTCGCCTCAACTTCTGCAGAGTTCGAGCACGGCATGTTCCAGAATCGACTTTGGGGGTCGATGCGAACCGCCCTTGAGGGCGAGGTCCAGGCGCGCGAGCGCCGGTAGCCACGATTCCAGCTGCGCTCGCGGAAGCACTTTGGTCTGTCGTGCCAGGTCGCGTGCCTTGAATGGTGGAGCCCCGGCCCGTTTCGCGGCCTCGGGAGGCGAGGCGCCATCGCGCAGCGCCGACTCGAACTTCAGCAGCTGTCGCGTTTGCCAGGCGAGGACTCCGAGTAGACGCAGCCCGCGATCTTGTGGCTCGTACACTTGTTCCAACGCCGCGAGCGCCCTGCCGACGTTGCGCTCCCCGACTGCATTGACCAGCTCCCACACGGTGGTGGGGCGCACGCGTACGACGCACTCGGCCGTGGCTTCTTCGCTGATCGTCTGGTTGGGGCCGACATACAAGCTCAACCGCTCGAGCGCATCGTCTACCGGCGACAGCTCGGGACCACACAACTCGGCCAGAAGCTCCGCGACGCCCGGCGCGAGTTCGTGCCCTCGAAAGCGCGCCCGTTCGCGCACCCAGCGTGGCAGTTCGGCGGCGCCCAGCGGGTCGCAGGTTACCAAAAAGCCCTGCTTCTTGGCGAAGGTGTACAGACGCCGACGCTTGTCGAGCTTGGCGGAGGTGGCCACCAGTACCGTGGTGTCCGAAGGCTTCGTCGCATACGCGACCAGGCGATCGAGCGGTGCGAGCGCTTTGCCCTTGCTCTCTTTGACATCCCAGCGCTCGATCTGCTTGATCAACACGAAGCGTCTCGGGGCCATCATTGGCAGCGTGCGCGCGGCTCCGAGCGCTTGTTCCACGTTCACTTCGGTGGCATCCAGTTGGTCTTCGTTCAGCCCTTCCACGCCCCCGCTCAGAGCCGCGTTTCTCAGGGCGAGAGTCGTGGAGCGCATCAGAAACTGCTCTTCACCCACCACGAGGTAAACGGGACGCAGTTTGCCTTGCTCGGCTTCGCGTGCCGCGTCTTTGCTGTCCATCAGTGAGGAGTAGGCCGGATGCCGACGCTCCGCAAGCGGCTCGAAATAACGGGCCGAGCTGCCGCTTTGCAGGGGCTTCTGCGTTGTAGTAAACGCGGCCTTGTGCCAAATCGCGTGTTCTCGTCGATCACGGAATTCGAATCCGGCCGGTCTACCCTGGTGGCCATCGGCAATTTCGATGGAGTGCACCGTGGTCATCAGCGGGTACTGGAGCATGCTTGTTCGCTGGCGCGTGCCGAAGGGCTGACGCCGCTCGTGCTCACCTTCGAGCCGCACCCGGCCGAGGTGTTGTTCGACGCGAAGCTCAGCAGGCTGACCAGCTTGCCACGCAAGATCGAGCTGCTCCTCCGGTTGGATCCAGCGCTTTCGGTCGTGGTCGAGCCGTTTCGACCGGAGTTCGCCGCCATGAGCCCGGAAGCATTCGCCCGCTCGGTGTTGCGAGACGGTCTGTCGGCTCGGCGGGTAGTGGTCGGACAGAACTTTCGTTTCGGCCATCGACGCTCGGGCGATCTGCAGGTGCTCTCCCAGCTCGGGAAGGACTTGGGCTTCGAAGCGCTCGCGGAGGCCCTGATCGGCGATAGCGAGGGGACCTACTCGAGCACACGCGTGCGCGACGCGCTCGGCGAGGGCGATCTGGCCAGCGTTACGGGCATTCTCGGGCGCCCGCACGCCCTCACGGGCGTCGTCGTTTCCGGCGATCGGCGCGGACGCCAGCTGGGCTTTCCGACAGCCAACCTGGCCGAGGTCCACGAGGTATTGCCGCGGCGCGGCGTGTATGCGGTGGCTGTCGACATCGAAACGCAGGCAGGGTTCGAGCAACTCGGGGTGGGGGCACTCAACGTGGGCGTGCGGCCCACCGTGGAGGCCGGCCCGTCCACGGAGGTGCACTTGCTCGATCTCGACGCGGACCTGTACGAAAAGACCTTGCGAGTGCACCTGATCGGGCGCCTGCGCGACGAGCAACGCTTCGCCGGGCTCGAAGCATTGAAGCAACAACTCGCCGTCGACATCGAAAACACCCGAAAGATGCTGACGGGGCTCGCCCCGGACCCTCGCGCGAGCCCCGCCTGGTTTTGAAACACGCGACAACTGCTGCGGTCAGCGACTGAACATGGCGACGCGACAGAGGTCGCCTGTTGGAGCCATTATCTGGAGTTGGTCGTTATCCGGCGCGTGTTCCTGTCCGCGCGACTTTTGAGTGGGGGGGGGCGGCGCCTTCAATCGCAGGAAGAGCAGCGGAAGACCTGGCTTGAGGAAGAGCTTGGCGAATGACTGACCGCCCCCGCCGCACCGGCACCATCCACCGCTACGCCCCGCCCCAGCCCCGGGCAGAAACCCGGCCACTACGTGGCGGCACCGCCGGCGGCCACGACACAATGCCGATACTCCGTGGCGGTGCTTGCAGCCGTCTCAGGCGACCCCTCGACACATGAGGAGACGGATGATGTTCTCGAAGAGGTCGAGCGAATCTTCTCCGAACAGTCAATGAAAGTAGCCGACCACTGGTCACCCGAGGAGCGCGATGCGCTCAAGAACAGGGTTCTGGTCGACCCCGCGGAAACGGAAGCCTGGCTCGAGAGCTAACCGGGTCGGCGTGCCGGGGGAGATGCGCAGGCTCTGGCGGCCGGTCGAGCTGGAGCAGTTTCGTGCACAGCGCCAGGGGTTGGATCAGCTGGAGGCGAATCAGCTCAAGCGCACACGAACCCCAACTCGAGCTGATCGCCAGCTGAGGCGGGCGGCCGGAAGCGCGACGTGGCCAATCACCGAATTGCCGCTGGCCAGGTACACGTCGTCTCCGAAGGCTGCCAGCTCGGTATGCTCGATCTCGGTTTCCTGGAAGCCGCTTACGACGTCTCGAAAATCCCGGGCGGCGACGTCGACCACGGCGAGCAGCTCGGCGGCGCCATCGGTCAGGCGTTGAGAGACGACTTCGCCGAGCGGGTGGCTGAAGCGCTCGACTTACTAATACGCGAAGGTGGCACGCATACTAAGCTCCACGCTGGCCTCGAAGCAGGCCTCGATGAAGGGGTCGTCGGCACAATCCGCGGCAGGCAACGACCAACTGCCGGTTCCGTTCAAGGCCAGAGTCACCAGGGGCGCCGCTTCGGTACTATTGGCAGGGACACTTTGAGCCCCGCTCAGCGAGGCGCCCTGGAAGTTCGGCGTTCGGGGTGTAGCTTCAAGCACATCACCTGAAGCGTCTACCACACTGAGCGCGAAGCTCTGGCTCGGCGACGTGGCATCGTAACTGTGGTTCAGCATCTGGCTACTTCCCGGCGCTGGCGCGGGGTCGGCCTGCGGATCGGGCGCCGGAATCTCGAGCGCGAATCTGCGTCCGGAAGGCTCGCTGCACACGATGCTCCACGCTCGATCGGGTGCGAGCAGCGTCGCAATATTTGCTTCAGCTCCTTGGCAGGTCAGCACGAAGCTGTCTTGTGGTGTGGTCACTGCTGCAGAGATACAGTCGCCAGTGCTCGCGGCGCAATCTATCGGACCCACGGGACCGCCGCCACCGCCAGAAGTGCTGCCAATGGTGGTGGTGGTGCCCGCGGTGCTGCTTGGCGACGCGGACGAGCTGGCGCCACCCAGCCCCGAAGAGCCGCTCGACGTTGAGGCGGTCGACGACGCCGGTTTTCCCTCGTGCTCGCTGCCACAAGCGCCGAGCAGGCCTGCCGTGCACAGCCCCAAGCACCAGGACCCAAACGCAATCTTCATTGCCATTCACTTCTGCTAGCAAGGGGCGTGCCTTGGGAACGCCGCGAGAAACCGGCTGGGTTAGCAGGGTTGGAGCTGGTCGCGCGGGCGGGCATTGCATGCAAATCGCGACATTGCTGTCGTGTCGGCCCGATAGAACATCCCAAGAACTGGTTGGAGCGATTCCCGACCCCTGATCGGCCCTGTCTCGAAATCAATCATCTTCGACAAAGGCTCGAAGCCGCTCGATCGGTTCGTCCCATTGGCGCGCGATGAGATCGAGGTGATCTCGCGCCTTCGCGAAGGGGCGCCGATCGAGGGTCCACACCGTCTGTGCGACCGTCGACTTCACAGGCTACTACGGCTCGTACGGCAACGACGAGACGGCGATCTGCAACTGAGCGGGATGGCTTTCGCGGCTCCGGCGCGCCTGACGTCGGTAATCAGTGAGCACCGCCTGCGCTGCGGCCCGCGGTGGCGCGCATGAGCCGGAATTGTCACAGAGGGCCCTATCAGACGACGCCAGGCAGTTCCCGCAGGCGCCGGCCGCCGCCTTCTCGCTTCAGGTCTCGGTGCGGACGTACGAGAGCCGAAGATCCGGCTCCCAGGCCGCTGCGCCCTTCCTCATCGTGCCCTCTCCCTCCATTGTGCGCCCCTCGCTCGCGATGGTTACGCGGAAGCGCTGGGCGAACTGCGCGTCGTCACGGGACCACGTGAAGCCGTCCGCGTCGAGCGCGACCGCGTACCTGCGAGCGACGCCGCGCACGTCGAAGTAGAGCATCGTGCACGTGTTGTCCGCGTCCTCCGTCCCGAAGATAGCGATGCCTTCATGGCGCCCACCAACGTATACCCGCTCGGCGAGCTCGAGTCCATTGGCGCGGTATCGCGACAGCGCTGGAGCGAATGCACTCGGGCCGGTCGCGCACGGACGAGCCCCCGCGACACTCGGTCGTGAGCCTGAGGCCGTGCTACGTTTCGTTCATGCGTGATGATGTCAAGACGCTCGCTCGATACCTGAGTGAGGGACAGGACGAGTACGCGCTGATCGGTGGCTACGCCATCGCCGCGCACGGATTCAACCGCTTCTCCGAGGGTATCGACATCCTCGTGAACCCGACCCGAGAAAACACGGAGCGCTGGATCCGCGCGCTCCGGCGTACTCGGCGAACCGCCCGAAGAGGGTTGTCACAGGGTCCGCGCTGCGGGCCGCCGCCCCTCCGCCCATTCCTCCTTGGCCGGCTCGCGTGTAAGTTTCCGTCTCCATGAAGCCGGAGCTCTTGAACACGTGGCGCGCGGCGCTCGATGCGTGCGCAGCACGCGGGGGCGAGACGCGACCGCTCGTGATCGAGCCCCGGGCGACGGAGTCGCGCGTCGCCGAAGTCGAGCGGGTGCTCGGACACGCGCTTCCGCAGCGCCTGCGGCGGTTCTTCCTGGAGGAGGCGGCGAGCGTCCAGCTGCAGTGGTTTCTTCCGACGGGCAGCGACCCACCCTTCGCAGACATCTTCAGCGGCGAGCTGTCGATCTCGCTGGAACGGATGACCGACCTCGCTGCCCAGTGCGGAAGGCCAGGCAGGGTCGCCTTCCAGCCGGTCGCCAACGGCGATCTCGTCGCCATCGACGTCAGGAAGACGGGCGAGCCGGTCGTGTTCCTGAGCCACGACGGCGGCGACGGCCACGGGGTAGTCCTGGGCCGCGATCTGGATGACTACCTCGCGCGCCACGCGGCGCTCGGCGGTGTCGGGGCGGAGGACTGCCAGTGGCTGCCCTTCGTCTCGGAGATCGACGACCAGCGGATCCTCGATCCCGACGGAGACGCGGCGGATCGGTGGCGACGCTGGTTTGGCCTGCCGCTGCGCACCGAGGCGGCCGCCGCGGCCGCAGCGGAGCGGGCCGCGGTGACCGCGCAGCGCGCACAAGAAGCCGTCAAGTGGCAGCGGTGCACCGATGGGGACACCCCGAGCAGCGCCGACGAGCTGCGGGCACGGCTCGCGCGCGTCCCGTGGTGCGCGCGTTGCGGGCGGGGCCCCACAGAGCTCGACCTGCCGTTCCCCACCCTCTGGCTGTCCACGTGGCAGGAGGCGCAGGCGCGCATGAGCTCGACGTCGTGGGTGAACGCGCAGCTCGAGGCGTCGAACGAGCTCACGGTGTGGCTGCACCGCAACGCCCGCGACGATTACCGGAGCTGGAACGAGCGAGTGGGGCGAGTGAAGGCAGGCCTCGTCGCCGAGCTCGAGCCCGTCTGGAAGCGGCGGCAGGAGGAGCTCGGGCTCGGGCCGCGGCTCGTGTCGGGGCTGCAGCAGATCGTCGTGGGCGCGGCGATGGAGCTCGACTACCTCTCGTTCGGCCACCCCGCGCGCTTCTTTCTGAGCCTTCTTCCGGTACTGGAGGCCGGGCACCTGCCGTGCGGCTGGAAGGGCCGCTGGCCACGCGGCGAGCTCACCCTCATCTGACGCGCACGCGCCAGGACGGCACGCACGTCGTCCCCGGCTCGGCGAAGCGCGGTCGGTCAGCGCCGCACGCCGCCTCCGCACCGGCCACGGCGCGCACACCCCAGGGGAAGGTGCAGACCCAGCGCCGCACAGCCACCTCGGGCAACACCTCTTGCTCCAAGTGCACGGCGGTGTCGCTCATTCGTCGGCCGAGGCACGCAGCGCAGAACCCCCACGTTTGCAGCTCAGCGCCACCAGGAGCGAGTGCCCACACGAACGGCAGTGGAGCGCAAGCGTTGGATGAAGCGCTGAACTTTCGGGATCGGCGAGCAAGCCTCCTTTTACGTAGGAATTGCCGTCGAACTTGAGCACTAACTCTTGGTCTTCGATTGCGTTGGGTGAGCCCTCTGGTCTTTGTCTAAAGGCGCGCGCGCTTGCATTCTGCCAGGCGCAGAAGATCCCTCTCTTCCCTGACTACGTAGGGAGTAACCGTTGTGACGACGCCGTCGGACTCGCCTTGAGATAGAGCCGTTAGGACGCCGAGTTGTTGGTCGCCGAGAACAAGAGTCGTTCGGACGCCGCAACCCTCCGGCACATGCCATGCCTCGGGCGCTACTTCCGGGGGCCGCACCGGAAGGATTTGGATTTCGAGGTGTACCTCGGCGGGAGACTTTTCGGGGACATGAGGGGTCACGCTGAGTTCCCACGCCTCGCCCGCCGGACAGTGCCTGGACAGGGGTGGCGAACCGAATTCCCAGGGAAAGGTTTTGCGTTCGCCGTCGTTCGTGATCGCGTTTCGTACGGTGATGCCCTTCCATTTCTGGTCGGCGAGCGTTTGCGAAAAAGTGCGTGACCCCGAGGGGTCCGCTTCCGCATGAGAGTTTGGCGTGAGAATCGAAGTCTGCGCACCTTGAAGCGTGGCAACTTCCAAGAAGATGCGTCGGGTCGTTGATGGCTCTCGTGGGCTCGCGGAAGGTGGGCAGGGGACGCCGAGCAGGGGTGCTGTTTCTCCCGCAGATGTGGGTGCCGCTTCAGCGGGCGCTTCCTGTGCGCAGCCTGTGAGGAGTAGTGCCCAATTCAAACTCTTCCATCGGTCCATCGCTTTGCGTCTCTTCGTGATGGACTTTAACTGTTCCATCTTCTTTTGCCATTCAGAGTCGTAGGTCATCTCAAGCCGCTTTCGAGGGCGCGTGCATCCACGAGCTTTCCGAAAGGACAGGGTCGCGACGCTCCAATGCGGCATAGAGTTCGTCGATACCCTTCCAGTCGGTGTCTTCGGGCCGCTCCGCTCGGGCGTGAAGCGCGGCGATGGCAGCCTGGATTTGGTACGGACCGGGCCGTCGATGCAACATCGCTTTGTCGAGCATCGCGAGCGCCTCGGCAATCATGGATCGATTCCACTGGGCGCGATCCTTCTCAAGAAGTATCAAGGAGCCATCTGCGTCGAAGCGCGCGGCCTTCCGCGAGTGCGAAAGAAGCATCAGGGCGAGGAGCCCCATCATCTCCGGCTCTGCCGGAAAGAGCCGGAGCAACAGGCGAGCGAGCCGGATCCCCTCGTCGCTCAGGCTCGCCCGCTCGCTGCCCGGGCTCGAATCGGAATAGCCTCGTTGAAGACGAGGTAGATCGTCCTGGCGACGGCCGCGAGCCGTTCCGAGCGATCGACCGGTGAGGGCGGCTCGAAGACGACGTCGGCCTGCGCGATGCGGGATTTGGCGCGGGTGATGCGTTGCTCCATGGCTCGCTCCCCGACAAGAAAAGTGCGAGCGATCTGACGAACGGAAAGCCCCGAGACCACGCGCAGGGCCAAGGCGATCTGCTGAGTCGCGGAAAGCTCGGGGTGACAACAGATGAACAAAAGGCGGAGAATGTCATCGCGGTAGTGCGAGTCATCGAGCCGCTCGACCCAGTTGGCTTCGACGTCTTCTCGGCTCGAAAGAGTCGCTTCCTCCGGAAGCTCGGTGAGACGGGAGCTGCGGCGGACGTGGTCCAGGGTCACGTTCCTCCCCACGAGGATGAGCCAGGCCTCAGCGTCGCGTGGAGGACCGTTTTCGGGCCACTTGGAAAGGGCGCGCAAACTCGCTTCTTGGAACGCTTCCTCCGCCAGATCGAGATCGCGGAAGTAGCGCAAAAGCGCTGCAACAACGCGAGGGCGCGCTGCAACGAGGCGCGACTCGATCCATGCGGGTTCAGGAACGTCAACCATGGTTTACTGCGGCACCATCCGAGTAAAAGAGAAGCAGAGCAGGGTGTAGAGCACGGGGGGCGTGTCTTTCTCAGGACGTCGGATGGCCGCCCGATCCGACGTTGGAAACTGACTTTTCTCACTGGGCGGCCCTTTTTCTTGTGCTCGGCCGTCTGCCGACTGTCCAGAGACGCGCGTTTCTGTGACCGAGAATTGAAAAAAGCGCTCTCGGTCTGTCGGATCGCGCGATCTTGGTTCGTCCTGGGGGTGGCTGGAAGGCAATCACCATGGAAAATACCGCCAACTCAAACCCTAACCCCGCGCCATCTTCCCGAGGCCTGATTTGGACCGGTCGAGTCCTCTCGGGGGCATTCGCCCTCTTCCTGCTGGGCGCTTCGGTCGCGCCAAAACTGCTCCGGTTGCCGGTCGCTGAAGAGACGATGGCGCAGCTGGGCTGGCCGCCGGGCTACGCGTTTTCGATAGGTGTGCTCGAGCTGACTTGTGTGGTGCTCTATCTCATCCCCCGTACAAGCGTCTTCGGAGCCGTCCTCACGATGGGACTCCTCGGGGGAGCGATGGCCACGCAGATCCGAGCGCAGAATCCGCTCTTCAGTCACGTGCTCTTCACGCTCTACATGGGGCTTTTCATGTGGGGCGGCCTGTGGCTTCGAAATCCCCGTTTGCGGAGCCTTTTCCCGCTCATGCGGGGTGAGTCAAATCATTCACCATTCAAACCCAAGGAAAATCATCATGCCTAATACCATTCGTCTTCATCGCGTCCTCACTGCCAAACCACAGAAAGTCTTCCGCGCATTTGTGGAACCGGACGCCGCCGCCAGCTGGCTGCCGCCCTTTGGTTTCCTCTGCACGGTGCACGAACTCGACGCCAAGGTCGGCGGAAAGCACAGGATGTCCTTCCGCAACTTCACGACCGGCAACGGTCACTCCTTTGGAGGCACCTATGTCGAAGTCGTCCCGGGCGAGCGACTCGTTTACACAGATTCATTCGACGACCCCAACCTGCCCGGCGAAATGAAGACAACCATCACTTTTAAGGAAGTGTTGGTCGGCACGGAGATGACCATCGAGCAACAGGGAGTGCCGGACGTCATCCCACCTGAAGCCTGCTACCTGGGGTGGCAAGAGTCCTTGGAGAAGCTTGCGCGGCTCGTACAGCCCGAGATCAAGGATTAGCTTCTCGAGCGTCGCGCCGTCGAAACAGGTCCTACACCGTAGACGGCGCCCACCCTCGACTTCCGTGTGCGCTCCCGCATCTCCTATTTGGTCGGCGGGGGCGCCTAGCGGCACTTTGCTCCCCGGCCCGCGTCTGTGGGCCATCGCGTGGGCCATGCTAGCCCCCGCGGCCCACAGCCCGAACGCGCCAGGCGCACGTCGCAGCCTCCTGACGCTGCCGCGCGCTTCTCGCCACCGGCCACCGCTCTCGTGCTACGGAACCGGTACCATGCAGGACTCGGCGAGCTAGACAACGATTTCTACTTCGTCCTCGGTCGCCTCGGAGATGCCGGCGTGAAGCTGGGAGGGACGGCACCTGATCATTTACCGCCGTTTCGTCCACTCTGGTTGACAGGGCGCTGTTTCCGGACGGGCCGGAAAGGCGGGCCGAATGGATCGCCGCTCGCTCGTTACGTTTGTGACGAGCAGTTGACGGTCTGGAATTCGGCACGCGGGTTCGACAGAATTCGCCGAAACGCGGGTCCAAACTCGGGCGCAATGCTGGCACATCTGCTGAGGGTAGTCGTTGTCGACACCTGCGAACGCGTGGTATGGTTGGCGATAACGTCGCGAGGTGGGGTCGAGTGATAACGACGCGATATGGGGTCGATTTGTCAGTGGTGGAGGATTGGAGTGGCGGCTATGCAGGGTGCAACTCGCGAGCGCTTTCCCGGAGGGGATAGCCAATGACCGAGATTGGGCTAGGAGACGGCACGCCACTGTGGAACGCCGTGCGCCGCTATGGATTGAGCCCGAGGGAAGAGCAGGTGCTACTGATGCTGCTGCGCGGCGTGCACATGAAAGAAGTGGCTTCGTCCTTGGGGTGCAGCTATTCGACCGCGCGCACCTACGTGCAGCGCGCGGCAAGGAAGCTGAACTGTTCGGGGATGCCCGACATGCTGGCCAGGATCGTGCGCGATGCAACGGAGGCCGATAGCCCGTTAATGCCTTGACGGCGCGGGGACGACGGGCGGGGCCGAGGCCGGGCTCATGGAAGAGGCGGTGCTTACGGAATTGGCGGCGCGCCGGTGCACCGGCTGTCCGCCAGAGCCGCGTCGGTGAGCTCCTGGAGCATGGCCGCGAGGGCGGTGATTTCTGGCTCGATGGCCGTGCAGCCACTGCTGCCCTGACACGGCTTCCCCACGTCGATGAACGTGGTTTCCGCCGCGATGCGCAGCACGGTGCCGCTGTCCCCCCGTTGACCCCGCAGACCACCAGCCTCGAGGATGCGTTGCGTGTCCGGCGCGGCCATCGCTCGATTCACGTCGTCGAGATCCACGCCTGGTCCGGCGCAGGGTGGCAACTCGACGGCGCACGCTTCCACCCGGCTGCTGCCCGTCGAGTCGTAAAGCCGGAGTATACCTTGGCCGCCTGACATGGCTTCGATGCTACTGCGCAGCACTGCCGAATTCGTGGCCACGGCGATGTGGTCCCAGGTGATTTGCCCGGCAGCGAGGCACAGTGGGGCGTCGATACACAGGGCGTGTCGTTCGCCGCACTGCGCATCGGGGGAGATGACGTCCCCCTCGGTGAGCGTCGGCACCGAGACGTGGAGACATTCGCCCGCTGCGCAAGGGGCGTCCGCGCAGGAAGCGTAGCAACCTGCGGCTGGCACCGGCGCGTAGGTGCATCCCGGCTCGCGGCGACGCTTGTCTTCCGGACATTCGTTGGCGACACCGATACCGCCTCCGCCGTTCGCCCCCTTGGCCCCGCTGCCGCCCCCGCCGGTGAGGCCGGTGTCGCTGGCGCCGCCGTTCCCGCTACCAGCGCCTCCGCTGCCGCCCCCGCCCCCGCTGGCGAAGCCCGAGTCGGTCGCGCCGCCGCTGCCGCCGGTTCCACCGTTCGCCCCCGCCTGCGTCGCTCCGCTGCCACTCGTCGCGGGCTCCAGCTGGGGCCGCGAGGTGGTTTTGCCACAGGCCACATTGCCTGCGCTCGCGGCGAGCCCCAACCCCAACAGCACCGAGGGCCAGCCGGACGTTCGCGCGGTCGTCAGCGCAGCGTTCGCCCGGGGGCTCGAAGTTTTCGACATCTTCATCGTGGCCACGCTCGCGCGTAAGTAAGCCACCGATCCACGAGCCGTCAAACGAGGAAGCATAACCCTCGGCCTGCATTCGGGAGTTCACCCGGCTCACGGCCGCCAGTCTGTAGACAAATGTCTACAGGACGGCACAGCGATGCTCTGAGATTATCGGTCGATCACGGGTTGGGCTAGCCGCTGACGACGTCCGCGAACCGCTCCTACACCAACGCAGAAGAAGAGCCAGCCCCACGGAAGAACCAGAGCCAGCCCCACGGAAGAACCAGAGCCGGCGCCAGCGAAGGAGAAGAGAAGATGAGTGATTCGCGAACCCGTAGCTTATCCGTGGCCGCCGCCGTGGCATTCGCCCTCGGCGTTTGGGGTTGCAGTGGTGACCCCGCTGACGACGGTCCAGATTCCTTCAAGAACATCGGCAAAAGCTCACAGGCCATCACGAATCCCCTCGTGGATACGAGGCTGCTCAACGTGAGGCTGCAAGAGGGGGCCTCCGCGACGCTGCCCGGATACCTTGAATCGCAGGTAGTGAGTTTCGAGCCGCTCTTCACACTCCCCGAGTCAACGCTCGTGGCGTTGCAGACGGCCGCGGGAGCCGGTGCACCGGACCTTACCCGCTGGTATCGCATCGTGGTCCAGCCCGGCACGGACGTGCCAAGCTTCCGTGCACAGGTGCGCGCCCTCGACACGGTGGCCTACGTTGAAAACGCGCCCGACGAGCTGACGGAGCCACCAGCGGTCACTCCGGATTTCGAGCCCACGCAGGGGTACCTCGATCCGGCAACGGGCGGCCTGGACGTAGAGTTTGCCTGGACGTTCCCGGGAGGCAACGGTCAGGGCATCACCATCTTCGACGTCGAGTACGATTGGAACCGGAACCACGAAGATCTGGGGGCGGCCGCAGCGGGGGCGTTGTTGGTGGATCCAGGCGACTCGATCAACAGTAGCGTCAATATCTACCAGTACCACGGGACCAGTGCCCTGGGCGTACTCGTGGGATCCAACAATGGTTTGGGGGTGACGGGAATGGCGTGGGGCGCCAACGTTGCCCTGGCGCCGGAGTACACGACCAATCTCTTGGGCAATCGCGCCAACGCGATCTTGCTGGCCGTCAACGCGGGCCAGGCTGGCGACGTCATTTTGCTCGAGATGCAACAGAGCGCCTGTGGGGGCGGCTTCGGTCCCGCCGAATGGGAGCAAGCGGTCTTCGACGCCACGACGACAGCGGTGGCGAACGGATTCGTCGTCGTTGCCGCAGCCGGCAACGGCAACGTGAACCTCGATGCCGCGGGCTGCAACAGCAACTTCGACCGCTCGATTCGCGACTCGGGCGCGATCCTCGTGGGCTCCGGCGACCCACCTTCAACCGCCACCGATCTGGAAAAGACCAGTAGCAGCTCTTACGGCGCCCGGGTCGACGTGCAGGGATGGGGTAGCGCGGTGGTCACCACCGGTACCTCCTCCAGCAACACCCCCGACCTGTATTCGAACGTGGACGATCCGACGAACCCGAACTTCTGGTACCGGAGTAGTTTCGGTGGCACCTCGGCGGGCTCGGCAACGGTTGCCGGAGCTTCCGCCGCCATGCAGGGCTTCATCAAAGAGCGGTTTGGCACGCCGCTGACGTCGTTTCAGATGCGCAATTTGCTTCGGGAAACGGGCACACAGCAGCAGATGCCGGAATCCGGTCAGATCGGCCCGCGTCCGAACCTTCGTTCCGCCATCGAAAGCCTGACCCAGGGCCCCATCGACATCGTGTTCCTCGTCGATACCACCGGCAGCTACGGCGACGACCTGCCGAACTTCCGCGCCCAGGCACCGACCATCATGGCGTCGTTGCTGGCGGAGAACAGCGACATCCGATTTGGGCTGGCGACATTCCGGGACTATCCGGTAAGTCCGTTTGGGGTCGCCGGAGACGAAGCCTATCAGTTGAACCAGCAGCTCACGCGTGACACGAGCCTGGTCCAGACGGCGATCGACGACCTGTCGACCTTCGACGGTGCGGGCGACGACGCCCCCGAAAGTCAGCTCACCGCCCTGTATCAGCTCGCCACCGGCACGGGTCAGACGGTGGGCAGTTACGTGATCCCGTCGGGGCAAGGCGCTGACTTTCGCTCCACGGCGACCAAGCTGGTCCTCTTGTGGACGGACGCCCCGTTCCACCTGCCCGGCGATCCGGGTGACATTCCTCACCCCGGAAACAGCTTCATGGAAACGGCAAACGCGCTGCTCGCGCTGGACCCGCCGCAGGTCCTCGGGATCTCCGCGGGCATGGACGGCTTCGACGATCTGTCCCAGATCGCCGAGATCACGAACTCGTTGGCTCCGGAAGGCGGCGTGGATTGCGATGCCGACGGGACCATCGACATCGCGGAAGGGGAGCCCCTGGTGTGCGAGACGGATACCACCGGGGCCCAGATCACGGATGTGGTCCTCGCGCTGGTGGGTGCCGGTCTGAACAACCGTCAGGTCGACGTTGGGGTCACGCTGAGTGTGACCAGCGAAACGCCGCCGCCCTTGCGGGTTGGCCAATCCACACAGATCACGCTGGACAGCAATGTGTTCAACGACGGGCCGTCGAGTCCCGCAACCATCGCTCTGGATGTTCAGACGATGGTCGGCACCAATCTTTCATTGACGCCCACGACCGGCAGCGCCTCCATCGAGGATCTCCCGGTGGGTGGCAGCAGCACCGTCTCGGAGACGTACACGGTGACCTGCGAGGCACCCGGCCCCAGCAGCGTCGCGTTTACAGGGTCTGCCACCCTCACCGATCCGACGGACTCCTTCGATCACAGGCTCACCAACAACACGGACCGCGCCACCCTCGGCGTGACCTGCCTGGCGCCTGTCTACGCCGCGAGCCTCCTCGACATTCGAAACAGGGCGTTCGTGGACGCGGACGTGTATGGCGGCAACGAGCTGCGGCACGGGACGGACGGTACCATCACCGGAAACGCGGTGGTTAACGGCAGCGCCTGGCTCTGGTCCCGGGCGCACATTGACGGAATCCTCACCGTGGCCGACTTCGTTCAGCAGCAGGATGGTGTGGTCGTGGCTGGTGGCATTCAAACCGGCTTCAGCGGCTTCAACTTGATGCTGCCCACCAAAGCCGTAGCCACCGGCAGTCAGAATCTGACCGTCCCCAACGACCAGACGGCGACGTGGGCGCCCGGTAGCTACGCCCAGGGCGTGGTCCGCGCACGCTCGACGCTCACCCTCACCGCCGGCGTCTACAACTTCACCAGCCTGAATATCGAGCCCGATGTCGACGTGATTCTCGACACTTCCAGCGGCGACATCGAAGTCAACGTTCAGGGCAGCCTAGAAGTCGGCGACCGTTCCACGGTCCTCGGCGGCAGCGCGTCCAGCGTGACATTCTACTCGAACTCGACGGGTGTCGTGCGCCTTGGAACGTACGTGGAGTTTTCGGGCGCCATCACGGCCCCGCTGGGCGAGGTGCACGTCTATTCGAACACCACGCTGCCCGCCAACGTCTCGGCAGACCGCATCATCCTCGAACCCGATACCGAACTGCTTTGAGGTCACTGGAGTGGGAGGGCGGCTAACACCCCTCTGCCGACGGAAGGGTCTGGAAAGTCCCTGCGGGTGGCGTCAGCGACGCCCAAGGGACCAGTCTCACTTCGCATTTCTGCCGAGGCCGCTTGGCGGAGGTGTGTGAGCCCGAGCGGACACAAACATGCGAATTCGACTCCGCGTCGCAAGGTGTCTCACCGAATCGATCGATTCTCGAAACTCGTCAAACCGGAAGGCAGCAGCAGCGGGAGGCGCGCGCGTCACGCCGTGGGCCGGAGCTGCGGTGGGTTCGTCGTCACATGGGCAGTAGCGACGAGATGGCGTCGTACCAGACATCGCCCATGAAATCGTAGCCTGACTTGTTGGGGTGAATGCCGTCGGAACTCAACATCGAGGAGGTGGAAATCCGTGTTCAGGTCGACGAGCATGACGTGTTTGCCGGCCATCACGCGTTGCTGGACGACATCGGGGATCGCCGCGTTGTACGTATCGACCGTGGAGTCCCAGCTGGAATTGGCGAGCGGCGTAATCGTCCCGACCACGAGCAGTGCGTCGGGAGCAGCCGCGATGATCTTGTCGAGCAAGGCTCCAAGGCGCGTGGGCATCTCCGACTGACCGGAAGCAGCGTAGACGTCGTTGGTGCCAATCATCAACAGTACGATGTTCGGGATGGTGTCGAAGGCCGGGCTTGGCACCAAACCCGCATCCTGATCGATGGTCCAGCCGCTGTGTCCTTCGTTGTTCTTGGGGAACGGGACGTTCGAGACCATGTCCGGTCCGTTGCTGAGCGAGCCCGTGAACGTGATGTTCTGGTTGGCCGCAACGGCCCGCGCGAAGAGTTCGACCCGGTAGGCGCCGTCGTACTGAATTCCCCAGGTGATGGAGTCGCCGAGCGGCAGGATCTTGCAGGCATCTCCGTTCGTCGGGCAGGGTTGAAAGCCGCTCGCTCCGCCGCTTCCACCGCTCGATGTCCCGCCCGCACCCATGGTCGTCGACATGCCACCCGCGCCCGTCACGCCCATGGTACCGGACAGGCCACCTGCCCCCGTCGTGTCGGACATGCCGGTGCTGCCGACGCTCGTCGTCGTCGCACCGGTGGTCTCGAAGCCCCCGGTGCTGGCGCCACCCGCACCGGAGACAGAGCCCGCGTCGCCACCCGTTGTGGTGCCCGCGGCCGCGCCGGTCACCGAGGTTCCAGCGCTGGTCCCCGACACCGGCCCCGCAACGGTGCCCGTGCTCGTCACCGCCCCATTCGAGGCATTGGTCACCCCGCTGCTGGCGTTTTGAGCTCCGGCCGTGGTCGTATCGACTTGGCCTTCGCTGGGGTTGGTGCTCGAGCAAGCCCAGAGCATGGCGGCGCAGGCGAGCGCGCAGGCAGCTTTGCCGTGGCGACTGCTCGGCCCGCGAGCGCCCCCTTCGTGCGACTCGCTGTCGCAAGAAGGCACTGCCCGTCGTGGCTTCATCGCCGCGAAAAACCAACGCTGCTCGAGCTGTGGCTCCGTCATTACCTGGAACGGTAGCCTCGCGCGCGGCGCGCGGCAAGCAACGAAGATGCCGTGTTTGCCTGCTTGGCGCTAGCAGTGACTCTGGATTCGTTCGGCGCACCTGTCGGGCGCGCCTCGCCCGATTGACCCGATTGACCCGATTGGCAACACCGTGACCGTTGGGTTCACACCCTGACCAACCCGTGCCTAGCACCAAGACTACGCTTCGAATTGCCTTGGCGCGCCCCGTCTGGTTTTGAACACGCGACGACTGCTGCGGTCAGCGACTGAACATTCGTCGCTCGTCACGAGCCCAGCGTTGGTCGCGCCTTCCGCTCGCAAGTCCCCCGCAGTTCCTACCGTCGCCGCCGTCGACTGCTCCGGAGCTTCAGGCCAAAATATCTTCGAGCAAGCCCGGGTCGCCCTCGCCGAAGTCCTCGACCACCTGGCCCGTATCCTGAATGGCAGCCGTGATCAGCGTGTTCAACAACAGGTTGTTATTGGAGCCGTCGACGCTGCACTTCAGGTACTCGCCCTGCTTCAGCATACCGCCGGCGTTGCCCCAAATGATGTGCGGAATGTTGCGGTAGCTATGGGCGGGGCCATCGCGGTAGTTGAGGGTCCACATGACGAAGGACTGGTCGACCAGGCCTCGCGCCTCGAAGTGGTCGAGGCCACCGGCGAGCGTTTGTAGGCGCAAGACGTCGATCTCGTGGTGGGCCTGCATCGCGAGCGCGTCGTTGCCACCGGCTGAGTCGCTCTGGGTCTTGTGGTCGATGAAGCTCATCGGCCATCCGCGAGCGTTCGAGGGCACATCGTAAATGGTCTTATCGACGGGGTCGCCCCACTGCAGGGTGGCCGTGCGCCGATAGTTGCAGGCGAACATCAGCGCCACCAAACTCATGTGCAGCCCGACGATCTCTTCGGTAGCGCGCGAGTTGTACATGTACTCCTCGAGCGCTTCGATCTTGGTCACGTCGAGCCCTTGAGTGCTGCACGCCTCGACAGCGTCGTTGCCCATGCCGTCCATGATGACTTCGGCGTCGCGAACGGCCTGGAAGTGCTGGTCGAGGCGCTGGCGATCGGCGGCGCTCAGGCGCGGGTTCGCCATCAAATCTTGCAGTTCTTCGCGCACCAGGTCGTGGATACTGTTGCGGCTCGTCAGCAGCAGCTCGCTGGCGGGGTCGCCTTCCGGCGTCATGCCGCCCGGCACGGTGAGGCCCACCAGTTGCTGATACAGGGTGTAGGGACTGTCGATCACCGGAGCCAGTTCCCCCGCCGCCGTAAACGACAGGCGCTGGGCCGCGTAGCCGTTTCTCAGGTTGCCGCCGTACAGATTGATCAGCGAGAGATCGGGGTGGAGGATGGAGGCGATCACTGCGTCGGCGGACGGCCCCGACGAGGTGGCGGAGGTCGCGCTCCCCGTGTGCGGGCGTGCGGTGAGCACCTGACACAAGCCTTCGATGTGCGCATCGGCCATGGGCGCGGTCACCCAATTGATGTTCGACAGGAAAAGCAGATTCTGGGCGTGGCGCGCTAGCGAAACCGTAGCTCTGTCGGAAGCTGCCATCTCCGCTTCTACCAGCGGGCCTGTTTCGGCCGGAAAGAAATTCTCCGGAAAGCATCCATCCACGGCGCACACGAAGAACGAGAAGATGGGCTTGTCGTCCTGGGCCCAGGCAGAGCGCTCGGGCAGACCTTCGAGGAACGGTAGGCCAAGGCTGACGCCTGCCGCCCCCCGCAGAAAGTTGCGTCGATTCAGAAATTGCCGCCCTTTGTCGCGGTGAACTTTGAGCGTCACGGAGCCTCCTGCCGCACATTGAAGGCGGGGTTTCTGACCAGAGCCAGAGTGACCTGCTTGAGAGAATCAGTGCGGCTCACGACGGAAAGCTCTTCCAGAAGCGGTAGATCGCTCTCGACGACGTCGCGCCCGAGCCCGTACCCAGTCACCTTCTTCGAGTAGCACAGGCTTGCCTCGTCACTGTCAGCGAAGAGCTGCATCAGTTCTCTTGCGTCGGAGAAAGCCTCGACGCCGGAGCTGAACGGATACGTACCACTGGCGTCGATGGGGCGACCGTTGTCGGTGTCGAGGGCCTGAGCCATACCATCGAAGCCCTCGAAGGCGAAGCCGAGCGGATCGAGGAACTGGTGACACGCGGTCCCGCACGGATTCGTGATCGACTCGATGCGCTCGCGATTGGTTTGCCCGGGCTGAGGTGCAGGAATGCTCGGAGCGTGGGTGTCCGGCGGCGGCAGCAGGTTCGCGCAGAGGACATCTCGACTCAGCCGGACACCGCGGTAGACGGAATTGGGCTCGGCATTGTTGGCATGCAGCATCAAGAACGGGGCCTGCATGAAGTACCCCGTGCGCTCGGGCCCGAGATCGACCTCTTCTAGGGCGTCGCCCGCGACCTCTACGCCATAGATCGGGGCTAGCTCTGGGCCGGCGTAGGCCCGCGTCGAAGTCAGGATTTCGGTCAGCCCCTCGTCGCGCTCGAACACACTATCGAAAAACGCGGCGGAACCGTCGACGAGTTCCTGTTGCAGGGTGGGGGTGAACTCGGCAATATCGTTTTTGACGATGTCCGTCAGCCGGCTCAGCGTGTAGAGCTGCCAGTGAAAGTCGCGCATCACCGCGGTGGCCGCGTCGGTTTCGAGCATCTCGGCGGCGGCAGTCTCGAGAGTTTCTACCGAGTCGAGCTCGCCACGGGCCGCGGCGTCGAGTAACTCGTCGTCGGGCGTGGTGTCGAGGAGCCACAGGGACGCTTTGGCGGCACGTTCGTAGCCGCTCAATGGCTGACCCGCCTCGCCCAGTTCGGTGCGGTACAGAAAGTGCGGCGACTGCAGCATCCCGCGGATGACCAACGCCGCGCCGTTGGCGAACCCCTCGCCGTACAAGCTCTCGCCGAGTTCGAACAGCTCGAGGTACTGGTCGACTTCTGCCTGGCTCAACGGACGGCGGAACGCGCGCAGCCCAAGCGTGCTCACGAAACCTTCTGGATCGGTGCCCGCGTAGAGAGCCTGAAGCGCTTCGGGGGTGCCGGTGGCCAAGGCAGCTGCAGCTTCGGCGGCAGTTTCGTAGTCGGTGAACTCGCGCTCGCCCACCGAGAGCACCCGTTCGTTGTTCGTGAAATCCGTCAGGCCCTGTACCGGGGACTGAAAGTCCCGCGCGAGATTCGGCGCATCGTCGAGCCGCAATATGTCACTGACCGAGTGCTGCCATTGGGAGTTGGTCAGGCGCTGCACGCGCGTGTAAATCGGACTTCCTTCGAGATCGGTCGACAGCGTTGCCGGTGCTCCCCCCGAACTGCTGCTGGTGCCGTCGGCACTGCCTCCAGCTCCCCCCGCACTCGAGCTGGTAGCACCGCCGTCCACGATGGAGCTGCCGCCCATTCCGGCGCTCCCCCCGCTTTGCGTGGTGTTACCCCCAGAGCTTTCTCCGTCAGCGCCGGCTCCGGAACGGGTCGCCTTACCACACGCTATTGCCAGCAAAGGCAGCAGCCCCAGACCCAAATAAACCAACCTCCGCACTATCCGCTTCATCTTGCCCATCCAACTTGCTCCCGAACATTCCCGCCGGAAACCAAGCTGATCTCCCTCAGCGTAGCCTACAACGTGCGCGCGCCCCGCGCCCGCAAGCTTCCAGAGTGCATCTTTACAGCGAAACCGGTAGCCGCAGTGGCCGACGACGCGCGGCGAGGTAGCGCCCAGGGCCGCTCTGGGACTGCCGCAACTCTTCCCGGACGTAGAGCTGTCGCCTTGAGCCCCTCCTGATACCATGAACCTGACCGACGCGTTTCCATGAGGCCCCCCCCTCGCGCTAGAGCGAACTCTCGGAGTCGAAGCAAGCGGACCTGGGTGCCAGCCGATCGGGCTTGAGCCTCAGCTGGTCATTACCCTCCACGATCCGGGTCCCAACGCTGGTTTTGCGCTGGCCGAGCTGCACCGCGTGGCTCAGGCGGCGGTCGAGGGTTGGCTCGCGCCGTACACGCGTCTGAGCGCCACGTTGAGGGATGGCTTGGGGCCCAGGGGCCGCGCCGAACGGGACCAGCAAAACGCGGAGGTCACTCGCACCCGAGGATGGTGCCCGGACGGCGTTGCACGCCGCAATGGGTGCTACCATGCGCGCCTGCAGGCGCGCACCACGCTGCGCTTCGTTTGTTCTTTCGCTTGGGGTTGAGGGTAGCGGCGGCGCTGGTGAGCAGTTTCTGATGTGCTGGGACCAGCGCTGACGATGGTGCTGGCGCGCTTTGCGGTACGTCTCCTGGCGACGCAGCAGTTCACGCTATCATCGACTAACAGGTCTTGACCCGCCGTCATCACAAGGAATATTCTGTTGTGTCGACCGTATCAGTGCCGGGAGGTTCAGGATGGACGCTGCGAGAATAAGGGTTCAACACGAGGATGGGCGCATCGAGGAGCGGACGCTTGCTCTGGGAACTTACGCTATCGGACGAAATGCAGGCGGGCTGCCGTTGAGCGATTCGAACGTGTCCGGTCTGCATGCGGAGCTGCGGATCCAGCCGGGCGCGGTCGACATCGTCGACATGGGGTCGTCGAACGGAACCTTCGATATGGCCGGAAACCGCTTGGTTCAACCGAAGGGCCTGCGACCGAACGAGTGGGTGAGACTCGGCAATTCGAGCATCACGGTCATTGAATTGGCAACGCCCGCTCGAGGCGGGACGCAATTGATGCCGCAAGTAGCCCCCGTGGCCGCACCACCGGCAGTCCACGAGCCCTGGATGCAGCCTGCTGCGCCTACCGCGCCAGCTTACCCCGCAGTGGCGACCGCGCCAGCTTCCCCCGCAGTGGCGACCGCGCCAGCTTCCCCCGCAGTGGCGACCGCGCCAGGGTGGGTCGTATTGTTCGTGGGTTGGGTGATCATCCTCATTCCTCTCCCTCTTACTGGGATTGCGGGTACTGTCGTTGCTGGAACAGGTGGCATGGTCCTAGCTGTCGTGAATATAGTACGCGGTGCGGTGGCAGTGGGGATTCTTCAGCTCATGTGTGCGGTCTTGGTGACGCCCATTGTCTACCTGATCGGGTTGTTCATCTTCGGGGCGGGGGTTGCAGTGTTCCAGTAGGACGTTGCGATAGGACCTTGCGATCTGAAATTTCGGGCCACGGGCTGCTCGCTCCGGTTTCCGACTTTCCACTGTTTGGCCGGGGTCGCATCGCGCGACCTCCATGGGGCGCGATGCGACTCCGGGACGGAACGAACCCTGAATGGCGGCTCCGTCACTGGCGGCAGGCAGCGACGGGCCTTCCGGAAACGGCAGCGTCGGTGGTTCGGCCGTGGACGGTCCATGAGCTGCGGCCGGCCGAGGGACGCATGGGGCGGCGCGACTGAAGCACCTGAGGCCGAGCCATCATGGGAAGAGGCGTGGGCGATGGTGGCGGGGAACTCGAGCGCGAGCGAGCTCTCGGGCTCGGGTTTTCACCCGGGTTGAACAAGCGCTTGACCCTGCCCCTCAACGACACGGAAGATACCGGCCCTTCCCCGGTGATCCCCTGATGAACTTGAACTTCGATCGACTCGACGAACTGCCGCGCGCAGAGTTGCTCGCGCTCGGGCGGCAGTACGGCATCGAGCGTCCCGAGCGCATGACTCGGGCGGAGCTGAAGGACGAGCTCGTGCGGGTCAGCATCACCGATGCGGCGCTGCGCGAGCGCAGTCGCGGCTGGTTCGGCGTGGCGCGCGATCTGGTGGCCAGTGTCGTGGAGGCGGGCCTTCACATGCCCGACGCCGCCAAGGTGATTCGCGGGGACGTGCCGCGGGTCGATGCCGGGCAGCGCCGTCCGCCGGTGGCCACGGTCACCCTGGCGGAGATCTACGCCACCCAGGGGCATACCCGCCGCGCGCTCAAGATGCTCGAGCAGGTGCTCGCCAAGGAGCCGGATCACGAGGTGGCGCGGGCTCTCAAAGAGCAGCTCGAGCGCCAAACCGGGAGCGATGCGCCTCCCGCACCCCGTGGGCCTGCTTCCGTGTCGGGTCTGGGGGCCCGCGGTGCAGCGCCGGGGGCGCAGGCGGCGCCCGAGGAGCAGTTTTCGAATCCGCCCGTGCTCGCGTCGAGCGTCGAAGCGGCGCGGAGCCCGCAGGAAGCACCCGCGGTGAGCGCGGAGCCGGCGCTGGCAGCCGAGGCGATGCTTGCCGCTGAAGTCGAAGCGCCCGGGGGGCAGTCCGCGCCGAATGCGCTGGAGCTGGGGGCCGAGGAGGCCGTGGCGCGCGACCAAAAGCCAGAGCCGGCAGCCGCCGAGCCCGAGCCCGAGGCGGTGCGGACGCTCGAAGAGCCGGAGGTGAGCGCGGAAGAGCCAGAGCCGGCAGCCGCCGAGCCCGAGGCGGTGCGGACGCTCGAGGAGCCGGAGGTGAGCGCGGAAGAGCCAGCGCCGGCAGCCACCGAGCCCGAGGCGGTGCGGACGCTCGAAGAAGCGAGCGCGGAAGAGCCAGAGCCGGCAGCCGCCGAGCCCGAGGCGGTGCGGACGCTCGAAGAAGCGAGCGCGGAAGAGCCAGAGCCGGCAGCCGCCGAGCCCGAGGCGGTGCGGACGCTCGAAGAGCCGGAGGCGAGCGCGGAAGCGCTGGGTTGGGTGTTGACCATGCGCCTGAACGGTGTGCCCAGTGTCGTCTGGCAAGTGAGTGGGGCGTTGCTCGAGCGAGTGCGGGAACGCCATGCCGAAAGCCGTCCCGTCATCAAGATCGTGGGCATGAAACCCGGCTGGGAGGGCGCATCGCGCCTCGAGCACGAAGTCTTGCTCGAACGAAATGCCGGACAGTTGGCTCTTCCTCAACTGACAGAGGTTCCCTGCTTGCGCACTGCGCTCGGTCTGAACCTTCCGGATGGCTTCGTGCCACTCCTGATCGGCATCGATGCCAGCGACCACGAGATCGCCTACCGTCCGCGCGGCCTGAGCAGCGCGCGGGCACGGGCCCTGCTCGTGGAAGCCCAGGGCACGACACATAGTTAGCAATCCGGTCCCGAGGTGGCCGACCAGAAGAGCATGCCGCGCTGGCGTTCGCTCTTGTTGTTTCTGACGCTTGCCGGGCCGGCTCTGGCACAACCCGGTTTCGCGGCCCGCGGCTCGGACGTGACGCTGTGGTTGGCTGGCGACTACCGCTCTCGGTCGGAGTGGGGTCGCGAGTTTCGCGCTTCGTTCGGGGTCAATCTCCCGTGGGAGCGCCTGTGGTCTCCGCGGCGGGCACCCTTGCGCGCCCGCATGGGCGACGCTGTGCAGGGCGCCCCGAGCCCGGAAGGTCCAAGCCGAGCCCCATCGAACGAAGCTCACCCCACGCAGCGGGTGGCCGAGCCGGAGACGAACGGGGCTGAAGAAACCGACCCCGCGCCGCGCGTCGAATCCGAAGGCGAATCGCGCTCGGAAGCTCCTGCCCTTGGCGAACCCCGCTCTGTAGGGCGGGGCGGTGAACCCACGGGCCCACCTGGTAGAGTACTGACGGCCGCGTTGACGCGGGAGACGCTGCGACACGCTCTTGGGGCTCAGGGTTTCGAGTCGAGCGAGCGGCGCATGCGCTCACTCGACAGTCGTTCGCGCTGGTCCGCACTCTTGCCCGATCTCGCGTTGAAGGCGGCTCGAGCCACCGATCAGTCGTTGCGCCTGACTCCCACCATCAGCGATCCCTACCGCTACACTCGCGACGGGGGTACCGATCTGGTGTTCGAAGCGAAGTTGAGCTGGCGTCTGTCGCGGCTCCTGTTCGCGGACCCGGAGCTGAGCGTGGAGCGTCTGCGGCTCGGGCGCGCCCAGAAGCGCGCGGAGCTCTCGCGCCAGGTCTTGAAGGCGCTTTTCGCATGGCAACGCGCCGTGGTGAAGGTACGCGACCCGGGCGCCTTCCCCGAGGAGCGTCAGAGCGCCCTACTCGACCAGGTGGAAGCTGAGCTCACCTTGCACCTGTTGACAGGTGGGTGGTTCACCAGCGAACGCGCCCGGGCATTCTCGCGACGGCGGAAGCGCGGGTCGGCCGAAGCTCACGCAAAGTAGCTCGGGACTCGCTCTGCGCACAGTTCGACGAAGCGCTGCACCTTGGGAGACAGGCGGCTGGCGCTCGGGTAGACCGCATAAAGGGCGGGAGACGGACTGCAGTATCCGGACAGGACGCTCGAAAGGGCGCCGCGTTGTAGATCGGCTTTGAGCTGTGACTTGGGCAGTCGAGCGATGCCCCAACCCTTCAGCGCTGCCTGGTGCAAGAAGCTCAAATCGTTGGACGCGAGGATTCCGGAGATTCTCACTTCCTCGATACCCTCGGGGCCAGTCAGGCGCCACGTGTTCTTGACGCCGCTGCTACCGAAGACCAGACAGTGATGGGCGCTCAGGTCCAGCAGGCGCCTGGGTGTGCCGTGACGCTTCAGGTAGTCGGGGCTCGCTGCCATCTGCATGGTGGTGCTCGCGAGCTTCTTGGCGATCAACGTCGAGTCACGCAGCTGGCCAGCGCGCAGCGCGAGGTCGAAGCCTTCGGCGACGAGATCGGTCTGCGCGTTGCTGACATGCACCACGATGCGCACCTCGGGATATCGTCCGAGGTACTCGTTCACCAACTCGCTGACCATGGGCCCCGAGTCGTTGGGCACGCTCACCTTCATCAGCCCGCGCGGTTCGTCTTGCATGCCTTCCAGCACGCGCTCGGCCCCTTCCAACTCTTCCAGCGCGAGGCGCGAACGCTCGTAGTAGCCGCGGCCCGCATCCGTCAGCGTGAGCGTGCGAGTGGTGCGCCTCAGCAATTGCGTAGCGAGCGTGCTCTCGAGCTTCTTGACGCGCCGACTGATGTTCGACTTCTGGACGCCGAGCGCGCGGGCGGCCGCGCTGAAGCTGCCCCGCGTCGCCACTTCGACGAAGGCCACGACGTCTTCCGGGTCGGCTCGCATTGTTCTAATAATTAGAACAATTAGTTCAAAAAATCAACTCTGGTGCTTGCTGGAGAACGACCTAGGTTGCTGTGCACCGGCCAATTCGAGCCGGAAGGTTCGAAAAGGAGAGAGGTATCGTCATGCAAGAAAGCAAAGGAGCCGTCGCGGCGCGAATCGCATTGGGCCTGGTGTTCACCGTGTTTGGGTTGAACGGGTTTGTCCACTTCCTTCCAATGTCTCCGCCACAAGGCACAGCGGGGGTTTTCATGGGTGGGCTCGCTGCGGCGGGCTACATGTTCCCGTTGATCAAGGGCACTGAAGTGATCGCGGGCCTGCTGCTGCTCAGCCGGCGCGTGCCTGCGCTTGCGCTTTTGTTGCTGGCACCCATCGTGGTCAACATCTTCCTGTTTCACGCGTTTTTGGCTCCGTCCGGCTTGCCTCTGGCGGTGCTGGTGGTGGCGCTCGAAGCGTTTCTCGGCTGGCAGTACTGGCCGGCTTTCAAGGCGGTATTCGAGTCCCCGGAGCGTCGCCCACGGGCTTCCTCCGAGACCGCCTCGGCGCATTCCTGAACCGAGCTTTCCGACCTCGTGAGCTATCATCCCCCGGGCGGCCAAGCGTGCCGCCCCGGGGGATGTTCACGCTGGCGCCGGACGAGCGCCCATAGTAAACCCTGCCGCGATGTTGGCCGAAACTCGAAACACCCTCACGGACCTGCAACGGCGTCTCATGGCGCTAAGGGGGTCTCTTTGACATTCCCAAGCTGAAGCGGGAAGTCGAAGAGCTCGATCAGATCTCCACCGAGCCCAACTTCTGGGACGACCAACAGAAGGCCCAGGCTCTGATGCGGCAGCGCGCTGCGGCCCAGGAACGCATCGACCTGGTCGAAGGGCTGGGGCAACAAATAGACGACACTCTCGAGTACTTCGAGTTGGGTGCGGCCGAGGAGGACGAAGCGGCCATCCAGGAAGCCGAGCGTCAGATCCCCGAGCTTTTGGACAAGCTCCGCTCGGCGGAGCTCTCGCGCATGCTTTCCGGCCCCGTCGACCACGCCAACGCCATCGTGAGCGTCCACCCTGGCAGCGGGGGGACCGAAGCGAAGGACTGGGGCGATATGCTCTTGCGCATGTACCTGCGTTACTGCGAGCGCAAGGGGTACAAGACCGAACTCATCGACTACCAAGCGGGTGACGAGGCGGGAATCGACGGCGCTTCCTTCATCGCCAGTGGTCCGAACGCCTACGGTTACCTGCGTGCGGAAATGGGTGTGCATCGTCTGGTGCGCATCAGTCCGTTCGACTCGAACGCACGCCGACACACCAGCTTCGCGGCCATCGAGGTCACGCCCGACATCGAGGATGAAATAGACATCGAGGTGAACGACACGGATCTCGAAGTATCCACCATGCGGGCTGGGGGCAAAGGCGGGCAGAACGTGAACAAGGTCGAGACCGCGGTGCGCATGAAGCACGTGCCGAGCGGCATCGTGGTAGTCTGTCGTGCGGAGCGCAGTCAACATCAGAACCGCCACATGGCGCTCAAGATGCTCAAGGCCAAGCTGTACGAGCGCGAGCAGCAGAAGCGGGACGCCGAGCAAGCCGCCTACGAGGCAGAGAAGGGGTCGATTGCCTGGGGCAGTCAGATCCGCAGCTATGTGCTGCAACCCTATCAACTGGTCAAAGATCTACGCACCGAAGTCGAGCGCAGTGACGTGCAGGCGGTGCTGGACGGTGACCTGGATACGTTCGTCGAGGCGTATCTGATGCAGAGCGCGGACGCCTCCAAGGACTGAGGGCGAGCGTCCGACGGCGGCTTTTTGGCGGCTCCTGTGGGGGCCGAGCTGCGACCCGCGTTCAGCAGGCCGCGTTTTCGCGACAAACATCCTGTTGGTCGCTCTAGACTCGGGTTCGGTCCCGCGCTACACCGCGAGCGCACGAACATGGGTCAAGACACGCAAAATCCGGGCGATCCGAGCGGCGAAGAAGCACTGATCCAGGTGCGTCGCGAAAAAGCCGAGCGGATGCGCGAGCGCGGCGACAACCCGTTCACGAATCGCGTGCGCAGCGACGCTCGCAAGAGGGTGCTCCAAATACGGGAAAAATGTGAGAGTGCCCTGCTCGAGCCGCGCCACGAGCTTCGCTACGATGCGGATCGAGTGGCTCAGCTGTCGAATGCCGAGGCGTTCACGCTGTGCGGCCGTGTGGTCGCCCGGCGTGGCTTCGGCAAGGCCTCCTTTCTGCGCCTGCGCGACGCTTCCGGGGAGCTGCAGCTGTTCGCCAAGAAGGACGTGATGGGCGAGAGCTTTCGCGCCCTCGAGGACCTCGACATTGCCGATCACGTGCAGGCCACCGGCACGCTCATGGTGACCAAGACCGGTGAGCTCAGTCTGATGCTGAGCTCGCTCGAGTTGATCGGCAAGGCGTTGCGCCCGCTGCCCGACAAGTGGGCCGGGCTCAGCGATGTCGATTTGAGGTATCGGCGTCGCTACGTCGACATGGTGGCGAACCCCGGGGTCAGGTCCGTCCTCGGCGCGCGCTCGAGCGTGCTCCAAGGTCTGCGTTCCTTCCTGGACTCGCAAGACTTCATCGAGGTGGAAACCCCCAGCCTGCACACCTTGATCGGCGGCGCCGCTGCCCGACCTTTCAAGACCCACCACAACGCGCTCGATATGGAGCTGTTCCTGCGGATTGCTCCCGAGCTTTACCTGAAGCGTCTCTTGGTGGGTGGCTTCGAGCGTGTCTACGAAATCGGTCGCTGTTACCGCAACGAGGGCATCAGTACCCGGCACAATCCGGAGTTCACGATGCTCGAGTTCTACCAGGCCTATGCGACCTACGACACGCTGATGGATACGGCCGAGCGGCTCTTGCGCCACGTCGACAAGGTGTTGGAGGCCGATATGCGAAGGCGCGGCCGTGCCGACCTGTACGACGAGTGGAAGCAGGCGCGCACGTTCACGCTCGACGAACCCTTCGCCCGGGTCCCGCTCCGGCAGGCCATCGCGCACGCCGCCGAAAAGACCGGGTTGCCCACGAACTTGCCGGAATTGTTCTCCGATCTGGCGGTCACGGAAGGGACCGGTGCCGAGCACAAGTCGCGCGCCGATGCCTGGGTCAAGGGCTGGACGGAGAAGTCCGAACGCGCCCGCCGCATCGAATGGTCGAACTTTCGCAAAGGCCTCGGCGTGTGCGCAACGCCGGGCGAGCAGCTGTTCATCGCCTACGAATATCTGGCGGAGCTTTTTTTGGCGGAAGATTACCGAAGCCAAGAGGGTTCTCTTGGCCTACCGGTGTTCATCATGGACTACCCGGCCGAGGTTTCTCCGCTAGCGCGCCGCAAGGACGCGGACCCGTCCTTGACGGATCGGTTCGAGCTGTTCGTCGATGGCCGAGAGCTCTGCAACGCATTCAGCGAGCTGAACGACCCGGACGATCAGGCGGCTCGCTTCAAAGATCAGGTCGAGCGCAAGAGCCGCGGGCAAGACGAGACCATGGACTACGACGAGGACTATGTGCGAGCGCTCGAACACGGCATGCCACCAGCGGCCGGTTTCGGTCTGGGCGTCGACCGGTTGCTGATGATGCTGACTCAGCAGAGCTCGATCCGTGAGGTCATCGCGTTCCCGTTGCTCAGGCCCGAGGGCAATCCCGGATGAACGCCGCTCAGGGCAAGCCGCCCGCTGACGCGCCGTCGGGCTTCGCCAGCAAACTCACCGAGCTCTGGTTCTCGCTCGGCATCGGCGAGCAGATCGGGATTGCGGCGTTCGTGCTGGTGCTGTTCTTGGTGGCCGTCTTCTTCCTGGTGCGACGTCTCAGGGTCGCCGGCCTGCGCGGGCTCCTGATCGGGCTCACCGTCGTGATGGGTCTCGGGGCTCTGGGCTTCGGTGGTTGGACCCAGGTCTTGCCCGAACCCAAGGGCGGGTACTTCGTGCTCTGGCATCAGCTGGTACGCGTGGGTGCGGCCCTCTTCACGACCGGGTTCATCCTCTCTTGCGTGCTGCTTTTCATCCCCTGGTTCTTCGGACGCCTGGAGCGTCAAGGGGCCACACTGTTCGTGGCGGTGCGCCACGTGCGTGCCAAGAAGAGTGGGTTTTTGACCGTCATTTCGGGGCTCTCGATTCTGGGAGTCTTGCTGAGCTCGCTGGCGCTATGCGTCGTCATCTCCATCATGGGCGGCTTCGGTGCCGATCTGAAACGCAAGATCTTGGGCAACAATGCTCACGTGCGGATCGAAGCCAAGAAGCCCGGGGGCTTCGAGTATTGGCGCGAGGCCATCGACAAGGTCGACAAGGTGCCTGGCGTGCTTGCTGCCACTCCGGTGGCTTCCGGGGAGGCCATGGCCTCGAGCTCATCGAATACTGCCGGCGTGATCATCAAGGGTATCGACGAGAAATCCATCGGTAAGGTCATCGACCTGCTCGACAACATCGAGGTCGGCAAGTTCAGCTATCTGGACGACCCGAAGCGCCTCGCCGACCTGCCGCCCGACGAGGTGATCGGCATCGGCCCCGGCGGGCAGAAGTACCTCAAGGGGCCGGATTTCAAACCTTACCTCTCGAAGGACCTGGACCCCGCGGTGGAAGAAGCCATCGTCCCGGACGACGCGTATCCTGGTCTGATCGTGGGTCGCGAGCTTGCCAAGAGCCTGCACGTCTATGTCGGTGACGAGGTCACCCTCGTTTCTCCGCTGGGAGAGCTCGGGCCGATGGGCGTGCTGCCGCGCAGCCAGAAGTTCCGCGTCGCGGCCATCTTTTACAGCGGCATGTACGAGTATGATTCGAGCCAGGCCTATACCAAGCTCGAGGTGGCCCAAGACTTCCTCGACCTGGGGCATCTCATCACTGCGATTGACGTGAAGGTCGACAACTACGAAGCCGTTTCCGAGGTCCGCCCGCTGGTGGCTCAGGCGCTGGGCCGCGACGACCTCAAAGTTCAGGACTGGAAACAGCTGAATCGCAACCTGTTCAACGCACTCCAGCTCGAAAAAATAGCTACCTTCGTGATCTTGATGCTGGCCGTGATCGTGGCGAGCTTCTGCATCATCTGTACGCTGCTCTTGATGGTGACCGAGAAGAGCAAGGAAATCGCGATACTCAAGGCCATTGGCGCGAGCGACGACGTGATTCGCAATGTGTTCATGGTCGAGGGGGTGCTCATCGGTGGCATCGGTACGGTGCTGGGGGTAACCATGGGGTTCGTTTGCATGAAGGGGCTTCAGGCCTTCGGGTTCAAGCTCGATCCGAACGTGTACTACGTCGACCGCCTGCCCATCGAGGTGAACCTGGTGGACTACGGGTTGGTGGCGCTCTGCGCACTTGCCATCACGACGCTCGCCACCCTGTATCCCGCGCAGGCGGCCAGCCGATTGCGCCCAGTCGACGGGATTCGTTACGAGTAGGAGTAGCTGTGGCAGAAGCGCTTGTCATCATCGAGGGACTGCACAAGAAGTTCGTTCACATGGGGCGCGAGCTCCATGTGCTCAAGGGCATCGACCTCAACATCTACTCCGGGCAAATCTTGTCCATCGTCGGCCCCTCGGGTGCGGGCAAGAGCACGCTGCTCCACATCATCGGGACGCTGGACCTGCCCTCCCAGGGCAAGATTCGCTTCGCTGGCGAAGAGCTGACCACCATGGATTCGCGCCGCCTGGCGGCGGTGCGCAACCGCGACATCGGCTTCGTGTTTCAGTTCCACCACCTTTTGCCCGAGTTCGACGCGCTCGAAAACGTCATGCTTCCGGGCCTCATCCAGGGACGCTCCCGGCGCGACATGGAAAAGCGCGCCAAGGCTCTCCTGGAAGAAGTGGGGCTCGGTCATCGCGGGACGCATCGCCCGGGCGAGTTGAGCGGCGGGGAGCAACAACGGGTCGCGGTGGCGCGCGCCCTCGCCCTGGAGCCCAAGCTGGTGCTCGCCGACGAGCCGACGGGTAACCTGGACACGGCCACCAGCGACGCCATCCATGACTTGTTTTTCCACATCAACCGCGAGCACGGCACCACCATCATCGTCGTCACGCACAACGTGGGGTTTGCCGAGAGCATGCCCCGAGTCGTTCGCATGCTGGATGGTCGCGTCGCCCACGACGACAACAAGCCGGGGGTGCCGAACGGCCTCGGGCCGGCAATAGCTCCCACGGCTGCAGGGCTCGAGCCCGGCTCGCCCTCCCCGGAGCCCCGCGAGCCAGATGCCAGCGGACCCGCCACGGACGACGGGCATCGGCCGAGCTGAAGCAGCGCCGGGCGTTGCCGGCCTTCAGAAGCCGCTTTTTGTCCGCTCGCGGGGTCGGCCATGGTATCCTGCCGGCCTGAATATTCTTGGATAGGGGTATCTCCGTGAGCCGGATTTGTTTCAAGGGGTGGGAAGTTCTTGGTGTGGCATTGGGCCTGGCGCTCGTGGTGGCGTGCTCGGGGGGCGATCGGCCCCAGACCATCGGGCAAGACCAGATGTCGACGGGCGGCGGCGCGGGAGAGAGTTCCAGCAGTTCAGGGGGCGATGGCGGCTCCGGGGGCAATGCGCCTTCCGGGGGCGTGGGAGGCAGCGGCGGGTCCGGGGCCAGTGGGGGCACGTCCGGTTCGGGCGGACAAACCACGGGCAGCGGTGGCGGTAGCAACCCCGCGGCGGCTCCGAAGGTGGAGCTCCTCGTTCCCGTGGACGAGAGCGATCCCGACGAGGTGTACTCGACCTCCATGGACGTGAGCTGTCGGGTGGAGCAATCGGACGAGCCGGGCGCGGCGCCCCCCGATCCTTCCAGCGTGACTTTGGATTTGCTGGACTCCGAAGGGATGGTCATCGACACGCGCGTGGGGGAAAAGGGAGACACGAACGACGTGTACGAGGCGACCTTCCCCGTGCAGAACATCGACGCCGGGATCGTCACCGTGCGTTGCAGCGCCGCGGATTCCTCGAAGCGGCCGGAGACGGCTCACGACCAGGCGGATACCTTCGTCGATCACGGGCCCAGCATTGCGATCGTGTCACCCAAGCCGGACGCCGCGAAGTCGGCGATCGGCGCGGTGGCCTTCGAATACGAGGTCACCGCCGACGAGCTGGTCAAGGGGGATGACGGCGCCGCGGTAGAGGATGTCACGCTGACGGTAAAAGGGGTCCCCTTCGAGATCAGCGAGGTCGACGGCGAACCGGGCGTCTACCAAGCTAGCGTCGACTTCCAAGACACTGGTATTTTCCCCGAAGTGCCCACCGGTAAAATCTCGGTAGCCGTGAACGCGACGAACGAGCGCGGCGTGACCCGCAATACGCAGTACCAGTTCGTGCTGGACGGCGTGGGGCCCGAACTCGCCATTGTGTCGCCTGTGGACAGGGAGGTCGTCGGGGGCACGGTCAGCCTGAAGATGAACATCGTGGACGAGGAGAGCGGGGTCGACCTCGACACCCTGGTGGTCACCCTGAACACGACCGACTTCCCCTACAAGCCCGACACGGGGGTTTGGAGCGTCGACGCGAATGTCGTTACCTTCGAGTTCGATACGTTGGATTCCAGCTCTTCAAAGTTCCATCGTACAAGTCAACGTCAACGCGGTCGTCGAAGACAACGCCGGCAATGAATCTAAGGCGTCGGCGCTCTACTATCGCGACGAGGTGGGGCCCATCGTGAGCCTGGACCCTCCCAACTTCAGGCGCCACAACAGGGACGGTACCTGCTCGTATTCGTTCGACCCCTTGGGCGCCGCGGTCGGACCGGGCGCGATAATCGAAAACGGCGGCTTGATTCGCGCGTTGGTCTACGAAGACACGAATCACGCCGGCGGCACAGGTACCTACTTCAAGGGCACGCGACAGGATAGCGTGCAGCTGTTCGCGCGCGAAGCCACCCAACCGATCATCACCGACACGACGGGCGATGGCCGGTGTGACGACATCCTGGACGAAGAGAGCCTTCAGTTCCAACAACTGACCCACCTCGAACCGACGGGCACGCCGTGGTTCGGCCGCGGTGACACCACGGCGGGCGAAACGGACGCCCTGCTCGACCCACCGCTCGCCAATACAGGATGCACCTACGGTAACCAAGCCAAAGCGCCCACTCCCTTGTGCAATGGTCTGTCGGACCTGACTACCGTCGTCAATCACGCTATCAGCGACGAGCCCGTGGTTTATGCGGTGTCCCCTGCGACGTCGGGGCCAGAGTGCATGGGCAGTACCTGGGAGCTGCCCGGTCTGCTCGGGGATCCCAGCTATGAGGGCTGGGTGTGCCTGGCGGTACGCGCCTACGACAAGCTCGGCAACCGGGGCGTTTCGAAGCCGATGCCCGTCTGCCTCGACAACGTGACGATAGACGGCCAGCCGAGCTGCGCCATGAGCTCCGAGCCGCTGCCCGATTGCAACGACGACTGCAGCGATCCCCCCGAGATGCCGGCGCGCGGTATTTTCTACGAACAGCTCCTTTGAGGCCATTTTCGGAGAAGCCGCCTCGATGAGATCCTGGGTACTGCTTTCCACCGGAGCGCTCGGCCTTTGGTGCGCCTGCTCGGAGAACTCCGACCGCCCCCCCGTGGTCGACGTCACCGAAGAACCCACGGGCTCGGGCGGCAGCGCGGGCGAGGCGAACGCGACGGGCGGGTCCGCGGGCGCTGTCGGCGACGCGACCAGCGGTTCTGGTTCGGGAGGCCATCCCTCATCGCTCGCGCTCGATCCCGAGGAGGTCTACGCGGTCGGTGCGCTGGGCAACGACGCCGCCAAGTGGGCGCTGGTCCAGCTCTCCGACCCCGAGCATTACGCGATCGGGTTCGATTTTCTGTTCGATCCGAGCAACGCGGTGCTGCACATGCAGGGCCTGTACTACATCCTCCTCACCGAACCCGGGTTGCGTCGCTTCGAGCTGGATCTGTTCACGACCGCTGCGCCCTCGAGCATCACTTACCCGAAGGGCCCCGCCGACAACGATCCCATCCTGGACACGCCGGGCTGCGACCCGGACTCTGGGGCAGGTCCTGGCGATCTCAAGTCCGGTCCCAATGACCAGCTCATCTATCGCTGCCCCGGCGGCGACTGGTACGAGCTCGGCGGTGGAACCGAGCCCGTATACACCGGAGGGTACTTGCACGCGCTGGGCAATGCCGGAACCGCGCTCACCGGGAGCTTCGGTGTGGTGACCTTGCCGGACGGCGCTGTGCAAGGTCCCTCGCCAGCGATCTCGGGGGGCGAGCTCGTCGGTGTGCGCGCCATCCCGTCGGGCTATCTCGTCGCGGTCTTTCCTCTGCTCGAAGTACCCGAGCTCTGGGAGATCGGTCTGGATGGCAGCGCCTTCATGCGCGGGACCTACCCCGAGCAGGCCGAATGGGTTTCCGGTGGGCTGGCGGCTGGCGTCTTGGATGCGAGCGGGGCGCTGTATCAGCAGGGTGGGGGCAAGGTGCTGAGGCGCACGATCCAGGGGGAGGGCGAAGTCATCTACGACAGCGCGGACCACCCGGTCACGCTTCCGGCGAACGCGCCGCTTCTCACCGGGCCGTAGCCCGACGCGGGCTCGTCAAGCCGGCACGACGTCTGCGTCGGGCATGTGGCTCTGGCGGCGCCGGGCGCTCAGCGGCAGCACCAGGGCCGTGTGCCCCAGCTCGAGACCGAGGTGGGCAATCACCTCAGCGGGGAGCTGGGCGCCTGCTTCGGACAGGAGACTTTCGGGCGCCAGCACGGCCAAAAAGTAGGGCGGCTCGCGCAGGTCGCGGCCCACGAGGGTGGTGGCATCGCTCAGGGGGTGGTTCAGCTCCCCGCTGACCGGCACGCTCTTGCTGCTCCGAATCAACGTCACCTCGTCGGTGTCGGCGGTGAAGTGTGGCCCGCCGTCGAAGGGGTCGATGCGTCCGGCGTAGCTGAAGCCGATCCGCCTGAGCATCTTTTCCACACCCTGGGTCTGCTGTCCGACCTTGCCGATCACCTCCTGGGCTTCCTTGCTGAACAGGCTGGCGTGCACCGGCACGCTCGGGAACAGGTCCCGGATGAAGGTCTTGTCCTCGCTCGAGAGCAGGTCGGCTTCGATGTAAGTCATGTCGGTGAAGCGACGGCCGAAGGCTTCCCACAGATGGCTGGTGCCGTCGGCCTCCAGGGGCGGCAAGAGCTCCGCCAAGAGCTGGTCTCGAAACAACGAGCGGTGCGTCGCGATGTACAGGAAGCGCACGTAGGAAATTGACAGGCCCAGCCGTTCGGGAGCTCTGCGATAGGCCGGGTCGACGACGAGCCCTGCCAGCTCCGTGGGCCCGTCGTACGAAAAGCCGAGGCGCAAGAGCTTGTGACGGAAATGACGATCGAGCGAGCGTGAGTACTTCTCGTCTTCGATCACGTCGAGGTAGATGTAGGGCGCGTCCCGTGTGCCCAGCTGCGCCACGATCGTCGAGGTGCCTACGGCGCGGCCGCGCTCCAGGTCACGCAGGATGAAGACGTACTTGCGCTCGGTTGCCGGGTCCAGTTGACTGGCGAAGCTCCGCTCGCTTCGTTCGAGCAGTCGCCTGACGTGAGCCCTGTCGTTGGGCAGGTTCACCGTGTTCAGGTGCCGCGCCAGATCGAGCAACTCGTCCTGGTCGCCGAGCGTGGCCCCCGAAATTTCGTATTTGAGCATCTCCCCTAAAAATAGCATGTGCTCGAAAAACCGGCCTGTGGGCGGCCTCAGAAAGGAGCGCCGAGGTCCCTTCCACTTGGTTTCGGGAGTTTCCAGCGCGTTTCGGGACTTCCGGCCCGCCGATTTCGTGGTAAACGCCGGCACCATGCCCATTTCCGGTTGGTCCTTCCCCCGTGCCGAGTCCCTGCCCACCTATGCGTTCGTCGCGTCGGACGCGGTCAAGGCCGAGGTTCGCGCCAGTGGGGCAGACATCATCGATCTGGGCCTTGGGAACCCCGACAGGCCCACACCACAAGCGATCGTGGAGCAGCTGCACGCGGCGAGCGAAGTCGGTCAGAACCACCGCTATCATCCGGGGCGTGGCCTGGTGGCGCTGCGGCAGGCAGTGACCGACTGGTACCAGCGCCGCTATCGGGCAAGCTTCGACGCCGAGCGTCACGTGATGGTGACCATGGGCGCCAAAGACGGCATGACCGGGCTCTGCCTCGCGACTCTGGGCGCTGGCGACACGGTGCTGGTGCCGGACCCCTGCTACCCGATCCACCGGGGCGCGCCGCTCATCGCCGGTGCCGAAGTCATCAGCTACCCCTCGACGGCGGACGAACCCGCGGACGCCATCTCGAGCGCGCTCGGCAAGGCCGAACGGGCTGGCAAGCGCGTCAAGCTCGTGATCGCCAACTATCCACAGAATCCGACAGGCCGCACCGTCACGCGCGCCCAGCTGCGCGCGCTGTGCGAGGCCGTGAAAAACCATGGCGCCATGCTGCTCCACGACCTGGCCTACGCCGACCTCGACTTCAACGAGCGCTGTGCGCCCAGTATCTTCGACTGCGGCCTGGACGCGGACGAAGTCGAGAGCTTCGCTGTCGAGGTCTTCAGTATGTCGAAGAGCTACCACATGCCCGGCTGGCGCATCGCCTACGTGGTGGGCAACGAGCGCATGGTCGGCGCGCTCGCGCATCTGAAAACCTATACCGACTACGGCACCTTCATCCCCGTTCAGCATGCCGCCGCCTGGGCACTCCGTCACGGCGATGATCTCGTCAGTGAGATCCGCGAGCTCTATCGCGGGCGTGCCCTCGCACTGGTCGACGGCCTGACCCAGGCGGGCTGGGAAAACGTGCAGCCCCCCAGCGGCACCATGTTCCTGTGGGTTCCCGTACCCTCCTTCTACGCTGGCCTGAGCTCCACCGAAGTCACCGCCCGCCTGATCCGCGAAGCCCACGTCGCCGTCTCGCCTGGCAGCGGCTTCGGCAGTGCGGGCGAAGGCTTCGTCCGCTTCGCCCTCATCGAAGACCCCCCACGCATCGAAGAAGCCTGCCGCCGCATCGCACGCCTGCTGCAACGCGCAGCCTGAGACGAGCGCCCGCCACCCGACTCGCTTTTCACTTCCAGGGCTTCGCCAACGCCCTCGCTCCTATTTTTGCAGCAGCTCGAGCTCGGGTACGCTTCCCTTTTCATTTCTCGGGCTATACCAACGGTCGCTAGAGAAACGTACCTCCATGCGATCGCGGCTGGCCACCGCGAAGCAGCGCCCCCAACCCTCCCGAAGCTACCGAAGGGTTGCGCGGCAAGCCTCCCGTGACCGCATGGCCGCATCCAGCAAGCACGAGGGGCGCACGCTCCCGCACCGGCAGCGTGCCCCATGATCTCCCCCAACCTCGCGTCGGATCTCCCTCCTCCGGCCAGATGCCCACCGCGCGGCCGCCGCCCGCTTACTGCCCCCCGTGTGGCCGCCGTCCGCCCACCGCCGCGGCGTGGCCATCGCTCACCGCCCGCCATGTGGCCGCCGCCCCCCGCTCGCCACCGCTGCATGGCCTCCGTCCGCCGCAGGCGCCACGGGGCCGCCGCTCACCGTAGGCGCCGCGGCCGGTGGACTCGCCGTCAGCTTATGCGGGAGTGCATGCCTCTGACCAAACCCTCGGCTGCGAGCCGACTCCCGAGCGCCTTCCACAGATCTCGAGTTTGCCGAAACGGGCGGACCCTGCCGCCTGCAGAGAATGCGTCGCGCGGCACCCAACTGTCGGCCGGCTCGCGATGGACTTCCTCATTCGCGGTCCCGAAGCTCGAGCTCAAGCTCCTTGAACTTCCTCCACCGATCACCGGACTCCAGCAGAACTGGGTCTTCGATTCGGATAGTGCAGGACTCAACTGGCTAGCGCCTGCGCCCGGACCCGCAAGTCGGACAATTGGGTGCTGAGCGTGGCCACTTCGTTTTCTAGCGAGATCCTGAACAGGTTGAATGGCGCATCGTGTGGGAGACGCTGCGGGTTGCCGCCGGTCGGAATGACATCGGTCTGGTCACTCGCGAGGCTCACCTCAGTTCGAAGCCATTTGCTATCACGGACTTCGCGACGCACGTAGCAGACGCGCGCACCGGGGTGTTCCTTGAGGACTTGGATTGCTGTCTCTCGGTTTATGGTCACTGAATCTGCTCTCCCTGGGGGTATGCTTTTCCTGTTCCTCCCGCTGCGCGCAACTGTGCCCCAACTGTACGCAGTACGAGCGACCTAGCCTCTTAGGTCGGTGGTCAAGCTGGCTCCGCCATCGAGGTTAGTGGCGAAATTCGACAGCTCATGTCGTTCTGTTGGCGCCTTGGAGGCGTATTCAGACTTGTGAGGAATGCATGCGCGAATTGGCAAATGTCCAATTCATTTGACGCCGCCGGTCCGGGCGATGCGGAGGCCAACTTGCGGAGCTAGCCGATGCCTGCGGGAAGTGAGGGGAATACTACAGGCTGTAGTGTTCTAGTGAGGCTGCAGTCGCACATGTCTGGGTCGCGAATCCACGCAAACTGCGGGGCTAAGGGAGGGCTAAGGGCGCCACGACAAGTTAGCGATACGTGAGCTTGAGTCGGTTTCGGAATGATCTCGCTTTGGACATCTGTCCGCGATGGGCCCTTTTGTCTTTTCAAGTCATCGCCGCCAGAGTAAAGAACCGGGCGGGAGTTAGATCGGCCGGGGCGGTCGAGCGAAAGTTTTCGGTGCACATCGACGCCATGCGCGTGGTGTAAGGAAGGGATGGCACATATGTGCTGGAGCCACTGGAAGACCCTGAACACTCCGGAGTTGGTGCAAACCGGCGAGACGAGCGCGCAGCAGCCGAAGCGGTCGCTTCACTTCGCGGCTCTCCTGTCGGTTGTCGTTCCCGTTCTGAACGCGCTCGGATGCACGGAGCCACCGAGGCCCCTCGAGATGGAGGCGCTCGGGTCGACTGAGCAAGCCCTGACCGAGCCTGGCCTGGTCACCGCGTACGGGTTCGACGAGGGCACAGGGACTGCTGTTGCGGACGCCACCGGAAACGGGCACGACACAGTGCTTTCGGGGCAGAGCTGGGTTGCCGGAAGATACGGCAACGCCTTGTACTTTCAGGACAATCTGCTCACAGTCTCTGACAGCGCCTTGCTCGATCTCGACGACGCGATGACCCTGTCCGCATGGGTGAAACCCGACGCCAGCGTGTCCGCTTGGCGCACCGTGGTCAGAAAGGAAGCGGGCGCGGACGAACTCGAGTACGCGCTGTTCGCTGCAAACGCGGTGGACAATGGAGCGACCGGGGTCGTCTCGATTGGGGGCCAGTACCAAGGGGCCATCGGTAGCCCGTTGACAGACGAAGAATGGAGCCATCTTGCCGTGACGTTCGATGGCTTCGACGTGAAGCTCTACGTCAACGGGATTCAGCTGGTGGATACGCCCGCGAGCGGGCTCATCGACACTTCGGGCGAGCCCCTGGTCATTGGTGGCAAAGAAAGCCTGGGAGACTACTTCTCGGGAACCCTCGACGAGATCCGCATCTACGACCGAGCACTAACGGGGGCCGAGATCCAGAGCGCCATCCACACCCCCATCGACCAGTCGAGTCCCGACACGACGGCGCCGACGATCAGCATCAGCGCGCCAGCGGACGGAGTGGAAGTCACCGGCCCCGTCGAGCTTCGCGCGGATGCGACGGACAACGTGAGCGTGGCCAGCGTTCGGTTCTTCGTGGATGGCACGCTCCTGTCCGAAGACGATTGGCCACCGTTCGTCGCCGCTTGGGACTCTGCACAGGCGACGCCCGGACTTCATAGCCTCACCGCGCAGGCGGTGGATGGCGCTGGCAACACACAGACGTCGGCCGCCATCTCGGTAAGTGTAGATGCCAACGCGCTCGTCGCGGCATACAGCTTCGACGAAGGCACAGGCAACGTGGCTGAGGACGTCACTGGTCACGGAAACGACGCGGCGCTCCTTGGGCAGACCTGGGTTGCCGGGCAGTACGGAACGGCCGTGTCGTTTGACGATGGGGACTTCACGATCCCCGATTCACCCTCGCTGCATTTCACCACTCAGTTAACTCTTTCGGGCTGGATACAGCCGTTCACGAGCAACCCGACGCTGCCCATCTTGCTGGGTGGACTCCAACTGCCGCAAGGAACCTGGAGTTATGTGGCGACTACGTGTGACGGCATCGAGTGCAGCACGTACGTGGATGGACAGCTCGTTCAGACCGTTACCCAGACTGGCCTTCCGACTCTGAGCGGTGATCCGCTTGATGTAGCCGACATCAACATCGACGAGGTCCGCATCTACGCCCGCCCGCTCTCTCAGGCCGAGATTCAAGCCGACATGGGCTCCTCGACCGTGGGCTGTTCTGGGTCAATCGACGACGGGAACCCCTGTACAGTGGATTCGTGCAGTGGCGGGGTGGTTTCCCATAACCCCGCTCCCGCGGGGACCTCGTGCGATGACGGCAACGTGTGCAACGGGGCGGATACCTGCGACGGAGCTGGCGCCTGCCAAGCCGGCACTCCGCTCGACCCCGACGACGCTAACCCTTGCACCCTAGACGCCTGTGACCCCATTCTGGGCGTCCAACACGACCCCGTGGCTGCTGGAGTCAGCTGCGAGGATAGCGATCTCTGCAACGGCACGGAAACCTGCGACGGCGCGGGCACCTGCCAGGCAGGAACCCCGCTCGTCGCGGACGACGGCAACCCCTGCACCGACGACAGCTGCGATCCTCAGCAAGGCGTCATCCACGCGAACACCGCCATGGGAACGCTTTGCCTCGATGGCACCGTCTGCAATGGTCAGGAAGCCTGCGACGGCGCCGGCACCTGCACCGCGGGCACCCCGCTAGACAGCAACGACCAAAATCCATGCACAGCGGACAGCTGCGATCCCGTCCAGGGCGTCCAGCACACCCCTGAACCCAGCGGCACCAGCTGCGACAACGCCGATCCCTGCGACGGCACCAACAGCTGCGACGGCAGCGGCGCCTGCCTGCCCGGCACGCCCCCCACCGTCGACGACGGCAACGACTGCACCGCCGATAGCTGCGACCCCGTGCAGGGCGTCCAGCACACCCCCGTCGCCGACGGCACCACCTGCGACGACGGCAACGCCTGCACCCAGAGCGACACCTGCCAGACCGGCACCTGCACGGGGCAGAACCTTGTGGTTTGCAGCGCCCAAGACCAATGCCACGACCCGGGCACCTGCAACCCCACCACCGGCGCCTGCGACAACCCAATCCTCGCCGACGGCACCACCTGTGACGACGGCGACGCTTGCACCTCCGGCGACGCATGCAGCTCAGGCGCGTGCGCTGCGGGCAGCCCCGTGGCCATCGACGACGGCAACGCCTGCACGGCCGACAGCTGCGACCCCGGCAGCGGCGTTGCCCACACGCCCCTGTCGGCCGGCACCTCGTGCGCCGACGGCGACCTGTGCAACGGCGACGAGACGTGCGACGGGGCGGGGGCGTGCGCGGCGGGGACGCCGCTGGTGTGCGACGACGGCAACGCCTGCAATGGCACGGAGAGCTGCCAGGCCGCCAGCGGGTGCCAGGCAGGCGTGCCGCCTGCGCTCGAAGATGGCAACCCGTGCACAGCCGACAGCTGTGACCCGGTGGCAGGCATTGCCCATACCCCGGTGTCCGCCGGTACCTCTTGCTCCAATGGCGACGTGTGCGACGGGAGCGAAGAGTGCGATGGCTCTGGGGTCTGCGTGGCAGGATCACCGCTGCTGATCGACGATTCCAACGACTGCACGACCGACGGCTGCGACCCTGTCGCTGGCGTGACCCACTCGCCCACCGCAGCCGGAAGCGCCTGCGATCTCGATGCCTGCACCGTGGGTGGCAGCTGCGATGGCGGTGGGACGTGCGTGGGAGGCACCTCGATCGTTGTCGACGATGGGGATCCTTGTACCGTGGAGACCTGCGATCCTGTCACCGGCGTGCATACGTCGGTCTGCACCGAGGACCCAAGCGTGGCCACCACGGTGCCCGGCTCGATGTCCTTCTTGTACACCGGCATCAACCCCGCGCAGCAGGGCGTCGACCCGGCAGATATCGTCATCAAGCGGGCCGCCGCGCTCGTTGGCAAGGTCACCGATCGGGCGGGTCTGCCGGTGCCAGGCGTCCGAGTCAGCATCCGCGGCCATCAAGAACTCGGATATACGAATACGCAGGCGGACGGCAGCTTTCAAATGGTTGTCAACGGTGGTGGTGACCTGCTCGTCAACTTCCAAAACCAATCTTACCTGGAGTCGCAACGCAGGGTCTCTGTCGGTTGGGGAGAGTGGGTCACGTTGCAGGACGTCGTGCTGGTAGGTCCGGATCCAGTCGTTACGACAGTTGACTTGGCGGATATGAGCCAGCCATTTCAAGTGCACCGAGCCTCTGTGGTCACCGATGACGATGGTAGCCGACAAAGCACGTTGCTGATCGCTGCGGGGACGCAGGCTATGATGGAAATGCAGGACGGGTCTGTCATGCCGCTCGAGACTATGAACCTGCGGATCACGGAATTTACGGTGGGGGATGGGGGCCCCAAAGCCATGCCAGCGGATCTGCCGCCCACCAGTCAGTACACCTACGCTTTCGAAGCGAACGCGGACGAAGCCGTGACTGCAGGTGCGCCGTCGATCACGTTCGATCAACCCATGAGCTACTATGTGGAAAACTTTCTCGATTTTCCTGCGGGGACTCCGGTGCCTGTTGGTTCGTATGATAGGGATGCCGGCGTCTGGGTACCTGAGGAGAATGGAGTCGTGGTGGCGATCATATCCGTGGGAGGGGGTGTCGCGAACATCGACGCCGACGGCGACGGTTCGGCGGATAGCGATCAAGACCTCGACGCGTTGGGTATCACCATCAACGAGCGCACGCAGTTGGCCGAACTTTACGCCCCGGGTCAGAGCCTGTGGCGCACTCCTATTTCACATTTTACGCGGCCCTATGACCTCAACTGGGGCATCATCTTCCCTGACGATGCGGAGCCTCCGCCCGAGGGCCCCGACCCGGAACCGGATCCTCCGGACCCCTGCATTGCTAGCGGATCAACCATCGAGTGTGAAAGGCAAGTGCTGCGCGAGACCGTGCCGGTCGCCGGCACTCCCTACACCTTGAACTACGCCAGTGATCGCGTTCCGGGTCGTTTGGACCGGCGGACAATCCGGCTGCCGCTGACGGACGCCGATCCGGCCGCGTCCATTGATGGTATCCGAGTACGGTTAGCGTTGGCAGGCCAGATTGTCTACGACGCGAGCTTGTCGCAGTGGGACCCCGATATGGTGTTCGAATACACCTTCGATACTGAGGACTTCCTGGGACGAGGGCTGCAGGGAAGCCAGAAGGCACATTGGTTCCTAAGCTACGAGTATCAAGGTCTGTATGTTTGGACCGACAGATTCGCGGCTCCGCCCGGCTATGTAACTCTGGGCGGAAATATTGCCCGCGGAATCCTTACTCAGTCAACGTCTGGCAAGGTCGATGTCGGACTTTGGGATGCTCGATCGATGGGTCTGGGCGGCTGGACGTTGAATGTGCACCACAGTTACGAGCCGAGCGTCGGGGTGCTCCAGCGCGGTGATGGCCACCGCATTGCTGTGCTCTCCAGTCAACGCGTGGTCCAGGCTTGGCCCAAGCTGGATACTGTGGAGACGTCTGACGCTGCTCCTCAGGGAGATGGCGGACCTGCGGAGAACGCAAACTTTCAGGACCCTCAAGCCGTAGCGGTAGCCGCGGACGGGACGGTCTATGTCGTGGACGGCTTGGCGGCTCAAGGCTCTGGCCGCAAAGTGACGAACATCCGCCAAATCACACCGGACGGCGTTATCTCGCGCTACGCAGGGCGTGGATACAATACTCAACCGGGCTTCAACGGAGATGGTCTCGATCGGTTGGTTACCCGCTTCAACGACATCAAGGATATCGAAGTGGGGCCTGATGGCAGTCTCTACGTGGCCGACACCTTCAACCATCGCATCCGCAAGATCGGCCCCGACGGTATCGTGACGACTGTGGCGGGCAACGGTACCTCTGGGTTTTCCGGTGACAATGGACCCGGTACCGAGGCCCAACTCTTCGAGCCTCGGGGCATCGCGATCGGGCGCTCCGGCGACTTGTACATCGCGGATACGCGTAACTTTCGGGTTCGCAAGGTAACGCCTGATGGAATCATCACCACGATAGGTGGAAAGGGAACGCAATCAGGGTATCAATCTGAAGCCGTTGCCACGGAGACGGGTGACGTGATCGAGCCTTGGGACGTCGCAGAACATCCGGATGGCTCGATGTATGCTGCGGACTACGGCCGCGGAATCGTGCGTCGTTATGGCCTTGACCGACAGGTGACCACGGTCGCGGGAGTCTTTTGCTTTTCCACGTGCCCAGCCGGTCAGGAGCTCTACGGAATTCCCGCGACCCAAGTCAAGATCGGTCGCCCTGAACATATCTCCATCGGTCGAGATGGTATGATTTATCTCACGGACAACTACCGCAATCGCGTCCTCAAGGTCAACCGACACGGTAACTTGAGTTTGTTAGCAGGGGGCCAGGACTGGGACGCCTCGCAGGGCAGGCAACATGGCGACAGTGCCCCGGCGACCGACCTGCGTACGGGATACATCAATGGCGTGGCGGCCGGACCTGACGGCGTCTACTTCACCGCCAATTATAGCATTGGCCAATTTAGTGCATACCTCTACAAGACCAAGTATCCATTGCCGCAGTTGAGCGGGGGCAACTTGTATATCGATGATCCGGAGACAGGAGGAATCTACACATTTGATTGGCAGGGGCTCCACGTTGCGACTCGCAGCCGAACCGGTGAGCTTCTCTACCAGTTTTCGTATGATGAAGACGGCTTGCTGAGTTCGGTTACCGACGCATCCGGAAATCAAACTGTCGTTGAACGCGCGAGCAACGGTGACCCATTGCGCATCGTCGGTCCCTATGGGCAGACCACGCAACTCGGCCTCGATGGCCATGGCTACCTGAACAGCATCATCGATCCAGAGCAAGCAACAGGGATTAGCGCGACCTATTCCTCTGATGGTCTCTTGCAGTCATTTACCGACAGCAGGGGGAATGCTTCTACCATGCTCTACGACTCGATGGGTAGGCTGGAGCGTGATACAGACGCAGCCGGCGGCTTCCAAAACCTCACGAGCGTCGACACCTCTGCTGGCCGAACGATCACCCGCGAGACTGCGGAAGGCACGGTCACCGTTTACGATGTGGCGGGCCTTCCTGACGGGACAGTGCGTCGGACGAACACACTTTCAGACTTGACGGAAACGATCAAGGAGTACTACCCGGATAGCTCCGACGCCATCTGGCTTCCGAATGGCACGACCATTTCAGGGACTAGTGTGCCAGATCCACGCTTCGGCATGCAGGATCCAGTAAAGACACAGGCGATGGCCTTGCCGAGCGGTCTCACGCGTGTGCAACAGACGCAACGGAGCGCGGCAATCAGCAACCCACTGGATCCCTTCAGCCTCATTAGTGAGACGACTACTCGCACACTGAACGGGAAGGAGTGGCTAACGACATATACTGCGTCCAACCGAAGGACTCATCGCGAGAGTCCCGAAGGCCGTTGGACCCGCACCTACAACGATGCACAGGGCCATCGCATACGTACCGAGCTCCCGAACATCCTCCCTGTGGACTTTACCTACGACTCCGAGGGCAGGCTGGAGTCCACGACCCAAGGTACCCGAGTCACCACCAACGGCTACTTCGACACCGCCGACGATCGCAACGGCTATCTGCAAACCCTCACCGATTCCCTCGGTAACCTGACGACCTTCGAGCGCAACGCCGTCGGCCGCGCCCTGAGCCAAACCGTGGCGGGAACCAACACCACCAACTTCGCCTGGGATGAAAACGACAACCTCATCGGCGTGACCCCGCCCGGCAAACCCGAGCACACCCAAACCTTCACCCCCGTCAACCTCCTCGGCACCTACACCCCACCCGCCCTCGCCAGCATTACCCAACCCTCCACCTCCTTCCTTTTCAACCTCGACCGACAGCAGACCCTCACTACTCGTCCCGACGGCCTCAGCTTCGAGCGCGTGTACAACAGCGCGGGCCAGCTCGATTTCATCACCACCCCAAGCGGGACCATCGACTACACCTACTTCGTTGTGACGGACCCAACCCCAGGCTCCCTCGCCGGCATCACCCACCCCAGCGGCGTGAACCTTGAGTACACCTACGACGGCCACCTGGTGACCAGCACCACATGGTCCGGCCTCATCAACGGTGCTATCGCTTGGAGCTACAACAACGACTTCCGAGTAACGACGGAAACCGTGACCACCCCGAGCGACACAGCGCCAATCAGCTTCAGCTACGACGACGACGGGCTCCAAGTCTGCGCCTCGCCGACCACCTGCCCTGGAGGAACCGGCGCCCTCGACATGAGCTTCGACCCACTGCTGCCGAGGCCGGAGAGCAGCACGAGCGGGGCCGTCAGCGACAGCACCACGTATAACAGCTACGGTGAGCTCGCCAGCTACGAAGCCAGCGCGGGCGGCAGCCTCGTCTTCAGCGAAGTCGTTGATACCGCGAGTGCCCCCCGCGACAGTCTGGGCCGCATCGTCGAACGCACCGAGACAAACGGGGGCGCGACGATCACGTACGGCTACGAGTACGATACACTCGGCAGGCTCATCGAAGTTTACGAAGACGGCAACCTGGCGCAGTCGTTCACCTATGATGACAATGGTAACCGATTGAGCCTCGATACGCCGACCGACAGCATCACGGCGACGTATGATGACCAGGACCGGCTCCTGACGTATGGCGACTTTGCGTACACTTATACCGATAATGGCGACCTGCTAACGAAGACGGATACGTCGACCGGGGATATCACGGCATACCAGTATGATGTGTTCGGGAACTTGGTTCGGGTGGACCTGCCGAATGGCGACGTCATTGAGTACCTCGTCGATGGCAGAAACCGTCGCGTCGGTAAGCTCGTCAACGGTGTCCTGATCCAGCAGTGGCTCTGGGCCGATCAGTTGCGCATCGCGGCGGAGCTCGATGGCTCGGGGAACCTGGTGTCACGCTTCGTCTACGGCGAGAAGCGGACAACGCCGGAGCTGGTGATTCAGGGAAGCACGGTCTACCGGGTGATTTCCGATCATTTGGGGTCGGTGAGAGCGCTCGTCAACATCGATGATCCGAGCGATGTGCCGGTGCGGCTCGACTATGAGGCGTTTGGCACGGTGAGCGGGACCGGGGTGGGGGTGGTGCCGCAGGGGTTTGCCGGGGGGCTGTATGATGGGGGTACGGGGCTCGTGAGGTTTGG
>CAWELQ010000010.1:0-968860 GCA_963809955.1 uncultured delta proteobacterium
GGGCGCTAAAGCACCTCGCTGACGTCGTCGTCGACCGCCGCCCGGACCACACCGGTCGTCAACCTTTCGTGATGAGCCTGGGCGCTCGCCGACGAGGGCAGTGAGACCTTGTTCTTGTCTTCCAGGCCAGCGATCTCGATGGCGGGCAGATTTCGTACCTCCTCATACTGCCCCGGATCCTATGCCCGACGACCACTGTCGGTTTTCGCCGCTGGTCTTTCCAGGACGCGGACAGCAGCGTCGGTTTTCGCCACCATCCCTTGAACAGCCAGTCTGACCCAAAAGCATCGTGGCGACACCTTCGCCCATACCCTTTTGCGAAATGCACGTCCGACCCACCCACCGTCAACCGCAGTGGACACTCTAAACTAACACCCACCACCGCCTGAAGGGCGGTGGGTTTTTCCGAGGGCGCCTCAAGGCGCCTGAACCGGCCATGAACGCCCTACTCGGTAACTTTGAACTCGCCATCATCCGCCTCGACGTCCTGTTCCGCTATGTATTTGGCGATGACGTCATCCGTAACATTCCCGCTCGTCGCGACAAAGTAGCCTCGCGCCCAGAGATGACGTCCCCAGAACGTTCGATTCAGCGTCCGAAAGTTCCGCATGAGCCGATTGGAACTGCGACCTTTGATGGCGTTCATGACTCGGCTCGGCGACAGCGTTGGCGGCACACTGAGAAGCAAGTGCACGTGATCTGGTCGGATATGACCCTGCAGAATCTCGATGTCCCGCGCCTTGCAAACTTCTCGGATGACCTCCCGGAGATAGTTGCCCACCTCCCCGCGCAAAATCGGCTTGCGGTACTTTGGGATGAAGACGAAATGGTAATGACACTGAAAGACCGTGTGCGACCCGTGGCGGTATGCTCGCATTCGCCCAAAGTACCGCAAGCCTCCTCAAGGCGTCGCCTCAAGGCGAGGGGGTTCACCCATCCCCGGTGGGGACCCTAATAAACAGACCATTCACACTCTAATAATTGAAATGCGACTCCGCCATTTACAGCACAGCCAAGCCTGTGATACATCCAATCACCTGGTGGCGAACGAGGGGGCGCCGTGGATTGGCACAGTCTCGGGCAATCCCAATTTGCCAACAGGCGTTCACAACCAGAACACAGAAATGGAGGGTCCAATGACAATATCGAAGAGTCGATTCTGCGTGCCGTGTGTTTTACTGACTTTCGCTGTAGCATGCGGAAGCGCTGGCTCGGATCGCGTGGAGGAGCAGGAAGCAGGTCAGTCTTCTTTAGAACCCGTGACAGCAAGTCCGAGCGATGTGGTCAGCCCGGAAGGCCATATCCTGTGGGAGAAGGCATTCGCGGAAACCGGGAAGCTGACCATCTATGAAAGCGATAGCGGTGCCCTCTTTCAAAGCCTCACTTGGGACAATGCCCAGGCCAGCGCTGCGGTTGACCATGAGGCTGCCGCGAGGGCTACCGGGGAGGAGTCCTTACGCGGCGCATTCGCAGCATTGTGGCCAGAAACCAGCGTTCCCGGGTTGATTGACGAACTCGACTCGCGCATCGCACAGCAAAGGATGAACTTGCTGGAAGACGCTACGCTGCTGGGCTTGTCTGCGCCCGAAGAGGCACCGGGAGAGTTCGTTCCCAAATCGTATCAATCGTTCCTTGACAACGTGTGCACGGACCACTGGCCCGGAAGCACCTGGAAATGGGTCGCTTGGGGATGTTGGTACCAAGGCCCCGTAAGCAGTAGAACCACATCGACGGGCTACAACAACCACTCCAATAATTGGGCGCAACCCGATCGTATCTACGCTCAGAACGATGCGTCGACAACGGCCCGCGTGAGAGTCTGCGAAGTGGGGAGCAGCTGCAGCAGCTACGGAACGCTTTCAGCAGGCTACTGGGGCTATTTTTACTGGTACACCCCGCTGTACACCAACAACTGGTACGGCCAAATCTATCTTACCAGTGGCAGCGGAGCCCTCGGTATAACTATTCACTACCCAGTCGAGGTTATTCACTAGAACTCCAGAAGCCTGAGCGTACTGGGAGCCGCTATCTCTTGGTCGAGCACTCACTCATTGAACAATGCTCGGAACGTGGTAGCGTTTCGAGCGTTGTTCACCTTTGACCCAGCGCCTCCGACAAGACTCTGTACCTTTGTTCAAGTTGCTGGCCGGGCGCCCTGGCGGGACGAGCTTGCAATGCCGTGCAAGCCAAGTGAGTTCATTCTAGCGCTGTCCATGGGACTCTGCGTCGCTGGCTGCGGTAATGATGAATTGCTGAGTTCCCAGTGCCAACAGACAGGCCTCGCTACCAAGATCTACCAGGGCTCCAGCGAGAGCGATTATCTCGGGTTGTCTCCTGGGCAAGAACAGACGATCGGAAGAGTGCAACCCGAACTTGACAACGGCGATCTGAGCCAAGAGACAAGTTGCACCGGTATTCTAATCGCGTTCAATTGGGTGCTGACTGCGGCTCATTGTCAGCTCCCGCAGGGGGGACGGCTCGTTTTTACCATCGGGGCGAGTTCCGAGGAGCCGCTGGGTCGTTGGCAGTCGCGGAGAATACTCGACGACTTGTCAAGGGATTCGAATTTTGTTCGAACTGGATGCTGCTCCTCGGGAGTTAGTCGATTCTGTCTCACCGATCCGTCCGATTGACCCGGTGAGTCAGCCCAGTGTCGGTGAGTTGCTTCAGTTGGCTGGCGTTGGCGTCGACGAGAATGGCCAACTCGGTCGGCGGAACTTCACGGTGGAGCCAGTGGTGGAGGTTACGAGCGACCATATCTTGATGGACGGCCGCGGCCGTTCGGGGGCGTGTTTCGGCGACTCGGGGGGCCCGTTGTTGGGTCGTGGTGATGACGGTACCGTTCGCGTCTTCGGCTCACTCGAGGCCGGCTCGTCTGACTGTCTGGGCTTGGACCTGTATGCCAGGGTACACAACACGGACCCGTTATTTCTGGCCGCCCTCGACGACAATTGCGGGCCAGCAACGTGCGGAGAGATTGGCTATGAGGGACGCTGCTTTTCCAGAAAGGCAGTGTGGTGTGAAGTTGGGGAGACGAGAAGCGAGTCGTGTCAAGGGGACGAGCAATGTGGATGGGATGCAAGCGTTCCGGGGTACCGCTGTATTCGAGAGGGAGATGGTCCTTGTCCGGGGGTAGACGGGTTTGGAGCATGCGTCGGCAATCAATTGCGCGTTTGCGCGGCTGGACGTCTTAGTAAAGTGAACTGCGCGTCGGAAGGCATGGAGTGCAACACGGGCGTCGATGGTCGTGCCCAGTGTGAATGATGGTTCCCGAACATCCCGTCATGCTGGCAATAGCGTCAACCGTGACAAACAACGAGCCCTATGGCCGATGCGCAGCGTCCGGCATCTGTTCTTAGCGGACATCGCCTCTTTGTGAGGATACCGCTGTGCGATTTGCTCGCAGACCCACGGCGAGACTTGCTCGGGGTATTCCGATGATTCACGCTCTCCGGGGTGAGAACGGAGCCCACCGCCTGTATCGTCAGCTACACCACCAGCTTGTACCCGTAGCCGTACACCGTCAGGATGTGCTCGGGCTTGTCCGGGCGTTTCTCGAGTTTCTTGCGCAGCTTGACGATGAAGTTGTCGATGGTGCGGTTGGTGGGGTTGGCTTCCACTCCCCAGATCTTGTTCAAGATCTCCTCGCGGCTGACCGGTTGCCCCTGCCGCTCGAAGAGTAGGCGCAAGAGCTCCACCTCGTAGAACGACAGCATCAACGGTTGCTTGCCCGGACGCTCGATGGCGTGCGCGCTGATGTTCACGGTCATGCCGGAGAGCCTGAAGGTCATCACCTCCGAAGGCCGGTGCGCCCGGCGGAACAGGGCGCGGATGCGCGCGATCAGCTCGCCGATGCTGAAGGGCTTGGTCACGTAGTCGTCGGCGCCCACGTCGAGCCCACGGATCTTGTCGGCTTCCTGGCTCTTGGCTGTCAGCATGATGATGGGTACGAAGGCGTCGAGCCGCCGGAGCTCTTCGCACACCTGGTAGCCGTTCATGTCGGGCAGCATCAGGTCGAGCAGGACCGCGTTGGGGTGCTCCTGGCGCGCGCGCTGCACGCCGTCCTTGCCCGTCTGGCTGGTCCAGACGCGGAAACCCTCGAACTCGAGCGCATCTTTCAGGCCGAGCGCGATGTGCGGCTCGTCCTCGATGACCAGGATCGTCTTCTTGGACTCCATGCGGGCAACCGGAGCTTAGATCGACAGGACCAAACGAGAAAAGGGCAGCCCACCGGGGGCTGCCCTTTCCACGCTCGAACCCGGCCAAAGCCGGGCCCGAAGCGACCCGACCGAGCCCTCTATGGCATGGTCGGATTGCCGCTCTCGTCCGTGAAGGCGGCGCCGACACAGGCAATGAACGTGATCGAACCGGATGCCGGGGTGGCCACCCCCCCTTCGGGGGTCACGAACTGCAGCTTGCGCCGTTCGGTGGGCGGACAGCCCGTCAGCAAGCCGGCGTTGCCGATGTTCTGAGCCTCGTCGATGTAGCAGTAGCCAGGCCTGCTGCCGTTGTAATCGACATCGTTCAAGCACGACTGCTGGTCGGCTCCTGCCAGCTGCTGGATCTCGCACATGCTGTAGTCAGCGCAGTTGATGCCTGTGGCGCCACCACAGGACCCCGCGGATTCGAGCTGCTTCTGTACCGCCGGAATGATCTTCGGGTTGGGAGGTGTGCGCCCCTGATTTTCGTCGCAGGCAACGGGCTGGAGCGTCGCTTCCACGACGGCGCAGGGCACCTTGTTGTCTTCGACCGCGAGCTGCCGAGGCAGACAGCGACCACCGAGCACTTCCTTCAAGCGATCGATGATCGCCGCCACTGCCGGGTTGTAGCCGAAGTACAGCGTTGGTCGTGTCGTTCCCCGTCGCGTTCTTGGGACAGATCGATGCAACGATGGAGTTGTCGCCGAAGTCACGCAGCGTCCGGAGCAAGCGGGTGCCCGGGTAGGCCTTCGCGTAGTACTGCGTGAGGCCAGCAGGGCCGCCGCCGGGCGGATTGCACAGCGGGCGATTCTTGGGCTGATCGGCGTCTCGGTGCAGTCGCAAGCCGACGAACCACCGTCCGCGGCACAGTTACGCTGCTCGTTCAACGGGAAGATGCAAGCGTACTGCAGGTCCGAATTGTCGTCGTTGAGGTACTCGTGCCCATTGATCGGGTTGGCCTGGGGGTCCGTCGAGGTTTCTGGCGCGAGGGCGTCCCCCGTGACCGGGTTGGTTCCTCGTGCGGGGATTCGACGTTTCGATCATGAGCGGATCGAGCGGCAACGCCGACGGATCCTTCGGGTTATCGGCCTCTGGATGGCCCAGGACGACATCCCAGCGATTCGGGCTCGCCGCGTTCATTTCCGCGGCGGTCAGATACTCGAGCGTCCCACCGCCCCCTTGAAAGCTCGCGTCGGTGGCAATGTCCTGCCACGGCACGCCTACGATGCCTGCCAAGAACACCAGCGTCTGGTCGCGCGGGTTCGGTGCATCCCCAACCGCGAACAGCGGGTTCGGCACCTGAGGGCACGTGCCGTCCTTGCACAGGTGGGTGTCGTAGATCAGGGGATCGCGCAGGCCGGAGACGTAGCGATCCGTCGAGTACAGAAGGTCGAAACCGAAACGCTGCTTCTGATTGAAACACCTCAGGTTGAGCGAATCCGTACCCTGAGCGCGCCCCGCAATGCAGCCTGGGTCGTCGGCGAGGCTGGAGCAGCCGCTCGGTGGCGAGGCTTCGTTGAGCCCGCACGACCGGCAGCACTTGTCGTTGGGGTTGGCGTCACACGCTTGAGTAGCGGCGAACATTTGGAAGGATTCGCCGTTGTCTTTGCGAATCTTCGACGTAAGGTAGCCAATCCCGCCATCCACGACGGAGCAGTCGTTTTCATCGGTCAGCATGATGATGGCCACCAGAGAGTCCGGCCTCAGGAAGGCGGCGCGCTGGGTGAGCACGGTGTTGTCCACCAAGATGTTCCCATCCGCATCCGCTTCCGGGTACGCGAAGGTGTCGACCGGGTTCACCACCATGTTGAGCGGCGGCGAGGGATCGATCAAGAACCGGTACCACGCTTCGAGCGTGGCCTCGTAGCCGCAACCGATTTCGCCAGCGGCCACCACGTGTTCGGTGAACTGCGCCTGCAGCTGCGCCTGGCTGGATTCGCCGCCGTACTTGCCACCGGGGTCCCAGGCTAGAAAGCCCGTGCCCATGAAGCTCGGCAAATTGAGCTCGGGCCGCACCGTGGGCAGCAGGTGCGCCAGGTCGTTCTGGGTAGCGTTGTATTTGCCGTCCGGCCGTCTCGCTGCAGATGTCGCCGCCATGGCCACCGAGCGAAGAGGTGACCACCCCGATGTGAATGTCGTCGACCGGATTGAACTCCTTGTCGTAGGGGTCCTGACAATCCTGGCCGGTGGGCGGCAGACGGTCGATGACGTTTCCTTGGTCGTCTGTCTGCACACAGTCCGGGTCCACCAACCGCTGCACCAGCCCGGGCACAGCCACTGACAAGATTTGCTGCTTGTCAGCCATGGAGATCGAGTTGTCGATGACGAACAGCAGATCGATCTTGTCGATCGCCGTCTGCCGAATCTGATCGACGAACACGTTGCTGGTTTGTGGATCCTGCTTGACCACAGGTCGATTCAGACAACCGGCCGTGAGCGCAAGACCGACCACCACGGCACCCACCGCGGCGCCAGCGCGCCGAAGATTACGCGAGGTGAGTTCGCGTAGAGAAGGCCACAGAATCATCGACAAGCTCCTTGATATCCCGTTCGTTCCCGCCTTGCGATGAGGCAAGGCAGAGCCGCGGGGCTAAACAAACTGCGAGAGTGTTTCCAGAAATCGTGCTGAGTCGGGCGGACCGGCGCTGGCGCGCCCGGGCCGGCCAACCCCGCCTGTTGGTCGGAGCAGGCTCCAGTACCAGCTCCGCGAGGGTAGGTGCGCCGCTCGTGGCTTGTCAATCGGGCAGCCACGCTGGAACGCCACATCGGTATCCGACCGAAAATGCGAGCTATTTGGAATTCTTCATACTGGACAGACTTCCACATCGCGAACCTCTACTAAGCAAGCAACGTACCCCGTCTCATTCGCGCGGAAAGTGGCGTCGCAAAGGTCGGCAAGGGCAACTCAGTTTTCTACAAATGACAACCTAGTTGACAGATTTCGATGCCCAGTGCCGGCGCAGAGCTGCCAGCTGGCGCCGGGACACTCCGGGCACTGCGAGCAGCGCGTCGTCCGAAGCGTCGCGAATGGCTTGCACCGAACCCAGCGCGCTCAAGAGCGCTGTTTTGGTTTTGGGTCCGATACCTGGCACCTGATCGAGCTCCGAAGCCATCCGTCGACGCTTGCCCACCTGCTTGCGGCCCCGGTTCGCGAAGCGATGCGCTTCGTCGCGCGCGTGCGCCAGCAAGAAGAGCTCCGGAGTGTTGGGTCGGAGCGGGATCGGGTTTTTCTGCCCCGGCAGGTAGATGCGATCGACGACCTTTTCCGAAAGCGGCTTTTCGCGCTCCTTGGCCAGGCCCACCACGGTCAGGTCGTGCAGACCGAGGTCGTGCGCGGCGGCCAGAGCCACGCTCAGCTGCCCCGGGCCTCCATCCACCACGAACAGGTCCGGCAGACGCCAGGCGTCGTCGCCGCCCTGGGCGAGCTCGGCACCGCGCTTGAAGCGGCGCGACAAGACCTCATACATCGCTCCATAGTCGTCCCCCTCGGTCGCCGCCTTGACGTTATACAGCTTGTAGCGCTTCTTGTTGGGCGCGCCATTGCTGAAAGCAACGATGGAACCGACGGTGTCGTGTCCCCCCAGATGCGAGATGTCGCAGCACTCCACGTCGCGCGGCAGGGTCGGCAGCCTGAGCCGCTCCTGAATGCGCTGAAGCCTCTGATCCATGTCCTCTTCGGCGCGCTGTTTCTCCAAGAACGCGTGACGGGCGTTCTCGGTGGCCAGCTCGAGCAGCTTGCGCCGATTGCCGCGCGATGGCGCAAGAAGCTGGCAGCGCCCTGCTCGCCGGCGCGAGCCGGCCGCAAGCTCCTGGCGTCGCTCGCTCAACCATTCCGCCACTCCGGCCGCTCCCTCCGGGAGCACCGGCACCACGATTTCGTCCGGAATGTGCGCTTCGCCCGCGCCGCCCTCGCCGTAGTGCTCGCGCAAGAAGCTCGCCACGAGCTCGTCATCCGGCACTTCGACTCGCTTGTTCGAGAAACTCACGACGTCCACGACGCGCCCCGCCCGGACCATCATCAGGCCGAGTTCGGCCAGGTCGGCTTCGCGAAATAGACCGAGCACGTCTTGGTCCTTGTCCGTCACCGAGACCACGCGCTGCTGTTGCCGGATCGACTCGACCGCCTTGAGCTGATCTCGGTAGATGCCGGCCACCTCGTATTCGAGTGCATCACTCGCTGCGTGCATGCGTTCGCCGAGTTGCCGGGTCAGTTCGTCGTGCCTACCGTCCAAGAAAAGCGCTACCGCGTTCACCTGGGCCGCATAGAGCTCCGGGTCCACCTGGTAGACGCAGGGCGCCGGGCAACGCTTGATCTGATACTGGAGACAGGGGCGACGCCGCTGCGCGAGCTCGCGATCGGAGCAGGTCCTGAGTTGAAAGTGTTTCTCCACCAGGTGCAGCGTGCGCCGCGCCGCCGTCGCCGAGTGGTACGGTCCGAAATAGCTGGCGCCTTCGCGCCCCGGGCGCCTCACCAGGTTGAGGCGAGGCCAGGGGTGCCGCAGGTTCAATTCCAGGCTCAGGTACTCCTTGTCGTCGCGTAGCTTGACGTTGTAGCGAGGCTTGTGCTCCTTGATCAGGCTGTTTTCGAGGATGGCCGCTTCCTTCTCGGTCTTCGTCACCAGCGTTTCCAGGTCGAAAACGTTGCGTCGGAGCAGCGGAATGAAGGCCCGCGTGTCGCTGCTGCTCTCCTGGAAATAGCTGCGCACCCGCGCGCGCAGGCTCTTGGCCTTGCCGACGTACAGAACCTTCTGGCGCTTGTCCCGGAACAGGTAACAGCCCGGGGTCGCGGGCAACGACTTCAATTTCTTGTCGAGGTCGGGGAGGGTCATGCGGAAGGGCTCTTGGAAGCCTATCTACACTAGCGCCGAATCGCGCAACATCGAGCGGCATGTCGGCCGACGAGCCACGAGCTTGCACCTGCGCGAGACTGGTCTAAGAACCGCCGTGTCGATGAGCTGGTCAGGCGCGCTTTCGGACAAGCGGCTACGCACGGCGGCCGCCCTGGCAGTGGCCGTACTCGCGGGCAGTGCCATCGGCGTCTTGGTTGTTCCCCGAGCCCCCACTCCGAGCGACGTGAAGGAACCGCCGCCCCGGGTCACGCTCTTGGGGGCTCCGCTGAAGCTCGACAATCGGACCGGCGATCGAGCGCTCGCTCGTGTGCGGAGTTTCGTCCGCGCTCCGATCACCTTGGAACTGCCCGAGCAGCGAGTGAAGAGCTATCCGCTCGCGCGGCTGGGCGCCCGCATCGACCGCGTCCACTTGGCTCAGTTGGTGAGGGACGCGAAGGACGCCACCAGTCCTCTCCGACGAGTCTTCCGCCGCTCGTCCGAGCACGCCCAGCTGGCGTTGCCCCTTCCGGTGGAGCTCGACTCCGAGCGCACGCTTTTCGAACTGTTGAAGCTGAAGGATTCCCTGGACCGGCAACCGGTGGACGCCCGGCTGAACCTGAAGGAACGCAAGCTGATCCCCGAGGTCGAGGGCCGCGAGCTGGATGTCGATCGCACCTTCGTCAACCTGCAACGGGCGGTACGGAAGGGCGAGCGCAGCGCCAAGGCGGCCTTCGTGTTCCAGAAGCCGCGACGTTTGGCTAGCGAGCTCGGCAACGTCAAGTTCGACAAGATCCTCGGGCATTTCGAGACTCCCTACGATCGCTCGCAAAAATCCTACGCGCGAACCTACAACCTGCGTCAGGCGGCCTCCAAGCTCGATGGCACCGTGCTGATGCCTGGCGAAGTCTTCGACTTCAACGAGGTGGTGGGACCCCGCGATGAGGCCAACGGCTACAAGGTGGCGCACGTCATCGCAGAAGGCGAGCTAGTCGACGGCATCGGCGGAGGCACTTGCCAGATCTCGGGGACCCTACATGGTGCCGCGTTCTTCGCGGGGCTGGAGGTCGTGGAGCGCTACCCACACACCAGGCCCAGCTCGTATATCAAAATGGGTCTGGACGCGACGGTCGTTTACCCCACCATCAACTTTCGCCTCGAGAACTCCTATCCGTTTCCCGTGGTGCTCCACGAAACAGTCAAGAACGGTGTCGTGCGCGCCGAGATTCTCGGTGCCAAGCAAACGCGCACCGTCACTCTGATCCGCGCGATCGATTCGGTGATTCCTTACCAAGAACTCGAACGCCCAGACAGCAACGTCCCCGACGGCATGCGCCTGCTCGCTCAGCGCGGCATTCCTGGCTTCAAGCTGCACCGCTATCGGATCATTCGCGATGGCGCCCACGCGGTGCGGGAGCGCTGGAACGATGTCTATCCTCCAACCGCACAAATCGTTCGCGTGGGCACAGGAAGCATCTCTCGGCAGGACTTCAAAGGCAGCTCTGTCCACACTCCCGAGTACGTCGCCGACGAAGTGCTGATTCTGACGAACAACCCCGAAGAGCCCGACCTACTCGAAAAACGAGAACCCGGGCGTACGGGCGAATACGGCTGGACCGAAAAGCAAGGAATGCCCGTGTGGTCCAAAGCGGACTGACAGGCTCTCTCCGAGCGATGCTGGCGGTTCGCGGTTCTCTCAGGCGCCAGCGGATGTCCCGTCCAAGAGCAGAGCATTTTCAGCGACAAAAGACGGCCCGGTCCGTGAGCTCAGTGGGCGGGTTCACATCAGGCCGGCCAATGACTGTTTTTTCGCCGCGGGACCCGCAATGCGTTGGATTCCGGCCCCGGTTCCACGCCCCCATGAAGACATATGTCATTGTAATGGTTGCACTATTCAGGAAGCGGCCGGTTCAGCTGAACGGCGGGCTTGACTATCGCTTCAAGCTGAGCAACAACGCCTCGCTAACGGAGGGCCCCTACTCACAAGGGATTGACGCCTAATACAGCCGTTGGCTAGGATTCGACCCACGGGTCGGCCAGCCGACCTTCGAGGAACATGGAAACAGCACAACCCACTGTCATCGAAAACAACCGGCCAGACAACGGCACCGCGCCTCGCGCAGTAGATTGGGAGAACCCGCGTGTGTCGGCAATTCTCTCTGCTGCGGCAAAGTGCTTCGCCCGAAAGGGCTTCAGCGCGACCACGCTCGCGGAGATCGGGAAGGAACTCGGACTGCGCAAGAGCATCGTCCACTACTACTTCGCTAGCAAGGCGGCGCTCATTCACGAGGTGCAGAGTTTCACCTATCACAAGTACTTGGCCCGGGTGAAAGAGGCTCTCGCGAACGACACCTCCACAGACCGCATCAGCTCCGCCCTGCAATCGCTCTGGGATGCGATTCAGAATAACAAGACGGGCACGGGTCTGAACATCGAGGTTTGGAGTGCTGCCAGGCGGGACCCCGAGCTCAAGCGACGGGCCTCTGCACTGCACAGCGATGCTCACAAACTGGTGAACGAGCATATCGTGCAGAGCCTCGGCTTCACCAATGGGGATACCCAGCGTGGCGAAGCTCTGTCCACGCTCATCCTCGCAGTCCTCAACGGTCTTTCGGTCACCGAGTACCTGGAAGGCGACGAGGCGAAGGCCAAGCAAGCCTACGACGTCTTCGTATCGCTGCTGCACCAGAGCCGCACCGGCGCCTGACGTCATCGCCAGAGCCGACGCTGATCCAAAAGGGAGCGGCCCACCTCGGTCGCTCCTTGGTGGCGGCGGTTTGTTCCGGCGTCGAAGCTGACGGCTGGCCTCTGATCGTGATCGCCCACCCCGCGCGCGGCGGCGGTCGAAGCTGCTCGGGCGGGAGGCGCGGCGGCCCAGGAGCGCATGAGCAGCGCCCGGGGGCATAGGGCCAGGAGTCGCTTGAACGGAGGGGCTTTCGCGGGCATGTTCCAACGCGTGAACATCAGGTCAGCTTGGAAGCTACTGGGTCGCGCCGGGTCGTTCTTGGCACTCGGCCTGGGTCTCTGCTCCATGCCGGCGCACGCCCTGGGTAGCTGGCGGCGAACAGTGCCGGCAGCGAGCTCCGAGCTACCGCTCGGTTGGCTCGATGCGCGCCAGCCGCTCACCGAGACAGCCTGGATCTCTCACTATCTCCTGGAAAACCAGCGCGTCGCCATCGACCAGGACGCAATGCCCACGGCGCTGGAACCCTATCGTCACCCATGGATGGCAGGTCTGCCCGACTGGGGCTGGTTCCAGCGCGGCCGCTACGGGTCGCGCACGTGGCAACCGGTGGCCGAGCTCGTCTGGAACAGCAGCGCCTGCGACCAGGGGGAGCCACTCGCCAGCCCCGGCGTGGCGCTGGCGCGCCGGGAGGCGCTCGAGCCGCGCCGCTGGCTGCGCCGCAATCCCACGCTCGTTCGGCCAGCACCGTTCATGGGGTCGTATGCCTGGCTAGCGCAGGTGAGTACGCCCGAACCCGAAGCGCTGGACATCTCGGCAAGCCGAAAGTGTCCAGCCTACAAGACGCCCCCGAGAGTCACGCTGATCCGCATGAACGGAGAGTACGAGCGGCTGCAGCTGTTGGAGTGCGACGGCTCGGTGTCGGCCGATACCCTCGATCGCCTCAGCGTATTGATGCGCCCCAACGGCGTACCGCGGCCAGAGCTGCCGCTTCCGGACTCCCCAGAGGCCCTGCCCCACGGCGAATGGGTGGACGGAGTGAAGCTGGCGCACCCCCGGCTGGTCTGGGCCATCCAGCGCATCGCACAGGCGTTCCCGCACCGCGCCATCCATATCGTGAGCGGTTATCGGCGAGAGTCCCATGGCTACCATCCGCGGGGTCGCGCCATCGATCTGTTCGTGCATGGTGTGGACACCACCCAACTGTTCCAGTTTTGCCGATCCCTGAACGACGTGGGCTGCGGTTACTATCCGAACAACAAGTTCGTCCACGTCGACGTCAGGGCCTTCGGCAGCAAGCACCCGCACTGGGTGGACGTGGCGGCCCCGGGCCAACCCTCACGCTACGTGGACAGCTGGCCCGGTCTCGATCCCGAGGGCGACGAGCCCGCGCGGGTCGCACAGAACACGGTCGACTGAGATGACCTTCGAACGCGTGCTCGGCCAGCCCACCGCGGTCACGACTCTGACGCGGGCCATTCAGAACGGACAGCTGCACCACGCCTACCGCTTCGAGGGCCCAGAGGGGGTCGGCAAGACCCTCTGCGCCATGGCCTTCGCTCAGGCGCTGGTATGCGAGACTCCCGGAGCACTGGGCTGCGGGAGTTGTCGCGCCTGCGAGCTGGCGCTCACGACGAGCGCCGAACCACCGCACGTGCCCCTGCACCCAGACGTGGTGGTGGTGGCGCGCGGCCTGTACCCACCCGCGATGCTCGGTCGCAGCACGCCCGAGAACACCGGGATCAGCGTGCAACAGATCCGCCGACTCGTCCTGCCCCGGACCGGCTACGCGCCGCACGAGGGGCGCGCTCTGTGCTTCATCATCAAGGACGCCGACGAACTCACGATTGCCGCGGCCAACGCGCTCCTGAAAACGCTGGAGGAACCTGCACCCAATACGTTCTTCGTATTGCTCACCAGTCGGCCGGGGCAGCTGCTCGACACGGTGCGCTCTCGCACGCTGGCGGTCCGCTTCGCGCCGCTCTCCGACGCTCTGGTCCAGCGTCTCGGCGCCTCGGACGGCGTCACAGAAGAGGTCGCCGCGCTGGCACAGGGCAGCGTTTCGCTGGCTCTGGAGCTCGCCGACGAGGAAACGCAGAAGCGACGCCAGAGCTTCGTCGATGCTGCATTTCAGGGACTCGAAGCTCCCGACCTTGCTGGAGCACTCGGCTTTGCCAATCAACGGGCGGAAGGTCGCGACGAGCTCAGGAGCCAGCTGTTGCAGCTCGCCCAGGTGATCGCGAACAGCGCGCGGGAGGCTGCATCGACTCAGCCCGAAACGGCACTACGAGCTGCCCGTCGTCACCGCGTCTTGTTGCGAGCGCTCGATGCCGTGAGCCGCAACGCTCAGCCCGCCCTGCTGCTCGAGTCCATGATCGCAGAACTCAGGGGTCTGTGAACGAGCTACTCGGACGGCATACCCCAGCGCGAAAGTTCCGAGGGGTGCACCTGGCGCGTCATCAGCGCGCTGACGCCTTGCGGCTGCCTGAGCACCCACAGCACCGCATCGGTCCCGCCACGGTACTCGCCCCACAGCCCCGGACCCAGGGGAGCTTTCTCGTGGGAGCCGAGCGCCTCGGTGACCACCGGAAAGCGGCCTCGCAAACCGAACTCCACGCCCGCGACCACCAGTGAGGTAGGCAGCTCCGCCGGAAGCTGAACACTGACCTCGCGCCCGACGAAGAGCTGCGGCTCGGGTCCCGTCGGTACCACCAACCGCTCGGTCTCGACGAAGAAGACGGCCGCGAGTACGCGCCCATCTTCCTTGGCCAAGAACCCCTCGACGAGCCAGTACTCACGCTGGCCAATGCCGACCATTTCTCCAAGCTCTACCCAGAGCCCCAGAGCCCGCAAGGATCCGGGAGCGGCCAGCGAACGGAGCTCGCCCCGAAGACGTGCGCGCACTGGCCGCTTGCGCCAAGCCACGTAGCCCGCCAAAGATCCCGCGAGCGCCAGCAGCAACAGGGCCGCGCTCAAGGCCCGCCGCTCAGCGCCGCGTGCAGCTCGCGCGCACGTGATGCCACGTCTTCGAGCCGGCGCGAGTCGGGAATCAGTGCGCCGATCACCGCGCCGAGCTCGGCGGATTTCGACACTTCCGATGCTGAGGCGAGATCGATCCCTCCAATCGCCACGAGCGGGCAGCGACCCGCGAGCTCGGCAGCCGCCCGAGCCAGGCCTTCGAGACCCACGACGGGGTCGGGAGCCCGCTTGGATTCGGTCGGGTAGACCGGTCCATGAGCCACGTAGTCTGGAGCGTCGAGCAAGGCTGCTTCGACCTGAGCAAAGCTGTGCGTGGAGACGCCGATCGATAGTTCTGGGAACCAGCGCCTCACCTCGGAAGCAGGTACGTCGCTCTGGCCCAGATGCACCCCGTGGCACCCCGCGAGTTTGGCCAGGTCGGGTCGGTCGTTGGCAAACAGCAGACTACCCGCCGCGTCCGCGAGCGGTTTGCACGCGCGTAGCAGAGCCAGCGTGTCGCGTGCGCCAAGGTCTTTGGCCCGGAGCTGCACCAGCGCCGGTCGGGCGGAGAGAACGGCTTCGAGGAAGCTCACGACGGGGAGATCGACACGTGCCAACCGGGCAACGTCGATGATTGGGTAGAGCCCTTTCACGGGCGGATCATACGCGACGACCCCCGACCCGCGCGAGCCCACACCCAAAATGTGCTAATGGTGCTGCATGCACTGGCGCCCGCTTCTTGTCGCAATGTGTTGCAGTGTTGCCGGGACGACCGGCTGCCGGACCCAGGAACCCAAGGGTCCGCACGGCGCTGCCGCCGAGCCCCCGCAAGAATCACCCGACCAGGCGGACGAGGGCGCATCCTCACAGGGCGTCGTGCACTCCGACAACGCGGAGGGTCCAGGGACTTCGAGCGGACAGGACGCCCCGTCGCAAGACGGCGACTCGGAGGAGAACGGCGAGGTCGAAGTGGAAGAACAGCTGGCGCTCGATTCCGTCAAGAACAGACTGAGCAATGACGCCGACGACGGGGAGCCTCAGAGCCAGGGTCCCCTCCGCTTCGTGGTGATCCAACAAGGGCCCCGACAACCCTGGGTGATGGGGGTGGTGAATCAGGGGCCGGGCACGGCGAGTCTGGTCGCTGACCCGCGCTTGCTCGAGTTCGAGGTCCAGGTTCCGGGCAAGAAGGCGAAGGCGACCTGCACCTTGCCCGATTCCCTGCGCCCGGCACGCGCCCAGCGTCGCTACCGCGTCTGGCTGGAACCTGGCCAAGGTGTGGTCAAAGCTTTTGACCCGCGCTTGTACTGCTTCGCAACCAGCGGGCAGCACGTGCTCGTCCCGGGCTCCATCGTGACGCCGCGCTTTGGCTGGCCCAAGAAGGTGAAAACTGTGTGGAAGCACGGCAAGAAGCAGACAGTCGAGCTGCCGCAGGAAGACCCATTCGTGGCACGAGTCTTCGCGGAGCCCGATGAGTCGGATTCGGAATCCACCGGGGCACAGGCTCCAGATGCCAATGCGCTCAAACAGCTCAGGGCGAAGCCCTTCGCACTCGGGTCCGCATACAAGGAGTGGTCCTCGGTGGGCCTGCGTCGACAAAGGAAACGCCACTCACCCATCGTCATCGAAATGAAGCAAGGTTCGGATGCCTACTCACAACTCAACGCGACCGTCGCCATCACGCTGAAGAACCGCGGCAAGAGGACCCACTACGTCTATTTTCGCCGCGAGCTACTCACCTTCGAGGTAATGGGTCCCGGGGGCTGGGACTCATGCGACCCGCAACCGGACACGCGCGCTCCCGATCGTCAGGCGTTCTTGCACCTCGCCCCTGGGCAATCGATGACCATCACGAGCCGCCTGGTCGAGCTGTGTCCCAAGGGCACGTTCGCGCGGCCGGGCTTCTACTTGGTGCACGCTCGCTTCGATGCGGACGAGAACGGTGAGGATTACGGCCTGGACGCCTACGTCGGGCGCGTCGCCAGCGAGAAGCCGGCAAACGTACGCATCCGCACGGGCGAGCTCGAGCCAGCGGACAAGCAACCCATGCGTCCGCTCGATATCCTCGAGTGAGGGTTTCTTCGAGCGAACCGTGCAAAAAGGAACGCTAGGGAGCGGCCTTTTGTCCACTCATCACGGCGCGTAGTTCCTGCAGGTTCGCCTTGGCGCGTGGATCGCTGGGGTCGAGCGCCAACGCCTGCTCCAGCGCCTTCTTGGCTCCCTGGTAGTCGCGCTTTTCGGCCAGCGCCGTGCCCAGGTTGATCCACGCCGAACCCAGCTTGGGATCTTTGGCAAGCGCCTCTCGGTAGATCTTCAAGGCCTCGTCGAGCTTGCCAGCCAGCTGGTAGGCGTAGCCGAGGTTGGAAAGGAAGGTCGCGCGGTCAGGAGCCAGCTCCACGGCGCGCTTCAGGTGCGGCAGAGCCTGATCGACTCGATGTTGCGCCAGATACGCAGTGCCCAGATCGCCGTGCGCGCGAGCGTCGTTCGGTGCCAGCATGACCGCCTTCTTGTAGGCACGAGTCGCCTCGTCCACCCGTCCGCGCATCATATAGGCGGTACCGAGATTGGTGAGCCGCTCAGCATTGGCCGGTTCCAGCTCCGCGGAACGCTCGAAGCGCTTCAATGCTTGCTCCGCGTCCCCGGTAGCGAGCAATGCGACACCGAGCGCCGACTGTGCTTCCGCGTCGGCAGGCCTCAGGGCCACGCCTCGTTCGAGCGCGCTGAGCGCCTCGGGGGCCTTGCCCAAGATCAACAGGAGACGACCGCGTTCGATGATGGCCGGCGCGTAGTCGGCGTCGAGTGCCAGCGCTCGATCCAGCTCGGCCAGCCATGCCTTCACGCGAGGGTTCCCTGGTGCGGCACGGTAGTCGGTGGGAATGTCGGACCCGAGCAAGGCGACGCGCACCAGACCGACGCGGGGCGCCGGGTCACGGGGAGCCAGGCGCTTGGCTTCCAGGTAATGGCGCTTGGCCTCGCCTAGCTGATCCTGCTCGAAGGCCCGATCGCCCAACAAGAGCTGCTCGTCCGCCGGCGTGTCGTCCCCGCGGGCCAGACGCGTGGACAGCTGTGTCTCCGCAATTGGCAGCGGCTTTTCGGCGGGCGCCGCCTGCGGAGCCTCTAGCGGAAGGCTGGAACAGAGTCCGTCGGGCCCCGGCTTTCTGCCCCCGGCGCAGCGAGGCGGAGCTCCCGGCGGGGGTGCGGCAACCGGCGGCGCCCCGGAGGGGAGCGTTGCTGGCGCCGGCGTTGGTGCCGGCTCTGCCGACGGCGGGCCAAGCGCTCGCGGGTTCTGCCCGGGGGCGTTCGGCTCGGGGGTATGCCGAGGCGAACTGGCACAGGCGAGCGACACCAGAACAACGGGCGCGGCCAGCGCGTGGAGCCCGCCCCTGCCCCTGTTTTCCCCCCTTCCCACGACCCTACGGCTCATCCTGGACGGTCGTATGCTCCGTACCATCGTAGCGCATGGTGTGCGGCTTGCCATCGCTTTGAGTCAGCACGAGAACGGGCCGCTTCCAGAGCCTGTACAGCGCAGCCAACGTATCGCGCGCGTAGTCGCTCCTGAGATCGACACCGCGGTGCTCGTGACGCAGCAGCAATTCGCCCCGATTCTCGTAATTGCCATCCTCCACATGGATGACGGGGTTTCCGAAATTGGTCAGCTGTGAAAGCAGCTTCTCTTTCACCTCCTTGAATTCGCGAGTCTCGATTTCGAAGCGCTCGTTGCGGTTCGACCAGCCGAAGTTGAACAGCTTGTGCTCCATCGCGAACTCGGCAGTCAAGAACTCGTCGATGAACGTCACATCGTTGTAAAGAGAGCGCACCTCGAAGATCTTCTCCTTGCCGAGCCCCAGGCGCAGATCCCAATCCCGCTTCACATCGAGGTCATCACACTCTTCCCATTCGCGCCCAAAGCGACCCTTGTTCCAACGTTCTTCGATACTACGAAAAAGTTCGACGCCCAGCTTGTAGGGGTTCAGCTGGCCACTGCCCGTCGCCATGACGCCTGCGTTACTCTCGGAATAATCGATGATCTCGCTCCAATCGGCGACCGCCCCGGTCATCAGCTTGGAGTGATGATAGCTGGCCCACCCCTCGTTCATGATCTTGGTCTGCATCTGCGGCACGAAGTAATAGGCTTCGTCTCGCATCACACTCAGAACCGATCGCTCCCAGCGCTCCAGCGGGGCATGCTCGATCAAGAACAACAGCACGTCCTGACGAGGCTCACTCGGAAACTTGCCCTTCTCACGCTCTTTCGCGGCGAGCAAGCGCTGGCGCTGCTCCGCGATGAAGTCCTCCGGGTTGATGAACTCGTCCATGTAGTCCTTGCTTCTCAGCCTGGGAACTTCAATTTCACCCGGCTCCTCGTCGGCCTCTCGATCCCGACGACGCACCACGAAGCGAGACCACGGGTCGATCAGATTCTCGAGCGAAAGGCAGACGTCGATGAGGGACTCGACCTTTTCGATGCCGTGGCGATCGACGATACGCCGGATAAGGGAACCGTGATTGGCCATCTTGTCGACCCATTTGCGGTTCGGCCGATAGCGGGAACCCGTCTCTAGATCTCCCGCCAAGACCTGGCCGGAGGCATCCAGATCCGTCGTGCGGAAGGTGAAGTTGTTCTTGAAGAAGTCGACGTGGCCATAGACGTGACACATCACCAGCTTCTGGTCGGTCAGGCTGTTGCCCTCCAGCAAGTAGGCATACGAGGGGTTGTTGTTGATTACCATCTCGTAGATCTTGGACAGACCGTACTCGTAGCTCTTCGCAAGACGCTCGTACTCCATGCCGAAGCGCCAGTGTGGATACCTGTTCGGGAATCCCCCATAGGCGGCCACCTCGTTCATCTGATCGTACGAGAGCATCTCGAACACGGTGGGAAAGAAATCCAGGCCACTGTCACGCGCTAGCTTTTCGATTCTATCCTGCTCAACGCGCAGGTATCTGGGCAGCATCGTCTTGTTGGCGAACGGCACGGCTACTTACCCTTCCCGAGAAAATCCTTGATGCTGCCCACGATGGCATCCCGGTCCCGGATCTCGCTGGTAATGACGCGCTCGTCCTCTCCGAATTGCTCGCGCAGGTCCTTGATGAACTGCCCCGAACCGTAGGGGCTTTCCACCTGGCCGTAGGCGAACATGTTCACGAAGGGGAGTATCTTCTCCCTCATCAGCTCGATACACACCAGTGTGTCGTCCATCGACCAGTTGTCTCCATCGGAGAAATGGAACGGGTAGATGTTCCATTCTTCGGGCGGGTACTCGCGCTCGATGAGCTCCACTGCGAGCTTGTAGGCGCTCGATATCATCGTACCGCCCGACTCGCGCGTTCTGAAAAACGTATCGCGATCGACCTCGCGCGCCACGGCGTCGTGAATGATATAGCGGCTTTCGACACCCTTGTATTGGCGCTTGAGCCAGGCATCGATCCAGAAGCTCTCGATACGCACGATCTCTTTCTGCTCGTCACCCATCGAACCGGACACATCCATCATGTAGATGATCACGGCGTTCGCGACCGGCTCCTGGTCTTCCTTCCAGGACCGAAAGCGCTTGTCGTCACGTTGCGGTACGACCAACGGCCGCGCCGGGTTGTAGATTCCACTGGCTATCGCGCGCTTCAGGGCCTCCTTGTAAGTCCGCTTGAAGTGCTTCAGCGACTCCGGCCCCACGCGCCGAATCCCAGTGTAGCGATCCTTCGCGCTGATGATGCGGCTCTTGCCCTTGTTCTCTATCGCCGGCAGCTCCAGTTCTTCACCCAGAATTTCGGCAAGCTCGTCCAGCGTGACATCCACTTCCAGGATGTGCTCGCCGGCGTCCTGCCCGGCCTTGCCGGAGCCGGACTCGGAATCGTCCGAACCGATCGGATCACCTACGTCTCCGTCACCCTGGCCCACCCCACCCTGGTCCTTGGAGCCGAAGGTGAAGCGCGGAATGTCTATCTGCGGGATCGGGATGGACACCAGATCCTTGCCTTTGCGCCCCAGCATTTCCCCCTGGGAGATATAGCGCCGGAGATTTTGGCGAATCTTGCCGCGCACGATTTTGCGGAACCGCGAGTGGTCCTGGTCAATCTTCAGAGACATTAACGACACCATAGTGTCGCACATCGCGAGCTTCAGTGTTAGCGGCGGTGCGATCGGGAAAGCCGAAGCCTTCGCTTCCCCCTCGATGGGACAAAACCCGGCTTTTGGCGTGACCTCGCGTCGGGCTAGAGGGCCAGTAGCTCGCGCCGCTGCGGACTCTGTCCTACACTTGCGCGCGGCGTTCACCGCCCCCGAGTCTTTTTTTCGGCCAACAGGTAGGCTCGGCTTGGCAGGTTGCTTTCTAATTGTTATGGGGCCGCCACACCAATGACGATTCGCGAGCTCCTCAAATTCCGCTGTACGGGCTGCGGCAACTGTTGCAAGGACCCTCTACTTCCGCTCACCGATGAAGATCTCTCCGTCCTCAGTCGACACACGGGGCGCGATCCACTCGACCTCGTCAAGTTCGTGGGAGCCGACGACATCGACATGGACGACGAACCCGAGGGCTTCGCGCTGCTCAAGCAAGGTCGTCGCGCCATGGTACTCAAGCATGCGCGAGGTGGCTGCATGTACCTCGGGGACGACAACCGCTGCACCGTCTACACCCACCGCCCGCTGGGTTGCCGGATCTTTCCTTTCGACCCGACCTTTTCCCGAAGCGGTAGGCTGGTGCGTCTGAAGCTCATCCAGGCGACAGAGTGTCTCTACGAGCTCGACGGACAGAACAACGTGCGCAACCTGGAGAGCCTGAACCAGCGCTACGAGACGGCGATGACCCGCTATCGCGCGAAGATTGCCGACTGGAACCGGGAGCAGCGCCAACGAAAACGCCAGGGCAAGGCAGCCCAGACCGCACGGCAGTTCCTGAACTTCTTGGGGGTTGTGCCCAACGCGGAAGCGGCGCACGCTCGGGGCTAGCCCATGGTTCGACTTGGCGCACCGCTCGGTCTCGGCGCGCCGGGTCTGGTCACGACACCGGAAAGGAGCAGTGGTTTTGGAACGTCCCAGTTGTATCGTGCTGACCGCAGTAGGGCCGGATCGCCCTGGTCTGGTCAACGCCATCACTTCCGTGATCCACGACGCCGGTGCCAACCTCGAAGACTCGAAAATGGCGATCTTGGGAGGTGAGTTTGCGCTGATCTTGCTGGTGTCCGGCACCAGGGAAGCTCTGGTTCGCGTCGAAGCCGAGAAGGCGGAGCTCGAGCAGCGGCTCGGGCTCAACATCGTCAGCAAGTGGACCGAACGCGGCGGGTCGACCAAGCCGTTCTTGCCCTACTTCCTCAAAGTCACCGGGCTCGACAGACCGGGGATCGTTCACCAGGTTTCGGAACTCTTGGCACGACTCGACATAAATGTCGCATCGCTCGAGTCTCGAGTTGGCTTCGCGCCCCTCAGCGGCACGCCCATGTTCGTTTTCGAAGCGCGCCTGCAAATACCACAACGCGCGACCCTGAGGCAGCTGCGTCAGGATCTCGCCGCCACATGCGAGGAAGTGGACCTCGACTTTTCACTGGAAGCACTCGGCTGAGCCCAGGGACGCCTCAGCGCGCCATATTGCCGGGAGGGCGGCTCCGCCACGGTGACCTTGCGGCACGCTTGGACGACTCCGGCGTGGGGCGCCAAAGCAGCAAAATAGCATTTTCCCGGCGCAAAGACGTGTGATAACAAGCCCCATGCGCTTGGTTTGCGCGACCCACGGGCATTGTTTCGATGGTCTGGCCAGCGCCGTGGTCTTCACGCGCCTGGCCCGATCCATCAATCCCACGCTGGAGTTCGAGTACTACGGGTGCGGCTACGGCGTGGGCCAGCGGCGCCCGAACGACGCCTTGCTCAACGGTGACGAGAACGCAATCCTCGACTACCGCTTCGAGCCGGCTTCGGCACTTTCGTGGTACTTCGATCACCACCAAACGGCGTTCCAAGAGGCCGAACACCGGCAGGCCTTCGAAGCGAGGAAGGAAACCGGGCGCTTCTTTTTCGATCCGAGCTACTCATCGTGCACCAAACTGATAGCGGACGTGGCCCAGGAGCGATTTCAGGTGGACCTCTCGGGGCTCGACGAGCTGATTCGCTGGGCCGACGTGATCGACGCGGCGCGCTTCGAGAGCGCGGAGCAGGCCGCGAACCGCGACCACCCCGTGCTGAAGTTGGCAAGCGTGGTCGAACACTACGGAGACGACAAGTTGATCCGTCAGCTAGTGTCCGATCTGCTGGTCAAGCCTCTTGGCGAGGTGGCGAGAGACCCAGCCATCTTGCAGCGCTATGCCCCGCTCGGCGAGCGACACGCCCGCTTCGTCGAACGGGTGCGCGAGCGCAGCGAACGGCGCGGGCGGGTCATCCTGTGTGACCTGACCGATGCCGTGGTGGACGTGATCGGCAAGTTTTCGACATATGCCCTGTACCCGCGGTCCGAGTACTCGGTCATCGTGGGTCTGTTGTCGAACGGGGTGAAGATTTCGGTGGGCTTCAACCCCTGGGCGGGTGCCGAGCGCGACATCGACATCAGCGCCATCTGCGCGCGCTGGGGCGGCGGTGGACACCCGTTCGTTGGCGGCATCTCATTCGAAAAGTCCGACGTGGAGAAGGCCCGAAAGGTAGCGTCGCAGATCGCCGACGAGCTCGCCCAGTGACGCCCCCGGCGCTCGAGGGCCCCGCCTCCCTGAAGCCCGCCAGCACGGCCGTTCGAGCCTGGCAGCGCCAAGGCCGGGCGCAGCCCTGGGTGCTCGGGCATCGAGGCGCGAGACGCGAAGCGCCGGAGAACACACTACTCGCCTTCGAGCGAGCAATGATTGCTGGTGCCGACGGCGTCGAGCTGGACGTCCGCCTGAGCGCCGACGGTCAGGTCGTGGTGCTGCACGATCCCGACTTGTCTCGCGTGACCCAGGGGCGCCTGAAGACGCTCGCCCGAAACGCCACCCTGAAACGCCTGCGCGAAGCCGATCTCGGCGAGGGTGAGCGCGTACCGAGTCTGCTCGAGGTGCTGGAATGGGCGCGAGGCAACGACGCCAGAATCAACATCGAACTCAAGGGCGAAATGCCCGACATCTCGGAGCTGGTCGCCGCTGTCGCTCACGCCATCGGCGATTTTCCCGCGGGCCCGGAGCGCCTATTGCTCTCCAGTTTCCGACCCCAGGTGGTGAAAAGCCTGGCGCTTGGCACCGCGCACTTCGTGGTCGCCTGGCTGCTCGACAGCCCGCTCGAATTCCGACACGCCGCCCGACGCATCCAAGCGTCTGGCGCGACCGCCGTGCACCCGCACCACCTTTTGCTACGGCGTGAAAGCGTGCCCAAGCTGAAAGCCTCCGCCCCGATCGTCAACACCTGGACGGTGAACCAACCAGAGCGGGCGTTGGCGCTCGGCTCGCTGGGGGTGGACACATTGATCAGCGATGACCCGAGCGCGCTACTGCAGGCTTTCGGCAAGCAGGGTGCCGACCCGCCTAAAGGCGAGGTAGGGGCCTGACGCGGGTTTCAGGGCGAGCGCTTGCCGCGGCGCGCTCGACTCGACGAAGCACCGCGAGCCGGATGCGCGCTGCGCCGGGTATCCGCGATCGCGCTCAGTACTTCCTGAACGGTGATCGCGGCCACACCGGCCGCCAGCTGCCCCGCATCGTACGGCGGGCAGAGTTCGACCACGTCGAAACCCACGATGTCCGCCCCGACGAGCGCCCGTAGGATCTGCTGAAGCTGCCAGCTGCTCATCCCGCCCGGCGCCGGTGTCGAGACGCCGGGTGCTACGCTGGGGTCGAGCGCGCACAGATCGACGCTCACGTAGAGACTGCCTCGACTGACCATCTTTCGGACCTGGCTCACCACCGCGTGGAAATCCCAGCGGACCTCATCCATGCTGACCAATTCGAACCCCTGGGCCAGGGCAAAGGCCTGCTCGGCGGCGCTGTCGCACGGTCCACGCACACCGATCTGCATCACCGAATCCAGGCGCACCAGGTTTTCCGAGACGGCCTGGCGGATCACGCTTCGGTGGTGCACCTCGGAGCCCTCTTGGGGGAGAGCGTCGTGAAAAGCGTCGATGTGCAAGAGCCCCACCGCTCGTTTCTTCGCCGAGCGGATCGCACGCAGTGCCGCAAGCGTTGCGCTTTGGTCTCCTCCGACGATGCCGGCCACGGCCCCCGAGCGCAGCGTGCTGGCAACTCGCTCGGCAACGGCAGCCATGCTCTCGTCGACGTCGAGCCCGTCGACCGGTACGTTGCCGCCATCTGCCACACGCAGCTCGTCGTAAGTATCCACGCCCAACGCGGACGAAAAGCGTCCCCCCATCCATGAAACGTCGCGCACGGCTCCCGGTCCCAGGCGCGCGCCCGCGCGATACAAGGCTGCGGCATCCGTGGGCACTCCCAGAAGGAGCACATCGACCGGGGGTTGCCCGCCTGTGTCGAGCGGCAGATCGAGCAGGCTGAGCAGCCCGCGCCGACGACGCTCACGATCGGGCGCGTAGATCGGGTTGGTCCGCACAGTCGTGCCGGGCTTGGCACGACGCCGCGCGCTGCCCTTGGCCGAAGAAGGCACGCTCCCACGGATGGGCTTGGCGGGGCCGCTCGGCTTCTTCTTCGCTGAAGGACGCGCCATCACATCCCCGTACAGCTGGCAAAGCGGCACGACATGCCGGGTGGACAGCTCTGATTGAACACGTTCGGCGGAAGCGGCGGGTTGTGCCACTGCTCGCGATTCTTGAACACCACGTCCTGTCCATTGGGCGGCACTTCTATTCTGAGCGAGGCTGGAACCTCCGCGGAGCATTCGGGACCGCTCGGTGGCAGGCTGGGCCCCAACCCGTCCGGATCGGGCAAGGCTGGTTTGGTTTTCACGGCGTGGTGCCCCCGCAGGGTCGCCTGGTAGAGCGTCACGCCCTTCTTCTCGACCTGAACGCCGAGGACGCGCAGGCGCTGTACCTGCCATGACTTGTCGAAATCGCTGGGACGAGGTACGAGCCGGATCTCCTCGTAGGCTTGGTGCTTGCTGGCGATCCGGATCAGGTAATTGCCAGCGAACAGACCGCTGTCCCACTCGATCGTCGCCTGACTGGGCTGGTGAACCAATACCGGTGCTTCGCCATGCAGCATCTGCGCGAGGGCGAAGGGCGGTACCGGGATCCTGGTGAAGCGCGCCACGTTGCAGGCACTGGCTGGACCATACAAAAATCTCTTGTTTTGCAGATCATAGAGGGCGAAATCCTGCCCATTCGAAGTCAGGGTGGAAATGGTAGCTCCGAAAGGGCTGATGACATCGAAGCGCAGCCGGTTCGGCAGGATGGCGTAGTAGAGCACGCTACCGGTGACCCGCCCCTCGTCGCCGTAATAGTCCAGGGTCGCCTCACCCTGGACTCCTCGGCTACAGGCAAGCGTCGAGCGCATGCGGGCCAGCGCATCGTTGGCCGTCGGGATCGCGGACTGCGGCGCAGCCCCACAGCCGCAGCCGAGCCCACCCAGAAGCAAGACGGCCGGTTTCCGGCAAGCACGCCGAAAGTGGTTCCACGCGTCAGCGCGACGCGCCGCCGCGAGGCGTTCCATCCTCGGACGGCCCTGCTCGAGCCCTGGGGCGTCCGCTCCCAGTCGGTCGCGCATGCCTCAGCTCGCGCGCAGCGCTTCTAGCTGGGCAAAGTCCGGTTGGCACAGGGACACCGCCAGGGTGCTCACGCAAACACCACGCTCGAGGCAGAGCTCGGCAAGCCGCTGGCCGTCGATCAAGGTGACGGGTGCGGCTCCGGGGGCTCGGGCTTCTTCGCGCGCGCCGCTCAAGACCTGTCCCGAGGTGATCAGGTAGCCCTGAGCGGCAGGGCCGTAGTGGTGCAAGGCTCCACGCAGTTCCGTCACGCGCTCTCGCCCCACTTCGCGCCCGTCGCGGCGCACGACCAGCGCCGTGCGCAACTCGCCTCCGGCGTGCTGAACCATACCTTTGAGATGCAGCTCCGCGCCGTGAGAGCCCGGACGGCGTACCTGCGCCAGATCCGCGAAGCCCAGCTGCTCGAGCAACAAGATCACCAGCTCTCCGGTGGCTTTGTGGGAAAGCCCTCCGAGCGAGCGCAGGAACGCTCGCTGCGCCAGTTCGCGGTGCCGCGACAACAACCCGGCGAGCTGCTGTTCGAGCTGCAGAATGTCCGCATCGAGCGTCCAGTCTTCCAGAGCGACCCGGTTGCCGCTGACTCGAAATCTGGGTCGCTGGCCGGCGGCCGTACGCCGCAAGTTATCGCAGCGAACGGCGGCGGCGAGCAGACCAGCGGTTGGCGCCAATTCGGTACCCTCTCCGCCGCGCCTGACAGCATCCGCCAAACTCTGCAGTGAAACGGAGCCTCGGTTCTTGTCGTACCCCGAAAGTAGCGACGCGATCGCGTCCGCGAGCTGACGCCCGACCGCCCCGTCCAGCTGAGGGGCTTCCTGGTCTCTGGCACGATCCCTATCGCGATCCCGATCTCTGTCGCGATCCCGGTCTCTATCGCGATCCCGGTCTCTGTCGCGATCCCGATCTCTGTCACGATCGCGTTTGCGTGTACCGCGGCCAGTGCGCTCAGCCTTGACTTCGGCATGAAGCTCATCGAGCTGAATGCCGTCGGGCACGTCCGACACAGTGTAAGAGGGAAGATCGTCCTCGGAATCGTTGTTTTCCGTCTCGCCGCGACCACGCCGACGCCGACGCCGACGACGGCGCGACCCGGACTCCTGTCGGTCTTCGTCTTCTTCCGGCTCGGCTCCGAAGATGGGCTCGTCGTCGTCCTCTTCAGCCTCGAAGATGCCGCCGGCCTGGGCGGCAAACTCGGCACGCCGCTGTTCTTCCGCGTCCGGCGGATTGGCTTCCTCGTCCACTTCCTGATGCGAGGCCAGCTGCTTTTCCGTCTGCGGGTCCGTCGCAGCGGCTTCCTCCGCGCTGTCCTCCCCGGATCGGTCGGTGACCTGTTGCGCAATGCGCTCCAGCGCTGGCGTGCGATCTTGCAGCCCTTTTTCGACGGTGGCCTTGTCCCATTCACGCAGTGCAAACACGCCGGGCTTGACCCGCACCAGGGGGTTGTCCTTGTCCCCCTTCTTTGCCAGTGCAGCAAGCCGGGCCCCCATGGTGACCTCGGGGCTCTTGCCCACGTGACTCAGCAAGTCTCTTTCAATCGCTACGTCTGTAATCTCTTTATAGTGTAGGGGTTTGCCCACGAGGCGGAGCACCTGCGCCGCAGCTTCGGTAAACGTCATGCAAAGTCTTCTTTCGTTCAACAGAGAACATGGTTCTCACTCCCTGATGCGGGCCCTCCTGGGAAGCGTGGATCGCTTCCGCCACCGGCAGGGCACCGCCCGGTCACAGTGACATACCACGCCCCAATTCCGCCGCGCTATCTTCTTGATAAGGCCACGCGAAGTGCCAGGCCTGGTCGGCAATTTCTCGGTGGTTTTGTCGGCCTGAACTCCACAGCAGGCCCGAGCCCCCTCGTTGAGCGAGTGGAACCCCCACACCCGCCCCGGACCTCGGTCCTGTTCGGCGCCTCGCGGCCGGCCCGGGGGAGAGGCGTCATGACGTCCTCGAAGGAAGTCGAGAAAGCCCAACGGAGGCGACGCCACGAAGGGACTTTCATCACAACCTGCGACCCCCGAATCCGCACGGAGCCGTGGGCAACTTCGCGCCGTGTGGCTTGGTTTGGCCCAGCTCTGCGCTCGAGGGCGCGTGAAGCCCGATGGCGGGCTAAACTAGGAGCATGAAGCCACGCCACCTCCTCAAAGAGTTCGAGCAGGTGGCGACCCAGCTGAACCTCTCCGTGCGCACCCAGGCCTTCCGGGGCGCGCTGAGCGGTCCTGGCGGACTTTGTAAACTGCGGGGTGAACGCGTGGTGCTGCTGAACTCACGCTCACACGAGGATGAACGCGCCCTCGTGCTGGCCGAAGTCCTGGCGGCCATGGACACCAGCAGGGCCAACATGTCGGAGGCCGCGCGAGAATTTCTGTTCAGCCGTCGCGCCAAGCGCGCAGCACACGACGCCGCCCGCGCCGGCCCTGGTCTGGCTCGCACCCGACCGAAGCCCGAGCCGGAGTGAGCTCGCGCGCGGACTGCGTACCGGTTCGAGACCGCAGGTGCTCATGCACGCGCCGCTGTCGCTCGAGATAGCTCAGTTCCTTGCTGCGACCATCCCCTGCATTCAAGAGTCAGTAGCCAGCCGTCACCAGACCGGGTGGGTGCTGGGCGGCAACGCCCGATGTCGCCCCGGTGCCAGCTGGACGACCCGCACCAACGGCACGTTCGAAGTCTTCGATTCGCGCGACGCATCTTGGCATGTTACAGAACGCCTTCGTGCAACCGCTCACCGAAGTTCCACTCGCCGCGAAAACCTCGCTCGGGGTGGGAGGTAACGCCCGCTTCTTCTTTCGAGCCAACGACGAGGCCGAGTTGCAGAATGCGGTGCGCTGGGCCCGACAGAACGAGGAGTCCGTCAAGGTGCTGGGCGGGGGCAGTAATGTCGTGATCGCCGATGAAGGTTTCGAAGGCCTGGTGCTCCAGGTCGGCATGCTGGGGACTCGGGTAGTCGAGAACAGCCCCGCTGAGATCGAGGTCGAGGTCGCCGCCGGTGAGTCGTGGCACGACTTCGTGATGAGGCAGGTCCGCCTCGACCGACAAGGCGTCGAATGCCTCGCTGGCATTCCCGGGCTGGTCGGAGCCACACCGCTGCAGAATGTCGGCGCCTATGGCCAGGAGGTGTGCGAATCCATCGTCGAAGTGAAGGCGCTGGAAATCAGCACCGGTCGGTTTCGCGTGTTCGACCGCGCCGCGCTTCGCTTTGCCTACCGCGACAGTTTTTTCAAGCGCGAGGTGCCGGACGAGTTCATCATCAGCCGCGTGCGCTTTCGCTTGCGTCCCGGCGCCGCGCCAGTGCTGCGCTATGGCGAGCTCAGCAAGGCCGCAGAAGCGCTGCGCGAGCGCGATGCCGGCACCGAGCTCGGCTTGCTCGATGTGGCCCGGCTGGTCGTCGAGCTGAGGAAGGCCAAATCCATGGTGCTGGACCCGAGCGACGAAAACGGCAGAAGCTGCGGTTCGTTCTTCTTGAATCCCATTGTCTCGCGTGCCGCCTATAGGGAGCTCGCAGCGGAGGTGCCCGACATCGTCAGCTATCCCCAGGCCGATGGTCGGGTGAAGCTGCCCGCGGCCTGGTTGATCGAGCATGCCGGTCTTGGCAAGGGTACGCGCCGAGGCACGGTTGGTCTGTCCACGCGCCACACACTGGCGCTCGTGTGCCACGAGGGCGCCACTGCACGAGACGTCGTGAGATTTGCTCTCGAGGTGCAACAGACCGTGCGCGAGCGCTTCGGAATCCAGCTCGACCCCGAACCGGTGTTCTGGGGCTTTGCAGACAAGGCTTCGCTGCCGCGCCTGTCAGCCTGAGCTAGAGGGCCGCCTGGCGCACGGTAGAATAGATGGCGTCGATAGCGTCGGGAAGCTTCTGGACCTCGCTCCCCCCGGCCTGAGCCATGTCCGGACGGCCTCCACCAGAACCACCCACCACACTGGCAACGGGGCGGATCAATTCGCCGGCCTTGAAGCGATCGTTGAGTGCTTTCGCAACGGTCAGAACCAGCTGGGCCTTGCCCTGGCTCTCGGAACCCACGAGGACGATGCTGTCACCCAGGCTGTCTCTGAGCTGCTCGGCCAGCTGGCGCAATGCCGCTCGGTCGGTCACGTCTGTACGAACTCCGAGCACTTTGACACCCCCTACTTCTTGAGCCTGGCTCAAGAGCTCGCTCATGCCGCCGCCGGAGCCTCCCAGCGCCAACTTCTTCTGCAGCTCTTCCACCTGGCGCTGGAGTGCCTTCTGCTGCCCCAGCACCTTTTCCAGCTTTTCCAGCAGGGCGGCTGGTGCGGTCTTCAGAGCACGCGCGGCCTCGTTCAAACGCTGCTCGGCCTGCTGTACGTAGTCGAGCGAACCCAAGCCCGTCGACGCAAACAGCCGCCGCACGCCAGCAGCGACGCCCTGTTCGGAGTTGATCTTGAAAAGGCCGATATCGCCCGTAGCACGCACGTGCGTTCCGCCGCAGAGCTCCTTCGAGTCCGCCATCGAGAGCAGGCGCACCACGTCTCCGTATTTCTCCTCGAAGATCATCATGGCCCCGCGCGCGCGAGCCTGGTCCATCGTGAGCAGTTCCGTGGTGACAGGGCTATTCTTCAAGATGGCTTGATTCACCAGGCGCTCGATCTCGCTCACCTGCTCGTCACTGAGGGGGCTATTGTGAGTGAAGTCGAAGCGCAGCCGGTCGGGTCCCACGAGTGACCCCTTCTGCTGGGCTTGTGGTCCCAGCACCTTGCGCAGTGCCCAGTGCAACAGGTGAGTCGCGGAGTGGTTCTTGCGGATGCGCTCTCGCCTCTCTACGTCCACGTTCAGAGTGACGGACTCGCCCCCACTCAGCGTGCCCTCGACCACCCTGGCGTGGTGCACGATACTACCCGGCACGGGCCTGGTGGTGTCGCTGACCTCGAGGCGCGCGCCAGCTCCGCTCACTATCTCGCCCTGGTCGCCTACCTGGCCACCCGCTTCCCCATAGAACGGCGAAGCTTCCGTGATCACCAGAACCTCGTCTCCCGCGCTGACCGAGTCCACAATCTTACCCTCCCGGATCAAGGCGGCGACGCGGGAGTCCTGCTGGTTCAGTTCGTAGCCGGTGAAGCGCACCTGCTCGCCGGGAACGCGCTCGAGAGCGTCGTGGAAGACGGTGTCGACAATCTGCTCCTTGTTGACGAACTCCGAACGCTGACGCGCCTCCTCGAGCGCAGCCTGGTACCCGGCCATGTCGGCCTGAAAACCGCGTTCTCGACAGATTACCTCGGTCAGATCCGCGGGGAACCCGTAGGTATCGTACAGCTGAAAGACATCGTCACCTTCGAGCGTCCGTTTGTTCTCGCCTTGCAGGCGCTCGAAACGCTCGTCGAGCAACGCTAGCCCGCGCTCGATGGTCTGCCTGAAACGCTCTTCCTCGCCGCGAGCCACGGACATGATGAGATCACGACGCTCGACCAGCTCCGGGTACACCTCCCCCATCAGCTCGACGGTCTTGCCCGTCACCCGATGCAGGAACGGCTCTTGGATTCCGAGCCGATGCCCGTGACGAATGGCACGCCGCATCACGCGTCTGAGCACATATTCCTTCGCACTTCGATCGGGCAGCACTCCCTCGGCAATCAAGAAAGCCGTGGCGCGCGCATGATCGGCAATGACGCGCATGCTCACGTCGTCATCGGACATCGAACCGTGATAGGTCTTGTTGCTGAGCTCGGCGCTGAGGTCGACCAAGCCCCGAAGTAGGTCGACCTCGTAGTTGCTCATTTTACCTTCGACCACGCTGGTCAGGCGCTCGAGACCCGCGCCCGTATCTATGCTCGGTCTGGGAAGCAACTCGGTCACCACCTCGCCCTGTGGCGTCCTGCTCCTCTCGAACTGCATGAAGACCAGATTCCAGATCTCGATCCAGCCTTCACCCTCGGGCGTCTGCTCCTGCCCGAAGCGACCCAGGTCGACCTCGGACCCGTTGTAGAAGTAGATTTCACTGCAAGGGCCGCAGGGACCCAGCTCGCCCATCTGCCAGAAGTTGTCCTCGCGCCCCAGACCGCGCAGCCGATCGTCGGATAACCCGGAAATCTTCTTCCACAGGTCCCGAGCCGTGGTGTCCTCGGACACCTCTCGGTCACCTTCGAAGTAGGTCAACACCAGGCGCTCGGTGGGAAGCCCGAGCTCCTTGACCAGAAACTCCCAGGCGAACGAGATGGCCTCCTCCTTGAAGTAGTCGCCAAAGCTGAAGTTGCCCAGCATCTCGAAAAACGTGTGATGCCTGGGGGAAGGACCTACCGCCTCCAGGTCATTGTGCTTGCCGCTGATTCGCATGCACTTCTGACTGCTGGTGGCGCGCGTGGTGCCCTTCTGCTCGCGTCCCGTGAAGACGTCCTTGAACTGCACCATGCCCGCGTTGGCGAACATCAGAGTCGGGTCGTTCGCCAGCACCAGGGGCCCGCTAGGAACCACTTGGTGCCCTTGCTTTCGGAAGTACTCCAGGAAGGCTTGACGAATCTCGGACGTGCTCTGGCTCATGGTCTATTCTAGTTCGATTGGGGGCTACCCCTCGAGTGTGGAACGCATCTCGCCCTCTAGCACGGTCGGCGCCCGGCTCTAGAGGATCATTTCGCCAGAAATGATGGACCAGAAGACCGTGCAAAAGCGGCTCGGACCAGTGGATTTGGTGCGATTTTGTGTGTCTCACCCCGCTGCGGTGACGAAATCGACCCCGGACTCGATGCAGGCACCAGGCTGCGCGCGCGTTGAAATGCCGTGGGGAGCACGCTTTAATTCCGCACGGAACCAGTATGAGCGACAAAACCGCTGCATTCGTCGACACTCATGGCCTCGGCCGTCTCGACGAACGGCTAGCACTGCGCGGCAAGCTGGCTGTGCCGGGGGTGGGGCTGCTCAAGGCAGAGCTTTGCACCACGCCGCGCGGCGTCTGGGTAGTGGCTGCGGAGAGCGACGCACGCGGAGACGCCTTGAACCTTCTGGAGCGGCCGGACTTTCGCTACGAACGCGGCGCGCTGGGCGACAAGCTGCGCGTAGCCGACTGCATATTCGGGGTCAGCCGGACACGCTCCGCCCGAGCGCGCCAGCTCATCGGCCTTTCGCGCCTACGTCAGCGTTTCGGCGAACCAATCAGCGACCGCAAGCTCGCCCGCACGCCCTTCGTCGAAGCCATCAGCGAACTCGAAAGGGTCTGGCTCTCGTACACGCTCTCGGACGATGAAATCTTGCTCGCCTGGATTCACGGGGTGTCCGAGGCGTTCGTGTCCTCACCCATCGAGGTCAATGCTCATTCGGAGCTCCGACTCCTGGTCACGAGCCGCGACACCCGCCTGGTCGCCATCACCGAGCTGGGCGACGTGCGGGCGGAAACGCTGGATACGGCAAGCCTCAGGTTCGACCTGAAGCACGGACAGGCGACGCTGAGGACTCCGAACTGGGAGTTTTGCGCGAAGCGCAGGAACGACGAGCTGACGCGCGAAGTCCTCGGCGCGTTGCTCGAGCCGACGGAAACGCAGCTGCTCTGGTTCGCTCAACAATGTTGGCTCAGTCGCTCCGAATTCGCCGGGGGCGCGAGAACCGCCCGCCGCTTGGCCCAACTGGCCGAAGCGGCCGGCTCGCCGTTGGCAGCCTTTGCTCGCGTCGTCATCCAGGAGCCGGCGGCACCCGAGCTTTCTGCATTCAACCTCGAGCACGCGCTCGCCAGGCTCGGCGACCGCAACACGCCCGAAGACGCACTGGCCAGGCTGGCCCAGAGCTGGCAGCTCTCACCGCAGGTCGCAGATGGGTTGGTGTCGAAGCTCCGGGCGCAGGGTCAGAGCGCCGAGCCATGGTCGCTGGCCTTGCATCAGTACGTTCACCGTGTCGCGCAAGGCGACGAAAGGGAGGCCCACAGCGAAGCCGCCGAACGCGACATCAGGCTCTCGGAACATTTACTCGAATGCGGCAAGACCTCCGAAGCACGCCGGCTCTTGGAGGAACGACTGCGTGACCTGCCCAGTGAAGATCTCGACGATCTGCTCCCCCCCGAAGATGCCGATCTAACTCAGGGAGCCGGAGGCAAAACCCTGAGGATTCGCATCCGCGAACTGATCGCAGAATCTCGAGAAACCACCGATCTCGACACGCTGGCGGAGCTGGCCCAGCTGCAACCCCTGATGCAAGCGCGCGTGACAGCCCTCGCGGATGCGGCGGAAGGCACCTTGCGGCTGCGCGCCGAGAGCGTGGCCGCGCTGCTCAAACCAGCGGGTTTGATAGGCGATTCCGGTGCACGCGAGAGCGTCCGGCGCGACGTTCCACTCTCCGAAGACGAGCTCAACCATTTGCTCTCGCATCCGTTGGCGCGCGAAGAAAGCCCGTTTACGACCAAGCTTCAAGCGCTGCTGGCCTCGGTCCCCACGCCGGATCACGGCGTCCTCAAGGACTATTGCGAGCGGCTCGAGGCGACCGGCAACGCCACGGCCGAGGGCGCGCTCGAAGACGCCTCCCGCGTCCTCGGGGTGCCCCGGGTCAGCGCCTACGTTTCGCGAGGTAACAAGAGCATCGGTGTGCGGGCCTACGAGGACGGTTCTCCGTTCGTGTTGATAGGCGGGCAGCACTTGGAGGAAGGGCCGTACCGCATGACGGCTTCCGAGTTGCGTTTCGCGCTCGGCGCCGAGCTCGGGCACGTGCGCTTCGGCCACACCCCCGTCACCTCCAGCGAGGTCTGGGCTGGTGCTCTGAACAAGACTCGCGAAGGCGTGGATTTTGCGTTCACCTTCCTCCCGCTCCTGAAGGGCTACAAGCTGGCAGGGCGAATGAGCCAGGCGCTCTCCAAGGTCCCGGCACCGGCGGTTCGGCAGCTTTTATCCGGCGTCGAGCGCCTGCGCGCTCGCATCAACAAGACCAAGCTGCCGGAAGACGACCCAGCAGAAGCGGCCCTTTCTCGCATCAACGAGGAGCTGATCACCGCCCACCGCGTGATGCAGCTCACCGCAGATCGCGCCGGTCTCCTGGTGAGCGCCGACCTCCAGGCGTCGATACGCGCCATGCTCTTGCTACGCGCCGACCATCGGGTACTCCTAGACCGCTCCCTGAGGGAAGGCCTCATCTCGGTGCTGCGCGAGCGCAACCAGTCGGGCGAAATGGCGCACCAGGCACTCGCGGTGCGCATTGCCGCGCTATTTTCGTTCTACCTCTCGAGCGAATACGCACGCCTGGCGGTCAAGAGTTCCGCGTAGAGATTCTCATAAGCCCGGCTCACCACCTGGGCGCGGTGCCTCGTGGCCACGTACGCTTGCTGCTCGGCAATCACCTCGGCACGTCGAGACGAGTCATGAGCCATGGCCAGTGCCGCTTCCAGCAAAGTCCCGGTGTCCGCGTCCGGAATCTTGACGACCCCTTCGAGATCTCTGAGGGGTCCTGCGTCGAGCGCGATCACGGGGACACCGAGCTCCATCGCCTCGAGCAGTACAATCGGTAAGTCTACCTTGCCCCACAGGTCGTCGACCGGGAACAGGATGGCGGTCGCTGCCGCCATCAGAGCGAGGATGTCCGAGACATCGCTGGCTATGCGCACCGAGCTCGGCTCGAGCACCTGGCGCAGCCTCGCCGCGATGACCGGTGCCTGTTCGGTCTTGGGCCGGTAGGCAAACACCACCACGGCGTTCGGGATACGTTCGCGCAGAGGTCGCACCAACGCCTCGACCGCGCCTACGCCGCCGCTGGTTTCCAGGTCGCCCGGGTAGATGAAGACGGGTGCCTCGGGCTCGATGTTGAGTTGGTGCAGCGCCGCCGCTCGTTCGGCGTCATTCCTCGGCATGAGCGCCGCAACCGGCGGCGGGATGACCTCGATACGCGGCGCCTTCGTCGGTGAGGAACGAAATGCACTCTCGAGGCGATCTCGAGTCCACGAGCTTTGCGCGACCACGATGTCCCCGAAGATCAGCTTCTCGGGGTTGTCGAAATTGCGCGGAGGCGAAGCTATCGTCTGCAACGCAGGCACGCCGCGCGCCCGCTTCAGCCAGGCCCCCATCATGCTGCTCTTGGGGTTCGGAGCGAAGACGAAGTGCCAAAGGTCTGCGTCGGCTCCGCTCAGCAAGGACCAGACGGCGCGCAGGTTCTGGCCCAGGCCCGGCTGAAACTTACCGGGGCTGGCATATACCGGCCAGGTGACGATGCGGTCCGACCCTGCGTATCCGGCGAAGGGCTCTGCCCCTCGCGACGTCATCACGACTGGGGTCACCTTCCTGAGATGGAGTGCAATGTCCCGAACCAAGCACTTCGTACCGTCCTGATACGGAGGACCGATCGGTTTCGAGACGAATAGTAGCCTCTCCGGCATTCCCGAATCAGGCTACACCCGCTGCCCGGAAATGCACTCAAGATTCGCGCAGACCAGGGCAAACGCGTCACGGCAAGCCGGCCGATCAGGCCCACACCGCCAAGCCAAACGCCCGGCGCACCCGAAGCGAGCCTTTCATGCTCCCCGATGGGTGCAGCCCACATTCGCTTGCACAACGGTCCCTCATGGGACTCTGCCGTCAGAGCGTGGCTACCTGCAACAGCGCCGGCTGGGCTCGCTTCAGCGCGCTTTCGACTGCCGCGAACAGCACCTCGCTCTGGAGCTTCTCCAACCGCTGATGGTCGCGAAGCTCAGCCGAGGTGGCTCTCGCGCTGGCGCTTCCCGACACTTTCCCGGCAATCGCTTGCTCGGGCATGCGATGCAGAATGTATTCGACCTTGGCCGTGTACAGGAGCGAGCCGCCCGAGGACTCCGCCTGCAACTTACGGATACTGCCGGTCATCATCACAGCGGGCAAGCGCCGACGCTTGGCAATCAGCATGACGTCGTCGGAATCGCCCACGACGTTGACACTGCGAATGCTTTGCAGCGTCTTGCGCGAGGCGTGCTCCAGCACGACGACCATTTCCTTGCTGGAGTCCGAGCTGCGGTCCTTCATGGTGCCCACCTGCACGAGCACGCGCACCTCCTTCATGCGCGTCTCGAGAGAAATGATGCTCTCCTTGACCTGGCGTCGCACGGCAGGAGAGCGATCGAGACGACTCTCTCGAAGCGAGGGTAGCGCCTCGGGATCGCCCAGCGTCTTGAGAGCCGCAGCCGCCGCAGCGCGCACCGAGTCGTTCTTGTCGTCGAGTGCGCGAGCCAAATGCTTGGTCGCGCGGGTGTCTTTCGACTTGCCCAACTGCAAAGCGGCTTGAACACGCATCCTGAAATCGGTGGACCGGTGCAGCTGCCTGACCAGGGACGAGATATCCGGATCGCCAGCGGCGCCGCTGGACAGAAGCAGCAAACAGCCGGCGACGATCAGAAGGTGGACGAGACGCTTGATGAACATGGTGCAACGGATGGAAAGCGGCAGGAGGCGCTCCTTATAAAAGTCCCTGGGTTCGTCTCACTCTTCAAGACAAAAGACCTCGCGATACCGCTTTTCGTGAGGCCTTTGCTTACATGCGCGCCGATCCTGTTATACGTGCACGCCCGTGCGCTCATCCGATGCGATCGTGGGGTACCCTTCGGGCTCGTTGACTACTGGCCAGCCGAGATGAGCCGATCCGGCGAGCAGGCGAGCACTTGACCCACGACGAGTTTACCAACAATTGTCGTCAGTTCGATGGTGCTACTTCAACAAGTCGTCCAGCTCGGCCTCGATCGACGCCCCATCACCAGGACGAAAGCCCGGGTGCACGTAGCGAATGACGCCATGCTGATCCACGATGAAACTGGTGGGCATGGTCTCGGGTTTGTAGAGCTGGGCCACAGCCTGCCCTTCGTCCCAGCCAACCGGAAACTGTGCGCCTGTCTCCTGCACGAAGGATGCGATCCCGTCCGGCTCCTCGTCCACACTGACGCCCAACACCACCACTCGCCCCGCGTATTTGTCAGCCAAGGATTGATAGAAGGGGAACGAGTCTTTGCAGGGGTCGCACCATGTGGCCCAGAAGTCGACAATCACGATTTTTCCCGGATAGTCCGCTGGCGAGAGGCTCTGTCCCCCTGACTCCGCAGGTATCTCGAAGGCAGGTGCCGTGGCCCCTAGCAGCTCGTGGTCCGAGTCCGGGGCGGCCGCACCCGGGCCTGCCTTTTCACACGCCGGCGCGCCGAGTAGCAGAACAACACACAACGGACCAAGCCGCGCGTCAACGCCGCGGCGGGCGCCACCCCTTCGGTTTTTCATCCGGGCAACCATCTTCATCTTCGAACTCATTTACGGTCTCGGGTTCATCCACGCATTCGTCGGCGCTGTCCAACACACCATCTGCATCGTTGTCGGGATCGGGACAGCCGTCCGTATCCTCGAATCCATCGGTGTCCTCCGCGTCGTTCGGGCACTTGTCGGTATCGTCCGGCACGCCATCCTCGTCGACGTCGGAGACATCCGGACAACCATCGTCGTCCTTGTAGTTGTTCTTGGTTTCCGGTTCGAGCGGGCAGCGATCGCCAACATCGGGCACACCATCCTTGTCGTTGTCGAGATCGGGACAGCCATCGGTGTCTTCGAAGCCGTCGCGGTCTTCCTCTTGGTCCGGACACTTGTCGCTCACGTCCGGGATCGAGTCCAGGTCGTTGTCGACGTCCGGACAACCGTCGCTATCCTGAAAGCCGTCGATGTCTTCCGGATCCGTCGGACACTGGTCCACGCGGTCTTCGAGCCCATCGTTGTCCCTGTCGCTGCTCTCGACCACGTAGCTGACGCCCAGAAAAGCTCGCACGCCCGGAACGCCCACCCCTTCGACCGCACCGAAACCCGCCCCAGCGTTGACGAAGATTCGACTGTCGAGCGGGTGGATACGCACCGCGCCATCGAGCTCCAAAGCGTTGGCACCGGTATCCGAGGAAAAGTTCGTCGAACCAAAGCCGTCGACCAGAAGCGAAAGGAGCGGGCTCAGCTGGTAACCTGCGCCCACTCCGTAGCGAAACTCCGGACCGATTTCGGTCGCGCCCACGCTGCCCTTGCCGCGGAAGACGCCACCCAGATTGCAGCCCCAAAACAAGGGCCCCGCGGCGCCGTCGAGAATAGCCCGCGCGCCAGCACTCACGGTGGAATCGCCAATGTAGTGGCCCTCGGCGGTCGCCGAACCGGTGGGTGCCGTTACGAACACGAGCGCGCCGGCGGTGATGGGACTGTCCGCGTCACCGTAGAGGCGGGCTTTGCCTTCGAACTCGAGATCCCCGAGCGCAGTGGCGCTCTCGCCGGACAGCGGCGACGTGCCGTCCGACTCGAGCCCGAAGCCCTTGGCCCAGGTCACGGGCACTCGCAGCGCGAGCTGCACGAAAGGCACGGGAGTCAGAGTCCCCATCAGGTCCCCGGTCACGAGGTTTTCCACCACCGGAACCTCTTCCAGGTCCGAGGCGCCTTCGCAGGTGCTCGCACCCGCCGCCGGCTCGCAGCGATTCACGACGAACGGCTTGTACGCGTAGTTGCCCATGGCTCCCACCGAGAAGGCCATCTCGCCCTTCATGCGCAGAGTCCGCGTCGTGATCAGGTTGCGCGGCCCGGGCGCAGGGTTGAATCGCTGCACGGAAAACTCGGAGTCGACCTGTTGAGCCGAAGCTCGAGAGGCAATCGACAGTAAGGCGATGAGGCTGACAACCCCCAACGCGCACTGAACGCTCTTGTTGACTGAAGTGGGTGAGCCGCGAAAGCGCGGCCGCAGCGGTGCCGCCCGGTATCGATCGGCGGTGCAACAGATGCTCCTTGGCGGGGAGCGGTACTCAGTCGCTGAATGGGGCTCTGTCAACATCTGCATGCGCTGTAGTCGTGGGGGTTGGAGGATGGGCACGCGAGAAAACGTTCGCTCGTGGCCCTGTGGTCGTGCGGCTCGCGGCCTCGGCAGGTGCCTTTGGAGCAGGGTTCGCGAGGGCGACCCGCATCTCTTCATTGCGGCGAGAAGCAGCAAGCACGATCAGAGCCAGAGCATACCTCACCTTCGCCTCTACCAAAGACGTTCGGTGGGTGAAATAGTGAGTGCGCGTCGTTGCGAGGCTGCTCAGCCTGCCGGCCAGGGCCGTGGCCGGATGGCACGTCGAGGGTTCCTCTGTTCCTGGGAGCAGGCGCGTTTCGCTACGAAGGGGGTGGCGCTCGACAAGCCGGCCGGAACCTGGCTTTCAACGTGTGAATGAAGTGGACGAAGGCTAAGGTAACGGTGTCGTGGCCGTTTGCGTCAGCTGTAAGACCGTGGTGGAGCCGGGGGCCAACTTCTGCCCACACTGTGGCACCCGCCTACCCCTCGAGCCCCCGTCCTCCCGACTGGTCAACGGCGCCGAGGTTTCGCTCGGCAACTGGGGCAAGGCCGTGCTCGGCGACGTTATCGGCCAGGGTGGCATGGGGCTCGTGAGGCGCGGCTGGCTCTACTATGACCCGCATGGTCCGCGCGCCGGCACCCCCGCACACCCGGTCGCAATCAAGATCCTGCACCCGTTCTTGCTCGGGAGAAGGCGCGCGCGGGGCCTGTTCCAACGGGAGGCGATCGCACTGGAGCGTCTCAAGCATCCGAACATCGTCCACTTCTTCGGCCTCGTCGAACAGCACGGTCAGCTCGCCATCGTGCTCGAGTTCGTCGAAGGTCAGACCTTGGACAAGGTGATCGCGCACCACTTGCGGGAACGCGCGAACCAGGATGCTCCGGCCATGCCTTTCATGCTTGCCTGGCACTACTTTGCTCAGTTGTTGGGCGCACTCAGCGCAGTGCACCAACTCGGCATCATTCACCGAGACATCAAACCCGCGAATGTGCTGGTGCGCACCGATGGCATAGTCAAACTGACGGACTTCGGCATCGCTCGCGTCCCCCAGGAGGCCGTCGTGGACACCGGCGGTATGGCGCCGGGCACGGGCGCGTACATGGCGCCCGAGCAGGTTACGGGAGGAGCGCTCGACCCCCGCACCGATCTGTATGCCGCAGGAATCGTGCTGTACGAAATGCTCACGGCAACCACTCCCTTCGAGCACTTCGGTAACAACGAAGTGATGATACGCACCGCTCAGCTCGAACACAGCCCGCCCGCCGTCACCTCGATCGTGCGTACCGCGCCACCGATCATGGATATGCTGCTCGCTCGGGCGCTCGCCAAGGACAAGATGCACCGCTATGCGTCGGGCATCGAGTTTGGCGACGCGATCGAGAAGGCGCTCAACTTGCCGGACACGGAGGGTTGGCGCGCGCAGAAGCGTTTGGCCGAACACGCCAGAGCCATCTCCGAAATGCTGCCCTCGGTGGGCACGGCCCCAGGGCGCATCGACGCCGAGCGATTGCGCACCGACGCCATGTCGGCGTTCAAGATGGCGCCCTGAGCTCAGGCTTTACTCCCTCTCCCGATGCGCTCAGCTTTCCTTCCGAACACGAGGCCCGGTGGCCGGGGCCGCGCCAGCGTTGACAGACTCTCTGGTGCATGCCAAAGGCGTGGCTCCGAGTTGTCCGGCTACTTACCGCGTTTCATGCCTAAATACTTCAGTGTCCCCCTCTATCAGAGCGCGAAGCTGGTGCTGGCGCTCACCAGCGTTGTCGCCGCTCAACCGGCAGCCCCGAAGGAACCCTCGGGCGCCGGTCACACCGAACCCTCCCCGGAGCAGGCGCCTCAGCCCCCCGCAGCGGCCCCGAAGGCCCCCGCAGCGGCCCCGAAGGCCCCCGCTCCTGCAGACCAGCCCCCGGCAACCACGGAGGCTCCAGCCGAGGAGGAGGCGGCAGGCGAAGGCGCCGTGGACACGGAGGCTGCGCCCGCCATTCCCCAAGCCCCCCCCGAAGCCGAAGCCACGGAGCCCGGCACGGCTCAGGCAGCCCCAGGCTCTTTCGGAGTGTCCGCCTGGCCGGAGCCCAAGGCGGGAGAGGCACTCAAGACCTCCGAAGAGCGATCCTCCAAGGGCGGGGGTAAGCCTGACAGCGATACCCGGCGGGTCTTCTCGGAAGACTGGTGGGCGCACACGCGCCCAATGTTGGAAATCGGTGGCTATTTCCGCGTGCGCGCCGAGCTGTTTCACAAGTTCTCACTCGATCGTTTCGACGCACCCAGCGACGCTCTGTGGCCACGACCGGCCGACGATGCCTACTCGAGCGGCACCGACTTCGGCCCACGACTGTGTACTGCGGACGAGTCCGGGCGCGGCAGCAACGACAGTCCGAACGACGCGAACCTGCCCTGCCGGAATCACACGCAGGCCGGCGCCAACCTCAGGTTTCGACTGAATCCTCAGCTGATCGTCTCGGACAACCTGCGTGTCATCAGCCAGATCGACATGCTCGACAACCTGGTGATGGGCTCCACCCCCGAGGGTTACTCGAACTCTCCCGGCCCGGGCGGATACGAGGTGGACCCGCGCGACGGCTACACGCCGACCAGCATCGACACCCGCACCCAGGCGCCTCCGTCAGCCGGCGTGAACAGCACCACCGACAGCATCGTGGTCAAACGCGCCTGGGGGGAGTACTCGACGCCCGTCGGTCAGCTCCGCTTCGGGCGCATGCCCAGTCACTGGGGTCTCGGCATCTTCCAGAATTCGGGCGACGGCTACGACGACGACTACCAATCCACCGTCGATCGTCTCGCCTTCGTGAGCGGCATCAAGTCCTACGACCTGTACATCGCCGGCGCGTGGGACTTCGCTGCCGAGGGCCCGACGAGCGCCAGCTTCTCGCTGCCCCAGGGCCAGCCCTACGATCTGGCGCAGCTGGACGATGTCGATGAGTACGTGTTGTCCGTCTTCCGCAAGCGCAGCCCCGCCCTGGAACGCCTGGACCTGGCCAAAGGGCGAGTCGTGCTGAACGGGGGCGTCTACTTCATGTACCAGCATCAGGTCATCGCGAACGACACGGCCGAGCCCTGCGATGGCGGCGGCGCGGCGCTGGACTGCGAACCCGGCCAGGCGAGCCAGGGCTACGCTCGGCGCGGCGCCAACATCTTCATCCCCGATCTGTGGTTGCAGCTCAAGTTCAAGGACTTTCGCTTCGAGGCGGAAGCCGTCACGGTGCAGGGCCGGGTCGACAGCCTCGACAGCAGCGCCGAAGGCAACGACTACGCGGAGCGAAACGAGCGCTGGCGTTACAATCAATGGGGCGTGGCAACGGAGCTCGAGCAGAAGCTGGTCGAGGACAAGTTGCGTCTCGGCTTCGGCTTCGGCTGGGCTTCGGGCGACGAGGACGTGGATGGGTTGACCCCGGGTCGCAACGGCATGCAGCAGCAGCAAGGCGACAACACGATCTCGACGTTTCGGTTCCACCCGGCTTACCGCGTGGACCTGATCTTGCATCGCCATTTGCTGAACCGTGTGCAGGGGACCTACTACTTCCGTCCCAGCGTCGAGTACGACTTCATCCGCGATGCGCGCGGCCAGAAGCTCGGGGGCAACTTCGCCGCCATCTGGACGCGGGCCGACGAATTCATGCAAACCCCGGGTCACGAACGGGACCTCGGCGTCGAGCTCAACGCGGGGCTGTACTTTCAGTCGAAGGACGGCTCGCTCAACGACGACCCGAACGAGATGGGTGGCTTCTACTCCTCATTGCAGTACGGGGTGCTATTTCCCATGGGCGGGCTCGGTTACCTCGCTCAGGAGTCACGCAATATCGCCGAACAGCAACGCGTGGTCCCCGACCTGAGCGCAGCGCAAACACTCAGACTATATCTGGGTGTGCTCTTCTAAACGACCGAGCGCGATTCCCGGGCAGGTTTTCCGGGTCTCATTTCAGTGAGGGTTCGAAAGCCTTTCGAGCCAGCCTCGTCGGCTCGAGTCGTCGTCGCTCGCTGATTGGTCGCGACCGTGAATCGCGCCCCGCTCATCTGGCCAAGCGCGGCGCGAACCCGTTCACGGACGAAGGGGGCGACAGCGGCCGGCGCTTTGCCGTATCCTCCCTGCCATGGAGTCGCGCTACGACGAAGCCCAGGCTGCGGCTGCGGTCGACGCTTACCGCCACAAAGCCCCCGTTCAGCTGAAGACCCCGGAGGCCCAGCGCGACCTGGCGCTCCGGGTCTATACCTCCCAGCTGCTCGGACGCGAGCCGAGCCTCGTGTTGCATGGGGGCGGCAATACCTCGGTCAAAACCCGCGCGCAGGATTTCAGCGCGAAGGAGCTCGACTGCCTCTGCGTCAAGGGCAGCGGCTGGGACCTCGCCAGCATCGAACCGGCCGGTTTTCCCGTGTGCCGTCTGGACGCCTTGCTCGACCTGTGCACCTTGAGCTCGCTGAGCGACGCCGACATGGTCAAGGCGCTCAAGAGCCAGATGCTCGACCCCCAGAGCCCCACCCCGTCAGTCGAAGCGCTCTTGCATGCATTCTTGCCCGCCAAATACGTCGACCACACCCACGCCGATGCGGTCCTCGCCCTGGTGGATCAACCCGACGCAGAAGTTCACGTCAGGCGAGTGTGGGGCGAGCGGGCGCTCTTCGTTCCCTACATCATGCCGGGGTTCGTGCTGTTGCGTCGCGTCGTCGAACTGACTCAGGGCCAATCTCCAGAGGGGCCGATGGTCCTGGAGAAGCATGGCATCTTCACCTGGGGTGACAGCGCTCGAGAAAGCTACGAGCGCATGATCGAGGCCGTCACGCGCGCGGAGCAGTACCTGGAAGAGAAAGGCGCCCCGCTCGACACCATGCGCACCTCCGTAACCCCGAGCGGCAGCCCCGAAAGCGAGCGACGCGCGCTTCAGCGGCGCATTGCTCCGCTGGTGCGCGGGGCCCTCGCCAGGGCCAACGGAGGCCAGCGTCTGCTGCTGACCTGGCAAGACGACCCAGCGACTCTCGAACTGAGTGCCCGGGACGACGTCGGCACGCTCACCCAGCGGGGGCCCCTGACGCCGGATCACGTGATACGCACCAAGCCGCGTCCGCTCTTGGTTCAGGCCCCGAACCCAGACGCTCTGGCCACATTCGCGAGCGCTCTCGAGGAACAGCTCGGCCGTTATCGGGAGGAGTACACGGCCTACTTCGAGCGCGGGCGAGCGCGCCAGGCAGAGCCGCTCGAAAGGCTGGATCCCCTGCCCCGCGTCCTGTTGTTTCCTGGGCTCGGCGCGCTCGCGGCCGGAACGAGCTCGAAGGCAGCAAGCATCGTCGCCGACATCTACCAGCACACGGCGAAGGTGCTGCTCGCGGCGAGTCGACTCGGCGAGTACCAGCCCGTCTCGGAAGCCGACCTGTTCGATATCGAGTACTGGAGCCTGGAGCAGGCCAAGCTCAAGCGCAGTGCGGGCGCTGGGCAGCTCACGCGGCGCGTGGCGCTCGTGACCGGCGCCGCGCGCGGCATCGGTCTCGCCACTGCGCAGCGTTTCCTCACCGAAGGCGCTCACGTGATGCTCGGTGATATGGACGCCGAGAGGCTCGCCATGACCGCCGCCGAGCTGAGCCGGCAATTTGGTGCAAGCGTCGTCCGGCATCTGCCCGTCGATGTCACGAATCCAAGCGATATCGAACGCATGCTGGACTACGCGGTCGACTGTTTCGGCGGGCTCGATCTGGTGGTGTCCAACGCCGGCACCGCGCCTTCGGGCCTCTTGCACGAAGCGGAAGGAGACGAAGCCCTCCGTGCCTCGCTCGAGGTCAATCTGCTCGGTCACCAAAACGTAGCGCGCGCAGCGAGCCAGCTGCTACTCGCGCAAGGCGCGGGCGGCGTACTCCTGTTCAACGCGTCCAAGAGCGCTTTCAACCAGGGCCCCCAGTTCGGCCCCTATGCCGTGCCCAAAGCGGCGCTCGTCGCACTCATGAAACAGTACGCAGTCGACCTGGCACCGCATGGAATCCGCGCCAATGCCGTCAATGCCGATCGGGTCCGAACCGATCTGTTCGCGGGCGGCGTGCTCGAGGCGCGTGCGCGCGCGCGCGGCGTGAGTCCGAACGAGTACTTCAAGCTCAACCTACTCCAGCGTGAAACCACCGCTGCCGACGTGGCGGACGCTTTCTTCTGGCTCGCCACCGCCCCGGCGACCACGGGCACGGTGATCCCGGTCGACGGCGGCAATCCGGCAGCCTTTCCCCGCTAAGGGCCCGCGAGTGGGGCGAAAAGGCGCTTCGCGAAACCACAGCAGAAGCGAGCGCCTCACCTGCCCCTACACTTCTGTGAGTGTTACCGTAGGTCACACCTCTGACACTGAAATCGCGTCGTCGCGCACATCAAACAGAAACCGCATGCGTGTTCGGGCGACCGGTCAGCGCATTGACTCCGTGTGTTCAACAGATGTTTCGATCCAAAACGCCGACGGCGAATCCCGGCAGCACGGAATTGGGCGGACGGGCATCAAACATGCAACCGTATCCCCCCCTAAGCCGATCACCCCAAGGCAGCAGCCTCCGAGAACCTTAGGTCTTAACAACGTTTCAGATTACCTGTAGAAAACTTCCGCGGGCACCGCTTGCTTCGGAGCCGCGCATTGGAATCGAGAACTCATCGGATCCGATTCGGATCCCAGTCGGAACACAACCAGCAGGGGCAGCAAAGCGACTGCAACAGTGCATTCACTCGCGAGCTGTTCCGTCCAATCGTGACTGCGGGCCTGCTCCCGCGATTTCTTCATAAGGGCAAAAGGAGCGCTTAAATGGCAAAGTTCAGTGGTGCAAAACTCGCGGGGCCGATTCTGGCGGTGGTCTTCGCTGGAGCGCTGTCGCAAGGCTGCGGCAGTGAAGACGACAACAGCGCGGCGTGTGGCGCCGAATTGAACGCGAAGATGGAGTCGCTGGACGCCTCGGTCTCGGCGCTCACGGACGTGGCTGCCGAAATGCAGGCGGATCTCAGCGTCGCGTGTTCGGGCCTGGCGGGGGACGACGAGGACGACTCGCTCAGGGACGATGATCTTTCGGCCAAGTGCGGGGAAGCCGCCGCGGTTGTCAAGGCCGCAGTCGACGCGAATCTCGCCATCGAGATCGTCCCGGCCAAATGCGAGGTCAACGCCTCTGCCCAGCTCAACTGCGAGGCGAACTGCTCCGTCGAAGGCGAGTGCGATCCCGGCAGCGTCGAGGCGCGTTGCGAGCCCGGCGAACTGAGCGTCGAGTGCGAGGGCAGTTGCGAGGGCACGGTCAGCTGCGAAGCTACCGCGTCAGCCGAAGCGAAGTGCGAAGGCACCTGTTCGGGTACGTGCACCGGCGAGTGCTCGGGCACCTGCAACGGCACCTGCGATGGCACCTGCGACGCCGAGATCACGAACGGCGACGGCGAAACCGAGTGCCGCGGCAGTTGCGACGGCGAGTGCCAGGGCACCTGCAGCGCCCAATGCACCGGCAGCTGCGATGCCAGCTGCGAGTTGGCCGCGGACGCGAGCGTCAAGTGCGACACCACCGCGCGCTGCCAGGGCATGTGTGACGGCACCGTCAAAGCGCCCAAGTGCGAGGCCGAGCTCAAGGAACCAGAATGCGAAGTCAATGCGGACTGCGAGGCAGGCTGCAAGGGTCAGGCGCAGTTCAAGGCAGAATGCACACCGCCCGCCATCACGGTCACCGGCGACATCGAGGCCGACGTGAGGGCGGACATCGAGGTGTACTTGCCTCAGGTGCTCCAGGTTGCCGCCAAGGCCAAGCTCGCCGCCCAGGCTGCGGGTGATGTTGCCTCCGCTGCTGGCAGCGTGGCCGGTGAGGTCGCCGGTTCCGCTCAGTGTGTGGCTTCGGCCGGCGCAGAATTCGTGACCAAGATGGAGGGCGCTGTGAAGGCGTCCGCTTCGGTCAACGTGTCGGTGATGGCGAGCGCCGACGTTAGCGGCGAAGCCAGTGCCGGCTGAGTTCTCTTCGTAACGAAGAGTCAGCCGAGAACGGCGCGTTCCCTGCGGGGAGCGCGCCGTTTGGCTTTTGTGTCGGGCTGGGCGATCCGCGGTCCATGCCGTGCGCCCGCTCGCTACGCCAGGAACGCCTGCACCATGAAGCGAAGCATACCCCCGGCCCTGTCCGGACCACACGGCCGGCTGGAATCCAGTTCGACACCGGCCGGCCTCGGTCGACGGGCTGCCAGGAAGAGGGCTTTTTGGTAAACTGATTGTCGCGGTGTGCCGTCCATCCGGAGTGATGACAGCCGCCCCCGAGCTCGAAGGTCGCGATCTGGACGGCCGCTATCGCTTGCTCCGCGAGCTCGAGCGCGAATCGGTGAGCCGGCTATACGAGGCCGAGCACCTGCTCGCCGGCAAGCGAGTCGCCGTACGGGTGCTCGCCCCCGAACTCGGTTCACCCCCGACATTGAGGGATCGCTTCCTCGATCGGGCGCGCGGCGCAGCGCGCATCAACCACGAGAACGTCGCCAGCGTCTTCGACCTGGGGTGCGCCGAGGACGGTACCCCCTATGTGGTCACCGAGCTCCCGCAGGGCGAGCCACTCAGTGCTCGCCTGAGCCGAGCGCCTCTACCCGTGGCCCTCGCGTGCCGGTTGGCGAGCGAGATGCTGGCGGGCGTTTCCGCCGCCCATGCCGCGCGCGTGGTGCATGGGCGCCTCGATACGAACTCGGTCGTGCTGGTAGAAGCTGGCAGCGCGACCCCACGCGCGAAGCTCGTCGGGTTCGAGAAGCCGCCCAGCGCGAGCGAAGCGGATGAACGCGGAGACCTGACCGCAGTGGCGGCCGCGCTCCATGAAATGCTGAGCGGGCACTCCCGGGGTGAACCGGGCCAAGAAAGCGAACTGAGCACTTCGCTCGGCGGTGTGCCGACGGGTCTCGCGCGTCTGGTCGAGCGGGCTCTGGATGGAAAGTCCGAGCTGTGCCCCCGGAGCGCGGAGGAATTTCGCGAGCAGCTCGACCGAGAGCGCGGGCTCCTGGCCAACTCGCTCGGCGAGCTCTGGTCGAACACCAGCGAGCCCCCCGCGTCCGGCAAGCTCGAACTGCCGCTGGGTGACACTCCAAGCCTGCCGGCAGTGGCTGGGCCTGCGCCGCTCTCGACCTCGTGGAGCTGCGTTTCCCGGGTTCCGGAGTGCCAGAGCACGAACACCGAGGGGTTCTGGGGTATCAGCGACTCGCTTCTCGTATCTCCCAAGATCCCACCAGCGGCGAACACGCCTAGGCTGGATCCCAGATTTCTGGGCGCTCCGGAGATCATCGTGTTTCCTACCCCGGCGCCCTGCGCGCGGGAGCGCCGCCGCCTGGGCGCAGCTCTGATGCTCGCTGGCGGGGCTCTTTTCGGTGTGCTGCTGGCCTGGTTCGTAGGCATCTTTTGAGCGGATTGCATCCCCACGCGAAGAGACGCGAGACGTGGCGCCTCTCCGGTGAGGCGCCAGGCTCGGCGCCCCAGCGCCGCTCGATTTGACATACGCTGCGCCAAGCTCTAGTCACAAGCCGATGTCCGAGCCCACACAAACCCCATCCGCGCATCCCGACCTGCCCGGCCGTCCCCTGGCGGACAACGATCCCGTGCCCGGGGCGAAGAACATCGTGCTGGTCATGAGCGGTAAGGGCGGCGTCGGCAAGAGCACGGTCGCGGCGAACTTGGCGTTGGCTCTCAAACGTCTGGGGTATCGCGTCGGTTTGCTCGATGCCGACATCTACGGGCCGAGCATCCCCACCATGCTCGGTATCTCCGGCCAACCGCTGAGCGACGGCAAACAGATTCAACCGCTCCAGCGCTTCGGAGTGAAGCTGATGAGCATCGGTTTTCTACTGGAAGACAACAAGGCCGCCGTGGTCTGGCGTGGTCCCATGTTACACGGCGCACTTCTGCAATTCTTGAAGGACGTCGCCTGGGGCGAGCTCGACTACCTGCTGCTCGACCTCCCTCCGGGCACCGGGGATATCGCCCTCACGCTGTCGCAGCATGTCCGGAGCAACGGGGCGGTCATCGTCACCACTCCGCAGGAGGTGGCATTGCAGGATGTTTACAAAGCCGTGTCCATGAACCAGAAGGTCGGCATTCCGATTACCGGCGTCGTCGAAAACCAGAGTTATTTCATCTGCGACGGGTGCCAGAAAAAGCACTTCTTGTTTGGCGAAGGCGGAGGACGCAAAATCGCCGAGATGGCACAGGCGCCCTTGCTAGGTCAGCTACCCATCGACCCCACGGTTCGACAGTGGGGCGACGCCGGCACACCCGTCGTGGAGGCAGCGCCTCAGTCATCCATCGCGCTGGTCTTCTCGGAAATTGCCCAGCAACTGGTCGAAAGGCTCGCAGAGTCGAATCGGAGCGCCTCGGGCGCCCCGACCATCGATCGCAGCGGGGGCGTCAATCGCCACCTACCCATCACACGCTAGCTCGAGGACAAGCGACAGAACTGCGACATATCCAGCGTTTTTGTACGGCGGGATTGGCACGCGGCACCAGGCGCGATATAGGCGCCGGGGCCAACGGAACGAGCCATGGCGAGCAACGACCCAAACATCCAGAGCCAGCCGAAACAGCTGGACCCCGAGTCTCACGGAGCAGCATCGACCTCGAGCGCCGCACCCGTGCAGGCGGAAACATCCGAAACCCAGGGCGCTGCACCCGCCAGCGAGGCCGCCGCGAGCGACGGTCAGGTCGCTGCCGAGCAGCCTGAGCCGAGCTCGACCCAAACCGAACCGGAAAGCCCGGTCGCCGCGCAGGGGAGTCAGGCAGAAGGTGGCGAAATAGCCTCCGACCCGGCCTCGCCCGCTTCCGGCAACGAAATCGGTGCGGCTCCCCAGGCTTCCGACGGCACTGAAGCCCAAGAGCACGCGGGCGCAGCCCGGGCGAATCCCGGCGAAGTCCAAGTTGACGCAGGCGCGCACGAAGCCGAAGGCCCGGAGGCTGCCGAAGGCCCGGAGGCTCGGGCGGGTACGGCTGGAACCGCGGAGCAGCCGGTCGCCAGGGGCGCGACCTCGGGTGAGGCGGCGACCTCGGGTGAGGCGGCAACCTCGAGTGACGCGGAGCCTCAGGCAGAAGGCGCAGCGGCACCCGATGCAGGGCAGTCGGAGTCCGCGGACGCCAGGGGCGCGGGCGACAGCGGCGCCCCTGGAGAGAAGAAGAAGAAGCGCCGACGTCGCCGAAAGAAGAAGGGCGGCGCGCACGACACGGAAAGACCCGAGCGAGAGAACCGGGCGCCGCGCGCGCCGGAGCGAGCTCCTTTCCACGTGGGTGAAGAAGTATTCGGCAAGGTCACCGCAGTGCTCGAAACGGCCATCATGGTCGATCTGTCGGGCAAAGCCCTCGCCATCTTCGATCGCGGCGAAATGGAGCCGGATGATCTGGTTCCTGCGGTGGGGGACCGTTTCCTGGCACGAGTGCACAACGACGGCGGGCGCGGAGGCCTCGTGGTACTCACGCGCAAGCCGCTGCGCGAAGAAGAGGTCAAGCCGGCCGTCGAGGCCGCCGCCAAGTCTGGCGATCTCATCGAAGGCTTGATCACGGGCGCCATCAAGGGCGGGGTCGAGGTCGACATCTCTGGGTTGCGGGCGTTTGCACCAGCTTCTGGCATGGATCTGCATCCGTCGAACGCGAACTTCACTGGGCTGGTCGGCCAGCGCATGCAGTTCAAGGTCGTGCAGTACGAGAAGCAGGGACGCGACGTGGTGGTGACACGCCGGCCAATGCTCGAATCGGAAGCGCACGAACGACGCAAGAGGGCCCTGGCATTGCTCGAAGAGGGCGCGGAGATGCAGGGTGTGGTCAGAACCGTGGTGGAGTGGGGCGCTTTCGTGGCTCTCCCGGACGCTGAGAACCTCGAAGGCCTGGTTCACGCTTCCGAAGTCAGCCATGACCCCCGCGCACGCATCACCGAGGAGCTCAAGCCCGGCGACAAGTTCCCGGTGAAGATCACCAAGATCGACGAAAAGGGGAAGATCTGGTTGAGCAGGAAAGCGCTCATGCCGGACCCGTGGGCGGAGGCAAAGCGCAAGTTCGCAGCGGGCAGCCACCATCGCGGAAAGGTGGTGCGTCTAGAGAACTTCGGCGCATTCATCGCGCTCGACTCGGACATCGATGGCTTGATCCACGTGGCGGATCTCGCGTTTCAGCGAGTCGAGCATCCCTCCGACGTGCTCAGTGTCGGACAGGAACTCGATGTCGTCGTGCGTCACTTCGACATCAAGAATCGTAAAATCAACCTGCACCCAGCTCTCACCGACCAACATGCCGAAGAACCCGAGCAGAAGGTCACGCGCAACGCCCGAGTTCAGGCAGAGGTCATCAAAGGTGACACAGCGGGCGTCCAGGTGAGAGTGCTGGGCGTGACCGGACGCAGCGCTCGCGGCTTCATCCCAGCAGGTCAGACGGGGACGCAGCGCGGCACCGACCTCCGGAAGGTCTTCAAGCCGGGTCAGAAATTGGACCTGAAGGTGATTGATCTCGACCCCAGGCGGGGTGAGCCAAAGCTCAGCCTGCGAGCCCTGCGCGAAGACGAAGAGCGCAAGGCGCACCGCGAGTACCGACAAAAGCTCAAAGAAGAAGCGAAGTTTGGCACCCTGGGCGACCTCTTGAAAGCCAAGCTGAACCTGGCCAGCAACGAAGATTCGAGCAAGTAGAGTCCCGCCGAGCTCCGCATCGAGCAGCGGCAGCCCCCGTGCCAAAGGCCTCTACAGAGGCGCCCGGGGCGGAAGCCCAAGGATGCTTGCGCTCTCGGTGTCGTAGCCAGAGTGAGCGCGCCAGCCATTCTAGTCGAGTCGAAACTGAACAGCGAGCCCCCCCTCACCCTGGTTTCGCTCGAATCCGAGCGACCAAAACCCAGAGCAAGCGGGCCCCGTCGCATGAACTCGGCTAGCATGAGAGCGAGCATGTCGGCAGTGAGCGACCGCGACCTCGTCGATCTGGCCCGCGATGGCGATCATGAAGCCTTCGGGGTCATCGTACGCCGCTATCAGAAGCGCATCTACCGTCTCGCGGTGCACCTCCTGCGTGACGCCGCGGAAGCGGAAGACGTGACGCAAGATACCTTCGTACGCGCCTACGGTGCGTTGGATCGATTCGACGGGCGCAGCGAACCATTCACCTGGATGTACCGCATCGCGGTCAACCTGTCTTTGAACGCGATTCGTTCGCGTAAGTCGAAGCGCGCCAGCACCACTCCGGATGATCCGCGTATCGAAGGGTTGCTCGTGGAGCGGCGCGCCACCCACGCCGACCCTGCGGCGCTGAGCGCTGACCGACAAATGGCGATGGTACTTTGTGAAGGGTTGGACGAACTGAGCGAAACCCTGCGCACCACGCTCATCTTGGTCAGCATCGACGGCCTGAGCCATGCCGAAGCAGGGGAAGTGTTGGGGTGTCCGGAAGGCACCGTGGCGTGGCGCATTCACGAGGCCCGCCGCAAGCTGAAGGAGTTCATGGACAGCCACGGCTACGCGGAACGAAGGGCTTCGAGGGGTCGATGAGCATGTTTCCCGAAGACCCGAACGATCCGCGCTTGCCCGAACCGGCAGAGGAGCTGCTGGGCAACTGGCCCTTGCCGAGGAAGGACGACGGCGAATGGGAGCGGCTGGCCGCACGCATCGATGGTCAGGTGCAAATCGCTCGCGCCGGGTCCACCAGTGATGAGTTGCTCGAAGCGCCTTGGGCGGATTTACCCGAGGAGGAGCGCGAGATTCAGCGGCGCTCGCACCCCCGCATGAAACGACCGAGCGAGGGCAGCCTGGCTCAGCTGGCCAAGGCCAGTGTCGCCCAACATCTGCACGAAAGACGCGAGCGAGACGAGCTGGCTCGAGCGATGCTGAGCCAGGCCGTCAAAGCCCGGCAGGAAGCGCGGGTTCAGACAACAGCCGCCGAGGCTTCAGCGACGCAGTCGGCGTCCGATCGCGCTCCCGGGCTCGCGCAACTGGTGGGCAGGGCTCAGCCCGTTGCAACCCACGTGGCGGGCAAAGCGTCTCCTGCTTCGAGACCCAGGGCTTCCGAAGCCGCCCAGCTCTCGGTTCTGGGCAACGCTTCCGAACCAGAAGCAGCCGCTGAGCGCACCGTCGCTGCCACGGCCGAATCACCCAGTGGACGGCAGGACCGCCGCATGTGGATCGGTGTCGCGTTCGGGCTGCTCGGCATGGCCGCAGCCGCGATGATGTATGTGAGAACGGCCCACCAGGAAGTTGCCTCCGAAGCCGTGGCGCTGCACGAGGTCTCTCCGAAACAGCAGGCGCCCGCACCGCCACCTTCAAGGGCTCCCGTCCCAGCACCCAGTCCGGTGCTCAACGTCGAGGAAGTACCGGTGGACGAGGGCCCCGCGGCAGGCAAGGCCGTTGGCGTTCCGCGAGCATCGAAGCCCCAGGTGCACCGGACCGCCACGGGGACTCGCAAGGAGGTCGCCACCGCCCACGAAAGCGCTTCCCCCGAGCCCCCACCGGCGGGACCGAGCGAGCCGGGCATGGTGATGGCGGACTCGCAGGGAGTCAGCTTGCCGGACAAGCCTTCCACGGGCGCGGTTCAGGTGGCTGTGGGTTCGGTCATGGGGTCGGCACGCGCCTGTGTGGCAGGTCAGGGTGCCCCGTCGCGTGCCTCCGTCCAGTTCGGTTCCGATGGGCGTGTGGCCTCGGTCGCGGTGTCCGGTCCGGCAGCGGGAACCGAAGCGGAAGGGTGCATCAAGACAGCGTTGGGCAGAGCTCGCGTGCAGCCTTTCTCCCGAGCGGCGTATGTCGTCCACCTGACCGTTCGCCCCCAGTGACGCAGGCGCTTCCGCTCAGCCTTTCCAACGTCGTGATCCGCCGGTCGAGGTTTTTTGTGGGTTTCCGCGCCCACCGGCAGCAACCGAGGCCTGCCTGCCTCATTTTACCGGCCGCACGTTGACAAGGCCGCCGGGTTCGCCCATATTCCCGGCCCCCGAGCGCTGTGAGCGCCCGAAATTGAGGAAGTAAGTTCAATGGTTTCTTCGACCCAACAAACGGAGACACGCCGATCCATGCGGCAGCGTCGCGCTGGCAGGCTCGCCAAGCGGGCGCGGACTCGCCTGGGCACGCCTCCATTTCCGGTCCACCCCGAGGGCTACGACCCCAAAAAGCCAGACGCGAAGAAGCCGGAAGGCGACTCGTAAATCAGTTCAGGACTCAGCTTTATGGCGAATCATCCTTCTGCAGCCAAGCGCAACCGACAGCGAATCGGCCGGACCGCGCGCAATCGCACCGTACGCAGCAGCGTGCGTACCGCCGTGAAAAAAGCCAGAACGGCAATCGCGAGCGGCGATGCGGGGCAAGCCGCCGCGATCGTAAAGAGCGCCACTTCGGCGCTGGCCACCGCGGCCAGCAAAGGCGTCGTGCACCCGAAGACCGCAGCGCGCACCACTTCACGCATTCAGGCCGCCCTGGCCAAGCTCGGCTGAAGCTCACTCGCCCGGGTAGGCCTGGGCACGCTTGAAGGGCTGACCAGTTATGGGTCGCTTGGCCTCGGTCCCGGGCCTGTGAGGGCCCGATGGTGCCCTCAACGCGACCGGTTGGTCAGGCCGCATCTGCCTATTTGCTCTGGTCTCCAGGGCTTCGCGATGGGCCGATGCCCCGATGTGGGCTCGGCTACCCGCGCGTCGCCTATGATTCGTCGCGACAAACTCGCGGTTTGTTGGCCTGGGCCGGGCTAAGCTGCGGATCATGACTGGAGTTGGGCAGAGCGCGGTTTCAGCGGGGGTGCAACCGTGCCACTAGCCGGAAAGGCCGAACAGCTCCAAGCACTCGTGGGCACTACCATCGCTGGTAAGTACCGGATCGAACGCCTGGTCGGCTCCGGTGGAATGGGCGCTGTTTACGAAGCGCTGAACACCACCATCAACAAGCGCGTGGCGCTCAAGTTCCTGTTTCGCGAAGAGGCCGTGGACAGCGCCACGGCCGCCCGCTTTCAACGCGAGGCTGAAGCCGCAAGCGCCGTGGACAGCGCTCATATCGTCGAAATCTTCGACGCGGGCACCGGCACTGATGGGCGTCCCTACCTGGTCATGGAGTTGCTCGATGGCGAGGATCTTCGTACACGACTCAAGCGCGAGGGGCCCCTTGCGCTTGAGGTCGCGCTGACCCTGGTAGGACAGATCCTGCGAGCCCTCGGTCGTGCGCATGAAAAGGGGATCATCCATCGCGATCTCAAACCGGACAACATCTTCGTCTGTCGGCGAGACGACGATCCTCTGTTCGTGAAGATTGTCGACTTCGGAATATCCAAGATCGTCAATAGTCCTGGTGACACGCTCACTCGCGAGGGCACGGTGCTGGGCACCGCTCACTACATGTCCCCGGAGCAGGCTCAGGCATTTCCCGACATCGATGGTCGAGCCGATCTGTTCAGCGTGGGCGCCATTCTTTACGAGACTCTGGCTGGGCGGCCCCCCCACACCGCGGCAACCTTCGAAGCGGTGCTGATCCGCATCTGCACCACGCCCGCGCCCGACATCCGAGAATTCGCGCCCGCCCTTCCGGAGGCGCTCGCCAAGGTTATCCACAAGAGCATCGCACGCGAACGCGAGCAACGCTTCCAGAGCGCGCGAGAGTTCGCGGAGGCGCTCGGAGCGGCAGCTCCAGAAACTGGGCGGAGCCTCGTTTCCGTGCCACCGGTCGTTGGAGGCTCGGCCTTCGCGGATACCGTCGAGAGCGCCCCGGCGCCGCCCACCACGCCGGACGCTCCGCACGGGTCAGCTCTGCCCGCGAGCAATCGAGCGCGTGTGCCGTCCCGAGTCGGTGGGCGAACCGTGGCCATCGCGATCGCTCTTGCCGTGCTCGGCGCACTCTGGTTCGTCGGTTTCAGGGCTCAGCGCGAACCACCGGTCGGCACGAAGTCGACTCCCCCTGCAGCGCCGTTGCCGAAGGTCCCCACCGCCGAGGCGGCTCGGGCCCGAGTCTCGGAACGACCCCTGCAGACGACCGCGACGCATCCTCCACCCTCCCCGACCCTCGGCCCTCCACGAGCGCGCACTGCCGAGCGTGCTCGCGCGCCAAGGACGACTCCCCCCAATGCACCCCAGCCTGCCGGTAGGTCGAAGGGGAGCGCCTCTCCCGCGACGAGCCCCGCTTCCGCCAGCGCCGAAAGTCGGAATCCCGCTCCCAGGGTCGGCGTCGCCGGGCAGCTGCGCCTGAAGACAGAAGGCCCCTGAAGCGGCATCGCGCGTCGGGATTGCGCTCCGCTTGTGCTAGTGTGGACAATCGTTCATGCGGATGTCCTGGCGACTGGTCCCGCGCATGTGGGGAGGGTTTGCGCTCGGCACCACCGCCGCTCTGGTCCAAGCCGGGGTCGCGAGCGCTCAGTCCTCGGGCACTGCTCTCGAAGCCGGATCGACGCCCCCCGGCAGTCAAGCCCAAGGCGCCCCACGAGCGGAGCCTCCATCCAGTCTCGCGCGGCAACACTTCGAGAACGGGGTCCGCCTGTACCAGGACGGAAACTACACGGCAGCCCTGGTCGAATTCCAGGCCGCGTTCCAAATCAAGCCCGGCGCGGGTTCGCTGCAAAACATCGCGCTGTGCCAAAAGGCCTTGTTTCGCTACGCGGCCGCAGCCAGCACACTCGAGCTCTTGCTTTCGAGCTACGGGGAAAGCCTGACGCCGGACGAGCAGGTCGACATCCGTGCTGCCCGCGACGAGCTCCGCGGGTTGACCCGAAAAGTCCGGTTTCGGGTGTCACCGACAACGGCCGCACTCCGCATCGACGGCGAGCCCATAGATGGCAGCGCGCTCGCTCAGGGCCTCAGGCTGAACGTCGGTGAACACCGGTTGGTGGCCACGGCTCCGGGCTACGCCCTCGAGGAGCGGCCGATAAGGGTGGCCTCGGGCCACGAGACCGCGCACATCGAAGTGGTACTGAAGCCCATCGCCGGGTTCGTGACCATTCAAACCGAAGAGCGCAAGGCCGCCATTGCCATCGATGGTCAGGCGCGCGCCTATGGCGACTGGTCGGGCCCCCTCGATCCTGGCGAGCACCTGCTGCAAATTTACCAACCAGGGCATGAAACGGTCGAGGAGCCCTTCGAGGTGGAGGTCGGCGAACGCAAGATCATTCGCGCCAGCGCTGGTGGAGCGATCGAGGAAAGCGCCCTGACGAAATCCGGAGAGCGACCCATTCTGCGCACGCGTGGCTGGTACGGACTCGGCTCGTTCAACGTCCTGCTGGTACCCGATGCGCCCGACGGCGTGCGCGTGAACAACAGCTGGAACAGCGGAGCCCTCAGCTGGGGCGGGCGCGCCGGCTACCGCTTGTGGACGGCGCTCGGCCTGGAGCTTTTGGTCGAAGGGGGCCTGACCCGCGTCAAGGACGCCTGCGTGGAAAAATCCGCAAAAACCAGGTGGCAAGGCATCGACGTCGTCTGCGGCGAAAGCGAGAGCGAACCGGGCCTGGACTACGCGATCAACGCATTTCGCCTGGGGGGCAACCTGCGCTTGTTCAGCAACGGAACGCGCGCGCGCTTCACTTCGACGCTGGGTTTCGGTGGAGTGACGCACCGCTTCGAACTGCAAAAGCCCGAGGACGACAGCTTCGATGCCCAGGCGCTGAACGGCTATGTCCTGGTCGAGGTGGGTGTACAATTCAACCTGAACCGCCTGCTGCTGGAGGCGGACTTCGTCACCTACGTCGAGAGTCGGGGCTCGTTGGGCAACGACGACCGAGATCTCTTCAACGAGGGAGGCTTGAAGAGCCTCGGCTTCGGCCTAAGGGCGGGCTGGAGCGAATGGAAGGCGCCCTAGAGGGCTGAATACTCGTGGGTCGCTTCGCCTCGGTCCCGGCTCTGTGAGGGCCCGAAAACCCTCACCGAGAATCGCGCTCGCCCGTTGGAACCGCCGAGCAGGTTGCCAACTGCGTCGGCACGGCATGCTGCCCGATCGGGTCTCTACTTCGTTGACTGGTGTCGACCAACAGCCCGTTGGTCGCTAGGGGGACGCCCCTGACGCTTGGAGGTGGATTTTTGTCGCCGGTTTGGCTCCGAGGGGCGGGGGCATTGATCCTCGTCGACAACCCGATAGGATGCCCGGGCCGAAGTAGGGGCATTTCGCCCGCGCCATTGTCACCAGCAGGGGACCGCATGTCAGAGCAAGACAAGAAGATCGAAACCTTCAGCGAACAATCGAAAACACTCGAGCCATCCGCCGAATTTTCGGCGCAGGCACGCATCCGCTCCCGCGAGCAGTACGACAAGATGTACCGCGAAAGCCTGGATTCTCCCGACAGCTTTTGGAAGCGCGAAACGCAAGAGCTGGTATTCAGGAAACCCTGGGAAAAGCTACTCGAATACCAGAGCCCTTTCGCCAAGTGGTTCGTCGGTGCCGAGCTCAACGTTACGGAAAGCTGCCTGGACAAACATCTGACCGGTCCCGCACGTGACAAGCAAGCTCTCATCTGGGAAAGCGAACCGGGCGAGGTGCGCACCATGAGCTACGCGGAGCTCACCGAAGCCGTGATTCGATTTGCTGCGGCGCTCAAGAACGCCGGTATCGGCAAAGGGGACCGCGTCGCCATCTACATGGGAATGGTGCCGGAGGTCGTGGTCGGAATGCTGGCTTGTGCAAGAGTCGGCGCTCCGCACACCGTCGTGTTCGGCGGGTTCGCCGCCGACTCTCTCAAAGACCGCATCAACGACTGTGGTGCCAAGGCCGTGCTGACTCAGGACGGAGCCTGGCGCAAAGGTAAGGTGGTGCCGCTCAAAGCAACCGTCGACGAAGCACTCGAGGGAACCAGTTCCGTCGAAAAAGTATTCGTCTACTCGCGCCTCGGGTCCGAGCACGTTCAGGTGACGATGAAGCCGGGCCGTGACCTCGACTGGTACGAGGCCGTCGATGCGGCGGACCGAAGCCTCGGCGAGAAACCGGAAATCGTCGATGCCGAACACCCCCTGTTCATCCTGTACACCTCGGGTTCGACCGGAAAACCCAAAGGGGTCTTGCACACCAGCGCCGGCTACCTCGCCGGCACGCACGTGACCAGCAAGTACGTTTTCGACCTTGCGCCGGAGGATGTCTACTGGTGCACCGCAGACGTGGGTTGGATCACCGGGCACAGCTACATCGTGTATGGGCCGCTCTCCAACGGAGCCACCTGCCTGCTCTACGAGGGTGCTCCCAATGCGCCTGACTGGGGACGCTTCTGGAGCATCATCGAAAAGCATCGCGTCACCATTCTTTACACGGCTCCCACGGCCATCCGCGCCTTCATGCGCCAGGGCAACGAATGGCTCGACAAACACGACCTTTCGAGCCTCCGCCTGCTCGGCACGGTGGGCGAACCCATCAACCCCGAGGCGTGGACCTGGTACCATCGACAAGTGGGCAAGGGGAAGTGCCCGGTAGTCGATACCTGGTGGCAAACGGAAACGGGCGCCATCATGATGACCACACTGCCAGGAGCGCACACGATGAAGCCCGGCAGCTGCGGCCTGCCCTTCTTCGGCGTCTCGCCGGAGTGCGTCACCAGCGACGGCACGCCCGTTGGCGCTCACGAAGGTGGTCTACTGGTCATCCGAAAACCCTGGCCCAGCATGCTGCGCACTGTCTGGGGCGACGACCAGCGCTACAAGCAACAGTACTGGAGCGACGTACCCGGGTCCTACTTCACGGGTGACGGAGCGCATACCGATTCGGACGGCTACTTCACCGTGGTGGGGCGCATCGACGACGTGCTCAACGTTTCCGGTCACCGTATCGGTACCGCCGAAATCGAGAGCATTCTGGTGGCCCACCAGGCAGTGGCCGAGGCCGCGGCCGTGGGCCGTCCGGACGATCTCACGGGGCAAGCCCTGGTCGCATTCGTAACATTGAAGGCGGGCATCGAGCCAAGCGACGAGATGGCACGAGAGCTTGCCGATCACGTCGCCAAAGACATCGGAAAGTTTGCACGCCCGGCCGCAATCCGTTTCGCGGACGGCCTCCCCAAGACGCGCAGTGGCAAGATCATGCGACGCTTGCTGAAGGACATCGCCGCCGGCCGCGAAACCAGCGGCGACGTGTCCACGCTGGAGGATCAGGCGGTGCTCGCCAAACTGCGTGGAACGTGATGCGAGCCGTCATCATCGGTGCGGGGCGCGGCATGCGACTCGAGCACCACACCCAAGAGATCCCAAAGACCATGGTCCCGGTGATGGGGCGTCCCATGCTGGACTGGATAGTGGAAGCACTGGGTGGAGCGGGCATCGCCCCCCGCGACATCGTGTTCATCGGCGGCTACGCGGAACACGTCGTGCGCGAGGCTTACCCGGACTTCACCTTCGTGACGAATCGCGACTTCGAGAACAACAACATCTTGCTCTCACTGATGTGCGCACGGGATTACCTTTCGGGGGGGTTCGTCTCCACCTATGCCGACATCGTCTACGATGAGGTCATCGCGCGAAAGCTCGCTGAGAGCCCACACGATATCGCTCTGGGCTCGGATACCGAGTGGCGACGTCGCTACGTGAACCGCACACGCCATCCCGAAAGTGATGCCGAAAAGCTGCGCGCGACGGGAAGCCGCGTGGTCGAGATCAGCCGCCGTATTCCCAGCGACAGTGCCAGCGGCGAGTTCGTGGGGGTCATGAAGGTGAGCCCAGCTGGAGCACGAACACTGCTGTCGCACTTCGACCGGGCGGAGTCGGAGTTTGCCGGCCGCGAATTCCGCGAAGGCCGCAGTTGGGAGAAAGCCTACTTGATCGACCTCTTGCAGCACATGCTCGAGCACGGCGTGGAAATGCACCGCGAAGACACCCCGGGCGCCTACATGGAAATAGACACGGTAGAAGACCTGTCCTTCGCGGAAGCGTGGTGGCGGAGCCGACCCCAATGAGCCAAGTCCGAGCCTTGCGCGAGCTCACGGCCTCGGACATCATCGCGCTGCTCGATTCGTTCCTGGACGATGCGCCCGCGGCGGCCCTCGCGTTCGACGCCGATGGAACGCTGTGGTCGGGAGACATCGGTGAGGAAGCCTGCGTCTCCGCAATCGAGCAGGAGCTGATCCGGCCCGAGGCTCACGCAGCGCTGAAGCGTGACGCTGAGCAGTTCGGTATTCCCAGTGAAGGGTCCCCGAGCGCTGTCGCAGAGCGCCTGGTCGACGCTTTCCATGCCGGTCGCTACCCGGAGCTGAAAGCCTGCGAGATGATGGTGTGGTGCTATGCCGGCTGGACAGCGTCCGAGCTCAGAGAACACGTCGCGCGCACCCTGGCGCGTCCCACCTCGCGCGTGGCCCGTTACACACCGCTCAGCCCGGTGATCGATTGGGCCCGTCGGCGAGGAGTGCACTGCGTGATCATTTCGGCGTCACCCAGACTCGCCGTCGAGGAGGCGGCACGAGAGCTCGGTTTCCGGCCGGCAGAAATCGCCGCAGGCGACACCCATTCGGCGGACGGACGACTCTTGGTGGAGCTTCGAACCCCCATCCCCTACGCCGAAAGCAAGGCACTGGCGGGCCGTGCCCTGATCGCCGAGCGACAGTGGCTCGCCACATTTGGCGACAATGTCTTCGATCTTCACATGTTGCAGGCTGCGAGGCTTCCGGTGGCCGTGCGCCCCAAGCCGCAGCTTTTGGAGGTTCTGGCTGAGGTCGATGGCGCCGCCCTGTTCCGAGAGGTGTAGGCGGGAGTCACGTGCCCCTTGAATGGACCTGACCGAGAACAATGGAATTTTTCAAACACAGCAGCGGCGGGCTGCCGCTAGGGAGTTGTGAAGATCTCGCCTTCGAGCTAAACGAGCGAGCCAGTATGCAGATGCTTCGTAAATACACCGCGCCGAGCTTCCTGGCGCTCGGGCTTTGCCTGGGGGCATGTGGAGGCAGCGAAGAGAAACGCGCGAGCAGCGCGGACGATGTAGTGCGCGAAGACCAGGCGGACGAGGGCGCCTCGCAAGTCGGCGTTTCCAGTGAGATCGGTGGCCTGAACCAGGAAGCCGTCGACCGGACGTTCTCCAAGTCCCTTCAGGATCTGCAGCGGTGCTTGGACCAGGGCGCCGAGCAACTGGAGTTCTTGGGAGGAGACGTGAGCTTCTCCCTCAAGATCGGCACCGACGGGCATCTGAGCGACGCTCATCTCGAAGAGTCTACCTTGGGTGACAGAGACACCGAGCTTTGCATGCTGCAGGCGCTCGCCAAGCGCAGCTGGCCCAAACCCGTGGGCGGCGAGACGGGGCTGGCTCGCAAGTCGTTCAGTTTCGACATGCCCAAGGACGTCCGGCCCCCCACCGATTGGTCGCGCGACAGCGTCGAGGAAACACTCGACGAGCTGTCCCAAGACATCGACGGCTGCAAGGACGGAGGCGGAGCCTACACCGTGACGATGTACGTCGGCACCGACGGCTCGGTGATGGCGGCTGGGGTCGCGCATTCCGAGGATGCGCGGGAATCCGCTGCCGATTGTCTGGTCGCCGCGCTGAAGGGCGCCAAGTTCCCTTCGCCGGGAAGCTGGCCCGCCAAGGTGAGCTTCTCGCTCTGAGGCACCGGGCTCGCCCTCCCCTCACCCCAGTCGAGCCCCGGGAGCGTTCCCGCTCGGCTCAGAGTGACCCGGCCGCCGGCCCCACGGCGTCGGATGGGCCGACCCCGGCTTCTTCCCGCGCGAACTCCTCGTCGGCCGCCGCGGCGCTCTCGTCCGGTTGGGACGCGCTCACTGGCTCGCCGAGCTGGAGCACGATCACCACTTCACCGCCCGGCGCAGAGGCGGGGAGTTCACGCGCCGTCGAAGCTTCCTCGGCCGACTTGCTGGCTTCTGTCGGATCCAAGGTGACCTTGTCCCGAGCAACGCCCGCGGCCACGAGCCCGTCGGACACCTCGCGGAGCAGCAGCGCGTTCGGCGGCTCTTTGCCCACCTCCCCGCGCGCGCTGATCGTGTATCGCAGCTTATCGTGCAGCTTGGCGAGGCGACCCAGATTTTTCGTGATGCGCGTCCCGTCCGCGCCGAGCTTGCCGTCCGGTGCCAGGGTTTGTCGCGGGATCCGAAGCACGGGGGAGCCGTGATCCGTGGAGAGCACGATCACCCCCGAATGAATCGCCGAAGCCTCGAGCAGGGTGGCGTCCCGTACCAGCTCGGTGAGCTGTCGAACCCGGAGCTCGCGCTGCTGAACCAAGCGCGAGCGTAATTCCGCCTCGCGGAGCTCCGCGGCCAGCTGCGTCTTCTGCTCCGAAAACACGCGCAAATGGTCGCCCACCCGCGCCAATTCGCCGCGGAGCTGATCGACGAGCACCCCGTTTTCGTCGCGCTCCTGATGGGCCAACTTGAGGTGCAGATCCGCCTCGGCCAGGCGTCGCTCCTGCTCTTGGACTTCCGACTCGCGTTGCTTCAGGCTGTCCTGGAGCTCCGTGAGCTGCGCCTGGACTTGTGCGAGTTCGGCGCGCGCCCTGCGGTGAGCTTCATGCTCCACATCCGCGGCAGACTTGGCTTCCTCGTAGGTGCTTTGGCTGACACACGCCGAAGCGCCCAGGGACAAAACCAATGCCGCTGCCGTGGCCGTCCATGCGAGTCGCAGCCCATGCGACGAGCTGTGCGCGTTCACCGTCCTTGTATCGAGCATCACATTTACCCTCATCGAGCTCAGTTAAGCGCGACTCCGCGGCGATGCAAAATATCCAGGTGTTCCGCGAGGGACAAGCGGTCGACGTCGGACATGCGAATGAAGCGCAACGCCTGTTGGGACCCGAAGGCCCAAACCGGGCGGGCCAAGGCGTTCAGGATCCTGATCCGTTCCGGCAGACGCAGCTCCAACTTCAGCAAAAGAGGCTGATCCCTGCGGGTAACGCTGAGGCCGCGATCCACGATGATGCCGGTTGCCGAGATTTCGATCCCCCTGCAATGGGCACTCAGGCTTCCGTTTCGGGCGATCACCGGGAAATCCGTTCTTGCTCTCAAACCGACCCGTCGTTCCATGTCCAGACCTCCGCTGAGGATTCGAATGGTAGGCCGACCGCAACGCAACCGGCCAACTTGATTCCTACATTATCCTACTTTTCATCACCTTGTAGGGAAATCATAACTTATTGAATTCGTTAGATAGCAAGGAACTTGGCCCGCTCCGTGGCCAGGGGTCACTCCTCGGGCGTGACTGACTGGATGAAGCAAGCGATATGCCTGGCGTTTGTCTTGTGCCTGACGCTGGGCAGCCACAGCGGCAGCGCCGAGCCCGCTGCCGCACCCACGGCGCAAGCGCCCTTGCCCGCTCCGGTCGATCTGGAGCACCTCACGATCGAGGGCGAGCACGCGCTCGCGCCCGCTGGTGGTCTGCAGGCGACGCTCACGCTCGACGTGGGGCTCCAACGCCAGGTGCTCCGATTGCTGAGAGCCGCGCTCCCCGTGCAGGGCGCCGCCGTCGTCTTGGACGTCGAAACCGGTCGGGTGTTGGTCTGGGCAGACACCTCGAAACGGGGCCAGGAGAGCCTGCTCTACCGCGCCAGTGCGCCGGCCGCGAGCGTGTTCAAGCTGGTCACCACGGTAGCTCTATTCGAGCGCGGCGGCATCAACCCGCGGCAGACAGTGTGCATTCACGGCGGCGAGCACGGCATCTATCGGCGGCACTTGGACGAGGCAAAGGGACCGCACGCACTGTGCGCTCCCTTCTTCCAGGCGTTGGGACACAGCAGGAACGCCGTCTATGCGCAACTGGCCAACCACTATCTAATGCGAGACGACTTGCTCGAGGTAGCCGAGAAGCTCGGCTTCAATCACAGCTTGCCCTTCGACGTGGACGTGGAACTCGGAAGGTTGAAAGTGCCCTACAACAATCTCGAGTTCGCGCGCACAGCCGCTGGCTTCACCCACAGCAGACTCACCCCTCTCGGTGCCGCCTACCTTTCTTTTCTGGTGGCCAACCGCGGACGCGCCGCTCGACTCTCCATCGTGGAGAGTCTGGGCGACTATCACGCCCCGGAACACAAGCAGGACCTGGGGCGGGTCCTGTCAGCCAATACGGCTTGGCGTATGGTGCGCATGATGGAGGTGACGGTTCGTGGGGGAACGTCGCTCGCCGCCTTCTCTGACGACCGGGGTCGGAGCTACCTCGGCTCGCTGCGGGCTGCCGGTAAAACGGGCACTCTTCAGCTCACTCCCGATTCACCCACCACGAGTTGGTTCACGGGGTTTGCCCCGAGCCGCAAGCCCAAGGTCGTGGTTACCGTGCTGCTCCAAAACGGGAAAGTCTGGCACCGCAAGGCCAACGAGGTCGCGCGTGACGTATTGCGACAATACTTCGCGGACCGAGGCGTGAGAGGCATCACGGCCCCCTGAACCAAGTGGGCAAGCGTAATGCGCTCGCTCACCTTGTCTCCATTCATGGTGAGCGGCACCACGTTAACGATGCGTGAATGCCTCGCACAGACCCACCAAACATAGACCCGCCAAACATAGACCCGCCAAACATAGACCCGCCAGACAGGCGGAGTCGCACACTTTCGGTTTGCCGCTAGGTCAGGGGTGTGCTCTGGTAGTGTTGGTGGTTCCGTTACGCAATCGTAGTGCAAGGCGAGTGGCGCGCGTCGTGGGATCGCAGGCGGTATTGGGCACGCTCACCTTGCTGCTCGCTCTTGGCTGCGTACGACCCACCGCGCGCTCCATCGTCGGCCCCAGTGGTCAGCGCGTACTCTTCATCAGCTGCGGTGAAACCGGAGAATGCTACGAGTTGGCTGGGCGGCACTGTCCCCTGGGCTACGACATCCGGCAGGCACGCGGAGCAATGCCCGAAAGCTACTTGGTGTCCTGCAAGTCGAGAGCCATCTCCACGTCCGAACAGCCGTACTACGCCCAACAGGTTGCGGAGCCTTACCCAAGCCCTACCTCGACTCCCGCAGGACGAATCGACGGGCGTACGGCGTCGCCGCCACCAAATGGTTGGCCCCCGACGGCTGAATCCGTAGACCCGGACAACCCTTGGTCGCAAGCGCCCCCGCCTCCCCCGCCTCCCCCGCCTCCCCCCAGTCCGCGCAAAGCGGCGAGGTTCCGAACGGGCTGTCGTTTCCCCGACCGATTGGCAACGAGGAGCTCGACATCGGCTACTGAGCTCAGTGCTCGATGAGGCGATAGACGAGCTTGACGATCGCCAGAACCGCGAGCGGACCGGCGATCCAGAACGCGCGCGCGGGACCGACCTGCAGGGCTTCGCCTGTCTCCGAGGTATAGACCCAATCCAGAGCGGTGATGAGCGCGGCGACCGCCAAAAGCTTCAAGGGGCCACCGACCCTTTCCCCGAGCGAGCGGTGCGAGGGAGTGACGAGCTGAACGTGCCGGGCAACCGCAGGCCTGGCGCGCAACTCGGCGAGGCTCGTGCTGAGCTCGAGTGAATCGGGTGGCGAGCGGTCCGCAGGGTCCATGCGAAAGCCACCGATGTTGGGTATCGCATCGACCTCGCCCGAACCGGGTGGACTGGCGGCAAATTCGTCGAAATCCTCCGTGGCTTCGCGCGAGGGCGGAGGCGAAGGAGCAGCCGCGCGGCGCCGCGACCGCGGAGGTGGGTCGGGAAGGAGCGAGCTCTCCAGATCGGGAATTTCGAGGTCGAGCGCCCTAGCAGCCTCGCCCGCGTCTCGCCGAGGAAGTCGAGGCAATGGGCCCGATGGCGGGCGAGCGGATGGCAAATCGATCACATGCGAAGGTGTCGCCCACACGCGGGTATCGGAGAGGCCAAGCGCCGTTTCCAGGTGATCCCAGAACTCGCCGATCCGGTGGTAGCGATCCTTCGGGTCCACGGCGAGCGCCTTCTGGAAAATGGCTTCGATGTCGTCCGAGGTCGCGATGCCGAACGCCCGCGGCGTCGGGCGCAGCGTGGCGTCGATCGCCGCACCCATCACGGCATGCGCGTCGCCGTCGAGCGGGGTTCTGCCAGTGACGAGCTCTACGAGCGTGAGCGCCAACCCCCAAATATCAGTCCACGTACCACTCTGCCCAAAGCGTTTCGGCAACCACTGCTCGGGCGCCCCGTAGCAGGGCGTGAAAGCACTGATTGTCGACTGTTCGATGGAGGTCCGCCCTACCAGCTGGGTGGCGGTGCGCTTGACCTTTCCGATGCCGAAGTCGAGAACCTTGATCGTCTCGCGACCGTGCAGCTCCGTCACGAACAGGTTCTCCGGCTTCAAGTCCCGATGAAGGATCGAAACGAACCCTTCGGGCCCCGCGAAGCGGTGGGCCTGTTGCAGGGCGCGCGCCGCCGGTGCCAACAGCTGTACGGCCCGCCCGAGGCCCAGCGGCGGCTTGCCCCGAGCGCGGCGCTCGGCGATAAAAGCGTCCAGATTCCTCCCTGCCAGCCACTCCAGCGCGATGAAGGGCACGAAATCGACCCGCGGGCTCTCGAGAGTCCCCAGATGGAGCGGACGCACGACCGCGGGTATCGCAGCAGACAGGCGAAACAAGAGCTCTCCTTCGGCCCGAAATTTCTCGAGAAACTCGGCCTGCTTCGCCTGCGTCAGCATGCCAGGGATCTTGAGGCACTTCAGGGCTACATGCGCGCGAAACCCTTGATGGTGCGCGCGATAGACCACGGCGAACCCACCTTCCGCGACCACTTCCTCGACGCGGAATGCGCCGTCCTGAAGCGACCCCACGATGCCGAAAACGTCGTCCGCCACGCGAGGGAGTCTATCACCGGCAGCCGCCTCGCGCGTGCCTGTCGAGAGAGGCTCCTCGTAGAATGGAGGACCGCCCCCTTCGAGCCATGGGGGGCCGGCTTCAATGTCGGCGACGCCGGACGGCCATGACAGCCGCGCCGAGCAACGCCAGCACGGAGAGTGGGGTGTGTGGTGACGCGCCCCCCACGACCCGACATCCACAACTTTGCTTCTTCGGTTCTTCGACCGGTTTGGGTTTGTCCTGCTTTGTTTCCTCTTTGGCACCGACAATGCCCAGTTCGGGCACTGCACTCAGGATGACCTTCTCGGGCTTGATCTGGGTGCGGCTCTTGCGCGTGAGATCCTCCGCCACCCAGGTCTTGCGCAGGCGCATGACCTCACGCGGCCGCTTGCCCCAACGCCAGCGCTGCGGGTGCTCGCACTTGATGGCCTTGATGCTGGGTTCCAGGTAGTTGAAGCGGATCTGCAGCTTACTGGTGTCCGCCGGCTTCACCTCCGAAGACGCTTCGCCTTTGGGCCCCTTGGGCAATGCAATGCCACCCTGCACGTGACCGGTTGGCCCGATCTTCAAGTCGTCGGTAAGGCTCTTGTCGTTGTATCGGAAGTGCAGCCGCGAAATGATGTACTCATTGCGCTCTTGCAGAGCCTTTACGTAGGCAATCTGAGCACGCTCTTCCTCCCAAGTCTTCCTGGCCTCTTTCTTCTCCTTGGGCGTCTTGCCTTCCAGGGTGGCCTTGAACTTCTCTTCTTCTTCCTTGGTAGGCTCGGCAGGTTCGGGGCGGCGTTCCGCCTCTGGGATGGCTTCCTCGAACGCGTCGCCTCCCAGCGACATCAGCTCGGACACGGACAACGGAGCGTCCGGGCAAGGCTGTCCGCAGCCCTTCACCGGCCAGGCAAACTCCGCCAGAACGGTCTTTGGATCCTTGGCAAGCAGTTCGTCGTAAACGGCGTTGTAGAATTCTCCAACGCGCTCCCACACATCCTTGGTCACCGTGACGTTGGTTGGTGGAACGATGGTCTTGTAGTTCTTCACCTCGTACTGCTTATCGGGATCGAAGACGTACAGCACCACCTCCTGGAAATCGGGAGCCGACAGCAACCCCAGTTTCGCCGGGAACGTGTCGTAGCTCTGATCGGTCCAGAACCGAATCGGTGATAGCTGCGCACGCTCGCCGCCCACCAGCTCGATGCGATTGGCGTCCACTTTCGCGACCAGGAGCTTCATGCCTTGCTTCATGTAGGGAGCGAGCGCCTGCTCCGCGCCGTCAGGCAGCTTCAGACCTTGTCCGGAAACCCAGCTCTCGAGCGCAGCGACGTCATCCAGCACCGACAGCTCGTATTCGCCCTTCTTCTGTTTGGCTTCGGTATCGACGAACAGCTCCTTGGCCACCTTCTTCGTCGGGTCCGTCTTGAACTGACCCAACACGGCGCCATGATCGGAGGCCTTGAGGTTACGCTCCCATTCCTGCCCCCACTCACCGGGTTCGCACGGGTCGGGTTCGTAGAAGTCGTGGAAGCGCGGCGCGCTCAGCTTGTCGACGCGATCGACGTACTCACGCTTGAGCGTTGCCACCCGTTCCGGGGTCACGTCACCGGGAACCACCATCACCACTGCGAAGTCCTCGATCGGCCCTTCATAGTCGGCCATGACCGTGACCGCGGTACGCTCACCGCGCTTCATGATCACGGCCTGGGTCGAATGCACCACGGCCTTCTCGCCACCCTTTCCGGCGATGAATCCTGGAAACGCTGCCGAGCTGCGGGGAACCAGCAGAAAGCCGAGAGCCAAGACGAGAGCGAGGAGACTGGGTTTTCGTGTCATCATTTGGGTTCGTGAGGCTATCAGAAGGTTTTCCTATTCCCAGACTCGAAGCGGCAAAACTCCGGCAAAAAGGCCCGAGCCGAGTGGCGCCAAAAATCTCAGCTGGCGCGAATTGGCGCCAAGATCGGCCCGGCGGCCTGGCCATCCCGCGCCAGATCGCGTGCAATCCGCGTCCCGCCGTGAGCTGTGGCCCGCGGTCAATCCCGGCCCTAGGCTTGAGGCTCGAGCCGGGGCGCGGCAAGCCTCGTCAGACTTCTTGAGGCGCGTTTCGCATTTGGCCCTTACCCTAGACCTCGTCAGACAAGCACTGAACCCCAACGTTCACGGCGATTCAGTTCCCCCGGAGCGCGAGAGCGGCATCACGCTCAGGGCTGCCGTGGCGGCCATACTCAGTCAGCGGGAGCCGCTACAATTGTTGTTCATCAAGAGAGCGGAGGTCGCGCATGACCCCTGGAGCGCACACATGGCGTTCCCGGGCGGCAAAGTGGACCCGGGCGATCCGAGCTTTTTGGCAACCGCCCTCCGCGAAACACGCGAAGAATTGGGCATCGACTTGAACGCGTCGGCCGAGTACCTCGGCCCCCTACCGGCTCAAGGGGCCAACCGGAAAGGCTCGAGGCTGCTGATCCAACCGTTCGTCTTCTCGTTGACCGAGAGCCCACGACTGGAGCCCAACCACGAGGTGGACCGAGTGATCTGGGTCGACCTCGACTCGCTCGGCAATGGTACCCGAGAGACCACGCTGCACTACGAACACGAGGGGCGCAGATTGAGTTTTCCCGCTTGGGAAGTCGAAGGCCACCAGGTTTGGGGGCTGACCTATCGAATGGTTCGTTCCCTACTCGAGCTCTTGGGAAGCCCAAAACATGGATGACCTCCGCCTGGCAGCGCGGACGGCCATCGAGCGTTGTCCGCATTGCGGTAACGAGGCTGGCCTCGAGCTTTCCCAGGACCTCGTCTATCGATGCCGCATTTGCGGGGGTCCTCGTGTGCCCATCGTGGCAGCTCGGGTCGAGCGTTCCGGAGCAGAGGCCAGGCTGCTCAAGGAAGCCGAGCGCGCACATCGTTCTGCCTGGCTGCTGAGAGCCCTTTGGGTAGTCGCGGGAGTGACCGGAGGGTTCGCCTTCGCATTGACCTTCCTCACGCTCTTGTTGTTGTCGGCGTTGACCAGCGCCTGGGCCAGCCTGCTCGCATTCGCCGCACTCCCCCTTGGGCTCGCCTTTTGGGCAAGGCAGCGGTCGCTCAAAGCTCGTCGCCGAAGGGCGGACGCCCTGAACGATGCCTGGACCAGCGTCGCTCACGAGCTATTGGTCGCGACTCCGGGCGAACTCACTTCGGAACAACTGGCGGGGTTCATGCTGACCAACGAGGCTCGCGCCAATCAGCTGTTGGCGCAGCTCAACGTCGACGACCGCGTCCGCTCCCGCGTCACGGAAGATGGACAGGTCGTCTATTCGACTCGAACGCCACGCCTGCGTATTTCGGCGGACCCCCTGGACACCGAGCTCACCGGAGAGGTCCAAACCGCCGAAGAGACCCGCGACCACCTGAAATGATCGCGCTGTCGGCTCCGACCCCACCTCACGCTCATGCTCGATGCGCTCGTGAGGCCAACTGCCACGCTCTCAGGACACATGGAAATGCCTCGGCGAAAGCCTCTCGGCCGGGCGCCCCGTGCTACTTGACGTCAAAGTCGGTTTCGGATCATGGTCGCGTCCTCATGCGGACTTGCCTCCCAGAAACGCCCCACTCTGCGTCGAGTCCGCCGGGAACAGAGCCAACTGGTGCTGTTCGATGAAGGCGCATCAAGAGGGCTCGCCCCTGGGCGTCACTGCAGCAGCACGCCGCCTGTTCGAGGAACTGGCGGTTCAAGACTGGCTCGTGTTGATCTACTTCGTCGTGTTGCTGGTGTGCGCCGGGGCGGCGGACCCGTCGGCCTTGCGGGACCGCTGCCTCGTCGGGTTGGGCTCGCTGATGGCTGGCCTCGTCGCCTGTCTGTTGACCGTGCGGCTGCGCATCGTGACCGGGACCTTTTGGAGTCCCTTCTTGTACCGGCTGGGTGTCTACGGCTCCGTTCAGGCAAGCTACTTCTTCCTGCGCGATCTGTTGCCCATCGTGAACGACACTCGAACGTTCGACAGCGCGCTCTACCACTTGGATCTCATGTTCTTCGGCTTCGAACCGGCGCTGTATCTACAGCACTGGGTGTCGCCGCTCACCACCGAGTGGTTTTCCTTCTTCTACTTCAGCTACTTCTGTTTGTTGGCCTTTCACATCTTTCCGGTGCTCGCGCTGGCGCGCGACCAGCAGTTGCTCGGAGAGTTTTGCTTCTCGATGCTGTGGTTGTTCTGCGCCGGACACTTCCTTTACCTGCTGGTTCCCGGTTACGGCCCCGTGGTCGCGTTACGTGCTGATTTCGCCACCGAGCTGCCGCGTGGGCTCTGGTACGACATGGTCATGGGGACAGTGTCCTCGGCGGGCGCGCAGATGGACATATTTCCCTCGCTGCACACGGCTGCGCCGGTCTTCTTCACCCTCTTCTCCTATCGGCACCGCGATCGCGTACCATTCCGTTTCACCTGGCCTGTGATCGGGTGCTTTTCGCTCAATATCATGGTCGCGACCATGTACCTGCGCTGGCACTGGGTCATCGATGTGGTCGCAGGGGTGCTGCACGCCGGCACCGCCGTCTTCTTGGCTCGCGTGCTCACGCGCCACGAACTCACGCGGCGTGCACGCCTTGGCTTGACTGCGAACTGGCCGAACTTTGCGTCTCGGGTTCGAGCAAGAGGCTCGCGCCCGAGCGTCAGCCCCGAAGAACTCAGGGCCGCGTGACTCGTAGGCGCGCGACGGGCCCCGGCGCGCGCCGAGCCCGCCGCCCGAGCGTCACTTCTCGAAAACCTGCGCGGCCGCCACCCCATTGCCAGCCGCCACGCTGAGGATCAGGTTCATCGGACCCGGCGCGGGCAGCGCCCACTTGAAGCAGTTCGGCTTCTTGCCAATGATAGCAGTCGCACCAGTGTCCTGGTCCGCAGCCGCCGTGAGGTTGACTCCGGGAATGGCGGGCGTGAGCTGGATATTGACCTCGGTGACGGGAGGAGCCCCCGCCGCTACGATCGTGTAGCACTTGCCCGGCTGCATCTGGATTTGCTGCTGGAGCGATTGTCCCTGCTGAAACTGGCCAGCGATCGCGGAACCGACGGGCTTCGAACCGGCAACCATTTGCTGCTGTGCCAGCGGAGTGATCAGCGCCGTGGCAGCCGCTGCAGCATTCGGGTCGAGCGGGGTGGCGTTGGGGCCCGCCGTGCTCGTGTGGACATCCCCGGCGGGAGTGGTCGTGGTCCCGGCAGTCGCCGCAGGCGGCGCGGCAGGAGGCGGCGCGGCGGTGGGTGGAGGTGCAGCGCCCGGCGGCGGCTGATTTTGGTATTGGCAGTATTGCCCGTCGAAGTACTGCCCTGGCGGACACTGCACCGGCTGGGGTGCCACGTTGGCTTCCTTTTCGTCACCACCGCAGCCCAGGCTGAGTGCGGCAATGCCAGTCGAAGTCAGTGCCAGAAGCAGATGCGTGCGTAGATACATTCCTTCGCTCCCTTCAAGAGACGGGTAGCGACCAAGGTGGCCGCGGTGGGTGGAGAGTGTAGACGAATAGGAAACGGGTTTTCACCCTCGTGCTTACGCTCCAGCCCTTTTGTCTACGGTCCCATGCCTACTCGAGCGACACGGCCCTCGGGCCAGCGACTGGCGGACGCCACTTCGCCGCCTGCGGGGCGACCGGGTCGAGGTGTGGCCAGACAGCCAGGGCGAGTGCGGGCCAGCTCTCGTCCGCTGAGCCGACCACGAGCGCCGTACCGCGGCGACGAGGTTTGCGCCATCTGCGCAGGCACCGCAAGGGTGGACGCCGCCAAAGCATGGAAACATGAGCTACTCGGCCGCTGTCATGGCACATTCGAGCATGATTCAATCTGCATTTCGTGGGTTATACGACATGATGACACCCGGAACCATGGCGTGCTTGCTTCTACTACCAAGCGCCTGCTCATCCGACAACGGTGGAAGCGACAACGGCTCCGCTGACGACGGCGGATCCCAGCCCGCGCTGGTAGTCGGAAGTGGCGTGAGCATTGGCAGCGGCACCTCCGGCTCCCAGATGGGAGGCGTGGGTGGCGGGGGGCCATACATGTTACCGGCCGGCTTCACGCCGACCGACTTCGGCGGCTACAAGTTGGGCGACCCCAGTGATGGCGCGAGTAACGGATCGGGAGGCACCACGGCCGCGGGAGGTTGCGGCACGACGATCGTCGGGGTGGTGCGCGATTTCAAGCGCGGCGACCGCGACGGCGGGCACCCTGATTTCGAGACCTTCACTGGCCAGGGCGAAGAAGGCATCGTCGAGCAGCAACTGGGAAGCGATCGAAAGCCCGTCTACGTGGACACCAAGCACACCTATACGACGAACAAGCAGAACTTCGACCAGTGGTACCGTAACGTCGACGGCGTGAACAAGGCGTACGCGGTCTCGCTGTCCTTCGAACCCAACGGCGCTGTGCTCACCTTTCACAGCGGCGCCTTTTTTCCACTAGACGGCGCCGGCTTCGGCAACGAAGGGGAAAACCACAACTTTCATTTCACCACCGAGGTGCACACGACTTTCGTGTACCAGGGCGGCGAGAGCTTCACATTCACAGGTGACGACGACCTGTGGGTGTTCATCAACGGCCAGCTCGCCATCGATCTGGGTGGGCTGCACTCGGAGATGTCACGGACAATCGACATCGACCGGAAGGCCCGAAGCCTAGGCATCGAGGTCGGTGGCATGTATCCGCTCGACCTGTTTCACGCGGAGAGACACACCAACGAGTCGAACTTTCGGGTCGAAACGAACCTCGCCTTCACCAACTGCGGCGAGATCATCGACGATGTCATCAAGTGAAGGCCAAAGGCCGAGCCTGAGGGACGGCCGTGCGGCTCGTGCTCAACCGCCAGCGCAGAAGCCTTCGTAGTCGATGTATTCTTTGATGGTTGGGTGGTCGCCACAAGCGGGGCAGGCCTTGTCACGACGCAGCTTGAGCGTGCGGAAGGTCATGCCGAGCGAGTCGTAGGTCAGCAGGCGGCCCACCAGCGGTTCGCCGCGACCGAGGATGAGCTTGATGGCCTCGGTGGCCTGAAGCGTCCCGACGATGCCCGGGAGAATACCGAGCACACCCGCTTCAGCGCACGAAGGGGCCAGGTGCGGCGGGGGAGGCTCGGGATACAGACAACGGTAGCAGGGCCCCTCGAAAGGCTGAAATGTGGTGACCTGTCCCTCGAAACGGAAGATCGACCCGTGAATCACTGGGATCTTGTGAAAGATCGAGGCGTCATTGACGAGGTAGCGGGTCGGAAAGTTGTCGCACCCGTCCACGATCACATCCCACTTGTCAGCCAGGATGCGCTCCACGTTGTCGCTCATCAGGCGCTCTTTGTATTTGATGACTGTGACGTCCGGGTTGAGATCGACCAACGCTTGCTCGGCGCTATCGACCTTGGCCACCCCCAGCCGCGACGTGGCGTGCACGATCTGGCGCTGCAAGTTGGAGGCGTCCACCACGTCCGCATCCACCAGGCCGATCGTCCCCACGCCTGCGGCGGCCAGGTACAGTGCCGCTGGCGACCCAAGGCCTCCCGCACCCAGCAAGAGCACACGGGACTCGAGCAACTTCGCCTGACCCTTCTCGCCCACTTCGCTCAGCATGATGTGGCGCGAGTAGCGGTCGAGCTGCTGCGGGGTCAGCGATGGTGGAGTCTCCACGGGGTAGCGCAGATCCTTCCAGCGAACGAAGCCTGGATTGGCGCTCTCGACGTGCCGGTAGCCCAGGTCTTGCAGGGTCTTGGCAGCGAAGGCGCTCCGGGTGCCTCCAGCACAGTACACCACGATGGGAGCGCTTTTGTCCGGCAGCTTCTGTTCGGCCTGCATCTCGAGGAACCCACGCGGTAGGTGCAAGGCCCCAGGGATGTAGCCACCCCTGAACTCGTCTTTTTCGCGCACATCCACCAGGGTCAGATCGCCCCCGGTCTCCAGGCGCTCCTTCAAGTCTTCGAGGGAGACCAGCTTGACGCTGTCTCGCACCTCACCGAACAAGTCCGTATACGTTTTGGCCATTTTTCAGTACTTTCGAAAACCCGAGTTATCCGATGTAAGAATTCGAAGACCTCTAGTATTGGTCGCCTGGGCCCGCCGTCAAGCTCACCAGTTGCCCGGGGTCGAGTCCTCGTTTTCTGCCCTCATGGCAGCAGGTTCCAGAGCTCTCTAGCATCCCGGGGCCGGTTTGGGGAGACGGCGATTTCGGCCACCCGGCCCAGGCGCTTGGCCAGTTCGGAAGGCAGGCGCGGCCCCGCGCGCCCGACGACCTGTTCCAGCACCCGGCCGAGGCCGTACACGTCGTCCTCCAAGCAAGCCACACGACCGGCGGCCCGCTCCGGCGCCGTGTAACCGGCGCTCGCCCCAAGGTGTCGTGCTCCCACCGGCACTGCCAGCCCGAAATCGCTCAGCAGCGCCTCCCCGGAGCTGCGAAACAGGATGTTGGCTGGCTTGAGATCCGCGTGAACGAACCCTGCGTCGTGCAGACGCGATACCTCGCCCAAAAGCGCACGAAACCATGACAACGCAGCATGGTCCTCCGTGACCATTCCGCGTGCGAGGCGCTGCTCCAGCGATCCCCCAGAGGCCCACTCGATCACGACGAACCCTTGCTCGGCGTCTGCGTCGAAGACCCGTATCACACCCGGTCCCGCAAACCTGACGGCCATGCGCGCCTCGCGTAGCAGCTGGTCGCGCGCCCGCTCCGGGTCATGGTAGATCTTCAGTGCCACAGAGCGGCCGAGCGGTTCATCCTCGGCGCGATACACCGTCGCCGCGCCGCCACGCCCCGCCTCCCCGACGATCCTGAGACTCGTCGACGGCGCATCGCGACCGAGCAGCGTTGGCTGGTCGAGTTCGGGAAGCGGGCTTGGTCTCGCAGGTGTCCAGCGCCGCCAACGCTCGATCGCTCCGGGCGCATCGATGTCGCGCGACAGCACGCGCTCTACCAGGCGCTCTGCAACGGCGAACTGGCCGCGCTCCGCGCGCAGGTCGGCGGCCAGGAGCCACGCCCGCGGGTCCTGCTGCCCATCGAGCAAAGCGAGTGCCTCCTCGGGTTCGCCGCGCCGCGCCAACAGCTCGGCAGCCAGACAAACCAGCTCGCTCGGAGCTCGCTCCTGGGTGTGAGCCACTCGACACGCCGCCAGTGCGCGTCGCTCGCTCTCCGTGCCCGCCGCGCGGCGCAGGCTCGAGAGAGCTCGCTGGCGCGAGAGGGGTGACCCGGGGTCGACGGCGACAATGGCCTCGACGTCCGATACGGGCCTACCCGTGAGGTCCGCCGTCGAGCGCTCGGCGCGGGGGCCCGCCTCGACTTGGACGCCCATCTGGGCAGACGCGCTCTGGATGCCCTGCCGGGAAGACACCCACGACCTGAGCCGGGAGAGAAGACCCGGCTTCACTCCTCGACCCTGGCGATGGGAGGGGCGCCGGGCAACAGGCTCAGCTCGTCGCGGCGACACAGTTGAATGCGTTCGGTGACACGCCAGGAGTTGAGATACGCGCCGCTCGCTGCCGGCTCGAGCTCGACCCAGCGGTCATCGGCCGAACTGACGCGACCAGCCTCCAGGTCCAGCTCGCCCAGTGGTGCCAACAGGGTTCGTTCCGGCAGGACGATGCACACACCGAAACGGGCATGTGGAATGAGCTTCACACGAACCTCGCCCCCCAAGACCAGCTCGAGCGGCGAGCTCAGCGGCAGGGGCGCAGCGAGCGGCACTCCACCGAGCGTCGTGCCGTTCCTCGAGACGTCGCGCACCACCATTTCCTCGCCCGCCCGTTCGAGCATCAGGTGGGTTCGGCTGATGGCGGGAGAGGGCAGCACGATACTGGCGTCCTGTCGTCCCAGCGAGACGCGGTCCCCCAACACGAACCGCTGGGTCTGGCCATGGAAACTGAGAGCAACCTCCGGCCCGATGACTCTCGACAGGCGAATGTGCCGCTCGAGCTCGAGCAGGCGCACGACGTGTCTCTCCGGCTGCTCGGCAAGCAGCGCCAACGCCGCGCGTCGACGCCCCGCCCTGAACAAGTCGCTGGCCTGGCTCACCGCCCGCTCCCGTGAGCGGACGGCCTCGAGCTGCCGCTGGTCGGCGTCCCAGACCGCCTCGAGACGGTCGATGGCGCCAGCTTCGACCAGCTGCGTGGTTTGAGCCTCGAGGTCGCCTGCGAGCCCGAAGGCATCCGCAGCCCGACGGTGCTCGCCATGCGCGGCGAGCTCGCACCCGAGTTCGCCGAGCTCTGCTCGGGTCAGCAAGAGCATGCGCTGCTGACACAGCTCCAGCCTGAGCACCGCCGTCTGCCTTCCGAGCTCGGCACGTCGTGCCTCGCCCGAGTAGTCACGAGCCAGATTCAGGAGCTCGAGCCGCTCGGTCCCGCTCGGCGCACTCTTGGCCCGCAACGACAGCACCCGGCCAACCTCGTCCTTGGCCCCGGCTTGCAGAAAGAGCTCCGTCGCCAGCGTCAGCTCGCCGCGCACCTCGGCGCGCCGTGCACGCATCTCGAGCTCGGACTTTTCTCGGCGCATCACGCGCGACAGGCGTGCGAGCCAGCGTTTCACGGTTCGCGACCTCGCATTCGCGAACTGTGGCGCGCAGATGCGTAAGCTTTCCGGCTCTCGAGCTGCTCCGACAATGCGACGTCAACGATAGCCCCGTCCTGCGCGTACCGCAGTCAAAACCGCGCGGCACTCGCCGGCACCTGTCGGCGTCGGTCAATAGCCGTTGTGAATCGGACGACGAAACCCTGAATACGGCACGCAAAGCCGCGAAGATACCCCTCTCGGCAGAAAAATTCGCAAGGATAGCGCCGGGGCCTTTTCGAGCGCGAAGCACGCACCAGAGAGGGCCGCGAAGAGACTCGGTTGGGCGTGGACAATCCGGTGAATCCCCACTGTCAGCTGGCTTTTTCGCCTGCTAAACTGAGGGTTCTCCGACTTTAGAACCGAAAGCAGAGCATGGCTACTACGAACCGACTGGGGGAACTACTCGTCCGGGAAAAACTGATCAGCTTGCAGCAGCTCCGCCAGGCGCAAGAGGAGCAGAAGCGTTCCGGCCAGAACCTCGGCTTCACGCTCGCCAAACTCGGATACATCAGCGACGGCGAGATCACCAACTTCCTCAGCTCGCAGTACCGCCTTCCCGCCATCAACCTCGACGAGTACGAGATCGACCAGGACGTGATCAAGCTGGTTAGCAGAGACGTCTGTGAGAAGCACAAGATCGTGCCCGTATCCCGTTCCGGGTCGTCCTTGATCGTCGCCATGAGCGACCCGACGAACCTGCATGCCATTGACGACATCAAGTTCCTGAGCGGCTACAACGTCGAACCCGTGGTGGCCAGCGAGTCGTCGATTCAAGCGGCCATCGACATGTATTACAACGCCGGCCCTTCTTACGAAGAGGTCATGGCGGACTTCGATATCGACGACGAGGACATCGACTTCACCGGAGAAGAAGAAGACGTCAACGCTCTGGAGCTCGAACGTCAGAGCGAGGACGCGCCCGTCGTCAGACTGGTCAACGTATTTCTCCTGAACGCCATTCGCAAAGGCGCCAGCGACATTCACCTCGAACCGTACGAAAAGCGCTTGCGTGTCAGGTATCGCATCGACGGCGTGCTGCACGAGGAGATGACTCCGCCCTTGAAGCTCAAGAACGCGCTGGTGAGCCGTCTCAAGATCATGAGCCAGCTCGACATCGCGGAGCGGCGCTTGCCTCAAGACGGGCGCATCAAGTTGAAGCTGGGCAAGGGGCGGGAGATGGACTTCCGCGTCTCGGTGATGCCCACCATCTGGGGCGAAAAGATCGTGCTCCGACTGCTGGACAAGGGGAACCTGCAGCTCGACATGACCAAGCTGGGCTTCGACCAGAGACCGCTCGAAGACTTCAAATGGGCCATCCATCAGCCCTGGGGCATGGTGCTGGTCACCGGCCCCACCGGCTCGGGGAAGACCACCACGCTGTACTCAGCGCTCAGCGAGCTGAACAAGGCCGAGTGCAACATCAGCACCGCCGAGGATCCCGTCGAGTACAACCTCCACGGCATCAACCAGGTGCAAATGCACGACGACATCGGGTTGAACTTCGCCATGGCCCTCCGATCTTTCTTGCGCCAAGACCCGGACATCATCATGGTCGGCGAGATCCGAGACTTCGAGACGGCGGAAATAGCGGTCAAGGCTGCGCTCACCGGCCACCTGGTGCTCTCCACTCTGCACACCAACGATGCACCAGCCACCATTTCCCGCTTACTGAACATGGGCGTGGAGCCTTTCCTCATCACGGCAAGCGTGAACCTGGTGCTGGCTCAACGCCTGGCGCGCCGTATCTGCACGGATTGCCGACAAGAGGTCGAGGTCGACCAGCAAACTCTGATCGACCTGGGCGTGCCCGACAGCCAGCTGTCGAGTTCGAGCGTCTTCCAGGGGCTGGGCTGCCCCACTTGCAACAACACTGGCTACAAGGGCCGTGTCGCGCTGTACGAGGTGATGAAGTTCAGCGACGACCTGAAGGAAGCCGTGCTGCAGGGCGCTTCCACCGCCGAGCTGAAGGTCAGCGCCATCAAGGCCGGCATGAAGACATTGCGCGCCGCGGGCATCGAGAAAGTGCTCGAGGGCGTCACAACGCCAGCAGAAGTACTACGCGTGACCATGTCGGACTGAAGCGACCACGCGATCACCAGAGGCACTCATGAACGCACCCGGCGACGGCATCAAGGTCAATCTTCATCAACTCTTGCGCGCAATGATCGAGAAAGGCGCAAGCGACATGCACATCACCACGGGGTCCCCTCCTCTGCTCAGAATCGACGGCAACGTGGTGCCACTCAAACTGCCCGCGCTCTCCCCGGTGGAAACCAAGCAACTCTGTTACTCGGTGCTGACCGAGGATCAGAAAATAGCCTTCGAGAAGAACAAGGAGCTCGATCTTTCCTTCGGCGTGAAGAGCCTGTCCCGCTTTCGCGCCAACATCTTCATGCAGCGCGGGGCGGTTTCCGGGGCTTTCCGCACCATTCCCTTCAAGATCCTCAGCTTCGACGAGCTCGGTTTGCCCCCCAGCGTAGCCGAGCTCGCCGACCGGCCCAGAGGCTTGGTGCTGGTAACCGGCCCCACGGGCTCGGGTAAGAGCACCACGCTCGCCTCGATCATCGACAAGATCAATTCGGAACGCCGCCAACACATCATGACGGTGGAGGACCCGATTGAGTACCTGCACCCGCACAAGCGCTCCATCGTCAATCAACGCGAAGTGGGCAGTGACACGGCCGCGTTCAAAACGGCCCTCAAGTACGTGCTCAGGCAAGATCCGGACGTGGTCCTGGTGGGCGAGATGCGCGACCTGGAAACCATCGAAGCCGCCCTGACCATTGCCGAAACTGGCCACCTCGTCTTCGCCACGCTGCATACGAACTCGGCCATCCAGAGCATCAATCGCATCATCGATGTGTTCCCGCCCCACCAACAGTCGCAAGTCCGAGCGCAGCTTTCGTTCGTCCTCGAAGGTGTGGTGAGCCAGCTCCTGCTGCCGCGCGCGGGTGCACCGGGGCGAGTACTGGCGCTCGAGGTACTGATTCCCAACGCCGCCATCCGCAACCTGATCCGCGAAGACAAGCTCCACCAGATCTACACCCAGATGCAGGTGGGTCAGCTCAAGCACGGCATGCAGACCTTGAACCAGTCCTTGTATTCGCTCTATGCGCGGCGCCTGATCACGTTGGACGAGGCCCTGGGTCGATCCAACGATCCGGATGAGCTGCACGCCATGGTCGACGGTCGTACGGCTGGCGGACCCGGCCAATCGGCGGCACCGGCGCGCTGACAAAATTCTCACAACGGGTTCGCATTGGGGCCGAGTCTGGAAACATTGGCTCCGCCGGGGACCCGGCTCACTACTCGAAGCCTGTCCATAAAACTGTTTGGTTTCGAAGGTTTGGTGAACCGAGAAGGTTGAAATTGACCGGCGAAGTGAACGAAACGGTTTCGAAATAAATCTGCAACCTGGGCACGAGTACTCCACGGGCTGCATGGCGCTGGGTGCACTCCCAAGCGTTCGCCCGGCGCCGCAATCGTCTTTCCCCCAGACTCGGAGATATTCGAAATGCGTAAATGTTCAATTCTGACACCGCTGGTCGCAGCCGGGACTCTCTTGATACCGACCGCTGCTTGGGCACAGGGCGCAGCGGGCGACATGCCTGCCGCAGCGCCGGCAGACGCCCCTGGCACTGCGCCGGCCGAAACGGCACAAATGGAGGAGACCCCGCCCCCCGAGGCAGCGCCGCCGCCCGCCGAGGAGCCCCCCGCCGCGGCTAGTGCCGAGATGTCCGCGTCCACGGAGATGAGCGCTGCAGAAGGAATGGCTGCCCCCACCGCGGAGCCGCCCCCTGCGGAGCCGCCGGCCGAGGAAGAGGACGGCGGGGTGCCAGGATGGTTCCGTATCGACAGTGACGCGCTCACGCTCCAGCTGTGGGCGGGCGCCACGCACGACGTCGGAGGAGTCGGGATCGCCACAGACATCTACGTCGACTCCGGATACTACGGCGAGTTCGATATCGGTGTGGAAGTCCCGCTCGGTGAACAGGTGCTCTTGATCCCCATGGCGGGCATCGGCTTCGACTGGAGCGCGCACAAGGCGACGACCCTGGTGGCACCGCAGCTGTTCGGTTACTTCGACTTCGATCCGATCTACGTCGAGTGGTGGTCGCAGTTCTTCTTCACGTCCCTCTTCGCCGACAAGGGCTACGTGGAGGGCGGCGGTACCGAAATCAAAGATACGCTCCCCAATTTTTGGTACAACCGTCTCTTCGTCCTCTACAACGCGACGGAGAACTTCTCGATCGGTCCGCAGATCGAGCCGACCATCGCTTTGAACGATGCCGCCAAGGTCATGGACGAGGACGGTAACGACAAGTCGCTCACGAGCCTGCCAATCGGCGGTCGAGTGAATCTGGGCTATGGCAAGAACAACACGTTGGGTCTGTTCTTGGGCTACGAGACCGTGAAGGAATCTCGCGCGGTTGTGTCCGAACTCGACGAAGCCGGCGAAGAGGTCGACACGCACGAACACGGCATCGTTGGCCGCTTCACCTTCGTGCGCACCTGGTAACCCGTTCTTCGGCACGCACGAGCCCGTGCCGAAGGCTTAGCTTAGCGCCCTGTCCGCAGGGCTGTTGGCAAACCCGCGGTCTGACACTTCGGTCCGCGGGTTTGCCGCATTTTGTGGCGAACGAGCCGCCGGCTTGCTGAACCTTACCCCCGTCGGGTAAACGTGAGCGACATGCCGAGCTCCAAGCCCCCTCGCCTCCCACTGACCGGGCCAGTTTTGAAAGCGAGCTTTTCGCTGGCCGTGGTGCTGGCGGCGAGCCCCGCCCGTGCCCAGTATTATCCCGAAGAGCCAGCGCCGGCCCCCGTGCCCTGGTACGACACCATGGACATGCGCTTGTTCGTCGACACCTACGCGTCGCTGAACTTCAACATGCCCAAGCCTCAGTCGGGGCAAAATGCCTTTCGCGCCTACGACACGGCCAACGGCTTCGCGCTTTCCTGGGTCGGCTTCGATGCCTCCTACGATCCCGATCCGGTCGGAGCGACCTTGAGCCTCCGGTTCGGTCCCACCGCCGAGGCCTATGCGGACTCGTGCCTGTCAGAGAACACCGGGCGCGCTCCCTGCGACAGCGACCTCGGGCTCCAGTACGTCAAGCAAGCGTTCGTGTCGTATCGCCCCGGGGGTCCGGGAAGCGGTCTCCGACTCGACCTCGGCAAGTTCGATACCATCTACGGCGCGGAGGTGGCCGAGTCCCAGGACAACTTCAACTACACACGCGGCCTCGTCTACTGGCTCGGGCAGCCGCTGTTTCACACGGGGCTTCGAGCCAACTGGGAAATTGCCGCGGGGCTCGAGCTGAACCTGCTGGCCGTCAACGGCATCAACAACAGCGTGGACAACAACCTGGGCAAATCCTTCGGTGCTCAGCTCTTGGTCAGCCCCGTCCAGGAGCTCGAGCTGACGGTGGGCTGGCTCGGCGGACCCGAACAAGACGACACGGCGAGCATCAGCTGCGACGCGGGAGAATCCTACGATCCCGACGTCGGACGCTGCGTGGACAATCCGACCAGCACCCAAGCCGAGGTCGAGTTGGTGGACCGCGGCGGAGCGAACAAGCTCGATGCCTGGCGGCACTTGGTCGACATCGTGCTCAGCTATCAGCCGACCCCGGTGTTCGAGCTGCTCGTGAACGCCGACTACGGAACCGAGGGTGTCCGCACCAGTCTGGAAGACGATCGCACCGAAACCGCCAAGTGGTACGGAGCCATGCTCGGGGCGCACCTGGAGCTCGATGAAACCTGGAGCTTGGGCGCGCGCGCCGAGTACTACGCCGACCCGGACGGCCGCACCACGGGTATCGAGGACGCGGAGCTCATGAGCGGCACGCTCACACTGGGAGCCAATCTGTCGGAGTCCCTGCTGGTTCGACTCGAGGGGCGCGGTGATTTCGCTCTGGGCCCTGACCAGAGCGAGCCCTTCCAAAAGGGGGTGCGTGACACAGCTCCCTCGCAATTTACCGCCACCCTCGGCATGGTAGCCTCGAGCTTCTGATGGCGAGCGCGGAAGAAGTTCTCGAGTACTGGTTCGGGCCCCTCTCGGAGCCGCACGACTTCAATCCGGATAGGTCCAAGCTCTGGTGGGTAGGAGGCCCGGACGTGGACGAGGAGATCCGCCAGCGATTCGGCCCCGACGTGCGCCGAGCGCGTGCGGGTCAGCTCGACACCTGGCTCGCCCAGCCGAGGAGCGCCCTCGGCCTGGTGATCCTGCTCGACCAGTTCACGCGCAACCTCGGGCGTGGTACTCCCGATGCCTTCGGCGGAGATCCCGCCGCCTTCGCGGCGAGCACCACGGCCATCGAGCGTGGCTTCGACCGTGAGCTGCGCCCCATCGAGCGCGCCTTCCTGTACATGCCCCTGATGCACGCCGAGGATCGGAGCGCGGCGCAGCGCTGTGTCGCAGCCTTCGAACGACTCTCCGAAGAAATCGGCGCCACCTGCCCGGAGGGCTATCCCGACTTCTTGCCTCACGCCAAACAGCACGCGAGCATCGTCGAGCGCTTTGGGCGCTATCCACACAGAAACGAAATCTTGGGGCGGGCCACCACGCCCGAGGAGGCACGCTTTCTGGACGAAGGCGGACCCAACTTCGGCCAACAGCGCAGTCCGACTGCGTCCAAGTCCACGGAGTAGCCCGGGACGTCACGAAAAGGCTCGGAGCCCGCACACCGAGGCGTGCGAGCTCTCGAGCAAAGCAAGTTCGGTTGCTCGTTCGCGTTACTCCGCGTCCGCGCCAGGCAGTGATTCGCCCGACCGCGCCACGGGGCGAGCCGCGTCCTCGACCCCGGAAACAGCCTCCGCCGCCGGCCTCGACTCCAGTTCGACGAATTCCTCGCCGCCGAGGCGCCGAGCCGCAGCGCTGGCCAGCTCGCCGATGTTGTCGCCCACTTGCGCGAGCGCGTCGCCCACTTTGCTGTTGGCCGTTTCCAGAAAGCCATTGGCCAGTGTGGCCGCGCTCTGCCCGCTGAGCAGACTACCCATGAGCCGTTCGACTTGCTCCGGTGTGCCGAACAGCTTGGCCTCCATCTTGGTGAACAAGCTGGCGGTGGCCTGAGCCGTCGCAATACGTACCGAGCGCGAAGCCTCGATTTCGAGCTTCTTGAGCTCGAAGTCCTGCGCGACCTTGCCGTGGCGCTCGCGCACCTCGAGCTCCGGCCTGACCACGGTTTCGAGACGATCGCGTTCCACCTCGACGCGCGCACGCTCCACTTCCACCACAACCATGGCACTGGCTTTCTCGCCGAGAGCCCGCTGGCGCTCGGCCTCGGCCTCGGCCTCGGCTTGCTTGCGGATCGCCTCAGAAGCAGCATCCGCCGCCAGCTTCCTGGCTTCCGCCTCGCGTTGCGTCGCGTACGCATCGGCATCGGCTTTGCGCTGACAGGCGACGAACTGCTTTTCGGCTTGTGCCTCGGCTTCGATGACTTCACGCTTCTTGGCTCGCTGGGCTTCCTCGGTCACCCTGACCGATTCGACGCGCTGCCGAGCCGTCTCGCGCTCCGCCTCCGCATCCGCGAGCTCGCGCTCCGCGGCCGCCCGGAGCATTTCGGCACGCGCCACGTTCTCTTGCTTCTGGCGTTCGGCCACTTCGGTGGCTTGTTCCTGCTGCCGTTGCGCGACATCGAGGGCTTGTTGCTTTTGCACTTCGGCGAGCTCCACGAGCCGCTTGGCTTCGATGGCCTTGACCTGGGCTTCGCGCGTCGTCTCCGCTTCGATCTTGGCGATCTCGGCGGCCTGCTTCGCCTCCGCTTCACGTTCGGCGCGGCTCAACTCCAGAACCTTCTGGCGCGTGGCCACGTCCTGGCTCTTGCGTGATTGTTCGCCAGCGCGCAACAGGCGATTCCTTTCCGTCAAGTTCTCCTGGGTTATTTCGGCGATCTTCCTGCGCCCTTGAGCATCGAAAATGTTCTCTTCCTTCAGGTACTGCTCGTCCGTCTGGTCCAGTCGAGAAATGGTCGCCGTTTCGAGAATCAGGCCGTTCGAGCGCAGGTCCTCGCCCACGAGCTTGGTCACTTCGGCCAAGAACTCGTCCCGTTCCGAGTTCAGCTGTTCGAGAGTCTTGCCGGCCGCCGCCGTCCTGAGAGCACTCACCAGCTTGTCCTCCACCAAGGCCTTGACCTCCATCGGGTCGCACATCTTCTCACCGAGAGATCGTGACGCCTGCAGAATGCTCTCTTGGTCGGGCTGCACGCGCACGAAGAACTCGGCGCGAATGTCCGCTCTCAGCTTGTCCTGAGTGATCAGCGCGTCCTCCTGCTCACGACTCACTTCGAGCTTGAGGGTCTTCAGGCTGACCGCCACGAGCTCGTGCAACACCGGGATGACGATGGCGCCGCCATCGCGAATCACCCGGACGCCACCGCTCCCCGTTCTGACGAAGGCTTCGGACGCCTTCGTCTTGCGGTAGAGACGCGTGAATATCAGCGCGATGCCCGAAAGCAATGTCAACACCAGACCGCCAACGATGGCGATGGCGCTCGCGGACCCGCTCAGCTGGTAACCACCGAGAGGCGCCACTAGCGGAGCCGCCATCAAGCCCATTCCGAATAGTAGAAGCAAAAAGATTGTCATGACCACACTCCTTGTCTGTGTTTATGGTTTGGCTATTCAAGTCCTGAGCCGCCGCGACATCGCTCGGCTCCCTCAGCCGCTCGAACCACCGCACGGTTCGTCGAAGGGGCTCGGCTCGACCAGATAGATCCCGCGTGCCGGATCGAAGTCGACGAGCAGCACCTGCTCCCCCTTGGCGATGGGCATTCCCGAGCTGATGGCTCGCACCTTCAACAGCGCCTTGTCCCGAGAAGCGACGTTGACGACGCCGAAGTCTCGCGACACCTCGAGCTCCACTCGCCCGAGCTCCCCCAAGAGCTCGCTCGCGGGCATGGCATAGGTCTCGGTGGCAGGGAGGACGCGAGAGAGCTGGGCCGTCAACAGGGAGGTCAGTAGCAACGCCGTGATCAGTGAGACGATCGCGACCGCACAGGTGCCGATCCATCCCGTGCCCAACCACGAACCGAGCAGGAACAGGGTTGCCAGCCCGAAACCACCGAAGAGCATGCTGAAGCTCATCAGCACGATCGCAAGCGGCACACGCCCCACGCCGAAGATACCGGGCCAGCTCGAGCTCCCAGGTCCGGCCCCCGTCTGGGCATCGTCTGGCGCGCCCTCTGTGAGTCCGGCGTCCGCTTCGACGTCGGGCTCTGCGTCCACATCCGGAGCCGTATTCGCGTCCGCGTCGAGATCGAGGTCGAGGTCCGCGCTCACCACGCCGACAGCCGCGCCCAGCACCAAGAGGAGCCCGAACAGAAGCGGAACTCCGAACAACAGATACTGCCAGCCTATTTGTGTGTGCATCGTTATCCTCCGCGAACCGGCCTCGCAGGTGCTGGAGGTGCTTGGAGCTAGAAACGTGCCTGCGCGCAGTCGGGCCTCTTCTCGCGGGAAACCGGCGATGGGCATGCCAGAATGTCGTATTTTGCATTGCAAATTCCTGCGTTTGTTGTATTTTGCGACATGGATTGGGAGACCGCCGTCACTCAAGGGCTCGGGAGCCCAGAGTTGGATCCGGACGGGTTCGCGCGAGCAGCGCGCTGGTTCGAAGCGCCCCAGGTTCGGGAAAGAGCCCTTGAGCTGTCTGCGGCCGGACAGGTGGCGGAGGTCGAGCGGCTGCTCCTCGCTTTCGGCCACCTCCAGGCAACGCAGACCCCAAAGACCCCGGAACGCGTCCTCGATGCCCACTGTTTCGGCGAACGCTTCTGGAAGGTGCTGGGGATGCCTCGAGCTCGTCTAGTCCGAGTTTGTACGGCGGCGGCGCGCTGCTCGCATGCGCTGACGGCGCTCCAGGGCTCTTCCCTGGCCCTCAGCGCAGTGCGGCGCAAGGTGTGGGCGGTCTGCTTCGGGCAGAGCCTGTTTCACGCCCTGCATCTCGAACAGGTGATCCGGGACCACGATGTGCTCATTCTGGGAGAAACCGGCACCGGCAAGGAGTTGGTGGCGCGAGCCATCCAGGCTGGCACGCTCGGTGGCTCGGATGGGAGCGCCGCGCCGGCAGGCGCAATCAACGCCGCAGCAGTGCCAGAGACGCTGATCGAGTCCGAGCTCTTCGGACACGTCAAAGGTGCGTTCACCGGCGCCATCGAAACGCGCACGGGCAGGCTGCGCAACGCACACCGCGGCAGCTTCTTCCTCGACGAAGTCGGCGACCTCAACGCCACCACTCAGGTGGCCTTGCTCCGTGTGATTGAAACCGACGAAATCGGGCCTCTCGGGTCGGACAAGACGCACCGTGCAGACATTCGCTACGTTGCAGCCACTCATGAGGACCTGGCAGGGCTGGTCGAGGCAGGCAAATTCCGCCAGGATCTGTTTCAGCGCCTGGCCGGCAACGTGATCACGGTGCCGCCGCTCCGGGAGCGCCCCGAGGATGTAATCGCGATCGGGGAGGCCTTCGTGCAGCGCAATGTGCCCGTGGGCAGCGGCGCCCTGGACCTCGCGCGCATCCGGAGCTGGCTCCTGGAGAGCGCCCAATCGGTGCGCGCCTGGGTTGGAAATGTACGTGAGCTACAAAACGATCTGCGCGACCTCATGCTCGGACTCACTCCGCGTGTCGCGGGCGCGGGGCCTTTGGGCCCCCCTCCCACGCCGGCGACACGAGCGGTCCCGCCCGAGATAGGAGCCGGCGCAGCCAGCCTGGACCAGGTCCAGCGCTGGTATCTCGAGCATGTGCTCTCGCTCAACGACGGCAGCATTTCCGCGGCCGCTCGCACGCTTGGCGTGGACCGGACCACGGTATACCGCTGGCTCAAGCAGGAAGCCTCTTGAGCCTCTGAGCGACGTATTGTTCTTAGAGCAGCTTCTTCAACGCGAGCGCCTCGGGGTGCCCCTTGGCCTGGCGCTGCATCAGGGTGACGAAATCCTTCGCGCGCTTGTCGTGGGCAACCGCGAAGGCTCGCGCAGCCAGGAGCCGCAGCAAGAGGGGCGTGCCTTCCGGGGGAAATTCGAGCGCCGACGCGCTCGCCGTGGCTTGCTTGTCGCGGCCCTGAGCGGCGTCGATCAGGATGCCTAGCCAGTTCTTCGCGGAGCCCAAGAGCGCAGGATACTTCGCAACCAGCTCCCGCGCCTGCCTGGGCTGCTCGTTGTCGAGCAAGACCAGCACGCGCTCCACCACCGCCGGGAACGTGGGGGTCGACAGCGCCTGCTCCGAGTACTTGAGCGCCGCGTCGAGCTTTCCCTGGTAGCGCGCCAGGCGCGACAAGCGCAGGCTGTAGACCGGGCGCAGCGTGTCCGTAGGCCAGCTCTGCACCAGGCGTTGAGCGAGCTCGAGGTTGCCTTGAGCGAGCGCCGCGTCCACCGCGACGACCTGACCCCAGGGTACCTGCGGGTGCGCCACCCGCGAGAGCACCTCTTCGTCGGGATAGGCAACGCCGTTCAGCAGCTGAGGCGTTGCGCTCAGCGCCTCCAGCTCGGGTCGGTCTTTGTTGTCGCCGAAGGCTTCGACGGCGGCGTCGAGTGCACTACCGTCGAGGGTTTCGTAGGCGACCACCGCCCGAACGATGGCGACGTCCTTCGAGTCCGGGTCGAGTTGTTCGATGGCCTTCTGAGCTTCCTCCAGACGACCGCCCAACAGGGCCACGCGCGCTGCCAGCACTCGAGCCCCAGGGTACACGGCGGAAAAGCCGAGCGCGCGGAGCGCCGCCTTGCGCGCTAGCTTCTCGTCACCGGCCTGGATGGCCAAGAACCCCAAGCGTGTAGCCATGGCTGGACTGAGGCTGCGCTCCACGCCGGCACTGATGGCGCGCGAGGCTTCCTTGTAGTCCGCGGCCTCAATCGCCTGCAGGGCTTCGACGGCATAGACTACCGGTCGCAGCGGCACGGAGAGTGACCCTTCGGCAGCCTTGTCGATCTTGGCGGCTGCGGGCACCTCCTTCGGCCGGTCGGGGTCGACCGCCCAGTGCAGGGCTTCGAGCGCCTGAACCGAGGCCGCATCGCCCCCCTTCTTCTTGAGCGCTTCGATGATGCTCTGGCCCTTTTCCGGGGCGAGTTCGAGCAGGGCAAGGCGTGCCAGCAACATATCCGCGACCAAGAGCTTCTCGTCGAGGGCGCGCGCCGCCTCGTACCTCTCGATAGCGCGCAGATCCCCTGCGCGCTCGAGCACGGCGCCAGCCGCCAGCTGGTAGTACGGATCCTTGCCGGCGCGCTTGTCCCACTTGGGCAGGAGCGCAGCGGCACCCGCCACATCTCCCTCGGCGAGGAAGCCCGCTACCTTGCCGAACGCGTAGTCCGCTTCGTCCATTCCGACTCGTTTGGCTCGATGCGTGGCCGAATCGAGGCCCCGCGACTCGCCGGGCGCCAGCAAGGTGTGGAGCATTCGGTTTTCGAGCCACAGGCGGGCCGCCTGCTGGCTGAGCGAGTCGAGCTCGAACGACTGCCTGAGCTTGTCATCCGTCGAGCGGACATTGTCGAGAGTGCCCGAAAGTAGAAGCCCTGCCACTTCCCGGTTCAGCGCATCGGCGTGCGCCAAGCGCTCGGCCTTCACCTGCGCCGCGTAGTAGTACCCGGCACCGCCGCCAGCGGCGACCAACACAGTGGCCAGAATCAGCACCCAGGAGCCTCGAGTCCTGCGTTTGGGAGCCTGCTCCCATGCGGGAGTGACGGCTCCCTGCGGCTCGAAGAGCCCGACCCGCGCCAGATGTTCGAGCACGAGGGCAGCCTCGGGGACCCTCCGATCGGACTCCCCCCGGCCGTGATCGACCGAGCCCCGAGTGGCGGGGTCTTCGCTCAGACCGGGAATCGAGCTGGGGTAGAACGCATTGCCCGGCACAGTCGGAGGCTCGATGATCCACTCCGCCTGCGAATGGTCGAAACTGGGTAGGGGACCGCTCTCGAGCTGCTCACGCGGCGGCGACGACGACTCGATGCGCGGCTGGGTCGTCTCATCGGTCACCGAGGCCCCAGCCGCGGTCACCGCTGGCGAGGCCTCGGGCTCCACCTCGAGCTCTTCGATCTCATCGGTGTAGAGCTCCTGGCGAGGGGACGGTTCCTGCTGGCGCCGCGCTACCGCGGCAACCCCGCCGCCGAGCGGCGGGGGCGGCAAGCCTGGGTCGCGCTGACGCACGAGCTTGGGCGCAGGCGGCACGGCACCCAACGGCGCGAGGGGGCGGCGTACCCTGGGCGTCGCGGCGCTCGGAGGAGGCCGCGGGCTGAGCGACTGGGGCGCGTCTTCTTGCACGGAAAGCTCGTCCAAGTCGAAAGGAGCCTGGGGAGGCAACGAGGGTCGAAGTGGCTCGTTCTTCTCCACTTCGCGCGCGACGGCCTCGGTGCCGACGCGCTTCTGGAGCGCACAATAGACCAAAGCCCGGTCCTGCCAGCGATCGAGGCCTGCATCGACGACCCCGAGCTGTCTGGCCCGTTCGAACACCTTCAGCGCGCGTGCCGCGTCGCCGCGCCGAAGCAAAACCTCGCCCAAAAACCTGAAAGGCTGACCGTTGTTGGCATTCGCCTTGCCCGCTTGCACCAGCGCCGCCTGAGCCTCCGGGAACATAGCCACGTCGAGGTACATGCGACCGACAGCCAACATCACCTCACCGTCGCCCGAGTAGCGCTGCTGCGCGGCGCTGCCGACCTCGTGGATCAGATCTTTGCGTTGCGAGACTCCGAGATGGGAGCACAGGGCGATGGTGGCGCCAGCTTCGGGCCTTTTGCGCCAGCGGTTGAGAAGCTCGTCGAGCGCGCTCATTCAGCAATCCAAAGAATACCCGACTGAGTACGGAAAGCTGCAAACGTCATTTAAGAAATTCGATGTAGTATGCTTCGGCTGAGCGTCGCCAGATAGGCTGCCTGCGTCAGCGACGAACCGGAGCAAGGACGCGGCACCGGCACCAGGGAACGGCAATCCTCGGCCGATCGCAGCCATGGTCACTCAACGTCGGGCGAGCTACGTCGGCTTCAGTGCCAGCGCAAAAGCGGTAACACCTCCACGCACCTTTTTTCCGGCCTGCGCGCCAGTGGCCCTCGGGGCTGGCGTCCAACACGGATCCGGACCACATTCCGGCCGCGAGCGCCCATCCACCCCATCGCCAAAAAAGCAGATCCCAAATGTGCGGAGTCTTCGGAATCATCAACCACAACGAGGCGTCCAAGCTCACGCACCTCGGGCTACACGCCCTGCAACACCGCGGTCAAGAAAGCGCCGGAATCGTCACGAGCGATAATGGCCAGCTGATTCAGCATCGCGGCATGGGTTTGGTCCACGATGTGTTCCCGGAATCGCAGCTGGAGCGGCTGACCGGGCGCAGCGCAATCGGGCACGTACGCTACTCGACCGCGGGGCCTTCCGCGCTGAAGAACGCTCAGCCGATCGCCGTCGATTACGCACGCGGCAGTCTGGCCGTCGCGCACAACGGTAACCTGACGAACGCCGAAGCGCTGCGCGAACGTCTGGAAGAGCGCGGTTCGATTTTCCAGAGCATGAGCGACACCGAAGTCATCGTGCACCTGATTGCGGCGAGCGTGCAACACACGGTCGAAGACCGCATCGCAGACGCGCTGAGCCAAGTCCGGGGAGCTTACTCGCTACTGTTTCTGACAGCGGACAAGATGATCGCGGTGCGCGATCCGCGCGGCATCCGTCCGCTCTGTCTGGGAGCATTGCGCGGCAAGAACAACGTGCACGTCGTCGCGAGTGAACCCAGCAGCTTCGACCTGATCGATGCCGAATTCGTGCGCGACGTGGAGCCTGGCGAGATGCTGGTCTTCACAAAAGAGGGTGCGAAGAGCATGCGTCCGTTTTCCAGCATGCCTCGCAGCAACTGCATATTCGAGTACGTCTACTTCGCTCGCCCCGACGCCTCGTTGGATGGCGTCAGCGTCTACGAGGCGCGCAAGAATTTGGGACGAGCGCTCGCGGCCGAACACCCCGTCGATGCCGATGTCGTCATTCCCGTCCCCGACTCCGGCGTGCCTGCGACGATCGGCTATGCAGAAGCAGCAAAGATGCCGTTCGAAATGGGCTTGGTCCGTAGCCACTACGTCGGGCGCACGTTTATCGAGCCCTCACAGAGCATTCGCCATTTCGGGGTTCGCCTGAAGCTGAGCCCCATTTCGCGGCTGCTGGCCGGCAAGCGTGTCGTCGTAGTCGACGACAGCATCGTGCGCGGCACCACCAGCCGCAAGATCGTCAAAATGCTGCGAGACGCGGGCGCTCGCGAGGTGCACATGCGCATCTCGAGCCCCCCCAACCAATGGCCCTGCTACTATGGGATCAACACCCCCACCCGCGCCGAACTGATCGCTTCATCCCACTCCGTGGAAGAGATCAATCAGTATATCACCAGTGATACTCTGGGCTACCTGAGCCTTTCGGCCATGAAGACGGCGGTGCTCGAATGTCAGCGTGGTGCCCAGGCACTCCCCAAGAATGGCAACGGCAAGCACCTGCCGGTCCTGGGGCCGTCGAATGCCGAAGACTTCTGCGACGCTTGTTGGAGCGGGAACTACCCGGTGCGCTTCGTGCCCCACGCCGGCCAGCGCCAGATGCGCCTTTTGGACCTCTAGTGCCAGGCGGCTCGGGGGCGCGGTTTGGTAAGCGCTCCGGCTGGGCTACACTTGAAGAGCGTCATGCTCGACAAGCTCCCTGCCAGTGTTTCGGTGGTCGAAGTCTCGCCCCGCGACGGGCTGCAAAACGAAGCAGCCCCGATCGGTACCGATCAGAAGCTTTCCCTGGTAGAAGCGCTGGTCCAGAGCGGCCTCAAGCGCATCGAGCTGACGAGCTTCGTGTCGCCACGTTGGGTGCCGCAGCTGGCCGATGCCGAAGAGCTGGCGAGGCGCATACCGCGCCCGCCGGGCGTCGTGTTCGGCGCGCTTTGCCCCAACTCGAAGGGGCTGGAGCGGGCTCTGAGCGCGGGGCTCGAAGAGGTCGCGGTGTTCTTGTCTTCGAGCGAAACCCACAACCGCAAGAATACCAACAAGAGCATCAAGACCTCGCTCGAGGCATTCGAAGAGGTCATCTCGGTGGCTCTCGAGGAACGAGTGCGCGTGCGGGCCTACATCTCGACCGTCTGGGGCTGCCCCTACGAGGGGGAAACCGACCCGCACAAGGCGCTCGAGATCGCCCAACGGCTGCTCGACCTCGGCTGCTACCAGGTATCCCTCGGCGACACGATTGGGGTGGGCACGCCGCTGCAGACCCGGCGCATTTGCGAGTTATTCTTGGCGAAGATCGCCGCGCCCAAGCTTGCGCTGCACCTTCATGATACGCGAGGGACGGCACTCGCCAACGCGCTCGTTGGCTTGGAACTCGGCATCACCACGTTCGATGCCTCGGTAGCGGGCCTGGGTGGCTGCCCCTACGCTCCCGGAGCAGCAGGCAATCTGGCCACCGAGGACCTCGTGTACATGCTGCACGGCATGGGGATTGAAACGGGGATCGATCTGGACCAGCTGATCGCCGCAGGGCACATCGCGGAAACCGTGGTCGGCCGCCGTTTGCCAGGCAAGGTGCACCAGGCCGGCCCCCCTCGCACTCGGGGTGGGAACTGACTCGTTGAAGCGCTATTTCGCGGGCGCTCGCTTGATCAAGACATGTTGCATGACCGGTGGATTGACCGCCCGATCGCCCATGGTCTCGGAAGACGCGAGCTTTTCGATCACCGCGTCCGGAGCGCATTTGCCGAAAATAGTGTAGCCCCCGTCCAGGTGCGTCTTCTTCCCATCCATGATGAAGAACTGCATTCCGTTGGTGTTCGGACCGCGGTTCGCCATACAAATGAGACCGCGCTCATCGTGCGAGGCACCCGGCCAGATCTCGTCCGGGATCACGTAGCCGGGTTCGCCTCTTCCGGTCCCAGTGGGATCACCGCCCTGGATCATGAAACCTTTGATGATGCGATGGAACACGGTCCCATCATAGGCCGGGCGCTTGACCCATGTGTCCGTCTTCGGATCTTTGAAAGGGCGTAACCCCCGCGCTAGACCAACGAAGTTGGCCACGGTGTTCGGCGCCTTATCGTCGTAGAGTTCGCATTCGAGCTTGCCCTGATCGGTCTGAATCTCGGCCATGAGCTTGCCGGTACCTGGTAGGCCCTTGGTCGCGTCCGCAAGGGTGAACTTGCCGTTCAGCGGATCTCCCGATGTGGTCTTGGATTGACCCGCGGGACGATTGAGCGCTTTGCGCCCCAAGCGATCTTCGCGCAACCCGCTGGGCTCGAGTTTCTGCTTGTAGCGGCTGCTGAGCGCGTTCTGCAAACGCTCACGCTTCGCCTGACTCGCTGAGTCTTGCGCGGAGCCCCGCTCAGCTTCGGCCTCTGGTTCCTTCTTGATCGGCTCGGGCGTGGGTTCGGGTGGTGACGATTTGCAAGCAGCGAGCAGCAGCGGCGCAAGAAGGATGGTCCACGTGCTCAGGGTGCGGTGATTGTGCTTCATGACGTGATCCTCGAGACAGTCGTGCGGTGATGGATTTTCTACCGCTCGATTTCGACCTTCTGGCCCGCGAACACTCCGTGCTTGCGCGTCCATCCGGCATTGACTTCCAACACATGCGCGGCTGGGCAGTGGACACTGCGAGCCGCCAGGTTGAGCGTCGGGACGTTCTCCAGTATTCCCGCGATGTAGTTTTCATCGTCAATGAACAACATGTCGAGCGGAATACAGGTGTTCTTCATCCAGAACGAGCGAGGACGCGCGCGGGGCCAGGAAAATAGCATGCCCTGATCGTCCTCGAGCTCCGTGCGGTACATCAACCCACGGGTTTTTGCATCGGTGGTGAGGGCGAGTTCGACATGAATGCGCGGGTTGCCCGGCGCGTCGGGAAAGGCAACGGTTCCGGAACCCACCTCGGGCGCGTTTCCCGGGTCCTTCGGGCAGTCCTTGGCAGGCCCGACCGCCGCTGGGGGCTCGGCAGGGGCAGGCACCACGCAACGCGCACCCACAGGCGGCACCGAGCCCGTGACACGCCCCGCGGAAGCGCCCCGCTGAGTGCTCGACACCGCCGCTGTGACTTTGTGGTCATGGCTCTCCGGGCCAAGCGGAGCACTCGCTCTGGCCGCAGTGCCCGCAGCGCCTTGCGCATCGGAGCGCGTGCAACCAAAGAGACCGGCAGCAACGGCCACGAGCAGCCATCCATGGTCGAGAGCGCCTCGAGCGACGCGACTTGTGGGCCAGCTCGGGGCCTTCATGACAGGCGCTTCATAGCACGATATGCCTGGGCGCCCCCCATCTGTCGAGCTATGCTTGTTCGAGCATGCGTTGGGGCGCAAAACAGCTTGTGTTTTTGGTGACTTTTCTGGGCGCTTGTGGCGGTCAGACCAGGCACGGTGGCAGCGACGACGTATCGACCTCTTCGGACGGCGGGTCTGCCACCACGGGGGTCGGCGGCAGCCAGGTGCTTCCCGACGCCGAGCCCGACGCGGACCTCGATGCCGGGATGGACGCGTCCGAAGACGTGGTCTCCGACTACATGGACCCTGGCTGCCCCGATGCCGAGGCGCCTCCCCCCGTCTACGAGTGCGACCCCCTCGCCGAAGACTCGGGCTGCGAACCGGGCCTCGCCTGCTACCCCTTCATCGACCGACCGGGTGGTGGCGGCTGCGATTTCGAACAGTACGGCGCCGTCTGTGTCGCTCCGGGAGCCGTGCACGCAGGGGAACGCTGCGGCCAGGACTTCGGTTGGTGTGCGGCAGGCCTTCTGTGTGTGGTCGGTGCGCTGCCCGGCGCGCGCTGCCTCGAGCTATGCGATCCTTATGGGCCGGATACGTGCATGGGCGGCCTGGTCTGTGCGCCCGTCGACATCGAAGGATACGGCGTATGCGGCTGATGCGGCGCGCGCGATCTGGCTTGCGCCGCTGGCTGAGTGCATCGCTGTGGCTGGGGGCGTCGCTTGTCGGCTGCGGCGCCCGGACCACTCTCGATCTCGAAGAGGACGAGCCGGACGCCACGCCGCCAGCCGAGTGCCTATTCGACGAAGATTGCCCAACGACCGATCGCTGTCAGCCCATGGTGTGCAACCAGGGCATGTGCGAGACCGGAGCTGCCGTCTCGTGCGATGACGGCGATTCGTGCACCGAAGACAGCTGTGACCCCGCTACCGGAGCGTGCCGCTTCCGCGCCCTTGCTTTCGACCAGGATGGCGATGGCTTCAAGGGGCCCCGCGCCGGCTTCGCGCCAGGCAGCGAAGGTTCGTGCGGCAACGACTGCGACGACACCAGTCCAGATGCATTCCCGGGTGGCCAGGAAATCTGCGACGGCGTCGACAATGACTGCAACGGAGTGATCGACGACGGCGCCGGCTACCAGCGGGTGTCGTCCGAGCCGTGGCGGCTTTCACACGACGACGACAGTCGCTCCGGAGCGGCCAGCCTCACCTACGATGGCGAGCACTGGGCCGTCGCCTTGTGGGCCGATCACACGCGGCGCGAGTTTCGATTTCTGAGCCTGTCTCCGGACGGCACCGTGCAGGTGGAAACGCCGCTCACCAATCACAACGGGGGCAGCTACGGGGGCCCCATCGTCTGGACCGGGTCCGTGTTCGGCACCGCCTGGCCAGACAACAGGCAGGATCAGAGCATCGACGTCTACTTCAACCTCTTGGATCGCAAGGGTGCCAAGCTGGGGCCCGATCTTCGCGTGACCGCCACCCCGGAGTTTTCCACCGATCCGATCGTGCGTTACGATGGTAGCGAGTGGGTCGTCTTTTGGGGCGAGTCCGACAGCGGCTTTCGCTCTCTCAAGGCGCAGCACATCAGCACCGACAGCGAGCTCTTGGGCGATCCGGTCACGGTAAGCCCGCCCGGGGTGTTCGCGGATCTGGCTTCGCTGGACTTCGGCACCGAACGCTTGGGCGTGGCCTTCCAATCCGTGGACCCGTTCGACCCAGGCGCCATCGGCACGCTCAATTTCATGAGCCTCTCGCAGGACCTGTCGGGGGAGCCCACCTTGATCGCCGTCGATTCGAACCCTGGCGGTCACCAGGTGCGCCACGTCGCGGACCGTTTCATCTTGGTCTGGTCGCAGTACGATGGGGCCGCAGCAGGCGAGTACGTGTACGGAGCCACTTTCGACGAGTTCGGTAACCCCCTCGAACCCAAGACACCGCTGACACCGGGCGGCAAACGCGCGCGCTCTCCTTCGTTGCTCCCACTGGGAGACCGTGCCCTGCTGTTTTGGGCGGACCAAGTCGAGGAGGGCAACTACGAGTTGTACGTCAAGACCATCGACCGCAACCTCAACGAGCTGAGCCCCCCCGAACGGCTCACTTTTGCGGGGGCCAACAGCCTCGGCCCCGTGGCGGCGTTTGGTCCGAATGGTCAGGTCGGCGTCGTCTTCGAGGACTACCGAGACGGTGGGCCACAAGCGTTCATGCTGCGGCTCGAGTGCGTACCACTGGCGCTCGAGTAGCTCGGCCCTGGCGCTCGATGCCAGATGAGCGAGCGCGATTCGAGATCGCGAAAAATGGGCAACGGCCAATGAGTCGAGCAGAGGAGCGCGATTTGAAGGATTTTCGGGCCCTCACTGAAGACGGCCCCGAGCACTCACGAAGCCGCAGCGGCCGGCACTGTTCCAGGCACTGAATACCGTCGACCAAGCGGAGTGTGTCCGGCGGGCCGGAGCCGCTCTCGCAAGACCGAAACCACCCGTGATCCGCCAACCAAGTCCACAGTTTCGCCCGCCCTGCCGCCCCATCCCCCGTGGCCCGGTTACTCCGCACCGGAGCAACGGCATTCATCCCGGCTACGCGCAATCGCTCGAAAGGGCGTAGCATTCCTCGGCTAGGAATCAGCTCGAGAGAGAGTGCCCCGTGCCGCCAAGAAAGCCACACCGACAACAGAAGAAGAGCGTCCGCGCGGGTGGGCAGCGGCGCCCCCCCGCGCGGAAAGACGCCACTGCTCGACCGAACGCCAGCGCAGCTGCACCCGAAGCCCCTGCGGATACGGCGTTGCCACCCTTCGTCTTTTACACCGTAGGGATCGGTGCTTCCGCCGGAGGCCTCGAGGCTCTCGAGGCTTTCTTCGGTGCAACACCTGCAGATAGCGGATGCGCGTTCGTCGTCGTGACACACCAGCCGGCGCACCATGTTTCGCTGCTGCCCGATCTCCTCGCGCGGCACACCGAGATGAACGTCGAGCTCCTTCGCGACGGGATGCCGGTGCACCCCAATCACGTCTACGTCAGCCCACCAGGTGAGTACGTGACGATTGTCGAGGGGCGGCTAAGAACAACGGTTGCAGATAACGACATCCATTTACCAATCGACCATTTCTTTCGCTCGCTCGCCAGGGACCGACGCGAGCGAGCAGTGTGTGTAGTGCTGTCTGGTACGGGCACCGACGGCACGCTCGGTTTGCGTGAGATCAAGGGGGAGTCGGGTATGGTGATGGTTCAAGACGAGAACTCGGCACAGTATGCGGGAATGCCGCTGAGCGCCGCCGCAACTGGGCTGGTCGACTATGTCCTGCCGCCCGAACGGATGCCCGCGCAGATCCTACAGTATGCGCGAGCGAACAACCACGTAGACGCGCCCGAGATGATCGAGGCGCAGCTACCTGGCGCCCTCGAAAAGATCTTCGTCATTCTTCGCAACCGCACTGGCCACGACTTCGGCGGTTACAAGGTCGAAACGATGCGCCGTCGCATCGAGCGGCGCATCCGTGTCCATCTGCTCGCTCAACCTCTGGATTACGTGCGCTTTCTCGAAACACACCCGCACGAGCTGGGTCTGCTCTTCCAAGAATTGCTGATCGGCGTGACCAGCTTCTTTCGTGATCCGGAAGCCTTCGATGCGCTAGGGATTGCACTCGAGCAGCTGGTGACGGAGAGACCAGAAGACGTCCCACTGCGGGTGTGGGTACCTGGGTGCTCCACAGGAGAGGAAGCTTATTCGATCGGAATCCTGGCAACCGAGATCGCCGCGCGCTTTCGCAAGGGGCTGAGCGTACAGATTTTCGCGAGTGATCTCGATGCCGAGGCCATCGAGCTTGCCAGAGTAGGGACGTACGCGGAAGGAATTGCCGCCGATCTTGGTCCTGTTCGTCTCGAGCGCTTTTTTGTTCGCAAGGGCAATCGCTATCAAATCCGGAAAGAGGTGCGAGAAGCCGTGGTCTTCGCAGTCCACGACCTCATCAAGGATCCGCCGTTTACCAAGCTCGACGTCATTTCCTGCAGGAACCTCTTGATCTACCTGAAACCGGAGGTTCAGAAGCGCCTGATTCCAATATTCCATTATGCGTTGAACCCCGGTGGCCTGTTGCTTCTCGGAACGTCTGAGTCAACGGGGGGCTTCGACCAGCTGTTCAGGGCGGTCGATCGCAAGTGCCGACTCTACGAGCGTCAACCCAATGCCACCACTACCTTTCGGCTTGCTCTACCAATCTCGCGGCCGCCAAAGACGCTGACGGCAGCGACTGCCCCCGCCGAGCCGGTTGCACTCGGGGTACCAGAGTCGGTGGCGAAGCTGCTTATGACGCGCTTTGCCCCGCCGACGGTCATTGCCAACGAACGAGGAGAAATCGCTTACACGCATGGACGAACAGGCCCGTATCTCGAACTGAACATCGGGGAGCCACGGGCCAATCTGTTTGCGATGGCACGAGGTGATCTGCGGCACGCACTGCCATCAGCGGTGCGTGCCGCATCGCTCGATGACAGCGAGGTCTTGCGCACACACCTGAAAATCGTCTCGCACACAGGAGAATCGCAGAGCGTGAATCTCAGCGTTCAGCGGATTACTGATCCTGAACCCATACGAGGCCTCTTCCGCGTGACCTTCGAGGCCACGCAGGAGAAACGCGCCGCCATGACTGGAAAGTCCAGACGAAAGCCGCTCAGCCGCTCGAAGGAAGCGGACCTCGAGGAAGAGCTCGAACGCACGCGCGGGACGCTGCAGCAAACCGTCGAGGAATTCGAGACGTCCAACCAGGAACTCAAGTCCGCGAACGAGGAGCTGCAATCCATGAACGAGGAGCTGCAGAGCTCCAACGAAGAGCTCGAGACTTCCAGGGAAGAGCTCCAATCGCTCAACGAGGAGCTGCAGACTGTCAATGCGGAGTATCAGACGAAACTGGAACAGCTCGGGCGCGCCAAGGACGACATGCAGAACCTGCTCAACAGCACCGATATCGCAACGCTCTTTCTCGATTGCGAGCTCAAGATCCAGAGCTTCACGGAGCAGACCCGAGACGTTATCAGCGTGATCCCGAGCGACGTCGGTCGGCCGGTCGCTGATTTCGCGTCTCGCCTTCGTTATCATCGAATGGCCGAAGACGCGCGGCAGGTGCTCGCAACACTCGTACCGCACGAAGTCGAAGTGCAAACCACCGAAGGAAAATGGCGGCTGTTGCGCATGCTCCCCTACCGAACTTCTGAGAACGTGATTGACGGCGTAGTGGTCACCTTCGTGGACGTCGATCGCGTCAAGCGAGCCGAACTTCTTGCAGCATCCCGCGCGTTTGCTCAAGGGATCGTGCAAACGGTGCGCGAGCCGCTCGTCGTGCTCGACGGCAGCCTGCGAATCGTGTCCGCGAATAGAGCGTTTATCGAGCTCTTCGGGCTGTCACTAGAAGGCCCATTCGAGCGCCGCTCGCTATTCGACGTCGGGGGCGATTTCTTTGCGCTCCCGCGACTCCGAGCTTTGCTCGATGAAGTCGTGACATCGGGCAGCGCGTTCCAGGATTTCCAAGTAGAACATACCTTTGGCGAAACGAAGCGGCGAATCCTGCTGAATGCGCGCCGACTCGAGAGTGAAGCAGCGACGCCAGGCCACATTCTGCTTGCCCTTGGCGACGTGACAGCACGTTAGCATGGGCATTTTCGTCGCTGGAGTTATCGACGACGCAGGCTTATGATCCGTTCACGGGCGGGGTTCACGGCCGGAGGCGGTAGAAGATGTCGGATGCGGAACAAGATTGGATCTCGCTGCGCAAGAGCGCCGAGGAAATCCTGCGCAAGACCCGTCGCGACGTGGCACGGTTTCAAACGGAGGATGTCCAACGCCTCGTCCATGAGCTTCAGGTCCACCAGGTCGAACTGCAAATGCAGAACGACGACCTCCGACTCAGAACCTGCGAGCTCGAGGCGGCACGCACCCGATATCAGGAGCTGTTCGATCAAGCGCCAGCCGGCTACCTGGATTTGGACTCCAACGGTCTGATTCGGTGCGCGAATTTCGCGGCGGGCCTGTTGCTCGAGAACAATCGTGAACAGCTGGTCGGAAAGCAGTTCGAGAACTTCGTCGACCGCCAGCACCTGGGGCCGCTGCGCGAGCACCTGCGTACTGCTGTACAGAAGAAGGGCGGCGCGGTTCGCGAACTGCGTCTTTCGAGAGCGAGTGGAGCGCCTGCATACGTGCGACTCGAGACGCACTGGCGGCCCGCACCGAGCGGCGGGTATTTGCTTGCGCTGATGGACGTGACCGACCGGCGCTTGGCCGAAGAAGCACTCGAAAATGTCAATCAGGAACTCGAGCGCCGTGTTGCTACCCGCACACAGGAACTCGCCGCACAAAATCGGCTGCTGGAACAGGAGATCGCCGCCAAGACGGAGAGCGAGGAGGCGCGGAAGCGCCTGGCCGAACGGCTGCGCGACGCCGAACGACTGGAATCGATCGGTCTGCTAGCCGGCGGCATTGCGCACGACTTCAACAACCTGCTGGTCGGAGTTCTGGCAAATGCCGATCTGCTGTTGCGCGAGAAGTCCCTTCCAAAGGAAGCGGAGGAGTCCTTGGTGTCGATCGAGCAAGCGGCTCGTCGCGCATCGACGCTAACGCGACAACTGCTGGTGTATGCCGGAAAGGGTGACATCAAATTCGCGCCGTTGGATCTTCAGCAGGCGATTTTGGACAGCTTGAAACTACTACGTGCTTCCGTGTCGCCGACCATCGAGATCCGGACACAGTTCGGCAAGCTGACGCCGATTCTGGCGGATAGCGGGCAGGTTCAACAAGTGATCACCAACCTCGTCATCAATGCCGTAGAAGCCATCGGTGAGGGCACAGGAACCGTCGTGCTCCGCACGAGTCGCCAAGACCTCGACACCGCAGCCCTCGCTGACTTCACTCGCACGACAGGGGCTCAACCGGGCCGCTTTGCCGTTCTCGAGGTCACCGATACGGGTCCAGGCATGAGTGCGCAGACGCTTTCCCGCCTCTTCGATCCATTCTTCACGACCAAGTTCAGTGGGCGGGGTCTCGGTCTGGCTTCCGTACTCGGCATCCTTAAGGGCCACCATTGCGCCGTACGCGTCCGCAGTCAGCCGGACGAGGGCACGACCTTCGAAATCGCGTGGCCCGAGTCGTCGACGCCCGCCTCCACCAGCATCCCACCGGTTCCGACCGAGAGGTGGCGAGGCACGGGCCGTGTCCTGGTTGTCGACGACGACGAAGCAGTACTCACCGCCGTCGGCAGGCAGCTCGATTACCTGGGTTTCCAGGTGGTCAAAGCAACCGGTGGGCCCGATGGTTTGCGGCGCTTTCGTGAAGCGACCTCACCGTTCGTGCTCGCGGTTATCGACCGCACCATGCCCGAGCTTTCAGGCGAGCGACTGCTCGGACTGCTGCGGGAGCGCTCCCCGGACCTTCCTGTCGTCTTGATGAGCGGCTTCAGCGCTGTTGACGACGAGCTTTCTCGTGAGGGGGTCGCGCTTCTTCAAAAACCCATGACCATAGAAGAACTCGAATGCGCGGCTCGATCCGTGCTCGCGCCGCAGGAATAGCTCGCATTCTGACAAGTAAGCCCCAGTTCGAACGCGCCGCCGGGGCACCGAGCGGTAGACCGCTCCGAACGTATGATGGCGGCATGGATCGCACCAGCACCGCCGGTAGCCGTCAGTTGGCAAGCCGCTCGGTGCTCCAGGCTGTGCCGCTCGCCAGATCGCCCGCAAACTCCCGGTACAGCGCGGCGTAGGCCCCCCCTTGCTCCAAAAGATCGTCGTGGCGCCCCTCTTCCACGATCCTGCCGCCGTCCAAGACCACGATCTTGTCCGCATCTCGAATGGTGCTCAGGCGGTGGGCCACCACGAAGCTGGTCCTACCTTTCAAAAGCTTCGCCAGGGCTTTTTGCAGGCGGGCTTCGGTCATGGCGTCGACGGCGCTCGTGGCTTCGTCCAAGATGAGCAACTTGGGCTCGGCCAAGAGAGCACGCGCAAAGCAAACCAGCTGGCGCTGCCCCACCGATAGACTGGCTCCCTTTTCGCCGACCTCGCTATCCAAACCTTGGGGCAAGGCCGAGACGAGCTCACCGAGTCCGAGTTCACGCACGACTCGCTCGATATCGGCATCGCTCGCCAATGGACGACCAAAGCGAATGTTTTCGCGCACACTGCCGGAAAACAAGAAGTTGTCCTGGGGTACACAACCGAGCTCGGCATGTAGGGACTCCGCCGTCAGGTTCGCCAAGTCCTCGCCATCGAGTGAGATTCGCCCGGCCGTGGGTTCGTAGAGCTTCGCCAACAACCGCGTCACACTGGTCTTGCCGCTGCCGGTCCTGCCCACCAGGGCGATGGTCTGCCCCGGCTCGGCTTCCAAGGATACGCCGTCCAGGGCGCGACGACCCGGTTCGTATTCCAGCACCACACTGTCGAAGCGCACGTGGCCGCGCAGCCGCTCGAGCCGCTGCACCTCGGGCCCATCGGTCCGTGCTGGTGGCGTGTCCAGCAACGCGAAAACGCGTTCCGCGCCCGCCATCGCGGTGAGCGCCTGATTGTACTGACTGCCCAACACCGGGATGGGTCCGAAAAACAGACTCGAGAGGAACAAAAACTGAATCAAGCTGGCGAGGTCGAGAGAGCCTTGCATCGCCTGGTAGCCTCCAACCACCAAGAGCAACGCCAAAAAGAGCCGTCCATTGGCCTCGAGCAGGGGCAAGAATGTGGCCGAGTAGCGCGCCACCGCCATGTTGTTCTCCGAATGCACGGAGATGAGATCTCGAAATTGCTCGTTGTTGCGCTCCTGACGCACGAAGCCCTGAATCACTCGGATGCCGTTCACGGACTCCGCCAACGACGAGGTCAACCGGCTATAGGTTTCCTGCACGTCCCGGTAGGCCTGACGCAAGCGGACTCTGAAATATCTGATCAGAAACCAAAGCGTCGGCACCATCGCGCACACCGCCAGAAATAGGAGCACATCGTAGTAGAGCATCAGCGCGGCGGCCACCAGCATCGACCCGAGCTGAACCGTACTGACGAACACCACATCCTGAATGCCGGTGCGAACCACATCGACGTCCGACGTCATTCGACTCAACAAGCGACCGAGCGGCATACTGTCGAAGAAGCTCATGGGCTGTCTCATGATGTGCTGGTAGAGCTGCTTCCTCAGGTCGTACACGACGGCCTCGCCCAGCAGCAAGGCAAGGCGCATGCGAGCCATGAAGCAAACTTCCGTCACGCACACGAGCAGAACGAATCCAGCGATGCCCAAGGCCGCCCGTGCAGCGTCGCCAGAAGCGATTGGGCCGCTGATCACATAGCCGATCGCCCAGCTGATGGCGGGTAATTGCAGCGCCCGAAGCACCACCAAGAAGAGCAGAGTGTTGCGCATACGCGCATACGGCCGCGTGCAAGTGAACATCCGCTTGACCAGCGCCCAGTCCAGCGGCCGCTGTCCCGGTTCGCGAACGCTATGAGTACTCATGCCCTTGCCGACACGGAGAGCCTCCGCCTTTCTGCGTCGAGCCCCTGCAGGCGTGCCGTCGCCGCATACGAGCCCCCGAGCGACAGAAGCTGTTCGTGAGTCCCTTGTTCTACAATTTCCCCGTCCTCGAGCACGATGATTCGATCGGCACGTCTCAGAGTGCCGAGCCGGCTGGACACCAGGAACGTGGTGCGACCGGCAATGGCGCTATCCAGCGCCGCCAACACTTGCCCTTCGGTTTGGGGATCGATCGCGGTGGTTGGATCGTCCAAGACGACGATGGGAGGATCGAGCAACAGGGCGCGCGCAATGGCCAACCGCTGCCGCTGACCTCCGGATAGGTTGACAGCGCCCTCCGTGAGCAGCGTCTGGTAGCCCTCCGGAAGCTCCCGAATGAACTCATCCGCTCCCGCCTTCTGGGCAGCAGCCACGATCCGCTCGAAGCTGGCGTCGGGATGCCCGAAGGCGATGTTGTTGGCAACCGTATCGCGAAACAACAGGGTTTCCTGGAAGACGATGCCAATTTGCCGGCGCAGGGAATCCAGCGCAAAAGCCTTCACGTCAGTGCCGTCGATGGACAAACGTCCACCGGTAGCGTCGTAGAAACGTGGAATCAGGCTGAGCAACGTACTCTTGCCCGATCCCGTGGCTCCCAGTATCCCCAGGGTTTCGCCGGGCCTCACCTCCAGATCGACACCGCGGAGCGCTGGCACTCCCTCATGATAGTCGAACGTCAGATCCTCGAAGCGCACGCACCCCCGCAAGGGCGGTGCTTGTACAGCGCCCGGGCTTTCCTCCACTCCCAGCGGTTGATCCAACACTTCGAATACACGACGCGCGCCGGTCAGACTCTGCTGAAGCGTATTGACGATATTGGCCATATTCGACGCGCGTCGGGCGAACTCCTGCAAAAGACCTGCAAACACGATCAGATCGCCCAGCGTGATCTCGTGGCGCCCGATCAGCACTGCACCGTAAGCCATCAGGACTGCCAGGTTCAGGTAGTTCAGGAGGTCGACGAGCGGCGTGAAGCGGCTGACGCTACGAAAGATATTCGTCTGCTGGCCCCGTACAGCCTGATTGCGGGCATCGAAACGTTGCTCTTGCTCGCGCTCTCGTCCGAACACCTTGGTGACCAGGATGCCCTCGATCGACTCGGCGAGCGTCCGCACCAGCTCATCCGAGAGCTGGCGGCTCTTCAGGTAGGCGGGGCGCGCCCAGCGAGAAAACATCACCGTGGCCACGTACAGAAACGGCGTCAGTATCATACTGACAACCGTCAGCAAAACGTGAGTCTTCAGCATGTACGCCAGAAAGACGCTCAGTGACAGCAGCAGCACGGCGCCCTGGATGACGACACCATCGACGAAGGAGCGCAGCATCTGCACGTCACGCGTCACCCGGTTGATGATCGCGCCGCTTGGATGAGCATCGAAGAATCGAAAGCTCAAGCGCTGCAGTTTCTTGTAGAGCTCAGCGCGCAAGCTGGGCACCATCTCGACATGCACCAGTCTGCCCACCTGGACCGAATAGGCGTAGTTCAAGGCAGCGCCGATCAGAGCCATCACCAGGACGAGCCCCGCGACCAGGAGGATCGAGGACGAGGCCGGCCAACCACTCGCGAACGCCACGAAGCGCGGCCAGCGGGGCACCGGAGCGCTCGGATCGAGCGCTCGGCGAATCACGTCGATGGCCAAACCGGTCAGGCTGACGCCGCCCAGCGTCATCCCGAGCAACACCACCTGACAGGCGAACACCTGGAGCACGCGGGTTCGGTAGCGCCAGGTCACCTGCAACAAGCGGCGCACGACACGCGCTTCGGGTTCCCTGGGTTCAGCTAAACTAGAATCACGCATGTCGACAGCGTCGAGGTGTAGCAGCGCGCGCTTCTAGTCTCCATCGTGCTGCCGCAAAATCGCGAGGCAGCCAGCCCGTTTGTCCGAAAGAGGCGGCCGAGCACGCTTCGAGATTGACGTGCGCGGGCCCTACGCCCCGTACGGGACTACCCCTTGACGGCACCCACGATGACGCCCTTGGTGAAGTTGCGCTGGACGAATGGATAGATGATGAGCGCTGGCAACACGGTGACGATCACGACGGCCATTTTGACCGCCAGGGTCGGCGGATACGCCGTGACCCCGGCAAATGCCACGGCCGCGCCCGAGATGTTCGGCGACTGTCCGGCGAGGATGTAGCTCTGGAGTACGAGTTGGATGGGCCAGAGGTCGACATCGTCAATGTACAAGACGGCGTTGAAATAGGCGTTCCAGTAGCCAACCGCATAGAACAACCCGACCACGGCCACCACCGCCTTGGAGAGTGGCAGCACGATGCGAAACAGGATCCCCCATTCGCTCGCGCCGTCGATGCGAGCGCTGTCGAACAGCTCACTCGGAATACCCATGAAGAACGAGCGAACGACCACCAAGTTGAATACGCTGACAGCGGTCGGCAAGATCAGAGAGAGCAGGTTGTTCTTTAGCCCGAGCCCAGTGACCACCAGATAACTCGGTACTAGCCCGGGATAGATGATGAAGGTGAGCAGGAAGAAGAAGAGCAGCGGGCGGTGCCAGAGCGTGCCGGGTTTCGACAGGCCATAGGCCGCCAGCACGGTGAGCGTGAGGCTGAACAGCGTGCCCACCACGGTGACGAAAAAACTCACCGCCACGGCTCGCGTCACCTGCCCTCCCGAGAATATGGTGACGTAGGCCGAGATGTCGACCTCGCGGGGGATCACCACCATGCCGCCGACGGCGTCGATCGTCTCGCGCGACGCCAGACTGGTCACCAGCACCGTCCACATCGGGAACAGTACCGCCAGTACGGCAAGCGTCAGCGCCGCGCCCTTGCCCAACATCAAGACGGACGAGGGCTCCTCCTCCCATGCGGGTCGGGCCTGCCTCGGGCGCGCCGGTTCGGTCGCATTCATGACTTCGAGTAGACCCCCTGCTCACCCAGGGAGTGGGCAAGCCGATTGGCACCCACGATGAGGATCAGTCCGATCACCGCCTTGAACAGGCCTGCCGCCGCGCCGAGGCCCCACTGCTGCGGAATGATTGCCTGATAGTACACGTAGGTGTCCAATACCTCAGCCGCCTGTCTGCCCACTGCCTCGCGCTGGAGCAAGTACTGCTCGAAGCCAACGCTGAGCGCATCGCCGAGACGAAGGATCAAAAGCAACACGATAACCGGCCTGAGCCCGGGGAGAGTGACGTGCCACATGCGACGCCAGCGTCCCGATCCGTCGACGGCCGCCGCCTCGTACAACGTGGGATCGATGGCGGAGAGAGCGGCCAAGAACACGATCGATCCCCAGCCCACGTCCTTCCAGACCGCTTCGGCAGTGACCAGGACGATAAACGTGTCCGGGTTGCTCATGATCGACCAGGGCTCGAGGCCGTGCGAGCGCAGCTCCTGCACCAACAGGCCCGCGCCGCCCAGCATCTGCACGAAGAAGGTGATCACGAGCACCCAGCTGAAGAAATGCGGCAGGTAGACAACGCTCTGGATGAAGCTCTTGATCCGAGGCGAGCTGACGGAGTTGAGCAGGATGGCGAGGAGGATGGGGAGCGGGAAGAAGAAGACCAGTTGGAACAGAGTGATGGAAAGCGTGTTGTACACGGATTCCCAGAACGCCGGGTCGTCGAACAGCATCAGGAAGTTCCCGACGCCGATCCACTCACTGTTCACGAACGCCTCGAAGGCATTCTTGCCCTCGAAGGGATTGTAGTCTTGGAATGCGATCACGTTGCCCAGCGTGGGCACGTAGTGAAACACGAACAGAAGCAGCACCGCGGGCATCGTCATCAGCAGGAACGGCCAATCGTGCTTGATGCGAGTCGTGAAGGAGCGCCGTTGCCGCGCCTGCGCACGCCTTTCGTCAGAGGTGGGTCGAGCCGACTTCTTGGCCATCGGAGCAACAGTCATCGTCCATTATCGGCGAGTACCTTTTCTAGAAACTCGCGCCCTTGGTCGCCACCCGAGCGGCGCCACTCCTCGACAATCTGGTCGAGATCCGAGAGCGGACGCCGACCACGCACCAGATCGCGGAGCTTGTCCTCGGTGGTGGTGATGATTTTTGAATATCCGGGCGGCAATTCCAACTTGATACCTTCGAAGAGGTCCTTCTCCAAGTACTTCGCCGTCCGCTTCGAGTAGGCGAGTTCGTCGCGAACGTGACCAGGCAATTCGGAGCTGCCCACCATCACCGGAGCGCGCCCTCCCAGCACATCGAATTGCGTGGCGATTTCCTTGCGGCCAAGCTCCGTGGGCAGCGGACTGTTGTCCGGCGCTCGCGTGAAGTGTTTTCCCTCGACGCCGTAGCGGTTCAATTCGTATTCCTTGCTTCCGAAGGGCGCGGCGCACCAGTTCAAGACCGAGAGCAGTTCCTTCTCCCGGTCCGCCGCCAGCCCTTGTTTGATGAAGGTGTAGAAGATGGGCTTGTTGTCCGCCCAGGTGAGCGGCTCGCCACCATCTGATGCAAAAACAGGGAGCGCCTGCATCTCGAACTGGGGATTGACCTTCTGCTGCTCGCTCTGCATGGGCGCCCAGGTGCCGAGACCGTCTTGCATCAACACGATGCGGCCGGACTTGAACAGCTGCTTGGCGTCGGCTCCCTTGCTGGCCAAGAGGTCAGGATGCACCAAACCTTCTTGGAAGACCCGCGCGGTGAATTCCAGCGCGGCTCTGTACTCTTCGGTTTCGTACTTGAATTCCAGCCCGCCACCGGGCTTTTTACGCCACCCCCCCTGCGAATGCGGGCACCTGAAGTACATCTGAACCATGTCGAAGATGTCGCTGCACGCCCACACGCTCTGCTTCGGGTTCGTCAGCCTTTTGAGCAAGCGGTACAAGGCATCGATACTGTTCGGCGGCGCGAGCCCCAGGCGATCGAAGATGTCCTTTCGATAGAACATGGCCCACGGGAACGGCACCCCTTGTGGATAAGGCACCGCGGACAGGCGCCCATCCCACACCGAGTACTGCCAGGCCGTGGTCGGCAACGTGGCAAGCATGGGGTAGTTCTTCACGCGCTCACCCTGGAGATGCTCGGTCAGGTCCGCGAACAGCGCCTTCACTGCCTGGGAGTAGCGGGGAATCTTGTCAATCTCCCAGGAGGGTACGGAAAGAAGGTCGGGAACATCGCGAGCTGCCAGCAGAGCGCTCAGCTTGTCCGCAAACGTCATGCCGTCCTGCACGGTCGGGTTGACGACCACGCCGAGCTGGGCATTGACGGCGTCGACGTAGGCATTGCGCCCGAGACCGGGCGGGGCGGGACCCCAGGTCGGCATCATCGAGTGAATCCGTGGACCTCCGCGCCCCGGTTTCTTCTTGATGACCTTCACGAACTCGGTCTTGGGATAGCTCAAGAAGCCGTCCGGAATCGGCCCCTCCCCTTGGATCTCGGGTTCGAGCAACTGGAGCGGGTGGTACGCCGGCAACACCTTCGCAACCTGCGCAGCGTTCGATGCGGAGCCCCCGGGCCGCCGATGTGTACTGCAACCGCGCGAGCAACCACCGGCCACCACGCTGGCGGCCCCCGCACCCAGCGTGACCAGAAAGCTGCGCCGACTCCTCGCTTCAGCCATGAGTTCTCGAAGCGAGCTCGACGCCGGTGCGCCAGACGAACGACAGTCGCGCGCCGCTGGCGCGTACGACCGGCCCGCACCCGACCAGCGGAGGGCGTCCGCTGGCCGCAGGCGAGGGCAACAGCTCCCCTCCTTGAATCTCCAAGATCTCGTCTGCCCAGGGCAGCTGCACTTCCAGACCATCCAGAGCGCGGCTGCTTTCGAGTCGGACGCGCTCACCCCGTTGCTCGAGGCCGAGCTCGGCAAGACGCTCTCCGCGGCTGCTCACCAGCGTCGCGCGACATTCCGTGCTGCCATCGAGCTTCCCCGACACGAGGCGCACGCCCTGGCCGAAATCGTAATCGACCTCCGAGACCTGGCTCCCCACGGCCAAAAGCGAGTTCTGCCTGACCCAGAGGGGCATGCCAAAGAAGTCGAGCTCGTCGAAGTACCAGCGACCGCCGACCCGTACCTCGCCCGTGCACAGGTGCACCCATTCGCCCTCGGGAAGGTAGAACTCCGCGCGCTTCTCGTGAAATACCGGAGCCACGAGCAAGCCTGAGCCGAGCATGTATTGGCGATCGAGGGTACGGCAGGTGGGGTCGTCGGGGAACTCGAGCATCATGGCGCGCATCATGGGCACGTTGGTCTCGTGGCCCTCGACCGCGGCATGCATCAGGTAAGGCATCAAGCGGCATTTCAGACGAGTGAAATGTCTGAGAACGCCCACGGCCTCTTCGTCGTAGAGCCATGGTACGCGGTAGGAAGTGCTGCCGTGGAGCCGACTGTGCGACGACATCAATCCAAAGCCGACCCATCGCTTGTAGACCGCCGCCGAAGCCTTGCTCTCGAAGCCCCCGATATCGTGGCTCCAGTATGCAAATCCCGAGAGCGTCAGCGAGAGCCCCCCGCGCAAGCTCTCCGCCATCGACTCGAAGCTGCCATAGCAGTCGCCCCCCCAGTGCACCGGGAACCTTTGACAAGTACCCGTCGCCGAGCGCGCGAACAAGCAGGCTTCACCCTTACCTCGCTCGCGCTCGAGCAGCTCGAAAACCGCGCGATTGTACAGGTAGGTGTAGTATTGATGCATCAACTCGGGGGACGAACCGTCGTGGTAGACGACATCTGTCGGGATCTCCTCGCCGAAGTCGGTCTTGAAGCAATCCACCCCCATGTCCATCAGCGCCTTGAGCCGATCTTGATACCAGGCAACGGCGTCGGGATTGGTGAAGTCGACATAGCCCATTCCTGCCTGCCATTTCGGCCGCTGATACACGTCCCCACTCGAACGCTTCAGCAGATAGCCGCGCTCGGCTCCTTCGTCGAAGAGGTGGGAGCGCTCGCCGATGTAGGGGTTGATCCAAACGCAGATTTTGAGCCCCTGTGCCTTCAAGCGGACCAGCATCCCTTCGGGATCGGGAAATACGTCCTCATCCCACTTGAAGTTGCACCAGTGATGGCCCTTCATCCAGAAGCAGTCGAAGTGAAAGACGTGCAGCGGGAGCTCTCGATCACGCATGCCCTGGATGTGTTCGGAAACGGTCTGCTCGTCGTAGTCGGTGAGAAACGACGTGGTGAGCCACAACCCGAAAGACCATGCCGGCGGCAGCGCAGGACGCCCGGTGAGCGCGCCCAGCGTGCTGAGCACCTGCTTCGGATCGGGACCGTAGATCAGGAAATAGTCCAGGTCCTCCCCCGGGACCGCGAACTGAGCGCGCATCACTTGCTCGGTCCCAATCTCGAAGGAAACGCGCGCCGTCGAATTCACGAAGACGCCCCAGCCTCGGCTGGTCAAGAAGAAAGGCACGTCCTTGTAGCCCTTGTCGGAGCAGGTGCCGCAGTCCGAATTCCACATATCGACGGTCTGCCCATTGCGCGTGAAGGCGGAAAAGCGCTCACCGAGCCCGTAGACGTACTCGCCGACGCCGAGTGTGAGCTGGTCTCGAGTGAACCAACCGACGCCCTGCTTTTCCATGAGCCCCTGGGATTTGAATGGGCTCGAAGTGATGGGCTCGCCGCTCGCGGCATCCACGAACGTGATCGCATAGGGTTTCTTGTCGATCTTGACGGCAAGTCTGCCCAAGCTGAGAGAGAGTGACTCGGCGTCGCTCTGGAGCTCGAGCGGCTCCGCGGGCGCAGCGAAGTCGAAACCAGCGGGGCGTTGCTGCACGCGCCCCTTGTGGTGGGAGACTTGCACGCGCACCACCGAAGGAGCGGGTGAAGTGAGGCGTACACTGAACATGTGACCTTCGAGGGTGCTCCCTCGGCTCTCGTCGAGCTTGCTCACCACGTGCAGCACGAGCTCCCTCTCCGTCGTTTCTATGCCATCAACGCGACTCAGATATGTCGGAACCACATCGTCGAGCATTCTCCAAGCGCCATTGCCAAAACGCATCGTTCCTCCGCGAACCAATCTTTCCGTGCCCCCGCGCTCCGCGGTTCACTCCACGCGAGGAGTGGGCTCTCCTGGTTCGGGGGCCCCGAAGACTCACACATTTTGCCTGCCATTCAAGAGCTAAGCGCCGCGGCAACAGCAGCGCGCGCCCGGATCACAAAGCTCCACTGCCGCTTTGACTCGTTTTGCAACTCGGACAAAAAATCTGACACCAAAGTCTGCCCTGGAGCGACATACCGGCGCAGTGGGACTCAACCAGTCGCGCGCGCCCTTAGACAGTCACGCGCACCCTGCAGCTGAGCTCGATCTGGGAGCTAGAGCGGCCGACCTGCAGCTCCAGTGGCCCGGGCTCCAGGCAGAACCGTCCCTCCTGGGTGCTCCAGGTGGCAAGCTGCTCGGCGCGGACCTCCAGACTCACGCTCACCGTTTCGCGCGGCGCGAGCGACACCCGGCGGAAGTCGACCAGCTGCTTCAGGGGCCGTTTGAGCTTCGATTCCGGATAGCGCACGTAAAGCTGAACCACTTCGTCCCCGGGTCGTTCACCTGTATTGCTGAGCTCAACGGCGAGCGAGAGGCTCCCTTCGCCGCGCAGCTCGGCCTGCGCCACGCTGAGTGCGGCGTAGTCGAAGGTGGTGTAGCTGAGCCCGTGACCGAACGGATAGAGCGGTGGCTCCCTGGAGTACAAGTAAGTGCGACCGTGAGTCAGATCGTAGTCGAGCATGTCCGGTAGCTGACCGAGCGAGCGCGGCCAGGTCTGAACGGTCCGTCCCCCCGGATTCACGTCGCCGAACAGCACGTCCGAAAGCGCCCTCCCCAGCTCCTGGCTCGAGTGCGTCACATGGACGATCGCGGGCAGGTGGTCTTGCGACCAAACGATGGCATAGGGGAAGCTGCTGACCAGTACCAAGACGGTGTTGGGGTTGGCCGCAAACACCTTTTCGATGAAACGCTCGTCCTCGAGCTCCAGGCTCTGCCGGTCCACAGCTTCCTTGCCATAGCTCTTGCGTGTCACCTCGGCCCAACGGTCGTCACCGGTAGGGTGATTGCCGGCGCACACGATGCACACGTCACAGCGCCTGGCTGCGGCGAGGGCCGCGCTCAGGTCGTTGTTGGTCACCGACTCGATGCGCACCCTGTCTGCGGCCCGCGCCCGGATGCCCTCCAGGGGACTCAACAGGTACGGAGGCGTGCCCGCGTACCAATCGATGTACACTCGATCCGCCAGCGGACCCAGGACGGCGATCGATGTGGTCTCGTCCGTCAGCGGGAGAAGCCCGCCCTCGTTCTTGAGCAGTACCACCGACTTCTGCGTCACCACTCGGCACAGCTCATGCGTCGCCGGATCTCGCCAAGGGGGGCCCTCCACTCGCGCGTACGGAACGCTACCCTCGGGGTCGAACAGCCCCAGGCGCAGCATCACGCGAAACGTGCGGCGCAGCGCTTCGTCCAGATCCGTTTCACTGAGCCTGCCGGACGCGAGTGCTTGCTCGGCACCCTCGCGGTATTCACCCAAAAACTGGGTGACCCCTGCTTCGACCGAGCGAGCCACAGCCTCCGCCATATCTCCGCAGGCCTTGTGCTCGCTCACCAGAAACCCGGTCGCATGTGCATCGGTGCAGACGATGCCGTGCTGTTGCCACTGCTCGACCGCCACCTGCCGCACGATGGGGTGGAGCGTGCACGGGATGCCATTGACCGCGTTGTAGGCCGTCATGAATGCGCGCGATCCGCCGTCGACGACGGCGGCGCGAAACGGAGCCAAGTAGTATTCGTGAAGCAAGCGCTCGTCGAAATCCGAGGACGTGTGCTCGCGTCCGTTCTCGTTGCTGTTGGCAAGGAAATGCTTCAAGAGCGACGCCGTCTGCCAATACCTCGGATGCGAGCCCTGCAGCCCGCGTACGTAGGCAACCGCCATGCGCGAAACCAGGGTCGGATCCTCGCCGAAGCACTCCTCGGTGCGGCCCCAGCGAGGGTCGCGACCCAGGTCGGCGTTGGGCGCGCGCACCACCAAACCACCGCGCAAGTGCTCAGGCGCGTGAAAATAGTAGCGGGCCTCGCGTGCCTCGGCAGCGGCCACCTGCTGAATCAGGCCGGGGTCCCAGGTGGCGGCGAGGCCGATGGCCTGCGGAAACGTCGTGGTGGGCAGCGGGTCGTTGCCCCCCCACGACCCAGGGCCCCCTTGAGCCAGACCATGCAAGCCTTCGACGTGGCCCGAAGCCCTCAGGCCCAAACGTGGCACACTGGGGTTCGTTCCGAGGCAATCCAGCTTTTCCTCGAGCGTGAGCAGGGCAAGCAGGCTGTCCACGCGCTCTTCGTCGGACAAGTCGGGGTTGCGAAAGGCCATCTGCTCGGGCGAGTTCACCATGTTTTTCATGGTACCCCGTGCGCCGTGCCTTCTCTCGAAGAAATCTGAGCCCTAGCCGGAACGCCAAACGTCCTAGTCTTGCACCGGTCGCCCCGGTGCCGCGCCGCGCTCGACCATTCGAAACCGCCAAGCGCCGTTGACACATCCTTCGGCCAAGGGCAAACCTTCGCGCCATCACTCGCGCCGCAGCGCCCCCGCCTCCAGCAAACACAAAAGGCTATCAAATGTCGCACTCCCCGCACCGTTCGCTGTGTACGCCGTCTGCTTCCGAAGCAGGCGACTCCGAAGTGGTTCGCACGTTGCCGCGATGTCTTGGGGCCGCCCTGGCCGTTGTCGCTTTGGCCCCGGGGTGTCTTTGCCCACCCTGCACCGCGGGGCCGGCGGCAGGCAACGCGGGCGGCGACGCCGCGGCTAGTGAGGGCGCCTCCGCGAGCAAGGCGGCCGCATCCGGTGACGACGGAGATCATCTGGGACGGAGACTCGGTAGGGGGCAAGGCCCAGGGCTGGGCGGACTGCGATGACAAGCCCAAGTGCAAGACGAAGGTGGGCGTCGCCAACGGCGAAGGCGTCGACGGCAGCGCGGCAGTCGTCTTTCATGGAGACGGCGCCAAATGGCTCGGCATGGGCTGGAACTGGTTCGGCTGGTGGCCTGAAACGGCGGGTACCGACATCAGTCCCTACGATACGCTCAGGTTCTCGATCCGAGTGGTGGTGGCCGACCCCAAGCAAGCGCCAGAACCCGCGGGCATGACCGTGGCGCTGCGTTGCAGCGCGGGCAAGAAGAACAGCGCCTCTGTATCTCTTGAAAAATACTTGAAAAACCCTGGGGACGGCAAATGGCACGAGGTGGAAATCCCGCTCCAGGAGTTCTACAAGGGCAAAGAAGGCAAGCAATTCGATCCGAAGACGGCCTGGGAGATGAATCTGGGCACGTGGGCAAGCAATCACCGGACCTTCGACATCTATTTGGACAACATCGCGGCGATCAAGAAGTGATGCCCGCACTATCCGCACGACCCGCGTCACCCGACGCCGGGCCGGGGACGAAGCCGTTTGAATCAGTGAGCAACTTCATCTACCAAGAGGGGCTGGAGGAAAGAGAGCGCGTGAACGAGACGAACAGGCCGCCCCGCTGGGCTCCTCGCAGTGGCGCTGCACTTCTGCTGGCAAGCGCTTGGGCGCTAGCGGCGTGCGCCGGGGCACCCCTCGGCGCCTCCGACGCGAACCTGGCCAAAGCCAAAGATCAGACCTCACTCGGCGCGAAAGTCTACGCGGCGAACTGCTCGGGCTGCCATGGCGATCGAGGCCAGGGACGGCGCGGCCCCCAGTTGATGGGCCCCGGTGCTTTGCCCGAATATCCTCGGGATTCTTCGGATACCAGCCGGCAATTCACCGATCCACAAGAGATCGACCAGCAAGTGCAGACCCGCCCTCCTGGCACACCTTCGCGGGAGCCGTTCGAAAACGCGGGTGACGTGTTCAGCTTCGTGAGCACACAAATGCCGCCGGGCAAACAGGCCGGCAGCTTGAAACCGGATGAGTATTGGGCGGTCGTGAACTTCGTTCTGGTCGCCCACGGAGTGCCCGTGCCGGCAGGAGGCGTGACCCCCGAGAATGCGTCGTCCATCGGGCTCGAGCCTCGGTAGGCCCCAGCAAGCGGAAGCAGATTCGCTGCGGACCGTCCCCAATTGGGGGCATTTGGCGCGCAGCAAGGGGAATCCATGCTTCGCCGAGCACGTTGCGAACGTGCGCTCGACCGCGGACGATGTGAACCGACAAACATCGCGTTTCACGTCGTGACGAGGCTCGGACCTCGGTCAGATGCGTAGCACGCCCCGATGGGCTCAACTATTTCGGCTGCAAAATTAGAGAGCTTTGGTTCGTTAGGCCTGCTTCAAAACTGGGTGACGCGCTTGCTTGCAATCTGGTAAACCCCGCGAGGTTTGGGAATTCTTCGTCGTTCTTCCGGGGAGACTATGCGCGTCTTCACAATCCGCTCGCCAGAACCGTTGAGGGTCGTCGAGTGCTAAGTTCGCCACACCAAAAGGCAGCCACGAAAAGACCCAGCATGGGCAATCTGCGCTGCCTCGCCGGCTCGGTCTGCAGCGCACTGATAGTCTGTACGTACTCCGTGGCGGCCTTCGCGCAGGAGTCGGGCGAGCCGGAACCTGCCTCTAATAAAATGCTCCCAGGTGCCGAACGCCCCAAGGGGCTCGGGCTCTCCCCGGACGCGCCTCCGGCGCCGCCCGCTCCCGGAGGGCGCGCACCGTCCTTCGGAGCCCCCACCGTCGACAACGAGTGGACACTCCAAATCAAGGGCCGCTTTTCGGGTTGGGAGGCCGTGGGTATCGGCCGCCGTCCGGACAACGCGCCGCCCGACTACGAAGGCACGCCGCTCCATGTACCCGCCATCGTGGAAGGCAAGCAACCGTTCTGGGCCGGTGCCGGGTTTTCGCTATTCACCACCTACGGTAATTCCACCGTCCAGGCCTCGGTCAATTTCTACGCGCGACTGTCCGGTCAGGAACGCGAGGGGTTCTACAACGCCATCAATGGGCCCTCGCAGGGCTCGGCGTATCTGACGGTGACTCCCGAGCCGATCGGCAGCTTGCGTTTGCAGTGGAAGGTCGGAGGCTTCACCGAGGCTTACGGCGGCCCGGGGCAATGGGGCTGGGGCATCTACGGCCCGCTCTTGGCGGTGCGCGGCTACGGTGAAACGCTGCGCGCCGAGTACACGGCCTCGAGCGACCTGCGCATGACCTTTGCCCACGGCTTGATCAGCGCGCCACGCTTCGATGAAGACTTCGCACGTGGCATCTACACGGGCTGGACGGAAACGGGGCGCTCGACCTTCGTCAACCACGCGCACGCAGGCTTCAGCTACAAGAACGTGTACACGATGAACTTCCACGCCGCGACCGCGGTCGGCACCGACGAGCGTGAGTGGCTCGGCATCGCGACCCCTGACCAGGCAGCCCAGAAGAATGCCGTCGATCTCGCAACCGACCTGCCGCCGATCGACACCACCCGGCCCGCACTCGCCGACGACGGACGCATGGATGTGTACATCGTCGATGGCCGTTACCTGGCCGACCCCTACGGGCAGATCGGTTTGGCCGCGGCTTTCTGGAACTTCAATGACGCCTTCGCGGTCCACGATGGCATCTGGTGGGGCATCGACTGGACCCAGGGCGGCCGCGAGATGCTCAACAAATTCGTCGGCCCCGCCAGCAATGGCAACGGTCAGCTGTTCGCGCTCAGCGCCGAATACAACTTGAGCATCGCCCGCATGCTGTGGGCACCACGCGTCTTCGACGGACGCTCTCCGGACTTGCGCGTCACGGTCGCGGGGATGCGCTGGTGGGTGGTGGACACCGAGGACCCGTCTTTCGAAAACTCAGCGGGATACACGCTGGGCACCGAGCTCGAATACCAGATGAACTCCTGGTTCAGCGCGCGCCTGAGGTCGTACACCGAAAGGCGCCACACCGCCCTGGGGCCCTGGCAAGCGTCGAGCATTTCCCCGGGGCTCTCCTTTCGGCGCGATTGGAACAGCAGCGACCGCATAGAGATCTGGTACTCGCGACACTTTTACAACAGCCGAGCCGATGAGAACTCGGCTCAGCCGCTGGACCGCCAGATCGTGGCAGTGGGCGGGACATTCGAGTTTTGAGAGATGGAGCCGAAGAAGATGCCTAAGAATAAAAGCTCCACGACGCCAAGTGATTTCAGGAAGGTAAGTTTCATGCGACGGAACCTTGCGACCAGGCTGATGCTGATTTCGCTCGCGACATCGCTACCGGCACTGGCAGAGGAAGAAACGCCGGGGCGCGAGCTGCCCAGGCTCGGAATGGCTCCCGGCGAACCCCAGGTGCGGAGCGCCCAGCCCACCGTCCCCTTTGGCATAGCGCCCAGCACGTCCAAAGAGAACGTGCTGGACTTCCATGGCTACCTGCTCTTGCCGCTCCGCATCGGCGTGCTCCAGCGTGAAAACCCGAATCCCGGCCAGAGCTCCACCGCCATCCATGCGCCGCCGACGATCCCACAAGACTTGCGCTCCTTCGAATACCTGGGCGTGGTCCCCGACCCGTGGGTGCAGTTGAACTTCACTTACGGAAACCGCGTGGTAGCGGGAACGGTAGTGCTCGCCGCCCGGACGTTGACGGACGCCGACGGCATCTACAATCCCCCCGACCAGCTCGGCGTGAACGATGCTTACATCGCGGTCAACTTGAGCGAACCCGCGGGTGTGCCGCTGGAAATCAAGGTGGGCGCCATGACCGGGCGCTACGGCGCGATGGGCAGCTACGACGCCGGGCGCTACGCCACCCCGCTCATCGCGCGCACCAACCTGATCGGGGAGGCGATCACGGCGGGCTTCGAGTTCGACGATCTGTCCTTGGTGCTCGAGCAGGGTCTCGGTGGACAGCTCGGCAGGCCGCCGGAGGGTCTGGTGCCCGCGGGCTGGAACGATTTTGCCGATCCGAATGTGGGCGCGAGCTTCGCCCATCACCTGCACGCGGGCCTCAACTACCTGGATCTGGCCCAGCTGGGCCTCCACTACTTCACCGCCTGGAGCCAAGACGACACCGTGTCGACCGGCTTGGTTCCCGATGGTCGCATCAACGTGTACGGCGCCGATTTGCGGCTCACCCTCGATCGCTATGGGCACTTCTACAGCGGGCTCGCGCGCACCGACTTGACCAATGCCGAGACCGTGTCCGGCGTGATCGAGATCCTCAATGCGCGCGGCGGCCCAGAAATCATCGAGGAATACCTGGGCCCCGACAGCCAGGGCGACGGTGCACTGACTACCTTCGGAGCTCAGTACGACCTGAGCGTGGCACACCTGGTCTACGGCGATCGCTTCACGGGCGAGAGCCCCGACTTGAGAGCCAGCTTGTTCGGAGTGGGCACCAAGGTGCAGAGCGATGACGCCAACTACGACGGGGTGACCAAGCTCAAGGTGGGCGCCGAGCTCAGCTACAGCATCCTTTCCTGGTTCGCGCTCTCTGGGCGCTTCGACCATGTAAGGCTCGATATGGACAACGACCGCGCCGCCTTCTCGGTGATCTCTCCGCGGCTCTTGTTCCACACCGACTGGCAGAGCCGCGACGAATTCTCCCTGCAATACTCACGCTTCATCTACGGCAGCGATGTCATCGTGAAGACGGGCTATCCGCCCACGCCGGATCCTGGCGCGAGCCCCGACCAGGACGTATTCTCCCTGTCCGGAACTTTCTGGTGGTGAGCGGATCATGATCGATTCCACGGCGACCAAACGACCATCGAGCCTGCTCCCCCTGTTTTGCTGGGTGGTACTGGGCGCTGCGCTTTCGACGACAGGTTGCAGCCCACCGCTGAAGCGCAACGATCCGCCGGTCGACTGCGCACAGGCCGACGCCTACGACTTCGAAGCCATAAAACCGGACTTCTGGTTCGGCTTCGGCGACGATACGCCAACAGCGTACGACGGCAGCGAGTATTTCGATAACCCTGCATGCGACGTCCGCCCCGGCATGGAAACGAAGACGAACTGCTACGGGGACACCGTGACGACCGTCAAGGAGGCCTCCCGTCCACCGAATCCCGCGGAGCTGGTGAACTGTGTGCCCGAGGAGGATCGTCCCCTTCGCTGCGGCAATGCCCCTGAGCTCTTTCTCAAGACCTATGGGCACGAGGACTGGGGTTCCGCATGGGGCAGCGAGCTCAAGCAGCGCACGGATCCTTACGCTCCCGACACCGGGGAGAGCCCTCTCGACTACGAGGGGCTCGCCCTCTGGGCGAAGAGCGAGCGCGGTGCGGACAAGGGGCTGATGTTCATCGTGGAGACCCGGCAAACCATCAAACCGAATGGTGGCGAACGAAAGCTTCAAACTCCAAAGGCGCCAGACGGAACTCCGATCTGTGGGGAAGTCCTGAGGGACAAGTACGGCGATCCTGTGTTGTACTTCGACGAGAACGGCAAACCTCTAACGGATGAAGAGGGCCATGCACTGCAAGACTATCCGGGCGATTGCAAGCAACCGACTTCGGATCAAGGTGCCGCGACTTACCGGATGGACACCAACGGCAATCTGATACTTTCCTCTGGGGTGCCCGAGCCCGATGATTGCGGCAACTCGTTTCGCCATCTGCTCTACACGACCGACGAGTGGAAGCTCTATCTGTTCCCGTTCAGCAGTTTCTGGCAAGAGGCCGATCCCAATCGCGATCCCGCCGGCATGGATCCCACGGCGATATACCAGCTGGCATTTCGCGCTGAAAAGGAGACTCACATCGAGATGTGGATCCAAAACCTGTCATTTTATCGCCACGTTGGTTATGAACCGCCAGGCGGCAGAGGCGGGCGAGGCGGCGCGAGCGACACCGACACGAACAGCACGGGGAGCGTTGGCGGCGCCTCCGGGGCGGCAGGCGCGGGGGACATCGAGTAGTGGCCGCCCTCGCTCCGAGGCTTTGCGTGGCGCTGGTCAGTCTGGCGGTTCTGGGTGCACTGGGTTGCACGACCGAAGACGTCGACGTGCCGACCGAAACCACGTCGGGCGCTGGCGAGAGCTCGTCCGCGACCGCAAACGGAACCTCGAACACTACAGGCAACGCCTCGAGCACGACCGGGGGCACCGAATGCGAACCGATGGAGCTGTGCGCGCCTCTCGTGGTCGACGAACCCGACCTGGTGGACTTTTCGCAAAGCCCGCGCCCCGGTCTCAGTCTATACAGCTACAGCGAGAAGGTGAGCAACGAGGTGACCGAGGACGACGAATGGCACATCGCAGGAGAAGTCGATGACTATTCGGGCTTCGGGATCGACTTCCCGTGCGTGTCCGATGTTTCGGCGTTCAAAGGCGTGGCGTTCGACATCCGGGGGAGCGTCGGGGCAGCAAGTATTGCCCTGTCGGCGAACACCGCCAGCAACAGTGACAAGAGCTGCGAACATCCGCACCGCACCTGCGCCGCGGGCTGCGCCAATTCGCAAGCCGTCATCCCTTTGACCGAGCAGATGCGGACAATTTCTTTCGAGTGGGATGACTTCTCGGGAGGCTCTCCCAATGATCATCCCGACCCCTCCGAGTTGATTTCGCTCGTTTGGGTGTTCCGCTGGAAACAAGGCGACCACTACGCAGTCGACGTAACGGTCGACAATGTCCATTTCATCGAATAGGTCCATTTCATCGAATAGCCCGGGGCCGTGCACCAAGCTGCCCCGACGGCACGAAGGAGACCCCATGAAAGCCTACCGCTTCGTTCGAGCCTCGACACCAAAACTCGCCGCGGCGACGCTGCTGACCGCCTGTTGTCCGTGCGCCGGGGTAACGGCGGGCGCCGCTGCGCCCGGGACCGCCGCTGCGAGTGCGGGCAGCGTGGGCGGCGACGCCACCGTGACGAGCGAGCCCTACACGTGGAAGAGCGTACGCGTGCTCGGGGGCGGGTTCGTGACGGGTATCGTGTTCAGCGAGGCGGAAAAGGATTCTGATCTACGCGCGCACCGACATCGGGGGAGCCTACCGCTGGAAGCAAGGCGACAAGAGCTGGGTGCCACTTCTCGACGAGATAGGCCCAGAAAACGATGGCGCCAACCTGCTGGGTATCGAGACACTGGCGGCGGACCCCGTCGATGCCAACCGCGTCTACATGGCCGTGGGCACCTACACCCAGGAATGGGCGGGCAATGGCGCGATTTTGAGCTCGAACGACAAGGGCGAGCACTGGGAAGTGCACGAAATGCCCATCAAGATGGGCGGCAACGAGAACGGCCGCGGCAATGGTGAGCGCATGGTGGTCGACCCGAACCTGAACGAGAAGATCTTGTTCGGCACGCGCAAGTACGGGCTGTACCAGTCGACCGACTACGGGAAGACCTGGGAGGAAGGCAGCTTCCCGGAGAAGACCGAACCGCTCGGCGTGGGCATCACCTTCGTCACTTTCGACAAGAAGAGCGGGACGAAGGGCAAGGCGACGCCCAGCGTCTACGCAGGCTTTGCCAGCACCGAGACCGGCCTCTACCACAGCAAAGACGGCGGCAAGAGCTGGCAGCCCGTCCCAGGACAGCCGAAAGGTGTCATGCCGAGCCATGCCGACTTCGACGCCGACGGCATTCTGTACCTGAGCTACGGCGATAACCCGGGGCCGAGCGACGTCAGGGATGGCGCCGTCTGGAAGTACAATCCGGCCACAAAGCAGTGGACGGACATCACGCCCATCAAACCACACGGCGAAGACAAGTTCGGCTACGGCGGGCTCAGCGTGCCCTCGACGGGCAAGGGTACGCTGATGGTGACCACCATCGATCGCTGGGGTCCGGGCGACGCGATCTTGCGCAGCGCCGACGGCGGGAAGAACTGGGCGCGCGTCGACGAAAAGGCGGTGCGCGACGATGCGGGCGCCAAGTACCTCTACTGGGGGCGCGACCCAAAGCAGGATCCACGCGCGCTGAGCGCGACGGGTTGGATGGCGGACATCGCGGTGGACCCGTTCAATACCAGCCGAGCCATGTACGTTACGGGCCAGGGAGTCTGGGCGAGCGAAGACGCAGCCCAGAGCGACGCTGGTAAGCCCACGCACTGGAAGTTCCAGAACGAAAACCTCGAGGAAACGGCGATCAAGGACATCGTCAGCCCTCCGACGGGTCCCGACCTGCTCAGCGTGATGGGCGACATTTGCGGGTTCAGGCACGACAAGGTGAGCGAAGTGCCGCCAGACGGGATGTTTCAAAACCCCATCCACGGCAACGGCAGCTCCATCGATTTTGCCGAAGGCAAACCGGATCTGGTCGTGCGCGTGGGCGGGGGCGGCCAGGACGTGGCCCAGGGCGCGGTCTCCGAGGACGGCGGCAAGACCTGGACGCCCTTCAAGACTCAGCCGAAGGGCAACGGCCTGGGAGTCGTGGCCATGGCCCAGGACGGTTCGAGCATCGTCTGGGCGCCCAAGGATGCCAAAGTTTCGGTTTCATTCGACCACGGCAAGAGCTGGAAGCCCTCAGCCGGGCTCGCAGAGCCCACCAAGCTTCCCGATTGGGCGCCACCTTCGCAGTTTCCAGCGGCGGACCGAGTCAACCCGAAGGCGTTTTACGTTTACGATGCTTCGAACGGTACGGCGCACCTGAGCAGCGACGGAGGCGTTACCTTCACCAATAGCGAAACGGCGCTGCCAGCGCTGCCCGAGTACGCGCTCACACCCGTGAGCATCAAGACCGTGCCCGGAAAGGAAGGCCACGTCTGGATCACGACCGGCAAGGACCTGTATCGCTCGACGGATGGCGGCAAGACCTACGACGCGTTCGTACCCATCACGAATGCCCAGGCCGTCGGCTTCGGAAAGGCCCCCGCGGGCAAGGACTACCCAGCCGTGTACATCATCGCGGCGGTCAATGAAGTGCAAGGCATCTTCCGCTCCGACGATGGCGGCGACAATTGGGTGCGCATCAACGATGACCGACACCGCTACGCCAGCGCCGGGCTCATCACGGGCGATCCGAAAAAGTTCGGCCGGGTCTACGTGGGAACGCACGGCCGAGGCATCCTCTACGCGGACCCCGAATAGCTCCCGCATTCTGGTTGGACGATTCTGGTGGTACGCGAGGCTTCGCCTTTTTGCCGGTCAGGGCTCATTGGCGACGACAACAGCCATGCTGCGCCAGGCAAGGGGCACATTTAGCTCGTCGCCCGCGAGCGGCAATCGTTCGGGCCCAGTCACCTGATCGGTGGAACCACCTACAGGCTCGTATCGATAGATCTGAACGTCCTTCGACACATCGAGCCCCGTCACCAACACCTGTGCATCACGATATTCGTCCGAGTTGAGTAGCATCAATGCCACGCGGCCGTCCTGACGCAAGCCCGCATGAGCCACGACGCTGCGCTCAGCGGACGAATTGGTGCGCAACAGAGAGTCACCCACGTCCGCCACGCTGTGAGCGAGCTGGATCCCCTGGAAAGCGCCCCCACGCTGCGCGCTGTATTGCGACAAGAAAGTACCGTTGTGCAGTTCGAGCCAAGCAATGTTGCTGGCGCCGGCTTCAATGAAGCTCAAGTAGGCGTCCCCGGCAAATAACCCACCCAGTTGAACCTGCGACTGAGAAGCCCCGGGCGCGGTCCCCAGCTCCGTCACCGTGACTTCGATCTCGTCGGCTCTATCGGGAGCGTACTTCTCGAACGCGGCGTCGAGTTCGTCGAACATCACCGGGATCGTACGGTGAGGGGCGTTGAGCAGGTCCGCGCGGTTCGGGTACCAGTGAATCACGCCGAAATCGATGAGCTCCGCGCATTCGCCGAGGACGTCATCGTTCCAGGTCGGCGCCCAGGAGTAGTCGTCGGGCGGCGTCACTAGCACGGCACCGACCTTGATCGAGGGGTCGACGGACTTCATTTCGCGCACGTACTCGAGAACGCCGGAGCCATAAGCCTTTCCGGACAGAGCGGGATGCCCGAGCCGGCGCGTTCCGTCATAGGGCACGTGCAGGTCGAGCTCCAAACCCACATCTCCCCCGTTCGCGTAGTAGCCGTTGAGGAACACTTCGTTGCCGACTTCCCAGTATTGGATGCCGACGGGCTCCGCTCGGGAAATGCGCAGGAAGTTCAGCCCATCGTCGTCATCGAGCGGCTCGTCGGCCCTCAAGCTCGCCCAGTACCCGACGCTCTTCCAATCGTGACCGGTGGAGTCTTTGCCAATCTCGGTATCGTCGTCGGGGTCGCCGTTGGCGTAGGCCACCCAGGCCGCAGCTTCCTTCGGCTCGCCGGGGCCATCGCTCGCCTGATTCGAGCCGTAGTTGACCGTGATCATCAGCGATACTTCGGACGCAAAGACCACTTCGAGATAGCTGCCGAAGTCACTACCATTTGCCAGCCAACCGCTGTCTCCGTTCGCCCAGGGGGTCATGGTATGCGTGGCCCAGTGGTAGTTGTCGGAGTAGCCCCCGCCGGGGTAGCGCAGCATGGTAATGCCGGCCACCTCGAGTTCCGAGGGGACGAGCGGGTCGTGCAAAGCGTTGTCGTAGACCGACGTGTGCATGCCGAAGGCATGCTGAGGCACTCGAACGACCACGCTCTCGGTGTCGACGCTCACTTCAGCCGTCACGGACGAATTCCGGTTGTCTTCGATCGGGCCCTCGCTCGCGTCCACGCAGCCAAGCTCGAGCAAGGCGGTGAGGCCAACCAGACCCAAGCGGTAGAATCGCGCACGCATGCCTAGCCGTTCTTGGCATAGCCTGCGAGCGGGTGCCATGCTCAGGGCGGCAATCGCATCAACCGAGACCTCGCAAATAAATCTGAGCCCAAGGCATACGCTCGAGCGTCGCACCCCGCGTCGAGCCTGAACGCGCTGAGTTCGACTGCACGTTAGCCTGGCGAAGGTAAGGGCCCGCGAATGGTTGAGTCCGACTGCGTCTGTGTACTTCGGATTCGATTGAATCCCGTTGCTCGTTCGTCTTGCGATACGCTGTCGGTGCCGAAGGGATCTCACGGAACACACTTTCGTCAGCTCAAAGGGTTCGCGCGCCGATGCCATTCGACGATGGCTCAAACCTCCAGCAATGCACCCCCTCCGGGACGCGAGCCGTTCAGCCACGAAAAGCTGCGACCGTGACTGCTCGACACTGCTCGCGACCCGATCCGGTATGGAGGACGAGCCTACCGAAAGGGTCGAGGCCTGGCTCGAACGTGAGCGTCACCCAGCCAGACTACGACGGCAGCCCATGGCAGCGCGTCGAGCTCCCCCGCGACACCAACAACATCCTGTTTGTCGCTCTAGCGGCTCTGGTCCTCGCCCGTCAGCAATCGGTCGGCTGCAGCCGCCGGATCCCCGAGCGCAGACGTGGGGGCCCCGGGCATCGAGAGCTCGCTCCAAGCTGCATTATTTCGACCCCAGTCGAACGTGAATTCAGCAGCAATAGGGCCCGTCCCAGATAGTTCGACGTCTTTCCTTTGCTGTTTGTAAATGTTACAAACCTTCTTCTTCGGCGACTCCCTCTTGGACGCTGGGGCACCTTCCAGGCCGATGGCTTATCCTCTGCAATTCGTCTCGCTTCCAGGGCCGCTGCAATCGGTTCCTCTTCTGGTGTGTGTGGCGCTGGCCGGTTGCGGAGCCGGATCCGGATCCGGAACACCGGTTCCCGGCAACGGCGCCGAGAGCTCGATGACCGCCAGTTCGAACGGTTCGGGCGGAGCGGGATCCTCCACGGGTTCGCCCGCCAGCGCGACGAGCACCGCGACCGCGACCTCGACCAGCGACGGCGGGGGGGCATCGTCCACGACCGGCGGGGAACAAGGCTGTCCCCAAGGCGCCGTTCAGTGCCCGGAGCGTTGCGCGAACCTCTCACTCGACGTTTACAACTGCGGGGCATGCGGCAACATCTGTCCGGAAGGGCAGGCATGCCGCAACGGCGTCTGCGATTGCCAGGGTGGCCGAGTCGACTGTGGCTCCGGATGCATCTCGCTCGACGAGTCCGCGGAAAACTGCGGCGCGTGCGGGAGCGCGTGCCCCTCGGATCTCGTCTGCTCGGAGGGCACCTGTAGCTCGGGTTGCGCCTCACACCTGACCCGTTGCGGTCAGTCGTGCACGGACACCAACGGGAACGCCGAGCACTGCGGGAGCTGCGACAATGCCTGTCCGGAGGGACAGGTCTGCTCGGACGGCGTGTGCGGTTGCGGCGGTGGGCGGACCCTGTGCGACGGCGCCTGCACGGACACCCAGGCAAACAACCAGCACTGCGGGGCCTGCGACAATGTCTGCCAGGGAGCGGAAAGCTGCACCGACGGCTTCTGCCTGGACGAGGGGAGCCTCGATTGCGGCGGGAGCGCAAGCGACGAAGTCTGCACGAACTTCGACAAGACTACGTTCGGCAACTACTACCTGTTCAACAACCTGTGGGGCGCCGACGAGAACAATGTCAGCGGCACGCAGTGCGTCTGGAACAATTGCCTGGCGGGTGACCTGATCGGATGGGGAACGCGCTGGGAGTGGCCGAACACCGGTGGTGTGAAGTCCTATACGAGTGTCGTGTTCGGATGGCACTGGGGCTGGACGGTGCCTCAGGCACAGACGGGCTTGGGTGTACGCCTCGACTCGGGAACTGCAGTCGAGTGCGGCTGGAGTTTCGATGTCAACGCCAATGGCGCATTCTCGGTGGCTTACGACCTCTGGACGCATACCTCAGCCAATCCCGGCAATGTGGATCCTTCGGACGAAATCATGATCTGGCTCTACCAGGCGGGTGCCGTGGGTCCGATTGGCACGCGCCAGGCCACCGCGAACATCGGTGGGACGAACTGGGACCTCTACCGCGGCCAGGGCGGCGCCAGCTGGGAGGTCTTCTCGTATGTGCGATCCAGCAATACGACCACTCAAGTTCTCGACCTGACCGACTTCACCGACGACTTGATCGCGCGGAGCTGGATGCAGAGCACCAAGTATCTGGTCAGCGTCGAAGCGGGGCCCGAAGTGAGTGGAGGGAGCGGCGAGCTCGACACGCGGGGCTTTTATTGTCGCATTCAGTAGGTCGGCGCGCCCGGCGTGAGCCACCTCCGAACTCATAGAACCAGCCAAGAGAACAAGGATTGAGCCATGAACCTTAGCCAGTTTCGTTTCCCCTTACACCTCACGCTGCCCCTGGCCGTCGCCTGCGGGCTGAACGCCTGTGTCAGCTCGGACAGCGACGACCCTGCCGACTCGGACAACGGGACTACGGGGACGATCGAGAGCACGACGACCTCTGGCAGTTCCAGCACGACGAGCACCGGCAGCGGCGGCGCCAGTTCGACCGCCACGTCAACCAGCGGAGCAGGCGGGTCGGACGACATCGACTGCAGCGCGCCCAGCGTCGTGACCAGCCCCCTGATCACCGACTTCGAGAGTTATGATGGCGCCACGGATGCTGCATCATGGGAATTCAACTTCAACGGCGACGAGGATGCCGTCGGGGCTATCTACGGCGGGGTCTTCGAGCTGGAGGATGGCACCGGAGCCTACTCGCTCGGCTTCGTGACGGGGGCCGACGACAGCATGTGGGCGCTCAGCGCTCAGAACGATTCGGCTGAAGACTGGGGTGGTGGCATTGGCTTTTGGCACGGCTGTATGGACGCCTCGTCGTACACGGGAATCCAGTTCATGGCGAAAGGCTCCACGCCTGTGGGCACTGCCGGCATGGCGCTCGAAATGCCCGGCGGGGTGAGCGTGTCCGCGAAGTTCGACGTCCCCGCCGATTGGGAGCTGGTCCAGCTACCCTTCACCATGTTCTCCAACGACGACGGGGATACCACCAATGGCAGCCAGATCGGAGCCATGAGCTTCAGCGCTCACATGGTCTACATGCAGGTCAGCCCGGATGAATGGGTTCCCGAGCCCGGAGCGTTCGAACTCACCATCGACGACCTCAGCTTCTATTGAACCAAGACGACTCGTTCTTGCCCAGCCCGAGACCCGCGCTGGGCCCTGGGAGCCAAAAAGCATGAAACACGCGTGTTATTACTTCTTCGGAGCCGGCGCCCTGGCGCTTGGCCTGTGGGGCTCGGGGTGCGCGTCCAGCGAAGAGCCCACGTACGACAGTCGGGCTGGCAGCGGCACTTCCACGAGCACTGCCGCGTCCGGCGGCGCGGCCACAGCCAGCGTGACCAGCGCTGGCGCGACGACGACCGCGGGTGCCACGACCACCAGCGCTGGCGTCGGAGGTGCGGCCTCGGTGACCAGTAGCGCAACGACCAGTAGCGCAACGACCAGTAGCGCAACGACCAGTAGCGCAACGACCAGTACCGCTGCGGTAACCACTGGTGATACCTCCACGACCGGAGAGATGACATGCGCGACTCGACCCACGGTCGGCGTACCGTTGCTCGCGAACTTCGAGGACTACGATGGGATCACCGATCCGCTCGAATACGGGTTTGCCTTCAACGACGACGGCTCCGGCACGGGAGTGCTGTACGGTGGGCTGTACGACAATAGCGACGGCTCGGGGTCTCCGAGCCTGGTCATGGTGGCCGGCAACGGAAGCTCCTACGCGGTCAGCGCAGCGAACACGGAGGCCAGCGAGTGGGGCGGAGGCATCGGTTTATGGCTTGGCTGCATGAACGCGAGCGGCTACACCGGCATTTCGCTGGCCGTGCGCGGCTCGACGCCCAACGCCAACATGGTCACCGTCTCGCTCACCATCGATGGCCTCACCAGTGGTGTGAACAGTGACATCACCGTCGCAGACACCTTTTCGGTCTTTCAGTTGCCCTTCAGCGGTTTCACCAACGACGACGGCGAGGCGACGACGGGTGACAATATCACCGGGCTCGCGGTCGGCGCCCAAATGAATTGGGTGGAAAATCCGGCCGGCAGTGGCGAATATGCTCCCGAGCCCGCCCCCTACGAACTGGTTGTCGACGATATCAGTTTCTACTAGTGAAAACGAGTCAATTGGGAAGCCCGGCCTTTCGGGCAGAGCACGAGCAGTACGAGCACAGGACCAAACCGTGAAGTCAATCACCCCGATCTCAGCTTCAGCAGTCGCCAGCCTCCGCATCGCATTTCGTGAGCGGTTCGGCAGGGAGGCACACGTCTACTCGGCACCAGGTCGGGTAAACCTCATCGGCGAACACACCGACTACAACGACGGGTTCGTCCTGCCCATGACCATTCAGCAGCGCCTGCTGGTGGCTGCGGCTCGCCGCGAGGATTCGGTGGTGCGTGCCTATTCGAACGACCTCGAGGAGGAAGGCTGCTTCGACCTGAGTCGTGACCACGCTCAGGGCCCTGGCAGCTGGCTGGACTATGTGGAGGGGGTCGCGCGCACGCTGGCCGCGCGCGGCTTGCCCGCGGGCGGAGCCGACCTGATGATCACCTCCGAGGTCCCACGCGGAGCCGGGCTCTCGTCATCGGCTGCGCTGGAGCTGGCCACGGCCCTGGCACTGACGTCTCTGCACGGTTCGCCGCCGGACCCCAAAGAGCTCGCGCTGGTGGGACAGCTCGCTGAGCAGCGCTTCGTGGGCGTGCAGTGCGGGATCATGGATCAGATGGTCAGCGCACTGGGGCGGATCGACCATGCGCTCTTGATCGACTGCCGCAATCTGGACACCACGCATGTCCGACTGGCTCTCGGGGACGCCAGGTTGCTCATCTGCGACACCGGAGTGCGTCATAGCCACACCGTTTCGGGCTACAATGACCGCCGCAGAGAATGCCAGGCCGCCACCGAGACCATACAACGACACCTCGCCGCGAAAAGCCTGCGTGACGTTCGCACCGACCAGCTTCCGCAAATCGAACAGCTCTTGCCGCACGAGCTATTCAAACGCGTGCGCCACGTCGTTTCGGAGAACCAGAGAACGCTCGACGCAGTACGCGCGCTCGAATCCGAGGATATGCGCGCGCTGGGTGAGTTGATGCTTCTATCGCATGCGTCACTCAGGGACGACTTCGAAGTCAGCTGTCCGGAGCTCGACTTCGCCGTGGACATCGCCTCCAAACAGCCGGGTGTACTGGGTGCGCGCATGACGGGCGGGGGCTTCGGTGGCGCGCTGATCGCCCTGGTCCTGGCTGACGAGCTGGTCTCGGTCAGCGAGCGCGTCGCCTCGAGTTTCAAGGAGCGCTTCGGCCATTTGCCGGAGCTACGGGTCCTTGCCTCCGGCGAGGGCATGCGCGAAGATCCCAGCGACGCCTGACCACCCCTCGGGACGCGGGCGGGAGTACTGCCCGTCCTGCCACTGACGCAGGTTGGCTCATGTGCGAGCGCTGGGCATTTCGAGCAGCTGAGCCGCGAACAGGACCCACAACACCCACAGCGCATTTGCCACCGCGAGGTGCAGCACCTGCATCCACCCCGGAGCGCTGAGCCAAATATTGACGACGCCGAGCAACACCTGCAGCGAAAGGACCGAGAGGACCGCGAAACGTAGCGGAGCAGCGCCGACGCATGCCGGCTTCTGATACGCGGCTACCACGAACAGGTAGAAGGCGGCCAACAGCGCGAGCAGCGGATGCAGCGCCCGCATCCGCTCCACCAATGTGGCCGCACTGCCAGCCTCTGCCACTCGCTCGGCGAGCAGCGCCCCTGGTCGCACCGGGTACAGGGTGTCGCCCAAAGCGGTGACGGCCCCCGTCCCCGAGACCACCAGCAGGGCGAAAAATCCCCCCAACAGGAACCAGGTGGAGCGACCCCGCAGGGCAAATTGCGGCGACTCGCGAGTGCAGGCCCATGCCGTCAAGGTCAGACACAACATCAGTAGTAATGTGTTCGTCAGGTGGGCTGGCATCACCACAGCTCGAGCGCTGGAGGTATCGTCGGCAACCAATGCAAACAACACCAGCCCAGCGCCAATCAGAGCCTCGAGCACCAAGAACAACAAGGCCAGCCAGGCAGTGCGTCGAGCCAGATGACCACGCGGCAGACGCCGTACCACCGCCACCACCAGCCCTATCACGGCGAGCAGGCTCAGCGCGGAACTCAGGCGGTGCGAGAATTCGATCGCCGTTTCCAGCCGCTGGGGTAAATGAGCGATCTCGCCATGGCAGGTGGGCCAATGCTGACCGCAACCGGCACCCGAGCCGGTCACGCGGACCACGGCTCCGAACAGAATGACGCCCAGGGTGTAGGCGAGCACGCCCCAGGCGAATTTAGCCAGCCGAGCGCGCGACTGGGTGTTCGGGGCAAAACTCGTTCGGTTGGTTTCGGCGGGTAGGAGCGCAGCGCTGCTCATGGGGCGCTCAGGATGTGCCACGTTTTGTGGTATGCGTCGACTGGCCCGCACGACTTCAGGTCAGCAGGGGGTATTCGGTGTATCTTGGCATAGATGTAGGGACTTCGGGCGTCACGGCAGTTTTGGTCGACGACGATCAGCAGGTGGTGGCGTCGCACAAGGTTGTCTTGCTGGGAAGCGCCCCGGAGAGCCGCTGGTCGGAGCAGGCCCCCGAGGACTGGTGGAACGCGGCCCAAACAGCCGTCCAGGAGGTCGCCGCGAAGTCGAACCCTGGCTTGAGCAAGGTGCGTGCGATTGGCCTGACCGGTCAGATGCACGGCGCCACGCTGCTGGGCCCCGATGGCGAGGTCCTCAGACCGGCCATCTTGTGGAACGACACGCGCAGCGCCGCCGAGTGCGGAGAGCTCGAGCGCCTGGTGCCGAATAGTCGAAAGATCACCGGCAACGTCGCGATGCCCGGTTTCACGGCACCGATGCTGATGTGGGTTGCAGAGAACGAGCCCGAGGTGTTCGACAGCCTTTCGAAGGTCTTGCTACCCAAGGACTATCTCAGGCTGCGACTCAGCGGGGAGACCGCCACGGACCTCTCGGATGCCGGCGGCACCCTGTGGCTCGACGTGGCCGAACGCTCATGGTCGGACAAGCTGCTCGAAGCCTCCGGCCTCACCACCGACCACGTACCTACGCTGTTCGAGGGCAACGAAATCACGGGGCGGCTTCGCGCCAAGCTTGCTCGCGACTGGGGGCTCGAAGAGGTGCCGATCGCCGCGGGCGCCAGTGACAATGCGGCAGGGGCGCTGGCGGCCGGTGTCTTCGAAAGGGGCCGAGCTCTGCTGTCGCTGGGCCAATCAGCTGCCTACTTCACACCGAGCGACGCTTTCATCGCCGCCCCCGAAAACGCCATCAACAGTTTCTGCCATTGTCTGCCCGGGCGCTGGCACCAATTGTCCGTGGTTCGCAACGTCAGGAGCTGCTTCAGTTGGCTGGCGAGAATCCTGGGCAGCTCGGAACCGGATCTGTGGAAGGAGGCTCACGAACAGCGCCGTTATCGCTCCGAAGTGCTCTTTTTGCCGTACCTCTCCGGCGAACAGACCCCGCACAGCGATCCCCAGGCGCGAGGCGTCTTCTTCGGGCTGGCAGACGCCACTTCACGCGCAGATCTCGTGCACGCCGTGCTCGAGGGCGTGGTTTTCGCCATCACCGACGCACACACTGCCGTGACCGCCGCCGGAACGAAGATCGAGCAAGTGGATGTGATCGGCGACGCATCGATGGCCAAGGTCTGGACTCCCTGGTTGGCCAACAGCCTGCGCCTGCCCGTCGACTTTCGATGCATGGAGACTCGCAGTCCGGCCTTCGGCGCAGCTCGGCTGGCTCGGCTCGCTGTCACGCGCGAGGCGCCGGAAACAGTCTGCCTGGCACCTCCTTCCTTGTGCCGGGCCGAACCCGATCCGACGCTCATCGATCGGACCGAGGAGCGACTGACCAGGTTCCGACGCCTCTATACGAAGGTCCGAGGCGAATTCACCTCGAGCGCGTGACGCTCCTCATCGGGCGGGAACCATTCGAAGCGGACGCCGCTGCTCATCCAGGTAAATGAGCAGATCTGCGACGTCCGGCAGCACGTTCAGGGCGTGGCACGTGAGTCGCTCGAAGTGCGAGATGAATCGGCGAAGCTCCTCGGGGTCGAGCAGCGGAGCACGACCGTCCGGCTCGGTTGCCGCCAAGGCCCGTTCCTGCTGCTGCCGCCAGGCGAACACCACATCGAAGGACGGGGCCAAGAGCGCCACCAGCAGGTCGAGTCGCCGAAACAAGTCTCGATACGTCGTGGCCAGAGCGTGGTTGACTGCTCGACGCCAGGTTTCGTCGGCATCTCGCTCGCGCTCCAGGTCATTGGCCGGCACCGCCAGCTTCGAGGAAGCTTCCGGGGGAATGCCCACACACCAGCCTTCCAACAAGATGACGTCCACGGAGCCTGCTGGAACCCGTGTCCACGAGCTCGGATTCGCGCGATCGTCGACGGCTTTGTCGAAGCGCGGCACCAGGGCCCCGGCCCCTTGCTGGAGCGCGTCGATGACTTCGGCGAGCAACGCGACATCGTGGGTTGTCGGCACACCCCGAGTGGCCAACAACGGGTGGACCCGACGCGCCAGACGTGAGCGTTCCACCTTCGAAAGATAGAAATCGTCGAGGGACAGCGCGAGCGGGCGAACCTTCTGTCCGAGTCGAGCGCAAAGCGCCTCGACGAGTGTCGTCTTACCGCACCCCTGAGCGCCGCTGACGCCAACCAGTGGTGCGCGGCTCGAGGCGGATTCGCGCGAGGGGTAGCGTTCGAGCCAACCCTCGAGAAACTCTGCAACGAAAGCCTCGGTGGACTCGGACACGTCCGTCACAGTCTAGCCTTTCTGGTTGCCGGACGCAGAGCCGACACGGGGCCTCCCTGCGATTCAGGGCACTGACTGCAGATGCTTGGCAATTGTGGCTCGCCGGTGGCGGCTGTACGTTCGAGGGACATGGAGATCATCAACCCTGCCACCGGTGAACTCATTTGCGAAGTCGCCGAGGACGACGCAGACAGCATTTCGGACAAATTCGCCAGAGCCCGCGAGGCGCAGCGCGGCTTCCGAAGCACACCGTTCCGACAACGCCAGTCGGCCCTGGCCAAGTTCGGCGAACTCGTCAAGCTCAACCAGCGGGATCTCGCGGAAACGTTGACACGCGAGGTCGGCAAGCCTTTGCAACAATCCGAAAACGAGCTCGATGCGTTCCTCACACGAATCGAGTTCTTCCTCCAGCACAGCGCTTCCGTGCTGGCTCCAGAAGTGGTGCATCACGAGTCGAGCCTGGATGAGGTGATAGAGCACGAACCGCTCGGTGTCATCGGCAACATCTCCGCCTGGAACTACCCCTTCTTCGTGGGAGGCAACGTGTTCGTGCCGGCGCTGCTCACCGGCAACGCAGTTCTGTACAAGCCCAGCGAGCTGGCAACCTTGACCGGGCTCGGCATTGCGCGCCTGCTGCATGAAGCCGGGGTCCCAGAAACCTGTTTCGCCAGCGTGGTGGGGGGGCCGCACGCGGGCCAGCAGCTGCTCGGTCAGCCGCTGTCTGCGCTGTTCTTCACGGGTTCGGTGGCCACCGGAAGAAAGGTGGCTCGGGTTGGCGCCGAACGCCTGATTCCGGTAGGGCTTGAACTCGGCGGTAAGGATCCCGCATACGCCACGGACGACGTGGACGCGAAGAGCGCCGCCAGCGCGATCGCCGACGGCGCGTTCTACAATGCGGGGCAGAGCTGTTGCGCGGTCGAGCGCGTCTACGTGCACGAGGGAATCTGGGATGCTTTCGTCGAGGGCTTCGTCGATACTGCCCGTTCGCTCGTGGTCGGGGATCCTTTCTCGCCCGACACGACGCTCGGCCCGTTGGCACGCGGCGAGGCCCAGCTCGAGCTGTTGGAAGCTCAAGTGAACGAGGCGACGGCGCGTGGCGCGCGCGTGCTCTGCGGAGGCAAGCGGTTGCCTGGGCCCGGCTTCTTCTTCGAGCCCACCGTGCTCGTCGACGTCGATCACTCGATGGCACTGATGCGCGAAGAAAGCTTCGGTCCCGTGGTCGGGCTGATGCGAGTCCAGAACGACGAGCAGGCGCTGGAGTTGATGAACGACACCGAGTACGGGCTTACTGCAGCTGTCTATTCTCGCGATCGGACACGCGCCGAGCGGCTGCTGAACGAGCTCGATGTGGGCAGCGCCTACTGGAACTGCTGCGATCGCGTCAGTCCGCGGCTGCCCTGGAGTGGGAGGCGCCAGTCGGGCCTGGGGTGCACCCTTTCGACCTACGGGATCCGCGCGTTCTTGCAGCCCAAGGCCTGGCACAAGCGCACCAGTGGTTAGAGCGGCCGGACCTCGCATGCAGCTGAGGGCTCCTCGAATCTGCGTGTGCGCAGGGCCCCAAGGGCTAAGGGCGCGGTTCGGGCTCGGCATTACTGGCGGCAGCCACGTCGACGGACTCGATGCGCCACTCGCCGTTCTCCCGTACCAGCCCCAGCTCCACACCGCGCCGCTCATGGAGCTCGCTCGCGGAGCTGCGCGCACTGAGTATCACATCGAGTGTCGCGCGGGCGTGTGTTGCATCCCGTAGCGCGATATCCAGGTGCTCCATGCTGAGATCCGCAGTGTGAAAATTGCCCAGGAGCCTCCCCCAGAGCAACAGGGCGCGACGTCCGGCGCCCGTCCTGGGTAGGTCCGCGTGCCGCACCGTCACTATCTTCGTGAAGTGTTCGTCCAGAGCCTGCTGCAAGCGTTGATCGCGGTGCCCCGGCATTTCCCCTTCACGCACCTCGACAGCCGTCATCAGATCTTGCAGTGAGAGCCGCACCGCGCGTTCTCGGCCTCCCCCCCACACCCACTGGACCGCGGCACCCAGGATCAGCCCCCCAAGGACGACACGCAGCAAAACGCGGCGCGTCGTGAAGGCTCTACGCAATCGCGACTCCCAGACGCGCTCGCAATTGGGCGTACTCGTCGCTCACCGCGAAGCTCATCAAGTCGAATACCTGATCTTCTTCACTCACCTGCCCCTTGACGGGATGCTCGCGCACGAGCTCTGCCGCAATGGAAACGTCGCCGCACGCCAGCAAACCAGCCCGCCCCCCGGCCAACTCCACCGTTCTCAGCCAGTGAGCGACGCGCCCCATGAGATCTCCTGGCTGAAAGGTGCTACAGGCCGTGCACAATCGCCCATAGGAACCAGGATGGAGCTTCTTCTTGAGATCCTTGGCCAGCTTCTTGACTTCACTGCTCGGCGTACCGGATAGCGCGGGGCACTCGCCGGCCAGCAAAGCGGCGTTCACCAACAAGGCCAAATCGTCCACCTTGGGGAAGAACACCGCGAGGTAGTGCTCGGGCCGGAACGCCGTCAGTTGCCTTCCCCACAAGAATGCCAGCTGCGACAAACTGAGGCCGCGCGCGAGGGACTTGCTCACCACGGCGCTCGGCGTGTCGACCGGCGCGGCGTATAGATCGCCAGGCACCTCATCCAACACGTACAACTGAGGCGCTCGCACGTTCAAAAGCTTGGAAGTCCAGAGCAGGCTCTTGGCCAGGGTCGTGGTGCTCGACTGTGGGTCGTGTCGAGCCGCCGCGTCGAGCTTGGGCGCGCGTTTCTTCTTGCGCAAGAATGCAGCGCGCAGCTCGACAGCCACCTCGCCAACCGAGGCCAAGAGCTCGGCGAGCTCTTTGTCCCGTTCGGGCGCGAACATGCCATGTCCCCAGAAATCCTCCGGGACAGTGCCCTTGGCCGCCAAAAGGCCGGTAGGGCGATGTGCGTCCGCCACCACCTGCTCGTTGATGTCAGCCTCGCCGAGAACGTCCATCACCATCGCTGCGTTCCAGGCCCCATCGAGCTCACCGAGCCTTTCGAAAAGCGAATACGCCTTCCGATACAGGGCATGGTCACGGGGCTCGGCGCGAAGCACGCGGCGGCAGTGCAGCAGAGCCAACTCGTTCTCTCCACGGGTCGAATACAGGTCGATCAGTTGGCGACGCAAGTCGACACGCGTGGAGTCTTCCTCGAGCACCCGTTCGTAGGCGGTGATGGTGCGCTCGGGGGCATGCAGCTTGTCGCGGTAAATAGCGCCGAGCTTCGGCCCGAGCTGGAGCTGCAAGGCCGCGTCGTCGATCTGACTGGCCTGCTCGTACAGGCTAGCGAGGTCCTGCCAGCGCTCCGCTTGCTCCAACATCTCTGCGGCCCGTTCGAGCCCGGCGAGCGCGCTGGGATGCGCTTGGACCGCCTCCAGCGCAACTGCGGAAGCGAAGTCGACATCCCCCAGGTGGCTTCCAATCTCACAGGCCGCTTCCGCGAGCTCCCGTCCCCGTTCGGCGGGATCGACGAGCAGTCGGGCCAAGCGACGGCGTGCCTCGATCGCCTCGGCATACTCACGGGTGTCGTGATACTCCGCGACCAAAAGTCGGTGCGGCTCGGCATCCGACGGCAGGTCGACCGCCCACTCGCCGAGTATCGCACGTGTACGCTCGTGATCCTCGGCGCCTTCGCGCCAAAGCTTCGCCAGGGCGCGCCACACCTCAGCGCGTGAGCTCGCGTCTCGTTGAGCTTCCAGAAAACGCCGCTGGTAGCCGTCCACAGCGTGAAAATCACGCTGCATGGTGCACAGGTCCGTCAATGCAGCGAGCGGTGCCCGATCACCTGGTAGCAGCTCCAGCGCGATCTCGTAGTTGGTAATTGCTCCGTCGTAATCGCCGCGCGCTCGACTCAGATCCCCGAGGCGGCAGTAGACGACACCTGCTTGATCGGCAGGCGCGTGGATCAGGGCCTTCTGGTATTCCTCGGCAGCGGCCGTGTAATCGCCAGCTCCCAGCAATGCGTCAGCGCTGGCCAGGCACACTTCGAAGGGTGGCGGAGGCTGTTCCACCGCGGCCTCCGCCTCGCCCTCTGTAACGTCTGCGACGGACGGGGGTGTGCCCCCGGGAGCCTCGAGCGCAACCACTTGCACGGGCTCGGGCGGCGGCGGCAAAGGCCGAAGCACGGCAGGGGGCGGCAGCGGTGCATAGCCGGGATCGTCGGGAATGTCGGGAAGTTCTTCGTCGAAGCTGTCCGTGGAAAACGACGGCATCGGCGCTCCTGCCACAGCCTCGACCTCGGACGGTGACGGTGCGGAGGCGAAGGACGGCATCGCTTCGTCCCCCATCCGAGCATTCGGGGGCGAATCCTCACCGTGTTGCTCCGAGGCTGGACGTGCTGTGTCCTGCGCGGTTTCCGCGCCTTCCAGCGAATCTTCGCCCTCTGGCCCGAAGGATGGCATGGGGCTGTCGGCTGCCCCTTCGCCGTCGGTCGTCGAACCTTCACTCTCCGGCGGAAAAGACGGCATCGGCTCGGCGTCGTCCGCTGCTGAGTGCGTCTCGGCGGGCGGGTCCTCGGTGGACTGCGTATCGTTGGCATCCGAAGGGGGCGGCGGCAGCTCCTCGGCTCGAGCGCGCGTGACCAGGCCGGCCACCGCACCGTGCCCCTCGGTAACTTCCGTGTCTTCGCCCTCCGCAAACCCGTACTCTTGAGCCGCGGCCAACACTTCCGCTTCGGTGCGAGGTGACAACGGGGGTTCGCTCGCTTCGCCCGCCACGCCGAGCTCGCGCTCCGTGTCCGTCTCCGGAGGCGTTTCGATGGTCGCCTCATCTGCGATGGCCGCGAAGGGCTGCCCGGGCTCGGTGAGCTCCTCCTCGATCCCCGGATCGAAAGGCTGGAGCGACTCGGCGATGACGGGCGGCGGCAAACTGGCGGGCAGCCCGGAGCGCCCCAGCGGGTCGCCGCCCCGTGCATGCGCCGCAGGGAAGCCTCTCGACAAGTGCGACAGTGCATCGGCCCCAGGTGCAACGAGCGGCGCGGACGCCGCCACCGGTGGAGGCGGCAACGGCGGCAACGTGGGTGCCGGCAGCGGAGCTCCGCGCGCACCTCGCGAGTTGATACCCCCGTTGCCCTGGCTCATCCTTTGCTCGCTCTCGGTCGCCAGTCGAAGACCGGAAACCTCACCCTCGGCGGCGTCGCCTTCGCCAGCGCCGCCCCCGAGCACGTCGAAATCGCCGCTGCTGGGAAAGTAGCCCGTGGCGGGGAAGTCGAAGAAGCCCGGCTCGCTCTGCATCATCTCGAACAGCTCGGACACGAGCAGCTCGTCCTCCGAAGCGTCCGATTCTGAGAGCTGTCTCCCAACAGAAGAGCAACAGGTCCGTGAAGGAGGAAGCTACGCTGGCGTCCTCGGACGACCTCACGCTCACCAGCGAGCTGACTCCCTGGCCTCTGCCAAGCGCGCTACCAATCGCCTCGACGACCTCGCTCGGAGTCGACCCGTCACGCGCCACGGCAACGGCATCGATCACCACGAGGGCGCGCGGGGCCTGCTCCTCGAGCATGCGGCGCAGCCGAGGCAGCGCGAAGGCGCCCAACCTCTCTCCATCCAACAGAAAGGACGGATCGCGCCCGGGTGCGGTGACCACCGATCCGGAAAAGTAGACCACCAGAGCGTCGAGCACTTCGGGCTGTTCCCGGAAGGTCTGTTCGAACAGGTCGGGGAACTGCCGATCCGCGCCGAACTCCTCGATGACGATTTCCGAATCGTGCTCTTCGAGGAACGCGGCGAAGCGGTCGGCATCCTCCGGACTGCGAGTCAGTGTCGGCAGTTGAGGCGATTGCTGGTAGGCGGAAGCGATGACGAGAGCGAGACGCATGGGAACCGATCGGCGGCTCGAACGGACCACCGCATCAGCTGTGAACCCGCTGAGCGGCGCTGCCAGAAAAGCCTCGAAAGGGCGAAATCGTAGTAAGACGAACGCCTCAGCGCAAAGGGTGCGGAGACTCGACAGCAGCTTGTCTGCTGGTGCTCCGGCCCGATGTGTGCTCGGGCAAGATTTTTACACGACTCGCTAACCGAAACGCCGCTTGAACCGGGCGGGAAACCAACTTCCGCAAACCCATCGATCAGACGCCTTGGCGCAGAAAGGGCGTGGGCTCACAGGCGCTTTTGCCCGGGTGCGCTGGGTGGCGCTGTCTGACGATCGATCACATTCTCGCACAACCTGCCACCGAATACGCAAGACCCGGAGCAGCAGCTACCACTTGCGCCCCGGGGGGGCCCCTTTGAGCTCCGCATAGCCGGTCACCTCGCGCTCCTGGATGGTCGAAGACAACTCGCGGTAGGCCTCGATCGATTCCAGAGCGCGCTCCGGCTGGATGCGCGCGAGGTCGTTCATCTCTTCGGGATCCTCTGCCAAGTCGAACAGCATGAAGTAGCGATCGTCCCCAAAGGCTATCAGCTTTTCGTCGTCTCGAATCAACGCTCGCCGCCGGTCTTGTAGGTTGTCGCGTGGCAGATCGGCGATGACTGGCCGCGGCTTCGCGCGCAAGCCGTAGAGCTCCGGGACCAGCGAGCGCCCTGGCATCTCTTCGGGCGGCTCGAGCCCCAGTAGTTCGAGAATGGTCGGGGCCAGATCGATGTGACTGCGCGGCGTGTCGATGCGCCGCGCGTCGATACCAGGCGCATAGATCAAGAGTGGCACGTGGATGACGTCCTCCCAGAGCTCGTAACCGTGCTTGTAGAGGTTGTGTCTTCCGAAGGATTCTCCGTGATCGGCAGAGATGATGATGGCTGTGTCGTCACCAAACGGTTGCTCGATTATCCAGTCCACCAGTTTGCCTACCCATTGGTCGGTGAAACGCACCTCTTCGTCGTACAGGTCGCGCGGCTCGTCTCCCCAGCTCGGGCCGCCTTCGTGGGGGAGGTAGGGGGCATGCGGATCCATGTAGTGGAAGTAAGCGAAGAAGCGCTGGCTCCCCTTGCCTATGCGTTCATCACTCAACATCTCTTCGGCGAGCCGAGTCATGCGCTCGCTGGTGACATTGTCGGGATCCATATTGTTCAGTTTGGTTCCCGGCAGGCGCCTGAAATCCGTGAACCCCTGAGCGATGCCGGTCTCTTCCACGAAGTAAGCGTGCGAGTGAGCGCTGAGCGTGAGGTCGCCTGCCTGCGCGGCAATCTCACTGATGAACAGGTTTTCCGGTCCGTACACGGTGAAGAAGAAGCCGTTGCGGTACATCTCGCTCGGATAACGTCCCGCCAAGAGCGGCCCGACGGAACGCGCGGTGGCGCTCGAGATGGAATACGCTCGGGTATAGCTGACCGTCCGCTTTTCGAAGCGGGTGAGCCACGGCGCGATGTCGCGCTCGTAGCCGAGCCACGGCATCTTGTCACGCAGACCGTCGATCAGGATCAGGACGACATTGAGCGGCTCGGCCGGGTCCAGCAAGATGACTGGGCTCTGGCTTTCCCCACCCTCGCTCCGGACCTCGGGCGGGTCGAGCCGTTCGGCGCTGGAAGCCGCCTGACAGCCCGGTACCGAACTGCAGGCAAGCATCGAGGCGGCGGCCAGACACGGCCCCAGCCCAAAAGTCAGGCTTCTCGCGGCACCCCTGAGGCGCGGCGCGCGCTGCCGCTCCGCGCGGAACCGCTGTCGAGCTGAGCGAGAACCGCTGGTCATGCGCATGGTCGTGTTCGTTGAATCGGCCACGAGACTTGCATGTTAACCGGCGTCGGCCGGGAGTTCAAAACCCCTCACGAGGTTCGTTAAGTGCCCTGGCCAGTCGCGGGCCCTGAGTGCTGTTTTCGAAACAGACGGCAGCCGAGTTGGAAGAATTTCAGGTTCCGGGCGCCGGTAGGCCGCAGAGTTCGAGCGCAGCTTCACGGATCTCGCGCTCGGAGAGCAGCACCAAGTTGGCGGCTGTTCCCAGAGGGATGAAGCAGTCCCGCGACGTCACCCGGCGAACCAGCCAGCCGCGGCCGTATTCCGACAGGCGGGCCAGAAGCTCCTCGGAAACGCTGCCGGTTTGCCGGCACTCGTCGACGACGAGCGCGCGGCCGGTCTGCTCGAGCTCCGCGATCAGCGCTTTGAGCGGCAGCGGTTTGAGCCAGCGCAGATCGAGTGTGCGCGCGCGGATGCCGTGGGACCGCGCGAGTTCGCGCGCCACCCGTAAACACATCCTGACGCCATTGCCGTAGCTGATGAGCAGTAGATCCTTGGCGCTCGGAAAATATACCCGCGGGCGCAGCATCGCACCCGGCGGCTTGTCCAGTGGCGCGAGCCACAAGCCGTCCTTGTCCTCGTACAAGTCGCGCTCGTGGTAGAGAGCGATCGGCTCGACCAGCACCACGACTTGTCGATGCGTCAGGGCGAGTTCGGCGGCGGCGTGCAACATGGCGCTCGCGTCATCGCCTCGCGTTGGGATGCCCAGGAGGATGCCGGGAATATCCCGGAGCACCGCCAGCGAGTTGTCGTTGTGAAAATGCCCGCCAAACCCTTTTTGGTAGCCGAGCCCCGCGATGCGCACAATCATCGGGTTGTCATACGCCCCGTTGGAAAAGAACCTCAGGGTGGCGGCTTCGCCCCGCAGCTGATCCTCGGCGTTGTGCAAGTACGCAAGGTATTGGATCTCGGCGATGGGAAGCATGCCCAGCGTCGCTGTCCCCAGCGCCAGGCCCAGGATGGTCTGTTCATCGAGGAGCGTATTGAAGACGCGGGCAGGCCCCGCTCTTCCGAGCAGGCCCTTGGTCACACCATACACCCCACCCTTTTTTGCGACGTCTTCGCCGAATACCAGCGCCTGGGGGTGCAGGTCGAGGAGCTCTCGGAGCGCCTCGTTGATGCCTCGGGCCAAAGTCCCCAGGACAGGCTTGGAAGCGGACGAACCGGCGGCCCCAGCCTCGTCGGGCTCGCCGAGGACGGGGAGGGCGAGCGGAGACATCAGTTCGTTCGCGCTGGTGAGCCGCCGGCTCTGCCGCGCATGCTCGCCCGCCTTCGCGACGCGCTGGCGGGCGCCCGCCTCGAGCTCCAGTACCTCGTCGGGGCGGAGCGCGCCCGACCGGATGGCCCCCAACGCGCCCATCAGCACCGGGTCGCGCTGTTCCGCCTCCTCGATCTCCTGACGAGAGCGGTAGCTCTCGTCCACGTCACTGCCGGCGTGTCCGAGCAGACGGCGACACTTGAGGTGCAGCAGCGCGGGCAGGCGCGTTTGCCGACAAAACTCCACAGCGCTCCGAGCAACCTCGAACGCTCGGTCCAGACGCCAACCCTCGGCCACGAAGTAGCGCAGGTGAGGCTGCGCGGCGAGTCGAGCCTCCGCCCAACCCGCTGGCGTGCGCACGCTGATGCCGAGCTGGTTGTCCTCACACACCAGCAAGAGTGGAAGCTTGAGTCCTTGATGGGCTACCCAGCTTGCCGCGTTGAGCGCCCCTTGCGCCGTGCTGTGATTCAAACTGGCGTCGCCGAAACTGGCGAGCGCCAGCGCATCCGATGGTTCACCCACACCAAGCCCCAGGCGAGCGCGCCTGTCGAGCGCGAAAGCCAGCCCGACCGCACGCGGCAAATGGGACGCGATCGTACTGGTTTCCGGGATGATGCCGAGGGCTTTGCTCCCGAACACCTTGTGGCGACCCGAGCACAGAGGGTCGTCGGCAGAAGCCACCAAGCTCAACGCGATGTCACCGACGCCGTCGATCTGGGGCACCTGACGCGCGCGTTCCAGCTGGAGCGCCGCGCTGCGGTAGTGGAGCATGCTGGGGTCGCTCACGCGGGTGAGTCGTCCCAGCACCACATTGGCTTCGTGACCGGAACTCGAGATCGTGTAGTGTCCCTGGCCCTCCGCTTTGAGTCGATGCGCCAAGAGGTCCAGGTGACGTGCGAGCAACATCGATTCGAGCAGCTCCCGCGTGAGCTCGGGCGAAAGTGTCCAGCGCTCGACGCCGGAGGGACGCGCGTGCTTCACGGCCTGCGTGAAACGGTCGACGGCGGCTTGCAGGCGCTCGAGGGACATCGTGCTCCAGTGTAGTCGACGCCCTGGACACAGCCCAAGGAGCGCCAGCCGAGCGCTTGGTCGGAGGTGGGGATGGGTACGTGGAGAGGCACCGACGCCGGCTCCCCTCGCAGCCGTCGCTCGTTCAGTGCCCCCCTAATCAGCGGTGACGCCCCTCGTCACCCGTCGGCCCTTGAGGTGACAATTTTCGTCACCCTCCAAGGGGGTACTTCGCCCTACTTGGTGCGAGCCATGGTTGGTGCTTTTCCGACGATGTGGCTAAGTTCGGCCGAAAGCGCGCCGTAGGGACCACTGGCACGGCCGCTGCAAAGCCTAGCGGAGAAGCCAGTGGCGACAGGGTGCTCGGGCGCGCTGGGTCACCACACCAGACTCAACCCATATAAGGAGACGCAAGCAAATGTTGCGAAGACTAAGACGAAATCGAGCGTTCACGCTCGTCGAGCTCATGATCGTGGTGGCCATTGTCGGCCTCTTGGCTGCCCTCGCCATCTACGGTGTGCGCAAGTACATGACCAACTCCAAGACGACGGAAGCTCGCAACGCGCTTGGCCAGATCTCGAAGGGCGCTCAGACGGCCTTCGATAAGGAGATCATGTCGGGCGCAGTTTTGGACCCGGGCGGGACGGTGGGTTCGGCGCAGCGCCTCTGCGGCAACGCCACCGCGGTACCGGCCACCGTACCGCCAGGGCAAAAATACCAGTCAGCACAATCGGACTGGGACCAAGGCGACTCTCAGACCGGCTGGCCCTGCCTGCGCTTCTCCATGCGCGGCCCGCAGTACTACCAATACAACTACACCTCGGACGGCAGCACCACCTTCAGTGCCATCGCGACCGGCGATCTGGATGGTGACAGCGATACTTCAGTCTTCAGAATCAATGGCTCGGTGACGGGAGAAAAGGGCAAAGAGACCCTGGCTGTCTCGCCTGCCATCATCGAGAGCAATCCCGACGAGTAACGCCACGACCTAGGTCGCTAGCGACCGCTTCTTGGCCCGAGGCAACCCTGCGTCGCCTCGGGCCGATTGCTTTTGTGTTGGGTCGCGCCCAGCAGGGCTGCCCGCGTGCGAAGCCCTCCCCCACGGCTGGAGGTATGCGCTCGACCGCCGAAACCGGGCGCCGCTCCGGAATTCGGCTAAGCTCACCGCCCATGTCGAAACCTCTGGGCGGCTGGCCGCTACTCCTCGTCTGCTCGCTCGCTACGAGTCCTTCGTGGGCGGCTCCCTCGGGTTCGTCCGTGACCCGCGCTGCGACGAAGCCGGCGCTCGCCTTCGAGAGCTACCAGCTCGACAACGGGCTCAAGGTGATTCTGAGCCGGGACGATCGCCTACCGCGAGTGGCGGTCAATCTCTGGTATCACGTCGGTCCCGTCAATGAGCCCTCCGGGCGTTCCGGGTTCGCGCACCTGTTCGAGCACCTGATGTTCGAAGGCTCCGAACACGTGGGCAAGCACTTCGACCGATTGATGGAGTCGATGGGCGCCAACAATGTCAACGGAACGACCAGTTGGGACAGGACCAACTACTACGAGACGGTGCCCAGCCAGTACCTGGAAACCGCCCTTTGGATCGAAAGCGACCGCATGGCGTTCATGACGCTGACGCCGGAGCGCCTGGAGGCACAGCGCGATGTGGTCAAGAACGAGCGCCGCCAGTCGTTCGAAAACACTCCGTACGGGACTAGCGATCTGGCCCTTTTGGACTCGCTCTTTCCCGAGGGGCACCCCTATCACGGCGCCGTCATCGGATCGATGGCCGACCTCACGGCAGCCACCATGCAGGACGTGCAGGCGTTCTACCGAACCTACTACGCACCGAACAATGCCACGCTGACGCTCGTGGGAAGCTTCGACGACGCGAAGGCGAAGGGATTGGTCCAGAAGTATTTCGGTTCGCTCGCCGCGCGCGAGGTGCCGGAACGCGCCCCCCACCTGACGCCGCCGCTCGATGCCCCCCTTCGCAAGACCGTGAACGAACCGGTGGAGCTCGGCAGGGTGGCGCTGGGTTGGATCGCGGCTCCCGCCTATACGGCCGAGGACGCGACGCTGCGAGTCGTCTCGGCCATGTTGACCACGGGCAAGGCGGCCCGCCTGTATCGCTCACTCGTCGTCGAGCAACAGCTCGCCACTTCGGTGGACAGCTGGGTCGACGCCAATCGTCTGTGCACGATTTTCAGCATCGAAGCGAAAGCGCGCACCGGAATCGGGCTGGATGCGCTGGAAGCCGGCCTGTGGCGCGCGCTCTCGGAGCTTGCCGCGGACGGCCCGACCGAACGCGAGCTCGGTCGGGCCAAGCGCACGCTTCTGGTGGACCTGTACGGGACGCTCGAGCGGCTGAACGGCGACGACGGCGAATCCGGGCGGGCAGGTCTGCTGCAGCGATTCAGCTATTACCGAAAGGACCCGGGCTACCTGCAGACCTGGCTTCAGACGCTCGAAAGCGTGCGGGCCGAAGACGTTCAGCGAGCCGCGGAGGAACAGCTCGCCCAGACACGTAGCGTCACCGTGCTGACCGTGCCTCGCAAGACCTCGCCAAGCGAGCCAACCGACCATGCCCATCCCTAGAGCGACCAGCAGAATGTTTGTCGCGCGCCATCGACGCAGCAGAGGACCTAGCGGCCAGCATGCGCCGCGTTTCGCGCGCTATCTGGCGCTCTGCCTGAGCTCGGCGCTCATTGCGTGTGGCCCCTCGGCGCAACCGCCCGCGCAAGCCCCGGATGCGCCAGGAGTCACGCGACCGAACGCCCAGCCCCCACAGGCCTGGCGCGACACAGCGCCTCGAGTAGGCGCGCCCATTCCCTTTCGCTACCCGGTGCCCCAAATCGCGCGTCTCGACAACGGCCTGTCTATCTACGTGGTTTCGCGCGACACGCCGCTGGTCGCGGCGCGGGTCGCCCTGAGCAGCGGTTCCGGCGCCGACCCAACGGGTAAGAGCGGCCTCGCTGCGCTCACCGCGCGCATGCTGACCGAGGGAACGCTGGACAAGACGGATCTCGAGCTGGCTGAAGCGTCCGAGGACCTGGGAAGCGAAATCGTCACACGGGTCGCGGGCGATTTCACCGCCGTGGACCTCGAGTTCTTGAACCGAGATCTGAATGCGGCCTTCGCTCTTCTAGCCGAAGTCGTCGTCGAGCCGCGCCTCGACCCGCAGGTCTTCGCTCGGGTCAAGCTCGAATGGCTCGACCATCTGCGCGGCGCCCGGCAGGATCCGACGCAGCTGGCAAGCATCGCCGGAATGCGCGCTGTCGCGGGGCCCCAGTTGGGAGCTCCGACGCAAGGCAGCCTGAGCGGCGTCGAGTCGCTCGCGGCGGGAGAATTGAGGCGCTTTCATGCCCAACACTACCGTCCCGACCAGGCGGCGCTCGTGGTAGCGGGCGGGGTCACCTTGGCGAACGTCGTCGACGTCGCCCAACAGGCGTTCGGTGGCTGGAAGCCTGCCAGTGCCGCCGAAGCGCCCTCCCACCCCGAACGACACCGGAGCAAAACGGCTCAAAAGGCAACGCCTCCCGGCGAGGCGCCGGCGCGCTTCAAGCACATCTTCTTGGTGGATCGCCCCGGTTCCGTGCAAAGCGCATTGTTCGTGGCCGAGCGTTTCCCGGCGCGCAATCGCCCCGGCTATGACTCTCGTGAATTGTTGAACGAAGTACTGGGTGGCATGTTCACCTCCCGACTGAATCAGAACCTGCGAGAGCAGCACGGGTTCACCTATGGCGCGCGCTCGACCAACTACGCGACACAGAGGTTCGGCGTCTGGATGCTCACCACCAGTGTGCGCACGGACGCCACGGTCCAGGCCCTGCGCGAGGTCCAGCGCGAGCTCGCACAACTCCGCACCTCTCGCCCCGTGAGCGCCGAAGAGCTGGCGCGCGCGCGCCAAGAGCTCCTCGCAGGATACGCCAAGAGCCTCGAGCAAAGCCCCGACGTGACCGAGGACATTGCAGACCTGTTCGTGAACCACCTGGAGCCCGACAACCTGGCCACCCTGGGGGCACGTCTGAACCGGCTCGACGCCGAGGCGGTGCAACAGGAAGCGCTCGAGCGCCTGGCACCAAGCGAGCTCGAGGTGGTCATCGTGGGCGACCGCGCGGCTTTCGGCGCCGAGCTCGCCGGGCTCGCCGCACAGGTCTCCGAGGCGCCACCAGCCTGGCTCGACTGAACGGGCGACAGGGCAAGCAGGCCCGGGCTAGTTGTCGAGGAGGCGGCCGGACTGCTCGCTCTGTTCGGCCTTCTCCTCGCTGGAGCCCCGCATCCGCTGCTGCGCCAGAAGCGCGATGAGGCCCCCCAAGGCGAACGCAAGGAGCCCCGCCACCACCCACGCCAGCGTGGAGCGCAATTGCCGTCGCTTCAATTCACGGACGCGCTTTTCCATCTCCAGGCGCATGTCGTCCGCGCGACGATCCCTCACCAGGAGCGTCGGCTCGAGGGCCCGACGCGCGCGCCGCGTGGCGGCGTTGCGGGAACCGCTTTGCCTTTGATCCGGGTCCTGTTGCACCACCACACTGGGTTGGTCGACCTGAACCGCCTGTCGCCGCGCGGGCGCATGCACTTCGCTCTGATGCGAGATCACCGCCGCATCGTCCAAGTCGAGCTCCTCCAGGCTTTCTTCGCCGTCATCCATAAGTCTGGCTCGGTGGCCGTCCGAGAAGGCTTTATACCTGCCCGCGGTTGGCCGCGCCAAGGGAAGACACCGGCCTACCGGCCTGATCAGGATCGGATAGAGTGAGAGGCTCTATGGACGCAGTTACGATCTTTCTCCTCTCCATCGCGGCGATTTTCTTGCTGGGCGCGGTGGGAGAGTTGATCTTTCAGAAGACTGGTTTCCCCGATGTCGTCTTGCTGATCGTCGCGGGCATTCTCTTCGGCCCGGTCTCGGGCTGGGTGACCCGCGAAATGCTGCGCGAGATCGCACCCTACTTCGCCGCTCTCACGCTGGTAGTCGTGTTGTTCGAAGGCGGTAGCGCCCTCAAACTGGCCGATCTCAAGCACTCGGCGCCGCGCTCCTCGTTGCTCGCGCTGGTGAATTTCGTGTTCTCGGTCGTGACCATCACCCTCGTAAGCATGGGCTTCGCGGCCGTGGGGTTCTTGCCGGAGAGCTGGACGCTGATGCACGGCTTGATGCTGGGAACGATTCTGGGCGGTTCGAGCTCGATCATCATCATGCCGGCGATGGCGGCTGCCCGCCTGGAGCCCAAGCTCGCCAACCTGATCAATCTGGAATCGGCTTTGACGGATGCCTTTTGTGTGGTCGGCACCTCGGCCATCATCGACATCATGCTGGGAGGCGTGACGGGCGCCGCCGGCCCAGCCGTGACCCTGATGCGTTCGTTCGGCATCGGCTCGGTCATCGGCCTGGTTGCTGGACTGATCTGGATGCTGTTTCTGAAGATGATGAAAAACCACGAACACGCTTATCCGATCACGCTCTCGGTGCTCTTGGTGCTCTACGTGGTGATCGACAAGGCGGGCGGCAGCGCAGCCTTGGGCATTCTGTTCGTGGCTCTGATCCTGGGCAATGCGCCGTCGCTGTCGAAGAAGATAGGACTCGCGCAGGAGGTATCGCTCGACACTTCGGTGCGCGGCTTTCATCGACAGATGGCGTTCATCATCAAGTCCTTCTTCTTCGTCTTCATCGGCGCCATGCTGGGACCGCCCTGGGGGCTTTTGGGCCTCGGACTGCTGCTCGGAGCCGTGCTGCTGGCCGCGCGCGTTCCCGGCGTGTTTCTCGCCCTCCTGGGTTCCGGGTTGAGCAAGGAGCAACGCAGCGTCGTGACCGTTTCGCTTCCGAGAGGCATGGCGGCCGGTGTGCTGGCTACGTTGCCGGTGACCAAAGGGGTACCGGGCACCGAAGGCTTGCCCGTGATTGTGTTCGCCGCGGTCTTCATGTCCATCATGATCTTCGCGGCCGGATTCTATCTGGCCAAGCGTAAGATCGTTCCGTCCGCGGAGACCGAAAGCAGCGTGCCTCTCCCGGCAGGAGCGGCGCGGCCGGCGCAAACGCTGCTCATGTCGCCCCCGATAGCGGTTGCCGCAGGCCCGGCTCCAGGCGCGCCTCAGCCGGGCTCTGCCGAACCTCTGGTTTACCCGGCGGCGAATGTTCCACCCAAACCGGCGGGCCCCTCCGGTCCCCAAGAGCAGAGTTGAGCCTCCAAAAAGACCGAGCGCATTTCTCGGCAGGTTTTGCGCGAGAAGGATAACCCGGCTGACAAACGGGTCGCTTCGAGCGAAGCCTCGGCCCCTCACAGACCCGGGCACGCTTGGGGATCGAAGCGAAACGCGACCCGTGGTAGCCTCTAGAAGTGGCGGCGGTCAGCCCAATTCTGGTCGTTGACGACGATCCGAGCAGTCAGCGGGTACTCCGCGATATTCTCGAGGCCGGTGGCTTCCACAGCACCGGGTTCGACCGAGGAGCCGCCGCCCTGGAGTGGCTGGAAGAGCACACCCCACTGGTGGTTCTGCTCGACCTGTTGATACGAGATCCAGACGGCTACGCGGTTCTCGACTACTTGCGTTCCACGCGCAGGCTTTCGGACGTTCCCGTGATCGTGCTGACGGGCTTGGACTCGGACGAGGAGATCGAACGGGTCTTCGCTGCTGGCGCAGAGGACTACGTCCACAAGCCGTTTCGAGCGGCAGAGCTGATGGCCCGCGTGCGCGGACAGCTCAGAATGCGCGGCTACGTCGAGCGACTGGGAAAACGCGAGCAGGACCAGCAAGCCGTCCTGGAGCTGACCCAAGCGCTGGCCTCGTCCCTGGACATACGCGACATCCTGTTCACAGTGGTGCAGCGAGTCGCCGAAGTCGCTCAGGTCGACCGCTGCAGCATCGTTCTGGTCGGCGAGGCGCCGCGCACGGGCTACGTCGTGGCGACGAGTGACGACGAACGAGTGAGAGACCTCCCGCTCGACCTCAACAAGTATCCCGAGATCCGCCGCGTGTTGGAAACGGGGAGCACACTGGTCATCCGAGACGCTTCGCGGCATCCACTGCTCGAGGCCGTGCGTCAGCACGAATCCGGGCTGGACTTCGTTTCGGTGGCGCTGGTCCCCATCCTGCATGACCATGGGCCGCTGGGGGTCATCTTTCTCCGCTCACGACGTGCCGCGGCATTTGCCGATCACGAAATGTCCTTGGTACACACGGTGGCCAACGCCACGGCCATCGCTCTGAGGAATGCTCGCATTTTGCAGTCCCTCAAGGACGAAACCCAACAGAGTACCTTCGCGCGCGTCGAGGCGGAACGGCGAGTCGAGCTGTTTCAGCGCTATGCGGATTTCTTCGAGAGCGCGGCGGACGGGATGGTAGTGATCGACCGCTCGGGCCGCCTTCTGTTCTCGAATCCGCGCGCAAGAGAAATCACGGGCCACAGCGAATCCACGCTGATGCGCATGCACTTTTCAGCCCTGCTCGCCGAGGCGGAACAGGACCGCGCCGAGCGGCTGTTGCGCGGGTTTCACGAGGGAATGTACCCGCGCGGCGTGGACTTGGAACTGGCGCCGGCAGAAGGCTCCCCCATCGTGGTAAACGTGAGCTTCAGCTCGGTGTTGCACGAGGACAACGCGGTGCTCTTCACCTTCCGGGACGTGACGGTCGAAAGGGCAACAGCCAAGGAACTCAAGCAGATCAAAGAGTTTCTGGAGCGCGTCATCGACAGTTCGGTGGACGGTATCGTGTCGGCCGACCTTCGCGGCAAGGTGCTGGTGTTCAACCGCGCGGCCTCGCGCCTCTTCGACTATTCGCCCGCAGAAGTAATCGGCAAGCTGCGTGTCGACAAGCTGTACCCCGAGGGCGTCGCTCGCCAGATCATGCAGTGCATCAAGGACCCCCAGCTGGGTGGCTACGGCCGTCTGGAGGACTACCGCGTGGACATGCTGAGCTCGAGTGGCGACAAGGTACCGGTCACACTGTCCGCAGCGCTGGTCGTCGACAACGGGCGCCCCATCGCCACCGTCGGGGTGTTCACCGACATCCGCGACAAGCTTCAGATGGCGGCGCGCCTGGCCGAAGCGCAAGAAGAGCTTCGCAGTCGAGAAAGGCAGGCCCTGGTGGCGGAGCTTGCCGGCGCCGCAGCGCACGAGCTCAATCAGCCCCTGACGAGCGTGATCGCCTACGCGGAGATGCTGCGGCGCCAGCTCAAGGAAAACAAAACCTTGCAACATCACGCCGAAGTGATCGTTTCAGAAGGCGAGCGCATGGCTGAGATCGTACGAAAAGTCGGCAAGATTACGCGCTACGAGACAAAGACCTATGTTGGCGGTGCGAAGATCCTGGATCTGGAGAAGGCGAGCGAAGGCAACGTCGACGGCGAGGGAGGGGCCCGCTAGGCAGGCGCTTCACTCCCGGCCATGGATCTCGAGCCCATTCTTGAACTGATGAAACAGGCTCCGCTGCTCGGAGGACTCCGAGCGGTTACCGAGCATTTCGTCCGTGGGGCTGAGCGCCTGTTGCCCGGCTCGGCCGTGGGCGCCTGTGTCGTCGAGGGCTCCGGCCCTCCGATCGTGGTCGTCCTGCTACCGGCTGGCGCGCAGGGATCGCCCGGCCGCGACCCCAGCCGCTTGTTCCCCAGCCTCGAGGACGAACGAATCTTCGGATTGGTCGACGGTGCCGAAGGGTCGACCTTCCACCTGGCGGCGCCCAACGGCTCCATTTCCGAAGCCCAGGCGCTGCTGGCAGAGAAGCTAGCGGATGCACTGGGTGCGATGCTGAAGCAGGCGCGGGAGTTTCAGCAGCGCCTGCTCCAACAGCAGCACCAGACCCGTTCCCACGCCAAGATGGTTCAAACCGAAAAGCTCGCATCGCTCGGCCAGGTCGTCGCAGGCGTCGTCCATGAACTCAACAACCCGCTCACATCGATCATCGCGTACTCGGACTACCTGAAGAAGCGCGCTACTCAGCGACTGGCACGCGGCGAGGACGTGGACGACGACCTCGAGCGCCTCCGCCGCATCGGCGAAGCCGCGGAGCGTATCCTCAAGTTCTCGCGCGACCTCGTGGCCTACTCGCGGCCTTCGGGAGACATCCCGGGTCCGGTCGGCCTGGCCCCGGTGGTCGACAAGGCCCTCGTGTTCTGTGAACACGAATTCGCCAGGTGCGGCATCTCCGTCCATCAGCGAATCGAACCGGCGCTGCCGCCTGTCCGCGGCATTGCCGGACAGCTCACCCAGGTGTTCGTCAATCTGTTCACCAACGCAGCTCACGCCATGCGAGAGTCCGGGGGAGAGCTGGAAATCGAGGCCCGACGACTCGACGACGAATTCGTGCTGGTCGAGGTCGCTGACAATGGCACCGGCATTTCCGAGGAGGACTTGCAGCAGATCTTCGAGCCATTCTTCACGACGAAGGTGGACGGTGCGGGCTCGGGGCTCGGCCTGTCCATCGTGCACGACATCATCAAGCAGCACGGTGGCGATCTGACGGCGGCCAGCCGCCCCGGACAAGGCACCGTGTTCCGCCTCTACCTACCGGTAGTCGCGCTGCCCGGCAGCTTGCTCCCCCCTACGTCCTAACCCGGGCGGAGCCGGAACCAAAGAGGATGTGCGTCGTCGTTGCGGCTCGTCGCTCTAGGCCTTGCGAGGCGCTATAGCCAACCAAACAGTCCGATGCTGATGCCAAAGGAGCGCTGAGTGAGATCGTTGTCCCCGAATTCGCCAGAAAAACCGAGATCGATGACGGGACCGAAGAGAAAACCGAACCCTTCACGCGGTGTGAGCGTGAAGTATGGTTCCAACGTGAGCAGAAGCTGCGACTGGTCGGGGTGATCCAGATCGTAGAACGTGAAGCCACCTCTCGGCCAGAACCCGAACATGTCGTTCAGATCGATGACGTAGCCGACGCGCGGAGCAAAGATGAGACCCCCCCGCCCGTTGTCTCCTCCCAACCCTGCGACGTCCGTGTCGTTGTCCTGGGAGACGAAGCCGAAGGCAGTGCCAACACTGAGCTTGTCGATCACGAAGATGTCGAAAGAGAAGCGCGGAACGAACACGGGCAGGGGCTGCTCGGTGTGCGCCCACCCCAGGGAAAACCCCTGGTGGTCGACCTTGACATCGTTGCCATTGTTCATTTCCACGTTGGATTGCCCGGTGTAGAATCCAAATGCGCGCTCGACGCCCAAGGCAATGTCGAGTCGCTTGCCAAAGTTGCTCTGCGCCCGGGCGTGCGGCGACACCGTCAGCAGGACCAGAGCCGTTGCCAGTATGCAGAATGCTCTCATGCTGTTTCCACCTTTCGCACGGCCTCACCCGTCCAGGGGCTATGGTTGCTTGGCCTGGGCGCGCTGCTCGATCTCCTTCTCGAGGTTCGACAAAGCCTCCGCGTAAGCCTTTCTCGCCTGCTCGATGCGCTGCTGAGCAGTCTTTGCTTGCTCTTTCGCGGGCGCTAACTCTTCGGCCAGGGCGGCCTTCGCTTCCTTGAGCTTCGCCAGCTCATCTTCCCGAAGCTTCGCTTGCTTCTTGTCCTCCTGGTCCGCGGCCGCCTTCTCGAGCTCTTCGATGCGGTCATCGAGCGTCGCGTCGACCGCATCGGCGTCCGCCAGCAGCTGATCGAGCTGGTTCTTCTTCTTGACCAGGCCGATGTGGGTCACGTAGCTGGCCAGGGCTACGTGGTCCGCCTGCTGTTCTAGTGCCGCGACATTCGCTTTACCCAGCGACGACTCATTGAGAAGGATGGTGTCGTGTGCATCGCTCAACTGACGGGCGCGCGCTTCCAGACGCTTGTCGATGGACTTGTCGAGCGCCTGCGCCGCAGGCGAATACATCTCGGCCTCGCAGCCCTCCTTCTTGGCGTAGTACTGGAGCGCTCCGCCGACATGCCGGTGGATCTCCTGTTTTTCCTGCTCGTAGAAGGAAGCAACCTCTGCATTTTGCTCGAGGCGGTCCGCGTAGTGAGGGCTTTGCCCTTCTCGATCGGCGTCCTCGATGACGACGCCGACGCCCTTCCAGTCGGGGTCTTTCAGCTGGTCGGGATAGCCCTTGAACTCTTCGGTGAGCGTCTGCGAAAGCGTCAGTTGATTGTCGAGATCTTCCTGCGCGCTCTTGAGCCGGGCGGGGTGTTCCTTGGCGTAGCTCGGCTGATCCGTGGAAGGAGCGAACTGGGGCTCGAGCTGACCGGACTTGCACCCCACAAGGGACGTCCCCAGAAACAGTAGCATGGCTGCCGTGGCTGCTCTCATGACCTGAGATAAGTACCTAACCTATCGCCAGCTCGGCACCCCATTTGTCGGCCCGCGCATAAATGGTGGCACACTTACTGACACCCGCGGACAAAAGACGGCCGTCCAACCGCACGAATCCATTCGATGAGACTCGAATAGTTAGACTTTTACGACTCTGAGCACCAATACCAAAATACCGGCCTTGTACGTCTGACCGGCAACGATGAACGCTTGGCCCAAGCCCGCCCTCACCTCGAGCAGCGGCAGAAACGCCTTGCCCTTCGGCTGGTTGATGCTCGCCGATATCTTGAAGCTCTCACCGGTCGACTTCTCTTTCAGCTCCGTTTTCAAAATGCGGCCGTTGGGCAAGCGGTAGGTTTGCGGTTCGCCCTTCGCAAGGGGAAGATTCTTCTTCGCGAGCAAGCGATAGCTGTCGTACGACGAGAAGGGTGGCTTTTTCAGCTCGGGCATGTTGCCCACCCGCTTGTCGATTCCGGTACCACTATTCGTGGCATGCAGCACCATCACTTCGATGGCGTATTTCGCTCGTTGACCGTCGTTCTCCAGGGAATCGTTCGGCAGCGGGCCGAACGAAGGCCGCGCGTGCGCGACACCCGCACCGCTGGCCAAGAGCAACAGCCCGACCACCAGAACCCTGAACAGGACCAGCAGGGGTCGCCCGCCCCTCGTCACAGAGGTCCGCTCTCCGTATTTCCGGACACCGGCTCCGAAAGCCACACCACCGGAGTCGTGTCTCGACCGCCTTGGACCATGAAGATGCTGCCACCCCCCCCGCCGAAGTCGACGCTCTCGATCGCCACACCCGCCGACGAGTCGCTGATTTCGACAGCTGGGCGACCGGATTCGCGTGGCGTTTCGGCCACGACCTCCGCATCCGCTGGCACGCGCACGAACACCCAAAGAAGAGCGGCCGCAGCCAGCGCTGCAGTAGACCCCAGCCCCACCCCGAAGCGCGAGCCGAAGGTTCGCGTCCAATGCCACCGTCGCACGCGCACGGGCGGTAAGCCCCGTGGAGCGTCGCTGGCGATGCGAGCCATGATGCTGTCGGTCAGGTCGACTCCGGGGGTTCCCTGGTGAACGGCGTCTCGCACGCCGTTGCCCACTGTGTCCAGGCCCGCCAGATACTCACGCGCGGAGGCATCCCAAGCGAGGCGATGCGCCAGCTGCTGTGCGGCCAGTGCATCGAGCTCGCCGTCATGGAGCAACATCAAGGGACGTTTGGTGTCGCTCATGGCCTTCCCTTGGCGGCCGGTGGCGGCCCGATGTGCTCCCCGTAGCAGTCCGCGAGCACCCGCTGCAGCTTCTGCCTGGCGTGAAAGAGGCGACTCATGATGGTGCCCTTGGAAACGCCCATAGCTTCAGCCATCTCCTCATAGCTCAACCCGTGCACCTCGCGCATCACGATGACTCCCCGATGGTACGAAGGAAGCTCGTCCAGCTCGCGGCTGATGCGCTCCGCAATCTCTTGCCGGCGTACGGCGTCGAATGGGTCGGCGCCATCGATCTTCGACAAGAACGGCATGTCGTATTCATCGCTCCGCTCGAGCTGGTCGTCCAGTTCGGTTTCACGCCGAGAAGGCTTGCGCATGAGATCGATGGATAGATTGGTGATGATTCGATAGAGCCAGGTGAAGAAGCTGGAGCTGCCGTGGAAGCGTTCGAGGCCCCGGTGCACTCTGAGAAACGCTTCTTGCACGATCTCCTTGGCGTCCTGCTCGTCCCGCACCAGTGTGAGGGCAAGCGACAGGGCCCGCCGCTGGTGCCGCTCGACCAGCTCGCGGAATGCCTGGGTGTCGCCGCGTTTGGCGCGCTCGATGAGTTCATGGTCGTAACGTGCTTCGGCCTTGTTCGCCTGTGTGTTGGACGCCCGTGCCAGGCCGGTATTCACCTCACTGTACCGCACCTCCGGAGCCTCGTTGGCGGCCCCGGACGAGATACTGGGTAAAAATCGTGGAACTGCGATAGATGCCATCACTTTCGACTTACGCTGGGCCGGGCAACGGTCTCCCCAAATATTCAAATCCCTGACGAAAAAACTGGGGAAAGTTCACGACTAGTGGGTCCCAGGTGCCCTGGGCGAGTCCGGGAGGCGACCAAGCGTGACTTGCCGAGTCAGCACGTCCTGTCCGCGCCGGATCTTCAAGGTAGCCCGAAAACCCACACCTGCCAGGCTGACCAGCCAGCGTAATCTTTCAGGCGTAGTGATTTCCTTCCCCTCGAAGCTGACGACCACGTCATCCACTGCAAAACCAGCTTCGTCCGCTGGGCCCCCCGGTACCACGAGCCGTACCAGCGCCCCTTGGGGGCTATCCAGTGAAAGGCGGGTCAGATCCCGAGCAAGCAACGACGCCACGTGGATGCCCATGAAGCTACGCTCGATGAAGCCGTCCTTGAGCAGCCGGGGCAGCAACTCTTTGACCATGTTGATGGGAATCGCAAAGCCAATCCTGTCGGCTTCAGCGCGAATAGCGGTACTGATCCCGACCACCTGCCCGAACATGTTCAGGAGCGGCCCGCCAGAGTTCCCGGGATGGATGCTCGCGTCGGTCTGGATGAAGTTATAGTAGCCGGAGTTGTCGCCGAGTTGCACGTCTTGTCCGGTGCGGTCCTTGGCGGACACGATGCCCGCGGTTACCGTGTGCGACAGGCCGAAAGGGTTGCCGATGGCCACGACCCAGTCGCCAACGCGTGCCGCGTCCGAATCTCCCAGCTCGAGGGGCACCAGGTTCTCGTCCCCGACGCGCAGCACCGCGATGTCCGTGGGCGCGTCACGCCCGATGACCTTGGCCTCCAGCTCGCGGGACTTGCCGAAGATGACGCGGATGTCGCTAGCGCCGTCGATCACGTGGTTGTTGGTCAATATGAGCCCCCGTTTGTCGAACACGAAGGCGCTGCCCGTGCCGGCACCAATGACCGGCCGGTAGCCGGAGTGACTGCGCTGCACGGTCTTGACGAAGACCACGGAAGGGTCGGCCTTGGCCGCCAGATCGGCAAAGCTCGCCGGGGCGTTTGCCACCGGTACAATGGGGTTCCTTGTTGCGCGGGGACCCGACGCCACTGGCACAGGCCCGGCTTCGATCATGCCCCGGGCGCCGGGGCGGTCGTCGCAAGCAACCTGGGCCAGGCTGGTCAGCAGCAGCCAGACCGAGGTCACCAACGAGGACTGCCAGCGGGTCACCGCCGCTTTGCGACCTCGACGTAGCGCATCCTGAGTTCGTACAGGACCTGATCCATCATTTGCTCCTCCGCCCCGCTCAGGTTCCCCTTGGTCTTTTCCTGGAGCAGGGTCAGAAGATCGATGGTCTGCCTGGCCAACGGGAGACTGACTTCCGCGCCGTGACCCGTGGGATTGGGCGCGTCGCCAAGATGCACCAGCGCGGAATGGCTCAGTGAAAGGACGAATGTGGACAAGTCGATCGCCGGAAGATCGTCACCGCTGCGCGCATGCTCGAAAGCTTCTTCGCTGCGCGCTCGTTGTTCCGCATCAGGACCCTTGTCCGCTTCGCTCACGAGTCTCCCCAGTCAGCGTCCACCGAGGCAGTCGGGGGCGGGACCGACGCCGGGCCGCCGTGCTGCTCGGCGGGCTTGGTCTCGGGAGCTGCCGGCTCTTGAGCAATGGCGGGGACGGGTTCCACCGGCGCAGCAGCAGGCGCGGGTTCGTTCTGCGTGGTCGTCCCAGGGTCGGCGATCGCCGGAATCGGAGCGGCTGGTGGACGCTGTGGACCGTCGCTGGCAAACACCGGAGCGAAGCGCTCCGGAGCGGGCGCGACCGGGGCCTCGGGTTCCGTCGGGGGGACCGCACTCTCGTCCGGCTCCTTGGAAAGGGCCGGTTGCTCGAGGTCCAGTTCTTCGCACTGTTCCGCGACGTCGACGAGAGCTGCCAGGTGACGCTCTACCTCGGACTTGCTGATCGCACCCTCCGCCATGAAGCGGTCCCTGACTCGAACGTCGTACATAAACTGTTCGCGGTCACTCATGCTTTCTTCTCCTCAATCACGGAGCCCATGGCGGGCTCCTCAATCATCACACCTTCAGTCAAGGCGTTTTCGTAGCGCCGACTCGCCCCTTTGAGCAAGCTCTCCGGACGCAAGAGCCCCTCTCCAGGCTCCGCTTGGGCAAGTTCGGACGCGGTGGCGGGTCGAACTTCGAGGATTTCGATGTCGAACCGGACCGTTTGCCCCGCCAGAGGGTGATTGAAGTCGACGCGCACTTCCTCGTCGGAGACGTCGACCACGCGCAACACCAGCACCTCGCCCTCCGTATTATCCGCCTCGAATCGGTCACCGGGCCGAACGGTATCGGGAAACTCTTCTCTGGCGACGGCAACGATGAGCGCGTCGTCGCGGTCGCCATAGGCCTCGCGCGGCGTCAGTTCGACCGAGCGGGTGTCCCCAGCCGTGCGTCCCTCGAGCGCCCGTTCGATGCCGGCGAACATGCGGCCGCGGCCGAACACGAAGCCCACCCGCTCTTCGCCGTCGACCAGGCTATCCCCTTCCGCATCGAAAATTCGGACCTCGATCTCCACCCATGTTTCGGGGCCTACCTGATAAGCGTGGGGCATCAGGCTAGCGATCGACGCGGCGGCGGACTTCGCCCTGCTCGGCACGCCCCGCCAGGGCAAGAAGTGCGGTCAGAGCGATCTCCACTTCTTCTTCCGAAGGGGGTTCGGTGCGAGCAGCGATCCGCCGTTTCAACGCGCTCAATTCGACACCAAAGCGACGGTAGCGAGCCCGCTCTTCGGGCGTGGTCGCATTGACGACCCAATGCGCCACGATGGTTCGTAGACTCTCCAAATCTTCGTCGATGAGCGGCGCGAGATGGGCGGCCAGCGGGTGCGGCATGAATCCGAGCCTAGCAGCAGGAACCTGGGCGCGCATGTCGCTCGAGGTCGTCGACACATTTCGGACCCTGGCTCGGGACTTGCTAACAGCTCCAGGCAGCTCCTGGCAGCTCCTGGCAGCTCCTGGGAAGCCAGTGGACGCGCGCTCGAGAGGCCCGGATCTCGGGACGAAGCGCATCGACGGGTCCAGAGGAATCAACCACGACCGAAAAGCACAGCGTCGGACCAGGCTGAGAGCCGACGCTTGCTAGGGCTGCAATTCGAGGACAAGGTCCGCTCCGATGCGCAGCCCGACCTGCATCCGCGCGCTCCCGTGCGTTTTCTTGTTGACTCTGACGAGTTGTGAGCATTCGTCGGCCCCGTCACCCGCCGCGAGCGTCAGCGCTTCCGCTGCCTCGAGCGCCCCGAGCCGCGCACGGGACCACGCGCCCGCGAACGCACCTATCGCCGGAGAGCTGGTGGACATTCCGGGCGGGGAATTCATCGCCGGAAGTCGGCCTGCCGAGCCGGGGCGACAGCCGGAGCTGGAACCCAGACAGTACCCGCTCGAACTCGGACCGTTTCGCATCGACCGCCTACCGTATCCGAACGATCCCGACAAACCGCCGCGATCCGGGGTGGCGCGCGAGGAGGCCAAGAAGCTGTGCGCCGAACGCGGAGCGCGCCTCTGCACCGAGCTGGAATGGGAGCGCGCCTGCAAAGGACCCAAGAGCGATCGCTTCCCCAGCGGGGCAAACTGGGATCCAAGCTGCGCCGATTCCGCCAAGGTCTGTGCATCGGGTTTCGACGTGCTCGGCATGGGAACCACGCTCAGCGAGTGGGTCTCGAGCGACGTGATCCCCTCCGGCGGCAAACGGCCACGTCGCGCCGCGCTACGCGGCGGGGCAGCCGCGGAACCCCCGAGTGCGCATCGCTGCGCCCGACGCGTGGCCGTCGACGCTGACAGCGCGGATGCGAAGATCGGCTTTCGCTGCTGCCAAGGTGCACCCAACGCAGCCGTCGTGCCCGAGCCCAAACTCCAGGTCACCTTCGAAAAGACCCACCTGACCGCCGAACGCCTCGAGAAGCTCCTCGCACAAGACGAGCACACTCGGAGTATTGCCAAGGACGTGGTGTTCTTCCGCGAGCCGGACGCGGCCAACACGGTGATTGCGCGGGGGCCCGGGGACACCAAAGGCTTCTCTTTTACAGTTTCCCCACTCCTGTATCGACCTGCCGCCGGCACCGAATACCTGGTCGTCAGCGCTCGCTCGGGCAAGGACACCTCCTTCGTGGTGGCGTACTACGTACTCGGGAAGGATGAGTACAAGCTGGGTGCCAGCTTCATCATGCAGGACGAGCCCGGTCCCATCGCCTTCGCTTACGACAACTATATCCGCCCACGTTTTCACTTCAGCAGCTGCTGGGGCTGCCCCGCGGCATCAGGCACGTCGAGCGAAACCGGGAAGATCCTTTTCCGCGAGCCCGACGAGGTCGTGATCTTGCAGCCCTGAACGTGCCCGCTTGCCGGGGGCAGAATTCACGGCGGCCCTCAGGGGCGACGACTCATGACTCCGGAGACGATCTGGTAGCCGATACTCAGCGCGAAATCAGCGCTGCCCGTTGGGTCTTCGGGAATGTTGCGCGACACTCCCAGGTGCGTGTCCTCGTCGGAGGACTCCTGCGGCTGGGTCGCCGAGCCTTCCTCGGCCGCTTCCGCGCCGGGGATATGCCCCTCCAGATCGCGCTCGCGGATGATGTCGTAGTCACGCTCCGCCACGTAGGCCGCTTCGACCATGACGTCGGGCGTGACGCCAGTGGCCTGAATCGCCCGCCCCCCTGGAGTGTAGTAGAGCGCGGTGGTCAGCTTCAGCCCGGCGCCATCCGGCAGGTCGATGATCGTCTGCACGGAGCCCTTGCCGAAGGTCTGCGCTCCCACCAGTGAAGCGCGCCGGTTGTCTTGAAGCGCGCCGGCGACCAACTCCGCGGCGCTGGCGCTGAACTCGTTGACGAGCACGACCATGGGTCCACGCCGCAAGGCCCCCGAGCGGCGAGCCCTTGCTTCACGCACCACCTGGCTTCTATGCCGGGTGGTGTAGATGACGCCACCTGTCAGAAACTCGTCGGCCACGGCGCTCGCTTCGTTGACCAGTCCCCCCGGATTGTTCCTGAGATCCAGGATTATACCGCTGAAGCCGCGCTTGGCCTGCCTGCGCAAGGCGCCCACGTGCTCGAGCAGTTCATGATGCGTACCGTTTTGAAAGCTCTTGACTCGCAGGTACAGCACATCCCCCTCGAGCAGCTTGCTCGCGATGCTCGACACCTTGATGATCTCTCGCACCAGCTCGAACTCGAGCAGCTTGTTTTGGGATTTGCGCTTGACCGTGATCATCACCTTGGTGCCGGGCTTGCCACGCATCTCTCGCACCAGATCCTCGGGAGATTTGTCCTGCACCGGCTGATTGTTGATGGCCATGATCCTGTCGCCAGGTTTGATACCCGCGCGCTCCGCGGGTGACCCCTCGATCGGAGCAATCACGACCACCTGGTCGCCAGCGAAGTCGACCTCGACGCCGATGCCGCCAAAGCGTCCTTCCGTATCCCCCTGAAAAATCGTGTAGTCGCGCGCGGGGAGGAACGCCGAGTGTGGATCCAATTCCGCGACCATTCCCTTGATCGCCCCTTCCAGCAGGCGCTGTCGCTCGACGGGCTCGACGTACTCATTCTCCACCAGAACGAGTACGCGGCTCATCTGATCCAGTACTTGGTAAGGACTGTCGCGCCCTGTGCGGGCGTCAGCTGGCCGAACTCCCGTTAGCAAGAACACGAGGACGAGGAGTTGATGGAGTCCCCTCAGGCTCGCTGGCCCGTTCGATTGATGATGAGCTCTCACGGCAGTCGGAAACATAGCCTGGAAGCGCTTCAGCGCACCCAGACGGGGGCATTCATGCAGTTTGAACGGCCGAACTGTCGACACCGGCTGCGGCTGAGACCCGAAGAAGAGGACGAAACGTGGGCGCTTCATTAAGCCCACATGAGACTACCCGGCGCTTCTCCGAAGACCCCATTGATATCGCGGATTCGTTCCGTTAATCTTGCATCTCTAAAAAAGAACCGCGGTGGCACTAGTCCCAAGCTAGACACCGCCTCCACATCGAGTGAGGTCTTTGAGTGGCCGACGACACACCCACCAGAAGCAGCGGCAGCGACAAGCGTAAGCAGTCCCTCTACTTCCCGGAAACGATGCTTCAGGAAATCAAGGATGAGGCAGCACGCCTGGATCGATCTTTGTCGTGGGTGGTGCAGCGCGCGTGGAAGCTGGCTCGCGCGGAGATTCGCAAGATCCCGAGCGTCAACGACATCGACACCGACGACGAGAACGAAGCGGGTTGAGCACCGTAGAGCGCGAGTTCTTCGTTGAAGCGGTAGACGGGACTCGCCTCTATACCCACACCAAGCCCTGTTCCAAGAAAGGGCAAGCAGCTGTCACGGCCGTGCTGTGCGACGGGCTGTGCTGTGACGGGTTCATCTACAAGTACCTGTGGAAAGACCTTGCGCCTTTTTGCTCGCTGGCTCATTTCCACTACCGGGGGCACGGGCGCAGCGAGCTGCCTCATGATCCAGAACTCATCGACGTTCCAGCGCTGACGGACGACCTGCTCAAGGTCATCGCGGCGCTGAACGCGACCGACGTCGTGCTGGTCGGCCATTCATTGGGGACCCAGGTGGCGCTCGAAGCCTATCGACGCCGCCCTGATCTGATTCGTGGCCTGATTCTCATTTGCGGGAGCTTCGGCCGGGTCACGCACACGTTCAAGGGGACCAACCTGCTCGCCAACGTGCTTCCAGACTTGATCGACTGGGCGACGCGGCACCCCAAGTTCGCGCGTGGCCTGTGGGCGCGCGTGCCCGTCAATGCTGCCCTCCGCGTGGCCGGCTTGATTGGCGACATCAACATCCGCGCGGTTCGCGTCGAGGACGTCGCACCCTACTTTCAGCACGTCGTACACGTAGACTTCGAGATGTTCCTCAGAATGCTCAAGTCCGCGGGCGAGCATTCTGCGGAAGACGTACTGCCCCACATACGCGTCCCAACGCTGGTCATCGCGGGGCAACGCGACACCATCACCCCGGCAGATTTGTCCAGGGCGATGCAACAGGCTATACCGGATGCGCAATTGTGCATGATCCCGGAGGGGACGCACATTGCCCCACTGGAGCATCGATCGCTAGTTGCCGATGCGATTGGGCGCTTCCTAAACGAATCCGCAGTATTGGCACGAGATGCGTACAACCGGAACAATGAGGGCACTTAGGGGTGGCTGACGAACCTTCAACCCAGCTGGTGGGCGAGCTCTTGGCGCTGCTGGCCCACGACCTCAGAAACCCCCTTTCTGCACTTCACAGCAACGTAGGGTTCCTCGGATCCATGCTCGACCACGAGGACACCGACGCTCAGGAAGCCGTCGCCGACGCGCTGCTGTCGTGCGAGGGGCTCAGTCAGATCATCGACTCGGTGGAAATGCTCTCGCACGTGCTCTGCGGCGACCAGAAGCTGAATCCCGCTCCGTTCGCCTTGGCCGCCGTGGTCGAGCACGCCGCGGCAAGCAGCGCAGCGCTGGCGAAGAGCCACGAAGTCGTCGTGACCGTCGACGAGGCCAGCTCGCAGAGCCAGGCACGCGTTTCGGCTCACCGTGACATGGCAGGCAAGGCGCTGATGGCGCTCGTGCGAAACTCCATTCAGCACGCACCACCTGGCAGCATGATCCGAGTGGAGGTCGAAGAACGACCCGACCAATGCGTTGTGGTGGTACGGGACGAAGGCACGCCGCTCGCCGCGGAGGCGCTCGAGGCAGCCTTTACTGCCGCGGGTCAGATCACCACGAAGGGCATTCGTGGCGGACGCTACAGCCGAGGACTGGGGCTGTACTGTGCCCGTGTTTGCGCGCGCGCCGCGGGAGCGAACGTGGCATCCCGCAAGGCCGCTTCGGGCAACGCCTTCGAGCTGGTGCTGAACCGCGAGCGCTAACCCACCAGCTGCCGAAGTACGAACTGCAGGATGCCACCATGGCGGTAGTAGTCCAGCTCGACCGCGGTATCGATGCGCGCGATCACCTCGAACCGTTTGTCTCCGTCCTGGCCCCTGGCAACCACCTGCAGGCGACTTCCGGGAGCGAGCCCCTCGGCGATCCCCTGGATGCCGTACGACTCCTGCCCGGTCAGGCCGAGACCCTCGCGATTTTGTCCTTCGCTGAACTGCAAGGGCAAGACCCCCATCCCGATCAGGTTCGAGCGATGGATCCGCTCGAAGGACTCGGCTACCACGGCTCGTACACCGAGCATGAAAGTGCCCTTCGCCGCCCAGTCGCGCGATGAACCCGACCCGTACTCCTTGCCGGCGATGACCAACAACGGCACGCCCTGGGCCTGGTACTTCACGGAAGCATCGAAGATCGACATCTGCTCACCGTCCGGCAGGTGCCGGGTGATGCCCCCTTCGGTGCCCGGAGCGAGCTGGTTGCGCAGCCGCACGTTGGCAAACGTGCCGCGCATCATCACCTCGTGATTGCCGCGCCGCGAACCGTAGGAGTTGAAGTCCCGGAGCTTGACGCCATTGGCTTCGAGGTACTTCGCCGCGGGAGAGTCCTTAGCGATGGAGCCCGCGGGTGAGATGTGGTCCGTCGTGACCATGTCGCCCAAGAGTGCCAGGACACGCGCCCCTTCGATGTCGCGCAGCGGGGCCGGCTCGCGAGAGACCCCCTCGAAGAACGAAGGCCGGCGAACGTAGGTGCTGTCCTCGGCCCAGGCGTAGCGGCTGCCTTCGGGAACCGGCAAGGCCCTCCAGCGGTCGTCACCCGTGAATACGTCCTCGTACTCGCGGGCGAACAGGCCGGCGTTGACGTGCTTCGCGACCAGCGCGGCGATGTCACTCGTGCTCGGCCAGAGGTCCTTCAGAAAGACGTCCTTTCCATCGCGATCTTGCCCGAGGGGTTCGCTCGTGAGGTCGATGTCCATGCGACCGGCCAAGGCGTAAGCAACCACCAGTGGAGGACTGGCAAGGTAGTTGGCTCGCACATCGGGGCTGATGCGCCCTTCGAAGTTGCGATTGCCGCTGAGCACGCTTACGGCCACCAGGTTGTTGTCGTTGATCGCCTTCGAGATCGGCTCGGGCAAGGGGCCACTGTTCCCGATGCACGTGGTGCAACCATAGCCAACGACGTTGAACTTGAGAGCTTCCAGACTCTCCAAGAGACCCGCATCTTTCAGATAGCGAGTCACCACCTTGGAACCGGGCGCAAGGCTGGATTTGACCCACGGTTTCGGGGTGAGCCCGCGCGCGACCGCATTCTTCGCGAGCAGCCCCGCTCCCATCAACACATGAGGATTGGAGGTATTGGTACACGACGTGATAGCCGCAATCACCACATTGCCGTGAGACAGCTCGAACTCTCGACCGTCGAGCGACGTCTTCACCTGAACGCCAGCCTGACTCTTGCCTTTGCTCAGTTCAATCTGTTCCTTCAGAACGCCTGCCCACTTCTGCTTGGCTTCGCTGAGCAAGGTCTTGTCCTGAGGTCGCTTGGGACCGCTGATGGTCGGCACTACCGTCGCCAGATCGAGTTCGAGCATGTCCGTGAACAACGGCTCGGGCGAGTCTGAAGTCCGGAACAGCCCCTGCGCTTTCGCGTAGGCCTCGATTTGCTGGCGACGTTCGCTAGAACGCCCCGACATCTCCAGATAACGCAACGTCTCCTGGTCGACCGGGAAAATGGCGCAGGTCGAGCCGAACTCCGGACTCATGTTGGCGATGGTGGCCCTGTCAGCCAGGGGAAGGTGGTTCAGCCCTTCGCCGAAGAACTCGACGAACTTGCCGACCACCCCCTTGTCACGCAGCATGCGCACCACAGTCAGAACCAGATCAGTGGCGGTCGCTCCCTCGGACAAGGAACCGGTGAGCCTGAAGCCGATCACGTTGGGGATCAACAAGTTGATCGGCTGGCCCAGCATCGCGGCCTCCGCCTCGATTCCACCGACACCCCAACCGAGCACACCGATGCCGTTGATCATGGTCGTGTGGCTGTCCGTTCCCACCAGTGTGTCGGGGTACAACAGACCGTCCTTGTCGAAGACTACGCGCGCCAGATATTCCAGGTTGACTTGATGCACGATCCCAGTGGCGGGCGGAACGACCTTGAAATTCGCAAAAGCCTTCTGCCCCCAGCGCAAGAGCGTGTAGCGCTCCGTGTTGCGCTCGTACTCCCTTGCGGAGTTCAGCGACAACGAGTCCGGGCTGCCGTAGGAGTCCACCTGAACCGAGTGGTCGATCACGAGCTCGGAGGGAAACAGCGGGTTGATCTTGGTAGGGTCGCCCCCCATTTCGGCCATCGCGTCACGCATCGCCGCCAGGTCGACCACGGCGGGGACCCCCGTAAAGTCCTGCAGCACCACACGCGCTGGATGAAAAGCGATTTCCTGACTGGGCTTTGCCGAGGGATTCCAGGACGCCAGCGCGCGAATCTCAGGCTCGCGCACGGCTTTGCCATCTTCGCAGCGAAGCAGGTTTTCGAGCAGGATCTTGAGAGAGTAAGGCAAGCGCGAAATATCGATGCCGCTCGACTGCGAGAACTTGGGCAGGCTGAAGTAGTGGTAGGTCTGGTTTTCGAGGGTCAGCGGCGATCGTGTCGCAAATGTGTCCAGGGCTCCGGTCATCGTCTATGTCCTTGCGTCTCAAAGCGGCGAGTCGGTGACTTTCAGTCGATCCATAGGCGATCAGCAGCGGCAATGCCAGCGCGCACCGCCCAGAGCATGGTATTGGGGCGGCCGGCCATCACGTCCCCGGCCAGGAACAACCCTTCCACGCCGGGCTCGACGCGCGCCCCTACCTGATCGAGCACGCCCAAGCCCGACACGGCGAAATCGAAACCGTGGTGGCTCGCGACGTTCTCGTCGTGGTGCTGCTTGACGAACATGGCCACCGGCGCGTCCAACCCGAGCCGGAAACTTCCTCGAATCACTTGCTCGTGGGCGCTCTCGAGCACGATACCGCCGGCTGCCACCCCGCCAATGGCGAGTACCACGGCCTCGGCGTGCACGGCTTGGCCATCCGCGAGAATCGCCTCCCAGCGCTTGCCGCGCCGCTTGACGGAGTGGACTCGGGCCTGGCGCACTTCGATACCGAGACGCTGCAGCAGCCGTTCACGCGCCCGGGCGAAGCGAGCCCCCGCGGGACCGCCGGGCAGCGTGGCGGCCTCGCCGACGGGAATGCCCAAGCGCCGGCTGATCTGCTGCGCGGTGCCCGGTTCGACGCCCAACCACGGACCGGTGAGCCAGGCGTCGGGCGCGCTGGCTTCGCCGAGCTGCCGGCTGAACCACTCTTGCCGGTCTGGTTGGTCGTGAAGTTCGGCGAAATCGTGCGGAGAAATGCGGCGTTCGTAGCCCGCTTGCAGCAGCTGAACGCGGACGGTCTCGAAGCGGGTCGAGGTCTCGCGAGCCCAGGCGGATTCCTCGATCGAGCGCACGAGCAGGCGGGCGTCCCAATCATCACGCTCGACCTCCGGCACTCCGATGAGGTGGCCCGCAAGCGGCGCCAGATTCAGCAGCGCGCGGTCGGCCCCGCGCGCCGGACGCAGGACGCCCGACCCGGTGGCGATGAGAGTCTCGGACGCAATGCTCCACAGGCCGAGCGCGTCGATGAACTCGGCGCACGCGGCGTCCAGCGCGCCACGCGCGCTTTGTGTCCACGGCAGAAGATCGACCAGGCCCGGCCCCAGCTCGGTACACCCGGCTCGGTCGTAGAGCACGCGCACCTCCGCGCCACGCGCGTGCGCACGGTAAGCGGCCGCCACCCCGGCAGCACCGGCGCCCACGACCAACAGCTTCATGCGTGCCACCCGTTCACTTCAATCCAGATGGAGCGACGCCGATTTCCGAACGTAGCTGAGCGAGCGAGAGCGCCTCTTGCCGGGCCTGCTCGGGGCCGATGCCGCTGACACGACGTCTGGCGGCGGCGCGCAAGAAGTCGAAGGTCATCCTGAGACCATCGGCGGAGCTCTGGCCGGTCATATCGGCGACGATGCGCCCGCAACGCGCCGCGCAACGCATACCTCCACATGCGCCGACCCCGAGACGCGTGCGGCGCGAAACATCCTCGACCGTGCAGGCGAATTCGTGCTCGACCACGTAACGGACCTCTGCCTCCGTCACCGGTTCGCAGGGGCACACGACGGCGGCCTCGCGCGGGTTCTTCCGCATACGCTCCAAGATGCGAAGGCTGCGGGAGCCATGGCGGTATTCGAGCCTGGTAGCGGTCACCGCTTCCATCCCGCCCTCGCGCACCAGGCGCATCGGGTCGACATGCTCTTCCCCGCCGGGCAGAGGCAGCACATGGGTTCGACAAGGGCGCTCGTTGCCGAGGCGACGAGCCACGACGTCGGTCATCTCTTCGGCGAACAGTCGATAGCTCGCCAGCTTCCCCCCCACCATCGAAAAGAGCCCGTCTGCACCCTCCGCCGCGTGGTCGACGATGCGATGGTCGCGAGACAGCTCGTCTTCTCCGGGACCCCAGTCGTACAGCGTCGGACGCACTCCCGCCCAGGTGCCGATGCTGCGAGCGTTTCGGATGGCGGGGAACACTCGCTCGACTGCCTGGAACAGGTAGCGGACTTCGTCGCTGGTAGCGACCACGTCATCCAGGTCCCCGTAGTAGTCGTCGTCGGTGGTGCCCAGCACGCTCATGTTCTGCCAGGGCAACAAGAACACCTGGCGGCCGTCGATGGCCGTGGCTATCACCGCGTAGTTCGTCAACCTGCGGTCCAGGAACACGTGAATGCCCTTGCCGGGCCTCACACGAGCCGCCCGCGTTTTCAGACCGCCCAGCGAAGTGGTGAGCGGCGCCCACGCGCCGGTAGCGTTCACGACCACGCGTGCCGTCAGCTGACCCGTTTCGCCGCTCGAGCGGTCGCGAAAGGCGACCCCGTAGACACTGCCGTCGTCCCTGCGCAACAGCCGGGTGACGGTGCAGTGGACACGTGCTTGCGCCCCGCGCTCGATGGCATCCACCAGGCTTCCGATGCACAGCCGCACTCCATCGATACCCCACTCGTCGAAGGCCACGCCTCCCGCCGAGGGGATCAGGCCGGGTTCCAACCGGTTGACCTCGTCCGACGAGAGGCGAACGTGCGGCTTCCCCGACTTCAGGCTTTGGTACTTGTCGTACAGACCGAAAAACGCGTCGTACGCCATGAGCTCCGCGCGGGCCGCACCGCCACTCCGGCCGAAGACAGGCATCAAAAACGGGATGCGGAACAGCAAGTGCGGCGCCACGCGCTGGATGTGCCCGGAGTCGAGGCAGGAGGTGTACGTGACATCGGGGTCCTGCGTCAGGTAGCGCGGCCCGCCGTGGATCATGCCGCTCGAGTTTCCGCTGGCTCCGAACCCGATGTCGTTCCGTTCGAAAAGAGCAGCCGTGAGGCCGCGCTGGACGGCATCTCGCAACACCCCGGTGCCGTTGACGCCGCCTCCCACGACGATGACGTCGACATCCGCCGCCGTCTGCCGAATTTCTGAGCGTAGCATCAATTCTGGGGTTTTAACCCGCGCCCCTGTCGGCCACAACGTCGATACGCAGAAGTTGGCCCAGGCCCCACGGCTCCGTACAACGCAAAGGTCATGCTCAGGAAGCGAAACGCCTGGAAACTGGCCGCACTCTTGTCGAGCGTCGCGAGCTTCGCCAGCGCGGGGCCCGCGACGGCCAGCGAGGCGACCGCATTGAACACGCCGGCAGGGCAACCCAAGATCCGTCTGGACAGGCTCGACTTCCCGAGCGACGTTGCCGGGAGCAGCGCCTTCAAGAAACATCTGAGGCAGACGCTGCGGCGCGAGGTCAGACGTGTCGAATGGGGTGCCGGCCGGGACAACCGCATCGAATATCGCTTCGCAGTGGTCAAGCTCCTCATCACCACCCAAGACGGCGTTCTCAAAGTGTCGTGCTCCGCCAAGGGAACGCTGCCCGGTGGCAAGACGGCACGCAGCCAGCTGAGCTTCGGCGGACACCCCAGCCAGCGCAATCAGGTCGTCAAGCAGGTGCTCGACATCGTCGCGCGTGGGGTGATCACCCGCCTCGCAGAGCTCGAGCGGCGGCGGCGGGGCTTATCGTGAGCAAGCTCTGATCAAGCTGTGGACGGCCTGGATGTAAGTTTCCGAGCGCTTTGAAATCACTGGGGTTGTAGTGAATTTGCCAACGATCCCGGGGATTCCCGGGCGGATTCGGCCGCGCACCCCACTGGCGAAGTTTCGCAAGGTCTGCCACCATGATGGTCATGGAGTTGCCATCTGGGCAGGTCGTCCGCGCGGTAATCCAACGCTATGCGAGGCTGCTGGCTCGATTGGGCCCCGAATTCGGCGAAAGGCCGCTGGTGCTGCCCAATGGTGAATTTTTCCCCGATCGCTTTCGAGGCGATGAACGCAGCGTGGCCAAGCTCGTCGCTCGTATGCAGTCGCACGCGGGCATCAGCGACATCCCGATTCAAGTAACGTTGGTCTCCGACGACACCGGTCCCAACAGCGACTCCAGTTGCTCGACCGGCACCTGCCAGCTGCCTACGGTGACCGCCAACGGCGTCGAGCGACTGCTCGATCAAGGCGACAGCTGGCGCCTGCAGGTGCTCGAAGCGGAACTCCGTCACCCGGTCGTCTTGTCGACGAACATTGCTCGCTCTCTGGCCTACGTGTTCCTGATGGAGACGCAGGAAGACGACGAGATCATCGAGCCCCCCGTCGATATTACGGCAGACCTGACTGCTGTCGCTCTCGGGCTGGGTTCGCTGATGCTGCAAGGTTCGTACATCTATGCGAAGAGCTGTGGCGGGCCGTCCGTCGCGCGCGTCACCAAGATGAGCTGTCCGGAGTTGGCCATCGCCTTCGCTGCGTTCATCGTGCGCGGCAATCACTCCGTCCGGGCGGTGCTGAGAGAGCTCGATGCCACGCAACGCGCGCTGCTCGGCGAAGCCCATACGCTTTTCGAATCGAATCGCCACATCGTGGCGTGTCTGCAAAACGATCCCGCGAAGCTCGTGGCCGGCGGCTTCGAGCTGAGCGACGCCAAACCATGGCTTTCCAGAATGTTCGCCCGAAAGAAACCGGCGACCCAGGACGACCCCCTGGATTCCCTGAGCTCGGACACCGATCTCGAGGAATTGGAGAACATGCTGATCGAGATGCCTCCATCATCCGCGGCGCGACGCCCCAGTCGTCCACCGCGCGACCCCAAGCGCGACGAGATCAAGAGCCTGGTCACCGAAGCCTTCCGCCCCGCCCGGGGCTGATACCCGGTCTCCCGAGCATAGCGACTAGCAGCTGATGGCGGTCAATCAAGGGGAATGTCCGGGCTGCGGCGCACCCATCGAATTCAGCGTCGGCTCGTCCATAGCCAAGGTTTGCGAGTACTGCGGATCCACCGTGGTGCGGCGAGACCACGGCCTCGAGGACCTGGGGAAGGTCGCTCGCATCGCCAACACACCGAGCCTGATCGCGGTCGGCGACGAGGGCACGCTCGCGGGGCGCCCGTTCAAGGTCATGGGGCGCGTTCAGCTCGACCACGGCAAGGGGCCTTGGGACGAGTACTACGTCGCTTTCGATTACGGGCAGGCCTGGGGGTGGCTCGCCTATGCCGAAGGCCATTGGTACGTCACCGAGCTCGCGGTCGGGCTGACGGCTCCGGCGTTCGGCAGTCTCGCGCTCGAAAGCGACATTCTGCTGGGGCAGGTCAACTATCGCGTGGCGGAAATCAAGACCGGGACGGTGGTCTCCGCCGAGGGTGAGCTGCCCCAACCCGTGAAGCCTCAGAGCCTGCGCTACTACGCCGACCTGTACGCCGCCCAGAACGGCTTCGCCACGCTCGACTACGGCGACAACAGCGGGGGCTACGAAGTCTTCGCCGGCTACATCTTCGCCGAGCCCCAGATGCAGGTCACCCAGCTCGGACCGCGCAGCGTCAACAAGATAAAGACGGACATGATCCGCTGCCCGAACTGCGGCGGGGACGTCCCGAAGCTGAGCGGCGATCGCGCCGAGCGCCTGGGCTGTCCCTACTGCGGAGCCGTCAGCGATATCGCGACACAAAAGGTCGTCGCCCAGCAGGAAGCCGCGATGAAGCTGCCCGACATCCCCGTCGGGTCCCAGGGCAGCTTCGAAGGCGTCTCGTACGTATCGATTGCCTACATGCGGCGCGGTGCGGATTTCGACGGTGAGTACTACTCCTGGGAGGAGTACCTCATCTGGTCCTCCGGCATCGGTTTCCGCTGGCTGGTCAACGATCCCGAAAGCGGCTGGAGTTGGTCGATGCCCGTGAACGTGGCCGACCTCGCCCTGCACGCGATGCCGAACCAGGTCGGCTGGGGCAATCGCGGCTTCGGACTACGCAATCGGAGCCAGGCGCGCGTCGACTACGTGCTCGGAGAAGTCTACTGGAAGTGCGAGGTGGGAGAGGTCACGCGCACCATGGACTTCGTCGACGGCGACGACGTGCTGTCGCGCGAGGAATCGCCGGGCGAGGTCAAGTGGAGCTATTCCACGCCCATCTCTTGGGCGGTGATAGCACAAGCATTTGGGCTACCGCTGGAGCTCCGAACGCCGGGTGCGCGCGGAGCCGGCTCACGATCGAGCGGCTGCGGCACGAGCCTTTTGGTGCTCGTCATCTTGGCGGTGGTGTTGGTCTTCTGTGTGCTAGGTTCGTTTGGCCCGGGGGGCTCGAGCTCCGGTTACCGAGGCGGTGGCGGGGTCATCTTCGTGGGCGGCAAGTAGCAACGATGCAGGCCCCTGCCGCGAAGGGCCCCATCTGGCAGCCGCCCTTCTACTTCTGCGTCGCTTTGTTCGCCACCCTGCTCGGCTCGCTCTACGAAGTGTGTCTCAGACAACCCGCGGCCTTCGCCAAGAGCAGCATCCACGCGCAGCCCGCATGGATAACGACGGCAGGATTCGCTGCTCTCCTCCTGGCCATGGCCGTGACATGGCGAAGCCGCTGGCGGCCAAGCTTGGCTCGATGGTTGCTTGGAAGCGCGCTCGCCGTGGGCTGCTCCAGTCCCCTGCTGTTTGCCAGCTTCTGCAGCCAGTACCAGCGTCTGCTGAGCTTCGCGGTACCGGTGGGCGCTGGAGCATGCCTCGGCATCACGCTTTTTGCCGCTCGGGCGGCCTGCGGCAAGGTGTGGCGGCAACTGGGGTTGTGGCCCCACCTGCTCCATCCGTTGCGCCTGCTGCTCTTCTTGTTGGCCCTACTGGGCGCCGCCAACCTCGCTCCCTTGATCGGCCTGCTGCGCAGCGCGCTCGTCGCCGCCTTGCTCCTGGCGTGGCTCGGGTTCTGGTACGTTCGTCTGCACGCCTATCTGTATCAGCGCGCTCTGCCGAACGGCGCGCGCATCCGCTTCGCAGCCGCCATCGGAGCCGTCGCCTGTTCGGCCGCGTTCGTGCTCAGCGAACGCTGGGTGAGTCGACAACAGCTCGGCTACTTTCATAGCGCTGTCGTCTTCACCCAGCGCTCCGAGCGATCGGAGCTGGTCGTCACCTCGGGTCCTGGGGGCCTCCAGCTGTTCGTGGATCGCTCGCTCAGGATGGCTGACATCGACGGGCACCGTTACTACGAAGCGCTGGTCCATCCGGCCTTCGGCCTGGTCGAACGTCCCCGCCACGTTTTGGTGCTAGGTGGCGCCGAGGGCTTCGTCGAGCGGGAAGTGCTCGCCTACGGCTCGGTGAAGCGGCTGGTCGTGGTGACCGACGACCTCGGCGTGGCCCGCCTTGCGCGAAACGCCCCCTGGCTGCGGCAGCGAACCAACGATGCCATGAATTCGCCCAAGCTCGAATTGATCCAGGCCGAGCCCATCGTCTGGCTGACCCAGACCAGCGAGAGCTTCGATGTCATCGTCGTCGACTTGCCCGATCCCAGCACGCCGCGCTGGGGCAAGAACTTCACTCGCTACTTCTATGGCCGCGTGGCGGCCCACCTGGCCCTCTCGGGTGTCGCGGCGATTCAGGCCGGTGCCCTACTCCGCTGCCCCCGGACATTCGCGAACATCGAGCGCTCGGTGCAGAGTGCGGGGCTTTCGACCACCCCGTACCACGCTGCGCTGCCGAGCCTCGGCGACTGGGGTTTCCTGCTCGCGGGGCGCCACGTTTCCGCGCCGACAAAACTCCACGTGAATGGCACCCGTTTCGTCTCGAACCGATCGCTGAGCGCCCTGTTCGCGATCCCGCGCGACAGTCGCGCCACGGCCGGAGCGCCGAGCATGCTCTACGATCAGCGCGTGGTGAGACTGTTCAATGAAGAACGAAGCCGACGGCTCAAAAGGCGCTGATCCAGAGCGCGAGCGCAGGCCCTCTTGCCCAGGCTCTCAGTTCTAAGTTCTTAGCGGGAGGGCGCCTTCGAAGCTCCTGCGCGAGCAGCCGGCGGCGCGCCTTTTCTGGCCGTGCCGGGCGGCGGTGGGCCGGGTGCGTGTCTGGTCACGGCCGAGGCAATCGGCTCGGCTGAGCGTCTGGGAAGCGGTTTGGGTCGTGGCGCGGGCCGCTTGGCTGCTCCAGTTGGCTCGTTGCCGGACCCGGAAGCGACAGCCTGTTTGGGGACACCACTGTCTTCGACCTTCCCGAAGCTGAACAGCTTACGATACGTGGGGGGCGAGTAGCCTCTACCAGGCGGGTTGATGGTTCGCATCACGTACCACACATCGAACGCAACCAGGCGATCCTCGGGCCTGCCGCTGATCTCGTATTCGTTCTTGAGGTATTCCTCGAACCCAGGGTAGTAGACCTCGAAGCGCTTCTCGTGAATACGCATGTGAAACGCTTCCCACTGGGCCGAGAAGTCGGGCCCCCCCGGCAGGTCCATGGAGAAGTTCGGCACCTTGCCCGTCAAAGGGTCCAACTTGCGACCATCGACCGTGCGACCGTCGACGACGACCCAACCGTCATCCCTGGGCGGGTCGGGGGCAAACATCGACCAACCCTGAAACAGGCGCGGATAGACGATCATGGCGGTCATCCACTCAGGTCGGCTCTTGGGTTTCAGCCATGCCGGAACCGCCCGATTCTCCATCAGCACCTGGCTCACACTGACCAGCATGAGCAGCCCCACGAAGGCTTCGCCCAGCCAGTAGCCCACGGCGTTGATGCGTCGACGCCCGCGGCTGGGCGCTGGGAGTTCGCGTAGCTCTCGATCCAAACCCAGTCTGCGAGCCCAGTACTTGCGCCGCGCCAGCAAACGGCCCGAGACCCCGGCCAACGCGCTCGCCCCACCCAGACGAACCAGCGCCGCGGCGCACCAGCGCGGCAGCGGGAGCACGCCGATGAGTCGCGCGACGGCGGCTCTGCCCCGCCTCGGCTTCTCGGGGCCCAACGGCGCTTCGATCAGGGTCAACGAGCGCCGTGCGCTCTTGTCAGCGGCGGGCGCGAAGCGCACCAATTCCAGAGCATCCAGACGCTTGATGATCCGCCCCAGCGCCAGGGAGAGGCGGCTCCTCGGGTCGAGCAGAACCACCAGGCGCTGGCGCTGGACCCGCATGCGCCGCGCTCCCCATTCCCAGACCTCTCGCGGAATGAACATCGCATACGGAATCATCATCACCCAAACGAAGGGGCCCAGCGTGGCAAACACCAGGATGCCGAGATGCAGCCCGATGCCGAGTACCCACGCCACCATGCGCGCTGCCTTGGTAAATAGCGGCGAGACCCACAAAAAGGCAATGGTGCCTTCGACCAGCAAGGTCCCGTGCGTCATCAACTCGAACACCTCGAGCGGCAGGTGGTCGCGCATCCACACGCCGAACGGATGGAGCAGGCGTGCTTGATGGACGAAATAGTAGACTGCCGTGCCGTTGTGCCAGGTCGCACCGCTCTTGTGCACCGTATTCAAGAAGTAGTTGATCGTCCATTGCAGAATCACGGCCGTGACTGCCAGGGATGCTATGGGCGAGACAGGCGCGCGCGGGCGCGAGCGATCGTTCAAGTCAGCGAGGGTGCGTTCCCTACGCGCGCGCCAGGAGCGGAGCCAAGCGTCGACACTGAAGCGCTGTCCCATGGGCAGCACCCAGGTCCAGATAGCCAGCAAGGTGAGCATGACGAAGCCGCCATTTTCGATGATGATGTTGCGGCTGTTCAGGCTGGTCAGCAGCACGATGGCCAACAGCTGACTGAGGCGCGTCCGATACCCAACCAAAAAGGCCAGGTTGACCAGGCAATGAAAGAAGAACAGGACGCGCACTTCCCCCGGCGTGCTGAACGCATGGTAGATCGAGAACACGTACGAACTCATCGGGCGGTAGAGCGAAAAGTGATTCGTCAACCACCCCAGGTTCGTGTAGTACGAGTCCAGGTCGCGATAACGACGCGCCACGTCGGCAAACAGGAGCGCGCCCAGCAGAATGCGGCATACCCCAACGGAGCGAGGGTCCACCGTGGCGTAATGCTGCACCAGCCACGCCCAGTACCTCCTGGCCGAGCCTCTCAGCCGCGCGAGCCTGGACTGGGATCCGCGCTCGACCTGACGAACGCGCGTCCGGGCAGGCTCGACCTCGCCCTGTTCCTCGTCCTCTTCGCGAGCCAGTTCGCCAGCCTCGATCGCTCCCGTCGGCACTGTCATTCAAGCCTCGGAAGTAAAGCACGCGTCGCGTCGGAAGGGGAACCTAGATCCCCGGACCCCGAGGGCGATTTGCGCAAGAATTGCGCCAACTTCCCTTGCCAACACCGGCGCTGGTCGGGGCGCTCGGCGAGGTTCCCCCGTGGTTGCGAGGTCGGCCCACAGGGGGTAGACCGCGCGCCATGACAGTGACCGCACGCGAACCGGTGCGCGCTCCGCGCCAGCGGCGTCCGAGCTCGGCAGCGGCCTCTCTAGTGCTTCTGTGTCTGTCCTTGGCCAGTGCGTGCCACGGTCAGGCGCGAGGCAAGCACCTGAGCGGGCAGACCGTCACCGCGGCCTGCGCCATGTGCATCTTCAAGATGAAGGGCGTGAAAGGATGCCACTGGGCCGTCGAGATCGATGACCAGTATTATCTGGCAGAAGGCAACCTGCCCAAAAACCACGAACCCCACGCCCCCGGCGGGATGTGCACAATGCCCCGAAAAGCCGTCGTCGATGGGGATCTGCTGAACAATAAGTTCGTTGCCTCCCGCTTCGATCTATTGCCAGCCGACATTTCGGCAAGCGCGGCCCCTCCGCACCAACACCAACACTGAGTTCGGAGCTCGCGCTCGCGTGATGGCACCGGTTCGGATGCCCCCCCACGCCCAGGCTCGCTTCGCGTCGCCTGGGCTTCCCCCCGAAATCGCCGGCTCTGCCGGCTCAGGGGGGGACCCCGAGCGCTGCCGTTTTACTGGCGCGGCTACCCGCTCAGTGCTTGCCCTGAGCTTCGTTGATGCGACTGGCGAAATACTTCACCAGATCACGCACCGTGACGATGCCCACGCAATGACCTGAAGCATCCACCACTGGTAAGCTCTGGTAGTTGGCGTCGGCGAGCACCTGAGTCGCATGTGCGATGGTCGTGGACGGCGCGATGCGGTCGGGGTCCTTGACCATCACGTCGGCCACCTTGGCATCCGAGCTCCGACCGTTGCGCGCCAGAAATGCGAGCGCGTCGACGGTACTGACGATCCCTAGCAAGGTGCGATCTTCCAACGAGGTCACCACCGGCAGGTGGTGCACGTCGAAACGAGTGAACCAGCTGATCGCCTTTTCCAGGGGATCGTCCGGCGTGGCCACCACGACAGGTCGTTCACCTTCGAGCAAATCCGTCTCCAGCCCGGACATGATTTGCTCGACCGTGCGGTGTGGATCGATGGGCACGGCTCACTCCTCCAACGCGGGCTTGGCTGCGCGTAGCACGTCGACGTAAGAAACGATTCCCACCAGCTTGCCCTCGGCAACCACCGGAAGCGCGCCGACCTTGTGCTCGAGCATCAGGTCGATCACGTCACCGATTTCGGTTTCCGGATCCACCGTGATGGGATCGCCACTCATGATCTCCGAAACGGGGGCAGCGAGCTGTTCGGCGTTGTCTCCCTCGAGTGCCGCCGCGGCAATACCGCGAACGTCGCGATCGCTGAGCACTCCGACCAGCAGGCCGCCGTCCAACACGGGAAGATGCCGGACATCCTCGGAGAGCAAGCGGTGCATCGCTTCGCGGATCGTCTGATTCGCCTCGATCGCCAGCGGATGTTCACTCATGATTTCTTCGACAACCATTGTTCGACCTTTCGTCTCTGGACAACTCTCGAAAAGAACTACTTGCCAGCAGCAGCACGCGCGTGGATGGCTGGCACCTGGCTTTTGGGAGCAGCGCCGTACTCCTGCAACTTGTACTGAATCTTTCTCACGCTGATGCCCAGGATGTCTGCGGCCTTGCTGGTCGAGCCCCCGCAAGCTTCGAGCGTGGTCAGAATCGCGTGACGTTCGAGCTCTGCCATGGTCGCCCCAGGTATCACCGGGATCGTACCCGGCACGGAATCGTTGGCGAGCTCTCCAGGTAGGTGATTGATGTCGATGGTATCACCCTCGGCCAATACCACGGCTCGCTCGATGACATTTTCCAGCTCCCGGACGTTGCCGTGCCAGGAATGAGCGACGAGCAATGAAAGGGCTCGGTCGCTGATCTTGCTGACCAACTTGCCGTTGTCTTCCGAATACCTCTTGGCAAAGTGCAGAGCCAGTGCGGGTATATCGCCCACGCGCTGGCGAAGTGGCGGCAGATGAACGTTGATCACGTTCAGTCGATAGAACAGATCTTCGCGAAACTGACCGCGGCTCACCATTTCCTTCAGGTCGCGGTTGGTGGCGGCAATCACCCGTACGTCTACCTTCAGAGTTTGATTGCCACCCACTCGTTCGAACTCGCGCTCTTGCAGCACCCGCAACAACTTCACCTGCGTGGCGGGCGAGATCTCTCCAATCTCGTCCAGGAACAGCGTTCCACCGTCGGCGCGCTCGAAACGGCCTTCACGCCGCCTCTCGGCCCCCGTGAACGCGCCCCGCTCGTGACCGAACAGCTCGCTTTCGAGCAGGCTTTCGGCGAGCGCGGCACAATGCAGCTTGATGAATGGACGATCGCCGCGATTCGAGCTGTGGTGGATCGCCGCCGCCACCAGCTCCTTGCCCGTGCCCGACTCTCCGGTCAAGAGCACTGTCGCGCGGCTCGGAGCTATTTGGGCAATGCTCTTGAAGAGCTGCTGCATTTCCGGCGCCGCGCCGATGATGTTACTGAAGCTGTAGCGGTTCTTCAGCTGCTCTCGCAGCTGGCTCGTCTCTTGCCGTAGGCGACAACGTTCGAGAGCTCGGTCCAGAACCACCAACAGCTCATCGGTATTCAACGGCTTGGTCAAGTAGTCCGCGGCGCCGGCACGCATCGCGGCCACAGCCGTTTCCACCGCCCCGAACGCAGTCATCACCACGACCTCTACATCCAGGTCGGGTGCGTGCTTCAACTTGCTCAATAGCTCGACCCCATCCATGCCCGGCATCTTCAGATCCGTGAGCACCAGGTCGGGCACGAATGCTTCTGCGCGCGCCAGAGCTTTGAAGCCGTCGGCCGCCGTTTCCACCTGATAGTCCTCCTCACGCAGGATTTCCGCGAGGGCATTGCGCGCGTTCGCTTCGTCGTCGACAATCAATATCCGGGCTTTGCTCACGATTTGTCTCCCGAGTCACTGTCCCCAACGGGGGCGCATTCCTATCGGGTAGGCGAAATGCACACGGCGTGCCCCACGCGCATCGGCCGAAAAAACGCAGCAAATCCGCGCAGGAACCCTGGGCAGCTCGCCACATGCGCGCAATTCTTGCACAAGCACCCAGCGTGGCGCAATTGTTACGCTCGGGGGCCTATGCCGCGTTTTTGCGGGCAAAGTGCGGACGCACGACACCCGTTGCCGCAAATTCCGCGCCGGAATGGACAGCGGCCGACTCACCCGTCGGTTCGATCGCCATCCTGAGTGTGTTGGGGAAGCAGGATGCGAAAGAGCGTGCAGCCGGGCGTCGACGACACCGAAAGCGTCCCCCCGTGATCGGAGACGATGCGGTGAGCAATGGCGAGCCCGAGCCCGGTCCCATGCGCCTTGGTCGTGAAAAACGCGTCGAAGATGGGAGCATCTTCCGCAAAGCCAGGGCCGTTGTCCTCGACTTCGATCGCGATGTCCCCAGCGTGGTCGGCCGCCCGCGTGCGGATCACGACCTCCCCATCGTCGACTCCCGCTTCGATGGCATTGCGGGTCAGATTCAGCAGCACTTGCCGCATGCGCTCTTCTTCGATGTCGGCAGGTTCCACCGCCGGATCCAGCTCGAGGCTCACCTGCACGCTGCGCGCTTCCGCCTCGGGGAAGATGAGCGAGGCGACACTTTGCACCAGCTGATTCGTGTCGGTCTTGTTCAAACGCAACGGCTGCGGCCTGGCGAACGCCAAGAAGTCGTTCACCAATCGATCCAGCCGACTGATCTCGTTGGCCACGAGATCCGCGGCTTCGGTTGCGGTCTCGATCTGCCCTTTCCCCAGCCGGCGCTTGAGCACCTGAAGCTGCAGGGTGGCGGAATTGAGCGGGTTGCGCACCTCGTGCGCCAGACCCGCCGCCAGGGTACCCACGGCCGCCAACCGCTCCGCGCGCAGCGTACGCCGCATCATCTCGCGCTCGTTGGTCACGTCGATGCCCATGGCGTAGGTCGTCTTCGAACCCGTCGGCCCGGGAAGGTCACGACACTGCCAGCGAATGATGCGAGAGCTTCCTGACTTCGTCAGCAGCCGCCGCTCTCCCCCAGCCTTGCCGATCAGGGCCCGCCCTGGTTTACCTAGCATTTCCTTTCGGGAGAACCCGGAAAGCTTTTCCAGGTCGCGGTTGTAGATGCTGATGTTGTCCGTCTCGTCCAACCCCAGCACCAAGGCGGGGATGGCCTCCACGACTTCGCGATGACGCCGCTCGGACTGCTCCAGCCGATCGCGCAGCTGGCGTCGTTCACGAAGCTGCGCGGCTGCGTCCAGAGCGCGCCGCGCGGTCAACGTGAACTCCGAGCTCCGAAACGGCTTCAGGACGAAGGCAAAGGCACCACCTGCGACTGCCGCAGCCGCGCTCTCTACCGTTGCGTGCCCCGTCATCAGGATGACCTGCACATCGGCTCGCAGCGATTTGATCTGCTTGAGCAGATGGATTCCATCCGAATCCGGCAGGCGCAGATCGATGAACGCCAGGTCCAGCGTATCACCCGCCGCCCGGACTCGCTCCAGGGCGCTCTTCGCGTCCGTGGCGTGTACACACGAAAGTTCGCGGTCTTCGATGGCTTCGAGCAACTCGCACACGTTTTCTGCGAGCTCGTGGTTGTCATCGACGACGAGAATGCGTGCAGGAGTCATGTTTTCCGTTCTAGCGCTTACTCAGCCGTATCGAGCTGGTCAATGCCGCACCACTCGATCTTGCGGTTCCAAAGAAAGGCGACTCCGTGCGCCGAGCCCACACGCCACTCCAGCTGGCGACAGGGGGCGCTGAAAAAGCTCACTTGTTGGGTACTCCCGGCAGCCAGATCTTGAATGAGGCCCCTTTGTTCGTGGAATTTAGCGAGATTTCGCCGCCGTGAGCGTCGACGATGCGACCAACGAGCGCCAACCCCAGGCCCGTACCCTGAGCCCGCGTCGTGAACAACGCCTCGAACACACGCGGCCGCACCTCCTCGGGAATACCGGGACCATCGTCGGACACGGTGATGAAGACACCGCCACGCTCGACCCCAGCGCCAATCCGGACGTTGACTCCGCCGGGGGCAGCTTCGGCGGCGTTCCTGATCAAGTTCATGATCACCAGACCGAGCTGCGTCCGATCGACCCAGACCAGCGAGTCTACCCTGTCTTCGAAAGACACACGGGTGTTGTCCGGTAGTCCCATCGCTCGAACGATGTTCTCGAGCGTTTCGCTCAGCGGCAGCTGTTCGAGGCGCGGCGGACGGTCCCGCGCCAGGTCGAGCAAACGGGTAATCGTATCGTTGCAATGCTGCACCTGGCGCAGCGCTTTGTCGTGATGCTTTTCGAGGACGGCATCCTCGACAGCCATCTTTTCGAGTCGTCGCTTCATCAGGAACAGCGACGACTCCATGGTGCCGAGCGGGTTACGTAGCTCGTGGGCGACGCTGGCCGCCAATTCGCCGATGGTGGCCAGGCGTTCGCTGGAGCGCTGTTTTTCCACCAGATCTTCGCGAAAGCTGTCGAGCATGATGGACAGCTCGACATCCAACAACTGGTTGAGGGATCGACTCAACAGAGACTTTTCGTCACCGGGCTCATACTCGCTATCGACCAGCGCCAATAGCTGGCCACGCACACGAGACATGGCCGTGAACATCAGGTGCTGTGGCAAACCAATACGCACGTGCACGCGACCGATCCGCGCATGTCGTGCCAGATACTCGGCATCGTAATGTCCGCTCAGCAGTGACTCTAGCCAATCGACCAAGGTGGCCTTGAGGCGTTCGACCTGTGCAGGACCTCCGGTGATCACGCGGCTCGCCTCCGGGTGAGCCTCGATGGTGTCGTAGAAATCATCCACCACCCTTCGTAGGTGCGGGCGGGCTCGGGGCAAGAACTCACGCACCGCGCGCACGCTGTCACTGTCGAAATCTACGTAATCGTGGATGCTTTCAAGCTGACTCAAGTCCATCGACGGCATGGGTCAATCCTCTGGTTGCTGCTCAGGGGTCTCATCCTGGACAGGACTCGTCGCGTCGTCGGCCAGCATGCGACGCGCTGGCGTCTCCAGGTCGTCGAATTCTCCACGCCTGACGGCCCACACGAACGCACCGACAGCCAGGGCAGACACACACAATGCGAGCGGTAACACGATGAAGATCGCGCTCACGACACACCTCCAAAACTGCGAGACCGGTACGCATTCGTCACGACGGTGAGGGAGCTCAGAGGCATCAACACGGCCGCGAGAAGCGGCCCAATCAGTCCCGTCATGGCAAGAGCCACACCCACACCGTTGTACAAGAGCGAAATGGCGATGCCGCGACGTACGGTGAGAAGCGTGCGTTCGGCCCCTTCGATCAACTGGGTGAGCTGAGTCATCCCAGAGTCTCCCAGGTAGACGTCCGCGGCGAGCAGACTCGCCTCCGCTCCCCCCCGAACCGCCACGCCGACCGTGGCTGCCGCGAGCGCGGCGGCGTCGTTGACGCCGTCTCCGACCACGACCACGGGCCGTTCGGCCAGGCGTGCTCGCACGTATTCGAGCTTGGCCTCGGGAGTCGCCCCGCCGATCACCTCGGCAAACAGCTCGCGCCCGGAGACGCGAGCGAGTTCGGAGGCCACGCTCTTCGTCACGTGCACGTCGTCGCCCGATAGCAAGGCCAGCCGGTAGCCCAGGGAGTCCAGTTGGCCGAGACATTCTGCGGCGCCCGGGACGAGCGCGTCTTCGAAGAATGCTAGCGCCACCAGCACTCCGTCGGCGGCGACCCCGACGGGCGTGCGCCCGCGCGTGCCCTCCCGCTGGATCGCGTCGCTTGCCCAATCCGCCAAGAACACGCCTTGCCGCAAGAGCCAGCCCGGTGCACCCACGGACAACTGCTGTCTGCCAACTCGGCCACGAATGCCGCCACCGGGTTGTTCGCACACGTCGCAGGGCGCCTCGGTCGGCTCCGCCCGCAACGCCTGACAAAAGGCCCGGGCTATCGGATGTGAGGAACTCGATTCCAGGGCGCGCACCTGGGCCTGAATGTCGCGTGCCCCTTCCCAAGCCGAGAGCGTGAGGCGACCGCTGGTCAGCGTGCCGGTCTTGTCGAATACGATCCAGCCGCGCCGCCGTATCGACTCGAGCACATCCCCACCCTTGACCAGGATGCGGCGCTCCGCCGCACGCGCCAGACCGGCACTGACCGCGAGGGGCGTCGCCAGACCCAGCGCGCATGGGCAGGCCACGATGAAGAGCGCAATCATGTGCGCCACGGCTGCCCCCGGGTTCACCGGCAGCCAGAGCAGGAAGGTGATGAAGCCAAGCCCAATCACCGCCGCGACGAAGATTCCCGCCACTCGATCGGCCAGCCTGACCACCGGAGCCCTACGACTGCGAGCTCGCTCCATCTCCCGCATCAAGCGGGCCAGCCGGCTCTCTGCGCCCACGGCGCTGCTCTCGACTCGCAAGCTCCCGGTCAGGTTGGTGGCCCCCGCGTGCACCTCGTCCCCCGGTCGCACAGCGACTGGGCGTGATTCCCCCGTGAGGATGCGATTGTCGATCTCCGAGATTCCCTCGGAGACACGACCGTCCACCGGGATGGTCTCTCCGCTCAGCACCTTCACCACGTCGCCCACGCAGAGCTCGTCGATGAATACTTCTCGGATCTCACCACCCGCGCTCACGACGCGGGCTCGGCTGGGCGTCAGCGTCTGGGCGCGTTCGACAGACTCCCGTGCCTTGTTTTGCTGGCGCAGCTCCAGATAGCGGCCAACCAGCAGCAAGAACACCAGCGCGGTGACCGTGTCGAAGTAGACCTGACCGCTCCCGCGGATCACGTTCACCGTGCCCCACAGCGCTCCGGCCACTATGCCGAGCGTCACCGGCAGGTCCATGTGGGGCGTCCGGGTTTTCAGCGAGCCATAGGCACCGCGGTAGAACTCAGCGGCACAATAGGTCAACGCCGGCAGACTGACCAGCAGACTGCTGATTTCGAACAGACGACGGAATTCGACCGCCATGCCCTGGAAAGCGCCGCTGTACAGGGCGAAGGACAACAGCATCACGTTGCCGGCGACCGCACCGGCAACCCCCAACCGCATCAGCAGGCGACGCTCTTCGGCGCGCCGGGCCGCCTGCACCCGAAGGTCGGCATAGGGGCGCGGCGGGTATCCCAACTGGTCTAGCTGTCGCGCGATTCGGCTGAGCAATACGCGCTCGGGACGAAAATGGAGCTCCAGCACCCGCCTTTCGAAATCCAATCGAGCCTCGCTGACGCCTCCCACCAGATTCGGCAGCTTTTCCACCAGCCATAGGCAGGCCGCGCAATGCACGCCTTCTAGGTACAACTCGACACGTCGAACGTCGCGGGTCAGGTCCTCGCAGTACTTCTTGGCAAAGGCCGGGGTGTCGAAATCCCAATAGCTGGAGTCGCTGCGATCGGCCTGGCGGGCGTCTTCGTCGCAAACATCGCCCACGGATTCCGCCCGGAGCGCGTAGTACCGAGTCAGACCCGCAGCACAGAGCAGTTGCCGGACGCCACGACAGCCGCTGCAACAGAACTGCTCCGTCTCGCCCGGTCGCACGAGCCCCCTGGGCACCGGAAGGCCACAGTGCGCACAAGTCACCTCGGCTGCAGACTCCACCCCTTCTGCTGGTCCCGAGGCATCCATCTTCTGTAGCGATAGGCTCGTCATGTTGGCGCCCACACGAAATAACGCATGGTCAATGGCAATGCATGCCCGAGCCCACAGAGCCGAGGGCATTCGGTTCACCGAGTGCGCCGTGCATCTCCCCGAGGAGCTCCGCGGGAATGTTGACGCGGTGCAATATCGCGCCGAGCCCCACGCAGACGAGTACCAGCGCGCTGATTACCGGCACATGCTTTCTGAGGGGCTCCGCCAAGCGCCCGACCAGCTCGCCGACACCGACCAGCGCGGGCACCGTGCCCAGCCAGAACGCGGCCATCAGAACAGCGCCGCGCGACGGGCTGCCGGTGGCCGCCGCAGAAATCACGAACGCGTACAGCCAACCGCATGGCAAGAGCGCCGTCGACATGCCCAAGAGCAGCGCCCGCCCGGGGCTGCCGACGCGGGCGCCCCCGAGCCAGCGGCTGCCAATCGAACGACTCAAGCGCTGAATCCAGCGCGAACCGCCCAGCTCGGGTATGCGAACCCCTCCGCTGGACAAGAGCCCGAGCACGCCCAAGAGCACCACGACGGCACCGGCCACCAGAGCTGCGACGCGCACCACACCGGCGTGAGCACCCAAGAGGTCGATGGCCGTGCCCACGGCCCCCGCCAGCGCTCCCAATCCAGCGTACACTGGTAGCCGCCCCAAGTGAAATGTCAGCTGGGCGGCGCGGGCGAAGCGGGGCCCCCCGCCGAGCCCCACTGCCGTCACCAGTCCGCCGCACATGGCGGCACAATGCAGACTGCCGAGCAGGCTAGCTCCGAGCACCGCGATGACGAAGTCAGGAGTCACTCGCTGGCCTCTGCGACGTCGGCACGTATCACCTTCAGGAACCGGTCCGTACCCTTGTCGACTCGAAAGCGGAACTCCCAAAGGCCTGGCCTGGGGCTCGAAAGGCGAGCTGCGTAGCGACCCGATCCGCGCGGCTCGAGCACCAGCGTCTTCACGTTCCGGGAGCGCGCGTTATGAAACGCCGTCACCTGCACCTTCGCGTTGTCGAGCGGTTGTCGCTTCGCATCGAGCAGCCGCACCGAGAGCTCGGCGTCCTTGCCGGACGCTTCTTCCACCTCGAAATCCAGAGCCCAGCCCAGGCGCCGACTTTCTCTACGTTGCGCCTCATAGGCGTCGAAGTGCAGAGCTTTTTCGTAGTAGTCTGGCTCGACTCCAAAACTCGGATCGTCGAGGGCCAAGGAAAGCATGACCCCCCAGCCGACGAACATGCCCAAGAGCAGTCCGACGGGCAACAGGGCCCAGAACGTACCCTTCTTCTTGGAATCGCTGACCAGGACGCTCACGAGCCCTCCTTCGCGCCGCCGTCCGAAGGCGTGGGGCCCAAGAGCTTGTAGTGGACGAGTCGTTCGAACCCGGACTCATTCTTGATGGCAAACTGAATCGGTCGCACGCCGCCGTTGAACATCCCGCGCGGCGCTACCACGAAGACCGTGGTGGTCCTGTGCTGTCCCGGCACCACGGTCAGTGGGTTCTCTGGCGCAATGAGCTCGGCGCCCTCCGCCCCCACCAGTGAGATGTGGAACTTCTGAGCGTCGGAGCTACGGTTTTCGACCTTGATCCGGATCTGGTTTCGCACGCTTTCTCCAGAGACGACATACGGGGCAGCCAATCCTCGCAGTACCGTCACCTCGGCGCTCTCCGGCCGGCCCACGAGCATCAGCGCGACGATGGCCGCGCCAAACACCAGCGGGTAGATCAAGACCCGGGGGCGCAGCAGCTTTCCTTGCGGTTTGCCCTCGAGCAGTCCTCGCTGGGTGCCGTAGCGGATCAGTCCGGTCGGCTTCTTGATTTTGGTCATGATCGAGTTGCAAGCGTCCACGCACTGGGCACACGCAATACATTCGAGCTGTAGTCCTTCGCGGATGTCGATACCCGTAGGACAGGCACGCACACATGCTCCGCAATCGATGCAATCACCGGACCCCGAACGGGGCTTGCCCTTGCTTCTCGGCTCACCCCGGCGTTCGTCGTAGCCAACGATGAGCGAGCGCTTGTCCAGCATCACCGACTGCAAACGGGCATACGGACAGATCACCGTACACATCTGTTCACGAAAGTAGGCGAAGTCGAAGAACACCAGACCTGCCGTCACCGCCATCACCAAAAATGGTCCCGGACGCTCGAAGGGCGACGACTGCATCCATTCCAGCAGTTTGTCGACTCCGACGAAGTAGGAGAGAAACACGTTCGCGACCAGCAGGGCGAGCAAAAGAAACACCAGATTCTTGGCCAGACGACGCGCATTCCAGCCGTTCTTGTCGAGCTTCAGCTGCTGAGCCCGCGACCCCTCGAACAGGCGCTCTATTGGGCGGAACACGAACTCCAGATACACCGTTTGCGGACAGCCCCAACCGCACCAGGCCCGGCCCACCAGTGCGGTAATCCAAAAAATGGACACGAAAATGGCGAGCAACAGCAGCATCAGGAGCACGCTATCGGTGGGAAGAAAGGTGCGTCCAAACAAGGTGAACTGGCGCTGGGCCACGTTCAGCAGCACCAGCGGTTTGCCTGCGACGTGAACGAAGGGCAGTCCGACGAACAGCACCAGCAGCGACCACGCGACGATGAGGCGGGCACGGTAGGTGCTCCCTTTGAACAGCTCTGGACGCACCCGTTTGCGCGTCCCATCGGCGTTCAGCGTGGGCAGTACTCGCTCTGGAGGAGGAAGAGGTGCGCTCATGTCTCGAATTCACCAGCCCATGCTGCGCCCCGACTATTCGGGTTCGGCAAGGGGCGTTCCTTCTGGTGCCTTTCCCGGTATGTTCTTGCCACGCAAGGTGCCCACGTAGGCCGCGAGTTGCTTGACCTGGGCCGGTGGCAGCTGTTTGCTCCACGCTGGCATGCCTTTGACGAGCACTCCCTCGGAGACCGTCTTGTAGATATCCATCAGCTTGCCTTTGCCGTGAATCCAGTAGTTGTCCGTCAGGTTGGGACCGATGTTGCCTTGGCCCTTGTCCGCGTGGCATTGCTTGCACTTCTGGTCGAAAAGCTGTGCTGCGCTTTGCATCATGGCGGAGTCGTTCATGAGCTTTTCCAGAGATGCTTCGCTCACCTCTTCCTTCATCGCCTGTTCCGCGGCGATCGCATTCGCGACAGCAACGTCGGCGGCGTACTCCTCGGCTACCGACGGGCCACGTCCAGAGACGTGATACCAAAACACATAGCCCAGTGAGAACAGTACGCTACCGAGGAAGATGTTCTTCCACCAGCCGGGCATGGGGTTGTCGTACTCGAGGATGCCGTCGTACTCGTGGTCCATCAGCATTTCCTCGTCGAGCGGGGCATCGCGCCCGGCCGACGTCGTGCCGCCGGCCTCGTGCGGGCCCTGGGGACGACTCTTGGCGGATTGTACGTCGGTCATCGTGCTTGCCCCGTCTGGTCATTCTGGTCGTCGGTCGGGTGCGTGGGTGGCGGGGTCACGTCGTCGGACAGCGGCATCCAGCGCGCGTTCTCCCAGGTCTTTTGGTTGCGCCGTGCCACCACAGTCGCGGCGACCATGGCAAAGGCCAGCAGGAACAGGGCGAGCGCCACCTCCGCGTAGAAGGCCAGACCGGCCCCGCTCATGATATCAGTCAATCTCATCGGTCACCTCCGACCACTCTGGTCTTCAACCCGTTCGAGAGGCTCGCCGATCGCTCACCAGCGGACCCAGGGGCCTCTTCGACGTTGCGAATGTCCGTACCCAGGCGTTGCAGGTAGGAGATGAGCGCAACGATCTGCTTGTCCGCCAGGTCGCTTGGCCCCCCCTGCTTCGCAATCTCGTCTCCGATCTGCTTTGCCTGAGCACGGGCCATCCGCTCCGCGTGGTTCACGGCATCGCCATAAGGAACCCCCAGCATGACCATTGCATCGACCCGGGCTTGTATCTTCTCGAACTCGGTCGGCGTGGTGAGCAACCACGAGTAGCGCGGCATGATGGATTGCTCGGTGGTGCTGCGCGGGTCGTCCATGTGGCGCACGTGCCACAGGTGCGGGTACTTGCCCCCGACTCGAGCGAGGTCGGGTCCGATGCGCCGGGAACCCCACTGGAAGGGATGGTCGTACACGAATTCGCCAGGCTTTGAGTACTCGCCGTAGCGTTCGGTCTCGGCCCGAATCGGCCGGATCATCTGCGAGTGACAGTTGTAGCAACCTTCCGAGATGTAGATGTCACGCCCGTACAGCTCCAGGGGCGTATACGGCTTGACCTGGGCTATCGTGGGCACGTTGGACTTGATCAAAAACGTCGGAATGATCTCGAACAGCGAGGCGACGGCGACCGACAACGTCACGAACACGGTGAACTTGACCGGCCTGCGTTCCCAGACGCGGTGCCAACGCGCTTCGGCGAAGTAGCGCATGCGGTAAGCGTTCGTCGCCATGCTCTTGTGCTCGGGCAACTCGAACTTGGGGGTCGCCCCCTGGTACGGCCCGAGCGCAGGCGCCTCGTGAACTACCTCCTCGTACTGATCCGGACGGCCGCGCCATGTCATCAGAATGTTGTAGCCGCCGAGGATCACCCCCGTGAGGTACATGGCACCGCCGAGCACGCGCACCCAGTACATCGGCATCAGTCGAATCACCGTCTCGATGAAGTCCGGATAGGAAAGGCGACCGGTTTCGTCGAAGGCCCGCCACATGAGCCCCTGAGTGACACCAGCCGTATAGATCGACACGATGTAGAAAAGGATACCGAGCGTGCCCATCCAGAAGTGGACTTCAGCCAGCTTCTTCGACCACAGCTTGGTCTGAAACAGCCGTGGAGCAAGCCAGTACAGCATTCCGAAGGTCATGAAACCATTCCAGCCCAGCGTGCCACTGTGCACGTGAGCGATGGTCCAGTCCGTATAGTGCGAGAGCGCGTTGACGCTCTTTATCGACAGCATGGGCCCTTCGAAGGTCGACATTCCGTAGAAGGTCACCCCCACCACGAAGAACTTGAGCACAGGGTCTTCGGCTACTTTGTTCCAGGCACCTCGCAGGGTCAGAAGCCCATTGATCATGCCGCCCCACGAAGGCATCCACAGCATTACGCTGAACAACATCCCCAGCGTCGAAGCCCACTCGGGAAGCGCGGTGTAGTGCAAATGGTGCGGGCCGGCCCAGATGTAGATGAAAACCAGCGACCAGAAATGCAGAATCGACAGCTTGTAGGAAAACACTGGTCGATTGGCTGCCTTGGGCAGGAAGTAGTACATCAAGCCCAAGAATGGAGTCGTCAGGAAGAACGCAACCGCATTGTGCCCGTACCACCACTGCATGAAGGCGTCCTGCACACCGCCGTAGATCGAGTAACTCTTGAACAGCCCCGCGGGGATCACGAGGTTGTTGAAGATGTGCAGAATGGCCACCGTGATGATGGTGGCGATGTAAAACCAGATGGCGACGTAGATATGGCGTTCGCGGCGTTTGGCAATGGTGCCGAAGAAGTTGACGGCGAATACGACCCAGACCACGGCGATGGCAACGTCGATGGGCCACTCCAGCTCTGCGTATTCCTTGGACTGAGTGATGCCGAAAGGCAGAGTGAGCGCTGCCGACACGATGATTGCCTGCCAACCCCAGAAGTGGAAGTTGCTCAGGGCATCGCTGAACATGCGCGTCTTCAGCAGCCGTTGGCTCGAATAGTACACCGCGGCGAACAACGCATTGCCAGCGAACGCAAAGATTGCAGCGTTCGTATGAAGGGGACGCAACCTGCCAAAGGTGAGCTGTGGCAGACCGAAGCTGAGCGAGGGCTCGACGAGCATCAGGGCAAGCCAGAGCCCGGCGAGCATCGCGACGATTCCCCACACGATGGTGGCGAACGCGAACTTACGTACAACGGCTTCGTCGTACGTGAACTTTTGTACGTCAGTCGACATCAGCGCCGCCTTTGGCAAGTTGCATGCCTCGACCCGGATCGGCGGAGAATTCCGCACTCTGCCCGGGCGCCGGGTGCCACTGACCTGGTAGGTTGGCGCAAAACTTTCGTCACCGGACTGAGCGAGGACGGAATTTGCGCACTCACCGAGACCCTTCGTACTTCTCGACGAGGCGCGCAGCTCGATCGACGATCGCCTGGTAGTCGGGGAGAGCTCGCATCTCGGCATCGTACTTTTCGAAGCTCTCGAGCAGGCTGGCCTGCTCTTCGGCAGACAGCTTGCGAGCCGCATCCACGAACCACTGCTGGCTCTCTTTGGCCATGTGAGCCCGCAAGAATTCGCTATAGGCTCGCGCAATGGATACGAAGTGACGCTGGTCCTCGTCCGACCAGTCACGACTCTGGCGAGCCGCGTGGCGCAGGCTGCGCATCAGGTAACGCTCCTGCCGGTGCTCGTGCCTGAGATCAGCAAGGGGTCCGTCGTACCAGTCCATATGGTGGCGGATGAGCGCCGGAACCAACAGATTCTCTTCCTTGTCGTGGTGTCCCATGTCCCCCACCTCGCGAAAATAGTCGACCACCGTATCCAGTTCCGCTCGGTCGATGGCAGCGCCAGCGGCCACCGAGTCCGCCAGAATGTCGAGTACCTTGAGCACGCGAGTCAGCGCACGGTGCTCATTGCCCAGATGTTCAAAGGGATTCACGGATTGGCTCCTCTGTGGAGTTGAGCTTCGCAGGATTTGCGCGCAGCGACTTCCCTGCACGATTGGCGCCAACCCCTCGCGCACAGGCATTCCAACTGCATCGCTCGGTTTCCCCCACCGCATGGAGCGCAAGCGTTGCTCACCGGCTTCTCGAGATGCACAATTTGCGCACACTCGCGCCCACTTTATCCGTAAAGCAGCCTGGCACGCCCGATGCACCGAACGTGACCAAGTGGCAACATTGGCAACCCAGAAAAGCGTCGCGATTCCTCGCCGGCGCACTCATTCACAAGGAGGTCCACCATGAACGCGAACGTCCAACCGTACGTCATCGTGGTCGGCGTTGACTATTCGGAAACGGGCGCGCTGGCCCTCGAGAAAGCTTTCGAGCTAGCCGCCGAAAAAGAGCAAGGCGAAATCCACGCGGTCAATATCGTCCGCAACTACGGTGAGTTCGTCGAGCTCGAAGGAGCATCTCCGACACCCTATCGCCTCTCCATGGCGGATGCGCAGAAGCGGCTGCATGACTACATCGAAGAGCACGTGAAGAACTTCACCGAACAGACAGGCAAGAAGTTCAAGAGGTGTGTTTCCCATATTCGGTTGGAGTTTGCCGCTGAAGAGATCGCTCAGCTGGCCGCCGACGTGCATGCCGACATGATTGTCGTCGGTACTCACGGCCGCAGGGGGTTACGACGCCTGTTCTTGGGCTCCGTTGCAGAAGGCGTGGTGCGCCTGGCGCAATGCCCGGTGCTGGTGGTACGCCCCAAGGGGGAAGCCGGCGACGTTCCACAGATCGAACCCCCCTGCCCGCAGTGCGTGGAGACGCGCAAGGCTACCAATGGCAAGGAAATGTGGTGTGAGCAACACCGAGAGAAGCACGGGCAGCGGCACACCTACCATTACGAAAGCAAGATCTCGAAGGACTCGACCTTCCCGCTCGTCGAGCGCATGTAGCCGCGGGTTCCGCAGCTGCGCGTTCACGGAAACCCGTCGTGGACGAGCGAGCATCGATCCAGTGAAGGCTCTCGAGGTTGGGCACACGCGTCAGGCGTGGCCGCAGCTCGGGGGCCTTCCTGGTTCTGGGCTACTCCAGTAACTGCCGCACCATGCCGAAGCCGGCGTGCACACCGCCGACTCGCCCGCATCCCCGCCGCGAACCTGCGCCGAGGGTCGCCTACGCCAGGCCAGCTCGAGCCAAGTTTTCCAGGTACCACTGGTAAGTCCTGCGGATACCCTCTTCTAGACCAATGCGAGCCTTCCAGCCGAGCGCATCGAGCCGGCTCACGTCGAGCAGCTTCCTCGGTGTACCATCCGGCATGTCAGCGTTCCAGCGGACCGTACCGGTGTACCCCACGATGTTTCGAATCAGCTCGGCGAGTTCCCGAATCGAGATATCCTTCCCGACGCCAACGTTGACGAAGTAGTCATCGCGGCTCGCGACGAAACGGCGCATCAAGAACACACAGGCCTCGGCCAAATCGTCCACGTGCAAGAACTCCCGGCGCGGAGTTCCGCTGCCCCAGAGTTCGACCTCGGTCGACTGGCGCAGTTTGGCCGTGTGAAATTTGTGAATCATGGCAGGCAAGACGTGGCTCGTCTTTTCGTCGAAATTGTCGCCCGGCCCGTACAGGTTGGTCGGCATCGCACCGATGAAATCGGTCCCGTGCTGGATGTTGTAACTGCGACACATCACCAACCCAGCGATCTTGGCGACCGCGTATGCCTCGTTCGTGTCTTCCAGCGGACCACTCAACAGGTGCTGCTCTTGAATGGGCTGCGGCGCCAGCTTTGGGTAAATGCAAGAACTTCCGAGAAACAGAAGCTTCGTCGAGCCGAATCGGTGAGCCGCATCGATCACGTTGGTGGCGATTTGCAGATTGACGCGGATGAAGTCGGCGCGGCCGGAATCGTTGGCATGAATGCCACCCACCTTCGCCGCCGCAAGGAACACGTATTCGGGCCGGTGTTGAGAAAAGAAATGCTCCACGGCCGCCGGGTCGGTGAGGTCGGGGCGTGGAGACGGCAAGATGAGACGCTCGAAGCCCTCGCCTTTGAGGTATCGAACCAGCGCCGAGCCTACCAGCCCGGTGTGACCGGCAATATAAATACGACTGTTGGATTGCATGGGGCGGACGACTCCTCGACAACGTCTACGGCTTCCTTCTTCACACAAAGCGCTGCAAAACGCCAACAGCCGGTCCTTTTCGCCGCTTCCATGCCGCCTCGGCGCAATGCTCGGGCGGGGGACCCAGAAATCATGCCACCCCAAGAGCCGCGGGCACGGAACGGGCTGGCATCGCGCATGCAGTATCTTCCGGCATGTCACGCGAAGAAGTCCGCCCGCGCCGTTCGGTAGATGACCGGCGCGAGCCACGTACGCCGCTCGACGCCACGTTCCGGGTCGCCTTCGCCGTACTGATTGCCGCCGCGCTCGGCGCTCTCGTGCTGCTGCTGACCGGGGTCATCGGTCCAGGCGCGGACGGCGGGGAGCATGACGAACGCAACGTCCCCGTCTACCCGCCCGAGCACTCGAGCCGCTGACCGTGGCGGCGGGCCGCTGAAACGGCGACCGACGCTAGGGCTCCTCCGCGGGACCTACCAGGAATGGTCTGCGTCGACGTCCGCGGGATCTTCACGAGCGAGTTGCTCCGCCATCTGGGTCAAGGCGTGTATCAACGCGGCTCTGGGTTCAGAAGCTGCGGTCGAAAGCCTGTAGACCTTCTCCGGCGCGCCGTTGCTGATCAATCGTACCTCCACGATGCGGGTCGGCTCCTGCTGGTCCCGCTCGAAACCGCCGAAGTGAAATCCACGCCCATCAATATCGACCATGGGCCGTCGCGGGATGAGCTCCGAAGAGCTTCCGGAAATCGCAGGATCTCGCAGCAGTTGGTTGGCCAGATCCTCGATCGCTTGTAGGTCCAAGTTCGATGTGTGCAGCATGGGATTCCTCCAAGGGTTGCCAAGCAGGACTCGTGCCGGACTCACAGCGCCCGTTTGACCTCACTGGATGCGATAGTCGAGCGTCATCGGCTTGCCATTGCGCCTGAGCGAGACAGACAAGTTGTCTGCGGTCCGCAGGCGCGCATACGCTTGCAGGGCTTTCTCGGGGCTGGCCAGCTGATAGCCGTTGATCGACTCGACTTCGTCGCCCCGGCGCAACCCGATCTCGTGCAACAGGCTGCCCTTCCGAACCCGCGACAACACGAGCCGGGTCCCTTGCTTGGTGCGCTTCGGCTTGATACGCACCGAGCGCATCAACAGTTGCTGATTCTCGAGGATGCTTTCCACTGCACTGCGCTCCACGACGTATTGACCCGAACCGACTCGTTCGATCCGACGGGCGATGCTTCGAGGCAAACGTGGTGTGCGCTTCTTCTTGTGCTTCTTGGCACGTTTCTTCTTGTGCTTCTTGGCGTGCTTGCGCGATTTCTTGTGCTTTTTTCGGTGGTGTCCGACCTTCGGCTTGTCTCCGAACACGACCGCCTGGCACAAGTCCCGGTCGTCGACGAGCCAGACGGCAGGCGAGTGTTCGACGACGTTGTAGCCGATGTAGGCCACCTGCATGTCGTCGACGCTCTGGCCAACGCGCGAGACGACCCCCCGCTTGTCATCGCTCGTCTGAAGGACTGCGCTCGACCACATCGGGTCGTTTGCCACCATCGTACTCTCGACTCGGATGTCGTCGCAGATCGGGGCACGCAGCGGATCGCTGAGGTCGAGCTTCTTCTCCGGTTCGGGCGGCTCGGGCGGATGCGCAGGCTTCAGCAATGAGCCCCTGACCGAATCGAACGGGTTGCGCGCGATGAGCGCCGCCGCGGAACGAGGTGGCTGCGCCGCGGGTCGCGCATTCGTCGATGCAGGAACGGCAGGCGCCTCCGATCGCCCGACCAGCATGCCCGCCCCTATCAGATGGCTCACTCCGCGCGCCTGAAGATACGCGCACAAGGTCAGCGAAGTCAGAACGAGGAAGGAAAAGTGACGCGTGAACAGCGGTTTGAGCAGGTTGTACCCGGAGCGCCGCCACGCGCTTCGGTCTCCAAGCGCAAGCATGCGCACCCGAAGGTGTTCCATCGCGCGTCGAGATGCAAGTTCCTACCCGTGACAAATCGCCACGGCGGGGCACGAAGTCACGCCCGACCGGGACGCGGCGCCGAGAAACGCGGATGGGCCGGTCGGGAGATGCGAGACCGCCCGATCGCTGGCGCGCCCGTTGCACCCTGCTCGGAAGCTCCACGAAAAATCTCGAAAGGAACTGATGCACTTCAGACTACTCGCTTCCATCCTGGCGCTCTCGAGCTTGCTGCCCAACGAAGCCGAGTCGCAAACAAGCCGCGCCGACTCCGCGGGCTCGCGCACGCCGCATCGCGACTGCACACTCAGCGGCGACGCCTACGTGGCGCGCAACACGCCCATCTACGGAAAAGCCCGGGGTGAGGAGCCCATCGGCGTGCTCACCGGCATGCCGGTCCGCATCACCCTGTCGGGGTTGCCGTCCGATCCCGAAGGCGGCCGGGCCAGGATAGCAGTCGCGCCTGAAGCGGGCGTCGAGATGAAGGGGACCGTCGACCCGAGCAAGGTCGACCTGTTCAGTCGCGCATCAATCCGGGTCAAGCCGGGCGTTTGGATTGCGCCGGGCTCGAAGCTCACCTACCGAAACGCTCGGCACGACGCGCTCCGGGTCAGCGTAGAAAGCCAAGAAGCGCATGCCGAGCGCTTCGAAGCGTGGGCGCGCTGCGAACAGCTGGCACTCAATCCGCTCGAGGCCAAGCCCATGGCGCCGCCTCAAAACGCCCGCCCCTACCTCGCAACCAAGGGCGAGGTCCAGCTACTCCGCCGACCGTCGCGGAGCGCGGCCGTGCTGCTCAGCCTCCATCCCACCGCCTGGAGCGACGGTTTGCTCTTCTGGGGCAGTGAGCACAAGGGAGGGTTCAGGCACGTCTTGTACCGGGACACCCTCCTCGCGGAAGGCTGGGTTCGCGACGCGAAGCTCACGCCGCTGAAGGGCAAGGTCGAACCCAGACCGCGCACACCCACTCTGCACCATTACCCAGATCTGAAGATTGCCGGGGCCCCGCGCTTGTTCACCACGACCACCTCGCTTCCTCTGCGCCTGAAGGCCTCCACCGAGTCTCCCGAGGTCGGCTCCATCCCGGCGGGTTTCAAGGTATTCGTGATCGACGAGGTCCCGGGCTGGGTCGGCGTCTTGCCACAGTCCTTGAGCCTCGTCGCCCCGGGTGGCGGGCAGTTCTGGATACCCGCAAGCCAACTCGGGCACTCACCATAGGCTGGATTGGCTGCGCCGCGAGCGGGATAGCCTCCCGAGAGCAGCAGTGTTATCGAGCCGCATGGCCAATCCGAGCGAAACCGACGAGGAACTCTCCCTGGCAGTGTTCTGCGACTTCGAGAACGTGGCCCTGGGGGCGCGCGACGCTGGCTACGACAAGTTCGATGTCGACTTGGTGCTCCAACGCCTGCTCACCAAGGGGGCCATCGTCGTGAAGAAAGCGTACTGCGATTGGGATCGCTACAAGGCCGCCAAGAAGGGACTGCACGAGTCAGCCTTCGAGCTCATCGAGATTCCCCACGTCTCCTATTCTGGAAAGAATTCGGCCGACATCCGGTTGGTCGTCGACGCTTTGGACTTGAGCTACACGAAGCCCCATCTCGGAGCCTTCGTCATCGTTTCCGGCGACAGCGACTTTTCGCCCCTGGTAAGCAAGTTGCGAGAGAACAACAAGCGGGTGATCGGCGTCGGGGTGAAAAGCTCGACGAGCAATCTGCTGGTCGAAAATTGTGACGACTTCATCTACTACGACGACCTGATTCGCGAGCGTTCGCGCAAGGTATCCGAGCGCAAATCCGCCAAAGCCGAGCAAAATCGTGCCGGCGGCAGCGCCACGACCGACGACGATCGCCGCAACGAGGCGCTCGATCTGGTGCTCGACACGGTGGACGCGCTGTTCCGCGAGCGCGAAGGTGGAAATGTGTGGAGCTCGATGGTCAAACAGACCATCAAGCGCAAACGGCCAAATTTCGCAGAAACGTACCACGGGTACCGAAACTTCAATGAGCTTCTGGAAGACTCGCGCAAACGAGGACTCCTCGAGATCCAGAAGGACGAGCGGTCCGGCGGGTACCTGATCACGGGATTCGGGCCAAAAGCGTAGTGCAGAGCCGCCGAGACAGGGCACGGCCCTACTGTGGCAGATTGGCGCGCCCAAGGTCACTTTTGCGAGGGGCACGCCTCCAACCCAGGCTTCGAGCCCCTGGCCTCCGATTCGTTCTCAGCCTGGATACTGGCACCCTTCGTGCTTGTCATTGACTCGCGAGGTAATCAATGGCCGCAACCAGCACTCTGATATTCGCGATCTTCAATACTGAGAGCCAGGCGGAGAAGGCTGTCAAAGCGCTCGTCAAAGAGGAATTCTCTGCCGACAACATCCACGTCTTGATGCGTCAGCCGGGGGCGCCTGGCGACGTCGCGAGCGCCACCGTACGCACGAAGACTCTGGTGGGCCCGGGCGTCGCGATCGGGACGACATTGGGCGCGATCGGAGGAGCCCTGGTAGCGGTGAGCGGCGGTTTTCTCGCAGCTGGACCGCTTTTCGCGTTGGCTCAAGGCGTCGTCACGGGAGGGGCCGCCGGAAGTCTGGCGGGTACCGTGGGTGGCCTCGGCTATTGGCACGACGTCGTCGAGTTTCCAGAGCACGACCTCGCCCATGGAGCGATTCTCGTGGGCGTGGGGCTGGTCGCTCAAGGGCAGACCGAACGGGCGCGTAAGGCGTTGATGGCGGCGGGCGCCGAGCGCGTTCAGGTGCGCTCGCTTCCCGAAGCCATGCAAACCGTCAGTCGAGCGTGACCGACGCATCCCGAGCCTGGCTCGAGCCGCGCACCCAACGCTGGGCCGCGCTCCGATTCTTCTCTACGCTGCTTCTGCTATTCGGGTTCATCGCGCTACTCGGAGGGCTCCTGCGTCCCCAGCTCGAGAGCACGGGGCGCAGCTTCGTCGAGCGCTTCGGATATGTCGGGATGGCCGTGGGGACGCTGCTGGCCGACGGCTTCCATTTCCCCGTTCCACCTCAATTCTACATGCTGATGTCCATCGCCAGCCATGCGTCCGCGCTACGCACGCTAGTCAGCATCTCCGTCGGCTCACTTTTGGGGGGGGTGGCCGGGTTCGTCCTCGCCCGCAAGCTGGGTCGACTTAAGTGGCTGCAGCAACGTGTCGCCAGTGTCTCGACGGTGGATGAGCTCAGGGCGCGTCTGGGGGTCAAGAGCATGATCGCCTTGAGCATCAGCCCCGTGGCTTTCTCATGGCTCATCTACTTCTGTGGATTCAGCCGCTATCGATGGCGCTTCATCTTGCTGTTGTGCGCGTTCAGAGTGCCGAAGCTGCTGCTGTACTACTGGCTGGTGCGCGCCGGTTGGGCGCTCTAAAGGCTTTGCTGGCCAGCCGAGGAACGTGCTTCACGAGAGCAACCCCTTGAGCGCCTCCCAGGAACGCTTCAACAAGCCCTCGTCATTCAACCCCAGCACCTCTTCCCAGATTCGATCCCAATCCTGGTGCTGCATGGCCGTCGTGGGATCAAACAGGGCGCTGATCAATGGATCCGACTCGTCCACCGACGCGATCTCCCGCCGCTGTAATTTGCAGTCCTTCTGCCCGCACAGCTGATCCAAGCGAGCGACCAGGCCCTCGGGGTCCACGAACTGCTTTGTGTCGCTCGAGCCGGCATGTTCGGCAAGCAGCCGAGCACGCAGTCGCGCGAGCTGGCGCGAAGCCCCGATCGCCTCGTGACGCTCGGCGTTCCAGGTCAGGTTCAGCTCGGTGTCCAGGCCCATACTCCGATTCGTGAGGTTGGCGGAGCCCAGTGTAATGGCGATGTCATCGACGATCATCAGCTTGCTGTGAATGTAGGTGGCTACCCCGGCCCCCTCGCGTTCGTCGGGCGCACTGAACAACACTCTGAGCTCGTGACCGAAGCGTTTGGCGCCCGAACAAAGCGCCGAAAGGACGTACTCCTGGCGTTTGCCGAGGGCGAAGCGCTCCTTGGGCGAGTCCGCCCCATCCGGCATGACGATCACGATCTGCAGAGCAGGCAACTCTCGGCGCGACATTCTGGCGATCAAGGCCCGGCTCACCTCGCTAGAAGTGAAGTATTGCGTCTCGATGTAGATCAACTGGCGCGCTCCGCCGATCAACAACTGGTACATCCGGAGCACCTCACGGACTCCCTCCCCATCGCCGCGCGGAGAATGGGTTCGACTCACGGCCACGCTGGACCCCGGCAACCGGGGCAACTCCTCTGGAAATACGCCCGCCATGTCGAAAGGGACGCGCTCGCCGGAGGTGGATGTCGACACCGCGTCCCGCTGTCCCAAGTCCGCTCGTCGCCACTCGTCCCAAAACAGAGCTTGCAGACGCTCCACCACGGGACCCCTAACTGCGACCTGGACGTCGTGAAAAGGCTTGCAGGTGTGTCCCCAAGCGTCGGTGCGGTGCGGATTGTCGAGCGCATGGTCTGACGTATCCCACCGCGCGTTCCCTGGATCCAGGCCGCCCACGAACGCCAACTGGCCGTCCACCACCACCAGTTTCTGGTGATGACTACCCCGCGGGTCGCTATGCGATCGCCAGCGAAACTGGAGGCGGGGATGCGCGAAAATACGGGCCTCGGCGGTCTGCAGCCAGGTGCGTTCGAAGGCGTAGACGAATGAATAATCCCAGGCAAGGATATTGACTTTGAGATCGGGCTTGCTCTCACACAACGCGTTCAGGAAGTCGAACAGCGCGACGGGGTACGGACGCGGCTCGGCGAAGTCCCCTCGAATCAGTTCTATTTGAGGATCGAACTGCCAGGCCATCACGACCAAACTGCGTTGCGCCTTGGCGCCCGCGCGATAAAGCGCACGGAAGTACTCGGCGCCATCGATCAGCACGACGGACTCGGTCACCTCGCCGGTGCACCAGCGCGTATTGTCGGGCAAGCCGGTCATGCCGCTCCCATTTTCGAGACGCGTAAGTCCGCAACCAGGGGCAGGTGGTCGGAGGCGGCTCTGGCCAGTCTATCGCTGGGAACTCGACACCCCTCCACCTCGAAACCACTTCCCACGAATATGTGGTCGATGCGGGCGAACGGTCTCAGCGCAGGCCACGTGGCGAGCGTTCTTCCAGGCGTTCGACGCTGCACATCGGACAGGCGACGGCTGAGCCTCCGGTAGACAGACGACCAGGGGAGCGCGTTCAGGTCGCCACAAACGACCAGATAGGGATGCTCGAGCCTCCGTTCCAGCCATTCGCTGCCCAGAAGGGCCTTCAACTGCGAGTTTCGGTCGCGCAAACGCACGCTGAGGTGAGTGTGCAAAATATCCACCTCGACGCCTGCATGGTCCATGCGAGCCCACTGCGCCGCGCGCACTTCGTCCTGGAATGCGGGCAAACAACCTTCTTGCTCCATGCAAAGCCGGTGAGAGGTCAAGAGCGCAATACCGTAGCTGCTATCACCACGCTTCAGTGTGCAGGTGAAGTGCGCGTCCATGCCCAGGCGCTCGGCGAGTTCCTTGGCTTGGTCCAAACCGTGCGAGCGCGCGTGCGCAACGTCGACTTCCTGCAAGGCGAGCAAGTCTGGTCGCTGCCGTCGAGCGATGTCCGCAATGCGCTCGACGTCGACGACTCCGTCGGACCCGCGGCACCCATGGGTGTTGTAGGTCATGATTCGAAAAGCCTTGCCGGTCAATCGCGGCGCTGCATACTCGGGCACCTACGGGTGAATCACTTGAAGCTGCACCACGTCGACGCGCCGGTCATAGCCGTAGGAGGCCTTGTCAGTGTCTCCCAGCGCTCCTGCTTCTCCGCGTGCTGCCACCTGGATTCGATCGCTCGGCACTCCGTAGTCGATCAGCATGTTCCGCACATAGTCTGCGCGCTTCTGGGCAAGCTTCTCGTTGTAATCCGCGGATCCTCGAGGGTCCGCGCGCCCAACCAGTAGCACATCGACGTCGCTGAAAGGCTTCGTCGTCAAGCAGGCCGCGAGCCGTTTCATCTCCGGAACGGCCTGAGGACGCACCACGGTTTCGTCGTAGAAGAAGTGTGGATCTTTCACGTCGCAGCGCTTCAGATCTGCCCCCAGTTGGAGCTGTATCGTGCGACTTTCGGCGGGAGGAGGTTTGGGCAATTTGGCCTGGTAGGTGCCGTCTGCACCGGGGTCGGGCAAATGGGGAGGCGGTGAGTTCGGGGTGCTGCTCGCGCAAGCGCTCGCCCCGAGCGCCAACGATGTCAATGTCACCATCACGGACGACCACCGCTCCAGGTGTTTCGTGTGCATGGCTTTCTCCTTTCTCGAAATGAGGTGTAAAGCCCGAATCAGCATTTCAGCAACGGGCATGCCAGCGGCACAACCGTTGCAGCTCGGTCGCGACATGCGCTTCAGATCGCTTTCCATCACGCTTTCGCGACGCAGGCCTGTCACGGCGTAGCAGAATGTCACGCAGCACACTCAAGAGGGTATTGTTGGCGGTTATGCTGCCGGTTCTAGGCTGGCTGGTGTATCTCGCTCTGGGGAACACACTTCTCAAGGCGCGTCTCGAGAACGCTGCACGCGAGGCTGGAGTGTCGCTAGACATCGGCACGTTGTTTACTTTCATCCCGGGTCGTCTGACGCTGGAAAATGTGAGCGCGGCGCGCGAAGGAGCCTGGCGAGCCAGCGCACGGCGTGCCGAGTGCGACTTCGACACGAGCGCCATGTTGGGCGGCTCGCTGGACGTAGAGCACCTGACCGCGGAGGGCGCCCGAGTGCATGTGTTCGGCCTCACCCGAAACGACATCGCGCTGGCTCGCACGGAGAAGCCAGCGCTCGCCAAAAGTCCCGCCAAGGCCTCGCTCGCCCTGGCAGGCGCCGTCGAATCCGAGCAATTCTTGGTTCGGCGAGCCGAAGCGTCCGGCACACGGTTAACGATCGGTCGCTACCGGCTGGACGGCGACATCCACTACCAACTCGAGGCGGCCAGGCTCGGCGCAGAAACCAAAACCGGCCATCTTTCCGTGACGCTGGCAGGGACTCATCTCAGCGTTGCGGGGGCGCCTTGCGCGACACTGAGCGGCAAGGTCGGGCTCGAGGTCGTGCCCGACGCACGCCAGAGTGACACCGCGTTGCAGGCCGGTGAAGCCCCGCTGGTGAATGCCGACGTGGACGTGTCCGGCAAGTTGACGTCGCTGGCTCCCTGGACCCGGCTCGGTCCGTTTGCACCTCGCTTCAAGGACGCCTCCTACCGCGCACGCTTGCACAGCCGGCAAAGCGACATGAGTTCTGCGCAGATCGAGCTCAGATCCAGCGAGCTGTCGTTCACTCATCGAGATGGGGCTCGCACCGATCTGTCGGGCGCCGTAGGTCTGCACGTTTCGCTCGATCGAACCCGTCGACAACCCCTGCGCGTAGCGCTCGAGGCGAACCGTGCCCGGCTCAGCGATCGCTCGGGTTCGACGAAGGCCTCGCTGCGGGACCTCACCTTTCAGGCCTCGTTGCCGGCCGGGACCGACTCGACCAGCACCGATGGGTCGGGAACTCTGAAGCTGAGCGTGGCGAAGGCACGCATGGCGGCGCTCAGTGCCACCCTGACCGCTCGCGTGGAAGCCAGCGGGATCATAGCGCATTCCGATGTGGAGCGAGGGACGCTGAAGCTGACGCGTGGAACGGTGCACGCCGAAAACGGCACCGTTACTGCCGACGACTCGCGCGTGTCGCACGGCTTCGACGCGACACTCGACCTCGATTCGGCTGAGTTGTCCCCCGCCGAAGGTCTGGAGTTCCGCGGGGCGCTGCGGCTCAGCGGAAAGGACGCAAGCATGCTGCTCGACCTGGCCAACGCGAGCGAGACCGTGCGTTGGACCCTGTCGCTGCTGGAGGGGGAACCGTTCTCGGTGACCGGTCGCGTCACGGACTCCGGCCAGGCATTCCGCCTCGATGATCTATCGTTGAAGAGCGGCAACCTTTCTGCGAGCGGCGCCGCGTATTCAAACGATGCGAAGACACGCGGAGTGTTCCTGGTGCAGGGCCCTCTGCCCATCGGCGTAACGCTGGATTCGGCTGGAGTCGACGCACAGGCGCCGGTTTCGCGAGCATGGCTCGATCAGCACTTGAAGTCTCTCGAATCAGAGGAACTGCACGACGACCCAACCTGATTTCGGCCGGAACGCATTCCCGGCCCGATAATTGCTTTACCCATCACAAACGAGAGGAGAATAACAATGCGCTCATTCTATCTAGGCATTGGACTTTTGCTGGTGGCCGCCGGCTGCCGTAGCCAAGACGAAACGGCTCCAGTCCAGGAACCAGCGAAGAATGTTCAGTCTCGGACCAACGAGGCTGATCCGCAGCCAAGTACGCCCGAGCCAGCAGCCCAGACACAGCCCGCTCGGGTAACCGTCCCAGGAGTGGGGAGCTGCCAAGCCAGCAATCAGGTCGAAACAGCCATGAGTCAGCTGGTCGAACACGCCGACGCGAACCACGACGGCGAAATATCGAGGAAGGAAGCCGAGAGCTTCATGAACTTCGCGCTGGGTGGCTTCTTCTTCCGGGCGGACGAAAACGGAGACGGCAAGGTGACTCCCGAAGAGGGGCGCGAAGCGCGTCTGGAGTTTGCCGCTCAAAACCCGGCGATTGCTGCGCTGCTTCAGCAAGTGCAGGCAGTCGGACACGCGGGCAAGAAGCCCTTCGTCCGGATCGCAGAGATCATGAACGTGGACTACGACCAGCCGATCGCCGCCAAGGACGTGCGCGCTGCTGCCAACTCCGCACTGGATGACCTGTACAGTGTCGTCGACAAGAACCACGACAAGAAGATCTCTATCCTGGAAGCACGCAGCGCGAGCGTGGCCGGCGCACAGGCGCTGGGTCACCAGGTGTTTGCTGCCGCGGACACGAACGGGGACGGCGCGGTCGAGCTCGCCGAGCTCGAGGCTAGTGTCGATGCTGGCGTGAAGAGCGCGTTCGGAACTGCTGACCAAAACAGCGACGGCAAGCTCACCGAGCAGGAAGCAGCCGCCGCGTTCGGCGGCATCGCCTATCGGCTCGGCCTACCCGCCAAGCCCGCTGAGTAGTCGTGCTCTTCGACGACTCGAAGCACAGGAGGAGTCATGTATCGTGATACATTGGAAAAGCCACTGGCCGAGCTGGGCCTCACCCCACAGAACTTCCATGCACTTCGCTTGCTTCCGCTTCTGTACGTGGCCTGGGCCAACGGTCGGATCAGTCACATCGAACGGGATCAGGTGCTTCGGGCTGCCAGAGAGCAGCTCGAACTCGGTGCCGAAGCGATGCAACTCGTGGATCGATGGCTGCGCCAACCACCGAGCGATCGCGTGATTCGTGAAGGCATTGCCTGCTTGAGGCGGGCGGCAGCCGCACCCGACCAACCCGACTTTGGGTCGGACGACCTGCTGCACATCTTGTGGGATGCCGAGCGCTTGACGCGGCGAGCAGCCATTCTCACGGGCAGGCCCTACGAGCCCTCTCCCGAACAGCACGATGCGCTGCTCGAACTGGCTGACTTGATGCAGCTGGATGAAGGAGTGCCTTGGCTGGATCTGCTAGAAGAGTTGGGCGGGACTTCCGAGGTCTGGCACACCCTGCCCAAGACGGCTCGAGGCCCGAAACCGAACGCTTCGGAGCGTTCTCGGGGAGACCGTGTGCGACGCTGGAGAACGGCATTTCGGTTGGACAGGTCCCATTCGGGGAACATCGCCCCCGAAGGAGGTTTGATCTGAGGGGCGCCGCTTGGTCAGTCCTCGGTCTCATTTCCCGAGGGGTGAGCGTGCCAGCGCCTCGGATGCGACAAGGTGGGGTCCTGGTCGCGTTCGGGTCCCCCCACTTCACCAGCCGTCTCCAACCATTCGTTGAGCCAGCTCTCCAGCCGCCGCTGGTCCACGCTGCCCTTTTGGCAGCGGTCGAACTCTTCGAGCACGCGAGTCAGTCGGGTTCTGAACGTCAGCGTGGCGGCGTCTGCCGCTCCGGTAGAGTTCAGCCAGGCAACCCAGCCTTCGAGAATGGCTCGACGATCGGCGGTCGTGCAGTCGCTGAAACTGGCGAGTTTCGAAAAGGTGCTGGGCGCCAGGTGGGACCAGGATTGTAGGGCTTCGTCTTCGTCGGTCGACATCTTCACATCTTCCACTCTCAAGCAAATTCTCGAGCAACAACTGTTCCGGACTCTGGTGTCGTGTCCATACGCTGACGCTAGTGTGTTTGGACAGTTGCCCTGCCGGGTGCACAGGAAGGGACCTTGAACGCGCGCCCACCCAGCGGGCTATCGGCGGCCAGCATTATCTCGGCCGCCCGCTCGGCTTGACGATCATCCGTCGTCTCGACGCCCACGAGCACGCCGCCGCGGCCGAGCTGAGCGACGAATGGACGGGCGCTGAGTTCCGGAATCCCGAAGCCTCGGAGCGCCGAATGAAGCACCCCGGCGCGGCTCCCCTGGGCCGTTTCGTGCAACTGTTCGTGCAACTGTTCGTGCAACTGTTCGTGCAACTGTGAGGACAGCGGCCCTGCCGCAAACACGTCGAACGGCTCGTATTGTCCAATCCTCCTCAGGCCACCGGCAATCGCATCTGTGCCTACCCCCCACATCGCCGTCGATGCTTCCGCGCAATAGTAAAGATCGCGCGTGGTGCGACACATCAGCAAGCTGATTGCGCTCTTGTCGAATCCCGCCATCAACAGCGCGTCCATGGCGCGATTGGCAGCGGTGTGAGTTTCGTAGACCGCGGTTATTATCGGCCTCATTTTTCAACCTCCTGGGTTGTGGAAAAACACTTGGCGGTCCTTGCGGACCGTACCGATGACTTCAGAGCAAGAGCCCGTGCGAAAACCTGAAGTACTTGCTTCGTCTCTTACTGCGGTTTCGGACCGACTCTAAGACAGAACGCTTTGCCGACCAAAGTGCTTCCCGCCCCAGAGACGAACCAAGACGGAGGACGTGAACGACCGGGCTAGCCAGCTGCTACACTCTCTGAGGGGCCACTCGTCGATGCCGGAAGTTGGCCCGTGCTCGTCGGCCCCTCGAGCTTGCGCCCCACCAGGTATCGGACTGTCTGTCGAGACACTTCCAGAAAAGCCACACGCAACAACGCCTTCAGAAGCGATGGCTTGGGCTCCCTACCCGACGCGCCTCCATAGTCCCTGACGCGTCGCCGATAGGACCGGACCGCCCAGATGCCTCCCAGAACCGCCCCTCCGACAATCCAGTAAATCGGTCGCATTTTCGGAGTACGCCTCTTGAGGCCGCGCCCGACCTCCGAGATACGGTCGACGTCATTCTGCAGCTCCAGCTGCAGGTCTTCGACGCGACGGGCTTGTTCTTCGAGATCTAGTCTGGACACTATTTCTGCTCCTGTTGCTTGCGCCCGTTCGGGCTTCCGATGGCGTGGCGCGTGCGCGGCAAGCTCGGCGCAGAGAGACGTCGCTGCCCCCACCACGCGATCAACGCGCCCGCGAAGCCAAGCCCCAGCCCCAAGAACGCCAGAGTGGACGACTTTGCCCCCAGTGCGTCTGCCGTAAATGCGACTACCACCACGGACGCGCAACCGGCCATGCCGGCTCCGCCAAACAGCGCTACCGCGCCGCCCTGAGTGCGCCTGAGCTCGTATTTCAGTTCCGCCTTGGCAAGCTCGAACTCTGCGCGCATCAGATCGCGAGAATGGCGCGCAGCGTCTGCGATGAAGGCCGGCAACTCGTGGACTCTGGGAACATCTTCGGAAGTACCGAGGGGCATGAGAGTTTAATAAGCATGTCTCGTGCCACTGGGGAATGCGTCGGCCCGCTGACGGAGGAACTTCGACAAACGGTTGGCACCGAGTTTGCTCTGTTCATCCTCCAGTGTCGAAACGAGTCCGCGGACTCGAAACCAACGCGCCGCTGTCGCGGGCGCAGAAAGGACTCATCCCAATGAATCTATCCAGAATGGCCATTGCACTCGGTTCTGCCGCCAGCGCGCGCAGACTCATCAACAACATCCAAGGCGTAGGGATTGACGATGTGCTCGGATCAGTGGGTTTGGAGCGCCGCCGTTCCGCCATGGACAAGATCCTGCCGGCACTGGGCTATATCGGCCTGGGAACGGTGATCGGTGCAGGGGCCGCCTTGTTGCTGGCTCCCAGCTCCGGCAAAGAGCTGCGGGCCAAGGTACAAAACCAGCTCGAAGACGCGAAAACGCGTGTCGACAACGGGCTTCGTTCGGTCGAGGCTCGCGCGGAGAGCGCCGCCCAGGACGTGATGATGCGCAGCAATAATGGTGGGTGAGGCCATAACGTCACCCCTCGAAGACCTCGCTCAGTGGGGCGAAATGCCCCGCTGAGGCGAACCATCGCGCCCGGAGCACTTCGATGATGATCGCTTACACCCCGGAAGACCTCGAGCAGCTCAACTCATTCTTGCGAGGAGAGCTGTCCGCGGTCGAGAGCTACCAGCGGTGCCTCGAGAGGTTCGGCGACTCTTCGACAGCAGCTGAGTTTCGAGACTTGAAGGACTCCCACGAGACGCGGGTGCGCCTGCTCGCCGAGCGTATCGCGCGGCTGGGAGGCAAACCCGCGACGGGCTCGGGAGCCTGGGGCGGAGTGGTCAAGTGGATCGAGAAAGGGGCGGCACGCCTCGGCGACCGCGCGCTCGGCGATGCACTCGAACGAGGCGAACGCCACGGCCAAGCGGACTATCTCAGGGACATGCGCCGCCTCAGCCCGGATACCCGAAGATTCGTGGCCGATCGGGTTCTTCCCGAGCAGCAACGTTCGCTGGCGCGGGTGCGCCAGCTCAAGGCGCAGGTGGCCGCCCAGGAGTCGAGCGCCGACTGAGGCCCGCTCGATCAGCCGCGACGACTTTGGGGGGCGCGCGCGAGCAAGCGTCTGTGTTCTTCCACCAAGCTTCGGTTCTTGAACACCAAGATAAGTACGGCCCCGGCGAGGAAACCACCTACGTGTGCCCAGAACGCGACCCCAGCGCCCTGCCCACCAAGCATGGGCAACCCTCCCAACAGCTGCAGGGCAAACCAGTAGCCGAGCATCAAGAACGCGGGAACGCGCACGGTCGTGATGAAGAAACCAAGCACAACCAGCAGCGTAACGGACACCCGGGGATACAAAACCACATACGCGCCCATCACTCCCCCAATCGCCCCGGAGGCGCCGACCATTGGGACCTGGCTCGTCGGATCGACCGCGATCTGACCAAAGGCCGCCCCCAAACCGCACAGCAGGTAGAACAGAAGAAACCTGAATCGACCCATGGAGTCTTCGACGTTGTTACCGAAGATCCAGAAGAACCACATGTTGCCAATCAGATGAAACCAACTGCCGTGCATGAACATGGAGCTGAACAACGTTCGCCATGACCCGGCCTGGTCGATGCGACACGAAAGCCCCTGACCCAATTGCACCAGATGCGATTGCGGATTGCCCGAGAACTCCGCTGGGATCAAACCATAGTCGCAGATCGATGCCGTGAGCGCTCGCTGACTACCCGCGCCCTGAACCAGCACCCACACCAGTGCGGTCGAGCCAATGAGCAAGAGGGTAACTACGGGCGTTCGAAGGGTCGGGTTTTCGTCATGGATGGGAAACATGGGCCACCGTGCCAGGAGCGCTGAGAATTTACGTTGTAGCGACGACGCTGCAGCGCGTCCAGCCTCACGCGAGTTCGATGACACTCGGTGTGGCTTCGATCCTGCATGGGAGACCTTGCCTCCCACCCCGGAGAAACATCATTCCAAACGCAGAACTTCGACCACCTGAACGACCCAGGCGAAGCTTGCCTTCAGCACTGGGTTGGCTGCTCGTCTTGGGCGCCCTATTCTTGCTCTTCGAACTGTTCACCAGTCAGAACGGCTCCGGGCGCCACGCCATCCCGTACAGCGCGTTCAAGGAGCAGGTCCGCCAGGGGCATGTGAAGGCGGTCACCTTGGTGGGAAATACGATCAGGGTGGAGCTCGATCGGGCGCGAAACATCGCGGACGTCGGAAGCGTCGAACACTTCAAGACCATCCGACCCCCGGTCGAGGATCCTGGTCTGATGCCCCTCTTGGAAAAGCAGGACGTGAAGATTGGCGCCTCGCCGCCGCAACGGGGCTGGTTGCAAGCCATGTCGATCGCACTCTTGCCCTGGCTGCTGCTGCTGGCTCTGTTCGTCTACCTCGGTCGTCGCTTTCGCCAGCAGGCCGGCCAAGGCGCGGCCCATGACGTGTTCGGCATGGGCAAGTCACGCGCGCGACGCTTCAAGAAAACGAAGGTTTCGACCACCTTCGAAGACGTGGCCGGTTTGTCCTCGGCGAAAGCCGAGCTGCAAGAGGTCGTCGACTTCCTGAAGAACCCGGGGCCATACCGCGAGCTCGGCGCCGCCGTGCCCAGAGGCACTCTCCTGATGGGTCCGCCGGGCACCGGAAAAACCCTCCTGGCACGCGCGGTGGCGGGCGAGGCCGACGTGCCCTTCTTCAGCATAGGGGGGTCCGAATTCATCGAAATGTTCGTGGGCGTCGGTGCGGCGCGCGTCCGTGACCTGTTCAAGGAGGCCAAACGAGCTGCACCGAGCATCGTATACATCGACGAGGTCGACTCGATCGGGCGAGCGCGCGGCACGGGGCTAGGGGGTGGCCACGACGAGCGCGAACAGACGCTCAACCAGATACTGGCCGAAATGGATGGCTTCGAACCCAGCGAGGCCGTCATGGTCCTGGCCGGCACGAACCGCCCCGACGTGCTCGACTCTGCACTGATGCGGCCGGGCCGTTTCGACCGAAAACTCGTGCTCGACCTCCCTCGTCGCGACGCGCGCCGCCAGATCCTGGAAGTTCATGTGCGACAAATGAAGCTGGAGCCGACGTTGAATCTGGACTCGATTGCCGAGACGACCATCGGGTTTTCCGGTGCCGACTTGAAGAACCTGGCCAATGAAGCAGCGATGCTGGCGGCACGAAGGGGGGCGACCAGCATCGCGCAGGCGGACTTCGAGCTTGCGCGAGACAAGATCCTCATGGGACCCGAGCGTGATGAAGCACTCGGTCCCGAGGAGCGGGAGCGCGTCGCCCACCACGAGGCTGGACACGCGCTGGTAGCCGCCTTGACGCCCCGCGCGGACGCCCTGCGCAAGGTCACCATCTTACCCAGAGGTCATGCGCTCGGAGCAACCGAGCAGATGCCGCGCGAAGAACGAAACAACATCAGCCAATCCGAACTCGAGGCCCGCCTGGCGGTGCTGATGGGGGGGCGAGGGGCCGAGCAGCTCGTGTACGGAGAGCTCACCTCGGGAGCCGCCGAAGACCTGAAACAGGCGACCCGCCTGGCGCGCAAGATGGTCACCCAGCTCGGCATGAGCAAACGCTTGGGCGCCAGCAGCTTCCGCTACGGCGAGGAACACGTGTTTCTCGGCAAGGAGATGGCTGCCCAGCGCCGCGACTTCAGCGAGTATACTGCGCGGCTGATCGACGAGGAGGTGCTGCGCATCGTGACGGAAGCCGAGGAGCGCGCCGCCAGGTGCCTGGCCGCACACCAGGAGGAACTCGAGGCCCTCGCTCGGACGCTCATGGCACACGAAACCATCGACGCGGAAACCGTGGGTCAGGTTCTGCGCACACGTCACGCGGCGGAATGAGCCTCACTCGATCATGGGTGCGGGGCTATCCGGGTCTTTGACCGGGGGCTCAGGCGGCGGCGGTGCTTCCACGGGAGGCTTTGGCGGCTCGGGTTCCTTCATTGGAGGATGCTGCACTTCGGGGCCACGCTTCTTTCCCGGTACCTCACGTGGTGCTTCGGGCAACGGCTTTTCAGCTGGGCGCTTCGCAGGAACCTCAGGGGGGGATTTCGGGGGCTCGGGTTGGTTCTGAACGGTCACGCCTGGTGTAGTGCAACATGCAGGCCAGATCGCCCCCAGTCACGATGGCGTGGTGTCATCCGTCAGCGCTTCGTGGAGAACGCAACTCGGGCAGGGGTGCGGAACCGCCCGAGGATGACCCAGCGCCACGTTGCGCGTACCTTTCCAGGCGGTGCAGCCCAGCCACCACCAAGAACAGCAGCAGGGTGGTCTCGAAGGCGAACACGTAGTGGCCAATGGCAACCATCATCCCGACGGCTGCGGCAGCCAACAACGACGCGGCGGTGGTCAAGCCGTAGACGCGCCGCTTCTTCAGAACGAAGATCGTACCAGCGCCGAGAAAGCTGACCCCGGCCACCGTGGCCTCGATCACGCGAAGGGGGTCGAAACGCAGGCTGCCGGGGTCTTCGTGGTGGAAACTTTGCACGAATAGCTCGCCCAGCAGAACGAAGCAGCAGGCGCTGATCCCAACTAGCATGTGCGTTCTGAGACCCGCCGGACGATCCTTGCGTTCACGGTCCCAACCGAGCAAGCCGGTGAGCAACAACGCAACGACCAAGCGCGGCAAAAACGCCAGATCCGTAGGCGCGGTGGCCAAGAGTCGCTGGAGTTCCGCTCCCACTACGGCGTTCCCCCGTGTTGGCTCAACCAGTGTCGCGCGTCAGGCGTCGAGGCGCGGTCGAAGAAACGAAGATCCCCAGAAAACATGGGGGCTGCAACTCGATTGCCGCGCGCTTCATCGACGGGCTCTGCAACGATGGCAACCTTGCCTCGGTCGTGACGCTGTTTGAGAGCGAAGTGCTGCTCCACTCCCAGCGCCTCCGGCTCCCACCCCTCGAAATCGTGGAGATCCAATAGAATATTGAGGTGGCCGCAGTTCACTGCGACCAACCTCTCCAGTTCCGGCAAGACTAGATCGTAGTCCTGTCGCACCAGCGTCTCGGAAACCTCCAGGGTAACATAGTCCGGCGTGACTTCCTTGATACGCATCATAGTGCACCTTTGCACCGTCAGAGGTTCGGTGAAGCCGCGCTGATGCCGCCCAGAACCGACTCGGGGTCGCGAAGAAGCGCCAGGTCTCCGAGCGAAAGGATACCCACGGCGCGACCATCTTCGACCACGGGGATACGACGAATCGCTTTCTTGCGCATCAGTTCGACCGCATTCTGCAGCGAGTCGCGAGGCGACACCGTGACCAGATCTGGACTACAGACTGCGCCAATCGGCGTTTCGTCACAATTGCCCCCTTCCGCCACGCAGCGGACCACAATGTCGCGATCGGTCAGGATGCCACATGTCTTCCCGTCCGTTTCCACCACGATGGCGCCCACGGACGCTCGCTTCATCTCCTCGGCAGCTGCCCGCACCGGGCTCGACGCGGACATTGTCCGGGGACCGCGGGTCATGACTTCGTTCACGATGTGAGGTTTCGGCACTTTACCGTACTCCTTTCCGCCGACGGCGACGCTGCTTTGCGCCGATTTGATTCGGCTCTGGGTTCCGTGGCTCTCCATGCAAGTCATGGTCCCTTCGGCGACCATTAGAGCTGGGGAATGGTGTCGCTCGCGGGCTGACCTCGAACCTGCCCGGAGAGCTGTTGCTTGCGGTGCTGAATCAGACCACCGCTCACCAGAACGTCGCGTTCCCGCGGCGAGAGACGCGCACAGAGCTCGAGGCGCCGATCTTTCATATCCACGTGGATGGGGCCAGCGGCGCTCAGCTGCTCTCTGAGCCGCCGTAGGACAAGAACATCCCCCTGCTGGATGGAGTCGTAGTCGGCTTGCTGGATGAAGGTCAGGGGAAGCACGCCAAAATTGACGAGGTTCTGCCTGTGAATCCGCGAAAAGCTCTTTGCCAACACCAGCCTGAGGCCCAACCGCCGGGGAGCGAGAGCCGCATGTTCACGGCTCGAACCTTGCCCGTAGTTGGCGCCTCCCACGACCGCGTGAAATTCTCCAGCCCGGGCTCGCGCCGGCCAGAGCGGAGGCCGTGGCCGTTTCCGGACTGCATAGCCAGGTGCTGTCTTCCCGCGTCCCCGAGCGGCCCGGGAAGTTTCGCGGGACCGTGCGAAGACTGTTCCGACCGGTTGCGGGAGCTTGCCCCATGCCGATGCGGCCATTGCAGCCGGGCTGGTGCAAGCGGGCGCCAGCAGCCAACAGGTCAGCCAGAAGCCCGGAGCTCGCCAGCTCGCGCAGGACTCGGTTCGTGGAAGGGTTGATATCGAACGACACCCCCGAAGGCACCCTCTTGCCCCGCACCATCCGGGGGGCGATCGCGAAATCCCGAAAACCCGGATTGGCGGAAGACCCGATGTAGGCTTGGCAAATCGGCTCGCCGACGACCTCGCTGACCGGTACCACGTTGCCCGGGCTGGTCGGCTTCGCTATCAAAGGGACCAACTGGTCCAGATCGATCTGATCGTAGCGATCGTAGCTGGACTCCGCATCACGAGCGAGTTCGACAAAGTCGCTGGCCCGCCCCTCCTCGGCAAGGAACTGGCGCGTCACGGAGTCGGACGGGAAAACGCTGCTCGTGGCGCCGAGTTCCGCCCCATGTTGGCGATGACGTGGCGGTCCCAAGTGCTGAGCCCTGCCAACGCGGGGCCAAAGTATTCGATCACGTAGCCTGCACCACCGCGCACTCCGTGGCGGCGGAGCATCTCGAGCACGACGTCCTTCGCGCTCACCCATGGCGGTAGCGAGGCACGGAGCTCCACGCCGAAAACGCGAGGCAGAGTGAGGTGGAAGGGTTCGCCGCTCATCGCCATGGCGACCTCCAGCCCACCAGTCCCGAGCGCCAGCATACCCAGCGCTCCACCCGCGCACGTATGACTGTCCGAACCGAGCAGCGTTTTTCCGGGTACGCCGAAGCGCTGCATGTGAAGGGGATGACTCACTCCATTGCCTGGACGACTGTACCAGACGCCCAAACGCTCACAGGCGCTACGCAGGAACAGGTGGTCATCCGCATTCTTGTAATCTTCCTGCAGCAGATTGTGATCGACGTACTGGGCCGACAATTCCGTGCGTACCCGGTCGAGACCGAGTGCTTCGAGCTCGAGCATGACCAGGGTACCAGTGGCATCCTGGGTCAGGGTCTGATCGACGCGCAAGCTGATCTCGTTGCCCGGATCAGCACGCCCCTCGACCAGATGTGAGTCGATCAACTTCCGGGTCAGGTTTCTTGCCATCACTGGAGATTCTGCTGCGTTCACATGAACGATTCTTCACCGATGCGGTCTTGACTGACCTGTCCCGGTGTCGACGAATACATCAACGATGTCATGGCAAGCATTCCACCGGCGACCAGGACCATTGCTGCGATTACCAATGTCAATTTTGTCTTACGACGTCTCTCGATTTCGTGCATCGACGCGTCGACTTCTCGATCGAGTCTGCTCATGATCTTCTCCTTTCAAACCCATCGAAATTCAGGGTCTCATGGAAAAGAGCGTGCATAACTCGCGCCATTCGACTCGGGTCAGCTGCGAGGCTTGCGCTGCCAGACCGACGCGGCGGCACGGCGGGTGCGCAGCGAGCTCAGGCGGCCTTCAATTGGCGCTCCAGTTGTCGAAGCAACTCATCGAAGGGCCGGACGAACTTCTCGACACCTTCGGCTTCCAACTTCGCTGTGACCACATCGATGTCGATACCGAGCTGGGCCAGCTGCTCCAGCACCACCTGTGAACGCTCCGCGCCGCCTGGCAGCTGTGGCTTGGGGGTACCTCGCTCACGATACAGGGCCAGGGTCTTCGGCGGCACCGTGTCGACCGTCTCCGGTCCTATCAGGGCCTCGACGTACTTGAGCTCGTCAAAGTCTGGATTTTTGGTGCTGGTGCTGCCCCAAAGCAACCACTGAGGGCGCGCGCCCTTGTCGAGCAGCGCTTGCCAGCGCTCTGAGCGGACCAGGTCGGTGTAGTTCTGATAGGCAAGACGAGCCGAAGCCAACGCAACCTCGCCGAAGAGCCGCTTGGCCAACTGAGCCCGGTCGCCACCGCGCTTGCTGATCTCTTGCAGCCGCGTGTCGACCTTGGAGTCGATACGGCTCAGGAAGAAGCTGGCAACCGAACGAACCCGGTCGATGCTTTCTCCCCGCGACGCTCGATTCTCTAGCCCGGTCATGAACGCTTCTGCCACCTGGTGGTAGCGCGGCAAGCCGAACAGCAACGTCACGTTGACGTTGACCCCCTCGGAGATCAACCGTTCGATCGCAGGCACCCCTTCGTCGGTGGCGGGGACCTTGATGAATACGTTCGGGCGCCCCATCTGTTGATACAGTCTGCGGGCCTCGCGAACGGTGGCTTCCGTATCGTGGGCGAGCCGAGGATCTACTTCGAGGCTCACGAAGCCGTGCCAACCATCGGTGCTATCGAAGAGCGGACGGAAGATATCCGCCGCCTGCTGGAGGTCTCGCACCGCCAAGACCTCGTACAACTCCTTGGAGGTGGTCACCTGTCCGGCTCGCAGCTGAATGTCTTTTTGGTAGGACTCGGTTTCGGCAAACGCCTGACCGAAGATCTTCGGATTCGAAGTCAGGCCCTTCAGCCCGTCCTGTTCGATCAGGTCGGCCAGCTCGGCATCGAGCAGTTTGCGGTGAAAATAGTCGAGCCAGATCGCTTGGCCGTAACTCGCGAGCTTTTGCAATGGGTTCACGACGAGCTCCTTTCGGCAAAATGGGTTCACGGAAAATGCTTGTGACCCCGTCCACATGCAGTCGCGGGCGAGAGCCCCGGGGTAGCGCTGCGGTGTAGCAATTCGACGCACCGTGACTCGAACGACACATGGCACGCTGAGTTGGGAACCGCACTCGTTGACGCCCTTCAGCCCTCGTCCAACTGATCCAACTCGATACCGCCTCTGACCCAGTCGGCCTTACCGAATACGTAGTCGGCGACGTGTCTGTAGCCGAGATCTTTCAGCTTCTTCGCGGCAATGGGAGATGCGGCGGAGCTTTCATCCGAGCTGTACACGACAACGGGGCGATTCTTGTCGCGAAGTGCCAGTTGCGCCTTACGCTCGAAGTCGTCTCCCAGCGGAATGTTGATGGCGCCCGGAAGGTGATACTTGTCGTAGGCTTGCGAAGGCAACACCTCGACGAGCGCAAAATCGTCACCCCGCTCGATCTTCGCGTGCAAGGCGTCACGAGTAATGGTTTGCACGATGGCATCCTGATTGACGGGTTGCATGCGTCGAGGCACGCAAACTTCGGGCCATAGAGCAACCTCGTGACGATCTCACCTCGAGCATTGCGCTGTCCGGCTTCGCCGGACTTGCTTCCGCCAAGACCTTGTGTTGTCCAGCGTGCAACCGCTGGGTGGACATGGCACACTATGAGCGCCGGCGGCGAGGCCGCGGCGGGGGGCGAGAAAGGAAGTCAGTATGTATCCCTTGCTCAAGGAGCTCAGCACGAATCCGGCCATTTTGAGCGCCGCTCAGGAGGCCATGAAAGATCTGAAACCGGTGCTGCATGAAGCGTTCGCGCGCCGCAGCTCGAAACTGCTTTTCGTGGGAGGTGGAGCGCTCACCGCGTGCTTCGCCGCAGGGCTCGCCGTAGGCTGGTTGACTGCGCCGCGTAAGGGCGCCCAGCTGCGAGCGTCGGCACAGGACAATTTGAAAGCCTGGGCGCGTTGGGCGGGGTCGATCGTGCGCCGCGAAGACACTGTCCATGATGGGTTGGATGGTGCCCCGAGCCACCCCTCCACCGAAATGCGCGCTGCCGCCGATGGAAGCGTCGAGGTGACGATTCCCAACTAAATGGCCGAGCGTAGCCGCGCGTGGTCAGGGGTTTCGGGCCTCATTTCAGTGAACGCCCGGAATCTTTCAAGTCGCGCTCTGCTGCTCGAGTCATCGAGTGTTGCTCGGTTTCTCGCGATCGCGAATCGCACTCGCTCGTCGAGCCCGCGAGGTCTGTTCGGGCGCCAGCCTCCATTTTGGTCGTGACGCCATGGCTTGCCTCGTGAACACGCCATCGTTCTGCTGGCAGAGTTCTTGCCTTCCAACCTCGCGTCCGAACGACAGTATGGAGGAATTCAGTCGATGGCAACATCACAACAGCGATGCATTGACGTACTCAACGGCTTCCTGCGTGCAGAAATGTCCGCCGTAGAGACGTACGAGCAAGCAATTGCGCAGCTCCCGGAAGATGAACTTTCGCTAAAGAAGGTGCTGGGTAATTGCAGGGAATCTCACGAGCAAAGAGTGCAATGGTTGGAAGCTGAAGTCGACGGATTGGGCGGAAAACCTGCCACGCACTTGAGTTCGACAGGCGCGCTAGCGAAGTTGGTGGAACGAGGCGCCGCGGTATTCGGAAAGAAGGCAGCCATGAAGGCTCTGGAAGAAGGCGAAGCTTTCGGCCTGAACAGCTACGAGCATGACAGCTCGGACCTGACACCGGCGCTCCAGCAATTCGTCGAAGACCGGCTGCTACCGGAACAGCGCCACACGCACGCCACGCTCACCCAGGTCACCAGCCGGCTCTGACCCAGGTGACTCCTCACGCGCCCGCCCCGGCCGGCTCGCGACGGACTTCCCATTCGCGGACCCTTACCTTTTACCTTTCCGGCACCCCCTCGGCGGGGCGCTTGCCTTCACGTTCGGCCGCCTCGAGATCCGCTTTGCTCTCTGGTGATTCTACGGCTTGCTTCGCTTCCTGAGCTGCCTGCTCGCTCCTCTTGGTGCCTGCGGTCTTGCGAGCACCCTCTTGGTACTGTCGCGCCGCCGTGTAGTTACCTTCACCGTACTCTCGTTCGCTATCTGTTTGCTTGCTGTCGGACATGCGTACTCCTTCGGTGCTGCTCGAATGCACCACTCGAATGCACCTCGCTTATGCGCCTCTCTTATGCACCTCGGGTGCCAATGTCGACCTAGCGCCGTCGTCGTCGTAGACCAATCAGGAATCGACGAAGTGGACTGATGAGCCCTTGCTGCAGCGTGACTTATGGACACGCCGGGACATCCCGCCCCAACGAACACGCCTGAGCGGCCGACTCTCCGGTGGCATACGGCTTGCTGTCTTCAGGATGCGTAGCGGCAGGCGATCCTGTTCCACAGGGCCTGCCCGGACTCGCCTGGATCAGAAGGAGGTATGAGATGAGCAGATGCACGCAGCGAACGACGCTACTGACCGCGCTCGTTGCATTGCCCATGGGCCTCGTGCCCAGCGGTTGCAATGACGAGCACGCCGCTCAATCGGCAAACCCGACCGAGGTCAACTCCGCATCCGTTACCACCGGATCGGAGGGGTTGCCAAAGCAAACGCTGAGCGACGCGGAGATCCGGGAGGCAGTGGAAAGGGAAATGTTCTACGACCCGAGTATCTCGTCGGACGGAGTCGACGTCGAAGTAGCGGATGGCATCGTCGAACTGACCGGAAGCGTGAAACACCTATTGGCCAAAGCGCGCGCTACTCTCATCGCAAGCGCTGTGAAGGGGGTACGTGCCATCGACAATCGTCTGGAGGTTCGAGTCGTCGAGCGGGACGACGCGGCGGTCAAAGAGGCCGTGATCGGGGCGCTCACCATGGACCCAACGACCGAACGCTTCGACATTTCCGTGGACGTCGAGGATCAGGTCGTGACCTTGACCGGTACGGTTCAGTCCTATGCTGAGAAGCTCTGGGCAGCTCGGGCGGCGCGCAGCGTCGTAGGTGTCAAGGCGCTCGAAAACCAGATCAAGGTCGAGTACAGGGCGAACCGCCGGGATGCCGAGATCTTGGAGGATGTGAAAGCTCAGCTGCGCTGGGACAGCGTGATCAACGATGGACTGATAGACGCCAAGGTCGACAACGGCTACGTCACCCTGAGTGGCGTCGTCGGAACACTGGCCGAAAAGGATCGCGCCGAAACCAGCGCCTGGGTCGCCGGAGTGAAAGGCGTCGACGCTCGACAGCTAGCCGTCGAGTGGTGGGCTGCCGAAAATGACCTACGCAAGGGCAAGTACGTCGTCAAGTCGGACCGGCAGATCCAGGACGCCGTCGAGGATGCTTTGCTGTTCGATCCCCGCGTCAATTCCTACACCGTCAAGCCCAGCGTGAAGGATCGGGTCGTCGAGCTCACGGGCACGGTGAGCACGATTGCTGCCAAGCACGCCGCCGAACAAATCGCCAGGCACACGGTGGGCGTTACCAGCGTGAAGAACGCGATCGAGGTGGATGCCAAGACCGTACTCGACGCCGCCCTGGAAACCCGGTTGAAAGCGGCGCTCGGTCGTGACGCCATCACCCAGGCGGACGATGTCGACGTCGACGTCGACCACGGCATCGCGAAACTGAATGGTACAGTTCAGAATTTCGCAGAGAAATCCCGCGCGGAAATCCTCGCCCAGAGCATCCCGGGAATCCGTGACGTCAAGAATGACCTGAGCGTTCTCACGCCGGTAGCTTTCGTGCTCGAGGTTCGCAGTATGCCCGACTACCCGTACGTGGCGCCCTGGGCGAGCACCATCTCGTCCGTACCGCTCAAGACGGACCTGGAGATCAAGAATGATATCGAGCACGAGCTCGAGTGGAGCCCCTACGTGAATTCCGACCACATCACTGTCCACGTGGACAACGGCGTGGCTACACTCGATGGTAAAGTGGCAACCGAGCGAGAGCGCGAGGCGGCCGAGGCCAACGCTTACCAGGGCGGTGCTGTGAGCATCGACGACCAACTCGAGCTCACCCTGGGCTGAGGGCGACCGCTCACGCGCCATGCGCATCCGTTGCCAGGCCGAGTCGGTTCTTCCTCGACATCCTGGAGGGGCCGAGTGTGTGAATGTCCACGGTTTTGCCACGAGCAACCTCAGATGCGCCACACCAGCAGGAGCAAGACGAGCAGGGCAACGACCCCGAGCAGACTGGAGACCAAGGCGGCCCGCCGCATGGTCAACCAAAGCTGCAGGCTTCCCCCTCTGGAGCGGTCGTCGAATCGCCCGTGAGCCCGGTGTAACCCGCGCACCGGTTGCCAAAGGTTGTTGGGACGCTCCGGATCTTCCGGTTCAGCTACTTGTTGCGCGTCGATGCCCTGCTTCGCCAGCACCCGGTCGGCAAACCAGGGGGCGACCTTGTTTCCCCAAATGGTCTTTACGGTGGGAAAGCCCACGAAGAGCTCGCGCCTACGATGATGAGCAGCCCACACGATGGCACGGGCTGCCACCTCGGGCTGGAAGATGGGCGGGACAGGCTGGGCACGCCCCTCGAGCCGGCTCTTGACCCAGTCGAACTGCGGGGTGTTGAGAGCAGGCATTTCCACGATGGTCACGTCTACCGGAACCTCGTCATGCATCAGCTCGCAACGCATGGACTCGGTGAATCCCTGGATGGCGTGTTTTGCCCCACAATAGGGCGCCTGTAGAGGAATGCCTCGATAAGCAAGCGCCGAGCCCACCTGGATGATCTTCCCCTGGCGACGCACCCTCATGCGCCGCAGCGCGCTGAGAGTGCCGTAGACCGTGCCGAGATAGGTGACCTCGGTCACGCGTTTGATCTCCTCCGGGGTGGCCTGATCGACTCGCCCGAACACCGATACCATGGCGTTGTTGACCCAAATGTCGATGGGGCCAAAGCGCTGCTCCACGGCCGCCGCAGCGCGTTCGACAGCTTCGGCGTCCGCGACGTCCAATGGCAGCACCATTGCCTCACCGCCGAGACGCTCGACCTCGCGCTGCGTGTCCTCGAGCGCTTCCCTGCTTCGCGCGATGAGCCCCAGCTTGGCGCCTCGCCGGGCAAATGCTTGGGCCGTAGCGCGTCCGACGCCAGCGCTCGCGCCCGTGATCACCACGATTTGCGTCTTCACGCTCGCCGCCAGGTGCAAGCCTGGTGCCACGCAGCCCGCGCGAGGCACCCGCTCCGCGTCCGGGAATGCATTCGATATTGGCACGGGGCCTGCAGGTTCGCGAGCCGCCGGTGGCCCTCCCCGCGCAACGTCCTTTGCGCGGCTTTTCCGCCGGAGCCGAGAATGCCCCATGAGTGACCCGTTGGAACACTATGCTTTGATAGGTGATTGCCATGGCGCAGGTCTGGTAAGTCGATCGGGGTCCATCGACTGGTTGTGCATCCCGCGCTTCGACTCCGGGGCTTGCTTCGCCGCGCTTCTAGGACAGGCCGAACACGGTAGGTGGCGGATCCAACCGGAAGCTGCGTGCCGTCACACCAGGCGTCGCTATCGCGATCGCAGCCTCACCCTGGAAACCGAGTTCGAGACAGACGAAGGAACCGTGCGTGTGGTGGACACCATGCCGATCGATTCGAAGTTCGTCGATGTCGTAAGAATCGTCGAGGGCCTCAAGGGCTCCGTCAGCATGTGCATGGAGCTGGTCATTCGCTTCGGCTACGGTCGCATCGTCCCTTGGGTGACCAACCACGGGGGAGAACTGCACGCGATTGCGGGTCCCGACAAGCTCCGTTTGCGCACGCCCGTCGAGCTCTCGAGTAAGGACAAGCGCACCTTCGCCAGGTTCCAGGTCCACGAGGGTCAGCGCGTCCCGTTCGTGCTGACCTACCATCCGTCACACCTCGAAGCTCCGGACCCCATCGATCCCGAGCAAGCCATTGCCAGGACGGATCGCTGGTGGCGACAATGGGCGGCCAAAACCCCCTACGATGGGGCGTACGGTAACGCGGTCACGCGTTCCTTGATCACACTCAAAGCCTTGTCGTATTTGCCAACCGGCGGAGTGGTCGCGGCGCCCACCGCCTCACTGCCGGAAGCTATCGGGGGCTCGCGTAACTGGGACTACCGCTATTGCTGGCTGCGCGACGCCACGATCACGCTTTCGACGCTCATCAACGCGGGCTACGAGGACGAGGCCCGCTCCTGGCGTGAGTGGCTCCTCAGAGCCATCGCCGGCGATCCGTCGGAGGTACAAATCATGTATGGGATCGAGGGTGACCGGCGCCTGCCCGAATTCGAGCTGCCTTGGTTGCCTGGCTACGCGGGTTCGACGCCGGTGCGCGTCGGCAACGCAGCGCACGAACAGCTGCAGCTCGACATCTATGGCGAACTGATGAACGCCATGCATCACTGCCGGGTACGCGGCTTCGAGAACGAGCAGAGCTGGGCGCTGGAGCGTGCGCTATTGGACCACCTGGAAGGCAACTGGCAAACCCCCGACCACGGCATCTGGGAAATGCGCGGTGACCCACAACAATTCGTGCACTCCAAGATGATGTGCTGGCTCGCCTTCGATCGCGCGGTGCAAGCTGTGGAGAAATTCCACCGCGAAGGCCCCGCCGAGCGTTGGGCAGCGTTGCGAGACACCATCCATGAAGAGATCTGCCGACGGGGCTACAACGAGGAGCTTTCAGCCTTCACTCAAACCTACGAGGGGCGGTCTCTCGATGCCAGCTTGCTCATGATGGCACCATCGGGGTTCTTGCCCGCGACCGATCCGCGCGTTCGAGGCACCATCCAGCAGATCCAGGAACACCTGATGGAGGGTGGGCTCGTGCGCCGTTACCGAACAGAAGAAGGAATCGACGGGCTCGAGGCCGGGGACAATTGCTTTCTGGCGTGTAGTTTCTGGCTGGTGGATAACCTGACTCTCCTGGGACGGCACGACGAAGCGCGTGCTCTATTCGACAAACTCCTGACGCTCGGCAACGACGTGGGCCTGTTCGCAGAGGAGTACGACGTCGAGCGCGCGTGCTTGTCGGGCAACTTCCCGCAAGCGCTCAGCCATTTGGCCCTCGTCAACAGCGCGTACAGCTTGCGCGACGGGCTGACACCCAAACGCGACGGCAGCCGAAGCGACTGAGCAGCGCATTTCCGAAAGCTCGCTGGTCAGCGATCCGTGAACGTCTGCACTATCCTGCGCGCAACCGAGTCGCGGAGCGCCCTCACCCGCCGCCACACCTGGTCGATTTCGCTGTCGGTGAGGCCCACGGACAACCGTCTCCCGTGCCAGGCGAGCGCGCCACCGGATCGCTCGTCTGCCTCGGGCGATTCGATGGGTTTCAGCATTCCGTCGCGGAGCTCGAACCATTCCAACGCTCGGAGCGCATCGATGTCGCGCCGCTGGAGTTGGCGCAGCCGCTCGATCGCTTCCTCGGGCAGTGCGGGAACCTGGATCCGCGACCAGTCTTCGGCGGGGCTGAGCTCCGGATTGGTGCGCGAGTCGAACGACATGCTATTGTCGACCGAATACAGGTGCAGACGACCCGGGCCTCCACTCAGTAGGAATTGCTGTTCGTGGCTGTCGTCATGGTCAATCAGATAGGTCAGAAGATTCAGTCGGGCCACCGCGAGCTTGTAGGTCCCGTCACGGGCGAAGAGCTCGCGATCCAGGGGACCCTGTTCCGGGTTCAACCACCCGGCGTCTGCGGCGGCGTCCAGGGTCTTGGCGGCTTCGAGCCAGTACTGCAAGAAGCCAAAGACGCAATGGGTCCCTTCGAACGTGGGACCGGCGTGCTGGTCGACGTGCGCTCGATATCGAGCAAGGTCCAGACAACAAGCCGCGCTGGGCGGGACCACGTACTCGCTCCTCTGCAAGAACAGGGATTGCACGGCGTAGGCCGCCAACTCGCGCCTGGGCACGTTGAACTCGTTGGTCGTCGAGTACGCCCGCCACTTGGCACGAAATACCAGGCCGTGGCCGAGGCCGGGAATGCGTAGCGTAAGGACGCGCGCCCCCTGAATGCCGCGGGGCGGTTCATCCGCACCGACGATCTGAAGATCCGGACGGTGCAGCCAATGCTCCACTCGGGCCACCGGCAAACAGCTCGAAGATCGAGGCGAGGGCTGGACTCCGCCACAAAGCTCACCGGCAAAGGTTACTGGAAGTGCCGGCCTGGGCGCGGCAGCGCCGCACGAACAGAGCTGCAAGCACGACACGACGACGAGTAGACTGCCCAACAGGTTGCCGACAGCACCGGCAGCGCGACGCATGCTGCCCGAGCGGTCCTCTACTTCGTCGATTGGCTGCGACAAGTGTCCCGTTTGATTCTCCAGGTGGTGACGCAGGGGACTGGAAGTCGACACGAGGCTCACACTGCTCAGTGCCAGAAGCCCAAACTTATCGAGGTATTCAGATAGCTCCGAGCGGCGTCGGCTGCCACTGACAGAGTCCAACCATCGAACTCGTCCAACGCTCCGAACACGTCCCAGTGAAACAGCTTGGTATCGAACCCGAAGGTCCCGTGCACGCGAGCGCTCGAGGCAAGGGAACGCGAGGGCTCCAGATATGAGCCGGCGCGCAGCTTGAGCCAATTCTCGATCACTTCAGCTTCGAGCCCGAGGCGAGGCGAGAGCGCAGGTGACTCTCGAGAACGTTGCACCACTCCGGCAACGGCCGAACCCAGGTTGACGCTGTCGTTCGTGCCCCCTATCACTGCCAGCTCGCTGGAAACCAACAGATAGCGCCGAGGCCGCTCCCTGTAACGTCGCAGCAGCAAGCTGGCGGCTCGTCGCTCTGCCTGCTCGGCGAGCGTCTGGTGCGAGGTAAGCTGTGCTTGGAGCGCAGCTATCCGCTTCGCTCTTCGTAGGGTCGGGGCACGCTCTTGCTCCGCGCGTGCCTCGGCCAAAGCCCGCCGCTCGTTCTCGACATTTCGGCGCAAACGCTCGAGCAAGCGCCGACTCTGAGTCTCGACGCTGGAAAAGGGAGGATTGAGCGGCCGGGGGCCGAACTGGTAGGCGAAACCCGCGCTCACCTCCCAGGGCAGCGTGACACTCTCCGGACGCCACAGTGCGCCGCCATCGATTTCGACTTGCCCGCCACCTGTCGACTTCGGAGTCACCGCGGATTTGGCCGTGAGCCCAACGCGCCAGGCGTGCTCGTGGGGTTTGACAACGATGCCCGCCTGCCCCCCTACCCCGGCGACGCTCAGCCAGTCGGAACTACTGCCGCTGCTATTCAGACTAAACCCCGTGACTCGTGGACCGGCGCCCACCACCAGCTGCCCGCGGGCGAAGCCGTAGGCCAAGCTCGCGTGCAAGACACCGTAGTTCGCGCTCAGCGATGTCGGCGCCAACCCCGGGCTGGCACTCTCTCGCCTAAGAGCTTGGCGGCGCGCCTCCGCAGCGAGACCGACCCCGAACATGCGGTAGTACAAGTTGCCTGCGATGGCGCCGAACAGAAGCGACTGCTGCTGAACATCGTTGCCGCCGGACTGCTTTCGGTTGAGAAAATCCGTGTTCGGCAGCCAGCCACCGAAAGCCACATCGATGCTCTGGTCGTAGTCCCACAGGTGGCGTGAGTGCGGCAGGCGGACGGCCACGGATGCTGGATTCCAGGCAACACCATCGGCACCGTCCGCTATTGCGACGTACGCGCCGGCGAGTCCGACGGCACGCGTGCTGCCCTGAATGGGACCTTGGCCAGCATCGACGCTGTAGTTCGAACCCTCGATGGGCTCGCCGTCTCCGCCCAGCTGCGCCCGGGCCTGGCTGGGCCAAAGCAGCCCACCGACAACCAGCGCGGAGGCCGTGGCACGGGCGCTCCGCGCGGAAGCGCGCTGCAAGAAGGAGTGCCCGGACGAGTCGTTGGGTCGCGTGAATCGAAGCATCGTGTGTCAGTTCAACGCAGCCAGTGCGTCTGGTGTGGCGCGACCGCCAACCCATTGGGTGCCTCGTCGCCGAAGTTCGAGCCGGCAGAGTGCACACTACGTGCCAGATCCTTCATGGTCATCCCAGACCGGGGCCACTGGCACCCATCTTGCACCCTTTATCCAACATCATGAGCATTCCCGTCACCAGGAAGCGACAAGCTCTCGCTCTCGGGCTCGTGCTCGTGGCGCCAGCGATGGTCGCTGCACATGCGACGACCAGAACCAGCCCCGCTTCTGGCGGGGAACGCAGGCACCCCGCGGCCGCGATTCCCGCATGTATTCGAGTGCGTGCCCAGGCGCGTCCTGGGACGAGCGGTTACAACCACTGGGTATTCATTGCGAGCCGCTGCGAAGGCCCGGCCGCCTGTGATGTTTCGACGAATGTCAATCCGGCGACCATGACCGTAACCGTTCAGCCAGGAACGACTCGGGAAGTGCTGACCTTTCGCGATTCACCGGCGAGCACGTTCACCCCATTCGTTACATGCAAGCTTGCCGACGTGGACTGACACGCGCGCGCAGAGTCTCAGTAACGGCGACGCCAGATCAGGTCGAGTGTGGAGCCCCCCTCGTCGCCCACCTGAGCCGAAAGCGACCACCGTCGAAATAGCCTGAAGTCGAGGGTCAAGAAGGTGCGGTCTGGGCTTTGACCCGGCGCCGGCTCCCCGATCGCTTGGGTGACGCGTGCGGTGACGCGCGGCGTGACCTGAACCACGAGCTCGGGTCGCGCCTCACCCGTACTGGTGTCGACGCGTGTACTTACATCCAGATGGCTGATGTTGGCGAGCGCGCGGTTGAGTCCTCGCGCGACCGTACCGCCCGCCAGCCCAATCGCGGTCGCCGCCTCGTTCGCCTGGCCAGCCCCGAAGGTCCCGGTCGGAGTCCCGAACATCAGGAGGCTGAGGATCTCGTCCTGGGTCAGCGGTGGCTCGGAGCGGAGCGTGAGCTCCCCGTTCTGGATGGTTCCGGCATACTCGGCGTACACCGTGTACTCGAGTGGAGATTCCCAGCGCGCGCTCGCCACCACGACGCCGTCACTGACCTCGCCGCGATCGAAAGTCACGGAGCCGCGTTCGATGGTGAATTCCTTGCCGGAAACGTCCAGAGTTCCCCCTGTGAGATCGATCCTACCCTTCAAACGGGCCTTGCGACCGGCGAAGACCTTCAGGTTGCCGGTGAGCCCGATCTGAACCCCTGGACCTTTTTGTATTTCCACCCGACCCAGGTCGATCGCAATCAGCCAACGCATCGGCTGGGAGTTGTCCTCCCGCTTGACGGGCTGCAATGGGATTTCGACGAACTTCCCCGCGGGGCTGACGAAGCCAACGTCGACGTACTCGGCAGGATCCAGGCTCTGCACTCCCTCGGGACTTACCTCGGGCAGGTCCAGGTGGAACTCGTCCACATCGACATCCAGCCGCTGTCTGCGCTTGCCGCGAGCATCGTAGGCAAGTGCGGCACGCCCCCATGCGTCGCCGAGACTCACGCCCTCGAGGGTGAGCGGCAGCTTCTCGTCTCGATCGATTTCGACCTTGGCGTTCGCGGTCTGCAGCGCCAGCCCGTCGAGCCGAGCCTCTCCTTTCACCGTAACCGCGCCGGTGAGTCCCTCGGCGCGCAATCGGCTGAGGTCGATATGGTTGGGGCGCACATCGACGCTGGCATCGATGTTGTGCAGCATCTGGCCGAGCGCCGGTAGCTGCAGGGCGGCTTCGGAGACCTCGATGTGCCCCTTCAGCTGGGGGTCCCGCGCGGACAACCGCCCCGTCATGTCGACAGACAGCTTCCCGTCGAGACCGCTCACCGAGCCGGAGACGAAGGGACGCAGGGCTCGGAGTCGGAAGTCGTCGGTGCGGAGCCGCGCCTGGACGTCCGAAAGGTCCTCGATGTCGGTCAAACCACTTCGCCGCGACAGTGACCCCACCAACGTACCCACCTCTTTCCCGGACAACCGGAGCTCGGAACGCAGCTGCCCATCGTCCAGCTCGGCCTGGAGACGGGTCTGGTCGATTCCGAGCTCGTCGATCGACAGGTCCTCGCTGTGAAGCTCGGTCTTGGCGAACACGGGTTCGCGAAGCCCCTGGTACTCCAGGCTGCCGCTCAGATGCCCGGCAAAGCGCCGCGCCGCGAAGGGCAACGCGGCTACCGGCAACCGGTCGAGATCGCCCTGGACCATCAGGCGCGGAGTTCGCCCTTGGGCCGTCAAGTACGCGATCAAGTCTCCTTCCCAACGACCACGCACGCTGACCACCTGATGGGAACGGACCTCCGCGCCGAGGCGCACTTGCCCGGAGTCTTTCGCGTAGTTGCCCGAAAGCATCACGTCGAGATCGCGGTCCTTGTCGGTCACTGACCCGAACCGCTCCACGCGCCCCATCCAACGGATTTCCGGCGACTCGTAACTGCCCCGGAACTCGACGCTGGTGGAAGCGACGCCATCCACATCGCTCACTCTGAGCATGGGCGGCAATTCGGAGAGCTTGCGCGGGAGGAGCCACGCATCAGCGTCGACCTCGACCTCGCGCCAAAGGCTCGGCCATTGGGTCAAGGCAAGCTGGGCGGCCCGGCGAGGCCAGCGAACGTTCGCGCGCGTTCTGGCCAATGCACCTGCTTGGTCCTCCACGGTAGCGCTGAGCCCAAGCTGACGGAGCGCTTCGTCGAATGCCAGCTCGACGTCGAAATCCATCTGTGACAGCGACCAAGGTTCGGTAAGCTCGGCGCCCCGCTCGGAGTCCGGAGCGTCGGGCCTCCGCTCCTCACCAGCCAGCCCGAGTCCGTTCGTTTCCAAGCTCAGGCCAAGCCAAGCAGGTTCGCCCCTGGGAGCCCTGAGATCCAGATCGACGTTAGCATCGCCTTGGAGTGTGGACAGGGGTACCTGAGCGGCGTCGAGCATCGGCTCGAAGTCACTCAGGTTCAAATCCGCCTGAGCCCGCAGATTCCCGACAAATTGCTCGGGACGCGCTGGGGGAAGCTCCGAAAGCGCCACGCTATTGAAACGCATCTTCAGCCGAGAGTCCTTCCAGGTTGTGTCCAAACTGCCATCCAGAGCCCCACGCGAAAGCTCGGCGTCGATCTCGGTCGAAATGCCCTTCACCGATCCGTAACCCAGGTCGTCCACGGACCCCTCGAAAGTTCCGTCGCCACCTTGTGCAGTGCGTTCGTAATGGGCCTTCGCCGTCACCAGCGCGCTCGGCAACTCGCCTTTCAGCGCCAACGGCTTCAGTGCCTTTTCGAGATCGAATTTCTGAGCATCGAAATCGAGACTGGAAAGCCCCCCGTCATAGTTCACCGAGACGTGGGCCACGCCACCATCCGGATCCTCGAGCGTGAGGTCATCCGCCACGATGCGTCCACCTCCGACGTGCAGCGACCCTCCGCTCAAACGCAGCGACGAATCATTGGCCGTCATGCGCAAGTCAGGATGGATGACCGCCAACTCCGGTTCGAGGGACACGATCGCCGAGAACGCCAGCTCGACGGGACTTTCGCTGCTGGCAGTCACCGCCAGACGCTGGGGGGTTCCCGAGGCGTGCAGCGTTCCATCCCTATACGTACGCCCCTGCAACGTCAGCGCACCGAACGTCGCGCGGAGATCTAGCTGCGGCGCCTCGAGCGAGCCGCGCGCACTCGCCTCGAGGCGCACGGCCGATGCCTGGAACGCCGGAGCACTCACGTTGGCCAGATGTGCCGAGGCGTCGGCGCGGATGCGCTGTGTGCCGAGCGCCAGGCGAACGTTGCCCGCCATGTGCCCTGTCACCCCGAGGCCGGGGACTCGAGCGGACAGGCGCGGCGGCTCGCTGAGCTCGCTGCTGATGACGGCGCGGACTTCGGATGCCCCGTCTGCGAACGAGACCCGATAGTCAATGTCGCTGGGAGCGCCCGGTTCGTCGATGTGCAGCTTTCCGGACGCCAGCAGCTCGCCTTCGGCGCCGCGCCTCAAGGTTCCCTCGAGCTTCGCCCGAGGAAGGACGAGCCCGTTCAATCGATTCGCCGCGGGCAGCGCGACGTCGTATCGTCCTTTCACCTGACCGTCGTTGGTGTAGCTTCCGTCCGCGGTGAGTTGGAGATCGAGAGCGCTTTCCGGCATTTTGGGACCGAGCACAGCCAAATCCAGCGAGTGGGAGCGAGCGCTCAGCTCGAGCGTACGCGCTCGGGTATCTGCCTTGGCCGAGACCTCGAGCGAACTGTGTTCCAACTGGATTCGCAGGCTCACCTCCGGGCGACTCAGCGTGCCGCCGCCGTGCACGCTGAGGGCCAGCGGAGCCCGCAGGCTGATGCCCGGCACCAGCTGGCGGAGTTCTGCCTGGCTGATGGAAGGCGCTTTTAGATCGGCTTCGATCGTTTCGCCCTCGAGCTTGGTGCGCAGTCGAGCAGGGATCTCCCAGACTTGCCCTTCGAAGTTTGCGCTGGCGCTGAGCGCTCCGTCCCCAAGCGGAATTTCCAGACTTCCCGAGAGCGTGCCTTGCGGGTTGGGGCGAGCAGGCAGGCCGCGCAGTGCGAGCCGCGTCCGCTCGAGCTCGAGGTGTGTCGCCGTCGATGTAACCGCGAGCTGCCCGTGGAGCCCGTCGACCTCCGCGTCGAGCAACTGACCCTGCAATTTGCCATGCACCCAAGCGTGGGAAAGCTCGATGGATTCTAGAGAGATCTCGGTCGACGTGCTGGACGGAGGGCTCGCTTTCGCCGCCGCGAACGTGTTGGCGAGACTGGGTGTGCCCTCGCCGGAGTCCACCAGGTGAACGCGTGCATCGTCCACGTGAACGGACGAGATGACTATTCTGAGAACGTCCGAGGACGCGAAGACTAGCTGCCACCCGAGCGGCAGAAGAGCAACCTCTACGTCGCCTCCCCTCAACTGGATCACGGTCCGTCCCTCGGGATCACGTGCGACGGCGTCTACATCGTGAATCCCCCCCAAGCCGACCCAGCCAATGCGCTGCAGCTGCACACTGCCCTTGAAGCTGCCTTCGAGCATGGCGTTGACGCGCTCGACCAACTGGTGGCGCCCCCAGCCCGTGTTGAGAGCAACGACCACCATCAATGCGACCAACACCACCAGGGAGACCAGGCCGAGCAGGACCCCGCCGACCCAAAAGAGGACACGCTTCATGCGCGACGCCGGACGCTGGGCGGCACTCAAAACGGGGCTCCTATTCCGAGGCTGACGGCGATGGGTAGGCCGAAAGTGTCGTCGGGGATCCCCTCGTCGGGCGCATCGACGGGGTGTTGAAAGCCAGGGATGCGATAGCCGACGTCGAGACGCACGGGACCAACGGGAGTCGCGTAGCGGGCCCCCAGGCCCGCGCTCAAGTGGGGCCGATCGAAGCGAAACTGCAGCTTCTGAGGAGCAACATCGCTGGCGTCCGTGAAGAGCGCGCCACGCAGCGGACCGGTGATTGGAAAACGCAGCTCGACGCTCGCTTCCCAGAGGGTAAACCCTCCAAGTGGCAGTTTGCACTGACTCGACCGAAATGACTCGCTGTCGGGGGCACACTGACCAGATATTTCTGCCGTACTCTGCCCAGGATTGTAGAAGGGCACCACGCCATGGGGGCCGATTTCGCGCGTGCGGTAGCCCCGGTTCGACGTGGGACCGCCCGAGAACAAGCCACGCAGGAACATGAGTTGCACGTCTCGCACCCAGTCCGCCCGTGAGACATCTCCCGGCTGTCCCGTCCGCGCATTGGGCAGCACCGTTTGGCCGTAGTTTTGTGCGAACAGAAAGCCCAGGCCGGCACGTGTGGCCAGGGTGACCCGCGCGGCGAGGGGAACATAGACTCGTGCCTGCGGCTCGACCTTGACATCGACCGCATCGCCCCCGACGCCTGCGACCTGCAGCCTATTCTCGAGATAGGCGCCCTTGTGCGGCCGCACCACGTCATCTCGAAAGTCGAGCCGCGTCAAGAGCTCGGGGTAACTCACCAACGCCGTGCCCAAGTCCGCGTCCAACGTACCCGAGTACGTGAAGGGACGATTCATCTGCACGTTGTGCGAAATCGAACCATAGAGTCTGTACAAGCGCCGCTCCAGGCCGACACTCGCGCGCAAGTCCTGATAGCCCAGGATGGGCGCCGCCGGGTCCGGGTCGCTGGTCAACAACACCGGGTAGATGCTCGCCTGCGCGCGCACCAGCGCGTTCGTACGTGCCTCGAGAAACCCGGGCTCGCGGAACTCGCTGCGCACCCGCCCCTCCGGCAGGTACTCCTGGGGCGGGGCGAGTCCAGGTATGCGGGTTGGGTAGAGCACCACGCCGGGCACGACCTCGACCACGAAGTGCTCCAAGCCACCGAAGAGATTCTGATGCTCCCAACCCGCGGTCAGGTGTACGTCGGTACGTAGCGCATCCGCATGAAGCCCGGCGCCCAGCCTCACGCTGCGCAACTTGCTGGGCTCCAGCTTGACGATGATCGGGACGACCTCGGGCTGCTCTTCTCGGTCTCGGGGCGTGCCGTCCCGGCTCTTCCCGTGCTTCCCTCCTCGTCGACCTCGCCTGTTGCGCGGGACGTCTGCCTTGACGCTCGCCGAACTGAAGACGCCCAATTCGAGAACAGCTTGTTCGGCGTCCTCCAGGTCCGACTCCACATAGGGGTCACCCTCCGTGATGTCGAGCGCCCGGCGCACCGGCCCCTCGGGAATGGGACCAAGCCCCTCGATGCTCACTTTTCCATAGCGCGCGCGGGGCCCAGGACTGACCCAATAGCCCACGCTGGCTCGGTTGACGGGGAGCTCTACCCGAGCGCGGCGTTCGACTCGGGCGTAAGCATAGCCGGAGTCTGCCAGAGATTTCCGCAACGCTTCCTGGCCGTCCTTGAATGCCTTCTCTTCGAACAACCCACCCACGGAAATCGCGTCCCCCAGCGATGTCCTGGTCTCGTCGGCGAGCGCCTGGTCCAAGCCTTCGAGCCCGTGCACGTCGACACGTGCCACCGTCACGGGCGGCCCTTCCTCCACGATGATTTCGACCCGGACGTGACGATCTCCCAGGTAGTCGACGCGCCCCGCGCGCACACGCGCGCGGTAGTAGCCCCTGGCCCGGTAATAACGCTCGATGCGTTGGAGATCCGTTTCCAGCACGTATCGATTGAATACCTGCTGGTCATAAATGACCCCTTCGAACACACCAAGAAACTTGGGTGACTCGCGGCTCGCCATTTGTTGCTCGATCTCCGCGCCCCCAAGCTCATCGTTGCCCTCGATGACGATGCTGCGGATGGCATAGCGATTTTCCGGAATCGACGTGCAAGCGGTCAGGCAGAGCATGATGGCAACGACTCCCCTGAGCGACTTTCGATTGATACGAAGCATGCGATGACTAGACTGAGTTTCGAGGAAGACCGCTCTTCGGGCGGGTCGAAGTATGGCAAGGAGCATGCCATGCACTGGCCCGAACCCTGCACACTCTCTACCCCGCAATGGATCTGCGTCATGGTTTGCTCGTCGCCGGCAGTTTGAGCCTTGCCGTTTGCCTGAATGGCTGTGGCATGGAGTTCCCCGAGCCGCGAACGACCACCCACGCCAACGATGACTACGTCGAGGTGCCCTACCCGCCTCCGGCCGCGCTCGTCGAGGTGGCGGGTGATCCGCCCGACGCGGCTTGCGTCTGGTACGACGGTCATTGGGTGTGGCAAGGCGACAAGTACATCTGGAAGCGTGGAGGTTGGGTCGCAGTCAAGGGCGAACTGTTCTACGCGCCCTGGAAGATGCTCGTGCTCTCCGATGGTCGGCTGATGTTCGCCAAGGGGACTTGGTTCGACGCTGCCGGACACCATGTTTCCGAACCCGACGTCGTCAAACCGGCGCAAACGCCGCCCAACGAGGTCACGAGCGAGTTCGAGACTCCGCGGTGAGCAATGGCGCGTTGGCATGTTGAGGCTTTTTGCCTCGCGAGGGCTCACCCCGACGGCGCTGACCCGAAGCGCGCCAGGCGCAGCGCTCGGTGTTTCACCTGGATGTCAATGGGCGTGGTGCCGACATACTCGCCGTCCACGTGCACCGGCATCGGTGCGTCGCAATCGACCCGGAGCGATGTGCCCGAACGCCTGGGCGCACCGTCCATCAGGCCGGCCCCACTGGCCGCGTTGGCCAATGCGCGCGCCACCCAGCTCATATCCGGAACCAAGAGAGCGTCGAGTTCAGCGTCGCTTTCGTCCAATCCGCTGGCAAGCGGGCTTCTCAGCCCCGTCCCCGATGCGTTGGCTACGATACACGCGATCGCATCATGTGTGGTAGTGGCGTCGTCGACGGTCAGGCGATACTCGTTCGAGTGGACATCACGCACCGCCTGCAGAGTCGAGAGCGCATAAGCAAAGATCCCCAGGTGACCCTTGCTCGCTCGACTGGCGTACTTGGTGAGCCCCGCGGCAAAACCAATACTCACTCTCAAGAAGAATGCATGCCCTCGCGCAAGCCCGACATCGACCGGGCAGACTTGGAAACGTCGCTCACACAAGGCATCCACGGCTTCGTCGATTGGCACCGGCACGTCGAGATGGCTGGCCAATGCGTTGGCCGTGCCCCCGTGCAACGGAGCAAGCGGAACCGCGCTACCGAGCGACAGTAGCGCCGTAGCCACCTTGGCGACGGTTCCGTCCCCGCCATAGACGACGAGAAGGTCGGGAGTCGTGTTCAGGGCGTGCCGCACCGCCTGGAGTTCCTGATCGCGTTGCAGGACGGTCAGGTCCCAGCGAAGGCCGGCTTTCGACAGACTCCGATTGAGTGGGGCGAGCACCGGCTCCTCCTGACCCGATGCGGGGTTGACCAGCACGTGAATGGAATTCAACGTCTGTCGAGGACCTTCAGAGGAGGCAGCCAGCATCGAGCGACTTGGTTCAGCAAGCGCCGTGCCCCGCCGCCCCGGGAACGCCGCAGCCGGTTTCCGTAGGAGAACACCCCACGATGCGCCCCGAGGCTCGGCGCGTCCATCCTGGCGACGGCGCGCTCGCCCTGGAACCGAGCGAGGCATGCTGCCACAACGGGACCGGATCAGCGCCCACATCCGGTCCCTCGAGTTCGCTCGAAGAGATCGAATCGCCTCGAAGAGCCGATGGGCATTCAATTTGCATCGAACAACCCTACGAGCCAAGGCTCATCTCTCCTGGTAGCGTCGACGCAGCGCACGCTCGCCCGCGACCATCGAAGGGGGGCCAGCTCGCAGCGATCACGGCCCCATGACTTCACCGCATCTCGCAAGCACAGCGCGCGACACCATCGTGGGTGCGTTGGAGCGCCGTTTGGTACCCCCCGAAGGGCCATGGCGGCCATGTGCTTCGTTCATATTACGCCGAATGCCTCAGTTGCTGCGCGAAGCAGGGATTGTCGACCCCAACTCGCAGAACACCTCCCAGACCCCTGAGAATCGAGCAGCAACCGGCAGCGAGGTGAATGGGCAGGCGCCATCGCTAGTCGAAAGGTACTCTCTGGTTCAAGATAGATTGCTGGCTGAGCTGGAAACTGAAGGCTTGGAGCCCACCATGGTCGAGATTCGAGCGATAGCCGCAGCCCTGTTCGAGGGTCTGGCTCGGGACTTGTGCCGCTCCGAACATCACTCGATGGCACCAGCAAAGGCGTTCTCGACCCAATCCGACCGCGCCGCCTCCCCATGTCCCCCGGAGCTCGAGTCTGGAACCTCGACCGCTGGAGACCGTGAAGCCGACTTCATGCGCCGCGTGTCGCACGATCTCCGCACCCCCGTCCAAGCCATTCTGGGCTGGGTGAGCTTGCTCCGCGGCGGCCAACTCCCGTCGAACGCGAGTGCCCGCGCCCTGGCCGCAATCGAGCGCAACGCCAAGCTTCAGTCAGAAGTCATCAGTAAGGTGCTTGCGGACAAGTGAGCCGCTCGGCAGGCGGTTTAGACGGGGGAAAGAAGCCCGGCGTGGCAGAACGCCACGCCGGGGCCGCACGCGGATGAGGGGCTCGGCTTGACGCGGGCGACGGGTTCCCCATTGATTGGCCCGTATCCGAGCACCCCATGGAACTGACTTCGCTGAACTTCGCAAGCCTGCTTCATAAGCTCTGGGACAAGCTTGGCAGTTGGTTGGAGGCCCTGGTGGTGATGCTCCCCAACTTGCTGTTGGCCGTTCTCATCGTGACCTTCGGAGTTGGACTGTCACGCTGGGCCCAACGGGCAACCCAGAACGTCGTCCACCGGCTGACACACAACGAACCCATCAGCAGGTTGCTTGGCTCGCTGGCGCGGGTTCTGATGACCGTGCTCGCGGTCCTGTGGGCTCTCGGGTTGCTGCACCTCGACAAGACAGTCACCTCGGTGCTGGCGGGAGTCGGCGTGGTGGGGCTCGCGCTGGGCTTCGCCTTTCAAGACATAGCCGCCAACTTCATGTCCGGGTTCATCATGGCCCTCTACCGTCCTTTCGACGTGGGAGACCTGGTAGAGCTGACGGGGCGCCAGTGCCGTATTCAGCGCGTCCAGCTGCGGGCCACGGAAGTGGAGACACTCGACGGCCTGAGCATCGTCGTTCCCAACAAGGAAATCTTCCAGAACCCCATCATCAACTACACCCGTACCAGCCAACGGCGCATGGACTTGTCGGTGGGCACCGCCTACGGCGACGACATGGAGAAGGTACGCGACGTCGTGCTGGCCGCCGTGAGGGACTGCCCGGGGCGCGACGTGGACAAGGACGTAGAGCTTTTCTTCGAGGAGTTCGGTGATAGCTCGATCAACTTCCAGGTGCGGATTTGGCTCCTCGACTCATCGCAGCACGTCTACCTGAACGCTCGCTCCGAGGCGATGATAGCGATCAAGAAGGCCTTCGACGCGGAGGGCATCACCATTCCGTTCCCGATTCGGACACTGGATTTCGGCGCCAACGCCGTCGGCGGCGAACAACTCGATCGCCTGCAGCTCAAGGTTGCTTCCAACTGAAGGACGAACACCCACGCGTCGAAGCGGCAGGCAAAACGAACTTCGGGCCGCCCCCGCGTATCGGCCGGTTCACCAGCATTTCCTGCGGGGCCAGCTTGCCCCGCGCCGTGCACCGAGCTAAGCCCGAGCAGGGTGTACCCACGCAGATCCGCCCCGTTTTTGGCCGAACGAGGGGAGAACGTGCGCGCTGCGGGCCCCTCCGCCCCGCCGCACATATTCCAGACCTCCCGCCAGGGCGGGTGACGAGCACCAGCTATGATTCGCTCGTGCAGCACCGTCGACTCGGACCCCGACCACGCCACTCGCCGAGACCCATGAACGAAGAACGCAAGTCCGCGGATGGTAGTGATGAGTCCCAGACAGCTGGGGTCGTCGACGGGGACGAGGATGCCTTGGTGGCGAACCACGAGGCGGGTCGGCTCGAAGCGAACGAACCGACAACGGACCAACTGGGCCGCTTGCTCGCCGGAAGCGAGCTCACCGCCGTGCTCATCGACATTGAGCTCCGCATCGAACTGGTGACCCCGAAGGCCGCCGATATTCTGGACGTAGGCAGCAACGCAATTGGGCTCGGAGTCGAGCAGCTGGAAGCGGATGCTCTGGGAAAAGGGGTTTCCCATGAAGTGCGAGGACTGCTATCGGGGCGCGCCGCAGCGCCGCCGCAGCTCATCTCGAAAGGCGCGCGCTGGTTCAGGCGCCAGGCGCGTTCGGTTCGTGCCGGCAAAGAAGTCGCAGGGCTGGTGGTCAGCTTCACCGATGTCACCGAGCTGGTGTCCAGACACCAAGGGGTGGCTCTCCGAACCCAACGTTTGGAACTCGCCTGGGAGGCGGCGCGTGGTGGCATTTACGAACACTCCGTCGCCGCGGACGCTGCCACCTACCAAAGCGAACACTTCGCACGCCTGCTCGGTTACCCCCCGGAGGCGATTCCGAAGTCGGGCGAATTTCCTGCATGGCTCTCGCGATTGGTGCACCCCGAAGACAGCGAGCGAGTCGCGCGAGCGTACCAGGAGTTCGTCAGCGGTCGCTCCGAACAGTACAAGACGGAGGCGCGCTTGCTCCATGGCCAAGGGCACTGGATTTGGGTACGCAGCATCTCCAAAGCACTGGAGCAGAACGAAGACAACAGCGTGCGGCGCTCGATCGGAATCATGCTCGACATCACCGATCTCAAACAGACGGAGGAAGCGCTCAGAGAAAGTGAAGCTCGTTTTCGGGAGATGACCAATGGCCTGCCATTGATGGTCTGGGTGCATGAGGCCTCGGGCGACCAGCAGATGGTCAACGACACGTTCTGCGAATTCTTCGGCGTCACCCACGAACAGATGAAGGGGCGGGTCTGGGAAACCTTGGTTCACCCGGACGACGCCCCCTCGTACCTCAGCAGATTCTACGAGAGTCTCCGAGGCCAGCTCGCCTTCCATGGCGAGGCACGCTTCCAACGCGCCGACGGCGAATGGCGTTGGCTCGAGTCTTGGGGGCGTCCTCGCTTCACTCGCACGGGTGAATTCAGAGGGTTGGTCGGCATCAGCGCGGACATCTCGGATCGCAAGGCGGCCGAGTTCGCGGTCTGGGAGGGTAAAGAACGCTTTCGGACGCTCGCGGACAATATTTCCCAGCTAGCCTGGATGGCAGACGGAAAGGGGTGGATTTTCTGGTACAACAAGCGTTGGTTCGACTACACGGGAACCGATCTGGCAGAAATGGAGGGGTGGGGTTGGCAGAAGGTGCATCATCCCGATCACGTCGACCGCGTCGTTCAGAAGGTGAGCTATTGCTTTGCCACCGGCACCACCTGGGAGGATACCTTTCCACTGCGCAGCAAGGAGGGAGAGTACCGTTGGTTTCTTTCGCGTGCCGTGCCCATCCGCGATGCAGAGGGAAATGTGGTGCGCTGGTTTGGCACGAACACCGACGTGACCGAGCAGTTGGTTGCGGAGCAACGGCTGCTCGAGGCGGACAGACGCAAGGATGATTTCTTGGCCATGTTGGGACACGAGCTGAGGAATCCTCTTGCCGCGATTCGCAGCGCAACCGAGCTGCTCAGGCTGTCCCAGTCCGGTAACGAGCGGCTGGAACGCGCGGTAGGCGTGCTCAATCGACAGTCTACCCATATGGCAAAACTCGTCCACGGCTTGCTCGATGTGTCGCGTATCACGCGGGGCAAGCTGCAAACCGAGAAGCAGAAGATGGACCTGGTCAGTGTCCTGCGCGACGTTTGTTCCGATCTTTCCGGAGAAGCAGAGCAGAAGACCGTCGACCTGCAGCTGCAAGTCTCTGCCGACCGAGTCATCGTGTTCGGGGACCCGGCGCGTTTGACGCAGGTGTTTCACAACCTGGTCTCCAACGGCATCAAGTTCACGGACGCGGGTGGCACCGTACGCATCGTGGCACGAGTCGACGAGACCTCAGCGCTGGTACAAGTGCAGGACACCGGTATCGGGTTTTCCCCCGAGCTCCAACAGCAGCTGTTCGAGCCGTTTCGGCAAGGGCCCCAGGACCTGGCGCGAAAGGGTGGGGGGCTGGGGCTCGGCCTGGCTCTTGCCAAGGGCCTGGTGGAACTGCACGCGGGACACATCGAGGCGCACAGTGCCGGCGAGGGCAAGGGTGCGATGTTCGAAGTTCGACTTCCGTTGAGCGGCGGCTCCCTTTCGCCTGACAAGGGTCCAGCCGCGAGCGTGACCCCCCTTCGCATCCTGGTCATCGAAGACAATCGCGATTCGGGCTCGATGATGAAAGAGCTACTCGAGCTTTCGGGGCACGACGTCACCATCCGGACGCATGGCGTCGATGGCATTCAAGCCGCCCTTCAACGGCTGCCAGACGCTATCTTGTGCGATCTGGGGCTGCCGGAAGGCATGACTGGGTTCGATGTCGCGCGAGCAATCCGCATGCGCCCTGAAACGCGACACTTGCCCCTGATTGCGGTGTCCGGGTATGGCAGGCCCGAGGACAAGCGGCTGAGCCTCGAGGCGGGTTTCGACCTGCACCTGACCAAGCCAGTGGATGTCGATGAGCTGGAACAGGCTCTGTCCGAGTTGCGTGCTTCGCGCGTTGCCGACGCGCGTCGCTAGCGTTGGAGACTGCTCGAAGGACGAGCTCCGGCAGTCTGGACGCGAGTCCGAGGTCTCGAGCGCCGCAGTCTCGCCCCAGGCGAGTCTTTTTGCCCCGGACAGGGCAGCCTGAAACCCAGAATCGGCAGAGCGTCCGACGCGCCGCTGGGCGTGTCAGACTTCGTCATCCCTCGAGGTTCCGCCCCGGCGCCGCGCTCCAGGATTGAGATTTGCAACGAGGCGACGACGCCATGAAGGAACCGGGCACCACCGGCGGCAGGCCCACTGGCGGGCGCGCACCAACCATCGTAGTCGTCGCGGTCGTCACGGCCTCTCTCTACTTTGCCCGGGACGTTCTGATCCCGCTAGCGCTCGGCATTCTGGTAAGCTTCCTGCTGGCTCCCCTGGTGCGCTGGCTCGAGCGCCACCGAATCGACCGACGGCTGTGCGTGCCAGCAGTGGTGCTTGCCGTCGCCCTGCTTCTCGCAGGCGTCGGAACGCTCCTTACCAGCCAGCTGATGACGCTGCTCGAGCGCGTTCCGGAGTACGCCGAGGGAATACGAAGCAGGCTGCTGACCATCAACGGCCATTCCCGGTTATTCGAACGTCTGAGTCAAGCCGGGCATCTCTTCGATATCCCGCTAGGCGGCGAGAACCAAGCCACGCGCCCGATCCCGGTCTCCATCGAGGAGAACGCACACGACCAATTTGCGTTTCTGCAATCGGTCCTCAGCCCCATGCTCTCGCCTCTGTCTACCCTGGGGTTGGTCATCGTGTTCGTGTTCTTCATGCTGCTCAAGTGGGACGATCTCAGGGACCGCTTGCTGAGATTGTCAGGCCAGGGGCACATCAACGTCACGACTCAAGCTTTGGAGGAAGCCTCGGCGCGCGTGAGCCGCTACCTGCAAATGCAACTTCTGATCAACACACTGGTCGGGTTGCTGATCGGGGCTGGGCTGGCTTGGCTCGGAGTCCCCAACGCCGCCCTATGGGGCATGCTGGTGGCACTGATGCGCTTCGTTCCCTACGTGGGACCTTGGGTGGCAGCTGCGGGTCCGCTGTTGGTCATCGCGGCCACCACGGAAGGCTATCGGACATTGCTCGCCGGCACGGGCCTGTTTCTGGTGGTCGAGCTCTTTGCCGTCAACCTGCTGGAACCTTGGCTTTATGGGCTCAGAACTGGGCTCTCTGCGATCGGCGTGCTCATCTCCTTCGTGTTCTGGGGCTGGTTGTGGGGCCCGGTAGGGCTCATCCTGGCGACGCCGCTCAGCGTCTGTCTGCTCGTAGCCGCCCACCATCTGCCGCAACTCGAGAGCGTGGAGGTACTGCTGAGCGATCAGCGCGCCCTGCCCAGCTCGGCCAGGCTGTATCACCGACTCTTGGCCCTGGACGCCGACGAAGGCGAGCAGATCGTCGAAGACGAGCTCAGCACACAGCCCAGCCTGGCTGGATTTTACGATCGCCTCCTCTTGCCGGTGATGGCCATGGCTGAACGGGACCGGCATAGCGAGTCACTCAGCGAAGAACGTCGCCGCGCTGTGTACAATAGTCTTCAGGCCTTCGTCGGGAGGACGACGAAAGCATCTGGAGGAGCCGCGAAGCCAGTGGTGCTGTGCCTCCCGGCGGACGACCTGGCCGACCACATTTCGGCGAACATGGCAGCACGCGTGCTCATGGAACGCGGAATCTTTGCGGAAGCGTTATCTCACGAGGCAGAGCCAAGCGACATCGTCGAGCGAGTGTCCGACTCGAAGCCGACGGCAATCGTGGTGTCTGCCGTGCCACCAATGGCAACGGTCTACGCTCAAGAACTGTGTCGGACGCTGCATGAGCGGTTCCCACGTACCCCCATCATAGTTGGCCTGTGGAAGGCCGAGCCCCTCGCAACCAGCGGGGTTCAACGGCTGAAGGGCGCCGGAGCCAGCGCGGTGGTCCACTTCATGGAAGACCTGGCTTCCACTCTGCACAAGTTCGTAGACCCCTTGCGACCGAATACGGACTTGGTATTGGAGCCGAGCTCCAGGGTCTCCGTCGAGTCAGCCCCGGGCGCTCTTCCGTGAACGCCGTGCCGAACGAGTTACCGGATACGATCTTCCGCCTCGTTGCAGTGCAGCAAGATGGTGAGTCTCTCGGGACCTGAACCGGCCTCCAATTTCAGAGAACCGCCGTTGCGTCTGGCGATGGCGGCGCACACCGACAAGAGCTGCTGGGTTTCCACATTTCTCGGCTCGTAGGTTTCGGGTGGCTCCAGCCGGTCGATGCGGCTCTCCGGCAACTGCACGCCGGTTACTCGAATGGTGAACAACACACCAGTGCCCTCGGCCGCCTCCGAGACGTCCAGTTCGATGGGGTCGGCAGGCTCGCCCTTGCGGATGGCCAGGGACAGCAGTGAACCCAGCATCATCAGCGTGGGTGTTCCGTCCACCTTCGTATCGAGCGTGTTGTGCTCGGGCACCTTGAGCACAACGCCGCGTTCTTGCGCAATGGGCGCATACAACGCAACGGCATCTTCAACCACCTCGCGCGCAGAGCGGACTTCGTGCTCGGGCTCGGGTACTGTGAGATAGTCGATCAACCCCTGCACGCGTTGGGTCAAGCGTTGAGCCTGTTCCTCGATCCTGCGCGCGTTGTCGACCATGTTGGCTGGATCCGAACTTGCCCTCAACAATGCGGCTCTGCCGACGATCACATTGAGCGGAGTGCCGATCATATGGCCAATGACCGAAGCCACCTGGGCGCTGCTGGCACGGATCTCCGCCTGTCGAAGCTCGTCCAGCAACGAAAGCTTGCTCGCAGACACTGGTTGTCGTGTACGGGTCTGGCTGGACACCTCGTTCGCTCTCTCGTCGTTATTCGCTCGGGCCATCACTCAACAATACGAAGTCTGTCCTACCTGTACCTGGAACGCTAAGCTTTCCTCGCTTGCGCTACCACGCGTGCGTCCGAGTCGTTCGAACTCGGACCCTTCACTCCAGGTGCCTCGTCCATATTTGGACGAACTGCAAGCTCCTGAGTAGTGATCGACCTGTCGCGACGTCGCATCGACTCACCACTTCGAGTTGGTTTCGTCATACGCGGGTGTCATCGAAGCGTGCATCTGAGCATGACCCGAAAACAAGATCTCCCGTCCGGAGTGAATACTACCTGCTCGAAGGCGATCCTCCTGGCGAGCCCGATCCCCCGAGCATTCTCCACTCAGGGTCGGTCAGGTGACAGCCCAATGCAACGGTTCATTGAGCTCGGGTCCGTGACGCATTGCCACAACGTGATCTTCTTGGGCCACCTTCCATCTCGGTTCGCTCGCGCTGTTCGGGACCTTATTGCTTTGCCTCGGGTCGATGCACATGGGCACGTCGCTTGCCTCTTTGCCAGCGTCGTTCCGCGGTTCGTCCCGAGCCGGCCGTGCGCCGGGTGGCCCTAGCTGAGCCTGAACTCGGGGCTGCCGCAGTCACGACGAAAACCCACTCTAATCGAGAAAGGCTCACGGGAGATCAATATGCAGAAGCTCGCTTTTGGACTAAGTTTGGCGCTCGCCTTCGGCCTCGCTGCGTGCGGGTCGGACCAGAAGACTCCTGAAGAACCGGAGGGTCCGATGGAGAACGCCGGCGAAGAGGTTGATCAAGCAGCGGACGAAACAGCGGACACGGCGGAAGAAGCAGCTGACGAGGTGGATGAGACCGCCGAGGACGCTGCCGACGAAGTCCAAGACGCCGCCGACGACGGCGATATGGAGTAGGACGCTCTGAAGAGCGGGTGCTCGGGCGCACATGCGCCCGAGCACCCTGTGGGGCAAAATGCCACGATGCACACCCGTGATGTCGCCTTTCGCCCCGCACAGCGGGGCAAGAATACGGATTTCTGCAGCGACAATCGGGGAAGGGGAAATGGGCACGATGTGTGCACTGGGTCGCCGCCATGTCTGCCGCACCCGCTGAGAATCTGGAAACCCAAGAAACCAGGGCCCCCGAGAGTCGCGATCGAGGACGCGTTTCGGTCCTGGTCGTCGACGACGACCAGGATATGTGTGAACTGGCCGAGGCGGGCCTGGAGCAACGAGGCTACTCCGTCTCTTGGCGTCTTTCGCCCAAAGAAGCTCTCACGGCCATCGAAACCGAGGACTTCGACGTTGTTCTGGTGGACATCCACATGGAGGGCATGAGCGGCCTCGAGCTGTGTAGAGAGGCACTTGCCAAGCGACCCGATCTGGTCGTGGTCGTCATGACCGGATTCGGCAGCCTCGACCACGCCATCGGAGCCATGCGCGTCGGGGCATACGACTTCATCACGAAGCCAGTAACGATCGACGCGCTGACACTGGCCATGCGCCGGGCCGCGCGCCACCGCGCCATGACCAACGAACTCAGGTGGCTGCGTCGACGTGTCAGCAATCGGGAGCTTCCGAACGTCGTGGGCGACAGTCCCGCGATGCAACGCGTCGCTGACGTCGTCAATCGCGTCGCGGAAACCGAGACGAACGTGTTGATTACCGGGGAGAGCGGGACCGGCAAGGAGCTCATCGCACGCGCACTGCACGAGCGCAGTGGACGACAGGGACCTTTTCTCGCCATCAACTGCGCGGCAGTCCCCGAAAACCTGCTCGAAAGCGAGCTCTTTGGCCACGCCCGGGGCGCATTCACCGACGCGCGCGCCTCGCGCTCTGGGTTGTTCGTGGAAGCGGACGACGGGACGCTGTTTCTCGACGAAATTGGCGATATGCCGCTCGGCATGCAAGCCAAATTGCTGCGAGCTTTGCAGGAGCGCGTTGTGCGCCCCCTGGGCACTACCCAGGAGGTTCGCTTCAACGCCAGAATCATCGCAGCCACGAATCGCGACCTGGAATCCGAGGTGCAGGAGAAGCGCTTTCGCGAGGACCTGTACTATCGCATCAACGTGGTACGCATCGATATCCCCCCACTCAGGGCCCGCGGCAACGACGTACTCCAGCTGGCGCAGAGCTTTCTCGAACGTCTGTCGGCTCGCAGTGGCCGAAACGTCACGGGCATTGGGCGCCTCGTGGCCGAGCGGCTCGTCAACTACAATTGGCCGGGCAACGTCAGGGAGCTCGAGAACTGCGTCGAACGGGCCGTAGCCCTCGCTCGTTTCAACGAGATCACGCCGGATGACCTGCCGTCGAAGATTCGCGACTATCGTCCTACGGAGGTATTCAGCCTCAGCGAAGACCCCAACGAGCTGCCGAGCATGAAGGTAGTGGAGGAGCGCTACATCAGAAAAGTCCTGGGCGCTGTGGGCGGGAACAAGACGATAGCAGCTCGCATCCTGGGTTTGGACCGTCGTACGCTGTACCGCAAGTTAGCGCGAGCGAGCTGAGTTCCTCACTCGTTTGCTTCAACGTGAGCCGGCACTCGAGCTCACGTTGCCTCGCGGGGGAGTCCGAGTACCGGCCGGGCGCGCGGGCGTTCGCGCTCGGCCCGATCGAGCGACGCGCCGTGGCTGAGCGGCGGACGAGCCGAAGCCCGAAACGCGTCTCTCGTGCATGGATCCCGTTCGAGAAACGGACTTGCCCAACGCGCAAATCCGAGTGCTGTGGCGATCTTGCAAGTTGTACCAAAGACGCCACGACCGGCCGAACAAACCTCTGATTTTCTAGGGGTTTATGGACGGTCCGAAAGCTGCACAGTGAGCCTTCGAATCCGCGGCACGGAGCAAGTCCGCCAGCCGCTCAAACCTTGCACCTTCCATGAACAAGACGATCACCCCCAACACCGAGGAAGCTTCAGAACCCGACCTTCGAGACGAAAGCGACGAGCGCCCACGCGCTGTCATAGGCATCGGAGCTTCAGCCGGCGGCCTCGAATCGCTGGAGCATCTGGTGCGGAATCTACCTGCGGACACCGGAATGGCCTTCGTCATCATCCAGCACCTGTCCCCGGACTATCGCAGCATGATGGATGAGCTTCTCGCACGACACAGCGACATGCCCATCCGTGTGGTCACGAACAAGACCAAGGTCCTCGCCAACCACATCTATCTGCTTCCCCCGCGCAAAGAGATGATCATCGAAGGGGGTCGCTTGATGCTCAGCGACAAGGAACGGACGCATAGCCTGACCTTGCCGATCGACAAGTTCTTCCGTTCGCTGGCCAAAGAGCGAGGACCCGAAGCGGTCGCAATCATTCTCTCGGGGACGGGAAGCGACGGCTCGCGAGGCATCTGCGATGTCAAGCATGCCGGAGGCAGAGTGGTCGTCGAAGATCCGCAAAGCGCCAAGTTCGACGGCATGCCTCTCAGTGCACTGGCCACCGACATGGTGGACCACGTGGCCGCAGCGGCAGACATGCCACGCTGGCTGCTCGGCGCAGCGGGTGGTGACGCGACAACGCGCGAGCCGGGCGCGCCGAACGGCGACGACGTGGACGAGTCGCCGATGGACACCGTCCTCAGGCTGCTGCGTTCGCATTCGAGCATCGACTTTTCGTTCTACAAGACCAGCACCGTGGGGCGCAGGATCGAACGACGCCTCGCGCTGACCCCATCCAGCGATCTGGCCGAGTATGCCGAACAGCTCGAAAACGACCCTGACGAGCTGAATTCCCTGTACCACGACTTGCTCATCGGAGTGACGCGCTTCTTCCGTGACCCCGAATGTTTTCAAACCTTCGAGAAGCAGATCGTTCCGGAGCTGTTGGAGCGCGTGCCAGCCGAGCAAGAGCTGCGGGTCTGGGTGGCGGGCTGCGCCACCGGCGAAGAGGCGTACTCGATAGCGATGATCCTGTTCGAGGCATTCACTGCCGCCGGACGCCCTTTGAACCTCAAGGTACTGGCCACGGACGTGCACCGTTCGTCCCTGCAAACCGCGAGCCGGGGCCTATATGGCGAAGAACAGCTGGTCCACGTGAGTGCGAAGCGGCGAGCTCGCTTCTTCTCGAAGCGGGAGCGCGGCTACCAAGTTTCGCAAGATCTCCGGCAGCTGATCGTCTTTGCTCCGCACAACGTGACCAAGGATGCGCCCTTCACCAAGATGCACTTGATCACCTGTCGAAACCTGCTCATTTACCTGGAGCCCGGAGCCCAAAACACCGTTATCTCCCTGTTCCACTTCGGGCTGGCTTCCAATGGGATTCTGTTCCTGGGTTCCAGCGAAAGCCCGGGGGCTCTCGCCAACGAGTTCACGACGCTGGATGAGCATTGCAAGTTCTTTCGCAAGCGACGGGACGTGCGCTTGCTGGAGCCGCGCAGGTTGAGTCTGCCAGGAGCGCAGGTCGCGACGCGAATTCTGCCGTCGCAGAACGGCCCGGCACCCGACGGCAGGGTGCTCTGGCTCTACGATCGCTTGCTCGACCGCTACATGCCGCCCGGATTCCTGGTCAACGAGGACCTGGACCTTGTTGACAGCTTCGCTGGAGCGGAACGCTGGCTGAAGGTGAACCGGCGCCGTCCCTCCACCAAGCTCAGAGATCTGATGAGCCCCGAACTGCGCACCGTCGCGGAAGCGGCGATTCGCCAGGCACTGAGACACGACAAGTCCGTGCACCACGCGGAAGTCTCCTTGACGGACCCTGGTGGTGACGTAGCGCGCTACGAACTGTGCGCTGAACCGATGGACGATGCCCGAACTGCCTCGCACTACGTGCTCGTCACCCTGCGACCGACCAGAGCAGAGCCGCCGGCCGTCGCTGAAGACTCGGGTGTCGAAGAGCTCGTCATGGATGCGGACTCGAACGAACGCCTGCAGACGCTGGAAGGCGAGCTCTCGTACGCACGGGAAACGCTGCAGGCGACGGTGGAAGAGCTGCAGACGAGCAACGAGCAATTGCAAGCAACGAACGAAGAGCTGGTCGCATCCAACGAAGAGCTCCAGAGCACCAATGAAGAGCTTCACTCGGTGAACGAGGAGCTGTACAGCGTAAACGCCGAGCACCAGCGCAAGATAGTCGAACTCCGAGAACTGAACGCCGACATGCAGCACCTGCTCGAGGGTACCGATATTGGAACCTTGTTCCTGGACGACCAGCTGCGCATCCGCAAGTACACGCCCAGGATAGCCAGCGTGTTCCACATTCAGCCCCAGGACGTGGGCAGGAGCGTCAGTGACTTCTCGCACAAGCTGCGCAGGGACACACTGATCGAGGACATCCAGCAGACCTTGGCACATGGCACGACCCTCGAGGACGAAGTCAGGGACGTCGATGGCGGCATCTATTTCCTGAGAATTCTTCCCTATCGCCCCTTGGAACCCGCGTCTTCGGGCGATCAGGGCGACGCTCACCAAAGCCCTTCCATCGGTGGGGTGGTGATCACTCTGACCGACATTGCGGTGCTCGACCGAGCAAGAGCGCGACTGGCGCAGCTCTCGGCGATTGTGGAGTCTTCTGACCACGCGATCGTGGGCACCTCGACCGACGGTGTCATCGAGAGCTGGAATCGCGGCGCAGTCCGCCTCTACGGCTACTCGCAGGAAGAGGCCGTCGGTGAGCGCATCGAGCTATTGGGCGCGCCACCGGCGCGAGAAGCTCTGAAGTCCATGGTCGAGGCATCGGTCGGAGGACGCAGCGTGGAGCACGTGGAAATAGTGTGCCGCCGTCGGGATGGCCAGGCCGTAGAAGTCAGCGTCACCACGTCACCCATCGTGGACCAGGAGGGAGCCATCGTCGGAGCCTCCCTAATTTCGCGAGACATCACTCCGCTCAGGCAAGCGCAGCGACAGCTTCAGGCACGCAGCGACCGCATCAACCTGCTTCTGGATTCCACGGCAGAAGCGATCTTCGGCTTGGAGCCGGATGGTAGATGCGCATTCTCGAATCGCTCGTGCGCGAAGATGCTCGGCTACGGCTCGGCCTCCGAACTCATCGGGCAAGACATGCACCAGATGCTACGAGCGCGCCGGAGTGGTGAGCCTCCTTACGCCAAGGAGCATTGTCCCATCTGTAGCGTACTGACGACAGGCGAGGGCGCGCACTCGGACGCGGAGATATTCACGCGTGCCGATGGCAGCATGTTCCAGGCCGAGCACTGGAGTCACCCGATCCGCGACAATGGTACGCTCGTGGGAGCCGTGGTGACCTTTCTGGACATCACCGATCGCAAGCGCGCTGAAGACGAGTTGCGCTTGGCATCCGAGCGGCGAGAACGATTCCTGGCCATGCTTTCCCACGAGTTGAGGAATCCCCTTTCAGCCGTACTCAGTGCCACACGGGTCATGCAGTCGAAGAAAGCCGACGCGAAAGCCGTCGGCAAGGCGCGGGGAGTGATTCAACGCCAGGCCAAGCACATGGCCTGCCTGTTGGAGGACTTGCTCGACGTTTCGCGCATCACGCGCGGCGGCATCCAGCTCAAGAAATCTCCGGTCGACGTGCGCGTGGCTGTCCAGATGGCCGTTGAGGCACTCTCACCAGCCCTCAAAGCACGCGATATTCAACTCCGCCTGGATCTTTGTGAACAACCATTGGTCGTCGAGGGCGATCTGGCCCGACTGCAACAAATCGTCGCCAACCTACTCTCGAATGCCGCGCGCTACTCCCCCAAGGGCACCCCGGTGACCGTGACTGCGGCAAACGCAGACATGGAGATCTTGATTCGCGTCGAAGACCGCGGCTCGGGGATCTCTCCGAGTACGCTTCCCCATATCTTCGACATGTTCTACCAGCACGGTCAGGGGCTCGATCGAGCCAAGGGTGGTCTTGGCATCGGCTTGACGCTGGTACGGCAGATCGCCGAGATGCATGGAGGACGAGCACGCGCGCACAGCGACGGCATTGGTCACGGCAGCCAGTTCAGCGTGTGGCTGCCCCGCTCGGTGCACGACACCGAGGCGCCCGAGTCGACGCCCGTCCGGAAACATCCTCCACGTCGTGTCCTCATCGTGGAAGACCAGGACGACGCCCGCGAAATGCTGAGGCTGGTTCTGGAGGCACGCGGCAACCGCGTGTTCGAAGCGGCCGACGGCGCGAGCGCTCTGGAATCCATCCGAAAGGAGAAGCCCGATCTCGCTCTAGTCGACATCGGCCTGCCGACCATGAGCGGGTTCGATGTCGCCCGAGCCGTTCGCGCCGACTCCGCGCTCGACGGGATTCGTCTGGTCGCATTGACTGGCTACGGCACTCATCAAGACGTTCGCGCCGCGCGTGAGGCAGGCTTCGACAACCACCTCACCAAGCCCGCCGACCCCAACAGCATCGAGCACCTGTTGGCAGATCTGTAAGGGTCTGCGCCAACTGGCTCCGCCGTCCGAACGGTCCGTACCTTGCAACATGCCGGGTATGAAAAAGATCCTTGCTGGGCTCGGCGCGATCGGAGCCGTGGCAGTAACCACGGCGGCGCTCGCCATGACTCACCCTCCTGAAGGTCGGGCCGATCTCGCCCCTGCCCCACCCCTCCATGAGGCGAGTCTCCCCATGAGTCGCTCGACCCGGACCGCCCACACACAGCGTACCGAACCCACGGACGAAGCGCGGAGCACGAAGCTCGACGAGAAATCGACGGGTTGGGGCGATTCCTACGCCAAACCCAAGAGCAATGTTCCACCGTGTCAGATGGGCGCAGAGCTTCCGCAAGCGTCCATGACCACCCCGCTCGGCGAAGGGACCCTGTTCTTGAGCGGGCCGGACGTGGCGGATGCTTCGGGTACCTTCCAGTTGATCGTGCATCTGCATGGCGAGCGAGCAGTACAGCGAGAAGTCATTGCCAGCAGGCAGCCGTTCGCACTTTACACGATAACTCTCCCCCCGAACGAGAGTTACGGCCCGCTGTTCGCGGGCACGGGGCTGCTCCGACACTTGTTGCCGGCGATCGAACAGCGCACCTCCGAGCAACTCGGCCGTAGCGTGAAGATGGGCCATTTGATCTTGAGCGCGTGGAGCGCAGGTTTTGTCGGAGTTCGCTCGATTCTCTACCAACCGGAGTCGAAGTTGGTCGACGCATTCGTGCTCGCGGACGGTCTTCACGCGCCGAAAGGCGGCATGCCGAGTTACCTCGAAAGGTTCGTCTCGCTGGCAAGACGCGCCTCGCAGGGCAAGACGTGGTTTTTCATGAGCCACTCTTCGATTCCAACCGTTTCGTTCACCTCGACGACGGAGTCGGCCCACTACCTGCTCCGCCGACTTGGATACAAGAGCGTGCCCGTGAAGGACGAGTCCAAGGGGCCCCTCGTACTCACCGAACGACTCGATGTCGGCAAGTTCCGAATGCGCGGCTACCAAGGCACCAAGAAGAGCGACCATTGCGCCCAGCTGTTGGTGCTGCGCCAGGTGTTCTCCGAACTCGGCAGCAGGTGGGCATCCGACTAGATGAGCGAGCGCGCGGGGCGAATTGTCCCGCGCGGCACAGAACAGCCACGTCAGCCCCAGGCCCGAGCCACGAGAAACACCCGGAAACACAGGGGCCAGATCTCTGGCACGCATTCTGCTTGGGCGCCCCGCATGAGCAGACCCAACGCCCATGTCGTCGTCGCGGAGTCGGGCCTCGACGCGGCCCGAGCCCTGCGCGAAGCGACGCCGCGAGGAGACGTCAACCACGTGTTGTGTCGAGGCTCGGACGAGCCTTTGGCAGACTTCGCCAGTCGAGTTTTTCATCGAATCCGAACGCTGAAGGCCAGCAGTTCGCTCGAACATCTGTCCTACCTTCTCGGTCCCAATCTCCACGAGAACCAGGCCGCGCGCCAAGTTCTGTTGAGAGGGTTGCTCGTCCTTCTGGGAAGAGGCTCGGAGCTCGAGCTGGTCGCCGGGCCAACAAGTCAGCTCGATGTACTGGAAACGCTGGATGCGCTCGTACCGTTTGCGAAACCGGGAGTTGGCATCAAGCTGGTGCAGCAACCGGCTGGCGCAATGGTCCACGACGATGAGCTGAGGTCTGGCGTCCGGCAAGCGATTCCTCGTCCCCAAGCTGGCGATTCAGGCTTGTACCCGCGCCTAGGGCATTGGACGGAGATCGAGGCAGATGCGGAGGCTTCCGAAGCACTCCTCGGGTGAGGCCCGCCCGATGCAGCACGCAGCCTCGGTCGACGCTCGACCGATGTCGACCAATCCCCGCGCGCCGGACACCCGGGGACTACGTGTCTGACGCGAAGCTCGCCGAAAAGGCCAGCGTCGAATCACGGCCCCGAGCTACGTCGACGAGCGACTCCAAGCGACCCGTCACGGTACTAGCCGCGATGGCCGCAAACGGTGCTATCGCGGTGGCCAAGTTCGTGGCCGCCGCGTTCAGTGGTAGCGCCGCGATGTTCGCCGAAGGTGTCCACTCGGTGGTCGACACTCTCAATCAAGCCTTGCTTCTGTACGGGGCCCGCCGCAGCGAACGCCGTGCGGACACAAAGCATCCCTTCGGGTACGGCAAGGAAGTCTACTTCTGGACCCTCATCTACTCCGTCCTGCTGTTCGGAATCGGAGGCGGCGTATCGATCTACAAGGGCATCCACGCGCTTTCGCATCCAGAACAGCCTGGCGATCTCTTCTGGAGTGTCGTGGTCCTCGCGGTTGCGCTGCTGGCGGAAGGTAGCTCTTGGCTCGTAGCCCTGCGGGCCATCAAGCGCGAAGAGTCCGGGCGCAGCCTGCTGGGCAAGCTGCAACGCACGACCGACCCCAGCCGCTTCGTCGTGCTGGGTGAGGACTCGGCCGCCATGCTCGGGATCGCTGTCGCGCTCGTCGGCGTAGTGGCGAGCAGCCTCCTGAGTAGTCCAACACCAGACGCAGTCGCTTCGATCGTCATTGGGTTCATTCTGTGCGGTGCCGCCCTGGCACTGACCACCAAGACCAAGGAACTCCTGGTGGGACAAGCCGCCCCACCCGACGTCGTCCAAGAAGTCCAGCGCATTGCGTCGAACAAGCGCGGGATAGTGTACGTGGGCCCCCCGCTGACGATGCATTTGGGACCCCATCGCCTTCTGGCAGCCCTGGACGTGAAGTTTGGCCGCGACTTGAACTCGGCACAGGTGGCGGGTGCTGTCGATGACCTGGAGCAGTCGATCCGCACGCGCTTTCCACAGATCACCCGCATCTACATCGAAGCCCAGCTGGCGAGTCAAGACGTGGAACGCGAACAGCCTCGGGCGTGATCGAGCGCTCACCAAAGCAGGGCTCGGGCACCGGCTCAGTGCTTGAATAGCGCCACCCGTCGCCGCCGACGAACTGGGGGGACCAATTGCGACGGCGCGACAGACTGCAACGCCGAAAGCGCCGATGAGGCCCGGCACTGGCCGCGCCTTGGCCGCTTGGCCATGTCAATTCCGGGTCACTGGCGCGCTCGATGCTAACTCGATTTGGCACCGGTCTTGCTGCACCAGGTTCCTGCAACTCCTCACCGGCAACGTCTCGTCAGCCATGAACCTCGTATCGCTCACCTGTGTTTCCGCGCTCCTGGTCGTCTTGCTTTCTGTCAGCGATTTGTCCGCTCAGACGAGCCCGAGCGTGCCGCACGAGGTCGCGTCGGAAGAGGCCCCCCGCGCTCGGCGCGCAACGCAAAACACGTCCGACGGTGGCTCGTCCCGGCTGTGGCTGGTGCCTGAAAACGCACTTGGTCGCAAGCCGTCACATCACGACCCGGCCATTGGAACCCGCTATGGTCGTCTGATGGATCACCTGCTCAGATGGACTGAACAGCTCATCAGAAAGCTGGATCGCTTGGGACTCCTGGAGTCTCCTTGGCATCGAGCCCAGAGCGACAGATCCTCGCTGGCTGACTCCGAGCCACGCGGCGGGGGAGCACCTCGGCTGTGCCCTGTGCGGCTCGCTGGAGATGGCTACGGTCTGGTGGCCCGAGTGAACTTCTGAGCGTCGCCCAGCAAAGCTCCAGCACTCGATTGGCCGTCAGGAGAGCGGGCCGCTATCGGCGGCCCCGCCGCTCGACGACGCCGCTCTTCGGGACGGCCTTGGAATCGTGGCCCCGCGAGGTATCTCGTGTTGCGGCGTCTTCGGAAGACGCGGAAGCGCCTCGTGAAGCCGAACCGTGCGGGGGAGAGTAAGTAAGCGCATAGCGAGCTTCGATGGCCTGCTCATCGGGCGCCTTCGAGTTGGCTTCAACCTGGGACACCGCAGCTTGGCGCTGCGTCCGGCGCTTGGGCACCGGGTGAGTCCGCCGTCGCGTCCGGGATCTGGCAGTTGGGACCGCAGCCGAGCGCGCCGGAGCGAGCTCTTCGCCAAGGTCATCGAAGCTAACGCTGGGCGGACGAGCGTCGCTTGCTTGCGCGCTCGACACCGGCTCGACCGTCGGGCGCGGGCCGTGCCGTGCGTCGACGCGCTCCGGAGGCGCCGGTACCGGCACAGGCTCGGATGGCTTGGAGCTCTTGAGGAAGGGACTAAACCCGGCTTGTCGAACTACCACGACGCTCAAGGCGGCACCCAGCAGGGTAAGGGCCAACCCGACGATCATCCTCTTCGACCGAGGCGCACGTCTCTCCACGCCCCCTGCATCGAAACAGACCGCCGGCTCGTCCGGCGGCGCCACTTCACTCGAGCACGCTTGCGGCACAGCCACCTGGCTTCTCACCGTACCCGGCTCCAGTTCGGGCTGCGGCTCGCTCTGCTGCCGACTCGTGTTCGACAAGCCAGCGAGGGCCACGCTCAGTTCTCGACCGTTGTCGAAGCGATCCTCGCGACGCTTGGCGAGACAGCGCAGAACGATGCGGTCCAGCTCAGCCGGCAGTTCGCAACGAAGCTGGCTGGGCGGTGCGGGCGCATCTCGCGTCACCGAAACGCAAAGCGCCGGGAGGGTCTTGCCGAAGAACGGCGTGCGGCCTGTGAGAGCTTCGTACAGAACAACTCCCAGGGACCATACGTCGCTGCGCCGGTCCACGGAGCGAGCCGAGAGGAGCTGCTCCGGGGACATGTAAAGCGGAGAGCCCAGACAGTTCTTCGACTGCGTCTGGTGCTTGAGTTTCTTGATCGTCGATTTGGAGACACCAAAATCTATGATTTTGACGAGTTCGCGGCCCGTGCCGTCCTCGGTCACGAACAGGTTCTCCGGCTTCAGATCGCGATGGATCAGCCCGTGCGAGTGTGCCTCGTGCACGGCTTGCGCGGCCTGACCGATCAGGTCGAGAACCCTGTCGACCGATAGCAGGCCGTCCTCCATCATGAGCCCCCGCAGATCCTTTCCTTCCAGGAACTCCATGACCATGAATGGTGTGCCGTCCCCACTGCGCGCGACGTCCATGACGCGCACGGCGTGTTTGCCACGCAAGAGCGCCATCGCTTGAGCCTCGGCTAGGAACCTTTCGACCGCCTCGGAGTTCTCGACATAGTCCGGACGCAGCATCTTGATGGCAATCGGCTGCTCCAGAGCCATGTGCCAGCCGCGGTACACCACGCCCATGCCGCCCTCGGCCAACATCTGGTCGACGCGATAGCGCCCCGTCAGAAGCTCGCGCGGAGGCGTCACGATACGCCGTACGCAAGACTCCGTCTCCTCGACCGGGAATGCGCTTTGCTTGTCGACACCGGCAGCCGGAACCTGTGCAGCCAGTGTCGGCACAACGGGGCGTTGTAGATTCGAAACCACGGCACCACGCGGGTGCAACTTCCACGCCACGTGCCTATCGAGCGCCGCAGCGCGCGGCTAGCGTAGCGGGATGACTCGTGTGAGGCCCTTTCGCCGCACCAGCTCGCTTCACGCCTGGTCGAGTCGATTCAGGAGCTGATTGAGCTTCTCGGGCAGCAAGGGTTTGACCACGAACTCGTTGAACCCCGATGCCTGGGCTCGCTCGCGCGACGCCTCGTCGGAGTAGCCGGTCAGCGCCACGAGCCAGACGGAATCTCCGTCGGGAAGCCTTCTCAGCTGTTGTGCCACTTCGTAGCCATCGCCATCAGCGAGGCCTATGTCCACCAGAGCGAGCTTGGGCAGACAATCGCGGGCCAGTGCGATCGCCGCGCGCGCGGTCGCGGCGCCCGTCGCCCGATACCCATACAGTTCCGCGAGCTCACTCAGCATGTCGCGCGAGTCATCGTCATCCTCGACAATGAGCAAGTGCGTCGGTTGGGCTGCAGACACCTGTGCTTCGTGCATGATGTAGGCCTTTATCTTACGGGGGATCGCTCCGAGAGACCTCAAAAAAGAGGAGGGCCAGACTGCTGCAATTTCGCCACGTCGCAAAACAGACACTCATCGAGCTGAACGTCGGCCTCGCAGCCGACCCCGGACATCGCCCACGGCATCCTCTGGGCACTCCTCCTAGCTCGCGCCGTGAGCAGCCCTCGCCCCGGCGCCCGGCTCTTTCATTGGTCGACGAACACTGTCTTGATGTTGACGAATTCTCGAATCCCGAAATGGCTGAGTTCCCTGCCGTACCCCGAATCCTTCACGCCCCCGAAAGGCAGTCTCGGGTCGGAGCGCACGAAGGTATTCACGAAGCAACTTCCCGCCTGCAGGGTTTCGCGAGCCAAACGCTCGCCTCGTTCGCGGTCAGCCGTGAACAGAGCAGCGCCGAGCCCGAAACTGGTGTCGTTGGCGATTCGAAGAGCGTCTTCGTCGTTCTCCGCCTCCAGGATGGTCGCCACCGGTCCGAACAGTTCTTCATCATACGCCGGCATGCCCGGTGTGACGTCAGACAGCACGCTGGGCGGATACCAGGCGCCAGCCCGCTGTGGAACCGTGCCTCCCAGAAGCAGGCGAGCACCTTGGCGGACGCTCGCTTCCAGCTGCTCGTGCAGGCTGTCGCGCAGGTCGATGCGCGCCATCGGCCCGATTTCCGTTTTTGGATCGAGCGGGTCCCCCTGGTGAACTCTACCCATGCGCTGCACCACGGCTTCTTCGAACTGGGCCCGAAGCTCGGAAACGACGATGAAGCGCTTGGCTGCAATGCAACTCTGACCAGTATTGATGAGCCGGCTCGTGACGCAGGTATCACTCGCGTGTTCGATGTCGGCATCCGAGAGCACGACATAGGGGTCCGAACCGCCCAACTCGAGGACGGTCTTTTTCAGAGCGCGGCCGGCTCGCGCCGCCACCTGCCGCCCGGCCCGGGTACTCCCCGTCAGCGTCACCGCGGCTATCCTCTCGTCTTCGATCACGTCGCCTATGTGGTCGCTCTCGACGAATACCGCTCGCAGCAAGTCGGTCGGAAATTCCGCACGGGCAAACGCCCTTTCGATGGCCAGAGCCGATCCGCACACGTTCGAGGCGTGCTTGAGCACGATGCCGTTGCCGGCCAGGAGCGCGGGTACCGCACAACGGAACAGCTGCCAAAATGGGAAATTCCAGGGCATGATCGCGAGCACGACGCCCAGCGGCTGAAAGCAAACGTAGCTTTTGTAAGCCTCCGTCTTCACCGGCTCGGGCTCGAGAAAGCGCGCGCCGTGGTCTGCGTAGTAAGCGCAAAGCGTTGCGCATTTCTCGACCTCGCTCCGGCCCTCCCGGACCGGCTTGCCCATCTCCTCGGCCATCAGATCCGCATAGGCATCACGCTCCTCCAGAAGCACGTGTCGGAGGTTCCTCAGCAGGGCGACCCGATCCGTCAAGTCTCCGCGCTGCCACTCCGCGCTGGCCTGTCCCACCCGAGTCAATATCGCCTCGAGGGTAGGGCCGGACATTTCCTCGTATTCCTGGATCAACTGTCCCGTGGATGGGTTGATGCTTTTCATGCTGCGCTCCTGGGGTGGGTCCTTACGCTTCGTTCTTCTTGGCTATGCTCTCTTGGGCAAGCGCCGTTCCACAGTGCCTGAAGGCAACGTGATTTGCCTGAATTTATGACCCCGACCCGAGGCGTTTGGACGCGACTGTGGCGGAAATGGAGACCGCCACTGCAGCGTCTCGTCACGCCACCGCGTCACACGGCCGCCCAGCCCGTTTCCGGGAGCGCCCGTTGGGCCGCCGGGGGTGAGCCACACCGCCAGAATGGCACGAAAGCCGCTTCCGGGTGGTGTCATGGGTGATGTCGGCTGGCACTGGATGGTATTTGGCGGCTCGATGGCGCTGCTGCTCGCCATCGATCTGTTCACCCACCGGCGCGGCCGGCAGTCATCAACCAAGGCAGCCGCCTGTTGGAGCGTCATCTGGATCAGCGCGGGCATCGCCTTCTCCGTCGTCGTCCATCTGATGGGCGGCAGCACTGAGGAGTACCTGGCCGCCTACGCCATGGAGAAGAGCCTGAGTCTCGACAACATGTTCGTGTTCCTTTTGATTTTCGCGAGCTTGAACATACCGGACCGACATCAGCATACGGCGCTCGCCTGGGGTATCTTCGGTGCCCTCGTCTTTCGAGGCATCTTCATCGCCGTCGGCCTCTCCGCGCTCGAACGCTGGGAGTGGATTCGCTACGTATTCGGTGGGATCTTGTTGTTCGCTTCGTACCACTCGCTGCGTGAAGACCCCAATCAGACGAAAGACAGCCGGGTCGTCCTGTGGCTGAGCCAACATCTGCCCGTCTCGAAAGATGCCAAGGCGAACCGGTTCCTCGTCAAAGAGAAAGGAACGTTCCTGGCCACCCCACTCTTGGTTGCTTTGGTCGCCATAGAGCTGAGCGACGTTGCCTTTGCTATCGACTCGGTTCCTGCCGCGTTATCCGTATCGCGCGACCGTTTCATCGTCTATAGCTCCAACGCCTATGCCATCCTGGGGCTCAGGTCACTCTACCTGGCAACGCACAGTCTCATGAGCCGGCTGGTCTACCTCCACTACGGGCTGGCCGCGGTCTTGGCTTTCGCGGCGTTCAAGTTGGTGCTTGGCGAAGCCTTCGAAATCGCGCCCCTGCTCTCGGTCGCCATCATCGCTTCCTGCATAGTGGTTGCGGCGCTCGCCAGCTTGCGCGCGCCCGCACCAGAAGCCGGCTGAGGCCAGCGGAGGCGGCTTCGCGCGACTGTCCGAGGCGAGTTGCCACACCGGAGCGCATTTCTGACTCTTCACTCGTCAATCGAGCACGCAAATCACCCCGACGCGCTCGGGCCGCAGCCTCCTGGCACTGTTGATGCATCTACAAGTGTGCATCTGAACGATGTGCATCCGAACGATGTGCATCCGAACGAAGGTCCGTAAAAAGCTTGCACGAGATGCATCGGCAATAGATCCAGCAAAGGAGCAATAGTGTGAAGAACCGAGCCATTGGCGCCGCCTGGTTGATGGCGGTGTTCGCTGCGGCCGCGTGCGACGACACCGCGCGTGGCGTCCAACAGGATACCAAGGAGGCCGAGCAACACCTGGAACGAGGCGCCACGAGCGCGCGCGCCGAATTGAGGGAAGATCTGCAGGAATTCCAGCAAGATTCCCGTCGGACACTGCAACAGATTGACGCCAAGATCGAGCGCTTGGAAAAGTCGACGGAGAACGCTACCGAAGAAGCCAAGGCCCGCACCCAGCGTGAGCTCGAGGAATTGCGCCACGAGCGCGCTGAGCTCGCGAGCAAGATCGACCATGCGCAGGCTCGTTCAGAGGTCGAGTGGAAAGAGACCAAGCACGAGTTGGACAACCGTTTGGCACAGCTTGGCAAGGACATCAACGAGGCGCTGGACAAGGCGGGCGACCAGGCCGAGGACGCGCTACGCTGAGAAGTATCCTCGCGGCGCGGCACACTGCCGTCGCCACACAGGATGTGTGCTGACCATGCGTGACAGGACGACGCTTGACTTGGGCAATGCAGCGAACAGGCGACCCGATGCCCAAACATCTGAAGAACGACGAGTCCCACCCAGGCTCGCGTTTGCCCCCGGCAGTCTGATCGACGACACCTACCGCGTGTTGGGTGAGCTCGGTCACGGAGCCATGGGCGTCGTCTTGTTGGCTCGCGACGAGCACCTGGAACGGGACGTCGCGCTCAAAGTCATCCGGCCGGAGCGCCTGCGCCCCGGCTTCGCTGAACGCTTTCGCCAGGAAGCCCGAGTCATGGCACGCTTGAACCATCCAAACGTAGTCGCCATCCATGCTTTCGGGGAACATGGGGCACTCCCCTACTTCGTCATGGAGCTGGTCGGCGGACAAACCTTGACCCAATGGTTGGCCGGGCACAGCGGTTTGCCGGATCTCGATCGCACCCTCGGTATCCTCAACGAGGTTTGCCTGGGCGTATCCGCGATTCACGCGGCCGGCACGGTGCATCGCGACATCAAGCCGAGCAATATCCTGCTGGACGACAGCCTACGGGCTCGCGTGGCCGACTTCGGCATCTCCACCAGTTACGGAAAGGACGGAAGCGGTCGCACGGTCTTCGCTGGAACGCCAGCATACATGGCCCCGGAGATCGCGTTCAGTGACGGGCAGACGGGGGTGGTCACGCCGTCGGCCGATGTCTACTCGGTCGCTTGCGTCGCTTATCAAGCACTTACCGGCGAGCTGCCGGTGGACGGAGATAGCGATATCGAACTCCTGGCCCAACACGCCGTTGCGGAGGTCCGACGGCCCAGCGGGCTTCGCTCTGATCTGCCCCACTCGTTCGACAAGGTGTTGCTGGAGGGGCTTGCGAAGAACCCTCGGGAGCGTCCGCGAAGCGCCGAAGCCTTCAGATTGGCGCTGCTCGACGCCAAAAGCCGAATGTACGAACCAGAGCGCGTCCTGGTGGCCGAAGACGACCCTGACTTCCGCGAAGCGTTGGAAATGAAGCTGCGTCTGGAATTTCCAGGGGCGGACATCATCTGCGTTGCAAACGGCAATGCCGCTCTGGACGCTGTCTCTCAGCTCCCGGTGTCCGTCGCCATCCTGGATCTCCAAATGCCCGAGCTCGGCGGAATTCCGGTGACAGCCGCGCTGCGGGCACGCGAGGACCTGAAGAACATCCCGATCGTGGTCCTGACCGCAGCGGGCGGTCCCAACGAGTGGCGCATCTTACACGATATTGGCGCCGACAAGTTCCTGGTCAAGCCGGTCGACCTCGATGACGTCGTGACGCTGCTGCGCCGGATGCTGCGCGACCGCGCGGTGGCACGCCATCCGATCAACTGAGTCGAGCGAGCGTCTTACTCCGCGGGTGCTCCGAGCCCAGCTGAGTCTCCGGTAGGCTTGGCCAGCACAGCGGTGATATTGTCTTTCCCACCATACTGATTGGCGAGTGCGACCAGACGCCTACAGACCTCGCGACTCGGTCCCGCCTTCGCCAACTCCGCGGAGATGGTCGGTTCGTCGAGCTCGTCGGTGAGCCCGTCCGTACACAGAAGGACGTAGTCCCCCGGGCAAAGCGCGAGCTTGAACACTTCCGGCTGCGGTTGGCTTCCTTCGCCACCACCCAGACAATTCCACAACATGTGATTGAGTCGGGAGGTCTGACCAACAGGACTGACTCCCATGGTTGCGATCTGCCCGGCCACCGTATGATCTCGGGTGAGCTGCGTCAGCGTTCCCTTCCGATACAGGTAGCAGCGACTGTCACCGACATGGGCCACGTACAGCTCCGGCCAACTGACAACCGCCAGCGTGAGAGTGGTCCCCATTTCGGGAGTGGCGCCGCTCGACTGCCGAGATTCGTCACGAATGGCCTGATCCCCTACGAGCAGCGCCTCACCGAGTTTCTCACGCAACCCATGAACCGATACCCTGGCCTCGGTGGGCAGCGCTTCAGGTGCGGTGGTGTATGGCACGACATTGATCAGATAGTCGGCAATCGCCGCGACAGCCGAGCGGCTCGCGATGTATCCGCCCCCGTGCCCCCCCATTCCGTCGGCCACCATGAGCACAGTTCCTAGCGCGTGACCCGACGCCAAGGCGGCGTCAGCGATTGGCGAACTGCTGTCGATGATGCGCATCGACCGCTGAAAACTAGCCACCAAGTAGGTGTCCTCGTTCACCTCTCGCCGCATCCCGACGTCGGTAGAGCCCGCGGCGTCGATGAAAGCCCCCTCCTCGGCGCTCGGGTCATCGACCGCCGTTGTCGTTTCACTTGGGCCAGCCTCGCGAATCATGGGAGTTCCCTGGGCGAAACCGGGAAGGAGCCAGTGAAGCTTTCTTTCATCAGCGGATGTCCGAGCAAGGCCCGAGCCAATGTCTCGCACGACGACGAACTCCCCGGACGAACGGCTTCGAACTCGCCCCAATGCTCGGGGAAAAACTCGCGAATGCGCTAGGACTTCGAGGCTCGAGGGCGCTTCGGACGGCCAACCTCACACCCGACGTCGATGCGGTCGGCCCGCCCCAGCGGGGCAATATGCACCGTTCGGGCGCCAGCCGCACACGCACCCGGCCGGGCCAAGAGATGGCGCTTGCACCCGCCTGGCGGCCCACAAATACTGAGCGAACCCGATGGCGAACGTAGTTCTCTTCCGAGTGGGCGATCAGACCTACTCACTGCCATTGGCACAGGTCATCGAAATAGCCCCGATAGTAAGGGTCATCCCGATTCCAGGCATCGCCCCGCCGGTGAGTGGCTACATTCGTTTCCGCGGTACGCCGATCGCGGTCGTCGATCTCGCACAGCGACTCGGCCTCGAGCGTCCCCCACACGACAGCCTCGAACACCATCTCTTGATCGTCAACCTCGGGGAACGCATCGTCGCGTTGCACGTGGATCGCGTGCTCGAGCTCGGCCAGAGCAATGCTGCGCCGATACCGTTGGAACAGAGCGCGAGCCCAATTGCAGGGATCTCGCCACGCGCGGACGGCAGTTGGCTCATCGTCGATTTACAAGGCCTGCTGAACCTGGAGCAACGCCGGAGCGTGGCCGAGGCATTGGCTGCTCTGGAACGAGAAGGGCAGCCAGCACCGTGATCGCAGAACTGACACCCGAGTTGCGCGAACGCTTCGCGCACTTCTGCAGTCGGGAGTACGGGCTCCGGTTCGAGGGAGCGCGCCGTTTGGCTCTGGATGCCGGAGTCTTCGATGCAGCCCGTACGCGCGATGTCACACCGCGCGAGCTGCTCGAAGGGCTGCTCTCCCGGCGCGCCGAATGTGGTCAAGCCTTGATAGAAGCGCTGACCGTCGGCGAGACCTACTTCTTTCGCGAGCCTGATCACTTCAAGTGGCTGAAAGGCTATCTGCAGAGGCAGGACCGTCCCCTCCGACTCTGGTCCGCCGGCTGCGCCACGGGCGAGGAAGCCTATTCGATGGCCATCGCAGCCCTCGAGGTGCTGGGCAAAGCCCCCCCCGTGCGAATTCTCGCGACCGACCTCAACCCGGCGGCGCTGGAGCGAGCCCGGCGTGGCCAGTACCGTCCGTGGTCATTTCGTGGCTTGCGCGAAGAATTTCGGCAACGCTGGTTCCACAACGAGGGTGACCTGTCTCGAGTCGCCGAGAGCGTGAGGTCCCTGGTGCAGTTCCGCGAGCTGAATCTGACCTCGGGGCCCGACACCCCCGAGTGGCCGCGAGCCGTGAACGTCGTGTTTTGCCGAAACGTCACGCCTTATCTGGATCGCTGGGCACTCGCAAAGCTCTCGCGCGGTCTGGCGGCGGCCCTGGAACCGGAGGGGTTCGTGGTCTGCGCGAGCGCGGACCCGAGGCTCACGGGAAGCAGTCTGGTGTTGGACTCCTGTCGAGAAATCCATAGCTACCGGCAGGCCGGCAGGAAAAGCGCCCAGGAGGAGCTGGTTCGCCTCGGAGGAGCCACCCCGAACGGCGGCAGGCTGCCGCAACGGCCCGCAACGCCTACACCTCCCGCCATGGTCGCTGCGCGGCCTGCGTCTTCGGGGTCCGAAGCAACCTCGACGGCCCCCCCGAGACAGCTGGACATGGGCGACTCCGCGCCCGCACCGGCCGCTCAGTCCCCCACCCTGGCCGAGCTCACGGCTCGCCTCTCGGCAGAGCCGTTCAACTCGGGGCTGTACCTGAAACGAGCCCAACTTCGCCTCGAGCAGCGTCAGCACCAGGCCGCGGTGAGGGACTCGCGGCGCGCCTTGCTCATCGACCCGGGCTGCGTCTACGCCCACGTACTCATCGCGCTGAGCGCGCTGGAGACGCGCCACCTATCCGTGGCGCGACGAGCCGCTCGGACAGCGCGACGCCTGATGGACGATCCCGGGTGCAATCTCCAGAGCTTTGCGGATAGCCTGACGCGGGAAGAAATTCTCGGCTTGCTCCGCACCGTGGATCAGGTCAGCCAGTCCAACCTTTTCAGCAATCCATGGACATCGACACGGACGCAATCTTAGACGCCAGGGCCGCCAGGCTCGCCGTCGTTCCCAGTCGAGCCGTCAAGCAATCGACAGAGCCGTTGGTCATCGTACGCGCTGATCAGACCCGCTACGGAATCCCGGCGCGGCAGGTGCTCTCGGTGCTCTCCGTCAACGATGTGGCCATGCTACCAGGCGTCTCCCCCGCCATCGCCGGTCTGGTCAACTTCCGGGGCACCCCGGTGCTCGCCATCCACCCCACGGCAGTGCTGGCACAGTCGCGCCGCGCGTTGACGGAAAGGACCTTGGCGGTGGTGCTCGGTGAACGCCAGCCAGAGTTGGCCATCCTGGTGGACTCGACCGAACCACTGATCGAGCTGAACGCGAGCGAACTACTCGCCGCGCCCGAACACTTGCCGGCGCGAGCACGCGAATTGATTTCGGGTGTCACCGGCGACGGCGTCGTGGTTTTCGATGTGGCCGCCATGTTCGAATCAGAGCGGCTTCACGCAAAGGCTTTTGTAAGGAGACGAATGTGAGCTGGAGGGTAGGCGGAAAACTTGCGGTTGGCTTCGGCGTCGTGCTCGTGGTGACGATAGCCGCAGCCGTGACTTCATGGAACGATGGGCGGCGCGTGCTCGCATATGCCGACCGGCTGTATCGCGAAGGAGTGATTGTCACCGAAGCATTGGGACAGGCGGAAACCCAGCTACAGGTCGTGCGCGCGCTGGTTTTCCAGCACATCGCTCTGAACAACGATCTGCACGCATTGAGCACTGCAGAGGACTCCATCGAACGCGAAACCCAACGTTTTCACCAGGCACTGGCGCGCGCCGAACAGGCTCTACCCGCCGGCGATGCCCGGCTCGGTAAGATTCAAGACGTTAGGCTCTTGTATGGGGAAGTCCAGCAACTCCGCCGCTCGCGCTTGGAACCTCTGAGCCGCGAGGGCAATGACGCCGCCGCCCTCGACGTCGTCAACGAGGAGCTCCAGCCAGCCTTCGAGCAAACTATCGGAAAACTGAACGAGCTCATCGAGGACCAAATGGCGACGAGCGCCGCGCTCCACTCTGAAGCGAAGGAAACACTGAACTTCAGCGCCAACGTTTCACTTTGGAGCAGTCTGCTCGCGGCGTTGGTCGCGGCGCTGGTGGCCTACTGGCTATCTCGCAGCATTTCGCTGCGCATTTCCTCGCTCGCCGGAGTGGCACGAGCCTTCGGCGAAGGCGACATGGGACAACGGGCGGTGGTCGAGCAGAGTGATGAAATCAGCGACCTGTCGAAAGCCTTCAACAAGATGGCAGCCGAGATGGAGCGCGCCCTTTCAGACCAGGCGAGCGCTGCCGAAGCTCAGCGAGCCGAATCGGAAGCGCTCACCGGGCAGGTCGAGCGCTACGGGGCCTTCCTCGACCGAGTCGCCGCCGGGGACCTGACCGCACAGGTCGGCATCGAGGGCGGCGCCAACCTGGCCAAGCTGGGACAGAACTTGAACGCCATGGCCGCCGGCCTGCGCACCATGACGCTGAGAGTGCACGAAACCGTGGGAGCCCTCAGCAGTGCCTCCGCGGAGATCCTGGCCACCAGTCAGCAGCACTCCGCAAGCGCAACCGAGAGCGCATCGGCCGTCGCCGAAACGGTTGCCACCGTCGAGGAAGTCTCGCAAGCTGCCCAGCAGATGACGGAAACCGCCGAGGGTGTTCAAACCAATGCTCAGAAGAGCCGACAGGTCGCGCAAAACGGGCTCGAGGCCGTGCATCGAACCATCGAGGCAATGGCCCAGGTGAAGCGTCAGGTGAGCACGATCGCCGACGGCATCCTCAGCCTCAGCGAGCACGCCCAGACCGTGGGACACATCATCACCACGGTCAACGAGCTCGCGGAACAGTCCAACCTACTCGCCTTGAACGCGTCGATCGAAGCCACCCGCGCCGGAGAAGAAGGCCGCGCCTTCGGTATCGTCGCGCAGGAGATCCGAGCGTTGGCCGATCAGTCCAAGCAAGCCACCGCGCAAGTTCGCTCGATTCTTGGTGCGATTCAAAAAGCCACTAGCGCAGCTGTGCTGGCAACGGAGCAGGGGCAAAAGACGGTCGCCTCTGCCGAGTCGACGGTCGCCGACGCCGGCAAGACAATCGAACACCTGGCCGGCACGCTCGAGCAGACCTCGGCTGCGGCAGATCACATCCTGTCCGCCGCGGAACAGCAAGCGCAGGGGGTCCGGCAGATTTCGGACGCGATGCGGTCGATCGACGGCGCGGTGCGCCAGACGGCCGACAGCACGCGCCATGTGGAGCGCGCGGCCACCGATCTCAATTCACTCAGCGGCAAGCTTCAGCACGCTGTTTCGCAGTACAGGATATGATGTGGCCGAGCAGGACCCTCAGGTGCTCCTGCAGCTCAGAGAGCTCTTCCGGGCAGAGCTCGAGGACCAGATTGCCAACATGACCCGGCTGGTAGCCCTGCTAGCCGACGAGAGCCTGTCCGAGGACGCCAAGGGGCACGCAGCAAGCGAACTCTATCGGGCGGTCCACTCGCTGAAGGGAGCCGCCGGCGCTGTCGGCCTGAGCGAACCCGAAAGGATTTGCCATCAGCTGGAAGACAAGCTGGCCACCGAGGGCACGCCCCTGCCTCTCGCGCGGACGCCGGCGTTGCTAGCCCAAGTGCGCGCCTCCATCGCGCTCCTCCGCGACTTCTATCACAGAGACAGCTCGCCTCGGATGGACTCGGAGCCCGCGGCACCGCCGACCGATGTACGGAAGCGACCTTCCACCGTGCCACCCCCTCCCTCTGGAGGCTACGATAGCGTTGCGCCAAGCGAATTCGCCACCACCCGCGTGAGCTTGAACCGGCTCGACGATCTGCTCACGGCTACCAACGACTGGTTGGTTCGCCTCCAGGCGTCGATCGACAACGCCGCACTGGAAGACGCCCTGGACGTGCTCGAGTCCGAGTCCGGTGGCACTAAGAACGAGAACGACGCGCGAGCCCGAGAGCGAACCCACCAGATCGCTCAGAAATTGAAGAATCACTATCTAGAAATGCGAGTGAAGCACGATCGCTGGACCGAAGGGCTCAGACTGCACGCCTCGCACGTGGCCCGGCGGGTGCGAGAGCTCAGACTGCGGCCGGTCGGGCAGCTCTCTGATGCGCTGGAACGTGCCGCGCTGGAAGGCGCCAAGAGCGAGGGCAAGTCCGTTCAGTTCGTGTTCACGGGTGGTGACCGTCGAGCGGACCATCAGGTGGTCGAGCGCCTGGGTGAACCGCTGCTCCAACTGGTCAGGAACGCGGTCGTTCATGGGATCGAACCCACGCATCAGCGCCGCGAGCTGGGTAAACCGGAGTCCGGTCAGGTTCGGATCAGCGCACGGGCCGAGGGGTCCGAGCTCAGCATCATCGTGAGCGACGATGGCGCGGGGCTCGACGTGGCGAGGCTCCGGCAGCTCGCGTTGGAGCGCGGCCGCAACCTCCAGGCGGAACCGAGCGGCTCGGATCTGCTCGACCTCGTCTGCACGCCTGGGCTCAGCACCCGAGCCCAGGCGAACACCCAGGCGGGCCGAGGCATCGGCATGGACCTCGTCAAAGACCGCATCGAACGTCTGCAGGGGCGCATCGCGCTCGACTCCGCGCCGGGTAGAGGGACCGAGGTCCGGATTCGCGTTCCGCTCGACTTGAGTTTGCTGGAGGTGCTGGTCATTGCCTCGGACGAGCAGCTCTTCGCGCTCTCCACCAGTGCCGTCCAACAGATGCGACGAGTCGCTTCGAAGGACCTGGTGGCTGTCGAAGAACGGCTGTACGTCAGGCATGGCGGGGCGCTGATCCCGGTCGCTGACTTCAGGACGGCCTTCGATGCCTCGGCTCCGCCCCTGGAGCCGGAACAGCAGGTCCCATGCGTCGTGCTGGAAGCCGGTGAGAAGCGCGCCGCGCTGCTGGTGGAGCGGTTGATCGCGGTGGGTGAGTATGTGGCGAAGCCGCTTTCGGAGCGCGCCCGGGGGCCACTGGCCCATGCCGCCATTCTGCACCAAAGCGGCCGATTGGCGCCCCTGCTGGACGCACAAGCGCTTTGCTGGGAAGCCGCCAACTCGAACTTCAACCCCACGGCTCGCGAAGACCATGCCCCGAGTCGCGCCAAGATTCTGATAGTGGATGACTCGGTGACCACTCGACAGCTCGTCCGGATCATACTCGAGTCCGCGGGCTACCAGGTCGACGCAGAGGCCTCCGGAGAGGCCGCCTGGAGCCGGCTGCGTGACGGGGAGCGCTTCGATGCCGTCGTGACGGACATCGAGATGCCGAAGATGAGCGGACTGGAGCTATTGACTCGCATCCGCGCCTCGGCGCGCCTCCGGGAGCTTCCGGTGGTCTTGGTGACCGCGCTCGCTCAGGACGAGGACCGCAGGCGCGCGCTGGACCTGGGCGCCGATGCTTATGTGGTCAAATCACGCTTCGACCAGCAAGCGCTTCTGGAAACCATCGAGGAGCTGGTCGGATGATACGCGTCGCGATATTCAACGACTCCGCCACGATGCGCGCCAGGCTGCGAGTGTGTCTCGAGCAAAGCAACGCGTTCCAGGTGGTGCTGGAGGCCGAGGACGGTCGAGCCGCTCGCCAGCGCGTGGTCAGCTCGGGCGCCGAGCTGGTGCTGATGGATGTCATCATGCCGCATGTCGACGGCTATGCCGCCACACGCGACATCATCGAGGGACGGCCCGTCCCGATAGTCATCGTGACGGCGGCTCTCAATGCGCGCGACAGCGCGGTGATTTTCAGCGCGCTGGCCGCAGGGGCGCTCTACGTTACAGCGCCACCGCCCCCGGACAACCCCCAACAGACGGCGAGTTTTCTGCAGCTGTTGCGCGCCATGGCAGGGGCGACCCCCAAGCTGCCCAGCGCGCTGAAGGAAGCTCGCAAACCCACGCTTCCCCCGCCGAAGGCTAGTGCCTCGCCTATCAAGGTCATCGCCTTCGCCGCGTCCGCCGGTGGACCTCAAGGACTGATGGAGGTGCTGCAAGCGCTGCCGCCGGGACTGCCTCCGATCCTGATAGTTCAGCACCTGGCGGCAAACTTCGAGCGCAGCTTCGCAGCGTGGCTGGGTTCCAACACGAAGCACCGGGTGGTAGTGGCCGAACACGGCATGCGCGCCGAGTTCGGAACGGTATACCTTGCCGGTGACGACTCGCACACGCTCTGGCAATCGGGAACGCTCGTGCTTTCGGACGAGCCCCCGGTCGACCACTTCCGCCCCTCGGCCACCGCACTTCTGCGATCCATTGCGAGTGAGAAGGACCGTGCTCTCGCGGTGGTGTTTTCGGGAATGGGCACCGATGGCGCTGACGGTGCCGTCGCCGTGCACCGCGCCGGTGGACACGTGGTCGTGCAGAACAAAGCCAGCGCGGCCGTCTGGGGCATGCCGGGGGAAGTCGTCCGCCGGGGCGCCGCGGACGCACAGCTCCCCGTTTCCGAAATTGCAGACCACCTTTTGCTCCGCTGCGCCTTGCGCGCCGACAAGCCATGAACCCCCTCAGAATCGTAGTCATCGAAGATAGCAGAACCCAGGCAGAGCGTCTCAGGCTCCTGCTCGAGGCAAACGGCTACTCCGTGGACATCGCCACCGATGGGCACGATGGCCTGGCCGCGTGCCAAACGGATCCTCTGCCGGCGGCGGTCATCAGCGACGTCATCATGCCGAGCATGGATGGGTACGAGCTCGCCCGGCGTTTGAAGGCGGATCCACGAACGGCGGACATTCCACTCATGCTGCTGACGACGCTGGACCGACCGGACGTGGTCTACAAGGCGGTGGCAGCAGGCGCGGACAACTTCATCGGCAAGCCCTACTCTAGCGATCGGCTTCTCGCGCGTCTCAAGCGCATGATAGATGGGACGCGGCCGACACCCACCGGCATAGTCGTCAGCGAACAAGACGGACCGGTCGTGATCGAAGCATCGCCCAGTCGCCTCGCTGCGCTGCTCTACTCGGCGCTCGAAGATGCCACAGAACGCGCTGCGCAGCTCGAACGACATCGCGCTCAGCTCGAGCAGGCCAATCATCACCGTCAGGCGCTGATGCGGCTCGTAGCACACGAGCTACGCACTCCGCTGAGCACGCTCAGCGTGCGCGCCAAGCTCGAGGCGGTCAGGCAGGGGCAGGAGGCCGAACCGCAGAGCTTGACCAGCGTCGTGGTTCGCAACGTGAGTCGAATGGTCCGAATCATCGACGACTTGGTGGATGCCACGAACATCGATCTGGGAACACTGACCGCTGAACGCGAAACGGTCGACCTGACCGGCGTGGTCGAACGCGCCGTTGAGGAGGCCGCCATGATGGCTTCCACCGAGCGCGTCTCGCTCGAGGCACCGCCCAATCTGATGGTTCACGGCGACGCCCGGCGGCTCGAACAGGTGGTGGTCAACTTCCTCACGAATGCCATCAAGTATTCCCCCGAACCCACGCCCATTTTGGTGCAGGTGGCGCTCGAGGACGCGCGTGTCACCGTGTCGATCAAGGACCACGGCATCGGCCTGTCCGCGGAAGATCGAGCGCACGTCTTCGAACGCTACTTCAGAGCAGAACCCGGCCAGAAGTACGCCGACGGGATGGGGCTCGGCCTGCACATCTGCAAGCACATCGTCGAGCTGCACGGCGGTCAGATAGGTGTCGACAGCGAGCTCGGCAAAGGCAGCACCTTCTGGTTTTCGTTGCCGCTGGCCTGACCGCGTGTCTGTGGAATCCGTATCCGTCGGCAATTGCCTCGCCGGTCGAAACGGAGTCATGACAGGCTCGCACGCGCTGGCCCGAGAATTGCAGCCGGCCTGGCGGAATGCGCTCCGCTTCCAAAACCGCGACCCAGCCCGCCCGCGGACTGCCGAGCAGCGATGAGCCCGGGCCGGCACCCCTGGTCGGTCGCTATCAACTCGGAGCAGTGATCGCAGAGGGGGGAATGGGTATCGTCTATGCAGCCTGGCACGTGGTGCTGGACTGCCCGGTGGCCATCAAGTTTCTGCGAGACGAGTTCAATGGTAACGCGAGCATGGTCGAGCGATTCACTCGGGAGGCACGCGCATGTGCTCCGCTCAGCAGCCCTCACGTCATCAAGGTGCTCGATGTCGGGGTGGACGATAGCGGCAGGCCATACACCGTAATGGAACACCTGCAGGGCTCGGATCTCGGGCAACTGCTCGAAGAGCAGGAAAGGTTCCCCGTGGCGATGGCCATCGATTTCGTGATTCAAGCCTGTGACGCGGTTGCCGAGGCGCACGAGCACGGCATCGTTCACCGCGACCTGAAACCCGAAAACCTCTTTCTCGCAAGCGATGGCGAAAACGAGCTGATCAAGGTTCTCGATTTCGGAGTCTCCAAACGAGCGGGTTTGCACACGCTAACTCGTGACGGTGAGCATTTGGGCTCGCCACACTACATGGCGCCCGAACAGGTGACCGCTGCCGCCGAAGTAGATCAGCGGGCCGATATCTGGTCACTGGGGGTCGTGCTGTTCGAACTCGTCAGCGGACAACCCGTCTTCGACGGCGCCACCATTCCGGAAATCCTGAGCTCCACGCTGCGCCGGGATGCACCCCCCTTGCGCAGTGTGCAGAGCGACGCGCCCGCACTCTTGGAGCGGGTGCTGGAGAAATGTCTCGAGAAGTCGCCGGCTGACCGCTTCCAAAGTGTCCGCGAGCTGCGAGCAGCACTCGAACTCGTGCGCGACCTGGAAGCGTGAACGCGCACTGGGTCGCTCCCACTCTGGCCGCGGGCGTAGCCTTCTGCCCCGTTGTCGCATCGTAGCCCCAGCGGGGCCCTGCAAAGCGCCGTTTGCAGCCGCGAAACAGGGGTAGCGGGTCCGGGCACGGTGCTTGCTCATCCCCAATTCAAGCACGTGACACCGTTCACCATAAAGAGGAGCAAACCATGTTACGTTGGGCACTAATATTCTTCATTGTCGCGCTGGTAGCCGCACTGTTCGGTTTTGGCGGAATCGCCGGGACTGCAGCGGGTATCGCGGAGGTTCTGTTTTTCGCGTTCCTGATCATCGCGGTCATCGCTCTGATCGCGGGTCTGGCTCGCGGACGCGGACCAAGCATCTAGCGCCGAGCAGTTCGCTGGCGCTGCCGGCGAACTGCGCACACATCTTGTTAGCTAACAATGTTCACCCATTCATGACTATCAAAACCTTAGCATCCAACGCACACCGGAAAGGAGCTCGCACATGAAGCTGAGTCATTACGGCTCCATAGCGCTTGCGCTATTCGCCACGGCGGCCTGTGGGGGCACGACGACCACCGTGACGCCAAAGACCGCAGACGCGACCTCGGCGGTCGCGGCAGCAGAGACTGTCGTGGGGAAAGACACCCCCAAGGCTTCCCTACATCTGAAGCTAGCGCGCGATCAGCTCGACCAGGCAAAGCAATTGATGCGCGAGGGCGAGGACGAAAAGGCCGCACTGGTGCTGAAGCGCGCCAAGGCGGATGCGGAACTTGCTCTGTTCTTGGCTCGCGAGGCCGACGCCAAGGCCAAGGCCGAAAGAGCGCGCCAGCAGGTCGAAGCTCTCTCGCAAAAAGACTGATTCCGAAGCACCAACCTGGAGAACTTCAGCATGAGACTATTGACTTCAATCACCGCCGCGCCGCTTCTGATACTAACGGCCTGCGCCACCACCGGCCCGTCGAAGCAGCTAGTGGATGCGCGGCAAGCCTATGAAAACGCCAGGACCTCGCCCGCGGCCGAGTACAAGCCCGATGCCGTGCTGACGGCTCAGCAGGCGCTCGAGCGCGCCGAACAAGCTCACGACGACGACCCAGGGTCGTTCCGGGAACAGAGCCTGGCCTACGTGGCCGAACGGGAAGCTGAAAAGGCCTACTCGTGGGGGCAATACGAGCAAGGCGTTCACGCCATCGAGCAAGCGGAGCAGGACTACAAACGGAAGCAAGCGCAGCTGCTCGACGAAGCCAAGCGTGAAAAGCAGGATGTCGAGAACTCTCTCGAGCAAACGCGTGAGCAGCTGAGTACCCAAGAGAGCCGCCTCGACAAGACTCAAACCGAGCTATCTCAGGAGCGTCGCGCCCGGCAGGAAGCCGAGAAGAGAGCGGATGCCGCGATCGAGAGCCTGAAGGAAGTGGCCCGGGTAAAGGACGAGGCGCGGGGGACGGTCATCACCCTGGACGGTGCGGTGTTGTTCTTGACTGGAAAATCCGAGCTCTTGCCGCTGGCCAAGCGCAAGCTGGACGACGTCGCAGCCGCCATCAAGGACATGGGTGGAGACCAGAAGATCGTGGTCGAAGGACATACCGACTCACGGGGCAGCGCCGAGGACAACATGGAGCTGTCGCGCGAGCGAGCCGAATCCGTTCGGCAATACCTCGTCAGCCAGGGAGTCGACTCTGGTCGTGTCAGCGCCGTGGGCCGCGGCGAGACCCAACCAGTGGCAACCAACGACACCCCGGAGGGGCGGGCGAACAATCGACGGGTCGAGATCATCATCCAGCACGACAAGGCATCGCCCGCTGCGAATGAAGGGTCCGCGCCCAAGCCTTGAGCCATTAGCACGCTTCGAAGAGCTCGAGTAGACAGAACGAGTCTGCTCGAGCTTTCGCATTTCGACTGGCGGGACGGGCCGTCGGAATCCCGGCAGAGCATGCACGCATTTTTCTGAACCGCCGAGCCATGCTCAGTTCGTCCTTTCGTCTGCTCACCCGAGAAGCGCCCGTGCGCCTCATCCTCTCGGAGCCCCGAACAGATGAAATCGAATTCGCCCCCTGGCCCGAAGCACGCCTTCGCCTTGTGCGCCATCTTGGGACCGCTACTCATCGTGACGGCGTCCAAAGCCGAGCCCGCCGAGAGCAGCTCCCCTTCGACACCACCGGCGGCCCCCCCCATCGAAGACGTCGCGGGGAGCCCGTCCGCAGCACCCGAGCCGGTTTCACCGCCCTCCGGCACCGAGGGCACGGCCGACGCTCCAGCTCCTCCACCAGCACCCAAGCCACCTCGACACGAGACAGCGCCTACGAGCCAGGCGCTCCCCAAGACCACCCCCGTAGACCCCGGATTGCCAAACTCCGAGGCATCGGGCGATCCCCCCGGCGCCGCCGCCTCGCGGTTCGCGCGACCGCCTCTCGAATTCAGCGTCGGCGAAGGGGATCGCAAGCTCTCTCTAACCTTCTACGGTTTTTTGCAGGCGGACTTCATTTACGACACGACACGCAGTTTCCACGATGCCCTGGGGACCAGCCTGGTCGCCCGCACCGATACCTACGAGGGAACTGTGGGCCGTGCGCAAACGTCCGTGCGCAATACTCGCCTGGGGCTGCTCTTCCAGTCACCGCGGGTCGGTGGCATGAAGCCAAGGGCCGTCTTCGAGGGAGACTTCTTCGGCAATCAACCGGGGGAACCCCCAGCTGCCGATGAAGCGGGCTACTATGACAGCCCGACTTTCCGCCTACGTCACGCTTACGTCCGCCTGGACAGCGAAATCATCGATGTACTGGTCGGGCAGACTTACGATGTGTTCGGCTGGCAAAACTACTTCTTTCCCACTACCGCAGAATTCATCGGACTGCCGAACCAGGTGTTCTCCAGGCATGCCCAGCTGCGCCTGTCGAAGAGCTTCGGGGAAACCGGACCCGTGGGCGTCGACCTCGCCGCGGCCGTTCAGCGACCCGCGCAAAGGGACGCGGGCGTGCCGGACGTGAATGCGGGGCTGCGACTCAAGGTCAACGGCTTTCGCGGGCTGCGCGCGTCCGGCAACGGCGCCACTCAGGCTCTGCCCCTGGCACTGGGCGTCTCCGGAATGGTGCGTCAGTACGACGTCGACGCTTTCACGCCGCCGCCGACTCAGGACTCCAATTCGGTCACCGCCTGGGGCCTATCCGTCGACGCCTTGCTTCCAGTCCTGGCAGCCGCCAACGCGAACGACCGATCCAACCGGCTCACACTGACCGGCGCATTCGTCACGGGCACGGGTATCGGGGACCTGATGACGGTCACCGGCGGCGCCACCTTTCCCACCTTGCCCAATCCAGCCCAGGCCAACCCGCCTCCCGAATACGAGGGCAATATCGATGCGGGGCTGGTGTCGTTCGACACCCAGGGAGTGCTTCACACGATAGACTGGCAAGCCTTCAGGGTGGGCCTGGTGTACTATCTGCCGCCAACCGGCCGCCTGATCTTCTCGGCCAACTACACTCAGGCCTACTCGAAAAACATGCGCGACCTGTTTCCAAGAGGCGGCGCGGAGATCGAACTGCTGACTCGAGTCGCGGACCGCTCGCGCTACGTCGACGCCAACCTGTTTTTCGATGCCACCCCGGCGTTGCGCTTCGGGATCTCGGGCTCCTATATGGTCGTAAAATACATCGACGGTGACGAGCCGCACAATTGGCGGGGACGCGCGCAAGCGATGTACTTTTTCTGAACCCGAAATACCGGCCTCGCCCAACGCGCTGGCGTCTCCAGTGGCGCGGCCGCCCGACGGCACCGCTCACGGACCGAACGACTGCCACTGCCCCGTGTCACTCGTAGTCGCAGCAGTACAGCGTAGCAGCGTAACCCTCTGCACTGGTTCCGGAAAACCCGGGATCGCAGTGCATGGGCAAGTAGTCGTCTTCGGGTGTGTCAGGCCCGTAGCAAGCGAACCCGAAGCGGCCAGGAGCGCAGCCTGGCACCATGGTGTGGTTGACGCACGTTCCACCAATCGGCACCAGAGCGGGCATGTAGCAACAGTAGTTCTTCAGCTCTGGGTTCGGTGCCGGCTCTGGAATGGAACACGTGGGATGGAAGTAGTCTGCCCTGCTCTTGTTGGAGCCCAGATCTTCCCCTCGGGGCAACGAGTCTCCCTCGCACAGAAACCCCATCAACCTTTCCGAGCAGCCCACGGTGTCGGACTGCTGACAGCCTGATTTTAGGTGTCCATCGACGCAACAGTAGTTGAAATACTGAGAGTGATCCCCCTCCCTGTTGCCGTTGCTGCAAGACAATGCCGGGTTCAAGGACTCGGGCCGGTTCGCTCCCCAGCATTGGTAGCCGTAGCTGGGCGACTCGCAGTCAGCGACGGGGTCGTACGCGCAATCGACCGGCTTCGGCGTGCAACAGTATCCCCTCGCATCAGGGTTTCCGGCGCCTCCCTCACCCAGGCGGGTTGCCCCGCCGATCGGGCCGCGCTCGGAGCACAGAAGGCCCTGCGGGACGCCGTCGATGTATGTGGCATCCGCATCCGGCCGTGCAGGCTCCGTGCAAGCGTAGCCCACCAGTCCGGCGTCCTCGAGCTCTTCGGTGTAGCCGCGAGCCCGGCAGTCGAGCAATTCGCTCGGCACCCGGGTGCACTGGCCCTGCTGCTCGGGTTCAGCCGGAAAGCACTCGATGGCCAATAGACCCAAGAGCGGGAAGAGAAGCGAAAACCGTCGGAGACTTCGCATACGGCTACCTGAGCCATCCCTTCGGAAGCTCGGGGACGGGCAAGGTGGGGAACTCGCACTCGCGCGGTTGACTGCCCTCGACAATGTGATTCGTCACGACAACGTCGCTGCCGTTGGGGCTGAAGTTCACGTCGCCCGGCCCGAGTTCCACATCCACGTACTCGGCAGCCACCGCACCCGGCCCGATGTTGTCGATGACGACGTTGTCGAGCGAGACCGGTCCTGCCCGTCTCGTTCTGGAGTGCCCCTCCAGGGTGACCACCGGCTGGCGAGTGTTCATGCAGCTGACGTGGCGCACGTTCTCGAAGTTGATGCGGCGAAATTCCGGAAAGGATTCGCCCGCAAACAAGGGATTGTAGGCCGTACTGATCAAGATCGCGTTGTTCATGTCACGCATGCAGATATCTCGGAAGGTGATGTTGTCCACCAGACCGCCGCGGCTGATATCGCTCTTGATACGAATCCCGTTGAAGTCAGCTTCCGTCGCGTCGTGCCCGACGCTCCTGGAATCGGCGTCGATGGTCAAGTCGTACACCAGCACGTTCTGCACCCCGCGCACGGTCTCGCCTGTGGCCGGGTCCAGCACTTGCCCGTAGGTCTCGCTGCCAATGGACATGCCGTGCCCGGTGCCGAAGTGGTTGTGAGCGATGATCAGATCCTTCACCAGGTGGCCTCCCTTGATGGCAATCTGGTCGTCGCTCGTACTGACCGTGTTGCAGGCGATCACGCCGCAGGTCGCCTTGGCGGTGGTACCGGGGTCGATACCGTCCGTATTGCGTGCGAAGTGCGGCGTCATCAACAACCCCTGACTGTTGACGTGATGTCGCGGAGTCAGAATCGTCACTCCCCAGACAGTGAAACCCTCCCCGGGAGTGTCACATACGCCGTCCGCCGGGTTCGACGTGATCTTGACATGGAACTTCGGCGAGTCGTGCAGTGTAATGCGATACAGAAGGAACCCGGTGGTCCCCGACTTCAAGTTGATCAGAGTCGGATTCCCGATGCTGCCGTCGATGGCGCGCAGGGCAGCAGACAGCTGCCACCACGAATAGTCTCGACCCACGAGCGGCTCGCCCGCCTGCCCATCAATGGTGCCGTCCCCGACGATCCCGGGGCTCGTGCCCATCACGCTGATGAAGTCCTGGCAAGCGGAAGAATCGTTGACGCCCGGTACGCCGCAACTGCCGGTCTTCTGGTAAAGGTCCGGGTTGCGAGAGGCGTACAATGTGACCCCTTCGTCGATCCAGAGAACCGCGCTGTCCAGGTCGAGGTGCGCCGTGACGAAGACATCATTGGCCCCCTCAGCCACCAGTTTGACCGCACCACCTTTGCACGCATTGAGGGCTTGCTGAACGCGCGTCGTGTCCAGCCCGTTCTCGTCCGGGTTCGCCTTGTCGGCCTTCAACGTCCGGCACACTTCTTCGGGGAATGACGGCTCCGGAGGCAAATTGGGGTCGCCCTCTCCGCAGCGCATGTTGGTGCCGCCCGCGGTCTCGAAAGCGAGCTCGCGGGAAGCACCGCACTGATAGTCGTAGCCTGCTGGCTCGTCGCTCAGCGGCGCGCAGCCAGACACGCTGGCGACCAGAACGCCACCAACGAGCAGGCCTCGTAGCAGGCTCGGTGGAAGTTCAAGCTCGTGTGTCAAGCGCGTCCCGCCTTCGGAGATCAGCAGCCCGCGCCGGCCGGGCAAGGCCAGGCCGTGGCACTCGCACAGGTCCAGGTACGAGTGCCTTCGCTGTTGGGCTCCTGGCACACGCAATAGCCGACCTTGGCATTGCCGCTGGAGTCGAGGTACTGGTTGTCCAGATTGCACGGCGTGCACGTTGGCACGTCGCAATCCATGGTCGCCTGGGGCGTTTCATCCGTCGGGCAGTCAGCCGAGACGGGGTCCGCGATCTTGAAACACTCGTAGGTCGTGCCGTCATCGGGAAACAGGCAATCGCCCTCGGCGTACACGCCGGCCTGGCACTCCTCGGACTTCCAGCCCACCGAAGTGGGCCCGCAGGTGCGCCAACAGAGCGCCGGATCGTCGTCCGTGCAGGCCACGCCCTTCTTGATCTCGTCGCCCGCCACCGTCGTGGACAGATCACAGGGAGGGTCGCCCAGCGTTCCCGTAGTGCTGCCGTCCGTCGAGCTGGTATCGGTTGCATTCGTATCACTCGAAGAGCCACCGCCACTGGTGGCGCTACTGGTCGTGCTCGAGCTGGTCCCGCCAGAGCCTTTGGAGCTCGTCGCTTCGCTAGTGCTGTCGGCCCCCGAGTCGCTGGAGTCCGATACGGACGGATCGTTGTCGCTCGAGCAACCGGCGAAGGCGAGCAGGCCTGCCAGCAAAGTCGGCAGAGCGATCAGGGAAACTCGTGTGATTCTGGCCATCGTGGCATCTCCTCGGGTAAGCGTTTCGGGCCGGTCAAGCCGCACGCATTAGGACGAGCCCCGGGTGAGTCGATGGCTCAGGATTCGCATCTTCCTGCGAAGCCCCACGTGGTCGCTGCTCGCTCACTAAAGAAATTCAGGACGCTTCGGATCATTCCCGTGAGCCGAGCGCAGATTTCGTGATCGAAGGGCGCCTGCAGCGCATACGCCGCCGCACGAAACTCGCCCGCGAGCCGCAGCCGTGATCGATCCAGCGACCCGCTGCATTAACTGCCACGACTCCCTGCACTCCAGGCCGGTCGCAGCGCCCGAAGAAGTTTCGACCCGCACGTGAACCCCGTATCCACATCCTCCCAGGCAACGCCCAACCCACCCCAGGTCCGCAACCATCTCGTTCCACGAGAGCTTTCCTCGTTCGAAGCAGCCAACCTCTTGCTGGCTGGACTCAAACGAGGGGACCCCACCGCCCAGGCCAACGTGTTCAACCTGTACGCGGCAGCGGTGCGGCGCGTACTCACGCGCATCTTGCGCGAAAACCAGGACGTCCAGGACGCGCTTCAAGATACCTTCGTGAAGGTGTTCAAGAGCGCACCCCAGGTCAAGGATCCAATGGCTCTCAAGGGCTGGGTTCTGCGCGTTGCGGCGTCCGTCGGACTCGACGAGTTTCGACGGCGCCAGCGCGCGCGCGAACGCGGGCTCTCGGAACACGATGATGACATCGAAGTCGCGGCATTCACCACGCCCGTCGAAGCCAGGAGCGCCCTCAGGGACGCCTACCGCGTGCTCTCGGTGATGCCGGAGCAGGAGCAGCAAGTCTTCATGCTGCGCTACATACATGGCCTCGAGCTCACGAAGATAGCCGATGAGTGCGAGGTCTCACTGGCCACGGTGAAGCGCAGGCTGGGCCGAGCAGCTCTTCGTTTCAATTCCCTGGCGCGACGCCAACCTGGCCTGACGGATTGGGTGTCCGTGGACTGATCCATCACGAGGCCGCTCCTCCCGCGGTCGTCTGGCGTGTCACAAATGAAGAAGGGGGCACAAGGCCACGACGCACGCGCGTTCGAGCTGGTCGATCCAGGCCTCGCCTCGGAGCAAAAAAGCCGAGGAGGAGAGCCGATTGAAGGAACCTCGACCAGCTTCGGCATGAGCGTTGCAGCCGACGCAATCTCACTCACCAACCCATGGAGATTGCAGTATGTTGGTTCGGAAACTGATAGTTGGCTGTTTGTTTTTGTTGATCCCCGCGGCGTGCGGTGACGATACCTCCAATGCGGCGGACGAGGCCGAGGACGAAATCGAAGGCACCGCCGACTGCACTCAGATCTGCACGCGCTACCACACTTGCATCGAGGATATCGACGAGACCGAATGCATCGACGAGTGCGAGGACACCGCCGACGCGAGCGCGTCGGGCGAACAGGCCGCCAAAGATTGCGAGGACTGTTTGGACGGGAAGTCTTGCGCCGAGGCCGATGTTTGCTGGGCGGACTGCCCTGTCGTCCCAGTACCAGAGTGACATGACTCCCACGGGAGAGGCCGCGTGAGCGCCGGGAAAACTCCGGTGGGCCATCTATTGAATGACCGAGCCTTGATTCTCGGCCAGGGTTTTCGTCCCCCGTTTCGAGCGAGGGACCGAAAACCCCTCGAATCGAGCTCAACTGTTCGAGTCATTGGCGGTTGCCCATTTTCGCGATCGCTCCATCTAGATGGTGGTTCGACCGATTTCCAGCTGGCGCCGCGCGGCTTCCTCGCTCAAGTCAGCGCGTGTTGACGCTATCCAGGCAAGCATGGATCGACAGACTTCGAAATGGTCTTCGGCCACATCGAACAGGTCCTCTAGATCGATTGCGAGGGTCACCGCGGGGGCCGGGGCCAGAGCCCCTCGATCGTGACTTTCGCCACCCAGCGGGGCCAGGCCGCTGACGATGCTCGCAGGATGAAACTCGATCGGCTCGCGCCCCAGGCCGGGCTCGGTAACCACCGAACCTCCGGCAACCACCTGGAGATCGCGCACGGGATCGCCGGCCTTGAACAAGTATGCACCGGCGGGCCAGCGACGCACCCTACCCAGCCGGGCCAGTTGCGCCAAGGCCTGCACTGGGGCCGCTTTGAAGAGGCCGACCTTTCTAAGAAGCAAGAGGCAGTCGATGGCATCCCAATCGGAGTCCGCGGCAACCTGTCCGCTCCGCCCGAGATCCGCCTCGCCCTGCTCCGTGGCGGAGCCGAGCTGTTCGGCCAACTTGCACTGCTCGCGTGCTCCAGCAACCAGCGTGTCCACGGCGAAACCGAAGTTGTCCTCGATGATGTCGAGGTAGTCGACGACGTCCAGCTCGAGCAGGTGCGACGGCTCACCGGCAGTTGCGGTGCGCGTACGAGGGCGCGGAATGCTCGCATCGAACAGACCGAGCATGGAGCCGGAGCCGAACGCCCACGTCTCCCGCTGCGGAGCGCTCACTTGGATGCAACCGCTAACGATGAAATAGAGCTCGTGCGAGTCGTCCCCCCTTCGATACACCACCTCACCGGGCGCCACGTGCCTATCGCGCATCATTTTACTCAGTTGACTAGCGACGCGCGCGGGCGGCGTCGTCGAGAGAAAAGCCCGCACGAACAGCTCTCGTTCAACCCGCGTCTTGCCCGAGTCAGGAGGCATGTTCTCGTCCCTGTTGGTGCCCCCCCCGATCGCCTGCCCCCTGGCCTCCCGCAGCCGTGCTGCCGGGCGGTGCTTCGCGCACACGACACTCGAGATGGTATTGGGCAATCGAGCGCATGGCCGTATCATCTTCTTCGAGCAGCTGTGCCAGGGCCTGGTCGGAGTCGACGGGAATGGAATCGAGCTCCGTACGCACCTGTTCGACGAACGCCGCGGGTTCGAGCTTGTCGGTTGCCAGCCGCAGCAGTTCACGAGTGCCCGATTCCAACTCCAGGCTCAGCGTCGCCAGATACTCGAGCGCATTCGCATGAGTGGCTTTGTCTCCGAAACGAATGGCACTGGCCACCCCGCGGATATTTTCGTCCGGGTGGAGGAGCTGCAAGGTCCGAAATGCTCGTTCGAGCGCTTGCTCGGCTTTGTCTTCGAGCAGATCCAAAAGCAAGGGCGCGCTTTCGTCTCGTGACGCCTCCCCTTCGCGAAGCTCACCCAGGATCAGGAAACGAACGGTCCGCATTCTCAAACATTCGCGCAAGTTACGTTCGAGCAAGCGACCAAGCAGGCCCGAGTCCAGCGTTACCCTGGTCTCCGCGGCGAGGCGTCCGAGCCCCCTGAGCGCCTTGTAGCGCACGAGCCCGGCGCTTTCCGACTCCAGGGTTTGCTCCAGGATATCAGCAGCACGTTGGTTCGCGAATCTCGAAATGGTGCGGGGCAGGTGCCGGCGCAAGCGTGGCGGAGTCTTTGCATCAGCGAGCAGACGGGCCGTCGCCTCCAGGGCCGGCTCGCCTTGCGCCAGTAGTGCTTCTCGCACGGCGTCCCGCAGTTTTCGTATCGTGAGACGGTCGATGAGAGCCGGTACCAGGCGCCTATCCGACAAACTAGCGGCGGTCCAAACCGCTTGCTCGACGACTTGGGGCGCGTCGTCTTCGAGCAAGCTCAGAACGAGCTCCGTCCAGCCGTCGCGCCCGCGAATCGCCTGCAGCATGGCCACCTTGCCGGGAACACTCCGAGGGCCGGTGGCAGTCGCGACCCTGCGAACCGCCACGTGCTCGGTGGCCCGCCCCGGCGACCGCTCTGCCAACAACACGGCGGCATGTCCGCGCACCGTTGGATCGTCGGCCGTCAAGCGCCTTTCGATGGGTTCGGTGAAGTCGTGTTCGATCAGAGCGCTCATCGCCGCCAGCCGCACACGTTCCGATTCGTGCTCGATCAGGCGCTCGGTGGGAACCACCCAGTCCTGGCGGTCGCGGGTGGGCACGTGCTTCAGCGCACTGAGAAGAACCTCCTCTTCGGGGTGAAACAGGGTCAACGCAGGAATCAACCGAGCGCGCCCGTGAGACGCCAGTAGGTTGATGGCGGCGGTTGCGCGAGAAGCATTCATGCTGGACAAGGCCTCCACCAGCACCTCGAGCGAGCCGATCGTCAGGCGCAAAGGCCCGTCGAGCTCACGCTCGTCGTGGAGCGCGCTGCGAAACAGCGCCAGATATGGGTTTCTCAGCAGCACCGTGAGCCCGATCCAGAGTGCGGTCAATGCCACGATGACACCAGCCAACACGCGCGTGGTATCGAGCTGCCAGAACGCCAATCCGAAAACCAGCGCCGCTCCGGACGCTTGCGCGGCACGCGTCACGAATGTGTCGACCAGGGGCTTGGTCTGACCGCGCACTCTCGGCGGCAACGGCATCCACAGAAGCTCCGTCGACGTGCGATGCAGCGAATGGCGCATGCTGCCGTCCGCGCCCTTGACGAGAAGCACCACGCCCAGTGCAGGCCCCACGACGAAGGCCATCATGCATCCCATGAGCAACAGCGCCGGAAGAATCGCCACCGACGCCAAAACCCCCAACCTGCGCAATAGATGGGTGGCCAACGCCAGCTGGAACACAAAGGCTACCGCGTTCAGGACGGCGTAGTACGCGGCAAAGAACGACCCGAGCTGGCCGCTTTCTATGTGACGGGCCGTACTCGCCTTGAACAGGTAGTCGATACACAGAAGTGCCATCGTGGCGACGAATATGAGGACGGTAACGAGACGCAGGTAGCGGGCTCCGAGCGGCGGCACGGCCTCATCGGCATCCCCCGGGGCAGCCTCCGCAATACCCGGCGGCGGGGCGCCTACCCGGATCCAACGGAGCGCAACCATCGCGACCGCGAACATCGATGCTGCGATCGGCAGGAGCTGGTTGGTGGACAGCTGCCTGAGCGCCAGCACCGCAAGCCCTCCCCCTAGAACCCCCCCAAGAATGCCCGCGGAGGCGATCGGACCGAGCAGGCGCTTGGCCTGAGCCACTGTGAGCACGCGCGTTGCCAGAAGCCAATATTGAGCGATGGCGACGCTCGTGATCACGCCGGTCCACAGGTAAAAGACGAACACCACCGTCCGTGTCTTGGGCAATACGAAGAACACGCCGGCGCCGACCAGACCGGAAAACAACAAGATGACCAAGCTGCGCTTCTCGCCCTGCCGGCGGCTCAATGCGCTGCTGAGTTTGGCACCGAGCACGGCCAAGAAGGCGAGCGCTCCGTAAACCAGTGCTAGGCGACTCGGGTCCAGCTGAGCCAAGAACAACGCATCACGCGTAGTCTCGAGCAACGTATGGCCAGCAATGATTGCGCACAACACCAGAGCGAACGTCGCCGCCGGCCGCCCTTCGCCGGACCTGATGTCGAACCATTTTGCAAGGAGAGCCAGCACCTTATTGAGCACAATACACTGAGGTTCCCGTCCGTTCACGTTTCCCTCTTGCGCGGACCCTGGCGCCTCAACGAGGCAAATCGCCCCAGCGAGCCCGTCGGCGCTCCTGCCCATGCACTCGGAAGGACTTGGCACGCCGGCTGCTTTGGACAATCGATCCGGATAGGTGCGCCGCATTCAACTCACATGCATTTCGCCGAGCTCTGCCCGCAGGCTCGTGGCGCCATTGAGTTCGGCCGTGCTCCTGTACGCGTCAGCGACCCAGGCTCAGCAGGGGCCTATAGCCCCTCACTCCGGCGGACCCGACCAACGGACTGTGAGCGCGCCCACGCGCGAGCAAGCGAGAGAAGGTTCGAACAGCGACCGAGCGGCTACAAAACGAACGCGCGCCGCAAATGAAACGGAGCTCACCCCACAGGATTTCGAGGACGCCCGGACATCTCCCGAAGTCCGCGCGGATCGAGCTCGCCAGCTGGCCCGGGAAACGGGGCCCGAAGCGGAAGACTACTACCTGTTCGTGCCCAGAGCTGCTCTGCTCTTGCCACGCCTCGTTCTCCAGGTTGCGTTCCTGCCGGTGCGCGGTGCCGCGATACTGGTCGACAAGTACCATGTCGTGGAACACGTCAAGGATGTACTCTACAACGACGCGCGTACTGCCGGCATAATTCCCACGTTGGGGTACAGGAGTGAGTACGGGGTAACGGGTGGCGCCAAGGCTTTTCACAACGACCTGTTCGGCAACGAGGAAGAGCTGGCACTGTCCGCGGAATACGGTGGTGTATACCTGCAAGCCTACAAGCTGTCGTTCGAGGGCGACCAGGTGAGCCATTCCCCGCTGTGGCTCGAGAGCGATCTACGCTACGAGCACCGGCCGGGCGTGTTGTTCTGGGGCATCGGCAACCAGTCTCTGGATTCGGGCTCCGTGAGCGCAGGCGCGGATCCACACGAGGTCGCGAGAGAAACGCGTTTCCGCGAAACCCGATTCATGGCCTCGGCACTGGTCGGTGAAACCATCGAAGAGACAGAGCAGCGATCTCAGTTCGGCATGATGGGAATCTACAATCGCCGTCGCTTCGCGGCGCGCTCCCGTCATTTCGACGCTCCCTCACTCGACGAGATCTACGACCCAAACCTGATAACGGGATACGCGTCGGGCGTCGATGTATTGGAACTCGGCCCGGTCTTCGTATTCGATTCGCGGAATGCCCCGGTGCTCACCGCGTCGGGCAGCTATCTGGACTCGTTCGGCGCCTATGCCTTGCCCATGCAACAACGCGCAGGCTATTGGCACTACGGACTCACCGCCGCGGGGTTCATCGACTTGTATGGCGGCACGCGTGTGCTGTCGCTCAGGGCAGTGCTCGAAGCCGTGCACGGGAAGGATGCCGACATCCCCTTCACCGAGCTGGTGAAGCTGGGCGGTGCCGAACGCTTGCGAGGCTACGGGTCCGATCGATTTCGCGACAAGGTCTCGTTTGTCGCCACGGCCGAGTATCGCTACCCGGTCCACGAGTTCGTTGCAGGTGAGCTGTTCGTCGACGCCGGGCGGGTCGGCCCAGACTACCGGAGCACCTTCGAATTCGATGAATCCAATCCCGTGCGCGTCGGCGCCGGAGCTGGCTTCGTCTTTCATGACGCCAAGAAGCTGCTTTTCAAGGCGGAGATCGCCTACGGTGAAGAGCTCTCCCTGTTTCTGTCGAGCGACCCGCTGGAGCTGTTCGCGAACAGGCACAAGCGGCTCTGAGCGTTTGGTCCCATCCTGCCACAGTCGTCACCCCACCCACCTGCGCATCGCAACCGCGAGAACCAGGGCCCTGGCACGACGGCTGCAAGTGAAGTCCGCAATCATTGACAGCCGCCTCGTGGAGGTGGCCAGACTCTCAATCCATCCGGAAGGACCGAAGATGAAGCTTTCTCCATGGTCGATCACTCCCCTGTTGGTCGCGGTCTTTATGGGGTGCGGCGAATCTGCGCAGGTTGCCGAAGACGCCAAGGACGGGACCAGCGCGGCGGGCGACGAAACCGCCGATGCCGCCGAAGAGGTCGCGGACGAAACCGAGGATGCCGCCGAAGAGGTCGCGGACGAAACCGAGGATGCCGCCGAAGAGGTCGCGGACGAAGCCGACGAGGCAGCTCAGGATACCGATGCGGCACTCGATTGCGCTGCTGTCTGCGGCGCACAGAAAGACTGCGCGAGCGGCGTGGACGAAGACACTTGCTACGACAACTGCGATGACGTAACGATCGACGGAGAAAGTAACCAATCTGAGCAGGACGCCCTGGATGAGTGCGATGACTGCGTGGATGCGGCCGACGAGGACGTATGTGACGCGGACGGCGTGTTCGTCTGTGAGGAGCAGTGTGCCGCGTTCATTAGCGCTTCCGATCAGTGAATCACGCCTGCGGCAGCCCGATCCGAGTGGCGTGATGTGTATCGGCCGCGCACCGCTGGGGGCGTCGTGAGCCAGGACACCAGTCACGAGGAAAACGCCGAGCGTCACGGGCGCTTCGCCCGCAGGCCGTGGCAAATCCCCTGGACCGGCTGGAAGGACGTGCTCTGGCGTGTCGTCGACGAGGTAGACAACGACAGGGTCTTCGACCTGGCCGCGGGGGTCGCGTTCTATGGCTTGCTCGCGCTATTTCCGGCTCTGCTCGGTACCGTCTCTATTTACAGTACGCTGGCAGATCCCGACGACATCGTGCGCCAGGTCAATGCACTCAGCTTCGCCATCCCCTGGACCGCAAGGTCGATCATCGTCGGGCAGCTGCAGGAAATCGGTCACAGTTCGACGGCTGACCTGCGCATCGGACTGATCGCCAGTTTGGCGGTCGCCTTGTTCAGCGCCTCCGGGGGCGTGGCGGCGCTGATGCGTGGCATCAATGAAGCCTACGACGAAACCGAAACGCGAGGCTGGATTCGATTTCGCTTGCTGGCGCTCTTCTTCACACTGGGGTTGGCCAGCTTCGTTACCATCAGCGTGGCGGTCATCACGTTGCTTCCCACCGTACTCGAGAATGTGGGGCTGGAAACAACCGCCAGGCAGGTGATCCAACTGGGTCGATGGCCAGCGCTCGCGGCCGCCACCATGGCGGGGCTGGGGGTGTTGTACCGCTATGCTCCGAACCGAACACCCGCCAAGTGGCAATGGGTGAGCCCGGGCTCGGTGCTGGCAACTCTGGTCTGGACGTTGGCCTCGGTCAGCTTCAGCGTCTATGCGGAGAACTTCGGGCGCTTCAATAGGACCTACGGGACGCTCGGAGGCGCGGTGGTCCTGGGCCTCTGGATGTTCCTCTCCGCCCTTGCCATCCTGGTGGGGGCAGAGTTGAACGCGGAGTTGGAGCATCAAACTCGGGAAGACAGTACCGTGGGCCCGCCGCTCCCCATGGGCGAGCGCGGCGCCCGTATGGCGGACACGCTCGGTGACTTGCGACCGAGCACAGATGAATCGAGCAGCATGCGCGAGGTAATCAAAGGCAAGCTGTCCGATCTGAACCGCGGCCGACGTCGCAAGGAAGTCCCGAATTCGGAATGAGCGGGCAGTGCTCGCGGGCGTCCGAAATCGAATTCGCGGTCCGCGAAAAATGAGCGAGCGCCCGTTTGGTTTCGTTCACTCGGTTCGGGCGATGTAGTCCGCCACTCTACGCCAGAGCGCTTCGAAATCACGGTAGCCGAAATTCGACCCGCTGGGGAACCAGTCCGCGCCGGCTCCGCGCGAGTCGTCGCCGAAATGCCCGATCACATCGAGATGGTCGGCCCGGACGGCTCCCAGGTGCTCGCCCCATGTCTGGGCCAGCGTCGGGACGATCCCATCATTGTCGCGTGCGTCGGGGACTCGCCCCAACTCGAGCAGCAGCGCCTCCTCGAGTGAGGATGACAGCGTCGGCAGCCAACGTGTGTCCGTGCGACGCGCCAACATATAGAGCGCCCCATAGATACCGTGGAGCCCCTGCGCGTAAACGTTTACCGAATTCTCCCATACATTTCTGAGGTTGGCGCGCGGCGCGCAGGTAAGCACGCTGGCATAGCGAAGCCAATCCGGCCTGCCTGTCGTTGCGTTCAACAGGTCACACCCAGCCTCGGTCAACTGAAACAGGAGCGATTGGTCGTTGCCGACACCATCGAGGAAGTCGAGCAGTTGCTGGCGCTCCTCCGTACCCAGCTCGCCGAGCAGCTTCTCGAAGATCTCGTCCGGGACCGTGTTTTTCAAGCCGACGTAGTCGTCCAGGCGAGTCACCCAGCGCGCAGCCTGCAAGCCGATACCCACCGGCAAGCGCCCGTACTGCAGAACATAGAACATCAGGATTGCGAACAGCTTGAGTGCGGGCCTGCCGAACGCGCCGCTAAACGAGTTGGCAAGCGGCGTCCCGAGGTGAGGCGTCGCCACTGTGACCAGGGTGCGCACGCGCTCGAGAACCGGCTGTTGTACCTGTGACTGGAGGTCCGCGTTCGGGCAAACCAGCAAGCGCACGTCGAGGCCGCCGGTGGAATGCCCGATCAGGTGCACCGGGCCAGGGTCTCGCTCGGTGCATGCGCGCACTTTCTCGAGCAGGTGTCCAGCACGCCGACGAATCGAGGCAGTCGGCAGCGTGTCGATCTCGACGACGTTCGCCCGCATTCCCGTCCTCTCGAGCTCTCTCTGAACGATCTCGCCCACGCCATTGAAGTACTTGAGCCTTCCGAAGCTGCTAAAGCCGAAGAACCCTGGGACGAGGAATACGTGATCGGTCATGAGCCGCTCTACGCTGGCAAGGCTATCAGATATCCGGACGAAAGCCCGCTCGTTGGTGCTTTGCGAGCCCGCGCTGAACGCATGGCGGCGGGGCGGCTTGCCACGCCGTGTCGAACATGGCCCGAACGGCTGTTAGAAAGACCAAAAAGCTGGGCTCACGGTCGTTTCGCGAGCTGAATGCGCTGGCACCCGTCCTGCATAGGTCGAGCAGCCATGCTGATGCTCCCACGCCGCCCACTGCATCCGAGGCCTAGCACGAGACCGCGTGTTTTCCGTGCACGTTGTCTCGATGTATTGAAGATCATCGCCTCGTTGTGGGTTCTGTTGGCGACTCGGAGCGCGGCCGCCTACAGCACCAACACAATCGTGTCCGACCCCTGTCACGAGGACATGACCCAGGAAGCTCTCAAACGCGCCCGTGCCGAGCTCGGTCCGCTCGACGTCCTAAAAGCCAACGAGCAGGAGCGAGCTCTCATCGAGGATGTGCCCTTCCGACTCGAGAATGGGCTCGACGACCTGGGTGCCGCAAGCCTAGTGCTGGCCAACCACCACGTCGACTTCGGAGGTAACCAGCCCGATGACCTCGCCAATCTCGCTCCCCTGCACGGCACGCCGGAGCACCAGCAACAGCACTGTCTGCGAACGGCCGCGCAAGACGGCGTCGCCGGCTCCCGCGCTGCGCTCCAGGACTGTCGCGACACCATCCGCGAGAGAATCGAGGCCGCTCTCGACGCCTTCGACGATAATGGCAGGCTGGACCCGAGCGCTCGCACACACTTGACCGTCGCTCTGGACATCCGCGGGCCGGTAGACGCCGAGCTGCCCACGTACCACATTCAGATGGGGCAGGCCCTGCACACCATTCAGGACGGCTTCAGTCACACGTACCGAACCGAAGACCAGCTCGAGGTGGTCACCGTGCTCAACTACATCGAACTCGTCGATGGCACACTGGACAGCGCTGTCGATGGTCCGCCCCACAGTTCCGCGTTGGATGCATGCCGCAATCTGGATGCGCTTCGCAGCAAGCGTTTGGAGGTCGCGACGCGCGCCAGCACGGAGTTCTTGGTGGCCACGCTCGACCCTGAGCTGAGCCGCGAGGAGAAGCTCAACGAAGTCGACCGCCTGCTCGACAAGTACTTCACCCACAAGGACGGTTGTGACTACGACAACAACTGGTGCGACGCTCCCGAAGCCAAATACAAGGACCCGGCCCCCGGTTGTCAGGTCGGCGGCGCGCTCGGAGGCGCATCACCAATTGCCGGCGCACCTCTACTTTGCCTTGCCCTGTTCTGGTTCCGACGTAAGCATTCCGCTTCGCCCGCTACCGGCGGACGAAAGCGTCTGGCGCTCGCAGCCCTGGCGCTCGCATCGATACTGTGCACGGGTCGCGCGCATGCGCAGGAAGCCACCGATGCCACTAGCCCTGGTCCCGAAGGCGATCCGGTGACGAACCGTGTGTTGGCTGCGGAGCATGCTCGCATCGAACAGCCCCCTCCCATTCCCTGGGGCGCGGCGCTCAACCTTTCTGGGTCCATCGAAAACCCCGCGGTCGCCGGAGCCCTGGGCGTGCGCTATCGCCTCGACGACAACTGGCTCGTCGGACTGGACGGAGAGTACAACCCTTGGTACGCCGATTCGCGCTCGGAGTTCCGCAGGGGCGTCGCCTCGGTCTACGCCACCGGCATCCTGCGTTTCCCCATGCGCTTCGAGCGCACCAACTTGAGAACCACGCTTCAGCTGGGAGCCTCACGCATGCTCTTCGATCTCTACGGAGTCCCCAAGGGCACCACGGGGCCGTTCATCGGCTTCAATCTGTTGGGCATCGACTACGAACTCAGCAAGCAGTTTTACCTGGTGGTGAATCCGGCGCACATCGCGCTGCCGATTCCACAAACCTCGGGAGCTCCGTTCTCCTACATGCAGTACCGCATCACCATAGGGCTGCAGCTGGGCGCGTGAGGCGGCCGGCTGCCACCGGGCCCGGCCCAACCTGGCCACGGCGGGGCCATCGCGGTCAGCCGGAGTCTTCTGCCCGTCCGGCGGTCACACTCGGCCGGGGGTCGAGCACTCGAATCGTGTATTTTCGTGACGAGTGATAGTTCACGAGTACAAGCTCCAACTTCTTGCTTGCTTCGCTGGCGCTGACGTTGAGGCGACGTCCCAAGAATTCCAGAAAGTCCATGGATTTCTACCTCTCCAATGAAACCGGTGAGCACGCTTGGGCAAGCCCCCGAAAGCGAGTGGGGGGTCGCCCCGTGGATGCCAGCAACCAAGATGCATGCCAAGCGCGTCACTAGACGATTTGCGCCAGGCATCCCGAGGAGGGGGTCCGAGCCCGAGTGACAATCCGCCACGACGCGTCAAATCGCCACGCGCCCCGCTTACAAACGGCCGCTATCGAAAACCACTCTCACCCGAGGTGGGTCGTCATCGCTCGAACCCAACAAGAGGAGCCGCACCGTGGACTCATCAGCGCTGATCCGCTCGACCTCTACCACCCCGCAGTTGAGCTTTCCATAGGGGTTGCTCGCGTCTTTCGCCTCGGCACACGAGTCGAGCAATCGCGCTTCGAAGCACCAGTCACCCTCGCCGACGACGGGGGAAACGTCGGGTAGCTTTTCGACAATGCGTCGGATGTCGAATTCGGACGCATTGGACACGGCGCTCGAAACCAACTGGTAACAATCGGGGACACCTTCGCCCCAGGTGAAGCGTCCTGCCAGGCCCACGTGCACGTCGCCGCCCAGCAGGACCATTCGCTGCCGTGTGTGCTTGCTTTGGTGCGTACGAATGGCTCGGAGCAGGCGGTCGCGATCTCGCATGGCCTTGGGGTTCGACCAACGATCCTCCAGATCGCCGTCCGAGGACGAAAACGCGGAACCGACCTGGGCCAGCCAATCGGGCACGTGCAGGATGGGTACGCTGAGCACCAGAAGGATCACATGCTTGTCGGAGTTGCGAGCGAGAAACGCGCTGAGAGCATCGAGCTGCTCGTCTGAGTACACTCGTATCTCGTCGTCGGTGGCGCGCCGCTCGCTGCGCAAATCCATGATAAAGCCGCCCACGGTTCCGTATTCGAAGTCGTGATAGAACGCCGCGGGCCGCCGGTCGCCCGAAGCTGGCAGGACCCTCTGCCCCTGGTAGTCGTAAAACGCATCGAGAGCCCCGTCGAACAGCGCGCGATACCGAGGCCCCGCATGGTCGGGACTGGATCCGAAGTTGTCGATGATTTCGTGGTCGTCCAGGATGGGATGGCAGGCAAACTCCGACTGGATACGCTGGAAACCGCTCATCTTCCAGAAACATCGGTACCGGGCCTGGTACAGGGCGCGCACTTCATCCCGGGAGCACTCGGTGAGCTCGGCCTCGGAATTCGGTGCCACCCTCTGCAGATAGCGCCAGTTTCTCAAGGAACAGCGTTCCGGCAGGTCGCCGTATACCTGGTCCCCCATCAAGAGCACGCGCTTGACCCGATAGGACGCGAGCGCATCGGGCAGCGCTGCCAGCAAACGCTGAGCCGACTCGCTGACGGCCCCGTAGTCGTCGAAGGGCTGGTTACAGCTCATGGCAGCAATCGAGAAGATCTCTGGAGTCTCGCTCGCGGACTTCGGGGTCGTTTCGAAGCAGCACCGTCCCACCAGTTCGGCCCCACCCGCTCGTATCGAACAGCTGTAGCTACGACCAGGAGCGAGCGGCGGCGCGCCCGGGAAGTCGTTCGGGTATTCGACCGAAAACGTGCCATCGGCAGCGGAGCGCTGGATCATGAATGTGTAGTCTCCCAGGTGTGCCTCCGGGTCGACGCAGGCAATGCTGAATGAGTGTGGGCCCTCGCTTTCGCTGCGCCCCCAGAGACGCACACTCGAATCGCCGGTGGCGCCCGCCGCGATCATGGTGCGCAACGGTGCTTCGTGAAACCGCTGCCTGCCACGCCGGGCCAACCACAGCCGGCGCGCGTACCAGGCGACGATGCTGACCGCCGACAAGGAGGCCAGACCCATCCAGAGCTCTGCCGTCACCTTACGCCTGTCCGGCCCCATGCGAACTTGCTGCATCGCTCGGCGACGCGACGGCGTCAAAGCAGAGACGATTGTGCTCACGTCCCGCGAGCAACACGTAGTAAACGAGCGCGTAGACCATCTGTGTGCCAAGCGTGGACCATTCCTGGCGAAGCGCTGTTCCGAACACCAGCACGATCATCAACCCCGCACCGAGAAACAAGGCCCTCCTCGTCCACTTGCCCACGGTAATCAAGAGCCCCAGCGTTGCCTCCATCACCGGGAGCAGTAGTGCGAAGGCAAACACTAGCCAACCTGGCAAGACCGTTCGGTCGAAGGCCTGCGAGAGGCCTTTCGCGAACGACGGCAGCGTGGGTAAGCGCACGAGGCCGTGTAACAGCAGGTTGATGCCCAGGGTGATCCTGAGCATCACGTAGGCGATGGATCGGTCGGGCATGCGTATGTCTGGGTTGGTCTGTCGGACCGAAGGCTGGCTTCGATCGCACCGAAGCCACCAAGCAATCTCCGTACCGTGCTCATCCCGCCACGGAGCCTCGCACGCCTTCATGCCGCCTTCGGGTGGACGGCCCGCGCGCGACACCAGCGCCCGCACCGCAAAGCTGCCACAGCATCCCGGGTCCTCAGCCGAATCCTTCGAGTGCACTTGCAAAGAGTCCTCGCGGAAAATAGGCAACAGCCGATGACTCGAGCCGAAGAACGCGATTTGAAGGCTCTCGGCCTTCACTTAAGTGGGGGCCGAAAAGCCTGACCGACAATCACGCTCGGTCGTTTTGGGGTGGCCGGTCTCTTGCCTGTCAGGGCTCGTGGCGCAATCGTTTCGCAAGCCAACGTTGCATTCGGGCTCAGCTGAGCAACGCTGCAGGGTGCAACGTCAGTACGAGCGCCGCAGTCGGCCCAACGCTGCGTCGATTTCAGAGCGAGCATGCGCCGAGAATCCATGAGCCGCCAATTCTTCCACGTGACGCGGATTCATCCGCATTGCGCGCTGGTGAAAGTCTCTGGCAAATTCACGGAGGACGATCCTCCGGCCATTGCTTCGTCCCTCGTGAGCGCGCCCGCCGGCAGGCCTTCCGACGTGCTGCTCGATCTGACCGAATTCAGTGGCTGCGACGTGTACGGCCTCGCATACCGGGTCGGGCTTCAGAGCCCGGCGACCCTGGACGGGGGCAGAATAGCGATTGTGTGTGGCAGCATCGCCCAGCGGGTCATGGTCGAAGCCACAGTGCCGTGGTTTTCGCATCGAGTACGCGTTTTCGGCTCCGAAGAGCTTTCTCGCGCGCTGGACTGGCTTTGCCACGATTCCGTGCGCGAAACAGCAGTGCTGCACTGATCTTCGGGCGCGCCTGGCGCGCCGAGCGGCCAGTGGGGCCAAAGGCTGGCGTCAATTTGGCACCAATTTGGCATCGGTCTCGACGTACGCTTACCATACGGAGGAACGGAGACGATAGTCGTGCAACACACCACTTCGAATAGAACATCGCCAAAAAAACGTTCAGCGAGGCAGGTTGGCAGGCTGCCGCAGCGTTCGGGACCACGCTTGAACGCGAAAGCCATTTTGGGCATCTTGCGAGAACAAAGCGTGCCCGACTCGGAAGCGCGGCGCCGCATCCAGAGCGACCCCACCCTGCTAGCGGAGCTCGAGGCAGAACAAGCCGACACCTAGAGCTCTCGCAGCTCGTTTCGGCGGCGTCGAGTCGGCCAGAGTCAGCGACGACGAGACCGCGCACGCACGCGCAGTGCCTGCAGGCGAGCCGCCCGACGGTTCCAGAAGTAGGTCACGCCGACGAGCAGAAACAGGAATGTCGCGAGAAACGCAATGCTGACCATCCCTGCGAGTTCGCGTACTCCCACACTGTCACCGAGCGCGCTGCCCAGCGCCACTGCAAAAAGCGCGGCCGGCAAAGCATACGCCAACGCCAACAGCAGCGTCCTGGCCACGGACATGAATTCGTGTTGGCGGACCCTGAGAAATAGAAAGGGCCACCACTCCGAATCGGCGTCATTCAACGAATTCGCCGCTCGCTCGGCGAGGGCGGCAAGACTGTCTCGAGTGCGTTCTACCACGTCGAAGAGCCTTGCATGAAACTCCAGGGCGCGCCCGTTCGGCCTCCCGGTTCCCACCAGTAAGGTGCGAGATTTCCGCACGTTCGTTCCCCCGGGCACGAAGCCTGCCTCGACAAATCCAAGGTACCCCTTCATCCAGGCTCGAAGATTCCGTGTCTCGCTCCCTTCCGGTCGACATAGGCGTATTCGTTTCGCATTCGCTCTTGCCCGAGTCGCGGGAAGCGGTGGAGCGCGGTGCCGGCTTACTGTTGGAGAATCTGAGTGCGGCGCTGCCGGAGTTCACCTGGCGCCTCCACGTCGACGTCTTGACCGAACCCGACTCGGAAAATGCGCCGCTGCCCAAACTCGAACGCGCCGTGCGCACCCTGGAGGAAAAGAGGATCGATTTTGCACTCTACGCAGTGGAACAGCCCCTGCGGGGGCCGCGGGGCGCTCCACTGCTCGCCGCCTCCTCGCAACTTTTCGGTTGCGCTGTATTCAACACCATGGCCTGGGAGCGCGCACACGCGGGGAGCTCGGAAGCACCGATGTACCGGGCCTTGCTCGAGCTGTTCGCCGCCCTCAACGGCGCCAACGAAGCAGAGCTGCCGAGTGATCGAGAGTCCTTCGCAGATTCCGCCCTGGTCCGTCGCCTACGACACAGCTTGGACGACATAGCCGATCAAAGGCTCGAGGAAAACGCTTCGAGACACGGTCGCTTCCAGTTTTACCTGAGAGGTGTGTGGCTCAACAAGCGAGAGTTCACCCAGGCCCTTGTCCGGACACGCCCCTGGCTCTTTCCGGTGCGTCTGTCGCGGCTCTCGGCCGGAGCGGTCTCGGCGAGCGCACTGCTCATGCTCACGGCCGAGGCCTGGCAGCTCGCACTGACCCAACCTTGGTGGCGGCTCGGGGTGTTGGCCCTCTCGAGTCTGAGCGGAGCGGTCGTTTACCTACTGCACCGGCAGCGCCTACTATCGCACCTCCGGCAGCGACCACTCACCGAGCGCCGCGTCACGGCGGAGCTCGCGAGTGTGGCAGGCGTCAGCTTCGGAATCGCCGCAACCTTCGGCATGCTTTTCGTCATGGCTCTAGGAATCGGCGTTGGCGTCTATCCCAGCGAGCTAGTCGAGAGTTGGGGCGCACGCCCGCTTGGCTCTGCAAGCTACTTGAAGATGTCTTGCTGGACCGCGAACTTCGGGATGATCGTTGGGGCCCTGGGCGCCTCCCTGGAGGCCCCAAGCTCTTTTCGTTTCCTGCTGATCGTGGACAAGCAATTCGAACCGGGAGACTCCTGAGCGCATTCTACGCAACGTCGTTCGCTTGCCACAAGCCGAGCTGGGCGCAAAAACGCGCAGCTCGAGCATCGTCATCGAACAGCAGCCCCGGAGGGCGCGAGCGACCCGCTGCCGACAACGCAAGTCGAATCTGCTCGGAGCGCGCGCCGCTCGTCACGTTTCGGATCAGGATCGCCAGCACGCGTCCTGGGTGACGCTCTGCGACATCGAGATAAATGAAAGCATCGGATTGGCCGCTGTCGCCAATCAGGACGAAGTCAAGTTCCGGATAGGTGGCGAGAATTCGCTCGATTTCTCCACGCTTGTGACCTCGCCGCCGTTCGGCGTCGTTGAACAGACCGACGTGTCTGAGAACCAACGGGCCTCGCGGTAACCCCTGATACTGGATGAAGTGTTCGAGCACCGCGTGGACACTCCATGCGCTCCTCGAAACGTAGAAAAAGGGAGCGCCCCGGCCCGCGCGTTGCAGGCCGTTATACAGTTGACGCGCGCCCGGGAAGGACAGGCGCGTGACGGCGTTGCCGAGCAAGGTGACGGCGGCCTGCTTGAAGCGATTGTGGACGTGGCTCTGCAAGATGGTGTCGTCGATATCACTGATAACACCAAAGCGCGCGTTTTGCCGAACAACCATTACGTTACCCTGGTACTCGGTGCCAGCACCGCTAGGAACCGAATCGTCGATGCATCGCACACCGCAGGTGTGCCAACCCGGCGTGAGTTCGGAAACCAGCGGCGGCTCTGCGAAGAAATAGCCTTCCGAATCGGTGACCAGCTGGCAACGATGGCCGGCCAACTCGAGCTGCACCGCCAGACCTGGTACCTCATCCGATTCCAGCTGCCGCAGCGACCGCTTGAGATTCACCCAGACCGTGTCGTCGGCGCTGGGTGGCTCGGGCAATTCATCCTCGAGCGCGCGGCCCCAGATGTACGCTCGCCGATGCCCTGCATAACCGCCGTAGACGTCCAGGCGTAGCGGCTCCAGCAGACCCAGCTTTTGCTTTATGCTACGCTTGACTCTCAGCCAGTCGAGCGAGCGTAGCCGGGCCAGCCCGGAAGCAGAGGCATAGGCGACCATCCGAGCCAACCTTCAGAAAACCCCTATGTCACCCGATTTCACTCGATCGAGAGCCAGCTCGATACGATCGTGAAGTCGCTCGATTTCCGTTGGAGTGAGCCCAAGCTGCAGGATGCCCGCAGTACGTCGTATGCCGCTATCGCCGCCAATGGCCGGGCCGGGCTCGGTGGGACGGAGCTGCCGGTCGATGATGCGATACTGCTCGATGACGGCCAGACTCTCCAGCTCGCTGCGATCGATCGCGCGCAGGCGCTTCACCACTTGCTTGCGCAACGCCGGCACGCGAAGCTCGTACCAATTGGCGCGAAATAGATCGAGTGGGTTTCTCATCAGCGGGCTGAAAGCAATGGCATTGTCTGGCGAATATACACGAGTACGAGACCCCGAGTCGTCACCGGCGATCAGGAAGTTTCCCTCGTGGGTATCGCCGTGCTGGATCAAGAACGTGAACAGGTTCACGTCCGCCATGGCGCGCCGGTAGTCGGCATCGCGACGGAAACGCCGTTTGTCGAAGGCGCGGGTGCTTCTTACATTTTCCAACCAATAGGACAAGGAGCCGAACACGCAGCGAGTCCCCTCGAAGCTGGCCGCGGCCCGAGTGCCCATGAAGCCTCGATAGCGAGCCAGCGGAAAGCAACGCCCCACCGCTGGTGGCACCACGTATTCGTGGGGTCGAAACACCAGTTTCTGCGTGGCATACGCAGCGATCTCCTTGCGAGCATCGTTGAACAGCGAACTGTCGTACTCGCGCCACTTCGCGCGAAGGGTAACGGCGCGACCCGGCAAGTCCACGCGCAAGGTCAAGAGTTTGGCTCCCGAGCTGCCCGAGGTTTCGGCAACGCCCAGCACACGCAGCGTGGCACTCCTCAACCAGTTTTCCACGTCACGCGGCGGCAGGCACGGGCTCTGCGGGACTTCACTGGTACACAGTTCACTCGGCGTGCTGAGCGGGCTGGCAGGAGGAGGTATTGGGCCGCCCGAACCGCAACCGCTACAAACCAGTAGTACACACGCGGCAGCTGTCTTCCGCAACGCAGCGAATTTCATGATTTGGAGTACGAGCACTTGCAAGAGCGGTGCCCGACCAGGACCCAGCGGCGCCCGCCACCGCGCGCGATAGCCGCCCACCATCCGTCTCGAGACCCCGCCAGCTCACGAGGTGACCTGTGCGCCCCTGTCGTGGCCAATTGCGACCCGGCCGCGAGCATTCGACCGCTCCCATGCGCGGCCGAGCAAAGACCTGGGAAGGCACGCCAGTTGCAAGCCCGAGCTCATGGCAGACCTCGAGACCATGGACACGGTACCCGGAAATGAGCATCGCGAACGAGCACGAGATCTGCTCGACCGCGTGTCCCACCAGACCTTACGTATTGGCATCGGCGATCCGATCAGCGTCCTACCCACCATGTTCGCACGATCCACGGCGGCCATCGCTGTCGTGCTGGACGAGGGCGAAAGGCCCGTGGGCATGATTCAACCGGCTGCCTTGCTGCGCACTGCAGACACACACGGCCGAGCGAGTCTCGTCGATCTGGGCGTCGCGGACATCATGGCACCGGTGACGCTGCTCTCGGAAAATGCCCCGCTCAAGCATCTGGTCCGCGCTTGTACGAACAGCGGTCAGTCCTACGTCGCCCTGGTCGCCGATAGTGGCAAGCTGGTCGGCGTGATCTCGGCGCTGGATCTGGTGGGACTGATGGAGCAGCTTCTGACATCGGTCGAGGTGTGGCAGAGCTGGCCCATCCAGCGACTGGGCCAGGCGTGAGGCGTGCTGCCACCCAGATGAGTCCGGCTCGCCACAGTGCTACATTATTGCCACTGAACCCATGTACGACATTTCGCTCCGGATGCGCGGAATGCTCTCTGGTACGAGGCTTGCGAGGGCATGGGTATGGCGCAACCCCATGAATCGGCGTTCGGCGGCGACGTTCAGCGCCTTCCCATTCAACAGGGGGATACAGTCGTCGGGCGTTACCGAGTGGGGCGTTTGCTGGGCGCCGGCGGTATGGGGTTGGTGTTCGAAGGCGAGCATCTGGAGCTCGGCAACGAAGTAGCGATCAAGGTCGTGAGACCGCAGCTGTCCAGAAGCCAACACATCGCCACTCGCTTCGTTCACGAGGCCCGGAGCGTTGCCGGTCTGAGCAGCCCTCACATCGCCAGAGTCTTCGACGCAGGGCAGCTCCCATCGGGCGAAGCATTCCTGGTGATGGAGCGGCTGCACGGTCAAGATTTGCTCAGTCGGCTGGGTCAATCGGGACCGCTACCGTACAGACAAGCAGCCGAGATCGTCCTGCAAGCTTGCGAAGCAATGGCCGCTGCTCACGCTAGTGGGTTGATCCACAGGGATATCAAACCCGAGCATCTGTTCATCACGGAATCTCCCGGTTCGCCGCCGTTCGTCAAGCTCCTGGATTTCGGCATATCCAAGCAGCTCGGCGCGACGGGCGCGGCGCGCGTCACACTCCCGGGCGATAGCATTGGTTCGCCCTGTTACATGTCACCAGAGCAGATGCAAAACCCGGCTGCCGTGGACGAGCGCACGGACATCTGGTCACTGGGGGTCGTGCTGTACGAGAGCCTGACTGGGACCCGCCCATTCGACGGCGACACAGACGGTCAGATTCAATGGCAGGTCATCGCAGAATCGCCGCCGGCGTTGTTGGAACTGGGCAACGATATCCCGCCTCGTTTGGTGGAGATCGTGGATCGCTGTCTCGAAAAGGACGCGAACCTACGCTACGCTTCGATGAGCGATCTCCGCGAAGCGCTCCAGAAGTTCCTGAGCGCCGAAAATCACAGTGCCGAGCTCGATAGACCAGGGCCGAGCGTCGCTTCGGCGCCAGACAGGCCGGAGGCATCGTTCGAACCCGGACCGGCGCGGTCTGCCGTGCCCGGAGCAAGCCAACCGCCACTTCCCATGGGCTCGGAAGGTCCCAGCGACTTCCCAGCGGGCGACGACCAGTTCGTAGCAGGTCTGCCCCGACCGCGCGGGCACAGCGTATTTCGTTGGGTCTTCGTGTCTGTGGTCTGCCTATCGGTGGGGCTGATCCTCGGGCTCTGGTTACTAGGAGGCGTGCACGCGCGCGCCCATCTGAGCGGCGATCCGAGTGATCCGGGCCCGGCGGTCGTGAAGACTTACGAGGTGGTCGACCGGGTCTGGCCAAAGCTCAACGCGCTAGAACCTACCGCTTTCGAAAGCGCGACGGATTCCGAACCCAGCGAGGAGCGCGGGACACCGCCGGCCGTGCTGCCGGCACGGAGGAAAACACTGCCACATCGCTCCGAAGCGACGTCTCACCTGACTGGCGAGCAGAAGGAACGCCGCTACCGAGAGTGGCTGAAAAGCCAACACCTGGTGCCCGTCGACGAAGTAACGCTGGACCAGCTCGAGCAACACTGAGACCGAGCCTCGCTGCCGCGAAGGGACCAGTCAGTCAAGCGTGCTGCAAGACCCCCGCCGCATTCTGTTCTTGCCAGCCCAACCCAACGAGCCGATCGCGAGCCTGCGTTCGATCCGGCGTATGGACCGCCACCACGATACGGCTGGCTTCCTCCGATAGCTGCTCTGCACCGAATGGCTCCACCCTGCCCCCGCGCTCGATCAGCAGGGGCAGATACAGGTCACTTTCGTGTGCCTCCGAGCGCCGCTCCCAATCCGCGGGTGCATCCGTGCGGGTCAGCTCGGCGCTCGCCGCTCCACGCGCCCAGGTCTGAATCTCGATGTCACCCTGCTCGAAGCGTCTCAGCCAGCGAGCAACACGGTACGAACCTCCAAACAGCACGCGCGCTCCCGCGCTTTTCACCATATCCCTGGTGACTCCTTCGTTCAGGGAATTCAGGGTCACGTAGACCGGAGCAGTCTTATTATGGTGCCGTACTCTTTCTGCGAACAGCAAATTCACTTCTTCGTTCTGTGTCAGGGCCACGAACCCTAAGCGGATCGGGGCCTCGGCCCTGCGTAACGTCAGCTCCTCCAAACCGTTGCCGTAGATGATCCGCAAGCCGCTTTCCTCGGCCGCGCGCGCCGCCGAAGGGTTGGTGTCGATGCACAGCACCTCTTGCCCCGCCTTGCTCAACTCGGAGGCCAAGACCCGCGCTATCGCGCTGGCTCCCAAGACCACCCAGCCCGTCGCATTCGGGCGCTCGACTCCGAGCCATCGCGCCGCGGGACCCCCCGTCAGGCCGGCGCTGCACACCGTGGCGAAGATCACCAAAAATACCATTTCCCGCAGAGCCGAAGCGCCGAGCATTTCGCTATGGTCCAGACCGACAGCGAATAGGGAAGCCACCGAGGCCGCGATGATTCCACGAGGAGCCAGCCAGGAAATGAATAGCCGCTGGCGCAGCGAAACGCCGCTGCCCAGCGTAGAGACGAAAACGGCCAGCGGTCGAATCGCCAGCATCAACAGGGCGACCGCGAGCAGAGCGGGCCACCCCAGCTGCCACATCGAGTCGAACCGCACATCGGCAGCCAGCAGCACGAACAAAAGCCCTATCAACATGACCGTCAGCCCCTCTTTGAACTCGTGGAGCTGCCGAGAGACGCGCGTCTTGACGTTGCCAACAACGATTCCGGCTCCAATGGACGCGGCAATGCCGCTCTCGTGCAGCAGCGAGTTTGCCAGCTGGTACTGCGCCAGGACAAAGGTCAGCGTGAACACGTTTTCGAGTCCCCGTGGCACCACCCGTTCCGTCCGCAAGAGTGCCACGAACGCGCCTCCCGAGAGCACCCCAATCATTCCGCCAAAGCCCAAGCGTGCCACCACCCACAGGATACCTCGGGTAATATCGGTGGGGTCGAAGGGCGCAGCGGCAAACTCATAGGCGGCCACTGCAACCACGGCCCCAATCGCGTCGCCAAACACTGCTTCGGCTTCCAGGATCGTGGCCACGCTGCTCTCGATACGAACGCGTCGAAGCAAAGGCGTGACGACGGTCGGGCCGGTCACCACCACCAGCGTGCCGAACAGCACGGACGGGCGCCAGTCCCAGCCGAGCACATGGCGAACCGTTAGTGTCGCGCCCACAATCGTGATCAAGCCTCCCACCGAGACCAGCATCCGAATCGCATGCTTCTCGCGCCGCATCTTGGATAGCTCGAGATTCATCGCGCCCTCGAAAAGGACCACCGCCACAGCGAACCCCACCAGGGTGGGCAGCGCCACACCGAGCGTCTGCGGCTGAACCCAACCGGCAACATCCGGCCCCAGCAGCAAACCCGCAAAGAGCAGAAGGACGATTCCGGGAACACTCAGGCGCAGCGCAATCGACTGCGCGAGCATACCCATCAGCAAGGCGATCGCAATCGTGAGGCCCGCTCCAGGTGGCACGGGGAGACCAATGGCTTGCACGGCAGCGTGAGTGCAACCTTCGAGCCAGACCCAAGCCCTTCGCGAACCTCGAAACGCCGTTTCCTCCCCCGGGGCGGGCGGGGGGCGATTGCGCATGCGAGGCAGTTTGCCGCGGCAGATCGGGGGGATCGACCGTCCCGAGGACGTCACAACCGCCCGCTGCGGTGACGGCACGACAGTTGCTTTGAGCCCGTGTGGCTCAGATGCGAGGGTGCTCGGCCGGGTGGAACGCTCAAGGAGATCTTTCCATGTCCAAAGAGATGCATGTGTTTGGCGGTTTCAAGACGATCCACGGAGCCCACGCGGCGGCCGAGCAGCTCGGCGACGCTGGAGTCCCCCACGACAGCATCAGCGTGCTCGTCTCGGACAAGTCGCGAGCCCATCTGGCTACCGTCGACAAGCACACCAAGGCTCCCGAGGGAGCAGCCGCTGGAGGCATCGCAGGCGGGATACTGGGTGGTTTGATAGCTGGCCTCACCACGGTCGCGGCGCTGGCGATGCCAGGCGTCGGCATTTTGGCGGCGGGTCCCGTGGTCGCCATCTTCGCCGGAGCCGGGGCTGGTGCCGCGACCGGAGGAACCATCGGGGGTCTGGTGGGGCTGGGCATGTCGCAACACGAAGTCAAGCTCTACAGCGACATGCTGAAGTCCGACGGCGTACTCGTGGTGGTGACGGCTCCGGACAAACACGTTCGGGATCTCGCCAAGAAGGTGTTCGAAGAGTTCGGAGCCATCACCGTAGAAACCCACCGTGGACCGACGGCGCAGCTCTGAGCCGCGACCCGCGCCACAACGCACCACCCACGGAGCAGTCATGACGGAAGTTGCGTCTTCGGAAGAGCAGCCCCCTGTCGGTAGCCTCGCAGAGTCGTCGAGCACCCTCGTGCTCGCAGGCAGGACCATCGGTGGACGCTATCGCCTCATCGAACCAATCGCCGAGGGAGGCATGGCTACCGTGTACCGGGGCTGGCACGTCCTGTTGGACCAGCCCATCGCCGTCAAGGTACTCAAGCACGAGTTTTGCGAGCACCGTGAGGCAGTCGCCAGGTTTCTCCTCGAGGCGCGCGCCGGCGCCCGCCTGCGAGGCAAGCACGTCGCGCTGGTACTCGATATCGGTCGCATCAGCGGCGGGCCCCCGTTCATGGTCACGGAGCTGCTACAGGGTACCGACTTGCGCACACTACTTCGCAACGATGGTCCACTCTCCATCGCAGATGCGGTCGAGCTGGTGAGTGGCGCTTGTGAGGGCGTGGCCGACTGCCATAAGCGCGGCATCATTCATCGCGATCTCAAGCCCGACAACCTGTTCGTCACTCTGGACGCCGAAGGGCAACGCTTGATAAAATTGCTCGACTTCGGCGTCGCCAAGCAACGTTCCTCCGCGCGCGAGCTGATGGACACCCAGCGTTCTTTGGGCTCGCCTCACTACATGGCACCCGAGCAGCTGTTGACGCCAGCGGAAGTCGACCCGAGAGCAGATGTCTGGTCCCTCGGAGTGGTACTGTTCGAGCTCTTGACGGGACAGGTGCCGTTCGACGGCTCCTCGATACCAGCCGTTTGCGCGCGAGTCGTCAATGAACCGTGCCCTGCTCCCTCCGCCAGCCGCTCGGACGTGCCCTCCGCAATCGACGCGATCGTGCTCAGGTGCCTAGAAAAGCGTCCCGGGGATCGCTACTCGAGCGCGCTCGAGCTGCACCGAGTGCTAATGGCCTGGTCCGAGTCGGCGCACCCGGATGAGGGCGAGGCGGAAGCGCATCCGCTCCCCCTCGCGGCGCCGGAGTCCGGCGAACTCGACATCCCGGTTCTGGTATGCGAGCCCCAGAGCCCCGCCCCACAACCTCCGTGTACACCCCCTCCCGAAACGGGAGACGTATCGCATCGCTCGTCGCGCTCGTCCGGCGGACAGCGCGGAGCTGTCCGTCTCCTGCTTGCCGCCGCAACCCTCCTGGGCGCACTTGCAGTCGTTTCGTCCCCGGGAACCCGAGCCTTGACAACGCAGACCGAAGCGCTCCGGGCGCTCTCTCGGACTGCCTATCGGCAACTCCAGGATCGCGCCTCGCGCTGGATCGGGCAGCCGATCGCTCTGCCCACTTCTCCCCAAGACCCCCCCCCCGGGCCAGCGCACTCCACCCCGCCTCCGGCCATCCTCCAACCCGAGCGTGGGCAGCACGCTCCGCCGCAGCAGCATCCCGATCCCCCTCCTGCCCCCACTGAGCCCACGTCCGTGAAGCGCTCACCGCCCGCGGGCGCTGCACGGACTATAGCCCCTCGCCCTCGCTTCGCCTTGACCCCGCCCGACGAACGGGTGGGACGACGCGGTGACTCCCGGGCGCTCGACCTGATTGACCCCTATCCAGATCTGCACTGAGAACACCGAACGACGACGCCTGTGGCCGAGTGTGACCCGGCGAGCAGGCGGCGAGCCATGGCTGGAATGCTGCTTGCAAAGATCTTCTCCCAATGAACAAGCGTCACCAAGTCCTCGCCGACTACGCGCCGCACGAGCACGTACCCCTTTCCGGGTACGCCATCACCATGAGCTGTTTCACGATCTTGTTCGCCGGCGTGACCAGCCAGTTGGGCAAACGTCGACGCAAGCGTCCGGGCGTCCTCGATATCTTCTTGACCGGTGTCGCCACTCACAAGCTCAGCCGCATCCTCGCCAAAGATTTCGTGACAGCCCCACTGCGGGCACCCTTCACGCAGCGCGAAGCTCTGGAAGGAGCTGGCGAAGTCCACGATGAGCCGCGCCCCGGGCCTCGCGAGACACTGGGCAACCTCCTGAGCTGTCCCTACTGTCTCGGACCCTGGGTTGCCACGGGCCTCATGGCAGCTCTGTCGTTCAAGCCAAAACAGACCCGCTTTGCCGTAAGTACGCTCGGCGCAGTCGCCGTCTCGGACTTCTTGCACCAGAGGTACGCCCGTTCGAACGAGACCCGCAAGCTCGTTCAGGCTAAACGAAAACTGGTCGAGCGGCGAGCGGCAGAACAGGGGCGGGACCGAGGCGAAGCGGCCCATAGGGGGTCAGCCCTCTAGTGGCTTTTTGCGGGCAGGTCCCAGCATTTGGCGTACCAGTCGCAGAAGCTGTCGTGGAAGAAAAGGCTTGAGCAATACGTCGGCCCCCGGTGAAAGGACATGGTCTCGCATCGCCCGGTCGTCGGCATACCCTGTCATGAACAGCACCGGCAACGACGGATGGCTGACGCTCAATCGTTCGGCAAGCTCGGGTCCGCTCATCTGAGGCATGACGGTATCGGTGAGTACCAGGGCGACAGGCCCCGTGTCGATGGCGCGCAACGCGACCTCACCGTTGGGCGCCGAAACAACGGAATACCCGGCCTTCTCGAGCACCCGGCAAACCACGGCCAGCACCGCCGGCTCGTCTTCCACGACGAGAATGGTCTCCGACCCACCCAACGACTCGAGAGTTTCGGATTCGCGAGGCGGCAGTGGAGACGCCCGCTCTCGGCTTCGTGGCAACCAGACCTCGAAGGTCGTCCCTCGACCCAACTGGCTGGATACGCGGATATCGCCGCCGGCTTGATGGACGATGGAATAGCAGGTGGCCAGACCGAGTCCGGTTCCCTTGCCGCTCTCCTTGGTGGTAAAAAATGGCTCGAACACGTGGACCATGTCTGCTTCAGCAATGCCGACCCCGGTGTCGGCCACGGAGACTTTCGTGTAGTCGCCAGCAGAGAGCAACGCCGTCGGCCGGGACAGGGTAGCATTCTCGATTTCGATCGTGAGGCGACCGCCCGTGGGCATGGCGTCCCGCGCGTTCAACGCCAGATTCATCAATAGCTGGTCGAGTCGTCCTGGGTCGATTCGAATGTTCCAAGGTTGTTCCTCCAGCAAGATCACGACCTCTATGTTCGCAGGGAAGGTTCGTCGGAGCAGCTTGTGTGCGGCAAGCGCCACTGCGCCGACGTCGACGGTCCGTGGCTGCAGCGGCTTGCGATGCGAGAATGCCAGCAGCTGATGCGTGAGCGAACGGGCCCGCTCCGCCGCCTGCATGATGGAGGCAGCACAATCTTCGGCGCTGCTGGAAAGGTCGGCGTCCTCCGCCAAGAAGCTGGCTTGCGTGAGTATTACGGTTAGTAGATTGTTGAAATCGTGCGCAATCCCGCCCGCAAGCCTGCCCACTGCTTCCATCTTCTGGGCCTGGCGCAACGAAGCATCAGCGCGCTTTTGCTCCGTGATGTCTCGTGCGATGACCGACAAACCGAGCAAGAGACCCGAGCCATTTCTCACCGGAGAGACCGTTAGCGCTACATCGATCTCGTTTCCCTCCTTGCCTTTCAGTCGTGTTTCGTGGCTCCGCGTCGCACGTCCATTCGCGGCTTCCGAGAGTATCCGTTCCAGTTCGTCTCGGCTGTCTTCGGCGGCCAGACGAGTAAAGCCACTGCCGATGCCTTCTCCCCCCGAGTAGCCGTAGAGCTGCTCGGCGGCGGGGTTCTGGGCCGTGATCGTGCCATCCAGACCGGTAGTCGAGATCGCGTCTTCGGAAGACTCCACGGCCACGGCAAACAGCTGCGCGTCGGATTGGTAGCGCCCGACCAGTTCCGCCTGCGCCCTGGAATGGGCTCGCTCTAGCTCGTACAGGGTAACTCGTAAGAACCGCTCCATGCCGAGCATCGCCGCCTTGAGGTTCCCTTGCTCGGGGGACCCGGGCCCCACCAGCCGCTGGATCGTCACCCTGCGGAACTGGTAGGCGATCTCGAGCCACTCGTCGAAGCCCAGTCCCATCTCGGCGTGCGCCTGGGCAGTCGTTCTGAGCTGTTCCAGGTAGGGTCCCCAGTTTCCACTAGCAAACGCGTCGCGCCCAAGCTCGAGCGCGGATGCAGCCCCGAGAACGCCCCCGCTCGGCAGCGACCGAAACAGGGAACGCGAAGCGGTCAGGTGAGAGGTGGCTCGGATGACTTCTTGGACCAACTCGCGCCCGAACAGGGCGTAGACATCGAAGAACGCCTCCAGCTCTTCGCGCTCCGGATCGGTGCTGCGACCGCCGCTGCCGCCTGCGGAGACCGCCGCCCGGCCGCCGACGCTGCCTTGCTGTTCGAGAACGAGCTGGACGGACTGGAGTATGCGCCGATGACCTTTGCGCACTTCGCAACGTACCACGGCCTCGCGAATGGCTTGAACCAGTGCTGACCGCGGCTCGTCGGTGACCAGAGCGGTCCGCAACGGAATGAAGGGTGTGACCTTCAGAAGATCGCTCAGCCGGGCGAACTCGGTCGCAGGCGCAGTGATGAGCACATCCACGCCCGGGTACTCTTTGCCGGCGCGTTGCGCCAGAGCCGACGGCTGAGACGTCGAAGGCCCTATCACGACGAGATCGGGTTCGGTAGCTGGCTCCGAGGTCGCTCCGGAGTCGCTCTGGGCAAATACTCGTGCGCCCGGCGGCAGCGCATCCACGTAGCTGTCAGGGCAGCCGACGAATAGCACGCTAGCCATCATCATTCTCCAAGCAACGGCAAACCCAGAAGCGACCTCCCTACCCAGGTGTACAACAAGTCCGTGGTGGGAGACATGACGTCGGCGGCCCTTGCGTCACGAAGCAGGCGCTGCAGAAGTGATCCGTCGCGATACGCCTGCCCTCCACACAAGGTCATGCACTCGTTGACGATGCCGACCACGGCCCGGGCAGTTTCGGCCTTGGCAGCGCAAAGCCCGGTCAAGGCGTCTGGTACGTCTCTGTCGGCGTCGGATGCCACCCGGTAGCACAAGCTGCGGGTGCCTTCGAGCTGGGCCCAGATTCCACCGAGCCGATGTTGCAGTACGCCAACTTCCGCGAGGGTGCCTCCGCTATGGGAATAGTGGCGCCGCTTGAGATGTGAGCGAACCTCCGATAGCGCTCGCGAAGCCACCCCCAGGTAGGTGCCGGCCATGGCCATCAGAAAGTACGGGGCCACGATCCTGAACACGTACCAAATCTGATCACCTTCCAGACCCAGTCGATTACACACGGGTACCTCCAGCTCCTTGAACTCGAGGCCTCGCGAGGAGTTTCCACGCATACCCCAGCCCGACCACGCCGGTCCCCAAACCAACCCTTTGGCGTCACCCGGCACGAGCAACAACGAAAAGTGACCGGGCGGCGCGGTGTGATCGTCGGCCACCGTGGAAAGCACGTAGGAGTCCGCGTGACTGCCGTTCGTCACGAAGGATTTGCTGCCGGTGATCACGTAGCACTCGGCGTCCTTGGCTCTGCGCATACGCGTCTCCGGCAAATAGAAGTGACTGCCGGTGCCCGGTTCGGAAAGGGCAAGTGTGGTAAGGTGCCCCCCAGCCGAGATGGGAGCGAGAAAGCGTTCTGCCAGATCCGGTGTGGCTTTTGCTGCCACGCAAGCAGCTCCGACACAATGCATACCATAGCAAAGGGCTGTCGATGCGTCGGCCCTGCCCAAGGTCTCGCAGACTTGCGTCAAGGCGAGCAGACCCTGGCCCTTGCCGCCATACGCCCTGGGTATCACCAGACCACCCAGGCCGGCCCGCTGAAGGGCACGCAGCGCCGGTTCCGGCCAAATCGCGTCGCGATCCCAGCGCTCGGAGTGCGGAGCCACGACTTCTTCCGCAATGCCCCTGACGGCCTCCAATTCGGGCGCGTTCTCCGACCAAGTCATGTTGTGTTTCACCTCTCTGGATAAAAACCCGCCGCTCGACTCGTCGACTCTATCCGAAGTCTCCATACCTCACGAGTCACATCTTGCGTCGAGGCGCCGCGCTCGGACAACTCGCAGCCGCGATGCGACGACATGAACGCACACAACGCTCGCCCCAGCTGATGCGCGAGTGCCAGTTGGCGAATACCGCCACCGACGAACAGCGCCTCGACAGCCCGCCGAGCCGATTCCGTTGATGGGTGAACTCTCATCCGCCAAGCCAATACGCGTCCGAGCGTGCTCGGTACAGACGGAGCCAGAGCGCTACCCCGCCAGCGCCTCCACTCCGGCTCGCGACGTGTCGTGACCTTGTCGAGGCTTCGAAATTTCCGCCACCGTGCCCGCCACAGCCAGCGCCACGGAGCCGCTGAACCCGTTGGTACCCTGCAGGTGGTGAATAACGTCAGCGAGCGTGATGATTCCCACGAACTTGCCTTGATCGACAATGGGCACGCGGCGTACCTGGTGCTCACGCATCACTCGAACGATCTGCTCGATCGTGTCGCCCGGCGCCGCCGAAGCGACCTGCTCCGACATGGTGCTCTTCACGCTCAGAGCAGACAAGGGCTGGTCTCTCGTGTAGGCGGCCATGCAGATGTCGCGATCGGTAATCATTCCGACCAGGTTGCCGCTGTCGTCGACCACCGGCACCGATCCGCAATCTAGCTCCCACATCAGCCGGGCAGCTTCACTCAAGGGGTGGTTCGGGAAGCAGGTGCGCGCCTGTCGAATGAGCGGACCGGCGGATGCGACAAGCTCGGAGGGTTGCTGCGTACTCCAGAAATCCTTGACTGCCTGCCTCAAGGCCAGCACCCTCTCGACTGCATTGCCCCCGACTTCCGCCGTGCCGCTCTCCAGAGAGGCTTGCCAGTCGTCGATCTGAGCTTCCAGCTCTTGCCAGCGCTGCCGAGCATCCAACGACAACAGGTGCAAGCGCAGGCGCGCGCTGTCGCGAGCCTCGGACAGCGCCGCGATCATCTGTTTCGGAGTGCCGAGCTTCGTTTCGTTTGGTTTCGCCATGAGCACCCCTCGTTCGTCTTTGGGTTGGGACCTACCAGCGCCAATGGAACAAGCAATCGGCGTGCCGCAACTGCCCCGCAGCTTTCCCGTGAGCCCTTCGGTGACCGCAGCCTCGCCGCCAGTTCGCCACGCTGTGGCACGACCCACCTGCGGCTGGCGCGAACAGGATGCGAATCCCCGTTTTGGGAGCCAGGAATTCAATTTGCATGGCCCGAGCGCATGGGTCCGTTCCATTCAGTCCAACCTCGAAGGTGTCCGTTGCCGCTCCGCCCCGACTCGAAGCCCGGGCGCGCCGACTTCGGGCGGCGCCGCAGTTTCTAGCCATGGGTGTGTCGCGTCTCGCCCTAGCCGGCCTGCCAGCGCTCGCCTGCCTGGCTTTCGGGGCTCCAGCTCGAGCGGCTGACAGTCCGCGAAATTTCGGCGATCCGCACACGGTGCACTGGCACGAGAATTGGCGGCGCGTGGCGCCTTGGGAGACCGTGGCGACGCTCGCTGTCTACGCGGGCGCTTTCGGTTTGCGTTTCGCCGGCCCCGAACCTCCAGACAACTGGCGTGGCGGCGTGCTTTTCGACGACGCTCTCGGCGAACGGGTCCGGCTGGACAACCCCGTGCTGTCCGGCGACGTCGGCACGATGACCGATGTGCTGTATTTCAGCAGCATGGTGTATCGCCTCATCGATTCGGCGTTCATCCCCTGGCTTGGCTACGATGATGGCGATCTGGCGCAACAGATGTCCATGATCGATCTCGAATCCTTCGCGTTGGTAGCCGGAGTGATGTTCGGTTCTCAGGTTTTCGTCGGTCGGCAGCGTCCAGAGTACAACAGTGTTTGCGACGGCTCGGGTTCCGCTCAGCAACAGGCCCGCTGCCAGCAGCGCGGATCGCGATTTCGCAGTTTCATCGCCGGTCACCCTGCGACGGTGCTGACCGCGGCGGGATTGACCTGCACCCATCACGGCCGCCTACCCTTGTACGGGGGCGGATGGGGAGATACGCTGGCCTGCGGCCTCACGCTGGGCGCCGCCGCCTTCACGGGCGCGGGGCGCGTGCTCGCGGGCAAGCACTACCCGACCGATCTCGCCATGGGATTCACGTTGGGGGCGGTTGCCGGCTTCGTCTTGCCGCGCGCCTTGCACTACGGGTTCTCCAGCGCGGGCTACTACGACGCGGGCGAGCTCGCCCGACGCGGTGACGCGCAGCGGCAGCCGTCCAGGCTCATCGTGCAGCTGTTGCCGTGGTCCGACCGCTCCGGTTACGGCGTCAGCACCATCGGCATGTTCTAGCCACCCGTTTCCCGCCTGCTGCCGGGCGAGGCTGGCGGGGCAAACGATCCCGGCCGGGGCAAAAAGGCCCTGCACGACGCTCCACGCGCTCCAGCCCCCAACGTCATCGGCGTCGGTCGGCCGTCGCGATGGGAGCCGATCCCTTGGAACGGACCATGCACTCAGCGTTGGAGCATGGGGACTTTGGAAAGGACCAAGACCATGACGCAGTCCGGCAAAAGCTCGGCACCCGACACCCAGCACCACCAGACTCGCCCCGACGACGACCGAGACGGCTCCGAGCGAAGAGGTGAGCGGCGTTCGAGCGAAGGCACGCATCGCCAACCCCCCGAGCGCAACAAGCGCTTCGGCAACGGAAGCCGCGACGCCGTAGATGAAGCCGCATGGGAATCATTCCCCGCGAGCGACCCCCCAGCCACCAATGCCGGGCACATCGGTGGCAAGAGCGAATGACCCTTCCCGATCACCGCCGCGTCGAGCGGCATCGTTTTTGGAGCTCACACGTCGGAAATCGATCTCTGGCGGAAGACAGGAGGCACGGATGAACCGTTGGAACACCGCGGAAACCGTAACATACTCATTGCTCAGGCTCGCGGTAGGCGTGGTTTTCGTCACGCACGGCTGGATGAAGCTCGCCGACACGGCGGCGACCAATGTGGCCTTCCAGTCGATGGGAATTCCATTTCCACAGGTCTCCACCTACTTGGCGATCGCTGGCGAGCTTTTCGGAGGCCTGGGTTTGTTGGTGGGACTTTTCACCAAGGTCGCAGCGCTTGGCCCCTTTGCGGTCATGCTCGGTGCTATCTCGTTCGTCCACCTGGGGAACGGCTTGCTGGCAAAAAACGGAGGTTGGGAGTATCCGCTCACCCTGCTGTTGACGTCTCTGTTGTTCGTCGCGCACGGCGGAGGGAGGTTCAGCATCGACGCGGCGCTCGCCAAGTACAGAAGCCGCCGACCCAACACCTTGACCACCGACCAGAGTGGTCAGCGCCCAGGCGCCCACCAACACCCGGCCTAGCCGCATCGAAGCCTCAACACAGCATCCAAGGGCCAGCGCGGCCCCTTTGAGCTTTGAGGTCTTGGGCGACGCCGTAGCCGCCGCAGGTCAGGCGTCAGGGGTGCGTCTCGACTCCCCGGAACGACAGCCACTTCACCAAGTCCCGACCCGCCACCACACCCAACACTTTGCCGTGGTCGACCACGGGGATCTGCTCCTGGTTGGTCTCGCCCAACCGTTGCAGCGCTTGATCCGCCGCGGCGTCTGGTGGCAGCGTGCTCATCGTTCCCGGGAGGACCATGATGTCCGAGGCCTTCAGCTCGGGCCAGCGCGCTCGAGGCACGGCCCGCACGTCCGATAGGGAGACCAGCCCGACCAGTCTTCCACCGTCCTCCACGGGAACGGTTTCCTGGTCACTGGCCATGAAGATTTCGCGCACCAGGACCTCGACACTGGTCTCGGGTGCGACACGGCTGAGGCCGGTACGCATGAGGCGAGTCACAGGAACGTCTTCGAGCGCCTGGCGGACGAGCAGCTGTTGATAGCCCATGCGAGCAGCGTTGTTCAGGAACCAACCGATCAGCAACAGCCACATTCCTTGAAGCAGGGCACCTCCGAATAGGTTCACGGCACCGATCCCCATCAGCAGCCAGGCAACGCCTCGACCGACACCCGAGGCCCAGTGCGTAGCCTTGGTCAGATCACCGGTGATTCCCCAGAGCAACGAACGGAGCACACGCCCCCCGTCCAGCGGAAAGCCTGGGATGATATTGAAGATGCCGAGAAGCACGTTGATGGGTCCGAGCCACAAGAGAAGCGTGGGCAGCGGAGACACACCGGCAAGCGCCTGTTCGGGGTTTTCGAGCGCAGAGCCGCCCAAACTCGCCTGGGCAAGCGCGCCTCCGGCGAGCGACGCGACCAAACCGATGACGATGCTGGTGACAGGCCCAACGATAGCCATCCAGAACTCCGACTTGGGCGACGGCGGGCTGCCCTCCATATGGGCCATACCACCGAAGATGAATAGGGTGATGCGTCGAACCGGAATGCCTTGGGCACGACCAACCAGTGCATGGGAAAGTTCGTGCGCGAGAACCGATGCAAAGAAGAGCACTGCTGAGGCCAAGGCCACGGCCCAATCTAGAGCGGGCGACCAGTCCGGGTGCCAGCGAGGGAACACAAAAGCGCCGAGATTGAACGAGATCAAAGCGAAGATGATGAGCAGGCTGAAGTCGACACGGATCTCGATACCGGCAATGCTACCGAGACGAAATCCGGACAGGAACCCCGTGTGCGCCCGAGTGGCCGGGGCGCTTTCCATCGAATCCCGCTGGCTGGGCTGAGTCATGATGCTTGCCTCCTGACGTTCTGGTTGGGACATATCGCACGCACGCAAAGTCCGTGCCTGTCGAAACCATCTCCGGATGCCATCGCCCCGAACGAGCTCCTGACAACAGCCAGGCTTTGGCTACCGTTTGACGATTGCGTCCGAAGCGTCGCAGGCCAGAAGCGAGAGCGCCACGTTCGGAACGCAAAGCGGTCTGAACTTCTCGATGGGCGGCCTCATCAGCCAGCCCGCGCACTGCGCCATCCCGAGTCCACGCTTCTCCATGCGCAAGCGCTCGCAACGGCAGCACGGGGACAGGTCGCAATCGGCACACGCCATGGCCTCGAAGCGTAGCGCAGGGAAATCACCAGGCGAGGCCACGATGTAGGCCCAAAGCAGACCTTTGCGAGGGGGGCCCATCGCCCCTCCGAACCCGAACCACGCGATCTGCCCACCGAAGTCTGGTCCCGCATCGAAATTGGTGATAATATTCGGCAGCTTTCGGGCTCGGCGCTGGAGCCTCTTCCTCGGTGAAGTGCGTTCCGTTTCCGGCTCGGGGAGTCGTTCGATGAATTCACGGTGCGAAGAAGCGTGCGGCGATCACTGACTTTATTGTGCTGCGCGCTCGGGTGGTCCTGCTCCAAACACCCGGCGAGATCTCGCAGCGTTTCTGCCTCGGACGCACACCCCACGACATCGAGTGGAGGTCGCCCCCTCGGCCAAGCGGGAGCAAACGGACTCGACGGCTCGGGCGGGAGCCCACTTTCTTCGGGAGGTGCCAGCTCCCGTCCACAACGGTCCGACGGAGCCGAAGCGGGCGGTGCGTCCGGCGAAGGGGGCGCGGGGTCGGAGCCCAGCAATTGGCTGGACCTCGAGGCGGCGGAAGTCACCGATTCCGAGTATCTTCTCGATCCCTACGGGCGGGCCCCTCTCTCTGCGATCATCAAGGCGACGCTACCCGGCATGCAGCCCGATCAGGTGACACACATTCGGGTCACGGTCGCCGGGCAGGACGGCGCGCAAGACCTGACCGCGGACCTCTCTCCGCAGTCCGCCGCATTTCGCGCCACCTACGCCATGCAAGACCGACTGGCCGCAGACGAGCTCGGCATCCCGGTCTTGGGTTTGTACCCGTCAGCACGCAACGAGGTGAGTTTCCGCGTGGGTGACGACAGCCGGGCGTTCACAGGTCATGCCTCCATCACAACGACGAATCCCCCCGAAGCCGGGGACGTGGTCGACGTCCATGCCAGCGTCCCGGAGCGCATGGAACCAGGGCTGACGTACCTGAACGGTCGTGTCTACGACCGGCTCGGCCATTTGAGATGGCTCGGCCCGGACATCTATCGAATCACGCAACGAGGCACCATCCTTTCCGACACTACGGAGGTGAACTGGCTCGGAAAGGTGCTGAATCAGTGGGTGCTCCCGAGTGAACTCCGCTCTCACCAGCACGACACCATAGAGCTCCCCAATGGAAATATCGTGGTCGCGGTGAACAACAGCTCCACCTCCATCGTCGATGCCGATGGACAGACGTTCGTCAGCGAAGAGGACTTCGTCGTCGAGTTGGACCGCGAGAGCAACATCGAGAACGCGTGGGACCTGCGCCCCTACCTGGACGTCAGTCGCAGTACCGTTTCCGCGGTGCAAGGTGACTGGGTTCATGTCAACACGCTCGCCTATGACGAGCAGGATGACGCCCTGCTCGTTTCCGCCCGCTTCCAGGGAATCCTCAAGCTCACTCGAGGAGGGGTACAGGGAGCCGCGCCGAATCAGGGAAAGAGCCTGGTGTGGATTCTGGCGCCGCGCATGGGTTGGGAGCTTGCCGGTTGGGACGGGGGTGGGCCGCTCGACCCGGGGAAATACCTGCTGACGGCGGTGGATGCCAGCGGCAACCCCTACGGCGCCAACGTGCAACAGAATCTGGCGGCGCCCGAGCCCACATCCGACGCCTTCTTCTGGCCGATCGGGCAGCACGGCATCCGGATCGTCGGGCGCAGCGACCGGACCATCACTTTCCTGACCTTCAACAATCAAGCTTCGTTCCTTTTCGACGGGGTTGACAGTGTCGACAACGGCACGACCTGGGAAACACAAGGGGACCTGACGAACGATCGCTCCGCCCTTCCTTACAGCCAGATCATCGAGTACGAAGTGGACGAGGTCGACATGACCGTCAAGCGCATTTGGAGCTTCGGAGGGGATCGACCGGAGCTGTATGGGGGGTTCAACGGGGGGGTCAACCGGCTCAGCACCACGGAGAACCTGCTGATGGTCTCCAACGGCGCCGATCAACACGATCCGGACGGGCTGGCTTTGAACCCGCACGTGATAGAAGTCACTCCGCGGGGCGAAGTCGTGTTCCATCTCGAAATCCAGGACACCAACCTGTCCGCTTATCGGAGCGGTCGAGTGGATCTGTTTCATCCTGCGCGCACAGAGTGACTAGCGACGGTGCCCGTCGACCCGCGCGGGGTCTGGCGTGTTTTCGGCGAGGCCCGGAAGGATCGTCGTGGCGCCCGCAACACCTTCCTAGCAAACGCTTGGACGACCACCGGTGGCGATTTCAGCGCCAGCTTCCATGCCCTCCGATCTGGGAGACCGCAATTGTCGGAGAAAGCCGTCTGCCCAGGCGTGCACATCCAGCCGCTGCACTACCGCCCTCAGCGCGCGCATGCGCTGCTTCGTTTCCAACCGCGGCGCATTCAAAGCCCTTTGAAGCTCCGCCGCCACACTATCGACGTCGTAGGGATTGACCAGGTAGGCCTGGTCCAGATGCTCCGCAGCTCCTGCGAATTCGCTCAGCACCAGAGCCCCTTGCTCGTCGCTGCGAGCGGCCACGTACTCCAGTGCAACCAAATTCATGCCGTCTCGAAGTGGCGTCACCAGCGCCACGTCCGCGGCTCGATAGTGAGCGTACAGCTCACGGGGGCCGAGGCTTCGGTAGATATAGTGAATGGGAACCTGCCCGGTACGGCTGAACTGGCCGTTGATCTGACCCACCTGGCGGTCCAGGCTTTCTTTCAAGTCAGCGTAGGCCCCCACGCTCTCTCGGCTGGGTACCACGATTTGAATCATCACCAGCTCTTCCCTCAGGCTCGGTTCGTTCTCGAGCAGACGAGCAAATGCCGAAAGGCGCTCCGGAATGCCCTTCGTGTAGTCGAGTCGGTCCACTCCCAGGACGATACGCCGGCCTTGCACGGCGCGACGCAGCTCGTCTTCTCGCTGTCGGACCTCTTCCGATTCCACGAGCTCGCTCAGATCCTTGACGGGTATACCGATCGGAGCCACCAAGATGCGAGTTCCGGCAGAGCCGCCGCTGACCGTGCCGGCGTCCATGTCCACCGAAGCGTCCGCGAACTCACGCGCACATTCGAGAAAGTGAGCAGCGTATCGGGCCGAATGAAACCCCAACACGTCCGCGCCCAGCAGCCCTTCAACTAGCTCTCTCCGCCAGGGTAGCGTGGCGAACTGATCGGCATCGGGCCAAGGAATGTGACAGAACCAGCCAATTCGCAGGCCGGCATGGGTATTTCGCACCAGGAGCGGCGCCCGCATCAGGTGATAGTCGTGCACCCAGAGTAGGTCGCCCTCCTCGGCACCCTCGAGCGCCGCTTCCGCGAACGAACGATTGGCCGCTTCATAGGCCCCCCAGGGCGCGTCGTCGACTTGTCCAAGCGTCGGAAACCCATGCAACGTGGGCCACAGCACTCCGTTCGCGAACCCTGCGTAGAAGCCCTCCTGAATCTCGGGCGGAAGTTCGATCCCGCGTTGTTCGTAGCCGAGGTCCGGAACGTCTGCGACGTCGCCCGGCTCTCGAGCGCTGACCCAGGTTCCCCGACGGCGCCGAAGCAGCGGATCGAGCGCCGTCACCAGTCCCCCCGAAGAGCGTCGCCAACCGGCCTCCGAACGCGTCAAGGGCCCGCGGTTCGACAGCACGATGAGTCGCTCCGGACTTTCATCGTCCGCCGTTCTTTCCCTCTCACCATCGGACTCGAAGCGCGAACGACGCGGGTCTGCTGCAGATGCGGCGGCACCGCGGGGCTTGGTTTCTACACTCGTCATTCGAACGCGGCAGGAGCACAAACCATGCCGCAAAGTGCGCGTCCCAGTGTGGTCGACACGACGAGGCGCGGCGAGGCGATCTGTCACAGAGATCCTCTTGCGCACGCCGCACTCGAGACGCGCGTCCGAGAAAGCGCAAACCATAGGTCTGCGACCGGCTGCCGCCCAGGGGCGGCTCATCGTAGAACCTGCGGCGGGGTAATCCGGGCGCCGAGCTCCCTCTTGCTTCCGGCGCTGGCCGTCCAGGCACAACCATCCATCGCAACGAAACCTCGATCGTTCGACGGATTGCACTGAGGGCCCGCGAACTACGGTTTGGTGTCGTTGAAAACCTTGTCCATGTCCGCGTGGTGTTCGGGCGTTCGTCCACTCGGTCGCATATAGGCAATGCTGAGAACGGCCAAGGCAATCAGGCCACACACCAAAAGACCGTAGGCAAAGTACACCTGGCCCAGGCCGAGCGCGACCACGAAAGCAAGAGCGACCAACAGCAGGAAGATTCCGATTCCTTTGAAGTGACTGGCCATAGTTTTCCTCGATTGCCCAGTATTCACGCAACGAGCGTGCCACCAAGCTCTCCGACCGCTCCCTCACGGAACGCTTTTTGCTCGCATCATGCTCGTGAAGCGTTCGGTCGATCTTTGGAGGTCACGTGTTCGATAGTCTCGCAAGGCAACGTCAACCCCTGGAAGCAGTAGTGGTCGGAGCAGGACCGGTGGGTCTGTGTCACGCTCTATGGTTGCAGCGTCAGAACGTGGACGTCGCGGTCCTCGACAGCCGGCCAGCAATAGTCGGCGTCGACCATTGGGTGCTCCTGGAACCCGCCGCGCTCGCCCTGCTGGAAACCTTGGAGGTGTTGCCCGATCTCGAAAGTGCGATCGTCGCCAAGACGCCTCGACTCTCACTGGGCGTGCAGAACGGTGGCTTTAACGATTTCAACCTGGCGGCGCTGCACTCAGCACATTCCTACCTCGCGTTCGTGCGGCGAAGCGACTTCGAAGCTGCGCTGGAGCGTCAGGCACTGGAGCTCGGGGTGCCGATCTACAGAAACCACCGTCTGCAGGCCCTGAACGCCTCGACAGAAGGCTGCGAGCTCCGCATCCAAAAGCTTGCCACCCTCAGCGTCGGCTACGCGGCGAGTCACAAGGAAACGGCGGTGGAAAGCACCTTCGAGGTCGAAGCACGCTGGGTGATTGGTGCCGACGGGCGGCGTTCGGTGGTGCGGCGCGATCTCAGGAGCCAGTTTCGAAGCGATCGACCAGCCCAGGGTCGAAGTGTTCGTGGAATTCCTTTCGGAACGAGAAGTCTCGGACGGCGTCCGCGTGCAGTGGCACCAAGACGGCGTCGATACCCTGTGCGCCCTCGGCAACGGTCGCTATCTCTGGGTAGCCGAGTTCAGCGACCAGAGCCTGGAGCCCGGCGTGACCTTCGATCGCCAGATTGCGCTCTCCGTGGACCCGACTCAAACCGGCGTCGTGCACGACAGCTTCAGCGAACAAGCCCACAAACGGCTCGGGTTCAGCATCGACGACGTCGCAGAGCAACACGCGATTCGCTACCAGCCTTGCCATGCAAGCCTCTACGGGCGGGGTAGGGTCTGGTTGAGCGGTGCAGCCGCTCAGGTCGTGCGTCCCGCACTAGGTTTCGATGACAACCTCGCGCTTCGCGAAGTCAAGGACCTGGCGCTCTTGCTCGGTTTCGGTGCGGACGGCGCACACGGCGCCCCTTTGATCACGCTGGCGGCTTACCAGGAGCGCCGGCAGGCATTGCAGGCAGAAGCGCGTGGCATCGGGACGGGACTCCGAGTCTGGCAAGGAGGCTTCGGTTGGAGCGATCGACAGGCCGAACAGCTGCTGTCGAAGCTGCCGCTCTTCGGCCAGAGTCGCAAGGTGTTGCAACAACAATCCCTCGCGCAGAGTCGCCCGGATCAACCAGCCCATCCGTCGCACTGATCGCTCCGCGGTGAGACCGCCTGCCGCCCCCCCTGGGAATAGCTGGGCAGCCCAGTCCGTTGAGAGGCACGATGACTGCCCCGAAAAAAACGGGGCCTCGAAAACCGCACCCCGAGCTGGACGAGGGCCTCATCGAGCACCTCTCGCGAACGGGCAGCTTCGAGCTGCTATCGCGCGACGAAGAGGTCCAGCTGGCCCAACAGTACGTAACCAATCGGGAAATGGTGCGGCGGCTCGCACTCGAGAGTCTGGTCGGGGCCCGTCGATTCCTTCAATTGACGCATCCACGTGCGCCGGACGAACCGGAAGAGCAAAGCTTCTGGCCACCTCGAGTGTCTCATGCAGACGTGCGGCAAGCGCGCCACCAGCTGCTGCTGCTGGAGGATCGACGTCGCGAGCTGCACCTTTTGCGTGCTCGGCGCAGCCGCTACGCGCGTATCCTCGACAGTGCCCTCGCCTCGTACACCCGCTCCAGCCGAATGGCCCTGGAGCGCCTTGGCGTCGACACTGCCTTCGTCGAAGAGGTCGTCCGCGCTCACCGGGAAGTCATGGCCGCAGTGGCGGAGCGGGAGCCCGTCACTCGAGAGCTGGAAGCCACGCTGGGGATCGACCGGGACGAGCTCGTGCGCTCTCGAATCTCCGATCCACTGCGAACACTCGATCTTCGCCGCGTCTCGTTCTCAAGCGCGGCCGAACTGCGTCGGACGCTGTTGGAAGAACGTCGAGCGGTCCGCGAGCTGATGGATGAGCTGGATTTGGACGCCGAGGCGGTGCGCCGCTCCCAGCGCGATATCGAGGCGGCCGTGCGCGCCCGAGACGCGGCCAGAAACCGGTTTGTTTCCGCCAACTTGCGCCTGGTCATCTGGATCGCCCGACGCTACACCGGTCGCGGGATGCCGCTGACCGACCTGGTTCAAGAAGGCAATCTGGGGCTGCTCACGGCCATCGAAAAGTTCGATCCAAGTCGCGGCTTCAGGTTCTCGACCTACGCCACTTGGTGGATTCGTCAAGCCGTTCAACGCGGGCTGGCGAATCGGCTTCGTACGATTCGCTTGCCAGTCCACATCCAGGAGTTTCGAAGGCAGGTGAGCAAGACCGATCGTCAGCTCGCCCAGCAACTGGGAAGGTCACCCGCTGTGGAGGAACTCGCGCGAGCCAGCGGCTCCAGCGTACGCAAGCTCGAAAGACTCAGGCAAGTCGACCGGGCGATGCGCAGCCTCAACGCGCCACTCTCGAACCCCGAGGGGACCGCCACCTACACGCTTTCGGACACCATCGAGGACGGCTCCCAGGGCTCCCCCGAAGGAAGCATGATCGACCAGGAGCGCGAGCAGATCGTCGGCAGACTGCTTCGGACGCTTTCGGAGCGCGAGCGTTACATCATCCGCCAGCGCTTCGGGGTGAACAGCGACGCTCAGCGCGAAACCCTGCACACCATTGCCGGTGAGCTCGGCATTACCCGAGAGCGAGTACGGCAAATCGAGCACAGTGCGCTCAAGAAGCTCAAGAAGCACGCGCGGCTGATGGACCTGAGGCGTGCGCTGGGGCTCGATGAGTAGAGAAATTCGGCGCGCGTCACTCGCTATCGAGCGCCCTGGGTTCGACCAGTAGTGGCGCCTCGCGCTCACGCCACAGGCGCAAACCTTCCACCGCGAAACGTACGAACAGCGGTCCTACGATGAGGCCCGCGGCACCGAAAGCCATGACGCCTCCGAGCATGGCGCAGAAGAGGACGAACGTGGGCAGCTGCAGTTGCCCATAGCGGGACAAATAGGGACGAATGAAGTTGTCCGAAACGCCCGCAATGCTCCCGACCACGAACACCACTGCAGCGTCGCTGAGCCTGCCGCTCAGCGCCAGCACCGCCGCGACGGGCAGCCAGACCAAACCCGACCCGAGAGAAGGCACCAACGCCGCCATGGCGGTCAGCAGGGCCAGCACGAAGGCGTGTGGCAACCCCACGACGACATAGCCTATACCGGCGATGGCCCCCTGCGCGACCGCGGCCAGGCCCACGCCTACGATCAAGCCACGTCCCGTTTCGTGAAAGGCCACGGCGAGGCGGCGAAACTGCCGCTGCGAGAGCGGCGCGTGACTCTCGAACCAGGCCCCGGCCCCGGGCCCGTGCACCAGAAAGACGTAGAACGCCATCACGAACACTACCATGCCGATAACCACGGAAAGCGTTGCCCCCGCCAGACTGCTCGCCAAACCCAGGGCCCTAGGCCCGTTGTTCTCGAGCAACTCCAGCGCACGGCGAGGTTCGTTCAAGAGCATGGTGCCCAGGTCAGGCGCTCCGCTCGGACCTGCGACCAGCGAGTTGAAGGCCGACTCCACGCTCTGCGACTCCAGCACCGTCCGCACCAGCCGCTCCGCATCGTCTGCCAAGGAAAGCACGGTGATCGACAATGGGGTGAGCACGAGCACCACCAAGAGCACCGCGACCAGAGAAGCGGCCCTGCGCTGCCCCCGCAATACTTTGGCCAGCCAGGCGCTGAGCGGCCGAGCCAGGTCCGAAAACCAAGCGGCCAGCAGCAAGGGAAGCCACAGAGGAAATAGCGCGCGAGCCGCCAGAAGAACCAACAGTATCACCGCAAGGGCCAGGGCAAGTGAGTGGGGTCTCGCTCGCTCGCTCCCTGCCGGGCAGGCGTCTCGCGAAGAACTGCTGGTGTTCGAGAGCACCATGTCCGCGCCTGCAAGCACGTGCCGTGCCGCCAAAATACCCGCCTGCGCGCGAGCACGAGCCCAACGGATTCGTCACGCAGTAGCGATTTGCCTCACGTCGAGGTCAGTCCGCCGTCGCAAACGTCGCAGGATGTCCAGGGCCTGGCTGCGCGTGGGTTCGCTCAGCTGCTGAGTCTCCTGGCGAGTCGGACGGTGCGTCCTGCTGATGTTTCTCGTGAGAGAAGGGCAAACTCGCCTGGCCAAGCAGACTCCTAGCTTCCACCGCGGCTCGACGTGGCTACGCCCCAACAGCGCCGCGCCGGGCAAGAAACCTTGCCAATCGCAGCGAACCGAATCGTACGGTTTGGCGGCCCGGGGGCCTTACGATAGAGTGCGGCCGGAGGCCCATTTCGCATCAGGCAACTGTCACCTTCTGTATAGCTTCGGCGGCAGGCGTCGCCTTGGTAGTGCTGGGGCACAAGACGCGCATTCCCGCAATCGTCCTGCTCCTGGCAGGAGGTATTTTGCTCGGTCCCGAGGTCTTGGGCTGGGTGGACCCGGCGGCACTCGGGCATGGGCTCGAAACGATTGTCGCCATCACCGTGAGCGTGATCCTGTTCGAGGGCGGACTCACCCTCGACATTCAAGGCTACCGACGCTCGCCGGTCGTGATCAAGCGGCTATTGACCTTTGGCGCGCTGACCACCTGGTGGGTCACTGCGCTGGTTGCCTATCTGGTGCTTTCGGTTTCGGCGAGCATGGCCTTGATGCTCGGCAGCCTGGTCATCGTGACCGGTCCGACGGTGATCTCCCCCCTGTTGAGACGCATGCAGATCCGCACACGACTGCATCACATCTTGTATTGGGAAGGCGTGCTCATCGATATCGTGGGCGTCTTCGTCGCCCTGCTCTGCTACGAGTGGCTCAAGCCGGATCCACTCCACGAGTACCTGGGCCCGGTCGCTCGCTTTGGACTGCGTTTGTTGGTAGGGCTGGTGCTGGGGCTGGCAACCGGGTTCCTCATCAGCTTTCTGCTCGAACGAGGCTGGGTCGCGGAAGATCACGCCAACACGTTCGTGCTGGGCTCGGCCTTGCTGGTGTTCGGAGTTGCCCAGCTCTTGCTCACGGAATCCGGGATCCTCAGCGTGGTCGTGGCGGGATTCTACGTCGCCTGGCGCCAACCGCCGCATCTGCGCAAGGTGAGGCAGTTCAAACTCGAGTTGACGGAGTTCGGCATCGGACTGGTATTCATCCTGCTCGCCGCCAAGCTCGACTTGACACGTTTCACCGACCCCCGACTGCTGGTCCTGCTCGCGGTCATCCTGTTCGTGGCTCGGCCTCTGGGCATCGCCATTGCCACGTACAAGCAACGCTTCGACATCAAAGAGAAACTCCTGCTCAGCTGGATAGCGCCACGTGGCATCGTGTCGGCGGCCATGGCTTCCCTGTTCGCGCTGCGGCTGGAGCAGAGCGGCCACGTGGACGCTCACTATCTGGAAGTATTCACCTACGCGGTGGTTGTCACCACGGTCACGCTGCAAGGTTTGACGGCGCCCTGGCTATCGCGTCTGCTCGGCCTTCGGCGCCCCATCCGCAAGCAATGGGTAATCGTCGGCCAGAGCCTGCTCGCGCGCCAGCTGAGCCAGGCGCTGCGCAGGGCCGGGGTCCAGGTGATCGAAACGCAAGTGGAGGAAGACGCGGAGCTGCCCGATCTGGCGGAGCCCAGGTTCGCCGATGCCACCGGCGTGGTGTGCGTCGATGCGCCAGGCGCCCCACGTCCTCCGCTCAGGCGCTACAAGGAATGCCTGGGCGAAGACGGGCTGGTCTACTGGACGAGCATCGGACAGAGCGAACGCTCCGCCGATTTCAAGGCACGAGGCGTCGTGCGCGTCTGGCAAGACCTATTCGAAGAGCAGCGGGTCCATGATGGCCTGGCCGCCGGCACTTACGCCATCGATGCTTTCGAGGTCAAGGCAGGCCTCGGCGCCGAACGCTTTGGTGAGGAATTTCGTCCGCTGTTCTGGGTGCGCGACGGTGCCGCGGAAGTGGTGCGTGACCCGAAGAGCATCAACGCGGCAAACGCAGATTACGCCGTCGTGCTCCATCGCAGGCTGGCGGGTCTCGCCGACCTCATCTCTCACATTCAGGTCTTTCCCGATGAAGACGAGAGCTACGAGTCCGTCGTCCTCAAGCTCTTGGTCGCCGCCCAGCGCCAGTATCCCAGTCTGCCCATGGAACAGGTCGCTCGAGGCATGCTCGAGAGGGAACGCTCCATGCTCACCGCGGTGGGCGGTGGGCTCGCCATCCCCCACGCCTACCTGGAGAGCGTGACGAAGAGCAGCTGCTTTCTTGGGATCATTCCGCGCGGCGTCCACGACGTTCGCACGCCGGACAAGGAGCCCATCCGCATGGTGAGCTTGCTCTTGTCTCCGGCCAACGACCCCAGCAAACACCTGGAAAGCCTGGCAGCCCTGAGCGGCCTGGGCCTGGACCGCGAGCTATTCGAACTACTGGTCAAACAAACGGTTCCCCAACTCATCGATCGCTTGTTGCGCGAGCGCGCTTAGGGCCCCCCTCAGCCCCCCCCGGGTATCCGGGCCAGCATCATTGCGCGGGCACGTATGCTTCGATCTTGGGGGGCGGGCCACCGTACAACGAGCCCCGTTTGACCGCGTAGCTCACGGTGGTGCCGATCGGATAGGTCAGCTCCTGTAGCAGCTGGCCGCTGGGATCCAACTGCTGAATGATACCCGCCGAAGAGTACGTTATCAACGTGTTGCCGTTGGCGAGGCGCTGAATATCTCCCCCGAAGTTGGCTTGCACGCCGGCGTCGTAGCGCCACAGTTCGGTCGCGGTCATCGTAGTCTCGTCGATACTGTATTCGAGAGCCTGGGAGTTTTCGCCTGGCGCGCCGTTGCTGAAGATCAGGAAGTGGTCGGGGGCCAGCACGTGAATCCCGTGCTGATAGGTCCAGTTGGAGCCTGTGAAGTCACTCGCCTCACCGTTCAGGACCCAGATGAGTTCGCCGGTCCTGCTGATCTTGACGTAGGTGCTATTCTGCCAATCCGACACGTAGAACGAATCGTCTGCGGCCGAATAGGCCAGATAGTTCACGTGGCAATCCGTCTGCCCATGAGCCTGCTCGAGATTGAATAGCGGCGTGGTGCTGCCATCGGCTGGATTGAACTCGACTACCTCATCGCAGCCGTCGGTATGCGCAATCAGGCCCAGCTTTCCGTCCGGGATCACCGCCAGATCGTGGGTGGTAGGAGGCACGTCCCAGCGTTCGACGCTGAGGCCGTCCATGGACACACGCTGCACGACGCCCGTACCGTTGGTTTGTGCGGTATTGCGGATCCACATCGCCTTCCCGTCATAGCTCATACGCGCCCGGATCACGTCGTCCTCCGCCTCGAACCACCAGACCAGGTCATTGTCTTTATCGAGGATGAACGCTGGCCCGCCATTGTTGGTCCCCCAGCGAGCGGTGATCAAATAGCCGTCGGCGAGCTGCTCGGGGGTGCCAGCACCGGCAATACTCGGGTCGTCCAACCCGAGCCCGTTGGGTCTGTCGCCCGTGGTCAGCGTGAAGTCCTCGCTCGAGCACTGATCGGAGCCGGAGATCGCGGAGACCCGGAAGTGATACTCGCGGCTCGTCTTCATGCCGAGCAGCAGGGTACGATAGTTGGCCGCTGCCAGGTCGACGGGTGCGCTCATCCCGTAGTTGGTATCCAGGCCGAATTGGACGGTCGCGCTGTCCACCGTCGGGAGATCCACCGAGAACTCGACGATCCCCACGGTCGGTATCACGTCGCTCATCGTCTGAGTGACGGTGAACGTGCACGAAACGGAATTCGCGCTACCCGTGGTACCGGTTGCTCCCGTGGTCGCGCCCATGGTCGCCCCAGTCGTGGTCGTCGCGGTCGCACCGCCGAGCGTCGTCGCCGCAGAAGCCTCGCCGACTCCAGAGGTGCTCGCCGCCGAGCTCGTGGCGGTTCCCGTGGCGTTGGCCACCGCTCCAGTACTCGCCACCGAAGCGCCACTACCCCCGACGCCCGAAGGCGTGCTCGGCCCGGTGGTGGCGGCACCGCTGGTGGGCTGGCCCACGCTGTCAGCAGCAGTTGGGTCTTGCTGCGACGAGCACCCCAGAGCCAGAGCGGGAGCCAGAAAACGAACTACTTTGCGCGAATCGAGAAAAGCCACGACTAAACCCTGACAGATAGAAGGCTCGAGCGATTCTCATTTTCTGCCGGCGCCTTCGCGTAAACTGCGCAACGAGCACCCTGACAGTGCATTGTTGCGTTGCGCGCGGAGTCCGGGAACAGTTGGAAGCGAGAGACGCTCGTCCGCAAACCGAGCACCAGATCGAAACTGGGACCGAGAGGCGTCGCCAAGTGGACGACCACACGAACCGGCCAGGGCGACAGACGTCGGTGTCGCGGGGCGACACGCATCACTTATCCATAACTCACCTTTCGATAATTGTTCTAGTTTCCTCGTGCACTGCTTGCGAACCTTCAGTGAACGCCACCCCATGCATTGGGGTATCCGCCAGCGCGACACGCCAGGCGCTCGCGCCCTCGACTCCGAACCGGACGCCTGAATTGCAGACATGCCGGGCCCACCGGTCAGCTCCAGCAGAATTCGGTTGTCTTTTCGGCAAGCTTTTGTCCCACCTCCCCCTCGGCAGGCGTGCATGACTGGGTCCGCCGAGGCTCCGTTGCGGCGGCTCGCGGCGTTAACCTGGTTCCCAGCGTTAACCCCCATCCGCACTGGCGTCGTGGAACCTGGCCCCCGTTCTCGTAAACGCGATACGCGAGCTGCAAGTCGTCGAAACTCACCCAAGGGTGACTGAATTCAGGATGGGTTGCAGCGCCAGGGGCAAGGCGTACTCATCGGTGTACAGAGTGCCACGCCCGCGCTAGAAACCGCCGCGACATGGATCCGAGCTGCGTCGGTCTTATCGTTGCGTACCGAGCAACGAGTCCAGGACGAAAATCGCAGTCCCCGGGGGCTTCGACAAAGCTTTTGTGCCATGGTTCGCCCGATGCGCGCACACATGAAGGTGGCGCGGACGGAGCGGCGACGAGCCTGGAGAAGTGACAATGTGGTGGGCAAGACCACGTCATGCGTGGTGACAGCAGCAGTGATTTTACTCGGGCTCTGCGGGGCCGGATGCAAGTCCAAATCGAGCTTCAGCGGCAACAGCGAATTTTCCGAGGGCGGTGCCGCTGGCTCCGGCGAAGCGGGGGCGACCACTACCGCGGCTGACGGCGCTTCGACGGGCGGAACACTGGGCATCGGAGGCACCGGCGATCCAACGACCACGGGGGGCAGCTCGGGTTCCGGTGGGTCCGGGGGCGGTGGCGGCGTCTCCGGAATGGGCGGAGGAATGTCCTCTTGTGCGGAGGGCGAGCGCGAATGCCTGGGCGCCTGCATCGACATGGATGCCTGCTGCGGCAGCGAGGAATGTCCTTCGGGCCAATCATGCCAGGACAATGCCTGCACCTGCAACCAGGGGACCAACAGCTGCAATGGGACCTGCATCTCTTCGACAGCGTGCTGCACCAATGACGACTGTCCGAGTGGGGCGACTTGCAGCGACGGGGCCTGCAGCTGCGAGGAAGGCTCTCACCAATGCGGTGACGAGTGCACCAGCGACGATTCGGTGGAAACGTGCGGCGGCGCGTGTGACGAGCCGTGTGTGGCCCCGACTGGGGGCAGCGTGAGCTGCGACGGCACGCAGTGTGTACCGTCGTGCCCCAGCGGACAGATGGCGTGCTTCGGCGAGTGCATCGACGAGAACACGGTGTGCGCCGGGGAATGTCCCAAGGACACTCACGAATGCTCGGGTGTTTGTCTCCCCGATACTAGCGTGATTGCTTGCGGGACTTCCTGCACGCCCTGCACCTCGCCTCCCCACGGCAGCGCCACATGCGATGGCAACAGCTGCGACATCGTATGCGGAGCCGGGTACAAGCGGTGCGGGGAGGGTTGCATTGCGAATGACGCTTGCTGCACCGACGACGACTGCGGGAGCGGAGTGATCTGCTCCGACAATCGCTGCTCCTGCAGCTCCGGCAGCAAGCTGTGCGGTGACACGTGCATTGCCCAGCTGGCCTGCTGTGATTCCTCCGAATGCCAGCAGCATGCGGTTTGCAACGCCAGCAACAGCTGTCAATGCGCCACCAACTACAAGGCCTGTGGCGGGCAGTGCATCGCCAATAGCGCCTGTTGTACCAACAGCGACTGCGACCAGAACGAGACCTGCTCCTCTGGCTCGTGCGGATGCGCGTCCGGGTACAAGCGCTGCACCTCGAGCAGCGCTTGTATCTCGAACTCCAGCTGCTGCGGAGACAGCGATTGCCCTGCTACTGCGAGCTGCCAAGGCGGCAGCTGCAAGTGCGACAACAACTACTTCGGCTCGAGCTGCAACTACTTCTTCGTCGGGCTCGGGTTCTTGAGCGGGGACACCTACAGCGAAGCCACCGGTGTCAGCGCTGACGGCAGCAGCGCCGTGGGGTTCTCCAGCACGGGTCTTCCGGTGCCCCGGTAGCGTTTCGTTGGAAGGGAGGGACGCTGACGAGTCTGGGGCTGCTCTCGGGTGGTAGCGAGAGCCTCGCCTACGCGGCCAGCAGCAACGGCAACGTGGTCGTTGGCGACGCCGAAAATTCGTCGGGGAAGCGAGTGGGGTTCCGCTGGAGTGGCGGCACCATGACCGCGCTTCCACTGGCGTCCTATGGAACCTACAGCACCGCGCGAGACATCAGCGACGACGGTTCGGTGATCGTGGGCTGGGGTGACCGCGACGGTGAGCACCGTGGATTGGTGTGGACGAATCAAGTGGTCGCCACTCGCGGCTCAATCGATCCACTCTATTTCAACACGGTCACGCCCAATGGAAGCATTCTTGGTGGCAAGGCGGTCAACTCCCCGATGATCTACGATAGCGCCAGCACGCAGTTGGGGCTGCTCACCGGCTATACGGGAGGGGAAGTGCTTTCCCTGACCGCGAGCGGAAGCACGCGTGGCGTCGGATACCTCAACGGTGCCAGCAACGACCGCGCCGTGCGTTGAACCCTGGGCGGCGACGCGATCGACCTCGGGACACTGTCGGGCGGGTCGCGCGGCCTTGGCACCAGCGCCAACGGCTCGGTCATCGTCGGCACATCCGGCAACCAGGCTTTCATCTGGGACTCCAACAACGGCTTGCGCGCGCTGGGCAGCGAACTCGACGCTGCGGGCGTCAACCTGAGCGGTTGGTCGCTGCAGAGCGCGACCGGGGTCTCGGCCAACGGTAAGACTATCGTGGGCTTTGGCGCCCACAACGGCTCGACGGAAGCCTTCATGACCGTGGTGCCGTAGCGCCCCGCGACTCGGGCCAAACACCTCCCAGGCTTTCCGCCTCATTCTTGCTAGCCCACAGCCCTGGTGACTCCCGAGACAGGGAAGGGTAGGATCGCCCGATGCGCAAGACGTCTGCATGCTTCCTTCTCGTTCTGCTTGCTCCTTGGCTTTCGGCGTCATGTTCGAAGACCACGCGAACCATTGATACCGACGCTGAGGGAGGTGCCGCGGGCGAGGCAGGAACCTCAATATCCTCCTCTGGCGGAGCAGGAGGCAACGGCGGGGCGGGTGTTTCCACCAACAGTGGCGGAGGTTCGCGAGCGACGTCGGATGGCTCGGGCGGCTCGGGGGCCACAGCGGCGGGTGGACAGGCCGGGGAGAACGGAAGCGGTGGAACCGAGGACACCGGCGGCACGGGCGGCACCAGTAAAACGAGTGGAACCGGCGGCAGCGGCGGCACGGACGCAACCGGCGGCACGGGCGGCAGCGGCGGCACGGGCGGCAGCGGCGGCACGGATGCAACCGGCGGCACGGGCGGCACAGGGGGCAGTCCCGGCACCTGGTGCTCGGAGCAGAGCCCACCGACGGGCACGGCCGCGACTGACTACTCCTGTCTGGATTTCGATCTGGGTCTACCCGACGAAGCCCTGTGGGCGCCCAACGTCGTTGGCAGCGCCTCTCTAGCCGTGTCCGGCGACCGAGCGTTCTCCGCGCCGTCGTCGCTGCGTACACAAGTTCCCGAAGCCGCGACCTTTGCCGATCGCACGTCGGCTCAGCTCGTCTGGAACAGCGTGGGGGCCCAGGCAGTAGACTCCGTGAGTCTAGACTTCGAGCTGAACCCCACGGCCCTGGCCGCGCTGCTGCCAGCGTGGAGCGGAAGCGTGCTTTTGGCCTGCATCGACGTGGGTGGCGGAAGTATTTGTCTCGCCTACACCTATTCGTCAACTTTGTTCATCAGTTGGAGTCTCATAGCCGGCGCAGCCATCGCAGATCAGTGCGACGTGACCGAGTCTTTGAATTTCGGCCTCTGGAACTCGGTAGAACTCACTGCCAGCGCCGATGGGGCGCTGTCTTTGAAGATCAACGGAACGAGCGCCGCCGCAGGATGCACCACCGGCGGGTTCACAGCGGACACCGTCGCCAAGGTGTCACTCGGCCTGAGCTCACGGCAAGAAACGACGTCGTCCTTCGAAGCCTACTACGACAACGTCTTCACTTCGGTGGCCAGAGCCGAGTGAACGGCAGCACGCTGCCATGACACCTCGAAGCAGCTCACATCATGAGCGAACGCGCGAGCGGATTTCGACCGCGCGTTCCTGGCGCCCCAAGTGGTCCTGACGACAAACCGCTAGGGTCTCTCAGATCTCCAAGTATCCGCCCGGGACCACGAACGTGTCGTCCTGGCCAGCGATCGTGAACACGCCCCAGCAGGCCAGCTGCGTTTTCGCCGCGAACACGAGGTCGTCCTGGGTATCGCCGACCGGTCCGAGGACGGCCAGGTTGGAGCGGTGCACGCCCCAGCTGCCTTCGCCGTGTTCGAGGAGAGCTTCGTGTAGCTCACGGCCCGCCTGGTCAGCGCCGTCGAGGATGGCCACGCGCAGGCGCACGGGGGACTGCGTTCCGGCCCCGGTGACCACCACGAAGACCAGGTCCGCCCGGGCGCGTTCGAGGCGCACGTCGAGTTGCTGTTGCCTCAGAAACTTGACCAGGTCGGCTTCAGTGAGCTTGCGGCGGTCGGGCTGCTTCGGCTCGCCCTCGCAGAGCCCGTCTTTGAAGCGAAGCTCGGCGAGCTCACCGCTCGGGGCTCCACCGTCGCGATTCTGGGCGTAGGCCTCCCAGCTCGAGCCGTCCGTCATTTTCAGAATGGCCGTCGGGCCACAAGCGGCGACCAGCACAGAGGCAGCGACCGAACCCATTCGAACCAGAATCCGCGTCGACATTCAGGCGCTACTTAGATCGGCGGCTGGTGGAAGGAAAGGCAGCGAGAAAAAAAACTGCTTCGGAGCCAGCCGCTTCCGGCCCAGTGAGACCCGTTGCGGGGCGTGCTCCGGATTGCTACTCTCCGGCCGCTTTGAAAGCCCCTCTCCTCATCACTCTGTGTCTTTGTACTGCAAGTTGCAGCGGTGCTGGAGAAAAGGCTTCGCAGAACCGAGTCTTTTATGATTGGGCGGTCGCCACGGGGCAGGATTCGGCAGGCGACTTCGAGCAGCAGTACCCACCGCTCGATTTGATTCCCGGCCCCCCGTTGCCCCAGTACATCGGCGTCACCGTGCTGCGTGGGGGCATCCACCTGTCCCGTCCCAAAGACTGGCTGATGCGAGACGCCGACAATACGCCCGGCCAAGCTCACGTTCAGTACATCTCGCCCAATGCCTACTCGTTCGCGATCTACGAACGCCCCGAGTCCCCCGAGGAACCGTGGCGTGACCTATTGACCCGCTATGAGGACGACGTGCAGTCCGTAGGAGCGAAGATCGTCGGAAAGCGCGTCCCGCTCGCCGTGTTCAAGGGGCAGGGCAGAGCCTATACGGTCCAGCGCTCGGTAGAAGCTCCGAAGCGCCCGCTGGTCAGTCACAGCCGCGAGATCCTGCTGCGCAGTGAGCACCGCGTGGTGCTGGTTCAAATCGTGTTCGAAGGCGAAGATCTCTCGCCAGTCGACCAAGAGCTGTTGCGCGTGATCAACACGCTGGAAGTCTTGTGAAGCCGTGAAGCACTTCAGACCGAACAAACTCCGCCACTGGGTCTTCGAGGCCTCGGTCCACGGCGCGGCGTGCGTCGCGCTTTCTTCCCTCGTCTTCGGCTGCGCGAGCGCCGTCGAAGCGTCCAAGGGCGAAGATCAAGCGAGGCGGGAAGTTCCGGTGCCCATCTGCCTCGAAGCCCTGGAACGTCATGGGGAAGAAGGCGTGGTATCCGCCCTGAAGCCGGAAGACTATTGGGTGATGATCTTACCGAGCTACGACACGGCATCCGGTACCGTCGACCAGTCGGCAAACGACTGCGCGGGCCGGCCCATCCTGACCGGCAAAGAGTTCATGGGGGCCGAGGGGGCGCGCACGGGTAGTATTCTGGCTCCCGCCAAAAATGCCGTCATCACGCCGGCCGCCGACCACTTCAAGATCGTCTGGCTGAAAACTCACAGCTTTGCCGAGGGCGTGGCCGCCGGCCCCCTCGCCCTGGTACGCCCGCGCGAGGGACACGCGGAGGTGTATGCAATCGGTACCTATCGCGGCCGCCCCAAGCACTCGCGCTTCTCCCTCGAGCGCATGGGCCCCCATATGCTGGTGACCGCGAGCGACGAAGGGTGCGCGAAGGTCAAGCCCGGCCAAAACTGTGAAACCACCCTGGTCATCTACGTGATGAGCGCCGGAAAGCTGACCCCTTCCGCCCGCATTCCCCTGGACAAGGTAGCCACCGCGACCGCACCAGGCGTGAGCGGGCCGGTGCAGTACCGACTCACCGCGTCCCCGGTGTTCGAAGAGCATGGTGTGCGCATCATCGAGCAGGTGGTCCTGACCGATTCGAGCGAAACCATTCTGCGCAAGTCGAACATCGAGCGCGTCTTCAAACTGGAAGCGCGCAACAAACTGGTGGCGAACCGCCCCTCATTGTGGGACCAGGCCAGAGCAGCCGCCTCCGAAGCACCGCCCGTAGCCGAGCCGCCGAGCACCCAGGCAGAGTGAAGTAGACCAGCGCCGCGCCACTACCAACAGACGAGCCCGCCAGAGTAGCCACACTCCGGGCGTTGGGCCATGGCGTACAAGAGGCCCATGCCGAAGCCCGCGCCCACGCCCACCCCGGCGCTCGTCCAAACCTGCCCACCACTTTCCCAATTGCCCGCGGTGCGCCCCACTGCCGTCAGAACCGACAGCACCAACGGCACGCCGACGTTACCCAGGAACCCTCCAACGTTGAATCTGCCATCGCTCCACTTGACTGTGTCCACCACGAAGACGCCGGCACCCTGACCCAGCGAGGAAAAGGCGAGCATTGCTTGCGACGAAAACAACCCGTACTCGCGGCACGAGTACCACTTGCTGTCGTTTTCACAATCCGGCCGAAGCGAACCGAATTCGTCCTTGAGGTATTGCTCGTTGACCAGGCTCAAAGCAAGCAGGGTCATGCTCGGCGCCAGCACCGAAGCGTGCCAACGCGCCTTCCAGCCGACGGTAACCTCTGGATCCGAATAGAAGACACGGGGCATGAGTAGCTGGGCCGCAGCGCTCGAAAGTGCCATGATGTTGGTCGCGCGGTTCCAACCATCGCTGCGCTCGGGTGGACCCTCTACGGGTTCGGATGCCCGAGCGTGAGTACCGAAGCAAAGCGCGAGAACGAGCAAGAGCCCGCCCAGAGCAGAGGGTGGAAGCCGGAACGTCGAGTAGTGCAAACGAAGAGATGGCGACACGGGCGCCATTATCTTCCGCAGTCGACGAAGCGCAACTACGTTGAATCCCCGGACTGCTTCCTGCGGCGATACTCCCGATAAGCCTCAGTGAACTCGTGGCCGAAGATCCGGGAGAACGCCTGCCGTTCTTCGGCGAGATCCTCGTATTTGTCGCAATAAGCCTGCCACAGGTCCTTGTACCGAGCCGAAATGCCGAATTTGCCCTGGCCCACGCCATCGTTGACGGCCTCGGGGGACAGCTCGTCGAGCAGGGCTCGGACCCCCTGCATGACCCCATCCAGGAGCGCGACCTGGTGGATCATCAAATCCGCGTAGATATTCTCGACAGCCTTGTGCCCATCCAGGGACTTGTCCGTCCAGTCCAGAAGCCCTTGGGCGAGTTCTTCGGGGTCCCGGGCGCCTTCTACCTGCTGATAGGCCCGCGAGCGGTTCATGCTGCGCATGTTGGCTGCGCGCTGCAGGTCGAGAGAAGAGACGAACTGCGCGTAGCCCTCCCGCAGTGGGATGAAGCAGCGGCAAAAGACGTCGATCGCGTCATGCAGCTTCGTAATGAAGCGCGCCACGTCGCCTGATGTCTGCAGGGTCTTGTCCGGGACGAGTGAAGCCGCCAGCTCATGCAGGCCCTGGAGCGCCAGGGTCTCGAGCGGCAGCGATCCGAAGCGTCCCGTGCCCAGTCGCACACCGCCCCGCGCCGCGAGTTCGCCGCCCCCCGGCGCCTCGGCTATGCGCGGAGGCATACCGTAGCCAGCGTTGGGCAGACCCGGCAATGCCTGGGCCGCCGGTGCTGGGGGTTCCGCCGTCGGGCGCGGGGGAGCCAGCGCCGCGGGAATGCGGTGCGGCGGCAGCGGCGAGGGGTCGGCGCCCGCCACGTTGAGCATCTGTGCATTTCCCAGCACCATCCCGTCGCTGGCAGCCGCTTCTCGCTCCTCGATGTCTTCCTGCGCAGTCGGCAGCACACGCACCTGGACCTGTGGACCCAGGAAGAACTCGAAGCCCAGCGCTTCGAGATCCACTGGCGTATGCGGCGTGATGCGCACCGCGCCCCCGGTCTTCATGTGCCGCACCAGGACACCGTTCTTGCTGCCAAGATCGCGCAAATATCTTTCCCTTGCAGCGGCTCCAGCACGGCGTGAAACCCCGAGATCAGCGCCTGCGAGATCTGAAAATCGTTGAGCGAATTGCGCCCCAGGCGGACAGGAAGCGCCGCGAAACTGCGCTCATGAATCAGCGTACCGTCGAACAGGTAGGCTCGCAGGGTGTATCCCTTGGGCACCGGCAAACTCTAACTGATCTTGCCGCCCGGCGCCCCGCCTTCGGCGCGAACTTCACACATTAACGCTTCCACCAGCATCGACGATGGTCCGCAAGAGCCGCGCGCGGAGCAGCTCGCTTGGGTGAAATGCGTTGCCTCATGGCCTCAGTCGACTCCAAGTGCTTCCAAGAGGTCGGCAATACTCGTCCCCTGGGTCGTTTGACGGGCCAACGCTGGCGGCAGTCCGGGCACACGCGCCAGCTCGGCTGGGTCGAGACGTGAAGAGACATCGAACACCTCATCACGCGTGCGGCTTGGCAGCCAGAGCTCGCCCAGCGTGCTCGGGGGGGGATTGCCGAGGTGCAGCAACAGCTTACCGTCGTTGCCGTCGTGAGACCAAAACAGGTTGGGCACGGTCGCTTGCCATCCGGCCAGTCGTTTAATGATGTCCATCCAGACGCAGACGGATGCTCCTGCCGCGCGCCCCAGAGGCAACCATACCGACAGCGGTGTGTCCGGGCGCTCGACCCCGCGATACGGGCGCAGTGCCTCGGCCAGCAGCTGCACGGCGAACGTCGGCTGTGAGCCGAAGTCCTGCCCGTACAGGAGCGTCCACAGCTCGCCGGGCGTGAGTTTCTCGGTCCAGTCCCGATAGGTCGCCGCTGCCTCACTGACCGAACACAGTTCGACCTCCGTCGGTCCCAGCCGCTCGCCAAGCAACCCCGGCTCCAGTCCACGGCATTCGGCCAGCGTATCACTGGCTCTTTGCCACAACGCTTCGAACACGATGGGCAAGAGCTCGGGTCTTTCCAGGCTCGCCGCGTCGGCGGCGTACGGCGCAGCAACGCACAGAGGAAACTGGCGCCCGGCTCCGTCGGCGCTCGGACCCAGCACTCCGACCAACAGGGAGGGGCACGGCTCGCGCTGGGGTGTCTGATACACGAAGGCATAGCTGCGGCCGACGGCGAACGAGCGGCGCCAGGCATCGCCGCGCCGCTCGTGAGCCCATTCAGCGCACGTGACCATCCAGCGATCGAGACTCTCGAAGGGCTCCCCCTCGGCGAACAATCGAACGAAGTCGTTCGCAGCCGGCAGCTTTCCGAACAGCCCGAGGCTCACCCGCATCAGTGTGCCCCCGCACTGAGAATGACAGCCGGACAGCGCATCTTGCTGAAGAACCCCGGGGAGAACGGATGCGCACTCTTCGTAGGCTTGAACTCGATGGTGACGGGAGGCTCACCTGCCCGGGACAGTTCCCAGGTTGCCCGCAGAACGCCCGGTTTCTTCGGATCGGCGAGCTTCAACCCACCCACCGCCAAAAGCCGGAAGAAACCGAACTCTCCTTCGCGCGGGATCTCTTCGGTGAACCCTGCGCCTTTGATCTTCAGGATGGCACCCTTCTTATCGCCATCACCCGGCCAGCTTGCAGGCTGCCAGCGCTCTGGCTCGTTGCGATACACGGTTCGCTTGCCATCGATGATGAGAGTGATCTCCGAAACGTTTCTGCCCGCCGGGTGGATGTTGACGGTAAACGGTACTGACGCCGTCGTAGCCGAAGCGCCGCCAAACAGGGCCTCGCTGATCTGCTTGCCGCGTGCCAGGCAGCCATTCAAGAAGTCGCTGCGAAAGGTAAGTGGCGTTGCTGCATTCTTGGGGACGAAACCGTCCCCCGACGGCTCCAGGTAGGGGCTCAGGTTCTTTTGAAAGAAGGCCCACAGCATTCCGGTTTCCGGTCGGAGAAAATCCGCCAATTCCGCTACACTGGCGTCGACCTTGACGTTGGCGAAGGGATAACGTGGGGCGAGCTTCGTGTTCCAGTGATCCCAAACTGCCTGCGCCCAGTCTTCGCCGAGCGCCGTTTGCGTGGCGGCCGAAACACCTTCTTGACTGCCGCGGATCGGGTTCATCAAGAGCGGCTCGAGCATGACGCGCGTCGTGGTGTCGAGCCCACCCAAAAGGCGCTTCACCGAGGCAGCCGTGCGAGACAGTTCGCGCCCGAACTCGAGGGTGGGCTCGTCGTTTTCCTCCGCCAGTTGGCTCAGTGACACCTCGAGCGAAGTCAGCTGCGCCAGATACTGGTTCAGACCCGACGGCGCCCCGGTTCCTTGTCCCGCCGGAGCGTCTCCAAAGGCGAATTTCAAGAGCGGTTCGAAGTGGAGCTCGACTGGCGACTTCTCGCGCTCGGGAGGTTTGCCATCGGGTCCCGCCGACGCCGAGCCGCCAGGCAGGGCCTTGTCCACCAACTCCTTGCCCTTGGCGATCACCTTTTCCTTCAACGTCGCATCGTCCATTTCCAGCTGAACATTGTCCCGCAACGTGCGAAAGAGTCGCGTGTAGGGTCCGTCCGCCTCGGACAGCGATCTGAGTTCGTCCATCGCGCTCGGAAGATCGGTGGGGGCGGACACGGACAGTGCATTCAAGAAATCGGACCAGGCTTCGACGTAGCGTTGGAAGTACACTTGCCGCAGACGATCGGAGCTCGCGTTCTCGGCAAACAGCTCGAGGTCTTGCCCGAGCACCCAGGAATCCACCTTGACGCTCGCGTCCTCGCTCGACAATAGCGGCCTGACTTTCGACCAGCCGAGCGCCGTGAACATGCCAGGGACTTCGGCGCTGCCGGCCGCGGTGAAGTATTGCGCGGCGGGACCGAAGAAGATCTTGTCGGCCCGGATCGGGGGAACGTTCTTGGTCGCCTCGGCGAGCCAACCGAACCTGAGATCGTCGATGGGCAGCTGAGAAAGGCGTCCCTGGGCCTGCGTCACCGCTTGAGTATCGAGGGTCCAGGCCCAGCTGGGGTCGGCGTCCAGCTTCTTGACGTAGTAGTCGGAATGAGATTCGAGCTTGTCCTTCTGCACGTCGCTCTGGGTCGCGCGTTCCCAAACACGCGCGAGGCGGGGAGCTGCCCAGGCTGGGTCCAGATGCTGCTTCGGATAACCCAACATCAGGTACAGCTTCAACCGGTCGTACGCCTCACGAAAGTTCGCGACATCGGCGTTGACCAGGTTGCCGATCATCCGCACCTCGCCGGTCAGCTGGTCACGCACCGGCCCTTCCAGCACCCGGCGCAGCCGCGCCAGGTACAGGGCCTGAACGCGCGGGCGCAAAGGCTTCGCCGAGCGCGGGCCCCAGAACCCGTCGATGGTGGTTTCGTCCTCGGCCGCTTCCAGCAGTCGGATCCTCCTGTTCAAGACATCCACAGCACCCAGACCAGCCCTCGCGTTTCCGGTCGTCTCCAGCCGCCGCGCTTCCTCGACATCCTGAACCGTAGCGTCCACGAGCTCGCGACTTCGGGCGAAGCTCACCATCGCGGGGAGCAAGAAGATCAGCATGCTGAGCGACACCACGGCGGCCACCAGGGCCTGTGTGCGCACATGCCGTTTGACACGCGAACCGGAGCGTACGGCAACGTCGCGATCGGGAAAGATGACTTTCTGGAAGAGATCCGTCACGAAGTAGCTTTGCGGCTGAGCGTGCGCAGTCGATCCCACCGGCGCCACCGGCAGCTCGAAGCCGCGTGCCATGTTCGCCATCACCCGCTCGATGGGGGCGCCTGTCTGAGTACCACTCGAAAAGTAGAAGCCGCGCACGATAGGCGCTTCGGCGTAGGGATTCGGGCGGCACAGTTCCTCGACGAAGCGGGCAAGTGGGGCCCGCAGCGAGGCAAACTCCGCAGGAAATCTCAGCACTCTCGCGCGCACCTCGGGGACCTGTTCATTGGCAAGGCGTTCGACGAGGCGCGCGGGCAACACGCGGCACATGTGGTCGAACTCGTCCTCGAACGCTTGGGCCGGCGCTTCGAGGCGCTCGTCGTCGAGCGCGAACGTCGCGCCCCAGGCTTGAGCGCGTTGGTGCTTGCCGTAGTCGCCCCAAAATTCGACGAAGCCGGCGATGAGGTCGGCCTTCGTGAACATAATGTAGATGGGAACGACCATTTCCAGCTCGGCCATCAGCTCATCGACCCGGCCCCGCAGTTGCTGAGCGAGCTCTTCGACCTGGGCTTCCGGACCTCTGAGGACGTCTTCGACGCTCAGAGCGACGAGCAATCCGTCCACCGGACGCCGCGAGCGATGGCGTTTCAACAGCTGCAGGAAGGCTCGCCATTCGTCGCGGTCCTCGTCCTGCGTGGCGAAGCGTCCCGCCGTGTCCAGCAAGATGGCATCTTTGGTGAACCACCAGTCGCAATTGCGCGTGCCCGCGGTGCCTCGGATCTTCGAAGCGCCGGCTTTGCCCCCGGCAAAGGCCAGCCCCGAGCGTTCGATGGCTGTGGTTTTCCCGGCCGCAGGGGGACCCACGAACACGTACCACGGCAGCGCATACAATGCCGAGCCTCCGCCGCGCGCGCCCAGCTTCGAACGTTTGAGGGAGGCAATGCCCGCCTTCATCTGCTCCCGCAAGGCGAGCACTTCTGGCCGCCGATCGGGTCGGACACGTTCGGCTTGATCCGCCGCCTGTTTCAAGAGCTCGCGCTCGAGGGCCGCTGCGCGGCGTGCGGCTCGAACGCGGCGGAACACGAGCACGCCCACGAACAGAAGAACGGCGAAAATGCTGAACACGATCACCGGCCACCACGCGAATTCGAGCAGTAGCGTGGAGGCCCAGCCCAGGGCGACCAATACGAACAGGATGATTCCGAACACGAGCATATCGTTCACGGCTCGGCAGAAGCGCTGGGCAGGGGCATCAGCTTCATGGCTTCGGAGATGTCGCGATCGAGCGCGAACGACAGGGCCCAGAGCACGCCACCCACCAGAAGCACACACCCCGCTATCAGAGAAACCACCAGCGCGTTGCTCAAACGCTGGGCCGAAGCACGATCAGCAGGCAAGGCGTTCGGGGCGATGCGTGTGGGCGGTGGCAGCGCACGCAGCAATTTCTGCCGCGCAGCCTCGATGAATCCCGAGAGCCCGTGCATGTCGCCGCTGACCCCATAGGCGCCACGAAACCCGAGCACCAAGCACAGGTAGTAGATTTCGAGCGCTGCCGAAGGCTCGCTCTTTTGCATGAGCGCGGTCATGCGCTTGAAGAAGTTCTCGCCAGCAGTGTACTCGCGATACAGCTGCATCTGCAGCGGCTGATTCATCCACTCGGTGCGCCCGGGCCAGTTCGATTTCAGAATTTGCTCGTCCATGAACGCGGTCAGAGCGTAGCGCGCTTCGGCTAGATCGACGTCCGAAACGCCTGCCGTGCGTCCCTTCGCGACGATGCCGTCCAGCGCCGAGATCAGCCGTGGCCCGAGCTCTGCCGCGGGGGGAAGGCTGACCGCGGAAGGCAATTGCACAGCCAAGGTCAACACGTCCGCACAGGCCCAGTAGATCTGCTCGTCCATCATGGCGTTTCGTCAATGAAGCCTGTGGGGGTCGATGGCATAGAGCGCCAGGCTCGTCCCTTTCCAGTCCGCATCGAGCGGCAGGTAAAGCGCGATCGAAGACGTCTTGGCAATGTCCTCCCAGAACGGTCCTTCGCGGCGCAGCCGGAAGAAGCATACGCCCGGTTTGATCGGCAACGCCGCGGATGGGTTCCATTCGATCTCATTGCGCACTCCATGACGAGCCTGCTTGACCACCTCGTAGATCTTGTTCCAGCCCGCGACCTTCAGTACCTGGGGAACGCGCTCGCGAACCATGGCGTCCGGCAAGCTAGACTGAACCGCAACGTAGAGCTCCTTCGCCGCCAGCGTCGGATCCGGGAACTTGGCAATGAACATGCCGTCGGAGCGGTGCTCGAGCCCGATCTCCAGGTAGGGCTGCTCGATGCCGCCGGAGAACAACGAAATGACTTTCGCATATAGCTCCTCGAACACGTCGCCCAGTTCCAGATACCTGAACTTCGGCAGGGTCGTGGGGTCCGCGTCGTCCGCAAAACTGCACAACTGTCCTGCCAGGGCGCTCATGGCCACGTAGAGTTCCTCTGGGTGTACCCGCGCAGTTTCTATCAGGTGCGTCAGCCCAGGGATATGCCCATTCAGGGTATGCAAAAGCCAGAACTTGCGGGCATTGGTCGAATGCAGTTCGACGGCTCCCCGCTGTCTCAACCGGCGATCGCTGGCGAGCTCCCGTTGCCGAGCCGTGATGCCGGCCAGCACCCGGCGAGCGCCGCTCATCAGAAACGGCGACGCCGCAATCTGCAGCACCGGAGGCACGTAGTTGTCGCGAATGATCGGCTGACCGTTGCTTTGTCGCACGATTTCCGCGATGCGAATGGTGGTGTAACCGTCCGTACGCTCCTTGCCGAAAAACAGCTTCAAGTTCGGTCGGGCCCACTCGACTTCTTGTGGAGAAGCACCGGTGTTCAGGTCCGGAACCCGTTGCGTGGTGCGGACGAAACGGCGTGCTTCACCCGCTTCACCCTCATCGGTGACGAGCGCGCCTTGCCGTTCCTGCGCCAGCCCCACGTACACCTCGAGCTTGGAGGCTTCGGCGGGAAAGGCCTCCTCGAAGGAGCGCGGCGCCGGTGCGGGCTCGTCGTACTCCTCGCCACAGCGGACACTGCTGCCGTCTGGCCAAATGGCCGCGAACGCGCGGATTCTGAACTGCCCCGAACTGAGCCCGCGGTCGTCGATCTGGAGTTCGGTGACGCCCCAATCGTAGTGGATGATGGACTGCAAACGGTCGCGCAACAGGGCCTCGTGGTAGCGGTCCTGCTGCTGGAAGTGGTGTTGGCTTAAGAGGATCCCTTCTGTCCAGATGGGCTTATTCGGCATCTCGGTTACTCTTGCTCATTCCGACGGGCGCCCCCGTCCATCCTGGATCTGCATGCGGTCGAGGTACACGCTGATGCGTGGCGAATCTTTGGGGCAAGGAGGGTTTGGGGGAACCAGGTCCAAATCATACGTGAGGAACCAGTCCTTGCCTTGCGGTTCCCGGAACAGGGCGACCACACCGAGCTTGTTGGCTGCCTCGTCGGGCTCCAAGTCCACCACCTTCGATTTACCCGGATACACGGTAACTTCCACCATGTTCAACAGGTCGTCAGCAAGAACCGTGCGGTCCTGTTGCCAGATCTCTTCGAAACTCGAATTCTGGAGTACTGCATCGTTCTTCAACTGGTACAGGCGGACTTGCACCGGGCGCCCGTCCCCGGCCGTGGTACCATTGACGCGTTCGGAGGCAATCAGCTCGAGCTTGGGCGCCAGCACCTGGCACTTCTTCGTGGAAGGCGTCGCGGGAGGTGGCGGCGAAGAGCATCCCCAAGCGATCGCTAACGTGAAACTTGCACTAACCGTTAACGAGATTAACGGGCCGAGAACAGCTGTAAACGGCTCGCTGCGCGAACGGCGTGTCCGGTGGGTTCCCATGGTCGAGCCGCACTCTTGACCGAACCCGCGCTTGAGTCTAGGGAGTTTCATGTGCTGGCCGTTTTTGAGCCGGCTCTTGGTGGCGGCTTGCTGACCATCGGTTAGGGGCGCGAGCCCCGGGAATCTGGAAAAGAGGAGACGAAACATGGCTGAGGATATGTTCCTGCGACTGGGTGACATCGAGGGCGAGGCTGAAGACGAGGGCGATCACGCTGGAACGATCAAGGTCCAGGCCTGGAGCTTTGGCGCGACTCAGGCGGCCACCTCACAGGAGAGCGCGGGTGGTGGTTCTAGCGCCGCCAACGTCCGGGACCTCGAGGTCGTCAAGTACGTCGACAAGGCGTCCCCGAACCTGTTCGCGTTCTGCTGCGCGGGCGTACACGTCGGCAACGCAGTGCTCACGGTGCGCAAGGCGGGTGGTGAGCAGGTCGAGTACCTGAAAATCAACATGGAAGAGGTCATCGTCAGCAGCTACGACTGCGGTGGTGAAACGGGCACGGCTGATCAGATCAAGGAGAGGATCACGCTCAACTGCGCGCGCATCCAGATCGAGTACAAGCCCCAAGACGTCGGGGGCCCGGGCGGAGCCGCTCTTACCGGCGGTTGGGACATGCGCATCAAGAAGAACTGGCCACGCCTCAGCTGAGCGTCGCCATGGGTCGAGTTCCCGGGGCTCGACACCCGGGCCTGCATTCAAGCCGCCGCCCCTTCGGGTGAGCGGCTTGATGCATTGGCGGCTCACTGTTCAGACGGCTCAGGTGTACTCGGACCGGTCGCAGCTCGAGTGCTCGCCTCGGCGGGCGAGGCCACGGCTGCTGAGTCGGCGATGGCCGAATCACGGGCCTTGAGTTTGCGGGAGCAGGCCTCCGCCATGCTCTTGGTGAATTGTTGCTTTCCCCAATCAAACGCAGGCGAAACACATTGATCCGCGTCGTCGCTTTGGGCCAACAGCTCTTTGAGGGTGTCGCGCGCCTGCCAGACGACGTCCTTCGGGACCTGCACAGAGAACCCGCCGGGTAGGTTTGGCACGTTGTGGCCGACAATATCCGGGTTCAGCTTGCGCAGCTCCGCGGTGCTCATCGCTGCAGCTCGAGCCACCATGCTCAGGCGCGCGCCCGCAGGAGCTTCGAGGTCGGCCGTCAGCTGCGGCGCCCGCATTTGGCTGGTCGAAAACCGCAGGCGGCTCAGGTTGTTCATGACCAACGCCAGTGCCTGGATGGCCGGCGCGTAGTTCTCGGTTTCCTCGGGCAATAGCTGGGCATCCACGAGGTCCCAGAACCCGACGTCGCCGCCGGCTCGTTCCAGGCGCGCCATCAAGGCAAATGGGCCCATGTTGTAGGAAGCGAACACCAGATCCCATTCGCCAAACAAGGCGTACATGTCGGCCAGATAGTGCACCCCCGCCTGGGTGGCCTTGACCGGGCTCAGGCGCTCGTCGACGACTCCGTCTTTGACGCGCAAGTGATACGCTCGGGCTGATGCTGGGGTGAATTGCCAGAGCCCGAGTGCTCCGGCGGGAGACTCTGCATGAATGAAGCAGGAGCTTTCGGCGAATACAACAGCCATGATGTCCGTCGGCAGTTCGTACTTGACCAACTCGGACTGGATCAGGTCCTTGTAGGCACCGCAGCGAAACAACATCGCCTGGAACGTTTCGCGCCCGACGGGATTCTCGGTGTAAAACTCGAACTGCCGCTTGACCCGCTCGTCGTCCTCGACCGGGATACGCGGTAGCTTCAAGCCTCTGAGCCAGCCAGCGCGAGGGCGGCCCGGGTCTCGTGGCCGTTTTTTGATTTGTAGTGGCTTCTGGTCCACGAACGTTTCGGTGAGCTTGCTGCAGACTTCCGACGTTTGTCCTTCCTTGCAGTCCGTCGTCAGCGCTTTGGCGACGCTGGCCGCATCTTCGTCGATGTATGCCCGAAGCTCGGGAGAAAGCTTGCGACCCCGAATCTGAACCATCAACGACCTGAGCTGCTCGCCGGGGGAAGAGAGCTTCGAGCGCGGCATTTCCACATCGGCCGCCACGGAAGCACTGGCCTGCGCAGGTGCACCGCTCGCCAGCTCGAGGGTTCGGGAAGTTTCGGGTGCCGGGCGCCGCCCGAACAACAACACGCCCACCATGACCAATACACCGACACCCACCGTTGCCGCTCCGAACGCAATCCAACCCGTTCCCGTGCCCTGAGCTCCCCGCCCATGCGGACGCGAGCCCCCGCGTGGGCGCGCGCTCGCTCGCGACGAACGTGAACGGGACGGTTGCTTGCTGGCACCGATGCGGTCGAGCACCCGCCCGACTTCGGCGCGGGGCAGCGGGGCTCTGGGCATGTCCGCGGGAGCGTTCGGCAGGCGTGGCAACCCCGACGGGTCGTTGGACAGTAGAGGAGGTTGAATCGCGCTCAGCCCCGCTTCCGAATGGCGGCGCGACTTGAGGCCCAAAAAGGACGGCGCGCCAGCGTCCTCGCTGGGGGAAGCGGAAGGTTTCTTGTTGCGACCGAAGGCGCGTAGACCGAACATGCTGCGCACGAGCAGGTTGGGTTTGCCAGCGGGCAGCGAAGAGCCTCCTCCCATGCCTGGGGGCGGCGGTGCCACCGCTGGGGGCGGAGCGGACAGCAGGCGTGGCGCTTCAGCGGCGGGCTGCATCGCCTGTGGCGCGCCCCTGGGTTCGGAAGGGAAGTGGAGGGCCACGGGCGCCTCCGGAGCTGCCGGTATTCCGCCGCCGTGCGCCGGCGGAGCGGCGGGGGCGTCCGGCGGTGAGGACCTCCGGTCGGCATAGCTCCCCCCTGACGCGGAGAGCATCGTTGGGGCGAGCGCTGGATTTTCGGCTGGCCGAGCTCGCGGCGGCCCCTCCAAGAGTGGCGGAACGGGTGCAGACAGCACCGGCGGTCCATCCGGCACAACCGAGACCACCGGAGGTGGCTCCACGACGCCCTCGCTGTGCGGCGGGATGTCGGAGCGGAAGCGCGCTCCCGATTGCACGGTAAGCACCAGCTCCGCACTAGCCTGATGCTGAAGGTCGCTCAGGATCCCGAGGCTCTGCGTCAATTCCGAAAAGTTGCGCGTTTGGACGGCATCGTGACAGCGCCTGAGATGGTGCGTGATTCCGCCGAGCCCCGTACTCGTGGCAAGAGCCGCGAGCTCGCCAGCCTGGTTCTGCAACGCGACGACGGTTGGGTCGTTCGGCGGGGCCTGGCGAGCGAGCGCTTCTTGCCACCGATCCAGAAAGTCGGCGAGGTCCGCGACTAGCCGAGCTTTCGGCTCGTTCGCGCCGGCTTTGCTGTCTCCCGCTGGCTGGTACACGCCGATTGGACTAGCACACGGGCGTCCAAAACGAAGGTTTGGACGGCAGCGCACCGTGCGCCCCGGGAGGGGTCCCCCACCCCGTCCAAAGTCTGCTTGACACTAGCTTAACGATGATGCGGGGGTGTATACTTCCCTACAGAGTCGCCCCGTCCGCTTTTCAGGGGGCAAAACAGCTGTCCGTGGCGGGCCTTAGGTGGAAACGAGCTTGGGGCGGCGGCTTTTTGTTAACCAACATGCTCACCATCCAAGTCGACAGCCTGCTAGAGCCAGTTTCGGTCGAAAACCCAGCGGGTGAAAACCTCGAATACGATCCCGCTTTCCTGGAACTGGAACGGACGGCGCAACCAAAAGCCGAACAGCAGATGGGCGGGGTGGTCATCCCGGGCGAGCCGTTCAACGCCAAAGCCGTTCACCAGCAGGCCACCGAGTTGTGCGCTCGGACGAAGGATCTGAGAATCGCGAGTTTCCTGGCCCAAGCCCTGGCGCATGACAGCGGCTTTCGCGGGCTCGTGGAGGGGCTAGCGTTGATCAACGGCCTGATCGAGAAATACTGGACAAGCGTTCATCCCATGCTCGATCCCGAGGACGACAATGATCCGACCATACGAGTGACCGCGTTGGCCGGCCTCACGACGCCCGGCGTACTGAGCGCGCTGCGCCAGGCCCCGCTCATCACCTCCCGGTCTTTCGGTCCCATCGGTCTACGCGAGATTTCCATCGCGAGCGGCGAGCTTCCGCAACCCGAGGAGGGTCCGAAGTACGAGACTCAGACGATCGAAGGCGCGTTTCAGGAAGTCGACCTCGAAGAGTTGGAGACCCTGGGCCAGATGCTCGCACGAGTGCAGGCCCTGCTTGCCGCGATCGAAAGCAGCTTCGAGGCGCAGGCAGCAATGTCGCCGGACTTCGCGCCGATCAAGCCCGCACTGCTTCAAGCGCTGAACGCGGTGCGTCCACGTCTCGAGGCGCGCAAAGCCGAACTGGCGGCCCTTGAGGAAGAGGACCGGGCCGCTGCGCAAGAGGGGCCTTCGGGCGCCCCCGCCCAGCCGCGCCGAAGCGTCAGTGGAGAAATCACCTCGCGCGATGATGTCTTGCGAGTGTTGGACAAGCTCTGTGCCTACTATGCAAAGCACGAGCCCTCGAGCCCCCTGCCGCTACTGCTCAAAAGGTGCCAGCGCCTGGTTCCGATGTCGTTTCAGGAAATCGTTGGCGATTTGGCCCCAGACGCTCTTTCAAAAGTGGAACTTATCGCAGGCAAGTTGGACGACTAGCCTCCATTTGTTACTCGCGTAACAGTCATCAGGAGACCTCATGAGTCAAAAGTTCATCGCACGAAACCGCGCACCTCGCGTTCAAATCGAGTACGACGTCGAGCTCTACGGCGCCCAGAAGAAGATCGAGCTTCCCTTCGTGATGGGCGTGTTCGCCGACCTGTCGGGGAATGCGGGTAAGGAGCTGCCGCCGGTGGCCGATCGAAAGCTGCTCGAGTTTTCCGTCGACAACTTCGACGAGCGTCTCAAAGCAATCGAACCTCGCGTGCAGCTCGAGGTGCCCAACACTCTCACCAGCGAGGGCAACATGAAGGTCGCAATGTCCTTCGAGAGCCTCGACGACTTCGAGCCCACGGCCGTGGCCAGAAAGGTCGAGCCTCTGCGGCGTCTGCTCGAAGCGCGCATGCAGCTGTCGAACCTCCTGACCTACATGGACGGAAAGAGTGGTGCCGAAGAGCTTCTCGACAAGATCTTGCACGACCCTGGCTTGATGAAGTCTTTGGCAGAAAGCAAGAAACCCGAACCCGAACCCGAACCCGAAGCAAGCAAGGAAACTGCGGAGTAACAGTCATGGCGGACGCAACACAAAGCGCAGAGGCACAGGGGGAAGCCACCACCTTCGACAACAACGACTTCACGGCTTTGCTGCAAAAGGAGTTCAAACCACAGACCGACACCGCCAAAGCGGAAGTCGAAGCAGCCGTCACCACCCTCGCAGAACAAGCCATGGCGGCGACTCAAGTGATCTCCGGCGATGTGACCGAGTCGGTGCGGGCGATCATCGCCGAGATAGACAAGCGGCTCAGCACACAGGTCAACGAGATCATGCACCACGAGGAGTTCCAGAAGCTCGAAGGTGCGTGGCGCGGTCTGCATCACCTGGTGAACAACACCGAGACGGACACGATGCTCAAGATTCGCGTCATGAACATCTCCAAGAAGGACATGCACAAGACGCTCAAGCGCTTCAAGGGAGCCGCCTGGGACCAGAGCCCCATCTTCAAGCGCTTGTACGAGGAAGAGTACGGGCAACTCGGTGGTGAACCCTACGGTTGCCTGATCGCCGACTACGCCTTCGACCACAGCCCTCCGGATGTCGAGGCGCTGGGCGAACTCGGAAAGATCGCTTCAGCCTGCCACGCCCCGGTGATCACCTCGGCAGCGCCGTCGCTGTTCCAAATGGAAAGCTGGGAAGAGCTCGGCAACCCACGTGATGTCGCCAAGATCTTCTCGACGCCAGAATACGCCGCCTGGCGCTCGCTGCGCGAGTCGGACGAGGCGCGCTACATCGGCGTGACACTACCGCGTTTCTTGGCGCGCCAGCCGTATGGGGCGAAGTCGAACCCCGTTTCCGAGTTCGACTTCGAGGAAGATACCAGCGGCAACGACTCCGGAAAGTTCACCTGGGCCAATTCGGCCTATGCCATGGGCGCGAACATCACACGGTCGCAGAAGATCTACGGCTGGTGCTCGCGGATTCGCGGCATCGAATCGGGTGGCGCGGTGCAGGGATTGCCGACCCACACGTTCCCCACGGACGATGGCGGTGTCGACATGACGTGTCCGACCGAAATCGGCATCAGCGACCGGCGCGAAGCCGAGTTGGCGAAAGCCGGGTTCATGCCGTTGATTCACAAGAAGAACACGGACCTCGCGGCATTCATCGGCGCGCAGTCTCTGCACAATCCGGCGAGCTTCGACGACCCCGACGCCAGTGCCAATGCGGCACTCGCGGCGCGCTTGCCCTATCTGTTCGCGACTTGCCGCTTCGCTCACTACCTGAAGTGCATCGTGCGCGACAAGATCGGCGCCTTCAAGGAAGCGAAGGAAATGCAGACCTGGCTCCAAAAGTGGATCATGAACTACGTCGACGGTGATCCCGCGCATTCAGGTGAAGAAACCAAGGCGCGCAAGCCATTGGCTGCGGCCGAAGTCGTCGTCGAAGCGGACGAGAGCAACCCCGGGTATTACACCTCCAAGTTCTTCTTGCGTCCTCACTATCAACTCGAAGGCCTGACTGTCTCGCTGCGTTTGGTTTCGAAGCTACCCTCGGCGAAGTAGTCGATTCACGGAAGAGAGCGGGCCGGCTCGTTCGGCCCGCATTTCTGATGGTTCGGTCAATCGATGGAGAACCTGAAAGAGCGCCTGCAACCCTCTTTGTTGGACCGGCTCACCGACGAGCAGCCCGACAAGAAAGTCGAATCTCGCGACAAGCGGGTGCTGTCGCCTGCAAAGTTGAGAGAGAGCGTGCGTCGCGATCTGGCGTGGCTATTGAACACCACGAACCTGGCGAGCGTCGAGGATCTGGACGCGATTCCGGAGGTTGCTTCGTCGACGTTGAACTACGGCGTTCCCGATCTGTCGGGTAGAACGAAATCCACCGTCAAGCCGGACGAGCTGGAAAGACTGATCCGGCAGGCGATCTGGCAGTTCGAACCACGCCTGATTCGCTCCAGTGTCGTGGTCACCGCCGTAGGCGACAATCGCGACATCAGATTCAACAACATGTCGTTCGTGATCCAAGCACAGCTATGGGCGCAACCCGTTCCGCTGCGTTTGTTTTTGAAGACCGAACTCGATCTGGAGTCGGGGGACGCGCGCGTCACCGAGGTCAGCGGCCAAGCGATCTGAATGGACCCACGCCTGCTTACCTATTACAACCGCGAGCTCACCTACCTGCGTGAGCTGGGTGGAGAGTTCGCCAAGCAGTTCCCCAAGATCGCCGGGCGCTTGGGCCTCGAGACTTTCGAATGTGCCGACCCTTACGTGGAGCGGCTGCTCGAGGGGTTCGCCTTCTTGGCAGCCCGCGTGCAACTGAAGATCGACGCGGAGTTTCCCCGCTTCACCGAGCACCTGCTCGAAATGGTCTACCCGCATTATCTGGCGCCCACGCCGTCGATGACCGTCGTGCAGATGCATCCGGACCCCTCGCAGGGCGTGCTCAACGATGGCTTCCCCGTGCCTCGTGGTACGTCGCTGCGCAGCAATGTGGGCCGAGGCGAACAGACACCGTGCCTGTATCGCACGGGCCATGATCTCTTGCTGTGGCCGCTGGAGATCGCGGCGGTGGCGCACACGGGTCATGTCGGACAGCTTGGCGAGGTCAACCTCAGGACGCTCAGACCCGTCAAGAGCGCGCTGCACCTGAAGCTGCGCACGACGGGCGGTATCCCCTTCGACCAGCTGGCGCTAGAGCGCTTGCCCATCTTCGTACACGGGCCCGATGTCGTCGCGATGCGCGCGTTCGAGCTGATTCATGCCGGTGCCATCGCGGCAGTGGTGCGCGAGCCGGGTGCTCCCTGGCGAGAGGTAGTTCCCAGGAACCCAGTACGAGCCCTTGGTTTCGAGGACGACGAAGCCCTCTTGCCGTGTCCGGCGCGCTCGTTTCGGGGTTATCGCTTGCTGCAAGAGTACTTCGCCGCACCCAAGCGGTTCTTGTTTTTCGAGCTCGACGGGCTCGGTCCCGGAGTACGCCGCTGTCGCGGCACTGAACTCGACGTGACGCTGTTGCTCGACCGCTACGACCCCGAAGTGGAGTCCAGCTTGACCCCGAGCCAGCTTTGCCTCTTCTGCACGCCAGCGGTCAATCTATTCCCCCACAAGGCGGATCGCATCCACCTATCGGACGCCACGTTCGAATATCACGTAGTACCCGACCGCACACGCCCTACCGATCTGGAGATCCATTCGGTGACCGCCGTAGAAGGCTTTGGCTCTGGGAAGGAAGAGCATCGCGAGTTCATGCCTTTCTACTCTTCACACGAAGGGATGCTGCTGGACGAAAACCCAGCGTACTATACTGTGCACCGGCGCGCGACCGTCGCCTCTTCGCGGCAACGACGTAGCGGCTCCCGTTCCGCGTACACGGGCAGCGAAACCTTCCTTTCGTTGGTGGACGGTGAGCACGGACCGTTTCGCTCCAGCCTTCGCCAGCTGGCGGTCGCGACGCTGTGCACCAATCGTGATCTCCCCCTGTACATGCCGAGGGGGACGGCGGGCACGGATTTTCACATCGAAACGGGTGCGCCCATCAACTCGGTACGCTGCGTCGTCGAGCCCACGCCACCACGAGCTTCGCACGCCTGGGGGGGAACCGCCTGGCGTCTCATCAGCCACCTTTCCCTCAATTACCTTTCGCTCACCAACTCGGAAGATGGTTCGGGCGCCGACGCGCTACGCGGGCTCTTGAAGCTGTACGGGGACCTCGCGGATGTAGGCATTCGGCGCCAAATCGACGGGGTTCGCACGGTGAGCAGCACCCCGACCACCCAACGCATCCCCGGTCCCGGTCCCGCCAATTTTGCTCGCGGCATCGAAGTAACCGTCCAGTGCGACGAGACGGCCTTCGAGGGCAGCAGCGCCTTCTTGTTGGGATCGGTGTTGGAACGGTTCTTCGCAAAGTACGTTTCACTCAACTCCTTTTCTTCGACTGTCTTGCGCACCACACAACGCGGGGAGATCATGCGATGGCCGGCCAGGATTGGAGGGCGTCCGATCGCGTAGCCTTCTTCCACGCGTTGCACGCCCTTCCCTCGAGTTACGATTTTCATGCGGTTCTGAGACGCCTGGAGAGCCTGTATCGGCAGCTGCCTCGCTGGGGTGAGGCAGCACGCCCGAGCGATGAGCCCTTGCGACTCGGACAGGAGCCCTCGCTGGCTTTTCAGCGGTCGACGGTCACCGCATTCGAACCGGGTGAAGACGGTCGCCCGGGGCGCCTGTGGACTGGCTTTTTGGGTCTTCTGGGACCCAGCGGCCCGCTACCGCTCCACTTCACCGATTACGTTCGCAGCCGCCTGCGCCATAGCGGTGACGCCACGTGGACTGCATTTCTGAACCTCTTCAATCACCGCATGCTGGCGCTGTTCCAGCGCGCCTGGACCAAGGCTCACCCGACAGTGGCGCGTGATCGTCCCGAAAGTAACCCGTTCGACGACTATGTCGGCGCGCTATTCGGACTCGGAATGCCTGAAATGCGAAAGCGCGATCTGCTGCCGGACGCGGCCAAGTTGCAGTATGCCGGCTTGCTTTCGATGTGCGCCAAAAATGCCGACAGTCTCCAGTCGATGTTGGCGGACTACTTCAGGTGTCCAGTTCGAATCGAGCAATTCGTCGGCCAATGGGTGACCCTGCCTGCGGAGAGCCGCTGGCGCCTCGGTTGGTCGAGCGAGGTCTCGACGTTGGGACGAACCAGTGTGCTGGGAAGCCGCATCTGGCGGCGGGATCAGAAGTTTCGAGTCGTGTTGGGGCCGTTACAATCCGATGACTTTCGCGCGCTACTCCCCGGCAACCCGCGGCTGGGGCGGCTTTCGGTATTCGTTCGCACGTTTGCCGGTGACGAGTACGACTGGGATGTGCGCTTGATTCTGGCCGAGGACGCCAGCAGGCAAGCCAAGCTCGGGCGCGGCGACCGGCTGGGTCTATATACTCAGCTCGGCAGGACCGCAAAAGGGTCGCGTCGCGATGACATCATCATTCACCCCGCGTCGTTTCAAACGCAAAGGAGCTCGCAAGAGGCGTCATGACTGAAATCAACCGCACTGCTCTATTCAACAAGCTCAACGAGCTCGGCTACAAGAGCATCGAAAGCGCGACGCTGTTCTGCAAGATGCGCGGCAACCCGTATGTCGAGCTGGTGCACTGGCTGCATCAGATCCTGCAGCAACCCGACTCGGACCTTCACCGCCTGCTACGGCACTTCGAGGTGGATTCTGCCAGACTGGCTCGCGACCTGACCGCAGCGCTCGATCGGCTGCCGCGTGGCGCAACGTCGATTTCGGACCTGTCGATACAAGTCGAAGAGTCGGTAGAACGCGGGTGGGTCTACGGCTCACTCATGTTCGGAGCAAGCCGCGTGCGTACGGGCCACCTGGTGATTGGTTGGTTGAAGACGAAAGTGCTTACCAACACGCTGACGGCCATCTCGAAAGAATTCTCGAAGCTCAAGGCGGATGCTATCACCGATGGCTTCGACACGCTGACCGAGGGGTCACCGGAGGCCGGGTCGGAGGCAAGCCGGAGTGAGGCTTCCGACGAATCGACAATGGCACCCGCTGCCATGGGCAAACAGCAAGCCCTGGCGCGATTTTCAGTGGACCTCACCGAGCGCGCGCGGCAGGGCGCCATGGACCCCATCGTGGGCAGGGACGACGAAATTCGACAGATCATTCACATTCTGCAGCGCCGACGGCAGAACAATCCCATCCTGACCGGTGAAGCTGGAGTGGGCAAGACAGCCGTGGTCGAGGGGTTGGCTCAGCGTATCGCCAACGATGACGTACCCCCAGCCCTGAAAGACGTGCAGCTGCGCACGTTGGATGTCGGACTACTCCAGGCGGGGGCCAGTATGAAAGGAGAGTTCGAAAACAGGCTTCGGCAGGTCATCGAAGAAGTGCAAGGTTCTAGCCAGCCCATCATCTTGTTCATCGACGAGGCTCACACACTCGTCGGTGCTGGCGGCGCGCAAGGCACGGGAGACGCTGCCAATCTCCTCAAACCGGCCCTGGCGCGCGGGACGCTGCGCACCATCGCCGCGACCACCTGGAGCGAATACAAGAAGCACATCGAGAACGACCCGGCGTTGTCGCGGCGTTTTCAGGTGGTCAAGGTCGAAGAGCCCACCGAGGACCGGGCGGTTTTGATGATGCGAGGTATCGCGTCTCCGCTGGAGCAACATCACCGGGTACAACTACTCGACGAGGCCTTGGAGGCCAGCGTCAAGTTGTCGAAGCGCTACATCCCCGATCGTCAACTTCCCGATAAGTCCGTTAGCTTGCTCGACACCGCGTGCGCGCGGGTTGCGATCAGCCAACACGCCATTCCACCCGAGGTCGAGCACTGCCGACGCCGAATTGAAGCACTCGAAGCAGAGCTTCAAATCATAGCGCGTGAGCGCAGCATCGGGATCGATGTTGGAAATCGGAGCGAAGGCGTCGAGGACTCGCTCCGCCAGGAGCGAGAGCAGTACGAAAAGCTCGAAACGAAGTGGAAGTCCGAGAAGGCGCTGGTCGATCGAATGCTCGAGCTTCGTGCTCGTTTGCGAGACTCGAGCGATGGAGAAGAGCAGGATCGGGACCACCACCTGAAGGAACTCAAAGGGCTCGAGACAGAACTGCTGCAGCTACAGGGCGAAACTCCGCTGATCTTTCCTACGGTAGACGCCCAGGCGGTGGCTGCGGTCGTCGCGGAGTGGACCGGCATTCCCACCGGGCGCATGGTCAAGAACGAGATCGAAAGCGTCCTCAAGCTGGCCGAACAGCTCGGCCAGCGCGTGATGGGCCAGGACCACGCGCTCGAGATGATTGCTCGGCGCGTCGAAACTGCTCGGGCCGGTCTCGAGAACCCCAGCAAGCCGATCGGCGTATTCATGTTGGCCGGGCCGTCCGGTGTCGGTAAGACTGAAACGGCGTTGGCGCTGGCCGAGGCGCTGTACGGAGGTGAGCAGAACGTCATCACGATCAACATGAGCGAGTTTCAGGAAGCGCACACCGTCTCGACCCTGAAAGGCGCTCCGCCGGGCTACGTGGGCTACGGAGAGGGAGGGGTGTTGACCGAGGCGGTTCGGCGACGGCCCTACAGCGTGATTCTGCTCGACGAGGTGGAAAAAGCGCACCCAGACGTGCACGAACTATTCTTCCAGGTATTCGACAAGGGTTTCATGGAAGATGGGCAAGGCACACGCGTCGATTTCAAGAACACCATCATCTTGCTGACGTCCAACGTGGGCAGCGAACTCATCATCAAAGCGTGCGAGGCGGGGGCTCGAGTGGACCCCCAGAAGCTCAGCGAAGCGTTGCGCGGACCACTGCTTCAGGTGTTCCCAGCCGCCCTACTAGGACGCATGGTCGTGATCCCATACTTGGCGCTGAGCGATGAAATGTTGGGCAGGATTGTACGTCTGCAACTCGACCGCATCCGACGGCGGGTGCTGGAGCGCTACGATGTTCCGTTCAGCTACGAAGCCTCCGTGGTCGACCTGATTGCGAGTCGCTGTACAGAACTCGAGAGCGGCGGTCGCGCGATTGACGCGGTCTTGACCAACTCGCTGCTTCCAGAGCTCAGTCGGGAGTTGTTGTCGCGCACTCTGGCGGGCGAAGCCGTCGAACGTGTTCAGGTTGGCGTGGCAGATTCCAAGTTCCGATACGATTTCTAGTCGGAAGGGCCGGCCGTGCCCGGTCCACGAGCGTCGGCGACGCCGGTTCGGGCATGTCTTGGCATTTGGGGGGGTCTTGGGCCAACATGAGCATTGCGGCGGGTGCGGGAGCGCGCTCTCGGATAGCTGCCAGTCGGCACGAAGGCATGTCTGGTTATCAAGTCATCATCAATGTCGTGAGTGGAAGCACCCGAATGCCCACGCGCACCTTTCCACCGGGGGATACGGTGCCTCAGTTCACCGTGGGGTCCCGCGGCGACTGGATCATTTCGGCCCCGGGTGTTCTCCCTCAACACCTGTTGTTGTTCTTCGACGGAGGGCAGATCCATGCGGCGAGTCTCGACGAAACGACGCCCGCCTATTTGAAGGGCGTGGCGCTGCCGCGAGCCTGGCGGATCGTTCCGCACCTGGGGGAGGTGAAGTTCGGCCAGGCGAGCCTGAGGGTTCTGCACCGAGTGATTCCTTCGCAGCGCCCGTCAGCACCAGAGCCGCCCCGGCCAGCCAAAGGGCCGCACAACACCCAATTCTTCGAGGACTACCAGGCGGAGCTGGAGCACAAACTGGCGGGCCCCGAAACGAAGTTTCTCGGACAGATGAAGCCGTACGTCGATGTGCCCCAAGAATCCGGCGAGGTGCAGTCGGTACTGCGCCCGCTGCCTCAGGGTGTCATCCGCGGCGCGGCTGACCCGCCTTCTGCGGTGCCCGTTCCCGCTGCGCCGCCCCCGCTGATCGGCATGCCGCCCGGTGTGCCTGCAGCGCCCGTTCCCGCCGGGGTTTTCGCGGGAGAGCGCACCGTCGCCTCGAACGAGGTCGTGGCCCAGCAGCCGGCGCCTCCAGCCAACGGTCTCTCGTCTCCCACGTTGGAGCGTCTCGACGCGGCCGCCGCTCCGGCTCCGCCCGGTGGGCGGATGCCGGGAGCAATGCCACCGGACATGACGGTCGCTCCCACGGCCGATGCGCCGCCGCTTCCGGCAGGGTTTCAATTCGCCGAAGTGCCCCCGCTCCCGTTGCCCTCCGCCAAGGATGACGAGGAGCCCTTTTCTACGGTCTACGCTGGAGACGAGCTGCGCGACTTCGTGGCCAACATTCCCCCTCCCCCACAGCCACCAGGCACTTTGGTGGGGGCGCAGCGGCTCTCGGGGTCGTCCGATCCGGCAGGGCTCGGTCCGGCAGCGTTGGAACCACCCGCCATCGACCGCGTTGCGAGCGACTGGCCCATCCAGCGTCCGTCCATGAGCCCAGCAGGGCGGGCGGCGTCGCGCTGGCGCGTGGTGCTGCTCGTGGCGCTACCGCTCTTGTTCGCCCTGGTTGCCATCGCCGTCGTCTGGTTCTTGCTGATCGCCCGTTAACCATTCGCAAGCCCTTAACGTTCGACAGGCCGCCTGGGTCTTTGAATCCCGAGAGCAAACGTGGCAGATCCGTCTCGCGCTGGCGCTTCGGTCTCAGCGTTTGGAGCCGGGATGGTGACCTGCGCGCGTTTCTTTCGGACCTTTGGCTTGCTGCTCGGGTTATCGAGCGCGTCTGGTTGCGATCAGACACCAGAGGGCGCCGCGGGGCCTGCGCCGTCCGCGAGCACGTCGACCCAGGCTACAGCCGTGAACCGCGCGCCGCGCCCGCCCAGCAGCGCCCACCCCGCCCGCCATCCAGGCGCCGCTCCGGCCTGGCTGGGAGAGTACGTCGACCAAGACCCCGCACTGGCAGGAGCCGCCCCGGCGAATCGACCGGGCTCGCAAAGTCGAGCAACGGACGTTGCGGCCCAGGGCGGTGGGCTGTCGCGGGCGCAGACCGAACACTCGAAACCGTCGCGCTCGGCGTCGCTCGGATTGCCCGCGGCACCTACCGGTACCATGCGGGCCTATCCGCAGAACGTGAGCGACAGACCCGTACCGAGAATCGGCAACCAACCTTGGGAGATCGACGAACACTGGCGCGCCCAGCACGAACGCCTTCTCAGGGACCGCCGGCGCCGAGAGGCCAAACTGGTGTTTCTGGGGGACTCGATCACCCAGGCGTTTGGCATGGCACCCGCGTACAAGCAAACCTTTGGCAAGTACGAGCCGCTCAACCTGGGACTGTCCGGTGATCATACGCAGAATGTGTTGTGGCGTATCGAGCACGGAGCGCTCGACGGGCTGTCGCCCGAGGTCGTCGTCGTGCTCATCGGAATCAACAATCTTGGCGGCGGGTTTTCGCCAGCCGAGACCGTCTCCGGGGTTCGCGCGGTGGTGAGTGCGGTGCAAGCCCATTTACCCACCACGCCCATCGTGCTGCTCGGCATCCTCCCGGCACGGCACGAGCCCGGCGCTCCGCTGCGCCAGAAGATTGCCGAGGCGAATCGGGCGCTCGCAAAGCAGCCCCCGACCGGCAGGGTGACGTTTCAAGACATCGGCAAGGTCTTGGTGGAGCCCGATGGCACGATTTCCAAGGAGATACTGCGTGACTACTTGCACCCGACGGCTGCGGGCTACGAGCGTCTGAGTGCGGCGTTGCTGCCGCTGATCACGCCCTTCGTGCAGTAAGGCGGAGGCTCAGAAACACGCGCGCTTCCCGGACCACGATGGAGACCAAGCCGACCTCCATTGCCGGAAGCCGCGCCATGTCGCCCCGGGCGAGGCGCTCTGCCACACGCCGACCACCACCAACCGGGCAGAGCCCGGCTTTTTTCGAGCGAGCACGAAAGCTGCATCCAGCCGGGGGTAGACCATGCCCGAGTCAGCCAATCATCTCACAGAAGAGGGTGCTGCCGCGCGCCCGGCGACGAGTCTCCGCATCCGTCACATCCTCTGCCCCTTGGACTTCACGGAGCTCTCGGACCATGCGGTCGAGTACGCCGTGTATTTCGCCCAAACCTTCGAGACGAGCCTGCACTTTCTACACGTGCGAGCCGCCCCGGTCTTGGGCATGCCTTATTCGACGGGTGATCCGACGATGGCCAGCACGGCGCAATCGGTCGACGCACCCTTCGTGGCACAGGCTCTGGAAAATGCACAGACCAGCACTCTCGAAGCAAAAGTCGAGCAAGTGGTGAGCGAATGCAGGGCTCGTGGGCTCGAGGCAAGCGGGAGTGTAATGGCAGGCCATGCGCCAGGCCTTTATGAAACCATCGTCGAAGCCGTCCACGAGCAACGAGCCGATCTCGTGGTGATGGGAACCCACGGGCGTTCGGGTATCGAACGCCTGTTCGCCGGAAGCGTCGCGGAGGGCGTTCTTCGGCACACTCGAGTGCCTATCTTGGCGATCCCCGCAGGTAGCGAAATGACCGAAGTCGAGCGCTAGCCACTAGCCCTCGTTCCAGAGTGACGCAAGCAATTGCCGGCAACTGCCCATCAACGTCGCCGCCTCGAGACAGCGAGCCACTCATTTCTGGAGTCCGCTCAAGTCCACGACCGGGGCGATTTCAGCCTGCTGCGTCGACGCGGTGGGTGGGGCCATCTTACCCGCCAGCCAAGGCAACCCCATCGCCAGCACGACGCTGACCACCAAACCCGCGGTCGCCTTGGCGAGGTCGCCGCCGATCATCTTGCCGGTGTCGCCGAATCCGCGAATCTTCAGCTTCGCGGCCAGCGAGATTTCTCGGCCCGCCAACACACCCAAGAACACCCATGTGGTGCTCATCGGCATGCTGCTCCATTCCTTGAACACGAGCAGCACCAGACCAAACTGTAGATCGATCAACGACGCGGAGCGGATATCGCGGGTATTTACCTTGGAGGTGACGATCTTCTGGATGTCGCCTCCGTAGATGTAGAACGTATAGGCATGCAGGGCCAGCAGCACCACGAGCGATCCAATCAGCATCGGGCCGTCTATCTTGTGGCCGATGTACACATAGATGTTGGCCAGATCTTGGATCAACCATTGGCTCCACAGAAAGCCCGTGGTGAACCATTGCACGATGACCCACGCCCTCTTTGGCGGAGCCTCGGATTCGCTGAAGAAGCGTGCCTCGATCCGGGCAGCCAGGTAGCGGTATGCGCCGAAAGACACCAGGAAGGCCACCAGGTAGCCGACCACGGACTTGAGCAGCATCGAGTCCAGGCGACTCGGAGCAAAGAAGGTCAGGACCAAGAAGGTGGTGCTCACCGGATAGCCAAAGCGGGTCAGCAACAACAGCGCCAAAGGCGGTACGCAGTGCATCCAGGTAACGTGCCCCGCCGTGGGAATCGCGCTGAGCCGTCCGTAAGAGACATCCCCCCCTTGGCTGAACCAGCCGAACACCAGCACGACGGTCAAGATCGAGCCGCCATAGAGCCACAGCATCCACCAGGGTCGTCGCGCATTCGAAGAGAGAAACGTGCCCAGTGTCTGAATGGCGTCGTTCGCGACGATCGAATAGCCCGCCAGACAGAAGCCAACGACGGCCCAAAGGTTGAGTGAATCCACGCTAGTAGTGTCCTCGGTCTCGAGCGCGGCAAGCGACCGCGCCCGAGGCCTCTAGCACACGGCGAGCCAGCGAGGGGAGCACACTCGTGCCGGCTCAATGACATGTTAGTGACATCAAAGTGAAGCCGTCTTCTTCCTTTCAACAGCCACCCTACGCCACCTTAGAACATGCGGCGCGCCGAACCACCACTTCGCCCGGTCTGATGCGGAACACTCGGTTGTTACGTGAAAAGCACGCTAGCGTCAAAGTAGCGCCCTACCCTTCCGAGGATGAAACACGGGCGCCCCCGAGGGCCTAGGTCAGTCCGCAGTTGGGTTTCCGCGCTTTCATGTGCGCTCGTTCTGGCAGCTTGTTCCAAGCCGGAGTCCGAAACCGCACCCCCGCCCGAAGCACCCACGCCCGAGCCCGACCACGTACTGGTCGACGGCTCCAGCACGGTGCTGCCAATCAGCGAGGCGGTGCTGGCACTGTATGCCCCACGCCTGGTTACCGACATCGAGATCTCGGCATCGGGCACCGGAGGGGGTTTTAAGAAGTTCTGTCACCGGCAGACAGCAATCAGCGGAGCATCGCGACCCATTGCGTCCACCGAAATGAAGTTGTGCGACGCGCACGGCGTCGAGTACATCGAGCTCCCGGTAGCGTTCGATGGCGTCGCCGTGGTGGTGGGGCGTGACAACGACTTCCTCGAGTCGATGACCGTCGCGGAATTGAAGAAGCTATGGCAAACGACTGCTCAGGGAAATGTCACCGAGTGGAAAGACGTCAGGAGCGGCCTGCCCGACGAGCGCATCCGTCTGGCAGGGCCGGGCATCGCTTCGGGCACCTTCGACTTCTTCACCATGGCCATCGTCGGTGCCGAGCACGCCAGCCGCTCCGACTACCGCGCGAGCGAGGACGACCGCGAGCTGGTGGACTACATAGCCACGACCCCGGGAGCGCTGGGCTACTTCGGGCTTTCGTACTACATCAAGAACAAGGACCGATTGCGCGCGATTCCCATCGACGATGAGAACCCCGACAACGGCAAGGGCCCCGTCATGCCCAGCGCAGAAACGGTGGCGAACGCGACGTACCAGCCCCTCTCGCGGCCCGTCTTCATCTACGTGAACGTCAAGGACGCCGAGCGCAAGGAGGTCAGGGACTTCGTCGAGTTCTACTTGCGAGCCGCGCGTCTGGTGGCTCCCGACGTGGGCTACGTCGGTCTGCCGGAAGAGTCATTCAAGCTCGCCCTGGAGCGCTTCCACAAGCGCAAGAAAGGCTCGATCTTCGACGGGGAGCCCATCGTCGGCCTGACCATCGAGGAGTTGATGAGCGCGGAGACGGTGGCCGCCAACGACCTCCAGGCCAAGCGTTGAGCCGAAGCCCTCAGCCCAGCCGCCCGAAGATCTCGAACCAAAAGCCGAGCAGTCGCGCGACCCGCGGGGTCAGGCGCGCCCGCGACCAGGCGTCGGCCGCTCGCTTCCAGGCTTCCGACTGCGTCGGATAAGGGTGAACGGTCTGAGCCAAGTCGCGAACCGTGTGGCGATGCGTCAGCGCGAAGCAAAGCTCGGCGATACAGTCGCCCGCGCGCTCGGCAACCATCGTCGCGCCGAGCAGCGTGCCTTTCCTCCGGTCCAAGTGCAGACAGGCGAAGCCCAGCGTATCGCCGTCCACCACCGCGCGGTCGAGCTCGCCCATGGCCACGGTGAGCGTCTGGACCTCGCCCCTTCGCCGCTCCGCTTCGTCGAATCCGATGCCGACATGAGCCACCTCCGGATTGGTGTATGTCACCCGGGGAATGGTAAGCGCGCTCATACGTTTGCGCCCGAAGAACAGAGCATTCTGCAAGGCAACCCTCCCCATGGCGTCCGCGGCATGAGTAAACTGGTAGCTAGAGCATACGTCGCCGATGGCAAACACTCGAGAATTGCTCGTGCGAAGCCGATCATCCACTGCCACCGCGCCAGCCTCGGTTTCGATGCCCGCTGCGCCGAGCGCCAAGTCTTCGACATTGGGGCGTCGCCCGGTAGCTACCAATAGCGCGTCGCCCGTGACCGCCTGTTGGCGTTCGTCACGACAAGTCAGCTGGATGCCCCCAGCGTCAGCGCTCACGCGGGCAACGTCGAAGCCGAGCGCCAGCGTGACCCCTTCGCTTTCGAGCTGCCGCGCGAGGGCGGCCGAGGCCATTGGGTCATCCCGCGCCAGGAGTCGGCCTCTCTGCTCCACGATGGACACGCGACAGCCGAGCCGTCGGAAAGCCTGCGCCAGCTCGCAGCCGATGGGGCCACCCCCGAGCACCACGAGGTGCCGGGGAAGTGCGGTAATCGAGAAAATGCTTTCGTTCGTGTGGTACGCGACGTCTAGAAGACCGGGAATCGGCGGTACATCTGGACGTGCCCCGGTGGCAATCAGCGCACGTTTGAAGCGCAGCTGTTGGTCCCCGACCCGCACCACGTCCTTGCCGCCGAAGCACCCCGTGCCCAGAAAAACATCGACGCCCAAGTCGGTGAAGCGCTTGGCGCTGTCGTGGAGCGCCAGCTCGGAACGAACCCGCCTGAGTCGTCGCAACACCTCGCCCAAACGCACCTGGACAGCGTCCGCTTCGATGCCGAAGTCAGGCGCAGCGCGCTGGGCGTGGGCGAAGTGCGCCGAGCGCAAGAGTGCCTTCGAGGGCACGCAGCCGAAGTTGAGGCAATCTCCACCCATCAGGCTTCGCTCCACCAGAGCCACACGCGCGCCGAGCCCAGCGGCTCCTGCTGCGGCAACCAAGCCGCCAGGACCCGCGCCAACCACGACGAGATGGTAGAAGTCACGCGGCGTCGGGTTGTGCCAACCGCTCGGTGCAACGGCGGCGACGAGGGCGAGGTCGTCTGCGTCGTCGGCGATGAGTTGGTGATGCGACATGCTGCGAGCTTCAGCTCCGTTCGCCCGCGGGTCGATCGAGCTCGCGAGCCAATGCGCGCCGGGCGGCGCGCGTGATGCTGACGGTTGCCACCAGGGTGGCCAAAAGCCCGCCCCAAAACAAGCCCTGGCTGGCCCACCCGCTGGCAGGCGGTGCGCCACTCGCCAGCTCGGCGACGCTCTGCACCAGTGAGCCCAGATAAGCGTAAAGCAGCGTTCCCGGTAGCATGCCGAGAGCGGACGCTCCGACGTACTGCCAGGTCTTCACACCGGTCAGACCCAAGAGGTAGTTCAATACCGAGAAGGGAAATACCGGCGACAACCGCAGTAGCAGAACCGTTCGCGCTCCCTGGGCACCGATGGCTCGGTCGACCGCGCGAAACCTCGGGCTGGCGCCCGCGCGCCGTTCGACCCAGGGTCGCGCGCGACCGCGCGCGAGCGAGAATGCCAGCGTGGCACCCAGCAGAGCGGCGGGCAGCACCACCAGGGTACCCCGCAGGGTGCCGTAGACAAATCCCGCCGCCAAGGTCATGACCGAACCGGGCACCAAAAGCACCGTGGCAAGCGTGTAGCTCAGCCCAAACACCAGCGCGCCCCAGGCTCCCCTGGTTCGGACCCAATCTACCAGGCGAGGTAAAGTGTCGCCGCCAGCGAACAGAGCGATGGCCACCGCCACAGCACAGAGGAACCCGACGAGCCCCAGCACGCGTCGGGAGTTCGACCCGGGCGGTGCGCGCTCGGGAGCCGCCCTCGGATCAGTGGGTTGCTCGGCCTCTACTTTCGCCACGTTTCGGGATAAGCATTGGGCTCGACGATGGTTTCAGCAATTCCGAGCGCCCGACCGAACCGAGCACGTGGCTCGGGCACGGTGTGTATCTTCACCCGGCCCCCGGTCGCCGGCCGCACCAAGACGCGCCTCATCGACGCATTTGGCCCCGAGGGAGCTCGTGATCTCGCCCTCGCCTCGTTTCTGGATACGCTGGAGCTCGTGCGGCGCGCCCATGCCGGACGCCTGGTCGTTGCCCTGTCCGAGTCGGGGGAGCTGCCCGGGCTCGCCCCAGAGGTGCCGCTCTGGCAGCAGGGCGAAGGCGATCTCGGCGACCGCATGACTCGCATGGCGCGCCAGGCACTCGCCGTCGATCCCGCCTGGGTGGTGATCGTCGGCAGCGACTCTCCTGGGCTCGCACCCGAAATTCTGAAGCAAGCGATCGTCACTCTCGAACAAGGCGCTCCGGCCGTGCTCGGACCCGCCGACGACGGCGGCTACTACTTGTTGGGGCTCCGCCGTTGCCCCGAACGACTACTTAGGGGTCTCGAGTGGAGCACATCCCAAACGGCCCGCCTGACCCTGGAACGTCTGAGACAGCATCAGTTCGAGATACACCTGCTGCCACCCTGGTTCGACATCGACCGCCCCGAGGATGTCGAGCGCCTCGAAGGGCTGCTCGCCCGGGGTGAAGCCACGGCCCGCAGCACGGCCCAGGTGCTGCGACGCCTCCGAGCGTAGCATGAAAGTCAGCTTGATCGTCCCCACGCTGGAGGAGGAGCTCCGCATTGCATCGACTCTTCGTGAGCTCAGCCGTCAGCCGGTAAACGAAATCATCGTGGTGGATGGCGGAAGCGAGGACGACACGGTCGCTCGAGCCCGAGCCATGGCGCCGACTCTGCAAGGCCGCTTGAAAGTGACCTGCGCCGAGCGCGGGCGCGCCGAGCAGCAGAACGCGGGCGCGGAGCTAGCCAGCGGGGATGTGCTGTGGTTCGTCCACGCCGACACGCTGCCGCCGCCAGACGCCGTGCTCTGGATCCACCGGCTGCTCACCGACGCTCGCTGCGTCGGCGGGGCCTTCAAGACCCATACCGTGGCGGACATACGGAGCGCCCCCACGAAATGGTGGCAGAGGGGAGCGTCGTGCTGGTTGCGCCTGGCGGACGTGCGGTCGCGCTACACCCGGCTACCCTACGGCGACCAGGCGCTCTTCGTGCGGCGCAGCGCCTTCGAGCGCGTGGGCGGGTATCCCCCGCTGCCGCTCATGGAGGACCTGGAGCTCTCCAAACGCCTCCGCGGCATCGGTACGATCCGTCGCGCCGATGCCGAAGTCCGCGTCTCTGGGCGACGCTTCCTCGAGCACCCCGTCCGGGACACCCTACTGGTCAACGCATTCCCGCTGGCGTATCGCTGTGGCGTCAGCCCCGATAGGCTCGCGGCGCTGTACCGACACGTGCGCTGAGCCCGCCTTACGGGTCGAGCTTCACCTTGGACCAGTCGATGGTGCGCTCCGTTGGATACTTGAGCCAAGGCGTAGCTCCCGAATCCGTCACCCGCCCGTAGCTGATGAGCTTGAGAGGACGCAGCGGCCTACCATGCTTCTCGCCCGGCATGGGCGACTGGTCTTGGACCCACCAGACATCGAAACTGACCAGCTGATCCTCCGGCTTACCGGTGAACTTGTGGTGATTCAAAAGGTAGTCTCTGAGATGCTGCCGGTTCGGAGCGTTTCCGGAATAACGGATCCGGTTGTGATAGTCGCACCAGAACTGGCTTTGGCCCCAACCGACGTCGGTGTGTGGATCGAACTCCGGTTCCTCACCCGTCAGCGGATCGAATTTGCGGCCGTCCTTGGTGCGCCCATCAACGATAATGCGTCCATCGTCATAGGGTGGCTCCGGGGCAAACATGCTCCACCCCTGCAGGAGGCGCGGGTACTCCATCACCTTGATGGCCCATTCGGGACGTTTGATCCGGTAGTGCTTGGAGATGAAGCGGTTGTCGTGAATGATTGCCATCGCACAGGCGACGAAGAGAAAAGCCACGGCCAGCTCTTTCAGACCGAAGGCGGCGCGTTCCACATCCAAGCGAAGAGTGCCCTTGTGTTCGTCGAAACGTTCGGCATCGTCGGGCGCCTCGTCGGGCGAGACAGGCAAGCTTGCCCCCCACCATTCACTGGCCCGCCTGCGCGCACGCTTGGAGCCCAGCGCGCGCCTGGCCACGCGGCTGAACAACGGCAGGCGCGGCAAGAAGAAGTAAGCCCACCCGAACGGCAGCACGTAGAGGGCTTCGCTCAGGGCTCGCTCCTTCGCGAATAGCCTATTTTCGGTGGGGTCGAACACGACCAGGCCGGCCTTGCCATCGTAACCCTTGGGCAATTCTTCTACCTGTCGACTGTCCACGAACGTGAGTCGTTCGAAAGGGTCGAGGCGGTCGAGGACACGACACACCTGGAAACAAAGGCCCGCGTCAGCCTGGAAGATCACCGTGCGCGCGCGCCGGGGCTTGGAAAACCAGCGTGCTACCAGCTGATAATCGCGCGCGCCCAAGAGCAAGATGGGAAACAAGCTCATCACGTAAGAAAACGGTCCGATGCGCGCGGAAGCCGCGATTCCACCATGCAGCGCCAGGACCAGCACGAAAACGAGCCGTCGCACCCAAGTCTGCCAAAACGGAAACAAGATCAGAAACCCCAGCGATCCTTCCACTGCCAGGGTGCTGTACGTTGCCATGCGCAGCGCGGACTCGGACACGTTGTTGCGGACCCAGACACCCAGATCGGTAACGATGCGGTCCTGCCAATAGAACCAGTGCAGCGCCGTGCCGTTGCGCCAGCCAATGCCGTCTTTGTGCACGGTGTTGAAGAAGTAGATGGACGCCCACTGCACCAGAAACAACAGCACCATCAGCGAGTAGACCCTCTGGCTGGTACGAAACGGGTCCGGCTTCAGGTTGAGGTCGTGGACGCTTTCATCGCGTTTGAGCTCGAGCGACCGCAAGACGGCGTCGACACTGAAGCGGCGCCCCATGGGCAGAAAAACGGAGTACACCGTCATGATGTTGACCACCACGGTGCCGCCGTTCTCGACGAAGATGTTTCGGTTGTTCAAGCTGACGATGCAAATTGCCGACAGGATGTGAAAGAGCTTGGTCTTGTACCCAATCGTGAACAGGAAAAAGACGATGAGCGTCAGCGAGAAAGCAACCATCACCTCTCCGTAGGTCGAAAAGGCGTGATAGATGGAAAACACGTTCCTCCCCATGGGGCGGAACAAGGAGAAATGATTCGGGAGCAAGCCGTCGTTCGTGTAGAACGCACGGGCATACACCATGCGTCGGATCACCTCGACCATCAGCAAGATGCCCAGGCAGATACGCTGCACGCCGAGCCAGCGCGGGTCCGCGCCAAGGTAGCGTTCCTTGAAGAACTCGACGATGCGCGCCCCCAGCGGCGGGCTGCTCGCCGAGGCCCGATCGAACTCGTCCGGTTCTCCCTCGGGTTCCGATTCTTCTTCGTCGTCTCCGGCCCTCACGCCGTCCTCGTGCTCATCGCTGCTGCTCTCCTCCACCCTTGGCGCGTCGAGCGCGGCACGGCCGCGCCGAGCCGAAGAGCTGGCCTTCGCCTCGGAGGGATGGTCGTCGGCATCGGCCCCTTCGTTCTCGGACGGCATTTGCCCACCAGCATCCTTGGAATCCGACGTTTTCGAGTCCGACTCTCGCACCATCTGTCTCTATCTCGACATCCTCGAACTGAGCACGCTAGCATCAGTCTCGGCCCGACCCAATCCATAGCGCGCCTGGGCCCGCTTTTCGCGACTCATTTTCACGAAAATGTTGCGCAACTACAAGACCTTACGTCGCGTCACCTGCCGCGTGCCGTTCGGGCAACGAGGAGGAGAAGCGTTCGGCCGCGAACTCCGCGTCCGGCTCTTGGGAGAGCAACGCGCGCGCGAGCCGTTCCCCCGCCGCGACTCCGGTGGTCATCCCAAAGCCACCGAGCCCGGCGAGCCAGTGAAGGCCCACGACTCGAGGATCGCGCCCGATCACCGGCCGCCGATCCGGGCTGAAGGTACGTAGGCAAGCCCAGTAGCGGACCAGCTTGGCTTGCCCGAATTCTCTATCGACACTCGACAGCTTGGGCGACAGCGGCGCCAGCAGCCCGAGGTCCGACTGGAGCGCCGGCGCGTGCCATGGAGTTTCGTCACAAGGGCTCGCCAAAACGCGCGCGCCTTCGCGGCGGAAGTAAACCTCGTCCCCCAGTCGCCAAACAGCGGGCAGCTGCTCGTCCAGCGGCCGCGTCGTTTCGAGCAACGCCAGGTGACGCCGCACGGGGACGAGCTCGAGCGGAGAACCGACGCTCCGAGCGAGCTGATTGCACCAGGCCCCAGCCGTGAGCACCACGTCGTCGACATCCGCGTGTTGCCCGTCGCCGAGTTCGACGCCCGTTACGCGCTCCTGCTTCCGTTTCAGAGCATTGACCCCATAACCCACACGCAGCTCCACGCCCATCCGGCGGCACGCCTGAGTCAGCCGTTCCGCCAGAGCGTGGATGTCGATGACTCCGCCGGAGTCGCTGTAGAGCCCGAAGTAGCGCCGCGCCAGACGCAAACCAGGCGCCAGGCGCGCGAGTTCCGCGGGTTCGAGAAGCTGACAGCGCACAGCGGCTTCGCGCGCGCCGGACTCAATCGGAACGAGCGCTTCTCGGGCTTCGTGGAGCAACAACAATCCCCGGTCGTCCACCAGTGAGGTCGGGCAGAGCTCGGCGAAGAGTTCGCGACTGCGCGAAGCCAAACGCGCCAGCGCGCCATCGCTTTCCAGCGGGCGAAACATGGCTGCGTTGTGGCCAGACGCCTGCGAGCATAGAAACGGCTCACGCTCGAACAGCACCACGCGGACATCGCTCTGGCGCGCCAGGCTCCAGGCCGCGGACAGACCGGCGATGCCCCCGCCAACAACGGCAATGCGGCGCTTCAAGAGGTCCTCACCACGGCTCGTGGGGCAACGCCGGAGCGAGCTGGGCCCGCTCACCACCTGAACAAAATCTCTTTTGATCTTGCATTGTTAGCTCGAATGTCCATGCGCGCTGGACGGCGCCGCGCGCCAAACTACCCAACCCTGCCACAAGCGGCACGGAAATGCCCGCCTCCCAACGCTTCGCTAACAAAAAACAGTAATAATATCAGCTATTTAGCTACTTGGCGCACCGCGAGCTGCTGCCTGCAATCGCTCGAAGGTTCGAGACCGGTTCTTCAACACTCCGGCGTTGCACGTCGTCCCACTGCCATACATCGAGAACATCCCGTGCTGCCAGTTCGGCGAACTGCTGCACGAAGCACGCGCTCGCGCCAGCATGCGCATCCCCACTTCGAAGCAATGGTCGAGCGCACGCGGGCTATCACCCAAAAGAGACTGCGCAAAGGCCTCGCGCTTCACCTTATCGTGAGCGATTTCTTTGCGCTGCTCTTCAGGAACCCACGACGCCAGGTAGGGGGCATCGCGCGCGTCGAGCTGCATCAGGCAGGCCTCACCCAGCGAACCGCGCCCCAAGGGGCCGCGCCCAAACTGAATATCTTCGCGCAGACCCGACTCATGAAGAACTACTGTAAGCGCAGCCAAGGCCAACTGCTGAGTAGAGCCGGGCCAAACGACTGGCTCACAACTCTGTTCGGCACACGAAACCAAACGCGTAGCCGTCGCCGCTAACGTATCGGCTACAATTGTATAACGTCTGGTGGCTTCCGCCTCCGACTCGACACGTACCCAGTAGCCTCGCGACGGCGACCAGTAGGGGGCGCGGCACTCGAGCTTCGGCTCAGCGCACAGGCGCTTGACCTCGCAGGAGGGAGCGCGCGGATCGGTCCCGCACTCCGTCATGGGTATCAGGGAGTAGGGCGACGCGCCCGGTGTCGCAAACTGAGTGGCCAAGTTGAGTACCAGGGCCGCTAGGGAAGACTCGCTCAAGGCGTCGTGAACGTAGCAGTGGATCGTCGAATGGCAATCCCCCAAGCGTCACAAGCGTCGATCACAACTCACTACCAGCACACTGCAACACGAATTCCAGCATGAATAACGCAGGAACGTGTTGTTTCTCGTAGGGTCAAAATGGCTCATTCTTCCACCAATGGAGTGTGAACTTCATTCCACATATCAAGGTATGCACAGCGTGGGCAGATCGCGTGCTGCGCGTATTTCGAGACTGTTGCCAGAGCGCACACCCAAGAAGCCAGGGCCTTTGCAAGATTTGCGGCACGTCCGGCGCTCACTGATCGAGGCAGCAAGGTAGCACTCCGAAAGAGTCAGACCCGGGACGCGGCTCACCACGCGCACACCGGCGGCGCCCGCAATGGCTTGACGATTTCGGATGACGAAGCTCGACGTGTGAGCAACAGACAGAACGGACGTACCTGCGCCACGAGGTCTGCAGGGATCGAAGTGCGATCCGACAATGCAGATGTCGACTTTGCCGATGAAGAGTTCTTACGACATCACCTGTATACTCGAAGCATATGAAGAGCTCACGTCGAGGACTCGAGCATGGATCGCTTGGGCATCTCTCACGGATCGCGGTCGCCATGTTCGCAGCCCACCGAAGCACGCGTCGCGCCAGGTTCCACTGGAGCCCACCACCACGGTCGACACCGTGTACTCGCGGGAGCTCGTCGTAGTGCTCGCCGACGCGTCGAGCGCGGTCTCTTCGAATGCGACCGGGGTCCGATACACCATGGGACGAAATAGTTGAGACAACGCGCAGTGGGCCAGGCAGTGGACGAGCGACACGAGAGTCATCGAGTGAACTCGAGCTGCCCATGCACGGAGTGAACCCGCGCTCGAAGCGCCGCGCCCCGCGGAACTACGGGGCCGGGCAAGCATTCGAACGCCCATGCTCCGATTTTCTATATATTTTAGCTACTTACACCGTAGCGTGCGGTCTGCGCCAGCAGCTTGCTGGGCTCACGCCTCCGGTCGCGCCCACTAGGCCCTGACGGTTTGCCGGTTGTCGCACCGGCACCCCAAGGTGTTAGCGTTCGCTCGCTTTCACTCGTTCATCGATCATGCTTTCCCTTGCACTATCTTTCGCGCTGCTCTCGAGCTTGGGTTGGGCCGGACTCGATGTCGTGCGAAAGCACATGGTGCGCCAGATGGCCCCAGAGGCTCTCGTCGTACTGCTCAACCTGGTGCAGCTTCCGGGGTTCTCGCTTTGGGTGCTCGTGGACGGGCGGACGACGATCCATCCCGGATACCTGAAGTACCTGGCGGGCTCACTGCTCTTGAACCTCGCCGCCAACTTGCTGTTTCTGAAGTCCGTACGGCGTTCTCCCTTGAGCGCCACGATTCCCCTGCTGGCGTTGACTCCGGTGTTCACCGCCCTGGTGGGCGCAAGCTGGTCATCGGAGCGCCCCAGCTCATCCCAATGGCTGGGCATCACCTGTGTAGTCGCCGGTGCGTTCATGCTGAATGCCACGCCCTTGGACTTCGCGAGACCAGCGCGCTTGCTCGGCACCATCCTCAGAGAGCGCGGTAGCCTGTACATGGCGGCGGTCGCAGCGCTCTGGTCGGTGGCCCCCTTCTTCGACAAGCAGGCCCTTGCACTGGCCAGCGCCCCGCTGCACGCTGTGCTCCTCAGCGGCGGGGTGGCAGGCGCCATGCTGCTCTTTTTGGTGGCATCACGAAGCACCGGAACGCTGAGGAACGCTTACCAGCTGCGCACACCGCTGGCACTCTCGGCACTCTCGGCCTGTGCGGGCTTCGGCTTTCAGTTGCTCGCAATTCAGCTGATGTGGATCAGCCTGTTCGAGGCACTCAAGCGCGCCTTGGGCATGAGCCTGTCCGTCGTCAGCGGCCGCATCTTCTTCGGCGAACGGGTCCACCCTCTCAAGCTCGCTTCGGTCGCCGCGATGGCCTTGGGCGTCCTGCTGCTGATCTGAGCTGCCTAGAACTCGGGCTGCCCCAAGGGGCTCCCGACCGCCCAGCGGCAGCGCTGGCGAGCTTCGCACCTCCACATCTCTCACAAACTTGCAGTAGAGCGGTAATTCAAGAGCGAACTCGAGGGGCAAAAGCGCGTGCAAGGCGGGCACCAAGCCCTCTCGGCCTTCGTGTGTTCTACGATGGAGTGTCTCGCCGCTCGTTGTCCATGACCCGCGTCGCCCAGCTACTCTTTCCCGAGCCGAAGCTCCGCCTGGACACACGCGCCCTGAACGAGACCCTCACGTTCGCATTCGCCACCGGTACCACGGGCGAGGCGCTCGAGCGCATCCTGAACGGCGCGGGAGGCGGCCCCTCGCTCTGGAAAGAAGATTGCTTCTCTCAGGATCTATTCCTCGACGACTTCGTCAGGCGCTGCCTCACCACCAATGTCGACGGGGAGGCACGTAAGTTTCACCGCGAGCATTTGAAGCGCGTGTTGACACATCCGCCGGTCGATCTGGCCGTAGTGAGTCACCGCCAGGGTATTCTGCGTGAGCTTTCCGAGCGCCCCGACCTGCGTCGGCAGTGCGAGAAAGCTTGGCTATCCATCGAGGAGATCAAACGGCTGCTCACCTCCGCCGAGCTGTCGAAGCGCATGGATACCATCCATCGTCAGATGGACATCCTGCGCTCCATCAAAGCCAGCTTCGACCTGTTCTCAGCCAACTTCGACACTGCCGAAAGTGGCCTTGCTTCCTTGAACGAATTCGGACGCGAGCTCTCGGCCAGCGAAGGCTACCAGCACCTGAGGGACCTGCTGGACTATGAAAGTCACCTGGCAACCATCGACGTGCGGCTCAGGCTCGGCTACGACGGACAGCTCAGAGGCTTCGAGATCGTACGTACGCAAGAGAACCGTACGAACCCTTTTTACAGCTCCCCTCTCGCGCGGTTTTGGTCCAAGCTGCGCATGCTCTTGCGCGGCTACCGGGCGCGCGAACGCGAGGTGCTCGGACGGCTTTTGTACGGCGTGTTCGATGGCGTGCAGCTTCACCTGGTGAGCCTGTTCCAGATACAGATCGACCTGGAAGTGTACCTGGCAGCCCTCGCCTTTCGCGACAGCGCCGAAAGAAGGGGGCATTCGGTATGCCTGCCGAGCTTCGCCCCGGGCGCGGGCGCTCGGATAGAAGCCTTGTTCAACCCCTTCCTGTTGTTCGAGGACGAACCGCCAGTAGCCTGCGACATTTCTGCCACCCCGGGCTCCATCGTGGTGATCACCGGGCCGAACTCGGGCGGCAAGACCAGGCTATTGCAGGCCATGGGCCTGTGTCAGCTGCTGGCTCAGTCCGGCCTATTCGCCCCCGCAAAAGCGGCGCAGCTCGACTTCACCGAAGGCATGTTCGTCTCGCTGATTCACGAGGCGCACGCCGACGCGAAGGAAGGCCGCCTGGGCACCGAGCTGCTCCGCATCCGTCGCCTGTTCGAAAAGCTTTCGGTGGGCAGTCTGGTGCTGCTCGACGAGTTGTGCAGCGGCACCAATCCCTCCGAAGGCGAGGAGATATTCGAACTCGTGGTGTCTCTATTGGCCGAGGTGAAACCACTGGCTCTCATCAGCACGCATTTCCTTCAGTTTGCCGGTCGACTGGAACGCGAACGCAAGAGCAACGCGCTCGAGTTTCTGCAGGTGGAGCTCGACGACCAGTTGGAACCCACCTACCGGTTCGTCCCCGGTGTGGCCTCCACCTCGCTGGCCCAGAAGACCGCAGAACGGCTGGGCGTGACCCGTGATGCCTTGCAGAAGCTGGTGCGCCAGCGCCAACAGGAATACGAAATGCGGCACCCGGAGGCGAGCACAGGCCAGCTGGCGCCAGCGGCCGGTGACGCGGCCGCCGGACTGCACCTGTCGACGGCGTCGAAACACGACAGCGCCGAGGGCGGCCAGTGACCAGAGCCGCGTTGCCGTCCACTCGAATTCACTCGACGCGCAGACGCTCGTCCAGCTGCTCCAGCGCACGCACGAGCGACGCGCGCCCTCCCTTGCCAGCAAAGGCGACCGGGGTTTTGGCGTCCCGCGCCGCCGCAACCACAGGATCGGTATGCTTGTGCTGAACGGCCTTGTCCAGGATCACGATGGCCGCCACGCGCTGCTGTCGCACGCGTTGAGGAAGATTGCCGATCGCGTGCGCGCCATCGCGCTCCGTGTCGACCCACTCGGTGCGCGCTTCTAGCTCCTCGGGCATCACTCCCGCCTTGTTCCGCCCGGCGAGCGCGCCCAAGATGACCAGCTTGCGCCCGCGACTCCTCGCCACGAGCGCGCTCAGCCTTGCGGGGTTGGCGGTCGTTCCCGAAGGAGGAGACGACACGCGCGCGGGCTCGGAAGGCTCGGCGACTCGTCCGGTTCGTTGACTCGACACGGACTCGCGCGGGAGATCTCCCAACTCCGGCAGCTCGGAAACCAGGCTGTGCAGCCGTTCAGCTGCCCTGGCCGGCGTCGTCGGCCCGAGCTTCGGCCGTTTCAAACCATGTTCGAGCGCGAAGTCGTGGGCGATCCGCTCCTCCGCACTGGTTTTGTATGCATTCAGCGCCAGCTGAATGCGGTCGACTCGCTCGACGAGGGCCGCACGACGCGCGTGCAGTCCAGCTCTGAGCTCTTCGAGCAACTCGTCCACGGGCGAATCCGACATGACTCGGGTGAGTGTTCCATGGAGCCATCCAGCTGACCAGTAGCTCGGAGGTGGCGTGTGTCGAGACACGAGCGCGTCTGCTACCCTGCGCGAGCATGGGAACCACCGCTCGCACGATTTGCACATGAAATACACCACAATCATAGCCACCGTCGGGCCCGCATCAGCGAATCTCGAAACGTTGCGCGCCATGATCCGCGCCGGAGCCAACTGCTTCAGGCTCAATTTCTCCCATGGCGACGGCTCGAGCATGGCTCCGACCTTGGCAATGGTTCGAGAAGCCGCGCGCCTCGAAGCAGAGCCCATCGCGGTGCTGGGCGACATTCAAGGGCCCAAGCTTCGCGTAGGACGGCTTCCCGAGCAAGGCGTGACGCTTGGAGAAGGGGGTGCGTTCACGCTGATGGCCGAAGACGTGGTCGGCAACCAACACCGAGTGCACACCAGCTATCGCTATCTCGCCCAAGATTTGGAGCCCGGCGCCAGGGTGTTGCTCGCCGATGGTTCCATAGAGCTCACGGTCGAGCGCATCGAAGGCGCCGACGTGCATTGCCGAGTCGTCAGCGGGGGCAAGCTGTCCTCGCGCAAGGGGCTCAACCTTCCGGGGCGACCGTTGAGTATCGAGACGCTCACCGAAAAAGATCTGGCTGACCTGGCCTTCATCGCGGAGACCGACATCGACCTGGTCGCGATTTCCTTCGTGCGCAGTGCGGACGACCTTCACCGAGCCCGGGACGCACTTGGAGCGCGAGTGCGTCCGCTGATCGCCAAGCTCGAGCGCCCAGAAGCCGTCGACAACCTGGAAGAGATCCTGGCTGCATCCGACGGAGTCATGGTGGCACGCGGTGATCTCGGGGTGGAACTGAACTTCGAGACAGTGCCCATTCTGCAAAAACAGATGTTGAAACGTTCGGTCGCCCATGGGCGCGCCGCGGTGGTCGCTACCCAAATGTTGGGTTCCATGGTGCGCGCCCATCGGCCGTCGCGCGCAGAGGCCTCGGACGTGGTCAACGCGATTCTGGACGGAGCGGACGCGGTGATGCTGAGTGAGGAAACCGCCACCGGGGATCATCCCGTCCGGGCCGTGAGCGCTCTGGCCGCGCTGTGCGAGGCAGGCGAAGCCTATGAGCGCGACGGCATGCAACCCGAAGTCGACGAACGAAACCAGTCTTTCGCTGCGGGAGCCGCCAGCGCGGCGGTGCGTGCCGCGACCCAGGTAGGGGCGAAAGCCATCATCACTCTGGCGGGTTCCGGGGGCAGCGCCCTATTGGTATCGAAGTGTCGGCCGCCGATCCCGACCCTGTCGCTGTCTTCGAGCGCTGCCGCGCTGCGCCTGATGAATCTGTTGCGCGGCACCTGGCCCGTTTCGATACCCAAAGACTCGGAGGTGGAAACACAACTCGCGCACGCCGACCGCGCCCTGCTGAGCCGAGGCTGGGCAGAGCCGGGCGACGTGGTCGTGATGGTCGCCGCAGTTCCTCTCGGAGAGGGGCGCGAGACCAATACAATCCGCTTTCACCGAGTGCGCGACGCCACGGACTGAAGTCCGTCGAGCAGGCAGCCGTTCGCGGCGCGACCAGCGCGCGCGTCTATTTGCGCCCGCCGAACTCGCCAAAAAGCTCTGTATTGGCCGCGGGCTTCGCCGCTTCGTGCTTCTGCGGCTTGGGCGACGTGGCGCGCTTGACAGGACGACTGACCGCGCGACCCACCCGCTTCGCTGCCTTGCTGGCCTCGTTCTGGCTGGCCTCGGCTGCGCTGCTCTCCGGCTTGGGAGCTTCACCCTGGTCGGCGCTGTCCGAAGCGGCCGGCGCCTCGCTGACTTCAGGCTCCGCCAGGGCGGGCTCGGCATCGGCCCGCGGCGGGGAGGCGGCCTTCATGGCAGGCTCCACCTCGGCCGAGGGCTTCCGGACTGCCTCGGGCTCGAGCGTATGGGACCCGGCATGCGTGACCAGGAACGCGGCGCCCCCGACCAGGGCCACCGTTCCAACGATGAGGGCAGCCAACATCCCCACCCGACCCTTGCGACGCGGCGCGGAGGTCTGACCGAAGTTGACTTGCGTGGCATCGGGGACGGAGCCGGTCTCGACCAGCGACTGAGGCCCCAGCGCGCTTTGGCCGCCGGCCTCCGCGCTCCCGGAGCCGGGCAGGCCCAGCCCGGACGAACGGTTTTGCATCAAGGTGTCGACGGACAGGCCAGGCTCCGACCGACCTTCGGCGCGGTACGGGGCCGGGCGCTCGCTGGCGTTGAAGCGGCTCTTGGAAAGCCCGGCGGCGTGCAACACCCTGGTGATGCGTTCGACGTTGTGCCTGGCACGGTGGGGAGCGTACGGCAGAAGATCCATCGCGAACTCCGCAATGCTCGGATACCGCTCGACCGGACTCTTGCACAGCGCGCGAGCCACCACGCGCTCGAGAGCGACGGGCAGATCGGGACGCCGCGCGCTCAGCGGCTCATGCTCTTCCAGAAGCACCTTGGCCGAGAGCTCTGGAACCGAATTGGCAACGAACGGTAGGCTACCCGTGACCAATTCGTAGAAGATGACGCCGAGCGCCCAGATGTCCGTCCGTGAATCCACATTGCGCGTCGAACGCATTTGCTCGGGCGACATGTAAAGAGGCGAACCCATCATCGATGAAGTGCGCGTCAGCGATTGGTCCTTGTGAGTGTCCGCGACTTTCGAAATGCCGAAGTCGAGCACCTTGATGCGTACCGAGCCGTCCGGCTGGGCCGCCAGAAACAGATTCGCCGGTTTCAGATCGCGATGGACGATTCCGTGCGAGTGAGCCTCTGCAACAGCTTCGCAGGCCTGGATGAGATACAGGGCCGCGTCCTCGACGCTCAGCACTCCATCCCGTTCGAGCACCTTGGAAAGATCGGCGCCCTCGAGGTACTCCATGACCATGTACGGAGAGCCGCTCTCGAGGGTGCCCACATCGATCACCCGAGCGGTGTGATCGCTCTTGATCTTGACGGCTGCCCGGGCCTCCCGCATGAAGCGCGAAGCCGCCTCGGCATGCTCTGCATATTCCGGCAGCAAGAACTTGATGGCGACCCGTCGCTCCAGACGCGTATCCGTCGCTTCGACGACCACCCCCATTCCGCCTTCGCCGATGGTTCGCTCCACCCGATATTTGCCGGCAAGTACCTTGCCTATGTCGACGGGAGAACCCACTTTATCCTACTTCCGAGAATTCGAACCCTAGACTGCAACGATCAACCAAGTCGCGGCGACGCGCAAGGCTGCAAAGTCCAAATAGGTCAATCGTGCGCAATCGCTCGCTGTTGGCGCGTTGTGGAAGCTTCATGCCAAAGGACACCCAGTGCTTCGAGGCGCGCGTCCATCACGGCTACTTTTGACGCAGGGGTAACGAACTCACGTCCCTCACCTTACGTCACATCAGCCGTCGCATCTGTTGCACCAAAGTTTCCTAGGGGACGAGGGACGTCGCGGGAGACAGCCCGGAAGGATCGATCAGACTGGCGCAGGATCGATGTGCACCGAGCAGCGGCTCAGATCGGGCTCCCCTTCCAGGCGCAACCGCACGGCTTCACCGATGTCGTGCGCCTGACCCACGGTCAGGGTCGCGTCCACGGTGATCTCGATATGGGTGTGCAGCTCCGTGCCAACATAGTGGGCGCGCAGGGCCGAGGCTCCCCGCACACCCTCGATGGACCGGGCGAGCGCCAACAGCGCTCGTTGCCGCTCGACCGGGGGAGCCTCACCCATGAGCAAGCGAATATTGTCACTGGCCAGATCGAACCCGGACCAGCCGATCAAGGCGCCCAGAGGCAAAGCCAACCAGGCATCGAACTGTGCAGCCCCGTAGCGACCAGCAAGAAACCCAAGGGCGGCGGCGCTGCTGGCCAGCACGTCATTGCGCGCGTCGATGGCGAGAGCCTTCATGGCTGGCTGCGACGTCCGTTGAAGCCGCCGCGCAGCAAAGTAGATTCCTGTCTTGAAGAGAATCTTGGCCACGAACACCAGCAAGATGAAGCGGTCGAATTCGACCCGAGGGCCCTCCAGCAGTGCGGTCACTGCCCGGTGGATGACCTCGACGGCCAGCACCCCCGTGAGCACCGCAGTGACGAGTGCCCCCACGGGTTGCGCGCGCTTGTGCCCGAAGTGATGATTCGCGTCCTCCGGCTTGGCGCTGAGGCGCACCGTCCAGGCGAGCACCGAAGCGGTGACGACGTCCAACAGGCTGTCCGCGAACTGGGCAAATGCCAGCTGGCTATTGTAGAGCAAGTAGGCGGCCAAGAGTCCGGCGCTCAAGACTCCGCTGCCCACCAGGGTCACCAGGGTCACGCGAGATTCTGCGGGAAAGGTCAACCGCCCCTTGATACCCGAGCCGCGCCGCTCCGCCTAGAGGGCTGCCCACTTAGGGCCCGCTTCGCCCTCGGTCCCGGCTCTGTGAGGGTCCGAGGCTGCGCCACACCAGTCTATTGGGAGCTGGTCGAACCACACGCAGGGCGTTTCGCCCTGTCTGGCGTGACTTGCCAAAAGGCCCTCCGTGGGCGAGCATCCCGCCATGCGGCGCATGGCATGGGCTCTCGGGTTGGCTGGGTCATGTTGGGGCGGAGCGGTGGCTTCGGCGCGGCCGCCTCACCCCGAGCCACGGGTGATCGTCAACGTGCTCTCGGTGGAAGGTCCCCATCGGCGAGAAGCGGTGGAACATTCGGCGCGCCTCGCATGGGGAAAGATCGTCCACTGCTACAAGGCGATCGACAGGCACGCCAAAGGCAAGCTCGAGTTCGACCTCGCCCTGTCGCGCGCGGGCCGGGTGGAACGAGCACGCCTCGTCGCTTCGACCCTCGAGGACCCACGCTGGGGCGCTTGCCTCAGCGAAGCCTACCGCGGCTTGAGCATGCCGAAAGCCGATGCCGATTCGCTCGCCCACACCGAGATCCGCCTGGCACCGGGCGATCCGGATTGAACCAGCCTCGGGTCGGGCTCGGGCACTGATGTCGCTCGCCGTGACCATCGGCGAACCCCCTTCCGGCTGCAGCCAGGATTCAGCGATCGGACCCCAACGGCGATCGGCCGCACCGAGCGACGGCAACGGCTCCACCGTTTACGCCCAGCAAGCGTCCGACTTCCTTGTGCAGCGCAGCGGTGGTCAGGTGAGGAACGTCGGTGCTGGTCATGCCGTTCGGAAACGGGGCAGGTTAGGCTAACGAGATACCTGCGCTGTCCGCAATGCTCTTGGCAAACCCTGGAACTGACTTCGCCAGGGCGCGCAAGATCTCCTGGAAACTGCGTCGTGGGCGCTGCAACGCGGCGGCCTGTTCGCGCACCAGTTCGACCATGGTGCTGTTAGATTATCTCAACTCCTCGTATCCGCCGAACTCTTCACTCATACGAACCAGCTCATCGAGTCCGGCCTTTCGGTCGCGATCTCGCTGTTCCTTGAAGGTGAGCACGTCCTCGACGCGCAGGCGGCGGTGCTTGCCGGTCTTCGTGTAGGGGATGCGACCATCGTCGAGCAGACGGACCAGGTACTGCCGAGACACATTGAGCAAGTCGGCCGCCTGCTGCGTCGTCATTTCTTTCCCGACAGGCACAACGGTGATCGAGTCACCGCGCGCCATGACTTCAGCGACGCGTTCCAGAACGTAAAATACACTGTCGGGAATCGAGATCTCTTCGCCCGAAGGACCGACGAGCTTACAAGCCCCCTGCCGACCTTGCGCCACGGCACCAAGCAAACGGAAGAGCGCCGCTACACCAGCGCGCTGCTCGGGCGGAGCCGCAACAGGGGTCATTCTGCGTATCTGGTCCTCGACAGAGGGGGCGGTCACTTTGGCAGCCATCTCAATTCTCCTGCTGGGCACAATACGTAATATTCGACTCAAACGCAACCTATTATTCGACTTAAACGCAACTGCGGAAAACCCCGATCTTCGTGCAAAGCATCAGTTATTTCCACTGGATAACTGTAGTGCTTCGGCCCGGCGCGACCTGCTGCGCCCGCCTCTGCCGAATGGAGGTCATTTCCGCTTCAACGTCAGGCTACCCAACCAGTTCGACGTTACCCTCTGCCGAGTCGAGGGCGCCTTCCAATTCGTTGACGATCGCTTCGAGGCGGGCGCGTACCGCCTCTTTGCCGACGGCGTTGCCCTTCACCGACGCGAGCACGGTTTGGGGATCGGGTTCGGCAGTGCAGTGGTGGGAATACTTCCGCGTACGCGACCTGGCGGAGGACGAGTTCATCGACGATTCGAGCACTATCGGTGGACTCGGGCCTGAGACGAAGGGCGAGCGGGTCAAGAAGAGCTGGCTTTACGAGTATTCGTTTCCGGAACAAGAGGTCCGCATCAAAATCGACGACTCGGTCGAGTGTCCGATCACTCAGCAGAGGGTCGGGACGGTGGTCGACATTCGACAGAGCGACGGCGTGATCGTCGTGAAGCGCATGAACGATCTACCCCTCCCCCGGCGAGCTCTCGTCGCCGAGAACAGCGCTCCCCCTGACGCCCCACTTCAGGCCGCTCTGGCAGAGATTGCGGAAGCACTTACCCCGGACTTCGGGCTCACACCGCGGTGTTGAGCAGTCCTCCGAGCCGCGAACCCCCCGTCGTGAAGCGGCTTCGTTCAATGGCGGAGGACGACCTCGAGGAGCGCTATGGGCCCGAGGCTGCGAATCGAATGTGTTTCGCGAGCTCGAGGCGCGCGAGCGCGCTCCAACCGTGCTATGAAACAACGACGTGGAATTTGGTCAAGAGAACCCCAATGCCTCTTCCAAAGCCCCCCCCAATGTTGCGTCGTGTGTGCCCCTGGCGCGAGAGTTGGCGCGACTCGCGTGGTGGGCAGCGTGTTTGCTCACCTCAAGCTGCGGGCAGACCTCGTCGAACCGCGTCCAGGCGGAACCGGACGCCGCCTTCGAACCCGACGGCTCGCCGGACGTGGACGCGGCGGACGCTACTGACGATGCGAGCCCCGATGCGCGGTCACCTGAAGAATGCGACACCGACACACCTTACCTGGATGAGGACTGCCTGCGTGCCTGGTACGACGAGTGCGACTCACGTGAGACCGAGACCGCATGCATTGCAGACCGCCCGAGTTCGCTTGGAGTCGGCTTCGCCTGCTACTGGGCAAGAATTGTGAAGGTGTCCAACGCCGTCGACTGCGAGGTCGAAGCCGCGGAGTTTCGTTGCGTCACTGTCGGCACTCAAGAATTCCTGGGGTGCATCGATGCTTGCCCCGATTCCGACGCAATCTCCACTAGCTGGTCCGCCGACACGGAAACGCGCGAACTCGTCAACGCTTGCCCGGGTCCGATCGGGCCCTGGTCCTTCGTCGGTAACGACGCGAGCCCGTATGCCCTGTGCGGCGAAAACATCCTTCCTGAACCGCCCGACCTCTGCAATTGTGCCGAGGCCGCCTGTGCCGCGGAGTGATTGGCCTTTCATGTTCTCGCCGGGGATCAGAGCGTGCACGATGATCTCACTGCCCACGCCGCGTGAAGAAGACCAGGCACCCTAGAGCATGGGCTCCATCGAATTGGATTTTCACATCGGTGCCTTGCCACTCTGAGGGCGAGTTGCGCCGTGGGTGGCCGCGTAGCTCGAATCGGCGTAGAGTCCATGACGATGGGATCGTGGGTCAAATCTCTGAAGCTGACCCCTCCAGCCTCGAAGCCCCGGGGCTTCATGCGCGCTACCAGGCGGCAGCCTCCGGCGTAGCAGTCTCGGCCGAGCGCGCCGGGCAGCCCGTGCTGCGCCTGTTGGTCCAAAGCCCCAAAGAGCCCGACAGCCCGAGTGATCCTGGAGCGGACACTCCCGCGGCCAAGGCGCTGGGCGTCAACCTCTACGCCAAACAGCTAGTCGACGGCCGCGACCGACGCCAGCTCGAGCGGCTCTGCCGTTACGTGATGAGGCCACCGCTCTCGCAAGAGCGCCTCGAGAGGCGCTCCGACGGTCGCCTCCAGCTGACCCTGAAGAACGTCTGGAAGCACGGGCTCGCGCCCTGGCCCCCTCCGGAGCGACGGGCAGGGGTGCTGTTCGAACAGCTCGCGCTGACGTTCGGGTGAGCTCTGGCGTGGTCGCCACTGGGTCGGCTGGCGTCCGATGTGCGCTCTGTGTTCACATAAACGCCCCTTGCGCTCTGAACCTCCCCCATCGCCTTGTTGCCGCGCTCTGAGCGCCTTGACCGATCTGCCTGTGTCCTCGAGTTCACGCCCTGACCTGGCCTCTGCCGGCAGCGAAAAGCACGGTTCGAAGTTCTTCCATGATGGCGGTCAAGGTTTCAGGACGCATGGCCCCATTGACGCTTGCGGCGCCTTATCCTGATCGCTGATGGGGCGGAACGTGGAAAGAAAGTCCTGATAGTGATCCATCAGCTCCTCGAGCGTATTGGCCGAGTTGTCGTGGAAGTAGGGGGCTGTCTTGCTGATGCCCCAGAGCGTCGGAATCTTGAACTTGTTGACGTCGCGGATGTCGCCAGTGATCAGGGCTCGACCGGGATCGGGACTCGTGATGGTGACCGTTTCACCGGGGTTCTCCGGGTCGGGGAAGGCGAAGTCGTAGCTCGGATTGCCCTGCGTATTGAACTCCGACACGGACACGGTCTGAAATCGTGTTCCGACCCCCAACCCTGAGAAGGTGGTGGTCTCGTTCAGCATGGGTCCACCGTGGCACTGGCCGCAAATGCCAAAAAACGAGTCGACGAAGAACCGGCGGCCACGCTGCTCGGATTCGGTGACGGCGGGCGGTAGCGTCGGCGTGTCGCCGCCCTGGCTGTATTGCCAGAGGGTGTCGGAGGAAAAGAAGCCCGCGCCCTGCTCGAACTCTGCGATCAGAGCAAGCTGGTTGTCCGTCGGGGTGACCGTCGCTTGGGCGTGACCCAAGCTCGCGTCGAGTGCTTGTGCGGTCAGACTGGGAGCCCGGCCGTCCCACATGAGCACAGGGTCCAGACCGGGTGTGTTGATGGTCGTGGGGACACTGCGGTTGAGCACCACCGAGGTGGCGCTCGGGTCCGACATCAGAGTGACTCCGGCAGGCAATGCGATGCGCACCCGGACGGTTGCGTGCTCGAGCAGCCGCGTATAATCGTTACCCGCACCATCATCACTGTCGGTGGAACGAAACAGTGGTGCGCTGGGATCGCTGGCGTATAGAGCTTGGACCTGTGCAGGGCTGATGGTCCCCGTCTCGACGGTGTGGCAGGTAGCGCACGTTCTGCCGTTGCCACCAGACTCTTCCTCATTGAACAGGTGGAAGGGGTCGAGCGAGTCGTCGTCGTCGGTTCGGTCGCCTACTCCTATATCGTCGACAAGCCGAACGCGAGCCCCACGGCCGTCCTCGACGTGGTGAGCACCGACGAGGACACGCCGGTGCAGATCGACGTGCTCGTCAATGACCACGATCCCGACCCTCAGGACGAACTGCACGTCGGTGCGGCCACGAGTCCCGCCCACGGAAGCGTTTCGGACCACGGCCGGGGCTTCCTGTATACGCCCGATTCCGACTACTGTTCGGATTCGCTGCCCGACACCTTCACCTATGCGGTTACCGACGAGCATGGGGGCTCGGCTGAGGGCGACGTCCAGGTCACCGTACGCTGCGTCAATGACCCGCCGTTGGCCGTCGCCGATCAGGCAGCCGTTAGAGCCGGCCACCGCGTACGTATTGACGTGCTGGGCAACGACCTGGATCCGGGCGGGGATTGGAGCGACAGCAGCACCCGTTCGATCGAGAACGTGGAACACGGGACCCTCGAAACCGCGGGCCAAGGGCTGTTCGACTATGCACCCGATACCACCTTCACCAGCACGGACGCGTTCGCCTATGAGGTATGCGACCTGGAAGGCCTTTGCGACAGCGCGACGGTGACCCTCGCGGTACACTGTGAAGAGCCCGACGACTGCAACGACGGGGACGCCTGTACCGCAGACAACTGCGACTCATCGGGCGCCTGCACGAACGCATTCCTCGATTGCGACGACGGCGATGCCTGCACGACGGACGCGTGCGAACCGGCTTCTGGGTGCGGTCACGAGCCGCTGGATTGTGACGATGAGAATCCCTGCACCGAGGACAGTTGCGACGCCCGGGGCTGTGTCGTATTGCCGCTCGCGGACGGTACGAGCTGCCCAGACGATGAGTGCCAATCCGGTGAATGTGTGCCGAGGGACGAGGCTGGCCGCCCGCGCGCCGATCGCCCCGGGCCTACTTCTGCAGCCGCTGGAGCCCCAGGCGAAATACCACAGGCAGGAGGCTCGGCCGGAGCCGAGGCGCAGCCAGCTGAAGAGGCGAACGGAGGCTCGAGCGTCGACCTTTCGAGCGTCGACCTTTCAAGCGCTGGTACGGCAGGGGCGCCGCCCGAGAAAAGGTCACCGGGGGCGACTGGATCTGGGTGCTCCTGTGCTGTGCCGCGCTCCTCCCCTGCAACACCGCCGTTTGCGCTCGTCGCTCTGGCGGGCTTGGGCGCAATAACACGCCGGAGACTTCGAAGGCGAGCGGCGCGGCGCGGACGGTCGCGCTGGGTGCGGCGCCCCTGGCACTGCCGGTAGCCTCCGGACCGCTCTCGGTCGCCGGTGTGTGCAGCGCCGAAACGTCGGCGCCACCTCGGCTCCCTGGGCAGCTCCGAGAGTACCGAGCTGCTGCAAGCCCGCGGCGAGCACCCGACGTGGCCGCTGCTGGCGCGCCCCGGGAACCGAGGTGAAGCTCGGCGCGGCTTCCATGCTGCACACGCTCCAGGCGGACGACATCGAGGTCACGCTGTGGAGGCGATCACTCGGACCGCGTCGGCTCCGCGCCGTCGCCGACCAGTTTGAGGCCTACCTCGGTTGCGGGCGCCTGGAGGCCGGTTGCCTTGAGCTAAGGTGCCGTCCCAACGCGGCTCAAACAGCTTGCCGAGGGCCTCGCTGCTCACCACGCCGACCGTGGCGGACAGGCTCTTCATGTCTTCGAGCAGGGCCACGCCCGCCGGGTTCGTCGCCACCCTGCCCTGAGCCAAGCGGATTCGGACGCCCGAGCGAAGCGCTCAAGGGCCCGGCGCACGGGGTCGACCCGGCGCTAACTCGAGCGAGGTATCGGTCGGGAACTACGAGTGCCTGGCGGCGTCAAGCTACCCGCCGGGCGGCGAGCGTAGGCACGCGCGAGGTACGGGCAGCACTCGCAGAAGCCTTCCCTCGCGGTGTCGCAGACTCCGTCTTCCGGAGTCGCGGTGCTCGGCATCTCGGCATCTCGGCATCTCGGCACCTCGGACAGGCCGCCTTCGCGAGCGTGGGAGCCCCGGCACGCCTCGGGTTGCGCAACTCTGTCGGCCGAAGCTCGCTGTCGCCGCCAACAATGATCGTGCCAAGGTCGATTTTCGTTGACGGGATTTTGGCTGCAAAGGTGTCCTTCTCGGGAAGGGCGCCTCGAGTTGCCATTTGCTGACCCGTTAGCGCTGCAGTAGCGCAGGCTTCTGCGGTCGCACGAGACCAAACTCGTTCGAGGTGAGAAAACCGCCTCAGCGGGCCAGTCTGGGGCTCGAAATTTCCGGGTGTAGACTGCGCTCATGAAGTGCGCAGCGAGCATGAATCCGAGCATCGACCCCCATCCCAACCACGAGCGTTCCATCGACGGGACGCTCGAGGAACCGGCTTCCGTCTACAGTCTTGCCCACGTCTCGAACGACGAGCTTCACGCCGGCGCCCGCCGTCTGGTGGGGCGCTCCAATCAACTCTTGGCGGCGCTCGTGGCCCACCTTGCCGAGGTCGAGGCGCGCGGGATTCACCGCGAACGCAGCTGTGCGAGCGTCACCACGTACTGCGTGTACGAACTGCGCCTCTCGGAAGACGCCGCCTTTCGGCGCGCCCGCGCGGCCCGCATCGCCCGAGAGTTTCCGGTCGTGCTCGAGCACCTCGCCGCGGGCGAAATCCACCTGACGGCGCTCTTGTTGCTGGGTCCGCACCTGACCGAGCAGAACCACCGCGAGCTCCTGGCGCTCAGCAAGCACCGAACCAAGCGCGAGGTCTTGCGTTTGATCCGCCGCCTCGACCCCGCTCCCGACGTGCCCGCCCTCGTGGAGCCGCTCGGTCCCGCGCCGCTCGGCGTGCCCGTTCCGAGGGCGCCCAGCTGGCAAGCGTGCATCGAAGCCTTGAGCCCGCCCGTCCGAGAGCTGCCCCCCGGCGACAATCCGAAGGACTGGATCACCAGCGCCCCCGCGGACAACGACACGGACATCGGCTCGGAAGGGCAGACCGCTACGCTACAAGGTCAAACGACGCCGCATGCGGCCCCAGGACACGACGATCCCGAGTCAGAACCGATGCAACCGAGCGCGCCCGAGCGCTTCAAGGTGCAGTTCACCGCCAGCCACGAGTACGTCGACCTGCTCCGAGAGGCCCGAGATCTCGCCTCCCATGCGCTGCCGAGCGGCTCGCTCGAGCAACTGCACCTTCAGGCCATGCGCCTGCTGGTCGCCCAGCTGAAGAAGCGCCGCTGCGCCACGCTGGCCCAACCCCGGGTGGCGACGCCTACGCCCTGCCCGCGCGAGTCGCGCCGGCACGCCGACGAGCCGGGCGCTCCGCGCCAGCGCCAGCACGCCGACGAGCCGGGCGCTCCGCGCCAGCACGACACGGGCGCTCCGCGCCAGCACGGGGGCGAGCCGAGCGCTCCGCGCCAGCGCGGGAGTGACACGGGCGCGCGGCGCCAGCGCGAGACGGGCACGCCGCGCCAGCGCGGAACCGATGCGCCGCGCCGGCACACCGACGAGCCGGGCGCTCCGCTCCAGCGCGACACTGGCGCTCCGCGCCAGCGCGGAACCGATGCGCCGCGCCAGCACGCCGACGAGCCGAGCGCTCCGCTCCAGCGCGGGAGTGACACGGGCGCGCGGCGCCAGCGCGACACGGGCACGCCGCGCCAGCGCGGAACCGATGCGCCGCGCCGGCACACCGACGAGCCGGGCGCTCCGCGCCAGCACGGGGGCGACACGGGCACTCCGCGCCAGCGCGGAACCGATGCGCCGCGCCAGCACGTCGACGAGCCGGGCGCTCCGCGCCAGGGCGGGGGTGACATGGAGGTTGCGTGCCCGCGCGAACACGTGCCTCGTAGCGTGCAACGCCTGGTCTGGTCTCGTGATGGGTCACGCTGCACCTACGTCGACAGCCGAGGCGTCCGATGTCGCGAAACCGCTTTTCTCCAGTTGCACCACTTGGAGCCGCACGCCTGCGGCGGCGCGCCCACGGCGGACAACCTCGCGCTGCGCTGCCACGCTCACAATGCGCTCGCCGCCGAGCAGGACTTCGGTCGGAGCTTCGTGCAAACCAAGCGGAGTGAAGCGGCCGGAGCAGGCCGCCGAGGCCGCGCTGGCGCCAGCGGGATCTAGAAAGCCTCAGGGTGAGGGCAAGGCTAGCGCTCCGCTACAGCGCGCGGCGGAGGGCGGAGCTTCGTGCAAACCAAGCGGAGGGCGGAGGCCGGACCTGGCCGCCGAGGCCGCGCCGGCGCCAGCGGCGCCGAGAAAGCCCCAGGGAGAGGGCAAGGCTAACGCTCCGCTACAGGGCCAGCCGTAACCCGACGACAACGCAAGCGCTCCGTGACACTGTGACACGGACACTCCGCGACAGCGTCAGCGCCAGCGCGACACTGGCGCTCCGCGCCAGCGCGGGGGCGGAGGCAGGGGCCTGGCGAAGTGAGCAACGGGTTCACATGCATCGTGCCTCCCAAGGCGCCGGGGAGACTCGAACCGGGCGCTCCAATAAAGCAGCTACAGTGAAAACGTCCCCTCCACATAGCGACCGGCCACGACGTAGAGGAGTTGCCCTTTCGTCTCCGCGCCCACCAGCGCATCCAGATTGCGCTCCTGAACAGGCTGCCGGAACATGCGACGGTAGCCACGACCTCAGCTATCGGAGCGACGGCAGCCTCGAACGCATCGACTACACACCCAGCACGGGGAACGAGTCGACGACGCAGACGACAACCGATCGACCAGACGGCGGAATCGAGCACTGGGCGGAGGCCCTGAACGGTGGCGAGCTGCTCTACGAAAGACTACGAGTATGACGGAGGGCGGCTCACGTCGGTTTCCTACTACCAGTTTGACACGAACGGAGCGAGAACGCTCCAAGGTAGGCAGCTATACGAGTATGACGACGAAGAGCTTCTACAGCGTATCTACGATCCGGAAGATACGGGGGAATCCGCGGAGGTGACTTTCGTCTACGAGGACGGGCGCCTCGCCTCTAGAACCACGTGGGACTTGGAAGGAGAGTACTACGAGATTCTGTTTTTCGATGAGCTGGGTCAGCCGACTTTTAGCGACACCGAAGTCGAAGGGGAAGACATCACCTACTGGGATGCCGCGGTCGGATTCACGTTTAGTCCGAACTACGACCGAGTCTACCTCGACGAGCCGGCACAGCCCGTGCCGCCCGACGTGATGTTTCCGCTTCATGAGCATACGCCCAAGAATCTGTTCGACTTTGACTTGACGGGCCAGCACGACAGCTACTCTAGGCGACTTGGCTTCGATGCGGACGGACGTCTGGAACGCGTCGAGTGCGTTTGGAGCGAGTTTGCGCCATTCGTAGTCGAGGTATTGCGTTGCAACTCGGTCGTGGTCGAAACCATGGACCTGCCCGACCCCGACCAGCCCGACCCGATCGCAGCCTACTACTACGGGTGTGACGACTTCGAACTCCCTTCGCTGTCCTGGTGAGCGCCGGGCGTGCCGTCACGAGCGGCGCCAACTACGAGGAAGCGCGTGGCGCCGAGAGTCGCGCGGAGTTCGTTCACAACGTCAAAGAGGTGCTGCCCGAAGTGCCCGTGCGCCACTGGGTGTGCAGCTTCCCCTGGGGAGTACGCAGGGTGTTCCGCTACGACCGGGAGCTGTGTCGCGAGGCTGCGAGCGCGTTCGCCCAAGAGCTCAGGCGTTCGCTGAAGCGCCGAGCCAAGACGCCGCACACGGGCTCGCGCCCTGACCCCCTCCGGAGCGACGCGCAGGGGTGCTGTTCGGACAGCTCGCGCTGCCGTTCGGGTGAGCTCTGGCGTGGTCGCCACTGGGTCGGCTGGCGCCCGATGTGCGCTCTGTGTTCACATGAACGCCCCTTGCGCTCTAAACCTCCCCCATCGCCTTGCTGCCGCGCTCCGATCGCCTTTGGCCGATCTGCCTGTGTCCTCGAGTTCGCGCCCTGACCTGGCCTCTGCCGGCAGCGAAAAGCACGGTTCGAAGTTCCTTGGCGCAGGCTTTTTTGGTAGAAGTTATAGCAATGCGGCAAATACTGGAGCTGGCTGTGTTTTCTAGCCCAATACTGATGGGCACGGGCCGTGGAGGAAGTTCGAAATCGACTGACAGCAACACAGGCACAGGAGGCAAGGTCTCGGCCGCTCCAGGAGGGAGCACAGGCACAGCAGGGAGCGTAAGCGCAGGAGGCACCAGCGGTGGAGATGGTGCGCTGCTAGCTCCAGCAACCGTGACGATGGCGGCTGGAACTTCTGCATCCACGGTGGGAGCAAGTATTGTCAGACATTCTTGGTAGTTCCGACACGCGTGACGACGTACCCATGCTGAGCGCTGGGGATTCGATCACCATTGAAACCGGGGGCGGGTCCGTCACATTCGAGTTCAGTGGCAACGATGTAACCGTTTCTTCCTTCATGGTGAACGCGTGACAGTGGCTGGGCGTTTGCTGTGGAAGCGACTGGGCGTCATGTGGACGCCGTGTGTGCTATTTGTCATGATTCTTCCCGCTTGCGGCAAAAGTGATGATCCGGCCGGAAGTGCCCACTCCGACGCCGACAGCGGCGCCGAAACCGAGGTGACGGTTACGAGCGACGATGGGTCTGCGACGTTGGTTATTCCCGCAGGTGCGCTGCCCAAGGGGGTGAATGCGAGCGACATCGAAGTCACTGCCATTGCCGAAGCCGATTTGGTCGATGGCGCCAGCGACCCTGACTGGAGATTGCTCGGTGCTTATGACCTTGCTCCAGATGGGATTAGCTTCTCGAAGCCCGCGACGCTGACCGTGGCTATTGATAAGCCGCTAGACGGATTTGTTTTCTCGGGGTCGCTATCGGCGAAGGGGCCCGAGTACTTGCTGCCCACGCTGACAAATCACGGCTCTACAGTCGACGGTGTCGGCGTATCGATCAAACATTTCTCGACAGTGTTCGTCTGGGACTTTTCGGGATGGCGAGCCGATCCAAAGCTCGCCAAGATTCCTACTGTACAACCGTTGACGGCGACCATTCCTCACGGACCCACGGCGATGACGGTAACCGTATTGCCGTCCATGTCTGGTTCATTTAACCATGGCCGCTTTATTCGTTGGGTGGGGAAAACCTCTAAGTCGTATACGGCGTCGGTCACTTGGAACACCAAGAAGTTCGAGCTTTCGGAAGGGATGTTCTTCAACTACAGCGAAGACGAGGATTTCCCACTGGACGGCGATCTGACGCCAATGAATCCATCCGCTCCGCCGGACACCAAGAGCTACAGCACGACATTCGCGAGCCTGCACCAGTTGTTTCGCTGCAAGAAGGTGGGTCAGATGGAAGCCAGGTACCAAGGAATCATCACTTTGGAGGATGCCGAAGTGACATGGACCGAGGTGGAGACGCAAACTCAAACCAAAGAGCCCGCGAAAGTCAGAAATTTTATCCCCGGAATGACTTCGATGGCGCCGTGCAACGAGGGAAATCAGGACGGCAATGCTGACTACCTTGATAGCGTCAAAAAGAATACGCCCACGTATACCGGTGATGCGATTGACATCAGAGCTTCGACCGCCAGCAAGACTGACTACAATCAGGAGCAGGTTGATGCGCTTTGCAACAACGAGGATGCGACGCTGGCATGTGCCCAGACAACACTAGACGACTACTCAACAGTATGTCCTGAGGCTCCAGAGCCAGTCGATCCGGGTAGCTTGTTTGCGTTCACCATGGTGCTGGCGACAGACGTTCCCTTGGCCGACACCGATCACTCCTTCATTTATTCGGTGGTGCTCGATTCGGATGACGCCGCCGCCAACAATTGGGTCTTTGTATCACCGTACGATTGGGACCTGTTTCAAGGTACAGATCGCTGGTACCAACTGGTTTGGGATCACCTAAAACAGGTTTGGTCGCTCAGCGTGACTCAGGTCGATGATCAGCAGCAGACCACCGACGTTCCATCCTCTGCGGCGCGGGCAGTGATCAGTGGGCGCTCGGTGACGTTCTACATCCCGGAGGCTGAGATCCCCGCAACCAATCCTGGCTACCGATTGACGGCCTTCGGCCATGACGGCAATTACAGTGTCAGCGACCGCGGCGCCGACGTGACAGGTGCCGATCCAACGAAGCCTTTGACGAAAGTCGAGTAGGTATCAATTCGCGTTCCCGAGGGTTTCATGAACGAAGTGCTGTGGCCTCGTGTCGAGGCAATGGCGCGACCGATCGAACGCGAGACGACAGCCGCGAGGTACCCAACTTGGTGCTACCTCAAGAATTCGCCGATCGACGTGTCGGGCGTCGTGCCCGCGCGCAGTGCGTCCGCGACCAACGCGGATACCGCCGTCGCTCCGGTGATGCTGAAATGGGTGCCTTCGGTCGGTGTCGCAAATAGCACCGACTTGTCCGGCACCGTCGCGTAGTAGTCGATGGACAGTGTGGTCAGATCGACGAACGCGACCTGCTCCGCCTGCGCGAGGTCGCGCGCCTGTTGATCCAATCCGGCAAAGCCGGGGTTGTCCAGTGTGGCCGACTTGCGCGCCACCGGTGAGAAGAGGATCGGGGTCGCCTTCTTGTCGCGCGCGTCGTTGATGTACTTCATCAGGTTGGCCTTGTAGTCGTCGATGCCGCTTTGAGACTTCTGGTCATTGTGACCGAACTGTATGAACAGGTAGTCGCCCTCCTCGAGCACCGCGCCCCGGCTGGCGAATTTGCCATACAAGCTGCTGGCGGTGTCTCCCGAGTCCGCGTAGTTGGCGACGGCCAGCCCCGGTTTCAGAAATTGCGAAAATTCCTGCGCCCATCCGCGCTCTTCCGGACCCAGGTTCGCCGCTGCCGGATCCCAGTCGCACACCGTCGAATCCCCCACCACGAAGAGCGTGGGAATCTCTGCGGAGGCAAAGCCCACCCCGTGGAGCGCCGGCGCGTCACCGTCGATCAAGAGGTTTAGCACCATGCCAGGTGCGCTATAGCCGTCGTGCTGCTCCGCGCGTACGTTCACGCTGAAGGTTTGCCGAGAGTAGGCGCCTGCCGCCAGCGTCACTGGCGGAACGACGATGCGGTAGAGCTCCGCCTGCACTCGGGATGTGGAGGCGGCGTCGGCGCTGCCCAGCTCGACGGTGACATTGTAGTTGCCGTTGGCGGGCACGGGGATGCTGCACTCGATGGGGTCTTCTCCAGTGCAGCGCTCCAGCAAGGCCGGATCGAGCGGGACCGACTGAACCATGCCCCCGTCCGTGCCTGCGCTCCCCCCGCCGCCGGTCGTTCCGGCGGCGCCCCCGGCGGCGTCGCCTCCGGCTCCCGCACCACCCGAGCCTGTCGTGCCGACGCCGGTGAATCCGCCGAAGCCACCGACGCTGCTCGAAGTGACGGTCGCACCAGAACCGTTGGCTGCCTCGGAACCTCCGCCGCTGGTCGTCGTGCCGCCAGTGGCGGTGCCGTTCGCACCGCCGGCACCGACGCTGCCGCCGACGGGAGCACTGGTCGAGCCGAGCGTCGCGGTGCCGGTCGCACTCGCTGTAGTCGTGACGTCCGGCAGTGACCCGCCACTCGACACCGCGCCTCCCGCAGCGCTGGACGCGGCGGTGGCAGGGCTACCAGGATCGCCGCAGGCGCTGGGCGCCAAGGCGATAAGGCTCCAAAAAGCGAGGGAAGCAGGCGACATCGACATCGAATGGACTCCACGATTCAGACTGCATCCAAAGTCGCGCCCGGCAGGCGAAACCAACCACCTATTCACACCCCGCAGCAGCTTTACTGGGTCATTTTCGGCTCTCCGCAGAAGGTTGGATCGACACTGGAAGAGCTGCCCGCCCAACGCTCGAGGGGCTCGACCAGGAACGGCGGCGCCGCTCGAAAGGCCGGCCGCGGGACGTCGCATGACGCCGCGGCCGTTCCCTCAAATGCTGACCAGTCGTGCGCCACTCGAAAGGCCGGCCGCGGGACGTTCCATGACGCCGCGGCCGCTCCCTCAAATGCTGACCAGTCGTGCGCCACTCGAAAGGCCGGCCGCGGGACGTTCCATGACGCCGCGGCCGCTCCCTCAATGCTGACCAGTCGTGCACCACTCGAAAGGCCGGCCGCGGGACGTTGCATGACGCCGCGGCCGTTCCCTCAATGCTGACCAGTCGTGCACCACTCGAAAGGCCGGCCGCGGGACGTTGCATGGGCGCTCGCCAGTCACGATTCGCACGGAGCAACGCTTCGCGGGCACCCGCCGGGTAAGCCCAGTGAAAAGTGCACGAGCGCGCGCGAGTAGATGGGCCGCGGCGCAATCATTGGCGAATCGCACGCATATTACTTGCGAAGCGCACGCATATTACTTGCGAGTCGCACGCATATTACTTGCGAGTCGCACGCATATTACTTGCGAGTCGCACGCATATTACTTGCGAGTCGCACGCATATTACTTGCAAGTCGCACGTTTTCGGCGACTCTTCTCGCGATTGTTTCTGGGCTTGCCCTGGGGCTTCGATTGCAGCAGTCCTCCGTGCGATTCCCGAACTGGCGAGCCACCAGTCCGAGGTCCCGCCGACGGGGCTCTTCCACAGGCCGCCGGCCGTTAGCTGCCGCACTGGATTCGCGCATAGGCCGTTGGCCGTTAGCTGCCGCACGGGGCTCTTCCACAGGCTGCCGGCCGCTAGCTGCCGCACAGGATTCGCGCACAGCTGCCGGCCGCTAGCTGCCGCACGGGATTCGCGGTCTGGCGCAGGCGGTGAGCTTCTGGAGGCAACGAGGAGGGTTGGGAAGAAGCAGGCGCCCAAGCTCGTGGAACGAGCAGAGAAGGGGCAGCGAGGGTGAACGAGCAGAGAAGGGGCAGCGAGGGTGAACGAGCAGAGAAGGGGCAGCGAGGGTGAACGAGCAGAGAAGGGGCAGCGAGGGTGAACGAGCAGAGAAGGGGCAGCGAGGGTGAACGAGCAGAGAAGGGGCAGCGAGGGTGAACGAGCAGAGAAGGGGCAGCGCAGGGTGAGCACGAGCAGCTTTCACCCTGGCTCGGGCGGCGTTGGCGCTGGTGAGGGTCGCTACCCCGGCCGGTGGACGAGGTTGTGTTCGCGCCCCGCGTCGGCCGGTGCGTTGACGCTTCAGGACGATCCAGGGCGGGCGAATAGCCTGAAGAACGTGCGTCCGAGGCGCGTGTCCCCCTGGATTTGCACGGGTGCACCCACGAGCTTGCGATCGCCGAACACCAATGAACGTAGTGTGGAGGGATCCGTTTCGATGATGCAGTCCGCGCGCGCAGGTCGCCCTCGCTGAATGGCGAGTACGCCTTCCTGGACGGAAACGGAAAACCGGTCGTCGCCCAGCCTGAGTTCGTAGTGCGCGCGGAGTTCCGCCGCGTGCTCGGTAATGAAGGTGGCCTCGAGCGCCAGCATCAGCGCGTCGGTGCTGAGCCGAGCGCGAGTTTTCATAGGAACTCGAGCACCCCAACGGCCGAGCTGCACCATGACGGGATGCAACTCTTCGCCCCAATCGGTGAGCTCGTACAGCGTGCCGCTGGCGCTGCGCCGTTGGACCACCCCCCCCTCCTCGAGCTCGCTCAAGCGTTGGGAGAGCACATTGGGGCTTGCGCCGAGCGCGACTCTGAGGTCGGTGAAGCGTTTCGGCCCGAACAGCAGCTCGCGCACGATGAGCAGCGCCCAGCGCTCTCCAACGACGTCGAGAGCGCGAGCGATGCCGCAAGGATCTCCGTAGCTCCGCAGGCCGGTCATGGTCGGGCGATCTTAGCACTTGCTTTCAAGAATTAGATAGTCCTAAACTAGGATTACCTAATCCCAAAGGAGTACTTCATGAAACAGTTTTTGGCGGTCTACATAGGCACACCACAGGCAATCGAGCGGTCGGGCTGGAGCCAGCTCAACGATGCTCAACGCAAGGCGCGGCAGGTCGAAGGCATGCAGGCGTGGAAGGACTGGGGGAGGGCCCATGCTGACGCCATCGTCGCCCCGGGTGGCCCTCTCGGTAAGACCAAGCAGGTTTCCCCCGACGGCGTGGCGGACATAAAGAATGCCATGGCCGCGTATGTGATCCTGCGCGCCGAGTCCCACGAGGCGGCGGCCAAGCTGTTCGACAATCACCCACACTTCACGATTTTCCCGGGAGACTCCGTCGAAATCGTGGAGTGCCTGCCCCTGCCCGAACCCTGAGATCAGGCCGAAAAGGCGGTGGGGCAGCGGCCCGCGTGACACCCAGGCTCCAGAGTCCTAGGTTCCGCGCCATGGCAAAACCAAAGCTCACCTATTTCGATAGCCCCACCAGCCGAGGCGAGGAATGTCGTTTGGCGTTCGTCGTGGCTGGCGCCGAGTTCGAGGACAACCGCCTCGCGCCTGGCGCTTGGCCGGCATTGAAGCCCAAGACTCCGTTTGGCGCCCTGCCGACCCTGGAACTCGAAGGTAAGCCGACGATCAGTCAGTCCAACGCCATCCTCACGTACATTGGGCGGCAGCATGACCTCTTGCCTCGAGATCCGTGGGAGGCCGCGCGACTGCAGTCCTTGCTGGAGGCCAGCGAGGAGCTTCGTCACGCCATCGCCAGGACGTTCGGCATCGAGGACGCGGAGGAACTGGGGCGACGCCGTGCCGAGCTGGTCGAGGGACCGATGCGTCGCTGGGGCGCCGCCATGGAACAGCAGATAGTGGGTCCGTTTGCTGGCGGTAGCTCGATCAGTGTGGCGGATATCAAGCTGTTCGTGGTCCTGGGTTGGTTCAAAAAGGGTGTGCTCGATCACGTGCCGGCCGATGTGCTCGACGACTTCGTGAAGCTACGGACGCTGTTCGATGGCGTGAAGAATCATCCCAGGGTCGTCGCATGGTATGCGCGCTCGCGCTGAGACGCGGGCGCAGGGTCAGCGTTGCATCGGCCTCTTGCTGCGGCGGGCGGGCTCGTCGCTCTCACCCCTCGACCTAGTTTAGAGTCGGTCCGAAACTCGACCAAGTTACTCGGGAACCCCGCTGTTCCGGAAGCTCGGTATCAAGGCGGGAGGCTCTGTCTACGCTGTCGGTGCGCCGGCGGGCTACGAGAAGCTTCTGGCGCCGCTGCCGGAAGGTGTGAGGTTCGTGTCACGGCTTTCCAAGGCCACCGACCTGGTTCACGTCTTTTCCATGAGCAGGGTGCGGCTCGCCAAGGCGCTGGCTAGGATCCGCCGATGCCGTGATCTGGGTGTCGTGGCCCAAGAAGGCGGCGCGCATCGCGACCGACATCACGGAAGACAGCGTACGTGAGGTGGCGTTGCCGCTCGGTCTGGTCGACGTGAAGGTGTGCGCGGTGGACGAGGTGTGGTCGGCACTGAAGCTGGTGCTGCGCAAAGAGCTTCGCTGAGCGCGAGTCCAGCCGTCGGCTTCGCCCCTGCCGGGTGGCGCTGGCTGCGCCGCCTAACCGGAGGCGTTCGCCGCCGCACTACCATCCGTTTTCCAGATGCTGGCGCCCGAACCCCCTGAACGCGATGCCCATTCCGGTCCGAAGAACCGGGCTCGTCAGACTCTCGGTGAGCATTTCAGCCGGGTGGGGCGCCGCATCTATCCCATCGAGTGAGCGGGGGACAGGTCCTGCTGCTGACACACCTGGCACAAGTCCCGGACGGTCGCGTCCGACCGGTGGGGCGCTGCGGCGCCCGCTCAGGCAATGTTTCCAAAGGGTTCTGGGTGTGGCGTGGCTCTTGCGTGGAGGGCGGGCATGAGTAGTACGCGAGCTTTGAGGCCTCGAGGTGTCCGGCTGCTCTGCTGCGCTCTGGGCGCTGTGGGCTCCCTGGCGGTGTTGGTTTCGTGCGGCGGCTCTGCGTCTTCGGAAGCGGATACCGCAAGCGCGCAAGGCTCGCCAACGGGCGGCCCGGACGGTGGCACGTCACACGGCAGTGACACTACCGGCACTACGGATGGAAGTGGCACTGGAGGGTCCGGTGGAACGAGCACGGGAGGAACGAACACCACGAGCGAAGGCTCAGGGGGAACTCAGGCGACTGGTGGTGCCGCCTCGGGGACGAGCGGGGTGGGCGGAGCAGCGACCGGTAGCGGTGACGCCACGACCGATGCCGCTGGCGATACCGGAGGCAGCGACGAAGTCCAGTGCGTCGGTACCGATGAGCCCCAGTTCCCGTCATTCGATCGCGCCTGCCAGGAGGAGTCCGATTGCGTCCTGGTGACGCACGAAACGAGCTGCTGCGGCTCACAGCTGGTGATGGCAATCAGTTCTCACGAGAAGGATGCCTTCGCTGCGGCGGAGGCGATCTGCGACGGACAGTATCCCCGATGTGGCTGCGCCGCGCAGGGCGTCGACATCGAGGATGGAACTCAGATTTCTTGGAATTGGCAGGATCAGGTTGCCGCGCGCTGCGACAGCGGGAGCTGCAAGGCACACTATGCTGGCGGCACGTTCCCCTGCGGCGACTCGCGGATGTGCACCGATGGGCAATACTGCACCAAGACGAGCGGGGGACCTGCGGGCACGGAACCTTCGGCCAGCTGTGTCGAGACGACTTGCACGGACTGCGCCTGTCTGAGCATCACCGACGGCGCTTGCACGTGCACCGAACAGGACGGTCATCTGACGGTCGATTGTCTGCGTCAGTGAGGCAGCCAGGCGAGGGCATCAACGTCGTTGACTCGCTGGAGTAGCGTGGCCCAATCAATGCTGGTTACATTCGACCCGGCTTGGATTGGTCCGTTGACTGGGCTCGCTCCAATTCCGTCGGTCGGCACTCTGCCGCGTGCCTTTCCTGCGGCCGCGGTGACGCCTGCAGGGATGCCGAACACCTTCCTCCTCACCAAGATACTACCCCTTGCGCGTTTTGAGACGCGCGGCGCTTCGAGCCCATCCGTGTTGGCGGCGGTATCGGCGATGTTGCTCAGAGCGCCGAGCCCCAGTGAGCCCCGGGGTGCAGGCTCGCGACCCGTGCCGACGCGGACGACGATTCGACTTCTATTTGCGCCTGCCTTTAACCTTCGACGCCGGCGTGCTTCCGCCGGCAAAATTGGCAAGCCCCGTCAGGCCGAACGCGACTACGACTGATAGCCAGCCAACGCTGGCGAGTGCTGCCGAGGCGCGTCGGTCCGGCAAGGATGCTCTTCGGAACTACGCTCCCGCCAGCGGCAAGAGCTGCACGTTGGCCAGCACGACGCGTTCGGCGAGCTCGGACGCCGCTACAATGCTTCTCAGTTCGCGAAAGTAGGCCAGGTGAAGCTCTTTCAGTCGCTGGTAGTCGCGCTCGGATACAGTGAACAAGTTGTAGGAAAACAACCCCTCCTTGTCCTGTTCGAGGTGCTCCAGCGCCTGCGAGTACCACCAGAGCTTGAGGCGCTTGTCGGCTTCGGGATTTTGACGAGTGTCAGTCAACCGCGCGTGCAGCACGTGGTAGCGCCTGCCGTCCCACACGAGCTGTCCCGCCTGGATCAGCGCCTCGAGGCACGCCTGCTCCTCGTTGGTGGTGATGCCAAGCTGCTTGGCAATGAAGCCCGGTTCGTGCTTCTCGAGCGATTGGTATCGGGCGAGTTCCAGCACTCGGAGCACGGCGTGGGACCACGGCAGCTCGTAGGCGGCGCGTCGTCCCGCTTCCAGCTCCTGCCAGCTGTCGGCGATGCTGGGCAATCGGTTCGGATCGACGAAGGCCGCGACGAAGTCGAGCAAGCGTAGAGAGGTGCCTTCGATCATTCGGAAGAAATCCGGCAGGCGCGGTTCGGCTTCCCCCTTGAGCCAGCGCGCGACGGCAAAGCGGCTGCGCCCCGTGCGGGCGGCCACGTCGGCAAGCTTGGTGTTCCCTCGCAGATCTTCCAGCAAATCGGCGATGAATGCCGGCTGAGTCGGCTCGGAGCGGGAGAGCCACCCGGGGGATGTTCGGTAGAAGCGGGTCAGTGCTGCGCGCACGTCGATACCCGCGGTGGCGGCTGCTTTGAGGCTGAGGGTGGCTGTCGGCCAGCGGCGCCCCGCCTCCCAGGTGTGCACGACATTGGTGCGCGCGCCGAGCCGCTTGCTGAACGCGGCTTGAGTCCGGCGCCCGCGAAGTTGCCGGATGAACTCGGAAGACAGCATTTCGAAGTCCATGCATGCAGTTTCGCACATCGTTGCCCGTATCTGCAGGCATAAATGTGCGAAACGTCACTGGTCCGGCAGCCCTGGGCGATACAGATTGAACCTCGTAATGACTGGCCGCCTGAGTTTTTCGCTGTTCCGAACCGAGGCTGAACATCCGCCACGGCATCCATGGCGCTTTTTGAGCGTGCTCGGGTGCCTGCCGTTGTTGGGTGCTTTTACGGCGTGCGGTACTCAGGCGAATTCTCCCGGCGGCCAGACCGGTTCGGAAACCCTGGGCTGCCTGCCGGTGACCACACGAGCTCTGGCGGAAGACGAGCCCTCGGCCTTGGGCTTCAGCGCCCACGAGGTCTTGGCGAGCTTGGGCGAGGTGCGTCGAGAGAAGCTGACCTACGCCGACGGATCGGCGACGACGCTGACGGTGCGCTTCACCTATGGGGACGGCCCTATCGAGTTTCAGGACCGCGAGTACGTGAGCAATGGCTCGGGCGCGGATGTCGAGACCCAAGTGGCCGCGACGTGCAACGATGTCGTCAGCATCGACGGTCAGCTGAGCTTCGAGACGGACGACGGCGCGTTCGATGAAGCCTGGCCTGTGAGCTTGTTGGCAGAGACGGCGAATAGCGGCAGCCTGTTCTACGACCTGGATCTCCAGGCGTTGAATGGCACGTACACCGTCACCGAACTCGACCCGAATGAGTTCGATACCGTTTCGGCTTATCTGTCCCTGAAGTTCAACGGAAGCACGCTGAACGGGGAGATCACAGGGCAGGCTAGCCAGAGTCACGGGTCGGGACCAGGCGGCGCGGTGTCCGCGCGGAATTTCAGTATCGCTACGTTCTAGCCGAGTGATTCGAGACATTTTCTCGTGACCCGAGCCTGGCGCTTGCCAGCCTCGGGCGTGGAGACAGCTTTGCGCCTCAGCGGCGTCCAAGGGATCGGTTTGCAGGGAGAAGAAATATGGAAAAGATCGAATTGGGTGAGTGCTTTTCAATGGGTTCTGGCCTTGGCGAAGGCCGCGCTGGAAAGAAGGCTCGTGCGCGAGACGTACAACGCTCCGCTGGGTCGCTTTTGGGATCGGTGCTGGCCATACTGGGACTGATTGGGTGCGGTGCCGCCACGGACAGCCCCGCTGCAAGTCAAGGGGCCCTCGCTTCCGAAGCGGGCAAGGGCGACACCACCGCTTCGAGCGGAGTGGGGGAAAACGATGCAGAGCCAGACGCCGCGGGTGAAGGTGACTTGCCGCGTGCTTGTGAGGCGGGCACTCCCGGGTCGAAAGAGATCGATCCGAATTGCCAGGTCGTGGCTCGCGGCCTGTGTTTCACCGATGCCCGGACGGCGTGTGCCTGTGCAGGGTGCGATGCTGCCGACTGCGCGATCGCCGAGAGCTTTCCCGCGCGGGCCATTTGTCAAGAGAGCGGAAGCGGAAGCGGCCCAACCGCGGGCGGAGACACGCCCGCAGGTGTCCCTGATCAGGATGCTTCGGGTGTTTCTGGCAGCTCCACCGGGACCGACAGCGATGCCTCTGGAGCGGAAACGACGACGTCCACTTGCGCCAGCGGGAGCGCGGAGAGAGACGCCGCCGGCAACCAGTCCTGCCAGTACGTGGCCGGCGGAGTTTGTTTCGCCAGCGCCGACGAGGCCTGTGCGTGCGCCGGTTGCGCTCTGGATGCCTGCCTGATGCTGGACACTTTTCCAGCCCAGGTCCGCTGCTCGCAGTAAGCCGCGGCTCCGGCGCCCCGGCAGGCTTCGAGCGCGGCTCCACCGCCGGCGCAAGCGCCGCTCGCCACCCAGGGTCGGAAGAATCAGCGGGGAAATAGGGCGGCATGGGCGTTGCTCTGTGCCCCCTTCATGGCTGCACCCGCTCCGCACGCCGTCATCATGGGCCGCCCCTTGGGGATGGCGACAGCGCTCGCCTCCGGCTTGGCGGGGCTCGAGCCCTATCCGATCCGCGTCGAGGTGTGCTGCACGCGCGGCCCCGCGTTCTTTCAGCTGGTTGGGCTGGCAGAGGCAGCGGTGCGCGAAGCGCGCGTCCGGGTCGCCAGCGCCCTCGCCGGCATGGGCATCCTGCTCGACGAGTTCGCCCTCACCATCAATCTCGCCCCGGCGGCTATCCGCAAGAGCGGTGCCGCGCTCGACCTGGCCATTGCCGTCGGCGTCCTGGCAGCCATCGGCGAGGTTCCCGCTCGATCACTCGAAGGCACACTGCTGGTGGGCGAGCTGTCGCTCGACGGGCGGCTGCAAGCCGTGGGCGGCGTTCTGCCCACCATTTACGGAGCTGCGTCCCACCATGTCTCCGAAGTGATCGTACCCATGGCGAATCGAAAGGAGGCCGGGCTCGCCGGCGGCATCTCGGTGCGCGCCGCGCGAACCTTGCAGGAGATCGTGAGCCATCTTCGCGGCGAGCAACCGCTGGCACGGATCGAGACCACGGCATTCCAGCCGAACCTCTCCGACCCACACGCGCCGGATCTGGCGGACGTGCGAGGTCAGGGGTTGGCGCGGCGGGCGCTCGAAATCGCCGCAGCCGGTGGGCACAACCTACTGATGGTGGGCCCGCCTGGCAGCGGCAAGACCCTGCTCGCCCGCATCTTGCCGAGTCTGCTCCCGCCCCTCAGCTTCGAGGAAGCGGTGGAGTCGACGAAGATTCATAGCGTTGCCGGGCTCATCGATCCCGACAAGGGCATGGTGGACCGGCGCCCTTTCCGTGCACCCCACCACAGCATCAGCGAGGCAGGGCTCGTCGGCGGGGGTGAGCTGCCGCGCCCGGGAGAGATGACCCTGGCACATGGCGGCGTGCTGTTTCTGGACGAGCTGGCCGAGTTTCGCAGGAACACCCTCGAAGCGATGCGTCAGCCGCTCGAGGACGGAGTCGTCACCATCGTGCGCACCCGAGCGCGCGCCCGCTTTCCCGCCCGGCCCCTGCTGGTGGCTGCTGTGAACCCCTGTCCGTGCGGCTACGCTGGCCATCCACGACGTGACTGCCGCTGCAGTGCCAAGCTTCGCAGAGGTTATCTGGCGCGTCTATCGGGGCCGCTGCTCGATCGTTTCGATTTGCATGTGTCGGTCCCCGCAGTGGAGGTTTCGGCACTCACCGCAACGCAGCCGCGTGAGTCGTCGGCCCAGGTGCGCGCCCGCGTGCTCGAATCACGAGCCGTGCAGCGAGCTCGTTTCGAAGCCGGGGCCGCGTCGTGCCCCACGAATCGCGACCTCACGCTCGCGGATCTCGAGGCTTGCCTCAGGGACCGCGAAACCCGGAACTTGCTCGAGAACGCCGTGAACGGGCTCGGTCTCAGCGCTCGCGCCTTCGTACGGGTGCTGCGCGTCGCGCGCACGATTGCCGATTTACAGGAGTGCACGAGCGTGCACGTACGCCACGTGGTGGAAGCGATTCAGGGTCGCGTGCTGGACACCCAGGTTCTCGACAGACGTGCGCTGTGACGTTCCACGAATCCTCCAAGAAGGTCGTACCGCCGGACCATGTGGACCACGCGCGGACGTCCGCAAGATTTTCCCACAACCCAAAGCCCAACAGGTGATGAAATGACCGAAACAAAGACAAAGAAATCTCCCAATGCGGAAAAGATCCAGACTCTGGACGCCCTCGTGAACACCACGAACAAAGAACACGGGGAAAACGCCGTCATGCGTCTGGGCGATGAAGCCGCCACCAGAAGCATGGCCTGTATCCCCAGCGGCGCCCTGTCGCTCGACATTGCGCTCGGAATCGGTGGGTACCCGCGAGGACGCATCGTGGAAATCTTCGGACCCGAATCGAGCGGCAAGACCACGCTGACCCTACACGCCATCGCTCAGGCCCAGAAGGCGGGTGGCAATGCCGCCTTCATCGACGCCGAACATGCGTTCGATCTGCGCTATGCCAAAGCTCTGGGGGTCGACCTGAACACGCTGCTCGTGTCCCAACCCGACAATGGTGAGCAAGGTCTGGACATCGCCGAGCATTTGGTCAGTTCCGGTTCCGTGGCGCTCATCGTCGTGGACTCGGTAGCAGCGCTCGTCCCCAAGGCGGAGCTCGATGGAGACATGGGCGACCCGCACATGGGGCTGCACGCGCGCTTGATGAGCCAGGCCCTGCGCAAGCTGGGAGGCATCGTCAGCAGGTCGGAGGCGACACTCATCTTCATCAACCAACTGCGCCAGAAGATCGGCGTGGTGTTCGGCAACCCAGAAACCACCACAGGCGGCCAGGCGCTCCGCTTCTACAGCAGCGTGCGCCTGGACGTACGACGCATCGGCAAGGTCAGCTCCGGTGATTCCGTGGTGGGCAATCGCACACGTGTGAAGGTCATCAAGAACAAGTGCTCGCCTCCCTTCACCGAGGCCGAGTTCGACATTCGCTGGGGCACGGGCATCGACGCCACCGGCGACTTGATCGATGTCGCGGTGAGTGCCGGAGTACTCGAGCGCGCCGGCGCGCACTACCGCTTCGGCGGCAAGAGCGTGGGTCAGGGTCGTGAAAAGCTGCGTGAAGAGCTCAGGGCGGACGAAAAGCTCTGCGCCAATCTGAGGCTTTCGACCATGAAGGCGCTCGAGCATCGCGGGCTGCGCCTGGTGGCATGACGTCGTGCCTCTCGGGCGTTGGCCCTTGGGCGGCGGCAGCGGCCGGGTCAGAGGCGCACCGGAGCCCTCGCCCGCCGCGCCCCCGGGCCGGGGCACTCCTCGAGCCTTGCCGGCGCTGGCGGGGGGCCCCGCTAGTTGGCTCGCTGGCGCGGCCGGGCGGCGCCGCTGGTCGGCTCGCTGGCGCGGCCGGGGGGCGCCGCTGGTCGGCTCGCTGGCGCGGCCCAGGTTACGCTCCCGGGTTATGCTAAAGGCATGCCGCTGGATTCACCCCTGGTCGAACAGGCCCGCGAGTTGTCGCGCTGGGCGCACCGGCATCAAAGGCGCAAAGCAAGTGGCTTGCCCTACTTCACCCACCTGGAAGGCGTGGCCCATCTGCTCGCCGAGCATGGCTATCACGACGAGGTCACGCTGGCAGCGGCGTTCTTGCACGACCTGCTCGAGGACCAACCAGCGCACGCCGAAGCGATGCGGCGTCAGATGCCCGCCGACGTGATCGGCATCGTGGAGGTGCTGAGCGAGCAGAAGCTGGACGCCCAGGGGCGGAAACGGCCCAAGGCAGAGCGCTTCGAAGACTACGTGTCTGGCCTTTCCCGTGACACCCCGCTGACCCGTCGCGCGCTCCCTGTGAGCTGCGCGGATCGTATTCACAATACGAGGAGCATCGTCGAAGACGAACGCCTCGGCCGGTCGCCTTTGATGCTGCTCACCACGCGGCCCGGTGAACTCGAAGCCCAACACGATCGGCTGCGCGAATTGTACGCTCCGGTGGTACGCCCCGAGCTGCTCGCGGCCTTCGATCGAGCTCGCGACGATCTCGGCAAGACCATCAATCGTTGGCTGCCCGGGCGCGCCGCGATGATCGCGGCGAGCGAGCACCTGGGTCGGTTCGACGAGACAGGCGAGCCCAGCATTTTTCATCCGCTCAGGTTGGCGCTCGAGGCGGCCATGCCCGAGGAACGCATCGTGGCGCTGTTGCACGATGTTCCGCAAGACGCGAACATGAGCCTGGATCAGCTGCGCCGCGAAGGGTTTCGGGCCGGTACACTCCGCGCGCTCGAACGCCTGACTCGACGGCCAGGCGAGACGTACGACGCCTTCATCGACCGGATCGCGCGGGATCGGCTCGCCACACGGGTGAAGCTGCTCGAGCTGGAGGACAGTGCCGCTCGGTCACGTCCGAGCGCAACGGGGGTGGACCAGGCGCGGCGCGCAGAGTGCTTGCGCGCGACTGAACGCCTCCAGCATGAGCTTGCCAAGCGGTCGCTTCGGCTAGTGCTCGACGAAGAGAGTCGCCGGAGGGTCGCGAGCCATGCCTCGCTTCCCGTGCTGAAAGCGCGTCATGTCACGCTCGTGCATCGAGTTCATCCGCACGACTTCTCTGCCGAGTGGATCCCCGGTGGACACCAGGTGGGCAACCCGGTGGGGTTTCGCGCTACCTGCGCGGTGCACGACAGCGATCTGGAAGTCTTCGGGGTGGAAGTCGCTGGCGTCCAGACCCGACCCGACACAGGCGCGCGCCTGTACCTGACGGTGAGCCGCGCGCGGACAGAACGCCCACGCAGCGCTGCCCGACTGCTCGAACGGGCTGCCCCGAGCCCGCTCGAGCTGGAGCTCTCGGGCCGCATCCAGTGGGCGGACGACTAGCCCCACTCCTCAGTTATCGAGCGCGCCTTCGGCGATCCATTGCCGAACGATGTCGACCTGCGCTTGGCTGAGCGATGGGTAGGCAAGTGGCATCGGGTCACCGATTTCCCGGCTGGGCTCGCTGGCTTCGACTTTGATCATCAGGAAACTGCTGTCGGGATCGCCAGGCACCACACGTATCCGGGTACCGATGATGGCCGGCACGTTGACGACGCCGGTGTCTGGATCGAATGGGTCCTCCAGATTCGGAGGATTTCCGCCCGCGTAGTGACAGTAGTTGCACTTCCCACCGGGAGCGCCCAACGCTCCGGGGGTGCCGAAAATGGGTTGCACACTGGCAGCGAAGAAAGCGTCGTTCTGGGCCCCGTCACTGATCCACTGGCGCAGGGCGGCGAGTTCTTCGCCGCTCAGGCGAGCGGGCGCCCAGGGCATGAAGTCGCCGGCCCGAATTGCCGGGTCCGTGACCTTGTCGATGAGAAAGCTCTGGTCGGGATTGCCCGGCGCGACATTGAGCGCCGGCGTGTCGGGGAAGCTTTCCACCCATGTGTTCGCGAAACCGACCAACCCGTACTGGGGGTCGAACGGGTTTTCGATGTCGGGTATCGCGGATACCCCCGTATGGTGACAGTTGGTACAGCGAGCTTCGAAGATCGGAGCGACGTCACGCGCATAGCTGAGTCCTCCACCCGCGGTAGTTGCAGGGTTGCCCATGCTGCTGGCGGAAAGGCCACCGAGCGAGCTGCTCGAGGCGCCGCCCACGCTGCTGCCGGTCGCGGACATCGCGGTCGGCGAAGTGTCGGTCTCGCCGCCTTGGGGGCTCTCTTCGCCGGAGCAGCCCAATTGCGCACAGGTCACCATTAGAGTGAAAATCGGTCCCGTCTCGCCGGGGCAGCGGGGCGTGGCCATGGCGTGCGGACGATAAACCCGCTCCGACGGGGCTGGCTACACCCAGGCGCGAATGTCGACCGCTCTCGGCACGAGCGTCGCCCCTGAAGCTCCGCGCAGTGCTTTTCCGCGCAACAAAAGTTTGCTTTTTTCGCCAAACGACTATGTTTCGGCGCATGGCTTTAGCCAGAAGGATGGGCCTGGCCCTGGCAGGAGCGCTTGCTCTCGTCGGCAGCTTGTGGGCGCCGACAGTCGCGGCTTCGAACAAATACCTGGAGCTGCCTCCGCTGGCCGAGGTGGCGCGGTCGCCCGCACACCACTACGCGAACCTGACCAATGAAGAGGCGCTGGCCGAGCTGAAGGCGCGCGGCGTTCCCTTTGCGCCGCTCACCACCGCACAGCCGGGGGTGCGCCTACCGGGCCGCCTCACGGGCCGCCTGCACGGCGTCTGGATTCATTCGGTATTGCCCGAGGAGCAGCGGGCCACTACCCCGTTCGAGATCCTCGACGGCCGCCTGGCGCTGGCTCTCGACGATTTCTCCAAGATTCTGGCACGGCACGACGTGGTCGAAGTGGTCCACTTCACCATGTATCGCCCGGCAAGAACCACGCCGGACGACAAGAACGCCCCACAGTTTCGCCACCCGGGCGGTCTGGCAATCGACGTCGGAGCCATGAAGAAGCGCAGCGGTCACTGGCTGGCGGTGGGCCCCCATTGGCCCTCGCTGATCGGTGGCAAAACCTGCGGTGCTGGGGCGCGTTCCCTACTGGCCAGGCGAGGACGCGAGCTGATGAGCATCGTGTGCGAAGCTTCGGATCAGCGCATTTTCACCTACACGCTGACGCCGCATTTCAATCAAGCCCATGCCGACCACTTGCACATGGAAATCAAGCCGGGTGTCAAGTGGTTCCTGGTGAACTAGTCTTCCGGGCCTCGCAACGAGTAATAGGCGTCGCGCCGGACTTCTGGTAAGGCGCCAACATGAGTCTCGCGCGACTCATTGGACCCGAGCTCGCGGCCTTGGTGCGCGAAAAGGACTGGCCCGTCCTCGGTGAACTGGTCCAGGATGACATCCATCCGGAGGACTTCGCCGACGTGCTGGCGAAGCTCGATCACGGCGAAGCCGCTGAAGCGCTGAAGCAGTTGCCGACGGACTACGCCGCGCAGGTCTTCGAGCGTCTGGAAGAGGACCACCAGGAGTCGATCACGGAGCACCTTGGCGTGGCGTCCACCGCGCGCATCGCGACGGAGATGGACGTCGACGACCTGGCTGACTTCGTCAATGCGCTTCCCGAAGAGACCGAAGAAGCCCTCCTCGAGCAGCTGGAACGCGTCGACCCGGAAGTCGTCGTCGAGATCGGGGAGCTGACACGTTGGCCGGAAAACTCAGCCGGCGGGCTGATGACCACGGAGTTCATCAGCGTCGACCCGGCCCTCAGCATCGGCGAGGCCATCACCGAACTCAGAAACCAGGCCGAAGACATCGACGCCAACCTGGAGACCATCTACGTCGTCGATAGCCGCGGTCGAGCGCAAGGCTTCTTGACCATGCGCGATCTGCTGCTGTGCAGGCCCGAGCAGTCGGTGTCCGACACTATGCACCGGCGCATCATCTCGGTACCGCCCGAGCTCGACCAGGAAGAGGTCGCTCAGTTGTTCGCCAAATACGACTTGAACACGCTCCCCGTGATCCAGAACGAGGAAGTACTCGGCGTGATCACCTCTGACGACATTTTCGACGTCGTCACGGAGGAGCAGGATGAGGACGTCCAGAAAATGGGCGCCGTGGCGCCCATCGAGGGCGGCTATCTTTCGGTGACCACGTGGATGCACATTCAGAAGCGCGCGCCCTGGTTGTTGGTGTTGTTCGTCGGTGGTTTCTTGAGCACGCACGCGATGCAGGTCTACCAGCCCGTGCTGCAGGCAGTGGCAACGCTCGCCATCTACGTACCCTTGCTGATCTCCGCGGGCGGCAACTCGGGCTCGCAGTCTTCGACTCTGGTCATTCGAGGGTTGGCCGTCGGCGACATCAGTTCCCGGGACTGGCTCCGCGTCTTCGGACGTGAGCTGGTCCTGGGGCTTTTGATGGGCTGCCTGCTGGCGATGCTGGGTGTCATCCGGGTCATCATCGCTGGCGACGGCATGTCGATCGCGGTGCTCATCGCCTGCACCATCGTGGCCATCGTGGTGCTCGGGTGTGTGATTGGGGGCATGATGCCCCTGATCCTGCACCGGCTGGGCGTGGATCCGGCCTCGAGTTCGACACCGTTTATCGCAACTTTGGTGGATGCGCTGGGAATCGTGGTCTACATGGCCCTGGCGGGGTGGTTGCTCGGAGACCTCATCACCCGGGCGACAGCATCTTAGCCTGGGACGATTTCGAAGGCACCTCGTTGACATCCTGGAGCCGCCCGCGAGAATCGACACTGAGCACATGAAAACTCTGGGTGCGAGCATCGTTCAGCGGGGCATCGCGTCGGTGAGCGACGTCGAAGAAGCCCTGGCGCGCCAGGTCATGTATGGCGGTGACCTGGCCACCAATCTTCTCGAGCTGGCCTCCGTCAGCGAGCACGAGCTCACCGAGCTTCTCGCGCTGAGCCACGGCCTGCACCCGGCGCCCCGAGGGGAGCTGCCGGCATCGAGCGGAGCCGTGCTCCGACTGGTGCCCGGCGACCTGGCATTCCGGCATGGCTTTTACCCACTGTTCGAGGAGGCCGGCACCCTCACGGTGGCTGTGGCCGAGCCGCTCGCCCAGCAAGTCGAACAAGATTTGTCCTTCGCCCTCGGCGTGACTATCGTGCAGCTCGCGGCCCCGCTGGTGCGCATCCGCCAAGCCGTAGCCCGCGACTACGACATGCCGCTCGACAAACGCACCGACAAGATTATCGCGAAGCTGATGGGCACGCCGGCTTCACTGTCCGAGCCTCCGCGCGTGGATTTCAACGCGCTGCCACGCCCCGAAACCCTGCCACCGGGCGCCTACGCGGAAGAAAACGCCCCCGTGGACATGGACGCGGCGACGGCGCCACCACCCGAGGCATACCCCCTCGCCGAGCTGGCTCCCGAGGATGTCGTCGAGCTCCCGAGCGCTGCCGCGTCGGACGACCACGAAACCCCCTTCGTGGAGGCCTCGCCCGCCGCCGGCCCGGAAGTCGCTGAATCGGTGGCGCCTGCCGAAGGCGCCGGCGCAGCGCATCCTTCCCAGATCAGCGCCCTGAAAAGCGCGGCGTACGAGCTGGCGCGCGCCTCGAGCCCGCCGAGCGAAAAGGCGCCCCGCCGCCTGGGCCCCTACACGGCCGCGGACGCCGAGCGCGATCTGATGCTGGCCGAAGAGCGCGACGACGTGCTGGGTGCGTTCTTCGACTTCGCGGCACAGTACTTCGAGTACTGCGCGTTGTTCGTGATTCACGGGGATCTCGCGGAAGGGCGCGACGCGCGCGGCCCGGGAGCAAGTCAAGAACAGGTGCGCGCCCTTGGCGTGCCACTGGACGTGCCCAGTACCATCGCCAACGTGCACGAAAGTGGCAAGTGGCAACTCGCTCGTCTCACCGGTGGTGGCATCGACGCGAGTCTGGCAAAAGACCTCGGTCGGCAAAGCGGGCCGCAATGTTTGCTGTTGCCCATCACCATGCGACAGCGGACCGTTCTCATCTTCTATGGGGATCACGGCGCCGACGACGTGAAGTTGGCGAACATAGGAGACGTCATCTCGTTTGCACCGCTGATCGCGCAAGGTTTGGAGCGAGTCATCCTCAAACGCAAACGAGCGATCCGAAACACGGTCGCCGCGGATCGCCTCAGCTCGAACGCCCCGCCTCGGAGGGAGCCGCGCACGTCGATACCCCCTGCTGTGCAGCGGGCACGAGCTCTGGCCGGTGCCCTGGGGGAAAGCACACGGCCACCCGAACGCCCATCGAGCGTCCCCACGTCGGGCGATTCTGCAGAGTCCGCGCCCCGAACAGACGCCAAAGCAGCGCCTGTCTCGAAGGAGGTCGCCGCTCCCAAGACCGAACGGTTGCCGATGCACAAAGCGCGCTCCCCGCTGCCCGCTCGTACGGTGGCGAACACGGCCACGGGGATGGGCCCCAACGAGCTTTCCCTCGAGCCCGATCGAGCGCTCGGAACCCAAAACGAGGCGGAGCGTCTCGACCTGGAGTTCGAAGGCGACGAGGAGGCGGACTCGCGAACATCGGTGGTGCCACAACGGGTTCTGTCGATCGAGCCGCCCCAGGCCGAGCCCTCGGGAGATCTGACCCGCACCCAGCTTTCGCCCGGCAGCTCGGGTCCCCCACCAGCAGAGTCCGCTGCGTCCGGAAATCGAGAAGGCGGAACTCCGAAGAGCGAGATGGAGCCTTCCGAGAGCGGCTGGGACCTCGAGTCGCAAGCCGGCGGGCAAGCGCGCTCCGACCAGGGCGCGCTCGAATCGCCCAAAGGGCCCGACATCGCGGTCGGCGCGGCAGACTACGACCAGGAGATCAGCGATGCGATCGCCAGGGAGGAGCTGGCTCCGCTAGCGCCTCCCTCACGCTCGGTTGCCTATAGTGCCCGCCCACCGAGCAAGCGTCAGAGTTCCGAGGAACTGCGCCTGCCCAGCGTCATCGTGGACTTCGAGAGCGACTCACGGGCTCTGGTGCAGCGGCTCTGCTCCGGGGACCTCGAGGCGGGAGAGAAGCTCGTCGAAATGGGACCACAGGCCGTCAGTGCATTGGTCGCGGAGTTTCCCGGGCCCTTGACGGGCGAACCGCGCCGCAGCATCGCCGACTCAATGACGCGCGCGTCGGATTGCGGCCCCGTGTTGCGGGTTCTCGCCCGCATCGGTTCGCCAGCGGTACCGTTCCTGGCGGTGCGCACCGCCGACTCCAACCCCGAGGTGCGCGCTTGGGCGACACGCCTCCTGGGAGAGCTTCCCAACCGCGAAAGTGCGGCAGCCGTTGCCCGCCGGTTGATCGACGACAACCAGGAAGTGCGACGAGCTGCCCTGGCCGCGGCGCGCATGCATCAAAAAGACGTGCAGGCGCGCGCCGCAGTCCGAGAACATCTGGCGGAATTGGCGCAGGATGCCTACCGGAGTACGGAGGCGCGGCATGGCGCCTTGGAAGCGCTCTCGGACATCCGAGATCCGGAGTCCATTCCGATCTTCATTCGCGTGCTCGGTGACAAGAATCGAGAGCTGGTCAAGTCCGCCCATTGGGGGCTCGCGGTCCTGGCGCGGACCGATCTAGGAAGCGACGCCAAAGAGTGGGAAAGATGGTGGCGCAAGAACGCCGGACGGCATCGGATTGAATGGCTGATTGATGCCCTGATGCATGACAGCCCCGAAATACGCCGCGCGGCCGGTGACGAGCTGAAAAGCATCACCAAGGAGTACTTCGGCTACTACGACGACTTGCCCAAGAAAGAGCGCGCTGGCGCGCAAGCGCGCTATCGCGAGTGGTGGGAAAGCAAAGGCAAGTTTCGATTTCCTTGAACTCGAGCACCGCTCGTTTCTAGATTTACTGCATTCCTTCCTTTCAGCGCATTTCGACACTCATTTTTCCAGGATTTGGCGCGCCCGGGGGTATCGACACGCAAGCCCCATTGTGCAAGAACCCTGGCTCCATGCAGCCCACTGGTCAGCACCTGGATGTCGCCCTCCGAGCCGCCAACGCCGCCTTTTCCGGACGGCAAAGGCGCGAGGCAAGCCGCTTCGCCTCCATCGAGCTCAGGTTTACCGACCCGAAGGCGGGGCCCTGGGAGGCAGCTGCACTGGTGTCGGTCGCTGTAGGAGCCGTACTGGTCGTGCTCGGCCTGTGGTTCTTGTAGCGCGCCCGTCGTATCTGGCATTGGTTTTCTTCGCCACTTCAGTGTCGGCTTCACGCTGACATCGGTGGCGAATCGAGCAGCTTTCGAGCCTGGCGAAGCCGTGCCCGAGCTCAAGTTTTTGCTGGGGATGCCGTTACTTCGAACATGACTGGAGTGACTTTGAGGAGGCTAGGCTTCTCGTTGGGCGTGGCACTCTTCGCGCTTGCACCGATCCCGGACGCAGCATCCGCGTCGAGCCGTCCGGAGGTCGTTCAGGGAGATGGCACGCGCGTCCAAGGTTTCTTCACCGCGGGGGACGCGGGGGCCGTGATCAGCATTCCCGGGGGCGCTCGTCTCGAGCTGGAACCCAAGGCCACTATCCGAGTTTTCAATGGGGCCCAGAGTTTGCGCATGCCGGGCGGGTATTCCGTAGACACGTGGAGCGTCGCCGTCCGCTCCGGGCAGGTCCGCGCGGTGGTGACCAAGCCGAAGAAGAGCGCCATCTTGCTCACGATTTCCGAACAATTCAGCTTGCTCGTCGGACAGGGAACTGGCGTGCTAATCGCCCACGAAAACGAGTACACCGCCGCCAATCTCGCCGGAGTATCGAACACCATCGTATCCGGCCACTGGAAGAAGCTCGCTCCGGGCGCAGTACGCAGCCTCGACACCCACGGCGGACCAGCAACCACCGGCCACACCCTCGGCGCGACGACCCTTGCGCCGGGTCAACGCTTGTGGATATCGCCACACCACCCGGTCCACCTCACGGGATTCAAATGGAAGCCCATCGACGGTGCGCGTGGCTACACCGTGCAGCTGAGCCGTGCTGGAGAGCCCGACCCCATCGCGAACGTCGAAACGCATGAACCCAGACTGAGCGAACCGATCGGCCCGGTGGGCCCGGGTCAATACGAGCTGGCGGTGCGGGGCAACGACCAGATGGGCTTGCCGGGAGAGTGGTCGAGCAAGGTCGAGCTGAGAGTTCTCGGCGTCGAGCTGCCCGAAGGTGCCTACGTCTCACAGAGTGGTATCATCAACCTGGGTCGAGGGCAGCACGCGCGCTTCACTTACGCGGACGGTCTCGAGCTGACCTACTCTGGGGCGCATCGCTTCATTCCGGCATCCAGTCACATCCCCCTGCACGATGGCCACCGAACACTCGTGAGTGTTCGCGAACCGGGTTCACTGGATGTCGCCATTGCCAAGCTCCAGCCGCGCAACATCACCGCCAACGTGGAGATTGGCCCCAAAACCGCGGTTTGGCCCGACGACGACGTCGAGATTTCGATCCAGCTGCAGGCGACCAGCTCTGAACCTCCACCCAATTTCATCGAACCGCGCCCAAAGGTGACCGTGGGCATCGACCCCGTGGAGGTTGCCTGGCGCTGGGAAGGCTCCGTCCTCAAGGGCAAGGTGCCACCGAGCGAGTCGAGCGGCCCTTGGGTGGTGCGAGTCGAAGTGGAAGACCAGTTTGGCCTGCCGCTAGGCAGGAACTTCCTGGAAGTCGTACCCAGGCGCATGGCGAACCAGCGACGAGCAGCCCGGAAGCACTTCGCTTCGGACCGGTCGCTGGCTCGCACGGTCAATCAGACTTCTCGTTGAGCTCGATCTTCCATTTCACCTCCACGACCTCACCCGTGAAGGCTGGGACGATGACGGCTTTCATCGCGCGCAAGATGCACGCCCCGACCGGAGTGTCCGCGTGAGGCGGAGCCAGCGTTGCCTTTTTGACTGAACCGCTGTTGTCGAACCAGATATCCACCTCCGCGGTGCCGCGCGGCGCCTTGGCAGCTTCTTCCTCTGGCAACGAATCCGGACAGGTGGCAGCGGAACGTGCAGCACGCTGGAGTTCGAGCTTGGCTTGCTTCTTGTCGAAGTCCTTGGCCTTCTCCAGATCGGTCTCTTCGTCGTCCATGACGGGAGTGGCCAATTCCTCTTCCTTCATCTGATCGGCGCCCATCTGCTCCTGTTCGGCGATGATCTCGTCTGGAGTCTTGACGCCCTGAGGGTCGGCCGAGAAGCACGCGGGAAGACACAAACACAGACTGCTGAGAACCACGAAGCGCATGCGGCGCATCCTAGCCAAGACCGACCGAACGGAAAAGCCCGAAGCACTGGCTTCGTGCCTCCCGGCCCACGTCAGGCTCACAGGTCGGTGATCTGGTAGTCCTTGATCTTGTAGAGCAGGGCGCGGTGGCTGATTTCGAGGACTTCGGCGGCCCGGGTACGGTTCCCCTTGGTCTTTTGTAGGGCGCGCCGGATCAAGATCTCCTCGATAACTCGCGTCGTCTTCTTGACCGAAAGCTCGCCGCTGGCAAGCTGGACTTGCACCGGGTCCCGCGCTTCGCGGACCCGCTCCGGGAGATCCGCCCCCACGATGAGGTCGCCCTCCGCGAGCACCATGGCGCGCTCGATGGTGTTTTCGAGCTCTCGTACATTTCCAGGCCAAGCATACTCGTAGAGCAGCCGGCGCGCCTCGGTGTCCAGCCCGCGCACGTTGGTTCCGAGCCGTGCGTTGTTGCGGTTCACGAAATGGTCGACCAGAAGCGGAATGTCGTCGCGACGCTCGCGCAACGGCGGTACATGAATCTGCAGGACGTTCAACCTGTAGAACAGGTCATCCCGGAAACGCCCAGCCTTCGTCTCCTGAGCCAGATCGCGATGGGTAGCGGCAATGATGCGCGTATCGACCGCAACGTCGCGGGAATCGCCCAGGCGCCGTATCTTCTCGTCCTCGAGCACGCGCAGCAGCTTCACCTGCAACTGGAGGGGAAGCTCGCCGATCTCGTCGAGGAAGAGCGTCCCGCCGTCCGCTCCCTCGAACAGGCCCTGGCGATCCTGGATGGCGTCCGTGAACGCTCCCTTCTTGTGGCCGAAGAGTTCACTCTCGAGCAGGTTTTCGGGGATGGCGCCGCAATTGACCGCCACGAATGGCTTTGCCTTGCGTCCACTGCGAGCGTGGATTGCCTTGGCGACGAGTTCCTTGCCGACCCCACTCTCCCCGGTGATCAGCACCGTGGTCTTGTATTCGGCCACCTTGGCGATGGTTCGGAACACCCCCTGCATGGCCGGACTCTTCGCCAGAATGTCCTCGAACCGGTGTTCCTTGCGAATTTCATCACGCAGCACACGGTTTTCGCGACGGAGTAATTCGCGCTCTTCCGCCTTGCGCAGGGCCAGCACCACCTCGTCGGGCTTGAAAGGCTTCTGCACATAGTCGTAGGCTCCCGCCTTCATTGCCTCGATGGCCAGATCGGTGTTGCCATACGCACTCATCACGATGACCGTAGCGTTGTTGCCCTTGGCGTTGAGCGTCGAAAGCAAGTCCAGCCCACCCATCTTCGGCATGCGCACATCGGTCAGCACGAAGTCAGGCCCAAAGGAGTCCACCAGAGCCAAAGCCTCCTCCCCGCCCGCGGCGGTTTCCACTTCGTAGCCATGACGCTTGAGCAGCGTTCGCAGAACCACTCTGAGGTTCTCTTCATCATCGACGACCAGGACTCGGCGCACTATGAAAAAAATGCTAACGAAGCCCTTGCCCGAGCGCAACCGATGACGCGGAAAAGCTCTTTCAGCAGGCACACAAGATCGAAAAATAGACAGGGAATTTTCACATGTTAGTAGGACTTGACCAGTTGTTCGGTGGACACATCTCAGCGGTACGCAAACGGTTGCGAGGGGCACCGTTCGCCGTGTTGACGCACGCCGCCGCCATCGACCGAAAGGGGCGTCAGACCCTCGAAGTGCTCGAGGAACTGGGCGCGGCGCCCGAGATCGTGTTTTCACCCGAGCACGGGCTGGACGGCCTGGCCCAGGCGGAAGAAGCCGTCCCCGATGGCGCGACGAACGGCGACGGAGCGGCAGCCATCGTCAGCCTGTACGGGGCCACCAGGGAGTCTCTCAGCCCGAGTCCGGCGCAGCTCGAGGGACTGAGCACCCTGGTCATCGACCTGGTGGACGTCGGCTCCCGCTACTACACCTACGTGTGGACCGCCCTGTTGGCCACGCGGGCAGCCGCTCGAGCGGGTGTTCACACGCTGATTCTGGACCGACCCAATCCGATCAGCGGCGATCCGCGAGTGAGCGAAGGCGTCCTGCAGGATCCCGACATGCTTTCGTTCGTCGGGCTGGAGCCGCTCCCGATCCGACATGGCCTCACCCTTGGCGAAATCGTCGCGCTATTCTGCGAACGTGATGGGCTTGCGCTCGGCCCCGATGGGGCGCTGTCCGTCGCGGCGACTCAAGGGTGGGAACGCTACGAAACGGCGGCTGCCCACAACCGACCGTTCGTGCCGCCATCGCCGAACATGCCGACGCTGGAAACTGCGCTGGTATACCCGGGCGCCTGCCTGGTCGAGGGCACCAATCTATCTGAAGGCCGTGGCACCACCACCCCCTTTCAACTGGTCGGAGCGCCGTTTCTGGACGGGGTCGCGCTCGCCCGCGAGCTCGACACGTTGGGCACCCCTGGGTGCCTGATACGTCCCGTGCGCTTCAAGCCCAGCTTCGAAAAGCACCAGGGGGAAGTTTGCCAGGGAGTGATGGTCCACGTCACCAATAGTCAGTTGTTCCGGCCCGTGGCCACCTACTCGAGCCTGATCGCACTCGCGCAGCGCCAGGCCCCCGATGCCTTCGAATTTCTCACGCGGGTCTACGAGTTCGAGAGTGACAAGCCCGCGTTCGATCTGTTGAGCGGGTCGTCCCGCGCGCGCGAGGCCATTATCGCGGGGGCTCACCTGGAAGAGGTGGTGGGTCTGGTGGCGCCCGCGCCGCACGACTGGGCTGATACCGTGGTGGCAGCAGAAGCGCGCGTCCAGCAGATGAGTCTCTAAGGGCCCGCGAATCCGACAAGCGGTTTTCCTCGTCCGAACGCTTCGCCGCGTACGTCACGACGAGGCGAAACGACGGGCGGGACTGCTCCGCGCCCGACCATCGGTCTTCGCCTCGACGACCCGCTCCAGCTGGGGCATGTGCAGCGTACGAGTCGGAAACGCGAACGGGATCCCCTCCTCCTCGAAGCGCCGATAAAGCTCCAGATTGATGGCGTGCTGCCGCTCCATGTAAAAGCCGTAGTCTGGCGAAAGCACATAGTAGACCACCTCGAAATCGAGCGAGTAGTCGCCGAACGACTTGAAGTGGGCGCGGTCGAGCCGCACACCGTCCAGACCCTCGATGACCTCACGGGCAATCAGGCCCGCCCTCGCCACTTTGGCTGCGGGTAGGTTGTACTCGATACCGAAGTCGAAAACGATGCGCCGCTCACTCATGCGCGCGTAGTTGCGAATCCTGCTCTTTATCAGGTCACTGTTCGAAAAGATGATCTGCTCACCCCCCAAAGACGCGATCCGCGTGGTGCGCACACCGATCTCTTGAATGGTGCCCAGGTAGTCGCCCACGATGACGAAGTCACCGATATCGAATGGTCGATCGAAGTACATCGACATGGAAGCGAACACATCAGACAACAGGCTCTGAACAGCCAGCGCGGCCGCGACACCGCCGACACCGAGCCCGGCGACCACGGCGTTGATTTCGATCCCGAGGTTACTCAGCACCAAGAGCAGCACCCCCGCCCACACCAGCAAACGGCACGCGAAGCTAATGCCGGCCGCCACCGTGGTGCTCTCCCTGGCTCCTTGCTTTTCGGCCCAGCGAAACACAAGCTGCGTGACGAGGGTTTGCAACCACAGCCCAGCCTGAGCCAACGCGATCATGACCGCGCTGGTCTCGATCACACGGCGCGCGGTTCGGGTCGTGTCCAGAGTCAGACTGGCCGCGTAGACCGCCAGAGCGAGGTAGGCGTACCAGCGAGTGGCATCCAGAACGGCCACGACCATGTCATCGAGGCGCGTCGCGCTCTTGCCTACCAGACGACGTAGCCGCGCAACCGCGTAGCCCTTGAAGAGACGGGCCAGCCCCAATATCACGAGCAGAGTTCCGAGCGCCGACAGCCACTCGAAGAGCGAGTTTTGCCACAGGGTGGTTTCCGAGAGGTAGCTCCACCAGTTGCTTTTCGAAATGGTCTCCCAGACGGGAGCAACGCTTCTGTTCAACGCTTCGAGCATGAGTCGTGTCCAGGGTTCCGAGCTCGCGTGCACGCATGCCTCGTGCCAGAATACCGACGGCGCATGTGTCCGCACAGAGCCGGTTTCGTGGCCGTTACCCGAACCATGGCGTGACACGCTGCCGCAGGGAGGCATTCTTTCGCAGCCAGGAACCAGCATTGACCCGGCTTGTCAGCTGGAGAGCTTCCGAGACGCAGGCCACGAACAGCACCCGCTGCGACGACCTCGGGGCGCTCGAAGCCTGCCCGGTGGCGGACCCGTTGGCTGACTGCCAGTCAGTCAGCCCAGCGCCGCCCACATCTCAAAAGAACATCTCGACGCCCAGGCTCGGAATCGTCACGGGACCGATCTCGTCCTCGCGACAACGGTAGGCGTTGCAACGCTTGCCGAGCGCCTCCTCGTGGAGGGTTAGGTTCAGCACTTCCAGAACCAGCGCCCAGTAGGCGCCGCGCTGACCGAAGTGCCAGCGCTTCTCGGCGCGCAGATCGACCCGGTAGAAGGGAGAGGTACGAGGTGGATCCCGGGCGGCCTCCAGGTAGGCGACATCGGCGGGAATGCCCGTGTAGAAGTTGCCTCTGACACCCACGTGAACGCCGCCGTCGAACCGATAGCCGACCGCGGCGCTGAGCACATGGCGGCGGTCGAACAACGAGGGTCCCGAAGCACGTCCGACGGACCGGCGAGAGAAGGCCAGCGTGTAGGAAAGGTAGCCGTTCAGACGCCGCGCGAAGCTGCGTTGCACAAGAAGTTCGAAGCCCCTCGCCCAACCGAGAGCGCGCGAATGCTCGTCGACCAAGTCGTCGTCGTCTTCGCGGACGCGGGAAATGCCGGGACCGTCGGTCAGGTTGAAGAGAGCGGTCTGAAAGACGCTGGCCTCGACCGAGAGCAGCCTCGGCGCGCGGTAGCGCAGCCCCGAACTGTGCTGAAGTGCCATCTGCAAGCCCTGGCCCAGAGCAGGGTCGTTGCCCGGTTGTGGAAAGGCGCTGCTCGGAGGCTGGTGGGCCACTCCAAACCCGTGCAGAAGCGTCCACCTCGGGGCGACGGCAATCTCGGCGCTCACCCTCGGTGACACGCCGAGACGAACCTCACCGAGCGATCGATACAAGTCGGCGCGGACACCGGGCGCCACGTGCACGCGGGGTGTCGCCTGCCACTCCGCCGAAGCATAGATGCCCGCCACCGAGTCGACCCGCGGCGGGTAATGCTCCAGAAGCTGACGCTGGCTCTCCGGATCGTCCAGATCCGTGAGCCCGAGTTCATAGCGATCGAGCCCGGCATCGACGCCGGCTTCGACGGCGAGCGATTCAGACAGCTCACCACGCCAGTCGGCCCGCAGGTGGGTCAGCCAGTCCTGCATCTGGACGTCGCCTTCTTCCCGATACGATCGATCCCAGCCCGATGTCGAGCGCAGCCGGAAGGATCCAGAATCGAGCCGGCGCATGTAAGAGACATCCACCCGGTGAAACTCCGAACCGAAGAGACGCACCCTCTCCCCGTCCCGGTCTTGCTCTAGCGCGTCCTTCGAGCCGAACGCGAAGACGGCCAGGCGGTCGCGCGACCCGAGCTCGCTGCTCGAACGCGCTTGATAGTCCCAGAACGCCACCGAGATGTCGGGCGCGAACAGATGTGCGATGGGGTTCGCATAGGAGTAGCGCCCGGCCAGCGTCACGCTGGTGTCCGGCGTGACTGGCACTTCGAGCAGTGCCGAGCTGTCGAAGGCGCGAGCGCTGGCCTCGCCATGCAGTTCGTGCGTCGCTTCGCGCAGGTTCCCAGCCGCAATGCCACCCGCAAACCTACCGTAGCGAGCCGGGTAAGGTCCGGGGAAGAAATCCAGCGACTCGACCAGGGCTGGGTGGACCACCGAAGGGCCCGCGAGCACGTGAAACAGCGCGGGTAGCTGGATATCGTCCAGAAAGTAGCCCAGATCGCCGGGCGGAGCGCCCCGGACGTAGAAATAGGGAGCTCCCGAGAGCGTCGGCGTCACTCCCGGAAACATCTCGATCGCACGAAAGGGATTGCCGAAGCTTCCGGGCAGCTGGCGAGCTTCGGCGCGGGAAACGTGGCGCGCGCCGCTGTCGCGGCGTCCCCTGACTTGGATCTCGAGGAGAGTGGCCTGTCGGTGGCTCGCGGGCGCCGGCGGCTCTGCCGCGCCAGGGCCTGGATGCCTGCCCTGGTCACCTTGCCCTTCCGACTCGGACGTCACCCGCTGCTCGAACTGGACCACGAAGTGAATGCGCGCAGCAACCGGCTCACCGTCCCTGAGCGCGGGGTGAAAGCGCCAGGTCCACGCGGCGCGCTCGGCTTGTTCGGCAAACGGGGACGAGCCACTTATCAGCGAGACATCTCGCACCCTGCCATCCTGCCCGATCACCAGCTCGAGCAGCACGCGGCTGGCCCCGGTTCCCGCTGCCGGATAAGCCACGTTGGTGTCCGCAGCGGGACGCGGCAGTACGACCTCTTGCTCGCTGGCCGCTTCGGCCGTTGCCAGCTGCGCCCGCGCGGGGCCGGCGCGCAGCGCCAGCCCTATGACCACCCCCAGGCGCATCTGGCTGCAGCGCGCGAAGCGGCGGTACCGGCGCAGGAAGCAATGCACGAGGCGGAGAGTAGAAGTACAGTGATCCGCGAATCAATGCCGTTTCTCGCATCTGATGCCGGTCGACCGCGCGCGAGCTACCCGGAAGCCGACTCGGACGACCGTGGTAGCCACTGGTGGCCGGTCCTCGCCGCCGTGGCGCTCACTTCGTGCGGAGGTGACTACCCCATCGCGCCCACTGCCTGCGACGACTGGTGCCTCGCCACCCAGCGTGCCAATTGCGACGAAGACGACCCCTTGGATTGCGTCCGCGAATGTGAGGACGATTCGCTCATCGGAAATTATCCGGCATGCGTGAATGATTGGAACAAGCTCAAGGATTGTTACCAAAACGCGAGCAGCGCAAACTTCGTGTGCGAAGAGGGGCACAGTCGACCCGTCCCCATGCTTTGCTCGGACGAGCTGCTCCGCTCGAGCTACTGCGCTTCGAAAACGATCGGACTATGCGCGGAGAACTGCCTGCGCTTCGCGTCCGAATGCGGCGGCACCGACCAAGACTGCATCGACCAGTGCCAATCCGCCTCTGTGGACTGCGAGCAAGAACAGCAGGCCTGGTATCGGTGCAGCCTCGACGCCCCGGTGGACTGCGACGAGGCTTCCCATCCCGATCGGCTCACACCGTGCCTGAGTCCTCTGGAGGACCTTCTGGTCTGCGCGGGCCTCGTGCCCCAGGACGGATGACCCGCGGCCACGTTCCAAGCGGCGCAAGCACTGCCAAGATGTCGCCCCACAAACGCAAAGGCTGCGCCCAAGCTCGGCCTTCGAGAACACCAACGACGTAGTGAACCAGGGCACTCGAGCGCGACCCGAACCTGTCGGGCGACGCGCAGCTTGGCACGAAGCGTGCACCTTTGTCGGCTATCATGCCTACCTGCGTAGCCGACATCATGACCAAGGAACTGTTCGTGGTCGACCCCGGTATGCTGCTCTCGGATCTGGAATGGGAGTTTTCCAGGCGCCGATTCGGAGGCGCTCCGGTCGTCGAAGACGGCAAGCTGGTGGGAATGGTGTCGCGAGCCGACATCGTACGACGCATCGGCTTCAGCCACGCTATGTCCGATATGGCCATGGACTACTACCGTCAGCTCGATGGCACGCTCGAAGGCGCAAAGCCCGACAATGTGGAGCAGCTCGCTGACCAGACGCTGGGCAATCAGCTCAGACACCTGCACGTGCACGATGCGATGACGACGCATCCCGCCACCACTTCGCCGAGCGCCAGCGCCCAAGCGGTCGCTCAGCTGATGCTGGACAAACGGGTGCACCGTGTCGTCGTGGTGCAAGCGGGGCAACCGGTGGGTTTGGTCACCACCTTCGATCTGGTCCGCCTGATCGCGCAAACGACGAGCATCTGAACCCGGCGACCAGCGCCACCTTATTACTCCGGCGATTACTCCGGCGGCTTCAAAGGAGCCACCGCTAGGTTGACTCGGTAGCGAGGTTCGTACAGAACGACACTTCTGAGCTCTGGCGCGGGCTCACTCGGCAGATCGATGAGCTGCCGCTTCGCCCCCTGCTCGAGCGGGCCGAAATCGTACTGGGTATCCGTCTTCAACAACGCCATCGTGGTGGGCACGTCGGGTAGCCCCACGAGGTAGACGCGCACTTTACCGTCGTAGTCGACACTCGTGTTTTCGAGGCGGAGCTGATACTTCTTCCCTTTTCGCACGATCTGCGCGGTACCGCTTACTGGCTTGGCAACGCGCCTGAAGTGGCCGACGAGCAATACCTCGGGCGCGCTACTCGCGCTGCTCGCCGGGGCTCCGGAGTCGTCATGCTGATCACACCCCGAGCCCAGGAGCAGGGCGCAGGCCATCCATGGAACCAAGCGTTTCGTCATGCGCGGGGATGGTAGCGCTTGGCGAGCCGCTGGCCACACCCGTCCCAGGCCTCGCCTGGCTTTAGAGGCAAGCCGCTTCCACCGCATCGGGGGTCCGGGGAAGCGCCTGGCTGAGCACTTCGTGGCCTTGTTCGGTCACCAGCACGTCGTCCTCGATGCGAATCCCGCGAACGTCGCCAAAGGATGCCAACCTGTCGAAGTCGATCAGCTGCGCCAAGCACGCTTCGTTCCGTGCCCGCGCGAGCATGGAGGGAATCTGATAGAAGCCCGGTTCTACGGTGACCAGCATGCCGGGCTCCAGGTCACGGTCGAGCCTGAGGTAACGCAGGCCGGGGTCGTTGCTACGCTCGCGCCCTCGAGCGTAGCCGGCGCGATCCCCCAGGTCTTCCATGTCATGGACATCGAGCCCCAATAAGTGGCCGATGCCGTGGGGCAAGAACACCGCGGCGGCTCCACTTTCGACCAGTGCGTCCACCGAGCCCTTCAAGATCCCGAGCTCCCGAAGCCCCGTGGCGAAGGTTTCGAGCGCCGCGAGATGTACCTCCAGATAGCCGACGCCTGGGCGCACGCCCTCGAAGGCTCGGGCCTGTGCCGCAAGCACGACCTCGTACAGGTCCCGTTGCGTGGAACTGAAACGCCCGCTCACCGGCCAGGTGCGAGTGATGTCGGCAGCCCAGCCCTCCGGCGTTTCTGCCCCCACGTCGGCCAGAAGCAGGCCGCCGGACTGCAGGAGGTTGTCGTGACGCTCGTTGTGCAGGACCTCGCCATGCACGGTCACGATGGGTGCGTACGCCAGAGCGCAACCGCTTCCAGAAATAACCGACTGCATACTCGCGCACACCTCGAACTCCCGACCACAGCGCCGCGTTTCTCGCATTCCGCACAGGTGCGCTTGCTCGGTCACTTCGACCGCGACGCGCAGCTGTGCCAGAGCGGCCGAGTCGTGCTTCAGGCGCAGCGCGATCATGATGTCGGCCAGCAGAGCGTCGGCTTCGGATTGGGCGAGGCCGTCGGCGGGCTCGAGGGGGCGGTTGAGCAGATCGCCGAGCCACAGCGCGCTCAGACAATCCACGGGGGCCAGGCAGGCGCCATCAGTCGGCGGGTCGAACTCATCGAGCGGCCGTACCTCGACGGCTAGTCGGTCGGCCAACTCGCCCAGCGTGGGCTGAGGCCCGGTCCACAAGCTCGCCTCCGGATCCGGCGGGTCGACGTACAGGACCTCGTGCTCCGGGGTCACCAGCAGCACGGCCGCCTCCAGTGGCTCCCCCAGAAGATACAGGAAATGACTCGAGGCCCGGAAGGGGTACAGGTTGTTAGCGAAGTTACGCGGCTGCGGCAGCCCAGACGCCACTACCGCCGCGGCGAGCCGCCTCTCGCCGAGCAGCGCTCGCATCCTTTGGCGGCGCTCGACGAATGCTTCGACTGGACTTCGGTATGGCATGCGTGCGCGTCTCCCGCGCGAGCTTGCTCCGTGCCACAGGGGGTCGCAAGGCGAAATCGAGGCGATTGGCAGGGGGCAGAGGGCGCGTTACCCTGCCTGCCACTACCTCGCCCGAGACTGCTTGAAACCAATACTCGCCGAGGCCCGTAACCGACAGGACCAACAACCAGTACCTCGAACCCTCGGGCGCGCCACAAGCCACGGCTCGGGCCGTCCGCAGCGTTCACACCAGGAGAAATCGCAAATGGCATCCAATCTTTCGAAAGCCGTGATCACGGCAGCATCCACAGGTCTCATGCTCGGCGCTTTCACCGGGTGTGGCGGAGCTCAGGGCGCCCAAGGGGGCGACGCGGCGTCCCCCGCCGAAGCGGCAGCCGAAGCCAAGGCTTGCTGCAAAGGCCTGAACGAGTGCAAGGGTAAGGGGGGATGCGCCGTCGAGGGGAAAAACGACTGCGCGGGTAAGAACGAATGCAAGGGCCAGGGCGGCTGCAACAAGCATTGCCCCCAATGACCGACGCGTCCGTGAGAGACGCGCGTGCACTGCGTAGCCACCTTGGGCCTGCAGCCGAGTAAGCAGGCCCAACCCGAACGATGACGCGGCCTCACCCTGCGGGCCGCGTCATGCTCGGGGTGAAGCCGTACGCAAACGGCATGCCGAGCTAGCTCTGACCGCTTGCCCCGAATTCGGTTCAATCAGGAAGCCCCATCATTTCCTCATCACCCCGCCCCCGGCCGAACGTATTCGGAGTGCCCGACCTGGGCATCGGAGTCGGGCTGCGCGTCCCGCACTATCGCTATGTGTTGACGGAGCGGCCGAGCGTCGACTTTTTCGAAGTCATCAGTGAAAACTTCATGGTCCCAGGTGGCAAGCCACGTTACCACCTGGACCGCGTGCTCGAGACCTACCGTGTCATCCAGCACGGAGTGTCACTGAACATCGGCGGTCCCGATCCGCTCGATCGCGACTATCTCACGAAGCTCAAAGAGCTGGTTCGGCGAGTGAAGCCCCCTTGGTTGAGCGACCACTTCTGCTGGTGCGGTGCCGGGGGTGCTCATCTCCACGATCTACTTCCCCTCCCGTATTGCGAGGAAGCGGTGGAGCGCGTCGTCGAGCGTGCCAAGAGGGTGCAAGACTTCTTGGAGGTCAGGTTCGCGCTCGAAAACACCTCGAGCTACATGACCTACACCTCCAGCACGATGACCGAGTGGGAGTTCATCAGTGAAGTGGCGGAGCGTGCCGATATCGGCCTGATGTTCGATGTCAACAACGTCTACGTCTCGGCCTACAATCACGGCTTCGATCCCTGGGAGTTCGTGAGGGGCGTTCCCCATGAACGCATCGTTCAGATCCACTTGGCGGGGCACACCCAGTTGGGCACCCACATCATCGACACGCATCGTGGGCACGTCTGCGAGCCGGTCTGGCAGCTCTACCAGGAGACCATTCGCCTGGCGGGTCCCGTATCCACCCTGATCGAGTGGGACGATGAGATTCCCGAGTTTCCTGTACTGATGCAGGAGGCGACACGCGCAGGTAGGCTGAGGCAAGAGGCGCTCGAGGCCCGAAGTTCATCGAGTACGCTCCCGGGCGGCAGTCACCTGCCCATGCCTCCGGCCGTGGCCCCGGCCGAGGTCGACGCGCCCATGGCCTGGCGTCAGGGCGGCCCGCGCGAACGGGCGTCGGGGTGAAAGCGACCGGACGATGGCCTTGAGTGAGCTCCAACGGCGTCTGAGCCGGCTGATTCAGAGCAGAAGCAGCCTTCCGAACAACGCAGAGTGCGCCCGCGAGGTGGCCAGTTACCTGACAGGCAACGCACGGCTCTCCCCTGTCGAGCAGCTGGAAATCTACAGGGAGCAATTCTGGTTCCGGCACACGAGCGCCCTGGTCGACGATTTTCCGGGGCTGACCGGCATCCTCGGCCAACGCGACTGGGAACGACTGGTGGAAGGTTACCTTCGAAGCCACGCTCCCACGCACTACAGCCTTCGAGATCTGGGGGCGCAACTCCCCGATTACGTCGAGCAGCAAACCTGGCTCGAACACGCGACGCTCTGCGCGGACATGGCTCGGCTGGAATGGGCCTACATCGAGAGCTTCGATGCCCCGGACGCAGCCAAGCTGGACCCGGCTGCTCTGGCGGCGTTCACCCCCGAGCAATGGGCAACTGCCCGGCTAGAGCTGGATCCGGCGTTGCACTTACTGAAAGTGGCCTACCCGGTCGCAGACCTCCGGGTGCGGCTCAAGAGCAGCAGCAAGGGCGGCGAAGCGGTGCCCATCCCGGACCCTAGGGAGCAGAATCTGGTCATATACCGGCAGGATCGCGATCTCCGGTTCGCGGAGGTACCGGGCGGGGCGTTCGAGTTGCTCGGACGCTTCCAGGCGGGCATGAGCCTGGTAGAGTCCGTCGAGAGCGTGGTCGAGTCGGGCGCGATGCTCGCCCACGAAGTCGGGCAAGAGCTGACGGAATGGTTCCAAGCCTGGGCACGGCTCGGGTGGATCACGAGGGTGGTCACCGGCTGAGGCTTCGGCGGCCGCTCTCGAGCTCGCCCAAGGGCCTGCCAGCCGGGCAACAAAAAATCGTTTGAGCTCATCAACTTGCGCAAGGCCCCCCGACGCGCTACCGCATTCGGGTGGGGCTAGCCTCGGTCCTCCCCTTGCCCGGATCAGGGCCTGCACTCCCCAAGCTGATGGGGATCGTCAACGTTACGCCAGATTCCTTCTACGACGGGGGACGCCATGCGGGTGCGTCGAGCAGCCAGCGTCATGTCGACGAGCTCATCGACGAGGGCGCCGACATCCTGGATATCGGCGGAGAATCCACGCGCCCGGGAGCACCTCCCGTGTCCGCCGACGAACAAATCCGGCGGATCGAACCCGCAGTCAAGCACGCCGTCGGCCAGAACGTCCTGGTGTCGGTGGACACCACCCAGCCCACTGTGGCGGAGCACGCGCTCGCGCTCGGCGCACAAATCATCAACGATGTCTCCTGTTTGGCTGATGCGAAGCTCGCACGCGCGGTGGCCTGCCATGGCGGCATCCTGGTGCTGATGCACTCGCGTGGGTCGATGACGACCATGCCAGGGTTCTCGGTTTATCCCGAGAAGGGCTATGACGACGTCGTCGAAGACGTGAAGCGAGAGTGGCGCCGCGCCCGCGATCGAGCCGTCGATGCAGGGATGGATGGGGCCAGCATCTGGCTGGATCCGGGCCTCGGCTTCAACAAGAACGCCCGGCACTCCCTCACGCTTCTGGGCAGGCTCGACGAGCTCCGGACCGAGGGGCACCCGATCGTGCTGGGAGCCAGTCGAAAATCTTTCATCGCACATGTGGATGGATCCCCACCGAACGAGCGGCTTGGTGGTAGCATTGCAGCGTGCATTCTGGCGACAAAGATGGGGGTTAGCGTGCTCAGAGTCCACGACGTCCGTGCAACATTGCAGGCACTCCGGCTGACCGCCGAGGCCGACGCGATGGCCAAGGAGGCCCAGCGTGCTTGAAGGATTGCTCAACTACGCCAAGGAGCAAACCGCTCTCGGGCTGTTGCGCAATCTGGTCGACATCTTCCTCGTCTACTACGTCGTCTACCGCGTGCTCTTGGTGGCGCGCGGAACGCGAGCGCTGCAAGTCGCCATCGGGCTCGGCGCGGTATTCCTGTTATACGTGGTCGCACAGGTCCTGCAGCTGGTCACGGTACTGACCATCCTGGGCTCACTGATCCAGAGCGTCATTCTGCTGGTCGTGGTGGTCTTCCAGAATGACATTCGGCGCGGTCTGCAGCGCGTTGGCTCCGGCAGCCGGCGTTGGTTCGGCTTGTGGGCCACCGCTCAGGAGTCGAAAGTCATCGACGAGGTGGTCGAAGCGGCCAGCGAACTTGCGCGGCACCGCATCGGAGGTTTGATCGCATTCGAACAGGACGCCAACCTGGACGAGTTCGTGGGCGCCCACAAGGGTCACGAAATAGATGCCAAGGTCACGCGCGAGCTCTTGGTCTCGTTGTTCATTCCGGAGGCGAGCAACAAGCTGCACGACGGAGCCGTGATCATCCGCAACTTTCGCATCGCGAAGGCTGGGGTTTTCTTTCCCATGCCCGAGTCCCGCGTGATCGACGCGAGCTTTGGCTCCCGCCATCGCGCTGCGCTCGGCATCACCGAAGAGACGGATGCGGTCGTGGTCATCATCAGCGAAGAACGCGGCTCCATCAGTCTATCGTTCAACGGCAACATCGCGGCCGACCTGCCCGTCTCGAAACTGAGAGAATCCCTGGAATCCATTTTCAACCCGAGAGTCGTCAAAAAGAACCGCAAGGCGCAGAAGCTCCGTCAGAGTGAGTTGCCCCCGCCACCGGAAGTGCGTGAGACCGAAGAGCCCCAGCGCATCACATTGCGCGGCTCGTTGGCGGACGCGCCCAAGAGCCGCCCCACCGAACCGGACACCCTCTCGACCCGGCGCAGCCCCTCGTCGCCGCCCCCTCCCCTCAGAAAAGGACCCAGGAAGTCGGTCGAGGGGGGCAGTGCCGAGCGTATTGCCACGCCGCTTGCCACTCCCGTCGGCAGCCAGACGGATCTGGAAATGGGCGAGCCCGACTCGGGTTCGGAACAACAGGGGAGTGACAGTTGATCAGCCTCACCGACTTTCTCAAACGCTCGATCAGCGACAACGTGGGGCTGAAAGCCTTTTCTCTGGCGTTCGCCGTGGGGCTCTTCGCATATATTCACTCCAAAGAGGAAGTACAGCAACGTACCGTCCCTGTCAGCGTGATTGCGCTCAGCCCGCAGGGCAGCGAGCGCGAACTGATGACTCAGATACCTCCCAGTATTCACGTCACCTTGCAAGGGACGGCGCGCGCCATCGACTCACTGGTGAAAGGCGGTGGCCTGGCGCCCGTCGAGGTGGATCTGCGCGAGGGGCACCGTGACAGCATCCAGTTCACCGAGGACATGTTCAATACGCCGCCTGGCATCGAGATCACGATCATCGATCCCCCGCGTATCCGGCTGGAGTGGCAGAAGATCATCGAGCGACAGATCCCGCTTCAGGCGTCGATCACGGGGCAACCAGCCAAGGGGTATGTCGTCAAAGGCGTTCCCAAGGTGGACCCCGCCAAGATAGGAGTGCGCGGTCCCATCAGCCTGGTCGAAACCATGCAGTTTGCCAGGCTCGCGGCCTTCGACGTGACGGGACTCACCGAAGGCGTCTTTCCTCGACGGGTGGCGATCGACCCTCCCCCCAACCGCGTCGCGTATACGGGGCCACAAAGCGCCACGGTAACCGTCACCATCGCGCGCCGCACCAGCGAGCACAAATTCGACGAACGGCCCGTGGAAGTCATCGGAGTCACCAATGCCATCACGCATCCGCGCAGTGTGGACGTCACGGTCATTGGTGCTCCCGAGGTCGTGCGCGGCCTGAGGGCAGACCAGGTCATCCCGCGCGTCGATCTAACCAAGATAAAAGGGCTAGATCTCAAGGAGACACCGCACGGGACGACCCGGGTACCGGTAGAGGTGGACCTCGGTAAAGCCGAGATCGAAATCCAGCCGCCCATCGTCTCCGTGAGGTGGTGAAACCGGGAGGGACGGCCTGACAAACCGGCCGCTTCGAGCGCAGCCTAGGGCCCTCACAGGGCCGGGACCGAGGCGAAAGCGCCCCGCCTCTAGTCCAGGATCGTGACTTGGAGACGAGAGCGCGCGTTCTGGTAGAACGAGCTAAGCGCTTCAGCCAAGGCGCGACTGATGTACGAGCGCCTGAGCTGAGGGCGAACCCGCTCGAAGGGTTGATCGGACAGGGCGCTCTTGAGATGGTACTCACGCAGCTGGTTCTCGTCGGGCGTGAGCATGGGGGCTATCATGTGGTGCACATAGAGGCTAGCGCGCGCGCGGCGACGATACAGACGCCTGAGTTCTTGGGTGTCGATGCCTTCGGCCTTCGCGGCGGCGCGCAGATTGGACTCCCCTACCTGGTTTATGAGCATGGCCCGCGCCAGAGACATCTGCGCTTCGATGACCGCGGAGCTGGGCTTCGGGTCGATGTTGAGCGAGGCCAGCAGCGTTTCGGCAATGTGCCGCTCCAGAGCGGCCCGGACGTGGGTCTCGTCGTACGGGTCCTGCAGAGTGGCGCGATGCCCAGGATCGGCCAGGGCCTCGAGGCGAGCCTCGAAAGCCAGCACCCGCTCGAAAATGAAGCGCGGCCGGGCCACCCCCCCAGTTTCGGGAGCCGTGAAGCGAACCACGGTCCTGTCGATCACCTGCTCGGGTGCCGCTGCCTCGGCTCGAGCGATGCCCACGCTCACGAGAACACTCACCAGGACCGCGGCTTGCCAACCACGCCGTCGCCGCTCACCACGACCGCGCCTGCTAGCGAGCAGCCGTGCGCCGACGGGAGCTTGGGGTCGGTTCCTCATCGTCACTGCCGTCACTGGCGTCACTCGTATTGACGGTCTCTTCGGGAGCGGGCTGGGCAGCGTCGGTTCGCCCACCATAGCTGCGAGCGGCGCGACGCGCTTTGACGAACTCGGCAAAGGTGACCACCTTCTCGAGATCCCGAGCGCCCAAGGAATCCGCCAATTCGCGCAACTGCCGGCGCAGTGCCTCCGCACCACGCGCCCGGCGACCTGCCAGCTGCTCTTGCGAGATACCCGCAGGCTTCGGTGCCGCCTCACCCTCGGCCGGCGCCGCCACCCGTTGCACGGGGTTCAGCGCGTGCGCGGTGAGCCAGGCCTCCATGAACACGCGGAGCCGCTCACTGCGAAAGGCAAACCAGCGCTCGCGCTCGGGCCCGTGCGCCATCAGCACGTCCTTGAAGCGCCGAAAAGCTCCCTTGCCGTCAATAGCCTGAGCCAGGCGATTGCGCAGCTCGGTGTCGTCCACCATGGGAATGAAACGCTCCATCCAACGGTACTGTTCGCGGGAGCTCACCGGATCGACCCGCATGTAGTTGGAATCCGAAGCTATGCGGGTGTGCATTTCCGGGTCGGCGATCCCGTCGACCACGCGCAGCACTTCCCCCGTGCTGATGTGCAAGTAACTGTGTACCTCCGGCGCGTTGTTCTCGAAGGCGTCCTCGAGCGCCTCCCAATCGATGGGGACATCCGTGGTTTTGTCGTCATTTCGAGGGCCGCTTTCGGCGTCGGACATGTCTGTTACTCTATCTGTCTGGAAGGAGGCCGCAAAAATCACACGCAGTAAACGTCGCCCGGCGAAAGGCTCTTCCCGGGTTCGGTCGTGATCGGGATCGGGGCGTTGGGAGCGGGAGCTTGAGGATGCTTGGTCTAAGGGGCAGCGGCACGCGCTCGCTGCACTGCGTCGTGCCAGCGTTCGCGCCTCGATTGTCGCTCTGACTCGGAGAGATTGACAGAGAAAGTCTCGCCGCTGGTCACCATTTGTAGGGCACCCCCGGGGTGCTGCAACAATCCTGCCCCAACAGCGGCGAGCATCGCCGCTCCACGAGCGGTGGATTCCAGATCTTTCGGCCGCTCGACCGATGCACCCGAAATGTCGCTTTGAAGCTGCATCAACAAGTTGTTGGCCGCCGCACCCCCGTCCACCCGCATACGGCGGACCGGTCGCCCCAGGTCGTCACACATCGCACGTAGCAGATCGTCCACTTGAAATGCGATCGCGTCTAGCGTGGCACGAGCGAGGTGAGCCTTCGTGGAGCCCCGGGTGAGGCCATGAATCAGCCCGCGCGCGTCCGCGTCCCAGTAGGGGGCGCCCAAGCCCGCCAGTGCGGGAACGAAGACCACCCCCTCGCTGGACGACACCGAACGCGCAAGCGCTTCCACCTCGGATGAGGAGTCGATGATACCCAGGCCATCGCGCAACCACTGCACGGCGGCGCCAGCGATGAACGTACTGCCTTCGAGCGCATAGACGACCTCATCGCCAATCTGCCAGCCCAGCGTGCTGAGCAACCCATAGCTGCTCTTGACTGGTGTTTGGCCGGTGTTGATCAAGACGAAGGCCCCAGTTCCATAAGTACACTTGGCGTCTCCAATCTCGAAGCACGCCTGACCGTACAGAGCGGCGTGCTGGTCCCCCGCGATCCCCGAAATGACGATGCCATCGGGCAACCCTGGCACGTTTTCGGTTCTGGCAATCGGCCCTGCGCTAGGCACGATGCGCGGCAGGAGCGCCTCGGGCACTTCCAGCATCTCACACATGCTCGGATCCCAGCTCCGAGCTTCGAGATCCATGAGAAGTGTGCGGCTCGCGTTGGTGACATCGATGACGTGGGGAGCTCGTGCGCCACCCGCGAGACGCATCACCAGATACGAATCGATGGTACCGAAGGCCAGCTCCCCTTGCTTTGCTCGCTCGCGTGCCTCGGGAGTGCGATCGAGGAGCCACTTCAGTTTGGTGCCCGCGAAATAAGGGTCCAGAACCAGGCCGGTCACATCCCTGACGCGCGACTCGTGGCCCGCCGCTTTCAATTGCCGGCAAACGTCGGCGGTACGGCGGTCCTGCCAGACGATGGCGGCGTGAATCGGTTCACAACTCTCACGCTGCCAGACCACGGTAGTTTCGCGCTGATTGGTGATACCGATCGCGGCGATGTCCTTGCCCGTCAGTCCGGCGGCGGCGAGTGCCCCGGTGATCGCGCTGAGCACGCTCTGCCAGATCTGCTCGGGCTGGTGCTCGACCCAGCCCGGACGAGGAAAATGTTGGGGGAACTCCTCGGTATGGCGCCCCAATGTGGCGCCGTCCAGGGCGAGCACGAGGGCGGTGGTCCCGGTGGTCCCCTGGTCGATAGCCAGGATGTGTTTGCCTTGCACCTGCCGAGCGTAGCGCGGGTCACCCGGGGCGCAGAAGCCCCTATCTGACCGGTGGCCGGACACCCAGCCAACGCGGTTGGCGATGCAGCCGGGGTGCGAATGCTGAGTCCCGCGGCGAGCCCGCGTGCCTTCCGACCGAGGTTCCCGGCGGAACGAAGCAACGCGAGCTTCAGCGTGTGGGCCCATGTGGTGCGCGTGACAACCAACGGTCGCCAGCTCCGAACCGGTCATGCGGACCTTTGCCGTGTCTCGGCGACGCACCGCTCTGAAAAGGCGCCCACTTACGGCGCGAGCCCTGGGGTTTTGCGGTTGTACTGTCGCGACACCAACGATAGCCTTTCGATTTCAGATGGCGCGTCTCCTGCTCGCAACCCCCGAAGGGCAACAGGTGGTGGAGTTGCGCGCTCAGAACTCGCTCGGTCGCCATCCATCCAATTCGATTCAGCTGCTCGACAAGATCGTCTCCAAAGAGCACTGCCTGATCGAACAGCGCGGCGACGCTTTCGTCCTGCGTGACCTCGGCAGCCTGAACGGCACCTATATCAACGGTCAGCGCGTCAACGGCGAACAGCGCCTGAGTCATGGCGACGACATCGCGCTCGGCGCCACCCGAGCCCGCTTCGACGACGATTCGGGACGCCCCGTGGCAGCGCCGGCTCCAGCAGGAGGTGCCGCCTCCGGTTGGCAACGGGCCGCGACCGGCCCCGCCTCGGCGGCGCCAGCTCCATCGGGTGCCTACGCATACTCCTCGCAAACCCCGGAGTTCTCTGGGGCAGGCTCGGGGCCCGATTCGGTGCAGCGCAGTGCCGCGCCCGCCGCACGGGTGCAGGTGGCACAACCAGCCGCGCCCGGCGCGAACCTGCCCCCTGCGCAGACCGCGGCGATGCGGATCGACGTCAACGATCAGGCCAGATCCATCGGGACGCAGATCGCTGCCACCCAGAAGGGGTTCTCCCCCTACGAGCATATCGTCAACAACCCCGAGCAACTGTCCGCCGACTACGAGCGGCTCAGGCTATCCCACGAGTTGTCGAGGGAGATTGCGCTCGAGCGCGATCTGCCGAGCATGCTCAACAAGATCCTGCAGACCATCTTCCGGTTCGTGAAGGCCGACCGGGGGGTGATCTTCCTGATGGACGAGCGCCGTGAGCTCGTGCCGGGAGCCAGTCATCGGCGCGACGGAACGGATTCGCCGATCCCGGTTTCGTCGACGATCATGAACCACGTCATCAAGGAGCGCGCGACCGTGTTGACGCACGACGCCGCCATGGACTTCGCAGCCTCCAAAGGGCGCAGCATGATCCTCAACCGCATCAGCTCGGCCATCGTCGCGCCCCTGATGCACAACGACGAAATCCTCGGTGTGTTGTGGCTGGACAGCGAAACGCTGGCCCAGTTCCAGCACAAAGATCTCGAGATTGTGACCTCGATCGCAGCCCAAGCGGCCATGTTCATCGAGATCAACATCCTCGGTAAGAAGGTCGAGGCCGAGATCGTCAATCGCGAGCGCTTCAGTCGGCTACTGTCGCCCAACGTCGCCGAGAAGGTAATGGCGGGCGAGCTCGAGGTCAAAAAGGGTGGAGCCCTGGTGCCCGAGTGCACGGTGTTCAATTCGGACATCCGCGGCTTCACCTCCATGAGTGAAAAGGCCAGTCCTGAAGTCCTCGTGGAAATGCTCAACGACTACTTCGAGCAGATGGTGGAAACTCTGTTCAAGTACGAGGGTACCCTCGACAAGTTCATGGGCGATGGCATCATGGCGCTGTGGGGCGCTCCCGTGACGCACCCCGACGACGCGCTGCGTTGTGTGAGTTGCGCCCTGGAGCAGATGCAGGTGCTGGGCAGCTTCAATCGGCAACGCGTCGAAAAAGACCTGCCCCCGCTCGCGGTGGGGATCGGAGTCCACACTGGGCCGCTCGTGGCCGGCTACATCGGGAGCTCCAAGGCCCTCAGTTATACGGTGATTGGAGACACTGCGAATACCAGTGCGCGCTTGTGTGGCATCGCGGCGGCCGGCCAAATCCTGGTGAGCGAAACGACCTTGGAGCGCCTGGCGGGCAAGTTCGAATACGAGGAATTGCCTCCCGCCACGCTGAAAAACAAGGAAAAGCCCTTCAAGGTCTTCAATATCAAGCGCATGCTTCCGAGCGCCCAGGTCCCGGCCGCCTTGACCACCGGGTGAACCCCGCGTCACGCGCTTCGCATGGTCAAAAGCCCAACTGGTTGAGCCAATCGCACAGGGATTTATTCGGGAACGGGGGTCGACTCCAGTCGGCCTTCGCGACAAGCTACGCCCGCTCATGGCTCACGTGTTAGCCTTCGAAAAACCTGTAGTAGAGCTCGTGTCGCGAGTTCGCGAGCTTAGGGATCTCGCAAAGACGGACGAGCGGTTCGCTCCAGAGCTTAGAAGACTGGAAGACAAAGCAGCCAAACTGGCACGAGAAGTCTTCTCCAGACTATCCCCGATGCAGAAGGTCCAGCTGTCGCGCCACCCGAGCCGCCCCTACACACTCGACTACGTGAGCCGGCTGCTGACGGACTGGGTGGAGCTGCACGGCGACCGGCGTTACGCCGATGACGCATCCGTGGTGGGAGGCCTCGCGCGCTACCATGGGCGAAGCGTCGTCGTGGTCGGCCACCAAAAGGGTCGCAATGCCAAGGAAAATGTGTTCCGAAACTTCGGGATGCCCAATCCCGAAGGCTACCGCAAGGCGATTCGGTTGTACGAGCTGGCCGATCGTTTCGGGCTACCGGTACTCACCTTCATCGACACCCCCGGGGCGTTCCCTGGCTTGGAAGCCGAAGAGCGAGGGCAGAGCGAAGCCATTGGCGCATCGTTAGAGGTGATGGCAGGCCTTGGCGTCCCCATAGTCACCACGGTGATCGGCGAAGGGGGTTCAGGCGGTGCACTCGCCCTGGGAGTCGCCAACCGCGTGCTGGTGATGGAGTTCAGCTACTATTCGGTGATCACCCCCGAAGGCTGCGCGGCCATCCTCTGGAACTCGGCTGAGATGGCCCCCGAGGCAGCGGCGCGCCTCAAGATCACGGCGCCCCATTTGTTGGAACTGGGTGTCGTGGACGGCATCGTGGACGAGCCGCCGGGCGGGGCACATCAAGATCACGACCAGGCAGCGTTCCTGCTCGATCGCGCGTTGTTCGAAGCGCTCAACTCGCTGAGCAACATGACCCCCGAGCAGCTCAAGGAAGATCGCTACCAGCGTTTTCGCCGGCTGGGCGCGTACGTCGCCTGAAGCGCGAACGCCTCGGGACTTGACCAGGCCCGACTGGCTGGCTAGCTTGCCGCCGACTTCGGGCTGCTCCCATGAGTCACCCGGCTCCGTCCAGGCAATTTCTCCGGACACCACGATTTCATGTCTTTGCTCGATGGCATCAGCCCGATGGAAGAGCTCGCGCTCGGAAACCAGCGGGTGTTCGTGCGCGCGGATGTCGATGCGCCACTCGGCGCCCGCGGCGAGGCATTGGTGGTGCGCAAGCTGAAGGCGCTCCTGCCGACTCTGAAGCTTGCCATGGACCAGGAGGCGCGGGTCATCATTGCCGCCCACCGCGACCACCCCAGCCGCGCCAGCGCAGCCTGGAGCATGGAAGAAGTCGGCGCAAAATTGAGCGAGCTGAGCGGCTGGGAGGTGTTCTTACCCGATGATTGCCTGGGCGACGCCGTGAAACGGGTCATCGGCGACCTGCGCGCCGGACAGGTCTGTTTGCTGGAAAACCTACGCTTTCAGCGGGGCGAAATCGCAGGTGACGAGTCGTTCGCACGGGCCCTCGCCGGTTTCTTTGACATCTACGTCAACGACGCGCTCGCTTGCTGTCTCGATCAGCATGCCTCGGTGAGCGTCCTTCCCCGCCTGATCCCGATGCGCGGTGCCGGACTACTCTTGCAGAAAGAGCTGGGCGCCTTGGGACGGCTGGGCCTCGCCGCCGAACATCCGTACGTGGGTGTGCTGGGCGGTCCGGCCAACAGCGCTCAGTTGGATCTGCTCGAGCTCCTGCTGACACACGCCGATCATGTCTGCGTCGGAGGCGCCGTGGCACTCACATTTCTGGGCGCAGCTGGCTCGGATCTCGCGGACACACTCGTGGCGCCGGAACTGATGGCGCGCTGCCGCTCGCTGCTCGACAAGCACCGCGGCAGGCTCAGCTTGCCCGTGGATCTCAGGACTGCCACCCACGCTGCTGCTTCGCCCCAGCAGGTCGCTTCCACCAAGCGTGTCCCCAGCGGACGAGTGGCGCTCGATATCGGTCCGGAAACATACGAAGCGTTCGCCAAGACGATCGCGCCCGCCAAGACGATCGTGTATACGGGGCTGATGGGCGCGGCCCTGAACGAAAACGCGATGGATGGCACGCTGGCCGTGCTCGCGGGCATAGCAAGCTGCCCCGGCTTCAGCGTCGTGCTGGGAGACGAAAGCGCTCTCGCGGTGACGGCGACCGAAGGTCGGCTCGCGGATGACATCAACCATATTTCCCTGGGCTCGGCGGCCTCCCTGGCCGCACTGGCCGGCCTCCGGCTGCCTGGGGTGGACGCGCTGAGAGGAGCAAGCAATGAGTGAACGTAGACCCTTGATTGCTGGAAACTGGAAGATGAACAAAGGCGGGCCCGATGGTTGCGAGCTCGCGCAGGCAATCGCCGGTACCGCCGCGAAGAATCCGGGTGTCGACGTCGTGCTGGCTCCGCCCTTCACGGCGCTCGCCTCCGTTGCCCAGGTGGGCGAGGAGACGGGCAAGCATTTTCAGGTCGCCGGCCAGAACATGCACGCCAAGGAGAGCGGCGCCTTCACGGGCGAAATCAGCGCTTCGATGCTGATCGCCGCGGGCTGCCAATGGGTCATCGTCGGTCACAGTGAACGCCGGCAGCTCTTCGGAGAAACGGACGAAGGCGTGCGGGACAAGGCCATGGCTGCACTGGCAGCGGGGCTTGCCCCAATCGTCTGTGTCGGTGAGACGCTCGAAGAGCGCGAGAGTCACCAGACTCTCGACGTGGTCTACCGCCAACTGGACGCCGTGGTCGCACTACTGGAAGCGAACCCGGGCAAGGTCGTGATCGCCTACGAGCCCGTCTGGGCCATTGGCACCGGCAAAGTGGCCGGTCCCGAACAAGCGCAAGAGGTGCATCACGCGATTCGCAGCCGTCTGAGCCGAAGCCCGGGGCGCGTCGCCGAGTCGACGCGCATTCTGTACGGTGGCAGCGTCAAGCCCGACAATGCCAGAGGGCTGCTCGGCTGCGTGGACGTGGACGGAGCCCTGGTCGGCGGCGCCGCATTAAAAGCGGAGGACTTCTCGAAGATTATACAGGCCGCCCAACCCAGCTGAAGCCCGGCTGGGCCGGCTTTCCAGGACGCCTGCGGGCAGTTCGCTTGCATGCGGCCGGATCCACCACTAAGAAAGCGTCGTTATGGCAATGGCTGAACGACTGCTCACCACCCCCCTCACCATCTTGCACGTGATCGCGTGCTTGTTTCTGATCATGGTGGTGCTCTTGCAGCCGGGCAAGTCGGGTGGGCTCGGCGCGTTCACCGGGGCCGCGGCTCAGCAGGTGTTCGGAGGGCGTGGAGCCGGCAACTTCTTGACCAAGACGACCTGGATCACAGCGTCGGTGTTCTTCGCGACCAGCATCACGCTCGCGTACTTCTCCTCGTCGGTGGGCGACTCGCTCGGCAGCGCAGCCGCCGTGAGCAAGCCGGCCGACAGCCAGCCCAAGAAGTAGCCAGCGACGTGAGGCGGGCCAGCGCGCTGGATGCACTGGCGCTCACAGGCGTACGACTTCTCGCCTCCGCTCTGGTCTGGGTCTCCGGGTTTCGCGCCATCAGCGACGACGACTACGCGCGCGTCACTATCGCGCAGAGATTTGCCGCGGCACCCCGGCTCGATCCGAGCGGCACCAGCTGGCTGCCGCTGCCCTTCTGGCTACAGGGCGGCGGCATGTTGCTCGCTGGACCTAGTCTGGAAACCGCGCGCGCCGTCGCCCTGCTGAGCGGCGTGCTCGGCACGCTGTTGGTATGGACGGCAGGACGTTGGCTCGGTTTCGACCGACTCGCGGCCTTTACTGCCGCCGCGATCGCATCGCTGTTCCCCTATTCGGCCTGGCTCGGAGTCGCCATGGTACCCGAATCGTTGACGGCCGGGCTGGCAGTATTGGGAGCGGCCAGCCTGGGCACCACAGGCCACCGGCGCGTGGCGGGAGCGTTGGCGCTGGCGGCAGCCACGCTGTCTCGCTACGAATGCTGGCCGGTAGCGGCCGCCTTCGCGGCGCTCTCCGTCTGGGACGCGCTACGAAAGCGCCAACCGCTGCTTGGAGCCAGCGCGGCGCTGGCCCTGGTGGGGATCCTGCTCTGGCTGTTGAACGGGGCCATGCAACATGGCGACGCTACCTTCTTCGTCAAGCGAGTGAGCGATTACCAGCGCGCGCTGGGTGAGCACCGGCTCGCCTGGTTGTCCGCGCTGACGCGCTACCCCCTCATGGCGCTGCGGCACGAACCGGAGCTCGCCTTGCTCGCCAGCGCGGGCGCGCTCTGGGCCTGGGGGGTTCGACGAACCACCCTGCTCGTCCGCCTCGGTCGCCCGCTTCTGACCATGCTGGCCTTGCTTGGCTTCTTGGTCGTGGGGGACCTCAGCGGTGCTGGCGCCACCCATCACGCAGAACGTGCCTTGTTGCCTCTGTGGACCAGCGCGGCGCTGGTAATAGGCGCGACCCTTCCGGCCGCGTTCGAGCATGCTCGTCAGCGCTCGCGGTCGACCCTGTTGTCAGCCGGAGCGATTTCGCTGGGAGCCCTGACGCTCACGGCGGTGGTGATCCGCGCCCGGGTGAACGACAGAAGCCCGTTCATCGACCGTTCCGCCGAGCTTCAGCTGGGTCGCCGCGCTAGAGAGCTAGTGCCCGGAGGCCGGCTCCTGATCGTGGCCCAGGACTACGGTTTCTTCGCCATGATGGCCGCATTTGGCGATCCCTCCCGCGCCAGGCCGTGGGACGACGAGGATCCTCGTCATCCGCGCGCCGGGGATCCCTTCGCCCACCCCCGTGCCTTCGACGAGCGGCTCGCCCGAGACGACGTGCGGGCGCTGATCGCGCCTACAGCCGATGTCGCCGAGCATGCCGAGGAACTGCGCCTGGGAGTTCCCAGGGCCACAGCTGGTCCTTACGCCCTCGTGACCTTCCCCGCCCGCGACGAACTCACCAGCGCCGCCCGTCATTGAACCTCTGCTTGGTTTCCCGTCTGCCGGCGCACCCCTAGTGTATCCTCCGGCCTCGGCACTTCTGTCACAATCTCGCCCCGACCGAGGCCCCTCGACTACCATCGGTCTCCGTGATCGCCCAGCTGACGCGTCGACTCATCGGGTTGGGCGTCTCCATTTTCGCAGCTCTAGGGTTTTTGGCAGTACCGCTCGGCGACAAGACCGGCTTTCAACACACCACGGCCGTCTTGCAGAGCGACGAAGCGCGCCGCTTCGCCGGGGCGCTCCAGGACGCCACCAGCGACCTCCGCGCCAAGTTATTCAACGAGGTACGCCACTGGAGCCGCTCGAGCCGCGAGCCGGAAGCTCCCGAGTCCACGTCCTCGAAAGCTGCAACGCCCCACCCGTCTTCCCGATCGGCTGCGGAAGGGCGTCCTGACACCTTGCAGCGGGCAGCCACCCGAACGGCGAGTGCGCCTATCTCCCCCGTCGGGTCGTTCACACGCGACTGGCAGGACGACTGGCAGGGCGACTGGCAGGGCGACTGGCAGGGCGACTGGCAGGGCGACTGGCAGAGCAATGCAAGACAAGGCTTTCTGAAGACCACCACCCAGCGCGATTCCCAGCTGCTACAACGCTTCCCCCAGCACTAGAACTAGCACTAGCACTAGCACTAGCGCGCAGACCCACATAACGCTCCCGCCCCTCTCCCCGTAGCGAAACCCGTGCCGGAACCCGTCGAGGACCAGCACGCAGCTGCCCCCCCTCGAGTGGTCGAGTGGTCGAGTGTCTAGAGGTCGAGTGGTCTAGAGGTCGAGTGGTCGAGTGGTCTAGAGGTCGAGTGGTCGAGTGGTCTAGAGGTCGAGTGGCGCCCCCCTTTGAGGCAGCCCCCTTTGAGGCAGCCCCCTTTGAGGCAGCCCCCCTTTTGAGGCAGCCCCCTTTTGAGGCAGCCCCCTTTTGAGGCAGCCCCCTTTTGAGGCAGCCCCCTTTTGAGGCAGCCCCCCTTTGAGGCAGCCCCCCTTTTGGTCGCAGAGGAGCAGGCAGAGCCAGGGTTGTAAAAACGAACGTTCGTGCTAACTTGGCCTGAATGAGCTCTGGGGAGCTCTGGGGAGCTCTGGAGAGCTCTGGGGGATCCCTCTGGCAGACTCCAGAAGGCCCTGCGACCCACCCTGAAGACCCTGAACCCTGAAGACCCTGAACCCTGAAGACCCTGCTGGAGAACGATGTCCGTCAAAGGAGAACAGACACGCGAGCGTATCCTGACCCAGGCGCTCCAAGTGGCGAGCCTACAAGGCCTGGGCGGGCTGACCATCGGTGAACTCGCTACTGCCCTCGGCCTTTCGAAGAGCGGGTTGTTCGCGCACTTCCAGTCGAAAGAGAACCTGCAGACCGCCGTGCTAGAGGCGGCCGCGGAAGCCTTTGCGGACCGGGTGATTCGGCCGGCTCTGACGCGCGCCCGAGGCGAACCGCGGGTGCAGGCTCTGTTCGAGAATTGGCTACGCTGGGCTCTTTCGGACGAGCTGCCCGGGGGCTGCATTTTCGTCGCTGCGTCTACCGAATTCGACGACACTCCGGGTCTACTGCGCGACAAGCTGCGCGAGCTTCAAGCCCGCTGGTTCGACACTACTGTCAGGGCCGCCGCGATCGCCGTCGAAGAGGGGCATTTCGCCGAAGACGCCGATCCCCATCAGTTTGCGTTCGAACTTCACGGGATCTACCTGGCGTTCCACCATACGCACCGCCTGTTGCAGCGCCCCGACGCGGTCGAGCGCACGCAGCGAGCCTTTCAGCGCCTGCTTCACTCGGCACGAGGAAGAACCGCGAGCCGCCGAAGTTCGAGACGTCAGCTCGACTCGTGACCCCAACCACTCTCAGCCCAGCCCACTCTCAGCCCAGGCCCAGCCCACTCGAATAGCACGAACGTTCGCGCTAAATACGATTTGCCGGTTCCGTGCTCATCCAGCAGAGCTCCTCTGAGCAGCGCTCCGTTCAAGCAGAGTCCTGTTCAGCAGAGCCCCCAGCAATGGGCTCCGGGGACTCACCTGGCTGTCGCCAGCGCTGTCGGCCAGGGTCGTTGTGACCCTATTTCTGACGCCGCCGCGTCCTCTTCGGGTTCGCAGTGGTCGCAGTGGTCGCAGTGGTCGCAGTGGTCGCAGTGGTCGCAGTGGTCGCAGTGACCGCGAAGCTAATCGAGGCAGCGAAGTCGACAGTGGAGCGAGCACACGTCAGACCCGTCAGGCGCAAGCCTCCTCGGACCCAGGAGCAGCGCGGCCGATTCGCATTAGCTCTACGAGTTTCGGCGGGCTCTGCTCGACCTGGCGTCTCGGGAAGGACAGCCGACTACTGTAGTCGCTCATTCATTTGGAGCGATGGCCACCGCACTCGCGCTGCGGGAAGGACTGACGCCGAAGTCCGCGGTGTTCGTGGCGCCCATGACCTCCTTCACCTCAGGGCGTCACGACTTTGTGCAACACGATCGGCTCCCCCAACCCGTTGCTCGGTGGTGTGTCCGTGACCACGAAGACCGATTCGCCCGAAGGCGTCTCGCTGGTCTCGAAGGTACAGCTGTTGGCAAGGGTCAAGAAGGGAGTGACCACGCCCAGGCCCACTACGTCGCCGCTCGCCTGATTGTAGGCGAGCTCTCCTGTGTAGTCACTCTCGGTGCCGATAGACGCCAAGTTGGCGTCGCTGGCAAAATCGTCCATCTCACCCGTACCGCTGCTCAGCACGACCACCACGCCTCCAGACTGGGTGAAGCTCTCGAGCGTCGGCGCAAGCTCCGTCCCTTCGGACGCGAGCTCGCCGGTGGCTGCCAGCGGTTGATCGTAAACGAGTAGTACATCGTAGTTCGAGAGCTCCAGATCGCTTTCGACGGCAGCTACGGAGTTCACCCGCGTGATGTTCACGCTACGATTGGACGACGTGGCAGCCCAGCGAATCGCCCGATCGACGGAGGCCATGACGGCGGGTTCAGCGTACTTGCCATAGGCAAGCACGCGCACTGGGTTCTGCCGTGAAAGGAACACCGCGTTTCCGAGCAAAGTCGTCTGAGCCGAAACTTGGAACACTTGCGCGTAGTCCATGCAGATGTACACCACATGTCCAGGGGTCACACCCACGCACGAGCCATCCACGCAGACGCCCGAGGGGCAAACCTTGTCGCAGCGCCCGCAGTTGAGGGGGTCCACGTCCACGTCCACGCATTGTTCGTCGCACTGGACCAGCCCGTCGCTGCACATGGGAACGCATTCGTAGGTATCTGGCCCGGTCGGTTCGCACAAAGGGCTATCGCTCGGACACGCCGTGTCGCAATCCCCACATTGCGCCGGACTGTCGAACGGGGGCACGCACGCTTCTCCGCCGGTACCGCCACTGTCGACTGCTCCCCCTTCGCCGCCAGAGCCGGCTCCGCTCGTCGTGCTTCCACCGAAACCACCGCTCCCTCCCGCACTGCTTGCACCAGAACCGCCAGAACCGCCAGAGCCGCCCGTTGCCGGACTGCCGCCGCTACCGCCGCTACCGCCGCTCGTAACGCTCCCCCCCGAGCCGGTCTCGCCGGCTGCGCCAGCGGAGCCTCCGGTGTCCGCTCCGCCACTTCCTCCTGTTTCGCACTCGCCCTGGATGCAGGCAACGCCGGACCCGCAGGCGTTGCCGCAGCTCCCGCAATGCCGAGGGTCCGTGTCGGGGTCGATGCAGCGGCCGTCACACAAGAGGTAGCCGCTCGCGCAGTCGCCTCCCACCACGCCGCTATCGCCGCAAGCGATGGCAATTCCTAGCGCCAACAGAGCCAGCACGCCGAAGTGGAGCTTGCGCCGGCGCGTCACGGAGGTGCTCCTTGATCGCTCGGTTGCCCCGTCGGTGCGGTCGTTTCTGTCCCTTCGGTCGAATCTTGCGGTTCACCTGCGTCGCTCGAGCCGGGCTCGCTGGCCCGAGCTCTGTCGTCGGTCTGGACGGGCTGCGTCGACTCCGAAGCAGCGCTCCCCCCTTCGTGCACGACCTGCTTGACCTTGCGGGTGACCACGAACTCCACGCGACGGTTCAGGAGGTAGGCGTGCTCGGTCTTGGCGTCGACGAGCGGCCGCGATGAACCATAGCCCGTTGCGCTCAGTCTCTCTCGGTCGACCCCGTGCTTGACCATGAACTCCAGCACGGACTCGGCGCGACGCTGACTGAGCTTCTGGTTGAAGTCCTCGGACCCGCGCGAGTCCGCATGCCCTTCGACCGAAATGTGGGTGTATTCCGGATGCTCGGACACCAGTTTGCTGAGCTTCTCGAGCAAGGGGTAGCTCACCCCTCTAATGATGTGGCTATTCGTGCGAAAGTGCACGCGATCGTCGAGCACGATCTTGTCGCCCACCACGCGAACCCGCTCTTCGTCGGGACAACCGTCGTGATCGGCATAGTTGTTCACGGTTTCCGGCTCGTCGGGGCACAGATCCTTGGCATCCAAGATCCCGTCTTTGTCGTTGTCGTCGTCGGGACAGCCATCCTGATCTTCGAACCCGTCCTTGTCCTCGGGCTCGTCCGGGCAGCGGTCGACCTTGTCGGGTAGGCCGTCCTTGTCGTTGTCCAGATCGGGACAGCCGTCTCCATCTTCGAACCCGTCCTTGTCCTCCGGGTCCATCGGACAATCGTCGTGCCGATCGATCACACCGTCTTTGTCGTTGTCGTCGTCGGGGCAGCCATCCTGATCTTCGAACCCGTCCTTGTCCTCGGGGTCATCCGGGCAGCGGTCGAGTTCGTCCACGATTCCGTCCCGGTCGCGATCGCTGGGAACCTTTTTCTCCGGAGTCGCGGAATCGAACATGGCGTGCACGCCCAATACCAGAATGTTGGCGTCATCGGGACGCACCCGATCATCGGGCTGCGAGACGTGCAGGAGCCCCACGTAGGGGCCGAGCCCGAACTGCCCCTCGTGCATCAAGAAGTCGTAGCCCGCCGAACCATCCAGGAACAGACGATTGAGGCTGTCGGTATTGGCAAGCCCAACGCCCCCAGCCAGCCAGATTCCTTCTGGGCCAAATGCCTCGCCGTCGTACTCACTGGCAAAGGGCCTGAGCCTCATGCTGAGCGCGCCACTCAGCGCCGAAGCGCCTCGCAGGGGCGCCAGGCTAGGATCTTTGGGAGCATCCCCTTCACTCAGCCAGACCCAACCGAACTCGCCCGCAACCCCGAACTGCCGCGTGAAACCGTATTCGATAGCGCCGCTCGCCGTCGCGCCATAGCCGAGCTCGTCCTTCTGGTGTCCGCTGACCGCATGCGCTCCGGCGGCGGCGGCGTGGACACGCCACGACTGGGCGCGAGCGGACGACGCCAGCAGGGCGATACAGAGCATGGTCGAAGCAACGAAGCGCATGGCCAGGAGAATCCACAGACTCTATCAAACCCCACCAAACGACCCAACCTTCTGAAAGGTAACCCGGCGGGAACACACGCCGAATCGGCCCACGCGGACTTCTGGAAGTGGGGCCGCCACGCCCGCGGGCAGAGCAGTCAGCACCTCAGCGGTCGTTGATGTCAGCGAAATAGTAGCCGAGCACGCGTCTGGCCGGCCGTTCGCCGCTTCATGAGCGTCGTGCGCGAACCAGTCCGGCCCGCATCGAAACGGGAACGCAACACCCGGCACCGGGAAGCGCGTCTAGCGGGTAGGACGAGGTATGTCTGGGTGCTCATTGTAGAAAGCGTCGAGACTCTCCTTGGAAATCCGGACCGCGACGCTTCCTTCCTCGGTGATCTTCGCCTGGCAACCGAGGCGCGAGTTCATGCGCACGTCGAAGGCCTTGTCCAGAATATCCTCTTCGTCCTCTTCGGCCTCGCTGAGCAAGTCCTCCCCTTCCTCGACGTAGATGTGACAAGTGGAGCAAGCGCACACACCTCCGCAAGCATCCCCCTCGGGAGCGCCTACCCTCTTGGAAGCCTCCAAGATCGACGAGCCCACGGGTACCTCTACCTCGAGCTCTTGATCGATGAATCGAACCTTGGCCATCCTGGCTGTTCCTTATTTGTGATCGAGCGAACCGTGCTGGTGGGCCTCGAGATGCGCTTCGACACCCGCGGCATGGCTCACGCTCCGTTCGACCGAACTCAGATCCTTTCCAGAGATCGCGAGCTGGATAGCGCGATTCATGCGGCGGCCGGCCCACTCGTGGGTCACGTCGTCGAGCGCATCGATACGCGCCTGAACCAGAGCAGCCTTCTTTGCGGACGCGAGCGCCGCCTCGAGCTCGGCGACGGCGCCATCGATTCGCGAACGCTCTTCGGGCTCGAGCAAGTCCGCGTCCTCGTTCAACGACTTCTTCGTGGAGAGCAGGATACGTTGGGCTTCCACGCGAGCATCCGCCAGCGCGCGCTTCTCGACGTCTTCTTCGCCATGGTCCAGCGCGTCGATCAGCATCGCCTCTATCTCGTCCTCGCTGAGACCATAGCTCGGCTTGACCTCCACACGCTGCGTTTTGCCGGTGCTGAGCTCCTTGGCCGTCACCGTCAAGAGGTTGTTCTCGTCGACGAAGAAGCTGACCTCGAGCCGCGCCAAGCCCGCCGGCATCGCGGGAATGCCTTTTAGACTGAAGCGCGCCAGTGAGCGGCAGTCCTGCGCCAGTTCGCGCTCCCCTTGCACCACGTGCAGCTCGAAACCGGTCTGGTTATCCGCATAGGTGGTGAACACGCTGGTGGCCCCCGCAGGCACCGTGGTGTTGCGCGGCAAGATCTTGTCGACCCCACCCCCCATGGTTTCCACACCCAGCGAGAGCGGCAGCACATCGAGCAGCAGCACCTCGTCGCTGGATTCGCTGAGCAGCTTGGCCTGAAGCGCGGCGCCGTACGCCACCACCAAATCGGGGTCGATATCCCCGAGGGGTGCCTTTTGGAAGAGCTCGGCCACGTAGCTCCTGACGCGTGGCACACGAGTTGCGCCGCCCACCAAGATCACTCCCTCGAGATCTCCCGCGGAAAGCCCGGCATCTCGCAAGGCCCGACGACAGGCGCGCCCGGTGCGCTCCAACAAAGGCGCAATCATTGCCTCGAACTCATCACGGGACAGTCGGAACACCACCTCCCCGCCCCCTTGCTTGGGCAGGCTGGCTTCGACGCTTTCCACCTCGCTCAAGCGGTGCTTCAGGTCGCGAGCGGCTTCCAACACCAGGCTGACGACCTCCGGAGTCTGGTTCCGAGGGTCCGCCGTGCCCATGGCTTCGAGCATGGCGTGCGCAATCACGCGATCCATATCGTCACCACCGAGCGCACTGTCGCCGCCGGTGCTCTTGACCTGGAAAACGCCGCCGTCGAGCAGCAAAATGGTGATGTCGAAGGTCCCTCCCCCGAGATCGTAGACGGCGAATACGCCATCGCGCTTCTTTTCGAGACCGTAGGCCAAAGCCGCAGCCGTGGGCTCGTTGAGTAGGCGCAGCACGTCGAGCCCCGCGAGCCGGCCGGCGTCTTTGGTGGCTTGCCGCTGGGCTTCGTCGAAGTAGGCAGGAACCGTGATGACCGCGCCCCCCACCCGGTTCAGTTGATCCACGGCGCTCTTCTTCAGGCTCTTCAGGATCTCCGCGCTAACCTCGACAGGGGTGGCTTGCGCGTCGCCGAAGTCGAAACGCACGACTTTCGCTTCCTGCTCGTTCTGTGGCTCGACGAATTTGAGCGCTCCGAGCGCCTTGGTCTCGGCATCGTGCGCGCCACGCCCCATGAAGCGCTTGGCGCTCTGAACCGTGCGCTGCGGCTCCCGTGTCGCATAGCTCTCGGCCGACTTGCCGACGACGATGTGGCCGTGGGTTCCGTAGTGCACCACACTCGGCAAGAGCGGCGTGCCATCACAAGTGATGAGGGCAACTGGCCGTTCATCGGGAACGTAGGCGACAATGGAATGCGTGGTTCCCAGATCGATACCGATGGGAGCAGGCGGGGCCAAAGGGTCGTAAATATCTAGCAGCACAAGGCAGACCTAAAGCTGAGGCGCTGGCAGTCAAGACAATCAAGCGAGATCGTCGAGCACCGCGTGCGCCTCGTTGAAGAAGCGAGCGTAGTAGCGCAGCTCCGCCACGAGCGGAAGCAGCTCCTCGCCTTTTGCTTTCGACGCCGGCTCGGCAAACGAGTCGCGAAACCCTGCCCCGAGCCGCTCGAGAGCCGCCCGATGTCGAAGCTCCACCCGCTCCGAGAGCGCCGTGATTCCGGCGGCGTCACCCGCTCGACGCAGCTCGCTGAGCCCCTCCCGAAGCTCCATGATTTCCATCAAGAAATCGGGCGGAACCTGGCTCTCGGCTTGCTCGCCGGTCTCCACGCCCAGGCGACCGAGCAGCGCCTCGGCCCGGCGCACCGGATCCTTGAGCAATCGAAACGCCTCGTTCACCTCGATGGCTTTGCCGAGGGCTTGACGCCGCTCGGAAGCGCCCCGCCCCGCGTAACGATCGGGATGCAACGCACGACTCAGCTCACGGTGCCGAGCCGCAAGCACAGCTGGGTCCAGGTCGAAGCGGACCGGCATTCCGAGAAGCTCGAAAGGATCACTCAAAACGACCTAGCGCACGTTGAACGAGTGGCCACAGCCACACTTCTGAGTCTCTTGCGGGTTTTCGAACTTGAACCCCTGAAACATCAGCGTGTTTTCGAACTTGAGCGTGGACCCTGCCAAGAACAAGAAGCTCTTCTTGTCCACGATGAACTGCACCCCGTTCTTCTCGTAGACGTAGTCTCGCTCGCGCGGCGGCTTGTCCTCGTATTGGATCACGTAGCTGTAACCCGAGCAACTGCCTCCCTTGACCCCAAGGCGAATGGCCGCATCGGGAGTGCCGCGCTTGGCAAGCCGCTTCTTGGCAAACTCAGCCGCCGAGTCACAAATGATAATCCCATTCTTGGGAGGCGACTTGCGCACCGGCGACTCGGCCTGAGGCGCCGCCTCGGACTGAGCCGCCATCACCTTTCGACCAGGGTCGGCCATGACGCTGGGGCTGTCCTGCTCGGGAGCCAGCTGCGCTGCGCTCGAGTCAGCCATCCTGCAAAGCTGCCGTTTCTGCCGAAGCTTCGGCTGCTGGGGCCAGGCTCTCGCGGGCCGCCTTCTTCTTCTTGAAGTCTTCGATGGCGCTCTTGATGGCGTCTTCCGCCAGCACGGAGCAATGGATCTTCACCGGCGGCAAGCTCAGCTCTTCGGCAATCTGGCTATTCTTGATGGTGGCCGCCTCATCCACGTTCTTGCCCTTGATCCACTCCGTGGCTAGGGAGGACGAAGCAATGGCGGAACCGCAGCCGAAAGTCTTGAACTTCGCGTCTTCGATCACACCGGCGTCGTTCACCTTGATCTGGAGGCGCATCACATCGCCGCAGGCGGGAGCTCCCACCAGACCGGTGCCAACGCTCGGATCGTCCTTGTCGAGCGTGCCAACATTGCGAGGGTTTTCGTAGTGTTCGATGACTTTGTCGCTGTAGGCCATGGCTGATTACTCTTGAGCGGTAGGTTTCGAGGTTTATACGGGCCACGGCGCTAGTGCGCAGCCCACTGAATGGATTTGAGATCGACACCCTCTTTGTGCATTTCGTAGAGGGGAGACATTTCGCGCAGCCGGTTGACCTTGTCGATCACCAACTTGGCCACGAAGTCGACCTCGGCTTGGGTGTTGAAGCGACCCAACCCGAAGCGAATCGACGAGTGAGCCATATCTTCGTCGAGGCCCATGGCGCGCAGCACATAGCTGGGCTCCAGACTGGCGCTGGTGCAAGCGGAGCCGCTGGAGACAGCCACATCCTTGATGGCCATCATCAGCCCTTCGCCCTCGACGAATGCAAAGGAAATATTCAAGTTGCCGGCCAGACGGCGCTCGGCATCTCCGTTCAAGATGACATTGTCGAGCGCGTCGGTGATCTGCCGATGCAGCGACTGCCTGAGCGAGAGGATGCGGGCGTTCTCCTCCGCCCCCTCTTGCTTCAGCAGCTGCACGGCCTTGGCAAAACCAACGATGCCCGGCACGTTGAGCGTCCCGGAACGGTTGCCACGCTCATGGCCTCCCCCGTCCATCTGGGCCACCAGGCGAATACGCGGCTTCGAGCGCCGCACGTACAGAGCCCCTACCCCCTTTGGTCCGTACATCTTGTGCGCGGTGAGCGAAGCCAGATCGACGTTCATGTCCTTGACGTCGAAGGGCGTCTTACCGATGCCCTGCACTGCGTCGCAGTGAAGCACGATCTTGCGGGCGCGCGTGATCTCACCGATTTCCTTGATCGGCTGAATCGTACCCACCTCGTTGTTCGCGAGCATGACGCTCACCAAAATGGTCTTGTCGGTGATCGCCGCCTCGATGGCTTTCGGGTCGACCACGCCGTTGGCCCCGACGCCCACGTAAGTGACTTCGAACCCGTCCTTCTCGAGCCGCTTGCACGAGTCGAGCACCGCTTTGTGCTCGATCACCGTGGTGACGATGTGATTGCCGCGCCCCTTGTAGTATTCCGCAACGCCCTTGATGGCGAGATTGTCGCTCTCGGTCGCGCCCGACGTGAACACGATTTCCTTCTCGGAATCGGCGCCGATGTACTCCGCGATCGTCTCGCGCGCGTCCGACACCGCCGCTTCCGCTTCCCAACCGAAGCGGTGCGTGCGACTTGCTGCGTTGCCGTAGGTCTCGGTGAAATACGGCAGCATCGCCTGTACCACGCGGGGGTCGACCCGGGTGGTCGCGTGATTGTCCATGTAGATCGGAATCGAAACGTTGTCCGACATAGTTCCTCGGTTCATCAACTCGTGAGTTCAAGCAGTTGGTTCAAACCAGTTCCTCGACCTCGGCCTTCAGTTCACATGCACGCCGGCAACCAGATCCGGCGCATCCTCCGAAGTGAGCTCACAGCTCGGGCAGTAGTGCAGGGGCAGCTCCTCGGCGCAGGCCGTGTCACAAGCCGACAGATACTCCAGGCTGACTTCCAGCTCGGTTTCCAGCGCCCTAAGCTCCGCCAGCTTGTTGCGGGTTTCCGTGAGCTTCTTCAAATACACCTCGCGCAGCCTCGCTGCTGCGAACATCGCCGAGTCCGAGCCTTCCTGCTCACGCACCAGACCCTGAATCTCGGTGAGCGAAAGCCCCAGATTCTGAAGCTTGCTGATCCAGCGAACGCGCAGCTCCGCATCGCTCGAAAACAACCGGTAGCGCCCCTTCGATCGATTTGCCGGCTTGAGCAACCCGAGCTCTTCGTACAGATGAATCGCCCGCACTGTCTTGCCCGTAGCCTTGGCGAGCTCCCCCACCTGCATGAGCGAACCCTCGCCAAGCGCCTGGGGCGCCAGCGGCAACTCTCGCTCGGAGTGGATGAGGGGTAGGCTACGCTTCGACATGACAGAACCTGATGACAAAACCCGCGTTCTACGAGCCGCGTTCTATGAGGCACCGCCCGGGCGCGATGCCGGACGACCCGCCTAACCCTTACGCATGCGTGAGGGTTACGCTACGTCATGTCGTAGTCACTCCCCCCATCCATGTCAAACCCTTCCGGAGCCCACACGCAAAAACCCCGTCCGCATCCCCCTGAAATAACACGACAATGACTGGCTAGCCGATTGTGCGACACACCCTTGACACCGCCACCAGCAAGACTACCTTACGCATCCCTCGCCCCGCTGGCCCGTCCAGTAGGGCAACAATTGCCGCGCGGTGGAGCAGTCTGGTAGCTCGTCGGGCTCATAACCCGAAGGTCGTAGGTTCAAATCCTGCCCGCGCAACCAAAGGCTCCGGAAGACAAACTTCCGGAGCCTTTTTCATTTTGTCAGGTCGCGCGCACGACCGCGCATTCTCCGCGCGGTGAACGCTCTTGTCGGCGGCGGGGGACATAACCCAGAGGCCGGGTGAGACGCCCGCCAGGAGGGCCGTAGCAGGGCGATCTGGGGGCGCTCTGAGAGGGTTCAGCGCCGAGAGTCTTGCGGCGGGTTATGAGCTGAGCGCGGGGGACAGGGGCAGGACGATTGGGTGACCCTGGGGTTATGAGAAACCCAGAGGCCAAAACCTCTGGGTTTTTTGCTATTTACGGCCTGGTTGGGGGGCGCTGGTTGGGGCTGCGGCGCGGGGGGTACGGAGAGGCAAGTCACCACCGCGTGGTGGTGACTTGGTGCAAGCGCCCAAAAAGGGCCCCTACGGCACCAAGCCTTGTAGGTGCTTCGGCAAGGGCAGCGACGAAGAGGGCGATGGAGGGACCTCACACGGGAGCTTTTCGACGTTCTCGATCTTGGCGCGCAGGAGCCGTACCAATCCGCCGGGCTTCAGAAGTTCCTGGCAGTCGTCCCAATCCAGCACCACGACGGGAGTTCGGTAGCGCGCGAAAAACAGCACTTGCCTCAACCTCGAGGCGTGGACCTTTCCTTCAGGCTTTCCCGGTCGCGGGAATCCCGTCGCCCCCTTGAGCGACAAGAACACCCCGAGCCCAACGCTCTGCTCCTGCCCACGGATGAGCGAACAGAATCGGGCAAAGTCTTGATCGTCGACCTTGGTCTTCCGCGCTTTGCACTCGACCATGACCCCCCTCTTGGCAGTATCCACGCGTAGCGACGCACACAGGTATAGCCAGCTGCTCCCGCTCCCCGATGCCAAGAGGTCGATCTGCGGGCCCGCGCTCTTGAAGTTCTCGATGCGCTCGTAGCCAGCCAGTCCAGCGAAAGCCAGGCAGGCCACCTGCTCTAGGTCGTCTCCTGCCTTGCGTCTCTCGGCATCTGTTGGCTTTGGTTTTCCAACGTAGGTGGTCAGCAGACTCAGCACTCCCGCCAGCCGGGAGTCGGGCACGTAGAATTGAACGTCGAGATCGTCAGAGCCGCCACCATCACGCAGTAGCTTCACGCTTTCGAACACGTCCTCCAGCATCTGATCGCGCGTCTTTCCCTTCATGCTCTAGAGCTCCAACTCCAGATGAGCAGGGACGACGCAGAGCAGGTCGTATCGCAACTGGTCGGGGTGCGTGACCTCGACCTCGCATTCAGGACAAACCCAAGGCGTCGGCTGAAAGCCGTCTTCGAAGTCGCGGAAGCTGACCGGTGCTTCCGAGCATTCGTGATAGACACAGTAACGACGCTTCACCAATTGGCTGCGCCCCAGCACTAGAATCATTGCCATCACGGGGTGACGGTGGATGCCCAACCGATTGGCCATCTCATGAGGCATGAGCCCCCTTCCGCGGTTCTGCATCAGCAGCACCCCTAGTTGCTGCCACGTGCTGGTATCGACGCCTTCGACAGCATCGAGTGGCAACCGCGCCTTCATAGGTGCTCCAGAATGAAAGCGAGTACTCTTTGGCTCCCTCCCCACTTCTGAAGGCACTTGCAGTGCGTTAGCGAATCAGGTCCCGCGTCCTTTTCCCTCTCGCCAAAGTACACGTGGCCCCGGAAAACCTTCTCACCGGATGCCTTGTTGAGTTCGAATTCATAGGAGAGTGTCCCCCACTCGCGAATGAACGTGCGAAGGAGGGAACGTTCGATTGCAGAAACCGTGTCTGGATTGGCTGAGTGGCCAACCGCACCCGCAGCGGACTCCGCAAGGGCTGTCGTGAGTTTTCGGAGTCCGCCGATATCGTATTCTGAGGCCTTTGCGGAGGAGCTTCGAGCGTTCATGGCTACACCGTACTGTTCGGCCCGAACCCGAAGGTGTTTCCACTCAAATTGGGGGTCGGGTTCATATTTCTCAATCAGCTTGTTCAGAACCAGGTCATTGAGCTCGGGTTCTTCCAGGTCCACATCGCCGAGACCAAGGATGTCCAACAGCTCAGCTCGGACCTGTGGCATGTGCTCCCAGTAGGGGAACTGGTCCCCCGACTGCCCCGCGTGGTCCCCCTTCTCCAGGTGGCTGAAGTTGTTCCAGTGCAAGGCCACATATCCTGGACCGACCATCGCGGCGACGTGCCATCGGACGGCCACCCGCGCCATAGTTGGCTTTTCCTCGCCATCAAAGGACGCCTGCTCAATGTGGTGGGCGACGGCCTGGGTCCGCAAGTACCAAGAAACGGACGGGTCCGCCGAGTCGGTGAAAGGGCCGTACCATTGCTTTCGTGGGCCAAACTCGCTGAGAAAGTCCCAGGCCGACGCGCACCCGCTTTGAGGGGACGGACTAACCCCTGCCGGCAGCAAGGCCAGGTAGAGCCACGTCCGAGGCGTCTGGCAAAGTCGCAGGACCAAATCGTCGGCAAGCTCGCGCGATGCGTATAGCTTGTCACATAGAGCCGAGGCACTGTCTTGCTTTGACGGTCGACTTGCACCAGCAGCGCGAAAAAGACTCGTCGAGAACTCTCCGGTCTCCAGCAGTGCGCGCATGAAGTCCGGCCCTGGCTGGTAACTCAGGTTCACAAGAAAATGGCGCGGATCGGACATCTGCGACCTGTGTACCCCAGTCCTCTCCGCGTGACCATGATCGACTTCGATACCATCGGACCTGCTAGTGTGGTGTGCCCGGTATGGCCTTGACTGTAGTTCTTGGTGGGCATTTGGCTGCATAGCGACGGAGCGCCTCCCGGCGCCGCAAAGCCAGAACCAAAAGCCGGGCTAGCCCCGCTGGTATGAGAACTCCGTGCGCCTCCGCGTACGCCGCCACGCTGGCCGACGTCAATTACATTTCCCCATCAGCGACAACTACACCTCCCCATCAGTTGCTAGTTTCTAGGGTTGGGTAGTAGTTGTCGTTTGGTTTTTGGCGGTAGTCGTCGTTCGGGGTGCTTGATTGGCTTTGGCCTCCTGTTCTCGAATGCTATCGCCGGTCATTTCTAGGATGATCGAGTGGTGCACCAGGCGGTCGATGGCGGCAGCCGTTGTCATCGGGTCCTTGAAGATACGGTCCCATTGCGAGAAGACGATGTTGCTGGTGATGATCACGCTGCGCCGTTCGTACCGCTGCGACAGGAAGGTAAACAGCACCTCCATCTCGTCGCGGTCTTGTTGCACGTAGCCGATGTCGTCGAGGATGACGGCGTCGAAGGTGTCGAGCCGCTGAAGCTCACGTTCGAGCGTGAGCTCGCGCTTCGCCACCAGCAGTCGTTGGACCAAGCGATACGTCGGTGTGAAGAGCACTGCGTGCGCATTTCGGCGATGGCGATCACTTGTTTCGCCATCACGATCGGTCGTTTCGGTCCATCGCGATCGCCTGACTGTATCGCCGGTCGGAGCGAGGCGACGCTGGAAGGATGTTGGGGTTCAGTCGTTGGTTTTGGGGTTCTTTCGGCGGGACGGTCCGCTCAGCTTGAGGTTGTGGGAGCGATGTAGGACGCGGTCGCAGATCGCGTCTGCCAGGGTGGGGTCGCCGATGTACTCGTGCCAGTTCTCCGGCGCGAGTTGACCAGCGATGATCACGGACCCGGTATCGTAGCGGTCATCGAGAAGTTCGAGCAAGTCCTGCCGTTCTTGGTCGTCCAGCGGAGCGATGGCAAAGTCGTCGATGACGAGCACATGGATGCGAGCGAAGCGAGCCAACAAGCGAGTGTAGGTCCCGTCGGCGCGAGCCAGGCGTAGTTCTTGAAAGAGCCTGGTCATCTTGCGATACGTCGCACGGTAGCCCTTGCGACACGCCTGATGGGCAAGCGCGCAACCGATATAGGTTTTTCCGGTACCTGTTGCCCCGCTGATAGTCACGTGCTGCGTCTCGGCTACCCAGCGACCGCTGGCGAGCTGGCGCACGACCGCCTTGTCGAGCTTCCGTTTGGCGGAGAATTCGATTCCCTCAACGCACGCATGCCTGATCTTGAGCTTTGCCTCGTCGAGCGAGCGCTTGAGTCGCTTGTTCTCGCGACTGGTTGCTTCCGCGTCAACAAGCAGCCCGAAGCGCTCATCAAATCCTAATTCATCTGATCTGGGACTAGCGCGTTGTTCGGTCCACGCATTGAGCATGCCGTTTAGCTTCATCATCTGCAGTTTCTCTTCGGTGGCTTCATTCAGCATCGTGTTCTCCTTGTTTGTAGTAATCGGGCCCCCGCACGTTGTCGTGGGCTAGAGTCGTGTTGATGTTGGCAGCTTTCGGTTTTTCAGGGCGCGGCAAACGATCGATGCCGTTCTTCAGAATCGCTGCCACGTGCTTGTACGACCGCGCCTTCACAAGCACGGCTCGCGCACAGGCGGATTCGAGCCGCTCGTTGCCGTACTGCTTGGCCAAGCGCATGATTCCGAGGCATGATCGATAGCCTTGTTCCGGGTGTGGTCGGTCTCGAATAATCTCGGCAACAAGCGTCGCCGTTTCGGGGCCCACCTTGGTTGCCCATCGTATCAGACGAGAGGGGGACCATTCGGCATGCGCCCGGTGAGACGCTGGCATGTGTGCCGGGTCCGTAGTGTGCCGCCCCTTCTTGTGGCTTCGTTGGTGTGACACGACTCGCTTGCCCCGAAGCCAGAATCTCGACCACTCCAGTCGAAACGCGAGCGTCGAATCTCTCGTCGCGCATATCATGAGGCACTGAGTAGTAGTGCCCCTCGACGTCGAGGTGGTAGTCGATGCCCGGCTTCTTGTTGATGTGCCACTCGCCGTACACAAAGCGCGTGCCGGGCAGCCGCCGTAGCGCCGGCTTGTCGAGGCGCTCGAAGAGTTCGCGACGAGTTGTGCCATAGCGGCGCATCTTGCGTCCGTTGAGTTCATCGAGCAGCTCCCGAATCCGAGCGTTCAATTCGCTCAGTGAGTAAAACGTCTGGTTGCGCACGCGCGCCAGGACCCAGCGCTGCGCTACTAGCACTCCCGCTTCCACCTTTGCCTTGTCTCGAGGCTTGCGTTGGCGGGCAGGAAGCGGTGCCGTCCCATAGTGGCAACACATCTCCTCGTAGGTTCGCTGCACCCCGGGCTCGTAGCGGCAGGGTTCGGTGACCCCCGACTTGAGCTGATCGGGAACAACCGCCTCGGCGACTCCCGAGAAGTACTCGAAGGCGTGCTCGTGACTACGGATCCAGTCGCGAGTGCCCTGCGTCATCGTCGCCTCGGCAAACGTGTAGTTCGACGCACCCAAGACTGCCACGAAGAGTTCGACCCAGATCACCTCGCCGGTCACCGGATCGACGAAGTGTGGCCTGTCGCCCGAGTAGTCGACAAACATCTTCTCTCCCGCGCCATGCACCTGCCGCATTGTCGGCCCTTGCCGCTTCTTCCAGTCCTTGTAGTGCTGGCAAAACTGCGTGTAGCGGTAGCCGTCGGGGTGCACTTCAAGGTACTCCACGTGCAACAGTTGCAGCGTCACGCCCTTGCGGCGCAGCTCGATGTCGAGCGTCGCGGCATCGGGTAGTGGACGCGCCGTTGCTGCCGGACCCTTCGGTCCGTATAGGCGTTGCTCGAGCGCCTCCTCCGAAAGCTCCGCGATGACCGCCCAATCCGTCAGCCCGACGTGCTTTGCGCGCACGAGCGTGTCGCCCACCGATCCCGCGCCGATGCCGACGCTGCGTGCGATCTTCCGGTGGGACCTGCCCAATACCCACTTCTGTCGTAGTACTTCTTTCACCTGTCGCATGGATAGTCTCCGTGTCGCCATCGCTTCCCTTTCGGGGGCAATGGCGACTGAACCATCCAGCGCCGCTTCGCCGGGCGCCTACCCGGCGCCCAGGACCCATGAGTTCAACAGCTCATGTTTCCGCTCTGTGTCAAAGTGATCGGGATGCCCGAAACGGGTGATCAGTACGCCGAAATCGGTGATCGCGATCAACCGAAATCGGTGATCGCGATGTTCCGAAATGGGTGATCGCGATGCCCCGAAATCCGCAGTGTGCTGCGCGCGGGGGTGGTGCCCGTGCACACTCATCGTGAGCACGTCGGTGTCACCGATCTGCAACGGCGCGGCCAGCCCGCTCGGGTGTGCAACGAACGCAAGTACGTCGAGCTCAGCGACGAGATGCACTCCCGCGTGCAGGCCTACGCGGAGGCGCATGGGCTCACGCTGGAGCAAAGCATTGCCAAGCTCGTGGAAGTTGCACAGAGGCGCTTGGCGGCACTGGCAAGGCACTCGGCAAAGCTCAAGGCTGACAGCGCCGCCCGACCTCTAGCCCGCCAGGGGCAGCTCGAGGTCCGTGGTGCCCGGTGCAATGCTCCAACCCCTGGCGGGGTCGAGCACCATGCACAGTGAGCCCAATTGGTGGACCAGGAGCGCATGCACAGGCCCGTCCTCGGTTGGCTGAGTATGGAGCCATTGCCGCTCGGCGGGGTACTGGAACATGGCGCTCACCGCCGGCTCATCGCGTTGTAGGCCAACTACGGCGGGTCGCCCGTTCTTCTTCCAGTTCAGCAGTCTTTGCCAGCCCGGAGACGGCTCGTGCACGACTAGGGGCACGTAGCCGGAGAACCAGGCGACAACTATCTGCTGTGCGTGGGGCGCGATGGCTTCGGCGATGACTTTCTTCAAGAGGGCCTCCAGCTGGGCGCCTCCGATGGTGCGGATGCGGGCTTCCATGATGCTCGTTCTCCTTGTTGGTGTTGGTCCCAACCAGTCGGGGACAGTGTGTCCTAGTGCCCCCGACGCTCAGAAATGCACCGAGACCCTACGAAGGTCTTGATGCGCTGAGCCGGGACGATCGGTACTTATGGCAACCGACCTCAGAACTGCACCGGCACTCCTGAATTGTTGGGCTGGCGCCGCACTCGCAACGCGCTTCATCAGCAACATGCCACTCAGGGGGTCAGAAATGCACCGAGTCCCCGAGGAAAGCGATCGTGTCGAACCGGTGCGCCTACTTGGCAGCGTCCTTCAGGTCGGCCTTTGCCTGCACAATGGCCTTGCGCGCAAGCTCGCAGCTCTCCTCACCGTCCTTGAGGCACGTGCAGATGACGAGGTGGCCAGCCGCCACTCCAGCGCCCCGGAGTGCCATGGGCAGATCCATCGCCTCGTCGCGCAGCTTCTCCGCCTCCGGCTGGTACTTGTGCAGAAGCTTCACGCACTCGGGCACGTTGTTCTGTCGCGGGCCCTTCATGGCGCGCATGGCAACCTCGAGCGCCTCCACCTTCTTCAGCAGCGCCTCGGCCTTCTTGATGGCGTCCTCAGCTTTGGGCGCCTTGTCGCCACCGAGCGTGAACGGCACCACGCGCTCGACGGTGACCCCGATGTCGCCTTGCTCAACGAGGTCGCCCGTCAGGTTCTCCCCCTTCTTGCCAATCACAGCCTGCACAGCCTCGGGCTGCACGGCGGGGATGGGCATGGTGACGTCGGCCTCGTAGTGCCCCAAGGGCAACTGTCCGCCCTTGCCGAAGGGCCCCGCCTTGAACTTGCCCCCCTGCACCGCGCTCTTGGACTGGAAGGAGTCGCCGGGCGCGCTCTTCGAGTTGATGGAGACCATCAACTCCGTGCCGTCGGGCAGGTTGGTGGTGCCCGTGATGAGATGAGGCCCTGGCTCAGCCTGCGGCACCTGCACGTCCAGCGTGGCGTTGATGGGGCCCGCCTTGGTGTCTGCGGGTTTACCCTCGGCCGGCTTGGCCTCTGCCGGCGCGCTGGCTTGCTGCTCGGCCTCCTCAGCTGGCTCCGCATCTGCCTTGGCCGCGTCCGCCTCTGCGGGCTTGGGTGGATCCACAAGGCCTACGGCCTGCGCCATGCCGAACAGGAACGTGGTGCCAAGGAACCAAGCCACCATGCCCAGCCCATGGCGCATCAGGACGCCCTTGCCCTTGGCCCCCAGCCACTTTGCAACCCACCACCAAGCGGCGACACCAGCGCCAAGACTCAAGAGAGCGATCAGACCGTCCATGCACGCAGAATGGTCAAACACGTAGCTGACATCAAGCGCCGTGACCTTCGGCGCGGGGCAACGCTGGTTCGATTGGCGGTAGGGGGTTCTCTCACCTTCAACTCTCCGCCGCTGGGCCAGGGTGTGGCCTTGCCTTGAGGCACTGCTCGATCAACGATGCAATACTGCAAAAAACCGTGGGGGACGACGAATGGCGAAACTGAACATCTTCATCGACGGAAGCTGGCTCTTCAAGGCCTGTGGAAAGGGGTCTGCACTGTCGGCACGCATTGAGGGCGCGGGTGCTTTCCGAATGAGCTTCGCTCGGCTGAGCGAGGCGTTGCTGGCGCACGCCACCAGGGCAAACTCAGCATGCACTGAGGTCGGTGAGCGGTACCTATCGACCAGCATTCTCGATATCCCCGACGACGTTGAGGACTGGATCGACGGAACCACGATCTATGAGGAGGACATCACGATTCTTCGTTCAAGTGTGGCCGCGCGCGAACGATTTACTCAGTCCGCACTCGATGCTGGGTTCGACCCATCGGCAGTGTACCGCCCCCGACTTCGTGACTGGATGCTGCCCAAGTTGCGCGATAGGCGCTTTCAAGAGAAGCAAGTCGATGCGACGGTGGTCGCCTTGTTAGTCCGTTCGGCGATCGTTAACAGCAACGACTACCATGTTGTCCTCACGGGTGACGCCGACGTCCTTCCCGCGATCCGAGTGGCATACCCGGAGTACTGTTGACGATCATCCAAAACCGCGGGGAAGTGGGCAGCCCGGCGTAGCGGCGTGATCAGGGTGGAAAGCAACGGCCCGAGCGGGTACCCGGGCCGTGTTCGTCACTTTCTCTTGGTGGGTGGCTTCTTGGTGGGCGGTTTGGGTTTGGTGCGTTTCTTGGCGCGGTCGTCGGCGTCGATGTCCGCTTCGCGGGCGCGATAGCTCTCGCCCTGGATGGCGATCACGTCGGCATGGTGTACGACGCGGTCAATCAGCGCGGTGGCGCAGGTGGCGTTGGGGAAGATAGTCGGCCAGTCGCGAAACAAGAGGTTGGTGGTGAGGATCAGGCTCTTCTTTTCGTAGCGTTTGCTGACGATCTGAAAGAGCAGATCGGCGTTGCGGTTGTCGAAGGCGAGGAAACCGATTTCGTCGATGACGAGCAGGGTGATGCCGGCGTAGTAGCGGAGCCGGCGGTCGAGCGCCCGCGCACTTTCCTGTTTGCCCAAGTCGAGTAACAGGTCCGCGGCGGTGATGAAGAGCGCCGTGTGTCCTGCGAGGACCGCTCGATGGGCAATGTTCTTGGCGATCAACGTCTTGCCGAGACCCTGGTTGGCGACGAAGATGACGTTTCGTTTGGCTTCGAGGAATTCGAGTCGAAGCGTGGACTCGACCAGGGGTCGGTCGATCTCGGTTGGCCAGTTCCAATCGAAGTCAGCGATGGGCTTGAAACGCTCGAGCTTGCAGCGTTTCGTGCGGCGTTCGAGGCCGCGGCGGGCCCGGTCTCGCTCTTCGAGGTCGACGACGTGCTCCAGCGCTTGGGTGAATCCCCAACGCTTTTTGGTAACGAGGGCGACTACGTCATCGAGATTGTCCGCGAGAGCGGTGAGTCCCAAGGCTAGCAGCCGCGATTTAAGGTCAGTCATTGCCCACCTCCCCGTCGGATTTCTTGCTGGAGGAGGTGCGCGCCAGGCGGTCGTAGCGGTCGAGCCTGTGCGGAACGAGGACCTGGCCACGGACGCGCGGGTCATCGGGCAGTGTGACGTCGAGGGGCACGGGAGCGCCGCGCGCGCGGCGACGCTGGTCGAGGATGTGCGCCACGGACTGGGCGGCGAAGGCGCCACGACGGTGGCTCTCCTGGATGGCGGCATCGAGCTCTTCGGCGCCGTACTGATCGAGCAGGTGCAGCAAACGGGTGGTCGTTCCACCCAGGTGCCCGCCGTGCAGAGCCACCGTTTCGAGGAACGCCGTGGCACTCGGGCAACTGGCAGCCAGCCGATTGCGTCCTCGATGACTACGCGCCTTTCGCTTGGCTTCGCTGAGGCCTGCGAGATGCTCTTCGCATTCGACCTGCTGCCCTTTGTCCCAGCATCGCTGGTGCCTGGCAACCTCGTTGTCGTCATCGAGCACGCGCACGGTCTTGTCGGAGGCGACGAGCGTCACTGGCTTTCTGACCAGGGTGTGTGGGATCGAGTAATCGTTGCCATCGAAGCGCAGGTAGGGTGCTTTGCCGGAGCGAGTTGTCTTGATGAGGTCGCAAACGAAGGGGTGTTGCGGTAGGCGCAACAGGCGCTCACGCTCTTCTTCGAGCGCCTGAGCAACCGTCCGCGCATCATCGCCGGGCACCTGGCGGGCGTGCACGACCTGAGCAATCCAGTGATCGAGTTGGCGGTTGAGATCGTCGAGCCCGGAGAAGGTGCGAGCCGCGAAGAACGATTCGCGAAGGTCGCGGATCCGTCTCTCCACCCGACCCTTCTCATTGCCTCGCCGCACTCCGACAGGTTTCGGTGCGAAGTGGTAGTGGCCACAGAGCTCGAGGATGTGGGGGTGAAACCGGATGAGATCGCCTTGGCGCTCGATGACTACGCTCTTGAGGTTGTCGTACAGCGCTTCGCGCGGGACACCGCCGAAGGCCTCGAAGGCTTCGACGTGGCAGCGCACGAAGCTCTCGAGGGTCTGGTCGAGGGTGAAGCGGGCGAAGGTGGCTCGCGACCAGGAAAGCACCATCACGAAGCAGGACAGCCGTCGCTCATTGCTTCCGATGCGGATCTTCCCGAACGAGCCCCAGTCGACCTGAGCTTGCTCGCCACAGAGGACGGTCAGCTTGAAGAACGCCTCATGCTGGGGCTGGGGGCGTATACGGCGTACGTAGCGCCTGAGCGTCCCGATACTCCCGTCGTAGCCTCGGTCGCGAAGCATCATCATCAGTCGCGTGGCGCGCAAGCGAGGGTACTGCCCGAGCGTTTGCTGGATGAATTCACGGTACGGATCGAGCTTGTGGGGCCCAGAGTCGAAGCGCCGGTTGCTGAATCGATTCCGACAGAGCGCCAGCTCGACCGTTTCGTGGTGCACGCCCAGCTCGGTGGCGATCGTGTTGACCTTCCAGTGCTCGGCGTAGAACAACCTGCGCATTCGAGAACGCACTTCGTCGGTGATCATCGAGCCACCTCCTCGATGACCAGTTTCTCCAGGTCCCGGAAGTTACCCAGGCCCTGCAGGCGAGCGCGGCGAGGGCGGGACGCGCCGCCGGGGACCCAGACGACGCTGTACAGCGCGCCGCCCTCGTCCAGCATGACTTCGCGACAGAGGTTGGAGTCGTACGAAGGCGCCAATGCGTCCGCACAGAGCGCAGCGCGGACCGGTTGCCCCTGCCACAAGGCCACGGCCTCGAGCAGAGTTGCCAGCGCCCGGGGGTGTTTTGGATCCCTTTCGAGCTGAGCTTTCAGAATCGTGTCGCTCGGGCCCGTCATCGCCACTACGCGGGTGGCGGTCGAGCCGGGCGCAATGCCCATCCAAATTGATTTCATGAGTCGTCTCCTGTCGGAGCGGCTCGACCGTCACCGTGACGGCGGAGCGCTCCGCGGAGGCGACGATCGGCTTCGGGCCAACTTCTCGGCGACCCATGTCCGTTTCTTTTTGTCGCTCGCGGTCCCGCCACTGCCTCGTGCGCTCCGCCGTCACCAAGCGCCCACCCCGGCTAAGCCAGTAGCGTCGCTGGCTCTCCTTGCGACGCTGGCGACGCTCAGCATCGTGACGGCCATCAGGGCAGTACATCTGACCGTGATCGCAGTGACGGCACAGATGAAACACCTGCCGGCAAGAGTCGAAAACGCACTGAATCTGCCGAAAATCGTCCACTCACGAGAGACACCGCAGGGAATTCGGCCACCCTCGTGAACTCGTGCGACAACACCCGTGTCGAACGCGTCCACTCGCGGCGACCCAGGGCTCGGAGAAGCTACCTCCGGGCCCTATTCTTTTGATGCGGGCCGCGGATCGTGCTGCTTCGCTCCGGCCAGGGCCAACTACGCGGCCAACCCGACCTGCTCAGATTCCCGCGGTTTCAGGTGGTTGCCGACACATACTCCAAGAACGTCTTCGTCGCGACTACCCACCCCGACCAGCTGAAGAGCGAAGCCCGGCAGAGCGCATATGCCCTTCACGAGTTCTCAAGCGACGTAGACCCGTTCTACCTAGACGAGCATGCGGAAGACTTTCTCGATGGGAACAGCGTCTACACCTGCGCCCACTGCAACAAGGTGTTCAGCCGTTCAAACCCAATTCCGGCCAGGGCCAAGCCGTGCTGCGCGCCTTGCCACAAGAGCCGAACGTAGGGCCTGCCACCATGAGCGAGAGGCCGACGGGCACACGCAAGGCCGTCGTGTGTGCCCCTGCATCCCGGGGAGGGTTCCCCGGCGCAGCGGAGCTAGGGGCTGGCGCGCCACCCTGGCGTGCCACCCAGGGAGGCACCAGGGCGCCCAAACAGCCCGAACGCCACCAGGGCTGGACGCAAAAAGCCCACAATTACGAACTCTTGGGCGAGCTCTGAGGCGCTCATAACCCGAAGGTCGTAGGTTCAAATCCTGCCCGCGCAACCAAAGGCTCCGGAAGACAAACTTCCGGAGCCTTTTTCATTTTGTCAGGCTTCGCGCACGAGGGCGCTTTCTCCGCGCGGTGGACGCTCTTGTCGGCGGCGGGGGACATAACCCGGAGGCTGGGTGAGACGGCCCCACGAGGGCCCGTGGGGGGCAATCTGGGGGCTCTCTGAGAGGGTTCAGGGCCGAGAGTCTTGGGGCGGGTTATGGGGTGAGCGCGGGGGACAGGGGGCGGACGATTGGGTGACCGGGGGGTTATGGCGGGTGACCGGGGGGTTATGGGTTGCACTGACGTTTCGCTCTGTCGCTTGCTGCCCGTGGGCGGCCGTGTCCGGGGCGTGGTGGGCCTGAAGAGCCGGCGGTTGGGTCTGGGGCCCGCGCGGGGCGACAGGCGGAGCCCGCTGGAGTGTCAGGTCAGCCAATACAGAGGGACGAGCGCCCGACCATCGCGCCACTCCTCGACCAGGTGCACGCCGGGGACGTCTCCCCAAACATCCTTCCCGCGTGGTCCAGAACGATCACCTGAAGGTTCACCGTCCGCCGAGCACCGAACGGCCGAAGGCCTCAAAAACCTTCCGGACTGCCGCGACATCCTCATCACGTAGCCGTGGGTCCTCTCCAGCGACTGGTGCCGTGCAAGCGTCTGCGGAAAGTAGACCTGGCTAGGCTGGTCGTACACGAGCATCTGGGGCACCGGGCTGGCTGCCTGCTCCAGGAAGAGCTCATGGAGAGCGAGCGTGGCGGCGACGTGGTACGAGAGCCAATTGGCACCGCTCCCGATCTCCCAGAGGTAGTCCGCGCGGCCCGATTCTCCAGTCACCCGAATGGTGAGGTCGTCAATGTTCAGCTCCACCGGGTCATGGGGTCTTTCAGCGTCCAGCGAGGGCAGTACCCGAGACATGAGCTCCTGAGACACGGGACAGCGAAGACCGGATTCGGTTTCGAATGCCCGCCTCCGAAAGCTCCCTCCGCAGCTCCTCAAGCCGCGCACGGAGGTTTTCGACGTTCGTTCGTACCTCGTCGTCGACCGTGGGAGACGCAAACATGCTGAGCGCTTGCTCGGCGCGCCCGAGAAACCGATCAACCGCCGACCGTTGCCAGGCGTTCTCGCCGTTCCGTTTTGAGCGTTCCTCGAGCCGTCGCCTGCGAAGTCGTACAGCCTGCAACTGGTCCGTGTGGCGGCGGACCTCCTCGCGAACCTGTACCAGCTCTCGATCAAACGCCGCCGGCACCGGCGACATCTGCCTCGCCGATGCTTCCACCTCCGCGAGAGCATCACAGAGCAAGTCCAGCTCATGCTGCGCGTCGCTAAACTGTCCACCACACACAGGGCAGTTCGAGTCATGCTGCAGCTCTCGTAGCCAACGCGAAAGCCCAAGGCGGTCACGCTGCTTCTGAAGAGCTCCCGTGTACTCATCGACTGTCTGGCGAAGACGGATCATTTTCTCCATTCGCGCGCGCACCTCGCTGAGTTGCAGCGCAACAGCAGCTTCCTCGCGATCGAGGTCGCTGGCCTCACGACTCGAAGCCTCGACCGCCACTACGGTGACTGATGCGTCGCGAGATGACTTTGCAACCACGTCGCGGAGCACCTCGATCAGCTCCGACTCCCTGCGACCATCGAGAAGCTCGTCTTCAGGCAACCAGGCCGAGCTGGCGGGCTTCTGATATCCACGCCTTCAGCTCTGCCTTCCAGCGCTCCGTCGCCTGAGTCTGCGCTGACAGTTCCCGTTCCAAACGCCGAAGGTCGCGTTGGACCTGATCCATCTCCCAGCGCTTCGCGAGAAGCTCCGGGGTCATTGCACCGAGCACATACGGAAAAATGGTGCGTAGCTTCTCCCGATGCTCCGTGGTGTCGGCCTTGTAGAAGTAGGACATCAGGGTTCGCCACGATGTTCTGCGGCTGGAAGACGAACGCCGCCATGTCTCTGAAGCTCGGTCGGCCCTTGAATCCGCCGGCAAGGCCCGTTGGATCGAAACCCGAAATTCGACAACCCTGCCAGCCTATCGAGGACTCGCTTCACTGCGTCGACAGTGGTGTTCTTCTCGGGCGCTGACGCGGGCACGTCCACGGAGGGCCCCTCAACAAGAAGCATGTCGCCAGTAGTCTGCTGTCCACCCGGCTCGCGTCGGGCCAGGAGTTTCTGACCCTCATCAGTCTCAACAACAACGCCAAACCACGAGCATGAATCACGAATCGTGGCGACCGGTACCGCACAGCGATCCGACCCGAGGCAATAGTCGACGATCGGGATAACCGCTGACTTGCCAGTCTTCGATCCGCCAGTGATCACATTGGTCATCCCTGCTGCGAACTTCAGTCGCCGGGGCGGATGGGCTGGGTTCCTTGACCAAAGAACAATCTCAAGAAGCTGAAACTTCATTCTAGAACTCCACCCGCAAGATTCCCGGAAATCTCGTAGACCGAGAGCGAACGGCACCATCCGCCGAGCTTCTCTGCCGCAGCCAGGAGTTCCGAAACGGACTTGGCCTCGACAGGAGGCCGTGCATAGGACCTTGGCCAGAGCGCGCCCCGTTCCGGGACCAGTGTAAGCAGCCCAGCCGCAAGGGCGTGGCGCATCGAGCGTAGAGAGAGCGTGCGGAGGCCGATCGCTCTCTGATTCAGTGCGAAGAGCACGTCGCCTCTGTCGCGGAATTTCTCTTCGAACTTCCTGGCCCCCGACGCCAACCGAGTCGATGTTATTTCTTCGCGGGTGCGCTCATGCAGAACGACCGGAAGAACGACGAACGATAGCGGAACCGGGACGCCGTCGCTCGCATCGTTCTGAGGGGCATAGCCGCAGGCGAACCTCCAAAGCAACGCTGCTCCGAGCGCTGGGTTTTGCATCGCCTGCACTTCGTTCAGAAGTCGGGTCATGACTCATCGCCTCCCGACTCGTCGGCATCTTCCGCCTCGTCACCGGTAACCGCGCGCTTCGGTTGCCTTCCCATCTCGTCGAACCTCGGGTGCCACCCGACTGTGAACGTATCCGCTAGGGCGTGATAACTCCCTGGGACGAAGTAGCTGGGCACTTCGAGGCCCTGCAGCTGCACCGACGCCATGAGACAATGCGTCAGAACGGCCTGCCCGAGCTCGGTCTCCGAACGCCCCGGCAATTCGATTCCGGCGAGACGCTTTCTATTCTCCCAATGGCGTTCAAGACGATCCGAGAAATCCTCGAAGCTCGACTCGAGAACATCACCTCGCTCGCTCCAAGACGTACGATCAACGGACGAACGGAGATAGTCGTTTACCGCTCGTACGAGCTGCTCGTTCGCGCACGCAATCCAACGCAACTGCTGAATGTATCGACGACTCTGGAGCTCCTGCTCGACCTCCGACTCCGAGATCTCGACTGGGGTCGGCGCAAGAAGCTCAGAGCGGTCGAATTTTCGAGCGGCGGCGATGAGCTGCTGGTTGAACTCTCCCACGTGATGATCGGGGGCTTCCTGGCTTCGATGAGCTTCTCAACGCGCTTCTTCGTCCAGCCGAGGATCGACTTCACCACGTCCTCGATGGCGCCATCGCCGATCGCTTTCTCTCAAGAGTGGCGTGAGGTCGTCTACCGGGCTTCCGGATCCGGTCACGTATTCCAGACCCGCAAACAGCCGGGACAGCGTATCGTCACTCGCCTCCAACACCCCGTTCACGTACTTCGCGAGCGTTTCGGGGAGTTTCGTCTTGTTCGCTCGTTTAGGCGCCGCGCCCCAGAGATCATCGCGCAGCTCAGCAATCAGCGACGCTGCGTCCTCAGGCCGCCGGACCTCATGGAGCTTCGTGACAAGCGGTCCGCTGTAAGGCTGCGCCACGTAGAGGACGAACTTGGTCTCGGTCGTGAGGGCACCCGACCGGATCGAATCGACCCAGTTGAATAGAGTCTTCCAGAGGTCTACGGAGCGATCTGCTACCGGATTGTGAGCCAAGCCGCTCTTCGACTGTTCTGCTACTGTCGTCGGCCCCCCGGTGACGGCCACGTCGTCAAGGACCTCCAACGAAACCGCCTGACCCTGAGTGCACCGAAGAAGGCGAGCCACCATGCGCGTTGTCTGGATCGAATAGCCGTAGAACTGTCCCGGCGCTTGCGTCGACCGGGGCTTGCCCGGTTTCCGCGACTTCTTTCGTGGCGTCTTCGCCTTCTTCGACCCAGCCGTCATGCCTCCCCCTCCAAGTCGGCAAACACATCCGGGTCGACCGCGAGCACCTCGAGGGTGCGCTTGCGGACGCCGATGCCGTGCTCGATCAGCAGGTCGATGAGCTTGTCGCCGTCGATGAGGGTGATCGGGGCGGCGCCGCCGGCGAAGGCGGCCTCCTCGGTGCCCTTCGAGAAGCGCGAGGTGGCGATGATGGTGCCTCGGACGGCGTTGAAGCGGTAGAGCGAGCCACGGAGGGCATCGAGGTCCTTGCGCTGGATGGTGCGCTTGTGGCGCTTGGCCTGGACGACCTCGCGCACCGAGGTGATGCCGAGCTCGATGTCGGCGATGACGTCGACGCCGCCGTCGCCAGAACGAGTCGTGACCTCGACGTTCTGGTAGTCCATCTCCTCGAGCAGTCGCTTGACGAGGTGCTCGAAGGCGAACGCGTCCATGTCGAGGAGGAGCTCGCGCATGCTCTCGCGGACCGAGGCCTCTTGCTTCTTGGCCAGCGTCCAGAGCTCTTGCTGCTCGTCGCCGCCGAGGGCCTCCTCGGTTCCGACGCGCTGCAGGTAGGCCAGGCCCGCGTCGGTCACCGAGTACATGGTGCTCTTGCGGCTGACGAGGCCACGGTCGAGGAGGTTGTTCAGACGGCGCCGCAGGGTGTCGCGGAAGGTCGACGGGCTGCCGAACGACGAATGGCGGTTCAGATACTCGGTCCACTCCTCGAGGATGCCGCCCGCGCGAGTCGGGCCGTTGTCGGCGACCAGGGCGAGGAGCTTGGCGAGCCCCTCCTGCTCGTCGAGGAAGACCTCGGCCTCGCCGCCTTCGTGCTCGATGAAGTCGCGGCCGCGGTCGGTCAGCGCGAGGTTGCCGTCGGGGCCGTCCTCGATGAGCTCGTACTTCTGGCTCAGCAGCCAGTGCGCCGTAGGTGTGGCGCGGGTTGACGGTCTTGCCGCTCTTCGTCCAGATGGCGCTGGCGAGGTCTCGGTCGTCGCCGGAGAGCCGCTCCGGGATCCACGCGTCCGGGTCGGTCCAGTCGACCGTGTTCTGCGGCGTCCCACGGAGCTCGCCGAGCGTCGCCTGGAGGCCGGTGATCTGCTTGCGGGGCCGCCCGGGCCAGACCTTCAGCAGATGGCGCACCTCGCGGTAGGTGGGGAACAGCGGCGTGCGCACCCGCTGCTCGGTCTCGTCCTTCGGTGGCGTCGACGCCGTCGTCCGGCTTCGAGTCCGCTCGCGCGCCGGCGGCCTCCGCCTTGGCGCCCGCCGCATGCAGCGCCTCGGAGACCGAAGACGCCGGGACGCACGCGGACGAAGTCGCTCTTGCTGCCGTTGCGCTTGATGTCCACGGCGATCATGGCGTTGAGGGAAGCGGCGGGCGTTGCGCCGCTGCTGTGCACGAGCCCCTGCTCCAGGATCGCCTCAGCGAGGGCCTTGTAGTGCATGGGGCCGCGCTCACTGCAGAATGCGCCTGGCTGCCTCGCGGTAAGAGAGCTTGGATTCGGTCATTCGCCAGCCTCCGCGTCCCGAAGCCGCTCGAAAAGCGGCAGCAGCACCTCGGCGTCCAGCGCTGCGTACTGGACCTGCGCATCGCTGAGCGGCCGCGACCGCCAGTCGCTCACCTGCTGGCTCTTGTCGAGGTCCCGCTCGAGCTCGCGCCAGACCACCGCGCGCAGGCTGTGGCCGCCCTCTGCACTCGGGCCGTACTTCTCGCGGGAGAGGCTGAGCGTGTCAGCGACAGCATTGATCGTGAGGCCATGGCGTCCCAGCACCTCGCGCTCGAAAGCAGCGTTGTGGATGACCTTCGTGACTCCGTCAGCTTCGAGCAGGCGTCGAGGGGCTCGAAGTCGGCTACGTCGAGGGCGTCGATGAGGTACGGTGCGGCTCGAGGTCGCGAGCTGGATCAGGCAGAGGGCGCGGGTGTCGAGGGTGGTCTCGACGTCGAGGCCGACGACGGTTTCGCCTAGAGAGAGCCGCAGCGCGCATCAGCCAGCTCCTCGTCGGTCCGAACCCACACGACTTCACGCGAGTCGTCCCGTCGGAGCGGTCGAGCGGCGGCCAGCTTCTCGAGCCGCGCTGCCCGAGCTCGGTCTTCCGCAGTCAGCTCTCGCACGCCCGCGGGAATCCGGGCGATGGCGTCCTCGGTCCCGGAGAGCCAGCGCCATGCACCGCCGACGTCGAGCAGGTAGCTGGCGACCACCTCGCGCTCGACCCAGGGCGGCATGAGCGGCTGGAACTTGCTGAGGCGGTAGGTCGGGAAGCGACTCGGCGACCTCGGTCCAGAGCTTCTCGTTCTCCCAGAACTCGAGCTCGCGGAGCTTCGCGAGCCGCCTCGTTGAAGCGGTCGCGGTTGACGCTGTCCCCGCGGATCTTGATCAGGAAGTTGTCGGGGATGACCTTCCAGTCGCCGCCGACCGCCTCGAGCGCGTAGCGCAGCGTGGCGTTGATGCGTCCGCCGGCGAAGGTCCACCAGCGGATCTCGTCGCCGTCGACCTCGACGCCGCCTCGGCCGGGCGCCAGGTTCGACGGCATCGCGTCGCGGTACTCGGTGCAGCGCCGCTGGCCGCCGCGTCGTCGAGGTAGCCGAACGTCTCGCCGTCGGTGAGCACGCGCAGGATCGCGCTGGCACACCTCGAAGCCGAGGAACTGGGGCAGGAAGCCGCCCCAGGTCGGCTGTCGGCCGCGGGGAGCGGGCTGCGACGATGACGCGCCGGTCGTCGTGCTGGACGCGCGAGCACGGCCCAGGCGCGCCCGCCGAGCAGGAAGCAGCTGATGCCGTCGACGAGGCGGTCGACGAAGTCCTGGTTCAGCGTGCCGAGCGGCTGCCCGCTCGGCGTCTGCACGGTGTAGGTCTGCGGGCTCGAGAAGACCGCGAACAGCTCCATGAAGTTGCGCCGGCCGAAGCGGCGCTCCGCCTTGGGCCCGAGCACGAGCCGCCCGGAGGCCAGACGAAGGGCTCCATCGCGGAGCATCCACTCGACCAGCCGGTCGAACTCGGCGCGATGGATGCCGCGGAAGTCGGGGACCCGCGACAGGTGCGCCCAGGCGTCTTCCGCCGTGATGCCGTCGCTCGCGAGCGACATGGCGAGGAGCTGGTGGATCAGCACCGGCCAGCAGCGGCGCTCGACGTCGACGTCCTCGACCCAGCCCGCCTTCGCCAGCTCGATCGAGGGCGATCGCCTGCAGCACGCCTTCGGTGGTCTCGCAGAAGAACGTCGTGTTCGCGGCCTGGCCCTCGCGCCGCCCGGTGCGGCCCATGCGCTGCAGGAACGAGCTGACGGTGTCGGGCGCCTCGGCCTGGAGCACGCGGTCGAGATCGCCGACGTCGATGCCGAGCTCGAGGGTCGACGTGCAGACGATGCACGCGTCCGCGCCGCGGTGGAAGCGCTCCTCGGCGAGCTCGCCGCTCCTCTCGCGAGACGGCGCTGTGGTGCACGAAGACGTCGGTGCCGGCGCGACGCATGTGCTCGGCGACGGCCTCGGTCGTGCGCGCGCGACTGGCAGAAGAACAGGCTCTTCTGGCCCTTCGCCATGCTGGGCCGCGTCGCGTCGGCGAGCTGCGCCGAGGTCGGGCCGGTGGACGACCAGCAGCTGCCGGCGCGCCGGGCTGCTTCGGCGGGTCGACCACCTCGCCCGGTCGCGACGACGTGCCCTGAAGCCACTCGAGGATGGCGTCCGGGTTGCCCACCGTCGCGCTCAGACCGACGCGCTGAACGTCGTGCTTGCGAGACGCGCGCCAGCCGCTCGAGCACGCTCATCAGGTGCGCGCCGCGGTCGGTGCCGGCGAGCGCGTGGACCTCGTCGATGACGACGATGCGCAGGTCGGCGAAGAGCGTGCGCTCGTTCGACGCGCTGGCGAGACCAGCATGACCTCGAGCGACTCCGGCGTCGTCATCAGGAGCTCGGCCGGCTCCTTCAGGAACTTCTTCCGGCGCTGGTCGCCGGTGTCGCCGTGCCAGACGAAGCGGCGCAGCCCGACCATCTCGGTGTAGAGCCCCAGCCGTTCGGCCTGGTTGTTGAGCAGCGCCTTGATCGGCGCGACGTAGATGGCGCCGACGCCGTCGGGCGGCTCCTCGACCATCTGCGAGAGCGTCGGGAACATCGACGCCTCGGTCTTGCCGCCAGCCGTCGGCGCCAGGATGACGGCGTTCTTGCCGTCGAGCAGGGCCTCGCCCGCCTGCTCCTGCACCGGCCGCAGGCTCGACCAGCCGAGCCGCGACGACGATCGCCTCCTGCAGGCGCGGTGCGAAGCGGGCGAACGATGCTCACCAGACGTCCTCCTGCGGGCACGAGCTCGTCGTCCCTCGCCATCGGGAACGGTGAACGGCTCGCCCGAAAGCGCGTGCTGCTCCTCGGCGGCTCAGCGTCTCGGGCTTGAACCCGTACTCGTTCATCGGGACGTAGTCGTCGTGCTCCTCGACCAGGTCCATCTGGGTGACGAACTCGCGCAGGAACTGGCGGGGCACGACGCCGACGTCGCCCTTGAAGCCCGTCGTCACCTCGGCGACGAGGCGTCGATGAACTCGTCGCTCGACGCGGCTGTCGAGTCGCGCTCGGTCGCTCGACGGGAACAGCTCGCGGAGCCTGAGGGCCACGGAACGCAGGCGATCTGCGTCGAAGGGCACGAGCTCGAGCTGCGCCTGCCGCAGGCTGGCGAACCGGCCCTGCTTCAGGAAGCGGATGCGGTCGTGGAGCGGCGCGAGCCCGGCCACGCCGTGGCGGGTGTCGAAGAACTCGGGCGTGCCGGTGAAGAGCCAGAGAAGCCCGGGGTAGGAGCCGGCGGCGTCGGCGATCTGCCGGATGCCGTTGAGCGACTTGTGCCGCGAGTCGGAGCGCATCCGGAGGATGGTCTCGGCCTCGTCGATGACGATGACGAGGCCCTGGTAGCCGGCGGCCTTGACGATCTCGAGCACGCCGCGCAGGTAGTCGAGGGCGTCCCGGCTGCCGATGTCGCCCTTGATGCCCGCGGCCTTCTTCGCAGACGCGGCGACGTTGCCGCTGCCGCAGAGCCAGGAGATCAGCGCGCCGGCCTCGGCGACCTCTCCCTTCTGCTTCAGGTCGAAGATGGTCTGGACCACCCGCACGAAGTCCTGCGGGGCCTGGCCGCCGGTCAGCGAGGCCAGGTCCTCGTCGAGCCGCCTGCGCGACCTTCGTCGTCGAAGTCGTGGGCGTCTTCGTCCTCGCCCGCGGCGATGAGGCCCTCTTCGATTGCCGATCCAGCGGTCGAGGATGTCGCCGAGGCGCCCCGCGGGCAGGACGCGGTGCCCAGCTCGGTCATGACCTTGCGGTAGACGTCGTCGAAGCGGTGGAACTGCAGGTCGTTGTCGGAGACGACGACGAAGCTGGTGGCGAAGCCGCGCTCCTGCGCGTCGAGGAGCGCCAGCCGGGCCATGAAGGTCTTGCCGCAGCCGTAGCCGCCGCGCAGGAACTTGATGGTGCCCTCGCCGTCCCGCGCGAGGTCGAGCTGGCGATGGAGCTCACCGCGCTGCTTCTCGATGCCGACGGCGAAGGCGTCGATGCCCGCTCGGGCACGAGGCCCTTTCGCAGGGACTCGAAGACGTGCTCCACGTCCTTTTGCGTCATGGTTGTCATTGGCTGTTCCCTTCGCGCACGTATCGCTTGAATCCGGCCACCATGTCGATGCGCACGCAGAATGGGGCCTTCTGCGCGAACTCCTCGAAATCGCGCCGCGAATCGACGCACGGCCCTCGGGCCGCCGAGCATGTTGGCGGCTTCGCCCTCCGTAACTGTCCCGTGAACGGCGAGGTGCTCGAACACCTGCCGGACGCCGCCCTCCGGGAGGTCCAGCAGCCACGCGCTCGCTGACCGACAGCTCGGCCTCGGTGGGCGCGGCAGCAGGCGGCGGTGGTGCAGATGGACGTCCGGGTCGCCGCGACGGCGAAGCGAGCGTCTGGCACGCACGGCGTCACCTCGACGCGCTGGCTCCCGTGGAAGAGCTCCACCTGCACGCGGCGATGCCGCGGGCCCGGAGAGCCGGAAGAAGAGCTCGAAGCTCTCCCCGACCGTGGCGAGCAGTGCGCCGCCCACGATGCGCGCCTTGCCGCGCACCTGGCAGAGCTCCACCCGGACGTCCTCGGCCTCCGGCACCCGGAGCGCGAGCTCCACCTCCTTCGGCGCCGCCGAAGTCGAAGGCTGCCTGGTCTGCCAGCTCGACCCGCGCCTGGAGGCAGTGCATCCCGGCGACGCCTTCGAGCACCGACGCGGCTACCGAGTAGCGGACCGTGCTGCCACCGGCGGCCGCGCGGTGGACGACCGTCAGCACCGGGATGACGCGCTCCTGCAGGCTGTTGCCGCCGTGGACGAAGCTCATCGAGCGGCGCCCGGTGTCGAAGACCGCCGTCGTCTCCGGGAACATGACGTGCCCCTCGACGCCCTCGTAGCCCAGATCGCGCGAGTGCGACGCGCACCTCGCCCGAGTGGTCGGCGCCGTGCGCGGAGAACACGTGCCGTCGCTTCGGATCGATCTTGCGACCGTGGGTACTGCCGAGCGCCGCCGTCTCGTCCAGCAGCAGGAAGCCGTGGTCGCTCGTGAAGACGAACCGCCGGACGCCGGCGTCGCGCAGCAGGCGCCACGCGGCCCGAAGCTTCTGCATCACGTGGTCGAACACCGCGGGCCGACGCCTTTCTCGCCCGCGTTGTCGATCTCCCTGCTGTGCACCACGACGAGGCGGGCCTGGGCGACGGCGCGTTTCAGGCGACGTACTGTCCCGCGACACGACCTCTTCCAGCGTGAGCCACGGGCAGCTCGTTCCGCCGACGCGGCCGTGCATCGCCCGCTTGCGCTCTCGGGGTCGGAGACGCGGAACTCGCCGGTCGAGAAGCCGTGGATCCGGCCACCATTGGTGTCGCTCAGCGACGGAGCGAGCTTGCCGTTGCTGCGACACGGGCGCGAGCACGTTCATCCCGACTTCGGTCACCGATGGGCAGCTCGGCCAGGCGGGCCTTGAGGTGAACCGTGGTCGCGGACTCGCCGGCGAGCTGGCGGTAGAGCTCCTCGCCCATCTCGAAGCGGAAGGCATCGACGACGAAGAGCGCCGTGGTGCCGGGCTCCTGCGTCATCGGCCGCACGACCTCGTCGAAGAGGGTGCGCTGCTGCCGTGCCGGGCTCTGGGAGGAACCCGTGGCTGCGACAGAGGTCGTTGAAGTCACGCGCCCACGCGTCGGCCCACGCGCGCCAGAGCGTCGCGCATCTCGTCGAGCCGGGCGCGCAGCGTTTCGAACTCCGGGAGCTGCGGGTAGAGCAGCGCGAGGCGGCGCTGCTCGAGGTGGCGGTGTGCCTGATCCACGGCCGCGCCGCGTTCCGTGTAGAAGTCGATCGCTGCGTCGAGGCTCGCCCTTCGCGGTGAGGTGCTCGCCCGCACGCGCGATCGCCTGGCCGAGCGCTGGCGGCATCCGCGATGAGCTGCCAGGCGGACTGACGGGTCGGATCGTCGCGAAGCCAGTAGGAGCCGCGGTTAGACTTGGAACCGATGCGCAACGAGGCCCACTCGGCGGCGGTGTCCCAGTCGCGCGCGGTCAAGCACGTCGAGGGCTGCCTCGAGTACCGTGTCCTCCTCGAAGCGGAACGTGTCGACTCGGCCCAGGTCCTCGGCCTTCGCGGCGTCGACCTCGTCGACCAGCATGGCCTCGGTCTCGTCGGCCGTGCGCTTGTAGAAGACGGCGTGGCGCTCGCGCAGGTGAGCCGCAACCGCTCGGCAGGTGTCGATGACCGGACGGGGCAAGCCGGACATGCCATCCAGGACTTCGGCGACCGGTGGGCGGCGCAGATCGTCGATGTACTCGACGCAGAGGCCCAGCTCGCCGCGGCGAAGGCCAGCGTCCTCGGCCGTACCTCGAGCTGAGCGGAAGCGTCCGATCGACCCAATCCGTGGAAATGCCGGTCGCAATCGGAGCCGCTCCCAGACGGCGTCCGCATTTCCCTGAGCGACTTGGTCGGCCACGAACCCGCCCGACAAGAGGTCGTCGAGAATGGCCGTTGGGTGCATGGCTCGCAGCTGCGCGCCGATGCCGGAGTCCCCATCAGCGATCGGATGCCGAGAGCCAGGCGTCGGCGCCTTCGAGAGATAGGCCTCCCTTGGCTTGGAACGCCGCGATCTGTTCCGGTCGCACCTTTCCGCCCGCGGCTTCGTTCACCAGGGTGTCGAGGCTCTTGCGGTAGCGGACGCCGGCCGAATAGAGCTCGAGCAGCGGCGTCTGCCGCACGGTGTCCTCGTTGAAGCCCGGGAGGTGGACGACGAGCTGCGTCTTCTCCGTGCCGTCCGACCAGGCCTTCGAGCGCCATCATCAGCTCGAGGTGGCTGCCGCGGAACGCCTTCACCTCGTAGGGCAGGCCACCGCTGCCGCGGGCTTCGACGAGACGGTCGACGAAGGAGGTGTAGTGGCCGTCGAGATCGAGCCAGACCACGATGCCGTGCTTGCGCACCCAGCTGCGCAGATCGGCTTCGAGGGCCTCGGAGACCGGTCCGCCAATGGCTAAGGCATGGGTCATTGCGGCGTCCTCCGCGACCATGTCGAGCTCCTCCTCGGCGTCGTCGTCGCTCGTCGGGCGTCCAGCTCGTCGTCGCTGTCCGGCTCCGAGTCCTCGAAGAGCTCGGGGGCGGCGTCAGCCCCTTCATGAGCTGCTCGCGGGCCTTCACCAGCTCGGGGTGGTCGGCCTCGAAGGTCGCGCGGGCCTCGGCTTCGTCGGGGGCGCGCAGTCGGAACTCGGCGCCTTGCTTCTCGGAGAGCCGCAGCTCCATCGCCCAGACCTCGTCGGGGAGCGCCGACCAGAGGCCGGGCTCCAGGAGGCGCAGCTCGGGGACGACCTTCCTGTCCTTGCCGCGCCCCATCCGACGGATGGCCTCCTTCTCGACCGCCGCGAGGGCCTCGCCGGCGTGGTCGCGGAGCCAGGCGTCGCGGTGGGGGCCGTCCCCTTGGTCGCCGAGGTCGCGCCCGCCCGGGTCGGTAGGGCGGCTCCTCGATGCGGAAGTCGGGGCCGATCTCGTCCTGCAGGCGGAGCTCCCAGGCCCAGGCGCGCTCGGGGTGGTAGCGCCAGAAGCAGCCGTGGGCGACGCCGAGGGAGGGGTCCTCCTGGCACTTCTCGTCGACGCGGGTCGGCCAGTAGCGCATGGCGAGATGCGACCAGTCGTAGTCCTTCTTGCCCTTGGCGGTGGCGAGCTCCTTCCACCACTTCTTCGGGTCCTTCCACTGCGGCTCGAGCAGCGGCCAGAGCGCGGCGGAGTTGATCATCACGCCGTCGTCGAGGTCGGGCGCGTAGCGGGCGTCTTGCTCGCGCTGCGGGCACTTGGCGTCCGTCGGCGGCGGGCCGTGATCGGCGCACTGCTCGACGTGCGGCGATGAAGTCGGCCAGCTCGTCGCGCGCACTTCGAGCACCTTGTCGTAGCGCTTCTCGGCGTCGCGGGCGGCCTTCTTGTCGGCGCCGTCGCGGGCGGCGCGCAGGTCCGTCAGCTCGCCGTCGAGGCGGGCTGAGCGCGGGTGCAGGTGGTCGGCGAGGAGGACGCGGAGGGTCTGCGTCGTCCCAGCGGTGGATGTTGACCCAGGCGACGAAGGTCTTCTTCGCGAGCGAGAGCGGCCAGTGGATGGGCCGGTTCTCGTACATGCCCTTGTGGACGTCGTTGAAGAAGTCGAGGCGCAGCCAGTCGCGGAGGATCGTCTTGGTGTCGATGGCCGGGCCGTGCGCCTCCCAGGCGTCGTGGAGCGGAGCGGCCGCCGGGTGGCCGAGGCTGTCGCGGTGGTCGTCGGCGTCGAGGGTGCCGTCGAGGAAGAGGATGCCGGCGGGCAGAGCGCGTCGGAGAGATCGGCCTTCGTCGGGGTCGAGGATGCCCTCGCCGTTCGGCGCCAAAGCGACCGAGGGCGACGCCGAGGGCGAAGCTGAGGTGGTCGGTCGGAGGCTCGGGATCGAACTGGCTCGTACGTGCTCGGGCAGCGGCTGCGCCTCGGGCGACGGTCGACGGCGTGCTGGGCCCAGTCTTGGGCGTGGCGCCAGGGCGAGGGGCCGGGCTCGCTTGAACTCGACCGAGGGTTCACGATGAGCTTCGTGCTGCGCGAACGCGCTGTTCCAGTCGACTGAAGATGGTCTCTGCATCGCTGATCGTCGCAGACCGGCAGCCGTCGCGACATCCCCAAGCTGCAAAGCTGATCGTTGGGTTCAGCGACTCGAGGATCGTGCGCGCCGTCGCTGCTGTTCAGCAGGCAGAGAAGCTCCGGCCTCGGTCTGCGGGCGGAAACAGCGACGATGCCTGCTGCACCAAAGATGCTCGGAATAGCGGTGCAGCCGCGCGGAGAACGTCTGCCCAATCGTGGCGAACAGCGACACCCTCGCGAAAGTACCAGCTCGTTGCTCGCATGTCGCGATACCGTCGAGCTTCGAGTACAGCAGCGTATCTCCAGCCCGTTCATGTGCCAGCGAACGACGTCGCTGAGCGGCTCAAACCATTCGCGACCGCGCCGCCCCCTTGATGTACGGCACCCACTGCGAGTTGCTGGGACTGGCGATCGGAGTCGAGATCTGCGCGAACATGAGTGACTTCGCGGCACTTCCCACGCAGCGTCGAAGGAAGCGCGCGTTGTCTGTGGTGCCAAGTCCCTTCGCTTGGCGATGCGATCTCCCAGCTTCGGAGCGGATCGATACCACTCGAGAAAGCTGCTCTCCCACCAGTAGACCAGCGGCCACTCCGGCACGACCTTCAGCGCTGCGGGGTCGAACTCGTGGCGTCCGACCTGGCAGAGAGTAGCGGCGCGCTTGCGCGTTCGTCCGTTCCCGGTCGTACGACTTGTCGTCCGGTGGCGTCGGGTTGAGCGCGACGCTTGTCTGCTTCGGTCGGGCCCGCTTCGCGAAGACACGCTGACGACGACGCTAACGACTTCGTTCGGCACCTCGTCGAAAGCGCCCGATCGAAGTCGCCAAGCGCCCGCAGGTCGAACGTCTCCAGCAGCTGCTCCCGCAGATCCGGCGTACTGCTTGATGAACATCCAGTTCCGCATCGTGAGCATCGCCGACACGCCGCCCGCGCCGCACCAGCTCCAGCCCGCGCAGCAGGAACGCCGCGTAGAGGTCGGCCTTGCCCAGCGGGTAGCGCCTTCTCGACGTACTTCGGCGTCGGCCATCTTCGCGTGCCCTGGTAGGGCGGGTTCGCCACCACCAGGTCGTAGCGTGCCCTCCCGCACCATCCGCACGAACCGCACCCCCGCCGCGAGCTGCTCGCCGCGCAGCCGCAGCCCGAGGTCGTCGCCGCCGCGTGTGCTCGGCGAGGAAGCGCTCCAGCCGCTCGAGCAGGCTCGCCCGCGCCTCGTCGCGGTCGATCGGCAGCCGCTGCTGCTTCGCCGCGAAGCCGTCGAAGAGATCGCCCCTGCTGCGCCAGCGTCGCGCCCGAGCTCCGCCTCATGCGTTCGACAGCGCCTCGTCGACCGCCTCGTCGACCTTGAGCAGGCTGCCCAGGTGGTCGGCGCCCGCGCAGCGCGTGGACGATCGGTGTCGGTCAGCTCGCCCGGGATGCCCGTCTCCCGCTCCACCTCGCGCCGCAGCTCGACCAGCGCCGGGTCGTCGTCGGGCAGACTCGCCGAGCCTCAGGTTCGACGCCACCAGGTTCACCGCTCGCGGCTCGCGCATCGGGCGCAAGTCTGCTGCGCCTTGAGCCACAGCGCGGCCGCGGCGATCTGCACGGCGCGCGGGTCGAGGTCGATGCCGTGGAGGTTGTGCGCGAGGATGCGCTCGACGATGGCGCGCGTCGCTCCAGCGTGGCTCGCCCGCCTCGCCGCGGTGCCGCGCCTCCTCCCGGTAGAGCGCGACCAGCAGATCGAAGGCGACCACGAGGAAGTGCCCCGAGCCCACCGCCGGGTCGAGGAGCTTCAGGTCGCGCACGCTCTCGGGCGCGTGCTCGACCGCGTCGTCGGGGATCGGCTGCGGCACGTAGTAGGCCCAGCGCCGCTCGGCGTCGGTGTGGAGCGGCATCAGCTCGGTCAGCGCGACCTCGCCCGCCTCGCGCTTCGCTCGCCACTCGGCGCGCCGCGCTTCGAGCGCGGTCGAGCGTGCCGTCCGCCTCGACTTCGGGCGTCCAGCCGTGCTTCTTGCACATCGCCAGCCACATCGGGCCCAGGCTGTTCTGCAGCAGCCAGTCCACCATGTAGCGCTCGGTGAACATCTGCGTCTTGCTGGCGATCTCGTGCGGCTCGACCTTGCCGCCGGCGTTGAGCTTGGCGTCGAGCGCCTCGCGCTCCGGGTCGTTCCAGTACTGGTAGACCCAGCCGAGCGTCATGTCGTCGGTCCAGCAGCTCTCGAGCTCCGGCTGGTCGAGCGCCTCGACGGCGTGGCGCAGCGTCGCGGCGGGAATCGGGATCAGGTCGGCGACGCCCGGCGGGGCCGAAGAGCCCGGGCAGGTCGGTCGCCAGGTCCTCGAAGACGAGGTCGCAGCAGGAAGGCGTAGCCCTCGGTCTCGTCGCCGCGCACGAGCGCGGGCGCGAGCTGGCGGAAGTCGCTTGTAGCCCCGGCTCTCCCAGCCGCCGGTGACGACGGCCGGCTCCCGAGCGGCTTGCCGCTCGGCCCGGCGCTTCCATCAGGCGCAGGATGACGAGGCGGTTCAGCAGCGTGTAGGCGGCCTGCTTCTCGGCCTCGCGGCGGAAGTCCTCGGCCGTGCGCTGCTCTTTCGCCTTCGTGCCGTCGCCGTCCTGGGCGCGGAGCTGCTCGGCGATCCACGCCTCGAGCCGCGCCGCGGCGGACGCGCGTCGCCTCGTCGAGCCCGGCGTCGCGGGCGCGGATCGACAGGCGGTAGGCGGCCTCCGTCTCGGCGTGGAGGTCGCGAAGCAGCCGCTCCCGCAGGGCGCGGATCGTCTTCGAGAGCGGCGCCTTGGCGTCTGGGGTCATCGCCATGTCGAAAGCGCCTCCCATCACGTCAGCCTCACGCGCGCGCCGGCGCGGATCTGCTCCATCAGGCGCTTCTTGATCTCCTCGACCAGGGCGTCGACGTCGGCTTCGCTCGTGAGCTCGCGGTTGCGCAGGCCGAGATCGACGCGTGACGATGAGGGGCTTGTCGCCCTCGCTGAGGATCTCGTCGAGGATGTCGTTGGCCTGGTCCTCCGCCCGCTGCAGCGCGAGCGAGGAACGGCTCCTTCAGGGCGCTCAGCGGCGGTGCGATCGCCTCGGCGGTGGTGTCGGTGACGGCACGGGCGAGCGGGCGCAGCACCTGGTGTGACTGCTCGCCCGTGAGCGTGCTGAAGCCGTCGCGCGCTCTTCACGCGGCCGCGCGCCTGCCTCGGCCTCTTGCTCCTGCCACTGGAGCAGACGCTGCCGTTCGCTGGTGTAGGCCGCCGTGATCTGCTCGAGGTCTTCGGCGAGCCCCGAGATGGCCTGCCACGGACGGTCGGACTCGAGCTGGTGGCGCACGCGAGCGGCAGCGTCCATGACGTTGGACGCGCTCACCCCGAGCTCCTCGAGCTGCTTGGCCTGGTAGACGAGCACGCCGTGCGCGTCGGTGACGGCACGGATGGCGTCGTCGGTCAGCTCCGCGTCGTAGAGCTGCAGCAACTGGACGCCGTCGCGCAGCGCGTCGAGGTGCTTCTTCACGAGCTTCACGGTCGGCTTCGTCTGCCGGCAGGTGCGGATGCACTGCTCCAGCGCGTCGCTCGAGCTTCGCGAACGACAGCCGGTCCCTGCGGCGAGCCGGGCAGGCGGTCGAGCTTGCGCCTGGACGCTCCCGGAGCTGCTGCGCGAGCTGCGGGAAGTGCTGCGCCACCGCGTCGGCGATGGCGTGGTCCTCGCGGTCCAGCTTCTGCGCCGAGGCGCTCCTCGAAGAACCTGCAGATGCGTGCCCGCGCCTGGAAGCCGATGTCGTCTTCGCCGGCCGGGAAGATCGTGGCGCGGCGGAACGCGCGGTCCTTGTCGAAGAGGTCGCGCACGCCGGCGTCGCGGACGGCGGTGATCTCGCTGCCACCCTCCGGCTGCAGCCGGACCTTGCCCGCGCGCAAGCAGGCCGGCGACGCACGCCTTCACCACGTTCGCGGTGTAGCCGTAGGGCGGGCCGCCGAAGTGGGCGAGCAGCGTCGTGCCGCCGAGGCCGCCCTCGGCTTCGATGTACTCCTGAGCACGCGGCGCGGCACCACGCCGCTGCAGCGCGGGCACGTAGCGGCCGGCGTCGAGCTCGAGGATGCCCGAGGTCGCCAGTCAGGAACTTCGGCGACGGGCCGCGAGAGCTCGCGCTCGACGAGCTGCAGCAGCTCCGACGGCTGGACCTGGGTCGCGACGAAGTGCGGGAAGAGATCGGGCAGGATGCGCGTCGCCGGTCGCGGACAGCGCGGCTGGCGAACGCGGCGCCGTGCTCCTGCGGCGACGATGGAGCGGCCCCGGAAGTAGAGCTTCCCGGCCATCCACGCCGTCCGCGACGGCGTCGCGACGCGATCTTCTCGAGGTCCTCGGCGCGGTTCTCCTCTTGCTGGAGCAGGAGCTTGCGCGCCGGCGTTCAGCGACTCGCGGCGCGGCTTGTACTTCTTGACCATGGCGCGGGAGCGTTGCAGCTCGCGAGCCAGCTCCTCGAGCCTGGTCGGTGTCGCCGGACGACCCAGACGAGCCGGTCGCTGGAGCGGCCGTCTCGGCGCTGCGCTCGACCCAGGTGCTCTCGGTGCGCTCCTCGCGGGACAGGAAGCGGAAGTCGACGCGGACGACCGCGTCGTCCCGCGGGATCGACCAGCGTCACGTCGTCGGCCTGGCGGCCATCGGAGAAGACGGCCGGCCCAGGGGAAGGGGCGGCCCTCGAGGCGCGGGCGCTCGGGCGTCGGCGAGGAGGTACTTCAGCGCGTCCTGCACGACGTCGCTGATGGACTCGCTGGGCACGCCGATGTCGCGGCGCTCGCGCTCCCACTCCTCGCCGGCGGACGACTGGATCTTGTAGCCGTGCTTCTCGGAGTAGCCGAGGAGGTTGCGGCGGCGAAGCTCCTCGAGCGCTTCGGTGACGTCCGCCACCTGGTTGCCGCGGTCGACGCGGTCGTAGAGGCACTGGGCGACGAGCTTGGCGTCGGTGGGGACGTGTCCTGGATGAGCTCGAGCAGCGCCACCGCCTTGGCCGCGCGGACCAGGAGCGCCCGTCGGCGTCGTCGGTGCACTGGCTCGAGGATGCGCGCCATCGAGTCCTGCACGTCGGAGTCGAGCGCGGTGTGCTGCACCTCGTAGATCTGGTCGAGGGTGACGAGCGCGCCGACCGGCTGGTCGGCGAGCTTCTGGTCGCGGAAGAGCTCGCCGAGGAGCTGGAGCAGGCCGCGGATCGCCTGGTCGTCGCCCTGCGCGCGGGCCGAGCGGGTGCGCAGGGCGCTGGTGATCTGGAGGAGCAGGTCGATGTGGCCCGGCAGCATCGGGTAGACCTCGACGAACTCCTCCGGCGGTCACCGACTCGCAGCCGTAGGCGTAGAGCTTCAGGTCGGGCCGGTGCTGCTCGAAGAGGTCGCGCAGCTGCGCCCTCGTGCTCGGGCTTCTTCTGCAGCAGGCGCTTGTGGACGACGTCGCGGATGTTGGTCGCGGCCAGGTGCACGCGGAGCTTGGGCGGGAAGCGGTCCTTGGCCCAGACGAGGAACGAGTCGTCGGCCTCCTCGTCGAGCTTCTGCTGGCCGAGGGCGAGGAGCCAGGCCTTGCCCTTGAGGGTCGGCGCCGAGCGCGGTGGCGAAGGCGCGCAGCCGGTCGACGCGGTCCTTGTTGGCGAGGACGTACTGCGAGACCTCGTCGACGACGAGGAAGAGCGTCGACGTCGGGCCGGCGGAAGCTGAGCATGTCGCGGATGGCTGCGACCGCCTCCTCGGGCGACTCCGAGCGGCGTGTGCGTGCCGCCGCGGCTGGTGAACCAGCTCATCGGGTCGGTGTAGCGTCTCGGGGTACATCGCCGACATCACGAGCGGAGAAGTCCTCCTCCGCCGAGGGCGCGGTCCTTCACCTCGGTCCACGGGCTGCCCGAGGCGTCTCTCGGGCGACCTTCTCGAAGCGCGCCCACTCGCCGTCGCGCTCGAGGTTGAGCTCGAAGTCGGCGACCAGGGGTTCGGTGCTGCAGTAGCCGAGGCGATGCTGGACCTGGCGGACGGCCGCCGCGTGGATGTGCTCGTTGTCGCGGGCGATGCCGCCGATGTCGAAGACGACGGCGAGCGGATCGATCTTCTGCCGCAGCGCGCTCCAGGCCGCGCGGAGCTCGCCGCGACTTCGGGGAGGTGTCGCGGCGCAGCCAGGCCTCGGCGAGGGAGACGCCGTCGGGCAGCGCGACGCCATCGAGGGCGAGGCCGAGGAGCTTGGCGAAGCTCGACTTACCGGAGCCGTAGAAGCCGGAGATCCACGCGTTCGGGCAGCTCGGGGCCGCCGGGCTTGTCGAGCTCGCTGGCGATGTTGGTGAGCAGGCGGACGTACTGCTCGTGGATGCCGCTGGGGACGCGCCGATGATTCGGGTGATCCTCGGGCCAGCCGCCGGTGATGATGTACTCGGAGACCTCGGCGGCGAGCTTGTCGGGCGACTGCTCGTGGAAGTAGACGACCGGCGGGATGTCGCGGGTGACGTCGGAGAGGAAGAGGTCGCGGATCAGCATGGGTTCATGGCTCCTTCTTGTCGCCTACGGATAGATGCGCGGCCGGTAGTCGTTGTCGGGCTCGAGCATGCCCATGAACGAGAGCCCGGTGGCGCCGCGGCGCTCGCCCGGGTAGAGGAGGACGACCGGCACGTTGCTCGGTCCTGCCGTCGAGGTGGCGCAGGAGCGCCGACGAGCGGAAGAAGGGGTAGAGCGCGCCGGCGCGGCCGATGAGGGCGACGGTGCGGTCGATGTTGTCGGGGTGCTGCGTCGGCGTAGTCGCAGATGACTCGGCTGCAGTCGGCGGCGATGCCGTCGGGGCCTTCGATGAGCGGCGTGAGCTTCGACTTCAGGTAGTTGAGGCCGCGCGCTCGGCTCGATGCTCGCCATGCGCTTCTCCATCTCGATGACGCGCTCGGCCCAGTCGTCGCCCTGGGCGCGGACGCGGTCGAGGAGGAGCTTCTGCAGGTTGATGGAGAGCACCATCCAGCCGTTGGCGACGAGGTCGGAGCTGAGCCGCTGGACTTCGCTGCGCAGCTTGAACTCGTCCTCCGGCTCGTACTGGACGATGGCGAAGCGGTAGTTGCGCATCGTGCTGATGCGAGGGCCGTCCTCGTGGATCAGGTCCCGCCGTAGGGCTGCGAACGCCTCTTGCAGCGGCGTGCGGTGGAAGAGCGACGTCGTCACTGCAGCCCCTCCTCGTCTTCGCGGAGGTGGGCATCGGCCCACGCGGCAAGGCTGGCGTGGCGCCAGCCGAAGTCGATGAGGTCGCCTTGGCGCCGGAAACGCGATCCCAGGCAGGCTGGCGCAAGCGGTCCTCGAGAGCAGGCGCCCACCAGACCCACCGAGGCGACGTAGGGGTTGTCGAGCAGTGTTCCCTCGAACGAAACCTCGCGCAGCAGGTACATCAGGTACTCGAGCGCGTCGTCGGGAACGCGAGGGATGGCCAGGGGGCGTGGATCGCGATTGGACGTGACGAGCCCGGCCGAGAACGCCGCGGAGAGGAGCTTGCTGGCGAACTGGATGCGCGTGGACATGGTCCAGCCGGCCCGGTCCCTGCTCGCCGACCCAGCGAACGACCAGGTCGCGGGTGACCTCGGGCCGCGCGCCTGCCGTCGCTCGGGAAGAAAGTGGCCGGTGAAGAGGCGGTAGAGCGGGTCGGCGAGCTGCAGGTGCCAGTGGCAGATCGAGCCGTGCGCGTGTCGGGCGACATGCTCGGCCAGCGGTGGAGCACCGAGAGCGCGGCGGGAACGCGTCGAAGCGCGCGCGCATGTTGGCGAGCAGCACCTCGATCGCGAGCCAGGCTCCGCGCGCCGAACCAGTACTCGTCGAAGGCGCGCTGCGCTGTCACTGGTTTGGCGTTGCCGGCGTGAGACCAGTACGCGCGGGCGTCCTCGACCTCGAGCGCGCACTTGAGCAGGCGGGTGTGAACGTCAGTGGCCTCCGAGGGGCTCGTCGTCATTGCCCCTCCTGAAATGCGGCAATGGATAGGCGTCGGATGGTGGCGCGAGTGCGGCGACGAGCTGCCGGACGGTCGCGTCGAGCGATGCGGGGGCGGTACCCTTGAGCCGACGACCGGCTGGTGCCGAGGTCGTGTCCGTGCTCCCGTGGCCAGCGACCCAGTCGAAGAATGCGTCGCGGTTCCACTCCGCTTGAATGCCGTCTTTGAGGCCGGGGAGAGCCTCCCGAGGCAATGCTCCCGAGCGCTTGAGATCCTGGAGCCGCTCTTCAATGCGCTCATCGATCTCGAAACCGAGGCTGAAGAGCGACAGGATTTGATCGGGGTCGTGGTCCTTGGCGCGGAGCTCGGCATCCTTGCGGCGGGCCGCCTCGCGAGCGGCTTGCAGAACAGCCCACTCCCAGGTGTGGGGGAGCAGTCGACGGAAGAGGTCTTCGCCGCCGAACTCGGACACCATGTCCGAGCGCCACCATTTCAGGCGCGGCTCTTCACCGCCTTCGCCGGCCCAAGCGACAGTGATCTGCGCCGTGAGCGCGAAGTCGATCTCGGAGAGCGGGAGCGGTGCGCGCTCGCGTTTGGGCGGCGCTTCCAGCTCGAAGGGGCTGCCCGTCACTCGTCCTCCCCTCGCAAGCACAGCCTTCTGCTCCTCGATCCACGCGTCGATGTCGACGCGCTTGAAACGCCACTGCCCGCCGACCTTGAAGCCAGGGAGAGTGCCCTTCTGGGCGAGCGAGTAGACAGTCTTGTCGGTGACCTTCAGCAACTTGGCGACCTCGGGCAGCGTGAGGATTTCATCCGTCATGAGGAGCGGCTTCTCCGCCGCAGCGGATGGCAGACTTTTCCAGCGGGCAGTAGGGTACAGCCACCTGAGGGCAAGGCGCAAGGTGCAGCGCGAGTGAAATCGTAGCCACCGGTAGAGCTGGGGCTGGCCACTCGCTGGAAGTACGTCCGCGACCCGACATGCGGCCGCCCCGCCGTGCGCCGGGCTGAGGGTGGTCTGCGCGTACATCGGCCCGATGCTACGCGGGCCGGCCACCCTCGTCTCCACCGATCTGGGACAGGTGGGGCGTAGATTGTCAGCCCGCGCGCGCTACTTTCTCGCGCCAGTTCACCCCTGCGGGTGATGCGCTTCGTCGCCAGGCGTGCATCGCGGTTGAAGCGCCGCCCACACCCGCCACTGCCCCACCCACCCGGCCTCCCGCAGCACCTCGCGCAGCGGCCGCTCGCTCATCGGCTCCTTGCCGTCGACGGCTTCCAGCGCCGCGACCTCCGCCTGAATCGCCGGCGCGAGGTACGTCAGGTTCACCAGCTGCGTGATGCGCGGCTGGCTGACTTCCAGACGGCGAGCCAGCTCGCCGACGCTCTCCACCCGGCCCTCGTCGAGGAGCCGCCGCAGCTGGTGCCCGAGCGCCAATAGACGCGCCACGTAGGCGGGACGGCGGCTGGGCTGGCCCGGGGTCCGTCGTGCTCGCTCGACGCGCGCCACAGCCGCCCGTGGGCGCAGCTGGGCGCGGAGGATGACCGGAGCGTCAGGCGGCATCGGTCGCCTCCTCGCCCTGCGTCATCCCGCCGAGCATCGCGCCCACCCAAGGCGCCAGCGTGATGCTGACCTCGCCGGTCACGGAGTTCGCGTCGACTCGCTCGACGATCAGCCGGATGACCCGGAGCCGATTCGCGGGCAGCAGCTTGTCCCAGACGGTGTCGAAACCTCTGAGCTGCTCGGCAAGCCAGGGACCGTTGAGCACCAGGCGCTCCAGGTTTCCGAGTGCCTCGCGGACCTCGCGCAGCTCCTTCTGCACCCGGTCCCGCTCCTGGCTCCGCTTGTCGTGCTGCCGCTGGTGGTAGGCGCCGCGGTCCCCGCCCTCGGCAGTGGCTTGCGCGATGGCGCGGAGCTCGGCCTCGACCGTCGTGAGCCGCTCGCGGAGTCCGGCGCGCCGGGTCTTCAGCTCCTCGATGCGTCGCCCCGCGTGCCGCACGACGCCGCCGTCTACGGTGACGCCATCGCTGCGCCCCTGCTCGTCGAGCTGTCGCGCGACGTCTGCTACCTGGGAGCGCACCAGCTCCTCCAGCTCCGGGGCTGCGAGCGGACGCGCCGGGCAGGCCTGGGGAGACACCTTGTCCCGTGCGATACAACGGTAGTAGCGGTAGACCTGCGGCCCTTTCTCGTCGACGCTGGCGTCATCGCGAAGCCGCAGGGCTGGGCCTCTGCCCCTTGGCAGCCGCAGAACACTCGACCGCGCAGCAGGTACTCAAGGTTGCGCTGGCGCTGGGCGCTCTTGCTCTGGCGTTCGGAGGCGCTCGTGGCGCGGAGCGACTGCAGCTGCTCGAAGGTCTCGCGGTCGATGAGGGGCTCGTGCTCGCCGTCGTGCAGCTCGCTGCCGAGCGTGACGAAGCCGGCGTAAACGGGGTTGGTGAGCACGCGCGCGACGGACTGGGGCGTCCACGGGCGCTCTTTGCGCGTGAGCACGCCGTGAGCGGCGAGGTCGCGCGTGACGTCCGAGTCGCTCTGGGTGTCGAGGAAGAGCTCGACCATGCGGCGGCACGACGACGGCCTCCTCCTGGCGCGGCCGCAGCTTGCGGTCTTGCACTTGGTAGCCGTAGGGCACGTTGCCGCCGGTCCAGAGCCCCTTGCGGCGCGAGGCGACGACCTTGTCGCGGATGCGTTCGGCGATCATCTGCCGCTCGAACTGAGCGAAGGCCATCAGCACGTTGAGCAGCAACTGCGCCATCGCGTCCGAGTCTGCCGAGAGGAACGGCTGCGTGACGGACACGAAGTACGCGCCCGCCTTGCGGAAACGCTCCATCAGGCTCGCGAAGTCGAGGAGCGAGCGACTCAGGCGATCGATCTTGTAGACGACCACCACGTCGATGCGCCCCTCCTCGACGTCCGCCAGGAGCCGCTGAAACGCGGGCCGTTCGAGGTTGGCGCCGGTGAAGCCGCCGTCGTCGTAGCGCTCCTCCACCAGCTCCCAGCTGGGCTGCCCGCGCACGTACCCGGCGCAGGCGTCCCACTGCGCGTCGAGGGAGGAGAACTCCTGGTCGAGCCCGTGCGTCGTCGACTTGCGCGTGTAGATAGCGCAGCGCCGCTTCTCCGGGTGCAGGAGCGGCTGTCCGACGTTTCACTCTGCTGCCTCCGAGACCGGAGCAGCGGCGGGCGAGCAGCGGAAGAAGGCGAAGCCGTTCCAGCTGGTGCCGGTGATGTCGCGAGCGATCGCCGAGAGCGACGGGAAGCTGCTGCCGCGGTACTCGAAGTCCTGCTCGCGCACGAGTACCTCGTGGGTCTCTCCGCGGTAGACGCGGCGGAGCGTGGTGCCCACGGGCGGCAGTCGTGGATCTCGCGGCTTGGGTGGTGCCTTCGGTTCCGGAGCGCGCGCTTTCGCTTGCGACGTTCTGCGTGGTCCAGCGTCGAGCAGGCGCCGTCGCCAGGGGCGCGGGGCCTCTTCAGCGAGGGTCGCGATGCGCGCCAGCGTCTCGGCGGACAAGCCGCCCAGCGCCTTCTCCTGGATGCGCCATGCGACACTACGGATCAGGTGCTGGCGGTTGCGCGAGCGCGTCGGCTCGCCAAAGACCTCGGCATAGCGCTCGGCGAGCTCGTTCACGGTCATCGACTCCAAGGCGAGCACCTCGGGCAGGTCGTCAGTGAGGTCGAAGACCTCGGCGGGGGTGGATGGTCTGGGCATGGTCTCCTCTGCGGCTGGGGTTCGCGGCGAATCACGCTCGCCGCGTCGGACACACAGGCTCTGCTTCCGCCTCCAAGCAAGACGAGAGAGCGAGTTCGAGGAGCGCTTCTGCGAGCAGGTCGAAGAGCTCGTCGCGGTAGGCTTCTGGGGACTTGGGCGGTCGCGCTGGCGGCTCGGCCGGGGCTGTCGTGACGCTGCGTTGGTTCTGGGCCATCGTGGTTCAAAACGCGGCGGCCGAACCGAAAGTGGGACAGGGGAGGTCGCTGACCACTTGACGACCCGACATTCGTCCAGTAATCACTGGACACTGCACGACGGCACTCCCACCAGCTGCCGCAGGAAGAACTGATGTGAGCCAAGAAACGCTTGGAGAGAGGCTGAAGCGCGTTCGGCAGGAGCGCGAGCTAGGCCTGCGGGCCGCCGCGACCAAAGCCGGCATCTCCGCCACCTACCTCTCTCGGATAGAGAACAACCAAGACCCCAGCCCCCCCACCGAAAAGACGATCCGCGCCCTGGCGGAACTCCTCGACGACGACTTCGACGAGCTGATGCAGCTAGCCGGTCGCGTTCCGGAGGATGTCGGGGCCATGATCACCGGCGACCCGCAGATGCCCGAGTTTCTTCGGACCGCCAGAGAGCAGAACGTCACCGCCAAGGACCTCCTGGCGATGCTTGAGGCAGCAAAGAAGAAACGACGAGGCAAGTGACCCAGGAACTGAAAGTACCCTTCCTCGCGGTGGCTCAAATCGAGCACCGCGCGACGGACCTCCTGGCCCGCGTGGCGGAGTGGAGCGGCAAGCCGCTGCGCCCGCCGATCGACGTGGACCAGATCATCGAAGGGTACCTCCAGCTCGAGCTCGCGTTCACCGACCTCTACGACATGCTCGGGCTGCCGAACGTGCTCGGGGCGACCTTCCTCAAGGACCGTCGCATCTTCATCGAGGAGAGTCTCGAGATTGGCGGGCACGAGGGACGCATCGCCTTCACCATGGCCCACGAGGTGGGCCACTGGGAGCTGCACCGTCCCCTCATCGAAGCACGCGAGGCCTGCGCGCCGCTTTTCTCTACCAAGGACCTGCCCGAGCAGCCCGCGATCGTGTGTCGCTCGGACGACGGGAAGCGGCCACCCGTGGAGGTTCAGGCGGACATGTTCGCCGCTCACCTGCTCATGCCGGCGGCCGACGTGCGCGCCGTGGTGCATGCCCGCTACGGCCTCACGCTGCCGCACTGGAAGCACGTCGAGGAGCTGCGGAAGAACCGCGAGCTGGACGAGAACCTGCGCGACCTCGCCGCCGAGGTCATCGAGCACGGCAACTTCAGCAACGTGTCGAACGAGGCCATGCGCTACCGGCTGCTCGATTTGAAGCTGGTCGTGGACGAGTCCGCACCGCAGCTCACGCTGCTCTGAGCGCAGCTTCCGTTTGCTCAAGATGTTTACTGTTCACTGAACAGTTTCCAAAGGAAAATCCCCATGCACCATCGAGAATGGAACCCCAAATCTTTCTTCCGCCACCTCACCCCCGCAGCGCTCGATGAGCTGCAGGCTTGGGCGGGCGTCACGCTTCAACTCGATGGCAAGGACTCTCCGGGCCTTCAGTTCTACCGCGCGTGGAAGGCGCTCGACGTCGACGAGCGCACGCGCATCGAGACGGAGCTGCTCGTCGTCAACGACATGTGCTCGCGCCACGCGCGGCCGTACCTGGAGCAGCAGGTGGTGCCGTTCGTCTGGACGGGTGAGCGCGCCCAGCTCCGCGAGGAGTCTCGCGAGTGGTCGGCGCAAGACCTGGCGCTGCGCCTCTTCGTCGCTGACGCTGGACGCTTCCGCGAGGCACACCGGGCCTACGCGGTCGACGCGCTCGAGCACTTCCGCGAGTACCCCGGAAGCTACGAGGTCACGCTCGCCACGACGCCTGAGGCGAAGGCTCGCATGAAGGGCGAGATGATCACGCACTTCCGCGACACGGCCTTCGGGGCGCGCTGTCAGATCGAGGACTTCGCCAACGACGAGAAGTTCGCGATCTTCGTGTTCCACGAGGACGAGATGGCTCCCTTCGACCGCTTCAACGACAGCGGCGTCATCGAGCCCGACTGGCAGCGTCCCGTGGTGCGGCTGGCCGCCGTTTTCCACTACGAGACCTCCACGCTCCTGGTGAAGGCGCCACGCAAGGTCGAGCGCGAGAAGCTCCGCGATCTGTTCGCTGAGGTGTTCGTGCAAGACCCCGACTACTTCGGCGACGTGTCGAAGACGCCGAAGTTCAACTTCGATGTGCTTCGGGATGAGGACTTCGACTTTCCGACCCACGGGGTCGACGCAATCGACGAGGTCTCGGTCGTCAAGGTCATCGCGCGCACCGCGCACCACGACGCCAAGCGCGTCACCATCGAGCTTCGACCTGGGCTCTCCATCGTCGGTCTCGGCATGGTGCTCGAGGAGCACGGCATCTCGCTCGAGAGCGATCCGCTCGATGGCGTGCAGCTCCGCTTCACCTTCGAGGGCAAGGGGCGGAGCAAGTACCGCACCGTGAGCCTCTTCAACCCGAACTCGACCAACCTGAACGACACCCAGCGTGATCGGGTGATCCGTCGCTACCTCAAGGAGTGGGGAATCGATGTCGGCTCGCGAGCTGCCATGGACGCTGCTGCTGACCGCACTGCAGCGGAGTGACCGCGCTCGCGTGAGCTACAGCCAGGTGGCGGACGCTGCGTCGGACGTCGCCTGGCTCGTGCGCGAGAAGGTGCTGGTCCACTCCAAGGACGACTACGAGCCGCCCGGCTGCGAGCACGGGTGCCAGCCGAACTTCGACTACGCCTCCCGCCACGGCGAGGGGCTCGTCGGCATCGCCTGTCCCCACGAGCCTGCCTGTTGGCCCGGGTGGGAGTGGGTGCCCGTCAGCGATGTGCAGGCGCTGAGGACGTCGGCGCAGGGCATCCTCGCCGCGCTGGCCAAGCGCAACGGGCTGCGTCCGCTCTCGCGCGAGGTGCCGGAGCCGTTCTTGCCGGTCGGCGTTCTGAATCGTCGCGGGCTGGCGATCGCCGTCGTCTGGAGTCGCTCGCTCCGGCGCGGCTTCGAGCAGCTCTGCCGCGGGGTGCGGGACGAGCTGGGCAGCGACGCGCTCATCGTGCTCTCGGCCAGGCCTGCGCGCGAGGCGCTGCCTGCTTCCCTGCGGACGGCTGTGGTCCCCATCGGCGCCGATGCAGATGGGCGCCTCGACTTCTCGCGCGCCCTCGACGACCTGGTCCCCGACTACCGCGAGCGCGCGGTCGAGGACCCCGAGCTCGACCTCGACTTCGTGCAGCTGCGGTTCTCGACGGTGCCGGGCGAACGCCACCGGCTGGAGATCAACGGGCACGACTTCGGCGGGCTGCGGAAGAGCGACCTCCAGTTTCTGCGCCTCTTGCTGCTCGCCTGCGCCCGTCTCCGCGGCGACGACGACGGTTGGGTCGACAAGGAGCGCCTGCGCGTCGCGAACAAGAAGGCGCAAGAGCTCGACGAGCTGCGGAAAGAGTTCGGCAAGCTCGAGGTGCCGGGCCTCGCCGGAGGAGGAGCGCCGGGCGCTCATCAAGTCCCGCAAGGGCACGGGCGCGGTGCGCCTCGCGGTCCCCCCGGAGAACATCATCCTCGATCCGTCGCTCGCCGACTTCACCTGGATGACGCCGACCACGACGCGAAAGCGCAGCGGCGCCAGCGGCAAGGTGTCCGACGACCAGCTGGCGGGCATGCAGAAGGCCGCGACGCTCCTGCGCGAGTGCCGGCGGCTCGGCGCGCCAGGGGATGCGGAGGCGGTGAAGACGCCGGGGCGAGACACCCGTCGGCCTTGAGCCGTGCCTATTGGCCAAGTGCATTGATTGGATATCCTTCACATCATGGCGAGAAGAGGAACAGTGACTCTCATCAATCCGCAACGCGGTATGGCCGCCGTCCTGACCGAGGACGATGGGTACACCATCATCGAGATGATCGGCGGCTTGGAGGTCGAACTCGGCGACGAACTGTCGTGGGCCAACGACTACGGACTCGGAAGCGAGACGTACCGAAATCTCACCAAGGATGAGCGCGACGAGGTCTACGTGCAGAACCACTCGGTTGGCGACCACAACGTGCGTCAGCAATTGATGCTCTGAAGAAGGCGCACCTGAGTCCGCCCGCGCCGGGCCGTGCGTCGTGCGCTGCTGGACGCGGCACGAAAGGCATGGCGACTCTGCGTGCGCGACGTGTGACTGGAGTCTGCTGCAGCAGCAGGTTCATAGTTACGAGCATCGGCAAGAACCTGATCGGGTCATCGACAGACGAAATAGGCGCGGCATTCTGAAGTCGCATCATGTGTGGCGGGCCCAACGGCGTTGGCATCGCAGGTGCTGACTCGCGTACAAGGAGCAGGTCGAAGGTAACCGGGGACTCGGGCTCTGTCACAACCTCGCGGTGGCGAGTGAGATCGTAGGACCTCCACGATGCGAGCGCGAAGCCGAGAGGTCTGGGAGTGGTGCCAGGCCAGCGTTGACGATGGAAGATCGGATCACTCGGTGGGTCGGAACGAGGCGAGGCGGTTCTGCGTTGAGGGCATGGGCGACAATGGCGAAGCTCAGGGTGCGTCCCGTTGCGAATCGACCGTTCATCGTGTGCAGTCCCATCACTCGACGCAATCCCGGAAGATGAACGTATGAAAATCGGAAGGCGGAGTTGGGGAGCGAGAGAACTCGGCTTACGGTTCAACTGAGCGGATCGTTCCACCCGTACCGGCTCTTGAAGCTCTCGCGGAAGCCGCCCTCCTCGGATTCGCCGCGCTGGGGGAAGTCGTCTTCGGTGACGACGGTGGTCTTCGTCAGGTCGACGATCATGGCGCGCCGGCGGTCGCCCGCGGCGAAGTAGACGCGCTCGCTGTCGGACGTGACGTAGCCATCCTGCTTCTTGTTCTCGAGCACGAGGCGGCGCAGCGCCTTCAGATCGACCAGCTCGCCCTCGTAGTCGATGCGCTTGCAGTGCGCGCGGAAGGCGTCGTAGGCGCTCTCCAGGTGGATGGCGAGCCGGCCGTCGTTGAAGACGTAGTGGATGCGGTGCTTCAGCTCGTTCTGCACGGCCATCACGCCGAGCATCTCGACGAAGTGATCCAGGGCGTTCTTCACGCCGTGGTCCGTCTCCAGCAGGTCCGTCAGGATCGCGTCGACCGCAGCTTGCGCGCCGAGGTCCTCAGGGAGCTCGAAGCCGCAGTGCCGCGCGAACTCCTCGAACAGGTGGATGCCGAGCAGCATGGCGGTGAGGTTCTCGGCGATGCGGATGGGCACCTTGCGCTCGCCGATGAGCGCGGTCGTCGCGGCGCGCGCCACCTGGAGGTCCGCGGCGAAGTCGCGCCCCAGGCAGAACTGGATGTACCGGGGCGCGAAGAGCGTGAGGTCCTGCGCGCGGAGTTCCTGGTGAGCCCGCTTGCACGAGGGCAGCTCGCTCAGCGTCGTCTTCGCGGGGTTCGAGGTGATGATGCGCTCGAGCAGCGCCGCCTCCGTCGGACGCGTCTCGCCTGCGATGCAGACGGGCGCTTGCAGGTGGTAGGTGTTCACCCGCTGGTCGGGTCGTCCGCGCTCCTCCGTCTCCCCCCGGTACAGGCGTCGCAGGTATCGGTGCAGCGTGTTCACGCGGAATCGCTGCATGTCGTAGGGCTTGTACTCGTCGATGAAGATGGGCACCGAGCGCGTTGACGTGAGCAGCTTGAGCAGCGCGAACTCCGTCTCCGTCGCGCTGTAGGGCTCGGCGTCGCGCACGCCGAAGAGCGGCCACATGATGTCGATGCAGAGGCTCGATTTGCCGGAGCCCTGCGTGCCCCAGACGAAGAGCGTCGGGAAGCTGCCCACCGCCTCCATGAAGCGGGGCTTCAGCGGCGTGGCGAAGAACCAGCCGAGGATCGGCAGGATCGACCTCGGGCTTGTTCACCTGCGGGAGGCACTCGAACACGGTGCTCGCCACGAGCAGGAAGGTGTCCTCGTCGACGTCGCGGTAGCTGACCCGCTTGTCGAGCGAGCCGCCGCTCGGGACGTAGATGACCGGCGACGGCGTAAGGAAGCCCTCGCGTGCCGATGGCGCAGTCCGGGCCCAGCCACACGTGGTGCTCGCCGGAGCGGTAGTCGCCGAGCATCGTCGAGCCGGGCTTGCGCGGGACGGGACGCCGCGCGAGCACGCGCAGGAGCCCCTGCACGTTGTTGTCGCTGCCCGTCCACTGCATGTCGGCCGACGGTAGCTGGCGGATGAGGTCGCGCTTCGAGTGGAAAGCCGTGAGCGGCAGCCGCAGCCCGCGCACCGTCGTCCCCCGGTCCGTGCGGGCCTCGCCCATGATCAGCTCGCCGTCCTCGGTCTCGACGCGCATCGTCGGCTCGATGGTGAAGGACGACAGGATCTTCGTCTCCCCTCGCGCCGTGAGGCAGTAGTAGAAGGCGGCGTCCTCGTAGATCTCGCCCTCGATGGCGTCGGGCTCGGTCGCGGCGTCGTCGGGCTTCTCCTCGCTCGCTGGTGCGGCCGCCGCGCGAGCCAGGGCCTTGCGGAGATCTTTCGCCTTGAGTCCGAAGCGCTTCTCGACGAGCTCAAGGTAGCGGCCGTGCATCGACGGATCGCGCTGGGCGATGGCGAGCAGGATGGGCTTGAGCCGGTACTCGAGCTCCTGCACCGGCATGTCGACTGGCACCGCCTCGATGGCCTTCTCGACGTCGAACACCACGTCGTACAGATCGCAGCGCGCTCCCGGCTCGCGGTGCACCTTGCAGTAGTCGAGCTTCTGCAGGGCGTGGCAAGGCGGCGCGACGGTGCCGTCCTCGCGCGCCGTGGCCATCACCTTGTCGTGCGCCTTGGTGATGTAGGCCGCAGCGTCGCGCCCCTGGAGCTTGCCGAGCCCGCGGCGGTCGTACTCGGTGATGAGCTCGATGATCTCCGCGAGCGGCAGCCCCTTGTGCGCGAAGAAGCGCACCATGTTGAAGATGGCGAGGCTGCGGTCGTCGGCGCCCTGGTCCCAGAGCCGCTGCACGGGACCGCACATGTCCACGGGGTGCTCCCAGTCGAAGTCGCCGCGTCGCACGCGGGGCTCCGGCTTCGCCGTCAGCTGTTCCGACGTCTGAACAGCTGGGCGCGCCGACCACGGGGAGCGACACGCGCCGCGCTGGTGCTTCTTCCTGGGCAGGCGGCGCCGTCAGCCGCTCAAGCAAGCGCGGGTCCTCGGTGCGCTCGAAGCCAGCTCTTGGGCGCGCTGACGCGATGGGGTCGCTCTCCTTGCCCGTCGCCCTTGTGGCTCACGGTGCCGATCACCTTGATGATGCGGGCGACGTCGTGGATGGAGTCGACGTGGACCTGCTCGGTCTGGAAGCGCTCACGGAGCTCCGCCTCGAAGCGCTTCAGCCCGTCTCGGCGAGGTGCTCGCGCTCGGCCAGGTGCGTCGGCGGGAGCGAGAACCAGAGCTGCGCGCCGTTGCCGCTCATCATGAGCCGCGGGCGGACGAGCCCTTCCGCTTCACACCAGTCCGCGGCTGCTGTGGCTGCGGCGATGGCCTGCGCCAGCTCCTCGTCGGTGCTGGCGGTGTCCTTGGGGCGCACCGGATCCAAATCGATGACCGTGGCGGTCACCACCTCGATGTCTTGGCGGGTTGCTCCCCGCTTGATGGGACGGATCGCGTTCGGGGCTCGCGACAGCAGACTCACGGGACGCGGCTGGATGCCGACGTAGACGTTGCCGATGGCGTTGGTGCGCAGGCACTCGCGGACGAAGGCCTCCTCGTCGTCGAAGAAGCCAATGCCCACGATGCCGCCCACGGGGCGGATGACGCGCACCTCGCTGACGCCGTGGTCGCCATGAGCCAACCAGCGCCAGGTGCTCCGGATCACCTCGGCGTTCGGCTCTGGGCTCATGCAGCGTCGCTCCGTCGAGCCCGCTGCCTCGGCTCCGGGCGCCGACTGAGCTTGGACGCAGGCAGTCCGAGAACCTCTGCGTAGAGCTTCTTCCGCTCGAGGTGATGGCGACGCAGGATGGGCACCTTGCGGTCGACGAAGTCGAAGAGGACCGCGTCCTGCTTGTCGGGGTGCGGGCGCATGAGCCGCCCGAGGCGCTGCACCGTGCGTCCCTTGGCGCGGCTCGGGAACGCCAGGAAGACGCGCGAGAGGCGCGGCAGGTCGAGCCCCTCGTCGGCGATGCTGGTCGCGACCAGAACCGAGAGCCTTCCGGCGCGCGCGTCGTCGAGCAGCTCCTTGCGGCGCTCGCGCTTCACGGCTCCCGTGAGCACGTCGGCCGTCACACCCGCCTCGCGCACGGCCGCGACGAGCGTGTGGCAGTGCTCGACCCGCCCCGAGAGCACGAGGCACGTGTGGCCGGCCTGCGCCTCGGCCACGACGGAGTCGACGATCATCGCGTTGCGCGGCTCGTCCTGGGCCACGGCGGCGAGCATCGGCATGTAGTCCTCCGCGCTGACGTAGGGGTAGAAGAACTCGGTCTCCACGGCGCGCACCTCCGGGATGGTGAGCACGCCCGCCTCGACGAGCTGGTCGTGGGAGACCACAGCGAGGGGCGCGCCGAGGAACAGATCGAGCAGCGCCGTCAGCCCATCGGAGCGCTCGGGCGTCGCCGTCAGACCCAGGCGGTAGCGGGCGGGACAGCGATCGACGACCGCGTGGAAGGTGCTCGCGGCCACGTGGTGCGCCTCGTCGAGGATGAGCAGGCCGAAGCCGCTCAGGAACTCGTCGAGCCGCGCCTCGTCCCAGCGCACCAGCGCCTGGATGACGGCGACGGTCACCGCCGCCGGGCGGTGCTGCCCGTCCCCCACGAGGCCCGCGTCGATGCCCAGCTTTTCCTTCAGCTCGCCCATCCACTGTTCGGCCAAGGTCCAGGGTGTGCACGAGCACCAGCGTCGGCGTGCGCAGTCGCGCGATGGCGCCCATCCCCACGCGGGTCTTGCCGCCACCGCAGGGGATCACCACCGAGCCCTGCGTGACGCGGACGAGCTTGTCGACGGCGGCCGCCTGGTAGTCCCGAAGAGGAAGCTCCGGCAGCTCGGGCAGACGCTCGTCGGGGAGCACGCGCGCGTCCTCGCAAGCCACGATGGTACCCTCCTGCGCCGCGGCCTTACGCAGCACGTGGATGGCCCCGCGCGGCAGGCGCAGCGAGCCCTCGCGCTCCTGCACGAAGCACAGCGTCTCTGGCTCCGCGCCCGGATCACGCCCGACTCGCATCCGGTCGAGGTAGGCGGGGTTCGGGAAGGTGAGCGAGCGGATGAGGCGCTCTGCCAGGCGCGGCGGACACTCCCCCATGGGCAGCGAGAGCCCGGAATCAACTCGCGCGCGCATAGCTCGACTCCTGGAGAAAGCGGGCGATGTTCTCGATGCGCCGGGTGGAGAGCATCGGCGGTAGGCTTCGGAGGAACTGCCTGCCGTAGCCCTTCTCGGCGATGCGCTTGTCGAGGATGACCACCACGCCGACGTCGGAGCGCGCGCGGATGAGCCGCCCAACGCCCTGGCGCAGAGCGATGATCGCGAGCGGGACCAGGTGGTTGCCGAAGGCCTGCGGGTCGCGCTCGCAGATGGCGTCGATGACCGGATCGTCGGGATGCGGGAACGGCAGCTTGTCGATGACGACCCCGGTGAGCGCCTCGCCGGCGACGTCGATGCCGGTCCAGAAGCTCTCGGTGCCGAGCAGCACCGAGTCGACGTCCTCCTTGAAGATGCGGGTGAGCTCCGCTCGCGGCAGGTCTCCCTGGCGCAGCACCCGGTAGCGGGAGCCAGCGAGCTGCGCGTGGACGCCGTTCAAGGCGCGGTACGAGGTGAACAGCCCGAGCGTGCGTCCGCCGCAGGCACCGACCACCTGGCGAAACACGCGGGCCGCAGCGTCGATGAACTCCGGCGCTCGCGGATCGGGCATGCCTTCGGGCACGACCAAGAGCGCCTGCGACTCGAAGTCGAAGGGCGTGTCAGCGACCACCTCGAGCGCGTCGTCCGGCACGCCGAGCTCCCGGCGAACGAAGTCGAAGTTCCCTGCGGTGGTCAGCGTCGCCGACACCATCGACACCGACGGACAGGCGTCGAAGAGCTCGGCGCGAAGCAGCTCGGAGACGTCCACGGGCTTGGAGCAGAGCTTCACGTGACCCTTCTGGTCGAGGTCGATCCAGTAGACCTTGCCCGGGTCGGTCAGGCCGAGGGCTTCAGTCAGCCGGGCGCTCGCCGTGCTGGCGGCGCGCGCGACGCTGGATGCTCGGGCTCGATCCTTCTTCTCGAGCGAGCTGTCGTCGGCCCGCTCCTGGGCCACTGCCTGCAGTGCGACCAGGGCCTTCTGGAGGCCGGCGTCCGTCACCACGTTGGGCGAGCGAAGGCGCCGTCGGTAGCTCGGGGAGCGCTCGTAGTCAGCGAGCCGGTCGAAGAGCGTCTCCGCCTCTCGACGAAGTGCGTCCGCGAGCCGTTGCTTGCCGAAGTCCGCCGCAGCGTTGGCGAGGCGACCGATGGTGAATCGCGAGACGCTGAATCCGAAGAAGTCCCGGGCGATCTCGGCCGCCTCGTGCGCTTCGTCGAGCACGAGCAGGTCGAACGGCGGCAGCACCAGGTCCTGCCCGGTCTCGCGTCGGACGGCCAGGTGGGCGAAGAGCATGTGGTAGTTGGTGACCACGATGTCCGCCTCCTGAGCCTTGGCCTTGGCGCACTCGGCAAAGCACTCGTCGCGGAAGGAGCAGGCGTCCGCCTTGCACTCGTCCGAGCTCACCGAGAAGCGCGACCAGATCTGAGCGCTCGGAATGAACGGCAGCTCGGAGACGTCGCCGCGCTGGGTTTGGTCGGCCCAGGCGAGCACCTCGTCGAGCTGGCGCTGCTGGTCGTCGAAGAGCCCGTGCAGGCGCCCCGCGGCTTCGGACTCGGTGAGCCGATCGAGACAGAGGTAGTTGTTGCGTCCCTTGAGCAGCGCGAAGCTGAAGCTCCAGGGCAGCACCTCTGACAGCATCGGCAGGTCTTTGGCGACCAGTTGCTCCTGCAGCGCGATGTTCGCCGTGGCGATGACGACGCGCTTCTTCTCGTGGTGTGCGTGCCAGATGGAAGGCACGCAGTACGCGACACTCTTGCCCGTGCCGCAGGGGCCTTCCCCGAGGGCGTGCCGCCCACGCGACATGGCTTCGTCCACCATGCGCGCGAGCGCCACCTGGCCCTCGCGGGATTCGTAGTTCGGGAAACGCGAAGCGAAGAGCCCGCCGGCCCCGAAGACGTCGGAGATGTAGTCACTCATGGCTGTGGCTCCTCGCTCCTCGCGCTCAGGCGAAAGGATCGACCTCGGTGTCCGACGCCACGGGTTCAGCGAGCTCCGTCTGCAGCTGCTCGACGAAGGCGCGGGCCTTGGGCACCTGCGCGGCGGGCAGGTCCTTGATGCGCTGCACGCCGAATTTCTCCAGGAAGCGGTCCACCGCCTCGCGTGGCATCGCCTTCAGATCTGCCGCGATGGCCTGAGCGGTCTTGGGATCGATCGGGCCGTCAGCCTTCTGGTCGTAGCTGTCGAGGGACGACTTGCCGGAGGCTGCGCCGGACTCGCCGTCGTAGAGCTTCGCCAGGTCGTGCTGCGCGAGCGCCTGGAAGGTGCGCTGCTGCTCGGGGGTGAGCTGGTGCTCCGGGAGGATCGAGTACGTGGTCTTCGGATTCTTCGGCGGCGCCGTGGCGCTGGATCTCGAAGGCCCACTTGTTCAGCCCGTACTTCTCGCGGACGCGCACCAGATCCTTGAAGAAGACGACGCCCTGCTCGAGCACCTTCACCTCCTGCGTGTCGAAGAGCGCGACGTTGAGAGCGATGCGCAGCGACGCGCGGACACCATCGGCCTTCATCTTCTCGTCGACCTCGACGTACTTGCCGTCGACGAACGCGACCTCGCGCGGGTGGGGTTCCCCGAGGAAGACGACCACCGCCTTGTCCTCGTCGTTCTGCAGCCTGAGCCAGAGGCCGGTGCCCTGGTCATGCTTCTTCGCCATCTCTTCGGTCTGCTGCCACATGCTCGTTGCCATTGTTCATTTCTCCTGATTGCTGAGGGTTGAGGGCTGCTGTCGGCGGTAGACCGCGAGCAGCTGGGTTCCGTCGGAGGCGATGCCCGCCTCCTCGAGGTGAAAGTCGGTGCCGGGGACGAGCACGTGCTCGAGCTCCCAGGCGCGGAAGAGCCCCGGGAGGCGCACGAACTCGTCGCGCAGGGTGTCGGGGACAGGCTCTTCGTGTTTTCGGTCGTCCATCGCTCGGCTCCTTCGGGCGCTCACGGCCACTGGGGCTGCGGGCCGCCACAACGGCGCCCTGGTGTGGGGCAAACGCGGTCGGGGGCTGCGGACTGGGACAAGTGACGACCAAGACCGTGGCGGAGCTGGCCCACCGCGCGTTGCAGACGCTTGCGGGCAGCGTCGTGCGAGAGGCCCAAGCGCTCCCCGGCTTCCTTCTGGGATTCACCGAGCACCAGCGCGCAGATGACGAGGTCGGCGTCGTCGCCCACCAGGGGACGCAGCCAGCGGCGAAGCGCGGTCACGCTGTCGGTGAGGCCATGTCCCGGGCGGCGACCGAGTTGCGATTCCACCTCGTCCGCGCGTCGAAGCTCCTCGAGCAGGAGGTGCTGGAGATGGTCGTCGAGCTCGGCTTCGCTGGCGCGACGCCCTTCGAGGTCCCACTCCTGCCGGCAGCGCTCCATCAGATCGCGTTCGGTGCTGCGCACGAGGGTCGCAGCGACGCGATGGACGGAGCGGAGGTCGAGGCGGCCGACCAGCTCCATGAAGGCCTCGCTGATGCGCGAAACCAGCTCCTCTGGGAAGCGCGGGAAGTGCTTGCGACGCCGGTTGTAGATGGCGTCGAGCCCCGGCCAGAGTCCGAGCCAGAGCAGGCTCGATGGCAGTTCACCGTGAGCGCCGCTCTGCGCGGCCATTACCAATTCACCGAGCAGCGCGTCCTTGGCGTCGAGATCGCCGGGAGTGCGATGCAGGTAGGCGACGACGGCGCCAGGATCGGCGAACGCGGTCAGGGTGGGGAATTGAGACTTCATGGAGGTGAACTCACGAGCTGCAGTGAGGGTTCGAGACGAGTGAACGAGGCCTGCACGCAGGGCCTCCCAGCACGAGCGCATGGGCGCGCCGCTTTCCCGGCGGCGTCAGGCGCTCAGAGGGAGCCGATCAGGGCGTCAGTGCGCTCGGTGGACTTGGGGACGAGAGGGACCGCTCAAGCGGCCGTCGGGTGAGCGGCGGCCGGCGCGGTCGGTGGGGTGGAGCGCGAGATCACGACGTTGAGCGTCCGACAGCGGTAACAGCTGACGCTCGCGGTGAAGTCGCCGACGATGGTGGCCTGCAGTTCGCCGCGACGGATCGAGATGCCGTCGGGATCGCGCTTGGCGAGCAGGGCGCCGCAGCTCTTGCAGCGGCATTCATTCGGGGTGCTGATTCGCATCTGGGTGTCTCCTTCGCCCCGCTGTTCAGCTGCGGGGTGAGAGGACTTTGCGAGGGGCACCCAGGGGGGACGTCAGGGGTGGAAGAGCGGCCCGATTCCGGGGTGGGTCTCCGGGGTGGGTCTCCGGGGTGGGTGCTCAGGTTCGCGCAAATACCTGTAAACACTCGGCATTCATCACGCTGCGGCCAAGGGCAACATCCGTGACCATGCGCCGGCTCGGCCGTAGGCTTCCTCGATGGGCTACGGGATTTTCCGGAAGCGCAGTTCCAACATCTTCGGCGACATCTCAGAGTACGACGACGACACCGACCAGGTTGAGTGGCAACGATTCGAGGACCGGTTGCCGCCCATGTGACATCGACTCGCTCTGGCGAGGAGGTCGAGCGCGGGCCCGATTCTCTTGGTCAACGGGGAGGAGATTGTCCAGACCTCGTGACTCGCCTGGTCGGCACGACGAACTATCAACTTGTCGTTGAATGCAAGGACCGCAGCCGACTGAGTGCCGAGGACGTTCGGAAGGTCGAAAAGTATGTTCGGCTTCTCGCTCCTGCCGAGGGCGCGTGGATCTTCGTGCCTGAGCGCTGTCAGGTGTCTGACGAGGTTGAAAGGCTCGCTAGCGAACTAGGGATTCAACTCTACCGCGGTCTTGGGACGACTCCCTTGCCATGACGATTCTCGTCGAACGCAACGTTGGGCGTAACGTTCGCCAAGAATCGTCTCGTCCGATGCGCAGAGAACTCACATCGCGGTGAGCGCGCTGGGCGCGTCCTCCCCTGGTCGCATGGGACAGCATTGGGACAGCCAGGGACAGGACGCCGTCCCGAAGGTTCGTTCGTGATTTCGCCTCGTTAGACCTCACAGGACAGACAGGACACTATTGAAGAAGTAGGTCTATTTAGGAGCAGTTCGCATTTTCTTATCGAGCCGTCGCCTCGGAGAAGAATTCTCATCAGCAAATGTGGCACTGCTTCTGAAAAGCCGTCCCGTGTCCCGTCGGAACGCAACCCGATGAGTTCACAGGGGAATCCTCCTGAAGCGAGCTGTCCCCTGGTCGTCCCGGAGCTGTCCCACGCAGCCAGGGTGATCCTGCTCTGTCCCAGTTCGTTGATGGGGGCCGCGTTTGGCCCACATGGCCGACGTTCAGAAGTTCTCCTCCGCTGGCGAAGCTCGTCAGCAGGGGCTCCTCGACTTTCAAAAGCTGGTGGCGCGCCTCGTGCGCGACGGCGTGCTCCTCTCCGACCAGGCGAATCGCCTCGTGCGCGACGCGACAGCCAGCTCACGCCTGACGACCGAACGTCGCGCTGAGCTGGCTGAGGTCATCTATGCGCTCTTGGTGGGCGTCGACGACGGGACCCTGCGAGACGCCGTCGAGTTCCGGCGCTGCAAGCATGGGCTCGCCATGCATCTGGATGCCGTGGTGCCTCGCCTCCAGGAGTGCGGCACTTTCGGCTTCCCCGCTGATCGGGTCCGCGACCTCCTGCGCTTCGGGCGCCACCTTCTGCCGCAGGCAATCACGCACACGCTCGGTGCGAGTGATCTTCCGTGGCGAAGCCGATCGCCGTCGCGCCGTCGTGCTCCACGAGGAGCGGGCGTGGGAATTCGTCGGGGGTCGTCCGAAAGCTGTCCCAGTCCGCTGAGCCAGACCGCGTTTCCACCACACCGGGGCCAAGAGGCCCCCGGCGGAACGCACCATGGCCCTCAAAGACCTGCTGAAAACGGCGCCGACTCCGGCGAACGCTCGCCCACCGGGGATCACCTGCGAGAAGTACTCGCCGGGTGCTGAGGGCAAGCGTTGCGCCCACTACCTGCCGAACGGCGCCTGCACTCGCGAGGACGAGTTCATGTGCGTTGAGTGGCTGAAGCGGAACCCGGCGCCCTCGGCTCCGCCAACGCTGCCGCCTCCCGCCCCGCGACCGCCGGCCCGAGACCTCTTCGGCAACCCCGTTGCGGCGCCTCCGACGCCCGAGCTGAAGCCGAAGGCGCCGCTTGCTTCGATGCGGCCCCTTCCGTCGACCACTACCGAGCCCACCGTCGACGTGGACCAGCTTCGTGGTTTCACGCCCGACGACATCGAGTCCTTTAAGGCGCTCGGCGTCGAGGTCTGCCTCGAGTCCGAGGCGTGCGGCGAGGTCTGGCTGGTCCCTGAGTACACGGGCCAGGACCGTCGCGAGCTCACCCCAGAGCACGCCGCGACGCTCGCGCGCGTGCTCTTCGTGTTCCCCGGTTCGCGCGTCGTCGCGTTCCACAAGTCACCCAAGCCAGAGCGCCCGGAGCGCCCCGCCCAGGAGCGCTCATGATCACCCCGTTCAAGAACCAGCATCTGTCCTACAGCCGTCTCAGCCGATTCGAGACCTGTCCTGCGTCCTACAAATTCCACTACATTGAGAAGCAGAAGTCCGAACCAGGACTCCCGCTCCGCTTCGGCAAGGCGGTGCACGCCGCGCTCGAAGGGCTTCTGAAGGAGGTCGTCGACGAGGAGCTGACTGGCGGACTCGCGGAAGAGCGAGCGCTGCACTTCTTCCGCGAAGCATGGACGGCCGAGGGGCTCACCGGCGTCGACGTCTTCGAGGCGGGCATGAAGATCCTCCGCGACTTCATCCGCGACCAGGGCCACGTCGATCACCGCGACGTGCTCGCACTCGAGAAGGAGTTTCGGCTGCCGGTCGGACCGTTCACTGTGCTCGGGTTCATCGACCGCGTCGACTGGATCGACGACGAGACGGTGGAGGTCATCGACTACAAGACCAACCACATGCTCTTCACCCGCGACGAGGTCGACACCTCGTTGCAGATGAGCCTGTACCACGTGGCGGCCACGCGCCTCTGGCCGTGGGTCAAGAAGGTGAAGCTGACCTTCTGGATGCTCCGGCACGGGATCAAGCAGGAGACCACCCGCACCGAGGAGCAGCTGGCAGACGCGCTCGCCTACGTGGAGACGCTCGGGCACCAGACGGAGAGCGCCACGGAGTTCCCGGCGCGCCTGAACACCAACTGCTGCTACTGCGACCACCGCAAGCACTGCCCCGCCTACGAGGAGGCTCTCAAAGGTAAGCGCGAGTTCGTCTGCGAGGACCTCGCCGATCTAGAAGCGGTCGCGAGGGAGCGCGAAGAGGTCGCGCAGCTTTCGAAGACGCTCTACGCCCGCAAGAACGAGCTGGAGGACATCCTCAAGACGCACCTGCAGCACAACGACGCGCTCGTGCTCGCCGGCGTCCGCTACCGGACGTTCGCCACGACGAGCCTCGACTACCCGCTGGAGCCGACGCTCTCGCTGCTGGCGGAGGCGACCGGGCGCCCGCGAGAGGACCTCGTGCTCGAGCTCACCAGCGTCGAGAAGAAGGCGGTCGATGCCCTGCTGAAGAAGCTCGGCAAGAGTGAGGACAAGGCGCGCGTCTCCCTGCTGAAGGCAGAGCTCGAGGCGCACGCCTCGAAGAAGTCCTCCCCGCGCCTCTGGGCGAAGAAGGAGGTGGCCTGATGTCCGCTGCGCTGCAGCTGACGGAGGTAGAGCCCACGACCGAGGTGCCGACCGACCGCTCGCCGATCCTTCCGCCTCCCGCCAAGCCTCGCGATCTGGCCTTCGTCGACTTGGAGACAACGGGACTCGATCCGGAGCGCCACGACATCGTCGAAGTCGGCGTCGTGCGCGTCGACGGTCGCACCCTGGAGGTGCTCGCTGAGCTCGAGCTCCGGGTGGTTCCCGCGCGCTTCGAGGACGCCGACCCGGCGGCGCTAGCCGTCTCGGGCTTCGACCCCGCCGCGTGGACCGACGCGGTTCCGCTCGCCGTTGCCCTGGGGCAGCTGGCACCGCTGCTCTCCGGAGCGCTCGTCGCCGGCCACAACGTGGGCTTCGACTGGAGCTTCCTCGTGGCGGCTCACCGTCGCGTGGGTCTTCCTCTGCCGGAGGTCGATTACCACCGCCTCGACACGGCCAGTCTCGCCTGGACGCTCGCGTCCACCGGGGAGATCCGGTCCATGTCGCTCGATCCGGTGGCGGAGCACCTCGGGCTCGAACGGCCAACGCCTCACCGGGCACTGGCTGACGCTCACTGCTCGCTCAATGTCGCTCGTCGGCTGCGAGAGCGCATGAAGGCCGGCGGTCGCCTCGCGGCTCTTGAAGGCGATGAGCAGCAGATCGCCGAGACGCTCCTGGCCCGCATGGGTGCGGGACGGCGTCAGTACGGGCCATGGAACGTCGTCGACGGTCGCGACTACCCCGCGGAAGCCTACGAGGAGGTGCTCGATGGGCTCCACTACGTGGCAGCCGAGCTCGTGCGACGGCGGCGGGAGCAGCAGGACCGTCGGCGGCGCATCTACGTCTGCCATCCGTTTGGTGGCGACCCGAGCGGCAACGCCGACATCATCCGTCGGCTCTGCCGCGGAATCGTGGATGACGACCAGGTCCCCATCGCGCCTCAGCTCTACCTGCCGGAGTTCATCGACGAGGAGCTGGAGCGCGAGCGTGCGCTCGATCTGTGCCTCGAACTGGTGCGCAGCTGCGACGAGCTGCGCGTGTTCGGCAGTCGCATCACTGGCGGGATGCAGCGGGAGCTTGCGTTTGCACGCGCGCTTCGATTGCCCATCACCTTCGAGGAGGTGCTCTCATGACCTCCTCGGGGGCGGCTGCTCGGCGAAAGGGAGCAGATTTCGAGCGCGGGATCGTGCTGCGCTTCCGCGAGGCCATGCCCGACGCGGAGGTGCGCCGTGGCCTCCAGTCCCGCTCGGGAGCCGAGGTGGCGGACGTCGACGTCCCGTGCTTCTGGCCGGAGCTGAAGCGCCACAAGCGCACCAACCCGCGTGAGGCACTCAGGCAAGCGGTCGAGACCTGCCCGAAGGGTCGGTGGCCCATCGGGATCTGCAAGGACGACGGCGAGCCGGCCTTCGTGGTCATGGGGCTCGACGACTTCCTCGACCTCGTCAGCGAGTGGTGGGAGGCGCGGCAGTGAGCTCGTTCCGCGCTCTCATCGAGCGGGTGCGCGTGGAGACGCTCGCCCGCTCACGGCGGCCCTTCGAGGAGGCCAAGCGCCATCAACCAGCGCTCGCGCCTCACGCCACGCTGTCGGCGCTCCTGACGACGATGGGCGACGAGCGCGAGGCGACCTACCCAGAGCGGGAAGCGATCACCCGGGCGCTGATGGAGGAGCACCGGCGGACCGGCGATGGCCGCTGGGCGTCGGTGCTCGTGCTCGCGTACTACCCGATGCTCAGCCGCTTGCGGCACCGCCTGGTGAGTTCGTCGGTTGGGCGCGATGAGCTCGACCAGATCGTGCTCACCTCCTTCGTCACCTCGGTGGCGGAGGTGCCGCTCGGAGCTGGACCGGATGCCGATGCGACTGCGCCAGCGCACCGAGCGGCAGGTCTTCGGCTTCTTGCGCAAGGAGTGGGCCGAGTACCATCCCGGCGCCGAGCCCGACCAATTGGCGATCTACGGGACCGAGAGCATCGCGCAGCGCCGCATCGAGGAGACCGACGAGCTGCTTCTGGATTTGTCGCTGCTGCTCGACCGCGCGGTCGCCCAAGGGATCCCCGAGAGCAGCCTCGAGGTCATCGAAGCCACGGTGCTCAAGCGGGAGCTGCTGCGCGAGTACGTGACCCGCCTCGTGCCGGACGACGCTGAGGAGTGGGAGCGCACCTACCAGCGGCTGAAGCGGCAGCGAAGTCGCGCCATGGAACGTCTTCGAGCGCTCTTGGTGTCCCCTGTTGCCGAGGCCGCGGGCTTCTGAAGAGGTAGCGATGTCGACACCACCCAAGAAGCGCGGGCGACCGCCGAAGCTCAAGGGAGCGAAGATCCCCTACGACGAAGTAGACCGGCTCCTCGTCGAGGGCGAGCTGGTGGATGGGCCCGAAGGACAGCAGCGCGTTTGGCTCACCCAGCGGGACATCGCCGAGCGCTTCGGCGTCTCTCCCGGACTCATCGGCGCCTACGCGAAGCGCATGAACACGCAGATGCGCAAGCTCGCCCTCCAGTCGGGCACGACCCTGCCGCCCCGCACGTTGGCTGAGACGGAAGTGGAGACCGACGAGGACTCCGCGGAGGACCAGTCGGATGCCCCCAAGCGTCGCCCCGGCCGGCCCCGCAAGTCGGAGGCGCCCCTCATCTCCCTCGAGGAGCTGGACCGACTGCTCGTCTACGGCGAGGTCGTGCAGACCGAGGACGGGGCTTCGACGACGCGCTACCCGACCTACCGGGAGCTGGCCGAGCGGTACGACGTCGCGCTCAGCTACATCTCGTCGTACGTGAAGAGCCACAACTGCGTGCGCCGTCGGGAGGACGCGAAGACGCGGGTGGCGCTCCGGGTCGACGAGAAGCTCATCGAGAAGCGCGCTGAGGCGATCGCCGTCGGTCGTGACGACGTTGTCCGCCTCATCGACGAGTTCCTGCTCGGTTTCGAGAAGGCGCTTCGGGAGGGACGCGTCCGCTCCGACAACCCGACCGATGTGAACACCTTCGTCCGCCTCAAGGAGTTCATCATGGGTGGCGCCGACTCCAGACAAGAACTCCACGCCGCGCTGTCGTTGGAGAGCATCCAGCAACGCTACGCCCGGATGCTCAAGCTCCAGCGGGACGCCCCAGAGCTGACCGGGATGGTGGACGCCACGCCGCGCCCGCAATTGAGCAGCGCGGGAGAATCGAACAACGCCGCCGCTGTCCTGTTTTCGGCCCCTTGCTCACTTCCTGAAGATGCCATGTCCCCGCCGCCCGCCATCGACGTTCCCGCTGAAAAACTAGACGAAACGGGCACTTCGGCTCTGCTCACTTCCTGCACGGAGGGCGAAAAATGAGCGTCCATTTACCGCGCGAAGAAGTGAGCACGGTGCTGAAATTGGCACGCGAAGTGGCGCTGCAGCTCGACGCCGACAGCAACCGCGACGAGGACTACGTCGAGGTTCACCTCCTGCGCGCCGTCGAGGCGCTCGAGCAGCGCATGCTCGCGCAGGACTCCGCCGACGTTGGCTCGTGTAGCGCCCTGAGCGAGGAGGGCGAACCATGAGCGCTGCTCAGTTTCGGGCGAACAAGGGCGGCGCCCCTGGCCAACACTCACGCTCGCGCTCCGTCGACGCGCCGGACGCGAGCTGTTCAGACATCGGAACAGCTCCGTGCGCTACCGCCGGTAAGAGAGAAAAGCGGCCATTCGCGCCTCACGCACGCGTCGGTTTTCGCGGGTTCTTGCGTCGGCCCTGGCGCCCGATTCTCGGAAGCCAATGGCCGCTTTCCCTGGTGCGTGGGGGGGGCGCCGCGACTTCCGTGGACGGTGGACCGCGCTGCTCCTCGCGGCGTCGGTACCCATGCCTACAAGCTGCCCCAGGGTGGGGGGGAGGGTCCGACTTTCGGGCCGGTCCGCGCGCCCCTCAGGGTGTCTGGGGGGCATTTCGAACGCGGCAATTTTCAGAAAGTGAGCAGGCCTGGATTTCAGAACAGGACGCCCCTCGCAAAAGTGAGCAAGGGGCCTTGTGCATTTTCAGTGTGCAAGTGCCTCTGGAAAATGAGCAGACCCCTCGGCGGGGGCCCGAGAAAGTGAGCAAGCACCGCTCGCGGCCCGTGCTCACTTTCTTGTTCTGTTTTCTGTTTGCCCCCAGCGGGCAGGTCCAGCGGGGGTCAGCAGGGCAGCTCCTGGACCGCGCGCACGAGCTCGTCGTCGCGACGGGTGCGTGTAGATCGAGGTCGTCATGATCGACTTGTGCCGCGCGAAGCGCTGCGTGAGCCGGATGTCCTTGGTGCGCCGGTACACGCCGCTACAGGCCGTGTGCCTCAGCGCATGCACGTTGAAGCGGCGGTCGAGGCCAGCGCGCTCCTGCCACTTGTGGAAGGCGTGCCGCAGCTGCCGCGCCGAGAGCCGGCGGCCGAGACGGCTGAGGAAGAGCGGGTCGCTCGGGGCCAGGTCCCCGTCGCGCTGGCGCACACGGTAGAGCCGGTCGAGCTTCGCGCGCACCGTGTCCGAGAGCACCACCTCCTGGGGCGCGGGCTCCTGCGCCGAGCGCTTGAAGACGCGCAGCGCGATGTGCCGGCGGGCGCGCCCGCGCGCGTCGAAGACGTCGCCGATGTCGAGGGCGAGCAGCTCGTGCTCGCGGAGCCCCGTTGCCAGCGGCGAGGCTGATGATGACGTGGTCGCGGAAGCCGTCGCGGTGCTCGCCGGAGGCCTTGAGCACGGCGGCGAGCTCCTGGTCGGTCATGGTGCGGGCGGGACGGGTGATGGTCTGGGCGTAGCTGGTCATGGGGCTCCTCGGCGGTGGCGGTGCGGACCCATACAGGCTTCCACTTCGCCCACAGGCAAGGGCAATCGCGACGAGGGGGAAACCCGCGTGACGCTCGGGATCGTCAAGCGAACGGAGGAGGAGTTCGCCGAGTGGATCGGCACGGAGTGGGGCTTCGTCGAAGGGCTACTGACCTACGACGACGAACCCGTCGTGCTTGATGCCTACCAGCTCGGGTTCCTCCAGAACCGCGGCCGCTTCCGCTGGGTCACCAAGAGCCGGCAGGTGGGCTTCTCGTTCCTCTTCGCGCTCGAGGCGCTCGCCCGATGTCACCTCCGCGAGAAGCACACCGGCGTGTTCGTGAGCTACAACCTGGACGACGCCAAGGAGAAGATCCTCATCGCGCGCCAGGTCCACGAGGAGCTGCCGCTGGCGTACCAGAAGCGGCTCGTCGTCGATTCGAAGACGGAGCTCTCCTTCGAGTCCAACGGCGACCACGAAGCGCATCTCCCGCATCCTGTCGCACCCGTCGAAGGCCCCGCGCGGCAAGAAGGGCGACGTCTACCTCGACGAGCTCGCCCACTACGTGAACGACCGCGAGGTCTACCGCGGCTCGACGGCGCTCATCCTCCGCTCGCAACGGTCAGCTCACCGGCTGCAGCACGCCGCTCGGGCGTCGCGGCATCTTCTGGGAGATCGCCAACGAGGAGCTGCGGAAGTACCCGCACCACAAGCGGCAATTCGTGCCGTGGTGGCTGTGCCGCTTCTTCTGCGTGGACGTGACCGAGGCAGCGAAGCTCGCGCCGTTCATGCCCACCGAGGAGCGCGTCGTCCAGTTCGGACGCCCGACGCTCGTCGGAGCAGTTCGACTCGCTGCCGCTCGAGGACTTCCAGCAGGAGTTCGAGGGCACGCTTCGTCGACGAGAGCTACAGCTTCTACCCCTACGAGCTCATCCTCCCGTGCACGAGCGAAGAGCTCGTCGCTGCCGACGAGTCACCGACATCAAGATCGCCCGAGGGGCGCCTCGTCGCCGGCTTCGACGTGGGCCGCACCCGCGACCGCTCCGAGCTCGCCGTCTTCGAGGAGAGCGAGGGCCGCTTCATCTGCCGGCTGCTGCGACGCTTCGAAGGTCCCGTTCGCCGAGCAGGAGGCCGACCTGCGCCGGCTGCTCGAGCGAGCTACCCGTCGCGCGGCTCTCCATCGACAAGAGCGGCATCGGCATGAACCTCGCCGAGAACCTCGCCCGCGACTTCCCGCAGGTCGTCGGCGAGGCTTCACCAACGACAGCCAAGGAGCGCTGGGCCACCGACTTCAAGATCCTGCTCCAGCGCCGAGACGTCGACGCTGCCCCGCGACCGCGAGCTCGTCGGCCAGGTCCACGCCATCAAGCGCCGCGTGCTCGCCTCCGGCAAGGTCAGCTTCGACGCCGAGCGGAACGCCGAGGCGGCCACGCCGACAAGTTCTGGGCGATCGCGCTCGCGTGTCAGAAGGAGCGCGATGCCGTGAAGGCGCGGACGGGGGAGATTGGGGTGCGGGTTATTGGGGTGAGGCCAGAAATTGCGACATTCATGATGCGCTGCACAATTCGGCACGTGTCCCACGGCCCACCGCGGCGCTCCACCAGTCGGAATACGCCTTCCAGCCTTCGCCCATGAGTGCGAATGGCGACCTCGTGCAGCACGTCCAGCGCAGCATCCTGCCTGACAGTGCCTTCGCCAGATTCTGTCGAGGTACGCGTGGAGTTCTTGCAGGGGGAATGTCACCATCTCGTTCAGCAGCACATCAAAACGCTCAGTACCGTCAACGTGAGCACAGAACTTGTTTCGCAGTCTGCGCAGTTGCTCCTCAAGATGTTGATTGCGCTGAAACCCAGCGAGCAGCGGTGCACCTCGAATGCCCTCCCGCTGCCAAATCGTGTAGAGGCACGGGTCGGTTCCTGGCGACTGGCCGCTGGGGTCGTCCACGAACAGGTTGTCGATCAACGCGCAAGCGTCGACGATGACCAGGTCGACCACCGCCTTTTCTGCGATGAGCCAATTGGCGGTAAAAATTCTGAGTCCGCTGTCGATGAGCTGCCGAATGACATCGAGGGCCATGACAACTCTCTGCGCTTTTTCTTGTCCCGCATGTGCTGGGATCGCGGACGGCGTGTTCAACCTCGTAAGGGCAACTCGATCGATTCCGAAGACAACCCCTTGTCCGGCGTGAAGCGACTTGATGCTGGCAGGTACGATCAGAGACTGGGGCGCGGCGAGTTCCTGTGGCCGGGGAAAAATGTCGGATGCCGGGACCGCCGGTTCCAGTCTTGACCAGATGTCTGTGACGTCGTCGCGAAACACCGTCAGTGTCGCTTCATCGATCTCATTCCAGGTCTCGAGAAGCAACCCGAGCGAAACCGACTGCTGGTGGGCTCCTAGCTTGTCACGCACTCTTGCGTAGTAGGACTCGTAGTCGGACTCGAGTTTCTTCACCTTCGTTTTCACTGCATCGCCATCTTGCTTGCTCAGGCTGCCTGCCTTGACGAGTTCGTTCTTCAGTGTTGGCGCGAGCTTGAGGAAGGCATCAACGGCCAGAAACTCGGCTCGGCCGAAGATGCGCGCGAGGTGGTCATCCTGAATGGAGCACGCCACGTTGCAGACGACTTCTACGTACCACGTCAGGAAGGAAGTCTTTTTCGCGAGGTCTTGCATGACGCCAAGTGTGCCAGGAGTTGCTCCGCGCGTCCCCGCCGCCGTCGCCCCAAGGGCTTTTCTCTGACTGGAGCCCCGGCGCGGTCCAGCTGCATGGTGCTGTCGAACGGCTTCTCCCCGTAGCCCGGACCAGCGTCGCGGCTCCCTCTGTCCCCCATCCATGAGCTGGGCCTCTTTGCCTCTTCCGACTTCAGCACGGCGCTCGAGCCGCGGCCTGAAAACGGAGGCGAAGATGAACGTACTGACCAAGCTGCTCTCTCGGAAGCTCGCCGTAACGGTGGGCACCATCGTGACCGTCTGCCTGCAGATCCAAGACCCGGTGCAGGCCGGTGTCGCGGGTGCCATTGCAGTGGCCTACGTGATCGCTCAGGGGCTCGTTGACCGAGCCAGCGCTGAGCGGGTCGCGTCTGCAGTTGAACGCGGTCTCGACGAAGCCCGATCGACCTCCGCCTGACGGGAGTCGTCCATGCGGCGTGGTCTGAAGCTCTTCGTCCTCTCGGCGGGAAAGCCGCCAGGAACGCCTCCGCAGCCCGGGCCCCAACTCGAGCTGGAAGCGGCGACCGAAGACGGTCTCCTCGACGCAGCCCGTACGGCCGTGGCTGACCGAGGGGAGCGTCTTCGCGCCGTCTCGTTCACGACGACGGGGCTGGTCGCCTATGTGGAGGCGCGCGTGACGACGGCGGCCGCGATCCACGAGGCGGACGCGCGCCTCCAGACCATCCTCAAGGCGGTGGTGGTCGGCTCGCGCGTGCAGGACCCGGCAAGCCGCCCCGGCGGCGAGGACGTGACCGACGCGCGTTCGCCGACGCGGGGGCGCTGGTGCCGCCCTACGATCCGGAGGCGCTGTGCCTGCTCGATCGAGCACTCGAACTCGCTGCGCCAGAACGTCGACGCCTACGCCACCAACATCGATGGCTTCGGTCACCGCTTCGAGCCGGCCATCGACTTCGATGCCGAGGACGCCGACCAGAAGCGTCGCCGACGCATCTACCTCGAGCGCGTGGCCGCCCGCGATCGCGGCGAGCTCGAAGCGGCCGCCAGCTCGAGCCCACAGCCGACGAGGTGGCCGCGCGCCGCGCCGAGCTGCGCAGCCTCGCTCGCATCGAGCGCGCCCGGCTGGAGTCGTTCTTCGACTTCTGCTGCTTCGACCACTCCTTCGTCGATCTGCGGCGCCGCACCCGCCAGGACCTGGAGGTCACCGGCAACGCCTTCTGGGAGGTGCTCCGCGACGGCACGGGGCGAGCTGGCGCGGCTGGTCTACGTGCCGTCGTTCACCGTGCGCCTGCTGCCGCTCGATCGCGCAGCCCGTCGAGGTCGAGGACCGCGTGCGCGTCTCGCCGGTCAGCCTTCGAGACCGTCGCGTCTCGCCGGCGACTGCGACGGTTCGTGCAGATCCAGGGCACCGAGCAGCGTCTACTTCAAGTCGTTCGGCGATCCGCGCGTCGTGTCCCGCACGCACCGGGCAGGTGTTCGACGAGTCGCCGAGCGCTCAAGGCGACGCGACCCTGACGACGGTCCTGCCACCGAGCTGCTCCACTTCGCCATCCACTCGCCGCGCTCACCCTACGGCGTGCCGCGCTGGGTGGGCACGCTGCTCTCGGTGCTCGGCTCGCGGCAGATGGAGGAGGTCAACTTCCTCTACTTCGAGAACAAGAGCGTGCCGCCGCTGGCGCTGCTCGTCTCGGGCGGGCGGCTTGTCGGAGAGCTCGGTGCCGCGCATCGAGCGCTTCATCGAGGAGAACCTCAAGGGCAAGGCCAACTTCCACAAGATCCTGATCCTCGAGGCTGACGGTGGCGGGACCGGGGACGGTGGACGGGCGCAAGATCGAGCTGCGCCCGCTGACGGATGCCCAGCAGCAAGACGCGCTCTTTCAGCTCTACGACGAGCGCAACATCGACAAGGTCGGCAGCGCGTTCCGGCTGCCGCGCGCTCCTGCGCGGCGAGAGCAAGGACTTCAACCGGTCCACCGCCGAGACGCGCGCTGCGCTTCGCCGAGGACCAGGTCTTCCAGCCCGAGCGCGACGAGTTCGACTTCCTCGATGAACCGGAAGCTGCTGGCCGACATGGGGATCCGCTTCTGGCGCTTCCGCTCGCAGACGCCGGTCACCCGCGACCCCGAGCGGATGACGGAGATGCCGTCGAGCAAGCTCGTGCGCGTCGGCGTGCTCACTCCCGAGGAGGGCCGCATCCTCGCCGGCGACATCTTCAACCGCGAGTTCCGCAAGATCCCGGACGACTGGGTCCGAGCGGCCCATCACGCTCACGCTGGCGGGCATTCAGACCGGCGTCGAAGACCTCAAGCCCAAGCAGGCGCGCGACGGACTGCGTCGGGAGCGCGCGCCAGCTGCTGGCGCTCCGGGAGGAACTCCGCGCCGAGGAGCAGCGCATGGCGGACGAACGCCTCGACCTCGCTCGGCGCTACCAGAAGCCCGACCGCGTCCCCGTCCCTCAGCGCGAGTTCGACTCGTGGTTCGCAGAGGGAAGCGATGACGCCCTGAGCAGCGCCGGGCCTGGGAGCGACAGGCGCACCTCGACGCCGAGCGCGGGGTGATCGAGTGCCGCATGTGCAAGTGCCGCAGCGGGCTCGACGAGACCACGACCCTGTGGCGCAACGGACAGCTCGTCTTCGCGCTCTGCGACCGGTGCTCGACCAGCCACGACGTGCTCTTCTCGCCCACCGAGGCTGGCGTGGAGGTCCGCGCCCGAAGGCGCGGGCCGCTGGTCCTCGGGAGCGGCGCATGAAGCTGCGCCCCACCTCGAAGCGGCCGTGTCGTCTTGAGCGTGGCGACGTGCGTCGCGTGCCCCAGAATCGGACGAGCTTCGTCATCGGCTACCACGTGTGCTGCGTTCGCTGCGGGTTCGTGACGCCTGCCATCGAGGGCGATGGCCTGACCATCACCGAGGGCGCCGAGACGGACGACGTCTCGTTCTCGTCACCCGTGCGCTGCGTGTTCTGCCGGGTGTTGATGCACGTCGCTCATGGGCAGCTCGAGCTGGAGGAGGACGCCGATGTGCGGCCAGCACGGTACCGCTGACGAGCTGCTCGCAGTTCACGAGGCAGCGGACGTTGCCGAGGAACTCCTCGGTCCCCTGCTGCGCGACGTGGTTACCAAGGCGCTCGACCTCGGGTCAGCGAAGGGCTTCGACCGGGCCGTGGCGCTGCTAGCGGGGAAGCTGCGACGCGCAGCGGGTCCCGTCGATGCCGACGCCGTGCGCGCCGCCATCGAGGTGCTCGACGTCGACTGGTCGGCAACGACCGCATCCCAGCGGAGCCGTCTGCTCGCGGAGGCAACGACCGCGGCGCGGAGAGCGACGGCGATCATCCCGGCGCGGATCCAGTCGCCATTCGACGAAGCGGCGACTTCTGTGATCGAGGCGACGCGCACCGAGGCGCGCCGTGGACAGGGGTTGGCCATCGCAGCCGACCTCAATGCGCTCGACCGTCGGATCGCGCAGCACATCACCAGCTCCCAGGCGAACTTCGTGCGCGACGAGTACGGCCGCCGGGCGGTGGCGTTCGGCGAGCAGGCCCGGCGCATCGTCGCTGATGGTCTCGAGCAAGGGCTGGGTCGCGACGACCTCGCCGCCGCGCTCGAGCGTGCGGCGCGTGCTGCCTTCATCGAGCGCCAGCCCTTCTACTGGGAAGTGGTCGCCGGCGCCTTCGTCGGCCAGGGACGGTCCTTCGCCCAGATGAGCAGCTACGCCGAGGCGGGCATCAGCCGCTACCGCATCGAAGCCGTCCTCGACGAGCGAACGACCCCTATGTGCCAGTTTCTCCACGGCAAGGAGTTTTCAGTCGGAGATGCGCTCCGGCGCTTCGAGCAGGTGGAGCAGCTTCAACAGCCGGAGGACGTGAAGAGCGCTGCTCCCGTGGGTGCGCGAGCGGACTCGACCAGGAGTCAGGGCGACAGCAGCTCTACGTGAACGGAGCCTCGGGCCAGGCGGTGATCGCCGAGGTCACTCGGTCAGCCGCGGGCACACGCGACGATCGCGGCGAGTTCCGCGCCTTCGCGTCAAACGCGGAGCTGATGGACCTGGCGTCAGCTTTCCGCCGTATCACGGGCTGTGCAGGACGACGACGTTGGCGGTGGTGTAGCTAGTTTGCCATACACGGCTGCAAGAGCCTCGTTGAGGGCACGGCGACATCCTAGCATCCGGCTCCACTATGTCGCGGCTGAGACAAGCCTCACTTTCGACGTCTGATGTGCTACCGGTACTGGAGGCTTCGAGATCTACCGTCTGGTCCTGAACCGCTGGCTACTCCGAACCCTCTCTGAATGTGTATCAAGGAGGACTCGTCGAGGCTTCCCGCCGGAGAGCTCAGGTTGCCAGATCGTCGACCTGCGTTGCGAGCCTGCATGTCAACGCTCGACGATCCTTCCGAGCTGCACTCGACTGGTCACTGATCTATCAGACTCTCTGTTGCAGCCAGTCGCTTGTCGGCTGACAATGCACTGCGCAGTGAGGCATTGGCTCGAAGCGATTCGTGATCAGCCCGAGGAACTGCCCCGTGTTCGGCTCCCGGTGCTGACCAGGTCGACAATGTTCGAGAGCATCCGTTGGACTTGCACTGCCAACGTCTGTTCGCGATGCGCAGCGTCGCTCGATCTGGCAGGAATCCGCTGCGTCGAGAAGGTGCGCAAGGTGCGAAGTCGCTCTCTGAAGCGACCTTGAAGGCTGCACGCGCACTGCTGCGTCCATCACCGGTGCACGCACCTAGTTTCGCTCGATGCGCCGTGCTGTCCCCCGCCTGCATGTGTGCGCCCCCTTTGCCCCTCCGGATGTCGAAGCCAGCGGATCCGGCCGCGCCCACGAACCCGTCACCTGACGGGGTCACCAAGACGAGCCCTGCCTCCCCGCAGGAGCGCGGCCCTGCCGCGCCCGTCGTCTGGCCGCGCGATCTGAACGCCCCTGCGACGTCCAACCCCGACTGGGGCACCGACCCGGAGGGCGTGCGCCGTGGATGACCGCGTCGAAAAGGCCGTCGCCAATGCCCGGCGCGTCCTCGCCGAGCTCGAGGAGCCCGTCGAGAAGACCATCTGGGGGTCGCCCGCGGGCAAGAAGCGCCTGGCCAAGCGGCTCGCGGCCATGCTGCCGGCGCACAAGACCTACGTCGAACCCTTCGCGGGGAGCGCTGCGGTGCTCTTCGCCAAGGAAGCCTCCGCGGTCGAGGTGATCAACGACGCGGACCTGGAGATTGCTGGCGCCTACCGCCTCATCAAGAAGCTGACGGCCGCCGACCTCGAGCGACTCAAGAAGAAGCCGTGGGTCGGCGACGAGAAGACCTTCAAGTCGCTGCTGGACGAGTCGCCTCGCGACGATGTCGGACGCCTGCACCGCTTCCTGTACCTGACCCACTTCTCCTACGGGAAGATGCGCGGACGCAGCTTCAGCCCGACCGTCGTCGGCGTCGAGGCGAAGACCATCAAGCGCATCGAGGAGTTCGGCCCGCGACTGAAGCAGGTCCACGTGTACGGGGGCGACTACGAGAAGGTCGTCCGCAAGTACGACTCGAAGGACACCGTCTTCTTCCTCGACCCGCCGTATCCCGGCTACAACGTCGATGTCGGCGAGTCGAAGTTCGACGAGGAGCGCTTCTTCAAGCTGCTCAAGTCGCTCAAGGGCCGCTTCCTCATCACCTACGGGATCCGCGGCGAGTTCCCCAAGCTGGTGAAGCAGACGGGGTGGTGGACCAAGCGCATCCGCACGCCGCGCACCATCGCGGCCATGCGTGGTGTCGGCGGTTCGTCTGTGCTGACGCAGCTGCTTGTCGCCAACTACAACCCCACGACCAAGTCTCTCGGGGACGACGTAGAGCTTTCGAACTGGAACCTGGAGGAGCTCGAAGCCGAGGACGTCGAGAAGGCCCAGCCCTTCGGTACCTTCGGCGGCTCGTTCCATTACGCCAAGCGCATCGTGCCGCTCATCCCAGAGCACGAGACCTACGTCGAGCCCTTTGCTGGGGCAGCGGCGGTCCTTCACGCGAAGGAGCCCTCCAAGAAGGAGGTGCTCGGGGACTACGACGAGGACGTCGTCTTTCTCCACCGCGCGATCAAGGCGATGACGCCGGAGCGGGTGACCGAGCTCGGTCGGCGCTTCGAGTGGAAGGTTACCGAGGAGAGCTTCCGCAAGGCGCGGGACATGGCGCCCAAGGACGACCTGGGCCGCTTCTACAAGCTGGTATTCGTCCGCACCCACGCTCGCGATTGCCGTCCAGACGGCACTCACCCGGCGAAGCAGCACCTCGGCTCGACTACGAATCCCGAGAAGTACCTGCGCGCTGCCGAGCGCCTCAAGGAGGTGACCATCGTCCGCCAGGACTACAAGAAGACGCTGAAGGCCTACGACGGCCCGGACACGTTCTTCTTCATCGACCCGCCGTACCCGGGTGAGTGGTTCGACAAGGACGCGGTCATCGACCTCGAGGAGTTCGTCGGCGAACTGGCGAAGCTCCGCGGCAAGTTCATCGCGGTGATCAACCCGACCCCAGAGAACGTTGCGGCGTTCAAGCGCGTCGGCCACGTCTTCCGTCTGAAGGTGCGAGAGGCCTCGGGCCTTGGTGGCGCCAAACAGGCGATGCGCCTGTTCGTCGCCAACTACCCTGTGCGCAAGGCGGAGGAGTTCGAACTCGTCGCCAAGCACGCTACCCGAAGACTCTGATCCGTTCGCGACGACGAGCCAGCTCCTGAAGGGGCTCGACCCGAACGACGAGCGCTACGTGCTCGGCATCGTGCTCGAGCCCGAGGTCGTCGACGCTCAGGGCGACATCTACTCCGCCGAAGAAATCCGTGCCGCTGCTCACCGCTTCATGGAGGAGTTCGGTGGTCTCGGCCTGATGCACCGCCTGCGCGTGAACGACCAGGTGAAGGTACTGGAGAGCTTCCTCGCTCCCACGGACTTCCAGCTCGGCAACGTGCAGGTGCGCCGCGGAACCTGGCTGCTCGCGGTGCGCGTCCTGTCCGATGAGCTCTGGACGAAGGTCACCGAAGGCGAGCTGACCGGCTTTTCCATCGGGGGCTCCGCGCGCCGAGTTCCGGAAGCTGTCCAGACGCCTGAACAGCCGACGCCCGCTCCCGCTGAGCCCGCTCCCGATGAGGAGGCTGCATGACGACCACCGACCCCACCGCGAACGGCGACGGAGTGCATCGCCTCATCGACATGGTCGTCGAGGAGGTCTCCCTCGTCGACCGCGCGGCAAACAAGCACCGCTTTCTGCTCGTGAAGAGGAATGACGCCATGGATGACGAAACGCCCGCTGATCCCACCACTCCACCCGAAACCACTTCCGACGGCGAGCCGCCCGCATCAACGCCGGTGACTGCGCCTGAAGCAGCGGTCGTGGCCCCTCAGCCCGATTCGCCTTCGGCAAACTCGCCGCTCTCCACCGCTGTCGCTGCCCTGGAGAGCCTGACGAGCATCGTCGAGCTGCTCGGGTCCTTCGGCGCGCAGCACGCCGATCAGCGTCTCGCACCGCTCGCTCGCGATCTGCGCGCGACGGCCGAGAAGCTGCTCGGACAGCCGAGCCCCGACGCAGCCCGAGCGCGACTCCGAACGCTGCCGCGCCAACAGGCAGCCACGCCTGCGCCTACCGGGGAGTCTCCGTTTGCGGCGGACGTCACCGCAGCCAAGCAAGCGCTCGCTCGCCTGTCGGAGCTCGCAGCGTCGGCCGTCCCGCGAGCGGCTCCGTCCGCGCAGCGAAAGCGCCACACCGAAGCCAGCCTCGCGAAGCTGGCAGAATCGTTCCGCACGCTCTCCGAGACGCGTAAAGACGCAGCACGAGCGTCTCGGCCGCGTCGAGAAGCAGTTCGGAATGCCCAACAGCGCTGGGCCCGCCGAGCAGGTCGCGAAGGTCGCGACCGACGTCGGTTGGCCCCTCGATCTCAACAAGCCCATGGACCGGGAGAACGTCGACAAGGCGGTCTCCTTCCACGACCTGTGATCCGGGAGGAACCGCACCCATGACCCACCTCGACAATCGTACCATCCTCGAGAAGGCCGACCTCGCTCTGGCCGATCTGACCGGCGGCGGAGGCATTCTCCAGCCCGCTCAGGCGCAGAAGTTCATGCGCCTGCTCATCAAGCAGTCCGTCCTCATGCAGATGGCGACCGTCGTCCCGATGGCGTCGCCGAAGCAGCAGATCTCCAAGATCAAGTTCGGTAGCCGCATCCTTCGCCCGGGGCAGGAGGCGACCGCGCTCACCGCTGCCCAGCGCTCCGCGCCCGACCTGTCGCAGGTCGAGCTCGACGCGAAGCTCTTCAAGGCTGAAGTGCGCCTGTCCGACGAGGTGCTCGAGGACAGCATCGAACGCGGCGAGCTGCGTCAGACCATCATGGAGATGATGGCTGACGCCATCTCCCGGGACATGGAGGAGGTGCTGGTCAACGGCGACTCGACGTCAGCCGATCCGTTCCTCGCGACGATGGACGGCGTCCTCCGGCAGGCCACGAGCCACGTCGTGGACGCGGCGGGCAACCCGGTCTCGAAGGATCTCCTCCGCGACCTGGTGAAGACGCTCCCCAGCGAGCACCTGCGCGACAAGAGCGCCATGCGCTACCTCACGAGCGTCGACGCCGATCTCGACTACCGCAACACGCTCGCCGAGCGCGCGACCGCCGTCGGCGACAAGTTCCTCGAGGGCGAGGCGCCCGTGCTCTACTCCGGCGTGCCGGTGCAGCCGGTGCCGCTCTTCCCCGAGAACCTCGGCGCGACCAACGACCAGACGGTCGTGCTGCTCTGCAACCCGAAGAACATCCACGTCGGCATCTGGCGACAGATCCGTGTGGAGTCGGCGCGCGACATCTCCGAGGGCACGCTGAAGATCGTCGCCACCCTGCGCTTCGACGTGAAGTATGCCGAGGAAGCAGGCGTCGCCAAGGCCATCAACGTCCAGCTGTGATCCAGGAGACGACATGGAGACTCGACTCGTACGCCTGAAGCCATTCGATCCCCGTCGCGGTCATGTACTGCGGCGCTACACCTACGCCGGCATCAAGTTCCAGGAGGAACGCGGCTGGAACCGTGTCGACAAGACCGTCGGCGACTACCTCAAGACCGTGCACCAGGTGCCGGGCGACAAGTATGCTCCGCTGGCCTTCGACGTCTGCACTGAGGAGGAAGCCAAGGCCCTCGACGAGGCCGAGTCCGACTCCACCAAGGTGAAGCGGAGCGCATCTGACGACCTCAAGGTCGTTCCAGCCCGCGAGAGCGGCACCGTGACCACCGAGGCACTGCCCGACGACAAGGCCGCGTCCCAGGCGCGCCGCGGAAAGCGGGAGTGACGTGTACGCGACGGTCGCCGAGCTCCGAGCAGAAGGTGTCTCGGCGGTCGCCGCCGATCAGCCCGCGGCTTGGCCTTGCTCGAGGAGGCTACAGCGTTCATCGATCGCGTGACGGGCTGGTTCTTTGAGCCGCGCGCCGCGACCTTCCAGCTCGATGGGCGAGGCGCGCCCACGCTCGTGCTTCCGGCTGCCTCCTATTCAGCTCTCGGAGCTGCTGGTGAACGACGCCGCGTGGCCGCTCGACGCGACGACGCTGGTCGTTGTCGGGGCTCCCGTTGGTCCCGGCTTTGACGAGCCGCGGTTGACGCTGCGCCATGGTCGGCGGTTCCCCAAGGGCCAAGGCAACGTGATGGTCTCGGGCCTCTGGGGCTTCACCGAAAAGGACGGAACCGCAAACGGACGCACTCCGCTCGCGATTCGGCGCGCTTGCCTGATGCTCGCCATTCGCAACTTGGATCCGCTTGGTGACGACGCCTCCTTCGACGCTCGGAGTCGCTGGCGCATCATTGAGGAGCGGACCCGCGACCAAGCGTATAAGCTCGACCCCCTCGCTGCGTCCACCACGCTCACCGGCGATCCTGACGTCGATGCTCTGCTCGCGCCCTACGTGAGGCCGTCACCGCTCGGCGCGGCGTAGTGCGAGGGTCGCTCATCTTCCCGTTCCTCGCGGAGCTCTACCGCTGGGATGCGGCCGCAATGGCCAGCCGATCCAGACGGCAGCGGCGAGCTGACGTCCGGCTTCGATCCCGACTTCAAGGAGCCCATCCTCCTCGACGCGGACGACGATGGCGTCGCTGAGCCCTTTCGTCGTGAGCATCCACCGATCCGCGTCCCCTGTCAGGTGGAGCCAGAGGCTTTTCAAGCGCTGCGCATGGCGGATTCAGGGAACACCCCGAGGACGAGCTTCAGTCTCGTCTTCCATTTCAAAGATCTAGAGCGGCTTGGCTTGGTCGACGCGAGCTCTGGCGATGCCTTGATCCGCCCGAGCGATCGCCTCGGCGGTCTGTTCGATGTCGAGGGGCGACTCGTTCAGGCCGTGCGCACTCCCCCTGGGCTCTACGTCCACGAGGCGCGGCCCATCGGCTTCGGTCTTCACCGACGCCGCCCCCAACGAAACCTCCTCCTCGTGTCCTTCAAGGACCGACCCGCCGCAAGGAACCTCGCATGATCAAGCTCGCTCCCACTCTGCTCCTGGTCGCTCTCACTGCCACCGTTGCCGCATGCGGTCCCACGGAGCCCTGCACGCCGGAGTCCACGCGATGCAGGGGCAACGTCGCCGAGATTTGCGGGAGCGACGGCCGCTACCGCAAGCTCGCCGACTGCGATCAGGTGAGCGCGCAGTCCGGCATCGCGTTCACCTGCGGTCACGTCGATGAAGAGACCCCCGACGGTCCCGTCGAAGGCTTCACCTGTCTGCCGGCGACCGAGGTCGATGGCGGCGGCGCTGGCGGAGTCTGGAGGCAGCGATGCCCAGCAGTGACGTCGGCATCCGCCCCGAAGACGTCCGCGCCTTCTGGAGCTACATGCAGCAGCGCTTCGGCACGCGCGTGCTCAACAAGCAGAGCGCCATCGAGATGCGGCTCGTGGCCCGCGCCCTGGAGCTCCTGGGGATCCAGAGCCAAGGCGAGTTCCTGCGGCGGTACACGACCACTATCGGGCGGCGCATCTACACGCCCTTCACGGTGGGCGTTGCCGATTCGACGTACTCGCTCTGGGACCAGCTCGTCGTCTGCGTGCACGAGCACCAGCACGTGGCGCAGTACGATCGTAACGGTCTGTCGTTCCAGCTCTCGTACCTGTTCAATTCCGCGGCTCGTGCTCAGTGGGAAGCTGAGGGCTACCGCAGCGATCTGGAACTGCACTTCTGGCGCTACGGCGAGACCCCTCCGGTGCGGCCCATCGCCGAAAGGCTGTTCGCCTACGGGTGCAACCAGCAGGACGTCGAGGTCGCAGCCAAATCGCTCGCGCTCTCGGCCACGGCGGTCCGACGCGGAGCCATCATCAACTACGCCACGACCGTTGCGCTCTCGTGGCTCAACGAGCACCTCCCGCAGCTCCGAGCTCGAGGGGTGAGCTGAGCCATGGTGCAGCGAACCGGAGATTGGGCTCTGGCGCGCCGGGTGCTGACCGCAGCGCCGCTTCGGCTGAAGCGGGCGATCGGCACTGCTGTGCGCCAGGAGGCCCACGCGCTCCGGAACGCTGTGGTCCAGGGGCTCACGAATCAGGCGCCCGGCGGTGAGCCCATTCGTCCGCCGAGCGCGCTCACCATCGCCGCCCGCGAGCTCAAGGGCTTTGGCGGGACGAAGGCGCTCATCGTGCGCGGCGACCTGCGCAACTCCATCGGCGTGGTTGTGCGTGGCGACGAGGCGTTCGTCGGCGTGCTGCGCTCAGCGAAGTCCAGCAACGGCGGCAGCGCCGTCAACCTGGCCGAGCTCCACGAGTTCGGCGGACCGCCCGTCGTCATCCCCATCACGCCGAAGATGCGGCGTTTCCTCTTCGCCCTGCTTCGCAAGGCCGGACAGGAGCCGAGCGGCGGCAGTGGTCGCGGCGTCATCGTGACCCAGGTTCCCGCGCGCCCGTTCCTGCGGCCCGCCTTCAACCGGTTCCGTGAGGGTGCGGACCGGCGGTTCCTCGAGCGCGTGGCGAAGGAGCTGGGGTTCGGAGGGCTCACCTGATGGCCGTTCCGAATCCTTGCCTCCGTGAGTCCCGCGACTGGTCCCGCCAGCGGTGGCGACCTGGTGCGGTTGCGCGGCTCGAACTTCGCGACGCGCGTGGCGGTGCGCTTCGGCGACGTTGCCGCGAGTGTTGTCGCCGTCCGTGACGACAGCGCCGGCAGCCTCGTCGATGTGCGCACGCCGCTCCTTGAGCCAGGCGTCGTGGATGTCGCTCTGCAGAACCTCGACGCGGCTGGAGTGCCGGTGGCGGGTGAGCTCGTCATCTTCCTAGCGCCTATCGGTCCCTTCGTCCGACGGTCGCCCGCGAGTCCGATCTGACGCGCGCCGTGCGACAGCTGCTGCGAGAGCTGAAGCGCCAGGTGCTCGCCAACGTGAGCGCCACCGTGTCCGTCGACTACGACGACAACGAGGTGGACGGGCAAAGCCTGATCGCGATGGCCCGCGTGCCGTCGCTGGTTCTCTCAGGCCCTGTCGATGCGGCCCAATCGCTTCTACTCCCAGAACGTCCCCCACGTGGACGTCGTGCAGCGGAGCCGACGGTCCCGAGCTGGTCCGGCGCAAGCCGCCGCAGACGATGGACCTCGTGTTCACCATCACGGCGGCCTCCGAGCGAACGGCGGAGCTGTTCAACCTGATGGCTGCGGTCTCCACCTTCCTGAACCGCAACCGCTGGCTCGAGCTGCTTCGCGATCCGAACGATGCGGAGCGCGGCACCGTGCGCTGGGAGCTGGATGCTGAAGGAGACTTCCGCACGCAGCTCGGCAGCCGAGACGACGTCCGCGCGTTCTCCTGTGGCTTCGTCGTGCGCGGCTTCGACGTCGACGAGGGGCTGCCCCTCGATGTCGGCGCACTGGTGCTCGACCCGGAGCTGCAGCTTCAGTCCTACCAGGGAGGTGCCTCGTGAGCGTGACCCTCGAAAACCGCAGTGGGCGAATGCTGGTGTTTGTACTCGACCACGAGACGTACTGCTCCGCGCGGCAGAAGTGCGCTGTGTGACGACCGTGGTCCTCGCAAGCCGCGCGTTCCGTGCTCGCTGACTTTGCCAGCGGGTTCACGCACGAGCGGCGTCGATGAGGCTGTGCTCGGCGTTGGCGCCGTTCGCCGGGCTACCCGAACGGGAGCCGTCATCGCGACGCCCGAGCCCGCCAGTAGCGGTGAGCGAATCGTCCGCCGCCGCACCCGAACCTTCAACGTCCCTTGAGCAAAGCGCTGAGGCGCAAACGGAGGGTGAGCCGCAAGCGCCCACCAAGAAGAAGCGAGGCAACGCATGAGCGGTCAACTCCTGTCATCCAAGGTCGTCGTCGTCGAAGAGGAACCCAAGGTTCGCGGCGTCCCGTCGGCTCCCACTTCCGTCGCTGGCGCCGTGGGCATCACCGAACGCGGCCCGATTGCTGAGGCCGTGCTCTGCACCTCCTTCGACGACTACGACAGTCGCTTCGGCGGCTTCACCGCGGACTCGGATCTGGCGCTCGCCGCAATGGGCTTCTTCGAGAACGGCGGTAGCCAGCTCTGGGTTGTGCGCACGGTGCACTTCACAGACCCATCGGATCCACTCACGGCCACAGCTCTGCGCGGGAGCGGGAGCCTGGTCGTCGGTACCGACGCGGCCCTGCGCGTGGAAGGCAAGGACCCTGGTGCCTACGCCAATCGTATCGAGGCCGAAGTGCGAGCCGCCACCAACGGCTCGACGACGGAGTTTGACCTGCTCATCGTCGAGGACGGCGTCTATCGCGAGGCCTTCCCGAATGTCTCGATGACTCCAACCCACGCGCGCTACGTCGAGCGCGTCGCCAACGACGCCCGGACCGGCTCGCTCCTCGTGCGCGTCGTCGATCAGCTGCTCACCGGTGCGCCGAACCTGGCCGCGCAGACGGTGGCGCTCACCGGTGGCGATGACGGCCTCACGGGCCTGGACGACGCCGACTTCACGGGCAACGAGGCCGCCAAGACCGGGCTGCACGCGCTCGATCAGGTGCAAGAGCTCTCCGTGCTGCTGGTCCCGGGCCGCGCGACTCCTGCCGTTCACGCGGCGATGATTCGCTACGCCGAGGTCGACCGGGACGGAACTGTGTTTGCCGTGCTCGACCCTCCCGCGAACCAAAGCACGACGGACATCGTGACTTACGTCAGCGCTACGGCCGCGCTGGAGGGCTCGACCGAGTTCGGCGCCATCTACTGGCCCCGCGTGAAGGTCCTCAACCCCGCGAAGAGCGTCTTCGGCTCGTCCGACCAGCTCGTGGTGGCACCGTCGGGCATCATCGCTGGCGTTTTCTCGCGCACCGACTCGGGACGCCCCGGCGGTGTCTACGACCCGCCCGCGGGCATCGACAAGGGCCGCATGTTCGGTGTGCTTGGCTTCGAGACCGACGAGGTGCTCGAGGAGCGCAAGCGCGACTTGGTTTACCCCCATCGGATCAACCCACTGACGACGGGTCCCGGATTGCCGCGCTACATCGACGGCTCCCGGACGCTCAAGGGTGACGGCAACTTCCCCTACGTGGCCGAGCGCCGCGGTGTCATCTTCATCGAGCGCAGCCTGAAGCAGGGACTCGAGTTCGCGCGGCACAAGAACAACACCGAGGGACTCCGCGCTCAGGTGCGGCGGACGCTCACCGCGTTCCTGCTCGCGCAGATGAACAACGGTGCGTTCCGCTCCCGTGAACCGGCGAAGGCCTTCTTCGTGGACGTCTCGGACCAGCTGAACACCCCGAGCGTCATCTTCGCCGGCAAGCTCATCGCCCGCGTCGGGCTCGCCACCAACAAGCCCGCGGAGTTCATCATCCTCCGCATCAGCCAAGACACCCGCGCGCTCGAAGCCGAGCTCGCCGCCACCCAAGCGTGATCACGAGGAACTGACCCATGGCGATCATCGGCAACCCCAGAACCTTCCACAAGCGCTTCAAGTTCATCGTCGAGATCGACGACATCGCCCATGCTGGTTTCCAGAAGTGCAGCGAGCTCTCCGTCGAGGTGGCGAACGTCCAGTACCACGAGGGCGGTTCGCTCATTCCGAACAAGAGCCCCGGCCGGCTGACGTTCTCCGACGTGACGCTCGAGCGCGGCGCCACCAGCGACCAGGAGCTGTTCGATTGGTTCCAAGACGTCGCGGTGACTTCCAGTGGCCTTGGTCTCACCGACTACGACTACAAGCGGAACCTCGACATCGTCCAACAGGACCGCGATGGAACCACGCTCCGCCGCTGGACCCTGACGAACGCCTGGCCCGTGAAGTTCGTCGCTGGCGAGTGGGACAACGAGAGCGACGAGAACGTCATCGAGTCGGTAACGCTGACGTACGACTTCTTCGAGATCGCGTAGTTCGGCTCGGGGCCAGCGCCGCTTCGTCGCTCAGCTTGGGGTCGATGGCGTAGGTCGCGCCCTCTCGAATGACGGGGAGGATGACGGCGGCGATGCCAGCGTCTGGGGAAGCCTTCTCGGGCGGTGGACTTCACAAAATTACGCGACTTCACCCACGAGTGAAGGTCGGTAGTTTAGTGAAGCTGCCAGACCACCTGTGGCAGTACTTGCCGAAATGAAGCGTTCTACGCACTATAGGTCCGCGTAACGCGAGAATCTAGCAAGTGGATGTGCCGGCACAACTTGCCAGATGCGATCAATATGCGCACAATGAGTCCGCGTATTGCTAAGGAACGATCAGTGCGAACCGCCGACTTCTTTGCCTCTCACCCGGTGTTCACGCGCGACGAGTTCGTCGCTGCGCGTGGAGCTGATCGCGAGCGCAGTCCACGGACGGCCGATAGCCTTCTGACCCGCCAGGTTGCCGCGGGGAGCCTGCTGCACGTCCGTCGGGGACTGTACGCAGTGGTGCCGCCAGGCACCCGCGTCGAGGAGTGTCGGCCCGATCCGTACTTGCTCGCGAGCAAGCTCAGCGCCGACGCGACGGTCTCCCATCACGCCGCGCTGCAGTTTCGGGGCAAGGCATATTCAGTCTGGCACCGCTTTGCTGTGACGACGCTCGCCCACGTGAGACCGTTCAGCTCTCAAGGCAGCGAGTTCATTGTGGTCAAGCCGCCCAAGGCTGTGCGCGAGCGCTCTGACCTCGGCGGCGGAATCGTGTCTGAACCCTATGCCGGAGGGACGGTTCGCGTGACGACCCTCGAACGCACCCTTGTGGACGTGTTGGACCAACCTGCTCTTTGCGGAGGTTGGGAAGAGCTGTGGCGCTCCCTGGAGATGGTGGAGTTCTTCGACCTGGACGCCGTTGTCGAGTACGCACTCCTGCTCCGCTCAGCCCTCACAGCCGCCCGAGTCGGTCTTTTTCTCGAGCAACATCAGGAACAGCTCTTCGTCGAAGATCGCCACCTGGAAGCCCTTGGCGAAACAGCGCCCAAGCAGCCGCGCTATCTCGACACGACGAGGGAGCCAGGGCGGCTCGTCCAACGGTGGAATCTCATTGTACCGGAGCGCGTCCTACGACGCAGTTGGGAGGAGGACGCCCATGCTCTCTCGTGAACAACTTCAGGCGCTGGCCGCGGGCGCGGGATATCCCGTGGAGTCGTACGAGAAGGTCTACACGCTGGTGCGGCTCCTTGACGGCCTACGCGCCCACCCGTTCCTGCGAACCCGACTCGCACTGAAGGGGGGGACGGCCCTGAATCTCTTCGTGCTCGACTTGCCCCGCCTGTCGGTGGACATCGACCTGAACTACATCGGGGCAGCAGATCGAGCGACCATGCTCGCAGAGCGCCCCCGCGTCGAGCAGGCACTTGAGCAGGTCTTCGGACGGCTGGGGCTCACCGTGAAGAAGGCACCGAGTGAGCACGCCGGTGGCAAGTGGCGGCTCTCATACACCACAGCCCTCGGCAGATCGGGAACCCTGGAGGTGGACCTCAACTTCATGTTGCGGGTACCGCTGTGGACTCCTGTCGCTCGCGACTCCCACGAAATTGGCGAACAAGTAGCGAAACGGGTGCTTGTTCTCGATGAACACGAGCTCGCTGCTGGCAAGTTGGCAGCGCTTGTCGCGCGAAGCGCCAGCCGCGATTTGTTCGATGCGCGGGAGCTGCTTCGTCGTGGAACACTCGATCTGACGCGCCTGCGCCTCGCCTTCGTCGTCTATGGTGGGATCAACCGTGAGGACTGGCGCTCGATCACCGTGGACCACATCACCACCACCGTCGCCGACACCGACTCGCAGCTCGTTCCCATGCTTCGCGAAGACGTGCGCCCTGCCCGGAAGCACCTCGGTGAGTGGACGGCATCGTTGATTCAAGACACCCGAGATCTGATGGGTGCGCTGCTGCCCCTCGAGGCCACCGAGGTGGAGTTCCTTGAAAAGCTCAACGGTGCTGGCGAAATCGACCCGGCAATGTTGACCGACGACATCGAGCTGCAAGCTCTCGATCCGTTCACACCCGGGACTACTCTGGAAGGCACAGAACGTTCGACAGCACGTCGCTGGAGGGGGAAAGCCGACGAAGTAGCTCCAACTGCTCGCCTCGCACCCGTCGCCCGAATCAGTCCGTCCCCTGACTCACCGTCGCTCCCCTTTGCCTCCCCGGAGGCCCCTCATGAGCGACATCATCACCTGCCCGTCCGGGCTCACTGGCCGCGTTCGCGGCTTGAAAGTGCGCGAGGAGCGCATCCTCGCTGACCGCAAGCTCGCCAAGCAGGGTGGGCAGATGGACGAGCTGCTCTCGTCCTGCTGGGAGGAGACGCTCGACGCGGGGCCCTACGATGTCCCAGGCGAGGCGAAGCTCGACTGGGGCAAGGTGCTGCAGGGCGACCGCTTCTTCGCGCTCTTGATGGTCCGCGCGCTCACCTACGGGCCCAACTACGCCTTCGCGGTCGGCTGCCAGAACGCTGCTTGTCGGGCTCGCGTCGAGTGGGAGGTGAACCTCACCGAGCTCCCCGTGCGACAGCTGTCCGACGAGAGCCGAGCCGCGTTCCTGGATGGCAATCGCTTCGAGACCACGCTGCCCGACGCAGGGGTACGGCTCCGCTTCAAGCTGCTGACCGGAGACGACGAGCGGAAGCTCCCGGCGCTTCAGCGCGCCTCACAGGACCGAGTGCTCTCCGCCGTGCTGGCGTACCGGGTGCTCGACATCGACGGCGTTGAGGCCAAGGGCAAGCGCGCCTTCCTCGAAGAGCTGACGATGCGCGACGCGGATCACCTCGTCGACGAGTTCGATCGCGTCGACTGCGGTGTCGACACGACCATCGAGATCGAGTGCCCCGAGTGCTTCGCCACCCAGGAGGTCGAGCTCCCTTTCGACAAGGGGTTCTTCCTCCCGGGGAAGGACAGGACGGCACGACGGAGGGCGCGGAGCAACTCTTCCCCGAGGTGACTCTCGATGGCTGGCGCGAGGGCCTCTTTCAGCTGTGCTGGCAACAGCACGGCGGTTCCGGTCTCGTCGCGCCGCTGGGACATGCTCTTGAGCTTGCGACCACGGATCGCGACTGGCTCCTCGAGCGCATCAACGAGCAACGCACCCGCGAGGCGCGCGCCATGGAGAAGGCGGCGCGCTCCAAGAAGGGAGGGCGCTGAGTCATGGGCCTAAACAACATGGGCCTTGGCTTCGTGTTCACGGCCCGGGACCTGGCCTCAGGCTCGATGCGCCGGCTCGAGCGCAACTTCATGAGCCTCGACCAGCGCGTGGGGCTCGGCGCCGACCGCATCCAGACCTCCTTCGCGCAGCTCGGTGCGGGGCTCGCCATCTTCACCGCAGGTGCCGCGGCCGTGGGCGCGGGACTGTCGCTCGCGAACGCCGCCGGTCAGTTCGAGCAGGGACTCGCGGCCATCGGCGCCGTCACCCGCGCTACGTCGGACGAGCTCGGCATGCTCCGCAACGCCGCCATCCAGGCTGGCATCGAGACGCAGTTCTCACCCGACGAAGCGATCGCTGGGCTCCAGTCCCTCGCGACCGCTGGCCAGACCGCCACACAGGCCACGCAGACCCTCATCCCGGTGCTCGACTTGGCAGCAGGCTCACTGGGCCAGCTCGGCGTAGCCCAGGCTGCGGAGGCCGTCGTCGGCACGCTCAACGCCTACGGCATGGCTGCCGACCAGTCCGCTGGTGTGACGGACCGCCTTCTTCGGATCACGCAGCTCACCAACTTCCAGACGCGGGACTTCGAAGCTGGACTCTCCAAGGCAGCGGCGACCGGTGCGGTCTTTGGACAGAGCTTGGATGACGTGCTCATCGGCATGGGCCTTTTGCGCAACCGCAACATCGACGCGTCGAGCTCCGCCACCGCGTTCCGTGAGGCCACCCGGCGCGTTGGTGCGGAGAGCCGAGCGACCACGGCGCTGACCAGCGCTGGCGTGAAGGTGTTCGACGAACAGAGCGGAAAGATGCGCTCGATCATCGACATCATGAGCGACTTCTCGGCGGCTACCGCTGGCATGACCGACGAGGAGCGCAATCGCCGTGTGGTCACGGCCTTCGGCGCGCGCGGTCTGCTCGCCTTCAACGCGGTCATGAACGCTAGCTTCACCACGATGCGTGACGGCCATCAGGTGACGCTCCAGGGTGCCGAGGCCATCGAAGCGCTCCGCAAGCAGATGTCCGACGCGAGCGGCACCGCGGCAGGCTTCCGCGAGCAGCTCCTGGACACCTTCCAAGGGCAGAAGACGCTCCTTCAGGGAACGCTCCAGACCTTCGCCGTCGTGCTGGGCGAACCCTTCGCCGCCATCTTCAAGCCCATCGTTGGCGCCGTGGTCGAGGCGCTCAACTTCTTCCTCAAGGCCTTCCAAGCCATCCCGGCGCCCATCAAGAAGATCTTCGCCGGGCTCATGCTGGGGGTCGGCAGCTTCGTGGCCCTCGTGGGTGGGGTCATCGCAGCCAAGGCCGCTTTCGCGCTCCTGGTGATCGGCATCAAGGCCGCGGGCCTCACGCTCGGCGGTATCGCGGCTATCGTGCTCCCGGCTATCTTGGCCGTGGGCGCGCTTGGGCTCGTCGTTGCGGGCTTCGTGGTGGCGTTCCGCAGGAACGTCGGCGGCATCGCGGACTTCGCGCAGCGCGTGGGCGAGAAGGTCAGCCTGGCGTTCCGCGCGATCAGCCAGGTATTCGAGCAGGGCGGCTTCTCGGGACCGCTACGTGAGGAGCTGAACCGCGCGGAGAACCAGGGGATCAAGGGCTTCGTCATCCAGCTCTACCTCTGGGGCAACCGCATCAAGAACTTCTTTCAGGGGATCGCGACCGGCTTCTCTGCCGGCGTCGAGGCGGCGCGTCCCACCATAGAGGCCTTCGTCGGCGTGCTCCGGCGCATCGGCACCGCGCTTGGGTTTCTGTCCGCCAAGGATGACGCGGGGACCGCGGCCACGCGCTTCCAGCAGTTCGGAGCCGTGGGGCAGACCGTGGGGACGTTCCTCGCGCAAGCCTTCGAGCTGGTCGTCCGCGCGATGACTGCGGTGGCTCAGGTGGCCCAGGGCGTGGCCGAGGGCTGGAACCTCATCAAGCCGGGCATCGACGTGCTCCTCTCTGCGCTCGCGCAGCTCGGCTCCAAGCTCGGTGAAGCCTTCAACCATCTCTTCCGCACCAGTACTGCCGCTCAGCAAAACGGGAGCGCGTGGGTCGCCCTCGGCAACGTCATCGCCTTCGTAGTCGGCTTCATCGGCTCCGTGCTTGGCGTCCTCGTGTCGATTGTCTCCGCGGCGGTTTCGGTCGTTAGCGGGGCCATAGGCATGGTGATGGCTGTCTTCTCGGGGCTCGCGGACGTCGTCACCGGCGTTGTCTTCATCATCGGTGGCATCATCAACGGGAGCTGGTCCGACATCTGGACCGGAATGAAGCTCGTGGTCTTTGGCGTGGTCGACGCAATCGTCGGAGTCGTCCTCGAGCTGGTCGGAATGATCGCGGGCGTGGTGGACTCGCTCACGGGCCTCTTCGGGAGCGGCACCAAGTGGCAGAAGGGGATCCAGGACTTCCGTGAGAGCATTCGAGACACGGATGCGAAGCAGTGGGGCATCGAGCGCCTCAGCTTCACGCAGCCGATGACGCCTGGTGACGAGGGCGCGACCAGTCGGCCCGTGCAGCTCCCGGCTCGCTCGCGGGCAACGCTGCCCCAGAGCAGTTCGGACGCGGGCCAGTGCTTCCAGTCCAGCCGCTGATGAGCCTGCCACCGGCTTCAGCCCCGATGATGTCGTCGATGCCCATGCCGGCCGTCGCGGCCATGGGCGCGCAGGCAGCTCCTATCACCGTGCAGGCGCCTCCTGCTCCGCCTTCGCCCCCCGTCACCGTCAACCTGCAGGTCGACGGGCAAACACTCGCCACCGCGGTCCATCGAGCGGACCGCGACGCGGCCACCCGCTCGTTCTCGCCGGTGCCGGCGTACTGAGGCTGCGATGACAATTGCTGCCGCTGTCGCGCGTCCTCCGAAGTGCGTGCTCGTGAACGTCTCGACGGCGGAGTCCATCGAGTGCCTGTTCAACCCGACAGAACTCACGGAGAAGGTCGAGGTGAACTGGTCACGGCTCGCGGTGCCCGGTCTCTCGCACCAGGTGCTCCAGTTCCAAAACACTGGCAACCGCCAGCTCTCGGGCGTCGAGTTCTACCTGGACCGCTTCTTCGCCGAGGCGGGCGAGAGTGACGCGGACATACTCGACTTCCGCCGCTTCCTGCTGGCGCTCACAGTCCCGCCGGAAGGAACGGAAGGCGTCGCCGAGACCGCCCCGCCGCGCGTCCTCGTCATCTGGCCCGAGCTGCTTACGGTCGAGTGCGTCGTCGCCAGCGTCGAGTTCCACTACAAGCAACTCGCCATCGATGGCTCGCCGCTGGTGTACACGGCGACGGTCACGTTCGAGGAGATTCTGGATGTGCGGGTGACGAGCGAGGAGCGGCGAAGCGGGTGACGATGGGCGCGGTCCAGCTCCTTCAGAGCCGAGTCGTATCGGTCGAGCACACGGTCCACGTCGTCCAATGTCCAGTTCCCGCGCGATCCGGCGATGTCATCAGCGTACGTCCGATACAGCCCGGCCTCGGGAAGCTCGAATGCTCCGAGAAGTCGTAATGTCTGCACGACGCCTGCTGTGAAGCCTTCAGGCGGCTGACGGCCCTCAGAAGCATCGACGCGTGCCCATACAGCGTCTTCGCGGGCGAGGTGAAGCTGCTTTCGTAATGCGACCCTTGCTGGAACCGTCTCCATTCGACGAGTGTAGCATCGGTCCCCGAGAGCACACTTCTCCCCCTTTGCCACCTTCGTGGCCCCGCACACTGGCTCCCGGCATACCTTCACGCTTGGCGTTCGTGACGAGAGCGGTAGCCTGTTCCTGACGGAGCGCGAGCCCTATGGGTTCCGGGCGCAGAGCGACACGCGGGAGCACCTTGTCGCCCAGGGGGATACGCTTTTCGGGCTTGCTGGCCGCTACTTCGCGTCGCTGCCCCGCGCTTGCGGGTTCTGGTGGGTGATCGCCGACTTTCAACCGGACCCCATCGTCGACCCAACGCTCGAGCTGACTGTCGGACGCCTGCTCCTGATCCCCAGCCTGCGGGTGCTGACCGACGTCATCCTCAGCGAGCAGCGGCGGAGGCAGTCGTGACAGGCACCGACCGCAGCGGCCCTGGTGTCCGCATCACGTTACTGGCCAACGAACGAGCTGCACACGGTGAGCCGCTGCAGCTCGACGGCCGCATCATCAGCTTCAGCTTCGAGGACTCGGAGAAGCAGACCGACCAAGTTTCACTCGTCCTCGACAACTTCGACCTGTCGCTGTTCGAGCGCGACGAGCTCGTGGGCGGCGCGACCCTCGAAGTGTCCTGGGGTTACCCAGGCAACATGGCGCCCCCTCGGCGAGTGGTCGTCAAGAAGCTCAAGGGCTTCCAGCAGCTGACTGTCGAGGGTCAAGCGACGAGCGTCTTGATGAACCGCGAGACCAAGACGCGCGCGTGGGCGAACAAGAGCCGAAGCGATGTCGTGAGGGAGATTGCGCGCGAGCACGGCTACGAGGGCGAGTTCGCCCACGTCGAAGACACGGCCGAAGCGCTCGACAGCATCAACCAAACCGCCGAGACCGACGCGCGCTTCCTTCGACGCCTCGCAGCGCGGGAGGAGTTCCAGTTCTTCGTCGACGACGCCGGCTTCACTGGCGCGCTCGTGACCAGTCCACGCCGCCGACGCACATTCTGACTTGGTACTCCGATCCGGGGCGCGGCGACGTGCTGTCCGTTGACGTTGAGTCGGACCTCAACCGACGTGTCGGACGCGTCGAGGTGCGCGGGCGCGACCCGCTGACCAAGGCGACCATCGAGGCTCCCGCCTCGAGCGCGAGCGTCGAACGCAGTACGCTGGGCGAGACGGTCGAGGTCGTCGATCCACAGACGGGCTCGACGTCGCTCCAGCAGCGCAACGCCACGACAAGTGTTCACCCGACGGCCGTCGCGACACCGGCTGCGGCGCAGCGCGAGTCCGCCGCCCGCTACCGACGCGCAGAGCGCGCGACAGCAAAGCTCACGCTGAACGTCGTGGGCGATCCCACGCTCCGCGCAAAGCAAGTGGTCGAGGTGCGCGGCATCTCCAGCCTGCTCTCGGGGAAATACTACGTGGCGACCGCCAAGCACTCGATCTCGTCCTCGGGCTACACGGTGGAGCTGAAGCTCACGCGTGACGGTGCGGGTCGAAGATCGGGCGTAGCCACTGGGAGCGCTCCCCACGACAGCACCACCCAGGCTCAAGGAGGAGAGCCCAACCGCGCGCAGCTGCCAGAAGGTGGCGCGCTCTCCAGCGTCGAGGTGATCGACCGGGCCACCGGGGAATCTCGCGTCGAGTACCACCAGGGCGGTCGAGCCATCGGCTACGAGGACCCTGAGTCGGGCATGAGCGTCGCGAGGTGATGGAGGACATGATGAGCTTCGACGACGACATCGAGACCCACGACACGCAACTACTTGGGATGTACCTGGGCTACGTCACCAAGCGCGACGACCCCGAGCAGCTCGGGCGCGTGCGCGTCTGCATTCCGGGCGTGCTCGAGCCCGATAGCGCCTGGGCGTGGCCACTCGGCACGAGTGGCGGAGGCTCGAAGAACCGTGGCCTGTTCGCGGTGCCTGAGGAAGGCGCCGAGGTCGCTGTCTTCTTCCACCAGGGGAACGTCGATGCGCCGCACTACCTGAGCGCCCACTGGGGCAAGCCTGGAGGCGAGAGCGAGCTGCCGGAGGAAGCCGTCCGGGAAAGGCCCGACAACCGCGTGCTGTCGACCGAGACCTTCCGCATCGAACTCGACGAGACGGACAAGCAGCGAAAGCTGCGGCTGACGAACAAGAAGACCGGAGACCACCTCGTGTTCGACGCGGAGGAGAACTCCGTGACGCTCGAGGCGACGACCGCGCTCACCCTGCGCGCCGTCGGCGCCATCACCATCGACGCGATGCAGGTCACCATCGCCGGACGCGTCGTGCGTCCCATCGCCGACCCCATCTGAGGAGCCATGGCCATCCCGCTCTGCCTCAACCTGCCCGAGCTCCCTGACCCGTTCGACCTGTCCCTTCCAGGCGGTGTGACGATCCAGCGTATCAACCTCATCGAGGTGATCCAACCGCTGCTCGCGCCGCTGATGCCGCTCTTCGAGATCGTCGACACCATCGTCGCCATCTTCAACTGCGTGAAGGCGATCCCGGACTCGCTCGGGCCACCACCAGATCCGACGGTGCTTGCGGCGTGCATCCCCGAGCTCGGCGAGAAGGTGGCGCAGCTGCTGAAGCTCATTCCGCAGCTCTCGCTACCGATCCTGCTGAAGCAAATCTGCAAGCTCATCGTGCATACGCTCAAGGAAGCGCGGGACGCTCTTGTTCACCTTCAGCGACAGCTTGAGCGCATCCTCAACGCGGTCGATCGCGCCACCGATCTGGAGGACTCGGGGCTCATGGCCATCATCGCCTGCGCTCAGGAGAACGTCGGACAGGAAGCCGCCAACGTCGGCAAGATGCTGGCAAGCCTCGGGCGGCTCATCGGACTCGTGAACATCTTCTTCGGCATGCTCGGGTTGCCGGAGGTGCCCGACCTGTCGGACCTCGCCGGCAAGCCATTGGACGCGGTCATCGCGCCGCTCGACGCGCTCATCAAGGTGTTCGAGAACGCCGGGAACGCGGTGCCAGCGCCATGAGCGAGCTGAGGAACCTCCTCGTCCCGTTTCGCCGGGACAAGAAGCGCGACTTCGCGAGTGGCAGCAGTGAAGCCTTGCTCGACTCCAAGGTGCGCCAGGCGCTCCTCACGGAGGGGACGACGCCGCGCTCATCGGGGGAGCTGCCCTGGCGGACCAACTTTGGCGCCGGGCTCGCTCTGCTCCGCCACCAGCGCAACGACGCGGCGCTCAAGGAGCTGGCGCGGGTCTACGTGCGCGAAGCGCTACGGCGGTGGGTTCCAGGGGCGAAGCTGGTCGCGCTTGGAGGTCGAGCAGCGCGATGCGGAACTGGTCTTGCGAGTGCGGGTACAGGAGCGGGGAACGACGGCCCTGGCGGTAGTCGCGCTGGAACGCTGATCGTCCCCAGCCCAGCATTCTCGCTGCTTTGCCTCTCCCGAGGCTCTCCACGTGGCGCTGCTCCCGGACTCCATCGACTACACCGACCGCGACTTCGACTCGATTCGCGCGCGGCTGATTGCGCTGTTGAAGAGCGTCTTCCCGGACTGGACCGACTTCGACGTCGCCAGCTTCGGGAATCTCCTGGTCGAGATGTATGCGTTCGTCGGCGACGTGCTGACCTTCTACCAGGACAACCTGGCTCGGGAGTCGCGCCTGGTCACGGCCACCCAGCGCAAGAACGTGATGGCCCTGGCGCGCATGCTCGGCTACCGACTCTCGGGAGCTCGAGCTGCTACGGCGAACGTGGTCTTCACTTTGCCGCGCGCACCCGCAGCGGACGTCATCATCCCTGCGGGCACCATCGTCCGCACGCAGGAGGTGACCGAGCCGGTGCGCTTCCAACTGCTGACTCCGATTGTCATCGCCGGCGGCTCAAGTCCCGCGACGGCCATGGGAGTCGTGGAACACTCGCAGGTCCCACACGCAGCTGTTTGACACCCGCGGGCTCGCGGGCCTCGAGATCTTCCTCGACTTCGCTCCCGTACCTCGACGACTCCGCGCTCGTTTCGACGGCGCAGGGCACCTTCACCGAGGTCCAAAGCTTCCTCGACTCCGGCCCCAACGACCGCCACTTCCTGGTTGCCGTCGACCAGAACGACCGCGCCGCGATTCGATTCGGCAACGGGGTCAATGGCGTGCATGCCGACGGGCACCGTGACGGTGACCTACAAGACCGGCGGCGGTGTGACCGGGAACGTCGACGCCGAGCGCATCGTTGTCATCGAGGGCAGCTTCAAGGACGCCTTCGGCGCTCCCGTCCAGCCCCAGGTCAGCAACTCCAACGCAGCATCGGGCGGCGCCGACCGCCAGACCATCGCGTCCGCCAAGCTGCTCGCGCCGGAAGGACTGCGCGCGCTCACGCGGACCGTCGCGCGGGAGGACTTCGAGATCAACGCGCGCCGTTTGCCCGGCGTAGCTCGCGCCCTGATGCTCACCTCCAACGAGGACAGCACCATCGCGGAGAACGCGGGCATCCTCTACGTCATCCCAACTTCCACAGTGTCGGCGGCGCTGCCGACGCCGGCACTCAAGAACCAAGTCTTGCGCCAGGTAACCGAGGTGTACCCCTGCACCCTGACGTTCCAGGTGAGCGTACAAGATCCGGTATACCGCACGCTCGACGTCGTGGCGCGCCTGTACCTGCGCCAAGGCGCCTCGCCCTCTGCGGTGCGCGACCGCATTCGCGCCAACCTGACGAGCTACTTCCGCGTGACCGAGGCCGACGGCACGCCCAATCCGCGCGTCGACTTCGGCTTCAACATCAAGGACGTCGAGGGGAACCCAGTCGGCGAGATCGCCTGGTCCGACGTGTTCAACGTCATCCGCGATACGGACGGCGTGCGGAAGATCGGCGACTCCCGCCTGCGACCTCACCATCAACGGGCTGCCAGCGGACGTGCGACTGTTGCGTCCAGTGAATTCCCGGTGCTCGGTCAGGTGACGCTTCGACAACGGCGACACCGGGGAGCTGCTCTGATGGCGCTTCTCAACCCGAGCTTCGAGGACGCAGGCGCCGCTGCCTGGGCGAAGCAGCGGCACTGGACGCTGACGGCGGTCACCAGCCTTGAGGTGCTCGCTGGCTTCGGCGCCGCGCCCGAGCAGGCTTGGGAAGACTTCGAGCGTTGGGTCGGGCTAGCCGCGGACCTGGGCGATGTGCTCACGGCGCGAGCGTTCTTCGACTTCTCGCGTGAATGGCTACGAGGACTTCTCAGGGGCTGGGGCGACGGAGCCTTCCTCTTGGAGTTGCCACCGGCGCAGGTGGTCCCGGCCCCCCTTCGGACCGAGCGACGTCGAGTCCTGCGAGAGCGGCTGGAGCAACGTGCCGTTCGCCCATGACTGGGGCGATGTGACGGCGACGACGGGCATGTTCGACGGCGAACCGCGCGAGGACTTCGAGGACGCGTGGCGCTCGAACGAGGCCTTCGCCTGGAGCTGGGCCGCGCGTCGCGAGCGCGCGGCGTCGTTCGACGGCGGCAACAGGCCGACGAGGACTTCGAGAACGGCACCTGGACGCGCGATGAGTACCCTTTGAAGGAGGACAGCATGGCCGAAGCGGACTGGACCTACCTGAACGACGGGCTCGACATCGCTGCGGTGGATCGCGGCGTGACCGCAGGCGATCGCGCGCCCGCCAGGCGGCGGGAGCTTCCTCTTCGCGTTCAACTCGCTGGCGGCAGTCACGGGCGCGGTGGGCTGTTCGCCAACCTCGACGGACTTCGCGCCCATGGCGAAGGGCGGGTCGATTCGCGGTGCAGTCCAACGTGGTGCCGGGCGGCGGCCCGACTGGCTTCTCGCCGTTTCTCTTCCTCTGCTGCCAGGGCAACTCGGTGAACGACAGCGCGTACCTGCTCGGCCTGTCCGACGACGACCCGCACCGCATCGTGCTGCGCAAGGGCGCCGTGGCAGTCGGGCCTCCCGGACGCCGACGGCGCCGGCGTGCTTCTCAAGTCGGCCGCGAGCTTCGCCCAGGGGACCTGGCTCCATCTGCGCCTCGACGTCATCGTGAACACCAATGGCGACGTGGTGCTGAAGGTGTTCCAGAACGACCTGGCCGCTCACGCCCTCGGCACGCCGCCCGACTGGCAGCCTGTGTCCGGAATGGTGGAGTTCATCGACGACCACCTGGGCATCAACTCAGGGAGTCAGCCGCTCACGTCGGGGCGTGGCGGCTTCGGCTTCGCCGTGAAGGACGTCACGCGCCGCGCCTACTTCGATCACCTCGAGCTACTGCGGCAGGTGTGACGGTGGCGCTCACGGCGTTCACGAGCAGGCTCGGTGTCGGCCAGGGGCGCCTCTTGGCGGCTGCGAGCTCGGAGTCGGAGAGCGACCACGTGTTCGTGCTCGGCGAGCGCGAGCGTGGCAGGCAGCTTCAATCTGGCTCCACGGTGACCGAGCGGAGGTGACGCAGGCGGTGGACCTCACGGGAGTGGTCCTCGTGCGTGCAGCTCTGTCGCTCGACGTCCCCGAATCCGTCCCCGCGGGACTTGCCTGGGAGGCGAGCCTCGTGGTGGACGGGGTCAAGCTGGCTCACGGCGACGAGCGCGCCGCGGTCGGCAGCGAGCCCTCACCGATCTCGCCGCCAACGTCTCGAAGCTCACCGGCGTCCACACCGTCGGCGTGCGCCTCGAGCTGGTGACGGAGTAGCGACGATGGCTGACCTCGAACTTCCCGAGTTGTCCGTCGAGAACGTCGCGCTGGTCGCTGAGCGCCGAGCGGCTCGTGCTCGTCAACCGCGACCCGGCGCCGGACGAAGAGGGCGTGCCCGTCGACAGCACCATCGCGCTCGAGCTGGTGGACACGGGCACCGACGGGATCGATCGAGCTCGGTCCGCATCTGGGTGGACGGCGCGCTGGCTTTCGAGGGCGGCGAGCGGCGGCGAGATTCGCCGCAGCGTACGCCGGACCCAATGCAGAGGTCATCGAAACCAGCGACACCCTGCGCGTGGTGCTTCACCCGACCACGCTACTCGATCGAGTCTCGCTCGGGTGACGCTGCAGCGTGGTCGCATCCACCGTCGGCGGGGCCGCGAGCCTCGACGAGACCTACGAGTTTGTCGTGGAGGACCGTACGGCGCCGCGGCTCGTGAGCGCGCAGGCCACGGACCAGCGGGTTGTCCGTCTCGGCTTCGACGAGCCGGTGCTCGCGTCCCAGTCGGCGACAGTGCTGCTTCACCGCGCTTGGCTGCACCAGCGGTCCCCATCACGGCGACGGCGCTCGTCGTGCAGCGATAGCGTGCTCGAGGTCACACTCGACACGGAGATGACCCCGGACATCGAGCTACGAGGTCGCTGGCCGACGGGCGTGACGGACCGCTTCGGCAACGTCGTGCTCGCGCCCTTCGACCGCGCCACGTTCCGCGGCTTCCGGCCCGCGCAGCCGCCGACGCGGCGCTTCGACCTGTGGCAGATGCTCCCCAAGCACAACCGCCGCGACGACCAGACCGGCGACCTCTTGCGGTTCATCTCCTGCCTGCAGGAGGTGACGGACTTGCTCCTCGCCGACTCCGACCGCTGGCCCGACATCTTCGACCTGGAGCGCGCCCCGGAGCGCTTCGTCGACCTCATCCTCCAGGACCTCGGCAACCCGTTCCCCTTCGACCTGGAGCTGCTCGACAAGCGCCGTCTCGCCGTCGGTCCTCGTCGAGATGTACCGACAGAAGGGCACGGCGAAGGGCATTCAAAACGCCGTGCGCTTCTTCCTCGGCATCGAGATTGCCGCCATCACGGCCTTCGCGTCCGACGCGCTGGTCCTCGGGGAGTCCGAGCTGGGCGTCGACTGGGTGCTGGGACCCTCGGACCGCTTCGCGCTCTACGCCTTCAACGTCGAGGTCGGGCGGCTCCTGGCCGACGACGAGCGCATCCAGCTCCGCGCCATCGTCGAGTACCTCAAGCCCGCGCACACCCACTTCGTCGACCTGGTCGAGCCCGTCGCGGTCATCGAACCGACCACTGGGAGCTTGGTGTCAGCGAGCTCGGCGAGACGAGTGACCTACATTGAGCAGCAGACACCGCGAAGAGAATCGACGAACGCGATGGACCTCTATTCTGCGCATCCAGCGCATGCCGAGTGCGCGTCCCACATTCGAGTCCAGAAGCCAAAGTCATCGACGTTCGACTCATCGAACTCGCTGAACATCGGAGATTTCAGCGGTCTGTTCTATCCGAACCTCGGCGTACTTCTGACCACGTCGAGAGTAGTACACAGCGATCCATTCTGCGAGTCGGTCGAGACGTTCGGACCGAGGGATCGCGGCGAGGTCGAGGATCCTACCTGGAGCGTTCGCAGCACAAGCGTCCTGAATATCGTCGTGCGCTGCCAAGACGAGGCTGTCCAGTATTGCCTCTGGGTCGAGATGGAGTCTCACAGGGCCGTAGAGTTCTGCGTAGCACCGGGGTGGGACCTGGCTGACGTAGCCAGCCAAGGAGAGATTCTGTTGGTGCTGACAGCCCTATTCGAGCGAAGGAAGTCCTGAACCGGGAACTCAGGCAGGTCAGTCGAAGCGATTGATTCCGACCACGCGCGAAGTCTGCGCACTTTGCAGGGGTGAGACCCGGGACACAAGGACTAGCGACACGGGGACAGTCTAGCCCACTGGAGCCTGCCCGACCAGCCCCCGTCGCGCCCGGCCGCCTTTGCTCCCCCGAGGCCTTCCGCCTCGCGGGCAGCACCATGGCCGATCGCGTCGACTACTACTTTCGCCAGAGGGTCTCCGAGGCCGAGCTGGATCTCGGCTTTGAGCTCCTTGAGAAGGCCGACCGAAACCTCGCGGCTGACCTGAATATCTACGGCGTCGTCTCAGGTGCTGTCCCCGCGCCGCACTCGCCGGTGGCGGACCTCAGCGTCGACCTGACGGCTCCCGGGCGCGCCTACGACAACCTGGGTCAGCGCATCTTCTTTGGGACCGGCCAGACCGTCGACTGCTCGGTTGACCTGGTCGGGCTCCCTACGGACGTCGCGTCCGCGGGCAACGAGCGCTGGCTCGGGATCTTCCTGCGCTTCGCCCGGCAGCTCTCCGATCCGCGCACCGACGGCAACTCGCAGCAGGTGCTCTTCCGGCGCGACGAGTCCTTCGAGATCGTCGTGCGCCAGGCTCCCGAGGGCGCTGTCGGTGTGGCGACTCGGGTGGCGCTGCAGCCCGAAGAGATCCTCGTCTGCGACGTGAAGCGACGCCCCGGGCAAACCCAGATCATCGCCTCGGACATCGACCTGACGCGCCGGCAGGCGTTCATCTTTGCGCAGGGCACGGCTATCGGTCTGCAAACGGGCCTCTGGAACATCCTGCAGCCAGTCTCGAACACGGCGCAGGCGGCGCTCGACGAGGTGGACGCCGAGCTGACCGAGCATTTCGGAGCCACCGGACGGCGCCACGCCGCCTCGGCCATCGACTCGACGCCGCGAGGCTTCATCTCCGCGACCAACCTGCAGGCGGCGCTGAACGAGCTCGTCGACAATCTGAGCAGCGCCACATCGGGAGCGGCTGGGGCACTGCGCGTCGGCGCGGACGCGGTCGCTGGCACGCCGAACGCACTTCCAGCGGGAAGTGTGGATGCGCAACTCGCTAGCCTGCTCAGCTTCCTCAACAATCACCAAGGTGCCGTCACCGGCGCTCACAACGCGAGCGCCATTGCGGCGACGCCCCACGGGTTCCTGAGCGGCACCAACGTGCAGGCGCAGCTGCAAGAATTGCTCACGGACCTTGCAGCAACGACTGCCGGGCAAGCGGGCTCGCAGCGCATTGGCTCCGAAGCACTGGGGGGCTCTCCCAACGCGCTCCCCGCGGGAGCCGTGAAGGATCAACTCGCGGCGCTGCTGGGCTTCCTGAACGTCCACCTGACTCAGTACACCGATGCGCATGACGCGGTGAACATCTCGGTGGCCGACTACGCCGCGCGCATCAACGCGGTCAACGTCGAGGATGCCCTCGGAGAGGTGTTTAGTGGGTTCCTCGTGGACCACTACGCGCCCACGGCGACGGACGGCGGGCAGCACAAGACCATCCAGCAGCCTAACTTCGGTGGCAGCAAGGCATTGCTGTGGGATGCACAGGGCACCGGTGGAGCTGGAGCTCGCTTCCGTGTGTACGCCGACTACCACCTCCATCTGGTTCACGGTGAACGCCGTCTGGAATGGGAGCGCTTGGGCTCGGGACAGCACGATCTACTCGTCTGCCGGCTACCGCTTCTCCCGCACCGACTTCGAGATGTTCTATCAGTCGAGCGGGACCGGAACGTTCACGACGTTTGAGCGCCGTTGGCGCTTGCCCATGTCGTCGACGACGAACTCCGCCTTCGAGATGACAGGTGCGATGCAGGAAGAGGGGCGCATCGGCATGGGCTGGAGCAACACGGCCAGCAGTACCGAAACGGTCGCGACTTGTGGAGCCGTGACCTTCCGCAACCGCTTCGCCGCGACCCCTTCTTCGATCACGTTCGCCATCAACTATTACACCGTGGTTAACACCGCCCCGAGCATCGTTTCTGCTACCCGCGATGGTTTCGGATACTACGGCTATCGGTCCCTCACGTCGGGGCAGTGGGCCTACTGGGTGGCGACTTACACCGCCACTGCATGAGGACCCAATGCCCATTGTTCGAATCGCTGCCGACCACATCCGCCAGCTCTGCACCGTCTGCCAACAGCGGCGCGACGTTCCCTTCGACTCGCTTTCCTTCACGGGGGAGCCCGATGGTCCTGACACCGGGATTCTTGCGATTCCGCCGTGCGGCTGTGGAGCGACCGAGTTCCTGGTGCGTGCTCCGCAAGACGAACCCGAGCACCCGTTGCCCGGCAGCTACGGTCACCTGCATCGTCTGATGGTCGATGCGCTCGTCGACGCTCTCCAGCTCCGTGACGCGGATTCGGCGATGGATGTGCTGGCTGTCGTGAACGAGAGCCTCGGCGTCGACGCGGTGGAGAAGTGGTTTCCAAACGGGCTTCAGGCCGAGCCCTTGGCGGCATCCAACGACGCTGGCACGGCAACACCCCAACCCCCAAGGAAGACGAAGAATGACGCCCGAACTCACAAGCATCGCCACCTGGCTGCAGGCGACTGGTCCCTACGGACTCGTCGCCGTGCTTGGCTGGGCCTTTTGGCGCATGAATGAGCGCAAGGACGCCGCCATCCGCGAGCTCTACGAGCAAGTCGCCGAGCTCAGCCGCGCCCAGACCATGGCCATCACCAAGATGGAGTCCGCACTCGTTGCCCTCAAGGAAGCGATCAACAGCTTCCACCCTGAGCCCAGTCGAGGCCGTCAAGACAGCGCTGCAGAATGAGCGCCGGGCAGACGCCCGTTCGGACGTATCCCTCTGAGGATGCGCTTCGCGCCGAGGCCGTTCGCATTGCACGCTACGCCTGTAACGAAGACAAGGGACGGCTCTTTGGCGATCCTGTTTTCGAGCAAGTCACTGAGGGGCGGCAGAAGTGGAAGGGCTATTCGGCGTGCGGCGATCTCGCTCAGTACGTCTTGAAGGAGCTCGGCTTTCGCGATGAACGCATTGTGAACCGCGAGGATGATGGCGGTGTGCTGCCGTGGGCCATGGGGAAGAATCTGTCGAAAATCGTCTTCAACCCCCTCGGCGCCTTCGTTTGGGCTCGCGGCTCCGCGCGACCCAAGCCCGGCGACATCCTGTACATGTCCAAGCCGGAGCATGTGGCGGTACTCGACGAGCTGAAGCAAGAGCAGTCGAGCATCGTGACCTGTGACTACGGGCAGTTCGATGCCGCGGCCGGCAAGCCTTCCGGTAGGCGCCGGACTTCTACGTTCACCGCGCGGGGGCGCACCCTCATGATCGGGAAACGCACGCTGCATGGGTGGCTCGACCTGGCGAAGCTGCCGGGGCTCATCAATGCAGCGACGCCTGAATCGCCCCTTTGCGAGACCTGTCCTTACGCGCGCTCCTGAACCACTTCCCCGTGTGTCTCGGCGACTCTGCCGAGCACGTCGGGAAGGTGCATTTCGAGGTCGATTCTCGCGACCTTCGCCTTGCAACACCCGTGAACGGAAGCCTGTATGTGCGTCGCGAACGGGGCGCATCACGGACCACCCCGACACGGAGATGACGAACATGAAGGTGTGCGAACTGATCGAGCTACTCGAAGAACAGGATCCGGACGCGGACGTCCTCGTGATGATGCAACAGAGCTGGCCCTTTGAATGCCAGCTGCGCGGAGTGACCACCCGCGACGAGATCCTTCGGGCGGATGGGGATGAGGACGAGGATGCGCCCCTGGGCGATGGCTGCGCGCGCAGCGACGTCTTCTTGGTCGAGGGCGAGCAGCTTCGCTACGGGTCAAAGACCGCTTGGGAGGTGGCTGCGCGCTGAGCGCTCAGGTTGCTGAGCGCCGACGCCGGGACCCGCGAGGGACCCCGGCTGTCGGTCTTCTGGGAGTGCGGGTCCGTGCGCTCCCAGTGCCGCAGCAGTGAGTGAATTGAGGTCACGGTGGAAGGTCTGATTCGGCGTCGAACTGCCTTGCTGGGGGCCAAAACAGAAGCCTGTATGTCCCTCGTGAAGAGCGCAGACCAACAGCAAAGCCAGCAAGGAGAACGAGCGATGAAGACCATCGGCACAGAAACGACGTACACGGGAACCGAACACCGCTACCTGCGCGGACACCGGGTTCTCATCATCGCGGTGCTCAAGGGCGCAGCGAGTCCCGATTTCGATCCGGACGCAGAAGGCGCGTACATCACCGACGACGACGAGCTTGCGCGCCACGGTGGCATCGGCCCGGGTGATCGCGTTGATGTGCAGCCTTGGCTCGAGAAGGAGCAGCGCTTCAGCTTCGTCAGCAGCGACCCGCGCGCCATCGACCTCGAGTGCTTCGCCGCGCTCCGCAAGTGAACCAACCCGCGGTGGGCTCGAGCCCCGGCCCACCGTGAAGCATCCAGGGGCGAGCATCCTGACGCGGCTCGGGCGGCACGCGATCGGGAGAGGTGTACCCGCCGCCCAGTGTGAGGACCCGATGACCCAAGACATGAACGACCTGATCGCCGAGCTTTCCGACCTGCGCCTTCCCGAACTCAAAGAGCGCTATCGGGAGGCGACCGGACAAGAGACACGTTGCCCCAACAAGACGTACCTGATCCGCAGCATCTGCTCAGCGCTGAAGGAAGCCCCGAATGACGCGGGGGAGCCCGAGGAGCCGATCGCCCTCGCCGACGCGGACGTCGAAGCGCTCGACGACGAAGACGACGCGAGTGAGCCAGCCATCGAGCGCAACGCTGAGCGCGACCCCAGCCGAAGGAGCCACCACGATGGCCGACGTCGCGCCGGATGGACCGGCGGACCCTGGCTTGGCGACGTCCGGAGAAAGCGCCCCACGAGGCGCACCAGCGCCAACCGCGACGCCAGAACAGCGCCAGCCCCGCGGGCGCTTCTCGTCGATGACGGTCGAGGAACTGCAGGTGAAGTACCGCGAGGTCGTCGGTCGCGACACGGGGTCGGATGACAAGCGCTACCTCATCTGGAAGATCCGCGAAGCGGAGAAGGGGCGCGTCCCGGTCGGTCCGCGCCAGCCATCGCGCCCGGGCGGAGACGCCCCGATGTGAAGATCTTGCCGCTACGGCTCGACGCGGAAGCGGTGGCGGCCATGGACGAGGCCTGGCGCAAGCGAGGGATGAAGACCCGGATGGAGTTTCTGCGTCGCGCGCTCGGGCACTACCTCGAGCACCTTGGAGCCTCCGATGCGGCAGCACGGCTCGCGCCGGAAGACCGAGCCTGAACGGACCGTCCTGGGGAGCCCGCGCTGCACTTTTTTTGCGGCGAGCGGGCTCGCGTCGTTCCCGCCGAAGCGGTGGCTGACCGCCGTCGGTCCTCGCGGCTTGACGCAGTGATCAGTGTTTAGTATATACTGGACGCTCACCGGTCGAGGTCGACCAATCAAACAACCGGTGCAGGTCGAACCCTTCAACAAATTCAGAGGTTTAGATGACAAAGGGAAAGAACCAGCACGTAGTGCCCCGCGACGGTCAATGGGCCGTGGTTGGGGAAGGCAATGAGCGCGCGACAGTAGTGGTGCCCACGCAGGCCGAGGCGATCCAGAAGGCGCGAGACATCTCGCGTTCCCAGCAAAGCGAGCTCCTCGTTCACGGGCGCAACGGTCAGATCCGTCAGCGTGACAGTCACGGGCACGATCCCCGCCGGAGCAAGGGCTGAGAAATGTCGAACCGAAGTGATCACGACATGGCGGGTGCGTTCGTGGGAGGGCTTTCGGTCCTCGCGTCCGCGATGGCCGCAGGGCGGTCGCCGAGCGTTGGCGAGGTGTTGGGCGGAGTTCTCTCCGGGGTCGTGACATCGCGGCTACCAGACGTGCTCGAGCCAGCAACTCACCCTGGCCATCGGCGAGTCGCGCACTCTACGGTTGCGCTCGGCGCGACAGGCTGGGCGGCGACGCGACTGCACAGGACGCATGTCGCGCTGGCAACGGCGGCGGACAGCGAGAAGGATCCACTCCGCAAGTTCCTCTCAGGTGGCAGGAGGCGCGACAGTGGGCGCCGCAGGAGGCTACGCAAGCCATCTCATGCTTGACGCAACGACGCCGATGGGACTGCCCCTGCTGGGCGTGTGACGCGGCGCACATCGCGTCAGACCTACACCGTCCCGCAATGGCCGCTTCTGGTTCAATGCGGCCATTGGTCGGTGTCGGTGCGAGATGTCACCGCCTACGTAGGCGCCTACGGCTGAGGTTTCGGCACGGCCCGATGTCGTCGTCGATACGATGGGGCGAGCTGGAGCACCATGTCTACCGCGTCAGAGCCCGTGGCAACCCCGTAGATACGGTCGTCCGAAATGTCCGGGTAGCGAATGCGATCGTCGATTCGTGTGTCAGCCAGCCGTTCACTCCAACCGCCGCACCGAACAGCGACGATGAGTCGGTGGTGCATCCAAGCCAGCGCAAGCTCCGAGAGCGTGCCAGCACCGCCACCGATGGCGATGACGGCGTCCGACTGAGCGACGAGCACATTCCGGGAGTAGTCCAGTCCCGTTGGGACGGTGACGTCGACCCACTCATTCGCGTCATCCGGATCCCCCGTGGGGAGTATGCCGATAGTCGCACCTTCGAACCAGCGCTCAGATAAATGCGCTCCTCGGCAAGCTGCCGCCATCACGCCGCCAAGACCTCCCGTCACCACGCGGCAACCATAGTCCACCAGCCTCCGGCCCACCGTTTCGGCAATGCCAACACGCCGATCCGAGTCTTCGAGTCGGGCATCGCCAATCACGGCGACCTGGATACGTCGAGGCTCGTTCATCGGGTTACCTCGCGTGTGGCGCCGCTCCGTCCCTGGACAATCCGAGCGATGATCGCTTCTCGCCTGTGTCGGTCATGCCGCTTCCCAACCCCCGACGGTTCGTGGAGGTAGAGCGGGCTGTCGATACAGACTGGGTGCTCTGCACGCTCAACCAGGGCCAACATCAGCGCCCAATCGGAGGCGAGGTCGACAAACTCTCCGTCGAGTTGCAGCTCGCTATCTGCGACTCGATCGAAAAGTTCCCTGCGAAAGGTACGCAGGTGCTGCCAGACGTTCCCACCGCGATGAGACCGGGGATTGTCGAAGATCACAGGGTAATCCTTTGCCTTGTCCGTGCGAAGCATCGACCCCACGGTCAGGTCGGCTCCCGCAGCGTACTGCGCAGCAAGCACGTCTAACACGTTCGGTGTGGTCAGCATATCGTCGGCATCCAATGTGATGATGATGGACTTGGGATTCGTGCAGAAATCACGGAGCGCGTGGACGGTATTCGCGAGGAGCCCCTCGCGCGCTGCGTTCCGAATCAGCGTCGTCTGTCCTCGGTGCGTTGCGCAAGTATGACCGAGCTCCAACGCCCATGCGCGATGCGAATCATCGTCGATCACGATGGCTCCCCAGTCTGAGCGAGACTGTGCGAGCACCGAGTCCCAGCAGCGACGGAAGCGGGCAGGCGGAACATTGCGACCGGAGATGATGAAGACGAAAGGCTCAGCTCTCTTGGGTCCAAGCCAGACGCGATCATCTCCCCGCCAGTCGACACTGCCGACTTGTTCGGCTGGGACGTAGCCGGCCTCGATGCGTCCAAGGACGCGCATCCATCCCTTGGTGTCGCTCTTTCGGGCGTTGGGGGGGTGAATGTAATAAGTCCGTGGATCTCCCCCACGGAGCGACGTTGCACGTCCGTGCTGGACCGCGAAATCGAGAGACCGGTGCCACGGCAGTGCGAGTAGGCCAGCATCGAGTTCGTTTGGTAGCGGGAGAAGATGGTCGAGTCGAACTCGGTCTAGCAACGAGAAGCGGACCTCGGTTCTCCAGGGGCCTTCCGACCCTCCTGGTGTGTAGTCACGCGCTTCGTCGTGACACGTGTTGAATGAAACCGTCACGGCTCGCGGGTCCTTCGCGAGTGCGTCCATCATGTCCGCCAGGTAGTCATGCCCCCGCTCGAGGCGCACCACCATCGCATCGACATCTACCTGCAGCACGTAGCGCGAGCGGCACGCATCGAAAGCGGCAAGCGTGGACGTCACCTGCGCACCGGTCGCCGCGTGCGTCGCTGGTGTTTGCGTCCCGAACCACCGTTCGTTAACTCGACCGGAGGAAGTTCCGCGCTCCGGTCCGTCGAGCACGCGGTCGATGAACCCGTGTGCGAGCAGGCGATCAGCGGTCGCGCGAGCCTCCGCCAGGTCGCCACTGTGGTGCGCTCGAAGGAACCCGTCGCGCCGGGTATCGAGAACGAGAATCCGCTCGGCGAAAGCGCGCGGCTCCTCGAGTTGACGGACGAGGTGCGTCACCTGGTGCTCAAGCGTGTGAGCGTCCATCGCGCAGGCTTTGATCACGAGCGACACCGGTTCTAGCGGCTTCATGGGCACCATCTCGAACACGAGCAGTTCGGCCGTTCGCTCGAAACGTTCGAGATCGACTGTGAAGCGCTCCTGGCACCGAAGGACACGCAGGTTGGCAGCTGCGAACATGCGCCGCAGCTGCCATTCAGGTCGACGAACCTCGCTGCGCTTGCGACCAGAGGCCCGCATCGACTTCGAGAAGACGAGTTTGCTGTCCGGTGAGGCGTTCGCGGTTGCCGTGGCTCTGCATTCGGGCGTCTCGCGCATTCCAACTTCAGCGGGATGGCAAACTGAAACGATGACTCGACCGGTATCGGAGACAGCGCTCCTGAGGGTCCGTAGTACCCGTGCAACGTCGTTATCGTCGTCGATTGTGCAGATGACGCGACGGCAGATCACGGCATCAAACGGACTCCCTGCGACTGCTTCCTCCGCGGACTCGGCGACCTGAAACCGTGGACCTACATGTTGTTCGAGTCTTGGCCCAAGAAATGGGTCGGGATCGAACACGACCACATCTGCCCCGGTGTCCGCGAGGCGCGCGGCGTCCTTTGCTTTGCCGCAGCCATAGTCCAGTACACGCCGCGGTGACGCTTCTTGAATCAATTCCCACGTGGGGTCGGGGGAGAGTTTCGTTCCCAGCGCGAGAGCCACTGCCTGGCGGAAGTTGGGATACTCGGCCATGAACGGTCCGTCTGCGCTGTTCAGCGAGCGTGTCATGAGCTGCTTGAGGTCGGGGCGATGCCACCATCTCCAGCTCAAGTACGCTCGGCGGCACATCATTTCGAACTCATGCTCGGACAGCGGGACAATGTCGCTGCCGAAGTCGATCAGCCGGACTCGTCCGGCCTCGACTCGCAAGTTGTCGGGATGCACATTGCGACACGCGATGCCGTTCTGGTGACACTCGACCAGAACGTCGACGAGCCCGGATCCATGCCCTCCTCGGTAGGGCTCGCTTGAACGGTACTCGTAGGTCAGTACCGCATCGCATCCGTCCTCGGTGAAGCTCAGGATCGGTTGAATCGCACTCGCGTCTGGCCAGCACCCGACAAGCCCGCGTAAGAACTCACGTGCGTTGAAAGCGTGCTTCGCCTTCCAGTAGTCGAATATCTTGTAGACGTGGCGTTCGTCCGTCAGGACGACGCCTTCCGCGCCAGCGCCAAGCAGTCGTGCATCGGGCCGGACGTCCGCGAGTCGAGTCGCGGTAGCGCGAGCGTTGTCGACGCGCTGCGGGGCAAGAGCGTCGAGCAGCTTGCTCGCATTCACAAGGCGGGACGCGTGTGCTGAGAGTTCGCCGTCCATCCCGCCTACGAACGTGCGGATGGCGTGTGGGTCGAGCTGTCTCGCTCGTTCGATGATCTCCGTCAATCGTTCCAACGAGTACGACTCGTCGACGAGGTCGGCGAACTCCGTGAGTTGGCGGCGCGGCTTCAGATGGGCATCGCTCCCAAGCCACTCCTCATGCAAGACGCGACGCAACGCGCGAACTAGACCGCGCACTCTGTAAAACGACAATCGGAACGCGGCCAGCCGCTCATCGAGGTACTTCTGTGTTCGCTCGGTTAGCCTCTCGGGCGACCAGTTCCCTGGCTCGGCCAAGGCCGTCGCCATGGCGTATCCACGAATGTCATCCACGACCCGGTCCACGTCGATACGCTTCACGGAGGAGAGGGTCCGGTCCTGGAACAGAGGGAGAGCGATTGGGCAAATGCGGCGATCGAATCGTCTGGCCTGGATAGTTGTCCAGATCGAGTCTGAGCGCCGAGTCGAACGACCATCGACACATGGTGATAGGTTCGGAACGTCCCGAAGTGCCTCGATGTCGAACACAACGGTGTTCCCACCTCGCTGCGGAGTCGATTGCGCCTCCAGTGAGGACGCTTGGGTCTCGTCGAAGATGAGTGGCCGGAAGACCTGCTCACCTGCCAGGATGCGCGGTGCAAGCTCGGCGAGGAGAGCCAGGCACTGTTGCGCCGAGGCTCCAGCGGGCGCGTCGAAGAGGAACGGCTGCTCCAGCCGGTCCGTTTCCATTCTCGAGAGGTCATAGTAGTAGTCGCGGCGCTCTGCTCGAAGGGCGCGATGCACGTTAGTGACCGACGGAGGAGCCTCGTCAGGTTGCAGCGCGGCAAGCGTTTGGAGAGACGCAACGAGATCGACGAGTTGAACCCTCAACGTAGCGGCGAACGGCAATGGCGCTGCTCCGGTGTAATGGCCGATAGCGATGTCGGCTCCGCTGGCTCTCGCCTGCTGAATACTCGGAACGATGGGACGATACGAGCGTCTGACGTGCTCGCCATCGTCCACAATGGGGGTGAGGCGCATGTCGTCGTCCAAAATCCAGACAACGGCTCCGGGGCGCATCTTCGCGAAAGCGTACAGATAGGATTGAAGGACGGTCCGGGACTCGGTGATGCTCAGGAGTCGCCCCGTTGCTGCTCCAAACGCGGCCGTTTGCTCGAGATTCTCAGCGCGGATGTGGGTCGCTCGATCTACCAAGTGGAGGCGAAGACCTTGAGAACGAGCACGTTGCACCACCTTCGCGAGCTCCAGCGATGGCCGATGGGAGTCCGTATTCTCCAACACGAAGACGTCGAGACCGCATAGCCCGTTTTCCTCTCGCAGCTGCCTAAGGTCATCGAGCAGACGCGAGGAATTGCCGGGCTGGTCCGCATCGGCAGACAAATCCGACTACCAGATGGATCGGTTCTCCAGCACACCCGATGCCTGCAGGACCATCGGAGCGATCTTTGCCGGGCGAAGCCCGCTGTGGCGGTACCCAGCTGAAGAAGCGCCGAGAGCGTTCGCAGTGCGCGTTGCGCTGCTCAGCGGACATCCTGCTTCGGTGCTTGCTCCAGAATGCGTCGAGCCCTTTCTGTTTCGCGGGCGAGCCGGGCGTCGATAACCTCTGCAGAGTTGGTGATGCATGGTGAATCGAGCCGACGTGCTCGCCAGCGAGGTAGTCGACTTGCCCGAGGTCCGCGATTCGAACCATCAAGTCCCGGTCGGTGCAGCTCGGCAGAGCCTCGTCAAACATGCCAGCCTCCAGCAGCGTGGTGAGTCGGCAGACGAGCGAAGACGGTTGAATCCCCGGGTTCCCTGTGAGGAAGTCGGCAGATTGAAGTCGTTCGGGTGGGGAGGTTGGCTCGTGAGTGCGGTGGTCTATACGGCGGAATTGCGCAGCGATGACGTCAGGGTTACTTGACGTGATGATCGACCTGCAGCTCGCAACGTGGTCGGGCAGCCACTCATCATCGTCGTCCAAGAACGCCACGAAGATCTGACTCGGCTCTGGGCTGTGCCGGAGGATGTGGTCGAGCCCGGAGTTCCACGCCCCTGACGCTCCAGGGGTGCGGCGATTGCAGAGGAACTGGACCGAAATCCCTGCAGACGAAACCCGTCTTGCCGCCGCTTCGCTGAGGCCGCGATTCGCTGACGTGCGCGAATCGTCGACGACAACGACACGATCTGGCAACTGGCGCTGGGCAAGGATGGACGGCAGCGCCCGCGTTTCGAGTAGATTCGGCCGGTCTGCCGTCGCGATCAGCGCGACGACCTCGACCAACGTGGTGTCGGACATGTTGTGCTCCCGGATGCTGGAGGTGGCGAATCACCGCATCGAGCTTCCGGGAGTAGCGGGGGGGACACGCCCCGCCAGGATTCTTTCATCCAAGAATCCGCAACGAAGCCAACCGCCGCCATCCCTTGGCGGGATATCGGTGCGAGAAGCTTGCTGGCCGCAGTGCCAGGGCGCAAGGGGGTGGACTCCCAGATGCGGCCCTTCGAACGCGCGCTTGGCGGGCCCGTGGGCGCCGTGACCTCCCGGTGATGGGTTCGCGCGGACCGATGACACCGACCAATTCGGGCGGGACTCTTTGTCCCTCGCGTCCCCTCTTTGTGGGGCGACGCGGTCTTCGAGGTTTTTACGCAGCTAGCTGCGCCCCGCGAACAAAGATTCGGCACCGCGTTTTTTTTCGGCGATCCGACTCTTTGTGGGGCCGCTCCCGAAGCGGTTCGCGCAGCCAACCCGCTCGTTCAATGGCACACACCTCTACTCGGAATCAACATCAACCAGCGACGGCGTTCGCGCTCACATCCAGCTCCCACGCAAGCGTCGGGACATGGGAGACCAAGAACGTCCGGACGCCCTCCGTTGCTTCGGGCGCTAACATCACGACCTTGCTGCCATCGCTCCCCGTCCGCACGTCCAGCACGACGCGAACGCGTGGCACCTCGCGGGAGTGAAGCACTGCCAGGTCGCCGGGTTTCACACGACGTACGATGTGCTGGTGATCGTCAGGCGTGAGAGCCACCAGCGCGAACGTTTCGAGGGCTGAGCGATGCGCCGCAAGCCACCTTTCTCCGTCGACGCGGAATCGAGGGGTGCGGGCTACGCTCTCCTCCAGGAGTTCCACGCTTCCTCGTCGTCCACGAGCCATGGGCTCAGGGCGGCCAAGAGTTGGATCGCGTACCACTGTTCGTCTTCGAGTCCTTCGAGTCCGCCCCGTCGCGAGGCCACAGTGATGTCCGTCTCCACATCCCACGCGAGCCACGCCAGCAGCCCCACAACCATCGACAGCTCGGCAAACCCGTCGCCGCCCGCCTCGGTGATCGCCCGCGGCGCGAGAGCGTCTGGGCCCCAGCCGATCGCGAGCGCCGCCGACTGGAGGAGGTTCCACTCATCCTCGCGATCGACGAGCTCGTGGTGCATGCGCTTCCACTCGGGGCGCTGCTCAACGAAGCGCAACGTGCGGATGACTCCGAGCACCGCCGCCAACTGTACGACGCCCCGACGCGCGAGGTCGGGTACAACGGCAAGCTCGAACTGCCCGTCCATGCGCTTGATGAGACGTCGAACCTTCCCTCGGCACGCCTTCGCTAGCGGTCCAGAGCCCCTTGCGACGGGAGGCGACCACCTTGTCGCGGATGCGCTCGGCGATCATTTGCCGCTCGAACTGGGCGAAGGCCATCAGCACGTTGAGCAGCAGCTGGGCCATGGCGTCCGAGTCCGCTGAGAGGAACGGCTGGGTGACGACACGAAATACGCGCCCGCCTTGCGAAAGCGTTCCATCAAGCTGGCAAAGTCGAGGAGCGAACGGCTCAAGCGATCGATCTTGTAAACGACCACCACGTCGATGCGCCCCTCCTCGACGTCCGCCAAGAGCCGCTGGAACGTGGGCCGTTCGAGGTTGGCTCCCGTGAAGCCGCCGTCGTGGTAGCGCTCGTCCACCAGCTCCCAGCTGGGCTGCCCGCGCACGTACCCGGCGCAAGCGTCCCACTGGGCATCGAGGGACGAGAACTCCTGGTCGAGCCCGTGGGTCGTGGACTTGCGCGTGTAGATCGCGCAGCGCCGCTTCTCGGGCTCAACAGAGGTAGACCGCCGCTTCATTGCCCCTCGGACTCCTCTGCGTCGGCTCCAAGGTCTTTTGCGTGACTGGCCTCACTCGCCGTTGGTTTCAGCCCGTCGGCGAGCCGCTCAAGATTGTCATTCAGTCGACGAATCTCCGTGAGCAGAGCGGGCAGCTGCCGTGCGTAGTAGTGCTGCCCCATCGGCGTGCGGTGAAAGGGGATGTCCGTCATGACTGCCTCCCATCCGCGGTGTTCACGCGGAAGAAGGCGAAGCCGTTCCAGCTGGTGCCGGTGATATCTCTCGCAATGGCCGAGAGCGACGGAAAGGCGCCGCCGCGGTACTCGAAGTCCTGCTCGCGCACGAGCACCTCATGGGTCGCGCCACGGTAGACGCGGCGGAGCGTGGTGCCGGCAGGCGGCAACCGTGGGTCACGGGGTCTGGGTGGAGCCTTCGGCTCCGGCGCTCGTGCGTTCGCCTGCGAGGTTCTGCGTGGTCCCGCGTCGAGCAGCCGTCGGCGCCAGGGGCGTGGAGCTTCCTCAGCGAGCGTCGCGATGCTCGCCAGCGTCTCGGCAGACAATCCACCCAGCGCCTCCTCCTGGATGCGCCAGGCGACGCTCCGGATCAGGTGCTGGCGGTTGCGAGAGTGTGTCGGTTCGCCGAAGACCTCGGCGTAGCGCTCGGCGAGCTCGTTCACGGTCATCGACTCCAAGGCGAGCACCTCGGGCAGCTCGTCGGTGAGGTCGAAGACCTCGGTGGGGGCGGTTTCTCTGGGCATGATCTCCTCTGTTCTCTGGGTTCGGGGACCCGGAGCCCTCGAACCGATTTCGCGGCGAATCACGCTCGCCGCCTCATGCACACAGGCTCTGGTTCCGCCTCTAAGCAAGATGAGAGAGCGAGTTCGAGGAGTGCTTCTGCGAGCAGGTCGAAGAGTTCGTCGCGGTAGGCTTCGGGGGACTTGGTCGGTGCGACGGAGAGCTGTTCAGAGGTCTGAACAGTCCGGCTATCGCGCCGCGCCGTTTGGTTGTTCGGTGCCGACTTCACGACCAGCGCAAAGAGCTCTCTTCCCGACAGCGGGGACGACGTGGTCGCCAGTCGTCTGCCAATTGTCGGGGGCGCGTTGTCGACTTGATCGGCCCAGGTCGAGGATGTGTCCCCGGTCTGGCCATGCCGAGGCTTTGCCATCGCCGTGGCGCAGGTGCTGACCGATACCGAACCAGGAGACGCTCTCGCCGCCTCCGCAGCGGCCCTGAGGGAGAGGCTGGATAGGGCGGCGAACGATTCCCTGTCCACCACCGTCGCGCGGTGGTTTCGGTTTCTCGACGTGCGTGACGGGGAAGTCGTCGAGCTTCAGGCGCTGCAGGTACCCATCCGCAGCGGCTACGAGCGGAACGAGTACGGCCATGTTGCGAGCGTGGACGACGCGGTCAGAGCACTCAGGCAGGCCGAGGAGAAGCGCCCCAAGGGCATCTACTACGTGCTCAATGAGGTCGATCCCGTTGTGGCGACCCGAGCGACCCCGGATAGGTGGCACCCGTCTCGCAAGAACGAGAGCACCACGGATCGCGACATCATCGCCCGCCGCGCACTCTTCATCGACGTGGATGCAGAGCGTTCCAGTGGCACGAGCGCGTCGGAGGAGGAGCTCCAGCGAGCGTTTGGCAAGGCTGCGGAGGTGCTCGCCTGGCTACGAGAACACCTGCCCGAAGGCGCTATCGGTGTTGGGCACAGCGGCAACGGCGTTAGTCTCTTCCTCGCCATCGAGCGTCTGGCCGAAACGCCAGAGCTGGCGCGCCTCGCCCGTGCGCTCCTCGCGGGTCTGGCTCATCGCTTCAGTGACGGGGGTGCCAAGGTGGACACCACCGTGCATGAAGCGAAGCGTCTGATGACAACTTCATCCGCCAGATCACCAAGCTTGGTGGCGACGTACAGGCACGTCGCCCGAACGTGCTGAACCTGGCTCGGATCATAAGCACTGGCAGTACGAGGCTTTCGCATCAGTTTCTCCTCGCCGGCAGCAGAAGTTTCCGGACCTCTTCCGCTGCTTCTTGGGCTCGCTCGGGGTGGTTCAGCAAGTCGAGGTACACCTGAACGGGATGGGCACACACGACGCCATGCTTTGGGGTTGCTCCATGAAAGACACCTTCGTCATTGGGAACCACGAGCCAGGTGTTCGCTCCACGGGGCTCCTCCCTGAAACCCGCTGCTTCCATGAGCACGTCGGGGCCCGCAGCCTCCACGAAGACGGTGGTGACTCGGAAGGTAGCGAATTTGGTGAGAAGCCAGGCACCCGCGAGGCCCGTTGCGGCATGACGAGTTTCACTGGCCCTCAGTGCTGACGACACCTTCTTCAGAAGTGCATCGCTGGTCCGCGCTGCGACGTGGCCCCGCACGACGTGGTGCTTGTGGAAGGCGTACTGCTCCGACCAGGCGTCGAGTAGCAAAGCCGGGTCCTTCGGCTTCACACGCCCGTCGTCACTTCGAAGAAGCAGGCCGTCCTCTTCGAGACGGTGAACAATCTTGCTCGTGTAGCCAGCGCCCAGGTCCGCCATTTCAGCCAGCTCCTTTTGGAGCAAGGGGGTGTCCGGGTGGATCAGGAGCTGTCGAGTGATTCGAGCTGCCTTGGGCGAAAACGCAGTGGATGGCCGCCCCAGTCGCTTGAAGCGGTTCTCGTTGCCACGAACCTGGATCACGAGGCCATCCACCCGGATGCTGGCGTTGCCGCTCAGGTCGAGCCAGTCAACACCTGCCTCTGCGCAAAGCCGTTGACCCACCTCACCCATGTACGGCACGGCAACGATCGGAACGGCACGCTTGCCGGCACGCTTCGCATGGCTGAGCACTTGGGCGATGGCTCCGTTGATCGACGTGGCCTCGGTCGAGCGCTTGTACTCGATGAGCAGCGTCCTTCCCTTCCACTTGGAGGACCAGTCCGCCCCTTGCCTGCTCTCTTCGAGCTGCGGCGCATCCGTGCCAAGCCACTCAGAAAGCAGCTTCTCCACGATGCGGTGAGCTTGAGCTTCACTCGGCGGACCCATAGTTGACTAAACTAACACAGTTGAACCTAGGGTCAACTATAGCCATTTAGTGAACTGAAGCCAGGCTTCCTAGTAGGGTTCTGGCGCAAGGTCGGATCCTCGTGCCCTTCAGCCTCGCTCGGATGCGCGAGGAAGTGCGCTTGTTTTGCCTCTGGTTCAACGGAGTCCGCCCGCACTCCTCGCTGGGCGGTGCAACGCCGGACGAAGTGTACTTCGGGCTCAAACCGGCTCGGGACGGACCGCGTTACGTCACACATGGGCTGGGCCTCCGCGACGAGTGTACCCACGATTGGGGCCTCTGTCGCATTCCGCGGTCAATGAGCTGCGGCCAGCCGGAATCCGAAGATTGGCCTCGTCGATCTTCCCCCTGCTGTTGTCATCGAGGTGCGCTATCCAACCGCCGCATCGCGTCCCAAAGCACCCCGCGGGTCAAGTTCAGCCATGCACCGTACGCGTCGCCCGAGGTCTTCCCGGCGCTCTGCTCGATGGCTTCGCAAGCCGGTTCGTTCCACCAGGCTCGTTTGGTCTCACTCGAGGGGCTTGCGGCATCGTGCTCGACCGCATTGCGGTCGGCAACTTCAAAACCGGCATCGAGACAACACCTGAGGCGTTCGATCGAGTCGACCAAGAGCCAGAACAGCGTCTGATCGGGCAGAGCCTTCAGTTCTTCCTCCCAGACCCATGGTCCCGTGCGCACGATCTCCGCGACGACGTTCGGTGGCAGCTCATCGACAGCCTGTCGTGCTCGGCGATACAACTCCGTTCCTTCCAGCTCGAGCGACCCCAACATGACTTCAGTGTAGCGGACCGTCCCGCCAAGTGCCACCTGCGGCACCCTTGATCGGTGGAGCCCGCTGCGCGCCGGCGCGGCCCCGGTTTGAGGGGGCAGGGCCGCGGGAGGATCGGTCGGCTGAGGGCTATAAGACGAGTGCTCACGCGGACATGGGTGTAAGGATCAACGCCGTAGGCTCTTCGGAGCGGGTGGAGGTTTCGAAGGATGACGCGACGTTGCCAGCACTCCTCGGCGCATTGCTGTTGATGCCGTCGACGGTGGCCACGGCGCTCGCCGAAAGCCCGCCAGAAGTGAAGCGTGCAACCGCAGGCACGGAGCCCCAGACAGACACGCCAGCGGGCGACGCGCTCGTTCAAGCCTGCCAAGACCCCGAGACGTTGGACGAAGCGAAAGGACTTTTCTGGAAGGCCCACCAACGCTTCAAACAGGGCGGCCATGCCGGAGCGCTGGACCTGTTCGAGCAGAGTTATCCGCGGCCGCCGTCTGGCCGATCGAAGTGTAGTACTCTTCTGGCGCCGCTTCCAGACCGAGGAGTAACCGTGCGCGCACTTTTGTCAGCTGTCGGAACTACGCGCTGGGCAAGGACTCGCTGCAATGTGCACTCGCTCGTTCACCAACCCATGAGGGATTGAAGCCTCTCGGCAAGCAATTGTCCCATCGCCTGGTGGGCCGCGGCGTTCGGGTGCTGGTTGCAGGCAGTGTTGTTGTTGGGCACGGAGCTGAAGCTCAGCATCTCGATCTTGGTTTCCCCGCTGCCATGCGAGGCGGAGATCACTTCGTCGATCGCGGTGGCGCGTTCTCCCCCGTACATGTCGATGAGGATGAAGTTCGCGGACTCGTATTTCGACCGCACGTGCTTGACGAAGTCCACGTAGGCATCCACATACGGTTGACCCGGGTTCCCGCTGCCGAAGTCGTTGGTTCCCAGGTTGATGACGACCACCTGCGGTTGGTACTGCGAAAAATCCCACACCGAGCCATCGTTCGGAATGGCGTAGTCGTAACGTTCAGGCATCGTCGGCTCCGAGGGGGAATAGCTTCGATACACGCCAATACCGGACCACGCGATCGTGACGAGGTCGGCTTGAACGCTACGCGCGGCCACCGAGCCATACGCCAGATAGTTGTTCGTGAATGCATCGATGCCCGGGCTGCAACTGGTAGAGGTGCCCTCGTCTCCCGCGCCTGCGGACAATGAATCACCGATGACCTCGATGCGGCGTTCGCGGCCCGGAGGAGGAGCGAGCAGCATTCCTCCAGCCCCGAAGTCGGAGAACCCCCGAAACTCCGTAACGCCCGCAGATGCCTCGGTGTTGCGCCACACCATGAGATCATGCGTCGCGTCGGGCAGGCCCGCCGCGAGTTGGAGGGAGGTCGCTCCGCTCGTGGTCACGGTCTTCGGGGCACCGCCATCTACCACCACCGTGAAGCGATTCAGGTTGCCATCGCTCGAGTTCATGGAAACCTGCGTCCCCACGAACCGGGCATGGATACTCACCCCAGGCCACGAGAAACGAACCCCTCCACCCATGATCGGCACGGTGCGCCCGACGACGCGGACCCCCGGGGTCCCCTTTCCCAGCGTCGAGCCCGAATCAGCCGACGTTGTGGACTGAGAGCCGCCGCCGAACATAGCGCCATCCCTCGTGGCCCCGTTCGCGCCCCGATTCGGAGGCGTGCGGCTCTCGCAACAGGCCAGCAGCAAGGAAGCCGCAACAATGGCAAGCTTCGATGAAGAAGGGGTTGCTCGCGAGTACGGCACCACTCTGCTCATCTGCATTGCCCGGGAACGCTCGTCCAGGCCGGCTATGGAAGGCCGATTTGTTGCAGAGCGTCGACCAGGGCGCGTGCGGCCTTGTCGCTGCCTTGCTGGTTGGGGTGTACGCCATCGGTGTAGTCCGAGGGGCCTAGCCAGCCGGTCGAGTCCACGTAGTAGACTCGCTGGTCTCCGCTGGCGACACGCGCGTCGACAGCAGCCTCGATGGGTGCCGCCTGTGAGCCATTGAACGGGCGCAGCGCCACTATCTTGGCGTTGGGATATGCGGCGCGAATCGTCGTCATGTACTCGGCATAGCCGGTCTGAAACGTGGATGCATTGGCGCCGCTGTCGTTGGTACCTTCGTTGATGACGACCATGTCCGGTTGCCATGCGTCACGCGGCACATCCTGGTAGATCCAGTTGAACGAATCATTGGCCTTGGGGACCCCGCCGTTGCCGCTTTTCAAGATTCCGAGGTAACCGAAACCGACCTGACGCCATTCGGCTCCGAGCATCTGCGCGGTCTGCGACGGGTATGCGATGCGGGCATCGTCCTTCCAGCACTTGCGTGTTTGGCCGTTGTGCGACGTCCACACGTTCACACCCTCCGTGATGCTGTCACCCAGGAATTCGATCGTCGGACGCGTCGGACGCGCCGACATCTGAAGCGATCCGTCGATCACCGTGAACCCGACGAACGTCGTGCTGGAAACTAGCGGCGGCGTCCAACGACTCTTCGTCTCATCCATCGAGCGCGCCATCAAGGTCACCGTGTGTATCCCCGAAGCCAGTTCGTTGGATAGCACGACCGTTTCTGCCAGGTCGCCCTCTTGCCATGCGCCTTGATCGATCTGCCACGCCAGCGTGGGCATATCCGACGCCAGGTTCACCGATGTGTCGAAGTGCGCCTGGATGCCCGTCCCGGTGAACGTCGCAGCCACATGGCTGCCGCTGTTCACCGTGATCGCGCGATCGGGAAGCACGTTCCAGCGCCCGTAGTAGTGCAACAGCGCTTGAACACCTCCTGACTCGCCGCCCGTCCCCCCCGCTCCACCGGCAGTCGAGCCAGCGCCCGAACCACCACCGGTGCCCCCCATGCCACCATCACCGGTGCCGCTCGCCCCCCAGCCTGTGCCGGCGGCCGCCCCCGCACCCGCGGTCGCACCACCGGTACCACTGGCTGAGCTGTTGGCGCTGCTTTCCGAAACGCTAGCGCCAGTGGTGCTAGTCTCACCTCCCGCTCCAGCGCCGTTCCACCCGGTCGACATGGCGCCGACGCTCATCCAGCCGCCGGCACTGATTCCGCCGCCCGCACCGACACTGGCGACACTGCCACCCGTCGCGCCGCCGAAGCCTTCAGTGCCAAGCGTCGTGCCATCCACATTGCCACCGCTGCCGGAGCCCGGGCTCTCCCCCGCGGAACAAGCCATGACCCAACCCAACAAGAACACACCGGGAGCCCCAAGTGCAGCGCGGGACGTGCTTCGGCGCGGTGAAAACATGAGGGGATGATAGGACTGCCCCTCCAGCGCGGGCAAGGCTCGCGGGTCGGTCGATGCTGGCGGACGAGCTCAGCGGCAGCGCTGCGGTCTCAGGTTGCAAAACTCCGTTTCACAGTCACAGCCTCGCATAAGGGCTTGGCGCACAGATTCCTTGCTCTAGCAAAGGCCAATTTTGCTCGCTCGTCGCAAAATAGAGCACAACATTCTGCCAGAGCTCCAACGATCAGCTGATTCGCACGAAATGAATGGAATCGATTGAAGGAATCGACGCGCTGCAAACATTTCCAGTTCGCGGTGAGCAGCCGAGGACGGCTCGCCTCGCTCGCCCCTGCCCCCTCCGCCCGAGTCTCGGGATCTGGTTTTCGAGAAATTCCGCGGACAATCCCCAAATATTGGAGACCCCTGTGCGCATCCCCCTACTTCCCACGCTCATCCTGATGACTCTGATCGGCTGCTCGGGCACGGCAGCATCGCCCGAAGACCTCGGACGGGATGGTGCCACGACGGGCGCTGGCGGCGGAAGCCCGGGCACAGGCGCCGCATCGACGGGCCAATCAGCGGGTGAGACGGTCACGGACGGCGTGGCGACGGGCGGGACCAACGGGGGCGGAACCAACGGAAATGTCGGCGTCACGACGAGCGGTGCGACGACGGGACGCGGTACGGAAACCACCACAGGCACGACGGGCAGCGGCGGGGACGGCACGATTGGTGGGTCCGGTGGGATGGGCGGGGGCAGTGGCGGCTCGGCCAATATGGCAGGAACGGACGGCATGGAAGGAATGGGCGGCACCGCAGGAATGGCCGGCACCGCAGGAATGGGCGGCACCGCAGGAATGGCCAGCACCGCAGGGGCGGGCGGCACCGCAGGCACGGGCGGCGGCGGAAATGTGACCGCATGCGACTTCGCGAGCGGGCTCAACGTTGCGTGGGTGAACTTCGCCAATGACGTCCCGAACCCCGATCTCGACGCGTTCAAGACCATCTTCCAGAACACCCACGATGCAGGTGGGCGGGTGGTGCGCTGGTGGTTCCACACCAATGGTAGCGTGACGCCGGGTTACAACAGCGACGGCACGGTCAAGGAGATCCAGCAGTCGCACATCGACGGCGTCAAAGCCATCCTGGCTGCCGCCAATTCGGCCGGAGTGGCCGTCGACATCAGCCTGTGGTCTTTCGACATGGCCCAAGACAACGCGGGCAGCGCGGCGGCGAACAACAAGAACTTGATGACCCAAGACAACATCCGCCAGTCGTACATCGACAACTACCTGACGCCCCTCGTAACCGCGCTCAAGGGGACACCGGGTCTGTATTCTTACGAGATCTTCAACGAGCCCGAGGGCATGTCCACCACCGGCTGGGCTACCCAATGGAAGATCGACATCTCGTACATTCAGAAAGCCGTTAACCAGTGGGCCGCCGCCATTCATGCGGCGGATCCCACGGTGCTCGTGACCAACGGCTCGCAGACCATGGACTACCGATCCAAGTACACCGACAGCGCCCTGGTGGCGGCTGGTGGAAAGGCGAGCGGTACCCTCGATTTCTACCAGGTTCACTTTTATCAGGTGAACGGCCAGGGCAACAACGTGTTCGCCAATCCACGGTCATACTGGGGCTTGTCCGACAAGAAGCTGGTTATCGGCGAGTTCTCCATCGACGGCACATCGCCCGTATCGGGGAGCGACAGCTACAAGTACCTATTCGACAACGACTATGATGGCGGATGGGCGTGGGCGTACACGGCCGACGACAGTTGGCCGTCGATGCAAGCGCCGATGCAGGCACTCTACAGTGAGCACTCCGACGTGGGGGATTGTCCATGAGCCGACGCGCCGGGACCATTGTGGCTTGCTTCGTAGTCGCGCTCGCCTGCGGAGCCTCGCTTGTGGCTGCGTGGCATCACCGGATGAAAGAGTCGACCGCGCCAAGCAGGTCGCGCGCCGCTCGTGCGGCCTCCGAAGCACGACCCACCTCCGAGCGTTTGCCGCCGGCCGCGCCTCCGCCCCGCGACAACGCCCCTCCGCCCGCCGCATCAGCGGCTGTGCCTTCGAATTCGCGCGCGGAAGCGGGGTTCGATGAAGAAGAGCTCATGCGGCTGCTCAGGAGCGCGCGGGACAGTGACCCCGAGCTCACCGCCGAACTCGCCCGCGAAGGCAACCGGCGCTTTCCCGAGAGCCCCGACGCTCCTGAGCGCGCCTCCATCCTGATCCATGCTCTTGCGGAACAGGGGCTCTCGGCCGAAGCCCGAGGCGAGGCAGAGGACATGGTCAATCGCTATCCAGACTCGCCCTGGGTGCGCGAGATCGAGCGATTCACCGGTGCACACCGGCACCGCAACATCCGCGTCGGCCAGAACGGTGAGCTCCACTATGTGGATCCTCCACCGCCGAGCTGAGTGAGGGCTCGCGGACGGCGCTGGCCACTCGAGCTACTTCACCGCGAGCGTTCGGCAGCCGTGGCAGGTGGGGTCGAGGGCGTCGTCGCAGTCTTCACCGTCGGTCACCTGGCCATCGCCGCAGTACTCGGTCAGCTTGCAGTCGGTGCCGCAGTGGTTGTACTCGTCGCGGTTGAGCTCCCCGTCGTCGCATTGTTCGCCGTACTCCACGGTGCCATTGCCGCATTGTCCGTTGCAGCTCGAGCGGGACGGGACGAAGCCGGACAGAGTGAGTCGGAAGGTCGAGCCCGTCGTGTGCCGTTCCGCATGGAACACCTTGATGGGGTAGACGTTGCCCGGGGTCATCCCGTGCGCGGCGCCCGTGCCTCCGACGAACTGAGGGTCGGCGCCGGAAAGGGTCACCTCGCCAGCCAGCGCCGGGTGCAAGCCGCCCAGGTCCAGGGCGAGCTTTCCGTTGATGAAGACCCACACGTCATCGTCTCCGGTGAACTGGAGCGTGGCGTTGGTGTCCTCGTCGTAGGGGAACCAGTATTCGACCTCGGAAGTGAACGAGAAGTTGTGCAGCGGCGCAGAGCCGGTGAGCTCTGCTTCGGTGTGCAACGCGCCGTCCAACCCGTATTCGGTGGTGGCCACCTCGGCGATGGAAGCCGCGTTGCCTCGCGCATCGGGGATGTCGTCGACGGGGAAGAAGAACGGGCTGCCGTAGAACGGGCCGCAATGGGGCGGCAGGGAACAGTCGGTGCCCTGGTAGGTGCCGATGGCGGTCACCCAGGGCTCGCCGTTGGCTCCATAGCGATTGACGTAGTTGCCCGCGCCGTCGTCGTACAGCACGAGCTCCGTCCTGTAGGCGGTGCTCCGGTCCGTGTCGTTGTACCAGTCGGCGAATCCGCTCGTGCACATGTCTTCGCCCGTGGCGACGGGCTTCTTGTTCACCAGGGCGGGTTCGACCAGGCCCTCGGTCGGCGCGCTGGCGGCACAGTCCGATTCGAAGTCGCTGTGCGAGCTGTCGAAGTCGCGATAGGTAACGGGAACACGCAGCACGCATTCGCCGGTTGCTTCCGAACGCTCACAGTCGAGCGCCCGGGGGGCACACGAGTACCCCGCCTCGATGTGGCACTCCGCGTCGCACCCGTCGCCATCGAGGGCATTGCCGTCGTCGCACTCTTCGTTCAGGACGATGCCGTCTCCGCAGGCCGACGTGCAAGGACCGTCCGCCGAGCAATCCGGCGCAAACTGGCAATTCGACGTGCACCCCGCGTCGATGCCGGGTTCACACATCTCGGTGCCTTCGACCTGGCCGTCGCCACACACGGTCGCCTTGCAGCTGCTCGGTTCCCCCGAACACTCGAACCCGAGCTCCAGCTTGCAGGTGGCATCGCACCCGTCCCCAGCCTCCAAAGCGCCGTCGTCGCACTGCTCGGGGAACGAGACCAGGCCGTCTCCGCACTTGATGAAGGGAATGCACGCCTGCGCCTGCCCACTTTGCGGTGGCTTGCACACGTAGCCCGGCTCGACGAGGCGACAGTCTCCGGCGCAGCCGTCGCCGTCGAGGGCGTTGCCATCGTCGCATGCCTCGTCGTCGTCGAGCACACTATCCCCACAGACTCCGGGGTCAGGGTCCGGGTGGAAATCGATCGAACCTCCCGCAGTGGGAGTCGTCGCCGAGCCGGTGGTGACCGCGGAGGACCCGGTCGACCCTGTCGCGCTCCCGTCGGAAGCCCCACCACTCCCAGGTCCGACGACCGGTGCAGGCTCGGCAGACGGGTTGGACGAGCAGGCCAGTGCCAGGCCCATCAACGCCAGGACGGAGAGCAGAGGCGCGCCGGGCCGCTCGGGCGCGGGGAGAGCCTTGCCACTGCTCTTGGGGATTGTCGTCGGGAAGATCACTTCGGGAATCTCAGTCGCTTCGAGAGCACCAAAACCGTCGCTCGTTCTCATTTGAGGCGCCGCTGACCGAAACATCAGTGACGGAGCACATCGTTGACGGAATTTATCAGGTTCAGCGCAATAGGAGTAGGCGTCCTTGCCGACGCATGAAGGCGCCGAGAAATACCCCAGGTGAAGCCCCATCAAGGGGCGCGCAACTGGCCTGGCGCCGTGACGCGCAGACGCTTGTTGCTCCACCGTTCCGCGTCGACGGCCCTCGTGGCACTTTCAACTTACGCTCGCTCGAACCTGACCACCACCGACCAGCGCCCTTTGCCCGCACGTGGGTTGGGTTGTGGTAGCCAGGCGAAGGGGCGCATCCACAGGGGCAGCCTACGCAATCGGCCTGCTTCGCGCAGCAGCGAATAGGTAGTTTCCGCTCTCCAACCCTCTCGTTCGAAGAAACCGATGCCCTCCGCCGGCGCAAATCGGAACGGTGCGTTGACCAGAGTATTGCCCAAGCCTTGCTTCATGAGCTCCAAAATTTCAGGAGACGAAAAATCGACGATCCACTGGCGTAAGCTCGCCTCGGCCGCAAACGCACGAGCCAGCTCGGCTACCATCGCGGCTTCCAAGTAGATCACCAGACCCTCGGTGATCACCGTGACTTTGGACGCGCCGCTGGCGACCTTCCGCAAGAGCGCCGTTCGCGCCTCGGCATCTGCCAAGTCGGCTCGTTCCCGGGTCAACCTGCAACGCGGAGACTCGTCGCAGAGCGCCGCCTCCTTTTCGTCGATGAGCTCCGCCAAGTCTACCTCGATCCATGAAAGCTCGCTCGGCAGCTCGAGGCGATAAGGTCGCGTGTCGAACCCCGCCGCCAGGTTCAGGACACAATCCGTTCCCTCGGCCACCGACCGCAGCACCAAATCGTCGATCAATTTGGTGCGCGTGATCAGCGACCACTCACTGTGCACCACCGCCCGCTTCGCAATCTCACGACCCCGCTCCCCCGCCAGGCGCTCCGCCAAGGGATCGTGAAACAGCGCATTCCGGCGCGCAGACTCTTTGGCGCGGTAGGCCGCTACCCAGCGAGCGGTATCAGAAACATTGCGAACCGGCGTGCTCGACATCGCGCCACGCTAGCCCAGAGTGCGGGGTTTCTCAATCGGGCTGGGAGCCCGGGGCGGCGCAGTACTGGGCCGCCCCACATCTTCATTCCGTCAGCTGCGCCAGCGTCGGTGCCTCACTTGGGGACCGACCTCTCGAGCTTGCAGGCAGCACTGCAACCGTCGCCGTTCTCGTTGCCACCGTCGTCGCACTCCTCGAAGCCCAGGGAAATGTTGCCGTCGCCACAGTAGGGGCCCAGCACGCAGCCGGCGGAACACTCCCCGTAGCCGCCATCGTTCGTACCATCATCGCACTGTTCGAACTCGGGTTGCACCACGTTGTCACCGCAGTGGGGCCCGAGCTGGCAGGTCGGGGCACAGCCACCGTAGGCGCCATCATTCACCCCGTCGTCGCACTGCTCGCCGAACTGGTCCTGCACCACGGCATCCCCGCAACGAGGACCCAGGGTGCACTGTGGGGTGCACTGGTTGTACTCACCAGTGTTGCCGGTGGGGCCGTCGTCGCACAGCTCACCAGGACCAATCTCACCATCGCCACAATCGGTTAAACAGTCGCTGGGCCCTGCATTGAAGCCCGAGAGCGTGAGCTTGTAGGTGGACCCCGTCATCTTGCGCTCGGCCTGAAAGACCTTGACCTCGTAGACGTTGCCGGGCTCGAGCCCGAAGTCGGCCACACTAGCCGTAGCTGGCTCGTTTTGGTCAGCAGTGCCATCGGTACCGTGGATCTGATTGATGGTTCCATTGGCGTTGAGCGTGAAGCGGCCTTCGGTGGGCACGTGCAACCCGCCGAGGTCGACCGCGAGCCGCCCGTTGACGAACACCCACATGTCGTCATCCCCGATGAACGACAGCTGCGCCGTCATGCCCTCCGTGTACTCGAACCAGTAAGCAATCTCGGAGGTGAAGTAGAAGTTGTGGAGCGGCTTGCCGGGCTCATCCTTCCAACTTCCCAGGTACAACTCCTGGGGAATCTGCGCGACGGCCAGGTCCGCGGTCGGTCCGGTCACGTCGTCGACGGGGAAGAAGAGCGGGTTGCCATCGAGATCGACGAATTCCACCCCGATGCAGTAGCCGGTGCCGCCACCGCACGGAGCGCACTCCGGCGTGCACTGTGCCGCCCGATCGTCCACCTCGCCCTGGCAGTCGTCGAGGCAGGTTTGAACGGCTGCTTCGGCATCCGCGAGCGCCGCCTCGGCGTCGGCCACGGCCATCTCCAACATCGCGATTTCGTCGGGATCTGGATTTTGCGCATTCATCGCCTGAGTGAGCGCGTTATTTGCCTGATTCAGGGTGGTGTCGCGGATGGTGCGAGCCGTCTGAGTCTCCGTTTGGCAGTACTCGTTTTCGGTGCAGCGCAGTTGCGGTAGGCCCGTGAACATCTCCTGGGAATTGATGGCCCAATCGACGCAATTCGCTTCACAGGCAGCAAGGGTCGCGCCCGCCTGTCGCTCGTTGGCGGTGATGTAGGCCCGGTACGGTTCACCATTGTCGCCATAGCGATTCACGTATCCCCCGTTGCCATCGGGATACAGCACGATGCTTCCGGTGACCTGTTGGTTCACCGCCTGGTCCGTGTACCAATCGGCGTAGGACGCCACGGAGGCGACGCAGGCGTCTGGATACGCCGGCGCGGAGAGTTCGGGTTTACCGTCCGCGTTCAGCATGGGCTTGGGCACGTCGCGTTCGATGGTGCCGCACTCCACGCCGAAGTCGGAGTGGCTCTCCGAGAAGTCCCTGAAGACGATGGGCAGCGTCAGCGTGCAGTCTTCTCCGGTGCAGGCCTCGGGCTGACTGCAGTTGTAACCCTCCTCTTGCTTGCAGCTGCTGGAGCAGCCGTCGCCATCGCGCAAGTTACCGTCGTCGCACTCCTCGCCCTCGAAGGTGATACCATCGCCGCAGCTCGAGCTACAGGGCTGTCCTGTTACGCAGACGGGCTCGGCCTGGCAGGTCGAAGAACAGCCGTCGAAAGGCACCTGGTTGCCATCGTCGCAACTCTCCGCCCCCTCCCGGACGCCATCGCCGCAGGTGGTGGGGGTGCACACCGCAGGATCCCCCTCGCACTTGAAGCCTGCCTCCATTCGGCAGCGGTCCGAGCAGCCATCGCCGCTCATCGTGTTGCCGTCGTCACAACCCTCGTTGGGATCGGTCACCCCATCCCCACACAAGAAGACTCGCGTGCAGGGCGCCCCTGGTTCGCGACATACGAAGCCGGTCTCTACGAGGTTACAAGTCTCGGAGCAGCCGTCACCGCTCGCAGTATTACCGTCATCGCAGGCTTCCCCGGGGCCGAGCATGCCGTCCCCGCAAATGATGGTCGATATGCAAGGCTGACCCGGCGTGGGACACTCGTGATAGGCTTCGACCACGCAGGTACCGCTACAGCCATCACCGGGCAGGCTGTTGCCATCATCACAAGCCTCTGGTGGGTCGAGATTGATCTCACCATCGCCGCAGGCTGGGCCCGAAGGTACCAGCTTACAGTCGTCCGGTGCGTCTTCTGCCTCGCAGGGGTTGTCGACGTTGCCGCCAGGGATGATGCCACCGTCCGAGCCCGGTACCGTGGTATTGCTGCTGCCTTGGTTGCCCCCCGATCCGTTCGTCGAACCACCGCCGTCACTCGACGAGGGACGCTCACTGTCCTCGGCACTGCTCCCGGAGCATGCCAATGCGTGAACGGCCACGAATAGGATCAACAGGTGCGATAGGTTGGTTCTCATGCAAATGCTCGGGATGAGATGGTCAGTGGAGTGAAAATAGAGACCGCGCGTTGAGCCACCCAAGACTAGCGGCCCCACCACCGGTTGGTAGCAACTGTAGTCAATTTAGGACCACGAGGCGCATCGGAAGGCGCGCCTCGGTCGTTTTCATTTGCTGGCAAAGCAAACACTTCCGGTCGTGCATGACTTTTTCACTCGGACCGCGAAAGGAAACTCACCAATCCATCGTTCGGCGATGGCGCGCTGGGTAGGCATCGACGACCCCGAGGACTGCCCGGGCCCAGCAGGACTGGGGCAAGCCAACGCTCCCTCGATGGTTGTCGGGCGCAAACGAGAGCGTCAGGGATACAGTCCCATTTCTTCGAGGCGCGCCAGCGAGCGCGTGATCAGCAGGGACATCACGGCGAGCCCGAGCCCGAAAACGCCCGCGTGCAGCGCGATCCGCGGTTCGAAGTCTCCAACACGAGTGAGCAGCGCGTAGGCGACGGCGAGGTTGCCCAGTCCATACAGGACGTTCACGTGCGACGACGAAAGCCCGCGGAACGGGGGCGAGGCGAACGGCGTCGGAAACTTGCGCCCCAGCACACCCGAGACGAAGTGCGGGACCGAGTTTGCGAAGAAGACACCCCCGAAGAAGTACGCGGGGAGATGAAACCAGAGCATGGAACCTCCGAAAGGCAACTTCGTGTTGCCAACTTCCAACGTATCCGCACGGCGGCAAGATGGCAACTCCGACTTGCCATCTCGTCGAGCGCGGGACTATCCTCGGCACTGAGGAGTTCCGGCCAACCCTTGAGCGAACGAACCAAGACGCGTCGAACGAAGGGCGTACTCGGCGGGCGCAGCGAGCGGGTCGTGCAGCAGGTTCTCGTGGCCACCGTCGCCGAGCTGGCCGAGTCTGGGTACAGGGCATTTCGCATGGACGCGGTGAGCGCGGCGGCCGGGGTCAACAAGACCACGATCTACCGACGCTGGCCCGGCAAGGCACTGCTGGCGGCGGCCGCCGTCGAGTGGATGCGCAGGTTCGTGCACGATGTGCCGTTGCCCGACACGGGCTCGCTCGAGCAAGACCTCACCCAGGCGTTCCGGCGCAAGGTGAGTTTCAAGAACCGCGTCGAGGGGCGGGCGTGGGCGCGATTGCTCGCGGAGAAACACGACCCCGAGGTCAGCGCCGTCATCGGCGACGCCGTCAAGGAGCGCAGCGATGCTTGGTACGCGATGGTCACGCGGGCAGTCGCTCGCGGCGAGCTCCCCAAAGGCACCGACCCGCGGTTGTTGCTGGGGATGCTCGGAGCGGTCGTTGACTCGTGGAACGCGAGCTCCTCAGGTCTGCTGAAACCCGAGCTGCTCGACGCCGCCGTGCGCACCGTCGTCGCCGGCGCGCGCTCGGGCTCACTGGTTCGCTCTAGCGAGCGTCGCGGGACCTTCCGGGCCCTGCCACGAACAGCTCCGGACCCGGCCCGGCCGACGTCTCATCGGGGCTCGAGACGTGTGAGGTCAATCAAGAAGTGAACAGCTGGCTCGCCTGCGCGCCATTCTCCGACGTCGACACCGACAGCTTCGGGGGCAGTCGTTGACGGTAGGTTCGGTGCAGCTCGACCTGACGGCGAATCTGCCACCGTCGACAACAACGCGGTCGAACTTGCGCCGGTGGAGTTCGCCCTGCTGGCTGCGCTCGCACGTCGCGCGGAGCGCGCTTTTCGCGGGCTTGGCGACCTGCCAGCCCGGCGGAAGAGCACCGCGGACCGTCGCTACCGTGAGCATCATCACCTGACTTGCATAGACTGCCGAGCTTCTATGGGTCGCTCGCGCTTCAAGAACTCCAGCAGCTTCGCGTTGAACGCTTCGCTTCGCTCCTGCTGCACCCAGTGACCGCACGCAGGCAGCACCGCGGTGTCTCGCAGCTTGGGCAGAGTAGCCCGCATGCCCTCGAGGCGACCGAACTTCACGGCGGGTTCACGCTCGCCACCGACGAACAACGCGGGTTGGTCGATGCCCCTCGCATAAATCCGCTTCAGCTCGGGGTAGTCCGCCTCGACGTTGCGATAGAAACCGAGAGCGGGAGCGATCCCAGTGCGACCGTACGCCGTGGCATAGTAGCCAATGTCGGCTTCAGAAAGCCACGACGGCAAGCGAACGGGCTCGGGAAATCCCTCGAGTAGTGCGGCATCCGGCGACTTGTGCAGGTACAGCTTTTCGACCGTGCCTTCAGGCGCATCGCCAGAGAGCCCGTAGAAGAACAGCCGAAAGAAGCGCTCGGGATCCAAGGCGAACTCCGCTTCCGCGGCACCGACCTGCTGGAAATAGCGCATGAAGTCGAACTTGCCTGCAGACCACGCCCGAATCTGCGCCGGATCGCGCGGGTGGGGATAAAATGGGATGCTCACGGCAACGATGGCCCGCACGCGCTCGGGCGCCATCTGAGCCAGGAGCCACGTGAGGTTGGCGCCCCAGTCGTGACCCACGATGACCGCTTCGCGTACACCGAGATGATCGATCAACGCGATCACGTCGCGGGCATGCTGTAGCAAGCTGTAATCGCGCACGCGTGGCGTGACTTCGCTATCGCCGAAGCCACGCAGGTCCGGAGCGACGGCCCGATAGCCCGCAGCCGCAACGGCGGGCAGTTGGTGCCTCCACGAGTACCAGAGCTCCGGAAAGCCATGCAGAAACAGAACGAGCGGTCCTACCCCCGCCTCGGCATAGTGATAGCGGATCGGGAGATCGGCGTGATGGTGCGAGACGCGCGCTGGTGTCCGTGGGCTCACAGGCTCACCTCGCGCACTGGCACGAGCGGTCCGAAGCGACGCGCCTTGCGCGCACCCAACGCCCCTAGAATGACCTTGCGGAAGAACCACGGCGTGTCCCCGAGCAATTCGCGCTGCTCGGAGGGCTCGAGCGAGTGCACGAAGAAGTTCGCCATCCGCACGGCGTCGACGCCTTGCGAGCGCGGGATGGCGAGCTGCGCGCGCTCGAGTTCGGCCTCCGGAATCATCTGCTCGAGATGGGTGGTCGTGAGCACGTCCTCCTCGGCTTTCAGGTGCGGGGTGAGCAGCGCCTTGAGCTCGAGCGCGATCCGATGGAGTTGCTCGAGCGCATCTGTCGTGCCCGAAGCAAGCTTTTTGCCGGACTCGCGCAAGGCCTGACCCATGCGATAGATCTCCCGGTGCTCGTGACCCCAGGTATCGAGATGAGCCGCGTCGGTGCTGCGTCCAGCGGCGTGACGCCGCAGCGCCGGAAAGATCTGTTCATCCTCACCGCGATGGTGCACGTCGAGAAAGTCGACGTACCAGTGGACGTACTCGGCTGCGCGCTCCGCCCGCAGACTCTCCCCCTTTCCGTCTGGCCGGACTGACACCAGCCCGGGGCCCCCCTGTGATAGGCCTGCAAACCGATCCAGGTTGCGCAGCAGCGCAAGGTGGCTCAAGCGCAGTCCGAGTGGATACATCTCGTAGGCACCTTTCATGTTTCCTCCAACGGGCGCGAATGCATGCCCTTCTGACACGAACATAGGAAGGAAAGTGGAGCCGCCAACCCAGCGGCGCCTACGGATTCCGGAGCAAAACCTACGCAGGACGGTGCTCGGCTTCCAGCTGGTCCAGGTGCTGGCGAATATGCACAGCTTCCGCCGCGGTGCCTGCCAACGCGATCGCTTGGTTCAGCGCTCGTTGGGCTTCCCGATTCCGTCCGAGCTGTTTGAGCAGAGCCCCCCGCAGGCCGTGGAAATAGAAATAGGCCGAGAGCGGCCCGGCCAACGCCTCGACCATCTCCAAAGCAGCCTGTGCTCCTCGAACCTTGGACACCGCGACCGCGTGGTTCAGCGTCACCACCGGTGAGGGAGCATGGCGCTCCAACGCAGCATAGAGTTGCTCGATTTCGACCCAGTCTGTGTCCTCCGCCCGCTTGGCTCGAGCATGAAGGGCCGCGATCGCCGCCTGAATCTGATAGGGGCCCGGACGCCGATGCAGCATGGCCTTGTCGATCATCACCAGCGCCTCTGCGATCATGGCCTGATTCCAGAGCGTACGATCTTGCTCCTCGAGAAGGACGATCGAGCCGGTGATGTCGAAGCGCGCGCGCCTGCGTGAGTGCTGCAGGAGCATCAACGCGAGCAACGCCATCATTTCTGGCTCGCTCGGAAACAAGCGCAGCATGAGTCGTGCCAATCGAATACCTTCGTCACACAGGGTCGCGCGGTCGCTCCCGGGGCTCGAGTCCGAGTATCCCTCGTTGAAAATGAGGTAAATCATGGCGGCCACCGCAGAGAACCGCTCGGAACGCTCGACAGCCGCCGGTGTTTCGAAGGGCAGCTCGGCTTGAGCAATGCGTGCCTTCGCGCGCGTGATGCGCTGCTCCATCGCTCGTTCGCCCACCAGGAAGGCTCGCGCAATCTGACGCACGGAAAGGCCCGAGACGACGCGCAGGGCCAGCGCGATCTGCTGCGTGGCGGGTAGGTTCGGATGACAGCAAGTGAACAGAAGGCGAAGGATGTCATCTCGGTACTGCGATTCGTCGAGTCGCTCTGCCCAGTCGTCTTCGGCGTCTTCTCCGTCCGAGAGAATCGACTCATCCGGAAGCTCCGTCAGCCGCGCTTGCCGACGCACGTGGTCCAGCGTCGCGTTGCGTCCGACCAGGCTCAGCCAAGCCTCCACGTCGCGGGGGGGGCCATTTTCGTTCCACTTCTTCAGCGCGCGAAGACAGGCTTCCTGAAACGCCTCCTCGGCCAGATCCAAGTCGCGAAAGTAGCGCAGCAGCGCCGCCACGACCCGCGGCCTGGCCGCGACGAGCCGAGCCTCGATCCACCCGGGGTCCGGAAAATCACCCATCCTTCACCGCTGACCCATCCGGGAAATAGAGCATGATGGGGCGTATCTCGTACGCGCCACCCGGGTTCGCTTCGGAGAGATCACGGGCGATCTGCAGTGCCCGCTCCAGGTCGTCAACCTCGACGACGTAAAAACCGAGCAGCTGCTCCTTGGTTTCGGCGTACGGGCCATCGGTCACCAGCTTCTCGTTCTTTCGATAGGTGGTGGCCGCGGTGGTCGGCATGAGTCGAATCATAGGCCGGAACTCGTCGGCGTACTTTTTGTGCACGACGTCGAGACGCGCCATGACTGCCGCGTCTTCTTCTTCCGTCCAGGCGGACGTTACCGATTCATCGTTGTAGCAGAGCAGTGTGTAGAGCATCGGGCACAGCCTTTCTCGAGGACGAACCAGCACCGCGCATTCCGACAAAGGCGGGCATTCGTCGGGGAGCCCAGCGCCAATCTCCTTGTGCTCCGCCACGACTCGGCTGTCCAGGCAGCTCGGCGAAGGGGCGCACGGCCCGCCGTGGAAAGAAATAGTGAGCCTGTGTCGAGATCGGCATCTGCGGATCGTCCTTGGGAGGTAAGGAGTAATGAACCATGGAAAACGCCGCTATGTCGAACCACGTCAACCAAACCGAGATCCCTGAGCCCTCTTCACACACCGCTCCGGAAGCGGGCGCCGTTCCTCCCCGAAACCGGCTGCTGATGATGTGGAGCGGCAGAGTTCTTTCGGGCATGTTTGCCCTGTTCATGCTGGGTGCTTCCGCCGCCCCGAAGCTTCTACAACTGCCCGTGGCAGAATCAACGATGGCCGATCTCGGGTGGCCGGCCGGATACGCCTTCTCTCTGGGTGTTGTCGAACTGACCTGCGTGGTTCTCTATCTCGTGCCGCGCACCAGCATCTTTGGAGCCGTTCTGACGATGGGGCTGCTCGGCGGAGCGATGGCTACGCAGATACGTGCCCAAAATCCGTTGTTCAGCCATGTGCTGTTCCCCCTGTACGTCGGGCTGTTCATGTGGGGCGGCTTATGGCTGCGCAGCTCGCGACTGAGGTCGCTCTTTCCCTTCGTCAAGGGCGCGCGCGACGGAGCCACCGGTTCTCCGACAAGAGCCGCGAAGTAGCGTGGGACTGCCCTGTCGGGGACGCACGGAACGTCACACGGAGCTTCACGGAAATGACACTTAAGACAACCGACCTCCGGGCCGTATGCAACGTCATGGGGAAGTCACTCGAGATTCTCGCGGAGCGTTCAGGCGCAGTCATCCTGGGTTGGGTAGCGGAGGACGTCGCCTACATGGGTTTCGTTGGCCACATCTCGGCACGGCTTGGCGCAAGGTGCGCTTCGCGCATGTGTGCCATGCTCGACGAGGGCACGCGGGTCCAATTCTTCTGCAATACTGGTCTGGCGCGCTCCTTCGACTTTTCCGCACGCAGCGCGCTTGTCCGGGCGAGCCTCGCGTGTCGTCGGAATATCGAATCGATGACCCTGCTGGTTAGCTCGGCGGACGCCGCAAGCGCCGCGCACGCAATCGCTGCGGTGCTCGACGGCCCGACAGCCGTGAGCGGGAGTGCGGAAGAGTTCGACACCGTACTCTTGAAGGCCGCTCCTCTCGCACACCTCAGGCTCCATGAAATCGAGTTGACCAGCCTGCAGGGTTCCGCACGCTGGAGATCGTCGTTGGTTCCTACCAGCGCCCCCGCGCCCCTCGCAGAACGGCGCTCGGTGGACGAACCCGGCGGTGCCCTAACACACCGCCCGGTGGTACGCTTCTAGTGGACTAGCCACGGTTGACTCTTGACCAAGTTGGCCCGCCCGGGTCAGGGGAGCGGCAGGCCACCGAACGGTACGCCGATGGCGTCGAGTGACGGCTGCGGGTTGCCGCCGCTTTCGGCAGTAGCAAACGCAAAGCTCGTGACGTAGAGCTGTGTGCGGTGAAATCCATCCGAGGCAAAGGCCAGGCTGGAGGGGCCATCGAACGGCCCAGCGTGCGCCACGATCGAAAGTCCGCCGTGCCGATCGATGCGTGCAATCGAATTCTGCGAGTTGACGGCCACATAAACCCGCCCCAGAACATCGACGGCTATCCCATCCGACCCCACCAAACGCGGATCGGAGGCAAGCACGACGAGGTGCCCGGCCGATCCGTCGCGCCGAACACGGATGCGATAGATCTCTCCGAAATCGGTATTGCTGATGTAGAGGTGCCGGTCGCGACGGTCGAACGCGATGCCGTTCGCACCCCACGGAACGCCGAGGATTGGGCCGGACGGATCACCGGAAAGCCGCGGATCACCGAGCCAGATCGAAGCGTCCCCGTCCGGAGCGACCTTGCGGATGACTCCCAATAGGGGATCGGTGACCAAGAGGTTACCGTGGCGGTCGAAGGCAAGGTCGTTGGGAAAACCGCTAGCATCCAAACTCGCGTAGTGGGAAACGGATCCATCGGGTGTCACGCGCCAGACATGCGCTGCATCGAGCGAAGGGTCGAAGGCGGCCGTGCAGGCGAAGATATCGCCCCCTTCGCCGACCTTCACACCGAGCGAAACAGCCCCCTCCGGGACGGGCAGCGTCGCGAGCGGAGCGAAGGTGTCCGGATCATCTGGCGCGATGGTCCACAGCGTGTGCTGTGGGGTCATCGAAATGATGAGGTTCCCCTTTTGGTCTCGAGTCACGGACTCGGGCAGCTGCCCCTGTGTCGCATCGAACTGGGCAAGCACCGTCACCTCGGTGTGAGCTTGGCCAGGCCAAGCGACTAGGAAGAGGGAGGAGAGCACCGCCCCGCCACAGAAAGCCCATAATCTCATCTGACACCTCCAGGTTGTTTCTCGTCCGCGCGACGAAACGAAACGAAACGAGCCGCTAGCCAAGATAGAACGCCTTTCCGCGCGCTGAAATCCCAATCCTGTCCGCCTGTCCCGCTGCGATAGTCGTAGGCCCATGACCCAAACAAGGGAGCAGCGGCCGGAGATGTTCGTACCCGTGCGGTCGTTCCGGCCGAACTCTGGACAGTCGTGTCCAGCCGAAATGGAACACGGCCTCATGGCCGCCGTGAACGCACTGAACCATTGCGATCGGCGGTCTCGGCACAGCTGCGCCGAGAACCGCAAGCGCTATCACGCGCTCACGGAGCTGCCGGCTCACCCGATCGAGGGGACTCAGACGAACGATTGACCCTGGCCCGACCTCCTGACTGCTCTGAACACACTTTTGCGGCAGTACGGACGCGGGGGAACCTTGACTGGCTCTGCCAGGTGAGATTTGGTAGCTTCGATCCCAAATGGTTCGACTGGGGACTTCGGTACGCTGCTTGTCAGCCGTCGTTTTGTTGGCCGGGTGCTCTTCGTCCCACAGCAACTCCGTGGTTGACGGCGCTGGGGGAGCCGGCGGTGAGGGCGCCCGTTCTACCGCTGCTGGTGGCTCGACTCTCGATGGTTCGGGCGGTACATCCGCTGCCAGCTCCGCGGGCGGGGACGCTGCGAGCACCAGTCCGTCCACCACCAGTGGCATCGATGGGGACAATGACACAACCGCCGGCACCGGTGGCACCCGCAGCGCGGCGGGGACCGACGGAGGGATGGACGGGTCCGGTGGAGACAGTCCCAACACGACCATGGGTGGCAGCACGGACGGAGCTACCACAGCAATGACTGGATCTGACGGAACGATGAGCGCGGGCGGAACGATGGGCACGGGCGCAACGACGGGCACGGGCGCAACGATGGGCACGGGCGCAACGACGGGCGCGGGCGCAACGACGGGCGCGGGCGGAACGATGGGCGCGGGCGGAACGATGGGCACGGGCGCCGGCGGAACGATGAGCACGGGCGCGGGCGGAACGATGAGCACGGGCGCGGGCGGAACGATGGGTACGAGCACCGGGCGAAAGTCCAGCGGTTGCGGAACCCAGCCCACTATTTCGAGCAGCATGTATAACAACGGCCAAACCATCCCAATCACGGCCGGGGGCATGCAGCGCCGCTACATCCTGAACGTGCCATCCGGCTATGACAACACCCGCCCCTACAAGCTCATCATTGCGTGGCACCAGCTAGACGGCAACGACAAGCAGATGTACGCGAATGACTATTATCACCTGCTACCTTTGTCCGACGGGCAGGCCATTTTCGTGGCTCCCAACGGCCAAAGCAACGGCGCTCCTTGCTCGGGGAATGGGAACGGCGAATCAGGCTGCGGGTGGCCCAACCAGAACAACTCGGACATTGCCCTCGCCGACGCCGTGGTGACAGAGCTCACGGACAACTTCTGCATCGACCTGGATCGCATTTTCGCGACGGGCTGGAGCTACGGGGCGAGCATGTCTTACAAGACCGGGTGCGAGCGGGGCCTCGGTGGAACGAAAGGCGGCGTCGACGGATACATCCGCGGTATCGCCATCTACTCGGGCGCTCAGCTCAGTGGCCAATGCACTCCGTCCACGCCGGTCGCCTACTACGGCTCGCATGGAACCCAAGATACCGTGCTCAACTACAGCGGCGGAATAACCTTGGCGCAGAACTTTGCTCTGGCCAACGGCTGCAGCTGGTCCACACCCGCGCAGGCGAGCGGGAACCACGTCTGCACCGACATGATGGGTTGCACGGACGGCCACCCTGTCGAGTTCTGCTCCTTCGTGGGCCCCCACACACCGGACCCCTCGGACGGTGGCGGCGGGAGCTGGCAGTACCAAGTGGTCTGGGACTTCTTCGATCAGTTTTGAGACCGATATTTCCTTAGGGCTCTTGGGGCCCGCGAATGGGGAAGTCCGTCGCGAGCCGGGCGACACCGCCGCGAGGCGGGCGCGTGAGGGGCGAGCACCTGAGGCCCAGTGAAGTAGGTCGAGGAGCACGACGACGCGTGCGCGCCCCCCTCAAGGCTCGGCCACGGGCAGCGTGCACGAGACTGGCGCTTCGCTACAGCGCGAGGCCAGGTCCTCTTCATACCACCGGCAGTAGTCGCTTTCGCATTGGTCGCTGCTTGCGCACAGGGCATCCAGGGGTTTCTTCGGCTGGCAAGTACCGGTGTTTTCGACGGGATCCGTCCAGCACGTGCCTTCGCTGTCGTCGCAAAAACAGTACAGCCCCTCGGCACAAGTTTCGTAGGAGGCGTAAGGATTGCAGGGCTCGTCTTCTTCGGCAGGCTCGGTGCAGAGCAGGGTGTCCGCCGAACACCAGCCCTCCAAGCAGGTGGCGGGGTTGTCAGGTTCGCACGGCTCACCCAGCTCGCTCGCAGTCGCGCACTCACCCTGAATGCAGAAGTACTCGGTCGTGGTCGTGCCACAGGGGGAAGACCAGGTCGATTGCGGCCCCTCTTCCGATTCGCACGAGTCGCCCGGGCCACCGCGTGGCCTGCAAACACCCGCATTCGGATCGTCGGGTTCCGGATAGTAGCACCAGAGGTTCTGCGCGCAGCCTGCGGGCTCGCAGGGTTCGTTGACGCTTGCATATCTGGCGCAGTGCTCGGTGGTGTCCTGGTCGCCAGGCGTGATGTCGGTGCAAGTCAGGTTGTCTGCCGGGTTACAACCCGAGCCAGGGCATTCGTCGTCGACCTTCAGCCACGGCTGGCAGCTCGACGTGTCGCTCGAGTCGTCGTAGAGGCAACCGTAACCGCTCGGGCAGTTGCTGTCTGTTTTGCACTGAGCGCCGGCGTCGACGGAGACGGAACATTTTCCATCGACGCAGAGCGTTGGGTAGACACAAGGCGCTCCTCCGGGGTCGCACGCCTCTCCTTCGAGAACGAAGTCCGCACAGGTCCTTTCCCCGTCGACTTCGGAGCAGGGCAAGCTGAAGAGGCAAGTGTCCTCACAGCGTTCCCCGAGCCGCGGCAGCCGCACGCAGACTCCGTCGGTGCAGCTGTCGCCGGGGGCACAGTACCGGTCGTCGCAGGACTTCCCCGTGTCGGCGTAGGCGGTGCAGGTCCCGGGACACTGGTCCGCGTAGTCGCAGTAGCCTTCGGAACAGGCGCTCGTCAGCCAGCTATTGGTGGCGTAGCACTCGTCGCCAATGCCTCCCGGGCCCGCGAGCACCCCCTGGCACTCACTCTCGTTGACGAGCTGGGAGGGACTGTCGGAGCAGACCATCCGAGTGGCCAGGCAGGCTTCGGCGCGCTCTTCGTGAAACACGACCTCGCCCCTGGCCAGGCGCCCCGGGAGCAGGTCGTCGCACTCGGCTGCAACCCCAGGAGCAGGACCGGCTTGCTCACAATCGTTGAAGTTGCGACAGCGCAGCATCCAGTCGCACATCTTGTCGACCATCCCGTCACAGAAGTCCCGCACGGCGGGCGGAAGCGTGTCGCCCCCCGCGCCGGCTGCGCCCGCGTCGCCAGCATTGCCTCCGCTGCCGCTCGTGGAGCCGCCCTTGCCGCCCGAGCCTCCCGAGGCGCCGCTGCCTCCTCCACTCGCAGCTCCACTGGAGCCGCCGCTCCCGTCCGAGCTGTCGTCGCCGCTGCCCGAACCACCGCCACCGGAGCTACCCGCGCTGCCCCCGTCGCTGGTTCCGTCGGCACCGCTCGAGCCCGAGTCGTCCCCCGAGCAACCCATCGCCAGCGCGGCAAAGGCAATCGTAGCAGTGCAAGCGAGCATGCGCAGAGTCATCCGCACAGAGTCGCACGGAGCCGCAACGATGTGCAACGTCCGCTAGACACAGCAGAGGCGATAGGTAGGAGTGTGGCGGTCATGAGAGCAGAATCCGCCTCCGCGTCGATGGGACCCTGGGCGCCGGAAAGGAGCCCGCACCTTCCCGCCCGCGTCCCGTCGACACCTGTCCGAGCAAGGGATCGCTCGTAGCCGTGCGATGGTCGATGTGCGTGCGAGCACCCTCGCACTCGTCGATTCTGCTGAGCCTCAGTGGCTGAGACGCGAGGTACCTGCGGTGGATGAGTCTCGATCGGGCTGCCATCAATGTTGCTGGAGCGCGGGCTCTGGGCACCTGCCGGTTCGCCCCATCAGGCGGGGCGGATCTCACTACGAACTCGTCCGGGGGGCCGGATTCGAACTCATCCAGCAGCACGTTCCTGGAGATCCGCTGACAAACGGATTTCACCCGACGAACCCTTTGTCTGCTGAACCCATTGTCTCCTGACGAGTGCATGGACTATCACCGGAGCGACCTTTCATGCGTTTCATTGCCACGGCGCCAGCGCCCAGAATATCGATTCCGTCCTTCGCGCTGATGGCGCTTCTCGGCACTGGGTTCGTTGGCTGCCAGGCCGAGGACGGCTCGGCTCCAGGAACTAGCGGTGCCGGTAACGGGTCACCGTCGGCAGGCGGCGCGTCCGGCACTGCAGTCACGACTGCTGGCGCCACGAACGACGTCGGAGGCGCGTCAACAAGCAGCGGCACGGCCGGAACCGTGACCGGCGGGGGAGGCGCCGCCGCGACCAGCACCACCAGCTCCGCAGGCGGCGGCACGGCGACCTCGGCAGGCGGAGTGGGACCCGGTGGAAGCGGAATGGGAGGCGACGCTGGCGCGGGGGGCGGCGTCAGCGGCACCAGCGCGGGGGGACTCGGGGGCATGGCTGGAGTCACGTCGAGTGGCGCAGGCGGTACCGGCGGCTCCAACTCCACTTGCGACAGCAGCCCCGGCATGGCGATGCAGTTCGCCGAAGGCGTGATCGATCAGATGACCGCGAACATCGGCGCCGACGGCCCGAGCGGTGACGGGCCGCGAACCTTGGAGCTGTGGGCGAAGTTCACCTCTGCCAACAGTTGGACGGCGGAGCAAACCATCATCGAGCTGGGCCGGCGCCAGAATGCGGGAGACATGGTCTGGGGCATCGACATGAGCGGCCGCAGCGGGAACGGAGGCAGATTCGGTCCCTACACCAACGGCGTCAGCGACAACAACGGCGACGCCGGCCCCTTCTACGAGGCGGCGCCGGACGTGGGGTGGCTGCACCTTTCTTGGGCCTATGAAGGCAATGGCGGCGAGTTGGTGTTCACGGTCAACGGCGAGCAGCTTCCCGTACAAGACCCTGGCAACAACTTCACGCTGAACTTGACACCTGGAATCATCACCCTGGGTGCATCACAGAGTTTCGGCGCGACGGGCTGGGATGGCGTGATGGACGAGGTCAGGGTCTGGACCGTTTACCGCTCTCCACAACAAATCGCCGACACCATGCGCGTGTTCCTGAAAGGCGACGAAGAGGGGCTCGCCGCCTACTACGACTTCGATGAGGGCGACGGCAGCTACGTGGACGACGTCAACGGTACGGCGAGCCACCGCCTGGAACCCTGCACCGCCGGCAATGACGATCGCTGCACGGCCACCAACGACGCCATGCCCACGCTGGTCGTCTCGGATATTCCAGGCCCCTTCACCTGCGCGGAACCTTGACCCAGATATAGCGAAAGCAAACCCTAGGCCCCTCGTCAGCGCTCAGCGGGGTCACTGGTTCCAGGCGCACGGAGGACTGCTTCCGGAACACCGAGCGTCAAGCCCGAAATGGAAGCCTGCGTTGACATGAGCTCGCTTTCGTTTCGAGCTGTCCATGGCGCCGCGAGGTGTCAGTGCTCGGACCCGCTGGCGCCAGCCATCGACGAGGCGTTTTGACGACGCCTCCCCCGCAGCTCTTCGAGGATGCTGGCCTGCTGCTCGGGAGAGAGCAGGCCGCGGATCGCAGGAAAGATGACGCTCTCTTCGAGAGCCAGGTGCTCGTCGAAGTCCTGCTCCAGGAGCTTCGCACGGTTCGCGAGCTCGTGCCTCGAGGCCGCGTCGTGGGGGCCGTGCTGCACCGCTTCGGCGGCTCGGAGGGTGGCGGAAAGCTTGGGCTCGTGCTCCCGGTGCTGGCGCTCCATGCGGGCGAGCGCGCGGTCCAGCTCTGCCGATTGCCCTTTCAAACGGGGCACGATGCTCTCTTCTTCGTCGGCAACGTGGAGCGGCAGGGCCTGGGTGAAATAGCGGAGGACGCTGGCGCACGCTTCCGCAATCTGCTCTGCGGGAGCATCTGTCCGCGTGGCGGCCACCTGCGCCAGCGTCACGAAGTGGCGGATCCGCGCGTGACACTCGAGCAGCAGATCGACCAGATCCCCTGGCTCCACCCTGGCCTGGCGGGAAATTTGGGTCAGCATCGCGCGCTCCGCATCATCACCGGGTTCGATTTATCGCGACAAGCATACGGCTTGTCGCGCTAGGTGTTCAAGGCCCGTGGAAACAGCACGTTGTTCTCCAGATGAATATGCTCCATGAGCTCGGACTCGAGCTTGTCGAGGCCCGCGTAGAGCGCACGCCAAGTGGCGCACGCCTCGAGAGGTGGCTGAAAATCCGTGGCAAGCTCGCGAAGGTGCCTGAGGTTCGCCCCATGATCGTCGTGCTCCTGCATCATCACTCGGATCGGCATCTGAATGTGGGCTCCCCGACTCCCGGATTGGATCGCGGGGAACAGCACCTGCTCCTCCTTGGCGAGGTGCTGGCGAACCTCCGTATCGAGCTGTTCGAGATGCTTTGCGAGCCCATGCGGGCAACCTGGCTTGTTCGCGTGGACGCGCTCGACCTTCTTCGCCGCCTCGATCAGGGGCGGCAGGTCCGCCCGCAGCGGTTCATGGTACCGGACGAGGATGAAGTCGATCAGCTCGGAGAGCGGTCTCGTATCCCAGCATTCCGACTCCCGCGGGGAACCTTCGGCGGCGATCTCGGCGATCACCTGGGTGGGGTCGAGGCCCGCTGCCAGACATGCGTCAGCGAGCTTCTGGCGCCCCCCACAACAGAAGTCGAGTCGGTGCCGCAAGAACACGTGAGTGGCTGCGGGGTGCGAGGTGGCGAGCTGGCCCAGGGTGTCGTTGACATCGATCATTGTGCGTCTCCTTCAGCCCTCGAGAAGCACAATGCGTGCTAGACAATAAATAACTGTAATTACAAGATGTTACCGAACATTGTTATGAATACAATAACAACCAGATTGTTGTTGTTTGAATAACTATGTTATAGTTTAGATAACTATGCGCACGCTCGAACCGTTGCTATCGATAGCCGTCGATCTGACCGCCTCGCTCGCCTCGGAGGACCGTCTGGCACGGCTCCTCGACGCGGTCCGTCGTGTCATTCCCTGCGACGCAGCTGCGGTCTTGGAGCTGATCGGGGACGAGCTCGTCCCCCTCGCAACGCACGGTCTGGCACCAGAGGTGCTCGGGCGTAGCTTCCCCAGGCGCGAGCATCCGCGCCTCGATCTGGTCATCGCTCATGGAGCGCCCGTGCGCTTTCCCGGCGACAGCCCGCTTCCCGATCCCTACGACGGCCTGGTCCTCGCAAACCCGGATGCGACCCGCGACGTGCATGCCTGCCTCGGGTTGCCTTTGGTGGAAGGGCAAACCGTCATCGGCGTCCTGACGGCGGACGCTCTCGAGCCAGGTCAATTCGACGAGCTCGACGATGGGGTTTTGAGGATGCTCGGTGCCCTTGCTGGAGCGGCGCTTCACACGGGGCGGCTCATCCAGGCTCTCGAAGCCGCCTCACGGCATCACCGAGAGGTCGCACACGTACTCCAACGGGACGCCGCCCTCAGGGAAGGCGGAAGTCAAATCATAGGCACGAGCCCGTCCATCCGAAAGGTCCGCGAAGAAATCGAGCTCGTCGGGCCGTCCGACTTTGCCGTCCTGATCGCTGGCGAGACCGGAGTGGGCAAGGAGCTGGTCGCCCGTTCCATCCATCGCAGTTCGAATCGCAGCGAGGAGCCGCTCATCTACGTCAACTGCGCGGCGCTGCCGGAAGCCATCGTGGAGAGCGAGCTGTTCGGCCATCTGCGGGGCGCATTCACGGGCGCTAGCGCGGATCGAGCCGGGAAGTTCGAAATTGCCGACCGGGGAACGCTCTTCCTGGACGAAATCGGCGAACTTCCGCTGTCCGTGCAGCCCAAGCTTTTGAGAGCGCTCCAGGAAGGCGAGATCCAGCGCGTGGGATCGGATGATGCACGCTGCGTGGACGTGCGGGTCGTTGCCGCGACCAATCGAGAGCTGGCCGAGGAGGTGGAGGCGGGTCGGTTTCGAGCCGATCTGTACCATCGATTGAACATGTACCCGATTCGGGTACCCCCGCTTCGGGAACGTCGGTCGGACATCCCGCTGCTTGCTGGGTTCTTTCTGGATCTGTACCGCAGACGTCTCGGCCTTGGTCCAGTGCGACTGACCGAGCCCGCGCGTCAAGCCCTGAGCGACGCCGATTGGCCCGGCAACGTGCGTGAGCTCGACCATCTTCTGGGGCGTGCGGTGCTCCGAGCCAGCGCAGGCATCCAACGCGGTTCGGCCACGCTGATCGCTCCCGAGCATCTTCAACTCGGCCCCCCCGGGCCGCGGGCGAACGGTTCCCCCAGAGCGGGGCTCGCCAATGAGTCCGACTCTGCAATCACTGCGAGCGAAGGCATGACCCTGCGAGAAGCGGTCGAAGAAACGAAGCGAACGATGATCCTCCGGGCCGTTGAAGCAAGCGGTGGAAACTGGGCTGCGGCCGCCCGAGCGTTGGGAATGGCACGCGGCAACCTGCATCACATGGCTGAACGGCTGGGCCTGCGATAGTGACGAGCTGACCCTTGCGACAGCCGTGGCCAGTCGACTGATGGGTCGCGGTCACCCTTGCGCACGAACACGAGCTGAGCCGTTGAAGATCCGTCAAGGAAAGGTGCCAGCCACCGTCAGAGATCCTGGACCCACACCAACGTACGGCGCGTAGCTCGCCTGATCGGGTCGTTCAGCTTCTTCATTCGCCAGCACCAACGCATCGAACAGGTCCACGGCCACCAGACCACCGAGCAACCCGTATGCGGCACCAGTCTTGGAGCAGTCGTGCACCCCCGCCGTATTGGCACAATAGCCGGCAACTCCGGCCACCACGAACATAGGGCCAGCGATGGCGCGCGCTCCGAGCGAGATGAATCCGGTCCCCCAGCGGCCGTGTGTGAAGTGGATCACGGGGCCACCAACCAACCCCACGACGTAGTCCGCAGCCCATGGACCCAGCGCTGGGTGAACAGGCTCACCAGCTTCGCTGCGCGGCCTGCGGGCCGTCAGCACCGCCCCTCCCGCCAGGGCCGCGCCATCCATCACGATGAGCTGCCATCCGTACCAGTTCTCGTCAGGCCTCGGCTCGTGAGTCGGACGATCCCACGCCAAAACGGCAGAGTCCAGAGCGGCAACCCCCGCGAGCCCGACGATGGAGCCCGTGGTGTAGCCGTCCACCACACAGTCGTGTTCGAAGTCGCCACGGCCCAAGCAGGTGCCGACGAAGCCGAAAAAACCCGACAACGGTGGAATCATCAATCGCATGCCGAGCGAGGCCGCGCCTTCGCCGCCGTTACCGTGCGCGTAGTGGACAGCTGGTGCACCGAGTGCTCCCACCCCATACCAAGCGGCTGCAACGAGCCCGAGGTCTGGCGGCCGCTCGGCCTCGTCGAAGTCCAGCGTCGTCGTGAGGAGCGATCCGGCGGCGATGCCAGCGACATCAGCAGCCAGGATTTGCCAACCGTACCACCGGTCAGACTCCGTCGACTGCGCCTGGTTCGCAGGCGACCGCGACACCGACTCATCGACGGATTGCGCCGATGCCCACGACGTCCACGCGCTCAGCGTGGCGGCAAGTCCGATCACTGACAGATATCTCATGAACTCTGCTACGCGCGTGGCGCACAAACTTTAGGGAGCAACGGTCGCGCACGAACTTTAGGGAGCGAGCCCGCCGGGCAGCTGGTGGCCAAGCTGAACCCGCACTGCCTCTGACCTGCTCCGACTGACGAGCGATTCATTCAACCAAGTGCCACGCGTCGGTAAGGGCCCGCGAATGGGGTACGGCCAACAGGGGAGCCAACGAAGCGGTCCAGCTGGAGCATGCGAGTCGACGCGGACGTCGAGCTTCTGCGATATGACGAGGCCCAGCCTCGAACGGTTCGGGAGTCGGCACGGCACTGGCCTCGACGAATACGCGCGCCCATGGCCACCAGCTCGGGTCGGCGGAATCCGACGTGGCTTGACACTCGGCGTTGCCAAGTTTAATAGAGGGATACTTCTTTGAATCTAGGTTCATAGAGGCCGTTCACAGAGAAGGCAGTTGCACGTGGCTCGGCTAGGAAGGCGTCTCCAGCGGGGGGCGAAAAGCCAGAGGCACACCGTGCAGGGGAATGGCTGGGGGCATGCCGTGTGGAGCGGTCGCGCTGTTTTTGGAAGGAGCACAGCTCGATGAGTCAGAATCCAGCCTACGCTTGGCTTGCGCTTGCTGCGTTCCTGCTGAGCGGGTGCCAGCAGAAAGGGGCCGGCGAGAACGCGCTCCCTTCGCCAACAGGCTCCGAGCTGCCCCCGCCGGACGTGCCCACGGTGGCCAGCGCGGCGGCAACCAACGGCGCGAGCAGCGGAACGGAATCCGCCGACGGCTCGTACCATGCAACCGGCACCCTGCAGGCGCGCGAAAAGGCTGAGCTGGCACCGAAGAGCAGTGGAGTCATCACCAAGATCACGGTGGATGAGGGGGACCGCGTCAAGAAGGGCCAGCTCTTGTTTCGTGTCGACGCTCAGCAGGCGGTCTTGTCGGTGGCGCAGGCGCGCGCGGGAGTGGAAGCAGCACAGGTGGCGCTGTCCAGCGCCGAGCTCGACCTCAAACGCACCAAAGAGCTATTCGACCACGGAACGGTCGCCCCGGCGATCTACGACCAAGCCAAGACGCAGTATGACACGGCCAAGGTCAATCTGCGCCAGGCTCAGGTGGCGGTTTCGCAGGCTCAACGGTTGGCGGGCGACACGGCAGTGCTGGCACCGTTCAGCGGAGTGGTAACGCAAAAGCTCATGAGCGAGGGAGAGATGGCGACCACGACTCCACCGAGCGTCGTGCTCATCATTCAGGACATCGACACCGTCGAGCTCCGCTCGCGAATACCGGAACGCGCCCTGCGTGATCTCGCTCCACACCAGGAGATCGAGGTCGTGCTACCGAGCATCGACCAAAGGCGCCGCGTCCCCATCACGAGGATCAACCCCACGGTCGACCCGCGCACGCGCACCGTGGAGGTGGTGGCCGAGATCCCCAACCAGGATGGCGCTCTCATGCCAGGTATGTTGGCGGAGGTGACCTTCGGAACGCCGTCGCCCGAGACCCGGGCAGGAGCCGCGCCGTCGGCAAGTGCCAGCAAAGGGAAATCCCCATGAGACTCGCCGACGTCTCGATACGCCGGCCGGTCTTCGCGGTGATGTTGATCGCCGCTATCGTGGTGTTCGGAGTGCTCAGTTATCCGCGCGTCGGCGTCGACCTCTTCCCCAGTGTCGAGTTTCCGGTCGTGACGGTGACAGTGGTCTACCCCGGCGCGGATCCGGAAACGATGGAGACGAAGGTTGCGGACCCCATCGAGGAGAAGGTCAACACGCTGAGCGGGATCAAGATTCTGCGCTCAGTGAACCTCGAGGGCGTGACTCAAGTGATCGTCGAGTTCCAGTTGGAGGTGTCCGCAGAGCGCGCCGTCCAGGACATTCGCGACAAGATCTCGGAGATAGAGCGAGATCTCCCGGACGCCGCCGAGCCACCGCTCATCCAAAAGTTCGATACGGGGGCCGCTCCAGTAGCTGGCATCGCTCTTTCGGGTCCGCTCGGTCCCAAAAGGCTCACCGAGTTGGCGGACGACGTCGTCAAGGAACGGGTTCAACGCGTACCCGGCGTGGGAGGTGTTGATCTGGTGGGAGCTCGAGAGCGGCAGATCAAAGTGCTGATCGACCCGGCGCGTCTCAGCGGGCTGGGTCTGAGCGTCGACGACGTCTCCACGGCAATCCGTACGCAGAACGTGGACGTGCCCGGAGGCTTTCTCCAACGAGGCGCGCGCGAGCTGGTCGTCAAGACCAAGGGCGAAGTGCAGTCGGTGGCGGAAATCAGCGACATCATCATCCCCAACCCCGCCGGCGCCACCATCCGCGTGCGCGACGTGGCCACGGTCATGGACACCGTGGCTGACGCGCGTTCGGCATCCTTCCTCAACGGGGTTCCCGCGGTTTCGATGGTCGTCCGCAAGCAATCGGGCGCCAATACGGTGGAGGTGGCCAAAGGGGTACGAGAGGCCCTGGAAGAGGTCCGCCCACGCGTCGAGCGAGCAGGCGCCAACCTGGCCATGCCGACCGACAACTCTCGCTACATCGAACACTCTATCCACGACGTGCAGTTCGACCTGGCATTTGGCGCGTTCCTGGCGGTCGTCATCATACTGTTCTTTCTACACGACTTCAGGGCGACGCTGATCAGCGCGGTCGCCATTCCCGTGAGCGTGGTCGCGACTTTCGCATTCATCGACTGGATGGGGTTCACCTTCAACAACATGACGATGTTGGCGTTGTCACTGTCGATCGGGATTCTGATCGACGACGCCATCGTGGTGATCGAGAACATTCATCGACACCTGGAAGGTGGCGAGGCACCGATGGCCGCGGCGTCCAACGCCACCGCTGAGATATTCCTTGCCGTTCTGGCCACGACCTCCTCGATCCTCGCGGTGTTCGTGCCCGTGGCCTTCATGCGCGGCATCATTGGCCGCTTCTTCTACCAATTCGGCCTGACGGTCAGCTTCGCGGTGAGTGTTTCGATGCTGGTGTCCTTCACGCTGACACCGATGCTCTCGTCTCGGTTCCTCAAGCACACCCACGACGCTCAGAAGAACCCGTTCGCCAGGTTCATCGTGGGAGCGCTGGATGGGTTGGACCACGTGTACGAACGGCTACTCAGAGCTGCACTCGCGCACCGCTGGACCACTCTCGCAATCGCCACGCTGGCACTGGTCGGGTCCTTCGTGCTGGTCTCACGGGTCAAGGCGGAATTCGTTCCCCCTGAAGACAGGGGCGAGTTCGCGCTCAACGTGGAGCTTCCTACTGGAACGTCCCTGGAGGCTTCCAAAGACGTTATCCAGGCCGTGGCGGCGGACGTAAGGAAGCACGCGCCCGGTGTTCGGCTCACCTTCACGACCATCGGCGAGGGAGCCCAAGGGCAGGTCAACCTGGGTAAGATTCAAGTGGTGCTGGTGCCAACCAACCAGCGCCAATTTCGCCAGCAGGATCTGATGGCCTGGGCACGCGCGCGCTATCAATCCCTGGAAAACGTGCTGATCACGGCGGCCGAGATCAGTCCTATCGGGGGCGACAGCGGTTTTCGCAGTCAGCCGATTCAGTTCAATGTCCGCGGCGAAGACATGCAAGAGCTCGTCAAGGTGACCAACCGCCTGAAAAGAGAGCTGGCCAAGGTCAAAGGGCTCGTCGATCTGGACACTACCTACCGTGGTGGAAAGCCACAAGTCGCTCTCGCCATCGATCGCGAACGCGCCGCGGATCTTGGCGTGCCGGTGGCTGCCGTGGGCGCTGTGATCCGCACGCTGGTTGGTGAGGATGCCGTCAGCGAGCTCAAGCAGGGGGTCGACGCATACGATATCGTCGTGCAGCTGCCAGAGGACTTGCGCAATCAGGTCGACCAGCTTTCGAACTTGCAGGTGCGATCGGTCAACGGAGCATTGGTCGATCTTTCCAACGTGGTGAGAGTGGAGCGCGGCGAGGCACCTTCACAGATCGAACGTCAGGGGCGTCAGCGACAGATCACCGTGTTGGCTGGCTTGCAGGACATGCCACTCGGAGAAGGCAAGGCCGCCGTCGACGCCGTTGCGGGGCGCGTCGTCCCTCCCGACCTGACCACCGACTATGCCGGCATGGCCGATATCATGGGGGAGTCCTTCGGCTACATGGGGCTCGCCCTGATCCTGGCGGTCTTGCTCGTGTACATGATTCTCGCTGCGCAGTTCGACAGCTTCGTGCAGCCAGTCACCATCATGCTGTCGCTTCCCCTCAGCCTGGTGGGAGCCTTCGGGGGGCTGTTCGTGTCCGGCATGACGCTGAACATCTTCTCGATGATAGGCATCATCATGTTGATGGGGTTGGTCACGAAAAACGCGATTCTGCTCGTCGACTTCACCAACCAGCGTCGCCAACAAGGTGACGAGCTCTATGAAGCACTGGTTCAAGCGGGCGTGATCCGACTGCGGCCTATCCTGATGACCACGGCAGCCATGGTCTTCGGCATGCTTCCCGTCGCCCTCGCCCTGAGCGCGGGCGGTGAAACCCGTGCCCCCATGGCAGTGTGCGTGATTGGAGGGCTCATGACCTCCACGCTACTGACGCTCGTAGTGGTCCCGGTAGTGTACACGTTCCTGGACCGCCTGGCACACATCGGACCAGTGCGCTGGCTGGCCAAGAAGCTCCTGGCGGAGGCCCCAGGGTCCGGCGAGCGCGAGGCGCGAGCTTCTACCGGCGGGGAGTAGTCCACCTGCTTGCCGGGATCACCCGTCTCGGCTGGCCCCCGCGCCCCGAGTCACCGTCTGGAAGACGGCCTCGAGGTCCAACGGCTTCGACAGCAACGCGCCTGGGAGCTCAGACGCCAGGTCGGGGTAGGCCGACATGTACACCACGGATGCCTTGGGGCACAATGCCTCCAGATCGCGAGCGAGCTGATCCCCCCTCGTTGTTGGCAGGAAGTAGTCGATGAGCAGACTGGTGATCTCGCCAGCGCACCCGCGGCAAAGTTCGAGAGCCTCCTCGCCATCGCCCGCCTCGAGCACGCCCCAGCCGTTGTTTCGAAAGTACTCGGCAATCGCCAGCCGAGCTACGCGCTCGTCTTCGACGAGCAGCAGCATGCCGCCGGGGGCGCGGGGCCTACGCTGCACTGCGCCGCGGGTGACCGCGGCTTCGGCGCGTGCGGTCGCCAGCGCCTGGTGCACCCTAAGGAGCAATAGCTCGGCGCCAAACGGCTTCTGGAGCAGTCGAACCCCTGGCGGGAGACGGCCTTCGCGTTCGAGCCATTCAGGAGCGTGCGCAGACATGAACAGCGCGCGCACACCAGGCTTGAGCTTGCGCATCTCTTCTGCAATCTCCGCACCACCGCCCCGCGGCAAAACCACATCCGTGAGCAAAAGGTCAATGGGGCCCGAATACCGCGCACAGCACTCCAGAGCTTCGGACCCGTTGGTCGCCTCCAGAACTCGGTAGCCGGCTCGCTCCAGGTAGTAGCGCAGACCCATCCGCACGGCTTGCTCGTCTTCCACCAGGAGAATCGTCCCGTCACCTTTCTCGTTCGGGCTCGTGTCCTCCTCTCGATAGGCCATTGTAGAACTGATGGGTTGATTCGCCCTCGGCAACAATACCTCGAATGTAGTGCCTACGTTGATCCGACTCTCCACTCGAATGTGACCACCTGCCTGTTGCACGATTCCGTGTACGGTCGAAAGCCCCAGCCCCGTCCCCCTTCCGATCTCCTTGGTCGTGAAGAAGGGCTCGAAAATGCGCCGTCGCGTGGCTTCGGACATGCCGAGACCAGTATCCGAAACGGCCAAGGCAACATGCTGAACGGCAGATCCCGGGCTCCCATCGCTGCCCTCGACGTCACGAGTCTCGACAGTCAGCGTTCCACCTCTGGGCATGGCATCGCGGGCATTGACTGCGAGGTTGAGCAATAGTTGCTCTATTTGCCCCGGGTCCGACTGGACTCTGCTGTCTTTCGAGCCCAAGCGGACCACCAGGTCGATGTCTTCACGCAGCAGGCGCGCCAGCAGGCGTTCGGTGCCCGCGACGACGGAGTTCAACTCGAACACACAGCTCGCTGTGCTACCCGTGCGGCTGAAGAGCAGAAGGCGCTTGGAGATGCTGGCGCCGCTGGCGGCCGACTTCATGATTTCAGCCAAGTAAAGGCGCGCCGGGCTCTCCGCAGGCGATGCGTCGAGAGCGATTTGAGCGCAGCCACCGATGCCCATCAGCAAGTTGCTGAAGTCATGCGCTACGCCGCTGGCGAGCGTGCCGAGCGCCTCCAGCTTACGAGCCTGATTGAGTTGAGCTTGCAGGCGAGCGGTCCGAGTCTCCTGCGCGGTTCGGAGGTCGCTGACATCCGTGACGGCCACGAGGTACTCCGCTTCGGCGCTCGCCCCCTCATCCGCCGTCAGGCAGCTGACGTGCGCCAGCGTCTGCTGACTGCCGTCGGCGCGTGCTTTCAGGACCACATCGCACGGCTCTCTGGAGCTGCCGCGCTGCAAGCGCCGCACGGCTTGCAGAAATCCATCCGCGGAATGCTCCTCGACGAGCCCTGCAAATGGTCGCCCCGGAAGCTGGTCGCGCTCGATACCCAAGAGCGAAGCCATCATCGAATTCGCTTGGATAATCCTCCCCGAACCATCGACCGTCAGGTAGCCGACAGGTGCGAGCTCATAGAGCTTTCGATACCGATTGCGGCTGGCAGTGAGCTCCTCTTGCGTCCGGCGCAATTCGTCGGCTTGCATCTCCAGCTCGACTTGGTGGGCCGCAAGCTCGCGTAACAGCCGCTCGACCTCGGCGCTTTCTGGCCGGGTCGACTCGAGCCGCGTCGCCAGTTCTGTTGGCTTCCCCAGCTCTGTAGGCGATGACCTCACCTTCCTATCCCGCTCCACGGACGGGCTCCTCTCGCCACGCATGCTCGACATCCACAACCACGAGGGTCAAATCTACCACTCAATGGACGCCGCCGCGCGTCCCGGCTTGGACTCTGCAACGATGCATCGCTCCTCGCTCTTCCGCCGGAGACTTGGGATCGGAAGGCCGCAAACGATTTCGGAGACTTGCGGAGGTCTCTGCTATTTCAGAAGAGCCAGAGATCGTCCAGCCACAGGTCGAAGACGGAGTCCTGTTGCACGTCGAAGTCCATGCTGTAGACGTGCTCGGTATCGAATGCGTCGCCCTGTAGGCCGTAGTTCCGCTGCGCCAGCGACGCGAAGCGAATCTGGTAGAGCTTCCAATCCGTGCCGAGCGGCGCGAGCTCGGTACCCCAGCCGTCCCAACACGCGTCTTCGCCGCCTTCCGCTTCGTTGCACGAGCCGCCGCCCGGGTGCGTCGTCGAGTCCTGGAACTGCATGCGAACGTCGCTCGAGTGGGTCTCTCCAACACGAGCCCAGAACATCACCCCGTCGTATTCGCTGAAGTCGACCGGTTCCTGAACGGCATCGAAGCGGAAGGCCACCGACAGCACGGCTCCCCAATCGCGGAAGCCCGCCCCGGTGATTCGCATGGCATACTGGCTGTCGCAGCGACCTCCCAGAATACGCTCGGCCGGTGGCGAGGCCTCAGCCTGCGGCGTCACCGTGCCGTCGGTTCCGTCCGTCGAAATCCACCAAGCCCCATTGCGATCCCCCACCTGGGCCAGGGTACCGTCCTGGTCCTCCATGTCATCGATGAGCGCCAACGGATCGACGGGCCCATTGAACTCGTCGCCGCACCGTGGGTCTTTCTCGAGAGATTCCGAGCTCGCATCAGAGCCGTCGCCCCCGCACGCCACGCCCCCGACCAGGGTGAGGACCGATACCGAAAGCCATTGAATCCGCACTTGCCCTATCTTCATGTTTAGCCTTTCGAATCCGACTTGCCCGTGAACGACCCGCGCTGTGGTGCGCCCACCTCATACCAACCCGTCCAACGGCCCGGTGCACCATTCTGGCCGCCCGAAGCTCTGCTCTTCGATGCCCATGACGTTGAGCAACGAGACCAACAGATTGTTGTGCGGCGTACCTTCGGGGTACCGCAAGAAACGCCCTGTCTCGAGGGCACCGCGCGCGCTACCCGCCAGCACGTAAGGGGCCTTGTCATGACTGTGCGTATTGCCCTTACCGAGTTCGTTGCTCCAGAGCAGCAGGCACTCGTCGAACAGCGTTCCCTCTTCCGCCTGGTAGCCCTTGAGGCGCTGGATCAAACCCGCGAAACGCTCGGCGTACCAGCTGTTGATGCGGGCGAGCTTGTCTTGAGCCTCGCTATCCGAATCCGGCAAGTGAGAGAGCTCGTGGTGGGTCTGGTCGATACCCAGCCAGGTGAAACGCACCTGCGACACCGAACGCGACCACTGTAGGGACGCCACATTGGTGCGCTCGCAACCGAGCGCTACCGTCATCAAGTCGAGCATCAGTTCCCCGGTCTCAGGATAGGCGTCGTTCACGTCGTCCAGCAGCGGTGGACGCGCAGGAATCTCGCATTCGGACACGGCCGTGGCTTGCTGCTCGAGTCGGCGCTCGACCTCACGGAGCGCGGTCAAGTGAAACTCGAGCTGCTGACGGTCGGAGGCACTTACCTGTGCCGCCAGCTCGCTGAATTCACCGTTCACATAGTCGAGAATCGACACTCGATGAGCGCGAATCCTCTCCCGCTCGCCGGGCTCCAGCAAGGCGTAGCCGAATACGTCGTCGAACACCTGCGCCGGGTTGCCACGCGGGGTCAGTGGCTGATTGCGGTCACGATAAGAGATTCGCCCCCAATTGTCGGCAGCACCGGGCTGCACCGCCAGTTCGAGGGAGCGAAAGGGCTGCTCGTGACTGATCGCCTCGGCAATCTTCTGATCCACCGACGGCCCTTCTGCCCATCCCGCTGGTGCAGACGACTGCCCTGCGAAACGCCCCGGTAGTAGCCGGGCGCCGGTGAGCATACCTCCGATTCCGCTCTGATGGGCGTCGCCACCTCCGCCCTGCTGAGTCAGCCCTTCGACGACGACCAAATCCGAACGGTGCGGCTCGAGCGGCGATAGAATGGGTGAGAGTTCGAAGTCGGTCTCGCCCCCGCTGGGAAGCCACTGATCGTAGACGGTCCCGTTCCCCGAAAACATCACGATGAACCGCCGCGAGCGCTGTGTCTGCGCACGTCCCTGCCGGATGCGCAGACTCTCGAGCCAGGGCAAACCGATGCTCGAAGCGAGTAGGCCTCGCAAGAACGCGCGACGCGACGCGCTACCGGACCGGCGTGCACGCCGTTCACTGAGCCTCGAGGCTCCCTTGTTCTGGCTCACGGTTTCTCCTCGGCCGGCGCGGGGGCCTCGCTGGTGAATGGCTGGGTTTGAGTGATCGCGACCAACAGCTCGACGAGGTCGCCGTCGGTCGCCAGAAACTGTTGTTCGAGCTTGTCGAGCGCGCAGCTGTCTCGTTCGGTTTCGGCGCGCCCGAAAGCGTAGCGAAAGGCCTGCTTGACCACGCACTCTCGCACCTGTGCGCTGTGCGACAGCTTGTCGGCCAGATCTGCAACACCGTCGATGGGGCCGTCGACATCGGTATCGATGAGCTCACCGGACGCGTCGATTTCCTCCCCAGCCTCGCTGCTGCGGTAGCGCCCCACGGCATCGTAGTGTTCGAACGCCAGCCCCACCGGATCGAGCAGTTCGTGGCAGGTGGCGCAGGCCGCGTCAGCGCGGTGTTGCTCGAAACGTTCGCGCGTGGTCTTGCGCGGATCGAGCTCCGGTGCCGAAACCACCAGATTGGGAGGCGGGGGTGGCGGAATGCTGCACAGAAACCGCTCGCGGATGAACTTCCCGCGGTGGATGGGATCGGTCTGATTGGCCTTGGCCAAGCGGCTCATCAGCGAGCCCTGAGTCAAAATACCCAGACGGGGCTGCTGGTTGTCAAACTCGACGCGCTCGAGCCGGCTCGAGTCGGTACTGGTGACGGGCACGCCGTAGAAGTCCATCAGGACCGGCGTCAGGTACGTGTAGCGCGCGGTCAAGAGAGTGCTGAAGCGCGCGTCGTCCTGCCACAACAAGGCCTCGAGAAAGCGGCGAGTCTCACGCGCCAGATCGGCGTGAACTTGCTCACCCCAGGCGGGAAACAAGCGGCGATCTTTCTCCACCTCGTCGTAGTCGGATAGGCCCAACCATTGCTCGAAGAAATGGAGGACGCCACGCTTGGCGCGATCGTCCGCAAGCATGGCGCGCGCCCAACGGGCCACGTCTTCAGGGGTCCTGAGCTCACCTTGGTCGACAGCGTCGAGCAGCACCGCATCCGGACTGGAGCCCCAGAACAGGAAGGAAAGCCTCGAAGCCAGAACGGCGGGCGGCAAGCCGATCTCGGCTTGGTCTTTCGCGTCCTGTGTGGCGCTGTCCGCCAGACTGGGCCTGCGTTCGACACGGTACAAGAACTCGGGAGCCTGCAGCAGGGCAGAGACCATGCGCGTGGTCCCCTCGCGGTATCCTCCCTCCGAGTAGTCGTCGTCGAACAGCGCTGTCAAACGACTGACTTCGGAGGAGGCCAAGGGCCGGCGGAGCAGCAGTTGCCCGACCTCGCGCGCCGTCCGCTGTGCGCACGCCTGGGTGTTCTCATCGCAGCCCGAAATCGCCGCGAGCCTTTCTGGCTCGTCGACGACTGCCTGGGAAACCCGTTCAGCGGCCTTCAGAAAGCCCTCGACGTGCAGATCCGTAACACTGAGCGCACCGGCCTGATTGTCGAACCCGAGCGCGACTTCGTCCCGGGGCAGGATGCTGTCGAAATCGAGATTCAGCGCGAAGACGTCCGAGATGATGTTGGAGTACTCGAAGCGCGTCAGGCGACGCATCGGCGCGTCGCTGAGCGCGCCATCCGCACAAGACCATTCGGTCACTCGTGCGGGCAATTTGTCCTCTGCGCCAGGCTCGGTGGCGCAACCGAATGCGACGAGCGAAGCGAGCACTGCGAAAGAGCGGGCACTCCGCGATGCAAGAAGCCCACTTCGCAGTCGCGATTTTCGCCTCCCGCGTGGGGCCGCGCCGCCAGGCAGCACGCGAACATTCGTTCGAAGGAGCTGCAAGGGGGAGCGCTTCTGCTCGGTATTCGTCATGACGTCCTCTTCCAACACGGGGTGTTGCTCGGCGAGTAAGCTCGACTTTGCGGAGAGCTGACTATCGTGAGTGCCTTCGCCTCGGGGATCCTTCGAAGAAAGATTCCCGAGCGCAGCCTCTCACTTTCGTTCTGGACGGTTCAGAACAGCTCGATGTCGGTCACACAGAAGTCGAAGTACGCAGGTTTGCCCAACCGCGAAGGAATCAGCCACTCCACGCCACGCACGTGATCCCGCCGTGCCGGGCGCGGTGGCTGTTGGTAGCTCACGCGAGCCTCGTCCATACGAACCTCGTGGCGCCCGGCCGCGGCATCATACAGGATGACGAAGGCGTTCTCTTTCGAGTCCGTCTCGGAAAACACCACCCTCACCTCCGAGGGGATGTCCGGGCCTTCGAGATCGAAACGGACGCCCGCCAGATCTGCGAGATCCCCCCAAGGACACTGCGTGATGGCAAACGTCTGGTCCGGAGTCTCTGCGTGGGTACTTGCGTCGCAGAGTTCCACGCCCCCCACGACACCCCAACGGTTCTTGAAGTCACCATTGAGCACAGCTGCCGAAACGCCCTTCAGGCAGAGTCGCCCGTCGCCTTGATTTCGCCAGAGCCACCCCCCTGCTTCGTGTCGAGCGGGACGCGCAGGCTGAAGGACCGTCGAGCCAGCGCTCGCATCCACATAGAAAGCCCCTTGCGCCCCCCACCGATTGGTTCGGCGATCCAGCCAACCAGCCGACGAAGGAACCAGGCGGCACCCACTGCAAGGAGGTACTAGAGCCACGGCGCGCGGTTCTGCGGACAGTGGGCCCGACACGCTGGGCGGCTCGAGCTGATTCGAAACCTTCTCGGGCAGCACCACCGAGAACCGCCGCGCGACAAGGAGCATCGCCAGGGCCGCCGCAGCGGTTGCCGTGACCCCCCACGCGATTCTCTGTCGCTGCCGGCGGCGCACCTCGCGTCGAATGCTTCCGCCGCTGCGGGCTCGGACCTCCGAGGGAAGCAGTCGGGGGAGCGCCGCGGAGGCAATCAGCTCGCGCGTTCCCACAGGAACCTTGGCGTCGTCGCACATGCGGCGCGGATCTTTCATAGCTGCTCTTCACGCATGACACGCACATGCTCGCGACGAAAACGAGCGCGCGCCGCGTGCAGTCGGGAATAGACAGTGCCAATGGGAACGCCCATGGTGTCGGCGATTTCGCTGCAGTCGAGCCGTTCGATCTCGAACATCGTGAAGACAGCGCGCTGTTCGGGCGACATGCGCCTCAGAATTCGTTCCACCTGTTGGCTGGCCTGGCGTCGCTCGAGATTCCGCTCGGGAGTGATCGGGTCGGCCTGGTCAGGGGCGGATTCAACCGTGAAGCGGCGAAACAGAGCAAACCTCCGCTGTTTCTTCGCCACGCGCAGGCAGATGCCAAAAAGCCAAGTAGTCATCTTGCTGTGCCCTCTGAACGAGCCGAGCTTTCGATGCACCACGATGAACACCTCCTGAAAGGCATCCTCGAGGTCCACTGAAGATAGACCGCACCTTTGCAGCGAGCGCCAGACAAAGTCCGCGTACTGCTCGTAAACCAGTGTAGGTTCGAGCCTTCGATCACCGTCTATGATCGACTGCGCCACGGATGGGTTGATAGGCATTGAGTGCTCGAAACTGCGCTGAGCCTTCGAAAAAAGATCGGCTAGGGTCACTTTTCCCTGAGCGATGGCCACCGTTCGGCGAACCCGACCTGTGGCTGTTGCATGTCCGGGCCAGCCTTGGTTCGTCGCGATTTCTTTCCCTTGGCGCCTGCCATGCGCGTTCGCCCCGCGGGCCAGCGACTGCTGGCCCCGGCGCTCGAATCCTCGAGCCATCCCTGCGGCCCCGCTCCCGAGGCCGTCGGTGTACCTGGACTCGGTGACCTGCTGATGCGCGCCGCATTACGTGACGCCCGTCGACCGCTGGGGCCGGAGCCAAGTTGGCCCGCACGCTCTGCGTGCTCGGGGGGAGCATGCGCTGACTTTGCAGGGTTGCATGCATGCAGAGCTCCGCCTGGGCCTAGGCGCGAGACAGTCCCGCGTGGCACGCACGCACGCGTTCGGTCTGAAGATCCAATCAGCCCGAATCCTAGCTCCGCGGACGAGCCCCGAGGTTCCCCGGATACCGACCCGAGCCCCCCCAAGCCGTTGCTGCTCGGCTGCCGCCTGGCTAACGCTGTCTATTCCAGGTGCGAGACGCTGGCATCGCGCGCCTGCGTCGGCGTTCCTCGCACTTTCTTCACCGTGTTGGTGGTGACATGAGGGAAGACGTAGCGACCGAACGTCTTTCCTTCATCGAGCGACATCTCCATTTCCATGAGGATGGTCTGCGAGTACGCGAGGTACTCGAACTTCATCGACTTGTGGTGCTTGCTCTCGGTCGACAAAAGCCAGTAGTCGGCCCAGTACTCGGTCACCTTGGACTTGCTGTCCTCGAAAGGGATATTGGTCACGACGCCCTCACCGCCGGGGACTGGCTCGGTCGTCACCCTCCAATGGATATGCGCGGTCGGCTTGATGAGTTCGATCGCCTTCTGCAGCGGGAAGTTCGGATTGAGCGCCCATTTCGGATTCGGGTTCTCGAAGTCATCGTTGGCGTCGAGCTTTCGTGCATAGGGGTCTGTCTGCGGCGTGCTCGAGAGCCCCGGCGGAGTGGGCGCGAGACTTCGTCCACAAGCGCCGACCGACACATTGGTCGAAATGTCGACGGGTTCTGGGTAAGGGACCGGCGCATCGGCGATGACGGGCGCACCCGGAATGATCGTATTGGCCTCCAGGCCGCTGAGGTCCGGGTGAAACTGCTCGCGATCGTAGAGATCGACGGCCCCCAAAGCCAGCACTGAATTACCATGGGGCACAGCGATCTGTTTGGCGATGGTGATGTAGGGCGGCTGGCGGAGAACCTGTCCTTGGACGAACGGACCGTCGTCGTCGAGCGCGTATGGGCCGAGCAGCTGCCGCCTGCTACCCAGATGCAGCCAAGCGCCGTTCTCGACGTGCACGATCTTGCCGGCGGCGGGCCCTTCAGCGAAGCGGACCTGCTGATCGTAGAAGACCGCGTGAGCGAACTGCGTGTAGCCTCCACCGCGGTTCGGCGCGCCAGCGATGACCGCAAGCGCGCGCGGGTCGGTGTGCTCGGGAAGGTCTGCATCTTTGGCACTGCCGTTGAACCGAATGGTCTCCGTGAAGGTGAAGTTCTTCAAAATGAAGCCACCGTAGCGCAGGGTCCCATCCTGAGGGCGGGTCACTTGATCGTCCACCTGCGGCAAAGGCATCACGTTGTACGAGAGGGGCTTGCCGTCTATGAACAGCTTCTTGTCGTTTTGCCACGTGCCTATCAAAAGGCACTGAAATAGCGCTATGTCGTTACTCTTGGATGCTTGAGGCATGTGTGTATCTCCGTTTGATGAAGGACGGGCGACTGCGTCGCAGAACGGATGGAAGCCGCGGGACCACGGCAACCCTGATAGAAACGCAACCTCCCGAAGCTACGGTCGAGTTTGCGCGCTGTCCTGTCAACCCGAATCGCAGCTCACCCAGCGTCAAAGATTCTTGACGTCAAGGAAGCTTGAATCGGCGAAATCCGCCGGAGGACGCGCGCGCCGTCTGCCGCACCCAACGGTATTCATGCGCACGACACCGTAATCGATCTGTGAGCATGCGCCCAAGCGTTCACGTCATCGCGAAGATCGTCAGCCTGAATCGCTCGGTTCTCGTAGCCGAGCAGCCACTGTGCCGATACCTTCATGTCCTCGACATTGGGGAACGAGGGCAGCCCCACACAGATAGACGAAAACCCCCGCGGCGAGAGCCAACGAGAACCCGGCGTTCATCGATAGCAGCACGGCCAGCACCGACCCCACCACGCTGGCAGCCCCGTTCAGAGCCCAGGCCCACGCTACCAGACGCTCGTCGAAAGCAAGCGCGACACGCATCCCGGAGGGCAGCAGGGTTCCCATCAAGATACCCGGCAACGCCACCAACGCCACCGTCAGCGGCACCCTGACACCGAGCGGTTGGCCCAGAAGCGAGTGGAACAGCGCCGGGAGCATGACGACATACACCAGCAGTACGCACAAAAGAAGAGCCACGGAGCGTCGAATCAAACCGCGTGCTCCCCAACGAAAACAACCGATGCTGGACAGTGCGCTGCCCACCCCCGAGCTTACCAGCAGAGCAGCCAACACCACCATGAGCGCATAGACAGGATGCCCCAAGAACAGGACGAAGCGCTGCATCAGGCCAATCTCGACGAGGATGAACCCCAGACCCAAGGCCAGGAAGTAGCCGAGGGAACGCAGCTTGGCAGCACGCTCGGTCCTCAAAGATCCGCGTCGGAAGAGCAGGAGTGGCAAGAGCACGAACAACAGCGTCGCCGCCACGGACACTGCCAGCACGACCAGGAGCAGCGACACGCCCAGGTCGTTGAAGTTGGCCCGACTCGGGGCCGACAACATGGACACCAGGTCGACCGGGCGCAGCGTGTAGAAGAAGAACGGCCGATCGTCGGTCGGAGGAGCCAGATCGTAGCGAAGCCCCGCAAGTGCCGCGCGCAGATCGGGGGCCCGGATGCGCGCGGTCAAGACAGCGTCTCCCCCAGAGCGTTGGCGCTCATCGGGCGTGTACAGGATGCGCAAACGGTCCCGTTTTACCTGCCCGGTCAGGTGACGGAGTTCCCCCGTTTGGAAGCGGCTCTTCTTGACCAATAGCGTCGCGCGCCGCCCGCCATCGCTGGCGATGAACAGATGCGCAAAGACTTCGTCGGGCGGCACTCCCAGGGCCTCGAGCGAGGCACGGGCCAACAGGGTCAGGCGCAAGAACTCGCGCGGAAAGCTTTCATCGTACCAGCGGGTCACCGAGAGCAGACCATTGGGTCTTAGATGTTCGAGGAACTCGCGGAATGCCTGGACCGTGTACAGGTTGTTCTCGGACAAGGTCAGGGCACCCGATGAGGACGCCGCCCAGGTATCCACCAGCGTCGCCTGAATCGTGGAGAAGTGACGAGGCGAACGACGGATGTAGCTGCGAGCGTCGTCGACCACCACCTCGACTCGAGGGTCATCGTACAGACGGCCGTTGAAGTCGGCAAAACGACCGCGCATCACCTCGTTGACGATGATGGGATTGATCTCGACACCCACCACTTTGGGCGCGTGGAAGTACAGGGCGGACAGGATATCCGTGCCGCCACCCGGGCCGATCACGAGAGCTTCCCCACCCTGCTGCAACGAATAGGCGAGCGATGCCAACCGCACTTCCGACTCGCGCCGAGGTGGGCGAAAGCCCCGGCGTATGACCTGGCCCGACCACATGCGTGTCGCCGCGTCACCATCCACGAAGATCCAGCGATGGTCGTCGGCTTCGGCCGGGGTCACCGTAATTTGGGAGAAGGCGTTCCACTTCTCGAACAGCACCTTGCGATTGCCCGAAAATTTCCCTGGATTGTGCGCCTGACCGAAGCGGCGCTCGGACGATTCGGTCAGCGCCAGAAGAAGGGCGAGCAGAGAGAGCGCGAGCGTCGCCGCGGCTTTCGCTCCATTTCTTTTCGGTGCTCGGCCGAAATCTTCCTCTGCAAGCAGGAACGAGGCCGCGCTCACTGCCGCGACCGCGGCGTTCATGAGTACAGCGCCGGCAGCGCCCAACCAAGGAAGCGCGAACACCACGTACAGGCATCCGAGCGCGGCGCCAGCGAGATCGAATGCGTACACCTTCCCGATCGAGCCGCCCGCCTGTTGCATGGCAAGCGTCAGGCTGAAACCCGACGCGACGAAAGGCACCGCGGCAGCCAGGTAGACCAGAAGCAGGTTCCGCGAATTGTCGGTGCCGCTGTGCAGTTGAATCGCGTGACTGAGCGCAACCGATAGCGACAGACAGCTGCCCAATGCAAAACATACCATACCCAGCGCGGCAAACCTGCGCGCGCGCGCCCGTGTGAACCAGCCAGAGAAAAGGTAAATACACACGCCCGCTATCGCCATGCCGAGCAACGCCAGCGACACGACCATGAAGGCAAAGTGGTAGTACATGGTGACGCTGAACACGCGCGTCAGCAGGATCTCGAGCGCAAGAGTCGAGAAGCTCGCGAGAGCGACCGCCAGGCAGAACAGTCCCTGCTTCATGATAGCCTCGGAGCAGCTATGGGGTCACGCTGCACCAGGGCATGGAACCGGTTGGACGGAACTCGTCATGCGCTGCTCGCCGCCAGTCGGTCCATCAACTCGTCCACGTCCGGTCGGTAAGGCTCGAAGCGCGGGTTGTCCGCGTAGAACCGAACGATCTCCTCGGCGCCCTGATGAAAGGGGATGGTCGCCACGTAGTCGGGGACCAAGCCCCTGAGCTTGGTGTTGTCGAAAATCACACTGTGCGCCTTGTCACCCAGCAGCCCGGCCCCCCAGGCCGGGTGATGCTTGGCTATCACCTCCGAAGCCACGTGCACGAGTTTGGGTTCGACGCCCGCGACGTTGCCCACGATAGTGAAAATCTGATTCCAGGTGAGGACCTCGTCGCTGGTGATGTGGAAGGCTTCGCCTATCGCCTTGGGGTGGCCCAGTAGCCCGACGAAGCCCCTGGCGAAGTCACGATGATGCGTGAGCACCCAGAGGCTGGTGCCATCGCCGTGCACGACGATGGGCTTTCCCGAAAGCATGCGCCGCAGCACCGTGTAACCCGACTGGTGCGGATCGAACGGCAACAGCGTGCGGTCGTAGGTGTGCGAAGGGCGCACCACCGTCATGGGGAACCCCTGCTGGCGGTAAGCCTGCAGCAGCCGCTCCTCGCACGCGATCTTGTTGCGCGAATACTCCCAGAACGGGTTGTGAAGCGGCGTGGCCTCGGTGATGGGCCAGTGATCGACCGGCTTCTTGTAAGCGGAGGCGGAGCTGATGAACACGTACTGGCGCGTGCGCCCTTCGAACAATCGAAGAGCCGTTTCGATGTGCGAGGTCTCGAAAGCAATGAAGTCCGCGACCGAGTCGAAGTTCAGGTCACCGAGTGCTCGCCGCGCACTCTCCAAGTCGCGTACGTCTGCTTTGATTACGCGAGCGCCGTCGGGCACCCCACGCGGTGACTGACCGCGGCAAAGCAGGTACACTTCGTGTCCGAGCTCCACCGCGCGCCGCGAACACGCCGAACTGATGATGCCGGTCCCCCCGACGAACAGAATACGCATGAGCCAGACTCTAGACGAGCGAGCGTGATTCGCGGTCGCGAAAAATGGGCAACAGCCAATGACTCGAGCAGAAGGGCACGATTTGCAGGACCAAGAATCATGCTCGGTCGTTTTTTTGGCGGACGGATCCTGGAATTCACGGGTGATGGGGGTGGCGCTGCGTTCCCCCGAAACGAGGGGCGGCGAGGTAAGGCGCGGACCAGAATGAGAGCGGCGATTGGGCGTGCCGCGGACGACGAGCGTACCCAAGAACGGTCACGTCGAACGACCGGTGACCTCGAGTTCGCCACGCAGCGCGTCGCGTGGAGTGGAGCCGGGCCGAGGGGGCGCCCGCCTATGGATTGGTCACATTTCATTGCAAAGTTTCGGTGGACGTGATCAAAGCTCTGGGTGGCCCAATCATCTGACCCGGCGATCGACGGTGTTGAATTGGAGTTCGAAGCGCGGAATTTGGCGACAAGCGGCTAGCGACGCGTGTGGAAGGCTTGGCCGGCGCGATGGCAAGGGAGCCGTCCGCCAGCTTTCCGCAGGCACTGTCAGCTGCAGAGTTGGAAGCAGCGTATCGGTTCTTCGGCAACGTCAAGGTGACACCCGATGTCGTCCTGCAGCCCCACGTAAAACAAACGTTGGGCAGGATCAGCAGCCAAGCTGAAGTCTTGGTGGCTCACGACAGCTCGACCATTTCGTTCACATCGGAGGGGTGCCGTGAGGGTCTGCCGGTTGGACGCGGACAGAAGCAAAGCTTTCTGATGCATTGCTCGTTGGCAATTCGCTCCGATGGGACCCAGCGACCCGAGGGAGTGCTTGCGGCTAGCTATCACATTGCCACCAGCGCCAAGAACGGTGAGCTGCAGGAGCGCTGGGGCAGCCATGTCTACGGCGTCCATGCGTCGGGATTGGCGCCAGAGAAGGTCATTCATTTGATGGATCGCGAAGCTGACGATTTCGAGATATTGGCATTGCTGAGCTCGCTCAGGACGCGCTTTGTGATTAGGGTTCAGCACAATCGCAGACTGGAAAATGGCCATTTGCGCGAGGTGGCAGAGGTCACCGATATTCGTGCTGAACGAGAGGTGGCGTTATCGAAGCGGGTAGGAAAAGCGGGGCCAAAACAACGCAAGATTCATCCGGCACGCAAGAGTCGCACGGCACAGCTCGCCATCGCCGCCACTCGAGTGCGTCTCCTTAGCAATCCCCGTGCGGCAGCTTCTTCGCGAGAGACGCTCGAGCTGAACGTTGTACGAGTGTGGGAACCCGAGCCGCCTGAGGGTGAGGCCCCGGTCGATTGGCTCTTGTACACGAGTGAACCAGTCGACGAGGAAGAGCAACTGCTTCGAGTTGTGGACTGGTATCGAGCACGCTGGACGATCGAGGAGTACTTCAAAGCGCTCAAGACCGGATGCGCGCTCGAGAAGCGACAGTTGGGAGACCTGCATGCTCTGACAAACGCCACGGCGCTGCTACTGCCCATCGCTTGGAAGCTTTTGCTGCTGAAGAGTGAGATTCGGACTCGGCCCTTGGCACCTGCGACAACGATACTCGAAGCCGATGAGCTGGAAGTACTGAGGCTAATAGCGCGCCAGCCGCTCCCTGAGACGTCTGCTGTCCAGGAAGTCGTGCTCGCGATAGCTGGTCTTGGTGGTCACCTCAAGCATAATGGAGCACCAGGCTGGCAAACCCTTGCTCGAGGGTACGATCGCTTGTGTGCCACTCTGGAGGGCTACAAACTCCGGCGCGCGATGGAATGCGGTTAGCTGTCAGCGCCGCGACAGCCCGTACAAACGACCACCGAGAGCGCCCAAGTCGGCGACGACGGCCTGCGCGAGCTCGTGGTTGATGTAGCCCCAGGCAGCAGCCAGCTGCAATGAGGCTTGCGATTCATAGAGCTCTCCCAGTGCGCGACGGAAGCTCTGCCGAGCATTGCCGGCTTTGACCCCAAAGGCCTCGGAGACATTGAGACCGGTACTATTCAGAGAGCGTCTGAGCTGCTTGCTCAGATCCTGGTCCTTGCGTTCGATAGCGTCGATCAGGGGCCGAGCGCGCTGAATGATGTTGATGACTTGGTCGAGAAGCTGTTGGCGAAGTGTCGTGTTCATGCCCTCCACTGGCGCAGCTTATGTGACACCTCCCCGTTGCCCCGCGCGATCGTCGACCGCCTACCATCGCTAGTGACGCCGCATCCCGCTTGCACCGCCCTTGGAGGTGGCGCAGAAGGTGCGCCGAACGGGTGTGAACACGACCCGTAGCCAGCTTCGAGGGCGGCACCAGCGTCAGTGACAGCACGCCGCTTCAGAAGTAGCAGACCGTATCTGCCGCAGCCGCGGTTGCCGCAGCCGCAGTTGCCGCAGCCGTCGCTGCTGCTGTCGTCGTTGCGGTCGCAGCCACAGCCGCTGATGCCGAACCTGAGGCTCACACCCATACTGCAACTTCACCGCAACTCCGCGATCAATGGTCAGGCTATTGCCCCCCCCACACCGGCAGCGTCAGCTTCGTGTGCTGGACACCCATGGCTCGAGCGCCACGACACTCTCGAGGGGGAAGACTTGGGACATCAGTCTGCTGGATTGCGGGGGGTCGACATTGCAGCTTTGAACCATGAGCTTTCAGATCTGAAATACCAGGGAACTTCGTACCCAGTTTGCCCCGGTCCTGCGCGGATTTTTCCGTTCGAACGCCTCGATCTGGTCATTCTTCCGAAACAGAGGGTCGCTAAGAACCGATCTGGATGTGCCGCTCTGTACTCACCCACCCCTCGAACCTGTTGAGCTTTGCGGGCGTTGCGGCTAGGAGCGCAACGGCCTGGTTCAGCCCACCGGCGACTGACTGTCGCTTCCGTGAATGACGGCCGCCTCCTTGCTCATGCGTCCTTCTTCGAAAATCTCACAAGCGCTCGCAGCTTCGGAAACCCAAGGCTCGATGGGCACGTATCGCCCGCGCGTCTTCCGGTTCTCGCTGGCGGCCGACAGGCGCGCCTTCGACGAACTCGGAAAGGCAGCTCCCGAGCCCATCAGCGTGTGCGACAGCTACGAGGCACAGCTGCAAGGGTTGCTCAAGTCACGCGAGCCGCGCAGGCGGTGGACTCACGATGAGCTGCGACTGGAGAGCGAGCGTCACTACTCGGGGCGTGCCCCGGACGAAGCCGGGGTCTGGGTCTTCTACCCCTGGCGTCAGACCCTGGTACATCTGCTCGACCCGGAAGATTTCCTCGAGCTGCGCACCAGCCGCAACCGTTACAAGATCACGGGGGATGAGCAGCGAGTTTTGCGCCGGCTCAAGATAGGCATCGTCGGCCTGACAGGTGGCAGTGAGCTCGCCCAAACACTGGCCATGGAGGGCATCTCCAGGGAGCTCAGGTTGGCGGACTCTTCGAAGCTCGAGCTCGACCACCTGAACCGCATGCGAGAGTCGGTAGTTCATTTGGGATCCTCCAAAGTGACGTTGGCCGCGCGCGCCATCGCCGAGATCGACCCTTTCATCGAGGTGGTGTGCTTCGACCAGAAGCTCACCGCCAGCAGTGTGGATACCCTGATCTCTGGCCTGGACATGCTGATCGAGGAAAGCCCTACGCACAAGACCAGCAGCGTCTGCCGGCGGCAAGCGCAGCGCTTCAGAGTTCCACTGATCAGCGCCGCCGCCGATCGGGCGAGCCTGCGCATCGAACGCTTCGACCGTGACTTCACTCGAGCCGTGCCCTCTCAGGAGAACGACGCCAACGAAACGGGCCGGGGGATCCCTTGGCGCGAGACAGGCATCTCCGACAAGCTGGGTGCGTCTCTGGCCGAGGTAGGCGAATCGATCGTGAGCCTTCCACGCCTTGCATCGGACGTGTCGCTGGGCGCGGCTCTCGCAACTCACGTCATTCGACGGATCGCGCTGGAGGAACTGCGCCAGTCCGGACTTCACTCTGTGGAGCTCGAAAACATCGTGGCCGACGCCTCATCTCCCCTCACTAGCGTTGCCAGCACGCAGCATGGCGAGCGATTGGCTCTCAGCGGCTCCACGCGCCTCGAGCAGCAGCTTCAGGAGATGTCGCTCGAGCCGGAGCCTGGACAGCTCGCACTCGGTGCCGACACGCTGAGTGCCTTGATGGAAGCAGCGCAGGCCGCCCCGAGTCGCGCCAACGAGCAACCCTGGCACTGGGGGCTTCGGGGCTCGACTTTGTGGCTCTCCGCGAAGCCGCGATTCGGGTGCCGCCTGCTCGACTACCGCGGCGGCGCTACACAAATCGCCTTGGGCACAGCCACCGAGAACCTGGTGCTGAAGGCTCACGCGTTGGGGATGAACGTCAAGCTCGACCTGTCACTCAGCGGTCAGGAACTCGGCGCGGTGGGTTTCAAGTTCTACCCGCCAGGGAGCACCGTTCCCGATGCCGAATCTCACGATCACGATCATTTGATCGCGCAGCTCAGCGCACGCTGCACCAACCGCCGGGTCATGGCGCCTGGTCGGGTTCCAGCTGCTTCGCTCAGCCGGCTCTGCGAAGCTGCAGCCAGCATTCCGAGCTGCCAGCTCCGCTTCGTGGATGATCAGCCCGCGATCGCGGAGATCGCGACGCTTGCGGCGCGCGCGGAACGCATTCGCATGCTTCATCCGGTGGGGGCGCGCGAGCTGCTCCGCGAAATCCGTTGGACTGTCGACGAAGCCCGTCAAACACGAGACGGCATCGACCTCGCAACGCTCGACTTCACGGAAAGCGAGAACGCCGCGTTCAGTGTGCTCGGTACACCCGGCGTGGCAGATCTGCTGCGGCGCTGGCGGCTCGGACGCGGCCTCGAGAACCCCACGCGCCGGGCCCTGTTGGCCTCGTCGGCCATTGGCATGGTGGGTGTGGACGGCGACGACGCTCGACGGCACTACCTCGCGGGGCGTGCGATCCAACGGCTCTGGTTGACCGCGACCGAACAGCGCCTGTCGCTCCACCCCTGCACTACTTGCTTGTACCTGTTCGCGCGCGCCTTCGGCGGCGCTGCTACCGAGTTCGATGCCGAAACCGTCGGTGAGCTGTACGGTCTGCACGCACGGCTCAGAGCGGTGTTCGGCAATCGGGATAGGGAGGTCTTCCTGTTCCGAGTCTTCCCAGAGAGCGCACCCCCTCTGCGTTCTCTGAGGCGCACTCCTGACATGGCCCGCAACGGGGCGGAGCAGTAGTCGAGTCATGCGACGCCTCGAAGTACGGGGATACTGCGCCCCCAATGCTGTAGGACATTGTAAGCGAAGCGCCGCAGCGCACGCACAAGTACTGCAGATGTACGGAATCGAGAACATCACCTCGGCGAAGTCTGGCTGGTGGCACAACGACAATACCTTCGTGCTCTTGTTGGAAGACGCGGCTACCCGGCAGCCGCTGGGAGGTGTGCGGCTGCAGCGCTGGGGAAACGGTGCCCCATTGCCATTCGAACGAGCGATTGGCTCGCTAGATGCCCGGGTGCACACCTGGGTAGCAAGCTTCGCGGGTGCAGGAGTCGGCGAGCTGTGCGGGCTCTGGTGTTCTCCGGACATCAAGGGGTTCGGGATGGGACGAGTGCTGACGATGATGGGGCTGTCGCTCACCAGCCAGGTAGAAACAGACACGCTGTTCGCCCTGTGTGACAGCAAGAAAGTCCCTGACAACACGGCATTCGGCTTCGCGCCCGACCCGACGCTGGGCTTCGAGGGCACGTTCGAGTACCCGCGTCCAGGGCTCCTCGCGCAGGTGTTGCGCACGACGCACGCGCGCCAATTGTTCGGAGCAACCCCGGAGAACCGCGGGACAATCCATGCCTACCGCGACCACCCGGTGGGAACCGAGATCCTCTCTCGTGGCCCCGAACGCATCCAACTGGCGCGGGATCTGCGCTTGCTGCCGCTGTCGGGACGCCCACAATCGCAGCGTGTTCTTACCGGGCGAAGGAGCCGCTGGAGCGCGCTCGAACCCACCGACGGCGTCCAGGCGAACCAGGGCTGAAAAGCGCCTGAAGCTGGGCAGTTGCAAGGTGGCACCCGTTCTCTCGGCGCTCGACACTGCACGGGTGTGACGTAGCAGGTCCACACCACAGCAAAGCAAACGCCCCCCGGAGCGCCATTTAGGAATAGATCCCATGGGCAGGAAGCTCTGATACACTGGGCGCTGCATAGCCATGAGTAGTTCCATCGAACGCAATGGTGGGGCTTGCGCTGGAAGCGGCACTGGTAGAACCGGCCCCGCTGGGCGAGCCCGACCTGTGTCCGCCAAAGCCTCGGAAGAAGGCTGCGCGGAACATGATCCGCGTGGCGGCTACTGGCGCGGCAGGCAAGGGTCCACCTGGTGGTTTTACTTCACGGGCGATTGTGGCGACAGCACCTGGGACGCCTACCTCGAGCATTGCAGGAACATGCTGGACTCCGGCGAGCGGGATTGTGCCTTGATCTGCATCGCCCATCACGCTGATTCCCCGACAGGGGCACAGCGCAGGAAGGTGGCGGAGTTCATCGAGCAGGAAGCGGCGCGCTTGCGTTCGCTCAGAGGGTTCGCGCTCGTTGTGGATTCGCCGCTACAAGTACTGGCTTTGAAAGCGATCAATTGGGTCCTGAAAAACAAGCCCTTCGAGGAACAGGTCTTTGGTGCACCTTCGGCCGGGGCTCGCTGGCTCGCCCAGCGAACAGCTACGACGCCCGAGGAGATCCTACACGCCATCGAAGTGTCGGTTCCACGGGCCCATCTCTGGTTGGACTAGAGCGCATTCGGTCGGACAATCCAGCTCCCGCCCATCCAGAGTGCGCTGCTACCGGCACGAAAGAGTTTCTCGAAGGTCACGCCTGAGCGAGCGCTTGGCGTCGCTGATGCCTGGGAACAGCCGAAACAGAAAGAGCGGCACCTCGCTGGTTTCGAAGAGCTCGCCGAGCTCTTCGCGCAGACCCGAAAGCTCGCGCGAGGTGCGCGCCTCGAACGGACTCCTCGGGTCAGAGGCGCCTGCAAACAGAAACACGGCGGCTGTGTGCGGGTGGACTCCCAGGCCTAGTCGCGTTGCTTCGAGCCAAGCACGTTCCAGCGCCCTTCCGGCGTCAAAGCAAACCCCAGGGTTCGCGCTGGGTGCGGTCAACAAGGCGAGCGCCGACGCGCTGGCCACGGCCTTGCGAGTGAGGTCTTCGAGGGCCGACCCCCCTTCCCACCGCGCCAGCAACTTTGGAACTTGAGGATCGCGCAGCAGACGAAGGCCCGCCTGTTCGGACGGGCTGAGTTCCAGCGTCGTCAGGTCGAGCCCGTCTCGAGTCTGTGCGGCTTCGGCCTCGGTCCAACGAATCTCCTCGACCAGATCCTGGTGCAGGACGGGGTTCAGCAGACGAATCCGCTCCGTCCGCCCCAGGATGTCGGCAGCGCGCTCGATCGCGTCTGGGGTGGCCAGAACGTGAGCCGTGGTCCCCCGGGAACTGGACAGCCTTGCGCGCAGTCGAGCCATGGCACTCGGCGGGATCGGTGTACCATCACCCCTTCCACGGCTGGTCCGCCTGAATTCGAGAGACTCGACGAGATCGTCGTGAACGTGAGCTTCCAGCCCTTCGACACCGTGCTCGGTCCGGCAGAATCTGAAGCGAGCAACACGGTTCGGGTACCCCGCGCACGGGAAGCCATCGATACGCACGCCAAAACCAAGCTGATGTGCGCGCAGCACCAAGTTCTCGGTAGCCGCGCCCAGCGCCAGGTACGGCGCAATCTCGCGATATCCGGGTGCGCGACCGCCAAAGCGTTCTTCGGTCAACAGCCAAAGCTCGCTGCTGCGGGCCAGCCAGCGCCAGGGCTGCTCGTTGGCAGCGCTCGGCGCCAGTTGCGCGGCCCGGACCAGTTCCTCGAGCATCGCCTCGTCGAGGTCGACTACCCCGGCACCAGCGCCACTCATCACGGGCTTGGCCGCCAACGGAACATCATCGAGCAAGTCCGGGGCCGCAGCTTCGGGCCCGTGCGAGCTCGCCCCTCGTAGCTCTGGGTTCTGGGAGTCCTCGTCGCCAACGAGTTCCTCGAGATCGACAAAATAGCGGCCTGAATCGTGAAATTGGCCGAGGGCGATCCTGCGTGCAACGTTGGTTACCAGCGCTCCGCCAAGCACCACGTCGGATGCCAACTGAGGCCAGGCCTCAATCGAGTAACCCACCTCCAACAGAGAGGCGCGCAGCTTGGAGGACATGGTTCGTTCTCCCACCAGGGGCATGATGATCGGAACCTTGTCCTCGTTCGTCTTGAGCTCGTCGACATTGCTGAGGTCCACCGAGTCCAAGAGCCCGTGCAAGATTGGCCGACCGTGCTCGAGGTCGAAGCGCTCGACATCGAGCGTGGCGCGGTCGTTTGCCTCCATGAGCACCGGAATGCCGAGGGCGCGGGCCCTGTCTCGGCACATCAGCTTGACCGGCAACCCGTCGCACTCTTCTACCAGCAAGTCGAGCGGCCTGTCGGACGTCAGAAACGCGTCGATGTTGTCCTTGGTGATTCCATCCGGATAGCAGACGACACGAATGAACGGGTCTATCTCGCTGATGGCCCGGGCCGCGAGCACCACCTTGGGCAGCCCCAGGCTGAACACCCCCTCGCGCAGTCTATTGAGGTTGCTGAGCTCCAGTCGATCGAAGTCCGCGAGCCTCAATTCGCCACACACCCGCTCCATGGCCATGGTCACGGCGACCTGAGCCCCCACGGACAATCCGACCACCCCGATGGCCATGCCTGAGAGCCTGCGCTGTTCATCGGCAGTTATCTTGTAGCGGTTTCGGCTGGTGCGCAGCTCGACGAAATCGGCTTCGTCCAGCAAGTGGACGAGCGCACGTCGCCAGGGATAGTAAACCCATACACCAGAGAACTCGGGCGGCCTGCCACCACAGTACTCTTCGAAAGCATGCTCCAGCTCCGCCTCCCCCAGGGCACGCCGGGGGTGCCTCCCCTGGATCAGCGCTCGTACCTGATCGCGAAACGTGTCGCAAATGCGTGAGGCGCGTGGCAGCGAAGCCTCCTCTAGCCATTGTGTCGGCTCCGCAATCGAGCCCGGCTTCACGAAGAGGGGCCGCCAGTCGTCGCCAGTCGCCGAAGGTTTCTCGCCGTGCAGGTGTTCGTCGTGCAGGTGTTCATCGTGCATTCGACCAATCAGCGGGTCACAAGACCGACCTCGAGTCAAGGACCAGCTGGTCCGTACCCGGGTTTTCTTCGCAGGGCGAACGCGTCGGTAGCAACTCCGTCGCTGCGTGGACCGACGAGTGAGTCCACTTCATGCGTTTGCTCTTCGACCACGGAAGCCTGGTACTCGTCGATCCGCCGGATCTCGATCACCAACCCCTACCCGGCCTCGTCTGGGACCCTCGGGTAGGGCTCTGGCGGGCGCCCGGGTTTCGCTACGCGGAAGTCGTCACCGCACTGAGCCGGCGCGGCCTACCTTTTGCGGATGAGGTCCGCGTCTCCAAGCCTGCCCCCGCGCCCTTTCGGCCCTTCACCCTGCGCCCCTACCAGGAAGCCGCCGTCGTCGCCTGGGAGCTCACGGGTCGGTCCGGCATGGTCATCCTGCCGACCGGTGCCGGCAAGACACGAGTGGCAGTGGCCGCCATGGCCAGGACAGGCAGGCGCACGTTGTGCTTGGTCCCCACGCGCGCCTTGCTGCACCAGTGGCGCGCCGAGGTCCGGTGTTGGTACACCGGTCCCGTTGGCTGCTTGGGGGACGGCGAGCGGAACGTCCAGGCTCTGACGGTTTCAACTTTCGACAGCGCGTTGCGTCAGATGCCCGCGTTCGGCAATCACTTCGACCTGCTGGTAGTCGACGAGGTGCATCACTTCGGGGCGAAGGCAAAGGACGAAGCACTCGAGATGGCAACTGCCCCGTTCCGACTGGGGCTCACGGCTACCCCGCCCGACGACGACGCTCTTTCGCTCGTGCAAGACCTCGTCGGGCCCACAGTCTACCGGCGCCACGTGTCGGATCTGGCAGGGCGCTGGCTGAGCGAATTCGACCTGGTGGTGGTGGAGCTGACACTCGATCCTCGAGAGCGCCGTCGCTACAACGACGACTATGGTACCTTTCAACGGGCGCATCGGCAATTCAGGAGGCTTCAACCGAGCGGCAGCTGGCAGCAGTTCGTCGCCTGGAGCTCCGAATCAACCGAACGTCGCGCTGCCTTGCGGGCTTGGCGGCGCGCACGACAGTTGCTCGCCCTGACAACGGCGAAGGCCCGCGCTGTCTCCCGACTGCTGGCACAGCATCACGACTCGAGAACACTGATTTTTACCGCGAGCAACGCGGCCGCCTACGCTATCGCCCGCGAGCACCTGGTCATGCCCATCACCTGCGAGATCCAGCGTCGCGAGCGCGAGCAGGCGCTGGCCGCCTTCCGCTCCGGCGAACTGAAGACCTTGGTGAGTGCGCGCGTACTCAACGAGGGCATCGACGTGCCGGACGCCGATCTCGCAATCATAGTGGGCGGAACGTTCGGCGAGCGAGAACACGTGCAGCGGGTGGGGCGTTTGTTGCGACCCGCACCCGGTAAACGCGCCATCGTCTACGAGCTCGTCAGCCTGCATACGGCCGAAACGCGTCAGGCGGCAGAAAGGAGGCGTGGTCTTGCTTCCGCTGGCGCTCTGTCGGCTTAGCGTGCGCTCGCGCGGTGCCGAATACTTCCTGAATACCTTCACCGAGCGCGACTGCACCTGGCTCGCCGCCTTGCTGAGCCAGTACACCCGCTTCCAAGGCCGAAAGTTGAGTGAGCTCAAGCAGGACTCGGTAGAAGTCGGCGCGCCCCGTGCAAAACTCAGGATCGCCGAGCACATTCTAAAAAACGTCTGCTTCCAGTGTGCCCCTTCGGTGATTCGAGCCGCCGAGGCCCGCCGCCGAGTGTTCAGACTGGCGGCCGGAAGCCGTGCGCCACGCGCGGTCATTCTGGCCCGCGCCGCGCGCGAACTTTCGGTACCGTTCGACGAACTGGAAGCCGCGCTCTTCGCCGACCTCGAAAGCGAACGTCTGCTCTCGGACTCGGTGGCGGCGCTCCGGCCCGAAAGCCTTGCGCAGCAGGCAAACCTGCTCATGGTCGCGAGCCTCCTGGGGCGCGCGCTGGAGGTCCGCATCGCGGCAACTCGTCACGCTCGTCTGCTGGTTCGGCAGACTCGCTCCAGGGGACTGTTATGCGTCGTCGAGAGCGTCCCCGGTCCTGCTGCGGGCCGAGCTGTCCCGAACGCGGCGCCCACATCCATGGCCCTGTTGCTCTCGGGGCCATTGGCACTGTCCCGACAGACTCGGGCCTACGCGCGCTCTCTCTCCTGCCTCGTCCCCAGCCTGCTGAGCTGCTCGGACTACGCCCTGACAGTCCGATGTGTGTTGACCAGTCGCGGCGACCCCATCACGTTGCAGGTGCCGTCGAAGCTTCCTCTCGTGGCCCAGCTCGGTGGGGTGCCGGAGCCCGAGTCACCGCACGACCGCGTCGCAGCACGCTTCGCCCGGGACTTCAGCAGGGCGACACGCAAGTGGGAAGCGATCCGGGACCCCGAACCCATCGACACAGGCCGCGGCTGGATCTTTCCGAGCTTCGAGCTCAGGCATCTGGAACAACCGGACAAGCGCTGGTACCTAGACATTGCGGGGTTCTGGACCCACGAATACCTGGCGAAACAACTGCCACGGCGTTCCGGGACCGCGGGGCTCCTTCTGTGCGTCGACGTCAGGCGCTGCTGCAGCCCCGAGGGCCACGTGCCGACAGACGGGGTCCTCGCTTACAAGGGCCGAATCGACGCAAGGGCGGTGCTCGCCCTGCTGGAAGCTCCCGCGCGGAATCTCGCGCGCGCCGTCCGCTGATGCGGGCGACCCGGCCAAGTGCCGCGTCCCGGGGCCGAAATACGCCAGATCCGAACACAAACGACCACTTCTGGCCCATGATATGTTCTGCCACGACATGGTCGAGGGGAAAGACTCGAGGCACGCTCGAGACATGACACGACGCTTGCTGTTGGGCACCTTGCTCTTGGTCCTCGGCGCGCTGCTGCCCTCGCGGGCTCGGGCCTGCGGCGGCTGCTTCTCGCCACCGCAGACTTCGTTTTCCCAGGTAACGGGGCACCGCATGGCATTCGCAGTATCCCCAGAGCGAACGGTGCTCTGGGACCAGTTCGAGTACTCAGGATCTCCCGAGGAGTTCTCCTGGGTGCTGCCGGTGGCGCGCGGCGCGTATCTCGAGGAAGCGAACCAGGCATGGTTCGACGCGCTCGACGTCGCGACTCGCGTTCGGGTCACCGGACCTGCCCTGAGCTGCGCTTCGTCCAATGGAGCCGGCTGCGCATGTGGGGCCATGAGCGCCGACGCGAGCGAGGCCGGCAGCTCCGGTCTGGCCACGAACAACACCGTACAAGTCATCGATCAGCGCAACGTCGGACCCTACGAAGTCGTCACGCTGCGCACCGAACAGGGGCAAGAGCTGTTCGGCTGGTTTGAGGAAAACGGCTACTTCGTGCCGGACGACATCTCCCCGGTGGTCGAAGCGTATGTATCCGAGGGCTACGATTTCATTGCCGTCAAGCTCCGACCGGGCCAGGGAGTGCAACAGATGACGCCAGTGCGAGTGATCACTCCCGGCGGACAAGGCCTCTTGCCGCTGAGAATGGTCGCTGCGGGAGTCGGGGACCAGGTGGGCATCGTCCTTTACGTGATTGGGGATGCTCGCTACCAGATGCCCGATCTGGAAGAGGTAACGATTGATGAAGACGAGCTCGTCTGGGACTTCTCGAAGGCAGAGTCCAACTACGCAAGATTACGCCAAGCAGCGCTCTCCGAGAACGGGGGCTTCTCGTTTCTGACCACCTTCGCCGACTCAGGAGTCTTCTCCAAGTCCACACCAAGACCGATGCAGACGAGTCGCGGGACATTCGCCGACAGTCTCGCCGACTTGTACTTTGCACAGGCGGCGGAGAGCGACGGCACGGCGAGCTCCTGCGATGTGGTTCAGGAAGGGCTCCAGACCAGCCCGGTCATCGTGGAGGACTGGGACAGCCGAGCTCCTCCCGCTTCGGGTTCCCTGGTTTGCGGTGGGTACAGCGATCTCGCCACGGCTCTGGTCGGACTGGCCCCCGCGCGCGCTTGGCTGACACGTCTGGACCTGGAACTTCCCAAGTATGCGCTCAGCATGGACTGCGTGGTCGAGCGCAACGCGGACCAAACGCAGGTCGACAGCGACCTGACGGCGGCCCGCTCCAAAGGGCGCCCCGAAGGTTGCGAGCAGCTGGTTTATACTAGCGGACTTGCCGAACTGCCCCGACTGCCCCCGAGCCTGGTCTGGTGCGCGCTCGGAGTTGCCTCGGCAGTGGCCCTGGGTCGTCGCCGCCGAACACGCACGGGCAAAATGTCACACCCGTTGGGCAGAATGTCCCGTCATGGATGATCGACCCACAACGCTCGTCGCGCGCCGAGTTCGTCCCTAGCGCGCGGCGCGGTCGGCACGAACATTACGGGGCAAGAGAGCTCGTCCATCAGCCGTGACTTCCGGGGACCTCGCCACAAGCGTCGGCTCACCGTGTCCTCCATGTCGACAATCACCAGATCTGCCCCGAGAACGCGTGCATGGTCCGCCAGCTTCAGCGGCGCCGACGCGGTCTGAACGTAGGAAACCCAGTTGGCAAAGCGCTTTCCGCGGCGTTGCTCGAAGCGCGCCACCCCGATTCTGGCGAGCAAATTGAGCTGATCCTTCGCCTCTCGCGCGCGCTTCAGCTCGGGGCAGTCCGGATCCGGTTCGTGGGGGAGCTCGAAAACCTCCTGATGCGGACCCAGGTGGACCGGATTGATCTCGCCGAACTCGTGAGCATCCGCCAGCTCACAGGCCTTTTCCATCGCGAAGCCGCCCGACTCCAGGAAGTTCGCGCCTACAACGATAATGTATGCGTCCTCGGAACGCATGGCTGGCTCCTTTCGATAGCGTTGATGCACCCGGCCCCCCGAAGGATGGGAAGCCGCGAGCATGATCACTCAATAGGCACGCACAACCCGTGCCAGCCGGCTCAGACGCCTAGCCTGAGCCCTAGCGATGAATCCGGGTCTTCTTGCTTGGCAGGCGCTTTCGCCCCGACGTCCTTGCTATGATCACGCGCCACCAGAACGTAAACGGAGGGGACCACGAAGAGCGTGAACAGGGTGCCGATAGCCATCCCACCCACCAGCACGATACCAATGGAGTTTCGCGCAACGGCTCCAGCCCCCGTGACCAGCGTCAGCGGGAAATGCCCGGCCACGGTCGCGATGGTGGTCATCAGGACCGGTCTTAGACGCGTCATGGCCGCCGAATGCACCGCATCGATCTTGGCCAGCCCTGCTAACTGCTGTTGATTGGCAAACTCCACGATGAGAATGGCATTCTTCGCAATCAACCCGACCAGAGTCACCAGACCCACCTGGGAGTAGATGTTCAGCGTGGTGGTCCAGCCGTCGGTGAGCTTGTAGCTCATACCGGGCGGGCCCGTGAATTTCAGGAACGTGAAGATGAGTGCCCCGAACATCGCCAGGGGCACCGATGCGGCGAGCACCACGAATGGATCCCTGAAGGAGTTGAATTGCGCCGCAAGGACCAAAAAGATCAGCACGATTGCCAAGCCCATCGAGGGTAAGAACTTGCTGCCCTCCTCCCGCAACTGCCGGGACTCACCCGTGTAGTCCACACGGTAGCCGGGAGGCAGGATCTCGGCCGCCTTGTCCTCCAAGAACTTGAGCCCGGCGTCCAGCGAGCGAGGCGCTACACCCGAAATCTTCACAGCGTTGAGCTGTTGGAACCGGTTGAGCGTGCGCGGCTCGACCCCCGACTCGAAGTGAGCCACCGCGCTCAGCGGCATCAGGCTCTGCTTGGGCCCCGTGATGTAGATATCACGCAGCTGATCGACGCTCAGCCGACTGGCTCGCTCGATCTGCGGAATGACTTTGTAGCTGCGCCCCTCGATGTTGAACCTGTTGACGAAGTTGCCACTCAACATTGCGGAAAGGTCGCTGCCCACCTGCTGCATGTTCAACCCCATGGTCGCAACCTTGTCTCGGTCGATGATCACCTTCGAGCGGAGCTGGTCGATGCGAACGTCGGTAATGGGCGGAAACGCGAACAAACCGCTCTTGGTAGCGGCCTGGACCAACTGTTGAGCATAGTCGACGATCTGCTGGTGCTCCGCCGTGGAAGCGATGACGAACTCGACGGGAAAGCGCCCCGGGCTAGGCAGGGCTGCTGGCAGAATGGCGGGCGCCTTCACGCCAGCGAGCTGCGAGAGCTTCTTGGCTATCTCCGGTTGAATTTGGAAAATCGTGCGCTCGCGCTCGTCCCAAGGTTGAACGACCAGCCCGCCAAAGCCCCCCGTGGGAAACGTGATCTGAAAGCTGTGATGAAATTCGGGCGTTTCCTCGTACGCCTGCTCGATCTGCTCCGTGTACGGGACGATCTGCTCCAGGCTGGCGTTCGGGGGAACGTCGAGCACACTGAACACGACCCCCTGGTCTTCGTTCGGCGCCAGCTCCTTGGGCGAGAACATGTACATCGGGATGACGAGTAGCGAAAGGAAGATCCAGCCAGCATAGACCAGCTTGCGCGTGCCGAGTGTTCCCGAAAGCCAGCGCCCATAGGTGTGCTTGATGCGGTCGAACCCCGAGTCGATCATCCTCGTCAGACGACCTGCTTGCTCCGGGGGCTTGAGCAGCCTGGACGACATCATGGGCGACAGTGTGAGCGCCACGATGCCAGAGATGAACACCGCGCCCGCGAGCGTGAATGCGAACTCCCTGAACAACGAACCTGTCAGTCCGCCTTGGAAGCCGATGGGGGTATACACCGCCGCGAGCGTGATCGTCATCGCTATGATGGGCGCTACCAGCTCGCGAGCACCGATGATCGCTGCGTCGAATGCGGACTTACCTTCCCGCCTGTTGCGCTCGACGTTCTCCACCACGACGATCGCGTCGTCCACGACCAGACCTACCGCGAGCACCACAGCCAGCAGCGTCAGCAGATTCACCGTGAAGCCAAGAATCTGCGCCAGCAGCACAGCTCCGATCAGTGAGACGGGGATGGCCACGACTGGCACCAGCACCGAACGCAGCGACCCCAGAAACAGGAAGATCACGATGACGACGATAAGGATCGTTTCGCTCAGGGTGCGCACCACGTCGTCGATTGCGCTCTGGATGTAGGTGGTGGAATCGTACGCGATGGAGGCTCGCATGCCGCGCGGCAGCTCACTCTTGATCTGCTCGAATTCCTTGCGCACGGCTGCGATGACGTCGACGGAGTTCGCATTGGGCAACACCCAGATACCCATGAATACGGCTTTCTTGCCGCTGAAGCGTACTTCCAGGTCGTAGTCTTCCGCGCCCATCTCGACGGTCGCAACGTCCTGCAATCGTACCAGCGTGTCGCCCTCATCGCGCACCACCAGCTGTTTGAAGTCATCGAGCGACGTCACGTCGGTGCTGGCCGTGAGGTTGAGCTGGGTCAACGCCCCCTTCGTCTGGCCCACTGCCGATAGATAGTTGTTGGCGGCGAGCGCGCGGCGCACCTCGCCGGGGCTGACGCCAAGCGAAGCCATGCGTTTGGGGTCCAGCCAGGCGCGCACCGCGAATGTGCGCCCACCTCGTATCTCGGCGCGCTGCAGTCCCTCGATGGCCGACAGGCGCGGTTGAACGACGCGAATCAGGTAGTCGGTTACCTGATTGTCATCTAGAATCGAGGAACCAAAGCTCAGATACATGGCCGCTCGCGCCGAATCGGACGGCTCGATGTTGATGGCGGGTATTTCGGCCTCGGGAGGCAGATCTGCCCGCACCTGATTCACGCGGGCGCTGATGTCGGCCAGGGCTTTGCCAGCATCGAAGTTCAGCTTGAGCCGCACGTTGATGGTGGATAGCCCCTGCACGCTCTGAGATTCGATGTAGTCGATGCCATCGGCGGCGGCGATGGCCCGTTCCAGCGGAGTGGTGATGAAACCGCGCACGAGGTCGGCGTTGGCCCCCACGTAGGCGGTGCGCACCACGACGGTGGCACTCTCCAACTTCGGATACTGCCTCACGTTCAGGGAGCGGATCGCCTGTAGACCACCGATGAGGATGAGCAAGTTGATGACGATCGCCAGCACGGGCCGGCGCACGAAGATGTCGGTGAACTTCATGGTCCGAGGCTAACGATTCGGTGGGTGCGGGTGCTGCTTCGGCTCGATCTTGACCTTGTTGTTCACGGTAACCGGCGCATTGTTGTGCAACTTGAAGGCCCCCGCCGAGACAATCAGCTCGTCACCCTTCAAGCCTTTATCGACCTCTACGAAGTCTCCGCGTGTCTCGCCCAGCTTGACGAACTGCTGGCGCGCGATCTTGCCCGAGCTGCTCTTGGCGTCCTCTTCGATCAGGAATACCGAGTCGCCGTAGGGCGCGTAGACAACCGAAGTCGTCGGCACGAGGATGACGTCGCGAGTGTCCTCCAGCAACACCGTGACGTTGACGAACATGCCGGGACGCAGGTTTTGTTTCGGATCGGTCGTGGAAGCCCGCACCGTCACGTTGCGAGTCACCTGATTCACTGCTGGGTCCACGGCAGCGATCACCCCATCTAGATCGATGTCGCCCGCTTTTACCCGGATCTTCACTGGCAGGCCCACGCGCAGCCGCTCCAGGTACTGCTGGGGCAAGCTGAAGTCCACGTACTGTTCCTTGTCGGACTGCAGCGTGGTCACGGGACTGCCGGGACTCAGATACTGCCCGACGTTCACGGTGCGGATGCCAAGCTCGCCCGAGAAAGGAGCGCGCACGACCTTGCGCGCGATCTGAGCACGCAGGGCATTGGCCTCGGCACTCGCGCTTTTGACGGAGGCTTCGGCGGAATCGAGCTCAGCGCCGGTCCCCACCCCCTCCTGCACCAGTGCGCGGGTTCGCTTGAGTGTGGTTTGCGCCAACCCGAGTCTGACTTCTGCAGAAGCCAGCTGCGCTCGCTCCACGCTGGTGTCGAGTTCAACGAGCACCTTGCCGGCCTTGACCTTGTCGCCGGACTCGAAGCGGATGCTCGTGACGATACCGGAAGCGTCGTTGCTGACAGTCACGCCCTTGCCGGCTTCGACGCTGCCCACGGAGTCCAGCGTCGACTCCCAATGGTCCCTGCGCACCTTGGTGCTTGCCACGGTTTCCGGAGGTGGCCCCGCTTGCTTCGCCGCCTTGCCGGCATCCATCAACATGGAGATCTGGTCGGCTTTCACGGCGGCCAGCGCGCCAACGACGACGAGCACCACGAGGATGGGTAAGAAGTATTTCATTTGCACCCGCCCGATTCGTAGAGCAAGGCTTGCCAAGCGCAAGCGTAATCGCCCAAACGAGAGGCAGTCAGCCAGGGGTTCTGCCCATTGCTCCACCAGCCCGCGTCGATGCTCTCAGCGTGCGCCGTCCGCGCGGCGAGGGCGCGAGCTGGAAACAGAAGAGCTCCCGTGCGGTAGCGGCTGTCGATACTGGGGCCCGTGCGGTCGCAAGCCCGCGTGCACGAGCGAGCGGCGCCTGACCAAGACTGGGCCAAGGCACCCGCGAAAATTCATCGGATTGGTCGCTAGGCCGGATCTCGAGGCACCCGAGCGAAGCGCTGTGGTCAGAAGAATTCCGGTCGGTGGAGGGCTTTTGCGAGAGGCGACGCCCACGACTGGAAAAACGAGTTCAGGGACAATGATCGCGAGCGGAATTTGCGGCAGAGTGCGCGCGGAGATCCCAATGAGAATCGCTCAGTCCTTGATCTTGCTTCTGCTCTGCCACCTGGTCGCCTGCTCGTCCGACGACTTCGACAGCACACCCGAAAACGGTGGAGCGGGCGGTGGCGGGGGCGCTGGCGGAGCAGTGCCGGATCTGGAAACGCGCGGTTACGACGCTGACGACGAGCGAATCCAGTACATGGGCCGCGTCGATTTCACGAACCCATCGAACCCGCGATTCTCGGCACCCGCAGTCACGGTCACAGTCCGGTTCAAAGGGACTGGCGTGTCGCTGACGCTGAAAGACGAGTTCAAGTACGGCACCGAGCGCAACTTCTACGACGTCAGCATCGACGGGGAGCGCGTGGAAATCCTGGCTCCCGAAAAGGACACCACGCACTACGACATCACGGACGACCTGACCTACGGCGAGCACACGTTGACACTCGCCAAGCGCACCGAATCCTCCCTGGGTTCCGGTATCTTCCAGGGAGTGGAAATCGTTGGGGAGCTCATGGCCCCACCTCCGGAACCCGAACGACGAATGCTCTTCTTCGGAGATTCCATCACGGCCGGAGCGGGGGTGGAGGCTGCAAACAACTCCGACGAATGCGGCGAGAACGCCTGGGGCGAGCCGGGAGGTTGGGGACAACCCTATCACGACGCGAATCTGGCGTTTGGCCCCGTGCTGGCCCGCGAACTCGACGCCGCCTACCATGTCGAAGCCGTTTCGGGAATCGGACTGGTCCGAAACTACACGAGCCAGTACGACACGCGCCCCATGCCCGAAGTGTACGATTCGTTGTACCTCGAAGTGGAAAATTCTCCCGCGTGGGATCCTTCCAAGTTCGTTCCCGATGCAATCGTCATCGGTCTAGGCACGAATGACTTTTCTCCCGGTGACGACGCTAGGGACCCCTCGCTGGACCTCGAAGATTACACCGCGGCATACGTCGACTTCGTCGATGCGTTGCTCGACGATTACCCGGACGCCCAGGTCTTCTGCATGATGAGCCCGATGCTTGGCGACGGCTGGCCGGACCCTGCAGACGAATCGCGCTCGAATCTGGACAACGCCCTCGACATGGTGGCGAAACACTACACCGACGAGGGCAACGACCAGGTTCACAAGCTCGAAGTCGCCAAGATGTCGGGTCAGGGGTGTGGTACTCATCCAAACGCCGAGCAACACGCGAAGCTGGCAGAGGAAATCCGCCCGTTCATCGAAGAAACCATGGGTTGGTAGGCGACTAGCGCGCGAGCCAAAGTCGTGCTCGAGAGGCGCTCGTGCTCGATTCCCGCCGACGGCCGACGCGCGGGAGTTCCGGCGGCTCCTTACCCAAAGGGGGCCTAATCGTTTGCTGCCGAGCGGCCGTACCCAGCTACTAGAATCGAACCCAAACGACACCCCCTGGGGAGGCCCGCACCCGGACCCTTCATAGCAGACCTCAGCCGCCCATGATATCGCGCATCCCCACCCCGAATGCTTCCGTTGACACCGCGCACTGGCCAATCGTCAGAGTCACGATCGCGGGTAGTCCCAGCGAGGAGGAGTACCGCGTGACGCTCGGGCGTCTGCGAGCGCTGCGCATTCGTTCGACCCCCCACGCGGTGGTCGTGGATACCCGCTGGCTCACTGCTGCGCCCAGCGACTCGGTGACGGCGAAAATCGCCAGGTTCGTCTGCGAAAGTACAATGCTGCCCGGCGCAAACCAAGTCGCTGTCGTCCTGGTCGCGTCGGACGAGACCGCACAGCGCGCCATCGAGAATGTCGCGCTCGCCGCCGGCCTGACCACCCCGGCGCCCGTGGTTGGCCAAATGGAAGCAGCCCTCGCCTACGCCCGCTTGGCCGTCGAAGACATGCGCCCGCAGGCCCAGCCTGGCCTAGAGGGCTGACGCGCTAGGTTGCTGCCGTGGGCGAGTCCGGTCGACCCGGTCGAACGCCGCCACGCCTCAGAAACGGGGCCATAGTTGCAGTCGGCGCCAGGCGCGCGGATGCGCTTGCAGGAACGCGCGCCGGCGCGTCGCAGATGAGGCGCTGGAGGGTGAGCGCTGGCCTCGTCGCCGCTGTTCGCCCAACGGCGGCGTGGGTCGCGGCTGCTCAACGGCGCTCGCTGCGCGCCTTCATTTCCTCGGCGGCAGTGGCGAGATCTTCGCTTGCTTGCCGAGAATTCCCCTCGATGTAGGCGCCAACCCCCTGAACTGCCAGCAACGTGATACTGGTATTCACGCCACGCGACCCGAGCTCCATGCCCATCTGGGGTTCCTTCAAGACCGCCTCGATCTCCTTGAGCAGGCGGCCCAACGTGGCCACTGTGCCGTGATGTTCTGCCATGGTCCGCGCAGCCTACCCGAGTGCACGGCGCGCGTCATGGCGATCCTGGGCGCCAGAACCATGGACCACCAAGCTCGCGATTACATGGGGCCATCGGCGAACGCGGCGCCCATTTTTCGAGCCAAATGAGCGATCACGCGCCACGGTCGCGAAAAATGAGCAATCACCCATGGCTCGAGCTGACGAGGAGCTCCGGAACGCGACTGACGAGGAACTGGAGGGTCCGTGAACGCGGGTCTTGGCGCCTCAGCCGTAGTGAAACGCGCTGATGCGCGCGTTTCCGAAGAGGCCGCTGTAGGCGACCTGCCCTCGATCGTCACCGGCGGCACCCGCAACGACCATCAACGGAAGCAAATGTTCTTCGCGAGGATGCGCCGCACGAGCGGACGGCGCCGCTTCCCACCGCTCGAGGCTCCGGGCCCGCTCGTCGGGTTCGGCCTGAGCTGCGGCTCGCAGCCAGGCATCGAATGCCTCGGAGGCGTCCCGACCTCGCCGAGTCATGAAGCTCCGGAGGTCGTGAAAGCTCATGCCACTGCCGATGATGAGCACGCCCTCGTCGCGCACCGGTGCCAGCGCGCGCCCCAGCGCCAGGTGTTCCCCCGGGTCTAGACTGCTCAACAGCGACAGCTGAAGCGTGGGGATATCCGCATCAGGGAAAGCGACCTTGAGAGGGACGAAGGTGCCGTGGTCGAAGCCCCGCGCGGCGTCGCTGGCGGGCTCGAACCCGGCCGCCGCCAGCAGGCTCGACACGCGGGTCGCCAATCGAGGCGCGCCCGGCGCAGGCCAGGTAATGCGGTACGACTCGGGGGGAAAACCGTAATAGTCGTAGAGCATGGGTGGCCTGTCGTTGATCATCAGCGTGGGGACGGGTCGCTCCCAGTGTGCCGAGACGACCAGAAGCGCGCGAGGAACCTCGGGGAGGAAGGCCGGCAGCGACACGAGGTACTCCGAGAGCGCCCCCGTCTCGGCCTGCTCGAACATCGGGAGATCGACGAAGGGCCAGGGGCCGCCCCCGTGGGGGAGGAAGATGGCGGGCATGCGGGGCTCGTTCATGGGTTCCGCCTGAAACCTGCGGCTGAGCAGCGCTCTCGGCAAGCTCTCGATGAATGAGCGCGATTCGCGAGCAAAAGCCAGCCGAAGCTCACCCCCTCAGCGCGATGGGCGCTGCGAATCGAGGCGCCCTCCGGAACGCATCGCGCCCAGCACCAGCTCCACCGCCTCTTCTTCGCTGTGTCGCCGAGTATCGATGTGCACCTCGGGCGATTCCGGGACCTCGTAAGGCGAATCGATCCCCGTGAAGTGCTTGATTCGCCCCTGACGAGCCTTCCGATACAAACCCTTGGGGTCACGACGCTCGGCTTCGGCAAGCGGCGTATCCACGAAGACCTCGATGAACTCCCCGGCTTCCAACGATTCGCGGGCCATGCGGCGCTCCGCTCGAAAGGGCGAAATAAAGGAGACCAAAACAATCAGGCCCGCGTCGACCATCAGCTTGGCCACTTCCGTGACGCGACGAATGTTCTCCACGCGATCGGCGTCGGTGAACCCGAGGTCGTTGTTCAAGCCGTGACGAATGTTGTCGCCATCGAGCAAATAGGTGTGTCGCCCCGAGGCGAGCAGCCTCTTCTCGAGCAGGTTGGCAATCGTCGACTTGCCTGCGCCAGACAAGCCCGTGAACCAAACCACACAAGCCTTCTGGCCTTTGAGCTCGCCCCGAGCTTGCTTATTCACATCCAGCGCCTGCCAGTGCACGTTGTCCGAACGCCAGAGCGCAAAGCTCAACATGCCCACCCCGACCGTATCGTTGGTCAGGCGATCGATCAGGATGAACCCACCGGTTTCGCGGTTATCCGCGTAGGGGTCGAAAGCAATCGGCTCGTCGGTTTGGATGTTGCAAACCCCGATATCGTTGAGATCCAGCTTCTTGGCAGCCAGGTGCGCAAACGTGTCGATATTCAGCTTGTAGCGAGGCTCCGTCACCGTCGCCATCAGCGTGCGGGTGCCAATCTTCATCAGATACGGTCGCCCCGGGAACATTGGCTCATCATTCATCCACACGATGGTACAGCGGAATCGATCGCCGACCTGCGCGGGCGACTCGGCCGCCGCAATCAGATCTCCCCGGCTGACGTCCACCTCGTCGTTGAGAGTCAACGTCACGGATTGCCCGGCCACGGCTTGCTCGAGCTTCCCTTCGGGCCCCAGGATACCTTTGATTGTCGACTTTCTGCCGGACGGCAGGATCACTACCGGGTCCCCCGACTTCGCCATCCCGGAGGGCACGAACCCGGAGAAGCCGCGGAAGTCCAGATCCGGCCGGTTCACCCATTGGACCGGCATGCGGAACGGGGAATGCTCCTTTTGTTCGGTGACCTCCAAGGTCTCGAGCACGGACAGCAACGTCTGGCCCTGGTACCAGGGCATGTTCACGCTGGGCTCGATCACGTTGTCGCCATTCAATGCGGATACAGGGATGCAGACGCTGTCTTCGATGCCGAGCTCCTGAGCGAGCTTGTCGTAGTCCTTCTGGATTCTCTCGAAGGTCTCTTGTTCGTAGTCGACCAGGTCCATTTTGTTGATCGTCAGAATCAAGTGGCGAATGCCCAGAAGCGCACAGATGTAGCTGTGGCGACGAGTTTGGCTGAGCACTCCCTTGCGAGCGTCGATCAGAATGATGGCTGCGTCCGCCGTCGATGCCCCGGTGACCATGTTGCGCGTGTACTGCTCGTGGCCAGGTGTGTCGGCCACGATGAACTTGCGCTTCTTGGTGGAGAAGTAGCGATAAGCGACATCGATGGTGATGCCCTGTTCCCGTTCCGCCGCCAATCCGTCCACCAGCAAGGCCAGGTCGAGCTTGCCTCCCTGCGTGCCCACGCGAGCGCTGTCCGCCTCGACGGCCGCGAGCTGGTCTTCGTAAATCAGCTTGGCCTCGTAGAGCAGCCGCCCGATCAGAGAGCTTTTGCCATCGTCTACGCTACCGCACGTGATGAAGCGCAACAGCCCCTTGTGCTGGTGTGCCACCAGGTATGCTTCAATGCCGTGTTCTAGAATCTCGCTAACGTGTTCCATCAAAAGTAGCCCTCGCGCTTCTTCTTCTCCATCGACGCGCTGGCATCGAAGTCGATGACTCTGCCCTGTCGCTCGGAAGTCGAGGTGAGCAACATTTCTTCCACGACCATGGGCAGGGTATCGGCCTCACTCTCGACCGCGCCGGTAAGCGGATAGCAACCCAGCGTGCGAAAACGCACTTTGCGCATCTCAGGCTTTTCCCCGGGTTGCAGCGGCATTCGGTCGTCATCCACCATGATCAAGACCCCATCGCGTTCCACGACGGGCCGCTCCTTGGCGAAGTAGAGCGGCACGACGGGGATCTTCTTCAAGTGAATGTACTGCCATACGTCGAGCTCCGTCCAGTTCGACAACGGGAATACCCGCAGACTCTCTCCGGGGTTCGTGCGTGTGTTATACAAGCGCCAAAGCTCGGGGCGCTGTCGTTTCGGGTCCCAGCGGTGCTGAGCCGAACGAAACGAGAAGACTCTTTCTTTGGCTCGAGACTTCTCCTCGTCGCGGCGCGCTCCACCGAAGGCCGCGTCGTAACGCCCCTTCTCGAGAGCTTGCTTGAGCGACTGGGTCTTCATCACGTCGGTGTGGATGGCCGAACCATGGGTAAACGGGCCGATGCCCTTCGCGACCCCTTCCCGATTGATATGCACGATCAGGTCGAGCCCGCGCTCGCGGGCGATCCGGTCGCGAAACTCGATCATCTCGCGAAATTTCCAGGTCGTATCCACGTGCAGCAACGGAAAGGGCAGCTTGCCAGGAGCAAATGCCTTGATTGCCAACTCGAGCATCACCGCGCTGTCCTTGCCGATCGAATACAGCATGACCGGGCGTTCGCACTCCGCTGCCACCTCCCGGATGATGTGAATGCTCTCGGCCTCGAGGCGTTCCAGATGCGTCAGCGACATGAAAGGTTCCCCAGTGGCTCATGCTCCGCTACTTGGCTCCCGCGGAGCATCAGCGCCGCTCCAGCTAGCGAGTGATGAAGTAGTCGTCCTTGGCGTCGGCCGACAACTGAACCTTCTCGGATTGAATCACTGCCAGAAGGGTCTTTTTCTCGTACCCCCAAAGCGGCCGCAATGGCACTTCGAAGGACTGGTTTCGTCTGCATCTCATTGTCTCCGCTCATTGATCATGACCCCTCGCTCCACTCGCCCGTCGCCACCACTACAGAAAAGCCCGCTGCGGCGCTGCCCAGGGCTAGCTTGTCCCCTGCTGCCACCCTGCGCGTCTCGAGCAGGTGGTCGAAGGTAACTGCCACGCTGGCGCTGGCGGTGTTGCCGTACAGCGAATGAGTATAAACCCCACGCTCCGGGTCTGCTCCCGTATCGGCAATGATCTGCCTGACCATGAGCTCGCTGGGTTGGTGAAATACGTAGTGATCCACCTCCTCGGCGCGCCAGCCTATCTGTGCGAACCGTTCGCATAAGAGCGGTGGAATCAGCTTGCCGAGCCGCATCAATTCGACCGAGGAAGACACGAGCTTGCCATCGATGGGCACCTGGCAAAGATCCCAGTGGTGCGGCACCGTATGCGTGCCGATCGCGTTCAGCCGAACCCCACCGAGCGGCCAGGGCTTCCGCCTCAGCAGCCAGCAAGCGGCCGCATTGCCAACGGTGAGACCCGCCGCCTTCGTACGCAGGTCCCGGGTCGACTGAATATCGTAGCTCAGAAACGTCCCGGAGAGCTCCGCGGTACACACCAGCGCTGTTCGGTAGTCGTCATGGACCGAGAGATAGCCCGCGGCCGCCTGGAGCGCTTCCAGATGCCCGACACAGGCTGCAGTGACGTCCATGGCATGCGTGTGCTTCAGCCCCAGCCTCGCCGCCACCTCCATCGCGGTTGCGGGTTCGAAGTAGCGGCGAGCAATGCCGCCACAGATCACCAGGTCCACCTCATCGAGCGAGGTCTGGTTCACTTCGAGACAGCGCTCGGCCGCAGCCACAGCGTATTCCGCTACCGCCGAATCGTCCGCGGCGGCCAGGTAGCGCGTCTTCGACTTGCATAACCCAAACACGTGTTCGATGGCAGCCTCGAGCCGTGGCCATTCGCCATCGGGTCCTCGATACTCCGCGCGCACTCGACGCAGCACTTCGGCGTTGTCGACGAGCGTTCCAGGAAACCTCACCCCCGGCCTGGAAAGGTAGAGTTCTGGCAAGCTCAACGTGGTCTCCGTGGCTCCTTGGGCCTGGCGACGGCGCGCAGGCGCTCGCGTCGACTATCCGGCATTTTGGGCAATCTGCTCGACCCGCGCCAGCAGGTCAGCTGGGTACAGCTTGCCAACCAGAGACTTCCGAGCGCGTCCGAGAACTTCGTCCCAGGACTTCTCGTTGCCGGCCAGACTGACGGGTTTGACCCCCTTCTTGATGATCGCATCGAAAGCGCGCTGGTCATCTCGCCGAATTGCAACCGCCAGCGCCTGATGTGCCTTCTTCCCGGTGTCGAGCAGCGCTTTTTTGAGCTCGGCCGAGAGCGCGTCCACCTTGGACTTCTTGATGACCGTCGCGCCCACCACGATCCCCCGAGGCTCTTTGGTCACATGCGATGCTTTCGTGTACCACTGGAAGGCCACGGCCGCGATCGATGTACCGGGAAAGGCGTCGATACGATTCGTGCGCAGGGCGGGATAGACCTCTGGAAGACCGAGTGAGACGCCGCTGACACCAGCTGCGGACAGCACCGAGCCCCACGTGGGATCATCCCGCCAGGACCACATCCGCGTGTGTCTCATATCCTCGGGCTTTTGCAGCGGTCGGTTGGCGAAGACGCGACCCTGCCCGGCGTCACCCCAACCGATCAGCTGGTAACCCGCCGATGCGAATTGGCGCTCGAATTCGGCCGCGAGCCCATTGCGTACGGCATCGATTCGGCTGTAGGTGTGGCACACGCCAGGGGCCTGCAAGACGAGCGCCGATCGGACGATCTGCCCGAGCCCCACGGTAGTGATGGCCGCCCCGTCGAGCTGACCGGCGCGCATTTTCGCCACCGCGTCCCGCTCGTCTCCCGCTGCGCCACCAGAGTAGAAATGCAACTTCAGCTGGCCCTTGGTCTGTTGTACGAGTGAATTGTTCCACGCATTGAACACGCGCATCCACGATGATCCGTCCGGGGCAAGCGTGCCAATCCGCAAGACCGTCGCGGCGGACGCCGTTCGGGCAATTCCGAGCGTGCAGCTTGACGCAACGGCACACGCTCCGGTCAAGAATTTACGACGATTCATGCTGCTAAACTCCTGACCCGCTAGCCTGGGCCAATGCTCTCGGAGGTACCTTTCTCTCTCTGCTCTCTCTCTGCATTGTGGCATCCGACAACGCGAAGCGATCACGCGATTTGCCCCTGAATCAAGGTCGGTATCACACGCCAAAGCTGGCCGGCGCGTCCCGAAACCGAGCAGAGGAGCCAGCGAGATGAAACCGCCCTCTGCTATTCCAATTCGAAACAGGAGGCCGGCACGCTGTCCACTGGCTGCAGATCCAGGTCGTTGACCTCATCCGCTCCCAGGTAGGTCGCCGAAAGCTCGAGGCAGTATTCCTCACCGTCGTCGGGACAGGCTTCGCACTGTCCCAGTTCCTCGTTCGCCACGGTTTCGCAGACACGATCCGGCGTCGGCTCCGGAGCAATCGCGGGAAACAGCGGATAAATCTCGCGGGCATCCATCATGGCGCTCAAGGTGCCCTCGCTAGCGGGCATGTCCTCGGTGGGCAAGATATCGGTCATGGTCAGGCCGTAGGCCATCGCGTCCACGGCAATGGCCTGTACCGGATGCCTGACGTAGATCCGGTAGTCGACGGGACCGAGCTGAAATGAGGGGTAAGAACCCGATGCAGATACGGTGGCGGTCTTGTTGCACATGTCTTGTTCGCCTTCGCGCGCCGTGCCCAACATCACGTCGTAGCCTCCGGACCCCGCCTCGACCTTCAGGACGAACTCCGGCACCGAATCGGACACTTCGCTCCCCAGCTGGCCCTCCCACGCTCCCCTCGGGATGGAAAGCAGATACGTGTGACCGGCAAAGGAAGGACCTTGTGAGGGATCGCCGGAATCACTACCGCAAGCAGTGAGCAAAACCAGAGGCAAGCAGAAGGCGAAAAGCGTGGGTGCGTGCGTCGTATTCATCGGATTTCCAGGAATTCTCGGGTTAGTGAGGGCGATAACCGGCAGTGCTTCGAGTCCACAGTTAGCATGTTACGCGCGGTGGGCGTAGCCCGTCGCGCGGCGGGGCAACCGCTCGCTTCGCGAAGGACTGCGTCGGAGCCGCCGAGGAATTCACCTCGTGGATCACGCCCGAATGAGGAGAGGAGTCGGCCCGAATGCCACGGCAAAAACGGGAACACAGAGGGCGCATCGAGACACCCTATCGTGCCCTGCGAGCTCGTGCAGACTAGCTGCCACAAGGCTGCAAGATCGTTAGATACCAGGGAGCAGGATTCACACAATCCGGCGCGGGACAAGTCAAGGCCAGCACCCAAGTCCCGGTGTCGTCGATACCGGTGAAGGGCTGACCATTTTCGTCGGTGAGCGCACTCAGGGATTGCACCGACCCTGCTTCGACGGTCCCACGGAACAACTGATCCGCGACCAGTTCCAGGTCGAGAAATTTGTCCTCGAGCTCGGCTGGAGTCAGCGAATAGTGACCGAGCAGGACGCCGTCGATGGCACGCTCGGTCCATTCATTGCCCAAACCGTTGACCTGCATCTGTGACCAGTCAACCGTGATGTTTGCCTCACCGCTCGGGACTTTCACAGGCACCAGGTCGGTCAGGTTGGGATCCGACATGAGGCTCGCGTCGTCGTTGGTGATGGTGATGTCCGTGGTAAACGAGTTTGGATCCAGCTGAAGCGCTTGAACCATGCGAATTCCGACGAGGACATCCGTGCTGTCCTGTACCAGGAGTGCATAAGTGTGATTCGCGGGATCGTAAGACTCCGGATCGAGATAGGGCGCGATGTCCTCCTGACTCGCAGGCGTGTTCGTCCCCGGAATCGACGCTTCGTAGATGCTCCCCTCTGTAAGGGCACCGTTGGTGTAGAGGGCCAGCGCTCCATTGACATATGGATTCAAACGCTCGTCGGCGTTGAGCGCTGCCTTGAAGTCTTCGGGACTCAGCTGGAGCAAAGCCAGAAACACCATGGCCACGTCGGCTTGGGGATCGATCGGGTGACCCAGAAAATCGATGCTGAGTTGTGACCAGTCGAAATGCAAGTCGGAGTTGGGAGCCACCTGGGTGACTTTGAAATCGACATTACTCGTGAACGAGTAGTTGTTGACGGGGTCAGCCATCAACAGAAGGTCGCCGTTGTCGGCCATGGCCGACAGACACTCTCCCGCGCCTCCCGTGGTTCCAGTCGTGCCGGAAGCCGAACTGTGTGGAAGTGGAAGCTCCGCCTCCCGCGCCGCTCGTAGCCGTGCTCGCTCCCGTGGTGGAGTTATTCGAAGCATCACTCGAGGACTCGTCGCCACCGCCGCAGGCGACCAATACCCCGGGCAGAGCCACGAGCAGCGCCAAAGGTCTCCCCATGTTGGTGGTCCACTTCGATTTCTTCATCACTTTCGAATTCATAAACATGCCCTTCAAGATTGAGCCCTCGCGACAGGGCTCCGGAGGCTCGAGCAGCTCGTCTGAGCGATTGCGTTCGGCACCCCGAACGAGGAGCGGAGTATTGCCCGCGAAGCGCCCAAGCGCCACGGTCTTTCCGCAAGACTCGCTCTCGAGCTCACTTCGGTGGTGGTCCGTACAGCGTGGGCCGGTGCTCGATGTAGCCGAGCGACCCGGTACTGAAGGACTGCACCACATTGCCTGATGAATCGACTTCCTGAATCACACCGGAGTTGGAGTACACGACCATGGTGTTCCCATTGGGCAAACGCTGCACGTCTCCTAGCGTGGGGCTGCTATTGCTGGAGGTATATTGCCAGACCTGATTGGAAGTTCCTGCGTCGAAGTCGATGGAAAACTCGAGCGCGGGCGACGAGCCTCCACCGCCAAAGCCTGCACCGTTGTTGAAGATCAGCATGTTGCCGTTGTCGAGCAGGTGATGGCCGTGATTCACGCTCCAATCGCCGGGCACGCACTTCGGAGCCGGAGCATTGCTGCAGTTGCCACCGAACTGCCACAGCACCTGCCCCTGCCGATTCACCTTGACGTAAAGATTGGGATTGCGATCGCTGATGGTGTAGCTGTCGTCGGAGGGGTGATAGTGGATTGAGTTCGCGTGGAACGTACTGGACTGGTAGATGTTGGAGTCCAGGCGCACGACGGTTTTTATGGTTCCGTCGGGCGAGCGTTCGATGAGGTCGCTCGGGGGATCCATCCCGCTCTGAATCCAGGACACGCTAGCCACGATGCCTCCGGGCAGCACGGTGAAGTCGTGGTGAGTGCTGGATAGCCCCTGCACGTTGTCCTCGACATCCAGACCGTCCATCGAGACCCGACGCATGTCGCCACCGCCATTGCCTACGTTCAGCGAGAGCATCCACATGTTCTTGCCCTCCCAGTCCATACGCGCTCGGCTGGTCTGCGCAGGGGCGGGTGCCCACCAGACCACGTCGCCATCGGAATCCAGGATGAAAGCCGGCGTCCCGCTACCTCCGCCGCCTATGCCCCCGCCTATGCCTCCACCATTGCCGATGCCGGCGCTCGTCACGATGAAGCCGGGCGCCACGGCGGCGGCGTTCATCACCTGGTGATCGATCACGGGGACGCTGTTGGAAACGGGGCCCGTGGTGATCGTGTAAGTTTCACTGGTACACATACCGGCACTCGTGTCGGCCACAATCTGAAATGCGTAATCGCGCTCGCCTTTCATACCGAGCAACAGCGTACGATAGTCCGCCTCCGCGAGATCGACCGGGGCGGTCATGGTCATACCGGAATCGGCCAGTCCGAAGTGGATCTCCGCGCTCTGCACCGTCGCATCCGTAGACCAGGTGACGATACCGACGGTGGCAATGGCACTGCTGATCTCCGAATTCACGGTGAAGGTGCAGGAGCCGGTCTGTATGCCACCCGTCGTGGCGGTATTCCCGCTCGTACCATTGCTGGTCACGGAGTTCATGCCAGAGGTCGCACCGCTCGCGCCTCCCACCCCACCGACGCTGCTGGCGGTATTGGTCGCAAGGCCCGTCGTGCCTGCAGAGGTGACCGCCGTGCTCGTGGTCACCCCTGCCGCATCGGTCGTGCCGCCTGTCGGAGTGCCGGTCGTCCCAGTACCGGCCCCCGTGATAGAAGCAGCCGTCATCCCACCGGTCACCGGTCCTATCATGGTTTCCGGAGCCTGACTGTCCTCGCTGCAACCAAAGGTGCCCGCCAGCATCAGCAACACGACGAGCGAAGAATTCGACCTACGCACCACACCCATGAACGGACTCCTTAGGATAATTCAAGCAGCTAAACTGTTGTGGACTCGACCGGAGGAAACCGATCAAGCCAGATGCTCTGGCAGCAAGCTTTCTGCTCATTGACGATCTGATCCAAAATGCTCGGACTTGCCTTCGATAGTGCCCGAGTCCGCCCCGCTTCAGGCGACTGATGTTCAAAACGTGCAAAGACGGGGCATGTCGACACCACTCTCAGTGGAGCATTTGCATATGACGAGAACAGGCGCTGCAGGTCAGGCTATGGCGAGAACAGCGCACCGCGTGTGTGCGGCAAAACTGAAAAGATCCGCTTAGGCAGAGGGCTCCAAGCACGCTTTCAGAGCAGCGTGAAAGGCCAGCCGTTCGCTCGGAACTCAAAACCTATAGAGCAGGTCCAGGGAAGCCATATGCGAATGTGCGCGATAGCTTCCCCCGTTCACGGTGGGCGAGGGTTGGCCGAGGTACTCGGGATGGCACAGATTCGGATCCGTGTACGGGGGCACGCAGTAGCTTCCGGGGGCTTCCTGGTAGACCGCGCCTTGGGTTTCGGTGACACGCACCTCGGGCTGATGTCGGTACTCGTAACCCAGCGCCAGCTCCGCGCGACCGAAGAATAGCGAAGCGCCCAGGGTGGCCCCCAATTGTTTACCGCTGGTGAAGTCGACGTGGGCGTACTCTGGCTTGGCGACAGCGCTCTCGAAATAGGCTCCGGCGCGAGCCGTGAACAAATCAGGCACCACCACGTAGTCGCCTCCCAGATGCACGCCGAGCGTGTCTTGCCAGTGTTTTTCTATTTCGATCCGACCGACGTCCACCGTCTGGCCGTCGACGTTGGCCAGAATACCGTTGCTGTCGAGGGTAAAGTTCTCCACGCGTGACCAGGTTTCGTAGACGACGTCCAGCTCCACGTCGTAGAGCTCACGCACGTCGTCGCGCTCTACGTAGCGTGCACCCAGGCGCGCCATCAGCGGCAGAGGCAGCTCGAGGGTCACGTCATTGGCCGACCTGCCCTCCCGGGTGAGCTCCACCTCGTCCACCACCAAGGGGTCCACCGAAAGGGTGCTGTTGGTCTTCCACGAGGTCGGAACCACCTGACCTGCGAGGCCGAACTCCAGGAAAGGGGCCGCGCGAACCCAGGCCCCCAACACGGCGTTGAAGGTGAACGGATCCGAGCCCGACACGGACGAGACGATGTCGTACTGGCTACTCACCGGGTTGGCCTCACCACGAAATACTCCCCCATCGATGACCAGCTGATAGTCGAGACGTCTGAGGTAGATCCACTGCAAGCTCGCTCCGACTCCAAACACATCACGGTACTGCCACGCGGCACTGGCGTTGTAGTCGATGATCTCCGCCTTGCGTCTCACCATCATGTAGCGTTGCCCAGCGTCGACCGGAAACTCTTCTTGGCTGATCCCCGGTGGCGCGTAGGCTACGAGCGCAAATCCCCAGCCCTCCAGGCCGAAATTGGTACCGACGCCTACCAGTGGGTCCAGGGCTTGCCAGGGTTTGTCGTTTTCGACACGAGGAAACTCTACGTACGGAGGGATGGTGTCCGTGGGGTTACCCCAATCCAACGTCGGCTGGCGTCGGTAGGCGTACCAGTTGTACGAAAACCGATTGCCGATCTGAAGCGTCGTGCCGCCAAGCTTGGCTAGCCCGGCCGGGTTGTACGCCACCGCCATCAGATCATCTGCTTTCGCCGTGAAGGCGCCCGCACGCCCGGCAGCGCGCGCGCCTTTGTTACCAGCCCAGTAGCCGCCGTCAGCATGAGCCTGGCTCGCGGCCAGTATCAGCGCCCCGGCCAGCAGGAGCCGATTCGGAGGTTTCGACAATCTCACGAGTACGATGGTCCCATGGCTACGGTGTCCTCGCGCTGTTCGAGTACAGGCTGTCCACCAGAGAGTGATATCCAAACACGGCGTCGGCAGCCGTGAGTGTCCAGAGTGCCAGCCCGCTCGAGTCGAGGCGCTGCATGCGCCCTTCGGACCAGTTGATGAAGCTCTCTCCGCCCGGGAAACGATTTGGCTCACCAAACAAGGGCGTTTTCGTGCCCGCTTCGGCGGGCAGGCTCGCCACCTGGGTAGCCAGCATGGCGTCTTCGTCCAGCTGATACTCGATCACTCGCGGGGTGCCATCTCCCGCGCCATCGCTGTCCATGATGACAATGTGGTCTCCGGCGAGTTGAAATTGCTCGGGGTGAACGAAGGCTTCCGACCCGTCCGCGAACGCGAAGGTAGCCCCCGTCGAACCCAGCACCCATGCGCAATTGCCGGTCGCGCGATCAACCTTCACGATGCTGCTGAAATTGCGGAGTCCCACGTAGTAGGCCTGCTCGGCATCGCTGTAGTCGAGCGCGTTGGCGAAGGTCCAGCCCTGCCCACTCTGATCGCCCGGGGCAGCGGCGGGGTCGAAGCAATCCCAGACCGACCACACGTCGACCAACGCGCCGTCGGGACCGATCTCGACGATTTTGTCCCCGCGCAAGGGACTGCCCCCGAAATCCCGTTCGTCGAGGACGAGCGCTGCCAGGGTGCCATCGGCGTGCTCGACGAAATCGTCTCTGAGCCAGGGTACCGCCGTGGAACTTTCGCTGGATCCATCGACTGCCACGCGCACCAGCGCGGACCCCTCGACCGGATCGCCTGCGGGACCCACGGCATTGTAGAGCACGCTCTGACCGTCTGCCGAAAGGCGGGCGCGGTGGATCTCCAGGTCGCGCGTTTCGTTGTGCGCCCACACCACATCACCAGCCGGATCGATGACCAGCGCCACCTTCTGCCGTACCAGCGGCGCCACCACGAGCTGCGGCTGACCCTCACCCTCGACCGTGAACGTTGGCAACTGGAGGCCGAGATCGCCCGTGGCAATGGTCGCGATTTCACTGCCGCCAGCGTCATTGGCGGCCCAAGCCACGACGCGATAGTAGTAGGTGGTGTTCGGCGCGAGCCCGAGCAGATTCGTGGCATGCACCAGCTGTTCCTCCTCCAGCGGCGTGCTGTACTGCATCTCTCGAGTGGTGCCATACTCCACATAGCCGATGGCAGGCTGGTCGGTCCGCCAGGTCACGTTGACGACCGTCGGGATGTCGGAGCTGAGGCTGACAACGATGTCTTTGGGTCGTGCCGTCTGCAGATCCGTCGAGTTGCCGCAGGCGTTGGACCCAAGCACCGAAAGCGCGCCCAGCGCGACGCATTCCGCCCAGCGAATCGCCTCGCTCATGGATTCGCGGCAACCGCCAGCGGCGCATCAGGAGTTATACGTCGAGGGCATTGAACGAATGCGCGCGCCAACAGCGACGTGAGTCTCATGCTGCTGATTGATACTCAAGGCTTCCACGATGTCCACAACCAAAGCGCCCCCACGCGCCGCTGCGAGCATCCCCCCAAGTCGCGAGGACCTGTCTTCGACTGCCAACGAAGCGCGCGACCCTGAACCCCGCTCTGCGCCCCGGGGTGGTTCGAGGCCTCGCCGCTCTGCGCCCCGGGGTGGTTCGAGGGCCTCGCCGCTCTCCGCCCCGCCTGACTTGCGCGAGCGCTCCACGGCACGCTCGTCGCGCCATGCCCGTGAGCTCGTGGCGCAGGCAAGCGAGCGATCCTGGCAAACGCGGTGCGAGGACGCCCGGCTCTCCTTGCCCAGGGCCGCACCTCCGGCCAGTCCCAACTGGAATCCGTCCAACGCAGCCTTTTCCAGCAAAGACGGATCTCCATCGGGCTGTTTCGCGGCCGCGCTCGGACTCGACGCCAAGCCATTCATCGCCGGAGCAGGCCTGCTATCCTTTGAGAGCGCCACTCGGCGGATCCCAGGTTCCAGGGTGATCGGTTCAGCCTGCCCGCAGACACACCCATTTAGATGCAGTCCACCCCGTCCCAGTACAGCGCCGCAGATCGTCGGCAGCTTGCTCTGGCGCTCCGAGCCGCTCAGGGAGAACTGGAGGCAACTCAGGAGCTGCTCATCCAGCTTTCGCCGATTGTGGGCCGCGCCGTGGCCGGAGTCATCGGCGCGTCGCACGCCGATTTCGATGACGTGGCCCAACAGTCCCTGCTCGCGGTGCTGCGTGCTCTGCCCAGCTTTCGCGGCGAGTGCCCGCCCGCGGGGTATGCCTCACGCATCGCGTTTCGGGTCGCTCTCAGAGCACGCAAACAGCGGGGGCGCGAACTTTCCAAGCTGTCCGATCTCGCAAACGATGAATCCGAGAGCGAATGGGCGCCTTCGCCACTCGAGGTCAGCAGCGCCCAACGCAGACGTGAGCTCCTGCGCCAGCTGTTGAGCCGCCTGCCGGAGGAGCAGGCCGAAACCCTGGGGCTGCGAGTGGTCCTCGGTTTTTCCCTCGACGAGGTCGCGCAGGCGACGGGCGCGCCCACCAATACCGTGCGCAGTAGAATGCGTCTCGCGAAAGAAGCGCTGCGAAAGTGCATCGAGCGGACGCCTGGCTTGATGGACGAACTCGAGGCGGGGCCATGAGCGTCGTGGGGATTCACCCCGAGAACCTGATCGACAAACTCGAGGGAGGCGAGCTCACTGCGAGTGAACGCGAACGCTTGCAAAATCATCTGAGAGAATGTGCCGCGTGCCGCTTCGAAGTCAGGGTACGCGCAGATCTCGAGATGGAAGCCGCGGCCATCGAGTTTGCCCCGGGGTCTGCCGAGCGGCTGCTCAGAATGGTGGCCCGCCCGCAACTACTGTCGACTCCCGTTCCTACCTCGTTGCGACCGATTACCCGCCAGCGCCGAGGCCGCTGGGCCTTTGGCATCGTGGGCGGAGGGCTCGCACTAGCTTCGGGAGCGGCTGCGTTGGTCTCCTTGGGAGGCGCGGGAGACAAATCAGGTGGAAACGATACCAAACAGATCGACCATTTGCCCGCCTCGGCCGGAGCCGCGCGGCGAGGCGAGGCCAGCGCGCCCAAAGCCAACGTTCCGCCGCCCCAGTCCACCAGTCCGGCTTCGGCGTCGGCCACGGACGCCACCGCCACCGTGGCGGCACCCGTACCGCACGCACCAGCCCCCCGAACCGTGCGACAGCATCGCCGCTCGAGCTCGCCGCCTTCCGAGATGGCCGACGAGTCCTCCGCCTCCACGGACGAGCCCCGAGACACGGCGGCCACGTTGTTTTCTGAAGCAAATCGAGCTCGACGAGCCGGAGAGCTCGCGAGCTCGGTCCAGCTCTACCGAAGGCTGCAGCGCGCGTTCCCCAATTCTCCAGAGGCACAGTTGTCCCTGGTGACTCTGGGAACCCTTCAGCTCGACAGTGGCAATCCGCGCGGAGCACTGGTGACCTTCGAGCGCTATCTCGGAGCCGGCGGGCGTCCTCTGGAGGCCGAAGCCCTGTACGGGCGAGCACGCGCGCTGTCCCGCCTGGGCTGGAAGAACCGGGCAGCTCGGGCCTGGCAAGATCTCGTCGATAAGCACCCGACTTCCGGCTACGCGGCAGAAGCACGCGAAAGGCTTCGCTCTTCGAGTGCCCCGTGAGCGCACGTCATCGAGGGTTCTTCGCTTGTCTGATCGGCTTGTGTTGGGCTAGCCATGCCGCAGCACGCCTTCCGCTGACCTCACCACCAGAAGCGGTCGATTCCCGGCACGTCGAGCTGAGAATTTCCGGCGACGATGCGGCGATGACACTGGCGCGTGCGACCGCTCGAGAATTGTTTCATCGATTGGATCTCGACGTGGACGTGATTGGTCCAGACGAAGACCTCGACGAGGCCCCGGATGTCAGCAAAACGCCCGTCGCCATCATCAGCATGGACTTCAAGCCTCCCGACTACAGCATCGTGGTGGTCGACGGGGCCAGTGGTGACGAGGTCGAACGTCGCGCAATCGTCGACGACAGCTCCATCGAAACCGCCGTGGAAGCGGCGACACACGTCGCCTATCTCATCGTGGAGGCCATGCTGGAGAGACGCGAGGATCAAGCCTCGCCAGGCACCGATACCGCGGCACCCCCGCGGGCCGGCCCCATCCAGCACGCGCCACCTCGGGTGCGTGCGGAGACGCATAGGGCTGCTCCGACCGCCGAGCCACCGAGCACGCCTTCCAAGCTGGGCGTCGGCGCGGGGGTGCTCTTGGGAATCACCAGCCTGGGTTCTTCCCGAGTCCTGCCAGGGGCGGGCGTCGGGTGCGATCTGACCTTCGAACAGACTGGCCTCGGAACTCTGATCTCGCTGGTGACCTACGCGCCGAGCGACCTCGAGCTCCGCGCGGCCCATGCGGCTGTCCGCCCCACCGCCGCCCGCATGCTGGCCACCTGGAACTCCAAGCTTTCCGAAGCGCTCATGTTCTCTCTTGCCATCGGGCCCGGCTTCGAATGGCTGCACTTGGAGCCCAGCGCTGCGCCGGAAGGCGTAGAAGTGAGCCGAACGCGTTCGGTTCTGGAGCCCTTACTGAGCGGTCTGGCAGGCCTACGCGTCAAGTTGGGCAGCCGCGCCTACATGTCGGCCCTGGGAGGCGTCGACATTTCGGTGGCCGGCAGTCGTTTCGTGGCCGAAGTTGGCGACGACCGGCAGCTGCTCCTCGAACCCCCTGCGGTGCGCCCGACGTTGCTGGTTTCAGCCTCGGCGGCACTTGGCGGCACTTCGTTGTTCGCCCCCCCCGCGGAGGCGCCGTGACCCGGGCAAGCAGCTTCGTCTTGCTCGCCCTTTCGGCCGTTGAGTTCGCCTGCTCCAGCGGGGACGTGGTGGTGTTTCAGGCCAACGCTGGTGAAGGTGGGACCCCAGGAGCCATCGCTACGGCAACCGCCAGCGACGGCGGAGGGACTGGCGCCATGGATGCGACCACCACTGAAGGGCCGAGCGACGCCGGGGCGCCGGACACCAGCATGAGTTGCTACGGCTACTACGACTGTCCGCCGTCCTATTTCTGCAACAAGCCCAGCTGCGGCAACGGCCCCGGCTTTTGCGAGTCCATCCCCGTCTTCTGCGAACCGGAGCCCAGCCCGGTCTGCGGCTGCGACGGCGTCACCTATTGGAACGACTGTCTACGTAGGCACTTCGCTGTCCCCTCGAGCACCGCTGGACAATGCCAGGCAACGGCAAGACGCTGTCTGAATGGTGAAGACTGCGGCATCCCCTTCGCCTCTTGTGCACACCTTTACTTTGGAGCCGCCTGCCCGGTCGGCACGCTCGATTCCAACTCCGGGGTGTGCTGGGCCCTCACGCCGAATTGCAGCGACTACGATGACCCCACGAACTGGCTGGTCTGCGCTTACCCTGGAATGCCGGCAGGGCCCGGCAGGTGCGAAAGCACCTGCCGTTCCATCGGGTCGCAGTGGCCGCACCTGTTGGTCGCAAGCGAGCTCTGTCAGTGATCGCACAGCCAGCGCACGGGATCTGCCCGCTCTAGCCGCCCGCTGCCCTGGCGCCTGCGGCTTTGCAGACTCGGTCGCGACCCGCATTCTTGGCAGCGTACATGGCCTCATCAGCCGCTCGCAGTAGCTCGTCGACGCTGTGGGCCGCATGCTCTGGAAATGCCGCCACCCCGAAGCTGGCCGTGACGCTGAGCTCCTGCACGTTGCCCGCAGACGGTTCGAGCGACCAGCTGGGGCCTGCCTTGAAAGGGGCGACCGGCGCGCCCGCCGTGGTCAGTCCTCGCTGGGCGCCGGAATTGCCGCCTCCCACGCGCAGTGACTCGTGCCGACGCGCACCGCTCAGGCGCATGGTTTCTATTTTCTTGCGGTACCGCTCGGCAACTACCCCTGCACCATCCAGATCCGTCCCCGGCAACAAGATGACGAACTCTTCGCCCCCGTAACGGGCGGCCACGTCCTTCTGCCTCAAATCGCTCTTGAGCACACGGGCGACTCCGGACAACACCTGATCGCCCACCAAGTGTCCGAAGTTGTCGTTGACCTGCTTGAAGTGATCGACATCCAGCATGACCAGCGCCAGGCTCTCGCCCTGCTGTTCGGCGCGCAGCAGCTCGATCTCCGCCAACTCGAGCAAATGCCGCCGGTTCGTGAGTGTGGTCAGAGGATCGGTATTCGAAAGCACTTCTAGTTGATCATTCTTCTCCCTCAGCTGCCGCTGCAAAAGCACGATCTCGAGGTGTACTCCAATCCGGGCCAACAGCTCAGACTCGTGGAAGGGCTTGGTCAAATAGTCCTTGGCTCCACCTTCGAGCGCCCGGACCTTTTGGGCGATCTCGCCCGAGGCGGTCAGCATGATGACCGGGATGTCCCTGAGCTCGGGACGTGAAGCCTTCAGATCCAGGAACTTGAATCCGTCGAGTACGGGCATCATCACGTCACAGAGCACCAGGTCGATCTTGCCAGACACCAGCACCTTGTAGCCATCGAGACCATTATTGGCAGTCACGGTGCGATACCGCCTTTCGGAGGCTCCCAGCACGTTCTGCACATGGTCACGAATCGCCTGCGAATCGTCGATAATCAGTATGTTGTAGTTGCTCATCCTACTCTGACTCCGAAATACCAGCGCATCTCTTCCATATCGGCAGCCTTCGCCGAAACTTTCGCTCCGCGGCACATGGCCAGATCCGTGCCTTACGGAATCAGCCGCCACTTACACCGCAGCACACCCACGCTCCGATGCCGAGAACCGCGGTCCGCGCACGCGGCAGGACAGCAGACGAGATCTCAGAGCAGCACTGGGCCAGGTTTGCCTTCACGAATGCTCGCTCGCGCGCGCACGTAGCGACCGTCCAGCTCGTGGAGCGACGAGCGCATCCATGCCTCGGCCCGCGCCTGAAGCGACCCTGGGTCCGCGTCTGTCACGTGAAGGGCGGAGCCGAAGCGCAAGGTGACGTGGCTTTGAGGCTTGGCGAGCCAGACCAGAACATGCCGCAGCAGGGTGTCATCACCTACCCATGCGTCGTCCGGATCCTCGTACTCGATCACCACGGGCACGATCGAAAACCCTTTGCTCTCGGCGGCTCGAAATAGCCCCGGGTAGGGGGTGCGCATGCCAGGTCCGCGAGTCGTGGTGCCCTCTGGGAACGCCACTAGCTCGGCGCCAGCAACGGCCAGAGCGGAAATGCGGGCGAGTGTGGCCGCGCGGCTCTCGCGACTGCTGCGATCGACGAAGACAACCCCCAAGCGCTCGGCGACGCCGCCCACCAGCGGCCAGCTCTCGACCTCCCGTTTGCAGAGGAAGCTGCACGGGTGCACGCTGAGAATGGCCAGGATATCGAGATAAGAGCGATGGTTGGAAATCATCAGCCCAGCCCCACGTTTCTGTCCCTCGACACACAGGGTCACGCCGGCCAGTCGCAAAATGCGTCGCGAGCAGCGGCCGATCACCACGGCCGCCGCAGCCCCCCTGAGCCTGTAGAGCCAGAGCTCGAGCACCACCAGCCAGATCAGAAAGACGATGGCGATGGAGCGAAATGCGACTCGCAAGAATGCGCGAGGCTCGAGCAAGGTGGCGAGCGACGCACGCTCGCTCTCGGTGCGGATCGATAACCGATCTCCAGACGTTCGTCGTTGAGAAAGCGCCGTCATCGAGAAGCTAGTATCGCACCGGACCGGTGACTCTTTCTCGTCTACTCGGTCACGTTCATGTGACTTCACCAAACCGACGTCTAGACGAACCAGTGTCGTCAAACCTGAGTGTTTAACGTTGGCTCCCAGTTGTACGAGTCCACATGTCAAACTCCAAAACAGGGAGAACACTCGAATGGCTGGAAATGAGCTCACCTCTAGTGCGCCGGAACAAGCGGCCCTGACGGCGCAGTGTCATGCGACGAAGAATGCGACGATCGCCGTAGTCTGGAGCGACGGACCCGCACGCCGCGGCGCGGCCAGACTCCTGAACCAACTCGATGAACAGGCGGGACCCTGGGCCCTCATGGCGCCGCCGGGTGGAATCGACCATCCGGCATGTCGGACGCTGCCTGTGTGTCATTCCAGGGATGCGGCGCGCAGCTGGCTCCAGCGAGGCAACGGACTCGTGTACTGCATCGACCCCGACAGCGAAGAATCTCAGGGACGCGAGCTCATTCGATTGGCCGGCGTCACACGTGCGGCACTACTGCCCATCTACCTGCCGACGGCGGAGGGTGGTGCACGCCTGGGCGCGCGGGTGGCGCCAGGATCGCTGGAACACATAGAAAGCGAGCGCAGACGAGTCCAGGTACTCAAATGGCGCGGGCAGGCGCTACGCTTCCGTCAGCCTCGACCTGATTCGGAGGCTTCGACGCAGCCACATGAGCGCGTGGTGTCGAGCGAAGGCGCGGACACCTTGTGGGCGGAGCTCGAGGCGCTACCGGACCACTGCCAACTGCTCGGCAGCCCGGATTTTCGGGTCTATGCGGCGCAGGCTCGACAAATACCCAAGATGCTGCGCGAGATCGGCAGGCAGCGAGAAATCACCTTCCGCGCCGCGGGCGAAGGCACCGGCCGTTCGATCGACCTCGATCCTTTCGATCAGGACTACTATCACCTGTTCGCCTACAGCACGAAGCAGCGCGAGCTGGTGGGCGCGTATCGCCTGGGGCTTGCGGACGAGATCGTCAAAACGCGGGGCATCGCGGGCCTGTACACCAGCACGCTGTTCAAATACCCGGACGACCTCTTCGACCGCCTGGGCGCCACCATCGAGCTGGGGCGGTCATTCGTCTGCCCCGAGTATCAGAAGACCTCGCGTGCGTTGCTCTGGCTCTGGAAGGGAATCGCCAGTTTCGTCGCCAGACGGCCCTCTTATCGGACGTTGCTCGGCCCGGTCAGCGTCTCTGCGGACTATGTGAGCTTCTCGCGCGAGTTGATGGTTCGAGTACTGAGCGGCTCGGGCCACCGTCATCCGCTCTACCAGAGCGTTCGTCCGAAGAACCCAGTGCGAGCGCGTTCCTTCGGCGCTGGCGGCCTCGGAGATCCGCGTGCGGTGCTAACGGCGCCTTCGGACCTTTCCGCAGTGGTCTCCGATGCGGAAATGGATCGAAAGGGTCTCCCAGTGCTGCTCAAGGAATACCTCAAGCTCGGAGGTAAGTTCCTGGGCTTCAATCTCGACCACGAGTTTTCCAACGTGATCGACGGCCTGGTCGTCGTTGATCTCGTGCAGACCGATCGACGTCTCCTCAAGTTCTACATGGGCGACCTTTTGCAGGACTTCTTGGATCATCACCGCTTCAGCGCCTAAAGTCTTGATATTACTGTATTAACTTAAACTTCCATTGCTCCGTCTCCGGGGTCTTGCTCAACCATTCGGTTGATCTTATATTCAACCATATGGTTGATAAAAAGACCCGCCTGCGTCGGGCCAGTGAGCAGCGCCTGAGCCGGACGTTCGCGGCGCTGTCCGATCCCTCTCGCAGGCGCATCATCGAGCTTTTGAGGGAAGCTGACGAACTGCGCGTCAGCGACATTGCCGAAGCGTTCTCGATGAGTCTCAACGGTGTGTCGAAACACCTCAAGGTGCTCGAACGCGCCGAGCTCCTGGAACGCCGCGTGGAGGGCCGGGAGCACTGGTTCAGCGTGAACTGGGCCACGCTGCAACTGCCCTACGACTGGCTGCACGTATACAGCCACTTTTGGAGTCGACGCATGGATGCACTCGTCGAGTACATCCAATCAAACGAAGGAGACAGCAATGATCGATAAGTTAGAACTGAAAATCACTAGGACCATCCCCGCCAACCGCAAGAAGGTGTTTCGAGCGTGGCTCGAACCCAAAGCGCTGGCGCAATTCATGTGCCCCGGCGAGGGAATGAGTGTTCCCAAAGTCGAAGTCGACCCGCATGTGGGTGGCGAATTTCTGATAGTCATGAAAGCCGGCGAAAAGGAGCTGCCCCACAGCGGAAGCTATCGAACCATCAAAGAGCACAGCGAGCTGTCATTCACCTGGCACTCGGCGTTTTCCGGGCCGGACAGCCTCGTTACGCTTCGCTTCGAAGAGCTTGGGCCGGAACAGACGCGGCTCACCCTGCACCACGTCGGATTTCCGAGCGAGGAGTCGCGCACGAACCACGAGGGCGGCTGGAAGCAGATCGTGGAGCTATTGGGCAAATTGGCCCCAGGGTTTAGCGACTAAGGCCCGCACCCATCGAGCTCGGCGAAGGAGTGCGCAACGGCGTGGAGCCACACGCACTCCCGCCGAAATCCGTCGGGGTCGCGGCACGCGCCAAATTGGCGTATGAACGAAGGACATGAGAAAGCTCGAGATCGACATGGCGTATGTCCGGCGGAAAATGCTCCATTTGCTCGAAACGCCGAGCCCGACGGGCTACACGGAGGCTGCCTCCAAGCTGACCTGCGCGGAGCTCGAGGAACTGGGCATCGACTACCAACTGACGCGGCGTGGAGCGATCCGCGCCACGCTGCCGGGTCACGTGAATTCGCCCGATCGCGCCATTGTCACGCATCTGGATACGATTGGGGCCCAGGTCAAGAGGCTCAAGGACAACGGACGCCTGCGTGTCGTACCGGTTGGCAGCTGGTCGAGCCGTTTCGCCGAGGGAGCCAGCGTGCGCGTGTTTACCGACCAAGGTGTGCGCTTCGGCACGCTCTTGCCGCTCAAGGCTTCCGGGCACATCTGGGGCGACGAGGTCGACAGCCAGGTCACCAGCTGGGACAAATCTCGAGCTGAGGCCGGACGAACGTTGCCAGTCGCAGGCGGACCTGCAGCACCTCGGCTTCAACGTCGGAGATCTGGTCGCAGTCGACGCCGGCGCCTGCATCTCCGAAAATGGCTTCGTCAAGTCGCGGCATCTCGACGACAAGGCTGGAGTCGCCGCCATGCTCGGTGCCGCAAAAGCCCTGCTGGACGCCGGTATTACGCCGCCGGTCGACTGCCATCTGCTCTTCACCATTACCGAAGAAGTCGGCTCCGGCGCTTCCCACGTACTGCACCAAGACGTGGCCGAGATGGTTGCCGTCGACACGGCACCTCAGGGCGGCGATCAGACTTCGAACGAATTCGAAGTCTCTATCGGAATGGGCGACGCCACAGGTCCTTTCGACTACCATTTGACTCATCATTTATTGAACCTGGCCAAGGCTCACGGGATTCCTCATCAGCGCGACCTGTTCGGCTGCTACCGCACCGACGCCGCTTCTGCCGTGGAAGCCGGGAACGACATTCGTACCGCTCTTCTGTGCTTTGGGACGGATGCCACTCACGGCTGGGAGCGCACTCACCTGGACAGCCTGCAAGCATTGGCAGAGCTGATGGCATTGTACATGCAAAGTGAACCCACCGTGCAGCGCGACGAAGTGCAGTTGGGCGGACTCGCCGGCTTTCCCAGCCAGCCCACGAAGAAAGCGCCTCACCACGACTGAACCCGGGCGAACGGAAGCATCGCTCGATTTTCCGTTCCCGGCTCATAGCAGGGCCCTCGGAATCATGAATCAGCGCTCGCGGGCTAGCAGGCCTGCTAGGATGCCTCCGTGCTGAACAAGCTTCTATCCGTGGCTTTTATCGGCCTGGTGCTGGGTAAACTCTTCTTTCGCCCTCAGCTCAAAGCGCTCGGCAAATGGCTGGACGGGGTCGTAAACGCCTTTCTGATCGCCATCGTCATCGCTTACCTACTTCAGCTACTTATCTTCCTGACCAGTCGCTGACCGAGGCGCGAGCAGGCAACGCGGGCCAGAACGCCGTCTGACCGCACTGAATGGCCGTTCAAAGCGCCGGGCCTTGCAAGGCCCCACCACCCTGGTAAGTGTGAACAGGTCGAGTCACGATGGACCTCGGCGTTCTCAAGACGAAGATCAGCAAGTGGCCGAAAGCAGCGCGAGGGAACTGTTCGAAGGGTACCTACCCCTGGGCGGCGCCTATGACGAATGCTTCGACACCGCCGGTGGGCGACGGCCGGAAGGTGAGCGGGTCGTGCAGCTGCTTTCCAGCTTGGGTGGACGCGAGTTCCGATCCCGCAGGAAGCTCGCGGACTCGACCTTTCTGCGCGAGGGCATCACTTTTTCCGTCTACGCCGACCAGCGTGGTGCCGAGCGCATCTTTCCGTTCGACCTGATACCGAGGGTCATCCCTCACCAGGAATGGACGAAGCTGCGCACTGGGCTACTGCAGCGAGTCGAAGCACTGAACCAATTCTTGTCGGACATCTACGGGGAACAACGCATCCTCCAGGAAAAGCGCATACCCAGCGATTTGGTGCTCGGCGCCAAGGGCTATCTGGCGAAGATGCGCGGCGTTCGTCCTCCGGCGGGGGTCTACATTCACATCGCCGGGATCGATCTGATTCGTGGACCCAAAGGCGATGTGCTGGTGCTCGAGGACAACGCGCGTACGCCTTCGGGGGTGTCCTATGTCCTCGAAAACCGCATGGTCATGAAGAAGGTGTTCCCGCGAGTTTTCGCAGAGGCACGCGTGATGCCGGTGGACGAGTACCCCTTGCGGCTGCGTCGCGCGCTCGACTCGGTGGGCCCCGCACCGGACGATCAGGACACCACCGTGGTGCTGACACCCGGACCCTTCAATTCCGCCTATTTCGAGCACAGCTTCCTTGCGCGCCGCATGGGAGTCCCCCTGGTTCAGGGGTCTGATCTGTTCGTCGAGGACGAAAAGGTGTGGGCAAAAACCACACGCGGGCCTCAGCGTGTGGATGTGATCTACCGTCGCATCGATGACGCCTTCATCGACCCGGAAGTCTTCCGAGAGGACAGCATGCTCGGCGTACCGGGCCTGATACGCGCCTATCGCTCCGGAAACGTGGCGCTCGCCAACGCGATTGGGAATGGCGTCGCGGACGACAAGGCGATCTATCCGTTCGTGCCCGAGATGATCCGGTTCTACCTGTCGGAGGAGCCTATCTTGGGCCAGGTCGACACCTACGTGTGCTTGCGCGACGACCACCTCAAGTACGTGCTGGATCACCTGCCCGAGTTGGTGGTGAAGGCGGTGGATGAAGCGGGCGGCTACGGAATGCTGATAGGTCCCCAGGCCTCCGCCAGCGAAATCGAAGAGTTCAGAAGGCGCATCCAGGCTAAACCGCGTGGCTACATCGCTCAGCCGCGTATCGAGCTTTCGACCTGTCCAACCTGGACTGGCAGCTCGGTAGCCCCGCGGCGGGTCGATCTACGCCCCTACATCGTGACTGGTCGCGACGAGAGCTGGGTGCTTCCTGGAGGGTTGACGCGCGTCGCCTTGGTCGAGGGTTCGTACGTCGTGAATTCGAGCCAGGGAGGCGGATCGAAAGACACCTGGGTGCTGGAAGGGCAATGATTTCACGAGTCGCAAACAGCTGTTTTTGGCTGAATCGATACATCGAGCGGGTCGAGGTTCTCGCCCGCTTGCAAGACGTGAACATGGCCTTTCAGCTCGACGTCGATCTGCCCAATGCGGAACGCTGGCGCCCGCTCGTCGTCGTCTCCGGCCAGCAAGCTCACTATCTCGCCGTCACCGGTGAGCAAGGTCTGGACGATGCGAACGTCGCGCAACAATACCTGACCTGGAACGCGGAAAACTCGAGCTCCATCTTCTCGTCCCTGGCCGCTGCACGCGAAAACGCCCGGACGATCCGCGAAACCATCAGTCTGGAGATGTGGACGACAATCAACGACTTGTGGCTGTGGATGGGAGCACGCGCCACCAAACGCATGTTCCAGGAAGACAGACACGATTTCTATCAACACCTCAAGAACCAGTGCTTGCTCTATCACGGAGTCGCCGAAGCAACCATGCTGCACGACGAACCCTACCGGTTCATGCGCCTCGGCACCACACTCGAGCGTGCCAGTCAGACCGCACGCGTGCTCGACGTGAAGCACCACAGCATAGGTCCCGGCGAGGGGGAGGTCGAGTCGCCGAGCGAGGCCGCGCAGTGGCTCGCCACGCTGCGCTATTGCTCTGGCATCGAACCGTTCTTCAAACGCGAGGTTCACACGTTTTCCGGCAGAGCCGTGGCAGAGTTCTTGCTCTTCGACCGGGCGTTTCCACGTTCCGTGAGTTGCAATCTCGAACGCTCACGCAACCTGCTCAAGTTGATACGCATACCCGATTCGCCCATCGGGGTACGCACCCTGGAGAAGATCGAAGGCATGCTCTCGAGGCTCGACGCGCTGGCGAGGGCGCCAGAGAAAATGGGTGATCTCCACCAACTCTTCACCTGGATCGTCGACAGTACGGCAGAAGCCTGCCAGCTGCTCAATACGGAGTTCTTCGATCCTCCGCCCGAGTCACTAGCCCAGCAGATCCAGAGTCAGGCTTGAAGGCAGCGGACGCAGCCTAGAGGGCTGAGCACTCATGGGTCGCTTCGCCTCGGTCCCGGCCCTCGGAGGGCCCGAGGCTGCGCTCAAAACGACGGGTTGGTCAGGCCATCCCTCCCCGTTCGATCGGGTCTCTAGCTCGCGGCTACTCGTTGAACAGCTCGACCAGTACGCTGCCGCGCAGAGCCACGCTACTGTCCCGCTGGAGACCTCGTGGGTCGAGACCCCACAGCGCGCGAAGAGTCGGCCCGAGGTCGGCCAACCTGCGTGGCTCGGGGGAATGGACGAAGCCTCGACAAGAAATGGTCGAGCCCGCGGCAACCAACCAGCTCCGTGAAGAACTAGGGTAAGCACCTCCGTGATGGATGAACCCGGAGCGACCGTGGTCGCTCGTTACGAATAGGGTTGTCGACACGCCCCGCACTTCGGCTCGCTCGAGGATGCGGTGGATCTTGCCAACGGTCTCGTCGGCGCGCCGCAGCGCATCGATGTACTTCGGGTAGTCATTGTGATGGGCGTACTCGTCCGTCTCGCCAAGACCCACGAACAGGAATCGAGGGGCGAAGTCTTCCAGGTAGGCCAGCGCCAGTTCGGCCGTGTATCGATCGGGCCGAAAGTCCCCGAAACCTGGGGCCGGGTCCGCAGCCCTGCCCTGCTGATAGGCTTTCCACGCACGTTGGCTTCGATGGAGCGCCTGTTGGTTCGAGCCATGGGTACGGCCCGCTGAAATAATCATGGTCTTCGGATCGACCGAGGCAGCCCGCTCGATCCTTGGCCAAGAGGTGATGACAGCGACCGCCCCCAGGGACGTATCCAAACTAACCGCGTCGTCGGCGATCGTGCGCGACGTGACTTGCCCACAGTCATTGTCGTGACAGCCTACCGGGGAAGCCCCGGTGAACATCTCGGTGTAACCCGGCAACGACAAGTAGTTGGGACCCGTGGCGCTCAGAACCGTGGCCGCTTGCGGAGAGCCGATGGCGCAACCGTCCGCCGAGACCAACTGGTACAGGTTCGGCAGCAACTGTGGGCTGGTACGCTTGGGAAGTGCCGAGGCCCGAGCACGTTTGGCGTCGACACCCTCGAAGACTTCTTGCCAGCGGACTCCGTCCCAGGCGACCAGCACGGTCATATTATCCGCGTGCGCACTCGGCACGGGTTCGGCCCGGACGCGAGGCTCCCGCTTGGGACCAAAGCAGCTCACGAACACGAGGCCGAGAAGCAAACCCGACAGGAACAGGGCGAGCTTGGTGAGCAGGAGTTGGGAACGGTCGCGAGGAGGGTTGTTCACGTTGGACACTATCGGTGCGTTCAGTGCCAGCTGGTAAAAACCTGGGTGAAACCTGTGGAACGAATGAGAAACGGAGCTGTTGCCGAGTTTCGGAAGTCGTTCTGCCCAGACCCATGCACCATCCAAGCCAATTTCGTCCGGGTATTATTGACAGTCCAATATTACCCGGGTAATATTGGGCTCATCCTCACGCAAAGGGTTGGTCTCATGCAGGAAGAAAACAGCAGCTTCGTGGCTTTCTTGGGCAATCGCCTGCTCGCGCGCGGAAGCCTGGCAGACGTGGCGCAGGCGGCAAAAGCCTGCGAGAACACGGGACCCCGCAAACGCATTGCCATTTTCGACGAACAGAGCGGAGCTCCCACCGATCTCGATCTCAGCGGCAGCTCTACCGACGTACAGGCGAGGTTTGCCGGTTCGGAGAGCGGAGAGCTCGAGCAGCCCAAGCGGCGCGGTCGGGGAAGGCCTCGCCTCGGTGTGATTTCGCGGGAAGTCTCGCTTCTGCCGCGGCACTGGAGTTGGCTTGGGCGCCAGAGCGGCGGCGCCTCCGCAGCGCTGCGCCGCCTGGTAGACGCTGCCAGACGCGACAGCGCAAGCGAGGGCCAGGTGCGCGAGGCAGTCGAAGCCACCCATCGTTTCATGTGGGACATGGCGGGCGACGAACCTGGTTTCGAGGAGGCAAGTCGTGCCTTGTTCGCCAACGACTTCACGACCTTCGAGCAACGTATCGCCGACTTCCCCCCTGACGTCCGCGAGCAACTCTTGCGTTTCACCCAGCGCGCCGAAGCGGCCGTCCGTGCGCAAACGATCCGCGATGCCCCGACCGCACCTCAGCTCGAATGATCGGCCACCGTGCTGCTGCTATCCGCCAGAACGCTGTGCACGAACTCGTGCAACACCCTGAGGTCGAATGGCTTGTCGATGACCACACGCGCCCCCAGGTTGTGAGCACGCCGATGAGTTCGCCAATCACCGAAAGCAGTAATCAAGATGCACGGCACCTCGGGCAGCCGTCGCGTCAGCCAACCCAACACTTCCAATCCCGTCGCGCCAGGCATCTGGACGTCGCTGATCACCAAGTCCGGAACTCGAGCACCGGCACGGGCCTGTTTCAGATGCGCCAAAAGCTCGGCCCCATCACTGCACTCGTCGATATCGAAGCCTCGATTACGCAGGGACGAGCCGAGTAACTCCCGCATGTCCGCGTCGTCTTCAGCGACGGCAATCAGGAGTTTCTCGGTCATTCATAGCGTCTTTCGTTTCTCTGTCTCGACTCTGACAAGCATTCCGCATGCCAGCACATATGCCGGCGATGTTGCGGGAAATCCCGCAGTCTCCGTGGGTGCGAGAGCCGTGGCAAAATCGGCGTGCCGTAGCGAAATGTCTCGAATCTCCCCGGGGACGGCTGGTCACCACCAGGAAACGCTCTCCTCTCGACTAGCTTTCAGCGGGACCCCGAGAATCCTTCAAATCGCGCTCTTTTGCTCGAGAGTCATTGGCTGTTGTCCATTTTTCGCGATCGCGACTCACGCTCGCTCATCAAGCTTGACGAACGCTTTTCAAAACGCTCGAGCTTGCGGTACAGCGTCCGGCGGTCCAGACCGAGCACCTTGGCGGCTTGGGTCTTGTTGCCCTTGCTGGCTCTCAGGACCCGCTCGATGTAGCGGCGCTCGAGCTCTTCGAGCGTCCACGAGTGCTCCAAGTCGACATCCAGCATATTCGCCGGAGCGTCCTCATAGTTCTGAATCTTCTCGGGCAGGTCGCCAACCGTGATCTGCTCGAACCGAGTCAGGGTCACCGCTCGTTCGATCGAGTTCTCGAGCTGGCGAACGTTTCCCGGCCAATCGAAAGCGATGAGCTTCTTGGCAGCCTCGCTCGAAATACCTCGCACCGGCTTGCCTGTCTTCTTGCCATACGTTTCCACGAAGTGCTGGGCAAGAAGCAGGATGTCGTTTCCTCGCGCACGCAACGGCGGCAGGTGTATCTGTACGACATTGAGTCGGTAGTATAGATCTTCCCTGAAGAGACCGCGCTCCACATCGTTTTCCAGATCCCGGTTCGTGGCCGCCACGATGCGCGCTTCAATCGACACCTCCACATTGGCACCGAGCGGACGCAGCTTCCGGTCTTGCAGCACACGAAGTAGCTTTGGCTGTATCTCCAGTGGCATTTCGCCGACCTCGTCGAGCAGGATGGTGCCCCCCTTCGCCTGCTCGAACAGTCCGCGCCGCTCCGTCTTTGCGTCGGTGAAGGCACCGCGCGTGTGCCCAAAAAGCTCGCTCTCGAGCAGATTGGCGGGCATGGCAGCGCAATTGATGGCCACGAACGGTTTCCCCGCGCGCTGGCTTTCCGAATGCAGCGCCCTGGCAACCAATTCCTTGCCCGTGCCGCTGTCACCCGTCAAAAGCACCGTCGCGTCCGTGTCACTGACACGCTGAAGCAACGAAATGACCCCGCGCATGGCCGCGCTTCGGCCCAACAATTGGCCGCTGCCGCGGGTGCGGCTGACTTCCTCGGTCAAGCGCTTCACTTCTTCACGCAGATGACGGTGTTGCACTGCGCGATCGAGCGTGTGAGCCAGCGCTTCCATCTGAAACGGCTTGTTGATGAAATCATGAGCACCTGCCCGAATCGCGGAGATCGCGGATTGCATGTCCCCGAAAGCGGTGATCACGATAACGAAAACATCGGGTCGGTTCTCGGTGATGCGACGGCAAACCTCGAGACCGCTCATTCGCTCGAGGTTCAGATCCGTGATCACGACCGCGAAGTCACGCTGCGCGGCCAGCTCCAATGCGTCGGCACCGCGAGTACGAAACTCGACTGCATAGCCGTACTGACGGAGCCCGTCCCGAACGACCTCGCACAGGCTCTCGTCGTCGTCTACCACGAGCACCTCGGTGCTCATGATTCCTCTTTCTGGGGCAGGTACACGGAAAAGCAACTACCCTGATCGAGAGCGCTCCGCACGTCAATCCAGCCGCCGTGCTCCCGAACGATCCCGTGGCACACGCTCAGCCCCAAGCCCGTGCCCTTGCCATCCTTCTTCGTCGTAAAAAACTCCTTGAAGATCTCCCCCAGCCGGTCCGCGGAAATACCAACGCCCTCGTCCTCGACGCTGATCTTGACGAAGTCACCCTGGGACGCATGATGGTCTCTTGGTTCCGAGACGTGTTCCTCCGCCACGCGCAGCGTGATGTTCCCGCCTCGAGGCATGGCGTGAATGGCATTCATCATCAAATTGGTCAAGACCTGGAGAGTCTTCCCGGCGTCGACTCGTGCCACCGCATCTTGGAAGCCTTCGACTTTGATGTGAACTCTCCGGTCATCGCAGATGGGCTCGAGCAGGTTGACCGCATGCTCCACGACATCACCGATTCTGGTCTTCTTGCGCTCGAGAGGCTTGCGGCGCGCGAAGTCGAGGACATCCTGTATAATGGTCGTCATGCGCGTGACCTGCTCGGCAATGATACGCGCGTTCTGCTGAGCGAATTCTGGCAGCTGCTCGTCAGAGGCAATCATCATGGCCCTACCGGATATGACATTGAGCGGTGTTCCCAATTCATGAGCCATGCTCGACGCCAGCTTGCCGACGGTGCTGAGGCGATCGGCATGGCGCAGCTGCTCCAGGGCATCCGTGCGGGCGCGCCGCTCTTGCCGCACCTTGCGATGGCTGGCAGCCAATCGGTGTGCCATGGCGTCGAGCTCGGCAGCGAGACCACCGATCTCGTCGCGCTGAGAGACGTCGCTCAGACGCGCAAAATCCCCGTCAGCCACGCTGTGCGCCAGCTTCGACAGCCGACGGATGGGGCGACCAATCAGCCACCAGCCCACCAACAGCGCTATCAAACCCGAGACGAACGCTGCCAGCACCGTGGTCACCACCTGTGTGCGCAAGATCGACGCCAAATAAGCGCGGTCACCTGGCAGCTTTCGATCGATTCTTACGACCGCCACCACTCGACCTTCGACGCGCACGGGGGCCTCCACCAACACGCGCCGGGGGCGCTCCCGTGCCAAGGTGACGACGCTCGCCTTTTTCGGAACCTTGCCCAGGACGTCGAGCTGTTTCTCCAACAACAGGCGTATCTGAGTGCTGGTTCGCCGCGCCGCCGCCTTCCTGACGAATTCGCTCGCTCGATCGCGACCCGAGGCGACCCAGATCTCCGCAGTCGCGGCGGCCAGGGTCTTGCCCAAGGTCAGTGCGTCGTCTCGTACCTCCTCTTCGTGGAGTGCCTCTATCGTGTGTACGTGGAGCAGGGCCTGCAAAGCCAGCACGAGCCCGACTCCGACCATGAGCGCGGCCGCCAGTTTCAGCGCGAGCCGCATGCGTAAACCTCGTTCGCTAGCGCCATCTGTGACCGATTGTGAACACTCTGCCTCGCTGCGGAAGGGGGCGCAAGCGGGGGCGCGGCGGCTCGAAATCTCGCGCGTGACACCTGGCCAGCTGCGCTAGCCTCGTGTCGGCTCGTGCCTCGGCTCCGGTCGAATTCGATATCTCGCCTAGCTGTCTTGCCAGCACATTCTCGAGCCGAATGTCCTCAGCCCTAAGAGCTGGTCCGAAAACCGGCGAAGCAACCAGCCTATGATGAACAAGAAGCCGGGAAGGACGGGAAGGTGAATCAGAGCGCTGGCGAGCACGACAAGCGCGAGGCAGCGAACCCCACGACCGCACCGCCGTGGGACGCAGTCAAGCGTTTCTCCAACCATCCACTTGTCGCGAATGTTGGCGCCAGTGATTTGAACGGCCAGGGGAACACCACGCGCGTCGGTAAGCACATGGCGCTTGACGGCATTCTTGGCGCCCACTGCTGAAATCGCTTATGGCACGTCGAGCCCGACCCGAAGTACTCCTTAGGGAGCGCCTTCCGCTGGCAGCCCGTTCGCAGCCGAGACAAGATTCCTGCCAGCAACACTCGGCGATTCTCATTTCGCGGGCGCATGAGGAGCGAGCACCTGAGGCCTACTGAAGTTCCGAGGCGCCAGAGATCGACGCGAGCCCGATGAGAACACTCCCAGGCGCTCGTCTGGGGGCCGGCAGGTTTCCTACCGAGAGCGGCGCTGATGGCTGAGCGCAACGCTCCTTGGATGAACTGAAGTGCAAGGCTCGACGCGGTCAATCGAGTCGCGCGGCGTTACGGCGTTGTCCCCCGGAGCCGGACGCGCGACATCGCCGTACCCCTACTTGATTCGGGTCTGACAGCCGAACTGAACGTTGAGCTCACCATCCTGTGCCATGCCTCGCAATCCGTCGCACGTAGCCGGGCAGACCTCGATGGTCGAGGGATTGGTTTCGTCGTCGTAGTACCAAGCGTTGGGGGACGCGCAGCTCGGATCATAGTCGTAGGGGACTTCGCCCGTCGCGTCCGAGGCGTACTGAACGTTGACCTTGTCCTGATCGAACTCTTCTCCACCAGGAGGGGGCGGAATTGCAATACTGCAGGAGAAATTGCTCTCCCGAATCTGTTCTATGATGCCCTTGAGATCTTGGGTTGTCTGCTCGGGGTTGTTGGTATCGATCAAGAAGGCGTCCCCGGTGCCGCCCGCTTGCGCCACATCGTTCAAGTCGGAAACGCTGTCCGGCGGATTGGGGTCGTCAGCCGTGACGGGATTCTCGACCCCGATGACATAGGTCGGCGTCGCGTCCGCCACCGCTCCCACTGCGTTGGCCACGCTAGCAACCGAATCGTCAGTTCCACCGCAGAGCGCCGGCATGCCATCGGTGACCAATACGATCGAGTAACGGCTGTTCGGATTCTGCGCCCGCATGGCGTCGATGGCAGTGATGGTTCCCTCGACAGCTGCCAGGGTCGGAGTCCCCAGCCGCCATGAGTAGGCGTCAGGCGGCGTCACCGCGTCGATGGCCAGACCAAATGCGTCCGACGGCAGAGGAGTGAGTGGCACGTCAGGCGTGGAGTAACCCGTGGAGTCGCACTCGGCACCCCCAGTGGTGATGAGCCCCCCTCCCCCCGGGAACCCCATGCCCGTCGTCGCCATTCCAGTCGTCGTCGCCATTCCAGTCGTCGTCGCAGCCGCATTGGGATTCATCGGGCCCGAGGCGATCGCCGCGAGCTCGTTGGGAAAGAAGGTGAGTGTTGCCGACATGCCCAGTGAGTTGGGATCGGCGAAGAAGGCCTTCGTCGCGGCCACCACGGGATCCCACTTGAGTTCACGACTGAAATACGCTTGCTCTTCGTTCCCCATGCTGGCGGACACGTCGAACACGAACGCGAGCACGATTTCCTGCAGCGTGGTGGGGGTATCGATGGAGGCACAACCCATTTCGCCTCCAGAGTCCTCTTGGTTGGACGAACTGAAATCGATACCGATGGGGCCCGTAGTGCCGACGTTACCCGAGCTCGTCGTAACCGCCGCCGATTCCGCGCTGGCCTCGCCGCCTCCGGCTCCGCTCGTCGTGGTCGGCACCGACGTTCCGGGCAGGACCCCCGAATACCCTTCCTCGGCCGACGACGAGCAACCTGCAAGGCATAAAGTGGCGGCTGCCAGGATGATTCCCGTGCCGGACGGCGTTGTAGTGATGACAGGACGCATAAGCTCCTCCGCGTGACGCGCGTGGTTATAACGGCACAACCCGAATTCGACCGCTACTGAGTATTGCCACGCTTCGGCCCAGTGTCCACCTCGAAACGTTGCCAAGAGCTGGCCTCGAGCAGTTCTCGGTTCCTGTGACTCGCCGTCAAGCCATGATGTCATTGTGAATGGGGAGCGCAAGCGTCGGGCTCCTCAGCAGGGGCGCCCGACTGTCAACTCGGTTACCACCCCGCATCCATCCGTCGAAAAGCCGTCTACCCGTTTCGAGTCGAGGGGTTCCGACGCACTCACGACGCCCCGTTTGACGGGAATCCAGTGAGCTCACCCGCGGAGTGGGGGCTGCAACATCCACTGCGGTCAAGCCGCGCGCCCAGCCGCCAGTCCACCACTACAACCCCAGCCCAATTTTCCAGGCGGGCGCGGCAGGCGATGCCCCTTGGCTCGGGAGGGTCGATTGGTGAGGCGCGGCTGGGCCAAGCACGAAGACTCGCGGCCCCGGGCGAACCGGGGCTCGCGAACATTCGTGTTCGAGCGAAGACGGCCGCCGATCAGGCAGCGTCCGCCTGGAGCTCGCGTGCCCTGCTCGGACTCCCTGCGAAGAACAGATCGTCGACCTTCACCTCGGTAACGTACCTGGTGACTCCGTCCGCCTCGTAGCTTCGGGTTTCGAGCCGACCTTCCACCATGACACGGGTACCCTTCGTGAGTATGCCCGCCAGAGCCTCGGCTCGCTTCCCCCACATGGTGAGGGTGTGCCACTCCGTACGTTCCCTCATTTCTCCGCTCGACTTGTCACGCCATTTCACGGACGTGGCCAATCGAAAGCGCAGCTTGGCGTTTCCATCGAACTCCTTGAGTTCGGGATCCGCGCCGAGGTTTCCGAGTAGAAAGACTTTGTTCATCGAACTGGACATTGAGATGTTTCCTCCGGTTGAGGTTGGTTTTCGCTACGGGGATTGCAGCACGCAGGCCAAATTCGAAACCTTCTAATCTCGGGCACTTACCTGCAAAGGCGCAGGGGGTTTTCCAGAGTTCGCCACCGGCCGTCGCTCACTCGCCGGTCTCGGGTACACTCCGTCGGTTCGTCAGGTGGACCCGCGCTCGGAGCGGATCGATGGTCGGACCGCCCAGCGACAGCCATGCCTTCTCGAGGGGCGGCTGGCTCGGACGGCCTCCGAAGCAAACGGCAGGTCCACTTATTTCGCGAAGTTTCCCCCCTCGCTCATCCGAACCCTTCGTTCACCGCGAGCTTCAGCCGGTGCGCTCCAACAGCATGGCACTGCGCAGGGGGCTCTGCAGGACGTCACGACATTCCTTGGCAGGTAACGGTCGACTCAGTAAAAACCCCTGAACCGCGTCGCATTGATGGCTGCGCAAGAACTGTACCTGTTCTCGCGTTTCGACCCCTTCGGCGACGACGGTGAGCTTCAGGTCGTGGGCCATGGCTATGATGGCGCCAGCAATAGCGCTGTCGTACACGTCCCCTGGCACACCATACACGAAGGAGCGATCGATCTTGAGCACGTTGACGGGAAAGCGTTTGAGATAACTGAGTGATGAGTAGCCGGTGCCAAAATCATCGATGGCCGTACGCACGCCGAGCTGGCGCAAGGACTGAAGCGTCCGAATCGTCGATTTCTGGTGCTCGATGAGCGTGCTCTCGACCAGTTCCAGACCCAAGGCTTCTGCAGCCAGTGAGTGGCGCTGGAGCGTCGAGCGAACCGCCTCCACCAACCCCGGATCTTTCAGATGTTGGGCTGGCACGTTCACGTTCACGAAGCGCACGGGCTCTCCTGGAGTTTGCCAGGTCTTCGCGTCTCGACACGCGGTTTCGATGACCCATTCGCTGATCGGAATGGCCAGCCCAACCTCCTCGGCCACTGCCAAGAACCTGGCGGGAGCCAAGCAACCCTGCTCCGGGTGATTCCAGCGAATCAACGCTTCGGCCCCCGTCGCCCTTCCGGTGATCAGAGAAAACACTGGTTGGTAGTGCAGGACGAACTCTCCGCGTTCGAGTGCCTGTCGCAACCTCGAGTCCAAGCGCAAACGCTCGACCGCCTGCGCATGCATGCCGCTATCGAAGATCTCGTGGCGCGCACGCCCCTCGAGCTTGGCTCGGTACATCGCGGTGTCCGCCTCGCGCAACAGCTCATCGGCGTGCTGATGGCGATCGGAGCTGAACGCAATCCCGATGCTGCACGAGGTGAAGACGGAATTGCCATTGAGGCTGCATGGAGGACGTAGGGTTTCCTGGATCCCACCGACGATTTCCAGCACCTGGGCTTCACCGGTGATGTTCGGAATGATCACCGCAAACTCGTCCCCACCCAGGCGTCCCAGGGTGTGCGTTTCACGCAGTGACTCCTGCAATCGGTTGGCAATCTGGACGATCAGTTGGTCCCCAGCCATGTGCCCGAGACTGTCATTGATGTTCTTGAAATCGTCGAGATCGAGAAAAAGCACGGCAAAGGACTGACTTTCACGTTTGGAAGCGCTCATCACCTGCTCGAGCCGATCTAGCATCAGCGCCCGGTTGGGCAGGCCCGTAAGCGCGTCGCGGAAGGCATTTTCCTGTAACTGTCGCTCCATGTCCGCGCGTTCGAGCGAGGTGGCGACGAGCGCCGCCCAATCGCCGATCGAACCGTGATGGTCGCACAGCTCTACCTCCACCGGACCTGCGAGCAGCAACAAACCGCGGTTCTGCCGGGTGCCTTGGATCGGCGTCAGAATCAGTACATTGTCGAGGCCCAAATGCTCGATGAGCTCACGACTGACCGGCGGAGGAAAGTGCTCCGGCGCGTGACAGGTGTCCAGCAGCGTGCCCCACGTTCCCTCTTGGCCGTACTCGCCGATGATCCTGAGCTGCCGTGATGAGGTTTCCGTGCCCCGATCCCACAAGCCCAGGCAACCGTAGCGAATGCGCGTCCATTTCAGCCACTCCAGATCTTTCGCCGTGCCGAAACCGGTGCCTGCGAGCGCTTGATTGATCTTGCCGTTGGCTTCGGCGACGAAATCGTAGTAGCGGCTGCGCTGCTGCTCCACTAGCCGCCAGCCTCGCATCAACTCGACCCGGAGGTGCCTCACAGTCGTCCAAAGGGCCCGGGCGCGCGTGGCGTCCAACTCGTCCTGGACGCGACGACGCACCCATTCCTCCAACAGCGCGACGACGGCCTCGATGCTCTCCACATCACGACTGATATCCAAGAACCCCGCCCACACTCCGGTCAGGTCAGTCAGACCGGACTCCCCTGCGGCCACGGCCTGGAGATGGGCAACGATGCGCTCGGCACCGGGCCAGGCTTCTCGTGAAACTGCCGTCAGGTGTCGAGCTTCGGCCGCCTTGAGCAGGTGACCCAAAAGCGCCATCCCACTGGATTCTTCGAAGGTGACGCTGACCATGGGCGCAAGCGGCGAGAGCGGACCGCAGCCACACGACCGTCTCGGTACGAAGGCCGTGGGTACACGAACTTCCTGGGGCAACGGCGCACCGTCCACCAGGTGATCGAGCAAGACATCCGCTGCCATAGTCCCGAGCAAGTCGAAGCGTTGCCGGACCGTGGAAAGTGGTGGTTCGGCGTACTGTGCCTTTTCGATATCGTCGAAACCAATCAGCGCCAGGTCGCGTGGAATCACATAGCCGGCCTCGGCCAGGACTGCCGCAATGCCCAGCGCGGTCTTGTCCGCCCCCGCGACCACTGCAGTGCAGGGCAACCCTGTGTCGATGAGCCTGCGAGCAGCTTCACGCCCATCGAACTCGAGATTGTTGGCGCATGCAAAGTAGAGCGCCGGGTCGGGCTCCAGGCCGGCCTGGCGCAATGCATCACAGTACCCGTCGTAGCGTTCCCGGATATCGAGCTGTTCCAGATAGCCCACGAACCCGATGCGACGGTGCCCGTGAGCCAACAGATGCTGTACAGAAACCCTCGCTCCTTCTCGATTGTCGGGAAGCACCACGCAGGACTCGATGCCGTGTGGACGTTGGCTCAACGTGATTAGAGGAATGCCTGCCGCCGTGATGCGAGCGGCGAAATCCGGGGCCCGATAGTCGCTGGCAGCTATCCAACCGTCGACGCTTTCGATAGCCAGCGGGCGAGTGCCAGGCTCGGCAGGCCAAAGCAGCTCGAGGCCGCCTGTCTGCACCGCAAGCACTTGTGCACCACGCGCGCGCGCGGCCTTGTGAATGCCCGCCAAAATGCCACCGTAGTAGAAGCCCCCAGTGAAGGGCGTGAGCAATCCGATATGGGGGCCGCGCAGACTGCCCATCGTTTGAACGTACTGCCTATACGCGCGTATTCCAAGCGAGTACTCCCACCAGCAGGCGCCAGACCGCAGAAAAATGCCCGCATCCGCGGGTTCGCGGGGGTCGAGCGCGTTTTTTTGGTTCGAGCCGCCAAAAGGAAGACTCGGCTGCTCGGAATGTTGGCCCCCCGAGAGTCGGCCTTCTGTGAGCACCCTTCGGAAACGTCGACCGTGATCGCCGGTGGCTCGCCGAGGACTCGTCTGACCAATCACCGACTGGGTATCCCACGCGCGCGGGCTTGCGGCCGAGACGACAAACGCAAACCAGCGCCGACGTCCGACGCAAGTGGAGCCGCTCGGCAGCGTGGGCTCTCGGTGGTCGCAGCTCTCGTACGGCCGATCTGACAAGACTGCCTCACTGGACAAGCGCGCCCCTTGGAACCGGCGCTTGGCGTTGCCTCCGTCGACCGAGACTCGATCGGTACTGTCGGTGACGCGGGCGCGCGACTCCTGCCAACGCCGCGCACTGCCATGCTCCGAGGTCCCGGCTCCCGTCCGATCGATGCGACCTGGGCGGTCTTCTCGGAGGGTGGTCAGGCAAGGCGTGTTGCCAGCGAAACAACCAAAGGCAAAGTGGTCGGTTCGATCGATCGCGCGACACCCCGAGCGGCAGAGCTCCGATCACCAGGAACGGCAGCAAGAAGGCATGGTCGTTCCTTTCGCACTGTCATGCCAGCACCCAAACTAGAATCCAGGTAGCCGAGCGTCACCGAGCGTGATTCTCGGTGACGGTTTCGGCCCAGTTCAGTGAGGGCCCGAAAACCCTCCAAATCGCGCTCCTCTGCTCGGGTCATTGGCTGTTGCCCATTTTTTCGCAAACGCGAATCGCGCTCGCTCATCGAAAACGAGGGCGTCCTCTCACTCCGGGCCGTCGATGCTCGTTGGCCCGCGGCGGCGGACAAAGCCGCCCGGTCCGGGCTGGAACCCTGCTGTTTCCGAGTACGGGCGCTCACGCGGTTCTGGCGCTATAGTTCCGCCAGCATGCCCGGTATCCCCCGGTGGATGGTGGGGTGACCGCATGCGGTGGTGAAGCGCTCATGACCAACGACAATCAGAAGCCCTCGGGCACCTCCCTTGGGGAGCGGGAAGGCGCCCAAGACACGCAGACGGCCGCACCCGCCCCGGACGTACAGAATGTTCTCAGCTCGTCATCCGAAGGCGTATCCGCAGATGCCTTCGGAGAGGAGCCCTTGGACGATGATGGCGCGACGCGGAGCGAACTGGAGGCTTCGAGCGAAGGCCCGGACGACCCCGCAAGCGTCCCTCCAGAATTCGGACACTGGCTGGTTGGTGGACTGCGCCCCAGCCCTTCGAAGTCCGTGCCGCCCCCCGCGGAGCCGGCGACTGCCGCGCAGAGCCCGGAGACCCTTGCCCCCCAAGTCCTCGCCACGGACCACCTCGACGAAGAGGATCTGGCGGTGCTTCCCAGGAGTGTGCGTGCCCGCGGCCAGGGTTGGCCGCGCAAGCTGGCACCGTTCGCCGCCCTCGTCGCACTGCTGGCGTTGACATTCGTGTGGTGGACGCATCGGCCGAACGCCGTGGAGGAACCGGAGCGCGCCAGCGCCACCACCCAGCCCGGACCAGCACCGACGCTCTCCGAGGGCCAGAGCAACCCCGACCAGACTCCTGCTGCCCCGGCAGATTCCGCCTCGGTCGCGGACGAGACGCCCTACGCGCCGCGCCTCCACGGAGCATGGCGCCCTCCGAGCTCCACTGCTGAGCCGGACACCGCAGCTCCCGAGAGCTTGCCTGGCGGACCGTCCGTGGGACGCCTCCCGGATCTGCCCGCCGAGTATTGGTCGCGACTTCGTCAGCAAGAGCGTGAGAAAAAAGCGGCGCGCACGAGCATTGCGGCTCCGCCACTGAAGAGCCCATAGCCCTACGACGCCCCACGCCCGCCGGTCGAATGCAGCAAGCGTGCGAATCCGATCGCGTGACCTGCACGGTCCCGAAAAGACAGGCTAGCCCATTTGGCCCATGTCAGCGCGGAGTCCGTGCACCTCGGCACATGCATTGCTCATCTCATCGAGCATGTCGGAAACAGCGCCGCCTCGCTCGTTCGTTCAGCCCGGCCAGCCGCGTATCTTGCTGGTCGACGACGAACCCTGCATTCTACGTGCTTTGAGGCGCGCGCTCAGCAGTCACGCGCCACGTTGGCAGATTACCTGCGCTCGAGATGGCCGGGAGGCGCTCGCGCGCCTTTCCGAACAGCCCTTCCACGCAGTGATCACCGACCTGCAGATGCCGAACATTGGCGGTATCGAACTGCTCAAGCGACTCCGGCTGCTCCACTCTGAGACGGCACGCATCGTCCACTCGTCTCATGTTGAAGCAGTCGATCGGGCTCGCATCGACAAGCTGGCCCATGCGGTACTGCTGAAGCCGGCCACCGCCGCTGACATTGTCGCGCGAACGACTCAAGCCATGCTGGAAAGCTCACGAACGGATCCAGGTTCTGAAGCTGGGTGCGGTTAGGCCAACCGGCAGGCAGACCTCGGACGTCCTCGGGAGTAAAGGCAGCTTCGGGTGGATTGGCCAGCAGTACGGCGACGCCGGCCGTGGGCACAAACGAAAAAGGCGCTCCGAGTTCTCATGGACATTCGCTCGCCGCTTCCACAGGCTAGTCCTCATGCAGGCACTGGGGATAGGTTGTACCGACGTAGGACGTAAGCGCAGCCAGAACGAAGATCGCTTCGTCGTCGAAGATGACCTGGGCCTGTACGTAGTGAGCGATGGCATGGGTGGGCACGCTGCCGGCGAGGTGGCAGCGTCCACCGCAGTCGAAACCGTCGTAGCCACCGTACGCACCGCCCGTGCACAGCTGGAAAGTGCCGAAGAAGAACTTACCGATCCATTGCGCTTGAGTGCGCTTGCAAAGGAAGCCGTCGAGCACGCCTGCTCCGAAGTCTATCGGGTCGCGACATCTGCAGCCGAGTATTCGGGCATGGGGTGCACGCTGACCCTGTTGCTCGTTGCCGGCAATCAGGCGGCCCTGGCTCACGTCGGTGACACCCGCTTGTATCTTTACCGGGCGGGCCAAACTTACCAGATGACCTCGGACCACACGTTCACGGCGGAGCTCGTGCGTTCGGGCTACCTGAAGCCCGATGAAGCCAAAGGCCACATGTATTCCAACGTGCTGACGCGCAACATCGGCAGCCAACCAGCGGTGCAAGTCGACACGCTGAATCTAGAGCTTTGCCCTGGCGACCGCTTCTTGCTCTGCTCGGATGGGCTGAGCGAGTACATCTCCAGCACGCAATGGCTGGCCGAATGCATGTCCGAGGCGCTGGAGGAAATACCGCGGAACCTGGTGAGCTTTGCGAATCGCGGCGGCGGCCACGACAACATCACGGCTCTGGTCGTAGGCGTGGACGACACGGAAGTTTCGGCACATGAGCCCCGCCGGGACAGCATCTACGACAATGATGCGCTCGCGCACATGTTTCTGTTTCGCGAGCTACCGTTGGCCCAACTCGAACGAGTACGCCACACGCTGACGGCCCGCCTTTACCCGCAAGGGGAGGTGCTTGTGTCCGAAGGTACTTCCAGCTCGAAGCTTTGGATAGTGGCCGACGGAGGGATCGAAGTCATCAAGGGCAGTACGACCATTAGCGTCTGGGTCCCGGTGGACACGTGGGCACGGCAACCCTGCTCCACCCGCGTGCCGCAGGGGCAACGCTGCGGACGCGGGAGGCATCGCGCATCCTGGAGCTCGACGGGCAGCAGCTGATGCAGTTGGCCCACTCGCACCCCTGGCTCGGGCTAACGCTGCTTCAGCGGCTCGGCGGCTGGCTGAGCAGCCAGGTGGCACGCAGCGACGACTCGAGCGGCACGCTGCAAGCAGCGACCCCCGACCGTTGGTTCTGAAGCGAAGCAAAATCAGAGGGGAGACGGATTGCGCGCTCCGCCCGCCCGAGGGAGGCCCCGCGCAGGTCTAAGGGAGCGCCTCTCACGTTTTCAGGCGCCTGGTCAAGTCGGCATTCCAGCCCAATCGTAACGATCGGCCCCTTTTTGAGCCTAGCCGCACTTGTACAAGCAGCTTGCGGGCCAGCCCCCCCAGGCGGTGGGAGTCTTTTCGGCCTTCCCGAGTCACTGGGCTATCGCCGCGGAGAACTAGGTGGGGTATGCCGGATTCTTGCGAAGGATTCGCCAGCGTCCCAGAGCGTGTAATCCCACCCACTCCGCGCGGCGGTGGCGAGCAGCGTCAAATGAAGGCGCTGCTATTTTGGAGATAGAGAACGAAAAATGGGTAGACGACTTTTTGTAGGCAGCCTGAGCTGGAACACAGATGACGATGGTTTGCGGGCTGCGTTCGAGCGCTTCGGGACCATCGAAGACGCCAAAGTCATAACGGATCGTGAAACGGGTCGCTCGCGCGGATTCGGCTTCGTAACCTTCGAGGACGAAGCTGCGGCCCAGAGTGCCATCGACGAGATGAACAACTCCGAACTCGATGGTCGCACCTTGGTCGTCAATGAGGCCCAAGAGCGCGCCCCGCGTGGCGGTGGTGGCGGTGGATTCGGGGGCGGCGGCGGTGGCGGCCGTGGCGGCGGCGGCGGCGGCGGCGGTGGTCGCGGTGGTCGCGGCGGCGGCGGCGGCGGTGGTGGTCGTGGTGGCCGCGGGGGCGGCGGCGGCGGCCGCAAGCGCGGCGGCGAGCGCGGCGAACGCTGGTAAGCTCCGAATTCCAGGTGCGAGGCGACCAAACCTGAACGCAGGCGTGGTCGCCCGCTGCCGGGGTGTTGGCCTGGGGAGTGCCTTCGGGCGGGGGTGCGCGCGGCTATAGCCACGCCGCCAGGCCTCTCAAGGTCGAGGAGGGAACTCGCTCGTCGCGTAGATTCTCAACTGGTGAGTGTCAGTAAGGTCCAAGTCGCAAATCGTACCCGCGGCGGCTTCGGTGAAATAGGCTCGGCGTTGGCCGCCTTCGCTACCGAACCGGACCTGGAACGCCACCGAGCTCTGGTCCCAGGCCAGCTGATTACCCTGGGCACGCCAACCGGCAAGGCGGACGTCCCCGGGCCAAAGCATGGCATTCGACTCGGCCTCGAAGCGAACGACTTCGCGGTCGGCATCATACACAGAACCGCTGGCAAAGGTGCTATCGGGGTCGTGGAAGATGACCCAGGCATCGGCAGCGCTCCTCGCTCCGGCGCTTCCCCCCATCGCCATCGAAGCCTCGTCCACCGCCGCGACGGTTTCATCGGTACATGCGACAGACACCACCGCGAGAAACCCACAAGCGCCAGTACGGACGATGTCGAGCGCGCGACACATGTTTCCGTCACCCCTTCTCCGGCACCACGCGGCGCCGGCTGGCTCGCTGCGCATGGGCTGGCCCCGGCAGCTGGAGAGATATCGCCGGCGGATCGGCGAAGTGGTTCGTAGGGCAGCGAGTTAGCCTGGACATTTCACCAACGCTGGGGGGGGCGTGCGAGACCGAAGCGGGCATCCTTGGCTACTGTGACGCGCACTCACCATCACTCTGAACGCCGTAACCGGCAGCGGCGGCACTGCATGCGTTGCCATAGGTCTTTCCGTCACAGCCGCAGACTGGCGCATACTCCTGAGTGCACACTTCTGGGCGAGGACGGCAGGTCGATTGGGCGTCAGCCGCTCCACAGAGTTGACCCGCTTGATACGCGCAATACTCGTCTTCCGCGCAGGTGTCCCCTACGAAGCCTCCACAGGCCACGTCGACGCACGTCCTCTGCGTGCAGACCCATCGGCCGCCAGCGCAGCTGCAGGTGTTGCAGCCCGCTTGCTTGGAGTCACCCTCCGAACAAGTTCCCGACACGCCACCCGAAGCCGCGCCGGAGCACCGGAGGCGATCGAAGGTGCCCTCATCACATGGGCAGCAACCGCTCTTCAGCACCGGGCTGTCACACGACTTCACGCACTCGATGGCGCGTAAGCACTGAAAGGTCTCGCAGCCCGTATCCGTGCCCGTGCTGGACTGGCCTCCCACTCCACCAAGCGTGCTCGAGCTCGGGTGAGCGGCCCCCCCCGAACCATCTGAATCCGAGCCGGCGGAGGTTGCGCCGCCGGTGGCGGTCGAGTTGGAGGTCGAGCCGTCGCGGCTTGCTTCCTGCTCGGTCTTGACCCGCCCCGAGTTCGCGTTCCCGCTGCAACCGAGGCAGTGCATGCAAACTAGTAGCGCCGACAGGCTCGAGTAGGGGGTGGCTGGCTTCATTCAACTCTCCTTGAACTTCTCGGCTTCGCGGCATCGCCGCGGGGTGGCGCGCTCGCGCGGACCGCGGGCGACTGCCAACTGGTCAACGTCCGGCACAGGACCCCAACACCCCTGCCCGCCAACGAAGCGCGTGACTCTTATGCGACCCAGGCGGCCCGAGCCGGGCCTTGAGAGCCGTGCCCCCTCCACTCCGTCGTGTCTAGTCAGCGTAGCGTCGAATACGCGCCGCCACGGGACTGTCTGGATGGTACTTGAGAAATGCCTGGGCCAAGCGCGAGGCCTCCCCGCGCCGTCCTGCCAAAGCCAGAGCCTCGATGCGCAGCACCTGGGCTTCCAGTGCCAGCTTACCGCGCGGGAACGCGCGCCGGTATTCCGCGAGGCGTTGCAGCGCCAGCGGGCCATTGCCGGCACGAGTCGCGCGACTCGCCGCCTCCACCAAAGCCAATTCTTCGCCAAGCCCCTCGTTCGACGCAGCACGCGGCGAAACGCGAGGCGCGGCCGCCGGGTGTGGCGCGCGCTTGACGGATGACGCCTCATCAGCGGTTTGTGAGCCAGCGGACGCGCTCTGCGCACGCCGCCCATCGGACACGGGTGCTGCTTTCTGATCGCGCAGCTTGCTGGACTGCTCGTAGGCTCGAACCTGATTCGCGTCCAATGGCATCTGGTGCGCCACGACGGACGCGGGCGCGCGCACGCTGGGAGCGGCCGAGAGGTAGACGCCAGCGGTGACGGCACCCACGGACAAGAGCGAGGCACCGCCTATCAGCCCAGCTTTGCCCCCCAACAGCTTGCCAACCAACCCAGTAGAGGCCGCCGCCTTGCCCGAAGCAGTCATGGCCACCGTGACTCCGAGGCCTGTCAGAATGCGTGCTTGCGCCGCAGAAGAAAGCTCGACGTCTTTGCCCGCACGCAAGAGCTGCTGCTCCAACTCGCGGTCCTGTGCGTCCAACAGGCTACCATACCCTTGTGAGAGCCCCTGCCTCATGCGCTCGCCTGCGTAGCGCGGTTTTTCAGCGCTTCGATCCTGTCCTTGAACAAAGCCCGAGCGCGTCGCAATCGAGAAGCCACTGTTCCTGGCGGCATCTCGAGAAGCTCAGCAATTTCGGCCATGGTCATTTCTTCGAAGGTGTGTAACACGAATACGGTGCGAAGCTCCTCACTCAGGCTACCGAGAACCGCATCGAGCAACTCCCGAAATTGCTTGCGCTCCGCGAGCTCGTCGGGCTGCGCCGGTGGCGCCCGTAGCGGATGAGGATCTTCCTCCAGCACCTCGCGCTTGCGCGCCAGACTGCGTCGGGCATGTGCCGCAATGTGTGCCGCCGAGCGGAACAAGAACGCGCGCTCACAGCCGAGCCGTATATCTTCCAGACGCCGATCGGCAACGATAAACACACGTTGTACGCAATCGTCGAGCTCCCGAGCCGGCACCCCTAGGTTGCGCAAGGTGCGCGCGACGAACGTTCCATGCTCACTGACCATGGCGCGCAGACGGAGTTGTCGATCTGTCATGGTGATGGGGGAGAAGCTCGACGCACGGTGCAACGCAGCCTCTCGGGTCAAGCACAGATCCTTGCATGCTCTGGTAATCGCCGCAAACAGGGGTTCTGATCACGGGTTTGCCAGCACCACTGTCAGAATCCGAGCAGAGCACCCAGAGAAACATTGCCGCCCACGGGGCGAGATCGGGAAATGACCACAGGCCCGGGATCCACCGCGAAGGATCGTTCCACGAGCGGAAACAGCGCGTCCAGCATCCCGACGATCTCCAAGTGTTCGGATACGGGGACCCGGGCCCGCAGTCCGAAGCCCGCGGCAAAAAACCCTCGTCTCACTCGTTCGGAATTGCTCAGACCCACCCCCTCGGCCGTGATCGCACCCCCCTGCACGATGCCGCATACCAGGAGGTTCCCCTGCAGAAGCCGCCCGGCGCAATAGCTGAGGTTTGCCTCCAGCCAGTCCAGCCGCAGGTGGTCATCGCCGCGCGTAGCACGGGTGCTCAGGTAGTCGAGTTCCAGTGCTAGCTCGAGAGGAAACAGCAAACGGCCGGTGGTGTCGCGCACTGCAACCATACCGCCGAAACCCAGCGCCATCTTGGGCTCGAAGCTGAAGCTTGCGGCCAAGGCGGGCCCGATTGACCAGCGCCTGGCGGGCATCGATGGCGCGCCTCCAGCGCTTTCATCTTCCCTACCCGATGCGGGTTGCCCCTGCTGACCAGTCGATTCAGCAGCGGCTTTCGTCGCACTATCTTCCTTCGGTCGGGGCTCGGACCCATCCACCGACGACGTTGGGCTTTGCCCCTCGACAGAGCCTTCATTGGCTCCGTCGGAACCATTCTCTTCCGAGGGTACGGTCAGTACTGCATCCGGATCGATGCTCAGCGCCGCGCTGAGCGCGAGCGCGGCCACCACTTCGGTACATTGGGTATCCTGGAACTCACGGCTGCCACGACCACCCTCGGGACGGAGCACGCTGAGCTTCCCGGCATACCCTGTGGCCGTGGCGCGCACCGTAACGTCGAGCTCGAGCGCATCTGGATCGCTCGAAAGGCGCAAGCGGCGCGTGTGCATTTTCAGCCGGGCAACGAAGCTTTGCGCCGACGGACAGCCCGGAGCTGCCTGATAGCTCACCTGAATCGGCACAGCCTCCTGCGCCCGGAGCTGACCAGCCAGAAGCACGATGGCCGCCGCAAGGGGAGCCACGTGGCGCAGCGCTGTCCAAACGTCGGCGGCTTTCACGAATCCAATAGCTTTGGCACTGCGCCGGAGCGTCGCACAGACTTGCACACCAGTAGCTGACGGTGCGACGACGTGAAAGGCCTTCGCTCGAACATCGGGCTCACTTCGCGTTATCGCTCCATCCACCCCCGCCGACCAAGCCCGATGCCATGCGATTCCCAAGGGAAATTGACAAACCACTCACTCGCGAACCCAATGGCACCCTACTTCCTTGGTGTGGGACTAAAGGCGTCTCGAAACCACCTTCAGTGTATCATTCCACTTCAAAATGATGGAGTGATTGTCCGGCGCGGCGCGTGGATCCCCATCGAGCCAATGGATGGATTTCCCGCGCGAGGGGGCAAGGGGCTCGACTCCACTCGCACCAGAGCACCAGCGAAAACGGCCCCCATGAACCAGCGAGAGTCCGCGGCGGCGTCTGCACGGTGCATGCTACCCGTTTCCTCGGCTCGACCTCGCGGGGCCGGAAGGCCCCATGCGTGCAGGCCCTGGAGCCGTGAGCGGCCTCAGCGCCCGCGCGGGGCAGAGCGCGTACGTCCGCTCAGCGCGGCGCCCAGTCCAAGAACCGCTCACGTAGCGCGGGCGTGGGAACCAGACACTGCTCGTGCTTACCAAAGAAACGGTAGCGGTGCTTGGCGAAGCCCGCATACAAAGCGTCGCGGATCGGTCGGGGAACGAGCGCCAACCCAAGACTCAGCCATCGCCACCCAGGGCCCAGCCTGCGGGCGACGCGCATCACTGCGGTGGACTTGACGAAAACGCGCCCACCTTCGATCAGGACCATCGTGTGCAGTGGCATGTCTCGCAGGCCGAACGGAGCGAGCAGCTCGTGAGCCGCATTGGATTGCAAAGACGCAAAGCGAAAGTAGCCCGGCTCGTCTCGCGCCAATATGAACTTGACAGAGTCGTTACAGACGTTGCAGTCGCCGTCGAACAACACCACGCCATGCTCTTGTGAGGCAGGCCGGGCAACTGCAGGTGCACTGGAAGCGGATTGGCGTGGCAGGCGACTCACATCTCGAACTATGGGGGTGGACGCGTCGTAGTCAAGCGGGTCTCGAAAGAAGCAGGCGCGTCAAGGCGGAGATTTCACGGAGCGGGCGTTCGCCAGGGCTTGGCGCTGCTCTATCGCAAGCCTGTAGGCTCGCACCGCCGGCCAGAATCCGTACGCCAGATTGAGGGCAAGGATCAGCAAGGCAGCACCGGCAACCCCAGCCAAGGCGCCCCCGGACAGGATCAAGAGCAGGCAAAGCGGCACGAGAAACAGCGCCCGCCGCGGATGCTTGCTGGCGGCTCGCCCAGGGTGCCGGTAGCGACTGGCAAAAGACACCATCAATGCGCAGGCGAGCCCGACCATTGCGCCGAGCACCGCGGGATGCTGACCGAAGAGAATCACTGAACACAACACGATGAGCCCCCCGCTGGTGCTGGGCACTCCGGAGAAGTAGTTCGGATCCGAGTTTCCCTTGTCGAGCGTGAAGTACGCCAGCCGCCCGAGGGTGAAGAGCGAGTAGCCAGCGCCCATAAGCAGTCCTTCGGAGCTTCCTACCGCGAAGTAGATGGCGGCGCCCGGCGCCAACCCATAATTGACCGCATCGGCAATGTCGTCCGAATACACGCCGAAGCGCGTCCCGCCCCAGCGCCGCGCGGCAGCACCGTCGAACCCATCGAAGGCCGCTCCCACAATCAGCAACAAGAGGCTGGCGAAGAACTGTCCGTCAGCCGCAGACAAGATGCTGAAGATCCCGCACGACAGGTTCAACGCGCTGAGCGCATCGGCGATGAAGCGCTTCTGCAGCACGCGAAAGTTGTGCAGCACGACCAGAGCAGAAAAGCATGCCCCGATCCAGATCAGGCTGGTGACCAGCTCCACGGTGACCAACAGCGGCATCCAACCACGACTCACGAACAACAAACCGAGTAGCGTGCTGTAGCTGAGAGTCGTACGCAGCCGGTTCTCCGTCGACCCCATACCCAGCGCAAACTGGATCAGCAGCACGAAGTCGAAACCGAGCTTGAGCATCAGGGGCACACGCGGCACGCTGGGGTAGGCATATATCGCGAACAAGAGCAGCGTCGGGTAATCGGTGACTCTGTCGAAAATGCGCCCGAAGCTCGTGGCGAGCCCGCGCCCCCGAGCTACCACACCGTCGGCGTAGTCGAGCGCGCCGAAGACGAGAAACGCAGTGACCAATACCCATGCCTGGGACAGTCGAGACGACGCTCCGCTCAACCCCAAGTAGAAGATGGGTGTCAGACCGAGCAATTTGATGGCCGACAGCACGTTGGGGTGAACCGGAACGAGCTGCGCGAAGCGGGCCTCGAACACCGACACGCAACGCGGTTTGGGCAGCAGTCGAACCGAAGGTTCTGCCATGCTGGTCTTTTACGTCCTCGCCTGCGCAATCCTCCCTTCGAAGCGTGACAGCTTCGTACGAACGCAAACAGGCTCGAGCACTCGCGGCAAAAAATGAGTGAAGTCCGAGATCTGAGAAGTCTCGTTGCAGTAGGGCCGAGTTCCGTCCGCCAAAGCTGCATTTGTGCCGTCGCAAACTTGGTCAAGAGCCAAAATCAAGGCTGCCGCCTCGACCCCAGTAAGAAAGTGTGAGACACAAAGCTTGTTTCCGATTGCGGAGGGTTGCTCCCTTTGCTGCACATGACGGAGGTTCTTTCGATGCGGCGCCACATGGCTTTGCTGAAGCCGACATTCCTGCTGCTCCTGACGGCCGCATGCTCCGGTGGTTCGATCGACGGCGAGCAGCCCGGGCCCCACGGGTCCGACACCGGTGCGAACGCGAGCGGCGACGCCAGCGGCACCAGCGCGAACGCAAGCGGCACGACTGCGGCGGGGGGCACCGCGGGGGCCACCGTGGACGGTACCACGGGGACTGCGGTGGACGGCACTACCGGAGTGCCGCTGAGTCCCGACCCGTCGACAGCGTGTCCAACTCAATCTTTACCGCGCACGCCGCTGCGTCGGCTCACTCGGTTCGAGTACAGGAATAGCGTACGAGACCTGCTCGATGTCGACACCTCGCCGGTCGACGACCTGCCGGCGGACGAGGTGACCAACAGCTTCGACAATAATGCGGGCGTCCTCACCGTATCGTCGTTGCATGCCGAAAAGTATGTATTGGTTTCCGAAGCACTCGCCAAGGAAGCCGTCGAGAACCTGGGCGCCCTGACCAGCTGCGATACGGCCACCACCGGGGAGGAAGCTTGCGCACGTCAATTCGCCCAGAGCTTCGGGCGCCGTGCGTTCCGACATCCGCTCACCGCGAATGACGAGCAGATGCTGATGACTGCCTACGCCGCAGGACGAGACGGCGGCAGCTACCTGGAGGGTATCGAGGTCATGATCCGCGCGGCGCTGCAGTCGCCGAATTTCCTCTATCGACTGGAGATACTCGACGACACTGGCGCCGGAGGGACCGTGCCGCTGGGACCTTTCGAGCTGGCCACGCGCCTCTCGTATCTGATCTGGGGTTCGGGCCCTGACGATGCTTTGCTCGACGCGGCTCAGAATGGCCAGCTTGCCAGCAAGGACCAGATCGCTGCGAAGGCCCGAGAAATGCTGGCGTCGCCGAAGGCTCGCGTTTCGCTGACCAACTTCTTCAACCAGTGGTCGGGGCTGAGCCGGCTCGACATCACGACGAAGAATACGACCTTGTTTCCCAACTACTCGGACGCGCTCGGGGATGCCATGGCGGAAGAGCTCCCGGCTTTCCTGGATTACCTGCTCACCTCGGGGGACGCATCGCTCGATGCGCTCTTGACCGCCAACGTGGCGTTCGTCACCCCCAGCCTGGCGAGTGTCTACGGCGTCGCGGCGCCGCCGGGCAGCGAAACCACACCGACCCTGGTGAACCTGCCCGCAGAGCAGGGGCGGGCGGGGCTCTTGACGCAGGCGGGCTTCCTGTCGGTGCAGGGACATCCCGACCAGACGTCGCCGGTGCTGCGTGGCAAGTTCGTGCGAGCCATGCTGCTCTGCGATCCGCCGCCTCCTCCGCCCGACAACGTGAACATCTCTATCCCCGACGTGGACACGGCAGCAACCGCGCGCGAACGCTTCTCGGCGCACCTCAGCGCCGGGGCCAGCTGCAACGGCTGCCATTCCCTCATGGATCCGATCGGGCTCGCCTTCGAGAACTTCGATGCGATGGGTCAGTACCGGCAGACCGAAAACGGACAAGCTATCGATGCGTCTGGCGAGGTCCTCGGTGCCCCGGACCCCGCTCTCGAGGGTCCATTCACGGGCGTTCGAGAGCTTGCGGAGAAGCTCGCGAGCAGTGAGTTGGTGCAAGACTGCGTAGCCACTCAGCTGTTCCGATTCGCCGCCGGCCGCAGCGAGGGAAGCGGCGACGCTTGCTCGATCGCCACCCTGCAGGACGCCTTCACGGCGTCGGGCGGCGATCTGGTCGAGCTGGTCGTCGCCATGACTCAAACCGACGCATTCCTCTATCGCAGCCAGGTGACAGAATGACACGACGACCGAACCCGACAAACCCGCTCAGGTTCACGCGACGGAACCTGCTGCGCGGCTCACTCGCAGCGACCGCTCTGGTCCCGTTGCTCGATGCGCGCCGCGTATCCGGCCAGACCACATCCCCTACGCGCCTGGTCGTGGTTTCGTCTCCCAATGGCACGCGCAACGCGATGTTCTGGCCAACCGGCAGCGAAACCGACTTCGAGCTCGGCGCGCTGGTCTCACCGCTCGAACCGTTCAAAGACAAGCTCACGTTCCTGAAAGGGATTCGACTCAACGATTCCTTACAGAATGGGGCGCTCGGCGGCACGCTCGGCTCGGAGCATGCTCGCGGCACCGGTGGCATGCTCACGGCACGCCCCCTCAACTCCGGCACGGAGTTCGAGAGCTTCGGAAACACCACGTCTGGTTGGGGCAGCGGGCAATCCATCGACCAGTACCTGGCAGAACGGATCGGTACCGCCACCACGTTTCCCAGCCTTCAACTGGGGGTGCACGTGCGCGACGCCGAGGTTCGTGCCCGCATCTCGTACCGCGCGTCGAATCAACCGAACCCACCTCGCGAAGACCCGGCCGAAGTCTTTTCCACGTTGTTCAGCAGCTCGACGCCGACGCCGAACGGTGACACGGATCCGGCGCTTCAACGCCTCTGGGCCCAGCGACAGAGCGTCTTCGACATCAGCAACGCGGAAACCGAGCGCTTGATGAGCGTCGTGGGGTCGGACGATCGACTCAAGCTCGAAGCCCACCTCACCTCGATGCGAGACGTCGAGCAGCGGTTGGTCGGCGCCACGGGGGCCGGTATGCCGGCGGGCGGGGGCGACTGCACTGCGCCCACCATGCAAGCGACGGATCTAAGCGTAGACAACGAGTACCCAACGGCGGGGCAGCTGCAGATGGATCTGGCGGCCGCCGCACTGGCCTGCGACCAGACCCGCATTCTCACCTTGCAGTGGTCCTACTCCGAGAGCGAGCACTTGTTTCAGTTCCTCCAGGCAGACGGCGCTTCCATCAACGGCAACCACCACGCGATCTCGCATGACTTCTCGCAGAGCGGCGTTGGCTACGACTCGTACAACCGCATTCAGACCTGGTACGCCGAACAGTTTGCTTACTTCCTGGGCAAGCTCGATTCTTATCAAGAGGGCGATCGCAGCTTGCTCGACAACACGATTGTGTTGTGGGCAACCGAAATCGGCGAGTCGACGCAGCACGACCTGGGCCTGATGCCCTATGTACTCGCTGGCGGCGCCAGCGGTCGGATTCGCCCAGGGCGCTTCGTCGACTACGGCAACACGCTGCACGACAACAACCAGCTTCTCGTATCGCTGGCCCACGCCATGGGCGTGGACGACCTCACCGAGTTCGGCGATCCGTCGGGAGCGACAGGACCCCTCCCCGACCTCGCCTGACGTGCACGCTTCGCGCGGCTCGGCGAGTTGGCGCTCACACAGCCCCGGCTCGCCTTTCGGCAGTGCCGGTGGCGTTGGCAACCTGTTCGGCGTTCTAGCTTAGAAAGCGACCATCGCGCCGAGCGAGGGCTGAAAAACGAACCCGAAGACCGGAAACATGAAGCTTGCCTGGGCAGCGGGCACCACGCCAAAGTCGCCGAATACGGGTACGAACGCCGCCACGCCCAAGCTGCCGAACCCTCGCCCGAGCTCTCGCCTGGCGGTGAGCCTCAGCGCTGGCAGGTCCGGCGGCGGCTCCTCGTAGTTGCCTTCAGCCTGGATGCAGTCCTCGAATGCCTGGCGGGTCGGCTGGGTGGAGCAATCGCGCACCGTGATCTCCTTGTGCAAGTTTACCTGAGCCATTCCCCCCGCAACGAAGATGAACGGCTGCACCCGAGCATGTTCGGTCCCGAAGAGCCAATAGCTGGCACGCGCCTCGAGGTGAAGTGGAAGGAATGCGCTCGACCCCGTCCCCGACGACCCTGCGTTGAAGGCAACTCCGATGCGGCCGCCGAGCGTCAGCTTGGACAACACGACGCGATCGTAGCTCAAGAGTACGCGCAGCGTGCCCCCGGCCGCTCCCCCGATCGACGAGCCCGGGTAAGGGTCGCCCGGTTCGCCCGGCTGTAGAGCAATGTCCCCGGGCAGGGGACCAGGGTAGGCCTGGCCGGTCTGGGAAACGGAGCAGTCGAATTCGGTGTCCTGTGTCGAGCACACATCGCTCCCGCCCACGGCGCCAAAGTCCGCGACGAAATGCACTCCAACGAACGAACGAGCCTCCGAATGACGTGGCATGGCTCGGGCGATGGGCTCGCAGCGGTGATCGAGACAGATGCCCGACTCGCAGTCGGTGTCCACGTCACAGTTGGGACTGACCTCGCAGGCTCCGGCAATGCAGGAAAGGCCTGCCTTGCAGCCCAGCGGTGAGTCGCAAGGCTCGCCCCAGTCCGCGTCTCCACGAGCCGCCGCCGAGCCATCGTCGCAGCCGGGAAAGTCCGGCGGACAGGTCTCTTGTACCGGACAGCGTTCGGGGGCACTTTCACCGGGGAAAGCCGGCGGAGGCAGCTCGACGTTTTCAGCCACCTGGACGGTGATCGGCTCTCGCAAGTTTCCCAGCGTCGCAATCAACCCGCCCTGGCGATTCGTGACCGTGATGAAGTACTGGAGCGGACCAGCGAACTGGTTGGCACTGCAGGGAATGGTCGCTCGGAATTGCCCCTGGGCCTTGTTCATCCGAATCGATACCCAACCATCTGCATTGAAGGCCAGATAGCGCAAGGTGACTCTTCGAAACGAGTCGCGCGCTTCGCACCAGACGGGCAAGGAACGCCGTGTTTGGAGTCGGCTCGGGGTGGATCCGCAGACGAGCCCAGCTCGCCGAGCCAGGGCTCGCAGCTCGGACTCGGAATGGGGTTTGGCCCGGGCCGCCTCCGGTTCGGGTTCTGGGAGCGAGGAGGTGTCGACACTTCCGCCGGCTTTGGCGAAGCGACGGATGGTCGCCGGCGACGCGACGCTTGCGTCGAGCTGAACCTGAGGGTCGAGCGCCAGTGCCTGCTCGAAGGCAGCTTGAGCCGCATCGAGATCGCGTGTTCCGTTGCCGCGCACGATACCGATGTACATCCAGGCTTTCGCCAGGTCCGACCGGCTGCAGCTGGCATCACATTCCTGAATCAGAGCCAGGAGACCCTCTTCCGCTGCTTCGAACTCGCTCGCCAAGTAGTGAGCTTGGAAAGTGCCTTCGATCTCAGTCGCCAGATCACGCTGAGCGACACCTTCTCCAGCGGCCTCGCGTTGTGCGAGCAAGAGGCTCACGAGCAAGGGCAGCCACGCTCCCAATCGTCGCGCGCGGCCCGCCATCAACATCGCGTCAACGCGGCTCACCAAACTCGAGTGCTCGAACGCCACACGTCATGCGTTTGGCATGGGCGGGGCCCCGCAGCAAGCGAGTTGGGCCTCGCGTGGCCGGGAACCATACAACCTTGCCCCTCTCCCATGGCTCCAAGCAGCAAGCATCGCGCGCCAACCGGCCAGATGCGGGGAAGGGCAGCCGCCGTGCTGCGGTGGCACCGCCACGCAAGGCCGGCGCCCCCCTTGACGTCAAAACGCCAACTGCAATTGACTCCGGACCTGAACGTCCTGTGTGTCGTCCTCCGCTTGCCTCAAGAGCGCCAGATCGTTCTGCCACTTCAGGTGGTGCTTTTCCATATAGACGTTTAGCCCCAGAGCGTACTCTTCTTGGATGTCGTTCGCGCCTTGATGTCGCGGGTCGACGATCGCGTACCTCAGCGTCGGCTGGTAGCGATCGGCTATCACATAGCCGATCTGAAAGTGCGCTCCGCCGTCGCCGTTGGCCCGATCCCAGAAGCCGGAGCCATCTTGCTCACTTTCATGGTAGACGGCGCCGCTCACCGAAAACCCATAGGCTTTGAGGATGAAGTCCACCTCACCGTTCAACAGCGAGTCATCGCTCTGATCGGCATCGAACCGCGTCGCCAGGCTGCCAGCCACACCGAAGCGTGGGCTGCCTCCTTCCAAGTCCGCTTCACTGTAGCCCTTGATGCCCCCGTAGTTGAAGCCCACGCGGGCGACCAGCATGGGCTGCCACAAGTGGGGCACGTTGCTGAACTTGCCGCTGTCGATCTCGACCTCTCCCGAGTCGAGGTCCGCGGTACCCGCGCCCGAGAAGCTCGACTTTTCACCACTCCCGTTGAACAGACCGAGCGCATACTCGAACTCGGGTGACTTTTCGTAGTTGTCATGGATCATGATGCCAATGTCGCGCCCGGCATCGAACGCCTTGTCGGTCAGGGCGCGATCGACGAACTCCTGGCTGCCACTGGATGTAATCTGCTGGCGAGAGTACGGGCGCTTGAACTGCCCGGGCCGCACACAGAGCAAATGCTGCGCGATGCAGTAGTCGAGGTAGAAGTCCTTGAGCGACGCGCTGCCTTTGCCGAAGTCGGCCTGGAACTTGTACGATAGCTCCGGCTGGAAGAGCGTTCCATGCAGGGTGAGCCGGGCCCTGGGAATCGAGAAGGCGTCTTCGTTCGGCGCGCCCTCCGCGCTGATGTGCGTGAAGCGGACTTGCACGCGCCCCTGTACCGCCAGGCTATTCACCCCTTGTTCGATATAGAAACCCTTCTCGTAGCCGACCTTGCTGCGAGGCTCGACGGAGTCGCTCATGGGGAAAGCTGCGACCATCGGTGCTGACGCTGCGGAGGGACTCGATGAAGCTGGATCGGCATCGGGTGTCGCGATGACGGCCGGCTGGAAACTGCGGGCACCGGACTCCTGAGCAGACGCCTCCCTTGGTGTGGAGGACCCGGTGGGTCGTGGCGGAGAGGCCGACTCGGAATCAGCGAGCGCGCTACCTGGCCCTTCGCTAGCGCTCGCCGAAGACGGCACGGGATCACCAGCGGCCGGCGGCTGCGGCGTTTGGGCCCAGGCGAGAGAGGTCGTGAACAGCGAACCGAGGAGTACGAAGCATCGATGAGTTTTCGGCACGGAGGGTTGATTCCTTTCCGTGTCCGATTGATTCTATTTCTGTGACAGTTTCATGACATTCACGTAGCTTTAGTGAAAATTTGATGTCGTTTCGATGCCCGGCCCATGACTGGGCCAGCAAACAGAGCGAGAGCAATTGGGCCGGCCGAACAAATGGCAAAGCGACCCGACAGATGAGCGAGGCCGTTCTGGACGCGCTGGGAGCGGCGCTCAGCCGTAGCGGCCTTCGATATAGTCCGCGGTCTTCTTGTGCTTCGGAGTAACGAACATCTCACTGGTCATCGAATGCTCGATCACCTTTCCGAGCAGCATGAACACGCATTCCTCACTGGCTCGCCGAGCCTGGGCCATATTGTGCGTCACGATCAGAATCGTGTATTCGCCGCGAAGCTCCCAGATCAGCTCCTCCACTGCGCCGGTGGCCTTCGGGTCCAGAGCGGAGCACGGTTCATCCATCAACAGAAGGCGTGGTTTGACCGGCAGCAAGCGCGCAATGCAGAGCTTCTGCTGTTCCTCGAGGGACAGAGCGCGCGCCGGGCTGTCGAGCCGGTCTTTGACTCGATCCCACAGAAGGACCTGCTCGAGTGAACTTTGGACGATCCCGTCGAGTTCTTCGCGACGTGCCCGACGCGCCTGTGCGTCGTGCAGGCGCAGACCGAACAGGATGTTGTCTCGGATAGACAGAGGCAACGGGTTCGGTCGCTGGAACACCATCCCGATTTGCTTCCGCACCTGGACGACCTCGTTTTCCGGCGCGTAGATGTTTTGCCCCAAGACCTCGATACGCCCCTCGATGCGAACGTAAGGAAGGCGTTCGATGATGCGGTTGCAAGCGCGGAGCAACGTCGACTTACCACAACCCGAAGGACCTATCATGGAGGTGATGCGGCCCTGTGGAACACGCAAGTTGACGTCGTAAAGAGCCTGGAAATCGCCGTACCACAGGTTGAGACCGCGTACGCTCACCGCACTCTCCGCTTGCCCGGCGGCAGCTTCAGCCAAAGTGCCCCTCCAAGTACCGCTGCGTGCGTTCGTCTCTCACGTTGCCGGAGAAGAGCTGCTCGGTCTCCCCAATCTCTACGCACTCTCCCGTCAGGAAGAATGCCGTGCGCGTTGCCAGACGCTGCGCCTGTTGCACGAGGTTCGTGACCAGCACGATGCTGATCTCGGAACGCAGTTCTTTCAACACGTCTTCGATGCGCATGGTCGTCACCGGATCCACGGCAATCGAGAACTCGTCGAGCAACAGGAGCTTCGGATTCTGAGACAATGCCCTGGCAATGGTCAAACGCTGCTGCTGCCCACCGGAGAGCAAGCTACCGAGGGACGTGAGACGATCCTTCACTTCGTCCCAGAGGGCAGCTCTACGCAGTGAGCGTTCGACGATTTCGTCGATCTTCTTCTTTTCGCGGACTCCAGCAAGCCTGGGCGCCAAGGCGACATTGTCGTAGACGCTCAACGGCAACCCAACCGGCAGAGGAAACACCACGCCTATCCGCCGCCGAAGCGCGTACAGATTCCGCCAGTTGCGGACATTCTTGCCGCCGACTTCGACGTTACCCGTGAACTCCATGCCGGGCGTGAACTCGTCCATGCGATTGAGCACGCGCAGAAACGAGGTCTTGCCGCTGTTCGCCGGACCGATAATACCGAAGATCTCGTTCGTCCGAATCTCCAGGTTGACATGTGACAGCACGGTCTTCCCCGAGTAGGCAACCTTCAGTTCGCGAACTACTACCTCCGCCTGACGATCACCACGCTCTGTCACCATTTCTTCTTGCCCCTCAGGTACATGCGGAATGCGATGGACGCTGCGTTCATGACCAGCACCATGGCAATCAAGACGAGCGCGACCCCGTAGGGAAGTGCCTCGGGCACGCCGGGCACTTGGGTGGAGATGACGAACAGATGCAACGACATCGCCATCGTCTGATCGAAGACGCTTTCGGGCAGAAACGGCAAGAAGAACGCAGCACCGGTGAACATGATGGGGGCCGTTTCACCGGTGGTTCGGGACACTTCCAGAATGATGCCGGTCAGGATGCCGCTGATGGAGTTCGGCAGCACGATCCTGCGGATCGTCTGCCAGCGCGTGGCGCCCATGTTCCAGCAAGCCTCACGAAAGGCATGAGGTACCGCCTGCAGGGACTCACGAGTCGAGACGATGACCACCGGCAAAGTCATGATGGCCAATGTTAGACTAGCAGCGAGAATGCTGGTTCCGAAACCGAAGAACAGCACGAAGGCGCCCACCCCAAACAGGGCGTGCACGATGGAGGGCACGCCAGCCAAATTGATGATCGCCAGGTTGATGATGCGCGTCAGCCAATTGTCTGGCGCGTACTCGCTCAGGTAGACCGCAGCGGCAACCCCGATGGGTACGGACACCAAGAGCGCCACCGCCACCAGCCAGATGGTCCCCACGAGCGCGGGGAAAATTCCACCCTGGGTCATCCCTTTGGTCGGCTCCGAAAACAGAAAATCCAGCGAAATCACCGAAGCGCCCTTGTAGATGAGCACCGAAAGGATGACGACGACCGGCAGGATCAAAAGACAGGTCACCAGCATGAGCAGAAGGTGGGCGAGCTTTTGAATGCGCGCGTTCTTTCTGTTCAGCTCGGTAACCTCGAACATTCAGCGACTCCAGCGCCTGCCACGCACCAAAAGGTCAGCGGTCAGGTTGATGGCGAAGGTGACCACGAACAATAGTATCCCGAGCGTGAAGAGCGCTTGATAATGCTCCGAGCCCACGGCGGTCTCGCCAAGCTCGGCCGCAATCGTGGCGGTCAGGGCCCGAACGGAGTCGAATACGCTGGTGGGTATGTTGATGGCGTGTCCACTAGCCATGAGCACTGCCATGGTCTCCCCGAATGCTCGCCCTACACCCAGCAACACGGCGGCCACGAGCCCATTGCGTGCAGCGGGAATCACCACGCGCACGGTAGTTTGCCAGCGCGTGGCGCCGAGAGCTTCGGCGGCTTCGCGAAATGTATCCGGCACCGCCTTGAGCGCGTCCTCGGCGATGGTCGTCATGATGGGGGCAGCCATCAAACCCAGGATCAGGCCGGCGTTCAGCACCCCCAACCCCACCGGCACGTTGAACAGCTGAATGATCAGCGGGTTCATGATGGCCAACCCGATGAACCCCCAGACCACCGACGGGATCGCAGCCAAGAGCTCGATCAGGATCTTCAACACTTCTCGTGTGCGGCCGTGGGCGAACTCGGCAATGAAGACGGCAGCCCCCACTGAAAATGGCACCGATACCACCATGGCAAGACCCGTGACGCTGGCTGTGCCGACGATGAGAGCGAGCGCACCGTAGGTCGGATGAGTCGTGGAAGTAGGTCGCCACGCAATCGAGCCAAAGAACTCGGCAGGATCGAAACGGGTGAGCAAGAAGCCCACTCCCTCGCGGGTCACGAAGACGAAGATGCCCACGATGAAGAGGATCGCGGACACGCCTCCTACGAACACCAGCGCGGTAACGCCCTTGTCGATGAACCACGCCATGTCCCGTCTATCGTCGGTGACTTCAGAGGCGGTGGGCGGCGGGCTTTCGGACATGATGCTTCTCGGGACTGGTGCGTTGCCTTCCGTTCATCGTTTCCAACGAAACGAATCGCTAGCCTGCCTCTTCCCCGCGCAGGGTCACCATCAGGTCGCGTATTTCGGCGTTGAGTCGTTTCTGGATCTCCCTGAGGCGGGAAACGACCGGCGTGTTGGCGTTACCGTCGGACAGGCGGGGCAGGTCCCACTCGAGCAGCACGGTCGCGTAGGGTACTTCGGAAATGTGCCGGCTGGCTTCGGGAGTCAGCCCGACGATGACATGGTAGCTTTCCAAAATCTCACGCCCCGTCTCGAGTGGCGTGGGGACCAGATTCGAGACATCGAGCGACAGTTCGTCGGCGAGCTCCATCAGCTCCGGCGCCAATTGCTCACCCGCTTGATACCCGACGCTTTCGAACTCCCCGCTTTCTGGAAATGCCTTTCGAGCCAAAGCGACTGCCAACGGCCCAATCAGCGTGTCCCGAGCATCCACGAACAGAATTCGGTAACGCTTCGGCGGCTTCGTCTCCCCGGTCAGTGCGAATAGGGTTTCTTCGCAGAGGTTCTTGGCCTGATCGCTGACGCGCTCCAGCCTGCTGAACACCATCAAAAGAGCAAAGGCGTCCGCCAAGGGTAACTCCGCGCCCTCACGAGTGAGGTGCCGAAAGACTTCCCCGTACAGGCGCTCGACGGCCTTGGTCATGGGTTTCGTGGTGCGCGCCAGTTCGGCGTCCTCGTCGGCAAATGCCTGGATGGCTCGTCGAAGGATGAGGCAAGCCTGCTTGCGCAATTCGCGCAAGTTTTCCAGGGTCCTTTCCGTCGGTAGCCCGGAGAGCTGAACCGCTTCGCGCGCGATGGTCACCGCGTAATCACCGATGCGCTCGAGCGCAATGTTGACTTGCAGAACGGATGAGACGAAGCGCAGATGACCGGCGGACGGCAAGTGACGCGCCACGAACGCGTGGCACAACTTGTCGATGGCGCGGACTTCTCGATTGATGGGCAGGTCTCCCAGTACGATGGCGTAGCAGGCTGCCTTGTCCCGGTGCAGCAATGCCTCCACGGCACTGTCGACTGCTTCGGCGACTCGCCTGCCGACACCAACCACGCGCGCACGAATCTCCGTCTTATCGGCGGCGAGACGCTCCTCGTAGTGGCTCATCTGGCCCGCATACCCGGTTTGAAGGCCCGGCGCTACTTACACTTGACGGGTTTGGCGGGGGCGTACCCCTTTTCTTTGATGATGCACTGACCCGCGTCACTCAAGATCCAGTCCAAGTACTTTTTCGCCTCGCCCTTGGGCTTCCCGGCAGAGTACATGAACAGCGGCCGGGCGATAGGATAGGTACGATCGATCGCGGTCTCGATGGAGGGCATCACGCACTCATCGCCCTTGTGTTTGACGCAAGGCATGTGGACGTCGTCGGTGGCGTAGGCAAGGCCGCTGTAGCCAATCGCACAAGGCGTGTGCGCCACCAGATCCACCACGTCCTTGGAGCCGTGCATGTCGCGTGAACCGAGTTTGTATTCGTGCCCATCGCCGAGCACCGTTTCCTTGAAGTAGGCATAGGTGCCGGAGTTGTTCTGGCGAGACACACGGATGATCTCGTCGCTATCGCACCCGGGAACCTTCACCCCGAGCTGGCTCCATTTGTCGACCTTGCCGCCCTCCCCGTAGATGCTGGCGAGCTGTTCGATCGTCATTTCCTTGATGGGGTTCTTGTTGTTCAGAAAGACGGCCAGTGCATCGTAACCAACCGTATATTCGACGGGATTGATACCGCGCTTCTGGGCGGCAGCGCGCTCGCTGTCGGTGATGCTACGGCTGGCGTTGGCGATGTCCACGGTGCCATTGATCAGCGCCGAAAGTCCGGTGCCGGACCCCCCACCCGTCACGGCAATTGCCAGCTTCGGATCGACGTCTTTGTACGCTTCGGCCCACGCCTGAGCCACGTTCACCAGGGTGTCCGAGCCCTTGTTCTGAAGCACGATTCGGTCCCCCGACCTGGCGGCCTGAACCTTACCGTCGCCCTCTTTTCCACGATTCTGATTGGTGTTGCGCGAGCAAGCGCTGGCCAGAAGTAAAGCCACCAACCAGCACCATCCATTCCAGCACCATCCGTTGCTGACTTTCACGAAATCACCTAATCCTATCAGTGGGTTACCAAAAAAGCGAGCTCCGGATCGGGTCGAGCGGGACAGCCGCAATTCCGTCGCGACCAGGCGACGCGACCATAGGAACGTCATGTGACAGACATGTAACAGATTCGTGACAAGACCACTGACGGTTGGGCCGACGTTACGCTATCCTGAAGCGGTAGTGTCTCGCAAAGACAAGCGCAAAAAGCGACCCATCGTGGCGAGCCGACACGGCACCTTTCGCTTTCAGACCGGCATGGTCACCGCCAGGCTACTCAACCGCGGGCTCGCCATGGGAGACGCTTTGGCGATCGCCCGTGAGGTGCGCGATAGCGTTGCCGGACGCGGAGACATTCGTTCCGACGAGTTGGAGGCCATCATCGTCGGCGTGACGGCTCGGCGCTTGGGCGACGAAATCGCCGCCCGCGTCAAGCGCAAGGTGGAAGTCGAATCCCACGGGCCAACCATGGTGGAAACCTCGCGCGGGCGCTTCCCATTTTCGAGCGGAACGATTCTCGGACAGCTGAATACGTCGGGGCTCGCGCTGGAGCACGGGGTGGAATTGGTCAATCGGCTCGAAAGCTGGGTTCGAGATCAGAACCAGGAAGTACTGACCGAAGAGGCCGTCAGCGGGGAGGTCGCACGGCTCTTGCTGCAGAACCATGGAGAGGAGTACGCGCGACGCTACCGCCTGATCGACTGGGTGAAGCGTTCGGAGATACCGGTAGTCATCCTGATCGGAGGAGCTACGGGCACGGGGAAGTCGACGCTTGCCATGGAATTGGCTTCTCGTCTCGGGGTGGTCTGGGTCACCAGCACGGACATGGTACGGGAGACGATGCGAACGGTACTTTCACCCGATCTCGTACCCGAGCTGCACGACCACTCGTTCCGCGGGATCGTGCTGGGTGGTCAGGCGCTGAGCAACCCCCGCGAAAGGGTTCTGGCCGGTTTCCAGCAACAGGCCGCTCAAGTGACCGTGGGCGTGCGCGCGGTGATCAGCCGTGCGATCCGAGAGAATGCGCACATCATCATCGAGGGGACGCACATTGCGCCACCATTTCAGCAATACCTTCCGCCGAACACCAATGCAGCCATGGCAGGGTTCATCCTGGCCATCCCCGATGAAAGGGAGCACCGCGCTCGCTTTCCACAGCGCAGCAAGCAACAATCGACACGACTCGCGGACACCTATCTGGAAGCGATGCAGTCCGTGCGCTGGATCCACGACGAACTGCTGCGCCTCGCTGAGGATGCGGAGGCCGTGGTGCTGCCGAACATCGATCGGTCCAAAACCCTGACCAACGCTGTGGACTTTCTGAGCCGCGAGCTGCCAATCGACGAGCCCGACGCGCTGCAAGTCGGCCTGACCGAAAGCAAAACGGGCTGAGATCTGCATCGGCCCGAAGAAGAGTGCAGATTTTTCGGACGACCGGGCGAATCGAGGGAGTGCTAGAAACAAGAGGTGGGTCAAGAGATCGACCGCGACTCGTTTGCCGAATCGGACTTCGAAGAGTTCGAACAGAAGCTCAAGGGTGAGCTCAGCGCGTTGCGCGGGTTGCTCGATCGTCCAAAATTCGGAGAGGGACCGGATTCCATCGGTGTCGAGCTGGAACTGAACCTGGTGGATGCGCGGGGGCGCCCGCTGCCGGAAAACCGCCAGGTCGCCTCGATGAGTGGCGACGCTCGCGTCGCCCTCGAGGTCGACCGCTTCAACCTGGAAATCAACTCGAGACCCGAGTTCCTGAAAGGGACACCCTTTCGTCAGCTGCACGATCAAATCGACGAGGCGCTGGGTAACATTCGGCGCGGCGCGCGGGTACTCGGTGCTGACGTGGCCGCCATTGGCATCTTGCCCACGCTCGAGGAAGAGGATCTGACAAGCGAAGTGCTCACCAACCAGAAGCGCTACCGGGCGCTGTCCAACGGGCTAAGGCGCTTGCGGCGACAATCCTTTCCGGTCGTGATAGAGGGCGCAGAAAGGCTGCAAGTCGATGCTGAAGACGTCACGTTCGAAGGCGCCAACACATCGCTGCAATTGCACCTCAGGGTTCCGCCCCGAAGCTTCGCCCGTTTCTACAACACCGCTCAGCTGGCGACCGGTCCGCTGCTGGCGGCTTGCTGCAACTCGCCACTTCTATTCGCACACGAGTTGTGGCAGGAGACCCGCGTCGCCTTGTTCCGTCAAGCTGTGGATGATCGTGAAGGCGCCGTGACCAACGACTGGCGCCCGGCGCGAGTGAGCTTTGGCCATGGCTGGGTGCGCGACAGCGCCTATGAGTTGTTTGCAGAGAGCGTGGTGCTGCACGAGCCGTTGCTGCCCATGGCGAGCTCCGAAGACGCTGCACTCGTTCTCGCGACTGGCGGCGTCCCGAAGCTTTCCAGCTTGCGCCTACATCATGGAACGGTGTGGCGTTGGAATCGCGCTGTCTTCGATCCGACCGCGGGGGGGCACTTGCGCATCGAACTCCGTGTGCTTCCGGCCGGGCCGACCGTCGTCGACATGATCGCCAACGTGGCCTTCGCGACAGGTCTCGTGTACGGGCTGGAACACGAGCTGGATGCGCTGCTCATCGGTCTCACGTTCGGGCATGCCCGGCGCAACTTCTACGAGGCAGCGCGGCTAGGTCTCGGCGCGGACTTGGTGTGGCCCTTGTCGCCTCGTGGAGGGCCCGAGCTCGTGCGCGCCACGGAGCTGTTGCCCCGCCTGTTGCACACGGCGAGGAGCGGCCTGGAACGGGCGGGAGTTGCCGCGCAGGAGGCCGCGCACTGGTTGGAGATCATTGCCGACCGCATCTCGGTGGGGACTACTGGAGCCAGCTGGCAGCTGGGCACCTTTCAGCGATTCAAGCGCCTAAGCGGGCGAAAGGAAGCAGCCCGGAGCATGTTCCTGCTTTACCAGGAGCTTGCGCTCGGAGGCGCGCCGGTTCACACATGGCCGGAGCCATGAAAGCGCTGGTGAAGCTTCATCCCTACCACGGGCCCGAGCGCATTGTTGAAGATCCGGATGGCTTTCTGGACCAGCTTTCAGGTCCCGCTGTCTTCGTACGTAAAGGCCGCGATGCCACCCGTCGACGCGCCGTAGCGGGTATGCTGCACGGCAATGAGCCCAGCGGGTACAGGGCCATCCACCGCGCGCTCCGTGCGCCCCGTCCTCCGGCAGTGGACACGTTGTTCTTCATCGGTGCAGTGGAAGCCGCACGCGCCGAACCGCGCTACTCCCACCGCATGCTTGAAGGGCACCAAGATCTCAACCGGTGCTTCGACGGCACTCGAAGCGATCTCGACCACGAGATAGCAACCCAGGCATTGGAGCTTTTGACGCGCGAACCGCTCGAAGCCGCACTCGATTTGCACAACAACAGCGGGCACAACCCACCCTACGGCGTCGGCATGCTCGCCAATCCAGCTCGACTGGCACTCTCGGGGTACTTTTCACGGCTATACATGCTCGTCGACTGGAACATGAGTACGTTGATGGAAGCGCTGGAGCGCTTCTGCCCGGCAGTCACCATCGAATGCGGGCGATCGGGGGACGCCGCAGCCGACCGCGTCGCCTGGCACGGCCTCGAACAGTTTCTTCAGGCCGACGTGCTTCCGTCTCGACCCGCCCCGGGCGAGGCTCCCCGCATCTTGGCCAACCCGGTGCGCGTTACCCTGAGGCCTGGGCTGAGCCTGGCCTTCGCAGACTCACCGCTCAGCGCGGACTTCGTCATGGACGCGGACGTGGATCGTCACAACTTTCAGATGCTGCCGGCAGGAACCCGCTTGGGCTGGGTTCGGAGCTCCACAACGCCACCGGTGGAAGCCAGGGATGCCTCAGGCGTGGATCGGGCCGACGAGCTGTTCGCTCAGCGTGCGGGCCAGCTCGTCACGCTTTGCCCGCTCACTCCGATCATGATGACGACCGTACCCGAAATTGCCCAATCGGACTGTCTTTTCTATGCCGTCAAGGGTTGAACGCCGATGCCGTGGGCTCGGGCGGCTGTTGACTCCGGCGTCGCCTCAACTCCGCAGGGCCATAGCCCAGAGTCTTGCGGAACACGCGGTGGAACTGTGCGTAGCTACCGAACCCTGCTTCGAACGCCGCCTGAGTGATGTTCAGGCGGTAGCCATCTCGGTAGAGCTCGAAGAAGCGCTCGATGCGGTGACGGTTCCTGAAGTCCACCATCGACACACCCATCTGCTGCCGAAACAGCCTGCTCAGCCAGGAAGCGCTCGCGCCACAGGTGCGCGCCAGCTGGCTCAACGAATCCAGGTTCGGCTGCGTACTCAGCAGACGCGCGGCTTTGGCCACCGCGGGATGCAGGTGCTCACCAGGTTCCAGTTCGCCGGCATCTTGATATTCGGACCAGGCGGCGAGCAAGAGATAGGACAGGCCCGCGTTGAACTGCTCGGTGTCACGGCCCGGCGCCGCGAGATCTTCGAGTTGAAGCACGAGCCGGCGAGTCGCCACCTGCGTGAGCTGCCGGCAGAAGGGCTCCGCAGGCTCCCGAGCTGTCAGCGCATGAGTCGCGCGCGTCACACAGAGCTTTTCGACGAGGCTCGACTTGAAGCGGGCAAGCCACACTTCGTGATCGGGTGACGGATTGATGCCCTCGTAGCTCTGGTTGGGGAACAACCAGAACAGCGACGACGGGCTGACGTGATAGCGCTCGGCCCCTACCTGATAGGTAGCGCTGCCACTGAGGACGAGCACCATGCTCAGGACGCGCTCGGCCGTTGAGTCTGCGGCGCCGGCGTCGCCAAGTGGCTCACCGCATTGCAGTGCGGCACCATCGCGGCCCACTTTCCGAACGCTCCCCGACTTTTCGGGTACAAGGTTGGCGGGCTGGGACTCTGAGGCCTCGAGTGGTTCGGAGAAAGAGAGGGTTGAGCTGTCTAAAACTGCCACGATCTGCCTGGACCCCGCGGGGTTCGTTGCACGCCCTCACCTGTGGGAGAACGCTGGTTTCGGGGTGGCTGAGCCGGACCGCTGGGCAAAGGGTTCAAAAAATGTTGTGAGGCACTGCGAAACATGCGCAGTTCCGATGCCATGGTCATGTTTCAGTGGAACCGATACCAGACGACTTGCCTGCGCGGATATTTGGCCTTGTCGTGGCCAAGGGTGACAAAAGCCGCTTCGCTGGGCACTGGCGTCTAGCGCCGGGCTCCGGCGTCATTGACAGGCCAGGGGGGAGTCCTAACGCTATTTCGTGTCCGAAGGCGCGGCTGAGCGATCTGTCCGGCGGGCCATGGCAAGCACCGTGGCGACGCTCTTCTTCGCTCGCGCCGGTCAGCGACCCGAAGACGTCGCCCTCGCGACCGCGAGCGACGAGCTCACCTACGCCCAACTCGCCCGGCGCAGCCGGCAACTGGCCGCGCACATGGCAGGCGCGGGCGTTGCCCGAGGCAGTCGAGTCGCGGTGCTTTCGGAGAACCGAGCAGAGTTCGTCGAGGTCGTGCTCGCTGCCGCGTGTCTGGGTGCGGTGGTGGCGTGCCAGAACTGGCGCCTGGCCCCTCGGGAGCTGTCCGACTGCGTCCGCCTCGCCGCACCCAGCCTGGCTTTCGTGTCACCGAGATTCTCCGACTGCCGACAGGCTCTGAACCTGCCCGATCGCTTGGTGGTCGAGTTCGGCTCCCGCTACGAGGCTTCGCTTGCAGAGGGCGCATCCGTTGATCCGAGCGAGGCCGTGGACCCCGAAGATGCGCTCTTGCTCTTGTACACGAGCGGCACCACGGGGCAACCCAAGGGCGCCCTCATCAGTCACCGCGCCGAGATCGTCCGCAACCTGGTGACACGCGCAGAGTTCGGCGTCGCGACCGCGGACTCATTCGTAGCCTGGTCTCCCCTGTATCACATGGGCGCCATGGACAATTCGCTCGGAACACTGATGAGCGGCGGCAAGGTGATCTTGGTGGATGGTTTCGACGCGGAGCGGCTCGCCTCGATTGTCGAAACAGAGCGGCTTGGCTGGCTGCTCTTGATGCCCGGAATGGTCGGGCACTTCGCCCAACTGCTGAAGCAGCGCGGTTCACGTCCTAGGGGTGTCACGGTATGCGGGGTGATGGCGGATCTGGTACCCCGCCACGAGATCGCGGAGATCACCAGCTTGCTTTCCGCACCCTACGCGAACACCTTCGGCTCGACGGAGACGGGCTGTCCTCCCTGCTCGTCGAGTCTGATTCCGGAAGGCATGGTCCCCGAAAGGCTTTCGAAACAGCAGAGCCCCTTCTGCGAAGTCAAGCTGGTCGATGCGCAGGGCCGTGAAGTGCCCCGAGGCACGCCCGGAGAGCTTTGCATGCGCGGCCCTACGCTGTTCAGCGGCTACTACGCCGCCGATGCCGTGAACCAAGAGGACTTTCGAGGCGGTTGGTTTCACATGGGTGATGTCTTCATCCGCAACCCGGATGGCAGTCTGGACTTCGTAGCTCGTGTGAAATACATGATCAAGACGGGTGGGGAAAACGTTTATCCCGCGGAAATCGAAAACGTCCTCTTGAGCCATCCCGGGGTGGTCGAAGCCGCGGTCGTACGGCGGAGCGACGATCGTTGGGGCGAGGTTCCCGTCGCATTCGTGGCACGCGACGATCAGAGTCTCGGCGAGGATGAACTCTCCCTTTTGTGTCGCGAACGGTTGGCTGGGTACAAGCAGCCCAAGGGCTTCGTCTTCCTACCGCTTTCCGAGTTTCCACGGAGCGCTTCGGGCAAGGTCCAGAGGCACGAGCTGGAAAAAAAGCTCGCCGAAGCGTAAACAGGTCGGAGCACCAATGTCATCTTTCCACGCACCGCGGAGCCACCATGAATTCGCCCCCTGAATCCCAGACGACCAGCCTTGCCACCTCGAGCGCAAGCGACGTGTTCATTCGCGACACGAGCCTCTGCAAGGAACTGATCGGCAAGCTGAGCTTCAGCGAAATGGCGTTCTTCTTGATCTTGGGCAGACGCCCCACGCCAAGGCAAAGCGCGATCGTAGACGCTTGTCTGGTCACGCTGATGGAGCATGGGCTGACACCGAGCACCATTGCAGCCCGCCTCACCTACACCAGCGCTACCGAAGCGATGCAGGGCGCTGTGGCAGCGGGCCTGCTCGGAGTCGGCAGCCTGTTCGTAGGTACCATGGAGGGTTCGGCCGAGCTCCTGGAGCGCATCGTCGGCGCTGGCCGCCCGTTCCACACGGAAGCCGAACGCATCGTGCAAGAGCATCGCGAAGCGCACAAACCAATCCCGGGGTTTGGACATCCCATTCACAAGCCCGACGATCCCCGCTCCGCCCGTCTGTTCGAGCTCCTCGACGAGCACGCAGTCGCAGGCGACCACACCGAAGCTCTCAAACAGCTGGCCAGCGCCGTGGACCGGGCCTACGACAAGCACATCACCATCAACGCGACCGGCGCGATCGCGGCGGCACTCGGTGACTGCGGCGTGCCGGCGCGTATCATGCGAGGCTTCGCGCTGATCTCACGCTGCGCCGGGTTGGTGGCCCACATTCACGAAGAGCAGAAAAAACCTGCCCTGCGCGCCATTTGGGAGGCGAGCGAGCGCGCGGTGGTTTACGATGGAAGCGTCGACCCCTGAGTCTGTCAGTCCCAGACAGGCGGTCGACACGCTGCCACCATTGCCAACACCTCGCGAGGATTCGTCCATGGCCATCAAAATCAAGGGCCTTCACCACAACGCCTACCGCTGCAAGGACTCGGAAGAAACCCGCAAGTTCTACGAAGACTTCCTCGGCCTGCCCCTGGCGCAAACGCTCGAGCTCTCGGAGTCCAAGAGCGGGCGCAAGGTCAGCGTGTTGCACACGTTCTACCAGCTGGCGGACGGTTCTTACCTCGCCTTCTTCGAAGCCCCCGAAGAGCCCTTCGAGTTCCGCGAGCAGCGCGACTACGATCTGCACATCGCGCTCGAGGTGGACCGTTCCGAGCTCGAACCAATGCTAGAGCGAGGCAAAGCCGCCGGCATCGAGACACGGGGCATTTCCGACCACGCCTTCATCGACTCGATCTACTTCCGCGATCCAAACGGGTATGTCATCGAGCTCACGGCCAAACGCCCTCACCACGACGAGGCGATGGATCCGAACAGGAACGGCGCCCGCTCCCTCCTGGAGCGCTGGCAGCAGAGCAAGGCCTAGGTGAGCGAGCGCGATTCGCGACCGCGAAGAATGGGCAACAGCCAATGACTCGAGCAGAAGAGCGCGATTGGCAGAGAATCACGCTCGGTCATTGAGACGCGCGCGCCTCACAATCCGCCGCAACAAATGAGAACTTCGGAGCGCAGCGATGGCCTCCCGTCGATCCGCTGATAACAAGAATCTACACCTTGAGCGGTTGACCAGCGCGGCCCGGCGCTACAAGTGCGAGTCGGAATCACGATATCCGAGCTTCATTCGTGACTCGACGGTGCCTCCGGGTGCCCCGGTGCAAGCGTTCCCATGCAAAGGGCAGGACGCCTTGCACCGATTGCTCTGAGGATCGGCGTGTGGTAGCAGCCGCGGCACATGCTGCGGGCGACTGAGACGGGATCCGCCTTCGCGATGGCGACAATGTTCGGGTTGGCGTTGGCGAGCACACGCTGTTGGGGCGAGCCGTTCAGCGCGGCCCCTCCCGTCGGCGGCGTGGGCGGCTCGAGCAGCGGAGTAGGTGGTGATCTGAACGTGCAGGCGGCGGTGACAGCCGGCGGGAATCTTGCCACTACTGCGACGACACTCACCGCGACCGCGACCGGAACCGCGACAACTGGGGCTGCGGGCGGGACTCAGGTATCGGAGTCTCCCTACGGCGACAATTGCCAGCAGTTACGCCTGCCCGCCGTGGCGGATACCTACATTTCGGGCATGTTTCCCGACGACAATTACGACTTCAGCCCGCTGCGGGACGACCGGCTCGAGGTGTCTCAATATGGCAATGCCAGCAAGCGCACGCTGCTGAAGTTCAACGTGTATTTCAGCACCGCGGAAGAGTGGCAAATCGTTGCGGCCTTCCTCGAAATGCAACTGGTCGCTGCCGACTCGTACGGGACTGTCGAAATCCACCAGGTTCAGTCACGAGCCTGGGAAGAGCGCTACGCCACCTGGCGACAGTTCACTGTAGGAATGCCCTGGACCACGCTGGGCGGCGATTACATGCCCGACGTGATCGCCAGCCAGCCCGTCAACCCGTCTTTGGTAGGGCAAAAGATTGTGTGGGACGTGACTACAGAGGCGCAAAGGCTTCACGACACGCCGGAAGATTCCGGCTGGTTGCTGAAGGAAGCGGGCGAGCCCGAGCAGGGCTTGGGCTTGAACTTCGGCTTCGCGGGCCGCGACACGATGCGACAAGACGAAGAAGGCCCGGTACTCGCGATACATTTTTGCAAGTAGCGCCGTGGCACTTCTGCAAGCGCCTTGGTGCGCCGCGTTGAATCGGCGCGGCGTACCTTGTCCAACAAAATAACGCGGGCGGTCTTACGTACCCTAGAGGGCGGCCGTCTAGATCTGGGTATGGGCGCTTTCGAGAGCACAGCTCCGGCTGCGAAATGCGGCACGCGCACTCCGCGTGCACCCATGTCCCGAACGCTGTGGGGTATCGACTGGGGCCAGCACCTCCCTTACGAGGAGGGTGGCTTTCGGGTGCGTCCCAGCAACTACGAAAGGGCGAAAGCCTTCGTCCTCGCCAACTACGCGAGCGTGTTCGAGGAAGAGGGAAATGCTTCCCCGTTCGCCACCGACGTGAGCCCCGCAAAAACACGCTACTACGAGGTTTTCGGAGACTTTTTCGAGTTCCACCACGACAGGGAATGGGCGGGCCTTTTGGTCTGCACCCCCACGGATTGGAGCACGTATTACATCCGCAGCGCGGCCCTGGTGCCGAAGTACCAGGGGCGGCGCATCATCCAGCACTTCTACGCGAATGTGCTGTTTCCCACACTGAAGGGCGCAGGCGTCGAACGCGTCGAGTTCGACACCTCACCCTCGAACATGGCAATGATGCACATTGCCACGCGCCTCAGATTCAACAACACCGGGACCATTCTCTCGGAACGCTGGGGCGCGATGGTGCACTTCACCAAATACCTCAACACCGACAAGGAAGACGTTTTCCTTCGACAGTTCTGCGCCGGCGTGAAGTACCAACTTCGCGAACGGGCCCAGAGCTGATGAACCCTAACCAAGAAAGGAGGAGGCCCATGAAAAAGCGATTTGCGCTCGGTTGCGTCTGACGCGCGGGCGCGTCTTCAAAAGGGGGGGACGTCGCATTCACCACAGGATTGCCGGCTTTGCGGCTTGGCGTGGAGTTAAAACGTGGAGCCAAGCGTATACAACTGTAAACGATCGATAGCTGATCTTCTGAAGACCGAAATCGAAGACTTCTCGAACAGGTTACAACAATCTCACCCTCTGATGGCCGCAGCCCGAGCCGGCCAACTGCAGCCAGAAACGGTCATGCAATACCTGACCGGAATTCGCTACCTGCTGCGCCATTCCTGGCTTCACTTGCATGCCGCCCGGAGTCAGATGGTTTCGAGAGGCAACCTTGAGCTGGCAGCCTTTTATTGTGTCAAGGCGCAACAAGAACTCGGACACGATCGTTGGGCTGACAATGACATCAACGAAATGGTCAGTGTCTTCGGTCTGGCAGTACCCGATGCTCCGGACACGATGAAGGCAATGGTAGACTATATCGAATCGTTGATTCAGAAGAAGCCTTCCCACTATGCCGTGTATATTTTCTTCGCCGAGTACTTCATGGTGCATGCAGGCGCGCCTTGGGCTGAAGCTCTGGTGAAGAACTGCGGTATCCCGAGACGCGCTCTCAGTGCGGTTACGAAGCATGTGGAGTTGGACAAACATCACGTGCACGAGGGTATGCTCGAGCTCGACCGTATCTTCGCCACATTCGAGGGTCCGCAGGCGTTGCTCGAGACACTGCGCGAATCCATGCGCCAGTTCGAGAACTTCTGCGATGAACTCTTCGCGCATTCACGGAGGTCCGCTGTCGCTAGCCAAGCTGCGCGTGCGCCATCGCCATCGTAGGAGTTGATGGAAGCTTCGAAAGAATTCGAAACGCTGTGCCGCGAAATCCCCCTACCACCCCGCTGGAGCAGGCCCGACTGCTACGCGGAAACCGTGGCGATAGAGGGGATGCACTTGGTGCTGACCGGACTAGTCTCGACGTCACGAGACGGCACTGACGTCACCGGTAGCGCGGCGGAAACCGAAGCATCGTCCGTCCGACGCGCATACTTCGAACTGTTGGAGCGGGCCGCCACACTCGACATCTATGCCGATACTCCCGCAAGTGTACTCGCTCGCGATGCGACTGGTGCGGTGGTGAGGGAGCACAGCGGCGAATCGCTCTTCCCGAACGGGTCTGAGGGGATGGGCTGGACGTACTCGCGCTCGAACGGAGTCGCGGCTGCGTCAGATTGGCAGACCGCTTGTCGCGCAGCCTACGCCGAGTTGACGGAAAGGCACCGTGTGCTTTGTGCTTGGTTCGGACTGACCATCCCGAAACGTCTACCGCAGGCGACGTTAGGGCCCTTGGTCGAGCTTGCCTCGTTGTATGAGGTCGAGACCGTGAGCTTTCCTGCTCCCGCTGCACCCGCAAAGGGGGATGAGCAGGTGGTCGTCGGAGTCTTTGCGTTTCCGCTAATGTCGATGCACCCCTTCGTTTGCGGGTTCGCGGCCGGGCCTAGTCTGACGGAGGCGCAAGCGCGAGCCGAGAGGGAATGTCTACAAAGGTTAGGCTTCCTCTGGGGTGAGGAGATCCCTTCGCAGGAACCTGCCGTCGAGAAATCCCCCGCCTACCACCAAGAGCTCTATCTGTGGCCGCCCAAACACGCCGCAATTCGCGCTTGGCTTGCGGCGAACCATGCCGGCAAAGGAGAGTTGCGCGGTCCCGGCTTGGGCGCCTCCGATGGGGCGTCCCCAACCTTCGTCGACCTGACGCCTGCCCACTTGGTCGGGAAAGTGTCGGTTGCCAAGGCGCTCGACCCGACGCTGCTGCCCCTCACATTTGGCCAGGGACATCCTTGGGTTACGACTCGTGCGGCCTCACTGGGCGTGCATCCGATCGCGTGAGCGTGTAGCGTGGCGGGGTGCGAGTTCCAAGCGTTTCCTCACCACCGGGGATACAGCTCCTAGACGAGCTCGGCCGGGGCGTCCACAGCTCGGTATACAAGGCACGCAGGGACGGTCGCTACTACGCTGTCAAGGTGCCGCTCTGCCAGGATAGAGAGCACCTGGAACGGGTTGCACAGAGCTTCCTGAGGGAAGCCACTGCCTTGGCCCGCGTCCGCCACCCAGCACTACCGGCCGTCATGGAGGTCGGTTGGAACAGTCGTGCACCCTATCTCATCATGGAGCTGGTCGCTGGGGAAACGTTGGCGTCTCGGCTTGAAAAAGGGCCCGTTGACGAGTCGGAAGCGGTTGAAATCGCGGCGCAGCTAGCCGAGGCACTGCACAGTGTCCATCAGAGCGGCTTGCTTCATCGAGACATAACCACCAGCAACATACTGTTCGATGCGCATACAGGCGCCGTGCGTTTGATCGATTTTGGCTTCGTGGGAAGCGCCCCATTTTTGGGACCTTCGAGCAGCTTCAGCACTCACCCGGCGGTCAGCAAGCTGGCCGGGCCCGAAGTCGATCTGTTTGCGCTCGGCTGTATACTGTTCGAAAGCGTCACGGCACTGTCACCCTTCGTCGGTGTGGATCCGACACCATTGCTCGAGCGTCAGGGCGATCACAAATACCTGCAGCCGTACGTCTCGCGCCCTTTCGCGAGTGTCCTCAGGCGCCTGCTGCAACTGGGCAGCGAGCCCCGCTTCGTCGATACCGCGCAACTACTGGCCGCGCTGAGGCAGCTTTCCGACGGACGCGAGAGCCATCCGCGTCTATCCATTTCCCCGAGCACCCAGCTGGCGAAGGAAGCGCCTGTAGGGTTGGTCGGACGGGAGAGGGAGCTCGAGCAACTCAAGCTGGCGTGGCGCACCTCGCGCTCCCGGCAAGGCCAGGTGGTGCTCGTTCGGGGCCGATCAGGGATGGGCAAGACAAGGCTTCTGAAGGCTTTCCTGGATGAGGTGTCCGAAGAGGGAGACAACTGCCTCGTCTTCAAGTGCAGCCATGGGCAACGCGAGCCGTTCGCATGGGTGAGGCGCCTCATCCACGCGTACCTGAACAACCTCGATGCGCTGCCGGAAGTGGACAAACTGGAGGCACTCTCTCGATTCAAAGAGTTGGCGGGCGACGCAGCGCCTCTCGTTCGGGTCTTGTCGCCTCGGCTCGCCGCAATTCTGCAAGGCTCGCGCCCCCCACCTCACGGTGATGGCGCCGAAGAAATATTCGCCGAAGGGCTCGCCGACTTCTTACTCAAGCTGTTGAACCATTCAACTCCCGTTACCGTGGTCCTGGACGATGTTCAGTGGCTCGATCCCGGCAGTCGCCGAGTGCTTGGGCGCCTCACTGAAGGAGAGGGTGCCCGAGCGTTGATTGTACTGGCCGCTCGCGATGGACAAGACGATTGGCTGGACGTGGGCAAGCTCATGCGCGCGTTCAACCCCGAGCGGGTTTGGGAGCTTCCACTCGAACCGCTCCAAGATGCGCTGGTTGCTCGGCTGATCGAGGCGTACCTCGGCTATCAGCCCTATGATCTCGATCTGTTGCGTTTCGTCGCGACGATCAACGACGGAACCCCCCTCGGCATCCTTGAAATCCTTCGAGCGCTGCTGGACGGGGGTGCCCTGGTTCCGAACTGGGGGAAATGGAAGTTCGACGCAGCCGTTGCGGCCAATCTCGACATCCCGCGCAGTGGCTCGGAATTGCTGGCGCGACGGATCGCGTCCCTCCGTCCGGACACTCATGAAGCACTGACAGCTGCAGCGGTCCTCGGCATGACCTTCAGCCGAAGGCTTCTGGCCAGTGTGTGCTGCCGCTCGGAACACGACACACGACTGGCTCTCGAGGAGGCGTGCGGGGCGCTGTTGATCGAAGCTGTACAGGACGAGCATCGCTTCGTACACGACTCCATTCGGGAAGCCCTTCTGGGCGGTCTGACAAAAGAACGCCTTGAGTCTCTCCACCAATCAGTCGCAGAAGCATTGCGCTCCAGTCTGGCAGCCAAGAGGGAGGATGACACCACACCGTCGACTGCGCCTGGCATCACAGATGCTTCGCGGACGACTCTGGTCTACGCCATAGCCACGCACTACGCTGCCGGACTTCGGGCCCAGCACCCAGAAGAGGTGCTCAGCGCGTGCGTGGAGGCCGGCAGACTCGCCTACCAGAGCTACGACAACGCCCTCGCGTTGAAGCACTTCCGCACCGCCCTGGAAGCGGCGCAGCAGCTCGGCAAGTCTCTCTCACCCGAAGACTCGCTGCTCATTGCAGAGCTGCACATACGCACCGGAGAAGTCGAAACAGGGATTCAGCGGTTCCGTCAGATCGCCGAAGCTACACAAGACCGCACAACTCGGGCGCATGCGCTGTCACGAATAGTCTTTGCACAGACGCACCATGACCGAAAGGACGCATGGCACACGATCGGGCAAGCCTTCCGCACGCTCGACGTCACACCACCGTCGGGCACCCTACTCGCCCTCCTTGGAGGTTTCATTCAATGGGTTCGCTGGGCGTTGTTGTCCCCGAGCCGGGCTCGGAGTATCCAAGAGCGACGGGAACTCGAAATTGTTTGTGTGTTGTACCAGCAGGCAGCGCGCCTTGCCAGCTACGACGGCAAGGCCGGACACATCCTGGAAGTTGCCTTTCGTGGCCTGACTCCAGCTGACCGGCTTGGCTCCGCTGGCACTCGCTGCAAGAGCTATTTGATATATAGCTTCGTGCTAACCGTCCTTGGAGTCGTTCGCTTGGGCCGCAAGTACCTGCGTCAGGCAGAGGAGTTGGCAGCAGAAAGCCGCGATCCCGTCGTCTATGCGCATATGCTGCAGTTGCGAGCGATGACGCTCGCTTGGGCGGGAGACATTCGGGGCGCTATGCAGGCCGGCGCGCGTTCTCTCACCGAGTACGGCCGCTGGCGGGAACTGGACGAGTACTGCATAACCGCCTACAATCAACAGCAGATCGATGGTCTGAGGGGGAGAAACTTGGAGGCCTGGAAGTGGATGGACTTGGCCATTTCACGCCTGGCTAAACACGACGGCATCCCGGTGACCGTCGAGTTCATCGAGGACAGCGCGCGCGCGGCGCTGGTTGCGCTGGGGCGCGAGCGCGAGACCGAGTCGCTGTTGGGCCGGCTAACAGAGCCGAAAGGGAGAGGTGTTTCAAAAGCGATTCCCAGTGTGCCCAGCTATGGCTCCAGCGTACGTCTCTTTACCGAGTGCGGGAAGCTGGACGCAAAGTTCGAGGCGCTCACCCGCGAGGTGGCCGCCGAGGGATACAATCCCCGACGAGTGCACCTCGAAATGACGGAGTATTACGTTCACGTCGCCCATGCCCGCGTCCACCAGTGCATTCGTGCTGCGGGTGAGGAGCTCTTGTCCAAGCTGCCCCAATTGCGCGAGGCGCTTGCGGATTTGAAGAAGGCTGCAAGAATCCCGCTGCTCCGGGCACACGCCCTCGTGGTCGATGGCTACTGCGCCTTCTTCGAGGGAAGGCTGCAGAAGGCCATCCGACTTTTCGATGCTGCGCAAGCGCTGGGCGAGAGTGAGGCCGCCCCATGGGTCTTGTTCGCCGCGCACCGAGGTCGCGCTCACCTCGCTCGCTCCCAAGGTATGATCGAGACAGCCAATGACCAGGCACGAATTGCCGAGGCATTGGCCAGGGCTCATCGGGCCACCTATCGCATCCGCTGGATCCGGGAAGAGTTCGACCTCCGCTCTCCGACCTTCGAGTATTCCCTCTCGTCCTCCGACAACCTTGGTCGTCGCGCGTCGGCTCTTGCAGCCGGGCACGCTGTCCCGGTTGGGTATCTACAGTCTCTGGTTCGCATTGACCAACAAACGGACCTGGGGAAGACCCAGCAGGCCAAGGCGGTCGTCGATGAACTGATTGGAACCATGAGGGCCGCACGCGGCTTCCTCTTTCTTCTCGCGGATTGGCCGGAAGCGGCCGATCAACCGGAGGCTCATCAAGGCGACGACGCGCAGCCCAAGTTGATGGGCAGGCGGGAAGACCATGGCTTCGAGAGTCAGGTGAACTTGGTCGCGGCGCGCAGCAGTCGCGGGCTCGATATCAGCGAGACGGACTACGATCGTACGCTCGTCACCGATCTTTGCACATTTGGGGAGACAGGTGCCGAGGAAGGAGAGCCCCTTGGCGCCGCAGCCATCAGCGCGTACGCCGGGTATTCGGTGTTGGCCGCGCCACTCATCATGCGAGGGCGGCGTGTCGGTCTCGTGTATCTGGATCGGCCGCGGCGCGAATCCCCTTTTTCGGATCGCGAGCGGGAGGTTCTTACTGGTCTGGCAGGTCAGGTTCCACTGGTGTTCGAGCTTGGGCATTCACTACGAGTGCGCGACAGCGCAGAACAGACTCAGCGCAGCGCTGAAAAATTGGAGGCGATTGGGCGACTCGCAGGAGGAATCGCCCATGATTTCAACAATATGCTTTCGGTCATCTCGTCCTCCACGGAGCACATTCTCGAGGGCGCGGTAGTACCGGCGATAGCGGAGGAAGCAACCACCATTCGAAGCGCGACCGAGCGTGCACGGGATTTGACTCGCCAGCTACTGTCCTTTTCGAGAGGCCAATATCTGAACCCGGAACTCGTCGATGTCAACGCGCTCATCCAGCGACTGCAGTCCGTTTTCCAGCGCCTGCTCGGTGCGGCCGAGTTGAAACTCGACCTGGAACCAAACCTGGTGCAGGTGCTCGCGGACCCAGCACAGATCGATCAGGTCCTCACGAACCTGGTCGTGAACGCTGGAGACGCTATGTCAGGCAAGGGTCTACTCCACATTGAAACGCGGAATATTACATTCCATGGCGGCCGCAGCGATCCCGGCGGTATGAAGCGCGGCACCTACGCGCGAATCGTCGTTGCGGATACGGGTGAAGGCATGGACGAAGCCACCCTACACCGCATGTTCGAGCCATTCTTCACCACCAAAGCCGCACGATCTGGCACTGGTCTCGGTCTGGCTACTTCCTACGGGATCATCAAGCATAGCGGGGGCCATATTGCCGTAGAGAGCGAGCGCGGCAGAGGCACGACCTTCGCCATCCATCTACCGGCAAGCAAGGAGCGGTCAAGCCGGCAAGCGCCACCAGTTTCCAAAACCCGCAAGGGCAAACGAACGATTCTGCTGGTAGACGACGAGCCACTGGTCCGCAAGGCGACCGGTCGCCTACTAAGGGTGCTCGGCTACGAAGTAATCTCCGCCGAATCTGGCGAAGCGGCCTTGAAAGCAGCGCATGAGCAACTCGACACGATCGATCTCGTTTTGACGGACGTGGTCATGCCAGAAATGAACGGCCTCGATCTCGCGCGGGAGTTGAGCCGCTTGAGCCCCAAGCTGAGGATACTGTTCATGTCTGGTTTTACGGATGGTGTTCTGGCCGAACGGGGGGTGCTCAAGCCAGGCGTCATGTATCTTCAGAAGCCAATTCAGCGCGAAGCGCTGGAAGGTCTGCTGACCAGCGCCCTCGGGACAGGCGAGTAGCGCTGGCAGGAGGGGCCTTGCACACGCAGGGTCGACTCATGGCCGCTGCTGGCGGGGCTCCGCGGTATGCCGGGAGCCACTTTCAGCCTGCTCTCCATTCTGCATCAGCGCATCGAGCCTTTCGAGACGGTACTTTTGCGCCAGCCGGCGGGCTTCCTTCATCAAGCGTGCGCGTTCGCTCCGCTCGCTGAAGGGAAGACCCTTGTAGAGATAGTACCTTGACCAAGCGCGGTACGCGACGCATTGCGCCGCATCGCTTTCACTTATGGCGGCCCGCAGGAATTGGTGCGCTTCAGTGGGCCCACCCAGGACGATCGCTAGTCGGCCCAGCCAATAGCTGATGGGCCCGAGATAGACCGAACCGTTTGCGCTCGTAGCATGCCTTCCACACCACGGTTTCAGCCAAAGAGCTATCTTTGCCGCGGCAGAGGACGCATCCAACCAGCACGAGATGTCGGCGAGCAAGACAGAAACGGGCAGCAGGCTGCGATCCAACGGATCAGGCGAGAAGTCGGAGGACATCACCTCCTTCAGAACCTCACGAGCAGCTCGGTCGTCGCCCAAGTACAACCTCAACTGAGCGACTCCAATGCTAAGAGCGTGGTAGGCCGGAGCGACCTTCAATACCTTCTCGCCGTAGGCAAGACTTTTGGTAAGCGTTTGCGTGTCCTGATCGCCCACTTCAATGCCGACGACAAATAGATGCGCGCAGCAGTATGATGCTGCAGCGATTCCCACGAGTTTCTCGCCAATCGCAGCATTTTCGACGGCGATTCGGATCGCGCTCTCGAAATCCCCTCGCATGTAGGCCGTGCAGCCCCGCAACCAGCCGACCATGTGTTTCCAATGGGGTGCACCCAGCGTCTCCGCCTGCTGCTCGCACTTGTGTATCTGCTCGAGAAACTCTCGACCTCGGCCCACTTCAAGCAATCCGTTCGCGCGCCATAGCCCCGCCTCGAGTTCACCGCCCAGGGAGCCGACGGCACGCGCCGCGCGCACCATCGCATCCGCAACCTCCAGGAGTGAGGTGCCGTCCGGCAAGTACACATTACTTTTGAGTGTACCGCGAAGCACTTCGACTAGCACGCCAGCGTCTCCGCTCGCCCGTGCAAGCTGGAGGGCTTCCTGAACCCACGTTGCGCGCTCGCTGGCCGGAGCAGATAGAGTGTGCGCCATCGCTCGAGCGACCAGAAGCTGAGCCTTGAGGGCAGGGTCAGTGATCGCCAGCACTTCGAGCGCCTCGTTCAAACGCATGTGGAACGCCCGATCCACGATCACACTCTCCCGGCGCATTTGGAACCACGCAAGCAACGCCCGGCAGAACAACTCGTCGAACCCGTGGGCCCGACTGAGCTCGAAGGTGGCATCGAATGTCTCTTCCGCATACGACACATTGCCAATCAGGAATTGGACGTAGCCGAGCTCGAAGAGAAGCTCACCGCGCATACGCGGCTCGTCCGGGGAAAGTTCCAACACCTCGAGAGCCTTCTTGTAGTGGCGCTCGGCGACCGAATAGGCGTAGCGGGCGCGCGCCCATTCGGCCGCGCGCCGTGCGAAGGCGACGACCTCTTGGCTGTCAGCAGTCGGAACGGCCTCGACGAAATGGTGAGCGGCCTGTACGACGAGCTCTGGGCGATGCTCGAGCTGTGCGGCGAAGGCTCGCGCGGCCGCGAGATGCTGCTCGCGCCGCGCGGAACGGGAGAGCTCGAAGTACAAGAGATCGCGATGAAGGGCGTGCGCAAAGCGCATGCGCCCTTGCTCCGCGCCCTTGAGCAGGCCCACGTGCTCGGCCTCCTCGAGACGGGGCAAGAGCACGGCGAGGGTCTCACCCCGCGCCGTGGCCAGCACCCCGATGGGAAATTCCTCTCCGAACACCGCCGCGCCGCGCAGAAGCTCTCGCGTGGTAGCGTCCAGCGTGCTCAGGCGCCGCTCGAGCACCTCGCGGATCTTGTCTGGAAGGGAAAAGCTGCGGGGCGTGCCACCTCCTGCCGCCCCGATGCTCCAATCGTCGGGGAGCACCCTGACCAAGTTCTCGAGCAGCAGCGGATGACCCTCGGTTGAGAAATGCAGGGCGCGCACGACGTCGTCGGGCACCGGCGCGTGGGCAACTGCACCGAGCCATTCGCGAAGGTCGTCGACGGAGAGGCCGGCGAGCTCGAGCAGGCGCAGGTGAGGTAAACCACCTTCCAGGGCTCGCTCGAGCAGAGGACGCGCGCGGCCCTCCGCGGTCCGGCAGGTCGCGACGACCAGCAAGCGAGTGTCACCCAGCGAACGCGCGAGCGCTTCGAACAGCTCGAGCGCCGGCGTATCGGCAAGGTGTAGATCTTCGAGCACGAGCACCAGCGGTGCATCCGCAGCGGCTCGGCGAAAGAAGCCGCTGACTGCATCCAGTAGCGAACTCGCACGCTGTGGACTCTCGTCCCCTGACGCCTGCGCCTGCTCGCCGAGCCAGTCGCTGAGCTCCGGAACGAGCGCGACGAGCTCGCCCGCGCGCCCGCGCGCCAGGCGCTCGAGCGTCGCGCCATCGTGCGCCTCGGCGTAGCGCGTGAGGATTTCCGGCCATGGCCAGAAAGGCGGCGCAGTCTGCCCCTCGCGACACCCACCCCAACAGATCTCCACGCCTTCGTTGCGCCGCTCGTTGACGAACCACTCGGTCAAGCGCGTCTTGCCCACCCCCGCAGGACCGTGCACGAGCACGAGATTGCCACGGCTCGAACGCGCTTCGGAGGCCGCAACTCTCAGGTGTCCAAGCTCTGCACTGCGACCGAAAAAAGGCCGACCTCCGAGGGCCTGCGCAGCGAGCCCGGGTCCCTTCCCATGAGCCACTGGCTCAACGATCTCCACCTCGGCCTCGAAGCGAAAACCCTTGCCGCGAATCGTGCGGATCAGCCGCGGAGCACGGTGGTTATCGCCGAGCGCCACCCGGGCCTGCCGCACCGCCTGGCTCAGTGCGGTGTCCGAAACGATGACACCGCGCCAGGGCCCTGCAATGAGGTGGTCCTTGTGGACGACTTGCCCCCGGTGTTCGACCAGAAACGCGATCGTCTCCAGAACCCGCGGCTGCATAGCGACCGGCATCCCCTCCCGGCGTAACTCGAAGCGATCCGTATCCAGCTCGAAGCTCCCAAACCGTACCAACATGACCGAGCTACATTACCCGCAGACGAGCGTCCGGCCCGTCCAAATGCGCGGTTCGGCGCGGGACTTTTCGCAAAAGTTACAGCGAGATGGCTCGGCTTCGCCGCATGTGTCCACTCGAGTTGACACTTTCGAGCTGGCCCCTTGGAGATAGCCGGATGCCAGGTGAAGGCCTGCCCGAATCCCTTGTCCGTTCGATGCAGACACGACCTCGCAAACCCAAGACGAAGCGGTTTCACGAAGTCAACGCCTTTCTGGCGCCTCGCAAACGGGGTTCGAAAAAGATCAAGAAACGATCAAACTCGGCCACCGAGCCTTCCGATTAGAGTTAGCCCCGCTCACAAGGGCTGGGCTGCGGTTCGACAATCCGCCGAACGTGCGGGAGGCAGGCGATGAGACAGCACGGAATTATCACGAAGGCTTTTTGGTTTTGGACCACCAGCTTGCTGCTCGCCGTCGTCGGCTGCAGCGGCGACTCGGTGACCACTGGCAGCGATGAAAACGTCGGCCAGGCCCAGCTCGCCCTCCGCACCGAGCAGCTGCGCATCCTCGGCTTCGAGGCGCCAACCAGCGATTGGACCACCACCCTCGGCACCCTGTCCGATGCCCCCGTCCACAGCCAGGGCCAAAAGGCCCTCGCCGTCACCCGCCCCCAAGACTGGACCGAAGTGTGCACCCCTCCCCTGTCCTCCCTGGGCGACGTCGGCGACACCGTAAACTTCGACCTTTGGATGCAAGACACCACGCCCACCTTCGGCGAAGTCCAAATCATCGCCCGCGCCCCCTCACTCGGCCTTTGGAACAACCCCCTCCCCAGCGTCAACATCCAACAGAAAAGCGCCGGCAGCTTCCACACCATCAGCTCCCCGCTCGGCTCCCTGAGCGGCCCCCTGTCGGGCAGCTATTCGGACCTCACCCTGTGCGTCGTCATCAACGCCGAGCCCGGCACCTACGTCCTCGACAACCTGACCTTCTCGGGCTCCACCACGAGTACCGAGTCCACCAGCTCCACAACCACCGATGGCAGCGGCGGCACCACCAGCTCAGGGGGAGCTACCAGCACGGGCGGCACCACCAGCACCACCGATGGCAGCGGTGGCACGGGCGCCGACGGCGGGACCGGCGGCTCGACGAGCACCACGGGCTCCGGCGGGACGGGGGGCTCGGGAGGTTCCGGCGGGACGGGGGGGAGCGGCGGTAGTACTACCGACCCATCCCAGTGCATCCCTGAAACGGCCGATTGGGACCAGCTAGTGCTGCACTTCCCGCGCGGCGTGCCGATGGACGAAGTCGCCATCGGAGCTCAGGGAGGCACGCTGTATGTCAACGACGGGGTCTCCATCCTCAAAGCCGACGGCAGCGCCTTCGCCAACCTGTCCAACCTCAGCCCCGATCCGAATCAAAGCGGCCCGACCGAGCTCGGTGCTCACGCCCAGGCCCAGAACATCGTCAGCGGCCGCAACGTCAACCTGCGCTCCAACGCCCACGTGCATGGCTTCGTCGAGACCAGCCAATGGGTCAGCGAGCAAACGGGCGCCGTCGTCGACGGCTCGCGTCGCGAGGGCGTCCAGCTCCAGCCCTACGAGGAAGTCCGCATTCCCTATCAATTCCCGGACATCCTCGATACCGAGCCCGGTGTCATTCAAGACGGCGGAACGACCACCCTCCCGCCGGCGGGCTACGCCGCCACTGTCGTACAAAACCAGTCCACGCTCCATCTCGGCGGCGCCGGTAGCTACTACTTCGAGAGCCTACGCGTCGAGCCCGGCAGCGCTCTCAGCATCGACAACGGCCAGGGCGCCGTCCTCATCTTCGTCCAAGGCGAGCTCAGCCTCAAGGTCACGCCCAGCTTCACGAATCCGAGCCAATTCAACGTCCTGTTCGCCGTCACCGGCACGGGGCCCGTCACCGTGGATGCCAACCTGCGCGGCACCCTCGTTGCCCCCATGGCAACCGTGAGCCTACCCACCGGCAACAGCGCCCTCGGCCACCAAGGTTCGCTGTTCGCGTCCAGCATCACCTTGCATCAGGTCACCGACTTCTTCCATCACCCCTTCGATCGCGACGACTGCAACGTGGTCGACCCCGAGGGGCTCGGCGGCGTCTTCGGCTGCGCTCCGCGTGACAGCGACGGCGACAGCCTGAGCGACTGCGACGAAGACACCGACTCGGACCCCTGGACCGATAAATACGTCTTCAACGGCGCCCACGTGCGCTGGGCCGATGCCTGCCATGCGAGCGCCACGCCCGAGGACATCGACACCCAAGCAGGAAATCGACACCTGCCTGGACACCGCCACGCTGCGCGACACCAAGAACCAGTACTCCGGCTGGGACTGGAGCGAGCCCGGCTCTGCGAACCTCTGTTCCTTCGACTACGACTACCAGCCCGAATGGTCTGCCTGCGGCGAGGACTACCAGGTCGACGCCCAGGCCGTCATGAGACTCGAGCCCGGCTGGAACTGCTTTGCCATCGACACCGACGAAGCGGACGTATTCGGCGGCCAAATCGTCGGCACCCTCCTCGACGCGGACTCGGGCGCCCAGCCGAGCTTCTGCCGGCAAGTGGATGAGCCCGAAATCTTCCCCGTCCGCTGGTACTACGAGTCCGTGGGTGGTCCCCACGACGCGCTCTCCGTCAAGTTCTGTCATGACGCAAGCGCGGCCTGCACGCCCACCGAGGCTCTGCCATCGAGGCGGCTCAGGCTGCCCTGCCAGGACGACGAGTGCGCGCTTCAGTGCCCTTGCGACAGCGGCGACGACGGCACCTGCGACGACGACGACGACTGCACGGCCCCGTCCGTGTGCATCCAAGGCAACGGGCCGCGCTATGGGAAATCGCCCGGCGAGAGCGTCTGCGAAGATCCGATCTGCGAAACGATGCCCACACTGCTCGGGTGCGGATTCGAGGGAGCACCGTGTGGGAAGCATTGCACGAGCCACACCCCTTGCAGCGAGGGCTGCCCGGCGGGGCAGGTGTGCGGCGTGGGTAAGGGGCCCTTGTTCGGGGATGTCGTCCAGGACGTGTGTTGGGACGAAATCTGTCCCCCGGACCCCGTGGCCGCGGGGTGCGGGACGGTGCTTTCAATCTGCGGCATCTGCAGCTGCGAGCCCAGCTGCGTCGGCAAGGTGTGCGGCGACGACCCATCCGATGGCTGCGGCGGCTACTGCGCGGGGCTGTGCGGCGCCCGCGAGCCTGGATGCACTGCGGACGCCGACTGCCCGGCGGGGTTCGCATGCCTGGTCGGTGGCGGGCCCCAGGTAGGTGAGCCCGAGGGGACCAACGTGTGTCTGCCCAGAAAATGCGACGAACCGGACGTTCAGGCCCCCGACTGCGGGACCGTCGACTCCGAATGCGGCCTGTGCCCCACCTGCGAACCCGAGTGCGACGGACGTGAGTGCGGGGTAGATCCGAAGTGCGGCGTGACATGCGGCAGCGGCTGCGCCGCCGGGGAGTACTGCACCGATACCGGCCAGTGCGAGAGCAGTGCCTCCGACAATGACGACCCCATCACCGTCGATGACGGCAGCGGCGGAACACGCGACATCACCCCGCCCGCTCCGCCTCCCGCCAACGACGTCGGCGCCACGCCAGGGAGCTTTTCGGTCGATGCGCTCGGCAATGCCACCTACGCGGTACCGATCGACGTGCCCCCCGGCAGGGCTGGCATGGAGCCTCAGCTAGCCGTCCGCTACTCCAGCGCGGCGGGCAACGGCCTGCTCGGAGTCGGGTGGTCACTCGAGGGACTGTCGGTCATCGCGCGGTGCAGCCGAACGTTTGCCCGCGACGGCGCGCCCGAAGGTGTGCACAACGACGCCACGGACGCCTACTGCCTCGATGGACAGCGACTCGTCCCCATCAGTGGAAGCATCGACGACCCCCAGCGCGAGTTCCGCACCGACATCGACAGCTTCGCCAAGATCGTTTCGTACGGAGCTGGAGGGACGGGCCCAGCCTCGTTCAAAGTGTGGACCAAAGACGGCCGCATCATGAGCTACGGGGGCACGAAGAACAGTCGCGCGTACTTTGCCGCTCAATCGGGAGGAGTACGAGCTTGGGCTCTCAGCCGCATTGAAGACCGCGCGGGGAACCGCGTCGATATCAAGTACGACAAGCCCGGAGAATTCTTCTCCACGCCACAGATGGTCCCCGAGCGCTTCTCCTATGGCGGCAACGGCACTTTGGAGCATGACCGCAGCGTCCACCTCGTGTACGAAAAACGACCTGATACCAGAGACGGCTACGCTCCCGGGGGCACTCGCTTCGTCAGTTCGCTCAGGCTCCAGCGCATCGACACCGCGGTGCGCGGGGTGGTCACACGCAGCTACAACTTGGACTACGACCAGGCCCCTTTCGGTGACGTCAGCCGATTGACAAGCCTTCAGGAATGCCTGCCTCCTTCAGGCGAGCCAACATGTAAGCCGGCAACGCGCTTCGGGTACCACTCGGAATCGCCGGCGTTTACGAGTGACCCCCAAAACGACTCATTCCAAGTAGCCCTTTTGCCGGGCATCGTGTTCGATCCGGACGGAGACGGCGACCAGGACCTAAAGTCCAGCGGCCTCTGGTACAACGGCGGGTACAATACGTTGCTAGGGCCAGAGGCTGCGTTCGGCGTCAAGGTGACTTCAAGCGTTGCGCTCGCAGCTGCGGGATATGGAGCGGTCTCGAGTTTCTCGAACGCGATGATCGATGCGATGAACGATGCTCTGGTCAAAGACGACTGGAAGTACATTCCTCCGTACCTGTATCGAGCCACAGGCGACCCGTCCAACCCGATAGTCAACGAAGGTGCTTCGGAGGACAACACCTGCATCGACGAGAACTACACATTGCGAAACGGGGCAAAACCGCTCAGAGCAGCCGTCGACGTCGAGGGTGACGGAAAAGATGAGGTTCGCGTCCTCTGCGACTGGAACAATGAGGACGAATGCGAAGCCATTGACCCGAGTTACCGACGCCCCCATCACAGTGCCCCGAGACCGACCGCCTATCCCGAGTGGGTGGTGGACCTCAACGGAGACGGCCTGGCGGATCATGTCCGTTGCGCCCAGGTCTTGGATGAAGACGGTGACGGCAGGATGTTCCTGGGTCTGCGGAGCTCCGCAAGCGCAGACATCGAGCCACCCTTCATCGGCATTGACGTGCCCCGCGCCATCTGTCTTCCCGCTTGCGCGAGTGTGGCAAAGCAGCACCTGACACTCTATTTGGATGTCGATGGAGATGGCGTCGATAATCTGGTTTTCTTCGACGGTGGATGGGAAGCTTCCTCCACGACGCGTGGAGGCCTGCCCCGTGGGCAGCCAGCCACGGGATGGCAGGCGCTCGTCTACAGCAGCGGCACGGCAGAGCTAATCCCTGTTCCAGGCATTCCTGCGCCCTCGTCCACCTACGACATTCTAGCGGCGGACATCAACGGCGATGGCTTGCGAGACGTGGTCAAGCTCGCAAAGGATGCCAGCAGCGACCCGGTCTCTGTCACCCTGAATACAGGGCGAGGTTTCGTGACGCGCAGTTTCGATCAGGCTCCCGGTGGTTTCTTGGCTGTCGCCGGGTCATACCGCAGCTGGGCCTACGACTATGACCACGATGGCCGCGATGACATTCTGCATCCGCTGATTACGAACCCGAGCAACGAGGACGGCTATTGGCTTCGGCTGCGGCTCGGAGGGGAGGGCAACCAGCAGCTTTCAACCACGAAGCTCAACATGCCTGAGTTTCCGATGCCGCATCTTACAGCAGACATCAACGGCGACGGCAACATGGACATTGTAGGTGCACTCGGGCGAACCGTTCTGAGAATCTACTACGGCCATGGCATCAAGAACAACTTGCTGACCACTGTGGTCGACGGTGCCGATCGACGCGTCGACATCGACTACTCCGTCGAAACCCTCGACGACCCCGAGTGCACCGCAGAGTGGCCCATCCAATGCTTGCCGAGATCCCGCCGCCCCCTGGTTCGTAGTTATGGCGAGTCGCATGCGCTCAACCCGGGGGCGCTCGGAATCCCCGACCCACCAGAGCATCTGCATGTCTATGGCTACTACTCGCCGCGGGTAGGCCTCGGCGGACACGGCTGGCAGGGGTTCAGCAAAGTGATCATGGACGACTGGCGTTGCGGCGGGACCAGCTTGACCTGCAGCGACGGAGTTCTCATGAGCTCCACCCTGCTCGAGTACGAGCCGGTCACGCCGATCGAGGTACCTGGAGGCACGGTGTACCCGCTCGCCGGAAAGCTCCAGCGTCGCTTCGTGCGCACGCTTCCAGAGCGCTCCGTCATCGAAGACCCTGGTACCGAGGGGCTCTACGATCGCACCCAGACGGTGTTCGACTGGCAGATCGGCACGAGCGCGGACGGTCGTCCCTTCCCGTACGTCAGCACGATGACCGCGACGACCAGCGTAGGCGACTTCTTGGATCCGGACTCGGGCGAGCTGGTCTCGTCGACAACGACCACCAACCAAGTCGACGGCTATGGAAACGTGGTGTACTCGACCCAGTCGGGCGCCGGCTACTTGACCCGGAGCATGGTCCTGTACCCAGCCGATCGGGACAATTGGCTCGTGGCCTTGCCGCAGCTAGTTACCACCACGTCGAATCGGAACTACGACACGAAGGTCCGACAGACAGCCTACACGTTTGACGGCGGGCTGCTGGAGAGCGTGACGATTCAGCCCAATGGCCCCGAACGACCGCTCACCACGACGCTGTCTCGCGACGAGTTCAACAACGTCTCGCTCATCACCAAAACGGATACCGAAGGCCACCTGCGCCAGCAATCCTTCGAATACGACGACCGCGGCCTGTTTCCGCTGGTAACCTACGACAGCCTCTTGCATCCGACACAGTACCGCTACGACGAACGGACCGGTCAGGTCACGCTCATGGTCGATCCCAACGGCATCGAGACGAAGCTCGCCTACGACGGATTCGGTCGCCTCCGAGAAGTCTTTGGCCCCGAGGGACACGTCACCATGGACTTCGCGGAAGCTTTCAACGTGCCTGGCTTCGCGTTGTCGACGCGTGCCAGCTACAAGGTCGTTCGCACCGTCAACGGATTTCCCGACGGCGAGACCGAATACGACGGATTCGGCAGAGTCGCCCGAACCCTTACGCAGGGCTACGAAGGGCAAACCGTCATTACCGAAAACGTGTACCGCGGAGGGCTCTTATTCCGCCGGAGCCGCCCCCATCTGCAGTCTCAGGACCAAGGCTACACCGAGTACCACTACGACGCAGAAAACCGGCTCACCGAGGTGGTGCATCCCGACGGCCACACGGAGCAACGCCTCTATGCCAACAGCGCCAGCATCGCCGGCGAGCACTCGGACTGGACGGCAGCTTTCGACGCGACCAGTGTCGTCGCCAGCGTCACCCCCAAGGGCACCATGGACGTCCTGGTCACCGACCAACGCAACAACCCGCTGCTTGCTTTCGACGCCCTGAACCACCGCACCGACTACCGGCTCGGCGCCTTCGACACCCCCACAGGCATCACGGACGCGGAAGGCAACAACACGTTCATTGCCAGCGATAACCTCAGCCGCACCACCGGCCTCGACGACCCAGCCCGAGGCATCAACTACTTCACCTACAGCGCGTTCGGAGAAACCGACACCCACACGGACGGCAACGGTGCCCTCCACCAGTACTTCTACGACGACCTCGGGCGGCTCGACCACATCCAAGATGCCGACGGAGTCACCCAGTTCGCCTATGACGGCCTCGGCCCCAACGAAATCGGTCGCCTCGTAAGCGCCACCAGCCCCGACGGACACACGACCGAGCTCACCTACCAGCCCCCAGAAGCCAATCGCAACCGCGGTCTGCTCGAAAGCATCAGCCGCAGCTTCGATGGCCAAGTCTTCACCGAAAGCGTCGAATACGACGACCTCTCCCGCATCGTCGCTCGCCACTACCCCGCCGCCGTCGGCAGCGAATTCGGCATCAGCTACCACTACAACCCCGACCACGGTTACCTCGAGGCCATCCGCAACGCGGCCAGCGATGACCCCTACTGGACCTATCTTTCCTCGTACCAGGGCTATCGCATAGAAAGCGACGAACTCGGTAACGGCACGCAAACCCAGAGAGCCTTCCATCCACTCACCGGCCTGCTCCAGCGAATCCAAACCGTCTCTCAGGGCACCCCAATCCACGACGTCTCCTACACCTACGACGACAACTACAACGTCGAAACCCGCACCGATGAGCTCGGCACCCGCGGCACCGACACCTTCGTCAACGACGCACTCGACCGCCTCACCTTCCTCACCAAAGACCGCTCTGGCCTTCCCCAAGAAACCATCGACTACAACCACGACGCCATCGGCAACATCACCTCCCAGAGCAGCCTCGGCAGCTACAGCTACAACGACTCGAGCTCCGGCGAAGGCGACGGCTACGAGCTGCTCTTCGCCGGCCCGAACGGCTACGCCCACGACGACAACGGCACCATGGTCTCTAGGGAGGGCTCCAACGTCCGAAACTTCACCCAGAACATCCTCCCCAACGCCCTCGACCTACCAGCAAGCATCAGCATGCCCTCGGTCGACCAAACCATCGACTTCAAATACAGCGCCTTCGGCGAACGCATCGCCAAAATCGGCCCAGCCAGCGCCAGCGGCATCACCCTCTACGCCGGCGACTACCGAAGAGAACAACCCGACCCCAGCATCAACCACTACCTCCACCACTACAAAATCTTCGCCCAGGGCCGCCAAATCGCCGAGCTCACCCGCTCCGAAACCGACGGCACCCTCACCGAAGAATGGACCCAATACCTCCACCAAGACCTCCTCGGCTCCGTCGAAGTCATCACCGACGAAGCCGGCGAAGTCGTCCACACCCAACAATTCGACCCCTATGGCAACACCGACAACCCCGGCTGGGCCCTAACCGGCATCCTCACCGGCTTCACCGGCCACCAACACGACCCCGACCTCGGCCTCATCAACATGAAAGGCCGCATCTACGACCCAGCCATCGCCCGCTTCCTCAGCGCCGACCCCTTCATCCAAGACCCCCTCTTCAGCCAAGGCCTCAACCGCTACAGCTACGGCATGAACAACCCCATGAGCGGCTCCGACCCGAGCGGCTTTGGGTGGCTCGCCAACATCTCAGTCGGCGATGCCGTCGGAGCCGCAGTGATTGCCGGCCATGCTGTCTCCTACGGGATTCTGCTAGGCAACAGCGATTCGCTCGCCGGCGCCAGCCCCACCAGCGCTGGCTCCATAACGACGGGCAGCATCGCTGGGGGCGGCCTCGGGGTTGGACAGGCGGCCTACGGGTTGGCAACCTCGGGCAACGGCGGCAATGCGGCTCCCACCGGAGAGCTCGGCGGTGGGGCCCAGCAGGCGACTGGGAATGGGTTGTCCCAAGGGGGTGGGATGCTCGCGAAGACTGGGGGGGGGCAAGCACCGCGCTATGAAGCTCCGCCGTTTGATCCAGGTGTGAAAGCCGGAGTGGAGTATGCGATCAATCGGTCTCTGTATGGGCGCAAGGCGGGACGCAGCTCGCAGCGAGCCGCTGAAGCGGCACTTGCGTTTTGGCACGTCAAAGTGAACGATATTTTCTTGGATTCAGCACTGCCGAGGATTGCGGAAACTGCATATTACGATAACGGGGCAGTCAGCATTACATTCAACCCGGCGCATTTTGGTTCCGCACGATGGTTGCTTTCGACGGCGTTCCATGAGGGTGTAGTCCATGTTCAGCAGTACCGTTCAGGAGCCTTCGTGAGCTACCCCAAAACAGGTTTCTGGGTGAACGAGCTTGAGGCTATTTTCGGAGAACAGCAGTTGGCTCCACGGCTGGGGCTGTCCGCCCGGGAGGTGGAGCAGCTACAATCACTGTGGGACGAGGCGTATCAGCACATCGCAGGCACGCCGTACCAGAAGCGAGTTGATGCTGGCAACTTCGATGTCTACTAGGGATGCACCATGAAGCAAGCTGAGGCAGCGATTAAGATCTTCATGTTGGCGCTAGGTGCAATGCTCAGTGCGTGTGGTGCGGGGTCTCGGAGTATTGGAACGCAATCAGCATCCTGCGCATCGGAGGAGCAGCGTACACTCACGGAAAGACAACAGGTGCGAGGTCCAGGGTTTCTTGAACTCGAGCTAAGCTCTAGCGACCATCGAGGCCCTGCCCCAGCGTACATAAAGCTGACACTTCGCAATGGTTCGAACGATTTGCTCTGGGTCAACTATAGAATGGCAACGGGGCCCGGTGGAGATGTGAGTCTTCGCGCCGTTGACGCACACGGAGGCGCGATAGAGCAAACCGAATGCTTTGGAAAAATGGTCCCTCCCAATGCAACGGACTACATGGCGCTTGCTCCTTTTGGCGAGGTTTCTCAGATTCGCCCATTGAGTTGCTTTCCACTCGAGCACCCTGGCCGATGGACAGTGACCGCGGAATACCGAGCCGAACAAAGTCCGCGCGCCCCACCTCCAACTAATGCGAAGTGGTTTGCCGGAGTCGCTAGCTCGAACAGTATTGTAGTGAACATGAATTCCGAGCCGCCTCCGAGGTGACCTCTGGCAGCTATGCTAGTCCAGCGATTTCGAAAGGCAGAAATCAAAAGAAGCATCGCTCTACTGAATAGATTTCAACGAGCAATCATTAGCCATGAGTGAGGCGCATCGGTCCCTCGCGCCTCAAGCACCCCTTTCCCTCGGCCCAGAGCCCAATCAGCCCTTCAGGCGCACCGGTATCCTGGTCCAGCGGTCTCGAAAGGCAGATTGCAAGAGCGAGCATCGCTCTACTGAATAGATTCCAGCGAGCAATCATTAGCCATGAGTGAGCTCTCCCTACCCTCGGCCCGTAGCCCAATCAGCGCATCAGACGCACCTGTCCTGCGCGGATGGATGCGATCGATGCGCTCGCGAAGGGCTGACTCAAGCCGCGCGCCAGAGCTCGACAGCGGGCAGATGCTGGCGACCTTCAAAGTGCCCGTGACGAGCTCGAGCCTCGCGCCGCGCTTGCCACGCACCGCCGTCGGCGCACTCCCGGAGGGTGTGATTTCGAGCGGAAAGCGCTTTCGCGGCTCGAATCGCGGCGCCTCTCGGGCGGGCTCGAGGCCGAAGTACACCTCATCTGGGGTCGCACCCCGAGCGACGAGTGTGGCCTCACGCTGTTGTACCAGAGGCAAAACACGCGCACCTCCTCACGCATCCGGGCCAGCTCATGGGACACCAGGATTTTTCGCAGCCCCTCGCTTTTCAGGGTCGACCAAAAACGCTCGAGCAGCGCGATGCTGCCGCTCTTGCCAATCGCGCCGAAGCGCGGGTGAATGCTATGGCTGCCACAACGCTCGATGTAGTCGCCCTGAAATTGGCAACCCTGATCGCTGATGAGATATTTGGGAGCACGTTCAGCGATAGCGACGGACACGTCAATGAGATTGCAGATGTCCGCCGCGCTTCGGGAGTCGAGGTATCCTCGTGCCGATATGGGCCGAGCTGGCGACACCCCGTTCTTTGACAAGATGGGTACTTCGCGATGTCTAGCTCGGTTGCTGCAGAGCTTCGCGCACCCGAGCGAGGGCGAGCGGCAGCTGCCGCAAGACGAGCTCGGCCTCGAGCCTGAGCACCCGGTAGCCCATGCGGACGAGCTTGCGATCACGCCGAGCATCGGAGGCGCGCTTGAGTTGATGACAGCTGCCGTCGACTTCGACGATGAGCATGGCTCGAGGAGCGACGAAGTCAGCGATGTGATGACCGAGCACCACCTGACGACGAAACGGCACGCCCAGCTGCCCAGAGCGAAGGGCGAGCCAGAGTCTGCGTTCTGGTTCGGACGGGTTGGCTCGCAACAGCTGGGCCCGCTGGGCGAGCACGAGCTTGATTTTCGAATCGAGGGTGCGAGAGCGCATGGGGCGAACCTCCTCCGCCGGCCGAAGTGGCCGGGCTTTGCGACCCTCTGGCGCAGGAGGCGTGACACGCCCCACCCCGAGCCAAATCGGCTACACTCGGCTCCACCGTGGACGCGCACTCCCAGCCGCGTGGCGCGCCTGTTGCGCCTCTGAGCACAGCCCGGCCGCTTCGGCCGGCGAAGGCTCACCGGATGCGACCGAGCCCGGCGCGAAGACCGAGGCTCTCGTGTGGGCGCGCGACTTCCTGCCGCAAGTGCGGCTTACTTATAAGAGCATCACAAGAGGCGACGGCGCTGCAGTCTCGCCGAGCAACGCCGCCAGCCGGGAGCCCCTCCCATCGCCGCCGGACCGGAGCGCAGCGGAGGGACGCCGGCGATCAGGGAGGGGGGAGCGCGCGCAGGCGAAGCCGAGCACGCATTCGGGGTGGGCATCAAGACATCCAAGACCCCCTCTTCAGCCAAGGCCTCAACCGCTACAGCTACGGCATGAACAACCCCATGAGCGGCTCCGACCCGAGCGGCTTTGGGTGGCTCGCCAACATCTCAGTCGGCGATGCCGTCGGAGCCGCAGTGATTGCCGGCCATGCTGTCTCCTACGGGATTCTGCTAGGCAACAGCGATTCGCTCGCCGGCGCCAGCCCCACCAGCGCTGGCTCCATAACGACGGGCAGCATCGCTGGGGGCGGCCTCGGGGTTGGACAGGCGGCCTACGGGTTGGCAACCTCGGGCAACGGCGGCAATGCGGCTCCCACCGGAGAGCTCGGCGGTGGGGCCCAGCAGGCGACTGGGAATGGGTTGTCCCAAGGGGGGATGGGAGCGAAGACGGGGTCGGCTTCGCAGGGAGCGTCGCCTGGGGGTCCACGGCTGCAGATTCAGACTGACCAGAACGGCTGGTACGTTTACCAGCAGCTGCCGCCCGAGCTCGTGGAGGAACTTGGCCCGATCCTGCAGCCATTGCTGCAACAGGGAGGACTGAGCATCAATGACATCAGGGTCGTGGCGCGCCCGTTGGAAGGGGATCCAGGACTGCAAGAGAACGGGAGGGTGATTCAAATCGATCCCCGCGGGCTAGATGCTGGCGACGAACGAGGGCTGGTCGCCCACGAGATAGTCCATGTCGTGCAACGGCGCTTGCTCGGTACAACGTCGTTAGTGGAGCCGGGTACGGCGGGGATTGACCTTTTGGGAGATCTCGAGCACGCGAGCTGGGGGAGAAACGCCAGAAACTTAGGGCTTTGGTATCGCTTTGGTCTAAACCAACCGCTAACACAACTAAATGTCATTGACCCTCGCTATCCGATAGAAGCGACTGCAACACACGTGCAGAGGGTTGTGCTGGACGCATTCTGATGACGATGTCACGTGCAGGAGGTATTGCTTGTTTGGCGGTTGCGCTGGTGACAGCATGCACGTCGAATCAGGCGTCACCGTTAAAGTCGCCCGCCATGGAGGAACATGGGAGCCAGCATCCGGGCGTCGAAATTGGCGTAGTGGCGAGCGGTGAAACTGTGCGATTTGATTTCCGGACGTGTGATGGATCAGAAAACGTTTTCCTGTATTCGCTGCGAGTCGTCGAGATAAACGACGGGAGCATAGAAGAAGTGTGCCGAGTCAGGCAGAGCCCGGTTCGTGATCGGCCGTTGTCTTCGTGGACTTACGGCGAGAAGGCCTCTGGGTTTGAGGAAGCCGGCTGCGAACCTCTATCAACTGGGAAGCGGTATCGCGTTTCTGTTCACGCGGACAGTGTAGCCAGCACTGAATTTCGAATTCTTGCTGGCAGCTCCGTTGAGATCTTGGGGCGTAGGCAATGTCCTTAGGTCGCCCAGTAGCAGAGCTGCGCTGCGAGGGAGACATGTTAGTGGCGGGTGACAGGTGTCTGGCTCCCTTCAGCTTCAGCGACCATTAGGCCTCGCCGCAAACCTCCCAGCAGCGGCCTCGCGCCGTCGCCGGTACTCGGTCCGCAGCTTCGGGTCAGCAATAACGCACTCCGCAAAGCGAGCCGCATCCGCGCGAATCAACGCCTCGTCATCGGAAGCATCGACCCCCGGCGACAGACTGGCCCCCGCTCCCAGCGTGGAGTGCATCATGCCAAGCGAGAGCGGCAGCGGCGCCCCGCCGAGGTTGCCGTCGCAGCGCTGGAGCGGCGCCTGGCCAACAAGCTGTTGGTGACCAAATTGATATCGTAAGCGACTTCAGAATTGAGCTCATAGGATTTTGGGGAGATTTCCACGCTGAGGTAGCAATTCGAGACCGTAAGCGTCGTAGTGGCAGAGGCGGCAGCAGTGTGGAGCGTTTGGGGGGTTGCGGAGGGGCACAGCCCCTCCGCGCTGGTTTCTGCTTGTTCAGAAGGGATCGAATCGGTCGCCCAGCATATGGTCGATGACCTGATTGTAGCGTTGGATCCAGTCTGAAAGCTCTGCTGAGCGTTCGACGACGAGCTCGGCGAGCAGCTCGGAAGCGGGCAGCGACGGGTGTGAGTCGAGGGGAAGATGCTCGAGTCGAGGGTGCTGTTCACACACGGCGTGTCGGGCGAGATCGAGAGCGTGCAGGAGCACAAGGAGCGCTCTGCGTTCGGGAGGCTCTTCGGGAAACTGAAGTTGCACGGACCGTATCACAGGACCTCCGGGTCGCGCCAGTGGGGCTGAAGGAGCACACGATTGACTTGTTTGAGGTCGACGGTTTTGGTGCGGTCGCGCACGGCCTCGAGCAGAGTGCTGAGACAGAGGTTTCTGGCCCGCCGCAGGACGCCTTCCGACGAGCGGACGATGAGACTGAGCGCATCATCGGTAAACGTCGAGTGGGAGAGCGCTACCTTGTCGAGTTCGGCGCGGATGAAGCCCTCGACGGTGTCGGGAGCCAACTTCTGCATCAAGACCGAATAGGTGACACGGTTTTTGATGTCTTCGTTGACGGTGAGCGAAAGGCGGCTCAGAAGTTCTGGCTGGGCGACGAGGACGAGGCAGTGGTTTTTGGGAAAGTCCTCGAAGAGTAGGCGGATTTTGCGCAGCGCAGAGACGTCCATGAGGTGAGCGTCGTCGATGATCGGAGCGAGCATCTTGCCGGCGGCGTTGAGGCGCCGCGCCTCCTCGATGAGGCGCTTTTCGCAGCGGAAGTCAGCGCCCTCGCTTTCGATCTGAAACGCCTCGCATAAGATGCGCAAGGTGCTGTGGTAGGTGTGCAGGGTTCGGTTGACGACGGGAGTCATGATACGTTTGGGGTCGTGCTGGCAGAGGGCCTGTTTGACGACGCTTTTGCCGGTGCCCGGCTCCCCGACGATGACGCACAGTCCCCCCTGCTGGCAGTGGACGCGCAAGGTGTCGAGCACCTGCTGTTGGTGTGGCAGCAGCACTAGGCTCTCGGACGAGAAGGGGTCCCGGGTGAGGCCGAAGTGAGCGCGGATCACGACTGCACCTCGCCTTTCGATTTCTTCGAGGGCTTTCGGTCATTGGCAATGAAGTCGACGGGACGTGCTTCGCCCATGCGCTCGCCTTTGAAATACACGATGGCCCGGTCGAATTTCAAGCGATCGAAGCGGACCTGGATTTTACGATTCCTCAGGTCGCGCGGCGCCTCGAAGCGGGTATTCTTGAGGGAGAAGGTGTTGTCGGCGAGCACACTGCGGTTCTGCTCGACGAAGAACAGTTCCTCGTTGACGTCGCTTGGGGGCAGAAAGCGAATGCGCTCGAGGTCGAGCCCGAAGCGGTCGATGGGCTTCATGCCGAGGGAGCCATGCTCACGCTGATGGTATTCATCCTCGACCCAACTGGTGAAGGCTCGGTTGAGTGCTTCGAGGCCCGACAGGTCGAGCTGACGCGTCAAGAAGCTCATTCTGACCGTACGAAAAAAGCGCTCGATTTTTCCCTTCGCGGCCCCGTCGCGCACCGGCGTGTGACACAAGATGGCACCGATGCGCTGGCAGACCAGAGAGATTTCTTGCGATGAGTAGTTGCTGCCATTGTCAACGTAGACGCATTCGCACAGGCCCCGCTTGTACAGAGCACTCTTGAAAGTCGCGAGCAAGGCCTCGGTGTTGTCGTTGAGGAAGAATTGTCCATGGCAGCAGACGCGGCTGGCGTCGTCGAGGAAGGCGATGAGCTTGGCCTGGGCCTTACCGGCGCCGTGGCAAACGTAGGGGCCAAACATCGTGTCGGCCTGCCACAGCTCATTGGCGTGCGCCTTGGCAAAGGCGAGGCGGCGCTTGCTGGTGACCTCGGCGTCGGGCTTGAGTAGCTCGTGCGCCTTGACCACTCGGCGGAAGGTGTTCGGAGCGATGCGCTCGCGCTGGAGCAGACCCTTCTCGATGCAGGCGCGATAGTAGGCCGTCACGTTGTGCGGACCATGGAAGTTCGGGCGCACCTGTTCGATGGCGCCGAGCACTTCTTCGGGCGTCACCTTGCGCGTCTTGCCCTGGTCGGAGCGGGGCTTGGGTTTCACGGTCGTGATGCCATCTTTCTTGTAGCGTGAATACCAGGTCTGGATGGTGCGCCAGGTGAACTGGAAGCGTTGGTCGTCCTCATCGAGGAACACCTGTTCGCTGACGTGGCGGATGCGGGCCACATTGGTGCTGCCCGGCGCCGATTCGATGGCGCCGAGCACGCGCATCTTCAGATAGCTCGAGACTCGTTTCATGTGCGTGGTCCTTTCTGGGCAGTCGTTGTGCCCGGCCCCAGCTGTAGAGCAGTCGCTGGTCGGACCCGGCTTGCCGTCTGGTGTGGTTGCTCGCTATCGAGTCGACTCCGTCGAGGCGTTACGAGCCGAACGCGGTCATCACCGAGCGCCGGGACCGGGCCGACCACCCTCACCCGGCGTCGAACAAACCTTGCTCAAGGCGGCTCTGGTAGGCCGCAAACAGGTCGGTATCCCCGCTGGCACGGAGGGCGACGGTTAGATGCTGGAGGAGCTGGGCCAACGGCTCGCGCGCCGTCGAGGCGGGCGCGGGCACTTCGCGACACAGGCGGACACGAAGCGCGCTCTGCGCCGCGGACAGGCGGCGCCAGAGCCGGTACCCGCTCGACAGGGACAGCCCGCCACACGCCGCGAACAGCCATGCAGCCCGCCGCGTCAGCCCGCTGAGCACGGCTGTTGCGAAGGAGAAAAGCGTCAGCGTGGAAACCACGAACCCGCTGAGTACCGTCTGGAGCTTCACCGAAAAGGTGCGGCCGCAGCCTGGCCTCCGCCCGCGATTCGAGCAGAAAACCCGACGGCCCCGGACCACGAGCTCCGAGCCGCGCTCCGCGTAGCCGCGAAGGTAGCCGTGTCCAATCAGCGTGCCACTCTTGTTGCAGTGCGGGCAATGCCACAGCCCGATGCCGAGCTCGCCGAGGTCGAGCTCCCGCTCACTCGTCACGAACCGCTTCAGCTGAGGGCACTTCAAAGTCTCCCGTGGCTATCGCCTCTCGACCGCGGACCCAACCCTCCTCCCGGACCAGCGGTTCGGGTGCGCCGGCCTCGCGCCCGATGAGGCCCACGCGGGTGCCGAATTCCCGCTGTCGTCCTGCCTCCCATCCACAATCTCAGCTCGGCCGCATTCCCGCTCTTTCTACGACTGGTACACGGCCTTTAACACTGAGCTGCGAAGACGAGTGCCAGCTTCAGCGGCCACTAGGCCCCCGCTGCAAACCTGCCCGCCGCAGCCTCGCGCCGTCGCCGGTACTCCTGGCGCAACCTGGGGTCGGCAATGACGCAGTCCGCAAAGCGAGCGGCATCCGCGCGAATCAACGCCTCGTCATCGGAAGCATCGACCCCCGGGCGGGAGACTCGCCCCGGCCCCAAGCGTGGAGTGCACCATGCCAAGCGAGAGCAGGAGCGGCGCCCCGCCGAGGTTACCGTCCGCCCGCTCGAGCGGCGCCTGCCCAACAAATCGAGCCCCCTGAAACACCCGCCACTTTTCGGAGGTCGGGCAGCGCTCCGGCCGAGTCGACCGCCGCAGGCAGACATGCCGGAGCCACCCTTTGCAAGCGGGGTCGCCAGGCTCGCCCACCACGTGATGCCAGACGCTGTCGAGCTTTTCGAGCAAGTCAGCAGGCGAGAGGATGCCGAGACGGCGGAGCTTTTTGGTGCGGAGCTGGGCCTCGACCCGCCACACGCTGTCGGTGCCATCCCAGCCACGAGCGCGGTAGGCCCGAAGCTCGGTACGAGTCTTCTGACTCTCGAGGCCGTGGACGGCGAGGAGCTCGAGGGTCTTGTCGTAAATGCGCACGACGAGCACGTTGCCCGGTGCAAATACAAACCCCGAGCAGCACACGGCCGCGTCTACCTTGCGAGTGAACACCCTGTCCGGCGCATGGAAGCGCTGAGCGCGGCGAGCCCGCGAGATGAAACAAGCCTCGTCGGTCTGGTCGAAGCCGAGGCCCGAGGCGTCCGCGAACACATCCAACCTGCGAATGTGCATCTCACCAGGAGCCTCGGTTGCGAGCTCGGTGGCGAGAGCGAGCGCCTCGGAGAGGGCGTCCTGGAGCCTCGTCGTGCGCAGGTGGAGGGCGTGCAGGGTGATGGCGATGTCGAAGCCATCGCGGTCGGGACCGACGATGCGCGAGAGGTCGGGATTGGCGAGCCGGAAGCGCTCGCCCCGGCGACCGAAGCGGCTGAGCTCGAACATGTGGCTGCCGAGCTCGAAGGCTGCGGGGTGATGGTTTTGGCCGAGGGCGCGGTCGAGCAGGACGAGGCGGCGGTGGGGCACGGAGACACGAAAGGCGAGCGTGAGCCAGTCGACACCCGACTGGAGCAGGAGGGGCGCGAGCTGGATTTTTGAATTTGCAGATTCCCCGACAAAAGGGGGCCTTGGTGGTGTTAGAAGCCGCGTGTTACTCGTCCGCGGCTTCGGCGCGTGGTGCGCGTTGGGGTCGGCGTGGTGCTCAGCGGCGTGACTGAGCCACTCGTGCTCGAGGCGCTCTTCGAAGCGATCGAGATGGACCGGCTGACCGAGGTGGTGCGTGGTCACGTGCGGGCTGCCGAGACCGGCAAGCAGGGCGCCTGCCACCTGTTTCGGCACACCATGGCCACCTTGATGCTGGAACACGGCGCCGACATCCGGCACATCCAGGAAATGCTCGGCCACGTCGACCTGAGCACCACGCAGATTTACACGCAGGTCAGCATCCGGCGGCTCCAGGCCGTGCACGCGGCGACGCACCCCGCCGAACGCGATGCTGAAAGGCCCGGGGTGCGCAAGACGACCGCGAGCGATGCGGCGTCGCCCGACCGCGAAGCGCGCGGTGGCCCACCAAACGGCGAGTGACGTCGGGGTCGCCCGTCCCGGCAAAAAGTCGCTCCGCTCGGCAGTGCGCATAAGCCGGCTTATGCGCACTGGCCACCGTCACGGGGCTTGCACCTGCGGTGGGCGGCAAGGGGCTACGCCCCTACGCTCCCGTGGGTCGCTACCCGGGGCAGTTAGTGTGCATTTCGGCGATGGCGATCACTTGTTCCGCCATCACGATCGGTCGTTTCGGTCCATCGCGATCGCCTGACTGTATCGCCGGTCGGAGCGAGGCGACGCTGGAAGGATGTTGGGGTTCAGTCGTTGGTTTTGGGGTTCTTTCGGCGGGACGGTCCGCTCAGCTTGAGGTTGTGGGAGCGATGTAGGACGCGGTCGCAGATCGCGTCTGCCAGGGTGGGGTCGCCGATGTACTCGTGCCAGTTCTCCGGCGCGAGTTGACCAGCGATGATCACGGACCCGGTATCGTAGCGGTCATCGAGAAGTTCGAGCAAGTCCTGCCGTTCTTGGTCGTCCAGCGGAGCGATGGCAAAGTCGTCGATGACGAGCACATGGATGCGAGCGAAGCGAGCCAACAAGCGAGTGTAGGTCCCGTCGGCGCGAGCCAGGCGTAGTTCTTGAAAGAGCCTGGTCATCTTGCGATACGTCGCACGGTAGCCCTTGCGACACGCCTGATGGGCAAGCGCGCAACCGATATAGGTTTTTCCGGTACCTGTTGCCCCGCTGATAGTCACGTGCTGCGTCTCGGCTACCCAGCGACCGCTGGCGAGCTGGCGCACGACCGCCTTGTCGAGCTTCCGTTTGGCGGAGAATTCGATTCCCTCAACGCACGCATGCCTGATCTTGAGCTTTGCCTCGTCGAGCGAGCGCTTGAGTCGCTTGTTCTCGCGACTGGTTGCTTCCGCGTCAACAAGCAGCCCGAAGCGCTCATCAAATCCTAATTCATCTGATCTGGGACTAGCGCGTTGTTCGGTCCACGCATTGAGCATGCCGTTTAGCTTCATCATCTGCAGTTTCTCTTCGGTGGCTTCATTCAGCATCGTGTTCTCCTTGTTTGTAGTAATCGGGCCCCCGCACGTTGTCGTGGGCTAGAGTCGTGTTGATGTTGGCAGCTTTCGGTTTTTCAGGGCGCGGCAAACGATCGATGCCGTTCTTCAGAATCGCTGCCACGTGCTTGTACGACCGCGCCTTCACAAGCACGGCTCGCGCACAGGCGGATTCGAGCCGCTCGTTGCCGTACTGCTTGGCCAAGCGCATGATTCCGAGGCATGATCGATAGCCTTGTTCCGGGTGTGGTCGGTCTCGAATAATCTCGGCAACAAGCGTCGCCGTTTCGGGGCCCACCTTGGTTGCCCATCGTATCAGACGAGAGGGGGACCATTCGGCATGCGCCCGGTGAGACGCTGGCATGTGTGCCGGGTCCGTAGTGTGCCGCCCCTTCTTGTGGCTTCGTTGGTGTGACACGACTCGCTTGCCCCGAAGCCAGATCTCGACCACTCCAGTCGAAACGCGAGCGTCGAATCTCTCGTCGCGCATATCATGAGGCACTGAGTAGTAGTGCCCCTCGACGTCGAGGTGGTAGTCGATGCCCGGCTTCTTGTTGATGTGCCACTCGCCGTACACAAAGCGCGTGCCGGGCAGCCGCCGTAGCGCCGGCTTGTCGAGGCGCTCGAAGAGTTCGCGACGAGTTGTGCCATAGCGGCGCATCTTGCGTCCGTTGAGTTCATCGAGCAGCTCCCGAATCCGAGCGTTCAATTCGCTCAGTGAGTAAAACGTCTGGTTGCGCACGCGCGCCAGGACCCAGCGCTGCGCTACTAGCACTCCCGCTTCCACCTTTGCCTTGTCTCGAGGCTTGCGTTGGCGGGCAGGAAGCGGTGCCGTCCCATAGTGGCAACACATCTCCTCGTAGGTTCGCTGCACCCCGGGCTCGTAGCGGCAGGGTTCGGTGACCCCCGACTTGAGCTGATCGGGAACAACCGCCTCGGCGACTCCCGAGAAGTACTCGAAGGCGTGCTCGTGACTACGGATCCAGTCGCGAGTGCCCTGCGTCATCGTCGCCTCGGCAAACGTGTAGTTCGACGCACCCAAGACTGCCACGAAGAGTTCGACCCAGATCACCTCGCCGGTCACCGGATCGACGAAGTGTGGCCTGTCGCCCGAGTAGTCGACAAACATCTTCTCTCCCGCGCCATGCACCTGCCGCATTGTCGGCCCTTGCCGCTTCTTCCAGTCCTTGTAGTGCTGGCAAAACTGCGTGTAGCGGTAGCCGTCGGGGTGCACTTCAAGGTACTCCACGTGCAACAGTTGCAGCGTCACGCCCTTGCGGCGCAGCTCGATGTCGAGCGTCGCGGCATCGGGTAGTGGACGCGCCGTTGCTGCCGGACCCTTCGGTCCGTATAGGCGTTGCTCGAGCGCCTCCTCCGAAAGCTCCGCGATGACCGCCCAATCCGTCAGCCCGACGTGCTTTGCGCGCACGAGCGTGTCGCCCACCGATCCCGCGCCGATGCCGACGCTGCGTGCGATCTTCCGGTGGGACCTGCCCAATACCCACTTCTGTCGTAGTACTTCTTTCACCTGTCGCATGGATAGTCTCCGTGTCGCCATCGCTTCCCTTTCGGGGGCAATGGCGACTGAACCATCCAGCGCCGCTTCGCCGGGCGCCTACCCGGCGCCCAGGACCCATGAGTTCAACAGCTCATGTTTCCGCTCTGTGTCAAAGTGATCGGGATGCCCGAAACGGGTGATCAGTACGCCGAAATCGGTGATCGCGATCAACCGAAATCGGTGATCGCGATGTTCCGAAATGGGTGATCGCGATGCCCCGAAATCCGCAGTTAGCAAGCAGCGCAAGCCCCGCGCCGCCGGCTTCCCTCGCCCCACTAAACATAACAGGTGTATTATGTTTACTTTTTGCCGGGACGGGCTTCGGCGACTCGCGCGTTTGCGGCGCTGGCCCACCCGCCCCCGCAACTGACGGCTCGCGCGCGTGTGGCCCCGCCCCACACGCGCGCTCAATACGTCAACTCCCCCATCATCGGGCGGCTCTACTCGTCGAACAGCTCGTCCGCTGTGGTGATCACCGCAGCACGGCGAATCCAATGGCGGAGCTGATCGAGATCCGTAGTGCTCTGGACGCGCTGGCGAACCTCGTCGGAGATGCTGAGACCGCGAGCCTCGAGGAACTCGAGAACGTTAGCGGCGGCCATCGCAATTTGGCCTTCGAGCTTGGCCTTTTTGTAGGTGGGCCCTTGAAACTCGTAGTTTTGAGGAAGCATCTCGAACGCCTTTCGTGCTGCCTCGCTGAGGGCAGCTTCGATGAGATCGAAGTATAGCACGCGGGTGTCCTCATCCAGAGGTACGGACCCAGCCGCCGCGCTCAACGCGATTTGGACCGCGGTTTCCACGTCTCCGCGGCCGTGGGCCATGACCGAGAGCACCGCCAGCTCCGGGTCTTGTTTGGCCCGCTCGGGGTCCGTGACGACGGGAACGCCTTGGGGGCCGACGACGAGGGGTGCCAGCTCAGCGCCGGGGCCCAGGGCGATGGGCTCTTGTGCCCACCGGGCCGTATTGTCCGACGCCGTGACCACCAGCAGGCAACACGGACACTCCAGTCGTGCCCTGAGGCCTGCGACGTAAACGGGCCAACTGAAGCGCTTGCGCACATCTGGCTGGAGCTGAACCTCGACGACGATGCCCAGCACGGGCTTGCCGTCCACCAAGAGCACCACCAGGTCGGCGCGGTACTCGGCTGGCACGACGTCGGTGAGGTCCGCCGACTCGAGCCGCACCTCCGAATAGGCTGGTAGCTCGACGTGCAGCGCTTCGCGCAAGAGCTCCGGCGCCAGCGCCGGGCGGTTGCGGAACAGCAAGAGCAGCATCTCGTGCAGCTGCGAGGGCATGCCGAGACCCTAGCAAGGAGCTGGGAGAATTCCTTCCTTTAGTACGACATGCCGCAAGGTCGCGGCACCCACGACGAATGAAACAGGGGATACTGGGGGGGTGCTGGCACAGAGGTCGACGGCGGAATGGTGCTGAGAGCCCGATCTTTAGTAGGACCCGTGAGCCCCAGCTGCACCCCGTACTGCGCCATCGGGTCGCAAGACCCGAGGAGCGCGTCTCGTAGATTTGAAGGATGAGGGCTCCGCGCCGGCACACCTACAAAGGAGGCGTGGAATGGAAGTGCTGTATCAAAGTTGTGCTGGCCTGGACGTGCACAAGGAGACGGTAGTTGCGTGCGTGCGGCACGGATCAGGACGGAGCGTCAGCCACGACGTACGCACATTTGGGACGACGACGACCGAGCTACTCGCTCTTTCGGACTGGTTGAGCGAACGGCAGTGCACGCACATCGCGATGGAAGCGACAGGCGTGTACTGGAAGCCCGTGTGGCACGTCCTGGAGGGCTCGTTTGAGCTGTTGCTCGCCAACCCCATACATGTGAAGAACGTGCCGGGCCGCAAGACCGACGTCAACGACGCGACGTGGCTCAGTGACCTCTTGGCACACGGGCTCATCGAACGGAGCTTTGTCCCGCCGGAGCCGATCCAGGATTTGCGAGCTCTGACGCGGACCCGCAAGCAATTCATGCGGGAGAAAGCGCGGCACGTGCAGCGTCTTCACAAGACACTGGAGGACGCGAACATCAAGGTGACCAGCGCAATCAGTGACCTGATGGGCAAGAGTGGCAGGGCGTTCTTGAGCGCTCTCATCGCTGGAGAGACGGATCCAGAGAAGCTGGTCGAGCTGCGCGATGCGCGCTTGCGCGCCCCGCGTGAATCGATCGAACGACCAAGTACATTCCACCAGTTTGGAAGTACGGCGAAGCAGGCGACGGATACGACATCGTGCAATGCGCGCCGCTGGCTCCCGGAGAGTATCGCATCACGGTTCGCGGCGATGAACAAGGCCAAGCAGAATTCGATGTAGCCGAAGACGGGACGGTGACGATCACGAAGGGTCTGACGTGCGACTCGATGCCGGCGGAGTGGAAAGAGCCGCACAGCGAGTAACCGCAGGGCCACGCGCACCCCAGCAAATCTGCCTGCAGCCGCATCGCGCCGCCGTCGATACTCTTGCCGAGGCTTCATGTCAGCAATGACGCAGTCCGCAAAGCGAGTGGCCATCCGCGCGAATCAACGCCTCGTCGTCAGTCGAGTCTTTATCCGCAAGCCCCAAACTAGCCCCCGCGCCGAGCATGGAGTGCATCATACCGAGCGAGAGCGGCAGCGGCGCCCCGCCGGGGTTACCGTCGCAGCGCTCGAGCGGCGCTTGCGCAACAAACCTCGCCCCCTGAAACAGGTACTCGCCCCCGGGTCGAGGTATCCTCGTGCCGATATGGACCGAGCTGGCGACGACCCGCTCTGTGACAAGATGGGTACTTCGCGGCCGGGCCGCGATGTCTAGCTCGGTTGCTGCAGAGCTTCGCGTACCCGAGCGAGGGCGAGTGGCAGCTGCCGCAAGACGAGCTCGGCCTCGAGCCTGAGCACCCGGTAGCCCATGCGGACGAGCTTGCGATCGCGCCGAGCATCGGACGCGCGCTTGAGTTGATGGCGCCTGCCGTCGACTTCGACCACGAGTTTCGCCTTCGGCGCAACGAAGTCGACAATGAACCGACCGACGGGCACCTGCTGACGAAAAGGCACCCCGAGCTGCCCAGACCGAAGCGCTTGCCATAGAAGCTGCTCTGGCCAGGATGGATGAGCCCGCAACAGCTGGGCGAGCAGGAGCTTGGTTTTCGAATCGAGGGAGCGAGAGCGCGAGAGCGCATGGGGGACCTCCTTCGCCCGCCGGGGTGGCCGGCTTTGCGACCCTCTGGCGCAGGAGGCGTGACACGCCCTGCCCCGAGCCAAATCGGCTACACTCGGCTCCACCGTGGACGCGCACTCCCAGCCGCGTGGGCGCGCCTGTTGCGCCTCCGAGCACAGCCCGGCCACTTCGGCGGGCGAAGGCTCATCGGAGGCGACCCAGCGCGAAGGGCCAAGCTCTCACGGCGGCACATCGCCTGTTTCCGCGGACGCTATCCCGTCACAAAAGCATCGCAAAGACGCGGTGGCGTCGCAGCGCTACCGAGCGACGCCGCCAGCCGGGCGCCCTCCCATCGCCGCCGGACCGGAGCCGCAGCGGAGGGGCGCCGGCGATCAGGGAGGGGCAAGCGCGCGCAGCGAAGCGAGCACGCATTGTGGGGTGGGCATCAAAGGAACAACCCCATGAGCGGCTCCGACCCCAGCGGCTTTGGGTGGTTCAGCGACCTCATTCACGCCGACGACAGCCAGCCAGGCCTCGCCATCCTCGGCTTTGGCGTCGGCGCCGTGGGCGGCGCCTACCTCAGCACCCTCACCAGCGGTAACAGCCTCGAAGGCTTCACCGGTTCCAGCGGGTTCGGCGGTGGCCTGGCGATTGGACAGGCCGTCTACGAGGCTGGGTACGGTTCGACCGGCGAGACCTATGCCAAGCCGAAGGGGGAGCTCGGCAGTGGGGCCCAGCAGGCGACTGGGAATGGACTGTATAACGAGAGTGCGGGGGCGCCGCCAGCGGGAGCCGACAACCGATTGGCCGTCATTCCTTGCCATGCCTCCCCCGAAGAATGCACGCAACGGATTCTAGATCTGCAACTCGGCACCGGAGTCGGAGGCGTCTCGATAGCGGTGGAAGGGGCGGAAGCCGCCGCGGGGTGGGTTGCCAGAGCCGTTCGGTGGATCCTTGCACGATTTGGCGCACAGGAGCTGACGGGTGCATTCGCCCAACGGACCATCGGTAACTTTGTGCTGCAATCAAGAAGCGGTCTCTTGGGTGAGACCTTCGTACATGAAATCAAGGTTCTCGCAAATGTGGGTGCCGATGCAACCAGAAGCGACTTCGCTGCCCTTGCGAATGTTTTAACGGAAGAAGCTCGAGCTGCTGGAGCGAATGCTGTTGAAATACGGGGGTTGAATGTGATCAACCCGGGAATATTGCGACTCCAGGGTCTTGCGAAAGAACTGGGGTTCTCAATTCGCCAAGTGGCCACAGATTCTGTTACATTTTCCAAGCCGCTATGAGGCCAACATCCAATGGAACGAGCTCGATTGAAGCGAACCTGCGAGCGCTTGTTTGAGCGCTCAGGAGGCTCAACGCGGCTTTCCGGACTGTTCGATGAACTATCTCCCAATGTCCGGAGAGCGATATGCGAGGCATTAGATCTTGAACCAGAGGAACTTCCAATCCTTGCCTCTGTGCCAACTCCACAGCGCTGGGTGGTAGTGACCACTGATAGAGTCGTCTATCGTAGTAACGGGGATCCGATCTACATTTTGTTGCACGACTTGCAAGATGCCCATTCGAGCCTGCTTGATGATGCCAATAGAAGTCGCGACAATATACTTGTGCTTCTCGCAAACGGCAAACGCCACGAGGCGACTGTGGAGGCAGGGTACCCGCTAAGCGGCATCTGGAACGTGCTACGTTACCTTCAGAGGCGCCTCATGCGCAATGAAGGCTAGTGCCGTGTCCAGTAAGTCGTAATCAGTGACCTAATCAAGCGCGCAGCACCTTGCCGGTGTAGGTCCACTGGAAGGGGTATCCTGGTATCCTGGTTCAGCGATTTCGAAAGGCACATTTCAGAGCCAGCGGCACTCTACGGAATAGATTTCACCCACCAATCATTAGCGATGTGTAAGCACCCCTTTCCCTCGGCCCTTCAGGCGCACCGGTCCCTCCCGCTCTTGCCAATCGCGCCGAAGCGCGGGTGAATGCCGTGGCTCTCGCAGCACTCGATGTAGTCGCCCTGAAATTGGCAACCCTGATCGCTGATGAGGTATTTGGGAGCACGTTCGGCGATAGCGACGGACACGTCAATGAGATTGCAGATGTCCGCCGCGCTTCGGGAGTCGAGGTATCCTCGTGCCGATATGGACCGAGCTGGCGACACCCCGTTCTTTGACAAGATGGGTACTTCGCGATGTCTAGCTCGGTTGCTGCAGAGCTTCGCGCACCCGAGCGAGGGCGAGCGGCAGCTGCCGCAAGACGAGCTCGGCCTCGAGCCTGAGCACCCGGTAGCCCATGCGGACGAGCTTGCGATCACGCCGAGCATCGGAGGCGCGCTTGAGTTGATGACACCTGCCGTCGACTTCGACGATGAGCATGGCTCGAGGAGCGACGAAGTCAGCGATGTGATGACCGAGCACCACCTGACGACGAAACGGCACGCCCAGCTGCCCAGAGCGAAGGGCGAGCCAGAGCCTGCGTTCTGGTTCGGACGGGTTGGCTCGCAACAGCTGGGCCCGCTGGGCGAGCACGAGCTTGATTTTCGAATCGAGGGTGCGAGAGCGCATGGGGGAACCTCCTCCGCCGGCCGAAGTGGCCGGGCTTTGCGACCCTCTGGCGCACGAGGCGTGACACGCCCCACCCCGAGCCAATCGGCTACACTCGGCTCCACCGTGGACGCGCACTCCCAGCCGCGTGGCGCGCCTGTTGCGCCTCTGAGCACAGCCCGGCCGCTTCGGCCGACGAAGGCTCACCGGATGCGACCGAGCCCGGCGCGAAGGCCGAGGCTCTCGTGTGGGCGCGCGACTTCCTGCCGGAAGTGCGGATTACTCATAAGAGCATCACAAGAGGCGACGGCGCTGCAGTCTCGCCGAGCGACGCCGCCAGCCGGGAGCCCCTCCCATCGCCGCCGGACCGGAGCGCCAGCGGAGGGACGCCGGCGATCAGGGAGGGGCAAGCGCGCGCAGCGAAGCGAGCACGCATTGTGGGGTGGGCATCAAAGGAACAACCCCATGAGCGGCTCCGACCCGAGCGGCTTTGGGTGGTTCAGCGACCTCATTCACGCCGACGACAGCCAGCCAGGCCTCGCCATCCTCGGCTTTGGCGTCGGCGCCGTGGGCGGCGCCTACCTCAGCACCCTCACCAGCGGTAACAGCCTCGAAGGCTTCACCGGCTCCAGCGGGTTCGGCGGTGGCCTGGCGATTGGACAGGCCGTCTACGAGGCTGGGTACGGTTCAACCGGCGAGACCTATGCCAAGCCGAAGGGGGAGCTCGGCGGTGGGGCCCAGCAGGCGACTGGAAATGGACTGTATAACGAGAGTGCGGGGGCGCCGCCAGCGGGAGCCGACAACCGATTGGCCGTCATTCCTTGCCATGCCTCCCCCGAAGAATGCACGCAACGGATTCTAGATCTGCAACTCGGCACCGGAGTCGGAGGCGTCTCGATAGCGGTGGAAGGGGCGGAAGCCGCCGCGGGGTGGGTTGCCAGAGCCGTTCGGTGGATCCTTGCACGATTTGGGCCCAGTGCTGCAGACCTGCTATTGCCAGGGGGACAACGGATTGGAACAGCAGGGGCGAGCGCTGCTGTTCGCACCCTAGAAGGCGGCCTGCCCGCCGCCCGCGCGCTGTTCCAGAAACTGGCAGCTCGTGGAGTTCCGCACGCAGGAGAATATGCTGGAGAGGCCGCCGTCAACCTGCCAGGTGGTGGTTTCGTTGGACTGCGCACAACGGCAACGGCAACTGGAGCGAGGGAGGTGCCCGTTGCCACAATCGATGTTAAAATCCCGGATATCCCAATTCGCGAACTGAAGTTCCTGCCGTAGGGAACGCCGTATGTTCATGCATGATACTCAGCGCATCATTGCCGAAGAGGCCAAGACTGATGTCGTGGGCCTATGGGCGGTACTCTGGGAGGTCAAGCAGAACAGCACGCATCTTGCGCCAGAAGCGGCGATGTCTGTCACTTTGGACGTGATCGAACGATTGCTTAGCGCCGGCGATATAGTGGCTGGCCAATTCGTCGATCAGAACGACGACACCCTATTCTTTGAGCGCTGGAACATGTCCGTCGCCGAAACAATCGATCGTATCGAGCGCGAATGGCAACGGCTCGGAAAGGAGCCGAGTCCAGGTGAGATCGTCTGGTTCGTCAACGCGGAACTGTTGCCCGTAACCACGGCCAAGTATCCAATGGGTAAGGGTTGGCAACCTCGCCATTGACCTGTGGGCATCTTGGTATCCTAGTCCAGCGACTTCGAAAGGCAGATTTCAGAGCGAGCAGCGCTCTACTGAATAGATTCCAACTAGCAATCATTAGCCATGAGTGAGCCCTCCCCACCCTCGGCCCGTAGCCCAGTCTCCGCTTCAGGCGCGCCTGTCCGCGACGCATGGTGGATGCGTTCCGCTAGTCAGCGCTGCTTGTCCTCAAGCCGCCCGCCGGAGCTCGACGACGGGCAGGTGCCTGCGACCTTCGAAGTGGCTCGTGACGAGGTCGAGCTTCACGCCGCGCTTGCCGCGCACGGCCTTCGGTGCGCTCTTCGACGGCCTGGTCCTCAGCGGAAACCCCTTTCGCGGCTCGTAGCGCGGCCCATCCCGCGCAGGCGTGACTCCGAAGTACACCTCATCTGGAGTCGCACCCCCGAGCGAGGAGTGCGGCCTCACGCTGTTATACCAGAGGCAAAACACGCGCACCTCTTCACGCATCCGGGCCAGCTCATAGGGCACCAGGATTTTCCGCAGCCCCTCGCTTTTCAGGGTCGACCAAAAACGTTCGAGCAGCGCGATGCTGCCACTCTTGCCAATGGCCCCGAAACGCGGCTGGATGCCGTGGCTGTCACAACATTCGATGTAGTCGCTCTGAAATTGGCAGCCCTGATCACTGATGATGTATTGGGGAGCGCTCCCGCCATGGCCACGGTCAGTTGATGGGTCGCAGATTTGTTTGGCGGTCGGCGTCTTTCGAAACACCTCGAAGCCCACGACCTTGCGCGAGAAGTGGTCGACGATGGCCGCGACATGCCAGCAGAAGGACCATACAATCGGCCAGGAAAACGGCAGGGCCGGGCACCACAGACCGCCGGTCATCGGCACGACCATGATATCGATATTCCAAGTGTGCCCCGGGTGGCGCGCCTGGACGTTGCGCTTCGCTTCCGTTGGTGGCTCGGCGCCCGGCACCAAGTCGCTGCTGCGCCAGGCTCGTGAAGACGTTGAGCTATCAATGAACGAGCTCGCTTGCAGGAGCGAGTCGCGGGGGGGGACAGGCTAGGTCGGAGGCTCATGGAAGGGGAGTCCGTGCGCTTCGCGACCCCTCGGCGTCAGAATTCGTGACACGCGGATGCCTTTGCGAGCCGGCAGCCTCTTTGCGTCCACTCGGCCCAAAACGACCACGCACGTGGCACGAATTGTGCGCCTCCTGGCGGAGCCCGCCCGCCGGGGCGGGGGCGCGACGGGCATACGGAGTGTCCGACCTCATCGACACGCCGGCTTCGCCGTGAGCGCCGCTTGCCGCCGGCTACTCCCGGAACAGCTCCTCGGTGGTCTGGATGGTCGCGGCTCGTCGAATCCACTCGTCGAGCAGCGAGAGGTCCGTGGTCGCCGAGAGGCGCTCGCGTTGCTCGTCGCTGAGGCTTAGACCACGGGCTTCGAGAACGGTGACCACCGCGGCTGCCTTGCTGGCGGCCGTGCCTTCTGCCTTGCCCTTGTCGTACGACTCCTGCTGGGAGTGGTGAAAAAACTGGACGCCTTGAGAGTGCATCAGAAACGCCTTTCTCGCCTCCTCGCTCAGCGAAGAGAGAATCAGCCCCAAGTATAGCAGAAATCGGTCCGGGCCCAGCCCCTCCGCTGCAGCCGCAGCCGCCAACGCAATTTCGACCGCTCGGTCCACCTCCCCGCGCCCGTGAGCCACCACCGAAAATACCGAAAGCTCCGGAGCCTGCTTCGCCTCCTCCGGCTCGGTCACCAGCGGCACCCCGCTCGGCGGAATCACCAGGGGTCGCACCTTGCCGCTCGGCCCCAGATCGATCGTCTTCGCTGCCCACCGCGCCACGCTTTCGCTCGGCGTCACCACCAGAAGGCACACCGGACACTTCAGGCTGTACCACCCCGATGCCACATACCCAGGCCACGAATGCCGCTTCGCCTCGTCCCGCTCTCGTTGCACTTCCAGGATGATCGCCAGCACCGACTCGCCCCGATGCCGGAGCGATAGCACCAAGTCGGCCCTCAGCTCCGCTGGGTTGCGCTGCGTCTTGTCCCCGTCCTCGATTTCCACTTCCGAATACTCCGGAAGCTCTTGCCCCAACAGCTCCTTCAACAGCTCCGCCGCCAGCCGCCGATTGTTCCGAAACAGCGACACAATCCCTTCATGGTCCCACGAGATCATGCGCGGACCCTAGCCTCTACCTGCGCTCCCGGGCAAGCAGAGCTGGCCGGGGCTGCGTTCACTGCAAACCCAGCCGTGCCAGCACGCATTGCGTCCTCGCAAGAGGCATCAACCCAACCGACGATCCCGTCAATTCGAACGCCAGCCACGGCTCTGCGGTGTATCCTTGGGGCCCTTGGTCCAGTTCACGACCCGCTCGGCAAAAGCATCGACGAGACGCCCACGACGCCGCAGTTTCGGAACGCACCTCACCAGCAAGCCTGTCTCCTCCATTCGCGCGCAGGCGCGCGCAGCACGCGGGAAACCCCGACACTACGACACAGCGACCGGTCGCCTCGGGCTTACCTGCCTCATTGAAGCCTCACAGATGACAGCCACGTGTGAGCACGGATTTGGAGGAGACCGGCGAGTGCTGGCAAAGCTTGCGCGAGACGAGTGGAGGCATCAAGGCAGCCAAGGCCTCAACCGCTACAGCTACGGCATGAACAACCCCATGAGCGGCTCCGACCCCAGCGGCTTTGGGTGGCTCGCCAACATCTCAGTCGGCGATGCCGTCGGAGCCGCAGTGATTGCCGGCCATGCTGTCTCCTACGGGATTCTGCTAGGCAACAGCGATTCGCTCGCCGGCGCCAGCCCCACCAGCGCTGGCTCCATAACGACGGGCAGCATCGCTGGGGGCGGCCTCGGGGTTGGACAGGCGGCCTACGGGTTGGCAACCTCGGGCAACGGCGGCAATGCGGCTCCCACCGGAGAGCTCGGCGGTGGGGCCCAGCAGGCGACTGGGAATGGGTTGTATAATGAGAGCGCGGGGGCGCCGCCGAGGTTGCCGCTGTCGGAGCGAGGTGCTCTGGTCGACGGCGGCGACACGTATGCGCCACATTACTTCGGGCCGAACTACCAAGAGCATGTAACCTCGACCGAAGAGGCTTGGGGGGTCGTGGCCATCAATGCCGCGTATATCCTCTGGGAGGCAATTCCGGCACTGTTCAACAGTGCAACTGCGCTCACGTTCGGCACCAACGATCTCGTACTGGGTCTGAATGGGGGTGGCGCGCTGCAGCAGTTCGTGCAGCGTTTTGGAGGTAAGACGTTTGGCCAATTCGCTTCGGCCGCTAGGACTTTTCCTGGCCAGATTCGAGATGCGCTCACCCAAGCGACGCGAGTTCGCGTCAATTTGAGCGGCATCGATCTGTCACGTATCAGTGGTGCGCTAAATGAATTTGGTGAACCAGCAGCGGGCTACACGAATTACGAGCTTTGGCTCATCAAGAACACCCCGGAGTTTCTCTCCAAGACATCTTTCTATAAGAATGGGGCGGAAGTTGCTTCGCCCTTCTAAGGAAACAGGCGGTTTATGCACGAACTCGATCGCTTCACTCTCGAACGGTATTCGGTTGATGACCTTACCTTTGCAAAACAGCCTCTGCGAACTCATCCGGAGAGACCTGAACCGCGGGTGGGCTATCGACTCGTCGCAGTTGCGCAGTACGCGATCCCATCGTGGGTGCGTCTGTCGTATGTAGTTGGGCGCAGCGGAATGAGTGATGAGTATGTATATACGGTTGTGTGGCCAGATGAAGATGCACTCGAGCCTAAAATAGTAGACGTCCGTTCGGAATCGGAGGCGAGAGGCTTACTCCTAAAGGAACTTGCCACGCAAGTTCAGAACCGGTCGACTCCGGACTGAGCGAGCTGGCGACACCCCGTTCTTTGACAAGATGTTCTTTGACAAGATGGGTACTTCGCGGCCGGGCCGCGAAGTCTAGCTTGGTTGCTGCAGAGCCTCGCGCACCCGAGCGAGCGCGAGCGGCAGGTGCATGAGGACCAGCTTGGCTTCGAGCCGCAGGACGCGGTACCCGGGACGACAAAGCTTGCGATCACGCCGAGCATCGGAGGCGCGTTTGAGTTGATGACAGCTGCCGTCGACTTCGACGATGAGCATGGCTCGAGGAGCGACGAAGTCAGCGATGTGATGACCGAGCACCACCTGATGACGAAACGGCACGCCCAGCTGCCCAGAGCGAAGGGCGAGCCAGAGTCTGCGTTCTGGTTCGGACGGGTTGGCTCGCAACAGCTGGGCCCGCTGGGCGAGCACGAGCTTGATTTTCGAATCGAGGGTGCGAGAGCGCATGGGGGAACCTCCTCCGCCGGCCGAAGTGGCCGGGCTTTGCGACCCTCTGGCGCAGGAGGCGTGACACGCCCCACCCCGAGCCAAATCGGCTACACTCGGCTCCACCGTGGACGCGCACTCCCAGCCGCGTGGCGCGCCTGTTGCGCCTCTGAGCACAGCCCGGCCGCTTCGGCCGGCGGACGCTCACCGGATGCGACCGAGCCCGGAGCGAAGGCCGAGGCTCTCGTGTGGGCGCGCGACTTCCTGCCGCAAGTGCGGCTTACTCATAAGAGCATCACAAGAGGCGACGGCGCTGCAGTCTCGCCGAGCGATGCCGCCAGCCGGGCGCCCCTCCCATCGCCGCCGGACCGGAGCGCAGCGGAGGGACGCCGGCGATCAGGGAGGGGCAAGCGCGCGCAGCGAAGCGAGCACGCATTGTGGGGTGGGCATCAAAGGAACAACCCCATGTCCGGCTCCGACCCCAGCGGCTTTGGGTGGCTCGCCAACATCTCAGTCGGCGATGCCGTCGGAGCCGCAGTGATTGCCGGCCATGCTGTCTCCTACGGGATTCTGCTAGGCAACAGCGATTCGCTCGCCGGCGCCAGCCCCACCAGCGCTGGCTCCATAACGACGGGCAGCATCGCTGGGGGCGGCCTCGGGGTTGGACAGGCGGCCTACGGGTTGGCAACCTCGGGCAACGGCGGCAATGCGGCTCCCACCGGAGAGCTCGGCGGTGGGGCCCAGGGGGCGACTGGGAATGGGTTGTATAATGAGAGCGCGGGCACAGCGCCGGGCCCATTTGGGGGCGATCAGCGCACAGCCTTGGTACCCTGCGGACAACACTGCCCGTCTGCCTTGGACGTTGCCGGCGGAGTTGGAGGCGTCGAGATTTCAACGGCCGAGGCGGTTGCAGAAGCGCCGGGACTCATCGTAAGGGCCTGGCGGTGGGTTCGTGGGTTGTTCGGCGCCGCAGAGGGCGCAGCATTGTCGAGTGCAGAGAAGGCCGCACTACTGCAAGCGGGGACGCAGCCTTTCAAGGACACAGCACTAACGCAGGCAGGACGGGCGCTGACGAAGCATCCCGAATTAGCGGGCCTGACGAAGGAGACACTACGTCAAACGCTTAGGTCTGATGCTGCAATTAATGCTACCGCCGAGGGAGTGCTGGGCGGGATTCTTCACAGCGGCACAGCCGTGACAAGGACTGTGGGGAGATTCGGGCAAGTCATAGATGTAACGGCACCAAGTGGTTTCGGTGCAAGATTCTCGACAACGAGAGATTTCATTGGATTTCTAAACCCATGAGGTTTTACACCAATCGCCGGAATAGGAACGAAGAGATGAAACCGGGGAAATTCAGGCTGCGTAAGACATCCGACATTCGCCAAGAGCATGCGATCTACGAGATCGTGGACGAGGATCGAAACATTTTGCTCGATGTAACGAAGACCGACGCCGGCGTGTACGAGGCGTGCATAATCGACAATCAGGGTCAGGGGCGAGTGGTGCAGCTGAGCGTCTTGCTGGAGCTTATCCAGGAAGCGCGGCGGAAGATCGAAGCTGACGAGTAGAGTCGTGTGGAGCGGCGACGGGGCTGCCCTTTTGAAACGAAGATTCCGGCCAGCAAGCGCTCTTCTGAATATATCCACCTATCCTGGTCCAGTGATTTCGAAAGGCAAATTTCAGAGCAGGCAGCACCCTACTGAATAGATTTCTCCCCCCAGCTTTAGCCATGAATGGGCACCTATTCCCTTCAGCCCAGGCCACACCCCACACAGAATGCACTACGCTCCAGTGCCACAGCGATACGCTGGGCGCGTTCGCAGCAAGTGAGCTCAAGCCGCGTGCCTGAGTTCGACGACACATAGGTGCTCGCCCCCGGGTCGAGGTATCCTCGTGCCGATATGGGCCGAGCTGGCAACGACCCGCTCTGTGACAAGATGGGTACTTCGCGACCGGGCCGCAACGTCTAGCTCGGTTGCTGCAGAGCCTCGCGCACTCGAGCGAGCGCGAGCGGCAGGTGCATGAGGACCAGCTTGGCTTCGAGCCGCAGGACGCGGTACCCGGGACGACAAAGCTTGCGATCACGCCGAGCATCGGAGGCGCGTTTGAGTTGATGACAGCTGCCGTCGACTTCGACGATGAGCATGGCTCGAGGAGCGACGAAGTCAGCGATGTGATGACCGAGCACCACCTGACGACGAAACGGCACGCCCAGCTGCCCAGAGCGAAGGGCGAGCCAGAGTCTGCGTTCTGGTTCGGACGGGTTGGCTCGCAACAGCTGGGCCCGCTGGGCGAGCACGAGCTTGATTTTCGAATCGAGGGTGCGAGAGCGCATGGGGGAACCTCCTCCGCCGGCCGAAGTGGCCGGGCTTTGCAACCCTCTGGCGCAGGAGGCGTGACACGCCCCACCCCGAGCCAAATCGGCTACACTCGGCTCCACCGTGGACGCGCACTCCCAGCCGCGTGGCGCGCCTGTTGCGCCTCTGAGCACAGCCCGGCCGCTTCGGCCGGCGGACGCTCACCGGATGCGACCGAGCCCGGAGCGAAGGCCGAGGCTCTCGTGTGGGCGCGCGACTTCCTGCCGCAAGTGCGGCTTACTCATAAGAGCATCACAAGAGGCGACGGCGCTGCAGTCTCGCCGAGCGACGCCGCCAGCCGGGAGCCCCTCCCATCGCCGCCGGACCGGAGCGCAGCGGAGGGACGCCGGCGATCAGGGAGGGGGGAGCGCGCGCAGGCGAAGCCGAGCACGCATTGTGGGGTGGGCATCAAAGGAACAACCCCATGAGCGGCTCCGACCCCAGCGGCTTTGGGTGGTTCAGCGACCTCATTCACGCCGACGACAGCCAGCCAGGCCTCGCCATCCTCGGCTTTGGCGTCGGCGCCGTGGGCGGCGCCTACCTCAGCACCCTCACCAGCGGTAACAGCCTCGAAGGCTTCACCGGCTCCAGCGGGTTCGGCGGTGGCCTGGCGATTGGACAGGCCGTCTACGAGGCTGGGTACGGTTCAACCGGCGAGAACCTATGCCAAGCCGAAGGGGGAGCTCGGCGGTGGGGCCCTGCAGCCGACTGGGAATGGGTTGTATAATGAGAGCGCGGGCACAGCGCCGGGCCCATTTGGGGGCGATCAGCGCACAGCCTTGGTACCCTGCGGACAACACTGCCCGTCTGCCTTGGACGTTGCCGGCGGAGTTGGAGGCGTCGAGATCGGAGCTGGGAAGGTCGTCGGCGGACTCATCGGACGTTTGTTCGCTTGGGTCGCGGCGCGCTTCGGGCCCAGTGCTGCGGACCTGCTGATCCCAGGGGGGGAACGGATTGGGACGGCCGGTGCCAGAGGCGCCATACGAGTGCTAAAGGCGGATTACCGGCCGCACGGGCGCTGTTTGAAAAACTGGCAGCTCGTGGCACGGCGTACGCGGGCGAGTATGCTGGAGAGGCTGCGGTCACGCTACCCGGTGGCGGGTTCGTCGGTCTCCGCACCGTTGCCACAGCTACTGGAAGCAGAGCAATCCCAGTAGCGACCATTGATGTAAAGATCGCCGGTATTGCAATTGACGAACTGAAGTTTCTGCCATGACAAATCAACACGTTGCCGATGACGTCGCTCGGGCGTTTCTCGAAGAGGCCAGGTCCGACGTCGTCGGTCTTTGGTTGGTTGCAAAGTGGGTCCAGAAAGACTTCCCTCAGTTGGATTTCCTCTCCGCGATGGAGATGACTCTTGGCATCATTCAAGACGCCGTTACCAAGAGGTATGTCGTCCCAGGTGAATTTGTGGAGAAGAGCGATGACGAACTGGCACTCGAGACCTGGGAGTTTCCCATAGAGGAATCGATTGGGCGCATTCGGCAGGAATGGACAGCCCTCGGTCGACACCCAAATCCTGGGGAGATAGTATGGTTTGTGGACCCTGCGTTGTTGCCCGTTACGGCGAAGAAGTACCCTATGGGCAAGGGGTGGAGGCCGTCACGGCAGGGATAGGTGTCCTGGTGCAGCGATTTCGAAAAGCAGATTTCAACGCGAGCAACACCCTACTGAATAGATTTCACTATCCTAGTCCAGCGATTTCGAAAGGCAGATTTCAAGAGCGAGCATCGCTCTACTGAATAGATTCCGACGAGCAATCATTAGCCATGAGTGAGCCCTCCCCACCGTCGGTCCATAGCCCAGTCAGCGCGCCAGGCGCACTTGTCCGCGACGCATGGTGGATGCGTTCGGCTGGTCAGCGCTGCTTGTCCTCAAGCCGCGCGCCGGAGCTCGACGACGGGTAGGTGCTTGCGACCTTCAAAGTGGCCCATGACTAGCTCGAGCCTCACGCCGCGCTTGCCACGCGCGGCTTTCGGCGCACCCTTGGGATACACCTGTGCACAGTGCCTCGGCAATACGCTGGGCGCGTGCAGCAGGTGAGCTCAGGTTGCGCGGCTGAGTTCGACGACAGATAGGTACTTCCCCGGGTCGAGGTATCCTCGTGCCAATATGGGCCGAGGTCGGGACGCCCCGCTCTTTGACAAGATGGGTACTTCGCGGCCGCGACGTCTAGCTCGGTTGCTGCAGAGCTTCGCGCACCCGAGCTGCCCGCGAGAAACTGGGCAAGCTTGATCTTGTCGCTCAGCGAAGTCGGAACGAACACCACTGGCCAGCCTGTCTCTTGCACTTCGATGCGTCGCAAAAATCAAGAAAAGATCAGATTCTGCTCAAGCAAGGGGGCTTGACTTCGTGTTAGGGGCCCCCTGCGGATGCGGGAGGTGAGTGCATGCGGATGGGCCGGCACGATCGGAAAAGGCTCGATTGCCTGACAAAAAATGGGGCGCGCGCCCCGCACAACGTTCGGTGGGCTCGCTGGCTTGGCTCAATTGACTCAACAACCCCGCATAGCTTATCCGCCCATGGGCCGGCCGCAGGCAGGGTGGCCCGCTGCTGGCTCGTACTTGGGACGGTCACTTCGGACCGGACGGCATTCAAGGTGGCATCGATAGGCAGGACGCCCCGAACGCAAGCGCCCGGCTCGGCGGCGGGCAGGCGGCAAAGGAGTCCGCGCATGCGACACAGGAACGCCCGGGCCGAGCGCCGTCCGTGTCTGGGCAGTGAGGTTCACCCCGGGCGGTTGGGGGAAAGCCTCTTGTCGAATCCCGCAACCATGGAAGCTCGGTGACCGACTTCGGAGCATGGCCCCAGTGCCCCACGAACCCCAGAGTTCCCCTCCTCTACCCCGCTGGCTGCTCATCGAGGAGCTCGCCCAGCTGCTGGCTCCCCCGAGGTCCGTGACCGGCACCGACCCCAGAAGAGGCGTCCTGCTGGTCGACGACGACGTCGTTTTTCTGAGGACGCTCAGTCGCGAGCTCGGTCTGAGCTATCGCGTGGTCTCCGCAAGCTCCGCTGCCACGGCACTCGAAAAGCTCCAGGACCAAGCCGTGTCGATCCTGGTAAGCGACTACGATCTGGGTTCAGGCGACACGGGGCTCGATCTGCTGCGACACGTCCAGAAGGAGCGCCCACGAGTTCGGCGCGTCCTGATGTCGAGCCACCGCCTCGAGCACCTGGCGCAGGAACCCGGCAGTGTCGTCGAACGCTTCGTCTTCAAGGGAACCACCAATCAGGCCATCCTCGATTGCCTGGTCGAGCTGTCTCTGCCCCAATGAACTGCGCAGGCTCACGCCCTGGGCAGCTGCCCGAAGTGCCCGTTGCCCCCTGCGGACGGGGACACCGAAACGATTGGAGCATCTGCACCTGGCGGCAGCGGCTTCGCAGTCCGAGAGCGTCAGCCCGGCTTGACGAGTGCCCTGCGAGGGGCCGCGCGGGCACTGAACACCGGTAGGAGCCCGGCCAATGTGCCTACACCCGCCGCCAGGAAGACTGCTGGGTACCCAAAGCGATCCGCAATTGGTCCGAACCCCACGACACTGAGCGCGAAGCCGAGGTTGAAGCAACCGTTATATGCGGTCATCACGATGCCCCTTTGGTGCGGCGGCACGCCCTCGACGACGAGCGCGTTGAGAGCCGGGTAGAGCAGCCCGTGGGCGCAACCGAGGCCGAGACCCAGCGGAAACAGCCCGAAATCTCGGAGTCCGGCGCCAGCCAGCACCACCAGCCCGTAGACCAGCATGGAGGCGAAGGCAACACGTTGCCGCCCCACTCGATCCGCCAGGCTGCCCAATCCGACGCGAACGGCGATGGCGGAAAGAGTGTAGCCCACGAAGAGGGCGCTCACGGTCTCTTCGCCCAGACTGAGTGCAAAAGGCTGGGTGAAGGTGATCATGGCTCCAAAGCCGAGCCCTGTGAGCGTAACGGCCGCGAGCACCGAGATCGCCCGTCTGGAGAGAAGCGGCGCGGCCGTCGGGTGGCGTGGCCTGCGGTCGGCGACCGGTTCGTGCAAACGAGAAGCGAGCAGCGCCGCGACTCCGGATGAGGCCGCAGCCATGGCGAAGCCAAGCGACCAGCCGTACCCGATCACGAGCGGCTCGATGATCGACGGAGCGATAGCGTTCGTACACAACATGGCGACACCGAACAGTCCGAGCGCCTGGCTCAACTGCTGCGGGGGAGCAAGATCCGTGGCCAACGTCGCCGCCGTGTTGAAGGTAAGGACGAAAGCTGCTCCTTGCGCGGCTCTGAGCAAGTACAAAACCGGCCCCACCTCGTGCACCCAGACGTGTCCGAGCGCGGTACAGGCGCCGAGCAGCGTTCCAGCAACCAGCAGCGGCTTTCGCCGTGCGCCGATCGATGGCAATGCCGGTGAACGGCGCGCAGACGACTGCGGCGGCCAGCCCGATACCGGTCACGATCCCGATTGCACTGGCGGAGGCATGTAGCTCCGTCGTCAGAAACTTTGGAAGCAGGAAGAAGGCCGAAAACGAGAAGCCGAAGGTCAGCTGGATCAGCAAGAGCTGAACGAAGCGAGGGGTCCACAAGCCGGGGCTGCGATCGGTGGATTCTGAACCTGAGGGGGACATGGTGTGACTCCTTGCCGTGCGAGCGGCGAGGCACCTGGCGTTCTCCTCGACCGCGGGCTTGGCGGTGAGGGACGACTGGACGCCGTGACTAAGAATGCGATCCCGTACCCTCAACCGCCGTAAGGCGAATGAGCCAAGTCTGGCTGAGGTGTACGCAACGCTTGCACATGCGACCTGAGCGCGGAGTATCCGACGGCCTGCACGGCGTCAAGCGTCGAGTGCCCGGAGAACTCTGGAAGCGGTTACCGTCAACCGAGTTTCCAACTCGACGCGAAGCAGCTCGATCCGCAGAGCCAGCCAGCTTCCCCGAGCGCCGTGAGCTGCCAGCGGTACGCCACGTAGAAGAGTGTTCGGGGAAGCGTCGGGCGCAAAAGATCCGCGTAGCAGCTGGGCGTGCGCAAAATGGGCGGATTGCGAGGGTCGATGGGGCAAGCTAAAGTGACTTTCCAAAGTGTCGTGCCCCGTGCCCTCCATGCTTGCCAGCATCGCTTGTCTCAGCGGGTTCGGACCCGTTGACGAAGGCGTGGGCGCAAGCCTGTTCCCCGCCCGAGCGGCCCGCACGCCGGTGCTCGGTTACTTGAACGGATTTCCTTTGCTGGTGCGACGATGAGGTCGTTGCTTTCGAACTCGAGCACTGCGCGCGTGGTCCAATCCGTCGCCATCCTTGGCTGCGCGGCCGGCGCCGTTTTCGCATGCAGCCAAGACGCGACCCCGCGGCGTGGCGAGTCCAGCAACGCGGGCGCCGGCGCCTCGGGCAATGGCACGGTCGGCATCGTGATGACCACGGGCAGCGGCGGCCCACGCTGTGACGAGGCGGGGAATTGCGCCTGCATCAACATCGGCATGCTGGGGCGATTTCCCAACTACGGAGCGGTCCCCGGTTCGGACGACACCGAGGCTTTGAATGGCTGGCTCAACACCAACAGTAGCGCGACCGTGGACGCGTTCGTGACCAAGCCGGCTCTCACCGAAGAGTTCCTCGCCAATTACGACGTGCTCATCCTTCAGGCGCTCGAGAACGCAGAAGGCGCCGGCAATCAATGGCAATTCAGCGCGGACGAAAAGAGCACCTTCGAAGCGTGGGTCCGGCAGGGCGGCGGCGTGATCGCTCTACAGGGCTATGGCGGCGACCCAGCCGAGGCGACCCCGACCAACGAGCTGCTAGCGTTCACGGGCTTGCAGTACACGGGACTCACCGGCCCCGGCGACACGGCCCTGCCGGGTTCGTGCCCCAACGAGTGTTGCTATTGTCTCGGCAATTCGATTCCGACCACGGGCTTCGACCCAGCGCACCCGATTTCCGCGAACATCACAGCCGTGGGCTCGTACTACGGTCGATCGATTTCCGCACCCGCGGATGCGCAAATCGTGGCCTCCAGCGGTAACATCGTCTACGGCGCGACCGTCCAGGTCGATAACGGGCGCGTGTTCATGTTTCACGACGAATGGGTCACCTACAGCAGCCAGTGGAACGGCACGGGTCTCCAGACGGACTGCAGGACACTGGACATGAACCACTCCTGCTATAACGTGCATCCGTCCAACAACTACCAGGTGCCTCAGTTCTGGTACAATTCGCTACGCTGGGCGAGCGGCAATGTCACGTGCTTCGACATCCGCAGCGACGAGATCGTCAAGTAGCGTTCGCCCGTTCCGAACCGGCTAACCCGACTCGAACACGATGCGGTACTGCATGCGCACGTCTCCACCCGAGGGCGCCGGCCGTCTGTGCCGATGCGCCACGCGAGCCTGACGAAGCCATCCGCCTCGAGTTGGGGAGATTCGAGACAGCTTCCCCATGGCGCGCGGGAAGAGAACGGGCTTGTTCCTGTTGGGCAGTTCAGTAAGAATATCACAGAACCGACGGAACCCATGCAAGCACTGTGCATCGCAGATAACTGGACCATTCCCGCCTCGGACCTGTCGGTCAGCTACGCCAGGAGTGGCGGCCCTGGCGGGCAGAACGTGAACAAGGTAGCGACCAAGGTGGAGCTGCGTCTCGATCTGAAATCCACACGAGCGCTTTCATCGGCGCAGAAGCTCCGGTTGAGGCGTACTTATCCGAGTCACGTCACGCTCTCCGGGGAGTTTGTCCTCAGTTCCGATCGTCACCGCTCACGTCATCAGAACGAGACAGACGCCTTGAGCCGCTTGGCCCAGATGCTTCGAACAATCCGGCTGCCCCCCAAGCCCCGGGTGCCCACCCAAGTCACGCGCGCCCAGAAGCGGCGGCGACTGGAGCACAAGCGCAAGCGTTCCGCCCAGAAGCGCCTGCGGAGCGGGCGTGATTTCGAGGACCGATCCTGACTTGAGGGCCGACAAACAGGGTTCCTTGGGGCGGAGCCTGCCGAACTCGCGGCCAGCCCATTCGAAAATGAGCGCGACTGGTGTATAGTGCTATTCAAGACGGATGGGCGCTTCCCTCAGCGTGCTGCTGGTCGACGACGACCCACTGTTCACCAGAGCACTGAGCCGTGAACTAACGGCCAGCGGAGCCAGTGTTTCGTTGGCGCACGATCTGCCGAGCGCCCGGGGCCAGTTGAGCTCCTGCGACTTCGATCTGATGGTGCTCGACTTTCGCTTGCAAGATGCGGACGGGCCGGCGCTGCTCGAAACCTGGCCGGGGGACAAGGCCTTACCCGTGACCATCGTTTTGTCTGGAGTTGTCGGAATCCGCGAAACCGTGCGCGCCATGCGCGCAGGCGCCCTGGATGTTCTGAAGAAGCCCGCGAGTGCGAGTCAGATCCTCACCTGCTACCAAGGAGCCACCAGCGTCGAGGTTTCGTCCTCGCACGGCACGGCGCCGGGTCGGTTGGATCAGCTCGTCGGGACACACCCCACCATCGAAGCGGCACGCGAATCGATAGCAGAGCTCGCTAGTGCCCCCGCCGAGCCCGTCACCGTCCTGGGTCAAACCGGCACCGGCAAGGCCCTGATCGCCCGCTTGCTGCATCATGCCAGCACACCGGCCGGTTCTTTCGTCTCGGTCAACTGCGCAGCTCCAGAACACCTACTCGAGAGCGAGATATTCGGCGTCACGCGCGAATCCGGCGCGCTCGATCCCGGTCAGTTGCTGCGCGCCCGTGGTGGAACTCTGTTCCTGAGCGACGTGGGCTCGGTCCCGCGGCGTCTACAGGCGCGTATGCTGGAAGTACTCGAAACTTTGGCAAGATCTGGGCAAGCTTCTGGGTTGCCGCGCGTAGTCTGTGCGACCGAACCAGCGTCCCTGCACGACGGTAGTCTGGATCCGGAATTGAAACGCCGGCTGACCACCCACGTGATAATGCTGCCGCCCTTGAGAGAACGCCGCGAGGACATCGAGGCCTTGGCGAACTACTTTCTGGTGAGTTTCGCAGCTCGACACCCGGGGGCTCCCCGGCGCCTGACCCAGGGGGCCGTCCGAGGGTTGCTCAGCCACCCCTGGCGAGGCAATGTACGTGAGCTCAAGGGCGTCATGCAGCACTGCGCGGCGGTGTGCGATTCTCCCGAGCTGCCTGCCAGCATCGTCCAGGCGGTGCTGCTTTACCGAACCTCGGCGGCACCGTCTGCTTCCGGCACGCGGCCCGCCGTCAACTTTCGGGGCTCGCTGCCCGAACTCGAACGGGATGCTATCGTCCAGGCGTTTCGGGCCAGTGGCAACAACGTGAGCGAAGCTGCTCGTCTGGTGGGACTGCCTCGCAGCACGGTCCGCGACAAGCTCAAGAGGTACGGGATCCGATGACCTTCACCACCGGCTTTCCGCAAGCCGACGCGAGGGCCTCCGAGGCCCTGAACCCCCTGAGCTCCTCGCCAACGCGCATTTTGCTCGTGGACGACGATCGAGTATTCGCTCGCAGCTTGGCGCGTTCACTGCGCGGCCTTGGTTTCAACGTCGAGGTCAGCAACGACGGGGCGGAAGCGATGCAACGTCTGGAAACCAGCTACTATGACGCAGTGCTGCTCGACCTGGAAATGCACCCGGTCGATGGCTGGCAGGTGCTCGACCTTCATTCGAAGCTCCAGGAGCCGCCGGCAGTGGTCGTGCTGAGCGGCCACCTAGATGTGCCGCGTACGGTACGCGCCTTGCGGGCGGGAGTCACCGACGCCTATCAGAAGCCCGTCGACACAATCGAGCTGGCGAAGGGCCTCAAAGACGCCATCTACAAGCGCAGCGGGCAAGCTTCCTTCTTGGATCCAGAAGCCGAAGAGGAAATCGCCAATCCCATCATTGGCCACGCCCCGGCCGTGCAGGTCATCCGTTCGCAAATACATCGAGTAGCCCGCTACCGAGACCTCCCCGTGCTGATCGTGGGTGAAGCCGGCTCCGGTCAAGATCTCGTGGCACGCACCATCCATGCGCTGGACGGAAACGAGAGTCCCTTCGAGGTCATCGATTTCGGTCAGAAGGCAGACGCGGAGCTGGAGGCGGAGCTCTTCGGTGTTGCCCCAGGAGGTCCCACCAGCGGCGGCGACGCTCGGCCGGGTATCCTGGAGCGCGCCTACGGTGGCACCATTTTCTTCGACAACGTTTCGGAGAGTTCGCCCGCGCTGCAGGCTCGTTTGCTCCATTTGTTGCAGACCCGCCGCTACCGACGCATCCACGGCACCGAAGAGTTGACCTTTCACGCGCGCGTGGTGAGCGCCACCCGGCGCATGATCCGCGAGGGTCGCATCGAGGGCATGCGACCGGACCTCTACTATCGGTTGGCGGGAATCACCGTCGTGCTGCCACCGCTGCGCACCCGCATGGAGGATATCGCTCCGCTGGTGGAACATTATGCGCGCCTGTCAGCAGCTCCCGGCAACGCTCCCAAGCGGTTCAGCGCTCGAGCGCTTCAATGCTTGCACGAGTACGATTGGCCCGGAAACCTGGACGAGTTGGAAAGCGTGGCGCAGCACGCCATACGACTCTCCAAAGGCGCCTGCGTGGGCACGCGCGAGGTACGGGCAGCGCTCGCAGACAAGAAGAGGGATACGAGCCGGCTCGACCCACGGGATGCCACCTACCCAATAGCGCGCGAAGCAACCCATGACAGCTCGCTACCCAAGGTCGAGCGCGCACTCATCATCGACGCCTTCGAAGCCGCACACCAAAACATCAGCGAGGCTGCTCGCCAGCTTGGAATTCCGCGCTCGACGCTGCGAGATCGCCTCAAGCGCCTGGGCTTGCTCTAGCCCGGATATTGTCCACCCGGTGAGCGAAGCGTGAATCCGTCCCGCGTGTTCCGGGTAGCTACCGCTTTGTCGCCTCACGGGTTGAGCTGCATGCCGAGTAGCGCACCAACCCACAGCGTGGGCAAGTGAGCGATGGTCCCGCTCGGGACAACTACCAGATCCGAAGGTGAGGGCAGGAAGCTGGCGCGGAGGCTCAACACGGGCGACAGCACCTTCCAGGCAGCAACCGTGGCGCCAATGCTCAAATGCACCCCGAGCAGGAACCGCGTTTGTGCCGCACGCGCTCCGGTGAAGTCACCTTCGACCCGAGACCACACTCCCAAAAGCCCCAGGTCCGAGGCCAGCGCGATGGGACGGCTTCGGGTGCGAATGTGGAGCCCGGCACGCGATGACCACTCGGACAGCTTCACGCGCGTCTCACCAACGTCGAAATCGACCTGGGGAGCCGCGCCCAACGCCAGAGCGGGGGAGACTCGTCCGCTGCCGAGCGTAGCGCCGAGTTCAGCTCCAAGAATCGCGATGCGCGGTACTTCGGAGCTCGATACGGAGTGCTCCACCGTCCCCCCCAACCACAGGCCCATGAAGTGCGACGACTCGCCTTGCCTCCCCGCAGAGGGTTCCTGCTTCTGGCTCGAGACACGCCCCTGCCTCGCAGGCGAGGTCCTTTCAGCGGCCTGTGCGGGTTCGGTCGGGGCAGGCGGACGCCTCTCGCTCGGCGCGCCCTCGGCCGGCTCCTGCTCGGGCTCGGGTGAAGCCTCATCATTGAGTTCCAGGGGCATCAGCGCCATCACCACGTACACCGCAACGAAGCGCACGCGCTTGTCACATTCCCGCGCAGGGTCCTGGTACGTCTTGGAAAATCGGTGGGTTCCCTTCTCGAGTTCGACGCGATAGCTATCCCCCGCATCGACGATCCTCACCGTCGAGCCAGCAAGAAATTCGGCGCGCCGCTCGGGAGAGGTCATCCTGAAAACTTCCGCCTGCACCGCTAACGGTCCCGGACAGTCTGTGTTGGCCCGGATCAGAGGCGCCATATCCTCAGCTGTTTCCGCCCAGGCGTCCTCGATTGGGACAATCGAGCAAAGGAAAACAGCAAGCCCCAACAGGCGAGGCGCCGTTACGGATCGAAACCGTCGGGGATTGGTCGTTGCGCGCACCGGGGCGCGAGGATAACCTAATGTTACTTTGGCTTGCGCATGCTTTCGCCTTCTGACCGCCGCACCGGGCAACACGCCCAGCGGTGCAGTCGTGGCGCCGAACGCGCATCCCATTGCGATCTGCTCGTCACGCCGGGTGGCGTTCCTCGGCTAGCAACCGATCCTTTGGCACTCACTTCGGAAAATGGCAACACAGGCTCCCGCAGAGAACTGGAATCTTCCGGCACCCCAGGCTGCCGAGCCAACTGCTCCCGCAGCGCTGAGCTTCGATGAAATCTACTCAAAGTGGTACGACGAGGTCTCGCGCTGGATTCGCGCCATGGGCGGGCCGGAAGCAGAGCGGGAAGACCTCGTGCAAGACGTGTTCGTCATCGTCCATCGGCGACTCGTGGATTTCGATGGGCGTAACCTGCCGGGCTGGCTCTACCAAATAGCGCGTCGGCGCGTGCGCGACTTCAGAAGGCTCTTGTGGGTGAAGAACCTGCTCATGCGCAGAAGTCCGCTTCCCGAGGGGCTCAGCCTGGTCAAGCCGAGCCCAGCGGAAGATCTGGAAACCAAGGAGAAGCGAGAGCTTCTGATCCGGTTGCTCGAAAAGTTGAACGAATCCGAACGCGCTGCGCTGGTCCTGTTCGAGGTCGAGGGATACACCGGACAGCAGATCGCTTCGGTTCAAGGCGTGCCTTTGAACACGGTATGGGCGCGCATCCACAAGGCACGTAAGAAGCTCCAGCAACGCCTCGAACACTTCGAACGCCACGACCAGCGAAAGGTCGTGCCATGAAGCGCCTGTGCGACACGAGTGAATTCGGATCCGAGTCCGAGCAACGCCTCGCCGACCTGTTTTGCTCAGCGGAGCGCTACCGCCCCAATCCATTGCGCAAGCGCCGTATCGAGATCCAGATCGCGACACGGCCCCGGCGTCGCGCTGCGCGGGCGTGGCAGCCCGCCCTCTTGGCGGTGCTACTGGTCACTGGCACCGCCGCAGCCGCCGTGCTCGGCCATCGTTTGATCCATCAGGGTGAGCGAGACAAACCACCACTGGCGCTGTTCTCTCACAGCGGTGCGAGCGTGCAAAAGCGGACCCCTGCCCCTATGCGCGCGCCGGCTTCTGCGGTGGAGGAAGTCGAGCGGGATCCGGCATCTGCGGTAAGTGCAGAGCCCGCTGTCGAGCGAGAGGCACCCGTTGTCGTCAAGCGCAGCCGTGCGCGCGGTCTCGCACGAGCCTCGTCCCAGGCCACGAAGCCACGCTCGACCAGGCCCATCGGCGAAGATCCGACGCGGGTAGCGGAAGCTCTGCGAGCACTACGAAAGCAGGGGGACCCGGAGCGGGCCCAATCCCTGCTCTCCGAGTACATGAAGGCCAATCCGCACGGGGCCCTGTCGGAAGAAGCCCTGGCGCTGTCGATCGAGGCCGCACACACTCGACACGATCCGGCCGCCAAGCGCTATGCGCGCCGCTATCTAGCGCGCTACCCTGCGGGTCGCCACGCGGCGCTGGCCCGTCGCGTGTTGACGCAATAGTCGATACCCAACCACGCATCGGAACCACGAAACGAAACGGCCGGGTACGCGGCTCGCGCGAACCCGGCCAGATTTCGAGGAAGCTAGCCGCTCAGCCTGCGATCTTGGCGATCAGGTCCAGCACCTTGCAGGAATAGCCCCACTCGTTGTCGTACCAAGCCACCACCTTGACGAACGTTCCGTCGAGCTGGATGCCAGCCTTGGCATCGAACACCGAGGTGCACTCTTCGCCGCGAAAATCCGTGGCCACTACGGACTCTTCCGTGTAGCCGAGCACACCCTTCATCGAGCCTTCGGAAGCCTTCTTCATGGCCCGACAGATCTCGTCGTAGGTAGCTTCCTTGCCGAGCTCGCAGGTCAGGTCGACCACCGAAACGTCCGACGTGGGCACGCGAAACGACATGCCGGTCAGCTTGCCATTCAGTTCGGGAATCACCTTGCCTACCGCCTTGGCGGCGCCAGTCGACGAAGGAATGATGTTCTCCAGAATTCCACGACCGCCGCGCCAGTCCTTCTTGGACGGGCCGTCCACGGTCTTCTGGGTTGCAGTGGCCGCATGCACGGTCGTCATCAGGCCGCGCTTGATGGTGAAGTTGTCGTGGAGCACCTTGGCGATGGGAGCCAGGCAATTCGTAGTGCACGAAGCATTGGAGACGATCGTCTGCCCTGCGTAACTGTCGGTGTTCACGCCGCACACGAACATGGGCGTGTCGTCCTTGGAAGGCGCGGACATGACGACCTTCTTGGCACCGGCTTTGAGATGAGGTTCCGCTTTCTCCTTCGTCAGGAAGATACCCGTGGATTCGACCACGTAGCTCGCCGACACCTCGCTCCACTTTAGATTGCCCGGATCCGTCTCGGCAGTGCAACGGATCGTCTTGCCGTTGACCACGAGATTGCCATCCTTGACACCGACCTCTCCCTTGAAGCGACCGTGCACGGAATCGTACTTGAGCATATAGGCCAAGTAGTCCGCGTCGATCAGGTCGTTGATCGCGACGACTTCGAGATCGTCTCTTGCTGCTGCCGCGCGGAACACCATGCGGCCGATGCGGCCAAATCCATTGATGCCGACTTTAATCATTGTGTTTGCCTCATTCTGTCGGTTGTTGTTTCCAAGAAGACGAGCCGTGTAACTCGTACCGCGGCGGGTGGGCACACCCGAGGCCAGTACGCCGGGCTCTGGCGTGCGAGAGGGATACCCACCCGACCAATCGCCATTGCCCGCTTCTCGTAGCGCTCTGCCCGCGCAACGTCACCCGCAAAAAAGGGCTCCCCGGGCAAAAGCGCGATCGCTCCACCCGGAATCTCTTCAATTATATGAAATAATGGCATTTTTCCCGACCGGACCCCGTCCTACCATGCTGAAACGCTCGAGAAACTGACCTCGCAGCGCCCAGGGATCGTCGGAACGAGCCGCTCTCCCCTGTCGAAGCTTCGGTGACATTGAGCAGGGCTCTCTCGGGCGTCGCACGGCCCCCATCCGCGCTGCGTGCCGCGCCACCCGCCCTCGAGCGCCTACTGCGAGAGTCGCAGCCCTCGTCGCCAGCGTCCAAGAAGGAGGAGAATGCCAAGGAGCAGGTAGGTCAATGCACACGGTACCGGCAGCTCCCGGCGACCGAGGGAACGGCGGTCGAGGCTGCAAGCTCCTGCGCCGCCCGGCGGGTCGTTTGACGTCGCCGGGCACTCGTAGTCGAACTGAAGCGACTCGGAGTCGGGCGCGGTCTCCTCGCCGGCCAAGGATGGGACGACTTCGACGCGGTGCGCTCCCGGGTCCAGGGGACCCACGTCGAGCAAGACCGCACCGGCACCGTCAGGCTCGACAGTGCCGTACTCGAACCAGCTCGCCATGTCGCCATCGTCGAGCGTGTATTGGAGGCGCAGCAAGGAAACGTAGGGCAAGACCGAATCATCGAGGCCGAGGCGTATCACCGACGAGCAGGCACCGCCGAACTGCTCCAAACTCCCGAGTGTGGAAGGCAACGGTTCGGCCCCGGTAACCTCCACGGTCTCAGTCTCACCCGCAGGCGTTTCGACCCGATACGTGCCTGGCACGAGAGCGGTGTCCGTCTTGAGCAGCACCACGCCGTCGTCCAGCTCCACCATCTGGAACGGCACTGGGTTGCCTTCCGAATCCGTGACCGAAAAATCTTCCCCCCGAGCGCAGCCAGTGTGAAAGACGAAAGCCACGTCACCCGTCGGCACGTCGCCTCCTCCGGCAAACTGGTCCGGAGTGCTGCACGGCTTGAGCGATCCGGTCTGGCCGCCGTGAAAGCCACCGGTCGTGCCCGCCCCAGCTTCGCTGTCTGAGCTCGCACAACCGGTGGCTACGGCGACGACCGTGGCCAGAAGCACCCAGGCCCATCCCGGAACTCTCATGCTCGGACTATGGCGGATTCGCAGCGCCCCCACCAGTGCGGTTCGGAACATTCCATGGTCCGGCGGCGAGCATGGATGTACGATACCGCCTCATATGGATCATGATTCCTTGGCGAAACAGCTAATCCGCGCGTTGCGAGGCAAGCGCTCCCAGGTGGCCCTGAGCCGGCGCATGAAGTGCCGCAGCAACGTGCTCTACAGCTGGGAGGCAGGGCGGCGTTTCCCGACCGCAGCCGTATTCTTTCGTTTGGCTGAACGCACGGGCGTGAACGTGAATGCCGGCATCGCGAGATTCCTGGGCACGATGCCGGACGACTTGTCCGGCGCCGACTTCGGCACAGCGGCCGCCGCCGCGGCGTTTCTGAGCCACCTGAGGGAGGGCACCACCGTCGTGGAGCTGGCCCGACGAGTCGGCACCAACCGTGTGTCGCTGGCTCGCTGGCTCAAGGGCGAGGCGGAACCGCGACTGCCCGACTTGCTGCGCGTAGTGGGCGCAAGTTCGCTCCGCTTGCTCGACTTCTTGGCGGTCTTCGTATCACCCGAACAGCTGCCAGCTGCGCGCGACGCCTGGCGAGTCCTCGAGGCTCAGCGCAAAGTCGCCTACAGCCTTCCCTGGAGCCACGCTGTCATGCGCGTCCTGGAGCTCGCAGCTTATCGGAAGTTGCCACAACACCGGCCCGGCTTCATCGCGCAACGCCTCGGCATCGCTCAGGCAGAAGAAGACCAATGCCTGCGTGCGCTCTCCGAATCGAAGCTGATAGCGCGGCAACGCAAGCGTTGGGTCATCACCCAGGTGCTCACGGTCGACACGCGCCGCAACCCAGACGCTGGCAGACTACTCAAACGACACTGGGCGTCGGTGGCGTTGAATCGGCTGCCAGCGCTCGAACCTGGCGAAAACGACTTGTTTTCTTACAACCTCTTCACCGTATCCGAGAAGGATTGGGAACGACTACGCGAACTGCACATCGCCTATTACCAGGAGCTTCGCCGAGTTATCGAAGCCTCGAAACCCGCGGAACGCGTGGCTCTCGTCAACCTGCAACTCATGCGCCTGGATGAATCCGTACCGCGAAACTCGCTGCAGTCGCCGACGGCAAGCCCTGGTACGCCCGAGCCGACTTCACCAACCCGTTGAGACGGAGCTTCAGGCGTAGGTACTGCCGAGGTGGCGGACCACCAGCTGGCGTTCGAAACGCTCGAGCTCCATCGGTTGTGCAGGGCTGACCCACATTTTGACCTGACGCCCTGGGCGCAGATGAAAGAAGTTGTCACTGAAGCGAGCATCCGCGCGCGACAGGTCGAGCCAACAGAAAAGCGCGGCGCGGCGCGCCCGTAGGCTCACTTCGAACCTTCCCCTGCGTTTGCGCACCTTGGTTTCGATCTCGGCGTCGACCAGCTTGAGGTGCTTGGGACGGGAGAACGTGACCAAGTTTTCCGAAACGAGCTGACGATCGCACACGAGTTCGAGCCAGACCAGCAAGTCGCGAGACGAAACGCTGTCGAGCAAGCCTCGAAGTCGCAAGCTACCGAGTTTGGCGGACTTGCCCGCCGCCACGCGGGCCGAGAGCTTGCCTTGGTCGAGTCGCTTTCCTTGCGCGTCGGTGGCCGTCCAATGAACCGTGCCCTGGAAGCGCGCGCGTGTATCGTTCGCGGCGAACACCGCGATGCTGCCCCGTTCTGCATCCTCCACCCCCGAAACCAGTACGGGGGCGAAGAAATGACGCGCCATGTAGTGCAGCGCCTTGAGCCGTCCGAAGCTATCGATGCTCGACCAACTAGCGACTGGCCAGCAGTCGTTGAGCTGCCAGTAGAGCGCCCCCATGCTGCGAGGCATGCTGCGTCGCCAGTGCTCCACCGCGTATTTCATCGCCATGCCCTGCTGGATCTGCGACAGCCACAAGGTGCTCTCGAAATCCTTCGGCATGAGAAACCACTCCGTCATGGTACTCACGATCGTGGTGTTACCGATGGGGCTCCGCTGGTGATGTTCCATGACCAGGCTCGTGATATTTCTATCCTCGGCTCGCGTGTACGCGCGAACGCTCTTTGGGTGCGGGAAGGACTGAAACCCGAACTCACTCACGAAACGATGGTCACACTCGCGATACCATTCGAACGGTTTCTTGCCATGCCAAACGCCCCACAGATGGGCGTCACCACGCTCGGGATTGTTGAAGTCCTCGCGAGAAGTTCCGGGCGTATGAGGGCTGCCGGGCCAGTAGCTGACATGGGGCGCTAGCCGAGCCACCACTCCGGGAAGCAACTCGTTGAACAGCTTGTCGTAGTCGGCCCAGCTCATCGTCCTCTCGGTCCACGTTTCCGCAACCAGGCCCTGTTCGATCTCGTTGTTGCCGCAGAACAGCGCCAGGCAAGCGTGGTGCCTCAACCGTTTGACGTTGTCGACCGCCTCACGTCTGACGTTCTCCATGAACGCGGCGTCGAACGCGGGATACGTCCCGCAGGCAAACATGAAATCCTGCCAGACGCACAAACCCAACTCGTCGCACAGATCGTAGAAGTCGTCGGCTTCGTAGATGCCACCACCCCATACCCGCAGCATGTTCATGTTGGCTGCCTTCGCGTCCTCCAGCAGCCGCTGGTAGTCATCCCGGCCGACACGTGGTGCGAATGTGTCCGCGGGAATCCAGTTCGCCCCTTTCGCGAAGAAGGGGACACCGTTGACCACGAACTCGAAGCTCTCGCCCCATCTGTCGGCGCCCCTGCGCAGCTCGAGCGTACGCAGACCAATGCGGCGCTTCAACGTCTGAAGGCTTCGCCCCTGCGCGTCGCTGAGCTCTACGTCGAGGTCGTACAGAGGCTGTCCACCCAGACCGTTCGGCCACCACAGCTCGGGGGAAACCACATCGAGCTCCGCACTTGCCCGCCCGCGGCGCACCGGCGCCCGAGCCGCGGCCACGCGTCTGCCTGCGAGCGACAGCACCAGTGCCACGCTGAGCCCGGCCGCGTCCGCATGGGACACCTCGACCTCGATTGGGCAGCTCACCTTACCACGTCGATGGCACTGCTGAATGGACACCGCTTCCAGGCGCGCCGCTTCGACCGCCACGAGTTCGATGTCACGCCAGATGCCGCAGGTGAGAAGCTTCGGCCCCCAATCCCAACCGAAATTGCACGGCTCCTTGCGCAACCAACCTGCGTTATGCAGGCGCGCGCTCGTCCATCCGTACATCTTCGGCTCGACCTTGTCGCACTTGTGCAAGTAAGGCAGCGCGGGAGCAAAGGCGATGCTGATCTCGTTGTCGCCGACCTCGAGCCAAGACCGAACATCCAACTCCCAGGTGCGGTGCATATTGTCGGTGCGAGCCACGCGCCGACCGTTGATGCTGATGCTCGCGAGGGTGTCGAGGCCGGCACACCTCAACAGGACGCGCGGCGCGGCCAGAAAGGTCTTCTGAACACGAAAGCGGCGCACGTAACACCAGGCCGCTTCGCCCACCCACTGGGCGCGAACCTCGGCGTCTCGATAGTACGGATCTTCTATCTGTTTGCCACGCAGCAGGTCGAGGTGGACGGTGCCTGGCACACGTGCAGCGAACACGCGAGGGTCGCCCCGCCGACGCAGCGACCAGCTGCCATTCAAGGTCAATCTTCGCACGGTCGGTATCTTGGGTTGCTTTCGCTTTCTTCGGAGCTGTCTCGCCCGAGCCGGGCACCAGGCCAACGCGAGCCCGACCGTCAAGCCCGAGCTGTTTGCTTCGAAGAGCTTTAGTCTTTCCCGACAAAACCTGTCAAGGACCACCGCGGTCGGGCCATGGCCTGCATGAGGCCACCGAGCACCGCCTCGCTCGATGCACGATGTCGTCGACCCGCTGCGCCGTGGGCTCACCACCAGTAAGTACGACCTCGACCGTGTCGCCAGGAAGTGGCAACGACGGGGCCTTCCCTCGGCGGTGTGTTCAGCGCTCGAAGGCAGCGCCGTTCTTCCGGCAACGATGAAGCGCAGAGTCCGGATCAGTCGCGGGGCGCACGCTCACCGGCAACATCGAGTCGCCGCGCCTCCATAAGCGATCGTCAAAGACCCTTGTACGATCGCGAGGTCTGCGTCAAAAACGCGTACCACAAGCCACCTCAGGCCAGCCATGATCACGAACGCGCGCCCCCCCCACTGGAAGTTTCGTTCCGGTTCTTCGGACGGCAAGGACGAACTCGACCGCCTCCCCATCGCCACAGGCTCTGGAGAACAGCTGCAGGGGGCTACCAATGCAGCACCCACACCGTCCGACTGATTGACCGACGCCCACTGGCGTTCTCCGACAACAATTGGATAGCAACCGTGTTCCCACCCTGGTCGACTAATGTGACGCCAATGTTGATTCGGCACGGAAAGACGCTGCTAAAACGGGCGTGCCGCTGCGCGACGCTGGCACTCCTCTGGTTCACCTGGAGTTCGGATGCAGGGGCTCAGCCAACCGCTTCGGAAATCGTAGTGGCTCGACGGATGTTCGAACAGGGCCGGGCGCTGCAGGAGCACAACGAGTGGGCACACGCCATCGTCAAATACCGCCAAGCGCTCACGATCAAAGACACACCGGGTTTGCGGTATCGAGTGGGCTACTGCGAAGAACAGCTCGGGCACTTGGTCGAGGCGGGGCTCGAGTACAAGCGCGCCGCAGAACTGCTCGAGTCAGGGGTTCAGGCGGAAGACGTGGCCGAGCTTCTCCCGCCTGCGCTGGCTGCTGTCGAGCGGCGCACTCCGCAAATCACTCTTTCCTTGAAGCAACCGGTCCCTGGCGCCACCCTGCGGATCGACGGTCACCCTGTGGCCAAGAACCTATTGGGGCAACGCATTCCCTTGAATCCAGGCAGGCACGATGTCCTGGTGTCCGCGCCGGGTTACCGGGACTCGAAAATCGGGCTCGACCTGCGCGAGGCGGAGCGCCGTCGCGTCATCGCCAGGTTGGTCCGCGACCCCTACGCAGAGCCGAACGAGTCGGGGGATGGCTCGATGCCCCCAGATGCCACGGGCGGCCTGTTGCGCACCGGCGTGCTCGTCGCCGAGGCCTCGCTAGCGGCCGCCGGAGTCGCAGTTGGCTTGATCTACACGGCGGAGAGGCGCGATACCGATAAACGAATCCGCGCGCTGAATCGCGCCATCGACAGCATGCCGGACGCCGACCAACACAGCTGCATCGGCGCGACAGGCGACCTCGAACGGCTGTGCGAACAACTGCAAAGCGCTATCGACGATCGCAAACGCTCCAATCGTGTCGCGGGGGCGGGCTTCGTCGCCGCGGGAGTAGGCGCCGCCGCCGCCGTGGTCACCTACTTCACTTGGCCCAGCTCGAGCACCCAGGTAGCACCCCTGGTAAGCCCCGCTGGTGGCGGATTTTCCCTGCTCGGTACTTTCTAACCCCGATCTCGGCAGAGCAAAGCAGAGCAGAGCGGAGCAGAGCAGAGCCGGACTCGGGCATCGATCGCGACCGTCGGCTGCAGGCCCGCGCCTGGGCGGCCCTTGCGTCGAGCGGTCCTTTCATCCGGCAGCGTGCTATCCTGAGGAAGTGGAGGTCCAAGGGATGGCAGGTAAACAGGACAGGCTCGCGAACAGCGCGGGTCGATGGAAGCAACGAGCGGTGGCCGCGGCGGCGCTGGTAGTCGGTTACCCACCGCTCGGCTGCGGCGGCACCACGACGAGCGCGTCTCCAGAGGTTCCGGAAGAGTGCGTCGGTGCCTACACCGGCAGTTATTCCGGCGACGTCAGCGGAAACATCAAGGGCAAGCTGAGTGACGACGCCAGGTTCAGCATTACCTTCGTCCAGCGGGGCTCGGAGCAGGGCGTGACCGGCACTGGCAGTCTCGACGACGATGGTGAGATTGGACTGCAGCTCGGACCCAATAGCGTGACGGGGACTTTCAACTTCAACCGCTGTCGAGCCACCGGTCGTTGGGCAAGTGGCGCCAGCGAGGGGAACTGGACCGTAACGAAGCAATAGTCATCAGAATCGACCGGTCGCACTCGCTCCGAATTGACGGCCATCGAGCATGGGGTACACGGCAAACTCCGCGACACGGCCCCGTGAGCCACTGTGCGGGTTGGCGACGGTCCCCTCGTCTTCGGGCCACCAGAGCCATGCCGCTAGGGTGCCCAAGCCCGCCGCTCCCATCGTTACGAAGCCCGCCGCCGAGATGTTCCAGGCGCGATCGCGACGCTCGATCGTGTCCGCGAGTCGGGGACATGCGGGATCGCCATTCCGACTACAAGGGTTGTCCTGATCGGGATCGGATTGTCGGATCTCGGTCCTGAGCATGGTGGCCTCATCGCTGAGCTTGGCCCCCTGTATGTAAAACCCCACGCCGAATCCAGCGCCTGCCAAGGTGAGCGCGCTGCCAGCGAGCAGTACCACTCGATGTGCGTCGAACCGCGGCGCTTCGCCAGCCACGTCACCTGGCTGGGCAGGGTCCTCGGCACCGGCCGCTGCCGACGGAAGAGGCTCCGGTTCGAGCGGCACGAGCGACAGCCTGAGCTCTCGGGTTTCTCCAGCCGTCGCGGGAACTGGTCGTTCGAGATCGCGGTAGCCTGGCAGGTGCGCCTGAATCGAGTGTTGCCCGGGAACGACATACAGACTGCGCCCCAGAGGTGCGACACCAATCTTCTGACCGTCCATGAACACCTGCGCTCCGTCCGGTTCGACTTCAATCTCGAGCTTCGAAACCTGCGCTGTCACGGTTCTGTAGAGCTCGCGGTACTTCAGACGAGCCGCACGCAACTCGGGTTGAGGACTCGCGCTGAAGTTGTCCAGGCAGTATGCCAGGTGCGTCGCGGCGTCGCTGAGCTTGCCCAACTCCGCCTCGGCGCGTCCCAAATTGCAGGCGACGTCGAAGGCCCGGTAGAGCCGCCAGGCGGCCAGGTATTCTCGATAGGCTTCGTGCGTCTCGCCTCTCGAGAAGGCATCGTTGCCAGCATTGAAGTGCAGCATCGATTCCTGTCGGTCGCGCTCGTCAGGCGAAGGATTCGCGGAAGCACTCGACTGGACGAGGCCGATGGCCAACAGCAAACAAACGGGGGCAACTCTCACTGAACCTCCGGGCTCGAGTCGGGGGTGTAACACACTAGCTCGCCGCAGGCCGCCCGCTACCTGGACTCCAAATGCGTCCAAGAGCCACCAACTTCAGGTCGACCGCCCCGCCCGGGAGCTACTTGAGCCAGACTTCCCGCAGTGGCTTGGCCCTGGGAGCGGGCTCAGCGATCGCGTCAGCGCCAGCGCCAGCGCGCTTCTCGACAGCAGTGGACGTGGTGGTCGGTGTCGAGCCCTGACGCAACGGTTCCGTTGCGCGACGCGCTGATCGCGCCGTCGATCCAGTTTCCGCCGGCAGCGACGGCGATGCTGGAGCGAGCAAGCCCTTCGGCTGCTCGGGCTTCGACGGCTCGTCTTTCCGAGCTGTGCCCGACGCGGCCTCCGCCGAAACCTTCGCTTGACCCGGCCGGGGAGCCTCGGCAGGCGCTTGGACAGGGATTGCCATCGGCTGCTCGCGAGCCAGCTGGAGCTCTGCTCCGGCTTGCGACGAGTCGACCAAGTCCGTACCGACCAGAAAGCCCAACGCGATGACCGACAGAAACGCGAGCGCAATCCAGGGCCCGCGCTGGCGGCGATGAGCCTGTGCCTCCAGCCAGGCCAGCTCCCTCGCGTCCTTGATCTGCTTGTCGTGACGCCGCTGTGCGGCTCTGGCGTTGAGCACGGTGGGCGCTGTGCGCGGGTGCACTTCCGGATCGAGACGGACGGGGCGCAACTCGAAAGTCTTGTGCTGACAGGCGACCGGGAGTGGTTGCGGCGGCACGTACTCGCTCGCAAAGTCGGGCGTGACATCGAGCTGTGCTTCGCTCTCCGCCAACACCGCATCCCGCACCGTATCGCGAGCCGCGTGCTCGGCATCCTCCTCTCGAGTCAGCTCGGATATTGGGATGTCCGCTCGGAGCCTCACTGCCGAGGACACCTTCACTCCCGAGATCGGAGTGCCACTGACCGGGTCGCGCCCGAACTCTGTCGGATGCCCCTGCGTGCCCCCGTCCAGTGGGGCGCGTGCACTACTCAACACGACTCCGCGCCGGTTGTCTCGCACGCGGTAGCCGGAAGCCGGTGGCGCCGCCAGCCCAGGATCGCTCGGCGCGAGAGTCCGCTCGAAACCTGTGAGAAGATGCTGAAGATCAGATGCAGCTTTCCTAACTTCGTTCTTCTGAGTCATGGGCGTCTCATCCGACAGTCCTAGAGCGGCAATACGAGAAGGAACGAAAGCTCCCAGGCGAACGGTCACCTTGCTTTCTTCCGACGTCAATACTCTCCTCAAGTTGCCCAAAGGTTTCTAAACAGGTTCTGAACAGCCCGGGCGCTCGGTTGGGTTCGTAGGTCGAAGTTCGCATCCCTCGTAGCCAGCTCGGGTACTGGATGGATGAAGAGTGCTGACCCCCGGGGGTCAGCTCGCGAAGGAAACAGGATCGCCCCTCCCGCGTCAGCGCGTTTCGCACAACTCCTGCGTGGTTGGCAACCGGCATGCGCCGAGTGCTTCCCCATCCACTGCGCAACGGTTCACCGACGGCGGGGAACCACCAGCAGCGAAGGACCCAACGTTGCGATTTGGAAACATCTTCTGGCTTCTGGGCCAGAGTGCGCCCGACCGGGCATGTGGAGCTTGGCCGCTCCCGAGCCGGACCCAAACCAGGCGCTCAGGGCGGAACCGGGATGGCCAAACGCTGACCAATCTTGAGCGGTTTTTTCGGATCGATGCGGTTGGCGCGCAGGATGGCAGCGACGCTGATCTTGTGTCGAGCGGCAATGCCCGAAAGAGTGTCCCCCTTCTTCACCACGTACGCGATGGCTTCCTTCTTCGCCGGTCGGGCCGAACCCTTGCCTCTCTTCGCGACCCCACGGGGCACGCGCAGCTTCTGTCCGGGGAAAATGGGTTGCTTGGCATTGATCCCATTCATCTTCGCGATGGCCTCGACGCTCGATCCATAGCGTCGGGCAATCAGCGTGAGGTTTTCCCCCGAGCTGACCACGTGAAAGGTGGGCATGGCCGCTTGGTTCGGGTCCTGCCACTCCTTCGGGTAGAGCTCCACGCTGGTTTTCCTGAGCTGGCCCAAGTGGTCGCGCACGGCACGGCGGACGTCCTCGGCGGTCACCCGTTCGATGCGCTGAAGCTCGGCGCCAGGGAGCTCATCCGCAGCTCCCAGCAGCTCGCGCCACCCCAGATACTCCGCCTGGCCCAGGTTGGAACTGTGCGCGGCCAGCCACTCGTTCAGCCAGCGCCGCTTGGCCGCATCGAGAGCAGCATTGGCGAGCGGCGCGCCCTTGGCAATTCTTACCAGCACTTCGCTCACCGCCTTCTCGATCACGTCCAGCCGCGCGCGCTGGGTTGCCTGTATCTGCAGTGCGAATAGATCGTCGGTGGCATGGCCGCCCATCCATCCTTCGACTGCGCTCGCCATGTGCCGCTTGTCCACCAAGTCGCTGTACAGGAGCGAACCCTCACCGTCCGCGAGCAGCGTATTGGCCAGGACCAGCGCGGCATGGTCGAGGTCGCCTGGTGGTGGAACCACCCAGCCGTAGTAGACCGCGGACGTCTTGGCGGACGGGTCGATCAGAACACTCAGCCTTGGGCTGGTCTGGCGCGGCAGCTCCGGCGCGGCTTCGTCGGGGATCTCGCCGCTGAAGCCGGCTGCGCCCAGGTGCTGCTTCGCCTGGTCCAACACCGAAAATGCGTCGAAATCACCGACCACGCTGAGCACCGCATTGTTCGAGTGGTAGTAGTCGCGGTGAAATCGGCGCGCATCAGCCAGAGTCAGCCGGTCGAGATCCTCAGGTTCGGGAGGCGCCACACGCTCGTACGCGGCATCGTCTTCGAACGCGATTTGCGTGAGCCGGCGCAGCCCCCTGGCGTAGACCGAACCTTCCACTGAATCGAGGTATTCACCCTTGAGCTCGCTTCGCCGTCTGTCGAAGTTGGCGCGGTTGAAGGCGTACTCGGTCATACGCCCCTCCTCGAGCCAGAATGCCAGCTCGACCTCGTGTTTGGGGACCAAAGTGCAAAATCGGGCAGCGTCCGCCGTGAGAGTGTTTTTGACACTGCCACCGCGTGCCTCCACTTTGCGCGAGTAATCCGCTCCCGGAGTACTCCGCCCGCCCTCACGCAACATGCGGTGCACGAGGGCTGCCGCGCCGGGGGCGCTGGCGTCCCTTCGAATCCCCGCGCCATAGGTCATACAGACGGCGACCTGCGGGAGGCTGTGGTCGACCTGCAAGACGACACGCAGGCCATTGTCGAGCTTCGAGCGCTGGACGGGCCCTGATCGGGCGCTGACTGCTGCCTCGCGCGAGGAGTCCGAAGCATCGGCGGCTGGCGATGCTGCAACCAAGCTTGGAGCCGGGCTCGCCGTTTCCGCGTGCGCCAATCGGGTCGAGCCAGCGAGCAGACACAACGCCCGGAGCGAGGGTCGTCGAAACCATGCGCTTTTCCCCCCGGGAGGCCTAGGCATGCGACGGGCCTAGCACGTCTGCCGGAAAGGCACGGCATTCTTGGCTGCGATTTCTGGCCTGCGAGCCGCTTCGTGTTGGGGGCTGCCGACCCGAGCCCGGAGTGGCCCCGAGGGCAGCGAGGCGGGCGGACGGCAGGCGAGCGTCACCCGACCCACACCGCGTGGGCCCCGAGAGCAGGGAGGCGGTGTCCCGCGCCAGACGCTTTGCCGGCACGCTCTGGCGAATTTTCGGGCTGCCAGCGCGGCTTCTTCTTTACTGCTCGCGCAGGCACGCTAAGGGTACGGCCATGCGGCTGCGCGAGAAGTTCATCGCGATCTTCGCGCTGTGCCTGGGAGTCGCCTGGGCCGGCGAGCCGGAGGTCGCCCACGCCGACGAACCTTACGTCCATGTTGTCTACAAGGGGCAGCGGCTTGGCTCCATCGCCAAGCGCTACAACGTCAGCATCGACGCCATCTGTCGAGCAAACGGCATCCAACGCAAGGATCCCATCCGTCCGGGTCAGAAGCTCGTCATTCCGGGCAAGACCCAGAAGTCGAAAGACGGGAGCAAGAGCAAGGCGCGCTCCGAGCCCGACTCGGGTCATCACGACGCGGAGACGCGGGCCAAAAGCCGTAGGAACCCTCGGCCGCCGCGCAAGCACAAGGTCTACCGGGGGCAGCGCCTCGGCTCCATCGCCAAGCGCTACCACGTCACAGTAGAAGCGATCTGTCGCGCCAGTGGCATCAGCGCTCGCGATCCGATTCATCCAGGCGATACTCTGTTGATCCCCGGCAAGGGAGACGATGATGGCAGCTACGCACGCCAGCTCAGGCTCAAGGGGCAAGTAAGCGTCGTCGAACATCCTCGCGAGAGCCAGGAGGAAAAAGCGCGGCGCACTTCGGGTCAGTCTTGGAACAAGTACACGAAAGCCCCCTGGAAGCGCGGCTACGTCACGCTCGTGGGCTTCAATGACAGCTGGAAGGGCTACGTGATTGGCCCCGGCAACAATGTACTTCCGAAAGCCCGTGAGGAGATTTCCAAGGTATTGGCCGCGACCGGGGAGCGCCCGAGAATTCACCCGCGGCTGATCGCGCTGATCGCCAAGGTCAGCGACACCTTCGGTGGCCGTCCCTTGCGGGTGGTCAGTGGCTATCGCGAGCGATCCTATGCGGCTGCCTCGCGGCACAGAATGGGGCGAGCTCTGGATTTCAGCATTCCCGGTGTACCCAACGAAGCGCTACGTGACTACGTCCGCACCTTCGAAAACGTGGGGGTCGGGTATTATCCCAATTCGACGTTCGTACACATGGACGTGCGCGACACGGATACCTACTGGATCGACTACTCCGGGCCCGGAGAGCCGCCCCGGTATCGACGCCAAACTCGGAAGGACTCGGGCTCCGAGTCCGAACCCGTCGCCTCTCGTTGAGCCGTCGATGGCGCGCACCGCATCCCCCGTGCTGCTGGGTTTGGCGAGCCTGTTGCTGATCGCAGCGGGACCCGAGACGCCCCGTCTCACCGGACGCGCTGTACCGCCTGGCGCGCGCGCTGTGCTGATCGAGATCCTGAATTCCGCAAAGCTGACGACCGCCAGGGTGACCAGCACGACGCGCACAGCGGCCGAGCAGGCCAAGGTGATGTTCGACTTCATCAATCGGCGCGGCTACGACAGTGCTCTGGATCTGTACGGGCCGCACGGCGATGCGATCATCGAGGTCTGTGACGCTTCCTATCGGAAACACGACAGGTGCGAACCCGAAGTGTTACCGAAAATGGTCGAGGAAACCCGGGTGCAAATCAAGCTGCTCGAAAAGCAAGGCGACGAGCGCACCGAATTGATGCACACCAGCGACACACACTACACCGTCGACATCGACCCCGAGTCGGTCGCCGACCGTCCAGCGTTCGAGCGGGCCGTTGAGAGCAACGAGAGGGTCAGCCGTTTTCTCAAGCCTCCCCACGATCGCAACTCGTACCACCTGGAAATTCCCAGAGACTGAGCGCTGGCCGCCAGCAGCCGCCTCCAGCGGCTGACGAAGCGCAATGGGGAACCTATGCTCGGAGCATGGCTCGCCCGACTGCACGACGTTCGACGTGTCTCGCATTGCTGCTCGGCGCTTGCAGCTCACCCCAGCACCCCCCGAGCGAGGCGGCGGATCCTGCCGCCTTTGGTTGCCTGGTAACCCTGGGACTCTCCGAGGTCAGACCGCTAACCGTCTCGGTCTCGACGAGCTGTCCCGAGAAGCACCCCACCGAGTATCTGGCCGAGCCGGGAGTCGACGAGTACCTGAAGCTTCCCACCGGCGAAGTGCCTCTCGCCCTCGGGCATCGCCGTCTGTCGGTCCCGAATGGAAAGGGGATTCGCTACCGTGTGGAGCTCGGCAGAATGGCGGCGGAAACGGACGACTTCAATCGAGCCCTCCAGGTGGGTGATTCGCTGATCGCCCCGGGGTACAGCTGGCTTCTATCGCCGCTCGGAATTCCCGGGGACACCCGGGTAGAGCTGCGCCTCGCTGAGGGGCTGAATGCCGACAGCTTCGTCACGGGGCTCACTCCCGGGGACGCCGGGTACTCGCTCAGAGTGAATGAAATCCCGGTGGCTACCTTCGGTGTGTTCGGCCATTTCGAGCAGGCCGCGCTGGACTTGAAGGGGCGTGGGCAGCAACCTGCGCGGCTCCGCGTCGTCACGCTCGATGGGAACATCGCCGCTGGCCCTCGTGTCGTCGAGCGCTGGGTTCTGGAGACCGCCCAGGCCGTCGCTGAATTCTACGCTGGATTCCCCGTCGAGAACGCCATGCTCGCACTGGTTCCCATCCCGGGCAGACGAAGCGTTTTGCACGGCAAAGTGCTCCCCGAGAGCAGCCCGGGTATCGCTGTACTGGTTGGAAGCGAGGCCACGACCCGCGACCTGTACGGCGACTGGATCCTGACTCACGAGCTTTTCCACCTCGGGTTCCCCTCGTTCATCGACGAGGGAAAGTGGTTGGACGAGGGCCTCGCCACCTACTTCGAACCCCTGATTCGCGCCCGCCAAGGCTGGGTGGATGAACGCGATGTCTGGGCCGAATTTTACCAGAACATGCCACGCGGACTCGGCGTGCTCGAGCGAGACGGCCTCGAGACCCCGCGCAGCGTCCGGGGCATGTATTGGGCTGGAGCCACGGTCTGCCTGCTGGCAGACGTCGAGGCGCACCGGCACAGCCACAATCAGCGTGGTCTCAGGCAGGGCTTGCTCGGACTGCTGGCTCATGGAGGCGAAGCCAGCAGGGTCTGGGCACTCGAGGACGCGGTAGGGCAAATCGATGGGGCACTGGGTGCGCCCATCCTGGCAAAGTTGCAGAGGCGCTACGGAACTGCCAAAAAACGTGTACCGCTGGCCCAGTTATTTCGAGACCTCGGCGTCCGTCCGCGAGGTGATTCTGTCGAACTCGACGACGCCGCGCCCTTGGCAGCAGTCAGGCGGGCCATTACCTCTGGGCACCCTTGAAGATCATCACGGCTCGCGCCGCGGCCTCGGCCAAGCTTTCGAACGGCTCGGACACCCCGCGCCTACCGTGAACCCCCCGAGCCAGCGACCAGCCCGAGGGTCCGCGCGGAACGATCAGCACCGTCTCCTGGTGGGAGAGCGAGGCGCGCCCCGCATGCATGGGTCGGGATACGGCAATGGCGTCTCCCAGCCATCCCGTATGTGGGCGAGCAAACAACCCCTGCTGCCTCAGCCAGGTGATGGCCTGTTCTCGGTTCGCGATGGGCACGCGAGGCTCTCTGCCGGCACATTCATCCCTCTTGTCAGTCATGGGTCGCAGGCAGCATTCACAATCGCCACCGCATCCAGATCGAATACACCGTCCAACGCATCGTCCAGATCGACCCGATCCGTGATGCGCACGAAGCGAGCCCTAGGGATGCAAACGTCACCCAGATCGTAGGCGTCCCCTCCCGCAACGTTCGGGTCGCGGGGATCGATGTCGTTGGTCCGAAAGTTTGCGAGCGTCGGGTGCCAGCCGGCGCACGAGCCATAGGGAGGCTCGCTGGCAGTACAGGGGAACTCGGTCCAGTGTTCCCCATCCTCGCTGACTGCTACCGAAGCGAGCTCAGAAAACACGTTGTGCTCGTCGCCGCCAACGTAGAAAGCGTTTTCGAACACGATGAAATCGGCACCCGGACCATCGACAATAGCGTTATCCCCAAACTCGAGAACGACCCAGCCGCCGTTGCCGAGCGAAACCACCCCTTCGAGTGCCCCTTGACAGCATCCCGCGCCCTCGGGCGGCCCCAGGACGCTCCCCGGAAAATCGTCCTGCCCATTGGCTTGTCCGGGTCCGAATTCGTAGTCGACCACTCCCGTGGCGAACAGCTGCGCGTCCCCCGAACAGGCCGCTTCGGGCGACACCGTCCGGGGCTCTCCGTCACAAGGGCTGGCGCCATCAGGTCCGACGCCCGCGCCGCCACCCTGCCCGGACGAAGGCGCGCCGTCGACGCCCCCCGAACCTGGGCTACCAGAGTCAGCGGACGAGCCCGGTGGGCCCTGGCTGGAGCAAGCTCCCAGCAAAGCACCGAAGAACGCCAAGCTTTTCAAACGAGCGCAGGGTGACACAGCCCCCTTTTGCGCGGTCAACGGCTCGCAAGCAAGAAGGCTCTCGGTCCGGAATCGACATCGAAGGCGCGAGCCGAGTACAGCTGACTCCAGGGCCGACTCCAGGGATCGAGCGCGTCGGGGCCAGCTTCGTACTGAGGCTTGTCCGAACTCAGGCAGGTCAACACCAAGAACGGGTCCGCGCGGCGCGCGCGGCCAATACGGCCAGAGCGCGAGCGAAACCCGTTCGGTCGCAAACAGAGTGATTTCAGCTCAGCGAAGAACCGATCGGCAGCGGGCACGGAGCTCTGGTCGCGCCCCAGGTGACGCTCCCTGAGCGCGGCCCGCTGACTACCCTGGATGATCAGTTCCAGATGTAGATGGGGTTGGATGCTGGGCCCCCTCGCATTACCCGTCTTGCCTACCTCTCCGACCTCCTGGCCCCGCCGCACATGGGACCAGACTTCGGGCGGCACCTCTGCCCTCTGAAGATGCGCGTAGAAGACAGAAGCGTAAGGCTTACGCTTGCCGCTGACGAGCGTCTGGGGCACCGGGCAAACCACCCGTACCCAGTTGCCGAACGAGGGGCTCTTGCCGGCGGTCACCAGCCCGCTACAAGCCGCAAAAACAGGAGTACCCACGGGAGCCAACAAGTCGAGTCCGTTGTGCTCGCCGTGATAGCGCGGCGCCCGGAAATAACCGTGCCCGCTCTCGTCGCTGCGGACACCATGGTCAACGGGCAGCACGTATGCCCAGGGCCCTTTGAGGGTCGCACGACTCGTCACCCGACGCTGCGCCAGCGGTGGGACGCGCGGCCCTCTCTTGAACTTTGGCAGCTGTTCGCTGTGTTTCGCTTTCAGCGTGTCGCGCTGAGTGGGATGCTCTCGTTGGTCCACCTTGCCAACAGCCGGAGTACTCGAAAGCAGCAAGTGAAGCGCCGACCCCAGAGAGGCCAGGGCACCGAACCTCCAAAACGGACGAAGTGACATCGGGAGCAAAACCATGGGACTCCTGTGCCTTGTCACAACCCGCTGTCGCCGGAAAAGTTTTCGTGCGCCACCTTCCCAGTGGTGCCGCGGGCCGTGCTATGAGCAGGGCCGCTTCCATCGTGTATCGCCTGCTGAAACCTCTACTTTTTCTGCTCCCTGCCGAAACCGCGCACCACTTAATGATGGGCGTTCTCGGGTTGGTTTCGAAGCTTCCATTTCTGCTGTGGCTGCTGCGAAAGCTCTATGTCTTTCAGGACGAGGCGCTCCACACAGACACCATGGGGCTTCATTTCGACAACCCCATCGGTCTGGCCGCAGGCTTGGACAAAGACGCCCGGGCCTTCAGAGCTCTGGGTGCGTTGGGCTTCGGTCTCGTGGAGGTGGGGACACTCACGGGGGAAGCGCAACCTGGCAACGACAGGCCGCGACTCTTCCGGCTCGAACGCGATCGCGCGCTGATCAATCGCATGGGCTTCAACAACTCCGGTGCGCTGGACGCCGCCAGCAGAATCCGGCGCCGTCGCGCCGACCGAGTTCGTCTCGGCGCCAACATCGGGCGAACCAAGCGCGTGGCGAACGACGAGGCCGTGGCGGATTACATCAAGAGCACTCGCGCGCTCGCTCCCGACGTGGACTACTTGGTGATCAACGTGAGCTCACCCAATACACCCGGCCTGCGAGCACTGCAGGACAAGTCCGCGCTCACCCCACTGCTCGCCGCCATCCGCCAGACGCTGGACGAGACAGTGCCCGAGCGCCGTGTTCCACTGCTGGTGAAGGTCGCGCCCGACCTTGCAGATGAGGACATCGACGCGGTTGCGGAGGTCGCTCTCGAGCTCGGCCTCGACGGCATCATCGCCACCAACACCACCATTGCCCGAGACGGCCTCCACACACCCGAAGAGCAAGTCCGCTCGCTCGGGGCGGGTGGCCTTTCGGGCCCGCCCGTGGCAGAGCGATCGCTGTACGTTCTCAGAAGACTGCGCCGGAAGGTCGGCAACCGGGTCACGCTGATCGCGAGCGGAGGCATCCAGAACGGAGACGAAGTCTTCGAGCGCATCCGAGCTGGAGCAAGCCTGGTGCAAGTCTACACCGCGCTCATCTACGAGGGCCCCCAGCTTCCTGGAAGGCTGGCACGCCAGCTTCGTCAGCGCCTTCATGACGCTGGCTACGCCAACGTAGCCGACGCCGTGGGCGCCGACGCCGACTGCAGCTGAGCGTCGAACCCAGGGCGTCGACCGCCGCCGGGGGATTGTTGAAGCGCGCTCAGGAAAGCTGAGCTGGCCAGCCCAGCAGCTGCTCCAGGCTTTCGCGGACACGTTCGACCAAAGCGTCCACGCTCAGCGCCTTCACTTGGTCGGCGCCGATGGGGTCGCCGACACGCACCCGTGCCTCGCCACCGCGAGGTAACCATTCATCGCGACTCCAGATGGCGCGCGAGCCGGAAATGCCGATCGGCACCACGGGAACTCCAGCCTTCTTGGCGATCAAAAACCCGCCCTTCTTGAACTCACCGAGCGCATCCGTAGCGCCGCGAGTTCCCTCTGGGAACACCGCAATGGTCTTGCCCGACCGGATCTCTTCGGCGGCTGTCTTCAGAGCCTTCCGCGCGCTGTTGCGATCCGCCCGGTCGATGAGCACGTGACCGCCCTCACGCAGCGCCATCGATAGGAACGGCACACGCGCCAGCTCCTTCTTCGCAAGAAACCCCGGGATTGCCGGCAGCGAAGCAAACAAGATCGGCACGTCGGCGTGACTCTGGTGATTCGCCATCACGATGTAGTTTCCTTCGGCCGGTAGGCGTTCGAGGTGGTCGGCGTGCACCTCGACTCCCCAGGCCTTCAAGAGACCTCGTGCCCAAAAGCGTTCGCCCTCGGTAATGTATTTGCGATCGGCGCGTAGTTTGGCAATGCATACGGCGCTGACGGTCACCAGCGCGGTCCACACGGGGAGGAACAAGCCATTCGGGAGGCGATGCATGAAGAAGTGACCGCATACAGGAGGGCGCCGGGCAATTCAACGCATCCGGATCGCGACAAGCGGGAATTCGAGCCAGCGCGGACCTGGCCGGGCCGCCGCACCTCGGCTGGGCGTCCGGGGGCGACGTCTGACCTGCTACCTCGCGCGCTCTCCGGTCGACGCACAGGTGAGCAAACGGCCTCGCCAAGGGAGACTGCTCGTTGCCCGATGCACTCGACCTTCCGCCGGCCTCCACGTGGCGCTAGCCGAGTCTGCCCTCGAAGAGCCCCACTGTTATACAGGCATCAGTCCGCTGCGCCCTTTCGCTCCCCTTCCGCTCGCGTCCACCTCGAGCGGCTCGAAGGCCCGGGTTGTTGGCGTGGTCCCCCCTGACACCTCGCCCATCGCGTCGGGCCACGCCGAATCGCAGTGTCCCTCGTAAAGATGCTCCAACGAGCCTGCCGCGTGCCCATCACGAAAGCCACCCGGCCGTCCGCCCCCTCACGCTGCGCTCCGGACGGGGCGCGGGCGAATCCCTTGAACGAGGAATCGATTACACAAGGGGAAGTTCGTTTTCTTGACGCGATCGGCCAGGTTCGTGCGACAGAGGGGGAGAATTGGGCTCGAGCGGGGCCGCGGGCCCGTCATGGCGTTGCGTTTTGAATCCTTGCCTCGTTGGATTCTTTTGACAGCGTCACAACGCTCTTCCGTATTCGCGGTCGTCCCCCCAACTTGGGCGAAAAGCGCATTAATCCCAAGCATGGAATCGACAGGTTCCAATGATGATCCAGTTTATGCGTGGGCGCTCGGCGTCCAAGGTTTTGCTGACGAGCGGGGCCGCCCTGTTCGCTGCGGGCGGGCTGGCAGGATGCCAAGCCAAAATCGACCCGCAAGGCGGGATGATGACCGCTGGCTCCGGCAGCGGGGCAGGCGCTAGCGCCGGCTCCACGAGCGGAGCCGCCGACACCACCTCCACCAGCAGCGCACCGGATGGCACCACGGGATCGGGTACGGGCACGACCGGCTCTGGCACTGGGGAGACTGAATTCGATCCGACCCCGGTTGCAGATTGCGTCGGTTCCACGGTCGGCGCCTCGAAGCGCCTGGTGCGGCTGACCTTCAATCAACTGGCCGCCTCCGTACGGTCGCTGTTTGGAGACAGTCTGGCAGCTCAGGTCCAGACGGCTTTCGAAATCGGCTCCCTCTCCGATCGCGACTTCCCACCCTTGTCGAGTCCGCGCGAAGGCTCCCTGTTCATCGACAGCGTCTGGCAAAGCAGCGATGCCATCGCTCAAGCCGTTGGAAAGTATGTGCTCGACAACTTCGCCACTGTCACCGCGTGCACGGACACACCGACCGCGGACTGCGCCACCCAATACGTCTCGTCGCTCGCGGAACGCGCCTTCCGCCGCCCGCTGGAGCAACGCGAGCAAGCGAGGCTTCTGCAAGTCTTCACGGAGGCACAGGCGGCAGGAGGAACCGTCCAGGAAGCCACCCAGTACAGCGTATACGCGATCATGCAGTCCCCGCACTACCTGTACAGAACCGAATTCGGTTCGGCTCCCTACACGCAGGAGACGCTCGCTCCCTACGAGCTGGCAAGCGCGCTATCGTACTTCTTGACGGACGCTCCACCCGACCAAGGTCTCATTCAGGCGGCGTCCAGCGGCCAGTTGAGCACACAAGACCAAATGCGCGCCCAGGCCGAACGCTTGCTCGCGACGCCTACCGCCCGCGAGAACCTGCAGGCAGCAGTTTTTGCCTACTTCGAAATTCCGGCCCTGGACAGCGTCGTGATCGATCCGACCTTTGCACCAGAGTTCACCTCGGGCCTGAGGAACTCGATGTACCGCGAGTCTCAACTGTTCCTGGACAACGCCTTGTGGAACGGTCCGGTCGGAGACGTCTTGACGTCGCGCACCACGTTCGTCAACGAAAGCCTCGCGTCTCTGTACGGCGTGGCGTACCCGCCCCCGGGCAGCACGCCGGACGCCGACGGCTTTGCCATGACCGAGCTGCCGGACACGCGCGCCGGTCTGCTGTCGAACGCCGGGTTCTTGACGGCTCGCTCGCGACCGGACGTCGCCTCGGTCGTGGGGCGCGGCATTCTGGTGAACGCCACCATTTTGTGCGCCGATATTCCCCCAGTGCCGGAGAACCTGGCAGACACGATCGCAAACGTCAGCGCCATGCTGGCCGGTGCCTCCGAGCGTGAAAAATCGGAATACCGAACGAGCACGGTTCCCTGCAACGGCTGCCATAGCAACTTCGATCCTTACGGACTCGCCCTGGACAACTTCGACGTGATCGGCAAGTACCGCACCGCGGACTCGCAGAACCGTCCCATCAGTGCGCAAGTCACGCTGCCCGACGGTACGGTCACCAACACGTTGCCCGAGCTCGCCAATCACGTGGCAGTGAGTGGCCAGTTCGCCAGCTGTATGGCGAAGCACTTCATCGATTACTCACTTGCCGAAGTCTCCCAGGACATCAAGACCGACAGCTGCGCGGTCAAGGCGGTCATGGACAAATTCAATACGACATCTCAGACGTTCACGGACTTGGTGCGCGAAATTGCGGCCTCTTCCACCATGGCCGTGCGCGCCCCAGGAGGTATGCAATGAAGCGCTCTTATCGCCTAGCTCGACGCTCGTTCTTGGCCAGCATCGGGGGAGCCTTCGGCCTCCGAATCCTGTTACGCAACCTGGAGGCTTCAGCGGCGGGCAGTGCGCCGCCACCGCGCTTTCTGATGACCCATTGGCCCGTCGGAACCGTCCGCTACCACTTCTTGCCGTCGGGCAGCGGCACCACCTATACCACCTCCCGCATTCTCAAGCCTTTCGAGGATGCTGGCCTGCGCGATGACATGATCGTGCTGTATGGCCTCAGTCACGACGGCATCGACGAGGGCTGCGGCGGGGGCCACGAATCGGGCACGCCCATGGCTACCACGGGCGCCAATGTGCCCGGGACTCGTTCGAATGGGGGCGAGGCGGACGACGGCGTCGCGGGGGGCCCCTCCTTCGACCAGATCCTCATGAAACACGTGCCGGAGCTGCAGACTTCTGGCATCGGTTACGCGAACGCAATTTGCGATGCCCGCGTCGACTCCCAGGAAACGTCCACTCAGTGCCTTTCGTACGGTTACACGACACGCTCGATAGCAGCGGCACGTGTGGCAGGCGGTTGTGGCACCGGCTCGATTACTGAAGCGGTTCCACTGCTTCCCGAGCTCAGTCCGGTGCAGCTCTACATGCAGCTGTTCGGCGGATTCATGCCTGGCGATCAACAGAGCCCCTCCAACCAGGACGCTGTGCTCAAGGCGTTGATGATGCGCAAGAGCGTTCTGGACTACTCGCTCGACGAGCTGGAAGCCATCCGAACGCTCGCGCCCGCCGACCAGAGCGCGAAGATCGACCAGCACGCCGATGTAATCCGCAAGATCGAAACTCAGATCTCCGATCAGATATCCGGCGGGGGCAACACCATGGCAGGCTGCAGCGTCCCGGACTCCCCGGACCCATCGCTGGTCGGTAAAACCGGATCGCGCTTCGACTACAACAACGAGGAGACCAGCACCTCGGACGAAGAAGTCCACCGTCAGATCGGGGAGCTGCACTCGGGCATCATTCGCTCGGCCTTCCAGTGCGATATCATCCGCGTGGCCACCTTCCAGTGGTCGCCTGGTACCAACCATGTGTCGTTTGGCGGTCAATTCCCCGACGACCCGAGCGCCATCTTGATGCACCACCCACTGAGCCACCGAATCGGTAGCCGCGGTGACGTGATCGATTCACCGCCCTCGGACCCGTACCTGGCCAGCGTGGTGGAGTTCCTGGTCAACATACAGACCTGGTACAACACTCAGACGGCGAACATCATCAATAGCTTCAAGGAAACGACGGACGTGTACGGTGGCAGCCTGCTCGATCACACGATCATTCCGTACATCACCGAAGTCGCTGAGACGACCCACTCGCGTTCTCCGCTACCGGCCATGATCTTCGGAGGCAAGGCCCTAGGCATGAAGGGGGGCCAGTTTTTGAACTTCGAGAGCAGCGGCGGCTTCGGTGGTGGTCGCCCGAACAACGATTTCTGGATGACGATTGCGCAGGCATACCTCAAGACCAACGACCCGCTTTCGGTGCTCTCGGACGAGGTGTTCGTCAAATCGGGCGTTGCCCCCATCGATGGGCTCTGGGAACCGCCTGCGTAGGCTCACGTCCCGGACCATTGTCCCGGAGGGGTCCCGGAGGGGAGCGAGCCGGGGAGTCGACCGTCAGCCCGATCGCCACCCGGGAGCTCGCGCTGGGGACCGCAGCCACGCTCGTCCCGGTCCGACTGACCGTCGCCTACGGATTCGAAGAATGCGACGGTCTTCGCCCCGTCGGTCCCGCGCTCGGTTTTGCGTTTCGGATCGCGGCAAACGGCGGCAAACTGGTGCACCGCTTCCATTGAGGCGCCTCAACCGGGTCAGGCCGTGAAATCGACCCCCAACCGATGGTCTGAGCAGAACAAACGCAGCACCTTCAGGTCATCATTTCCACTGAATGATTCACCAAGCGGGCACACTGTAGGTGCTCGTAGCAAAAGGATTCGAAGCTACCCTCGTGAGCGGATCGGTCCGTCGAACTTTCGTACTGCTCGCCGCCCTGGCGTTCATGTCCACCTGTACGGAGTCGGCGCGCGCCTATGATGTCTCGGTGCGGCTGAACTGGCGCGGGCCCGAAGATTGCCAGGACGACGGAAGCGTGAGCCGGGAAATCGAGCGCATTGTCGGTACCTCCGCGAGCGTGGGTGACGAGCGGCTCTGGGTAACAGCGAACGTCAGCCGCAGGCCTGATGGCAATTGGCTCGTGCGGCTTCGCACCCGCGCACGTTCCCTGACGGGCGAGCGCACACTGGTCGGAGCGACTTGCGAGGAAGTTCGTCGAGCTACGGCGCTGATCGTGGCTCTGATGCTCAATCCCAACGTGCGCGTAGATCCCCCTTCGCCCGAAGCGCCGCCTGCGCATTCAGTTCCACGAAGCGCCTCGAAGTCGCCGCCTGCGAAGCAGCGAGCTGTCATGCCCTCCGCAAGCGCACTCGATTTGCTCTTGGGAGTGGGGCTCACGGGAGGCATCGGAGTGCTACCTGGTGCCGCCATGGGACTTCAGCTCAGAGCAGGCGCGGAGACCAGCAACTGGTCTGTCGAGGCGCGAGGGGAAGCTTGGCTGCCGCGTCGCAAGGTGAGCGACGACTCGCTCGGTGCTGGCGGTGACTTTCGTCTGCTTGGAGCGGATCTCCGCGCCTGCTATCAGCGAAGCGAACGGCTTGGCTTCGGGTTGTGCGGTGGCCCAGGGCTCCGACGCATGCGCGCAGAGGGGTTCGGCGTGAGCGACCCGGACAGCGCGACCGCCGTGTGGCCAGCCCTGGCCCTGGAGATCTTCGCGCGCTTGCCGATCTGGAAAGCGCTCGGCCTGCGCGCGGCGGCGAGTGGCGAGTTTCCGTTCAGGCCGCCAACCTTCAGGCTTGCCGGGCTCGGCGACGTGCATACGCCGAGCAGCATCGCCGGACAGGTCGATTTGGGCGTGGAACTGCATTTTTAGCCATGGACGCTCCCCCCACCGGTCATTCACACTTGAGAATGCGTCCTCTCGCATGGGATGCGCCTCCGGCGCCCGAGGGTCCCGAGCCCATGGCAGCGGGTCCCGAGCAGCTCTACGACACCCATTTTCGCTTCGTCTGGCGCAACCTGCGACGTATGGGCGTCGGGGACGACGTTCTGGAAGACGCGACGCAGGACGTCTTTCTCACCGTACACCAACGCTGGGACAGCTATGACCCCCGGCGCGCGCGTGTAGAGACATGGCTGTTCGGTATTCTAATTCGCGTGGCGAGCTACTATCGGCGTACCGTGCGCCGGCGCCTCGCGCGCATCGTGCCCTGGTCACGTGAAGGCACACGGGAGAGCATGGTTCCGGGCTCCGAGGGTCCCGCCGAAGTGGTCGCCAAGAAGCAGGCGGTGGTCTTACTCGATAGGCTGCTGGACGAGCTCGCTCCGGAAAAGCGCGCCGTGCTGGTCCTGGTCGACGTGGAGCAGTGTTCCGTGCCGGAAGCGGCCGAGGCACTCGGGATCAACGTGAACACGGCGTACTGGCGACTACGTCAGGCAAGAGCGGGTTTCGAACGCGCCCTGCTCCGTGTGCGAACGGCGGAGCGAAGACGAAATGTCGGAGACAATGTCACATGAAACAGGGAGAGTTGAACGAAGACGCTCGTCGGGTAATCGTCGAGGGACGCCTGGGACCAGAGCCGGGTGAGCTGGTTCGAGCGCGCGTGCGCCGTTCCGTTGCCGGCAAGCTGGCTCGCGGCGCGGTCGCGGCATCGCTCATGCATGCCTCCTCGTTGCTGGCCGCAGGAAGTAAGCTCGGAATCGTCCTGGCGCTTGCCGGTAGCCTCGGAGTAGGGGTGTGGGCCCTGGCCGCGCCGTCGGCCAACGAGCAGGCGGTGCCGCTCGGCATTTCAGCGCCCGAAAACAGGCGAGGGCCCGAAGAACCGGCAAGAACCAAGGCCCAGGTGCGCCCTGAATCGACCCGAAAGAGTCCGACTCCCCCTGCGACCGGGAACCAGAAGCATGCCCCCCGCCCGGAGAGCACTCCTACGAGAGCCGTGCCCCGCCCCCCGGCCGCACCGGCACCAGTGAAAGCCGGCGCTGGGAATCTGGCTGAAGAGGTCGCCCTACTGGCGGACGCTAGTTCCGCTCTCAACCAGGGCAAGCCAGCAACGGCCCAAGCGCTTCTCAGCGAGTACGACCAGCGTTTCGAGCACAAGCTGCTCGTGCAAGAACGCGCGGCGAGCGGCGTGCTCGTTCAATGTGGGCTGGGCAACGTGCCAGCCGCCAAGCGAGCTGCCAGGAGCTTCAAGAAGCGATGGCCGCGCTCACCGCTCTTGGCACGCCTCGCGAGCTCGTGCGCCGCGGACGCCGTCGGGCCATGACCTCGCTCGGATTGCACCATTGGTGGGTGTGCCCGTTAGCGCTCTCGATCAGCGCCTGCGGCGAGGGAGAAACCAAGCTGATCGGTGCTCAAAGAAGCTTCAGCGGTGAGGCCACGGCCGAGTCGAGCGGTAGCGGCTCCGCAACGAGCGCTGGGGGGAGCGGCAGCACCACGCCCGACTGCCTCGTGTCCGGCATCCCACCCAACATCGATGCACCATCGTTCTATAGCAAATACGCGGACGCCAACGGCATGCCAGTGCTCGCCTCGTCGGCGGTCTCGGACGAAGCCGTGACGCAAGCTTGCCTGGTCATCGTACGCATGCTGGCCAAGCGAGCCGACGTTGCCGCGGCAATGATCGCCAACGGCAGCCGCGTGGCGGTCATTGCCCGCGAGGAAGGACTCAACGACTTGCCGGAACTGATGAACCTGTCCAACGACTGGCAAGGCACACGCGGCATCGGAGCTTCGGTGTCCCAACCTCTGACCGTCGGCACAGAAGAGAATCTGCTCTGCGAAGACGACGACGTCTACCACGGCGAAGTCATCTTGGTCCATTCCTTTGCCCACGCGATGCGTGCGCTCGGCATTCGCAACTTGGAACCCGACTTCGATACCCGTCTGGAGGCTGCCTACGAGGCTGCCCTGTTCGCCGGGAAGTGGACGGACGCCTTCGCCAGCGATTCGTTTCCTCAGTATTGGGCGGAGGGTGTTCAGTCGTGGTTCAACGTGAATCTGGCGCCACCGAACGCCTACCACAACGAGGTGAATACGCGCGCCGAACTGCAAAGCTACGATCCGGAGCTGTACGCCATCATCTCGGAATACCTGCCCGCGGTTGACTCGGTGCTCGACTGCTTCCGGGTCTTGCCAGACTAGAGGGCTGACCACTTCGGGCGACTTTCGCCGCTGTCGACGCGTGCCGGCTGTGGTCAGTCGGACCGACCGGAAATCTTCGCGGACGAACGACGAACGAAGTCCTTGCGGGCGCGTCCGAGCCGGGACTGCGCCTTGCTGAGCTTAATCCCGTACAGCCGCGAAATACTTGGAATGGAGTGCCCCAGCACGTCGTGCAACACTAGGATGTCCGCGAGTTCCGGCTTCATGCGAGACAAGACCCCTTGCAAGCGTTTGATTTCGGAGCGCGCTTCCAGCTGCCGCTCCGGAATCACCGTGGTGGCCATGGGCTCGGGCCCTGGTGTATCGCCGTCCGCAAAGACTCTGCGCTCGCGTGAGCGGCGCCTGAGTAAGTCCATCGCGACGTGCGCAGCTATCGCGCCAGCCCAAGTGGAAAGCCTGCTGCGCCCTTCGAAGCGACCTTCGATGATGGTCCTGACCACGCGCTCGAAGGTGATCTGCACCAGATCTTCGAATTCGCTGTTGTTGTGATGCAGCACTCGGCGCAGCGCATGCTCGATGCTGGGGCACAGGCAATCGTACAAGGCAGCCGCCGAGCCACGGGTCCCTCCGAGGATGGCCTGCACCAGCCGTTCGTCCGCAGCGTCCTGCAGCTTCAGCTGCTGGGCAGCGGAAGGCTCGCCGGAGACGTGACGCACCGGAAGCGCGGCGTGAGCGAACAACAGGGGATTATCGGCCGGGGACATGCAACCTGTGTCCCGAATGAATGTCCGCACCGGTCCGCATCCGTGGGTGGAAGCGGCGCCCGAGCGCAAACTAGCGGCAGGACGGAATTTTCGTATGTCACCATGCGAGGCCGAGCCTCAGCAATTTCGCGAGAATCGGGTGGATGGCGCCGAACGGGGGACAGCCACATACCGTGTGGGCTCACGCGAGAAGAGCCAGTCACCCGACGTCCATTCGGTTGTCTTGCCCCATGAGACAGGTCAAGCTCGAGTGCGTGATCAGGAGCAGACCTGCCGCTTCCGGGCTTTGGCCGTTCGCAGGCGTCGCGCTTTTCGCCATCGCTTGCGGCGCACCTGCGAGCGAGAGCGACGCAAGCTTGGGCAATGAGACGCACAATGGCATCCCTTCCACGACCAGCCGCGCCTCGACCTCTTCAACAACGGCAGGAGGATCGGGCGGTGGTACGGCCGTCGGCTCGAACGCGGGCGGCGCGAGTTCGAGTCCCACGGCGAGCAACACGACGGGCAGAGCGGGCGGCGCGAGTTCGAGTCCCACGGCGAGCAACACGACAGGCGGAGCGGGCGGCACTCCCAACACTCAGTCGATGACCGCGGGAGGGGCCGCCCAGACGGACGGCTCGGCCAACGCCGGCGGCGACACGGGGGACACGCCACCCTTTCTTCCTTTGGGAGGTTGCGAGGGCTCTCGCTGGGACGAAGCCTCGTTCCAGGCGATCTACGAGGTGGGGCCTGACCAGGAGTACGCGACGCCCTCCGAGGTCCCCTGGGAGTCGATCGAGCCCGGCACGCTGGTCAAGATTCATTACCGAAGCGAGCCGTATCGCGACAAGTGGGTGCTCGACTACAACGCGAGCGCGGACGCGCCCGTCGTGGTGCTAGGAGTCCCGGACAACGGTGCGCTCCCGGTGATCTCCGGCGATGATGCCGTGACCCGGACCGAACTCGACTTCCCGGGCGACGAGCGCGCCATCATCAAAGTTGGCAACTCCAACGTCCCGGACAACGGAACGCCCTCCAACATCTCCATCGAGTGCCTGGACATCATGGGGGCCAAACCCGGCTATCATTTCACCAACGATGCCGGGGATGCGTCAGAGTACGCCCAGAACGCGTCGACCATCTATATCGAGACGGGGCGAGATATTAGCATCAAGAATTGCGTACTGCACGACGCAGCCAACGGACTGTTCAGCGCCTCGCAGTCCTCCGGCGTACTCGTATCGGGCAACTATATCTTCGACAACGGTATCGAGGGCAGTGTCTACGAGCACAACAGCTACACGGAAAGCGCCGGCATCACGTTCGAATTCAACCACTACGGCTCACTGTGCCAGGGATGCCTGGGCAACAATCTCAAGGATCGCTCGGCTGGAACCGTAATTCGCTACAACTGGATCGAGAATGGCAACCGTCAGCTCGACCTGGTCGAAACAGACCATGAATCCATCGCCAGCCTGCCCTCGTATCGCGAGACCTTCGTTTACGGCAACGTGCTGGTCGAAGGCGATGGTGAAGGCAATAGCCAGATCTTGCACTACGGCGGTGACGGCGAGGGTGACTACAGAAACGGAGTACTCCACTTCTACTACAATACGGTGGTCTCCACGCGCGCCGGCAACACTACGTTGGCTCGGCTGTCGAGCAACGACGAATCCCTGGAGGCTCGATACAACGTCTTCTTCGCGACTGCCGGTGGGTCGAGCTTCGCCATTCTCGACGAAACGGGAAGCGCCCATCTCGAAGGCAACTTCCTGCCGAACGGTTGGCGCCCGTCCCACGGCTCCCTGGTCGGCAGTCTGGATCTGGGGAGCAATACGGAAGGCAGCGATCCGGGCTTTGTCGACGCTCTGACGCAAGATTTCGGCCTGGCCCGGGGCGGCGCGGCAACAGGAATCGCCGCAGCGCTAGGCGACAGCGCCGAACCGTTCCCCGTAACCTTGGAGTACAGAAAGCATCAGGCGGCGGATCCACGCTTGGACCTGAGTGACGCCGGCGCGTTTGCTGCCCGTTGAACCAAGCCGGCGATTTTCGCTATCGAGCGCGCAGCGAGCTCAGTACATCGAGTGCACAGCGAACTGTGCACGACGCGTGTCCAAGGTCAAAAAGCTCAGGCGTCCCTCGGCGCAAGAACCGCTGTTGAGAAACAGGCAAGGCCCGTGCTCGGCCCGCGTGGCCACGTGAGTATGCCCGGCAACGATGACGTCCGCTTCGCAGGTCTTCGCCTGCTCGAGCGCCCAGCGTCTCACCACACAGCGCGAAGCTCCCTGGCCTGCCCCCTCACGCAGTGACTCGAGCCGACTGAAAAAGGTGTATGCCGCGTGCAGCCCGACGCGCCGAATCCAGGCCCCCAACCACACACCAATCTCCGACAGCCAGCGATGGCGCGACGTGAGCCCGTCTCCCTGGTGCCCGTGCGTGAACACCAGACGCATGCCGTCGGCGTTCAACGTGAGTTGTTCTGGCGCCCCTTCCGTGCGTGCCGCGACCAGGTCGTGGTTCCCATGCACGTAGGTGTATTTCGAGCGCTCGAAACGCTGCGCGATTTCCCCGTGATGCTGCCGTGCGGCTTCGAGCTCGCGACTCGGATCACCAAACGCTCTGCCCGTCAGCGTCTCCCAGATGTCTCCCAACAAGACGATTCTCTCGAAGTTACCTTCCAGGAAGTCCAAAAAGCGGAGAAACTCGTTGTCCTCGTGTCCGAACAGATCGGCGGGCCCTCCCGACCCCAAATGCAAGTCCGATATTACTGCAATCTGCATGGTGCCCCTGTCAGAACGCGCGCTCGGGTCACGTCCGTTGGCTGTTCGAGACCAAAAAAAAGCGGGCACCGGGGCCCGCGTAGTGTCTCGTGTCGACTGACGGCCGGCACCGTGTCGGGCGGCGGCGACCAACGGCGAGGAGACGGGCGCAGGCCGAAAGACTGACTCTTGAGATGCATTCGTTAGCTCCTCGTTCTGCCCTGCGTTTTAGAAGTGCCACGTGACGGTGCCGTGCACTTGGCGAAACGAAAGCGCAAATTGCATGATGCGCGCACCTCCCGTCTGGATTTCAGGCGCTAACGAGCGCCCGTATGGCAGGGGCGCTCGCGCGCCTCGCTCGCCGGAGCAAGCCAGCGATGTGAACACTGTTCACATCAAAATGCAAAAAAACCTCTGCTATTTTAAATAGATAGAACGTCCTGGGATTCATGATGTAAACGATGTTCACAATTCTGGCCGAGCGCTTCGCCCGCATCAAGTCAGAAGTACTCGGCCTCGTCGTATCCTTTGAATCGGCAATAGGCGCGCAGGTCTTCGTCGATGAAGCGAGTGGCGACAGCGAGCAATGCCAGATCATCGAGCGTTCCCAAGATTGGAATATAGTCCGGGATGACGTCCGCCGGGCTCACGGCATACAGGACACCCGCAGAGGCTATTGCCACCGTCCGCCAGGGTACCTCCCGATACGTGCCGTCTTTGAAGTCGTCGATCAGCTCCAAAAGCAGCGCTGCCTGATTGGCCACCTTGTGCATGCGTCGAGGCACGCTCCCCAACGACTCCGAAACACGGCCCTTGCGCGCGAGCCGCTCCAGGTACTGCCGGCCCAGTGCCGCTGACAGCTTCTCCAGCCCGTCGGAAACCCAGTGTCGAGTCCGTGTCACGACATCGCGGCGTCGCGATGTGGGCCCGGCTCCAGACCAACGAGAGCGCGCGCGCTCGACGGCGCTCGGCACCGAACCAGCAACGGGAGCTCCTTCGTTGATCATCGCCTGTGCTTGTAGCTCGTCGTCATCGAAAGTGGATTGGTTCGCCCGGGACTCCATGGATTCCTCCTTCCGTCCATACGAATGGATTGTCGTTCGAGGGCCCAGCAGCTACTAGCCCATGGGAAATAGAAGTGGGAGATTCTCGCGCACCCGCGCGTTCTTGTCACGGTAATGGTAGGTGTGGCGGCGCTCCTGCTCATCGCGGTGCTTGGCACACCAGATCTGCTCTCCTCCGGAACGACGTCTCTCGGCCACGCACGCGGGGCAAGCCGGTTCGATCATGGCCTCGGGTGCGGGTTCCAGCGCGCGGGATACCAGCACCGGGCATTCCGCCTCACGCACCACACGCTCCGCGGTGGAGCCCATCAACAGCCGTTCCACCCCTTTCCTTTGGGAGGTGCCCACCACTATCAGGGAACTTCGCAGATCCTTCGCCAGCTGGACGATGGCCTTGCTCGGCTTCCCGACGGCGATATGACTCATGGCTATGCTGAAGCCCGGCTCACCCCACATGGAACGATACTGCGCTAACATCACGTCCACGTGTTCAGCGACGATGGAGCGGCCCTTTTCGACGGTCAACAACAGGTTCTCACCGCCGTAATCAATCGACACCATATCCCCCGAGCGCTCGCAGACATGCAAGACGTGCGGCGTCGTTCTCGACAGACTTGCCGTTCTGAAGCCCTGCAGAATGGCTTGTCGGCTGCTTTCGCTGAAGTCGGTCGCAATCAGCACGCTGCCCTGGTCCGCACGAAGCGTATCCGCGTCCGATGTCAGCGGTTGGTCTTTTGCTTCCATGGTTTCGTTCACATCCTTTCTCGAAGTGTTTGTTCTTTTGACGGCGTTGGGCAACCTGGGTCTGCGAGGCTCGCGGACATGCGGCGCTCAGCTCACGTCGTAGACCTGCGAGGGTCCAAACATCCAGATGGCTCCGCGGTGTGAGGCCTTGGTCGGGTCGCCCTCGAATCTGATCTGCCCCGTACCCTCCAATTCGTCGAGAGTCTCTTCTGCTTGCAGTTCGGAGACATCGTAACGTTCCACCAAGAAGTCGCGCATCACGCTCTTGCCGTGAAGATAGCCTGTGAGCGTGTACTCGAATTGCGCGCGCAGAGCCTGGACGATCTCCGCGCTCCGGGAACTTGGGTCAGACGGTTCCATGTTGCTCCTTTGCGGCGAGCCAGCCGTCGGGTTCGCACTGCAGGGTGAGGACCTGGCTAGCCGTTCGCTCGGCGACTCTAACAAAGTACTCCGCGCTGACTGCGACCGCTCAGGGCTGCAATCGGTGGACTGCGCGTCGAGGTGACTCGACGACAGTTCTCGAACTTCAGAGTGCAATCTTCAGAGTGCAATCTTCAGAGTGCAAGGTCTGTGCCGCTCGCTGCTCTTCTGGCCGAAGTCCTGGGACACCGCTGGGATGGCGCCAACAGGAGCGGGGACTGCTTCTTCAATCCAACGCTTCGTGACGAGGCGCCACGGCTGCGCCATTCTGCCCCACCCCTGTGACCCGGGATCGAAAGGGTGCCGGCCCAGTTGTCGGCGCTCACGAAAGAATTCGGACACTCTATCGGGGCGGCCGGCATGCGAACGACCAGAGGCGGGAGTGCTCCGGTTCGCGCGACTCAGAACTGGTGGTTGAAGTTCACGTAGAGTCCTTGATCCTCGCTGCTAAAGCCGTAGTCCATCGAAATGATCGTCGCTTGGTTCCAAGACACCCTGAAGCCTGCCCCCTGTCCCCTTCGCCAATCGTCGACGCTGAAATCTCGCACCGAAGCGAACACCCGCCCCACGTCGACGAACGGGACCAGCATGGTCGACAACTTCTGATTCAACACGACGAAGCGGTGGAACGTCCAGCGTAGTTCCAGGTTCGCCAGGCTCATCACGTGACCCACGAAGCGATCTTGCTGAAAGCCGCGCAACGTGCGGTGCCCACCCAACCCGGTCCGAAAGTCCTCGGTATAGGGTAGGACGTTCATGGCGAAAAACGGAGTGCCCTTCGATTGCGTCTGGAAAGTCCCCCGCGAGGCAATCACCAGATCGGCAACACTTGGAAACGGGCTCACGAACCAACGCACGGAGGTGAGCCAGCGCGCGTACGTGTAGTCCGACCCGAGCCCTCGCGTAGAGATGTCCAGTGCCATGTCCGCGAACACCCCACTGTTCGGATCAGGCTCGAAATCCCGTGTGTCGAACGAGATGCCGAGTCGCACAACGTTGTCCCATCCCCCCTCGCAGCCGACCAGACCGCGCTCGCACGCCTCACTCAGGCGCGTCGGACCCATGACGGCCTGCACTTCGTCTCCGTTGGGAGCCACCGCGTCGACCTGCTTGCCAGTGTAGTCGTTGATCCGGGTGTAGGAGAAACCGAATCCGAACAGCGGGCGAACCACCCCGTCGAAAAACGTGCGCTCCACGCTCAAGAGCCAGGCAGGGTGAATCAAGTCGTACTGGTCGTAGCGAGCCAGAGTCGTTCCATCTGCCCGAAGCTCGCGCAACCGTTCTTCGTATTCGGACCAGGTCTCGAAGCTCTGCCCCGCTCCGCTGAAAGTAAGAGGCCGCATGGCGGCCTCGTCTATTCCAAAGAAGTGTTGACTGGTATTGCGCACATAGATCACCTGGGATCGAATACGAAACGGGCTACCTGCCACGGCGGGCGCATCGTAGTCCAACCAATGAAACTGAAGACCGCGTGTGCTGGCAAACCCCTGCAGGAACACGCGGTGCAGATAGGGCGTGTACGCGAACAGCGAATCGTCCCGCGAACCATTGTCGTAGTAGTAAGCGCGCGCTCCGAACCCGAAACCCGTGTTGGGGTCGAAGTTGAGCAGGGGCAGTCCCGTGAAGTACCCGTGCTCGTTCTTGCGAGCGTAGTCCTCCGGCGTCAAAGGATGCTTCCCATCAAAACCAGGTGGAGCGGGAGGAATCCTGAGCGGGGCAGGAGCCGCTGGCGCTCGGGTCTCGGACGGCTGTGTGGAAGCGGCCCGAGCCGACGTCGGTGCGGAAGCCAGGAGCAGGAGCACTGCCAGAGCCGCGGACGCCGGGGGGTTCGCCATCACCGAGGACCGGCGCTAACATATTCAGTCACGTCCTGTCTCAACAGTTCGACCAAAATTGCGCGACACCACCGTTCCTTGCCCGCGGGAATGGTGCGTGTGGGGAGTGTGGTTCGCGAGCCCGAGCCCGACCAAAAGGTCGACTGGTCGAGTTTGGCGGTTGCTGGGACCGCCATTGTCGGACAAGCTCGCAGGTGATGGTGGGTCGCCCGCGCAATCGAGAATTGACGGGCCTCGCCCGCATTTTGGGTTCCGATGCCCTGCTCGCAGCGTCGTCGTTGATGTCGTGCCGCTGGACGCAGGACAACCTCATCACCTCGCATCCGGCGCTCCTATACAACGGCAACGTGCTGGAACCGATCGAGGTCCCATCACTAGAACCCCTGATTTTCGAACTGGCCTCGCGACTTGGCCCATTCGAAGTGGGGGAAGCACGCATGGGCGTGTTCACCTGGGACCTTGCTTGCGAAGGCGCTCTTGGCCCTTTTACGTTACAGGTTCCGCGAGTTCTGGACGAGCCGGGCAAGCGCGCCCGGTCCAAGCGCGCGGTACCCGCGCTGAATGTCGAGAATATGCGCCATTTCATCGCCCAGGGGCTGGGTCGCTTCGTCCTCGAACCCAAAGGCCTGGAGACGCTCGGAGGACGCGTTCCGGCGGCGCTGCTGTCGGCACTGCCCGGACACCGTCCCGTCACCTTCGGGCGCGGCTGCATCCAGATCGAGCTATCCGAGGGCGAGGAGTCCTGGCTCGTACCGCTTGGTTCGCAGCTGACCGCCGACCTGCTGGCAGAGATGGTGGCAATCCTGGTCTACCACTACGAGGTCGACGTTCAGGGCGGCTTGGCGATCACCGACGTCTCCATCAACGACGGTGACTTCGTGGCCAGACGCAGCCGCGACGGTTCGTTCGACGTGCGGCTCGTTGCGGCACGCAGGCGCGAACCTGGGATCGGGCCGAGCTTGCTGCTCTTGTACTTGATCCAGATGATGGCCTACGAGGACTGGGAGGTGGACGACAATCTGGTCGGGCTTCCCGTGCTCGTCGGCAACCCGTCGGTCACGTTTACGGGGACGGTGCGTGGGCTACGTTACCGCTACCGGGACCTGGGCCGCCCCGAAGAGGAGGGCGAGCAGCTCGCCCTGGCATGGCTCCGAGCCTTCGGCCGCTCCCGCGAGGGCCGCGCCTACCGTCCCTGGGTAGATTGCTTCGTCGAAGGACGTCTCCCCCTGAGCTTCGGCGACGATCCACGCGAACACTGGTGGCGGCTGGTGCCCTTGCAGACAAAGCTCGGTAGGCTGGAACTGTCAGCGCGAAAGTCGCCCTCCTCCGGCGCAGCAAGGTCAGCCGAGCGCGTCAGAAGCTTCATTGACCGGCTGTCCCGCGAGATCGGGCGCTCGTTCGACGACTGCCATACGGCGACCCTCAACGACCTCGACGAGGGCGAGCTGAGCCGCATGCTCGAACGAGCAGGCGAACCCGCTGAATCGCGCCGCCGGGTCGCACGAGACGTGCTCGAGGGCTGGCCTTATCGGAGCATGGAAGACCTGCTAGCCAGGGCACCGAGCGCGCACCGGCTGAGCCAACTGCAGAAGAGCGTCGGCTTTGGGCACGTCGTCTCCCAGCAGGTGGAAGGCACGCTAAAGAGCCTATCTCCATTGTCGAGGCCAAACGGAACCAGACGCGCCCTGGCCAACGCGGAAGTGTACGGCGGCCTGTGTTTCCCCTCCGCGCTCCAGCGGCTGGCGGCCGAGCACTTCCAGACCTTCGAAGCGTACATGGACACGGCGCTCCACGACCCGGCCTGGGGTTACTATGCGCACAACGTGGTGATCGGGGACGCGGGCCACTTTGCCACGAACCCTGAAACCCTGTCTCCGCACTACGGCCGCTGGATCGCGAACTGGGCCTACAAGCTCTGGCGCGACATGCTTGCGCAAGGAGAGCTCAGCGAAACCGACGCGTTTGCGGTCGTGGAGTTCGGGGCTGGCAATGGACGGCTCGCATGCGACGTGCTCGACCGGGTAGCGAACGCCGCAAAGGACTCCCAGCTGGCGGGTATCGAGCGAGAGCGCTGGCAAACCTTTGCCGCACGCATGGAATACCACATCTACGAAATGTCCGGGGCGCTCAGAGCAAGGCAGCGTCGGCTGCTCGGCGAAAAGGCCAGCATCGCTTCAGGCGACGCGCGACGCCCTCATGAAGTCCTCGAACGAGACTTCCCCGGCGGCCTCAGGGGTTTGGTGGTCACCAACGAGTTGCCCGATGCCTTTGGAGTACACAAGGTCGTGTTGACGCACGAGGGACAGGCACTGGCCGCGCTGGTCGTGCCACGCGTGGAAGCCAACGTGGAAGAAGCGATGGGGGCCGAATTCGCAAGCCGCATGCGCGACGCCGACCACATCACGCGCGAGACCTTTGGCATCCGACAGAACCCTGACGACCTCTACCTGGACGGCGTCACCTACCTCGGCATGATGCGGCGCCTGGCGGAGCTGTCTTCGGAAGAGCGAGAAACGCTACTCGCCTCTCTCTGGTTCGAGGAAGCATATATTCCTGCCTCGTCGCTCCCCGAGCTCGCGGAGCACCTGAGCACGAATGCGAGGGAGTACGCCGTGGCGCTCGCTCGCGAAGCCTCCAGCGTGGTTTGCTACGTGAACGTCCAGGCCAGCCAATTCATCCGTCGCCTTGGCTCGGCACTGCGCGCGGGATTCATTCTCACCATCGACTACGGTGACACCACCTGGGGCCTGATCCAGGGCGCCAGGCGCGGCGACTTTCCCTTCCGCGTCTACGGAGAATGGCGAGATTACATCCCCAGACCCAATGATCCCTACGCTGCTCCGGGCACCCAAGACATGACCGCAGACGTCAACTTCACCGACCTCGCCCAGGCGGCACAAAGGGCCGGGCTATCGGTGCTGCATTTCGGCCCGGAGCGAGATGTGAGCGGAGACGAACTCCCCGAGGTGCTAGAAGCCGCCGCCACTCAACGAAGCCTGGCCAAGTTCGTGGGCAACCCTGTATTCAAGCTCCTCGTCGTGGGAACGCGACCCAGTGGCGCCTTCACTGGCCCACTGTCGTCCTGCTTGCCTCTGACCCGCGCGGAGCGAAGCATCCCGGCCTCGCGCAGGCAGCGGATCCCCGAGATTCAGCGCAAACTGGCCAATCTCAGATGATCCACACCATGGCATTCGACCGTCGACCTGTGCACCAGCGATCAGGTCGAGGATGGCTGGCCCCGGTGGCTCTGAGCATTGGACCCTCTTTGCGGCCCGAGTCGAGGAGACCGGAGCGTGATCAGTGCTGCTACGCAGAAGCCCGTCTGCGCGACTCGAGCTCATTCGGGCTCGGCCCGCAGACGAATGGGTCACTGTGGATTCGCTCGAGAGCCGCGCCCGCGAGGTAGGCCGATTTCTTGAGACTCTGCACCACGTCCGGACTGCCACACAGATAGATTTCCGAAGCGGTGAGGTTCGGTATCGAGCGCAATATCGCGGGACCGATCGGGCCTACTTGGACATGAGGACCACTCGCCGGCGGCTCGAGGACGTGGCCTTGAACGCGGAGATTCGGAACGCCTTCCGCCAACTCGAGCAGGGCATTCCACGAGTACAAACCTCGCTGGTCACGTGCTCCATGTACCAGCGCGATGGGCCCGCGGTGCCCGGAGCCGAGCGCTCTTCTCAAGACGCCGAGCAATGGAGCCAGACCGGTGCCCGTGCCGATAAGAAGGATCGGCCGGTCCGGGTCCTCGGACTGATAGCAGCACTCCCCCAGGGGCCCCCTGAGCCGGACGCTGTGGCCCACTGCTTCGCACAGCCAGGTGCTCATGCGTCCTTTCGCATGAACGGCGACGTGGAGTTCGAGCAGCTCTTCGCCCGGCAACGAAGCAATCGAATAAGGGCGGGTCAGCGCGTCGTGAGGGCGAACCAACTGGACGAACTGCCCGGCCTCGAACTCGAACCCTTGGGGCTTGTGCAGCAAGACGCGAAAGACGCCGGGAGCCAGCTCTCTGGACTCTATTACCTCGGAGTCGAAGGCCTCCGATTGTTCGTTCGCCAGCTCTAGGTCGGCGTGCGGCCGACAGGCGCAGGCCAGAAAGAAACCGCGCTTTCGCAACGCCGGCTTGACGCCTTTCTGGGACTCGGGCGGAACGTCCCCCGACCTTGCCTGGAGCAGGCAGCTTTGGCACACACCACTGCGACACGACGAGGGTATCTTTTCGCCGCTCCGCTCCAGGCAGTCGAGTACGGTTTCCCCGTCGCGCACATGAAAGTCACGCCCGCGGTATCGGATCATCTTACCAGACTACTTGTTGAGTACGTCACCCTTGACGCTCATCGCTATGGCAGCCGCTTCACCGATCAGCTCGTCGGGCACGTTCAGCTCCTTCAGCGTTGCGCCCAGGTGCTCCATGACGGCATCGAAGTCGGCCTCGCTCAGCTGCATTTTGGCATGCGCGGCGCGCATGTCTTTGCCCTGGTAGCCATGTGGCCCTCCGAACGCATAAGTCAAAAAGGCCTTCTGCTTCGCGCGTTGTGCATCCATGTCGACGCTCTCGAAGTAGTGACTGATACGATCATCGGCCAGCACCTTTCGGTAGAACACGTCGACCGCTGCCTCCACCGCGGCGTCACCACCGATACGACTATACAGTGAGGTTTCCGTTGCTGTAGCTGTCACAATTACGTCCCTTTCTTCGTTGCTTTACGGCACAATCGCCGCCAGATTTAGCGCTAACCCGAAAGCGGGATACGGAGCACGACTCCCCCCATTACCTCCCCGAGCTTGAAATCCTTGCGCGGGCTGTCCTTGTGTCCGTTGTGACACTTGATGCACGCGGGGGCCACTGCCGTGTCCGCATAGACTGCCGTGAAGTACTTGGTGTCTCCCAGCACCTCTTCGTCATAATAGTTCTGACCCTTGTTTTCCGCGACGAATTTCAAGCCCTTCTTTTCGACGTCGGTCTTCGGCTTGTTCTGCTTGTTCACCGGCCACATCGACAGCAGTGCATACGTGAAGCCAGCCTTCTTCTCGGAGACCATTTCTGCACCCATACGAAACATCTGCGCGGGAAGCGGCAATGCGCGGTCGTCCTTCCAATGCTCGGAAGCCTTGATCACGTTCTCTTCGTTCTGCAGTCGATTGACCACCTGCTTCGTGTACACGGTGCGATCCGACTCCATGACCGCATGCAGGGCATCGGCCATCAGCTTCGGCTCGATGGTACCAGCAGCATTCTTGTCACCTTGGCAACCAAGCCAGGCAGCAGCACTCAAACACATCAGCAGGCACTTCGGGTGGATACGTTGCATTGGTGGGCTCCTTTTTTAGTAAGAAATGAGTGAGTACGCATCGCGCCCGACTCATTGAGGACGCTCACGAACCCACGCGAGGCTTTCGACCCTGCGCGTTGGCCGAGAGTAAAAGTTGTTGGCTATCAGCTCCGGGTCGGAAAGCGCGGCGAGTGAGAATTCGACTCCGTGGCAATTCGCGCAGACGCTACGCACCATCTTCTCGTTCGGCCTGAGCGTCTCGTTCTGATTATGGGTTACCCGCACCGCACCTCGTGCCTCGACGCGTGGCAGGTGGCAAGTCGCGCAGGAAACACCGCGTCGCCCGGACAGGTCGTCCCGGAACAGCTGCGCGTGCTTGCTTTGAGGGTAACTTCTGGAGTGCTCGTCCGCGTGACAGCCGAGGCAGGCGTCTACCGCGGCGTAACGCGTATCGAAAGAGTGGGCGCCATGACAAGACGTGCAGCCCAATGAGCGCCCCCTCGCCTGTTCGCGCATCGGACGTCGCGCATCGGCAACCCGCATGGGCGGCAGGCCCGACGCTTCACGCATCCCATGGCGCCCCGAGAGGTAACCATCGCGTTCGGCTTCGTGGCACTCACGACAGCGCTCGCCGGGCACCTTCTCACTCCAGTTCTGCTCCTTGTCTCGATGGCACGACGCGCAGCTCTTGCCGGCCCGCGCGTGTGCGCTCCCGAGAAAGGCCGAGAGCTCTTGGCCGTTCAGACGCAGGTCGGCAGGCGCATCGGTGAGTCGAACGCTCGGGTCGATCGGCTCCACGAGAGCCTTTGCAGCACTGGTCAGAACCGGATTTTCCGGCGAGGACGACAGTGCGGGCTCATCCAAATGCTTGACCAGGAAGTCCTCGTACAGAGCGCGGTTGTCATGGAAGTTATGGCAACCCGCGTTCTGGCACGTGTCGAAACTCAGGTCGCGATGGCTCGGGCGCTCGTCCCCGATGTCCTGATGACAGCGGTAGCAGTAGTCTTTCGGCAAGCTCAGCCCCATGCTCGCTGTCAGTTCTGGCCGGTGTTCGCGGTGACAGGTGACGCAGTACCTGGCGTCGAGCAACGCGACGCGAGACGCGTTGCGTGGGTCGGTGAACTTGGTCTCTGGGTGGCTGTCTTCCGCTTCTTTCAGCTCGGCCGCGTGGCACCTGACGCAGGATTTCTGCAGAGCTTCACGATCGCCGAAGGCTTCGGCATGGCACGCCTCACAAGCGAGCTCGATCTGATAGTGACCGTCCGTCGTTGGACCTGGCAGATACAGCGTTCGAGTCGAGCCACTGAGCGAATATGTCAAGAACGCCACCATCATTGCCACCAGAAGACCGACGCCAAGCGCGCTGGACCAACGCTTCCGTACCGATGCGTACCAAGTCAATGCACGCTCCTAGAAGTAGTAGACCTTCAGCACGTGAAACCCCAAAAGCACGATGAGCGGCCAGAACACCCAATCATGAAGAATGCGCACACCGCGCAACGCACGTATCACGGCATTCGAGCCCCCTGCTCCGAGCTTGGCCAGCGAAGCGCCGGAAACACCGCCGGTGAGCGCACTCAGCAGGAACGCAAGCATCAACCCCAGGTCGAGGTTGTGGCCCAACCTGAATCCGGTGTGGCCCAACGCCACCATCAGCGCGGCGACTCCCAGCGCGGCGTGCAGCACCTGCCAGCCCTGGAACGCCCCGAAGCGAAACCGTTTCACTCGCTTTCGAAGGGAAAGTGTCAGTCCCAACGAGATCAAGCCGAGCAACCCGAATCCGGTGAGTTGCTTGTAGAAGCCATCCACCCAGAGTACGTCCACGCTCTCCAAGCGCACGCTTCGAGCAATGGAAAGGCGTGGCAGCACGGCTGTGGCCACGCCTCCCATCAGGGCGAAGGCGCTCGCAATCTTCAGACCCCGAGCGCCCCAGCCCGCTGTTTGGGGAGTCACTGGGTCGCCGCCACACAGCACCGACAGGTGAGGCTGGCAGCTACCGCACAGCGTGCCAGCCGAAGTAAGGCGCCCGAGCGCCTCCACATCTTGCACGCCGCGCGCGACCGCTCTCCGCAGCGTTCCGCAGGTAACGTTGGCGCAGTTGCATACCACCGACGTGTCGGAAAGCGCGTGAACGCTGAGCTCGGGTTCGAACAGGCCAAGTTCGCCCGAGTCGGTGAAGCGGCTCAGTGCCTTCCGGGAAATCCGCTGTCGTCGGGTCACGAGTCGCTGGAGCGCGGGCAGCTCGTTCCAGGCTCCCACGCAAACGGCCGCCACCACGCGGCGTCCATTCACCACCAAGCGGCGATGGTGGGTCCGATCGCTCCAGACGAAGTCTTGCCCTATCCCAGGCAACAAGGGGTTTCCAAGCACCGTGACTTCCGTCAGATCGAGCTTCAGGCGCGTGATCGCCTCTTGCGCGTGCAAACGGGCGCGGCGCCCCATGAGCGTACTTGCCAGCGCATCCGCCATGGCGTAGCCCGGGGCCACCAGGCCGTGTGGTACCCGCGGGTGGTGCGCGCATTCACCGATCGCGTAGACGCGAGGGTCCGCGGTGCCCAGCCGATCATCGACTCGAATGCCGCCACGCACGTCGCAGCTCAGGCTGGCGCGGCGCGCCAACGCGTCACAGGCGCGTGCGCCGATGGCCGCAACTACGACACTTGTGCGCAACTCTTCGCGATTCTCCAGTGTCACACGTACCCGGTCGGAAACGGTCGTAAGACTCGCAATGCGGCATTTCGTGCGCACCTCGAGCCCCGCATCGCGCAACGTGTCTTCTACAACCCCCGCAGCACTCGCATCGAGCTGCCTCGGAAGCACCTGCGAGGAGGCCTCGAGCACAGTAACGCGGCAACCAAGCCTCTGCAGAGCACGAGCGGCCTCGAGGCCCAGCAACCCGCCCCCGATCACCACCACACTCCGATCTCGCGCAGTTTCGACTTTCGCGAGAATGCGCTGCGCATCCTCCAGAGTTCGATAGGGGAGCACCTGGTCGCCAGCATCTCCCGCGACCTCCAGTGTCGGCACTCGTGAGCCCGTCGCAAACACGAGCCGGTCGTAGGCGAAGCACTCCCCCTCTCGGGTCGTGACGTGACGCGCCGTCCGGTCCACGTGCTGAACCGACTTCCCCAAGCGCAACTCGAGTCCGTGGGAAGCGTACCAGTCCGAGTCGCGCAGTAGTAGTTCGTCTGGCTTTCGACCGTGCCAGATATCCGTCAGATGGACACGATCGTACGCAGGGGTCGGCTCTTCCCCGAGGACGGTCACATGGTAACGGTGATGCCCGCCGAGCGCGATCAATCGCTCACAGAACCGTTGTCCCACCATTCCATTGCCCACGACCACCAAGCGCTCTCGCGCCGGTACGTTTGCCGAAGCGCGCGCTCGCGAGCGCGAAAGCGCCCCGCGCCCGGGCACCCAGAACCCGGGTACGCGCAACGCACTGCCGCTAGGTGCCACTCGAGCCTCGGGTTGGGTACGGCGTCGCGTCGACGGCTACAGCGTTCGCCGGAGTCTTCATGCTGCGCACATCGCAAGCTGTGTGCCAGCGGAAGCGCTCTCGCACGAAACGCTAATGCGCAGCTTGGAAACGGGCGACGAAACCGACCTGATACCGGGGCGCCCCGCCGGCGTAAAACATTCTCGTGTTTCGGGACGCGCCCCCCACGACACATTTGTTTGGCGACCAGGGCTTTGTTGCGCGCGGTGTTCGAAGGCAAATTCGCGGACGGGTAGCGCGGGTGAACCTTGGCTCAGCCCACGCGACCGGCGGCTGGATGGGTCGTCGCGCCATAGCGCCGCACGAACTCCTGACGTGCCCGTCTGAGTCGCGACTGGGCAGCACTGACCTTGATTCCGAGCAATTCGGCGACCTGGGGTACGGAATGACCGAGCACATCGTGCAAGACGAGAATGGTCGCGCGCCGAGGTTTCATGCGACCGAGGATCCCTCGAATCTTTCGCACTTCGGAGCGCGCTTCGAGCTGCCGTTCCGTCAGGACGTCGGAGATGCCCAAAACGGTCACCGCCGAGTCCGCGGTTTCGAACAAGCGCTGCTCTTGAGTGCGTCTGCGAAGCCAGTCGACCGCTACGTGCGCCGCGATCGCGCTCGCCCAGGTCTTGAGCTGGCTGCGCCCCTCGAAATTGCCATCCGCGATGCTCCGGATCACCCGCTCGAAGGTGATTTGCATCAGGTCCTCGAAGTCCGGTGGGCGGTCCCTCAACACGCGACCGAGGGCCTGCTCGATACTCGGGCGCAGGCTATCGTAGAGCGGGGCAGCTGCTGCTGAATCCCCCGCCTGAATGGCCAGAATCAACTCCCGGTCGCTGGGGGGCAGCGAAGCACGTGAAAATGAACCTGAAGAATCCACGCGCTGAGATTGGCTTTCCGGCGGGTGAACCGCGGAAAGCGTCAGCTCGGTCGGCAGAGGAGGGTAAGCACTGGCAAAAGACATACTGCGGTCCTCGTAGCCGCACCGAGCTCGCGGCCGGCCCCAGATGACGGGCCTTCGGCCTTTTGCGAGCGAGTTTCTTGCCACGCCATATTCGGCGTGACCGCACGACTGAACGATTCGCGCGCGGCCACCGACCGGGCGCTGTATGATGGATAAGGGTCCGCGACCGGCAAACTTGGCCGAAAAAAGACACCTCAAAGAAGATTTTCGAATGGATCCCGCCGGGCGGATCTGATTTTCCCTCGGAGGGCTGGTGGGACAGGTAGGTGCGAATGCTGCCTGCCCCAAAGGGCCGCGCAGTTCCGCCAGGACACCCCTGTCCCAGCCTCCGCTCGATTCATGGGCCGGCCTAGCCAGCGGTTCCTTCGACGGCGCTGCGCCAGGCGTCGAGAACGCGCACGTTGCCGAGCGTGTCTTGCCAGCTCATCGCGGGCCAAGCCGGTTCGAGATTGGGAAGCGAGTCGGCCACCAATTCGGCTTCCACGGCGTAGGTTGGCTTGTCCGTGCCCACCTCGACGACCTCCGCCGGTCCGCCATAGGGGACGATCGTGAAGCTCGTGCTGAGCGCCTGTCGGTCGCCTTGCGGAATCCACGGATCGGGCAGTACCAGCTTGCCGTGCTCACCGTAGATGACCGCCTCGGTTCCCACCTCGTGATGGACGGCCGAGGTAACCTGGGCCGTGAGCCCAGACGCGAAGGTCAAGAGAGCCGAGGCGAGTTCGTCCGCGCCGTGGGGGCCTACGATGCCATTCGCGTCGATCCGGATCGGCTCGGCGAACGGCGTATCGTCGACGATTCCCGCAATCAATCGCGCGAAGGAAACGGGATATCCGCCCACGTCGAGAATGGAGCCCCCACCCAACTTCGGGTCGAAAAGCCGGTGCTTGGGGTCGCGCTCCACACGAAAACCAAAGTCGGCCCGGACATGCTGGATCTTGCCAATCGCTCCTGATTTCAGCCGTTCGAGGACCTCACGCATCAGCGGATGACAGCGGTACATGTACGCCTCCATCAAGAAGACCCGAGCTTTCCTTGCTGCTCCGATCACGCGTTCCGTCTCCGCCAAGCTCAGACACATGGGCTTTTCGCACAGCACGTGCTTCCCTGCCTCGATGCACGCAATCGACTGGTCATGATGCAGAGGGTGCGGAGTTGCGATGTAGACGGCTTCCACTTCGGGATCCCGCGTGAGTTCCTCCAGCGAAACAGCATGCCGTGGTATCCCCCAGCGGTCCGCGAACGCACGCGCCTTCTCTGGGCTCGACCCGACCACATTGACCGGGTTGGCACGTATCGACTTCTTCGTGGCTTGGGCGAAGTCAGCGGCGATACCTCCGGTGCCGACCACACCCCAGTTCAGTGACTCTTTCATGCTTTGCTTCACTCGGTGATGAACTTGTAGACCATCGTGCTGTGGTAGGTGGCGCCCGGCTTCAAAATCACCTGATCTCGCCAGGCGGGCACGTTGATGGCGTTCGGAAACTTCTGAGTTTCCAGGCACAACCCGGCGTACTGGACGTAGGTGGCACCGCCCTTGCCCTTGATGGAACCGTCCAGAAAATTGCCCGAATAAAACTGCACGCCTGGCTGATCCGCCTCGAGGAGCATCACTCGACCGGAGGCCGGGTGTTTGAGCTTCGCCACGGGTCGCAGTTGCCCCGGCTCGCCGTTGACCACGAAGTTGTGGTCGAACCCCACGGGCTTTCCGCCAGCAGCCTTCAGATCCTTGCCGATCAGTTTGGGCTGAGTGAAGTCGAACGGGGTGCCCTTTACGGGTTTGATGGCGCCCTCGGGAACGAGCCCGTTCGGAGGCGTGTACTTGTCGGCCATCAGCGTCAGCTCGTGATCTTCAATGGTACCCGAGTCGTGGCCGCCGAGGTTCCAGTAGGTGTGGTGCGCCATGTTCACGAGCGTCGTCTTGTCGGTCGTCGCCTGCATTTCGATTCTGAGCTCGTCTTGATTGGTGAGCGTGTACGTCGACCTCGCTTTTACCGTACCCGGGTAGCCTTCTTCCCCGTCGGGCGAAACGTAGCGAAAAACAATCTGGGGGCCGTCGGGAGTTTCGTGCGGCTCGGCGTCCCAGACCACCTTGTCCCACCCCTTGTTGCCGCCGTGGAGATGGTGCGGTGGATTGTTGGCCGCGAGCTTGTACTGCTTGCCCTCGAGATTGAACGTCGCGTTCTTGATCCGATTCGCAACGCGACCGACGGTGGCCCCGAAGTACGGGCTCGACTCGACATAGTCGTTGAGAGTGTCGAAGCCGAGAACGATATCCGCTGGCTTGCCCGCCTTGTCGGGGACGTAAAACTCCTTGATGATTGCACCGTAGTTCATGACCTTGAGCACGAGGCCGTTGGCGTTGGTCAGCGTGTAGAGCTTGACAGGCTTGCCGTCGTGCTGACCGAAGTCGGCTTCGGTGATCGGGTCGGGGGCCTCCGCTTTGGCGGCGGCAGGTTCACTGCTCGCCTCCATCGGCAGCGGCGTGGAAGGCGCAGCCTGTTCCGGCGCCTGCGCAGGAGTGTTGTTACCCTTGGGCGCGCAAGCGGACCAGGCTAGCGAGACCACCAGAATGCCGAGCGCAGGAGCCGCATGCCTCCCCGCGCGGCCACGGAGAGTGGGTAGGTTCGTTTTGATGGCTTTCATTGATCGTCCTCCATTGCGTAGACGGTTCTAATTCCCCTGGGCGTCATGCCTGTGTAGAGCCAGGGCGTACACCAGAAATGTTCGATGCGGCCCCTGCTGCCACAGCCACAAGTCATCGACCGTACCCACGCCTAGATCGCGCCTGAGCACGGGGTCGTCTCGGATCACGGCTCGCAACATGTCAGGGTGCGCCACGTAGATGACGTTGCCTCCGCGCATTGCGTCGTCATAGGCAACCCTCAGCTCCGCCGGGCTCGGTTTCTCGGGCAACTTCAGACGTTCGACATCCACCAAGTCCGAAACGAAGAGCGCCTTCCCGCCCGGGCGAGTGAGCGACGCGAGCGTTCTCAGGTGCGTCACCGTCAACGTGTGACGGACTGCCGCAAACAGGCGGTGCGCATCAGTCAACGTGCGCAGCAGGGCCAGCTGCATCTGAGTGACCAGACACGTCGAGGCGACGACGTCGAAGGGACCGCCCAGCGTCTCGCGGAGCGCGCTCGCGGCCCGCGCCGGTTGTTCCATCAGGTCTTCCGGAGTAACAAGAAACCTCTGATAGCGCTCCAGCTTCCCCAGCATCCCGCTGAGGTCCACGGGCGCGTGGCACACGACCCTGGCCCGTACGGCGGGGTCGGCGCTTTCCATGGCTTCGGCGAGCGCGGACTCGTCCAGGTCGACCAAATGCACTTCGCGATAGGCAGCCGACACGCTCGCCAGGTCGAGGTCGTAGCAGTTGCCTGCTCCGAGCACGCACAGCGAACGCGCGCTGTCGGCTCCTGCGTGATCCAGCATCTGTCGGGTCAGCTGTTCACGATGCCCAGCATACAGATCACGATAGGGGAGAGCACTCCGGTTCGCTGCCCTTTGCTCGTCGATTTCGCTGTTCAGCAAAGAAGACATCAGCTCACCTGGCCCACTAGCGGGTTTGAACCAGCTGTGACGGGCCTTGCCCATCGAACAGCAGCGCGTCCAGTGGAAACTGTTGAAGCGTCCAGAGGCAAGCGCTCGCCACGACCCTGGGCGTCGACGAAAACGAGTCCGAATTCCTATGTGGGTTAGTCGATCGTATACGGACAATGCATACACGTTTTTTTGCGGACCTATTGGTTCGGTCCACAAGCCGGCGCTGTTTCGAGCGACGGGGGTCACCTTCGCGCTCAGGCAATCAGTGGAACGTGCGGATCTGAATCGTGGTCACGCGCTCGTCGCCAGCCTCGATGTCGCTCACGACCACCACCGGATCTCCCGGCAGCAGACGATTGCGCTCACGCAGCCGTAGCATGGCAGACTGCACCGTCTTTTCCGGATCGCTGAACAGTTCGGTGTGCAGCGGCACCACGCTTCGCACCATCCAAAGCTTGCGTCGGACGTCGGCCAGGTTGGTGAATGCGTAGATGATGCCGCGCGAGGGGCGATAAGCGGAGACCAGCTGTGCCAGCCGGCCGCGACGCGTGATCACCACTATGGCGTGGGAGCCGAGGGACTCCGCCAACTGTACCGCATGCCGCGCGAGCTTGTCTCGCACGCCGTGGCTGCGACGCTGCAGGTGAAACCCGAGCATGGGCTCCTTCTCTTGCCTTCGAGCAATCGCATCCAGCGTCTGTACGCAGCGCAATGGGTACTTGCCCGCGCTCGTTTCACCACTGAGCATGATGGCATCGGCCCCCTCGTAGACGGCGTTGGCCACGTCACTCACCTCCGCCCGAGTCGGAAGGGGGTTGTGGATCATGGACTCGAGCAGGTGCGTGGCCACGATCACCGGCTTGCCAGCAATCAGGCACTTTCGCACCATCTCGCGCTGCGAATGGGGAAGCTCTCGGATCGGGATTTCCACTCCGAGGTCACCGCGCGCCACCATGATGCCGTCGGCGGCCTCGAGAATCTGGTCGAAGTTGTCCATGCCCTCTTGGTTCTCGATCTTGGCGAAGATCTTGGTGGTTCCACCGTAAGCGTCCACCAGCTTGCGGCAGGCAGCGATGTCGTCGGGGGAACGCACGAACGAGAGCGCGATGAAGTCCACCTCATGCTTCAAGCCAAACTCGATATCGGAACGGTCCTTGTCAGTGATCGAAGGGAGGTTCACGCGTATGCCGGGTAGGTTGACGTGACGCCGGGACCCCAGCTCGCCGCCATCGAGCACCTTGCAGCAAAGCTTGGGAGGATTGATCTCGAGCACCTCCAGATTGATGAGCCCATTGTCCACGGTCACCCGATCGCCGACCTTCAGGTCGTTGACCAGATCCGGATACTTCACGTGAACACTGGCTTCCTCCGTGTCTTCTCCGGGGCTCACGGTCAGTGTGATGCTGTCCCCCACGTTCAGGTGAAGTGGGTCGTCACGTTCACCGGTGCGAATTTCCGGGCCTTGCGTGTCGAGCAAGAGCGCGATGGGATGGTTCAGCACCTCGTTCAAGGACTTGATCTTCTCGATCAGTGCCTCGTGAGACGCGTGGTCGCCGTGCGACATGTTCAGTCGGGCGATGTTCATGCCCGCGTTGGCCAGCTGGCGGAGCGTATCGGATTCGCTCGTCGCAGGACCCAGGGTGCAGACGATTTTGGTGTGTCGAAAGTCGCGTCGAGTGGATTGGGATTCGGTCATTTTTGTCGTGTTTTGGCTTACTTGGATCTTGCTCTTAGCCTCTCGCTCCCTCAGAGGCAAGAACAGCGCCGTCAGACTCTCGGCAACCGGCGCGACGGACGAACACGCTGGCTTTGGAGGTGACTGCTCGACTCAGCACCCGACATCAACGGCCGTCTTGGACGTCACGAGCCCCGGACGCGCGGATTTCAGGGCGAACCGCTCAGACTTCAGACTAGATGGCGATTCTGAGTCGCTCGCGAACGCCCTGGTATTCGCCGCTCACCGAATAGGCCAGCAAGTCTTTGACGCGTTCCGTCATGTCCGGAGCTACCGAGGGATCTTCGCCGGCTCGAATCACTTCGATGGCGGTCTGCAGGTCGTCCGCGAGGATGAACCCAGCCCGGTCCACGGTGTGATCCGCACCCGCAATCCAGCGTTTGATATCCAGGGAGGCCCCCGTGGACAGAAGCTTTCCGACGACCTGAGCCAGATGGTCCTTCAACTTGGGGGAAAGTCCCCGATTGAGAGCTTGAACTGCCTCTTGAACCGGTCCCTCCAGATCCTTCGCTACCGGGAACTTTGGCGTAATGAGCTTGATCGCCGCGAACAGCCAGGCCTTGAGACCGGCTGAAGTCGGCACGATTTGTCGCACATAGATACCGGGTCGGTAGTAGCTCAGATGACGCGCCGCGATGAAGGTCGCCATCTGAATCGGAAGATCGCCGCTGGTGGCAGCCTGCCCACACACGATGGACGGCGTCTGCGCATGCAAGAAGTTCAGTGCGCCCGGGTCATTGGTATTTTGATACAGAGGCGGCAACCGCACCTGCAGCACCTCCGAGGCATAGTTCAGCGCATACACACAACCATAGGGATGGTCGTCCACCTGAATGCGATGATGTTCGGTATAACCCAGCGCTTCGACATTCTGGGCTCGCGCCTGCGTAACCGCGGGCTCGATCAATACGAACAGGGCGGTCAGCATGGGATCCATGTCGCCGTGCATCACCAGCTGGTTCCAGTCCTCTTCCGTGATGCGGTCTTGTGCTGCCGCTGGCTCGTCCGAATGCAGGCGGTTGTAGAAGCGAACCTCGTCCGGTTCGGCACGGTTCAAAGCCACCAGGGCCTGGCACGCGCAGTAGGCGCCGTCAGGTCGTCGCACCTCGGTATAGATGCGGCGCAGCGCCTTGTAGGGCTCCGGCTGAAACGGATCTTGCTTGATCATCGCCGTCAACCCGCTCACCGCTTGCTCGAAGTAGCGATGCGGATCCTCGACGTACAGCCAGGTCAAGAGCGCGCGGCGCTGCTCGGGATTCGGGTCTACACCGAGCGCCTCCTCGTGCACTTCGATGGCCCGCTCCAAGCGCCCCAGCTTGTGGTGGTAAAGCGCCGCCAGCTCGTCCAGGGACTTCAACAGCACCTCTCGATTGCCCGATTCGTTGGCCTCCGCGATGCGTAGTTTCAAGAGTTCCTTGACGGCCTCGTGATCACCGAGACGGGAGCGGAGCTTGATGCCTTCTTCGAGCGCGGCCTGCATGCCCGGGTCGAACTCCAATGCCTGATCCAACAGCTCGACCGCACGATTGACGTCGTTCAATTCGCGAGACGCCACCATGGAAGCGGTGTGCATGTACTTGGCCTTCTGCTTGTTATCGTCGACCAAATCAGCCAAGCGCATGATCACGCTGATCAACTTTTCCCAATCCTTCGACTGGCTGTAAAGCTGCATGAGCTTCATCATGATCTTGCGATCGTCGGGACGCTCGCCCAGGGCGGTAAGATAGATGTTTGCGGCGTAGTCCACGTCGTCGAGCTTCTGCGCGGCCAGATCGCCAATCTGCGCGAGCACGTCGGCGCGTTCGTCGCCAATCGCTCCCTCTTGCTGCTTGTAGAGCGTGGCAATGGCGTTGCGCCAATCTTGCTGATCTTCGTAGACCTTGGCCAACGAGGTATAGGCTTCCGAAAGGCCCGGGTCGAGGTCCAGGGCTTCTTCCAGGCACTGACGCGCGCGTTCGAAATCCTGCATTTTGCGCGCCGATTCGCCCTGACGACGCATGGCTTTCGCGCGGTCCTCGACCGAAAGCTCCTCGCTGAACTGTTGCAGGAGTCGAGCGTTCAGCTCCAGCGCCCGGTAGGGCGCACCGTGTTCGAATACGATTTCCGAGGCACGCGTCATCGCTTTGGGATCGTCGGGCGCATACTTGACGAGATCGTCCACGACACCCAGAGCCTTCTCGTGGTCTTCGGTCTTCGACAGCACCTCGATGTACTGGCTGAACACCTTCAGAGCCTGTTCCGAGTCGAGCGCGGACGCATGGTTGACCACCTGCTGGTAGCGCTTGGCGGCTTCGACGTACTTCTCTTCGTCGTAGGCGATGTGGCCGAGCACTAGGGCCGCATTGATGTTCGCAGGGTCTAGCTTCAAAGCGAGGCGCGCGGCGGCGTTCGCTCGTTCGCTATCGCGCAGGTACTCCTGACACAACAGGGCCATTTCGCCCGAAAGCTTTGCCTTGGCACTGTTGCCCTTGGTGTGTTCGATTTCTGCTTCCAACAGCTCGACTGCGGAGTCGGCGTCGCCGTGTTCGACATATGCCTTGCGGAGCTTCGCGGACAATTGCGCGTCGTCGGGATTGGCATCGACCGCCCACTTGTAGCGCTCCAGAGCGGCTTCATGGTCCCCACGGCTTTCGAGAAGCTCGGCCGCCCTCAGGAACTGCTTGGCCCGCTCCATCGGGGTGCCAGCCTCCTCCGCCAGAGCTTCGATGGCCTCCAGCGCTCGCTCGGCGTCCCCGGCTTCGGCCCGCAGCCGTGCAAGCGCCTCGAGTACCTTCGGATCACTCGGGGACTCGGATAGAGCCGTTTCATAGGCCTCGATGGCCCGTTCGTTCAGCCCCTGCTCGGCAAGCAACGAGCCAAGCTGCATAGCCTTGTCGGTCCGGCGCGCCGAGTCGCTCAGCAGATCGAGGTGACGTTCGTAGACCAGGATGACGTCCTGCCAGCGGTCGAGCGCCCGGTAGTACCTGGCCAGCGCGGTCAGGGCCTCGTCGTTCTCCGCGTCGATATCGAGGGCATTCTCACAAGCCTGTGCGGCTCGCACGTGATCCAGAAACTCCTCCTCGTAGATGCCTGCAATGCGCATCCAGAGATTGACCTTCTGGCGCGCCGTTACGGCCAACCTGAGCTGTTCCTGGAGGTTCTCGACGAGCTGCGGATAGCGGCCCTGCCGATTGTAGACCCGGTCGAGCCCCTTCAGAGCGTCGAGATTGTCAGGATTCTCGGCGAGCACCTCTTCGTAGCAGGCCGCCGCCTTCGCCATGTCATCGAGCTGGTCCTCGTAGGCTTCGGCTACCTGGCACAAGGCTCGTTGCTTTTCTTCGCCACCGACGGACCCAGCGCGCCTTTCGAGCGTGCGGACGTACCCCTCCCGGTCGTCGCTTCTGAGACACAGCGCCGCCATGTTGGTCGCGGCCTTCTCGTGACCCGGGTTCTCGGAGAGCACGGTTTCGTACAGTTCCTTGGCCCCCTGCCAGTTGTTGAGCTTGGTCTCGAGCACCTCGCCGGCCTCCGCTTGGAGATCGCGCCGGAGCGCAGGCGCGGCGGTTTCGGCCCGCTTGACCAGAATGGACACGAGCTCACCCCACTGTTGAGCTTTCTTGTAGATGTCCGAGAGCCCCTTGAGGGCTGGTTCGTTGGCAGGATCCGTAGTCAAGATCTGGTTGTACATGGGCAGCGCCAAGTCGGGCCGATTGATCTTGTTCGAGTACCATTCACCCAGATACTCCAAGAGCCGGTTGGCGCTGTCCGTCGCCAGCTCCCCCGCCTTGACGGTTTCGATGCCGCTGGTGAAAACGTCACTCCAGGCGGACTCGTCGTTGCCAGCCAACCTGGACACCTGCTCGGCGTACCGCTCATCGTCCGGGTTCTCGCAGAACGCCTGGGTGTACGCGACCAGGGCTTGCTCGCTGTCGTGCAGGTCGTTCTTGTAGATTGCGCCGATTTCGGCCATGAACCGCGCGCGCTCGACGTTGGTCTCGGCAGACTCGCTCCTGGCGAGCAACTCCTCGATGATATCCTCGTGCTTGCCGAGCCTTCGGCGCAAGCGTTCCAACGCAGCCGCCGCGGAGTCGTCGCTCTGATCCAGCTGCAGCAGGTGAGCGTACAGCGCTTCGGCGGCGTCCGGCTGTTCCGCGGCCTTTTCGTAGATCCTCGCAGCGCGAAACAACATCGCCTTTTGAGCCCGCTCGACCGTGAGGCCTTCCGTGGGATCGAGCTGGTCGGAGATCCAGCGGAAGCCTTCGGCAAGCTGGTTGGCGTCAGCGCCGGCGTCGACCGTGGCTTCCAGTGCCGCTGCTTCCTCCTCGTTCCACGGTTGGGAAAGCAGCTCGGTCAACCGGCGTGAAACTTCTTCCGCGGTGACCGTACCCAGCACACGCATCGACGCGCGCGCCGCAGCATCTACTTGCGCGAGAAGCTCGGCGGCGTCCGCCGGGCGCTGCGACGGGTCCTTGTTCAACAGGCGCTGCACGAATTGTTCCACTTCGACAGGCGCGGGATTGGCATCCATTGTCGAAGCGATGGATGGCGGCGGCTTGGTCAAGTGCCCCACCAAGGATTCCAGCGCGGACGGCGACGCGAAGGGCGGCTTCCCTGTCAGCAGTTGATAAAGAATGGCCCCATAGGCATAAACGTCGCTGCGCGGCGTCGGTGCGTCCCCCCGGATCTGTTCCGGTGCGACGCAGTCGGCAGAGCCGAGCGTGCAGAACCGGTTGTCCGTACCATTGGCGAGCGAGCGGCGCTGTCGGACCTGGTTCGAACCCGGGTCGAGCAGGACCACGTATTGCTGGCCCAGGTCATTCACACACCACAGCAAATTCTGCAACTTCAGGTTGCCATGGACCAGCCGGTTCCTGTGCAGCGCGTCCAGCGGCTCGAGGATCTGGCGGAGCAGCTCGGGCAACTCGGTGAAGCGCCGTGGCCCAACACGCGTGAGCCAATCAGACAGCAATTCCCCCTGCACGTAGTCGTGCATGATCCCGCGACGCCCCGCTTCGAGAGGTCCCGCCATCACGTTGCGCGGCAGCCCGGGGTGGTCGACCTCCGAGATCAGGCGGACCGTGGTAAACAATCGCTCAACACCTTTTTTGTCTTGTTGAGAGGCCCTGCTCAGTATCTTCAAGCGTACGTTTTTGTCTCCATGCGTCGCCAGGTAGGTGTAGCCGAGGGGACTCTCCCCCAGCTTCTTGACGATGGTGACGTCCCCCAAATGAGCACCCGGTTCGAGTGCTTCGGGTGGGTTGAAGCCGTGCTGGCGAATGTCCGTCAAGAACGGGCCGACGTCGGGACGCCAGGCGGTGACGGCATCGGCCAAAGCCTCGATAGCTTCGGCATTCGCACAGTGGTCGACAAGCGCGCGGGCGAAGGAGGCCTTTGCAGAACCGCCACCTACTTCCGACGGATTGAGTCCGAGAAGCTTCGTGCTGAGCTGTTTGAGCTCCTCGAGGTCGAAGAGTGTCTCCAGCTCCGAGCAGAGTCTGTCAAGCTCCATACGATTTCCTAGAAATTGTGTTTGAATGCGGGGTGTTGAAATCCAGAGTCCGGGGATGGCTTAACAGTGTGCGCGCTGCAAGGCCATCAGCGGTTAAAAAAGCAGCACGAAACAGCTTTGGCGCAAAATGACACGAAAAACGGAACAACGGGCCGATGGCGAGGTGTGCGCGTTCCCGGAGCGCGCGGTGAACCCCCGAGACGAGCATCCGCTCGGAGATAAATGGCGCGAGATGGAGGAGACGTGATGAGCAAACCAAGAAGTGTGATCGGCCCGTCGTCTGTTGTCGGGGTGATGCTGGCTCTGATGCTCGGTCCAGTGGGCTGCTGCCCAAATGCGCACCAGATCGCCCAAGCGCCGCCACCTCAGCCAGAGCCGTGCCCTGCCAACGCCGCGCCCCCGCCGCCTCCACCTCCGAAGTGCGAATCGCTCGCCGAACGCTGCGAAGCGAACGAACAGACCCGGGTGGCGATTGGCGACAACGCCGCCTCCTTCCAGCCCCCTCTCGGCTGGAATTACGCCAAGGAGTCGGGCGACTCCGTCACTCATTCGGCGGACGGCAAGGCCTGGCTTGCCTTTGCCGAGGTCGATTCCAGCGAGCAGAAGCAGCTACTAAAAGCAGTTCAGCGGCTAGCCGAGCGGCTGGAGGTGGACAAGATCCGCATCGACCTCTTGAAGAACCGCCTCCGAACACCCCAACACGAGATCGACGCGAGAGGCGTCGCAATCAAATTGTGGGAAATCGATAAGAAGTCCCAGTTCGGTACCGAGCCGGTCCTGAACGGCTCCGAACCGGGCACCATGCTCTTGGCCGTAGTGCCTTTGGAGACCGCCAGGGTCGTGGTAGGGACCGGCTTCGTGACCACACCCGCCGCGGACACGCACGCCAAAAGTGTGATGAAGAGCGTGCAGTCATTGAAACCGCTGGGCGTCACCGAAGCCAAGCCCGCATCCGACCCTCCCCCCTCCCCTCCCTCAGGTCAATAACGAACGTGAACGAAGAAGCGGGACGGCTCGGACAGGGCGAGCTCGTCGACGGCCGTTGGGAGGTCGAGTACCTGCTCGGCGTTGGCGAGCTTGCCGAGGTCTATGAGGTCGTCGATCAGAAGACCTCCGCAAGCGCGGTGCTCAAGCTCTTCGCCCCCCAATACCTGGAGATAGCAGGCGCCTGGGAAAACTATCAGGAGCACTCCGAAAAGGTCCGCGCCCTCGGTCGCCCCGCACTCGTCAACCCCTACGCGTTCGGTGTGCATCCCGAGTCCGCGTCTCCCTTCTCGGTTTGTGAACGGGTGCACGTGCCACCCCTGGACCAGTTGGTAGCCACTGTCGGCACACTGTTGCCCACCCAGCTCGCGCGAATGCTGAGAGAGCTCGCCCCGCTGATGGATGCCGCGCACGAGGCGGGAATCGTGCATCGCAACATCAAGCCGTCCAACTTGTTCTGCGGCATCCAGGACGCGCGCACATTGCGGGTCGGCGACTTCGCTGTTTCGGCCTTGCGCAGCAGGCTCGCTCCCTACCCCGGCTGGGCGGCAACCCCCGGCTGGGTCGCACCCGAAGCCGTCGACCAGACCGCGAAGGACACGCCAGCGATGGACATCTATGCCGTCGGTCTCTTGGCATTCTTCGCCCTCACCGACCGCAGCCCATTTCTGACGCTCGAGGAATTCGAGCCCGACGTCTTTCTCGACGAGCTCGGCAAACCTCTTCCCCCGCTGAGCGAGCGAGCCAGGGAGCTCGGCGTCAAACTCGACGCGAAGTTCGACGACTGGTTCCGGTGCGCGCTCGCCACCGATCCGCACGCGCGCTTCCACTCGGTGACGGATATGGCGGCCGGATTGCTCGATCTAACGCAGAAGTCAAGAAGCCTGGCTACCGCCGCTTGGTCACCGAGCGGCACTCAACTGATGGCCGGCTCCTCCAATCGCCCGACGGCGCAGCACACCTCGATCCGCCCTCCCGCGCTGTCCGCGGCCCCGGGAGTCGCTTCGGCCAGCGTGCAGCCTCTGGTGTTCAACCCCCCGCCTGCCCGGTCCACCCCAGGGCGGCATTCCATGGGGGACGTGCCACCCATGAGCCGCGAGCTCGCAGAACAGGCGCCACCATCCAGCGCCATGGCTGCACCCGTGTCCTCGGCGACTGCCAGCCGAGTGCCGCAAAATACTACACGCGGGCCGATACCCAGGTCCGTGGTCTGGGCAGCCACTGGCACCGGTATCATCGCCCTCGCGTCCGCGGCGCTCGTCGTCGGTGTGCTGCTGACCGAAAGAGAACCGCCCCGCTCCGGTCGGCCCGCCTCGGTGAGCTCCACGAGCTCGACGGAAGGCTATCCGTTCGACGCTGGGCACCCGCCACGCGCGGCTTCGGTACCAACAGAGGCTGCCTCCGGCGCTCAGATCGGGTCCGCGAACGCCATCGAAGAAGTCACGCCACTCGCCCACGTGAAATTCGAGTGCTCACCCGTACCCTGCGCCTCGATTCATTGTGACGGACGCGATTTCAGCGAGCTCGATTCGGGCCTCGAATTGTCCCCTGGTGAACACCGCTGCGTGGTTGAGAGAGAGGACTATTTACCTCTGATCACGACTTTCGAGCTCGCCTCGGGCCAGGAGTTGGTGCAACGCCTCGAGCTCAAGCCGAAACCGGAGACCCAACCCGCGAAACGCCCGGCGAACCCACGCGCCAAACCAAGGCCGAAATCCAAGAAGACACCTTGTGGCACCTTCATCAACCCGTGCAACTAGCCCGGATATTTCAGCGCCTCGTCCGTGAATCTCGGTCTTCTAATTCGGAACGCGTGTTCTGAGGCTGTCCACCGCATGTACGGGCGCCAGATCCCCACTCATCAAATGGGCGATCGCGGAGTACACCATGCGCTGACTGTCCACCATGCCCTTTCCTCGGAAAGCCTCCGAGGTCACCACGATACTGTAGTGTCCGCCTTGGCCGGTGACCTCGACCGAAGCATCGTCGATCGTTTTCTGGATAGATGCTCGAATCGCTTCTGTGACCGAACCCTGGAAATCGGTGGGATGGTGACTCATCGTGGCTTTTTGTAAACTACCGCCATGCCAATATGCAAGGTCTGTGGCGAGGAAGTGGACGAGGTCGTTTCGGTGACACTGGCCGGTCGTCGCAAGAAGATGTGCGAAGATTGTGCAGGCGAAGCGCGTGAACGAGACGAAATCGCCGAGGAAAGCGAGGCCGTGGTTCAGCAGATGATGGGCTTCCAAGGCCGACGCTGAACTCCCGCATGCCACGAGCTCACGGCGTCGCGTGTGCGTGCAGTGGGGGTTCCAGAGGCGCCAGCGCTTCTTTCCGAGGCGGCGAATCGGCCGCCAGTGGCGCCCGGTACACGCCGTCCCCATCTGCATCGACGAAAATAGGATTGGCGATGGCAAACGGCTTGCCCTTGCCTCCAGGAAACCGCACGGACAAATCCTCCTCGCCACGGGCAATCACCACCAGCCAGGCGTCGGAACCGAGATTCAAGCTAGTTGCCCACTGAATTCGGTTCTTCGTGGTCGGGGCAGCCCGCTCGTGCGTCTCGGCGCGCCGAACACCGTTCACCCACACTTCGGCCGCCGTCACGTCCACCCATGGCGGGGCACGAGCCAGAACCCGGAGCTCCACGCTACCGGATCTCAGGGACAGCTCATCGCCAGGTCCGGCAACGCCGTTGGCCAACACGTCGAGGAAGATACCGTTCGAAATCTGCGCTCGACCGTACAAAAGTGCATTGACGATTTCCTCGGCGCTGAGACTCGTGGGTTCGTCCTTGTTCACTTTTATGAAGGTACGCGGGTAGCCTGCCCATTGGTGAATCAGCGAATGGGAATCCGAATTTCCAACGGCTGTATACCTGTAGCCAATGTTGAGCAGAGCGAACCAGTCGCGCAGGTTCTCTTGCATTTTCTCCGGGCTTCCCAATTCGAAACCATTGATGACCTCTAGCGTGTCGAAGTCGAAGGAGAATCCGACCGGTGGCGTCAACAGGTCCGCGCCCAGAATCTCGTCATCGCCCGGCGCTTCAGCGTTCGAACCCGCGGCACCGAACAGCGGCATGCTCTGTTCTCTCGGTATCTCGCCGGCAGCCGCCACGGCATCATCGACGTGCAGACGCGCGAAGTAGGCGATGTGTTCCATTCGAGGGTGGTTGACCTGAATCACGGCGCGTGGCGCCACCTCGCGAATCGCTGAGAAGATGCTCCCCGGATCCACACCTTCGTAGGGCGGCGGTTCGTGTTCGACTCCGTATGGAAAAGCGATGAAGTGACCCCAGTCTTGCGTGGTAACCTCGACACCAGGAGTCACCGCGAGCTTCGGCGCGAGCTCAGTCGTGCGAAGCGCGTCACCATAGTCGGTCACGTGATTGTGATCCGTGGCGACCGCGAACTCCACGCCCTCCGCGGCAAGCGACGTGACGCGATCCTCCAGCGTGACGGAAGAGTCGAAGCTGGGGTTTGCGTGAAGGTGGAAGTCGCCGCTAATCCAACCGGTGGTGTCGAGCTGCCGCTTCAAGAGCGCTCGAACGCTCGCGCCGGACGCCGTGTCGATCTCGACGTCCCGCTGGAACACGGAATACTCGAAGCCGCGCGTGATGAGCACTCGGTACTTACCCTCCGGGAGTTCGATCACGCCTTGCCCGTCCGCGGAGTAGACGACGTTGCGCATGCCCGCGGCACGCTGCCGGGCCCCGAGGTCCGGGTTCTTCGTGGGCGGGATGCCGCGCAAGGAAACCCTGCCGGGCATGGGCCTGCCGGCTTGGTCGGTGATGCTGTAGCGCAAGCTACCGGCGATGGGCGGCAATAGCTTGACCTGTTCTGTACTGCCCATCGAGACGCGGACCCTCTCCTCGTCGATTCCGCCCGGAGCGCGCAGAGCAAGTACGTATCGACCGACCGGCAAAGTCAGCTCGAAATTGCCTTCCCGGTCCAGGTCCGTCTGAGTCAGCGGCTTACCGTCGGGTTGCCTGGCTTCGACGAAGCCCCAGTGGGGCGCGGGGCTGACCTTCCCTCGTACCTTGCCGAGACGCTTTCCCAAGATTCCGAACGCCCGAGCCGAGGCTTCTGGCAAGCCATGTTCGCCTACCACCAGCGTCCGCCGGTAACGGAGCCGCCCGCCAGGTTGGAGCGTGGCACTCTTGCCCAGCGAGAGATTGACCGAAGACCCGACATGGTCGAACAAGAACTCGACCTGGCAAGGCCCGTCCTCGAAAACGAGCGCATAGCTCAGGTTGAGCCCCTCTTTGGCAATCCAGGGGACCTCGGCGTACGCGTGTTCCGCGACGAACCCCACGCGCGGCGCGTACGTCATCGTACCCGGCCAGGCCACCCTATCCCCGAGCTGCACGCGCGCGCGCGGACTCTTGCCCCGGTTCTCCACAGTGCTGTCGAGCCGCACCCCAGGAACACCGCGGGCAAGTGTCACCCGGCTGATCACTTCGAGCGAACCAGAGCGCTGCACGATGCGCAGACTCAAGCGATCGTCCTCTACCCGTGGAGCGACATCTCGGGTTTCGAGGGGCACCAAGCTGCCGCTCACGGCGAGCACCGTCCGGAGGTCCTGCAACCTGTCCAAGTCGAAGTTACTGGGCACGACATCCAGCAACGCCCCCAGATTACGTAGGGCCTCGGCACTATCGGAACGGCTGCCGACCGTGGCCCGGACGCTCGGAGACTTCAGCAGAAAGTCCCCTTTGCGCGCTCCCACATGAGACCCGTTTCGCGCCAGCGATTCGCTTACCAGGGAAAGCTCGGCGTCGTGTACCCGAATCGGCAGCGCAAGAGCAGGCGCGTCGACTCCGCGAAACTGCGACCAGCACGTGGCGACCAGCATACCGGCGGCCAGAACCAGCAAGACAGCGAAACGTCTACTCCCTATGAACCGCATGGCACGCCAGGGCACTCACGCTGCTCACTCTGGCGCTTTCGACGCCAAACGCCAACCGGGTATCGTGGACATCACCCGGCAGCCGAAACCGCAGCTGGGCTTGACGGCCGTTTCGGCCGGTCCCCGTGCATCCTGGAGGCTCGAGACTCGCGCGGCCCAGCTTTCCGGGTCGGGATGGCTCAGCGTGGACTCTTCGGCACGCGGAACTCGCCGCATGAATCGAGACTCCCCCCCCACTGGCGTCGTGTGACCATGTCGGCCATATTCGGCCCTTCACCATGATCGACAAGCAGGTTCAAAACCGGCGGACATTCGCCATTATCTCGCACCCGGACGCGGGTAAGACCACCCTCACCGAGAAGCTGCTGTTGTTCGGAGGTGCCATTCAGCTGGCGGGAGCCGTGAAAGCACGCGGCGAACAGCGGCGCGCGCACTCGGACTGGATGAAGGTGGAACGCGAGCGGGGCATCTCTGTCACAGCGTCGGCGATGACTTTCGAATACGAGGGCTACACCTTCAACCTGCTGGACACGCCGGGCCACCAAGACTTCAGCGAAGACACCTACCGCACGCTCACGGCCGTGGACTCGGCCATCATGGTGCTGGACGCGGCCAAGGGTATCGAAGAGCAGACGAAAAAGCTCTTCGAAGTCTGCCGCTTGCGCGACGTCCCGATCATTACCTTCGTGAACAAGCTGGACCGCGAAGGGCGTGACCCATTCGATCTCATGGACGAGGTCGAGCAGGCCCTGGCGCTCGAAGTCACTCCGGCGAGCTGGCCCATCGGAATGGGCCGCGACTTCTTGGGTTGCTACGACCTGTTCAACGATCGGCTTCTCTTGGTCAGCCGCAGCAAGGAGCGGCGTGAGGAAGGGGGCATCCTGTGCGAAGGGTTGGACGATCCGAAACTCGATGAGCTGCTGCCCGAAAGTGCGGTCAAGAGACTGCGCGAGGAGGTCGAGATGGCGCGGGGGCTGTGCCCCTCCTTCGATCTGAAGACGTATCGGGAAGGTCACATGACTCCCTTCTATTTCGGAAGCGCTCTCAATTCGTTCGGCGTTCGGGAGCTCTTGGGAGGTTTGGGCAAATTGGCGCCGCCGCCCCGATCCCAGAAGGCCAAAGAGCGCTTGGTCGAGGCCAAGGAAGAGTCCGTAACTGGATTCGTCTTCAAGATCCAGGCGAACATGGATCCCAAGCATCGGGATCGCATCGCCTTCGTCCGGCTCTGCTCTGGCCATTTCAGACGCGGCCAGAAGATGTTGCACGTTCGCAGTGGCGGCACCATCAACGTACACAACCCGGTACTCTTCCTGGCCCAAGATCGCGCTCTGGCAGAAGAAGCCTATGCCGGTGACATCATCGGAGTGCCGAACCACGGTAAGCTTCGTATCGGAGACACTCTCACCGAAGGGGAGGCTCTCAACTTCGTCGGCATACCGAGCTTCGCCCCCGAGCTACTACAGCGAGTGCGCGCGAAAGATCCGATGCGGGCCAAGCACCTGGGTAGAGCCTTGGAACAGATTGCCGAGGAGGGTGCGGCCCGAGTCTTCAAGCCTCGCATCGGCGGCAACTTCATCGTCGGAGTGGTCGGCGCGCTGCAGTTCGACGTGCTCGCAGACCGCATCCGCACGGAATACAACATTCCCGTCATCTTCGAGGCTTCGGGCTTGTACACGGCGCGCTGGCTCGAATGCGACGATGCAGAGATGATGAAGAAGTTCGACGCTTCCAATTCAGGCTACCTGTCGGACGACCATACGGGCGCACCCGTCTTCTTGGCTCGCAACGCCTGGCACCTGGAAACCACTCAGAAAGACTGGCCCGATATCTCCTTCGTCAAGACGAAGGAGCAGCATTGACGATAGCTCGAGAGCTAAGTATGCGCTGAAAGCACCATGAGGAAGTATGGCTTCGGCGCGCTGGCCCTGTGCCTAATTTTCGCGACCGTGCTTGTATACATGCGTACTGCGAGCCCCAAGTCGCGTCCCGCCTCGGCCGAAACCGTGGAGCTTTCACCGGCGCGGACGGCGCGGGGCGAGTACCTCGTGAGGCATGTATTGGCCTGCCTGGGGTGTCACTCGAAGCGAGACTTCAATCGCTACGGCGCCCCCATTGTGGGACATCCGGGAGCCGGGGGGCGTTGCATGAACGAGAAGTGGGGCATGCCGGGCCGCGTCTGCGCGCCGAACCTGACACCCGACAAGGCAACCGGCCTCGGTACCTGGACCGACGGAGAAGTCATGCGCGCCATCCGCGAAGGCGTAGATCGGCACGGTGATGCGCTGTTCCCGTTGATGCCCTACACGGCGTACCGCGTGATGTCGGACGATGACGTGCGGGCGGTCGTTGCGTACCTTCGCACGCTGAAGCGCCGTTCCGCGGAGGTCGAGCCCAGCCACATCGACTTCCCCGTGAGCTTCTTCATCAGCAGGGTTCCGCAGCCCCTCGATGGGCCCGTGAGCGCACCAAAACGCGCCGAAAACAAGCGCTACGGCGAGTACCTCGCCACTATCGCCGGATGCAAAGGCTGCCACACACCGACCGACGACAAGAAGCGGCCACTGCCCGGCATGGAGTTCGCGGGAGGCTTCGCGTTCGAATCACCGTTCGGCACCATTCGCTCACCCAACATCACGCCACACCGAACGGGCCTCGGCTCGTTGAGCAAAGAGGCCTTCGTGAAACGCTTCCGCGCGTTTCAGGGCGAGAAGGCACGAAGAGCGGTGAGCCCGTCCCAGAACACTCCCATGCCCTGGCTGGAATATGCGGGCATGGACACGCTGGATCTGGGGGCCATCTACGAATACCTGCGAAGCGTGCCACCGATAGATCACGCGGTCGAAGTCAGGTCCGCGCACGCCGTTGGATCGGGTCTCTAGCCGATTACACCCGTGCCCAGCAGCACGCTGCCGACCAGAGCCAGGCTCATCACCACCACGAAGGCTACCAAAAGAGCCACCCTGCGCTTCTCGGCTCGCGCCAACACCTCGACCGGGTCGCCACCGCGATTCATCTCAGCGATCGCCGCCAGCTGATACTCGTCCGTATCCGGCTGGGAGTGGCTCGAAGGCGGCGCGCCCGCTGGCTCGGCCAAGCTGCGGAGCCGGGTCAACGTCGAGTTCTCGCTGGCCCAGGCATCGGTGGGCAGCGCCTGCGGCCAACTGCGGCGTAGAGAGGTGCCGCAGATGTCCTCGGTGAGCCCACGCCGGACCAGCATTCGAGCCAGGGCTGTGCCCATTTCGCGCATGCTTCCCCAGCGATCGCGCGGATCCTTCTGGAGTCCCTTTCGAATGATATCGCGCAGCGCAGGATCGAACTCACCGTGGGATTCGAGTGGATCCGGTTCCTTGTGCAGGATGGCTTGCATCAAAGCGTTATAGTTGTCCGCTCTGAACGGGCAGGCCCCCGTGAGCAGCTCGTAGAGCACCACCGTAAAGCTCCAGACATCACTGGTTGCCTCCGCGACCTCGCCCCGCGCGATCTCGGGGGACATGTATTCGGGCGTGCCCAACGGAGTCCCCTCGAGGGTCAGCTTGCTGGGGTTGTCCACCATGCGCGCGATGCCGAAGTCCAAGATCTTGGGGAGAATCTCGTCGTCATCGTCGCGCGATAGAAAGATATTTTCCGGCTTGATGTCACGGTGCACGATGCCCTTGTCATGCGCCGCCGCCAGCCCGTGGGCGATTGGCAGCAGCATTTGAACCGCCGTGTCCGCGCCGACCTTCTTGTCACGGCTCAGCACCGAAGCCAAATCCTCCCCACCCAAGAGCTCCATGGCGATGAAGGGGTCACCATGGTCCGTGATTCCGAAATCATGGATCTTGATCACCGCCGGGTGCCCAAGACGGGCAGCGGAGCGCGCTTCGTCCAACAGGCGAAGCGCCAGCGCATCACGGTTCTTCCGCCCGCGGAAGGTGATCAGCTTGATACCGACCTGGACGTCCAGCACGAGGTTGTGAGCCACCCACACGGTGCCCATGCCTCCCGAGCCCACGCGCCGAATCAACTGGAACCGTTCGTCGATGATATCGCCCGAGCGATACTGATGTGGAGGTTCGCTCTGCGAGGAGTTTCCAACGTTTCGGACCCCGGTCACGTGGTCCGGACGCCTGGAGTCTTCAGCTGGATCGGTGGCCATGCGAGATCGGTTCTAGTTTGGAAGGCGAAATGAAGCCTGCAAAAGGCTATTTCGACCACGACTGCTGAAACGTCCCTCGCGCGCAAAACTTTGCAGTAGCGGACAGTTTCATTCCACCGGCGCTAGAAGCTTACGGGCACCACCGTGGAGGCTTACATTTCGTACCCGAGCCCACAGAAGCCGCGGGCTTCACTCGGTCGCGCAGCAGGCCTTGAGCATTCGTGGCAGCTTAGCTTCCGATGTACTTCTTCATTGCCGGATCCTTCTCGAGGTACTCACTCGTGAAGATGTGAACGTCGGCATTCACGGCGTTGGTCATCACCATCTGCATTCCGTCCAGCGCGCCCCCCGTAAACTGGCAGACCGTGCGCTTGGCTGTCTGACCGCCATTGGCGGGGATATTGAACGAACGAAGCTCCGTGGCGGGCCCGAATTGGCTGCACTGCATGACTGCGCCGGGTTTGAAGCTGAAGCGCGCCGCGGCTGGCTCCGCCTCCCAATAGCGCACTTCGAAGGCGTAGGGCCCAGCATGCCTGGTGGCCACACAGAAGCGTTCGTCCTTCTTCTTGCCCCTCTCGGCATCAGGACATTCGGGCGCGCTGGAAGCCTTCTCGGGTGCGCCGCGATTCTGCCCCACCCAGGTGGCGAACGTCTGGCCAAGTTGCTCGAGCTTCTTCTTTTCTGCCTCTTCGGCCTGCTTTTTCCGGAGTGCCGCCTGTTGCGTGTCCACGATTTCCTTGTCGAGCCCCTGGACCGTGGTGCCGTCCTCACAATATTTCCAGGCACGGTCGCGCCACTGACGCATCAGATCATTTTGCTCGGCTTTCAGCGCCTGGCGCGTGGCCTGCACTGCTTCGTCGCACTTTGCCTGGTCTTTGACGCTACACGCGACAACTGATCCCAGAAAACCAGGAAGCAGAATCGCGAGCCGAATCCGGGAGAAAGTGGGGACATTCGTGGATCGGTGGGTGCGGCTGATCTTACCCTGAGGCATATCCCCGGTGTATATCTGTCGCGCTGGGCTGGCAACCAAACTAAAACACCACTTCAATATCGGCCCGAGAGGGCACTTTTTTCTAGAGCATGGCGGGCAAACGTGAACAGCAGCGCGGCGGCAAGCCCAAACCCCTTGTCGACCGCTACACTTATATTACCAGCGTCAAAGCTGGTAACCGGACGCTCGCGTGGCTCGCTATCGACCGCAAGACCAAACGGGTGGTGGTCGCTGCGCCCGTGGGCAAGGCTCGGCTGCTCAGCCTCAAGCACGTACGCGGCCTGGCGCCCGGACACTTGGCCCCCATCATCCGGCTGCTCAAGACGCCGGAGAGCTCCCAACTCCCGGGGGATCTGGCCGGGGCACGTCCCGTGGGCATCGCGATTGCCGACTACGTGCCGGGCGACACCCTGCACGCACGCCTCAAGTTGGGAAAGCTTCCCCCCATAGAAGCGGTGAACTTGTGTGCCCAGGTCGTGCGAGCCGTGCGCGCGATGCACGAGGCCGGAACGGCGCACGGTGCCATTTCGCCACGCGCCGTAATCATTTCTCCCAAAGGCAAGTGGTCGGCTCCCGTCGTCACGCAACTGATCGCTCCCACCAGCGGCGCTTTTTCGTCGAGGGAAAGGTTGCAGAAGCGCGGGCCGAGCTTCGAAGACGATAGTTGGGCGGCCCACGCGACTCTACACGCGGCGCTCACGGCGGAAGGCCCCTTCGCCGGCAAGACGCGAGAGGAGCTCTTGCAGAACATGTTCGGCGGCAAGCCGCGCCGCCTGGACGAGTTCGGCATGACCGAGCCGCAGCTGCAGAAGATCATCGACGCCGGGCTGGTCACGAACCCACGCTTTCGCGCCACCCTGGAGCAGCTGGAGAAAAGCCTCGAACGCTGGCTCACTGAACAGGGCAAGCTGATTCAGAGCCTACCACCAGGCTCTTCCGAGGAACCGATGTTCCCGAAAGACGATGCCGCCGCCATCATGGTGAGCGAGCCTCCGCCTCAGAACGAGCTCTCCAGCGCGGTGCCGCTGCCACGACCGCACGGAAAGTCGTTGGTTGGCATCGTCATCGATGAGCCACTGGATGCGGATGCCCCGGCCTTCGCCCCCCCTCAGCGTCCCGAAGACCTCTTGGATGCAGTCGACGACGAAGAGGAGGCCGACGATGTCTCCGACGAGGCACGAACACGGATTTACGATCCGGGCACGGGTCATCCCCTGGAGCGCTCAGGCTCCAGCGCTCCACCGCCCGCGGGTGGCGCAACGGAGAGCGAACCACCGACCCAAGCTATCCAAGTCGGTCATCTGGCTCCCTCGGCGCCCCAAGAGCAACCCGCGGAAGCAGCCATGACCCAGCCAGCGGTTCCACTGCCCGTGCAGACACCGGGCGGGCGCGCCGCCAAGCCCAAGCGCAGCGTGACGGGCAGCGGGCAAGCCCTGGCCGCAGCGCTGGCCTTGGCCGTCGCGGCCGTGGTCACCCTTTTCGTGCGATTTCGCAGCGATCAGGACCATCAGGACTCAGGCCCGACCGCAAGCCCGTCGGTCTCCCAGACCCGGGCACTCTCCCCTGAGGCAGAGCTCGCCGCCTGCGTTGCGGGCTACTTCCCCGAGGAAGGCGTCGACACGGGCCAGAGCTTCGGGTTCCTGTGTGAAGCCGGAGATCTGCGCAGCACCGCGAACCAACTGGAAAACCGCATCTTGGGAAGCCACGGAGCCGGCGCTCGGGAAGCCAGGAAGGCTTGGGACGGGCTCGGCTGGTTCCAGTTGCCGCTCGTGGCGAGCTTGCGTCACCGCTGTTGCGAACGCGAAATGGCAGAGCGCGTGATTTTGCCGCAGCCACCGCCGGCCTGTAAGTCATTGAGCGTCGTCATCAAGAGCATGACCGCGCCCCCGCTGTCAGCTGGAGACCTACCGGGGCGCGCGCAGGACTTCGAGCGAGCGGTCGCATGCCTGACCGAAGAAAAGCAGGGCAGCGCCTACGGCCATGAAGCCAAGCCCACGGATGACAATCGCAAAGCCTTCCGAGAATTTCTCGAACGCGGAGCGAAGGTTCACGAAGACTGAGCGTCGCGCGCTCACGCTTCATGAGAGGCCTGGCTCTGGTAGGCGCCCACTTCGCCGCTGCGACAGGGTGGCCAGGATCAACTCGGTCCACCTCGGCAAGAACAGCCCCGTCGGTCGTCGTGCACCGCCCGTTTTCTGCCTGCCACGTGAACTTACCCTACCGATGGAAGCGTGCCAGAAACATTGTGGCGTTGCGGCGCCCCACCCCAGTGCTTTTGGGGAGCGAACGAGCTAACCTTCAGGGGCCACGTGCTCGTGTGGCATCGCTTGATTCCGGGCTCTGGTGACCTGGACAGGAAGCATAGAAGTGATTGAAACACTCCTGCGCCGCGCGCTGTTCATGGGTTTGTTGACGGCTCCTTTTGCTTGTTCATCGGGGAATGGCAAAAGCGGCGATCAAGAGCTCGACGATGGCTCATCGGGCGGCGCTTCGAACGCAAGCTCGGCGACCAATGGGGCTAGCACCACCAACGGCGTCGCCGGATCGATCAATGCGAACGGTGGCTCCTCGGTGATAGACGTCAACGGCGAGGCATGCGCAGCCGATGTGACCAAAGCGGATTTGGTCGATATCGACATTCATTTGATGCTCGACAGCTCGGCTTCCATGCTCGACGTCCTTCCCGGCGGGAACACCAAATGGGAAGCCGTCGTCAACTCCCTGATCGACTTCGTGGAGGATCCGGCCTCGGCAGAGATCGGTGTGGGGCTCCAGTATTTTCCCAAGCTGCGCGCCAACACGAGCTTGGAGTGCAACACCAACGCCGACTGCGGTGCGGGCGCGGGCCCTTGTAGCTCGAGCGCGTGTCTGCTCGCGGGAAACGTCCAAGGTCAGAGTTACCTCGCGGTAGGGCCCGACACGAGCCTGACCACGTGCGACGACGATAACGCCTGCCCAGCGGACGAAGCCTGCGGGTCGTGGCTGGGAGTGTGTGCGGCCCCCGACGCCGCATCGGGCGAAACCCTCTTCGTGGCCGACGCTCAGGACAACGTCATCGTGTGCGCCACCAACGCCGATTGCCCCACTGGCACCTGCGACACTCTCGGCTATTGTGAAAACCCGGACGATCAGGGCCAGCCGATACTGTGCTCGGCGCGCGTGCTGGGGTGTCCAGCACAGGCCGGAGACTGCTATCTCATCCCCTACACCTGCACGAACGCTACCCTTTGCGAAGCGAGCGACTACTCCACGCCTGCAGTGGAGATTTCGGCCGCAGCCAATCGTAACGACGCTTTGATCGCCTCGCTCACTGGCCATGAGCCCGAAGGGCTGACTCCGACAGCGCCAGCACTGCAAGGCGCCATCCAGCATGCCAGGGATCGGGAGAGCGCGGATCCCAACCGCAAGGTGGTTGCCGTGCTCGCTACCGACGGCTTTCCCACCGTCTGCGATCCGCTCGAGATCGCCGATATCTCGGATGTCGCGCAAGCGGGCGTGCAGGGTACTCCAGCCGTCGAAACTTACGTAATCGGCGTCTTCAGCAACGCTGAAGCGGACGAAGCACGCGCCAATCTGGATCAGATAGCCGAGGCCGGCGGCACTCGGCAAGCGTTCGTGATTTCCACGGGAAGCGACGTCGCTTCGGAATTCCTACAAGCGCTCAACGAAATCCGCGGCGCCGCACTGACTTGCGATTTCGCCATCCCCGAGCCCCCTTCGGGGGAAACCCTCGACTTTGGCCAGGTGAATCTGGAGTTCGTCGATTCCGATGGCACCAGCCATCAGCTCGTCAACGTGAGCGACGAGGGCGCTTGCACGGACGCGCCTGCGTCGGGCTGGTATTACGTGCGGGACGAACAGTCCAACCAACCCTCGCAGATCTCCGTTTGTCCAGAAGTGTGTACGGCTTTCCAGGCGGCCATGGGCGCCTCGGAGGTCAACCTGCAGATCGGCTGCGCTACCATCATCAAGTAGTGGCCGGCAAGACGCAGAGTTGCGCCGCGATCTAGCTAAGCCAAGCTCGTGAAGGTATTCGCCTCGTTCTTGTCTCGAGCTCGAGCAGCCCATCGACGAGAGCTGTCGGCTCGCGAACGAGCCGACAACTCCCCGAACGCGCTAACCCGCGCAGCTGCGACCGTCGAGCGATCGCGGCTGACTCAGATTCCCTCGACCACACGCTCGGAGAGCCCCTCCTGCTTCGCGACCGGGAACTCTTTGATGTAGATGTCATGCTTGGCGTAGGGAATCTCGATCCCATGGGCGGCGAGGCTCTTGTAGACGCGGCAGTTGAGGTCGTTGAGCACCCGTTCGCGCACCGCGGGCTCGCGGATCCAGGCAAGCAGCTGGAAGTTCAAACCTGAATCTCCGAACGACACGAAGCGCACGTCGGGTTTCGGCTCGTCAATCACGTGATCCACATTTTCAGCGCAGCCCAGCAACACCTCTCGCGTCAAGTCGATATCGCTGCCGTAGGCCGTCGAGACATCGATGGCAAGCCGCTGTGTGGGATTCGGACCGCCAGATTCGTTGATGATTCGGCCGTTGGCGATGATCCCATTGGGCACGGTGATCTCGACATGGTCGAGGGTCAGAATACGGGTCGAGCGAATGCCGATCCATGTCACACGACCGCGCAATTTCTCCTCCAGTACGATGAAGTCACCCACCTTGTAGGGGCCATCGGCCAAAATGAAGATCCCGCCGAACAAGTTCGACAGGCTGTCCTTCGCACCGAAACCGAGCGCCACACCGAGAACTCCGGCCGAAGCCAGCCAGGCGGTGAGATCCATATCCCACGCCAGGAACACCAAGTACACCGCAGCACCACTCAGCATAATCTTCAGAAGAATATCGAAGAGTGGCACGCTGCTAGGTTGCACGAGTTCGCCCGGCTTCGCTCGCGCGCTGATCGCCAGAAGCAGCATGCCGCCGATCCGCATCAAAGCGCCGGCCCACAAAAGCGTGAACAGAGTGAGCACGACGGATCGCGTGCCACGAGCGAGCATCGGGTTGAGATCGACTTCGAGTGCTTCCGTTGCAAAGTAGAGCCCGATAAAGACGCTGCTCGAGAACATCGGACGTCTGAGCAGGTTCACGATACGATCGTCCAGGTCGCTCGAAGTCTTGGAGGCCAGCCTCAATAGAGTCCGATGGACCAGGATCTCCAAAATGAAACCCAGAAGCACCGCACCGAGTACGATTGCCAGAGCGCGCAGCGCTGGAATGGAGAGCAAGTCACTGACAGTTTCCATGGTCGGTTCATCTCCGGAAAATTGACCAGAGTTCGCTATTCAGCTCTTTTCGCTCCCCGGCAAGAGCAATCACCCATCGGCCCCTAGGGCCCAGCTTCAACCGACCTCGCCGCGGCGCGGGCGGCAAGGAACGGGCCGCGCCCGCAAGCCAGAACCGATGTAGGCGAATGGCACACGAGCGCGCGGACGATGTCACGCCCAGCTGTCCGCTGGAGCCCGAGCCACCAGAGCGATCTGCTCCAGCGCCCAATCCAGAAGCTCTCGGTCGCTGCGTTTGGAGAACGCGGCATGCACCGAATAGGAAAAGGTCGGGGCGCCCTCGACGCGATGTAGCGCGCCGCTCTTCATGTGTGGCTCCACGGCGCGAGTACGGAAGTACCCAGTGCCGCCTATGGTGAGGACATAGCGCAACGCCAAAGGGCCCAATGCGATGAACGTGCTCGCGTCGCGCAGTTCCGGATATGCCCGGTCGTGTTGAGCTCGGAAGTCCGGCCCCCAGTCGACGTAGACGTAGTCGCTCGTTTGGAGCCGTCGCGAGCGCGGTCGCGTGGTTACCGCAATCAACTCTTCCTGGAGAAGGGGCGATATGTCGATGCCTGGACGCCGATGGGGAGAATAGACCACCGCGATGTCGAGCGTGCCGCTCTGAACCTGATCGAGCAGGCGGCCCACCGTGTCCACCTGAGTGCGCAGCGCGATGCCAGGTCGGCTCGTTCTCAGAGCCACCAGCCAGTTGAGCAGCATCGCGCTCCACAGGCTGAACTCCCCTCCAATCGACAGGACTGCTTGCTCGCCGCCGTGCGCCGACACCTTGAGCTTGGCTTGCTCCCAGACTTGAGTGAGCTGCGTGGCGTAGGGCAGAAATGCCCGGCCAGCTGGCGTCAGGCGGGCGCCCGCCTTGTTGCGAACGAAGAGCTGCTGCTCCAGTAACGTCTCCAGAGTTTGCAGTCGCGCACTCACGGCGGCTTGCGTGACGTGTAGACGCTTGCCCGCACGCACCAGACTGCCCGCAGCCGCCACCTCCAGAAATGTCTTCGCGAGAGTGATGTCCACCTTTGCTATCCATAGAATATGGTTGATTCAACGACAAATATTATTTGCTTGTCTTGTTTTAAACCAATCGCCACACTTCTCTTCGTCGGCGGCGACCGAGGACCCACCGTTTTCGAATTGGGTAGCGTCGCCCGTCGGCACGAACCGAGCGGTAGCCGAAGGCATCGAAGCGGGACGTCGCAACGGCACTTGCATGCCGTCCAGCGGGGATGCGTGCGCCAACACCGGCAGGAGCGTAGCGTGGAAGAAAAGAGTTGGAGAGAACTGCTGGCGAAATCCATCGACGAAGCCTGGGGTCGCGAAATCGATGCCTATGAAAGTCAACTTGCACTGAAGCGACAACACAGAATCGACAACAAGGTCTTCGCCGAAACGCGCCTGCGTCGCGGCGCGTACGGCCAACGCTACGACAATGGACAGCGTCACGACGGTACCAGTTCGCGCAGCCTGGGATTCGATACATCGCTGACGAAGGGGCCCAACACCGTGTGGGACGCCCCTGGGATGCAACGTATAAAGATCCCCTACGGTCGCCTGCTCACCGACCAGCTCGAAGTATTGTGTGACTTGGCGGAAGAGTACTCTGACCAGATTCTGCACGTTACTACCCGCCAGGACATCCAGCTGCACTACGTGCACATCGACGACACACCCGACTTGATGCGGCGCCTGGCAGCCGTGGGCATTACTACGCGTGAGGCATGCGGGAACTCGGTGCGCAATGTTACCGCGTGTCACCTCGCCGGAGTATGCAGTGACGAGGTTTTCGATGTGTCACCCTACGCGCGCGCGCTGGCGTTTTTCTTGCTGGGGAATCCAGGGACTCAAGACCTCGGCAGGAAGTTCAAGGTGGCCTTTTCCGGATGCGCCGACAAAGCATGCGGGCTGACGGGATTTCACGACATCGGCTGTATCGCGAAGACACGCAACGCCCAGGGGACCCTCGAGCGAGGGTTTGCAGTCTATGTGGGCGGCGGCCTCGGACCCGTTCCTCACGCAGCGGAGCTCCTGGACCCATTCGTGCCCGTGGTTGAGCTGTTGCCTATCGCCCTGGCGATTTGCCGCGTCTTTGCCCGGTACGGAGAGCGCGAGAGCCGATCGCGCGCCCGCATGAAATTCGTCCTTCTCAAGTTCGGGTTGGAGCAGTTCAAGAAATGGGTGGTCGAGGAACGCTCGCGACTGGTACCAGACGAAGCGTGGACCGAGCTCGTCAAAGACCTGGACCACCTCCGCGACGAGCCGCTACGACCACCAGGATCTGCGCTGGAAAGACCGAACGCGGAACGCGCGTTCTTTCGCGACAACGTCCTCGCACAACGCCAGGCCGGCTACTCCACCGTGACTATCCAGCTGCCCCTGGGAGATTTCAGTCCGCTTCAGGGACGCGGTATTGCCGCCCTGGCGCGACGCTATACGGGCGAGACCCTACGCACCACCGTGGAACAGAATCTCGTGCTTCGCTGGGTCAGCAACCGGGATCTCCCGGCGCTGCACGCGGGCCTGAAAAGACTTGGCCTTGCAGAAGCGGGCGCTGGCGGGATTACCGATATAACGTCCTGCCCGGGAACGGACACGTGCAAGCTGGGGATCTCCTCGTCGCGCGGGTTGGCAACCGAACTACGACGATCCCTGAAAATGCAAGACGGTGGAGTCTCGCCGGATACCCAGAACCTACGCATCAAGTGCAGCGGTTGCTTCAACTCCTGCGGCCAGCACCACGTAGCCGACCTTGGATTTCTCGGCGTGAGCCGCAACATCAACGGCCGGCGAGTTCCGCACTTTCAGCTCGTGGTCGGGGGGTCCTGGGACCACAATGGTCGCGAATTCGGACTGGCTGTAGGGGCGGTTCCCTCCAAGCGAGTGCCCGAGGCAGTCCGGATTTTGAGCCAGGCCTTCAGTCGCGAGCGAGAGCCGAAGGAAAGCTTCAAGGCCTGGGCACATCGAGTAGGGCGACGTCATGTCAAGGCGCTGGTCAATGAGCTGACCCCGGTCCCCTCGTTCGACGACGCACCAGACCTGTATCGCGATTGGGGGGACCCCCGCGTGTTCACGATCGGAGACATCGGGGTGGGTGAATGCGCCGGCGAGGTCATTTCCCCGTCGGAGTTCGGGTTCGCCGAAAGCGAAAGGCTCGTCTTCGAGGCTCAGCTGATGCTGGATTCGAAAGACGCCGACGCGGCTGCCGCACGAGCGTTTTCGGCAATGGTGTGCGCCGCTCGGGCGGTCTGCTTGCCATTCGATCCTTCTTTGGGGGAAGCCCCAGAAGAAGTCGCGGACTGTTTCGAGCGACACTTGGGACGCACCGGGGCCTTCGACGCAGCGTCCCCCGGCGGGCGCTTCTCGCGGCACTTCACGAAGGCACGACGCCAGAACCCGTCCGCAATCACGCTGGCGCTAGCACGCCAACAGGTCGAAGAAGCCCAGCTGTTCATCGACGCGGCCCACGCATACCACGCCAACCGAGACCCTTCCGTCCTTCGGCCGAGCGAACCGACGAACCGGACGGCACGGACGACATGATGTTACCCCACAAACTACGAGTCAGCCTGACCGCCAAGGGTTCCACGCGGTCAATCCTTTCACGCACTGTCGCCGTGTTTCATGATTGGATCGCAAGTCAGGCCGGGGACAACGAGGTTCTCGTGGACGTGGCCGACTATCGCCATGTCACTCGTGGACCGGGGCTCGTGCTCGTCGGCCGTGGCTTCAACTACTCCTTGCGCGAGCACCAAGACCGAGTCGAGCTCTCGTGCCTCAGGAAATGCGAACTCAGCCCCGGGTTGAACCCACTCGTCGATGCGGTGGCAACGACGCTCAGGACGTGCGAACGGCTAGAAGATAGCCTCGCGCTGCGAAGCTTTGGCTTCGACACGAACAGACTCGAGCTGAGCATTTTCGACCGTCGCGCTGTGAATTTCGGATCCTTCCAGATGGACGAGTTCAAGTGGGCCACCAAGCACCAGTTGTCGTTCATTTATGGTTCACTGCCTGAAATCGAAGTTCTGAGCGACAGCCCGCGCCCCACACTTCGGGCCCGCTGGTTGGAGTCCAAGAATCTGCGCAAGCTGCTCCGCAGCTTCAGCTCCCCTGACGAGAACCACAATCCGAGGGATTCTGTATGACGTTCGTGGTCACCTCCAATTGTCACCGTTGCCGATTCACCGACTGCGTCGTCGTCTGTCCTGTGGATTGCTTTCACGGAGATGAGGAGATGCTCTACATCGATCCCGATGAATGCATCGACTGCGGTGCCTGCGTCCCCGAATGCCCCGTGGAGGCAATCTACGACGAGGGGGCGGTACCGCTCGAGGAGAGCAGCTGGCTCGCCATCAACGAGCAGCGTGCCCGCGCTCTACCGGTGGTGAACACGAAGCAAGAGCCGCTGCAATCAGCTGAAGAGAAAGCTCGTGAGCTAGGCTTCAGACCCCTCTGACGCCCCCGAGCCCGACGCCTGGCTCCCGGCAAGGCGATTCCAGGGCGGTCGACCAGAACCCCGGGTCAACTGCGTTCGGCGTCGATCGTGATCAGGTCGGCGGCAAAGCAGCTCAGGGCGTGCAGACTGCGGCGCTGCCACAAGATCGCCGGGTTGGACAGGAAACGGATACGGTACTGCGGCGAGGGCAACTCCTGCACGTCCGTGATCCATTTGACGAAGCTCTTGAAACAGGAAGAGTTCATGAACTCGAGCGCACGCAGATCGACCACGACCTTGTGAACCCCGAGTTCCAACGCTTTGGCATGCACCGTGGTCAAGATGGACCCGATCGCGTCGGTGACTCGAAGGTCTGCCGTGCCCGCGAGATGCACGTTCAGCACGTCCTCTCGGCGGGTTACCTGCGCATCCAACTCCGCCCCTTGACGAACCGAAATGACTTCCGCGTTCACGACGCCTCCTCGAGCGGTAGTGCAACGATGGTTTGCGCCACCAACGTCACTTGTCCCTCGTCACAGTGTTCCAAGCTCATGTCCATTTCCGCCTCGGCGTGCACACGCGCCAGGCCCAGGCCGGATCCGTCGCTGCGCTGGGCGTTCGTGCGCATGAGCTCTTGATAGTAGTCGAAGCGGTTCTCGGCGCTCTTCATTTCTTCAATCTGTCTACGAACACAGGCGACATCCTCGGGGCGTGCCTGGTTGCATGTGCGGATCTGAACCTGCGCGAGCGGTCCCGCTTCGGCAACGTTGATCCGGATGCTGGCGTCTCCACCCGAGCTGTACTTGACAGCGTTCTCCAACAACTCGTGGGTCGCCAGAGCTACCCGCGACGCGTCGTCTTGGCTTTCGAAGACCTTCGCGTAGAAATCGGACACGAAGCGGCGAACCACGGAGACCAGGTCGGGGCTCGGTCGAAATGTCAGTTCGCAGTAGCCAAGGTCGGTGCGGATCATGGTTCGGCCGGCGTTTCCGGACGACAGTGGGACGGCTGTGTCCGCCGGCCAATTAAGGGCCCGGGAGATTTCAGCTCTGATCGGGTCGGCGAGCCCGATCAGGACCACCTTAACTCCCCGAAATAAACGTCCGTCTGGAGTGTGTGCCCAAGGCTACCACTGCGCGCAGCATTCCGAGCAACGCCGCCGATCAATCCGGTACCTGGTCGGCCAGCTCCGGCGCCCTGCACGAGCGCGTGAGCGAGCTACAGCGAGTATTGCTGCAGGCGCGGGAGGGCAGCTCGAAGAGCGCCCTCGAAGCCTGTCAAAGGCTCGCTCACCAGGTTTACGTGATCGCCGAGCGTGAAGGCTTTCGCGAGGTGGCCAGCGCGGTCTGGCACGTCGAGGACGCGCTGATGGCCATCCACGCGGGCGACCTAGCTCCCAGCGAGCTGACATGGCGCCAAATCGATGCCGCTTGCCGCGCCGCCCAGGCGGCGTGCGACCTGCCGCCTTCCCCCGCCGAAGAAGAGACGGTGCCCGAGTACGGTGCATTCATGCTGCTCAGCGAGGACCGCGAGCTCGGCCGAGAGGTTCTGGAGATTTCTGGCAGGAACAAGCTGCGGGCCATCGTGGTGCACGCCAAGGTCGACGCTCTGACGGAAGCCGCGACTCAAAGGCTGGATGCACTGGTCGTGGCGAAGTGCTCCCGGGAACTGGCAGCAACGACACTCCAGGCGATCAAGAGCATCGAGTCGTGCCGTCGACTGCCCACATTGGTGCTGGGGTGGGACGACAGCTTCGAAGCCCGGATCGCAGCGGCCAGCGTGGGAGCCACCGAATTCGTGACGGGACCACCGGATGCCGAGAGCGTGGTAACCGCATTCTCTGCTCTTTCTCTTGCCCGAGAGGCTCCCCGCATCCTCGTGGCAAGTGATGACCAAGGGCCCGATTCCCTCGACCAGACCCTGACCCGCGAAGGCTTCGTGGTGCACAGGACGGCGGCGGCCAGGAGCCTGTTGGAGACGCTGGAACGAGTCCGTCCCGACGCGCTCGTACTCCGGGGTCTCATCGCCGGCTACCCGGTCACCGCGCTCGGCCGCATTCTCCGTGCAGAGCCACGCTGGAGAGATCTTCCCGTGCTCGCCGTCCTACCCGGGCCGGTCTCCGAGGCTCAGCTCTGTCAGACGCACGAGTCGGGCATCGACGACGTGCTCGGCACTCCTTTGAAGGAGATGGAGCTCAGCGCCCGGCTACGGGTGAGGGTCGAGCGCACTCGGAGCTTTCAGGAACAATCCAACCGCGACCTGCTCACCGGCCTGCTGACACGACGCGCCTTTCTCGAAGCAATCCGCGCCCGGCTCGCGGAGGCGAAGCGCAACAAGAAGCACCTGTCGCTGTGCTTGTGCGACATCGACAAGTTCAAGCAGATCAACGACAACTATGGTCACTCGGTCGGCGATGACGTACTCGCTGCCTTCGGGCAGGTCATGAATAGCAGCTTTCGCATCGAAGATCTGAGAGCACGCTGGGGCGGCGAGGAGTTTATCGTCGCGTTCTTCGGAGAGTGGGCCGAAAGCGCGCGAGAGATCCTGTCGCGAGCCACCAGCCAGTTCGCCAAGATCAACTTCGAGGGCGCTGCCGGACAGCCCTTCAACGTCACCGTCAGCGCGGGAATCGCAACCTTCCCGGTGGACGGCAATTCCGTCGATGAACTGGTGCTGATTGCCGATCAGCGCCTTTACGAGGCGAAGTTCGCGGGCCGCAACCGCATTCGATTATGAGCACGGCCGCAAAGCTCCCCCCGCCTGTCACCCCCCCCGGGCCCACGAACAGGATGATGCCCGTGATCCCCGGCGCCCCGACGCTGCTGCCGCCGGAGGAGCGTGCCAAGGTCATGTCCAGCGGTCGCATGAAGCGGGCGCTCGCCCTGTTCATTGGCGGCCTGCTGTTGGCCCTGGGGCTGATGCTGTTTCTACTAGTCTCTCACATTTTCAATTGGCTCACGCCGAGCATTCACCAAGATCTTCAGTGGAAGGCCACGCGTGGCGTGGTCGAGCTCTCGCAGACAGGCGAGCTCGGAGTCGTTCTCCGCGATGAACCGATGCTTCACGACGCGTTCGAGCCCTACAAGCGAGATGGGGACGTGCAGGCAATCGTGGCGACAGACGCCCAGGGGAAGGTGCTCGCAAAGCACGGCGTCTGGTCGAGTTCGGTGGACTCGCTGTTCAGCGGCGAACAACTCCAACCACACTGGTCCCCCGCCTTCGTCCGTGCCTGGGCGGAACTCTCGGTAGAAGGCAAAGCGGTAGGCCGCATTGCAATGGTGGTTTCCACGGAGCGCCTGGCAACCGGCGAGAACCTGCGCCAGCGCATCTTGCTCATCATCGGCCTGGGTTGCGTCGGTGGTTTGATGCTGGCCCTGTCGTTCGTGCGCTTCTACATCGGGCCGCTCATCAGAGTCACCGAGGGAGCACTGGCAACCGTCGAACGCACGGCGTTCGAGCTTGCAGCCAAGCAGCGGCTGGAGAAGGAGCTGGAAATTGGCGCGCGTATCCAGACTTGTCTCTTGCCACGCAGCGTCGAGATCGACGGACTCGAGGTGGCAGCGCGCATGCAGCCGGCAAGCGAAGTAGGAGGCGACTACTACGACTTCTTCGCGGTGGCTCGCGGCGGATGGATTGGCATTGGCGACGTGGCTGGCCACGGTCTCAGTTCGGGCCTCATCATGCTCATGGTACAGAGTTCGGTCGCTTCGCTCTGCAGAAAGCACCCGAATGCTTCGCCGCGAGAGGTCGTGATCACGCTCAACAATGTTCTCTACGACAACATCCGCCACCGTTTGGGCAACGACGAGCACGTCACCTTCACCCTGATGCGCTATTTCGATGACGGCAGAATCGCCTTTGCCGGCGCACACGAGGAACTACTCTTGTGCCGCGCCGAAGACGGCAAATGCCGGCTGGTCGAGACGCCGGGAACGTGGCTCGGTGCCATGAAGGATGTATCCAGGTTCACCGACGACAGCCACCTGCAGCTTCGCGAGGGCGACCTGTTGGTACTCTATACCGACGGCATTACCGAAGCCATGAATGAGAGCAAAGAGCAGTTCGGCCTGGAGCGCTTGAGTGCGCTGATCGAGGCAGCCAAAGACCACCCGGTCGAAGCCATCGTCGAGCGGGTGTTCAGCGAAGTGCGACGCCATGCCCGCGAGCAGGACGACGATTGGACGCTACTCGTGATGCGCTACCAACCCGGAGAGTCTGGGCTGCGCCCTATCCCCTGAGCTGCGCAGAGCACCAGAACAAGTTGACGCGCCCAAGCTCAGTTGGCTGGTGCGCCGGCATCGATCCAAGTGCTGATAGTCGTCATGTCCTGATCGCTCATGCAAGGAGGCGCCGTGCACGTGGGTGGCATGATGAAATTGCCACACGTGCCTTGCAGAAGACTCATCAGTGCACTGCCGCTGGAGTTGTTGGGCGCTACCAGCGCGCTCCCTCCACATTGACGCACCGTGGTGTTCATCAGCGTGTTCAGCAGGTTGCCGTTGTTGGACAGGCTCGGCCGCTCCCGCCCACCGTGACAGTTCGAAGAGGCACAGGTCTGCTCGATCATGGCGGCCACTTCACTGAAGCTCGCGCTACTGCCGCCGGTCGTTCCGCTACCCGTCGTGGAGGTGGCGGTAAACCCGCCAGTGGTCGCATTGCCTCCCGTCGTGGCCGAACCGCCTCCGAACCCGAACCCGGTAGTGCTGTTGTTACCAAAGCCGCCGGTGGTGGCGGTCGAGCTCGCGCCCCCGGCCGAACCGGTAGTCGCCATTCCGCCGAACGGCGCTCCAGTGGACTGGGTGCCAGCCGTGGTCGCGCCATCCGTGGACGTCGCGCCTCCGCTACCGAAACCGCCACCTGTGGTGGCACTGACACCCGCAGTATTGGCACTCGCATCGACTCCTCCCGTCGTGGAAGCGCTTCCAGCGGTTGTTACGGTCCCCCCTGCGGCCTGACCCGATGCGGCGGAACCGGTTGCATTCACCGTACCGCTGCTGGTGACGGCACCGGTAGTATCCGGCTGTACCCCATCGAATCCGTAGGGCGGCGCATCGTCGCTACCAGCGCAAGCAACCGTACCGAACACCCCGAAAACCATGCTGACCGGTACCCAGGCGAGAAACGAAGCGTTAGATCCCATGATGTGGAGTAAGTGGTTCCACACCCCGTGGTAGAGGCACCCAATTTCAACAGGCGTGTCGACTAGAGCCTGCTCACAAATTTGAAAACACAATCCCACGCGAATTGACCCTGCTGAGCAAAATATCCGATGGTAGCTAACAAGTCGCCAATAGAGCTAACAGGCCAGCCAACATAGGGAATTTCTGATCTGTATGGGGCACCTCGACTTGTGTGTTGATAATGATGGGTTCGAGGAATCTTCCGATGTTGCGGAAACCTCGCATGGCCCAATTGCCAGTGGCGTGACGTCCGGGGCCCGCCCCCATCGGAGAAACGTACAATTCAGCCTGATAGCCGAACACGCGATCGGGGGCCACGAGCCCCAGTGCCAGAGGTAAGGACTCCAGAGAAGAGCCGCCCGCCCCCTGGGCCCCCGCGCCGGTAAGTCAGCAACACGAACAAGTCCGGTTGAGAGCAAGAGTGCGCTCGAGCCACCAAGTGCTGTCCAACTGTCCATGGGGCACCTGCCCTGGACTCCTGCCGAGCGGAGCGGCGGACGCTCGGAATCCCGCGGCAGTCCGAAGCTGCTGCTTGGAATGCGAGCGACGAAGTGGCTACAGGCTCGGAGCGGACCAGAAAAGTCGGTGCCCCGCTCATCGACGGATCGTGTTAGCGATTCGAATGACCGAGGCATTCGCGATGACGTCTGTTCCGCGCCCACACAAGCTGCCCGACCTCTTCGCCAGCATGGTTCGAGCGCGCTCAGGCAACCAGCGTGTCCGTCGTAACACGCCGGTGGTGTTCCCCGCTGTTTCGGATCTCGAGCTGTGCAAGAACGACGAACCCGAGGAGAGCCACTCGTCCAGGCCCCCAGCAATGGGAAGCCCGCACGAGAGTGCACCTCCTTCCTCGGGGCCGTCGTTCATGTCAGCGTTCAGGCCGAAGCCGGCCCACGGCGGAGCCTACTCGATCGTACCCGTCGTGGGCGAGCAGACCATCGTTTCGGAGCCGCCGTCGGCGCGCAAGCGCAAGCGCGTACGCTGAGCAGCCCGGCTCGCGCGTCTGATCTGCTTGCCGGGGTCAGCCACTCTCACGCGACAAGCTATCGAGCAACCTGAGGGATCGATCGCCGAGATCTGCCGGTGAGTCGCCGGCAAGCCGCTTCTGGACCTCACCGTCGGAGTCCACCACCAAGGCTTGACCGGCCTCTTGCACACCGAACGCATCGAACAGCCGACCCCGCGGATCCGCCAGCAAGTAGAAGGGTAGCTCCAACTGGTAAGCGCGCTCGCGCAACGGCAAACGGTGATCGCGCGTCACGCCCAGCACAGCCGCATCGAGCTCACGCAGCTCGGACCAGCGTTGTCTCAACCACTCCGTCAAAGCGGTGCAACGCTCGGACGAGAGCGAGGAGCAGAAGAAGATCAACAGTACCCTGCCGCGATAGTCGACCACGTCGACCCGAGCACCCGTGTGCGCAATCGCGCTGACCTCGGGAAGCTCGTCACCGCTGGTCAGAGGCTCGCCGATGGCTTCTGGAATGGGGAGCGGGCCGCGGGATCCTGATGGGCTTGCGGGATCCTCTTTGTGGGCCTCGCGTTTCGAGCAGCCTGCCAAGGGCAAAACCACCGCCAGAAGGCCCGCGAGACGTCTGAAAGCAGATGTCACGTCGAAGCACCTCGGTGACGACGCTGCCCTCGCCACTGCGATGGCAACGCCGTAAGGGTAGGACGACGTATGTCGTATTTGTCCCGATTGCGCAACCCCCGAACGACGAGCGACCGACGCTCTCCCGAGCGTTCGGGAGCGCTGGCCCTTCCCGGACATGCATACCCGACCGTGCGAGGTGAGTGCACGAACGGAAACGCAGAGGACACCTCGTCGCGCTTCTGCACTTCTGGCCAATGGGTCAAATGGTGCGTGCGCGCAGACAAGCGCTTTCGCGGGGCAAAATGCGCCGCGCAGACGCTGGCTTCAGCGGCCACACCGTGCGAAGAAAGGTGCCATGGCCGAGCACCCCAGCCCCGATCTCACCCCTACCCTACTTCCCAAAGCCCCGACTCTCGACCAGCCCCTCCACGACGACATGCGCTGGCTCACTGGAGCGCTGGGTCGAGTGGTGCGGCGCCTCGAGGGAGAAGCGGTATTCGAAGCGATCGAACAGCTTCGCACCGCATGCCGCGATCGCCGTCAACAGCAGGGTCAGCTCGCGAACGTCCTGGCCAAGGTGAAAAGCTTGCCGCTGGACGTCGCGGCGCCCGTGGCGCGCGCATTCACGCTGTTCTTCTTGCTGATCAACACGGCGGAGCAGGTGCATCGCGTTCGGCGTCGTCAGAGCTATCGGAAAGACACGCATGCCGGTCCGCAGCCCGCGAGCATGGAGTGGGCGCTGCGCAAACTCGCCCAACGCGGGATGAGCGCCGAACAGGTGCGTGAGACTCTCAGGCGGGTCGAGGTGCGGCCGGTGCTCACCGCCCATCCGACCGAGTCGACGCGGCGCACGGTCCTCGACCTTCAGGCGCGGCTGGCCGAAGCGCTGCTCGCTCGGGAAGAAGCTCCGCCTGGAGAACGCGAGCACATCGAGGAAGGAATGGAGGCCGATATCGAGCTGCTCTGGCTAACGGATGAGGTGCGCCGCGATCGTCCGAGCGTAATGGACGAGGTCAGCACGGTGATCTGGTACCTGGAAGACCGCCTGTTGGAAGCCAGCGCACTCGTGGACGGCGCCACTCGACGCGCCTTCTTCCAAGTATTCGGCGAGGAACTCGGGTTTTCTGTCGACCTGCCGCTCGGCAGCTGGGTTGCTGGAGACCGAGACGGCAATCCGTTCGTGACGCCGGAGATCACGCTCGCCGCCGCCAGGCGCTCCGCCCATGCATTACTCGGCCACTACCAGGAAAAGTTGCGCGAGCTGATTCATCGACTGAGCATTTCCGATCGGATCGCTCCCGCGCCTGCTGAGCTGCGCAGCTCGATCGCGCGAGACAAGGAGTCGTTCAGTGAGGTGTGGCAGGCCAACCAGGTGCGCGACGTGCACGAGCCGCTCCGCCTCAAGCTGACATTCATGGTGTCACGACTCGAGTGCGGTAGGCAGGAGATCGCTTCGCGTGACGCAGGACGCCCTCAAATCGTCGCGGGGGCCTACACGAGCTCGAGCGACTTCATCGAGGACCTGGAACTGTGCCAGCGCGCGCTTCTGGCGGCGAACGCACGACGCGCCAGTCGCTTCTTCCTGGAACCGTTGATCGGTCAAGTAAAGACTCTGGGGTTTTCCGGGTATCGCCTGGACATACGTGAGGACTCCGAACGCCACACGGCGGCGATCCGAGACATCGCCGAACGAACGGGCAGGACTCCTCCCGATTCCGCGAGTCTGGGGAACGAGCTCTTACTCAGGCGACCACTGTTGCCAAGACATATCGACCTCGACGAACAATCCCAAAGAACGGTCTCCGTGTTCGACGTGATGCGAAGCATTCAAGAGGAATTTGGCGAACCTGCAGCACAAACGTACATCATTTCGATGACGCGAAGCGCGGACGACCTGCTCCGCGTGCTGCTCTTGGCCAGAGAGTGCGGGCTAGCAGACTTGGCGCACGAGCCACCGCGTTCGAGCTTCGACGTCGTGCCGCTGTTCGAAACCGGCAACGATCTGGCCAATGCGCCCCAGATCATGGAGTCGCTGTTCGAACACCCTGCCTATGCCCGCCAGCTGCAAGCCCGCGGCAAGCGTCAGGAGATCATGCTCGGCTACTCGGACTCCGCCAAGGACGTCGGCATGCTAGCCGCTTCTTGGGAGCTCTATCGCGCTCAGGAGAAGTTGGCTTCGGTCGCTCGCAAGGCGAATGTCGAGCTCACCCTGTTTCACGGCCGTGGCGGCACCGTGGGTCGCGGAGGCGGTTCGCCCGTATTCAGGGCCTTGGCTGCACTCCCGCCCGAGACCCTGACCGGACGCATCAAGATCACCGAGCAAGGCGAAGTCATTTCCCAGAAGTTCGGTCTCTTGCCCATCGCCGAGCGCAGCCTCGAGGTCATGCTGAGCGGCACGCTGATGGCAATGTCCAGCGACTTCCGCAACGACGTGTCGTTGGCACAGGTCAGCCAGTTCCGCGAGATCACCGAACAACTCGCGGCACGTTCGCGCGAGGTTTTTAGGAAGTTCGTCCATGAAGACAACAGGCTCTTCTCGATCTTCCTCGAAGCAACCCCCGTCAGAGAGTTGGCGCACGTGCACTTTGGCTCTCGGCCTGCCTATCGTGACAAGGGCGCAGGCACCATGAAGGGCATCCGCGCCATTCCGTACAATTTCGGTTGGACGCAGATTCGACTCATGCTCACCGCATGGCTCGGTGCTGGGACCGCCCTGCACGAGGCGCTCGAGCAGGACGGCGGCACCGAGCTTCTGCGGCATATGGCAGAGTCCTGGCCCTTCTTCGACGATCTTTTGTCCAAGATCGAAATGGTCTGCGCCAAAGCGGACATCGAGGTCGCTCGCTTGTATTTGGCTGAGCTTTACCCCGACGACACGCTGTTCGAAGAACTGATCGCCGAATTCAACCACACGGTGAACGCCATCCGACGCATCCGCCGCCGCGATACTCTGGTGGAGTCGCACCGTTTTCTGGATACGGCACTCAAGCTGCGCAACCCCTACGTGGACGCTCTGAGCGTACTGCAGGTGGCTCTGTTGAAACGAAAGCGTGAAATGAGCGAGGACGACGCCGAGCGAGCACTCCTCGATCAGGTGCTGGGCACGACTCTGAACGGGATTGCTCAGGGCATGCGCAACACGGGTTAAGAGCTACCTGGTTGCGCTCCGGTTTCTTTCCACCAGAACCTCGTCGTCCGCTCCCGCCCAACCCGCTCGAACCGTCAGGATACTCGGAGAAGAGTGCCCTTGCCGCGCCAAGGGCTCGTCTTGTTGACGAAGAACAGCTGGTTGTTCGAAAAGAGCAACTCCAGATCGAAACGCACCCCTGCGTCGTCGATCAACTGGGCCTGCGCGGCGTCAGGGGTCGCTGAAATGATCTCGTAGCGGCGCGTGGCCGAGAAGCCTACACCGCTTGCGGTCAGAATGCCGTCGCCCATCGTCACCTGAAGCTTTCCCACCTGCTCGCCAACCAGTGCATCGAAAGGGGGACCCAGCGGACTATCGGGTTGGAAGCTGGTCAGGCGCCAGTTTCCTGCAACGCGTTCGTATGCGTTTCGCAAATCTCGCTCGCGTGTGTCCGCGGCACCTTTCGAGGGCCCGCCGCAGGCCGCACTCAACATCGCCATACCAACCGCCACCAGCACCTGTCTGCGCCGCATTTCCAGAAGCTAGCTCGTTCGCCCCAGCGCGCCAACCCGAGAGCATCGGTAACCGCGGAAAACGACGGTGGGCGAGTTCCCACGCGCCTGTGTTCCAGTGGCCACAGCCAGGCGTCTTGCTACGGGCAACTCACAGCGGACGCGCCCGGAAGTACCGGCGTATCCCGGCTTAGTGACAGAGCGGCTCGGTCGGCTTCCCCCTGGCGCGCTTCCTGCTCCATCGGCTGCATGGGTCCCGCCATGTCTCACCGCTGTCTCGCTTCATTGGTCTCGATCGCTCTCTTGCTACCCGGCTGTTCCGCCGCGCCGGCCCCGAAGTCCGAACGAGCCGCTGAGCCGTCCAGTCGTGACGACTCTGTCGACCGACGCGCGAGCTTGTTGACGCGGCCGATGAGTCCTGCCGAGCTCGTCTTCCCCCCGCCGCCGACGCGCGGGCTTCGTCAGCGCCCAGCGCTCGCAGAGCTCGAACGAGGGCGCCGGTCACTATCGGTCGTACATCCGTCATCGGACAGCTTCGTCGTCGTCGGCCAACGCTTCACCATCGATTTCAATGAAGCCGTGGTCGGGGCGACTCCGGGAGCGCCGGCAGGCGACCTGCTCAGCATCTCACCCTCGGTACCAGGACAGCTGCGCTGGCTGGGGCCCAAGTCTCTCGAGTTCGTGGCCGCCACGGCCTTCGACCCAGAGCAAACCTACCAGCTGAACCTGAGCGGGGTCAGCGCCATTCGCGAACGCGAGAGAAAGCTCTCCTGGCGGGCCTCCTTCACTGCGAGTGGGCCGCGCCTGGCAGGCAAGGCGCTCGGCTATCTGCCAGTCCCGGGAGACGCTCGCGCCGTCTCGCTATCCGTGCACGACGGGCAGCTGGTCGCGCCTCGGCAGAGTTTTCTGGTATTGTACGATCAGCCCGTCACGCGAGAGTTCGCGCGCGAAAGGATCGAGCTCACGCGCGCCAACGGCGCGCTGCTACCGGTGAACCTGGAACGCCCCCACATCAACCGCTTCGACGGGGTCACCGTGCCGTCGGGACAGCTCGTCGTTGTACGTCCTCGCGCTCCCGTGGCTCGTGGAGAGCGACTCATGCTCAGGGCATACGACGAAAGGCCTGGGCGCGATAGACGGGGACGCACCGCAAGTGTGCAAGTCGCGCCCAAGCTCGCCCACGAAGCGGTCGTGTGCGATTTCTCTGGGACAGCGTGCGACGAAATGGATGGGATCTATGTCCTCGATGAACGGCAACTCCACCTGGAGTTCAACCACGCGCTGGCCGAGAGCAGCACCGAGCTCCAACACAGGCTCAGGATCTCGCCCAGACCCAACCACCTGAACCTCAGCGTCAACACCTGGTCGGGGCGAGGTCATGTGATCGTGAGCGGCGACTTTCGCCCAGGGGAAATCTACCGGGTAAGTCTGTCGGGCCTGACGGATCCGTACGGCGACCGCCTGACGCAGCCCATCTCGCTCAGAGTGAGGCAACGACCGCTCTCGGCGAGCCTGAGCATGCCGGAGGGAGCGCTTTGGTTGGATGAAGAGCATACCCAATCGTTCGAATTCACGTCGCGAAACGTGAGTCGCGCGCAGCTCTGGATCTGGCAGATTCCCGATGGCTCGGGCGAAGCGCTGCAGCAGGCCCTGACCGCAGCGGGCGATTCACGCCAGGGGCCTGCTTTCCTCGTGTTGCCCATCGACGTCGAGCCCAGGCTGGACGAGTTCGTCACCACCACCGTAGATCTGCGCCGCGCGCTGCGCCCACACCAGAGCTACCTGGTAGAGCTCAGACACGACCAGACCGCATTCCAGGCCAAAACGCCCCGCTACGCGCCCACGTCCGCGGCGACGCACCCACCCACCGCCCTGATCACACCTTCCGGACGCGACGGACTCGAACTGCACGTGCACAACTCACCGGACGCCAGCCTGGTGCTCGTCACGCGTGCCGACACCGGTCAACCCGTTTCCCGAGCTCTCGTCAGCTGGGCGGGGACTCGGACCGAGGTGACCACCGATAGCTCGGGAGTCGCGCGACTCCCGGCCATGGCAGACCCGAGCGCGCTGGTACGAGTAGAGAGCGCCGGGCAGACCCTGTTGATGGCTGCGCATCACGAGCAGAGTGACGCGGCGCACATGTTTCCCGAGCTGGCCGGCCGCGAAACACCAACGAGGGCGCTACGGGTCTTCGTACAGACGGATCGGGACATCTACCGACCGGGTGAAACGCTGCACCTCAAGGCCAGCGCTTTCGAGCGCACTTCGGACGGGGTCGCGCCCGCACGGCAGGAGAAGCTCGAACTCACGCTGCGAGCACCCGACGGCCGCGAACTCGTGCACTCTGCCAAGCGAACCAACGACTTCGGCAGCGCGGTCTTGGACCATGCCTTCGACAAGAAGGCCAGGCTCGGACAGTACGTGATCGAGGTGCGCGCGAACAAGCAGACGCTACTCGAACAGAGCGTGCGGCTGGCAGCCTTCGAAGCACCCAGGTTCGCTCTGGACCTGGAGCTGCCCGCAAGCGTCGAGGGCACGCGCCTGAACGGCGAGATCTCCGGTCACTATTTGTTCGGAGCCCCCCTTCGAGGCGCTACGGTGAGCTGGTCGCTCAAGGCCGAGCCAGCCGAGCTCGAAGGTCCCCTCGCGAGCGCCGGACTGAGCTTCTCCCCCTGGGACGAGTCCTTCACGACAACTCGCGCCGGGGAAAACTGGAACCGCGCGGGAGTCGGGACGCTGGATGAAGCGGGTCGGTTGGCACTCGGCCTCGAGCTTCCGACAGCGGGAGCACGCGGCCCCTTGCGTTTGACGTTGCAGGCCGAAGCCAGCGACGAGTCCAATCGCTTCAGCGCCCAACGCGGCAGCGTCCTGTACCACCCTGCTCCCCGCTACGCAGGGCTGTCCTTGGAGCGAAGCTGGTTCAACGAAGGGCAAGCCATCGACGTCGCGCTCGGTGTTGCCGACCAGCGAGGAGAGCCGATTGTCGGAGCGCGGGTGGAAGCGCGCCTCGAACGCGTCGAATACCGGTTGTCGAAGCGGCGCACGCAGGCTGGCGCGCTGGACTACCGCTGGACACCGCGCCGCCGGCCCGCCGGTTCCTGCCATACAAAGAGTGAAGCAGAGCCTGCCCACTGCGCACTGACGCCACGGGTTGCCGGCAACTACTTGGTGAGCGCGTGGGTCGATGGGCGCCCGGGCGGGCAGAGATCACTGTGGGTCTATGGTCACGGTCCACAGGCGGCAGATGCGCGCCCCCACGGCCCAGGCCGAGTCACGGTGGTCGCCGATCAGGCGGCCTACCAACCTGGACAAACGGCGCACTTGCTGATCGACAACCCCCTCCCATCGGCAACCGCCCTGGTCACGCTCGAAAGCGATCGGCTCTGGACTCACCGAACGCTTACCATGGGTGCGGGTCTGGCAACCGTCGACCTGCCCATCGAGGCCAAACACGCGCCCTTCGTACATGCCACCGTGACGCTGCTGGGGAGAGGCAATCAGCGTGAGCCTCAGGCTCCGTTGACCGGTGCTGTCCGGCTGCCGGTGTCACTCGCCGACGTTCGACTGGGCCTGAAGGTGGCTGCGGGGAAACCGGTGTACCGCCCCGGAGAGCGCGCCAGCGTCACACTGGACGTGACGCACGCCGGGCGCCCGGCAACGAACGTCGAGGTCGCGGTTGCCGTCGTCGACGAAGGCGTCCTGCGCCTGACCGGGTTTCACGCACCCGATCCTCTTGCAACCCTGTGGCAAGGGAGTCCGCTTGCGTTCAGTTTCTCGGATACCCGCTCCGGGCTGGCGGAGTGGTACGATCGAAGCCACATCGCGGGTGACGGTGACGCGGAAGGTGGCCTGGCCCCACTTCTGACACGCACCAGGTTCGTCAATACGCCGCTGTGGCAGCCGCAGATTCACCCCGACGCCCAAGGACATGCGCGCGTGGAGTTCGAGCTGCCGCACAATCTGACCGAATTTCGCATCCTCGCGGTAGCCGTCGACCGACAGGGTCGCTCCGGCACCAACGAAAGCTCGTTTCGAGTGAGCAAGCCCGTGCTCCTCGAGCCCGTACTACCGCGCTTTGCCAAGCAGGGAGATCGCTTCGAGCTCGCCGCGCTCATCCACAATACCAGCCGCGCCTGGTTCCGTGGCAGCGTGAAGGTAGCCGGCAAGAATCGGGTGGTCGCGGTGGCACCGGGGGCGCGCCAGCGCGTCGCCGACGAGTTCGAGCCCTCTCGGTCCGGCACGCTCTCGTTGGGTTTCGGTCTGTACGATCAGACAGGAAGAGCCCTTGACGAAGTGAGCCGCCCTCTGCAGGTAACGGCAGCGGGGGTCGCTGTGGAGCCGCGTCTGATGGGCAGTTTTCGCGATCGGCAGGAGATTGCTCTGAACATACCCGACCAGGTCAACGCGGCTGAAGACGCGACGCTCGACATCACGGTGGGTGCGAACCTGCACCCAGAACTGGGTGCCGAACTCGAGTTCCTACTCGGCTACCCGCATGGGTGCGTCGAACAAACCACATCGAGCACGCTTCCGCTGTTGGCGGCCAGGAAGATACTACCGCTCATCGGCATCACCAAGTACACTGACGAGTTCTTCGATGCCCGCATTCGGCATGGCTTGAAACGCCTAGCTTCGATGCGCACCGCTGACGGGGGGCTCGCCTATTGGCCTGGCGGGAACAGCTCGAGCGCATTTGGGACGGCCTACGCCATGCGCGCGGTGGTGAGCGCCCGTCAGGCTGGGATCGACCTGCCGCCGGGCATGAACGAAGGCATGCTCGACTACTTGCATCAACGGTTGCTCGACAGCCAGGTAGTGCCCGAAGTTCGATCGGCCATCGCCTTGAGTCTGGCCGAATCACGGGAGCTCGCGCTCCAGGACTCCGACGCGCTATTCGACATGGAAGGCGAGCTCGGGGTGTTCGGCAAGGCCAACCTTGCGCTCGCGCTCTCCGTCCTCGAAAGCCAGAAAGACCGAGTCCGAACGCTGCTGGACGAGGTGGAAGCGGCGCTGCGCACGGGAGGGCCTTTCGCTCGCGACAATCGTGAAGACCTGCACAGCTTCAGCTCGGAGACACGAGCCTTGGCTCAGGCGAGCGTCGCCCTGAATCGACTGAGGCCGCGGTCGAGCGAGCTTCCTCGAGGCATCGCGACACTACTCATCTCGAACGAGGGCTACACGACACAGGCCACGGCTTACCGCCTGCTGGCGCTCGCCGAGCACGTGGAAGCGGCTCGAACTCATGCGGCGGTCCCCGAAGCCAGGCTCGATGGCCAGCTCTTGACCGTGGCACGGGAACTACCAAGTGGCCTCAGAGAGTATCGCATCCCGCTCAGCGAGCTGAAGGGACGCTCGCGACGACTGGAGCTCAGTGCGGATCGCGACTCGCCGCTTTCATTTTCCCTCGACGCCGCCTACACGCTGCCTCCCACCGAATCCAGCGCCACAGCAGCCAGCGGCGCGAACGGCCCGGACCTCTACCGTGTCTTCACCACACCGGATGGACATCCAGTAGACCTAAGCGCACTCAGGGCGGGTCAGCTGCTTCGGGTCGCACTTCTCGCACGCAAGCCCAGCTCCCTCGCTCAACGGGATTTCCGGTACCTGGCCATCAGCGACGCGCTGCCCGCCGGCTTCGAACCCGTCGACCCTTCGCTGGATACCATTGCCGAGGTTCGTGACGTCACGGACGCTCACCCCCTTTTCGGGTGGCTGGCACGAAGCTACGCGCGCCCTGACCACATCGAGCTCGGTGACGACAAGGTGCGCATCTACTACGACAAGCCAGGAGCTCCCGATGTCGCAGTGAGCTACCTCGTCAGAGCCACGACTCCGGGAACCTTCTCGCTGCCACGGCCCAGCGCTGAGCTGATGTATCAACCCGACGGCACTTCCTTTGGCGGATTCGCGCAGGTAGTCATCCAATGAACCGGGCGCGCCGCCGCCTGGCCCAGCTCGCAATACTGGCGTTCGCTTGCCTGGTCGGCTGGGTTTCTTTCCGTCTTCTGGTTGGCAATCCTGGTTCTCTCTTGTCGAAGCGCTGGAACCGAGAAACCGCAATCCTCGACAGGCACGGTCAGCGGCTAAGAACCCTCCCGAGCGAACTCGGCGTACGTGGCACCCCCATTGAGCTCGAACGCATGGGTGACCGCCTGATCAGCGCCACACTAATGAGTGAGGATCGCCGTTTCTTCGAACATCACGGCATCGACTACGGCGCAGTGGCGAGAGCACTGGCGCAAAACGTGGAACATCGACGCATCGTGTCGGGAGCCAGCACCGTCACCCAGCAGCTCGTCAAACTGCTGGAGAGCCAGGGCCGCGCCAAGCCCCGCAACCTGTGGGACAAGCTGGTCGAAGCCGCGCGCGCCCAGAATCTGGAACGAAAGCTGTCGAAGCGCGCGATTCTGACAGCCTACATCAATCGGCTGAACTACGGCCATGGCCTGGTGGGTCCCGAAGAGGCAGCCCGAGGCATGTTCGGCAAGGCGGCCAGGCAGTTGGGCTGGGCGGAAGCAGCCTACCTGGCGGTCCTTCCCAGAGCGCCCAGCGCCCTGGACCCCTACCGTCACGCGAATAGAGTAGTGCTGCGCCAGCGGGCCCTGCTGCGGGCACTGGCGGACCACCATTGTCTGTCCGAAGCGGACCTCACCCGAGCGCTGGACACCAGGATCCGACTTCAGCCCATCGCTCACCCGTTCGAAGCTCCTCACTTCGTCGACCGGCTGCTGGCACAGAACCAACCCGTCGACGGCTCGAAGCTTTCGACCACGCTCGACCTCGCGCTCCAGCGCGACGTGCTCGGCATATTGCAGAGCCACCGGGCGCGTCTGGCGCGCCAGGGCGCGGACAATGCCGCGGCGATCGTCGTGGACAACCAAAGTGGCGAGATTCTCACCTACGTCGGGAGCTTCGACTATTCGGACCCACTAGCTGGTCAAGTGGACCACGCCAATCGACCCCGCCAGCCCGGGTCGACGCTCAAGCCCTTCATTTATGCGCTGGCGTTCTCCCGAGGCAAGAGCAACCTCGCGCCGCTGGCGGATGTGCCCAGCGTGTTCGGGGCACCGGGCGCCGGCTATGCTCCAGAGAACTTCGACCACGTGTTTCACGGACCGGTGAATGCGCGCACTGCTCTGGCGTCTAGCTTGAACGTACCCGCGGTGCGACTCGCCCGGGAGCTACCCGACGGGGCCTTTCTGAAGTTGCTGCGCGACGCTGGCATCGAAAGCCTCGACCGTTCGCAAGCACACTACGGACTGTCGTTGGCCCTGGGTAGTGGCGAGGTGACGCTCAGCGAATTGGTCACTGCCTACGCAATGCTGGCCCGCCAAGGCAGAAAGCTCGCGCTCAGAACGGTTGCGACGAACCGCAGCCAACTGGGGCGGGAGCAACCAGGCCCTTCACTGCTCCCGGCGGAGTTCGCCGCTGCGGTCTCGGAGAGCCTCTCGGATCCCTTGGCGCGCGTACTCGGGCTCGGCGGTCGAGGTCCTTTCGACTTTCCGTTCGCCGTAGCGGCCAAGACAGGAACGAGTTCGGGGTATCGCGACGCTTGGACGCTCGGGTACACGCGGGAGCGAACCGTAGGCGTCTGGGTGGGCAACTCGTCTGGAGCACCGACTCGAGAGCTCACCGGAGCCCAGGGCGCAGGTCCCCTCTTCACGGAGATCATGCGGCGCAGCATGCGGGAAATCCCACAACCGGAGCCACTGTACGATGCTGAACTTCTCGTGCCAGTGCGGGTATGCCCGCTTTCCGGACAGCCCGTGGGTAGTGCCTGCCCGACGGCCGTGGAGCGACGTGTCCCGCGCAGCCAAGTGCAAGGCGCCGGGGCGTCCGTCGAGTGCCGGTTGCACCGACACGTGCGTGCGGAGGGGCACGGCCGACTGCGCCGCTTCGCCTGCAGCGATCGGTCGACAGCGAGCGCTGTGGTACTGCCCGAGGCCTACCGGGACTGGATAGCGGCTCAGCCCTACGGCGCGCCCGGTCGCGACGCAAACGGGCTGCCCTGGTTGCTCGCCGCCGACACCAAGGGCTGCACCGAACTCGATGGATCGCGGGTGTTGCTGACGACACCCCACGAAGGCGCGGTTCTGCTGGCGGGCAACGAACGGGGCGGACGCGCCGACGTCGAGGTACGAGCGAACCTCCAGGGTTGGCTCGCTGCCAAACGACCGGAACTCGACCTGATGGTCGATGGCAAGCAGCGCGCCACCATGGAAGCCCCTTACGAACTGACGCTGGCGCTCGAGCGTGGTGACCATGAGGTGGTGGTGCGCTCGCGACTGGACGCAGCGGAGCTCATGCCGGCACGAAGCCGCTTCAGTGTGCGCTAGCCATCGCGCGAGAGAGGCAATTCGCCCCAGCGTGGCGCATTGCGTCGTGCGCCAACGTATTTCCCAAGTATTTCGCGGCCTGACGGGAGGCGGTTCAGCCGCGCAATGCCGCTTCCCTTCCTGGCACGAACACTGCTGACGGGTGCGTATGAGTTTCGATGATCCTGGAAACTGGCTGTCGGCAGACTTCTGGGCGGGTATCCTGAGGGGAACCGTACAGTGGGCCGTCCAAGCCTTGCCAAAAGTGCTGTTGGTTCTGCTTTTGGGAACCATCCTTTTGAAGCTGGTCGACTTCGGCTGCAAACGATTGGTGGCCCGCGCCTCGCGCAACGCCGACGGCAGCCAGGAAAGGGTGGCTCGCGAACACCAAAAACGAGTGGAAACACTGGGAGGGATCCTCAAGAAGGCAGCGGGCATCACGGTGTGGGCATTCATTATCATGCTCCTGTTGATGCAAGTCGGCGTAGACATCGCTCCCTTGATCGCAGGCGCCGGCATCATCGGTCTTGCCGTTGGTTTCGGCGCCCAGGAGTTGGTCCGCGACGTGATCACGGGCTTCTTCATCCTGCTGGAAAATCAGATCCGGGTCGGTGATGTCGCCATCATCAATGGTACGGGCGGACTGGTCGAAAGCATTGGACTTCGGACGATCACGCTGAGGGACCTGGCCGGAACCGTACACATCTTTCAGAACGGAAAGATCTCGTCTCTTTCCAATATGACCAAGGAATGGTCTGCCATGGTATTCGACGTAGGCGTTGCCTACAAAGAGGATACCGATCAGGTGGTGAGCGTCATGCGAGAGGTCGCCGAAGGCATGCGGGCCGACGCGGACTTCAAGGAAAAGATCCTCGAACCGATGGAGATCTTTGGTGTCGACGCATTCGGGGACAACGCCGTGGTGATCAAGGGGCGCCTCAAGACCGAACCCATCCAGCAATGGGCCGTCGGCCGCGAATATCGGCGTCGCCTCAAGAAAGCGTTCGACGAGCAACATATCGAGATCCCGTTTCCGCATCGCACGCTGTACTGGGGAGAGGCCAGCGAGCCATTCAAGATCGCTTCGCAGAACGGCTCACGTCAGCTCAGCCCAGCGCGTCCGCTCGACAAGCGTCCGCCACCAGCACCCGGCAACGGTGGCGGGCGCTAAGGGCCCGCTGAGTCCTGCTGCGCCGGCCGATCCTCTTGCTTGCGCGCTCGGCCGGCTCGCGGCGAACTTCCCCATTCACGGGACCTCACTCAGAATCGCGATCGCTCACTTCAGTGCTTGGAAGACGCCCCGCGTGTGGCATCCGGACGATCGGTCCAGCTGTCTTGCTCGCTGTCGGGAGTGGCGTCCATGGAAATGGGTCGCCCCGCGTCGGGATGGACGCGCAGCCTGGGGTTCACGCGTCGCTGCTGGCGCCGTCGGTGGCGGTTCGCCGCCGCGCTATCGGAGCGCTCCGCGACCCGGCGGCTCAGCTCCGCCATCGCCTGCCTTCCCCGGTACCCCACGGCATCGAGACGCATGGCCACGCGTCGGAAAGACCTCCCGAAAAATATCGAGAGTACTCCGAACAGAGTCGGTAGAAATATGCTGAAGAGCGCCCAAGTCGCTAGCTTGCCGAGCTCCAGCGCCAGCAGGACGAGGGGCGCAACGAACTGGTTTTGGAAGAGCCAAGGGTCGGGCGCAGCGAACTCTTGCCAGCTAGGCGCGCCCGAGGTTGCCCGCCGACCCTGGTGACTTCGTTCCGCAGCAGCACGTCTGGCTCGCGGCGCCTCTGTGGAGGCTGCGCGTGCCCGATCCTCGCTCCGCATTCGGAAACGATACCTTGCTAGAAGGGTCGTGAGCCGTGGTGCGCGCTGATCGGGATCGATCTGAAGCATCGCCTCGAGCACGCCTATCAGCCTGGCATCTACCTGCCCCCCGAGCGCTCGCGTCACGTCAAGCGACAGGCCCTGGTGCGGCAGCCGATCCGGATCGCTGCCAGCAAGCATGGCCAAGGCGGTGGCCCCCACACCATAGACGTCACTCACCGGCAATGCGCGCCCCTGGAACTGCTCCGGCGCCATGTAGCCGAAGGTCCCCACCACCGTGCTTCCACCGTCCGGCTTCAGGCAGTCCCGCACGCTACCGAAATCCACAAGACTGAAGGAACCGTCGGAACGGCGAACTATGTTGGTGGGCTTGATGTCACGATGGATGATTGGCGGCGAGCGAGAGTGCAGATAGTCCAGGATATCGGCCATGTCGTTGAGCAGACCGATCACGCCCTGTTGATCGAGCCCCCCCGCCTGCGAGAGCGCTCGGAGCGTGGTCCCCTCGACCTTTTCCATGACGAGGCACAGGGCGCCATTCTCTTCGAAATGCTCGATATAACGGGGAAGCAAAGGGTGCGCCAGATTCGAGAGCACACGGGCCTCGCGTTCGGCCAGCTCGACGTCCTTCCAGGACGACGCCCCCTTGATACGGAACCGCTTGATGGCGACCAGGCGACCGTCACGCTTGTCCACAGCTTCGAGCGTTTGCCCTTGGCTCCCCTCACCCAGCACGCCGACCACCGCATAGCGGCCCTGACCGAGAAGCTCGACCTGGTCCGCGACATCGACCGAGGGAGCCTTGGTGCCGCCAGCATCCGACATTTTTGCCCAATATGGGCATGACCCAGGATAAATCAATGGCCCCCGGCACTCAGCACCCGGAAAAGCGCGGCGTGGAACCTTTTCTGCGCTCGCATTACCAACCGGGCGAACCTGCCCGCGCGCAAAAACGAGTACTCGCTGCAAACTCGGCTTGATACTCTCGAGTGCCATGTTGACGTTCAGTGAGAACGGACCCGAGGCCGACAGGCAGATGCGGGCGGTGATCTTTTACCTGACGACGTTTGGCTACATCGACGGGGACTTCGACAGCTCCGAAAGGAGTTTCGTCAAGAACTACATCGCCAAGCTGGTCGCGCACCGCGTGGCAGGCGCCGTCCCCGCCAGCAACGCGCCGCTGCGGCGGGAGCTGACGCACAAGTTCACCACTCACTTCCACGAGGTCTTCGAGACCATCGACCACCAGGTCAAGGACCTGTTTACCGAAGCGATCGCGGAAGGCGAACGACAAGACACCTTCGTGCACGCGAAGCTCAAGCTCCGGTGTTTCGAGATCTTCAAGAGTTTCGACGAGGGCAATCAGAACCAGCTCATGGACACCATCGACGAGTTGATCCATGCCGACGGCCAGGTGCACCCGGCGGAAGCCAAGTTTCGAGCGGAGCTCGCCGATTTGCTCAACGAGGAGCTGGGTGTCGAACTTCTCGAAGAGGACACCCCACCCCCGGTCAAGTTGGCCGAGAAGGCAGCGCTGGTTCCAGCCGTGGAGAATCATCCCTTCTTCGAACAGTTCGAGCATCACTACTCCAAGGAACGCGAAGCACTGCTACAGCAGGTAGCAGCGGACCGGCGCCTGCTCGATCAGGTCATTCACGTGCTCGACCAGCAGCGCGCCGGAGGGCAGGGAAAGCTCACCGGCAAGCAGAGCGTCGAAGATTTCGACGCGGGCGAGAGCTTTCTGGATGGCCACGTCTATGTGGAGCGACTGCTGCCCGCGCAAACCACGGAAGTGACCGTGGTGGGCGACCTACACGGTTGCTACAGCTGCCTCAAGGCCGTGCTGATGCAGACCAACTTCTTCGAGAAGGTGCGGCGCTACAAGGCCGACCCAAACGGCCAACCCAAACCAAACCTCGTACTCTTGGGCGACTACATCGACCGGGGCATGTTCAGTTACAACGGCGTACTTCGCTTGGCCTTGCAGCTCTTCGTCACCGCTCCCGACCACGTCTACCTGCTCAGGGGCAATCACGAGTACTACATCGAACATCAGGGGCAGGTCTACGGCGCGGTGCGGCCTTCCGAGGCAATGAATACGCTGAAGCCACACCTGTCGAACGAGGTATTCAGCCACTACGTCAAGTTGTTCGAGGCGATGCCGAACATGCTACTGTTCGACGGGTTCTTGTTCGTGCACGGAGGCATCCCTCGCGACAGTCAGATCAAGAAGACTTACAAGGACCTCGCGAGCCTGAATGATTGGGATCTGCGCTTTCAGATGATGTGGAGTGATCCGAGCAGCGCCGAGGTCATCCCAGCGGCCCTTCAGGAGCAATCCGCGCGCTTCCCGTTCGGCCGCCTGCAGTGCGCCGCCTTCCTGCAGAAGTTGGGTTGCCACACACTGGTAAGAGGGCACGAGAAAGTCATTGAGGGCTTCAAACTCAACTACGCTGACGACCACGCGCGCGTCTTCACTCTGTTCTCATCGGGCGGTGCGGACAACCATGACCTACCCCTGGATAGCAGCTATCGCGAAGTGACACCGATGGCGATGACGCTGACCTTCCAGCAAGGGCAGAGCACGGTTCAACCGTGGGAAATAGACTACCGTGCGTACAACGATCCGGCGCTCAATTTGTTCTATGCCACCACGCCAGAAATAGCTCACCGCGCGGGTTGAACGGACTCAACCCCTCCACGCGTATCGCACGCGGCGCATGCGACGACGCCATTGCACCATCAAGAACAGCCCCAACCACCGACCCAAGGGGTCGAACGGCGAACGCTCGGGGACCGGTCCTCGAATCGCGCAACCACCACCCTCGTCGTGCGCGGACTTCTCGGGCGCAGCCGCAGCGTCATCGACGGGCAGGCGCACCTCGAACAGCTTGGGCCACAGCTTTCCCGTCACGAAGAAGTGCTGGCTATCCGCATCATACGCTATCCCGTTCAGCACGTCGGCCCCCGCGGACTCCTCGGGCGAGAGCAGACCGGAAGCGTCGATCACGTGCAGCACCTGCCCGGTCTCTGGGTCGATGCGAACGATACGGTCGGTCTGCCAGACGTTGGCGTACACGACGCTGCCCACACACTCCAGTTCGTTCAGGTCGAACACCGGCTCGCCGGAATCCTCCACGGACACGGCCCCGATCAACTCGAAGGTGCCGGCATCGCGGAAGCTGAGCTGATCACTGCCATCGCTCATCACGAGCCGCTGACCGTCGTAGCACAGACCCCAGCCCTCCCCCGAGTAGCTGAAGCTCCGGAGTTCCTCGAAGCTGTCGCGGTCGTACACGTGTGCCACGTGCTCCTGCCAGGTAAGCTGGACCAGGCGGTCGGACACCCGCGCCAGTCCCTCGCCAAATTCTCCGGGAGCCAGGTCGATGCTACTCAACACGTCACCGCTCAGCGGATCGACGCGCCTCAAGGTCGACATGCCGCGTAGACCGGTGCTTTCGTAGAAGACCCCCTTGTAGAGCAACAACCCCTGGGTGAATGCGGCCGTGTCGTGAGGAAGGCTACGCACCAGCTCGGGACGCACAGTCTGGGCCGCGTGGGCGATTGGCGGGCAAAACAGGCTGCTCACGAGCAGAACGAGGAGGCAACGCGGCACCATCACTTCAAGCCTAGCACGCGCACCCCAGCGGCATCGGAGGGTTCACGAGCCATGGCTGGCCAAGACCGGACGAAGAACCGGAGACGCCCTGCACGGCTTGCTTGGGCGAGAGCGTGCTTCGAGGGCGAGTGGTTTTGGTTCTTGGCGGTTGTCCGAGGGTCGCCCGGCGCTATAACGGCGGCCCGTGACCGTACCCCGAGGACTGCCTCCGCCCCCCGAGCTCGACTGGTCCGCCAACGATGCTTTTGCCCACAGCGTGCTCGTCTTGCTCGAAAGTCTGGACGAAGCCGCTGTCGAACGGCTCGAACAGAACCTGTGCGTGATTCACACGCTGAAGCGCACCTTCGTGCTCCTGCGCTACGTTCCCCAGCTGCGGGAAAAGCTGGCCCAGGTGGTTTCTGCGTTGGTCAGCGACAAACGCCCGGGGCCCATCTTGGAACTAGCTCTGATCGGTGGGCCCAAGGCCGCAAGTGGACTGATCGAACGTTCGCGCCCTCAGCGCCCATCGCTGCGCATTTTCCACTTGACGGAGCCAGAGCAAGGGACGCTCGGCGAGCCGTACTCGTTGCTTGGTCACGGTCCGTCGCCGCTCGGCTCGGCCCTCAGCCAGGCAAAGCAAAAGACGGGCACGGAGATCGATACGATGCGGGCTCGGTCACTGGCCGAGGCGGGACGCGCTCGTTTCGTCGAACGCGCTCGCGAAGAGCACGCGTTTGCCCAGCTCCTCGGAGCACGAAAGCCCATCGCCACTTACGCGATCATGGGGCTCATCGGCATGACCTTTTTGCTGCAGTTGCTGCCCACCTCCGCCAACACTACCGAAAAGCTGATCGAGATGGGCGCTCTGTCGCGTCCACACGTGCTCGAGGGCGAGTGGTGGCGCCTTGCTTCAGCGACGCTCTTGCATGGTGGCTTGATGCATGTCGCGTTCAACACCTACGTCTTGTACGCACTCGGTAGCCTGGTCGAACGCTTGATCGGTCCAGCGCGTTTCCTGATCTTGTATGTGCTGAGTGGTGTTGCGGCTTCCATGGGCAGCTTGATGTTGGGAGCGGGGCTCAGCGTCGGTGCCTCCGGAGCAATCTGGGGACTGCTCGGCGCAGAGGCGGCGCTCGCCTTCGGTCCCAACCAGCTCTTGCCGACGACGATTCGGCAGAATGCGAAGCGGGCAACCGTCGTGAACCTAGTCCTCAACACGGTCGTCTCCTTTCTTCCACGCGTCGACTGGGCAGCGCACTTCGTGGGTGGTGCGGCTGGCGCGTTGCTCGTGGTCTCCGGGCTCTTGTTGCCGGCTCCTGACAAGCCCGGGGCTTTCAGCGCTTCAGTGTGGAACGCGGCGGCGCTGCTGCTCTCGGTTGCCTTCTTCGGCGCGGGCGCCTATGGCGTCCTGCGGGGCGCCCTCTAAATAAAACCAGCCCACCAGCCGGAAAGCGGCTGGACGTGGGTAAGAACTGCGTTTATTTTCAGCACTTACGTAGCTTTCCCCCGCGGCGCTGGCCCCGCCGGCAAACACATAGATCACGCAATGATCAGACTGCGCTCAAGCAAGAGCCGCCGGGCTCATGTACCGGGGGGGTGAGTAGTTGTGTAAGCGCGCCCGTGCGCGACGAGAGATCCCGATGTCAATCACCCCCAGCCGGTTCGCGCTCCAGGCAAGGATTCCAACCCCCCAGCGGATGGGTACCCGGGAGGGATGCGTGGCTCCACGGCATTAGCCGAGCTGCTGAACGAGCAGGTCGGGGTAGCGTCATGCTGGACGCGTGCCGCTACCCCGGCGGCCCCATCGAGGGCCGAATGACCAAAAGGAAGCCTGAGGCAGGCTACAGTCGAATCGGCTTTTCGAGCAACTTCGTCAGCTCGGGGGCGGGTTTGGGTCTGCCCACGAGAAATCCTTGAATCATGTTGCAACCCAGGCTGGACAGGAATTCCACCTGCGCGTGCGTCTCCACGCCCTCGGCCACCACTTCCAGGTCGAGCGCCTTGCCCAATGCAACGACAGCTCCGGCAATAGCTGCGTCGCTGGTATCGCGCTCGATGTCCTTCACGAAAGAACGATCGATCTTGAGGACATGGATGGGGAAATGCTTGAGGTACTGAAGCGACGAATAGCCGGTGCCAAAGTCATCGATGGCAATGCGCACGCCCAGTTCGGCAAGTTCGCTCAAAGTCCTCTTGGCAGCGTTGGTGTCCTTGACCAGCACGCCTTCCGTAATCTCGAGCTCCAGCCGCTCGCCAGCGATTCCCCAATCGAGCAGCGCCTTCTTTATCATGGGGACGAGGGTGTCGTCGTCGAACTGGCGGGGAGAAACGTTGACCGCCAGCCGCAGGTCGATGAACCCCGCGTCGGTCCAGCGCCTGAGCTCCGAACACCCTGCTTGAAATAGCCACTCCCCGACGTCGATGATCAGGCCGGTGTCCTCCAGAATGGGGATAAACTCGAAAGGAGGGACCAGATGACCATCCGGGTGTTGCCAACGGATCAGCGCCTCGACGCCGACGACCTGGCGCCGCCCCTCGAGGGTGTACTGAGGCTGATAGTGTAAGATGAACTCCTGGTGCTCGACGGCCCTGCTCAGTTCGGACTCGACTTGCACTCGGCGCACGGCTTTGTGGTGAAGCTCTTCGCTGAAGAACTGGTAGTTGTTGCGCCCTTGGTCCTTGGCCCGGTACATCGCCGAATCCGCGTATTTCAGGAGCATTTCCTCCGTTTCAGCGTTGTCGGGTGCGAAGGCGATGCCGATACTCGGAGTGGTGAATATCTCCCGTTCCTCCAATCGCACCGGCGTGGCGAAGGAGTTCAACACGCGCTGGGCCATGCGCAATACTTCTTCGTCACTGGAAACGTCACCGATCAGGATGGCGAACTCGTCGCCTCCCAAGCGTCCCACCACATCCAGTTCACGAACACTTCCGAGTAGACGTGAAGCGACTTCTCTGAGCAGCAAGTCGCCGCCGTCGTGCCCCAACGAATCGTTGACGGACTTGAAGCGATCCAAGTCCAAGAGCATCAACGCCGTGCGTGACCCTCGTGCGCTCCCGCGCATCAACGCCTGGCGCAACTCGAACCGGAACAGCGTTCTATTCGCCAGTCCAGTGAGCTGATCGTAGTGGGCCAAGGCCTCGAGGCGGCGCTCGATTTGCTTGCGTTCCATGGCGTAGCGCAGCGCCCTGACGAGCTTGGTGCCGTCCAGTTCGTTCTTGACCAGATAGTCCTGAGCGCCGCGTTGCACAGCCTTCAGCGACACGGCCTCGCCTTCCATGGAGCTGAGCACGACGAGCGGCGTGCGTGCTTGAGTCTCATGCAGGCGCTCGACGGTCGCAATGCCCTCCGAGTCGGGCAAGTTCAAGTCCGCTAGAACGGCGGCGTAGCGCTGGTTCTCCAGCAACGTCAACGCGCGTCCCAAGTTGTCCACGTGGACCACCCTGAATTCTCCAGGGGACTCGTCGTGCAGTAGGCTCATGACCCGGTTGGCAATCGCGTCGCTGTCCTCCAAAAGCAGGACGGGCAGACCTACTCTGGACGGAGCCGGAATGGTCTCCTGCGCTCGCTGTGCACGTCTACGCTCGAACTGATCGATGGCTTCACGCAGCACATGGGCCAAGTCTTGATTGGACCAGGGCTTGTAGATAACGAGCTGCCGGACCTCCCCACTTTCCCGCTGCGGGACGAAGCTTCGGTCACCGGTGACGATGACATAGGTCGATTCCGGGTGTCCTTGCTTGAGACGCTGCACCAGGTCCAGGCCCGCGATACCCGGCATGCATTGGTCGGTCGCGACCACGGCGTAGGTGTATTGCTCGGCGAGGGCGAGGGCTTCTTCACCGTTCGCGGCCAGATCTACGATGAAGCCCTGGCGCCGCATCGTCCGAGCGAACACTCGCCGCATGCTGCTGTCGTCATCGACGAACAGGACGCGGTCGGCGCGAGCCGAGGGACGAGAACCGAGCGCCCGAGCGGGCGAAGGGAATGACAACACTTCACCCTCAACAAGCGGCGCTAATTCGCACGACTAAAGGGCTGGTCAGGCGGATACGACCCCCGGGTCACTTTTGGCGCCGGGCGGCGCCTGGCACCGCGCGGAACCGGGCATCCAGCTGGTCATGGATTCAGCTCGCTGCACAACGGCGGGAGCCCGGGAGTCACCTGCCTGAGATGGGCCAACACCCAGTCCATCTGGGCCAAAGTGTTGGGATCCGTCCACGACTGAGCCAGCACCAGGGACCCGCTGTGCTGACAAGCAGGTACGATGATCAGACGCGCCCACAGCGGGGTGCCCTTCACACGCCAGGTCCGCTGGAAGGCGGCTCCCAGAGCGGTGTCCCTGCGAGCCTCGGCAAAGACCTGTACCCGGTCACGCGGGATGTCCACGGCCTTGCTGAAGCTGTCGAGGAAATCTGCAAAGAGCTGGTCGTTGGTACGGGGGGTAACCACCCAGTCCGACACGAGAAGCATGAGCGTCCCAGCACCCTTCGGTGCCTCGAGCACGATCTCGTCACCGAGCTCCGGCTCGAAGCCCGCGGGTATCGGAATCGTCAGCCCCAAGTAGGGCGCGACCACGGCGGCTCCTTCCACCCGTGGACGCTCGACACTCGGCTCGGTGCCTACGGGGCGCAGGACCACCGAACCCAGAGGTTCCCGATTCGCCGGCCTCGCCTGGGGCAACAGCAAGAGTTGGCGAAGCACCCCCGCAGCCTGGGCTTCTCCCAGGCCGCGAGTTACCGCGACGTTGCTCCCGGCCCTGAGCACCGCGGTCGCTCCAGAGCGTGGCCCGAGCTCGCGCCTCCAGCAAGACGCCGTGGCCTCGACGGCGGCCTCGAACTCCTGGGCATCCGCCTCGGTGTCCCAACTGGTGGCCCAGAGCAAGAGCCCGGCCTTTCCCTGCGCACCAATCGCGAAGGCGTCACCACCCCAGCCGGCCGCGGCGCGCTCGGCGAGGTCCGGAGGGTTGCAGGCGGCAAGCATGGTCTTGACTTGCAGTTCGCCCATGCTGCCGCTGGCGATCGGGGTGAATCCGCTCGGGAGCCGTGGCGCCAGCACGGGCACGGCCCCCTCCCCCACAACGTACCTTTCGGGATGCAAGACCTGCTCCGTGGTCGAAGGGGGGCTCAGGTAGACCTGGTTGACCAGCGGAAAGCCACCCGCACGGTACAGGCTACCCATGAATACGGCACCCGCAAGGTAGGGAAAAACGAGGCGCTCGCGCACCGAGGCCGGCGCGTGATCCAGAGCAGCCGAGCTGTGCGTCACGTTGCCGTATTCGTTTGCCGCGTCCCTGGCAATGGCACGCGTCACGCGCGCGACCGTACGCGACAGCGGGGCGTGTTGCTCGTAGGAGGCGTAGGCAAGCATGACGAGCATCGCGTCGCCCTCCAGCATCGCCAGCGCCGCCAAACGCTGGTCTTCGTTCCTCATGGCGGCAACGTCGGGAATGGGAAAGTGTTGATGTTGGAGCGAGTGCCCGACCTCGTGGGCAACCACCCAGGCGGGACTCAGTGACGCATCCGGATCTTCATCCGCGTCCGCTCTGACATGCACAGTGAAAGTTCGTTCATCGAAGAAGGCCACCACCTCGTCACGCTGGACCTCCGAAAGTGACTCGGCAGCCTGCCCACGCGCACCGGCAAAACCAAAAGCATGCTGAAACGCCGGGTGATCGGCCGAAGTGGGCAAAACTCCGCTGCCGTTCACCTGCTCGGCCACGATGTCCTGAAACTCCTGGGGCTCGTGGAATACCAGGCGGGTGGGACGCAGTTGCGGCAGCTGGCGCAGCCGCGCGATGCGCTCGACCACTGCGTCCGGATCTTCTTTCAGCGTCTCGAACGCCGAGGGGCCTTGCGCGGGCTTGAACGCGCACCCCCAAGCCAGGCCCAACAGCAGCGGCAAGAAGCGGCGATTCGTCCCGACCCGAGCCGAGCTACCCATTGGACTTCGAAAGGACGCCGGTTCGCCGATACATGGCGGCATCACTCTAGCACGTCTCTGGTCTTCAGAGCACCGGCCCCAGCAGTCTTCGCTCCCCGTCCGAGCCCTGCACGAACAACTGAAGAGCGATTCTGTCCCTCGGCCCTTGGTAGTACGAAACCTTGAGCCGGTGCAAACCTGCGGCCAGCGGAACCGTCGCCTCTTTGAAAGCGGGCTGATGCTGGCCGTCGTTGTCCACGACGAGGTAGCCGTCGATGTACAAAAGAGCCCCGTCATCGGAGACGAGGCGAAACGTGTAGTAGTCGCCGCGCCGCACCCGGAAGGTCCCTCGATAAAAGATGGCGAACCACTCGGTGCGCGTGGTCACCCCCGGGAAGCCTTCGGTAAAACTGCGGGGACTGACGTCGAGCTCGTCAGTGTAGAAGATGACCTCCGTCCGACAGCGACCCAGCTGCTTGAGGCTGGTGGTGGTTTCGGGGATGAAGCACACCTCGGCGCGGAACGCACCGCTCGGGCCACCGAACTGGAAGCGTCCTCGGACCACTCCGTTGCCGGTACCGAACCCGGCGCCTCGACCCCCGGGACCTCCGTCGCGTCCCGGTCCGGAGCCTTCGATTGCCGAAAGGGCCGAAGCCTGTTGGGCAACCCTGGTTCGAGTCGCGCTGACTCGCTTCACGGGGACTCCCACCGGACCGGACGCCATATTGGTGTAGCTGCTCGCCTGGGTCACCACATCGGGGGCCTCAGTCGGCTTTTCGGTTTCGGTGGAAGCTTCGGCGGGCTGCTCGCTCAATAGCGTGCTCTCACGGTCTTGCTTCGCGCGAGGAAGCGTCGGAGCGGGTACGGGCGAGGGGATGCGCTGCTCGGGTGTGGCCCGTCGGCCCGCCTTCGGCACGGGTTCGGGCGAGCCCCCGCCGGGCGCCGGCCCATCCGGCAGCTTGGCCACTGCGACATCGATGGCGACGAGCTCGTCCACGACGAGATCTTCGGCTGCGCGCGTGCCGGGTACCTCCAACGGAGCGCGAAAGCGCCAGAGCGAAAGCAATGCGTGGAGCGCCACGGCTGCCAGGAGGCTGACGAGAAGGCGGCGCGCAGCAGGCTCACGAATGCGCGCCCGCTTCCACGCAGGACCGTTCGCGTCGGGTCGCGCCCCGTGAAGAGCCGCTGGCGGCATGCCACCAGCTTAGCATCGAACCTCAGTCGACGATCTCTATCGTCTTGGTAAGGCGGATGCCATCTGACGATCCTCCAACGCCGACTTCGACTTTGCCCGTTTCGACGATGAAGTCGTTCTCTTCGGCATCCCAATATGCGAGGTCCTTGGCTGCCAGAGTGAGCGCCACGCGACGCCGGTCACCCGCCGGCAGGGTGACGCGCTGGAAAGCCTTCAGAGCCCGCTCGGGCCGCTCCACCTTCGAATCGAGCCACCGCACATACAGCTGTGTCACCTCGTCGCCCAGACGCGACCCCGTGTTTTCCAGCTCGAAGACGAGCTTCGTCGACTCGTTCTTGTGCAGCCGAGCCGGAGCCATCAGGTTCGAATACCCGAAAGTCGTATAGCTCAACCCGTAGCCGAACGCGTAGAGGGGAGACTTCTGCGAGTACAGGTACGTCCGGCCGTGACGGATGTCGTAGTCCATCATCGGCGGGAGGTCGTCGATGGATCTGGGCCAGGTCTGGACCAGGCGTCCGCCGGGATTGATGTCACCGAACAAGACGTCCGCCAACGCGTTGCCGAGCTCCTGGCTCGAGTGCGTCAGATGCACGATGGCGGGCACGTGCTCAGAGGTCCAGTTGATGGCGTAAGGGAAGCTGGCGAGCAGCACCACGATGCAGCGACTGTTCGCTCGATACACCTGTTGGATCAAGGCTTCGTCCTCGAGTGTGATGCTCTGGCGATCGACGGCCTCTTTGCCATAGCTCGGCAGCTTGACCTTGGCCCAGCCGGCATCGCCGGTCGGATGATTACCCACGACCAGGATGGCCACGTCCAAAGCTTTGGCCAGTCGGGCGGCGGCGGCGCGATCTTCCCCACTAGCGTGGCTTACCCGCACGCCGTCACCCACACGAGCGCTTATCCCGGCCAGGGGCGAGACCGAATAAGGCGGCGTTCCACTGTACCAGTCCAGATGCACCTGGTCCGCGTGCGGGCCAATCACCGCCAGGGACTCGAGCTTTGCGGGGTCGAGCGGTAGCGCGTTCTGCGAGTTTTTGAGCAACACGATGGACTTCTGCGTCACCAGCCGGGCCAGGTCCTTATGCTCCTGGGATTCCCAGGGGACCTTCGCCGGGTCGACCTTCGTGTAAGGGACGTCCTCGACGGGGTCGAGCAGACCGAGGTGAATCATCACCCGGAAGTTCTTGCGAATCACTTGATCGATTTCAGCTTCACTGAGCAGGCCTTGGCGTAGAGCCTGCCTCACGGGAACCCTGTAGCGATCCAGGAACTGACTGATACCTGCCTTGACCGAAGCAGCTGCTGCCAGCGACGGCTCGTCGAATTGCTTGTGTTCCGTCACGAGATTCTTCAACGCGCCGGCATCGGTGCAAATGATTTCATCTTGGCCCCAACGCTCGACGGCGATCCGTTCGAGCATTGGATGCGTCGTGCAGGGCACCCCGTTGTAAGCATTGTAGGCCGCCATGAAGGCGCGCGCGCCGCCGCGAACAATCGCTTCCCGAAAAGCAACGGCATAGTATTCGTGAAACAGTCGCTCGTCGAAATCCGAGGAAGTATGTGCTCGACCCGCTTCGTTGTTGTTGGCCAAGAAGTGCTTGAGCAGCGCAGCTGCTTGCCAATACTTCGGGTGATCACCCTGCAAACCGCGAACGAAGGCGACCGCCAGGGTGCTGGCAAGGAATGGATCTTCCCCGTAGCTCTCCTCGTTTCTGCCCCATCTCGGGTCTCTGGCGAGATCAGCGTTGGGAGCGCGAATCACGAGCCCCCCGCGCTTCTTCACGTGAAAGATGTAGCGCGCCTCGTTCCCTTCGACCGCTGCGGCACGCCGCACGAGGTCCGGATCCCAGGTATTGCCCAAACCGATTGCCTGAGGAAACATGGTGGTGAAGATAGGTCGGTGCTGACCCCATCCGCCTGGTCCGCCCATCGCCAGACCGTGCAGACCCTCGACATGATCCGAACCCACGACGCCGAGTCGTGGCAGGCTCGGATCGGTCGACAGCATGTCGATTTTGTCCTCGAGCCTCAAGTGGGCCAAGAGGTCATCGATGCGCTCTTCGACCGGTCGCGACGGATCGTCGAAGTACCTAGGGTCTGGCGCCGCCTCGGCGTCGTTGCCTCGCGCCACGGGAGCCCCCGCGGGCGGTACGCTGACGCAGGGTGGGCAGCTGCACGACGAGGCGAGCGCCGCTCCCGCGCCCAGAGCAAGTGCAAGGAATGTGTGACGGTGAATCATCGTGGTGGCAGCATAGCCGGGCTCCGGGTTCGCGCGACCATAGGGTAGGTCGAACGGAATCGTTACCGCGCCGCCGGACCTGCCGATGGCCGCTTCCCGCCGTGGATTGCCCGTGAGCGCAACGACGCCGGGCGGGGGCTCAGCCAGGCATGCCCACGAAGAGGCGATCGAGCAGTGACATACGGTCACAGAGCGGCAACCGCTCGAAGCAAGCTCGGGTCAGCGCGGGGTCGACGTTGCTGTAGCGAACCGAGCTCCTGAGTCGCCGCGCGCGCAACGTTCCCCTGCGAACCAGCCGATCCAGTCCTTCGGAAACGGCGGTTCCTGGCAGCAACGTCAACGCTTGGAGCTCCTCGGCGGTAAAGTCGCGATCCGGCACGTTGGCGCTTCCTGCAAGACGCAACTCCGAGCTCGTTAGTCCGTGCACCGCCTTGTCCAGCAGCAGCAGCGCCACGATATGTAGCATGCGGAGAAACTCCGACACGCTCTGAAAGCGGCGCGCGGGCTCGAGCGCCAACGCTCGTTCGATGATCCGATCGAGCACGCCAGGCAGGCCGAGCTCCTGGCTCAGGCGGGGTACCGGCAGCCGGGTCCCCGAGGCCATTGCAAAGCCAGGATGCTGACCGTCGTAAGGCAAGCGCCCACTCAGGGTTTCGTACAGCAAGATACCGAGCGCCCAGACGTCGGTGCGCGCATCGAGGGGGCCGAGATTCCACTGTTCGGGAGCCATGTAGTGCGGCGTACCCACCACCACGGAGTCCTGAGAACCGTCATCGTCCTCGGCGGGCACGGTCAAGCGCTTGCTCCCCACGCCGAAATCCATGAGTTTTACGCGGCCGTTGCTACCGATGTGCACGTTGCCAGGCTTGAGATCGAGGTGAAATACCCCCTGTTGGTGCGCATACTGGAGCCCGGCGGACACATCGATCAGAATGTCGAGGGCACGGCGACACGGCATCTTCCCCGCCGAGAGGGCGTCGGCAAGGGTGCGCCCCTCGAGCAGCTCCATCAGCAGAAAAGGAATGCCACCATGGACGCCCACGTCGTGAATGGTCACGATATTCGGATGGCGTAGACGAGCCGTTGCGCGCGCTTCGAGCTCGGCAGCAACCAGCAATGCCTTCTCCTCGTCCGCGATCACGAATTTCCCCGCGAGCCGCCGATCGAGCAAGTGGTCGTGAACCGAATGCACCACGCTGGTACCGCCAACACCGATCACCGAGAGCAGCTCGTAGCGCCCGTCGGAGCCGAACCGGGAGCCCACGCGCAAACCGCCACCTCGCATCGAATCGGCCTCGACGTATGCGTCGAGAGCGGATTGCTCGCGATGCGAAGCGCGGGGAGCGGCAGGAGAACGCAAGGTCTTCTGATGCATGATCTGACCCTCTCCCTCATTAAGACAGGGTCCTTCCTGAATCGCGATTTCAGGCGATTACAGGCGCAAAAAGGCGCATCATGCACGACATTCCCGATTGCTCTGCGGACAGTGTCAAGTTTTTTTGACACAACCTGCACCGACGATGAGCACGGCTTTCGCGACCGGCCCAAGCCGCAAGCGCCGTCGGCGATCGCCCGCTTCGGGCTGCATCTCCTCACATGGACCTCAGCGAACGTCGGGGTACGGGTCGATCAAGTCCCCTTGTGCGAACTGGTTTCCATAATCGGGCGGGCGCTTCTGCCAGAGCCATCCGCCGTCGCTCGCGTCATGCGACACGCCCGAGGGGCGCCCGCCAGCGGGTGTCTTGGTTCCCTCTACCAGGGCGGGGCGTCGAGCGCGTGGGCGCTGCGCTCCGCCGTTCGCATCATGCGCGCCGGTCCTTGGTGGGGGGCTCGTGGCTGCTGAGTCGGTGAGCGCCGGATGGATTTCAGGCCGGTCCGCGCCGCCAGAAATCGTCACCCGCGGCCCGCTCGGGCTTGTCTCGACCAGACGCACAGGCCGTCGAGCAAGGGGCGGCTCATGCGTGCGTCCGTCCGAACCGACGGCGAACGCGGCCGTCCCCCCGGGGGACCCGTCAGGTTCGGCGCCCGGCCAGAGAGACACAGCGGCAGCAGCGAGTGCCACCAGTGTGAGCGCGCAGACCGCGAAAGCCAGGGTAGCAGGAGCGACGCAATTGCCGGTCCGTTTTGGCGCTGGCTCCGCCTCCTCGGTCACCGGCGTGGTCGCCTCGACGTCCTCTGGATCGGTGCTGGGGCTCCACGGCACGCTCGACACCAACGCCTGCAAATGAGCCTTCAGTTCTCGCACGCCTTGGAAGCGTTCCTGAGGACTCTTGCGCAAGCAGCGGAGCACGATGCTCTCGAGCTCCTGTGGTATCTCGGGACGTAGTGAAGTCGGAGCAGGACACGCTTCGCGCACGATTTGTGAGCAAATGCTCGGAATGGTATCGCCATTGAAGGGCACCTGTCCGGTCAAGAACTCGAACAGGATCACTCCGAGGGCCCAGATGTCTGCTCGCACATCGACCTGACCTGGATAAACGATCTGCTCGGGAGACATGTAGTGCGGCGAACCGAGACTGCACTCGGTGTTCGTGCAGAGACCGCCCGAGCCCAGTCTCTTCGCGACGCCGAAGTCGAGCACCTTGACCAGTAGCGTCGAATCGATTTGTCGCACCAGAAACAGGTTGTCGGGTTTCAGGTCGCGATGCACGACATCAGCGTCATGGATATCGGCTACCGCCTCGCAAACAGCGATGAGCAATTCGACGGCTTGCCGGATGTCTAGTCGAACGTGCGCGTGGAGCAGTTTGCTGAGTTCGCTTCCTTCGAGCAGTTCGGTAACCAAAAACGGCACCCCGGCCTGAGTGCGACCGATATCGAAGACCTGCGCCACATGCTGCCCGCCGATCGCAGCCCCCACTCGGGCTTCCTGAAGAAATCGAGCCACCGCCTCGCCGTCGCTCGCGAACTCGTCTCGCAAGATCTTGATGGCAATGGCGCGCTGAAGCGCGAGATTGTAGCCTCGGTACACGACGCCCATCCCGCCTTCGGCCAGGGGTTCGTCGAGACGATATCTGCCCTCGATGACCGGGTTTTCCACCGGCCCGCAGGGGGCGCTGCGAGTCGCCGGGTAGCCCCGGGACGAAGCGCTGCGCCGTTCGGGCTTCAGCAGTGCTCGAGCCTTCTCGACGCTGGAGGTGCCGGGCGACTGGAGAGGCGGCGCCTCGGGGACATCCTGTTCGCGACCGTCATTCATTCGGTGGTGGAGTCAGCAAGCACCATGCCTGACCCCCCAGGCGGGAAGATTGTGCGACGCGGGCTTTCGCACGGATCGACAGAGCAGCAGTGGCCTCGACCACGCCCAGCAAGTTCGGCACATGCGGGGCATTCTTGACTGTCGGACCGCAGCGCGAATCGCCCGATTCGGCACTGATTTCGCGAATGTTTCGTTCGGCACTCAAAATGCAAAGGCGGTGGTCACCGTGCTGAAGGAAGCACTGCGAAAGGAAGAAAGATCATGAACTGGGATCGGATACAAGGAAACTGGAAGCAGTTCAAAGGTCGGGCGCGCGATGCGTGGGGCAAGTTGACTGACGACGACCTGGAGCAGATCGAAGGGAAACGGGAGCGCCTCGTGGGCAAGATCCAGGAACGCTACGGGTTCGCCAAGGAGGAAGCTCAACGCCGGGTGGACGACTGGACCACCACGGTGGGGGAGCCGCGCCCTCGTTCCGACCAGACAGTGTGACCCTCTCGGCAGGGCCAGCCCCGAGGGCCAGGTCCTGTCCAAAATTTCGCGGAAGCCGGCTTCCGCGCTCGCGAGCACCACCATGAGGCGCGCGAAAGCGAGCCATGGTGGTGCTCTTGTTTGTGTCTGTCGGCCGGGTTCGTTCAGTCCAAATCGAGTTCGGGGTAATGGCGAAAGATGCCATCTTCATTGAAGTCGAGACGGCGACCGGAGTTCAGGTACTCGGCGAGCTTTGGGTCGACCAAGATGCGATTCTCGAGCGCCTTCAACAGGGGCAGCTGGCGAGCCACGCGCTGCATAGCTCGCGGGTATGCATAGCTGAGCCCCTGGACCACCTGAAACAGCGACAAGTCGACCGTCGTGACGGAGCTTCCGACGGTAAATTGGCTCTGGCTCGCGCGATTTCTCTGCAAGATGCGCTCGAAGTAACCCAAATACTTCGGGACGCGTTCTGCCAGAAAGTGGCCCGCGTTGCGCAGGGCCTCGGCCTTCTGGTCTGCATAGTACAAGTTCGAAGCGATGGGATGATGCACGTCGTGCGCTTCCGCGACCAAGTCGGCGATAGTGAGTTGATGCTGATGTGCCTCCAGAGCCGCGAGTTTGTCGGCAGGCGCCAGTTCCAGGCGCGGCGCCAAGAATTGCAGGATGGCAGCCGTCTGAGCGAGCACGACGTCGCCGTACCGTAGGAAGGGGGGCGCAAACGGCAACGCTCCGGGATGTTCGCCCTCCAAAAAGCTCATCAGCGATCGAACACCCCCGCCTTCGGTTTCCGGCAAGCGAGCGACGTCGATGTAGTCGGCGCCAGCGTACTCGAGAGCAAGGCGGATGAATTCGCCACGGCCCGGAATCGACGGCCAGTAGTACAGCTCGTAGCTCGCGACGGTCATGGCCGTCGTTATGCGGCCGGACACCGGAGAACGCCACTGGCCATTGGACCGACCCTTGGCTGGACCGAGTTTGACGAAACAGCGGCGGCGCGAACGGATCTGGCCACGGAGTTAGGAGAGCGAGTCGACTCGTCGGGCGACGGCGAGCCCCCTCGAACGACGATGGCAACAAAGCCAGCGAGCTTCCGGCCCGAATGAGCAGCGGCCAGCGCGCCGCCGTGGCAGATTGCCCCGAGTGTGCGCCGGCGCGACACCGGGGGCGAGGCCAGCCGTCGATCGCGACGCCCAGAAGGCTCCACATTTTTCGGAACGCGTCTTGCTAATGCGCGGGGCATGTTTTGCAAAAAGCCCCTAGAGCGACAGACAGAATGCTTGTCGCGACCAGTCAAAGAAGCCGAGGACCGATCGGGCAGCCTGCGCCGCAGAGTGGGCAACCTATTCGGTGCTCTGGGGTGTTGGACGAATCACCACGTTTGGCGGGCCTCGGCAGGAAGCACTCTCGACCGTGTCCGGTGACTATCACGAGCCCTACGATTTGCTCGACGAGCACGCCAGAGACTTGCATCGAGCGCTCACGAGCCTCAAGGAAGAGATCGAAGCCGTCGACTGGTACAATCAGCGCGTCGTTCTGTGCAGCGATCCGACGCTCGCCAAAGTTCTGGCCCACAACCGAGACGAAGAGATCGAACACGCCTGCATGACGTTGGAATGGCTGCGCCGCCGCATGCCCGGTTGGGAAGTCCAGCTGAAGAAGTACCTTTTCACCGAGGCGGAAGAAATCGCCGACGAGGACGAAGACGCTCCCGCCCCGCCCGCGGAACCACGTTCGCTCGGCATCGGTAGCCTGAAAGGAAGTGAACCATGAATTTCTTGAAGCGACAGCGGGCACCGCTCACGGATGAAGCCTGGAACTACGTGGAGGAAGAGGCACGCCGCGCCCTCAGCGCGAATCTGTCCGCTCGGCGCGTGGTGGACGTCACCGAACCACGCGGCTTCGACTTTTCGGCCGTGAATTTGGGAACTCTGGAGCCGTCACATTCCGTGGACGATGGCGTCCACTATGGCGTTCGTCGCGTGCTGCCGCTGGTCGAGGTCCGGGTGCCCATCGAGCTGGACATATGGACGCTCGACAACTTGGCGCGCGGAGCAACCGACGTCGACACCGACTCGGTGACTCGAGCAGCCCTGAAGATTGCAGCCTTCGAGGAGCGGGCCGTGTACCGGGGCTTCGAGGCGGCGGGCATCGTGGGGCTGAGCGGGACTGGCTCGTCGGAACCGTCTGAACTGGGCGACGACGTGGTCAAGTACTCCGACACCGTGGCGCGCGCCGTACTGGAGCTGAACGACCGAGGGGTGCGGGGGCCGTTCGCGCTGGTGCTCGGAGCCAAACCCTTCCGCATGCTGCATTCCTACCAATCGAGCGACCCGCCGCGGGAACAGATCGCGAAGGTCTTGGAGGGACCGATCTTGCACAGCGCAGCATTGGAGGGCGGGTTCGTGCTGTCGTTGAGAGGCGGAGACTTCGAGTTGACGCTCGGCCAGGACGCGAGCCTCGGCTACGACTGGCACGACAAGTCGACCGTCCATCTCTACCTCACCGAAACTTTCACCTTTCGCGTCCTTACCCCGGAGGCGGCACTAGCGCTGGCGTTCCAGGGAGCCGTCTAGGGGAGCTCGAGGTATCTGCTCGGTGCCTCCCTCGCGGGCCCACGCACCCACTTCGAATCGTCACCCGAGTCCAGTAGGAGGAGATGTTTGATCTGGAAAAGGACAAGACGGCCCGCTCGAACCCACACACTCTGGTGGCGCCTCGCGATGCTCGTCGCAGCCCTCGTCGTGGGAGCGCTTGCCCTGTTACGCTGGCGCACCAACGAGGCCTCGGACGCGGCCTCGGAGACGCGAACTCGGCTTGCCCTGCCCTCGCCGCGCTTCGCGCTCGCGCATGCCAAGAGTGGCGGCTCGACACCCTCGCTGGCGGACATCGCGGAGCAAACGACGAAGAGCGTCGTCAGCGTATCGTCGACCGTGGTGACCCATCCGGGCGAGCCCCCCTTCGACGATAACCCCCTGTTCCGGCACTTCTTTGGCCCGCACCAGGAAGTTCCCAAGGAGCGGCGCGAGCATGGCCTCGGGTCGGGAGTGATTGTCTCCTCGGACGGCACCATTCTGACGAACAACCACGTCGTGGAGAAGGCCAGCAAGATAGCGGTGATCCTGCCTGACCGACGTCAGTTCGACGCCAAGGTGCTGGGAACGGATCCCAAAACGGACCTCGCCGTCCTGAAACTCGAAGGCGACTTCGGAAAACTCACGCCGCTCGAGATGGGCGACTCGAGACGCCTGCGCCTCGGGGACGTGGTCCTCGCCATCGGCAACCCCTTCGGGTTGGGCCAAACCGTGACCATGGGAATCGTCTCGGCGACCAGTCGCGCAGGCATGGGCATCGTCGACTACGAGGATTTCATCCAGACCGACGCCGCCATCAACCCCGGAAACTCGGGGGGCGCCATGGTGAACATGGAAGGCAAGCTGGTCGGCATCAATACGGCGATCTTGTCACGCACGGGCGGCTACCAAGGGATTGGTTTCGCGATACCGACGAGCATGGTCGAGCCCGTGCTCGACAGCATCGTCGAGCACGGTAAGGTCGTGCGCGGTTGGCTGGGTGTAGGCATTCAAAGCGTCGACGAGAACCTGAAAGAGGCGCTAGGACTGAAGAGCGCGAAGGGGGTGCTCATCTCGAGCGTCGAGCCCGGCAGTCCGGCGGAGAAGGCTGGCCTCAGGCGAGGCGACGTGGTGGTGAGTTTCGCTGGCAAGCCGGTCGACAGCTTGCCTCGCTTCCGCAATCGGGTGGCGGCGTCTCCGCCAGGTTCCAATCAGAAGATCCGCGTCGTGCGCGACGGCGCCGAGAAGAAGCTGACCGTGCGTCTGGGTACGCTACCGGCCGCGGCGCGACCCAAGGCGAACACGCCTACCCGGGCGCCTTCACTGGGTCTGGAGATGGCTCCGCTGTCAGCTGACGCGCGCTCCGAACTCGGAGTTCCCGACCGCATCCGGGGCGGGGTCGTCGTGAGCCGCGTCCAAGCCGACAGTCCCGCAGCCCATGCGGGACTCAGGCACGGCGATGTGATTCTGGAGATCGACCAAAAGCGGGTGGATACCCCGGCTCAGGCGCGCGAGCATATCGCCAGCCTCGAGGGCGTCTTCTCTATTCTGGTGCTGCGCCACGGCGCGACTTTCTACGTCACCATGAAGCGCGAATGAGTGCGCAACCAACGCTCGCGAGCCTCGGCTGGAAGGCCCTCTGGTGTTAGTCCGCTTTCTTGGCAAGCTCCGGAACCACTCGGGAGACCCGCTTGTGCACCAGCTCACGAACGAGGCGCCAGAGATTCTCTTCGTCATCCACTTCACCAAGCAGACCAAGCGGTATCTGGAAGCCTCCCATGTCCGCTCGACCGCCCCCGTAGGGACGACCTTCCGCATCCGCACCGAAGGCGTTCTGCATAAAACTCGCAGGATCGACGCTGGCCCGACTGGTGCGCAGCGAACCATCGATTCGATCTTCTACGATTCCGTAAACCAAGACCGTGTCGATGTCTTCGCGCCGCATGATGAAGTCAGCCGCCATGGGAATGGCATCCCGGTTCAGGGCGGAAACGCGACCCACTCCCGCTATGGCAAAATCGCGAATCACTTCCAGGTCGCGCAGTGCCACGCCCACCGCTTCCATTGCTTCAGCCGTGATGCTGCGACGCCCGATGCGACTGAGCTTTTCCGCATCGCACAGAGGCTTCAAGTAAGCGGCCGCTCGGAAGTCGAGCGGCGTGGCGAACGCGAAATCGTCGGTGTCCGTCTGAATCCCAAAGAACATCGCGGTAGCCACCGCGGTGTCGTCGTTGCCTTCCGCCCCGAGTGGACTCACACCCGCCTCGGCGTACTCCGTGTAGATCGTGCAGGTGGCGCCGACGTCGTGCCTGATATCGACGAAGGGTGCCTTGGGCATGGTGGCCGGACGGTGGTGGTCGACGACAGTCAACAGCTGCAAATGCTCGGGCAGCTGAATCGAAGCCTCGGTCGCACTGGCGTCCACGAGCGAGAGATACCCGAACTGCTCTAGCTCCTCGGTCTTCCTGACCCGCGTCATTGGCACATTCAGCAACTTGACCAGCGCGCGGTTCTCCGAGCGTGAGATAGGCAAGACGTGCGCAATGCTTGCATGTACGCCCAGGCGCTCGCAAATCCGCTTGTGCGCCAAAGCACTTCCAATGGCGTCCGGGTCGGGGTGGCCCCCGAGAAGAATCACGAGAGGCTTGTCCGTCGCAGGCCTGAGTGCCTCTTCTAATTGCTCGGCTTTCTTTCCGTTGTTCCCGTTGGTACCCATGAAGGCTCCGGTTCGGTCGCTGCTCGAGGAGAGCGCCTAGCTTGCACCATCAAGCGGCCACCTTGGGGGCTTTATCACTCCATTGGGCAGCAACGAGAAGGCCTCGGCGGCCTTTCTTGACGGGCAGCAGCTAATTTTTTTGAACTATTTCGATAGTTTCCGACGAGTCCGCCGATGCTGCGAAGTATTCGGAGCAGTGGAAGTAACACTACCACCAGCTGTCCGCAGCAGCACGCGGGATGCTTTTCCTCATGAACACTAGCGCGAATGGCGTCGCCCTGGTAGTAGACTCGTCAGCAGGTTAAACCAGCTGGCAATTGATAAAAATCTAATAATTTTGACCACTTACTGAGCTCCCTGGCCATCAGACCCGAAATGCAACTTGACGACAGCGCGCGACCAGCGCAGCCTACCGTCAGCTAGAATGACGGTGCAGGCCTCACAACCTGGTTTCTCTCGCTCCGGTTTGGTAGCCGGGGGTCTGGCGAACGTCATTCTTAGCCTGGTACTCGTACTCGGGCTTATCGGCCTGGGTGCGATGGCCGCCTGAGATTCACAAGTCTCTATCTGCAAAGGCCCTCGCACCCAGACGCTGGTGCGGGGGTTTTCTCGTTTGAACCACGCCCGAATTCGATGAATCACGCAAACACCCTTGAAGGAGCACGATTGTGGCTGCACCGATGAACGAAGTCACCCAATACAAGGTCGCCGAGCTGGACCAGTCGCCGCGTACGCTCTCCGGAGCTCAACTCATCTGGGAGGCCTTGGTACGCGAGGGGACCGAGGTGGTGTTCGGCTATCCGGGCGGCGCCATCATGCCGGCCTACGACGCGATGATCCAATACCCCATCCGTCACGTGCTCGTGCGGCACGAGCAGGGCGCCGCGCACATGGCCGAGGGCTACGCTCGCGCCAGCGGGGGTGTGGGTGTCGCGGTCGCCACGTCTGGACCAGGGGCCACGAACCTGGTGACTGGAATCGCCAACGCCATGATGGACTCGGTCCCCATCGTCTGCATCACCGGGCAGGTCGCTTCCAGCTTGATCGGCAGTGATGCATTCCAAGAGGTCGACATCACCGGAGTGACGCTTCCCATCACCAAGCACAACATGCTGGTGACCAAGCCCGAAGAGATCGCCCCCGCTATCCGGGAGGCCTTCTACATTGCGTGCTCGGGAAGGCCTGGTCCTGTCGTCGTCGATATTACCAAAGACGCCCAACAGCAGTCTTGCGAGTACGTGCCCGATCTCGGTCCAGTCCGGTTACCCGGCTATCGCCCCGAGTATCACGTCGCCGCCGCGGAAATCGAGCAGGCCGCCGAGATGATTTCGACGGCGAAGCGTCCGGTGATTTTCTGCGGGCATGGCGTCATCAAGTCGGCCAGTACTGACCGGTTGCTCGAGCTCGTGGAGCGCACCAACATCCCGGTCGCGTGCACGCTGCTGGGGTTGGGCGGCTTCCCCGCCAGTCATTCGCGCGCTCTCGGGATGATGGGCATGCACGGAGAAGCCTGGGTCAACCGAGCCATCCAGGAAGCCGACTTGATCATCGCAATTGGCATGCGCTTCGACGATCGGGTCACCGGTAACTTGAAGACCTATGCGCCGAACGCGCGAAAGATCCACATCGAGCTCGACCCTGCCGAGGTCAACAAGAACGTGAAGGTCGACTTGCCTCTGGTGGGCAACGCGCGCGAAACGTTGGAAAACTTGATCCCCCGTGTGCGTGCCCCGGAAATCGCCGAATGGATCTCACACATCGATGCTCTCAAGGGCGAGAGCGCGGTTCTCGAGATCCAGCACATGCCCGACAACGGCCGCCTGTTCGCTGCCCACGTCGTCCACGATCTATGGCGGCTGACCGAAGGCAAAGGGCTCATCGTCACCGATGTTGGCCAGCATCAGATGTGGGAAGCGCAATACTACAAGCACGACCACCCCAAGAAGCTGATCACCTCGGGCGGGCTGGGCACGATGGGGTTCGCGTTGCCCGCAGCCATCGGCGCCAAGTTCGCGTGTCCGGACGACGAGGTCTGGGTCATCGTGGGCGACGGCGGGTTTCAGATGACCGCCTGTGAGCTTTCGACCGCAGCCCAGGAGGGAGTGAAGGTCAATATTGCCATCATCAACAACGGATATCTGGGCATGGTGCGGCAGTGGCAACAGTTCTTCTTCGGGGGGCGCTACGTGGCGACACCCATGAAGAGCCCGGATTTCGTCAAGCTGGCCGAAGCGCACGGACTGACCGGCTTGCGCGTGACCGAACGCTCTCAGGTACAACAAGCCGTGGCCACCGCCCGCGAATCCAGCACGACTTGCGTGATCGACTTCCGCGTCGAGCAGGAGGACAGCGTGTACCCCATGGTGCCTGCCGGCGCCGATCTGCACAACATGATTCGACGTCCCGGCGGCGGCATCCACAATCCCATCTTCGAGACCGGGAAGGACGATTGACATGACCAACGACGAAACCCAGATGCTGCGCACCTTCGTGGCCTACGTCGAGGACCGCCCCGGCGTGCTCAACCGCATCGCGTCACTGTTTCGCAGGCGCGAATACAATATCGTGTCGCTCAACGTGGGTCGCACACACGAAGAAGGCATCAGTCGTATGACCTTCCAGGTTGCCGCCGACGCGGACGTGAGCCGGCGCATCGAGGCGAACCTCTACAAAATGGTGAACGTGCTCAGCGTCGAGGACATCACCGAGAAGGAAGCCGTGATTCGCGATCTGGCATTGATCAAGGTGCGGGTCGGCCCCGAACGACGCACCGAGGTACTGCAGCTGGTCGAGGTGTTCCGGGCACGCGCCGTGGACGTCGCACCCGACACGCTCACCGTCGAGATCACGGGTAAGCAGGGCAAGATCAACGGCCTGGTTGCCGCCCTGAAGCCCTTCGGAATCCTGGAGATGGTCCAGTCCGGAACCGTAGCCATGACGCGCGGCGAGGAGGGGGCAGCCGCCTTGTCCGCCAAACAATCGAACGTACGCGGCGTGAGTGCCGCCTGAACATAGGGGAAGTCGACCATGCCTGACCAAGATTCGAAAGCACCCGTACAGTCCGCCCAAGACTACGTTCGCGTTTTCGACACGACCCTTCGTGACGGCGAACAGTCTCCGGGCGCCACCATGACTTCCGAAGAGAAACTCGACGTGGCGCGCGGGCTTGCCAGGCTTGGGGTCGACGTGATTGAAGCAGGCTTTCCTGCGGCGTCGCCGGACGACTTGGCTGCGGTGCAGCAAATCGCGCTGGAAGTTGGCGTCAACGCGCTCGAGGGAAGCCCCAGCTCGGAGCCGCCCATTATCTGCGGTCTAGCGCGCGCAACGGACAGGGACATCGATGCAGCATTCGAGGGCGTACGCCTGGCCCGACACCCGCGCATTCACACGTTCTTGGCCACTTCTCCGATTCACCGCGAGCACAAGCTAAGGATGACCAAGGACCAGGTTGTCGAACGCGCTGTAAGCATGGTCGGCTACGCCAAGAAGCTCTGCGCGGATGTCGAGTTCAGCCCCGAAGACGCCGGGCGCACGGAACCGGAGTTCTTGTACGACGTGATCTCGGCGGCCATCGAGGCCGGCGCGACGACCATCAACATTCCCGACACCGTCGGCTATCGATTGCCGCACGAGTTCGGCGAACTCATCGAGAAGGTAGTGGCCAACGTCAAGCGCATTTCGGAAATCGTGTTGAGCGTCCACTGCCACAACGACCTGGGCCTGGCGACTGCCAATACTCTGGCCGGAGTTCGCGCCGGGGCCCGCCAGGTAGAAGTCACGGTCAACGGGATCGGGGAGCGCGCCGGCAACACCTCGCTGGAAGAGGTGGTGATGGCGTTGCACACTCACCGAGCCAGCTTTGGACTGAGCACCGGCATCGACACGAGGCAGTTGACCAGAACGAGCAAACTGGTGGCGTCTCGCACCGGCATGATGGTCCAGCCCAACAAGGCCATCGTGGGGGCCAACGCCTTCGCCCACGAGTCGGGCATCCACCAGGATGGCATGCTCAAACACGAAGAAACCTACGAAATCATGCGACCTGAAACTGTGGGTGCGAGCAAGAGCCTCCTGGTCTTGGGCAAGCACTCCGGGCGCCACGCTTTTGGCGTGCGGCTGAAGGAACTCGGCCGCACCCTGGAAGGGGACGCTTTGGACCGAGCATTCAAGCGGTTCAAAGTGCTCGCCGACAAGAAGAAGCGCATCACCGACGCCGACCTGGAGGCCCTGGCGACCTCCGAAGTGGGAGCTGGCCCGGAGCTGTTCTCGCTCGAGGCCATCCAGGTAAGCGCCGGCATGGGAATGCCCACGGCCACAGTGAAGCTGACCGGACCCGACGGAGAACCGCGGGTTGCCGTAGCCATGGGAACCGGCCCAGTCGATGCGACGTTCCGCGCGATCGACCAGCTGGTCCAAGCACCGGCCGAGCTTCAGGAATACTCCATCAACGCCGTGACCGAGGGCATCGACGCGCTCGGCGAAGCCTCCGTGCGGGTACTCGCAAAGACCGAAGGCATGCGCATCAAGGCGCAATTCGGGGGGGCGCACTTGCCCATTTTTCACGGGCAAGCCGCAGACACCGACATTATCGTGGCCAGTGCCAAGGCCTACCTGTCAGCGCTGAACCGGTTGATGTCGTCGCTGGGGCTGGCTAAACATCCCGACCTTCCGGAGCAAAATGCCAGCGTCGCCCGCCCAGCCAACTGACCCGATGACCAGGCCCCCAGTCGAGCCCGCGCCTGGCTGGGTCGCCGTCTACGACACGACCCTGAGAGATGGCACCCAGCGCGAAGGCGTCTCGTACACCCTCAGGGACAAGCTCCGCATTGCGCGTCGGCTCGACGCATTCGGAGCGGACTTCATCGAGGGCGGCTGGCCCTTCTCCAATCCCAAGGACTCGGAGTTCTTCCGTCGCGCCAAGGACATGGACTGGCGGCACGCTTGTATCACCGCCTTCGGCTCCACCCGACGCGCACAGTTCGCTCCCGAGGACGACCCCAACCTACGCGCGCTGGTCGAGACCGGTGCCCCAGCATGCACGATTTTCGGCAAGAGCTGGACCCTTCACGTGAGCGACGTGCTGCGCATCGGGCTGGACGAGAACCTGACGCTGATCGAAGAAAGCGTTGCCTTCCTCAAGCAGGCCGGGCGGCGCGTCATCTACGATGCGGAACACTTCTTCGACGGGTTCACGGCCGACGCGAGCTATGCCCTCGAGACACTGAGGGCTGCCATCCGAGGGGGAGCCGAAGTGGTCGTGCTGTGCGAAACCAACGGGGGCCACCTCCCCTGGCGCGTCGGCGAGATCACTGAAGGAGTGATCCGGGAATTGAAGCACCCGGTGGGCATCCATGCCCACGACGATACGGGTTGCGGAGTTGCCAACAGCCTGGCCGCAGTACGTGCCGGAGCGCGCCATGTCCAGGGCACCATCAACGGCTACGGCGAACGCTGCGGCAACGCCAACTTGAGCGCAATCATCCCGAACCTCGAGCTCAAGCTGGGACACCGCACCACGGCGCGTGAGCGACTGTCAGAGATCACCGAGCTTTCCCTCTTCGTCTCCGAAGTCGCCAACCTGGTACCCAACGACCATCAGGCGTACGTCGGGCGAGCGGCTTTCGCTCACAAGGGCGGCGTGCACGTTGCCGCAATGCGCCGTCACCCGGACTCTTACCAGCACATCGACCCCAAACTGGTGGGCAACGAAATGCGCGTCGTGATCAGCGAGCTGTCCGGTCGCGGCAACGTACTGAGCAAGGCCGAAGAGCTCGGGGTGCAGGTGCACGCCGGCATCGAGCAGGATGCCCTGAACGAGATCAAGGAGGCGGAAGCCCGGGGCCTTTCGTTCGAGGGAGCCGAGGCTTCGGTTTCCCTGCTCTTGCGTCGTAAGGCCCCCGACTACATTGCCCCCTTTCGGGTGCTCGACTACCAGACCATGGTGGGCAAACGGCGCGACACCGACACCTTCGCGGAAGCAACGGTGAAACTCGAGGTTTCCGGGCAAATGGTGCACACCGTCGCCGATGGCAACGGGCCGGTGGCGTCGCTGGCAGCGGCGCTCAGAAAAGCCCTGGTTCCGTTCTATCCGGAGATTGCCAAGATCCACCTGGAGGACTACAAGGTGCGGATTCTGGATGGAGCCGCTGGCACGGAGGCGATCACGCGGGTTTTGATCGACAGTGGCAACGGCGTCGACAACTGGAGCACCGTGGGCGCTTCCGCGAATATCATCGAAGCCTCCATGCACGCCTTGCTGGACTCGATCGAATACGGACTTCTGGTCAGTCGGCATGACCAACACGACAGCACATTCCCGAAGAGCCGCGCGACGAAAGCGGAGTCCGCGGCGACGCTACCCGAGCGAGAGCCGGAATCCATGGAGGCATCGTCATGAAAGCTAATCTCGTCACTCTTCCCGGTGACGGTATCGGTCCTGAAATCGTCGCACAGGCGAAACGGGTGCTCGAAAAGGTTGCCACGAAGTACGGTCACGAGTTCGCCTTCGAAGAGCACCTGATGGGAGGCATTGCTATCGATGAGACGGGCGAACCGTTGCCCGAACGGACCCTGGAGGCCTGCAAGAAGGCGGACGCGGTCTTGCTGGGTGCTGTGGGCGGCCCTAAATGGGACGACCCACGAGCGAAGACCCGACCGGAGAAGGGCCTGCTCGCCATACGCAAGGGCCTGGGGCTATTCGCCAACCTGAGGCCTGTCAAAACCTACGCGGATCTGATCTCCGCTTCGCCCTTGAAGGAAGAGCGTATTCGGGGAGTGAACCTCTTGGTCGTGCGAGAGCTAACCGGTGGGCTGTACTTCGGCAAGCAGTACCGCGAGGTGACGGACCAGGGCGAAAAGGCTGTCGATACGCTCGAATACAGTGAGGGCGAGGTCCACCGGGTGCTCAAGCTGGCGTGCGAGCTCGCGCGCGGACGGAGCAAACTGGTAACTTCGGTGGACAAGGCAAACGTGCTCGAGTCTTCGCGCCTCTGGCGAGAGGTCGCCACCCGCGTGCACGCTGACTATCAGGACATCAAAATGGAGCACCAACTGGTCGACTCGTGCGCAATGCGCCTGGTAACCAATCCAGGAAGCTTCGACGTGATCGTGACCGAGAACATGTTTGGAGACATTCTTTCCGACGAAGCAGCCGTATTGACAGGGTCGCTGGGGATGCTTCCGAGCGCGTCGCTCGGCCAGGGTCGGCTCGGCCTGTATGAGCCCATCCACGGATCCGCCCCGGACATCGCAGGCAAAGGCGTGGCCAATCCGCTGGGAACCATCTTGAGCGCAGCCATGCTGCTCAGGCACAGCTTGGGGCTGGAAAGCGAGGCGCGCGCCGTCGAAAGCGCGGTCGACAAGGCCCTCGGCAGCGTGCGCACACGCGACCTGGGCGGCGACGCAGACAGCGAGACCATGGGCAATACCGTGCTCTCCCATCTATGAGCATTACCCTTACCGCGTGACCCGCACGCGCCGCTGCTACGGTGACTCGCGAATGGGCGGAGCCCCCGGGTCATCAATCCGTACCGCCTGTTAGTCGGGTAGGCCCGGAACCGCAAGCGTCACCGCCTTGAGCAGCCCTTGCGAGGTCACGAACAGGGTCTTTCGGTCCGTCCCGCCGAAGGTGACGTTCGATGAGTAACCAAAGACGCCGACCTCGGCCGAGAGCTTGCCTGGCTATGCCGAGCTCTTTCTGATCGCTTGCGCCGCTCGAGCGCTCAGCGCCCTGTGTCTCTCGTTGAAGATCGATCCAGAGCCTCGCGCGCCTACCGCGCTGGGCGGTCGGCACCGTGTCTCGCTGGCACTAAGGCACGGACCCTGGAGGCTTTCTCTGGCCATCGGATTGCTCATGTTCGGGGCTCACGTGTCGGTGCCCTTTTTCACTCCGTACATGCTCAGAGTGCTGAAACTCGACATGTCGCTGTTTGCTTCTCTGACAGCGTGCTCAATCTTCGCCAAAGCCTTGACGCTGACAGTGTGGCATCGGGCAAGGCAACGTTTTGGCCTATCCCGAGTACTCGTGCTGAGCGTGGTCGGAATTGCCAGCGTTCCGCTGTCCTGGGTACCCGCTCGCTCGGAACTCGCACTGGTCGCCGTCCAAGTACTCGGTGGAATCGCCTGGGCCGGCTTCGAATTCACCAGTCTACAGCTGTTGCTCGGGACCTCACCAGAAGGGGCTTCCGTGGAGTTCTTCGCACTTTCGAGCTCGCTCAGCGGCGCCTTTCAACTCGCCGGAAGTCTGTTGGGCAGCGCCCTGTTGTCTGTTGAGCTCGAGTACAGCGACATCTTCGTACTGTCGAGCGTGCTGCGGGCTCTGCCCCTGCTCTTGCTGATGCCCGTAGCAGCGCCATGGATGAAGAGCATCCGCGTGCGCCGTCTGCTGCTGCGCGCCATCTCCGTTCGCCCCGGAGGCGGTATGGAGCGCAAACCACTGGTGGGCTTGGGCAGGCACGATGAGCCGCGCGAGTGACGGCCGGGCAACGCGGAAAGAGCCGGGAGTGCGCATTTCCAGGCCCTGGACTCACACGAACGCTTCTCTCCCGAGCGACTATCGCGTATTGAATGATACGGCGGTAGGATGTTTTCGCTCAACACGTAGGAAAGGGCTGACCATGCGAAAAATCATGCTCCAAGATGTTCTGAAGACGCTCGCTGCCTTGAGCACGACCGGCCTGGTCGCATGCGCGACGACCGGCACCGAGGCGCAGCCGCCCGTGGCCGCCGAGGAAGTGCCCGCGGCAGAGCCGAGCGAGGCCCCCATGACAGAGCCACCTGAGACCACGCAGGAAACCACGGGCTCCGAGCCCTCGAGGGCGGATGCAGTCGGCAGCGACGAGGCGGTAGCCAGCGACATGGCCACGACCGAAGACCCCGACTCGGGCACGACCGCAGCGGCCGAGGCGACGCCAGCGCCAGCGTCTGCCCCAAAGGCTGCGGCTCCCACCCCTGCGAAGCCGAAGGCGAAGCCCAAGAAAAAGCCCGCCGCGAAGGCGTCCTGCGGCGCCGGCACCTGCGGCTGAGCCAGCATGCCCGTGGGGCGTTCGGAACTCAGGGCGGGTTCTCGGTTTCAGCCGGGTCGTAGTAGGGCACTCCACCTCCGGGACCCGACCACGAGTACCCGGCAGTCGCGAGCGCCACGAGAAATGTCAGACCATACCCACTGGGGCAATCTGCCGCGGCCGCCCAGGGGGCTGCCCCTCCGCTTCGCCCGTATTTTGGGTTAGACTCTCGCCGTGCGGTTTGGGATCACCAGGCGTAACGGCGGAGCAAAGCCCGACCTTGATTTCTGACTCACCCCGTAGCCTCGAGGCACCAGCACACGCTTACCCCCGTCGGTCCATTGGCGTGGGGTTGGGAGTTTCACTGGTAGCGCTGGCCACGCTTCTGAAGCTGCTCTTCATCGACTCGATAGGCCTACCGACCCCTTTCCTCCTCTATTTTGGGGGCATCCTGCTAGCGACCTACTGGGGCGGGGGGGGCGTCGGTGCCGTCATCGCTTTGCTGTCAGCAGCGGTCAGCGCCTGGCTCTTCGTTCCGGACGATGCAGCGTCGAGCGCCGTACCTCAACTTACCGTGTTCGTGCTGGAAGGCCTGGCGATTGCCTTCGTCACCGATCGCTTCGCTACAGAACGCCGCCACGCTCTCAGTGCAGGCGCCCGCGAACGCAGCGTGCGCGACAAGCTCGAATTGGTGCTTCGGGGAACCGACGAGGGCATCACACTTCAGGACGGAAGCGGGCGCCTGGTCTACGCCAATCGGCTGGCGGCCGAGCTGACTGGCTGTGAGTCTCCAGAAGAAATGCTGAGGCTTCCACCCTCGGCGCTCCTGGATCGCTTCGGCATCTTCGATGCAGACGGCCAACCATTTCCACCCGACAAGCTGCCCGGTCGCGTGCTGCTGCAAGGCGGCACGGCAGAAGAGTGCCGGGTTCGCTTTCGCGTGACGGGGCGCACTGAGGACCGCTGGGCGCTCGTTCGCGCCAACGCGGTGCGCGACGAACACGGTGATGTGCGCTTCGTCGTCAACCTGTTCCGAGACATTACCGCGGAACAAGCACAGAACGAAGCGCTGCAAGTGGCTCGCGAATGGTTTCAGATCGCGCTGCGCAGCATTGGCGACGCGGTCATCACGACGGACGAACGGGGGCGCGTGAATTCGCTCAACCCGGTCGCTGAACGGCTAACGGGCTGGACCAGCGACCGCGCTCTACAGCGACCTCTCGGCGACGTGTTCCACATCATTCAGGAAGACACGCGCGAACCCTGCGAGAGCCCTGTCGAGCGCGTCCTCAGCGAAGGTGTGGTCGTCGGACTCGCCAACCACACGCTCCTGCTTCGACCCGATGGCAGTGAAATAGCCATCGACGACAGTGCGGCACCGATTTGTTCGCCCAATGGTGAGCTGCGTGGCGTCATCTTGGTGTTTCGAGACGTTTCCGGCAAGCGCGCCATCGAACGGCGCGAGGAATTCCTGAGTCAAGCCACGCGCGAACTCAATTCGACCCTGGATTACCGCGTCACGCTGGCCACGGTTGCGCGCCTGGCGGTTCCCCTGATTGCCGATTGGTGCGCAGTGGACATCCTCGACGCTGGAGAGGTCCGGCGCCTGGCCGTTGCCCACGTCGACCCAACCAAGATCGCGTGGGTCCAGGAGATCCAGCGTCGCTACCCTGCCGATCGCAATGCGCCGCGCGGAGTGCACCAGATACTGCGGACCGGAAAGGCAGAATTGCTGGAGGAGATTCCGCGCGAAATCCTCGAGGCCTCGGCGCGCGATGACGAACACCGCAGGATCATCGCCGAGCTCGGATTGCGTTCGTACATCGGCGTCCCACTGATGCATCAGGGCAAGGCGTTCGGCGTCATCACACTGGTCATGGCCGAGTCCAACCGGCGCTACACGAAAGACGACCTGCTGGTCGCGAGGCGCCTGGCCGACCGTGCTTCGGTCGCCGTGGACAACGCGCGCCTGTTCCGTGAGGTCGAACGGGCGCGCAGCGATGCCGTGGAAGCGAACCGAGCCAAAGACGAGTTCTTGGCAATGTTGGGTCACGAGCTACGCAACCCACTCGCGCCGATTTGCACAGCACTCGACCTGATCCGATTGCGCCCCCAGGCTAGCCACGACCAGGAACACGGCGTCATCGAACGTCAGGTCCGGCACCTGGTACGCTTGGTGGACGACCTGCTGGACCTGTCCAGAATCACCCGCGGCCGCGTCGACCTCGAGCGCGGCCCGCTGGATGTCGCCGAGGTCGTGGAGCGGGCGGTAGAGATGGTGCTACCGGCAGGCGATGGGCGCAGCCCCAGCGTCGCGATCGACGTACCGCGGGGTTTGCTGGTGTTCGGCGACTCGGTGCGCCTAGCTCAGGTGATAGGCAACCTGCTGAACAACTCGTTGAAGTACACCCAGTCGGGCGGGCATGTCTGGATCACTGCGAAGCGCTCATCCGGGCGCGTCGTCGTGACTGTTCGCGACGACGGAATCGGAATCGGCCGCGAAACACTGCGCCGCATTTTCGGCATGTTCGTCCAGGAGCCACAGGCTCTCGATCGGGCACGCGGCGGCCTCGGAATCGGGCTGGCCATCGTGCGCGGGCTGGTGCTCGCGCACGGAGGGACGGTAACCGCTCATAGCGACGGCGTCGGCAAGGGAGCGGAGTTCACCGTCGAACTCCCGGCCTATGCAGGAAGCTCGGCCCAAGCATCCAACGCTGGGGCCGAGCGCCCGTCGGCGTCCGAACCCATGCGCATCCTGGTAGTGGACGACAACGAAGACGCGCGCTCCCTGCTGGCGGAGGTGTTGGAGCAACTCGGACACGAGGTGTTCAGTGCCGCGACTGGACCCGAGGCCTTGGCGGTCGCCACGAGACGAAGGCCGGGGCTGGCGCTGTTGGACATCGGGTTGCCAGACATGGATGGTTACGAGCTCGCTGGGCGCTTGAAACAGCTACCCACGCTCGACACCCTGCATCTGGTCGCCACCACCGGCTACGGGCAATCCGTGGATCGCGCCCGATCGCAGGCCGCGGGTTTTTCAGCCCACTTGGTCAAACCGGTCTCGCTAGAATCCCTCAAACAACTGCTGAACAGCATCGCACCAGCCGATTGAACGAGCACGCCCGCACGCGCTCGCGCCTGTTGACGCAGCTTGCCGAGCATGGCGAATTCTTCCGTCACGGCAAACGCATCGAGGGGTAGCCCCGAAAGTTCGACAATTTGCGACTTCGAGCCGAATGGTTCACACTGCTCGCTCGTGTTTCGCCCTCTGGCAGCCATCATTGCGGCCATTCAGCTGAGCCAACCCAAGGTAAGCGACGTCGATGCCAATCTCATCGCGCACGCCTTGCAGGCAGAAGCTCAGCAACACGACTTCGATCCACTGACGGGCGTCTCCATCATCCATCACGAGAGCGGATTCGACCCGCACGCAATATCACGCAGCGGCGAAGACTACGGGCTCGCGCAGATCCGAGCGCGCTACATCGGCGGCTGCAAGGGCACCAAGGATCCAGTGCATCACCCCACGGCTGCCTGCCGACGCGAACAAGAGCGTTTGCTGAAAGCTCGCTACAACATTCACGTGATGGCAGAACTCATCACTCGCAATCGCAAGTTCTGCAAAGCCAAGGTTGGCAGTGCGCTGTTCCACCGCTGGCTCGCTAGCTACCAAGGGCGCAACTACCCCAAACAAAAGCGTTGGTGCCAACCCGGAGACGCCACCTGGGAAGTGATCAACTACCGGAAGCACCTGATCCGTGAATTGAACAAGCAAAAGCGCTCTCGCAAGTAGCGAACCGAGACGCCGGGCGCATTCCGCCCCGCTCCGGGGAACTTCGTCAACCGCGTCAGTTGAACCTCGCTGAGCCGGCGCGACCGCGCGGATCCGCGTCGGGCCGCAGCCGTCGCTGCTCCCAGGCTCTAGAGCCACCGGCGGCTCAGACACGCAAAAACGCTTGCGCGAATGCTTTACCTGGGTTAACTATTCACCATGAGCAAGGAACGCGCCGAGGACATTCATGCGGCCATCGAGTGTCTGCAGCGCCTGAGCAACGCGTTCCTCACGCGCCGGCAGCAGCTGGCGCAGGGCGTCGGCCTGACCGAGCACCAGTGGGGCGTGCTGGAAGAGATCTCGACAGAACACTTCATGCCGAGCATGTTCGCCCGAAAGCGCGAGAGTTCCGCAGCCGCGGTGAGCAAGACGATTCGCGGGCTGATCGAAAAGGGGCTCGTCGAAGTGACACTGAACAAGACCGATGGGCGTCAGCGGGACTATCAGCTGACCGCGCGGGGTCGTCAGGTCATGCGGGAGCTGCGCCACGCTCGCACGCGCGCCATCGAGCAGATCTGGCTCAAGCTGGACCGTGCGAAGGTTCGCGAGTTTACCGAGTTCGGCAACACACTGACCAACGCTTTGCTTTCACATACCACGAAGAGTCGAAATCAGGCAGACAGGCAAGGAGAGGACGACGATGGGAACGACGCTGTACGAGAAGGTCTTTGACCGCCATACCGTTAGAAAGCTACCGTCGGGGCAGTATCAACTGCTAATGGGGCTTCACCTCATCCACGAGGTCACGTCACCGCAAGCCTTCAGCATGCTCAAAGAGCGCGGACTCGAAGTCTTGCGTCCGGATCGCACCTTTGCGACGGTCGATCACATCATTCCTACATCATCCCTCAAGCGTCCCTTTCGGGACGAGCTAGCCGAGCAAATGATGGTGGCCCTGGAAGCCAACGCCGATGAGTATGGTATCAAGTTCTTCGCCCCCAGCCGCTCGGAGCAAGGCATCGTACACGTGATCGGCCCGGAAAACGGCCTGACCCAACCCGGCATGACCATCTGCTGCGGCGACTCGCACACGTCGACTCATGGAGCCTTCGGAGCGCTGGCTTTCGGTATCGGCACTTCACAGGTTCGCGACGTACTGGCGACGCAGACCCTGCGCATGGGCAAGCTCAAGGTGCGCCGCATCGAGGTGAACGGTACGCTGCCGCGCGGTGTGTACGCCAAGGACGTGATCTTGGCCATCATCGGCCAACTCGGCGTGAAGGGCGGCGTTGGGTATGCCTATGAGTACGCTGGCGAGGTATTCGACTCGTTTTCGATGGAAGAGCGCATGACGGTCTGCAACATGAGCATCGAAGGTGGCGCGCGCGCCGGCTACGTCAATCCGGATGAAACCACGTATAGATACCTCGAAGGGCGCCCCTATGCGCCCCGTGGAACCGCCTGGGAACACGCGATCGACTACTGGCAATCGACGCGGAGCGATCCGGACGCCGCCTACGACGACGTCGTCGAGATCGATGCCTCGAAGCTGGAACCGATGGTGACCTGGGGCATCACCCCGGGTCAGTCCATCCCGGTCAGTGGCACGGTACCCAAGCCCTCGGACTTCGAAGCTTCGGAGCGCGACAGCGTCGCGGAAGCCTACGAGTACATGGGGTTCGAGCCAGGGCAGAAGCTCGAGGGCACGAAGATCGACGTGGCTTTCGTCGGCTCTTGCACCAATGGCCGCTTGAGCGACTTCGAGTCCATCGTCGAGCTGATCCGCGGTCGAGGCCTCAAGGTGAAGCCCCACGTGAAAGCATTGGTCGTACCCGGTTCCCAGAAGCTCCGGCGGCAGATGATCGAAAAGGGCTATGATAAGGTCTTCACCGAAGCCGGGTTCGAGTTCCGCGAAGCAGGCTGTTCGATGTGTTTGGCGATGAATCCCGATAAGCTGTCGGGCAATCAGCTATGCGCTTCCTCGTCCAATCGTAACTTCAAAGGGCGACAGGGCTCCCCTACCGGACGCACCCTGCTGATGAGCCCAGTCATGGTCGCGGCCTCGGCCATCGCCGGTGAGGTTGCGGACGCACGCACGGTTTTCGGCGCAACGCCGGCCCAAAGCTGAGACAGAGGAGATACGACGATGCAAGACACTCGACGCAACAAGATCAGCGGTAAGGGTATTGCTCTCAGAGGCAACGACATTGACACCGATCGCATCATTCCAGCGCGCTACCTACGCACGGTGACCTTCGAAGGGCTGGGCGAACACGCCTTCGAAGACGACCGCGCCGCCCTGCGACGCGCCGGTAAGATCCACCCGTTCGATGACCCGCGCTTTTCCGAAGCAGAGGTGCTGTTCGTCAACAAGAATTTCGGCTGTGGCTCGTCGCGCGAGCATGCCCCGCAAGCCATCAACCGCTGGCAACGCGGAATCAAGGCCGTCGTCGGAGAGAGCTTCGCCGAGATCTTCTACGGCAACTGCATCGCCCTCGGCATCCCCTGCCCCGTGGTCAGCGAAGCGCACATCGAGCAACTGATGAGGGCCGTCGAAAAGGACCCCGAGGCCCCGGTCAGCGTCGACCTCGAAGCTCGCCTGGTGACGGTGGGAACCATCAGCGCTCCCATCGAGTTGCCCGAAGGGCCACGCCAACAATTCCTCGAAGGGCGTTGGGATTCGACGACCGAGCTCCTGGAAGGAAAAAACCAGGTGCTCGAACGCCTCGGTCAAATTCCATACATCAGCGGCTTCTAGGCCAGCCCCCTGGCGCGTCCTCCCGCTGAGCCTCGGCCGCGCGCAGCGCGCGCTGGTGGGTGGTGACGCGAGTCGAGTGACAACGCGGCCTGCGCGCGCCAGCACGGGTTTGAGCAAAGGCCCGCTCGCTTCAGCTATACTGGCTAGCAGGTGATTCGACGACCGCCAAAGATACCCGTATGCCTTTTGGCCCTTGGCGCCGCCGTCTGCTGCACGGCGCAGCGGACCACTTCGGAAATCGACCTGGCGCGCCCCGGGCTGAGCGACGCTGTCGAACCTTCACGCGGGATCGACGCGAAGCAACCGGTGCCGCGATTTCGCGTCGCAAGCGTGGACGGTCATGTGATCGACTCACGCGACCTGATCGGTCAGCGTGCCTTCATGCTCGTCTACTTCGCCACCTGGTGCGAGGTCTGCCGCATGAAATTGCCGATGATCAAGTACGTTCTCGAACGCTATCACCCGGATATCGATGTTTACGGCGTGGCGATGGACGACAAGACCACGTGGCATCGAGTCCCGGCGTATCTCGACAAGTACGACCTCGAGTTCGAGTTGGTGCGTGCCGAACGCTATCCCCGCTTCGCAGCGGCCTACTCGCCGTCCGGCCTCGTACCTGCCGTCACGATCGTGGGGAAAGCGGGCTATCTGGTGGACTACCAACACGGCTATTCCCGCCGACATTTGCCCCGTCTGGTCCACGCCATGACCCTGGCGGCAAACCAGCAGTAGCGTGCAGTCTCCACGCTCACCCGGACGGGGGTCCCGCCCCCTGCCTCGATCTGCCACTCGAAACACCCCTCGGCACTGATATACTGCGCTCAATGCCTTCGCCGAGCGTCGAATCCAAGCTCATGCTGCGCGCTCACGGAGCCACGGACGTCGGGCAGCTGAGGGAGCACAACGAGGACGTCATACTCGTGCGTAAGGACATGGGCCTGTTCGTGTTGGCCGACGGCGCGGGGGGCCACAACGCGGGCGACGTCGCGGCGGATCTGGCCTGTCGAGGTATCGTCGAACACATGGTGAGCACGGCGCGCAGCGCCGCTACGGAGCCCGAGTTCGATCGTTTCGGCATCTCGACACAGGCCCGCCGCCTTTCCGTGGCCGTCCATCATGCCAATCGTAAAGTCGTCGAGCTCTCGCAGGCCTCCGAGCAGCACCACGGAATGGGCACGACCGTGGTGGTCGCCTACTACGCGCGCCAGCACGATACTCTGCACGTGGCACACGTCGGAGACAGCCGCTGCTACCGGCTACGGAACAAGAATCTGGAATCGCTCACGCAAGACCATTCCCTGCTCACCGATGTCCTCGAGCAGCGTCCGGAGTTGGATGAAGCGAGGCTGGCTCGCCTGCCCAAGCACGTGGTCACGCGGGCGCTCGGCATGGGCCCCAGCGTCAGGGTCTCCGTGCGCTCCCACCGAATCGTGGGCGGAGACCGCTACCTGCTGTGTAGCGACGGTCTGAGCGGCGTGATCAACGCCGACCAGATCGCGACGCTGCTCGAACAAAAGCAACCTCCTCATACTATCGTGCAGCACTTGATAGACCTGGCCAACCAGTGCGGCGCGCCGGACAACGTTGCCGCCATCGTGCTGGCGGTCGACGGGCAATCCGAGCGAGCCCTGCCTGCCAGCCGTAGCGGCTGGCGATCGGGGGAACCTCGGGAATCGGACCCAGAACTGTTGATCCTGGGGATCGAAGACCTGGACCTGGCGCGCTACCTGTACTCGACCAGCGACGGCTTGCTGGAACAGCTGGGAGAACTGGCGGAGCGGACCAAGCGCAAATGAGCGCAGAAGAACCCTTGCTGCCACACGAGCCACCGCGCATCACGTCGCTGCCCGCGCTGGGCGGCGCGCTGGGGCCCGAGCCCGAGCACTTCGTCGTCGAGGAAGTGCCGCTGTACGAGCCCAGCGGCGCGGGGGATCACTGGTATGCGAAATTGCGCAAACGAGGCCTGACCACCAACGATCTCGTGAACTGGGTCGCCCGCGAGGCGCAGGTTCGACCGCGGGACATCGGCTACGCCGGTATGAAGGACAAGCATGCCGTCACCACGCAGTGGCTTTCGCTCCCCGCACAGGCCATCGCCCCGGAGCGCTGGCAACTTCCTCCGAACATCGAGCTCATGGAGTGGAGTCGTCATACCAACAAGCTTCGCACGGGGCACCTCGAAGGTAACCGCTTCAGCATCACGCTCGTGGGCGTCACCGAGGACGATCGGCGGCGGGCCGGCGCGCTGCTCGAGTCGATCGGACGAACCGGACTGCCCAACTATTTCGGCGAGCAACGCTTCGGCTACGGCGGCCAGAACCTGCAGCGGGCGATCGAGTGGCTGAGCCGGCCCAAGGGTCGCGACCGGCGCAAGGCCAGGTTCTACGACAAGCTCTACCCGAGCGTGTTGCAGTCGGAGGTCTTCAACCGCTACCTGTCCTTGCGCCACCAGTCGGGCCTCGAGCGCTTGCTCACGGGTGAAGTGGTCAGGCTCTCCGGATCTGGTTCCGTTTTCATCGTGGAGGATGCCGCCGAGGAGCAGCACCGACTCGAGAGTGGCGATGTGGTTCTGACCGGACCCATGGTGGGTCCGCGCGCTGTGGCGGCTCGAGGTACTGCCGAGCAGCTGGAAGCCGAAGCCCGAGACGCGCTGGGGCTCCCCGCCGAGGCGTGGGAAACTCTGGGGCGAGCTGTGCGAGGCACCCGGCGGGACTTGCTGGTAAGGCTCCAAGGGCTGGAGTTCGAGTCGACCCGAGACGATATGCTGCGCATCGACTTCGCACTGCCGGCCGGCAGCTACGCCACGCAGCTGCTCCGCGAGCTGACGGTGTCCCCCTGGCTCGGCGCGCGCGGCTGACCGAGAAGCGCTTGGCATGCGTTCAGCGGCTCGAGACAGCCAAGCGGGTTTCTTGGCTGCCTCGAGAGTCACGCGGGACAATTACCCGGTCATGCTGGTTCGAACGCTGATTCCGTCGACCGCGCTGGCCCTTCTGACGGGTGCCTGCGCTTTTGCTCCCCAAAACGCCGCACCCACCGGGCGCCCTGGTCCGCTCCCGAGCGACTATGCTTGGCCGCCGAAAACGCTCGCCGAGGGCGAGCACGCCCCGACGGGGTTCGTGGCCAAGTCCGCGTGGCACGGCGCGGGCTCCTCCGCCAAAGCGCCTGCGTCGATGGTACGAGCCGACGGGATCCGAAGCCTCGCCCCCCCTGCGTCAGCAGGTTGCTTGAACCTGCTCGACCAGGCAGGCGTGCACTACGAAACCCTGAGTGCGAAACGCGGCGTGGTCACACCGGTTCAGGTCGACGGTGAACTCGGCGGCATTCACTACGTGGCCACCGCGGGGTTACCCCTCGTCATGGACTGCCGATTCGCAGTAACGCTCTGGCGCATCGCTCCCATCCTGAAGGAGCTGGGCGTGAGCGAGATGCGCTACAGCGGCGCTTATGTCTATCGCATGAGCAGCAAGGGACGATTGAGCCTGCACGCCAATGGCCTGGCCATCGACGTTCACGAGATGGTCGTGGAAGGACAGAAGCTGAGCGTCAAACACGACTTCGCACGAGGGCTGGACGATGGCTGTTCGACCAGCGCTCCGGCGCTGAACCGCGTCGCCTGCCAACTGAAGCGGACTGGTGTCTTCCGGGAACTCCTCACGCCGGACTACAATGCGGACCACCACGATCACTTTCACCTGGCGATAGCCCCAGCGCCCGCCGACGGCTCCAGCTAGCCTGGGCGCGGCAGCCCGCTCAGCGAAGCCTCGCGTAGTGCTTGTCGAGCAGCCCACGCGTGAAGCCGGTCCTGAGGTAGAAGCCGCGCGGATTGGTGGAGTACGCCAAGCCTTCCGCATCCACTACCGTGCGCCTGACGCGACTATGGGCAGCCTTGGGACGCACCTGTAGAAAGCGACCGAAATGAGCGGTAATGCTTTCCGTGCCAGCTCGCGCAATCTGACCCGCCAGCTCCTCCCAGTCGAAGCGCAGCGCCGCTTCTTCTTCGCGGTCCGGACTCCAGAGCAACGGCGCCCCCAGCCGACGACGATCGATGGCCAGCCCCGGATCCGCCTGAACCGGCATCCATAACACGCGACCCAGCTTCTTCTTGACGCGTGACTCGTGCCACTCGATTTCTGGGATTCGACTGAGCTCGATCGTACAGACGAACGTGGACTCGCGCGGCTGTCCTTTGGCGTCCACTGGCAACGTCTTCAGCTCGATGCCAAGCAGAGGGAAGTCCGGCTCGGCTCGGCTGCCCGCGCTGGCACCAAGCGCCTTCTCGACCAGATTACCGACCCATCCCTTGGCTCGATGAAGCCCCTCTGGCACGGGCAGCCCCAGCTGCGCCGCCACCTCCGCCAGACTCGAACCCGCAAGGGCTTCCGCCCGCCGCACCAAAGCCCGTTCGTCTTCGGGCGGTTGTCTGTGGGCCAGCTCACGCATCGACGCTCCCGCGGGCCTGAAGCTGAACCAGTTCGCGCCCGCCCGCCACCGGTCTGCGAGCCGACACCGAACGTTCCCGGGCAGCGACAGGCATTGGACCGGCAGGCCCGGTGCATCGCTAGGATCTCCGGGCGCGTTGTTGACAACGGCGCGGACGTGCCTCATAGCCCCATTCGCCTTTTTCTGGAAGACGGCGTCGATGCGCCAAAGAGGTTCCCCCATGGATATGAAACAGCTCTCGACAATGGCACTGGGAATCGGCAGCGCGGCATTGATCGGCGTGGCCTGCGGAGGCGCGCAGACCACCGAGCCTGCGGCCCCCGCAGCGGCGGAACCGCTAGCACCCGCTGCGGAGCCGAGCGCCGCGGCTGCAGAAGCGGCCGAGAGCGAGCCCGCCGCCGAGGAGGCTCCCGATTCCGAGCCCAAGCAGTTCAGCGCGATGACGACGACCGAAAAGCTCAAGTTCATGAAGACTGTCGTCGCCCCGACGATGGCCAAGACCTTTCAAGAGTACGACGCGGAAAAGTACGCGGATTTCGGGTGCACCACGTGCCACGGTCCGGGCGCCAAGGACGGCAACTTCAGCATGCCGAACGCTTCGCTACCCAAGCTTCCTGCAGACCCGAGCAAAGTATTCGAGCAGAAGCCCGAGATCGCGAAGTTCATGGCCGAAAAAGTCGTTCCAGGAGTCGCCCACCTGATCGGCGAAGAACCGTACAATCGCGAGACGGGTAAGGGCTTCGGGTGCTTCGACTGCCACCAGAAGAAGTGAGGCTCGCGCTCCCTTCGATGCATCCAGCATGGAACTCAACCAGATCAGGATTCGAGGGGCGCGTGAACACAACCTCAAGTCCATAGACGTCAGCATTCCCAAAAAGAAGCTGGTCGTGCTCACCGGGGTCTCGGGCTCCGGCAAGTCCTCGCTGGCGTTCGACACACTGTTTGCCGAGGGCCAGCGGCGCTACGTCGAATCCCTTTCCGCCTACGCCCGCCAGTTTCTCGGGCGTATGGACAAGCCGAAGTACGACTCGATCCGTGGCCTGTCGCCGACCATCAGCATCGAGCAGAAGACCACCGGCAGCAACCCGCGGTCCACGGTCGGCACCATCACGGAAATCTCCGACTACCTGCGGGTTCTGTATGCCCGCGCGGGAGAGCAGTACTGCCACCAATGCGGAAAACGCGTGGAGGGGCAGACTGCCCAACAAATTGCGCGGCAGCTCGGCGAGTACGGACAGGGCGCGCGATTATTCGTGCTGGCTCCGCTCTTGGTCAATCGCAAAGGCGAACACCGCGAGCTGCTCGAGCGCTGCCGCGAGAGTGGCTTCGTGCGGCTGCGTGTCGATGGGGAAATCGTCAAGAGCGAGGGTCTCGCTTCCCTCGACAAGCGCAAGAAGCACCACGTGGAGGCGGTCGTGGACCGCGTCGTCGTGGGAAAGGCCTCCCGACAGCGCCTCACCGAAAGCGTGGAGGCGGCCCTTCAACTCGGCCACGGGCAACTGATCGTTCAATCCGATCGGGGCGACCGAATCTTTTCTCAAAAATTCGCGTGCTGTGACTACTCGTTTCCGGAACTCACCCCGCAAGGTTTCTCGTTCAACAGCCCCCAGGGGATGTGCGTCGAGTGCAATGGGCTCGGCACCTTGATGACGATAGATCCGGAGCGCGTAGTACCGGACGCGGGCTTGAGCATCGACGGCGGAGCCATTGCACCGTGGGGCACCGACGTGTCGAAGAAGCTCGGTTGGGCCCACGGCTTTCGCGGTCAGCTCTTGAAGCATCTGAACGTGGATACGACGGTCCCCTGGCGGAAATTAGGCAAGCGAAAGCGGGAGATGGTGTTGTACGGGACCGGCGACAAGACCTACCAGGTCAAGTGGTCCGGCAAGAGCGGTCGGGGCAGCTTCGACGTCAAGTGGGAAGGGCTGGTTCCGCGCCTGATGCGGCGCTTCAACGCGTCGCAGTCGGAACGCGCCAAACGCTGGTACGCGCAGTTCATGGGCGACGCCACCTGCCAGCACTGCAGAGGCTCTCGCCTGCGTGCCGAAAGCGCTGCTGTGCGAGTTGGTGGCAAGACGCTCGTGGAAGTCGGGGCGATGACGGTGAACGAAGCGCTGGCTTTCTACGCCGGCCTCGAGCTCTCGGGCGAGGCACGAGCCATCGCGGCGGACGTGCAGAAGGAAGTGGTGTCCCGCCTGACGTTTCTCAGCCGCGTGGGGCTCGGGTACCTTTCTCTGGATCGCGGTGGACCCACTCTCTCCGGCGGAGAAGCTCAGCGCATCCGACTTGCGAGTCAAGTGGGATCCGATCTGACCGGCGTGATCTACATCTTGGACGAGCCCAGCATTGGCCTGCACCAACGGGACAACGCCCAGTTGATAGACACACTGCGGCGCATGCGCGACATCGGTAACACGGTGGTCGTGGTCGAACACGACGCGGATACCATTGCGGCCGCCGATCACGTGATAGACTTCGGCCCGGGGGCGGGCGTTTCCGGCGGCCACGTCGTGCACGCCGGCACACCGAGCAGCCTGAAGAAGTCCAGGCAATCGCTCACCGGAGCCTATCTGGCCGGGCGCGAGGTCATCCCCATCCCTCGGCGCGAACGACCCAAAGCCGGCGAGATACGCATCGTGGGTGCGTCCGAGCACAATCTCGACGACATCACCGTGAGCTTCCCAGTGGGCCAGCTCAGCTGCGTGACCGGCGTGAGCGGCGCGGGCAAGTCCACCTTGATCAACGGCATATTGTACCCCGCGTTGGCCCGCAAGCTTCACGATTCGACGCGCCATGTCGGCATGCACCGGGGGCTCGAAGGCCTCGAACACTTCGACAAGGTGATCGACATCGACCAGCGCCCCATCGGCCGAACCCCCCGCAGCAACCCCGCAACCTACATCAAGGCCTTCGACGAGATTCGGCGCTTCTTCGCGGCTCTGCCGGAGTCGAAGCTGAGGGGGTACGCGCCCGGCAGGTTCTCTTTCAACGTCAAGGGTGGTCGCTGCGAAGCCTGCGAAGGCGACGGCGTGCGAAAGATCGAGATGCACTTCCTGGCAGACGTGTACGTGCGCTGCGAAGAGTGTCAGGGCCGTCGCTTCAACGACGCTACTCTGGAGGTGCACTACAAGGGCAAAACCATAGCCGACGTGCTCGAGCTCACCGTGAGCGAGGCCCTCGAGCTGTTCAAGGCGCACCCGAACATCTTCGCCCCGCTCAGCCTGCTGGAAGAAGTCGGTGTGGGCTACTTACCCGTTGGACAACCCTCACCCACACTTTCGGGAGGCGAAGCCCAGCGCATCAAGCTGGCGCGCGAGCTCTCCAAGCGCGCCACCGGGCGCACGCTCTATATCCTCGACGAGCCAACCACCGGCCTACACTTCGATGACATAAAGAAGCTGCTCACGGTGCTGGAACGCCTGGTCGCTGCGGGAAATACCATCATCGTGATCGAGCACAACCTGGACGTGATCAAGACAGCCGACTACATCGTCGACCTTGGCCCCGAAGGCGGCCCCGCCGGGGGCAAGCTGGTCGCGTGCGGCACTCCCGAGCAGATCACCAAGGTTTCCGCTTCCCTCACCGGACGATTCCTCAAGCCCTTGCTCGGTCGCCCTGCTGGCGTGTCGACCGCGCGCCGACGCGCGAGCCGGGCGGCGAAGACAGCCTGAGCCAGCTCAACCGGTTCGCCGAGCAACCAAGAGGGCGATGTCGTCGCGTTGCGAGGCGAGCCACCCGCTGACGATACTCATCAGCTGGTCGCGAATGCGCTCCACCGGAAGCCTGCCGGCACTCTGAAACGCCTCACACAGCCGAGTTAGACCGAAGGGCTCACCCGCCGGATTGGTGGCCTCGATCACTCCATCTGTGTACAGAAGGACCACGTCGCCTTTCGAGAGCCGTAGTTCGGAATCCACAGTCGCGGTATTGATGTCCCGGGTGGCCGCTACCCATGTTCCCGGAGTGGCAAAGGTCTCGCATGCGCCGGTGCTGCTACGAAACACCACGATGTCTTCATGAGCTCCGGCGAACACCAGCTTGCCCGAATTCGAGAAGTGCATGACGGACAGCGTCGCGTGCTCGTCTTGCTTCAGACGGCGCCTGACGTTCTCGTAAAGCACACGGTTGACGATCTGAATCATGTCGCGGGGAGCGATTTCGGGAGCATGCGCCACGACGGTCGCAACGATGCTCTGCAACATCAGCATGACCAACCCTGGCCTGAGGCCATGGCCAGCAACATCGCCGATTCCCAACCAAGCCCCACCGGGCACGGGCAGCACTTCGTAGTAGTCCCCGCCCACCTCCGTGGCTGGCTTCATGGCTGCAGCGATTTCCAGTCCTTCCACCTGCAAATCGCACGGCAGGATCGACATCTGGATGCGTGTGGCAATCTCGAGCTCTTTGGCCAGGCGCTCGCGTTCTGCCTTCTCGCGCTGCGCTGCCTCCTCGGAGAGTTGCACGCGGAGCCTGGCGCCCTTCAAGGCTGCGCTCAGCACCTCGCGCAGCGCCTCGTAGATGACACCATTGTGCGCGCCGAGCTCGAACAAGGCCGCGCCCAGTTGCTCTTCCTCGAAGTAGAGCGGCATCAGCACCAAAGAGGTGCGTTCGCCTGGCAAGAGCTCACTCGGCACCAGGCTGGCCGTTTCTACGACCAACCCCGAAGCTTCGAGCTCCCGGGTCTCGCTCGCATCGTAGGCGAGCACCAATCGGCTGTGACCAGGCGGCGCCTCGAACCCTTCGTGACTCGGGCCAGCGTCCGCTGGCGCTTCGTAGAGCAGCAGATAAGCCACGCGAATTCCGAGGCGGGGGAGTTGGGCGAGCAGCGCACGGCACAGCGTGGGTACGTCGAAGCTCGTGACCAACGCCCGCGTGGCGTCCGCCAGGACTTCGGTAACACGGTCGGCGCGTATCAGACGCGCCAGCTGCTGCCGTTCAGCGGCGTCCGCGCAGATGATACGCGCCTGCTGCAGCAAGTCCTCCGCGCGCCGAGCTCGGGTCCCCTGCGACTGCAGGCCCGAGAGCACCGCACTGCGCATGCGGCTGATGGCCTCCTGAAACCAGCGCACCGGTGCTCCCGCCAAGACCAGGTCGCGCGACAACTGTTCGATGGCGCCGCAGAACTCGCGGCGCCCGGTTTCCAGATCACGGTAGAATGTGGTCGACAGCCATTCGGACCAGCCGGGGGGCAAGTAGCGGTCGGCACCCGCGATCAACTGACCCATTTCGTGCTCGACGCGACCGAAGGCTTCTTGCCACGACTGAACCGAGCCAGCCGGCAGCGAGTCTCCGGCGTGCTCGATACTCGACTCGAAGCAGCCGCAAGAGCGCCTCGGAACCAACTCGGCCGTGACCAGCAGGCTATCGAAGATACCTTCCCCGGCCAGCTGAGCGCGCAACGCGTCCAGCGCGGCGTCCGCCAGAATGCGCCAGGGTTGACGAACCGTGCTCAACGGCGGGTGAGTCGTCCAGGCTTCGCTGATGTCGTCGAAGCCCATCACCGACACGTCGTCGGGTATGCGTACACCCGCCTGCTGTAGTGCCGCCAGCGCGCCGATGGCGATGGTGTCCGTGGCTGCCAGGACGGCATCGAAGTGCACACCTCGTTGCTTCAAGTGCGAGGAAAGCACGCGACGAGCGGCTCCGCTCGAAAACTCCGACTCCAGCACCAGTTCCTGCCGAAAGGGGATGTCGAAAGCAGCGAGGCTATCCCTGTAGACGCGGAAGCGGCGTTCGACTTCCAGATTCTCGACCGGCCCGCGCATGAACAGAATCCGTTTGCGCTGATGGTGAACCACCAAGTGCTTGGTAAGCTCACGGGTGGCGCGATCATTGTCCAAGATCACGCAGGGAAAGCCCGGACAGTCCACACCGATGGTGCAAGCCGGAAGTGGGGCGAAACTCTGGATGAACGCTCCGAGTTCCTGGGGGGTCACGTGCGTTCCAATGGGTAGAACCAGGAGCCCGTCCACGTTTCGTGGTGAAGCCAACCGAAAACCGAGGTTGCGCTGGCGAGCAAAACCCAGCTCCGATTTGTAATCGCCACCCACGAAGGCGATCAGGTCCACCTCGCGGTCGAGCGCCGACTCGTGCAGGGCGCGCACGATACCCATCGTGTACTCGTTCGCCAACGACTGCACGAACAGGCCCACCGTGGGGCGAGTCTTACGCTCCTTCATGGCTTTGATTTCCATGCTCGACTGGGGACGCACGAGTCTTGGGCGCTCGCCCGGCCACCATCCGATTTCATATCACCGGACAGAGCGAGCGAACGTCTGATTTGTCGACGTAGACATCAGCACCGGAAAGCTCCGATCTGGACAGATTCCGCTTGCACGCGGACGGGTCGACAACGTTTGGAGTGTCCGTTCCGTGTACGCCAGCTGGCTTTGAGGGCACGAGGCGAGCGCGCGCCGCCGCCACCACCTCACGCAGATCCGAGACCGCGCGCACCCCGTACGATTCGGCACCAAGTCCGCGTCCTGCCCACGATCTTTGTGTCGTGGGGAGGGACACGCTATGGTGCCTACGCCCCCCAGTGACCGGGCGAGGCGAAGACGAATCATGTCGCTGCCTACTCTAATCTACCCCAACGATGCGCGCCCTGCCCTTCGGAAATGGGTCGAACCGCAATGGCGCAGATGCAGGATGGGCCAAACGGAATTCTGGCTGATGGTCAGCTGGCTCGTCGTGGGGTGCTCCACTCCGGAGCGTGAGACTCCGAGCCTAGCCTCCGCGCGCTCCCGAACCGAAGCCACCAGCGAGCAGCCAGCCGTGTCGGCGGAAGCGAAGGCGACCGAGAAGTCCCTCAGCGCGGCGCCAAGCGCGGTCGAACGCGTGCCACCCCCTCCGAAACCTGCCAAGCCGCGTGTCTACGCAAAGTCCCGCTTCGTCTGGATCCGAGAACACCCGAACGCCGACATGCAGTGGATCGGCTTTTTGTGGACAGGGGGTTCGGTCGCACTGAAAAGCGAGACACCGCAGAACGGTCCCGGGTGCCAGACCTGGTACGCCATCGAACCGCACGGCTACGTCTGCGTGGATGGCAAGCGAGCCACGCTCGACCCGGACGATCCCGCTTTCAAGGCTCTCGAGCCCTTCGCCCCCAACCTGGACTCAGCGTGGCCCCACGCCTACGGGGAGTCCCGCGGTCTGAAACGGTATGTGCGTCTCCCGCCCCTCGAGCACGCCGAAGACGGAGCGCCGTCGACCGTAGCCAAGGCGGTGACTACCGCTGAGCAAACGTCGACTCCGCCGTTTCAGCCTGTCAAGCAGCTCGAGCACGACCCATTTGGATTGGTGGAGCTCGCAGGCCCCGTGCACGAGGGGCGCACGCGGTTGCTGCCGCTGTCCACCGTGGCTTATTCCGCCGAGCTCGAGCGCCGCGATGGAACTTATCTGCTCGCCGCCGACATGACCTGGGTGCCCAAGAATCGTGTGACGCCCTACCAGAAAGTCATTTTCAAGGGAGTGGAGCTCGGCAAGGAGGGAAACCTGCCGCTCGCTTTCTTTCGCGGCAAGGATCGACCGCAGTACGTGGAGAAGAGTGAGGGTCACTTCGAGGAGAACGGCAAGGTCTTCGAGCGGCTGAGCCACGTAGAGCTCACCGGGCGCTCGGTGAGCGAAGCCGACGATGTCTACCTGGAGGTCAAGGGGCTACCCGTTTACGTGAAGGAAAGCGACGGCGTGGTGCCGAAGCCGCAAGAACGGACACCCTGGGGCACCAAGGTCGGCAGTACCGACACCAAGGGACACCCCGAGCAGGGGCGCGCCACGTGGCTCGAAGCCAGCGTTTGGGGCGGCTGGCTGTTGGCATACGAAGGCAACCGTCCGGTTTACGCGACGATGATCTCGCCAGGACGCGGAGGGACCCCCGTGCCGGGAAAGGATCCCCTCGAGACAGCCTCCACCCCGACCGGAAGCTTCCCCATCTCGGGCAAGTTCGCGACAGCCACCATGGAAGCCCCGGGAGAATTCATCCATTCGGATGTCCCATGGACGCAGAACTTCAGCGGGCCCCACGCGCTGCACGGGGCCTACTGGCACAACGACTGGGGCAAGCTAAAGAGCGGCGGCTGCGTCAATGTCTCTCCTCGCGACGGTCGCTGGCTCTTCAACTTCACCGAGCCTGCCGTCCCGGAAGGATGGCATGGAGTTCGTTGGCTTCCTTACGAGGGACCCGCCACGATCTTCGTCGTCCACCGCTGAGTGCGGCAGGTCGACAGTTCCCGAGCAGCAGACATGCGCTCGCCCGCATTTTTTCACCTGGCAAGCGCTGCTCAGCCGCCCCGAGTCGCCACGGCAAATACGCTCGTGGGGTCCCAGCTTTCCAAGGGCAACGGAGCCCCCCGAGAAAGTGTCGGGCTTTGCACTTGCCAGCGGGCCGATACCGTAAGATTCTTTAGTCCATGTTCCAAGCGGGCGACAAGGTGGCTGAGCACTTGGAGCTCGTTCGCTTGTTGGGCGCCGGAGGCATGGGGAGCGTTTGGGTCGCCAAGCACCTGCGACTCCGGACCGAGGTGGCTGTCAAGTTCCTCTCCGCAAGCATGCTCAACAACAGCGCGGCGCGCTCGCGTTTCGATCGCGAAGCTCAGTGGGTTGCGCAAGTGAAGAGCCCCCACGTGGTCCAGGTGTTGGACCAAGGCGTCACCACGCTGGACCCACCGCAGCCTTACATCGTCATGGAGCTTCTCGAGGGCGAAGACCTCGGCAGGCTGCTCGATCGCCTGGGCCCGCTGCCACTTGCCGATGCTCTCTATATTCTGGACCAGACCTGCTCCGGCCTCGCCGCCGCGCACTCGGCAGGCCTGGTCCACCGCGACATCAAGCCGGAGAACATCTTCTTGATGACTGGTGAGAGGCCCTTCGTGAAGATTCTCGACTTTGGAGTGGCCCGCGCCACTCAAGACACCAGTATCAACCGACTGACACACACCGGCGGTGTGATCGGCACGGCTCACTACATGAGTCCCGAGCAGTTGTTCGAGGGTAAGCAGGTCGATCACCGCACGGACATCTGGGCGCTCGGCGTGGTCACCTACCGCATGGTCACCGGACAGCTGCCTTTCGACGGCAACACCTACGGTGATCTGTGTCTGGCGGTCAATCAGGGCAAGTACACCCCCCCGAGTCGAATCGGCAGCCTGCCCAGCGAGCTCGACGGACTGATCGCCCACGCGCTTGCTACCGACCGCAACCAGCGGTTCTCCAGCGTCCGCGAGTTTTCCGCGGAGCTGCGTGCCCTCGCTCAGAGGATTTCGGCCGTGCCTGCATTGCCGCCGCTGGCAGGCTCCTCCGCAGGCGTGGTGCCCGCCATCACTGCACCAGGAAGAGCTCCCGGAAGCGCAGGTTCCGGGAGTCACCCGGGCGCCGATGTCGACACTGGTAGCGGCCCCAACCAGACCGAGGCCGGAGCCACCATCACGGTCGAGTCCGTTCCGCTGCGCCGCTCCGGGCTCCTGGCAGCAGGCGCCGTCGCCGCAGTCATTGCCCTCGGAGCGGCAGGCTTCGGCGTCTTCCAGTTCTTGTCGCGCGGCGCTCCTCTCGCCGGCCAAGCCGAAGCTGCCAGTTCGCCCGTCCAGGCTGGGACTCCTCCGAGCCATGCGCCGCCCGCCGCCAAGGCCGCGGCATCGGCCGCCGAGACCGGGCCGACAGCGAGCCCCGTGGCCTCGGACACCCCTTCCGATTTCGCGGGCGAGAGCACACCTCGGGAAACCGACAGCAGGAAGAAGATGGCCAAGTCGGCGGCACAGCCCCCTCGCAAGAACACAGCGCCCAGAACCTCAACGCCTCAACCCACTTCGACTAGAAATGACCAAGCCTCTGGACCCAAACCAGCCAAGAAGACCTCGCCAAACCCTACGTCCACGGAGAAGTATCGAGGCTTTTAGGGCACTGAACGATTTGCCAACTGCACGGGCACCGGCTACGCGGCGCCTGCCGCCCGATCGGTCCTCTAGTTCGTTGATTGGTCGCGACAAACGTCCTGTTTGTCGCTCCAGGCAACGAGGCCAGGACGCTCATGGCACGCGTTGGTCGAACTCGAGTGCCCCCCGGCACGCACGGCCAGCGCTTTGGGGTATCTTGCTGGCGATGGCCTGCGTCTTCGGCACGAGCCTCTGCTGGGCGGCGCCGACCGACGCCGAGAAGGAAACGGCCCGCAGCCTGATGGACGATGGGGATCGCCTGCGAGCGGCCAACGATCTTGCTGGCGCTCTTCAGCGTTATCAGGCCGCGCACGAAATCATGAAGGTGCCCACGACGGGGATCGAGGTAGCGAAAACGTTCGCTCAGCTGGGTAAGCTCGTGGAGGCGCGCCGCGCGGCCATCGAAACAGCCAACCTTCCCGTAGTGGAGGGCGAACCCGACGTCATGGCCCAAGCTCGTCAGGAAGCCTCGACACTCGCCGCCAGCCTGGCAACGCGCATTCCGGCGGCAGTGATCCAAGTGTGGCCGCAGGATGCGCCAGCAAATGTCTTCGTCGACGGTGTTCAGCTGCCCGCCGCAGCCCGTGGCCTCCCTTACAAGACCAACCCGGGAGAGCACACCGTGCAGGTGACAGCCACGGGTTATCAGGCGGCCCAGCAGACCTTCCAGTTGGATGAAGGTGCCCAGACCACCGTGTCGGTGAACCTGGTGGCCGAACCAGTGGCCCCCACGGCACCGGCTCCGGTCACGCAACCCGCTCTCGCATCCCCGGCGCCCGCCCCGAGCGCGCCCGAGCCCGCACGAAGCAACACCAATGCCTACGTCGCGTTCGGCATCGCGGGCGCTGGTGCCGTTGTGGGCACGGTGACAGGCTTGCTTTCGCTGAACAAGGCCTCCTCGGCGAAGGACAAGTGCAACTCGGACAACGAGTGCCCACCCGAAGCCAAGGACGACATCGATAGCGCCAAGAGTATGGCGACCTTTTCGAACATCGGGTTCGGCGTCGCGATCGCGGCGGGAGCTTGGGGACTCTACGAAGTGCTGTCACAGCCGGACACGGGTAGCCCCACCACCGCTCACCGCGCTGACGACACGGCCTCCCCTCGCTTGTCGGTGGCAGTCATTCCAGGTCACGCAGAGGCGGTGCTTCGGGGGAGTTTCTGATGAATCGGATCGCATGGGGAGCGTCCCTCTTGGGGATCACGCTCGTGGGTTGTCAGATCATTTCCGGGGTGAACGACCTGGAGGTAAAGGAAGCGACGGAGGCTGGTTCCGGAGGGACCACCGCGTCGGGCGGCAGCGGAGGCAGCAGCGGCTCTGGGGGCAGCAGTGGTAGCGGAGGAACGGGCGGCGACTCGGGGGGCGCAAGCACCACGAGCGCGAGCAGCGGAGGGTCTGGCGGCGCCGGAGGCGGTGCCGGCAGCGGAGGATCCGGTGGCAGCGGAGGGTCCGGTGGCACCCAGGGCTGCCCCCTGCAACCCGGATGGGAATGCGACATCCTGACCAACTGCGGCTGTGACGACGACACGGAGAACTGCGGCTACGACGTCGATGTGGATGGCGCAGTGTGCGACCCCGTCGGTAGCCAAGCGCCCTACGGCCCATGTGACAGCAATCTCGACTGCCAGCGTGGCTACGGCTGCATCGCTGGGGTGTGCAAGGAGTATTGCGTCGATCAGACCGACTGCGGCTGGAACAACGCTATGTGTCTGGAGGCGTTCGACGGCGAGCAGGCGATCGAAGGCATCGGTTTCTGCGCCGCCGAATGCGACCTACGTGATCCAGGCACGCCACCGAATGGCTCGATGGCGTGCGCGGAAGGCACTACCTGCTACCCAACCGTCGACAACGACGGCAACCTGACCAATACGCTCTGCGCGGCCTCCGACGGCACTGGAAAGACCGGTGACTCCTGTCTCGACGAGAAGGACGAGCGCGACCTGTTGGCTTGCGCGCCCGGCTACTTCTGCAGCTCGCTCACCGACACCTGCCAGAAGTGGTGCGATGTCGATGGCTCCGACTGCGACTCCGGGGCGGTCTGTGTCGGTTTCGCCCCGCCGGCCGTCATTGATGACACCGAGTACGGCACCTGTTTCACCTGCAGCACTGGAGACTCCGAGTGCTCCGTCTACCCGGAGTGCGGTTGCAGCAGAACCGAAGCCTGCAAGATCCTCGATTTCGACACGGGTACAGCATCCTGCACCCTCGCTGGTAGCGTGCCAGCCTTCGGTGCCTGTTCGGCTCAGGAAGACTGCGCGCCCTTCGCGGGCGCCTGCGTGAGCGGCGTCTGCCTACCCTATTGCCAGGGACCCGACACGGATACGTGCACGGCGGGCGGGTGTGTGCAGGGTTACTCGGGCGATACTCCCATTCCCGATTTCTACTTCTGTTCAGTGCCTTGCGAACCCGTGCTCGGCGAAATGGCGGATGCCAAGGACCGCATCACCTGCGGTGATGGCTACGCATGCCTCCCCGTGATTTACGAACCCACCGACGACACCGACAGTGCCTATTGCGACGTGAGCGCCGGTGGTCTGGAAGGCGACGATTGCACCGGTCAACTCGACTGCGCCAATGGCTACGGCTGCATCGACAGCGAGTGTGTTCCCTGGTGCCGCGACGACAACGATTGCACGCCGGACCACCCCAGCTGCGTCACCGACCTTACCAACGATCGCTGGGTAGTGGCTGGCGACAGCGTCGGACTCTGCACCAGCTCTGGCTAGCGAAACTTCAGGCGGGGCCGGGCCGCAGCGACAAGGGGCTGCGTCCGCGCACTACTTTGCGACGCCCTCTTTTCGTACCCAATGCCGGAGCTCGGCGAGCTCGCGTTCGAACCCACCCGAAAGTATGGGAAATCGGCACCACGTCTTGGGGTCGAGGTTGGCGTCGTCCACGTGAAAGGAGGGCGCGTAACGCTCCCGCTTCCACTGGTTGCGGCTCCATAGGCGAAAAAAACGCTCGACCCAGACGACGAGCTGCTCGGAGGAATACTCGGCGAACACTGGGCGCGCGACTCGATACACGTCCAGCGGCTTGAGCTTGTCACGGATCGCCGCGCGTTCGATGAAATCGAGCAAAGGATAGGGCATCAGATCGGACTCGTCGGTCTGGCCCGCGCTGCTCGGTCTGAGTTCGGCGGTAGGGGACTGCGCATTGACCGCAGCCAGCGCCGGCAGCGGCCCAATATTCGCGGGCCCGACGCTCTCCAACCAAGAGAGCCAGCGCCGCAGGTAAGCCTTGTCGATGCCCGCGATTGGGCTGAGACCCCCCGAGGTATCGCCGTCCATCGTGGCGTAGCCCACAGCTGCCTCCGAGCGATTGCTGGTGGACAGAAGCAGGGCTCCTTTCAGATTCGCCAAGAGCCAGACCGAGGGAGCACGCGCACGCGCCTGGATGTTCTGGAGCGCGACGTCGTCCCGACTCCACGTCAATGCACGCCCCAAGGCGCCCTCCACGAGCGCGCTGTAACCGCGCACCAGCGCATCCACGTCGAGTTCGAGGTGTTCGGCGCCCAGTTCGGCCGCCAGCCCCCGAGCAGCGTCACGCGTCATCTGGGAGCTATTCTGAGTCGATTGATAGACGGTCGTTAGCAAGGCTCCCACCAGGTCTGACTCGGACGCAGCCAGCGCCAAGCCATCCACGTGGGCCAGCCGCTCGCGAAACCCATCCATGCCAAGTTCGCGCACGCCGAACGCGACCATCAAGCGCACCAGACACGCGACTGCAGAGGAGTCCGCCCCACCGCTCAAAGATACGACGAAGCCGCGCGCGCGACTCTTGCGCAGATAGTCGAACAATGCGAGCGAGGTCGCACGCGCAAACTCTTCCTCCTTGACGTGTCGACCGAACTCCCAGGTTTCACGAGCAACACTGGACACTTCAGGCGCTATCTCGGGAAACGAAAAAGGCAAACGCACGGAGCTAGGCTCCTCGCTCAGCTCGGGCCGGAACCCGCTCAAGCCGCTGTGGTGACCGCGCGTCTTGTCGATGTCGACAACCGCGGTCACCAGCTCCGAGTCCGAGAAACCAAAGCGCGGGGCGCGCGCCACGATCTGCCCTTGAGTCGCGATCAGGGCGTCTCCGTCATAGATGGCGCGACCAGCTTCATTGCCCAACAGGTTCGCGTACACGTAGCTAACGCCGAAAGCGCGCGAGCCTTCCAATACCAAACGACTGCGGATCTCGTGCTTACCGAACGCGAAGTGACTGGCACTCGGATTGAGGATGATATCGACTGCTTCGAGCGAAAGTTCGATGCCAGGCCGCTGCACCACCCATGCGTCTTCGCAGATCTCGAAACCAATCTTCACCCCGCCGAGTTCGAAGTGAACGTCTCCCAGTGGGTAATCCACCCCGTGCACCGTCAAGCTGCTCTTGCGTTTGAGCGGCCAGGGTTTGAACCAGCGCGGCTCGTAATGAATTCCATCACCAGCCAGCGCGCGCTTGGCCACGAAACCACAAATGCGACCATCGACCACCAGGCAGCACGCGTTGTAGTTCGCCTTGTTGTGGCGAATGGGCAGACCCAAAGACACGACCAGACCTCGCGTATGGTCGAGCAATTCGAGCAGGACCTCCAGCGCAGTCTCGTGGGTCGAGGAAGCCAGAAAAGCGTCCTCGCATCCGTAACCGGTGATGCACAGTTCGGGCAGGCACAGAATACTGGCGCCCGCCGCGCGTGCGCGGCCGAGGGCTTCGATGATGCGAGCTCGGTTGTTGTCCCAGTCGAGCGGAACCTGGTTGAGCGTGCAGGCAGCGACTTTGATGAGTTTCATTCAGGCGACTCTGGGCGGGCTTATTATGTCCATTCTTGGGTGCGTCAGATCGACTCGAGTCCCGAGCAACACCGCACCGGATCCGGAGACTGAAGGCCGAAGCGCGCCGTTTGGTACCCGGGTGCGCGCCACGGGACCCTGACTGCGTGCTCAGCATTTGCATGTACATGCATCATATTTTTTTCACAAGGCGGGATCGGCGGGGGTCGCCGGCGAACGGGTTCGAGCACTGCGGTACAATCATAGCGCTTTTACCGGGAAGGGGCGTTGCAAGAGTCTAGGAAACTGCCTACTTATGGGAGCTCATGCGGTCGTTTGCGACGTTACTGGCAGCAGTGGGGCTGCTCACCTTCAGCCGTATAGGCGGCCATCAGGCATTGGCCAAGCGAGCCGAGTCGCACGAGCTCACCACAGCGGCAATCCACGTCAACGGTCGCGATCGGCCGCAGCCCCACACGGCGCCGCCGAAGCGTCTTCTGACCAAGCGCGGCACTGTCGTGCTGACACCTGGGGAGTGCTTCGAGGGCTTCGATAAGGTCGACTTGCTCTTCCATTTCCACGGCAACCCTGCCCTGGTGGAGCGCGCCTGGCAGAGAACGAAGCTCAACGCGGCGCTACTCATCATGAACCACGGCGAAACCACCAAGCCGTACGCCGACCGCTACAACTACCCGAACGCGCTGAAGCACCTGATCGAAGTGGCCCAGCGCTACGTGGCCGAACTCTGTCCCGGAGCCCCGCCCCGGGTCGGTCGCATTGCTCTTTCGGCCTGGAGCGCGGGATACGCCTCGGTGCAAAAGTTGATCCGGAACAACCGCGATGCGGCGCGCGTGGACGCTGTTTTGCTCTCCGACGGATTGCATACGGGGCTTCTGAAGAAGCACCCACGCGTGATCAGCGAAGCCGGCCTCGAACCGTTCATCGACTTTGGCAGGGAGGCGGTCGATGGGGACAAGCTCCTGGCGATCACGCATTCGGCGATTCCCACCCCCGACTTCGCGAGCACGACGGAAACGACCGACGCAGTACTGGATGCGCTCGGCGTGGTACGTGTCATCCATCTCGAAGAGGAAAAGATCGGGAAGATGACACTGGCCTCCGAAGCTCACGAGAACTCGTTCTACCTGATGGGCTTCGAAGGTACCCAGGCGCGCGACCACGGCGATCACCTGAGACAACTGGATAGTACGCTCTTCAACCATCTCGCGGAGCGCTGGCAAAAGCCTGGCGAGTAGACAGCAACGGCTCTCGGTGGGGCTAGCGCCACCGCAGGGTCAGGGGGCGAATTCCAAGGAGAACGTCAAGTTGTCCTCGTCCAGAAGCGCGCCGATCCCTATGCGCTCCCATTCCGACGAGAACATGTTCCTGAACAGGGAATTCTCCTGACCGCTTGCCTCTGCTTGCTTCAGCGGGTGCTCAGCCGCTTCTCGCCAGGTGCGCCCGGACATCTTCGGAGAAGCCTGGCTTTCGGCTTGCCAACCGCACACGCAGTCGGGAATCCGTCCGGCGCACTCGCGGTCGAACTTCGTCGATGAGACCCCCCCTTCTTTCTCCAGCTCTATGGCCGCCGCCTGGCCCAGTTCATCCAAGCAGTCATCCTGAATGACTGGGTCGAGACCGTACGTGTCCCGCAGCTCGTTGACGACGGACAGTATGTAGGTGCGCATCTCCTCGAGATCCGGCGGTGGTTCGCTGCCGGCACACGTGCTGCGGTCTGGTACACACTGCCAGGTCTCTCCTGTGGAAAGGAACACGCGTTCGCAACTGTACTCGCGCGGACAGTCCCACTCCCCAAAGCACTCCTTCGTACACCGTAGATCCCCTCCAATCGGCAGACACAAGTCATCGTGTCCACCGCAATCGTCGTGCGAGGAGCAAACCGCGCATAGGGTTTCGTATCCCGGGTCCGTCGGACTACCCGCATCACTGGAGCTACCTTCCCATGGGGCTCCCCCGGCTGCGGTCCCATCGCTGTATACAGAGGGGCCTGGCCCACGCGCGGAACCCTGACCATCGTAGACGACAGCGTCGGCATACTGGTCGTCACAGGCGCTGGCGAAGCCGACACTCGCAACCACGGCAGCGACCGAAGCCCAGAGCTGAATGTCTCGCAACCACACCTGCACAATCCTCAGCTCACAAGCATAGGGTAGCCCGCCCGCACGAGCCATAATGCTCCAACTATCGTGAGGCGCTCTCTTTCCATTGTGGATAGAACGCTCGACCTCCTGGAACCAATGAGCTTCGCTTCGACGCGCCTCCCAGCTGAGCCCGAGCGGCGCGTTGATACCTGGCAGGCAAAAAACAGCACTCGGCCGGCGTGAGCTGGTATCTTATGGGATCGAGAAAAGGGTTTGCTTGAGCCGTGGTCTCCCCTGCATGACACTTGAACACCTGAGATAGACGTGCACACCTCACAGGCCAAGCGAACCGAGCAAGCGACCACACCCAATGGTGTGCTCGAGCTTCCAGTTCCCGATTCCGACGCCGGGCTGGTGGCGGCGCTGCGCGCCGGGCGCGCGTCCGCCAAGGTGGCATTGTTCGACCGCTACGGTCGCCACGTGCAACGGGTTCTGACCCGCGTACTCGGTCCCGACCCGGACATACCGGATCTGCTTCAAGATGTCTTCGTCTCTGCGCTCGAATCCATCGATCGGCTCTCCGATCCTGCTGCCCTCAGGCCGTGGCTTGCGCGCATTGCAGTGTTCACCGCACGGGGTCGCATTCGGCGCCGAGTACGCTGGCGCTTCATCCGCAGCGAGCCGCTCGAAGAGCTCACGGAGGTGGAAGCGCACCTTGCCAGCGCCGAAGTCACCGAGGCCCTGCGCGCCACCTATCGCACGCTGAACCAACTGCCGCCGGACGAGCGCATCGCCTTCGCACTGCGTTTCATCGAAGGCATGGAGCTGACCGAGGTTGCGCAAGCTTCCGGCGTGTCTTTGGCGACCATCAAACGCCGACTGGTCAAGGCACAGCGCCGCTTCTTGGAAGCGGCAAGACGAGAACCATCTCTGCAAGAATGGTTGATACGGGGGGCGCGATGGACACTTTGAAGTCGCTCATGGCGCTCGGAAAGCACGTTGCTGCAGAGCAGGACGAGTCCCTCTCCGCGACTGACCTCGGCGATGTACGCCAGCGCCTGCTCAAGGAAGTGGCTTCGAACCCGCCGGAAAAGCGGCACCGGCGACGCACTTCGCTGGCGGTGGGCGCCTTGGCGGCAGCCGCGCTGGCGACAGCCGCCGCTGCCTTCGCCGCGCTGAACTTCGGCAAAGCCGTGGACACGGCCCAGCTGCAGGTGACAGTCGCAGGCGAACCGGTCGAGCACGAGGCTCTGGACAACTGGTGGTCCGCGCCCGCGGATGCCTCGCTACCCATCGAGTTTTCCGACGGAACGCGCGTCGGCCTGAAACCGAAAAGCCGCGCCAGGGTCCTCCAAGTAGGCCAGCACGGCGCGCACATCGTGCTGGAAAGCGGCGCAAGCCGTTTCGACGTGGTGCCCAAGGAGTCCGCCAATTGGCAGGTCAGCGCAGGCCCGTTTTTGGTGCAGGTCGTGGGGACCAGCTTCGATCTGGAGTGGGGCCCGGACGATGACCTGTTCGTCTTGCGATTGCACAAGGGCAAGGTCAACCTGTCCGGCTGCCTGTTTGGCAGCGGCCGTAGCGTGATCGCGGGCGAAACGGTCCGGGCATCCTGCAAGAGCCACCACTACGAGATCGCGACGCGAGATTCGACCTCCGGTCCGAAGCAACGCCAGGCCTCCACGGAGCAGCCTGTTGCCTCTGCCAGCGCGACGCAGAAGGCAGCCGATGACAAACCGCTCGCTGTGGTCTCACGTGCTCCCAATTGGCGAGAACTGGCCCGCGACGGCAAATACAGAGATGCCATCGCCGCCGCTAGCGAGGCCGGCTTCGGCGAGGAACTAGCGCACGCGAACGCCGAGGACTTGGCGCTGCTCGGCGACGCCGCGCGGTTTTCCGGGAAGCCCGGCAAGGCAGTGGCAGCCTACGAGCAACTGCGAGCGCGCTACCCTGGTACGGATAGGGCGGCGACTGCTGCCTACTCTCTGGCGAGGACCTATTTCGACCAACGGGGCGCCTTCAGCCGTGCGGCCCGCTGGTTTCAGACTTATCTGACGGAACGCCCATCGGGCCCACTGGCGCGCGAAGCGCAAGGTCGGCTAATGGAATCCCTAAACAGCGCCGGAGACCGCTCTCGTGCCCAGCACACGGCGGCAAGCTACCTGAAACGTTATCCTAATGGGCCGCACGCGGCACTGGCCCGAAGCCTGACAGCCAAGAAACCTTAAGGAAACCGGCGCAAATCGGCTAGTCTCGATCGAAATCGTGCGCCGCGCCCTGGCACTCCTGATTCTGTGGGCCATCGCCCTATTCGCGAGCGATGCGCTCGGACAAAAGATCGCGATCGCCCGTACCGCTGGCGATCAGCGCATCGCCAATCGGGTCAACGCGGAACTCAGCGCGCTGGGTTTCGAGGTAGAACTCGTCGATCCGGTTCAGTCCAACGAGCTCAGAACCCTGGAACGCATTGCGACCGAACACGAGGCCGTAGCCGGACTCCGCGCCTCACCGTCCAAAACGGGCATCGAGCTCTGGATCGCCGATCCCGCTACCGGCGCCACGGCTTTCGAGGAGGTGGTCACGGTGGCCAGCGGGCGCAACGACGAACTGCTCGCGTTGCGCGCCGTGGAGGTTCTGCGCGCGCGGCTGCTGAAGCTCGGCGTGCACAGCGACCCGTCGCCGCCTCCGAACTCCCCTTCTCCTTCTCCTTCGCCGCCATCGCCGCCCGAGTACCAGCTCGTTCAGCAGAACGAGGTTCCGCTGGCACCCGCTCTCGAGCCGAGCCCCGCGCGCCTCTGGGCGGATCTGGGTCTGTCGTACACTTACTCCGGCGGTCCCCTCTCCAACAACGAATCAGCGAGGCTCGGCGCAACGCTCGCTCCAGATCCACGCTGGTCGGTGGCCGGGTTCGCACTGCTGCCGATTCGCACAGCCGAAGTATCCACGGACCTCGGAACGGCTCGTCTGGGAGCCACACTATTCGCGCTGGCTCTGGATGGCTACTTCGAGCGGCAGTGGCTGCAGGGCTCCTTCGGCGCGGGAACGGCGCTGGCATTGCTGCGAGTCCGCGGCGAGGCCAGCGCGCCCTATCAGGGTCAGTCGGAAAGCCTCGCGACAGCACTGCCGTTCTTGAGGCTCGGCGTAGCCGCCTCTCTCACCTCGCAACTCAGACTGAGAGCCGAGCTGCTCGCTGGTCTTTCAGCGCCGGCCACCATCCTTCGAATCGCCGACTCCGAAGCAGCCACCTGGGGCCGTCCGCTGCTGGTCGGGAGCCTCAGCCTCCAGCTGGGGGCCATCAGCTGGCGCTAAGGGCCCCGAGGCTCGGGTGAAACAAGGATATCGGCCATGTGACCGCATCATCGCCAGGCCCAGGAGCTGGATCCAGACCTTCCGTAACGTTACAAATTGACACGAGCCCGGACGCGGTTCAAAACCCTCGCCATGGACGGACAAACACGCTCGCTCATCGAGCAGAATATTCAGGACCACCCGGTGTTGTTGTTCATGAAGGGAACGCGCCGAGGACCTCAATGCGGATTCTCCGCCAGGGTGGTTCAGATTCTCGATTCGCTGTTGCCGGAGTACACCACCCTGGACGTGCTCAGCGATCAGCGCTTGCGCGAAGGCATCAAGGAGTACTCGTCCTGGCCAACCATTCCGCAACTGTACGTGCGCGGAGAGTTCATCGGCGGCTGCGACATCGTAAGCGAGCTCTTCGAGTCCGGCGAACTGGAAGAAAAGCTCGGTGTGAAGGCCGAACCTGTCGCCCCTCCGTCGGTGTCGGTCAGTGAGGAAGCGAGACGGGCGCTGCTCGGGGCCCTGGAAGGCGATTCGGAACTCGTCCGCCTGGAGGTCAGCCCCGGGTTCGAGCATGCGCTGTCCATCGGACCGCGGCAAAAAGGCGACGTGATCGTGGAGCTGGGTGAGCTCAGGATGGCGATCGATCGGCTGAGTGCCGCACGTGCCGATGGGGTGAGGGTAGACTTCGTCCAGACCCCTGAGGGGCCTGCCTTCAAGATCGATAACCCGAACGAACCAGCCAAGGTGAGACCGTTGGATGTTCGCGAGCTCAAGCAAAAGCTCGACAGCGGCGAGGCCTTCACCTTGGTGGACGTACGAACCCCCCAAGAGCGTGACATCGCGCGCATCGAGGCTTCCAAAACGCTCGACGAAGTGATGGAAGCGCTCGAGTCGTTGGACCCCGCCCACCAACTGATATTCATCTGCCACCACGGGATTCGTAGTCGTCAGGCGGCCGAGCACTTCGTAGCGCAGGGGTTCACCAACGTGTTCAATGTGGCCGGAGGCATCGACGCCTGGTCCCAACAGGTGGATCCGACCACCCCACGCTACTGACGTCCAGCGCGGGAAAGGCTGCTTTTCGAACGGCCCTGGGTCTCGCGCGGCGCCGCCGAGGCCTGCGCTGTCGGGGCTACGTCGGGTGCGGGGGTGCTGCGAGCCCGGGCCAACGCTCGACTGAAGTTGTCGTCCCCGCGCAAACATCCGTAACAATCCCGGAGGCCCAGGAACCCACAGCCGGAACGATGTGTCAAAGCTGCCAACTTCCTGGCCGAGCGCGCATCCGCCGACTCTGCCGCACGGGGCATGAGCCGTTTGAGATCCACGCAGCGCTTCGCTTTCCCGAGCTCCAGGGCGACACTCAATGCTGGAGATGCTCGGCTTACGAACTCGTCCTTCGCCAACCGAGCCCTGGCGACGACGCCGGCAGACGTGGGCCCTGTGTCCGCCTTGTGTGACGCCCACACGTCATAGATGATGTCGGCCCCGGGAGCTCCGAGGCGCTCGGCCAAATTTAACGCGGCCTCGAGCTGGCCAGGTTCTTCAGCGGCCGCGCGTACGTCCACCAGCAATTCTCGACTCGGCACTCGCTCCGGCTGCAACCCCACTGCCGTGGAGTACGCCGCCAGGCTCGCTTGTGGGTAGTGGATGGCCGCGTAGCCGCGTCCCAGAGCCAACCAGGCTTCGGTATCCTTGCGCCTTGCCGCCAGCTTCTGAAGCTCACTGAGTGCTTCGCGTTCCCCGCGTCTAGCTCGCTCGATCAGCTGCTGTCTGACAACCGCGTCATCTCCTCGAGCGGCGCCCGTCTGGCTCGGCGCGTCCGCCGCCGACCCCGGCCGCTCGGCGCCGCCACCGCTGAGCATCAGTGCGAGCACGAAAACCACCAGTGTCCCGACGGCCAGGAAGCTCCAGAGTGGCACTTCCAGCCCGCGAACAGCAACGCTACGTCGAAGCTCCGCCTTCAGCTCGGGCAGCCTGGCACCGAGGGCTCCGGCGTGCGACAGGAGTGCGCCGACGAGTGGCCTCTGCCTGCCCGCACTCCGCTCGATCGAGTGGACGCCAGGCGCCGACCAGCTCGCTCCTGACACCGCTTCGGAGGCAAGTGAAGAGGGATCCCCCAGGATTTCGTCGATGCGGGCAATCAGCTCCCCCGCGGAAGAAACCCTTTCTTCGGGATTCTTCCTCAGCAGCGTCATGACAAGCTCGGAAGTCTTCGAGTCGACTTCGGGGGGCAAGCTCGGCGGAGCCGCCGTCATTTGCCTGGTGAGCACCACGAGCAAGTCGTCATCCTTGAACGCGGTGCAGCCACTGAGCATCTCGTACAGCATCATCCCGAGCGTGTACAGATCCGCCCTTCCGTCCGCGGACAGCCCTTGTGCCTGCTCGGGGGCCATGTATTCGGGGGTCCCGAACACCGTCCCCGCCCGCGTCAAGGCGGGCTGCTCGACGTCCTCGCCCTGTACCTTGGCAATGCCGAAGTCCAGAACCTTGACGAAGTCTTCGCCGTCGGGGCGATTGACGAGCATCACGTTGTCCGGCTTCAGATCCCGATGAATGACGCCCGCAGCGTGGGCCGCTTGCAGAGCATCGGCAATTTGTCGGGCGATCCCGAGAGCCCGCCGCGCGGGCAACTTGACCTGCTCCGAGAGCAAGGCGGTCAGGCTTTCCCCCTCGACGAACTCCAGTACCAGGTAGAAGGCCCCGTCAGGCAATCGCCCGAAGTCAGTGGCGGCGGCGACGTGCGGATGCTCGATGCGTCCCGCTGCCACGGCCTCGCGCTCGAAGCGCGCGACGATTTCCGGCTGCATCGTCAGCTCACGATGCAAGACCTTGATGGCGACAGCCTTGCGCATATGCACATGCTCGCCCAAGAACACCTGCCCCATGCCGCCTTCACCCAAAAGCTTGTCGACACGATACCTATCGGCCAAGAGCGTACCTACGTGGGTAGCTCCGCTCCCCGCTTCCATTTCGGGCGGTGCGGGTTCGGTGTCGAGCTCATGGGCCGCAGCGGCGGTGCTCGCGCCAGGTTTGGTCATACGACGCCTCCAGATGCTCTTGGGCGACCAAGCGAGCGGACAGCCACGCATCTTACATGAAGCCTCGACCTACTCAGCACGGGACTATTGTGGTGGCGGCTAACGGTCGCGTCGAGTCATAACCCGAGAGCACGCGTGGAATAGCGCCACAGCGTTCCGCTTCTTTGCCCGCACGCGCAGGCGAACCTCGTACGAACACGCTTAAGTCTTCTCGAAACCGGTCGCTCGCAACACGGTGTACGTGACTGGCACACACCCCCTGGTGAGCTTGTCCACGCCGGTCATGAAACGGGAGTTTGCGGATCCCGATGACGGCTCGACAATCGCGCTCGTTCACAGAGCTGGTCCAGGTGTATCGTGGACACATGCCCGATGTGTCCAGGGTCCGCAAGGGGACCAACCCCGCGACGCGCGCCTGCATCGCTGCGCGAGTCGTCGTTTCCGCAGTGTGGCTCCTGCAGGGCTGCCAGGGGACTGCCCCGAGCGGCGCTCCCGTGCTCGGGCCAGAAGCTCCCCCGCTCGGGTCGGTCGCGGCGCTCCAGGCGGGCCCGCCCACACCACCTGCCGTTGCCGAGCAGCCGGTCACCGACGAATACCATGGGACCAAGGTCGTCGACCCATACCGTTGGCTCGAGGCGGAGCACAGTATCCAGGTGCGACACTTCACCAGCGACCAGAACAGATACGCGCGCAGCGTGCTCGACGCGCTGCCGGGACGAGAGGCGATCGCCGCCCGAATCAATGAACTCTATCGGGATGGCAGACGGCGTTATCCCTGGGTCGAGGTGGCCCGAAAGCGTTGGTTTGCTCTGGTGGTGCAGCCGCCCAAGCAGCAACCCTATCTAGCGGTGATGCCCGAAGCGCGACCGGGCCAGGCGCGTGTCCTGGTCGATCCCAATCAGCTGGATGCTTCCGGCAAGACCGCCATCGATTGGTATCGGCCGTCGCCGGATGGTTCGCTCGTCGCCGTTTCCCTTTCGCGTGCAGGAACCGAATCAGGCGATCTGAGTATCTACGATGTGACCACGGGCGAGCCGCTGGAGGATCGGTTGCTGCGCGTCAACGATGGCACCGCAGGCGGCGATGTCGCGTGGTCGCCGGACGGCTCGGGTTTGTATTATACGCGCTATCCACGCCCCGGGGAACGCCCCGCCACTGATCTCCATTTCTTCCAGCAGGTCTATTTCCACCGACTGGGGACTCCGGCAGGGCAGGACCGTTACGAGATTGGCCGCGAATTCCCCCGCATCGCCGAAAACCAGCTCGTGCTGGATGAAAGTACAGGACGGGTGCTGCTCACAGTTCAGAACGGAGACGGCGGTAAGTTCGCGCACTACCTCAGAGGCGCCAAGGGCGAGTGGCGGCAGCTGTCTCACTTCGGCGATGGGCTCGTGCAGGCGGCGTTCCTGCCCGACAGCGATGATCTCATCGTGGTATCCCGCAGTCGAGCGCCGAACGGTGAACTCTGGCGGGTCAACGGGAAAACCCTGGATACTGCCCACGCCAAGACCCTGGTAGCAGCAAGCAGCCAGCCCCTCGTGTCGGATTTCTGGGGCGCGCGTACATTGTTGGCCACCCCGAGTCAATTTTGGCTGACCTACCAACTGGGAGGCCCTGCCGCGCTGAGGCGTTACGACGCCTCTGGAAAGCAGCTGCCTTTCGAGATGCCGCTCGAAGTGGCGTCGGTCCAGGGTCTCACTCGAGACTCACAGGGTGGCGTCTTGTTTCGTGCCGAAAGCTTCCTTCTGCCCCGCACATGGTACCGATACGACGGAAAGACTTCAGACGTCCATGCCACCGAGCTCGAGGACCCGAACCCTTTCGGCCTTGGTCGCTACGAGGTCAGACGGGAATTCGCGACCTCCAAGGACGGGACCAAGGTCCCCGTCAACATCTTGGCCCCCAAGGAGCTGAAACTCGACGGCTCCCACGCTTGCGTCGCCACGGGTTATGGAGGCTATGGAGTCAGCCTGGAACCCCGCTTTCGCCTCGAAAGCGGGCTGTGGCTCGAGCAGGGCGTCGTCTACGCTGTGGCCAACCTGCGCGGCGGAGGCGAGTACGGCAAAGCCTGGCACCTGGCGGGCAACTTGACCCACAAGCAGAACGTGTTCGACGACTTCGCCGCGGTGCTCCGACACTTGATTGAGCGCGGCTATACATCCCCCGAGCGCCTCGGAATCATCGGAGGAAGCAACGGAGGACTGCTCATGGGCGCCACTTTGGTGCAACACCCCGAGCTGCTACGGGCGGTAGTCTCCTTCGTCGGCATCTATGACATGCTGCGCGTCGAACTGTCGCCCAACGGGGCCTTCAACGTGACAGAGTTCGGCACCGTGCAGAATAAGCAGCAGTTCGAAGCGCTGTATGCATATTCTCCCTATCACCACGTGCAGAGCGGCGTGCACTACCCGGCCACGTTACTGCTTACCGGCGAAAACGACCCACGCGTCGCACCCATGCAGTCCCGCAAGATGGCGGCCCGACTACAGGCAGCCAACGCGGCGGATACCCCCATCCTGCTACGCACCAGCGCAGAGGCTGGGCACGGCGGCGGAACCGACCTGGACGAGGCGATCGCGCAACAGGTCGACGTCCACACCTTCATGCTCGCGGAGCTGGGTGTCACACAAGCCGCCACCGAGAACCACTAAGGGCCCGCGAGTGCCACGCTCGATCGCTCTTGAACGCTTTTCTCAGCCCTTGGTACCGGTCGTGGCGATCCCGCGCACGAACGTCTTCTGCGTCAGGAAGAACAGGAGCACGACCGGTAGGATGGTGATCGTACTTGCCGCCATCAGGAAATGCCACTGCACACCACCGTGGCTGGTCTGATAGTTCTGTAGGGCCAGACCCAGGGTGAATGTTTCCTTTCGCGTCAAGTAAATGAGTGGCCCGAGAAAGTCGTTCCAAGCGTACAGAAAATGAAACAGGGCCGCAACGGCGAGAACGGGGCGACACAACGGCAGAATCACTTGCCAAAAGATGCGCCATTCGCTGCAACCATCCAGACGCGCCGCCTCGCTGAGCTCGGTCGGAATCGTCCGGAAGAATTGACGCATCAAGAAGATATTGAAAGCACTGCCAAAGAAGCTGGGCACCCACAAGGGCAGTAGCGTACCAATCCAACCGAGCTGCTCGAACAGCCCGAACAACGGCACCATCAAAACCGGGTATGGGATCATCATCGTTGCCAGGGTGACGGCAAAGAACGCGTCCCGGCCACGCCATTTGAGCCGAGCGAATCCGTAAGCGACGATCGAATTCGAAAGCACCGTTCCGATTACTCCGAGCACACACACGATCAGCGTATTGGCCAGGAACGTGTAGAACGAAACCGCGTCACCCGACGGTGCAGCGTCCAGGCCTCGCTTTTCGATCACATCCATGTCCCGACCCCCCATCGCCGCCAGCGCCTTCGGATAATTGTCCCAGCGAAATTTGACGTGGGTCCGAATGGCCTCGCGGGGTACTACCGCGCGTCGCAGGTCCCTTTCGGCCACTTTCGAGGTACGCGAGCGTTCGGTCACCTGCCACTCACCTGGTTCCGCCTCCTTGATCAAACGGACGCTTCGGTCATCTGCGCGGTAGCTAGACCAAGGAATGACCGTCCTGAGACCGACACGCAGGCCGGAAACGTTCTGAACGAACGCGGAGGGCACGCGGATCTGCTGGTCCAGCGTCACCTCCATGCGCTTACCATCGACGACCGCGTAGTGGACCAGCGGAAGCAAGTGCGGCGGCTGGCTCACCGTCTGTTCGATAGGGCTGAGCGACGTGATCAACATCCACAAGAGTGGGAACAAGAAGACGATCGAACCGAAGCCCAGCGCTGCGTATACGATGAAACGTGTTGTTCTACTGGGCCTGTTCATCGATCCCGGAGAGCATCAATCGCCGTAATGAACACGCGAAGCCGACAGCTTGGTGGCCAGCCAGGTAAGGCCCGCTACGACCAGGAACAGCACCCACGCAAGTGCCGAAGCATAGCCCATGCGCAGATCGTAGAAGGCAACCGAGAAGAGGTAGATGGTGTAGAACAGTATCGAGCGCGAAGGATTGCCTTCCAGCGGATTGTAGTTACCACCCACCCCCGCAGCGATGACGAAAACCTGCGTGAACACCTGCAACGAGGCGATCAGCCCCATGATCACGTTGAAGTACACCACTGGGGAAATCGCCGGCAACGTGACATACCAGAAACGCTGCCAGGTGCTGGCGCCATCGAGGGAGGCGGCTTCGTGCAGAACGGTCGGCACCTCTTGCAAACCCGCCAGATAGATGATCATCGAATTACCGACTCCCCAAACACTCATCAAGATCAGGGCTGGCTTGGTCCAGTTCGGGTCAGCCAACCAGGCGGGCGGACTCGCGCCGAACAGGCGCACGACGGGGCCTAGGGCCCAATTCAAGATGCCGTACTGACCATTGAAGATCCACAGCCACAGCATCGACGAAGCGACGAGAGGCACAATCGAGGGCAAGTAGAAGATGGTTCGGAATATCGACCGGCCACGCACGTCCACGTTCAGAAGGAGAGCCAGCGACAGGGAAACCACAGTGCCCAAGGGCACTGAGAGCGCGGCGTAGAACAACGTATTCTTCAGGGAGATCCAGAAGACCTCATCCCCGAGCAGCTTTTGGTAGTTGCCGAACCCAATGAAGATTGGCGGCTGAAATATCGAGTAATCGCAAAAGCTGTAAAACAGCGAAGCGAGAATCGGGTACAAGAGAAATACTCCGAACCCGACGATCCAGAGCGAGGTGAAGGCCAAACCGGAGAACAATTCTCGACGTGCACGCCTGGTCATTCGGCTCCCCCTTTGACTAGCCTGCCTCGCCTTCTGAGCCGCCGCTCATGCTGTCGCCAGCTCGACGATATGCGCTTCTGCACCAGGTGCATGGCGACCTCCGGCGACTGCTGCAATAGCCGCACCTTGTCGAACGCCGTGTTGATCTCACGTTGGTACTCCTGCCACACGCCCATGAACGGCACGTGGTAGGCACGAGGACTGCGCCCGAGCTCGCGGAATACTTCGATGAAGGGGTGTGGGTGATGCTGACTGAAATAGGGACTCCAGTGGGCGAGCGGCGAGTTCTTCTCCTGCAAAAAGCAGGTGATTTCGATGCCACTCAGCTCCGCCCTGCTGCGCGCCGCTGGGTTGCTCGAGTTGGCAAACTTCAGAAATTCCCAAGCAGCGCGCGCGTGCTTGGCGCCGCGAGGAATCACCAGCATATCGCCTTCGATCATCGAGAACGGGGCGTGTTCGTCTTCGTGCACTGCCGGCCAGGGCGCAACACCGTAGTCGAGGTTGGGGGCATATTGGCGCATGTAGTTGTTGAACCACACCCCCTGAAGCACGATCGCGGTTCGACCGGCGAAAAAGGGATACTGAGGAGAACCAAAGCTCCCGAAACCGCTCGCAAAAACCTTCAAATCTTCCACGCCATAGAGCTCGCTGTAGCTCTGCACCCAGCGCATGGACGCGATGTTGGCGTCGAGCTTGTCGTACACGATTCGTCCCTCGTCATCGATGAGCGCTCCACCGAAGTAGGCGGGGAAGGACCACGGCCACCACCCGGGGTCTTGCGGCAGGAAGCCCACCTGGGTCAGCGCGCCGCTGCGGGGGTCGCGCTTGATCAGCTTCTTCGAGAATTCGAAAAGCTCTTCGACGTTCCTCGGTGGGCGTTCGGGGTCCAGACCCGCTTCACGGAACAAGCTCTTGTTCCAGTGCAGAGCGGTCGACGCGGGCGTCGCGTACAAGGCGTAAACATGCCCGTTGTAACGCGTCATTTGCGCGTAAGACGGGTCGTAGCGCGCCAGGAACCCACTCACATTCATCCCATCGGCCTCGATGAATGGATCGAGAGGCAAGATGGCGTCCAGGTCCGCCCAGGAGGCGATCTGCTGTAGCCAGACCCCGGCAACGTCGGGAGGATCGGCCCCCGCGGTGGCGAGGATCGTCTTGCGGTCGATTCCGGACACCGATACCATGTCCACGAAGACCCGGTCCTGGGAGGCATTGAAGGCGTCCACGGTGGCTTGCATCGCTTCCGCCTCCGCGCCGGTCCACTTCTCCCAGTACATTACGCGCACATGTGCACCCACCGCATCAGGCGAGCGACCGCAGGCGACAACCAGGATCAGAAGCGCGCCGCCCTGGAGCAGAAACCCCCATCGGAGACCAGCGCGGCTGCCAGGGAAACCGAGCATAGCAGGGGACCCAGTAACACGATGCCTGGAAATTCGCCTCCCGGACGGCGAGGGGCGAAGCGCTCCTCTGGGTCGAGCTTTGGATTTCAGCTGCATTTACGCTGGCAAACCGCTGCCAGGCCCAAGCCAGCGAGGCTTTCGCTCGCGTGCCTCATACCGCCGGGGCAGGCTGCCGGACAGGCCCGAGCAGGATCTTTCGAGACTACCAGCACCGCGCTTTTTTGGCTCCCAATCCACAGGAGTTCGGAGCGCGAACTCGGTGAAGCTCGATAACTCGACAGTTGCTGCAAATTATCCGAAGACTCCGCGAGCTTTCCGCATGAACCGACCAAGTCCTATGCGTTACATAATTTCTTCGGCTTCCCCCCTGTTCTTGACCTGGATCACTCTTGCTGCCATTGGCTGCGATCCGGGGCCCGAACTCGACGAAGGAGCGCTGCCAGAAAGCGGTGTCTCGTTTCAGGCCACGCCGGGGGCGGGCGGAGCACCGTCGAACACGCCCGTGGATGCGTTCGGACAGCTTCGCGTCGAAGGTTCACAGATCGTCAACGAGGACGGTGAGCCCATCCAGCTGAAGGGGGCCAGCAGCATGTGGCTCAATTGGGAGACCGACGGATTCGCGGAGAGTCTCGACGCGCTCGTCTGGCTGCGCGACCACTGGAACCTTTCGGTCATCCGAGCGGCGATGGGGGTCGAACCAGGGGGCGCTTATCTGCAGAGTCCGGAACGAGCCAAGCAGCAGGTGCGCACCATCGTGGACAACGCGATCGAGGCTGGAGTCTATGTCATCGTCGACTGGCACGACCACAATGCGCACATGCACGAGGAAGAGGCGAAGCAGTTCTTTTCGGAGCTGTCCGAGGCGTATGCGGACGTGCCCAACATCATCTACGAGACCTTCAACGAGCCGCAGCAGGTGTCCTGGGCCGATGTGCTCAAGCCCTATCACGAAGAGATTGTCGCGGCGATCCGGGACAATGACCCAGACAACCTGATCGTGCTCGGCACCCCAAACTGGTCTCAGTACGTGGACGAGGCGGCCATCAACCCCGTCGAAGGCGACAACCTGCTGTATACCCTGCACTTCTATTCATGCAGCCACGGCGCAGCGTTCCGTCAGCGCGCCGACAAGGCCCTCAAGGCGGGAGCCGCGGTCTTCGTGACCGAATGGGGCGCGACCGACGCGGATGGGGGTCTGGATGGCCTGGTCTGCCTCGACGAAGCTCAGAACTGGACGGACTGGATGCGCGAGCGAGGCATCAGCTGGACCGCGTGGAAGCTCGACAACTGCTCGGATTCCTCCTGCTACTTCAAGAGCGGCGTGCCCATCGACGGAGGCTGGACGGACGACGACCTGCAGGGCCATGGGCCTTTCGTACGTGATCGAATGAAAGAATGAGCTGATTGGTTCAACGACCGCCGAGCAGTCTGGGACCACGAGTTGGACCTTCGGACACGCCGCGCCGAAGCACGATCTTGCCGCCGGCTTCACGCCCCGCGTGGTAGCTGTCCTTGTCGTAATTGCCCCCCCGCCGCGACCAGCGAATGTGGGGGTGGCGCCGACGAAAGAAGCGTGAAAGCTCTGCGTCGCCCAGCCAGACCAGGCCAGCCTCCTGGTTCTTGCTTCGCTCGGAGTCGAGCTTTTTGGAGAAGCCCATCATCACGCCGGTGATGAATGCCCGGCGGTGTGCATTGCGCTTGATCGAGTGACGCCGCTTGTGGTCCTTCCACAGCTGCTCGGCGGTCCGATTCAGGAATACGTGCACATACTCTGCGAGCTCGAGGTTGTCTCGGGTGCCGCAGATTTCGAGCACGCTACCTCGCTTCTTTTCCAGCGGGCGATAGACGGGGACCCAGATGGCTTCGACGAAGAAATGCTCGCTCAAGATCGCGGAAAGGATGCGTTGGCTCTCCTCGACCCTCCCCGAGGGCTTGCCCAGGTGCCGGAAGCCATAGCCGCTCCGGCTGGCCTGCAGCAGCGAGTCGATGTTGTGCTTCAGCATGAGGCGCTGAGCCGCACTCATGGCCGCCTGTGCCTCGTGCGCGTTGGGACTGCCCGCGAGCGCCAGAAGCTTTGCCACGCGCTCGAGCACGCGGGCGTGTCCATCGGCCGGGCTCTGCTCGCGCGGCAGACCCAAGGCCTTGGCGTCTATGCCTCGCTTTTCGCACACCTCGCGGAAGAGACTGCCGTGCGGCGTGTCGCCCGGCTTCCCCAGCACCTCATCCACGTACTGGTGCGCCATTTCGTGCTTGAGCACCTCCACGAGCACCCCCCAGCCGTGTTTGGTCAGTAAAATGCGTGCCAAACAGAGCTCACGCCCCTCGGCCCGCCAGCAGCCGAGTTGGGTATCTCCCTCTAGCCAACGAAAAGCGGGGGACCGCAGGTGGCCATCGAAGAGCGAATGGTTGTATTCCGCATAAGTCCTGTGGACCTGCCTCAGGGCCGCTCGCTCCAGCTCCGCGGTCAATTCTTCAGTCTGTACCGTCACTAGCTGCCTCTACGTTACTATTTGCGTCGAGCGTCGTGAATCTTGGGCCCGCCGTGCAAATCAGCAATGTCTTTTCGCCGAGCGGACTCGCCCCCACGTCGGAAAAACCGCAAGACCGACGTGGAAGCCAGAAGGGCGCTTTCCCGCGGCCCATCGACTCGGCGAGCGGGATTCGAGGTCGCATCATCTCGACCCTAGCGCTTTTACCGTGGGCAGCCTCGGTTGACAAAAGTACCATGCTTCCAATGGCAAAACGCGAAGACGCTCTGCGCTACCACGCCGAAGGGCGCCCCGGGAAGATCGAAGTCGTCTGGACCAAGCCAGTGGCGTCACAGCTGGACCTTTCGCTCGCCTACTCTCCGGGCGTTGCCGAACCGTGCCGCGAAATCGCCAAGAACCCGGAAGCGGTCGACCTGTATACGGCGCGACGCAACTTGGTAGCCGTCGTGACCAATGGCACCGCGGTGCTCGGCCTAGGAAACATCGGCCCCCGCGCCGCGAAGCCGGTCATGGAAGGCAAAGCCGTCTTGTTCAAGCGCTTCGCAGACATCGACGTCTTCGACCTCGAGCTGGATGCACAGGATCCCGAACGCCTAATAGAGATCGTCAAGGCGCTCGAACCCACCTTCGGGGGTATCAATCTGGAAGACATCCATGCCCCCGACTGCTTCATCATCGAGCGGGCGCTGCGGCAGCAGATGAACATCCCCGTGTTTCACGACGACCAGCACGGCACGGCGATCATCTCCGCCGCGGCGGTCTTCAACGCGGCAGAGCTGCAAGACAAGCCCCTGGACTCTCTCAAGGTGACCTGCATCGGCGCCGGAGCCGCTGCCACCTCGTGCATGGAGATGTGGGTTCGCTTCGGCATTCGCCGCGAGAGCATCACCATGGTCGACGAACACGGCGTGCTGCGGGAGGATCGCGAGAACCTCGACGAGTTCCGCAAGGTTTTCGCGCGCCCGACGAGCGACGAGCGGCGCACCCTGGCCGAGGCCATGGTCGACGCCGACGTCATGATCGGTCTGTCGGCTGGCAATATCGTGACGGAGGCGATGGTCAAGAGCATGGCTCGAAAACCCATCATCTTCGCCCTGGCCAATCCGGATCCGGAGATCAGCTACGACGCAGCGGTTTCAGCGCGGCCAGATGCGATCGTGGCGACAGGTCGCAGCGACTACCCAAACCAGGTCAACAACGTGCTCGGCTTCCCCTACATTTTCCGAGGCGCCCTCGACGTGCGGGCCTCTGGCATCAACGAAGAGATGAAAGTCGCGGCGGCGAAGGCGCTCGCCCAACTGGCGCGCGAGGAGGTGCCCGAAGACGTCTTGCGTGCCTACGGCAGAAGCAACCTCAAGTTTGGGCCGAACTACATCATCCCCAAGCCCTTCGACAACCGAGTGCTCTACTACGTCGCACCGGCCGTTGCCGATGCGGCAGTGCGCAGCGGCGTAGCCCGCGAGCGCATCGAAATCGGTCAGTACCGCGACCACCTGTACCGGACGATTTCACCCGCCAGGCGCGTACTCTGGCATATCACCGCTGAGGCGAAGTCGGCACCGAAACGCCTGGTCTACCCGGAGAGCGCAGACGAGAATATCCTGCGTGCCGCTCACCGCGTGGTCGACGCGGGAATCGCTCGCCCCATCTTGCTCGGAGAGCCAGATGTCGTGCTCGCCCGGGCAGAGGACTTCGGCGTGGATTTGACAGGGACGGATATTATCGATCCGAGAACCAGCGATCGCCTCGAAGCATACGCGAACGCCTATTGGAGGAAGCGACAACGCAAGGGCATGACGAAGGTTTCGGTAGAACGTCTACTCCGCCGATCGCGCACGGCGTTTGGGCTGATGATGGTGGAGATGGGCGACGCCGACGGCTTCGTGGCAGGCTCCCGTCAAGACTATCCGGAGACGATCCGTCCGGCCCTGCAGATCATCGGCGTGCGCGACGACGTCAAGCGCGCGGCCGGCATGTACATGGTCATCACCAAGCGCGGCGTGAAGTTCTTGGCAGACACGACGATCAACATTCAACCCGACGCCGAAACGCTGGCCGAGATCGCGCTCTTGGCAGCCGAACGCGTCGCCGAGCTAGGTGTCGAGCCCCGCATCGCCATGCTCTCGTTCTCGAACTTCGGCGACGCTCGGCACCCCGAGTCCGAAAAGGTGGCTCGCGCCACCAAGCTCGTCAAGCAACGCCGCCCCGACTTGATGGTGGACGGCGAGATGCAGGCCAACGTGGCGCTAGACGAGCGGGAGCGTGCCCCTTACCCTTTCAGCAGCCTGCGCGGAGAGGCAAACGTACTGATTTTCCCGAACCTGGACGCGGGCAATGCCGCCTACAAGCTGCTCAGCGCCGAGGCGGGCGTCGATGTGATTGGCCCGATGGTGCTCGGCATCAACAAGCCCGTCGCCGTCTTACAGCAGGGAGCAAGTGTGGACAGCATCGTGCACATGAGCGCAATCACGGCCTCGAGCGCGATCCACCGCGCGCGCGCCAACAGCCGCCAACCCTAGTTCCAGAGCACCGGATGGGTTGCCAACTGCAGCGCAGGCTGCCCGATCGCTGCTCACCTTCATTGATTGGTCAGAACGAGCCGCTCTAAGGGCCGGCTCCGCGCTCACTCTTTGAGCAAGCGCGTTCGTGCGAAGGACTGGATCTCGAAGCGTCGGCGGTCCTCGGCTTCGATTTCGTCGGCATGCGTCCAGGTTTCACCGTGCTCGTAGCGGTAGCTCGCGACGAACGTATGGGGCACGTCTCGCGTGTACTCGTCGGGCGCCAGCATGGAAAAGTAGCGGCTACCATTCGGACGCTCGTAAAGATGGTACACGCGCCCCGGGACACGCTGAAACCTGCACTCGGCATGGATCAGATCGACATCCTTGGCGGCCGCCGCCATGATCTGTCGCGCCTTGGCCTGCAGCGCCTGCATTTGCTCGACGATAACCTCGAGCTGAGCATTCGTACGCAAGGCCACTGTTTCCGACGCCGCTTCAATCACCTTCGCCGTGTCCACCAACGACACGGGAGCGCCCAGACGACTCACGGGATATGGCGAGGCATGCGCGCCTTGACGCACGTTCTTGCCGGAATATTTCTTGTGCGAACCGTCACTCAAGGAAGAATCCCTCCTGGCAGTCGAGGCAAACCAGTCCGGAGGGTCGGGGTCCCCGAACCCCCACGCCAGCGCCGGCAGCCACTGCTCGAATTGTCTGAAGTTCCTGTGCGAAAATTCCTGGTCGAAAAGCTCTCGGTGTGTCGGAAGTGCACTTCATATAGCACTTCCCCAGCCACCCGCCGCCGGGTAAAAGGGGCCTCGAGAAGTCATGCAGCAGAACCGATTCGCCCTAGCACTGGCGACGCTCTCGGCAGCGATCGCCGTCTCCCCTGCCGTGTCCGCAGAATCGAACCGCGTACCGGCCACGCTGTCCACACGGGATCTGATCGTCCCCTCTCGCACCATTCTGGTCGACGGCGGCCCACGCTGGTTGCTGCCGGAAGGCCAGATTGTGTATCAGGCCAACGAAGGCGACGACCCCGCGTGGTTCAACGCTGGCGCGACATTCGGACTCGGCGGCAAATTTCAGCTCGGTGCCGTCCTGCCCGTCCAGCTGATGCCCGATGGCCCCGACCTGCACGACCCACGCGTGCATCTGCTCTACCAGTTCGTGAGGGGCACGGCGGACGTCGGCGTGTTCGCGCAAGCGAACGTGCCCGTCGAGGGCGACTTTGGTGCGATTGGCGGCATTCCGCTGCAACTCCACCTCGGGTCCGCCGCGCGAATCGACACCGGCCCGTTCTTGCGTGTCGGCTTTCCGGACGAGGATACCTACGTCGACTTCACCCTGCCCTTCGTGATCGACATCAACGTCACGCGCCACCTGTTCTTGGGCCCGGAAGCCGCGATTTGGACAGAGGGCAAATTCGACTACACGCGAGTTCCAGTCGGCTTCTTCCTGGGCTACACGATGGCGAGCGGTGGTGCCACCATCGGTGACCTGTCGGTGCGCTTCCGCGACCTCAACGCGCGCGACCCAGGCAACGTCAGGCAGTTGATCTTCGCCGCCGACCTGTTCTTCGACCTCTAACTTCTCGCGCGGCCAACTGTCGAGGCCCGGCGAAGTGTCGAGCGTCAACGCCACCGAAGAGCGGCTGGTGCGGCGCACCAGCGCCCATCAAACCGGACGACTTGACGCCGAGGCGCCGATATCGCTTGTTGGCGGGCCGCCAAGTGGCATGCTTGGCGGATCATGGACGACTCCCAGAACTTCGCCGCGTTGATGGAGGCTTCGACCCAGGGTGGCAGCCAGCGAACCGACTTGCGCCTCGAATCGGGGCAGATTGTCGAAGCTACGGTTCTGGAGGTAGCCTCCGACTGGGTGTTCGTGGACATCGGTGCACCTCAGGACGGCCGCATAGAACGCGCTGAGTTCGGCAATCAGCCGCCCGCACGTGGTGCAACGTTACGCGCTACCGTGCTCGACCCCACTTCGGAAGGGGCGCGTCTCACCACTGCGCTCGGACACGGGGCGCGCGGCGTCGACGTGAGTGCACTGGAACTCGCCAGGCAAGGCGGCACCCCCGTGCACGGAGAAGTGGTCCGGGCCGTCAAAGGCGGGCTCGAAATCAAGATCGGCGACCTGAGTGCGTTCTGCCCGGCTTCACAGGTGGAGCTCGGCTACACGGCAGACCTGGCCGCCTATGTCGGGCAAAACCTGACATTCAAGGTGCTCGAGCTTCGCGATGGCGGACGCAGCGTCGTGCTTTCGCGCAAGCTGCTCTTGGAGGACGAACGTCGCACTCGCGAGTCGGAGTTGTTGGCGACCCTCAAAGCGGGAGCGGACGTCACCGGCACCGTCAGCGCGATCCAGCGGCACGGCGCCCTGGTGGACATCGGCGGAGCGACGGGCTACGTGCACATTTCCGAGCTGGCGCACCACCGCGTCGATCGCGTTGAAGACGTAGTGAGGGAAGGCGAACAGATCCAGGCCCGTGTCCTCAGCGTCGAACCAGGAGACAAGGGTCTGCGCATCCGCCTCTCCCTCAAGCAGCTGACACAGAAGCCGACGGAAGAGGTGAAACGCGAGGAGATCCTGGAGGGAACGGTCACGCGCGCACTCAACCACGGCGTGCTCGTGGACACGGAGAGGGGCGGCGGACTGATCCCGTTAAAGGAGCTCGGCCTGCCCCCCGGAGCGGACCACCGTCGTGCCTTTCCGCCCGGCAAGACGCTGCGGGTCGTGGTATTGAGCCGAGACAGCAAAGACGGCAAGCTGCGCTTCAGCGCCGTGGGCGTCGCCGGTGTGGAAGAGAGGCGCAACTACAAAGAGTTCACCAAGGCCCAACCCCGATCCTCTCAAGGGCTGGGCAACCTCGGAGACGTACTCAGAGAGAAGCTGGGGCTACCAGCCGCGTCCGTGGCCACGGAACCCCAACGCTCCACGCCGGAGGCCGCTCGTCCACCCACCGTCGCTGCTCCGCCCGAAGGCGAGGTCGCGGACGAACAGGTGCAGGCGCCCAGCACCCCACGAGCGCCGGCAGAGGCGCCTCGAGTGAAGGACCGATCGGGCGAACTGGGTGTGGTGCGCCGGGTCAAGCGCAACTGAGCGGTGTTCCCGACAGCCGCGGGCGTCGTGGAATCAAGCCAAAGCTCGGGCATCCTCGCGGATGGTGAGCGCGGCCTGCTGCCGCCAATCCGGCAGACGCGCGAGCACCTGTGGAAGGGCGCTGAATACCCGTTCCGTATCGCTCGCCTGCCAGTGCCCGGTTTGCTCGTGAGCGAGCGCGTCGGCCACGGCCACGACTCTCGCGGTTTCCGGCGCTCCGTCTTCCGTGACTCGGTGATGCATTGCCACGCTCTGCACGATGGTCTCGGGGATTCCCCAAAGCCCCAGCAAGAACGCCCCGACTTCTGCGTGCGTGACACCCCACGCCTCGCGCTCGATCTCGTAAAGCGGGCAACCTCTGGCCAGGCTTTCTTCAGCGAGCTCGTCCATCAAGTCGGACATCTGGGTGTGCAAGAGCAGGCTGCCAACGTCGTGCAGAAGCCCCGCGGAGAACGCATCGCCGACTCCGTCTACTTTGCCTATCAGCGCCGCAATGCGCGCCGTGCGCAAGCTGTGATCGCGTTCGATTTCCATGCGCAGGCGGCCTCCTACCGGGGGTTCGAAGCTGCTGAATGCGTGCAGAGCAACCATCAGGTCCTGCACCAAATCGAGCCCGAGATACGAGACAGCGCTGGATACGGAGGTCACCGAGCGCCTCAGCCCCAACATGGGCGAATTGACAACCTGCAACAGCTTGGCGGATAGACCCGAGTCCCGTTCGACGATATTCGAAATGCTCTCGATTGACGCATTCTCATCGGACAAGGCCTGGCGCAGTTCGATGGAAACTCGCGGCAGTGTGGGCAAGCGGTCGGTGCGTCCTACGACGTCACGCAACGTCGGGTGACTCAAGAGCCGCTGAAAGCTTCCTGCGCATTCGATGCCGCGCTCCAGTGCGCTGATCTCACAAGGCTTGGCTAACGTCAGATGCGCAATCCCCAGACAGGCCAGAGCGCTCTCGCGATCGGTGAACCCGGAAAGCACGATGCGCCCCATCGAGGGAGCGTGCTCTTTTACCCAGCTGAGCAGCCCTGCGCCGTCCAGATCCGGCATGCGCATGTCCGCCACGATCACGTCGTAGCTGTCCCGCCGCATGATCTGAATCGCCTGCAGCCCGGAGCTCGCGAATGCCATCGACCAGCGCTTGCGGTAGCCCCTGAGGCGGTCTTGAAGCGCCTCGAGGACCATTGGTTCGTCATCGACGAAAAGCACGCGAATGGGCGTCATAGTGCGAAGCCTCCCCGAATGGGTAGTTCGACGATGAACGTGGTCCCAACGCCGGTTTGTGTCTCGAAATCGAGTCGGCCCCCATGACCCTCGACCACAATCGAACGGCTGATGGCCAGCCCTTGCCCGGTGCCGCGCCCGACCTGTTTGGTGGTGAAGAAGGGTTCGAAGATGCGGTCCCGAATCTCCTCTGGCACGCCATCACCGTCGTCGCTGATCTTGATCAAGACCGTTTGGCCCCGAACTTCCGTTTCGATGCCAATGGTGCCGCGACGCTCGCCCTGTGCGGACTCCTCGATGGCGTGTGCGGCGTTCACCACCAGATTGAGCAATACCTGACACACGTCCCCGGGATAGCAGTACACTCGCGGCGCATCGCTCAATTGGGTCACTACGTCGGCCACGTACTTGTACTCGTTCTTGGAAACGAGCAAGGTGTCGGCGATCATACGGTTCAGGTCGGCGTATTCTCTGTCGCCCCGGTCCGCATGCGAGAAACCTTTCAGCGCACGGACGATATTGGCAACGCGGTCGAGCCCCTTGATGGTTCGATCCAGCGCTTTTGGTATCTGCGTGCGCAGGTATTCCAGGTCAGCTTCCTCGGCGCTCTTGCGCCCCTCGACGTATTCGATGAGGTCGTCGAAAGCGGAACGCAAGAAGTAGGCGCTATCGCTCAGGAACTGAATGGGCGTGTTGATCTCGTGGGCGACCCCGGCAGCCAGCTGCCCCACGGCCTCGAGCTTTTGCGCGTGCCGGAGCTGAATTTCCTGAAGTCGTTCTTTCGGCGACAGAGAAGCTAGAGGATCCGGCCGAGATTCCGAATCCGCAGCCGATATCTTTACGGAACGCACACTTCGACCAAACGACTGACGCAGAAGGAGCTTTAGGGCCTCCGGCAGGACGGCGGTGCTTCTACCGCGAAGGCTGGTCACCTTCACGGTCGCATGCTAACCGCGGCTTTCGATGCGCACCGAGCGGGAGGATCCTTTGGGGTCACAGCCAGAAGGGGCCCCGGCACCGCCGGGTTCGGCTGGCCTTCCCCACGAGAGTGGCCCGAGTTCGAAACCAGTCCGTCAGGGCTCTCACCGGCCCTGGGTCCTCGCGGGCGTAGGGGTGCTGCACGCCCTGGTGTTCACGTCGGCGGCCATGCTGCTACCCTGGCGCCATTATGCGCTGTTCGCGCTTCTGACAGGCACGCTGGCCCTGGGCCATGCGGCGGTCGTCGTCGGGGCATTGACCCAGGCCCCCTGGTTTTGTCGGGTGTGGCGAGCGATTGGGTGGGTCTCACTTGCCTGGCTCGGCGTGCTCACCTGGAGCGTCGCCACATCGGCCCTCTACATGCTGAAGATCTATGGCACGCTGGGTTCCGGAATCGCTGCGGCCTTGCTGATCGGGTGGTGTATCCCGGTCCTGTTCACCATTCCCTTCGCTGGTTGGGCACTCGCAGGTACTCGGCCCGCACGCCGTCGGGCTTCGCCGCACAAGCTGCGACCCATTTCTGCCGGTGTCCTGCTGTTGGCTGGTCTGACCGCCGCGTCCTGGCACAAGCTCGCCTACGCGAGGACCGACTCCGTACCGCTCGCAGAACAAAGCCTGACGCGGCTCTCACCGCTCCTTCTCCAGCGCTTTCCTCGCGCGCAAGAGCTCGAACAGGTGCCCGGACGGGCGGCGGCCAGTCTAGAACCGATCCGCTGTCCCCGAGCGCTCGACGCAAACGAGCTCACCTTTTTCCTTCACTACACGACGCGTAGCAAAGCCAAATCGGCCCCAGAAGCCGTCGCTCGCTGCATACAGGCGAGCACTCCCGAGGACGCCGTCGAGCAAATGGCAGGGATGGTGCGTGCCGACGCGGTCAGGGCTCCCATCAAGCTGGACCTGATCACCGGCACCAGCCCACTCACCTCGGGGGATCCACTCCTGGATGGTTTCAGGGTGCGCCCGGGGCTCGATGGCGTCTGCGATGGGAAACGATGCCTGCTCGGCTGGCAGCTCACGGCGCGGCACCTGCTGAACGAGCATGCCCCCATCGGTGCAATCCCCGAACTTCGTATGGGGCTGTCGCCCGCGCGTGTCCGCGAGGCGCTAGGCAGCCCTGTCGAGCATCGGCTCGACGGGTTGACTCGCATCACCACCGCCAGCTTCATCTTCGAAAACCAGCTGACCAGGCTGACGCGCATGCACCGTGAGAGGCAGGCGCTCACCACCCGAACGGTCAAACGCGCGAGCCGCCTGGCGGAGCGCCACATCGCGCGCGCGCTAGAGCGAGATGGACGCTACCGTTACCAGCTCTACCCCTTCAGCGGTGTGCTCGACACCGAAGGCTACAACTTGCCCAGGCAGGCCGGAACGACCCTGGCTCTTTGCGAATTCGCCACTCAGAGCACCGTTCGCACGACAGCAAAACGCGCGCTCGCGCAAATGGCCGGGCTCGAGGTGAAAAGCGGCGAAAAGTCCTTCCTCATGGTTCCACCAGAAGCGCGCCTGGCGTCCCTCGGCAACCAAACGCTCCCGTTGGTTGCTTTCTTGGTCTGCAGAAAGTCGCTAGGCAGCAGCCACGACGAACTGATCGGGCGCCTCGCCACCACGCTGCTATCGATGCAGCGAGAAGCGGGAGACTTCTACCCCGAATGGGACATCAGCCGCTATGCCCCGGGTGCTGGACCGCCGCCCTTGTTTTCGCCCGGTCAAGCAGTCATGGCGCTGGTGCTTTTGGAACGCGTGATTCAGAAGAGCCCGGGGCGCCCCTTCCCCTCGCTGTCACGCGTGCGTGGGGCCGCGGAAAGGGCCATGCGTTACTATGGGGGACCCTATTGGGATTTCCCGCTGGGCCCGCTGTTCTACGTCGAGGAAAACTGGCACTGCCTGGCCGCCCGGGCAGCCCTGGGTCAACACCGAGTCGACGCCTACGAAAACTTCTGTATCCGACATGCCGAATTCAAGGCACGCTTCATCGTGGGAGAGGAATCACCGACGGCCGACATGCAGGGAGCATTCGCGCTCGCCCCTCTCATCCCCCCTCCGAACGCGGCTACTGCAGGCCTGGGCGAGGCCCTCGCTGCGGCCATCACGCTGAAACGAGCGCGTGGAGAGAACACCGAGCGCGACGAGCAGTTGCTGCGCCGCCTGCTCACCTTCCTGCTCAGGCAGCAGTGGGACAGGACGACGTGCTTTGCGTGCAAGGAGCCAGATCTCGTGGCCGGCGGATTCTCCGATTCGATGCTCACTCCCACGCTGCGCATCGACTTCACGCAACACGCCTGGGCGGCCATCATGCACGGCTCGAGCCTGCTCGGGCTGAGCGGACCAGCGAGGATGCCGTGAACCTCCAACACGCGATCGCCTACGTCTGGGGCATGGGCTGGGTCGTGCTTTCGGTTTTGCCCGCCTTTCGCGATCCGGCAGACGACTCTTACCCGCTGTCGACCTATCCGATGTTCTCGGTAAAGCGCGGCCAGCCCTTGATTCATCAACTTCTGGGCACTGGCCCGAACGGCTCCGAGCCTGTGCCACCCAGATTGGTCGCCAACGGCGAAACCCTGCAGGCAGCGGCAGCCATCCGTAGCGCTGTCGAGCGAGGGAAACCCGGGATGCGCACGTTGTGCCGTGAAGCTGCCGCGCGCGTCGCAACCGAAACCGACTTCGCTACCATCACCGCGCTCGAGATCAGAGCCGTGCGCTACGACCCGATCAGCTATTTCGAACTCGGGAAGGCACCCGTGGAAAGTCGCCGCTTGTACCGCTGCGAGGTGCGCCGATGAAAGCACTGCGCATCATCGACGCTTACTGGTTCGCGTCCATGCCCGCCGAACGCCTGGCAATGCTCAGGATCATTACCGGCTCGTTCGCAGTGACGTACCTGTTGGTGCGCAGCGGTCACCTGACGGGATACGCCACTTTCCCCGAGAGAGACTTCGCACCCGTGGGAGTCGCGAGCCTGCTCTCCGGTCCAGCCCCAAGCTGGCTTTGCTACGCCGCGTTCGCAGTGGCCGTGGTCTCTGGGGTCGCCTTCGCGCTGGGGGCATTGTACCGGTGGAGTGCACCCCTGTTCGCTGCGGCCTTTCTCTTCGTCACGACCTATCGCAACTCGTGGGGCATGGTTTACCACCAAGACAACCTCGTCGCGCTCCACTTGTTGTTGCTCTCCCTCGCCCCTGCCCAGGAAGCCTGGTCCTTCGATGCTCGTCACCAAAAGAGTCCGCCAGCGGCGCAAGGACGCTACGGGTGGGCTGTCCGGGCCATGTGCTGGGTCACCGTCATCAGCTACGTGCTGGCCGGTCTCGCCAAGCTGAAGAACACCGGCTGGGACTGGTCGCATGGCGAAGTATTGCGGACGCACGTTGCGTACGACGCCGTGCGCAAGCTCGAACTAGGAGGCGTGCACTCGCCCATCGGAGCCTGGTTGGTGAAGTTTCAGTGGCCATTCTCCGTACTGGGAGTGGCAACTCTCGTTCTGGAACTGGGAGCGCCGCTGGCCCTCCTGCATCGCAGAATCGCGACGGTCTGGGTTCTCGGCATCTGGGGGTTTCATTTGGGTGTCATTCTGTTGATGGCGATCACCTTCGCTTACCCGGTCAGCGGCTGCGCCTTTGCTTCATTCTTCGCTGTGGAGCGGATTCGCCAACACCATATTTTTCAGAAGTTCCGGCCGCTCGTCAGCCGACTGCCATCTGTCCACCCGGCCCCGGAAGCGGAAGCGCTTTCAAAGCTGGAAGACTAGACGAGCCGTTGGCGCAAGCCCTTGTATCCGCTCACGGCTTGGCGGAAACTGGGCCGCAATCCGAACCACCGGCCTCTCGAAACCCGACTCGCGATGCCCACTCTTTGCACCAACTGCTCAACTCCCCTTCGCGACGATGCCGAGCGCTGCATGCGATGCGGCACTCTCCGTCGGTCGAGCGGGGTGCCGTCCAACTGGGCGGAGCGACGCCACCTCACCATCGTTTTCGCCGATCTCGTCGGCTCGACTCGCCTGTCGCAGCTCCTCGATCCGGAAGACATGCGCGATCTGCTGGACGCTTACCAGCAAAGGTGCGCCACCGTGGTGGCGCGACATGCGGGCCACGTCGCCCAGTACCTTGGCGACGGCATTCTGATCTATTTCGGCTATCCCGTAGCGCATGAAGACGATGCGAAGCGCGCGGTCGACGCATCGCTGGAGCTGGTCGACGCGCTCATGCACGCCCCAACCCCCGGACCGGCGCCTGCGGTGCAAGTACGCGTGGGAGTCCACAGCGGGGTTGCGGTCATTGGCGCGGTCGGAGTCGGTCAACGAAGGGATCATCTGGCCATTGGCGACACTCCGAACATCGCCTCCCGCGTGCAGGGCGCCGCGGCCCCGAACACCGTGGCCGTGAGCGAGGCTACCAAACGGCTGATCGAAGGGTTCTTCTTGTTCGAAAGGCTCGATCGCGATGTGAAGGATGTCGACGGAGAGGTGCACGTCTACCGGGTGCTTCGCAGAACGACAGCGGCACACGCCATCGAAGCGGCCGCACAACTCGGTCTGACCCCGCTGGTCGGCAGAGATTCCGAGCTGGCACGCGTCCAACAGGAGTGGGCACAGGTGCTCGAGGGGACTGCTCGGGGACTACTCTTGCGGGGCGAACCCGGCATCGGTAAGTCGCGCATGCTCAGTGCGCTGCGCGATCACACTCGGGGTACACAGGCTCATGTGGTCGAGTGGCATTGCAGCCCGGATGCGCAGCATTCGGCCTTGCACCCGGTGGCGAACTCGATCTCCCGGCAAGCTGGTTTCTCCGACCAAGACTCCAGCGAAGAGCGGCTGAACAAGCTGATGAACGGGCTACGCCTCCTGAATGGACGGACCGACGAGGCGCTACCGTTGTGGGCGTCGCTGTTGTCGATCCCCCTTCCCGAAGGGCAGCTCAAGCTGGAGCTGACACCCCAGAGGTTGCGGCGCCAAACGCTGGAAATGCTCGTCGAGCTCTTGGATCAGCTTGCGAGCGAGAAACCCGTCCTGCTCGCAATCGAAGATCTGCACTGGGCGGATCCCTCCACGCTCGAGCTCATAGGCATCATACTAGATCGCATCCGTCATCGACCGCTCTTGGCAGTGTTGACCGCCCGACCCGAGTTCGAGGCCCCCTGGGAGGACATCCAGGCCGTCGGAGTGCTGAATCTACATCGACTGCCGACCAATCCGATTCTGTCCATCATCATGGAGGTCTGCAGCGGGCGTGACATTTCGAGCGATGTTGCCCTGCACCTGGCTCAACGCAGCGAGGGGGTCCCTCTGTTTGCCGAAGAGCTCGCGCGCTCCGCTTCCGAGTCCGAAGTACCGAATGCACTGGAAGTTCAGGTCGAGTCCACCCGATTCATCAGCGACACGACCATTCCCAGCAGCGTACGTTCGTCACTGACGGCCAGAATGGATCGCCTCGGCACGGGCAAGCTGGTCGCTCAGGTCGGAAGCACGCTGGGGCGCTCGTTCACCTACGAGATGATCCGGGCCGTCTGGCAGGCCCCCGAAGCGGAGCTCCTGAACGGCCTCAGCGCGCTATCACAGGCTCACGTGCTGGGCGTGGAGGGCGAAGGCAACAAGGCCAGCTATACGTTCCGACACGCGCTGATCAGAGACGCAGCCTACGGCTCCCTGCTGCGCAAGGTGCGCCGCCAGTTCCACGCGCAAAACGCCCGGATGCTGCTGGAGGTGTTTCCGCGGATCGTCGAAGCCCAGCCGGAGCTCGTCGCACAACACTTCGTCGACGCCGGCGAGTTCGCTTCGTCAGCACCCTATTGGATTGCCGCCGGGGAGCGTGCGCTGCAGCGCTCCGCCAACCACGAAGCGGTGAGTCACCTCACGCGAGGCCTCGAAGCCATCGAGTTTCTGCCCCAGGGGGAATCACGCGCTACCGCTGAATTGCAGGTGCGCGTATTGCTCGGCCCCGCGCTCATGGCAATTCAAGGCTATTCGCACAACGACGTGCTGACCAACTACCAGCGAGCGCACGCGCTGGTCGGCCAGGTCGAAGAGAGCCCGGCAGGGTTCGGGATCTTGTGGGGCCTTTGGGCGCAGTACTTCGTGGCTGGGCAGTTGCACGCAGCACGCCAACCCGCCGAGCAGGTCGCGAGGATGGCGCATGCCTCCGAAGACCCCTCGCTGCTGGCGCCGGCCCACCACGCACTCGGGTTCGTCGAATGTTATACGGCCCACTACCCAGAGACAGTGGCCTTGGTGGAAGAAGCCCTGGATCGGTTCGACCTGGAGCGTGAGCAGGCCAACATGCTCAAGTTCCAGTTTTCATCCAGTCTAGCACTGATGAACATGGGAGCGACGGCCCTGTGGATGTTGGGCAAACCGGACCAGGCTCGTGAGCTGGCGGCTCGGTCGCGTCCGCTGGCGGAACAGTTGGCGCATCCGCCGAGCATGGCGTTCGCAGTCACCGCCAGCAGTTGGTTCCTGCAGTTGGCGGGGCAGGCCGAGCAGGTACGCGAGGTTGCTACCTTCGTGACCAAGCTTTCCGAGGAGGAGGGATTCGAATTCTGGCCTCCCCTCGTCAGCGTTTTTGGCGGCTGGGCGGAAATGGCACTCGGTAACGTCGCAGGTGGGGCCGAAACCATGTTGGCGAGCTTCCGAGACTATCGCGCGCTGGGCGGAGGCATTCTGCGAACCCATGGCTACGCTTTGCTGGCGGAAAGCCTTTTGCAGGCGGGCCGTATCGACGAAGCCCTCGATACGGTCTCCGAGGCACTCGAAAGCGCAGCCCAGTCAGGCGAGGCGCACTTCGAACCGGAATTGTACCGGGTGCGCGGGCTGGCCCTGTGGGCGAAGGGGAAGGCCAACCCGACCCGAACCGCGGGTGTTCGCGAATCCCTCGAGCAGGCCCTGCAGCTCGCGCGAGCGCAACGCGCCGTCTGGCTCGAGCTCCGCGCAGCAATCAATCTAGCGGAGCTAGGTCTTTCCGAGGGCAGCCGGAGCGATCTGGAGTCACTGCGCTCGGTGGTCGCGAGGATCAGCGAAGGCGAGGATACACGCGAAATGAAGCGAGCACGTGCCCTCTTGTCCTGACTCAATCGAATTGCGATGCAGACGGCTCACAACTCTCGTTCGACCATGTACCCCACGAATTCTTCGATGAACGCCTTGTGTGGGCCGGGCCGCGCCGCTTCGAACGCTTTCGAGAAGCTTTGCTGCGCTGCAGCGGCGAGCTCTCTACCCCGCTCGATGGCGTACTCGATACTTCCGGTTGCTCGCACCCGCTCGGCCATCCAAGCGACGTCCTCCTGAGTACGCTGCCCGCGTTCCAATGCCAGAATCTGCTGGAAGCGCTCATGCTCGGCCCGAGTCACCCGACTGAGCGCATGCATCAACATCAAGGTCCGCTTGCCCTCCCACAAGTCACCCCCAATTTCCTTGCCGTACTTCTTTTCATCACCCACCAGATTCAGAATGTCGTCCTGAATCTGAAACGCTGCACCCATCAAAAACCCAAAGCGGTTGAAGCGGTCCAGGTCATGCTGACCGGCCAACAGAGCGCCCAACCGGCAAGGGTGAATGAAGCTGTACCAGCAGGTCTTCTTCAGAATCATCAACAGGTAGTCGGGCGCTCGCACGCTGAGGTCGTTGTCGCGCACCCAGCCGAGCTCCATGGCTTGTCCTTCGATGGACCTGAGCGTCAGGTGATTGAATTCCTCCAGCACTCGCCAGTTCATTCCCGGGCTCAGCAAATCTCGATTCTTCAACAGCAAAGTGAAGGCGAGCGCGATCATGCCGTCCCCCGCATTGACCGCAATCGGAACGCCCTGGGCGGCGTGCATCGTGGGTTGATCGCGACGGAATTCACTGCCGTCCTCGATATCATCATGAACCAATAGAGCGTTGTGCAATAGCTCGAGCGCTGCAGCGGTGGGAAGGGCAGTTCGCTCGTCCGCACCAAAGGCCTGAGCCGTGGCGATGCACAAGGCAGGTCGGAGGCCCTTGCCCGGCCGCGCCAGGTGCTGGCGTATCAAAGCATACAGATGGGCATCCGGTTGACCCCGGGGCACCAGCTCGTTCAACAGGGGAGTCACCCGCTCAGCGTACGCGCGGAGCCGGGTCACGAAGTCCTCGTGCCCTGGATGCTGAGCAGCGGGGCGCTCAGCCATTGCTAAAGAGGCACGATCCGCCCGCGCCGTACGACGTGAGTCAAGCCCTTGCCGCCGGTGGCGCTCGGGCGAAGCGCCGGGGAAGGCGCCGTTGTTGGCTGATTTCCGGTTCCGGTACCAAGCCCGGTGTGCTCGCCGGGCGCGGAGCTTGGAGGCTCGTCGAGTTTCGCAAGAGCGCCTAGATCTCGCCGAAGGCGCTGCAGCAGCTGCTCGTCCATCCGAGGCAGTTCCGTAGCTTCGGGGTACACCGCCAGGCGCTGCGCGAGAACGCGCGCCGACTCGGCGAGCTCGAGCGAGCTCGCATCCCAGGGTAGCCCCTGGCGAAACCTCATCTGATCGTAGGCGCGGAAGGGAGCAAACACGGGAGGCTCGTGCAGCGGCCAGATCTCACACCGAACCGCTTCGCTGCCCGCGACTTCGAGCAGCCCGTTGACGGCCCGGCGCGCCGCTTCGTTGGCGGCTTCCATGGTGGCCAGATCCGTATGGGTGCGCACGTAGTCGGAAGCCAAGAAGAAATTTTCGATCTCGGTGTCGGCCTCTGGTCGCAGCCGCCAGGTATCCACGTAGTTCACCAAGAGCGGTTCACGGTTGACCTCGATCCCTGGACGGCCAGGATCGGCATCGAAAATATCGGGGTCTAGGAACCAGGCGTGTAGCTGGTCGTCCCGCAGCAGCTCACGCCCCTCGACGTTGAGGCTCCGCTTGAGCTGGCTCCAGGTTTCCTCGGCTATTTCCTCGCGCGTGCAGTCGACGGCTTTCTTCCGGTTGAGCCCCGGCACGTTGAAGTCGGAAATGTCGACGGAAAGCACGCCGCGCACGCGCCCGTCGCCGAATTCGCTCATGTCGAAGTCCGGCCAGAACTGCGCTTGAGAGACGGAAGTCAGCGCCCACGGTGTATCCATGTGAATGGTGTGGCCATGGGCGATGGGTACATCGCTGGTCAGGTAGAACTGGATCCCGTTCATCCATTCCACATTGCGGCTGAGCTCGGGAAGCCCGGAAAGCAAAGGATCCACTGCGCACATGGCCGGGGTGACGAGCTCCGCCATGCGCTCGACGGGCAACGCCGAGACGAAGTAGTCCGCCTCGACTACCCAGCGTCGACCCGCGCGCTCGACCATGACGCTCCGGACACGGTCCGAACTCATGTGTATTGCACACACCTTCGTTTCCAGGTGATAGCGTACCCCTCGGTCCATCAGATATTCGAACCAAGGATCGATCCAGACCTGATTGGTCGGACCATTCAGCAAGCGGTCAGCCGTCGATACAGTCGGGTCGAGAATGTCGAACAGGATCTGAACGAAGATGTCGCCGATGGTCTTGGCGCTGGCGCGTCGCGCCTTGGCCGCCACCAGGGACCGCGTGATGGCTTGACCAAACGTATTCTGGTAAGCCACTGAACGTCTCTCTGCATCGATGAACGCCCACCAGTCGATCTTTTCGTACTCCTCGAGCCGACGCTCCCCCGACGAGGTCGCGATCTGCCAAACCTTCCATGCGAAGAAGGATGTTTCCTGCGGGTCGACGCCCGTGTGCCCGCCGAGCCAATCGATGAGCGCAAAGAGCGCGTTCCTCAAGTCGGCGGGCGTACGCGGAAACCGCGCCGGCAGCTTCAACCCGGGCTTTCCAAAGCGCGCAACGTGAACTTCGGTGGTATCCACCAGGTTGTCTGCGACGCTGCCACCCGAATAGGGAATTCGCGACATGGTGTCGACGACATGGCGGTAGAACCCAGGAAAGAAGCGGAACCCATGTTCGCCGGGAACCCAGGGCCTCTGCGACCGGTAGCGGGGACCGAGGAAGGCCTTGCCACCCAACGGCCGTTCTCCCGTTGCGAACGGCTCGACGACTCGAATGCTTCGGGCCTTGCCACCTGGGATGGCCTGCCGTTCGAACACCTCGACATCGAAACCTCGCTCGACCAGCTCCTGGGCGGCGCTCAGCCCACCGATACCACCTCCCAAAATGATCACCTTGTGAGCCATGTTAGCTTCGCCGCGCCCTCAGTCCCGTCTTCACGCTGAAGATGTCGTACTCGAGAATCAAGCTGCTGATCGTCACATGACCGACACCCACGAACTGCGTGCGGTTCATCCAGGCGTAACGCGCATCGGCGGTGAGCACACGCGGCGACACCTGGTGCTCGGGAAGCTCCGGATACTCCCCACGCGCGACGCGTTCGAAACCATCGGGACCGAAGTCGATGACCCCGCTTTCGGTCACCGACAAGAGGGCGCCGTCGTCCAGACGCAAGGTGGCGTGGATATCTATCATCCCCACACCGTCGGGCCGAACCACCATGTAGTCCACCGAATCTTCCAGCACTTGTGCGGTGAACCAACGAGTCTTCAAAGTCCCGGACCGGGCGTAGTAGTCGAGCCGTAGGCCTTGCGGCGTCTTGCCAATGACCACCGGCGGCTTCAACTGCACCGTGACCTGCCCCACGAACTCGAGAATGGGCTCGAAACGCGGGCTCAGCCGCTCGCTGCTCACGCCGTGTTCCTCGTGGGTTCTGCTCTTCGGTGCCAGCGAAAAGGCCGACCATGCAGGCGCGGGGAAACCCGGTACCCGACGCCCAACGCACTCGAGCTCAGGGCAGTACTCCACCCGCTTACCCCCGAGGTCATCGGGGAAGCTGGCCAGGAAGTACTGCACTTGCCGCCCATAATCCGTGCGCAGCTCTCGCGCTTCGAGCTTGCGAATTGGACCGCCGTCGACCCGGTACGGCACCGTCACCACGTTGCCCGGGTTCGCCGGCTCGACGCCAATGGTCAACGTGCGCTCCTGGGCGCTCGGCGCAGGCGCGTCGGGTGTGTCATACCAAAGATGCAGGCCGTCGTGGTGGTGGTGCACGAGTCTCTACCGGGTAGGCACCACGGGCCTAGGCGTCGGCCCCCGCCTTGGGATCGTACTCGAGCTTGGCAATGGCGTTCCAGTCGCGCACCCGGAGCGCCACCCGTTCGGACACCCGAAATACGAAGCGGGGCTCCGCGTTGACCTGTAGCAGTCTCACCGAGATGTCACTGGCGAGCACCTGTTCGACCTGACCACTCCCGTACGCGATGACGAGCCCGGTCGAGTCTTTCAACTGGCTGAAATGGAGCAATGGGCCGTCCTCGAGCAGAGGTAGGATGGCGTGGCGCGGCAACACCAGATTCGGGGTGGGGCGGTGCACCAGCCGGTACAAGTCCGTGGCCAGTACTAGGGCGTAAGGACCAGCATAGCCTTGATTCTGCAAGTCCGTGATTCCGGCCAGCACGGCGGCCACGAAATCCGCGGAACGTCGAGCCGCGTCGCCGCCATCAGGCAGCCCCAGAATCGACCTTCGGCCCATCCCTCAGCCCAGTCTGCTTGCGCCCCCCGCTCACTTCGAGCAACTCCTCGATGCGCTTGTCCAGATCGTTGGGCGGTTCGCCTTGGTCCGGCTGCCCGTTGAACATCAGCGCGTCTTCAGCGCGCGCAATGTAGTTGGCCGCGCGCCGAAACATCGTCAGGGCCGCCTGCATCTCCGGGTCCGCAGCCTCGTGGTTGCGCACGTAAACCTTGACGGCCAAGGTGGCGAGCAGCGTTTCAGGGGTACTGAGCACCTCGAAGCGCTTGGGTGTCTCTTTGCTGACCGACAACCCCAGGTTCGCCACCGCCACATCCTCGGCAGGCACGGCCTCGTAGACCGGCAAGAACTTCGACGCGACGCGTGTGCGTTGCGCCTCCGCCGAAACGGTCTGGGTGATGCGGTTGTACTGCTCATCGGTCCACGGTATTTCAGCCATCGTCGTCTATCTCCACAGGTTGAGAGCCGGCTCCATCGAATCAGTCCGCGTTTCGGTCCGCCTCCGGATCCACGAGCAAAGTCAGAAGCGCGCGAGTCCCTTGGAGGCCCGCCGCCTGAACGATGCCGGAATACTGGCCAGGTCTGGCGCCCGCTGGCACGTGCACGGCGACCTGGACGGGCTCGCGCTGCCCCGGGCCGAGTTCGAGCTCCGGGGGAACGAACGCTACCATGCGGGCCGGAATTTCCTCGCCTCGGTCGCTGACCAGACTCGTCGAACGCATCAGCACCCTAGCGGGCCCCTGGGATTCGTTGACGACCGCGAGTCGCGAAGCCACGAGCTCCCCGATTCGTGCTGCCATCGGGCGCAATAGAGGGACCCCCGCTTCGAGCGGCTGCGAAAGCTCGGGCCCCACCGGTTCCGGGGCCGCGGCCCCGCCCCCCGCCTCGGATGGCGCTCCGGGTGAAGCCGCTGCGACCGCGGCTTGTTCCACGAAGCGTGTCAGCTCGTCAGCGAGATCTTGCACGCGCTCACGTAGGCGCTCGAACTGATGCTGCGCTGGGTCGCCCGCCTGCATCCAGGCGGACCACAAGGGCGCGTCTGTCGCCGATGTGATGCTCGACGACGGGACGCTCTTCGTCTCCTCCGCGAGTATTCGATCAGCGCATTCGACGAGCAAACCCTCGCCGAGCGCGGATGGGGGTTCCGGGCTCAGAGGCTCGTCAGACGAATCCGCCGCAGACGTCGACGAGCGCATCGACGCCTCCCCGATCGAAAGACTATCCATAGGGGATCGCACGGACCTTACCAGGCTCCCGTCCCTGTGCTCCCAGAGACGCGCGGCATACTGACACACCGCTGCCGATGGAGTCGATGTTCACGAGCAACACCTGCTCGATTTGCAGAATCGACTGTAGAGTGCCCTTCCAACTGCTCGAACTCTGAGCAGTGTCCAATAAAGTAGGCAGTGCCGACGTGGCGGGCCTTTTTGGGAGATCGTACCGTCAAAGACAGGCCCAGGCTGCGGCGTGACGCCGGTTGGGGTGAGCGCTGACTCGTAGATCGCCTCGCCTGGCCGAAAGGCCAGGAAGAGGTTCGAGCACTCCACGGCACTCTTCCAGGCCATGTCGTGGGAGCCGGAAGGGGTTCGGCCCGCGGCGCGCCCAGCCTTGACCCTGCCCAGGTCGTGCCCCAAGCAGAGCCGGCATGGGACCACACGAAAACAAGGAGCTCCGCTGATGCTGCGCTATCGACTGCTGGGACCGTCGGGATTGAGGGTGTCGCAAATCTGTCTGGGGACCATGAGCTTTGGTCAACAGTGGGGTTTCGGAGCCGACGAAGCCACCAGTCACCGGGTCTTGGACGCTTTCGCGGAGGCCGGCGGCACCTTTCTCGACACGGCCAACAAGTACCACGGAGGCGAGACGGAAACGATCGTCGGCCGCTGGCTGCAAGGCAATCGCGACAAGATGGTGCTGGCCACCAAGTACACGCTGGCGATGGACCACGGCAATCTCAACACCGCCGGCAACAGTCGTAGGAACTTGGTGAGGTCCGTCGAGGAGAGCCTCGGTCGCTTGGGCACCGACTGGATTGACCTTCTTTGGGTACACGCCTACGACGACCAGACACCGTTCGAAGAGACGTTGCGAGCGCTCGACGATGTGATCCGCTCGGGCAAGGTGCTCTACGTCGGAGTGAGCGACACCCCAGCTTGGGTGGTCTCGGCGTCGAATGTGCTGGCCGAGCTGCGCGGCTGGTCGCAATACGTCGGGCTTCAGATCGAGTACAGCCTGTTGGAACGTACGCCCGAGTTCGATCTACTGCCGATGGCAGAGCATTTCGGACTCTCGGTCCTGGCCTGGGCGCCGTTGGGCGCGGGAGTGCTGACCGGCAAGTACACACGGCCCAGCGTCGAAAACGACTCGCAGCGCAAGACAGGGAACGAACAGCGCGGGCGCACTTCCGAGCGCAAACTCAGCATCGCGCGAACCGTCGACGCCATTGCGGACGAGCTGCACACCACTTCTGCGCAGGTAGCAACCGCCTGGGTGAGCGCGCAAGGCTACCGCTTCATCCCCATCGTCGGCGCGAGAAGGCCCGAGCAAATTCTCGATACGCTGAAGAGCAGCGAGGTCGAGCTGACCGAGGCTCAGCTCGCCAGGCTGGAGGAGGTGAGCCGGCCAGAGGCCACCTTCCCTCACAACTTTCTCCGTTCCAGCGGGGTGCAGGACGTGGTCAAGAGCGAGCTGCGTACTCGCCTCGATGAGCGGCCGCGCGGGCGCTGAGCCCGCGGGGCCGCAGGCTCGGCGCTCGCCGAGGGTGGCCCCTTCTCACCAGCTCCCGACGTTGGGCATGGACAACCACGGCTCGCGAGGCGGTTGCGGATCGCCCGCTTGCAGAAGCTCGATGGAGATGTCGTCCGGAGAACGCACGAAAGCCATGTGACCATCACGCGGAGGGCGATTGATAGTGACCCCCGCGTCCATCAGCCGCTGGCACAGCGCATAGATGTCGTCCACCCGGTAGGCAAGATGACCAAAGTTTCGCCCACCCGTATACGCTTCGGGATCCCAATTGTAGGTGAGCTCGACCTCCGCCGAGTCGTCCCCTGGCGCGGCCAAAAACACGAGTGTGAACCGTCCCTTTTCGTGCTCCTTGCGACGCTTTTCGACCAGACCCAGCTTGTTGCAGAAAAAGTCCAACGACTTCTCCAGATCGGTCACGCGCAACATCGTGTGCAGATACTTCATGGCCGGGCATTCTGACCCAACATCGAGGCACGCGCGGATCCGCTGGGACAGCGTGCGGGATGAATAGAAACTTGCAGGGTGGCTATACCCACTCGATCCGTCTCCTCGCATAAACGGCTTTGGTAGACCCGCAACCGGCCGGTGTTGCCCCTGCTTTCATGACAGGTCCAAGTCGGTCTGAGTGGAGCCGATACACGCCTGGAACGCGGCCTCGGCTCCCTCTGCTTCCCCCCGGATCCGCGCCAATGGCAAGTGGCGCTTCGCCATCCCCTCAGTACAATCAGGAGTTAGAAAACATGACTCACTTACGTCGATTCGCAGCATTCTCGATTTTGGGCTTCTTGGCTGCGTGCGGCTCATCGAATTCCGGTGAGGACAGCCATGGCACGGAGCAAGGCTCCGGGGGAACGGCCAGCGGCGATGACTCGACGGGCACAGGCACGCTGAGCAGCGTGGGGGGCGGGGGGCCAACGAGCGGAGGGACCGACGCTACGGGGAACGCTCAGGCGGCCACGGGCAACGCTACTACGAGCACGGCATCATCGACGGAAGGCACCGCATCCACCACCAGCGGCACTGGTGGCGCTGGGACCACCACCAGTGGCACAGGGGGCGCTGGGACCACCACCAGCGGCAGGGGTGGCGCTGGACCTACCACCAGCACAATGGGTGATACAACCACGGGCACGGGCGGAACCGGCACGAGCGCCACCGGCGCGGGAGGCGATACCACGAGAGGAACGGACAGCTCGAGCACTACCGGGATGAATCCGCTCGGAGACCTCAGCATCACGGATCCCGTCCCGGGGTTTGCGAGCGTCGCCGGTGGCACCACTGGCGGCGGGACGGACATCGGGTCGGCCATCGTGGTGAACTCGATGAGCCAACTCCAGAACGCCGCCGGCGGCTCGAGCCCGGCGATCATCCTGGTACAACCGGGGAACTACAGCGGAAAGCTCGCGCCTGGCTCCAACAAGACGATCATTGGCACGGGGCCAGGCGTCACCCTGACCGGCAGCATCAGCATCAGCGGGTCTGACGTGAGCAACGTCATCATCCGCAACCTTGCGGTGCGAGGCGAGCACTGCAACACCTATGACGAGTGCAAGGCGGGTGCCGACGGTGTGTACGTGGGCAACGGTGCTCACCACGTCTGGTTGGATCACCTCGATATCGCCGACGGCCAGGACGGCAACTGCGACATCACCCAGGGGGGAGACTACGTCACTGTCTCCTGGACCTACTTCCACTACACGTACGACAAGGAGCACAGGTTCTCGAACCTCATCGCAGGAAGCGATGATGAACCGGCGAGCGTGGGCAAGCTGCACATCACGTACATGGACAGTCACTGGGGCGAGCGAGTGGACCAGCGCCAACCCCGCGGCCGCTTCGGCAACATTCACATGCTCAACAACTACCACAACAGCGGCGGTTCGCAGATCCACGGTGTCGGCAAGGACATGGCGCTCATCGCCGAGAACTGTGTCTACGACGAGCACATATCCATCTGGAAAGACATGGGTAGATCCGAGAGGCTGGAAAGGGATCGGCAACGAAGGCACTGCCAGTGACCTGAACGACTCGCGCGGGACCGTGTTCGACATCCCTTACGAATACACGGCGATGCCGACCTCCCAGGTCGTGGCTGCCGTCACCTCCTCGAACTGCGGCGCTGGCAATACCTGCACGCTGGCGTACTAGTAGCAGCACTTCGATGGGCGGCGGTGTTACTTCGAGCACCGTGACCTCGGGTAGTACGACGACGTCAGCAGTCACCTCGAGCTCCGCCACCTCAGGAGGCAACACGACCGGCGCCAGCACCAACGGCGGCAACACCACGGGCGGCAATACGACCGGCGCCAACACGACCGGTGCGAGTACCAGCGGTAACACCAACGGCGGCAACACCACGGGCGGGTTCACGACCGGCGGCAACACCACGGGCGGGTTCACGACCGGCGGGTTCACGACCGGCGGGTTTACGACTGGCGGCAACACCAACGGTGGGAACACCACAGGTGGAGCCGGTGGGGCCACTAGTGGGGGTTCGACCACCGGCAACTCGACGACCGGCGGCAGCGTCGAACTCGATTGTAATGCTACGATGCCGTCTGGCGGCCAGCAGCACTCGGGGAATGGTCAGGGCGGCTCGGGCAACCTAGCCTGGCAAATCTGGTCGAATATGGGCACGGGCGACATGACCACTTTCGATACCACGGCATTCATTGCATCGTGGAACAACTCTGGAGACTACCTGGGCCGAATCGGCTACGAATGGGGGAACAATGCGCAGTCGTACTCCTCCTACGGAACGATCACCGCGCAATTCGTCGCCAACAAGTCGGGAAGCGCGGGTGGCTACTCATACATCGGAATGTACGGGTGGACGACCAATCCTTGCGTCGAGTGGTACATCGTCGATGACTCGTTCAACAACATGCCGGTCAACCCCGGCAACACCACCAACAAAGGCACGGTGGACATCGATGGCGGTTCGTACATCATGTACACTCGCAACACGAGCGGCACCGGTGGCTCGAGATGCTCTGGCGTCTCGAACTGGGTCCAGTACTACAGCGTCCGGACGACGGCTCGCGACTGCGGGGTGATCTCCCTGACCGAACACTTCGACGCCTGGGTCAGTCTCGGCATGGACATGGGGAATCTGCTGGAGGCCAAGATTCTCGTCGAAGTCGGAGGCGGGACGGGGAGTGTCGAGTTCCCGGTAGCCAACGTCATGGCGACCTCCCCCTGAGAGTCCGTCCCAAAACCCGAAGCAGGTGCGTCGCCGTGTCGGACGAAGCACCTACTTCGCCATATCGGAGCCGCGTCTGGGGGAAAGCCGGGAACCTATGGGATGTTCGTCGACATGACTTCCCAAGCGCTGTCACCGCAGTAGGGGCAATCGGGCCCGACGAGTAGGCCCTTGCCCGTCGCCGTCTCATCCCCCTTCAGCCACCAGTTGAGCCAGGCAAGATTGATCCTGGTGAAGTCGCCGCCATCAGCCTGAAATAGATCACCCCCGTGACCGAGGGCTTTGCTGAACCAGAGGACCGGAACGTTCAGCTCGCTGACCTTTTCGTAACCTTCGAGTCCTCCGTCGTACGCAATATCGTCCGCACCACCTTCGACAAACAGCACGGGTGTGTGTATCGTGTCGTAGAATGCCTGGACCGCACCCGCCATACCACTGCTGGTGACTCCCCAGGTGATGATTCGCGGGTCGGTGACCGTGCCCTGGGACATCAGGCCACCACACGAAAAGCCGTTGGAGGCAAGCTTCGTCGTATCGAGACTGTGGTAGTACGCGCTGCAGGGCTTCTGATTCTCGGCGATGGCCCAGTCGATATAAGCGATCAAGGGCGCGCCCATGGCTTCGAGGCTCGAGCGGTCCATCACACGATTGCCAGAGCCATTGGGCGTCCCATCTGCAATGACAAAGTAGCCGTGGGACGCGATCTCCGCCATCGCGGTCGCATTGGATAGTCCGTCTTGTGAGCACCCCCCCTCTCCCCAGACGAAAATCGGGTATTGCTCACTGCCCCCCAAGTCGGCGGGTCGAAAGATGGTTCCCTCCTTGATTCCAGGATCGGAATTCGTTTCGACGATCACGTCATGGGGCCCGCTCCCCGACGCGTTCGTACCTGCCGGCTGCGACTCCGTGCACGGCCCATCGAGGTCACCAGTCGTGCTGGTTGCAGCCGTCGCTGTCGACCCTCCTCCTCCCACGGAGGTAGTCGTGCCGTCCATGGCGCCACCAGCAGACGTGCTCATGCCATCCGTGCCATTGCCTCCCCCTCCCGAAGCCGTCCCTGTTCCACCCGGTCCCGTTGTTGGAGCGCCCATGCCGCTCGAACCTGCGGATGTTGCCGTGCCGCCGCCGTTCGTCGTGGCGCTCGCCATGCTGGTCGCCGGCCCGCCCGTCGTCTGCGCGGTGCCACCGGACGTGGGGGAGCCGGTTCCGCCGGCCGTTGGACCACCGGCGGTCTGCGTTTCACTGTTGGTGACTCCGTCGTCCGCGGCGTCCCCCGAATCGCTGCAGCCAACGACGGCAAGCCCCAGGATTCCGGCAAGCAAGATTCCAGGTGACGGTTGCTGCATTGGCATGGGTCATACTCCTCGGCGTCCGCAGATGCCCGGGCTCGGAAGGTGTGGCCGCAGTCGCCGAGTTCCCGCAAACTGGTCCACGGAAATGGCGTGGCACTGCCCTGTTTCGAGTGGTCGGACTATTCTAGGCTAGATGGAGTCGATAGGAAAGCTCCTGCCCCAGGTGGCTCGACGGGCGTCCACTTCCAATGCCCGTGGCTGACAACCCGAGGCACTCGCTGGCCGAGGAGTAGAGGTTCTAGAGGAGGGCCCGCCCGAAGATCAGGCGCTCCGCTGACGGCTACGGGACCCAACCCGGAAGCTCCGATGCCTGCCGGATCCAACTCACCATCAGTTCCTCGTCGAGCTGGTCGTCCTCGTGGATGTCGAGGTAGCGCACTTGCGCATGCTTGGACTCGCCGGGCGGGAGAGGACGCAATGACGTGCCGCGAAAGAAGGCCACTTTGACGTACTTCGTGAAACAATGAAAGTTCAGGAACCAGCCCTGACTCTCGATGCCATAGAAGGGCGAGTTCCACCTGATTGCCTTGTTCACGCCGGGGACCGTGCGAACGACGAGCGCGTCGAGGTGGCGACCGAGGTCGCGCTTCCAGCCCGGCATGGCCGCGATGTAAGCCTGCACGGGAGCATCTCCGTCTGCTTTTGCGATCTGCGGGTTCCCGCCCGCGAGGAGGGTTGGCTTCGCTGCCACCGAGCGACCCTTGCCTTTGGTTCGGGCGGATCGCTTGCCTTTGACGGCCGGCCCGGGTTTGGCGGGCTTGGCGTTGGCGACGCGGGACGGGCGGTTGGCCACCTTGGGCTTGTTGGGCACGTGCTTCTCCTACCGCGCCATATTTGCGCAGGCGATGGCCGGTCAGTCAAGCAACGAAGCTCGAAGAGGTGCTGCCGTCGACTCACTATGCACCCACCAAAACCAGCGATGCGGGCTCGCATGGCTCCGTAGAATCAAACAGTACCGCCGGACCACCCCGCCCACTTTTCCCAAGGGTCTCGAACGGAAGCTCGGAAGCGTTTCCGAAGCGCGGCTGGCTCGAGTGTGCCTTCTTGCCACGTTTCACCTCGGGTGCGAAGTTTTCGAGGCGTGGGATTTCCCACCATCGAGTTGCCCACCCAGCCGCGGAACACTGGAATTGTGCGCCTCAACCTGCAATGGTGCTCTCGGTTCGAGAAGCGAGCCGAGAAGCGGCATATCTACCGGTCGCATGAGCGTTCCGCAGTATCATTCACACCACGAGCGGTTTATGGCAGACGAATCTCACAAGCAGCAGGCTCTGGCGAGCGCAGCTACCTCCGATCCGACAATGGATATTGATGATGATTGGCTGCAGATCGACGACGAGGCGAAGCCTGCCACCACGAGCATGGTCGCACCGAAAGGCTCGGCAGCGTCCGTGCTGGCCGAATCGCCCGCCCCCACGGAGGTAGATTCGAGTCTCCCGAGCGAGGAAGCGTTCCCCATGGAACAGGATTTTACCGACCTCGCCGCCGGCGACACGCCGCGCCGTCCGAAGCCGCCCCCTTTGCCACGGGAGTTTCCCGCCACTTCTTCCGCCAGCTTCGATCAGGCCTCCGGGAATGTGCCAGGCCGTCCGAAGCCACCTCCCTTGCCGCCGGAGTTTCCTTCCACTTCTTCCGCTAGCTCGTCCACCTCAGCAGGCTCGGGTGTCGAGCGTGCTTCGCAGGTCGTGGCGCGAGCCGATCTCGAGAACGAAGCCATGGTCAGCCAGGAAATCGACTCCGAGTGGCCGACAGACGACGTCGGCGGTGCGGCCGCGTTGAAGCAGCCAGTGATCCCGCGCGCACCCAAGATCCCGGGGCCTGCCGACCTGCCGGGGCCCCTGATACCCGAGCTGGATGAGGAAGAGATCAAGGCGGCTTTGGCCCTGCGCCACTCGAGAGAGAGCGGTCGCTAGGCAAGTCACGGAACCCTGACAACTCGATACACCCGAACGCCAGCCATTCGATGCAGGCTGCCGAAGGCGAGTGGGCTGGCCCGTTGCTCGGCGTTATTTCCCCGCGAGCGTCCTGGCGGAAACAGCTGCTCGCGGCGGCGATGCAGCGCACCTTCGAGGAGGGACTCCGGCTTACGCAAGAGACGCTCGATCGAAAGGAGGCGTCCCTTCATGAGCGGCTCGTGGACGCGCTCGATGCATGGTTCGGGCGGCATCTCGTCCACTTCCATCCCGCATCGCTCGAGGTTCTCGAACCAGGGGAACGCGGAGCGTCCCGGCTTGATCACGTCAAGGCGGAGAGCGGAGAGAGCCTCGTACGCCTCGCCTGGTGAAGAGCCAGGCGCCAGACTAGCCTAGGGTGTGTCCCTGAATTGCCAACCCGTAAACGTGCCCGTGCCCGTGCCCGTGCCCGAAAAGAGGCAACCGAAGCCGGGATGAGACCGATGACCGGAGCATGATGCTCCATGAGGGATTGGAAGTTTATCAAGTCGCGCTGGATTTTCTCGTGGTGGCGAACGCGATCATAGAAGGACTACCGCGAGGGCGAGGCCACCTGTCGGATCAGTTCACACGGGCGTCCCTGTCGATTGTGTTGAATATCGCCGAGGGAGCCGGAAAGTACTCCAAGCCGGACAAGCGACGCTATTACCTGACCGCTAGAGGCTCCGCGACGGAATCCGCCGCGTTGTTGGACGTTTGCTACCGGCTCAAATTGCTCGACGAGAAAGACCTGAAAGCAGGCAAAGAGCGAGTCAGCCGCATCGTGTCAATGCTGGTCAAGCTGGCTCGCAGCTGTGAAGACGGCTAGATTCGAAGCCAAAGCAGAGCGCAGCCGAGTGCGACCACAGCTTGGTAGTTGCGGAGTGTTTTCTCGTAGCGGGTCGCGAAACGCCGGGCCTGTTTGAGCAAGTTGAACGTGCACTCAATCGCGGAGCGTGCCTTGTACAGTTCCTTATCGAACGGCATTTGCTGGGCTCGACTCGCCTTCGACGGGATTACCGCAGAACAGCCTTGTATCTCGAGGGCCGAGCGAAAAGCGTCTGAATCGTATGCCTTATCGGCCAGTAGACAGGACGATAACGCGCGACCCAACAGCGCTTGGGCGGGTCGGATATCGTGCTGCTGGCCTTCAGTCACTTCGAACGTCAGGGGCAATCCCAATGCGTCGACGACCAAGTGCACTTTCGTTGATAGTCCCCCGCGCGACCGCCCCAGAGCTTGTGCCGTTTGCCCCCTTTTGCCCCTGCTGCGTGCTGATGCGCTCGATTGATCGTGCTGTCTACACTGTGCCACTCGTCATCGCGATCTGTCTGGAGTGCGTCAAATAGGTCTTTCCATTTGCCTCGCTTCGCCCAGCGATCGAAGCGATTGAACACCGTCTTCCACGACCCGAACTCCACAGGTAGAGCCCGCCAAGGAACCCCGGTCCTGCGCCACCACAGCACTGCTTCGATGAAATTTCGGTCGTCTTTCCCAGGGCGCCCCGCTCCGCGCTTAGTCTGGAGTACCGCTCGAACCTTTTGCCACTGTCGCTCGTCCAGCTGCCGTCTAACCATGCTGGCCTACCCATGGAACACACTTCGCTCGCCATGGATAGCCCTTTTTTTCGACCTCTCGGGCACGGACACGTTCACGGGCACGTTCACGGCGCCGTCAGCGAATTCAGGGACGCGCCCTAGCACTACTTCGCCAGATTCTTCTTTCCATTGTGCGCGAGATGTGTTCCATAGCAGATCGTGAAATCTCAACCTGGTTGGGAGCAGCATCTTGAGCGCTGGCTAATCCCGTTTCTGGATGTGCTCGGTGATAAGCGGCGGCGACGCTGGGCGCCTCTCTATGTCATGGGCTTGCTGCTTCCGGGCGATCGAAAGAGCATGCAGCCGATCAGCTCGCGGGTAGCTCCGAAGGATGTGGAGCAGATCCACCATTTCGTCGGCACGTCGTGTTGGGACACAGCGCCCGTCGAGGAGGTTCTTTGGCAAAAAGCCGACGCACTGCTTGGCGGTGACACGTCCCACATCATCGTGGATGACACCGGGCTACCCAAGAAGGGGACTGAGTCGGTGGGCGTAGCGCACCAATACTGCGGCGCCCTCGGCAAGCAGGCGAATTGTCAGTGCTTGGTTTCGCTGACGCTTGCGCGGAACGACATGTTCATGCCTGTCGGCTTACGCCTTTACCTTCCGCAGGTGTGGACGGCGGATTCAACACGTCGCGAACGCGCGAAGGTCCCGCCAACGATCGTTTATCGGCCGAAGTGGCGGATTGCGCTCGACGAACTCGACCGGATGCGTGTAGCGGGCCTGCGCTTCGGCTGTGTTCTCGCTGACGCGGGCTATGGGATGTGTGCGGAGTTTCGCCGCGGTCTCAGCGAACGAGAGCTCTCATGGGCGGTGGGGATTCTATCGACCCAGAACATGTACTCGGAGAACGTGAAGGTGACAATGTCACGTCAACGGACAGGTCGACCTCGGCGGGTAGGTCGACCTCGCGTCCATCCGAAGCTCCGAGAGTTGCCATGCTCCGCTAAGCAGTTCATCGAAAAGAACGGTACATTCCGTCGAGTGGTCTGGCGAAAAGGAACGAAGGGACCACTCGCGGGAGACTTCGCCATCGTGCGCGTACGCCCCGCCGATGGCGCTGAAGCGAAAGACGGTATTCACCTGCCAGGAGAGCTTGCTTGGCTCGTTTGCGAGCGGTTCACCAACGGTGACCGAAAGTACTATCTGGCGAATCTGCCGGCATCTGCATCACGCAAGAAAATCGTCGCCTCCATCAAAGCTCGATGGGTCTGCGAGTTGGGACATCAACAGATGAAAGAGGAGCTCGGCCTCGATCACTTTGAAGGTCGCTCTTGGTGGGGCCTGCACCATCACGCCCTACTGACGATGATTGCCTTCGCGTTCCTTCAGACTCTGCGGCTAAAGGAAAATAAATCGGCGGCGTAGCGACACGATGCATCGGCTCACGCTCCCCGCAGTACGCAGGCTCGTGATCCATCGTCTCGTTGCGCCCCTGTTGTGCACAGACTGCCGAGGCCTGATGCGGTTCCTCGTGCCACCATGAAATCTGGCG
>CAWELQ010000011.1:0-297830 GCA_963809955.1 uncultured delta proteobacterium
TTTCTAGAAGCCGAAAGGCTCCAGCCAAACTTCGACTCGGTCCGGCGTTCGCGGTAGGCTGATGCCACCTTGGGAGAAGTTCTCGGCAAACTGAAGTCTCGCTCCCTGAATGAAACGCGAGGCCCGGACGTACTGCACAGCATACGAGTGCCCGTCGAGTGGCTCGAACAAGGTGAAACCATCGAAGTCGATCTGCCTAGAAATCTGGCTTGCGCCAATTGCGAAGGGGGCGGCTGCGATCAATGCGAGCGGGCCGGCGCCGTGAGTCTTCGCGAGCGCGACGCTCCGCCGGAAACCCTGAAGGTCTCACTCCCTTCGAGAAGCTCGGAGACGGTCCGTCAACCCTTGCTCTTGAGGATCCCAGAGCGCGGCGGGTTTTCACGCTCCGAACAGGAACCACGCGGGCTTCTCATGCTGCGGGTAAACGGAGCACCCGAGCCAGATGACGGTATACGCCTGGTGGATGTCGCCACACCCAGGCGGGAGCTGAGAGCTCCTCCTGAGGTCGTGGTTCGTAGCCTGGTGTTCGCCGTACTGTTGATCCTCGCATTCATCTGGATCATGCGACTCTCGGGCTGGTTCTAGCCAGCCGCTGCGCCGGAGAGCCAGATCGAGCGGGGCACACTGCATCGTCTCGTGAGTCTCCCTCACGACTTCGGCCTTCAGCTACCTGTCACTTTTCCCAACGCAGCGGATCTGGGCTAAAGTGAGCGCCTATCATGAACCCGGCGTTGATGGCTTTCGTCATTCTGAGTCTCGTGTCGCTATTTGCGTGGAGCGCATGGCACCGCGCCAAGCTCCTGCGGGTCGGGGAGAAGACCTTCGAAAGCCGACTCGATCGGCCCGGCCGACGTCTGGGGATGGTCTGGACCTTTGCGCTCTACCAGAAGAAGATGCGCTACTACCTCTGGGCGGGGCTGGCTCATCAACTCATCTTTCTAGGCTTTGTCGTGTTGCTGCTGCGCAGCATCATCTTGTGGGGGCGTGGCTTCGATCCGACGTTCAATCTCTGGATTCTGGGCGACACGTCCCTCGGACACCTGTACGCCTGGCTGAAAGACGTCTTTGCCACCCTGGTCCTGTTGGGCGTGGCCGTGTTCTTCTACTACCGGGTAATAAGGCCGCAGAAGCGGATGGCTCTCGGCTGGGAGGGGCTGGTCATCTTGGGCATCATCGCCACCATGATGCTCGGCGACATGCTCTACGACGGGGCGGCGCGCGCGCTTCAGGCCGGCTTCGCCGACCACTGCGGCAGTGCCGAAGCCAACAGCTGGTGCCGAGCCGCCGCCACCATCATCGCGCCCTATGCCGAGGATACCAGCGGCGAAGCGCTCAGCTATCATTTCTATCCCGAACCCGCCGGTTCCCTCTTCGCGCTGGGCCTCATGCCGCTGAGCACCAGCGCGCTGGTGGTGCTGGCTCACGCGGGCTATTGGTCTCATGCCACTTTGGTGCTCGTATTCTTGAACATCCTGCCTTATTCCAAGCACTTCCACATCATCACGGCGATCCCCAATGTCTTCTTGGGTGATTTGACTCCGCGCGGGCGGCTGCGCCCAATCGCCGCCAACACGGAGGGGCTGATGGAGAAGGTGGAGAAGGCCAGTGAACACGAGGACATGAACGGTGCCCGTCTCGGCTATAGCCGCATCGAGCATTTCACCTGGAAGGATATTCTCGACTTCTACACCTGTACCGAGTGCGGCCGTTGCTCGGACAATTGCCCTGCTACCACCACGGGCAAGGTGTTGAGCCCCAAACACTTGACACTCGACCTACGCAATCACCTGTACCAGCGGCAGGAGGAATTCCTGAGGCTGGGTGACGGGATACCGCGAGTCAACCTCGACTCGACGCCGGCCGACGATGCGAGCCAGGGCTCACCAGCCGAGTCCACCGTGAGCGAAGAGCACGGCGGGGCATCGGGACAGGACAGCAAAGCAGGCAGCCCGTATCGACCGATCGATCTGGTGCCCGATGTGGTCCAGGCAGACGTGCTCTGGGGCTGCACCACTTGCCGCGCCTGTGAACAGCAATGTCCGGTCAACATCACCTACGTCGACAAGATCGTCCAAATGCGACGTCACCTGGTGATGATTCGCGGCGAGTTCCCGGGCGAGCTGAACAAGCCGTTCGAAGGCATGGAAACCAACGGCAACCCCTGGAACCTGGCGCGTGTCGACCGCAAGAACTGGGCGGAAGGGCTGAGCTTGCCCACCCTGGCAGACGCCCCGCGCACCGAGGTGCTCTTCTGGGTGGGCTGCGCAGCCAGCTACGACGACCGTTCGAAGAAGATAGCCCGCGCAACCGCCGAGCTGATGAAGGCCGCGGGAGTCCAGTTTGCGATTCTGGGCGACGAAGAGAACTGCACTGGGGACCCCGCACGACGCGCCGGCAACGAATACTTGTTCAGCATGCTCGCCGAGACGAACATCGAAACGCTGAACGGGTACCAGGCACAGGGCGGTGCACGAACCATCGTGACCACGTGTCCTCACTGCTTCAACACGCTGGCCAACGAGTATGGCGACTTCGGAGGCTCTTATCAGGTGGTGCACCATACGGACTTTTTGCTGGGATTGCTCGCAGAAGGCCGGCTCAAGCCCACGCAGACGGTTCGGGCCCGCGTCGTCTTTCACGATTCCTGCTACCTCGGGCGCTACAACGACATCTACCAGTCACCGCGCGACATTCTCTCCAGCATTCCCGGAGTCGAGCTTGTCGAGGTGGAAGCCAGTCGGGATCGCGGCTTGTGCTGCGGTGCCGGTGGCGCTCAAATGTGGATGGAGGAGCAGAATCAGGATCGAGTCAACGTCAAGCGCACCGGACAGCTCCTGACAACCGGCGCAGACACGATCGCGAGCGCCTGCCCATTTTGTATGACCATGCTCACGGACGGAGTCAAAGCAGCCGGGACGGAGGACCGGGTCAAGAATCTCGACGTCGTCGAATTGCTGAAACTATCGTGCAACACGGACCAGCCAACAGCCGACGGCAGCAGCCCGAGCTGAGACGCTTGCTCGCGGACAATGCGGCAAACGGCCTGTCCACGTCGGGTTTTGGCACCGACGCGACGACCGGGCGAAAAACCGGCGTCCAAAGTCAGCAGTCGACAAACGCCGATCTGCTATAATTGAGTTCGTGCCACAAACCAGGCTCGAACCAGCGGTGGACGCAGAAGGCTCCGAGGAGACGACCCGGTTCATTTGCGACCTGTGCGGCAAGACCTTCACGGGGTTGCCAGGAGGCAGCGGGCTGTTCATGTGGACGCGCGGCGGCGAGGTGCGGACCGAAGAACCACCGCTGTGCCGCACTTGCGCGGTGAAGCTGACACTGGGCGCGTTCTCCGTGTACGAAATCGAGGGGGAAGACGAATAGTCACGGTGATAACCGCGCAGCCAGGGCCCTGATACGCGAGTCACCCGAACAGACTCACTGTAGCCGCTGAGCTTCCGCGCACGCCGCTGCCAGGGGTGGACGCCTGGCCAACAGCTCGCGAGCGGTGGTTCTGAGGCCGCGTGGCAGCATCGTATTGATGGCGATCTTCTGGAGCTCACCACGGTCACAGACCACGACAAGTGCCCCGGAAATGTGTCGGGGCGCACCTGGGTTCTGTACGAGTGACAAGCGTACCCGACTGCGGCACAACCAGAAGGTGGATCGTGCCAGCGCCTCCATTGCCACGGTGTGAGCGGGCCGGCGCGCCGCCAGCCTCACCACGTCGTTCTCCACCAGCGATGGGTTCAGGAGCAGCTCGCGCATCACCAGAGGATGCGGGTCTTCGAGGAGCCGGTCGATGTTGACCCGGGACGATCGGCGAGCCAGCGAGCGTCTTTCACCTACGGTCAGCTCCCTGCCCGCTCCATAGTCGGGAATCTCGTGCGAGGCACTCGAGACGTTCGGCTGGCAAGCCCTCGATGAACGCCCCCAGCGCAACATTCGGCCGAGGCTGAGCAGATGTTCCACTTCGGTCACAGCCCGCAGGCGCTGGACGAGTTCGGTCTCACCGTGGGCCGCGAAGTAGCAAGCCACGGCCAACAGGGCGGTCCGCGCATCGGGCTCGGAGCGCTCGCTCGCAGCGCATAGTCGCTCGAGCCTGAGCGCGGTGGTCTCGACTGGCCAGCGCAGGAAACGCTCGCCCAACCAACGTACCCTGAGCTCGAGCTCTGGCAACGACAAGAGCAGTCTCTTCAGGCGCTCAGCGTCGCGCTCGGTATCGGCCTCCACACCGCCAAAGTTTAGCACAGCTGAAGCGACACCCCAGTGACAAGAGCTATTTGCCTTCTGCACCACAAGACGAGCACCCCCCTCGCCTCCGGGCGCCGTCGGCACTAAGCTAATCCGAGCGGAATGCTAATCCGAGCGGAATGCTAATCCGAGCGGAATTGCAGAGATTCTTCCAAGCATGCAGAGCTCTTCACTGACTCGACTGATGACGGCCTGGCGAAGGCGGGAAACCCCCATGCTGCGCTGGGCGCTGATTGGGCTGATGCTCGTCGTGCTCGCCGCCGTGGCCCACATTGGACGCTCTGGCACCGTGCCCACCCGCCTGTCCGCGGCAGCGCTCTTGCTGGCGGCCCTGGTGGCTGTGGCTATCTGGCTGTTTCGCATCGGGCGCCGTTGGCGCGACGAGCGACTCGCATTGCGCCGTATCTTGTTCTCCGTCGACAAAGACCTCGGAGGCCGAGCCGTGCGTGCCTTCGATGTCGTCACGCAAACCGCTGGTGACAGCTCGCTGGGATCGCCAACCCTGGCGAAACACCACTACGAGAAGCTGCTGCGACGGGCTTCGCTGGACGCAGTGAGTCAAGCCGCCTCGAAACGCGCGTCGCGCTGGCGCTGGACAGCGCTCGCGGCTTTCGGAACCTTCATGCTGGTGGTGGCACCTGACCCAATCCGTTTGTTCGAGGGCTTCGACGTCTTGATTGCGAGCCATGGCAGGTCGCCGCTGCCGCTCACTTTCGTCGAGCTGAAAAGGGTAGTCGTCAAACCGCCAAGCTACCTGAGGGAGCCAGTGCGCGCGGCGATGCTCGGTGTATCCAGCAGCTTCGCCGCTGGAAGTACGGTCGTCGTCCAGGGGCGTCCGCGCTTCGATGGTCGTAACTTGGTGCTCACGGACGGCGTCGATGAAGTCCCATTCGTGGGGGACGGCCAGGGAGGGGTGACCGCGAACTGGCACCTGACCAAGTCAGTGGACCTCCGGGTTGCTTCCCGCTACGGCGACGTACGCATCGAGGAGCCGGAGGCTCTGCCGCTCGAAGCGATCGCCGATCAGCCCCCGGAAGTACGGATCGAAGGGGCCCCCAAGACGGTGAAGTTGAAGGACATCGAGCAGCTGGACATTCGGTATCGCGCCCAGGACGACCATGGAATCCGTCAGGTGGACCTGGTGATCGCCTCTGGCAAGCGCGAGTCTCGCCGGGTGCTCTTGAAGCTCGACGGTGAAGATCGCTCGGCACGCGGTGGCTATTCGCTGGATGCGAGTGACGAGCTGTTGAAGCGCATGTTTCTGCCCGTGCAGATCACGGTGGAAGCGAAAGATGACGACCCGGTATCGGGCCCGAAGTGGGGCACGAGCAAACCATTGGTCGTGCTGCCGCCGGTCGTCGGCGAGCCCGAAGCCGAGCGCTTCGCAGCCCTCGAATCTGCCCGAGACCGTTTGGTCGATGTGCTGGCTCTGTATTCCGAACCTGCCAAAGTCAATCCGAACGAGCAGAGCCAGCAACGCAAACATCTTGCCGCAGAGCGCAAATCCGCACTCTCATTCCTCGAAAGTCGCCTGGAGCAGAGCTATTCGGGCCTCGAGGTTCCGCGCGGGCTAGCGAACTTCCTGCAGGGTCAGTTGCGAGTCTTGAGGCGCATACCCCGACCGGGTGTGTCCCCGGAGCGGCAATTGCAGGACGCCGTCCTGGCCATCGACGTCGCGCTGGCCCGACTCGGCGCGCGAGAAGCCGAGTCCGTGTCGGTGCTGCTCGCCGACGTGGTCGAGGACATCGCGGAGGGAGCCCGGCAGGCGCGCGAAACCGAGGACCGCGCGACCGGCATGGCCCGCATCGACCACTCGCTCGCGCTCTCCTCCGAAGGCGCGGCGCAGTTGGCGCGCCTAGGCAGCCTCGGAGCAGACCTGGGCAGCGTCGCCGAGGGCGACCTCGATCGCGTGCGCCGCGCACGCAACCGGAACGATTTGTTGCACACGGAGCTCGCCGCACGCCACCTGGCGGACCGACTGCGCCGTCCGACGCCTTCCTTCGGACCCACCGGTAGAGGCGGCGTGGAATCCGGAGCAACGGGACAGCGCGCCCCTCAGGGCCAACCGTCGAAGTCGGATCAACAGTTCGATCAGCTGGCGCAGGAGCTGGAGCAATTAGCCCACGAACATGCAGAGGGGGTCACGGGGGTCGAGGAAGCCCTCGACAAGGCGGCACAGGAAGTGGACAAGGGCCGTCTCGAGGAGGAGGCCGAGCGGCGTGCCGAAGCCATTCGACAGAGCGTCGCTGGCTTGCCAGAGGTTGGGGCCGAACCCGGGTCGTCACGCGCTTCTGCAGCACTGGCAAGAGAACACGCGCGTGCCATGGCGCAAAACCTGGAGGGGCTCGACTTCGCCAAGGCCGTTGAAAGCGCGGAGCAAGCGCTGGAAGCCATACGCGAGGCGGAGCGCAAGTCGGAGAGCAGTTCCCTGACGGATTGGCTGGACCCGGACGAATTGAATCTAGCCCAGAAGCGCATCACTGAAGAACTGGACTGGGCCAAGAAGCAACTGGAACGGCTTCGAGCGGCGGCCGAGCAAAAGGCTCGCGAGCGCTTGCAGCGCGCCAGCCAGAAGGAGCGAGAGCTGGCCAAGCGGGCCGGTAACCTATCCGGCCGAGGCAAGAACGACCAGACGCCGCTCCCCGAGGATGTCTTGAAACGGCTCGACCGGGCAGAACTCTTGATGCGCCAGGCTGCTGAAGAGCTGGGCGAAGGCAGCGCCGAGAAGGGGCTCAGCTTGCAACGCGACGCCCAACGACTGCTCGAACAGTCCAGAACCGGAAAGACGTCGGATCGAGGCGACTCGGAACGCTCCCGAGGCAACCGAGACGGCGGTCAGGATTTGCGACTTGGCGGCGAGGTTCCCGACCCGGACGACACCAACCAGGCCGCCGACTTTCGCGAGCGCGTGCTCCGGGGGCTCGGCAAGGAACGCGAAGGCAGACTCGCTCCGGCCGTCAAACGGTATGCCGAGGAGCTCTTGCAATGAACTCTACGACCGGCGCTCGAGCGCTCAGGCTGGCGTTGGGCGCGGCGCTCTTGATCTTTTGCCAGGCAAGCCAGGCGGCAGCGCCGACCCGCGCGGAGAGAGTATTCAACGCAATCGTCGAACTCGACCTCGGCAAGGCGCGCAAACTACTCAGTGACGATTCGCACTCACAAAACTTGCCTTTGGAGCGAGCCAGGCTAGCGCTCTACACCGGCGACTGCGACGCCGCCCAGGCCGTGCTCTCCGGCCCCTCCACGCGCTCCACACGCGAGGGAGCCGAGCTCTTGACGCTTGCGACGAGCTGCGCCAAGGCCACTGCTGGCGCACTCGTCGTCAAGGACGAGCAGGCCGCCGTGCACGTCAGACTGCAAGACTCGCGAGACAAGGCGCTGGTCCCGTTCATCGTCAAGGTTGCCGTCAAGGCGCGGGCGGCCATGCTGAGAGATCTCGGCGTGGAGCTGCCGCGCCCGCTGAGGATCGATCTGGTGCGCGACACGTTCTCGTTGTCGGCGCTCACGGGTCTGGCGGTCACAGCAGCAGAAACCACCGGCACTCTTGCCGTCGCCCGCTGGGGCCGGGTCACCATGATATCGCCGCGTGCCACCCGGCTAGGCTTCGGCTGGGAGGACACGCTGGCACACGAGATCACCCATCTGGCGCTGTCGCGGGCCACTCGTGACAGGGCCCCGCTGTGGCTTCAGGAGGGCATCGCCAAGCGTGAAGAGACACGTTGGAGGGAGCCCAGGCCGGGCGATGGCCAGCCCCCGTCGGAAAGCATTGCCTACCAGGCCATGGTCTCGGGTCGTAGCGTCGGGATCGACAAGCTAGGACCGTCCATAGCCATGCTCCCCACTCCGGAGGCTGCCTCGATTGCCTATGCGGAGGTGCAGAGCTTCGTCGACTACTGGATCGCGCAGAACGGCGAGGCCGCTCTGCGTCTGCTGCTGGCCGATCTGAAGGGAATGCCACCGAACGATGCAACCCCAGCGCTGCGAAGCGTCAGCGGGTACACGCTCGAAGAATGGAACTTGCGTTGGCGGGATCAGCTGGCAAAACATCCGCCTTCGAATCCGCCTTCGAATCCGCCTGGCGCCCCGCACCAGAAGGAGCAACTCGACGGCCAGGCGCTGGCACGCTGGCTCCGCCTGGCGGATCTATTCTATCGACGGGGTCACTACGACGCTGCCTCCGCGACGATCGAGCCCGCACTGGATGCAGCCGGTGATCTGGCGCTAGTTCGCTGGCGCGCGGCGCGGGCCGCGCTGGCAGACCACCGGCCCCAGGACGCCGAAGAAGCGCTGGGCGGGGTGTCCGACATCGATATCGTACACGGAGCCTGGTACGCGCTGAAGGGGCGCTTCTGGAAGGAACGAGGGGAGGTGGACCAGGCTCGCCGCGCCTTCGATTTAGCGCTCAGCGTGGACCCTCTGTTCGACGAAGTCGCCTGCGAGGGACACCTGAAGACAGAGGAATTCTCGTCCCCCTCGGCCGAGCGCGAGGCACTTTGCAAGGCGGCCCGTGCCATCGACCGATAGGCGCTTGGAGGCCTTCGATAAGCGGTAGTGTGGACAGCAGTAGCAGCCCCCCTTACCCCGGCAAAAAGGCCTTCCCACGCCGCTCGGGGACCTGGCGACCGGTCGTTGACCCGAGACCGATTGGCAGCCTACCATGCATCCCCAGTGTCGATGGTAAAGTGCAAGGATTACGGGTGAGTGTCACAACCTTCGCCGCCGCACAGCTGATCCGGGTTCTGCCCAGAGTACGACTGAGCCACGCGGTTGGACGCTTATGCGAGCAGCGATTGCCCCCAGGTTTGTCGAAAGTGGTGGCTCAAGCTTACGCCAGAGCCTACCGTGTGAATATGGAGGAAGCTGAGGTCGAAGGGCCGTTCCCTAGCTTCGACGCTTTCTTCACCCGCAAACTGCGGCGCGGAGCGCGCACGGTGAGCGAAGACGAGGTGGTGAGCCCGGCAGACGGCCTGCTCTCTGCTCAGGGTGCGGTGGATACCAACTGTCGCATCCAGGTGAAAGGGCAGAATTACTCGGTCGCGGAGCTAATTGGCAGCTGCGACGATGCACAACTGTATGTCGGAGGCCGTTTCGTCGTCGTGTACTTGTCCCCGCGAGACTACCACCGGGTTCATGCACCCGTCAGCGCTGAGTTGACTTCCGTCCGCTCGGTCCCAGGCGATCTGTTCCCCGTGAACTCCATTGGTGAGCGCTATGTCGAGGGCCTCTTCGTCAGAAACAACCGCGTTGCATTCAACCTCGAAACTCGAGGCCTCGGACGTGTGACCCTGGTGATGGTGGGCGCGACCATCGTCGGCAGGATCGGGGTCAGCGTACTCGACGACGCCACTCCGGCCCCTGGACTGACCCCCATCGTACCGCCGGTACAGGTGGAACGAGGGGACGAACTCGGAGTCTTTCACTTGGGCTCCACGGTCGTCGTGCTCTTCGAGCCAGGTGTACCCGTCGAAGGTAGGCCCGGTGTCATTCGTTACGGTGAAACGCTCCTCAAGGCGACATGAGCGGCGATCACGACGACCCTCGGAGCGATACGCAGAATCGCGAGCCCTACGCCTCTTCGATGGCGGATGGCGACGCAGCGCCGGACGACGCTTCAGGTCCGCGCATTTCCGCTCATCCGGTCGATACTTTCTCAGACAGCGATCCTGAGTTCGACACGGAGGGCGAGCGGATCTCGAGTCCCCCGCGCCGCTCGGGGCCTCCTCCGCGACCGCGGCTCAAGGACTCGAAGTATCCACCACCCGCCACCACCGGCAGCGAGGTCGACGACTTGCCGCCAGCGCGCAAGAAAGTGATCTCGAGCCCGGATCTACCGCCAGCACGGCCGCGCACGGATCCACCCCCTGGAGCGCCGGCCGAGCCGGCGATCCGTGGCGAATCGCGGGCGGCGAGGTCTTCCATCCCGGCGCCTCCATCGCCACCACGTCCCCCGGCGTCGAGCGAAAGCGACGCCGCCACGGCCGACGACGAGGCACCCGGTCCGCTCTCACGGCTGCCTCCGCCGCCCGCGCCTCCGCGCCCCAAATATTCGTCGGCTGCGCCTGCTGGGGGCGCGGAAGCCCCCTCGGGTTCGGGCGCGCCAGGTCAGTATCCGCCCCCCGGCGTGCCTGCTCCCCCCATGCGCGGCCAAGCTGCATACGACGAGTCCGCCGATGAGGACGAAGACGAAGGGTCACGCATCCCCACACCCCTGGTCCCTCCCAAAGCAGACCAGGGGTCCAATCAGGAGCCGCTCGGCTCGATGGTCGTCGATCCCTCCGGGCCCCGAGCCCCCACGGCGCGAGCCGCTGACGGACAGTTCCAGCGCCCGCCGGCCCCCGCGCGTCCTCGACCAGGACCGGCAGGCGCCTCGACCTCGGGCACTCAAGTCGGTGACAAGCCAGGTATCCCGCGGGTGCCCGCGTCTCTCAGTCGCACCGAGGGCAGCGTCAACCTTCCGGCTGTGCCGCCGCCACCCTCCAAAACGCCACCCCTGGTCCCGCCACCTCCACCCCCCAAACCCGACGCAGTCAGCGAGGCAGAGAGCCAGCCAGCCAAGCCTCGGGCAGCCCTCGCCACACCACGCCCCCCGTTACGCTCAGCGCCACCAGGCGAAGCCTACGCCTCGGAGCCATCGCCTACCCATACGACAACGCCCACGCCACCCCCTGGTGCTGCGACCTCGTATCCCCCCCCGAGCCATCCTCCACCAGATGCGCAAGGGAAGCTCGATCCCATCGCAGTCCACGCTATCCGTGTGATCAACATCGCGGTGGGGGAGGACGGCCCAATTCCGGAAGCGGTCCCCGGACCGCCGTTGGCGTCGGAGGACAGCGAGGAGCTCGAAGAGATCGACGAGTACGAGGAGGAACGCGATCTCGCTCTACCCCTGGATCCGTTGGACGAAGTCGATGTCGAACAGCTCGATGCGGATGCGGACGAGTTCTCGATCGATGTCGATGAGGATTTCCCTCGAGAAGCAGGCACGGAAGCAGGCGAGCTCAAGCCGCCCCCTCCACCCAAACGCAAAGCGCCCTCGCCCCCCCAGAAGAAGAGCCCTCGTGCACCCCGCAAGCGCCGACCATGGTGGGAAGAAGTGTTCAGCGAAGACTTCGCCCGCGCCACTCACCACCTGAGCAACCGCCACATCAAACGCGAGGCAGACTTCATCGATCACTCCTTGGGTGTCGCGCAAGGGGCGGTCGTGCTCGACTTGGCGTGCGGGACCGGCCAGCATTCCATCGAGCTCGCTGCCCGTGGCTACAGCGTGGTGGGCTACGACCTGTCCGTGTACCAGCTGGCCGTGGCAGGGGAAGCGGCCCAGGAGCGCGGCCTGAAGATCAATTTTCTGCAGGGCGATATGCGCGAGATGGCCTTCCAGGAGATGTTCGACGGCATCTACTGCTGGAACACCAGCTTCGGGTACTTCGAAGAGGAGAAGAACGTCGCCGTCGCGGAGCGTATCTTCCAGGCTTTGCGTCCCGGGGGCATGTTCTTGATAGACGTGATCAATCGCGACTACGTGATGCAGAACCAGCCGAGTCAGGCCTGGTTCCAGGGCGACGCCTGCGTTTGCATGGACGACATGAGCGTCGACTACATCACCAGCCGGCTTCGCGTGAAGCGCTCCATCATCATGGACGACGGTCGTACGCGCGAATGCCACTACTCGATGCGCATCTACACGCTCCACGAGCTGGGCAAGCTGCTACACGGCGTCGGTTTTCGCGTGATCGAAGCAAGCGGACACCCGACGACCCCGGGTGTGTTCCTGGGGCCGAATTCGCCGCGCGTGATCATCCTGGCGCAGCGTCCATGAGGCGCGCGCCGAGGCTGGCCGCTCAAGTCTGACCGTACGAAGTGTTCTCCAAGAGGATGATATTCGTCTTCGACCGGGTCTCTCCGGCATTGGTAACGTAGACGGCGGGTTTGTCCACGATGGGGCACACCTTCTCGCAAGCTCCACACCCGATGCAGAGGGACGGATCGACGTGCGGCCTTTGCACCTTGACCGTCAGCATCTTCGCCTGTTCCCCCTTCCCCGAGTACTTGTCGTCCCGCTTGGGCACCTCTGCCTCTTCGGGCCAGATGGCTTTCGGCGAGGTGGGGCAGAACTCTTCGCAAACGATGCAGGGTGTCGCCATCGACCAGGGCAGACAACGCCCCCTGTCATACATCGCGGTACCAATAGCGATGGGCTTTTGCCCGATCCCCATCTTGGCCTTCTCGTCGATCTTCTGGATCGCGCCCGTCGGACACACCTGCCCGCAAAGCACGCACGAGTACTCGCAATACCCGATTCGAGGAATCAGGATCGGCGTCCAAAGCCCCTCCAGGCCGGCCTCGAAAAACGCCGGGTGGAGGGCATTGTTGGGGCAGACCTTCATGCACTCGGCGCAGCGGATGCAGCGCTCCAGGAATTCACGCTCTTCGACCGACCCCGGCGGGCGAATCACTTTCTCGCTGTACGCCTTGTCCGGCCAGTTCGCAATTCGCATCCCGGGCACCGCGACGACCCCTGCTGCAGCTGAAGCTACCACCGTACGGCGCTTGAGATCCGGCTTGAGAACCTCGCTTCTGAGTCCGGGGAAGAAGCGAAACTTGATCACGTCTTCTGGGCATGCGGCTTCGCAGTTGAAGCACATGTGACATTCGTCGCGACGGTGCTTCACTCCGCCCTGCGGACTGTCCGCGCCCTGGCAATGCACCAAGCAAAGATTGCAATCGGTACACTTGGAGTGGTCCTTCTCCATTCCGAACAGCGAGAAGCGCGACATGACTCCCAAGAAAGCGCCCAAGGGACACAACGCTCGACACCAGAAGCGCGGGATGAACCGATTCATGAAAAGAATCGCGACGAGCAGGAACACGATGAGCCAGGTCTGATTGAAGTAAGCCTGGTTGCTGGTCCAAATCTCGGACGCCATGAAGTCGAGCGCGCCATCGCTGGCACCTTGCAAGGGCCGCAGATTCGTGGCCGCCACTCCGTCCGCAGCCCTGATGCCGAAGTACTGCAGGGCGGGCAGCACACCCATGCCGATGGCTCGCACCGAAATGCAGATCGGGTCGAGCAGGCCACCGATTGCGCTGCCCACCAGAGCCGCCCCGAGGAACCCCCACATCAGGTAATACTTGCCGGACTGCCACCAGTGGGTCCGGTTCGAGCCGACCCGCTTGTTCCCCTGCAGGTAACGGCTCGGGAAGATCCAGCCGAAGAAATGGTGCAGGGTGCCAAATGGGCAGATCCATCCGCAGAAGACGCGGCCGAAAACCAGCGTGAGCGCCACCAAGACCAGCGACCACGCCAATCCACGGTAGACCGTATGCGTGCTGAGTAGCGTCATCGCTCCGACGAACGGGTCGGCGAGCAAGAACCCTTCGACGGGCAGCGGTAGCCTGACCGGCTCCTCGGAGCTCGCAGCAAACGTGCCGCGAAAAGCAGTTTGCGCCAGCAAGTAGCAGAACAGCGCGAAAAAGGTGAACTGCGCCAGGCGACGCACCCAAACCAGAACACGAATGACCTTGCGAGCCGGAATGCCAGAGCCTGGCCGGCGTTTCTTCTTGGGCAGCCACTTGGCGAAACGCTGCACGATGCTTGGCGTACTCGTGGCAGCCGCGCGCGGCGCTTGAGCCATGGCGGCGGCGCTGGGCCCGCCCTCGTTCACCGGCAGGCCCGCGCTATCGGTCGCCGCTGAAGTCTCGGTGGGCAACGCTTGGAAACCCGTACCTTCACGATAGACCGGTAGGAAACGGCTCGGCCCTGGCTTCGCGCTAGCCGTAGACGTTCCGTCGAGTGGGCGCACGCGACCCACCGTGCCTAGCCAGGGAATCGGCACGGGCAAACGGGCGCCCGCCGGGTCGTGGGAATGGACCTCTCGATTGCTGCCGGACTCGGCCTGCATGCCTAGACCTCCACGCGAGGTACCTCTTCCCAGTGCATGTTGCCGAGCCCGCGCTCGTGCCCCAGCTTGAGGTACTTCACATTTTCGACCTTCTCCCCAATCAAAGTCGTCCCATAGGCATCCACAGCTACCTGATCCAGGCTGGCGATCACCTGGTGCATGTCCTTGGCATCGTCGATATTTCCGCCTTGCGGACCATTGCGGAGCAGCACACGCGTGGCGTCCATCACCGTCAATGTGGGGCGCATGAAGGTGGCGAGATCAGCGATGGAAACGTTGATGTTCTGGTGGAGCCGATTACGGCGACCTCCCAAAAGACCGTACCAGTTCTTCATGGCGGCGGTGAACTTCGAGAGATTGTGATGTTTGGCGACCGGGACGTTGATCACCTTGTCCGCGTTGACCAGAGGTGTGTAGACAGGCCACTGATCGAGCACGTCGCCCTTCAGCCTCAGTTCACGAAAACGGTGCGCCGCAGGTAAGATAACCGTGGCACCCAGCGCATGCGCGGCACGCCAGATGCCCGAGCGTTGAAAGCAGCGGTTGGGTTCGTTACAAGAAGCGTCGGTGACTATCACCTGCTTGGCTCCTGCCTCGAACGCCAGACGCACGACTTCAGCGACGACCTTGGGGTTCGTGTTGGCCGCGTGAACCGGCATGCGATCCCAACCGATGTTCGGTTTGATGGCGACGATATCTCCGTTGGAGATGAAGCGCTTCATGCCGCCCAGGCCGTCGATGGCCCGACGCGTGAGCTCCGCCGGATCGGTGCTGCTCTTGGCGATCGACATCACGGTGGCGTCGGCCCGCGCGACTTCGAAGCTGCGAACTTGGCGTTCCCCCGAAGGGTCGGAGAGCCCGAAACCACCCGGATCGTAAGCGTACCGAGTCACGATGCCTGCGCCGCCCAAAACGGCGCCCGTGACGGCCATTTGCTTCAGGACCTGTCTTCGTGACGGAGGATCCGCCATGCTGCACCTCGCTCTCGACTCGTTCTAGCCGTAACTTACGTTACGTCAAGCCAGCGCCGCTGAACTAGAATTTTGCCACAAGTCACCGAAATCCAAACACTCTCGGACAGGCCAGCTGCAGCACGCTAGATTCGTGGCCGATCTGGGCCAGAACGGCTACTCCTGGAAAACCAAAAAACCCATGATTCCGACCGACAAGCTCCAGGCCTTCACCAGGCGGCAAGACGAGATCGACCAGCTGATGTGCGATCCGAGCGTCATCGCCAACCCGCAGCGCCTCAACGACCTCAACCGGGAACGTAGCCAACTTACCCCTATTGTCGCCTGCTTCAAGGAGTGGGCCTCGCTGACCAAGCAAATCGCCGAAGACAAGGAGGCCCTGAGCGACCCCGAACTGGGGGCGTTGGCCCGCGAAGAATTACCCGAGCTCGAGGAGCGGCTCGAAGGGCTCGAGCGGCAGATTCAGATCCTACTTCTACCCAAGGACCCCAACGATGAACGCAACACCATCGTCGAGATTCGTGCGGGTGCGGGGGGTGAGGAAGCAGCCCTCTTCGCGGCGGATCTGTTCCGGATGTACACTCGGTTTGCGGAGACCAGGGGCTGGAAGGTGGAGCTTCTGAGCCAGAGCGAGGCTGCGGCCGGCGGTTTGAAAGAGGTGATCGCCCTGGTGACAGGCGACCACGTCTTTTCCAAACTCAAGTTCGAAAGTGGCGTGCATCGCGTGCAGCGGGTGCCCGAAACAGAAGCTCAGGGGCGCGTGCACACATCCACCGCCACGGTTGCCGTACTGCCAGAGGCCGACGAAGTAGAGCTCGAAATCGACGAGAAAGATCTGCGTTTCGACATCGCGGCAGCCAGCGGCCCCGGCGGGCAAGGCGTGAACACCACCAATAGTGCTGTTCAGATCACCCACCTGCCAACAGGCATGATCGTGCGCTGTCAAGATGAGCGCAGCCAGATCAAGAACAAGGCCAAAGGCTTGAAGATCCTACGCAGCAGATTGCTGGAGCTCGAGCAACGCAAACAAGCGAATGCCATTCGGGACGAGCGCCGGGCCATGGTGAAGGCAGGCGATCGCTCCGAGAAGATTCGCACGTACAACTTCCCGCAGAACCGCTTGACCGATCATCGCATCGGTTTGACCCTGTACAAGCTGGATCGCGTGATCGAGGGAGATCTCGATGAGCTCATCGATGCCGTGGGAAGCTGGCATCAAGCCGTGCTTCTCGAGGAACTGCAGGACAACCCGAGGCGTGAGCCGCCCCAGAATTGAGGCGCAACGTGGCTGCGAGGCATAGGGTCGACCTGGACGCACTTCTGTGCGCCCTGATTTTGGTACCGAACTCCTTTTCACGGAATAAGTTCTTCCAATTATTCGAAGATCCCGCGGCTCGGCGGGTGCGGCGCCGTGCATCCCGAGTCCGAGGCATCATTCGGCAGTTGACCGGTGAGGGGCGTTCCAAGGCCGAGGTGATCGGCGAACGGGTGATGAACGACGGCCAGGTGCTGCTACGCTACCGAGTGCCGGAGCTCGACCTTTCCCGCAGCACCGCACTGAGTGAGCTGGAAGCCGCAGCCTTGCGCTACGCGCTGTGGCGAGCTGGTAAGTCGACGCTCCAGCGAGGAGACAGCGAGAAGGTGGAGGGCGCCTTCGCCCGGCTTTCCGAGCACCTACGGCTCAGCGATGGTATGGAGCTGGTCCCGCCGCAGTGAGACATCGACCGCTCTAGGCGTCCAGCTGGGCTTGCACCGCTGCCTCCCAGGCCGACGCTTCCGCCTCGGTCATGGGTTCGCGCGACGACACGCACCCGGGCAGACTGCGCGCGGCTTCCGCCTTCAGGGGGTGGACGCGAAGAGTCACCCGAGCGATCTGCCCAACCCGACCGTCGCCAACGAACAGCGTCGACAGGTCCGGGCCGACCGCGCGGCGCGGAACGGGGGCGAGACCGAGCTCCTTGCCGCACCTGAGCCGAGCCGTGAGCCCCACCAGGGTGTGGTCGACCGGGTCTTCCCAGGGATTGCGCCGACCCGGCATGCCGGCCTCGAGCCATTCGGCGAGCGTCTCGGAACCGCCTCGGTTGATACGCAGCGAGTAGCCCTGGCGATTCAACAAGTTGGCGCTCTCGTCCAGGCTCAGGGTGGCATCCAGGTCTGCCAGCTGGGATTCGGTGTCGAGCTTGCACGGCGAGGACTCGATACCGAGCGTCGCGGTCCTGGCCGACGCCTCCGGGATCAGCGCCCCCGGGTTCAGGACCCCAGCCGGATCCCAGGCTCGCTTCAAACGCCGCATCATCTCGACACCGTAGCCGAGTTCGCGGCCCATCAGCGGCGCCTTGCTACGACCGACACCATGGTGATGGCTCAGTGTGCCACCCGCCTCGATGGCGGCCGTCAGCGCTTCGGGCCAGAGCTTGTCGTAGAGCTCGAGCGCTCGAACATCGTTGCGCGCCGATGCGCTGAAAGTGAAGTAGATGCTGGAGCCATCGGGATAGACGTGGCTCAGGTGCGAGAGCACGACGACGTGCCTCCCCAGGGCCCTGCGTACTGCCTCGTAGACCGCCGACAGCTTGGACCAGGGAGCCGCCACTTCCATCGTGTCGCTGAACGCTCCCATGCGGAACACGGGCGACTGCCGATAGCTGACGGCGTAGCGATGGTCGAACCAAGTCCGGGCCGGTGCTGCTCCCAGGCTTCGCCCCTCGTGGCGACGACACACTCGCGCTGCGCGGCTGGAATCGTGGCGAGCAGCATCCGCTTCCCCTTCGAAGACCAGGATCATCTGACAGTGGTCGAGCAGATTGCCTTCCAAGGCCCGCACCACCTGGTTGACCGCGCGCGGAATTCTGAGCGCCGCCTTGAGCACGCTCGACGACTTCCCTGGCCCGCTCTTCGACTCGGCCAGATTGGTGTCCAGCGCGTCGTACAAGCGCGCCACCGCGGGGCGCAGTCCCGACTGGTAGATCTCACGCAGAGCCTGCCAACCGCTCTGCATCGTGCGAAACACAAATGCCGAGAAGACGCGCTCGGCCGGCAGCGCATGAAGGCGCAGCCGAGCACGCGTGACGATGCCCAGCGTGCCTTCGCTGCCTATCATCAAAGGCACGAGATTGGGGCCGCCCAGGCGCCAATCCATACGCAGCGCCTGGGCGCTACCGAGCACGACGTCCGTCGCGATCACCATGTCTTCGATCTTGCCGTAGCGCCCCGAACATTGCCCCGCACCACGCGCGGCGACCCAGCCACCCACGGTCGAACACAGAATGCTTGAGGGGAAGTGACCGACAGTGTAGCCGCGCTCCTGCAGCTCATTTTCCAGGGTAATTCCCAGGAACCCGGCCCCCACCTCGACACTGGAACCGTCTGGGCAGATCTCGAAATCGGCGAAGCGCTTCAGATCCATCACGATGGTGCGCTGGCTGGGTGCGACTGCGCCGCACACGCCGCTGCCCGCTCCGAACGGAACCAACGGGGTTCCGGTCTGTTTTGCATATTCGACGACCCGCTGAACGTCTGCCTGGCATCCTGGCCAGACGACGGCTGCGGGTCCTGGACGCTGGATGTCGTGTGAGCGCAGCCGAATCAGGTCGCGGGGCCACAGATCCCGTCCGTAGAGAATCCGATCGGGCGGCGCATCGCTCACTCGGGCTTCCGGCACAATCCGGTGCAAGTCGTCCACTACGCTCACGAATCGCTTGTAACCCGGAGGCAGGGGGACGTATACGTTCGTGCTCAGAGATGTTGGTTTTCAGCAATTTTTGTCGCATGTGGCCGAGCTGTGCGCTTTTGATCACGTGCACGATCGCGTGCGGCACCGCGACCACGAAGTCTTCGCGGAGCGCGGATGACGCCGAGGCAGGGAGCGAGGCAGGGAGCGGCTCGGGCGACGGCGACGATGCTCGAACCGGGCCCGAGGTCGCCTCCCCCAGTTTTGACTGCAGCGACGGCACGTGTTTTTCATGCGGAGAAGGCATGTGTCCGGTCGGCTTCTACTGCGACGAGCAAGCCGGCGGCGGTCCCGCATGCAGCTGGGTCCCCGAGTGTGCAGACGCGGCCAGCTGTTCTTGTGTACTCGAGGTGCTGGGCAAGTCCTGCCGCTGCGATGACGGCGAGGGCGGCGCGCACGTCGAGTGCGACTGAGAAGCACTACTCGCTTCAGGAGTCGACGCACGCGTCGAAGCGCGGCCTGCGCCGCACGAAGGTTGCGCTATCGGAAGGCCGACGCAGGCGCGGGCAAGCTGGCGGGTGCCCCTCACTTACGTGTACTTACCTCGGTTCGTATGCACGCGGTGCTCCGTTTCACCGCATGAGAGCCGCTACGTCGAACGAGTTCGACAAAAAAAAGATCCTCGTGACATAGGCTGCAACACACATCCCGCACGGGGCCGAGCCGCGGCGTAGAGCTGGCCCCAGAAGGAGCAAACGGTTAGACTTGTGGGTTGTTATGCAAGCACGATCACTAGGTCAATCCATGCCCGGGGTGTGCGAGTCTGTAGGTTACGTTCAGGCTCGCACGAGAAGCGCGGCTGGCGCAGGAGACTCACGGTGAGGAGGGCTGACCTGTTGCTGGTGGTGCTTGGAATGTGCGCAATGAGCGCGATTCTCGCGAACTGCGCGAACGTCGTGGACGAATCGCCTGCGGGCCCAGACGATCTGGGCGTGGGCGGTACATCGAGCGGTGGCGCGAACTCGAACTCCACGACATCTCCGAGTAATACCGCCAACACGGTCGCAAGCAGCTCCGCGAACACCACGGGTTCGAACGCCTCGAGCGCGGCGACCTCCAACGCCGCGAGTTCGACCGCGACTAGCGAGTCGAGTTCGAGTTCGAGTTCGAGTTCCACCGCGGCATCCAATACCGCGAGCTCGAGCTCCAGTGGCGGCGGCGCCAGTGCCACCAGCAGCGCGGCGGGTGAGAGCTCAGGAACGACCGACGCTGGGAACACGAGCAGCGAAGGAAGCATGACCACCACCATGACCTCGGGCGCGGGGGGCTCGACCGCCACCATGAGTGGAACGCCGAGCACGAGCACAGCCACCAGCAGCACGACAGGCAACGGCGGCACCGGCAATCTCGGCCATTGCCTCGCCGACTGGAAAGACGACCCGGACGCCACCATCTGCTTGGACGCTCCCCAAAGCAATCAGCGAGATTGCGAGCTGGTCCTCGACTGCTATCTCGAAAACGACTGTGGCCCGACCGACTCGTGTGCCACCGATCCCAACGCGGCGTGCCACAACAACAAGCTGGGTGTGGACGGGGGAGCACTACAGACGGCCAAGAGCGCGTATGACGCGATCTGTGGTTGAGGTCCGGCTCAAACGAGCGCAGCTTCGACGACGATGAACTCGCTATCGGGTCCGGCGGCTTCGCCAGCGAAGCCACCGGCCAGGTTGCGACAGACGAACCCGCTCCGAGCCAGGTGATGTCGAATCTGATCGACGAGCAGGTAACGCTGCTGGATGGTCGCGGTATGCACCAGTTCACCCTGCGAATCACGGTAGTCGTAGTGGACGTCCAGACGCTGACGCTCGGGGTACCAGTCGCTGCGCTCGTAGACCAGCAACGTTTGCAATCCATCGTCGAGCGCTACCAGGATCTCGGACTCCGAGGGCTCGTCCTGCGTCGGATTCTCGTCGAGGTGAAAGCTGTCGGCCTCGTACACGTCGAAGGCCAACACACCGCCATCGCTGAGGTGTCGCCGACAGGCTGCGAAACACGCCGCCACTGCCGCGTCGTCCAGCAGGCAGAACAGTCCGGAAAAGGGAATCAAGATGCGGTCGAAGCGACGTCCCAGGTCGAACCGGCACATGTCCCCGAGCGCGAAGTCTATTTGCCCTGCCAGCTGCCGAAGACGGGCGTTCGCCTGCGCCATGCGCAGCAATCCGGCGTGGTTGTCCAACCCTGTCACGTGCAGCCCCTGCGCCGCCAAGCGGCAGGCCACCCGTCCATAGCCCACTCCCAATTCCAGGACGGTGCGGGCGGACTCGCAGCAGCGCAGGTAAAATTCCAGGTCGCCCGGGTTGCCGCGATGCAGCAACGAGTAGAGCTCCGCCGCTCGGTCGAGCTCTGCCTCGTGCGCCAGGCTCACCACGAACCGCACTCCCGAACCCGAACGTCTGGCAAACTCATCCAGGGCGATGACGGAACCCCTGGCAGAGTTGTGCCATCCGTGGTCGCGAAAGTTGGCACATTGAAGGGCATCGATGCGACAATACATGCGGGATGCGGATTGGCCCAAAGCTTGCACACATCGTGCGTTCGGCTTCGCTTTGGCAAGATCGTTCCCCCCAGGGAACCCAACGGCGGGTTTGGGTCGTGAAACAGGACGGATGATGGACAGTCGCAGGGCGTGGTCGCTAGCCTGGAAGGAGCGAAGAGTGGCACGGTTGGTGGGAGCTCTGCTCATGCTCCTCGGCGTGTGGACGGGAGCCTGCGCCCGGTCCGATTTGAGCCCTCCTCAGGGCAACGGCGGCACGCGCTGCGGCGACGGGCGCTGCACACCCTCGGAAAGACAGACCTGCCCAGCCGATTGCGGAGTGGAAAAATGCGGCAATGGGTCCTGTGAGGCGGGCGAAACCCCGTCGAACTGCCCAGACGACTGCATGGGGTGTGGCGACGGCATCTGCCAGACGACGGAAGACCCCGACTCGTGTCTGGGAGACTGCTCTTCTTGTGGAGACGGTTTCTGCGCGGAAGGGGAACTCACTCAGTGTCCGAACGATTGCCGCAACAGCTGCGGCGATGGGCTCTGCGCTTCGGACGAACGCGGCTGGTGTTTCGACTGCCCGTACTGCGGAGACCGAAACTGTTCGGAGGATGAACGGGGCTGGTGCGGCGATTGTCAGAGTACCTGCAACAACGGAAGCTGCGACCCGGCGGACGCCGCAAGCTGCCCATGGGAGTGCCCTACCTGTGGTAACGGGCTGTGCGAAGGGGACGAGCCCGAATGGTGCGTCGAAGACTGCGGGGAGGTTTGCGGCAATCGGGTGTGCGAGGGCCTAGAACCGCAACGCTGCCCCGAAGACTGCAATGGTTTCTGCGGCGACTTCCAGTGCCAAGGTGACGAAGTGGTGTGGTGTCCCCAGGACTGCGGAGGTGGCTTTTGCGGCGATGGGCTGTGCCAGGGAGACGAGCCCGCATGGTGCATCGAAGACTGCGGGGGCACGATCTGCGGGGACCGGCTGTGTCAGGGGGAGGAACCATTCTTCTGCCCCGAAGATTGCGGGGGCGGTTTCTGTGGGGATCTCGTCTGCAGTGACGGCGAGCCGGATTGGTGCCCCGAGGACTGCGTCGGGTTGTGTGGCAACTTGCGCTGCGAAAACGACGAGTTTCTCTGGTGTCCGCAGGACTGCGGCGGCAGCGTATGCGGCGATCGCGTGTGCACCGTCGACGAAGTGGACTGGTGCCCCGAAGACTGTGGCTTCTGCGGGGACTCCATCTGCGCAGTCGGGGAGTTCAATTGGTGCCCCGAGGACTGCGGGGGATTCTGCGGAGACCTGATCTGCCAGGGCGACGAGTACCAGTATTGCCCGCAAGATTGTGGAAAGCCGACCTGTGGCAACGGGGTCTGCGAGTTCGACGAACCCTTTTGGTGTCCAGAAGACTGCATCCTCGAATGTGGCAACGACTATTGCGACCCTGGCGACTACCAGTTTTGCCCTTGGGAGTGCGACTTTGCCTGCAACAACGGGCGCTGCGACCCCGCCGACTATCAGTACTGTCCGTGGGAGTGCAACAGCACTTGCGGGAATGCCCGCTGTGAACCGCACGAAAACCCGCTAACGTGTGGCTTCGACTGCTACTGCGGCGACAGACAGTGCTCCAACTTCGAAGACGCGGTGAGTTGCCCTTGGGACTGCGGATACTGCGGCGATGGCACTTGTGGTAATTCGGAGAATGCCAGCAGCTGCGCCGCCGACTGCGGCTATTGTGGCGACCGGGTCTGCGGAGTCTTCGAAGATAGCAACAACTGTCCCACCGATTGCCCGAGACCCAACTTCTGCGGCGATGGTCGCTGTGCCAGCAATGAGAATCCCGCGTCGTGCCCCTTCGACTGCTATTGCGGTGATGCGGTGTGCAGCGCCCTGGAGAGTAGCAACACCTGCCCGTTCGACTGCGGCCCCCCCATGCCCGTGTGTGGTAACTTCGTCTGTGAACTGTTCGAGAGCCCGATCAATTGCCCGACGGACTGCCGCATGGGCGCTTCTTGCGGCAACTCGATCTGCGAGCCGGGAGAAACCGTAACCTGCCAACGGGATTGCGCAGGAACCATCTGCGGGGATCTGGTGTGCCAAGCGGGCGAAGTCGGTTGGTGCAGCATCGACTGCGGCTTCGGCACTTCCTGCGGCAATGGAGTTTGCGAGCCCGGCGAGTTGGGTGTCTGCTTCGCAGACTGTGGGTATCGCACCTGCGGCAATTACATTTGTGAATTCGATGAGCCTGCTTGGTGCCCGCAAGATTGCTACGGCAGTTGCGGCAACATGGTGTGCGAGCCCGCCGACGTCCTCAGCTGCCCCGATGAGTGCTTCGGCCGCTAGTGTTGTCAGCTTTCCAACCGCGGAGCCCACGGGCCCTCGCGTCGGCCCGCGGTCCAGGCTCTGGCTAAAATGACGGACGCCGGGCGCCATCCGCTCCAGGTCTGGGGGCTGAACTTATCGATTGGGATTCAGGGCTTGCGCGAACCCGTCCCGCCCGTCGATCATACGCGGCGATGAGCCCCGGAGATGCTCGAGAGACAGCGGGTCGGCTAGCTACGTGGCTGGTCGACAAAGGGCGTCCAGACGAAGCGGTGGCCCTGTTGAGCGCCTGGGCCGCGAACGGTCAAAACGACAGCGCAGGTCAGCAGCTCTTGGCCCAGGCGTTGCGCATCGATCCCAGCTCTCCCATCGCTCAGATGGCTTTCGAGCGCATGGAGGGTATGTCTGGTGAGCACGGCGAGCTGGACGCCGCTATCGGCACGTACTCGCCCGAGGAGCTCAAGCGCCTCGAGGCTGAAATGCGCCGGCCCACGTTCCGTCGTGCGCAGATGGGCTTCAACAACAACATCAAGTGGCAGGGGCGCGTCTTCCACGTGCAAACGGAGGATTCCGGACTCGACCAACCCCACATCGTTACGCATCTGTTCGCGGACGGCGGCAGGGTGATCAAGAGCCATCGGCGCAACTACCAAGAACATGTCAATCGAGGGGATGTCGCCGAGTTCGTGCGAACCTTGATGAAGGGTCAACACCTGGAAATGGTGGTGGCGCTTCGCGACGGGCGCTTCGACGCCATCCTGGAAGGTCACGAAGTGGGGGGCTTGAGCGAGCTGACGGAGCCACCCAACGTCGACATCAAAAAGCTCACCAAGAAGAAGCGCCGGGATTCCGGCGAGATCGTTTCGGCGACGGCAACAGCCACGGGAGCGGAGCAGAAAGCTCATTTCCAGCTCAGAGTGTTGCGCAGCCTGGCAGGGGGACCGGAAACCTACGCCCCTGCCGGGGAGCGCGCCGTCGTCGGGTCCAAGGGTGCCATCGCGCTGGTTGGAGAGACTTTCTGCCATCCGGAAGAGGCACTGATCGTGTTTCGCGACAACCGACTCTGGCTGGAGGATCTCGACGGCGGCAATGGTGTATTCCTCAGGATCCGCACACCGATCGAGTTGGAGATCGGTGACGAGTTCGTGGTTGGTGATCAACTACTCCGGGTGGAGAAAAACCCGGTCGCCGACGACGGACCCGACCCGGACCCCACGTACTTCTATTCTTCACCCAAGTGGCCCTCGTCCTTTCGAGTCACGCAAATCTTTCAGGGCGGAGCCAGTGGCGCCTGTGTGGTGGCCCGAGGAAACACCCTGCAAATAGGTTCCGCAGTGGGCGATCTCGTGTTTCCGGACGATCCGCTCGTGGCCGAGCAGCACTGCATCGTCGAAGAACAAGCGGGGTCGGTGGTCCTCACGGACCTGGGCTCCCGCACGGGAGTGTTCGTGCGCATTCGCGGCGAACAAGAGCTGACTCAGGACGACGAGCTCCTGGTCGGCAGGACCCGCTTGGTCGTCGATCTTTTGAACGGCGAAGCGGCCTGAAGCTTTCCGTGCTCGGGCGCTCGTCGGGGTGGCACGACGAGCGCTGACAAAACAAGAAAGGCCGAGACGATCCGATCGTCCCGGCCTTCCCGCAGAAGAGGTCCAGTCCGATTACTCGGCCGGTTCCTCGCTACCCTCGTCGGAAGCACCCTCGTCGGAAGCACCCTCGTCGGAAGCAGCTTCGTCGCCGCCTTCGGCCGGAGCGGCCTCGTCGGCAGCACCCTCGGTGGACTCTTCCATCGGCGCTTCAGCAGCCTCGGGAGCCGCCTCTTCCGCAGCAGCGCCCTCGGGGGACTCGGCGGGGGGGGTTTCGCCGCCACAAGCAACGGCAAGCGCCAAAACGGGGATCAGGGCTAGAGATGTACGAATGATCATTTTCACAGTCTCCCATCCGGGCGGGGGAATGGAAGTGCCCGGAATCGGTGATTGAGATGCACCAGAGAGCAATTCCGGCTCACCCCCTCGAGCGTTTTCGAGAAACATTTGAGATCTTCAACTAATCCAGCAATTTACGCGAGGGTAACCAACAGCCACGGGAACACCCAGTGTTCTCATTTCAGGAAGAGAGGGCGGTTTGAGCCGAAAACCACCGACGGAGCATCCATACTCTCAAGGACCCATGGCCGGAGCCCCCGCTCATCTGCGCCTCGTAGCGCCCACGACACATCCCGATGGGGGAGTTGCACCTGGCAGTGACGAGGTCAAAAAGCTGAGCTCGCTGGAGGACGCTCAGCTGGTCGCCCTTGCGAGCAAGGGAGAGCTGGCAGCCTTCGAGGTTCTGTACCGAAGGTACGCTCCCTTCGCCATCAACCTGGCAGTACGCATTCAGGGGAGCGGGCGCGACGTGGAAGACGTCGTGCACGACGCCTTCCTGCGCGCACACGACAGGCTCTCGGAGCTCAGAGACCAACAAGCATTCAAGGGTTGGCTCGGGGCCATCGTGGTGAGTCTGATCCGCAGTCAACTGCGTCGGCGCCGTCTTATGAGCGCGTTTGGAATTGGCGCCACGGATCCGGTAGACCTGGATTCGATTGCCTGCGCCTCCGCTGGCCCGGAAGCGCGCGCGCAGCTTGCCCAGGTCTATGCTCTGCTGCAGACGATGCCGGCGGACGATCGCATCGCTTGGACTCTGCGTCACGTCGAACGTCATCGCCTCGAAGCTGTCGCCGAGCTCACCGGTTGCTCACTGGCCACGGCCAAACGGCGCATCACGCGGGCGCAACGTTTCCTGCGGGATCACTTCGTTCCAGCTTTCGAAGGAGACTCCAATGCTCGAGCGTGAACCTTTCGAGGTCGATCAGGCCAGCCTGCGCGACAACGCCGAGGAGGCACGCGTCGAGCGGATTTGGCGGCGACTCGAGTCCAACGCTTCGGGGCCAGTCCTCGTCAGGCGGTCGTGGTCCTTGTCCTGGGCACCCGCCCTGGCAGCCGGGCTGGTAATGGGGTTCCTGGTGGGCCACCAGTGGCAGGGAACAGCGGACGAGCCCGTCGCCGGCAAGTTGGTGGCCGAGCCCGCCAGCCTCGAGCCGTCAGGGCCGCCGGAGCCTCGACAGGTGGCGAATCGTGAAGGCGCCGAGCAACAGCCGAAGCGCACCAAGCCACGCAGGCCCCACCGGCACGCGCGAGCCCGTCAGGTGGTGCCACTCGAAGATTCCGCCGAAAGCGTCGAGGTGAACGACGTACCGGTGATCGATCTAGCCCCCCCGGTCGCTGGACCGCCGCCGGCTCCGGCTCAGTGGTTGCAGCTGGCGGACCGTGGCGAATACTGGCTCGCGTACCACAGCCTCGAAGAAAATGGCGGGTTCGACGCCGTGCTCGATCAGGCGTCCGCCGACGAGCTCATGATCTTGGTCGATGTCGCCAGGGCCACCGGCAACCGAGGCCGCGCGATCCAGGCGCTCAGGCGAGTGACCCAGAGCTTCGTCAGCGATCCCAACGCACCCATCGCTGCCATGACCCTCGGCAGAATGCTGATGCAGGCGGGTGACAAGAAGGGTGCGTCGGAGGCTTTTTCGCTGTATCGCCGTTTGTCGCCTCAGGGTGACTTCGCTGAAGATGCCCTGGCCAGTGACATTCAGGCTGCTGTAGAGCAAGGCGACTGGGAACGCGCACATACGCTTGCAAAACAGTACGAAAGCGACTTCCCTGACGGCCGCCACCTTGAGCAAATCCGCGAACAGCTCAGTGCCGCCCCGCAGGCCGATGGTTCGGCAAGTGGATCCGAACCACGCGCGGACGAGGAGTCCGAGGAGAAGGTCGACTTGCCTGCTCCGGTGGAATCGCCTTACGAGTAGTCTGCTGGCGTTCGTCCTGCTCCACGCTGGCGTAGCGATGGCGGCAGGCGGTCGTCGCCAGGTCGTGGTGGAAATCACTCCTGCCGCACGCGAGATGCTCAACGCTCGCGTGACACGAAGGCTCATCGAGCTCGAACTGGCGGATCTACGGATCTCGGCGAACCCCAAGCGCCCGGACGATCCAGGGCTTTCGCTCTTCTATCGGCTGCTCGTCGCGGACAATGGCGAACTGCGCATCGAACTCTGGGAGCTCGGGGAATTCTACGGCGCACGACGAGTGTCCACCGCCCACGGTGACAAGAAACTGCTCGCTCGGCACGTCGCTCTCGCAACCGCGGAGCTGGCGCAACGTCTCTCCCGCGCCCACACGCAACTTGCTAAAGAGCTCGAACGCAAACGCAAGAACGAAGCGCGAGAGGCTCGCGAGCGCGCCGAGAAAGAACGACGCGAGCGCTGGGCGCTTCTGAGCCGACTCGAAGTTGCGTGGCTGCCTCGGCCCAACGCCTGGCTCACCGGTCCACGGCTTGGCTTTCAGCTGAACCATCCGCACAGTGGGCGCTTGGAAGTTTCCGCCAGCTGGCTGTACGGCACGACCAACGACCTGAAGAGCCGCGATGGCTTCGAGTGGCTCGAGCTGAAGGTCGCTCCGGCATATCGCTTCGACGCATATGACCTGGCCGCAGGCTTCGATGTCGGGGTCGCGACGCTCGCGTTCAGCGGGGATGTCTCGGTCGACGGGACGCCGGGACAGCGTCAAACCTGGGCAGCTCGAGCAGGCACCCATCTCCAGTACGAGCCGCGGCTCTCACCAAGGCTGCGCTTGCACCTGGGGAGCGAGGCCGCGATTCTGCTGCGCAATATTCGAGCCCAGTCGGACCACGAGGCCATCGACCTTGGCGGCCTTTGGCTCGGGGTCAGCCTTGGCCTGGTGCTGGATTCGTGAGTTGCTCCAGACGCGCGCGACGCGCTCTGGAAAGATTCAACAGGCGCGCTTCCAGAAGGTAGGCACCCTGTCCGGGAGCGCGCCTGCAGTTCCTGGTCTTGGCCTCGATGGTCTCTCCGTCGGAGAGCAGCAGGGTCAGAGGAGCTCCTGGCGGCGCCGAATGGCTGGCGCTGATGACGATCCGATCGCCGCTCAAGATCCGCAGCACCGCGGTCGGCGATGCGGCGCCAGCGTGTTCGAGGTCGTCTGGCCCGGCCCTCTCGATCAGGCGCAACGTAAGTGGCATCTCAGTGCCGCCTGCGTGTGGCCTGCCGCGCCTCACGGACGGCGTCCCGGTCCTTGATGGCCTGACGCTTGTCGTGGGTCTTGCGACCCTTGGCCAGCCTGACCTCGAGCTTGACGCGGCCGTGTTTGAAGTAGCACTTCGTGGCGATGATGGTCATGCCCTCCCGCTCCACCGCGGCCTTGAGGCGAGCAATTTCCTCCCGGTGCAGCAAGAGGCGGCGCGTGCGTCGCTCTTCGTGACCAAACGCCGCGTGCGCCATCGGTGGTATCCGGAGCCCCTTGACCCATGCCTGGTCCTTCGCGTCGATGTCCACCCAAGCATCCGTCAGGTCCGCTGCACGCTCGCGCAGCGAGCGCGCTTCGCTGCCGATCAAGGACACCCCCGCTTCGTAAGCGTCGGACAACTCATAGTTGAAACGAGCACGGCGGTTCGTCGCGATGACCCTATCGAAGGATTTGTTCTTTTCCGGGACGCGTGCCATGGGAAGCCGGCGAACTATGCCCGGTCGTCGCGCAACCGCAAGCAGCGGCGAACAATCCAGGTAAAACTCGGTAGACGCAGCCGCGAGACCGCCAGGAAGGGCGCCAGCGCACGAGCCCGTGCCCTCAGCTCGAGTACGAGAAACTGTAGTAAAAAGCGTTGCCAGTGGGCTGCTGGCCGGGCGGCACGATCTCGGCCGTCATGATCACGTGTCGATCCGAGATGCGCAGCATCCCGTGCCAGCTCTTGCCGTCAGTGCAGTTGCTGTCGAAACGCACCGCCACCTTGCCTTCCGTTTCGAAGCGGCCGTGGATTTTCATGTCGCGCTGACAGCTCTGACCCAAGATCACCAGTACCTTCCGCACCAGCGCCTTGTCCGTCAGCTCGGTTGCGAAGGGGGGAAGTACGGCAACCACGTAGGTCACCCCCGACTCGACCGTGACTCGCCACGTGCGATTGCCATTCTCTATCTGCTGCGGAACCAGTTTGGGGAACGCGACCGAGAAGCCAGCCTGCGAGTCCTGCAGCGTCGCCCAGCCCGGCGGAGCGGCAGGCGTGCTCGACGCTTCCGTCACTTCGTGTCGCTTGCCTGCTTCACAAGCGTCCATGGCCTGGAACTGTTGTTTGCACTCGCCCACGACGTTCGAGCAAATCAACCCGGGCACCGACGCTTGACAGCGCAAGGCCTCGAGCACTTCTTGACCGCAGCGCTCGGCGAGCCCGGCGTAGCGCTCACAGTTGGCGCGGCACTTGCGAGCCGCTCGCGAAGAGCACTTTTCGGAGGCCTGCTGACACAGCGCAGCACACTGCTCCGCAACCTGGTCGACCGCGGGGGACGCATCGGCGGCAGGCTCGTCAGGCACGCTCGTCGGTTCGGAAGCAGTCGCGATAGCGGGTGGTTGGGGCGGTTCCGGTGGCGTGGGTTCCGGGACGGCCGGCGCAGGTGCGGGCTCGACCGGCGCGGCCGCAGGCGGCTCCGGTGCGGGCGGTGGTTGCCCGCACGACAGCGTCGAAAACGGACCGATGACGGTCAGTCGGGCGAGGCGACTCCAGGCACTCATGGGTACTCACCCTACCACTTTGCGCGCGAGCGCTAAATAACCTCGCCGCTCGGCGGCTGACCCCATTTCAGGCTCGCAATCCCCTTCGGCCTCGCACTCCCCAGCCTGCGTTGATGAAATATCCAGGCTAGAGCGGCAAACAGGATGTTTGTCGCGACCAATCAACGAAGCTGAGGCCCTACCGGTTCAGCAGACACCGCTAGAGTAGCAAAATGTTCGGCGCTCTAGAGCTCATGGCGCCCGCTCGCAAAACGCTCATCGTCACCGACAACCCAGGCCCAACGCGCAGCGACAGCGTCTGCTACTGTCCCATCGTAGCTGTGCCCCACATCTCCGCCGGACACGGTCTCGGCGAGAACATTGTGCTTTTCGAGGATGCTCACGGCCTGTTTGGAAGCAGCACGGCAAGCGGCCTGGCCACAAGCAAACAGAACCCGCTCGCCGCCTTGCTCGGCAAACGCAGTTGCCGTCGCGCTACTCCAGCCCTTGTAGCCGCCTTCGATGAACACGGCCGCCCTGTATTGCGGCCCGCCGGAAGCGTTGGACAAAAGATGCATACCCAGTATCGCTCCCAGGGAAAATCCCGCGAACACGGGGTGCTCCACATCGACGTATGCCGGATAACCGGCACGCAGCGCGTCCAGCGCGAGCGTCAACTCCTTCACCAACGTCTCTCGGGTGGCGTATGTCCAGCGATCGGCTCCCTTGGGCGCGTCCCCGCGTGGCACACCGCGCGGACATAGCACCCATGGATGCTCACCGGTGATGCGGCGCCATACCTCACATTGCCACTCGGGCCGGTCGTAATTTCCATGCAGTGCGACGACCACGGGACGGGCTTCGCGCGCTCCCACGGGCGCGGCAACCACGGCGGCACGGAACCCCTCGACTTCGAGGTCCCTGAGCGGAGCCCCCGACAGTTCTGCGAGCCGCGCTTCCTGCTCGTCGCGCGGATCGCTCGGTGCCGGCGGCGCGGTAGGAGCAGCGCCCGGGCCAGGTACCAGCGCATTGGCGTCGGCATCCCCGGCATGCGCGCTGTGCCCAGCGTCCGCGGACGGGCCGCCCCGTCTGGACTGGTGACAGCCGAGCAAGAGCATGCAGCCCAGCGACATGGCTCCCAGAAGACCAACCAAGACCCGGCGATCACTCATGGATCGTCGCCCGGCCCACTGGACGAGAAGCGGGCATCTCCCGAGGCGAGCCACGACCATTGCGCCTGCACGAGGCGAAGGATCCCCTGCTCGTCCCAGTCGCCGTCGTAGTGCAGCGCGCGCGCCTCCCCTCCCGATCGCTTCACGAGGGTTGCGCGATTCACGGCGGCGTCGAAACACCCGGGGTTCGCGCACGCGAATACGATTCGCTTGCCACCGCGCCTGGCAAACAGCGATGACGTAGCGGCGCTCCACCCCTGCATGCTCTTGCTTACCAAGAGCACGTGCGAGAAGAAGGCTGGCTCTTCACGCACCAGCGCGCTCGAATGCCAGGACGATTCGGAGACAGCCACGAGCAGAACGTCACCGGAAGACACGTGGCGCCCGAAACGCCGTTTGGTTTGCTTCAACCCAGCTCGGAGTTGTCGCCGTGCCTCGAAAGGGCTCAACTGTTTGGAGGACTGGCACAGCACGAAGGCGCCGCCCTGGCCGAGCCGGGACAAGCCACGGCACAAGCGCTGAGCATCGTCGCTGATATCCTGCTGCAACAGAACCAATGGGCGAGGTTGACGCGCGCCCAGCGGCACGCCGAGCCAGAGAGCGGGCCTTCCCCCGGACGAGCGCGGCTCGAGCTCGACCAGGGCGGCTGGAGCTTGCAGGGGAGGAAGCCGCTCTGGCGGCCTCGCCGACGCGGAGATAGGGAGCGCTGACGAGGATCCCACGCCAGGGTCCAGCGCGTCGCGCTGGCAGCCGAGCGGCGTTCCCATCGTGGCCACCAGGCCCAAAGCAACCAGCAGCGCACCCGCCCGCCGCGGGAAGACCGCCCTGACGCCAAGTTTGGCCTGCCCAGACCCGCGAGGTAAGGTCATGTAGGTTCAATGTTCACATTGATCGGGGAAGCTCTGGCTCCAGCCTCCTCAATCTCACCAGCACTGTAAGGTCACAAGGTTCCGAGCACAACCTTTGCATGGCTTACTAACCTCGACCCACGAGGGATAGATTTGTCGTAAAACCAGGTCCAAAAGGCGATTGGGCAGCACATCCGAGCGTTCGGGACGGCCTCCGCGGCCCGCATCACCGGATCCACCTCAGGACTCGTACTTGAGGGGGCGACAGGACTTTGCCAGACTGAACGTCCCAGCGTGAATTCAGCTCCAACCATTCAGCAGAACGACGGAGGCGCGCAAGCCGGTCAAGTCCTCGGTCGTTACGAACTTCTGCTGCCCATTGCAGCGGGCGGCATGGCGATGGTGTGGGCAGCACGCATGCGAGGTACGCGCGGCTTTCAAAAAATCGTCGCTGTCAAAACGATGCTGCCAAAACTGAGCGAGGACGCCCAGTTCGAGCAGATGTTTTTGGACGAAGCTTCTCTGGCTTCCCAGATACGGCACCCGAACGCGGTCGAGATACTCGACCTGGGCGAGCAAGGGGGCATCCTCTACCTGGTCATGGAGTGGATCGAGGGCGTCCCCTTGAATCAACTCATGAAGGCGGCCAAGCGTCAGGGAGGCGTGCCGTCGAAGGTCGCCGTGCGCATTGCCATGCAGACCTGCGCTGGTCTGCACGCGGCGCACGAACTGAAGGACTCGAACGGCGCACTGGTGGGATTGGTGCACCGCGACGTATCCCCGCAGAACATCCTGGTGACCTACGACGGCGTCACCAAAGTTGTCGATTTCGGCGTCGCAAAGGCCACCGCCGCTGGCGACGGGGCCACCCAAGCAGGGCAAATCAAGGGCAAAGTCGGCTACATGGCACCCGAGCAGGTGCGCGGCGAGTCCATCGATCGGCGAGTAGATGTCTTCGCGCTGGGCATCGTTCTCTATGCCTTGACCACGGGCAAGCATCCGTTCCGGCGGGAATCCGAAGCCGCCACGATGTATAACATCTGCGCTCCGCAGGCTGTGATGGCTCCGAGCAAGGTGGTTGCCAACTACCCGCCGGAGCTCGAGCAGGTCGTCCTGAAAGCGCTCGAGAAAGATCGCGAGAAGCGCTTCGCATCCGCCAACGAAATGCTGAGAGCTCTCGACAAATTGCCTGGCGAGTTGAGGGCCACTACCGACCACGACGTCGGCGAGTTCGTGCAGAACTTGATGGGAACGCGCCGCGACGAACGCCGTCGAGCTCTCTCCGAGGCGCTCGATCGCGCCGACCAGCAGGCACAACAGAGCGGGACGCGCCAGGCGATTCAGCCCGCGGCCGGGACAGAAAAGGGCGCTCTACTCGCCAACGCACAAGCGAACGCCTCATCAACGGGCAGCGGCATCACCGCGGGCACGCTAGAAGCACCGCCGGACTTCGGTGCCGGGAAGAAACAGCGACTCCTGTTGGGCGCCGCCGCCGGCATTTTACTGCTGATCGGCGTGATCGCCTACGCGGTTTCCAGTGGCAGTGAGCCCGAACCCCCGCCCACCCCGAGCAACCATGAGCCCGCGGTAGGGGCAACCCAGCACGGCAGCAAAGGCGCAGGCGACACCGACGAAGCGCAAGCGACCGACGCCGAGCCGAAGTCGGGGGACGAGGGCGACCAGAAGCCCAGCGAGTCGACCGAAACCAAAGCGGATGCGGTGGAACATCAAACCACCGATGACAAGTCGACCACGAGTGCCGCAGCACGCAGGTTGCCGGCTCCGCGGACCTTCAGGCCCTCGGCTCCTCGCACCGTGAACACCGGCAAGAAGCCGGCACCGGAAACCAAGTCCGAAGACTGGAAGCAGGACCCCGGCTTCTAGCTCAGAATCGCCCAACGACGCTGAAGCCCATCAGGTCGGCGCCGGGGGCAGTCGCAGCGAATTCGAGCTCACGCACACGCTCCCCCTGCTGCGCTTGCTCGGCGTTCTGCCGGTCCAGAAAGAACAACGCCACGCCAGCTCCGGCAGCTGCCAGACCCACGCCGGCCACGGTAGGAGCCAACCAATCCAGGGTGTTGACCCGGCTGTTCTTCTTGTCGAGCTCGTCCAGTCGCTTCTCGGACAGCCCATCGGGGCACTGGTTGCCATCCAGGTTGCAAGTGCTCTCGAGGTCATCCAGATCCCGCTTGCGCACGATCGCCAGTACCCCGGCGGTCGCCAGACCTGCGCCGCCCACCCCCATGAGCACATAGGGCACCACTCCGTACTTCTTGCCGGACTCGCCGGCTACACCAGTATCTCGCGGGTGGCTCGTGGGCAGCGTGGGGCTCTTGTCGGGCGCAGGTTCCAGGCTAATGGTCACCGTCCGCGTTTCTTCCTCACCAACCTCGAGCGTTTCGGAATAGTCCAAGTAGCCCGGCGCGCTGGCCTCCAGCGAATGCGGCCCCGGATCGAGGGGCACTTCCACGCCCACGGAGCTCTCTCCCAGCTGGACCCCGTCCAGTGCGATCGACGCCGCCTCCGCTCCCTCTCCACGTTGGATGACCACTTTGGGAATGCGCGCCCTGAGGTCGTTGACGCTCGCCTCGACTTCCTGTTTGAAACTGACACCATCGCCCACCGAATCGGCGTCCTCGAGCGCGAGTTCGTACCCGCCCAACGCTGCCACGAGCTTGCCCAGCTTCTCTTCGCAGAGCGCGATGTGATATCGCACCTGCGGCGTCATCTTGAACTGTCCGACCTCGCGGAACATTTTCAGCGCCCCAGCCCAATTCTTTGCCTTCTCGAGCTCGATCCCGCGCTGGAAGGCGGCGCGCGCCTCCGAGAGCTCCTCCGCCGTCTGCGCGAACGCCATGCCTTCCGAGCCCAGACCCACCATCAGGGACAAGAGCAGTAACACGACACGGTGACGCCAACGGGCTGAAGCGGACGGCAGCAGACTCACGGGCGGATTGTACACCAAAACAAGCGCACCGGTGCTGTGCAATACTGGGCTCATCCGAGACATGCGTGAGAAACCCGTACGGCCCGAAGCTCTGATCACCGGCAGCCGGCACCCCTCCATTCCGGCGGGAGGCCTCTGATGACCGGCGCGGAGTCCGAAGTACTGATCGTGATGGGCGTCTCCGGGGCCGGCAAAACCACCCTCGGCAAGGCGCTCGCACGCAGGCTCGGCCTGCCGTTTTTCGATGCTGACGATTACCATCCCCAAGACAATGTCGAGAAGATGGCCCGTGGCATTCCCTTGGACGACAGCGACCGGGCCCCATGGCTCGAGCGGCTCCACAGCCTGATCGTCGAACGTCTAGGCTCACGAGGCGCGGTCCTGGCATGTTCGGCGCTCAAACAAAGCTATCGAGATCGGCTCGCCGATGGCGACGCCAGAGTCGTCTTCGTCTACCTCGATGGCTCCTTTGACTTGATCCTGCAAAGGCTGCAGCAGCGCTCGGGACACTTCATGAAAGCGTCCCTGCTGCGATCGCAGTTCGAGGCCCTGGAGGTCACCAGAGGCGCCATCCTCGTGGACGTACAGGCCCCCACCGAAGCACAGGTCGAGCGGGTGGTGAGGGAGCTGGGACGCCTCCGCTCAAAACAGAAGACCCAGTGAGACTTCGCCGAACAGACCCGGATCCGTGTAGTCTTCGGTACGCTCATCGAGCGCCGTCGAGAGGTCTGCGGCATTCGCGGCGCTGAATCCATTCTCGGTACGCGAGCTGGAGTCGCCCAGACGCGTGGGATGAAAGATGCCGCCAAGCATCGCGGTGAAGCGGTACCCCGGCTGTGCCCCTTCCGGGCGAAACCCGTACCCCAGCGCGAGAGAAGACAAGAGCGGCGTCGTCCTGCGAGTGTAGTCCAGGCGTCCCCCAGCGGCGTCGGCGGACGTCGCCGACATGCGGAAATGAGTGAACCCGAGCCCCACGTCGCCAACGAGCGAATGCCCCTGCTCCATGAACCAGATGCGCCCCCGCAGCGGAAACGTTAGAGAAGTGAGATGACCCCGGGCTCGCAAGCCCGCAGCACTTGCCGAAAATCGGTCCGTTGCATAACCGCCACCGAGACTCAGTTCGAGCCAACAGACGCCCGGTTGCGTGGCGGCCGCGACCATCACGAACGAGTTCGGGCCGAGCCCGTTCAAGTGCCCGCCGAATAGCCAGGGACACGATCTCACGGACGCTGCGGGAGCAGCTTCCGGTCGAGGCTCGGGCGGAGGAGCAGGCGACGCCGCCAGGGGCGCGGGCTCGGCTTCGGGCAATGTTTCCTCGCCGCCGGTCACCTCGAAAACCACACGCCGGTTGGTTGCCCAAGCCTCTTCGCAAGCCGCTGTGTCCGGGGGTTCGGCGTCCTGACAGCCTTCGGGCTCGGGTGTCTGGGGCGCTGTTTCACCCTTGCCCACTGCGGTAAGGCGAGACTCGTCGACTCCGTTTTCGATGAGCCAATCTCGAACCGCGTAGGCGCGGCGCTCGCTGAGGTCCAGGTTGTACTCATCCGATCCGCGCGAATCGGTGTGGCCTTCGATCTCCAGCGAAACATTCGAATGCTTGGCGAGGAACTTCTTGAACTCGGCCAAGGTCTCGGTAGTCGCCGGGTCCGAGCGCAGCGCGGCCTTGTCATATTCGAAGTTGATCACTCCGCGGTACTCCAGGCGTCCCTTGCGGTACTGGATGCTGGGTGCGGCCTTGCTTGGCGGTGCCGGCTCGGTAGAACTCTCCGTCTCTGTGGCGGCCTTGGCTTCGGCATGGGTTTCCCCACCCGTATGCGCCTGCCCACTCGCCTGGGCACTGAAATGGCAACCCGCGGCGCTCAGCCCCCAGAGGACCGCGAGCGCCCCTGCTCCCAAGCAAGACACGTGACCGCTCCGAGCTGCCATCCGAGGGAAGCACCCTAGCGCAGCGCGCTCGAATTTCGTGGTGTTTTGTTGGAGCCTGGCAAAATTCATCCGAAGCGATCCAATGGGCGCCCGACGAATGCATGTTGCACGAGCGGAAGAACCAGTCTACCCTTGGCAAAAGATGGTCAACACGCGCTTCAGCTTTTGGTTTAGCTACTGGCCCGCACCCGTGCGGCGGCTGGGGCTGACCATCTAGCGCTCGATTTGGTCAGTAGTTAGAAAGACCCTGGTCGCCACAAACGACCGGGGTTTTCTCATTTCTGGAGTCCGGTTTCTGATGTCCAAAGCCCTCGGTTACAGAGTGTCACACGCTAGCCCCCTCCCATCCCCCGGCGAACTGCTGCGCCAATTGCCGCTCTCTCCATCGGCGGCGCACACTGTTCATGCGGCCCGTCGCTGCATCGGTGAACTGCTAGCCGGCAACGACGAACGCCTCTTGGTGGTGGTGGGCCCATGTTCGGTACATGATCCGGACGCGGCCCTGGAGTATGCGACGCGCTTGCGACACGTCAGCCAGATTCTCTCGGATCGCCTCCTAATCGTGATGCGTGTGTACTTCGAGAAACCTCGGACCACGGTCGGTTGGAAGGGGCTCATCAACGATCCCCACCTGGATGGGAGCGAGGACATCGGTGCAGGCTTGAGGCTCGCGCGCAAGCTGCTGCTGGAAGTGGCCGATCTCGGCGTTCCCGCAGCCACGGAACTTCTCGACCCGATCGCTCCTCAATACATCTCGGACTTGGTCAGCTGGGCAGCAATTGGAGCACGCACCACGGAGAGTCAAACACATCGGGAAATGGCCAGTGGACTCTCGATGCCGGTGGGCTTCAAGAACGGTACCGACGGAAGCCTCGACGTCGCCATCAACGCCATGCTCGCTGCGGCGCAGCCTCACAGCTTCCTGGGGATCGACGCCACTGGCCGGGTGGCGAAAGTCCGCACCCTGGGCAACTCCGAAGGGCACCTGGTCATGCGGGGAGGAACACGAGGCCCCAACTACCGAGCCGGGCACGTGTCGCAGGCCGCCGATGAGCTCAGGCGCGCGGGGCTGCAGCCGCGGTTGTTGATTGACTGTGCGCACGGTAACAGCGGCAAGTGCATCGAGAAGCAGGTGCTGGTCGCGAAAGACGTCGCCGAGCAGGTCGCCGCTGGCTCCAATGAGATTCTTGGGAGTCATGTTGGAGAGCAACTTGTACCAAGGTCGCCAAGACCTGGCGAATCCAGCAGCACTTACCCGAGGCGTGAGCATCACCGACCCGTGCATCGACTTCGAGACCACACTGGAGGTCCTGCACGGCCTAGCTGACGCCGCGTCGAGCAGGCAGCTCGGCAGCGCAGAAATCGCCACGACGAACACGGCGGTCGCCTGAGGCTCTCGCGCACCCGGCCTCGGGCTGACCCTTCAAAACCGTCCCACGCGGGAGTAAGCTAGCGCGACTCTCGTGAGCACGCCGTACACGCTATTCCCCAAGCCGCCTGGCTCCGAAGAACAAGGCTTCCTGGCACGCTTGGGAGCCGCCGCGCTCGGCGCATTCAGGCAAACCGTGGGGCTCTGGCAAACCTTGCTCATGGCGGTTGCTGCCCCATTCACGCCAGGGAAGGCGGCCGCCAACGTCTGCACCAGGATCACGGTTCGTCAGGTGTTCTTCACTGGCTTCGAGGCATTGCCGCTGATCGGCGCCATCGCCGCCTTCGTGGGCGCTACGTTCGTTCTACAAGTGCAGCTCTTGAGCGGAGCCCTGAACACGGAGATGGTCGGCAGAATCCTGGTCGCAGTGATACTGCGCGAACTCGCGCCACTGGTAACCGCCATCGTGGTGGCGGGACGCTCGGGGACCGCCATAGCAACCGAGCTGGGAAACATGAAGGTCAACGATGAGGTCTTGGCGCTGGCTTCTTTGGGGATAGATCCGATGCGCTTCGTGGTCCTGCCGCGCATCGTGGGCTGCGTCGTGAGCGTCCTGGTACTCACTGTATACTTCGGCGCCCTAGCGATTCTGTCCGGCTACCTGGTGGGCCTCGCGATCGGCAATGTGGGTTTGTCCAACATGACCGCCGGCTTCACCGGCGCGCTACTCCCGGCCGACTTCCCCCTCTTTGTCCTGAAGGGCTTGGTGCTGGGAGTGGTCGTCGGGTGGCTGTGCTGCCATTTCGGATTGCAAGCGGAGGGCTCTCCCACGGAGGTGCCGCGCAGGGCAAGCCACGCGGTGGTGATGACCCTGCTCGCCTGTGTCGCACTCAATGCGGTCATCACGCTGGCCTTCTACTGGATTATGGGTCCACCAGTCAGCTAGAGGATGACTCTGCCGATGGCGCACATCTCGCACCAATCACTGGAGCCGGGCATCAGCATGGTCGGGGTTTCCTACAACTACGGCGCCCTCACGGTGCTCGACGATGTCGACTTCGAGCTGCCCAAAGGGGGAACCGCCGTGATAACCGGGCGCAATGGGTCCGGCAAATCGACCTTCCTGTACCTGTGCGCCGGCCTGATTGCGCCCCAGCAAGGCTCGGTGCTGTTGGGGGGGCACGGGGCCGACGCGAAGCATCCAAGCGAGCTCTTTCGAGTCGGAGTGCGTCGAGGCTTCGTTTTTCAAGAAGGTGGTCTCCTATCGAACCTCCCCGCGCTAGCCAACGTAGAGCTGCCGCTGCGCTACCATGCTGACGTTCTGGGACTAAATTCGGAGCAGGTGAGCGCGCGTTCTACGACCGCGCTCCGGCGAGTGCGCTTCAGCCAGCAGGACTACTTCTCTCTACCCGCGCACCTCTCGGTCGGAAATCGCAAAAGATTGGCGCTCGCACGAGCCCTGGCGACACGACCGAACTTCTTCTTCTTCGACGACCCTGATATCGGTCTCGATCCGAAAACCGCAGCGCTGATCCACGAGATCCTTTGCCAGCACCGCGATGATCCGGAGGTGACGATGTTGGTGGCGACGAACCGCGAACTGTTGATCGAAAGACTCGCAGTGACGGGTTACGTGCTAAGAGCGGGCAAAGTGTACGAGCGCCACGCGCTCAGTCCCGCATCGAGCGGCCCACCGGTTGCGTAAACCGAGAAGCAAGGCGGGGCACTCGAACCCTCACGCATTCAACGACCCGACAACGGTACAAGGAGCTCTATCATGGCAAAGCTACTCGAAGGTCGACGCGTTCTGCTGACGGGCGCATCCCGCGGCGTTGGACTGGCGGTCGCAAAGACGTTTCTCGAGCACGGTGCGGAAGTGCTGGGCGTAGCGCGTGATGCCCAGCGTTTGAGCGCCGCACAGACGGCACTCGAAGACGTCGCACCTGGACGATTCTCGCACCTGGTCATCGACCTGGCGCAGCAAGGCGCCTCGACCTCGATCGCCGAGACGGTCGCCGCCCGCTGGGGCGCGCTGGATATATTGATGAACAACGCTGCGGTCATGCTCAGTCACGCACCAACTTTCGAGGCCGAACCACCAGGAACGCTGCGCGCGTCGATAGACGTCAACTTGATGGCTCCGTTCGACTTGTCGCTCGCGTGTCTGCCGCTACTGCGCAATGGGCGCGAGCCGCGCATCATCCAGGTCGGGTCGGGCGCCGGGGACTTCGCAAGCATTCGCTCCACGGGCATCGCCAGCTACCGCCTGAGCAAGTGGGCGTTGCACGGTCTGACGATGCTGCTCGCCGAACAGTTGGCGCCCGAGATCGCCGTCAACGCGTTCGACCCCGGGTGGGTCAAGACCGATCTTGGGGGGCCAGACGCGCCAGGCACCGTCGCCGAATCGGCGGAGGGCGCGCTGAAGCTTGCCACTCTCCCATTTACCGAGACGGGGAAGTTCTACAAGGACGGCACCGAACTCGCTTTCTGAGCGCGCTCTCTCACCACCCGGCGGCCCAGCTGTTGTCGGAATGATAGCTTCCTCGCACGGTCTTACCGGACTCCTGCGCCATCTCCACATCGGCCGGGTCAATGTGGATGGAACGGTTGCCTGCGTGAGACTCTGGAGTCTCGGACCCTCTCGCCGTCGCGCCGGCTTCCGGCGCTGGCGAGTGGGCGGCAGCTGAACGTTTTGGCGCCTCACGCAGCGCCGAAGCAGGCTGACGCCGGGGGAACGCGGGCTCCAGGTGGGCGGCGACTCTTCCCGATCGCTCAACCGCCGGTTCGGGCACCTCAATGGAGGAAGCATTCGGGCTGGAAAACAGCGAATGGGCCGGCAACCAATCGAGGTAGATGGCAGTAGCCAGCGTCATCGAGCCAACCCATACGACCAGGGCCGCCACCGGGGCGGCGCGCAGGGCGGGCCTCGACTCGCTGGGCTCGAGGTCTGCCTCCTTCAGGCGTACGCGCTTTCGGGAACCCTGGACGCGCATGTTAGCCTCAGTTCACCATGTTTTGCGCGGCCTCTTCGTTCGTGGGTCGCACGGTCTGGGTCGAGGGCTGGGCACGTTTGTGAATCGGATCCGCGCCGATAGTGCCCACTAGTTCGAGCAGATACTGCTCCGAACTCACCCGCTCGAGCTCTTGTCGTGCATGCTTCAAGCGCTCCGCGATCCCGAGGCGCTCGGCCTCACGTCGATACTGCTGGCGCTTCTCAAAACTCTGGAGCGTTTCCACGTGGCGGGACCACAAAGCGACATCCCTGGCCTGCTTGACGTGTAGACGTTCGCGATACCAGTCACTGTCGAGCAAGGCTTCGCGCGTGAACATGGCACGCAGCTCCGGGTCACGAAGCGTCCTACCTTCCCATTCGTCGTACGCCATGATGTGAAGCAGGGCGCGCAGTGGCGGGCATGCATCGTCGATGCTTCCATCTTCGAAGTATAACCGCGCGGCGTGACGATAGGCCTGTCTGATATTGTCGATGCCGTCGGCGAATACCGCCCGATCCTGAAGCTCCGGCTTGAGGATGTCTTCGGTGAAAACCTGCTCCGGGTTGTCGAATACCCGTCCCAAAAACGTGTGCGCGAACTTCGACGTAATTCGGTAGCCCAGGATGCTCGCCTCGACCCGGCGTCCTTCGAAGTCGAAGTCGTCGATCTTTTCTAGCTGCCCCGCCGCAATCATTCTGTCCGGATCGCGCTCTTCGGGGAACATGCGGCACCACAACTCTGGAATCAGTAGGCTCACGTCGTGGTCGACGCGCACGTTCGGTCCGATATAGCCCGCAGCCGAGCTGAAGCCGGCATAGCCGCAGAGAAGCATCGAGACGAGGCTGTTGTTGAGGTCCGCCGTTGCGCATATGGCGTTGAAGGGTCCCTTGGTCAAAGCTCCTTCCGACCCGGCTCCGGTGGTGCTGGGCGATTTGCCGGTCACGGAGCAGATGTAATCCATGAACAGTTCGGGTAATTCCTGGTAGTGGATCGGGTTATACACACAAAGTGGACGAATCCCTTCGTCGGGCGGATTGTTGCGCCGTCCCGATAACACGCTGATCACGGGAAAGATGACTGGCCCCGGCACCGAAATGCGACGGTAGAGACGCGCGCCCACCTCGGCCAGGTAACGATCTCTCGGGCGCACCAGGTCGGGGCGGACCTGGAGATACCGCGGGTTCTTGGTTGGTTTGCCTTGCACCAGGCGCGGCTTGGCGGAGCACACGCTGAAGCCCGAGCCTCGCGCCGCGTTTCTGTCCACGTGCTCGCGCATGTCATCGGTGAAAGCCGCCCTCAGATCTACGGCTTCCGCAATTTCACGGGCATCTTCGGAACCGAGCGGCTGGAAGTTGGAAACGAAGAGCCCCGGCTGCGCCATGTCGTGCTCGGTTTGCTTGTCGAACCCAGGGTGAATAGCATCGTCCGGACGCTGAAACAGGCGGAACTCGCAGTTCTGGGAAAGTTTCAGGCTCGGATGCCCATCGTACTCCTTGGGCAAGCCCAACAGTTTGCTGGCCGGAACGACCACGGACGCCGTAATGTCGTCCTCCATCTGCACCTTGTCAGCAGGGATGAAATCCTGTCGAACCTTGTAGGTACGCCAAGACCCATTCCGCCACAGACCGATGCGCAAGTAGGTCCCGACCAACTTTCGACCATCGCTCTTCAGCTCATGCCCCGGCGCTCCGTTGATGATATCCACGCTGAAGTGTCGAAGCCACTCCTCACCCCACTCGGCATTGTAGAAGCGCTTTATGATGAAGACGATAGCGCGCACGTGGTTGGGAATGGTCCTGAGCCAAGCGTTGTATTCGTCGGTGTAGCCCGCTTCATTCGGGGTCAAGAGCTTGATCACCGAACCGAGTGAACGCTCTTCGCTCAATACGGGGCGCGCTGGGCTCTTGCCGTTCTGCTGGCGAAGCTCCGGGCGTATGCAGTCACCATAGTCGCGATTGATGATCTCTTCGACCCTCGCCATGTCCTCATCCAGCGCGGTGACGTAGATGGGGCCGTACAGTACTGCGTCGACTAGGCTCTTGCTGATCTCGGACTTGCCACCGCCGGACACGGTGCACGGCTTGTGACAAAAGGTGCCCTCGGGTACCGTGCCGATCAAGCGCCAACTCGGCGCGACAGGGTGCTTCTGCAAGCGCACTTTGTACCCGCTCGGGTGCACGTAGACGCGCTCGGGTAGGATCTTGATGCATTGCTCCTGTCCCTTGCTGGTCCAGGTAATCAGCTGCGTCTTCAGGTCGATCGCCATGTCTTCCGGCATGTAGTGGATGGACGGATAGTTCTTGTCCGTCGCGTAGCCGGCATCGTGCAACTCGATCGTGTCTCCCAGAAGCGACACGACATCCGCAAACCTGTGATCGGTGCTCATGATGCGCGAGTCCTGCACGAAGCGAGTACCCAGACTATAGGTGGAAAACGCAAGCGCTCCACCCGAGTGTTCCTCCTCCGCCAACCCAGACAGATTCGCGCTGAGACCAATCTGAGTCTTCACCTCCTTCTTGCAGTAACCAAAATAGTTATCCGCGAGGATGGTCACCATGACGCCGCGCATATCGCGCAGCGTGATCTTGAAGGGCTTACCGTTGTTATACAGTTCACTTTCGTCCGCCCAGCACATCCCCTGCTCGCGCTGGCGCTCCGTAGCTTCGCTCACATGCGGCAAACCCACGGCCTTCTTCTTCACGAGCACCAGGTGTGGCGCCAGGATCACGCAGCCCGAGTGACCTGTCCAGTGGTCGACGTCCAGAGCCGCGTCGTTCTGCGGCAAGAGCGGATCCCCCGCGTTACCAAATATGCTTTCGACGAAGTCGAGATTCGAGACCAGGCCGCCTGGCGCAAAGAAGCGTACTTCCAAGCGCTTTTCCGGGGAAATGCCGGGAACGGCGGGACAGACCAGCGGGCGCAGGAGCAATGAAACCAGCGTCTCGACGGGAGTGGGCCAAGCGGCGGCGAAAGGCAGGCGACACAGGTCCTGAGGTGGGGCGAGCGCCAAGCCCAGTAGACGCGCGTACGTCGAGAGCGGCACGGCGATCTTGTCCGCAGGAACCGGCAGCCCGACATCCGCAACATGGAAGACCCCCTTGGTCGTTCGGCGATCGTTGATCGGATTGTGCAACACGCCGTTGTCCAAGCGATAGCTGCTGACCTGCCCGTTGTGCCACTCGTCCGCGTCCATCGGCAGTGACAACTCTCGCGCCAAACCGTGCCGGTCGAGCACGAGAGTTTCTGCCGGTAAGCGTACCCGCTCAGGCAGGTTCAGCGGAGCAAACGTTTCATCGAGGAAATCTTGGATGCGCTGATCCGCAGGATTTAGGTGACTACTGAGCAGCCTGCGCTGCTCCTGATAGCTTTGGAAGAGATCCCCCGCCAGATCGAAGATCTCGTGGTTCCCCAGGTTTTCTGGGATCTGCGAGCCAAGCGCCGCAATCTTGAGAATCAGCGAACGCCGGAGGGTCTGGCGATCCGGTTCGACGATGGTGCCCTGCCCGGTGAGGCCGATAGCTCTTTCCAAATCCATGACAGTCTCCTTCTCCACCGGCGGGGCGGAGCGCGTCGCATGGTACCGCGTGTTCTGTCACGGTCACGCTCCTTTCCACCGACAAAGAAGCCGCAGAAAGGCTGCAACACCCGGCAGGCGTTCAGTGCAGGGGCCTGCACGAACTGAGTTCGTTGACTTCACGACCGCGTTTCGGCATGGTTTCCTGAACATGCCAACGGCGCGTGAGATCTTCCTGGGGCGTCAAGCTCGCCGACTCGCATTGCCACACTCGGGTCGAGCTTTGCAACTTCCTCTTCCGACACGACCTCAGGGCTTCCAGGTGATGACATTGGACAACGCTTCCGGTGTAAACCGGGCAAGCGCAACGATGACCACGATCAGAACTCCGCACAGCAAACTACGCCGGTCCTTCATGGCAAATCTCACGGGGTCGTCCTGCATTTGCCCACGACCAGCCAATAGCCAGACGCGACCGAGCCAGTAGAGCAGCACCGGCAACACTAGCCACAAGAGCGCTGGTTCGCGATACCCTACCCGTACTTTTGCGCTATCGACATAGAGCACGAATACGAGGGCCGCGATGTATCCACTCGCCGTGCCCATCGACGTGATCATCACCTGGTCACCTTTGAAGTAGCCGCGATTCATCAACTTGTCGTCGCTTTTCGAGGCGTACAGCTCGACGAATCGTTTCGCGAAAGCCAGGCTCGTGAACAGGAACATCGAGAACCCCAAAAGCCAGGTGCTCACTTCGGTGCCCGTCGCTACACCTCCCGATAATATCCGGTGAGTGTATAGCGCCGCGAGTACCAACACGTCGATCAAGAGCTTGGTCTTGAAGTAGAGCGAATACGCCAACGTGCCCACCAGGTACAGGCCGAGCAGTACCGAAAACCTGAACGGCAACAGCGTCAGAGAGATCGTGAAGCTCAGCAACAGAAGGCCCAAGAACAGTGCGGGGCCGAACAGAACCGGCAGGGCTCCGGAAGCGAATGGACGCGCGCGTTTCGTGCGGTGCGCGCGGTCCGCCTCCAAGTCCAACAGGTCATTGAGTACATAGCTTGCCGACGCCGAAAGAGAAAAAGTCAGAGCGGCGAGTAGCGCAGAACCGATACTGCACGGGTCGGGAACGCCGGGAGCGAGCAGGACGGGCACCGCGAGCAGAGCGTTCTTCGACCATTGGTGAGGGCGGAGCTCTTTGACCATCGCGCGGAGAAAGCCCTTTTGGGGAAGGACGCTCCTCACATTGCTGAACTTCCGCACTCCCCGTGCGACTCGTGGAGTCGCACCGCCCAGAAAGGTCCGTCCAGCTTGCCGCAGGGGCGCCGTTTCATCCGCCGAGTCGGTCACGTAGTCAAAGCCACCGGGGCAAAGCTCAGGCAGGCGCTCGCGTGACGAGCCTTCCCACAGTTCGAGTCCCAATTGGGTAGCAACATTCTCGGCGATGGCGTCATCGGATAGCAGGACGATCCTTCGACCTTTCGAGCGAGCCTCCTGAAGTGCTTCGAGCAGACTCGCTCGAAACGGTAGCCTGGTTAGATCGTGGCCAGCCTCTCGCGACAGACGCTGTCGAACTCGCCCCTTGTCCAGCAGTACGGAGAACGCCGACTGGACGAATATCCAGGGCCTTTGGCGAACCCCGGCAAACGTCCATTCCCAAAGCAAATCGCCCACGAAGAGCGCGCGAAATTCCACGATGAGCGAGCTTTCGAGCGCGCCAACGGCCAGAAACTCGTGAGCGAGGCCCTCGGCGACCTCCGAATAGGACGGCTCAGAATCACTCATTATCCTCGACTATCCGCAGAGGCGTTCCGTCGCAACAGCGGTGTTCACCGCTTGCGCGGAACCTGTCAAACACTGACGGTTGGTCGGACTGGGTCACACCGTCCCGATTCCGGCCAAGGGTCCAGCCGATGGTTGTTGGCTTCGCGCGGGCCGCTGCACGGGACGGCGCGCTTCGCGGTTCTCTGCTCGATATACCAGTGTAGGCTGCGCGGCATGCGTTGGTTCGTGCGCGGTGATATCGACGGCTTCTTCGGACTGGCCGTCGACAACTTGGTCCAGCTTCTCTTGATCGACACGCTGTGTCGGTACGTGCTCGGCTTCAGCGCAGAATTGCTCTACGGGCACGTGTTGCCCGGTGTCGTCATATCATTGCTCGTCGGGAACCTCTACTACGCGAAGCAAGCGGTGGACGTAGCCCGGCGGGAGGGACGCACCGATGTATGTGCGCTGCCCTACGGGATCAATACTATCTCACTGTTCGCTTACGTTTTTCTGGTGATGCTACCTGTGAAACTTAGCGCCAGCGCCGCTGGTCACCCCGACCCAGCTCGAGCGGCCTGGCAAGCGGGTCTGGTCGCGTGTGTCGGTTCCGGCGTGATCGAGTTCAGCGGAGCCTTCGTGGCGGAGCGACTCCGCTCCCTTACCCCGCGCGCCGCGCTCTTGTCGACGCTGGCGGGTATCGCGCTCTCGTTTATCTCACTCGGCTTCTTGTTCCGAACCTTCGCGCGACCTGTCGTGGGAATGGCAACCCTGGCCATCGTGCTCTTGGTCTACTTCGGAAGAGTACGCTTTCGCGGGGGATTGCCCGGCGGGTTCGTAGCTGTCTTGGTGGGCACGGCAGTAGCCTGGGCGCAGGGCATCGCACCCACTGGGGCGCTGCCCACGCAGGGGATCGCGGTGCACGTGCCGCTGCCAGTGCTGGGAGATCTCTGGGCCGGGCTCAGCGAGGGGCACGCCTGGGCTTTCATCGGAGTCATTTTGCCCATGGGGCTGTTCAACGTAGTGGGCTCACTGCAGAACATCGAGTCCGCGGAGGCCGCCGGGGATCGCTTCCCGACGGCTCCTTCCTTGGCTGTGAACGGCGCGGGTACGATGGCAGCCGCGCTATTCGGGTCCTGCTTTCCGACCACCATCTACATAGGACACCCCGGCTGGAAGCAGATGGGCGCACGCGCGGGGTACTCCTTGCTCAATGCCGGCCTGTTCACGCTCGTACTTCTGACTGGGAGCCTCGGCTACATCGTCTGGGCAATACCCGTCGATGCCGGGATGGCGATCGTGCTCTGGATCGGGATCGTGATTGCCGCCCAGGCCTTTCAGACGACGCCGCGCGCACACGCACCCGCCGTGGTGTTGGGTCTGCTGCCTGGCCTAGCCGCGTGGGGTGCCCTCATGGCTAAGAACGGGCTGCGTGCCGCCGGCTACGGGAGCCCTCAGGGACCTGAATTCAGCCCGGCGATCCTCGAGAAGTTCCCAGCCGATACCTTCATTCACGGCGCTTTCGCTCTCGAACAGGGGTTCATCTTTTCTGCGATGATCTTGGCGGCGGCGACGGTGTTCTTGATCGAACAGCGCTTCGTCCTGGCCGGTGCCTGGTGTCTAGCAGGGGCCGTGCTCAGCGCGCTTGGCTTGATGCACAGCTATCGGTTCACGCCCGGGGACACCGCGTTGTCAGTAGGCGACCCCGCCTGGCCTTGGTGTGCCGGATATGCAGCCATGGGTCTATGCTTCCTGCTAGCGAACTACGTGACCGTCCCCAAGAGGGTAGATACACCGAGAAAGTGGGAAGCCCGAGACAATCGCAAGATGCTTCTCCCGCCGAAAGCGATTGAGGCCATCGAATCGAAGGGGGTTCGCCGAGGAGCCTCCGGGCTTAGGGCCCGCGGATCGGAAAGTCGACCGATCAACGTCGTTCCTCGCGCGGCTTGATCACATAATTCCAATCGCCGTGAAAGTCGTCCCGCTCGAGCTTTAGCTCGCGGAGTTCCTTGGCTGAAACCTTCTTGCCAGTGGGGTACCTGCGACGGTCGAGGCGAGCGCGTACAACGAGGCCCCCGCGATTGGTCGTGTTGCCGATGAGGCTGATAATCGTTTCATAGGTCCTCAGGGGGCGGCCGCGCCAGTTGATCGAGATGAATGAGAACAGTCGGTGCTCCACCTTGTTCCACTTGCTGGTGCCGGGCGGGAAGTGGCTAACACGGATCGCAAGGTTGAGCTTGTCAGCTACCCGCTGGAGTTGCTGCTTCCAACCGTGCGAGCGATAGCCGTTGCTCCCGCCCGCGTCGGCGGTAATGAAAATCTCGCGAGCGTCAGGGTAACGCTTCGAACCGACCTGTTTCCACCAGGCCTCGATGGAGGTGACCGCGAACACCGGCGTGTCATGGTCGACGCCCACGCTCACGAAACCGGCGTTGGCGGCGAGGTCGTAGACGCCGTACGGAATCGCCTTGCCCAGTGCGTCGCCCGGGAAATCATGGACGTCGACCAGTTCGGGCTCGCCCTGAAGTTGCCACTCACGGCCACCATTCTTGAAGTTGCCGACCAGCTCTTTCTTCTTCGTATCAACGGAGATCACCGGTACGCCGCGCTTGATGCAGCTCTTTGCTTTGGCGTTGATGTGCTCGAACTGTGCGTTGCGATCCGGATGCTGGGTGCCTTCAACGGACTTGTTCGGTGCCTGGAGGCTGTAGCCGTGCTCGCGGAGCAGCTTGGCCACGGTCTTGTCACTGGCCTGAATCCCCTGCGCGGACAGCTCTGCTGATAACGCATGCGTGCTCTTGCACGTCCACCGTAGCGGCGACTCCGGATCACCACGGGTGACTGGATCGACCAGCTGTTCGAGCGCCGGCCACACCTCGGGATGGTGGACATCGAACGGTCGCTTCCCAGTGCTGCGTCGAACCTTCACGACGTCTTCGGCGCGCGCCCCTGCGCGAACCTCGTCCCGTCCTTTCCTCACGGTACTGATCGCCATGCCCGTTGCCCGTGCTACTGCGGCAACGCCCCCGTACCCCATCGCGTCGGCCTCCGTGCCCGCCCAGAGTCGACGCGCTCGCTCATTCATGGTCGCCTTCAGCAGGCGCCACTTCTGGCGAACGAGTTGCTCCGTGTCCACCCCGAACGTCAGCACGCAGGCGCTTGGTTCAAGGCGCAGGCCCATCAGATGGTGCGCCGAGGCGCGCCCAAGCTTACTTGGCTGGCCCACAATCTTACTGGCCGCTACTAGAGCACCAAGCAGTTTGCCAACTGCACAGGCGCGTGCTGCCCGGTAGATCCTCCGCTTCGATGATGGATTGCGACGAACATGCTATTTGTCGCTGCAGAAGCGGCTACCCGCCAACTCCAAGCGGAATGGCAGACGCTCACCCCAGACCCGAACAGGCGGGGTCGCGGGGCGAGCGGTTTGCCGAACACTGCGAGGGTTACTCTTCCCCGATGGCGGATGAGTACGGTTCCGGTCGGGCCAGCGACGGGGGCGCATAGGTGGGCGCCTTCTCGTCCACCAGCACCTGCAGTCGCTTGTAGGCTGGCAGACCCGTTCCAGCTGGGATCAGCCGGCCCATGATGACGTTCTCCTTGATACCTCTGAGGTCGTCCACCTTGCCATTGATGGCCGCTTCGGTGAGCACCTTGGTCGTCTCCTGGAACGACGAAGCGCTGATGAACGACTCTGTCGACAATGAGGCCTTGGTGATGCCGAGCAACATCGGTTCCGCGACTGCTGGCTGACCACCACGCTCCATGACGCGAGCGTTTTCCTTTTCGAAAACGTACTTCTCCACCTGCTCATCGATGAGGAAGTTGGTGTCGCCTACCTCCTTGATACGCACGCGGCGGAGCATCTGCCGCACGATCACCTCGATGTGCTTGTCGTTGATACCCACGCCCTGCAAGCGATAAACTTGCTGGATTTCGTTCACCAACCAGGCAGCGAGCTCCTTTTCGCCCTTCACGCGCAAGATATCGTGCGGGTTGGCAGGCCCGTCTTGCAGCGGGTCGCCGGCCCGAACGTGATCGCCCGGTTGCACCTGGATATGCTTACCCTTCGGGATCAGGTACTCACGCGCCTGATCTTCTTGGAGTTCGCCGTCCAGACTATACGGAGTGATCACTACTTTGCGCTTACCCTTCGTGTCCTTGCCGAAGGTCACCATGCCGTCGATCTCGCTGATAATGGCGTGATCTTTCGGCTTGCGTGCCTCGAACAGCTCGGCGACGCGAGGCAGACCGCCAGTGATATCCTGGACGCGGGTAGCGTCGCGAGGAATACGGGCGATAGCCTCCCCCGGAGTGATCGTCTCACCCTCTTGGGCAACGATGTTCGCGCCCACTGGAAGAAGATAGCGAGCATCCAGGTCGGTGCCCGGGAGCTTCAAGGGCTCTCCGGTTTCAGGGTCGGCGATGGTAATGCGCGGTCGCAAGTCGGCGGCGCGGGATTCGATCACGATCTTCCGAGAAAGACCCGTAACCTCGTCGACCTTCTCGATGACAGTGACTCCCTCGACCAGGTCGCCGTACTGAATCACGCCGCCGAGCTCCGTGAGGATAGGAGCCGCGAACTGGTCCCACTCGGCCACGACGGTGCCCGCCGCCACTCGCTGACCATCTTCGGCCCTGAGCATTGCGCCGTAGACCAGGCGATGGTGTTCACGTTCGCGCCCGGTGTCATCCATGACAACCAGCTCGCCGTGGCGATTCATCACGACCAGCGTACCGTCCTTGCGGCGCACGACCTGGGCATGCCTGAGGTTCACGGTACCTTCCGTGCGTGTCTCCAGCATGTTCTGCTCGATCTTGCCGCGCGCCGCGGCGCCACCGATGTGGAAGGTGCGCATGGTCAGCTGTGTACCAGGCTCGCCAATCGACTGGGCCGCAATGATACCGATAGCCTCGCCGATGTTGACCCGGTACCCACGCGCCAGGTCGCGGCCATAGCAGGACGCGCACACGCCGCGACGGGTTTGACAGGTCAGCACGGAGCGTATCACGACCTCTTCGATGCCAGCGTCTTCGATACGGCGCACAGCAGCCTCGTCGAGCGCGGAGTTCGCCTCGACGATGATTTCTCCCGTGAGCGGATCGACCACGTCTTCGAGCGCCACGCGACCCAGAATGCGGTCCGAGAGCGGCTGAATCACTTCGCCGGCCTCTTCCAGCTTGGTCACGCGAATGCCGTCGAGCGTCCCGCAGTCATAGTCCGCAACGACGGCGTCCTGGGCCACATCCACCAAACGTCGCGTCAGGTAGCCCGAGTTGGCCGTCTTCAACGCCGTGTCGGCTAGCCCCTTTCGAGCGCCGTGAGTCGAGATGAAGTATTGCAGCACGCTCAACCCTTCACGAAAGTTCGCCGTGATTGGTTGTTCGATGATCTCGCCCGAAGGCTTGGCCATCAGACCACGCATGGCTGCCAGCTGACGCATCTGCTGCGTCGAGCCACGAGCCCCGGAGTCCGCCATGATGTAAATCGGGTTGAAGCTGGACTGTTCGGCCTGCTCACCGGTTTCGGGATCGACCGCGATTTCGGTGCCGATACCCTTCATCATTTCCTCGGTTACCTGGTCAGCCACACCGGCCCAGATATCGACAACCTTGTTGTAGCGCTCGCCATCGGTGATCAGCCCCTCTTGGTACTGATCGACGACCCGCTCCAATTCGGCCTGAGCCGCGCCGATCAGCTCCTTCTTCTTTTCGGGTATGACCATGTCATCCATGCAGACGCTGATCCCGGCCTTGGTGGCGTTCGTAAATCCGAGCGTGCGCAGGCGGTCAGCCAAGAGCACGGTTTCCTTGTTCTTGTTCCGCCGGTAGCAGATATCGATGAGTGCGCTGAGCGCCTTCTTGTTGAGCGTCTTGTTGACGTAATCGAACGGTACGCCCGTGGGCAGGATCTCGGCTAGCAAGACACGCCCCACCGTGGTGCTCACGACCCGACTGCGCTCTACGCCATCCTCGTCACGATCGGTGATGCGACAACGAATTCCGGCGTGCAGGTCGAGCGTGCCGTTGTCGTACGCCATGCGCACCTCGTCCGGCGAAGAGAAGACGCCGCGCGGTGAACCCGTGAGCTGCTTCTCGCCTTCGTCGTACTTGAATGTCTCCTTCTTGAATGCGCCCTTGGCGAAACGCCGCTCGCGAGTCGCGTAGTAGAGCCCGAGCACGATGTCCTGCGTCGGATTGATGATGGGACGACCACTCGCCGGTGACAGTATGTTGTTGGTGCTCATCATGAGCACGCGGGCCTCCATTTGGGCTTCGATGGACAACGGCACGTGCACGGCCATCTGGTCTCCGTCGAAGTCTGCATTGAACGCCGCGCAGACCAGAGGGTGCAACTGGATCGCCTTACCCTCGATCAACACGGGTTCGAACGCCTGGATACCCAGACGGTGAAGCGTGGGGGCGCGGTTCAACAGCACCGGGTGTTCGCTGATGACTTCGTCCAGAATGTCCCAAACCTCGGGGCGCTCCTTTTCCACCATCTTTTTGGCGCTCTTGATGGTGTTGACGTACCCCCGCTCCTCGAGCTTGTTGTAGATGAACGGCTTGTACAGCTCCAGAGCCATCTTCTTCGGCAATCCACACTGGTGCAGCTTCAGCGTCGGACCGACCACAATCACGCTACGACCCGAATAGTCCACGCGCTTCCCGAGCAGGTTCTGCCGAAACCGGCCTTGCTTGCCCTTGAGCATGTCGGAAAGGCTCTTGAGCGGACGCTTGTTGGGACCGGTGATGGTCTTCCCGCGACGCCCATTGTCGAAGAGCGCATCCACTGCTTCCTGCAACATACGGCGCTCGTTGCGAATGATGATCTCCGGCGCATTCAGCTCGAGCAAGCGCTTGAGACGGTTGTTGCGGTTGATCACTCGGCGGTACAGGTCGTTCAGATCGCTAGTCGCGAAGCGGCCTCCGTCCAGGGGAACCAACGGGCGCAGGTCCGGCGGGAGCACCGGAATGACCGTCAACATCATCCACTCGGGGCGGTTGCCCGACCCGCGGAACGCCTCGACCACCTTGAGCCGCTTGGCGTACTTCTTGCGCTTTGCCTCGCTGGTAGACATGCGCATTTCCTGACGCAGCATCTCAGCGAGTGAGTGCACTTCGACCCGCTTGAGCATTTCAAGCACGGCTTCGCCGCCCATCCCAGCTTCGAAACGGTCGTCTCCGTACTCCTCCAAGAGCTGCGCGTAGCGCTCCTCGGTCAAGAGCTCTCCGGCCTCGAGCCCCGTATCCTTCGGATCGATGACGATATAGGCCTCGCAGTACAACACCTTCTCGAGGTCCTTGAGGGTGATATCGAGAATGTTGCCGATGCGCGAAGGCAAGCTCTTCAGGAACCAGATGTGCGCGACCGGCGTCGCCAGATTGATGTGGCCGAGACGCTCGCGCCGCACCTTGGACTGAATCACTTCCACACCGCACTTCTCACAGACGATGCCGCGGTGCTTCATGCGCTTGTACTTGCCGCAGATGCACTCGTAGTCCTTCACCGGGCCAAAGATCTTGGCGCAGAACAGGCCATCCCGCTCGGGTTTGAACGTCCGGTAGTTGATCGTCTCGGGCTTCTTGACCTCTCCGTGCGACCATTCCCGGATCTTTTCCGGGCTCGCCAGCGAAATCCGCATGGCCGAAAAAGACAGCGGATCTTTGGGCTTCTCGAAGAAGGAGAAAATGTCACGCATGAGTTATCTCCAGAAAAACACGGTTTTTTGTCATGGGTTTACCGACTAGTCTTCCGCTGCAACCTGGGTGGCTGCGGGGCCCTCGACGAGCTCGACGTTCAAGCAAAGGGATTGTAGCTCTTTGATCAATACGTTGAAGCTCTCGGGCAACCCCGCTTCCAGCGCGTACTCGCCCTTGACGATGGACTCGTACATGCGCGTGCGGCCTTGCACGTCGTCGCTCTTCACGGTGAGGAACTCCTGAAGCGCGTAGGCCGCGCCATAGGCTTCCATGGCCCACACCTCCATCTCGCCGAGCCTTTGCCCACCGAACTGCGCCTTACCGCCGAGCGGCTGCTGAGTGACGAGAGAGTAGGGCCCGATCGACCGAGCATGAATCTTGTCGTCGACCAGATGGTGCAGCTTCAACATGTACATCACGCCGACGGTCACCTCCTTGTCGAAAGGCTCACCGGTACGCCCGTCGAACAGGATTTGCTGCCCCGACTCCTTGAGGCCAGCAACTCCGAGCGCGCGCTTGATCATCCGCTCGGTGGCGCCATCGAATACCGGAGTGCCGAAGAAGACGCCGCGCCGGCCCTTCTGAGCCAAGCGCACCACCTCTTCGTCGCTCAGCCCTTTGACGAACTTCGCGAAATCGGGGTCGAGGTCGTTGGCCTTGACGAGGCCGTCGCGTAGCGCGTCGGTTCCCATCTTGTCTTCCAGCAAACGGTCGATCTGCCTGCCCAGCATGCGGGCACCCCAGCCCAGATGGGTCTCGAGGATCTGGCCAACGTTCATGCGGCTCGGTACGCCGAGCGGGTTGAGCACGATGTCGACCGGCGTTCCGTCGCTCAGATAGGGCATGTCCTCGACGGGGAGGATCCGGCTGACAACACCCTTGTTGCCGTGGCGACCAGCCATCTTGTCACCGACCTGAAGCTTACGCTTGATGGCAACGTACACCTTCACCATTTTGATCACGCCAGGCGGAAGCTCGTCTCCACGGCTCAAGCGGTCGATCTTGTCGCGGAAGTGCTCCTCGCGCTCGCGCACCATCTCTTCTAGGTCGCTGAGTAGTTGGGCAACCTCGTCCGCGCGCTGTTCCACCGGGACGCTGCCCCAGTACTTGCGCGGCACCCTCTCGAGGATCTCGGTGCTGAGGTCGGCGCCCTTGTCGAGCAACACGTTGCCGTTGTCGTCAACCACCTTGCCTGTGGTCTTCTGCCCGCTCAGAGCTCTGGCTATGCGACGATAGAAGGAGTCTCGAAGAATCTTGACCTCTTCGTCGCGAGTTCGTTCGAGCTTTGCCTGCTCCTGATCTTCGATGGCCTTGGCGCGTTCGTCCTTCTCGGTGCCTTTGCGCGAGAAGATACGCGCGTTGATGACGATACCGCCCACGCCTGGTGGCACCTTGAGCGAGCTGTCGCGCACGTCACCGGCCTTCTCACCGAAGATGGCCCGCAAGAGCTTCTCTTCAGGGCTCAGCTGACTTTCACCCTTCGGAGTGATCTTGCCTACCAGGATATCGCCCGGCTTGACCTCAGCGCCAATGCGAACCACGCCCGCGTCGTCCAGGTCTTTGAGAGCCTCTTCGCCGACGTTGGGGATATCCTTGGTGATCTCTTCTTTGCCGAGCTTGGTGTCGCGCGCCACGCACTCGAACTCTTCGATGTGCACCGACGTGTATACGTCGTCCTTGACCATGCGCTCGGAAACCAAGATCGAGTCTTCGAAGTTGTAGCCTTGCCACGGCATGAACGCGACGAGCACGTTCTGCCCGAGAGCCAGCTCACCCATGTCGCAAGCGGGACCGTCTGCCAGTACGTCCCCGGGCTTGACGGTTTCCCCGGGCCTGACGATGGGCTTCTGGTTGTAGCAGGTGCTCTGGTTCGAGCGCTGGTACTTCGTCAGGTGATAGATGTCGGGGACGACTTCACCTTCCGCCGTCTCGGCGCGAATGACGATGCGCTCGGCATCCACGCTTTCCACGATACCGCCGCGCGCAGCGACCACGCAGACACCGGAGTCGATGGCGACCCGGCCCTCCATGCCCGTACCGACCACGGGAGCCTCGGTACGGATGCACGGCACAGCCTGCCGCTGCATGTTGGCACCCATCAGAGCGCGGTTGGCGTCGTCGTGCTCCAAGAAGGGCACGAGGGCAGCCGCCACGCTCACCATTTGATTCGGAGCCACGTCTTGCAGCTCGATCTGCTCGCGCGTGGTCACTCGGTAATCACCATTCAAACGCGAACCGACCAGGTTACCGGTAAAGCGGCCCTTCTCATCGACGTCGGCAGTCGCCTGCGCGATGTACTTGCCCTCTTCTTCTAGAGCGCTGAACCACTCGACACGGTTGGTCACGGCGCCCGCCTCGACCTTGCGATAGGGAGTTTCGACGAATCCGTATTCGTTGACCCGCGCAAAGGTGGAAAGCGACGCGATCAAACCGATGTTGGGACCTTCAGGGGTCTCGATCGGGCAGATGCGACCATAGTGGGTGGCGTGGACATCGCGGACCTCGAAGCCGGCACGCTCACGCGTGAGACCACCAGGCCCCAGCGCGCTGAGACGGCGCTTGTGCGTCACTTCGCTGAGCGGATTAGTCTGATCCATGAACTGCGACAGCTGTGAGCTGCCGAAGTATTCCTTGACCACCGCTCCCACGGGTTTCGCGTTGATCAGATCGTGAGGCATCAGGGTGTCGATCTCTTGGGAGACGCTCATGCGCTCCTTGATCGCGCGCGCCATACGCACGAGCCCGATGCGGTACTGGTTCTCCATCAACTCGCCGACAGCGCGCACCCGGCGATTACCGAGGTGATCGATGTCGTCCACGGAACCCTTGCCATTCTTCAGATCGATGAGGTGGCGTACCGTCTGCAGAATGTCGTTCTTGCTTAGAACGCTCTGGTTCAGCTCGGGGATGTCCTGGTCCTGCTTGTCGCGGTGGAACTTGTAGTTGAGCTTGAGGCGGCCAACCGCGGAAAGGTCATAACGCTCGGGATTGAAGAACAGGTTGTTGAACAGCTGCTTGGCTGTTTCGAGAGTCGGGGGGTCGCCGGGACGCAATCGTCGATAGATCTCCATGATCGCGTCTTCCATGGTCTTGACCTTGTCCGCGATCAGAGTGTCCCGTAGGTAGGGGCCGACGTTCAGGCCATCGATGAACAGCACCTTGATCTCGCTGATGCCCGCCTCTTGCAGGCGCTCTATCGTGATCTCGGTGACCTCCTCGTTACACTCGAGCAGCACCTCTCCAGTCTCACGATCGATCACGTCCGCCGCACTGACCTTGCCGATCACATCCGTGAGGTCGATAGGCAGCTTGTCGATCTTGGCCGCTTTCAGCTTCTTGATGGCCGACCTGGTGAACTTGGTATTCCGACGCACCACGATCTCGTCACCGACCTTGATGTCGGCCGTGGAGCGCTGCCCAGGCAGGAGATCGTACTCGATGCTCTTGAGGAACTTGCCGCCCTTTTCGAAGAAGACCGTTTCGGTGGAGTAGAAGTAGTCCAGCAGTTCCTGCGTCGAGTAGCCGAGCGCCCGCAAAAGCACCGTAGCGTGCATCTTACGGCGGCGGTCGATACGCACGTAGATAATGTCCTTGTGGTCGAACTCGAAGTCCAACCAAGAGCCGCTGTAGGGGATGACACGAGCTGAATACAGAAGCTTTCCGCTCGAGTGCGTCTTGCCCTTGTCGTGGTCGAAGAACACGCCCGGACTGCGATGCAGCTGAGAAACGACCACGCGCTCGGTACCGTTGATGATGAAGGTACCGGTCTTGGTCATCAGGGGAATCTCACCGAAGTAGACCTCTTGCTCCTTGATGTCGCGCACGATGCGCTCCCCGCCCTCCCGGGCGTCGTACACCATGAGCTGTGTGGTCACCTTGATGGGAGCGGCGTACGTCATGCCGCGTTCCCGGCACTCATCGACGTCGTACTTCGGCTTCTCCAGGTTGTACGAGACGTAGACGAGCTCGCTCGTTCCGTCGAAATCCTTTATCGGGAAGACACTACGAAAGACCGACTCGAGCCCGAATCTCATCCCGTTCACGAGGGTTCCTCTCGGACTGCAGGAACTTGTCGTAGCTGCTCTTTTGAATGTCGATGAGATTGGGAATCTCAACGATGGGCTTGCAGCTGCCCAGGTTGGTTCGATGACGAAAGTTCGACAGGACCTTGGACGCCATTTCAGTTCCTCCAAAAACGCCTAACAACAAACAGGCCTAGCGGGACGACGCACTTCCGCCGCCCCGCAAGGCAACCCCTCGCGGACACACTCCCGCAACACTGTGCGGGCAACGAAGTTCTCTGAACGCACAAAGACAATCGGGATTATTTGACCTCGACCTTGGCGCCAGCGGCTTCCAGCTTCTTCTTGATATCCTCCGCCTCGTCCTTGCTGACAGCTTCCTTGATGGCCTTCGGAGCGCCTTCGACCAGATCCTTGGCTTCCTTCAGCCCGAGTGAGGTGATCTCACGCACTGCCTTGATGACCTGGATTTTGCTGCCACCGGCCTCGGCCAAGATAACGTCGAACTCGGTCTTCTCTTCCGCTGCCTCGGCGGCTGCGCCGCCTCCGCCGGCAACGGCACCAGCGACAGCCACGGGTGCGGCACTGACACCCCACTTGTCCTCGAGCTCCTTGACGAGTTCGGCGATCTGAATCACCGGGAGATTCGAGAGATATTCAACGACTTGTTCTTTGGTCACGTCGGGCATTTTCTTACCTTTTATTCATGATTCCGACCGAGGCGGTCAGAGTATCTAGTGGTCTTCGTTCGGGTTTCGGTTGCTTCGGCACGGTGTTGGCATCGTGCTGGGCGCACACGTTCAGGATTGGTTGGGGGCTCAGCCACCCTCGTCTTTCCGCTGCTTCGCGTTGAGCAGTAGAACCAGGTTCTGGGCTGGAGCATTGAGCAAGCGCACGAAGGTCTGCGCAGGAGCCATCATCGTGGCCAATAGCTGCGCGCGGGCCTCGTCCTTGCTCGGCAGAGTCGCGAGCTGGTTCTCGACCGCTTTCGGATCGAGAACCTGTCCGTCGAGCACACCTGCCTTGATCTTGAGCTTCTCGTTGTCCTTGGTGAAGTCCTTGACGACGCGCGCTGCGGCGCTGGGCTCCTCGTAACTCCAGGCGACCCCGGTCATGCCGCGTAGCGCGGCCGAAAGGCCCTCGACCCAGTCGGCCTCAGCGAGCGCTTTCTTCACCAGGGTGTTCTTGACGACCTTGTACTCCACACCTTTCTGGCGAAAGGTGTCGCGCAACTTGCTGACCTCCTCCACGGTCATACCTCCGTAGTCGAGGAAGACGGCAGAGGTCATACGCTGAAAGCGGTCTTGCAGCTCCTTGACCGCGGTCTCTTTTTCGGCGCGCAACATCAGTGCTCCTCCTCTTTGACGGATACGGAGTTGGTATCGATCCGCACGCCGGGCCCCATCGTGCTCGAAAGCGTGATGCTCTTGAGGTAGACGCCCTTGGCGGCGGCAGGCTTCTTCGCGACGAGCTCGAGGATCAGTGCCCGGGCATTCACGGCCAGTTTTTCCTGATCGAAGGACCGACGTCCAATGCTGCAATGCACCACGCCGGCCTTGTCCACGCGGTATTCGACCTTGCCGGCCTTGGCCTCTTGCACGGCGCGCGTGACGTCAACCGTCACGGTGCCCACCTTGGGGTTCGGCATCAAGCCACGAGGACCGAGGATGCGGCCGAGCTTACCCACCTGACCCATCATGTCTGGAGTGGCAATCACCCGGTCGAAGTCCAGCATGCCTTCCTGAACTCGTTTCACCAGGTCATCGGACCCGGCAAAATCAGCGCCAGCGTCCAATGCTTCCTTCTCTTTGTCACCCTTGGCAAAGACGAGAACCCGCACGCCCTTCCCAACTCCATGCGGTAGCACGATGGCACCGCGCACCATTTGATCGGCATGCTTGGGGTTGACCCCCAAACGCACCGCGACATCGACGCTTTCGTCGAACTTCGCGCTCGCCACCTTACGCACCGCCTCGACACCTTCGTCGAGCGTGTAGCGCTTCTGACGATCGAATTGCTCGACCGCGGCGGCTCGCTTTTTGCTCAGTTTCTTCGCCATAGTTGTTCGTCTTTCGACTCCTGGAAGGCGTCCTCGCTAGGCCAGTTCGACCAAAACGGGCGCCCCAGTAACCCAAATCTCCGATATCGCGCGCTTTTCAGCGAGCGACGTCCACCCCCATACTGCGGGCAGTCCCCGCGATGGTTCGTGCGGCCGCCTCGACGTCCGTGGTGTTCATATCCTGTATCTTGGACTTTGCGATCTCCACGACCTGGTCCCAGCTGAGCTGCCCAACCTTGTTCTTGTTCGGTTCTTTCGAACCCGAACCCGGCTTGCCGCTGGTGGCCAGACCGCACGCCTTCTTGACCAAGATGCTGGCCGGGGGCGACTTCATCACGAACGAGTAGGAGCGGTCCGCGTAGACCGTGATGACCACGGGGATCACGGTGTCGCCCAGCTTCTGACTGCGCGCGTTGAAGTCCTTGCAGAACTGCATGATGTTGACACCATGCTGGCCCAGTGCGGGCCCGACCGGCGGCGACGGGTTGGCCTTGCCAGCCTGCAACTGGAGCTTGATGTAGCCTGAGATCTTCTTCTTGCTTGCAGCCATGGTCCTTACCGTTTCTCCACTTGGCTGAACTCGAGTTCAACCGGCGTCGGTCGTCCGAAGATGCTGACCTTCACCTTGAGTTTCTGCTTGTCGGGCTTCACTTCCTCGACCGTACCCGAGAAGTTCGCGAAGGCGCCCACGACCACCCGGACCTCGTCGCCTTCCTGGAACTGGTGCCGCGCCTTCGGCTTCACGGCACCCTCGACGATGCCCTTGCGGAGGTCCGCAATCTGCGGCGGCTTCACCTCCTGGGGGCGCTGGTTGCCAATGAAACCAGTCACCTTGGGGGTGTCTTTGACGATGTGCCAGGCGTGCTCGCTCATGATCATCTCGACGAAGATGTAGCCGGGAAAGCTCGTCTTGGTCTTGACGCGCTGTTTGCCATCCTTCGCGGACTCGGTGACGGTTTCCGCCGGGATCAGGATCTCGCCAAAACGATCCTCCATGTTGTGCTGGCGGATCCGTTCCTGCAGCGCCGCCTTGACCTTATTCTCGTAGCCGGAATAGGTCGTTACGACGTACCACTTCTTGACGGTTTCTTCTTCTTCCGTGTTCGCTTCGGTGTTCATGCGCCGTACACCAGGTTCGTCAGATAGCTCCAAAACCTATCGAGCAGGGCGACGTAAACGGTCGCTACCAAGCTCGCTACGAGCACCACCATGGTCCCGTTGGTCACCGCCTCTTTGTTCGGCCAAGTCACACGGCTGAGTTCCAGCGCCACTTCGCCGGCCCAGTCGCGCACGGACTGCTTCCTATAGTAGAAGAGCACCAGCAGGACCCCCAGCACCGCGCCTCCCAGGAGGGCAATCGTCCCGCGCTCTTCTTCGCCGTACTGGATCAGCTGAGGAACCGCACGTACTGCTTCCGGCCAGTCCGCAAGCAGATTCCAGGCAGCCAACAACAGCTTTCCGCAAATGTAAGCCGCAAGGATACCCGCTCCAAAAAAGGCCGCGTGCACGTACCGCGCGCTGCCCAGCGAAGTAGCCTCGATTTCCTCTTCCTGTTCGACCGATTCGTCGTCGGAACTCGCAAGTTCGCCCGCGTCGGCGGAGGAATCTCGTTCGGCGTCCTCGCCGCTGATTGCTTCATCAGCACCACCTTCGAGCTCGCTCTCCTCCGTGGAGTCTTCTAGCTCGTGGTCTTCTGTCTCGTTCCGCTTGGCCATGGAATCATCTCGTGGGGTTCGCGTCTGGGCTCGTCGCTACCGTTGGTTTGCTTCGTTCGCTTTCTCGCGTCACAGGCTCGTCAGCACGGGCGGAGAGGCTCGAACTCCCGACCTGCGGATTTGGAATCCGCTGCTCTACCAACTGAGCTACACCCGTATCCGGAGCAGCGCTCCGCTCTTACCGAAACTCCTACGTACCTATTTTCCTTCCTGATGGGGGGTGTGCCGACCGCATGTTTTGCAGAATTTGCTGAGCTCCAAGGGTTTTTCGCCTTCTCTTCGCGCCTTCGTCGTCTTGTAGTTCCTGGCTCCGCAAACCGAACAACTGAGGGCGACCTCGAGTCTTCCCGGCTTCGCTCCTCCCGGATGTGACTCGTGCCGCGCCACCGCCGTTCTACTCGATGATCTTGGTGACGACGCCCGCGCCGACGGTACGGCCACCCTCGCGGATGGCGAAACGCATCTGCTCTTCCAGAGCTACTGGGGTGATCAGCGTCACCTCCATGGTGATGTTGTCTCCGGGCATCACCATCTTCACTCCGTCGGGCAGTTCCACCGAACCCGTCACGTCCGTCGTGCGGATGTAGAACTGCGGCCGGTAGTTGGTGAAGAACGGCGTGTGGCGGCCGCCCTCTTCCTTCTTCAGCACGTAGACCTCACCCAAGAACTTCGAGTGGGGGTTGATGCTCCCGGGCGCCGCCAGAACCTGGCCGCGCTCGATGCCTTCCTTGTCCACACCGCGCAACAGGCAACCCACGTTGTCGCCCGCTTCGCCCTGGTCGAGCTGCTTTCTGAACATCTCGACGCCCGTCACCGTGGTCTTGTCCTTCTTGCCGAAGCCCACGATCTCGACCTCGTCGTTCACGTGCACCACGCCGCGCTCGATTCGGCCCGTCGCCACCGTGCCACGACCCTTGATCGAGAACACGTCCTCCACTGCCATCAAGAACGGCTTGTCCTTCTCACGGACGGGCTCCGGAATCTCCGAATCCAACGTCGACAGCAGCTCCTTGATCGACTTTTCCCACTTCGCGTCGCCGTTCAGCGCCGGCAGCGCCGCCACCTGAACCACCTTCGCGTTGTCTCCGTCGAACTTGTACTTGCTGAGCAGCTCGCGGACCTCCATCTCCACCAAGTCCAGCATCTCTTCGTCTTCCACCGCGTCACACTTGTTCAGCGCCACGATGATGTGGTCCAGGCCCACCTGACGCGCCAACAGCACGTGCTCACGGGTCTGTGGCATCACGCTGTCCAGTGCGCTCACCACCAAGATCGCGCCATCCATCTGCGCCGCTCCGGTGATCATGTTCTTGATGTAGTCCGCGTGGCCCGGGCAATCCACGTGCGCGTAGTGCCGGTTCTCCGTCTCGTACTCCACGTGGCTCACCGCGATGGTCACCGTCTTCGTGTCATCACGAACGATGCCGCCCTTCGCGATATCCGCGTACTTGATCTCCTGCGCCATCCCGTCCTTCGACTGCACCTTCACAAGCGCGGCCGTCAGCGTCGTCTTGCCATGGTCGATGTGACCAATCGTTCCGACGTTCAGATGCGGTTTCGTGCGTACGAACTTCTCCTTAGCCATGGTTTCCTTCCGAGCTTGCTGAAGACCTAAACGGTGAGATGGGCATCCAATTTTCGTGGGCCATGTATTGGTGAGCCACTAAGACTCGGTTTCGAGCCCACCACCAGGATTGAACTGGTGACCTCGTCCTTACCAAGGACGCGCTCTACCGACTGAGCTAGGTGGGCAAAGGCGTGAGCATGAGAGAGAGAGCACCCGGCCATGCGGTGCTCCCAGACGGGCGCCGGCTCGAGCCCGCGGCGGCTCGGGTCCCTGACGAAACCCGAACCCTTGTTGGGGTTGGGGCCCCGAAGACGGATGAACACGGAGCGGGAGAAGGGACTCGAACCCTCGACGTTCAGCTTGGAAGGCTGACGCTCTACCAACTGAGCTACTCCCGCAGCGCGAAGCCCACGCCTTAGCGCCAATCGGCAGCGCAGACCACTCTTCAAAGGTTCAGCCCGGAGCACACCGGCCGAAAACCCAAATTCGCTCCCAGGCGTCCTCAGATATGGCATCCGTGGATCAATACGCCGGGCGGTTTCACCCACTGGCCCAGACGCCGCAGCTGCCAACCGTGCCGCAGACGCCGCAGGCGCCGAGGACCGGAAAATCGGCTTGCCGCCCAATGCAAGACGCCGCAGGCGCCAAAGGCGCCGAGGACCGAAAATGGGGTTGGGGCCCCATTTTCCCAACCAACAGAGTGGAGGGTGCTGGATTCGAACCAGCGTAGGCATAAGCCGGCAGGTTTACAGCCTGCTCCCTTTGGCCACTCGGGCAACCCTCCAACGATCGGGACCTTGGCCCCGAGAAGAATACTGCCCCCTCTTCACCGCGCGTGTGCAGAGCTCCGTCGGCTCGCACATCCTCGAACCGCACCGCGACCCCACGAGACGAAACCCCGCTCCGGCCCGAGCCCCCGTGCACCGGCGACCGAAAATCCGCCACCGAACCAATATCGGACGCCGCAGCTGCCAAAGGCCCAGAGGACCGAAAATCCGCTTGGCGCCCAATGCAAGACGCCGCAGGCGCCAAACGCGCCGAGGACCGAAAATCCGCTTGGCGCCCAATGCAAGACGCCGCAGGCGCCAAACGCGCCGAGGACCGAAAATCCGCTTGGCGCCCAATGCAAGACGCCGCAGGCGCCAAAGGCGCCGAGGACCGAAAATGGGGTTGGGGCCCCATTTTCCCAACCAACACAGAGCTGGCGATGGGACTTGAACCCGCAACCGCCTGTTTACAAAACAGGTGCTCTACCGATTGAGCTACGCCAGCAAACCCTGGATCTCTCCCTCTGCCCTCACGGCAAACGCCGAAGGAGCCACAAGCAGCGCGAATTGTTGAGCCCTGTTCCTGCACTTTAGAAAAGGCCTAGCGTGTTGATGTGGTTACCGAGGGTTTCTTGGGGTGAGGTAGGCCGTCCCTCTCAGCGGTAGATGACTAACGAGGGTTGTTGGCCTTGGCACTTCGGGATAAAAGAGCCAGATGGGCACCCCCCCTTGCTCCCCCTGGTGCCGGACTGCTCATGGGCTGCCGAACCAAACGACGGGGACACGACGGGCGGGGACCCTTTGCGCGACCGCGCTCTGGTAGCGCCAGGCCAGGGTCGAGTCAAGCATAATTCATACCGCATCCGCAGCCAACGTTTTTGCTGAATTATTTCATGCGTTTATAGATCATCCGCGCAGGTGATCCAGACGCTTTTTTCCTGCGTTCGACAGTCCTTCCGAAAGGTGTCTCCAGCCGGGACATCGGGAAGCTGAGCGGATAGCCAGTAGTTGGACGAATCGCACGCGCGCCGTTCGCGAAGCTACTCGATCTTGCTCACACCACGAGGGCTCCGGGTGGTTGACTTGCGCCGCGACAGGTCGTCGAGTGCGTCCTGCAATTGCTGCCGCGTATACGGCAAGTCATCGAGCGCCTCCTGCTCCTTTTTCATTGCGTCGTCGAGGGCGATGAGAGAGCTCCTGGCCTTACCGATCCAGGCCGACTGTTCGCCGGTGCGCTCAGCCATACGCAGGGTGTGCTCCATCATCGAATGAGCCTTTTCCAGCAAGATTGAGTAGCGCAGTCGCATCGCTCCCGCGAACAGCTGCCGACGAGACTGATCCTCGGCACTCTTGGGAGGCGGCACCTGCATCAAGTCTTCGTGGAGACTTTGGTAGAGCTCCCCGACGCGATAGCCGGCCATCGCCGACCAGTGCGCATCGTGTGCCCGCATCGTGTCCGAATAGCTGGTTTGGGCGTCCAGAATCAGCTGACAGCGCGCCTCGAGTGTTTGCGCGAAGTCGTCGGGCACGGGGACGAACTTGATCCGCTCGGCTCGCAACCGGCGCACCTCTCCCAACGCGTAATACACAAGCGCCAGATCGCGCGGGATCTGGCCGGCAGCGTCGAGGCGGTGATCTTCGATCACAGTGCGAGCCTTTTCGACGTAGTAGCTGGCCTCGTCGTCTTTGCCTAGCCGGACGAGCGAAAGCGCCTTGGCGCCGTATAACGCGATCAGTTCGAAGGGACGCAGATCCTTATAGCGCGCTAACACCGAGTCGGCGGTACGCCCGGCGCGCTGCCACTCTTCGAAGTACGCATACAGGCGCGCGCTGCGCACCCACGCCGTCCGCACCAAGGCACCTCGCGGATAGCGACCGATGAATGCTTCGTACCGACTGAGCGCATCCTTGGGATGAGCTCCTAGGTCGTAGGCACTCCCGGCAAAGAACAACGCGTGCTCCGCGTACACACCCCGCGGCTCGATCTCGTAAATCCGGTCGTAGTCTTGCGCGGCAGCCTCGTACTGCTGTGCCTGGTAAGCTGCCTCAGCCCTCCGAAACAGCTCATCGAGGGCGGTGGCGTCCTTGGGGGTGACCACCATTCGCGGAAGCTCGATGCGCTCCGGTTCTGGCGCGCGGGCCGCGGGAGCGGCAGAGCCACGAGCGCCTGCGCAACCGCCACAGAACGCGCCGACCGTGAGCACCAACGACACGCGACGAGTGGCGGGCTGCATGTAATTCACTCTCTAGGGTGTTGCCACAACACGAAAAGTTCCAGGCATATTCCAACTGACGGCAAGCACGTCGCGAAGCCGCGCTGACGCGGCGCGCCACCGCCAGTTGCCGGCATGAAATTCCGGGAATGTTGTGTGCTTGGCACGGATGACCTGAATACCGTGCCGAAAGCGCTTCGCCGCCTCTGCAGGGCTGGCACGGTCGGTGCTAGCGCCCGGAATGAAACACGGTGGCTCAACCCAGGACACACGAGATTCGCTCCACCTCGGTAGGGGAACAAAAGTGCCGGTTGACCCTCGTCCAGAACACCCTAATCTGAATGAGTGTGGAACGTCGACAGCGCGACTGGGGAACCGAAGACGCTGAGGGCAAACGAGCGTCAGCGACGTGCCGCATCCAGTCGCGCCGCGTGCGTTTCGACGGGTCATCGCACCACAGGAGTTGATACATGGGCAAAGCGATTCACGCCACGAATATCAAGACACTGGAACAGCGACACGAAGCCTTGGCGCGCAAAGTCGACCGACTCGAACGGAGGGCTTTTCTGACGCCTTCGGAACAGATGGAGGTTTCGAACCTCAAGAAGCGTAAGCTCGCTACCAAGGATCAACTGTTCGAGATACGTCGCGGGTAACGACTTCGTGTGAGAGTGAAGCGCTCAGCGCCGCTCGCTCGTGCGCGGCCGTGCACGAGCAGCGGCCTGAATCAGACGCCAAGGGATGAGCGAAACGGCGTCAGAAAAGGCGGCCCCAAACCTGACGAGATCGGCTCACTCTGCAGTCGGTCAACCGACATTCGAAGCTGTGCCGTTCCCGGTTTTCGACAACTCTAGAGTTTGACGCAGGCTCCATCCTGGCAGATGTACTCCGAGGGGCATTCGGAACTCGCGTGGCAAGGTTTGGCGCCGCCCGCACCGGGTTCTGCGGCATCCGGAGGAGCACTCTCCGTGGGTGATTCGCCGGTTGCAGGCGCGCCGATATCGCCCGCGGTTGTCGTTTCCTCCGCACTGGAGCCACTGGTATCGAAGCGGGACGAGATGCCGAAGGTCTTGTTGTTGAGCTCTTCGAGAGTCTCGTCGAGGCGCTTCTTTTCATGCTCCCTCAAGCCACCCGGGTGCTCTTTCTCGATCGCGCTCGCAATGCCCAGCCAGTAGCGGGCATGACGATCGAAGCGTTCGTCGTTGCCGCCTTCGACGCGTGCGAGGCGATAGTCCGTCATGCCGCGAAAATATGCGTAGCGCGTTTGCTCGTGCACGCTGAGGGAATCGGTGTCCCTCTCCAGGGCACGAAATAACGCGAGAGCCTGCGCGTACTGGTTGTCCTCATAGTAGCGCTGCCCACGGTTCAGGTCATCGCGGTAGGTCTGACAACCGGTAAGCGGGCACACGCCGAGCAGCAAGCAAACACAGAACAGCCGAAACACGCCCGGGAGGGTAGCCTCAGAGGTGCAAACGAATCAACTCCGAGCGTATCTGAGCCGAAAAATCGGCAGCCCGTCTCGCGCGGCGCGCTTTTCTCGGGGGCTCATCGCCGCGTACGGATTCATTCCAACCCGAGCCGTCGCACCCATGGCACTGAAACGCTCGTCGGCCGCCAGGGTCGACTCGTAGGCCTGTGCACGCTCTTCGACGTCCGTCTGGACAAAAAGCTCACCCCCAGGAGTGATGACCCTGGCAAGCTCGGAGACGAGCCCGGGCGTGAGCACAAGCCTCTTATGATGCCGCTTCTTCCACCACGGGTCCGGGAAATGAAAATACGCAATGGTCACCGAACCTTCCGGGAACCGGGGCAGCGCAGCGCGCGCATCTTCACAGAAGACCCGCCCACGGGCGCCCAGCCCACGCTCCTTGAGCCGCTCATCGACCAACCATGCCCACTTGCGCTTGATCTCTAGCCCAATCAGGCGACTGTTCGGACATGCACCGAGGCGCTCGATGGCAAAGCCCCCTCGCCCAGGACCGACTTCGAGTTCGACAGGCATTCCGGGAGCGCCCACCAGAGCGCCCGGATCCAGGGGGCCCTCGGGCAGCTTGGGAGCTCGTTCGTATCGGTTGGGTGGGGGAGTCAATGGAACTGGCCTCGCGGGGCTGTCAGTGGACGTAGGGCCGGGAGGGTTGGCTTGAGACTGGCCAGACAGGCCCTCGGCCGTGTCTCATGTGGGAGTTGGTTGCTACTCGCCCTGGTCGTGGCCTCCGCCTGGTGGGCGGTCAGCTCGATCCTGCACGTGGCCGGCGGAGAGCCCTCTGTACCGCTAGACGACGCCTACATCCACTTTCAATTTGCGCGGGCATTCTCGAACTTCACCCCTTTCGTCTATTCGCCAGACAGCGCACCGGTTCCCGGAGCCACCAGCCTCTTATGGCCGGCTCTGCTGGCCCCGAGCTTCTGGCTAGGGCTCGGTGGCGTCGACATCGTTTGGGTGGCGTGGCTGCTCGGATTCAGCGCTCTGGCGCTCTTGACTTTCGAGACGCACGCACTCTCGAAGCAGCTCTTGAGTCCGGGCGTCGCCTGGCTCACGGCCGCCATGGTGCCCTGCTTCGGAGGTCTCGTCTGGCTCGCCGGGAGTGGCATGGAGGCCGTGCCATTCGCCTGGCTGTGGCTCAGGGGCTTTCGTCGCGCCAGCGACTGGTGGCGAGCGGGCGGCTCGAGTGTATGGCCGTCCGCACTGGGCAAGGAGCTGTTGGCGCTCGGCGTGCTCGCACCGCTCATGCGTCCGGAAGGGGCACTCGTCTCGCTCGTGCTGAGCGCCCTGATAGCGATCAAGGGTACTGGGCGACAACGAGCTCTTCTCGTGGTTCCTCTCTCGGGGGCGCTTCTGCCACGGCTCCTCATGTGGCTCGGCACAGGCTCGCTATCGTCAACCACGAGCAGCGTCAAGTGGCTGCTCCACCAACCCTACCTGGATGCTCGACAGACCGTAGCCCAGATATTCGCCAACCTGCGCCTGCTCTACGGCACTCTGCTCAACGGCGAGATATGGAGCGCGTCGGTCTTGCCCACCGGCAGCGCGCTGGTTACGTGGGGTGCGTTGCCCGCCCTGGCCGTTCTGGCCTACCGGAAGCGTCGCTACGCTGCGGGTCTGGCTTGTCTGTTTGCCGCGCTCGGTCTGTGGATCCCAACGACCTACGACACGTTTCTGTGGAACCGTCTGCGCTATCTATGGCCCTTCGCACCGGCGTGGTTCATCGGTGCCGGCGCCTTGTGCGACCTGCTGGGGGATGCCGCTACCAGGTGGAAACGCCGATGGGGAGCGGTCCGCCATTTGCTCGCCGCGCTGGTGCTCGTGGCACTCGCCAGCAAGCTACCCGTGGCCGTCGACGACCTGGCCACCAGCTCGTTTGCGATCCAACAGCAACAGGCGTCCTTGGGACGGTGGGCGCGCGAACATCTCCCGGGCGGCGCTCGGATCGGCGTCAACGATACGGGTGCGATCGCTTACTTCTCCGGGCACCCGATCTTCGATGTGGTCGGTCTCACGACCGTCGGCGAAGCGGAACACTGGGTCGCGGGCGCAGGTTCGCGGTTCGAGCACTACGAAAGGCTACCCGCGCGCAGTCTGCCCACGCATTTCGTCGTCTACCCGGAATGGTTCGCGCTCGACCCGCTCCTGGGTCAGCGTCTCACCGAGCGCATCGTTCACGCCACGATCCTCGGCGGCACCCGCATGGTGGCCTATCGAGCCGACTACTCCAGCTTGCTGAGCGCCCAGCGTCCGGTCCTGGTCGACGTATCGGGGCGCAAGCTCGTCGACGAACTGGATGTGGCCGACCTGGTGAGCGAACATGATCACCGATACGAGCTCCTGGATGCGCGCCAGGAAGACGATCGCATCTTCACGCGCGGTGACTGGGTGGATGGGGGGCGTGCGAATCGCACCTTGGAGCGATTCAGGCTGCGAGCAGTCTCTGGAGGGCTGATCGTCGTGAGGGTGTGCGCCACGGAGCCCTCGAAGCTCACACTCAAGCGAGAAAACCAACCCATCGGCACGCTGTCGGCAACCCACGCTTGGGACGAACAGGTCGTGGAGCTGCCGCCATCGCAGAAGAGCGCTTCCCTCGAGACGACGCTCGAGATCGAAGGCGCACCGGTCGGCGTCCTGCACTATTTCAGTTACGGGCCCCCGCTGACTCGAGCGCGGTCCGGCCACCCCAAGGCAGCCGAACCACGGTGAGTGCGAAGGCTACGGAAGGGGCTGCGCTTCGCAATTCTGAAGAGTCACGCTGAAGCCGGGCGAGAAGTCGAACGACTCGAGCATGGCACCGTCTTCCGGCCACTGCAGGTCAATGGTGTGGGTTTCGCCGGGAGCCAACCAGGTTTCCCGCCAGACATCCGTCCCCCGTTCCCATTCGATCACGAGGACGGTGCCGGACTGCGCTGTGACCTCGCAACCGTCGGCCCAGGAACCCATGTAGGGGTACAAGGGTTCGCCGTCCGGCGAGAAGACGGCCTTGGCGTTTTGTCCAGAGCGTGCGTTGTCATTGTAGGCTGCCCACGAGGGCCAGGGGATCAGTTCCGTGTACCAGTTGGCACTGGAACAGTCGGGTGCGTTGCATTGCCAAACGCCGGGCACAGAGTGGATCACCCCGTCCGGTTCGCCAGGATCGGCCGGATCTGGCGGCTCGGTTGGATCGCCCGGCGTGATCGCATAGGTGAAGGTTCCGGAACTCTGCACGCTCAGCACTTCGCCCGCTTCGACTCCGCTCACCTGATACGAATCACCGGAAAATAGCGTAGCGAGGACTCTGTGCGAAGCAGCTCCGGGACTGCCCACGTAGAGGGTCGCCGCGCCCGAGGTGATCGAGACGGTCATGCCGTTGGCTGTCGCAGCTGGCAGGTAGATCCCCTCCGAAACCGTGTAGCCCAGGCGAGTCGCCAGCGGCGCATCCTCCGCCGGCCAGACGATGGCGTCGCCGCTCAGGGAAGGCCCCCAGGGGCAGGCCCCGTCCGTGCACGTCCAGGTCACCCATTCGGAAGTCGGTTCAGCGTCGCCTCCCGGATCGATAGGATCAGGATCACCGGGGTCAGCCGGATCGGCTACGGTTACTTCGAAAGTGAACGGCGCGGAGTCTTGAACACTCAGAACTTCACCGGCACCCAGCCCGGTCACCAGATAGGGCGAGCCGGGCGCGATGGCGGCCAGCGAGCGATGGAAGTCCGCACCCGGCAGACCCGCATACGCAGTCGCCGACCCGGATTCGATCGCAATCGTGATGCCGTTGGCGCTCGCCGCGGGTAGATAAATCGGATCGGAGGACGTGTAGCCCAGACGGCTGCTCGAGGGGCTGTCCTCAGACGACCAGACGATGGCTTCTGCATCGAGCGAGGGGCCCCACGGGCAAGGGCTGCTTGTGCAGTTCCAAGTCACCGAGGTCGATGCCGGCACGCCCGTCTGATCCGGCGGATCTGCAGGGTCTTGGGGGTTGAAGATCAGCCCGTACTCGAAGGACGAACTACTCTGGACACTGAGAACCTCATCGGCTCCGAGCCCGCTGACCTGAAGCGGCTCGGCGGGGGTGATGTTACCCAGCACGCGATGGGAGTCCGCATCTGGCAGCCCAGCATACGCCGTTGCAGCCCCACTCGACAGCCAGACGGTGAGCCCGTTCGCAAGTCCCGCCGGAAGGTAGATACTGTCGGATACGGTGTAGCCGAGTCGCCCATCCAGAGCGCCCTCCGGCCACACCAGAGCCTCGCCGCCGAGCGGAGAACCCCAGGGGCAAGGCGACCCGGTGCAGCTCCACACCACCCAAAGGGACGAGGCGTTACCGTCCTCGACGTCTGCTGGGGGCTCGGGTTCGGGCGCGGACCCGTCCGGAGGCGCGACGCTGTAGGTGAAGGTTCCGCCGCTCTGAATGCTCAGAACCTCTCCAGGCTCGAGTCCGACGATCTCCAAGGGTGAACCTGGAGAGATCGTGCCCAGGTAATCATGGGACTCGGCGTCGGGAAGACCTGCGTAGGCGTTCGCACTTCCGGAGTCGACCGAGACAGTGATGCCGTTGGCGTGGTCCGCAGGCAGGTAAATTCCGCCCGAAACGGAATAACCCAATCGCGTGCTGATTGGCTCATCGGTTGCCGGCCACACGATGGCCTCTCCGTAATCGGAGTAACCCCACGGGCAGGGCGTGTCCGCGCAGGTCCAGGTCACCTGTTCCGACACGCCCGACACCTGGGCGTAGCAGACCGAGGACGGGTCCAAGAGACCCGCCAGCAGCGCTACCGCGAACGCCCCCAGTGAACCACTGCGCTTGCCTCCCAACATCAATCTGCCCTTCCGCGAAAAATATGCGCCAACATAGAATCGAAAAGAATACACACATCCAGGCACAATTACAATGGGGCTCCGGACATATCGTACCCTTCCCTCATTCTGTCTGCTCTGCTGCTTAGCGCGGCGCTGCTGCCTTGCGCCAGCTCGGCGCGCGCTTACCCACATGAACGGCCCGTCGTCGCCGCGCCCGCGCTTGCCGGCCGCTTTCGCGACTTGGATTCATGCTGTTGCGCTCGCTCGACTCGGCACTCTAGATTGCCGCGGATGCGAATAATTCCCAACAGGAAACAGTCGACGGCCGCTCGACGAGCCTAAGCACCCGAGGATCGCTCATCGTGGAGACACTCGAAGAAGTCGACGTCGTCGTGCTCGGAGGCGGGGTGATAGGCATGGCCATCGCCCGGGCCCTTGCTCTCGAGGAACGGGAGGTGGTGCTGCTCGAGGCTGAACCCGCATTCGGCACACACACCAGCTCGCGCAATTCCGAGGTCATCCATGCGGGGATCTACTACCCAACCGGTTCGCTCAAGGCCAAGCTCTGCGTCGATGGCAAAGTAGCTCTCTACGAATACTGTCGGGAGAGAGCTATCCCACACCGACGCATCGGCAAGCTAATTGTCGCAACCAGCGACCAGCTAGGGGCACTAGAGCGCATCCACGCTCAGGCCTCCGCCAACGGCGTGGATGATCTGGAATGGTTGGACGCAAAGCAGATTCGGAATCTCGAACCGGCGGTGGTGGCCGAAGCCGGTCTGCTTTCTCCGTCCACCGGTATTATCGATAGCCATGAATTTCTGGCCAGCCTGAGACGTGACGCCGAACAGGCGGGCGCGGTCGTGGTGCTGGCCAGTCCAGTGCTGGATGGCAGGGTGAGCAAGAACGGCGTCCAACTTGCGGTCGGTGGCGCCGAACCGGCAGAGCTTCACTGCAAAAACCTGGTCAACGCGGCTGGCCTGTTTGCGCAGCAAGTGGCGCAAAGCCTCCAGGGAATGCCCGAGCACCTGATTCCGGACAGCTACTTCGCGAAGGGGCACTACTTCACGATGACCGGCAAGGTCCCCTTTCGACACCTGGTATATCCAGTACCAGAGCCGGGAGGCCTTGGCGTGCACGTGACACTGGACATGGCGGGAGCTGCGCGCTTCGGTCCCGATGTGAGCTGGATCCGGCACGTCGACTATTCCTTCGACGAGTCGCGTGCCGAAGCGTTCTATCGCGCGATTCGCACCTACTACCCGGCGCTTGTCCCCGGAACGCTGAACCCTGGCTACACGGGCATTCGGCCGAAAATCGTACCCGAAGGAAGCCCCGCGGCGGACTTCGTTCTTCAAGGACCCGAGACGCACGGATTGCCCCTGGTGAACCTGTTCGGCATCGAGTCTCCAGGGTTGACCGCCGCCCTGGCCATCGCCGAGAGAGTGGTCACCATGCTGCCCGCGCAGCACTGAGCCCAAGAGGCGGGAGTTGTCGAGCTGCCACTCCACGCAAACTCGATGCGGCCGGTGATTTCAGGGGAGAACTCTTGTCTGAGGGCTGATAAGCTAGATAGTTCACATGGAACGCGAGCGCGTACTCGGAGTCATGGTGGATCCGCTGAGCTTGGACCAAGCAGTGCAGAAGGTTGCGACCTGGATGCAGGCGCCTGGGCCATGTCGCTACGTGGTCACGCCCAACCTGGACCATGCCGTGTTGTTGCGACAAAGCGATCCGTTGCGTCAGGCATACCGGAAGGCCTCGCTCGTCATCCCCGACGGCATGCCAATGGTGTGGGCCAGTCGAGTCAACGGGGGAACTGTCAAAGAGCGCGTGGCCGGCAGCGACCTGGTCCCGGCATTGCTCGAGCGGCGTTGGAGTCCCGAGCCGTTGAGAATCTTCCTGCTGGGCGCGGCACCAGGCGTGGCGGCAAGAGCCGCAACGGAAATCCACCGGCGCTTTCCATCCAGCCGAGTCGTGGGCACGCATTCGCCGGAGCTCGGGTTCGAAAGAAGTCACACGGCGAACGCGCAGATTATCAAAACCATCAACGGCGCCAATGCGCAACTACTGGTCATCGGCCTGGGAGCGCCGAAGCAAGAGCTCTGGGTGCACGCACACGCTGGAAAGCTGAACTGCGCCGCCGCCGTATGCGCGGGCGCAACCATCGATTTTCTGGCGGGACACCGCTCGAGAGCCCCACGCTGGATGCAGCGCACGGGGACGGAATGGCTGTACCGCGCGCTATCCGAACCACGCCGGCTTCTCCCCCGCTACGCGCGCGACGCCCGGCACCTGCCAGCGCTTCTGTATTCGGATTGGAAGGCGGGTCGGGCGCGCCCCTCCAGCTGACTTCCTCTTCTGCAGTTCGGCTTCTTCTGCAGTTTGGCTTCTTCTGCAGTTTGGCTTCTTCTGCAGTTTGGCTTCTTCTGCAGTTCGGCTTCTTCTGCAGTTCGGCTTCTTCTGCAGTTCGGCGCGCGCCCCCGGCACGCCTCCTGCCCGGGCAGGGCCGGTTCACTCCGGAGTCACTTCTTCCACACTTGCCAGGGCGCTTCTCCCTTCTGGACCATTTCGTCCAGGATGGTCTTATCCTTGAAGGTATCCATGTTTTGCCAGAAGCCGTCGAACGGATGAGCAATCAGCAAGCGCTTCTCGATCAGGCGGGCAAATGGCTCGAGCACCAGCTCTTCACCAGGATTCATGTAGTCGAAGATTTCCGTGCGCAGCACGAAGAAGCCGCCGTTCACGCGCACGGGTGAGCGCGCTACGTGCTCAAGCTTGATCACCTCGTCGTTATCACGCGTGTGAACGATATGGAAGGTGTGCGGCGCTGCTACGCTGATGAAGCAAGCCATCTTGCCCCTATCCATGAAGGAGCTAACGTAGGAGGCGAGGTCGAGGTCCGCCAGGCCGTCCGCGTAGTTCGCGAGAAATACCTCGTCCGATTGGACGAAGCGGCGCACACGCCGCAAGCGCTCACCGATCGAGGAATGAAGGCCGGTATCGACGAAGGTGATCCGCCAGTCGTCGATGTCGCGAGCCAAGAGCTCTATCTGGCGGCCACCCTGCGCGTAGACGAAATCGTTCGTTTCGGTTTCGTCGTAGTTGCGGAAATAGTTCTTGATGGCGGAAGCGCCATGCCCCAAACACAGGATGAATTCCTTGTGGCCGAAGTGAGCGTAGTACTTCATTAGGTGCCACAAGATCGGCCGGTTTCCCACCTGCACCAATGGCTTGGGAATCTGATCCGAGTAGCCGCGAAGCCGCATGCCCTGACCACCACAGAAAAGCACCACCTTCATTCGTCGCCTCCTTAACCAAACGTTGGCGCTGGCACGCGCACAGCAGCGCGGAAGTCTACACCATCGAGCGCTGGCTGTGTTTCGTCTAAATGACCGGCCGCGCAGAGGCTCGTGAAACGTGGGCGAGCTGGCTCACGGCCCCACGCCACCGGGAATCGAAGAACCCGTCCGCCAAGAGCAGAATGGCTGTCAGTCGGCTCGGTTGACTTCGACAAGACGAAAACACATGGGCTCGGACCAATGCTCGACCGCTAGATGGTTGCTGGGGCGCTGCTGGTCAACCGCCCCGACCCGGTGTATCGTCGACGGTTGTGGTAGCAGAACTGGACTTTTCACGTTCCCATCAGCTTCAACAGCGTCTGCAGAGGGTCATTCCCGGCGGCGCCCACACCTACGCCAAGGGCGCCGATCAGTATCCGGAGCTGTCCCCCGGAGTGCTTGCGCGCGGCAAGGGCTGTCACGTCTGGGACGTCGATGGCAACGAGTTCATCGAGTACGGCATGGGGCTCCGGGCCGTCACCTTGGGGCACGCTTTTCCGGCAGTCGTAAAGGCGGTGCGCGATTCCTTGGAGCTTGGAACGAACTTCACGCGTCCCGCCGCGATCGAGCTCGAATGCGCCGAAAAGTTCCTCGAGATCATCGATGGAGCCGACATGGTGAAGTTCACCAAGGATGGGTCGACCGCCGACACGGCCGCGCTTCGCATCGCGCGAGCGCACACAGGGCGCGACAAGGTCGCGTTGTGCGCGGAGCATCCGTTCTTTTCGTATGACGACTGGTTCATGTGCACGACCACGATGGATGGAGGTATTCCGGACTTCGAGCGCGAACAAACCTTGAGGTTTCGGTATAATGACCTCGAGAGCCTGCAGAAGCTGTTCTCAGAGCATCCCAAAAGCATCGCCGCAGTGTTCTTGGAGCCCGCGCGAAGCGAAGAACCGAAAGACGGCTTTTTGCAGAAGCTCAAAGACCTGTGCAAGAAAGAAGGAGCCGTCCTGGTCTTCGACGAAATGATCACGGGGTTCCGCTGGGAACTCGGGGGCGCGCAAAAGGTCTATGGCGTTGTCCCGGATCTGTCCGCGTTCGGAAAGGCGCTTGCCAACGGTTTCTCCCTCTCGGCGTTGTGCGGCTCGCGCGAACTGATGCGCCTGGGCAGTCGGGGGACGGACGAAGAAAACGTGTTCCTGCTATCGACCACACACGGCGCCGAAACACCCTCGCTGGCGGCAGCGTTGGCGACCATGCGCATCTATCAGAGCGAGCCCGTCATCGAGCACCTTTATCGACAGGGGGAGCGCCTCACCACCGGGATTCGGCAGGTCGTTGCGCGGCGGGGCCTCGGCGACCACATCACGCTAGCCGGCAGGCCAGTCAACCTCTTGTACGGTACGCTCGATTCGGACAAGGAGCCTTCACAGCAGTTCCGGACGCTGTTCCTACAGGAGACCATCCGTCGTGGTGTGCTGATGCCATCCTTGGTGGTGAGCTACTCGCATTCGAATGAGGACATCGACCAGACGATCGAGGCCATCGACGGTGCCCTCGAGGTGTATGCACGCGCTCTCGAGGACGGTGTGGACAAGTTTCTGGTCGGACCGCCTTCGCGGCACGTGTTCGACAGGCGCTGAAGAGCGGCCCGCGACGACGGCCGTCCTCAGGACTTGGCCACGGGTGCTTTGTCCAAACGTTCCTTGAAGTCGGCGATGGTGCGTTTCAGCCCTTCACGCAGCTCTACCTTCGGCTCGAAGCCAATTAACTCGCAAGCCTTGCTGATGTCGGGCCGTCTTTGTTTGGGGTCGTCCACCGGTAGATCGCGGAATTCGACGGCTGTGTCGCTCACCAGTTCCTGGACCAACTTGGCCAACTCCAGCATGGTGAATTCGGTCGGGTTGCCGAGATTGAGCGGCCCATCCAGCCCCTGCAAACGAGACACGCGAATAAACCCTTCGATCAGATCATCCACGAAACAGAAAGAGCGAGATTGCTTGCCATCGCCGAATATCGTCAAAGGCTTGCCGCGCAGCGCTTGTATGATGAAGTTGGAAATGACCCGACCGTCGTTGAATGCCATGCGCGGTCCGTACGTGTTGAAGATGCGAACGATGCGCGCATCGACGCCCCAGCAGCGCCTCGCGTCCATCAGCAGCGTCTCCGCGCCTCGTTTGCCTTCGTCGTAGCACGCTCGCGGACCAATCGGATTCACATTGCCCCAGTAGCTTTCCGGCTGTGGATGCACGGTCGGATCGCCGTACACCTCGGAGGTTGACGCATGCACGATGGTGCAAGGGCGACCACGGGCCATGTCGATGAGCCGCTGTGCGCCGAGAACGCTGGTCGTGAAGGTGGCGTAGGGGTCGTTCTGGTAATGCACCGGTGAAGCCGGGCAGGCAAAGTTGAAGACCACTTCGGCATAGACGTGCATGGGCTCTCGAACGTCTCCCGCCTGGAAGTGAAAGTGAGAGTTCTGGCTCGCACGTGCCAGATTCGACAGGTCACCCGTCATCAGGCTATCCAACCCCACGACTTCGAACCCCTCGTCCAGCAACCGGTCGACCAAGTGGGAACCCAAGAACCCGGCGGCACCAATCACCAATACAGTTCGACGGGCTGATCCAAGTCCCATGTTCAATCTCCTTGTACTTTAGCGGTCATATTGGCAGTTACCAGATCGCACGAGCCGAGTCTACAGCTCGTTCAGCGAGCCGTAGATGACTCAGCCGCGCTTCAGCAGGAGTACCCAGTCGGAGGACGGTGCTTTTTGGGGGGGCTCGAGCTGCGTCACGCCAGGGTTGTGGATTTCGCGGACCGAGGCTGACACGTAGCTACCACTGGCCGGGTCGTACCAGCGGACCTCGATGGGAAGCGACAGCTTGGCTGCGTCGACACCGATCCTACGGGATGAGGGAAGGTACGCCACTGCCCAGCTCCGGTCAGCGGCCCGCGCAAGTACGGCATAGTCAGAGGAACCGTAGGTACCTTGTCCCGATACGAGAATTTCGCCCTGAAGATCGACCACGAGCTCCGTCCAGGGGACCTCTGCAAAGAACGACCTGAGGTGCTGCATGCTCGACGTCCCTGGACTGTTCAAGGAAGCCACCCAGTGGGGAGCGAAGCGCCAAATGTCTCCATTGCCGAACACCTGCCCGACCGCACCGGTCAACAGTGCGTAGTACGCCTGGGCGCGCAGCGATTGCGGCGTGCTGTCTCGTTCCAATTCGTAGGTGCTTTCGATGAGAAAGTGCGGGCGCCCATTGTGCCTCCTGGTGTCGGCCAAGCTCTTCACGTAGACCGGTCCGTAAGTATAGGTGGTATCGAGATCGATCCAGCCGCCCACGGAAACCTCAGCGGACGAAGTTTCCGGACTGAAATGCGCTGACAAGAGACTTTCGGGCAGCTTGCTCTTGATTCCCTCGGCCATGGCGTTGACCAGCTCCAGGTGCTGCGGCGGCGGGGTGTAATCCCCGCCGCAGAGCCAGAGAATATTGTCCAGCTTGGCGAAGCGCTCGGCGACGAACTCACCGTAGCTGCGCATAGCGCGGGGTCCCGCTTCGAGGATCTCTTGGTACCAGCCTTCTTTACCGCCCTCGTATCCGAGATATGCCGGGCAAAGCATGACCACCAGCCCCTTGTCGCGCGCGCGGCGCAAGACCCACTCGGCGTGGTCGAAGTAGGCGGCGTTCGGCTTAGTGAAATTGCCGAAGGTCGCGAATGGCGCGTCACCGAAGTAGTTCTTGGGTGCGCACTTCACGAACTGGTGCTCGAGCAAGTTCACGATCACCAGGTTGAACCCGCGTTGACGTCGGTCCTCGATGTACCTCTCGACGTCTCTTCGATCGAGCGCGGCGATGAGGGACCATGCGGCCTCACCATGGATCAGGAAGGGGCGCCCACCTCGATCGACCAAGTAGCGTCGCCCCTGGCTCAGACCGAGCGGAAACGTCACTGGCGGAACGCCCGCTGGCGCACGATCCGCCGCTTGAGATGACTCCGGCTCGGGCCGGTTTCCTTTCGGCTCGGAATCTCCCGCACCGGACCGCACGTCCCGCCTGAAAGCACAGCCCTGGTCTCCGAGAGTCAGAAGCCCGAAGGCAGGTGCCGCCAACACGAGGGACCGCCGGCTGACGAGAGCACGCGGCGCGCCGCTCATGGGGCGGCTTCGAGCAGCAGGACCCAGTCGGAGTCACCCTCCGCATTCTGCCCCGGAGACCGAACCTCCAGCGGTGAACCTGGCGAGAAAGGGGAACCCTCCACCGGACGGGTCGTACCAGCGCTGGGATCGAACCAACTGCCGTCGACCGGGCCCGAGAAAGCGTCGAGACTCACCGTGATGCTGCGAACAGTCGGTAGGTACGCGATGGCAAGAGCCGAGCTCGCCGCGAGAACCGCATAGTCGTCGGAACCGTACGACCCTTGCCCCGCCACCAACACTTCGTTGTTCTGGTCGGGCACAAGGCTGCTCCAGTCGCGCGGAGCGAACAACTCGTGCACGTACTGCATGCCACGACTTCCCGGCGTGTCCAGAGCGTTCCGCCAGTTCGACGAGAACTGCCAGATAGCGCCATGCCCGTAGATCTCACCCACCGCCCCGGTCAATAGCGCGTAGTAAGCCTGAGCCCTCAACGACTGGGGAGTCGTCTGCTTGATATCTTCCTCGTAGGCGGTCTCGAGCAGAAAGTGAGGAAGGTCGCCGCCACGATTGTAGTCCGAGAGGCTCTTCTCATATACCAGGCCATAGGTGTAGGTCGTATTCAGATCCAACCAACCGCCTACCGAAACGTCGGCGCCGGAGGTTTCCGGTGCCCAGTGGGCGGCGTGCAGATGCCGCGTGTCCTGGTCCTTGATGCCTTCGGCAACTGCATTCACCAGCGCGACTCCGGATTGCGGCGGGGTGTAGTCGCCGCCTTCGAGCCAGATGATGTTGTCGAAAGACGCATAACGTCCCCCCACGTAGCGACCGTAGTCGCGCAGCACCTGCGCGCCGTTTGCCACCATGGTCTGATACCAGCCCTCGTCTCCTCCATCGTAGCCCAGGTAGGCCGGGCACAAGAGCACCGCCATGCCGCGCGACGCAGCCTGGTCGACGACGTAGTCGACGTACTCGAAGTAGGTGTCGTTGGGCGTGGAGAAGTCGTTGTCGACGGTAAAGGGTTCGTCGCCAAAGACGTTGGCCGGAGGGTTATCCGAAAAATGGTGTTCGAGTACGTTGACCAAGATCAAATTGAAGCCCATCGCTCGGCGAGCATCCAGATAGGTCGCGACCTCCTGACGGTCGAGCTGCACAGCGAGGGACCACGCGGCGTCTCCATTGATGAGAAATGGCGCTCCCGCCTGATCGACGAGGTAGCGGTGGTCGTCCGACAGCTGAAGGGGGAAAACCGGATCGTCGAGCACCGGCATCGTTCCCCCGCTGGTAGTTGCGGTGGCCGTCCCGCGAGTCGTGGCGCTGGTCGACACGCTATTCGATGTCTGCATGCCCGACGAACTCGCCGTCGCGCCGCCAGCGCTCCCGCTCGTCGAGCTGCTGCTGGCAGCATTACCTGTGGCCGTGTCCCTGGGCCTCGTGCTGCTGGCGGAGCTTGCGCTGCTCGTAGCTGCACCGCCCACACCCACATCGGCGCTAGTCGATCCGCTCGACTCGTCGCCGGAGTCCGAGCACGCCCCCGCGACGACCACGACCCAAGCAGCTGCCAGCCGCAGTAAGCCCCGCGACACTTGTCTGAGCATCGGAGCAGTTTACGGCCACTCCTCGAAGGCGTCCAACAGCCATTCACGCCTGCCGATTTTCCGCTGAAGGCGGGAAGCTATTTCTTGCACGTCATCGAGAACACGAAGTGTTCCGATGTCATCCGCTCCCCCGGGCCTCCTCGCGCAGTAGGTCGTGCTCCTCCAGTAGCCTCGCAGCCGCGACAAGCGCGTCGAAGTCGAGCCCGGACCGCTCGGCGATGTCCAAAACGCTGTGCCCGCCATCCGACAGATTGAGCATCCAGAGCATAGCCAACTGCAAGTCCGGGATATCACGGCCTCCGAGCGCTCGATACAGACCGCGACTGCCCAGCTGCGGCTCCGCATAGGGGGCCAAATTTCGGAACCGCCGGTTGCCTTCCAAAATATCGAAAACACCACGTAGTACGCCGTAGGATTCGGCCATGCGCTCACCGGACACGAAGCCTGGATTGTCTCCAGAGGTATGGTACTCTGGAAACTGGCCGTGACGACCGCGCATCAGCGAGCCTACGGGGATGCGAAACCCGGGCGAATTGTACTGCCTCTCGTCATAACCGTAGGGGAAGAAGTCGATCACCTGGTGGTCAAACCCACACTTCTGGAGCGCCAGCAGCGCAGCCCGATCGATGTCGGCATTTCCTCCGACCGTGCGCTTGTAAGTGAAAGGATGCGAATCCCCCAAGCATGTCAGCGTCAAGCCGTGCTTGACGGAGTTCGCTCGCTCCGCGTTGCGTGCCAGCCAGGTGATGGCCCCGATCGTGCCCGGCGCATAGAGAAATCGGTACGTGTATCGACGCTGCGCTGACTCTTTGAGTTCATGCGCGAGATGCACCGAGATGGCGAGCCCGGTCAGGTTGTCGTCCGAGAGCGAGGGGTGGCATACATGCGTCGAAATCAAGATTTCTTCCGAGGAAGCTCCCGGCAACACGAATTCGCCGTAGGTCAATGCTCCTGGTTCGAGCGTCGAGTCGATGCACACGTCGTACTCACCGTCAGGCAGGGCCTGGAGCTGCCGGTGCGTCAGGCAGAACCCCCAAGTTTCCTGGTAATACGAGGTGCGGTAAGGAATCCAGTCTGGACGATCGGGCAGGCTGTGGAGATGCGGACGCAGCTCTTTGAGCGACAGGCGTTGGCGAACCGGCACGCTGTAATTGACGACGTGCAGGTTGTGGGCGCGAAAATCCACCACGCGGCGGCCAGCCAGGTCTTTCACGTACGCGTCACGGATGTTCCACTCGCGCGGCACGGTCCAATCGAGCACCTTGGTGCCGCTGGGCACCTCGCTGCGCTCGATGGGCACGTAGCGCGACAAGATATCGAGAGTCTTTCGCACGCCGTCCCCGGTGATGCTCCGGCAGATGGGGTAAAGCTCCTCGACCAAGCCATGCAGGCTCGAAGCCAAGCTCTGCTCAGACACCGAACTCACCATCGTGTTCTCCTTCTAGGCGGACTCGAAGTCCGCATAGGTGGCATCCCTTTCCGAAATGACCGCGGGAGTCAGTGGCCATTGGATCCGGAAAAGCGGATCATCATGGCGAAATCCTCGCGCCGCGCCGGGCTCGTAGAAGGCCCCCATGTGATAGAAGACGTCGGTCTCATCGCTCAGCGTCAAGAAACCATGGGCGAAACCTTCCGGAACGAAAAGGGCCTTTCCGTTGTCGGCGCGGAGCTCCACACCGACCCATTGGTAGCGCGTCGGCGACTCTCTCCTGAGGTCGACGATCACATCGTAGATAGCGCCCCGGATGCAGCGAACCAGCTTCGACTCTTCGTGAGGAGCAGCGTTGTAGTGCATACCCCTGAGCGTCCCCCTTTGGTGATTGCGCGATAGATTGCACTGGGGAAACCGCGTCGGAAGCCCCTGCTCGGCAAACTCCCGCTCACAGAGAGTTCGCGCGAAGAACCCGCGCTCGTCCCCATGAGGTTCCAGCTCCACTACCACGGCGCCTGCGAGCGACGTCGGCTTGAACAGCATTCGCCGAGTGTACCCCGGGCCGCCCTCGAGCGGCCCAAAAAGCTCGAGCCGAGGCGGCCAAACTCCGAACGATTACCTGAGCGTTTCTGCAGGGCCGGGGAGGCTTCTTCTTATGGTTGCAACGGACGGGCGGCTTCACTAGCCTTTACCGGCTATGCAATCATTCAAGTGTCGTTTCTGCGACACCAAGCTCGAGCATCGTGTCGTGGACCTGGGTATGTCTCCCCTGTGCGAGAGCTACCTCGCAGAGGAACAGCTGGATCGCATGGAGCCGTTTTACCCACTGCACGTGTGGGTATGCCACGAATGTCTGCTGGTGCAGCTGAACGAGTACGTGCGGGCGGACGATATTTTCACCGAGTACGCCTACTTCTCGTCATTTTCGTCCAGTTGGTTGAAGCACGCCAGCGACTACGTCGATATGGTGAGCGCTCGGCTCGGGCTCGGGCCGGACAGCTTCGTCGTCGAGCTCGCGAGCAACGACGGTTACCTGCTCCAATACTTCGTGAAGAAGCATATTCCCTGCCTGGGTATCGAGCCCGCCGCCAACGTGGCGAAGGCCGCGGAGGAACGGGGGGTCCCCACCGAAGTCGCATTCTTCGGCGAGGAAAAGGGACGCCAGATGGGCGAAAAGCAGCAGGCCGATCTGGTGTTGGGCAACAACGTGCTCGCTCAAGTGCCCGACCTGAACTCCTTCGTCGCGGGCATACCCCATCTTCTCAAGCCCACGGGAACGGTCACGATCGAATTCCCACACTTGATGAAGCTGTTCGACGAAAACCAATTCGACACGATCTACCACGAGCACTTCTGCTACTTCTCACTGATCGCTGCCGAGACGATTTTCGCGGGTCATGGCATGACCATTTTCGACGTCGAAGAGCTCTGGACGCACGGCGGCTCGCTAAGAATCTACGCGAGACACGCCGCCGACAGCTCTCGCCCAGTGAGCGAACGTGTGATCGAGCTGCGTCGACGAGAAGAAGAAGCTGGCTACCGAAAGATTGAGACCTACACCCGGTTCGAGGAACAGGTGAGGGAAACCAAGCGCAAGCTGCTTGAGCTCTTGATAGACGCAAAACGGGCCGGCAAGCGCATTGCCGGCTACGGAGCTCCGGGCAAGGGCAATACACTACTCAACTACTGCGGCATTCGCGCAGACTTCATCGACTTCACGGTCGACAGGAACCCCTACAAGCAGGGACGCTTTCTCCCGGGCACACACATTCCCATTCTCCACCCTTCCAAGATCGACGAGGAGAAGCCGGACTACATCTTCATCCTTCCTTGGAACTTCAAGGACGAAATCCTCGCTCAGCTTTCGCATGCACGCGACTGGGGCGCACGCTTCATCGTTCCGATTCCGCAAGCGACGGTCCTCTGATGCTGGCGGCGACTCTCGGAGCTACCCAGGGAGCGCCGCTCACGATTCTCTGCCTGGGCGCGCATAGCGACGACATAGAAATCGGCTGCGGCGGCAGCTTGCTGAGGTTGCTGGGGGAGCGCCCCGGGTCCACGGTGCATTGGGTGGTGTTTTCCGCGCAGGGCGAGCGGGAGCAGGAAGCTCGGCAGAGCGCCCAGGCTTTCCTGGCGAAAGCCGGCGAAATTCGGATCATGCTCAAGAGCTTCCGCGAAAGCTACTTCCCCTACGTCGCAACCGAGATCAAAGACTTCTTCGAAGAGCTGAAGCAGTCGTTACAGCCAGGGCTCGTGTTTTGCCATCGCCGCGTCGATGACCACCAGGATCACCGCACCATCGCGCAGCTGACCTGGAACACCTTTCGCAACCACTTGATCTTGGAATACGAAATTCCCAAGTACGAAGGCGATCTGACAACTCCCAATCTGTACGTCCCGCTGAGTACGGCCACGGCTCAGCAGAAGGTCGAGCTCATCCTGCAGCACTTCCGCTCGCAGGCCAAGCGCAGCTGGTTTCGAGCAGAGACTTTTCAGGCGGTGATGGCCCTCAGAGGGGTCGAGTGCAACGCCAAGGATGGTTGGGCCGAGGGTTTCCATGCCCGTAAGGTCGTGATTTGACGTGATTCGAGAATAGCCAACCCGTCAGCGATGAAACGGAGACGACAACGATGAAAGTACTGCTCACTGGACACTTGGGCTACATCGGCGCAGAGATGACGCCTCTGCTGCAGGCCGCCGGACACGAAGTCGTGGGGCTGGACACCGGCTTCTTCGACGAATGCGATTTCATGCGCCCACCGGTAAAGATCGAAGAGCTTCGCGTCGATCTTCGAGACGTCACCCCCGATCATCTGCGCGGGTTCGATGCGGTGCTTCACCTGGCGGCGCTGTCGAACGATCCCCTGGGCGACATCAACCCGAACATCACCTACGACATCAATCAGCACGCTTCGGTGCGGTTGGCGCGCGCCGCCAAGGACGCGGGTGTCGGACGCTTTCTGTTTTCTTCGTCGTGCAGTCTGTATGGCGCCGGAGGGGATGGGCTCTTGAACGAGCAGGCCGAGTTCCATCCGGTCACTCCCTACGGCGAGTCCAAGGTCCTGGTGGAGCAGGAGGTCTCGAAGCTGGCCAGCGACGACTTCTCGCCAGCGTACTTCAGGAACGCAACCGCCTACGGGGTTTCGAGACGTCTACGCGCCGACATCGTCGTGAACAATCTGGTGGGACACGCCGTAACCATCGGCAAGGTCTTGCTGCAGAGCGACGGGACGCCGTGGCGACCCTTGGTTCATATCCGCGACATCATCTTGGCGTTCACCTGCGCTCTCGCGGCTCCCAGAGAGACGATCCACAATCAGGCGTACAACGTCGGCAAGAGCGGCGAGAACTACCGCATACGCGACGTCGCCAACATCGTGAAAGACGTAGTCCCCGATTGTGAGGTGGCCTTCGCCGAAGGAGCCGCCCCCGATACGCGCAACTATCGCGTGGATTTCAGCAAGATCGAGAAGGAGCTGCCTGGTTTCGAGCCCACCTGGACGGTGCGAAAAGGTGTCGAAGAGCTCTACCAAGCTTACAAGGAGGCCGGGCTTACTCGCGAAATCTGGGAAGGCCCGCGCTACTACCGGCTGAAGACGGTGCGCGGCCTGCAAGAGCGCGGCCTCCTCGACAACGATCTGCGCCGAGTCGCCTGACACGTGGCGACTACCCGGGCTCGCCTCCGAGCCCGGGTGCGCACTCGTAGAGCGCTCGGCGCGGAGTCGGCCCCCCTTGGGGAATCAGAGGCGAAATATGGCTCGGTCTTTGTCGACCGGAACGCGCAGCGACCGCGCGGACCCCTTAAGCATCCCGAGTACGAAGCCAAGCCCCGTCGGACGCTTCCCGGTGATTGCGTTCTTCACTCCGTGCCGGGTGTAGTGGGCGAGCCAGTCGAGCAGCAGCCCTGCGCCAGGCTGAGTCCGAAGACGGAGGTGTTTGGTGAAGGCGGCACCCAAAGCAACGGCGTAGCCGCGAGCTAGCTTGGATGCGTCGGCGCCCGAGCGTATGCCCAGATGCACCACCGACGGCTCCTTCGCATTCACCACTTGGAAGCCTGCCGCGATCACTCGGACCATGAAGTCCGTCTCCTCGGCGGCGGGAAAGCGCGCCCCGGGACCAAGTAATGGATCGAGCATGCCGACCTTCTCGAAAACCGCACGCCTGACGGCCATGTTGGCACCGATACCCCAGGAAACGTCGGGCCCCGGCAGCCGGCTCGCGTAGACCCTATCGTGAGGCTCGAACTCGGCGGCAAAGCCTCCCACCTCGATGTTGTCGGGAAGCGTCACCCTTCCAAAAACGATACCCGCCTCGGGAGCGCTATCGAGCACCTGACGCAGGTTCGACAGCCAGTCCGGGGAGACGCGGCAGTCGTCGTCCGTGAACGCAATGTTAGCGGCGTGAGTACGGTCGACCCCGGTGTTCCGTGCGTTCGCCGCGCCCCTGGCACTGCTGCGATGGTAGCCAAAACGTGGATCCCCCCGGTACTCGGCGAGCGCGGATTCCGTGCTATCGTCGTCGCTCTGATCGACCACCAAGAGCTCGAAATCGTCCGGATTTTCGAGGATCGATGCCACGCAAGGGCCCGCCTGGTCCGGACGATTCCTCGTCGGAACTACCACTGAAATGGAAGGGGAGCTCTGGCCCATCGTCGCTACCACTGAAGATGCGGCAATACCATTGGCAACTCCCTCTGGCAACGACCTGTTCCGGAAACTCCAAGCGCGAACCGGCGGCACTCGGCTCGACCTCAGGCAGAGTCGGTCGGCTACTGAAGGGCACGCCCGGTCTTCCGGGCCACTTCGAGTGGTGAAAGCACGCTCTCCGCGACCACCGCGGCCACGTGTCGCGCCAGGCGCGCCGGCTCGATCTTTTCTCCCACCGTGGCAAGACCCTTGCGCTGATATTCCCAGAAGTCTTCCCGCGGCTTTCTGACCAATTGACGCAACGACCGCCACGCCAGGCTTCGGTAGTACTGATCGAGCGCTCGCTTCATCGCTTCTTGGTACTCGAACGAACTCAGGTACCGTTCGCCCCAGCGCTTGACGACTATGACCCTGTCGAGAGCCTCCGGTAGCAGATCACGGTTCCCTCCGGTGATGGATTCCTCTTGTACGCGAGTAAAACTCAGAACCTGATGAACGAAAGCAAAGTCGTGCTTGTCGAGCACCTCGAAGCACAACTCGGTGTCTTCATGGAGGCGACCCTCCTCGTAGAAAGTTCGTTTCTCTCGCACGAGGCTGCCTCGATACAACACGGTAGTGGGTGTACCGAACAGGAATGTCTCTCCCAGCAGATGCAACCTGCAAGCATCCGCCCCCGACATGAATACGCGGTGTGGCGAGATGCCCGTGCAGTAGACATCCGTTTCACGCAAGTAGTAGGAGCTGATGATTGCCGCGCTCGGATATGCCTCGCCGCGCGCCACCATCTCGGTGAGACAGCGGGGAAACAACCAGTCGTCGGCCTGGCACATCTTGCAATACGCCGCATCACGGGAGATCTGTTCGAGTGCGAAGTTGTAGTTCGGAACCTGATTGATGAGTTGCTCCGTCCGAACCACGCGCACCCTCGGGTCGAGCCGCGCGTACTTTTCCGCGATCTCTCCGGAGCGATCCGTACTTTGGTTGTCCACCAAGATGTATTCGAAGTTCCGGTACTCCTGGGCAAGTACGCTCTGGATGCACTCCTCGAGGTAGGCGTCCGTGTTGTGAAACGGCGTCACGACGCTCACGAACGGCTCATGGCCCGTCACGCGCGCTCCCCCCCTGTCCCAAACACGCGATCGTACTGGTCGTTCACACGACGAGCGAACTCCGTCGTGTAGCGATCGATTTCGGCGGTAAGCGACTGCCGGGTCGCCACTATTTCGGTGAAACGAGCGTAGGCGGCGTCTGGTGCGAAGTCGTCGATGGAGAGACAGTACTGCTCTTGCTCGATGGTTTTCATCAGAGTCGCCACCTTTCGCTCGTAGGAAAGCGCCAAGACGGGCAACCCCACCAGGTGGCTCAGCAAGACGCCGTGCAGCCGAGAAGCAACCACGGCCACCGCCCCCTGGAGGGCCCGGAACATCTCCTGGTGCGTCATTGCACGAGGGAAAGCGACGCGCGACATGAGCTCCGACGGGACACGGCGGCCGAGCTCATGCATCAGATCCTCAATGCTCGTGTTGTCCGGACCATCCGAGCCGAAAAACACCAGGTCGTAGTTGTCCCTCAATAGTCGCTCCGCGAGAGCCGCGAGGCGCTCGAGGTAGCTCTGATAGCGTGGGCCATCCTTGACTGGCCAAACGCGCGGGTCACAGTACGCGATCGGGCTGAAGCCAACCAGCGGACGCTCTCTCGAAGAGTCCACGGAAACACGAAACTCGTCGACCGGAAGCCCATAGGCCAGGTCGGGAACTACCGGCCCGTCGGCAAAGCGAGCGTCGTGAATCAGCTGCCGCGACCCCTGGTCTCGAAACGAGTAGTACTCCGCTCGGGCCAGCGCTCCGTGCACGAAGCGACGAGCCAACGACGTCTTCAAGGACCCGGTACCAACGCTGAGCACCACGAATTTCGCTCCGGTCTTACCGGCGTGTCGCGCCCAGCGATTGAGCACATAGGGGTGCCCGAATGCGCCCCCCCAAAAATCGTCGAGCTGGCCGCCACCCGCCACGACGATGTACGACAGTTCGGCGACGTGGGAAGCGAGCTCCGTTCGATGCCGGTAGTCGTCGCGCAACGAGCGAGCCGCGGTCCAGATCTCGCGAAGGCCGGGAGTGCGATGCACCGCTTGCTTGCCCCGACCGAGAACCCGACGCCAGCCGGACGTGCTTTCCCCGGAAGGCGCTGCGGCACTTTCCTCGTCCGCACCCCCGGAGACTCGCCCGCGGTTCACGCCGTAGTACGGCCTGGCAAACCCAGTGCACGTGAAGGCAGGGATTCCGTGGCGCCGCTCGGTATCTTCTGGATTGAGGGTGAGCCCCAAGAGCGGCGCCGCCTGCAGGCGTGTCCTGACGGCATGGATCACCGAGTCGACGATGGCCGCGTCTCCGAAGTTGCCCCATCCAGAAGGACTGACCAACGCAACCCCGCCGCGGAAAGACTGATGACCTTGGCTCAAGGGATCGGGCACTTTTGCAGCGTCGTGGCGGAAAGGGATCGAGTCAACTACGGCTTGCTGAGACCTGGCCAACATACGAACCGTTCGCGATACCGAGAGTCCAATCACCTGCAGCGGTGCGGTCGGAGCAAAGCTCTTGAGCGAGTGAACATAAGGTAGTCCTCGAGTACAATCAACCTGAAACGGCCGCCCGCGACAACGTTCGGTTCGTCGATCGACCCCGCCCTTGCGGCCTCGTGATGCCGGGCGCGTTTGGGTTCATGCTCGGACGCCTCGGGACCATCCGAGCGCTCGGCTTGCGACACCCGTCCGACCGCTTCGTTGCCGTTCTGTCACGACTGCAAGGGCATTTCCGAAGAATGAACGATGAACGGTCTCTGCGTTCCGCAAGACCCAAGAAATCCCCATGTAACGGGCGCCCAGGGGCAGCTTTCGCCCGGCCTGGTTCGGAGGCCTCCACTAGAGCTTCCGAGGGCCATGAAGTCGCCGTGGCACTCCGTGCCGCCACGCGATCGGAACCCGACTTGGCTTGCAATCCAAACCAGGTCCCGTCCATACTCGCGCCCTTCAAGAAAAGGCATGCAGCCCGAACCCAAAACCACGATCCTGTTCATCCAGTCGCAACCAGCCGCAGGGGCGGATTCGGTGGTGCACTTCGAAATCATGCGGTATCTGAACCGAGGTGAATTCGATGTGCACGTTGCGTGTACGACCGGCGATGGTCACGGTACGCCGCCGTCGCTAGCCAGGGTCCGGCAAATCCCCGACCTGCACGTGCGCCCGACGTACTTCATCCCAGGGATCAGCCAACGCAAGCCACTGGACCTGCTGCGCGGCGTCGGGGCTTCCCTACCTTTCCCCATAGAGTTCGTCAGATTGGTAAATTACGTACGACGCCACCGCGTACGCGTCATCCATGCGACGGAAAAGCCGCGTGACGCCCTGCATGCGGTCGTGCTGGGCAAGTTGACGGGCGCAAAATCCGTGGTCCACGTGCACGTCAAGTGGTCCGAGGAGTACAGCCGAGCCGCCAAGTGGGCAGTTCAGAACGCGTCGGCCGTGTTCAGCATTTCCGAATACGTTACTCGGACCATCATCGACATGGGTCGGCCGGCTCACGAAATACACACGATCCTGAATTGCCTGGACCCAACCCGCTGGAATCCGGAGATCGATGGCCGAAAGATCAGAGACGAGTTCGGCATCGCTCCGGAGACGCCACTCCTGGCGTGCGTATCGCGGCTCTTCTCCTGGAAGGGTCAGCGAGAGCTGCTCAGGGCGTTGGCTCTCGTAAAGAACGAAGTCCCCGCGATTCGACTGCTCATCGTGGGAGCCGACGAACCCTACGTGCACGGCGGTTCCTTCACTCAAGAGCTCAAGGAACTCGCGCGCTCCCTTCAAATCGAAGACCACGTCATCTTCACGGGCGCCAGAAGCGATGTTCCGGAAATCATGGCCGCGTGCGACGTCTACGCCATGCCGAGCTTCGAGGAACCCTTCGGCATCGTGTTCCTGGAAGCCATGGCCATGAGACGACCAGTCGTCGCCCTCAACAACGGGGGAACTCCGGAAGTGGTGGACAACGGCCGGGCTGGCTTGCTGTCGGCGCCTTGGGACGTGCAAGGCCTTGCCAACAACATCCTCAAGCTCATCAAAGATCCAGCACTTCGGCAACAGATGGGCGAATACGGTCGGCAACGCTTGCTCGACCGCTTCACGCCCCAGAGAACGGCTGAAGACACGGCGAAGGCCTATCGGGAAATCCTGCACCGGTAACCCGTGCGAGCGCGGCCGCTCGTAACCCTCGACGAGTGGACACATGCTCCAGTACTACTGAAAAGCATCCGCGCCTCGGGTCGGTGCCCAGTGTCCGCCCGTGGACGTGCGCCCCCTGGGGCAATCGTGCTTCGACGACGTCAAGCGCTCTGCGCGGAACTCGGGCTCGTAAAGCCCACGTCTTGATGCTCACCCCCGACGTGATAGCATCCAGCCTGCTCAAACGAGCGAGTCTCGCTCGGCCGGCTCCGCTGCCCATGAAGAAGCTGCTCCTCCTGTCCATCATCGTGGCCACCATCGCCATTCCGGCCCGAGCCGCGCGTCAGAAGGCTCCCAGGCAGGCGCTCCGCAAAGCGATTCGAAACCTCCTGGTCTTCAACCTGTTCTACCTTTTCGGGGTCGTATACCTGTACGGGCGTCTCTGAGGCCATCAGTGGCGGACGCGAAGCTAGGGGCCGACATCAAAGCCGCTTTCTGGGTCGCCGTGGTGCTCGTCGCCGTGGCCGCTCTGGTCGACAATGGGATGCTGGCGTGGGCGCTGACGCCAATCATCCTGCTGCTTCTGGTGTACGCCGCCGCCCGAGCTCCGTTGCGGAAATCAATCATGGTGCTGATGTTCTGCGGGTTCGCTCTGGAAAACCCGAACGAGGCGCCAGGTGCCGGCTACTGGGTGTCACCCTTCTTCAGCATCGGCCGAGCCATGCTGGCACACCTGAACAACCTCACGGGCGTCAGCGGCATGTCCTTCTCCGGGATGGACATCATGCTCGGCGTCCTGATCGTAGTGGCACTCGTTCGAAGATCTACGGGTTCCCGTACGGACAGGGCTGGGCGAATTCCTGGGCCCAAGATCATGACACGACTGGCGTTCGTCAGCTTGGCCGGAGTGGCCTACGTGTGGTTGTACGGACTGATTCGCGGCGGCGATTTCAAGATGTCGCTCTGGCAGGTCGAGAAGGTTATTTACCTCCCGGTCGTGTTCTTGCTCTGCGAGGCGGGGCTCCGGGGGCCGCGCGACCACGTGGCATTTGGCAAAGTTCTGCTTGGCGCGGCGACGCTGAGAGCATGTCAAGCGATGTACGTACGAAGCATAGCGGTGATTCCGGAAGGCGCTGAGTTCGTCTATGCAACCACTCATAACGACTCGATCTTATTTGCCGCGGCATTCGTGATGCTGGTCTTGCTCATCTTGGAGAAGGCGGGTCCCAAAGCCGTTCGCACCGCCCTGCTCGTACTGCCCATTCTGGCCATCGGCATGGCAGTCAACAACCGACGCATGGTGTGGGTGCAGGTGGCGATGGTGCTCGCCACCCTGTACCTAGCCACTCCAGAGACGCCACTGAAGCGCAAGGTACGCCGCATCCTCTACTATCTCTTGCCGGTGCTGCTCGTCTATATTGCTGTCGGCTGGAACTCGCATGCCGGAGTTTTCGGGCCGGTGCAGACGCTGCGGTCCGTGGTCGAGCCGGAAATGGATTCCTCTTCACTGTGGCGTGAAATCGAGAACTACAACTTGATTTACACCATCAAGCAGAGCCCGTTGTTCGGCCAGGGCTACGGCTGGGGCTTTTGGGAGATCATCCCGCTTCCGCCAGTCGATTATTCCCTGGAACTCTATGTGCCCCACAACAGCCTGCTCGGCCTGTGGTGCTTTGCGGGGTTCATCGGGTTCAGCGCGATTACGGCACAATGGGGTGCCGGGGTCTTCTTCGCCTGGCGCGGATACTTCAGCTCGAAGAAGCCCATCGACAAGGTCGCAGCCATCATGAGCGTGGGGGCGATCATCATCTACATGGTGCAGTGCTACGGAGATATCGGTCTCGGTTCTTGGACAGGTGTGTTCACCGTAGCTCCCACGCTCGCGTTCGCGGGGAAGCTCGCCGTTGCCAACGGCGCCTGGGTCACGAAGCCCGCCGTGGCCCGCGCGCCGCAGCACCGCACGGCCGAGCCCTCCGGAGCGCAGCAGCCTTCGTGAAGCCGCCCTTCGAGGAACACCGGGCGAACGCAACAACCAACGGGCGGGCAAACGTCCCACTGAACCCATCGCTGGCGTCACCCGGGGCTTCTCCCTTACAGACTCGCCGAGTAGGGGCTCGTCCCCCCAAGCGTCCCACCACCTGTTCGTCAGGTGGTGCACCGAAACGACGCCCAGCGTTGCTGACGGGTAGCATTCTATGCTGTCATGTGTGCAATCATCGTGCGAGTGGAATCCTAAACAGTGAGCACAGGCATGTTTCGACGCACACGGGGGCGCACCCTCTCGTTGCTATGGACCGCAACGGCATGCGTGACCTTTTTCGGGTGCGGCCCGTCCGGCACCTATATCAACGCGATCAACTACAACGCGAATCAGGCACCACCGCATCCGACACGGGTGGACATCATCAAGATCAACGACACCGTCAGTGTCAAGGTCTTCGGGCAGGAGCAGATGTCGGTGACGGGCAAGGTTCGTCCAGACGGAACGCTGGCGATTCCATTGCTCGGAGAGTACCCGGTGGTGGGGAAGAAGCCAGCTTCTCTTGCCGAGGAGCTCAGGCAGCGCATGTCGCCGTACGTCGCGTCACCGAACGTGACGGTCATGGTCGAGGACTCACCGGTCCGAGTAACCGTCATCGGAGAAACAGGAAGCGGGCTGCAGTCTCTCGAGTGGCCTTTGATCAGGCTGGTCGATGCGCTGGCAGCCGCAGGCGGTCCCAACGAGTACGCCAACCGTTCCGCTATCTTCGTACTGCGCGGCGCCTTGCGAATTCGCTTCGACTACGACGACATCATAACCGGCGCCCCCCACGCCAAAGACTTCCTCATGCAGACGGGCGACATCGTTGTCGTCGAGTAGCAGACGCCAGCGTGGGCCATGTTGAGCGCGCTTGCCCCACTGTTCGCTCAAGCGATGACGGTGTCGGTCGCAGACACCACGGATTTTCGGGCTCGATTTTTCGAGGACACCGTACATTACGACACGTCCACGCGACCGAGTCTGACGCTGGGAGCCAGAACTCATCGGACCGGCTACACCTTGACGTGGGAACCCATGGTCACGGCGCTGAACATCGGCGAACCAGAATTCGATCTGATGGTGCTCAACACGCTGCGCGCCATTGCCACCACGAGTTCACGACGCAACACCCTGAGCCTCGGACAAGAGTTCTCCTACGGGCAGAGGAATTTCCGCCTGGAGCTGGCCCCACAGCTGCCCAGAGCCGGCGACACACCGGAGGAACCCCAACCGGGACCGCAACCGGAAACGCCCGCCCAGTCAGTGGCCGGTCAGGAGCGTGCCCAGAACCAGATCGTGGATTTCGGGTCATCCGCCACATCGCTGGCCCTGGGGCACGCATTGACGCGCAGTGTGCAACTCTTCGAGTACGGCATCTACACGGTGAGCGGGGGGTTCGGTACGCCATCGCGCGAGCTATACCCGCTGCAGCGGGATCTCGAGACAGCCGTCGGACTGCGCTATGCCGCGACTCATCGAGACGCGTTCACCACCCTGGCGCAAGGCCGGTTCGTACATACCGCGGAGACAACGGCGGCACCTGCTACCAACACGACTGCGCTGACTCTTCTGCAAGGGTGGTCGAGGACCTTCAAGAAGGACCTCGAGCTGAGACTGGACGCGGGAGTCGCTTACTACCGCGTGGAAACGCCGACCGAACAGGAAGAGGACATTGGCTTCGAACCCGCGACGAGCCTGGCCTTCGCATACGACTGGATGTCCAGCGGCGCGCGGTACACATGGACGGTGAGCGCCGGCGTGACACCCGCCACCGACCGTTTTACGGGGCTGGTGGACTCGCGCGCATTCTGGCAAGTCGAGCTCAGGCGCGTCAAAGGACGCCTGACCCTGTATGCGGCGTCCACCGGCGCGTATTCGCTCGACCAGGACAGCACGTCGGCCCTCTCGAGTATCACGGGCACGCTCGGCTCCTCCTATCAGGTCACCAAGGAGTTCCTGCTGGAAGGCGGCGTTTCGGGCAGCACGCAGTCGCTGATCGATTCGCAGACGAACACCGCGCTATGGGAAGCGTTCATGGGATTCACGTACCAACCGCGACCACTGAGGCTTTGATGGCGCATGGCTATGCTCGAGCGTGGGCAAGAGTTGCGGTGGAAAGACTGCTGATAAATCCGCGCACACACTGGGCCGCGAGGGCTGATGCATGAGCCCTGGCAATCCGTGGATCCTCATCCCTTCCCCACGTGTGGCCGTCGCCGCCCTGACCATGGGATTGTCTTGGCTGGGGCAGGGATGCAAGTGCAGCGACGCGGACCGCTCGCCATCCGAGCTTTCGCAGACCAAGGAACCCCCGAGCTCGCAGAAACCGGATCCACCCGGGCCGGGCGCCTACCCCTACCCCGCAGAACCCACGCGGCTGCCCCCGGTGGAGCCCCCGGACAGCGAAGCAGGCAGGATTCGGCTGCAAAAGTATCTGGTGGTCGACCAGTTCGGGTACCTGCCAGAGATGCGGAAGGTCGCGGTGGTCGCCGACCCGGTAGCAGGCTGGAACGGGGCCGACTCATTTCGACCGAATTCCTCGCTGGAGGTCAGACAATGGTCGGATAAGAAGCTCGTCTTCGAGGGAAAGCCCAAGGCATGGAACGGCGGCAAGGTCGACAAGGCGTCCGGCGACCGTGGCTTCTGGTTCGACTTCTCCCCGGTGCGCGCGAAGGGGCTCTACTACGTGTACGACCCGATACAGCGCGTCAGATCCTATCCTTTTCGAATCGACAAGCACGTCTACCGACCCGTGCTGCACGCCGCCACCAAGATGTTCTACTTCAACAGGGCCAACTTCGAGAAGAAGCCGCCCTACTCGTGTGTGGAAAAGCGCTGCTGGTCGCTCGGCAAGGACCACATGGGGCCGCATCAGGACAGCGAAGCGCGCAGTGTGCTCGATCGCAACAACCCCGCCACGGAGCGTGACCTGTCAGGGGGTTGGTGGGACGCGGGCGATACCAACAAATACGTGACATTCGCCAACGACGCCGTGCATCAACTCTTGACGGCCTACGAAGAGCGGCCGGAAGTATTCACTGACGACTTCGGCATTCCGGAGTCGGACAACGGCTTTCCGGATCTGCTCGACGAGGTCATGGTGGAGGTCGAATGGCTGAAGAAGATGCAACCCAAGGATCTGAAAGGGGGCGTGCTCATCAAGGTCGGCAGCGTGGACGATGAGTTGCTCGTGCCCGACCTGAGCTCCGCTGCACGGTATTACTACCCCAAGCCATGTTCCTCTTCCACGATTGTCGCCGCAGGTTTATTTGCCCACGCGGCGCTGGTACTCGGCGGGTTCCAGTCGCACGCTGAAGTTGCCGCCGATCTGCGAGCGCGGGCGTTGAGCGCTTGGCGCTTCTTTCAAACCGAGGAAAAGTCGGATGCCTGCGACGACGGGACGATCAAGTCAGGCGACGCCGACCGAACAAAGAATGTCCAGCTGCAAGATGCGGTAACGGCGGCAGTCTACCTGTTCGCGCTCACCGGAACCAAAGAGTTCGATGACTACGTCGGCGAGCACTACCGGATAACGCGCCCCTTCCAGGACGAGCGATGGTCAGTTTACGAGCAAAGCCAAGGGGACGCGCTGCTGGCTTATGCCGATTTGCCCAACTCTAACTCAGAGACGAAGAAGCAAATCCTCGCGAGAAAGACGGCGTTGGCAGAGAAGGTCGATGTCTTCGGCTTCAAGCCGGAGCTCGACCTGTACGCCGCGTACATGAGGCCCGATTCGTACCACTGGGGCAGTAACAACGCCCGCGCCGCCTACGGCAATACCAACTATGACCTGGTGCAGCACGGGCTGGTTTCGGGCAAGGCGCGCACCAGCTACGTCGAGCGCGCCGCCGGCATGCTGCATTCGTTTCACGGCGTGAACCCAATGCAACTCGTCTATCTGACGAACATGTACGCGTTCGGCGGTGAGCACTGCGCTGACGAAATGTTCCACGCCTGGTTTCGCGACGGGCACGCCAGGTGGGACAACGCGCGCAACTCCAGGCTGGGTCCGGCACCGGGCTACGTGACGGGGGGACCGAATGCCGACTACTGCAAAGACCAGCCACCACAGCAGGCGTGCAGCCATTCGCCGGTCCGAGAGCAACCCCCCGGCAAGGCCTACGTGGATACGAACACCGGCTGGGAGCCCGACAACCCGTTCGACAAGAGCTGGGAGCTAACCGAGCCCGCTATCTATTACCAGGCTTCGTACGTGCGCCTGCTGTCCAAGTTCGTGCACTAGAAGCTGTCTGGCCCAGCCCTCCCATCGCTCGAAGCCGTTGGACAGATGGATCGAACCTGAGAAGTGCGGGGAAGCGCTTGCTCAGCCGGTCTGAGCCGCGGGACGACGCACGGGACGACCCATACCGCGGTAGTTCAACCCGGCGTCCACGACGGCCTCGGGGACCAGAATGTTCCGACCGTCGAACAGCCATTCTCCACGCATCAACTGCTTGACGCGACTCAGATCGGGCGAGCGGTACTCGTTCCATTCCGTGGCGATGACCAAACAGTCGGCGCCCTCACATGCGTCGTACTCGTTGTCGACGAGAGTGACGGTACCGAGCGCGCCCATCGCTTCCAGCCGCTGCTTGGCAGTCCCCATCGCCTCCGGGTCCGTGGCGCGAACCACGGCTCCGCGCTGCTTGAGCTCGCCGATCAGTCGCAGCGCGGGCGCCTCGCGCACATCGTCCGTGGCCGGCTTGAATGCCAAACCCCAGATAGCGACAGTCTTCCCGTCGAGGCCACCCAAATCGTTATCCATGTTCGCGACGAGGCTCTTGACGGGAATCACGTTGGCGGCTGCAGCGGCCTCCGCAACCCTAAGGGTCACGCCCAATTCGTTGCCCGTGTTCACCAGGGCGCGCAAGTCCTTGGGGAAACAGCTTCCGCCGAAGCCTAGCCCCGGGTAGAGGAACTGCATGCCGATGCGCGAGTCGGTCCCCAGCGCCACGCGGACGTCTTCCACATCCCCACCCGCGATATCGCACAAGCGGGCAATCTCGTTCATGAACGAAATCTTGGTGGCAAGCAAAGCGTTGGCCGCGTATTTGACGATCTCCGCCGTCTGGGGACTGGTCCTTTGAATGCTCCCGCGGCGGCGAGTGAAGGGTGCGTACAGCCGCCTGATCGTTTCGAACGCGTGGTCGTTGTCGGTGCCAACGACCACGCGATCGGGTTTCATGAAATCGTTGACAGCGTCTCCCTCCTTCAAGAACTCGGGATTGCTGACGACTTCAATGGAGTAGGAGGTATGCTTCTCCACCACCTGACGCACGCGCGCGTTCGTGCCGACGGGAACCGTGCTCTTCAGCACCAAGATCAGGTCGTGTTCGGTGGTCTTGGCAACGTCCTCGGCGACTTTGAGAACATGGCTCAGGTCTGCCGAGCCATCCTCGTTCGGCGGCGTTCCAACCGCCACGAACACCGCGGCACAGCCGCGAATGGATGCCGCGAGGTCCGAACTGAACTCGAGGCGATCCGGCCAATTGCGTTTTACGATCTCAGCCAGGTGTGGCTCGAAGAAGGGCACGTCACCACGCTTCAGGCGCTCCAGCTTGGCCTCGTCGACGTCAACGCAAACTACGTGGACCCCCGAGTCCGAGAAGCAAGCTCCAGCGACCAACCCGACATAACCAGAACCGATGACTGCAATTTTCACGATTTTCCCCATCTACCTACGATGAGCGGAGGCGTCTAGCCCACGCATCATCAATTTCGATTTAGCGGCGCGGCGACGGGGTACACCCCCGAGGCCGACCCATTTCGCCCAAGCATAGCGTGCCGGGCGAACGCACGTGGGGCTACTGTTGCGGAACTATGACCGCAACGGACAAGGGTGGCATGTCGTAGGAGAAGGTGTTGTCGCCATCCGCACTGAGAGCATCCGCCGGCTCCAGCGTGGGTGAACTGCTCGTCAGCTCGTACACGGAGCAGGTCTGGTAGGAACTGTCCGCGTCGATATTTATCACCGTTTCGCGGCTCTCGGACCGCTTGTTGATAACTACGAGCACGAGCGTCGATTCGGCCGTCGAGTCGACGCTCGCGTACGCCGAGGACCCGAGCACGTCGTCCGTCGTAGCGCGCACGGAGGTATCTCCAAAGGCAGATCCAGTCCCATCGTAATCGAGATAGGCCTGGAAGGCTGCTTCTGTATAGGGCGCCGATCCGGGGAGCGCCGCAGAGGCGAGTTCGACGCCTTCTCGCCCGAAGATTCCCAAAACGTCGGCGGCCGCAATCGCGCCGCTGATATCCGAACCTCCACCGTAGTACCAGGCGCTGATGCCCAGCTTCGTGCCCGGGTAGAAGTTGTCGATCTTGGCTTTCAACCGACCAATGAGGTTCAGAGGTCCGCCAAGTGAGTACGTGATCCAGCTACCCTCATCATAGCCGGAGTCCCACAGCGAACGCGGGACTTGCATCCGAGCTGTGGCAACCTCTGGACCTGCATCCTCGGAGATGATGCGCACGCCATCGACGTAGATGTCCGGCCACCAATGCACGTCCAAAACGTCGAGCAACCTGCGCCCCTCATCGGTTTCGGCCACCGCCCACTGTGACAAGTAGTACTCGAGAAAATCACCTTCGAGGTCTGCATCGGGGCTCGACTGCAGGTCGACGAAAGCCTGCCACCCGTAGCTCTCGGGCCCTGCAACCTCTGCCGCAGGCCAAACGTCCTTGATGGCCTTGGCGTATTCGACGCCCAGATTCACCACGTCGTCATAGGTGGCCTTGTCGGGATGAATGAGCGACTGCTCGAGCTCCCAGAGAGCAGGGTGATGGTCCAAGGCAAACACGACCGGAGTCGTGCCCGCTTGATTCATCACCCAATTGACGAACTCGTCTTGGTACACGAAGTCGTCGCCAGTATCGGGAGTGGCGGCAAAAGCAGCCCCCTTGGCGGCCACATTCGTCCGAAAACGAGTAGTCAAGTAGTCGGTGCTCGATCGCACGTCGCCCGCCGCAGAATCGGCCGCCACGCGCTCCCCGATGGGAACGAACAGCATCGCGGACCCGGCGTTTGCTGCCGCAACCTGCAGCACATCGAGGGGAGCGGCGCCTGCGTCACCGTCACCCCATGGCGCGTTGCTGAAGCCGCTTGCATCCCCAAGGTGGGTCGCGTTCATTTCCCAGTTGTAGCCGGATACCTCGTTCTGTGCGGCTCCTCCCATTCGCACCAACTTCGCACCCGTCTCAGCTGCGGCCTCGGTGCCGTTCACCCCGTAGATGCGGGGCGAGATCGGTGTATGATCCTGGTTTGCGAAAACATTGACGGTAAGGCCGGTGGTGGTGCCGGTGTCGCCAGCCGCGCCGCCTTCACCGCCGGTCCCCCCGCTGGCGTCGCCTCCAGTCCCGCCCGAGGCGTCTGTCCCCCCGCTGCCTTCGCCTCCAGTCCCGCCGGAGCCACCGCCGCCGCCGGAACCACCACTGCCGCCGGAACCACCACTGCCGCCGGAACCACCACTGCCGCCGGAGCCGCCCGTCGCCTGCTCTCCACCGGAGCCCCCACCGCTGCCGGAGGTCCCCCCAGTGGAGCTTGCCTCGCCGCCGGAGCCGCCACTGCTGCTGCTCTGGCTACCACCCGATGAGCTGCTTTCGTCCTGGGTCCCTCCAGATCCCCCGCCGGAGCTCCCCGAATGACCTTTGGAACCGCCTCCGCAGGCGACGACACCCGCGAGGCCCACCGATGTGAACAGTACCAGATACTTGAGATTCACCACGTCCACTCCCTGTTCGGCTCACTTGAAGGGCACATGAGCCCACATCACCTTAGTCAACCCTCCATAGTGCGTCTCGTCAATGCCGAAACGTGATCGGGTTCACCGAGCCGACTTGCCACACCCCTTTTGCACGAGCGCCCCCTCGGCAAAGCGTTGGGATCCATCAAGTAACACGCCCCCCTTAGCTCCAGCGTGCCAGCGGCCGCTCCTTGAACCACGCTGCCCGCTAGCGCATCATCCTGGCAGCTGGCGATTTACAAGGAGCCATCAATGAAATCGAATGCCTACTGTGCCCTCGTTCTAACGTTGGTGTGCACGGCCTGCGGCGAAGACAACTCGAGCGCGGGCAGCGGCGAAACGAACGGGATGCAGAGCTCCAGCTCGAATGGAGAAACCGGAACGGACGGCGCGCAGACGAGCGGCAACTCCGCGGGCAGCTCGACGTCTGGCAACCGGTCCACGAGCGGCGCCAGCAGCAATACGAGCGGCAGAGGCCCTACCGCCACAAGCGCTGGCAACGGCACGTCTGCGAACTCCTCGGGCAGCGGTGGTTCGAATAGCGGCCCTACTGCTAGCGATTCGACCAGTTCGGGCGACAACAATGCCACGAGCAATAGCGCCACGACAGGCAGCGGCTCCGGCGGCACACCGAGCACCAGCGGCAATGGGGCCAGCACCGGCGGAGCGAGCCCAGACGTCGGGCCACCACCCGACACGCATACGGAAACGCTGCCACCCGGCTCGACACTGCCGAGCGACGAAGAGTGCGCCCAGCGTATTCGACGATCGAGCTGGGAGCCGCGACCAGACAACGACATGGCCAACCACACGGTCCCGACCAACCTGAACCTGGCTTCCTGGGGTGACGGACGGGTGGACGAACTCGTCGCGAGGGTAACTGGAAACTTCACGGGAACGACGGACGAGATCCTCCAATGGGGCGCCTGCAAGTGGGGCTTCGACGTGGAGAACGTGCGCGCCCAAGCCGTCATCGAAAGCTACTGGCACATGGACGCGATGGGGGACGTGAACGACTGGGAGGAATGCCATCCTTCGTTCCCGGGGGACGCGAGCGGTTGCCCGCACAGCTTCGGGATTCTACAGGTCCGCTGGACATCCACCGACACTTTCGCCAGCGCGACGCCGGAGATCGCACAGATGACGGCTCTCAATGTCGAGCTGACGCTGCTCACCCGCCGCGCCTGCTTCGAGGGCTACTTCGAATGGCTCAACGACGTCGAGGGAACTGGCGACTACGCTGCGGGCGACGAGTGGGGCTGCATCGGCGCATGGTTCGCAGGCCGTTGGTACGTCAGCGACGCACAGGGCTACATCGAACGCGTCCAGGAAGAAATGGACTCCACGAAGAGCTGGCTGAGCGCGGGTTTCTGACCACTGCGGCGACCCGCGATCGCGCGGGTCAGATCGCACGTAGCACTTTTGCCGGGACTCCCGCCGCCACCACGCGCGGCGGGATATCTCGACTAACGACGCTGCCCGCGCCAACAACGCTGTGAGCGCCGATAGTCACGCCCCTGAGCACGATGACGCGGGCGCCGAGCCAGACGTTTTCCTCCAACACGATGGGCTTCGAAGATGGCAGCTCGTTTCGGCGCTCCGGCTCGAGGCGATGGAAGTCGTTGTCTATCATGATGACGTGCGTGCCGATGGAGCAGTTCGAGCCGATGCGGATCCTTTCAGTCGCGCCTATGGAGCATCCGTAGTTGATGAAGACACGATCGCCGATTTCGAGGATACCGTCAGGCCCCACGTCGATTTCCAAGGTGGCGATGGTCGAAACCAGACGCACCCTGTCGCCAACGCGCAGCGTGCCGCGGTTTCTTATCACCGGACGGCCGAACACGCGCACGCGGGGCCCCAGCGCCACCGCGGAGTGGAGATGATAGCGGGCTCTGAGCACCGCGCGTACATCGTCCCGGAGCTTCTGCGACCTTTCCCGCCAGGCACTCACGCGAGCCTCGCTTCGCTTCCCCGGAGCACCGCGGTGAACCGCTCGGGGCCCAGGGCTTGGCAAGATGCGCGCCAATAGAGCAGGTTCGCCAATACGCTACACACGGGCAACGAGGCGCTCTGCCATTGCGCCGCGCCTCGCGTCTCCAGAACGCGCATCAACGTTTTCGTCACCGCCGTGTGGCGCATCGCATGCGTCGCGCACTGTTGCGAAAGCCAGCGAACCTCCGGCCTGAGGCGCGCCAGGTTCCCGGCCAAGATAGAAAGGGTGGCGTCCTCACCGAGCTTGTCCAGTATCTGCACCTCCAAGCGGCCATAGCTGGTCTGGGCGTTTACCCAGGAAGCCAGGGAGCGCTCCGCGTGATGGTACCCCATGGCATCCGCATTGAACCGAAACGCCACCCCGCGTTGGTGCAATCGCAACCCCAGCTCGACGTCTTCCGCGCGCAGGAAGGCTGGGTTGAACAGGCCCGCGTCGACGAGCTGATGTCGCGCCACCGAAGCGTTGCCGGTCCAGAACTGTCGAAACGTGGGCGCGAATTCGCCTCGGCTCATGGCCGAGTACTGCTCTTCCACTTTCGCTTGCTCCCAGGCGACCCAGGGTAAATCGTAGTGTGGAAGCGAGCCCAAAGGCCCGATGACCGCTAGATCTTGCTGCTCTCGTTCGTGGGACTGAAGGTGTTCCTCGAGCAGGCGCGGCTCGGGGACGACGTCGTCGTCCAGAAACACCACGAGCTCCCCGGACGCCGCCAGCACTCCGGTATTGCGAGCCACCGCCGGCCCCGCGTTCTCCTGCCGCTTGGTCACCAGCTGGAACGGAAAGTGCTGGGCGGCGAGCCACTCGGAGGTTCCATCCGTGGAGCCATCGTCTACCACAACGACTTCGAAGACTTGCGGGCCAAGGCTCTGGCCAGTCAGCGCACTCAGCACTCGCCCCAAGCGCGCACGGCGATTGAAGGTCGGCGTAATGACGCTCAGGCGAGGTCCCATGCTTCGCGCATCAAGTAGGATCGAAGGGCCGGTGTCAAGACTTCCCCGTCTGGGGCGGGCGGGTGGACGCTGCTGCCGCTCTTCGGTACGATTGAGTGAAGTCCATGAGTGGAGTTTCAGCACCCAACGCAGAAGGCAGTGCTCCCACGCGCCTTCACCTGACCCACGTGGAGGGCCTCAGAGCTCTTGCAGCGTTAGTCGTGTTCGTGAACCATGCGTACGCGCAGACTTGGTATCCTGGAAATGGCCAATACGCCACAGGGATCTTCGCGCCTTTCGCCTACTCGTTGGTTGCCGGCCACTTGGCAGTCAGCGTGTTCATCGTGGTCTCCGGATTCTGCTTGGCACTACCAGTAATCGACTCGGGAGATCAACTGCGCAAGGGAACCCTGGATTTCTTCAAGCGGCGCGCCCGTCGCATCTTGCCGCCATATTACGCCGCGCTGGTGCTATCGCTGGTGCTGATCGGCACACTCATCGGAGAGCCGACCGGAACCCTGTGGGACGTCCCGATTCAAGCGGACTGGATATCCATCGTCAGCCACTTGCTACTGCTGCAGGATCTCTTCGGGACAGGCAAGATCAACTACGTTTTCTGGTCGATTGCCGTCGAGTGGCACATCTACTTCGCCTTCCCGCTGCTGGTGTGGGCGGTGCGACGCTTTGGGATTTTCAGAGTCACCCTGGCGGCCCTCGTCGTGGGGTACGCGATGCGCTTCGCGTTCGACGGCACACGCGTGGAGCGCGCGAACCCCCACTACCTGGGGCTGTTCGTCTGCGGCATGCTCGGAGCCTACATTGCTCGCTCTCCGAAGCCCGTTTTCGTAGGGCTGCGCAACAACAAGGCGTGGGGCTGGCTCGCCGGGTTCAGTTGCTTGGTGGCCAGCGCGCTTTGTGTGGTCTTCGGCTATCAAAATCCCGAGCCCTACTTTCATTACGTCGACCTCCCCGTTGGTATCATGGCGATGGCAGTGCTGGTGTTCACCACCGCTCACAGGTCGGCATGGCTGACACGAACGCTCAATTTCAAGCTCATTGCCTTCATCGGCACCTTCTCATACAGCGTCTATTTGTTGCACGCGCCGCTCTTGCAGCTCCTGTGGCAGTACGTCTTACACCCGCTGGATCTTTCGCCACGAGTCATGTTCGTGACCCTGATGACCGTTGGCGCCGTCTCGATCCTCGGTGGCTCTTTCGCTTTCTTCAAACTGTTCGAAGAGCCCTTCATGAGAAAACGGCGACAGGTTCCCCTGCCCGAGCAAGTCGACGCCGCGCCCGTAGCTCCCTGAACCTCAGCCTGCCGGTGCCGCGGTCCGTTCGCCCGGTGCGGACGCGCCAGAAATCTCGATCAGGAGGTCCGCGATGCGGTTGGCGTTCTTCTCCATGTCGAAGCGCTCTTCACCGACCTCGCGGGAGCGTCGTCCCATACGCGCTGCCAAGGCCGGATCGTCCACGAAGCGTTGCAGGCGGTCCCCGAGACCCGCGGCGTCGTCGACGTCGAGCAGATATCCGCTTTGCCCGTCTTCGACTGCTTCGGCATGAGCGCCGACGCGCGTCGTGATGATGGGCAGAGACGAAGCCATCGCTTCACCGAGCACCACGGCCAGGCAATCCCCTCGCGTCGGCAAAACGAAGACGTCCGCGTCAGCGTAAAGGCGCAACAGTTCCGGAGAATGCGGCTTCACGCCGCGATAGACATGGACGCCCTCGGAGCTCGGGACTTCCGCACCCGTCACCAGGTGCAGCTCGCACGAACCGCGCAGATGGTTCCGATACACTTCCAGCAGCATGTCGCCCCCCTTGCGCTTGAAGTCTCCTCCGACGAAAAGGCAGCGCAGGGGACCGGGTTTGCGCTCGCCCGAAGCGTCGGGCTTCGGGAAGTTCCCGAGCATCGTACCCGGATGCAGAATGGTGACCCGCGAGCCATCCACACCGTAGTCACGCACCAAGGAGTCCTTGGTCCACTGGGACCAGGTCGTGTACCAGCGTGCCTGCCGCATGACCGCGCGGTGGGCCAGGAGCTTCGCTTTTTCAACGGGCGCCGGATGCACCGAGTCCCCATACCAATTGGCGAGCTCGTCGTAGTTCAGAGGAGTGGCGTCCAGCGACAACAAGGAAGGAACCTGCTTCATGTGCAGCGCGGAAAACAGGCTGATGGTCTGGGTATGGATGAAGAGCGCATCCAGGTGCTGCCGCTTGCGCGCTCCGGCAATGGCAGCGCGGGCGCGCCAGCTCCCACGCAAGGTCCAGTTGCGCCCCACGGGTCCGAGGCGCGCGAAGCCGTCCAGATCGTAAGGGACATCCAGCCAGACGCATTCGAGATCGTCGCGCTTCGACAACACCTGTTTGAGGCTCATGCCGTACGCGACGTGGCCCAGCGCCTGCTCGAGAGCAAAGCCGATCACAGGTTTCACTGACGCACGCTACAACGTCGCCCAGCGTTGGGCAAGCTTGGAACTCGGGGCGAAGCGAGCAATCGGCCGACTGGCGCGACCAGCGGGATGCACTGGGTTCTGAGCACCATCCGGAAACTTCGGAGTGCCACTCGACCGTGCTGGCGCGCACTTTGGCGACTGCACGCACTCGCGAGACTGAGGTAAGATGGGTGAATGCACCGCGAGCTGCGCTTTTGTTTTCTAATGGAGCGCCAGGTCGGTATCGGAAGCGCGGCAGGAGCTATCGAGCCCTACGTTCGCGAGCGCGGTCACGTGTGGCTCGACGTGACCTACGCCAAACCAGGCGGTGTCATCGAGCGACTGCCCCTGCCAGGTCGCGTGAAAGGGACGGTGCGCGGCATCGTGCAAACCAGCACAGCGCTGCGTTCCGAGCGCTTCGACGCCCTGTGCTTTCTCACGCATAACCCCGCGGTCTTTCAGCAACGAGCGCTTGCGCGCACGCCCACTCTGCTCTGGACGGACGTGACACCCGCGCAGCTCGACCACCAGGCGGAGAGCTACGGTCATCCAGTGGGCAGGCTTCACGCGCTGGAGCGGGTCAAAGCATCGCTGGTCAAACGCACATTTGCCAAAGCGGCGCTGTGCGTGGGTTGGTCCGAGTGGGCCCGGCGTTCCTTCGTCGACGACTACCGAGTGGAGCCCGATCGCACCGCCGTGATTCCGCCGGGCATCGATCTGAAGAACTGGGAGTTCACCGACCGCAGCACGCTACCCACGGACAACATCGTGCGCCTCTTGTTCGTAGGCGGGGACTTCGAAAGAAAGGGTGGCCAGCTGCTGCTCGATGTGTACCGCCAACACCTAAGAGGCCGCTGCGAGCTGGATCTGGTCACTCGCGCCCCGGTTACCGAGGAGGAAGGAGTGCGTGTTCACCGAGGTCTCCAGCCAGGCCACCCGCGTCTTCTGGAACTCTACCGCCGCGCCCACGCGTTCGTGTTGCCGACTCTCGGTGACTGCTATTCCATCGCCTCGCTGGAAGCGATGGCCGCGGGCCTTCCCGTGCTGGTGTCGAAAATCGGAGGGATCGAGGATATCGTCGACTCCGGCGAGTCCGGCCTGTTGATTGCACCGGGGGACGCGCCGAGCTTGCGATCGGCTCTGGAGTCCCTGCTGGACTCACGCGCGCTCAGACTCGACATGGGCAAGGCTGGTCGGAAGCGCGTCGAGCGAGATTTCAGCGCGAGCTCGACCGCAGCTCGATTGCTCGAAGCCATGGCGAGCCTTCCCACCACGCGTTCGTCCCGGGTAGGAGCGTCCGCATGAGTCCAGCTCGCTAACGCCCGCTCACCCGGGTCGTTCAGGGTAGTTGGCGGCCGTGCGAGTCGAGCTCGGCGAGCAAGGGTAAGCCGAGCTGCTTGACCTGCCAGACCTCGAGCACCTTACCCGTCGCAAGCTCCCGAGCGGCCCCGGCACTCAGCCCGAGAATGAGCGCGAAGGCAATGCTCCCGAGTGCAATCATCAACGGCAGCTTCGGCTTCGAACGCGACTCGGGAGGCTCGGCTTCATCGAGCACCACGAACCGATAGCGAAATGCAGTTTCGGCCGTGTTCAACTGCAGGCGGGCGCTCTCCAGACGCGAGGTCAACCCATTGTATCGATCGATTGCGGAAACGAGCTTCGACTGTTCGGTCGAAATCGCTGCCGTTTCATGAATCTGCGGCGCGCTCTCGGTCGTGGCCCCCGAGTTCTGTTGGGACACCTTGACGCGTACTGGCACCAATTTGTCGGAGGCAGAAGCCGTCGACATACTCTTGATCTCGCTGAGAAGTTGCTTCTCTTGTTGGCGCAGTTGCGAGAGGGCCGGAGGCGGTTTGCTCGCGGCCTCGATGCGACGCTGCTGCTGCTTCACCTGCGGGTGCTCGGGCCCGAGCACCGTCAACATATCCGTCAGGCGCGCTTTCGCCTCGGCCAAGTGCTGTTGCCAGGGTTCGCGCGTTTGGCGGATCTTGGTGCGAATGGTCTCCAGCTTTGCTGCGAGGCTCGCGTCGGACCCCGACTTGCCGGAACTGGAAGGGCGACGAAATACGACAGTGGACGACTCCTCCTCGTCCGAGGAACCGGACGTTTTGGGTTGGTTCGCTTCCCGGTAGGCTGTTTCCAGAACCTTCAGCTGCGAATCTATCGTGTCGGCAGCTTGCGCCGTCTCCTTTTCCAGGATTTCCATGGCAGCTTTGATCACTGCCAGCTCCTGCTGCAGAAGGCCTTCGAGGTACCGAGTCCTGGCGACGTTCGCAAGCAATGCAGCGGTCTCGGGGTCGCTCCACGTGACCTTGAAGAACATGGTACGGTCTTCCGTCCAGACTGTCAGCCGCTGCTCGAGTGTGCGGGCAAGCACCCGCACGCGAATATCGGGCGGGAGAGCCCGCAAAGGTGTGGTCAGCTCGTCTTTCAGTCTGAGCAGCGGCGGGCGCCGCTTTTCCCAGAGCTGGTCGAGCTTGGTGACTCGCACGATCTCGCGAAGGTTGTCACCCTGCATCACCCGTTCCGTAAAACCCTTCATGGGGTCAGTCTCCGAGACGACCGGATCCGGGTTACTTCCCCGTACCGCGGAACCTTCCTGGGCCACGAACACTCCGGTCATCGCCTCGTACTTCGGAGGCAAGTAGATCGCTGCCAGAATACCCGCCGTCACGACGGGCAAAGCGAGCAGCAACCCGAGCAACCAGTGGCGACGCGCGGCACGCAGGACGTAGGTGACTATTTCGAGGATGTCGGTGCTGCCACCCTCCTCCGTCTCAGCATCTTCCTCCACTTCGCTCGTCATCCCGGTCATGTCGCTGCTCGACAGCCTATCACGGGACACTTGGCCCGCGCACTTGAGGGTAAAATCCTTTACTTACCCAGCTGGTTCGACCGACCGACCTGCGGCGGCTCGGTGTCCTGCGCTACGACGGCGGCGCCCCTGCTAGCCGGAGGCGGCCACGACCTCCTGATCGTCCGCATCACCGAGCTCCCGTATCAACTTGGCGGGCACGCCAGCGACCAGAGTGTTCGGAGCAACATCCCTCGACACGACGGCCCCGGCACCCACCACTGCGCCAGCCCCTACCGTCACTCCCGGCAAGACCGTCGCGCGCGCCGCAATCCAAGCGCCATCTTCGATCGAGATCGGGCCCGTCTGATTGACGCCGCAACGCCTCGACCTCTCCCCGATGCGATGTCCAATCGTGAGCAGCATCACCTCGTGCCCGATGTGTACGCCGTGACCGATGCGCACGCTTGCACCCAGATCGATGTGCAGTGGTCCGGAAATCAGGCACTGGTTACCGATCGAAATCAATTCCGACCAGTTCCCCTCTCCGGTGACATGGACGGGTCCCAAGACGAGGGTCCCCGCACCCATATGCAGCCCTCCAGAACGCAGGAGCGCCGTGCGGACGTGGCCGAACGCGAAGTGAGGGAGCATACCGGCGCACGCTTGCGATAGAGTGCGCGCCACACGGAGTTGTTTGAACTCGATACTGGCCGCCGAACGGAGTCTGCGAAGGCGAGGAGCGAGAGTCACACTGCTATCCATCGGCACTCACAAACGATCTGACATTTGTTCAAACGATCTGACATTTGTTCAAACGATCTGACATTTGTTCAAACGATCTGACATTTGTTGATCGACGTCAGTGTTTCAGTCAAGTAGCGATTGCGATAACCACTGTTTTCGCACGGGTGCGTGCCTAGGCACCGTCAGCTCTGTTCTACTAGCACCACTCCGTGAGTCGGCCTATCCGCACAGCGCTCGCGTATGCGGTTTTGAGTGCCGCCGGGGCCGGGCCGGCGGGTCCGTAGCAAAGCTCCACACGGGTGGGGCGCTAAACCCGGCGAGCGTTCGTTAATCACCTTCACCGATCTCCGCCTTCCGGCGGAAACCGATGATCGCCAGCGCGCGTAGCCGAACGAGTGAACTCGTTTCGCGTCCGCTGTCTTCTTCAAGAGTCTTGCGGGTTCGCAACGTGTAATACGGACGGGCGCACACACCTACATCCCCCGCGAAAGGCTAACCCATGGGAATCACCAGCATGCCCGAGTCCACCGGCTCGTTCGGCTTCCGCCGAGCGATGCCAATCGACCCCGACCCATCGACGCTGACCTAATCACGCCTTGTGCAGTGTCCGTTTCTGAGTCAAGACTGGGCTTGAACGCCTGTGGAAGGAAGGTAATCCGAGTGGACCAGGCAATCTTGAATGCGTCACTACTAGCCACCATTGCGCTGCTAGGGGGCGGCTGCTCCGGCAGCAATCGAAGCGAAGCGAACACCATGCCGACTTCGAACGCCACGGGCTCGGGCCCCACCACCAGCGCGGCCAGTGGCAGCGGCGCCGGCACCAGAGGGAGCGGCTCGGGAGCCACGACCAGCTCGGGAGCCGGAGGCTCGGGGCCCACCGCCAGCGCTGGTTCTGCGAATGGGACCAGCTCGGGCACCGGCGGGGCTGCTGCCACCACCGGCGGCGCCGTGACGACGGGCGTTGCCATTGATCCTGGTGAACCCTGCCGCCTGCAGGATGCGGCGTTCTGCGATACGTTCGACAAGCCGAGCCCGGGCGGGCGAGGTGGGCCACTCGACGAGACCCTGTGGGGGTTTTCACGCTACGGCCATTTGCCCACCCAATTCTTCGTTCGCGGCCCGGCTAGCACGGACATGAGCTACGACACTCCGGCAACTTTCTGCGGGCAGCCTTTCTCCAACCTGCTGCCGGGGAGCGACGTCGACTTCTGCGACGGGCCGGGAACCGATGGACAGGTCTCGATGCAGCTGAACGAGGTCTTCCACGACCTTGGAGATTTCGCTTATAACTCGATGATGATTCGGCAGCCCTTCGACTTCGAAGGTCGAACGGGGACCATTGTCTTCGACGTGGACGCCAAATTCAATCCCCACAATCTGGGGCACGGTTGGTGGATGGAGTTCTGGATCACTCAGGATCCGGACCCTCTGCCCTACCACGAGGCTCCGACGGTCTATGCCTACCCCAAGAATGGTATCGGGTTCGCGTTCTTCGGCTTCAGTGACTGCGACAAGGAACGCTGGCAGAACCAGCTCGAGGAAGTCACGGTCACACGCGACTACGAAATCCTTCACAGCTACAAGGACTTCGATCATCCCGTCGGCTGGGAAGATCGATGTTTCAAGACGAGTGACGCACAGCTGAACCGCTTCGAGCTCCGCATCTCGCAAGATCGCGCGGATTTGTTGGTCAGCGATTACGACGATCCGACGAACATGCGTGCTGTCGCCTCCGTCGATCATCTCGACCTGGGTTTCACGCGCGGCTACGTTCACCTGCAACACTCGCATTACAACGCGGCCAAGGACGACGCGACGCCGTCCCAGACCTATCGCTGGGACAACGTGGGGTTCGACGGACCCAAGTTGCCCGCGCTGCGCGCCTTCGACGTCCCCGACAACGACGCCGCAGCGGTCGACCGAGGCGCGATCGAAGTCGGTTACGAGCTACAGCCGCAGGCGCGATCGATCACCGTGCCGGGCGTATCGCTGGCGGGCGCCACGGCTGCCACCTTCAACTTTGCCGTCTTCGCCGAAATTGGTGAGTCGATCGAATACCGGTTCAACGGCAACGCTTGGCACACGCACACGGTGCCGAGCTACGGCGCGGGTGGTGTGAAGAACTCGGCGGTGCGCAGCTTTTCCTTGGATGTGCCGCTTTCGGAGTTGATCGAGGGCGACAACGCGCTCGAAGTTCGTTCGATGTCCAACAACATCGTGGAAATAGGCGCGATGGACCTCTCTCTCGAGGTTCCGTAGCTTGGCTCCCGTGAAGACGCTCGCAAACGTGCCCGCGCTCGTCCTCTTGATGAGCCTGGGCTGCTCGAACACGCGGGAAGCCGTTCAGGCCTCGACCAACGGGCAACCCGCGCTGCAGCCGGAAGAGCCGGATACCGTACTCCAGCGGCTCCGGCGGCTCACAGCCGACGAGCTACCGCCCCCTCCACCGGACGTCACCAACAAGTACGCCGATGATCCCGCCGCTGCCGCGTTAGGCAAGAAATTCTTCTTCGAAAAGCGCTTCTCGGGGCCGCTTCTCGATGAGTCCAACCAGGGCACCAACGTAGGGGCTCTCGGTGTCGTGGGAGAAGCGGGCAAGGTGTCCTGCTCGGGCTGCCACATTCCCGTCGATGGGTCCTTTTCGGACACCCGCAGCCCGCGCCGCCAGATATCCCTGGGGGCAGGCTGGACACGCCGCCGCGCGCCGTCTTTGCTGAACGTGGGGCAGGCCACCTTCTTGATGTGGGATGGCCATCGAGACACGGCGTTCAGCCAGGTCTTCACGCCCATGGAGGATGGCCTCGAGTTCAACAGCTCGCGCCTTTTCATTGCCCAACAGGTCAGCCGCTTGTACCGCGATGAGTACGAAGCGATCTTCGGGCCGCTGCCTGCTGCCCTCGACAACTATGAACGCTTGGCCCCGAGCGACGCTGGCTGCAGCGAGCTGCCACCGGACACGCCGCATGTCGTGTGCGAAAAGCCGGGGGCGGACGACATGGAGATCACTCGGGTCGTCGTCAACGTCGGCAAGGCCATCCAGGCTTACACCCGAAAGCTTTCGTGCGGCCGAAGCCGCTTCGACGATTGGATGGCAGGAGAGGAGAACGCTCTGAGCGCCGACGAGCAGGCTGGAGCGCGCTTGTTCGTCGGCAAGGCAGGCTGCAACCGCTGTCATTCGGGCCCCTACTTCACCGACCAGAAGTTCCACAACATCGGCCTGGCCGCGATGGGTGGGTTCTTCACCGCTGCCATCGAAGACCCAGGAGCTGCAGAGGGCCTGCAGGTGGTCCAAGAGAGCATCTTGAATTCGAAAGGCCCGTTCAGCGATGGGTACGATGGACGTCAGGACTGGTTGCCCGAGGATACCTCGGAGTATCTGGGAGCTTTTCGCACGCCGGGGCTGCGCTGCGTAAGCCGGCGGCCGAGTCTGATGCACACTGGACAGCTCCGCACACTGGACGACGCCGTGCTGTTCTTCATGCGCGGCGGCGAGTCACATGGGTACCTGGGGACCTCCGAAAACGTTCCGCTCGATCTCAGCGACGACGAGCGGGCGCAATTGGTCGCATTTCTCAAAGCGTTGGACGGCGATGGTCCGGACCCAGCCCTGACCGAGCCGCCCGAGCTGCCTCCCGATCCCGTCGACTGACTCGTCGGGCGCTGCAGCTAGCCAACACGCCTCGCGCAAACGCTATTGCCTGCGCAGCTTGCGCCCAATATAGCCGCGCAGGATTTCCACCTGATCCTTGTCGATGCCTCCAACCGCCCAGAGGCACAGGCCATAAGAAAGCAAGGCGATGGGCGCACTGACGAAAGGATTGATACCTTTCAAAGCCCAAACGGCACCGAGCATCGCCGCGCCGGATAGCAGCACCTTGAGCGCCGACTTCAGGAACGATCGGTCGAAGACTCCCTTGGGCGTGAGCCAGAGCCCGGCACCGACCATGAGGACCTCGCTTGCGACCGTCGAGACACAGATACCGAGCCCCCCGTTGCCAGCCCGCTCTTGAAACCAGGGTACGAGCAGCGGATCGAGCCCGGCGCTCACGACCACGCAGACGCCCTGTATCAACGCCCAGATGCGCTGGCGCCCCGCAGCTAGAATGCAACAACCGAGCGGCATGCTGAAATAGACCAAAAAGACGAATACCGAAAGAATTCTCAGGTCGTCCTCCGCGGGTTCGAAGGACTCGCGACCAAAAATGCTGATACCAACGTCGGGGTAGGCAGCACAGGCCACGGCGATGGGTACCACCAGCACCGCGGACCCTCGAATCGCGCTGCGCGACATGTCGAGAAAAGCCTTTTGATTCTCCGAATAGAGGCGGCACAGGGTTGGGTACAGCGCGCCGATCAAGGCAGACGCAGGAAACAAGATGACACCGATGAGCCGGCGAGCCACGGCATACCAGCCCACCGGTTCGGGGGGAGCCAGACGCGACAGAAAGAAAGCATCCACGTTGGGCTGCAGCACCATCGCGATCGAGAACATGAGAAAGGGACCGCCGAGCATGAAGAGCTCGCGAACGCCGCTCTTCGTGACGCCGAGGGGACCGATTCCAACAGGACGGAGATAGCGCCAAACGAAAACCAGAACGACGAAGCACGCTGCCGCGTGAGCCACGAGGACGGCGCTCAACTTCCCTCCCAAAAGCAACGTCGGAACGACCAGCCCAACGAGCACCAGCTGAAACGCCACGTAGCTCACGGCTGCCACATCCATACGTTCGAGACCGCGCACAGCTTCTTGGCAGGCGTTCAACAGCGACTTGATCGCGAACCACAGGCAACCGAGCGCCATGAACAGTGGGAAATCGGGATCGTAGCCCAGGACGCTGGTAATTCCGATCAGTACACCCGACACAAAAAAGGACGTGAGGACGCGCCAGGCGAGTGCGCTACCGAGGAACTCGCCAGAGCGCTGCCGAGCCCGCGCCACGAGTGCCGGTAGAGCACCATCTTGCCCCCATTCGACGAGCAGAAACCCGAAGTTGGCGTACGTAGTGACCAGGTAGCTGTAGCCGAAGTCCTCGACGCCGAGATGCCGAGCCATCAGCGCATTGATCAAGATGGAGAGCGGCATCCCGAGCGCCTGCGAAGCGACCAGGAGCAACGTGTTCTTCAAGACGAGGCGACCCGTGTTGGAGGGAGGCCCGTTGGTACTAATCGGTGCCTGATCCATCGCGACTCTTGTCCTCATTCTCGCCGACATTGCAGCGTACCCGCCGCGCGAATCTTGGTTCGGTTTGCTCGTTCACGGTCTTCTTGTGCTGGAGTTGGAGGCGAGGTGGAAGGGGCTTTGCTGGGACCGACTGCGAGCGCACAATAGCGCAGGCTAGCGTCATACCTCGGGTGGGATCTCGCCGCAACATCACTTGCCCCGTCCGCGAGCGACACGAAAGCCGCGAACACCACCGACTCCAGCCCTGTCGAACCGGCTCTTCATCTCGCGATGGGCGGCGTCGGCGTATCGAACCGGCGTTAGGGGCTTGTCACTCCGCGCCGAAACGACGAGACTCTGCTCAGTGCTCAGAGTACAGCCCGGAGATTACACCGGGCTTGTCTCTCGCAGCACCATCAGCCAACGGACACAAGCGAGGCCCGAGATGCAGCAACCTTTCGTGAAGGACTTGAAAAGGTCCGTCAAGCGCCTGCTGGGGCCGACTATCCGTGCGTACGGGCAGAAGCAGAACTCGCCGTCTCCCGAAACCTGGGGCCTGACAGCGAACGGAGATCGGGGGCTTTCGCTAGAGGGTGTTCAGCTGCACGAGCTGCTAGAGCGTTTTGGTTCTCCGTTGCACGTCGTCCAGGCCGCAAAGCTTCGCGAAAACGCCAGGCTTTTCTCAACTCCGCCCGCGGGCCATCCTGCGGGGGTCGAAGTTTACTATTCGTACAAGACGAATCCGATCCCGGGCGTACTGATGCTGCTCCACGAGCTTGGGATCGGCGCAGAGGTCATTTCACCGTTCGAGCTCTGGTTGGCCCGGCGTCTGGGGGTTCCCGCTCGCAAGATCATCTACAACGGGCCGGCCAAGACGGACGACTCATTGCGCGAGGCGATCTCGGCGGACATCGAGCTGATCAACTGCAATCATAGGGAAGAGATTGCGCGGGTGGCGGCGCTCGCGGCAGAGTGCGGCCGAAAGCCACGCGTCGGTATCAGGGTCACGACCAGTGCCGCCTGGTCCTCTCAATTCGGCGTCCCGATAGCCGACGGCGCGGCGTTGGAGACGTACAGAGAGGCCCTTCGCCATCCGTCGCTCCAGCTGGTGGGTTTGCATGCGCATCGGGGCGGCATGATCCGACATGAAAGCGAAGTAGCCGGGTTCGTGAAGGAAATTCTGGCATTCTGCGAACAGCTGAGGACCGAACTCGGAGTGTCGCTCGAAATGCTCGACCTGGGTGGGAGCTTGGGCACACCCACGGTCTGTGGTCTGAACTCGCGCGACTATCGCCTGAGTCAAACGTTCTTGCGGGAGATACCCGGCCCCGACGTACACCAGGCCCTCACCATTGATGCGTACGTGCGAAGCGTCGTGGAACGTGTGGCGGCGCACTATCAACGCCTCGGGACGCGACAACCCAGGATCTTGCTGGAACCCGGTCGGGCCATGACCGGCAATTCCCAGCTCTTACTCACCCGAGTGCTCACGACCAAGGCGGAGCAAGGGCGCAACTATGCCATCATGGACGCCGGCATCAACCTGGCAGAAAGTGTGCGCTCGGAGTTTCATCAAGTCTTTCCGGTGAATCGCCATGCGGAACCGGCACGGACCATCTACGCGATCGTAGGCCCCATCTGCAGCCCCGGCGACACCCTGTACAATGCCGTCCGCCTGCCAGATCTGCAGCCTGGGGACAGCCTCGCCATCATGGATGCGGGCGCCTACTTCGTTCCTTTCTCCACCTCGTTCTCTTTCCCGAAGCCGGGCATCGTGATGCTCGACGAGGGGCGAGCCAGAGTGATTCGTCAGGCGGAGGATTTCGAAGCACTCATCGGCCGCGACGTGGATCTCCCGGCTCCGGCATCCAAATGACCGAGCGTCGAGCCGAGCGTGATTCTCGATCAGGGTTTTAGGGCCCCACTTCAGTGAGGGTCCGAAGACCCTTCCAATCGCGCTCTCCTGCTCGAGTCATTGGCTGTTGCCCATTCTTCGCAATCGCAATCGCGCTCGCTCATCTAGCGGCTAAATGCGACGGAGCGCAAGAACGCCCGCGGATGAAGCACATAGTGAAAGGCCAAACGAAACGTATCGATGGCGCCTGGAACCCAGTCCTCCGGGTCGTGCACCGCATCGGTGCGCTCGGTCCCATGTTGGGCGTACCACTCACGCCACTGCTTCTCTTCCGTCTCGTGAAGTACACCGGACAGTCGTTGCGATCGCAACAAAACCTCCAACGCGAAACTGTGAGTGAAGATACCGGGAGCTTCGTCGTTGAACACAGCTGCTTGCTCGCACAACCGTTGCACTTGTGACCATTGCCCCAACGCCGCGTGGTAGGACATCAGCGGAAGCGTGGCGCCCCGGTCGATATCGAAGGCCATCTGGTTGTAAAAACGTGGATTGAAGTCGATCAGTGCGGGCCCCTCTTCGGTACTGATGAATTCAACCTCGAAAATGCCGCGATAGCCGCACAGCTTGGAAAGGCGTTCGATCTTCTCCGCTAGATCTTCCCGCACTGCTGCTTTTTCGAAACACAGACCTACGCCGAGCCGCTTGGGTCGCTGCAGTACCTTGACGCTCGCGCGCAGGCCCGCGACGTTCCCGGAGTCGTCAACGAAACCGGAAAGGCCATAGATGCTCTCCGCAGCCTCCGCGATGAATTCTTGCACCAATAGCCCACCCACCGTTGGGTCGAAACGACGGAGCAGCTCACAATGCTCTTCTGTGGACTCTCGCGAATAGGCGTCCTTGAGCCCGGCAGGATTGCTGACCTTCAACCCCTTGCTGCGCGGGGGGAACAGAACTTGAGTCATCGGCTTGATGAGTACGGGAAAGCGCGCTTCGTCACAAACCCGCTCGAGCTCGTCGTCCGACCTGGGAAACCAGGTGCGCGGCGTCGGCATGCCGACCCGCTCGCACAGCTCGAACAGCTTCCACTTGTTGACGACCTGATAGACGGCATCGACGCCAGGCTGATACATGTAGTGCCGGGTACCGAGCACGTCTCGATATCGCGAGAATAGCCACGCCGTGTCGTCGTTCGTGGGGCAGAGCACGTGAGCGCCTTCGTCGCGCCCGATGCCGAGAAGCCAGTCGATGAGTTGTTCGGGCTCGAGGCTGGAGGGGCACACCTTGCGCCGACGCACGTAGCGGGACCAGCAAGCCGGGGCACTGACGTTACGGTCCGCCACCACCACGGGGATTCCCGCCCGCCCAAATGCCCGCGTCGCCGCGAGAGTCCCGTAGAAGAAGTCCGCGCCCACGAGCAGGGCGGGAGGTCTCGGATCAACCGCGCGCACGCAGCCCCAACGATTGTACCCTATCGGTTTTGCCACGGCCGCTGCACGCCGCAACGCGCCTTGCCCCGTACTCCCAAAGTCCCATAGCCGACAACTCCACCTACTAACCTGCCTGTCCGCGCGCTCGCAGTCAAGGCTTCCGCCAGAATTTCCCGCATGTTGGTCCGCTCACCAGGATCATCCAACGCTGTCGACTTCACAACCCGCTGTCTGCGCCCCCATGTACTCAACGCAGCACCCGGGTCACGAGCGGCCCGGGCCAACCGTGTCTCCTCCTCAGCAGGCCGCCAGTTTCAGCGACGGTGTAGCTAAGGGCCCGCGCCTGGAAGCGCTGCGGCACACCGGTAGCTACCGAATGCTCACTGCCACGACGGAACGCACACAAAACAGATGGGCGTGCCCTTGGAACTCGAGTAAACATCACACGGTAAATTTCCCATGAAGACGCTCATCTTAGCCGCCGGCCGCTTCGGTACGGCGATGCGCGACGCCATCGCAGAGGGGCGCGAACCCCGGCTCGATGTGTTCGAATTGGCACGCACCCTCAACGCCGACATCATCGACTACCTGGATTCGGATCGCTCGCAGCATCCAGGTATACGGATGATTCGTCAGACGCTCGGCGCGTCTGCGGCAGTGGCCGCCCTCGGCTTCCTCGCGCGCAATCGCTATGACGCAGTCCTCACGACGGGTGAAGACATAGGCTTGCCATACGCTTCGCTGATGATGTCGAGGCCAACGCGCTCGGCCCATACCATGATCGCCCATACGCTGCTGCCCATGAAGAAGCAGGTCTTCGTTCGGTGGCTGCGCGCGGACCGGCGCATTCACCATATGCTCGTCTACTCCACGTCCGAAGAACGATTGGCGAAGGATGTTCTGCACATCCCGAGCGAACGAGTTCAGCGCATCTTCTATCATGCAGACCAAACATTCTTCAAACCCTCCGGAGAGCCGCCCGAACCTCGGCTAATCTGCGCCGCTGGCCAGCTATTGCGTGACTACGATTGTCTCGTTGAAGCGGTCCGCGGTCTGGATGTTCAAGTTCAGATTGCGGCAGGCAGCCCTTGGATCGAACGGCCCCTCAAGCCCACCCGAGAGCTGCCGAACAATGTGAGCTGGGGAAAGCTCTCGCGGCTCGAACTGAGAGACCTGTACGCCCGTTCCGCTCTTGCAGTGGTGCCTATCCTCGAAAATGGCTATCAGACAGGCATTGCGACCATCCTGGAAATGATGGCGATGGGGAAGTGTGTCATCGCGACGCGCACCCAGGGGCAGACCGACACGATCGTGGATAGGGAGACCGGCGTCTACGTCCCACCCAGTGACCCTGTGGCACTTCGTCGTGCCATCGAGGAGCTCCTCGATAATCCGGAGGAGGCCGCCCGGATTGGAAGGGCAGCGCGGCAATTCATGGAAGAGCGGGCCGGCCTGGATTTGTTCGTCGCGCGCGTCGCGCAAGCGGTGCGATCGGCGCACGCCGCACTCTTCGACCCGCGCTCTCGCTCGAGTCGCAGCCACTTCCCCCCGCCGCCAAGTGTCGGTTAGGGCCCGCAAATGGGAAGTCCGTCGCGAGCCGGCCGAGACCGCCGCGAGGCGGGCGCGTGAGGAGCGAGCACCTGAGGGCTACTGAAGTAGGTCGAGGAGCGAGAGTGACGAGCCCGCCCGCCGCAGCATGAGGATCGGCCGGCGCAATAGGACTCAACCATTCGCGGGCCCTTAGCTCGTGCCGGACGGTCCAGCCGAGGCGTTCTGCTGTCCGTGCCCTCGGATCGGCGTGTGAACCATGAAAACCCCAAGAATAGGCCACGTCGCGTTCTAGTGAGAACGTAGGGCGCCGCGCGGGCGCAGCCAGCTCGCTCCAAGTTTCATTCGAGCTGGCTCGACTAACGCGGTGGAATGATAGAGTCTAGGTGCTACCCTCAGCCGCCCCAAAGCGCGATGAACCTGCCCGCACCACTTTCCAATCGGTCTCTAGCGAAGGCGCCCTCGGCCAGAGAACCGTGGCACGACCCCAACTGGCAGCGCCTCTGGCTTTCCACCCAGAACCACGAGTGGCGAACGCTCGCGCTCGTACCGGCCGGCACCGGCGGTCCCCCCGAGTTCGCGCTCGAGCTCGCCATGTCGCTCGCGCGCACGGGAATGACCCACCTGGGCGCGCAGGTTCACGTCGCCGATGCGACGCTTCTTTCCATGAGCGCCGCATCGCAATTCAACGCTCAAGTTCGGGAGAGCGCGCTCAGCGGCCCCGTACTCATCGCCCTAGCGCCCTGCGCCGAGAGTCCGGTCACCCAAACCATTGCTCGCAACACCGACTGCGCCGTGCTCTGTGTCAAACTTGGCGTGATGCGGAGGTCTGAAGCGAAAAAGACAGTCCAAGACATTGGGCCAGGGCAGTTCATCGGGTCCATCGCTGTGCACTGAGGCAAGCGGTTCCCCTGCGAGGACCCGTTTGGCGCGCTTCCCCGTGCCAAACGGGTTCGTTTCAAAGCTGACACATGTGTCGAGTGGTGTCCCAGCTTCGCACACCCGGAACAGCCAGATGAGGAAACCGGTCCTGCGGCCACTCCGGTACTCGGAAGCCGGCGCTCGCGAGCTTGCGAAAGGACTGGAACGGCCACCTTGCCCGATGATATCGGACCCTCAAAGGTGAATGTGCTAACACCTTGGTTCCGTTTACGCTGAATCCACCTGGCCATGACACCAGAAGGCTCCCAACTGGCCAAGCCGCCACCCCGAACTACCCGCGCATATTCCAGACGGTTGTACTGGTCAGCGGGCCTAGGCGCCGCCGTCTTCGCCGCGTTTGCGGCTTACGCCTACCTTGCTCCGGCGACTTACGAAACGCAGGCAGCCGTACAGCTTCAGGTCAGCGACTCGGGCACGAAGGACCTTCCGGCGCCCGCCGAAGCCAGCCAACATCTGCAGAATGCCATTCTGACACCGCGCACGCTCACCCAACTGGCGAACCAGAACAAGATCGAGTCTCCGGACCGACGTCTCGAGTTCGCGCAGCGCCTGCGGAACGGAATCATCGTCAGCTCCGCTGATGCGAAGAACTATCGGATCACTTGCCAAGCGCCCGACGCCGACCTCACGCAGAGTATCTGCAATCAGTTGGCCGAAAGCGCTACGAAGGCACTGACGACGTTGATCGCCAAGCCGCACGAGTCGGCGGAGGACGCCAAACGTAAGAAGAAGCTCGAGGAGCTCCTGGCCTTCGTCGCCGCGCATCCGGAGGCAAGCCAGACGACGAAACCCGAAGACGAGCAAAAACCGGAGCAGCCTCGACACACCGTAGCGAACGACCCACTACTGGCAACACTCAATACGGAGCGCGCCACAGCTGCCAAGCAGCTGTCGGAGCTCGAAGCGGTCGATCCGAGCAATCCCTACGCGGACAACATCGGGCAGGAGATTGTTGCAGCCCGCAGTCGGCTCGCTGCGGTCGATCGAGCCATCGTCGATCGGCAGGCCGCCCTGAAACGCCAGGCGGAGCCCAAAGCGCCCGAAACCAAGCCGACCGGCGAGATCAACGAGAAGCTCGCCGCGATGCTCAAAGAGCTCGCCGAAAGCGCCAGTCGGGATTCGGAGACGCACCGGGACGTCACGGCCAAGATCACGCAAAAGGCGGGGCTGCCGACGGCCCCTATTCGCCCCAATCGTCCGCTCATACTCATGTTGGGAGCGATCGCCGCGCTCGGAGTGATGATCTCGGGGTTCGGCGTTGCCCTGGCAGCCAAGCGCCCGCGCAAGCGCGGGCGCGGCGAGCCCGAACCGGGGCAAGCTTCCAAAGTCGAAACCGCTATGGCAACCAAGCCGGCGGCCGCAGCTAGTGCCGAGTCACCGGAGCCGGCGATCGCGCCAGCGGCGCCACAGGCCGCCGACGCACGACCAGACAATGCTCGGCAGTCCGGAACACCGCCGGCTGCAGCGGAAACGATGGCCATCCAGGTGCACCGGGATGCGCATTCCGACACGCCGCATCTGGCGAACGTTCCGAGCTCCGACGTGTCAGCCTCCGGGAAAGCGCGACCCGAACCGAAATACGCCCCCCCCGCTACGCCTCAGACACAGTTGGGTGGGTTCGATTCTCCCAAGGACGACAAGCAGCCAGCGCTGGCGAATCAGGCGAGCAGGCAAGGCGGCTCGCGTGCCCGGAAGTCCGGTCCCATCTCTGTCAAGGGCCTGGTAGCAGTCGAAGCTGGTCCGGCACCCGCTGAAGAGGCCGAAGCCTCCGAACGCGACAGCCGCCAGCGCCAAGCCTACACTCCGCCCAAACGAAACATCACGCGTCGTTTGGGCTCGCCGATCTGGGTTACGGATGCGCCAGGCGGGCGTTCGTCGAGCTCCAGTAACTCAACCCGTTATAGCTATGTGAGCAGCCGCCCTCCGGCACCGGATGCCGGCGCCGAGCCCGGTCCATCGATACCTCCAGCGCCGAAGGTCATCGACACGATGGCCGAGGACGTCACGGAGCCGGCCAAGGGAGGCCCCATGCTGAGGGGCGCACTGGAACGGCATCCCGTGTCGGCAGGGTGGCAGGTCAATCCTCAGCTTTCGCAGGAAACGTGCAAGGCCGTGTGCGATGCCTTGTTGATGCGCGCCGTAGACGGCTGTCAAGTCGTGGGAATTACTAGCATTGCTGCTTTCGGCCGTGAGAAATCCCGGGCAGCTGCCTGCATCGCCACCGGTCTCGGGCTCCGCTCGGAGCCTCACGTTCTGCTGGTCGAGGGTGATTTCCAAGCGCCCAAAGTCCACCGGAATCTTCGTGTCGACATGCCGATGGCCACTGGCTTTTCGCAGCAACTGCAACGGCGCGGCGCGGCTCATGCCGACCAGCCATGGCACGTCGTCAATTGCCTGTCCCACCTCGACGTACTCGCGGAGGGCATCATCAGGTCCCCAGGGGCGATTCTTTCCGCGCACTTCGAGCGATGCATCCACGATCTCAGGAATCGTTACGACATCATCTTGATCGATGGTCCTCCGACCAGCAACAACGCGGAGGGTCGCGCTTTCGCCGACGTCGTCGACGGTGTGGTGGTCTGTACTCCGGCCAGCGCGCCCGAGTTGCCCGGCCTGGCCACGACGCTCTTTCAGAGTAAACGCTTCGTACTCCCGCATACTTTCGGGTAGCGCGCGAATCCTCGATTTGTCGCATCCAGCAGCGGCAGGTTCTGTGGACTCCGTCGCCCGAGGCCCTGGTGGCGGCAGGCGGCGGCAGCGCCGGCCATGGGATTGAATCAGCATTGATGCGGAAACATCTTGAGGAAGGCCCTCGGGAAACTTCGGAGCGGGTTGCCAACTTATTGCAGTATTCACGGACTCTTTTCCGGCCTGCTTCCAGTCCTCCAGACAGCGTGGAGGCCACGTTTCTCTGATGGATTCTCCGCTGTCCGATGGATCCAGGTGGCAGCGCCTGTGTGCTGGTGGTGGCCAGCGCCCCCTATGTCCTCCCGTCACGGCGCAGTGGAGGCGTTTACCCGGTTTCCCTTATCCGTTCATCCCGCACCTATCCACGTTCCTGGCCATGCCAACCCCCTGAGCAGGTGGGCCTCGAGCTGGTTGGGGCCATCCGTGAGCGCCAACGCTTCACCTGTCTCATTTTCTTGCCGCTGGCGTTACTGCAGCCCTGCGATTCCACTGTCTCAAATCCGACGAAGGCAACGCTTGGCCGAAGCGTGCGCTCCCGGTCGAAAAACAGCTGGCTTCCAAAACCCAGCTACTGAACACGGAGAATTCACCCGGCTGGCCCTTCCCAAGTGCGCGGAAACGCGGTATCTATTTTTATTGGATAACTACCCAGCGAATAGGCCCCGACTATGAGCACCGTTAAAGGAATGGTATTGGTCGCTGGCACGACGTATCGGATCACACGCGTCGAGTCCGGCGTCTATGAAGTCACGAGAATCTTGGATGATGCGAACGTAGGCAGATTCCAAGCTGGTCCCCCGATCGAGGTCATGGAGGCCATCGGCATCCAAGAGAACCTGTTGCGTGAAATCGGTCGAGCAGCGGTCCAGGCAGCTAAAACAAGCTGGATGGGCCGGATTACGTTGCCTTGACGGCGGGCCCCGGTGTAGGGCGCGTGGACCAGCCAGTGAACCTGCCGAAGAGGTCCCAGGACTCCGAGCCCAAGGGAGACCAGGAGCCCGCTTTCTACAAACGGCGTAAGCGCCGCGGTAGCGAGATCGGCCAGCTGTTGATCAAGCGCCAGGCCATTACTGGAGAGCAGCTTCGCGAAGCGCTGAGGCGCCAAGCAGAATATGGCGGGCACATCGGCTCTATCTTGCGAGAGATGGGCGCCTGCACGACTCGTGACATTGCGGATGCCCTAGTCGAGCAATCCAATTCGGTTACCGAGGAGTCCGGCGAGGATCTCAGACCGGCACGGCGCGCCCGCGAATCACCAGCCATGATGGGCCTGGCAAAGGTTTGCCGGCCGCGCGCCGTGATGGCGCTGTTGATCCTATCGGACATCGTCGCCCTGTCCGTGGGCGCGTCGCTGGTCGGTCTGTTGGAGATCGAGCTGCATCATACGCCGCTGCGCATCTACGGGATGATTGCCTTGCTCATGCCACTCTGCATGACCGCGTTCTGGGCCACCCACCTCTACGGCATCCCACCGCCCGCACCTCACGAAGAGCTGAGGCGCACCACGCTCACAGCCACGATGATCTATGGGGGCTCTTGGCTGCTGTCCGGATTCATGGTGGGTTCGTTTGCCGCCATCACCTGGAGCGCTTGGTTCTTCGGGTGGATAACCAGCGTTTGCGCGGTTCCTATTCTACGCGCCGCGACACGCGCGACCTTCCGCAAGCAAGAGTGGTGGGGTTTCCCGGTAGTCGTCCTAGGCGCGGGCAAGGTCGGACGCGAGGTGGTGATCAACCTCAAACGGCGTCCCGAACTCGGACTCAAGCCGCTGGCTATCCTGGACAATGACCCAGCAAAGCAGGGTACGCTTCGGGTTTCCTGGGGTCCGGACGACATTCAGCTCGGCGGAGTCGAAGACGATGCGCCTCCCTCAGTGGCACGCGAAGTGGTGACCGAATCGCGCCGAAATGCCTGGGAGCACTTCACCGAGGTCGAGGGTGTGCCCATTCTGGGGGGGTTCGACCTTGCTCCCATCCTCGCCCAACGTCTCGGGCTCGAAATCGCGGTGATCGGTGAGCCTCAGCTCAGCTCCACCCGGGTGCTAAGCATCATCGAAGCTCACCTCGATTCCTATGCGACGGTGCTCGTCATCCCGGACCTTTTCGACCTGTCGCAGTTCGGTGCTCCGAGCAAAGATCTGGCCGGTGTTCTGGGCATCGAGGTGCGGCGCCAACTGCTGCTGCGCGGTCCCCGCGTGGCCAAGCGAATCATGGACGTCAGTCTCACCCTGGTGGGCGGGCTGCTGATCTTGCCCATCTTGATGTTCCTCGGCGTGATGGTGAAGCTCGATTCACGCGGCTCGGCCTTCTATCGCCAGAAGCGTCTGGGTCAAGATGGCGTGCGCTTCGAGGCACTGAAGTTTCGGACCATGTATGGCGACGGCGAAGAACGATTGCGCGAGGTTCTGGATCAGAACCCGGAGATGGCTCTCGAGTATGAGAAATATCACAAGCTGACCGACGACCCCCGGGTGACGCGCGTCGGCCGCATCTTGCGCAAGTACAGCCTGGATGAGCTTCCTCAGATCTGGAACGTACTGGTTGGGGAAATGAGCCTGGTCGGACCGCGCCCTTACTTGCCGCGAGAGATCCCCGAAATGGATCAGCAAGAATGCATGGTCTTGCGCGCGAAGCCCGGTATCACGGGCTACTGGCAGGTGACCGAGCGCAACTCGAGCACGTTCCAACGTAGGGTCCAGATGGATGTCGAATACGTTCGGAACTGGTCTCCCTGGCTCGATATCTACGTACTGGCCAAGACCGTGCCCGTGGTGATAGGCGGCACCGGCTCCTGATCGGTGAACCCTTCACTGGGATGAGCTCCGACTGCGCGTGATGTCACGCCCCTCGACGATGCCGCCGTCGGCGCTCATCGCAACCACGAGTCCCGAATCCGCCATCAGGCTGACGAACGGCGCCTGCCAGCGGGCATCCTTCCAAACCAGACGCCAGGTCGAATCGCTGTCGGGCACGCGCGACCACAAGGCACCTGCGCTAGCAACCCATTCGCGGTCCAGAATATCGACGGCCGCCGAGGTCAGGTCGCCGTCTCCGGGGATGGCCAAGGCCAACCCTTCTGAGCGAGTCATCCGCCAAACCCAGCCATGACTGCCCACCATCAACGCGACCCCTCGCTCAGGGGCACTCGCCCCTGCGACGAACGCCCGGTTGGGTGGCGTCGGGAGCACCCGCGCGCATCTATCTTTCGGCAGGTACTCCGCCACGAATCCACCCCCGACCTCCAGGCGACCTCCGATGAGCCAGCGTTCGCCGTCCACGGGTATCAACGGTGCCAGGTGGGCCACACCATCCAGCGCCAATGCTGGTAGCCAGCGCCCGCCACTGAAGCAGTAGAGAAGCGGAGGGCCCGACTCTTTCCGACCAGCCACCACGAGAACCTCGTCCGTGCGCCCGTCCGCGCTCAGCACGTCCACGTCCGGATCGGGCAACGCGACGAAGTCGCTGACCCCTTCGACATTGCATCGGGCCAGTCGGCTGCCAGCGCCTCCCACCAACCAACCACCCGCTTCGTAGCGACGCACGAAGTGCATCTCTTCGGGCAATCCGAGACCGGAAGCGTCCCGCCATGTCTCACCGTTCCAGAAGCGCGCGCCGATATTCGTCATGGCAAAACAGCGTCCGTCGGTGTCCCAAGCGACGCTGCGCACGCCCATGTTCGCCTGAGGTAGTTGACGTACGGTCCAGCTCCAGCCGGTGGGATCCGTGCGCTGGCGGACTCCGAGCATGGCCGTCATCAAGCGCTGGCTCGAGCGCGGAGCAGACTCGGTCGCGGTCAGCCAGGTGAACAGCTCCGAGACGAATCGCTCGGAGGTAGGTGGTCTCTCGTGAGGATCGCTGGCCGTTGCTCGGGCGAGCAGCCGATCGATGCCGGCGCAGGCGCCGAGTCTTTCACCGATCTCCGGGCTCAAGACGTTGCTTTCTCGTATGGATCGACGGTCGCTCGACCGCTGCGCTTCGTAAACCACCACCGGGTTCGCCCCCTCGAAGTAGTGATAGCCAGTGAGTAGATAATAGGTGACGCAGGCCAAGGCGAAAACGTCGGTGTACGGCCGGATCGGGTGCAACCCTGGTCGAGCCTGTTCGGGTGCTGCGTAGCCCACGGTTCCCACGCCAACGTCTCCGAACGTTCGGTCGAGCCCTTCGGGACGAGCCGTACCGAAATCGGAAATCTTGAAGATTTCCGTCTCGCCAAACCCGCAGCACAGGACGTTGCCCGGCGTCAGGTCGCGATGGATGACATCGACGTTGTGAATGGCCGTGAGCCCGGCCGCCAAACAGCGCACCGCGTGAGCCGCACGCACGGAATCGAAAGCGTAGCCCGTCTTGTGTATGGAATACGTGACTCGGTCGTCCAGGGTCGTCCCCTCCACGCCGCCATGCACGTACTCCAGTGCGAGCCAAGGGGTGACGCTCGAACCGAAAACGGCCGCACTCCCGGTATCGATGAAGCGAACCACGAATGGGCTGGGGGGGACTCGGTCGTTGAGCCGTCCCAAGGCGACGGCCTCCTTGCGCGCCAAGAGCTCCGGCGCGATGTCGTCCACCATCTGGTGCGGCCGAACGGCCTTGATGACGACTGGCGAGGAACCCCCAAGACTCTCGCGTTGTGCCAGGTAAGCTACCCCCATTGCTCCTTCGCCGAGATAGCGGATCAAGCGGTATTGCACGCCTGACTGAACATCTGACGAGATTACCAACCCGCTCAGGGAAGACTCATGCTCGACAACCGGCTCCATCTTCTCGGATCCTCACGACTACCAGACTCCCGGGCCTACTACGAGTCGAATCCCGCCGACGCGGCTGTCCGCGCATGGGTCACTTCGCCAGGCACCTAGCCCTCGAGGGTCCGAGGTTTCGTTCCACGCGACCAGTTTCTCAGCCCATCCTTCCCTTACTGAGCTCGCTGGGGCTCGCTCGGCGGCAATCGCAGACGTAGCTTGGCATCGAGCTTGGGGAAGCGGCAAAGTCCTGGACTCCTCATGCCTCAACGTCCCGAAAGTCCCGCCCCCAAGGCCGAGCCCAAGGGGCTACTGGCGTCTGTCGGGAGGTGGCTCCGCACCTTCGCCATCCTGCTCGCGTTTGCCTACCCTGCCCTGCTGCTGCTGGCGTGGCTGACCATCAGGTACCTGGGCGAGCACTGGTGGCTCACGACGTTGGCCCTGTACCTGCCGCGCGCCGGGTTCTTGCTTCCATTGCCAATCTCTTTGCTGCTCGTACTGGCCTTCCGCATGTGGCGGTTGCTCTGGCTCGAGGGACTTTCTTTGCTGCTCGTGCTGTTCCCCCTGATGGGGCTCGAGCTGCCATCCGTCGACTTCTCGAGCGAAGGGCCAACCGTGACCGTGTTGAGCTTCAACGTTGATTCTTCGAACGCAGGCGTCGAAAGCGTGGCCAAGCGAATCCTCGAATCTCACCCGGACATCGCTTTCATTCAAGAGGCGAATCTATCGGCGAAGGAGCTGGCCAAGGCGCTCAAGCCACGATTGCCCCATACGCATGCCGCCACCTACACGATGATTGCAAGCCGTTTTCCACTCGTGGAGACCACGGCCGAAGCCCGCCTCCCGTATTACGGTCGCTTGCGCTCCCCACGTTTCCAGCGCTACCTGGTGAAAACGCCGCTTGGCCCGATAGCGCTCTACAACATCCACCCCCTGTCGCCACGGGGGTCGCTCAACCTGTACCGGTTCCGAGGAGCGTTCAGCAAACTGCGACGTGGCGAACTGCTGAACGAGCAGTCGAAGGACGCCCTCGAGGACAACGCTGGGCTGCGTCGCCTACAGGTCGAGGCCATTGGCAGACTCGCTGCCGCCGAAATCCACCCCGTCATCATAGCCGGCGACTTCAATCTTCCCGGTCTCAGCAGGCTATTCGCCGACAACCTGGGGAACTTCCGCGATGGGTTTCGCGAAGCAGGCGTGGGCTTCGGTTATACGTTTCCCGCCAAGTATCCCTGGATGCGTCTCGATCGCATCCTGACGAGCTCCGATCTCGACTTCGCCTCGTTCCAGGTCGACTGCAAGGGGCTGTCCGACCACCTCTGCGTGACGGCCGAGATCCGCGCGGACGACTGAGGGCGACCCGCGGGGCACGCCCCCGCCTCCCTCGCCAAGGCCCGAGGAACGCACGTGGCGCTCGCACCGCCGCAATCTTCTTTTGACCTTTGCGGCGCACCGGTTAGGCTCCGTTGGTGCATCTAGCGGACGGCATCCTCGAAGACACGGCGCTGCTGGCCGGCGTCAGCTGCCTGGGGGCGGCCGCCGTCGTCACGGCGATGACCCGGGTCAAGCGCTGCACCCGAGGAGCTGCGTGGACGGGGGCCCTGTCCGCGTTCGTCCTGGCAGCTCAGGCCATCAACGTGCCCGTGGTGCCTGGCGCCAGCGCGCATGTGGTGGGGACGGGGCTAATGGCTGTCACGGTGGGACCCGCTCGGGCCATCGTGGGCATGTTCGCAGTACTGCTGGTCCAAGCGCTCTTGTTCGCCGACGGTGGCGTAACGGTGCTGTTCCTCAACGCGCTGAATATCGCTGTCATCCCCGCGGTGGCCACGCATGCGCTGCGCCTCTCGCTCTCGCGCTTCGAGAAGGGTCCGGTGCTCGCCGCCGGCCTGGGTACCTTGGCCGGCAACTTCTTCGGAGCAACGAGCCTCGCCACCCTGCTGGTCTTGGGAGCCGGGGCCCCAGCGCTGCTCACGTACGGTTGGTTGGTCGGTGTCCAGTCGGCGGCGGGAGCGGCCGAAGGTCTCGTGGCCGCAGCTTCCGTGGCGTACCTGTTGAAACGAGCGCCGGCGCTCGTCAGCACGAAGCCCACCAATGCGCCCCGTGCGCTCGACGAGCGCGTCCACGAAGAGCAGACTGCTTGGTTCGGACTCGGAGGAGTGCTTCTGCTCGTGGGCGCGGCCCTCTTGCTCGTGCCATTCGCAAGCAGGCTCCCCGACGCACTCGAGGTCGTCCTTCAGCGATGGGGGGTGGACGGTGCCCGCTAAGCAACGCCACGACCAAGCCGGCGTCGCCGGCATTTCGGCGGTCGGGTTCACGGAACCCACGCCTGGCGCGCGAGTGCTCGGCGCCTTGCTGCTGACCACCGCCATCGCGACGTTGCCCAACATGAACGGGCGCGTGGCCCTGGCCGTCCTCGGCTGCGCGGTAGCTGCGGCAGTCTTTTCACGACCGAATTTGAGAAGGCTCTCACTACGGCTCGGGGTGGCCCTGGCCGTGATCGGCGCGCTGCTCGCGCCCTTTCTGGTCACCGGGGACGCCGAACGCGTGGTCAGGCTCGGCCTGCGAGCGCTCGGTGCCGCTACCGTAGCGCTGACCTTCACCTCGAACTTGTCCGGCACGGACCTGGCGCGCGCCCTCGGAACGCTGCGCGCACCGGCCCCCTTGGTGGAAGTGTTGGAGGGCCTGGCTTCGCAGCTCGACAGCCTCGAACGCACCGCCCGGCGTATCCTGCTGGCCAGGAAGCTACGGGGGGCGCAGGGGCTCAGCGGAACCCTGAGCATCATCCCCGAGCTCCTGGTACGCAGCGCCGAACGGGCCGAACGTCTGGGTTTGGCGCGTCGGCTGCGCGGCTACGACCAGGCTCAGGCCCGCCAAAGCTTCCAGCGCCAGGACTGGTGGCCTGTCTCCATCGCTGGCTTGAGCGCCGTGCTGCTCCATGTCCTTGCGTGGTAACGGTGCCCGGCCGCCACTCCCGAAGGGAGCAAGTGGGCAGAATCGACCTCCCGAGCACCAGCGCGACAACAGGGTGAGGCGCGGCTCGCTGAAGCTCGAAGGGCTGACCGTGTATCGAACCGGCGACGATGGCGCTCCCGGCGCTGTCGTCGAGGATCTCACGCTCGAGGTGGCGAGCGGCCAATGCTGTATGTTGGTGGGACCGAACGGCGCGGGCAAGACCTCACTGCTCTTGGCCATGGTCGGCGCACTGCCCTTCACCGGGACGGTGCGGCTCGGGGAGCTCGAACTGGAAGCGCGCACGCTCAAGGAACTGCGTCGGCGAGTCGGCTTCGTGTTCGCCAATCCCGACGAGCAGCTGTTCTGCGATACGGTGCATCAAGAGGTCGCATTCGGTCCGGAACAGCTCGGATTCTCGGAAGACCAAGTCGCGGCCAGGGTCAGCCGAGCGCTCGACCAGGTCGGACTGCTGGCGCACGCAGCCAGGAACCCACACCGCCTCAGTCTGGGTGAGCAGAGGCGAACCGCCGTGGCCGCAGCGCTCGCGACGAGCCCCGACGCGGTATTCTTCGATGAGCCAACCGCTAGCTTGGACCCACTCGCTCGTGAGACCATTCTCTCCACTTTGAAAAGGACGGGAGCAACGACCGTGATCGCTTCCCACGACCTCCAGGCGGCGCTGGAGCTCGAGGCTATCGTGGCGCTTTTGAATCATGGACGCCTGGTGGGGATCGGCCAAGCAGTGGATGTCCTGTCCGACCCGGCGCTGTTGGTTCGCGCTGGGCTCTCTGCCTCCCCCCGGCCTTAGTCGGAAAGTCTGCTATACCGCAAACATGCGCAAGCGACCCCTGGGAAAGACCAACCTGAATGTCAGCGAACTCGGCCTGGGCACCTGGGGCCTCAGCGGTGACGCCTACGGCATGCTGGCCCAGGGCGAACAGGAACGCCTGATCGAACGAGCGCGCGCCCTGGGCATCACGTTGTTCGAGACGGCCGACTGCTACGCAGAAGGCCGGATGGAAACAACGCTGGGGGAGCGACTTGGAGAGGACACCGACGCCGTGGTCGTCACCAAATGGGGCACCGACCGCAGCGGGCCCGTGGCGCACAAACGCTTCGATCGCGAGTACCTGCGGGAAGCCTGCTCAAGGTCCCGCGATCGCCTCAAGCGCGACGAGATCCAGCTCGCACTTTTGCACAACCCATCCGTCCGCGCACTGGAACGCGGCGAAGCCCGCGACACGATGCTGGAGCTGAAGGGGGAGGGGCAGGTTCACGCCTGGGGTGTCAGCGCAGGCGATGAGGCCACGGCTCGCGCCGCCGTCGAGGCTGGCGCCGAGGTGGTCAGCGTCGCCTTCAACATCTTTCGGCAGAAGCCGCTCGACGCGATCGCCGAAAGGGTGGAACAAGATCAGGTCGGGGTGCTGGCTCACTCCGTCTTGAACTACGGTCAGTTGTGCGGCATGTGGAGCGCATTCCGTCAATTCCGGCCCCCCGATCACCGCGCCGAACGCTGGACCCCGGAAGAGCTCAAGCGGCGCGTCAGACACCTGGACGCCGTGCGACCCATGGTCGGAGGTGACGTCGTCAGCCTCAGGAGCGCAGCGCTGCGCTTCGTCCTCACCAAGAGCGTGGTGGGCTCGGCCATCTTGGGCCCGCGCACCAATCTGCAGCTGGACCAGCTGGTGCGCGAGGCGGGCACCGCCCCTCCTTATTTGTCCGAAGGCAAACTGATGGCACTGCAGAACAGATTGACAGACCTTCAAGTCGAAACATGACGAGCGAGCTTCTGGAGGAGCTCGTGGGCATAGCGGCGGGAGCTGCAGCCATCGTCAACGAGATCTACGCGACGGACTTCCGGGTCGACTACAAGGCAGTCGGGGACCCGGTGACGGACGCCGATCGCGCGGCGAACGACTTCATTTGCGCGGCGCTCGGCAAGCGCTTTCCGGACATCCCCATCGTGGCCGAAGAAAGCGAGGAGCGGAACTTCACTGGGTTTCGAACGGCCCCGAGTATCTTTTTCGTCGACCCCGTCGATGGAACGCGCGAGTTCGTGGCAAGAAATGGGGAGTTCGCAGTCATGATCGGCCTGGTGCAAGGCGACCGCGCGACACATGGAGTGATCCACGCTCCCTCCCAGCGTACCGCGTGGGCAGGCGAGGTCGGCACCGGTGCTTTTCGAATCGGGCCTGATGGCAGTCGAGCGGCCATCCACGTCACGGCATGCGATGAGATTGGGCAAGCCCGCGTGGCAGCGTCTCGTTCACGTCGCAGCGAGACTCTCGAACGCAGACTGGAGCGGCTCGGCGCGGCTTCACTGGTCGCGCTGGGAAGCGCCGGCCTCAAGGCAGCCGCCGTGGCGGAGGGAAGGGTCGACCTCTACGTCGCGCCGGACGCCGCGGGCAAGCGCTGGGATGCCTGCGCTTGCGACGCACTGGTCTCCGCCGCTGGCGGCACCTTCACCGATCGCTATGGCGTACCCGTTGACTATCGCGGAGCCAGTTTGCAGAACGACCGAGGCGTGGTGTCGGCGCCTCCGAAGCTGCACGCGCGGGTATTGAAACTGCTGGAAGAGCAGGACACCGGTTGAGTCCGAGAATGCCTCTCGACGCGCCCGTTGCATCGCCAACGGCTCCCCCACACAGGCGGAGCCACTAGGGTGCGTCTCACACTCACATGGACACCCGGTGTGGATACCGCCCCCATTGCATTTTTATGAAAGGCTACTGCTGTCTCGGCATTGGCTCGGCCTCAGCTGGCGGGACGGCCCGAACAGGGCGAAGTACGGTCGGCGGACCAGCGCTGAACTAGGTTTCCGTTACGTTGACAGAGGCTGCAGCTCCGGCGTACCGTCCGGGCGCTAACATTCCGGGGATGCGCGGGTTTTCCCGCGCCCTCGTGGCCTGGCCTGGGTTTGGGCCAACGCGCCATTGTCACCCGCCCTCTGGGAGGAAACGCATGCTCCGCTGCTCGCGAAAAGTCATCTCGCTCATTTGCACCCTTTCCCTCGGTACCGCGTACGCGGTCGGAACAATCTCGGCCACTTCCATACTGGTGAGTTGCCAGGATGAGAGCAAGCCCGAGTACTGGATAGATAAGCTCGACGATCCCAAGTGGCGCCCCAACGCGGTGAAGCGCCTCACCCAGTTCTTCGAAGACGCCGTCACCAAGGCGAACAACGACCCGAACGCGCCTGAGGTCAAGGCACTGCTCGACAAGATAGTCGACCCGCTGATCAAGACCTACGTGGAGCACTATAGCGACCTCGACACCAAGACCCGGGTCTCACTCATCAAGCTTCTGTCGGACATTCGAGATCCCCGCACGGAGCCCGCTCTGAAGAAAGCATTCGAGGAGTTCGCCAAGCGCCCGCGCACCACCAAAGACGAAGCGGACATCAAATGGGCAGTGCGTGCAGCGGGTGACATGAAGCTGCCGGGGCTGTCCGGTCCGGTGCTGGCCGCCTACGAGAAGCTGGAGGCGCACACGATGCTCGGGGGTATCGTCTACAAGGACTACAACGCGGCGATGACCGCAATCGCCGACAAGTCATGGACCAGCGCGCTCATCGCCAAACTCGGTGCCGAGATCGATCCCCCGAAGACGAAGAAAGATCGGGACAAGATCGACCCGTACCGGGACCAGCTCTTCTGGCAGACGACTGCGGCCGAGGTGCTCGGCGAAATCAAAGCCCCGGAGGCCGTCGAGCCATTGATGAAGGTGCTACTGGACCCCAACAAGGCCGACGTGGCCACGACGGCTCTGCTTGCTCTGGTCAAGATCGGCAAGCCCAGCGTCGAACGTGCCGCCAAGCTCCTGAACAACGACGACGATCCGCTCGCGACGTACTACAAGGCGAAGGTGCAGAAGGCAACGGACGCCAAGGAGCCTACCAAAGACCCGATCCAAATCGAGATCGCGGCTGCGATTCTAGGAACTGCGGGACGCGCTGACGCGGTCGACCCGATGCTGAAGGCGCTCGGCAGCAACATCAAGGACGAATACAAGGCACACATTGCCAAGGAGCTGCCCAAATTGCCGGCAACTCCCAAGTCGATTGCCGCCTTCAAACAGGCCATGGAGGGCATGTCCATGGACGTGAGCCTCGGCGGCTCGCCTGCGCTGGCAGTGCTCGCCGAATCGGCGGGGCAATTCTACGACCCGGGCTTGGTCGATTGGCTACTGGAACGCGCCGAGGTAACCAAGGGCAACGGTGAAGACAAGAAGATCTTCCAGGGCGCAGCGCTGCTGACCGCTCTGAAGCTCGCAAAACCGAAGCAGATGAAGACCGTGAAGTCAGCGATCAATCGTATGGGCACCAAGGTCGAAAAAGACATGTACGCCGCGGCCGAAAAAGTCGTGGAGGCATGTAACGAGAACGCCGCCTGCTACCTCAAGGAAATCGAGAAGAGCGAGAACCAGACCAAGGACAACCAATTCGCCGGGATCAAGGCTGGCTACATGATCGGTGTGTTCGGAGACGAGAAGGTGCGTGACGAGCTCATCGAAGGGCTCGATGCCATCGAGAACGCCGCGGTCCGCTTCGTGGCGGCCCAGACCATCGACCAGCTGACGCCCAAGGGGTCGGCCGATGTCGCGAAGAAGCTCGACGAGATCATCGAGAAGAACAAGAAGTCTGCAGACCGCGACAAGATGCTCGGTGACGCGCCGCTGAAGCAGGTGATGTACCGCGTGGAAGGCCGGGGTAGCTGACCCAGCGAGCCCCTGTGAACCCATGTTACAGCCGGCTTTCACTGGAATGCCGGCACCCTATGAGCCGGCGTGATGCCGGCTCATCACATTTGACGGTCGACGCATGCCAGAGCTCCAGATAGAGGTCCGCGGGGACCAGGCGGACGGTGCCGTCCACTCGGACCGTGACCTCATCCGAGTCGGCTCGGCTGAGACCAACGATTTGGTCGTACGGAGTTCACAGGTGTCGCCCGAGCACTGCCATCTCGTCAACGGACCGGAAGCCGCATGCGTCGTGGACCTGCAAAGCGACGCCGGGACCTTTGTTCTTCGCGGCAAGGATACATTAGCGGTTTACGATCAGCCGGGACATGCTCTCGAACTGCGCCAGGGCGATGTCATCCGGCTGGGCTCAGCGAGCACGGACGCCATCGAGGTACTGGTTTCGATAGGTGAGGAAGAAGAACCGGCCCACGTAGTCGCCGTGCGACCTCTGGGCAGCCTGGCTGGGCCCACGCTCTCCGACGAGCGTAACCGCGACTTGCTCCGTGCCCTCGGGCAGGTGCACTCGGAGCTCGCCCGGACCCGAGACTTCGACGCCGCGCTTGCAGTGATCGCGAACGCGGCGCTCACCTTGGTGCCGCGCGCAACACACGCCACCCTGGTTTTGAAGGACGCCGACGGCTCCGCATATGTCCCCCTGCTGACGCGAATTCGCGACGCGCGGGGCGAGGCCATCGAGCCGCGCGACGAAGTCCCGGTGACGCGAAGCGTCTTCCGCAAGGTAGTGCGCGAACGAGCTGCGGTCCTCGCCGCCGATGCGCCGTCGGAAAGCTTCAGTTCCGAGTCCCTGTTGGGAGCAAATATCAAGAGTATCATCGGAGTTCCGCTGATTCGGCAGGACGAGATACTGGGCGTCCTGCAAGTCGACAATCGCGACCGCCCACAGCTATTCGATACGGTGGATCTGGAAGCGCTCGGAATCCTGGCAACGAACGCTTCGCTGACGCTCGACAATGCACGCTTGATCCGGCGTCTCAGTATCGCCGAAGAAAAGCTCATCCACGAGAATCAGTATCTCAAACGGCGGCGACACAGCGCGCCAAGCGAAAGTGAGATCATCGGGGGGAGTCCGGCGCTCGCCGAGCTGATGGCTCAACTGAAGAAAGTGGCGGACACCAGGGTCAGCGTGCTGATTCAAGGCGAAACCGGTGTGGGCAAAGAGCTGATTGCCACCGCGCTGCACACCTTCTCGCGGCGCTGCGCGAAGCTCTTCGTCGCTCAGAACTGCGCTGCCGTGCCTCACGATCTGCTGGAAAGTGAGCTATTCGGCCACAGGCGCGGAGCTTTCACGGGGGCCACGGAAGACCGGCGCGGACTCTTCGAACTGGCCGACGGCGGTACGTTGTTCTTGGACGAAGTCTCCGAGCTGCCACTCGCTCTGCAGGCGAAGCTCTTGAGAGTATTGCAGGAACGTGAGATTCGTCCGCTAGGCGCGACTCGAGACAAACGCATCGACGTGCGTGTAGTTGCCGCCTGCAACCGCAATCTACAAGACGAGGTGCGGGCGGGGCGATTTCGAGAAGACCTGTTCTATCGGCTGAATGTATTTCCCCTGAGGGTACCGCCCCTGCGCGAACGCCGGGGCGACGTGGCACTGCTGGCCCAGCATTTCTTGAAGCGCTACACGCGTGAGTACGGTAACCCCGTGCTGGGGTTCTCGCAGGAGGCGCTGGAAGCGCTCTCCAGGTACGACTGGCCCGGCAACGTGCGCGAGCTCGAGAACGAAATCCAACGTCTGGTCATCCAGGCCGAACCGGAAAGCTTCGTCCCGTCGTCTCTGCTTTCAGAGAAAGTGCGCGGAACGACGGTCACGGCTTCAGGGTCGGTCGCCAAAGGCACTCTGAAGCAGATGACGGAACAATTCGAACGCCGGCTGGTGCTCGAAACGCTGGAAAGCCATGGGAACAACAAGACTCGCGCGGCGAAGGACCTCGGCATTACGAGAGAAGGCCTGCACAAGAAACTGAAGCAATTGGGGATCGACTAGGTCTGCGCATGGCCGGAAATCGCGCGCACCTGCACCCTCTGCTTGAGCCGACGCAGTACGGCCAGGGCAGCGCAGAGCCCGAAGCTCACAAACGGCGGGACCAGAGGAAGTGACCCAAAGGCTCCGACGTTTGCCGCCACGCTGCAGCCACCACCACCGTCGTTGGACTGGGCAGACGGGCCGGACGTCGTCGAATCGGACGACTCCAGGGGGCCGCTCGCCGTCGTGCTCATGGTCATCGAGCCGCTGGCGGTCGCCGTAGGGCCACCGGACCCGATGCTGCTGACCGAGCTCATCTCGGAACTCGCTTGAGCCGACCCACCCGCCGCAGGCATCTGGCCTGAACCGCTCACCGTACCCGCGTCAGGTGCGCCGCCGGCCGACGAGACGCCACCCGAAGAGGAATCATCGCTCGACGCCGCCCCACCTGCCGAGCTCATGCCCGACCCCGACGAGTCGGGAGACGCTCGAACGATGCTGATCGGAATCATGTCCGTATAGTCGTCATTGATGGTGTTGAGCTGGGTCACCTTCAAAAAGCAACCGGCGCACGGCATGTCGAAAACCACCCAATCGTAGCTGTGAGTCTCGATGGCCAGGCCGTGCTCAATCGGGATCGGCTCACCGTCTTCGGAAAGCAGCAGGTCCAGATCGAAGCCTTCCGGGTCGTGAAGCACCAGATCCGTCCAGGCAATGACCACGGTCTGTCCCACGGTCAACTGTGCACCGGGCTCCGGGCTGTCCAACCCAACATGAGCCACCGCGGGCGCGCTCATCACCAGCGCGGCGAGGAAACAGCAAACCGGAGCGGCGCGCAAGATACTTGGCATGCGCCTAGTATAGGCTCGCCCCAACCGGGGTCTAGTGGAACAGCGCCGAGACCGAGGTGCCGTCGTGGATACTGCGAATGGCGTCGGCGAGCAGCTTATCCACAGACAATATCTCGAGTTTTTCGATCCTCTTGTCGGGTGGGATCGGAATCGTATCCGTCACGATGACCTCGGCGATGGGGCTCGCGCCGATCTTCTCCACCGCCCGACCGCTGAGCACGGCGTGGGTAGCCACCGCGCGCACCTCGCGCGCACCTCGCTCGAGCAAGAACTCGGTCGCCTTCACCAGGGTACCAGCGCTGGCAATCTCGTCATCTATCAGGATGCAGCTCTTGCCTTCGACGTCTCCGATCACGTGCGCGGCGATCGGGTTCTCGTCGTCGGCCTTGCGTCGCTTGTCGATGATGGCCATAGGCAGGTTGAGCTTGCTGGTGTATCTTGCGACGTCTTTGGCCTCGCCAGCATCCGAGGCCACCAGGACGGCGTCCGACAGGTCCTTGGTACGAAGGTAGTCACACATCAGGTTGATGGCCAGAAGTTGGTCCGTCGGACACCCGAAGAACCCCTGAATCTGAGCTGCGTGGAGATCCATGGTCAGTACCCGATCGGCCCCGGCGGCGCTGATCAAGTCGGCCATCAGACGCGCCGTGATAGAGATCCGCGGGCGGTCCTTCTTGTCGCTGCGCACGTAGGGGAAGTACGGGATGACGGCCGTCACCCGTGCCGCCGACGCGCTCTTCAGCGCGTCCAGCATGATGAGCAATTCGAAAATGTTTTGGTGCAACGGAGGAGCGGCGGTCTGTACCACGAACACGTCCGCTTCACGGACGTTGTCCTCAATTTGCACCATCAAGTTCTCGTTCGAAAACTGCGTGGTGGTGCTTTCACCGAGTGGCAGTCCGAGCTGGCCACAAATACGCTCCGCCAACCCGCGATGACTCCGCCCTCCGAAGATGAGGAACTTTCCGTACATGGCTGGCACGAGTAACATCAGCCGGGCGGGCTGTCACTCGGGCTCGAGCGCCGAGCCCCCCGTGCCTATTGGATCCCGTACTTACGCAGGCGGCGATAGAAGGTGCGGCGCGGGATGCCACTCAGCTCGGCAGCCTTGACCCGGTTCCAATTGCAGGCCTTGAGAGCGCTCAAGATCCGTTCCCGTTCATCGCGCCGATGCTGCGATATGGTTTCCTTGCGAGAGCTGGGCGCTCCGCGCCCCGAGGAAGCCGGCTTCCGAGACGGGGGTTCTCTCGACGGGACTGCGACCGGGCCGCTCTCGGGCAACTCGAGATCGTCCACATCGACCTCACTCTGCTCCCCGAGCACCCAGGCGTTCAGAAGCACGTTTTCCAGCTGCCGGACGTTTCCCGGCCATTCGTACTCTCCCAACCGGTGCAGCGCCGCCCGCGTGAGCGTTTTTCTTTCGCGCTTGTAGCGGGCAGCGAAGATGCCGAAGAAGTGATCCACGAGCTGTGGGATATCCTCGGGGCGTTCCCGGAGCGGCGGTAGCCTGAGCTCCACGACGTGGATGCGATAGTACAGGTCCTCCCTGAAGCGACCTTCGTCCACCAGCCGTTTCAAATCGCGATTCGTGGCGAAAATTACCCGCACGTCGACTGGTTCCTCCGCAATGCCACCAACGGGTCTGAGCTTGTGCTCTTGGAGCACGCGCAAGAGCCCAGTCTGCATCTTCGCAGGCGTTTCCCCGATCTCGTCGAGCAAGATGCTTCCACCTTCGGCTTCGCGAAATAGCCCTTTACGGTCGCGGTCGGCGCCGGTGAACGCACCCTTGACGTGCCCGAACAGCTCACTCTCGAGCAAGTGCTCTGGGATCGCCCCGCAGTTGACGCCGAGAAATCGCTTCGCCGAGCGCGCGGAGGCATCGTGAATCGCGCGAGCCACTACCTCCTTGCCCGTCCCGCTCTCCCCCGTAATGAGGACGGGCAGGTCCGTATCCTTGACGCGATCGATCAGTGCGTACACTCGACGCATCGGGGCACTGGTACCGACCAAACCCTTGTAGCCGAAGTGCCCGTACAACGTGTCCCGGGCATCACGCAGCTTGCGGCGCGCGACTTTGAGTTTCTGGGTCCGCTCACCCAACAGCTCGCGCAGGCGCTCCTGCGCCTCTTCCAACTCTTGGTTGGCGGTTTCGAGCTCTTCGGCGCGCTCGCGGTTTTCCCTGAGCAGGCGCGCGTTCTCGAGCGCCACGGCAGCCTGGTCCGCGAAGGCACTGAGCGTGGGTAGCTCCTGCGCGAAATGGGCGCCCGGTCCGAGCCGCGTTTCCAGGTACAGCGCTCCAATGGCTCGACCACTGGGCGCCCGAACGGGCACGCAAGCCACCGATTTCAGCATCAACTGATGGACCGAGGCATAGCTGCGCAACCGCGAGTCGCTCTCGGCGTTGACGCTGATCATGGGTTCGCCACTGCGAATGACCGACTCGGCGATCGACTGAGAGAACTCGGCGTGCGACTCGTCACCGTCGCGGACACGCGAAGTATGTAGCCCCAGGGTCCCGTCCTTGTTGACCAGGATCAGGTAGCCTCGCTCGGCACGCAAGAGCCCCACCGAATGGTCGACGATGCGCTCGGTGAGACGATTCAGGTCGAACAGCCCCGCCAGCTCGCTGTTGATCTCCAAAATGCGCGCGAGGCGCTGTTCCAGCGGTGTTCTCGTCAGCGTCGAGACCGAGAGCGACCCTTTGCGCGAGGTCGGCGAGAGGTTGACGGGCGAGTGCTCGGTCGCAGCTCGCGCCACGGTCCCTTCCACGGCAGCGCGCAGCTCGCGGCGGCGCGCATCGTTCCAGTACACCTCGCGCAGATCCCTGGGCAGACGAGCTCCGATTTCTTCGAGGGTTGCCAGGGCTTCTTCGCGATCCCGGCGCCCGAGCAGTGACTGCCCGTCGCTGTCGTACAGCTCGGCGCGCGCCTCGAGTGCCTTCCACAGCCATTCGAGCTGGCTGGTGTCACGCGCAGCCTGGATGGCTTCCCCCAAAAGCTCTCGAGCGCTGGCCTCGTCCTTCAAGCCCCGGGCCACCCTGGCGGCAGCGAGCGCGCGTAGAGCGCGGTGGGACATGGACCCCGCGAGCGCAGCGCTGGATTGCTCGACGATATCCTGCAATGCAGCAAAGTCGGGGCGTTCACCCTGCGCCGCTACCAGCACCCCCTCCAGCTCGGCCTCCACCGCATCGATGGGGCGACCCAGAGCTCGGTAGTCAGCGGCAGAGCTCCGGTACAAGCGCGCCGCCGCGTCCAACTGACCCAGGCCCGCCTGAAGCTCGGCACGACGCCCCGTCAGCTCTGCCTTCAGCTCGGCGGACAGCTGGTTTTCCTGCGCCTGCAGGGTTTCAATGCTCGACTGCGCTCGTGCCAGGCGCCCCAAATACAGATCCGTGTTGGCCAGGTTCAGAAGGGCATGGCGCATCGTCGAACGCCGTCCTGAACGGCGCCCCATATCCACGGCGGCTTCGAAATGCTCGATGGCCTGCGCCAGGTCGCCACGGACCTTGAGCAGACCGGCGAGGTTGAGCTGCAGCGTGGCCAGCGTCCCGGCGTCTCCGGCGGTTTCCGCCGCCGAAATGGCATCCCGATAGGCGCATTGGGCCTCGTCAGGCTCGTCCGCGCGCTGCAGAGCCAGCGCGAGCAACGCCAGCACCAGGCTGCGAACGCGCGGCGCGGCACACCCCTCCAGGCGCTCGAGCGCTCCTCGCAGCACTTGCTTGGCTTGCTCGGCCTGCCCCAAGCGCTCGAAACCGAGGCCACGGTAGGCTTCGGCTTCCGCCCACAACTCCTTCGAACACGCGGGTAGTGCTTCCAGGATGTCTATCGCCACCTGATATTCGCCAAGCCCGATGCGGGCCCGCGCGCTGAACACGTGCCACTGCGCCACGAGCTCCGGCTCGGGCTCCTCGGGCAACAAAGGCTCGCTGGCCTCGAGCGCTTGCAGGGCCGAGCGGGCGTCGCCCAAGCCCAAGTGCAGTCGGGCCGTCAACACTCCGTACTCGAGCGTCGCCGACTTTCCGTCGAGCTCCGAAAGCTTGGACTTGGCTTCTATGAACCTACCGTGGTCGAGCAGGTACCGCGCGGCCCTCAGCGGATCTGGCGGAAGGTCGGCCAGAATCGACTGGCTCTTGATGAGTCGCTCGAGATCGGTCTGCGAAGCGACGGCCTGTTGATCGATCACTCTGACCAGTCGCCGGAGCTCGCCAGCGCGCCTCCCGGTAGCGTCGAGCACCGTATCGAGCATGCGCTCCGTGAGCGAGGGCACGGCGCGATGCACCAACGAACGTGCCGCATGGACTTCCAGGGGAGGCACGGGCCACACACGGGCGTTGGACTCCAGGCCTGCGTGTCCCACGACCACCAGCCGAGCCCCCGCCGACTGCGCCGCGGCGAGTTCCTGGCGATCCACGGGGTCGAGCTTGTCCGCGTCGTCGACCAGCACCGTTACGCCGTGCAGACGTGTGTGTTCGAACAGCTCCTCACGCACGGCGCCAGGACGATCCGCACTGGTGTCGTCGATATAGGCCACTCGTTCGCCGTCGATGCCCAGCGACCAGGCAATGCGCCTGAGCAGCGCCGAGCGTCCCGAGCCGGGCGGTCCTTCCACGCGCAGTGCCTCGCCCGGCGCTAGGCGGGCAATCTCGTTGAGCAGGCTGGTGACCGTCGGTTCCATCCCAACGATCGGCCAATAAACCGAGGCGTTGCGTTCGGAATCCGCGAGGCGGTCCCCCAGGGCGCTTTTGAGCGCGCTGGCGAATTCGTCGGCCGAAGGATACCGATCTGCCGGTTCGTCCAGCGTGGCCCGCTCTCGGATGCTCTCGAGCGCCGAGAGCGGCAAGGGCTGATAGTCGAGGGGCTGCATGAGCTCGATCAGGTCGCCCAAGATCACGCCGAGTGCGTACACCTCGGCCCGCACCGTGAGCGGACGCCCTAGCAGCAACTCGGGTGCCGCATAACGCGGCGTCAGCCCCTCGACCTTGGCGCCGCCTTCTCGCCAAGCTGTCGCAAGCCCCAGGTCGACCAGCGTCACTTCGCCAGCGTCCGCCCGCATGATGTTGGCCGGCTTGATGTCGCCATGCAACAGACCTGCGCGATGCACGACAGTCAGCTGATCGGCGGCGCGCACCAGAACGTCCAGCGCGCGCCTGAGATCGAGCCCAGGACGCTGCATCATTTCCTCGAGGCTCATTCCGTCGACGAGCTCGCGCACCATGTACGGGCGTGACGAACCGGGCAAGCGCCCGAAGCGCATCACCCGGGGTACGCCCAACCCCTCGAGCCCCGACAGCGCCATGGCCTCTCGAATCAGGGCATCGGTTTCGGGTTGGCTCGAGTTTTCGGCGAGGACCTTGAGCGCGCACTTGACACCCGTACGCCGATCACGAACCGCCCAGACCTCGCCGCCCCCCCCTTTGCCGAGCAAAGTCAGCGATTCGTAGCGCTGGGGGAGCTCGAGCTCAGGCAAGACTCACAAGCCGTAGTCGGCGCCTATGCCGAAGAAGAAGCCGCTAGTGCCGAAACCGACATCCAGGCGCGCGACGAAGTTCTTGTGAGGTTTGTAGCGAAGACCCGTCTGAATGGCGAACCAGGGGAAGACGATTGGTTTGGAACCGCCACTGGCCCAGCTGGGCTCGGTGTACCCGTTGTAGTGGTCGTTGTCGTCGTCGCAGTAGGGATGCGCAAACTTCGCGGGACAAGGCTCCCAGTCATAAGGGTCGCTGGCGGCGTTGCCTCCGGGCGGCGGCATGGCTTGCTCGCGGATGAGGTCGCCGAACACGATACCCAGACCCGCGCCCATCCCGTAGTTCAGCGCGAACTCCGGGGTGAACTCATTGCTCCACAGGAAGTCCGCCGTCAGATAGAGCACCTTGATCTTGCTCTCGACGATCTCCCAAGCTTCGACCGGATCGTCCTTCGCCTTGAAGGGCGTCGGATCCATGCCGTAGTCGGCGTACCAGAGCGAGAAGTTGTATTCGAAGCCGTCCTTGCGAATCGCAAACTCGGGCCCGAAGGCGTTCACGTAGACGGTCTCGCCACCATCGCCGAACAAGTTCATCATGAACTTCGGCACGATGATGCCGCGGTAGCGGAGGCCGACGAATTGATAGGATTTGCCGGGAAGCTCGATGGGCGAGTTGCCGGCCTCTGCGTCCGCAACCGCCTCGGCGTTCGCCTCCTTGCCCGCGGCCCCGGTCGGATCTTCGTCCGTGGATTCCTCGGCAGCGGAGTCTCCGGCTTCGCTGCTCCCCTCTGTGCCGGCTTCGCCCGCTGCGGCTTCGTCCGCCGCGGGCTCGTCTTGTCCCGCTGCGTCCGAGGCTGCCGTTTCATCCGCGTCCTGTGCGAACGCAAGCGACGCGAAGGTCCATGCGCTCAGTCCAACTGCGCCGATTGTAAGTGCTTTACGTGCTTTCATCGTCCAGTCCTTCTCTGGCGTAAGCGCCGGTCAACGAGGCCATGGTCCAGTCCCAAGCACGGCTCACCTGGCGGCGATTGTGCCACGGAATTGTGCCATAGTGCAAAAGCCCAACATTTTTAGTCAAATGCGGTGACAATCCTGGCACATGGGCTGAGCCGGGAGCCCGCCCGAGCGGCCACTTTGTCGCCTCTTCGTCTCGGCGTTTTCTCGCGGGGCGTCAATGGTTTAGTTTCCCCAGCCTCCTGCCTTGGAAGGGGCCGGAGCAGCGCGAGCGGGCTGGCGTACCCATGGACCATGAAGGAGGGCCGAGAGATCGCCCGCGACTCACCGCGTCAGCGAGTGTCAGGAGAGCCTCTGACCGGCACGTCGCGAAGGTCGTATCCCACGACGGCTCACCCAGTGGCCCAGTGGGTGTGCAGGACGCACCAAAATGCGATCCGAACCCCAGAACATTGAAGCATTTCGCACGAGTTACGTAGCATCTCGGCCCGAGAGTCGTTACACTGACCACAGTGTTTCGTTTCTCGGCATCACTGATCCTGGTCACTGTTCTAACGAGTGCCTGTGCGCGTGAGCCAATCCAACGTGGCACCAACTTGTACGCCGACGGTCAGTACATCGAAGCGGCCGAGGTGTTCGAGCGCAACGAGTATCGTCTGCCGGACATGAGCGCGGAGGACCAAGCGCGCTACGGATTGTATCGCGGGTTGACCCTCCTGGTGCTCGGAGATCTGCGAGGCGCTCACCACTGGTTCTCCTATGCCCGCAACATCGAACGTCGCTACCCTGGCTCGCTCGGCGCGCAGCGCGTCGCCCTTCTCGAGCGCGGGTCCTACGAACTCGGGGTGCGCGTCCTGCAAACGCCGGAACCGCCGGAGGTGACCAGCGCGGTTGCAGAAGTGCCCTCTGACCCCGTGGATGCCCCCGCGGCCGAGGCCGAGGGCCCGCCAACTCCGGGGGAATCTGCAGAGCCCCCCGTCGAGAAGCGCTCGCTCGTCCCCTGATCCAAGCGACGAGACGAGCTCGAGTTTGCAGAGGGTGAGCTCTGCAGACTATAACCCACGCATGGGCATCGTGGGTCGCTCTGGGTGGGGGCTATTTCTGTCCGTTCTCTGCCTCGGCAGCGTGGCACTCGGTCAGTCCGAACCGCCTTCCGCCGGCTTTCCACCGCTGCAGGGTTCGAGCGACTCTCGGGGGGCGGAGTCGCCGGAAGGTGGACAACGGCCACCCAGCCCCGCTGCTCCCGAACCCCCCAGTGCTGCACCCGCGCCGCCCCAGCCCACGCCAGCGCCCCAGCCAGCGCCTCCGCCACCTGTCTACAGAGCTCCGGTGCAGCCTGCTCCGGTGCAGCCTGCTCCCGTGCAGCCTGCTCCGGTGCAGCCTGCTCCCGTGCCAGCAGGGAGCGCTCAGAACTACCAGGGCTACCCGCAGCCGACTCACAACGCTGTGGTTCCGCCCCCTGCCCAAGCGCAGCCACCCCTCCCGAATCCTACCCCCACCACCCCACGGCGTTTGCAGCGACGGTCGGTCAAGCGCTTACGAAACCGACGTCGACTGCGGCGGAGTGTGTGAGCCTTGCGCCATCGACGAGGCGTGCAGAGACGCCAGGGACTGCACCTCGGGCTTGTGCAGGGAAGGGCTCTGCCGAGAGCGCCTCTACGCATCCGGTGAACCCGTTCCTCCGGGCTACCACCTGGAACCCAGCAACCAAGATCGGGCCTCGACGGCTCGCAAGGCAGGCATTGGCTTCTTCGCGCTCAGCTATGGCGCGGCCTACATCGCTGCTCTCTCGGCTCCCTCGTCGGTTGCCTGGCTGTATGTCCCTTTGATCGGCCCGTGGCCCTTGATTCACAAAGCAAAGGACTTCGCCCCCGAGAACGGCGTGCGCATGACCAAGCTGCTCTTGGTCAGCGACGGGGCGTTGCAGATCGCGGGCGCCTTGATGTGGCTCGGAGGAAGCTTGGGGCGCGGCCAACAACTGCTGCGCGACCCACAAGCGCCGCCCAGCGCCACCGCCAAGCCGATCTGGGTATCTGCCAGCTTGTCCGCCGATGGCTACCAGGTCGACGTCCGCGGGCTCTTCTGAGCCTCTCGAACCCATCCCAGTACCCTCAGGTCGGTGGGTTTGCATCCCGGCTGCTGCGCTCCTGCGATTTGCAGAGATTGCTCCAACGTGCAGGCCGCGGGCTCTAGCCGCCGAACATACCACCCAGCCCACCAGGTAGCTTCGCTGCCAGGTTCTTGCCGAATTCGGTCTCGCCAAGCCACTCCGGCAGCTTGTGAGCATTGGCTTTGATGAAGTCGACGACCTGCTCGGCCTGCTCTTTGCTGATGCCAGTCTTCGCTATCAACTGTTCGACCATCTCTTCCATTTCGGACTCCTTGATTGGGACCACCAACGGCGTAAGGAAATCTAGTCAATGATAGGTGGTCGTCAGGAGCAACGAATATCCGACGACGCGATGGCGAAATCGACTTCCGAACTCGTCATTACCGCTGGCCCAACCGAGCACGAGCCTGGGAAGCACGCCGATCGTCCATTCTGGGTGAACCCACCACTGGTTGCCGACACCGAGCGAGAAGCCCGCGCCCACGCCCACGTGCGGGGGCGCAATGACCCGATCTGCCTCCGCCGTGCCCTGAGCCATCACGTAGCTTGCGAGCCCGGCGCTCGCCTGGACGTGGAAGCCGCGCAAAGGATCTGGATAGAAGTCGATGAGCGCACCGAACAAAGCCAACTGGCTCGTCTTGAATTCGAAACGCCCCGTGTCGCTGGTCAGCGAGCCCGAGCCGCCTGGAATGGTCACCGTATCGATGGCCATCCCCAGCACCCAGCCCCGTACGGGCGTAAACCCCAGCGCCACCTGCGTGGCGCCAGCGAAACCGCTGACCGTACCGTCGAGCTCGCCCGCCGAACCTTCTGGCGACCTGCCTGAACCGTTCAGCTTGTCGGAGCCACCGCCCACACCACCGGCAAAGCGCATGTAGAAGCCGTCGTGCACGTAGTCCCCATGCGCGAGTTCGATCGAACGCGAACCCTGCTGGACGTCCCAGTCGTCCTCGGGCTGGGCCGGGCGCCGATACGGACCGTACTCTTGAGGCTGAGCTGCGGCCGGCAGCGGGATCGCCAGCATCAGAGCGAACAGAGACCCCACGAGCCCGAGTCGCTGGCATGTTCCGCAAGTATTCATGTTCGCCCGGTCCGTCCCCACGAAACCTGACGGCTAGCCTATCGCTTTCGCGCGCGAACGCAACCGCTCAACCAGGCCTCTCATGGCACCAGACGCTTCGCACCCGACCCGGCGCAACGCGGCGGGCCGGAACAGAAGCTTTCGACGCTACTGGTTTTTCAGGTCGCCACGCGCGAAGATAGAGGCCACGTAGTTCAGCACGTCCGTCGCGCTCACCTCGTTGTAGCCGAAATACCGGATCAGACGAGACTTGATGATGTCGATCTTCTCCTGAGTTTCCTTGTCGACCACGGCTGAAACCAGGGTCTTCAGCTTGATGCTGTCCTTCTGGTCTTCGAAGAGCTTGAGCTCCAAGGCGCGGCGCAGCCGGTCGTTGGTCTGCCAATCAAAACGCTTCCCCTCGACCGCCTTGGCGCCGATGAAGTTCATGATCTCGCGCCGGAAGTCGTCCTTGCGGTTTTCCGGAATCTCGATCTTCTCTTCGATGGACCTCATCAAGCGCTCGTCGGGCTCCTCGTCCTGACCGGTGTACTTGTTCTTGACCTTTTCCTTCAGCGTGTAGGCCTTGATGTTGTCGATGTAGTTGGCGGCCAGCTTGCCGATCGCCTCCTCATCGGCGCTGATGGCGCGCTGAACCTCGTTCTTGACGATATCCTCATACTCCCGTTTGACCACGCCAATCAGGTCTCGGTAGCGCTTGCGCTGGTCCTCGCTGGTGATCAGCGAATGACTGGTCAACCCCTTCTCGAGCTCGTTCAAGACCATGAACGGATTGATGGTCCCCTCGCCCACGTCGCTGACCAGAGCGTTGGAGATCTTGTCTTGCACATAGCGCGGACTAACGCCTTCCATGCCCTCCCGGCTGCTTTCCTTGCGCAATTCCTTGACGGTATCTTGCGTGTAGCCAGGCAGCACTTTGCCATCGTAGAGCTTCAGCTTCTGTATCAGCTGCAGGTTGTGCTTCTTCGGCTCTTCCAGACGCGACAAGGTTGCCCACATGGCCGCCACTTCCAAGGTATGCGGCGCCACGTGCTTGCCCCGCACGCGGTCCTCGTTGAAGTCCTTCTCGTAGATACGAATCTCGTCGCCCAGGCGTGTGATGTACGGGATGTCGATCTTGATGGTGCGGTCCCTGAGAGCCTCCATGAATTCGTTGTTCAAGAGCCGCTTGTATTCCGCCTCGTTCGTGTGGCCGATGATCACCTCGTCGATGTCCGTCTGGGCGAACTTCTTGGGCTTGATGCGGTGCTCCTGGGAAGCCCCCAGCAGATCGTAGAGGAAGGCCACGTCCAGCTTCAACACCTCGACGAACTCCACGATGCCACGGTTGGCGATGTTGAACTCGCCGTCGAAGTTGAACGCGCGGGGATCCGAGTCCGAACCATACTCGGCGATCTTGCGGTAGTTGATGTCACCGGTGAGCTCGGTGGAGTCCTGGTTCTTTTCGTCTTTGGGCTGAAAGGTGCCGATGCCGATGCGGTCTTTCTCGCTCAGAACCAGGCGACGCACGGACACGTGATTGTTGACGACCTCTTCCCAATCGCCGTTGTAGCGCTGCATCAAGCCCTTGAAGATGAAGCGACTGGCTGGGTCGAGCTCACCTTCGACCCGCACGCGGAACTTGTCGCTGGAAAGCCTCAGCCGGTCGATGGCGGCCTCGCGCCATTCGAGTGGAATCAAGCGCAACGGCTCCTCGTGCATCGGGGAGTCGAAGGCGTCCGCGCCGCCACTGGCAAGCCCCGTTTCCCGCAAATTCGTCCAGCGAAACGTGTACAGCGCGCCTTCGGGCGTCGTGGAGTAGTGCTCGAGCCCCTTCTTGAGCAGGCGCGCTATGGTCGACTTGCTCGAACCCACGGGCCCATGCAGCAAGATCACGCGTCGCTCGGGCCCGTAGCCCTCGGCTGCAGCCTTGAGCACGTTCATCATCCTCATCAGCGGAATATCGAGGCCGAACACGGCGTCTTTGCCTTCCTCCACCTCGTCTCGGAAGAAGTTGTAGCGCACCAGCTTCTTCTTGTTGTCGATGTACTCCTCGGTACCGTAAGAGATGACCATATCGTAGACGCGCTGGAATGCGTTGCGCGTCACCTGGGGGCGCTCGCGAACGATTCTGAGGTAGTCCTCGAAGGTGCCTTCCCAAGACAGATCCTGGTAGCGCGCCTTGTCTTGCAGAGTGGCAATCAGGCCCACCATGCCGCCACCATCGCTCGGGGTCATTGCACCAACTTTCACGTCAGTCTCGCTCATTCGCTTACCTCAGGTTTCACTAACCGGGAGTTCGGGGTCAGACCTCAAGGGTACCATAGCTTTGTGCCCCGAGCCTTCTCGCGTCCTGGCTCCGCAGTTCACTCCGAGAATCAGGCTTTGACGTGCTACCGAGCCAGGGGAAATCCGTTGCTGATTCATGCGGCAAAATCAAGATTCGCCACGAGACGCTTACACACAGTAGCGTACAACTCCGAGCTCGTTGGCTTTGTTCCGATAGACCCACGCACACAGGCAACGGCAGCGCACGGATTGGTGCGCTGCCCGAATGGCGCACGCGGTTGACAGCGCTCGTTTTCCCGTTTCAGAGTTTCGTGGAGTCTTGCCCGTCGCCCGGCTTTTCGGCCGGCTACGTGACGGGTGTCTTCTCGTGGATGCCACGACAAAGGCGCCTGCGTTTGTCAGCGGATCTCGCTACTCTGACCTCGTGGAGGATTCCGATCCGATCAGCGCTCGTGAGAGGCGCGGCGCGGCTGGCGTCGAAACCGAGGGGAAAAAAGCAAGCCCAAGCCCTGGCGACGACCACCGCGCGGATCGGCAGGCGACCGTGGCCCTACCCGCACAGGTCCCCGTGGGTGCGGCACCACCTAAGCTCGACGCACCCGAGCTCTTCATCAACCGCGAGCTTTCCTGGCTGGAGTTCAATGCTCGCGTCGTGGCCGAAGCGGGTGACGACAGCGTGCCCTTGTTCGAGCGGCTCAAGTTCCTCGCCATCTTCTCGACCAATCTGGACGAATTTTTCATGGTGCGCGCCGCTGGACTACAGGCCCAGCTGTCCAGCGAAGTCGAGGAGGTGCCGCCTGACGGCAACCCCCCCGAGCAGCAGCTCGAAGAGATCAGCACACGCGCTCACGAACTGGTCGCACGCCAGTACGAAACCTTCAACCAGCTGGTGCGACCAGCGTTGCGCCGAGAGGGCATCGCCCTGGTGCACCCCGACGAGCTCGATGACAAGAGTCTGGAAAAGCTCGACGCGCGGTTCGAGCGAGACATCTTTCCCGTACTGACACCAATTGCCATCGATCCGGTGCACCCCTTCCCGCACTTGCGCAACAAGGCCATCAACGTCGGGATCATCTTCGACAATACGGGTGCGAGTTCCGAGCCTTCCTTCGGTCTGGTTCAAGTGCCCACGACCCTGCCCCGCCTGCTGAGCGTGCCACTCGAGGGCGTGCGGCGAGCCTTCGTCTTGCTGGAGGATCTGATCTTGCGGCACAAGCAGATGATTTTCCCGCAAATGCGCACGAAGGGTCAGTACGCGTTCCGCGTCACTCGCAACTTCGACATCGAAATCGACGACGAAGAGGGAGAGGACCTGTTGATCACTCTGCAAGCAGAGCTCAGGCGACGCGAACGCGGGCACGCCGTGCGCATCGAAGTGAGCGGCGACGCGCCCGCCGACTCGCTGGAATGGCTGTGTCAGGAGCTCGATCTCAACACGCATCGTGATATTTACAGCGTGGACGGGCCCCTGTTCCTAGGCGACATGATGCGCATGACTCACGGCGAGGAGCGCAAGAAGCACAGCGACGAGCCGTTCACGCCGCAGTACGTCCCACCCTTGCGCGACGCCGACGACTTCTTCGAAACCATTCGCGCGTGCGACGTGCTCTTGCATCACCCTTACGAATCCTTCGAGGCGGTCATCGACTTCCTCTCGCAAGCGGCGGAAGATCCGCACGTGCTCGCCATCAAGCAGACGCTCTATCGCACGGGTGGTGAATCCCCTTTGGTGCGCGCACTACAGCGGGCGGCCGAGCTCGGCAAGCAGGTCACGGCCCTGGTGGAGCTCAAGGCTCGCTTCGACGAAGAGAGCAATATTCAGTGGGCGCGGGCGCTGGAGCGTTCAGGTGTCAACGTCATGTACGGCCTGTTGGGGTTCAAGACCCACGCCAAGGTCCTGCTGGTCGTGCGGCAAGAGCCCGGCGGCCTGCGCCGCTATGTCCACCTGGCCACCGGGAACTACAATCAGCAAACGGCGCGTCTATACGAAGACATCTCGTTGTTCACGGCCAAAGAGGAGATTGGCGAGGACGCCACCGCGCTGTTCAATCTGCTGACCGGCTATAGCGCGCCCGCACGCTGGCGCCGACTGATCCTGGCTCCGCTGGGTCTGCACGAGGCCATCCTGGGGCTGATTCACCGAGAAGTGGAGCACGCGCGCGAGGGGCGGCCCGCCGGCATCGTGGCGAAGATGAACTCCATCGTCGACGCCGACGTGATCACCGCGCTCTACAGCGCGGCACAAGCAGGGGTGAGCATCGAGCTGTTGGTACGTGGAATTTGCTGTCTCAGGCCAGGAGTGCCCGGCGTCAGCGAACGCATCCGCGTGCACGCCATCATCGACCGCTACCTGGAACATGCCCGCATTTTTCACTTCAAAAACGGCGGAGACGACGAGGTATTCTGCTCCAGTGCCGACTGGATGCCACGCAATTTTCGGCGCCGCGTCGAAGTGATGTTCCCGATTCTCGATGAGTCGCTCAAGAAGCGCTTGATCGACGAAGTGCTGCTACTGATGCGTTCCGACAACGTCAAGGGTTGGCTGCTCGGGCCCGATGGCTCGTACACGCGGGCGGAACGCGGCGACGTTTTGATACGCAGCCAGGGTCGGTTCATGGAGCTTGCGCGCGAGCGTGGGCGCGAACCGGAGCCGACGCTGCTGGGGGCCAAGCAATTCACCGCCGTGACCAACCCGCACACGGCGCTCGACAAGCTCAGAACGTTGCGCAGCAAACGCAAGCAACGCCGTCGGCGCAAGTAGCGCCTTGACTGGGCAATGCTCAACCACGGGGTTACGGGCTCGTCGGAACCAGCTCGAAAGGCACCTCGGGGACCCCGCCATGGACAGCGCCGTCGCCCACCCAGAAGACGAAGCGACCATCGGGGAGCCCGTCGAGCGAAACGTAGAGCCCCAAGGGCACGCCGGGTTCGGTGCGAAAGGAGAACCCATCCAGATCGAAATTGGTGAAGCTTGTCAGGGCCACTCTGCTGGAAAGCGCCACGAAGTCATCCGAATGCTCCAGGTCACGCGTGACGATACCGAACACGCTGCCCTCGCGCGGCTCGGCCACCACGACCCAAGAACACCCGAGTTCGGAGAGCTCCGTGTCGCAGCTGACATCGACCTGCCAGTGGCCTCCGGACTCGTACTCCACGAAGAGGCCAACGCCTCGGCCGGGGTCACGGCCCTCGAGCTGGGCATCGCTGTCGATGCTGGACGAGACGAGCGGACCCGATCGGGTTTGCTCGGGCTCATAGTACGCGGCGTCACTCGCGTCGCCGCACCCACAGGCCAGCAGCAGAACGCACCCGAAAGGCAGCGAGCGCGACGGCGTAGACCATGCTGATGCAGCGAGCATGCGCGGGCGAACTCTCAACGCCTCTCTGGCTTGCGAACCGCGCGCGGGTCGAGGGGCACCCGATCGGTCGCCCTGGGCAACGCCTTCGGTCGACGCATTGGTACGACCCGACGTTGCTGCGAACGCGGTGCGACGCGAGGTACAACGCGGGTGCGGCGCGTCACTCGAGGCTTGGGCGGCGAGACGCTCCGGGGAGCCGAAGTGCCGGGCTTGGGCGACGCCGCGCTGCGCCGTGGGGAGACACTGCGCAAGCGATCGAGCGGGGTCGACGAAGCGCCCGATGTGGTATGAGCGCGGCTCGGCGGCAAAGTGTGCGGACGCGGAGAGGGTGAAGGAGGCGCTGGACGGACACTGCGCTGCTCCGGACGCGGTATGCGAACCGCGCGGCCATCATCGTTCAAGGTCTTCCGGCGCGCTGGGTCGTGAAGCGGGGCAGCGTACACGCTGGAAGTGGTCCAGCCCGAGCCAGCCGCCCGGGCGCCCGCTCCGAGAGTGGGCTGCGCCGGCACGCGCGCCTTGGGACGCATCGCGGGTGGAACACCCGCTTGACCCGGCGTGGGGCCGTTGCGGCGCGGCGGCGCGTCGTACACCTTGGTGTGACGCGCCGCGTGGTACAAGCGGTCGTGCCCCCGCAGGCGATGGCGGTACGGGGAGCGCGAGAACAGGTAGTAGCTGGGGCAGAAGATCCAGGGAGTGGTGACGGTGAAACCCACCCCCACGGCAAAGCCATCCACCCAGACGTAGGCGGGTGGCATGGGCGCCCAACCCACGGTGGAAACGCCACCCGTGGGGACACGCCAGATGACCCAGGCAGGAGAGTAGCGATAACCGGGAACCCAGGCCCACCCCACCCCGCTGATCCAGACCCAGCGCCCATAGTGGAAAACCACCGACCCGAAGGCGAAGTCGCTCATCCACACCCAGTTGCCGCTGACGTCGAGGGCCCAACGACCGTGCGTCAGGTAAGGCGCGAATTCGTCACCGACGACCTGGCGCGAGGGCACCCAGACCAGCCCATAGCGAGCGTCTTGCACCCAGTCGCCGTAGGGATCCAGCACCGGGTGAAATTCCGTAAGCGCACGGGGATCGGCATCGAGGGCATCGTAAGCCGCGTCGTCGTCTTGCCAGCCCGACGGGGGAACATCGTGGCTCTCCCAGTCGGCGTCCCGTTCGGCGTCGGAGGACCAGCCGTCGTCATCGAACCAGGTGCTCGGGTTTTCTTCCGAGGTTTGTGCGTACACCGCCGACACGCCAAACGTGAAAACGAACGCCACAATCGCGGCCAGAGTTCGCCTGGGTGCGCCCATGGTTGAAGCATGCGACTGCATGGGTGGTCCCGCAACTTCGCATTCGGTTGTCGGGGGCTCTAGCTTGGACTCGTGGTCAAAACCGCTGGAATCCTGGGCCTGAACCCGCCCCTTTCGGCGCCGCGCCGATCGACTAAGCTTCCCGGGATGCTCGACTTCGACACCGCTCTGAGCAAAGTGCTCGAGAGTATTACGCTCCTGCCAGAGGAACGGGTCCCACTCGATGCGGCGCTGGGGCGTGTGCTGCGTCAGCCCCTCCTCGCCCGGCGTCCGCTCCCGGAATTCGACTACTCGGCGATGGACGGCTACGCCGTGCGTTCCCTCGACCTGTCCGCCGACGATATCCGGCTACCCGTCGTGGGGACGAGCAGTGCCGGCGCGGCGCCAGCCACGCTTCAGCCGGGCACCACCATGCGTATCTTCACCGGCGGACCAGTGCCGCTCGGTGCCGATGCAATCGTCATGCAGGAAGACGTCACGAATGACGAACAGATGGCTCGGTTTCGCCGGCGCCCCTCCCCAGGCGACCATATCCGCCAGAGCGGCGAGGATCTCGAGCAGGGCCAAATGGCGTTGCCGCGCGGTGTGCGCCTCAACGCGTTTCAGCTCGGCCTGGCGGCGTCGCTGGACTACGCGGAGCTCTTGGTCTCTCAGCGCCCGCGGCTCAGCATCGTCTGCACGGGGGACGAGCTCAGGCTCCCTGGCAGCGCCGCGCTTCCGGGCAGCATCCCGGAGAGCAACGGCATCGCCCTCAAGGCTCTTGCTCGAGCCGCTGGGGCCGATGTGTGCCTGTGCCCAAGCACGACCGACGATCCCGCGAAGACGCGCTTGGCCCTCGAAAACGCGCTCGGCGCCGGAGACGTGGTCGTCACCGTGGGTGGCGTGAGCGTCGGCGACCGGGACATCGTTCGCGCGACGCTCGAGTCTCTCGGGGTGGCCACCGTCTTTCACAAGGTGGCCATCAAGCCCGGCAAACCGCTCTACTTCGGTACGCTGGGGGACAAGAAGGTGCTGGGACTCCCCGGCAATCCAGCTTCGGCCCAGGTCACCTTCGCGCTGTTTGGCATGCCCCTTTTGCGAGCGCTGCAAGGCATGGAGCATCCTTTGCCCCAACGCGTCGACGCCACGCTGGCTGCTCCGATTCGACAGAAACCCGGACGCCGGGTCTTTCACCGAGCTCTGCTCGAAGGGGTCTTGGTCACGCCGCTGGACAATCAGGCGTCCGGGGCTGCCACTGGTATGGCGTGGGCCAATGCGCTGATCGTCGTCTCGGAAGCCACGTCCAGCTGTGAAGCAGGCGAACGCGTAGAAGTCATCCCGTTTAGGGAGCTGTGAGTGCGGCACTTGGTAGGCATCTTCGTGGGAGGGCGCGGCACCCGGATGGGCGGAGCGGCGAAGGGCCTCTTGAAGGCTCCAGACTCGAGCCAGAGCTTGGTGCAGCGGCTCGCCGTCGTGGCGGGCCAGGCACTGCGCGACAGCGAGGTGATTCTGGTAGGACAGCACCCCGCCTACGATCAGCTGGCGCTGCCAATCCTCTCCGACGCGGCTCCCGGTGCAGGCCCGCTCGCAGGGCTCGTGGCCTTGTGCGAGTTCGCCGAGGAGCGAGGTACCCATCAGGTGATCGGACTGGCGTGCGACCTGCCCTACCTCGAGTCCACGCTTCTGACGCGGCTTGCTCGAGAAAGGCCCGAAGCGCCCGCGCTGGCGCCGCACCTCGACGGCCGCTGGCAGCCCTTCTTCGCGCGCTACACGGTAGCGCGAGCGCTGCCGGTAGCGGCAGCAGCGCTGACTTCCGAAAACCACAGCCTACAAGGAGTGCTCACCGAGATAGGAGCAGAACCGCTGCCGATAACGCCAGCGGAGGCCGAACAGCTGAGAGACTGGGATACGCCCGGCGACGTCGCAGGGCGCCCGTGACTCACGCCGTGCGGCGCCGACGCAATACACCGGCTGCGGTGCCCGCGAGCAGCAAGAAGCCCGCCGGCAGCCCGCCGGACCGAGTGTCGCCAAGGCGGCAGGCACAACCCGCTTCCTCACCGCTCGCGCGAGCGGCGCCGGAGCTAGTGCCCGAGTTACCGGAACCGCCGACCCCATTCGTCGCGGCGCTCACGGCCCCGCTCGGAAGCATGCCGCCGTCGACCGCAATCGAGGTACCGCCCGAGCCATTGGTCGAGCTGGCGGTCGCCCCACCCACCGGGTCGGTGCAGCTGCCGTTGATGCACTGGCCGCCGCCCGGACAGACCACACCTTCGCACGGATCGACGCACTGACCCAGCTGACAGATCAGCCCCGCGTCGCAGGTCACCCCGTCGCACGCCGGATCGTTGCAGCGCCCGTCGGCTCCACACACCAGCCCATCGGCGCAACCGCGGCAAGCGCAGTCGGACAGACAGAGCCCCCGCTCGCACACCCTGCCCGCCGGGCACTCGACGCCCGCGCAGGGATCGACACAGCGCCCGAGCTGGCATTCCTGGCCGGACGGGGCAAGTCACCCCTTCACAGGCACTGACGCAGACGCCACCGCGGCACGCTTGTCCGGCGTCGCATTGCACGTCCGCGCAATCCGGGTCGATACAGATGCGATCGTCGTTGCAAACCTTGTCCGCCGGACAGCTGAACTCGCCACCGCCGCAGGGGGCGACGCAGACACCCTCGTCGCACACCTGGTTGTCGGGACACAGGCCCTCACCGTTGTCGACGAAGCCGTCGCAGTCGTTGTCGACGTTGTCGCAGATCTCGGCACCGGGTTGGATGATAGGGCGGCACATGCCGGTCTGACCCTCGGAAGCGCAATCGGTGCGCCCGAGCGAGCAAGCGCCCTGCAAGCCGGTATCGCAGGCTTCACCGCCACCCTCGCAGCCGAGGCCGGAGACGTAGAAGACGAAGTCGTTGAAGTCGCCGTCGTTCGTGGCCATGTTGCCCGGCACGCCTGTCTGCTTCCAGTCTTCCGTCGACATGGGCAAGTCCTCGAACGCCAGGTAAAAGCCCTCGGGATCGACAGTGGACTGGTAGATGAGCGTCGTGACCCAGGGGTCACCGTTGGAGTTCCTCTGGTTTTGTCCCAACAGGGAGAACTTGCTCGCGCTGCAGCCGATGTTCGGATTGCCGATGACCGCGAAACCGACGTAGCCGCCGTGGTAGTTTGGGTCGTCTTGAATTTGCCCCGCGTCGAACGCCTGGGGCACCCACATCACCTTGCTCATGTCACGCGGGTCGACGTTGTCCCATGCCAGGGGACAGAATCCGTTGTTCAGCGGGCCCTGGCACATCAGGTACTCGGTCGTGTTCGCGGGGATGAACTCGTAGATCTCCGATGCGTCGGGGGGAGTCGAGCTATTGGGATCATCGATGTTGTACCAGCCGAAGCCCACCTGACAGTCGCCGCCGCGCAACAGCAACTGACCGGAGAAGCCGCACCGAGGCGAAAAGTAGCCCGGTGTGGTGCGAGCGTCGCCGACGGGGTCAATCTGCTCGCCTCGGAATTTGAACAACCCCTGCAGCGTGATGGCGTCACCATCTTCGAAGGTCGGATACACGTCGCCGTAGTAGATCTCGTCGTTGTAGACGTCGTTGCCCGCCATGTCCTTGTTGACACGAGTCATCGTGTTGTATGCCCACGAGTCCGTCACCAAGTTGAACTCGCTCTCGCCCACGGGCTGGGGCAACGGGGTCATCTGCGGATCCGTCTGAAACACCTGCGCGCGCGCCCCGCTCGCGACGAAAACGATTCCAATCAGTGCCGCCAGAGGCGCCCACAACTTCACTCGGTCGACCATGCGTCGCTACTCCATCCTTAAGTAAACAGCGCCGCGGCGGACGGGAGGGGCCGCGCGCGGTCTGCCGAGCAGTGTAACAGCAAATCCAGGTAGGAGCGGGCCCTCCTCTCGACAAAAGCCCTAGCAACCGAGGTGACACCTCCACGGTTGGTCACCAACTTCGTTTCCAGGCCCGGTTTGGAAGCGTTGAGGCGAATTTTCTGACGCTGAGCACCAGCTCAGGTTTTGGCAAGGCTGCCCCACCCTAGCCCGAAATGCGAAGAGCTCGTGTCTGGGGTGTCTCGCCAATAGGGTGCTGGCCAAGCCGCCCGCGAGCTCCCCTTGGTCGAAACGGGGACGCGGCACCGTACCGCCTTCAGGACAGACCAGGCACGCCAATGCAAGCGCACACACTCATTCGCCGCTCGGGGCACCATGCCCATGACCTTCACCGTGACAACGGGCGTCTTCCCATCCGACCCAATAGGGCCCGGAGGGGCCATGCTCGCGCTTCCAGATCGGCACCTCGGCCTTGATGCGGTCGATGTAGAGCCGGCAGGCGTCGAACGCCTCGCCGCGGTGCGCGGCTGAAGCCGCACATGCGACGGCGACGTCTCCGATCTGCAACTGGCCTACTCGGTGCAGTGCGGCGAGCTGAACGCCCGGCAGCTGCTCTTCGATCTGCTCGGCAATCAGGCGGAGCTGCTTCTCGGCCATGCTCTGATATGCCTCGTACTCGAGGAGCGTCACCGTTCGCCCTTCGTTGTGGTCGCGCACGGTGCCGAGAAACGTCGCCACCGCCCCTGCGCTCGGTCCACTCACTGCATGAATCACTCGGGAGACGTCCAGCGGAGTGTCCCGAATCTGAAATAGCCGGTTCACCGCCTGAAGTCTCCGCTCTTGCCGCCCGACTTCTCCATGAGTCGGGTCGGTCCGATCAGCATGCCGCGATCGATGCCCTTGAGCATGTCGTAGATCGTAAGCGCCGCCGCGCTGGCCGCCACGAGAGCCTCCATCTCCACGCCGGTACGCGCGACGACCTCGGCGCTGGCCGTGACAACCACCTTCCGCTCGCCTGGAACGAGCGAAAGGCTCACCTCGCAATGAGTCAACCCCAGCGGGTGGCACAACGGGATGATGTCGGAGGTACGCTTGGCGGCCATGATGCCAGCGACCCTGGCCGTGGCCAGGACATCCCCCTTCTCCGCGCGGCGCGCCTCGAGTGCTTCGAAGGCCTGGTCGCTCATCGAAACCGAGCTTTCCGCCACGGCTCGCCTCAGGGTTGGCTCTTTTTTGGACACATCGACCATGCGCACGTCGCCCCGCGGCCCCAGATGGCTGGAAAGCCCACTGAAGCCGACGATCTCAGCGTAGGCGCGCGCCCAGCGCTCGGGACGCCCGCGCTCGGCCACCTTGCCGAGCGCGTAGCGATCGAGCGGCTCGAGCGCTAGCCAGCTGCTGGCACTCAGCGGTTGGCCGGGCTCGAGCGCGCGAACGACACTCTCGGGGATTTCGTGCACCGCTGGCTCGGGACGCTTCGGAATGCTCTCCTGACCCACTTCGGCGCGCTGCAGCAGGGCCTGGACAGCATCCAGGTTCACGGCCGGGGCACTGCCCAGCTGGACCAACTCGCGGCGCACACCGTGCGGCAGGCTCTGCCAGGCCTGAAGCGACAGCTTGATCCCGGCCACATCCAGCGCGCGCCTGGCGGCGAGGGGCAAGAGCTTCAGGGTGTCGTCGATTTCTTCGAAGGCATAGACTTTCAAGAGCAGGCTCCGTTCGCGGTTTGGATCCGCGCCCGAGCTAGCCTAACGTGTCAGGGTGCTTGCGGTCGAGCCAGCTCGTAGCAAAACCCATATCGCGCTTTGTCTGGCGCTGCTCAGCGCCTGCTCGGCAGGTGCTCCGCGGCCGGCCGAACCAGCGGCTCCCGAGCGGTGCTCCGAACGTCTGAACGCCGCCAGGCCCGAGCGCGTGCCGCCTGTGGCGATCGAACTCCCTCCCTCCGAGCTCGTGCTTGGCGCTGCGCTCGAGAAGAAGCAGTTGCTCGACCTGCTAGCGGAGCACATCCCGGCGACGCTGGCGCACGAGAAACGTCGTCCCATCGGTAGTCCGGGGGAGGTCACCTACACGGTAACGCGAGGCGCGATGGACGCCCGAGTCAATGACGGTGCGCTCGAAGTGACGACGCTGGCCAACGCGCAAATCGAGGTTTGCAAGCCGCTCGGACCGTTCTGCGTCACCTACGGCCGCTGCCGGCCTGTCCTGGCAACCACCGTCTCGATGCCCGCGCTGCTGACGCCGGACTACTCCTGGCAACACCCCACCTCTCGCGTCGAAGCAACGCGAGGCTGCAGTATCGCTGGATTCGACGTCACTTCCAGGTTGGTCTCCATAGCTCGCTCGAACCTGTCGACAATCCGAAGTCGCGTCGAACACGCTCTGCCTGATGTGCGCCCCTGGGCGGCTCGGCTCTGGGAGCTTTCCCGTCTTCCTGTCTTCCTGGACAAGGACCACTGTCTGCGCATTACCCCTCGGCAGCTCCTGCAGTCTCCCCCTGAGGAAGCCGAGGGCGAGCTCCGAGTGCGCCTGGGCGCCGAGCTCGACCTCGAGGTGGCGACCGACTGCGCAGAGAAAGGCTCCGAGATTCCGCTCGCGCCGCTGGCCACGCGTGAGAGGCTCCCGGCCGAGTCCACGCTCTGGCTCTCTCAAAGCATCAGCGTGAAGTCCGCCGCTTCCCAGCTCACTCGTGCGCTCAGCGGTGCGTTCGGCACCGGCCAAAAGGTGAGCGATGTCGAGGTAATCCCGGCACGGCTCGATGGGAGAAACGCGCTGATGCTCGGCGTGGGGCTCGATGGATCGGTGTGCGGAACCGCCTGGCTCGCGGCAAGCCTGGACGCGGCGCCCGGCGGCGCGGTTCATCTCGCCAACGTCGAATTCCTGAATGCTCCGATTCCCAAAGCGCTGGAGGCCTTGCCGGCGCATCTGACCAGCAAAGCTCGTCTCGAGCCGGACCTCGGTTTCGACGCGGTGGGCAGCCGCTTGCTGCAGTTGTTCGAGGCCCTCGCCGTCTTTCCCGATGACCGGGTCCAACTGAACCTACGAATGCAAGCTCCGCTGCGGACTTTACCCACCATTGATGACACGGGGCTCACGCTGTCCGCGGAAGCGCGGCTCACCATCGAGGCCACTCTCGGACCGAGCTCACCTTGAGCAACAAAGAAAGCGGGCTGGGCGCCATTCGCGGGGCGCGCGGTTCGCCGACTGTTTACTTGGGGGTGCAACGCGTGCGACACTATCTCGATGGCTTTGAATGTTCGCAATGTGAATTACCTGGGGTGCTCGAGAGGGATCGGCGTCATTGTGCTCAGCGTGGGGTGCGCTCTGGGCTGCAACGCGTCGAGCAGCAATAGCTCGAAAGACGACGGAGGCACGGGGGGCTCCAGTGCCAGTGGGTCGGCGGGTAGCACCAGCTCCAGCGGGGGGCCTGCCTCGGGCGGCCACGGGGGTGGTTCGACCAACGATCCTACCAGCGGCAGCAGCGGGGGCAGTCCTAGCGGCGGCATAGCCGGCGGAGGCACCGGAGGAAGTGCTACTGGAGGGTCCGGTCCGGGAAGTCCTACCGGAGGGCCTGGCACCACCGGAGACGACATCCAAGCCATCTGCGAAAGCGCGGGCAACAAGGTGCGCGGTTGCGGACTGTTGGGTGAGGGCAGCCTGGGCTGCGACACCGCTTCCGACACGGGATATCAGGCCTGCGTCTTCGCTTGCCTCGAGAACGGCACTTGTAGTGATCTGCAGGAGCTGATCTGCAGCACCAGTGACACGGCCGTCGAGGACAACTCGGTGGTCCTCTGTGGGGCCAACTGCATCAACGAGTCTTCTTTCGAATGCGACAACGGCACGACGGTGTCTGGACTTTACCAGTGTGACGGCTTCGACGATTGCGGCGACGACAGCGACGAAGCCAGCTGCCCCCCTCCCTTCGTGTGTTCGGACGGATCGATCATTTTGGCCGACTGGGAATGCGATGGGACAAGCGATTGCGCCGACGGCGGCGACGAGAGTGACTGTGACTCGGTCGCGCAGTCGATCTGTCCAGCCACGCCCTCGCCCTAATTCCGCTGCCGGCGGGGCTCCGAGCTTCCGTCGATCGCACTGCCCGCGTGTGTCGCCTATGGCCGCTCTCTCCTGGCTAGGCTAATATGGCCAGGTGACGCAGGGGCCAATCCTGGCGGTGGACGACAACCCGATCGAGCTGGAGCTACTCGAGCGCTGTCACCAGCGCGCGGCGGTTCCGCAGCCCCTTCGCTGCTTCGAGGACCCGGACGCGCTCGTCGATTACGTGCGCGCCGCCCTCGACGGCAAGCATCCCTGGCCCGACTACGTCCTCGTGGACGTACGGATGACGTTGGTGGATGGGTTCGAACTAGTGGAAAGGCTCCAGGCGATGGCGCCTGCGCTGTCCCACATCGCAATGTTCACGACTTCGCAGCACCCGCAGGACGCAGAACGGGCTCGCCAGTTGGGGGTGGGGCTGTTCACCAAACCGATTGGGCTCAGCAACTATGTGGCGTTTCTGCAGCAGTTATCGGCGACCGGCCACGCGGGGCAGCGCTGATCGAGCGGGCCGACCCTTGGCCGGCTCGGACCTTTCGGGCTAGCGTTGGAGGGTTCGGTGGCTACCTCTCGACCGCTTCCAGTCGTCGCCCCTAGGGACGTCCTAGACCGTCCGCTCAGGGATCTGCGCATCAGCGTGACCGACCGCTGTAATTTTCGTTGCCGCTACTGCATGCCACGAGAGGCGTTCGGGCCGGACTTTCGCTTCTTGGATAAACCGCTCATCCTCAGCTTCGAAGAGATCAGCGAGCTTGCCAGCACGTTCGTCGAACTGGGTGTCAAGAAGCTGCGCCTCACCGGCGGAGAGCCACTCCTCAGACGTCAGCTCGACGTGTTGATCGCAAAGCTCAGTCAGCTCGATTGCGATCTCGCACTCACCACCAACGGGTCGCTGCTCGCGCGAGAGGCCGACGCTCTTCGTCGAGCGGGGCTGAATCGCCTGACGGTAAGCGTCGACAGTCTCGACCCGGATACATTTTCGAAGATCACCGATGGCGGCGTCGCGTTGTCCAGCGTCTTGAATGGCATCGACCGCGCCCAACGAGCAGGCTTCGCCGACATCCGCATCAATACAGTGGTGCGCCGGGGGGTCAACGAGGGCGAGCTACTCTCTATCGCCCGGTACTTCAACGAACGTGGACATACCGTTCGCTTCATCGAGTTCATGGACGTGGGCCAAACGAATGGTTGGAACCGCAAGGAGGTGGTCTCCGCTGATCGAATGTTGGAAACCTTGCGAACCGAACTCGAGTTGGAGCCGCTCGAAAGTCGCTACCCCGGGGAAGTCGCCCGCCGTTACCGAGTCAGCGGCGGTCGCGCCGAAATCGGCTTCATCACCAGCGTGACTCAGCCCTTCTGCGGAGCGTGTACGCGCGCGCGCCTCTCCGCTGAGGGTTCCCTGTACACCTGCCTGTTCGCCGGCCGCGGACGCGATCTGCGAGGTCCATTGCGTTCGGGTGCCACGCGTGAAGAGCTCAAGCAGTTGATCCGTGACGCGTGGCAGGCGCGCAACGATCGCTATTCGGAAGCGCGCAACGAGCTTCGCCCCCTGCGGCGCATCGAGATGTCGTACATCGGGGGCTGACGAAGCCGTGCAGCGCCTTTCTCGCGCAGAACCGACACGTCTGGGCGCGGCTGTGGGGGCATTGCTAGCCGCCGGCTGCGCGGTAAACGCCTTCCACTCGGAACGAGTGCTCGCAAAGACCGGTGCGGGTGCCAGCGCGAGCCGCGTCGAAGCGCCGCCCGTGCGAAAGAAAAGTCCAGTCCGAGCGCTGCCTCTCGCCGAGCCTGCGCACGCGGATCCTCCGCCGAATACCGAGAACGACGGCCCCAACCGCCCCGCCGAGTCTGCTCACTTCAAAGCGCTCGCTGTCCCCGGTTTCCTGGATGCCGTGGTCGCCTTGCCCGGGTCCGAAGCAGCAGAGCCCGTCCTGGTGGCCACTCACGGTGCGGGGGGCGCTCCAGAGCACCACTGCGAGGCGTGGCGTGAGTTGCTCGGAGACAACGGCATCGTAGTCTGCCCGCGCGGCAAGCTCATCAACGTGAACACCGGCCCCGCCGGGGGCTACTACTACCCCGACCACCGAAGCCTGGAGCGAGAAGTCATGGCTGTCGTCGCGAGCTTCGAAGCCAGCTACCAAAAAAGAGTGCGCGGCAAGGACTACGTCTACTTCGGTTACTCACAGGGAGCCACCATGGGAGCGCTGATGCTGCCCGAGCACGCGGCGCTGTTCACGCGCTTGATGCTGATCGAGGGAGGGTTCCAACAATGGGACCTGAAATCGGCCCAACGGTTTCGGGCCAACGGCGGCCAGCGTGTTGCCTTCGTGTGTGGCACCCGCAGCTGCCGGCAGGGCGCCGAGCGCAGCGCCTTCGTGCTCGAGCGAGCCAAGCTCGCGGTCACGACGCGCTACGCCGCAGGAGCCGGGCATACCTACGGGGGATCGGTCTATGACCAGGTCGCCAAAGCCTTCGCCTGGCTCGTCGAATCCGACGAACGCTGGAATGCGGAGGGGCAGAACCGCTAGAGCGACAAGACGCTTGACCATTCGCGCGCCCTTACCTCTTGGGCAAAGCCCCCAGCCAGGTGCGCAAGGCCTCGACGATGCGACTAGCTGCCTTGCCGTCTCCGTAGGGATTTACGGCATTTGCCATCGCGTGATACGCCGCTTCCTGCGTCAGCAAGAGCGAAACGTGCTCGACGATGCGCTCGGCATTAGCTCCCACGAGCTTGACGGTGCCGGCCTCCACACCTTCCGGGCGTTCCGTCGTATCGCGCATTACCAGCACTGGTTTACCCAGACCAGGAGCCTCCTCCTGCACCCCCCCGCTGTCGGTGAGCAGCAAGCGGCTGGCATTCATCAGCGCGACGAACGTGCTGTAAGGCTGGGGCGCTATGAGACGTACATTCTCCAGCGCGCCCAGGCGCTGAAATACGGGGCCTTTGACGTTCGGGTTCAAGTGGACGGGGTACACGAAGCGCGTCATCTCGAAGCGCTGGGCCAATGTGGCCAGGGCCTCGCAGATCTGATCGAAGCCGTCACCGAAGTTCTCGCGCCGGTGGCCGGTCACCAGCACCATCGGGTAGGCCTGATAGTCCTCCCCGAGCTCGTGAACCAGGCGAGCCCTGATCTGTTCCCTCACCTCCGGCCCCCGCTGCCGGGCCACCTCCATGTGCAAGGCATCGATTACGGTGTTACCCGTGACGAAGACATTCTCTTCGGGTATGCCCTCGCTCAGCAGGTTCTTTCGCCCCACGTCGGTGGGCGCGAAGTGCAGACTCGCCAAGCGCCCCGCCAGGACGCGGTTCGCCTCCTCGGGGAAAGGGGCGCGAAGATCGTGAGTCCTGAGGCCCGCCTCCACGTGACCGAGCGGGGTATGCCGATAAAAGCAGCACAACGAGGCCGCTAGCACCGTCGTCGTGTCTCCCTGCACCAGTGCCATATCGGGCGCTTCTTTCTGCAACACGCCGTCGATGCCGTCGATGAGGCGAGCGGTCAGCCCCGCCAAGGTCTGGTTTGGCCGCATGACGTCCAGCTCATGAGCAACGTCGATCTGAAACAAGTCCACCACTTGCTGGAGCATCTCCCGATGCTGTCCGGTGCTCACCACGACGGCTTGGAAGTCGGGCGCAGCCCCGAGGGCATGGATGACCGGAGCCAACTTGATGGCTTCCGGCCGTGTTCCGATGAAGACCAGTACGCGCTTCATGGATCGCGGCTTTTGAGCGCACCGCAAGTGTCGATCACGATCTTTTCTTCCAACAGGCGTTGCGGAATGCGCTTGAACTCGCGGTGACCCACCAGTACCAGCACGATATCCGCGCCTTCGAGCGCCTCTTCGAGCTTCATCAACTCGAACTCGGGATGAGTGTGCAGGTTGGGTTCGACCACTCGCAAGCTCACTTCGGCGATGGATCTCAGGTCGCGCACGATTTCGAGGGCGGGGGACTCGCGCAGGTCGTCGATGTCGGGCTTGTAGGCCAGGCCCAAACAGGCAATGCGCGGACCGCGCAGACGGGCGGCCCGCTGCTTGACGCGCTCCACCACCCAGTGAGGCTTCTGCTGATTGACCAGACGGGCCTGCCGCATCAGGGGGGTAACGTCGGGAGCCGTGTGCACGAGAAACCAGGGGTCGACTGCGATGCAGTGCCCCCCCACGCCCGGACCGGGAGAGAGAATATTCACTCTCGGGTGCCGGTTCGCCATCGTTATCAGTTCCCAAACGTCGAGCGAGAGCTTGTCCGCGAGCATCGACAGCTCGTTGGCAAATGCGATGTTGACGTCCCGAAAGGCATTCTCGACCAGCTTGGTGGTTTCCGCAGTGCGCGCGTTCGTCAGGTGAAGCTTGCCGGCAACGAAGGTCGCGTAGAAGCTCGCACAGGCCTCGGTGGAGATTTCGTTCAATCCACCGATGATGCGATCGTTTTCCACCACTTCACGCAATATCTTTCCTGGCAGGACGCGCTCTGGCGCGTGCGCGAAATGCACCGACCCGGGGTCGAGTTGGGTGCTGCGCGCCACGATGTCCGCGACCATTTCGGTCGTGCCTGGTGGACTAGTGGACTCGAGGATCACCAGATTCCCAGCCTTCAGGTGGGGACAGATGGATTCGGTGGCGGAACGGACGTAGCTCAGGTCCGGCGTCTGGTCGCCAGAGAGCGGAGTGGGCACGCACAGCATGAACACGTCCGCCGGGGCGGGAGCCGGGTGTGCTTTGAGGCGGCCTGTCTGGACAGCGGCCTGCACCAAGAGATCGAGGTCGGGTTCTACGATGTGGGCCTTGCCCGAATTGATGACTTCGGCGGCCGACGCGTTCACCTCGACCCCGTGCACCTGGTAGCCACGCGAAGCCAGGACGGCTGCCGTCGGCAAACCGATGTAGCCCAACCCGACGACACAGATCTTCTTGTCAAGCGAGTGATTCGTTTTCGTCATTGTAGGATGGCCCGGGGGCTCCCCGGATGGTGACCGAAGCGCCCCAGAAACAAGCGGCGAAAGAATAGTCCCAAGTCCCCACTTGTCCCAGATTTTCCCTGGGCGGTGCGCAAAAGCGCGAGAAGCCTGGCTCGCTGCCGGATTTTGTACCGGCAGGCAGCCTGCCCTCGAGAGGGTCGACTCTCAGCCGCTTGGCCAGCGTTGATCGCTGATTGCACAGGGGGGTCTGGTGGCCTACCGTCGAGCGCTTCGAATAAGGACGATCGATGAAACTACTTGTCACTGGTGGCGCTGGCTTCATTGGAAGCCATATCGTAGAGCAGGCCCTGACCCGAGGACACGAGGTGCGAGTGCTCGATAACCTGAGCACCGGCAAACGGGAGAACGTGCCCAAAGGCGTGCATCTCTATGAGGTGGACCTGAGAGATCGGGAAGCAACTCAGCGCGCCATCGCGGACTTCCAACCCGAAGTGGTCAGTCATCAGGCGGCTCAGGCCAGCGTCTCCGTGAGCGTTCGCGACCCGGCGCTGGACGTTTCGGTCAACGTGCTGGGGGCCATTCACCTGTTCGAAGCCTGCCGAACCGCGGGGGTAGAGCTGGTGATCTTCGCCAGCACCGGAGGTGCCATCTATGGGGAGATTCCAGAACCCGACCTCGCCAAAGAAAGCATGGTACCCATCCCCTACAGCCCGTACGCGATTAGTAAGTTGACTGTCGAGAACTTGCTACGCTTCTACCAAGCCGAGCACGGCCTCGACCACCGGGTGCTTCGGTACGCAAACATCTACGGACCACGACAGGATGCGTTCGGAGAGGCGGGAGTCGTGGCCATATTTACCGAACGCATGCTCAGCGGGCAGCCCGTTCAAGTGAACGCGCGCCGCCAGCCAGGCGACGCGGGCTGCGTGCGCGACTACACTTTCGTGGGTGACGTGGCTCGCGCCAACCTGGTCGTGGCGGAGGGCAAACGAGAGCACCCGATCATGAACGTAGGCACGGGCGTCGGTTGTGCCACTCAGCAGCTGGCCGAGCGAATTCAGCGAGCGGCCGGAACCAGTATCGAACTGAAGCCCGGGCCACACCGCGCTGGCGATCTGGAGCGCAACGTTCTCGATCCGACCCTGTGCAAGCAGGTCGTCGGCGACATGGTGACGCTAGAGCAGGGCCTGGCGTCGACGCTCCAATGGTATCGCTCGCACAGAGCCTGAGCTCGCCACTCCGCTCGTAGTGGCGACCACTGGGCATGCGCTCAAATACTGCGCACGGCTCTTTCGGGCGGTGGGTAACTGGCGAGCAGCGTAGCGTAGCCCGCGTCCATCAAGGCCAGGAGCCTGCCGAATGCAAACACGGGATCGAGCCCGCTCGATTCGAGGACTTCAAGGACAGGCCGACGCTGCTCGAGCAACGTCAAGAGCCCGACGTCGCACGTCGCCATCTCACGTGACGAGGCCTGCAGGCGTTGGCTATCCACACGGAGAATGCTCATCAAGGGCGGGCCAGCGCGGAGACAACGGCACCACTCGGCGAGGCGAACCGAACTGGACGCGATCAACTGGTGAGTGGGTTGCGTGATCGCGCGGCTTCGGCGCACCTCGCCCAGCTGCACGCAGTAGCTTCCCTCGTCGGCGCTGACCATGCACAGAGCGGCTGTCATGCCGGCGACACTTCCTACGCGAGCATCGATGATGGTCCCGTCGCGCAGCCACAGCATGCCGACACCCAGCGACCCCTCGATCCTGAAAAGCCCGCTCGCACATCGGGCGCAGAGTTTGCGCAGGATTGCCAGCGCCATCCCCTCCTCGAGATACCCCTCGACCCACTCGCCCTCGGCGCAGTCCGGTACCGCGGAGTTTGGCGTGAGGCGCCCGCGCCGCCGATTTTCGAAAGAGGGCCGCATGATCCTAATTTTGACTAATATTGGGTGGGGGCGAGACTGGCAAGCGCTTCGTGTGCGCGCTCGGTCACGCGGGCGTTCACTGGAGGATCCGCAACCCAAGGCGAAGCTGGTTCGAAACCGGCGACGCATTGTTGCCCTCCATTACAATCGGGGAGAGTCTCGTCTGTTCAGTGTTGGAAGACGGAAGAGGGCGGTCGGTGCCCAACCAAGCGCCAAAGTCGCACGAGCGCGCCCACCTCACCCACAAGATTAGCGACACGGCGCGGCGATGGCTTGTCGAGGCAGCCGGTCGACGGCACTCTAAGTGTATGTGGCGATCATTGGGCAGCGCCCTGGGCGCCTGCGTGCTTCTCGTGGCCTGCGGCAGCGACGCAGGCTCGAGCGACGAGTCCAACACGTGGACGACCGGAAGCGGCGGCGGAAGCACCGCGAGCGCTGCAGATACCACGAGTGCCACGGGTTCCCTCACGAACGGCAGCACCACCACGGGCGGGGCTACGCAGGCGGCAACCACCTCCGCGGGCTCCGGAGTGGGCCCAACGCTGGCGAACTGCAGCATGTTTCCCGCCGACAACCCTTGGAACACGGACATCTCGGATGCGCCGGTTCACCCCAACAGCGACGCCTTCATCGACAGCATCGGGCGCGACACCCATCTACATCCGGACTTCGGAACCGAATGGGAAGGTAGCCCGATCGGGATTCCCTACACGCTCGTGGACTCGAGTCAGCCCACTGTGCAGGTTGCCTTCGAGTACGACGACGAGAGCGATCCGGGCCCGTATCCCATTCCTCCGGATGCGCCCATCGAGGGGGGCGCGAACGCCTCGGGGGATCGTCATGTGCTGGTGGTCGAGACGGACAGCTGCATCTTGTATGAGCTGTTCGCTGCCTACCCCGTGGGCGGGGGGGACAGCTGGGAAGCCGGCTCAGGTGCCATCTTCGACTTGAAGTCCAATGTGCTCAGACCGGCGCGGTGGACCTCGGCAGACGCAGCGGGGCTTCCCATCCTACCGGGCCTCGTGCGCTACGATGAAGTCGTGGAAAAGGGCGCGATTTTGCATGCCCTGCGCTTCACCGTGGCGCAATCGCAAAGCGGTTACGTTCCTCCTGCAACACACGCGGCCAGCAGCAGTGACGACCCGCGCCGCCCCCCGATGGGCCTCAGGGTTCGCATGAAGTCCAGCTTCGATTGCTCGGGGTTCAGCAACGAGGTTCGAGTCATCTGTACGGCGCTCAAACGCTTTGGCATGTTCGTGGCCGACAACGGCTCGGACTGGTACCTCTCCGGCGCTTACGACCCACGCTGGAGCGACAACGACTTGGGCGATCTCAAGCAGATACCCGGCGATGCCTTCGAAGCCATCGACACCGGACCCATCGAACCTTGGTAGAGGCTTTCCTCTTCGACTTGGGTCAGGGAGGCCGCCGGTACAACCAGACGACGGGCACTCCCTGAAAGCATCCGAGCGCTTCTGGTGTGTGCGTTCCGTAGGCTACCCAGATCTGATATTCGACGCGCCCCATGTGCGGTTCGTGATGGTAGAGAGCATAGTCCGACTCGGCAATATTCAGCGTAGCGCGAATGTCTTCGCGGATGCGTCGATCTCGCTGCATCATCGCGAAGCTGGCACGGGCCGTGTCGTGCAAGTAGAGCGTCGCCCCGCCAGGAGCCTGGTCGTCGATGGTGTCCGCGAGGGAGCCCGTGGTGTAACCCCAGAAGGTTCGATTGAGCCCCAAGGTCGCCGCGCCCACAGCGCCGCCCACGATGGGCGTATAGGCGCTGAGCCCGTAAGGATGCGATTGAGCGGTGAGCACGAGCGGAGCGCTGACCAGCAGCCCAGCCAGTGACGCGCTCCAAACCCATCGATGCCGAGGGGCCCGCAGCGCGCCGTGCAGCCGCGCGAGTGCCCAGCTCGCCCCCAGCCCGGCAAACAAGCCCAGAAAAGGGTATGCCGTCATCCAGTGCTTGGTCCCCCCAAAGATGGGCGTCGTGCTGGAAAGCCACGGCGCATAGCCCATGAACAAGCAAAGTCCCCAGAGTAGCTCGCCGGAGGCGCGCCGGCTCGACCGGGGCGACGGAATGGAATCCCGGCGAGCTCTTCGCCAGCGTGGAACCAACCAGCGTTGCCCGAAGTCCCGCGCAGCGGTGGCGAACCCAATCGCGGACAACAGCAGTGTGGTCGCTGGCACCGTTGCCAGCGTCATTACCCAGGCGTACAGCCTGGGCATGGGCGGCTCGTAGTAGGTGCGACCGAGGAACTCCATGTTGTAGTAGTCGTGATACAGATGAAAAGCCGCGTAGTCCGCCAGACGCCGCCAGGTGTCGTGCCAAATCCAGGGCCAGGACGCATAGAAGACGAGCGGACCGAGCAGCGCGCTGCACAGAAGAGGCCTTGCTGCCTTCAGGGTCGCGCGTTTGCCCGACATCCCCAGGTACCGAGTGATCGCGAAATGGAGCACCAGCACTGGAGGCAACAACCACGAGTTGTGTTTGGTTCCGAGTAGTAGGCCATAGGCAACGCCGGTGGCTATGGCCCAACGCCAGCGCTCGTCTTCGAGTGCTCGGAAGTAGGCAAATGCCGTGACCAGCCAGAGCGTTGCAACGGGTACGTCGAAGCAGCTCAAGTGGGAGTGGAAGAAGACCCGCGGCATCAGGGCGAGCGCCAAAAGAGCTGCGCACCCGGCGAAGGCACCGGCCAGCTGACGCCCCCAGGCATAGACGGTGCCGAGAGCCACGCCAGAGAAGAGCATGCCGACGAAGCGGTACGCCGTACCTTCCTCGGTGAACCAGCCCAGCTTGTCGAAAAACAGCCAGTGAGAGAGGGCGAACAAGGTTTTCACGAAAGCCGGGTGCTCGTGATTGACCCCCCAGTACCTATCGATCACCGTTGAGCTCAACGCGTCGGAGGGCGCTTCGAACAGCAACCGAAACCAGGCTTCGTATTGGGCGGCGGCCTGAAAGTAGAAGCCCTCGTCCCTGGCGTAGCCGAGGTCATGCGTGGTGCCCAATAGTACCGCTACGTAGAGTGCGGCCATGAGCCAGCCGAGCGCTCGGAGGAGGCCATGCTTCACGCAGTCGCTGTTCATCGCGTTGCAGCCACGAAGCAGAAGTAGGCAGGATTCGCACCGAGAGCGCTGACCTCGAGCTCCAGGCGACCGCGCGCCTCGGCGCGCCGTGCCGTGGCGAAGCTGAACGGTTGCCATCCTTCCGGGCCGCGATATCTGCGCGTACCGATCGATCGTCCATCGACGAATACCTCGAGACGCACGCCGGAATCCCGCTCGCCGCGCGTCAGGAAATAGGAGAATCCGCCACTGCCATCGACCACTGTCCCAAGCGGCACATCGTCGAAGCGCAAACTCAATGATCCCAAGCTCGGAGGGGGCGCCCACACGCAGCGCCGGGGCCGGTAGTTTTCGTCATCGATGATGGTAACCCCCACGAAGCTGGCTTCGCGCTGACCACAGACGAAGCGCTCGGCAGGAAAGGCGACATGACCGTGCAAACCGCCGGTGCTCACCCCTACGTCGCGCTGAAAATCGCAGCGCTGGCGTTGCGTACGCGGTCCCGTCGCCACTTGACCTTCACCGCGCACCAGCGCTTCGAGAATCTCGAAGTGCGCAGGCCGGTAGTGAGGATTCTTCTTGATGCTGAACCTGAACTCCCCTTCTTGCCTCCGTAGGATTATCGGCCAGCCGCGCGTCTCGGCGTCGCTCTGACCCAGAATCGACAGCTCGACGACCCGAGGTGCCCCGCGCAGGGAAGAACGCGCCACGTCTTCGATGGGCCAGAGGCGGTCTCCCAGGACTTGTCGGGCGAGCGGCTCGGCCCAGTGCGGCGCGACCACTAGAGCATCCCCGTCGTGCTTGAGTGCCCGCACCACCGGCACGACGTCCTGCCAGCGAGCGGGCTCTGGTGCCCACTGGCCATCGGCCAGTGCGCCACCGAGTTCCAACAACGCGACGCAGGGGACCACGAGCCAAACCCAACGACGATAGGACGTGAACACGCTTTCTTTCATATCCCCGCCTTCGGGCGGCAAACCAATATCGGGGACTCTATGCGCCACGCTCAGACCATTGGTGCGCCGTCTCGAGCCGAACCGCGGGCCAACGGAGGAAAAATCTGTCCGGAAGCGTGGCGTACGAGCAAAACCTACGTTTCCCTACCGCAACACCTTTTTCAAATATGAAAGGTCTACCGCGCCGGTTTGTTACGTAACATTGCTGAAACGCAAGACTGACACCTTGGCATGAATGGTGCTCATAAGTAGTTCGGCTGCAGCGGATACTGGCCAGGATCCTCTGTCCTCTGCGCCGACAAGCTTCCAGCGGCACTGACGTCTCCCCCCTCCGTCAGTGCCGCTGTGTTTTTTGTGGAGCGGGATGGTCTTGGCGTGGCCGAACACATCGGACTCACCCAGACCTACTCAGGAGCCAACTGCTGCGGGGCGTCTCACCCGTCTCGATATCGATCACGTTCACTCTCGCTTCGAGACAAAGAGTGCACGGCATCGAAGGCGCCGAAGCAGGAAGATGGGCTCCTCCGCGTCGAAAGATCGACGAAGGTGAGTCCTGCGCCAGGCCAGGCAACCCTGGCACGGCCTTCGCATTAGCCATTAGCACTAGCCATTCGCATTAGCCAATAGACAGAGCCAATCAACGAAGCGCACGAAGGCCGGTCGAACCGACCGACCCCTCTCAGACTCCTCAGCGGCGCAAAGCAAGCCCCTCCTTGGCGCCGCTGCCCTCTCTCCAGCGGCTCGGAGTTTCCCCTCCTCCGAGCCGCTGTTTCTCTCCTCAGCGGCGCAAAGCAAAGCCCCTCCTTGGCGCCGCTGCCCTCTCTCCAGCGGCTCGGAGTTTCCCCTCCTCCGGGCCGCTGTTTTTTTCACCCGTGAGCTCGAGCGCCTTTCACTCGAGGACTAACTAGCGACTAAGCATGACTCCGAGCACGGTATCGTTGACCCGGGCGTCATCTTCCCCTCACGATCAGTTCATGTTGACCCCGCAGAGCGCTCAACTCTCGTTCCCCGATCACTTCTGACATACTGAAGCGACCCCTTCGATGACTCGACCCGGAACTAGTTCTGGGTCGAGTCGCTTTTGTTCACCTGACCCTCAAGTTGTCGCTCAACCCGGCCGATCTGTTCGCTACACGCTTGCAGCTAGCAAGCTTCGCGGCGACCCGGGCACCTCGAAAACGCCCCTCCCCGCCCGGGTCGCCGCAATTTTTCTAGCCCCAGGCGGGCGTCGCCGGTCCTGACCGGACAGCGTTACACGTCATTTCAGAGGCTTGCCTGCTCGCCCGAGCGAGGACAGGACTCCTAACCAACGCTCGAATCCTCCCCGCGAGCGCGGCCAGGGTTGAATTAGTGTGGCACAGGGCTTCGCGTTACACTTTACAGGCCTTGGCTCGGTCGTTCGCACGGAACCGCACACACTCGGGGCGCCCGCACCGTTGGGTGTCGACGACCCACCGTATGCTGGCGGTCGCGTTCTTCGGCGTCGGGTGCGGCCCCGAGCACTCGAGCGTACGACGCGACACGGGTGACCCCACTCCGACCGTGGTCGTTGGCACCTGCAGGGAAGCCCAGTGCTACGACTTCCCCGACGAACCTCTGACGTTCGGAGCCGTTCCTTACGACATCGATCGGCTGTTCGTTACCAGCCCCGGATCCCAGGCTGGCGCTTGCCTGGTGGAACCGCCCGACGGCGCCATGCTGCCCAACAACTGGCTCCCACCACGGATTCGCTTCATCCCCTCGCCCGACGAAGACCTCTGGCAGATCACCCTGAGTTCGAGGGTCGAGCAGCGCGATCTGGTCGTGTACACCACCCGACCCATGTGGACGATGGACCAAGATACCTGGAACAGGCTCGCGACACACGCGGCGGGTGAGGTCATCGACATTACGGTACGCGGCGTGAACAGTCAGCAGCGCGGGGCCGTATCGCGAACTCGAGGCAGTTTCGAGATCGCTCCAGTGCAAGCCGACGGCACCATCGTGTACTGGGCCGCCGACGGTTTCTACAATGTAGGCGGCGAAACCAAACTCGTGGGCTTTCGCGTGGGCGACACCAGCACCATCGACGCACTCAGCCTACCCGAAGTGCAAGAATTCCCCGCGCTCGACCGCTTTGGAGAACCCAAGGCTGCCGACCAATACGGACAAGAAGGCAAGGTGCGTTGCATCGGCTGCCACACATCCACTCCCGACGGAGACGCAGTCGCTTTCGTGGATAGCTGGCCCTGGAATTCCGTCGTCGCTTCCGTCGTCGAAGACTCGGTGGGACAAAGACCCGACTACGTCACCGAATCAGCCGCACGGATCCTACAGCAACCCTGGCAAGGCACTCCCACGTTTTCCGATGACCACTGGGAAACCGGAGCGCGCATCATGATCCAGTCATTCGGTTCACCCGACGATGTCGGGTGGCCGGGCACCACCAACAACGCGACTGGCAAAGACCGCCTGGTCTGGTTCGACTTGGCTTGCCGTGAGTGCAAGGACCCGCTGCCAGAGTCCGGCAGCGAGCTGGATGAACAGGTCCAAGAGCTGCAAGACAGCGCTTTCGGCTTCCTCGAACGCCGCGGAGATCCCCGTGGCGCCGTCAATCCAGATTGGAGCCACTCCGGCAACACCGTGGCCTACGTCTCGGCGAGCGAGACTCTGGATGGTCACGGTGGCGGTCGCCCCATCGACCCGAAGCAGCAAATCGAAACGGACATCTACCAGGTGCCTTTCAACGATGGCGCGGGGGGCGATGCGTCTCCGCTGGTCGGGGCTTCCGAGCCCGGCATTGGCGAGTACTACCCCGACTATTCAGCGGACGATCGCTTCATCGCCTTCACGCGCACGCCATCGACACAAGGCCAGGTCTACTATAGGCCGGACGGTGAGATATGGGTGGTCCCTGCCTCGGGAGGAAAGGCCACGCGCTTGAAGGCCAACGATCCTCCCCAATGCACCGGAGAGGTCAGCCCGGGTGTGATCAACAGTTGGCCCAAGTGGTCCCCGAGCGTTGCGACCCATGACGGAAAGACCTACTACTGGTTGATCTTCTCATCCGCGCGCTCCTACCCCGCGCAGTTCACGTTGGCCCGAGATGCCTTCAGCCCGGCCGTGACCGCCTCGTCACAGCTGTACATTGCCGCGGTAGTCGCCGAGGGCGACGAGATCGTGAAAACGTATCCCGCAATCTACCTTTATAACCAAACGACCAACACCACCAACTTGACCCCGGCCTGGGACGAGTTCCAGATTGCTACGGACGAGATCCGCTGACCCGGCCGACGCCCGCCGAACGACGTCGCGCCTGGACGGCTTTTGCCAGGGTTCGCAGCACAGGCATCGTGCTGGTCCAGTCGAGACAGGCATCCGTGATGCTCTGGCCGTAGGTGAGGGGCTGACCGGGTTTCGCATCCTGCCGCCCAGCCACCAAGAAGCTTTCGAGCATCACGCCCGTGATGGCGCCAGAGCCCGCCGCCACCTGCTCGGCTATCGCCTCGGCCACGCGCGGCTGGTTGTCGTGCTTCTTTTGGCTGTTGGCATGACTGCAGTCGATCATTACAGACGCTCGCAGGCCAGCCTTCTCGAGCACGCCCACGGTGCTCGCGACACTCTCCCGATCGTAGTTCGGTCCACCGTTTCCGCCACGCAGAATGACGTGACACTGCTGATTGCCGCGCGTGGTCACGATGGCGGCCAGACCCTGTTTGGTTACGGAGAGAAAATGGTGCGGATGCGCCGCCGAGCGAATCGCGTCCACCGCGATTTGCACGGTGCCGCCCGTGCCGTTCTTGAATCCCACCGGCATCGACAGTCCGCTGGCAAGCTCGCGGTGCACCTGGCTTTCCGTCGTGCGCGCGCCGATTGCGCCCCAGGCCACCAGGTCCGCCACGAACTGGGGCGTGATCGGGTCCAAGAACTCCGTGCCCGTGGGCACACCCAGCTCGACCACGTCACGCAAGAACGTGCGCGCCACGCGCAGCCCCTTGTTGATGGAAAACTGTCCGTCCAGATCGGGGTCGTTGATCAACCCCTTCCAACCCACGGTGGTTCGGGGCTTCTCGAAATAGGTCCGCATGACGAGCAGCAGGTCGTCGACCAGCTCGTCGGCGGCGCTCTTGAGCTTGCCGGCATAGTCGAGGGCCGCCTGCGGGTCGTGCACGGAGCACGGGCCGACCACTACCAAGAGTCGGTCGTCCCCGCCCTCGATGATCTTGCCCGCAGCACCGCGAGCGCGAGCGATGGTGGCGGACTGTGCCTCGCTGGCCGGCACCTCCTCCATGAGGATGGCGGGAGGCAAGAGCGGGCGGAGGTTTTCGATCCTGAGGTCGTCGGTTCGGGTCAGCATTTTGGGCCTCTATCTGAAAGCTTTTGGGGGCCAGTCAACCCGAATGTCGAGCCGATCCGACAGAAAGGCCCGGACGGGCTTGCCAACATGCAGCCGCGAACCTCACAATCGGGCTCATGCCTCTCGTGACGGTCGTCACCGCCGAGCCCGTCGAGCGGGAGAAAGCCCGGGAGCTTCTGAGCGATCTCTCCGCGAAAACGGCAGAATTGTTGGGCAAACCGGAGCGGTTCGTCGCTTGCCAATGGAGCTCCGCGCTGGCCATGACCTTCGCGGGCAGTCCGGCACCCGCCTGCATCGTGCAGATCGCCAACATCGGCGCACTGGGGCCGGCGCAAACCGAACGGATGAGCAGGACGTTGTGCGCCGCCCTGAGCGAGGCCTTGGGCATCGCGCCCGACCGGGTCTATGTGATCTTCCGTGAAGTCGAGCGCCATCTGTGGGGCAGCGCCTCGGGCACGTTCGCCTAAGGGCCAGCGGGAGCTGACGGCTCGACGAAGTGGAAGGCGCAGCGAGTAGCCACACGTTGCTTCGGGACCAGTGGTGCAGGTCGTGCCCCGTTCTGGCCTCCAGAACGCCCGGTGCCAGGGTTCGCCGCTGCCCGTGCCACTGGCCGGCGCGAGCCCGCTCCGCGTCCTGAATCTCTTGCCAGCCGACCAGCATGGCAGACTGGCCGCACCCGGCACTTGCACTCCAGTACGAATGGACTATTCGACGATTGCGTTTCGATGGAGACTGGTGGTTCGGGAGTTCGAAGGTGGCAGATCGCGGGAGCAAGGTGGCCGACACGGTTGGCGCAGCGCTACTGAGCCTGGCCTCGGCCTGCCTGGCGCCGAGCTGTAGCCCGAGCGGCGACGACACCCTGTGTCCGGGCGAGCAACCGCCCGCGTTCGTGGTCACCGTTTCGGCCAAGGACGGCCCACTGCCCGAGGACACGCAAATCCGTCTGGCCTATGGCGGCGGGAGCGAGGAGTACTCGCTCGGTGGTCCGCGCCATCAACCAGCAGTGATGTTCTGCAAGCCGCAGCTCGTCGACGCAGGAGGCGCGGCAGGGGCCGCAGGGGCCGCAGGGGCCGCGGGGGCCGCGGGCTCGGAGTCGACGGAGACGTCGCGCATCGTCTGTGAACTCTGGATAGAAGGCGCGGCCACGCTCTGGGTCGTGGGCGGAGACTACTCCGAACTCGAGGAGGAGCTGAGTGGCATCGCCAACGAGTGTGGCGCCGAGACGGTGGATGTCGATCTGGTTCTAGGCGACGAAGAATCCACGACCCACGACCACTGAAGGCTCACTCGCGACCCGTCGCGCGAGGCCCGTAGGAGCGAAGTCGTGTACTGACGCTGGCAGCTTCGCCTTCGAGCGCGCCTTCGATATGCAGGGCGACCAACCCTACTTTGGGACAGTAGACGCTCTCCGCCCTCTTGGCGACGGGCGCCAGCGCCTCCTCGACCGTCTCGAGGCACCCTGAGAAGTTGCCGGCGGGGGTCTGGATGGACCGGTTCGTGCTGACCACGCGCACCTTGCCGAATTGGCCCTTCCACCGGGCGCCAACGCTAAGCGGCGACTGCAACAGCACCCCGCCCGTGGCATGCCTGATCGCGTCCGGCGAGAGCTCCAAACGCTGCACTCGACCAGCAACCGAAAGTTCGGCGAGCCCCTCGCGAGGACGCGTCACCTCGACCATCACGCGACCGGTTTCACCGCTGTCGCTCTCGACATCGTACTGATAGACGAACCCGTCGTAGAGCGGGAGGTACACTTGGACGCCCTGCGGCGCGGGTATGTTCGGGACGCTTCGGGCCGGATCGTTGGCCCGAGCGCAGCCCGACACCAGAGCAGCTGCCAATACCGCCCTCGAAGGCCAACGCCGCGGAAGCCGTCGCATTACCATGCTCGTTAGCCGTGCTTCGAATACGCGTAGAACACGAGATAGACGAGCAGGAGCACGCTCATCAGAAGCATGTATTTTGCCAGTGGGTCCGGCTTGATACGTTCCGCGAGCTCGAGCGCGCGCTCTCTCACCTCCTCGTCCCGAGTTCTTTCTGCCAGTTCGGGAGCGCGCCTTCGAACGAGTGCGTAGTTGCCGGACTCGAACGCGCGCGCCAGCTCGTTGAGTTCTGGGTCGTCCGGGAACGAGGCCAGAAAGCGTGGTCGCTCGCGCCCCTGCGCATTGAGTGGTTCGAAGTCGTCAGCCTGTTTATTTCGCTGCTTCTTGCGAGCGGATTTGGCGCGAACGCGCCTACGGGCACGCGGCTGGTCGGTCGGAGCCTGGTCGCCCGCTGGCTCGTCGCGACGTGTAGGGGGGGGCCCTTCGGGCTCCGAAGGCGGGTCAGCGTCGTTTTGGCTCATAAGGTCAGAATTGGAAATAGACGAACGGCACCGCATCCGCCGACGCCATGTGGCGCAGCGTCAGTGCGGCACCGAACAATGCTATCGCCTGAGCAGGCGCGGGCAAGCGGATGAAACCACGACGGGCCGTCTGGTACCAGCCCTCCGGCACATAGTGTGAGCCCAGGCCGACAGCGAGTACGGCCAGCACCGGGAACGGCAGGTTAGGCGCATAGCTCGTGAGGCTGAACAGCCTGTCGAAAACCAGGCGGGCCCGACTGAAATCGTCGGCGCGGAAGAAAATCCAGGCAGCGCACACGAAGTGAAAGGTCAGCAGCGTGCCGAGCCAGCGGCGCCAAACAGGCGGGGCCCCGGCCCGGCGCTTATGCCCCAGCCACCCGCGCGTGGCCGCGAGAGCCACCCCATGCAACCCGCCCCAGACGACGAACGTCCAAGCCGCTCCGTGCCAGAGCCCCCCGAGCAGCATCGTGATCATCAGGTTCAGGTAGGTGCGTCGCGGTCCCTTGCGATTGCCTCCAAGCGGAATGTACAGATAGTCTCGCAGCCAGGTCGAAAGTGAAATGTGCCAGCGACGCCAAAAGTCGACGACATTCGCTGCCTTGTAGGGAGCATTGAAGTTGAGGGGAAACCTCACGCCGAGCAGCAATGCCGACCCGATAGCAATGTCCGTATAGCCAGAAAAGTCACAATAGATCTGAACCGCGTACCCGAGTACTCCCGCGTAGCACTCGAGGCCCGAGTACTGAAGCGGAGCGTCGAACACGCGGTCGACCAGGTTCAGGGCCAGGTAGTCGCCAATGGCGACCTTCTTCAGGAGCCCCAGCGAAATCAGAAACATGCCCTCACTGGCTTCCGCTGCCGAAAAACGGGGCGGCCCAGCCAGCTGTGGCAGCAGGTCTCGCGGGCGCACGATGGGACCCGCCACAAGGTGCGGAAAGAACGCGACGAAGCTCAGGTACTCGAGATAGCTGTCGTGGGGCTCGATATCACCGCGATAGACGTCGATCACGTAGCTCATCGACTCGAAGGTGAAGAAGCTGATGCCAATCGGCAACACGACGTCGAGCGTCACGGGCGAAACGTGCATGCCCAGGTCGGTGAGCGCGGCGTGCACGGAATCCGCAAGAAAGTTGAAGTACTTGAAGATGGCGAGGACACCGAGGTTCATCACTACGGTGCCGAGCAGCCAGCGTTTGCGCAGCGCGGGTTCCTTCGCGCGACTGATGGCGTTGCCGAGCAGCCAGTCCGCCGTGGACGAACCCCAGATCAGAAAGAGGAAGCGCCAGTCCCAGTGCGCGTAGAACACATAGCTGGCGAGCAAGATGAACAAAAGCCTCACCTTTTGGGCTCTGAGCATCAGGAAGGCAACCAGCACCGAGAGTACGAGCAACACCCAGCGTAGAGGTCCCGGTTCCGGAGCGCCGAGTGCCGAAAGTCCCAGACTCAACGGATCCATCCTCGCCTGGCTCTCAGTCATGAACCAGAGCCCTACCAGGTTGATGCACAGAGATGCCGCAACGCGCCGAGCGTCCGGCGGGCCTTCCCGAGCGCCACGCATCAGGCCCAGGGTCAACGCGAGGGAAATCGCGACGACGCCAGCGTTGAGCAAAGTCGCGGGATACCAGAGCGTGAAGCCGAAGCTCACGGCCCAAGGCAGCAGTACCGCGTACTTCTTGCGCACCAAAAGCCACGCGAACACGAAGACGAAGGCGAAGAACTTCGCGTAGGCCAAGGTGTTGAAAAGCACGCCCCAGCCCTTAGAAAACCTTGGCGGTCCTGTCGAGCACCGTCTGGGTTCGGCCTGCGGACTCACGCCAATTGTCCCGCGACAAGTGCCGACGAGCCGCACTCGGTTGACGAACGGCGCCGGTTATCCAAGGATTTTTTCCTATGCTGCGACGCTTCTTGCTGGGAACGCTCGAGGGAGCCCTGATCGGGGCGGCGCTGGGAGCCCTGCTGGTCTACGGTCTGCACATTGCCCTACTTGCCGGCGTGCTCGGTTACCTCGCCGCCGTGGTCACGGGCCTGTGTGTCGCCGCGATCGCAGGCAAACCCATCTGGGCGCGGGGCGCATGGGTCGAAGTGCTATTGAAAGCGATTGCCGCTGCTGCTCTGGGCGCGGCAGGGATGTTCCTGATGCGCCACTACCTCGATGTCAGTCTGTCGGCAGGGCCTCTCGGCACTGGTCTGCCCGCAGAGCTGCCGCTGGTGGCCCTGCCGTTTCTGGCCACGGTGCTCGCCATCTTCTTCGAGCTCGACAACACCGGCGACGATGAGGAAATCGCGCCTGCGAAGGCGAGCGTTCGCGAACCCGAGCTCAAGAGGTTCCCCGAGCAAGACGCTTCACCCCTGGAAGAAGAAGACGCCGAGCCCGCCGCGCAGCGTCGGCTCGGACGCCACTGATTCATGCCCATCGCCCGCCTCGCCTGGTGGTGCTGCTCACTCGCGGGCGTTGCGCTCTCGGGTGTGGCCCTGTGGACCGGCCCTCCTCCGCTCTGGGTCGTGGTGTTGGGCTTTGCCGGGTATGCCGGCTTGACCCTCTACGGTGTCTTTCGACCCGGACTCTCCATGTTCGCCGACGTGCGGACGCATACACCCTCGGGCAAGCGCCAGGTCGCCCTGACCTTCGACGACGGACCTCACCCCAAAACGACCCGCCAGGTGCTCGAGATCTTGAACCAGCGGGGAGCTCGGGCCACTTTCTTCGTGATTGGGCGCAAGGTCGACGAATACCCCGACGTATTGCGCGAAATGGTCCAGGGGGGGCATGGGGTGGGGCTGCACGGCTATCGACACGATCGCCTGTATGCCCTCAAACCTCCCGCGTATGTTGCGAAGGACATCGAACGCACCCAGCAGTCCGTGCAGAACGCCTGTGGCGAGCGGCCGGTGCTGTTTCGCCCTCCCATCGGCTTCATCAGCCCACGCACTGCCGCTGGAGCACGGCGCGCTCGAGTAAGCTTCGTCGGTTGGTCTGCCCGCGCTTACGACGGAACCGGTCCACGTGCCCCGAGCAGCATCCTGCGCCAGGTCGAACCCAAACTACGAGATGGTGCCATTATTCTTTTGCACGACGCCGCCGAGCGAGACGACTTCACCCCATCCGCACTCGAAGCGCTCCCTGCGTTATTGGATGCCATCGAAAGCCGCGGGCTGAGCGCGGTGACGGTGGAAGAGCTGTTCGCGCGAGATGACGGGTCAGGCAGTCCTGGTGAGCTCGGTGCTCAGGTGAGCAATGCGTAGAAAATGGCGGCTGCCAGCAGCTGTCCAATGATGATGGCGGCAACACCAAAAGGATTGACGATGACCTTCCACTCGGGCCATTCCCCAGGGCTGGCGGTCTCTTCGATGCTGCCGTCCTGCTTCATGCGTTCGTACTGGGCGGGCCGCTCGTGACGCAGCTCCTCCTCGGAAACGCGGCCGGAGAACATCACCGCGTCGAAGGGGAACTTTTCGGGACGAAAGTGGCTATTGAAGAAGTGGAACGTGAAAATAAATCCTGCCGCCAGGAGCGCTTCATCACTGTGAATGATGTGGGCAACATTGATCATCCAACCGGGCAGGAAGCGGGTCACGAACGTCGGGAACCACATCACGAGACCGGACAGACCGATCACGGTAACGCCCCAGAATACCGCCATGTAGTCGAACTTTTCCCAGTAGGTGAATCGGTCGAATTTGGGCTTGGGTCCCAATCCAACGAACCATTTCAAATGGCTGCCCACGTCCTTGACGTCTTGCCAGCGCGGGAAGGGTGAATCCGGTCCGAATGCGACGCGGGCGACCCGACGCCAGACAATGTGCCCTTTTTCGTCGACAACCTGACCGCGATGCTTGCCCAGCAGGGCGAACAGGCTCGCCACGTGCAACCCGAAGTACATGAAGGTCACGATGGCCGCAAAGCGATGGATGCTGGCGGCTACCGAGGCTCCTCCGACCGCGCGAAAGATGGCGTGCGCCCAAGGGGCCGTATGGAACTTCAGCGGCATACCCGTGGCAACCAGCAGCAAGAAACTGACGATGACCAAAAAGTGAACGAAGCGGTCCACCGGTCTGAAACGACGATACAGTCGGACACCCTTCTCTTGGCGGATTCGCTGCTTCGCTTCTCGGAAGGCCTTGGGATCGCGGAACCGTACGATCAGGGTGCGCACCAACCACAGGATTGTATGGATCCCGAAGAACCCAAACGTACTCAGCAGCAGTGCCGTCATGGCAATGTAGGTCCAGTACAACTTCGGGTAGTGCTGAACGTCGCTGTGGTTCGCGTGCGTCAAGTAGCCCGCGAAGTTTGCCGGCGCGCCCGTGTGACACTTGCGGCAGGTCGCGAGCCGGTTCTGCTGCGACAGGCGTGATGCCGGGTTCGACGAGGGCAAGATATCGTGCTGACCGTGGCAATCGTGACAGGCCGCCACGGCAGCGTCACCCAGATCGTGAGCGCGGCCATGATAGGTGTCCATGTAGCGCTTGAGGCGGTCGGCGTGGCAGCCACCACAGATCTTGTCACTCGCCAGCTGAAAGCGGGCCCCTGGCATCACGATGGAGTGCGCCGTATGACAAGTGCTGCAGGTCGGAGCCTTCGAACCCGCGGCGACTTCGGCAGCCCCGGCCTCGAGTTCGCTTTTGGCTTCGGCTGCCGCTGTTTTGGAGCTCTTCTCCTGAACAGCCCCAGCTATTGGAAGCTGGATGCCCTTCTTGGCCGCCTCCGCCTGCAACGCTTGCCCATGGATACCGGCCATGTACTTCTGGCTTGGCCCCGCGTGACAGCGACCACACGTGTTCGCGATATTGAAGTGGTTGACGGAGGAACGTGGATCCTTTGCCTTGAATATCTGGTGGGCCTGACCATGGCAGTCCGCACATGACGGAGCGACCACCAGCCCCTGAGCGACGAGCGCCTGCCCGTGAATGCTCTCGAGGTAGCGGCGCCCCGCGTCGGGCGCCTTGATGCCTAGCCGGGCTGCAAGCTCCGGGTTGGCGTGGCATTGGCCGCACGTCAGGGGCGTATTGCCGGGCGAAACCCGAGAACGGCTGTCGACCACGGGCAACACGTCGTGAGAGCCGTGACAACTGTCGCACGTCGCGGTGCGAGCGTTACCATGCGCGTGGGCCGTTCCATGCACGCTTTCTTGATAGGCCTGCGTCTCCTCCTCGTGACACGAGCCCGCGCAGTGTGCTTTGCCGGGCTTGCTGCCTTCCGTTGGAGCGTGACAGTCGGAGCAGTCTAGTGTGGCATGAACCGACCCAGCCAAGGCAGCCCGCAGTTTGGTGGAATCCTTGGGTCGAGTCGTCAGCGGTTCCGACACCTTGACTACCGCCGGTCCCGGGTGGCGCTCCTCCGGCGTACCACGGCCGCAACCGACAGAGAGCATCAATGCGGCCAGAACGAATGTGCACAATGAGAGGACTTGATTCGTTTTCATGCTTCTGCCTCACGCCGGGCTTCGGACGCTACTTCTCATGACAGTCTTTGCACACGCGGCTGGGGCGCTTCCCGGCAGCATGGCATTCGTGGCACATGACTTTGTCGTGCCCTTTGATATCGAGGTGCTCCTCGGGCATCTTCCACGGGTGCCAGTCCGACAACGGAGCTTCTGGTTGCTGGCCCAGCACCGTCACCTTTCCGCGCTCGGGCTTGGTATGGCATGTCGAGTTGCAATCGTTCGGCAATACTTTGCCTGTCTTCGTCACGTGCCGTCCGTCATGACAGCGGAAACACCCCGGCCAATCCCGGTGACCTAGATTGACGGCGTAGGTGCGCCAATCGACATGCATTTGAGGGAACACGCCACGACCGTAGATACCTGCTACCACCTTGGCCGCCTTTTCGATCGCGCCCTTTCGCTCCTGAGCGACCTTTGGGTATTGGTTCTTGTAGAAGTCGAGCAAATCGGCACGAATGCCCACTCGCGCATCTTCGGCACCAGCGTACTGTCGGAACAACGATTCGACGGAAGCCTTCTTGACCCAGGGTAAATCGCTGGAAATCTGACCGCGCAAGAGCGCGCGATCCACCGCGGCGTCGGGGTTCGTGAAATCGTGGGCGGGACGGTTGTGACAATCCATGCAGTCCATGGTGTGCCGCGGCAAGTCAGCAATCGCGCCACGAGAAAGCTTGGTCCCCTTCTCGACGTACACCTCCTCGCTGCCGTCGGAGTGCCGCACCTTGACCCAAGGAATCTGCTGCAGCTTCTTGTCTGTGGCGGCAAAAGTAACGGTGTTGGAGACGACCATGTGCCAATGAATACCCTGACTCTTTCCGTGCTCGGGGTTCCCGCCACCGATCTTGAGCGTCAGCGAGATCTGCTCGGCATCGTTCGTCTCGTTGTAGCGATAGTGTGGGAGCTGCAGGAATGCCGCTCCGGAAAACTTGCTCGGCCAGTGGCAACGCTCGCATGTCTCGCGGGCGGGCCGTAGGTGTTCAATGGGCACGGGGATGGGAGTCTCGTAGCTATGTGTGAGCACGGCGAATACTTGACGCGCCCCGGAAAGTTTGGAACGCACGTACCAACTGGCACCCTCTCCAACGTGGCAAGCGACACATGGGACGCGAGCGTGTGGCGAATCTTGATAGGCCGTAAACTCCGGCTCCATCGGTACGTGGCACACCTGCCCGCAGAAGCCCACCGATTCGGTATAGTGAAACCCCTCGTAGCTCGCCCACACGATCAAAGACGAAACGACGGTGCCACCAACGATTGTATACAGGAAGAGCATCCGCTGCCGCCGATCATTCAGATCGATGCGCGGATAGGGCAACGCGTTGAGCGTATGGGTTCGCCGTCGGCGCCCGGCTTCCCAGCGCATACCGATCAGAATCAACACGCCACCCACGCCCACCAACGTCGGGAATACGAGGTAGGTGAAAATACCGATGTACGGATTGGCGGTGCCGCTCGTCACGTGTGCCAACAGCGAGAGCAGGATCAAAACGGAGCCCAGAACGACTACGAGAGCTCCGATATGGCTGATCAGGTTGTAGTAGAGCGGACGTTTTCTTACCTTTGCCGGCGCCGCGCCAGGGGGAGAAGAGCTCACCTTTACGCCTTCGGAGGAGGCCGACTCCGCGCTCTCGTTTCCAGCCGATGCATCTTGCGGTTTCTCGACTTCGGGTTCCTCGTCCGTCGTCATCTCCTCCTCCTTCGCATTTTCAGCAGGACTTTCAGGTCTTTGTCCAACACTAGGGTGCGACAAATAGGTGGCACGCCGCGCAGTTCTTGGCGTCCGGGAAATGCCTCACTTTGTCGGTGTGACATCTGAGGCAGTCGGTTCGGCTCGGCATCTTCCGGGCGTGCGTGGCGTGACAGTCGGTGCACTTGGCCCGCGCTGAGTGGAACTGGTGAGCACCTGGCAGCGAGTCGTGGCAACTGGTGCAGCTTGGGACCGAGAAAGCGTGAGGCTTATGACACGAAGCACATGCGGAGTGCGTGGGGCCGCGTCCCCGTGCGGCTTGGACTTGTGCGCCGTGACATTGATTGCAGGCACCCCAGAGATTCTTCGGGCGCGCCGCGTGCACGTCGTGGCACGAAGCGCAGGTGTGCCGGGTGGGCTTCACCTGCCGTGCCTCTGCAGCATGGCATTGGTTGCAGGTTTTTGGGCGTGTTGGGTCGTGCTTCTGATGACAGCTGGCACACGCTCCGTGTGTGTTGGCAGGCCAGGTCGCCACCCCCTGCGCCTTGGCTTGGTGGCATGTGCCGCACGCCTGTGCGATGAGCCCGGGGCCATGTCCCTCGAGATGGCAGCTTTTGCACTCGGAGTGCTTACCATGGGGCGGGCCGATGCCCTGGTGACAGTTGGCGCACGAGGCGGCTTTGCCCAACGGTGAGCCGTGGGCCTCGTGGCACTGAGTGCAAGCCCCGGTATGTGGTCCGGTCGTCGGATTTTGATGACAGCTGGAACATGCCGCCGTGCTGGCGGCAAACGTGTGTGGCTTGTGACAGCTCGCGCATTGTCGATGCTCGGGTGGTTCCGCTCTCGCCACCAAGGTTGCCTTCTGCTTGTGACAAGAGCTGCACGCCTGCGGAGCGTTCGTGGGCGAATGGGGCGTGTGACACGTGGCACAGCTGGCGCGGTGCCGCCGCGCAGAGAAAGCCAGGGTCTGCAGCTGGGACAGGTGGCAGGCCGCGCATGCTTTCACATGTTGGGAGTCCTGATGCGGGTCGTGACACGTTGTACAAGCGTTGTGGGCGTGTGCGCTCTTGCCCTTGTGACAATTGGTACACGAGGCCCCTGCTGGGACGGTCTCGTGCGGCTTGTGGCAAACCCCGCAGTCGTTGTGTGCCTTCGCGTCCCAGGACGTCAGAAGGCTGACCTGCTTGGTGTGACAGCTGCCGCACTGACCGACCTTCGCCTCGAACTTGTGGGCTTGATGGCATTGTGAACAACGGGAATGTTTGGCAGCCAGCATGCCCTGTTCGATTGCACCTTGGTGGCAGTTGGTGCACGCGGTTACCATGGAGGTGCGCGGACCATGGGCTTCGTGACACGTGGTACACGAAAAGCGGTCCGGCATCTTGGTGTTGTGGAACTCACTCGTAACCTTGGCGTGGCACAGCGTGCAGTCCTTGCCGACGAAGCGCTTCTCCCGCTTCTCCTGATGGGGTTGATGGCACACGGAACAGGTCTGCAAATTGCCATGGATCATCGTCGGCAAGACGGGAGGGCCCTTGACGAACTCGGCTGTGACAGCGGCGCCCTTCGCAGGATTCACCCCACCGTGGCAACGCTGACAGTTTTCAGCCGGGGTCTGGACGCCACCTTCCACATTCGCCAGGTAGTTATGGCAAGACAGACAGGGGACTGGCTTGCCGTTGAATGCCGTCGCGTGTTCGCCAAAGGTATGCACCTTGTCGTGGCATTCGGCGCACGCTCGAGGCTTGGGCGTGGATTTGTGGTCCCTCCACAAATGGCAGGATGAACAGGCCAGCGGCTTCTTGGCATCGAACACATGCACCATGTGGCCGTTAGTCTTCGAAATGTTCCAAGGTTCGTTGGCATTCTTCGTGTGGCACGTCTTGCACCGCCCAGGGTCGACCTTGCCATGAGTGGTCGTGCGGTCGCTCGAGGTCAGGCCGAGCGCCCATTGATGGAGATTCTGTGCAAGGTGGCTTTCGTGACACGCTGTGCAAGGCAGCTTCTTGTGCACACTGGCGTGGAGCTGCTCCACGCCCTTCGCGTGGCACGACTCGCAGGATTCAGGTTGCGCGAAGTGTTCCTGGACGCGATTGAAACCGACGGCTGCCGCCACGACCGCCGCAAGCACTGCGAGCATCAACCACAGCCGGCGCCGTGACCACCATCGACGATGGATGTCCGCCGGAGGCAACTCAGACTCGTCGTCTTTTTCCGCAGGATCAGGGCTGCGATCGCTCAAGGTCCAAACCTACAATCTACAAGGAGTCTCTGTTCACACGAGTATCGTCATGCTCGGGCAGCCAAATCGCGCCTCAGGATAACGGAGTTCTCTCCGTTGCGCGCGCACGCAGACATCGGTGGTTGAGATCCCTCGACAACCCGCCCAGCCGGACAAGCCTCTCAGCTTCGCGAACCTCCAAACTCGCCCTACAGTGACAGTTGAAATCCGTCCTCGTCGCGCTGACATCCCAGCCCCTTCGCCCCACCTGGCGACTCGGCTTCGAAACGCAGGCTCTTGATACCGACGCAGGAACGGCGATTTTGCCCCGCTTGCCGCTTACCGAGCAAAATCACCGGTGTCGATTAGACCGCGAAGCAAGCCTCGTGCCCGAGATCCCGCCCGCTCTCCCGCACTTCTGGACGTCATTTCGTAACCTTACAATTCTCTAACAGAATAGGATAAGGGCTCCCTGTCCCAACATCCACATCGGTATTGAGGGTTCCTTCCAGGGTGACCACTTCACCTTTGGTCGGCGTTGCGGAGGTGGTCGCGGCCAGGTCGGAATTGCCCTCTTGTGCGCTTCCACTGCCATCGCTCAGATGTAAGTAGGTGCGTCCTTGCACCCCCGGGGTCACTCTGACCACGGCGCCTCGCACACGCACCAACTTGCCGGTGAGCTGGTCTCTTCTGGAAAACAGACTGGCGATGGTCCCCCCGTTCTCGCCGCTGGTGGGCTCGATTTTGGGAATCGCTTCGAGCTTCTCTTCGGCTACGGCAGGGTGCCCCGCCGTCTGCGGGTCGAAGGGCGGCATCGCCGAGTCGCCCTCCCCGATCGGTGGATGACCCGGAGGCAACGCTTCCGTCCCGACCACGGGCGGTGGCTGCGCCCCTGCAGCACCACCCAGCTGCCCGAAGTAGATGACGCTGAACGTTCGGTTCAACGTGGAACTCTGAAAGTCTCTCATCAACACCGCTTCCGTGACCGATACCGTGCTCCCCTTGGCGACCTTCGCCGTCTGGACCGCCGCCCACTTGTCGCCGTCGGTCGTCTGCAGATGCAAGTATGTGTAGGAAGGAACGTCGATGGTTTCGATGACCTTTCCTCGGATCGCGGTCTGGTCGTCGCTTGGGCCATCCAGGTCGGACGGGTCCGTCGTCGGATCCGCCAGCTCACCGCTAGTCCTGACTTCCTCGCTAATGACGGTCGGTTTTGAGGCCCGTTCGAAGGCGAACCCGACCACCGCAGCCGTTGCTACCGCCGCTGCCAACAGATATGTCGTCTTCATTGTCTTGATCCTGCGGTTTCCCGGGCGCCCCTGTCTACCGAGATGCTTGCCTGCGCTTGCCGTGGTGGTCGCCGACGAGCGTACGGTCGACGAGGAAGGAATGGTCCTACGATCCCAGGTGAGGCGCCCGAATGGAGAGGTGTTTCCCAGGCGTCCAGCCAAGCATGCGACGCACGCTCGCCGAGGACAAGACCCCCCTGGCCACGTTCGGGTCGACGAGCTTCACGCGCACGGCTGACCGTCCGGGTCGGAACCCGCCAGCAGTATCCGGCGAATGTCGTCAGCTCGGTGCGGAGCGCTGAATTTGCGCCTTACAGAGAGGGCCGCCGGGACGGAGCGCTCATTGGTCCGATTCACCCGCGAACCGCCAGAAGACCCAGGCGACGCGCGACCGGGAGACAGCACCGACGGGCAGCCCGAGAGGCTCCGCGAAAGCGGAGGCCGAGCCAATCACGCCTCGCCGGGTCGAAGCATGGCTCCTCGACCAGAGTAGCGAACCGGTTGCCAGCTGAACCGGCAAGAGCTCGATACACCGGCGAAGTATGCAGCAAGTACCCGCCCCCGAAAGATCGGAGGTGAGCCGGCGTTCGCGCCGAACGCATGAGGCAAGGTTCTCTAATCAGAGAATCGGAAGACTCTCGTACAGTTGAGGCTTCGCGCACCAGGCGTGGGATGCGCCCGAGATTCGAGAGCAGCACCTGAACACTCTGCCGGAATTGGCGCAACGGGGAGTCCGTGTTATCAGCGGGAGATCAGAGTCAGGTGGTGGGCCACTTCCCTGAGCCATGGATTCCTCTCCCTTTCCGGGCATGCTGGTCGGCAGCAACGTCCGACTCAAGACGGTCTTGGGGCGCGGCGGCATGGGAAGTATCTGGGTCGCCGAGCACCTGAGCCTGCAGATCGATGTGGCCGTGAAGTTCCTGTCGCCGGAACTGACGAGCTTGCCGGAAGCCAGGGCGCGCTTCGAACGCGAAGCAGCGGCAGCCGCACTGCTCAAGAGCTCACACGTCGTACAAGTCTACGATTGCGGCGTGACGGACCAGGGCTCGCCCTACATCGTCATGGAGTTGCTGGAGGGAGAGAATCTCGCCCAGCGCCTGGAGCGCCATGGGCCCAGACCATTGATGGAGGTTACGACCATCTTCATGCACGTGGCGCGCGCCCTCGCCGGTGCGCACGCGCGCGGCGTAGTCCATCGGGATATCAAACCGGACAACATCTTCATCACCGAACGGGACGGGGAGTGCCTCGTGAAGCTCTTGGATTTCGGGATCGCCAAACGGCCCCAAGATCACGCCATGAACGTGACCCAAGCAACGGCAATGATGGGAACGCCACACTTCATGAGCCCCGAACAGATCATGACCCCGAAGGAGGTGGACTTCCGCACCGACCTCTGGTCGCTTGCCGTGGTGATGTATGCTGTGCTCACCGGAAGGCTTCCCTTCGACGGGGAGACGATCGGCGCGCTGTGCGTGGCGGTCAACGCGGGTGCGTTCGAGCCCGTGACTCGCTTTCGGAAGGACGTACCGACATCCCTCGATGCCTGGTTCGAACGCGCCTTACAACGGGATCAGTGGCGCCGTTTCAGCTCGATTCAGGAGATGGCGACCGCTCTGGAGCGCTCGGTGGGGCTCCAACTCGGCCCTGGATTGGGCGGCGACTTCGGGAGGCCGAGTCAGTACCCCACGCTGCGTCCCCCCACGCCCCTGCCCACCGACTCCGGATCGGAGTACCAAACGTTCCACGGCGCCAGCGTCACCAACACCGAAAGAACCAGCCAGAGTGAATGGTTGAAAGTGCTAGCAGCGGTGATCACGTCGGTGATCGTTTCGGCTACAACGACCCTGCTCTTTCTGGCCGCCGGGGACTACGGAAAGCAGCCAACCCCTGTATCCGCGGCAGCACCCGCCGAAGGGTTCGTCCTTCCGGAGTCCGACTGGACCCCGTTGCCGATCTCCGCCTCGAAGCACGGGCCGGAAGTGATTCCAGCAGATTCGTCGGTTCCAGGCGACAGGCTCGAGCCATCAGTGGTGCCCAGCCAGGAAGCTCGGAGGATTCAGGCGAACAAGCCCGCACCGGACTGAGACCCGGAGTTCTTCGAGCGAAGTCGCCACGTGGCGTAGCGGCGGGTTCATCGAACCGCCGAACCAACAGTGCCTCAGGTGGCGCGCGGCCAATCCACGGGAACGATACAGGGGTTCCTGCTCTGTGTGTCACAACTCGCTGGCCGCTCGAGGCTCGAGGCAATCTGTCGCTCCAGTTTGGCGACGATGCGCGCGAGCGCGGCATTGCACGCCGAGTGCTGCCTGACCACCCTGAGCACGTAGCGCGACGCGGACTGAGCGCTGCGCGAGGGGCGAATCCTGCGAACCCGCTGCAACCCGCAACCGACGACATCGTCCGCAACCAGCGCCACGATCCGCGCCGCCCGGACCGTTCCGCCACTGTCGAGCGCGGCGCGGATTCGGTCGAGGGAGGCCGCAACCCGGCCCAGTTCCTCGACGCGCTCGCTAATGGATTGAATCAACCCTAAGAGTTCAGGAATGTCCCCCAACAGCATGCGAAGCGCTGCTCGCTGCTGTTGGCTCAGCTCCGTATGGACCGCACGAGAACCTGGCCGACTCAACCCTTCGACCGAGCGGGTGGCAGTGCGCAACAACTCGCGAGTTTCCTCGCCTTGCGCAACACCCGCAAGGAACTCGGTGAGTTCACGTCGTAGGGACGAAGCTCGCGACTGGAACTGCTCGACCCCGAGAGCACCGGAGGAGAACTCCGCTTCGAAGGACCCGAGGTGGGACGCAAGCGCGTAGGCGGCCGAACTGTTCGAGAGCATGCCGGCCGTAACTGCAAGCGGCATTCCAGCGTCGACCGCCGCTCACTGGGACGCGATTCGTTTTGCCACGCCTCGCAAAGCGCTTGAGTCTCGCGTTCGCCTCGCAGTCGCGTCTCTGGATCGGCGAACGCGGTCGTCCCACCAGTATCAGCTTGGGACGCATGGTTCGCCCCGAGGCTCAGGCGCTCGGCAGTTCGACCACGAAGCGCGCCCCTTGGATGTAGGAAGCGTCCAGCCCGATCGTTCCTCCTACCGACTCGACCAGACCGCGGCAAACCGCCAGCCCGAGCCCCGTACCCTTGCCGACTTCCTTCGAAGTTACGAACGGCTCGAAGAGCGAGGCCCGGATACCGGCCGCCACTCCAGGCCCATTGTCCTCTACGACCAGCCTGACCGACCCTTGGTGCTCCGAAGCGCACACGCGCACCCTGCCCCCCGGACCGCTCGCATCCGCGGCGTTGAGCACCAAGTTGAGCACGATCTGCACGATTTCAGTGGTCTTCAGCGCGACAGTGGGCAGTGCTTCGCCCAGCTCGACGTCCAGCGTCACATCCCTGAGCCCGTGCTGCGGTTTCAAGAGCGTGACGGTTTCTTCGACTGCGAGGGCAACATCGCCCGGTTCGTCCTTGGCTTCCGATTCCGCCCCGGCAGGGCGCGCGAACTGCAAGAGGTCACGCACGATATTGTGGATGCGCTCCGTCTCCTTGCGCATGCGCGTGAGGAAATCGTTTTGCTCGGCCGGATCGAGCCCCCCCTCGAGCAGCAGATCTTCCAGGCCAATCAGTGCGGCCAGAGGGTTGCCCACCTCGTGAGCAAGCCCGGCAGCCAAGCGACCCACGGACGCGAGACGTTCGGAGCGAACCAGGCTGTCCTGGGCGGATTTGAGTTGCTCCGTGGCGCGCTCGACCTCGTCAATCTTTCTTCTGAGAGCCTCCTCTTCCGACAGCAAGCGTCCGGTCATGGTGCTGAGGCTCTGGCCGAGCTCCACCAGCTCCGCGGCACCGGAGCTCGGCACCTTCAACGCCCGACGCCCGTCAGCGACGCGACGCGCCGCGCGGGTAAGTTCGTCCAGCGGTCGCACAATCAGGCGGGTGAGCGCAAAATAGGCGACCATCAGCGTCGCGAGTGCGACAACCCCGGTGTAGAGCGCCACCAAGCGCACGAGCGGTGCGGCGCGCGCTGACTGGTCGTCCATGCGCAAGGCCACTGCGACGGTACCCGAAGGGCCGGGCACAACGATGGCCAAGGCGTCGCCGTGTTCCGAGTTCACTTCTAGCAGAGCTTCTTCACCCGCATGCACTCGAGTCGCCAATCGGGTCACGAGCGAGGCTTCACCAGCGCCGGCGATGGTGCCACCTCGGGAGTCGTAGACACCAATCGCTTCGACCCCCTCCGTACCCACCTGAGCCCTCAGCAGGCTGACCAGCTCGTCGGCGCTACGCTGCTCGCGAGCTTCCGCCACGTGCCCCGCAATGGCGCGGCCCAGCTGGCGGACGTGTTCGTGTCTGAGCTGGCGTAACGCGACTTGAGTGTAGGTGGCTACCGCATAGAACAGCGGCACGAACGCGCACACCAGAAGTCCGCCCAAGAGCAGCAAGATTTGAAGGCGGAGGCCCAGTTTCACCGGAGTCCTAGCGTGTCTCAGGCGGCCCCGCGCGCAAAGTTTATCGACCAACGAGCTGTCCTGCCAGGTCAGGGCAAAGAACTGGGCCCGCCTCGACTCAGTCTGATACGGACCGGGGGACAATGGATCCGCTCGTTCGGGCAACGCTGGCCCTCCAGCAGCTCATCGCACGTGGCACAGGGTTGGCCGTGAGTGCCTTGCTCGGTGGATACCTGGTGTGTTGGGCCGTCGACCCGCCGGACGCCCGCTACAACTTGGCGGCGCTCTCGGTCCTGGTGATCAGCCTGTGCGTACACCTGATTCGGCGCCTCAGAAAGCTCGGGCCGCGGGACGTGACGCGACGTGACGTGGAGCTGTTCACGACGTTGACGACCGCCACCTACACCGCGGTCTTGCACACACCAGGCGGACTTTCCGGAGCCTACTATCCCGCTCTGTACGCGCTGATGATGGTGGCGGCGGCATTCGCCAAGCCGGTCGCAGCACTGACGACCGTGGGCTACGCGGCCTGCCTGGAAGCCGGCCTTCACTACATAGCGTTCGGGCAAACCGACAGCGCCCGCCTGTGGACCCATGCCGCCTTCCTCGCTGTCTTCGCCTTCTTGAACGTGACCCTGTTTCGCGCCGAGCTCGCCAGGATGCGCCGCCTGAGCCGTGCCAGGATCCAGAGCGAGATCGAGAAGATGAAGGAAGCGGCCCGTTCGTACCGCTTACTCGGTGCGCCCAGTTCCGGCCGGCATCGCGCCGAGCGCGCCGACGACGAGGACCGACTGCTGCAATCGAGCGTCGACGAGATCCACCAGGCGGTGACCTTCGCGCTCGACCTGCTCAGGCGAAGTCTGGAGCTGACTACCGCTCTGCTTCTGAGCGTGGACGGCAAGCAGGATCTGCTCAAGATCCAGGAGCTCGCCAGTGACGCGGACGGCATCGCCCCCGGGCCTTTCAGCACCCGGGATGGCATATTCGGAGCCCTGCTCTCTCGCAAAGAAGCGATCAACGTGGCCGGACCCCGCGCTGGCGCGCACGCGCTCTACTATCAGGTGCGTCCGGACATCGGCGCCATCTGCGCCATGCCGCTGATGGAACACGGGCACATACGCGGTGTGCTGGTGGTGGATCGCGTCGAGCGCCGGGCATTCAGCAACGCCGAGCAGCAGATGCTGGAGGCAGCCACACACTTCATCCTGCGAGCGCTGCAGAACGAACGCATCTTCGGCCACATCCAGCGGGCCAAAACCGAGCAGGGCAAGCTCTATCGGGCGGCGGACGCCCTGGCAGCAGCCAGTACCGAGGCGGATGTCATCGAGGCCGCGGTACGCCATGCGCGCGAATTCGCCGCCTTCGACTTCGCCGCCGTAACCCTGTTTCATCGTCAATCGGCCAGCCATGAAATCTGCGCCGTGAGCGGGAACGGGCGCGACGCACTCGTGGGGCAGCGGTTCCGCCACAACACCGGGCTGGTCTCGATGGCCGTGGCGAACCGCCATGCCCTGCCCTATCGCGGCCACTACGATGCCGCGCGTCAGACGGTGTTCACCCAAAAGCTGACACCGCCCGCCATGCCGTCGCTCTTGGTGCTGCCGCTCGTCGTCCACGAACGCGTGCTCGGCACGCTCGTGCTCGGTTCCGAAACTCCGGCTGCCTTCGGAGATGACGTGCGACCCACTCTCGAGGTGCTGGCCAGTCATATGGCTGTGTCGCTGGCCAACGCACGCATGCTCAAGCGCCTGGAGGAAATGGCCACCACTGACGGCATGACCGGGCTGCTCAACAAGCGCGCGCTGAGCGCCGCGGCACTGGAGAAGCTACGCAGCGCCAAACGCTTCAACAAGCCCGTGAGCGTCCTCATCGGAGACATCGATCACTTCAAGAGAGTGAACGACACCTACGGTCACGACATGGGCGATATCGTGATTCGAGGGTTTGGTGAGGTGTTGAAGCGAGCCAAGCGCGATACGGACATCGTCGGGCGCTTCGGTGGCGAGGAATTCGTGGTGGTTTGCGAAGAAACCGGCGAAGAAGGCGCCCAATTGCTGGCGGAGCGCATCCGAACCGAACTCGAAGCAACCACTTTCCAGACCGAACTCGGCCCGCTCAGCGTGACCTGCTCGGTCGGTGTCGCGACCGCGCCTCACGCAGGCCAGAGTTGGGAACAGCTGTTCAAAGCGACTGACGACGCTCTCTACGCCTCCAAGCGAGGCGGTCGAAACCGCGTCACCGTCTGGAGCCCCAAGCTCCAGGGCGCGGCCTGACTCCCGAGCCTGAACGGAAATACCGGCAGGTTCGCGCGTTGCGGCTGCGCCGCACGCGCAGCAGATCTATCCTAGCCCGCGCCTCACCATGCCCGAATCCAACGTTCTCGTCATCAATTGCGGTAGCTCGTCGCTCAAGTTCGCCGTGGTCGAGCCCGAGCATGGCGAGCTGTTGCACCACGGCCTCGCCGAGCGGCTCGGCGCTCCGGAGGCTCGCTTGAGCATCGCCGGTCGCTCCGACCAACCGCTCTCGACAGACGCAGGCCCCGCCGCAGTGCTGGAGAGCATCGCCCCGACCTTGCAAGGCATGGCTCTCGGAGCGGTCGGCCATCGCGTGGTGCACGGTGGCGAAGCCTTCTCCGACAGCACTCGGCTCGACCCTCGAACCGTCGCCCGGATCGAGGCTTGTTCTGAGCTGGCTCCCTTGCACAACCCCGCGAACCTTGCCGGTATCCGGGCAGCACGCCAACGCTTTCCCGAGCTGCCTCACGTGGCGGTGTTCGATACTGCCTTCCATCAAACCCTGCCTCCCAAGGCCTTCTTCTACGCGGTGCCCTACGAGCTCTACGAGCAGCACCGCGTGCGGCGCTACGGCTTTCACGGTTCCAGCCACCGCTTCGTGGCCAGCGAGGCAGCTCGCCTGCTCGAGCGTCCCCTCGACCAGCTTCAGCTCGTCACTGCTCACCTTGGCAACGGGGCCAGCACCTGCGCCATCAAGTACGGCAAGAGCGTCGACACCAGCATGGGCCTCACTCCCCTCGAAGGCCTGGTGATGGGCACCCGCTCGGGCGATGTGGATCCCAATCTCCACCAGTTCCTCGCCGACCACACGGGGCGCAGCCTCTCGCAAATCAGCCAGCTCCTCAACCGGGACAGCGGCCTGCTGGGCCTTTCGGGGCTGAGCAACGACATGCGCACGCTGCTCGAAGCCGCCCCCGAAAACGAGCGCGCCCAGCTTGCAGTCGATGTCTTCTGCTACCGCCTGGCGCGCTCCGTCCTTGGCATGTGCGCCGCCCTCGACCGGGTCGATGCCCTCGTCTTCACGGGAGGCATCGGCGAGCACGCCGCCCCCGTGCGCGCCCGCACCCTCGAGCAGCTCCGCGTGCTGGGCGCTGACGTCGACGACCGCCGGAATTCGACGCACGGACAGCACAGCCGCGGCTGCATCACCAGCGCCACCTCCCGGCTGCTCGCCCTCGTGGTACCCACGAACGAGGAGCTGGTGATCGCGCGAGAGGCAGCGCGACTGTTGCACGGCGGTTAGGGCCCGCGAATAGGGAAGTCCGTCGCGAGCCGGCCGAGACCGCCGCGAGGCGGGCGCGTGAGGAGCGAGCACCTGAGGGCGAGGTTCCGACGCTCGAAGGCCAGAGTCTTCAGGCCAAGATCCAGAGTGCCTCTTACTCCGCGGGCTGGTGACTCTCGGGAACGTCCGGCTCGTGTCGCCGCCGCTCGCGCCAGGCTCGCACACGCTGTCCAACTTTGCTGCGACCGCTCGCGAGCGAGTCGTAGAACGCGGGAATGACGAGGAGCGTAAGGAGCGTCGACGTGACGACGCCACCAATCACCGCGCGACCGAGTGGCGCGCGAAAGTCGGCACCCTCCCCCCAGCCAATCGCGACAGGCATCATGCCGGCAATGATGGCAAAGCTCGTCATGAGGATGGGCCTGAGCCTCACGGCACCCGCTTCGACGATGGCCTCCTTCCGCCCCACGCCGCGCCGTTCCGCGTCCTTGGCGAAATCGATCAACAGGATCGCGTTCTTGGCCACAATGCCCATCAGCAGAATGACGCCAATCAGACTCATCAGATTGACGGTGGAACCGGTGACCCAAAGCCCCAGCATGACACCCACCAGAGACAATGGCAGTGAGGCCATGATGGGGATGGGGTCCAGAAAGGACTCGAACTGAATCACCAGAACGAGGTACATCAACAGGACTGCTACGCCTAGCGCCACCAGGATCCTGCCGAACACCTCTTGCTGGTCCTGAGTTTCACCACCCTGGGACACTTCGTAGCCCATTGGGATGGAAAGCCCGTCGATGCGCGCCTGAATGTCGTTCACCAATTGCGTGAGGGGCCGGCCGGAGGCGTTCGCTTGTACGGCGACCACTCGCTCTCGATTCAGATGGTTGATCATCGCGGGGCTGAAATCGCGGTCGATGTGCGCGATCTGTCCGAGTGGTACCAGGTTCTTCCCGGAGCCCCGAGCTCCGGTGCTGATGGGCAGATTGGCCAGATCCGCGCGCCGTTCCCGGGCCTTGGAGGCAAGCTGCACCATCACGTCGCGCGTCTCGCCCGTCTCGTCGATCCAATCGCCGCTATCGATTCCGGCGAAAGCCGCGCGCAGCGTCTGGGCAACCCCGCCCGCGGTGATCGATAGACCACCCGCGAGCTGGCGGTCGAGGCTGACCTGGAGCTCTGGAGCTCGTCCCTTCGAAGACAGGCCCACGTCCACAGCGCCAGGGACCTGACGAACCTGATCGGCGATGGTCTCGGCAAGTCGCGAAAGCTTGTCCAGATCGGGTCCCTGGATCTGGATCTGGACAAGCTTTCGTGGATTGAAGCTCGAGGTCGACAAGGACGACTTGACGCCTGCAATGCGTCCTACCTCTTGCCGAAGCTGCCTGGAAATTTCCGCCTGCGAGCGCGAACGTTCTGCTTTCGGCAAGAGTCGCACGTAGATGCTCGCTTCGTCCACGCTCTCTCCAGTCTGTCCCCCAATCGTCGTATACGTGTAGGCCACCTCCGAAAGCCGCCGCGCGATGCGAGAAGCCTCTCGTGCCTTGGCTTCGGTGTAGTCGATGTTCTGCCCGGGAGGCGATTCTAGCTGGATCCGGAACTCGGAGCGGTCCTGTTGGGGAAAAAACTCACTGCCGACAACTCCCATGGCCGGTAGTGCCAGCGCCGCCGCGAGGCTGACGGTGGCCAGCAGAGCCATCAAGAACCGGTGATGCAACCCCCACCACACCACACGCTCGTAGCGCCGCGTCTGTCGATCCAGCCAAGCGTTGAAGCGGCCGAGCGCGCGCCCGAGTGCCCCGCGCCGCCCGCGCGTGACAGCTGGGTCCGGCCACACGGAACTCAGCATCGGATCGAGCGAAAAGGAAACGAACAACGAGACGAGCACGGAGGCAGCAATCGTCAGCGCAAACGGCGCGAACCACTGCTGCGCCAGGCCGCCCATGAACGCCACGGGAATGAATACCACTACTATGGAGAAGGTCGTGGCGGCGACAGCCAGGCCAATTTCCGAAGTACCTTCTCGCGCCGCCCGGTGATGGTCGGCTCCCAGCTCCATGTGCCGCACGATGTTCTCGCGCACCACGATGGCATCGTCAATCAAGATACCAATCGCCAACGACAGGCCCAGCAGGCTCATCGTGTTCAAAGTGAATCCGAACGCCAGCACGGCGATGAACGACGCCAGCACGCTCACCGGCAGCGCCAATCCGGTGATGACGGTCGAACGCCAGGAGTTCAAGAATAGGAACACGACGAGCACTGTCAGAAGCGCGCCTTCCAGCAGCGACATTTCGACGTCGTCGACGGAGTTCTTGACGCGAACTCCCGAGTCGGAGGCCACCTTCAGATTAACGCCGCTCGGCAGCGAGCTGCGAAGCGCGCGTACCTTGCTTCTAATCGCTCGGCTTACGGCCGTGGTGCTGTAGCCTTTGGCCTTGATGATGTCGATGCCCACCGCGGGATGCTCGTTGAAGAACGCGCCCGAGCGAGGCTCTTTTGCCCCTTCTCGCACCGTGGCTACCTGCGCGAGCCGCACGACATTGATGCCAGCACCGCTGATCACCAACTGTTTGAATTCGGAAGGGGTCTCCAGGCGGCCGCGCAAGCGAATGTTTCGCTCGTCCCATTGCCCCTGCAGGCGTCCCACGGGAGCCGCCAGGTTTTGGGCTCTCACCGCCGCCACGACCGACTGCACGTCGAGGCCCGCCGCTTCGAGGGCCGCTGGGTCTAGTTCGATCAACATTTCGCGCTCACGTTCGCCAACCAGACGCGCATCTGCCACGCCGGGCACAGCCCTGAGCGCCGAAACCAACTTCGGGTCGGCAATGTTGCTGAGCTCGGCCTGACTGTGCGCGTCCGAAGTGAGCGCCAGCGAAACGATGGGCAAGTTGCTCGGGTCGAAACGAGTCAACACTGGCTCCTCCATCTCACCCGGTAGGTCCCGTCGTTTCTCCGAGATCTTGTCGCGAATGTCCTGCGACGCCGTTTCCAGATCCTTCTCGAAGGTAAATTCAACGGTCAAGACCGCTAGGCTGTCCATCGATTGAGATGTGATCTTCTTGACGCCACTAATCAACCGCTTGCACTTGTCACACGAGGTGGGGTCAGCAAGTGAGCGGGTCAGTAGCCGGGCGAGGTTCTCGATCGCTGCCAGCAGCTCGGAGGACAGACAGCGCACCCTGCAATTCAGGCCCACGGCCCGAAGTGAAGGTCAAAGGATCGAGCAGGCTGGTCCAGGCCGATCTCCCGCGCGGGCGACGCAGCTCGCGCAGCATTGTCCTGCCTGTGGGCGGCGGGCGCATCAGCTGGTCGGCCCGTCTTGGCTTCGATGGCGGCGCGAGAGAGGCGCTGGCGTTATCATCGGCAGCATACGAGCATGACGCATACTCTCTACTTGGTTCCTAGCGGCGAAGACGTCGGGTTGACGAGTGTGGCACTTGGAGTCGTGCGCGCCCTCGACAACCGGGGCGTGCGCGTGGCGTTCTTCAAGCCAATCGGTCAGCACGCGGAAAGCGATGCGGGGCCGGAGCGATCGACGTATTTCGTGCGACAAACGAGCTCGCTCAGGCCCGCGGTGCCGGTGCCCATGTCGGACGCCGAGCGCCTCATCTCCACCGGTCACAAGGACGAGCTCCTCGAGCGAGTCATGCACGGCTATCACGAATCGTCGGGCGACGCCGACGTGGTGGTGGTCGAGGGGTTGGTGGACTCTCAAGAGACCTCTGGGGAGACGGAACTGAACCGCGAGCTGGTGCAAACGTTGGGCGCAGAGGTGATCATCGTAGGGGCACAGCGCGATCTGGCGCCAGCGGAGTTCGAGACCCGGCTAGAGCTGACCGCAGTCCGCTATGGCGGATTCGAGGAAGGCCGGGTGATCGGAGTGATCATCAATCGAGTCTACGACCCCGACGAACAGCTGCGTTCGAGCCTATATGGTGACCTGAAAGTACCCCACGACTACCTCAGCAAAGAGGCCATCAATGTGATCGGGGTGATCCCGGAGAACCCGGATCTGATGGCGTGCCGTATCATTGACATCGCTCGTCACCTCGGTGCCGAGATCTTGCACGAAGGCGAGATCATGCAGCGTCGAGTCAAGAAGATCTCGCTGCTCGCGCGGACAGTGACCAATCTGGTGCGCATCATGCGTCCCGGCTCGGTCTTGGTCACGCCTGGCGACCGAGCAGACGTGGTGCTGCTCACCGCTTTCGCGGCAGCCAACAAGATCCCAATCGCGGGTTTGATTCTGACAGGAGCACTCGAGATTCCGAACGACATGTTCGAGTTCTGCCAGCCTGGGTTCGAGACGGGACTCCCGGTACTACACGTACGCGACAACAGCTGGGAAACCGCGAGTGCGCTCGCGCAGTTGAGCTCGGAGATCCCGGTGGACGATCTGGACCGAGCGGTGACCGGAATGGAATTCATCGCCGGCTACATCGACGCGGACTGGATCGCTCGACATTCACAAGTGCGGCTCGAGGCGCGACTCTCGCCGGCGGCATTCTGTTACCGTTTGAGCGAGTTGGCGCGCAGCGCGAAGAAGCGTATCGTGCTCCCGGAAGGGAATGAACCGCGCACCGTGAAGGCCGCTGCGATCTGCGCGGAGCGTGGGATCGCGGAGTGTCTCTTGCTCGGAGATCCTGTGGAGGTGCGGCGCGTGGCCAAAGGGCAGGGCGTGGAACTCTCGGCCAACTGCCGCGTCGTCGACCCCAGCGAGCTTCGGGACAAGTACATCGAACCGCTCGTCGAGCGCCGCAAGCACAAGGGCATCACCGCTCAGAATGCCGCGGATTTCTTGGAAGACAACGTATGGCTAGGAACGATGATGCTGGAGCTGGGCCACGTCGATGGTTTGGTCTCGGGCGCCGTGCATTCCACTGCGAACACGATCCGCCCCGCGCTGCAGATCATCAAGACCAAGCCGGAAGCGCGCGTGGTGTCTTCGGTATTCTTCATGTGTCTACCGGAGCAGGTAGTCGTGTACGGAGACTGCGCGGTCGTGCCGGACCCGGATGCCGAGACGCTCGCAGACATAGCAATCCAGAGTGCCGATTCCGCCCTGCGTTTCGGGCTCGATCCCCGCGTCGCCATGATCAGCTACTCGACCGGGGAGTCGGGCTCGGGCTCGGACGTGGACAAGGTGCGCGAGGCAACGCGGCTCGCGCGAGCGCGACGTCCCGACCTCGTGCTGGACGGGCCACTGCAATACGATGCCGCGATGATTCCCGAGGTGGCCAAGGCCAAGGCTCCGGACAGCCCGGTAGCGGGCAAGGCCAACGTCTTCATATTTCCCGACCTGAATACGGGCAATACCACCTACAAGGCGGTGCAGCGCAGCGCCCACGTCACCAGCATTGGCCCCATGCTGCAGGGCCTCAAGCGACCGGTGAACGACCTGTCACGAGGCGCGCTGATCGATGACATTGTCTACACGATCGCCATCACCGCGATTCAGGCGGACCAGGAGCAGCGCACCTGAGCTCGGCTGGCTACTGGGCGACCACGCACTCACCGTCGACACAGTCGAGCTGCAACGGAGCAACACAGGGCGGAATCGGGATCGGGACGCAGCCGTCGCCCTCGAAATCGCCGCAGGCAGTGGCTTCGACTTGCTGCCGCGTGGTTTCGTAGCGGTCACCTGCCAACTTGGAGGTCATTGCGCCGCAACCGATAGAACATGAGGTGCTGCTCGAGGCCCAGACACAGTCGTCAGCACTACTACAGCCGAACGTGAGGGTCTGTTCCGCAGCCTCACGGACCTGGGTCCCAGCCGCAAGCGTTCGGTCTTCACAGCTCAGGTCGCCGAAAGCGTAGGTGCCATAGTTGCTGGCGATGATGCCGCCCTGAGCCTGATAGGCATCCAGGTAGAAGTCTGCGTAAGGCCGCAAATCGAAGGTCAGGGTGTTGGTTGCATAGGCGGCGCAAGCGTCGCCGTGACCGTCATGTATCAGGTGGAGCTTGCCCTGCACGGGGTAGGATTCTAGGAACGATTCCTCGTAACAGAGGCCGACGTCGTGCCGCTCGCAGCCGCCCCCATAGCCCACATCGAGTAACAATGCATCGCCCTGAATGAAAGCGCTGGTAACCTCGATGGGATCGCTCTGTACTTGTGGCGGGCACGCGAATACGGGCGTCCCGACAGCACAGGTTGCGTTCTGGCAATTCCACTCACCAGCGTTGCAGGTACATTCTCCGCAGCCAGTAGGATTATCGACCACGCTCTGGTCCGGATACTCCTGAAACAAGAGCTCACAACTCGGCCCGTTGCCTGTGCCGCCGCCCCCGCTGCCGCCGGTGGTCAACCCGCCGCTTTCTCGACAATAGCCTTGCTCGCAGGAGAAGCCAGCGCCTAGCTTGGCGCAGTCCCCGTCCAGGGTGCAGCCGAGGTCGCATACGGCCACCGCGCCTGGCTCTATGCTCTGGTCCGTACACTTTGCGCCCGGGTGCAAGTCACTACAGTCGGCATTGTCGACGAGGCAGCTTCGGGTGCAGAGGCCGGAAATGCAGTCCAGGCCGTCAGCGCAGATTGCGTCACAGTAGCTCAAGAAGTGCGATTCGCCGCCACTGTTCCCACCGACAGAGCCTCCGCAACTGAAGGTCAATCCCGCAATGAACACGAACGTGGTCGAAAGTTGTGCAACGCTCCGCCTAGTTGTTGTCGTCATCCCTTGAATCTCCGTCGCCCAACTCGAGCTCGCGCTCGACAATACATTGCCCGGCATAGTGCACGACCTGCTGGTACTCACGCTTCAACCCGTGTTCGGCATTGTAGGCTTCCACGCGCCGCATCAGTTCACCTGTTCTTTTGCGAAACTCGCCGAGCTGGCCCTCCACCTCGGCTTGCAACGGGTGACCTGGCCAAATGTCGAAGCTGTAGGTGCTACCGCCGATGGCATCACTGCCAGTCGATGCCAACGAGGTCTGCCTGAGCTTCTGACACACGGTCTGCACGACCGCTTGCAGGTGGTCGAAGACCGACGCCTCCCAGCCGATCTCCGCGCCGAGCGGAATCACGAAATCACGCGCACTGAGCCTACCCTGTGCCGTCCGCTGAACGCGACCGGCCGCGCACAGCGCGTCCACGAGCCGGGCGGTGTCGAGTTCACTCTGCTTCAGGGTTCGAGCAAGATCGCCCAGCTCGAGCGGTCCGTCGCGGTAGATCAATACCCAGGCCAGCTCCTCGCCGCCGACGTCACCCGTGAGCTGAGCCAGCTGTCCCACTTCCTCGTCGCTTGCCGCCCGATAGGCAGCGCGCCTTCCCGTACCGGAACAGAACACGAGACCACTTTCGCTCAGATCGTGGAGCACGGCGCTGACCTCCAGCTCCCCGTCGAGCCGAAAGCGTTCGGCGATACGCTCCCGGCTGACGAGTTGTTCCTGCCTGATGAAGTCGAGCACGGCTTGCCAGAGTGTGCGCCCCTGCTGGGTTTCGGACTCGCTGAGCCGGCGCACCTTGCGAATGTAAGCTCTGAGGGCCATGCCGAACATGTCCGCGCCGACCTTGCGACTCACGCCCTGCGCTTCCAATTCGTTCGCAAGATCGAGGAACACCCGATTTGCTACATGAGCCAGCGGAGCCCGGATTCCGCCGGACGTCGCAAGCTGAGCAATCAGCACGGTCACTTGCCGTACTATCGAGTCAATGAGGATTTGCACATTCATGGCGCGAAGTCCCGATGAGCCACAGCATGGCGTGGATGGAAGCGTGTCGGCAGATGACCCGTCGGTCACCCCCTCGGAAAACAGCGGGCGGTGGCGCTCGTCTCTAAAATGACAGTGGGTCCTTTACTTCGTTGATGGGCAGCTGTTCGGGCTGCAGATCACGCCGGGTCGCAACGAACATCCTGTTTGTCGCTCTAGCGAATCAGTCGGAACGCCATGCCTGCGGCTCGGGCTGCCGCGCCGTCTGCGTCCGCGCGATCGCCCAGCACTAGACATTCCCTGGGTTCGATCCCAAGGCGCTCGGCCGCCTTCAGATACCCGTCCGGCGCCGGTTTGAGGGCATCGGGCCCTCCTGGTTCCCCGTTGGCGACGGTCACGTCGAACAGCTCGGACAGCTCGAGGGCCATGAGCTTTCTAGCCGCCGGGTAGTCGCTGACCAGCGCGGTTACGCCACCGCCCTCGCGGAAACCGGCGATCTCTTGCTTTAGGGCCTCCCGTCGAAACTTGCGGAGCCAGCGGCAGGGCCGCTCGATCATCCAGCGGCTGACGCTGGCGCGCACCTCCTCGGGCGTCCTGCCCAGTCGTTCCGCAGTCCGCTCGACTTGCGTGTCGAAGGGCGAGCCGCCGCCTACCGGCGGCTCCCGCCGCAAACGTTCGTGTTCCTGTCGAAAGCAGCGAATGGTGCGAAGCTCCGCGAAACCGAACACGACCAACTCGATACCCATGATGAGCTTCATGGCGCGCGGATCGTACAGTGTACCGTCGAGATCGCAGAGCCAGGCGCGGTACTCGGAGGGGGGCTTCATGGACAATCGGCGATCTCTCGCAGCGTGGTCAGGTGGAGTTCGATTTCGCGCGCTTGCGCCAGGACGCGCGAAAGCCGTTCGGAAGCGGTGCGCCCCGCGCAAGCGTGTTCTGGGTCAGCGGCTACTGCCTCGAGCAATCGTTCGCCGAGGCGCCGCCGATCGAGAGACATTCCCAACAATGCCTCCTGGTGAAGGAACACGTCCTCGGCGACTGCACGAGCGAAATCAGGCCGCTCCCGCCACAGAGCACCCACGCTGCCCTTGAAACGCAACCCCGCGAGATTGTGAACCAGGATGTACAAGTTCTTGAAAGCAAGCTCGTGCCCGAGCTCCGCCTCGGAGATCTCGCGAACCGAGAGCGAGAGCGATCTCAGCACCTTGGACAGGAGCGGCGTTCGCGGGCCATAGACGGCACTGGGTAGCACCTCGCGCAAGGGCTTGTGAGCCTTCTTCTCGAACCAGACGATCACGCCACTGGCCCGTTCGATACCAGCCCTTAGCCAGTCGCGGGGCACGAGCTCGTTCTGAACCAGAGCGACGCGGTCTCGCTGGGCCGCCGGAAGCTGTGAGAGTACGCCAGCGAGTTCGGCCTCCCCCACACAGATCAGCACCAACGCGGGGTCTGTCATCCTGCGCAGCGTGTCGGCAAGGCTCTGCTGCCTCGTGACTGGGTACACGGGATGCCCGAGCTTCAGCAAGCCCCGCGCGAACACCGCGCCCAGTTCTCCGATTCCGACCACGACGGCCGCCGGCAAATCAGCCATACCGGCAACTATAGTCGCTTCGGATGGACAGGCTCAAACCGCTCGAGCCCCTGCGAGGAACCGCCTCAGGGCTTTTTGGGAAAGAGAGTGTCGACGCGCTGCTGGTCGGAACCCCGACTGGAATAGGTACCGGCACCTCGATGCAACACGGGACCCGGCGCAGCGGACGAAGAGAGCGTTGCGGTGGCGTCCTCGGGCAGATCCAGACGCGAGACCCCCGAGTGGCTCGGGGCCGACACCGACGGGCGCTCCGGCACTGTTTGCCGCAGCGCCGGTGCCAGGGCCGCTGGCCTGGAGAGACGTCGCAGGCCGGCAATGGCCGGCAGCTGGGCGATGTGTCGACAACGAGCAGCGAACTCGGCAGCGTCGTCCAATCGCCGGCGCGGTTCGGGGCACAAGGCTCGATCCAACAGCTCGACGATCTGCGGCGGCGCGCCGGGCACCCGGGTGGCGAGCGACTCCCCCCACCCCGCCGGGGGGTCCGATCCCCTGGCGCGCGCGGCGCCACCGTGGGAGACCACGTCGTAGTCGTTGCCCAGAGCACCCTTGGCTAGCTCGTCATGGGCGCGAGCAGTGCATCGAATGCCACTCAGCAACTCGAACACGATGGCGGCGAGCGACCACAAGTCGTCCGCTGGCGTTGCCGGCTCGCCCCGGGCCTGGCTCGGCGAAAGGTAGGGCGCAAGCCCAGGCAGTTGCGAGCACCCGAGATGGGCCGCCGCCTGCTCTCTGAGACGCGTCCAGCCAGTATGCAGCAGGCGCACGCTGCCGTTGTCTCTGAGCGCGATGGCACTGGGCTGGATGGCACCGTGAGCGGCTCTGCGCGCTGCCAGGGCAGCAAGACCCTCGCCCAGGGCAGCACCGATACGCAGGGCTTCGGCGGGCGGCACCGTGCTCCCTCGCCGCTCGATGTATTGATCCAGAGTTTCGCCCCCGACCAGCTCGAGGACGACGAATGGGACCTGATCCTCGGTCAACCCCGAGTCCAGAACGCGGGGCAACGTTCGGTGGTCGATGGTTTGACTGAGCCAGGCCGCACGAGCGTAGGCGCCCCTCATTCCAGGGAGCTCCGCCCAACGCCGGTGGAGGATGCACAGGCTGAATGCCCCCTCGGCGCCCCGGCCAGTGTAGCGTGCGCTCAGTACATCGCTGCTCTCGACCGCGTCGAGTTCCAGCCCCAGGACAATCTCCCCGAGGCGCGCTCTAGCGCGTTGTTCCAGCGAACACATCGTCGACTCGCTCCCGCGACCTGTGGTTGAGCTTGCTTGCAAATTGGAACGACCAAAAGCGTCAAAACGTGAGGCACGGACCACTGCCAGGTAAGCACCTGGAACCACTCACCTTTATGGTGGCGAAATCCGCCAGCACCTGTGGGCATGGATTAGTCCATCCCGAGAACTTTGCAACTGCAAAAGAATTTAGACACCTGACTCCGTACTCAGAGCGAGGCCGACAGGCAGGCCTTCGCCGAGGAATTCAGCCCGATCGGCATCCCCGGCGGGTATGGCTTCCTCTACATATCGGATCCAATCGGACCGCACCCCAGCCTGGCGCATGCGCCTGAGCACCTCCCGCCTCAGCGCCTCGGGGATGTCTCGCGTGCGATCATCGGTGCGACGCGCGAGCAGCATGGCGGCGTAGGGCGCACTTCTGACTTCCTCCCAGCGCTCCCTGAGCAGGTGGTCCAGGAACTCCTCGGCATGGGAAGCGGGCAACACGTGATGCACGCTCGCATACGCCGTCACGCGGGCGCCGACCCTGCCAATCGCCGCCCACAACCGTGGATCGCGGCTGGTCCAGGTGCGCTCGAGCAGCCAGCGAGCGAAGCGTAGACGGCGTTTGACCGGCAAGCGCTCGAGCCGCGAGACGAGCTCGAGCATCTCTTCCGGTGCGCCCGGCTTGAAACCCTTGGGACGCTTGAGCTTCGCCTCCACCGGCGCCAAAAAGGGTTCGACGCGATCGCATATCTCGACTTGTCGATGCTCGGAGAGGCCGCCAGCGATGCGCCGCCAGCAAATGAAGAACTGCTGCCAGTTGCGCGCTTCATCCCCGAAGGTCAGACCTTGCGCAAACAGAGGCCACAGGAGCTCCGCGCGCTGCTGGTCGAGCAAGTAGCCATGGCCGGGCCGCAGACAGAATCCAACCAGCATGAAGTAGACGCGCTCGTGGTCCGACGAGCGCCGCCTCGCCTTGTGCTTGGGCGCCACGACATCGAACAGGGCACGCGCCGTCTCCGCGCTCCAGCTATCACGCGTTCCGAGAATGCGCTCGAGTTCGCGGACCAGATCTTTGACCTCCCGCTCCTTGACATCTTTACGTCCCTTGCCGAACACGCGCGCGATGGCTTCGTCCGCTGCCGCGAGCGGCGTCGTTTCGCGAACGGGCGCAGAGCTCCTGGCTCGCGAGCGGGGCGCTTCCTGACCGCGCAGCTCGAATGCCAACCGAAAGTGGCGCCCGGCGCCTCCCGATTCGAGACATTCGAGTTCCAACGTCCCCACCGGCGTGAGCTCGCCGGCCACGCGCACGTCCACGCGTTCGCCACTATCAGCGGCGTCGAACTCGGCCACCACTTGGGGCAGAGCTTCGAAGTCATCCTCGCTGAACTCCACGACTTCACCGGGCGCATGCAGTAGCGCCGAATCCGAGGCGTACAGCTCGAAACGAACCGCTTGACCCAATTGCAGCTTGAGCGGACGTTCCGCAACGTGCCGTTCCGCTTCCTTGGCGCCCCGCGGCACCACGCACATCAGGTTGCGCCGTTCAGCGCCGGCCAGCCCCACGTAGTAGCCGTGCGCCGACCCACCGCCGATACGCAAGCCATGGCCATGCAAAGCTTGACCGAATACTGCGGCCCCGCGGGCCACGGCCAGATCGGGATCCGTATGCGAGAGCACCGCGAGCGGGCGCTCCGAGAAACTCTCCAGCACTTCGCTCAATCGCTCGAGTAACACCCGCGAGTGGAAGACCCCACCGTTGACGAGCAGGGCGTCCAGACACTCGCCTGCCTTCAGGTGGCGCGCGACGAAGCTCGCCACGTGGCGGGTGATGGCCGGGTCCCGCTCGTAGGGTAGACCGAAAGTCCGGAGCCCGGCACCTCGCCGTGCCGGCGCGTCAGTCAAAGCCGCGGGCGGAAAGAAACCGTCCACCGCCAGGCGCATCACCGTCTCCCGCGGCAAATCGAAGGAGAGGGTGCCACCCACCAACGCCGAGCCCGCTCGCACTAACGTGATCCGATGGGTCTCTGGAGCTTCGGGCCCGAGCAGGTGCTCTTTGGCTTCTCGGCATTTGAGTACCAGTTGACCGAACATGGCCGGATCCAAGCGTTGCTCTTTGCCGAGCTCGGTTTCGACGGCGTGCGCGATGGCGTGGTCGATGTTGTCGCCTCCGAGCAGCAGGTGTCGCCCCACCGCCAGTCGATCGACCACGATGCCTTGCTCGGAACTCTCCACACGCAACAGGGAGAGATCGGTGGTCCCTCCACCGACGTCGCACACCAACACGTTCAAGGCGTCGCGCGCCTCCGCGCCGCCCAGAAGTTCCTGCAGCTCTGCGCTGCCGTGAGACGCCAGGTAATCGTAGAAGGCGGCCTGCGGCTCCTCGAGCAGGCGAGGCCTGAGACCCGCACGCCGCGCCGCAAGCAGCGTCAGCTCACGCGCACTCTGGTCGAACGACGCGGGCACCGTCAGCACCAGGTCCTGCGCGCCGAGCGGCGCCTCGGGGTGTGCGCGGTCCCATTCTCGTCGAAGATGTTCGAGCACCCGCGCACTGGCATCCACAGGAGACAGGCGCGCGTTCTCGTCGACCTGCTCACTACCCCACGGCAGGATCGGCGCTTCACGATCCACGCTTGCGTGACACAACCAGCTCTTGGCGGAAGCAATCAGGCGCCCGCTGAGCTCCTGGCCACGACTGCGAGCGTACTGTCCCACCTGCCAGCGCCCGCGCGCCGCTCCATCCGCAGAACCTTCGAATTCAGCAGGCCAGTACAGGCACGACGGCAAGAGCGGCTGCCGAGCCCGTTCCGAGGCGCTGATCAGCTGTTCGACGTCGAAGATGATCGGCCGGAAGGGCTCCTCGACATGCGCAAAGGCCAGGGCAGTGTGCGAGGTGCCCAGGTCGATGCCGACGATGAAGCGCTGCCCGTGCGTCACCCCGTTGCCGTTTCCTTGCGTACGCTGAGCTCGACCTTGAAGCGTTCCCCTGGCACACGTGGCTCGAGCGGCAAAGCTTCCAGAAGCAGGCTCCCCACGGGGGTTACCGAAGCACGCAGCCGAACGGGAACGAAGTCCCCCTCTTGCCTGCCTTCCGCGTCGAAGGTCACTTCGATCGGCGAAAGCTCCACGAGTTCGTCTTCGGACCACTCTTCGAGCTCCGTTCCGGTCGCATCTTCGCGTCGCACGGTCGAGCCGAAGAATCGGAACTCCACCGCCTCGCCCACGATCACACCGAGCTCCTGCGGCAACAGCTCGGGCTCCGCACCTTCATCCAGACCAAATGGTGCGACGCACACCGCAAGGGTGGGGGGAGGCATGCCGGGTACCGCCGGCGCGGGGCTCTCGATACCCACGTAGTAGGCCCGCGCGGTTCCCCCCTTCACCAACAGCCCCTTGCCGCGGCGCACCCAGCCGAAGTAGGCCGCGCCCCGCGCCACGGCCAGATCCGGGTCCGCACCCGGCAGCACCGTGAGCTGAGCCCCCGCGTCCTGGGTCAGCCAATCGTTCAACGTACCGAGCAAGCGCTCACGTACCGCCGTGCTCTTGAGCACGCCCCCGTTGAAAAGGATGCTCCCCGCGTGCAGGAGACCGTCGAAAGCGGCTTCCTCCGCCCCGAGCAGCTTCTCCCCCGCGCCCACCTGAGAACGGAGGAACTTGGCCAAATGCTTCGTGACCGCCGGATCGGACGCATACGGCAAGCCGAGCTGTCGGAGCCCGGAGCGTGCTCGCTCTCGAGGCAACGTGTCCGACGGCACCCTGGGAAAGAACCCCTCGAGCACGAGCTGTTCCACGTCAGCGCGAGTTAGCCTGCCTTGAACGGTGCCCCCCACCAGCGCAGACCCTCGCCCGGCCACCGCGATGGCTTCTTCGTCGACGGACGCGTCGCTGAGAATGCGTTCCTTGGCGGACCTACAAGAATGCGAAAGCGCCGCGGTCTGGTAGCGATCGAGCGAGTGACCCTGCGCCTTCAACTGCTCGGCGACCCGGTGCGCCAGTGCCAGATCCATATTGTCGCCTCCGAGCAGAATGTGCTCTCCCACTGCGATGCGATGAAGCTCGAGTTTGCCCTCCTGCTCCACTGCGGCAATCGCCGAAAAGTCGGTGGTGCCCCCGCCGATGTCGACGACCAGCACGATGTCGCCTGGCCGGATCAAATCACGAAAGCTGGTGCGATTGGCTTCGATCCAGGCATACAGCGCGGCCTGAGGTTCTTCGAGCAGGGTCACGTCCTCCATGCCGGCCGCGTAAGCTGCTTCGAGAGTGAGGTCGCGAGCCGCCGCGTCGAACGAAGCAGGCACGGTGATGACAATCTGCTGTTCCACGAGTGGCGGAGCGCTGCCCTGGTCGTGTGCATGGGCCCAGGCCTCCGAAAGATGATCGAGAATTCTCCAGGCCGCCTCCACCGGTGAAATCTTCTCGATGTCCTCCGCTGCGCCTACGGGCAACATCGCCGAGCGCCTATCGACGCCGGTGTGTGACAGCCAGCTCTTGGAGCTCGAGATGACTCGCCCCGGGGTTTCGCGAGCTCGGTCTCTGGCGTGGGCCCCCACGGCGAAGCGTCGAGTGGCGTCCCAGGGCAAGCTCAGGTCAGCTTCGTCGCTCGTCGCGTAGTAGATGAACGACGGTAGGAGTTCGCGTGCTTCCACCTCCCCGGGGGCCGTCAGCTGCGGCACGCGCACGACGGCGCTTTTCGCGTCGGGTCCCGCATGCAAGTCCACTAGCGCCAGCGCGCAATGGGTAGTGCCGAGGTCGATGCCCACTGAGAATTTCGGCTCGCCCATGTTTCAGATCTCCACTTCGGCGGGGGCCAGGATGGAAAACGAGTGACCCGGCAATGCCTCGGGCAACCGGATCGAACGGGCGCGCCACCCCTTGTGCCGCAAGATCCCTCGGTAGGGCGCCGAACCCGCGACGTTGCCCGTCAGTTTGATGCGCGTCGGGTCGAAGCCGTCCGGAACGCTGGCGGGGCCACCTTCCGCCACGTCCAGCACGGGCTCGACTGAGACGTAGCGTCCGAGGGTCCGTCGACAGCCCTCGTGGACCACTCGTGCCGCCTGACCAATCTCGGCGTCGCTGAACTTGCTGATGTCTTGCTGAATGAAATCGATGAAGCGCCCCTCGCGCTGCAACAGGCTCAGCAGTTGCAACGCCCCCTCGCTCGGGCCGGGGCCCTCGGGTGCGGACGCCGCCGGGTTCGGAGCCTCGGCCGAAGGCTCGGACTCCGCGGGCTCATCGGGCTCTGGTTCGGGCAGGCTGGTCGGGCTGGAAGCAGCGAGCTCCAGCACGCGCGCCGCGAAGCTAGGGTCGAACCACACCTGGAAAAACGTGCGCCAGGCGAGGAAGAAACGCTGAACAAAAGTCGGCTCGGACACGGGACGGAGTGTAGTCGCCTTTGTCCGATGCTCAATCCGCATAGCCGCCGGAGCCAGCTTTGGGCACCATTGAGCCGATGACTTGTGCGCTCCCCGAAGTACTGGCCGAGCTCGAGCAAATCGCGCCGCTCGAGCTGGCCGCCAGTTGGGACAACGTCGGCCTGCTGATCGAGCCGCAACCAGTAGCCGAAGCCTGGGTCAGCCGCGTGTTGCTCACCATCGACCTCACCGAGCCCGTGCTGCGCGAAGCCTTCGACGACGCCGTCGAGCTGATCGTTGCCTACCATCCTCCCATCTTTTCGGGACTCAAGCGGCTGACCCAACGAACGGCGAGCGAGCGCATCGCCCTCGAGGCGGCGCGCGGGGGCATCTACGTATTTTCCCCACACACCGCGCTCGATGCATGTCAGGGCGGTGTGAACGACTGGCTCGTCGAACCCTTCGGGCCGGGACGGCGCACCCCCATCGAGCCTCATCCCGATTCGCCCAGTCTGGGCCAAGGTCGGCTGGCCCTGCTGGACGCTCCGCTCGAGCTCGACGACGCCGTGGCCCGCATCAAGGCCCATCTTGGTCTGGTTCACGTACGGGTGGCACGCCCACACGGCGCGGACGCTCACGAAGTCCGCAGCGTGGCGGTGTGCGCCGGCGCGGGCGGGTCTGTCCTGGAAAAGGTCGAAGCCGATCTCTACGTTACAGGCGAGATGCGCCATCACGACATCATTGCCAGGCAATCCCAGAACCGGAGCGTCGTGGTATGCGACCACACCAATACCGAGCGCGGCTACCTTCCCTCGCTGGCAACAGCTCTTTCCACGAAGCTCTCCTGCCAGTTGCACGTGGCCGTCTCGAAGCGCGACGCGGACCCACTGTGGATAGTTTGACGCGGATCGCGTACGTTATTTCGGCCTGCCGAAGATCTTCGAGTTGGGGGGCACAGACTTGACGATCCACTCGTTGCCGCCGATGGTGCTGCCCGCACCGATCACCGTGTCGCCACCGAGAATCGTGGCACCAGAGTAGATGGTCACATCGTCTTGTATCGTCGGATGACGCTTCGTCGGAAGCCCGCCGTCGAGCTCCGAACGCCGCACGCTCAGCGCGCCCAGGGTAACCCCCTGGTACACCTTGACATTGCGACCGATCACCGAGGTTTCACCGATTACCACCCCGGTTCCATGATCCAGAAAGAAGCGCTCGCCGATCTGCGCACCAGGGTGAATGTCGATACCCGTCAGACCATGCGCGTACTCGCACAGAATACGTGGGATCATCGGCACCCCTTCGCGGAACAACAGGTGCGCCACTCTGTAGGCTGTGATCGCCTCGATGGTCGGGTAGCTGAAGATGATTTCTTCGAAGCTGCGAGCGGCGGGGTCCCCCTCGTAGGCCGCCAAGGCGTCCGCGTTGAGCGTCTTGCGCAAATTCGGCAGCTCGTTGAAGACTCGAATCAATACGCCATGCGAAAACCCATTGTTCACGGGCTTGCCGCGCCCCACGCGTGACTCGTAGGTGAAGGCTCGATGGATCTGTTCGCACAGGAGCTCGTAGGCGGGGTACAGGTGTTCACTGACCGAGTAGCGCAGGTTCTCGTGACTCAGCGAACGCAGGCTGTAAAAGCCCATGAAGATGGCGGGCTTGATGTGATTGAACGCCCGAATCACCGCGCGCTTGTTGGGCAAGGCGGCGCTTTCCAGATTATTGATTTCTTCGGGCCCCGCGTAGCTGTCCACCACGGCTTCGATGGCGCGCTCGAGATCACCGCTCAGGTCGCTGATGCGTGGCATGGAATCTATCTTTGGAATTATCAAGAATCGACCCTCGAGACAAATCTAGTACCGACGTTATCTAGCTGACACCCCCCACAGACGCTTGCGCCACGCGTTCGAGGTGAGCACCATGGGTGCATGACCGAGCCAGAGCACGAAGCGTCCCCCGACGCAGCCGAAGCGGGCAAGAACCCCGAGGCCGATTCGGCAAACACGGATCGGAGCCAAAACGAGCGCAGTGCAGCGCAAGACCTGGCTGACGGCCTCGATCTCATGTTGCGAGCCGCCAAAAAGGCCGTTCGCCACGTCGACCCCCAGAACATCGAGGCGCTGGGTCGGCGCGCACTGGGCAATCTCGAAGCACTGAACAAAAAGCGGGTCGAGGAAGTCCGCCGCAAAGCCAAACATAGCCTCGACCCACGTCGCATCGAGGAAATCGCCGAAGAAGCGGGGCGCGAGTTGTGGCGCGTGGTCGAACGCGTCGCCGAGCGGGTCGATTCGGTGGTCGCGCGTCCGGGCGCTCCGCCTCAGTCGACTGACCAGGCAGCGCCCTCGCGCGAGCCCGAGGCCAGCTCGCCAGAGCACTCCGATGGCGAAGGCGCGTCGGGGCCGAAGCGCGTGCGGATCGAGGACGAATGACTCGCGGGCAGGGTGCTCAGCGGAGCGCGCTCAGTGGACGGCTGGCGGCCGGGCCCAAAGCGCTGGGCTTGGGCCCGCGGTGCAACGCCTCGGCCAGCTTGCTGCGCACGTTCGGGTGTGTGAGCGGATCGGTAGCTGCGTACTCCACCATCTCTTGACCAGAAGGGCCGCCCACCCGGACCAACGTTTGCGCAACCCTGACCACGGCCTCGACCAGAGAGGGCTGGTCGGCGGTGGCCCGGTAGAGTGCAAAGAAAGTCTTCAGCTCGTCGCTTTCCGAGGGGGTCGCCAGCTTGTACAGCGCGTTGGCAATCAAGGCGACGTCCTTGGCGCTGGTCGCAGGGTCGTTGAGGTGTTGGGCCAACAGCGGTGCGGCCTGGGGTTCGCCGATGGCTTCCAGGGCCTGCGCGATGGGTCCAACGGGCGGCGGTCGATTGCCGGAGAGGAAGTCATAGTGACGCTTGAGCGCCGACATCATGTACTTTACACCAGTACGCTGCTGCGCCAGTAGCACACGGGCGCGTTTGGCCAAGGAAGGAACGGTGCGAGGGTGTTCCACCAGATCGATGAGAATCTTGGTGACCTTGGGGTCGTCCAAGCTTGGCAATTCTTCGACGATGAACGCGTAGGCTGCAGCCAGCGAAGGCCGGTGCGTGGAAAGCACTTGGTCCATCTGCTCGGCCAGAGGCTCGGCGGGAGCACCGCTCACCCCGAGCGTCTGCACCTGTAACACACAAGCCACGAGGGGCTTGCCCAGGTCCGCGGCGACCTTCGGCTCATTGCCCTGGTTGCTCACGGCCCAAACCTTGCCTTTCGCGTCGCACAGCGCATAGCCGTCCTGCGCGGCACCGCCGCCAACGATGTCGTCGTCGAACGCGCGCGTCCACACCAGACTGCCATCCTTCGCGTCGAGCCCGAGCACCACGGAAAAGTAACTTGCCGCGTAGCTGCCCCCCGCAATGGCGAGAGCATCCCCGGACTGCACCGGACGCGCCCACAGGTGGATCTTCGTACTCGCCGAATCAGTGGGCGCGTAGACGACGGTCCCGTCCTTGTACCACTCCGGTTTGCCTGGCAACGTCTTGTCGGGTAGCGACACGGTGTTGCCGGCTTGTCGCTGTGCTGCGCCAATCTTCGCATCGAAGCGCGTCAGAGCCAGCTGACCGAAGTAGAGCTCCGTGCCAATCTGTTCGGCGTGGCTCACCTGGTGCCGAAGGAGGACTCGCCCTACCTCTTCGCCGCTGGTCGTGTCGATCGCTGTCACGTACTGGCTCGCCCAAGGAACGAAGGCAACTCCCTTGTAAACGGCCGGCACGCCAATCGGCGACCTGAGCTCGTAGCGATGCTGAACGGACCCATCGCGCCCCACGAGCATGAATTGACTGGGCTCCGTCCCCTTGGCGTCGCTCAAGCTGACCGCGGTGGTCGTTCCATCGTCCCCCATACCTCGCAGGCGCCGCTTGCCGGCGTCCACCTTCCACAAGACGCTTCCGGTCTTGGCGTTCAAGGCCACTACCTGATGGCCACTACTGAAAGCCACGACGTCACCGCTGATCTGCGGCACGGTATCTACGTTGCCCGGATAACTCCAGCGCCCAGCGCCGGCGAGCGTTTGGCCCACCAGGCCATGCGCCGTCACCCCCACCACGACTTCGGTGCCGGGCTGACTCGGCTTTTCCTGGAGGCGCTCGTAGAGCCGCGTGGCGGAATCCCCGTGGTCGGATTGCCAGCGCTTGGTAAACGCCTGGTCGAAGCCATTTCGCTGTCCGCCGCAAGCCACCAGGCTCAGGGCCACCATGCCGATGAATACCCCGTGTCTCATTGGTCTTCTCCCAGGTCTCCGCCGTTGTCCTCGACTGCGTCGCGCAGCGCCTTCTTCAGCGATTTGCTGCCATCCTTGGGCCAGCGCCGGTACACATCGGCGAGATACTCGGTTGCCGGTGTGGTGCGCAGCCCCGCCAGCTTCTCGATCACCTGAAGCTTGGTCTTCTCGTCGACTTCTGTCGCAGGGCGGAACAGGATCTCGTCGGTGCCGCTCGTTATCACCTCGAGGTGAACCTTGCCCAGGCGATCCATGAACTTGAGGCAAGCCGCCGGAGAGCACAGCTTGCCTAGGCTGACGGCTGCCGAGTAGACGCGCTGGTCGAGAGCCTGAAACAAATCGCCCACGGCGTCTTTTGCTTTCAGGTTGCCAAGGCCCCTCGCAGCGATATCGCGTACCTGGGGATCGGGGGCACGCAGCGCGGCTCTGAGCGCAATCACTGCGTCAGGTCCACCCGTCCTCACCAGAGCATGGGCGGCGGTCTGGCGAACGTTCGCGCTCCGATGTCGAACGTACGGGGCGATGGCCTTGCTGGAACTCGGCTCACTCAGGTCGCCGAGCGCGCTGAGCGCGCCCAGCGCAATCTTCAACGTGGAGCCACGCGACAGCAGACGCTCCACGTCTGGCGCGAGCTCCTTGGCTTGCGTGGGTGCCGATTTCACGAGATTCAGCGCGCCCACCACTCGCGACTCCTGACGGCTCGCGAGATCTTTCTTGACCTCTTCGAGGTTCAGCTTTTCGGCCTGTTGTTCAGATTTCTTCTTGGACGCCTGTGCCCAAGCGATCGATGCCGGCGAGGCACACACGAGCCCGACCCCGATCAACCAGAGCGAAATGTGTCTTGTTGCGCGCACCATGGTGACCCCTTTGCTGACTTCGAGCTCCAGAAGCGCTCGAGCGTACGACTGCCAGTCGATTTCGAAAATAAGGTAGGTTCCAGTAGGTCGTGTACCCTCGAACCACCCACCTCGCAACCCTGGCCGGCCAGTTTGCCTGAAGAATGACCCGCTCTCGACAACCCGATGCACCGCTCTTGCCGGAAATCCGGCTCGAGGTCATCGACGACCTGAGTCCAAAGGTCCCCGAAGGCTTTCTCAAGTTGAAACGCCGTCGCTACCGCGCGCACTACCCCGACGGCAGCATCAGCGAACCTTTCGCCTATGACGAGATCGATAGGCGCGCGATCGATGCCGTCGTGATCTGCGCGCACTACACGGTGGCCAATGAGCGCTTCGTGTACCTGCGCAGCGCGCTCCGGCCCCCAATCTTCGGCCGCGACGAGCGGCGCGGCCCTAGCATTGCTCGAGAGCCCTTGGGAAACCTCTGGGAGCTCCCGGCAGGCCTGGTGGAAGAACGCGACCAGAGGCCGGGGGGTGCGCGCGCCACGGCTCAGCGCGAGCTGCACGAAGAACTCGGTTTCGACGTTCCCGAGCAGACCCTGGCCTCACTGGGGCCTCCGATGTTTCCGGCGCCTGGCTTCGTCGCCGAGCAGCATTTTTTCTTCGAAGTCGAGGTCGACCCCACAGAACGTGGCGAGCCGCAGCTCGACGGCTCCCCGCTGGAACACTTCGGACGAGTCGTCAGCGTTCCGTTGGCTCAGGCTCTGGCCATGTGCGAGCGAGGCGACATCCAGGACGCCAAGACCGAGCTCGGCCTGCGCCGTCTCGCCTCGAGGCAGCATTGAGCAGAGCCCGCGTCATCGTCGTCGCCAAGCGCTCGCTGTTCGCGCGCTCGTTGGAAGGAGAGGGCGATCCGCGCGCGCGACAGCTACTCGAGCGGAACGACCCGAGCGTGAAAAAGTGGCGCGGCGCTCACGACGAACACAACAAAACGCTGGATGCCGTGGTGAATGCGCTGCAACACCTGGGCACGGAGGCGCTGGTACTGCACGGCGCTCACGCGGCGTTCGAGCCCCGAGGCGCTTCGCTGGTGGTCGCGGTGGGCGGCGACGGCACATTGCTGGCTGCCTCGCACAACGTCGTGGACGTACCGATTCTCGGCGTCAACAGCTCACCGCGCTACAGCGTGGGCTTTTTCTGCGGAGCCCGACGTCCCGGAATCGTTCGCTCGCTCGCGGCAGCGCTCGACGGCACCATTCCGAAAGTCAGGCTGGCCCGCATGTGCGTGCACCACAACGGACAGGTGCGCTCGCGGCGGGTGCTCAACGAGGCGCTCTACTGCCACAGCTCTCCGGCAGCGACGTCGCACTACATCTTGCAATGCCAACGCCGGAGGGAGATCCAGCGTTCGAGCGGATTTTGGGTGGGGCCGGCCGCGGGCAGCACGGCGGCGCAGCGCTCGGCGGGCGGAACAATCTTGCCACTTTCGTCGAAGAAGCTGCAGCTGGTCGTACGCGAACCCTACACGGGAAACGGTCGGCGCCTGCGCATGGCGCTGTTCACTGTCGCAGCTGGCAAGAAAGTCGAGGTGCAGAGCAAGATGCAACGTGCCGGCGTTTATCTGGATGGCCCGTACCAGAAGTTCAGTGTAAGGCTCGGAGATGTGACGACCTTCGAGCTTTCCGATCAGCCGCTGACGGTGCTCGGGCTCGACTCTCTGGCTCGCGCCGCCTTTCAATGAGTGCGGAGCACAGGCCCGTCCTCGAGCCAGTATGACGTTGCATGGACACCTGTGGACCCTGGGCCGCTACCTGACGAGCCTGAAGGAGCCCGATGTCAGCGGCCAGCTCGAACGCTGGCGACACGAGCGGGTCGATGCCCGTGGTCATTCGGTCACGCTGAGCGGCGCGCTCCGCCACGCGAACACCAGCGAGCTGCTCGTCGTGCTGCACGGCCTCGGGGGTTCGGTCAGCAGCCGCTACATGCCCAGAGCGTTTCGGGCCGCTTCGCTCGCGGGAGTCGCCTGCCTACTGTTGAACGCTCGCGGGTCTGGTGACTCGGCGGCAGGCGTTGCCCACGCCGGCCTGAGCGAGGATCTGGCTGCCGCCGTGGCGTCACCAGAGCTGGCCCGCTACCAAAACCTCTATATTCTCGGTTACTCGATGGGAGGTCACGTCGCTTTGCACTACGCATGCCGCGAGCCGGACCCGAGGGTGCGTGGTATCGTGGCAGCGTGCTCACCTCTCGATTTGGAGGCGAGCATGCGCGCTTTCGATCGCCCGACGTTCAGTCTGTATCGCAAGAATGTGTTGGGCGGACTGACCCAGAGCTATGCGCGCTGGGCCCAAACCGGACGTGTTCCAGCGCCCCTCGCCCGAGTACGCAAGATACGCAAGATCTTGGAATGGGATCAGCTCGTGGTGGCACCGGCTTTCGGCTTCGCAGACGCCTGGGATTACTATCGCAAGGCCAGTGTCGCGCAGCTCTTGGGGGCGCTCCGCGTCCCGGTGCTTTACGTCGGAGCGCGCCGAGATCCGATGGTGCCCTTCCACACCGTGGCAACCGCACTCGAGGTCCCTCGCTCGCATCTACAGGTCCATTGGTCGGCGACCGGAGGGCACCTGGCGCTTCCCGAGGACCTGTCGCTCGGGTTCGAGTCGGCACTCGGGTTCGAGACACAAGGCCTCGCGTGGCTCAGGCAGCACATGAGCTGACTGGCGAGCTTCAGCACCAACGTGCCCTGAGCTCCATGTGGGCATCGCCGTCGTTACCGCCCGCCATGATGCGAGTACTCAGCTCCCTCGCGCCGCCGATCTCCAGAATGGCTTCGCACGAGCCTATCACCTCGACCCACATGTTTCGGTCGAAGCCCTGGCAACCTTTCCAGATGGCCTGCGCACTCCCCTTCCCGGCGCCCTGCACCCAGACCTCTCCGGTATCGTAGTAGCTCCTGAAGAAGCGCATCGATCCAGCGAACAGCGCCTGCGGTCTGAGGAGGCGGGCGAACCATCGATAAGGCCCAGAAAGGTCGCGCCGCGAACACTCTGCGCCGATGGCGCGCACGATGTTCTCGCTGTCACCCCCTGCCACCCGAACCGCCGAGAGCAGCTCTTTGTACCATGCGATGGGATACCACTCGTCTTCGACCAGGCGGTGTTGCTCGAACATGACACGCAGACTCGGAACGAGGCGCGGCAAGGCCGAGCGCTGTGCGCTCTGGCCCCTGAGCCCCTCCAGGCTCGCGTACGCCCCGAGGAAGGCGTGTCCACGTACCCGGGCGACGCTCGCCAACCGCGGGGGTCTGAGGGAAGTCGGAACGTCGGAAAGAAGACCATTCATGGCGATCGAAGCCGTTGTCTGAAGACAACGCTCCCCGTGGGCAAACCTTTAGCGCGAAGCGAATCCCCACTGCTTCCGGTGGTTTACTGAGCAGCGGCGCCTGGAGTCGGGTAAGCGCCCCCAGTGCGGCGAACCGAGCCGAAGCGGGGTCGGGCACGCTCCTCCCGATCGAGAACGCGACGCGCGGCTACCCGCTCTTCACGATCCGATCGCTCTGCCCGAGCGCGTACGCTTCAAAGAGCTGGCCCCACGGCGTCGTGCGCCTCCATTCCTCGAAGGTGGCACGTTGCTGGCGGCCCCAGCGATACTTATCGTCGTAGATTTCATTGCCCGTGGCCAGAACGTCGGCCAGTGGTGTTCTCAGAAAGAGTTGGGCCGCGCGATTCAACTGCCCGCGCCCCCAGGACTCGTTCACCGGGTCGGCGGCGCCAGCGCCGGCACTAAAGCCCCAGCGCTCATCCGAAATGTCCGCGCCCACGATTGCGATGTCCCGGGGATCTCCCACTCCCAACCCTGCTCGATGGGCGAGCTGAATGTACTCGATGCTCATCGGGTCGAAGCCCATCAGCTTGGCGGCCACCGCATCGATCGCTACCTGATCTCCGCTCGCCAGGATGATGTTCTTGGTCACAGGCGTCAGCGTCTTCGGGCCGGGGCCGTTGCCGGCGGTGGTACCGTCCATGATTGCGAACAAGCCGCCCAGGATTTCCCGCTGAATCGCCAACAGGTCGACGAGCGTCCGATGCACCACTGAACGAGTGTAGTAACGCTTGGCGCCGAGCGAGCCATTCAGCGCATTCAGCATGGCTCCGGCGGTGGTGGTGTGTCGGTGACACTTCACGGTTGGCAGGTGAACGACGTTCTTCCCGAAAAGGTAGTCGGGCAAGACGATGCCAGTATCGAACAGCTGGTGCAGCACGAGAAGGGGCGCTTTCGGTCGGTACTCCACCCAGCGCATGTCGCGACGCTTGAAAGTGTAGAGCACGGGAATGTCGTACTTCTCACACAGCGGCAAGTAGTACTTCAGCTCCTCTCCCCGCACTGGTTTGTTTGCGAGCACCTTGCTCTGGACCAGGCTCAATGGCTCGAAGCCGCGGCTCCTCAACGCGAGAATGCTCCCTTCGAGCTGCCAGGGCGTGGTGTTCGCGGCGGGGAAAGGATAGCGCCACGCAATATCGTCCTTGAGGACGGTCGGGACGCCCCGCTCGAGCGCCTGCTCGATGTGAGCAAGTCGACACACGCGGTCGATGTCTTCGAGGATTGTCTCTGGCGTCGCACGCGCGACGGCGACTGTGGATTTACCCATGGCCTCGCGTCGACGAAACTCGCCGGGCTGTCGAAGGCTGCCCGTCTTTCACGCCTGGCAAAAGGCAACTACCTCACCCGATGCGCGGCGAGCAGCGCGCCGCTGGAACACCTTCGTGTCCGTCGCAACGCTACCCGCCATCATGCACCGAGAACGTCGTGAAAATCGTCGGATCGACTCAGCCAGGTCGCGAAAACGGCGTCTTGCCCGAATACACCTGATTCTGGTCCAGCTCGTCGGCAATGCGCAGCAGCTGGTTGTACTTGGCAATCCGGTCGGTACGGCTCAGGCTGCCCGTCTTGATCTGCCCAGCGTTGGTGGCCACGGCAAGGTCGGCAATGAACGCATCCTCGGTTTCGCCCGAGCGGTGCGAGATGATCGACGTGTAGTTGGCCGTATTCGCCAGATGGATGGTGTCGAGCGTTTCGGTGAGCGAGCCGATCTGGTTGAGCTTGATCAAGATGGAGTTGGCAATGCCTTGTTCGATGCCCCGCGCCAAGCGCGTCTTGTTGGTTACGAACAGATCGTCGCCGACCAGCTGCACGCGATGCCCGAGCTTCTCGGTCATCAGCTTCCAACCGTCCCAATCATCTTCGGCGTGGCCGTCTTCGATGCTCACGATGGGGAACTTGTCACACAACGAGACATAGACATCGCAAAGTTCCGCTGCGCTCAGCTGCTTCTTGTCGAACGTGTACTTGCCGTCCTTGAAGAACTCACTCGCCGCGCAGTCCAGCGCGAGCGCCACCTGCTCGCCTGGCTTGTACCCGGCAGATTCGATCGCGCCGATGATGCGCGACAGCGCCTGCTCGTTGGCTTCGAGGCGCGGCGCGAAGCCGCCCTCGTCACCCACCGCCGTGGTCAGGCCGTCTTTCTTCAGGCTCGATTTCAGCGCATGAAATACCTCGGCGCCGGCTCGCAAGGCCTCGCCAAAGGTGGGAAGGCCCAGGGGCACAATCATGAATTCTTGGATTTCGAGACCGTTGTCGGCGTGGGAACCGCCGTTGATGATATTCATGAGCGGGGTGGGCAGCACTCGGGCCTGCACGCCACCCAGGTAGCGCCAGAGCGGCAGGTCCACCGCGTCCGCTGCCGCGCGCGCCACGGCCATGGAAACAGCCAGGATCGCATTCGCTCCCAGTTTGGACTTGCTAGGGGTACCGTCGATCTCGAGCAAACGCTCGTCGACGCCGGGCTGGTCGAGTGCGTTCAGGCCGATGATGGCTGGCCCGAGCTTGTCGTTGATGTTGGCGACGGCCTGGGTAACGCCCTTGCCCAGGTAGCGACTCTTGTCCCCGTCGCGCAGTTCCAGAGCTTCGTGCTCTCCGGTGGACGCGCCACTCGGAACCGCTGCGCGACCGAAACCGCCGTCGATGAGCACCTCGGCTTCGACAGTCGGGTTGCCCCGCGAATCCAGAATCTCTCGTGCGTTGACCTGCTGAATCTCTGACATGGCCGCCGCTTATCACGGATACCGGAGCGAGGCGAGACTCCAGAACGACCAGCGGTTTGTTCAGTATACGGATGGGCCGGGCGGCATGCAGGTGATCGGCGGCTCAATCCTGCTCGGAGGTATCGGCGGGAAGCTCGTTACGCGCTCGTTCCGCCTCTTTTTGCTGCTGAAGCTCCGCGTCACGCTTCTCGTACGCCAGGATGATCTTCTGAACCAGGACGTGGCGGACCACATCCGCGTCCGAAAAGAAACAAAACCGTATCCCTTCGATGTCGTTCAGAAGCGTCTTCGCTTCTCTGAGCCCGCTGCGGGCACCGCGCGGCAGGTCGGTTTGGGTGATGTCGCCCGTGACGACTGCTTTCGACCCGTACCCGAGGCGGGTCAGGAACATGCGCATCTGTTCGCTGGTCGCGTTTTGCGCCTCGTCCAGGATCACGAAGCAATCGTTCAATGTGCGCCCGCGCATGAACGCGAGCGGCGCCACCTCGATCTGCGAGCGCTCGCGCAATTGCTGAACCCGGTCGAACTCGATCATGTCGTGCAGCGCGTCATACAGAGGCGTCAAGTACGGGTTGACCTTCTCGGCCAGGTCGCCGGGCAAGAAGCCCAGCTTTTCACCCGCTTCCACCGCGGGTCTGGTCAAGATGATGCGCTTGACCTGCTTGGACAGCAACAGACTGGCCCCCACCGCCATGGCCAGGTAGGTCTTCCCCGTTCCCGCCGGCCCGATACCGAAAGTGAGATCGTAGCCTTGAATCGCCTCTATGTAGGCGCGTTGCGCCGGGGTCTTGGGCACGATGGTGCGGCGCTTGGTACCGACGACGATGGTGCCGTGCAACAGCTCGACTAGAGAGCGGTCCGGCTGCTCCCGCAACCCGCGCAGCGAACGCTTGACGTCCGTCGGCAGCACGCTGACGCCACGCCCTACCAGCGCGACGGCATCACTCAGGAACCGATGCGCCACCTGCACGTCCACCTTGTCCCCGGAAAGATAGATCGTGTTTCCCCGCAGGTTGACCTCCGCACCGCTTTCGCGCGCCACCTCGCCCAAGAGCTCCGAGCGCGGACCGCACAGGGCCATCAAAATCGCCGGACTTTCGACTTCCAGGTTCTCTGAATAGGCGGCGCGCTCGATCGTCAAAAGGGGGACCCGTGTTGCAGCGGACGCCTGGCGCCCACTGGTCTACGAAGGATAGACTGGGAGCCCGGCGGTGGCTATGCCCCAGCGGTCGAAAACCGCGTGCGCCGGCTGCAGGGGGGAGTCCGTGGGCAAAGCAAGCCTGCTCGCGTCATTGCGGGCAGAACCGCCCCGCGCAAAACTCGCGTGGGATCCCTGAGACCCGGCTGGCGTCGCAGCCCACGGTCCGGTGGCGAAAGAATCGCGTTTTTTTTGCCCCGTTTCGCTCAGCCCCGCTAACCGACACGGGCATGACCGCTTGGAGCAGATGGTTGGCGCTCGGAGCGTCGGTGGGCGTCATGGCGGCACTGGTGCCTGTCGTCCAGGGGAGCGTCAAGGTTACGGACCCGCTCAGCAAGGTAGAGGAGCGCGCCGTCGAGCCCAAGGACCCCGGCCCCGACCTGCGCGGCCTCGACCTGTTGCGCCTCAACCTCAGACCGCGCCGCGTCACGACACCGCTGAGCGATGGGCGCACCGCGGAGCTGACCCTCGACCCGGTAGTGCAGCGCGCCGCAACCGCCATCATGAAGCGGTACAAGGTGCCCGAAGCGGGCCTGGTCGTGCTCAAGGTCGATACCGGAGACGTTCTCGCCTATGCGAGCTACGTCAAGGAGGGCAAGCGCTTCGACGTGAACGTCGTGGCCGAAGCCCCGGCAGCCAGTACCTTCAAGGTCGTGACTTCGGCGGCTTTGATCGAAAAAGCCGGGCTCAACGAGAAGACCGAACAATGCTACCGCGGTGGTCGAAGTAGGATCAGCGCGGACGAGCTCAAGGAAGATCCCGAACGAGACAAATGGTGCGCCAACCTGGCGATTGCCCTCGGACGCAGCCTCAATGTGGTCTTCGCGCGCCTGGCTCAGAAGCATCTGACGCCCGAGGACCTTACGGAAGTGGGCGGTGCGTTTGGCTTTGGCGCTCCGGTTCCCTTCGCGGTCCCCAACGAGGCTCCCAAGATCGAGATCCCCGGCGATCCGCTCGAATTCGCGCGTTCGGCGGCCGGTTTCTGGCACACCAGCATGTCCCCGCTGTCGGGCGCAGTGCTGGCGCAGACTGTCGCCAACGGGGGCGTCGCGCTCAAGCCCCGCATCATTCGCAAGATCTATCGGGGCAAGGAAACGCTCTGGACCCGGGAGGAAACACCCGCCGTGCTCCGGCGAGCCATTCAGCCCAAAACCGCCCAGACGTTGACGAAGATGATGCTCCAAACCGTGGCGAACGGCACCGCCTACAAGACATTCCACGATCGCAAAAGACGCGCGTTCCTACCTGGCATCGAAATCGCGGCAAAAACCGGCACGCTGACCCGCCACAAGGAGAATCGGCACTACACTTGGCTGGTGGCCTTCGCCCCGGCCGACAAGCCCGAGATTGCGCTGGCCTCTCTGGTCGTCAATACGCCGCTCTGGCACATCAAGGGCCCCGATCTGGCCCGGGATGTGATGCGCGCCTACTTCGCAAAACAAGGGGTTCCCGGAGTTTCGCCTCCTTGAGTCCCCGCCGCACGGCGAAAACCGTCAAGGTCAAGGGTTTCCATGTCGTGCGTTCAGGGGTGTATTTTTTTGACCAAGAGCGCTCACTTCAGCACGGAAGACCCACAGACTTCGGAATACCCGGGTGGCAGATACCCGGTGTAATGGGGTTTTACCCCTGCGAGACGCATCTACGTCGCCTGGCCCCTGCGGGTCGAACACCACGGGTGTGAGGCGCTGTGCCCCTGGCTCGCCCAGGATTCAACCGGGGGGTTGGACGCGCGCGCGTAGATTGCTAGATTGTTTGTCGTGCAAGTCGTGCTCCGCAAGCTTGGCCGTGGTTCCCGGGCTGTCAGTGGTCGCCTGGTACGCGCGCCACGGAAAGGCTCCGTGGTAGTGATCGAGTTTTCGGACGGCATGCACGAATACGTCACCACCCCGGTCAAGCGCGTGCTCCGACTTGCTGCACGTGATGTCTTTTATATCGAGACGGTGAATAGCCGCTATCGTCTCGAGGTGCGTGACCGCGAGCGTACGCTCGAAGACGCTTCGAGCGGTTGAGGCCCTCCCGGCAAGTAAGCTCGGGCCACCGGTCCAAGGTAGGCACGGGCGCTCGGAGCGGTTTGTCTGGCGCTTGCCTCTGATCCGCAGTATGGGTGCGCGGGTTCGCGCCCCCTGCACCTTCCACATCCGGGCGCTCGATTCGCGCTCGCCGCCGCCGATAGGTCTGAGCCCTGCTTCACCAAGCTCCTACGGTGGTGAACCTTCGAGGAAATCCAGAATGGGAAAGTTCGATAGCCGCTGCACCAACAAGATGAGACGCCGCCGAGAGCAGGCCAAGAAGAAGGCCCGGCTGGAGCGAGTCGCCGAAGCGACCCGCAAGGAACGCGGCAAAAGCAAGAAGAAGAGCAAGTAATCGCGGCGCTGGCGTGCTCGGAGCGAGCGCGCCGTGCCACTTCCGGGACTCCGCGTTGCCCGGGCTCCCACGCTACTCGCTGATTATCTTGGTCGGAAAGTGCACGTCCTTCGCGCGCATGGGCGCCCGCTCGACAGGCTCGCCGAACAGGCCGAGGTCGCCCTGGACCCGCTTTTCGCGAAATAACTTCCAGCCCCCAATTCGGTAGTCCCGCCAGAACTGGGCGATGCGCGTGCTGCGCACGTTCAGCTCGTCGACGCGCAGCCAGGCGATGTCGACGAACACCTTGGCGCTATCGGGCTCGTCCATCTGGAAACCGGCAAGCTCGACGTCGACGATGCGCAGGGACTTGCCCCACTCGGCCCGCCGCTTGAGAAATTCGGGGCGCTCTGCGTCGGAGGCATGCGCAGCCGCCGTCCCCATCTCACCAAAACGCGCTGCCAAATTCAGCTCCCGAGCCGCGTCCGCCGCCAGCTCGGAGGGCGGAGGAGGCGCGAAGCAACCCGTCAGCGAAGCGCCGAGCAGTGCGCTGGCGACCCACCTCGCGAGCCTGCGCCTGGCCGGATTCGAGCCCCTTCGCGCGATCAGAGCTTTTGGCATGGGGTTGGCTGTTATCAGGGTTTCGGAACTTGGGGAAAGAAACGGGGGGGGTGCGACCCGACCGCTCTGCTGTCACGCTTTGCTGCTGTAAGAGTAGGGCTCGGTTGCGGCTGGTGGCGCATCGGGGTTGGGCATTCAGATGCCATCGATCAGAAGCGCGAAGAGGCCACGAAGTAGTGGATGAAACCTTGGGCGTCGGGGCCGAAGCCACGGGCGAAGCCGTAGCGCAGGGTGTTTTCCGTCGCGTAGCCCAGAATCAGATCCAGCCAGAGCTCGGCGCCGACTCCGAGGTGGAGCGCCGCGCTTCTGTCTTCGTAGTCGAGGCGGTTGAAGGCGCCGCCGTAGTCCGCGAACACGGCCCCGGAGATGGTCTGTAGGAATACGGGGAGGGTGCTCAGGCCGCGCTCGAAGTACGAGATGGGGAAACGATATTCGGTGTTGAGCAGCAGGTACTGGCGGCCGCGGAACTGGGCCGCTTCGTAACCGCGCAACTTGAATGCGGACTGCAGCAGATTGGAAGTATAGGCATCGAGCACGGGCTGGTCGCCGTAGCCGCCCACCGAGAAGAAGCCCTGCCGAGGGTAGCTGCCGCCCGCCGCGCCGGCTCCGAGCGCGGTCGCCAACACGTGGTGGCGCAGCCAGGGCATCTGAACATAGCCGCGAATTCGCCCATTGACGGACACCAAAGTGTCGTCGCTGACGGTGAACTCGGAGGCATAGTCGAGACCGAGGTTGAGGCTGAAGCCTCGCTCGGCACTGACTCCGTAGTTGGAACCCTCGGTGTTATAGTACTCGTAACCGAGGTGAACGAGGCCGAGTTGGCCACGGTGCGGCTCGTTCGGCACGGGAGCATAGGGGTCCACGAATGCCGCCACCGGCAAGCGCTGCTCGAAGAGATTCACGGAGTAGCTCATGGCGAGCAGCGTGCCGTCGAATTCGCCCGGCACCCAGTAGCCGAGACCGGAGGACAGCCCGGTCACCGACTCCCGGATCGCGGCCGTCCTGTCATCGACGGTGTAGTCGCGCGGCACCACCGATCGAAAGGCGGACAGGCTCAGAGTCATGGGCAGCCCGCTGTACCAATAGGAGAAATCCGTCTGCGGCTGGTATTCCTGGAAGTCGACGCCCAGGCTGAAGGAAAAGGTATGTCTCTGGGTAATGTCCTCACCCTGGGTGTCGAGCGTGAGCTGCTTGCCGAACGGGCCGTCATCGTAGCCGAGCTCGTAGCTGTAGGGCCTGAGGGTGGGCAGCGGGTCGTACTCTTCCACGGGCCACTGTTTGGTCTCGCCGAGCGCCACGACGTCGGGCCGGTCGTCCACATAGGGCAGTGCGGGCAGGAAACGGTCCGGGTCGAGCGACATCCGAAACAGGTCGTAACCCAGGGACGTGTAACCGACGTACACCAGGGTGGCGCCATCGGGCGACACCTCGGGCATGTAAGCGCCCATCACGACGTTGGTGACTTGCTGGAGGGTGCCGGTCTCGAACGTGTAAGCGTAGACGTTCGCGATGCCGGTCCGATCCGAAGTGAAGTACAAGGTACGCCCGTCGGGTGACCAGCTGGGTTGCATGTCGAGCGCTCGGTCGTGGGTGATGGCCATGACCCGTCCGGTTGCGACATCGACGACATGAATGTCACGGTAGCCCCCGGTCAGCCAGGTGCTGTACGCCACGCGCTGACCGTCAGGCGAGAACCTGGGCGTGAACACCTGCTCGTAGCGACGCTTGTTCACCAGCAGCCGCTCGTGCTCGACCTCGAAGTCGGAACTGTAGTCCGCGAGACGCAGCGTGGTGGTTCCCGATCGGTCGGTCACGTACACGATACGGCGCCCATCGGGGCTGACGTCCGGTGAACGCGCGCGGCGCCCCACGGTGAGCCGGCGTCGCCCGGCCTCGTAGCCGCGCGGCGATCGGGTGTGGGGCGCTTGCCGGAACAGATCGCTGAAGCGGTAGCGTCGGCGGCTGGTCGCGATGCTCGAGAAGACCAGGCCGCCTTCAGCATCGAAGCTTACCGTGGAGTCGCGCGAGCGCGCCACGAGCTCGGCTTCGGGCTCGGGCGCGCTCTGCGAAGCCGGCAGCTCGATACGATACAATCCATCCGTGGTGTGACCGTCGGCGCGAAAGTAGACGAGGCTCGCAGGTGCGCCCGGCGCCTGCTCCGAATGGGGCTCGAAGCGTGGATAGGCGGCCACGAAACCCCGCCTCGTCAAACGCGTGCCTTCGCGACGGCCGCGCTTGTCCAGCGCGGCCCGCTGGGCTCGGTAGCGGCGCTCGAGCGCGGCCTTCCAGCCCCGGTACAGCTCCGGATAGGTGCGCCCCGTAGCGCGACGGATCGAGCGATTGATCCCCCACGGAATGATGTTCTGGCCATAGTCGGTAGCGACGGCGCCGAAGGTGTTCGGACCGTAGGTGTCCAGAATCCACTCCCAGAACTGGGAACCGTAGAGGTATGGGATCGACCCGCCCGGGAATCGCCTGAGCGGGTGGCTGAATTGATCGAGCTCGAGCATCTCGCCCTCGAGCACGTTGGCCCGCATGAACATGTCGAACTGACTGGAGCGCAAGCGCCCACCGCTGGTCATGCGGCTTTCGAATACCGTGGCGATTCCTTCGATGATCCAGCGAGGCTGCTCTTGATTCGGCACACTCGATTTGCCGAAGATGGCGTTCACCACGGCCGGCAGACCGTGGATGTTGTCCAGGTGCAGCACGTGCACGTGCTCGTGCATCATGAGCGTGAACGCCCAGTCGCCGAAATCATCGAGCGCGGACATGTCTCCGGGCGCGGTGGCAAACAGGCGCACGGTGTTGTAGGGCACCGCGTTGGCGGAGCCATTGGCTCCGCTGCTGTCGTCGGTCAAAAGGACATGGGTGACTTCATGCGGCTGCCAGTTGATGGCCGGCACGAGGATTTCGTTCACTTGCTCGGAGACCGTGGCCACTCGCTGGGCAAGGTCTTCGAGCCCCCCATGGTAGTGGATTCGAAAGTGGGGCGTCTCGACGGTGTACCAGCGCAGATAGGGGTCACCCGCTCGCGCGGTGCGGACCGTCAAACACAACGTGGTGATGACCAGCAGCGTCAGTGCTCGGCGCACGGTTGCGCGAGCTCACAGGTCGTCGTGAAACAGCGGCTCCCGATTGCGCACGTACCGGTAGACCAGCTGACGGCCTTCCTGGGAGATGTTGGTGAACTGCGCCCCGAAGCCCGGAGGCGACTCGGCCCCTCGCGTGGAATGAGGCGCGTCCCGCGTCCAGCGCACGACGCCCGCGGCCTCGAACTCGTAGCCGCCCGGCAACGACACCTTGATGACGAGCGGCTGCCCAATTTCGGGGATCTGGTAGGTGGCGATGAAGATGCCGCCAGAATCGATCACGTCGTTGCCGCTCAGCCCCTTGTAGAAGTTGGTCGAGCTGTGCGCGCCGAGCTCGGCTTCCACGTGGATGGGTGCTCCGGGGCTCGCCGGACTGGGCCCGCCCTGGGGAACGGCAGGTTGCTGCCATTGCTGCGGGGCCGGCGCCGCCGGCGCGGGCCCCGCGGGCGCCGCCTGAGGGGCAGCGTAGGCTGCGGGTTGCTGGGGCGCCTGGGGAGTGCCACCGGCCTGGGCGGGCGGAAAGCCTTGAGGAGGCTGGGCGTAGGAGGCTTGTTGGGGCTGTTGCGGTGGGTAGGGCTGTTGCGGTGAATAGGGCTGTTGCGGTGAATAGGGCTGTTGCGGTGAATAGGCCTGGGCCTGGGGTTGAGTCGGAGCCGGGCGAGGGACGCCAGCTGGCGTCGCTCCGGGCTGCATCACGTGTGTCCCACCGAAAGCGGCTTGCCCAGGGGGCTGCTGAACTTGTGGCGCGGCCATGGGTCGCGCCACAGGGGAAGGTTGTTGCATTTGCGTCGCCGCCTGCCCGAGTTGCATGCTCTGCGTGAGCTGGTGCACCAGGCTGAGCGAGTTGGCCACTGCTTCGAGCGCTTGGTTGACAGCCGGCAGGGCAGGAGGATGGGCCTGGAGCATCCCGAGCGCGCGCCGCACGGCCTCGAGCGCCACGGGAGCTTGCTGAACGACCGCCGCACCGCCGCTCGCCTCGATCTGGTGCAGGGCACCCATGGCTCGAGCCACGGGCTCGGCCGCCTGCGCCACGTCCGGCGGAACGCCGGCCGCCTGCAACGCTGCCAGTCCTTGTCTCAAATTCTCGCGGGCGCTGCGTGCAGCACTCACCGGGTCACTCATCTCAGCCTCCCTCGCGAGGATAGCACTGAACCCCCGCCTCTGAGCTACCTTAAGACTCGCCACCATTAGGTTTTTCGACGCCCTGCGGCCCCGCCCCGCGCTCGGCCAGCAGTTTTGCGAGGGCTCGACCGTCGACGGCGCCCTCCGAACCGACCACGAGCGCCGATTGGGCACGGATAGCGCCATCGCCCGTTCGGATCGTCACAAACTCACGTACGACGGCTTCTCCCGCTCGCAGGGGCAGCTCGGGAGTCGGCGCAGCCGTCGCACTCGTGACGAAGAACTCGAGCCCGCGAAGCTCGAGCGCCAGACCCGGAGTAGGTGCCAGTGCGCGGATACGCCGGAGCACCCGCTCGTTCGTCCATTCCCAACGCACGCGTAGTTGATCGCCCACCGGCTCCCCGGCCCAGGTTGCGTGCTCGGCGGACTGTGGTTGTCCTCGCAGCGGCAGGCCCGAGGCGGCCTGGGAGGCCGCCCAGAGCAAGAGCCTCAAGCTGGGGCGGTCCAGAGCGCGCGCCAGCTGCCAGGCATTGAGCTCGCCGATTGGCAGGCTCTCGGAGGCCACGATATCGCCGACGTCGTACTCGGGTTCGAGCCGATGCAAGGTAACGCCCGTAACTGCGTCTCCGGCATCGATGGCCGCGAAATAGGGGTCGGGTCCGCGATGCCGGGGCAGCAGCGAAGGGTGCACTCCAAAGGCCCCAAGCGACGGCCGAACCAGCCAGCGTTCGGGCAAACGGCGCGTCCAGAACCAGCTGAGCAAGAGCTCGGGACGAACGCTTTCGAAGGCGAGATCCACCTTCTCGGCCAGGCCCCCGCGCAAGAAGTCGACGACGTGGGCACCGGGCAAGCTCCGAGCGAGTCGCCTTCTCCCTGGTGCCGCAATCGGCGAAAGCACCACGAGACTCGGCTCGTATCCGGCTTCGCCGAGGAGGCACGCTCCGAGTGGCAAACCAAAGTAGGCGATCTTCATCAGAAAACTTGCCCCGCGCCAGCGCAGCCAAAAGCGCCGAAAAGTTGTGCCGGAGACATGCTCCCTGTTACCTCGATTCGTATGAACAAGAGCCGCAGCTTCGGGCAAGCGCTGCGCAGCGGCAACCGGTTCGACGCGACGACGGCGAACCGCCCGGTGCTCGTGCTCGAAGACGTGCACAAGGCGTACCGCGCGGATGCGGCAGTTCTCAAGGGCCTGAACCTGGAGATCGCCCGCGGCGAGTTCGTGTTCATCACCGGCCCGTCGGGCGCCGGCAAGAGCACCTTGCTGCGCCTGCTCTACGCGGCTGAAAACGTCGACTCGGGGCGCATCCTGTTCCTGGGCCGCGAGGTCGGACGGCTTGCCAAACGCTCGGTGCCCTTCCTGCGACGCAATGTGGGCATCGTCTTTCAGGACTTCAAGCTGGTCGACAACTGGTCGGTCTTCGACAATGTCGCCCTACCGCTGCAAGTGCTGTCGCTTCCCGACAGGCTGATCCGCCAGCGCGTTGGCGAGGCGTTGGAACGGGTTGGGTTGGCTGGGCGCGGCGAGGATCGCGCGGGCGTGCTTTCGGGTGGCGAGCAGCAGCGCGTGGGAATTGCGCGAGCCATCGTCGGCGAACCGGCCTTGGTGCTTGCGGACGAACCCACCGGCAACCTGGACCCTCAGCTCGCGGTGGACATCTTGGGGCTCTTCGAGGACATCCACGAGACAGGCGTGACCGTGTTGTTTGCCACTCACGACCGCTCGCTGCTCGACATTCGCCAGCGGCGTGTGATCGTGCTGGACGAGGGCAAAGCCCTCGACGCCAGGGAGGGACTGGACACGATGGCGGATCCGAATCCACAGAAAGTAGCGTAGTTTGGCTATGTCTCCAGTCGATAGGGCCTGGCGGGCCGCCAAGAACGAATGGCGATTGCACGCTCTGAGCGTGTTCAGCGTGGCCGTTGCCTTCGTGTGCCTCGCCTCGGCACTGCTGATCATGGTGAACATCCAGTCGGTGCAGAACCGCTGGGAGGCCGCAGGTCGCGCCAGTGTCTATCTGAAAGCGGGCGTCGAACGCGACCAGGTACGCGAAATCGAAAAGGCGCTCCGAGCCACCGAAGGGGTGACCCGGGTCAAGTTCGTCTCGAGCGAGGACGCTCGGAGCGAAATCCTGGGCACGGGGAACGACGAGACGCTCGAAGCGCTGCCCGCCGAGGCGTTCCCCGCTTCGCTGGACCTCGAGCTCACGGGTGACGCCGCCGCGGAGAGGCTCGGCAAGATGTCCGAGAAGCTCGAGGCGCTGCCCGCCGTCGAGGCAGTGGAAACCTACGAAGCCTGGAGCGAGCGCATCGGGCGCGTGCTCACCGGAGGTCTAGCGGCAGCTCTGGTACTGGCGCTGGTCGTGCTCGGCGCCGTGGTCAGCGTGGTCTCGTCGACCATGCGCCTTGCCCTGCAACGGCGCCAGCGCGAGGTGGAAGTTCTCAAGCTCGTCGGCGCCAGCGATGACTACGTGACGCGACCGTTCCTGGTCGAAGGAGGCGCTCAGGGCGCGCTGGGCGCTGCCGCCGCACTCAGCTTGCTCGGCGTGCTGTACGGCATCATCAAAAGCCACTTCGACGATAGCCTCGGCGCGCTGCTGGGCATAGAGCCGACGTTCTTGCCTTGGAGCATGTCTGTGTTCTTGATCCTGCTGGGCGGACTGCTGGGCATCACTGCCGCCTATGCCAGTCTCAAACGCTTCCTGGTCGTGTAGGTGATGGTAGCAATGCGCACCCTGAAGCGTCGCACGGCTCGGCTGCTGCTGGGCGCCTGTGCCGTGGTGGCCACCGCTCGGGCGGCGGAGCCCTTGACGCCCGACCCCAGCCCTTGGGGAAGCACCACCGATCTATCCTCGCCAGCGCTGGCTCCGACTCGAGCACAAGAGCTAGTCGAGAACCTGCTGGACGACCAACGGACATTGCAGACGGAACTCCAGAGGGTGGATGAAAGGACCGCGCGACTCAAGTTGCGAACGGTCGTACGCGGGCGGGCGTACGTGCGCCTCACCCGAGCCGGGCTGATGCCCGCGAGCGGGGGCTTCGAACAGCTGCTCGATCACGCCTCGAGAGTCGAGAGCCTGCACCGAGCCCTGGAAAGCGATCTGAAGCAGCAGAAGGAGCTTCTGGACCTCAAAGTCCGCCTCCTGAAGAAGGCATCCGAGATCGACGATCGACTGAGCGCGATGCAGGAGGAGCGCCGGCTGATGGAGCAAAATCGGGTAGCGCTCGAGGCGGCGCGCGATCGAGCGCTGGCATTCCAACGCGCATTCGAGAGCCCGAGCGCAGCTCCCCACACCACTGTATACGGCGCGGGCGTGGGTCCAGCGGATCTGGCAACCATGGCACCCAGCGACTCGGGCTTCGCGAGCCTCAAGGGGCGCATGCCGTTTCCACTGACCGGGCGCACCGAGGTACGCCCGGCAAGCCGACGCGCTGCCTCGGGACCGGCGCTCGAAATGTTGGCGCCTCGCGGTTCGGTCGTGCGTGCGGTCTTCCCGGGTACTGTCGCGTTCGCGGACGAGTACGCCGACTACGGCAAAACCATCATCATCGACCATGGTCAGGGCTACTTCACGGTCAGCGCGAACCTCGCCAGCATCGACGTGAAGGTCGGTGAAGATGTAGGGTCAGGTGGTCGCATTGCGACGATCGGCAGCGCTCAGGATGAGCCGCTCCTGTACTTCGAAATCCGGCGTGGCACGGACACGCTGGACCCGGCCGAATGGTTCGGGATCTAAACCCCGCCACTTCACCAAAAGGTCATGGGGCGAGGCGAACGGCGAGGGTGGCGTGAGCGCAGAATCGAGCTATCACGAAGCCTCTGGAGCAGTTTGCGAGCGCGCTTTCGCGCATGGTCAAGGAGCGGGCATGGGTGTTCGTCACAACCTGAAATGGGCGCTGGTGTGGGCGTGCGTCACGACTAGCGGTGGAGTCCAGGCACAAACCGCAGGCAGTTACTCACCGGTCAACGCAGCAGCGGATCCGCGGGGGGCCAGCAAGGCCTCGCAAGGCTACGGGACGGCGCCGGGGACGGGTTCGACGTGGCAAGGGGTTGGCCAGAGCCAAGGCACGTATGGCCAGAGCCAAGGCACGTATGGCCAGAGCGGCTACGGTCGTGGCTATGCGCCAGCGCGTGCGGCCCAGGGGTCCGCGGCGCAGGGCTACGCGCCGCGTGCGCAAGCTCAGGCGTACGTGTTAGCTCCCCCCGTCTTGCCGTACCACGAGGGCGCGGCCCCTCCCTCGGGCTATGTCCTGAACAGTCATCGAAACAAGGGGTTGATGACGGGCGGAGGCCTCACCTGGGGCGGCGCCTATGCAGCCGGGCTGGTCTACGCCATGGGCAAGAGCTTCGACAATGGGACGGGTTGGCTGGCCGCACCCCTGGTGGGGCCCTGGGCGGCCATCGGGGGCCGCGACTTCAAGTGCAAGAGCAGCAACAACGTCACCCAAAAAGAGATCGACAAGTGCGTCGACGGCGCGCTGAACGAAGTGACCAGCATCACCTTCCTGGCGATGATGGGTCTGGTTCAAGCGGTGGGCGCGACATTGTTCTTCGTCGGCGTGGGGGACACCACACGCGAGTGGGTGCGCGCCGATCTGGCAAAGGTGCAAGTCAGCGCGGATGCAGGGCCCGTGGGAGACTCCGCCTACGGGCTGAACCTCTCCGGTCGGTTCTGACTTTCATGGGCTTCACCAGAGGCCTCCCCGGGAGCGTTGCTCCATGCGATTGTCGGCTGGCTGGCTCGAAGCCGAGCTCGTCCGGGCAGACCGGTTCGTCAATGTGCGCTGGGCGACCGTGGGCGCGTTGCTGCGGCGGCCATCGATCGCATGAGACAGCGCTTCGGCGGAGCTCCAGGCGGAGCCCATTCATGCAATGGCGCGAGTGGCTGGCTGAAGCAGCGTGAGTCGCGCGAGGCCGCTCGCTCACTCAGCACTTGTGGCCCCGCGCCGTCGCTCCGCTCAGGTAGGATGCGAACCACGGTGACCTCCAGTCGTTACAAGAGCGCTCTTTGGGCAGGCTTCGCCTCGTGCCTACTCCTCGTCGTTGGGATGCTCGCTGGGCTATTGGTCGGCAAGCGACGAACTCAGCACCAACCCAGTGCTTCACCTCCGACCACCGTCGGACCAGCGGTCCGCTCACTCCCTGCCTCCCCTAGCGAGGTTTGTCGGCCTACGACCAGCGCCTGGCCCCCTCCTGGGCGGCGGCACGTCTGTTTCGAGAAGCTGGTTCCACTGGCGCCGCCACTCATCGTTGGAGCTGACCGAATTCGTGTCGCGCTTCCTCTTTGGAACCTGCCCCCAGGGCTGGCAGGCAGAGCGGGAGCGGCACCGACCCAACCGGTCGAACCATCTGCCTTTGCACTGCTGGACATCGGCATGGATGGGTCCGAGCTCTGGGGAACGGGCGCCTGCCCCGACACCCAACATCAACTGAGCGGCCTCTTCGTGGACCAACGAGGCGATCAGCACGTGCTGTGCCTGGGCTACCGAGCAGGGGACACCCGGACCTGGATGACCCACGGTGTGGTGGAAGGGCCTGAGACAATCGCGTGGGACGAGGCGTTCTCCGTCGCCCCCACGTTTCTGAATCCCGGTGACAACACGTTGCTGTTCGGGATGCTTGCGAATCGAGTGGTGTTGGCTACCGGCCGAGGACAGACGTGGCTCCAGGGCTGGAAAGCGTCGAAGCCGATTGGAGGCATCCCATACTCCCTTCACGTCACAGCGGACGCGCTGGTGGCTATCCACCGTGACGAGCTTTTCGAGCTGTCCCAGTACTGGAAGACCAGCATTTTCCTTCGCGGACCGCTGCGCACGGAACGCCTGCCGACGACCCTCGTCGATACGACGCCCACGCTCTGGCGTCTCGCGAACGCAGTGCCGTCCGAGCTAGAGCCCCCTGTCTTCTGGTCCGCCTCGGATGGACGGGCCCAATTGGCGCTTCCCGTCCCGCTTCCTCCTGCAGTGGAGGTGCCCGAGAGCCAGGCGGTTTTGCTGGCCTTCGACCACGCAATACCCTTGGGCGGGTTCAGGGTTCGCGGCGCCGGGGCAGCTCTGATCGAACGGGAAGACGAGCTGCTTCTCCGCTGTCGAGCATCCCGCCCCCCGGTCGTCATCACGCACGATTTTCATCTGTACAGTCGCGCCGTTTGTGACGACCGCGAGTGCACGGTCGTGTATTTGGAACCAGTCCAGCCATCTTTCCCAACGGGTAGCATGAGAGATCCGACCCTCCATGTGAAGCGACTGGGCCGAGAGCACTGCTTGTAGAAGGCGCTCAAAAGGCCAATCGATGCGGCTGAACCCCGGTCCATCGACTCTGCTTGGTGGCGCCCCCGGTATCATGTCCTCGTGCAAAGAACTTCCATCTAGTCGGAGGTTCCTGCACGGGCCGGGCGCCGAGCGCTGCGAAACGCTGGGCAAGTGCGCCGGCGTCCTCTCCGTTCTTGGAGCCCGTGGTCCGGGCGGGCCGAGCACGACGCCTTGGCAGCTGACAGCGTCGTCGAACGGAACTGGGTCACATCGCGATGCGCCAGCTGCTGAATCCGCTATGCTCGCGCGCGCATGCGAAGCAGGTTCGTCTGGATGAGCGTCGCTAGCGCTCTGGTGATACTGGGGCTTGCTGTGCCGGCTTGGGCGCAGACGCCCTCCGCGAAACCGGCCGTCCTCTGGTATCGGAGCACGGAGGGCTGTCCGGACTTGGCTGATTTCTTGACGCGGGTCGGGGATCGCGCGTCGCTCGTGCGCGCAGCCCAGGTGGGCGATCGGGTCGACTTCGTCGTGAACATCGCCCTCACGCCCACCGGTGCCCGTGGCCGGCTCGAGCGAGAGACGGAACGTGGAACCGTGGCCATCCGCGAAGTGGAAGACGTTCGCTGCGATCGGGTAGCGGACGTGGTGGCGCTGAATCTCGCCCTGGCGCTCGATCCCGAGCTCGACGATGCCCCGCCCGCGCCGCCGGCAGTCGCGCCAGCGCCCGACAGCGGCTCGAGCGCAGAAGCGCCAGCGGCGCCCGGCGCGGCTCCGCCAGCTCCGCAACGTCCGGTATCGATGCCGCAATCGCCACCACGTGCGACGATCCGCGTGGCACCGTCCCCCTCCACTGACGACGTGGCGGTGCGAGCCACAGAAGCCCGCGAACCCTTGCAGTGGCAGGTGGGCCTGTCGGGGGGCGTGCTCGGCGGGGTCTCACCAGAGCTTCTGGCTGCCGGCTCGCTTTTCGTCGAACGGGTCGCGCCGCTGCCGCTGCTTCCGGGGCTCAGCGTCCGTGCGGCGGTGGAGGCTGCCTTCGGCTCGACCGACACGCAGAGCGGGAGGGTGCGCCAGCAGCTGTGGGGCGGCCGTCTGGAGATCTGCCCGCTGCAGTTTTGGGGCGGGAGGTTCTCGCTCTTTCCATGCGCAGCCGGAGAGGCAGGGCGGCTGCAGGCATCGCGGGCGTACAGTGCTTCGAGCCTGTGGGCAGCGCTCGGCGTCCACCTCCGGGGCCGGTGGAGCTTCGCTGGCAGGATGGCGCTGGAGGGGGAGGTGGGTGCTACCTTCCCCCTGACGCGTTACGAGGTAACAGCAGGTTCGACCGTACTGTATCGTTCCCCTGCAGCCGGCATTACTGCTGGGTTAGGGGTCTCGATCGCGTTTTAGTGATCGTGGCTCGAGGAGCGGGGCATCACGCGGTCATGGTAGATGCTGCCTCGGTATGCAGCGAGGCCGCAGTTTTGACTGATGGTGAGTCGTCCTCGGACATCGAGACACTCCTGAACGCGCACTTCGCGTTCATTTGGCGTTTGTTTCGGAGACTTGGTCTGAGCTCAGCCGATGCGGATGACGCCACCCAGAAGGTTTTCATGATCGCCTCGAACAAGCTCGACTGCATCACGCCCGACCGTGAGCGCGCATTCCTGTACGGAATCGCCTTGCGCGTGAGGGGCCACGCACGCCGTGCCGAGCGGCGCCGGCGCGAAGTGCTGGTCGAGGAGGTCGAAGCACCTTCCGCTCTCGGCGCTGCACCCGACACGCAGCTCGAGCTGGCCCAAGCCCGCGAGCTTCTGGACGAACTGCTCGGGAAGCTACCGCCGAAGCTGCGCCGGGTGCTGGTACTCGCGGAGATGGAAGAGCTCGAAGTCACGGAGATCGCCGAACTCGAGGGGATTCCGGTGGGCACGGCCGCGAGCCGATTGCGGCTCGGGCGCGAGCGCTTTCGGGCGCTGCTCGCAAAAAGGCCGTCCTACAATCCGTTTGGAGGCACTCAATGAAGAGCGAGGGCGTCGACAGGCGCTCGCTCGACGAGCGCTGCGCAGCGTTGTTCGCGGCAGGGCGTCGGGAGCGGGCTCCTGACGCGACGCGAAAGCGGATTCTGTCGGCGCTCCATGCCCGATCGGAATCGGTCACCGCGGCCGACACGCGCCGGTCGCGCTGGATCCCTGCACTCGCTCTGGCGGCGGTGGCACTTGGGGGCTTGCTCGTCCTGAGCTCGTTGCGCCCAAAGCCGGTGCCCGTGCCGATCTCCGCCGAAGCCCCCAGGCCCACTGCTCCCAAAAATCCCATCGCCAATGAGCGCATCGTGGCTCCGGTGCCTGCACCTTCCGCATCGAGTGTCAGGCCGCGCCCTGCTCCACGCCCCTCGGCCGGGCGCAAGCCTGCGAGCCTCGGGCAAGAGCTCGCGAGCATGCGACGCGCCAGGGCGGCACTCGGGCGGGGAGATGCGCGCTCCGCACTGGCCGAGCTCGACCAATTCGGCCGCAGCCCAGGGTGGCGGCGGCTGGCGGTCGAGGCAAGCCTGCTCAGGATCGAAGCCCTGGCGCGAGCAGGGCGCGGCGACGAAGCACGCAGCCTCGCTCGCCGCTTCGTCGCGCAGCATCCGAACAATCCGCTCGTCGATCGAGCACAAACCTTTGCAGAGCCGCCGCCGTCCGGCGCCCCCGAGGAGACCCCACCATGAGTTCGAAACGAGTATTGGGATCATTGACATTCACTCTGGCACTCGCGTGCGGCGGCAAATCGCTGATGGTGGACGATGACCCAGACGCAAGCGGAAGTTCAGGAGGGGGGTCCGTGGGTGCGAGCGGTGAGACGGAGTCCTCGAATGGGGCCGAGGCTTCCGGCGGCGGTGACAGCAGTTCGTCGAGCGGAGGGAGCAACGCCAACTCGTCCGGCACTACTGGTTCGAGCGGCGGCGCTGGCGCCCTGCCGTGCGACATTTTCGCAGCCGACGGCAACCCCTGCGTCGCGGCGCACAGCACCGTGCGGCTCCTCAGGAGCGCGTACGAGGGGCCACTCTACCAAGTCTGCAAGGGTGCCAAAGCCGAGCCGGGCCCCGGCTCTTGTCAGGGGGAGTCGAAGGACATCGAAGCGGTGGAGGGTGGCTACGCCGACGTGACCGCCCAGGACGAGTTCTGCGCCACCACCCATTGCACCATCACGATGGTGTACGACCAATCCGGAAAAGGCAACGACCTGGAACCCGCACCGAAAGGCGCAGCCAAGCCTACGCCCGGCAAATCCCGCCGATGCCGACGCGCTCCCGACGGCCATCCACGGGCACCGGGCGTACGGGATGCTGTTTCGTCCCGACATCGGCTATCGCGCCGGCTGCAATGGCTGCAGCCAGCCGACGGCACAGGACATCGCGATAGGCGACGAGCCGCAGACCATCTACATGGTGACCAGCCAGCACGACACGATCGACGGTTGTTGCTTCAATTACGGCAATGCCGAAACCACGGTGGCTGACGATGGCAATGGCAACGCGGAAGCGCTCTACTTCGGGCAGGGGGTCGTTTGGGGCACCGGATCGGGCGAGGGCCCATGGGTGATGGCAGATCTCGAAAATGGTCTGTATGCAGGCTGGGAAAACGGTCAGGACATGAACATCTCGACCAACCTGCCCTTGCTGCACGACTTCGTGACGGCTGCGCTCGTCGGCGACACGGAGGACAAGAACGACGGAAAGGGTCGCTTTGCGCTCTACGGCGGTGACGCGCAGCGCGGCAAGCTTTCGACCATGTACGATGGCATCCGCCCCGAAAGGCCCGGCTACGTCCCGATGCAGAAGCAGGGTTCTGTCGTCCTTGCCGTTGCCGGTGACAACAGCAACTCGGGTGGTGGCCGCTTCTACGAGGGCGCCATGGTGAGTGGTGCGGCGTCGCAGCAGACCCTAAATAGCCTTCAGGCGGCGATTGTTGCCGCCAGGTATGGAGAGTAAAACTCTACCATTGAGCGCGTTAGCTCGCTGGCGATTGCGGGACCGCGACGGTTGAGACAACCGATCGCGGTCCCGTCGCGCGTCACCCTCAGGGGATATTCATTTCGTACAGTTCGTCCGTGTGACAGATCTCTCCGTAGCCCACGAACGGGATCACTTCCGTCTGCACCGTGCCGGACCACGCTTCACCCGGGAAGGCAAACTGGAGGTAGATGAACCAGGAACCAATCCGGTGGTTCTTGGTTTCCTCGAGATTTTCATCGGACCATTGCAACCATTGTCCGTTGAAGAACTCGCCGTCCACGACGTCTTCGGAACGTTTCACACCGCTGGTCAGATCCCAGTATTTGAAGCGCTTGATCCTGATCCAAACCGGCTTGCCATTGAGTGTCGCCCTGTTATGAACCTTGATTCTGACCGACTTACACTTGCCGTTGAAGAGGGGTTGCTGCTTGGAAGCGATGGACTCGGAGCCGGACAGTTCTTCACGGGGCGGAGCCAAGGGCGCGATTTCGACCTCATCCCCGGAATCGCCATCGTCCAGGACACGGGCCTCCCCGGAGTCTATCGACGTGTCGTCCAGGGGTGCCGGTTCAGTGCCATCCCCCGGCACATCGTTCCACTCGAAGCCGGCTGGTAGTCCCGGCACGTCGTCTTCCGTCGCCCCCAACTCATCACTCGCAGACGAGTCGTCGACGCCGGCAGTGCAGCCGCTCGAAAGAGTGGCAATCACCCCTAGTGTCATGGTTCGTTTGATTAGCGCTTTATGCGTCATAGTTTGGTTTCTCCGTTCGCTGCCCGATGGGCATCCACTCCGAGCTGGGGGCCTCCGCATCGAGTGCGTCGATCCCAGCGCGGAGGCCACAGCAAGGGACATGCCAGGCGGAGTGTTGTGGAGAAGGGGGCTTTCGCCGTGCATATCGACCCCACCTCGGTGAACGCGGTGGAGCATGCACACTGCTGATCGGTGCACGCACACTTCGAAGGTCGGTGCGGAGCATCGCTCGTAGTCGTCACATGCGTAGCGCGAGCAGTACCATCGCCGGGCTCATGGACGAGTGCGGCCGACTGGCCCTAGCCGTCGATGGTGAAGGAGGGTTCGGTTCGAAATCTCGTTTTCGGCGAGATCACACAGCGAGCTTGGCTAGCGCGCGCACTCTCCGCCCTCGCTCGGCCAGTTCGCTTGCAGCGCCTCGAACCACTTGGTGGCCATCTTCACCTCGCCGCCTTCGTTGGGGTGAATGCCGTCGAAGGTATCGGCATTGGCGTCGAAACCCGAGGATTGGTCGACGACCACTACCGGTGAGGTTGCAGTGGTCAAGCTGGCCGCGAGCGCGTCGAATCGGCCGTTGAGAGCGTCGAGGGCGCTCTGACTGTTGGTAGAAGGAATGAGCTTCGCGAGGAGGATGACGACACGCTCATTGTCCGCGCGAAGCATCCCAATCAGGTCCGTCAGCTCGTCGATGGTGCTGTCCGTGGATTGGTTCTGGAACGCGTCATTGGTACCAAGGTGCATCAAGACCACGTCCGGCGTGTAGCCGCCGAGCCAACCCTGAATTTGGGCGTTGATCTCATCCACTCGCCAACCCCAGTGACCCTCGTGATCCCGGTCGAAATCCTGATTCGGGTAGGTCGGTGAGCCGCTGTAGTTGGTGTTCAAGGAACCAATGAAATCGAACTCGTAGTTCGCGTCGACGAGAGCCTCCCATAACGGGTAGCGATAGCTCAGGTGAGTGTTGTTGGACTGAGTGATGGAGTCGCCCAAGGGCAAAATACACAGCCGCGGCAACGCCGTCGTTCCACCGGTGCCGCCATTTCCGCCCGCGCCAACAGTGCCGCCGTTTCCGCCCGCGTCAGTAGTGGCCCCCATCCCGCCGCTGGACGCGCCACCATTTCCCCCTGAACCTGTGATACCGCCGCTCGGTGCGCCGCCGCTCGACGCACCCCCGCCTGCCGTGCTGCCACTCGACAGCCCGCCGCTGCCAGCACCCCCGCTGGACACGCCGCCAGAAGCGACTCCCCCGCTCGACGCGCCCGCAGTGAGCGTCCCCTCGGTCCCCACGCTACCAGTCGTGACACCGCCGGTAGTTGCGCTCCCCGTTGGACTCGCACTTCCGGTGGTAAGCCCGCCAGTGGAGGCAGCTCCGCCTCCCACCCCACCGCTCGTGGTTGCCGTTGCGGTGGTGCCGGCAGCCTCGTCGTCGGACGAACACGCGATGAACGAGAGAACAGCTACCAGAGCAACGGACGGAAACTCGATACTACGCCACATGTCGATCCTGTTAATACTGCACTTGTTGCCAGCTTCGCACCCCGTCGAGTATGCGGGCTTCCTGTCGCGTCCGTCTGGCGAGGCCAATCGGAGGGGGTGAGGGGAACCGAGACCGTTCAGGTTGAAGTTTTCCCATTCGAGCACCTGTCCCGAACACGCTTGCCCACGCTCTCCCCGACCTCGCAAGTCCGGGAACAACCGGGGTCGTGTACCGGTTGGGCACCTCGTGGGAAAGCGGGAAGCCTCGTTCTTGGCGCTTGCGTGTTGCGCTGCCGTCGCCTGCGTTGCCGTCACCGGGACGTCCGGGGTTGGCCTGAACAACTCCAAGCGGGGCAGCGAAGAGCACTTCTACCCGCAGCTCGATGACAGCGTGCGCGGCAAGGGCAGCGTGGTGTGCGACCGCGATTGCGTCGAATCCCAGCCCACGCGGCGTAAGGAGGAGCCCGACGCCGGTGTGGATCGCTGACGCCGAGGGAGTCGCGTCATTCGGACGAGCAGGGCAGCTCTGCCAACGAGCTGCATCGCGGCGCTGGCGCGGGTGGTTTCTTCCAGATGATAGCAGAAGGTAAGTTGAACCGCGCTCTGGGTAGACTGCGTATGACCAAGCAAATCAAGCAACTGAGCGATCAAGTTATCGTATGCGGCTATGGCCGTATCGGAAGGGTGCTGAGTCAGGATCTGAAAGAAGCCGGCATCGACGTGGTCGTGGTCGACGCGAATGACCAACGGATACTCCAGGCGGCGGAAGCGGGCTGCCTGACCTTCAGGGGAGACGCGAGTCACGACGCCACGCTGCACTCGGTGGGCATCGACCGGGCGCAGGCACTTTGCAGCGTTCTGCCGAACGATGCGATGAACGTGTTCATCACCCTGACGGCGCGCAATCTGAATGCAAGGCTCGCCATCATCGCCCGCGGCGAAGACCCCGAGACCGAGCCAAAGCTGCGCCAGGCTGGTGCGGACCGGGTGGTCTTGCCGTCGGCCATCAGCGCAAGCCAAATGGCCGACATGATCACGCGCCCCGAAGTGCTCGACTACTTGCAGCACACTCGACTTTGGTGCGCTTCTCTCCGAGCCGGCGGGTCACCTACCGAGGCGCCACCGTTCAGCGCTGAGCTCGAGCCACCAACCAGGTTATTTCGGGCTCACTCCGAAACGCTGGAGCGCAGCTCGAGTTCGACACGTACGGTGACGGTTTGGGGCTCGCCGGGAGCCAGTGTCGCGCCCTCGGGCAGTTCCAACTCCTTGGCAACGCTCATGCTGCGCGTCAGCCCTGTCAGGTCGACGGGCTCGGTCGAGAGCTTTCTGAGCGAGCCGCGCAGTCGCAGGGGAATTACCACGCGCGCGCTTTCCGGATCGGCAACCACACGGTCGAGCGCATATTCGTTCGCGAGCTTGCCCGTCACCGCCGGTTGGATGGGGAGCGTCACCAGCGTGGTGCGTTCGGCGGTGAAACGCACCACGTTCGGCTCGACATTTCGCACCACGAAGCCCGGCGGCAGGTCGACATTGCCGCTCCCAATGGTAGCGCTCTGAGGCCCTGCGCGCAGATTGCTGGCATCGAGCGCGACGGTCAAGTCCGTGGGTTCGAGCTTTTCGAGTTCACGTTGCGGCCCGGCAACGAGCACCTTGACCTGAAGGGGCTTCGGGTTGTCCACGCTCCAACCATCGGGCACGTCGCTGAACACGATGGGCACATCGACCATGCGAATCGCTGTCTCGCTGCGATAGCCGAACACCACGAGCCACGCCGCAATCGAAATGATCACGCTCAGAACTTTGATGCCCAGCCGCCTCGTGAGCATGCGGTGGAGCCACCCGGAGGTACGCGGCGGGGCCACGCGCGTTTTGAGGTCAGCAATACGCTTCTTCAGCTCGGCGATCGACTTCATTTCCGCCAGGCGTCCGTTTTCGGCCACACTGATCACGCCGCGCTCTTCGGAGACCACGACGACGAGCGCGTCGCAGCGCTCCGAGAGCCCGAGCGCGGCCGTGTGCCGCGTTCCGAAGTGCTCGTTCCCTTTGATCTCCACGGAAAGCGGCAAGTGCACGGCGAACCGAGAGGCGATCCCGTCCTCGACGATGAGTGCGCCATCGTGGCCTGCAGAGCTCGAGTCGAAGATGCTGTACAGAAGCGGTTCGCTCAGCCGCCCATCGAGCAACACTCCGCCGGTGAGATGCCGCGCGAGGGGTTCCTGGCCACGCAGCACGATCAGGGCGCCCGTCTTGGCATTGGCCAGATTCGCCACCGCCTCGACGATGGTGTCCAGCGTGGCATCCTGCGGCGGCGCGTTCCGCCGCGACCTGAAACGACCAGCGAGGGCGACTCTCTCGAAAGCACGCCGGATCTCGTCTTGGAAGATGACCACCAGCGCCACGACGGCCACGGTGATGCCCGCCTGAAACAGCGCGAGCGTCAGATGCATGTCGAGCAGACGCGCCGCGAAGTACAGCGCAATCAGGGTGGCCAGACCGCTCATCACGAGCCGCGAGCGGGCGCTCTGAAACCAGCTGATGACCGCGTACACCCCCACGGACACCACGGAAATATCCACCAGATCCGCTATTCGCAGCGTTCCCCAAACGGCAAGCAAGTACGCTTCGAGGGCCTGAGACATGGATTCACGCAGCATGCGCAGTGCTTTCGGACTTTGGCAAGTGCGCGCCTGCCAGACGGACCTGCCGAACACCCCACACAAGCAGATGCCGTGGCTGGCGTAGGCATCCCGAGAGCCCCCAGTTCCACAGCCGCGCGCTTTTTTTCGGCAACCAGCGGCCGAGGATTGCCGATCCGATGGGTAGGGCTCGAGCTGAATCGCTCAGCGAGCAGGAAAACTCGTCAAATAAGGAGTAAACACCCATGACTACACGCATCAACGAGCGCGGCCCCGAACCGCTGATCGAAAGCACGCGGACCGCCCCTCGTGTCACGCCGAGTCCGAGCCAGCCTTTCAGGTCGATGATGCAGGCCGGCGCCCGGGCAGTCGTCGATAGCGCCGAAAGCGCTGTCTTGCGTTTGCCGGGGGGGCCCGTGCTGGCCGCAGCCTTCCGGCCGGGCCCAACGGCCATGCGCACGACCAGCTCTCCGCTCAGCGTCGATTCGGGCGATTCCTCTTCGCTGAGCGCGGAAGGCCCCAGCACCACGTCGGATCCCGAGCTTTTGGCCGGGTCCGGCGGGGATATGATGACGCAGAACGCGGAGCAGAACATGTATTATTTGCGCCTGCAGGAACAGATCAGCGCCGAGAGCCGGCAGTACACGGCCCTTTCCAACGTGCTGAAAGCGCGCCACGATATGGTGAAGAACGCGATCGGCAATATCCGATAGGATGAAGCATGGGCATTGACGGAATCAACAAGCCGGGCAGCGGCCCCGTTCGACCCGAGCTCGGCGGCGGCAAGGCCGTCACCGATTTCGAGGATCAGCTGACGTCCGGCGAAGTCTCCGAGCCCGCACAGGTCGGCGCCAGCGGTGCTTTGCAACAGCTCGACGCCGGCACCATCAGCGTCGACGAGTACCTCGATCTCCAGGTCAACGAAGCAGTGGCGCACCTACAAGGCAAGCTGCCCGGGGACCAGCTCGATTTCGTGAAGGAATCGCTGCGCGCGCAGCTCAGCGAAGACCCCGTGCTGCTCGAGCTGGTCCGACGCGCCACCGGCGATAACCCGTCGGTTCGCTGATCCTTCGCTGCCGTGGCTCGCAATTCGCAGGAGGTCACCCAGCTGGTACCGCTCGACGCGCTCGAAGGCGGCGAAGCGGCTTTTGGGGCCGGCCTGGCCAGCTATGCCGCGTTGTCACGCGCTGGGGGGCCAGTGCTGCGAGGCGCCGCCTGGCCCGGGGTCACCTTCCACAGGTGCGTCGACAAGCTGCAACGATCGGAGCACGAGCTTGGCTCCCTCACGAAGAACGCACACCGGCCCGGGCACCGCGCCAGGTGCCACGCAGCCCAACACGCCATACTCACCCGCCCCCTCAATCCGCGGCTCGACGACGAGCTTTCGGCCTTCCTCGAGTCCCTCGACACAGACCGGGCCTCGCACATCTCGGTGTGGACCAGTCTCGTGACTCCCGTCTCCACTCGCTTGCTGCATCGCTTCCGAGAAATCGTCGCGCCTGAAACGAGCCAGCTCCGCATGAGCCTGCTCAGGGCCTTCTCCAGCGCATACGAGCCCGAGTTCGTCAGCAGGATGGCGAGCGCCGGATTGAGGAGCTGCCAGGTTGCCATCGCGCTCGGCACTCTACCCGAGCGCGCGAACACGGGAACCCTCTGGTTCGGGGTACCGCAAGATCACGCCCCTGCGGAGCACACCGAGAGCGTTCGGAAGGTCCAGGGGCTCGTGCGCTACCTCGGCGACGATACGAGGCCCACCGGAGGTCAGGTCGCATGGATAGGCTGTGCCTCGTCCGGGAACTCCGCACCTCCCCTGGCGCTCACCAAAAAGCTCGACGAGCCGATCCGTGAGCTGAACGAGCAACTTCCAAGGGGCGCCTGGGAAGCGGACTTCGTCGTGAGCGACCGCTTGCGAATTGCCTCGCTGATCCCGCACGACACGGTTCACCTGCCCAGCCGAAGCTGGGTCGCCGTGGGTGAGGAGCGGCGCGAGGTGCCGCACGAGGCGAGCCTGGCGCTGCTGGAAGACCTGGCCGAGCGCGTCCTGCGAGGCCTGCTCGACGAGCTCGGAGAACGACCGAATCGCCGCACGGCGCTCCTGGAGCCCGTCGAAGGGCGCGTCTACCTCAATCTTCAGGGAGTCGACCTGGCTCTGGGAAAGAGCTACCCATCGGAGGGCCGCTTCTTGGCGAGCGTCTTCGGTGGTCAAAACCCGATGCAGGGCTCGAGTTTTGGTGACCAGCGTTTCGTTCTGCCGAAGCTTCTCGCCTCGCTGACACTCGTGGAAACCAAGCTTCGCACGACGGTGCGTGAGTTCGAAAGCGAGGCCCAGCAGCACAAGCACTGGCTCGACGAGCTGGATCTGGCGATTCTTCCAGACGACGCCTTGCGCACCACGCTGCGCGAAACCGTGGGCTTCTTCAAACACACGAGCAAGCTCTACCTACGCAGCAAATGGAGCCTGGTGCGGATCCTGAGCGCGGCCTGCAACCTGGCGTCGCTCGAGGACCAGGAGCGCGCGCCGCAGCTCGTTTTTGCAACCCTGCAAACCCTTGGAGACGTCTCCTCGGCCGAGATCGGGCTCGACGCACTCGCATTGAGCCGCTTGATGAGTCGAGACCAGAACGTGCTCGAAGCCGTTGAGCGCGGTGCGCGCACGCTCGCCGAGCTGCCTGGAGGCATCGCCACGGCGGAGCTCAAGGCTTTCTTGCAGAGGCACGGCCATTGGGCTCTGGTGGGTTCCGATCTCGGCAGCCCTCGCTTGATCGAAAACGCCGGAGACCTTCTGGGGCTGCTCCGAGCGATGTCGCGCGGCTCCACCGAAGCGCAGCTGTCGCGCGCGAGCCAGCCTCCTACCGCGGCGAGCGCGGTGGAGCGCATGGTACAAGCAGCAAGCTGGCTCGAGAAACGCGCGATCAGTGCGCTCGTGGCACGCGCCGCGAGCTTCGTGCGGATCCATGAAAAGTTGCGCGTGTGGCTCTCACATTGTGGCAACATGCTACGCAAGGTGCTGCTCGACGCCGGCCGCAGGTTGGAGCGACTCAACCCAGAGCTCGTCAGTGGGTCGGTGTGGGACCTCGCGATCGAAGAGATCAGCGGCGCGCTGTACACGGGCAACGCGGATCTGCTGGAGCTGGTGTCCCTGCGCCGAGCTCGACGCGCCGAACAGTTAGCGACGCTGCCACCGCCCGAACGGCTCGCGGACGTCATCAGCCCCCCGCCCGGGCTCCCTTGTCCCGGCCCGCGCTTCACCGGGGCCTTTACCGGAACCGGAAGTTTTGCCGGCCGCGTGGTACGGCTCGGCTCTCTCCGCGACGCGGGTGCCTCACTGGGCCCCAAAGACGTGTTGGTGACGTCATCAGCTGGCGCCATCAGCTGCCTCCTCGCGGGTCACTCGGGCGCGGTGATTTGCGAGGCCGGGAATGCCCTCTCTCACCTGGCCGTGGTGGCTCGCGAGCTCGGCGTCCCCGCGGTGCTCGGGCTGGGTCCATCCGCCAGTCTGCTCGCAGACGGCGACCGAGTATTCGTCGACGGCGATCGCGGCATCGTGGAGCGTTATTCATGAGCCCCCGCTTCGTCGCCGGGCCAAGGAGGCCCTACCTGGCAGCGATGGGCAGGCGTTAGTGGCGACCCCCTTGCTGCGGTGGGTCGCACCGGTGGGTGTCCAGCTGACCGTCGGACGGCTGCTGAACGACTTGGGCAGCCCCCGCCCGGTGCTTTCGGCAGGCGGCGTCTTCGTCAATCGTACGAGAGTTACCGACGAAGAGCGGCAGTTGACCGCGGGTGACATCGTCGAGGTCTACGCCCAGTCAGGCAGCGCCGAGCCCTGCACGGTGCTCGAACGGCGGGGCGATCTCGTGGCGATCGAGAAGCCTGCCGGGCTCGCCAGCGAGCCGACTCACGAGAGCCAGGGGCATAGCGTCGCCGAGCAGCTCGCCGCTCGCTTCGGGCGCCCGGTCCACGTGGCTTCGCGGCTGGACGTCGGCGTGAGCGGCTTGATGCTAGTTGCGCTGAGCGCCGGCGCGAGCTCGCATATCGAACGCCTGCGAGCTCGAGGTGCGGTCGCGCGGCGTTACCTCGCCCTCGGTGCGGGCAGTCCCGATCCGAGCGCCGGGTGCTGGCAGTGGCCCCTCGAAAAGGGCGGCCGGTCGCGCGCCGCCCAAACACGCTATCGGGTGCTGGCGGCGCTGAAGCGAGACCAAGCCCCCACTAGCATCGCCTTGCTGCTGCTCGAACCGGTGACCGGGCGAACCCATCAGCTGCGCCTGCATTGTCGGCAAGCGGGGGCGCCCCTGCTCGGAGACCGTAGGCACGGGGGCCCCATCCACTTCTCCCTGCCCAACGGCACGGTTCGGTCGACCACACGGCTCGGGTTGCACGCCTACGGGGCAAGCTTGCTCGACATGGATGGCAAGCCTTGGATCCTCGAAACACCGCCGCCGGGAGAGCTCGTGAACCTTTGGGAGGTTCTGGGAGGAGCCCCGGGCGATTTCCAGCTCTTGGCACCCTCTCGGCGAGCTTGACCCGGCCCATTTGCGCCCCGCCGGGCCTCAGCTAGCTTGGGGCCCGTGAACCACTCGTTGAGTGCCGCGCTGGTCTTGTCCGTGCCCATGGTTGCCTGTTCGGGGGCGACGACGACGTCGGAAGCGCCCGGCGTGTCCTTCCCGGTGCACTTGGCCGAAGGGCACGGCGACGGCGATGCCACGCTGCGCCCTGTCACTGCCAAGCCCGAGAGCGCTGGCGAGGCCAAGGGTCGGCCAGGCAAGCGCGAGCCGCCAGTCGAGCCCACCAGCGCTTCGGAGCAGCAGCGCGCCGAGCACGGATCGCTGCCCGAATCCAACGCCGCTCGAGCTTGCCTCGCAATGGGAGCTCGGCCTCCGCTACGATCACGGCGAGCTCAGTGTGACGTCCGCGACATTGCACGAGCTCGACGCCCCCCGGGCAACGGCCCGTCGCATGGGTCGCTTCGCGGTGGAGCTGTGGATTGGGCACGAACTCGTCGATCGCGTGCGCTTCGATTTCCCTCTGGTGACGAGCGCGCCTCCGCCTGGCGCCCGACGCTCGCTGTCCGAACCGGTCCAGCTCGACTCCGCCGCCACGTCGACGCAAACCGTTTGGATTCCGAACAGCCCACGGGCGACTCGGGCATTGCTGGTCGATCGCGCCACCGGACGCGAGACCCCCCTGCCCTGGCCCCCACATCGGCCTCAGGGCCCGGAGCTGGTCTCGGGCTCCGGAACGGGATCGAAGCGCCCGTAGGGCGAGGTGGGTGCAGGCACTCGGTGCTGCGCTACCCTTTCCGTTGCCGTACAAACCCGAGCGGCAGGTTCGCCCGTAGTAGCAGGGTGGCATTAACCAACGAGTTTATGCGACGCTAGAGCGCGTACCATGAAGTGTGAAGCTTGCGAGCACGAAAACATCGACGGGGCACGCTTCTGCGCGGGCTGTGGAGCACTGCTCCCCACCGAGCATGAAGACGACAACCCCATGGTGGGGCAGCTCATCGGGGGTCGCTACCGCGTCACCGGGGTGCTCGGCGAGGGAGGCATGGGCATCGTCTACATCGGGGAGCAGCAAATGGGTTCCACCGTGCGCAAGGTGGCGATCAAGACCCTGCACCAGCACCTGTCCAAGGACGCCTCGGTACTCGCGCGCTTCCACCGCGAATGCGGCACCGTGGCACAGCTGGAGCACCCCAATACCATCAAGTTCTACGACTTCGGGGCAACGGACGACGGTACCCTGTACATCGCGATGGAGTTCGTCGAGGGCAGGCCGCTCAACGACATCATCGAAAAGGACGGAGCCCTGCCCCCCGCCCGGGTCGTGCACATCATGCGTCAGGTCGCCGGTGCGCTCGACGAAGCGCACGAGCAGAGCATCATTCATCGCGACCTCAAGCCGGAAAACATCATCTTGGGCAAGCGCGCCGGCGAGGAGGACTTCGTCAAGGTGCTCGATTTCGGCATTGCCGCGCGTACCGAGTCCGCGGACCAGGCGAAAGAGCAGAAGCTCACCCAGCAGGGAATGGTGCTGGGAACGCCGCCTTACATGAGTCCCGAGCAATTCACCGGCAAAGCGCTCGACCGACGCAGCGACATCTACTCGCTCGGCGTCATGGCCTACGAGATGTTGACGGGGACACTCCCCTTCGAAGCCGATACGCCATGGCAATGGGCCACAGAGCACATGACGGCCCAGCCCCGGCCTTTCGAGGCCGTCGCCAGCGCGGAGAGCATCCCGTCCTCGATGCGGCAGGCCATCATGAAGGCGCTGTCGAAAGACCCCGACCAGCGTCAGGCCACGGCTCGCCAGTTCTTCGACGAGCTGACGGAAGGCGCGCGCATGACCGTGGAATCTCACCCGGGCGCGACAGCCTCTGGCCCCTCGACGGCTGCGATGCCCGCAGCACCCGATTTCGGTGCTCCCGCCGGCGCCTACGGCCCTCCGCCCCAGCCCATGGGCCCTGCCCCGGGGCAGGTGCCGATGGCGGCCGCCATCCCGACCCCCCCGTCTGCCGACCACGGCGGTGGCGGAGGCAAAGGTTTGGTCATCGGGCTCGGTGCGCTCGGCGCTGTGCTGCTCATCGCCATCGTGATCGTGGCCGCACAGTCGATGAAGTCCGAGGAGGATCTTCCGCCCATCGAGGACCCGCTGCTGGCGGCCAAGAGCGCAGAACCAGTGAAGATCGACGCCGAGGTGCCTCAGACCATCACGACCGCGGAGAACGACACAGGTCCCACCGAGACGGCTGTCGCACAGAATACGACACCCCCCCCGAAGACCACGAAGACCAGCACCCCGACGAACACGACGCCCAAGGCCAACGACACTCCCAAGACCAACGACACTCCCAAGACCAACGACACTCCCAAGACCAACGACACCCCGAAGAGCGGCGGTGGCGCCTGCGATCGCTGCATCGCCGCAGCACGAGCAGGGAACATCGCGGCAGCAGCGAGCAACTTCTCGAGCTGCACGGATGCGAAGGAGCAGCAGACCTGCCGCACTTTGATTCGGGGTCAAGCGGCGCGGGCTGCGGGAGCGGCTGCGGCCAGCGGCAACTGCGCGCAAGTCCAGGCAGTTGTAGCCGCAGCGCAACAGGTCGGTGCGAGCAGCGGTGCACTGACGCGCGCAGCTCAAAAATGCAAGTAAACTCAGTATCTTACATTAGCTGACCCGCGAGCCGCCGCACTTCGAGAATCGACCGAAGTGTATACATTTTGCAACACTTATGGCTTGACGCTCGTCAAAAGCTGTTCTTATGCTTCGATCATCGTTTAGAAACGTAGCTGAGCAGTGCGTGGGGGGCCTGTTTAGCAAGAAATGACGAGAGAACCTAAGGTACCCGTAATGATGACCAGGATGACCTGGCCTGAGCTCTGTCACTCAGAGCAGTTCAAAGGCCTTTGGGTTGCACTAGACAACTGTCGGTACGATTCCGCGACTCGCCAGCCCATCGAGGGCGACGTGGTGGATGCAGACAACGAGCTTTCGGAGCTCTGCGCCCGGATGCGGGAGACCGGCCGGGGGTCGTGCGCCATTCTGTTTTGCGACGACGAAGTACTGGTTGAATCGCGGCGCGGTGGCGCCAATCGTCCCGCTGAGCGACGGGAGCTTTCGGGCTAGCGAGGCGAGGCTGCCCTTGGGCTGCCGAAGGCCTCGAGTTCCCGCCCCGTCCTCGGCTGCCAGCGCGCCGACAAGGTAAACGGGTCGCGGGCCGGGCTTTGGTCTCGGCTAGCGAACGATCGGCTTGACGACCGCTTTGCCGTTCTTGATCACCACATCGAAGTCGATGCGACGGTTCTTGTGCTGTTGCTTGAGCTTCGACTCGGCGGCCCGCAGGGACTTGGCAAGACCGGCAACGCTAACCTTGCCGGCCTCCCGGTTCTTGCGCTTGGCGTCCACCAGCTGCTTGTGAAGCTCCGCAATACGCTGATCGCTCAGGGCAGCACCGCTGGCGGCCCGAGCTCGAGCGGCCTTGGCGGTGGGGTTGGCGCCGCTCGCCGTGCGCTGGGCAGCGCTCGCTGCTGGCCTGGCGCCGGTCGGATCGATCCCCGGTCGGGTCGCTGACGCGGCGGCAGGCCGCTCTGCCGGACGTCTCGCCACCTCGGCCTTCGTTCCACTGCCACGCAATACGTTCGGGCGCGCGGGCCCTTGCCCGACCTTGCCCGACTCTGCCCCGGTCACCGAGCGCTTGGGACCGAGCTTGGCGAGCAAGTTGCCGCGAGGAGGCGGCCCCGCCACAGCCGGGCGAGGCGAGCCTGGCTGCTTCTGCCGCTGAATCCCATCGAGCTCCAGATCCAACGTATCGAGACGGCGTCGCGGCGAGGGTGAGGCGGGCGCTGCAGCGCTGGTGGCCTCGGCAATGGCACGGGCGAATTCCTGTTCGGCATCCACGTCTCGCGCGAGCATTTCCGCCAGCTGCTCCCCGGTCGTGTGAGCCGCTCGCTGAGCCGTGTCGTCCGACTCCTCACGCTGCTCTTTACGAGCCACGAAGTCCGAAACGGTGGTCGTGGCTCGTTCGGCGCGAAGCACGTGCCGGCGATAGGTTCCGTTCTCGATCTCGCGGCAAATGCGCTGCCAATACTGCTGGAACGTATTGTACCGCTGAACGATCGTCTGCAGCTTGAACCTTTTCGCCGTATTGCGAATCTTCTCGCGCTTGAGGAGCCAGATGCGGCGGTCGACGTCCTTGCGAGCAACGCTGGGCTCTATCTTCTCGATTCCAAGGAAATATTGCTCGTACAGCGAACGGAGGCGTTCGACTCGAACTTCGAGTTCGCCAATGGCTGTATCGAGCTCGTCACTATCCAAGGTTCTTCAGCTCCCTAACGGCACGATCTCGAGGTTGTCAAAACAGACGCGCGCCGTCCAAGTATTGAAGGCAAAAAAACGGTGCTCCGGCCCGGTGAGCGGCTCGGGGTCCAAGAGCTCGTGAACGACCACACCGTCGACCAGCCAGCGCAGGGTCTTCGAATCCCTGCGCTCGATGCGATAGTGGTAGGTTCGACCCGGAATGACCGGCTGCGAGCTCGGGCTCGCTACGCTCGGGTCCGTGCGTCGTTCGAGGCGATCCTTCCCGTGCTCGTTCAGCCGAGCGAGCACGTGCCAACTGTTCTTCCAGCCACCGTAGATCAGAACATAGCCCGTCGCGTCGGTATACGATGCCGAGTGGGCAAAGCTTCGACCGTCACCGAATACTTCGACCTTGAGGTCACCAGCGTCGGAGTAGCTGGTCGCGTCGAACTCGATGCGACCGTTGGTGCCAAGCGGGTGGCGTAGCCAGACCGGCCGGTTCCTGGCGCCTTCGCCGCACAGGCGGCCCCCGCGCAGTTGCCATACGCCCGACGTGGGCAAGTAGTCAGGGCCGAGCTCCTTCCGATCGAACCCGTCGCTGAAGGGCTCCGCCGGTCCATCCATTGGGATGCGCGAAGGCGTCGCTCGAGCATCGGTCTTGCGGGGCACCGAGCGGAAGGATTGGCCCGTCCGAAGCGACACTGGCTCGACCGACACGGACCCCGTGGCACCACCCGGCCGCTCCTCGGGCACGCAGGCGGTCAACAAGCAGACCACTGGCCAGGCGGCGCGCAGCAGGCGCTCGAAAGGAAGAACACGGCTCAAAGTGACGAACCTCGGCGAGCCGGCGCTCGCCTCTTCGAGCCGTTGCCATTGCTGCAACACCGCCATCGCAAACCGCACGTCGAGCATGCTAGCACACCAGGCAAAGGCGGCTCCGTTGCACCCGATCCTCTTCACAATCCGGCTCCCCGACGCGGACCTCCGCGTGTTTCCCGGCTTGTGCGCTCTCGCGGTCTTGGGGCTCTGCCTGGCTGGCTATACGTATTGGAGGAGGATCCCGGGGCTCACCGCGTTCGGGTTCGCACTGGCGGCCACAGCCGCTGTGGCCGCGTACCGCTTCCGTGATGCCTCGCTGACTCTCGACAGCTTCGCGGTTCCCGCTTGGGGAACCCTGCTGGGCTGTTGGCTGATCGGAGCCTGGCACTTCGCCCGAGCGACGGCGCAACGCCTCGCCCTGGATCGCGAGACGATGGGCAACTGCTTCGTCGTCAGCGCGCTCTCGGGGTTGGTTGCGGCCCGCGCGGTATACGTGTTGGGCACCCTCGCTGCGGGCCCCGACCTCGACCCGCTCGCCCTCCGTCAGGGTGGGCTCTCCGGCATTGGCGCGGTCTGGGGCGCCTCGTTGGGCGCGGCGCTCTTCCTGCGCCAGAGAGCACTGAGCTTCTGGAATTGGCTCGACGTGAGCGCGCCCTGCCTGGCGCTCGGCGTGACCATCGTGCGCGCGGGGTGCTATTTGCAGGGCTGTGACTTCGGCACCCGGCTGAGCAAGAACTCGCCTGGCTGGCTGGCTGCGCTCGGAACCTTCCCGCGCTGGGGCGATCCTGACCAGAATCCAGTGTTCGGCGCCCCTGCCTGGATCCAGCAACTAGAGAGCGGCGAAATCTCCGCGCTGGCACTGCATGCGTGGCCCGTCCACCCCACCGAGCTCTACGAGGCCGTGCTGGGGCTCGTGCTCGCAGTCGTCTGTCTGTTCGGCTTCGAGCGGCGTCGCTTTCACGGGCAGCTGGGTCTCGGTGTGCTCTTCGTATATGCGTTGATGCGCTTCGTCACGGAAACGCTGCGCGGGGATCTGACGCGAGGTGCCTTCGGCCCCTACCTCGAAAGCCGAGTAGCCTTACCGGTAGGTCTCGCCCTATTTGCCCTCGCCTACAGCTACGGGCCGGCGCATTCGGTCGTCAGCGGCAGGCAGCGCTATGCTCTCATCGCCGCGAGCCTGGCACCCGCCGCGGTCGCGCTCGGGTTGACCTGGCACGACCACGCTCCGCCGGCCCAGCTCTCGGTCACCCAGTGGATGTCGCTGGCAACCGCGCTGCTCACCGGCTATTTCTGGCCGCTCAGGGCGCCGCGAGGGCTCGACTCAGCGGCGCCTGAGCACCAGCCAGAATAGCGCCGGGGCTCCCACCACCGCCGTGATGACGCCGACGGGCAGCTCACGCTCGAACCACAGCACCCGGGCCAACGTGTCGCAAGCCACGAGGAACCCGGCGCCCACGACTCCGGACAGCGGCAAGAGCGTCCTGAGCTGCGGCCCCGTCGTTCTGCGAACCAGGTGCGGCACAATCAGCCCAACGAACGCGATGGGACCGCACCAGGCAACCGACGCCGCGACACCGAGTGCTCCTCCACCGAGCACGATTACCCGCACGCGCGCCACACGGACCCCTTGCGCGTGAGCGAGCTCTTCTCCGAGCGACAACGCCTGCAGCGGCCTGGTCTGGCTGAGTACGAGCAGCGCCGAAACGAAGACGAACGGCGCCAGGAGCTCGACGCCACGGTAACCGAGCTGCGGTAGCTGTCCAAGCGACCATTGCGTAGCCGCAAACAGCGCGCGCATGTCGGCAACGGCCTGCACTCCCTGCGAAAGCGCAGAGCTCGCGAGGGTGACGGCAATGCCCGCCAACAGTACGTCACTCATGCGAGCGTGGCCGCGCACCGCCACCAGCATCACGGCGGCACTGGCTCCGAGGGCACCCACGAAAGCGAACAAGGTGGTCACGCCGAGCAACGAGGCACCCAGAGGCACTCCGAAGACCAGGGCCATGAGCGCGCCCAGCGTCGCACCAGCGCTCGTGCCCACGGTGCTGGGGGTCGCCAAATCATTCTGAAACAATGCTTGAAACGCCGCTCCTACGAGCCCCAGCGTCCCCCCGACCAGCACCCCCGCCAGCATGCGAGGCAGTCTGAGCTGCCACACGACGAAATCGCCGCGCTCTCCGCCGAGATCCGGACCGATGAAGATGGCCAGCACACACAGAAGCGCCACCAAAAGCAGGGTCAGCACGCTCCTCATCCCGCGCCTGCCTTTTGATCGGACCCCGAGTAGACGGGTACGAGCAGACGCTCGGCAGTGCGAGGGTCTCGTGTGGAAGCCCCCGGGCCGCCCGAAGACACTTCCCGGAAAGGCCACCCATACAAGCCTTCCAGCTGCCGCGCCAGCCCGGCATCGGAAAAATGGGTATCGAACGAGAGCCGCCCCTCGCGCAACCCCAACAGCCGCACTCGAGCTGGCTGCCCCAACACACCGACGAGGTTCACGTCGTGTGTCACGCACAACACGCTCGCACCTCGCTGCCACTGGCGAGCCAACACCCGATACACCTCGACTTGCTGGGCTGGGTCGAGATGATTGGCAGGCTCATCCAGCAGCAAGACCGGCGCCTCTTGCGCCAGCAGTGCTGCCAACTTGACGCGTTGCTGCTCGCCACCGGAAAGCTCCGTTACAGAGCGCTCGGCGAGATCTCCTGCCCCCACTTCGGCGAGCCATGCTTCGGCCCGGGCCTCCGCGCGTGGACGTGACTCCCGGAACCGATAGCGAGCGATGGCAACGACCTCTCGCGCCAACAGGCCCTGTTCGAAGCTCGCCTGTTGAGGCAACCACGCGACGTGCTCGGCACGTGCGCGCGGGTGCAGGTCGCGCGTTTCGATGCCTGCGATCTCCACACGGCCCGAGCTGGGCTGCTCCAACCCCAGCACGGTCCTGAGCACCGACGATTTGCCCGCGCCATTCGGCCCGAGCAGGAAAGCGCACTCGCCGGCATCCAGCCGAAAGTCCAGGTTCTCGAGCCTGGGGCGCTCGATGCCCTGCAAGGTCACCTGCTGAAAGCGGAGCGTACTCATTGGGCAAAAAGCGAGCGCAGGCTCTTTTTCAAGCGATCGACCAGCTGCAGGATGCGGGGCCCGTTGCTGAATGCTTCCGGCGCCTGGAGCACGGCGACCTTACCCTGTTGGACGGCTCTGAGGACCGAGAGCTTGCCCCACTCGCGCTCCACGGCGCGTTCGGATACAGAGGAATCGTTCAAGAGCACGATGACGGCGTCAGGGTCGAGCACCAACAGCTGTTCCAGGCTCAGCCGAGGTTGTCCCACCACATCCTTGGCGACGGCGTTTCTGGCGCCGGCCGCTCTGAGCGCCGCGCCGTGCAAGGAGTTCCGACGAATGAACCACACCTCGTCCAACTTGCTGGCTCCATAGCCGAGAACCAGAAGCACGCGCGGAGCGCCTTTGGGAGGTGCTACGTCAAGGGCTTGCCGAAGCTGCCGAGCCAGCTGCTTGGCTTGCTCGGCATGACCCGTCAGATGTCCCAGCTCACGGGTGCCGGCTACGACGTCGTCGAGCGACAGCCAGGGCAACGCCATGGTCGGCGCCAGACGCTCGAGCTCTTCCGGCCGTGTGTTGACGGCGTCTTCGGTGACGATCAGACTGGGCGCGAGCTTCACGATCGCCTCGTAGCGAGGCGTGATGCTGGTCCCCGCCCTGGGCCTTTCCCGCGCGGCTCGCGGATAGTCGCAATAATCGCTGACGCCAGCCACCTGGTCCCCTGCCCCGATGGCGAACAAGGTCTCGGTCAACGCCGGGGACAGCGAGACGACGCGGAAACCGGACGCGGGAGCGGGGGCGGGCGCGTCCACGGGCGAGGAACGCCACACCAGCGCCAGCAGCACCACCACGAGCGCGCTCAGGGCCAGCAATACCCAGAGTCGTGGTCGTGCGTTCGAATCCGTCACGGCCCTGATCAACCGCCAGCCGCCCGACTCCCGTGGCGGTTCTTCTCGTACAGCAGGCGCAGCCCCAACAACGTCAGGCTCTCGTCGACGTCCTTCACCAGGACCGTCTCAGGAGCGATCAGTGGCGCCAGCCCACCGGTGGCAAGCACACTGCAAGGAAAGGCCAACTCTTTCTTCAACTTCTCTACCAGACCGTCCACCAGGCAGGCATAGCCGTACACCACGCCCGACTGGATCGCGTGCGGAGTATTGCGCCCGACCACGTGGGGAGGTGCGGCGAGCTCGACGGGGCCGAGCTTTGCCGCGCGACCCAGCAATGCTGCCAGGCTCACCTCCACGCCGGGCACGATGACACCTCCCAGGTATTCGGCCCTGGGTGAAACGCAATCGAACGTCGTAGCGGTTCCGAAGTCCACGACGATGACACCACCCCGGTATCGCTCGAAGGCAGCTACGGCGTTGACGATGCGGTCGGCACCGACGTCACGCGGATTGTCGTATAGCACCGAAATGCCGGTTTTTATTCCAGGGCCGCCCACCACCAGCGGGTCGTGGGCCAGAGTCTTTCGAATCGCGTGACACACCAGATCCGTCAGCGGGGGGACCACACTCGCAATGATGGCCGCCGAAATATCGGTCGGCGCTATGCCACGCATGGAGAGCAGCTGGTAGAGCAAGGCGCCACATTCGTCTTCGGTTCTGTCGCGCAGACTACCGAACCGAAAGGTGTGCCGGAGCGCCGCTCCTTCGAACACGCCCAGAGTCACGTTCGTGTTGCCCACGTCGACAGCCAGTAGCATCGATGGCAGGGTAATAGCGCGCCGAGCAAAGACAATGGGCATCTCGCAAAGCGGCGCTTTGTCGCCCCGTTCTCACTCGACGACCGACACTTCGAGGATCCGGTCACCTTCCGCGAGCCGAGCCCAGCCGGGCTCTGCCCTTCCCAGCCAGGCGTAGTTGCCATCGAGACGCGGGTACCGGTCGAGAGTAACGAAAATCTGACTGGCGCCGGTGTCCCTACCGGCCAGGGCCATTCCCACCTCGAACGCTCCGAAATCGATCGGCGCTGTTTCGCAGCGCAACGGGGGACGACCCGCCTGACCAAAGCCGTCGCCCACCCGGTCCCCGAATTGCGCCACGAAGCCGGGCACCACGCGGTGGACCGGCATCTGGTCGTAGTACCCCGCTTTTGCGAGCTCGAGGATGCGTTCCACAGCCACGGGGGCCCAGGTTGGATCGAGCGTGAGTGACAGCTCTCCGATGTCGGTCTTCAGGCGCAGCTTCACGGGCCCTTCGAGGCGCTCGGCCTTGGCGAGCTCATCCGGCGGATCGCTCGGCGGGGTGAACGAATCGCAACGGCGTTTCTTCTCTCCCAAGAGACGCAGTGCCCGCTCTGCATGCTCACGCAAGGTCGGCTGATCGCTCGTGCAGAACCTCTCGAGCGGGGTCTTCGCGCTGAGGAGCTGCAGCGCGCCGGCAGCATCCATCAGTGCCGATACGACTTCCACCGAGTGCTTCGAGCCCCACCGCTCGAGGGACTTCTGAAACGCGTTCATGATCGTCGGAACCGGAGCTTGCCCCCCCGACTTTCCGGAGTCGGAGCTGCCCGCTCCGGCGCGTTCCGGGTAGGCTGCGAGGATCTGCGCGGCAGTCGCCACGGTGCCAGGCTGATCGGAGGCCAGCGCTTCGGCCAGTAGGCTATGCGCTGACGGAACTTCGGCATGAGCCCCCAAAAGGCGCAACGCTGCTTGCTGGACCACGGGCTGCCCGGAGTCGACCAGGCGTCGCCAGGCCTTCAGGCGAGCTCCGCTCAGCGAGCCGCGGTCGAGCACGCTCAGCTTGGCGAGCTGGCCGGCGCTGCCTTTCGGATCAGGGTCACAGTGGACCAGGCGCTTGGAGGCGCTTGCCCTGCCCGCGAGCAGGGCCGCCGCGGTGCACCTCAAGCGGACCTGTCGGCGGCGCTGCGCTGGCTGCTTTTCGTCGGCGAGCTCGAGACCGGCCAGCGTGGCCAGTTCGGACTGGGCTCCCGCGGGAGGCGCGCCGAGACCTTCCAGCGTCACCAGCACGGGCCCGTACGACGCCGAGAGCAGTTTCTCGTCATCCTGCGCCGTGGCTAGCAGCTGACTCAGCGCTCGCGCTAGCCCTTGCTGACCGGCAGCGCCAAGCTGACGCAGAGCGCGGCCGGCAGCGCATCGCTCGCTCGCGCTGTAGTCGGCCGAGGCGAGCACCTGGCTCAAGGGTTCGGCCGCCGCTGCGCCAGCGCTGCCGAGGGCGCGTATGGCGAACGTCCTCGTGGCTCCCTGCCCGGAGAGCGCCGCCCGCGCGACCTCCAGGAGCCGGGCCTGTACGGTGGGGTTCAGCGTGGACAGCTGCGAAAACGCGTACAGCGCGTGCTCGGGCGCATCCTTGGGCTTTGAAGCGGCTTCGAGCAGCGCGACCATGGACGCGTCGTCGAGCCGCTTGTGAAGCGCTGCCAGGTTGCCCAGGGCCAGGGCCGCCTGATCCTTCAACTCGGTCTGAACGAGCCAGCCCCTCAGAGTGCGTTCCGCCTCTTCTGTACCACAACGCGCCAGAGCTTGGGCGATGGCCGCCAGCGGAGCGCCGTCAGCTTCCGCCTCGGCTCGAGCTACCCAACTGGCAGCCCGCAAGCTCAGCCGACGTACCAGCTTCTGCTCGCGACCCTGGCAGGCATATCCCAGGCCGTAGGCAGCCCAGCGGAGGACTTCCGGGTCGTTGTCGCGGAGCAGCCCGAGCAGTCCATCCACGGCTCGGGAATCCGCGATGCGCGCCAGGCTACGCGCAGCCGCGCGGCGCACCTCGGTGTCGCGGGAGCTCCGGTCCGCATCCCGCACGGCAGCGCTATCCCGACGCTGTTCGGCAGACCGCAACGCATGAAGCTCGGCGCTGCCAGGCGCGGCGATTCGCGCAGAACCGGCCGCGCTCGGGGCAGCTTCGCCCAGGCTCGACGAGCGAGAGTCGCAGCCTGCCACGAGCGACACCCAGAGCGCCAGAGTCGCGCACGCGCAGAAGTCGACTCTAGAAAAGCGCATCGCGATCGATCACCCGGCTGAGCCGTTCCCGCAGGGCACGAACCAGGCGCGTCGGGCGAGACACCGGCGGAGAGATCGCCGGAAACGCTTCGCAACGGATGCCGGCCCGCTCGAAGCAGTGAATGGCGCGGGGCAAATGCCAGTCGCAGCTGACCAGGGCGGCGTGCTTCCAGCCTCGCTCTCGGAAGATGCCGGACACATAACGAGCGTTTTCGCGAGTAGACAGGCTCTCGAGCTCAGTCAGCACGCGCTCGCCGGGCACCCCTTCGGCCAACAGCAGCCGCCGGTAGGCCTCTGCTTCGGCCACGCCATGCCAGCAGCGGCCGCCGCTCGCGATCAGCCACGGCGCGACGCCACGCCGATATACCGAAAGCGCGTGCCGGGCCCGTCGGAGCGAGGCCCCAAACGGTGTACCCCCGGGCGCCATTCGACACCCCAGCACGACGATGGCGTCTGTGGATTCTGCGAGCACGTCGGAGCCAACCCTAGTGTGGTGAATCTTTGCTTTGCCACACAAATCAGCAACGGACATCCCGGGATCGATAGGACGCTGGAGCTCGAACCACTGAGATATGCCACTAGCGCAGCTGCCCGCAGATCGACCGGATCTTCATCGCGCGAGCCGACCGAGCCACGAACCGGTCGGAGGCTACCCCGTGCGCGAGGAGCGTACCGTATACGGTTCCTGCCACTCGGTCTCGAAGCACAGGCGTCGGGCGGTGTTCATCAGCTCCTCGCGATTCCAGGGTTTGCTCAGCACCCCGTCGGCGCCCATCAGGGTGTGGCGCGCTGGGTCGCCGGTGAGGATGAGCAGACGCGCTCCCGGAAAAGCGACGCGGATGCGCGCAGTGAGCTCCGCACCCTCGACGTCCTTCAGCCGCGTCTCGCTGACGACCAGACTCGGCGCGCGCGCCGCATCCGCGGGGGCGGATCCCAACGAATCCGCGCTGATGACCTTGAATCCTTCGCGCCGGAAGTCTTGAGAGACGGCACGACGTACGGCCGGGTCGGGATCGAGCACCAGTATCTGATGCGCAGCAACGACGAGCTTGGGCAGCACCAGTTCCGCGCGCGCACCTCCTGCTGCGCGCGCCGTCAGCAAAGCGTTGCCACGATGATCTTGCATGATCTGCCGGGTAATCGCCAGCCCGAGCCCTGTTCCCTGACCATACGGCTTGGTCGTCGCGAACGGCTCGAACACCCGACCCTCGAGCTCGCTTGCAACGCCCGGCCCGTCGTCCTCTACCCGGATGCGGACCTGACGGTCTTCGGAAACCACCGTAAGCCACACGTGCTTGCCGCCGCTCTTGGCCGCATCAATGGCATTCGACAGCAGGTTCAGGATCGCCTGAGCGAGGCGCGGCGAGTCGTTGGGCACGCTGACGTCATAGGTCGCATCGATCTCCAGCGAGACTCCAGCATCCAGCGCTCGCGGCCGGGCCATACGGGTGGCCACCTCGATGGCGGTCTGGATCGGCGTATCGGTCAACTGTGGGCGCCCACGGCGTGCGAACCCGCACACGTGCTGAACGAAGCTACGAATGCGCTCGATCGCCAGTTCCATGTCCGCCGCAGATTCCGCCAATTCGGGGTCATCGACGCGTTCGGCCGCGTCAGCGAAATACACGGCGCACGATTGGATCACACTCAGGGGGTTGTTGATCTCGTGCGCCATGCCCGCGGCGATGCGACCGATCGCCGCTAGACGCTCACTGTGCTCGAGTTCCCGTTCCAGCTTCTTGCGTTCGGTGATATCGAGCGACACCTCCACCGCGCGGAAGGCGCCCTCTGCTTCGCGCAGCAAGGTGGTCGACAGCAGCACCAGCACTTCGCCCCCGTCTTTGCGACGACGCAATACCTCCCGCGTCTGGCGGCCTCCCACCACGCGTTGCGTTCCCGCATCCGGCTCCAGCTCCACGAAGCTGATGTGGCGCCCGATCGCTTCGCTCGCGCTATAGCCGTACAGACTTTCCGCGCCCGGATTCCAGGACCTGACCAGCCCGTCGGCGTCGAGACCCACGATGGCCTCCAGACATTCTTCGACCAGGCGAGACAGTCCTTCGGCGCGAGCCTCCTGGCTTTGTTTCCCGAGCTCCAGTTCGGCGAGCTCGACATCGCGCCCGAGCCGCTCGGCAACCTCGGAAGCGTCGAACGGCTTCAGAATGGTCGAGACGCCCGGGCTGGCATTCGCCTCACCAGGCTCGAGCAAGACATGAAGTCGCACCCACGGCGCTACGCTGCGCGCCTCTTCCAGGAGCTGATTGTGACCGGGAACGCTGGCATCCACCACGACGACGCGCGGATGCTTTGCGCGAACCAAAGCCCGAGCGTGCTCCATGCCCGGTAGCGCGTCGACTTGCCGCCCAGCGCGTTCCAAAGCCGCGCACAGCGATCGGGAAGCATCGTGGTCGCCCGAGAGCAGCAGAATACTCAAATCGCGTCCTCGGCAATCGACTCGCGAGCGATGCGCTCTATCGTACGTTGCCGCCATTCCGAATGGCCGCCGGCGGTGTCCCGACTGGCGACCATCTCCGCAACGGCCGCCAGGCGCGCCGCATCCGATGCCGAAAGCGGTTGCTCGGTACGCACCCTGGCCGCCAGGAACATGTCGACGGCTCCCATCACCGACGCCACGATTCTCTCCGACAGGCCGTCTTCGGCTGCGCCGCTCGCGATCGCTTCGATGACATCGAGAGTCATTTCTTGACGCTTGGTATTCTGGCTGTCGTCGAATTCGTAGATCTCGACATCTTGCGGCTTGCTCTGCTCGGTGCGAGTGATCCCATCGGTGGCCTTGCGGCGCACCTCGAGCACCTCCAGAAGGTCGGTCCCGACGCTCAGAACATCGCCCGGCCGAAGCCGCGCGCTCGAGCTCACCTGAGTGCCATTGAGAAATGTGCCATTCGAACTTCCCAGGTCGGTCAGGGTGAGCCCGTCCTCACGCCAGGTGATGGCGCAGTGCTGGCGCGACGCTCGGGAGTTGGAGAGCACGATGCTGCAGTAGGGGCTCCGCCCAATCACGGTCTCGCCTCGACGCAAAGGAAATCTAGTACCACGGTATTTCAGCCAGAATGCGCTCACTGTCCAACTCGGTCTACGGCCGCAAACCCCAGGGGCATTAAGCGTAATCCACGATTGCGCGGGGGCACCTGGATGTCGGCCGACCGGTCACTGTACGCTTGCCTTTGGATAGGGCACAATGATTGGCGACTGTCCGCTATTTCCACTAGCGTCCGCGCATTACCTTCCCACCGAACCCCCTAGCGAAATGACCACCGAGCTGGATGCACCACACGGCGCGTCCGCGCAATCCAAACAGGCTAGCCGGCAGGGCGATTCGCGGCGACCACGCAAGACGCGCGGTCGGCCTTCGTCCAACGGCAGCCCAGAGGGTAATCGAAGCGCGCCCCGCCAACCCGAGCTCTATCCGGTCGAGTTCGACGAGAAGCGAGTCGACGATTCAGCTGCCAAGGTGGTGAAACGCCTGACGCGTGGTGGGTTCGAGGCCTATCTCGTGGGCGGCTGTGTGCGAGATCTTTTGATCGGGCGGCAGCCGAAGGATTTCGATGTGGCCACCAGTGCGCGTCCGGACGACGTGCGCAGACTGTTTCGCAACTCACGCATCATCGGCCGCAGATTCCGGCTGGTGCACGTGCTGTACGCCGGAGGACGCGTCATCGAGACAGCCACGTTCCGCCGCAATCCTCAGAGCCGCGAGGGGAAGCCCGGTGAAGATCTGCTGATCCGAAACGACAACGCCTTCGGCGAAGCACACGAAGACGCGGTGAGACGCGATTTCACCATCAACGGGCTCTTTTACGATCTAGAGCGCAAGCAGGTCATCGACTGGGTTCTCGGCATGCCGGACATCGAGCGGCGTACCGTCAACACCATCGGCAACCCCGTGGTCCGCTTTCTGGAAGATCCAGTACGGATCCTGCGCGCCATCAAGTTCAGCGCGCGGCTCGACCTCGGCATCACCCCCGAGGTGTACGACGCAATGGTGCAATGCCGGGGCGCCCTTTCCATGGCGGCGCGGCCGAGGCTGTTCGAAGAGGTGCTGCGTCTGATGCGGGGAGGAGCCGCGCATCGCTCCATCTGGTTGGCCTGGGAGACCGGCGTTCTGGACGTGCTTTTGCCGGAGCTTTCTGCCTTCCTGTCAGACCTGGAAGCAGGCTCGGCCCGCGTGTGGAGGCTGCTCAGCGCTCTCGACCAGGCGATGCAAAGCAACCAAGGCGGGTTCGACGACGTCGTGCTGTGGACCGTGCTGCTGTACTGGCCAATGCAGGAAGTTTGCCTCGGCAGTCGCGATCGAGTGGACGCAGCCTTCGACTTCCTCGACCCGATCGTCGATCGACTGAACGTGCCTCGCCGCATCGCGGACGCGCTGCGGCGTATCGTGGCCATCATGCCGCGCATTCAGGCCGGGCGCACCGGCCGCTTTGCTCGGACGGCGCTCTACCCCCATGCCCTGGCCGTACTGAAGCTGCTGCAAGCCGCACAAAACGGATCGAGCGACACCAAGTCGAAAAGTAACGGCGCCGTAAGCGGCAGTTAGAGCACCGAGCAGATTGCTAACTGCACCGGCCCATGCCGCCGATCGGTCCTCAGCTTCGTTGATGGGTCGCGACAAACCTCCTGTTTGTCGCTCCAGGCCCAGCTTCAGTTGCTGTTCAGCTCGACTCTGAGCAACTTGCGACCGATGAAGATGTAGTCGCCGTGCGTCAAGGCACGCTCGGTCTTGATACGAATGTACGTGCCGTTGCGGCTATCGTGATCGGTCAGCACGTACTTGTCGCCGCGCTCTTCGACCGTGGCGTGTTTGGCGGACATGTAGATGTCGCCGGGAAAGTTCAAATCCCCATCCTCACGCCCGATTTGCAAGCTGTTGGCACGAGCGCATACCGTCATGCCGAGAGCCCCGCCCTCGAGCAGCTGGTTGATACGAAAGGCGCTCGGGTACTTGGGAGACGAGTAGAAGTACGTGCCCTCGGGGTCTGCCCCGTCCGACGCTTTCGGGGTCGGGTCGAGCCGGAACAATTGTTCGCCGGCCAGGAACGTGTCGCCGGGAGAGATCTCGACGCTGCCGCGCACGCGGAAGTAGACACCGTTGAGCGACCCCTCGTCGCGCACGACCAGGCTTCCGTCCCGATAGAACAGGTTCGCATGACGGGGCGAAATGAAGGAATCTTCCGGGAACTCTAGCTGCCCCTGCCGACCAACGATATGTTGCGCCGCCTTCAGGTGATAGCTGAGCCCGTCTTGGCCTTCCCCCCGGATCAAGATCAGCCGAGCCTTGGCCGGATCTTGCATGTCACTGAAGAAGTGCGCCTGGATGTTGAGGATTTCGTCCGGAACGCCCGCTCCGCAGCGACCGCAGAACTTGTGACCGCTGGGCACCGGGGTCATGCATGACGAACACACGTAGTACTTGGCTTGATCCATCGCTACCTCCGCGGACTCCGGGACTTTCGCTCGATCAGAAGGGAGATGGGAGCTTTCTACACTTTGCGGACGAGATCCAGCCCGTTTCGGTCGAAGCGCTGGATTCTGGCCATCGGCGAGGCGCGTGTGAGCGCGAGCGAATAGCACCAGGGGTTCTCCACAAGAGCCGCAGCTGGGCTTGCTCAGGACATTGGCACTTTCGCAGCTACCACAGACCAGGACAACTTCTCGAGCGTGGCGCCGCATGGGGACAACGCTTAACTAAGCGTCAAGACCCCGGACAGGTCAAGCCGATGACCGGCATGAGGATGCCTCGAAGCGAGGAATCCCGGACTCGCTTTCGAAGCGCACGTCGCGTCGCGCCGAGTCGCGTGTTCGCGGACCGCTACCGAATCAGGGTCAGGCGATTCTTGGTATCGAAGAATCCTTCCGCACTGACCAGCCGGAAGACCACGGTTTCTTTGCAGCTATCGCGCTCCACGCCCCCGTAGTCTCTCGAGTCGTACGGAAACATCCGGTTGTCGCTGGCCAGCCACACTTGACCACCATTGACCTCGATGCCGCCTCGATCGGGAGGTGCCAGCGTTTCGGGCCCTGCCCCACCCACCATGTGCACATTGGATCCCAATCGCTCGAGCGAGCAGAACTGTTCAAGCTCATTTTCGCTCTCCGGATCGTGCACCGTGAACTTGCGGTCGTTGCACCCGGATTCGGTGGTCACGGCGCGCCCATTCACCTGGAATCGGCCGCCTTTGATCTCGATGTCGTCGCCCGCCTCCCCGATGATCCTCCCGATCACGACGCGCCCGGTGCTCTCGACCGTAGCCGGTTCCGATTCCTCCTGCTGCTCGTCGGACTCGGCGGCGGGCTCTGGACAAAGGACCAGATCCCCGTAGCTCGGCTTCGTCAATCGCCACAGAAGAATCAAGTCCCCTCCACGCAATGAGGGCGCTACCGAGGCCTCCAGGTAGGGGTCGTTGTCCGGAACGCGCCACCAACGAATCGCGGTGGCTCGGGCCACGCCGATCAGCAGGCCGATCAAAAGAGCCACCCAGACAACGAACCGGGTGAAGCTGCGCATGCTCGTACCCTACCCGAAATCGCTGCCCACACGCGACTTTTACGGGACTTGCGACAGTCGCCGGCGCGCCTTCACGGTGATGTACTCGGGGACGCCAACCGCGGGCAATCCACCGGAGGGACCTCGGCCACTTCCGCACCGTCGGCAATCAACTTGGCCGCCGCGAAGACCGGGCGCCACTCATCCAGACGGGTGAACTCCGAGCGCGCGGCCTTGCCTTCGCCATGTCCCATGACGGACGCGGAAATGACGCCGACGACATCGTCACTCTCGACACTGAGCGCGGGGCCGCCCGAATCCCCTGGGCAGATGGTGGCATCGAGCTTGAAACGGTCGGAGTCGACACTGTCGATGGCCCCTCCCGAACGCTGGTGGCGGCGAATGCCCGCAGTGGTGGTGCATCGGCCGAAACCGACAGGACGAACCTCTTCGCCTACGCGCGGCGGATCGTCCAGGCGTGGCTCTGCGGTCTTGGCGCGACTGAGCTTCCGGTCGAGCACCAAGATGGCGATGTCCCCATGACCCGCTGCGTAGCCACAACTCGGCGCCACCACCGCGCGGACGCCGACTTCACCCCACGGTAAGTAGTCACCCCCGAGCTCGACGGTGACCAGCTCGGGGTTGACGTCTCGCTCCAGCACGTGCCCGCGTTCGTCACGTTCGGAAACGCAATGATGCGCGGTCAGCACCTGGTTTTCGTAAATGAGCGTCCCCGTGCACGACACTTGCCCCGCAACCACTCGCAGCACCGGTTCATCGGGGAACAACACCTCGATCGCCGGTTGGCCCAGTTGCTGGTGCGCGGAAGCAGGAACCGTTTTCCCCTCGGGCGGATCGGGCGCGAACACCACCGAGCTGAAGCGACAGCCGGCGCACGACAACACGGCGAACGCCGCCATGCAAATCCGGGAAGGCCAACCAGGCAACATGCGAAGGTGGTCCTAGTGTAGCTCCAGTTGCACCTGGCGCGATGCCAGTCGGTACGCCAGGTTGGCACGCTCGGGTTCCTCGCGCGGGTCGGCCACCTCCAACTGTAGGAGTTCCCTCAACCATGCCAGACGGTGCCGGCCGCGCCCTTCGAGCTCCGGTCCACAATTCCGCCGTGAACATTCGACCAGCAAGGCGCTTTGCGTAGCGAAAGCCAACTGAACTCTCCCGAGCAGAATCAGGGTCCGGACTCTGAGATCGGCAACGCGAGGCTCGCTTCTGAGCACGGCGGGGGCGTGTTCGAGGGCCGCCTGCGCCAAACCGGGTGCATTCCGCTCGAGGTAGGCGGAAACGAGCGCGACCAGGGCGGCACCATCACTCGGATTCTTACCCGCGCGGGTCTCCAGCTCTCGAACGGGCACCCCCAGATCGACCCCTGCCACGATGGCTCGGGCAGGCGTACGCGCTTGGGCAGCGAGCCCTACCAGAAGCGCGGCCGCAACCGCCAAGCCAATCACCCTGAAATCCACCGCTTTTTGCATTGAGCGCCTCTCGGGACTGAGGAGGGAGACACCACTTCTGCCGGTTTGTTCCGACACGCCAACAGGTACATGGCTTGGGTCACTCGGAAACCAGACTCGATGTAAGGACATGTGGCTCGGTCGAGCGCGTCGGCTCGTCCCCACACGATCGCTGACCCAAGGTCAGGGATGCACCACCAGGTCATCGCGGTGCACCACGATGACGTCCCGGTCGCTGCCGAACAGTCCTTCGAGCTCCGCAGCGCGTTTGCCCGCAGCGCGGGCCACTTCGATGGATCCCAACCGCGTCAGACCGCGGCCGACCTCGTCGCCGTCCGGACCTACCAGGCGCACCGCGTCGCCGGGATGGAAGTCCCCCCGCACGCCGAGCACTCCTACGGGCAGCAGGCTGCGGTTCTTCCCACGGAGCGCCTCCACCGCGCCGGCATCCAACAATACCGTGCCACGCGGCCGCAGGGTATAGGCAATCCAGTGCTTGCGCGCTCTCAGCTGAACACCGATGCGCTGAAACAAGGTGCCCACGTCTTCACCAGCGAGCACGCGGCTCAGCACGTTCGGTTCGGCTGCGTTGGCGACGACGGCGGACGCCCCAGAGAGCTGCGCCTTACGCGCCGCATCCACCTTACTTTCAATGCCACCGCTGCCCAGAGCGTTCTTGCGGCGTTCGTGTGCGGCCACGACGGTATCCCCCTGAAGCACGGGAATCCGCTGCCCCCGCTCGTCGAGTACACCATCGACATTGGTCAAGAACACCACCACGTCCGCGCTGACCAGGGGTGCCACCATGCTGGCCAGCTGGTCGTTGTCCCCAAAGCGCAACTCGTCAGTGGCCACGGTATCATTCTCGTTGATGATCGGAACGGCGCCGGCTTCCAGCAGCGCGGCGAGCGCGCGACGCGCGTTATTGACGCGGTTGCGCTCAGCCAGATCCGCGTGTGTCAACAGCACCTGGGCCGCGACCAGGCCGACACTAGCGAGCGCGGTTTCGTAGCGGTGCATCAGCACGCTCTGACCAGCCGCCGCGGCCGCCTGCAGCTGGCCGACGTCCTTGGGACGCTCTCGGTACCCGAGCCGCTCGCAGCCCAGGGCAATCGCGCCGCTGGACACGATCACCATGGAACGCTGCTCCCCACATACCCGGGCCACCTCGAGCGCGATGTGACGAGGCAACTCGGCGTCTCGGGACAGCGAGCTGGACCCGACCTTGAGCACGATGCGCCGCGCCGAGCGAAGTTCCGAGCGAGGTTCGTTCACCGCGCTCACATAGCACGTTCCTCGGCCCCCACGCCCTCCGGATCGGTGTGGGCGCCCGCGGGCAAAGGAATCAGCTCGATCACTGGAACTTCATGTTCGACAGCCACCTCGGCGATCCAGTCGGGCAGTTGCTCGGAGCGAGCGCTGACCAGCAGCAAAGACGGCGTTTCATTGTCCAGCTCCGCGGCCCCAACCCGACAGCCACGAGCAACCAGCACATCTTTCAGCAAGGCCGCTCGGCGCGTTACGCTAACCAGGTAGCTCTGGGCTCCGAAGAGCTCGCCGGGCAAGCCCGTCGCGACGACTCGGCCTCGTCGATACACGAGAGCGCGCTCGAACCTCGGAAATCAACTCGTGGTCTTGCGGGAAAAGGCCGTCGAAGGACACGATCAACTTGCGCCCCTGGGCGGCACGTTCGAAGAGCGCCCAGAGCCAATCTCGGGCAGCCACCCCGAGCCCTCGGAAGGGGGCCTGGGCTGCGATCACCTCCGGGTCGGTGAGTATGGCTTGAGCGAGCTCCACCCCGCGGAGCTCCGCACTCGCGAGCCCGGTGAGGCGGCGCTCAGCCAAACCAGATAGCTCCAACCTTTCGAGCACAGCGTCGGCCCTCGAGCGAGCGGCACGCTTGGGCAACCCGGCGAGCCGGGCACTCCGGTCGAGCGCATCGAGCACCGTCCAGCGCGGGTGCGTCCAGTCATCGGCCAGAACCAATCCCAAGTCACCATCGCGCACCGCGCTGTGCCCGGCTCGCCCTTCGACTTCGAACACGCCGGACACCACGCGTGCCGCACCAGTCAGTACCGAGAAAATTGGCGTGAAGTCGCCGACCAGGGCCAGCCGCACGGCATCCACCTCGATGTCGAGGCCCTCGACGACCAGGTCGAGAGCCCGCTCGATACACAGCCCTTGGCACTTCAGCAGCACGAGCTACTCGGACATCGGAACCAGCTCGAGACGCATCAGCGGCTGCTGGCTGGAGTAGATGGAAAAGGGCGCAAGAGCTCGGGCGATTTCGACCAGCTCCGGGGGCATCGCTGCCAGACGACTCGCACGGATGCCCTCCACCCCCAGGAGTTTGCCGATCAGGCTTTGCTCCTTCTCCGGTAGCTCGACGATGGGAGCGTAATCGGCAAGCCCGCCGAGCTCGCGAGCATACCGAATGGCCTGCCTGAGTCCCCCCACCTCATCCACCAAGCCTCGAGTGCTCGCTTGCGCCCCGGTCCAGACCCTGCCCTGGGCCACGGCATCGACACTAGCCTTCTGCAGGTGGCGCCCGTCGGCGACACGCGACAAAAACAAATCGTAGAAGTCCGAGAGCTTGTCGCGAAACGATACCCTTTCTTCCTCGGTGAACGGCCGATAGAAAGCGTCGGCGTCCGCATGGGGCGTCGTCTTGTACACCTCGATGTTCACACCGATGCGCTTCAAAAGCTCCGAAGCATCCGCCTTGCCGTAGTAGACGCCGATGCTGCCCGTGATGGTAGAGCGGTTCGCGAAGATGCGCCGCGTGGGAACGGCAATGTAGTAGCCGCCGCTCGCCGCCAGCCCCCCCATGCTGACGACCACCGGTTTGACCTGGTTGGTCTGCTCTACCGCACGCCAGATCACATCCGCAGCCAACGACGACCCGCCAGGCGATTCGATGCGCAACACCACCGCACCGACGCTGGGGTCCTCCCGCACTTGTTTCAGAGTTTCCACGATGGTGTGCGAGCCGACCACCTCCATGTCGACGAACGGGTACGTTCTGCTGCGACCATCGATCAATTCCCCGCGGTCGATGTAGACGATAGCCAGCTTACGCTGCGGACCGAAGTACTTCGACGCAACCAACGCCCGCTGGTCATCGAGCAGCGGAATCTGCAGACCGGTCAGGGTCTGCACCTGTTGTTCGAGCTCATCCTGATAAGCAACACCGTCCACCAAACCGGCCTTCTGGGCATCCTCGGCGCTGAAAGGGCCCTCGGCAATGCGTTCGCGAAACTGCGCGGGGGTCAAGTGCCGATCTCCGGCCACCGCACTGGTGAACGCGACGTCCATCTGCTGAAGCAGGTCGATGCGGTCAGCGCGATTCGCCGGGCTTGCCGACTGGCGCGTAAACTGCTCGGGCGCGCTCTTGTGCTCGCCAATGCGGATGAAGTCGGCGCGAATGTGCAGGTTGTCCAGCAGCTCCTTGAGGTGCAAGTAGCGCATACGCAAGCCCGCGAACTGAATGCCGCCCGCGCGGGTGACCAGTATGCGGTCCGCGGCTGAGCACAAGTAGAGTGCCGAACTGTCGCCGCTCTCCATGTGGCAAAGCACCCGCTTTCCGTGCTGCTGCAGGTAGCCAACCGCATCGCGCAGTTCTTCGACATGTGCGAAAGAAAGTGCCGGCGCCGCCTTCAACTCCAACACCACCGCCCGAATTGCGGACTCGTGCTCGGCAACTTCCCACAATCTCCTGAGCAAGGCCACGTGCTCTCTTGGGTCGGGGGTTTCGTCGAGACGGATGCGCAGCGCATAGTCGGCGGCCTCCGCTCCGGTAGGCTCTCGCCAACCTCGAAATGCGAGCTCACCGTGCAGGTTGGTAGCACGCCGGCCCGCGCTAGCGCCCAGACCGTTGCCAAACGCAGCGCCGCCGCCGAGTTCGACCGACCCGCCCATCGCGTTGCCCCAGAACGCCAGGTTGATGGCACCCAAATAGCTGCGCTTCTCGAGCTCTTGCTCGCCGGGATCGTTGACGCTGAACTCGCCGCGCACGCGCCCCACGTAAGGAATATCCACGCCCAGAGTGGCACGTGGAATCCAATAGCCGTCGCCAAAGGTCAGGTATTCACCCTCGAGCCCGAGCTCTACGTCGCGGCTACCGAGCGGACGTATCGCGAGCGCCAGCACGTACGATCGGTCGAGCCGCAGATCCGCCTCGCTCTCGGGTTCGTTGAAGTTCTTCGCGAGCAACGCGAAGCCAGCGTAATTGCTGGGGCGCGAGCTCAGCGCGGCCGTCCAGGCGGACAACCCGTGTGCCAGGGCCACATTGGAAAACGAACGCTGCCACGAAACGCCCAGGCTCGCCCCGGAACCCCCCAAGGCGAGCCCCAGCGTCAACAGCTGGTACCTGGCGTCGCGCGCGAACGCCATCTGCGATGCCGCGTGCGGGGGATGCACCCAATCCATACGAGCGCCCAATCCAATCGGGAGATCCGGCCCCGAGAAAGCCAAACCCACCGCATGCCCCTGTTGCAGCACCTCCGCGCTTTCGTCCAGGAACACCCCGGTCCAGCGCAGCTCCGCGGCTGGCAGGTAGGTCAAGTTCGCGGGGTTTTGCGTGATCGTCGTGGAGTCTTCGTTGCCGACCACACTGCGACCGTAGGCGGGAAGCGGCGTCGGGCGTATGGGCCCTTCTTGGGCGCTCGCCGCGAACGCAACGAGCAACGTCGCGCCCATGAGCGCCGCGCGGTAGAGCCCCTTGGTGTTCTGATACATGCTTTTCCAACCCAATCCGTTAGAGCGCCTGTTCACGGCTTGTCGACGATGCCCCGAGCTGCCAGGGATGCCCGAATCTCGCCGCTGCGCGCCGCGAGCTCATCATGGTCTTTGACCGGCAGAAAACGAGCCGCCGGACCGGTCCGCGGAACCCTCAAGTACCGGGTTTCCAGCACGAAGGTCAGTTCGTTGATCAACCGTTCGAACTGTACGACGGGCTGCCCGTCGACTTGCTTCTCGACCGTGAAGTAGGTCCAGTCGACATCCACGTCCGAGAGGCGCTGGGCATCGAAGAAGAATGTGTTCACGTTGAACACCGGCACGCTTTTCGGATCGAACTCCTCGGGCAATCGAAACTCCTCGAGAACGACGAGGTTTCCATCGAGGCGCACGGGAATGCCACCGCGATCGCTGCCGACCTTGTCGACCACTTCCGCCGTGCAAGGCGCCTGGTGAGACAAATGGTAACCGACCACTGCGGGATCCAGCGACGCACCCAGGTTATCGAGGTTCGTCACCATCACCGTCTTGCCCCCTCGAGCCAAGAAGCGCTTCAAGAGGCCGCTGTTGCGGAAAGCATCCAGGAAGTCTCCATGGCCGTGGGCGTGCAGGCTCGGCTCGCCGCGTTCGTCCAGAAACAGGTCACCCTCGGGAGTGAGCCTCAATGAGACGTGCTGAGGGAATACAGCGACCCGCTCGCCGTCCAGGCGCGTACCGAGGGCTTCTCTGGTGGCAGCATCGGTGGCGTAGCTGGTCATCAAGTACAGCGGCGGACGCCGGCCAAAGCGTAGCTCGAGAGCCTCCATTTCCTGAACGCGGAGATCGAGGAATGTCCGACCCGGCAGCGCCTCGACCAGCGCTTTCACGACGCCGCCCATGCGAGTGGCCATCCCGCCCGCCAAGAGTACGAAGGCGCACTCACCGCGTCGGAGCGCTTCCTCTCCGAGCCGGCTGAGCTCTCGATGCTCAGGGCTCGAAGCAAAGGGTAAGTCTTGCACGTCGCCCGGCCTCGGCGCGAGCACCTGTCCCGAAACTCGGTTATCGATGGTCTCGTGAGTGCGCAGACGTTCCGCCAGGCGCAGGAAGCGGTCACGGTCGAAGTGGTTTTGCTCGAGCACGGAATGGATGCTCGCCGGTAGCTTCTGGAGTTGGCTCGCTAGGTCGCTCATCGGAACGGGACTATAAGCAGACTCTGCGGCTCGTGACGAGCAGTCTGAGGTTCATCACGAGCCGTCGTTCGTGACGCGCGGACGCGTGACGCGCAGAAAGCCGTCGATGGCAGTCGCTCCCGCGGCACGGAGCTTGCTTTCCGGTCGGACTGTGCAGCGCGTGCCTCATGAGCAAGCAATCATGCCCACGCGGGAGTTTACCGATCACCCCCGGGGCGAAACTGCTACGCTCCCAGCGTGGTCTCTGCGAAGCGCGTTTCCGCTTGTTGGCTGGGAGTTCCACTCTGCTGTCTGGCCTGCGTTCCGTCCGTGCCGCACTTCGTGACAGCGGAGGAGGCACTCGCCGGGCGGCCCTACGAGCACGCCCAGTATCATTCCGCCGAGCTGTTGTTGCAGCCCATGCCCGAACGCGCGGCGCAAGCGCCGGGCGACGCCGACAGCCTGCGCACCGCTGGCTACTGGCATTGGGACGGCCTCGACTACGTGTGGATCGAAAGCTCCTCCGAGCCGGCAAATCCGGCCTTCCTGTGGCAGTGGCGAGCCGACCGGCGCGTTCGTTAGGGGGAGCTACCCCGGGGCTTGCGATTTGCTAGGCTTTCACCCATGAGCAGCCAGAGCGCACCCGGCAAGGCTCAGCGCGCCGCCCGGGCGGCGGCTCTGGGGCTGCTCGTGTGCGGAATGACGCTGGCGGCTCTGGCACATGCCGGTCCAGTACTCCACGAATACTTCGAGGTAGACCTTGCGGAGGACCTGAAGCTCGGCGCCACGACGCGCGACGGCAGCTTCCCGGCGGCATTGGAGACCGAGAGCGGCATCGTACCCGCGCCGCAGAGCGCGCGGGAGGTCGATCCTTCCACCACGACCTACGGGGGCAATTCGACGCCCAACAGCGCCGATTCCACCTATCGTATCGATCGCAACACCACACGACCGTCGCTCGTCAACTACGACGACCCTTTCACGCCTCCCATTACGCCCTTCAAGCGCTTGTACGCCTACGACGCGGTCGACGAAGGTCTGGAATTGCTCGTCCACGACAAGAGTCTGAAGAAGCTTCAGATAGGCGGACAGGCCCGGGATGGGGAAGACCAATTCTACGCCGATCTGTTCGTGGACCTCGCCGAGGGCTCGGCCGTGCGCATCCCGAGCGTGGGGCCGCACGCGCGGGTTCTCAGGGCACAGCTCGACCCGCCGACGTCCTTCGACCTGATGAGCGACAGCGCCGAGAACTGGTTCATCCGAGCGGACAAGCGCATGCGCGTGCGACTGATGATGCAGATTTCGGTACCGCGCGCCGTGTTCGGGAGTCCTTTCGCCAACGTCACCTGGCGCCGTCTGACTCGCGATCTGGTGGCACTACCCGAACCACTCGAGCGCGAAGCCAAGGGGGTCGTCGCCCAGCTCGGGATCTCCCAGGCGATGCAGCCTCGGGAAGCACTCACTCGGCTGGTTCGCCACTTCCGCTCGTTCAAGCCTTCCGACCAGCTCCCAGAGGCACGAAACGGAGCGGCCCTGTACACGGAGCTGGCGCTCTCCCAGAAGGGGGTGTGCCGCCATCGAAGCTACGCTTTCGTGATCACCGCCCTCGGTCTGGGGTTGCCCGCGCGCTTCGTCCGAAACGAGGCGCACGCCTGGGTCGAGGTGTACGATGGTGAGCTCTGGCATCGGATCGATCTCGGCGGCGCCGCGAGCCAGCTACGCTCCGAGCAGGATACTCGCGTGGCCCCGCATCGAGCTCCCGAGGATCCATTCGATTGGCCCGCGGGCAGCGAAAGCGCTCTGGAGATGGCTTCTCAAGCCAGCACCTCCAACACCCAGAACTCGTCCGGTACCGCTGACCTGCCCAAGAGCAATGCCAGCCGCGCTTCGCGTCAGAACGCCGCGGCGCCCACCACGCCCCCACCCGCCAGCACCGAAGCATCGAGCAGCGATGGGCAGGAAGAGGACACACCCGCGCCGACGGATTGGCGGCCCGCCACCGTGCTCGACTTCACGCTGGGCTCGAACAGCACCCGGCGGGGGATGCCCCTCGAACTCAGCGGCAGCGCAATAGCCGACGGCGAAGCGTGTGCCTTCGCGCGGGTCGACGTACGTTTGAAGCCGGAGGAGGGCGATTCCATCACGATAGGGTCGCTGCCCACCGATGCCGATGGCAAGTTCTCGGGCGCCATCACGGTGCCACTCGGCATTCATGTTGGTCACTACGAGCTGACCGTGAACACGCCGGGCACAGCCCACTGTGGTCCGAGCTCCGACTGACGACGGCGAGCTTGCCCGCCCGCGTTCAATCGAGCGTTGTCTTGCGTAAACGCTCGGTGCTGGTGATGAGCTCGCGCAGCGATGTATCTTGGCGACGGGCAGACTCTTCGATTTGCGAAGCAGCCGACAGAGCATGCTCGGAGCCGCGAGTCTGCGAGCGCTGCGCCGCCGTCAACTGGTTGACCAAACTGCTGATGCTTTCGATGGCCTGGGTGATCTGGCGGCTGCCACGCGACTGCTCCTGGCTGGACCGCTCGACCAGATGCGAGATGGTACGCATCTTCTCGCCGCTCTTCATGATCAGCTCGGAGCCCCGCGCCTGCTGGGCCGTGGCCGCGGCGATCTGCTGAACGGTTTCCGCGATTCGCCCGATCGCATCGGTGACCTGCTTGGACCCTTTGGCCTGCTCGACCGTGGCGCGAGCAATGGCCCTGACCATGTTGGTACTCTTTTGCGAGCTCTCCAGAATCTTCTTCAGGGCTCGTTCCGCTTCGTTGGACACCTCGACGCCGCGGTCGACATTCTGTGCGCCCCGCTCGACAGCGGTGATGGCGTTCTTGCTTTCCGCCTGGATCGTCTTGATGAGATCGGCGATTTCCTTGGTGCTGGCACCTGCTCGCTCCGCCAGATCCTTGATCTCGTCCGCCACCACGGCGAATCCTTTGCCGTGTTCGCCCGCTTGCGCCGCAATGATGGCCGCGTTGAGCGCCAGCAAGTTCGTCTGCTCGGCAACCTCGTCGATCACGTTCAAGATCTGACCAATGGCGTCGATGCGGGAGCCCAGATTCGAGATCACGCTGACCGCTTCCTGGCTGCTCTCTTTGATGCGGTAGATTTCACCGATGGTCTTGAGAATCGCTTCAGCCCCGCGCTCGGCGTCGTTGGCCACCTCTTCGCTGAGACGAGCGGTTTCGTTGGCGTTCGACTGCACCTGATCGATCGAGACATCCATCTCGTTCATGCTCGAACTGGTTTCTTCGGCAGTCAGCGAAAGGGCATCGACGTTCTTGGCCACCTCTTTGATCGAGAACGCCATTTCTTCGATCGAAGCGACAGTCTCGCGCACACTCGACCCCAGCTCGACGATGTTTTCTGCAACTTCGTCGTTGGTCGCCGTCATCTCCAGAATCGATGAGCTGGACTCCTCCGCGCTGGCCGCGAGCACTTCCACGTTCTGCGCCATTTCGCGATGCGCGGCCGCCAGTTCCTTGATGTAGCGAGAAGCCTCTTCGGCAGCGCCAAGCTGCGTGGCCACGCCGTCGGTCAGTGTGCGAAGCGCCGTGCTCACGTTTTCGGCTGCCGCCTGGGCGAGGCGATGCTGTTCGTCGTCGCGGTTCTTCAGTGCCTCCAGGTTCTCGCTGAGCTCGATCAGTCGATCGTAGATGCTCAGAAGCTTCTCACTCGCCTCGCGCGGCCTTTCGATCTCGCGGCCCTCGGCCGCTCGACGCAGAGCAACTTCGAGCCGATCGAGCGTCTGCTCGTTACCCCCGTCGACCGACAGCAGCGCCCCGGCAACGCCGACGGCTGCTACGACGAGCACTGGTACCCACAAACTCGGGTCGGAGAGGCCAAGAACAACAGCGACCACGACGATGGCCGCGACGAACAGTAGCTGACGCTGGGACGGAACTCTCATCGCAATTTGGGTGCACCGCGAGCGGGCACACTCATATTAACGAACGACTATAGGGTCTCTTCAGGGTCTTGTCGCGACTACTGTGTTTCCGTCGGCAAACTTATGCATGCTCACGCCTCAAGCGGCGAAAGCGCCTCAATCGTTGTCTTCCGAGCTCGGGCCGGCCGGCTGAGCATCGGATTGAGACGAACGCCCCCTCAATTGATGCAGCCAGCGATCGTCCGTGGGCAGACCTTGCTGGCGAAGATCTTCCTGATTCGACGCATTGCTCGCGGCCTGTACCGGGCGGGGACCCTGCAGCGAGCCTTCCCTGGGCGAACGGCCGTTGACGAGCCGTGGGCTCCGAGCCTGCGTTCGGTCAACGGTCCGCGAAGTCTGCGGCGCGCTGCCCCCAATGTGGGAGGAGGTGACGAATCCAGCGACTCCGCGGTCGCCGCTCGGGATCACACGGGGAAAGACGGGACGTCCCCCGCCGCCGCTGTCCGAGCCCGGCGTGGGCGCTGAATTCTGGGCATGGGCCGCAGCCCCGGAGCTGGCGTGGCCGGCCCCCGCCGAGCGTCGGCTTTCACGACGCGGCGCGATCTTCGAGGCCCTGGGCGGGTCGTTCCGCTGCTCCCACTGGGTAGCGTAGCCGGGCCCCGTGCTGACGTGGATGCTGCACGCGCTGGCAAGGCTCGCGAGCACTAGCACTGCAAACGGTTTCGAACGGCACATGGTCCTTCCGTGCTACGCGCCGCCCCTCGCGAACCTTCCTCAGCGCCGTGCAGAGGCGGGAGCGCTGACCGGAGCCTCGGCCAGTAGCGCGGGTCCCGAGATCGGCAGCGTCACCTCGAAGACGGCTCCTCCCGCTGGCCCGTCGCGGTAGGCAATGTCCCCCCCGTGCTCGATGACAATGCGCTGCACAATCGCGAGCCCGAGGCCAGTCCCTTCCGGCTTGGTGGTGTTGTACGGCTCGAAGAGCTTGTCTCGCATCTCGGCGGCCACACCCGGGCCGTTGTCGCTGACCGCGAGCTTCAGCCTGTCGCCTGCGCGCCAGAGCTCCACCCTCACGCCCGGGTTCTTGCTGTCCCGGCTGGCATCGATGGCGTTCTGCAGTAGGTTGGTGACCACCTGCTTGATCTGGTCCGAATCAGCGTTGAGCTCGGGCACCGCTTCGGCCTCGAACGTCAAGAAAACTCCGTCGGCGCGGTGTAGGTTGACCACCTGACGCACCACTTCGACAACGTCGAAAGCGCGCGGGTTGGGCGGCGGCAGACGCGCGAAACGCGTGAACTCGGAGACGATGTTGCTGATGCGGGCGACTTCGTCGAGCACAGTGCGTGACGCTTCCTCGAAGTACTCGTCGAACGCTGGGTCGTTGCGAGCTCGAAGCCGGCGCAAAGTCTCGATGGCCGCGCGGATCGGTGCCAGCGGGTTCTTGATTTCGTGGGCCACCCGCCGCGCTATCTCGCGACGCGCTGCGATGCGTTCGGTGGCAGCCAGCCGCTTGCGCAACTGAGTCAGGTCCGCAATTGCCTGGTTGAATGCGTTGATGAATCCGACCAGCTCTTTGCCGCCGCGTGCAGCCACGGGTTTGGGCTCCCCCCCACCACGGAGCGCGCTTGCTCGGAAAGCAGCACGATAGGCCGAGCAATCCCCTTGGCAAGCAAGAGCGCGATGACCAACGCGGTCCCCACCGTGCCGATCCCGAGCACGAAGATCGTCCAGTCGAGACGCGCCAGGGCCTGCACCAACGGGGTGCGCGATCGCGACGCTGTCAGCACCAGCCCGCCGAAATCCTCGAGGCGGGTGCTTTCGAAAACCAGATCCGGCGTCGGTGCGGGTGGTCCCAAGCTGAGCTCGACACCATGCCGCGCTCCCACCTTCTGTATCAGGGGCAACAGACGACGCGCAGCGAGCAGGCCAACCCACAACTGCGGGCGGCTCGGGTCGTGCCTGATGCATGCCGCTTGCAAGGCCAGCACTCCGTCCCGCCGGATGATCGCGGTGCTCTGCTTCGAAAGGCGCGGCAAGAGCGCACTCAGCTTCGGGTCGTGCTTGCCAGTCAATGCCTTGTCGTGTCCAGCACCCAGCACCCGCCCGTTCTGCGTCACCAGAGTCAGCTCATCGAGCTGAATCGCTTTCATCAACTGCGGGACCTGCAAACTGAAACCCAGGGCCCGTTCCGCCAGATCTCCACTTCGCATTCCCACCAATGCGCTGTCGAGCATGGGGTTGTGCTCGCAATGCGGCGCAAGCTCGGCCGGCAGCTGATCGCGCTCGGCGCGCAGCTCTTTCTGCACCTGAGCGAATGCCTCCAGGAACTGTGAGCGAAACCTGTCTTCTTCCGTCTGGCGCCAGGCTTCGCGAACGGAGAAACCGAACGCAAACGTGGTCGCCAGAGTCAAGAGTGCGATGGCGACCAGCACCCGCTGCGCCAGAGTCACAGCGGCATGGTAGTCGAATGCCTTGTTCGCGCAATTCGAAAACCCAGCTTGCAACGAAACATCGCCGCTTCTACGTTTCGGACCCGTGCGAGTGCTTCGAACCATCGCCATGGCCTGGCTGCTTTCGGCGTGCGCCGGCCGCGAGGCTCCCCTCGAAGGGCCTGGCTCGGGCACCCATCGGGCTCCGGGAGGCGCGCCCAGTCGCACCGAGCAGCAGGCCGCCGCCGCCCCAGCACTCGAGTCCCGCCAGCTTACCATCGTACCAGGAGGTACCTTTGGGCCTTATGTAGCCCGCGCCGGTGATTCCGCGGTGTTGGTGTGGGCCACGCGCGACGACGAGGGTCACGGCCACTGGCACAGCTTGAACGTGCAGAGCGCGGAAGCGCCACCCAGTGAACCTCTGGAGCTCGCTCCCGCCCCGGACGACCTGAGCCTGGTGGCCGTGCGCCAAGCCGGCGAAGGCAAGGGTGCCGGTTATGTCGTGGTGAACGCCGAGCCCGGAGATTTTCCCAGCGTGCGCGCATTTCTGCTCGGCAAAGAGGGGCAGCTCCAGGGCGGGCCCCACGAGCTGGCGCAAGCAGGGGGCGCGGTGCTCTGGGTCGATGCACTACCGGGGAAGCAAGCGCCTCTGGTTTTCTGGGCGGTCAGCGTACGCGGGCTGGCCGATTTGTACGCCTGCCGGCTCGACGAAACGCGAGAGGTTCACAAGATCGCTTCGGATGCGCTGGCCTGGCAAATCGCCCCGCAAGGGTCGGGCGCCGCGCTGGCCACCGTCCGACAGAACGGCGTGAAACGCGACGTGGCGCTGCGTTTCATCGACGCCGCCGGTCAGAGCACCGGCAAGTCACTGGTGCTGCGCTCGCGGTCGGAGGCGCAGCTCGATCTCGACATGGTGAACCTGGAGGACCACCTGGTCGTGGCGTGGTCGGAGCAGAGCCACCTGGAACCGGTACTGTATGCCGCCGCTGTAGACCCCGCAGGCCGCATCAGCCAGACTGCGAAACGACTCACCGCGCCCATGGGCGAGCAAGCCCTGGTGCGCCTGGTGCGCCCCGCGCCGGGTCAAGCGCAGGGATACGTGCTCTGGGAAAATCTCAACCAGGCGCGTGACGATCGGCGCCTCTTGCAGGTCGCTCCACTGCTTTCCAACGCCACGCTCGGCAAGGCGCGAGCCAGCCTGGAAATGTACGGCGAGGCGTCCACACTACCTGAATTCGCCGCCAATGGTGCGGGGCTGAGCGCGCTCAGCCAGGCTCCGCTGTGCCTCGAACCACCCGAGCCCTGTCAAACCCCCGAGGTCTGGCCCACCTACGTGGAGTTCGATAAAGAGCTCAGGCCGATCGCCTCGGAGCCCATCAGGCCAAGCTCGACACGCGGCACCACCGTGGATCTGGCCTGGGGCCTCGGCTGTAATAAAGAAGGGTGCACGACGCTGGCAGCACCGAAGGCCGGTCCAGCTCCGATCTATTGGGTGAAGCTCCAACAAGCCACCAAGGTCTTCAAACCGATCGCCTGGCAGAACGACGAGGGCCAGCGACCCAGGCTGGCCGCCAACGAAGCCCTGCAAGAGCTCGACCCCCTCGCCGACCTGGCTGCGCGCCCCAGCGCCGGCGCAGAGCTCGTAGCCTGGATCACCTACTTCGATCCGACGCTACCTTACGAGCGGCCCAAAGCGCCCGCGCCGGACGGCCGCCTCGCGCCGGTGCGAGCCTTGCTTCAAACGCTGCACAGCAGCAACTTGACGAACGAGCCCACCACCATCTCGCTGCGCGCGCGTTCGCTCGGTGGCGTCTCGCTGGCCGAAGGAAAAGGCGGCGATTTCCTACTGGGCTGGGCTGCCATCGATCACCAGGTCCCTCAAGTCTTCGTGACGTTGGTCAATGCCCAAGGTCAGAGAAAGCAGCTCAAGATGCTCACGCATTCTCCCGGGGAAGTGAGCGATATCGCCCTGACCAGACTCGACAGTGGCTGGGTCGTCGGCTGGGTCGACGAACGCGATGGGGATCCCGAGGTGTATGCCATGAAGCTCGCCGACAACCTGGTTCCCATGACCGGCGAGCAGCGCTTGACTCAGGCCAAGGGCGGCGCCGCGGACCTGACGCTCACCACCCTGGGTGACCGGGTACTGGCGGTTTGGGGCGATGCGCGAGGCGCCGAACAGCAGGGGGTTGCCGACGTGTACACCAAGATAGTGAGCGCGGGCGACCTGTCCGCCGAGACCGCCGAGCAACCCCTCGAACGCACCCCGGGCCATTCGCACACCATCCGTGTAGGGCGCACCGCGCATGGACCCGTCGTGGCATGGATCGAAAACGCCAGCGGCGAGGAGTCCCAGTCGGAGATCCACGTGGCACAGCTCGACGAGCATGGCAGGCGCCAGGGCGCAGTCATTCGCATCGAGGTGGGCGCCGCCAATCTGAGTGGCCTCGCGCTCGATTGCGCCAACGATAGCTGCCATCTGGTATTCGGCGGCGCACAGGGGGACCAAGCGGTGCTCTGGGCATCCACCCTCCACGCCGACCGCACCACCAGCACGAACGTGCTCACCGGCCTGAGCGGGTCCCCCTCCCAACAGCTGATGCCTACGCTCGCCGGCGACGTCGTCTTCGTCGCCGAGCAGACGAGCGATGGCCAGGCCCGACTGCGCCGCCTCAACGTCCAGTGGGAGTGACCTTGTCCCCCTGGCTTCACTCCTGGTGAAGTACCACTCACCGCTCCAGGCGGCGAAGGAACGCCGCAGCACAATTTCCAGTCCGAGCGGCATTTTTCCAGATGTCCAGCAAAATGCACCTGCAGACCTGGAAAAGACTCCGACAACGTCTGAATGTCCGGCTGAAAGCGGACGTACGGGACAAAAAGACTCAGCACACAGTCAATGATCTGGCGCCTGCCAGGTGTGGGCGGAACAGATGTTCGCAAACCAACAACCCTTACAGCGACTCGCCGATCATGGTAGCGGGAACCCGAGAAGGCTCATGCGACCGGGGAACTTCTTCCAAACGTGGCTGTCCGTACGGGTCGAAAACGCGCGAAGGAAGCGAAATCCAGACTCCGAGAGTGGCTGGAACGGCTTTTGAATGAATCAGGACAGATGAACGACGAACAGGACAGAATGACCCAACAAGCGCCCTACCGCGTGCTCCTGGTCGACGACGACCCGGCAGTCGCGCGCGGCATAGCGCGCTTGTTGATGGCACGCGGCCTCAGCGTCGACGTGGCTCTGTCTTGCGAGGCGGCTCGCAACCACCCGGGGCACTTCGACCTGGGTATCTTCGACATCGAGCTCCCCGACGGGCTCGGCGTAGATCTGGCCCGCGAGCTGTCCCTCAAAGCCAAAGTATGTGCGCTCATCTTCTACACCGGCGCCACCTACCAACCGCTCCTGCGCCGCGCCTCCGAGCTCGGCCCCGTCGTGCCCAAGCAAAGCGGTCCGAGAGCCCTGCTCGAAGCCGCCCAACACCGGCTCGCGACCCCGCGTCCTCGCTTCCGCAGCGGAGTGTTGACCGAAGGCGACGTGCTCGGCCTCGACGGCTTCAGCCATCCCGAACGCCCCACCGGCAGCTGATCGGCCCGCACCAGGCACCCAAGCACCCGGAACCCTTGACGTCACCGGTCACCGTGGTAAGAGCGCGGACTTCTCGAGCACGCCACGGCGCGCTGGGCCATTAGCTCAATTGGTAGAGCAGCGGACTCTTAATCCGTTGGCTGAAGGTTCGAGTCCTTCATGGCCCACTGAAATCGTTGGGGGATTTGTTGTCCATCCGTTCGGTTGGAAACAAAGGAGACAAGGTGGAGACAAGCGGATTTGTCTCCACGGTTCTTGCGCCACCTGAAGTCAGCGCCTGTGGTGGCTACTTAGCACTGCGTCGCGCCAGGTGGAGACACGGCTCGCCAGAGCGACCAGGACAGCGCGCTCCAGGGGACGAAACGCCGGCTTCTTCACCTTGCGAGAGGCGACGATGAACTGCTGCCGAAGAGCCGCGTTTTCAGCCAGCAGCTCATCTCTCGTGCGGAAGAGGTCGGAGGCGAAGCCGGTGGCCACTCCCTTGGGGCGGAGTGTCTCCGTCAGCGCCCTACGGGCGGACTCCACCCGTCCCCCGATGGCGGCTTTCAGACGGTCGGCGAGGGCGCTGAGCACGTGGTGTATCTCGTCGAGGGTGAGGGGAACTTCAAGTCTTGTGCTCGGCGAATTCCTGAACGATTCTGAGGTGGGCAGGGCAAGTAGCCAGGACACATCCTGCTCGGCTCGGGTGTCCTCGCGCTCCAGAGCGGCGAAGCCGAAGAGGACCGCGTCGAGGCCGTGGTCGCCGAGCGCTTCATCGAAGCGCATGAAGAAGCCGCAGAGCTGTTCGTCTGGGCAAGCGGAGGTGTCTTGGCCCTGATGGTCCTGGCCGGTGCGCTCGGGTCCCGCCGATCGGGATTGCCCTCCGCTGCCGCCGCGACACTGGGGACGCTCCTCGTGCTAGGGCTCGGCTACAGCACCGGGCAGGCCGGCGGGAGCTTGGTCTACCGGCACGGCGCCGCCCAAGCGTACGGCGCTCCCGGACAGACGCACACACCCGGTCGCCCCGCGTCCTGGGAGCCCGACGATCGCGACTGAGCGATCGTTCATAGGGCTTCACGGCGGGCGTCCCAGAAGCAGTCCTCCGTGCGACTGACGGCTGGCGAGCCCGAGTCGCGTTGGCCTTTCTGCGAGCAAGAGCTGGCTGCAATCGCGCCGGTCCACGACCACGCGACCGCCCCAGGCCTGTGGTCACGCATTCGTTCGAGTCGATCCGGATGGGCCTGCAAACACATGCGAAACGCACACAAAATACTTGCGTTTCGCATGTATTCTTCGACACCGCCTCGGTGCGCGACGAGCGGCCCCGACGCTGACCCACGGGTGACTGCTTATCGCGATGCTCGGGCTGAAGGCTCGGGCGGGCCGGCACCGAGCGGCCGCTCTCGAACCCGCGCGCAGCGACTCGGCACAGGTCGCGAATCCCGTAGCCGCTGGCGCGTGTGCTCGTGGAAAGCGGCGCCCTCGCTGGAGCGAGTCGGCACAGGCCGCGAATCCCGCAGCCGCTGACCGCCCGCGCTGGTGCTCTGGCAAGCGGCGCCCGAGCGCGGGCGAGATCGCACAGGCCGCGAATCCCGTAGCCGCTGAGGCTTGTGCTGGTTCAAGCGACGCCGTGGCGCGAGCGACTCGGCACGGGCCGCGAATCCCGCGCGTCTGTCTATCCGTGAGGCTCGAGTAACCTCGCCGCTGGCTCGAGCGACCATGCCCCGAGCCTGCCAACGCCGACGGTCGGCAACCAGTGGCGCCGCTATGCAGGCACCACGAGAACATTTTTGAACGAATTGTCTTGACGGATTTTCGAAGTGCCTGGCGGGCTCCGTGAGGCGGTTTCGTTAGCCTGGGCGAATTGCAATTCGATGAGTCGCTCGTTAGCACCGTGGTGAGCCGGCTAGGTGCCGGGAAGGAACCCGTTTCGAGAGCGGCTGCCGCGTGCAAGAACCGTTGCGCCGGGAGACCCATGGTAGGTTGCAGTATGGACTCGACAGCCTCCGTTGGTGGATTGAGTGATCAGGCGCTGCTCGGTCGGTTCGGCTCGCTGGTGCAGCGAGATCGTCAGCATGCGGCAGCCCTGCTCGGGGCCCTCGCCGAAGTCGACCGGCGAAGGCTGTGGGCGAAGCTCGGGCATTCCTCGATGTTCGATTGCTGCGTGGCGCGGTTTCGCATGTCGGAACCAACCGCCGCCAAACGCATCGGCGCGGCGCGCGCTGCCCAGCGGTTTCCGGCGATCTTCGAGATGGTCGCTCGCGGGGACCTGCATCTGAGCGGCATTCACAAGCTCAAGGCCCACCTTACCGAGCAGAACCATCGCGAAGTGCTCGCCGACGCCATGCACAAGACCCTCCGGCAAATCGAACAGCTCGTGGCGCGCCTCGCGCCGAGGCCCGACGTGCCCCCGAGGCTGCGCGCGCTCCCACGGGAGCCGGCGTATCGACCTGCGCCACCAGTGGAAGCGGCGACTGCGACTGCGACTGGACTCCGCTCCGACTCCGACTCCGACTCCGACTCCGACTCCGACTCCGACTCCGAGCCCGGCGCGCCCGGAGACTCCCCCACCGAACCGCGCTCCCGATCCCAAGCCGTTATCGCCTCGGCGCTACAGGCTTGAGGTAACCCTCGACCAAGAGGCGCGTGAGGCACTCGGCGAGCTACAAGATCTGCTCGCTCACCAGATTCCGAACGGCGACCCCGCCGCGATCGTCAAGCGGGCGCTCTCGACGCTACTCCAGGAGACCAAGAAGAAGAAGGCGGCGCTGGTCGAGCGACCGCGCGCGTCGCGTCCGCGCACGTCGCGTCCGCGCACTGAATCTGGTCGACGTACGCGAAGCATTCCAGCTTCGGTGCGTCGTGAGGTGTGGAAGCGGGACGCCGGGCGCTGCACGTTTGTCGGCGAGGACGGCCGGCGCTGCAACGAGACCGGATGCCTCGAATTTCACCATCTCGATCCATGGGGCAGGGGAGGCGAGCACAGTGCTCAGAACGTTTCCCTGCGCTGTCGCGCGCACAACGCGTACGAAGCCTGCCGTGACTACGGCGCGGAGTTCGTGGCGCGAAGACGAAAACAGCGCGAAGCGCTCCACCGCGTGCGTGAGCCGCGCGTCGATGTTCGAGCCCGCTGGCGCGAGGGAACCCGAGCGGGCCTTTTGGTGGATGCATCGTCCAAAGGCCTTCACGTCGGGTGTCCCAGAAGCCGTCCTCCGTGCGACTGACGGCTGGCGAGCTCGAGTCGCGTATGCCTGTCTGCGAGCCGCTCTCGAACCGCGCCAAGTCACCTCGGCACAGGCCGCGAATCCCGTTGACACGGGCGCGGGTGCTCGTTCAAGCGGCGCTCTGGCTCGAACGGGCTCGCACAGGCCGCGAATCCCGCGCGTCAGCTTTTCCTCTCGGCTCGAGCAACGTCGCCTCGGCTCGTGCGAGCATGCCCCGAGCTGGCCAGTGTCAACGGTCGGCAACGAGTGGCGCCGCCATGAAGGCACCCCGAGAACATCTTTCGAACGAATTCGCGCGACGGATCTTCGAGGCGCCTGGCTCGCCCCGTGAAGCGGTTTCGTAAACCGTAGGTCTGGAGTTCAAGTCTCCAAGGTGGCTCTAGACTTACAGCCTTTCGCTTTCTTCTCTGGCCCACCCTGGTTCCTGTCACTTGGTGGTGGGGTTTGGGGAAAAGCTCATGACTGTGGCCCCCGAAAGCCTCTTCACCGCGCTTCGGGGGGCGCCTTTGCGTTGGCCCTGCATCGGCATGCACAGGGTGAACTCCGGGTCGTCCAGCGTTCGGGCGTCGCACAGCGACGAGGAATCGCGCCCTCCGCGCCGCTCGACTCAGCGACCCGACCGGCGACGGTACACGAGCACGACCACTAGCGCGACGGCCACCACGCCAACGCCAACGCCGACCCAGCCCCAGGAGTGCACGGTGACGGAAAGCGGAAACTCGCTGTGCGGCTCCGGGAGCAGTTCGACCTGGGGAACGACGTCTCGCACGCTGAGATCCAAGGAGCACGGACCGGGTGGTGAGGCCATCGAAAAGTGCCGTTCCTGGAAAGCACTCGAGCTGGGACACCGCGGTGCATGCCTGGCCGGTGTCGTCAGCAAGCGCTATGCTGCGTTGGTGGAAGGGATGTGGAAGGGACTGGGCGAATCATGAATAGCACCTCGAGGATCTGGGTCCGGCGGCGTGTGGCGCTCGTCATGACAGTATCGAGTCTCATGGTCGCGACGTCCACGAGGATGGCGAGGGCAGAAACCTCCCCGCGAGACTCGAGCATCGAGGCCTCCGCCGAGCAAGGCGGTGCCCAGGTCGGCGCCCAGCTCATGCCCGTGGTGAGCGCGAGCGAGATCTGCACGCGCGATCACGACGCCGTCGGCTGTGAGACGGGTCGGGGGTTCTTCGCGCTCGAGCTGCAGGCTCGTTTCCCCCTCGGCGAGGCCATGACGCTGGGACCCTTCGCCACCCTGGGCATGGATCCGGGAGGGCGAGCGAGCGTGTCCGGCGGCGCGGATGGGGAGAGCGAAACGTCGCTCCGCAGCGCCTTCGCCGCGACTGGCGCGGAGCTTCGCCTGCTGACGGGCGCGTCGCGTTCGTTTTGGTGGGGGCCCAGGCTGGGCTTCTTCGTCGTGCGTGACGAGGTGGCCGTGCTCGGAGCCAGCGGCTACGACAAGTCCGCTCAATACCTCTCGGGGCTCGGTCCGGGCATCGGCATCGGCTACGACCTCGGGGTCGCGGACGAGGTCGAGCTGACGTTTTCGTTGCGCGCGGACTACGTGTTCTTCCCGGGCGCGTCGACCCTGCCGGAAAATGGAAAAGCCGAGTGGAACAGCGGCCCCTGGTTTGGGCTTGGCATTGGCCTGCTCTTCGGAGTGTGAACCCGGGCCACCATGGCGGACCCGATCCTCGAACTCGTGCCGATGGGACGACCACTGCTCGAGGCGCTCATCGGCGACGCTCGCGAGCGGGCGCACAAACTCGCGGCGTTTCGCCTCCCGGAAGGGTTCTCGAAGGAAGCGATCGAGCTCTTCGCCTTCCGCCTGAACCAGCTCATCGCGACGCCGGAGGCGGAGCCCTGGCTGCTTCGTGCCCTCGTGACCCGCGAGGGGCGGCAGATGGTCGGCTACGCGAACTTCCACGGTCCACCGGGCATCAATGACGCCGCGCACCCGACCGCGGTGTCGATCGGGTACACCGTTTTTCCCGCGCACCGGGGGCAGGGGTATGCGACTCGGGCGGCTCGGGAGCTCCTCGAGTGGGCGCACCGCGAACGGGGCGTCACGCACGTGGTGTGTGGCGTCAGACCCGACAACACGGCCTCCATCCGAGTCCTCGAAAAGCTCGGCTTCGAGCGCACCGGCCTCGTCGTCGACGACGAGGTGATCTTCGAACGCGGCGCCCCGGCGCAGCAGTAGCCCGCCGCTCCCCGTGCGCTAACGCTTGCGGGCACGGCGAACGGCGCGCACCTTGCCGCTGGTGCCACCACCGCAAAAGAAGGCGTCGCGCCCATCGCTCTCGAGGCCCGAGATGGTCACGCCCTTCGGCATGTCGAGTCGCTCGAGCACGTCTCCCGTTGCGAACAGCTACGTTAACGCTTCCAGCTGGTGCCCGGCGATCCCGCACGTGCGCCCGCGGCAGGACGGCTTTGAAGCACTCCTGCGTCCCAAGATCGAACGCAAGGACGTTGCGAAGCACCTCGACTCGCGCTCATTCATGAGCGGGCCTCTGGTAGCGCACAGCGATAGCCCGCGCATTGTGCGATCTCGCAGCGACTGCCGCACGCTTTGGCTTTGCTGCCCGCCAGCCGCGCCTCTGGCGCCTTTTTTCGTCGGCTAGGCTTGCCTGCGTGCGGATAGCTTATTACATGGTTCTAATCACTTTGGTGGCGCTAGGCGTTTCTTGTGCCAAAACCACCAGGAATGTGGTTGACGGCGACGGTGCAAACGGGGGCATCACGACACTTTCTCTGTTCTTCAATGGCGTGCGCTGTGTTCGCATGCAGTGAAGTCTAAGTAGCGGCACGTCAGCCCGAGCCTACCGATCCACGGTAGGTCGCACAATCATAGAGACTCGAATGCTACATCACAGTTTTGCACCCAATATCATTTTTCCCGTTGCCGCTTGCTTGCTCTGCGGTTGCAGCGGCGATGACGCGGCCATCCCGAGCGGCACGAACGGCGAGGCCAGTGCTTCAAGTAGTTCTGGATCCGCGGTGTCCACCAGCACAACGAGCGCCGCGATCACCGAAGGGGCAGCGCAGTCGAGTTCGAGCTCGGGTCCAAGTTGAGTTCGAGCTCGGGTCCAAGTTCGAGTTCGAGCTCGGGTCCAAGTTCGAGTTCGAGTTCAGATTCCGCCGCTGGTGGCTCTGTCAGCACGAGCGGGGCCGCGATGATGAGTGTCTCGGGTACCGGCGGTGCAGACGGGACTACCAACGATACGAGTAGTACGGGTCAAAGCGGCACAGGTGGCACCGGAACCGCCCTCACAGGGGGCGCATCTGCTGCGTTTGTGTGCACCGCGGGCGCGACGTACGG
>CAWELQ010000012.1:0-231712 GCA_963809955.1 uncultured delta proteobacterium
GTTGTCACCAGCGGACACCCAGGTGCGTGTCACGCACCCATTCCACCCATGGCGAGGACGCGAGCTCGAGGTGCTTCGAAGAGATATCCACTACGGAGAGGACCGGGTCTTCTACCGCTCGCAACACGGGCACGTTTGCTCGCTGCCAACGGCCTGGACCAGCCTGATCGAGCGTCCCGTCTACGGGCCTGATAGGCGCGCCCCACTATTCTTGACCTCCGATCTCTTGGAACTGGTGGAGCTGGTTCAGCGTGAGCGGGAGGTCTTGCAGGGGCGGGAGAATCCGAAGGGGGGCGTAAAGTGAATTCCGCCGCATGTGTCAGGTGGATTTTGCCGAGAAGCGACCTGGCGCGAGCCGGGATGGTATGCGTATTTTCTGCATATTGTTTGGTTGTGGCGGAGAGTTATTGGCGAATACCTCTTGACATAGCCGAGGGATGCGGCATAAACGAGCTTACATCCCGTCCCCGGCTCATTCCTCATGCCAAGAAAGCCCGAAAGTTCCGATCCCAAAGCCACGTTGTTACGCGAGCACGGGTGCCTAAACCCCGAGCCGGAAAGCGTGAGCGATCCGCTCTTCGGTCAAGGCGACTTCTTCGACTCACGAGACACTATTCAGGTGAAATACGAAATGTTGCGTCGCGTTCGAGTCGATGGGCGCTCGATTGCGGACAGCGCGCGGGCGTTCGGTTTCTCGCGTCCTTCGTTCTATCAGGCGCAGCAGGCATTCGACTCGGGTGGATTGCCAGCGTTGTTACCGAAAAAACCGGGACCACATGGAGGGCACAAGCTGGGCAGCGAGGTCGTGGAATGGTTGTTCTCACAGCTCGAGAACGAGCCCGGATTGTCTTCCCTGCAGCTGGCGGAGCGCGTTGCCGACGAGTTTGCTCTGCTGGTACACCCGCGCAGCATCGAGCGTGCGTTGGCTCGCCAGAAAAAAAAACGCCAGTAGTCAGGCAAGTCCCGGGCTCCCGAGCGTGTCCGCTTGCCGCTGAGTACGAGCGGCTGCGCTCAGCCATCGTCAACCAGCAGCCCGGCGAGGGCCACTTCGGCCTGATGTTGTTGTTGCGCGAGGGGTTGCCAGGTTGGTTGACACGCGCAGAGCAAATGCTCGAGAGCAAGCCTGAGTGGTTGCCGTCCCCAGAGCCCAGCCTGAGCACGACGGCACTCACGCAGAACCTCGTCACGCCCGCGTTCGAGGACTGGGTTCGGGTCCTCAGCAGTCTTTTGAGCCCTAGCATCGAGCAGGTACACCATGAATGTTGACGTCAACTCGCACCAGAAGGTTCAAGCTCGCCATCTAGCTCGTGCCGCGTACCTCTATATCCGCCAATCCACGGTCCGACAGGTGCTCGAAAACACCGAGAGCACCGAGCGTCAGTACGCACTTCAAAAGCGCGCCGTCGCACTGGGATGGCCACAAGAAACCATCGTCGTGATCGACAGTGATCTTGGTCAGTCTGGCAGTTCGGCGACCGACAGGGTCGGCTTCCAGAAACTGGTGGCCGATGTCGGACTTGGGCAAGTCGGCATCGTGCTGGGTCTCGAGGTGTCGAGGTTGGCTCGCAACAACAGCGACTGGCATCGCCTGCTGGAGATTTGCGCACTGACCGATACGCTCATCCTAGATGAAGATGGGATCTACGATCCAGGTCACTTCAACGATCGGCTCCTGCTCGGATTGAAGGGGACCATGAGCGAAGCTGAGCTGCATATGCTTCGCGCTCGCATGCGCGGCGGTCTGCTCAACAAGGCACGCCGCGGACAACTGCGCTGTCGTTTGCCCATCGGCTTCGTCTATGATCAACAAGACCGCGTCGTGCTGGACGCCGATCAACAGGTTCAAGATAGTGTCCGACTGCTTTTCAAGACCTACTTTCGGACCGGTGCTGCGCATGCCACGCTGAAGCACTTTCGGCAGGACGGACTGCTGTTCCCAAACAGACTGTGGGGCGGAACTCGCAAGGGAGAGCTGACGTGGGGCGCGCTCAGCTTGGGACGCATCGCGAGCATCTTGCACAACCCCTGGTACGCTGGAGTGTACGCGTTTGGTCGCTCAAGGTGTAAGACAGGCCCCAATGGCAAGGTGAAACGCACTTGGCTGCCGCACTCAGAGTGGCAGGCGCTGATCCGTGATAACCACCCCGGCTACATCAGCTGGGAGCAGTTCGTGAAGATCGAACAGCGTCTGTTCGAGTCAGGTTCGAAACTGCACTTTACCAACGGCGCGACTCCGCCGCGTGAGGGTCCCGCGCTCCTACAGGGACGTGCCATCTGTGGTGTATGCGGACAGCGCATGCACGTGCGCTACGGCCGGCGTCGTGGTGAACGTATCCCCAACTACGTCTGCTACAGTCGCGGTCGGAATTTCGGAGATGCCCTGTGCCAGAGCGTGGTCGGTACTTCTATCGACGCTGCCATCAGCAAGCTGGTCGTCGACTCCGTCGCTCCAATGGCCCTTGAGCTCTCGATTGCTGTTCAACGCGAGCTCCAGGCGCGAGCCGATGAGTCCGATCGCCTGCGCTACCAGAGCGTCGAGCGAGCCGAGTATGAAGCCGAGTCAGCTCGCCAGCGCTACATGCTCGTCGACCCTCGAAACCGCTTGGTGGCAGACTCGCTGGAAGCCAGCTGGAACGACAAGCTCCGCGCTCTCGACATCGCCCGTGACCGATACGAGCAGGCCCGCACTGCCGAACGACTTGCGCTCAGTGATGAGCAGCACAAGCAAATTCTCGCTTTGACCAACGACTTCGGCAAGCTCTGGCACGATCCCAAAACGCCCCACCGAGAACGCAAGCGCATGCTGGGTTTGCTGATTGAAGACGTCACGATAGTGAAACAGCAACTGCTGACGCTGGGCATCCGCTTTCGCGGCAGCGCCACTACCACTCTCACCCTGAAACGTCCGAAGCTGCCCTACGAGAGTCGCGCTACGGATCCCGACACTCGCAAGCTCATCGACGAACTCGCCAATGAATACAACGACTCCGAGATTGCTCATCTCCTCAACGAGCGTGCACTAACGACAGGGGCCGGTTCGCACTTCGATGACCACGCCGTGCGCTGGGTCCGCAACGTCCAACACTTTCGAAGCTACAAGCAGCGCTTGCAAGATGCAGGTTGGCTCACCGCAACCGAACTCAGCGGTAAGCTCGGTGTGAGCCGTTCCACACTCCGCAAACGGCACCACCAGGGCTCCCTCCACGCGCGCATGTGCACCCCCAACGGTCAGTGGCTGTACTGGCCTCCCGACCGCCCACTTTCCGAATCACACCAACCCAAAACAACCCAGCAGCTCAACCTTGCTGCGAAAGGTGCAGTATGAAAAACACTCCTTCCAGGCGGACGTGAGCGAATGCAGAGTGTGTGGTGGCGCCGTGCGCTGGGTCGAGGTGGCCACCAGCACCGAGGCCGTTGCTCGAGTCCTGGGTGGTCGCCGGCCACAGGCGCCAAGGGCGCCGCCCCCTGGACAGCTGCTCTTGCCCTTCGCCTGACAGGCGGGTTCGGGGGGATGCGCGGGCCTGCTCTGCGCACGGCCTGTAGGCACTGCTGCGCTCCGTCGTCGGCCGGAACAACGAAAGTCCTCCCTGGACGCACTCTTTCTGCTTCGCCCCCGCCCTTGACCCGGCGTCATCTCCCTCAACACACGCTGCCATCACCCAACCCGTCCAACTTTTTCACAGTTGGAAATCCCTTGCCGCAGCTCGGCGTGGCGCACTTGGGGCACACCTCCATCGGGCTCGTCATGCAGACGAACAAGTCCGCTCCTCCTCGTGGCCCGTACGCCACACGCAGTAGTTTCATCTCCGGCAGCAGGTGTTGCTGCACTAGAATGTCCTTGGGCATGTCCGCTCCTGTTGGTTTGGTCTAGACACCCAAAGCCTACCGGGTAGCGGACCTGCCTTTACTTATCGAACTGACCCACCCTCTAGCGACAAGAACCGGGTTCGGTCGCGTCGCCTCGAACTCGCGCTTCACCAGGTCGAGGGGTCGCACGTCGGACTCGTCGCTGACGGTGGTGACCGCCAGACCTTCTCGACTCCGTAGACTCGGAAGTTCTCCTCGAACACGCGACGAATCTGCTGCTCTAGCTCGTCGTCCCGTTGCGCACGAGCTGGGCGTCGGCTTGGATCCAAACCGACGTGCTCGGTGCTCGTAGTAGGTTGCCGGGGCGATCGGCAGCACGCTGCAAATCGGTTCGACCCCGTACTCCTTTCGATGCTCTTCGATGAACATGACCATCACTTGGGTCGGCGGTCGAGCTTTGCCTGTGCGAAATACGCCGAGGCCTTGCGAAGGATTTCGTTCGACCTCTTCAGCTCACGAACCTCACGCTCCAACTCCTTGAGCCGGCCACGCTCGTTGGTTGTCAGCCCTTCCCGTTTGCCTGAGTCGCGCTGCGCCTACCTCAACCACTTGCGCAGCGTCTCCGGCGTGCAGCCAATCTTCTCAGCTACCGAGGTGATCGCCGACCACTCCGAGTCCTGACTCTCCTGCGTCTCCATCACCAGCCGTACAGCCCGCTCTCGGACCTCCGGCGAGTACTTGCTTCTTCTTGCCATGGCTCCATTCTCTCAATTTATGGAGCCTCCGGGAAATTCGGGGCGGTTCATGCTTTCAAACGGATCGCGTCCGTGACTGGTCGGCGCTCAGCCGACTTCGGCAAGCACACGCGCGAGGAGCGGCGTCAGATCGCTTTGACCCAGCGCTTCCTCCAACATGGTGAGAGTGGTTCGAACCATATCGATATTCAGCGTCCCATTTCGAGCGCGAAGGATGGCGCGAACATCGGCCAGGTCTTTCTCGCGACCGGACAGAAGCTTCATGGCGATGAGGTCCTCGGCGGAAGCGACGGGCACCTCGACACCACCCACGTCGATCATCACACTGCGGGACAGGAACAACTCCTCTAGACCCGGGCCCCCGAGCACGACATCCGCGGGTAGGCCCGTGGCTTGGTGCACAACCGGTAGCACACGCGTCGTTGCCACGAACTCGGAGTCATCGAATCGCGGTTCGAAGCCCCGTTTCACGAGTGCTGCCAGCAGCGCTTCGGTGGCAACGCTGCCTAGCTCTACGGTGATGTCGATATCGGCGGTCAAGCGCGGCGAACCGTAAACGAGCGCTGCTTGAGCGCCGAAGAGGTACCACGGCACGGACAGCTCGGCGCAAGCCGCCCGTACATCGGCCAGAGCTTCACCGACCGACGAGCGCTCGCGAGACACGATCGATGAGGCTTTTCAAGTGGACGTGGTGCTCGAGATCGGCCGCGCGGGAGTCACCGCCGGGAAAATCTGGATCGAGGCGCCGGGCGTGCTCGAGCAGAGCGTGACCGGCCACAAGCGGTGTGATGGCACCAGAGTGCTGCGCGCGGGTGGCCCACCACTCAGCGCGCCGCCGTTCGACGGCTTGGCGCGGACGGCGCGCAAACGCGACGATGTCCTCGGCTCGGACGCTGCCGGGTTTCATCTGGTCAGGATATCATGAACGCTGGCTCCGCGCGCTATCGAGCCGCGGCAAAGCTGTGTCGCTTGCCTCTCGGCCCGCCCAACCCCTCCTTCTAACCGAGGCCGTCTCGACGCCGAGCAACGCCACACAGGCCGAGACCGGTGCGAAGCGATGATGGCCTCGCGTCGCCAGTTTCGGCGCCGAGTTGAGCGCAGCAAGTGCACGACGCGCGCGTTCGATATGAAGCGCTCCTGTACCAGCCCCTCGAAGCCAATCGGCCTGCAATCCGGGCTGCTCTCTCGCTCGGCTACACCCGCTGCACGAGTCATCTGGCGCTCAGGCTGAGCTCGGATCGAGCGTCCACGTGGGCGTTGCCGACTTTTGGACGTCGCCAGGTGGTCACGGCCCCGCTCGTCGACTAGCCTCACGGCGCGAGGTCCGTGGCCACCGAGCGCGGCACGCGCCGGGCAACTTGAGGAGCAAGACGAATGGAGTTCCCGCCGCGATACGTTTGGGGGTCACTGCTGCTGGTGCCGTTTGGCCTGGGTGTAGGGTGTGACTCGGACGGGAACGACTCGGGCGACTCCGGTGGGTCGCCGCCGGAAGCGGGAGGTGCCGCGGGGCGCTCCAGCATCGAGGAAGCGATCACCGAGGCGTGCAACGCCTCGGCCGACCACTTCACGGACATCGGCGTCGGTTGTCCCGAGGGAGAAACGTGTTACTGCGGAGGCGATGGGTGCATCCCGGCGGGCTTGTCCATCCCCGAGTGCGCGGACTCGTTCGTGGCGTGGAACGAGTGCATGTCGGGAGTGCCAGCCGATGAGTTCTTTCCTCCGCTTTGCGTCTACACCGACCAGTGTGTCGACATCGGCATCAGCTATGGCGTCTGTGCTTCCGGGATACAGGGCGGGGCTCTGGATGACGACCAGGCGGCGCGCGTCCGGGAATCTTGCTCGGAGCGCGACCAGCATTTCGAGGACCTCGGCAAGAGCTGCGGGAAGGAGGGCCGCTGCGCCGAGGTGGGAGCGGCCGCGCCCGAGTGCGTGGACCAGTACATCGCGCTCAACGACTGCCTGGTCGAGCTGGATGCCGAGGGAGCCGACAACTGCGCGCTCTCGGCGCCGTGCGAGACCGAGCAAGGCGCCTGGTATGCATGCGCGACGGAGCCCGAGGTCGAGGTGCCCGACTGGGTCTACGAGCCGGGACCGGGTCAACGGGTCGAGCTGGTAGGCGTGAACCTGGCAGGCGCGGACTTCGGAGAGGACACCCTCCCCGGCGAGTACGGCGTCGAGTACACCTACCCCACTTTCGAGGAGGTCGACTACTTCGTGAGCAAGGGGATGAACGTCTTTCGCATACCCTTTCGCTGGGAGCGGCTGCAGCGCTCCCTGAGCGACGAGTTCGACAGCGTCGAGCTCGGACGCCTGACCGACATCGTGAGCTACGCCACCGACGCCGGCGCCAGCGTGATCCTCGACCCCCACAACTACGCTCGATACGATGGCCAACTCATCGGCAGCGACGCGGTACCGGACAGCGCCTTTGCCGACTTCTGGAGCCGGCTGGCGAGCGAGTTCTCCGACGACGAGCTGGTGATCTTCGGCCTGGTGAACGAGCCGCACGATCTTGGCGACGGGGGCACGGAACGGTGGCTCGAGTCCGTGAACACGACGATCGCGGCGATCCGCGACGTCGGCGCCGAGAATTTGATCCTGGTGCCAGGCAACGGCTGGACCGCCGCCGAAACCTGGACCGACGACTATTACGGCACGCCCAACAGCGAGGTGATGGGCGACGTGGAAGACCCAGCCGACAACTTGGTGCTCGAGGTCCATCAATACCTGGACCCACAAGCGTCGGGGACGAGCGGCGCTTGTCCGAGCGAGACCATTGGCGTCGAGCGCGTGACGGAGGTGACCGAGTGGGCTCGTGAGGGCGGCTTCCGCTTGTTTCTGGGCGAGTTCGGCGCCGGCGCCAACCCGACGTGCCTGCGCGCGCTCGACGACATGATCCTCTACCTGGGCGACAACGACGACGTGTGGCTCGGCTTCACCTGGTGGGCGGCGGGGCCCTGGTGGGGTGACTACTTCTTGAGCATCGAGCCCCGGGGCGACGCCGACCGGCCGCAGATGGACCTACTGGAACGGCACTTGACGACTCCGTAAGCCCATCTACCCGAGGACTTCGCGACGGTGCTGGAGGCGCTCGATGAGCGGACGCGAGCGTGGTTCCAGAGGCAGCGCGGAGTTCTTGGGCGCGCTTGTCAGTGGGTGGTGGGCGAAACGTCCCCCCCCCACTACCATCATCCCAAGACGGTCACCGCCCACAGCCCCGCCAACGCAAGGCTCTCCCAGCGGCGCAGCGGTCTGCACGCCAGCTCGCTGATGGCTAGCCCAATCAGCCAGAACAGCAGCGCACCGTGCGCCAGCACGTTGACCGGCCCCAGCGCAGCGAACGGTCCGCCGAACTGCTCTAGGGAGTAGACGGCGATAGCCGCGCCGATCGCGACGAGCAGCGCCGCTGCTGGCGGAGACACGTGGGTGGGCTCAGGCCGCCTGAGCAAGTGCGCGCCGAGGGCGATCGCCCAAAGCGCTTCGAAGCAGAAGAAGAGGTGTTCACCGATAGCTACCCCTACCGTGCGATGAACAGCATCCAGTATGGCCAACGTCGTCTCCGGATGGGCAGCATACCCATCCGCCAGACCACCGATGACGAAGGGCCAGCGTGCAAAGCCAATGGCTTGCGTCAGACCTGCAAGGACGCCCAGGTGGGTGGCGGCGCGCAGCAGCGAGCACGGCCTTTCGCCGAAACGCTCGCGCAACGCCAGCACGACGCACACGAACGCAATCTGGCTCCATGTGAACGCCGCGTAGAATCCTGGCACCCATGGGCGCCCGCTCTGGAACTTCTCCAAGATCTGCGCGGGTGGCCGGCGTAGGATGTCGGGGAAATCGAAGACGGCAACGAGCCCGAAGTAGGCGATGAGCATCAAGGCAGCATGCACCCCGATGGTGATCGGCAGAGCCACGCGCGACGATTGATTGTCCTGAGTCAATTGAGTCATTGTCCTAACTCCTGTTCGCGAGATGCCTGAGGTCAGTTGCCGAAGACCTCAGTTGCCAAAGACGTAGCCAACGCCGAGGTGAAAGATGTGGTACTTGTTCGTGATCGTCGACCCGAAGCCGTCACTGATGTGTTCCCGCAGAGCCGCCTCGTCTGCGGCGGTAAGTGGCGTGTCACTTTCGACCTCGATATTCGCGCTCGGCTTCTCGAACAGCCACCCCGACCAGGCAGTGGATAGCTGCAACCCGAAGTCGAACTCGTAAGAATAGCCGAGGCCAATGGCAGGACGCAGAGCGCTCTGACGCGTTTGGACAATCGTAATGGCGCCGTCGTAGCTACCGTTACCGACGCTGCGCGTCCGCTCATCGAAGACCATCGTTTCTGTGTCAGCGCCGTTGTAAACCATGCCCAAGGATGCGAAGGGCGCGTACCGATGGGGGCGCAAGCGAACCCCGAGAAAGCCGCGAGACGAGACGTCCTCCGACGAGCGAACGAGGCCGCCTAGGCCGGTGTTCTCAACGTTGAACGACATGCCATCGCGCCGGATGGAATCCCCCACTTGATACATCGCACCGAAGTACACGAGCTCGTTGAGGTAGTACCCGATGGACAGGCCGGGCTTGAATGATCCACCCCATGGAAGCTCACCCAGGTGAACACCCACCATGAAAGCGTCATCGAGGTCCATGGGCTCGGCGGCGGCGGTGTTGGTCAGAGAAACGAGAGAAAGAGTCGATAGAATGGCTGTGAGAGTCTTGTTCATTGGCGTCTCCTTTCGCGCTTGAAGGTAGACGCGGCGACTCTCCCGCTCTTGTGCCCTGGCGCCGTTGTGTTGAACGGGCGCGTCAGGCTCGCTTCTGGTAGGCGCTTGGCGAAAGACCCGTGCGCACCTTGAAGCGACGACTGAAGTGGGCCGTATCGGCAAACCCACAGATGTATCCGATCTCCGTGACGGAGCGCGTTCCTTCACGCAGCAGTCGCCCAGCCTCGTCCACACGCGCCGTCTCGAGCACCACTGAAAATGACGTGCCGCGCGTGGCCAGTTCGCGTTGAAGTGTGCGTGGGGACATGGATAGCGCCCGCGCGATCTCGCCGATGGTCCAGCGCTTGGCCAAATCAGTCTCCACCGAGCGCCTGACTGATTCCGCCACGTCACGCTGCGCCTCGTAGTCAGCGAGAGGCTTCTGCTTGAGCAGTAGATCATCCAGACCCTGGAGCGGCTGACGCTTTGGCAGAAATCGCTCCCATGACAGGCGCCAGAGATGCGCTGCCCCAGCCGGCGGAAGCAATAGCTCCCCTGCCGAAAGCAGCGGAGCTCTGGGCGCCTCACTGGCTGGCAATAGGCATTGCAATCCAGCACAACCCAGCTCCTTCAGCGCGGCCAGGTGAATGCCCAACACGAACAGGCTCTCGCTGCGGTGGGGAGTCTGCCGCCCCCCGCCGTGCTCCAGCTCCAGGAGATCGTCCCGCGATTCGTGCACTCGGATCCGGTGATCGCTGTGAAAGAAGCGGTTGAAGCGCTGCTCCTTGTCGATGAAGTCCGCCACGCTGCTGGAGTTCAGCATCACGAACAGTAGAGGTTGGTCCCGGGCCTGGAGCAAACCTTCACCGAGCGACAACAGCGCTTTCTCTCCCCCCACTTCGACCACGCGGTCGAGCAGCGCACGCTGGATATCCACGTCCACGCCTTCTGCCGTCAATACCGCTGGATCAAACCCCGCGGGTAGCGCTCGCTTGCTCGACAACCAGTGAGCTGGCAGCGCGACGAGCATCGGGTGGAGCATCCGGGGCACGGCGCATTGTACCAGGCGGTGCCGGTTCTTGTACCTGTCTCGACTTGGCGCGCACGGTCAAGCGGTTGTCGCTCCCATGCAATCGCAAACTGCCGCGTTGGGTCACGTTCTGTTCATCAAAGGAAGGAGCCAAGATGAAGCTACGAGGAAAGAACTGTATCGTCACCGGCGGCACCGCCGGGATCGGCTTTGCCGTCGCACAGGAACTGTGCGCGCACGGCGCCCATGTTACGCTGTGCGGTCGCGACGCGGGCCGCCTCGACCGCGCTCTGACGCAATTGCCCGACGCGCGTGGCGTGATCGCGGATGTCGCTCAGGAGGCGGGGCGGCAACGGCTGGTGGACAGTGCCCGCGAGGTGGGGTGTTTGGATCTGCTCATCAACAACGCGGGGGTGCAGTTTCGCTGCGACTTCGCCGAGCAGGCGCCGGAACGCGTTGAGCGCGAGCTGATGGTAAATCTGCTCGGGCCGATGCTGCTGAGCCACGACCTGCTGCCACTGCTCGAAGAGGCGCAGGGCACACTGGTCAACGTCACTTCGGGCCTCGCTTACGCGCCTGCTCACGATGCCTGTGCCTATTCCGCGAGCAAGGCGGGGTTGCAGTCGTTCACCCGGGCCCTGCGCCCTTCCGCGAGACGGCGCGGGATCCGAGTGGTTGAGGTGATCCCACCGCTGGTCGCCACAGAGCTCACCGCGGGCCGCGATACGACCAGGATGACGACGCCGGATGTGGTCGGTCTCGCCATCGTCCAAGGGCTGCTGACCGACGCGACCCGCATCGCACCGGGCATTGCGCGCTATGTGCCTGCGTTGGCCCGCTTCGCTCCCACGTTTCTCGAGCGAAAGATGAACGCATCGTGAGCTCGGAAACACGCCTCGCGTGGACAGCCGGATACCTGGCCACGCTTGGGGCCATCGTCGTAATCGATGCGTGGCTGGGGCCGACCGCCGAGTATCTCAACGCCTACGAAATCGTGCGACGAACGTTCCCAAACACGTGGCCCGAGGTGACGCCCCACTACCTGTTTCGGGGAGATCGCTTGGGCCAAGCGCAGCTCGCCGTGGGCTGGTTCGCGTTCCTGGTCGAAGTGCTACTGGCAGAGGGCTTGGTCTACGGGGCGTTCAGGTTGATCCGTCTCGTGGGCGCAAGCGCAAAGGACGATCGAACTGTCGAGAGCTGAGTGCAGCGAACAGGAGACTCCCGGCCGGGAGTGCCGTCGGGGATGTCGCAATTTCAGCGACTTCATCGCGCCACCTCCCTCCTTCGACGGCTTCGCGGGGACGGCGCGCGAACGCGACGATGTCCTCTGGCCGGACGCTGCCGGGGTTCATCTTCGACAAGGTATCATGAAAGTCTGGCTTCGCGCTGTCGACCCTGAGCGAGCGCTTTTTCAAGTGCTACTGAAGCAAGTGCTCGCGTCGAACGGCCCACATGATCCCGCCTGTCAGATGCTGCTTGAAGTTTTCGTCCTGGTACAGTGCCGACTCGTGACCCAATGCCGTGTAGAACGAACGATAGTTGTCGTGTTCGCGCGCGAAGGAAACGGGCTGGTTATCGCTCTGCCGTCGGCCGAGAATCATGAAACCGGGCAGCGCCGACCAGCTCGCGTGGTCGTTGAAGTACCACCATTCGGTGTTGAGCGCCCAGGGGTTGGGAAGTCCCACCACCGCGGGGTGATTGAGCACGTCCGACTGCCAGGAAATGGCGTCGGGCACACCCTGTACGCTGTGCCCGTCGTTGTACTGGCCCGTCAGCTCCTTGTAGAAGGCCCAGGCCTGTTCGGTGTCGGTGGCCGCGTGCACACCAGCAAACGCACCATCGTTCCTGATCCACGCCTCGAACGCATTTTCCTCGGCGGTGCTGAAGATGTCGCCGCTGGTGTTCAGGAAGAATACGATTTCGAACTCAATGCAGAGTGTGTGGCGGAGCCGTGCGCTGGGTCGAGGTGGCGACCGGCGCCGAGGCCATTGCTCGAGTCCTGGGGGGTCGCCTGCCACAGGCGCCAAGGGCGCCGCCCCCTGGACAGCTGCTCTTGCCCTTCGCCTGATAGACGGGTTCGGGGATGCGGGGCCTGCTCCGGTTCTGATAAACGGCACGTGCGGTGAGTTTGCCGTCGCGATTGTACTGCTGGAACTCGTGCGTGATCGAGCGCTTCGCACCGTGCTGGAGCTGAACGAGACCATCGGCGCCACGCTCCAGTCTCCATTCGAACCCGTTGGGTGCGCGGATGGTGAGAGTGCTCGGCCTCGATCCGTCGGCGCCTGGTCCGAAGGTGCGTTGATAGAGCACCGTGAAGCAGTCCCCGGTAGATGTCGTCACCTGTCTCTGCTGAAGGCAGCACGCGGCATCCTCGGATCGGCGATCTGGCGTTCTTCTCGCCGTGTGAGCTTGCGCAGCGCGAGTCTTGTTGAGCGCTGGTTTGCCGTTTCTCACTGCCGACACTCGCCGCCGGCGGAGGGAGTTTCGCCAGGCAGAGCATGCCGCGAAACGGCTGAGGTAGGGGGCCGAGTGCGGCGGCACAGTGTTGGCGATGGCTGTGACTCGTGACCTCGCCTGCCCACGCCCGGCCGGACGAGCCGCACGCCGTGCGCCGGGGCATCAATGTGCACGCCAAGCTCTCGGTCGGCGGTAACGACAGGGCTCAGCTCCAGCGCCTCTGCCGCTACCTGGGCCGGCCTCCGATTGCTCGAGCCACTCGAGCTTGCGTTGTTTGGTAGTGCCGGAGCGACCAGCACCGGTGGACAACCCGCTCCGGCCAGATGACAGCGAGCAGCTGGAGTTGGGGTTCGAGGGAAGCTCCGAGGCCGAGCTAGCGTCTGCTCCGCGCAAGCCTTGGGCCTGGCTACTCAGACATGTGTTCCAGGCGGACGTGAGCGAATGCAGAGTGTGTGGTGGCGCCGTGCGCTGGGTCGAGGTGGCCACCAGCACCGAGGCCGTTGCTCGAGTCCTGGGTGGTCGCCGGCCACAGGCGCCAAGGGCGCCGCCCCCTGGACAGCTGCTCTTGCCCTTCGCCTGACACGCGGGTTCGGGGGGATGCGCGGGCCTGCTCTGCGCACGGCCTGTAGGCACTGCTGCGCTCCGTCGTCGGCCGGAACAACGAAAGTCCTCCCTGGACGCACTCTTTCTGCTTCGCCCCCGCCCTTGACCCGGCGTCATCTCCCTCAACACACGCTGCCATCACCCAACCCGTCCAACTTTTTCACAGTTGGAAATCCCTTGCCGCTCGCGACACCTGCGAACTGGCGGCGGACAAAGTCAGGGCATGCGACGAGCAGGGCTCGCCGGTCATCGCCTTTCCGATCGAGCGCTGGGAGGACGGTTGTGACAGCGACCTGGACCGCTGCATGGCCCGCTGCACGCTCCAGATCCGCTGTCGCAATCTCTTCGGGTGGCCCAGTGCGGACCCGAACGACGAACCCGAACCCAATCACCTCGGTTGCTACTACACCGAGTGCGGGCGGTGAATCCGCGGGTGTGACGCTTGCTCTCGGGGAGCCGCGACAGTAGGTAGCCTCGCGTGCGCCGCTCCCATCACAAGCTCCTGTCCAGGGTGAGTTCAGACCTGGCTCGGGGTCAACTTCTGGTCGCGCACCGAACGCGTCTGTGCTCTACCCCGCGAGCGGTTGTGGTGGGGGTGAAGTTTTGCGATACAGGTTAGCGACCGCCGTCGTCGTGTTTATCGCGTAACCTTGCTGCGGCCATTTGCCACTAAAGGCCCCATGACTGCCACCACTCGGGCGGGCCACTCGGTGCATGCGTTCACGCGACTTACGCTCCGGACAGCCCGCGCGTCTAGATCGTGCCTACCCCTCGTCCTTTGCTTCTGTACGGCCTGCAGCGAAGGCCAAGCCCCCGATGGCACGACCGCCTCTGCACCAAACACAGGTGGCACCACAGGGCCGACCGGGACCGTGGACAGCACCGCCAGCGGCGCGATCAGCGGAAGCAGTTCGACGACGGCGCCAGGCACCGTCACGTCGGTGGGCAGCGCGGATGGCAACGCCACGACGGGCGGAACCAGCAGCTCGATGAGCGTGAGTAGCGAGACCACAACCACGACCACGACCGCGACAGGCAGCTCCAGCGGGTCGGGAGGGGCGGGCGGCAGCGCCGGGACAGTCACCGACACGTCGACTGGAGCCGGCGGGATCGGGACGGGCGGCATGACCGGTGCCGGGGGCACGAGTGCGGTGGGCGGCGTAACCAGTAGTGGTGGTACAGGGGCGGCCGGTATTGCCGACGGCATCCATGAGTTTCGTTTGGAGTCGCCTTGTATCGACGCCGACCACTTCGGGGCGAACCAGCCGGACAACTGCGACGTCGAGGAAAGCGTGGACCGTCAAACCTATGAGCTGACCCTGGGCGGCGACAGCGCGGTGATTTACGACGTGAAGCTACGCGTCCGTGGCCTCGCCGAACCGAACACCTACCAAGGGGGAATGCTCGAGCCTGACTTCTTCTATGTGGGAGGCCAAACGACCCAACCCGGCTACACGGCGTACAGCCTCACCGTTGCCGACCCTGCGGAAATCTACTTCTTCAATTACAATAGTTCCGTTGGTCACTTCGTGATGGAGCTCGACTACGAGGCGGTGATTCCCATGCGTGGTGGAACCCGCGTCACCTTCGACGTGAACGGCCAAACCTCGGTGCCGGACGGGCACGGCGTTTCCAACCGCAATCGTGTCGTTGTCGAGGGGGTACCTCCCGCTCCCGAACCGTTCAACGGCCAGTTCATCCAGTTCGACGTACTCGAAGTGACGCCACAGCAGCACAACTGAGGCCGGAGTACCCATTCGACGTACTCGAGGTGACGCCACAGCAGCACGACGCGCCCCGCCTCGATGTCTTGCTCGGCTTCTTCAATCGCCTGGACGAGCACCGCTCGTTCTTCAGCACTCATACTTGCCCCTCGCCAAAAACGTGGACCTCACCGGAATTGTTGACGATGTTGGCGTGGATGTCGATGGTTGCGCGATGCTCGAGCTGCTGGTCTCGATCGGTGTCGCCCTTGGGTCGATGTTCAGGTCTCGGCAAAGCCGGGCCTCGAGATCCTCGCGCTCCCTATCGCCAAGTGCAGCGGAGCGCCCGGCACGTCTCGGGGGTATCCATCGTCGAGCACTGGACGGGCTCGCCCTCACAACGCCAATCGTATCGGCCCAAGATGGCAATATACGTGCCCGTAGCGTCACACCCTGCGACAGTCTCACAAGCGCTCTTGCCATCGATGCTCGCGCAGGAGATCTCGCTGGTACCAGTGCATTCGCCGTCGGCGTTAGGGTCGTCCCAGCACTCGGTTGCTTTTGCCGACTTCACGCACTGCTCGCCGGCGCTACCGCAGATGTCGTCGATCAGATCATCGGCTAGGCTGTAACAGGTATCGAGGCATCCTATTATGTCGAACGAGCCTGCGCAGTTGTCTGAACAATCGTCTCGACCTAGCGAATACCAATTCACGCACTGCTTCCACTCTCCATAGCAACGCGTCTCTGAGCACTCGGCAGTGCGGGAATCGTCGCGGCTGTCGGCGTTCTGGGCTGGCGCCCCGCACGCGGCGACCCCCACGATCGCGAACAGATTGAACGCAAACAGTATTCTCGCTGGATCGAAGTGGGTCGGAATCGCGTTCTTGACGAACCTGTGGGTGGCTATGCAACTAGGGTCATGTCGTTGTCTGCGCATGAAGCCTGATCGGTCGACGGCTCCCGCGGTTGCCGTCTTTCTTTGTGTCGGACGTTTGCCGAACCGCGCAGCTGAAGCAACGAGAACGCCCAAGAAAAGCGCCCGGAATCGGTGTTCAAGTGTTTCGGGAATCAGGATTCATGTGACTCCGGAATATGCAGCCCGTCAAAAACATCGACCAGAGCCGGGGGCGCCGTTCGTACAAGTCGTAAAGGTCCAAGTCGAGTATCGCTCGCCCAAGCGGCTGCGGATGCTTGCGTCAAGGAGCAACAATGAAACTGAAATCATTTGGACTTGTCACCTTGCCTTTCAGTCTTGTCGGCTGTGTGTTCGCCGACGGTTCGAAAACCATAGGCCAAGACGAGGCTCAGGTGACCAGTGTTCAGCAAGCGCTCACGTGCGACGCAAGCCTCGAGCAAGCGGGCACGAGATACTACTACGTTGCGCCAGATGGCAATGACAGCAACGGCGGGAGCTGTCAGGCGCCGTTGGCGACGTTGCAGCGTGCGGAACAGCTCATTCGCAGTCGTGAGGGCATCACGCTGGTTTCCGGGCTGCCGACAGGGGGAACGCTCGGGACCGGAGCTATCGCGCATCCGTATACGGTCTACATTAGACGTGGAACCTACCTGCAGCAGAGCACGAACTGGAGGGCGGCTTCTGCCAGCGGCGCCAACTGGGTGAAGATTCTGGCATACCCGCACGAGACGCCAGTGTTCGATGGCGAAGGCAAAGTGGGGCGCGCCTTCCAGCTCAATGTCCGCCGAGGCGAACGCACGAAGCTGCAGATTAGCGGCATAACCTGGCGCCACTACAAGGATGGCATCAGCTTCAGGGGCGGGAGCACGGAGAGCGAGTGGAACGGCGGAGGTATCATTTCCGACAACGTCTTCGAGGAGATTGGCGATGAATACGATGACGGGTATTGTGTCGACTACCTCCAAGCGCACCCCGGAGGCGACTGTTTTGGGGCGGCTGTCATCGGTCTGCGGCGCTCGCGCTACAACACCGTCGAGCGCAACATCATCGTGCGCGCGGCGAGCCGAGATTCGAGCGCAACCTTCGGCGGAGGCAGCCGAAAGGTGATGCACGCGCTGTACTTGTCAGAGTACGCGAAGGGCAACGTGATCCAGGACAACTCTATCAGTCTGGTGTCCGGAACCCCCATCAACCTTCGCTGGGAATCGAACGACAACCAGATTCGTCGCAACTACATCACTGATTCCGGGCAGCAAGCGTTTTTCGCATGTTGGGGCGAGCCGGACTCCGGTCACCCAGACTACACGGACTACCAAAATGGCGCACGGTTTGGTTGCCGCAACAACACCATTGAGGACAACGTGTTAACGTTTGGCTACCCCTGGGTCGACTCTAATCCCGCGCGTTGCCAAGATCCCATCGAGTTGCAGCATATCGTGGATGCGGATAATCAATCCGACTACGTCGATGGCGGCCAGCTGTTCGTGGAGGGCAGGCGCCCCAAGCGCGAACGCATCGGGGGTCTGGTCGCAGCCGACCTGGGCGATGACGGGCGCAATGAGGTCGTGGTGGCGCTGAACTACGACGAAATCGGCGTCTCCAAAGTCGTGTCCAGCGATGGAACGCACCCGTATCTTAGTCGGATCCTCAGCGTCACCAGCCACCAGACCAATGGCCTGGTGGCTGGCGATTTCGACTGGGCCGGCACCACGCTGGTAACGTACACGTACTCGCCAGCGCAAGACGTGGGCAGACTCACACGCGGCTTTGGTTTGCGACCCCTGCCGGAGGCGACGTTCGGCGACGCCACCAACGAGTTGGGCGAGATATGGAGCAACGACGGCTGGACGATCGATGCCATGGCAGCAGGCGATTTCGAAGGAACCGGGTCGGATCAGTTGACCTGCGCCATGACCTACGGACAGAGCACGTCGATCTATCGCGGCACGGGCGTGAGCAGCATCGGCACGCGGTTCTATGGCCCCAACTCCTACTGGCAGGTGCACGGTATGACCGCAGGGGACTTCGACGGAGACGGCGTGGATAGCTTGGTGACCGCCTTCTACCATCGCAGCACTTCGGGGAGCACGACATTGCGCCTGTACACGGGTAATGGGGTGAGTTCGGCAACCAGCGGGGGCTACTTTTATGCGTCGAGTTCGCGGGACGTTCGCGCGCTGGCGGCACCACCCATCGCGTTCGATCGCATCTTTTCGGCTTGGCAGGACTTGCAGTCCGAGTTGCCGCTGTACGAACTATGGCAGGGGCCGGTGAGTAGCGCGGTTCTGGACAACCACCTGGCCTCCTCCACGTCCGCTGCGTTTACGCATCTCGCACCCACCGCGAATAGGATCTTGGGCTTGGTACTGGCAACCGGGGGCGCGACCGCCAATCAGGTCACCGCGAATGGTGTCGTCTACCACCGCTGGGACAAGCCACCTCAGACGACCCACTGCAACTAAGGCGTCGTGTCCCCCGCCAAAGACGTGGCTCTCGCCGGAATTCTTGGCGATGCTGGCGTGGACGTCGATGGTTGCGCGATGCTCGACCTGCTGGTCTCGATGGGTGTCGCCCTTCGGTCGATGTTCAGGTCTCGGCAAAGCCAGGCTCTCGAGATCGATGCCACGACGCGTCGTATGCAAGGCCGAGCGGTGGCCCCTGGCGAGGCGCGAGCTTCGCTTTTGGGCTCCACCCAGGGCTCCGAGTGTGACAGTCCTCCGTGCGATCGCCGACTGGCGAGCCACGAGTCGGCGGCGCACGCTCCCCGAGCCGCCTGGCAAACGGAGTCGCCAGGCCGCCCGCGATCCTGCGGAGAAAGAAGGGTCGACACCCTCGTTGCGATCGACCCCTGAAGTTCTTGAACTCGACGCCGCTATTGGGAAAAGATGGCAAGGTACGAGACTTCCCCGCAGCGGGCCGCGTGGGGCGACTTCATGGCCCCCGATCCGGAGCTCCGCAACGTGGACGACCTTGCCCAGCACCTCGTATCCGCCGCACGCATCCCGGAGCCGAGAAGCGCGTCCGCCTGTTTTACGGCGGGCTGCCCGAATACACCGCCAAGGTGCTCGTCGATGCGACCGACAAGACCGTCATCCATCACGACGGGTGCCACTACTTCGAACCCATGGTGAAGGACATGGCTTCGCTCTACTTTACGCGGGATGCGGTGCTTGCCGTGATCTGTCAGGACACCCATCTACGTGGGCGAGCCACACCGCCACCCCTGAGTGGCCACCAGTGAGCAGGCGCCGCGCCGCCACAAGCATGCGTAGCCCCCGACTTTAGAGTCTTGAACTAGCTCGACCCACCCTGCGGCCAAAGCGCCCCCAGTTCCAGCTCAATGGCATCAAACGGCTCGAGCCTCACCACTTCATCTTCGCCGTGCGTCACAATCAGCCGGTAGCTTGCGCCGTCTAGCCGAAAGACTTCAACGCTGCGCGCGGTTGGATTGACGAGCCACACGTGCGGGACCTTCTCGCGCGCATAGATGGGTAGTTTCAGACGACGGTCCAAGAGCGCGGTACTGGCCGACAAGACCTCGCACGCCCAGTCCGGAGCGAGCTCGATGTACGCCGTGTGGGGCACCGCTGGCAGTCGCTCTCTCTGCCACCCACCAAGGTCAGGCACCAGGATGTCGGGTCCTAGGTGCAGTTCAGGCTCGTCCAGGATGATCCAACCCCCTGGCCCCCCACGTCCGCGATGAAAAGCGCCTCCGAGGTCCATGCCCAGCACCGATGCGGTCTCCGTATGTGGACCAGCCGGGCGGGGATGAGTGTACAGATCCCCAGCGAGCACTTCGGCGACGAGGTGCTCGGGGGCGTCGAGTACATCTTGGTAAGTCGCTTTTCTGCGTGCAGGATCCGCTGCCATGAGTTCGTTGAAACGCCGTGACGTCTTCAGGACAGCGTACCGGCCCTTGTTGAGCAACGCCATCCGCCTCCCCAACCGCTGTCCACTCCTGTCCCCATGTGTCCATTCCTGTCCCCGCCAGGAGGACCGAAATTGTTAAAATATTCAATAATTATAAATAGTTGTCCGAACTAACAACTGGACTCTTTCATCCGTTGGCTGAAGGTTCGAGTCCTTCATGGCCCACGCTCCGGGCCCTGCGCCTTTCGGCGCTCGCAAAGCTGCGACGGGTTCGCCAGAGGAAGCGAACGAACCAATTCCCCGGTTTGCTTCGACCGCCACGCGAGCCTCCCCGAATCGCCCGCAAGCGTCACGAGCTCCAGCTCGGTGGCAACGCCGACCAGGTTTCCCGGTGCAAAGACGTCCTGTTCGCACGCGCGCAGAGAGATCCACACTGTAAGCTCGCCCCGTCTCCTCAGGGAGACACCGTAGGGTAGACGACAGGTCCAGGCGAGGACGCGAGGGCGGGTACCAGGTCAGCCCGTCCCACGACATCACCGTGCCGAGAAGCACGACGGCCGTGGCGATGACCCAGGTGGCCGGCTTCTTTTCCCAGACCGCTGGTTCGTTGCTCACTGCCAGCCCGACAGCAAGTCCGAGAGGCACAGAGCGAACCAACAGCCCTGCCTCGAATTCGGGCCAAGTCTGCCTGGGAAAGCATGACCAGCGTGAAGCACAGCAAGGTCGCTTCAAGGTGGCGTCGAACGCGCAGGAGGCTCCCCGTCAACGCACTTATCTTGCGAGAATGTTGGGTAGGCTGGTTCAATGCTTCAGAGCGGGCTCTTGGTGAGGCGACCGTTCTTGTCGAGCCAGTCCACGCGGCGGGGTAATTGAGCCGGAGCCCTCCACGCGCCGCCCGGAACTCGGCTGAAAGTGCCCATGCTGGCAAACCTCGGTCGAACCACCCAGTTCCCCTTTTTGTCCACGAGACCAACGGACTTCCGCCCGTCCTTGTTCAGCCCAACCATCGAGGCAACGCCCCTCCTGAATAGCCCCATCAGGGTGCCCTCTAAGGTCGCGTTCGCCGAACGGCGCCGGGCGTCATTGAGCAATTGAAACGTGAAGCGCGAACAATCATGCTCGCTCGTCACCGGTGGGGCGAAGATGGCCGGCGACAAGTCGACGACGTGCTCGCCAGCACGGTCGATGTAGCCACACCACTGCAGATGTAGGCCGCAGCCGTTCGATGGACCGCCCACGCCGCTCCTCGACGCCTCGCACGCTCCTGCAAGTCCCTCGGAGAAGGCCTCCAACAAGGGAAAGCGGGGCCGGAGTAGTTCGTGACCGGAGCGGTCACGCGCGCCGTAGCGCTTGGCGCAACGCGCGGCCATCTGGGCATCGGGGTCGCCAGAGGGCCCGCCCACGCTCGGATCGCCGACCTCGTAGATCAGGATGCCATCGTTGTAGGCGACGATCCGTTCTCGCTGCCACGGCACGAGCCTCCGCCCAGCACTGTCATACACGGTCCAGCCTGCCTTCTCCGCCTTGGCGATGACGACGCCGCCCGTGGCCTCACCGTCAAGTTCGGGGAAGATGGAGTAGGCCTGGAAGGCCTCCGACAAGAGCTCCGCGTCTTTGCCCGGTGTCAGTTTCGCGAACGCGTATTGTGTGTCTTCGAGTTCGGCGATCGCAACATATGAGTAACTCGGTGCAATCGGACCGCGCGCGTCGAACCAGGGCGCGGTATGCCGCGGCGCAAAGCAGTAGCCCGTGTCGGCTGAGTCCACCTTGTCAGTGAACCAAAGCAGGGCCTTGCCGTCGAACCGACAGACGGTCGCGAACATGCAAGCACGATCCACGGAGCCCGTGAGATTGATGGTGCCGTAGCGGTCGTCCTCACACCGGAAAGGGGCAAGGCCGTGACTGAAGTCGCCGGCCCACACCGCTCCTGTGATCTCGGGCACGAGCAGTTTCCCTTGCGGGGTCAGGTAGGTCCACGCGTACCGACGTGCCCCATCCAGCGGCGGCGGATAACGATACCAGGCGATTGCCGCCAGCCCTTCCTCGAACGACCGGGCACTCTGAAACTGCGGCTCGATCACCCAGTTGCCCTTCGGGTCGACGTAGCCCCAGAGGCCGTCAATCTCCGCCTGCGTCACCCCCGAGCTGCCAAAAGACTCAGCGCGCGTGTAGATGGGCTCGACGATCCACTTACCCCGCGTGTCGATGTAGCCGGCCCGCACACCGTGATCCGTGGCCAGCCAGACTACGGCGCGCCCGTTCGAAAATTCCTCCGCACGCACGAACTGGGGCTGTATCACGACCTGGCCGCGCCCGTCTTTGTACCCCTGAAGCTCACCACGCTGGAACGGGATGAGCGACGACCTCTCACCCGGCTTGCCGGACGAGGACGGGGCACGGAGCCCGTCCCCCGTCCGGCTCGAGACAGCTCCCTGGTTCGACGTGACCTGCTTGTCCGTGCGCAAAAGGAGCCAGAGTCCCACGAGTCCCGCCAACAGTGTCAAACCACCGATCTGGGCTTGCGCGATCCTCTTCACTACGGGGTGGGGCCCTTAGGCGATGTCACCACGTTGAAATCCAATGCGGTCTCGTCTGTTTTCGGTGTCGTATTCCGTCGCGCAAGCCTGAAAAACTCGGTCCTGTCCATTGGAGACGGCCTGGAATTCGCGCCGCGACCGTCCCAATGCTTGTTGTCACGCTCGATCTCGATGTGACGGCGCGGGAACTTGGCGTCGAGCTCGAGTGTGATCGGCCCCGTGACACGAGCCTGTGAATGGAGAGCGATATCCCCCAAGAGCACGTTATCCGCGCCAATCACGCAATTCGCGAACCAGATGAAACGCACATGCGAACGCAACCTGCCGAACTCTTGGACATTGTTCCGACGAATTCCTTGGCCTATCTTGACCTTGAGAGCGGTTTGCCCCAACGCAGGGTCGAAGCCACCATGACCGTTGATTACCAGGTGGTCCAGGACGCCGCCAACGCGCGCAGCCTCGTCGAGCACCTTGTCGATCATCTTGCTCAGCGGCGTCGTCGGAGACACCGACGCGCTTCGCTCGCCCGGCCACATGATCGTTGCCGCGCTAATGTCGCTCGAGTTGAGTGCGAAGACCTTTCCGAACAGGTGTGCGAGCGGGACGTTGCGCCTCCCGGGAAACGGCGTCTCGTGCACTTCCAGCTGAAAGATAACCCTTTGCCCCTGGAGCATCAGCGGGTTCTCTCTCACCACCTTTGGATTGCGCTTGTTTGCCGCCCGCGGCAAAACTCGCTTGGCGTAGAAGAATACCTGGCGGTCCTTACCAGTGTCGACGTCGAGGTAGGTGCTATTGTCGCGAAAGTCGACAGTATTGGGAGAGGTATTGACCACGATTGGACGTCCCTTTTCGGCGCCTTGGAACGAAATGGCGGAATGACAACCGGCGGGTATCTTCATACCAATGAGTCGACCGCTGCCCGTCTTGATGGTCTCGAATCTCGGGACGAGCGATTCAGGGTTCAGCAAGACCGGCGTCACCGTGGGGGCCGCTGTGATCAGCCGAGCAGCGAGCTTGCCGGTGGTGTTTGCGAGCAACGTCTTCGCCTGGATGTTCTGCCTGCTCGAGGCACTCGGCAGTTGTACGGCTGGTTTGATGCCGAAGTCGTGCCAGTCAAGTATTTCAGCGCTCACATCCGCGACTTTCCCACTTGGCTCGCGGCCAAATTCCAATTGATGCCCGCGAACTTGAGCCTCCAAGTCCTCCAAGTCGTGACCCAAGTTCACCAGGCGCTGCGCGGTACCTTCATCACCTGACGCGGGCGTGACTATCACGTCCTTGCGAATCGTCTCCGTGCCATCCGGCAGGAGCCATCGCACGGTGCACGTCCGCTCAAAGCTGGACGATTTGAAGCCGGCCACGCCGTCCGAATCAGTCGTCTGAACCTGTTCCTCGCCGCCAAAGACGACGGTGCATTGTGTGATCGCGATTGGGTCCAGGTCGAAGCCCAGTGCCCGAAGTCGAAACACTGTGCGCTTCGCTGAAATGAGTGGCGGGATACCGCGATGCTCGTACTCCGCCGGCAGGTAGATCTCGCTGATGTCCGGATCGCTCTCGGCAAGCTTCAGGTCCGGCTCCTCTCCCTCGTCGAAGAACAAGACCTCGACGCGCCGGTTGGACTGGCTGCGTACGTTGTCGCGTCCCACCTGATCGACCGGGTGGTGCTCGCTGAAACCGAGAGCCTTGCGCTCGTCGTCCACGAACACCAGCCCCTCGCGCAGCTTCGCCACACCAGCTTCGTCCTCGCCGAGTTCCTCACGAATGCCGAACTGGTAAACATCGAACATCGCACCCCAGGTCTTCGGCCCAATGTCCCCGTCGACGGCCAGGTCGGGCTGGCTGGACGCACCCAGAGCCGCCTTGTTCTCGTTGTACGCCGCCTGGAACTTCTTGAGCGGCTCGATCCCGGTGAATTCATTGTCGTCGACTTCCCCCGGATCACACTCGGCGAACATTTCGGGGAAGGCCTTGGAACACCACGAAAGGATCTGCTTGTAGTCGGCGACAGTGTGCCGTTCGTCCGTAAGCGTCGCGAACCTCTCGCGGTCTCCCTCGAGCAGCGCGAGGGCACACTGGGCTCGTTCTTCGCTGAGCTTCTGGTTGAAGTCTTCGCTGGCGGTCGTATCCGTGTGACCGGCGAGGAACAGCTTCTTCTTCGGATGCTCTTCGGCAAAGCGTAGCGTGGTCGCGAACAGCCCCACACCGGTGACGGCTTCGTGCTCGTCGTCGCTCGGCGTTTCGCCCTCAGGCAGGACCACGCAGCTATTGGTGCGAAACAGCGCATCGTGGAACTCGATGACCGTGGCCTTCTTGCCGATCCCCTCCACTGGAAAGTCGCTGTTCTCTGCAGCCCGCTCGCGCCATTTCAGATACTCGGGGCCGTCGGGAGCGCCCGGCGCGGGCAGTACGCCGAAGTCGGTGTCGAAGAAGAACAGCTCGACGCGGCGGTCGAAGGGGTCTTCCTGTTCGTCGGCGGCGGCCTGGTCGAGCTCGAAGCCGGTGCCCGCGAGCGGGAAGTTCTCGCCGGCGCCGTGGGTCTGGATGCTCAGGTGGAAGTCCGGCTCCTCGCTCAGCCGGACGCCGTCGAGCGCCATGTACTCGGTGATGAGCTGGCGACGGGTTTGTGGGCCCGCCTTGCCGTCGACCGTGAGTTCGCGCGTGCGCTGAAACCACTCGACCAGGTCCTCGTCTTCGCCCCGCGAGGCGAAGTCGGGCATCGCGGCGATCATCAGCCGGTCTTCGCGGGAACCCCAGCACTTTTTGCCCGAGAGGTTGTAGTTATCGAGCCAGGTGTCGACGTCGTCTTCGAGATACGCCTTCATGCTGTCGGCGCGTTCTTTGGACAGGGGGTCGTTGATGTCGGGCTGCGCGGTGGTGTCCGTGTGGCCGACGATCAGGAGCTCGCTCGGGTTGTTGGCTTCGTAGATGGCTCGGATCTTCTGCAAGGCTTCCTGCGCAGTGGGCAAGAGAAAGCTCTTGTTGGTGTCGAACAGAAGGCCGCGCATACGCGCCATGACGACGTAGGGCACCACGCCGAGCATACGCACTTGCGGACTGCCAGCGCCGGGCTCCAGCACCACGAGGGGGCTCTGGTAGTTGTCGACGACGCTGCTGCCGTCCCCCTGGTCGACTTCGACCGAAAGATCGAGCACGTAATCGCCCGGCGTGACGTCCTCGTGCAGCAGGCGGCCCTCTTCGTCGGTCGTCCCCGTGAAGGTTTCGGGCCCGCTCACCTGGTAGTCTTGCCCGATGTGCCGGACGCGCCCGGTCTTGTCCCAGAGCTCGACCAAGAGCTTGCCGAGCGGCGGCATGATCACGATGGTGTTCGGAACCGCGGGCTTCAGACTCACACCGGCGAGGTCGCTGCCCGTGAACAGGAAGCTCTTCGTGTTCTGGCCTGTCGGAGGGCTCCCCGTGCGCGGCTTGTCCCAACGCGGCTCGACGATCTTCCCGAGGGCCTCGCTGCTCACCACCCCGACCGTCGCGGACATGCTCTTCACGTCTTCGAGCAGGGCCACGCCCGCCGGGTTCGTCGTCACGCTTTCAACGCGCGCTCCCGCCCGAAACTCCACCTCCAAGCCGCCAATGGCTTGTCCGATTTCGTCCACGAAGCGCACCTCGAAGAAGGTGAGCGTTTCTGGGGGCGCGGGGCGCGCAATCGGAGGAGGCGCCGGAGCTGGGTCCGAAACCCGTTCCTTCTCCGTCAGTTCCAGCTCCGGGGGCACCCCCAACAGGGGGAAGGCGCCCTCGCTGACTCGAAGCCTGCCCAGCTCGAAGTCATCTTCCAGGTCGTCCAGCAACCGTTCCAGAAAGGCCTCGATGAACAGGGTAGCGTCCAGTCGTTCGGGCTCGAAGAGTGGCATGCGGTGGCGAACCGCCTGATGGAGCCGCTGGGCCGCCAGCAAAACGGGCGCATCCTTCCAGCGGACTCCACGCCGAAGCTCACGGAGCGCCTCACGACCCCGCACGCGCTCTTCGTGCGTGAGCGCGGCAGCGCCAGCTCGCACCACGCGAACGCGGATGGTGTCCCACTGACAGGTTGGAAAGGAGAACTCGTCGTCTAGCACCCTGGGCTGAAGCCTAGCGGATCTGAGAGTGTGCGCGAAGTACCACTGCGGGGGCTGCACTTCCTTCTGTCCGGCCGCAAGCGCACGCAAAACCAAACCCGAACCGCGACTCGACGATGCGTTCGAGACCGCGGTGCTCCAACGCCCCTGTGGCGTTCGAGCTGCATGCCAACGAAGGGAATTGACGGACTTGCCGGGAAGCGAAGCCGTGAGGAGAGAACCACACGGCGTCTGGCGGGGACGGGCATGGATGTTCGTGTACGCTAGACAGTTTCGACCCGTGGTGCGTGGACACCAGAGCTCCGCTGGTCATACTCACCCTTCGAAGGGTGCTGGAGCAATGATTTGTTCATTTGGGACCAAGAGCTTGCGCGCGGGTTTGCTGTTCAGTCTGGTTCTGTTCGTTGGCTGCGAAGAGCACGTCTGCACTACTATAGGTTGTCCGTACCCAGTCAGCATCGAGGTGGATACGGCGAAGTGGCGTGCCGGCGTCTACACGATCGTACTGAGCGAATCGGGACGCAGCTTCACCTGTACCGCCGAAAGGTCGTTCGGGGCAGGGAGTGCGGGGGGCGGCGGAGAGTCTGGAGGGCCTTCGAGCGACCACAGCGGCTACCCGCTCGAGTGTGAACAGACGAAGGGAAAGGCCCTCGACTCCGAACAGCAATTGTGGATGTACCTTTCTCCGCCGCTCTCGATCGAGCTCAACTACCGGCCGGATGCCGACCTCGAACTCACGCTGGACACTCGGGGGCAAAGGCTCGTGGACGAGGTGCTACAGCCCAAATACGAGAAGTCCTACCCGAACGGAAAGGACTGCGGCGTGTGCGAAGCCGCGCACTTCGAGCTCGACTTCGACTACCCGAGTTCGCCGTAACCCGGGGGCGGCGGGGCGATGGCCTGGGCGACCGGGCAGGCGAGCTCCTATGCCAGCCCATCGGTACACCGGTAACGTGGCGAGCTTCGCCCGGTTGATTTCTCTCGCCCCGCGCCCCGGGTCGACTAAACCGGCGCCGCATGCCCGCCCTTCGCTCACTCGTCTCGAGGCTGCTTCGGTTGGCGGGCCCGGTGGCGCTGGCCCGCCTTGGGATCATGGGCATGGCCGTCGCGGACGTGATGGTCGTGGGGCAGTTCAAACCCGCCGAACTGCCGTACCAGGCGCTGGCGAACGCACCCATCGGGGTCCTGCTCGTGACCGGCATCGGGCTGCTCACCGGCGTGCAAGTCCTGGCGGCCCGCGCCTTCGGTGCCGGCACTCCGCGCGAGGCCGGAGCCACCTGGCGTCGCGGGCTCGGGCTCGCGGTCCTTGCCGGAGGGTTGGCCATTGGCGTCGTGTGGCTGCTCGGGCCGCGGCTATTCACGGTCTTCGGCATCGACGACGAACTCGCGGGACCATCGGCGCGCGTGGCTCGTATTCTGGCGCTGTCGCTGCCGCTGCACTTCGTCTACGTGGCGACTGCGTTTTTCCTCGAGGCGCTGCAGCGCCCGATGGCTTCTTTGGTGGTGATGTGGGGAGCCAATGCCGCGAATCTTTGCTTGAACTTGGCGCTGGTACCCGAGTTCGGCGCGCTCGGCTCGGCGTGGGCAACCGTTGGTGCTCGAGCTTGTCTGGCGATCGCGTTGGTGTTTTGGTTGCGACGCTCGGAAAGTGCACCCGAACTCGGGGTACGTGGACCGGTGTCGGGGCCGAGCTACCGGCAGCTATTCGCCGTAGGCGGAGCCGCAGCCGTCAGCCATGCTGCCGAAGCGGGTGCTTTTTCGGGAATGACCGTGATCGCCGGGCGCCTCGGCTCGAGTCAGGTCGCCACCTATCAGATCCTGTTGAACCTGCTCGCCGTCATGTTCATGGCAGCGCTCGGCATCTCGACGGCTGCCGCGGTACTCACGTCCGAAGCGGTCGGAAATCGCGACGCCCCAGGGGCGACCCGGGCAAGCTTCGCCGGCGTGGGGGTGAGTTTTGCCCTCGCCGCCACGGGCGCGCTGTGCATCGTGACCTGCTCCTCCGGCATCGGCCAGGCCTACACAGCGGATGCTGCCCTGGCCGGAAGGGTAGCCGGCTTGCTTTGGCTCGTGGCACTGATCTTGGCGCCGGACGGCGGTCAGGCGGTCGCTGCGGCTTCGCTGCGCGCTCGCGGCGACAACTGGTTCCCAACCGCCAGCCATCTTCTGTCTTACGCAATCGTGATGCCCACGCTCGCGTACGTGCTGGCGGAGCAACAAGGCCGCGGCGTCACGGGCCTGTTGCTCGCGGTGTTTACGGCCAGCATCCTCTCGTTCAGCGTGCTGACATTCCGGCTCTACACCTTGCGCCACCACGTTGCCACGAGCGGCGGAGACCCGGGTCGCCGCGATCCGTAGACCGCGGTAACCCTCGGCTCGAGACCGCCTCAGTCGTGCGTAATGGTAACGCGCAGCAGCGTGCTCGGTTCGGCGTAGGAATATGCGTCGCTGACGGGCCGCACGTCCCCGTCCTCGTCGGCACCAGTGTTGGGTGCGCTTTGCCTCGGCGCTTGGTCCTCGCCCAATCCAGGCGGCGCATTGACCTCGGTACCGGCGTCCCACAGTACGATTTCGTCCGTGATGTCGCCCGAAATGGGGTCCCCGTCGCTGAACAACGCAAGCCCGTCGGCGCTCGGCGCGAAGAACAGATCGTTGCTCTGTACGAACATCGTCGCAAAGCTCAACCGATCCCCCGGCATTGCCGCAAACTGGAAGCTATAGCTGGAACCAGGCATGGCCGGTCCCGGATCGTCGGCGTCGTCAGGCGTCGTAAAAGTGCCGCTCGACTCGACGAAATCCAAATCGGGCAACGCATCGGCCAACGGTTGTGGGTCGCCGTCCTCGGCCAGATCTTCGAGGCCCATTCCGGCATCCGGCTCGCCGTTTTGGAAGAGACCTCCACTCGAGTGGACCGCCCAGACGCCCGGCGAAAGGGGAGTCAAAAGACCGGTTCTCGACATCAGCTCATCCGCCAGAGCCGACGGATCCCCGTCTTCCGCTAGAGCTTGTAGGCCCTCCGAGGCAGGCTCGTCGGCAGTGAAGAGCACATCGCTTTCGGAGTGGACAGCGAACACGCCGGGCGAAAACAGGATATCCACGGGATCTCGTCGAGCGTGCCGAAGGTCCGCCGATGCCGACGCCAAGGCGCAAAACACACTGGGGGTTCGTCCCGCAACGGACTGGCACAGCGGCATCCGCGCTGCGCTCATCGAACTCCATAAGACTCGTGATCCCTGGCGGCGGCTGGCTCGGGAACTGGCTCCGATCGATTGAGCGAACGCGAGTGTCCAACTTGTGTTCGGAGGAGCGCGGTTCGCAGCATGAACCGCACCGCTACTCGAGGCTTGCCAAGCAGAGCGTCGGCGTTGGTCTCTTCGTCGAAGTTCGCGTCACCAAAATCTCCAAGCAGGGAGCTCGACACCTGGCGGTGGCGGACGCCTGGCTTGGTTGGCTCCATGCGGCCTGAATCCAGCGGGCCCGTCAGAGTCGCGTCGTCAGCGTTGCTCCCAGGCTCGCTGGCTAACGGATCGTAAGTCAGTCTTACAATCAGGAGCGCAACAGCCCACTTGGGGGTGCAGTTTGTCACCCCCCTCTGCTGTAAAAGAATGACGGCATCCTACACTGGCCCCACCGCCGTCCACTTCTTGACACACATTGTGTGAGCGCTCACAGTCCTTCAAGTAAGGCGCTTCCACGCCTGCCGTTTGGAGGCCTGACATGAAGATCAACTTCGCCTATCTGCCGATTATCGCTACGATCCCCGTTCTTGCAGTGGCGTGCGGGGACGACAACAAAGGCGGCAATCAGGCAAGCTCTGCCGGGTCGACCGGCACACAAAGCGGAATAAGCAGCAGCAGCAGCAGCAGCGCCGCGACGACGGGCAGTGGCAACGCGACCACGGGGTCCCAGAGCAGCACGTCTGGCGGCACCGCGACCACCGGCAGCGCAACGACGATGGGAGGGACGACAGTCGGGAACACGGCCGTCGGCGGCACGATGACGACCGGCGCTACGACGACCGGCGGCGGCACGAACGACCGGCGGCGGCACGACGACCGGCGGCATGACAGGCGCGGGCGGTTCTGGAGGGGCCGGGGGAACTACGGGCTCTAGCACTGGGGGTGCTGGAGGCACCGGCGGTGGCAGCTCGGGCATGAGCGAAGGTTGTGGCAAGGAGCCCACGATCCCGAGCAACCAATATAATAACGGCAAGCCGATCTCGATCACCGCCGCGAACATGCAACGCCGGTACATCCTCAGTGTCCCGACCAACTACGACAATACCCACCCGTACCGGCTCGTCATTTCCTTTCACCAGCGCGACGGAAACGACATCCAGAACTACAACTGGCAGTACTACGGGCTACTTCCGTTGTCGGACAACACGACGATCTTCGTTGCACCGAATGGTCAGCTGAACGGCGCGCCCTGCTCCGGGATGGGCGACGGCGAGGGCAGCTGCGGATGGCCGAACCCGAACGACTCGGACTTCGCGCTGGCTGACGCGGTCGTGGCCCAAATCGAGGAGAATTTCTGCGTCGACACCAACCGGATCTTCGCTACGGGCTGGAGTTACGGCGGAGCCATGTCTTACGAGACCGCTTGCGCGCGGCCGCTCGGCGAGGCGAACGGGTACATCCGGGGCGTTGCCGTCTACTCGGGCTCTAACTTCATCACGCAGGGCCCTTGCCCACCCATGAAGCAAGTCGCTTACTACGGTTCGCACGGCACACAGGACAACGTCCTTGATTATTCGGGAGGCGTGAACATGGCTCAGGACTTCGCGACGATCAATGGCTGCAACTGGTCGACACCCATGCAAGCGTCGGGGAATCACGTTTGCACCGACATCAGCGGATGCATGGACGGTTATCCAGTGGAATTCTGTTCTTTCGTCGGGCCCCATACGCCGTACCCGGACAACGGCCAGGCATCGGGCAGTTGGGGGCCGGAAGAAGCCTGGAAGTTCCTCAGCCAGTTCTGATTGCGATGAACTGCATTCTGTCGCGCCTGCTCACGTGCTGAACGCATGCGGCGGCTTGGGCCGGCGTAAGAGTGCCCGCGCCGACAGCGTCTTGCTGTGGTTTCTTGGAGCGACTCTCAGTAGCTGATCGGCACCTGCCAACACAGGCCTCGTTGATCGGTTTGTCACGCTGCGGGAATACCCAATCACCATGATGCGTCCGATCTTGTTTATCAGCCTAGTGGTCCCGATGGTGGTCGGGGGATGTTCATCTCACGCGGTTTCGCACACAGGCGGTGACTCTGACAACGACGGCTCCTCCAGCGATTCCGGTGCTGGTTCGGTGAGCACGACGGCGGCCGGGCCAACAGGGGCTTCGATCACGACATCCGCAAGCTCCAGCAGCGCAACGACGGGAGGGAGCACCATGGGCGGTACCAGCACGACCGGCTCGGCATCCACGGGAAGCGCGATGACGAGCAGCGCCATGTCTGGAAGCTCTTCCTCATCTGCTGGTGGTGCAACGACGGGCGGCGCCACCACGGGCGGCGGCAGCGGAGGAACGGCTGGTAGCGGTGGGCAATCGACCAGTACGGGTAGTGGCGGTGGGCAGACCAGTGCCGGAGGTGGCGGGGGCAGCGGCGGCACCCTGCAGAGCAGCTGTGTCGGCAACGAATTCCCGACGGCCGATCCCACGAAGGCGGGGCCGTTCCAGGTCGCGGCCGACAAGAACGTCGGGCCCTTGGCGGGCGTCGTTCCAGACCCGATCTACGGAGACGAACAGCAGCGCTTCAACGTGTACCGTCCCAATAACCTCGCCGACAGTGGGTACTGTCACCCCATCCTCATCTGGGCCAATGGTTACCGGGACAACCCCGAACAGAACCCCCCCGACTGCATCGTGGACTCGGGCGCCAACCGATGGTGTGGACAGTACTTGCCCATGCTGGAGCATCTCGCCTCGCACGGTTTCGTCGTGGTGGCTTCGCTCAGCACTGCCACTGCCGAAGGCGATCCCCTCCCCACTACCGCGGGGCTGGACTGGATACTCGAGCAAGCAGAGGATTCGACCAGCCCCTACTATCACCATCTCGATACGACGAAGATCGGCCAGCTCGGTCACTCGTATGGCGCCATGTCGACCTGCATGACCGCTTCCGATCCTCGCTTCTCGGCCCTGGCAGCGATTTGTGGCACCAGGCCGCTCAGCGGTGTTCACACCCCGATGCTGTTCTTCTGCGGTGGGAACGACACGACGGTGGATTGCGCCGGGGTCAAGGATACCTTCCTCACGGTCACGGACCAGCCCGCCTTCTTCCTCGACGAGCTGAATTCAGACCACGGTAGCTGGGTGTACCAGGGGCCAAGCGGTGTCTCTCTTTCGATGGCAGCGGCATGGTTCAGAGTTCACCTGATGGGTGATACTGCGAATCGCGACTACTTCTACGGCGACAACTGCAAGTTCTGCACCGACAACCGCGTGCAAGTCGAGCAAAACAGCCTGATGGCCGACTAATCGGCGGCTGGGCCCGTGCTCGTGATCGTTGGCTGAAAGCTCACGCCGCAAACGAGCGCGCTAGTCGAACTGTGAACTCGTTCTGTTTTCGCGCGCCCAAAGGAAATGGGTGTGCGCCACTCCCTAGCCTCGGACGTGGGAGCAGGAGAGTGAGGGCCTTCGCTGCACGTGCTCCGGTGCCCGAGCCAAGGTCGCGGCACTGCGCTGTCGCGAAGCCGCACACGGGATTCGCGACAGCGCGCCCAGGGGGGAGCGCGATTAATAGAGTCCCCCAAAAGGGCTTCACCTGAAGTGAAAGGGGAGCAGTCCTCCGTGCGATCGTCGGCTGGCGAGAGCTCGGCCGAGCGCAGCGCGGCGCGAGCCGGCTCACGAGGCTGCCGAGCCTGCGATCGGGGCGTCTACCTCGCCGCCGAGCACGGAAGCCAGCTCCTCGGGGCCCGCGAATGGTTAAGTCCTACTGCGCCGGCCGATGCTCTTGCTGCGGCGGGCGCATGGGCGAAGTCGCGGCAAAGGGTCGCTCCGAGCAGCATCCCGAGTCAGATATGGTAATGATCGGTAAATTACCAACCGACAGCCCGCGGCGGTTTGTTCGTTATCGTCGCCACCCTTCCACTGGGTTGCTCACAAAACGGTTCCACCATGCTTGGACGCCGCCGCAGTGCATTTTTCGTCGTAACCGAAGAGAATTTTCTCCCCTCCTTTTTTCGGCCAATCCCGCTCAAGATTCCTTCATAGTCGACCCGAACACCAAACAACCCAAACGCCAAGTGTACCTTGCATCACGCGCCGCGAACGAGAATTGGACGGCTCAATAGCCTCGCAAGGTTGCCTCGTTGCGCGTGGGTCACGTCTCGGCACCAGCACCAACTAGATTCCCGAAAAGTCCTGGGAATTCTCCGCGCGGCTGGGACTGATCGAGGCGGGCGGCACGCCAAGGGGCGCAGCAGGAAGCCGAGAGGCAACGACGGACGGCAGCCGACGGCCTGGTGGCAAGCCTCCCATCATCGTTGCGGGGGCGCCGTAGCCACTAGGCTGGCAGTCGTGGGCATGCTCTGGCGAGAGATTGTCCGTGAAACGTCATGGGCTCGCCTCGGCGCCACCTATGCGGACATCAAGAACCCCGCCGTGCCTCTGTCGAGCTTCTGAAGCGCTATGCGAACCACGAGGCGGATATCAGCAGCTAGGCCATGGCTGGCTCGAAACCAGGGAACACGCGCATGAACGCAACATGGAAACATGAAAGAACGAGCCTCTCGGTGCTCTTGCTGGGAATCGTCACGATGATTCCCACTCGTGCCATGGCGGACAACCCCATCGTGCAGACGAGCTACACGGCCGACCCCGCTCCCATGGTGCACGAAGACACGTTGTACCTCTACACGTCGCATGACGAGGATGTCACCAAGGACAACTTCTACACCATGAACGACTGGAGGCTCTACTCCACCCAGGACATGGTCAACTGGACGGACCTCGGTTCCCCCGCGGGGCTACAGACCTTCAGCTGGTCGACCGACAGCGCCTGGGCACCGCAGGGCATCGCCAGGAATGGGCAGTACTACCTGTACGTGCCGATCAACAACAACACCGGCGCGAAGATCGGCGTGGCCGTCTCCGACAATGCCGCGGGCCCGTTCACGGACCCGCTCGGGAAGGAACTGGTTCAGTTCGGCTCCTCCAACATCGATCCGACGGTATTTATCGACGACGACGACCAAGCCTACATGTACTGGGGGAACGGCACCCTCCGCTACGTGCGATTGAACGAGGACATGATCAGCACCGCGGGGTCTCCCACCAACGTCGACATGCCTGGATTCACCGAGGGTCCATGGTTTTACAAGCGGGAGTCGCTTTACTACCTGGTTTACGCTGCCACCAGCGGGACCGAGAAGATCAGCTACGCAACCAGTGATAGTCCGACGGGGCCCTGGACTTCTCGCGGCGACATCATGGGGCCCGGCACGACTTTCACGAACCACCCTGGAGTCATCGACTACAAAGGTCATTCATACTTCTTTTATCACAACAGCGCATTGCCGGGCGGCGGTGACTTCAAACGCTCGGTGTGCGTGGAGGAGTTCACCTATGGTGCCGACGGTAGTATTCCGGAGCTCACGATGAGCACGGAGGGCCCCGCCGCCGTCGCTACCTTGAACCCTTTTCAACAAGTGGAGGCCGAAACGATCGCCTTTTCGTCCGGGCTCAAGACCGAGAAGTGTACCGATACAGGAGCTGGCATGAACGTCACGTCCATCAGCGACGGTGACTACATCAAAGTGAAGGACGTCGACTTCCTGGACGGCGTCACCTCCTTCGAGGCCCGGGTATCGTCCGCGGGCAGCAACGCCACGATCGAGCTCCACCTCGACAGCCAGACGGGCACTCTGCTTGGAACTTGTGATGTGTCGGGTGCGTCGTCTTGGACGACCAAGACTTGCACGGTCAGCGGGGGAAGCGGCAAGCACGACCTGTTCCTCACGTTCACCGGCGGTGGCGATGATCTTTTCAAGTTCAACTGGTGGAAGTTCAGCGGACCGACGATGCCGAATAGCGACGGAGCCGGTGGTAGCTCTGGGGGCACCGATTCGGGTGGCAGTGGGGCTGTGGGCAGCTCGACCATGGGCGGGGGTGCCGGAGGATTCGGGGGTAGTGTCTCGGCTACGGGCGGGGGTGCCGCGGCTGTCGGGGGCAACGTCTCGAACACCGGCCAGGGCAACTCCTCGACCAGCGCCGGCGGCGCCGCGACTGTCGGGGGGAGCATTGGCGCGAGCTCGGTGGGAGGGAACGGAACGACATCTCCCGGATCGGTGAACACCAGCACCGCTGCCTCGAACACGAACGGCGCTCCAACGGGCTCCCCCGGCACTGACGGAGGCTGCAGCTGTCGTTCGACGCAGAGCACTCGATTCCCCGGATGGGGCGTGTTCGCGCTCGCGGTTGTGGCGTTGGCAGTCGGCCGGGGCCGGCGAGTGAGGCGGCACTCGCCGCGCGCCGCGTGAACACCACGCCGCAACGTCGGCAATGCTGCCATTGACCAAGCGGCTCATGAATTTCAACTCGGCTCGCTGCACCACGCGATGAACAAGGAACACCTCATGCCAGATCAACCTTTTACGATGGCAAAGTCACCGGCTTCCTGGAAGTCCGCAGTCCCCGCACACGCGGGAATCGCTGTGGCCCTTTGTTTCGCCTTCCTCGGCTCGAGCGAAGTTGCCCGTGCCAAGCCATTCATGGACTACATCAAACCAAGACCCGTCACGTGCTCGGCACTGAGCTCTGAGACCTGGGGCGTTGCCGGCGTGCTTCCGCGCGACCTCTGCAACGGCATCGAGAGCGCCCAAGGCGCGGGGGTCCCGCCGGAGTACTACTACTGGGACGGTCAAATAATAAGGGCCCCTGATGGCAAGTACCATATGTTCATGAGCACCTGGTCCGGAGCTGATGGGTTCAACCCGGGCTGGCTGGGCTCCGACGCGTTCCATGCCATAAGCGAGCAAGGGGTGCTGGGGCCTTATCTGCGCGAAGATTACGTGTACACCAACAACGGCTCACACAAGGGGCACAACGTCTCCGCCGCGGAGCTCCCGGACGGCACCTACGCTGTCGTGGTGAGCGAGACGGTTCCCTTCACCATCTACACGTCGAGTTCCCTCGACGGCCCCTGGACGAGTTGCGCGCCCCAGATAGAGGTCAGCTCGTCCAACGTGAGTCTCTTCCCGCGTCATGACGGCAGATTCGAGGTCGTGGAGCGCAACGGGAACATCGCAATCGCGGACACCCTGTGTGGTAGGTACGTGAAGCAGAAGCCCACGTGTTCCTATCCCACGGACAATGGCGACACCATCTACCCGAGTCGGGACTCGATCCCGGGCGTCTCCAATCCGACCTTCGAGTGGCAGGAGGACCCGCACATCTGGCGTAGTGGAGGCACCTACCACGTCATCTACTCCGGTTCGGGAGATCGTGTGGGCTGGCACGTGTATTCGGCCGACGGCATCAACGATTGGCAGGACAACGGGTACGCTTGGTCTCCGCGGGACTATGAAAAGCTTTTCTGCTTCGAGGGGAGTACGACCTGCAGCCAATGGTACAAGATGGAGCGCCCCGGCGTGGTGTTGGAAGACGGTCACCCCACCCATATCACCTGGGCCGTGTCCGACGTGGACAAAGACAACCAGATCCCGGGTAACTCCAACCATGGCAGCAAGATCATCGTGGTGCCATTCGACGGAGTGGCGTTCGATGCGGACTTCGGCGACGGCAGCGAGGTCGGGACCGGGGGTGCAGGCGGCACGGGGGGCGCGGGCGGCACGGCGGGTGCGGGCGGGACCGGAACCGGTGGAGCAGCGACGAGCGGGAGCACCGGCATGGGGGGCCTACAGGGGATGGGTGGCGTCTCGTCCGCGGGGGGCGCGTCTGCCGGCGGCGCCAGCGGCACGGACGGATCCGCTCCGACCACCGGCGGCACAATCACCACGAGCGGGACGACGACCGCGACGACAGGTGCAATCTCATCCACGAGCGGAACGATGAGCAGCAGCACCACTTCTGTCGGTACCACGTCGGGTTCGGGCGGTATGGTTGCCACGGACGGCACGCTCGACTCTATGGGTCCGGATGCTGCGTCAGACGAGAGCGGCTGCGGTTGCTACGTTGCAGGCAAGCGCTCGAACTCGACCCCGTTGGCTCTGTTGACGCTGCTGGGTCTGCTCGGCGTTCGTGCACGCCGACGACGACCAAACATGCCCTAGAATGTCTTTACATTGCGCCGCCACTCGAAATCGGACGCCGGAGCTCCGAGCGAGTGCTGACGAGGAGCTGTCGGTGCTGGCCCGACATTGCTAGGATGGGGTCTGAAGGAACGAGGGAGCAATAATGTCCACGACGACTTTGCGAACGCTGCTTCTTGGGCTGAGCCTCTGCGGAACGGCGCTGGCAGGAACGCCACCCAAGCCAAGCAAAGTGCTGGACTACCAGCAGGGCGCCCCGATTCCGCCGGGCTATCAGCTGCGCTCGAAGCCCCGACTCGGCCTCGTCGTCACGGGCGCGGCGCTGGGAGGTGCGGCGTACGGCTTCGCGGTGCTAGGTGCCGTGGACACCGCGTTCGAGGACAAGAGCGGGTTCTTGCCGATCCCGCTCGCCGGCCCCTGGTTGATGCTCGCTGCCGGTGGCGCGCGGGACAAGAGATGTCCGCCCGACGACGCTCAATGTGAAGATGAGAACAACCAGATGGAACGCGTCGTCCTGGTCCTCGATGGGCTCGCCCAGGCCACGGGAGTGGCCCTGCTGGCCGCGGGTTTCGCGTTTCCGCGCAAGCGCCTGGAGCTCAGCGGACTCGATGTCAGGGTACTGCCCACCGCTTTCGGCTGGCACGGCTACGGCGCGGCCGTCGTGGGCGCCTTTTGACGGCCTCCCGCCTGCGTGTTCCGGCCCTGTGAGGGCCCGAGCCTGGCTAGGCGGCTTCGCCTCGCCATGGTCGCTCTGCTTGCGGTTCGGCTGTCTGCGCCCGCTCGAAAAGCAACTGAGTGATGCGCGCTGCATCTCGGCCTACGCCGTGGATCATTTCCGACGACAAAGAGAAGAGGAAGTGGAGCCCCACGAAGAATAGACCGGGCGCATCCGGCACGACGCCAGCCTCGTGAAGAGGTTCCCCTCGGTCGTCGATGATGGGCAAGTCGATCCAAGAAAAGCCAGTACGATAGCCCGTACACCAGATCACGTTTTGTACGTCGAGCGCTTGGCCATCCTCCATCACTGGACGACCGTCCTCGACCTTCACCGTTCTGGGGACACGCTTCACCCCGTATTTCTGTAGTGCCTTGCTCTTGACGCGTATCAACGGTGCCCCGCTCCTGAGAATTGCCGGCCGAGCGAGACGCCCGACGAACGTTTTGATCGTCAGGATTCGATGAAACAGCACCCGAAGCACCAATCTCGCAAGAAAGAGTCGACCCAAGTAGCTCGAGGGTTGAAACGGCAGCTCTCCGGTACTGGGGCCGGAGACGGAGACGTCATGAGAGCTTGATAGTTCCTGGGCGATCTCCGCTCCCGAATTCCCCGCTCCAACGAGCAGCACGGGCCCAGGCTTGAGCTGGCTGGGATTCCGATACGCTTTGGAGTGCAGTTGCACAATGTCTGGGTCGAGTTCCTTGGCAAACTCTGGCGCCCATGCGCTCTGATGGTTGGCCATGGCGACGACCACCTGGTCGGCTTCGAAGACGCGCTCTCCCGCTTCCACGCGATACCCGGTTGCCTGCCGCGAGAGCCGAGTCACCCGCACACCGCTCAACACTGGCAGCTCGAAACGCGCCGCGTAGGCCTCGAGATAGTCGGCCATTTCATCCTTGGTCGGAAAGTGGTCGGGATGGGTGGGAAATGCCATCCCGTCCAGGGAGGAAAACTTCGCTGGTGTGAACAACCGCAGCGAGTCCCAGCGCTTCCTCCAAGCGTCACCAATCCGATCGCTGGCGTCGAGGATCAGGAAGCGCAGTCCCCGGCGCTTGAGATGGTAGCCGACGGATAATCCAGCCTGGCCTCCGCCGACCACGATTACATCAATATGGGTGTTGTTGGACATCGTTGACCTCCATGAATGCTGATTTCATGAGGTCAGCGTACGTCGCTGCCTGCTCGCCGAACTTCCGCCAGATCGCCCAGTGCCTCACGATTCCAAAATGGGTAATTGTACCCAACTCAGTCGCGGACCCACCCCTGCTCGTACGCCTCCGCCGTGGCACCGGCGCGTCGGACCCCCCGGCGCGTGGCCAGCCTTGCTGCGGAAGTTCGACTCGTGAGCGTGTGCGCGTCGATCGATCAGCCGCTCAGGACTCACTCAGCACGAACCGATAGCCATAGCCACGCTTGGACTGTATCCGATCCCGCGACGGTCCCAACGCCTTGCGCAGATTGCAGATATGCACCCGTACCACCGAGCTGGTGGGTCCCTGTTCACCAACGACATTTCGCAGCAGCTCTACTTCCGATATCCAGCGCCCTTGATTTGCGCAAAGGTAGTCGTACAGCTGTCGCTCCATGCGGCGCAGAGCCGCAAGCGAGTCACTCATCGGGAACGACATCTGCGGCTCGGCGCTTTCGAACGCAAGTCGGACGCGTCGCGCCAGGGCCCGAACGGTGGGAGCCAGCAGCGTCGACAGGGTGGCCTGCCGCAAAGCGTAGTCGGCCCCGGCGTCCAACAGCGCGGCATGTGCTCGGGTCGAGTCATCGTTGCTGACAACGATGAGACCGGTTCTGCACCAACGGGCACGGATGTGCCGCAGCGCACCCAATGTCGTCGCGTCGACACAGCGGATTGGCTGGACCACACCGACGTCCGGTGGGCTGAGGTTCTCGAGCCGGCGCACCTCGACCAGGTTCACGGTGTAGCCAGCCTGGTCGAGCAGGGACACGACGTCATCAGGGCGAGCATGACTTGGCTCATTCTGGATGAGCAGCGCTACCTGGTTCTTCGAGAAGCGGACCGACCTCCCCCGAGACTCCCCCACTCGCTGCGTCGCCGGGTCCCCCTGACTAGCTACACCGTACATGTCGACCTACAGAGCAATCGACGTGCCGGACGCACAGGCTGGAAGAGCTCGCAAAACTCGGATCCGGATTGCCGACCGTGACACTCTCTGTGTTGCAGTGTTCGCCGTGCTCTCGGCTCAGTCACACCCGCGGCTGCGCGTGGCCGTACAGCCCTGCTGGTTGGCGGCCGGTCGGCGGTTTGCTACGCTGCCCGGCGGTGCTGAGCAACGCTTCCAAAACGGCACGCACTGCCGACCAGGAAGAAGCCGAGGAAGTGTTGGCCTCACAGCCCGCGTGGTTGGAGGTCGTACACTGCCCGGACCGCGCACGAGGCGACCGGATCGAGCTCACCCCCGAAACGGAGCCGCTTCTGGTGGGACGCGACGTACAACCAGGCCTATCGTTGCCCGACCCCAAGCTGTCGCGCTTGCATCTACGGGTGATCTGGGACTCGATGCGACGCGGGTTTCGCCTGGGCGACGCGCAAAGCTCCAACGGCACTTACGTGAATGGGACCCGCGTGCAAAGTCAGCTCTTGCACCACGGGGACGTGATTCGCTGCGGTGACAGCTTACTCGTTTTCGAATGCCACGAGGGCATGCAGAGCTTGTTGGAGCGCGCTCGTAGATTTGCCGAGTCGAAGCTTGCCGTGTTGATTCTCGGCGAAACCGGCGTCGGCAAAGAAGTACTCGCGCGACTCGTCCACGAGCAGAGCAAGGTACCGGGCCCCTTCGTGCCGGTCAACTGCGCGACGCTGTCGCGGGACTTGAGCGCCGCGGAGTTGTTCGGCCACGTGCGTGGGGCTTTCAGCGGTGCCAGCCGTAACCGCGATGGATTGTTCGTCACGGCCAATCACGGCACGTTATTGCTCGACGAGATTGGCGATCTCCCCCTGGATGTACAGCCGGCGTTGCTGAGAGTCCTGGAAGACGCGACAGTACGTCCGGTGGGCTCCGATCGGACGCGACGAACGGACGTGCGAGTCGTGGCGGCAACCCACGTCGACCTGGACGCAGCGGTCGAGCGCGGAGAATTCCGGGGTGACCTGTTGGCCCGACTGGCACAGTGCCGGCTCGTGATTCCGCCGCTGCGCGAGCGGCGTTCTGAATTGTTGGCTCTCGCGCGCGAGTTCGCTGCTGCCGAAGGGCTGGCTCTGGAGCTCACGCCCAACGCCGCGGAGGCGCTTTTGCTATGGCAGTACCCGTTCAACATCCGTGAATTGAAAACGCTTGTCTGTGCTCTGGCCACGGATCGAGTAAATGCGGGCGGCGTTGACCTGGGCAACCTGCGGAGCATCGACGCGCGTTTGACCGACAAGGGAAGTTTCAAAGCATCCACCAGACCAAGCTCGGGCGCCCCGCCTCCTGGGAGCCGACGCAGCGAGATTGCGGAGCTGTTGCGGTTGCACGGAGGCAATGTGTCCAAGGTAGCGCGCTCGCTCGATTGTGATCGCGCTCAAGTTTACCGGTGGATGAAGAGTCTGGGGCTGTCTGTCGCCAGCTACCGACGCCGGTGACATCGGTGCAGTTGGCAACCTGTTCGGTGCTCTGAGTCACGGATCGAACCGCGATTTGCGTGCAGAACCTCTCCCGCCCAACGCTGGAATTCATGAAACCCGTTGCTAATGGGCCGCGCCAGCGGTGGTTTGCAGGATTGCATTGGCAGCGGAGCAGCATCATGGCATCCAAGGCGGCAGCGCATGAGCGATCGACCGGGGTTTCCCGACTCCCAGACTGAAGCCGAAGACATGGAGTCCCTAGAGAACGGCGCGTGTCGGCGTTTGGGCTGCACCTTGGCCGGCAAGTGGCGCCTACAAGAGCTGCTGGGTGTTGGTGGCATGGCGGCAGTGTATTGTGCCGAGCACAAGACTGGCAGGCGTGTGGCAGTGAAGATTATGCATGGCCACCTCAGCGCCGACCGCAGGCTTCACAAGCGGTTCGTTCGGGAAGCCTACGTGGTCAACTCGGTCGACCACCCCGCGATCGTGCCGGTTCATGACGTCGACGTCGACCAAACCGGTTGTACCTACCTGGTGATGGACCTGCTGATCGGCCAGACCACCGAACAGCTGCGCAAGGCCAGTGGAGGTCGACTGGAGCCTGCACGTGTGATCGAGATTGGCGAACAGCTGTTGGGTGCCCTCTCCGCCGCGCACGCGCAGGGCGTGGTGCACCGGGACGTCAAGCCAGCCAACCTGTTCGTGACGACGGCGGGTCAACTGAAGGTGCTGGATTTCGGGATTGCCGCTTCTGCGAGATTGCGCGCGACACTCAGCGTCCACACCCGGCAGGGAGCCATGCTGGGCACTCCTGCGTTCATGCCGCCTGAACAGGCTCGGGGGCGCTGGGACGACGTAGACCAGCAGTCTGACATTTGGGCCGTTGGGGCGACGCTATTCACCCTGTGTACGGGAGAGACCGTGCACGTTGCCGAGAATGCCAACGAGCATTGGGGTCTTGCAATGAGCATCCCCGCCCGTATGCTCGCCGACGTCGACTCGCAACTGCCGGCGCATCTGGTGGCCGCCGTCGATGGCGCGCTGGGTTTTTCGAAGAGTCAGCGCTGGGCGAACGCGAACGAAATGCTGGAGGTCTTGCGGGGTGCCCCTGCGCCGCGCCTCCCCAGTCGGGCACCGCCACGCAGCGACCAGAGGGCCACTCTGTCAGACGCCGATGCCACCCAGCACACGCTCAGCTCGGCAGCTGACCCCAGCGAGGGTGCAGCGGGACGTTTTCGCTGGTTGGCCATGGCAGCGGCTGGCCTGTTGGTGGTCGGTGTCCTCGGGTGGTCGCGTCCGCCCAAGACTGAGAATGTCATCGGTACCGGAGCTTCACCTCACACCGTCGACACAGCGCTGCAGCGAGCACGCGCCGCGCGCTCCACACGGACACCGTCTTCCTCACCCGCTATCGCAAAGCCAGCCCCGTCAGCTGCGCACAACGACGCCGAGGACTCCGTAGCCAGGCCAGCACCACCGCCGCCTGCGGGCTCGGCGCGCGCCAACGCTCCGCCACCCAATACGGCGACAGCCAGCAGCCATGACTTGGCGGTGCCTGCGCTTGGCGTCTCACGGCGGTCCGAGGTCGTCACTACCCCAACCGCGAGCGCGTCAGTGACCGATGCTCATTCGAAATATGAGGCGACTGCCGGGCAGCAGCCGATGGAAGCGGCCCGCGAACTGCCCGATCCGCTGGACACCTGGCGCTGATCGTGGTCGGGTTCAGAGCGCGTGTCACCCTGGCAATCGTCCCTCCTCTTGGCGCTCTGGATTGCCGCGCGTTGCGACACGGCGTTCGCTCAAGCCTCCGCTGTCGAGAGCGAAGCAGAAGCACTATTTCGAGCGGGGCGTAGCGCCATCAAACAGGGTGACGTGGAGCTCGGCTGCCAACGCTTCCGAGAATCGATCGCGCTCGCCAGAACTCTGGGGACACAACTGAATCTCGCAATCTGCGAAGAAGCGCTCGGCAACTGGGTGCGCGCTTGGACCCTTCTGAATGAGCTGAAGCTGCTGCTGCCAGCCGAGGATTCGCGGACTCCGATCGCCGAGAGCCATCTGGAGGCACTCGATGGTAAGGTAGCACGCGTAACTTTCGAGTTGGCGGAAGGCAGTCCCGAACAAACCCGTGCCGTCGCGAGCGCTTCGGGGGACATCATCGAGGTGGGAACCACATTGGCGTTCTTGCCTGGGCGGCACGAACTACTCGTGTCCGCGCCAGGCCATGAGCCGCGGCGGTTCGTGCTCGATCTCGCTGCAGGTCAGGAGCTCATCGAGGAGCTCTCGCCGGGGGAGCCGAGCGCCAAGTCGGCGCCCCCCTCACCCGCGATTCGGAGCTCGCACTCTGTCCGGCCAGTGCTTTCAGGAGAGCTCTCCCCGCGTGAAGTCAACCAGGAGCCAAGCACTGCCACCAGGCGCTGGGGTGTGGGGCTAACGGCGCTCGGTGCGGCGGGTGTGACGGCGGGCCTGGTCGCCGGCGCCTTGGCCCTCGGCGAAAAGCAGATTGTCGCGCGGGAATGTCGAGCCAAGGCGGATGGCCGGCGTGCCTGCACGGACCGCGGCGTGGAGGCTGGCGAGCGAGGGCGCCGTTACCTGGACATTGGCACGGCAGCCTTCGTGGCAGGTGCCGTGGGGGCCGGGATCGGAGCCTCGCTACTACTCTGGGGCGACACCAGTGATCAAGCCACCCTCGCTCTCGGTTTGACGCGCGAACGCGGCGAGGTCGTGCTCTCGGGAACGTTTTAGCAGACGCCTCAGAAGCCAGCGATGCAGGTCTGTTCGCCCACCAGCGTGTCGCTCTCGGGGTCGTACCTCAGGATATCGGGTTGGTAGTCCCAGCTCGTCCCGGCCTGGTCGCGCGGCGACATGCAGTAGATGCTCGTCTTGGTGCGTCGCGTCCCGGTCGCAACGTCGAAGTCGGGTGGACCCAAGGTGCCCTGCAGTGCGAGCCGCCGGGCATGGTTCTCGGTCAGGGCCTGAACCACGTCTTCGACGTCCTCCGGCCCTACGTCATAGGTTTCGGTCCCAGTAACCAGGCGCTGCATGCCGGCGGCGATGTCCGCCCCCGATGCGGACTGAACACCGCCCGCTGCAATGATGGAGTACATCATATAGTAGGCGGCGTCGTAGAAGTTCTCACTTCCAACCAGCGAGAACGGCACATCGTACGTTGCCAGCAGCCTCGCCAGATAGGCATCGTAGAGCCTCGTATCCTGCGCACCTGCGAAGTTGACGCCAAGCAGCCGTTGGTCCAATTCGAAGTCGGGGATGGTATTGGGACCTCGTGTCCCGTAGTTGAGCGGCGACAACAGCACGAACGGGCGAATCTGGTCGGGGACCTGCTGAGACCAATCGGTTTCCAGATCCTGAAGCATCGAAGTGAACTCGCTGCTGCTGATCGCGAGCACGATATGTGGCGCGAACTCCAGGATTCTACTGGCAGCATCGCCCAGGTCGGGGTCGGAGCTGACCGCCGCCGAGTCGGTGCGAATTCTGAGCAGCTGACCAGCTCGCTCATTGTCGTCGAAGCTCGTTCCGTTGAACTCCGCGTTGCGATAGACCGTGTCGGCGATCGACAACAGGTCCGGTTGCCGTGCCTCGACCATGGCCACCCTCAACGGTTGTTCGCCAGCGTCTCCGGCAGCCTCGAGTCGACGGCGTACGAATGCCTCGGTGCGGCGTAGCAGTGGCACATACGCTGGCGCGATCTCCGTCATGGGTCCCAGCAGGTACCAGGCATGGGCATCGGAGCCGTACGCGAGCAGCGCGGGGTCGGACGTCAATGGGCTCAGCAAGAAGGGTCCGTCTGGACCTGCCTCGGCTTCCAGTGTGGTGAACATGTCACCGAGCATGAGACCGGTCACCACGGCGGGTAGTTCGAGTTCGTCGAACAGATAGGGAAGGCTGACATCGAGATTCGGGAAGTTGCCCCGACACACGACGGCCACGAAAGGCCCCTGTTCGAGAGACGACTGCGCGAGCTGGCGATTCACTTCCTCGATGGCCAACTCGTAGTTCAGCGTGCTGATGGTCATGCGAGGCACCGACTGATTCACCGTGGAATACATGCCGAACACCTGCACTCTCGGGTTTCTGAGGTTCTCGAAGCCCTCTCCTGCGCCCAGTACGAGCGGGCATTCGTCTCCTTTGGTCAGGGCCAGACAGCGCCCAGCTTTGCAGATGAAAGGGTTGCCACCGTGCTCATCCATGCACTCGGCGTGGCTCGAGCACTCGTCGCTGTCTGCAGGCGCCCCTGCCTCCCCGCTCGAACTGACGGGTCCGCCGTTGCCGGCGGAAGCTTCTTCGAATCCCGCGCTCGTTGTGTCGCGCTCGTTGGCTCCCCCCGTACCGTCGCCTCCGCCGCCCGCGTCGCTCTCGGTGCCGTCGTTGGTTTCACCGGCAGCACCGCCAAAGCTGATGGCTTCGGCGCTGCAGTCTGTCCCGCTGCAAGCAGGGCGCTCATCACCGCGGCAATTGGCGAGCAGCAGGCACAGTGCAGCACCCAGTCCCGCTGCAACGCCCATCCATTTTGCGGCTCGCACACGAGTCTCGTAGCGGAGGTGCTGACCGGCAGCAAGCACACCGCGAGTGAGGCCCCTGGCGGTTTGCGTCTTCATACCGCCCCTCGCAGGCGTTGGCGGAGGCGGAGGCGGAGGCGCCGCCGACTCCACCAGAGCACCGCGCACCAGACGCCCGTCACTGTGGCGCGCAGGTTAGCCACCGGTCGGGTTGCGCAGCCGCAGCCTCCAGCGCCCAGGCCGGAGCTTCGCATCTCGCCCTGACTAGCCCCAGCCGACCCAGCCGACCCTTCGCGTTCACTCGCGGGTTCGCCTCCTGCTTCGTTCTGGCCAGCGCCGGCTGCCGCACCAGCGTAGCCTTGCGCGGACGTCTCGACGTCAGCTCCGTTTGGGGCGCCCCCACGTGCGCCGGCCCCCGCGCTGCCACCATTGTTCCCCACATCGGGCTGCGGTGCCGGATAACCCACGGTCTCGAAAACCTCGTTCAGCCATGCACCGTAGGGTGCGAGCTGGGTGAAGACATTGCGCGTCAATGAATTGTTGCAGTCTTGTCCGGAGGTGAACGAGAAGACGCCCAAAATCTCGCCGCCTCGGCTCGACAGACTGGGCGCCCCCGCATCATTCTGTCCGCAGGCGGAGACTCCCAGTGTGAATGTTCTCGGCAGGGAGCCGGCCGCGTCGGGGGCGAAGTCGCTCCGACCGATTTCCTCCACGCGCAATCCAGACTTTTCGGATCGACTCGACCTCACCACCTGTCCGAACGCGCCATAGCCAACCACGGTCGTCTCCTCCAGCAGTGCCACGCCGCGATCGAGCCGCATCGACTTGGGCTCCAGGGCAAGCTCGCGGTCGAGTTCGATGAGCGCGATGTCATTGCGGCAGATCGAGTCGGTGGGCACGACGTGAATGCTGCGCCCCCGCGCCGCGGGCTCCAGCAACTCTGGATCGGGTCCGACGTAGACGGACACGGCTTCCGGAGCCGCGACCAACCCGAACTCTCCGGCGTTGAACGGAGCGCGGTCCCGTGTCGAGTCGAGGTAGCCCTCGCTCGTGCAGACGAAGGAGCCATCCACGAAAGGGGCTACGCAGCGCTTCGACGTCAAGACCAGGCTCGGGGCAACCAGGGTCCCGGTACAGGTCCGGGGACCCATCAGCGCGGAGGACGGAAACACCACCAGCACCACCGCATCCTGATCGGCGCCGGATGGCTCGCCGTCGACGATCGCCTGGGTGAGGCTCTGTTCGCCCTCACTTGTACCCGAACAAGCGGGCAGCGTCGCGCAGGCTAACGTGACTGTCGTCAGAAGTCGGGCAAGCACGAACTGTCTCCCGTGACTTCACCCGTGTCTGTATCGAGCGCAAGGCTGGCGTCGACGAACTCTGCGTGTCCGCTGGTTTCGCCTATCTCGATGCACCAGAACCTGGCGGGGGTGTCGCGCACGCCTCGCTCGTCAAAGTCGGGTGCTCCCGAAACCCCGTGCAGACGCAGGCTCCGCTCACTGGTCGCGAGCGCGGAAATTACCTGGTTGGCATCCGATGGCCCCACCCAGAAGTTTTCGTCACCATCCACCAAACGCCGCATGCCCGTGGCCAACGTCTGACCCGTCGGAGCTCCCGCGGCCAGCCCCGCGGCGATGCTGTAGATCATGTAGTAAGCCGCGTCGTAGTAGTGGCCCGCGCCGGCGAGTTCCAATGAAGCTTTCGGATATTCCGCCTTCAGGTTCGAAAGGTAGGCTTCGTAGCCGTCGAACGTCGCCCACGAGATCCCGACGATGCGCTGATGGATGAAAGCGCGCGCGTCGACCAGCGTGGCCAGATCCGACAGGTGCTCGTGGTACGGTGATAGAATGAAGTACGGCGGCTCGTCGCCGAGCTCCTGAATCGGCTCCAGGCGCGCCAAGATCGCGTCGATGAACTCGCCGGTGGCGAGAGCGATCACCAGATCGGGGGAGAACGCTTGCAGTTTGGCCGCGGCTTCGTCAAGGTCCGGGGCTTCGACCAGCAGGGCGCTTTCAACCTTCTGGACGATGTAGTTGCCTGCCGCCTCGTTCGCCGCAGCGCCCATGCCGTTGAACCAGAGCAGTTGCTCCAAGCTGTCGGCTAGCTCATCGAGAAAGGGGTGCTCCGCCACGACGAGTGCCACCCGGGTTGGCGCTTGTCGGCCCAGCATGGCGCGCCGGGTCTGAATCGCGGCTTCGGCTCGAGCCACGAGCCCCTGATAGTGGGGCGCGAACGTCGCGCCCCCTGCGCGCATGTGCCACAAGCGTCTCGGACTTGCTGTGCGCCCGAGCGCGCTCAGGCTCGAGTCGACGGGGTTGGTGTTCAGGAAGAACTCGCTGCGCTGCGCGCTGTCTGCAAAGGCCTGGGCAAGAGCTGGAGAGCTGAGCGACGCGATGATACCGGGGACTTCCAGGTCATCGACCAGGTGAGTCAGACTGCGAGTGAGATCGGGGTTTTTGCCCTGGCACACCACCGCGAGTACCGGATGCCGCTCTCCGCTGGCGTCGCGCAGACCGCCGAACGACACTCGGCTCACTTCATCCAACGCCAGCTCGTAGTTCAAGACGGCTCGAGACTCTCTCAGGCGCGCCGGGTCGAGGTCGGCGTAGACACCGAGCACCACGGGATCGGGCGCTGATAGGTTCTCCAAGTCTTCGCCCAGGCCGAGCACGAGCGGGCACTCGGGTTCGATCGCCAGAGGCTGACAGTGCCCGGCACGACACAGTGAAGGTTCCGCGAAGTTCTGCTCGACGCAATCGATGTGAGTCGAGCATTCGGCTGCGCTTCCGGCCTCGCCCCCCTCCGCGCCGACCTGACCGGGGCCACCCATTCCGTGCGATGGCGAGCCACCAAGACCCGTGGTCGTGCCACCGTTCACGGCTCCTGCGGGTCCCGCCGCTGACGTCGCTGTCTGTGCACCACTTCCGCCCGCAGCCCCGGCGGCACCGGATGTGGTTGCCAACGGGTCCAGGTGTTCGAAGTCCTCGCCCAACACGCGTCCACAGCCGCCGATGACAACCCAGACCGCCAATACTGGCAAGTGCGGTACGCCTCGAGTCACGGGACCAACCTGTCGTGACAACCGCCGTCAGGGTTCGGGTAGGCTAAGGGTATAAGCATTGGGTCATCAGCACGTCTTCTTCGTAGCAGGCGTCGAAGTACCTCAGCCAAGCGCCACCCAGGAAGTTGTCGCATTCCCAGGCAGCCTCTCCCAGCTCGGCGATGCACACGGCAAGAACTCGCTCCTCCCGAGCGCACCCCTTCTCGCGCGCGAAGGCCTGGAAATCCTCACAGGCACTGACGCAGTCTTCGTAGCTTTCGGTGCTCGGGACAGGGCACTGAATGCTGCGACGCGTCGTGCACTCGGCTTCACAGCTGGCGTCGACTCCGCTACCGCCGGCCCCGGCTGCTCCGGCTGCCCCTGCCGCCCCGGCCGCTCCACCGCTCCCAGTCGTACCATCCGTCGAAGCCGAGCCACCGGACGCGCCTTGCTCGCCACCGGTTCCCCCCGTGCCGGAGCCACTAGTGGTCCCCATACTCGCGGTGTTGCCGACTCCCGAGCTCATCGTAGCCTGTCCCTGGGCCCTGGAACTGGCTTCGCCGGTCGAGCTGGTAGCCACGCTCGAGCTCGCCCCTCCGCCGCCGGTCGTCGATTTGCCGTCGCGTTTCGAGTGGCCGCAAGCCACGACGAACACTGCGGCCGTTGCGAGCACTGGCACTGTGTACCAACCTCTTTGTCTCATCATCTCGCCTTCGCCTCGTCCCCCCAAAGCATTGTTGGTCAAGCTGGGCGCATTGAAGCCGACTTCAGTTCCCGTGCCAATAGCCGAATAGAGCGAGCGACCTCACTGGCTTTTGGCACCGGTGGCGAATTTGTGAACGGGGCCCGCCGCCGGTCGCAGTTAACGTCGATTGAACGGACTTGCCCCACGCAACAGCTCCCATTGACTGGCGGGCGCTCCTGCTCGGGCAGCTAACCACGCCGACTTTCAGCTTCGCTCTGGCCCGACCCGAAGCGATGCCGCGTCACCACGCCAGACCACGCCAGCATGAGCACATGGCGAACCGGTGAACCGCGAGCGGCTCTGTATCGGCGGTTTACGTTTAACGGTTGTTTAACATTTGCGCCGCCCGGATGCGTTGCCGATTGGCAATGAAACGTCTATACATTCACTCGGAACTCCAACGGAGGAGGCCGGGGTGGGCCCGCTCAAATCCGGCCGGAAGAAGGCTCACGGCGTCACACGCGTGTGGCGCTCGTCGTGCTCCGAGAATGACGACATCACATGCCGGTCTTCAAGAAATCTCCTGAACTGCTCGTCCCATTTCGCATGGGACGACGCGAGGCGTTGGAAGAGGTGTACGCCTTTTACGTGCGCGGCGTCGGAGCGTACGTACACACGCTGGCTCGCAACGCTACCACTCGTGGCACTCTCAACCCCGATCTCGCCGCCGATCTGATCCAGGACGTGTTCATCAGGGCGTTCTCTCCCCAGGCCCGGGCCGCGTACGACCCCAAACGCGAATACGGCCCATATCTGAGGACGATCGCGCGCAATTGCTTCATCGACGCGTTGCGCTCGTCGCGACGCGAAGTCCTGAGTGGTGAAACGGACTGGCCACAGAGTCTCGGTCCTGCAAACGAAACGGATTCGCTCCTCGACCCCCTGGTGCTTGACGTGCTGCGGGGCTACCTGAGCGACCTACCCGACTCGCTGCGTGCGGTGTACGAGCAACGCTTCATGCTCGGGCACTCTCAAGAGGTCGCTTGCAGAGCACTGGGCTTGACTCGGCGGAGCCTCAGAACGTGCGAGGCACGTCTCAAGCGCGGTCTCAAGCGTGCACTATGCGTCGCTGGAGTGCATCGGCACGAGCTGGCGCTCGCCAGGCCGAGACACCACCTCGAAGGGAGGCAACGCCATATCGTGGGGTGATATCGAACTCGTGCGCATGCTTTTCAACGGCTCAGCGAGTGGAGAGAAGACGCCGAGGTGTCCGAGGACGTGCCAGCGCGGGCACCTGGTAACGAGACGCAACCGAGCGCGCCCTCGCACGACGCGCGGCGCGCTCGCCGGGTGCGAAGCACTTCGCCGACGACTTGCCCTAGCGGTCGGCGTCAACCTCGGAGGAGGCCATGGCGACCAACTCGTCCGGTTCGATCCGCGGGAGCTTGTGGCCGGCGCGCGCGACGAACAGCGTCCAGCCCAGCGGTTCGCCTACGGGGTCGTCCTTCCCTCCGCGCCGGACGCCGAAGGTGCGCATCCCGGTAGAGAGCTGGCCCGCGAACGCGTTGTTTTCTGCCTCGCTCCGTTGATCGATCTCGACCTTGCACAGCGTCGTGCCGCACTCGACCGAAGACACCTCCGTGGAGCGGAAGAGCTTTGGGTCGAGAGCCTTTGCGGCTTCGGAGATGGTCGATTTCACTTCCGTTTCCCAGGCTTTGTCTTTCGCCTCCCTCGCCAGGCGAGCGAGCGCGCGCGCCTTGGTTTCCGCCGTCTGCGTACGCTCGAGGCGTTCCAGGAACTCCTCTTGCTCGTCGGCTGGCACGCTGTCGAGCACGTCGTTCAACGTCGCGCGCTGAGGCTCTCGGTCGGGTCCTGCCACGTCCTCGTTGCGCGAATCCGGATGCGCTGGCTTCGCGAATTCGGTGCCTACCTGGCTCAATGTCAGCCGCCGTACGGCGCGGCGCAGGTCCGCGAGTTCGGCCTGCTGCGCAGCGTCCGGCGATGGATCCGTTTGCTGTCTCTGGCCGTCGCGTTCCCGGAGCCGCGAGCCGACCAGGAGCCACCCACCCGCGCCCAGTCCAAGAATGGTTCCGGCCAAGGCATACCGCTTCCAGTGCTTCATGTTCGGACTCACTGAACGTAGCGAATACTTCGGATCTGGCCGGACGGACCCAAGTTGCAACGGACCGCCACGCTACCCCCACCGTCTTGCTCGAGGCCGTCCAGATCGAACGACAGGCTCGAGCGCCCCGTGCCTCGATACTCCTCGGCAGCTGTCGAATGGTAGGCGTTGCTTCCCCCACTCTGACTGAAAACCCAACACTCGACCAGGTCGCCTGCGCTTTGTACACGCACGAATACGTGGGCGATATCGCCTGCATCCTGGCGCCGCACGAGGGGGCAAGCGGCATTGTTGCCGAACACCGCGCTGCTACTGACGCGATAGGAGCCCTGCCATGGTGAATAGTCTCCCAGTTCTTCCCCGGCCGTGTTCTGGCACATGAGCCCGGGAATCACCTTGCTGTCTGCGGATGCGGCACTCGAGACTGCGAGAACCAGCATGGAAGCGGTCAAAATGAGCATTTTGTTCATCGTTCGTACTCCTCGATCCAGACTCTGGTCTTCAGTTTCAATCGGTCGGCTCGTCCCAGCGCATGCTGATGATGCTCGACGTCGGCGGTAGGAGGCACGACGCCCAGTAGGACCCTCCGGAAAAGGTGGGCATGTCGTCGACCTGGAGCTTGAACGAATGATCGTTGTACGCGGTGCTCCAGTCCGTGTCGTAGTAGCTGCTCCCCGTCGCTGATATCGTGTGCGCCTTGCAGCTGACCGCGGCGCCAGACGAGTTTTTCACTCGCACCCAAATGGCATTGAATGGTTCGCTGTTGTTCTCACGGATCATCGGGCAGACCGCCCACGTATCCGTGCTCGTCCGAAATTTTCCCGTATGATCGTAGAAGGAGCCGTTGAATTGTGCCCCGAAGCCTCCGTAGGGGACACAAAGGCCTCCGGGAACGGTTTTGTTGTCAGCGCTCGCTCCCGTGGCTACTGCGAGAAGTGCAAGGAATGCCATGTAGGCCAGTTGTCGGTGGTTCATGCTGTTCACCTTTCTCGGGGGATCAACCGGCTTCGACAACGCGGATGTTGAGGATCGCGTCGCTCCTGCCCAGCCGACACGTGATGCTGGCGGCACCCTTTGAGTCTGGCATTGAGAAATCCGATACGTCGATGGAAAGACTGTCGTGCCCGCCCGGATTGTCGTGCTCCGCTGGGGGGGTCGAGCTGTATACGGTGCCGTCGTTGCTCAAAGTGTTGGCGGAGCAAGTGGGTAGGTAGCTCGAGTCGTTCGAGTCCAGGATGCGGATGAAAATCTGCTCGATATCGTCGTCCGGATGCTCTCGCATGATGGGACACTGGACGTATTGCGTCGACGTCGTCCCGTTCACGAGCCAGCCGGAGCTCGATGCGGCCAGGTTCTTGTTTCCGTTGAATGCCTTGCAAATCGACCCGGGGGTCACATGGGCAATGTTCGCGGACGCGCGTTCGGACGCGCCGACCAATGCCAGCGCGGCGATGCATCCGCCTGCCAATCTCGTCATTCTCATGGTGTCCGTCCTCTCTTGTCGCACCGGCCCAGGGCCAGCTGCCATGCCACTACCTACGGAAAGAGTCGGGGTGTTGGTCGACTTTTCTGACAGCGTCGCGGGGGCGCAGCCGGCGTCGGAACCGGGACAGGCCGTGGGGGCGGCTCAGGCAGAGGAGTCGCCAACCGTCGTTCGCACGGTGGACTGCTGCTTCGAGACTTCGGGTAAAGCCCATAGTCATTGCGACGATTCAGGCGGGCAGGCGCATGCTTTTTGCGGCACGCGGCAGGCGAGTCGCGGTGGCTGGCTACCAACGCCACTCGATGGAGCCGGAATCAAGGAGGAGGCGCGCACGCTGTTGGTCGCCTGCCTACTCCCGAAGTATCGCCTTGGCAGCTTCTCGAAACCAGCGCTGATTTCCCGAGGTCATCGCCCAGTGTCTGCCGATTTCCGAGCGGCTAGTTGTACCCACTCAGTCGCGGACCCACCCCTGCTTGTACGCCGCCGCTGTGGCACCGGCGCGTGTCGTGACGTTCAACTTTCGAAAGATGTTGCTGACATGCCGATCGATGGTGCGCTCGCTCAGGTCCAGCTCCACCGCAATTTCTTTGTTCGTCTTGCCAACTGCCACCAGACGCAGAACCTGCAGCTCTCGGGCAGTCAGACCCCCGGCGCGCTTGGCCTCTCCAGCCGCAGGCTCATCTGCTAGCAGGGGATCCGCACGAGCCCCCAGCTGGTCAAAAACCCGTTTTGCCGCCGCTCGAGCCAGTTCGGCACCGTCATTGTCGCCCAGAGCTTCACAGGCGATTGCCAGCTCTGCTTGTAGGCGAGCCTCCTGATAAGGAGCACCGATGCGCTGCCAGATGAAAAACGCCGATCTCAGAGGACCGAGCGCGCCTTGAGAGTCCCCTTGTGCCAGGCAGATGCAACCCCGCGCTCGCGCCGATAGTGCCGTCAGCACCTCGTTGTCGAAGCGCTTGGCCAGCGCGTCCAGTTCTTGCACCGCTTTGCTGGCGGGGTCGACCTCTCTCGCCCCGAGGTAGACGTCGACCGCCGCCGCTAACAGCTTCGCTCGTTGAAAGGGGTGCTCGGTCTCGGCAAGAGCCCGAATCAATCCTTGCCGAGCACTGTCAATCCTGCCTTGTGCATAGCGCAACAGGGCGAACCCGGGCTGCAGATCCCGGCCGAGCTGCCCAGCCTGCTCGTAGGCCGCTTCGGCCAACTCGAATTCCCCTTGGAGTCGATGGATCTCCGCCCGTTGATAGTGAGCGTCCGCGACCACTGCTCGCTCCCCGACCTTTTCCGCTTGGACACAGGCAAGCCCGGCCTGCTTCAGCGCCTTTCGCCAGTCGCCACTCAGCTCCAACACTTCTGCTCGGTGCACTTGGCAGTTGCCTCGAAACGTGACCAATTCGGGCTGTGCCTCACACCAACTCGTCAGAGCTTGGGTCCACTCCCTGGCGCGGTCCAACTCGCAATAGCGCTGACAACTCGCGATCACTCCGCAATAGATGAGCCCCGCCATGATCGGCGAGACTTGCTCGGACAATACGGGCAGCATGCTTTGGTCCAGCAGTGCCAGCCCCTCGTCTCTTTTTCCCAGGCAGAGCAATGCACGCCCTTTCTGGTTTTGTGCCAACGCAGTGAGGTCGGGGTCGGAAAAGCGTTCTCCCACCTCGATAGCGCGAGTAGCGATTTCGGCTGCTTCGCGCATCTTCCCCAACGACATCTGCCGGAACGCGGTCGGCACCATCAGGTAGCCCGCGAGCACGTGTTCCCCCTCGGCCGCTTGGACTATCGCCTGGCACCGTCCCAGCCAGGCGCTTCCCCTACCAAGATCGCCGGCCCCCATCAACCGGAAGCCAATCCAAAATGCGGAGCGCGCCGCCTCGAGCGTGGCTTGGCTTTCCATATGCATTTGATAGCACCGCTCCAGTAGCTCTAGAAACCTCTCGTCCTTGCCGACGAGTGCGGCGCTGCGCGCGAACTGGTCCAGTTCATGCGCTGGCAGCGGTTGCTCGGAGTCCACTTTCGAGAACAGCTCGAATGCGGTTTGCCAGGCCTGCTCGGAGTACGCCCGGCGCGCTTGGACGAGGTCGGGGCTCTCCTCTTTCGTCTCCACACCGGGCACTTCAGCATTGCCGCTCGAGTCTCGCAACCCGGATGTCGAACACGCCAGAGATGGCGCGGTGGGCTCCGTTTCATGCGCCGCTCAGCGGCGGAGCACGGGCGAAGCGGCGAAATTGGTGCTTCGTGGTTCGTCGTCGGCGTCGACAGCGATCGAGGAGCGGACCGAGAGCGCTGGCCGGTTCAGGCAAAGCTGAGCGTCGACGGCAACTACCATCCAGGTAACTACCTCTCTTTGGGTTGTAGCAAGACTTGAACGGAAGTGGCCCCTTGTCGCTTCACGTTGACCTCAACGCTGCTCGGAACGTAGCCTTCTGCCTCGAATTCGAGCTGCGACGTGCCCTCGGGTACGTTTTCGAAACGGAATCCACCGCGCTCGCCGGTCTCGATTGCGAGGCTTCGACCGCGTGGATCGGTAAGCCGTACGTTCACGCCGGAGACGTACTCTTGGGTCCGCGCATCTCTGAGCGCGCCTTCCACGTCACCTCGCGCGGGCAGAGCCTCCAACTGGCAGCGTACGGACGTCGCTATTGGAGCAGGAGGACTCGTAGCCTCGGTTGTCGTCGCGGGTGGGACGTCCACGCTCGGCGGTACCGTGACGGAGCACGTACTTTCTCGATACCCTTCCTTCGTGACGCGGAAGTCGTAGTTGCCCGGAGTTAGAGCCGTCGTGGAAAATCTACCCTGCGCGTCCGTCAGCATGCCCGGACGATCGCCACCCTCGAAGAGCACCGAAGCCTGACCGACGGGCTGATTGGTAGCGCCGTCCAGCACGGTCCCCTCGACAATCTGGTTCGGAGCGCCCCAAACCGTGATGGTGCGGAGCTTCTCGATGCGCTCGGTTTTCACACGTGGATGGGCATCGAAAGCATAGCCCAAGCCCACGTGCAGGTTCCAGGGAAGTTCGGGAACGACCTCTTCGAGAAACCTCGAACTGCCGCCGGTCGCAATATCCACGGCTGCCAGCAGGGAGAGTCCTTGCATCCAGGAGCTGAACCACGGGTAGCTGCGCACCCCCAGCGTGAGCCGCGATGGGATGTCGGCAAAGCCAGTGCGCGCGAGACACCCGTCGTCAGCGCTGAGCGCATCGTGGTAACAGGTGTATCCTTGCCGGTTCGCGGGCACGTCGATGCTCCACTCCGCGAAAGGCCTGACGAATCCCAACAATCCTTCCACACCCAGGCCGAGCCGGACGTTATCGACGCGGTCGATGTCCCCACCGAACCTCTCGATACGTGTGATACGCTGCCGCGAGCCCGCCTCCTCGCTGCGGTCGGCTTCGATCGCATCAATCATCGCCGCTGAGTTGTCGAACACGTAGGCGACGTTGGCGGCGATGCGCATCGGCACCCCGGGAGCCCACGAGTCTTCGGCAGCGTGGCGACTGAGGTCCAACGAGCCATCGAGGTGAAGTGACACGTTGGTTGCACCGACGCCGACACTGTTAGGTCGCTTGAGAAACTCTATCAGCGCACCACCGCCGAACCCGACCGGGTTGGCGTGCGCTCGCGGAACGAATGCCCGGACTCCGAGCATCGTTTCGCCTGAGATCTGGACCACCTCGGGTTGCCCCACGCGGTTTTTCGCCTGCCGATAATCGAGAGCAGCCGTGGCCTCCAAAAACTCGATCGGTGTGACCGAAAGAGCCAAGCGCTGAGAGAAGGCTGCTGCAATGTCCTGTCGCTCGCTGACATCGCCGTCTCGCGTGGTGCACTCCGGGCAGAGGAAGCCTCGGCCCGAGAAGAAGCTGCCGAGAAACGACAACCGAAACGTGCCAGGCTCGCCCGCGTCCGGGGTCACGAGGCGCAGCAAACCACTTGGCCCGTAAATGGTGTTTCCGGCCTTGAGCGAATCCAAGCGCAACCGGTTGCGCTCGTCAGCGCTTTCCGTCTGCTTCTGGTCGGAGACGGCCGGGTCCGTGGCACTCGTGATCGCGCCAGCACCCCCCGCGTCGGGGTGAGCGGGGGCGGACAGGGAAGGGACGCTGACTTCTCCGCCCGGCTCTGCTCCAACGGGTGAATGTTCCTCCGGAGGGGAGGTGTCGCCGATGTTGGGCTCGGACTGGCCGGGAGGGGAGTCGCCAGCGGACGGCGCGGGAAGTGGTGGGGGTACCGGCGGGGGAGGAACCTCATCCGAGGCTTGGGCAAGCGCCCTGGCGGAAGCGCCGAGTAGGACAACCACACAGAGGAGTTGAAGAGCGGTCTTCATCAGGCTGAATGCAATCCGAGTTGGGCAAGACGGTGAACAGATGACGCCGAAAATAGTCGTTTGGGCAGTGACTTCGGACCCTCGCGGTAACGCTGCAACGCGACGAACTTCGTTCGGGTCGCTGTCGGACTAATGGTTCAATCTTCGAAGCGGGCCGTGGGCGGGCTGTAGGCAGGAGCTGGAGACTGCACCTTTCGAGGCCCCCCTGGCGGAGCGTCACGCTGCGCAATGGGGTTCCTCGCGGATGTGGCGCTCACACGGGGCTGCGCTGCTTCGGCACGCGAGGCATGCTCCACTTTCCCCGCGTGAACAGCGGTCAGCGTCGGTCGGGTGAAGCTCGGCGAGGCGTTGGGTGCTTCCGGTCCCCAGCTGCTCGTATCCGCCCTCCGGCTCGCAGGCGAAGGCCCAGCCAACGCCCGCGCCCTTGAATCTGGGTCCGACACCCTCTGAGGCTCGACCGCTTCGGAGGTTGCTACACGCTGGTCGTGGTCAGAAGCAACCTGGTCGGCCGTAGCCGGAGCTACAGGAATCCTACGGGCGGCTTGAATTCTTCTTTTTCTCGCCCCTACCCTTTCGTCCGGCTGCGGAGGACGCCGCGCTGACGCTGCAGCGCTCGGGCCCTCCTTCGGGTGGACTCGCATTTGACTACGCGCCACGAAGACACCTAGGGTGGCCAGACTCAGCACTGCCATGAAGCCAGTTACCCATCGCGTGTAGCGCGCCCGCCGTTCGAGCTGACGCTCGATCTGCTCGAAATCTATCGACCCGTGGGTTTCCGCAAGCAACGTATCCGCGGAGATAACGGGGTCGCTCGGGAAGTAGTCTCCGTCATCGCCCCGTCGAAAGAACTCGTCCGCGTCCTCCACTCCGGTGGCGAGAACGTGATTAGTGCTCTTTCGAGTCACCTTGTGTCCAGACTCCGCCCCAGAGATGCACGTCTCGTGGGCACATGGACGCTGAGACCAAGCTGGATGGGCCGTCTCTTGAACCGGCCCACAGGAGCCCGCGATCTTCTACCGCGATGGGCGCTATCGGACGACTGCTCGACGGGTACAGATGTAAGAGCCATGCGACACTTCAAGTAGTCTCCGCTCGCGCGAAGATCTGTCGCACTTTCTTTCAGGTGCTGTTCTTTGTGATCTCCGTCGTTTGGCCGCCGTGCCAAGACGACGTGGCACAGCTTGGTCTCGAGCTGCTGCTGCACATTGCGGGGCAGGCGACTCCCTCGGGCCAAGTCGAATTCCCTGCGCCGTTAGACGTGAAGGTTGATCGCCTTGCCCCCCGATGATCGATATGTATGAAAGCGACGGTGGCAGCGTCCAACGATGGATCCGGCATAGAAATGCCTGAACTGAAAGGATTCAGGACGGGGACGCAAGGTTTGGGCGATCACTTTGCCATGCCGGATCTCTGGAAGCGCTGAACCTTGCCCAGCTGTCGCTCGAATGCCGCAGGATCGGAGGTGGGCAGCTGACACACGCCGCGTTGGCAGACGAACGCCGTGACTTCGCCACGAACGGCAGACTTACCCTCGATGAGCGGGACGAGCCGCGCGAGACGGTCGAGGTCTTCTCCCTCGGTCACCAGGGCGAAGACTCGATTCGGGAGATACGTGCGGCGAAAGCGGGAAACGAGTGGTCCCGGATTGGCCTCGGGAGCCCGTTTGACAACGAACACTTCGAGCGGTTGATCGAGGCTATATTCGAGGGCACAAAGCATCTTGGGAGACGCGTCGGGCGCGCTCACCAGGTGCTGCGAAAATGCCGCCAATCCGTTCTGGGCCCGTTCCCGGTACTCGGGTCGAGTCGTCACTGTTGCAAGCCTCAGCAGGTTCATCAGTGCCACCGAGTTGCCCGAGGGTTCAGCGCCGTCGTAGGTCGGCTTATCCCGCGCCAGCAAAGCCTCGTGCGCGTCGCTCGTCATGAAGTACCCGCCCGCTTCGCCGTCCCAAAAGTGCCGGTCGAGTGCACCTTGAAGCGCGATGGCCTGCCGCAGCCAACGACCCTCGGATGTCGCCTCGAACAAGTCGAGCAGGCCCTGGACGAAGAAAGCGTAGTCATCCAGAAAACCTTCCTGCTCAGCCCGGCCGTCCTTGCAGCTGCGAAGCAGTCTGCCATCGTCGGTTCGCAGCTTCTTCAATGCGAAATCCGCAGCGCGCCGGGCATACTCGGCGAACTCGGGGTCGTCGAGGACCAGGGCCGCACGCGCGAAGGCGGACACCATGAGTCCGTTCCAGGACGTGACGACCTTGTCGTCGCGCAGGGGAGCGGGCCGTCGCGAACGGGCAGCATACAACCGCTGTCGGCCGGCGGCCACCGCCTGCTCGAGTGCTGGCGCCGTCATGTGGAGCTCGGAGGCGACCTCGGCGTAACTTCGGGGTGTGCTCAGGATGTTGCGACTTCCAAAATTGCCGCGCTCGGTCACGCCATAATATGCGACGACTGGACGAGAGCGCTCGCTGCCCAACAGCTGCTCGATCTCGCGCGGAGTCCAGGTGAAAAAGTAGCCTTCCCGCTGCTGGCCCGAGGGAGCAGGACTGTCAGCATCCGTCGCGGAAAAGAAAGCGCCCTCCGGGGAGGTCATCTCGCGTGCCACGTAGCGGAGGGTATCCGTGGCCACTTCACGAAAGCGCTCGCGCCCAGTCACCTGATAGGCTTCGAGGTAAATTGGCACTAGCTGGGCGTTGTCATAAAGCATCTTCTCGAAGTGCGGCACGAGCCAGTGACCGTCGGTTGAGTAGCGATGAAACCCGCCGCCAACCTGATCGTAGATGCCTCCGATTGCCATGTGTTCGAGGGTTACCGTGACCATGTCGAGCGCCTGAACGTCGCCAGTGCGACGCTGGTAGCGAAGCAACAGCTCGAGCAGCGCCGGTCGCGGGAACTTCGGGGCGCGCCCGAAGCCACCCCAGTGGGCATCGAACGAGCTGCGCGCCTGGTCGACCGCTCGCTCGATGGCGGAGGCGCCTGGTACGTCGCCCCGCGGGCTCGGTGCCGCAGCGGCTTGAATCTGTTGGCTCAGCTGTTGCGCTCGAAGAACCAGGTCGCTCCTATCTTTCGAGTATTCTGAGCTGAGTTCGCGCAGGATGGACAGAAAGCCCTTGCGTGCGCCGCGGTTGCCGTCCCGTGCGGGAAAGTAGGTGCCACCGAAGAACGGCTTCTTGTCCGGGGTCATGACGACAGTCATCGGCCAGCCGCCGCGCCCCGTGAGCATGGTCACGGCCTTCATGTAGAGGTTGTCCAGATCAGGGCGTTCCTCGCGGTCGACCTTGATGGCGACGAAGTGCTGATTGATGGTGCGGGCAATTTCCAGGTCCTCGAACGACTCGCGCTCCATCACGTGACACCAGTGGCATGTCGAATAGCCAATCGAGACCAGCACGGGCTTGCCCTCGCGCTGGGCGCGCGCGAAGGCCTCGGGTCCCCACGGGTACCAGTTGACCGGATTGTGCGCGTGCTGCAACAGGTAGGGGCTGTTCTCCAGGATCAGTCGATTGGTGTACTTCGGCGTCCCGTCGACCTTCTTGTGGTGCGTGCGTGGCGTATACGCCGGCCCCTTCTCACGCAGTGCCTTTGCGAGACGAGCCATGAGCTTCTGGTCGCCGGGACCCAGGCCAGGTAGGGCGGGGTCGGCCGCGGAGCGCGGCACCCGGGGAGCGCGCTCGGCGGGCGTTTCTTTGGAGCCACAGCTCTTGTTGGCGCACGCACCCACGAGCACCAAGCTCATCCACAGGGCAACATTGCTGCAGGGCCTCATCGAGTTCGCGGCCGGCAGTATTGCTCAGTAGTCTCTCTCCGGCCGTACGCCAACCGCGTACATGACCGATTGATAGCAACCGGCAAAATCGAAGGCGGGAGTCGCCGACCCGGAAAGCGCACCACTGTAGCCGGAACCCAACACGATGTAGTCTGCGAAGTGACTCGAAGCAAGAGACAGCGGGGCACCCGCCTTCGCGCTGCCGGACGGCGCATTTCCCCCTCCTACAGCGTAGATCACCGAACCGGCGGGCAAGTTTCCCAGGCTGACCGCGGTGTCCGTGCCGTCGTCGCAATTGGCGCTGCTGGTGTCGCCAGCATGGTCAGCATAGAAGGTCTGCTGTTCGGCACCGCTGAATTCGATCACGTCTGCCGCAACCGAGCCCCATTCGTCGTTCCGATCGAGCGTCACCGTATAGCTTCCCGGCGCGGGCAGAGCGTTGTCGAGGGCGTAGAAGATCTGCGCCGACGAATCGACGAGGAAAACCGAACCCAACAACGTCAGCTGGGCGGAACCGTAGGTCGCCGTCGTCATCGTGCAGTCGCCAGCGCTGTTCCCCCGGCACACGACGCCCACCAAGATCAGCCGCTGCGTGCCGGAGGCCCCTTCCAGGGTGTGAGAGAACGTCACCGGGGGACCGCTGCCACCCGTGTCTGACGAGCTCCAAGTTCCGTAGTTGAGCACGGTCAGCTTGCGGCTTTCACAACCGTCCGAACCGCTGGCAGCATTGCGATCGTCGTTCGAGTCATCCCATTCGGCATCGCACTCGTAGTTGCAGCCGCCGTTTTGGCACGTGCCAACAGCGTGCGCTCGCGCCTCGCAAGTATCGCCCCCCTGCCCCGCGCAGCCGCCGCAATGGGTCTCACTGGTATTCGTGTTGACCTCGCATCCGTTGCCGAACGAGGCGTCACAATCGGCGTGGGCGGCCTCGCAAGCCATGACGGCACAGACTCCTGCGTCGCATTCCACGCCGGTAACGTTGTCGTCGTCGATCTTCGCATTGCAGTTCGTCCCGGATTCGTCGTTGCAGCCGCCGCAGTGCGTCTTGTTGGTGTTCGGGTCGACCTCACAGCCGTTGCCGAACGAACCATCACAATCGAGGTGGTCGCCCGAACAGGCGTCGACCCGACAAGCCCCCGCCTGGCAACTCACTGCCCCGACGTCGTCGTCTCCAATCTTGTCGGTGCAGTCGATATTGCAGCTGCCACAGTACGCTTCGTTGGTATTGAGGTTTGCTTCGCAGCCGTTGGAAAAAACGCCGTCGCAATCGCCCCACCCACCGCTGCAACCCACAATCTGACAGGTTCCAGCGCCACAGGCAGTGGCCGTGACATGCTGGCTGCCCTCCTTGAGGCTGCAATCCTCGCCGCTGCCTCCTTCCTCGGGAAGGCACCCCCCACAACGCAGCCGGTTCGACTGCGTGTTCACCTCGCACCCGGTAACGTACGAGCCGTCGCAGTCGGCCCACGCTGCATCTCGTGCCACGTCACAGACGTCGATGACGCACTGGGCCCCCGCCATGGTCACTTCGCAAGCCGGACTCCCGTGTGCAACCGTGCAGGCCTGGCCACAGCCACCGCAATTGGCGACCGTGACCAGCGAGTCCGAGCAGATGCCATCGCCGTCGCAGTCACCCTTGTCCTCTTCGCAGAGAGTCTCCCCGCAGGCGCCCTCGGCGCAGTACGCGGTGTAGTCGGGGTCGGACACTTCACAAGCCGCGTCGCAGCCCCCGCAATGCTGAGCGTTCTTGTTCGTGTTGGTCTCGCAGCCATTGTCTCGAGCGTTCTCGTCACAATTGCCATAGCCCTCTGTGCACTCGATGGAGCACTCACCACCACTACAGCTGGCCACGCCACCCACTGACGAACAGGCGGAGTCCTCGCAGGCCCCACAGTGGTCAGGGTCTGTCAGGAGATTCACCTCACAGCCGTCCTCCGGCATCGAATTGCAGTTGGCGTAGTTGGTGTCGCACCCCTGGTTGGGCTCGTCGGTATTGATCAGGCACTCCCCGCCGACGCAGTCCCCCGTTGCGTGGTCGGGCTTGCAGTCGAGGTCACAGCCGCCGCAATGGTTGGTGCTCGTCAGCAGATCGACTTCGCAACCGTCGTCCGCACGTTCGTTGCAGTCCCCCGTATTGTCCGGGCAGTTCAGTTCGCACACCCCATCCTTGCACTCCACGACCGCGGCGTCTCCCTGCTCGGGTGCCTCGCAGTCGTCAGCGACGACGCAGCGCTGGCCAATGGGGCAACCTTTGCAGGAACCGCCGCAATCGGTGCCAGTCTCTTCTCCGTTGAGGATGCGGTCGTCGCAGGAAGGTGCCAGGCAGACGCCGCCGTCGCAGTGGAAACTCCGGCAGTCGTCATCCACGACGCATGTAGCGCCCGTTCCACACGTTGGACCGCAGTTGTCTCCTCCGCAATCCGTGTCGCTCTCACCATTGTTCCGTGCTCTGTCGCGACAGCTCGGGCTCTGGCAAATCGCGCTGATGCACGACTCGTTGTCGCAGTCTGTATCTTCTTCGCAGGACTTGCCCACCTTGCATGGCTCGCAGTCGCGCCCGCCGCAGTCCTCGTCCGTCTCGTCGGAGTCTTGCCTTTCGTTCTCACAATGGGCAGGCAGCTGGGTCTCGCCACCCATCCCACCTTCGCCATCCGGCAAAACGAAGTTGGGGGACCGGCAGGACGCGGCCATCATCGAAGCAAAAACCATGAACATGAAGCCCACCATCACCCCCGCCAGGGCCGCTTTCGCAAGGGAGAAGGCGCGACGCATCATGCTGAGGCAAACGTACCATCATGATGCAGTCGTGGGCTCGGCAAACGATTTCTAACGGAAGGATCGTCATGGGTGAACTCGCTGCTCGCAACGCACACCGTTTGCGTTGCAACTCCCAACGAGAGGAGCTGGAAACGCTTCCGCACGATTGTTTCCGAGCGCGAGCACGCAGCGTTGGCGCGCGACTTCTCGCCTGAGCAGGCGCGAGCGCTGCTCGACTAGCTGCCGCCCTGAATGGCAGCGAACGAACCGAGTCCTAGTCTTAGTCTAGAGACCCAATCCAATGGGGAGGGATGGCCTGACAACCCGGTCGCTTCGAGCGTGGGCTCGGGCCCTCACGGGGCCGGGACCTAGCGCAGCAGCTCGGCCGCCGCCCACAGGACGGGGGCCTGGCCATGGCCGTCACCCGTGAGCCGAGTCAGCGCCATGTACTCCTGAGCGGTCGCGTGATACCAGGTTCCCGTGCAGATGTCGCTGACATCGCCTTGCGCGTTGATCTTGGTCTGCAGCCCCGCCCACGCGGCGTCGATGACCGGCACATAGGTATCGGCATCCAGAATGCCGCGCCTGACACCCGCGATCATCGCGTAGGTGAACATGGCGCTACCCGAGGATTCCTCCCAATTGCTTGGATTGTCCGGCATGTCCAGCACCTGGTACCAGAGCCCATTGTCCCCCTGAACTGCCACCAACCCTTCCATCATGCGCTTGTAGCCGGCTTCGATGGTCGCGTAGTTGTCGTGGGTCTTGGGGAGGTCGCGCATCATCTCCGCCATGCCGGCCGCAAACCAACCATTGCCGCGGCCCCAGTGGACCGGTGCCTCGGCGTCGTTGTGGTAGAAAAGGCCATTGCTCTTCTGCGCCGCCAGGTAGGTCACCATGGTCGAAGACATGAAGTCGATGTAGCTGTCGGCACCCGTCGCGCGGTAAGCTTCCAGCTGCAGGCCGGTCATCATGAACATGTCGTCGATGGCGCCCCGCGTTTGATTCGTGGTCTGCTGCCTGTCCGCGACCTGGGTGCCCATGTCCCGATAGGTGTCGTCACCGATCTGAAGATAGATCTCGAGAGGCACCATGCCGAAGATGTAGCGGTCGACGTGTGCATCGCCGTTGAACATGTCCTGCACGAAGTTCGTCTTCAACGGGTCGAACTTGGTAACCAAGGTGTTGAGTAGATCTTGGCTGTTGGTCAAGTTTGCAACGGCGAGCGCGCCGTACCATTCGCAGGCTGTCTTGTAGCCATCGCCGGGCAGGTTCGCCACGGAACTGAATGCGAGCTGTTGCTTGGCGAAGCGATTCGCCAACAGCAGACCCACTTGCTCGGCCGAGTCCCTCAGGTGGGCTAGCGGATTGTCAATCGGAACGGTTGCCCCCTCACAACACTGCTGGGCGCCGTCGCAAACGCCCGGTTGCTCCGTTCCCCCCCAGGCAACACATTGCTCCACGCACTCGTAGGTACACGCGTCGCCGGACCCCGTGGAGCTCGAAGTCGCGCCGCCAGTGCCGCCCGTGCTCGCGGTGCTCGCGCCACCCACTCCAGTGTTCCCTCCGACTCCCGTACTCGTGGCGCCCCCAGTGCCGGTGGTACCGCTCGTGCCTCCGGCGGTGGTGCCTTGAGTCCCGCCGCTAGTTACCGTACCGCCCACGCTGGAGGTTGTAGCAACGGTGCCAGTGCTGGAGCTTGCTGAGCTCGTGTCGCTTGCCGTCATACCGGTCGTCGCACCCGTGGTGCCGACTCCGCTACTTGCCGAAGTGGCCCCGTCTGTTGCGCCCGGGGTGTCGGACCCGCATCCGATGGAGAGGCTCACCAGACTCAGAATTGGAATGGTGCGAATCAACCTGACCATCCGCTGGGTCATGTGTCCGCTGGTCGCGTGTCCGGAGGTCATAGCAGGTAAGCCTTCTTCTTTGGGTGTGACGCCGCAGCCGTACTTCCAGCACGGCTGGGACTAGTTCTCTTCGATCAAACCCACCACCTTCTGGTTGTATGATTGTGCCGAAGAATACGATCCGCGCAACCACAAGAGCGCCGTGTGCGTACCATCCCACTTGGGAACGATGGGGCGCACGTTGTCCATCGTGGAGTTCGCGGTAACCGGCTCCCAGTCGAACGTGGCGCCATCGTCACAGGTGACTCCTTTCCAGATCTCTTTCTTGCCGGTGAACTCGCCTTCGTCGGTGCGCGGGTCGTAAGGAGTCGAGATGTAGATGATGTGGGGGTTGTCAGGGTCCAGGGCTCCAAGACCCGTGTAATCCTGCTCGCTGCTGTAGAGTTTCGTTCCCGCCTTGGCCAAGTAGGTGGTCGTCCAGTTGGAACCGTCGAATCGGAAGTAGAGCAAGCGCTTGTCAGGATCATCCGATCCGGTGCCGGAAACGCGCCCGGTGCCGATAGCTGCGATGGCGCCATCATCATACCTCACCAGATCGGCATTCCACATGTGCTCCAACCTGACGCCGTTGATGGTGGTGCCCGTCCCGAAGACTTTGGTGTACTCGGTGACGTTCTTTGCCGACCTATCCGTGAAGTCGTCGTCGATGGCTGTGCCAGTCGAGTTGTATATCTTCCCGTCTTTGATGTAGCCGTGATACAGGCTGTTATCATTGTCGCGCGGGTGCGCTTCGGTCCCGAAGAAGTCGATGCGATCCGTATTGTTGCCCCAGTACTTGTAGTAGCCGGCCACGTATCCAACCTGAGGAGTCGACGTCAGGCGCCCACCCAGCATCCAGGAATTGCCGCCGTCTTGCGAGAACAAGTAGTGCGGACTCGTGTCGATCGATCGCACGTAACTGTAGAGCGTGTCGCCCAGGTACCACATGTTGGCGTACGTGATTTTCTTGCCGGTCGACGTGGGACAATCGGCACCGGGCCAGGCAAAGCTCTTGGATTGGGACCACGAGCTCCCATCGTAGACGCTGTAGTAGCTGTTGCAGTCATCATTGTGCCCAGCCCACATCGCGACGTACCCACCATCAGGCTTCTTGATGAGCGCAGGAGTATCGTGGTCATCCGTGTAGCTCATCGTACCGATGTGGTTGCGCTCACCCTGCTTGGTCGCGATATCCCAATGCACTACCTCCACGTTCTTGTCGCGGCTTCCCCCGCTCGCGACCGAACCGATGATGAGCTTCCCGGCGTCAGCATCGACGATGACGCGCTCGTCTTGGTACCAGCACCAGCCACCATTGTCGTTGAACTGGAGCATCTCGCCGTTGACCCAGTCCGAACCGTTCGGCTCGGCTTCGCCCATGAAGGGGCACCCGGGATCCGTGTTGCCCGTGCCGCCCGTGCCAGCAGTAGTACCGCCAGCGCCCGTCGCCGTGCCGCCCATGCTGCTTGCCGCGCCGCCCATGCTGCTCGCGCCGCCCATGCTGCTCGCGGTGCCGCCCATGCTGGTTGCCGCGCCACCCATGCTGCTCGCGGTGCCGCCCACGGACGAGGACTGCGACCCTTCCGATCCACTAGTGGCGCCTCCAGCGCCCGTCGTCGCGGCGGACGTGGTCGTCGAACCGACGGCGTTGGACATGCCCCCAGTCGATGCCGACGTACCGGAGGATGATATGCCGGTCGTGTCGGTCGTTCCGCCCATGCTCGCGCCGCCGTCGGTGCCGGCCGGGTCCGCCTGCGAACAAGACCAAGCGAATGCGAGAAGCGGAACGACAGACGATACGGAGAGGCGACGAGCGACTCGGCGTCGGTTCGTCTGGGTGGCGTGTTCCGAGATTTCTATTGAAGGATTCATGCTAGTCACCCATGCCGGGTTAAGGCTACGAGAGCGTCCCATGGCTTCGAAGGGAAGCGGGTGTCAACGTCCCGAAGGCTCCGATTCTACCCCATCCTCGGTCCCATCGCCCCGTACGCAGCTATTCTCGCTCCCGATGCTTGGATCGACGATGCTTGGATCGACGATGCTTGGATCGACGATGCTTGGATCGACTGAGCGTGACTTCCGGGACTCGAGGGGAAAGGACAAGGGTTGCAATCGATTCCAGTTTGAGCTGCGCAGCCGGCCTCGATGAGCGCAGGAAAGCGAATGATTTCGCCACCATTTGGCCCGCACGCCGGCTGATGCGGCGGCACGCTTCGTGAGCACCACTCGACCTTGCACACTTCAGCTGACGTCACCACCTGGGTATTCCCGCGTCAGCACGTCGTGATCGCAATTCCATTGGCAAATCGCAGCCGTTGGCAAGGCTCCACCCCTACCCCTATCCGCCCTGCCGCCCCCGAAGGTCCATGACAAAGCCGGATGATCGACACCGGGGTGGGCGGGAATATCACGGAACGCCGCTCGTTTGTCGAACCGCTCGATGACCGGCCTCAGCGGACAGCAGTCGAAGCACCGCCAATTTCCCCAAATGGGCGCCCCTGATGTGAATGGCTACCGCTCTTCTTGCTTCCCGATGCGGCAGGTGGCGTGCGTCATCAGAGCCACCCGCTCGAACGAGTCACCCTGCGCGGTGATTCAGAAAAGGATACGGACAATGGTCCCCTATCGACTCTCCACGGTACGTTGGCTGGGTCTGGCCTGTTTGGCGCTTGGTTGTGGCGACGAGAGCAGCACGCCAGAACACGGCTCCGGCCCGACCAGCTCGACCGATGCGGCCACGAGTAGCGTGGCCACCAGCGGGACTACGGTCAGCAGTGGCACAGCCACCGGCACCGCGGTCAGCAACACGACCGGCGGAAACACGACGTCGAGCAGCAGCACTGGCACGAGCGGAACGGACAGCACCAGCGGTTCGAGCTCTGGGGGAATGGGCGCCAGCGGCACCGCCACGACGTCCATGGGGGGCGCGAGCGCGACCATGGCCACCTCGAGTTCGAGCATGGGGGGCGCGAGCATGGCGACTGCAAGCGGCGGGGCCAGTACCGCGAATAGCACTGGCACGGGCGGAATTGGGAACACGAGCATGGGCGCCGGAGGAACCGGTAGCGCGGCGGTTCACCCCGATGATGCGGTGGAATTCCAAGGACATTGGTATCGGTTCACCCAGGCGTCGATCGGAGGAGCGGAGGCCCAGAGCATCTGCGAGGGCCTGGGTGGCTACCTGGTATGCATCGAAACCCAGCCGGAAGATGCCTTCGTCCTGACGCTGGCGGGCTCCAATCGACCTTGGATTGGTCTGAACAACGAAGACGACGTAAACAACTACGTCTGGGTCAACGGCAGCGCGCTCGACTACACGCATTGGCAACCCCAGCAGCCGGACAACCCGGATTCGGAGCGCTGGGTGAAGCTGAACGAGGATGGCACATGGGACGATGCCTACATGCCATCCAGCTACATCTGCGAGTGGGAGAGCTGAGCGAGCGTCCCGCGCCCGCTCGGCTCTCGCCAAGAGCGAGCGGGCACGTCTGACTCGAGCGGACGAGGAATTTTGGGGCCCTCACCCAATTGGGGCCCCAAAAAGCCTGACCGAGAATCACGCTTGGTTACGCTCGGTCATCTAGCTCTTGCTCACCGGGGCCCGTATTGGTTGGCACTCGTTGCACGGCCGTCGGCCGGCAATGCTTGCCGTTTCACCCCTGCCAGTTGACGGTTGCCCAACCCCGCGCGGGGACCTGGAATTGCACCATGGTACCGTCGATGGAGAGCGTGGTGTCACTGGTCGACGTGCCCTCGTTGAACATGACCGTGACGATGCTGTTGTCGGGGTTCTTGAAGGCCAGGGCGTTGCCGCCCGAAACCCCGATGCGGACCGCGCCGACATCGACGTACTGAGCCAGGTGGCGGAACACGTAGTAGTACGGCGTTACGGTCAGCGTCTTGGCGTCGGTGTCGACGGCGAGCATGGCATTCTGTGGCCACGGGCGGACCTGATCCAGATTCCAACCGTACTTGTCGAGCACCATATTCCACGCGCTGTAAATGTTGGCGCCGTCCTCGATCCAAGACTTCATCAAGTCCCAAGATTCCTCACCGTAGGCTTGGTTGTTGGGAGCCATCGATTCGAGGAAGTTGTCTCGATTTGCGTCCGCGGCACTGGTCGCCTTCGCGCTGAGCCAGGGGTAATTCCCGCACTTGTGCTCGGACTGCATGACGAGCTTGCCCGAATTGAGCACCGTGTCGATGCTCGCCTGCGTCTCCCACTGTAGCGCACCGCCGACGATGCGGTTGAAGGACGCCTTGCCCGCCATATCCGACCAGTAGTCGTTGAAGACGGAGTTGTTCGACAGGGTGCCAAACCAGACGTTGGTGCCGAGGCCCGCAGCGTCGAGGGTGGGGAAAAGGTATTGATCGACGAAGGTACCGAGTGTGACGGGGCCGGTGATGTTACCGCTGCTGTCCACGCTGTCGGTAGCGGGACCCCAGGCGCACGTTGGATAGCTCTGGGCCCATCCGGGCTCGTTCTGCGGCATCACCGAGTCGATCGGGATGCCTTGGGCCTCGTAAGCTTGGATCCAAGCGACGAAGAAGTCGGCGTAGTCCTGGTAATAGTCGGTGTTGAAGTACCCCTTGTCGTAGCCCATGTTTTCGGTATTGCCGGACTTTGCCCACGGCGGCGGCGTCCAGGGGCTACCCCAGTACTTGACGTCGCCTTTGATGGCTTGAGCTGCCTTGATGTACGGGATCAGGTACATCGTATCGTGGTCGATCGAGAAGCTACCGGGAGCATCGCTCAGGGTGTAGCGGGCCACAGCGTAGTCGCTTGGCCCGATGGGAATGCGTCCCCAGTCGAAGCCGATGCCGTCGTTCACATCGAAGAGCAGACTGAGTGCCTTCTGCCTGTCCGCCTCGCTGAGCGCCTGCAGCGCAACCCAACCCGCCTCGTTGAAGGTTCCACCCCAACCGTACCACTGCTGGAACGTCTGCGCCGAGTTGACCGTAATGGTTGCACTCGTCCCACCTTCGGTGACTTCGCCCACTTGCCAGTAGTTGCCCTCGCCGGAAACGATGAGACTAGGCTCCACGGTAGGTACGCCGCCGGTGCCTCCGGCGCCTGTCGTGCCGGTGGTCATTCCGGTCGTTCCGGCACTGGTGGTAGCGGTTGTGGGACCGACGCCCGCCGTGGTGGCAGCTCCGTCCGTCCCAGACGTAACGCCACCGTTGGTCCCACTCGTGACCGCGCCGTTGGCTCCAGTCGTGGTCGCGCCATCAGTGCCCGCCGACGTCACACCGCTGGCGGTGGTACCGACGGTTCCCCCGCCTCCCGTCGTGACACCACCGACTCCGGAGGCACTGGAGGTGCCACCGGCACCGTCCGTCCCCGTGCCACTGTCGCCACCATCGGAACTACAACCCGCAAGCCAAGCGAGCATGGCGCCCGCCAAAGTCAATCCAAGCTTCTTCATTCTTCTACATCCCTATTTTCGAGCTACATGCCAACGAAGGTGGTGACAGACTTGCCGGGCAGCGAAGCCGTGAAGGTACCGGCGGCCACCGCCACCGCGTCCTTCGAGACCAGGTTGTCGGTTGCCGAGGTCACCCACGGAGTCATCGAGGCGGGTGCGGTTCCACCAGCAATGGTGATCGGCACATCGGCGGCCGCATCGCCCTTGTTGATCGCCACCACGACGACCGCACCGCCATCTCCCGAGAAGCCCGAGAGCAGGATGTTGTCGGGAACTGGTCCGGCGATACCCACGCGCGTATAACCCGGCCGAACGAACTTGCTGTAGTTGCCGAACGTCCAGTGGCGCTTGGTGTCCGACCCGTCCTTGCACGTAAGCCCCTCGTTGTCGTCGGTGTAGTAGGCCTTGTACCACCAGTAGAGCCAGGCCGACACGTCGCCAACCGTGAGTGCGTCGTGTATCCATCCCGCGACTGCGATGCCGTTGTTGATGTCTTTGCTGCAAGTCAGCGAATTCCCCGTTCCATTGCCCTGTTCCGGCCACCATTTCACACCCGACATTTCCGTCTGCCAGACGGGCTTTTTGTCGGTAACGTCAGCGGGCCACGGCTCTGCACGCTGCGTGTCGTACTGGTGCACGCCAACGATATCGAGCGCGGCCCACGCTTCCTGGTCGGCAAAGAGGTAGTGGCCATAGTCGTATCCGTCCCCCTGATCGCAAGCGGGATTGGACGGTGGGAAACCGCAGTTCAGCGGGTCCGAACTGTTCAGCCCCGATGGCACGGAACAGCACGCGGACTCGTTGCTCCAGGTGTGAATCCATTCCGAGGCTTCCGGCGCGATGACCTTGACCCCGGCGGCCTGGAGCTTCGGCCCGAGCACTTTGATGAAGGCTACCATCTGGTTGGCAGTATAAGTGGTCGTTTGGTAGTTGCCGTTGCAGGGCTCGGCATCGCCGCACGATGCGAAGTCGGGCTCGTTCCCGACCGACATGGCGTAGAGATTTTGCTGGGAAGCAAAGTTCGCGATGGTATCCGACCAGGAGGTGTAGCAAGTGCCGCCATCCTCGTCCGGTGTTTTCAGGTGTCCGCCGTCGTTCACGGTGCCGTCAGACTTGCACTCGGGGGGTGGGGTCCAGACGGACCCAATGATCTTGGCGCCGCGGCTCGTCGCCGCCTGGACATTGCCCGATGGGCTGAGCGAGGAGCCATTCTCCATGCCGATGCGCAGGATGCTCATGCCGAGGCCGTCGCCGTCGGTTTTGAACAGGTGGTCCGCCACGGAGCTCGAGAAGCTCTCGCCATAGGTATCGTTGATACCGAACCCCTCGATCGGCTGGTGCGTGTCGGTGAGCTGCACGGTGACCACTGTCGGGTTTCCCCCGCTGCCCCCGGCAGTGGTGGTGGCATCCGTCGTGGCGCTGGCCCCACCCATGCTCGTGGCGCTAGCCCCACCCATGCTCGTGGCCCCGGTGGTCGCGTCGGTCGTGGCCGTACCGGTGCTGACGCCCCCAGCGGTCCCTCCGACCGAGCCGACGGCGCTCGTGGTAGAAGCACCGCCAACGCCGGTGGCACCGCTCGTGGTCGGGCTACCGCTGCCCGACGTTGCGGTCGACGTTGCCCCGCTCGGATTCGTCGTCGCCCCGCCGATTGTCGCGGTTCCACCGCTGGAGTTTCCCGAACTGGTATCCCCGGAACCGCCCGAATCGGAGCAGCCCACGGCGCAGAATACACTCGTCAAAATTACGCTACGAAGTGCTGTCTTGTACACGTGAAGTTCCTAGCAAGTTGATGTAATGAGTTGGGGGCGAGGCGAATCGAACCTGCCCGAAGTCGTGCCGCACACTATCGTCGCTCCCGCGGTGCCCTCGGCGGGCCCCTTGACTGCGTCGCTTTCCAGATAAGCTCCTTAGCACGGGCAAGGATTCAGAGCCTGAGTCATGAGGTTGAAAACGATTCGCATTGCTCCGTGTCGTCCAAGCGCATGGATGGTTCATGCCCGGCCATAGGAGTTTTCATTTACCCGGAGCATCGAAGATCGACCTGCCCTGTGCCTACCACGGACAAGAAAGGTTCCTTTTGAACTCGCAGATCGGGCGAGCCGTGAACTCGATGGGCGCTCTCGCGGGCTCGATTCTTGGCGTGAATGGCAGTGCCATGCCTCGCGGGTCCTTGGAAGACAGACGCTAAACGCAAGTTCTATCGGCACTTTTCGCAACGCACGGCCAATTGCTCTCGAATTGTCGAATGGGGGGCAAAGCGGACGGACATTCCGAGCCTCGGCCAACGTCGCTCGCGGGTCGTCGCCGAAGCCGGGGCTTCGAGTCTGTTCGGCCCCAACGCTCGAACAGACCTCGCGCCTCTCACGATTCCAGTCGGCCTCCCAATTCGTAGACACCGAATCGTTTTCACGGGCGGGCTGGTCGCTTGCCAGCATGCATGACGGACCTACCGCTTGCCGCGAGCCGACGGCCCCGCCATCAATAGTAGAGTTTGAAAGCGCCGCTCACATGAAGCAACGCGAGCATGTAGAGCGTGCCATCGTAGTAGCGCCATTGACCCGTCGGTATCTGCGCGGACCAAAGCCGATCGACGAAAGACTTGCCAGACGATTCGGGCAAGCCAAATCCCAGCAGAGCGTTGCACGAGAACTGGGCCGCCGTGCCGTCGCCGCCGCCGCTCATGGTATTGCCAGTGGAACTGGGCGCGAGGCTCACGGTGCCGACATCGATCGATCGACACGAAGGCCAGTCCATGCAGCCTAACGCTCGCCTTGTAAACGATTCCGAAGGCAGCGGTGGGCGCAGTAGGACTTAACCATTCGCGGGCGCTTAGCCACGCCGCCTACCTTGAGAACGATTCCGAAGGCTCGGGGTCTTCGACAAAGACACGAGGCGACTGGTGGCACCAACGGAGACTCGGGCGGAACCCACCCGTCACGCTGCAACGCGCGATCAATACGGACGTCCGGGAATGTCCAACTCGATCTTGAACAGACCTTTGTTGACGCCGTGCCCGCTGATGTAGAGCGTCTTCTGGTCCGGACCCCCGAACGCGACATTGGTTACCCCGTGATACTCGCCGTCCAGGACGGACAGGGTGATGGTGCCGATGCTGTCGCCGTTTGGGGTATAGACATCGAGGTTCGGCGTGTCGGCTTTGGCGACATACAAGTTGCCCGCGCAGTCGATGGCCATGCCGTCGCCTCCGCTCGTTGCAGGGAAATCCTGCCCGGCGCCGAGCGTACCATCGGCCATGACGGGAAAGCGCCTCCCACTCTCGGCCGCCACGTACAGGTAGTCTTCGGCGAGAGAAAGCGTCACGCCATTCGGGTCGACCAGGACCTCCGGGTTCGAGGCGCTAGGGATGGGTTCCACCTGTCCACCCGGTGGCAGCCGATACACGTAAGTCTGGGGCTGCGGTGGCGGCGACGGCGCGTTGAGCGTCGGGTCCGAGAAGTAAATCGTACCGTCGGACCGTATGGCAATGTCGTTGGGCGAGTTGAACGGCATCCCCATGTACCCACTCACGATGACGCTGGGAGCCGCACCCGTCAGCGGAAATCGCATGATGCTGCCGTCCTTCTGCACGCCCGCGAGGATATCGCCCGCGGCGTCCACCGCGAGACCATTACTGCCGGAATCCGCGGCGAAGATGCTGACAGTGCCGTCCTCGGTGATCTTGAGGATGCGCGCCATCTTCTGGTCTTCTGAAGTCTGCGAGTAAGAAGCGTTGGTCATCTCGCTGACATACAGAGCGCCGCCTATCCAGACCGGACCTTCGATGTTGCCCCAGACACCGTTGTTCATGTTGAAGTCGTCCGCGGGGGGCACGCCCTCGATGCGCGATGGAGTGGCGCCAAGCGTAGGCGTACCACTGATCCCGGAAGGGCAACCCCAAGCGGCGGCGCCTGCGGCGCCGGTGCCACCGCTGCCACCGCCCGTAGTGCTGCCGCCGGAGCTGCTGCCGCCCACCGAGGACCCCGTTTCGGAGCTGCCTGTCGTGCTGCCGGCACTCGCACCTCCGCTGCCTTCGCCCGAAGTGCCGTTGACATTTGCGCTCGCCCCCAGGGTCGTCGACGAAACGCTCGTGCCAATCCCTCCGACGCCAGTCGTGGCCATGCCCGCAGTGCTGCTCGATGTGCCGACCGTCGATTCCGTATTGGCGACGCCCGTGCTCGAGCCACCTACCGCGTTGCTACTGGAATTGGCGACACCGCTCCCTGCGGGGTCGTCCGAGCCCTGACAGGCAGCCAGTACGGCGAAAGCGACCAACGCGAGCAGTCTCCCGGCGCTGCGGGCGCAACGCACGCTCCGGTCGCCAGCACTCCGCGCGCCCGACACATGACTTCGAACCGGAGCAAACTCGAGTTTCATTGGACCAACACGGAGTGACGGCGTCGGCCTTCGAAGAACTCGAAGTCTGGCCGGCGCAAGAGAGAAAAAAAGAGCGGTTCAGTTGGGAGGTATCTGAGCAGGCGGCCGCGCCAAAGTCCAGCGTCGAGTCCGGCGACGTGGCGCGCGGAAGGCAGCGTTTGCAAGAAAGTTCTTGCCCCCGTTGAACTCCTCCTATTCGCCGAGCAGCGCATTCATCACCGCGGTGTAGGACGACTTCTTGCCGTAGTTGTCATCCCAAAGCAGTGGGAACGGGGACTGACCGCCAGAACACTGCGAGTCTTCGAGGCTGGTGTTCAGCCAGGAGTACTTGTCGGTCACCCCCCAGATCGTGAACCCGATGCACGCAGGTTGCGCGACGCACACTCCCACCATGTCGTGGTAGTAAGCAGCCGTTTCTTCGGGCGTGTAGCCGTGACAGCCGTTGACGTCCATCTCACTGACGAACACCTTCAGGCCTAGATCCGCGAGGCGCTGCATGTTGGTGGTCACTTCTTCGACTGTGGGGTTGGTGTTGACTCCGACATGCATCTGCATACCCACGGCATCGATCGGAATACCACGCTCGACCATGTCCTTGACCATCGCGTAGACCGCATCCGACTTGTCGCTCAGCCCCTCGTTGGCGAACTCGTTGAAGATGAGCAAGGCGTCGGGGTCGGCCTCGCGGGCCGCGATGAACGCATCATCGATGTAGGAAGGACCTATCACACGCGAGAACACCGTGTCGCGAAGCCTGGCGTTGCCATCGCCGGTCCTGCCGTCCGTGATGAACACCTCGTTGACCACATCCCAGTCAGACACCTTTCCCTTGTAGTGACTCATTACGCCTTTGATGTGGTCGACCATTGCCGCGCGAAGGTCAGTGGCACTCGAGATACCCTCGACCCACGACGGCAGTTGCTCGCCCCAGACCAGCGTGTGCCCTTTGATCTTCATGTCGTTATCGAGGGCGAAGTTGACGATTTGATCAGCGGAACCGAAGTTGAAATTGCCTCGCGACGGTTCGATGCTGCCCCACTTCATCTCGTTCTCGGCCGTCACGTAGTTGTGCTCGCGCGCGGCACTCGCATAGTCGTTCTCTCCGAGGTGCGACGCGGCAAGCGCGGCGCCGATCAACCGGCCCGTGCACTCGGCGGCCTCCCTGAGCGTGGCGGCTGGCTCGCAATTCAGAGTCCCAGTGCCCCCACTTCCCGTAGTCCCGCCCTGAGCCGTGGAGCCACCCGCCCCCGGCTGTCCGCCGCTGCCCCCGATACCTGCCGCGCCGTCCGTCGAACCGCCGCCTGAGCCCTGGGAGGTGCCATCCGTACTCGAGGCGGTCACCTCACCCGTGGTTCCCACTGCGTCCACGCCGCCGGCACCGGATGCGCCAGTGCCACCGCCAGACGTGGCGCTTCCCACCGTCTGTGTGGCCGTACCGGCGACTGCGCCCGAAGTCTCGGGTCGTGCCGGCGACACCACCCTCCAAGTTACCGGTCGTGCCCGTCACGACGCTACCCATGCCCCCGTCACCACCCTGACTGGTGCAACCGCCGAGCGCACTGGCAGCTGCCAGGCAAGCGACGAAAGGTAGATGGCTTCTAAGCATGGTGGGCTAATTCCCCCAAACCGAAGCGGTGATCAGCCTACAGCGCGCGAGGCGCACGCCCGGCGCGACTGGTTGTGGCGCTCGTGGCACGGATCCCGCCGTACCGCGGGTGCATCGCCCCATGCGGCGGCCCCGAAGCGATTCGAGCGATTCGAGGCGGTCGTAAGGCCCCGCGTGGCCGGGTTCGCTGTCCCCGGCGGCCGCTTCGGGCGATCACAACGCGATGCGCAACGTGGCCCAGCCGTGGGCGGGAACGTCGAATTGGTACAGTCCGCTGCCAATTCCGACGGTCGTCGTCTTCGACGAATCGCCACCGTTGTAGACTTCCGTGACGACGCTGCCGTCAGGGTTCTTGAAGGCGACGGCATCATTGCTCCCGCTGATCCCGATGCGGGTCGCGCCGGGGGCGATATACTGCGAGAAATGCCGGAAGGCATAGTAGGCGGGAGTCGCGGTCAGCGTCTGCGCCGAGCGGTCCACCACCAGAAGCGCATTCTGGGGCCACCCGTCCAGGCTTTTGCCCACGGTGTCGAGCACCATGTTCCAGGCCACGTAGGAGTTCACGCCAGCTACGATCCAATCACGGATGAGCTGCCAGCTTTCTTCGCCATACAGGTGGTCGTTCTGCGCCTTGTTCGCATCGTAGCGATTTTGATCCCAATAGGGGGAAGCGAAGCTGTAGTTGCCACACCTGTGCTCCGTCTGCATGACCGGACCCTTGGGCGCCAAGGCAGCGACCGTGTCCGCCAGGTTCCACTGCAGCCCAAAGCCCGTGACATACTGCATGGCGTCCGGATCGTTCGCCAGGGTCGTGGCGATCGTGCCGTCCTCCGGCGCGGACATGGTCCCACACCAGATCTCGGAACTGACGCTCAATTCGGCGAACTTCGGCCCTAGGTAGCTCTTGATGAAGTCGATGAAGAGCGACTGCGTCCAGTGCACCCTGGCATAGCCGGGCTCGTTCTGCGGGTGAATCGCCTCGATCGGGATACCCTCCTTGCCGTACTCTTCCACGAACTTGGCGAAGTAGAGGGCATGAGCTTCGAGCGTCTGCGAGTCGCTCTTCATGTTGTTCGAGCTGTCCATCATCCAGTTGGGGACCACCCAAGGGCTCGCAAAGAAACGCAGGTCGGGCTTAATCTGCTGTGCAGCCTTGATATACGGGATCAGCATTTCCCGGTCGCGCTCGATAGAAAAGCTATCCATCGCGTAGTCATTGGCCGTTTCGTCGAGCGTATACCAGCTCATGGAGTAGTCGCTGGCTCCAATCGGAATACGTCCGTAGACGAAGTTGGCGCCGTTCTGGGCATCGAACAGCAAGGTTAGCGCCCGCGTGATCTCGGAGCTGACGACGGAAAGGGCATCCCACCCCATCTCGTTGAAGGTCCCACCGAACCCATCCCACCTTTGATAGGTGGTGTTCTCATCGACACTCAGGTCGGCAGCGCTCGTCACCTCCGTCACCTGCCCGTCGGTATTCCAATAGTCGTCTGGGCCGGAGGTCACGAACTCGGGAAGCGTGACACTACCCGTCGTCGTCCCTGCACCCGTCGTGGCGCCCGTGGTACCTGCCCCCGACCCGCCTGTCGAAGTCCCGCCGGCGGTCGTCCCGCTCTCGCCACCCGCGCCCGTCGTGCCGCTCGAGCTGCCCGTGACGCTCCCTGCGTCGGTGCCGCCGCCCGTGTTGCCCGCCGCCGTGGTGCCGGTGGTGCCCGAGTTCGTCCCCGCCCCCGTGGCCGTCGGCGTTGCGCTGGTGGTGCCCGCCCCCGTGCTGTCAACCGAGCCGGCACCGCCGTTGCCCGTGGTGCTCACACTCGAGCCAGTGATGCCGCTCCCCGTTCCGCCCTTGTCCGAGTTCGTGGATGGATCCGATCCGCAAGCGGCTACAGACAACGCAACCCCGATTGTGGTGATCAATACTGATGCTCTGTTCATCACCCTGCTGCCTTTCGAACGCTCCCGCACACTGACAAGTACGACTAGACGCCGCAGCGCGAGAAGCTAAGGAGGAGCTTGTTGCCTCCGCAGCAGTGTATATCACGCCATCGGTTCCTGCGGGTACCCGGACCGCCAAAGCCCTGGATTCCCGGGAGCACAGCGCCAAGTGTACTGCTGGCGGCGCTCGATCGCCGTACCTCACCAATCCGACGGGACCTTCCGAGTGCGGCAGGTGTCCTTCGACGGATTCAGAAAGCGAGGACCACTCGGAGTGCCCCTCTCGAACTTCTGGCGACAGTTCACTATCCGCTAAGTATCGTGCGCCGCGTTTGATCGCGGGGCGCTCGCGCGGACCACGCGACTCCAGATCCCAGACGGCCAGCCCTGCTGCTCCCTTCAAGCGGCCCTCGGCACAAACTTCCGCCAAGACTGGATACCCAGCCACGGTATCGCGACTATGGCCGTCGCTGCGGGTCGCGAAAGCGCCATGCACTTCAAAATGCTTCCGCACGGTCCCATCGCCCGTCGCAGCGAAGGTTTTCAGAAATTGGCCGGCCACGGAGACCCCGTTTTTGTCGGGCCAGCCCCAAAGCGGGTGACCCTTGCTCCGACCGCCAATGCCCTCGCAAACGGCGCAGCCGGCCTCGAGTCGCTGTGCAGTCATGACACCCATGCAACGTCGATGCCCCTCACGCTCCCTGGCTTCGCTGTCAGTCCTGCTCTTGCTGTCGGCCTGCTCGGGTTCGGAGCCGAGCACTCCGCACCCCGCGCCCGACAACGACCTCACCGCCAGCACCGGCAGCTCCACCACCAGCGCGACCACGAACTCTGGGGCCGCAACTGGCACCAGCACGCTCGGTGGTGGCGGCGACGGAGGAACCGCGGGACAAGGTCCTACGAACCCTGGTGCAGGCGGTGCTGTCGTAACGAGCAGCGCGGACGGGGGCTCGTCAGTCGGTGGAACGACTTCGGCAGGCGCCGGCACGGCATCCGGGAGCTCCGACTTCACGAATGCGGTCAGCAGCACGACCGAGGGGCTCGGAACCGCGTCGAACTCGACAGGAGCGGCGAGTTCCACGGGCGGCGCGGGCGGCTCCACGTCGAGCGGGAGCACGACGGGCAGCGCGGAAACGACGGGGACGACGGGTTTCCCGCCCTTGACCGAAAACGTTACCATTCATGTGGCGGGCGACTCGACAGCAGCGATTTTCCCCGCTTCGGACCCCACCGGCAGGGTGGGTTGGGCAGCTGTTTTGCAGCAGTTCTTCGGCGAGGGCGTCGAGGTCGACGATGCGGCTCGCTCCGGGCGTAGTTCGAAGAGCTTCATTGATGAAGGCTTCTGGGACGCACTCGAAGCGACGATTCAGACCGGCGACTACGTGTTCATCCAGTTCGGACACAACGATGAAAAATCAGACGACCCGGCGCGCTACACCGATCCGGCCACGACCTATCGCAGCTACCTGAAGACCTACATCGCTGACACGCGCTCCGCAGGTGGGTTCGCGGTGCTGCTCACCCCGATCAGCCGCCGTCAATTTTCAGGCGGCCAACTCGTGCCCACGCACGGAGACTATCCGGCAGCGATGCTGGCCGTTGGTGAAGAGACCGGCACTCCAGTGATCGACATGACGGAAAAGACACGGGTTCTTCTCGAGAGCCTCGGACCGACCAACACGATTCCGCTGTTTGCCACGGACGACAACACCCACCTGTCCGCGACGGGCGCTCCCGAGGTCGCGAAGCTCGCGGTGGAAGGGATCCGCGAACTCGGCTTTCCATTGGCCGAACGTCTCGTCCCCTAGGCGAGGCAGTCGGCGCTCAGCCCCGGTCGTACAAACTGTCAACCCATCTCTTGGCAACGGAGCGCAAAAGGGGGACAATGTTGTCCCCCCTGCACCGTCCGGGGAGTCGGTGTATGTTCGAGATCCATGACTGAAGCTTCTGGCGCGGAATGAACGTCGAGCTACTCATCCACGCCATTGTAAGGCAGACGACCATCCTCATCGCACAGCTCGCTACCTCGCGAGGCTTGCGGGCGCCGCTCGCCACGGTCGCCAATCAAGTATTCCTGGATCTAGTCAGTGAGCTCGAACGCCAGCGCGTGAGTCGCAAGGTGAGCGCTGACATGTTCGGTCTTGGGCTCCGCACTTATCGCCGTAAGATCCAGCGGCTCAGCGCCAGTGTCACCGAACGCGGTTCCTCGCTGTGGGAAGCCGTTCTCGAATACCTGAGGGCGCAAGGCAGCGCGACCCGCACGGAGATCCTCGAGAGGTTCTCACGAGACGACGAAGCGCAGGTGAAGGCCGTGCTGCGCGACTTGTGCGAGAGCCAGCTCGTCATAGCGTCCAAGGCAGGCGCGACGAAGACCTACCGACCGGCGCGCGAAGAGGAGCTCATTGCCCTTCAACAGGGGCGCGGCGAGGAAGGCCTGGACGAGCTCATCTTGGCGCTCATCTTTCGCGAAGCACCGCTTCCGCTGGAGGAGATAGCGCACCGAGCCCGCCAGGGTACCGATGAAGTCGGACCCAGGCTCGAGCGCCTGGTGGCCGAAAGTCGCCTGGAGCGGACCGAGGAAGACGGTGTTCCCCTGTTTCAAGCAAAGCGCCTGGTGATTCCACTCGGCTCGACTTCAGGCTGGGAAGCCGCGGTGTTCGACCATTTCAAGGCGCTGGTGGCCACCATCATCTGTCGATTGCCCGACAAGTCGATCGCCCCAAGCGTGGCAGATTCGGTCGGAGGCAGCACCTATACGATCAGCGTCTGGCCCGGCCATCCAATGGCAGAAGAGGTCTACGGCGCCTTGAAGCGCTTCCGCTCCGAGCTCAGCACCATGCGCGACCGAGCCGCAAAGATCAATCGAGAGACCGGTGTACCCGACGCGTACACGCGCGCCGTCATCTACGTCGGGCAATGCCTCATCGGCGAAGGGAATGACCTCCATGATGACCAAGAATAGGGGCAACCACCGCGCCGGTGGCGTCCTCCTACTCGCGGTCCTGCTGTTCGCACTGTGCTGTCGCGGATCCACGAAGGTCTCGACGGACGGTGAGACCCACTTTTTGACCACCTGCGCCCCTGACAACGATGATTGTGGTTCGACCTTGACGTGTGTCTGCGGAGTCTGCGCCCTTCTCTGCACGCGAACGGCGGATTGCGCCGACCTATCCGCGGCGGCAGAGTGCATCTCTGATGCCGACCGCACGTCGGAGTCCTGCGACGGTGGTGCCGCCGTGTCCATCTGCGACTTGCCCTGCTCTACGGACGACCAGTGCGGCACGCTGGGGTCGAGCTACCGCTGCTCCCAAGGGTTCTGCCGTTCGGGCTCCGACATCGGGGGCGGCGAAAATGGTGGCGCTGCCGGTATCCCGGACGGCGCTGGAGGCGCCGCTGGAGCGAGCGCTGCCAGCGGGGGAACGGCAGCTTGTGCGCGTGGTGAGGTGGCAGGCGACAAGGTCGTTATCCTGGGCGACGTGTTCGTCGCGCAAACTCGCGAGATCCCCCTGGCGCTGGAGGCCCTCGCCCGCGATGCAGGCTCGCTCTCCTCGTTGGAGACTTACCGCGACTACTCGTCGAACACCCAGAACTCGTTCACGGTGAACAACGCGCTGCTATTGAACCAGTATTCGGCAGCACAAGCCGAGAGTCCCGTGAAGGTGGTCATCATGGACGGTGGCGGCAGCGACCTGCTCTTGAAGTCGTGCGACGGGGGCCCTACGCCCGATTGCCAACTGATGCTCGATGTGGTCGCCGGAGCGGAACAACTGCTCTCGCGAATGGCCGAGGACGGCGTCGAGGACGTGGTCTGGTTCTTCTACCCCGACCCCACGGGTGAGGAGCTGCTAGCCGAGCTGGACGTGCTCCGCCCCTTGCTCCTGGAGGTGTGCGCCAATAGTCCCGTCCCCTGCCATTGGGTGGACTTGCGGGCCACCTTCGCCGGGCATTTCGACGAGTACATGCAAACAGACTTCGTTCCGACACCCGTTGGCGCAGAGGCCGCGGCAGCAACCATCTGGTCCAGCATGGAACAGAATTGCGTCGCGCAGTGACCGGCTGCTTCCTGACGTTCCCCGGGTCCCTCGGGGTGGGGCGAGGTTAACCATGCGCTCCAGAGGCCAGGTGGCATGCCCCTGCCACCACACCTGCGGCGCCAGACAAGCCCGTTGGCGGCGCCACGCTGGCCGCCGGTAGTCGACAGGTCGGTCGCCTACGGGCTTGCGATGACCTGCGAACGGGTTTCGCCGTTCACCTCGAAGGTGACGCCGTTCGTGCTGACGGTTCCGCTCGTGTTGTCGTCGATCTCGCTGCCGATCTCCAGGCGGGTCAGCCAGAGCTCCTGTGAATACCCGCGATTGTTGACCAGGTAATCGATGAAGGCCTTGACGTCGATCGAGCCGTTGAAGTTCGTGCGGATGTTGCCATCGGACCCGTCTCCCGCGCGGAACTGATAGTAGCGCCACCCGCTCGCCCAATTGTCATCCTGATGGCACAGGGTGTACTGCATGGCCCCCGCCTGGACGCTGTCACCATAGTCGACCATGCCGTCGTTGTTCAAATCGCAAGGCCAGCGACCGTTTTGCCATCCCCACCAGGCCATGATTTCTGCGTAGACGCCCGGATTGGGATCGTTGACCGGATCCCGCTCGCTCAGCCAGAACTCCATCGAGAGGTTCCACGTCGTCTGGTTCTGCAGCGCCAAGTTGAGCTGATCGAGCGAAATGCTCACGCTGGTAATGTTCTTGAGCTGCGTCGGCAATAGGGTCGTGGACGAGAACGGTGGTGAGGTCTGCAGATCGCTGCCGATCCCGAAAGGATGGATGCCGAACTCGACCTGCGGGAAGTCAGGATGGGACGAATCCATGGCGGGAGCACAGTCTCCGCGATCGAAGTTCCACCCAAAGCTACCGCCCTCGTTGACGAAGACGCTCATGGTGCTCGTCGGAGCGGAACACCCCAGGTCCTCGGAGCCCCAGTTGTTGTTGAGAATGCGGATCTCCCCGAGGCGGAGGTAATCTTGCGGTACGTCGGTCGACTCTCCGGGAGCCGCGTTGCTTTTCCCGTTCTGGTCCACGTCAGGTCCCGTGCCACCGGTGCCCCCGGATCCGGTACTGGCGGTGGTGGACCCGTTTCCACCCGCACCGCCCGTGGTCGTCCCCGCCGTGGTAGCCCCGCCGACGGTGTTGCCGCTCCCTGAAGCGGCGCCGGTGGTTCCGCTGCTGGCGGTCGGGCTGCCACTGGTGCTTTCTGCGCCACTGGCAGTGGTGCTGGTCGTCTGGGAGTTTCCGCCCGAGCCGCTACCACTGGCACTCTGCTCACCGGTCGTCTGAACGCCAGCGTTGGTTCCCACCCCGCTGCTCGCTCCCACGCCACTACCGGTTGGCGTTCCCGTCGTTTCACCGCTGGGGCTCGACTCCCCGCTGCATTGAACGAGCAGGGCAAGGGAAGTGAACGAAATGAGAAAGCGTGAAAGCGTGCACTCGTGCATGGTTGTCCTAAAAGGCTAATAAGTGAGTCGCTCGTGGGCCACTCTGTCCTGCTCGGATTCTTGTCGTTCCTACGCACCTCGGCAAAGCACAGGCGGTCATTCCACCAAAACCCAGAGGGGAGAGGGCGAGAGGAATACTTACCATGAATCGGGACCCTTCACCGAGGTAAACGCCACTTCTCGCTGCGAGCCACTCCGGCGACCCTCTGAGGCCCGACTGGTTAAAGAGGTTTACCTGGAGGGCATGATTCAGCGCGGGAACTAAGGAAAAGGCACAAGGCTGGCGATGGCGAGAAGCGGGCGTGTGATGATGTCCGAAAGTATCGACGCTCCTGGAAGCCGATGGCGCCAAAGTGAGCAGCCCACTCCGCCTAGTTCCTCCCGAGCGGGCCCCCGGGAATTCCGCATGGTGCGCAGCCAGACAGCCGGAACACAGGACGCTCTCTGGCATCGCCCCGAGTGGACGTGGAAGGCGGCGGCGGCCCGCTTCGAGAAAAAGCAACAGGGCTTGCTCTACTCGTCCATCATGCTCTGGCTGACTTGCCACGCCGAATCCGTGCACAGCCCGCACGATGCGCCATAGAACCAAGACCTGAGTGATGTGTCACCCATCAACTGGACTCGCATCCAGGCCGTCACTGCAGTTTCCATCGGACTGATGTCCGTGCCGCGGAACGTGACCCAGTTCGCATGGTCCGCCGTCAGGTACTCGGCAAGCATGACCGGCTGATTGCTGATCGCGTTGAAGGCATTTTCGATGCTGCTACAGGGGACGGTCGTGTCCTCCCCACCGCACAGCAGGAGCGCAGGCCCGTGCAGGTTGCGCTGCGGCGAAGCACCACACAGCGGAGCAATCGTGGTGATCTGATCGTCGCCGCCCGCCTGGGTGGTCGCAAAACCTCCCTGCGAGTGGCCAGTGGCCCCTACGTGCGTCACGTCGATGTGCTGGTAGAGCACGCTCGCAGGGTCATCGTTCTGCTCTATGACCCACGTTACGCCAGCAACCATCGGCGGGGGATCCCCACTTGCAACCTGGGGACTATCCGACGCAATGACCACGAAACCATGCGAGGCGAGGTGCTTGAGCAACACGCCATACAGGCCAGGGTTGGAACCGGTGCCGTTGCCCCAGGTCACCACCGGGTGGCAGAGCCCATTGTCACCGAGCTCTTCCGGGCGAAACATCGTGAACGCCACTGGCTCGCCGTTGTCGTCCTCGCCCGCCAGGGGGCCCACGTTTTCTTCCGTGACGGTCGCAAATGGACCCGGCATCGCCGGATCTGCTGCCGGCCACGGACCGATGGTGCACCCGGTGCCCGAAGCGCCAGTGGTACCACCGGTGACACCAGCATTGGCCGAACCACCGCTGGCGGCGCTGGTCGCGCTGCCCGTGGTCGCGTCACCACTGCCGAGCGATGCGCCCCCAGCGCTCGCTGATGTGCCCGTCGCCCCCATCGTCTCGGCGACTCCGCCCATGCCTCCCGAACCCGTGGTCGATGAACCGCCCACGGTACCGGACACGGCGTTGCCGTTGCCCAAATCACCCGAGGTCGTGGCTCCGGAGTTGCTCGAGGTGGACGCCGTCGGACCCGAACCGTTCGGACTTCCACCGGCGTCCGATCCGTTTTCCTCGGGAGTGCCGCACGCCCACAGCGTGATCGCGAGCGCGTTCACCACCAACCAACTACCGTTCAGGGCTATCGCTCTCATCAGCATACTCCTCCACGAGCGCGCTCGGCGCATACGCCACCTGAAAAGAGTGTAGCGCTACCGCGCCAGCGCGGGATCCCTAGCATACGCTTGTGGAGCACTCGGTGCTCAACTTCGTTGATTGGTCGCGCGCGACTGGATAATCACAGCGGATATGTTCGGGCGATGGCACGGTCGACATGCCCCGACTCGACCGCGCCCGAGCCGGACGTTCGCGCGGCACCGCACGCGGAGGCAGCCGTCGAACGCTCACGTTGGAACCTGCAGGGTTGACGACTCATGGGTCGCTACGCCTCGGTCCCGGCCCTGTGAGGCCCGACGCTGCGCTCAAAACGACCGGTTTGTCAGGCCATCCCTCCCTATTCGATCTGGTCTCCAGACTATAGACCAAGACTAGGGCTCGCGCCCCAACACCACCAGAACGCACGGGCCGTCCGCAATCACTACGGCGCCCGCGCTGCGTGCCTTGGCGATGGCGCCACGATGCTCTGCACCGGGTTGAAACCAGAAGTGTCGGATGCCGAGCTCCAGCGCTTGATCGACGATGGCGGCACTCACTTCGGGTTGTGTGACGAGCGAAACCCCATGCACCGGGCCCGGCAATTCGCTGAGCTGCGAGAAGCTGTGCGCCCCCTCCACCGTTCGCTGGTTCGGGTTGATCGGGTAGGCGGTGCGCCCGTGCTGCCAGTAGCTGCGCAGCACGCGGTTGCCATACTTCTGCCGAGAAGCCGAGGCGCCCGCGACTGCAAAAACGGAGCCCGCAAGGAACGCCTGGATGGCCGCGTCGACTTCATCGCTCACAGTAGGTGGCGTAGGGCGCTCCCGCCTGCGCGGCAAGCCCTCGACCCCCACAGCGCAGCATGAGGGGGCTGGTCCTGGGCGTCGTGTACGGACTATCGATGACGGGAGACGGGTGACCCGCCTCCGTGAACGAAAGGCTCCCTATAAACCCCCCCCCATTGGCCGTAAGAGCGGCATTGGAGCTCGAGGCAACCTGCCTCCAGCCGCCCGCAGCCCAGGTAGGCCTGAAACTCCTGCTCGACGAGCCGAAGTGGGACGGAGTCCAGCTCGCTAATGCAGCAACGGCCCATTTCACCGGTTCGGACGATCCAGACCACCACGGTATCGCCTGGTCTCCGTTGGGGAGGCGCACTCGGCTACCGTACTCCGCTCGGCGCGGATGGCAAGCGCGATAGGGGCCCATTAGGAGCGCGCGACGCAGCAGCGCACCTGCGCATGTGAGCGATGAACGGGGCTCGCCAAGCACCGCGTGAACTCGTCTCGCAGCTTGTCGAAGCCGTCCCCGAAGCGAGTGCGTAAGGTCTGAAGCCGATCGAATCGCGCGTTCCATGCGTCCCGCACTTCTTTGCCTGCCGGTCCTTCAAATCCGTCGGCGATGACTTCGGCAGTGTCATCGGCCTCCCCATGTGGCCTCGCTTTTGGGTTGCACCGCTGTCGCTACCCCCACTCCCAGAACCGCTATCGTCGCTGGAGCTGGAACTTACCATACACCGGCGGAGAGCCGTTTTCTTCTCTGCGGCGCAATGCTACTGTTGCGACCTTGCATTCCAATTGCGAACCGGTCGACCCCGGCACGACTCGCGTTTGGCCGTTGCTGTTAGTCCTGTGTACGGCGTGCGCCGGCCGAGCCGCCCAAAGGGGCGAGGGAGCGGAGGCACCGCGCTCGTCAGGGATCGAACTCTCAGAGACCCGGGAGCACCCCGGCGGAGACCGCCGCTGGTTCTTCCTATGAACGCATGCGTGCCTTGCTCGACCAAGTCGGGGCGTCGCACGCGCTTCTGCCACCAAAGGCCAAAAATGTCATGGAGATGGTCGAAGCGCCCATGCTTACTGTCGGCGTCGAATCCATGAGCGTCGACCGCACGCCGCTACCCGTTGCTGCCGACGCTTTTCAGGACTTGCGTATCCGATGGTTGCCGAGCGTCGCGTCTGTCTTCCGCGGCAAGCGCGATTTGTGGCTGGCTATCCACCCTTCGAAGCTCTTCCCTGCCATGGCACTGCTTCAGATCGACGCCCGAGTGCGCGCTTCCCTCGTAAAGAGTGTCATCTATACGCTCGCCTTGACCGGATACGCGAACCCGGCACTGGTGGTGAAAACACACGGCCCCGCTGACAAATGGGCTCTGCTTCTCGTTGACGGCCGCGTCCCCGGACTTGCGAGTTGGGAAGACCAAGCTCCGCCAACGTGGCTCGTTGTCGAGGTAACCCCCGGCAACACCGTCTCGACGTGGTGGCGCCGCAATCGCAGCTCGCTCGAAAGTCGTACGGAAACGCCGTTCGCTACCCTCTCTCGCGAAGTGGTGCGGCGCTGGCAGCTCCTTGGCCCGAATCCGTCTGAGAAGGCACCAAGTCATCGAGCCATGGCACGTTTTCGCAACGAGACGCGGTGCGATACCATCGTCCGTGTCATTGATGCGGTGAGCAAGCCGCAAAGATGGTTCGAGCTATCCGACGGTGAACGACTGCGCCTACCAGCTTTCCTCACCGTGGTCGCAGCGAACCCCGGCGAGCTCGATGTCTTCGTCGAACAATACCAATCAGCGACGCCAGCACGCTGAACCACGAAGGATGTGCTCGCGACGCCCGCAACCGCTCCAGGAGTCTACGCGGCAAATGCCGCGGGATGGCCAGAGCCGGGAATTCGGCACCCGCGGGGCGTCATTGGGCGCGGGGCGGAACGGGCACCCGCCCGTTGCACAGGCCGCGAATCCTGTGCGGCGGGACCTTGGCGCGAGGGGTCGCCAGTTCGGGAATCGCACGGAGGACTGCTCCAATCGAAGCCCCAGGGTAAGCCCAGGAGAGGTCGCGAGAAAACATGCGATTCGCATGCAAATTGTTTGCGATTCGCATGCAAATTGTTTGCGATTCGCATGCAATCTGGGGAAGCTGTGGCTTCGGCCCTTTGCTCGGTTCGGCTCGGCTCAATGGGTGTGCTCGAAGCAGATTCGCCGGACGAAGCCGCGGAGCGGCGAGAGGCGCTCGGTCGCATAGAACTCGTGGGGCGACGCTTCGCCGGGAAACTCGATGCAGTCGGCCATGACCTCGTAGCCGTGCTGCGCGGCGTCGATGTCGTCGGCGTCGAGCTTTCGACACAGATCATTTGCGAATGATTGATGCCCGGTCCGATCTGTGATCCACGCCTCCGATTTTCCGCGTGCCAGGTGGGTAGTCACGAATGTAGCTCGCAGGTCGTGGGCACGGAGCAGGATGTGATTATCGCCGCTCTCAAAGAGCTGCGCCCGATCGACACCGGCAAGAGCAGGGTAGGCCCGCAGCCTGCCCGACAGTCCAAATCGCTCGACTCGAGAAAGGCCCGGACGAAGGACGTGCTGCGGTCGGGGGTCATCCACGCCACATGGTTCTGTTCAGAGACGTGGGCCTCGAGCTTGTGGATACTACTTGAGAAAGTTGCCCTTGACCCCAACGATCAGCCACGAGTGCAGGGCCTTGGCATCGATGGCAGAGTCCTCTTCGCCCCCTTTGAGCTTCACCTTGATGCCCTCGTAACGGCCCAACGAATAGTCGACGAACGGCCCCAACGAAATGGAGGGGGTAACGAGGATGTCCAGACCGGCCTGGAGATCGCCCTGGTAGCCCCAAGCCTGGATGTCACCGAGGTCCGTCCCTTGGCTGTCCGGTCCGCCCTTTTCCTCGATCGAAACGATCAGAAAGTCGACGCCAAGTCCAACGCCCACCCATGGATTGTATTGGTTTCCCGGCAATACATGGTAGCGCGCGTGAAGACCACTCCTGACGTCGACTGTTGGACAGTTGATGGTGTCGCTAGCGCATTCGGTCTTGACGTCGTCGGTGGTCCAGTCGATGTCTGCCCCGAAGCCATAGCCGAACAGGGCGTGGATACCAACCTCGAGGGGTGGCGAAGGATGGTAGTTGAAATCTATCCACAGGGGGACCAACCCGGCAACGTTGCCGCTGAGCCTGTCACCGTGAGCAAGCTCGCCCTGGGGGATGCCGTAGCCCAGAGCCAATCCCATGGAGTAGTGAGGCGTCGACGAGGGTTGACCTGCTTGCGTCGCACCAGCCATTGGCCGTTCGGGGACCGTCTCGGCAACTTGGGCTGTGGCTTCTTCGGTTTGCATGATCGTGACCGATGCCGTGATAGCTCCAATCGCAATCTGCTGTATGCTCGTTGTCATGTTCAAGGGCCAACTCCAAAACGCAAATCTCATGGATCGAACGAAAGTGTCCGTGACCCCCGACCCAGCAGGAAGTGTGCCGGCGTAATCGATGGCGCAATCGGGGAGTTTCTGGCCAACGTGCGGCGTTCGATCGGTGCGCGGACAGTCCAAGCGGAACTCGTCGACTGTCCAGCAACGACGCGCCGCACTCAAGCCATGTCCTCCGCTTCAAGCAGCCCGCTTTGACCCCGGCGCTTCAAAAACGCGCACCCGCTACCGGCGGTCTGCGCGCGTCAGCGGGAGCCTCCGGTAGTGACCACAACCACAGGGCGACAGTGGCTGCCAGCGTCGTGACCACCGCCGTCCCGAGCAGCGCTGTCTTGAGGTCTCGAACATCACCCGACAGTCTGATCAGTGAACCTCGCTCCCGCTCCAGCGCGTCCCTTTCCGCGTCGGCAGAGAGAGCCCGTTGGTTGAAGGCAAGCGTGCGGCGCTCATATTCATGGTATCGTTCGCTGGTTACCTTCCAGAGCACTGCTGTGGAGGCGCCACCGACCGCAGCAACAGAAGTGCTCACCCAACGCGCCCAGCTGGGTATCGCCTGTCGAGAGCTCTCTCGGTTCGGCGACGGCTCGACCAATGGCTCGGCTGGCTTTGCCGTGGGCAATGCGGCGCTCGCCGGCTCCCGGGAGGTTGGGCCTCGATACGGGTCGAGCGTGATGCTCACGCGCAGTGTTGCTCCACGCTCGACGTGGACCAGGCGCCGTTCGGTCTGCATGCCCGGTGCCGTTGCCTCGATGCGGTGGTCGCCCGGATCCACCCGCGCGTTGTTGCCTGGGCTCACCGGCTCGTCGTCGACAAGGACTTCTGCGTCCGCTGGCCGCACACTCAGCGCGATGTTTCCAAAGCAGGCGACCAACGCTCGAGCCAGCGCCTGAGCCTCATTGTCCCAGCGAGGCTCGTGCGCATCGTGGAGCCGATCGGACAGCAGCGTGGACTCCGCATCCGCTGCAGCGCAACGGCCCAACGCGACGTAAGTGTTCGCCAAGTTGAAGCGCGCCGCAAGCGTCGGCCTGAGGGCGACAGATCGCTCGAAGGCACGGGCTGCCCCCTGGTAGTCGCTGTGGGCCACGAGCTCCAGACCCTTGAAGAAGAGATCCTTGGCACGCTGCTGTCGAGAGACGCTGCTGTCGTTTGGCTCAGCATCGCTGGCGCCCTCGTCTTCGAGCACCGCATCCGCTTGAGCGGTCTCTTCTTGCTGCTGGGACGGCTGAGCTCCGGTGGCACCCGCAGGACCCACCGCCGTTTCGGCGGAGGCGTTCAGCGCGATCGAGCTCACCGCCCAGAGGGCAAACAATGACCATCGACGTCCAAGCCCCGACGTCATTCGAAGTCTCGCACGAAACGCGTGCCAAACTTGCCCTCGACGACGCCCGCGCCCTCGTCACTTGCTGGGTCTGCAGCGCCAGCGGCGAGCTCCTGCCCGACTGGCGCAGCGAGTCGCGAGGGCTCTTCGAGCACGGGAGCGGGTGCGCCCGAAACGCTACCGGGCGTCGGTGCCGTCGTCCGTCGCGCCGGGTGCATGAGGCTGGGTGCGGTGATCCGCCGTGACGCCGCCGTCGAAGTCAGGCCGCGCGCTGACTTCGGCGCGGACTCGGCGGCGGCTTGGCCCGACGCATGGCCCCTTTCCTTCAGGTTCTGACCCTTGGCGGACAAGGAACTATCTCGGATTGAAGGCCGCAAGGCACTTCGCGCACTCGTCGTCGATCGTCGTTCCCAGACGTCGGTGCCACTCACCAGAGCAGCCAGCACCAAGAGGCCGACCAATGCACCACCTCGTCGCCGAGCAACGAGACCATCGCGCGCCCCAATCAACCAGGCGCGGAGCGCCAACGGTGACGCCTCATCCGTCCGGACGCGTTCGGCAGCCTCCGCATCCCGCTGCAAGGGGGGCAGGTCTTCCCAGGAAACCCAAGGAACGATCGTGGTGGCATCGGGCGAATCCGAGTGACTCTCCTGCGCGACAGATAGGCCGGCGCCTGCCAGTTCACCGCCGCTGGTGCTGCCTACCCGCGCGTCCGAGCAATCCACAAGATCGCCGGCTGCGTTGGCCTCGCCCGCTGCCAGCTCACACAGGCCCAGTCGATCCCAGTCCTCCCGGGCATGGGATACCGATCCGGCCACGTCGAACAGCGCTTTGGCAAACGCTAGACAACCGGCGTAGCGCTCGCCGGGTCGAGCCCGCAGCGCCTTGTCGAGAACAGCGTGCAGGGCCGGCCCCACCTCGCACGGGAGTTCCTCCAGCGGCGGCAGGTCCGCCTTGTGCGCTGCCTCGCACTGCTGCCTGAGCGTTGCCGCTACAAATGGCAGGCGGCCGGTCAAGCACTGGTGGATGACCACGCCGAGCGCATATACGTCAGCGCGTCGATCCACGTTCGCTGAATCGTAGAACTGCTCAGGAGCCATGTATCCCGGCGTTCCAAGAGGCACGCCCTGCCGGGTCAAGGCCGTCTGTTGGTCGAACGCAACGTCTAGCTTGCTGATTCCAAAATCCAACAACTTCAAGACCGGCAAGCCAGAACCGCCATCGACCACCAAGAACAGGTTGTCCGGCTTGATGTCCCTGTGCACGATACCGGCCTGGTGAGCAGCTTCCAGCCCTTTGGCGGCCTGCAACGCGAATTCCACCGCCAGGGCGGGCGTTAGCGTTTTCGCGTGGTCCAGTGCTCGTTTCAGCGTAAAGCCTCGAAGCAGCTCCATGAAGATGAACGGGCGCCCCGAGCTCAGCCCGCCCGCGTCCTTGACCTGCACGATGTGTGGACTGCGCGCCAGACTGACCGTTCGCGCCTCGCGCAAGAACCTGCGCACAGAACGCTCGTCCGACGCGCGCTGAGCGTGCAAGAGCTTCAGCGCCCCGATCTCACCAGTGAAGGCATGCCGCGCGCGATACACGCTGCCCATGGCCCCTGCGCCAATGCGTTCGAGTAGCTCGTACCTGCCACGGATTCTTCCCCACTCGGCCATTGTCACTGCTTCCTGAACAAGAGCGTCACCTCACCGTTCGCGAGGAAGTCCGATACGGGAAATGTCGAGAGAAGCTCGTCGCCGCGTCCACAATACTTGACGCGTGAAGGCTCGACGCGGTCCTCGTAGTACAGGATGACGTCGGTCCCAGCGATCTCGTAATGTCCGACTTCGGTTTCAGGTTCATCGTTAATTTGTACCGAACATTCACAGCCCAGCGCGGCGACTCCCGTACACGTCAGGCCGCTCATCGCAAGCGAGGTTTCCAGAGAGCTGCATCCCCCGGTGGCAGGCAGACAGGCCGGGGCCATCTGTAGGACGACTGTGCCATTGAGCGCGAGGGTGTAGCTGAACGAAGCATCGGCCCGAAACTCGACCTCTCCAGCGGCGGCGAGCTTGGCGGCCTTATCCTCGATGGAACAAGCGTCCCCTCGTTCTTCGGGCACGCGCACATTTTCGCCGCGAAAACAGCCATGATCGAGCTTCCACACTCCCACGAGATCTCCTCCGCAGGATTCGAAGGCGGGCGCGTCGCATTCTAGGCTCAATGTCCCAACCATGGGCGATGCATCGGTATCCGAGGAGTCGGGCTCAGCGCCGTTGCCGGAGCATGCGGTCACAGCACAGACGAGTGCCACCACCTCTTTGAAACCTCGGCCCGCTCGCACACAACCACCTATACAGGTTCGCTAACCTATTCTAAGCTACGAGGCAATGGGATTTGTCCGCACGGCTTTCACCGGCGGCTCGCTTTCGAGGCATCCTCGAAGGAGCTAGAGGTCGAACCCGCGGGTGGCCAGGAGGGAACCAGGATGAAGCCAAACGCGCCGCATTTCGTACCGAACCGCTGTTGGGCGAGGCTCCGCACCAAGCCCGACATGGAAAGACAGGGGGTGAGCCAGCCGTGGCGCTCCAGCTCGACCTTTCGTGCAAGCCTTCTCTGGGGCGCCGCCCTCGTCGCATGCGATCCCTTCCCACTCAGCCAACCGGATCCAATCCCGGATCGCGCCGAGGCCGTCAGCTACAACGTTGTCGAAGGGAAGCTGCAGGTGCTGCCAGCCGCGAGTTCCGGCAAGTGGTCCGTCGTGGACGAGGGGCTCCACTTTGAAGAATGGGCCTGCAGCAACGACAAGAAGCTGTGTGTCGTAGGAAGCGTTCTCCGATGAGCCGCGTCTACCGGCTCCTGCCCTGGCTGCTGGGGGTCTCGTTCGTCGCCGGTGGCTATTTTCTCGGCAAGGCGAAAGCCGAGGAAGGATCAGCGCCCAGGCCATTGTTCTACTCCGGTGTGCTTCTGGAAAACGGCGCACCCAGCAGCGCAGAATCCGCGGCGATCACGGTCCGCCTGTTCGTTCCCGATGCCAAAGAGCCCGCCTGTCCCGTCACGGATGCGGTTGACGCGCCTCTTTTGGCTGGCCACTTCCAGGTCGCGCTCCATGACCAATGCGCGAGTGTCCTGGAGCAGCTGCCCCAAGTGCTCATCCAGCTGGAAGTAAACGGCAAGCAGCTGCCCCTTCGCGCTTTGGGCACGGTGCCGTTCGCCATGCATGCGATGCAAGCCGACAACGCGGACAAGCTCGCGGGGGAGTCGCCCGGCAACTTCGCTCGCGTGGGGCACGCCCATGCCCTCGGTGCGGCGGGCGCCTCTGGAACGGGAGCGACGGGCCTGCGCACCGACTCTGAGTCGCCTTTGCACTACGCCAGCGTCAAGGTTGGCGGTGATCTGGCCAAAGAAATCTGCGTCACACCGAAATGTGATATCCGGGTTCAATCCGGTTCCGTACAAGAGGTCCTGCGGCAAGAAGAAGGCATCTACTGGGTTGGCTTCCACCCGGACACGTTTGCGGACGCACCGACCTGCGTCTGCAATCCGTTCCAGGGGTTCAACCGCGCATGCACGGCAGTCACGCCTCACAACGACGGAGTCTGGGTGCACACCTTCCGCACCCAAACGGCCAAGGAAGGCCTGGTTGACCTCGGTTTCGAACTCATGTGCATCGGTCCAGCCGCCGAACGAGGGCAGTAGCGTGGGCTCGACGCTTGCGGCACCCTCGACGGACGACGCACAAACCACCGTCGAGGGCAAAGCTAGCACGACCTCAGAAGGCAGCGACGCGGTGGTCGGGTTGACGATCCTGTTCCATCCAGATCCGAACCGCGTTGGGGAAGTGGCCGAGTTGTTTTCGCTGCGGGCCGGTGGCAGACGCCGCTTGGGACGTCATGAACCCGTGTTTCGGGCGCCACGCGATCACGGCGGCCGCCCACTTGCTACCCCTGTGGTCAGTCGCATTACGGCACAGTTGTTCGTGAACAAGCAAGGCGAGGTAGTAATCAGAAACTGCGAGGCGGCCCGGGTTCGAGCCCTGGGGATCGAAGTTGATGCGTCCGGCTCGTATGTCGTACCCCGCGCCCGAATCGAGGCGGGGGTGCTGTTGGAGCTCAATCGCACGGTGCTGCTGTTGCTTCACCCTGTCGACGACTTCCGTAGCGCGCCCGCTTCGTTGACATTCGTGGGTGATAGCATCCAGCTCAATCGGCTGCGCCGAGAGATTTTGCGCGTTGCGGATCTCGACACCTCCGTGCTGCTGCTCGGAGAGTCGGGCTCGGGCAAGGAACTCGCAGCCAAAGCCATCCATCAAAACAGCAAGCGCTCTCACATGGATCTGGTAGCCGTGAATCTAGGGGCGCTGCCGCACGAACTCGCTGCCGCAGCGCTCTTCGGACACAAGAAAGGTGCATTCACGGGAGCGACGGCAGCGCGGCCTGGCTACTTCAGCGCCGCCAACGGCGGGACGCTTTTTCTCGACGAAGTGGGGGAACTGCCGCTGAACGTCCAACCATTGTTGCTGCGCGCCCTGCGTGAAAAAGAAGTGCAGCCCCTGGGCGCGTCCCGGACGGAACACGTCGATATTCGTATCATTGCCGCCACGGACTCCAATCTCGAGCTGCGCGCGGAAACGGGTAGTTTCTCATCCCCCCTCTTGCATCGGCTGCGCGGTTATACCGTCCGAGTGCCGCCACTCCGAGAGCGTCGGGACGACATCGCCCGGCTGTTCTTCCACTTCTTGCGGCTCGAACTCGCAGGCACCGGCGAGCTCCATCGCTTGCAGCATCCAGCCCCACACCAAAAGCCCTGGCTGCCGATGAGCGTGCTCAGGCAGGTGGTCTCCCATCCGTGGCCCGGCAACGCGGCCGCCTTGCAAAACTTCGCCCGGCAACTTTGCATTGCCAATCGCTTCGAGCCCAGGTTCGTGCTGCACGAAGCGGCAGCGAACACTCTGAACCAGGCGTCGACGGGCGACGCAGCCACGGCAAGCACTAGTGGAGAGTTTGGGCGTGATGAGAAGCCGCGCAGGTCACGGTCGGATGCGGGGAACCTCTCCGACCAACAGATTCTTTTGGCGCTTGCAAGGAACGACTACAACATAACGCGCTCCGCCTTGGATCTCGGAGTCTCGCAAAGCTGGCTCAACACGCGTATGGACAGCTGCAAGGGCATCGTCAAAGCCCAGACGCTGGCGGCGGCGGACATCCTGACCGCCGCCAGTAGCTGTAACGACCTCGTGTCGCTGGCGCGTGAGCTCAGAGTGTCGGAGCACGGCCTGAAGCTCCGCATGCGCGTCCTGAAGAACGAAGGCCAACTGGCTGATCTTGCATGGCTGGATGCACGGCCCTGAAATTCCGCTGGACCCTGTCCTTCACTGGCAAGCGGTCCCGTTCCGACACTTGGCACATGCCATTGACGTGCGCGGTCGCTCGCTAGAGCGATGCGGGAACACAGGGACACTGTGTCATTCGTCGATTCGAAACGCGTAGTCGTATTGCGTCCCTGTGGCACCACCCCGTAGACACAGCGTGGCAAGTTCGGTGACATCGGCCACGAACTCCTCCGTGTTGGCAGAGTTGTTCCCGATGTTGTCCTCGGGAACAAGTAGCACGCCGGACTCGGTCGTCAGCTCGTAGAACAAGTTGTCAGACGTGCCGTAGGCCGTAGGCCCCGATACCTCCTCCACCGTCAGAGTATAGGTAGTCCCAGCCGCTACACCGAATCGATAGCAATCAACGTAGTCCGCCTCACTCGTCGTGAACCGCGAGGACCAGTCCGTCCCCAAGCTGACCGGGTACGCGGTCGCCACCGTATTGTTCGGTTCGTAGGTGACGTCATCCTGCACTAGACCGTGCGCCCAGTCTTCATCGATGCGCAGCGTGTAGTCGTACTGCGCATCATGCGCGCCGCCTTCGATACACAGGGTGGCCACCTCCGACGTGTCCACGGCCATCTCGTGATACACGGCAGCGTCGCTACCGATGTTACTGCTTTCGAGTAGCATAATCCCGGAGTCCGTAGTGACCTCGTAGAATAGGTTGTCAGACGTGCCGTAGGCCGTAGGCCCCGATACCCGATCCATGACCAACGAGTAGGTGATACCTGCCTCCACGTCGAAGCGGTAGCAATCCACGAAGTCCGCTTGCAGCGCGGTGATACGGGACGTCCACTCTTCGCCCAGAGTCAGCGGATACGCCGTGCTCACGGTGTTGTTCGGCTCGAAAGTCGCGTCATCTTGCTCGAGCGCGTGGCGCCAGTCTTCGTCGATGCGAAAGGCGTATTCGTACTGGGTCGTGGGAGAGCCGGCGCTGACGCAGAGCGTGGCCACCTCCGACGTGTCCACGACCATCTCATGGTACATGGCAGCGTTGCTACCGATGTTGCTGCTTTCGAGTAGCACAATCCCGGAGTCCGTAGTGACCTCGTAGAATAGGTTGTCAGACGTGCCGTAGGCCGTAGGCCCTGATACCCGATTCATGACCAGCGAATAGGTCACGCCTGCTTCCACGGGGAACGCATAGCAGTCGACCGCGTCGCTCGCGGCTGAAGTGAGTCTAGAGGTCACCTCACTCCCCAGCGGTGCCCTGCAGGCCGTGCTCGGGGTCTCATTGGGTTCCCCGTCACCCTCGCAGAGTGGAGGCAGGTCGTCCGAACCGGCACCCGCTCCGCCGCCGCTGCCCCCATCGGTGCTCGACGTCGAAGCTCCTCCTGACGACGTCTCGTCCGAAGTCGACGCCGCTGTGTCCCCGCCGCTACTCCCTCCGGTGCCGCCCGACGCTGCGCCGGCCCCTCCCCCACTACTTGTTTTCCCGCCGGTGCTGGCCGTGCTTTCCGCGCCCGCACCGCCGCCAGCACCACTGCCGCCTGTGCCAACCATTTCGCTGCCACCGGCGTCCGTGCCTCCCCCGGCTCCCGCGGTCGTGTCGGCGCCGGGTTCTTCCTCGGCGTCGTCGGAGCTGCAGGCAAGGGCGACATGTAGCGTGAACCCAATGAGAACGACGCTGTGCAGGCAAAACGAAAGCCGCCTTGTGGGGAACGTGAGTCGAATCATGACTGCTCCTTCAGAGACAAGTGAGAACAGAGCACTACGGGCGCGGGATGTCGGCGCGCGTACGCAAGTTGCGCGCCAATCGTGGGCAACTCCCTGTTGCCAGGTAGGTTGCCTGCCTGCCGTCTCCGTCCTCATCGCGGGCGGTTCCCCGAACCACGCCTGTATAGTCCACGACGGGGCCCGTGGACTATACAGGCCCACCTGGCGACGGGGTCTACTGCGCGTTCGAACAACCCGGCCCGGTCCGGCTCACCGAGCCGGGCTGCGGATCAGTTGGCTCCCGAAGTAAGGTGGACGCGTGCCGGAGCGAGTGTGTGTGCGGGTCGCCGGGCTCGCCCAACCAGCGCAAGTAGCGTTCGGAACGCGTCTCCGCCCGCCCATCGGCGCCGCATCGAGCAATTCCGCTGACGATTTGGAGGAGGCTTCAAAGCTCTCGGTTTGGCGCCAAGGAACTTCGAAGCGCGCTTTCGGGCGGGGCAGAGGGCACTTCCGTACTTCCCGGGGGTTCGACCGTGACGTCCGGCGAGGGTGCGGACGGCGGCGTGGCGACTTGGCAGGACAGGCAGATTGGGAGCAGGAACGTGCCCTGGGCGCGCATGGCGGCGATGCTGCCACAGTGTCGTGTGCCGACCTAATGAGCGCGACAGAAGCTCTGGGTAGAGCGGTCGCCTCCGCTCAAAAAACGCGCGCCACCACCGAGCCCCGAGGGTGTGATACAGGTAGTCGAGCTGTCGTGAGACCCATGCCACGTAGGAGGGGCGGCCCCGGACCGCGGGTTGAGTTGCTGACCGGCACGAACTTTGGACGGCTTTGGAGCAAGAGGGGTTGCCGGGTGGATCTTCGTCTCCATTGGTTACGGGGCGAGCATCTTGAAGAAGTCGTAAATCGCCTGTGTGGCGAAGCACGGAACGCCGTGCTCGGTGTTGCTGTAGTCGGGATCGTTGTGGGAGCACCAGATGGTCGGGACGGAGCAGTCGTCGTAGATGATGCACCCAGGGTCGACAGCCTGCTGGTTCTGGTGGCTGTTGCAGCCCATGATTTCAGAGTACGGCACGGATGTGTCCGAACACATGTTCGAGGTGCGGAACCGGGCGACGGCGTTGGTTGCCGAATCCGGACTGCGCTGGTTGTCGTTCTCGCCGTCGATATAGAGGACCGGGATCGGGTCCACGACGTTGTAAGGATCGGCGGCGACCGGCGCGACACCCCGGAGATCCAGGTGCTGCGCATCGGACTGGTGCGACAGAATGTTGACGAGCATCTGTGCGCCCGAGCTATGCCCCACTCCGAAGATGCGGCTCGTGTCGATGCAGTAGTTGTCCAAGAGTTCGTCGTACTGGTCGAGGATCCGAGCCACGTCGTTGTTGTAGTTGCTCCAACATTGCCCGCTGGCGGCGGTCGTGTTCGGCATCCAGCGAATGTATTCGTCGACGAGCCCCTGCGGACCTCTCGAATTGGTCAGGCTCTCCCACTGGTCGTTGGGGTTGCCGCAAGCGTGCAACATCATCAGGAGCGGAAACGGAGTGTCACCGTCGTACGACGACGGGAAGTCGACGATCTCTTCGTTGTTCTTGGAGATCTTTGTGCCTTGACTGCCCTTGCCGCAGCCGGCGCTCGGCGTTGCAGCGGCCGTGGAACCGCCTCCGCTGCCATCGACTCCGGACGTGCCCCCGTTCCCGCCCGCTCCGCCCATGCCACTGGTGCTCATACCGCCCGCGCCGCTGGTGCTCATGCCACCCATGCCGCTGGCGCTCATGCCGCCCATGCCGCTGGTGCTCATGCCGCCCACGCCGCTGGTGCTCATGCCGCCCATGCCGCTGGTGCTCATGCCGCCCACGCCGCTGGTGCTCGAAGTGCCCACGCTTCCCGTGGAGCTCGAAGCATTGGTGCCGGTCGTTCCCGTCGTGGCCGTGCTATCGGTTCCAGAAGTGACGGAGGTTGCGCCCGAACCCGGGTTCTCCGCGTCGTCTTTTCCGGAGCAACCGAGGAGGAGCCCCAGTGAAAGCCCGACGAAAGCAGTACGAGTATGAGACATGATGGGCAGACATTGTCCCTGTCGCGAGCCGCGATGCAATACTTAGTAGCGCCCACGGGGCCACCTTTCACTTCTCTCTTCCTGGGCTTCTCGGTTTCTCTTCTTGGTTGAATCTTCTGGCTGCGGGGGAACTTCTGTCTCCCCCCTCTGTACTTCGAGACGCTTGCCTGTGGGCTGCGCCGGGGGAGCACTGTGTTTGCGCGTCCAGGCGCTCGGTCACCCTTTGCGCAGCGCCTCCTCGAGCTCGGCGATGCGCCTGGCGGCGCGGTCCGCCCTTTCGCGTTGTGTTTCGACGAGAGTGCGCCAGTGCCGCTCGCCAGCGCTGGTCTGATCCTCAGGCGAACGGCAACGCGAGCTGTCCGAGCGGCACCGGCGGGCGCGGCTCGGCAGGCGGCTGAGGTGCGAGCCCATATTTGGCGGGGAGCCTTGCGATGGCAGTCTGCTCGGTAGTGGCCTCGAGCCAGCGCATGGGTCCGCCACACAGACTGCAAGTGTCCACGTTCGGCGCGGTACACATGCCGCAGGAGCCAACCCCACCGCGACCTTCTCGGGGCGGGCATGGTCGACGCCGTGCCTTCACCCGAACTGAACCCCAGCTGCGCCCGAGAGTGGTCACCAGTTGCTGCAGGCGGATTGCGTGGGGTCGCCGAGTCCGCGCGCTTCGTCGGGTCACGCTGCGCTGCGGTCCATGACGTGCGGCAATCGGTGCTCTCTGTGGCCCGTCGACGAGCTGCTTGGCGTAGAGGTTGACGCCGAGCGCCTCGGCCACGGGCTGGTCGGCTCGTTCATCGTCCGGTGAGCGCTCGGGCTCACTTCGGCTTGGGACCAGCAAGCGCAGCACCGACTGTCCGGCACGCTCGGCCGAAACGGCGACGCCGCTGGCGGCGGCCTGGTAGCATGCGTAAAGGCCCGGCTCATCGAGACTGAACGGATCGGTGTCACCCGAGTCGACGAAGGCGTGCTCGTCGTCCCAAGGACTTATCCTTCCCTGCTTTTGGAAGGCTCGGTGCAGGCGCCTTGCCGTGCGGCGGGCGCCGGAGGGCGTCGAGCAGATAGCAAGGCGTGCGTCCACCTCCATGCCTCGAGCAGTTCTTGCGCGAAGCTCTGCGCGGAGACATGGGAGGGGGCCTGCACCGCCCAGCTCGCCACTTCCGGCACGACACTTGCAGTTTCGGCGTCGGCCATGGCCGCTTCTCTCTCCCAACGACTATTTGGCGTCTCGTTCAGAGCCGAGCCGGCGCATTCGGTAGCCGACGTGTTGAACAAGGTTGCTCGTGCCCAACGCGAGGCCACCCAGGGCGTGATCATCGGGCGCTCCGACGACACGGTTGCAGACGCACGAAAGCTCTTCGACAGCGCCGATCTCCACCACCTTCCAGTACTAGAAGACACCAAGCCGGTCGGCATCGTGAGCGTCACCGACCTCCTGCAGTTCTACGCCGACCCCAACCACGGCGATCCGACGACGACGTCACTGCGGGAAATCATGACGATGGACCCACAACTCATCGAGCAACAGGCACCCATGCAAGAGCTCATCAGCACACTGGCGCACTCGCGCTTTCGTTGCCTGCTGGTCGTTTCCGCGAATGGTGAGTTCAAGAACATCGTGACGACGCGCGATCTCGTGCGTTTTTTGGAAATGACCATGGAGTGAAACCGCAAGTATCGGGTAAATTTGAGCGAATCTGAATGCACTCGAGCCCTGGGGCCACATTTGTGCCCCGAAATCCCCGTGGCTCGTTGCTGGGAGGTGTCCGCTTCCGCGTCCGGTGGGTCTCTGGCCACGTGGACCCATCGAGCCTGAGCGCTCCATCCGTAGCTGCACTACGACGACCAGGCCCGTCAGCGCATCGTCCAGACTCGAAAGGCCGAACTCTCGCTTGGCGCGATGCTTCAGCGAGCGGCTGAGCTCTTTGGCGAATGCACTGCTATCTTTGGCCACGAACCCGAGCGACGCCTTCGTCAATGACCCGAAGTGCGCTATGCTTCGCGATACGAAACCATGAGCGATGCCGCCAAACGGAGAGCCGACTATCGAGACGTGCTGGCTGCGCCGCGCCACGTCGTCGTCGAAGTGGTCGACGGTGAGCTGTACACATCTCCGCGACCCGCGGCGCTTCATGCCAACGCGGCTTCGAACCTGGAAGGCGAGCTCTATGGGCCCTTCCGCCGCGGTCGTGGCGGGCCCGGGGGATGGATCTTGCTTGTGGAACCTGAGCTTCACTTTGAGGGCGATATCGTCGTGCCGGACCTGGCAGGCTGGCGTCGGGAGCGGATGCCGGAGCTTGCGGATGTAGCCTTTTTCGAGCTCGCCCCCGACTGGGTCTGTGAAGTGCTGTCGCCCTCCACGGCAAAGGTCGATCGACAAGCCAAACTGCCGCTCTACGCTCGCCAGGGCGTGCCGCACCTGTGGCTGATCAATGCGTCCGAACAATCACTCACCTTGTTCCGCCTGGGGGGTGATGGGTACATCCTGATCGCCAGCTTCGTTGGTGATGAACGGTGCCGACCGGAACCGTTCGATGCGGTAGAGCTCGAGCTCGGCGCACTGTGGGCGCGGTGAAGGCTCCTTCCCGGAGCCATTGATGAAGTTGAGACGAACCTGCTTCACTGTGGGGGGGCATAGTTTTGGCGACGCCCCGGGCTCGCCAGCCCACCACCGGAGCCATCCGGCACCCGCCGCAAGTCGGCAGGGCTACGAGCGCGCTGACTCACCCGTTTGGTATCGGCCAGCCGCGTTCGCGGGCCCAGGAAGCGTAGCCAGCCATCAGCTCGGGATAGGAGTCCGGCGCTGGGAACTCGTCGTAGCTTTGAATCGCAGGCGACGTGACCCAGGGCAAGCGAGTGGACAGGTAGGTCTCCAGGTACGGCACGAACCAGGACGCCTGATCGAGCAGGGTGGCTCGGACGTTGATGACTCCAAACTCCGGAATGATCGTGCGCACCCAGGTCTTGCAGTAATCGCAGTGCTCGTGTTGGAGCTCGGTGCGCGCGCCACCCGGCACGGTCTCACCTTGCAGTAGCTCGACCCCCTGCCTGGGGACCATCAGTGTGAGCGAAAAGGCGCTGGAGCTCATGCGTTGGCAGCCCCGGCAGTGGCAGATCGCCGACACGATCGGTGCCGCCACGATACGAAACCGCACCCGATCGCAGCGGCAGCCGCCCTCCCAGGGCAGCTCGCCCGGTGCCAGCGAAGGATCGACCATGGGGCATGGTAGTCGCCGTCTTGGAACGCGCGCAAGAGTGATCGCTTTCCGAGCGTGTGGCTGGAGGGATGATGCTTGGACCGCCGCTGTGAGACCTAGCGCCGCGCTGGCCGGGGCGCGCGCTCGCCGGTCTGGTTTTCGTTTTTGGGGGGACACGATCGGCGGTCGCGACGGCGTGCTCGAGGATGGCCACTCGCGTGCGCGACGACCGCGTCTTGGCCGGGAGACCGACCGCCCTGGAAGGGTTACCGCCGACGCGGGCGGGAGCAACGGCTATCGCTCGCACGGTTGGAAGCAGCAACTTCAGCGGGTAGCTGACAAGCTCAACCTTGCGATCCGTGTTAGCCACTTCCCGCCCGGCACCAGCAAGTGGAACAAGGTGGAGCACCGACTGTTCTCAATCATCGATCAACTGGCGCGGCCGCCCCCTGAGGACCTGTGAAACGATTATCAGCCTCATCGGCAACACGACCAATCGCGGGGGCCTCGTTGTACGCGCTCGCCTCGACCGTCGCAGGCACCCCACTGGCAAGAAGGTTTGAGCCAAGGAGCTCCGCGAGCTAAAGCTCGAGCGGGACGACTTTTACGGCGATTGGAATTACGTGCTCAAGCCGCGCGAGGAACGATGCTGATCGGTCGACTTTCTGATCCGCGGGCCCTCAGGTTGTGGACGTTCGAATGGGAACGCAAAGGTGGCGTTCTCGGTTTCGTCAAAACTGCATGCCACCGAGCAGCACCCCGCGCACGGCGGCGGCGGGCTCGTACTCGCTGGGTGCGCTTGTGGTGCGCTGAAATTCGAGCAGGTGGCCCTCGAATTTGGCCTCGAGAGCGACGTAGTAGCGGTCGAATAGCGCGACGTCGCTGCCCAGCACCAGGTGCGCCGTCGGCGAGAGCGATAGGCGAGCCGGCGCAACGCCGCGTGTTTCGAAGCTTTGCCGCGTCAGTGTCGCTCCCAGCCCCAGGCCCGCATACGCGCTCCACAGCTGCCAGTCCCAGGCACGGGTGGCCGTGACGCCGAAGGCGTATTCGTTCGTGCGAGCCTCCAGGGCTTCGTTCTCGAAGCGACTGGTGCAGGCGCTCAGGCGAGCGGTCAAGCTCAGGTTCTCGAGATCCAGACGGTAGCCGAGCAAGCCGCCCTGGCACACCGTCGTGGCGTTGGGGAGCGGCGAGCGAATGGCGATTCCGAGTTGGGGACCGTGAGCCAGCGAACTCTCGCGAGCGCCCTTGCGCACGAGCCTAGCGTAAGCGACACGCGTCAGCCCGGACGCGTTGATGAAAACCGTTTGCCCGGCGCTCGAGGCAATCGTTCCCTCGAGCAAGTGGTCGCTGCGACGCCCCCGGACGAAGTAGCGCCCCGGTGACACACTGAGCGTCCGACCGCGATCGTCTGCGTCCACCTCCCCAACGACTTGACCCGAAGCGTTGTCGCGCATCACCAAAAAGGCGATGCCCGCGGGGAACGCCAGAAGCGCGCGCGCCTGCTCGTTCGAGGTCAAGCGCGTCAACACCAGCGAGCCTTGCCCCTTCACCTCGTAGCGGAAAGTGGGGTGTTGGGCGCCCGCGGACGTCCCGCTCGTGGCTCGCAAGGTCGCCTCGTAGGCATGCTCGTAGGCCTCCTCGAGCACGACCTGCCCATCTCGATTTTCGTCGGCCGCCCCCAGCAGGCCGGAGACCAGCGCATGGGTGAAGAACGAGCCCTTGAGCTCATCCGACTCTTGGGCGTCCTCGTCTTCAGAGGTTGCCGTCAAGAACGCCACCCCCTCTCCCAGAAGCTGTTTCGTGCCCAGCTCGAAGGGAGCCACCACCCGGCCCCCCTTCACGCGCGTGAGAGCGCCGGATTGGCAGGCATCCACGACCAACAGGCGCACTTTGGCCGGGGAGGCTCGCACGAACGTCGCCAGCTTCTCTAGCCCGAATCGCGACTCACCGAGATGCAGCGCGTGTCGGTCGGCGTGCCCGGAGTAATACACGAAGAGCAGAGTATCCGCGCGAGCGTTTGCTGCTCGAATCCGCTCATCCACCGCGCGGAGTGAGCCCTTCACGGCGCGCGCGGCTTCACCCTGCAACAGGACGATGTCGGCCGGTTGAAAGCCACCGAGCTCGCGCAGAACGCGAGCGACTCGGGCCGCATCCGATTCCGCGTAGCGCAGTTCCACATCGTCTCTGGCACCGGTGTTGTTGCCGATGATGACGGCGAAGCGGCGCACTTCCGCTGCTGCCAAGTGCGCCAGCAGAAAGTGCGCCAAGAACCAACCCAGCCTCCACGCCTTCACGGCGGCGCTTCTTTGATGATGGACAGCTCGTCACTGCTGCAGCCCGGCAGCGCAGGAAGCCTGCCCTGCTGTTCGAGCTCCTCTCGTAGAGGTTCGAGCGTGAAGGGCGCGTCACAGAAGATCCCCAGATCCGTTCTTCGCCCAGCGTGTCGTCGAGCAGCACGCTGCTGTCCACGGCCTGGTCGCGCAACTCCGTCAGCTGCTGGCTTCGATTACCCCGTGGGTAGTAAACGGTGGCGACGTGTGACGCGTCCAGGCTCAGAATCGCCACGTGCCGAGGCGAACGACTCGTTACCGTGAATCGCAACTGGTCGCCTGGGTGGACGACCTGGCCGTCGCTGCCACGCCGCACCCGTTCTCCATGCTTGACGAAGAACCCAATGTGCGCGCTGCCCTTGCTGCGCATACTGAATGCCGGTGCGACTGGCAGCGCGCCGTCGCCCTCGTGCCGTGGCGTGCTGAGCAGCACGACCACCGCGGCGGCGAGCGCCACCACTCCTACGCCGGTCGGCGCCCACATGAGCCAGCGACGCCGCACGGAATCGAGCGGCACGACCTCGCCGCGCCCCTGCTGGCCTGACCGGGCCCGATGCGGCAACGAAAGGGTCGGAAATTTCGTCAGAAAGGCCCCAGCTTGGGCCTCAATGGCGTCGTGCCGGCGTTGGCAGCGCTCGCACTGTTCGAGGTGCGCCTCGTAGCTTTCAATGGTCTCCCGATCGAGCTCGCGTCCGCGCCATTCGTCGAAGCCCAGGTCCGAAATGCAGCCTTCTGGCAGGTCTCTGCGAATCCGCGTCAACATGGACGAGCCCCCTCGTCATCACCCCACTCGGATAGTCGAGCCAACAGGTTTCCCACGTGGCGACGCGAGCAAGAGAGCAGGCGCGCGATCTCTCGATGCGTAAGTCCGTCGACCAGGTAGTACACCGCGACTTCCGCGAGCTCATCGGGCATGGCCTCGACGGCCTGCTGCAGCATCACGAGCTGCTCGGCGCTCAGTCCGCTGGCATCCGTCTCATCCGGCAGGGGCAGCCTGTCTTTCCGCAAGCGCTCGCGCGTTTTCGCATTGCGCATTCGATTGAGGCAAGCGTGAGTGGTCGCGCTGTACAAGAAGGTAGTCACCGAACTCTTTCCTGCGAACTGCTCGGGCCGCTCCACCAGCGACAGAAACACTTCCTGGACCACTTCGTGAGCATCTGCGTCGACGCCGAGCATCTGCTTCGCCCGTCGAAACACGGACGGGCCGTGACGTCGATAAATCCAAGCGAGTTGGCGTTGGTCCAGCATGGTGACGGATGGGGCACCATGCCGGAGACGGCTGTCGTTGTCATCGCCATTGCGCTCCCCGAGGTCCAATCAGAACGCCTCGCTGAACTCGCCGATCCTGATGGTGAGCGACTCGCTGAGTGGGTCTTCGATGCGAGTCAGGGGGTACGTGCCACCGCAGCCTGCTCCTGCCTGGTCGACGAGCTCTTGGATTGCCTGTGTGGAGCTCAGGATATTGACGCTTTCGCCATGGTCTTGGTTGTACCCGGCCACGGCTTCGACCCTGGCGTCCAATTCGCACTGAACCGCCTCCAGCCAGCCGTCGGCGGAACGCTGAGCCAGCAGATTGTAGCCGCGCTCGAGCGCACCGGCGGGATGCTCGGTGAAGTCGTCGCTCACGTAGAACACCGCGTAGCCCGCCCAGTGTTCTTGCAGATACCAGACGGACGTTACCGAAGAGGGGCGGCTGTCGCTCAGGACGGTGCAAGTGGTGGCATGCATCGTGCCGTCCGCAAGCACCTCGGAGTCCGCCCACTCCGATGCGCTGAATGGGCCGCAATCATTCACGACGGCGTTGCAGTGCTCGCTGTCGCACAGCTCATTGACGGTGTAGCAGGTATTGTCCAAACAAGTCGTCCAAGCCTCCGTCATGGCGTCCTCTGCCAACTCGGCGTTACCCCAGCTGGCGACGACCTCACATGGCTCGAAGCTGCACTCGAGGTCGCGTTCGCTGCAGCGACCGTCGTCGGTGCAGCGCCGTTCCGTCACCGCGCACACGCTGCCGTCGCGTGGGCAGCTGCTCGGGGAAGCTTTCGGTGCGGGTGGCGTAGGGCAGCTTCGAGGGGAAGTCGGGTGGCACCAGGACCAACCAGCCTTCTGCAATCTCGCCGTCGTAGTCGTAGTCGCGGTGGCTCAACGCATGGATCGCCGACTCGGGCGGGGGCTCGGTCAGGTCGAACCGAAACCTGGCCGGGAAGTCTCCGGACAGCTCTCCCCTGGCGAGCACCGCGTCGCCGTCCACACCCAAATACATCACCCTGGGTTCGAGGTTCTGGTCCGCCTCTTCATCGCTCAACAACACCTTGCCGTGCAGCGTGAGCAGCGGCTCACCCGTGTAGTCCTTTCCGACCTGAGACTCGCAGCCGAACGCGAGAGTCAGCGCCAAGAGACATCCGAAAAAGCCACCCAACCGCCATCGTATCATTGCCTCACTCCTGTTTGCTTTCTGCCCACATTCGTTAGGAACGCAACGGTGGGGTTTGGGCACGGCGATCGGCGATTTTGAGGACGGTCACCCGCCAAACGCCACTTTGCCCACGCGTCGGGACGGCTCCTCGCGGCCAACTGGCCGCTCTTGACCCTCTAATCTCTGGGCTTCCCGTCCTCCAGGGCGCGCTGCCAGCTCGAGCGGCAGGACTCGCGGGGCCGTTTTTGGTGGTGCCGGTAAAGTTGGCAACCTGCTCGGTGCTCTGGCTAGTGTAACCTCGAAGGGGTGCGTTGGTTGCAAAAGGCCCGCGACGGAACCCTGCGTGAGGCAGGCTGGAGGCCGCTATTGATGTGCATCGCGGCGTTGACGAGAGCAAGCACGTGCGAGTGCGGCGAGGCGCCCGAGCTAGAGGCGAACATTCCTCCGGAGGTTGTCGAGGTCGGAGCGAGCGGCGAGACTCTGCTGCTGAGCTATCGGGGCGATTCCAATCTTCGGTTCGCCTCGATTCTCGTCCGGCTGCGCTTGATCGGTGATGCCACTGTCGCGGCTAGCGTCCCTGGCGGCGCAGCCGACACAACTTACCTGCCCCCGAACAAAGTTGAGCTGACGCAGAGCATGCCGGAAGCGGTGACCTCCCCGTGCACAGAACAGGACTCCCCGAACAGCATGTACGACGCGGTGTGCCCACAAGCTTTTGAGCTTGCGCTCGGCGCGCAAGGCGTGGAGGCCGCAGCGGCACCGACCAGAGTGGTGCGCGCGTCGATGAGATCGCAGGGCTCTTCCCGCTCATCGGATCAAAGCTGCGGCCGCACTCGCCCTCGTCAGGGGTTGCAGTCGGATGTATCGAGTACTTCCCAACTGAGGTTGATGTCGAACTGGTTGAGGAGCAAGACACCTCCACCCATGAGAACGCGACCCGACGGCGCCAGTGAGAGACGAAGTGGCGTAGGCATGGCATGGGTATCGATGAGCGCCCGGGTCGCCACGTCGAGCTCCGCGACTTCGCTGGATGTCGTTATGAACAATCGCGCCCCCCCGGGGCTATAAGCCGCAGCGATGGCATGGAGGCCTTGCTCATAGATACCGAAGGGTGAAGCGAGATCAGTCGGGTCGAAGTCAGCTCCTTGGGCGGGGGGCGTGGGGCTCGTTCCGTTGCCGCAAGCAAAGTACAAGTGACTTTGATCGGGGGAGAGCAGAAGCTCGTAGCAGGGGTAACTCATGCCTGCAGACGACTCCAGCTCCGTAAACTCCATCGTCTGGTCCGCATACTCGAAGGCCTTCACTCCACCGTAGCTCGAGCCCGAGAGCAGCCGATTCGTCGCGAGGTGAAAGGCAATGATTTCGTCGAAGTCGCCGCGTCTCGTCGCGAGCGTGCTGCCCTCCGCCGCATCGATAATCGAGATTGGGGCATCGATGCCGACGCCGTCGTCGAGGCGCGCAAATACGATGTCGTCGGCACCGAGCGCGAGGGAGATGGCCGGGGCCGGGACGTCAATCAATTCCACGCCCGCCGAATCGAGCGAGACCTTCGCGATGCTAGTCGCTCCGGCGAGCGTGACGTAGAGCAGGCGCTGGGCGCGGTCGAGGACCGAAACACCCGGAGCGCTGGGCAGCTGCCACGACGAGCGCGTCATGCCGGTGCACAGATCGAGCACGTCGAGGCGGTTGTTCAGTTGGTTGCCTAGCAAGACGGTGGTGTCCGAAAGAGCAACCAGGGTGTGCGTCCGCGGGATCGGCCATTGTCCGCTCGCCGGTAGCGGGTCGCCGACATTGCAGAGAATCGGACCCGTCGTACAAACCGTGGCGCTTTCGCCCAGATCCGGCACGTCGCCGTCGCCATCGCTTTCGCCGTCGCCTTCGCAGTCGTTCGGTTCGTTCAGCTGGGCCCAGTTGAAACTGCTCACGTTCGCCGCTCCCGTGCGACTCAGGAGTACGCGACCCGAAGGCGAAACCGCGAGCTGGTCCGCGCGCATGGGGTACGAACCGATGGGCGCGTGAGTGGCCCCATCGAACACCAGTACGCTGTCGTCGCCATGGGCATAGAAGTAGCGACCACCGGGGCTGAACGCGGCTGCATCCGGATAGGGGCCGATGTCGAAGGCACCGTAGAAAACGTCGATGTTGGTGGGATCGACGTCCAGAATTTGATACGGCGCAGTCTCCTGGGTGACGGTATTACCACCCCCGCACGTGAGCACGACGTGCCTCTGATCGGGCGAGACGATGAGCTGCTGGCAGTTCGTGCCGCCCGTGTTGTAGTTCTGCTCGGCGAAGACGAGTTCGTTCGACGCCTTGACGAACGAGAAAGCGTGCACCCCCGACTCATCTCCCGCCAGCAGTCGGTCCGACAGGTGATCGTAAGCGAGGAGACTGCCAAAATTGCCGCTAACCGTGTCGAGCACGACCGCGCCGGGTCCATCGATGATCGAAACTCCAAGCGCTGGAAAGGGCGGAGCATCGAGGAGCGCGAAAACGCGGCCGTCGTTGCCTGTCGTGAGCGCGACCACCGTGGTCGGTAGATCGATCAGCGTGACGCCAACGCCGTCGAGCTCGACCTTGGCGATCGCTGCCTCGTCGCCAAGCACCACGTACGCCGTGCGCGAGCTCGCATCGAATGCAATGTCCTCGGGCTGAGCGGGCAGCTCCCAGGATTTAGTCGCGGTTCCGGTGCACAAGTCGAAAATGCTCAACTCGTGGTCGGCGTGATTGCCGACCAACAGGGTCGTATCGCTGAGCGCAATGAGATCCGAGCTGCCCGAAGTCGTGAAAGTGCCTGACGCTGCAAACAGCTCACCCGACTCGCATTCGATCGGGCCGGTGAGACACGGCTCTCCGCTCGCCCCCGCAGCTGATTCACTGCCCCCTAGCCCTCCCCCGGCCTCCCCCGCGCTCGAGCCGCCATCGCCAAAAACGCCGCCGCTCGAACCGCCCACTCCTTCGACGGGGCCAGCGCTCGAACCGCCCACTCCTCCGGGGGCGCCACCATTTGCCTCGCTCGACCCCGCCGCACCGACAGCGTCGCCTGCTGTAGGTGATGAAGTTCGCCTGGGGTGGCTCGGTCCACCAACGATCAGCACCGACTAGGGCAGTGACGGCTGGGTAGGCCAGTAGCAGAACGCCCACGCCCAAAGCGAGCGCATGCAGGATCGCCCACAGTGGAGCTCCGACGAACAATCGAGCGCAACAACAGCGTGATCGATCACCATCTCGCACCCGACGACCCACCCTTCTAACCACACCCCTGACGCACGACGACGAGCCCGCAAGCTGCCCGCTTGCGGGCTTTTCGCTTTGTGCCCTCATCCCAAACGCACATTCGCGGCCCCAATTCGAGAAACCGCGAACGCCCCATCACGAAACTGCGTGCGAATCTCGCGGGGGAATAAACCGGGAACCAACACCCCTCAGGGCACGCAGAGTCTCAATCGCGAGGTTTCAATTGCAGGAAGCCGAAGTATCGTTCCCGTCGCACGAGTCACAACCTCCAACACGGGCCGCAATCGCATCGACCTCGCATTGTGGAAGCGCCTTATTGATGGAAACAAGCAAGCTACTCACGTCCTTCAGCGCGGGGAGACCGTGAAGCGTCTTGAGAGAAGAGTTCGACGAGATGATCATTCCGTGAGCGACAGCTTGAAGGCTATCCATGTTGATCTCGGACAACTGAGTATTGACGTTAATTGTCACGTTGTCAGCATTCTTGAGCAGCGGGAGGTCGAGCGCAGTCAGAGCCGGCATGGAGGTCACTGTCAAATCCCCTGTGGAAGTCAGGACGGGAAAATCGATTGTGGAGAGCTGTCCACAATCCTTCACGTAGAGTGACCCCACCTCCTTCAGATTTGCCAAGCCCTCCAAACTGGTCAACTTTGATGCTCCGCTCACTTTGAGCCCCTCGGTCACAGTCTGAATCGTATCCAAACCGGGAAGATCCACAATCTCGTCGCCATGCACTTCGAGCGGTCCGTCAATCACGGTGCACTTCAATGCCGCCAGTTTGGCCACATGGTCGGCCGTCTGCAGAACGTGACGCGGACCATCCGTTGAATTCATCGCTTCTTCAAAGGAACATGTTCGCACGCATTGGTCCCCATCGTGCGTGACTTTGCAAGTTCCCCACTCGGGGCAGGGATCTCCACCGCAAGTTTCAGAGTTGCTCGAGCTTCCCGTCCCGGACTGACCAGCACTGTCTCCGCCCATGTCGCCACCGTCGCTTGTGGTGTTGGTGCCGCCGGTACTCTCCCCACCGGTGCTATCGCCCCCACCACTGGTCGCATCTGAGCCGCCAGTACTATCGCCATCGCCAGTACTGCTGTCGGTGCCACCGGTACTGTCCTCGTCCCCGCTCGTCGTTTCCGTGCCGCTGGTCGTGCTGTCCATCCCACCTGAACTCGAACTCCCGCTTGGTCCGGCACCTTTCTTCGCGCAGCCCGCAGCAAGAAAGCAGGAGATAAGAAGTAGTTTGCTCAAGGGTGTTGGTCGATGCGTCTTCATGTGCCCTCCGTGAGCAAATTCGTAGAACACCATAACACCTCATCAAGGGTGATTCCAGGAATGATTGCGCCGCCAGCGCACAGCGAATAGCCGACCAAGCAACTGGCCATCGCTTCGCTCCGACGAGCGTATTCGAATACCCGTCGCCCAAGTGCTTACCGACCGCATCAAGATGGCGGTGCTCGACGGACCTGGCTGAGACTCCGGATATCAGGCACGGCGACTGGCACCGCCAAAATGCGAGCACCAACAGAGCGCTACCATTCATGAGCGCAAGGGTGCAGATGCCGCGTAAATGAAGAATTCGGAAAATATCCGCAAATAGGAACGGTGGCGGGAATCGCACACGAATTATCTGCGAATCGCATGCTTTTGCGACACTTCCAGGGCTTTCCCTGGTGCTTCGCCTGGAGCAGTCCTCCGTGCAATCCCCAACTGGCGACCCACCAGTCGAAGGCCCCGCTGGCAGGCTCGGCAGCGCGGAGCAAGACACGCTTGATGCGCGCATCCTTGAGCTTGAGCGGCACATGTTGCAGAAAACGCCGCAGGAATTCGTGCGGCGGCAAGGTCATCGATTGGCGTCTTTGAGTACGACTGTCGCGGTAGGTGAAGGAGACGCTGTTGTCGTTGCAGGCGGTGATGGCCTTGTCGCTGAGGGCGGTGCGGTGCACGTAGCGACCGAGGTAGTCGAGGACGTGATGAGGCTGCGCGACGGGTTTGGCGAAGACGACCCAGCGCTTGCCCCAGGGGATGTGGGGCAGTCGGGTGCCCGGCAGAGCACGGCGGGCAAGATGCAAAAAGCGACCGCGGAAGTGCTTGCCGAGGGCTCGGACAGGCACGAGAAACTGGTTGCGATAGGCAGGCGGCGTGAGCCAAGTGCGCCCATCGGGTGCGAGTGCGCCAGCCGGGACGAGCAGGTGCAGGTGTGGGTGCCACTCGAGCGTGCGCGTCCAGGTGTGCAACACCGCGAGGGCGCCGACACGACCTCCGAGCCACTTCGGATCGGCACACAGGGCTCGGAGGGACTGGAACGCAGCTCGAAACAGTACGACGATCAGCTGGCGTTGGTGTGAGCGCACCAGGCGACGCAGCTCCGCCGGCAACGTGAAGACGACGTGGAAGTAGGGCACGGGCAGCAGGAGCTGCTGCTGGCGATGGAGCCAACGGTCGGTGGCCTCGTGTCCACAGCGCGGGCAGGCGCGATGGGTCGGCTATCAAGCGGTCGAGCACGTCTTGGAGACGCTCGGTGCCGGGGCTGGGTGACGTGCATGTACACCTCGGTGGTGCGCAGCGACTTGTGGCCGAGCAGAGCCTGGATAGTGCGCAGGGAGATGCCGCTCTCGAGCAGGTGGGTCCCGTAGCTGTGGCGCAGGGTGTGTGACCCCCGTCACGCTATCCGATGGGATGAGGTTCGGATTTGAGCGAGCAAGCTGAGGGCAGATAGCAAAACCCCCTCGGATAAGTTGCCCATTTGGGCTCCGAGGGGGCTTCCTCCGTTCTTCGACCAAAAAGTTCGGAGGTGACACATGTGGCATTGCTTCGAGGCGGACGCCAGTTTCTTGCATTTATTGGCCGTCATCGATGACCGCACGGCGGAGCAGGTCCGCGAGGAGGGTGCGCACCTCGCTGGTGCTGAGCACGACGGGGAGCTTTCGAGGCTTGTTGACTCGGAGCAAGTCGAAGACGGGCCAGTCGCGCTGCAGCGTGTGGGTGAAGAAGAAGCGCAGGGCACATACGGCAATGTTGATGCTGGAGGGAGCTTGCTTCCTTTCGTCGCGCAGGTAGAGAAAGTAGGTGAGCACAACCTCCTCGGTGAGCATTTCGGGCTCTTGCTTGGCCCAGTCCAGGAACAGTCGTACAGCTAGTGCGTAGCCCTCCTGAGTGCGCGGGCGAAGGTCGCGCAGGCGCACGTCCTCAAGCATCCGAGCACGCCAGGTCTGCAAGGTGATCATCGTATCCTCCTTTGGAAACGGCGTTGACGAAGTGCCACCGCCTGAGGACAAGCGTGTCAGGGGCTTTCCGAATCAGCAGACTGGCCGCACAATGCGCTGGTGTTGCAGCCAGTCACCGAGCACCTGACAGCTTCGCGCTGTCGCTGCCCGTGGGAATCTTCGAGCTGCCGCGCTCGGCGCGGCTTCGTTCAACTCTAGACGAGGCCATCGCTTGCGCTCAGGCCTCGCGGCAGAACGCCATGGCGTTGGGCAGACCGAGACTTGCGGCGCAGTGCCCGATGCCGCACCATTCGCGCTATGGTGGACGAGGCACAGGGTCACATCGTCGCGATGGGGGGCGGGGGATTTTCCATGGAGCCAGAAAACCCGCTTCTGGACGATTTCATTCTGTCGCTGGTGAGCAAGTCTCCCGCGCGCGTCTGCTTCGTGCCGACTGCCAGCGCCGACTCCGCTCCGTACATTGCGAGGTTCTACCGAGCCTTCGCCGGTCGCTGCGTTCCGACTGATCTCACGCTCGCAGATCCACCCGCTCTGCCTCGACGCCCAAAGCGCTCCAGCGACCTTTCCGAGTTCATCGCGGAGCAGGACGTATTCTACGTGGGCGGGGGCAACACGCTCCACCTGCTTGCTCTCTGGCGCGCGCACGGTCTCCCCACGCTCCTCCGTGATGCGTGGCGGGCAGGTGCGATCCTCTGCGGCGTCAGCGCCGGCATGATCTGTTGGTTTGAAGCATCGGTCACGGATTCGTTCGGCGGCCTTGAGCCGCTGCGTGATGGGTTGGGGCTTATACCAGGCAGCGCTTGCCCCCACTACGATGGTGAGCAACAACGCCGACCTGTGTATCATCAAGCCCTGCGCGACGGCCTTCCGGGCGGGTACGCTGCCGACGATGGTGCCGCGCTGCACTTTCAGGGGACTACCCTGGTGGGTTCGGTCAGCTCTCGCCCACAGGCCAACGCTTACCACGTTCGGTGTCGTGACGGGGTGGTCGAGGAGGAAGCCATGTCGACCAGATACCTTGGTAACTGAAACGCCAACTGACCGTTTGCTCCTGGCGGTGAATGTCACCGTCGTCGCGGGGCTGCCCAACAAGCCAATGCACCTGATGGAAGGGGCAGAATCGTCCGGGCGGGCTTGCAGGTTACGGCGGAGGCGGCTGAGCGCCCCCGCTGTTTCTCAGATATGGTGCCGAGCTTCGAGTTTGTTCCGAGTGCCCCTTCCGCAGGTGATTAGCAGGACGTTGGGCGGACCACGATGGCGGAGGGCGTTCGACTAGACGCGTGTCGGAGGCCAGCTAGGAAGCTTGATCCGACATGCGACTTCCTAGTACACTTCCGAGTTCGTGGACTTAGTCGATTTGCTCCGACAGCCGGAGGGAAAAACCCTCGAAGTGAAGAGGGATCTTTCTAGTCCGGACGGCGTACTGAAGACCCTTACAGCCTTCGCAAACACCGCCGGCGGGCTGCTCCTGATTGGGGTCGAGGATCGAGGCGGGCACGTTAGGGGCGTTCACAACCCGCTCGACGTCGAGGAGCAACTGGCGAACTTGATCAGCGATAGTATCGCGCCCCGCCTCGTACCGGATATCGAGATTCTGCCATGGCGGAAAACGCATGTACTCGCCGTTCAGGTGCACCCGAGCCCTACTCGACCGCACTACGTGAAGCGCTACGGTTTGGACGGGGGATCGTTCGTGCGGGTCGGTTCAACCAATAGGCGCGCTGACCGCGAGTTGATCGAAGAACTCCGCCGCTTTGCGCGAGGCGAGACATACGACGAGCAGCCAATGCTGGACCTTGACTCGGAAGCGATCGACTTCCGAGCTGCTTCCGAGTCGTTTACCGCGGTTCGCAAGCTGTCCCGACGAGATTTGGTTACATTGCGGCTGGTTGCGGAGTACCAGGGGAGGCGTGTGCCGACAGTAGGTGGCATCTTGCTTTTCGGACGTGAAAGGGCGCGCCACTTTCCAGACGCCTGGATTCAGGCAGGTCGATTCTCGGGGACCAAGAAGAGTCACATCGTCGACCGACAAAGCATTCTTTCCCTGCCGGTGCCAGCGATCGAGGAGGCGATCGCATTCGTTCAAAAGCACACACTGCATGGCGCAAGAATCGGAACCGTACGCCGCAAGGAGCTTTGGAGTCTGCCTCCCGTGGCGGTGCGCGAGGCCGTCATCAACGCGGTGGCGCATGCCGACTATGCTCAGCGCGGTGCGCCAACTCGGATTTCGATCTTCGACGATCGTCTCGAAGTAGAGAGCCCGGGGCTTCTCCCATTCGGCTTGACTGTGCCGGACCTGCATGAAGGCATTTCGAAGTTGCGCAATCGTGTCATTGGTAGAGTCTTCAACGCGCTTGGGCTGATCGAGCAGTGGGGAAGCGGCGTGCAACGCATGCTTGAGGCGTGCCGCGATGCAGGGCTTCCACAACCCGTTTTCGAGGAAGTTGCAACTCGTTTCCGAGTTACTATCCGAACCATACGGGTTGCTACCCCCGATCGGGATGAAACTGACCAATCCATCTTGGATGCCCTGGGCAAAGGCGACGGGCTGACCACCAGAGAAATCGCTGAGAAGATTGGTCTAACGACGCGCGCCACTCGCACACGCCTCGGGAGGCTTGTCGATCGTGGACTCGCGAGGGAGGTGGGGACCGGACCACAGGACCCCAAGCGGCGCTACTACGGGCTCACCTAGCCAGGCACGCCCAACACAGTAGCGTTTTAGGGTCGACGAAGCCGAGCGAGCCTGGCGAGTGAGGATCGGCCGACGCTAATGCGCGAGTTGAACAAGCCTCGGGGGAAGTGAGCCGGTAGCCAGCTTGGGTATTTCAGGACGGGGCGAGGTCAACACCGGGACGGCTGGCGATGCGGCGAAGCGAGGGTGAGCACAAGCGGACTTCGTATTGGGCTGTGCAGGTGTTCTGAGGGTTGAAAGGGTGAACAGGGGTTTGCACGCGCGGGATGGAGCTCGACGATGGCACGAAGTGGTGTGCTTGACTGGGCAACGTGGGGTCATGCGACGAAGACCCTTGTACAGGCGAGCACGCGTGAGGGTGGAGCGCGTGCAAGCCGGGGTGGAGCAACGCAGGCGAGGGCGGGAAGGGCCAGGCACTCGTGCGCCCAGAGCCGTCGAAGGAGGCGCACACGGTAGGACTGGCAGTGTGGACAGCGCCTGCGGTGATGATGGGGTAGTGGCGGTTCGGCGACGTCGGTGGGTCGTGTCAGCAGCAGCTGGAGCTGTCGCAAGGTGTGGCGCTGGCTGGGGTGAAGAAGCCCGAAGGTCCTGACGCGGTGTAGGCCCTTGAGCGGCACATGTTTCAGAAAGCGCCGCAGGAATTCGTGCGGCGGCAAGGTCATCGATTGGCGTCTTTGAGTACGACTGTCGCGGTAGGTGAAGGAGACGCTGTTGTCGTTGCAGGCGGTGATGGCCTTGTCGCTGAGGGCGGTGCGGTGCACGTAGCGACCGAGGTAGTCGAGGACGTGATGAGGCTGCGCGACGGGTTTGGCGAAGACGACCCAGCGCTTGCCCCAGGGGATGTGGGGCAGTCGGGTGCCCGGCACTCAGACCCAACGACGATCTGATGCGTCTTCCCGCCTGTCGCGAGCGCCACGCCACGCCGCCCGCACCATGGATGCCTGCTTGCGATGGCACGTCACGTCATCGTTCCGCCAGCTCCTATCGACCCGCAAGGCTCCGGCATGCATCTAGACTTTGCGCTACAGTGCCGCCCACGGGAGCTCTTGACCACATGCTGAATCGAGAGCTTGAGTCCAGTTTGCCGAATCCTAGGGTGATGGCCGTCTTCGGCTTCGTTGGCGTCTCGCTGCCATTCTTCTAGCTGGGCGGGCTCATCCCCGAATTGGTGAGGTGGGCGCTCATCCTTGCGGCTTACTTGGCTCACTCGCTCGGCATGTTGGTCTGCTTCCGCCTCCCCGGCGGCTGGCGCCGCCACAAGCTGGCACTCGCCCTCAACGTCATCGGAACCTTCGCGTTGCCAGCAACGTTGGCGGCAGGCCTCGTGTCGCTCGTAGTCCTCCTACGATACCTTCCGCTCCTCGCGTGACGTTGCTCCTCGCGACCATCCGGGAGCTGACGCGCGCCATGCCGGCATGCGCTTGCTGGGTTGCTGCCGCTTTCCTACCGTGGTATGAATTCACCATGTCCGAGACCGCCGCCAAGCTCTCTGTGAGCATTCCCCATGACCTTGCTAAGGCCGTCCGCCGCCGCGTCGGCCCGCGCGGATTGTCCGGCTTCGTCGCCAGGGCGATCTCCCATGAGCTCGAACGCGAGCAGCTCGGCTCCTTCCTCGACGAGCTCGAAGAATCCGCTGGAGCCGTCTCGAAGAAGGAAATCTCCCGCGCCAGAAAAGCATGGCCGAAGCGCTGATCCTTGATTCCGAGGCGCTCAATGCGCTGGCTCATCCCACTCAGCGTGGCGCCCTCGCCGAGCGCGCCAGAGCCATCCTCTCAACTGCGTACGAGCGCCGTGCTCTCGTACGCGTCCCTGCTCCCGTCTTGGCTGAAGTCTGCCGTGGGCCACGTTTCGACGCTGCCATCAACCATGTCCTCAACAACAAGGGCATCGCCGTCTTCGACCTCACTAGGGATGTCGCCCAGCGCGCCGGCGGTCTATTGGCCAAAGCAAAGCTCGCGTCCGAGCATGCCGTCGACGCTTTCGTCGTCTCCACTGCCCTCGAGTTCGACTCTGCCGTCATCGCCACCGGTGACCCCAAGGACGTCAAGCGCTTGGTCGGGTCGAACCGGAAGGTCCGTATCTTTGCACTGTAGCCTCAGTGACCGACGCAGGCTAACAAGCCATTGCACACCGACAGCGGGCCTGAACTGCCTCGCCTTGCCGAGACGCCCCGGAAGGGGGCGGCTGATCCCCGCCGCTTTTTCATGGTAGTCTTCTGACTCCATGGCCTCCGGTTCTGGGACGGCCGCTCAATGGTCCACCTCTTGGAGTTCGACACTCACGCAAACGTCATGCTCCTGGAACGCTGTATTCCGGGCACCCCACTTCGCGACCAGCCCGAAGATGACCAAGACGCCATCATCGCCGACATCCTGCATGCGCTCTGGCGAAAACCCGACGACGGCCCGTTCCGCCCCTTGTCCGACCTCCTCGACTACTGGATTCAGCACACCAATGAGCAGGTCGAGCACTGGCCGGGTGCTCGAATCCGGACAGAAGAAAGTTAGCCCCGAACGCGCCGTCCGTTTCGCCCGAGTTCTCGGCTACGACGAGCTCTACTTTGTCCAGCTTGCCTTGCAGGACTTGCTCGATGACACCGGCGTCTCCGCCAAGGTAGAAGTCAAGGCGGCTTCCTAATTTCGAATGGCTTCGTCCGACGCTAATGCGCTACTGTGTTGGGCGGCGCCCTGTGCCACGGCCCACTCACTCCGAGGCGACTGTCGGAGAAACAGGTTCAAGCGCGAGCGGAGCGCGAATATCAACGCAGCAGCGTCCTCAAGACTGCGATGTCGGATAACTGATCGCTTGCGCTACGGGAAATTCTGCCCAACCGACCTACTGGGACAAGTTGGGTACCTGTCAAAGAGAGGGCGGGACCATGCGTCGCCGTTGCGGTGAATCAAGCCTGATTCTCGACATCTCGTGCACGCGCCGGCTTCCGTCTGAAAGGTGAGAAGGCTCCCCACGGTCTTGTGCATGACTGCCGCGCCTGCCGGCGGGGCCTTCGACTGGTGGGTCGCCAGTTGGGGATTGCACGGAGGACTGCTCCAGGCGAAGCCCCAGGGGAAGCCCTGGAAGTGTCGCAAAAGCGAGCGATTCGCAGATAATTCGTGTGCGATTCGCATGCAACACTCGCTCTCGAGACTCGCGGCGGCGGCCCACCGAATGGGCCGGTCGTTCCACGCCTCGGACGGCGACCCAAGGCTCGATGGACTGTACTCGGCAAGGTCGTCGAGCGCGTAGATCAGACAAGCGGTTTGTTTCGACGCAGAACCCGCGGCCACGGACCTCTGAACGCCTGGAGTAGCAGTAGCACTGTAGTTGCGGCCGAGGGCTGATGGTCCAGAGGCGATTGGGACCCAGCGACAGGTATCTGCCCAGTCAGCGGATGCACCACAGCCGGGTCAACGGCGGCATCAATGCGCGTCGAACATCTGTGCCTGGGCGGGCTTGCCGAGCCGCCTGCGGATGACGCGGCTCTTGAAGTAGGGTGGATCGCGAGCCGATGCGAGCGTCGGTGGGTCGACGGGCTCACCCAGCCAGCGGAGGGTGCGCTCGATGGCGGTGCTGGTCATGATGAGGGTACGGGAGCTTCATTCGCGCGCCGCAATTGGAGCCATGCTCGATGTCGATTTTGAAGCTTCGCATCAGAAGCTCACGCCACGGGCGATACCCCGCTGGTGCGGGCCCTCGACAGCCGCAGCTCGAGCACGAGGCCATCCTTGAGCATGGCGGCGTCGCCGAGCGTGTGAACGATGCGGGCCAGGAACCGATCGAAGACGAGAAGCTGTCGCCTTCGAGCCAGGTCGGGCCCCGAGCCCGACGCCGCCCGCAGACGCTGCTCGAGGGCCTGCTTGAACCCGGCCGGCGAGGCGTAGGTTCGTGTCGTCATGCAGCGAGTCCTCCGAAGGGCTCGAGGGCGCGCTCGACATCAGCCAACTCGCCTCGCGTCGTCAGCCCGCGACGCAGCGCCTGCTGTGCCGCCTGCCGCAGCAGCTCGGGCGACAGACCGCTTGTCGCGAGGTCATTCAATGTGCGCGCCACCGACGTGATCGGAACCGGCCCCGCCCAGGCCCGCTCCGTGGGCGCCATGTCAGCGTGGTGCAGCACCACACCCTCGGGAACGCGAAACCGTCGCTTCTTCCAAGCAGCGGGCAGCGTCAGATGCACCCGCGCCGGCAGCGCATCGGACAGCCCGTGCGGCCCCAGGGCCGTCTCGTGCGACAGCACGCCGGCTTGCTCCGACCACAGCCAGACCGCCACCAGCTCCTCGTGCTCCCCGGCGGGGAAGTGCACCAGCCGGTAAATGCCCCGACGAACCCGCAGCATGCGCCCGCCGCGGATGTGATGGACGAGGAGCTGCGGCGAGTACCCCGCCTCGGCCGCCTGCTGGGTCGTGAACAGCCCCTCCTGCGCCGAGGCGATTTCGTAGAGCCGGTCCCATTCGGGGGTCTCGGAGGTGTCGCCGACCATGCACGAACAGTAAGCAAGGCTTTAGTTTTTGCGCAGGTTCGCAACAGCACGGTTATCAAGCGGTGTGCAACGCCTGCCGGATCAGCTCCATGCGGCTCAGGAACGAGCGGGCGTGCGGCTGGGCTCGCACCCAGACCGCCGGGACGGCAAATCATCAGGGTGCATTTCGACGGAGCGACAGCAAAAATGGGACTCGCTTGCCCTTACTAAGGTGAGCGTGATGAGCAGACCGGGCAAGGAGTGGTCCAGATACGTTTGGTCGGCGGCGCTCGGTGCCGCACTCGCAGGATGCAGCTCCTCGGCAGCTCCGCAAAGGAGCTCTAGCGGGGGCCCATCAGGGGGGAGCGTGGGTCTTGGTGGCGCAGGCGGAACCGTCACGGCGGGAGTGTCCGGGCAAGTTTCGACGACTGCGACCAGTGCGAACAATACTTCTACCGGTGGCGCCAGTGCGCGAACCACCGGCGGTAACGCAGCTCAGGGCAGTGCGGTCACCACGGATGGGCCTGCGGAGGGGGGCACCAGTGGAGCATCTGGCGGCGGCGGCAACAATGCGAGCGGGGGAGCCAGTGCCGACGGAGCGACTACCACGGCAGGCACAGCGTCCGGAGGAAATGCAGGGACCGCTGACCAGACAACTGCAAGTGGAACGGCCAGCGGAGGGTTTGGCGGAGGCAGTACCACAGGGGGTAGCGCAAGTGATTTACCCACGCGCGACAGCATTCTGGAGGTCCTCCGCCGTGCGAATGACCAATTCATGCGACGGTGGCCGGATCCGGGCGCTGACATCGTCACCGACCGCACCCGTCCGAGTAACATCTGGACGCGCGCCGTCTACTACGAGGGCCTGATGGGTCTCTACGCCATCGACCCTCAATCACGTTATGTCGACTACGCTGTCCAATGGGGCGAGCACCATGGGTGGGGCCTGCGGGGCGGGGCTGGGACTCGAAATGCAGATGACCAGTGCGCGGGTCAAACCTATATCGATCTGTATGTTCTGCAGAACCGCCCAGAACAGTTGAAAGACATCAAGTCGAGTATCGACGCCATGGTCAAGGGAACGCAAGTAAGTGATTGGACCTGGATCGATGCCATCCAGATGGCCATGCCGGTGTTCGCCAAGCTGGGCGCCGTTGTTGGCGACGATGCCTACTACTCGAAGATGTATGCCTTTTATCGGCACTCGAAGACCGAACAGGCTGAAAATGGCCTGTTCAGCACCACCGATCATCTTTGGTGGCGTGATCAGGACTTTGATCCTCCCTACACGGAGCCCAGCGGACAGCCGTGCTACTGGTCGCGAGGCAATGGCTGGGTGTACAGCGCGCTCGCGCGAGTGCTCGACGTCCTGCCAGCGAGTGATTCCCACCGCGCAGAATACGTCGGCGATTTTCAGGCGATGTCCGAAGCATTGCGCCCGCTTCAACGGAGCGACGGGTTCTGGAACGTCAGCCTGATGGACCCGACGCGGTTCCCCGGTCCAGAGCTTTCGGGGACCGCCCTCTTCGCCTACGGCATGGCCTGGGGTGTCCGGAGCGGTATACTCGATGACTTCACCTACCTCTCGACCGTTGCGTCGGCTTGGACCGCGGCGGTGACGGCGGTTCATGCCGATGGCACGCTCGGATACGTTCAGAGTACCGGCAAGGAACCCTCTGACGGACAGCCCGTCACCTACGAAACGGTGCCAGACTTCGATGACTTCGGTCTGGGAGCGTTCCTGCTGGCCGGCAGCGAGGTTTGGAAATTGGCAGCGCCGTAGTGGCGGTGCACTACCGAGTGCTTGGGTGTGCCCCACACTTTCCTCGTGGGGGCGCAGGCCCGGCAAGTTCGGCTCGCGCCTCCAGCAGTCGCTCTGGTTGGCCTTGCAAGCCCACCGGATCCCAGTCAGGAATGCCAAGGCAACATCTTCCCCGAGGATTCGCGTGCGTTCTGCATCCAGCAAGCCAATACCCAGCCCCTATTTACCGATCTGAACGTTGCCGTTGAACGGGGGGCGGATCCTTGTATCTCACGTCCGCCGAATGAAGCTGCCAGCGAGTAGCGACAGTGCTGCGAAAGCCACGAGCCAGTTCGGTGTCGAACTAGGGACCGAGGAAACACTGCAGCCGGCACTCGACTCTGCATTCGGTTGAGTTTCGCTTGTGGCTCCAGTACTGGCGGTGCTCGCTTCTAACGAAGTGTCTGTCGACACGGCAGGGCCGGAGACCGTGCTCGTTGCAGAGCCTCCAGCTCCCGGTGGCGTGACAGTAGAGCCGCCAGCCGCTGGCGCGACCCCGCTTGATTGGTCGACGGAAGTTGCACCCCCCATCTCCGTGGCCGCGCCCGAGCTGCTGCCGCCGCCCCCCGGAGCTGCGCCGCCGCTATTCGTCGCGGCTCCCCCAGCGGCGGTTCCGCCGAGGCCCGAATCTGTCCCCAGACCTCCGCCCATTCCCAAGCTACCGCCCATTCCCAAGCTCCCGCCTGCGCCTTCGTCCTGCACCGACCCCCCGCCGCCTTCCTTCCACTCCTGGATGGCGGCACCGACGAACTCGCCGTGGCGGCGCCGCCCAGCTTCCGCCAAGTGGTTTTGATCGTAAAACTCGTCCCGCCTACCCATGAACTCGGTCCACAGATCGATCATGGGCAGGTTCATCTGCTCGGCCACCTGCACGGTGTACTCGTGGATCTTGTGCCGGACCGTGTCGTTGTCCTCACCGTAGCGAGCGATGGGCAGCGCTATGAATACGGTTGGCTGGCTCGGGAAGGCCAGGATCCGTTCCGCGAGCTCCGTGAGGTCGGGCACGAAGTTGGCGTCGATGTCGACCTCGGCGTAGGGCTCGTGTGGACCGTATGGCCCCAAGACGACCGCATCGGGGCCGAACTCCTCGGCTGCGCGCAGCTGCGGACTGGTGATAGTCGAGGTAACTTCGCTGGAATCGGTTCGCAATGCCGTGCCGGTGGGCAGACCGAAATTGCCAATCCGGTAGTTGGTGCCGCCGCCGTAGAGCATTCCGCCGTCCAGAGGATTCGACTCGCTTTCGAGCTGAAAGTCGCTGTCCAGGAAACGGCCCATGAACTCGGGATACTCGGGATCGTGGATGCGATGCGCACTGTGCGTGGTGGCTTCGCCGATGCAGGCGATCTTGGTCTGCGCCTTGGCGACGGTGCTGCCACAGATGGTGAACGCAAAGGCCAAAGCGAGGGACAGGCTCGAGCGCAAGAACGGGTTCTGAATTCTCATCTGCTTCTCTGACCTTTCAGCGGGCTTGCGTAGTGGTTCGAACCCGTGGGGGCGCGGAAATCGACCGCGCGCCTCTGATGGCCTCGTGCTCGACCAGAGCATCGCACTCAAGTGAAGGGACCCGCGCGCGAAGTTCTTGCCCGCGATCGGCCGTCGGGCGAGCCGCCGAGAAGAATGTTTCGGACAGGGACGCCTGTTCGAGCTCTCGGCTAGAGAGGAGAGTTACATCAAGGAAACTTACCGCAGCAACGTATAAGATCTCCTGCGCTCGCGGGTCGGTGAGCAGTCGCGTCGCCTGAGCTTGCACCTGCTTTTCGGTCGAAAGCTCGCTCTTTACCGCCGCTTCGAGCAGCTCAGCATCCCGCATCGAGGGCGTTCGGCTCGGTACTGCGTCGTGTTGGTGTTCGTCATGCGCTCTCGATCGCACGCTGCGATCACTTCTTCGAGCAAGGGACTGAACGGCTATATCCTCGGCGGCCTTCAGCATGACCACCAACGAGCCGCGTAGCGGGTGACCCTGGCGAACAGCCAGCCTATTCCGGCGCGCAGTCCGCTCGGTAGGCGTGGAACAAGCGATCGAGCAGCGCATGACGGCCCATGTAGATGACGAGGGCGCACACCAAGAGCGAGTTCTTCCTCTACTGGCGCGATATCGACGGTACCTGGAAGCGCGGTGGGCCGGGCCTGCCAGTGATCGAGACTTCAGAGGTTCACTCGCGATCACATCCTCCAACAACATCTACGCCGTACTACCCGACCTGCGCATGGCGTCGGCTGCAGCCGCGATGAACTACGCGACTTGGACCCTCCTCGATTCGACCGATTCCGGAAGGTTCTTCTCGGATCCTCGCGTGGACATGACCCGTCTGCAAGACGATGACCACCTAACGGTATGTTACCCCGAGCAAGGGTCGCCCAACATCTGGGCGCAAGACTACGCGATCCGGTAGGATTACTAGCGCTTCTCTCCACACCTCGAAGTCGTGCGTGCCAGGGGCGCCTGGATTATTCCAGACACCCTCCGGAAACGAGTCGACCGCTAGGCGGCGCACTCAAAACGCTTCCCTGGGGACGCAAGCGTGTCGCGGCTATCTCAAGTAGCCTTCCAGACCGAACTGCTGGTCGCGGATCGCGTCTCGCCAGCCGAACGCCCGCGCCTTGCGGATTGGTATGTGTATGGTCCGTTCCGAGCGCGAAATATTCTTTCCAATCGATGGTCTGGATCCAGTTCCATGTGGTTACTGTAAGATCAATCACTGGTACGTCCTCGGCGGCACCCACATCGCGCACGATTTGCGGAAGATTGGCTCCGGTGGAGTTGATGTGCTCGCTTTCGAGCGCGTAGCCGACGCGCGAAGTTGGGGTGATGAGAACGGGGTGGACGTCCGCCTCCTTGGCCTGAGTTACCATTTTCTCGAGGTTCGACTCGAAAGCTGCGGCAGTGACATTCTTGTCGTTGTGTCCGAACTGAATCATGACCCAGTCGCCCGCAGCCCACCGCTTTGTGATGGCCCCCCAAAGATTGCCGCTGGCAAGGAAGCTGCCGGAGCTTTCTCCCGAGTCGGCGTAGTTCGCCACGGACACAGGAGGCTCGAGGAATTGCGGAAGTTGCTGCCCCCAACCAGCGTAGGACGTGCTGGTCTGATCACAGACTGTCGAGTCGCCGGCAATCCACAATTTGGGTGTGGCGGGCTTCGTCTCGTAGCACACGGCGGACAGCGCGGGTGCGGAGCCTCGAATGTACAGGTCGAGGCCAGGCGTGCCCGCCGGAACATCTTGGATGGGTTGTCCTTCCGGCTGCCTCACGTTCACAAAGAAGGCGAAGCGCTGCGTCTGTCCAGCAAGGATCGTAACCCGGCCAAGCACGCGCCGGTAGCTCTCGGCTTCGACGACCATGTCACCCTCGCTCGTTCCTCCGAGCTCCACTGTAACGAGGTAGTCGCCCGGCTCCCCGCCGAAATGACACTCGATCGGGCTGGTTCCACTGCATTCGTCGGTCATATTCGTCGCACAGGCGCTCGGTTCGCTCTCGCCGCCTGCAGTGCCTCCGCCACCGGTGGTGGACGCCGTGGTGCCACCGCCTCCCGCACCGCCCAGGGTGCCGTCGGTTCCACTCGTAGCATCGCTACCACCCGAGGAGTTGGTGCCGGAAGCGCCACCCATACCCATGGTGCTCGTCCCAGCCGCGCCCCCGGAGGTGCTGGCAACGGCTGTGCTGTCAACAGCTGTGCTGTCGAAGCCCGTTGTCGTGCTGGCGGCGGATGTGGTCGTACCTCCAGTGGAAATCGTCGAACCCGTGGCAGCCGCAAAGATCGAGCCGCCGGCCGCGGTGGCCGTTGCGCTGGAGTCCGAGCTTGCCGAACTGGGAGCGGCGTGAGGCGCCTCATCCGAGCCACAGCCGGTCAAGATGAACAGCAAGAGAGGCAATGTGCAATGCAGGTCCGTCGTGAACTTGGTGTCGATCATTATGCACTACCAGTCGCGGCAGCCGCCGCTGATCGGTCACGGTTTGGGCGTTGCGGCGCCGAGAAGTGGAAATTTTCCGAGGACGGGGTTTCGCGGCCTTGCCCGAGGCTTCCCTTTACCGATCCCGGTGAGGCGCTTACGAAGCGGGTTGGCGTTCGGTCGCGGAAAAGGGCTCGGGAAGACGTTGCTCAGGCTCCCAAACGAGGTGGTCGCTTCGACCAACCTTCTCATGCAGTACCGCTCCGTCCTTCGTGACGTTCGATACGTGCCAGGTCTTGCTGGAGCTTTTTGCGGGCTTTGTAGATGCGAGCCCATACGGTGTTCAAGGGCACGCCTTGAAGCGTGGCTATTTGCTGGCCCGTATAACCTTCGACTTCGAACAAGACCAAAGCTGTACGCTCGGATTCGTTCAATTTTTCCAACAGCACGGCGAGAAGGTCGCGTTTCTCCTTGGTCTCCAAGTCTTCCACAGGGCTCGGGCGGGCCAAGGAGAGCCCTTTGGGCATCGGGCTTCCACGCAACAGAAGATTCTTCACCCAGGATAGCCGTCGGAAGTCGCGCACGCGTCGACGAGCTATTTGATACAGCCACCCTGGTAGATTCTTTCCGTCGAAATCGGGCAGTCTACGGTGAACGACAACGAATACGTCCTGCACTAGGTCTTCGCGATCACCTTCAGGCGCCCCCATGGCGCGCATCCAACGCGCGACTTCACCGTACCACTTCGAATATATTCCATCGAAATCAAGCGCGCCCGAACTCGCCTTTTGCCGGGGCTTCTGAAGGTTCCGTTCTTCTGCGGGAGCCGGATGGGCCATGGGTAAGAAAAGGCATGCGGGGCGCGCAACGACCCGATGCCGTAGCGGACGAGCGCCCTCCACCCGCTCGCGGCGTCGGTGTCACGGTTATCCGGCGTGACTGTCTCGATCGAGCGAGGGACCGGAGAATGCCTGGGCGAGCCCAGGAACGTGCGATGCCGAGCGGTGCCCACAAGAGCGTGCGAAACGCCGGCTGCCCATCATCGAGCGCTCGCTTCGGGCAAACCAACGCCTGCAGCGACCGCAAGTTTCTGAAGTCGATGGCACGCTCGGAGTCGCCGATCGCGAGCTAGAAGTCGGGCACGTCTGCGTACCACCCCACTTCTCGAGCCGACCGACGAAAACGTGTGGCGAGTTCGTTGCAGGCTGTCGCGGTTTTCCCGCATGTCGCGACTCCGCGGCTGCAAGAATCTTCTGCCTGGATTACCCAGCGCTTCGGTTGGCGTGCGAAACTTGGGCCAGTACTACCCCTTGTTTGCGGATTCTCTCGGATTCACTGCGACTGGCCGACAACTTGTACGTGCCTCTCCCCTTTGTATCACAGAGGTCCAGATGTCTAGCAATCGCACGTCCTTCAATTTATCTCGGATTTTACCCATGCGCAGCAGGCCGCGTCGTGCCGACTGGTCGGGTGACAGTGAGCGGGTCTGTTGGTTCGGGCAGAACCTGCAACAAAAGCTCAGCATGTTCCAAGTGCCTGCGTTCGCGCTGTGTTTTGTTGCTTGTGGCGCAAAAGGCGCGACCCCGGCGGGTGGCACGGCTGCAGATACTAGCGGAGTCACCAGTACGGGCGGTTCGGCGCAGGCGAATACGTCCGGGGTCGGAGGAGCGGCTACGGGGGGCGGTTCGGTGAGCGCGACGGGTACTCCTGGTACGACAGGAGCCACCACGGGCGGTTCGACAGGCGTCGTGGGGACTGAAGGGACTATTGGCGGGACGGCCACGGGCGGCTCGGTCAGCAACACCGGAGCCGGGGGCATGCCAGGGTCGGGAGGTGGCGCGTCGATGACGAATGGTGACACTGGTGCTGGGGGATCGATGGGCGGGACGGACGCGGTCGGTGGAACGGGCGGCTCTGATGGCGTTCCGGACGGCATGATTCCACTGGGCAACGATCCTGTTCCGAGTAGCGGTTGCGGGCAAGCCCAGGGAATCACCAACGGGTTCAAGACCATCAGCAACGAAGGCCAGGATCGGGAATATGTCATCGACATTCCCGACAACTACGATCCCAATACCCCCTATCGTTTCTTTTACGTTTCCCACTGGGCTAACGGTAATGCCCAGTCAATGGCTAGCAATAACTACTACGGCATAAAGACCGAGGCCAATGCCGCCAATGAACCCGCCATTTTCGTGGCGCCTAGTGGCATAGGCGGGTTTTGGGGGGAAGAAGATCACCCCTTGTTTGACAACATTCTGGCGCATGTTGAAGAAAATCTTTGTATCGATACCACCCGCGTCTTTGCCATTGGATACAGCTTCGGGGCCATGATTTCTTATTCCCTCTCCAGGAACCATCAAGACAAGATCCGCGCTGTCGTGGCAATCGCACCGGCGAATTGGAACATTTGGATGCCGGAAACGACAAATGAGCCCATCGGCTGGCTGCAAATCCACGGCTTGCAGGACGAGACCTGCTCATGGGTCAATAACGACTCGAGAAGGGAAGGAGGGAAATATGTCGTCCTGGAAAAAGCTACCGACAACGGGTGCGACATTCCCGGAGACGATGACTTTCCGGTTTGGCAAAGCGGCCCTCACTTTTGCTATGAATTCGAAGGATGTGACGCGGGATACCCCACAAAAATCTGTACCAACAACGGGACACATTCAGGGGCTGAAAAGTATAAAGACCCCGGCGAAGGGGCTTCGTGGGTTCCCCCGACTGCCTGGGAGTTCTTTACGCGGTTTTGACAACCAAGAGGCTTCTGAAGGTGCGTAAGAGACAACCCCAATTCCACCAGCGTGTTCGACGGTGCCCACGCAGTCACATCCGCCGCCATCAGCATCAGTGCAAGTCAGCGTCGAGTAGCCCAGATTCTTGATGAGACCACGAGACGGAGACATGGCGCCACGCGAAACGATCTTGAGAAACTTCATCGGAGCCCTGCGATTGCGCTCAACGACTCGAGGAATTTCCAATATTCTTCCTGCCACGAGCGAAATCCGCGTTTGCTTGGACTTGGCGCCTTTGGTCCCACGGTCGGAAGCTGGGCGGGGAATTGACCGAGCTTCAAGAAGCTCCGAGAACGCACGAACGGGAGAGCTCGGGCACCTCGGTGCCACGCCCGGGGCCCTGGGCTCATGGGTTCCGATGGATAATGGACAACTAACAGTTATGGCTGGGCCGGCGAGGTCAGCGAGGCGACGAAGTCTTGCCTGCGGCGCCACTGAATAGCTCGGAGACCAAGGCAGTGTCCGAGAATATCCGAGATCAATGCTTGGCAACCAGAGTGTGAAGGTTGCCGCTCGGCTGAAGACTCGTCATCTATGTTGCGTCGTCGTCGTTCAGGATCATGAAATCAAAAAGAGAATACCCGTTTCGACCGGTTCTCCCGCTGCCGTACATCCTCACATACCGCGCGGTCGTTCTGTCGAACGTCACATCGGTCACCAACCTTGAGCCGCCGACATCCGTGCTAAAGACATCGTCCCACGTGGAAGCGTCATTGGAGACCTGTATCTCGAAAGACCTGCCGGCGTTCTCATGCCATTTGAGAATGACTCTGTTTATGTCCATTTCTGAACCCAGATCCAACATGATCCACTGCGGATCACTTGCCGCGCTTTCCCAGCGCGTGTCGGTGTAGTTCATGTATGTTGACTCATCGATCGCCTTGTCTGCAGTGTTGGCGCCATTTGCCGACGAGGAGGTGGCGGTCTTGCCTAGGGCCAGGTTTTTGCTGTAATCGAAAGGTCGCCAGGTGCCGGCTTCCAGGTTGAGATCCCAGTCCTGGTAGTAGTCGACAACAGGAGCATCGCCGTCGAACGTGATGGGGAGCCAGACGTAATCGCCTTCGCGGCGCGGATCAGGCTTTTCCCAACGGTCGCCAGCGTACATGTAAAGAGTATCTTGCGAGCCCTCGATTGGCATCACGAAGTCGCATTGCGAGTCCCACGAATTCTTCGAGCCGGGCATGGACATGGGTGGCGCCCCGAGGTGTGCTGTACCGGCTGTTGTACAGCGGGCTGGCGGTGGCGCTATCGCTTTCGCTGTGGGTGGTCGAGGGCATGGCTAGCTGGCGAATTCGCGGACGGGCAAGCCCTCGGCGCGGCGCTGACTCGGAGAGGGAGCACGGATGGCGCGCGGTAGGCCGATGGAGCCGGGAAGCCGATCGCTGGTGGCGCTGGCTACGTCTCGACCCTGGAGGCAAGGGGCAAGGGCCCGTCACATCGTCCAGCAGTTGGCCGGTCGAGCCGTGTCCGCGACGGGCTCGCTCGCGGACTTGGCGCTGGAGGGCGCACTACGAGGCTGATGGCCATCGAGCACGAATGCCGGTCGATCCGCGGCCCACCATGGGGGGTCGTGGCTGGGGCTCAGGGCTCGGGCGAGTCGGTCCTCGGCACCAACGAGCGGTGCCGAAAGGAAGAAACCATTGACCGATTCGATAGGCCCCAAGGACCATGCCGAGGCCGTCGCCCTGTTCCGGGCGCAGGTCATCGGCGGGCTATTGCTCTGTGAGCATCAAAATCATGGCGAGCTCAGCGAGGCGATCCGTCAGCTTGCGGCTCGCCCCGTCAAGGCGCCGGGAGCCGACGTAGCCCGATGTTATTCAGCGCCGACGCTTCAGCGCTGGTACTACGCCTACAAGAGGGGCGGGCTGGAGGCGCTCAAACCCCAAAGTCGAGCTTTAGGCTACGGCACTCGCCTCACCGAGGCCGAGCGCAACTTGGTGCTCGACATTCGCCGCGATCATCCGCGTGTCAGCGCCGCCCTCATCTTGCGCACGCTCGAAGTCGATGGTCGGCTGCGCAAGGGCGTGCTGACGGGCCCCACGCTGCGTCGGCTGTACGCGGCCAATGGCCTGGACCGGCAAACGCTGGTCGCCAGCGACCGTGGACCGCGTCGGCGCTGGGAGGCCAAGGCCCCAAACGTGCTGTGGCACACCGATGTTTGCCACGGGCCGGCTTTGAGAATCGACGGTTGTGCCGTCCCGCTGCGCATCCACGCGCTGCTCGACGACCACAGCCGCTACGTGGTCGCCATCCAAGCCTGCGCGACCGAGCGGGAGAGCGAAATGCTGGCGCTCACCGTCAAGGCGCTACGCCTGTATGGCCCGCCCGAAGTCATTTACGCAGACAACGGTCCAACCTATGTCGGCGATGCGCTCACGACGACTTGCGCCCGGCTTGGCATCGGGCTCTTGCACGCCAAGCCTTACGACCCGCAGGCCCGCGGCAAGATGGAACGCTTCTGGAGGACGCTCAAGGAGCAGCTGCTCGACCACATGCGCGGCCTCGGCTCGCTGCACGAGGTGCAGGTGCGTTTGCTCGCTTACCTCGATCGGCACTATCACGCGACGGCACACTCCTCGCTGATGGGCAAAACACCCGCCGAGGTCTTCGAGATGGCACCGAAGAAACCAGTCGACGAGAAGCTGCTGCACGAGGCGCTGATCGTCCGTGGTCGACGGCGGATTCGCCGCGATGGGACGGTGCAGATCGCTGGCATCGACTTCGAAGTCCAGCAGGGCTTCCTCGCGGGGCGCTTGGTGACCATCGCCCGCTCGTTGCTCGACCCCACCGAGCTTCCGTGGCTCGAACACGAGCAGCAACGGCTCGCCCTCAGCCGCGTCGACCCCCAAGCCAATGCCACTAAAAAGCGCTGCAATCGCGTCCACAAAGGCATCGACGCCGTGTCCTTCGATCCACCAACGGCACTGCTCGAACGAGCCACCGGCAAGAAGCGAGGTGAGTCATGACCGCCCCTCGTTGGCTCGAGCACTTCGATCTCGACGAAGCCCCCTTCTCCAAGGCGATCGCCGATGGCGATCTGTGGGTGCCCGCCTCGCGTCAGCCCGTCATCGACGAGCTGGTGGAAGCCTGTGAAGAGCGCTCGCATATCCTTTTGACGGGCGAGCCCGGCGTCGGCAAGACCTGCGTGTTGCGTGCGCTACGGCGGCAGTTACCGGACGCAGGCTTTCGCCTCACCTACTGGGTGTCAGGTCGGACCAGGGTCCTTCTAAGTCGGTTGCGGAATAGTACATTGTCGATGTGGAAGTGGTCCAATCGGTCGCGGACGTCGCGTAGTAGTAGGTGCCATTCCTCTTGAACACCATCGGGGCCTCGCGGCCACCGAGATTCCAGAGAAACATTCTCCGTTCAACGCTCAAGTAATCCGTCGACAACAACCATATCCCATGTTGCGCATTCGTTCCCGTCTTCCAGGAAACGGCATTCAAATATGCCTTGCCGTCCGAATCCTGAAAAACTGACATGTCTCCCATCAATGCATCATCGAGGAGAGTCTGACCCTGGAATGTGAAAGGGCCCTCCGGAACCGGGCTGGTGGCAATGCCAACGTGAGCGCCGTTGCCGTCGTATTTCATCACCATCACATACTGTCCGGTGGCCTCGTTATGGACGACGTCTATTCTGTTGGCGTCGGTGTTGTGACTCAATACGATGCCCTGATACGTCCAATTGACCAGATCTTTGGAGGTGTAGCATGTCTGATCCCTGAAGAAATTGGTGCCCCCGTACCAATAATACGTATCCCCGAATTTACGCAGGCTGCCGCTTCGCGTCTGGATCCTGTTGCCATCTTGATCGGTCCAGTAAAAATCATTGTGAATGGTTGTCCACCTGCCGGGTGTAACCCCGCCGGTCGACGAAGCCCCGCCGGTTGCCGTGTCGCCGCCGGTTCCCATGGAGCCCCCGCCGGTTACCGTGTCCACACCAGTTGTTCCCGTGACGCCCCCCCCGGTTGCCGTGTTGCTAGCGGTCCCGGAGAGGGTTTCCCCGGTTGCCGTGTCGTCACCCGGTGCCGTCGTTGAGCTTGTTACACCTGACGTGTTCATGCCTCCACCTGAGGTGGCCATTCCGGCAGGTCCTGCTGAACTACCATCAGTTCCCCCCTGACCTCCGTCGGTCTGGGCAGCGTCTGATGCTCGAGGGTCTGCGGGATCATCACTCGAGCAACCGAAACAGAGAACGGCAACCATGGCCCCCGTTGTCAAGAATCGGGCGTTGCCTCCAAGGAGAGGATTACGGAAACCAAGCACGCGGATCTTTCCTCTCCGAGATATGGAAGTTGCTGGCAGAACTCGAGGTAAGAGAGACGACGGATCAGAAACGGGTTGCAATACTAGGTCTTTCACGGTGACTGCCCTGTTAGAAAACTTCAGGCTGATCAAACTGAGTGTTGGTCAATCGTTCTGAGCGCTCCGGCAGCGATTCCAGGCGCTGATGGCACGGAGGCATGATGCAGCCATACACTCGATATATATGACTTCCACTGTCTGAAACGGTCGGATGAAAGCGCGATGAAAGGGCCCGGCGAGCTAGCTTCCCAGCATGAAGACCGGCGACGTCGAAGAGTTCTGCAACCACGAAGCGAGAGGGCCGGCTTCACCTCCGAGATCCGAATCTGTCCCCTACGGGCTCTGGATGACGAAGTGGGAACGCATGCGTTCCGAATCCGACTACCCGACATGTCCGAACGAGCACGGCGAGGGTACCGGCCTCGTGGACGGCGCTTCTTCTTGTCGAAGAACGAGAAATCGGCGACGAGATGTCGAAGTAGCGGCGAACGCTTCGTCGTAAGGTCGAGCGAGCGCCTAGGCATCGCAGACAGAGCAGACACCGCAGAGCGCCGTCGCGTTCGCGGTTGGTGCTCGAGGAGTTCAACATGACCGTTACCATCACCGTTTTCGAACGCTCGCCCGATGGCGGAAAGGGACTCGCGCGCGATACTCGTGTTCGCTGGGCGCTCGAGGAAGCGGGTCTTCCGTACGAGATTCGGCTGGTGTCGTTCCGCGCTTTGAAGGAACCCGCACATTTGGCCATCAGTCCCTTCGGCAAGATTCCGACCTACGAAGAGGGCGAATTGGCGCTGTTCGAGTCGGGGGCCATCGTGCTGCACATCGGCGAGCGTCACGCGGGCCTGCTGCCACGCGACGCGAACGCGCGAGCGCGCGCGATCACGTGGATGTTTGCGGCACTGAGTACTGTGGAGCCGCCCATCTTGGAGCTGATGAACGCCAAGATCTTGGAGCACGACAAGCCGTGGAGTCAAGAGCGCCTGCCTCTAGTGCAAGACCGTGTTCGCGATCGCATGCGGCAGCTAGCACCGCGCGATCTGCGCGGTCTTTGTCTCGCATGCCTTCCTTTATCAGCAGTAGACCTTGCAACGAGAGAACCTTGATGCGCTGCCCCTCGAGCTCTAAGTCGACGATATATTGGCTTAGCTCTTCCCAACCGTGCCCGCACACCGCGGGCATCACGTCCACCGTGATCTCGTCGTTGATCCGTATGGCGTAGTTGCCCTCTCGCTCGAACACGTGCAGCCAACGGCCGCGCCGAGAAAGGGGCCCGCTGCGCACAGGTAGCGCGTAGGCTCTGCCGTAGCCGCCACCCCGCAACCAGCGAGCGTCACAACGGTCGGAAACGCGAGCACGCCGATGCGACGCACCCACGTGTTCCCGCTCACGCCAGCCAACCGGGGCACGTGGCGTCAATGAACATGGGCGCCGTAACGGGAGCGGTGGGTCCCGAGCCGCCAAAGCAGCCCCGCATCTAGCACGGAAGGCCATGACGATCACCGAGAGCGTGGTGGGGTTGGGTTCTCAGGCCACGTCGTCTCGATCAAACGGCTATCGTCAACGAGCGCTCACGAACGTTAGCGAACGTTAACGAGTCATGACCGAACGCGTTTGGCCGCCCCTCGCCTGGCTGCGGAACTATCGCATTGGGACCGGTGAGATTGTATTGAGCGAGACGCTCAGATTGCTATGCTTGACTTGGCGGTGCAGTGGCATGCCGGCGAAGGGAGAACACGATGAATTGCTGGCTTTCGAGGCTGATGATGGGTGTGGGAGTGCTCGCGCTAGCTGGCCACGCGCTGGCGGATGATTCCAGTGCCGTGGGCTCGAGCGAGCAATCCTCCGAGAATCCAAAGAGCATGGGCGCTGCCGGCGACGCTCGCGCAGAGGTCGCCTTCATTGACCGAGTCGGCGCCGCGCCGCTGCCGCCAGCGGGGGCCGAAGAGCACCGGCCGGGTGACGATCAAGGAGCCGCAGCCAACAGCCCGGAGCAGCAGCAAACCACGAGCTTGTTTGCCGGTGTGCGGGTCGGGGCGGCTCTACCTTCGGGGAGTCTGGAGCGTGACGTGTCGATGCCAGACTACATCAACTCGGGAGCCGGGCTGGACGCACACCTTGGATTGCGCCTGTTGCGGAACTTCGGCATCCAGGCAACCTTCGAATACTATAAACTGAGCCCGGGTTCCGAGCTGGACGAACTCGCTTCGGGACTATCTTCGACAGACCAGGTCCAGATGACGAGCACTGCCAGCGGCAGCACGCTCGGTTTGAGCTTTCTGGCAGGGACACAGCCGGGCAAAATCGGCGGGTATGGGGAACTAGGGGTCGCCTACCAAGGCTATGGTTGGAAACGCAACGTCGTCAGCTTGGATGAGAGCTTCGGCAGTTGTAGCGAGTCCACCGACTATGCCGGGCCTGCGGGGCGCTTGGGAGGCGGCTTCGTTTACCCGGTGCTCGCGAATCTGCAGCTGACGGCCGTGGCCAATTACACCGCGGGCGTGTTCACGAAGCGAGATTATTCGACAGGCTGCGGTTTCCACCCCGTCAATGCGGGGCAACAGTTCGAGCTGCCGCTCCACAAGGGATGGCACCAGCAGCTGTTCCTCGGGTTGGGCGCTGACTTCACGCTGGGCCTGTAGCGACACACCGCTACCGTAGCCCGGTCACGGTCCCGTGACCCCGCCGAGTTCCTGGCGCTGGCAGGCACGGGCAGACATCCTCCCACTTTCGGTTCCATAGCATGAGCGCGCCGCGCCGCGAAGAACAGCTCACCGAAGGAGACCCTCCGGCATCTTTGCTTCCTCCTGCACTTCGCTCGTGGGTTCGTGTCGTCGCTGCCTGCGCATGTTCAAGCAACGATTCCACGGACCTCACCTTGCGCTCAGGTCGTCTTTTTATCGAGAGTGGTCATCGTTTTCTCCCCCCCATCTGCACCAACCGGTACTGGCGCACCACAGCGGAGCGACATAACCTCCAGTAGATCTTGCGTCTCGGCGGCAACGCACCGCTCGGATGCGCGCGCAACACCCCCGCGACCAGACGGCTATATGCCCGATGTCCATGGCGCGCCCCTCCAGGTACGGAGCAACTCAATGGGTTCTATTTCTACTCGTCTGATTTTGGTAGCTACTGTTTCCAGCATTTTGATTGGAGCTTGCTCAAACGCAGGTGAATCATCAAATCCCTCGGGTGACTCGACAGGATCGGGGGGCAACTCGCCCGATGGGACGACCAACTCGACTGGAGGTTCGTTTTTGGGGAGCGGAGGGATGACCGTCACGGCATCGAACGGTTCCGGTGGCGGCAATGACGGTTCAAACACGGGTAGCATATCGGGTAGCACGGGTGATGCGTTGGGTAGCACGGATGGTGCGGCCGGTAGCACGGGTGGTGCGTCCGGTAGCACGGGTGGTGCGTCCGGTAGCACGGGCGGTGCGTCGGGCAACAATGACGTCGAGCTGCGCACGATAGAGAACTTCAACCAGTTTTGGAAGTTCACGCTCGGTGATGTCGCCGGCGCGGAGGCGACCAGCTTTGACGATTCCTCGTGGAGCGACATCGGCCTGCCTCACTCCTTCAATCTGCCCTACTTCGTGAACTCGAATTTCTATGCTGGCTACGGCTGGTATCGAAAGCACTTCACCGTCCCCGAAACGTGGGCGGACAAGGACGTGGCCCTCGAATTCCAGGCGGCGTTCGACCAAGCGCAGATCTACGTCAACGGCAAGCAAGTGGGCGAGCACATCGGTGGCTACAACGGGTTCTCCATCGACATCACCTCGGCCATCACGACCGGCGACAATGTCGTGGCCGTTCGCTTGAACAACGAGTGGAACGCGCAGATCCCGCCCATTACCGGCGATCACACCTTCCAGGGAGGCCTATACCGCGATGTTTTCGTTGTGGTGACCGACCCATTGCATGTCGCCTGGTACGGCACTTGGGTGACTACGCCCACGCTGGCCACCAACATGGGCTCGTCCAGCACCGTCTCGATCAAGACCGAAGTGCAAAATAACCGCTCAGCTGCCGTCGAGGCCACTCTGAAGACGGACATCGTCGACAAAGACGGCAACGTGGTCGCCACAGTCTCGTCCGAACAGCAAATCGAAGCGGGCAAGACGGTGACCTTCGATCAGACGACACCGGACATCAGCAGCCCGTCGTTGTGGCACCCGGACCATCCGACGATGTATCGGGCGCTCTCCTATCTTTCCGACGACACCGGGATCGTGGACACGTTCACCACGCCGTTCGGGTTCCGCTGGTTTAGCTGGACCGCGGACAAGGGCTTCTTCCTGAATGGCGAGCACTACTGGATCCACGGGGCCAACGTTCATCAGGATCATGCCGGTTGGGGCATTGGTGTTACCGACTCGGCGCTCTACCGCGACGTCAAGATGGTCAAGGACGCGGGCATGAACTTCATTCGCGGCTCGCACTACCCCAAGGCGCCCGCCCTTGTCGACGCTTGCGACCAGCTCGGCATCCTGTTCTGGTCAGAAAACTGCTTCTGGGGCGGGTTCGGCGGCGGCCCGGGCGGCTGGTCCTACAGTGGCTCGTACCCGAGCAACTCCGCCGACTACGAAGGGTACGACGCCAACGTCCTCGCCAGCCTGAAGGAGATGATCCGCATCCATCGCAACCACCCGAGCATCATTGTGTGGAGCATGGGGAACGAGGACTTCTTCAACGGCAGCGGCCCTGGCGACAGGGTGATCGAGCTACTCAAGAAGTCGGTGGCTTTGACCCACGAGTTGGATCCACTACCCGACGGACGACCTGCGGCCATCGGCGGGGCGCAGTCAAAGATCGGCGGCACCGAGCCTGGTACGCTGGGGGACATCGCCGGGTACAACGGTGATGGTGTGGGCTACGACAATCCTGGTATCCCCAACATGGTGTCCGAGTACGGCGCCGACGTCAGCGCGATCCGACCAGGTAACTATGATCCCGGTTGGGCGAACTTGACGGTATCGAACGGCATGGCCGCGCAGCCAGCGTGGCGCAGCGGCATCTCCCGGTGGTGCATGTTCGACTACGGCAGCCAAATGAGCGCCCAGTACATCAACTCGGGTCTCGTCGACAACTTCCGCATCCCGAAGCGGTCCTATTACTGGTATCGAAATAGCTACGCGAATGTTGCTCCGCCCACGTGGCCTGTTGAGGGAACACCCGCGGGTTTGAAGCTCACGACGAGCACCACCACGCTCACCGCGGTGGACGGCACACAGGATGCCTGGCTGCTAGTTACTGTCGTCGACGCTGGCGGTACGCCGCTGAGCAATGAAGTCCCGGTGACACTAACCGTCACCTCCGGCCCTGGCGAGTTTCCAACTGGGCCGAGCATTACGTTCACTCCGCCTGGCAATGGTGAGGCGTCCGACATTGCAATGATCGACGGACAAGCCGCGATTGAATTCCGCACTTACTATTCTGGAACGACTGTGATCACCGCGAGCTCGCCGGGGCTCGAGAGCGATACCGTTACCATCACGTCCCAGGGCAGCCCGGCGTTCGAAGAAGGGATGCCGCCCGTTGCGCCCAGACCTTATACTCGCCAGCAATAATGCGCTGCGCCAAGCTTGGTCACCGATCGCCGTGCTGCCCGGAGGGTAGCCCGCAGCCGACATGTCACCGCGTCAGCAGCTCGGGTCGCCTTGCCGCACGACAGGGTCGCCAGGCAAAGCACGGCCGGGGAAAGGGCTGCCGAGAGACGCAGGGTCATCCCCCAATCTAGGAACCTCCGCACCGACGACTCCCTTCAACGCCCCGAATGCCCGCCATTGGCATCTCTGATTTCCCACGCGAGAGTTTCTCACACTTCCTGGCGCCGCAACCGGAGCTGGCGCCGCAACCGGAGCAACGCGCGCCACGAGCGAAGGCTGACGTCAAGCACCGAGCCAACAAATTGACGGGTCGGTAGGGTCGTCTTCCTCCCCTGGACATGCTGTCAGCGGCGAGGCCAGCCCCCCCCCAACTGGACTCGCCCTCTTACGAGGTGGTAAGCAATCATTGTCTTGGTTCATGGCGGTCTGGCTGCTCGCTAGCGCTGCCGTGCCGCGGAGGTCGATTGGATGAAACGACGCTCACTTGGCTATGCTGCTTCCATCACGCTGCTGTTCCTTGGGGTTGCTTGTTCCGAAGATCCGGGCGGCTCCGGGAGCGGATCCCCGAGCAGCGCGGTCACCAGCGGGACCCTGACGAGCGGCAGCGGCGGTAGCAGCACGGCGGCCGGCGCCACCTCCAGCGGTAGCACGGTCGACGGCGGCATGGCGTCGGGCGCAGGTGGCTCCACCAATGGCACCACCACACTGGGGACGACCGCCACCGCCACGACATCGAGTGGACCATCGGGAGCCGGGGGCTCGACGTCCGGCATGGGCACCACAAGCACCTCCACGAGCAGCACCACCGCAGGTGGGACCGCGTCCGGAGACTCGACGTCCGGCATGGGCACCACAAGCACCTCCGCCGGTGGCAGCGGGGGAATGGGCGGTATCACGGACGGCACCAGCTCGACCGGTCAAGGTGGCACGGGGGGCCAGTCCGGCGCGTTCAACCCCTGCCCGACCAACGGCGACCCCTGTAAGATCCTGCCCCTCGGAGATTCCATCACGCACGGCTATGGGTCGAGTGACGACGGGGGCTACCGGACGCATCTCTACGAGCTCATCGTGGGGGCTCAACAAAAAGCCACCTTCACTGGCTCGCTGAGCAATGGCCCCGCGCAGGTGGCTGGGCAGAATTTCCCAAAGAGCCACGAAGGCCATGATGGGTGGACCATTGACCCGGGTTACAGCACCTTCGGCGCTGGCGGCATCTCGACGTTGGTTCCCAGTCCGGCGTTCGACGCCGACCCAAATATCGTACTGTTGATGATCGGGACCAACGACGTCGGTTTCGATGACCCAGAAGGCATGCCCTCCCGGCTCGAAGCGCTGTTGGATAAGATCGTCCAGACCGCACCCGATGCGCTCATCGTGCTCGCCAAGCTCACACCGCTTGGCTATTCCAGCTCCCCGCTGACCAGTTACAACGCGCAGATCCCTGGGATCATCGAGGACCGCGCCGCCATGGGCCAACATATCATTGGTGTAGACATGAGCCAGATGCCGATGAACGACATAGCGAGCGACAATGTTCACCCGAACGACCAGGGCTACGACTACATGGCCGAGATCTGGTACGATGCCATCAAAGATCTGCTACCGGACTGATCTCTGAAGATCGCACACTCTAAGTGCAGCCCAGGTCGGCTGACATGCCATACCTCGGGGGACTCAATCGCTAACGGTCACATTTTGAATACAGAGCGGCTGTTGTCTCGCGGGGCAGGCGATACGCACGTGGAAATGGTCGTCGTGAGGGCTGGAGTTGCTCGGCTGTCTGAGAAACGTACTGGCCCGCTTCACGTACTTGCGGAATGCAGGACGGGCACCCGCAAACTGGAGCAGGCGCCGGCGGAGGTGCGCCGCCACGAACACATACATGATTTCCGCACGCGTATCCTTCATCCACAGCTGCACCAACAACCAGTTGCGGTAGTCGTCGAATCGGTAGCCGCTGCCATCCCGCGCTCGCCCCTCGCGGTCCATGGCGATGAAGCGCTCGACTTGCTTGGAGCGCCCCTTGTCGTCGGTGACGAAGAACCCGACGTCGGCATCACGACCACTCTGGTGCGAACGGTGTTTGGGGAGCGGGCCACCGTACTTGCTGGAGAGATCTCCCAACAGCAGGCGGGACCCCGCCGCGTCGTGGGCCATCTGCTTGGCGCTGCGCTCCAGCATCAACACCAGCGCGGGGTGCCCGTAGACGTTCTTTCGGCTGTTCGGTTTGATGAAAAGGTAAGGTGACGGGCGCAGCTTCTTCGCCCTGAGCTGCCAACCGTGACCCGGAGAGCCTACCGAAAGACTCATCAGCGTGAACGGAGATTTTCGATATTTTTCGGGCAAATCGGCGTTGCTTCGCTTAGCCGCGAACGCCAGCGCCGCGATTGTCAGTAGAGCGGCGGCGAGCCCGACAATGAGCCTCGGGTAACGCATGGACGGCAGCAGTTATACCGATGTCGTCCGTGAAAATCTTCCCTTCTCCGGACTCAGCGACTGCGGTCGAAACAGCTCAAGCGGGAACAAGCCATCACGCGGCGCTCCAGCGCCTGGAAGTACGCGAACGCTTCGGGAAGCGTGTACGCTCTCGTCGGCCACCGCCCTCAGCCTGGCGCGGCTTGCAAAGCGCTGGTCCAGCGCGTCCGCCACCGGCCCCCACAAGGCCGCGACGCACGCCACCAGGCACGCCAGCCCCACGGGCAAAAGCCAGCGCTGCGCGTGGCCCGCGGCGCCTGTGGGTTGGGTTTCGAACCCTTCGGACTGCACGAGCCATTTCTAGCACACGGTCAGCCACGCGAACGCGCGCCACAAGGAGAACAGCCGACTCTTGCGGGTCGCCGAACAAAGGGGGATGGTCAGGCTCCCATGCCAGCGGCGAATGCCGACACCGCGGCGAGCATCGCTCGGTCGCTCACCCTTCCCGAAGCCTCTGTACGCGCAGCCCTGCGCTTGTTCGCGGACAAGGCGACCATTCCGTTCATCGCTCGCTACCGCAAGGAGGCGACCAGAGGGCTCGACGAGGTCCAGCTCAGACGCGTCGAGGCCGAGCAGCGCGTGCTACTGGAACTGGACGGGCGCAGGAGCGCGATCCTCGCGGCCTTGCGCAAGCAGGGCCAGCTCACGGACGAGCTCGAAGAGCGCATCCGGGCGTGCACCACGAAGAGCCATCTCGAAGACCTGTACCTGCCATTCAAACCGAAGCGGCGAACGCGTGCGCAGCTGGCCCGAGAACGCGGTCTGACCCCGCTCGCCGAACGCATCCTCGCCCAGCCTCGACAAGGAAACCCTCAGCGCGAGGCGCAGAGCTTCGTCGACACCCAGCTCGGAGTGCCCGACGCGCGAACGGCACTGGCGGGGGCCGGCGACATCGCGGCCGAGCTGATCGCGGAGCATAGCGCCGTACGGTCGATGTGTCGCGAGGCTTACGGCAAGCAGGGTATCGTCCAGTCCACCGGTATCAAAAAGGCGATCCAACAGGGGCCGACCAAATTCGAACAGTACTACGACTACCGCGAACCCGTAGCGAAGATACCCTCGCACCGCTACCTGGCCATGCGGCGCGGCGAGCAAGAGGGTGTGCTCAGAGTGAAGATCGGCCTCGAGCAGCCCGATACGCTGCTGAGGCGCATCCTGACACTGCTCGGGCACGACAGGCGTTCGCCCTTCGGCAACGCCCTGTTCGACGCGGTGCAAGACAGCTACCAACGTCTGCTCGGTCCTTCGATCGAGAACGAAACCGCTGCCGACGTCAAGGCTCGCGCCGAGGCGGCCGCCATCGAGGTCTTCGCAGACAATCTACAGCATCTGCTGTTGGCCGCGCCGCTCGGAGCAAAAGCCGTGCTGGGCATCGATCCGGGGTATCGTACCGGCTGCAAATGCGCGGCCGTCGACGCCACCGGAAAGCTCCTCGAGCACGCGACCCTGTACCCCCATGCAAGCTCGGAACAGTCGCGCCAGGCCGAGCAGCTGTTGTTGCGGCTGCTCCGGCGCCACCGCCCGGCCGCTGTGGCGATTGGCAATGGAACCGCAGGGCGCGAGACACTGAGCTTCGTGCGAAGCGCCTTGAAGAAGCAAGACCTGAGTGAACCGGTGGTCGTGAGCGTCAACGAATCCGGCGCCAGCGTGTACAGCGCTTCGGATCTGGCGCGTCGCGAGTTTCCTGATCTCGATGTCACCATTCGTGGCGCTATCAGCATCGCGCGACGCCTTCAGGACCCACTGGCCGAGCTCGTCAAGATCGACCCGCAGGCAATCGGCGTCGGCCAATACCAGCACGATGTCCCCGAGGCTGCCTTACGGCGCCGGCTCGACGAAGTGATCGAAAGCTCGGTCAACCACGTGGGCGTGGAGCTCAACACGGCCAGCGCCGAATTGCTGGCGCACGTTGCTGGCGTCGGCAGCGCCCTCAGCCGCGCGATCGTCGCCTACCGCGAAGAGAACGGACCCTTTCGGGCTCGGCGCGAGCTCACGAAAGTCCCAAAGCTCGGTGCAAAAGCGTTCGAGCAGGCCGCTGGTTTCTTGCGAATCCACGGAGCGCGTCACCCCCTGGACGCTTCGGCGGTGCACCCAGAGCGCTACCCCGTGGTGGCGCAGATGGCGAAGGACTCGAAGGTCGAGCTGCGCGATTTGGTAGGCAACCCGAGCCTGGTCGAGCAAATCGATCTCGCGCGCTATGTCGATGAGCAACAAGGCCTGGGGCTGCCGACGCTGGAGGACATAGCAAGCGAACTGAAGAAGCCGGGGCGAGACCCGCGCGCCAGCTTCGAGCCCCCCAAATTTCGGGACGATGTGCAGAAGTTGGAAGATCTGCAGGTGGGCATGCATCTGCAGGGCGTGGTGACCAACGTGACCGCCTTCGGGGCGTTCGTCGACGTCGGCGTGCACCAAGACGGACTGGTGCACATATCCGAGCTCGCTTCGGGTTTCGTCAAGAACCCGGCCGATGTGGTGAGCGTCGGCGACTCGATCAGTGTCCGCGTGCTCTCCCTGGACCTCGCCCGCAAGCGCATCTCACTGAGCGCAAAGCCCGCCGCCTCATAGCATGCACCAGCGAAGCCGAACGCACTGAGAAGGCAGCCAAGAGGTAGCCGTGACTCCGCCAAGCGAGCAGGCCTCCGGGTAGTAGGGGAAAGCGCCCCAAAGCCTACACCCTGCCCCCACGGGGTCGGTTGGGCAGTGTCCTCTGCGAATTTTATTTTTGACCCATCGCGCCGCTCTGAATCGACTCTGTGGCCATGCATGAATACGCCGAATCCCGACGCACGGAACTGGCGACGCCGACTGCGCGCAAGCGCCTAACCTCGGGATTGCACTGGTTCCGGGGGCCCACGTCTCGAGCCAGCTGGATCCTGCTGGGTCTTTCCTTCGCCTGCAGTAGCCCCGAGGCAAACAAGGGCAGCGGCAACGCGACTCAGGGCAGCATCGGAACGAGTGGCGACAACACGTCGAGCGCGGTCTCGACCTCGATGGGCGTGACGAACGGTACGGCGAGCACGACCGTGGGCAGTACGACTGGTGGCGCCGGTGGCGTTGCCAACACCGCCACCTCGGACACCGGGTCACAGATCTCGGGGACTAGCAGCGGCGGAGGCGCTACCTCCAACACTACGACCACCAGTGGCGCGGGGGCAGGCGGCGCCGCGAGCACGACAGCCACGGCAACCACGGGCGATCCGATGAGTATGTGCCCAACTCAGCCGAACGAGGCGGACGACCCGCCCGCGAATCCGCAGGAGCAGCGTGTCGTCGACCCCAGCAAGCATTACCAGACGACCGAGGGCTGGGGCACTTCGCTATGCTGGTTCGGCAACGTAATCGGAGGCTGGTCCGACAGTCGGCGCAATGCCGTGGCCGATCTGCTGTTCGACGAGGAGCAAGGGCTCGGGTTGAACGTTATGCGCTACAATATTGGTGGCGGCGATGCACCCGACCACAACCACATGGGCTACGGCAAAGAGATGCCCGGCTTCAAACCGACCGAAGGGGGAGACTATGACTTTTCGGCAGACGCCAACCAGCGTTGGATGTTGGACGCCGCAATCGAGCGGGTCGACGAATCCGAGCTCATCCTGGAAGCCTTTTCCAATTCGCCCCCATGGTGGATGACCAACAGCGGCTGCGCTTCCGGTGCCGACGGAAGCGGCAACAACCTCAAGAGCGGCTACGTCGACGATTTCGCGGATTACCTGAGCGAGGTGGTGCTGCACTTCCGCGACACCTGGGGCATCCATTTTCGCACCTTGGAGCCGCTCAACGAACCCATGGTGGGCTGGGGCTCCTTTGGTGGGCAAGAAGGCTGCCACGTCGAGCAAGCCGACCAGCCCACAGTGCTGCACGAGGTCAGAAGCGCGCTCGACCAAAAGGGTCTGACCGAGGTGGAGCTGGCGTCGCCAGACGAAACCGCTCTGGACGTTACCGTCCAGACGTACAATTCGTTCAACGCTGATACTCGTGACCTGATCAGCCAGATCAATACGCATGCGTATTACGGATCGCAACGCTCACAGCTGCTGAGCCTGGCGACGCGCGACAACAAGCGCCTTTGGTCTTCGGAAATCGACGGCAGCGGTGCTCCCGCACCCTTCGATGTCTACGCTCACAACCACGACGACATCGTACCGGGTCTCGATATCGCCCAGCGCATCACGCGCGACCTGCGAGAGATGCACGTGGATGCGTGGATCTTCTGGCAGGCGGTGGAAAGCGAGCAGGCGCAGACGAGTCTCAACAAGAACTGGGGGCTCTTGCACGGCGACTTCGAAAATGGCTCCGAGCAGACCTGGATGACCAAGAAGTACTACACAATGAAGCAGTACTCCTCCTTCATCCGTCCCGGCTTCGTGATGATCGACGTCGATGACGACGATGCCGTGGCATTTTTGAATGAAGAGAAGGGTCGCCTGGTGATCGTGCAGCGTCACTCAGCAAATAGCGACACCGTGGTCAGCTACGACCTGTCCGGGTTCGGCACGGTGGGCGTTCAGGCCGCCATCTACCGAACGTCGCCGGACGAGAATTACGAGCGTCTGTCGGACATGGCGATCGTCGACAATCGGTTGACCGTACCGGTCAAAGCACAGTCGATAACCACGTTCGTGGTCGACTGCATGGCGCCTTGATTCGATCATGCATCGTGCGGCAATGCTGGCGTTTGCGCGCGACCTCTCGGACGCTGGCAGAACTCCTCCAGTCGGCCTGCATCAGCGCGGATAGGGGACGCGCCGCCCGCGAATCGCGGGTTCTGCGCCGAGAGCCCCGAGTGCCAGCATGAGAGCTCGACGCGCATGGGCAAGAACGCGCGGACCTGCCAGCGCCCGCAGTTCTTTGTCGAACCGCTTGCGATAGGCTCGCGTCGCGCCCACCAGGGCATGGCCTCGTTTCGACAAACGCACCACTCGCGCACGACCGTCCGCACTCGGCGCGTCCTCGACATAGCCGAGCCCTCTTAGCTCCGCGATAGTCTTGGATACGGCCTGTTGCGAGATCTCCAATGCTTCAGCCAGCTGACCGATACGTTGCGGTTCGCGCAGCAGGTGCTGGACGACGAAACCGTGGGAGATGCGCAAGCCAGCGAAGCCCTCCGCTTTCAGGTGCAAGAGCACATGCTCGTTCGCAGCGCTGCCCACGAGCCACGCCAGCTGTGCCAGGTCGAGCGCTTCCAGGTCCACGGGGCGTTCTGCCGCAGTCGCGCCTCGGCTCGAGCCATCCGATGCTTGATTCACAACCATGGTTGTGGAACATACACAACCATGGTTGTGCATCCAACCTTCTTTCTCCAAAGGAGTGCCCATGTCGGACCGCAATAGCAGCCAGCTCGAAATGGCCAGGCAATACCTCACTCTGCTCGAACAGCATGCGCCACCAGCCGAGCTCGCACCGTTGTTCTCGCCACACTTCGCGCACCACGAGTTGCCGAATCTCCTCAATCCACGGGGGCGAACGCTCAATCGAGCGCAACTCTTGGAAATGGCCGTCCGAGCCAGGTCGGTCGTCGCCGAACAACGCTACGAGGTCCAGGGTTCGGTGGTGGCCGGGAACCGTGTTGCCCTCGAAGTCGAATGGCGGGGCAAGCTCGCGTCCCCGGTCGGTGGACTCCCGGCCGGTGCGACGATGCGGGCAGGCTCCGCGATATTTCTAAGCTTCGAGGGCGGGCAAATCGTGGCGCAACGCAACTACGATTGCTTCGACCCATTCTAGGAAGCCACCACACGGGAATCGGGCCTCGAACCGCCTGGGGGGGACAGTTTTGTCCTCCGCTGACGGCGGTCTTCTCGATCCCCCGAGCGCCGGATCCGTCCACTCCAACTCCAATTTCGGCATCGTTTCCAAGAATATTCTACCGCGCGCGGAAACGCTGGGAACTACTCGGTTTGTGTGGATCACGATCAGTACCCTTGGGCATTGGTAGATCGCTGCGTTGGAACCCGACCGCCAGCGCAGGAAGGCTACACCATGCGACAACTGCGAATACGACGAGGCTGGAGGTGGAGTTTAGCGGCGGGAGCATGCGTCGCTCTCGTGTCGACGGCTAGCGGCTGTACGAGCGAGATCAGCGCAGGAGGCGGCCCCGGCGCAGGAGCGTCCGGAAGTGTTAGCGATTCTGGTGGAAGCCAGGGCAGCTCGACGGGCGGCGCGAGTTCGACGGCCGGCACGACGGCGGGCGCCACGCAAGGGACCGGCACGGGGACAACGGGAGGATCACGGCCAGTGAGTCTCCCGGGAACGCCCATTTACACGCGCTTCTATCGCCTCACCAACGAGCAATGGGAACACAGCGTGCAGGACATCCTACACCTGAACGGACCGACAGGGCTGTCCGAGGACTTCTTGCACGCCGTGTCGGGCACGACGGACTTCGACAACAACGAGCGCGTCGTCATCGTGAACAATACCGTTTGGGCCGACTTCGAGAGCGCGGCAGAGGCGCTCGCCAAGCAGGTGACGGCCACGGACGCCGCACTGCAGCAAGTCGTGGCAACCAACGATCCCACGACCTTCATCGAGACGTTCGGGCGGCGTGCGTTCCGCCGCGACCTGACCGACAGCGAGGTGGCGAGCTACATGACGCTCTTCCAGGACGGGGCGACGTATTCAGGCTCGCAGAGCGACTTCACCAAGGGCGCCGGGCTGGTCATCGAGGCGATGTTGCAGTCGCCCCACTTCTTGTATCGAACCGAAATGGCGGACGACGGCTCCCCGCTCACGGGCTACGAGCTCGCGGCGAAGCTCTCGCTGTGGATCCGGGACACGACGCCGACCGATGACATGCTCAATGCGGCGGCCAATGGAGCGTTCGACACACCCGAGGGCGCGGCGGACCAAGCGGCTCAGATGCTCGAGGATCCGGCCAGCGTAGAGGTGATGCGCAACTTCCACGGGCAACTCTACAAGCTCGAGGTGCTCGACACGATCGAAAAGACGGGCGTCGACGGGTACGACGACGCCCTCGTCCCCGAGTTCAAGGAAGCCTCGTACCGCTTCTTCGACCGCATCTTTTCCGAGGGCCTGGGCGTGAAGGACATGCTCACGTCGACCGTGGGATTCGCCGGTCCGACGATGGCACGGGTGTATGGCCTGAACATGCGCGGCACCGAAATACAACAGGTAGACATGCCGGACCGACCCGGCTTCTATTCACAGCCAGCCTTCCTCACGCTCTGGGCGATCAACAATGAGCCGGATTCGATTCACCGGGGCGTGCGCATCAACCTGGACACGCTGTGCGCGGACCCCGGCACACCCGCCGCGAACATCCCGCCGGTGCCCGCGCTCAAGCCGGACCAGACCAACCGCGAGCGCTACGAGGCGCTCACCGCCGGCTGCGGCGATCCGTGCCACAGCGAAATCATCAATCCTATCGGCTTCGCGTTCGAGAATTTCGACGGGCTCGGCCGATACCGCGACACGGACAACGGCAAGCCAGTGGATGCCAGCGGAACGTACGAGTTCGCCGAAGGAGAAGAGGCCTTCTCGGGGGCGGCCGATCTGATGCAGGCCATCGCCGGTGGATCCCAAGCACAGGAGTGCTACGCGAAGAAGATGGCGAGCTACGCGATGGAGCGCGACATCGTCGATCGGGAGCGGCCGCTCGTCGAGTCGCTCGGACAGGTAGGGATTGCGGGGGGCTCGCTCAAGGATCTCATGATCGCGCTGGTCAAATCCGATTCGTTCCGGACACACATCGGAGGTGGAACATGAACGACCGTATCAGCCCCAGGCGGCGCGCCTTCAATCGTCGCGCGTTTCTCTACGGCGCAGGCGGCGTGGCGCTCGGTCTGCCTTTTCTCGAGGGGCTGCCCGAGCGCTCGGCCTGGGCGCAGGACTCGGCGCCCATCTTCACCTTCTTCATATGCGCGGCATGTGGGGTCGAGCCCAAGCGGTTCTGGCCGTCCGGCGACGGCGCGCTCGACGGCCTCTTGTCATCCGGCAAGGCGGTGGACGCGCTTGCCGACCATGCGGCAAATCTCCTGATCGTCAGAAATATCGACTTCCCGCAGACGGGACCGACCGGGTGCGGGCACGCGCAGGGCCTTGCACAAGCGCTGACGGCAAAGACTCCAACCGGCGCCGGGAGTGCGGCGACGGCGACGGGCCCCTCGGTCGACTGGGTCATCTCCAAGGCGGTCAATTCCGCAGGCACCGACCCGATGGCGCTGTACGCCGGAAACCTGAGGAACGGCTACATCGCCGATCGATTGTCGTTCAACGATAACGGGCAGGTCCGGGCTTCCGTCGACAACCCCTACAAGCTGTATCAGACGCTCACGGGCCTCGCGTCGAGCGGAGGAGGCGGCACCAGCACCACGGGCGGTGGCAGTACGCCGGATCCGATGGCCGAAGAGCTCGTGCGCAGACGTAAGAGCGTCAACGACCTCGTGCGCGATCAGTTGAGCACGCTGATGGCAAACCCGAAGCTCAGCGCCGCCGACAAGCAGCGCTTGCAGCAGCACTTCGACACGATTCGAGACGTCGAGACCACGATGGTCGACATGGGCACGGAGATGGCCGGTCTCGGCTGCACCATGGACGGCATCGATACGAGCGTCTACGACGCACTCCAGAACTGGAAGTACAACCCGACCAACGTCCCGAACGGCGGCATCGAAAACATCGTCGAACTCCACATGCAGCTCGTGGCGCTCGCCTTCGCCTGCGATCACAACCGCACCGGCACTCTACAATGGGGCGACGGTACGGATCACACCATCTACGAAGTGCCCTCCAATCAATCGCTCGGCAACTGGAACTTCCACTACATTAGCCACCGGGCGCAGTCGGACGGCAGCCTCGGTCAGAACGGCACGGCCGAGACCGCGCACGCGGAGATCGACGAGCTGAGGATGCAAACGCTCGCCAAGGGTCTCAACCACTTCAAAGAGCGCGGTCTCCAGGACCAGGCCATCGTCGTGTGGACGAACCACGTGGCGGAGGGCAACCACACCATGCGCAACGTGCCCTTCATCCTCTGGGGCAACGGCGGTGGTTACCTGAAGCAGAACGCGCTGGTCGACGCAGGCCATAAGAACAATGGGACGCTCTTCAACGCCGTGATCAGTGCGGCGACTGGCACGCCCACGACCAATTTCGGATCGAGCGGCGGCACCGAGCTCAGCGTCGTCAAGGCCTGAGTCAGGCTTAGCGGCATCCGAACAAGCCGTGAGGCTCGGTTCGCCCCGACGCATCGCCCGAGGGCGCGGCGCGGGGGCGCGGATTCGTCACGAGGCCCTACCACTCGCCGCTGTGCAGCCAGGGCAGAGGCTCAGTTGCAGATGATCCAGTGGGGCCTGGAGGATTGCCAGCGAACCACTTCGTACCCTTTCGGACAGGTCTTGTCGGCGGTCACGAAGCACTCGGTCGCGTCGAGGCAGTAGGGGAGCTCCAGCGCGTCCCGACCATCATCTGTTCTGACTACCTTGGGCTCGGGCCTCCCACAACCACCGACACACAAGAAAGCCACGAGCAAGGTCCATCGTCGCATGCTCGACACCAGCATAGTCGAACCCGACCGGCCATGCATCTCGAGGCACCGATTGCCAGGCGCTGCATGAACTCCGTGCCGCTCAGCGCTCGACTTTCGTCGCGGAGCGTACGCGCGGGTGATGCTTCCAGGCGGGCATCTTCGCCATGAACGCCAGCGTGTCACGTTCCGCTTGTTCGCGCGATAGACCCGATTTCTGACGCAGCTGCACGCGTTCGTCCGGCACCATCGCGGCCCCTTTTCCAAAGGTGTCTCGCCTTCAGCCGGCGATGTTCTGGATTTCCAGTAGCAAGTCGGACTTGGAGATCACTCCGAGGAGCCGCCGCTGCTCGACGCTGTTCACCACCGGGAGGCGTTCGGTACCTTGGGCCAGGAATGCCTGCAGAGCATCGCCCAGAGGAGTGTCGGGCGTGAGCACCACGAACTCCTGCCGCATCAGCTCTCGCGCACGCGGCGCCACGCTCCGCTCCGGCGTGATGAGCAGCTGCTTGATTTCCTGGAGTGAAACGACGCCGCAAAAGCGACCCATCTCGTCGACGACGTAGACGTAGCGCACGGGGTGGTCGACGAAGGCACTCTCGACGTCGGAGAAAGACGCCGACTCCAGCACGGTCGGCGTGGCGGGCTTGATCAGCTCGGAAATCCGAAGGCCGCGCCAGCGGGCCAGCGCGCGCTCTTCTCGATTGCGGCGGATGGTGACCTCGTACATCGATTGCTCGCGCGATGAGCGAGCGATGAAGTAAGCGGCAACGCAGGCCAACATCAGTGGGAGCACCGCCTGATAACTGAGCGTCATCTCGAAAATCATCAGGATGGCCATCAGTGGGGCATGCGTGGCCCCAGCGAGAAACGCACCCATGCCCACGATTGCGTAGGCGTGTGGATCCGACGTCCCATGCGGCCAGAGCGCGTGCATTCCCTGGCCGAACAGAAGCCCGAAGGAAGCGCCGACGAACAGGGTAGGCGTGAACACCCCGCCGACGGCTCCCGAACCGGTCGTGGCCGCCGTGGCGACAATCTTCGAGGCAAGCACCAAGAGCACCGCGGACCACAACCAGTCTCGGTGCAAGAGCGAGTTGACCACGCTGTATCCGTTGCCCCAAACCTCGGGAACACGCACAGAAATCAGACCGACGATCAACCCTCCCATACCCAGCCTCACGGCAAGTGGCAGCTTGAGACGTCCGAAGGCCGACTTGGCAGCCTCGAGCACACGCAAGAACTGGGGCGCCACGGCACCCGAAAGCAGCCCCAACCCGACGAACCCCAACACTTCGAAGCCCAGTACGGCCGGGAATGGCGGCATTCTGTAGGGTGGCGCATACCCCGTGAGCTCGCGCATCGTGATGTTGGCGAGAACGGAAGAAACCACCAAGGGTCCGAAGCTCTCCATGGCGATAGAACCGATGACGATCTCGGAAACGAACAGGGCACCGGCAACCGGCGCGCTGTATGCCGAGGTAATCCCCGCCGCAGCACCACATGCCACGAGCAAACGCAGACGGGAGGGGCTGAAGCGAGTGATTCTACCGACGAGCGAGGCGCACATCGCAGCGAGGTGAACCATTGAACCTTCACGCCCGATCGAGCCCCCCGACGCCACCGAGAACAAGGACGAGCCGCTGCGCGCGAGGGCCTGACGCACCGAAATGCGACCATCACCGATCGCGATAGCCTCCATGTAGTCCGATGCGGCCCCCTCACTGGACCAACGGCGGCTGAGCTGCAGCAAGAGTCCGGCGAGTACACCTCCGACAGCCGGAAAGGCAATGCGAAGGGTCCAGGGCAACACCTCTGCGATCTCCACCAGGCCCCCCGTCTGCCGCGTAGCGAGCCACTCGAGGCCGTGGATGGCTTCCCGAAAGCCAATCGTGACGAGCGCGCCGAAGAACCCCACCAGCGCAGCCCACACCAGCATTGCGTAGGTCTCGGAAGGCTGAAACGCTTCCGAGAGCCGGAGGCGGAGTCGATACAGACGTGGGAGTATTCTCATCGGTTCCGGCTCGCTCCCAGTTGCCCCGTCTTCCTAGCGCACCCCCGCCAGACAAGCACGGCGGAGCCCTGGACGCCTGCCGGCGGCCCGAGCCGGACCCTCAGCCCACCTCGAACCCGGCGTCGATGCTGGAATGCGCGAAGGTTTCCGAACGGTCGAGCCCGCGCTTGTAGCGTCAATCCAAGAGATTCGTTCGGATCGAAGTAGCGGTGCACGGCGTGGCATCGTGCCGTAGGCTGGGCGGGTACCAGTTCCATGACTTCTTCCAAAGCCCCGGGACTCGCCCGCTTCGACCGACTTCCCATCGTCGACATCAGCCCGCTCGGATGCGCCGATGCGCCTCTGCACGAGGCGACGGTCGCCGCTTTGCGGCAGGCGGCCTCCGAAGTCGGCTTCTTGTATGTCGTCGGGCACGGTGTACCCGAGTCGGTCATCGCTGATCTCGAACAGGTGGCGCAGAGCTTCTTCGAGCTGCCCGCTCCGATCAAGCTTCGCTATCACATCCGTAGATCCAACAATCACCGGGGCTACGTACCGCCAGGCGAGGAGGTCTTCTATGGCAACGTCGCCGACACCAAGGAAGCGTTCGACGTGTCGCGCGAGGTGGAAGACCAACCCGAAGGGCCCCTTCACAAATTCCGGGGCCCCAACGTCTGGCCTGACGAAGTCCCCGAGTTCGCCGCTCGAGTGCTGCGTTACTATTCGGCCGTATTCGACCTTGGCGAGCGACTCCTGGCGGGCTTCGCGGAAGCGCTCGAATTGCCAGCGGACTACTTCGCCGCACACCTTGGCTGCCCTCCTTCGCAGCTGAGACTCGTCCACTATCCCGCCACGCCGGCCGGCAGCGCGACCTTGGGCATTGGCGCACACACGGACTACGAGTGTCTCACGCTCCTGCACACCACGGGCCCTGGTCTAGAGGTCAAGAACGCAGGCGGCGATTGGGTCGAAGCGCCCCCCATCGAGGGCGCATTCGTGGTCAACATCGGTGACCTCTTGGAAGTCTGGTCGAACGGGTCGTTCTCGTCCACCTGGCACCGCGTTCGACCCGTCACGCACGAACGCTACTCCTTCCCGCTATTTTTCACGGTGGATTACGACACTGTGGTGGCACCGCTCGAACCCCTGTGCCGGGAGGGTGCCCGCTACGAGCCTCTCGTCGCGGGAGACCACCTGCTTGCGCAAACCATGCAGAGCTTCCGTTACCTGGAGGAGCGCCGACGCCAAGGGCTTCTGGCGCTGCCCGAGCGGGCACATCGGCTCGCTTCGTTCGGCAACAAACGTCCTGGTTGAGACGGAAGCGGCGTGAGGGTGCATCCCGAGCTCCAGCCGAGTAAGATGCGCCCAAGCGATGCACGACTCGGAGGGAAATCGTACGTCAGGCGGCACTGGTCCCGCAGCTCCTCCATCAGGCGAGGCCCCGGACCCTCTGGAGGCGGATCCCCCCGCTGTGCGTCGCCGTACGCAGCTTCCGAGCGAACCGGTGGATGAGCAACAGCTCGAGTCAGTCGGTCGAAGGGCGGACGCCCAACCGCCACCGCCGCCGCCTGACTTCCACAGTGAGACGCAGCGTCCCTCGGTGCTGGACGCCCTGCGCCAGAGCCGGACCACTTGGCTCGAGGTGGGCAAGGTAGCCGAGCGGCTGTCCCTGGTTCCGCCCGGCCTGGCGGGCGCCCGGCACATCGTGCGGCAGATCGTACTTTCCTTCGCGCTCGGCTTGGTGCTTGCCTTGACGCTGGCCGTCGTCTTCGCCGGGGGCACGCTCCAGCTCGCACTCGGCATTCTGGCCGGGACCTGCGCGACAGCGCTGGCCGTTTTCGGCGCGCTGCGCGGCGTGTCGAAGCTGGCGGAGCGCTTCGGGTCACGCTCGCTGCCGGGGTCGCCATGGCTGTGGGTAGGCGCCGTCGTGGTGATCGCGGCTGCCGGGACCGCAGTCATCAGCATCAACCTCTGGGAGGTCACGAAGGTGGCGATTGCTACGCGCACGTCGGTGGCGCCTCAACCGAGTGCGCACCTGGCTGCCGCGTCGAAGGGCAAGCGCGCGGACGCCGACATGAAGCGTGATACGCACATCGGGTTGGCGCGGGGCGTGCTGTATGCGCCACCGAAATTCGAGTCCGCCGACGGGCAGTTCGACCTGGTGCTTCATTTCCACGGAAATGTGGAGCTGGTCGAGCAGAGCGTCGCCGCCGCGAAGCTCAACGCGCTGGTCGCCATCATCAACATCGGTGACGGCGCCGACGTATACTCGAAGGCTCTGAGGAATCCCTTCATCTTCGACCGGATGTTGACGACCATCGAAGCTCGCGCCGAAAAGCGCCTGAAGCTGCACGGGGCACAGATCCGGCGCGTCGCGCTCTCGGCATGGAGCGCAGGGTTTGCCTCTGTCAATCAGATCCTGAGCAGCCGCAGTCGGCTCGACCGGGTCGACGCAGTCCTCTTGATGGACGCGCCGCACGGCAAGTTCGCGCCCTTCTCCGAGCCAGACGTCTATGTGCCTTCCCTGCAACACTACTTGGCATTCGCGCGGCGCGCCATGGCGAGTCAGAAGCTGATGATCATCACGCACTCGGCCATTCAGACCGAAGGCTACCCAAGCACCACGAGAACCATCGACGCCCTACTCGAACAGCTCTCGCTGAAGCGCAACCCGGTGACTTCGAACTCGGCTTCACCACCGCCCGTGAATCTACTCGTGGCGAAGCGGGCCTTTCCATCGGGCGAACGCAACTGGCTGCATGTGGTGAGCGAAGCTCACCAGGGCGACTTCCACGTCTATGGCTGCACCGGAAACGGCAAGGGAGACCACATCGCCCACCTCGCCCAAATGTCGGTGACTGTCCTGCCACCGCTGCGAGAGCGCTGGAAGTGAGCCCGGCGTGTCGTCTCGCGTGAATCTCGGCCGCGGGCGGTCAGCCAGGCTTTCCTCCACGACTAGCGGAATAGTCGTCGGCAACTGGCGCGTGCTAGCGAGCGCGCCCGAGGAACAGTGGCTCGCGAACACCAACGCACGACCCTGGAGCAGGCCCGAGCCGCCGGCATGGCCTGCAACGTCGAGCCCAGAGTGATGGCGCCACTCTTGGGGGGCGTCGCCCATACCCTGGCTGTGCGAGCCCGTGCTGGGCTTTCGCGAAGCGACCTACGCAGATTCGCGGCCTCGGCGGTCGACGTGCTGCTCGGGTAAACCTCGTGCCGAATGCGACGACTTCGCCCGAGTGGCTCGGGCAACTTGACAACTTGACCAAGTCGCCACATTGTTGAGATATTCAGGCGAGCCGAGCCCAATGCCACGCGATGACATCTTCCGACAGCAGGCGCGCGTCCTCAAGGCGCTGGCCAACGAATCACGGCTCAAGATCGTGGACCGCCTGTCGCGCGGTGAGTGTTCCGTGGGCAAGCTCACGGATCTCGTCGGTTCGGATCGCTCGACCGTCTCGAAGCACCTAGCGGTGCTCCGGGCGCACAACATCGTGCTCGACCGTCGCGAGGGCAACGTCGTCTACTACTCGCTCCTGACACCCTGTGTGATGAACTTCTTCTCGTGCGCCACGAACGTCCTGAAGGAGGGAGCGTGACAACTCGCTCAGGCGCCCCTTTTTTTGATTCAATATTTCCAATATGGCCAAGTTGCCACATTGGGCTGGTGATGGAACCGTGAAAGAAGCAAGCAAGCTCCTCCTCGTCCTCGCCGTTTTCGCTGCCTGCTGGTTTTTGCCAACAGGGAGCGATCGCTTCTGGAGCGCCATCCACGAGAGCCTCGCGCTGGTGCAGTGGTACGCCCGGGAGCACGTCCTGCTCTGCCTCGTGCCGGCATTCTTCATTGCTGGTGCCATCAGCGTCTTCGTGAGCCAGGGCGCGGTGATGAAATACCTCGGACCGCAGGCGCGTAAGGTCGGCGCGTACCCGGTCGCGGCAGTCAGCGGCACCATCCTCGCGGTCTGCTCCTGTACGGTGCTCCCCCTGTTCGCCAGCATCCACAAGCGCGGCGCGGGCCTGGGGCCAGCCACTGCCTTCCTCTACTCGGGGCCGGCGATCAATGTCCTGGCCATCATCCTGACCGCACGCGTCCTCGGCACCGAGCTGGGGATCGCCAGGGCCGTCGGTGCCATCGTCTTCGCCGTGGTCATCGGTTTGCTAATGCATCTCGTCTTCCGCAAGGAGGAGGCGGCCAGGCAGGACGCGGGTGGCGTGGTGATCCCGGACGACGCCAAGGGCCGCACCCTGTGGCAAGACGGTCTGTACTTCGCTGCCATGATCGGCATCCTCGTCTTTGCCAACTGGGGTCGACCTGCCGAGGGCGATACGGGCATCTGGGTCGCCGTTCACTCCGTGAAATGGATCGTCACCGGCGCATTTGGCGTGATCCTGATGGGCAGCCTCCTCGCTTGGTTCAAGAAGGACGAGCTGTCGCTATGGGTCGACTCGAGCTGGACGTTCGCCAAGCAGATCCTGCCGCTCCTCCTTGGTGGCGTCCTCGTGGCGGGGTTTCTGCTCGGCGGACCCGAGGGCGGTCGAGGCATCCTTCCGAACGAGTGGGTCAGCTCCATGGTCGGCGGCAACTCTCTGCTCGCCAACTTCTTCGCGTCGTTCGTGGGCGCTTTTATGTACTTCGCCACGTTGACCGAAGTCCCGATCCTCGAGGGCTTGATCAACTCGGGCATGGGCAAGGGTCCGTCACTCGCTTTGCTCCTCGCAGGGCCGGCGCTTTCCCTGCCCAACATGCTCGTCATTCGAAGCGTGATGGGAACCAAGCGGACCGTCGTCTTCATTGGCTTGGTGATCGGTTTGTCGACGGTGGCTGGGTTGCTCTACGGAGCACTGTTCTGAGGGCTCATCGAGCCTGGTTAAGCGCCGGTCGAGCTCCGGCAGAAGGAGGTAGGAGTGAAAGTCATAGTGCTGGGAACAGGTTGTGCGAAATGTAAGAAGCTCTACGCCGAGGCTGAAAAGGCACTGAGCGCCGCTGGCGTTCGCGCGCAGCTCGAAAAGGTCGAGAAGATCGACGAGATCATGGAGTTCGGTGTCATGATGACGCCTGCCTTGGTCGTCAACGGTGAGGTCAAGGCGACGGGGCGCATTCCGCCGGCATCGGAGATTGCCTCCTGGCTGACAACTGCAGCAGCGAAGGAGCGTCTATGACCTCCTCGAATAGCAGCCAAGCGGAGCTCTCTGTTGTTACCAGGAGCCCGGCCTAGAATACCTCGGTACTTCGCATACAACCAACGTTGAAGTACAGGGTCGACCCTGCGGCGTTCACGGTATCACAGGTCACATCGCACAAGTGAATCGTCTGGGGGCTGAGTGGATTGTCATAGTACCAACCCTGCGAGGCACCACAAGCGGACTGCGACTCGACATACGGGGTGCTCACGATCTGGCCCTGGGGATCGCACACACCCACGTTGACCAGCCCGGGGTCCAGCATTTCGCCCGAGGGCGGCGGGGGGATGGAGAGGTCGCAAGGGATGGCAGCATCCGCACGAATCGCGTTCAATGCCGCGAGCACAGAACCCGACACGTCGTTGGCGTCGGTGAGGTAAGCCTGCTGGGTACCTCCGGCTGCAGCAATCTGGTTGAGCTGATCGAGTGAGTTGCTGTTGTTCGCGACCACCCCGAGAACGTACGTTTCGAATCCGCTTCCATCGGCGTAGCAATTCTCCGCGGACTGGGTCGCCAGTCGAATGTTGGCGTTGCACGCGGCTTCGGGGATCCCGTCCGTGACCAGCAAGATCACGACTTTGTGTGTAGGATTGGCCGCCTTCCAGTCGCTCACGTAGGCGCACGCGCCATCAATACCGAGCTGTGTGGGAGTGCCGCCCTGGGGTTCGGCAGCGTCCAGCTGTGTGATGAGTTCGGTGGCTGCCCCGGGCAGCGGTTGAATTCCGACGGTGGCGTCCGTGTAATTGTCCACCGAACAGATCTGGGGGTCGTTGTTTTGAGCAACGGGATTGTCCCCGAAGTAGCCAAGACCCACGCCGATGCCATCGCTCGCCGGATCCTGCAGGAAAGCGCGCATCGCTTCGCGCACGGGCTGAATGCGCCAGGCTTCCTCCGGGTCGGGGTTGTCACTTTCACGACAGCAACCTGATTGGTCTACGGAGCAGCTCATGGAGCAGGAGAGGTCGAACATCACGTAGATATCCAGTGTAAGCGCCTCCGCTTCGAAATTTTGCCCCACGCACCCCATGGCGTCCGGTTCAGGAGTGCAGGAGGTGACTGGACCCGGATTGACTCCGCCGGACGTGTTATTGCTGGGCGATGAACTCGAGAAATCGACGAGCCCCGTCCCGCCCGCCCCAGAGCTGACCGCGCTTCCCCCGGAGTTCGCCGCCCCCGTAGTATTCGAAGGCGCTTTCTGAGAGGGGCCGACCTGCGAATAGCCGTCTTGTTGTGAGCTACTACAAGACAATACGGTCGCGACACCCAGGGCGCCGGCCCCCGTCAACATCGAGCGAGGTATTGCTGAGTTCATGGATGAGCCCTCTCCAAGCGTGGAAGACATGTGAACGGTAATGCGCGCGGCTCGAACAGACAAGCTGCCGGGCTGACTCGACGCGGACGACTGCTCGCCAGGAGTGACCAACCTGCCCATAGCAAGGAATGACAACTTCTGTTCACTGCGCGCGTAAGCCAACCGCTTTGGCGTGCCCTCGAACACGGTTCTGCCGGTGATGCAGTGCATTTGAGCGGAGTCAGCCGCTTCGCAAATTCCGCAAGTCATTCATTCTTACAGCAGGCGCGAGCAGGTCGTACTCTATCCCACCGATCAGTCGTTGACGGCGCCGAACCGCGTTCAGCCGAGCGACGGACCTGCTCCGCGAGGCAGGCTTCCCCGCCGCACAACGAGCGTCCATGGGAGTGCACGCCCAGCGCGGCCCGGCAGACGACCGCATCCGAGAGAAGTCTCAACCCTCGCTGTCAGTCAGCAGCCCGTGCGCGCAAAGTCCTGCCAAACCTGGTCGAGAGTCGACCGCAAAGGGCCCTAACGAATGAAGGGCGGCTTGTAACCATCGCGATCGTAGCGATGCACTTCGAAGAACGCCTCGAGGGTGTCGAGCCGCCCCTGTAGTAGCTCCTCGTCGTCGGACAGGTCCTCGAGCTCGTAGGGATCGACCGCCAGGTCGTACAGTTCCGCGGCGTGGCTGCGTGTGTCGTAGATCAGTTTCTTACCATCCGGAAAAAACATCGCCTGCTGGAGCCTGTTTTCGGCGAGGACTGGCCGCGTCAACTCGGGGGACTCGCCTTTCAAGTAGGGCACCAGGCTCTGGCCCATGAAGTGCCCTGGCACCGGCTCGCGAAAAAGCTCCAGGATGGTAGGGCCGAGATCCATAGTTGTCACTAGGTCGTGCACTCTGCGAGGCGGAACTCCGGGGACCCGTATCAGAAGCGGCACGTGCAACACCTCGTCGTAGAGGGAAGTGCCGTGGGTCCGGGTTCCGTGTTCACCGAATGCCTCGCCGTGGTCGGCTTGAATGATGAGAATCGAGCGCTGCTCGAGGTGGTACTTCGACAGCGCGTGAAGCAAGCGCTTTAGACCGTGGTCGATCAACTCCACTTCGGAGACATAGCGCTCGTAAGGAGGGCCCTTTTTGTCCCCGAGGTTGTAGGGCGCGTGCGCATCGCTCAAGTGGGTATGGATGAAGCATGGCTTGTCATTCACACGCTCGAGCCGCTCGATCATTCGGTCAAAAACAGGCCGCGAGGGCGTGTACTTCTGACGTTTGGAGCGCACTCGAGTGTCCTCGGAGAACCCCTTCACGATGCTCGATCCGTTGCGCAGCCAATTGATCGATCGGAAGTTGATGGTGTCCACGCCGGCATCCCGCAGGTACTCGGGAAAGCGGCGAGTGCGATCGGTCATGACGCCGTAGTTGCCCTGCTCGGTAATGGCCCAGTGCTGCTGGGAAAAGTACTTCCCCATGAACAGAGAGGTGACGGAGACCTTGGTCAAACTGCCGGGGGCGCGAGCGTTGTCGAACCAAACGGACTCCTTTCTGAGCCGCGCAAAGGTCGGCAGCTGCTCGTCGCGCCGACCGTCCAATACATCGGCGCGCAGTGCGTCGACCGTGATCAGGAACACGATCGGGGAAGCCACGAGTGGAGGGTAGGCGGGTGCCGGCTGGGCAGGTCCGTTGGGCCGTGGCGTAAACCAAACGCCAGCCCGCCCCGCAGCCAGCGCCTCGGGGGAACCAAGGAGCGACCCTCGAACTCGGGCAAGCCAGCGGTAGAGCGGCGCGGCGTTGGACTTCAGCCACACACTGCGCACCGAGCCAGGCGGTGTCAGCGTCACGAGGACCGCAGCACACAAGCTGCCTGTCAAGACGAGCCCGTGTCTCAAGGCCGCGGCCCCGTGCGCCGTGCGGCTCCACCTCGCCGCCAAGACCATCTTCGCCCCGGTCAACACAGTCGCCAAAACCGTCACGGCGACCAGGGTCACCAGGAGATGCACCCCGTAGTAGTCGGCAACCAGCACGAACTGGTTGAAGGCCAGTGCCCCGACGGCAGTCATCGCGAGCCCGACCCGTGCGAAGATCCAGCGCTGAGCGGATTTCGCGAACAGCCATGCGATCGGCAACACGCTGGAGATCAGCGTGATCAAGAGGGTGCGGGTCACGGCCGGCGGCAAGAGCGCACTCTGGCGTTCGCTGAAGTGGGTCACGTCGTCCACCAACACCCCAAAGCCCACCAGGTTGGCCGCGAGAAGCAGCACCACGAAGGTGCTCCGTCGACCCCGGAGACCGAAACGGCACCACAGTTTCACCCCCAGGCAGCTCAGCAGGGCGAGCGCCGCGTGCTCCACCAAGTTGAAGACCTGGAGCAGGAGAGCGTCGTCGGTCTTGCGTACCGCGAGCGCGACTGCGCACACGACCAGCGACGCGAGCCAGGCCACGGCCGCCGCCTGCGCCGGCAAGCAGGCATGCGCGGTTGGTGACCCATCGGTGACGTGAGCGAGGCGAAGCCGAGACGTTGCGGGCTGAGCTGGCGCAACTTCCCTGAACATGTCGTCCGGCCCGAGCTTTCCCGCCATCGCGGCGACAGCGTAGCTCTGTGACGAATTCGTGGCAATTCAGTGTACCGGGCGAAAGCAAGCACTGCTGCGCGCCGCGTCGAAACCTAGATGCAGAGGCGCCCACCGAGCCCCATGCCGCTCGACAAGCGCGCGCCCACTGGGAGCGCGTCCCCTAGGCTCGCGGGCTTGCGGCCCATGCGCAGCCAAGCTTCACTCAAACTGGCGCTTCGACGCGATGACTTCGCCCGCACTGAAACCGGGCAGGGTCTCCTCGATCACCTGACCATCGAGCGCCGTGAGGCGAAACGTGAATTCACCGTTGCCGAAGCCACCATCGTCGTTGAGCGTGCCGTCCGTTTCGCGCCGGAGCGCGAAGTAGTCGGCGTGGTTGGCGCTTTTCACCTCGACCTTGCTGAGCGGCACGCGTGGATTGCGCACCCATAGACTGGTCCAATAAGGGTTGGCCTCGGTCTGAAACTCGTAAACGATGGTACCGACGTCGGGACACCTGGCAAATTGCCAACTCATCGAGCGAGGGTATTCACCGGTGTTCAGAGCGTTATACACAGCGGGGCTCACATCCAGGTCACCGGGAGCGTTGCTGACGCCGTAGGTCACGACGCGCGCCACGAGAGAGCGGCCGGTCTTGGTCGTGATCGCAATGCAGGCGTCGCAGACTCCTCCGGACTGTGAGAGCTCACTGCTAACGCCAGCCAGGTACTCTCCCATGAGCCCGGTCGCCTCCCGGAGCTGCGCGCGGTAGCCTCCCGCGGGCGCGCAGGCGTTGTGCCATTCGGATTCGGCGAAGTCCACCGGCCCCAGGTGGTACTGGCCCTCGACGACTTCGCCATAGACCTCACCCGGGGCGCTCGCCCCGCCGCCTCCCGTGCTCGCGCCGCCCGAGGTCGACGTGGTCGCGCCGCCCGAGGTCGATGCCTGGCCCCCGCTGGCGGAAGCCGCTTCCGAGGCTCCGCCGCCATTCCCACTGCTGGCCGCGTCGGTGCCCGCTCCCTCCGACTCCGACCCGCACCCGATCGAACAATACGCGACACCGAGCACGCCGACGGCAAGCTGCGAGAAACCCCTGAGCATCTCCTCCGACTATACCGGTTACGGCCACTTCGGTCGAACACCTGCGCGCCGGGCTAATTTAGGACAGAATCGGTCCTAAATTAGCCCGGGTAAAGGGCGACCTCGAGTCACCGGTGTCAACGGACGAATGTGATGAGGCGGCGCCACCGTGCCAGACTGAGCTCACATGCACCGCGGACGGCCTTGGATGGGCGCAGCCCTGCTGACCCTGGCAGCCTGCGCGGGCTCACCCGTCCCGCCCAAGATGGATGTCTCCCGCCAAGCGGCACCCTTGGCAGCGACGAAGCCCTCATCTGCCCGAGCCGATGCCGGCTCCGACGCGACCCCCGCAGCCTCGGCGCCAAGGCTCGATCCACCGCCCGCGCCAGCGTCACGCGGTCCGGTGAGCGAGGAGGTGCCCGCAGGGCACGCGGACGAGGAAGCAAGCGAGGCGCGCCCAGCTGCAGCCGCTCAGACGGGTTGCGCCATGGCTGATCCCGAGGCAGTGCGAACTCTGACGGAGCCCGCCGGTCCGAAGCGGTTCTTCTCCGTGGACGGCTACCGAGCACGCACCTTACGCCTCGAGAGGATAGAACCCTCGGGACGCCGGCTGCATTGCCTCACCGTGGCCTGGCCACCCGGGAACGAGAACAACGAGGGGCAAGCGGTGCGTGTCGCCGCGAGGATCGATGCGGCCTGGCTGCGCGCGCTCGAAAATACGCTGGCGCGGTTGCCCTGGAGCCACGTCCAGCTGGTGCGCAGAATCGTGATCGACGATCGGCCCAAGGAACACGGCATTGCCGCCTTCGACCGCGAAAGCAGCGACGACGCTCGCGACGGCCACACCGTCTGGCTTCACGAGCACCTGTTCGAAGCGCCCAATCATTGGGCACGTGGCAACTACGGCACCTACTGGAGCTATCACGTGAATCAGGACGGCAGAACCATCGACGGTGCCGGCACCGACCACGACCTGTTCAGCCCCGTCCTCTTGCACGAAATCGGCCACCTGGTGATGTACTGGATCGAAAATGCTCAGCTCTTGGGTCCTGCCGCGGCGTCCAATATCCCATGCGCCATGACCTGCAAAGACACGGGCAACTGTCCGAAGCTACCTCGGAGCGATCGCGAGCAGAACTGCATGAGTCCCTACTGTGCCCCCTTCCACTTCCAGTCCAGCACCGAGAACTGGGCGGAGCAGTACCGGCTCTTTTATCAGAGTTCGGTGAGTCGTTCGCTCTTGGCCCGGGCAGGTAGTGCGTGTCTGCCGGTGCTGAAGCACGAGCAGGACGCGACGCCTCCCCCTTGGCAAAGAGGCCTGCCGGACATCGAGACCTACCGCCCGAGCCACTGGGACAGCTGTGGCGGGCGGGCGTGCAAGCCCTGGTGAGCTAGTACACGGCTGGGCTCACTGCGCGGTGCCGTGAAACACGCCCCCGCTTACTCCGAGATACACGTTGTCCGGACTGATCGCCCACAGACCCAAACAGTCGATGACGAGGTTCGGATCCTCGTTGAACTCTTGGGGCTCCGACCACTCGCCATGACCATTCGAGCGATAGAACTTGCCGCCCTGCGTACAGGCGAACACGTTGTCCTCGTTCACACCGTGAATCGCCGTCACGAGATCCGTGCTCGCGCCCGCCGGAAACTCGTTGACCCAGTTTTCCCCGTCCGTGGTATGAAAGATCGCGTCCCTACCAACCGCAAAGGCGTTGGTCGCACTGGTGGCCCATACGTCTTCGAATTGGTATTCGGCCAGCTCTCCCAACTGCTTGTAGTTCCGCTCGTCCGTGGCCGAGTCGTAGTGCACCACGGCGCCGTAGGGGTTCACGGCCCACAGCTCCGTTTCTCCGATGGCCCAAATAGCCCGGGTCCCGTAGGTTCCTCCGATGCTGATCGACGGACCCAGCACGCCCGACTCCGACAGCTGCCGCACCGCGCCCCCCGTAGCCACCCAGGCGTTGGTGGCGCTCGACCCGTGCACATTCCAAAGCTCGAGGCCCGACTCCTGCACCTGACGTGTCCACATGCCGTCCCCCGCAGACTGGAAAACGACGTTGACGAGCCCGCTGATGAAGACGTTGTCGGGCCCGGTGCCCCAGACACCCGTGAGATTCGCAGCCGTGTCGCCGAGCTGGGAAGTCCAGGTGCCGTCACCCGTCGAATGGTAGATTCCACCCGTTCTGCCGACCGCATAGATGTCGTCCGGGCCACTCGCCCACACCTCTTCGTTCACTCCCTGGGTCGTTTCCCGAAGCCAGGTCAAAGGCGGAGGCAAGGACGGATCACCGCTGGCTCCAGCGGCCCCGCCCGCCCCGCTCGAGTCGCCTCCGGCACCCGAACTCGTGCTCCCTCCGGTGCTGCCGCCTTGCGTGGTGGCTTGCCCGCCCCCGCTTCCGGTCGAGCTCGTGATGTCCGCCGACGCGGCGGGTCCGCCGCCAGCTGCGCCCGAGCTGCCACCGGACACGCCCGAGGCCGTGCCATTTCCGGAATTGCCTGCCGCCGTCTCGCCGTGTTCAGTGCCGGGCGTTCCAGAGCTCGACTTGTCAGAGCAGCTCGGGCCAACAGCTGCCAGCAGCAGAGCGAGCCCATATCCCGTACCTCGAGCGCCCATCCCATCCAACATGGCGAGGCAGCTTATCCCAAACTCACCTACTGCGCGACAGCTCGCCTGCGGCGCCCGCCCACCTTACATTGTCCCTGCCCGGCTACGACTTCCTCCGGGCCCCCACGAAACACACACGCTTTGCGCAACGGCCCGCCGTTGCCCGGCATCTTCAAAAGGGCTCCACGTTCGACCAGCTCGGAGCTCGTCCTCCATGCGGCTGACGGTGCACGACCGCCGAGACAGCGCCCCGCGCGAGTGACTCGCAAGAGCCGTCGATGCTCGGAGCCCTTTCGCCCCTCGAAATCCAGGTATTGCTTTCGGGATGACAGGCCAAGCAGCGCAACACTCGCCGGACTGTGGAGTTATCGCCACGAAGCTGTTACTGCTGGAAGTATCGCATCTAGGAGGGACGCAGTGAGACGAGCACCGAGTGTAAGAGGGTCATGCGGCTATTCGTTGGGACTGGCGTGCGCCTGCCTGGCGCCCCAGGTCCTGGCTCAACAAGCCCCGTCCGCACCGCCTCTCCCACCTGCTCAGCCCGCGCCCGCCACGCCGCCCACGCCGTCCGCGCCCGCCACGCCGCCCACGCCGCCCCCGGGCACCGAGGGCGCACCGGCGCCGAGCAGTCCGGCAGCCGGACCCACGCCAGCCCGAGCTCCAGTAGCGCCTCCAGCACAGCCCGTGGCTCCGCCACCCGCAGCCGCGCAAGAACCCCCGGCGCCTGCAATGCCACCCGCCGCAACCGCGACACCAGCCGCGCCCTCACCGGCGCCTGCGCAGCCGCCTCCACCAGGAGCCCCCTTGCCGGTTTCTGCCACCCCGAACGTGGCGCCCCCAACGGACCAGCGGACGCCGATCGGTGAGCACACCGGCTTCTATTTTCAGGGAGCCCTGGGTATCGGCTTCGTGTCGATCGAGGATAACTACGAGGGCCCCGACATCGGCACCCAAACCATCCGCGGCTCCGGTGCGATGGCGTCGGTCCTGCTCGGCGACGGTGTCGGAAGCGGCTTCGTGCTCGGCGGAGGCATCGAGAGCGTGTCGGGAACCTTCGACTACAAGGACGAGTGGATCAACGGCGGCGGGGGTACTAACGAGGACGACGTCGACGCCACGGGCAGCACCGTGTTCGCGATGGCCCAGAAGTACTTGGGGCCGGTATTTCTACGAGTGGAGCTCGGCGCAATGACCGGAACGGCTGACGACTCCGACGAAGTGGACTACGGCGGCTTCATGATCGCCGGCGGCGTGGGAGCCGACTTCCTCGTGTCCAACACCTGGTCTCTAGGAGGGGTCGCCACGATCCGCAGGACTTCCAAGTCGTATTCGGACGAGGACGACTATTCCGGCGATTACACCATGACCGTATCCTCCATTCAGGTCACTGGGACTTATTTTTAGAAAGCCTTTGCTCAACTCACACACAGCTGTCGAACTCTGTGTGTCGTGCTCGGTGCCGACTCCGTGGCCTTCGGTCCAAGGTCGCGCCAGTCCGAGCACGGCTCGGTGGCGAGCGGTGGTGCGGGCTCAGCCGCTGGCACAGGCTTCTGGACGCGCGGGACGGGCACGCGGATTTCGATGGGATCGATGCTGATCACACCGTGTTCGGTAGGCCGCGCCGCGTTCACAGTGTGGACAGGCGCAGGGGGTACGACGCGCTCGGCTCGCACGCCCGCGGCAGTTTGCTGACCCGGAGTGGTCAGGGCGGTCGGCTCGACCTGGATATAAAGGGCGAGCCCGACTGCTACCACTCCACCCAATAGCGATATCATCGCAACCAGTGGCTTGACCATGTGAACCTCCTTTTCAGGCGCACGGTTCATGCGCCCCGGCAGGCGCTGAAAGCCATCCTGCAAACGCAATCGACTGCGAAGCTCGTGCCAAGCGCGAAGTGCGCCGAGTGCGGCGCAAGGTCGGCTCCAACCCCGCAGGAAACGCGCCGCTGTGTGACGGGAGCGCCAGGTGTGCGCGGGTTGCCCCCAGGCCCGCACGCGCTCGAAATGCTGCATCTTGCCGGATCGCTCGTGGGAGGCACGGCGGGCGGCAGCGGTGACGGCAACAAACACTTGCGTGGGCAGCGGCGGCGCCAACGCTGCCAAAACGGCCCCCGGGCGCGGCGACCTTTTCGTCTCCTCAGGCGAACCCGGAGTGCAGGGCCGGGTGCCCCGATGTTGCCCATCGTACCGTGGCCGACTACGACAACGAGAGCGTGCCAAGGCATACCTGCATCCCGCTTCAGCAGCTGTTCGAGGGACCGTCGGGCTCTACCTCACTCGGAAGGCTGAGCGCTGGCGCGGAAGCAGGACGCGAGGTGTTCCTGCGCCTCGCGGAAGCGGTCTCGCCCACCGAACTCGAGGCCGATGTGAGCCAGTCAGGCAGGCTGGTGCATCCGAGTGTGCTGAAAGTATTGGGCCTCGCCCCGCTGCAGGATGCCGGTGGCAGCGCAGCCGCCGACCAGTTCTACGTCGTCAGCGAATTCATGCTTGGAGCGTCTGTGTGGCAAATCGTAGCGGCGCAGCGCATCGACAGGCTATCCAGCGAAGTGTGCTTGAAGATAGTGCACGATGCCCTGTTGGCAGCGTTCGACGCCAGGCGTGCCCTATCGCAAACGAGTGGAGGAAGGGTGCACCGGACCCTGTTTCTCGACACCATCTGGGTGGCGGAATTCGGAGCCGTCCTCTTGCACGAGGTGGGCGTCTCCGAGCTTCTGCATCGCTCGACGGGTGGACAACCTTGGCAAGCGGTTGCCGAACCTAGGGGCGATGCCGACGTCGCCTCCGCGGGCTCGGTGCTCAGGTTGCTGCTTGCCGACCAGGCTGGGTCCTTGCGCGTGCCAACGGTGGACCAGGGACCCCTCGCGTCCGTCCTTGCACGTACCGAGGCCGCGCATCCCGAGCGCTTCGCGGACACCCGAGAGATGGCACATGCTCTGGCGGAGCTAACGGGAAGTCCGCTGGCAACGGAAGCGGAGGTCGGGGCCGCCCTACGTGACGTGATGCGCGATGAACTGGCACGCCAGCGCGCCCTCTTGGGGCTCCAACCACTGGACGAAGTTCCGGGTAACGCGGAGGGCGCGACGCAAGTGTTCAGTCCAAGTGAGCTCTTCAACAGCTCGGAGAGGCCCACAGGCAGACCGCCACTGGCACTCGTCCCCCCCGGAGGGAATTCGCCCGTTCACCCTCCGAATTTTCCGGTAACGGAATCGACAGGAAATGCAGGGGTGCCCGCTCCCGCCGGCTCCCGCGTCCCGGGGAGCACTGCGCCTGACTTCAGTGGTGATGCCAACGACGCCACCCGGATCTTCGTGCCCGTCTTCGGCGAACGCGGGCCGGCGGACGCCCGACCGGCGAGCGCGTCGGACGTGAGCTGGAGCGTACGACCACTGAGCAGTAGCGCACCACCTTTGGTAGACACCCAGCAAGTGGATGAGCCGAAACCTCATGGTCATGGGCCACGAGAACCCTGGAAGATTGCAGGTGTGGCTCTGGCGGTGGTCTTGCTCATCGCTGTGACACTGTGGTTTGGGGTCTTTCTCTGAAACCCACCAGACCGAAACCCTTGCACAGCACGACATGGATGCGCGGTTTTCGCCAGCGGATGGAATGCGCGGCTGCCCTACACTTGCGGGCGCTGGACGCGCTGGCCGGTGTCTCCACGGTTTCCGATCCGGGCGTGTCGATCATTGCATCGCCTTTCACCCCGACACATGTACTGGGGTGTGTGATGAATAGCTAAGTGATTCTCGCCATAAAACCCCTTTCCGTAAGCGTGACTGTTCACTATCCTATACGGAGCGCCTGCAAACCGCAGAAGGCCGGGCGCGGGCACTGTATCCCCCGTAACCTGTTACAGGGGCATATTAGGGAATGAGGAGATAGCAATGCTTGGAAAGCAGATGAAGTATGCTGCGCTGGTGTGCCTGACGGTATGTCCGCTGGTCGCCGTCGCATGTTCTGGCGACGACTCGGGTTCGTCGTCGAAGAGTAGCACCGGCACCGAAGGTAGCGGGGGGAGCTCGATGGGGGGCACGGGCGGAAGCGGAGCGTCTTCGACCAGCGGAAAGTCGACGACGACCTCCGGAAAGTCCACCACGACCTCCGGAAGCGGCGGCGACACGACCTCCGGAAGCGGCGGCGACACGACCTCCGGAAGTGGCGGCGACACGACCTCTGGAAGTGGCGGCGACATGAACGACACCGGGGGCACCGGGGGCACCACGAGCGGTTCCGGTGGTACGACGGCGACGGGCGGCACGGGTGGCACCGGTGGCGGAGGTGGCATGGCTGGTGAAGCTGGCATGGGCGGAGAAGGCGGCGCGCCCCCCGCGGTCAACTTGCTCGTCAATGGGGACTTCGAGGCGTACATGGACGGTTGGCAGAACGAACCCGACACCGGCAAAGCGTTCGCGCAGTACGCTTGGGATCACCAGGGCATCTCGCACTGGTCAGACAGCGTGTATTCGGTAAGCACCTATCAAACGATCGACGAGGTACCGAATGGTACTTACTCGTTCAGCATCTACGCGGTCAGCGGCGGTGGTTTCGACAGTCAGTACATATTCGCTCGTGGATTCAACGCCAGCGACGCCAACGAGGAGATGACGATGAGCCTGGCCTCTGTTCCTAGCAGCGGCTACACTGAAGATAACAAGGTAACCCTGAGCGGGATTCCAGTGACCAGCGGCAGCGTGACAGTCGGGGTTCATTCCGAGTCGAACGCCAGTGCCTCGAACTCATGGGCGAACTTCGACGACGCAGTCTTCATCATGGAGTAGGGCGACCATCGTCGCTGCGTTTCGCTAACGGGACGATGAAGAAGTCTCACACTTTTGCTGCCTTCAAGGCGCGCCGCTACGCTTGGCCAACGACCGTCTTGGCGTTGGCCGTCGGGTGCTCTTTCCAGGATTTCGACTATTTGCAGTCCGGTTCCTCCACCACCTCCGGCGCTTCGTCGGGGGGAACCACTGGCAGCAGTGGCGGTGGTCAGGGCGGCTCCGGAGCTTCCGGCGGGGGGAGCGGGGGCGCGAGCGCGAGCGCGTCGGGCAGCGGAGGCAGTGGCGGAAGCGGCACGGCCAGTGGCGGTTCCATTGGCTCGACGAACACCAGTGGCTCCGTTGGTGGTGCTGGCGGCGCGGATAGCGATACCAGCGCAGGCGGTGCCGCCGGTGCGGCGGGCAGTCCAGGAGGTGGCATCAATGTTCTCGTTAACCCCAGCTTCGAGGAATACTGGGAGGGCTGGTCGGTATCCCCGAAGGAGGCGCAAGGCAATTACGTCAACGTGAAGTGGCCTCAACCTGGGTCCTTCACCCCCAACGGAGAGCCGGAGGAAAACCTGCTGGGCACGTGGCACATGACCGAGCCCTACACCCTGGCCATCTACCAATCCGTAAGTGGCATCGACGATGGTAGCTACACGTTCAAGGGCTTCTTCAACTGGGGCGGACCAGTCACTTCGCTGCAAATGTTCGCTCGCAATTGTGGAGGCGACAACCTCTACAGGGACGTGCCGGGAACAGGGGCTACCCAGTGGCTGGAGGTCGGCGTCGACGGCATCGAGGTCACTGGTGGCAACTGTGAGGTCGGGTTCACCGTGAACTCGGATGCGGCAGGTTGGGTCAACGCTGACATGTTCAGCCTAGAAATGGATCCGCAATAGGTGCAAGCAGTGAACGCTCTAGACGCGGTGCAGGAGAGCAACAGCCAGGGCTTGCACTATCGGCGGCTTCTGCAGTTGGGCAGCGGCGGCATGGCCACTGTCCACCTCGCGTTGGCGACCGGCCAGAGCGACTTCAGCCGCCTGGTCGTCGTCAAGGCCGTGCGCGAGGGCAATGCGGCCTCCGATGAGATACGGCGTATGTTCCTTTCCGAGGCGCGTCTCTCTGCCCGCCTCAACCACCCCAATGTCGTGCAGGTCTCGGAGGTCGTGGAGTCCAACGAGACGGTCATGCTCGTCATGGAATACCTGGACGGAATGTCTCTTGCCGAGGCGTACCTGGCCACTTCCTCGGGCTTCACGCTGCCGATGCGCCTGCGGGTACTTTCTGAGGTGCTGCTCGGCCTGCATTACGCGCACGAGCTGACGGACTACGAGGGGAACCCACTCGGTATCGTGCACCGTGACGTCAGTCCCCAGAATGTCTTTTTGACATACGACGGCCGTGTGAAGTTGCTCGACTTCGGCATCGCCAAGGCAACCACACTCGTCAGTAACGACCACACGCGCGAGGGTGTGGTGAAAGGCCGCGTCGCCTACATGCCCGTCGAGCAGTTCGCGGGGGAGCCAACGGACCGTCGCGCCGACGTCTACGCAGTGGGTTGTATGCTGTGGGAAGCAGTCGCCGGCACGCGCCTGTGGGGCAAAGCGTCGGACGTCGAGATCCTGCAAAGCGTGTGGGCAGGTACGCTGCCCAGGCTGAAGGATCAAGTGGACGTCGACGACGAGCTGGCTCGTATCATCGCCAAGGCAATGGCGCATGCCGCGGAGGACCGCTACCCGACAGCCGAAGCTTTGCGGCTCGATCTAGAGGCTTACCTCAAGCGGCTACCCCCAGCGTCGGCGCGCGACGTAGGTGCGTTTCTGTCCCAGGCTCACGCCGAGCAACGTGAGGCCAGAAAGAAGCTCATTGCGGACGCCATCTCCCAAGCACGGTCCGAATCCACAAGCAGTGGGTCGCTGCGCACGTTGGTGACGAGCACCACGCCTCAGCCGGTCAGCCATGTGGAATCCACACATACACCACCCCGGCGCTGGCGCTGGCTCTGGCCGCTCGCCGTGGCAGTGATCGCCGGCCTGGGCGTGAGTATCGCTCTGCCAGCCTTGCAGTCCCAACGAGGCGCACCAGACGACACGAAACACGCGCAGGCGATAGCCGAGGTCGAGATGGCGAAGCTCACGGTGCGCCCCTCGCCAAGCGACGCGGCCGTATACCTCGACGACAAGCTCGTGGCCGGGGATCCACCGAAGCTGGACCTCAGCCCTGGCTCGCAGCATCAGCTGCGCATCGAGCTCGAGGGGTATGAAACTGTTCATCGAACGGTGCAAATCGAAGCGAACACGACCATGGAAGTGGAACTGAAGGCCAAGCCCAGGCAGAAAGCGGATGCTCCACACCAGGCCCCCAAGGCCACGCCGAAGAGAACCATCCCGAGAAGGTCAGTGGTCGTGCGCCCCCCTGCCAAGGTCGTCGCTCCGCCCCGCCCCGCGACCAAACCCGGGACGCCGGCGGAAGATCCTTGCAATCCACCGTTCTTCTTCGACAAGGGTATCAAGACCTACAAGCCGGAGTGCATCTGACGATGGACACGCGACTCCCCCACGTTGGGCCGAAAACCAACGAAAGACCCAGCGTCTCCAAAGGTTCGTCTTCCTGGTTATCTGCCTGTCTGGCCGCGGTGCTTTGTGTGAGTAGTTGGGCGCCGATTTGTCGGGCCCAGCCCGCAGAGGGAGCCGATAAGAGCGCCGAAGGCGGTGACGCGGCCAGTGCGGAACCCAAGCAAGCCCGGGAAAGCACCAGCCAACCGGACCACGCAGCCTGTCTGGCAGCGCACGCGAAAGCACAGGAGCTCAAGCGAAAGACCCGCTTCATAGAAGCTCAGGAACAACTCTACATTTGCTCGAGCGCGTCCTGCCCAGGTCCTGTCATCGCGGACTGCGGAGGATGGATCGAAGAACTCGACCAGAGGACCCCTTCACTGGCTTTCAGCGTGAAGGTCGACGGCGTCGAGGCTAGCAATGCTTCCGTGACGTTGGACGACGAGCCCGTCGTGGACCAATCGGGGGTCCTGAAGGTCGACCCGGGGCGCCACGTCGTTCGGGCACAGGTGCCTTCCTTCGATGCGCATGAAGAGGTCGTCTTCGCCCGCGACGGAGCCGGAACTCAGGTGGTTCAATTCCAGTTTCAGACTCCAAAGCCCATCGGCGAGGCCACTGAACCCGGCTTGGACATCATGCCCCAAAGCGAACCACCTGGTCGCCCCGTACCCACGGTCGTGTATCCACTGCTCGGACTCTCGGCGGCTGGCCTCGCAAGCTTTGGGGTGTTCGCATTGATAGGCAATCAGCGAAAGCGCGAACTCGAACGCGACTGCGAACCGGACTGTACGGACAACGAGGTGCAGCCCATGAAGAACGCCTACGCGATAGGAGATGTCTCGCTCGCCGTGGGCGCAGCGAGTCTGCTAACCGCGGGCATCGTTTACCTGGCGCGTCCGAGTACCGCCAGGACGGAGCTGGAAACGGATCCCGCTCTGTCGGTGGTTGTGCACCCGGTGATAGGGGCTCGCAGCACAAGTTCTTTCGGCGTGGTCGCGGTACAAACCTGGTGAAGCTGCTCTTCGTGACCGCCTGACGAGCACCCCCAGGCACCGGCGATCCCCGCGATCGGGCTCGACGCTGTCGCGCTGTCCTCGAATCCGACGGACGCGCCGCGCTTGGACCCGAATGGCGCATTCTACCGGCCTTGGTGCGTATCGGCGAAAGAACCGCCTGCGAGGGCAGGCTGCTCGTGCGTGCTACGAGACACCGGGCGAATCGTTCCCCGCACCAGCCCGCTCATAGTCACCGTGGGGGGAACACGGCGTGAAAGTGTGACGTAGGTGTGGTTGCAGGCGCGAGCGGGACAGCGTCGCAGCCTTGCGCACCAGATTGGTCGAAGTGACCCGCTGGGTATTGAAGCGCCTGGGTCATTTTCGTAATATGGCAAACGGTGGGATGCTGCCCATAGCGCGCGCACTAGGCGAGGACAGAGGACACATCCCAGCACGAGCGCCCTGTTTTGCAGCATGGCTCGACTCGATCGTTCAGTTCGAAAGGGAGTAGACAACGATGAAGCCTCGGATCCTCATTGGCCCAGCGACGCTTTTCGCGTTGACCGTAGGACAAGCCGCGTGGGCGGCGCCGACGATTCAGAACGCGAGTTTCAACGACGATGGCACCGGCGTCGCGGACCCGCTCGGATGGACGAGCGTGGGCGTGCCCGAGGCCGACTTTACCGAGTGGGGCGGACATTTCGACAACGACTACCGATTGTCGCACTGGAGTGCCGACGACTACTTCGTCGAAACTACGCAAAAGGTCACCGGACTCGATCGCGGTTGGTACACGCTGCGTGGCTGGGTTCGGCGCAGCACCGGTGACAACAATGCCTATATCGAGCTGGATTGCGGTCACGAGCCCGAGCGCGTCGCGATACCGGTGGCGTGGCCCAACCAATGGCTGGAAGTGGCCGTCTCCGACTACGCCAAGCATGGCAAGTGTACCATTCGGCTGCATACGGACGCGGCCGGTGGCGAGTGGACGAACTTCGACGACATCGCCTTGGTTCCCGGCAGGGTTCGCGTGCCTGTGCGGGGCGCTGACGTTTCGAGCCTGACCAAGTCCGAAGACCTCGGTGGTACCTACACCAGCGACTTCTCGTCCGGGCACCACTCAGCCTGGCACCGGCATCGCGAATCAGCGCTGAGAATCCTCAAAATGCACGGCACCACTCACTTGAGGCTGAGAGTCTGGGTGGACCCAGCGGATGGATACCATGACGTCTCCGAGGTGGCCCAGATGGCCCGCCGCGCGAAGCATGAAGGCTTGAAGCTTTTGGTGGATCTCCACTACTCGGACTTCTGGGCGGATCCGGGACAGCAGACGGTCCCGCTGGCATGGTCGGGGTTTGGGATAGACGAGCTCGAACAAGCCGTCTACGACCACACCTTCGAGGTGTGCACGGAGGTTCGTCGAAATGGGGCGGCTCCGGACATGATTCAACTCGGTAACGAGCTCAATTCAGGAATGCTCTGGCCCTACGGGCACACTTGGGATCCGCCCAACTGGGAGAACCTCGGGCGCTTGTTGAAGGCCGGGTACGCCGCCGTCAAAGACTGCTCACCCCGTACGAAGGTCATGTTGCACCTGGCCAATGGTGGGGACAACGGCGCGTTCCGCTGGTGGTTCGACAACATCATCGCGCAAGGCGTCGACTTCGACATCATCGGAGCTTCGTACTATGGCTACTGGCACGGGTCGCTAGGCGATCTCCAGTACAACCTGAATGACATGGCCGCCCGCTACGACAAGGACGTGGTTGTCGTGGAGACGGCGTATCCGTTCACCCTCGACGACGCGGATGGTTGGCCCAACATCATCGGCCTGCCCGAGCAACTGGTCGCCGGCTACCCGGCAACCGAAGAGGGGCAGGCCGCGAACCTCAGGGACGTGCTTTCCATCGTGCGCGCCGTCCCGGACGGCCGAGGTCTGGGGGTCTTCTACTGGGATGCCACCTGGACGGCGGTGCCCGGCAATGGTTGGGACCCGACCGACCCCAGCTCCGGCGACGCCTGGGAAAACCAAGCTCTGTTCGACTTCGACGAGCAAGCGCTACCGGCCATGTCAGAGTTTCTGGTGGACGAGCAAGAGCCTCGGCGAAGGCCTCGCCGCTGCTGGTACTGGTGACGCGGGCGCCGGGGTACTCGCTATTCTGGGTAGCGGAGTCCCCGGCCAGTACCGAATCCCCGCGCGTTATTGCGGGCCTTCGAGACAGCCGTCCGGCTGATCCCCTTCGGTCGGACACGGTGGATTCGTGCTCGGGGGAAGAATACCATCGGGGATCTCGCTCGCGTATGCGTCCGAGGTCATGCGGTATTCGGCAGCAGCCAGAGCGACGGACTGGAAGTACTCATCCATCTGACGCACCGTGCTGATACCCTCCTCTGGAGCTGGAACGTCCGACACCTCGTCGGGAAGCGCGTACACCACGAACGCGTAGAGGTCGTGATTCGTCTGCGGCAGCTCCGGGTCGAAGTTCGGGCACGGTCCGAAGTAGCCATAGTCGTTGAAGTTGGACCATTGACGGGCCCCGGGTACGTCGCTCGAAAGGTGGCCTCCGTCCATCTCGGGGGGAAGGCTCGTCGTGTCCGCGGGGATGTCCCAGATGACGTAGTGGTAGCCGCGGTTGCGCAGGGGGTCGTCTTCCGCAGTCGCGTCGATGATCGACAGGTCCTTCAGAACGACGGCAAAGCTCAGCGTCGTTGCCGGGGCATCTCCCCAGCTCAGAGCGGGTGAGACTCCTTCCGCGAACGGCTTGCCGTCGCAGGTGAACTCGGCGGGCATCACGCTGCAGGCTTCGAAGTCCGAGCTTACCAGCTCGAACTCGCTATCGCCGAAGGCAAGGCTCGCGATGTCGCCCGGGCAATCCGGAGCCTCGGGAGGCGCTCCTCCACCACCCGCCATGCCTGCCATTCCCGCCATGCCTGCCATCCCGGCCATCCCACCGCTGCCGGTGGTGCCACCAGAGCCGGTGTTGTTCGTATTGCTACCGTTGGTGTTGCTACCGCTGGTGTTGCTGTTGCTGGTGTTGCTGTTGTTGCTCGTGCTGGAGCTTCCACCGCTCGAGCTACCACCTGACGAACTGCCTCCGCTGCCGCCGCTGCCCTTGCCGTCGTCATCGGAACCGCACGCTCCACCCATCAGGCCCGACATGACCAACGCCCCACAAGCTATCCAGGATACCTTCTTCATCGTACTGCCTCCTCCTTGAGACTCTCGCGTCTCACCGGGGCGCATCCGAGCTGTTCTGCCGCCGATTGTCAACTGCGTCGCGTCAACGAACTCGACGAATGAAAGCCGCACAGTCTCGAAACGGTTGTCGACCCGAGATGAGCGATCTCTCTGCGACATCGGGAAATACGAAAAGGTGTTTCCGGGAATGTAGCAGTGGAGCATTGTGATTTCCGCGCCTCGAGCGCGGCAGTTACCGGACGGCCTGCATCCGTGTCGCTGTCATGGCGGAGCCGCGTCTTGGCTTGGCGCGCTGTCCCTCGTAACGAGCGTGCTTGGCGGCGGCGAGAGTGTAGCGATCGGCTGACGCCCCGCGCGCCGCAGCAACTGGGGCAGCTGACCCCGTCCAGAGACCAACGACTCTCGACCCTGTCCGTGAGGCTGCACGCGGGACCTTTCGCCGCGACGCTTGCGCTGTCGAAGCCCTGGCACCGCCCGTCCTTCAGTGCTGCGACATGCAGGCAAGGCAGGGCGGGAACTTCCCAGCTGGACAGCTCACCTCTTGGCAAACTCCGAGCGGTCCGTCGGGAAGCTGGCATTTCTCGAACTCCCTGGCACAGCCCTTCGGAGTATGGCTCGACCCCGCTTCCGGGCAGCCCGTCAGAACGAGCGCACCGAGGATGGCCGCCGCTTCGATGACCCGGCGACGTCCGCGCGCACTGACCCTGTGACGACTCATCCGCCCTGCCTTACACCAATCGCAGCGTTGACTCAAAGACTCCAGCGGAGCAGACGGGCCGCCATGGCAGGACCGCCCATCCAAGGACCGGGGCCAGAGCGAACCGCTGGGCGGGCGAACGTTGTCCCAAACCCGTGACTTGGCGTTCGCCTCACCATTTGGAAAACGCCGGGGTAGACTTCCCAATCACCTCCCTTGTACTACGAGCAAAAGCCATGAGTAGCGAACAGAATGCAGCACCAGAGAGCACGGCCGTGCGAGTGGCCCTGTGGCGCGCCCTTCACCTGGAGGTGGACGCGCCGCCTCACGTGCTAGTAGACCAGCTGGGTCTGAAGCTCGCGGCTCCCGACGACGCTTGGCGCGAGCGCCCAGACATGAACCCGGTGTGGACCAGCCGCATCCGCGCGTCCATCGTGGGCCGCGCTCGATTCATCGAAGATCTGGTAACGGAGCAGGCCGCTCAGGGTGTCAGGCAGTACGTCGTTCTCGGGGCCGGTCTCGACACGTTCGTCCAGCGCCGCCCGGAAGTTGCCGCGCGCCTGCAGGTGTTCGAAGTCGACCAGCCCGGTCCCCAGTCGTGGAAGCGCCAGCGCCTGACGGAGCTCGGCTACGGGATCCCAGACTACCTGCACCTGGTGCCGGTGGATTTCGAAGCGGGCGCGTCGTGGTGGGAACAATTGCGTGTAGCAGGGTTCGACGCGGGGAAGCCTGCCGTCGTCGCCTCGACGGGCGTGAGCATGTACCTCACCCGCGAGGCGAACATGGCCACGCTCCACCAACTGGCTGCACTCGCCCCGGGGTCGACGTTCGCGATGACGTTCCTGCTGCCACTGGAGCTCATCGACCCCGAAGACCGCCCGATGACCGAACGGGCCATCCGAGGGGCGGCCGCCTCCGGGACGCCGTTCGTCAGCTTCTTCGCACCTGACGACATCCTGGCAATGGCGCGCGAGGCCGGCTTCGAGCAGGCCCGACACATTTCCGCGACCACTCTGACCCAGCGCTACTTCGCCAACAGGACCGATGGCCTCGAACTGACGAACGGCGAAGAGCTGCTGCTGGCAAGCACTTGAGGTGTTCGACGGCTTGGCTCCCATCGGCCGAAACCATCGCTCGACCAGATACAGGCCGTGCTGGCGGGCTGCGAGCGGGCTGGGGCAGCTCGACCGTCCGCCGAGCCCCGACGTCGGGATTGAAGGCGAATGGGAAATCGAGGCCGAAGCTTCGCACGGGAGCAGCAACTCGCCTCGCATCCGCCGCCGGCCCCTTCGACCTCCCGCTACCGGGGCCGACCAGTTTGAGTGATCGGGCCTGCCCTTTGGCGCGTGGTAGGGTCGATTGTGCCGGCAGAGGCCGGTATCGCAACCCTTTCCGGAGCTGACTCGTGGCCACTCTCGAAACTTCGGACCGGTGCCCCGCGCGTCGCGCCACGCGCGGGCTCTCGCTCTGGTGTCTGATCGTGCCGCTGGCGTGCAGCAGCTCCGAACCATCGGCCGACGACGGCGGGACGGGCGGCACCAGCGGCGATTCGACGAGCACTATCGCCATCAGCTCCGCTACCGGTGCCACCACAACGAGCACGGGCGCCACCGCGGCAAGCGGTTCGACGAGGAGCGAAGCTACCAGTGGGAGTGCCACCACGGGCAGTGCCGCCACGGGCAGTGCCACCACGGGCGGTGCCACCACGGGCGGTGCCACCACGGGCGGCGGCGCGAGCACGGCAACCGGTGCGACGGGCTCGAGTATGGGTGGCGGGACGGCAACTGGAGGTGCCGCCTCCACCGGGACCGACACTTCGGCAACCGCCACCACGGGCTCCCAGGTCGAGTGTTCCTCCAGCATCGCCGCCACAGCGACCAGACCCCAGCTGTCGAGCGAGGAGGCAGCGCAGTATACGGTCGCCGGCTATCTGGCAAGCGCCGGGCCAATCGGCGCACTCACGGTCGACAATTGGGATCCGACGGGCGGCCTGGGCGATCCGGCCACCTTCGCACCGAATGCGACCGTGGCCAGCGATGGTAGCGGAACCCATCAGAGCGTTCAGGCAGCAGTCGATTCGTTCGCGGGCAGTGGGCGCCAGTACATTCTGGTCAAGCCTGGCACCTATCGAGAAACCATTTCGATCCCTTCCTCGGCTCCTCCGATTACCCTGTACTCGACGTCGACCGACCCAAGCCAGGTGGTCATCGTCGATGGGAAGTCGGCAGATAGCGCCGGTGGCACCAGCGCCAGTTCCACGTTCACCGTGAAGTCCACCGGATTTCAGGCGTTGAACCTTACCATCTCGAACGACTTCGCAACGCCCTCCAGCGGATCGGGTCTGCAAGCGGTCGCGCTCCACACCCAGGGCGATCAGACCGTGCTCGAAAACGTCACCCTACACGGCTTTCAAGACACGCTCTACGTCGACACGCTCTCGGACACCACAGTCGCTCGCGTGTACATCAAAGACAGCTTCATCGAGGGCGACACGGACTTCATCTTTGGACGCGCGACGCTGGTGATCCAGGGGTCGACCATCCACTACCTGTCGAGTCGTAAGGGCTCGAGCTCCGGGATTCACCTTGCCCCCAGCACGCATGTGAATCAACCCTACGGATTCTTGGTCACGGGCAGCATGTTCACCGCCGACGGAACGGCGCCAGCCAACAAGGTGTATCTAGGCCGATCCTGGGATACCAGCAGCACCACGCCCACGCCCAACGGGCAGGTGGTCATTCGAGAGTCCGTGCTGGGTGCTCACATTCGCCTGGTCGACCCTTGGGCGGCAGCGGCAACGTCGGGCCGCGAATTCAGCGCCAGCGGCAACCGCCTGCAAGAGTATTGCAACAGCGGTCCGGGCGCTGGCTAGCGCGGCTGCCCCATCCCGATGTCGAACAATTGACTGAGTTCCGGCGCTCTCGACGGAGACAGCCCGATGCAAGACGCCTGAGGCGAGCCCTGGCAGATACTTTGCGCCGACAACAACGTGGCGGTCGTTTCGGTTTGGACGGAGGCTTCGTGAAACTCTCCGGCCGCGTCATATACGCTTGACAGCATATGCGCTTGACGTCATATTGCTCCAATGCTGCTGATCACCGTCAGCGACGAGTTTTCCCGCTTCTTCGAGGCACTTCCCGACGCGGATGCCGAGCACGTCGCTGCCGCGCTCGACTTGGTCGCCGAGGCCGGCAGCACGCTCGGCCCCGATCGAGCGAGGCGCCTCTTGCTCTGGTACGACGGCACTCGCGCGCCATGCCGGGCGTATCTGCCCCGCATGGCCGCCGGGGCAAGTGCAACGATGCGGCGGACTGCTCTCGGTGGGGCCCCTCTCGACTGGCTCGAACAGCGCGTGGAAGACCTCGAGGCCTACCGAATTTGGCAGTCCGAGGCGCTACGCTGCCTCTCGTCGCAGCCCTTCAGCGAACGCCTGCGCGAACTCGACCCACGAGCCGCGGTCGGCGTGCTCGAATCCGTGCAGGCACTCCGCGAGCGCCTCAGCGCGGCCGTCCAGGTCCTGCCTTGGGCCCGACACGGAGCGAGCTTCGACGCCCGGCACTCGACCGACGCGCTACGCGGAGCATTCGAAGAAGTCATGCGCGCCGTCGGGCTGGACTCGAAGTGCCTCCCCGGAGCGTCGGGGGGTTTGCGGGAGCTGACCCTCCGGGAGACAACACCGGCACTGCGCATCCTGTATGGCCTTTGTCCCAACCGGCCGCGGGCTCACGTGCTGCTGGCCGATCGCCTCGACCATGCCTACTACGGCAACTCGGTAAGGCGCGCCGAGCAAAGCTACAGCCAGTGGCTAGCAAGCCTGGCGGAAGACGAAAGCGCGCCACCGGAGCAGCACCCATGAGCCGCAGCTGGAAGGCGCTCGAGCGAGAGCGCTTGTCGAAGGCTGCCAGAGCCCGGGTTCGCGCGCGTGTCGCGAGCGAGCTCGACGCATTGTCGCTCGCGGAGCTGCGCCGCAAGCTGGACCGAACCCAGGCCGAGCTCGCCACGGCGGCGGAGATGAGCCAGCCCGAGCTTTCTCGCATCGAGTCGCGAAGCGACCACCTCACCTCCACGCTGCGCCGCTACATCCAGGCGCTCGGTGGCGAGCTGGAGATTACGGTGGTGATTGACGGTCAGCGCATCAAACTCATCGACGCCTGACATCCACGAGGCGCAAACTACAGTTGCCACGCACCGGCAGCTGGGGTCCCTTTCTTCCTTTCCGGCCGTCGGCCACGTCGCCGCTCGGCGTTCGCCCCTCGCACCACCTTGTCTCCACGCGATCTCTCGCGGCCAAGCAACGGATCCGCCGCGCAGGTCAAGCGACGGCAGGCCCAAGAGGCGCGCCTTCGCGACCACCCAATCCGTACACGATTCCGTTCGGTCGAACCGAGCGCCCTCTTTTGTTTCCTGCTTTGGCTTCCCGCACTCGATGGAGCGCTTGGGAGCCCTCAGTTCGAAAAACTCAAATTGTCGAGCGTTACGTCGAGCGCACACGCCCCATCCGTTGGGCACTGGAACTGCCACTGAAAACCCAATACCTCTGTTGGATCAGCCGGGCTCACCGGCGTTCCGTCCCGCAGCGCTGACCACGCAACGCTCACCGTTCCGGCAGCAGAGGGCATGCTATACACGGATTGGTTGTTTCCGCAGTCCGTGGAACATTGGCCTCGATCATCGTAGCTGGCCGGCGTGTTGCTGAGGGTGCGAACCTGGAGCAGGGCTTGACCCATCGAGCCCACCGAGCCACCCACGTCGAAGGAGATACCGGCGTAAGAGGAAGCGTCCGTGCACGTATCCAGTGTCATCCCGAAGCCAGCGTAGTTGTTGACAGTTCCCGTCAGTCTCAGGTGGCCGGCGGTGTGCGTCACCGTAATGCTGCTGCCGGTGCCTCCGTAGGTGAACCATGTGCCGCTCATACCGCTCGCATCGGACCAATCGCCGTCACCCCAGGAAGCAAACTCGCAGATGCTCCCTCCCGATGGCGCGCTACAGCCCGACATCCCCCCCGTTGTCGAGGTGGTCGTAGCGGTCGCAGTGTTGGTGACGCTTGCCATGGTGCTAGCAGTCCCCCCCCACCGGTAGTGCTGCTGGTGCTCGTCGTGTCATCCGTGGCGGTAGACGTCACGCTGCCCGTCACGGCGGTGCTGCCGCCGCTTCCGGTAGAGGTCGCGTCGACCCCGCCCCCGGTGGTCGTGTCTGAAGTCGCGGACGCCGTGGTGTCACTGCTCGTCGTGCCGCCGCTCGTGCCGCCGCTCGTGCTGTTCGAAGCGGTGCTGCTACTGGCCGAGGCCTGGCTCGAGCCACTGGAGGACTGGGCGCTGGCAGTCATGGTGGCGGACTGGGCGCTGGCGCTCAGCGCGCCCTGAGTTGTGGAGCTCGTCGTGTCCGAAGAACTCTCGGTGCCGGTGCCCCCCGCCCCGGTTTCGGCACCAGGCACGTAGCTACTGGGTTCGGACACCGGTTGAGCGCACGAGAACACCAGCCCCGCGGCAACACCCGCGGTCGAGATCCATCGCCCAAGCTGTGCGGCGCCAGGCACTAACATTCTGCTTGCTCCGTTGATCGCGTCCGCGCCAGGCCGTCGGCATGCGGACCGAGCCAAAAAGGTTTCTCTCAAGCGTAGCCCCGTTGCGCGCACTTCGCCAGGTACCCACGTCTCCACAGCACCCACATTGCCCTCCGAAGTGACCCTGTGTGATCGGCATTCGATGAGTCGCGAGCAGCGCGTCGTGACGTGAGTGAGCGAGCCAGTAGCGCCAATGGCGACCGCCGACAACGGCGCTCCCCGTGTAGCCAAATTCCAGGGACTCCGCCTGAGCCCACATAGCAAACGAGCTCAGGCGGGGTTCAGCTCGCGCACCGGAGCCAGAGCGCATTACTCAGCGCGTGCCCACGAAGGTCGTGACGCTTTCTGGCTCGAGGGAGGCGCCGAAACGGGCGTCGGTGACAGTGATAGGGCCTTGCTGGCGGATGTTATCGGTATCGGACGTCACCCGGGGGGTGGCAGTGCATGGGGCAACCTCGGAGATGAATAGCGATACCAGTGTGGCACTCGAGTTCTTGTTGATGGCCACCACGACGACGGTGCCATCCTCCGGGTTCGTCTTCTTGCGAAGCGCTGCAGGCGCGAAGCGCGCCGAATCGAAACCGCAAAGGAGACCATTCTGGAAGAGCCCGAAGTACGCACTCGGGGTCGACGTCGGCCGGCGCTGCCCGCTGCCTGTCGGGGCGCCGGCCGTCCGAGTCAGCGACCCCGGTGTTGCCGCCGGCGACTGAATGCCAAGCCCAACCCGGCAGCCATCGCGAACAGAAGCGAGCCGCGTTCATTGGCGGAAGGTGCGCCAACGCTGCAGCCGCGCCAATCCTGCCAGGGGTTGCGCGGACCCGAGCCATGACCATGGCCATGCCCACCATCCGAACCCGACTGAGCGCCGTCAGAGCCACCCGTGGTGAACGCCGCTGCCGCCGCTTGACGTCGCCGAGCCATTCACGCCGGTCGTGGACGATCCGGAGGTGGCCGAAGCGACGGCAACGCCATCCGCCCCGTCGCCACCATCCAGACCACCAGACCCTCCCGAGCCCTGCGCGCCTCCGGAACCTCCGCTGGTACCGTTCAGCATGCAGGCCCCATCGTATTGCTCGTAGACTTCCCCTCCGCTCGAGTTGCTCGTCCCGACCGTGCTGACGCTTTGACTGAGGTCACAGTAGTATCCGCTCGGGCATTCCTCGTCGCCGTTGCAAAGCTGGTAGTACAAAGAGCAGGTCTGCTGGCAGTCATCGGCGCAGCTCGTGGGGTTCTCGCCAGCGGATTGGTCGCAGAAACCGTCCCCACAGACGCTGCTGCCCCCACCGATGCCGCCGCCGGTCGTACCCGAACCGCCATTGCTGCCCGACCCTACCTCGCACAGGTAGCCGGCGGCGCAATCGCTGTCATCGCTGCATGTGGCACCAACGCAGTACGTGAAGCGCTGGCAATCGTCGGGGCAAGATTCCCAGGTTTCACCGTAGACGCAGACATCGTCGCCGCAAACCAACTCTGCTCCACCGCTGGAGGCGTAGCCTGCGGTGCCGTCGCTAGACACGCTCGTGTCGGCATCGCCGCCGCCACCGGCACCGCCGACGCCAACGCCACCCACTCCACTGAATCCACCTGACCCGGACGTGCTCGTCACCGTCACGTCGGCCCCCCCTGTGTACCAGGTTTCGCTCTGACACTGGAAGCCGAAGCCGCAATCAGCGTCCGTTTCGCACTCGAGCTCCTGTGCGCCTGCAGGCCGGACCAACAGGAGGCAGGCCGCCACGAACGGGGAAACCGCGATTGCCGAAGTCTTGAACACGGAAAATCGAATTCTTGCCTGATCTAACATAGTAGTCACTCCTCGCGACGCCATCGAGCAAGGAACGTGCCCTGGACGAACGGTGCGATTCCCCTGCCCCAAAGCTCGTCAAGGAGCCGAACTCGGGCAGCGCGACGGGACAACGAGCGTCCGCTTGTGCCAGCTTGGGCCAGCCCCGGTCTGACGACCGCCCGCCGTCCGGGAGAGGGGTGCGGAGTGCACGCTGGACGAGCCGATACCGGAGGGAAGACGGGAATGGCTCGGCGGCTCGGATCGTCGAGCCCGCACGGCGGCGAGGAACGCGCGATCGAGCCTACCCGGAGCCTTGCGCCCCGTTGGCCGGCGAAGACACCTCGACGCCAGAAACTCCGGGTGAGCAGCGAAACCTCCGCATCGCGTCGCTCTTCGAGGGCAAGACCTGCGCACTCGTCACCGGCGAGTCGCGCCAGCTATCGACTGGCACCGCTCGCCGGGAGTGAAGGCCGAGCTGCCCAAGGGGCTACTGCTCGACCGCCTCGAGCACCGTGGAAGCCGCGCTGCTCTTCTGGGTGGGCTGGTAGTATGGATACACGACCGCACCTCCGTCGGCCGCCTTGACAGGCATCGTCGCCCGCACCCGGTAGCTGATCTCCTGCACGGCGGCAGCGGCCAGCTGGGTCAAGTACAGATTCAGCTGCTTGCCAGTCGTCTCGTAGTGCGAGAGCGTACCAGCACGAAGATACTCGTCCAGATCCTCCGTGACCACTTCGAACCCCGGTGGGATCCCGACGGTCACGAGCACCATGTTGGTGCTCTGGTCGCCCAGACTCGAAACGGTGACGGTCGCCGTGGCCGTATCGTTCACATACAGGCTCGTCTTATCGTAGCTGACGCTGACTCCGAGCGGCCCGGGTGGCTCCACCACATCCGCCCAAGGCACATAGTGCGAGTCGACGAGATTGTAACTCACCTGGCCCGTACCCACGAAAGCCAACCGAACTTCGTGGTCTCCCGTTGTGGCAAGGCTTTGGAGATCGACAGTGGTCATGACATCGCTCTGGTCTTCGCTGAGCTCCACCGTGGTAAATGGCTCGCCATCGACCTCCACATCCAGGCTGCCCACGGCACCCTCGGTACCCTTGCTGGCTGCCAATAGCAGCGTGCGCAGGGTCAAGACCGTAGCTTGTGTGGAGCCGTAGTTGCCGAGCGAATCCTTGTTGGAGGTGAGGTACTCGAGCGCCTCGCCGACGGTAGCACCGTAGCCGCCAGAAAGCAGCATGGCGTGAGTCACGAGCGCGGTGGTGGCGATAGCGCCATCTGCCCCGTAACCGTAGAAATCGGTTTGGGTACCGCCCGTGTCCCACGAGCTCTTGGTGCCCTCTGTCTGCTTGGTGGCGTCCAAGTGCTCGAGGATGTCGCTGACCACGGGGTCGCTCGACGCCGCGGTCTCTAGAGCATTCGCCACCAGGCCGAGCGTGTAGGCATCGTCGCTGTCGAGGTCGAGCGCGCCCTTGATGTAAGCGATGCCATCGTCGGTGGCCGGTCCGGCTGCGTCGGCTGTGGCCAGCGCCCAAACCACGAAAGCAGTATTGCGCAAGGTGCTGGTGTTGAAGCTGAAGAATTCGGTCTGACCGCCTTCCCACGAACCGTCAGCGGCTTGCTGGGACAATAGCCAGTCGCGGGTTCTTGCGATCATGGCTTCGTCGACATCGTGGACCTTGGCCATGTCCACGAACTCCATCAAGCCGAACGCGGTGACCGACAGAAAAGGCTCGGGGTCCTGGGTACCGAACCAGGAAAAGCCACCTCCGGGATGCTCGAAAGTCAGCAGGCGCTGATAGCCGGCGGAGATCAGGGAGTCTGCCTTCAGCTGAATCTCGGGAGTGATCTGTCCAGTGGCCTGCATGTAGTCGGTAACCAGCACGTTGGGCCAAGTGGTCGACGTGGTCTGCTCGAAGCAGCCGTTGGGTACTTGCAGCATGCTGTCCATGCCCTCGACCACCTGGGACAGGTACGCTGGATACACATTGAGGAACAGCTGCTCGGAACCGGGCACGGCCGTCGCTGGAAAGCTCACCCCAAGCGTGATTTCTCCAGGCTTGAGCGAGCCGGAGTGGGTGGTCGGCACCGCCTTGCCATCGGGGAGCACCCGCACGGTGCGCGCAACCGCGTCGGATCGGTTGGTGCCATAGGCCATCACGGTCAGCGTGCCGACACCCACCTGGTCTACGCGCACCGGGAAACGGACTCCCGTGACCTGCGAGGGTCCTAGCGTGACGGAAAGGCTGGTGGACCCGAGCGGGCTGTACCAGTCCCCGGGCTGAAGCTCGAGCGAGACGGTCTGCTCGGTATCGAGGTAGTTGTAGACGGCGATGGGAAAGTCGACCTCGTCGCCACGCGTCATGGTGGCCGGAAAGTCGATGTCCACGAAGAAGTCCTGGAACACGGTCATGCCACCCTGCAAGCTTCCGAGCTTGCCGTTCTGGCTATTGGCCATGGCGGTGACTCGCCATTCGGTAATGCTGTCGGCTAGCGGAACATCCAGGGTCGCCTTGCCGTCGGGACCGGTAATCACGGCGGGGTTGACGTAGAGCGTTTCGGGAAAGTCCTTGCGGACGCGCGGCTCATCCTCGCTGCTGCTTTGCCCGCCACCGGAACCACCCGTTCCACCACCGGTGGTGCTTGTGCCTCCGGTCGCCGCATTGTCGAAACCGCCGGCCAAACCATCACCGTTCTCTACGGGGTTCACTGGCGGGACGTTGGTGCCCTCGAGGCCGAGGTCACTCCAAAGAACGGGAAGCGTGAGGTCGTCGTCCGTACCCGCGCGCTCGTCGGGGCCTGCGCTGACGAGCTGCATCAGTTGGTCGTAGCTCGCGCCCGCGACGGTGCTGTAGGCGTTCCCCCAAAAGTCGTAGGCCGTGACACCTTCGCGAGCGGCCTGGGACAGGGCTTCAGCGTAGGTCTGGCCAAGCTCCGAGCAGTAATACATCTCCGAAGTACACGCGCTCGCCTCGAGCTTCTTCGACTCGGCGCTGACGACTGGAGCGAGCTTCTTCGACAGCCGTTCGCTCTCGCTCTCCACGAAGGGGTCAAGCAGTTGTTTGGCGCTCTTGACCACCTCGGGCCAGCTGGTGGCCTGGATGCCCATGATGCTGGTGCCGCCGACAGCGGCCAGTACGGCCTCCGTGCGCTTTTGTGCGGCCACGGCCTGTTCGTCGTCACCTGCGCTGGTATCGTCGAACAAAAGCTGTGAGAGATCTGCTTGGGGCGCGTGGAGCTCGTAGTGTGGCTCCGCATAAGCGTCCTCGAGCTCGAAGTGGGTCTTCAAGAGCCCCGGCTTCGCGTCGATCAGCGAATAGATGGCTTCGTCGACGACCTGCACGCCCAGGGCTGCCACGGTGGGCTCGCCCTGCTCGTCTTCGACAGAGAAGGTCAGCTCGGCCGAATCACCTGGCGCGTACTCGTCCTTGTCGGTGGCCATGGCGATTTTCAGAGCCGTCGCGTTGCGCGCAAAGAACGTCCGCCCCGCTCGCACGATATTGCCATCGTCATCCACGACATACGCCTCCACGCGATTGCTGCCCATCAGGCTCGCGTCCAGCGGCGTGACGAAGTGCGCCACGCCGTCTTCGGCCTTCAGCGTGCGCATGTCCACGGTCTGGCCATCGTTGAGCCAGTCGACATAGACGAAGGGGGAATCGGAACTGGAGAGGATCTCCACCTCGACGGAATCACCGGTTTCGTACACGGCACGGTCTGTGCGTACGATGACGTGCTCGGCGCCCGTCTGCACGCCGAACTGGAAGGTCTGGGTGACGGGCTCCCCGTCGGGAGGCGTTGCCGTCGCTGTGACCGCACCGTCGCCGGTTGGGTGCCAGAGCACCTCGGCTTGGCCGAACCGGTCCGTGGTGGCCTTCTCTTCGGTATCTCCGCTCGTCAGGAGCACCTCGGTCCCCGCGAGCGGCGCGCCCTGTGGGTCATTGGCAAACACCAAGAGGACGTTGTCGATGCCGGGCACGAGCTGCCCGGCTTCCGGCACCACCGCCAGATCGACGGCAGTCTGAGCCAGGGTCACGAGTTGCTCCTGCACGACCTGTTGACCCGCCGTATCGGTCAGCGTTGCGCGCAGGTTCACGAGTGCCTTCCCTTGCTCGAGGGGAAGGCCCGCCAGCGAAGACGGGAGCTCCAGCGAAAAGCTGAAGGCGCCGTCGGCGTCGGTCTTCCCCTGCAACTTCTGGAACACGGTTTCACCGATGTCCAGCGTGGCGGCTTCCACGAGTACGTCCGCATTCGCCACCGGTTTCCCGAAGAAGTAGCCCGCCTGTAAAGAAGCAGTCAGGGTTTCGCCCGGTGAATACCAGGGCTTGTCGGGCGTGATGCCAACCCGGAATTTGGGCAGCGCATAGCGCGCTACCTCGACGCTACGCTCCGTAGCCCGTCCTTGCACCGTGGCCCGTACCTTGAATGTGCCCATGTTCAGGATGGAACCAAGCTGAAAGCGCGTCGCAGCGATGCCGTAGTCGTCGCTAGTCACCGTGCGCTTCATGATCTTGTTGCCTTTACCGTCCTCGATCTCGAGCAGCACTGGTTCATCGGCGACCGGCGAATTGTCCGGCGGCACCAAGCTCAGTGTCCTCAAGTAGACATTCTGTCCGGGCTGATAGATGGGCTTGTCCGTCGTGAGCAGGACTTTGGCTCCCGGCGCCTCGACCTCGAGATTGCGTGCCACCTGGGCCTTGGTCGTGTCCGCGGCCGTCGACGCGGCCACCTGGTAGCTACCCGCGTTATCCAGATTGATCTCGAAGGTGGCCACACCGGTTTCGTCGCTGTCTTCGTTCAGGGTCTCGACGGACTCGTCATCTTGCGCGAGCTCGAGCGTGACCGGGTAGTCGCTGAGTGGAGCGCGTGAAATCGCGTCGCGTGTCTGGACTCGATAGGTGGCGTCCTTGCCTTCTTTGATGCGCGCTGGCCCTTCCAGCCGCACCTCGTAGGGGGGCAGGACGTGCATCAAGCTGCGCGTAATGCGAATGCCATCCTCGGCCTTTTCGTCAATCCTGATGTTGTAGGGTACGAGGTCGGGCTGCGCCTCGATGTCGGAAGGCAAATCGAGCTTTGCCACCAATTTCTCTTCGGCTCCTCCCTTCAGGTCGTAATCGACCTTGGTCGTGTCCAGCTCTTCTCGCCCGTCTACACTCACCAGTGCAACCGTCAAGGTACCGACCGCTTTACCCTCTTCTGACGCCTTGACCGGGACGGTCAAGCTGAGCCGCTTTCCCGAAGCGCTACCGACCAGGCCGGCCTCGTCGACGCTGATGGTTCCGTTAGTGAGAGAATCCGGTACGCCACCGATTTCGTCGGGATCGCCCGAACTCTGCTCGTGATGCTCGTCGGGCGAGCCCGATCCTTTCGAACACCCAAACCCTGCACTCGCGACCGCGAGCGTCATGATCCCTACTATTTTAGCAGCGCGCAGCTCCCCGAAGCGGGCGGACCGGCAGATGATATTGGCCTTCATCGTCAACTCCTCTCCTGGCGAATGGCACACCTGGAGGTTGTGGCACGGTTCACCTTCAAGAAGTGTGCCACTGGAAGCGTGCGCCAAGGCGAGACCAGGCTCCCAGCGAAGCACGCCAAACCGGACAGGGACTGTGCCAACGAGCTGGCACACTGTGAGCTGTGTCGGGCGCCAGCGCCTGCCGAAGTCGCGGAGTTCCTGCGGCCTTGGGACCGCCCATCGCACCATTTGCGCCGCGCGTGCGGCTACCCGGGGGAAGCCACCATCCGTTGTCCGGCTACCTGCAGCCCGTGGGGACCTCGATTTCGCTCGGAAGATGCGACTGTCGGGACAGGTTGCCGGGAAGCGGGCGACCGCGAACACTCGAAGCGCTGACGAGCGCCCGTCAGCCTCCCGAGGAATTGCTGACGGGGCCCTCGACCAGGCAGTCCGCAGCCGTAGAGCAACGCACCTGCTGGCGCAGCGGTTGATCGGCAATACCGTTGCCATCCAGATCGGCGACGGCTTCCACGTAGCCGTGTGCGGCACTCAGACGCACCCAGCGGTACTGGAAGTACTGAGGACCCGTCATGCGAAACCCGGCACAGGACAGGGTCGCCCCGCTCTGCCACTCCTCGAGCGTGCTCTGGTACTTCGTCCCGGATATGGAGGAGAGATCCGCTGGTACGGCTGCCGAAGTCGGAGGAAGTGCCCCAGCGGTCTTCGCGCAGCTGACGATCGCTCTGGCAAACTGGGGCAAAGCCGCTCGCGCTTCGGCCGACTTCGCATTGACGAGGTACTTGCGGACACCGTAGATTCCCAACGCTGCCATCACGCCGCAAGCCGGCACCGCCAGCGCCGCGCCGATCAGTAACCAGCCCCACCAGGGCAATCGGGACCTCTTCTGAACATTGGGCTGTCTCGGCGGGACGTGTTGATCAACCGGTTCCAGCATGGCGCGCTCCCTTCACTCCCCCACTCATCCTGGCGCAGCAGCCTAGCAGACTTCGCCGCAGACGAACGAAAGGATTGGATTCGCCCGCAGCCTTCGACCGCACGCCCCAGCGCAGCGCTGCCGCTCGAGCCTCCTGGAACCAGAAAGCTCCCGCACCCTCGACCAGAACCGGCGCAAGCATGGCAAGACCGACGACTCCACCACGCGTCGGCAAGCTCCATCGGCACGGGCAGGCTCGCGGAGCGGGCGCGGTTCCCGCTACGGCCCTTGGGCAAATCGGCCACGCGTCGTCTCAGTCGGGTTGAGGCGCGGCGCCTCGCCCATGCAGCACGATCGGGCCAATTGTCGCCCGCAACACCGAGGCATGCGACTTGCACCGGTGAACTCCGGCTTCCGATGAACAAGATGCCCCGTCGACGCCGGCGTCCCTCGTTGATCTCATTGTTCGACATCGAGCGTGGCAGCGGCCCTTTTCTCGCGACTGGCCTGCACGCTTCGCACGGAATTCGCCCGAGTCTATTGCCCCTGTTCGCCCTCAACGACGATGAACGGCTCCGCGAGGAGGATCCCTTCACCGGATGCTGGACGACCGTTTGCGCCAACCGCATCGTCCCCCGCAGTTCTCGATTCGAGGTGGACTTCAACCGCCCACCCGACAAAGCCGTCTACACTCGCCCGGAAGACGCCTGGGGACTCCACGTCTGGCGCAAGCCACCGGATGACGGCGCAATAGCAAAGAGCATGCGGGAGTATCGAGCGTATTACGCGGAGGTAATGGCCATCCTCGAAGACCTCGAAAGGCGCTACGGTCGCTTCGTGGTGCTCGACATTCACAGCTACAACCATCGTCGCGCAGGAGCTCACCAGCCGCCCGCCGACGCACTCGGGAACCCGGAGGTCAATGTCGGTACGGCCTCGATGGACCGACAACGCTGGGGTCGTGTCGTCCAGCGCTTCTTGGAGGATCTCAAGAGCTTCGATTTCTTGGGACGACAGCTCGACGTGCGCGAAAACGTGCGTTTTCAAGGCGGCCACCTGTGCCGCTGGGTTCACGCCCACTTTCCCGTTACTGGTTGCGCACTGGCCATCGAATTCAAGAAGTTCTACATGGACGAGTGGACTGGAACCGCCGACGACGTGTTGCTGACGACCATCCGTGCGGCACTCGCCTCTACCCTTCCGGGATTGCGAGAGGAGCTGAATCGATGAAGCGCCGCGACCAGAGCGCCTTGCCGGACGCGAGTCTGATACTCGACGCAAGAGCGCTCGCCCAGGTGGGGAGCATCACGCGCGCCTTGTCGGATGTGGCAGATTCGGTGAACCCCCTTTTGCTGCTCACACCCACCAACGGAGAGGCCGCCTTCAAGAGGTTCGTGAGCGACAATTGCGAGCACACTCCATGCTTCGAATATCGACCCATCGACATCGATGTCGATGAACTCAAGCGCCAGCTGCATCTGCTGCGTATCGAAGAGGTGGCCGACCCCAGCCTGGCAAGGCTGCTGCGCGAACAGCGCGAACACATCGACTATCAGCTCAACATGCTGGCGCACCGGAACGACCCCAGGTGCCTTCGAGCTAGCCTCAATATCTACGGAGGAGTCGAGAACCACTTGCTGAACGTGGCTCGCGGTATCACCGAGACTCTATCGCCTGACGTTTCGGAGCGACGCCAAGTGGCAACCGTCGGTGCTCAGGAGTTTCGGGACCGAGCGCTGCTCGAGTTCGAACACTACCGAAGGCAAGACGCGACATTTCCGGGAGCTGTCCAGGTGCGTGACGACATAACAAGCCTGACGGTCATCAAGGGCACGCTCCTGGTGCCGAGCAACACGGAACTCAGCGAGAGCCGTGCCGACGCGCTCGTGGCCCACGAGGTCGGGACCCACCTGTTGACTTTCCACAACGGTATGGCTCAACCGCTCGAGCTCATGAGCACGGGTCTGGCGGGATACGAGCAGCTCCAAGAGGGGCTTGCCGTGGTCAACGAGTACCTCGCCGGCGGCTTCACGAGCGAGCGGCTACGCTTGTTGGCGGCTCGGGTCATCGCCGTGCACCGGCTACAGAATGGGGCGGAGTTCATCGATGTGTTTCGCGAGTTACGCAAGACAATCGGCCTGTCGATGCGGCGAGCGTTCTTTGTCACCATGCGCGTGTTCCGAGGGGGCGGATGGACGAAGGATGCCATCTACTTGAGGGGCGTACTCGAGGTCCTCGAGCATCTGCGACTGAGGCGTCCCTTCGAACTCCTGTTCACCGGTAAGTTCGCCGCATCACACGTCCCGCTCGTTCGGGAACTCCTACAACGGCAGGTCCTCAAACCGCCGGCCTTGCTGCCACGCGCGTTGAAGACGCGCATGGGAAGGCGTCGCCTTTCGGTGCTGGAAGGCGAGGCGCGGACGGTCTTCGACCTTTGCCAAAGCGAGGCCGCATGAGAATCGCATTCGTAGTGAATGACATTCGCACCGAAAACCCGAAGTACACGACCGTGGGCCTCGCGCACGCAGCCGAAAAGGCGGGTCACGAAGCCTGGTTCATAGGAGTCTCCGACTTCACCCACGACCCTGGTGAAGGGGTGTGTGCGCACGCCACGGGAATCTCCGGGGTGTTCGACGACCAAGAGGAGTACTTCAGCGCGCTGCTCGGACCCGAGCACAAGTGCGAACGTCTGGTCGCGCAGGACCTGGATGTGCTGTTTCTACGTCACGACCCAGCGATCGAAGTCGATCAACGCACCTGGGCCCAGTATTCGCCGATACTTTTCGGCCAGCTGGCGGCACGCGTGGGCACCGTCGTCCTGAATGATCCCAAGGCCCTGGCTAGTGCACTCAACAAGACCTACTTCCAACAGTTCCCCGAGGTAGTGCGACCTCGAACGCTGATCTCGAGAAATAAGCAGGAGATTCGGAAGTTCATCGACGAACAATCGGGAACCGCGGTCCTCAAGCCTCTACAGGGTTCGGGCGGAACGAACGTGTTCCTGGTCAAGAATGGAGACGCGGGCAACCTGAATCAAATCACCGAGGCCATCGCGCGTCACGGCTATGTCGTCGTGCAGGCCCGAACCGGTGGACGTCACACCCGAAATGCTGTGTCTGGTGGAAACCGTACGCCCCAAGCTCGTCAAAGATGGGATGTTTCTGGTCGGGCTCGACATCGTTGGAGACAAGCTGATGGAAGTCAACGTGTTCTCGCCGGGCGGGCTGCACACCATGTGCAGTCTGTACGGAGTGGACTACTTCACTCCCGTGATCGAGGCACTCCAGCGCAAGGCAGCCGTGCGCAGCCACTATCGCAAGAGCATCGCCAACATCGAACTGGCGACCATGTGATCAGGCGCTGGGCGAACGCCGCGACCGGAGTTCACTCTCACCAGCCTCTCGACTCCAGTTCTGTGGGCCCCACGAGTTCGGGGAACACACCCCGAATCTACTGATTCGACGTTCGGTGCGGGCGACCCGAGCGCAGGCAGCACGAAAACGAGGCCTGCGCCATCAGGGAAACCAGTGACGAGGTGCGCCGTTGGGCGCAAGCCTTGCGAATTGGTTCGGAATAGGCCATAGCATGGTGCGCTGTTGCTCGAGTCGGGCGTGCTGCTAGCGCAGGCGTGCTCGATTCGTGCTGCTTCGAACCGGTTTCCGGCCGGTTGGTAAGCGTGGCGCGGCGCGCTCCGATCTCGCGCACTGCTGGGACGGCAATTCGTCGTCGTTCGAGCGTTCTCGCACTCGATTGCGCGGGCTTCCCTTTCGCACTGGAGATTTCATTGAACCAAACGAAGACATCCGTTCCCTTACATCATCATCATCATGACAACTCTCTCGTGACGGACCAGCGGGTCGAGATACCCTCCTCGTCTCGGCCCGTGCGCGCGCAACGCGCCGTGCGGCACGAGGCTGCCCGATGAGTCGCGGAGACCTGGTCGAAATCACGGGCAAGGTGACCGACGCTCTCGGGGGAGGACAGTACCGCGTGGAGCTCGACCAATCGGGCACGACGGTTCGTGGACGTCTGTCCGGACGCATGCGGCGTTTCCGTATCCGGGTCTTGCCCGGCGATCGAGTCAGAGTGGCGCTGTCTCCCTACGACTTGACTCACGGCTTCATCGTCTTCCGCGAACGCAATAGCTAGCGGGTTCCGCTGACGACGCGCCGAGCCCAGGTGCCATTTGGGCGGGGTGTGGGCCGAGGCTCACGTCCTGCCCACTGGCGCCGCCGCGGGCGGCACGACGCCATTGGGAGGGGAAGGCTTGAGGCAGCAAGGACGCCCCAAGCTGGCACATTTGACCGAGTCCAGCCCATTGCCGCTCCAACAAACTCGAGCGGTGGTGGGCTCGGTTTGCTCGCGTCGTGTGGGGGACGCTCCATGCTGCGAAACGCCGTGTGAACCACCCGCGCCCGATAGCCCCGGGGCTGCGGCACGATTGCTGCAGAGTTGCTTCCGAACCTCATCGGGACATCACCTAATGGAGCTACAATGGCAGAAGACGCGATCTCGCTACTCACTAAACAGCACCAGGAAGCCCGAAAGCTCCTGGACGCTTTGACGAATACGACCGATCGGGGCGTCAAGATTCGCACGGAGCTCACGGCGAACCTGAAGACCGCGCTCACCGGCCACATGTTGATCGAAGAAGAGATCTTCTATCCGGCCTACAAAGAGGCAGTTGCGCGTAAGAAGGACGAACGCCGTTACTACGAGGCGCAAGAGGAGCACAAGGCGGCAAAAAGGGTACTCAAGGACCTCTTGCACACTGACCTGGCCAGCCTTGCGTTCGGCGGCAAGGCCAAGGTGCTGAAAGAGCTCGTGGAGCATCACGCTGACGAAGAGGAAGAAGAGATGTTTCCGATTGCTCGCGAGGTGATGTCCAAGGACGAGCTCTTGGAGCTGGGCACGCGCATGCACGAACGATTTTCCCAAATCGAGGATGGTCGTGCCTGGGACCGCGACGCCGCGCAAACGCCGCACGCGTAGTCCGACCCGGACAAGGCAAGGCAGCCCGACATCAGTGCCAACACACCCGAGAACAGGGTCGGCACGAACGAGCCCTCGACCAATGCGAAAACCGCGCCTTCTATTCGCCAACGAGGCGGCCCACAAGTACTGGCCATCGATGACGCTCGGAGCTCTCGCCGCCCGACTCTTCCCCCCTGACATGCGCGATCGCTTCGTGGCAGCAGAGCGATCGCTCCTCGAAGGAGCGGAGGCCCCAGGTTTCGATTGGGGAGAGGAAGGACTGGGAGGCGTGCGCTGCTGGTTTGCCGGTTCGCTCTCTCCGTTGGCGGAAGGAGGCGAACTTGCGGGTTACCTCTGCGTGTTTTCGGAAGTGACGGAGCTGAAGCGTTCCGAGGCGCGTCTGCGCAGGAGCGAAGGATTGTTGGTCGATACGCACGGTGTCGCGCATCTGGGCACCTGGGAGTGGGAAGTGGAGCAAACCGAGGCGACCTGGTCTGCCGAACTCTACCGCATCTATGGGCTCACCCCCGAGCAGTACACTCCGACCTACGAGGGCTACTTGCAGAAGGTGCACGAGGAGGACCGCCAGCGCGTGATCGATGCCACGAACCGAGTGCTTCACGAGCACATTCCCTATTCACACGACGAGCGGATCTTTCGTCCCGACGGGACCATGCGCTACCTTCACACGTGGGCCTACCCGGTGCTCGACGACAATGGGAAGCTGGTTCGGTTGGTGGGTGTATGCCAAGACATCACCGATCGAAAGCTCGCCGAGGAAGAGGTCAAGCGAGTCAATGCCGACCTGGAGCGGCGTGTGGCGGAACGCACGAAAACCATCGAAGACTCGCTCAGAGATCTGGGCGGAAGGCGAGCTGGAGCGCGGCGCCACCTTCTACTTCGAGCTGCCGCCGGTCGCTGAACCTCGCGAGTACGCCGCTCGTGGCGAGTTCGGTGCCCAGCCAGCCGAACTCCGTTAGGGGCCGCTCGAGTTCGCCACGCGCGTCCCGAGTACGTCATCTGAAGCCGCTAGCTGGGGGTTGGAGGCCTGCCGTGCCGGTGTGGTGCCAGGCAGCTGGCGAGCTGCCACGCGCTTGTCGGTGACAACTCGAGCAACACGGTCAGCAGCGCCAACTCGGGCAAGCACTCGGCCTTCGCCGAGAGGGAGCCTCGCTCGTGAAGGTGCCAAGCGTGCTTGGCCGGATCGCTGCTGGCGGTACCCCCACCGACCAAGTAGACTGACCCAAAGGGCACCCGGTGAGGCACCCCCGTGGGGCAGAGAGAGGAGCGGGAGATGAGAACCAGACTGCTGAGCTTGCGAAACACACTAGTTCTGCAACTGTGCAGCCTATGCGCTCTGGCAGCGTGTGAACGCAATGGTAGGGACGCAGGTGCCGCCACCCATTCGGCAGCAACTGGCGCGGTGGGCAGCAACAATGCCACCAGCGCATCGAGCGGTAACGTCGGCAGTACAGTGACCACGGGCTCGGAAACCGGAGGTTCGGAAACCGGGGGTTCGGAAACCGGGGGTTCGGAAGCCGCTACGTCCGGCGGAGGGGAGGCACCGATCGGCCCAGGCGGAGGCCAAGCCGGGGATGAGGCCAGCGGGACCGCGACCAGCACGGCAGCAGGAACCACCAGCAGCGGCTCGTGTGACCCCATCCCGTGTCCCGAGCTTGGCTCCTGCACCGCGAACCTGCAGGGCGGACAATGCGCTCGAACCTGCGTGTTTTCCGAAGAGTACAGCATGTCTAGCGCGGAGGACGTTGCCCGACTCGCGTCATTCCAATGTACGGTTTTTCAAGGCTCGCTGAGCGCCACCGGTAGCGAGATCAGCGACTTTTCCGGGCTGGAGAGCATCCTGGCAATCAACGGTTCCCTCAGAATAGAGGCGGCGAGCGAGCTCTCGAGCTTGGACGCGCTCAGCGGGTTGGTGACGATTTCCGAACACCTCGTGCTTTCGGACCTGCCGAAGCTCGGCGCCATCGAGCTGCCCGCGCTCGAGCAAGTACGAGGGTCGTTGTCCATTACCAGCGTCTCGGCCCCGCAGATCCGTATGGAGGGGTTGAAGTCCGTGGGAGTTTCGCTGTCCATCAACGCCAATCAGGCACTCACGAGCATCGAAATGAACTCACTGCAGCGGGTCCCGAAGCTGCTGGTCGGCCTGAACAGCGTTCTCGAGACGCTGCATGGTCTGCCCGCCCTGGTAGAGCTGCAGACGATGCAGATGGCGCACAATCCGAAGCTTCCGCAGTGTGAGGTGGATGCCATCGCCTCCCGCGCCGACTTGTGTGACCCCTGCGATCAGAACGACCCGAACGGGACGTGCGAGTGAAGGGCTGACCGTCACAGGGGCTCGGCTTCGATGCCCATCTTCCGTGACGGGCCGGGTTCAGGCGCGCGTTCTGCCGCTCCTTCAGGCACGACTTGGTTGGGGATCGATCTTGCTAAACCGCGCGTGACGGGCCGGTCGGGTTCAAACGCGCGTTCTGCCGCACGTTCAGGCACGGCCTGGCTGGTGATCGATCTTGCAAATCATTAACACCTAATGTTTGTAAAACGGCGTACCGCCCGAGTTGCCCGAGTTGCGGTTCACCTGGATGCCCTAACGGTCCGTTAACGGAAAGTCAGCCGTGTTGCCACTTGACGCCGACAACCGCGTCGTATAACAGAGCCATGTGACGGTCGCGGTGGGATGCGCATGCTCGGCGGCGTGCGCACTTGGCGCATGGGTGTGATCCAGGAACCTTGTTCCAGGAACGGAGGGAATCATGACGACGGACGATGGGAATATGCGCGAAGCAAGCGTTTGGCGGGTAGTGGATGCGTGCTGCGCGCCTCGGACGCGAACGGCCACTTTCAATCATCTGCTGCTAGGGGCTCTGTCAATCCTCACGCTAGCAAGCTGCAGTGCTGGCGATCCGGAGGGAGAACTCTCGTCCAACGTGAGGAGCAGCCGGCAAGCCATCATGGGCGGGGCGAGGAGCCTGACGGCCGCCAATGGCTACACGGCGACCTATAGCAGCCTCAGCATGCCAGCGAGCGATCAGTACTCGTTTACCTACAGAATCCAGCGAGATGTCGCCGATAATATCGTGCTGAAACTGTACGAGCTCAGCGGGACGGACCCCGTGGGGCAAGTCACGATTCCCGCCAACTCGGGGCCAGCAACCTTGGACGTGACTCATAGCGCGGAGTTTGCGACGCCAGGCACGATCGGGTCGCTCATCAATCGTTCCCTCAGAGTGGAGGCCGAGGTGAACGGGGGAAGCGGAGGCTCGGACATTCAGATCCAGGAGCTCACCATCGATCCCTTGCGCACCACCGGCACCGTGGATCCCAACACCAGGTCGTTCCTTTCATCTGACAACTGTTCCTTCTGTCACGAAAGCCAGTTCCGCCAGTGGCGCTCCTCCATGATGGGGTACTCGTCGATCAGTCCACCGATACATTCGCTGGAGCTCACGGAAAACCACGTTGGGCCGGGCACTTCAGATCGGGATGTCGACAGGTACAGTCGGTTCGCCCGCACCCGGGACAACGCGGCCTTGGGAACCGTATCCCCGCCGCTGGGCGCCGCCCACGCGGAGGGCCAGCAATTCTGTCAGCGGTGCCACGCGCCGAGCGCAGCGTTCACCGACACGTTCCGCGTGTTCGCCGATTTCGATCACGATGACGACAATCGCGGCGCCTTTCCCGACTCCCACCAGCAGTTGCGCTTGATCATTGGTGCCGATCTCCGAACTTCCGAAAACGAGGGGCTCTTTCGCGATGATCCGTCCGCGCCCGGCAAGTATTTCGACAACCTGCCAGACCCCAGCCTCGTGATCGACAACGCGCTGGCAGGAACGGAAGGCGTGACGTGCACGGTGTGTCACAGCATCAACGGGATCGACGCCGCCGATACGCAAGCCGCCATGCGGCCGGGTTTCGAAGCGGGGATCGCGAACGCAGCGTTCCGTGTCGTGCACATGGAGGGCGACGGCACCGACCCGTTCTTCTTCACCGAGCGCGTGAACTACGGCCCCTACAAGGATGGCGACGTCAACCCCGGTGCGAACCACATGGCCGCGCAAGCAGGTGGAGAGGATGGAGCGCTGCGCACGGGAACGGACGGCCTCATGCGCCCCTACATCCGGACCGGCGAGATGTGCGGAAGCTGCCACGATGTGCGCATCGCCCAACCCGACCTCGGTGCCGATGGTCAGACGCAAACGTCGCTGTATCGAGCAGTCGAGAATCTGTTCACTGAATGGCAGACGAGCCCCTGGAACAACGACAATGTTGCGTATCAACCGGGCGCCCTGGGCTCCTACGACAATCCGTCGGCGTTTGCCACCACCGGCGCCAAGAAGGCGGTCACTTGCCAGGACTGTCACATGTCCGAGTACATGACTGAGGAGGATGCCAAACCCGGTCAATATGCCATGGGCTGCGTGGCAGGCGATACATGCTCCAACCCGAGGCCCATCAGCAACCATCGCTTCATCGGGGTCGACCGGTTCTTGACCTATGACATTCCCCACATCAACGAATCGAGCAACACTGACGAATTGGTCGATTATGACACATCGAACTTGACCCAGAACATGATCGACAACGATGCCGACCTGGAAGGCAGGGGGGTGGGGGAAGACCTACGCGAAGTCCTGCTTCAGAAGGCCATCGACTTCAGAATAGAGCATGTGGGTTCCGTGGTGGGGACGGGAGCGAGCGCGACCCTTCCAGTCAGAATATCTCTCGAGAACGTCGGAGCAGGGCACAACATTCCGGCCGGTCTCTCTCAAGAGCGCGAGATGTGGATCGAGCTCGAGGTGTTGGCCAATGGTGAGAAGCACGTGTTCACGACGGGCTACTTGAATCCCATCGAGGACCCATCGGAGTTTTTCCAACCCAAAGGCGACAAGCGCTACAGCGAAACGAATTGCGCCGACCCGACCTTCGAACCCAGATGCGAGCTCGACGAGTTCCAGGCCGATCTGGGGCCTTTCCTGGGTATCGAAGGCTTTTCGGATGGCGCTGACGATTACCTGAGGAACTATCAAAACGGATTCTCCAAGAATGGTAGCAAGGTCTTCACTCAGTTCATCGCCGACCATGTCGACAACTCGAAGTCGCTGCCACCGCTGGTCAAGAAGGTGGAACAATTCGACATTCCGGTGGGACACTTGCTCGACAATCCCGAGACGGCCGGATTCGTCAATGGCCCTTTCCAGGTGAATGCGCGCCTACGTTTTCGGCCTCTCCCCTTCGAGTTCCTCGAAGCATTGCACGAAAGCGCACCGGAAGCGCCCGAGCCAGGCAAGCCCTACCCCAGCCGCGTCAGCGACGACATCATCGCCCGCAACCGGGTCATCGAGATGGAGAGCGACAGTTGCGTTCTGGCAGGTTACCAGGGCTCGAGTTCGCGGCCGTGCAGCGTGAACCCGCAGGTTCCGATATCGCTGGGTGAAGCTCATGGCTGTTTCGTGTTCGGAGATGAAGACCTCGTCGGGCGATCCACCCAATGCTTTGGCGACAATCAGAGCGGCCAGGTAGGCATTGGAGAAGACTCGAACGTCGTCACGTCTCCCAGAGTTCTCAATCTCCTCGACACGGTGATGACCTCTCTGGGAGAAGAACACAGCTGCGCCTTGCTCGGCGATGGGACCGTCTCGTGTTGGGGCGACGGCAGCAACGGTAAGCTCGCCGACAACAATCCCAATTTCCACCAGAGGACGACTCCGCAGAAGGTGGACGCGAACAGCCTGAACAATGTGACCCAAATCGCCAGTGCCTCCAACAGCACCTGCGCCCTGGTGCTGGGGGACTCACCGGGGGAGGACCAGGTGAAATGCTGGGGCGAAGGCGCCAATGGTCAGCTCGGGATCGGGTCCTCTCCCACGTCACAGGCGCTGCCTGCTGCCATCAGTTCCTTCTGGCTTCCCGACGTCAGGTCGATTGCGGCGGGTGACGATCACTACTGCGCCGTCGCTGCACGCCAGGGTCAGACCGAATCGGTCAGGTGCTGGGGGCATGGCAAGGGGACCGGGCGTGACGCAGGCGCGCTCGTCCCGCGGGGACTACCCGGCGGGCTGCCGTCTCGCGCGAAGAAGCTGGCGGCGGGCAACGATTTCACCTGCGCCCTGGTCGCCTCTGGTGACGTGTATTGTTGGGGAGTCAACGACAGCGGCCAGCTAGGCAACGACGACCCGTCAGGAACGGATTCGACGACGCCGGTGAAGGTCGCCTTCGCTTCGGACGAGAAGGCTATCGACATAGCGGCGGGCCGTAGCCACGCATGCGCCATCATGGAAAGCAGCTTCATGCAGTGCTGGGGCGACGGCAGCTACTACAAGCTCGGTACCGGATATAGTGATGCCGACGCCTTCAGGCCTCAACAGGTGAGAGCCGGGACCTTCTCCGGCGTCACCGCCATCGCAGCTGGAGGGAACCATACCTGCGCCGTCACGGATGGAACTGGATACTTCACCGAGGCAGGCTTGTGGTGCTGGGGCAAGAACGAGAGTGGTGAGGTTGGCCGAGGCGACCAGAACAGCCCCGTTCAGGTCCCAGAACAGGTGCTGTTCGAGGAACCCAGCGCGGTCGGCAGGACATACTGGGCACCCTACGTCAAAGGCGGCCCGGGAGAAGCGGGTTGCTCCAACGGCAACTGCACGGATCTGGACGACTATGTCGATCTCAACGCGAACTCGGGGTTCACCTACGAAGTCGACTCCGAAGGTGGTTTTACGGACATCTACCTGAGGGTTTCGGTCAACAACCAGGGACAAACCACACGCTCGATGAATCTCTTCGTGAACGGCAGCTTCGTCCAAGTCGTCGAAGCGACCTCGACATCGAGCCCTCGACCCAACGGACAGGAACAGCCAGCCATCGAGGTGTACTTCGTACCCGGAGTGAACACCGTAGAACTCAGGGACATAGATGGCAATCACGACGAACTCGACGTGCAGTACATCCGAATAGGCCAGGCATCTCCCGAGAACTGCTTCGACCACGTAACGAATCAAGACGAGAGCGATGTGGACTGTGGTGGCGTGTGCGGCGGGTGCCAGGAAGACCAGATGTGCAGCGAAGACAGCGACTGCGCCACGAACAACTGCGAGGCTGGGATATGCGGACCCGGTTCAGTGGGGGTCTGTGACGAGAACACGGCCACGGACCTGGGCGGCGTCGGCTCTTCCACGACGGTGCCGGCCAATGCATGCGTGCGCGTCCGCGATGGCTATCCCTCGGACTGGGGCAACCCTCGCCCAATGAAGCTCCAGAACATGCAGTCCAACAGCAGCTACCCGGTCCCCTACACGTGGAGCAATGTTTGCGGTGGTGGAGGTGGAATGGAATCCTTCACTCACAATTGGGAGGAAGATCTCCTTTCCCCGGTAAGCAAAGACTGCGCGACCATCATCAAGTTCAACGGTAGTCCCAGTGGCCAGTTGAGCCTGACCTACTACGCCAACTAGCTACCGAGCGCAGCGCTCGCCTGCGCAGCCGAAGCCAGGCTGGATCCGCGTCTCTCGAGTCGCGGATCCAGTCGCCGCGGCAAGCTATTTTGCAAAGATTGGCGAAACCCAACCGGTAGGATGGAGGCCATCGTCGACGTGCCGCCCGCGTCCGCGGCCTCCGACGTTGGAGACGCTCCCCGACAGCTCAGAAGCAGTAGCAGGCGAATACTCCAAGAATAACGTCGCGACGTAAGCGTCATGACACTTGGACCCCTGCAGAAGACCGCGCGAATAACCTGCGAGGTTCACGGACGCGGTCACCTCCTCTATTCTGGCGGGGATGAAGACCGCCAAGGTGCCACCCGCGCTGGAGTCCGTGTTCGCGCGCGCCCAGGACCACGTGGAGCGCTACTTCGGCGGTCTCCAGCAGAATCCCGAGCGGGGGACGATCGACGTTTCCGGACAGCGCTACTTGCTCGTGCGCGCGGGCTCGATGTCGGTCGAGTTCTTCGGCGTGGTGCAGCGCCTCTACGGGGCGGAGGGAGAAGACGAAGCCCACAGCGTGGCCCGAAGTCTGCTCTTCGACATCGCTCACTCGATGGGCCTGGCGGACGCTGAAGTGTTCGCGCGGCGCATGAACCTGACCGACCCCATTTCGAAGCTGTCAGCGGGCCCGATTCATTTCGCACATGCTGGATGGGCTTTTGTCGAGGTCTCCGGTCTGAGCCGTCCAACGCCGGACGGGGACTACCTTTTGGTTTACGACCATCCCTATTCGTTCGAATCCGACGCCTGGCTCAAGGTCGGCAAGCAATCAAGAAGTCCGGTATGTGTGATGAACGCCGGTTATTCTTCGGGGTGGTGTGAAGCCAGCTTCGGGCTTTCGTTGGTGGCATGCGAAATCACGTGCCGCGCCAAGGGGGACGACCAGTGTCGCTTCATCATGGCTCCGCCGGAGCGCATCGAAAGCCGAATTCGCGAGTACCTGGACGCACACCCGGAGGTCGCCAAACAGGTGACCCGCTACGAAGTACCAGGGTTCTTCAAGCGGCAGCAAATGGAAACGAAGCTGCGCGAGCAAACGCTCGCGACACAACTCCAGCTGAGTGCCACGCAGGAACTCAATAGTCGGATCATCGAAGCGTTGCCCGGTGGCTTGGTCCATGTCAGTGCCGATGGCGCGATTCTCGAAGCCAATGCCGAGGCCTGCGCGATCCTAGGGCTGAGCTGGGACGAACTGAGCCGCCGATACACGTCCGACTTCGAAACGGAGACGATTTGGGAGGACGGCACGGTCGCCTCGGCAGCCGACTATCCGGTGACGAAAGCCCTGCAGACGGGCGAGCCGCAGCCCCCCCGCACCATCGGCGTGAAGAAACCCGACGGGGAAATCTCCTGGGCCGTCTTCACCGCAGTGCCGCTGCACGCGCCCGGCAGCGACGAGACGACTGGCGCGGTGGTCACATTCCTGGACATCACCGAACGCAAGCGTGAGGAGCAGCATCGAAAAATGCTCGACGAAAAGCTGCTCGAAACTCAGAAGCTCGAGAGCCTGGGTATTCTCGCAGGAGGCATCGCTCACGACTTCAACAATCTACTCGTGGGCATGTTGACCAACGCTTCACTGGCAAGGTCCATCGTCGACGGCATTCCCGAGACACCCGACACAGCCGAAGTTGCACAAATTCTGCAGCAGGTCGAGCTCTCGGCGGAGCGCGCTGCGGAGCTCACCGAGCAGCTGCTCGCCTACACGGGCAGAGCTCGATTTCGGATCGAGTCCATCGACCTTTCCGCGGTCGTACGCGACATTGCCGAGCTGCTCAGCGTTTCGGTCTCCAAAGACGTGAGCTTCGAGTATCACCTGGCAGAGAATCTGCCGTTGATCGCGGCCGACAGAGCGCAGCTGCGACAGGTCGCGATGAACCTGATTCTCAATGCGGCCGAGTCGATCAACGGCACAGGACTCGTCAGCATCTCGACGACGTGTGTGCGCGCCTCGCGCAAGGACCAACACTGGGCAGTTGGCGAGACTACCGACCGGGAATATTGCCAACTCGAGGTGTGCGACGATGGCTGCGGAATGGATGACGAAACCAGGAGCAAAGTCTTCGACCCCTTCTTCACCACGAAGTTCAGCGGTCGCGGCCTGGGCCTGGCGGCAGTGGGCGGTATCGCGCGCAGCCATGGCGCCGCAATCGCCATCGATTCGAAACCAGGTCACGGAACCACTTTTCGCGTGGTTTTTCCCACCAGTAGCCGGCAGCCCGAGCAGCGTGCCGATGCACCACCGGCCAAGGGCTTCGCGCTCCAGGGCAAACACATCCTGGTAGTGGACGACGACAGCTTCGTGCGACAAGCACTGTGCACCATGCTGACCCGCCATGGCTGCCAGGTGCTTGCCGCTCCCGACGGCGCCACTGCGCTCTCCATGTATGCACGCCATCAGAACGAACTGGACCTCGTGTTGCTCGATCTGACCATGCCGAATATGAACGGCGCCGAAGTGCTGAAGCGGCTGCGAGCGACTTCGCGTCAGGTCTCCGTCGTGTTGATGAGCGGCTTTCGCGAGGAAGAACTGGCGCGGCAGTTCTCCGCAGATCCGCCGGCCGGGTTTCTCGCCAAACCCTTCAAGCTCGACGATCTCGTGAGCGTCTTGAGTCGGGCACTCGGCAAGCAGGCTGGCGAGGCTTGAGCAGGCTGACCTCGTCGCGTCCTCTGACCAGGTCGGGCTCCGGGACTCCCTGGTTTCGAGCTGAGCTCGGCTGTCTGTCCCCCGGCCGCAGTGCGTCACCGGCAGGCGGCGGGTCTACTGCGAGCACATTTGTCCGTCGACGCCGCCCACTGCTCGTCGAAAGTCACCGATCGCCTGCCCATCGGCGACTCATGTACTGAATACAGGGGTACCATGCTGGACAGCACGCAAAGACAAGAAATGGTAGGAGCCAAATGATAAAGAGAACCGACTCGCGACTGGGAATGCTCCTGCTGCTTGGCGGCGTTGCTTGCAGCAGTTCGAACGACGCGCAGCCCTCCACGGCCACGGCAAGCACCACGAGCGCTGGCACCACAGGTACCACTAGTGCGGGCGCGCTCACCAGCATGGGCAGCAGCGTGACCTCGAGCTCCGCCACCACGTCGACTTCGACGAACACTAGCGGTTCCACGACAGCCGCAGACACGAGCGGTGGAGCGGTCACGACCGACGCTGCCGGCGCCACCTCTACGACGAACACCGCCACGGGTGTTGGAGGCGCAAGCGGCACCAGCACCGTCGGCACGTCGGGAACGGCGGGCACGGCCGGCGCGCCCCCGGTCGTCGATGGATCTTTGTTCACGGTGCAGGCGCAGCTGGCAAGCGATGTGGATTCCAGCGCGCCGACCACCGTAGGAATCGTCACCTGGTCGATCGCGTCGATAACCGCGTCGAGCGCCCATATCGAGTTCGGGCTGGATACCAGCTACGGCATGCAGGCGCCGGTAGATCTGAGCGAAGCCGACTTTCGTACGCTGCTGCTCGGCATGAAGCCGGCCAGCACCTATCACTTTCGCATCGTCGCCTCCGACGGGGTGACGAGCTACGCGAGCGACGACTACACAATCGATACGGGCGCGCCGACGAATGCTGCCAGCATCGGGAGCTTCAACGTCGCTCAGGAGACGGGTCGCGCCAAGGGCTTCATCGTGCTGTCGTACTGGTCCGGCACCGGAGCCTCCGTCGCGTTCATTCTCGACGCCGACGGCGACATCGTCTGGGCCTACGACTTTGCGATGAACGGGGGCATTGCGCGCGCCCGCATGAGCTACTCGGGTCACGACATGTGGGCCATCTCCGCCAGCAACAATGGCGAATCCCTGCGTCGTGTGGGCATGGACGGCCTCGACATGCAGGTTTACGACTCCACAACGGGGTCCCACGATATCGCGGCAGTCAGTGGAGATCTGATGGCGTACCTGGACTATTCCGTGGGCTGCAACAACATCAACGAAATCGATCCGAGCGGCATGACCAAACTCGTGTTTACCGCTTCGAACACTTTCGGGCAGATGTGCCACGGCAACGCCCTGCGCTATTCGGAGGCAGAAGACATGTACACGTACTCCGAAGTGGGCACGGACGTGGTGCAGGTAGACCGCAGCGGCACGGTGCAGTGGAGCTTGGCCGACGTTGCCGGCGGCGTTTCCACCTGGGGCGGCGTCAATCACGGCCATCACCTGCTCGCTGACAGCATTCTGATTTTCGCCAACGCTGGAGGCGAGGGCAACGCGTCCGCCATGATCGAATACGACCTGTCGGGCAACGAAATCGATCGCTACGACAGCGGAGATCGCAGCCAGAATCTCGGAGACGTCCAGCGCCTACCCAACGGCAACACGCTGATCGACTTCTCGAACGACGGCATCGTTCACGAGATCGATGCCGAGGGCAATCTGCTGGTCGAAATCACGGGTGCCGGCAGCATGAACCGTTTCGGATACGCTACCTGGCGGCCCACCCTCTACGGACCGTCCCCGGACATCACCGACTGAAAGCTCCCCAGGTACCTACCCCACCCCGCCCAGCGCCGCTTCCACATCGGGTCCGTCCGCATCGAGTACGACGGCTGCAAAATAGTCCTGGGCATTTTTGGAGCGTTCCCTAATGCAAACCGCTCCCTCGCACCTCTGGCCACCGTCACGCGCCCGTCGACGGGCTGGCGCTGGCGAGAAGCAGCAATCAGGACGAGGACGTCGTTCCGTCAGTCGAGCGGCTCTTCTTTCGCTCACTCCGTAGCAAGCGCTTGTACAAAAGAGCGATGAACGCGGACTGGCTTCGCAGATAGCCTTCGTACTTCGCTAGGCCATCGTCGATGTCGGCCACGCGTGTGTCGTAAAAGACATGCAGGGACGGTTCTGGCACGAGCGAACGATCCTGTATGTTGGCCGTGGGCACGATCACAACCCTGGGCAAGAACCTCAAGTATTCGACCGCCGGCCTGTCGCACTGGACGCACTTGCCGCGCGGAACGATGGGGGGAGGCAGGTACGCCTTGTAATTCACGAGGCCGTCCGCGGGCATGTCCACGTCGCGGCCGCGAAACAGCGTGATATCAGCGAACGGCGCCTGATTGAATGATTGGCAGACCGTGCAGTGGCAAAAGGCTCGCATGAGCGGGGCCCCGCGAACCGTGAATCGAGCCGCACCGCACGGGCATTGACAGTTCGTCGCATCTCCCATCACCCTATCTGTCGGACGCCATCTGTGCCGCGGAGTCAAGGTCCATCCAACACGCTCGTCGAGTTCACGAGCAACCTAGGCAATACGGCGGGTGAAACCAAAGCGCTCGGCCGGCCGGCGTCCGCGAGCTGCCGGCCATCGAGACCTGCCCTGCTCGCCAGCGCCGCCCAAGACGGTGTGCGGGGAAAATCCGGCTAGACCAGCTGAGCTGGTCTGCTCGGGTTCATGGATGATTGCTCACTTTTGGCGATCGCGAATCGCGCTCGCTCATTGGGAGTGTCTTGCCGCCGCTTCGTAGCGTTGTCGCGAAGTCGTTCGGGGCAACTTTGAGGTACGCTTCAGAGAACACGCTCAAGGACGTCCGCATATTCGCAGGGTTGTCGATCCAAAGATGCAATCCCTCGAGACGAGCGTCGTTGGTCGCGTCGAGCCTGCAATGTGACAGCACACTGGCATTCTTGCCCAGCCAGCGTCGGATCTGCCTCGCCTTGAAGTCAGCGCACGTGACCTCCGGTCCTGTCACGAACATCTCGGAATCGAACTTGAACGCGGCGGGGTCCCGTTCGCTCCAAGACACGTTCCGAAACCCGTCGCTGACGACCACGCGCGAAACACAGAAGCTGACCTCCGGGTCGCCAGCGGCGCGGCACTCCTTTCCCTGGCCAGCCTTGCCGGGTGCACCAAGGTTGTCGGCCGTCCAGCGCAGGAACCGGAGCATCGCCTTGACGGCCAGAGCCTTCTTGCTCCGTCGCTCGCTATCGGAGTGTGCACGGAGCCTGGCTACCGCTAGTTCGCCCTCGGCAGAACTCAGAGCGGGGTGCTTCGCGCAACGTGCCGATAGCTCCGGAGTCAACGCCTGACTCGCTTGCTCGAGGTGCCCTGCTCGAATCGCCTCGCGGATGGACTGCAGTTGGTCGGCACATTCCTCGTCGCGTCGGTCGCAGCCGAGGACTACGACCCCCACCACACAAGCCATGCGCCAGTTCACGGAGCATGCACGATACGTGGGTGGAACTGGTCGGTCAACGCGGGGCCTCGGAACCCTTTCGCGGCCAGGCACTGCGCGGGTGGCGGGGCCTCGGCCGCCGGGTGCCGCTGCTAGGCGGGTAGATCCCGGGGCGGGAGCGAATCCCTGATTATCGTGTGGTTACGCGGGGTTTTGCGCCGAAGCGCGAGGTGCGATCCCTCGGGATTCCGGGCGCTGTGAGCGATATACTCGGAAGTTACAAGTGAGTCAGTCTCCCGAGAGCGTAGCACCCGGGTCGCGAAACTCGTGGTCCGGGGACCTGTGGGGCGCGCTCGCATCGATGTTGGTCGCCTTGCCATCGTCGATTGCCTTCGGCGTCCTCGTGTTCACGGCCATCGGCCCCGAGCACGCTGGCGCCGGAGCTATGGCCGGGGCGTTCGGTGCTGGCTTGCTCGGCCTGGTGACCCCGCTCGTGGGACGTAACGGCGGATTCATCACCGCACCGTGTGCACCGGCGGCAGCAGTGATGTCCGGGTTCGCCGGAGAACTGGCAGGCGACGCCGGGCTGCCGATGCCGCGCATCATTCTGCTGATGACCCTCGCTGCGTTGCTGTCGGCGTCATTCCAGATGGGCTTTGGGCTGCTGCGCTTGGGGCGGTTCATGAAATACATTCCGTATCAAGTCGTGAGCGGCTATCTCTCCGGCGTGGCCGTGATCATCGCGGCCGGTCAGATCCCCAAGCTGCTGGGGGTGCCCGCAGAGCGGGGCTGGCTCGAAGGGCTCTCGAGCCCGGAGTTGTGGCGCTGGCCGGGTATTGTCGTGGGTGCAGTCACGATCTTAGTCACCGCGCTCGCGCCGCGCGTGACGAAACGAGTCCCGGGAGCGATCTTGGGACTGGTGGCGGGCATCGTGACCTACTTCGCAATCGCCAGCCTGCGAAGCGATTTGCTCCAGGTGACCCACAATCCACTCGTGATAGGACCGATCGACGCTCGCGAGTCCATCGTCGACACGGTCCGCCAAGCCACCAGCTCGCTCGCGGAAGTTCGCTTGGCGGATCTGAAGCTTTCAATCGCCACCGCAGCCACGCTTTCGGTGCTGTTGTCCATCGACACGCTCAAGACCGGGGTGGTGCTGGATGTCCTCACGCGGCGCCGCTACGATTCGAATCGAGAGCTGATCGCGCAAGGAGTGGGCAATGCCGTCACCGCCGTTGCCGGCGGCATGCCGGGGGCCGGGACCATGGGGCCCACACTGGTCAACGTGACGAGTGGCGGTCGCTCCCCCCTTTCCGGCGTCATGGAAGGCGCGCTCGCCCTGGTCGCGTTTCTGGTTCTGCGCTCGGCGGTCGCTTGGGTACCCATCGGGGCCCTGGCGGGCATCCTGCTGGTGGTTGCGTTCCGCATGTTCGACTGGAAGGTGTTTCGCTTGGTCAGGCGCTCCGCCACACGCCTCGACTTCGCGGTGATCGTCAGCGTCATCGTCGTGGCGACGGGTATCGGACTGATTCAGGCCTCGGCAGTCGGGATCGGGCTGGCGATTCTCCTGTTCATCCGCGCGCAGATGCGGGGATCGGTCATCGTGAGCAAGCGCGACCTGCGCCAGATTGCCTCCAAGACCACGCGGCTTTCGGAGGTGCGCGCTCTGTTGGACGAACACGGAGGAGATGAACTCGTCGTGGAACTACAAGACGACCTCTTCTTCGGAACGACCGACCAGATCTTGAGCGATCTGCAGGAGGACCTGCAGACGCGTCGTTTCGTTCTCCTCGACCTGCGCAGAGTGCAGTCGATGGACTACACCGCGGCGCAGCTGCTTCACCAGATGATGGAACGGCTGGAAGAGCGCGGCGGGCGGCTGTTGCTGAGCGGCATGCCCTCCAGCGCACGCAATCCGCAGGACTTCGAGCGCTATCTGAAAGAACTCGGACTTCTGGGAGAGGGTAGCGAGCTCGCGGTCCACGAGACGCGCAACGACGCGCTCGAATGGATGGAAGACCAGATCCTCGAGTCTCTTGGGGTAAGTGACGACGAAGAGGATCCCGCGCTCGAACTGAGCGAAATCGAGCTGTTTCGCGAGTTCGACGAGCGCGCCCTATCCGCCGTTCGCGAAATCGTCGAGCCGATCGCGCTGAAAGCCGGGCAAACCATTTTCTCACGGGGAGATCTGGGCGACGAACTCTACCTGGTTCGCCGCGGTGCGGTCGACATCTCGCTGCCGCTCGAAGGGAACATGCGCCATCATCTGGCCACGGTGGCGCGGGGCGGCTATCTCGGCGAGGTGGCCTTTCTCGATCGAGACGTCCGCTCCGCCAACGCTGTCGCCAAGACGGACACCGAGCTGTATGCGCTCTCCCGCAAGCAGTTCAACGCGGTGGCACACGTCGATGCCGTGGTAGGAGTCAAGGTATTTGCGCGGCTCGCCCTTCTGGTCTCGCGCCGCCTTCGCTCGGCGAACGCCGAACTGCGCTCGCTCGAACAGCGCTGAAACCCACGCCCATGTCCGGGTTCGTGGCCACGGCTTATATTGAAAACACCGTTGAAACGGAGCAAGCTCGCAGCATGCGCGTGCGATCGATTCGAATCGTGGCTTGCCTGGGCGCGCTCGCCTGCACGCAGTGCAGAACTCGGGCAGCCGACAACGACACGGCGACCGTCGAAGGCGATTCGAAGCCGCCCAAGGCGCTCGAACATCCCAGTAGTCGACCCGACTCGGCATCCAACGCTGGAGTTCGAAGCGAGAAATCTCACATCAACGTCACATCTTTCAAAGACCGGCACGAGAGCGTGAAGCAATTCTTTCGAGCGGAATGGAACAAGCTCCTCGAGCGAACCGAAGGTCCCAGCGGCACCGCTCCCGCGGATCCCTTGTGGCAAACCCGCATCTCGCCTCCCTTCCCGGATTCGTGGCCTCCGGACGGCGACAATGCCGTCGTCTACTATGCCTACGCCGCCGGTCGGAGCCTGGGTTTGCACGACGCGGAGCGCCTGGGACCGGTCTGGGCCAAGCTCACCGTGAAGCTCGACGCCAAGACTCCGCCCAGGCTCGAGGTACTGGAACGAGACCTGGTGATCCGCGGGACACACGGAGTGCGTCCCTTGACGGCGTCGGAAGCCAAAGTCTTCCAAACGCGGGACCAGGTCGAGGCCCTGGTCGAAGACTCCGCCCGACAACGAGGCGCAGACGCCCTGGACAATCCCAGGGTGCGCGCGTACTACTGCCTGTGGGCCCGGACGTCCGGAATCGGGGCGCTCATTCGCCCCAAGCACCCGGAGTTCTTCCGCTGGTTGAATTGCCCGAGCGGCTGATGGCCAAAAGCCCCGTCGCTCCCAAAAGGAACGACGCGAGCGCGGTCGCCCTGGCCAGTGCTCCTTCAATCATCGCAGCACTCCTCGCCACTCAGCCCCTCGCGCCCCTCCTTCACCAACCATGGCACCATCACCAGGGCGGCCACGGGGTCCGCCCACCACCAACCCGCTTTGGCGTTCGCGACGAGCCCGAGCAGTAGTGTGAACGAAAGGTACGAGCAGGCAAGTGTCTCCTTCGCCTCCGCCCGGAGTGCTGCACTGCCGATCTCGCGGGCGGCTCGGAGCTTTCCCCAGGCGACGAGCGGCATGATGATCAGCGATGCGACCGCGAGCACGATGCCGATCGCGCTCGCGTCCGGCGCCGTCTGCTTCCACAGAGTCCATACCGCCTCACTCGTCACGTACAAGGCCAGCACAAGGAACGTGATGCCAACGAAAATGTGCACGCGCTGCTCCAAGCGCTCGACGGCTTCGGAATCGGCCCCGCGAGCTTCGACCGCAAGGCGCCAGAGCAGCACCGCCGCGGCCAGGGTCTCGATCACGCTGTCCAGACCGAACCCGAGCAGCGCGATGCTGTTGGCTTCGGTGCCGGACCAGAGCGCAACACCCGCCTCGACCACATTGTAGAGCATGGTCGCGACAACGAGCCACAAGGCAATCCGCGGCCAGGGCGAACCTTGCCCGACGCCGCGCGTTACGCCATGCCTCATGCCCTGTGTCGTGCCATGCGTCATTGCACGCAAGCCTCGGGATCCGGCCCCAGGTCGGCCCATTCCAGACTGCCATCGGGCAGACCCCAGCGCGCGTTGGTATAGCTTTCCAAATCGATCAGGGCGTCGGCGCCGCCCCGGTTGCGCGTGCAGCAACCGTCGCAGTCCGAGTCGCCACACGTATCGATGGCCGACACCACCATCACCCGATCCCCCGAACGGATACACAGATCGTGTCGTTCCAAACCTTCATCCGGAAATACGGCAGCGATGTTGTGGGCCGCCACCCAATCCTCGGACTTCTGATCCGTGCAGTGGGCGAAGTACCCGGCCCACTCGCAGCCGTTGTATTCGACACACTCCTCACTGCCGGGAGCTGGCCACGACGTATAGGTCGTCTTCACTCCCGTCTTCCAGACGAGCGACGCGTCGCCGCAGCGCGAAACATCCCCATCCCCTGGATCCTCCGAATTCGACCCTCCGCTACCCGCACTGGTCCCTCCGCTACCCGCACTGGTCCCTCCGCCACCCGCACTCGTCGCGCCGCTGTCGGAAGTCCCCAACCCTCCCGAGCCAACACCACCGCCGATCCCCGCCCCAGCGCTGGTCGCCATCAGCCCTTGCCCTCCCACACCCCCCTCGCTGGCCGATACCGACCCCGAATCGGCGAAGCCAGAGCCACCGCCAGAGTCGGAACCACCAGAGTTGGAACCACCGCCAGAGTTGGAACCACCGCCAGAGTCGGAACCACCACCAGCGCACGCCACCAGCGAGACGAGCAAGCCCGCAAACGACCAGACGAGGCAAGCGAACGTCACCCTCATACGAGCATTATGCGGGCGGCGTCGCCCCAGGCAAGAGCAGACAAATGGTGATACCCGTACAACCCGGAACATACGCTGCCAACGCCCTCGAATCACTCTTCGGTCCGGCTCCAACTAGGTGTGAGGTTGATGCTCCGCCAAGCCCCTCCAATCGCTCCAGGCTCACCCGCGGATGGGTACTTCGTCCACGTCGTGCTCGATTTCGTCAATCCCCGGGTCTGTTTTCTGCCCACCGCTGGAGGAGACTCACCGGCCTACGTCGCCAGGTTCTACCGTGCGTGTTCTGGTCGCTGCATCTGTTGAGGACCGAGGACGTCGAGGTCCTGCATTTCTCCGGGAAACCGCATAACACGTGCTTGCAGTTGACGAAGGGCCCTGGTGCGTCTGTCCTGCGCACAGCGCTGGGTGAGGGTGGCAGCTGATCGCTGCACGGATTGACTTGGGGTGGGTCAAGCCGTAAGGCTTTTCCGTTGGCCCTTCCCAACTGAGGCACTATCCGTCGGACAGACTCGACTAACGCAGAGGATCGAAATTGCGGCCCTGGGGCGTTGAGGTGCATACTCGCGCGGGATGGCGAAGCTCGCTCCGTGCCAGCAGGCTGCTCTTGACCACGTCAACGCGCACGCGCGATCCCGTCGAGCTGAGGCAGTCGCGATTGAAGCCCACATCGCACGGATGTGCGATCTCCCAGCCGATGCCGTGGAGCGCACGGTTCGGGCGATCGGGCGCGATGCGCGGGTGGCACTGCACTTCCACCCCGATCGACCGGTGTCGAACGGTTCGACCGTCGCAGAAGCCCTTCTGATGGAAGGCGAGTACCGGAATCAGTTCGAAACAAGCATCTCGAATGGCGGAGTGACGGCTTTCGTCGGGGGCGCGCGAGATGTCTGCGAGCAGCGACTTTTCGGAGGCGCGTACCACGTGCATGGAGTGAAAGTCGGAGATCGACCGAGGTACGGTGCTCTGGACTTGCTCGGTAACCCGGAGGGGCCCTGTCCCAGATTCGGGTCCTGCTATCTTGTGCTCGCTTCCGCGGTCTCGCACCGCTGTACATTCACCTATCAGGATTCCCACTCAAACCCGAACGAGAGGGGAACGCTTCAGGAGTTTGACGACGTGTTCGCTGCGCTGTTGCGAGACGTCTTCTTGCACGATTGTGCTTTGGGAGAGCGCAGCCTCACCGTGGCTAGCCTGCTAGAGCTGATTGAGCGCGCGCTCGTGAACCCTGTGGCTCAACGAACATCTATTGGGTCACCATGCAGGAACCTCAACCAGTATGTGGAGGCTCAGGTTCACGGCTCCGTCTCATTGGCGAGTGACGTCGACGCGCTCGTGGTCGACCCTTCCTTTCTGGGTACGACAACGGCGGACTACCTCTCGGAACTCTGCACCAGATACGACGTCGAGTTGCAGTGGCATCGTGGCTACCGATTGCGAATTGAGGACGTCCCGCGCGACCTCCGGGGGCCGACGATGCCTTCGCTTGCGAAGCGTGTCGGGCGAGAGCGAATGCTCGACGTCAGCATGATCGGTGCCGCCGTCCGCGACTTGCAGGCGAACCCAGAGGCGTGGAAGGACCGCGGAACCGTCGAGGAAGTCCTGCAGGAACTGAAGCTTCTATGGCACGTCCTGGTGAGATGCGGTGCCTCGGTGGGCGCTGGAAAGCACTGAGCCGTCCAACTCCATGTTGCAGCTGACGAAACCTTCGCTTGACGCTCGGGCTTTCGCAGCTGAGCATGAGGACGTTGGACCGTCGCGCGCCACCGCGGGTGTCAAGAAAGCTGTGCTGGCTACTTCGGTCGCCCGCCGCATGATCATTCAGGAAATCGAGATCGACAAGACTTGAAGATCGGCGCGCTCTGGTCGCAAGCTGCTGCGTGTTTTCGGGTCTGCGATCTCGCTTCGACCGTCGTCTGAGCGCGGCCTCCAGGTGTGTGAGGCATGCGCTTCGCGAGGCCCTTCGGCCAACGCCACTCATGGCGGGACTGATACGAGCTGCGCTCCGCAACCGCAGTGATCTGCTAGCCGAGAACACGCTATTGCGCCAGCAGCTAATAGTTGCCTCGCGCCAATTGAAGCGGCCCCGATTCCGGCCCTACGAGCGCGGAGTCGTCGTTGCGCTCAGCGCGGTCCTGGAGCATTGGTGCAACACTGTGCTCTTGGTGAAGCCCGAGAACATCGCCGACTTCGTCGTGCCGGCGGCGCGGCTCGTCATCTCCAGCTGCCCCAACTCGCCGGTGCTCGCCGGCTCGGGGTTTCGTTTCGGCGGCAGGTGCCGCTCGCGGGTCGTTACATCGCTGACTTCGTGGCGCCGGCGGTGCGGCTCGTCATCTCCAGCTGCCCCAACTCGCAGGTGCTCGCGCTGCGCCTGCGCGCCTGCGGTCATCGGGTAGGAGGCGGGGTTGTTGGCCCCGCCGTCCTCCCACACCACCGTGCGTACGGGCCCGTACAGCCGAGCGCTTGCACCTGCTTTAGAAGTAGCCCGAACGCGACAGTGCGAGCTTTGGGGTCGTCCCAATCGATGTCGAGTCTTGCCTTGATGCTGGTGGCATTGAGCACCGGGATGCCAGCCTCCAGCGCGACTTGCTCTACAGACTTGCCGAGCCTCTGCGCAGCGCTGCGAGCAACGTGCATAGCCGCCCGGATGGGGCGGGTCCCTACTCTGTTCGATCGCATACCAATCTGATGGCGGGCAATGGTATGGTCACCTTGATGACGCCGCCTGAACACCCCGGTACAGGTCCTTTTCTGGCTCTCATCGGCGCTGGGTTGGTCATTCTTGGGGGCACTGTGGTCACGCTCCGAAAGAGACTCGGTCGCCTGTACGACTACGTGGACATGCCCGATGAGGATCGAGCCCGGTTCAAAACCTTTGTGCTCCCGCTTCTTGGTTGGGTGCTCGTCGGACTCGGATTCTTGCTCCTTGGAAGCGAAGCCGTACGGTGGGGTGGCGTAAACCTAGCCACTCTCGGAGGCGGCTATGCAACTTTGGAACGCGCCCTGGGCCTGCTGCTCGTATTGCTCGGGGTGGGGAATATCGTATCGCACGCAACTGGGTGGCCGAGACCAAACAAGCTCGCCGCAATGAAAGGCCGGTACGGGATCGTATTGGGCCGCATCGTACACCTGACAGCATACTCAGCTGTGCCAATTGCAACCGGGCTGTGGTTGGCGCTTCGCTAGGAACGCATTCCGGATCCGGTGAACTCGATCAACGAGTGAGGACAGATCGAAACAAAGCACGAGCAAGCTTGTCCAATTCCCCGAAGCACACCGGAGCAAGTGGGCAGGGTGACTTCTCGCGTCACCTCGTCTCCTACGAACTCGAAGATTGTTCCCTCCGCAAGGAGCATAGGGAGAAAGACGCAATGGTGGACGCCTTACGTGGCTCACCGTTTGGCCAAACGTTTCAGCAAGAAAACATCCCCGGGGCGGGAACCGAGGTTTCTTGGGTACGCTATGGCCTGCTCGGCTAGCAGTAGCGGTGCAATTGCGGCCCTAGGCTGACGGTCCGGGGAGCGGTTTGAGGCCTTGCGACGCCCAGTGAGAGCGTTTGCTCACCCACCGGATGCTCGACGGCAACGGCAACACGCTCTGGGACGACAGCTTCGGTGGCCCCGGCGACGACGAAGCGCGCAGTATTGCCCGAGGTTGCGACGGCACTCTCGTGGTGGGCGGTCGCGACGCTGGGCACGATACGGGAAACCTGGTCAGCATGGATGCGTTACTGGTCGCGTTTCGATAGCGACCGGTTGCCGAAGGTTGGTCGAGACCGGCCAAGATGCGGATGAGCGTCGACTTGCCACACCCGGAAGGGCCAATGACGCTCACGAACTCGCGCTGCCGCACCAAGATGCTGATTTGATCGAGCGCTACGGTCGTTGTGGGGCCCGTGGTGAACTGGCGTCCCAGAGACTGCGTCTCGAGCACGGTTGCCCTGGTGGAAGACGGCATCCCCGCGGCCTCTTTCCAGGTCGAAGACGTGAATGCCGAGTTCGAAAGACTGAAGAGCGCGGGCATTCGATTCACCCGAGAACCCAAGGATGCCGGACCGGTGCGGATGGCAGTCCTCGACGATACTTGCGGAAATCTCATTCAGTTGGTGCAGTCGAGGAGGAGTTCGACGCTTACTTGACTTGCGGACGCCTCGAGGCAGCTTGCCGCGAGCCACAGTGCCGCTCTTGCGGGCACTTGCTGCTGCAGTTGGTCCGCTGAGGGTGCTCCCGCTCCAAGGCGCGGGCCTAGAGACACTCCCAACCTCTCCACAACCAAATCAACCCATCGGGGAATGATGTGTCGCCACCGGGACCCCCGTGACCGCTATCAACGCTGTTGAACCACTGGTAGACGTAGCCCTTCTCTTTCAGGGCTGCGACCATGTCCTCCTGACCCCGGTGCTGGTCGTCCTTCCTGCCATTTTCAAGGTGAATGCGCAGGTCCTTCACCTCTTCCGTCGTGCGAACGATATTTGGAAAATCAAGTGCGGGGCCAAAACCGAAACTCGAGCTGTGACCCTGCATACGGTGAAACGCATCAGGGCGGTTCCACGCCACAGTGAATGCAGCGTTGCCTCCGGAGCTTTCTCCAGTGATAGAGCGTTTCCTCGGGTCGCTCGAGAAATTGTAACCGTATCGTTCGCTCACTGCCGGGAGCACGGCTTCTAGGATGAAACGGGCTTGCTTGTCGTCCACCGGTGCCAATTCTTCCTGACGATGCCCCCCATCCCCGTCATTACCGATGAAGACACCAATGAACGGCGGAATCAGCTTCTCCGCAATCAGGTTATCCAGGACGTTTAGCGTTTTGTAAGTGCCGCCATCGGTGTTGTTGCTCAAGTAGGCCCAACTTGCCGTGCCATCGAAGAATACAGAGAGGAATGCCTCTTCGCCCTCTTCATACTGAGCCGGCTCGTACACCTTGATGCCTCGAGGTGGAGAATTCGGATAGAACTCGTCCTCGTCAAACGTGAACTCCTTCACCGTTCCGTGAGGTACGTCATCCCGCCTTTGAGCGTAGGTACTATACTCGTAAGGTGCGGGCTTCTCGATGTCGCCGACACCTTCGTGCAGCATGTCCTCCAGGTCAGGACATACGTTAGTGCCCCCACCGCTACCGCCCATGCCGGCATCCATCGAGTCTGTTCCAGCGCCCGTGGTTGCACCACCCATGCCTCCGCCCGTGGTCTGTGCAGCGCCCCCGGAACTCGTGGCCCCGTCGGAACTCGAGCTGCCAGCGCCGGTCGTACCAAAGGCACCGCCCGCGGACCCTCCTCCCGCAACGCCCGTCGAGGATGATGCCGTGCTCAGCGAAGTCGATTGGGTCGTGCTCGTGGGTTCAGCTGTTGCGGTGGTTGCGGTGCCCCCGGTCGCGCCGCCGGAGCCCGACGGCGCCCCACCACCGATGGTTGAAGTCGAAGGAGGGGAGAGCTCTTGGTTTGGTGGTCCAGAGGATTCCGAGCAGCCTACTATGGCTAGCACTGAGCAAGCCATGAGGGCAGCGGGTGTTATTTCAAAGTACATCGGCGTAATATCAATGTCTGACCCTTCGTTTCCGGTCGGGAGAAAGCTCACGCTTGCTGCGTGCGAATTTTGAAGTGTGCTGGCACTTCAGGTGAGCGCAGCTCGTCTGGACGCCGCGTCGCGACCGTCGGCGTAGTCCGACAGCGGCCAACATCAACGAGGCGAGCGCCCCGCCATAAAATGTTGTTGCCACGCCGCGGCGTGCTGCACGTGCAGCCGGGCTCATCCCCGGCAGCATCCGGCGCTGCGTCGCCGCCCACCAGCGAAGTGCCTCCGGTCCCGAGAGCGCTACCGCCGTTAGACACGGCTGTGCCGCTGGTGCCCGTGGCCGTGCTGCCGCCCGCGCCCGGCGCGCCGGTGCTCACGCCCGTGATGCCGCCGCTGGTGCCCGTGCTCGCGCCACCGCTGGTGATGGCGGTGCCGTCGGCAGCGCTGGCGCCACCCGCCGACGAGCCGCCCGTCGTTGCCCCGGCGTCGTTGGCGCCTCCGACCGCGGTGCTTGCGCCGCCGACGCCGCTCGCGTTGGCCCCGCCGCTCGTGACGTTCGCTCCGCTCGTAGCCCCGCCGCTGCTGCTGCCGGAAGAGGTCGCGTCCGTCGGCGCGCCTGCGCCATATTCGTAGGCACCCAAATCGGGGGCCTCACCCACGTACGGAAGCATGACATCCGTGCCCTTATCGACGAGCGGGCTGCCCTCCTTCAGCCGCAGGAAATCGAGGCGCGGCAGACTCCCGTCCGCCTGCCGCGGACCGGTGGAGCCGGTATCGGAGGTGCTTGCGAAGTCCGCGCTCGTTTCGGAAATTCCCAAGTCCCACGTGTTGAAGGAAGTGTCGACGCCCTCCATGTTGGAGTTCTTGTTGGGGAAGCCGATATTGTTCCTCATGTGGTGGGCCTTGTTCCCCGTCAGGATTACACCATCGGTCCTGTTGCCGCCCGCATCCCATGTGCTGGCGAGCATATCGTACTGCGTTTCGTTGTTATACGACGTGTTGTTGAACCAATCGTTTCCCCCCGAAGAGTGGTTCGCGTAGAACCCGGAGGCTCGGTTGTCCCAGGCCACGCAGTTCTGGATGAGGTGCCGAATACCGGTTTTGCTGCTTCCGGCCTTGAAGCCGTTGCCATTTCCATCCGCCGGCCTCACCGAGCCCCCGTTGGCGTATCCGTTCTGGAACGCCCAGCTGTCTTCGATGATGACGGGAACCTCTTGAGAGATCAGATCGTAGCCATCGTCCGAATCCGACCAGGCACGGCATCCGCGGATGATGGTGCTGGGGCCCGACTCTTGATAGTGGACCCCGAAGCCATCGGCGTTCTGGCCGTCGCCCTGGCTGCCGTTCTTGTCGTAATTATCGTGCGAATCGCAGTTCAGAATCAGGTTGCCGCCCGTTCCCTTGGAGATGAACAGGCCCGGCCCAAAGTTGTGATGAATATTGAGTAGTTCGAAGATGTTGTTGCTCGCGCCCTCGCTGCGCAGCGCGGAGTTCGAGTGGTTTCCACTGGCTCCAACCTTGCCGTTTGCGATCTCGAGCCCCCTCAAATGGAGCCAATTACCGGTAACTAGGATCTGCGGCACGTCCGCGCCGGTGTTGGTGTCCACGTACGTGGAGAAATCGAAGATCGGCACCTCTTGCTCGTAGGCCCAGTACTTGATGCGCTGCATGTCGGACTGTCCGCTCTTGGAAAGCCGGATCTGTGTCGAGCAGTGGTAGGTGCCGCCCCGAATCCATACCGTGTCTCCCGCCGAGGCAACGTCGTTTCCCTTTCGCAGCGTGGCAAAGGGGGCCGCCAGGGTTCCAGCGGCCGAATCGCTGCCGTCCGGGGCCACGTAGTACTCCGCGGCCGCCGCGCGCCCCGCCACGAGAAAGACAACGGAGAGCGCCACGCCCGCACGCATCTTCGAATGCTTCTGGGGCCATCCCGGTGGAACTACCGTCTGCGGCAAGGCGTTTCGTTTTCTCATGGTCCGTTTCGGATAGTCTGCCGCTGAGCCGGCGGTCACGACGAGCGCCGGTGAGCATGTATGAAAGCGGTGTTGACATGCTTAACAAGGGGCGCAGCCCTGCAAATCTTTTAGACTTCAGGGAAAGCCCGGGATTGGGGGTAGGACTCGGGCCGAGCCGCTGGATGCCCGTGCCTTTGGAATTGGCTTCGCGCAGATAGCAAGGACGCGCGGCAGTCCACGCTGAGCGTCCTGGTCGCGATCGTCAACTCGGGTGACGCCTGCGTTCCGATGAAAGCAGCGAAAAGAAAATGGCTGGCCAGCAATTTTCCTCCGACCGTTTTCTCGAGTGGTAGCGTCGAATCCACTCTGGCGCCGTGACCACACCGCTCCGCAAGCCAAGCGTGGTACACTGCGACCTTGCGCTTGTGTCCCGCGCTCGGTTGCAGGCAACGCATGGCTCACCGTACGCGGCGCAACAGCGCCAACCAACATCTTCATTTCGCCCAACGCGGCCAACTTCAATGATCGGAGCGTTCGATGATCACGAACGAAGCGCGCTCGAATACGCGGCGCCGCCCCCACCTTTCGCTTTCCCTAGCACTTCTGTTGCCCTCGGCTTGGGCGGGTTGTGGAGGCAATGAAACCAGCCCGGCGCAGGGAAACTCGATATTGCCGCCGGAAAGCACCTCCACCTCGACCTCGAGTGCTACCAGCAGCGGTGGCACGGGGACCGTTAGCTCGGCCACCACCAACTCTGGAGCCACGGACGGTGTCTTTCCAGGCACGACTGCTGGCATCAGAATGACGACCGGCAGCGGCGGCACCGGAGGCGAAGGTTTCAAGGACTGTGAGGCTGACGTTAGCATGGCCGAGTCCGTGGGGCTGGACATGTACATCGTGTTCGACAGAAGCGGGAGCATGGCGCTCAGACCGCCTCCAAATGACAGCAATCGAGATCGCATCCGCATTCCGGATCCAGGCGGCCTGTTGGGCGATTGCCCCGTCGATCTGGTCAATCCACCTGCCCAGGATTCCAAGTGGTGCCTGGCCACCAATGCGCTCGCCAGGTTTTTCACCGCTCCGACCTTGCTCGACGTGCGGGCGGCCCTGCAGTTCATGACTCCGGCCAACCCGGCCAACTATGATATTTGCGGAACCGACCCGGCGAACGCACACGCCACTCCCGCGCTAGGCTACGCCACCTTGCCCGTGGACGCGACACACGGTCTCGTCAGTGCGCTCGAACTCGAGGGGCCCAATGCCGAGACCACGAACATGCTGAGCGGGACGCAAGTGGGAACGCGGGTGGAGGCAGCCCTCAATGGGATTGCCATGTTCACCGCCGCCAACGCGGATCCCACACGCAAGACGATCGGGGTCTTGATCACCGACGGCGACCCCTACAACTGCGAAGAGAGCCCGGATCTACTTGCTCAGATCGCCGCCGATCATTATGCGGCAACTGGCATCCAGACATTCATCATCGGCATGACCGGAGCTACCGCCGCCAATCTGGAAACGATCGCGTTCGGCGGAGGCGGTCCCGAGCACGGGCCGGAGTACTGCGAGGCCCCCGACACCAGCTGCCACTACTGGTCCGTAGGCGGTGGCGATCCGCAGGCGTTCAGCGAGGTGCTCTCGGCGATCCAGGACTCCGTGGTCATCGCTTGCGAGTATGCCATTCCGAAACCGGCGGGCGGGGAAACCTTGAATCCGGACCTGGTGGCCGTCACGTATAACGACGCGTCGGGCGCCGAGCCACGCCTGCTTCCGCGGGTCGCCGCCGCAGCCAGCTGCGACCCCACAGTTGGCGGCTGGTACTACGATGACCCGGATGCCCCGACCTCGATCTTGCTCTGCCCTGCCGATTGCGAAACGGCGAGCCAGGCCCCCTCGGGCGCCGCGGTCGAAATCCGCTACGGGTGCCTCGAACAGGTGCTCTGAGGGTCGACGTGGCGCCTGCCGACCCCGGCGACCGCCACACCGACCCCTGTGCCAAGGAACAGGCGGTCAGGATGCTGCCGCTGGCCGGCGGCTGCAGGTCGAAGCGCCCACCATGTTGGCCCACGCGCCTTGGCTGGACGAGGCGCACAGTCAGGCGCTCACGGAGGTGGGGCCGCATGCGGCCCTCCGAGCACAAGAGTTATCCATGATGGTCGTCTGCCGCGGCGCGTAGGTTCGACAAGCGCCCTCGCGCCGATACAAGGCGATTGGTAGCGAGGCTCTGAACCGCTGCGGAAGCAGTAGCGGTGCAATTGCGGCCCTAGGCTGACGGTCCGGGGAGCGGTTTGAGGCCTTGCGACGGAGTGCCGCAGCCTCGTGCTTTCGACACAGTTCGAAGTGGCGATCGACGAGGGGTTTGACCTTGGCTGCTCGCATGCGTTGTCGCTGCTTGCGCGGCTTATCTGCAAACTTGCGCTCGAGCAGGAACATCACGCGCAGATTGCTGAGGAACTGCTCGGCGATCTCCGGCTCACTACCGAGCACCTTGAAAAAGTAGGTGCGCGCGTGGCTCCAACAGGCGACCTCGGTCGCGTCGCCATCACGATACAGGTGGTCGTAGACGGAATGGGCATCGGCGACGACATGTCCGGCGTAGTCGCCGAGCAAGGCGTCGACGGCCGCACTGTCGTGGTCGTGGCTGAACGCGAACAAGACGTGTCGTTCGGGCACGACAAGCACCCAGGAAATGGCCTCGGGAGCACTTTTCGGGTGCCTGGACCAGCACGCCGGTCGCATCTGTGCACAGATACGGTGCCGCTCGGGCATCGACCCGCATCGCCTCGACGAGCGGAGTCAGCAGGGGCCTCAAGGCGTCGAGCCAACCGTACAACGTCGAGCGGCCCAGGCGCATGCCTTCGCGCTCGTACACGTTCTCCAGGCGGTTGTAGGGAAGGTGGTCGTCGAAGCGTCGGACAATCAGATTGGCAAGCAGCCCTGGACCTGCCAGCCCACGCTCAATGGGCTGCTCGGGTGGTGGAGCGACCGCGATCCACGCCTCCGGTTCGACTTCGGGGGTGGCATGCACGGAACGCTCCTGTTTGACGGCATCGACCGCTGCGTCAGTCTTGGCGCGAAATTTGACGCGCACCATCGTCACTTCGACCAACGAGGAGCAACGCCGTTCAACGGTCGTCGAGCATTCTTCGCCAATGCGTTCAAAGGCGTCGGTGCCCAAGCGCTGTACTTCTTCGGGGAAGACTTCGATCCGCACCTTCGGCAGGTCTGGCCGCGCTGTCTTACGCCCTGTGCGCTTGCGCTTGTTGCGATGGGCTTGTCCTCGGCTGCTCCCTTTCTCGCCGTCGTTCTGGTCCTCGTCGTCGCCCTCGTCAGTATCGGTCTCCGACTGCGCTTGCTGCTCGGCCTGCTCGATGAGCTCGGCAGCCAGAGCGTCCACGTCGGCATTTTCGGTCTGTTCGCTGCCGAGCAATTCGGCGAGTATCGATAGAGACAATTGTGCGCCTTCGTCGCCCTTGAAACGCTGCGTTTTCTGCCCAATCAGTCCGCGCTCGAGCTTGGCCACCTTCTCCATCAGCTCGTCGATCAGCTTGCGGTAGACATCGCGAGAGCGAATGGCCTCGAGCAGAGCCTTGCGATGCGTATCACTGTCCAGCGCGTCGAATTGCGCAGCTACCAGGTCGACATCTATCGTCGTGCCTGCCCCGTCATGTGCACTCGACGCATCGCTCATCGACACGACAGATACACACCGAGGATCATCTCGTCAACGGACGACGCGCAACGCTGGTTTCTTTTTGCGCGCCTTCGCTTGACCACCGAGGAGTGCCCCAAGCTTCTGACCGTCGATACGCACCGACACACCGCCCGCCTGCTCCGCAGTGGGCAGCACGAACACTGCGCCGCTCAACCTCTTGTACAAGACGCAGTATCCGTTCCGATCCCACCACAGCGCTTTCAACCTGTCGCGTCGGCGGTTGCTGAAAATCAGCAGCGCCCCAGATCTGGGATCCTGCTCGAGCTTCTGCCGCGCGATGAGGGCCAAGCCATCGAATCCGCGCCGCATATCGACAGGCTCCGTGCAGACAAAGATGCGAACGGTGACTGGAATCATCGCGCCGCCCCCACCGCGCGAACGACGCGCGTCAACGTTGCCTCGTCGAAGTCCTTCGGAATACGCACGCTCAACCCTTCTCCCAGTACCAACTCCAGCACCGCTGGGCTGCCCGAATTGGCCACCGTCGCCACTGCCAACTCGACCAACGACGCTTCCCTACCACCTGTTGCCTCGAGCGTCGTTGACCGGCTTCTGCTGCGGCGTTTTCGTCCTGAGCTTGCATCAGGCCCTCCTACTTTGCGCTTCGCAGCGCCGAGCCTCCAGCGCCAGTAGGACAGCGTCGACGCCTTGATGCCCGTCTCCGCCTCGAACTCCTTCGCGGTCAGCCCGCTGTCCTTCCAGCGCTCCACGCGCTTCGACCATTCTTCTGCATTCGTCCGTGCCATATGACCTCCTGTCGGAGATCACTCTGGCCCCGGCCGGGCATCACCGGAACAACGCGGGTCGCTGAACGCCTACGTTGCTTGGGGGTAGACGCGAAAATTCCTCAGGTAGTCCGAAACGACACTGAACACCGGGGCAGACACTCACTAGCCACCAACGCTGCTCTCCTGGAAGAGAGCTCGCGCGGCCAAATGGTGTCCGTCGCGGGAGTCAGGCTCCAGCTTCGAGACCAAGTCCCACGACTCGGACGCCTCACGCCCGGCTAACGTATCAGGTTTCAGCGGCGAGGTCCCGAGCGAGAGCGAGGGCCTCGTCCGTTGCAAACCGGTGTTGAACGAAGCCGCGCCGAGCGCGGCAGCTCGAAGATTCCCACGGGCAGCGACAGCGCGAAGCTGTCAGGTGCTCGGTGACTGGCTGCAACACCAGCGCATTGTGCGGCCAGTCTGCTGATTCGGAAAGCCCCTGACACGCTTGTCCTCAGGCGGTGGCACTTCGTCAACGCCGTTTCCAAAGGAGGACACGATGATCACCTTGCAGACCTGGCGTGCTCGGATGCTTGAGGACATGCGCCTGCGCGACCTTCGCCCGCGCACTCAGGAGGGCTACGCACTAGCTGTACGACTGTTCCTGGACTGGACCAAGCAAGAGCCCGAAATGCTCACCGAGGAGGTTGTGCGCGCCTACTTTCTCTACCTGCGCGATGACAAGAAGCAAGCCCCCTCCAGCATCAACATCGCCGTCTGCGCCCTGCGCTTCTTCTTCACCCACACGCTGCAGCGCGACTGGCCCGTCTTCGACTTGCTCCGAGTCAACAAGCCTCGAAAGCTCCCCGTCGTGCTCAGCACCAGCGAGGTGCGCACTCTCCTTGGGGCTGTTCGCCACCCCGTCCGGCGCACCGCACTCTGCACCATTTACGCCTTGGGGCTGCGGCTTGGCGAAGGTCTCCGACTCGAGACCGGTCACATCGACAGCCAGCGCCTCATGGTTTGGATCCGCGACGGCAAAGGTGCCAAAGACCGCGGCGTCCCGCTGCCTCGTCCACTGCTCGCTCGACTGCGCCGCTACTGGCAACACGACCGCCCGTCCTCGCCCACCCACTACCTCTTCGTCTCTCGCGACACCCTGGCCCCCCTGCATGAAACCACCCTGCAGAAGACCTTCACCGCCGCCCGCAAAGAGGTGAAGCTCGAAAAACACGCCTCCATCCACACTCTGCGCCACAGCTACGGGACCCACCTGCTCGAGAGCGGCATCTCTCTGCGCACCATTCAGGCTCTGCTCGGCCACAAGTCGCTGCGCACCACCGAGGTGTACATGCACGTCACTCAGCCCGGCACCGAGCACCTCCAGGACGTGCTCGACCGCCTGATGGCCGACCTTTAGCGCGAGGGCGCTGTGGTCCCCATCGCCGACGTGATCGCGCGGCACGGCGATGACTACCTCGGGCGGTTCGGAAGCGCCGTGCCGTCGGGTCATCTCCGTGCTCTGCGGGCTATCACTCGCTGTCGCACCGGCGCTCTCGGCGGCCACCTCGCCGAATGCTCCGACTGCGGGCGGCAGCATCTGCTCTATCACTCGTGCCGCCATCGCGCCTGCCCGCGCTGTGGACACGAGGCCACCGACCGTTGGCTCCATCGCCAGCGGCAGCTCCTGCTGCCCGTGCCCTACTTCCACGTCGTCTTCACGTTGCCGGCGGAGCTGCGTCGCCTGGTGCGCTCACACCAACGCCAGCTCATCGCCGTACTGTTTCGAGCTGCGTTCCAGTCCCTCCGAGCCCTGTGTGCCGATCCGAAGTGGCTCGGAGGTCGTGTCGGCGCCCTCGCGGTGTTGGGGGGCCCTCGGCAAGCACTTCCGCGGTCGCTTTTTGCATCTTGCCCGCCGTGCTCTGCCGGGCACCCGACTGCCCCACATCCCCTGGGGCAAGCGCTGGGTCGTCTTCGCCAAACCCGTCGCGCAGCCTCATCACGTCCTCGACTACCTCGGTCGCTACGTGCACCGCACCGCCCTCAGCGACAAGGCCATCACCGCCTGCAACGACAACAGCGTCTCCTTCACCTACCGCGACAGTCGTACTCAAAGATGCCAATCGATGACCTTGCCGCCGCACGAATTCCTGCGGCGTTTTCTGCAACATGTGCCGCTCAAGGGCCTACACCGCGTCAGGGTG
>CAWELQ010000013.1:0-679965 GCA_963809955.1 uncultured delta proteobacterium
GGGGCCAGGCGGGCCCCCTGGCAGAGTACGTCCTGTCCCGCACAGGGCATGACAAACCCCCATCCGAGAAGGAATTGCACGACGGGTTCTCCCCAAACCGCGCTGCACAGGACGCCCGTGCTCTTCGTCGTTACCCAGGGCACTCGATCACGCCCGGGTGCTGCTCTTCGGACCAACCTGAAAAGCGCGCTGGCCAAGCACGAGGACAACTGGCGCGGGCGGCGTGTGTGGCTGCCGCTGATGGGTATGGTGTTAGGCGGGCTCAGCCCCGAGGAGTCGGCCGAGATCATGGTGAGCTGGCTCTTCGGGCTGGGCACACAAGACCGGGGGGAAGCGGGAGTGCTGCTGGCCGTGGACTCGGGCTCGGACGCGGCCCTGATTGAACGGATCGACGAACCTCATGCCGGCGGTGTTCGCGTCGCGGGTCAACCCTGGTTTGGGCGCGGACGTCGCGGACGGTGAGGACCAACTTCAGTTGGACAGCGAAGTCGACACCCTGTGTCGCATCGTGGGTGACACCGAGGTCAGCCCGCCGCTGTCGATCGGGCTTCTGGGCGACTGGGGTTCGGGCAAGTCCTTCTTCATGAAGGAGATGAGAGCCAAGATGCGGCTGTTGCTGGGCGGCGCGCCCGACAACGGCATGTGTGGCTCCGACGCGCAGATCGAGTTCAACGCGTTGAATTCGCCTACGGGCCGCTCTGGCCGAGCCTGGTGACCCAGATCTTCGACGGGCTGGCCGAGGCCATGTGCACGACCGGGCCAGACAAGCCCCGCGTTCGCAGTCAGCTGCTCGAGGGGATTCGTCAGGAAGGCGGCGCCATGCACAGTGCGAGCCTCGAAGTCGAGGCGCACGAAGTGGCCAGGGAGGAAGCGCTGGCCGAGCTGGCGCCACGCTCGCGAGCTGGCCACGCTCAAAGGTACGGTCGAGAGCGAGAGTCTCGACCAATTGCGGGCTCTGGCTCAACGATCGGCTGGGAAAAGCCCCTGGAGAGCTCCATCCACGTGCGCGAGGCGCTGAAAGAATTGCGTGCGGCGACCGCGGACTCGCGACGCCGGTGGGTGTCCCGCACTCAGAAGGCTGGATTACCGTGGTGGCGGTCGCCCTGGTAGCCCCGCCTAGTGTTTCCGTGCAAGGTGACGCTGCCGAACGCTGTCCAAGAGGCCGTGAGGTCGCTGACCTCGCCGGCCATGCCCGGCCAGCGTGCTCGCCTTCGTCGCGGGCGCGATCCCAACGCAGCCAGCGATGACGAGAGCCCATGGCCGAGTCGATGCCATCGATTAAAGGCTCGAAGACACAGCCTGCACCCATCAGCCCGAGTCCGGAGAGCCCGACGAGGCTTGGCGCGCCGCTGCGGAAAGGTGATAGCCTACGATATGGCGGAGACAAGCTAAGGGGCACGAGCAACGCCTGGCCCAGCTACGCCGGCGGTACGACCCCCTCGACCCTCAGTCAGGTTACAGTCGTTCATTGCCAGCCAGCCCCGCCGAGATTATAAACAACGCCAGGGCGTCATCGCGCCGATCCGGAAGGATTTCAAGAATCTGTCGACCTGATGCGACAATGGCGTGCCCAAAGGGCGAGAACCCAGCAGCCGAGACAGCGATCCAAAATCGTCGCCACCCAAGCCCGTCGACTGCATTATCCTGTATATCGACCACCTCAACCGATGACCCCCGATCCCGCGATTGAGGTGCTGCGAGCCGGCATCCGCTTTTGGCTCTCGACCTGTTGTTGTCGCGGTGGCCGTGCATGCTCGCTGGCTGCCCCGCTCGCTGCAGGTCGATCTGCCGACCCGCCGCGCCCCGAAGCGCACACCAACCACGACGAGTTCACAGCCAACACGCCGCAGAACTATCTCTAAAAATCTTTCAGATCCCGTTCGGCCTGTCAGGGATGAAAAAGGAAACTTTCGAGGGATATATCGACGTGCTGACCGTCAGCCACGCGCGCTACACGCCGACAGCCGGAGCAACACCGCCTACCCACCCGACCAGTGATGGCCGCATCCGCAAAGCCTTCTCGACTGATCCCAGCGCTGGCGAAAGCCAGGCACGCCGAAGCGGCCGCGGCCGTCGGAGCACCCCAGCGCGAGGCGCCCTTTAACATGGCGGATGAGGAACTCGCGTTCCTGAAACGGCTCCACCCCTTTCTGCAAAAATCCAGAGCGGTCCAGCGCCTGCTAAACGTGTACCGTCCGCTGGTGGCCAGCACGCCGAGCGACAGAGCGGCCGAGCTTCGGGACAACCACCGCCGAGTACTGATCCTGTCCGGCATCCTCTACGCGTTCGCCGACATAGCCTACCGCATCTTCTCGGCTCTCGTCAGAGCGAGCTCGACGGCGGCCTCGCCGAGCAGACCGAACCGAGCCTCTGCCGGGCGCACCCGGCCGATTCATGAACGCCTTCGTCCCCGAAGGAAACGGAGGGCTCGAAGAACGCTGGCGCCACCTGTCACGCTGCCTGCGCAGCGTCGACGCAGGCGACGCACACGACTACCGCCAGCGGGCCCCCCGGGTGGCGCGCTTCTCCTTCCGAACTGGCCACCTCTGGGCCGCCGAGCGCCGCCGCCAGGCCGCTGCCGCCGGGACCGAAGCGACCGCGCGGGCTGCGGAGTAGCGGGTGGCGGGAGGAGGTCGATCAGCCCACCCTGTGGTCGTTCCTCCGGAACAAACCGAGACTGCAACGCAGCCACTCACTCCCCCGCACGGAGTGCACGAATACTGCTCTGGCGCTCCGACGTCGCCCCTGATCGCATGCCAGACGTGAAGTCGATCACGTGGTACGAGAACGCCACAACTCCGTTCGCATAGCAGTCGATTCCCCCGTCCAGTGGGAAATCGAGGCGCTTGCGCTCGAAGATGCGCGTTTTGAGAACACTCGTCGCATCAGTGCAACGACACTGCATGTCAGCGAGCCGCTCATCCAGTGCACTCAGGCGGTTCAGCCGTTTGCCGTGGGCCTCCGTTCTGACCCAGAGAGCGAGCAAGCAGCTCGAATAGGACTCCACCGCGTGCGCCAGTCTGTTTATATCCAAGCGCATGACACGAATGGACTGGGCTAGCACGCGGTCGAGTTCCGTCGGAGTTCCGGCTGGAGCCTCTTCGAGCCCCAAAAACGGCACTACGGCCTGTGGATCCCCAGCGGTTGCCCACAGCAACCATTCGGCCGTCTTCAATCGATGGTTGAGATACCAGCCTACCCACCACACGTTCTTACGCTTGGCGCGCAGCATCGGCTCTGCTCGCCGAAGTGCGACCAGGGCGTCGCGGAGGAACGCAATGCTCTGAGAGAACCTGATGCTGGGGCTGAGGTGGGCTCGCAGCGTCTGAGGCAGAATGACCGTCCGGCTTTTCAAGACCGCTTCGACCAAGCGGTCACGCTGGGGGCGGAGCGGATCCGGCTTTGCTAGCGGATGTTCCGTTGTCGGACCCTCGACTTCCAGATCGCGCTCAATCCGCACCGCTCGCTGGGTGCGGACTTCGGCCCGATGCAGCTCAATAACAGCGAGTTCGAGTTCAGCGTTCTTTGCACCAAGCATGCGAAGCAAGGCCTCGGCCTCGTTTAGCACTCGAAGGCCCCGAGCGAAGTTGTGGCTCGAGGCGACGACAAACGAAAGATGCGTCTTGAGCCGCATCGCTTCGTTGATTCGAGCGGTGGAGTAGCGCTTGTTCTCAGGGAGCATTCGCAGCAGCTCTTGGGCAATGGCGTAGTACTGCTCTGCCTTCTTCGCGTAGGCTCGTTCATCCGCTGGCCAGCTGCTCGCCTCGTGGGCGAGCGTCGAACCGGTCAACTCCAAATAGCGCCTGCCGCGGTCTCCATAGTACCGGGCGCGACTAATCATTGTCAGCAGCTGAACGCATCGGCGTAACGTTGTAGCAACGAAGAGGACGTGCTTCGGCGTGACTTCCTTGGAATTGGCCCATTCCCCAGCTCTTTGAGGACATCCTCACCGTTCTCGGAGAGCTGATCTCCTCGCTGTGCCCTTTCGTCAGCCACGGCAGGAAGGGCCAGCGTGCCCATCACGCTCCCCGGCAGACGTGCACCTTTGCACACGTCCTGAAACAGTTCCCACGCCCGCTCGTAGCTTCGTGCGCACATCGCAAGAACCCCGAGTTCGCGTTTGGAGTTCATGTGGTCAGGATCCCACAAGGCTCCTTCATGGCGGGCCCTGTGAGGCGCTTCCATCTGCTCGATCTGATTGTGTCGTTCGAAAGCCTTCTCGTGTTCGCAGACTTCACGCGCGATCGTCCTATTCAGCAACAGGCTTCGGTAGTGGATCTTGCGGAATAGCTCATGCAGCTTCGGTTGCTCGGCTGTGTCTGCAAGATGGCGGGCCTTGGTCGCGGTGCGTAGATGCGCAAGCAACACTCTGCGTAGAAAGACGAGCTGACGACAGGCGGCTCGGGAAAAGGGCCCAACCAGCAAATCCGGCTCGACCACATCCAGCAATGCCAGGACGGCGACCATAGATTCGTGTGCTCTGCGTAATCGTTTCGGCTGGTTTGATGTGACCGAATCATCCGAGGCCAATATCAGCATCTGTTCCGCGTTGCGACAGCGATGATAGATAGACTCGAATGCGGCTTCCCAGCTCCCCGACGCTGCGTAGAGCTTGAGGTACCATTCAGCGAACTGATGGTGCACTTGGCAGAGGATCTCTGCGGGCTTGAATTCCGCTAGAGCTCCCTTCACAAGGCGATCATGTATTCCCTGTCGCACAGCCAGCGACATCCACGCGAACCCTCCTGGCTTCAGGTATGCGATCTCGTCGCGTACTAGCCCTTTCATATACTTCTTGGTGAGCTCGAAGCGCTTGATGAGGTTTTCCGCGTCCGGACGCTTCAGGCGCACATGACACCCCGCCGAACGCAATAGCGCGGGATACATGACTCGCCGCAACGATGTGATGGCGAGCAGAAACGTCTGCCGGCCTATGTCGCTGCCGGCCCAAGTGATTGCCTTCTCGACGAGGGTGACTACTCCGTTTCGCGTCGTGGGAGAAGCGTCCCTGATTGGTGACCCGCTCTCGACATCGACGGTTCGGGGTTGCTCGCGTTCGTGAAGGGAGGCATGGAAGCGTGAGACACCGCTGCGCGTCTTGCTGTTGTAGATCAGGACTACGGTAAGCCCGGGCACGTCTTTGGAGATCTGTCTAAGAAATCGTAAGAAATCCGGGCCGCTCGCCGTGATTTCGTGGTCGGGTACCTCGGACGGCGTAGTCGGGCCTACGGCGTAGTGGTCCGGTTCACTTGCTGGTTCAGTACGCTCAAGTTCATTGAGCGCCGTGGTCTTGTTGAGCGCGCGCGCAGGGCTCCCCTGGCCCTCGCGATGCTTCTGAGCAATGTCAGGCGGGGCGGGCAACCCATGCTCGACCCAGCCGTTGACTTCATCCTGCGCGGCCGGCGTCGGAGAGACGGGAACAGTCCGTCCTACCCCGTCCGAACAGTTGAGAAAAAGAGTCCAGTCCCTCTGCGACATTTGAACGCTGTGCTTGAGTTCGCGCTTTTCTTCATCGCTGCCCTTGAGAGGCAGCGGCATCCAGTCAGCGGCCCCCGACTGCCTGGCGATGGCGTGAAGCAGCTTTTCCAAGAGGTCATCGACGCTCGCCACGTCATCCATGTCGAGCCACAGGACTGCATCTGGCCCATCGAGAATGCGATGATAAGCGCGCTGAGCTACTCGGAAGTGATCGAGGGAATCCCACGGTCCGACAACGGCGACCAGGCGGGCCTGGTGTGTCTGCTGCTTGGCCGTCTTCATGTGGCCACAGAGCGCGTCAACATGTCGCTCCAACACATCGTCTCGCTCGCTTTCCTCGCGTGGCAGATTCGGCGCCGTTGGGAGCTCAGAGACCGACGGAAAAGGCAGGCCGCTTGCGGGCAAACGCTTGGTGATGGCTTGATAAGCCTCGAGGAGAAACAGACCGAGATTCGGTGTGCGACAAAAGGTCAGCGACGTATCGGAACGCTCGGCAAGACGCTGCACATGTTCCACATCCTTTTTGGAATGGCATACCCAAAACACTTTGAGTGGTTCGGATGTGCGGCGCGCGGCGTGGTCAATCAGGCTCAGTATGCGCCCATCCCTACCAGAGAAGCCCAAAACCAGCAGATGCCTCTGAGGCGCCACAGGAGTAGGATTCTCCGAATGGTGTAGATCGCGAACTGTTGGAGCTGCAGCCACGTAAGACACGAACTGCTCTCGATCAGCCTCTAGCGCCTGATCGTCGAGTGTATAGTCGGCTCTCAGTCCATACCTGCCGCCGTGGAGTTTGATCAATGATCGTTGAACTTCGCAGACTCGCTGGGGCGGAAGACCAGCGCTGATGTGAACGTCGAACACCGTCGTAGGCATACCTGTTTCCCTGAACGCTTGCTCCAGGAGTTCGTCGAAGTTGGTCGTCAGTACGATGTCTGCGCGAATCGTGCTTGCTAGCCACACGAGCATACGATGCGTGAGCGTTGGCCGCGCGCCGTTCGGTCGCACAACGTGAAGGAAGAACGTGTCGATCACTTCGGGTTTGGGTGGACCCAGCTGAAGTTCCCCTTGCTCATGGGGAACTAGGCGTGACAGGAACTGGAGTGAACCGCGCCAGTTCGCGATGGCACCGAGCGCCTCCTGGAATATGGTGGCTTCGGGGTCTTGCTTGGCCTTGGCATCCTGACAGTGTGTCAGGATTTCCTGAACCAATCGGTGTCTATGCGGTCGTCGCTTTGAAACGGCGGCCACCGATCCCTGACTGGGTTCCAGCGGAGCACGCGGTCCGAGACGGCTCCCTGTGGCCTCAGCGCGATGCCGACACAGGTAGTCAGGTACGCTTCGATCTGATCAACGAGGGGTATTCCGCCCGACGCCGAGACGCCAGCTCCGGCCAGCGGTATGAATCCGAACCCCTTGCGGAGCTCGCTTTCCATGGCTTCGAGAAACTCCGTCACTTCTCTTCGTTCGACCATCGCTACCTCCGCCCCTTCCCCGGACTCGGTTCGCCGGAGTCGTGCGACTCTATGCAGTCGCTGGCCCAACGTCTAGCACCAGAGTGAGAGTGCACTGTCAGCGGTGCGACTCGCTGGTAGAGATCTTAGACCTGGAAAGCGCGGTAACAGTCTGAGGGTGAGTTCTGTGAGTGCTCAACGGATCAGGGTGACGCGGGGATACTTCATTGGACGCACAGCTGGGCAATCATCGAAAGCGACAGCGGGACCGCGCCAGGGCGCTCGTGCTCTCTGGCAGGAAAGATGCGCTCCAGTTACGACGCCCGAAACCGGAAAGTGCTGCCCAAGCGCACCCAACCTGTCAACTATTTCAGACACCCTTCGCACGCCGCGCCCTGCTACCCTGCGCCCACCGTGTCGCAACCACCGGGCCCGCTTGGGGAGCAATCGACGGATGCGGTGGTCGCGGAGCCGTGGCCGACCGAGACCGGCGGCTCGAGGGAGCCCGAGCTGCATTTGGTGATCGTGTGGTTCCTCGACGAGCCGCATCGGGTGGGGCAGGTGGCGCGGTTGGAGCCTCCCTGTTGGCTCGGGCGCTTTCATCCGGATTTCGAGAAGGAGCCACCTTTGCAGTTTTTCGAGCAGCGGCCGGGGGAGTCGCTGGCGACGGCGGATTTGCAGACCACGAAGGTGTCGCGACGGCAGCTCCGGTTCACGCGCGTGGAAGGGGAGGGGGCAGGAAGGGCGCGGCCGCAGGTGCGCGTGCACGTGGAAAATGTGGGGCGGCGGGAGCTGTTCGTGAATGGGCGGCCGGCGCGCGAGGCCGTGGTGCAGGCAGGGGACACGCTGATGCTGGAGCACACGGCGGTGTTTCTACTGGAGGAGCGGCCGCTGGCCATCCCGGCGATGGGGCACTACCGGAGCGCGGGGTTCGGGTTCGGGGCAGCCGACGCGCAGGGCATGGTGGGCGAAAGCCCCGAGGCTTGGCGACTGCGCGACGAGCTGGCGGGCGCTGCGCGGGCCGAGACGCACGTGCTGCTCTTGGGCGAAACGGGCGCGGGCAAGGAGGTGGCCGCGCGGGTGGTGCACGGGCTTTCGGCGCGAGCGCGCGGGCCGCTGGTGGCGCGCAACGCGGCCACGATACCCGGTTCGCTCTTGGATGCGGAGCTGTTCGGGTGCGCGAGGAATTTTCCAAATGCCGGCTCGCCCGAGCGGGTGGGGTTGGTGGAGGCAGCGAGCGGCGGCTACTTGATGCTGGATGAGATCGGCGAGCTGGGGGAGGAGCAGCAGGCGCATCTGCTTCGGGTGCTCGATAGCCACGGCAGCTACCACCGGCTGGGCGAAACCCAGCGAGCACGGGTGAGCGACTTTCGGCTGATTGCGGCGACCAATCGCCACCCCGGTACGCTGAAGCACGACTTCTTGGCGCGCTTTGCGGACCGGGTGCACGTGCCGGGGTTGAACGAGCGGCGCAGCGATATTCCGCTGCTCTTGGCTGAGCTGGTGCGCCGCGCGGCGCGGGCGACGCCAGAGCTGGTAGCGCCCTTTCTGGAGGAGGGGGACGCCGAGCGGCCGCGCGTGGAAGCGCGCCTGATGGATGCGCTGGCGCGCCACCGCTACACGGAGCACACGCGAGAGCTGATGCGCCTCTTGCAGGTGGCACTGAAGACGAGCCGGCAAGTGTTTCTGGAACTGACGCCGGAGGTGGAGCAGGCGCTCGCCGCTGCGAGCGTGACTCGAGGGGACGACACTGTGGAGGCGGAGGCCCTCGACAGAGCGGCTCTCGACAGAGCGGCCCTCGACAGACCGGCCGAGACGGGCGCCTCGGGGGTGCGCGAGGCGCGTGCGAGCGATCGCCCGAGCGCGCCGCCTGGGCCGAGTGCCGAGGAGGTGACGCGCGCGCTGGAAGTGGCGGGAGGCAGCGTGCAGCTCGCTGCCGAACAGCTGGGAGTGAGCCGCTACAAGCTGTATCGGCTGATCAAGAGCCACGGGCTGGTACGCAAGTTCGACGCCTCGGGGTAGGCGCACGGCGAGCGGACGCGCCGCGCACGTTTGAGCGCACGTTTGAGCGCACATTCGAGCGCACCGACGTGCGGGCGGCCCTGATGTCCGTGCAGCGAGTTTGCCCCCGTGCGCCGCTGCCGAGCGAATTCCCGGCGTTTGTGCGCTGCGGCAGCGACAGGGCGCACCTGGCACGGGGCGTGCTGTAGGAAGCGGCGAACCACAACACAGGCGCTTCACGCGGGGCGCGTCCAACAAATCAAAGGCAGCGTCCGGGAGGCGGAGTTCGTCGTTTTTCGCGCGGACCACGTCGTTCAGGACATCCCAAGCTTGTCCTGCCCGGAGAACTATTCGTGCAGGCCACCGGGTTTGCCGTGCAGGACGGTCCAGTAAGTCGTCCAGGACACCGGAGCTACCGTGCAGGACAGCCACGGACCCGTCCAGGACAGCCGATTGGTCGCGCAGGACAGCCCGGACGATTGGCCGTGCCGCGTGGAGCGTCACCCCACACCCCTGAAGGAGTAACTCATGGCCCCTCACACATTCATCAACACCCAGGACGTCCTCGCCAAGTGGGAGCCACTGGCCGCGGGCGTCGAGGAGAGTTCCTCGTCGCTGCCCATCACCGTGCTGAGCGGTGAGGCGCTCGACCTGTCGTTTCTGATCGACGAAAACTGGGAGCCTATCACCGGCAGCACGCGGCGACCGGGATTGAAGGAAGCGCTGGTCAGCAACCTCATCGACGCCACCATCGCCAACGACATCCGCGAGCTGAACGTCGCGATGACGAACACGCACGCGCAGTTTCGCTCCGTGACCGGGGCGGCCCTGGAAGCGCCGGTCGACCGCGCGGAATTCTTGCTGTCGGAGATCCGCCAGTGCCTGGAGTTCCTGTTCGACGACGGCATGGACGACGAGCGGGATGCGGAGCTGGCGCGCCTCAGCGAGTCGCACTCGAACACGAGCAGCCACGACGCGCTGGCGCTTTCTTTGGAAGGCTTTGCGTACTTCGGTAACCGCTTCCGTGAAGAGCTCGGCAAGCTGCCCGAGTTCGACGTGGCGATGCTGGACGAAGCGCTCGAGGTGGCCAACAGGCTCCGCGAACAGTCCGCGATCAAGCTTTCGAGCACGGCCCAGGACAGGCAAAAGCAGCTGCTGTCGCTGAGGAACCGCTACATCACCCTGTTGACCGAGAAGATGAACACGGCCCGCCGCGCCGCACGCTTCGTGTTTCGCAACCACCCGGAGGTGGCCCGCTTGTTCAGCAGCAGCTACGAGCGCAAGCGCCGCGCCCGCTCCCGCGCCCGGCAAACCGAAGAAGCAACGGCCGCCATGCAAGCCAACGCGCAGCCGACTCAGCCGCAGCCGGCTGCCCCAGAACCCGTGATCGAGCCCCAGGCTCCGGCGACCGAAGCGGCTTCCGCCTCTTCCTGAAAACCGGAGCCAGTTACCCCTCGCACCCGTGGAATGCTCGTGCAACGCGGGTGCGGGGGGCTAGGCAGAGCCATGCAGAGCAAAACGCCCCTCGTCACCTGCAGCCAGTCACCGAGGACCTAACAGCTTCGCGCTGTCGTTGCCCGTGGGAATCTTCAGCTGCCGCGCTCAGCGCGGCTTCGTTCAACAAGCCAATGAACCAGACGAGGGGCCACTGGAGGGTTGTTCCTGCGCACAGCGCTTGCTGGAGGAGGCGGCTGATCGCCGGGGCTGGTCATGATACTCTTCCAAGCTGTTAAGTCTTGCCGCTGGCCCCTCGCAGGTTATCGGCAGGCCGTTGGGCGGACAGAATAGGGGATTTCTGGCATGAAGGTTCTGCTGCTTGGAGCTGGCGCATCGCGAGGGACTTTTCGCTTCGAGCATATGCCGATCCCAGTCTCTGCGGAGTTCGGTCAAGTCTTGAATAGGGTTCGACCTGACTGGCCTCAACGTTATCCAGCGCTCCCGGCAGTGGTTGCCCATCTCGGTCTTGACCCAAGCGATTGGTCGCTAGAGGACGTATGGGCGTGCGTCGACTACTACTCCAATTTTTCGTCAGCGGACAGCTCTACGGTCGCTTCCTGTTCCAGGAGGCTTTGCGTCCCCGACGTGACAAGCCGGTCGTCGAATTCTACGAACGTCAGGATCGGGCCGCGGACCGCGCGGCTGAGATCATGCGAGTCTTCTCGTGCCACGCGGAGGAGCTCTTGTATGGTGGTCCTGTTGAGCACCCATTGTAGGGTGAGCCGCACAACAAGCGCTGGCACCTGACAAAGGGCCCTGAGGCGCGTTCCTCCGCACCGCGCCCTCGCCAGCGTGGCGGCTGGCCGCCGCCACTCATTGTCTGGTAGTCTTCCCAACTGAAAGGCTTGCTGTTGGCCCTTTGCTGATTAACGGCCAAACCGTTAGGCGAATTCGAGGAAACGGTGTCGCATTTTTTCTTACGTGCCGACGCGTTCTGGGCGCAGGAGTTTGGTCTCGACCCTTCAAGACTTCGCCCGGCAAGAACACTGGTCCAAGTGCACCGCGGCGGTCTCAGCGGTAACCCCGGCATCTCAATTCTGGTATGCGGTGGCGCTCCCCTGGTCTCGATGCCTCCACGTGTCTTCGACCTCTTGCGGGACTCCGCGTCCTTGTGGTCTTTGGACGACGTTGCTGACCCCGGATTGCTATCACGGTTACTGCTCCCAATTGGTCAGGATCTCGTCACCGCGATCTTGGGCCCGGCGTTCATCGGATATGCACCGGCGGCTCTTCCTCCAGACCACCAGTGCACTGGTCAGCTCGATACTTCTCAAGCCGACTTGGTTGCCGAGCTCCGCAGCGCGTGTTCCCCCACAGACTGGGAGCATGGCGGTCCCCACGCGGACACGCTCGCTCAGTTTGGCTCTTTCGATTCATCAGGAGAGCTCGCCGCACTTGCCAGCTACAACCTCTGGGGCAACGTCCTTGCCCACATCGCCGTTGTGACACATCCCAAGTTTCGAGGCCGCGGTCACGGGCGCTCCGCGGTCGCCCATGCTGCTCGACATTCCCTAGTCGCTGGACTTATGCCCCAATACAGAACCCTTCGTGCAAATCTCCCATCGCTCCGCATCGCACAACGACTAGGCTTCCATGAGTATGGCTTCTCCACCTACGTCCGACTGAACGCCGCCTGACACACTAGCGTTTTAGGGTCAACGAGGCAGGGCGAGCCGAGCGAGCGAGGACCGGCCGACGCTAATGCGCGAGTTGAACAAGCCCGGAGCACCAACGGCAAAGCTGAGAACGGGTGCGAGCCTTGCCAATATGGAGATTTCACCAAGCGCGCCGCCTTAATCGTTGGACGCCCCCCTCCCCGTTATCACCGGCTGAAAGGAAATCGCGATCGCTATGAAGTTACCCCGATTTGGTGGACACCCCAAAACGCGCGACAATGCGCGAGGAGTGTCCCATGGCGAAACGAAGAGCACGAAGGAAGTTCAGTCCAGAGTTCAAGGCGAAGGCGGTTCGACTGTGCCGCGCGGGGAACCGGAGCATCACGCAGGTTGCTCAGGACCTCGACTTGACAGAGTCGGCGTTGCGCAACTGGTTGAAGCAAGCCGACGTCGATGCTGGCAATGGGCCAGCTGACGCTTTGACCAGCGCGGAGAAAGCGGAGCTCACGCAGCTTCGTCGCGAGGTCCGGCAATTGCGGCAAGACCGCGACATTTTAAAAGCTGCAGCCACGTTCTTCGCGAAAGAGAAGCAGTGAAGTTCGCGTTCATTGCTGAGAACGTGGCCAGGTTCTCAATTCGCGGCATGTGTCGAGTTCTGCAGGTCTCGCCGAGCGGATACTATGCATCGCTCAGTCGTCCCAAGTCCGAGCGAGAGTGCGACAACGAATTACTCGACCTGGAGATTGAAGCGATTCACGAGCAGAGCCGAGGCACCTATGGCAGCCCGCGCATCACTCATGAGCTGCACGAACAGGGGCACCGGGTATCGAAGAAGCGCGTGGCCAATCGAATGAAAGAACGGGGAATCCAAGGGAAGAAACGGCGCCGATTCCGAAAGACCACTGACTCGAACCATGGCTTGCCAGTTCCCCCGAACCTGCTCGCCCGCGACTTCACGCAGGACGCGCCCAACAAGGCCTGGGTGACCGATGTCACAGCCATCTACACCGCGACCGGGTGGTTCTACCTAGCGGCCATTCTTGATTTGTTCAGCCGTGCGGTGGTGGGCTGGGCAACGAGCTCACATAACGATACCAAGCTGGCACTCGCCGCACTGGACGAAGCCATCGCGAATCGGAGTCCGTCACCCGGTTTGATCCATCACTCCGATCGCGGGAGCCCGTACGCCAGCGAAGAATATCGCAAGCGCCTTGACAGCTGCGGCATGATGGCCAGTATGAGCCGCACCGGCGACTGCTGGGATAATGCGGTAGCGGAGAGCTTCTTCGCCACTATCAAGGGCGACGAGCTCGATCATCAGTGGTACCCTTCACACGCAGCAGCGCATGCTGCAATCGAAGACTACATCACGAACTTCTACAATCCAGTGCGCCGTCACTCGACGATCGGCTACCTCAGCCCCGACGAGTTCGAGCTGCGCGCTCAAGTCAACCGGATGGCTGCATAGCCGACATAACCAGAACGTCCACTAAATCGGGGCAAGTCCACTATTTGCGGTGCGCGGGTGATGCAGAACTCCGACCCCATAGAACTCCGGTCCAAAGCCGCTGCCCAGCTGCCTTGGGACAGGGTCACTTAGAGTCCGCGCTGTACCGTTGCAGCGAGCAAAGTTTACCAAAGCCGAGGTAGGCTTCAAGACTGTCGCGCACCATCAGAACGCTAAACGTTAGCCCATCATCACCGCCGATACGCCAACACCCACAACACCGGAATGATGTTCTCGAGCATCGTGATGCCGCTCTTCGCCTGGTCCGATGCCAGATAGCCGCACGCCCCCGCCAGCCTGAGCGCCACCAGCGTTTCCCGCGCCTCGTTCACCGCATCCTCCAGCCGCGACCGCCGCTTCCCCGCACGAGCCCAAACACCCTCGCTCGCGTTCAACGCCGCCGACGAGCTGGACCGCCTCATCCGCCGCGCCAAGTCCGGATCGTGCCGCGCCACCTTCCCCGCAAGCCCGTGCACCAACGCTACCATCTCTCCAGATGCTCCAACTCGCAGGTGCTCGGCGCTACGCGCCTGCGCGCCTACGGTCTTCCTCAACGCCGTGCTCGCGCGCGAGCGCCCAGCGGCTTCACCTACGCACCAACCAGTCAGCGCGCGCTGCGCGCGACGGAGGAAGACACCCGCGCCGCGGCCCAATCCCCCATACCTCACCACCGACCACGCCGCTCCCTCCAGCGCCGTCGCCATCCCGAGCCCTCCAGTCACGCACTGGCATTGAACGCGCTCGCTGGCTCGCCTGCTCTGACCCTTCGCACCCTGCCCCGGCTCGCGGCCGGACAGGGGGGCGCGAAACATCCGCGCCGGGCCCGACCTCCGTCCGCGCCGACACCGCGCGGCACGTGATGACGTACACCACGCCGCCCGAGGCCCGTCACGCATCTTTCGCTCGAGGACCACGCCCGGCCGCGAGCCGGGGCGGAGGTCCTCATACGTCATCACAAACCCGATCCCAAACGAACCGCACTCCTCGCCGAGCGCGCGCACGCCATGCGCCACGCGCCCACAGAGTCCGAGGCCGCGCTCTTCACGTTGCTCTCGGCACGAAAGCTCGGCGTTCAGTTCCGCCGCCAAGTGCCCATCGGTGGCCGCTACGTCGCCGACTTCTTTGCACCCGAACGGCGCTTGGTCGTGGAAATCGATGGCGCCTCCCACGCGGGCCGCTCCGCCGCTGACGCCCGCCGCGACCGCGTGCTCCATCGGCTCGGCCTTCGCGTCCTGCGGCTTCCGGCAAGCCTGGTCATGCGCCAGCCGCTCGTCGCCGTCGAACGCATTCGTGCAGCTCTCGCCAATGGCTGAGTCGCCATGACGCTGCGCATCCATGCTGCCGTTGGACGACATCGACGTACGGGGAAACACGACACCTCGAGCAACCTCCCGGACCCCAGCACCGTCTCAGGCAAAGTTTCCGCGGCCGCCCGGACAAACGCAGCTCAGACGACTCCGACATCAACTACCCACCAGGACGACCAGTACTTACAGTTCACCTGTCCAGTCTCATCGTCCCCACTTCTGCCACGCTACCGCAGCCTATCGCTCCAACCTATCCTGCTCATTCACACACCTGTAGACCCCGCACCACAATCGCTGCATCCTGTGCCGCCTAATTTGGAGTTGAACGCTGCAGCTGACGGGCCTGAGGGCGTCTGGGGGTCACGACGGTTCTTCTCGAAGTGGCGCCCGTCGGGCGCCGCTCTATTTGGCTTCGCCCCGCTTGGCCACGGAGTGGCGACGGCCCGCAGCTGAGCGTGAAGTCGTTATGCGCGCGCGAAACACATTGAGATGCCACTCGCGTCCTTCCGTTGGTGGTCCAGACGAATAGGCGAGGTCGGCGGAGTCCCCGAAGGTAGGGACGTGGGAACCTGGTGGTGAGGCGCCGCTTGACGGTGCGGGGCTTCTACTCGCCGACGGCCTTCTTCCGTTGGCCAAGAGCGCTGGCGATTTGGCGGCGAGTCGCCCCCGCGGCAAGTAGTCCCTGCACGAGGAGATCGAGCGATACGGTTGGATCACCGGCCTCCATTTTTGCGACTCGCGACTGACTGGAGCCCATTCTTCTGGCCAACGCCGTCTGAGTCAGTTTGCTTTTCTCGCGCGCCTTCCTGAGCTTACCGCTGAGCGCCAGCTTCATTTCCACCAGTTCCTCCTCGACGGAGGTCAGGTCGAGGAACTCCGAAGCCGAGCCGATGGACCAGCCCGCCCGTTCGAGTCGTTTCCGCTTTTTCGTTTCCATCTCAAGGTTCTCCTTGGACAACGGCGTCGTACCGGCGAAGCCGTTCCCGGCTGGTCCGAATCAGGCTCGCGGGCGTTGTCTGTTGCTTCTTGGCGAAGACTTCCGCAATGATGATTGCATCGGCGTCAACCCGGTAGATGACCCTCCAGGTCTTGTCGGCGTCCTGAATCCTGAGCTCGTGGCAGCGTTTGCCGATGCTCGGCATCGGTCTGGAGTGGGGCATCGAGAGTCCCAGTCCGCGTTGGAGACTTCGCAGCAGGAATCCGGCCTCGATTCGGGCTTCGGCGGAAAACGGGGGCGTCTTGACCTCACCACCGAGCCAGACGAGAGGCTTGTCCTTTGGGGACACTACCAGTAGTATATGTCGAAAATGACATAGCGCAAGGCGAGCGGCGCATAACTAGTGGTTGGACTCGACAGGCCTGTGAAAAGGCCCTTCTGCTTGACCAGGTCGAAGTCGGGAGGGCCGCGTGGCGGCCCGTTTCATGGGCTTCGCCCGGTGCTTGACCGAGTAGACTCGGGGCCTGCGAGTCAACCACGGACGTTAACCCATCTTCACCGCCGATACGCCAACACCCATAACACCGGAATGATGTTCTCGAGCATCGTGATGCCGCTCTTCGCCTGGTCCGATGCCAGATAGCCGCACGCCCCCGCCAGCCTGAGCGCCACCAGCGTTTCCCGCGCCTCGTTCACCGCATCCTCCAGCCGCGACCGCCGCTTCCCCGCACGAGCCCAAACACCCTCGCTCGCGTTCAACGCCGCCGACGAGCTGGACCGCCTCATCTGCCGCGCCAGGTCCGGATCGTGCCGCGCCACCTTCCCCGCAAGCCCGTGCACCAACGCTACCATCTCGACCAACGTATCGATAATCTTCATCTGAAAGTCCTTTCGCGACCTCTTTCGTCGCGAAATCCCACCACCCTTTGCGCGCAGGGCCTGTCCAGGGCGAAGCCGGCGAAGCCGGGCGCTCGCGCAGCGAGCGACCCTTGACAGGCCCGAGCACAAAGGTACGGTAAAAACTCCGAGGAAGAGCCAATCACCCATCACTCACAAACACAGCCTGCCCCCTCCAGCCCTGGCTCCTGGCCCTGAGCCTGCTCCTGGCCCTGAGCCTGCTCCTGGCCCTGGCCCTAGCCTGCTCCTGACGCTGAGCCTGCTCCTGACGCTGAGCCTGCTCCTGACGCTGAGCCTGCTCCTGGCCCTGCTCCTGGCCCTGCTCGGCTTTGCCCGAAAAGAGGCCAGTGGGGCCTGTTTTTCGGGCAACTGAGGTTTTTCTCGGGCAACCAGTGCGGATTAACTCGTCAACCCTGTTCCGTTCTTCGCCGGGAGCAGAGGCCCGTCCAACGCGAACCTTTCGTTAACCGATTCCGAATCGAACATTTCGGCAATATCGTTCAACGAGCCAAGGCGTATAGACTTTGGTTTTCCGTCTCCGGGCAGAACTAGGAGTCGGAATTCACTCTGATGGGCATATTGGGCGGCGAACTTTCTGAAAGGTCCTAGGTCGCCCCTGTGAAACTCACCCATGTATTCGACGGGACGGACAAGTATTTTCTCTATGGTTGAGTCTTGCGACACTGCTTTCTCCAACCGGCGAAAAAACTCTTTCAAGTCGTGCACCAGGACGCACTTGCGGCCAAATTCGTAGTTCCGGGAATCGACGTATGCTGACTCCCTGTGCAATCCGTAGAAGCAATAGAGGTTGGCCTTCCCATCGCTAAACTGGGTTACCGCTCCCTCGAAACCCTGGTCAGCGTTCAGCACGATCACGTCATCCCCGTCGATCAGCTCCACCCTGACCTGAGTATGGTCATATGTGCTTAGCGCCCCCTCAAAGGTATCACCCCTACTGCTGTCGTTCTCTAAGTCTTTGAAGTAGCCAAAGGTGTTGCAGTAGAGGTGTCCCTCGTCGATCAGGCTGGTCATGTGAGGCTCTGCGCCAAACTTGAGAAGGTACTGAGGGCGAAGTAGCGGAAAGCTCGCGGTCACACTACCACTACCCCTTCAGTTGCTTTCCAGCAACGAATCCGAACCGATCACTTTGAAGCGGATTTCTTTGGCGGCGGCGGTGGGGGTACTGGAGGCCGTGGAGCGGTGACTACCTGCTGTGGCTGCGGTGGCGTCCATGACAGTGTCTTGTCGGGTCGCCCTGGTGGCGTCACTATCAATGGTCGAGTTTTTCGTGTTGCCATACTGTTCTGCCTTAATGTTTTGAGCGCCGTATATCACGGCGCAAATAACCCCGAGGATGAAACCAACAGACGAGAGGACGTTCAGCGTTCGATTCAGTCGTTCTCGTCGAGACCTAGTTGAGCCGGGGGTCGTCCGGCGAAGTGCGTCCACGTACCAAATGGAAGTTGTCTTCGAGAGCACTGAGATCATGCACACACCAAGGCACACCAAAGAGCCAATGATAGCGATCTTGGAACCCTCAACGAGCTTTGGGAGACGGGCGTACATCTGAAGCAGGCCCAGGAATATCGCCGCTGATCCAGTGATTAACCCCAATGCGACATTCCGTCAGCTGAGCTGAGGAGCAGAAAACACTGGAAGGAGCCCTTTCGTCTGTGTTTGTCTCTCGTTACCACACGCAAGACAAGCAAACGAAAGGGAACTCCCAGTGCGGATAGGAAAGCGCGGATTTGAGGCTCGGATCAAGGGAAAACTTCGGCTCGAATTTGGCAGCGAGCAGCTGACTTCGTACGCCGGGCTCGAGCTGGTCCGTCGACTGCTGGGGCGACTGGAATTTTTCCGAGAGCTGCGGGCAGCAACCGCGAGGCTGGCGGTGGGTGGGGACGTGTCGTTCACGAAGGTCGTGCTGATCGTGGTGGGCATGCTGGTGGTGGGGGCCAAGCGGTTGCGTCATCTGGGTCATCTTCGCAATGACCCGGTGTTCCTGCGTTTCGCTGGGCTTCGACAGGCGCCGACGGACAGGAGCCTGGGGCGAGCCCTCGGGCGCATGAACTTTCGGACTTGGCCGGAGTTGGAGCGGTTGAGCGCGCTGGTGGCGCGAGCTTCGCTCGAGCAGGTGGATGCCAAGCGCTGGACTATCGATATCGATGGCAGATCCTTCGCCAAGTGTTAGTTGACCGACACTGCATGTCCGCATTTAACGGAATCCGCCAGTGCGGATTTCGGGGCATCGCGATCACCCATTTCGGAACATCGCGATCACCGATTTCGGTTGATCGCGATCACCGATTTCGGCGTACTGATCACCCGTTTCGGGCATCCCGATCACTTTGACACAGAGCGGAAACATGAGCTGTTGAACTCATGGGTCCTGGGCGCCGGGTAGGCGCCCGGCGAAGCGGCGCTGGATGGTTCAGTCGCCATTGCCCCCGAAAGGGAAGCGATGGCGACACGGAGACTATCCATGCGACAGGTGAAAGAAGTACTACGACAGAAGTGGGTATTGGGCAGGTCCCACCGGAAGATCGCACGCAGCGTCGGCATCGGCGCGGGATCGGTGGGCGACACGCTCGTGCGCGCAAAGCACGTCGGGCTGACGGATTGGGCGGTCATCGCGGAGCTTTCGGAGGAGGCGCTCGAGCAACGCCTATACGGACCGAAGGGTCCGGCAGCAACGGCGCGTCCACTACCCGATGCCGCGACGCTCGACATCGAGCTGCGCCGCAAGGGCGTGACGCTGCAACTGTTGCACGTGGAGTACCTTGAAGTGCACCCCGACGGCTACCGCTACACGCAGTTTTGCCAGCACTACAAGGACTGGAAGAAGCGGCAAGGGCCGACAATGCGGCAGGTGCATGGCGCGGGAGAGAAGATGTTTGTCGACTACTCGGGCGACAGGCCACACTTCGTCGATCCGGTGACCGGCGAGGTGATCTGGATCGAACTCTTCGTGGCAGTCTTGGGTGCGTCGAACTACACGTTTGCCGAGGCGACGATGACGCAGGGCACTCGCGACTGGATCCGTAGTCACGAGCACGCCTTCGAGTACTTCTCGGGAGTCGCCGAGGCGGTTGTTCCCGATCAGCTCAAGTCGGGGGTCACCGAACCCTGCCGCTACGAGCCCGGGGTGCAGCGAACCTACGAGGAGATGTGTTGCCACTATGGGACGGCACCGCTTCCTGCCCGCCAACGCAAGCCTCGAGACAAGGCAAAGGTGGAAGCGGGAGTGCTAGTAGCGCAGCGCTGGGTCCTGGCGCGCGTGCGCAACCAGACGTTTTACTCACTGAGCGAATTGAACGCTCGGATTCGGGAGCTGCTCGATGAACTCAACGGACGCAAGATGCGCCGCTATGGCACAACTCGTCGCGAACTCTTCGAGCGCCTCGACAAGCCGGCGCTACGGCGGCTGCCCGGCACGCGCTTTGTGTACGGCGAGTGGCACATCAACAAGAAGCCGGGCATCGACTACCACCTCGACGTCGAGGGGCACTACTACTCAGTGCCTCATGATATGCGCGACGAGAGATTCGACGCTCGCGTTTCGACTGGAGTGGTCGAGATCTGGCTTCGGGGCAAGCGAGTCGTGTCACACCAACGAAGCCACAAGAAGGGGCGGCACACTACGGACCCGGCACACATGCCAGCGTCTCACCGGGCGCATGCCGAATGGTCCCCCTCTCGTCTGATACGATGGGCAACCAAGGTGGGCCCCGAAACGGCGACGCTTGTTGCCGAGATTATTCGAGACCGACCACACCCGGAACAAGGCTATCGATCATGCCTCGGAATCATGCGCTTGGCCAAGCAGTACGGCAACGAGCGGCTCGAATCCGCCTGTGCGCGAGCCGTGCTTGTGAAGGCGCGGTCGTACAAGCACGTGGCAGCGATTCTGAAGAACGGCATCGATCGTTTGCCGCGCCCTGAAAAACCGAAAGCTGCCAACATCAACACGACTCTAGCCCACGACAACGTGCGGGGGCCCGATTACTACAAACAAGGAGAACACGATGCTGAATGAAGCCACCGAAGAGAAACTGCAGATGATGAAGCTAAACGGCATGCTCAATGCGTGGACCGAACAACGCGCTAGTCCCAGATCAGATGAATTAGGATTTGATGAGCGCTTCGGGCTGCTTGTTGACGCGGAAGCAACCAGTCGCGAGAACAAGCGACTCAAGCGCTCGCTCGACGAGGCAAAGCTCAAGATCAGGCATGCGTGCGTTGAGGGAATCGAATTCTCCGCCAAACGGAAGCTCGACAAGGCGGTCGTGCGCCAGCTCGCCAGCGGTCGCTGGGTAGCCGAGACGCAGCACGTGACTATCAGCGGGGCAACAGGTACCGGAAAAACCTATATCGGTTGCGCGCTTGCCCATCAGGCGTGTCGCAAGGGCTACCGTGCGACGTATCGCAAGATGACCAGGCTCTTTCAAGAACTACGCCTGGCTCGCGCCGACGGGACCTACACTCGCTTGTTGGCTCGCTTCGCTCGCATCCATGTGCTCGTCATCGACGACTTTGCCATCGCTCCGCTGGACGACCAAGAACGGCAGGACTTGCTCGAACTTCTCGATGACCGCTACGATACCGGGTCCGTGATCATCGCTGGTCAACTCGCGCCGGAGAACTGGCACGAGTACATCGGCGACCCCACCCTGGCAGACGCGATCTGCGACCGCGTCCTACATCGCTCCCACAACCTCAAGCTGAGCGGACCGTCCCGCCGAAAGAACCCCAAAACCAACGACTGAACCCCAACATCCTTCCAGCGTCGCCTCGCTCCGACCGGCGATACAGTCAGGCGATCGCGATGGACCGAAACGACCGATCGTGATGGCGGAACAAGTGATCGCCATCGCCGAAATGCGCATTCGTAAGAACCATGCCTGCGAAAGGGTAGCTCGGTACAGTTTGAAGTTTGGTTGATATCCGATGTCCTTGACGTCCTTCACCGAGGCTCAGCAACGAGTGCTGGACCAGATAGCCGATTATGAATATCGAACGGGAGAGGTGACTCCTGTTGCCGAGGTCCTATTAGATGCAAGCCCAGAACAGGCACCAGCTCTGCAACAGGTATTGGAATCCTTGCACGACGGAGGGTTCATCAGGCTAGGTGGGCATAGTCGAGAAGTCGCTTCCCTCAGAAGGCTTGGGGTTCTGAGGTGCACTGGTTCAAGAGAGTGGGGTGACCTTGGGGCAAAATTGCTTGCCTACTTGAAGGGTCGCCTCTCCAAGGAGAGAAGTACATTCCAGGACTATACTTGGAACCAACTGACAAAGGCAGGGGTGTGTCGTGAAGGCGACTATCCGGCGCTCAGGCGTCTGATACAGATCTTCACACTAAGCCAACACTCCGCTACCAGCTCAGAACCGACGTCCACAACAAACTGGTCGGTGCCGGCGTTCCTCATCGAGCTTAGAACCATCGAGACCCTGGAACAACTGCATGAGTTTCTCATTGAATACTTGGGTGAAGCGTCGCCTCAGGACTCGGTAGCTCCTGAAGAGCTCCCTAAGACCGCCATGTTGATCTTTCCTGATACTAATGTTTTTCTCCACTATCGGGTGAGAGAGATACCGTGGAGCAAGCTGGCGGGCGCTGATGAAGTTGTGATCATGGTGGCGCCAGGGGTTACCAGAGAACTTGACCAGCATAAGTACTCGCCCAGTAGATCCCTGAAACGAAAAGCCGAAAAGGCGTTGCATCTTATCCGTGAAAATCAGGTCTCGACCGGGGTCACTCTTCAGAGGGCGTCAAGGGTTGGACGTGCTGTATTCGAAAAGCACGACCTTGATAGAGGGAACCCGGATGAATGCATCCTGGCGTCCGCGTTGCAACACTCGTATGGCTCGAACGAAGTCGTGTTGCTGGCGACAGGGGATGAGGGGTTCCAATCCATGGCTGACCACTATGGCATGAGTCTAGTTCTCCTTGACAAGAACTACAGGCACACTGAGCCCGAAGATCCAGAAGTAACAACGCTGAAGCAGACAGTCGCCGACCTCCGAAAGCGCGTTGATCCCACACCGGTGCTTTCACTCGCTTTCAAAGATGGTGAACAGCACATAGAGCTCGACCTAGAACTCCGGCCTGTTGCGTCTGAGAAAATTGATGAGCTGGTGGATCTAGAGAAGGAATGCCGAAAAATTGCCGAAGACATTGGCGGAATAAACGTCGCGAGTGCCGTCCTAGGGAGACGGCCCCCATCTGAAGAAGAAGTCTTCGAGCACTACCGGAAGTATCGCAAGTATCTAACGACACTCGCCAAACGAAATGAGCTGAAAGCTAGAACCATTGAGTTAGCCCTCGTTCTAGAGAACACCGGTTCCGCTCCAGCGGAAAAGGTGATGATTCAGTTCGATCCTCCTGAGCACATCAACGTACTTGAAACGGAGGATCTGCCAACACCGCCGAAACCACCCGTGTTGAAGGACCACACCCTGTTAGACGTCAACCCCGCGCGTATCGATCCAGTAGTCTTTTCTAGGCTCATGCAGTCCGACGTTACTGACTTCAGGCAGGAGGGCTTCTTCGAACACGAGGCCTGCTGGCGATGGCAATACCTACAGCATCACACAGATGTTGATGTCATCTTCCATGTTCGGTTTCTGGATGCAGAGCAAGTGCTTGGTTTTTCACTACCCTACAAGGTGCACGCCTCGAACATGGTCACCCCGGTATTGGGGACGCTCCATTTCAAAGTCAACTGTTCTCAGCGCCCAGGACCGACCATCAGTGACATTGCTTCCACGGACGACGAAAACGAGGACGCTACGAAGTAAGCCAGGTCGAACGGTGTAACTAGGCAGTACAATGCCGGACGAAATCACTACACCATCAGTTAGTGCCGACGAGCTTTGGCTCATCCCTTGCGAGGAAGCCTTTGAATCTCGTGGAACAGCACCTGGGTTCCCCGGACGATCAGTCTAGGTTTCGGAAAGTTGTACCTGACCCTTGGGTCCAGCCCCCCCCAACCGAAATCTCTGATATCTGGGCGACAAAGACGGTTGGATGCAAATTGGACTTGCACAAGCGGGCGGTCGCACCTAGATTCGTATTTGCTTCCGACTCACGGGAAGGAAGTTCTAATCCCCCCAGGGTCTGGCTTCGGCCACACGCTGGGGTTTTTATTTTGTGGGATCGGGGCGACCAGACCTGCTTTGTGCCATGACGGAAAAGGCAGAGAATCGGGCGATAGTTTTCGTCGACGCCAACAATTGGTACCACGGGTTGGAGAACGTTGCAGTTCGACAAACCGGCAGCCTTGATTACGTCAAGATCAGTCAGAAGCTGCTTGTGGACCGATCCTGGATTGCACTGCGCTGGTACGTTGGTCAGGTCAAGCAGGATCAAACAAAGAAGTCGAAGCGGCTGTACGCTGATCAGCGCAGGTTCTTAGACAGGTTGAAGCGGCAGAACCGGAGAATCTCCGTGCATCTTGGGCGCTTGGAGAAGCGCTCCGAAGAGAACGAAGCGGCGCATGAACTGTTGAAATACCTGGCAACAATGAAAAGCCAGATTCCTCACGAGGTCTACTGGGGATTGTACGACATCGGCCACCGTCACCGGTCCACCAGTTTCTTCACCGAGAAGGCTGTAGACGTGATGCTTGCCGTTGACTTGGTCTCAATGGCTATCCATGACGAGTTCGACACGGCTTACCTCTTGTCCGCCGACGGCGACTACACGCACGCCGTAGGGTTAGTTCAGGAACGAGGGAAGAAAGTCATTCCGGTGGCAGCCGGGCATGGGACGGAGCTAAAGAAGGCCTGCGGCAACGTGATGGTGAAGGTTGATCAGCAATGGCTAGATGACTGCTACCTCGACCGTTGAAAGTTAACGCGGTCTGAGAGGTCGTTTTTGTGGGGGTTCGGCCTCGGACTCAGCTGCCCGAGAAATGGCCAAGCTGCCCGAAAAGTCATCTTAATGGTTGGGTTTTCGGGCAAAGCCAGCCTGGTCCTGAGCCTGAGCCTGGTCCTGACCCTGAGCCTGCTCCTGAGCCCTGGCCCTGGTCCTGAGCCCTGGCCCTGGTCCTGGTCCTGACGCTGGTCCTGAGCCTGACGCTGGTCCTGAGCCTGTGGCTGAGCCTGAGCCAACGCTTGACCCACCACTCGGCAAAGCGAAACGCCGGGCGCCTCCCCCATCGGCGCGCAGCGCGCAGCGCGAGCACCGATAAGGGGGAGGCCGGCGCGCGAAGCGCGACGGGTGGGGGCAGCGGAGAGGGCGGGATTCGAACCCGCGGTGGGCTTGTGACCCACGCCCGCTTAGCAAGCGGGTACCTTCGGCCACTCGGTCACCTCTCCATTGGGCCTGCTCGGGGCCGTTGAAACTAGCCTTCGGCGCGCTCAGGTCAAGCGCTTTGCGCGGTCGCCGGAGGGATTTCGAGCCGCAGGGCGGCGGGGCGGGGTTCGGTCTTGTGGCCAAGCCACGAGCGAGCACTATGCTGACGGCATGACCCTGCCTGGTCCGGAGTTGCCCAGCCCCACCGCCGCCCAGCGGGAGCGGGCGCTCGTGCTGCTCGACCGGCGCCTGGGGCCGAGCAAGGTGAAGAGCGACCGCGCCTCGCTGGAAGCGCACGTTACGGATGACTCGGGGTTCGTTGGAGTCCTGCCGGACGCCGTGGTCGTGGCGGAGGGCGTCGATGACATCGCGAAGGCTCTGGAGGTCGCCCGGGAGACTGGCGTTCCGGTCACGCCACGCGGGGCAGGAACTGGCCGCAGCGGTGGTGCGACCACGCTGGCCGGGGGTATCGTCCTCGCAACCCAGGGCATGAACCGCATCGTGGAGCTCGATCGCGACGAGGGGATAGTCGTCGTGCAGCCCGGCGTGGTGCTCGCCGATCTGCAGCGTGCCGTCGAAGAAGAGGGCTGGTTCTATCCACCGGATCCGAATTCGGCAGAGCAGTGTGTGCTCGGCGGCAACGTGGCGGAGAACGCCGCCGGCCCGCGAGCGCTCAAGTACGGTCCTACGCGAGACTACGTTCTCGGCATGGATGCTGTCCTGATGGGAGGCACGCGACTCGAGGTCGGGCGCCGAACCAAGAAGGGGGTCACCGGGTACGATGTGACGGCACTTCTGGTGGGCAGTGAAGGTACGCTCGCGGTGCTGGGCAACCTCACGCTGAGGTTGATTCCGAAACCGGAAAGCGTACTGACGTTTTGCGCGCAGTTTTCGACGTTGGAGGATGCCGCCCGGGCCGTGACCCGCCTGATCGCCAGCGGGACCGTACCGCGCTGTGCGGAGCTGCTCGACGCAGCCACGCTCGAGGTCATGCGACAAGCAGGCAATCCCATCGCTCTGACAGCAAGAGCCATGCTGTTGCTCGAGGTGGACGGCACGGAGGCCGCCTGTGAGGTGCAGGCAGAGCAGGTGGCGAGCACCTGCGAAGCGGCGGGCGCCATCGAGGTGCTCGTCGCACAGAGCGCCAATCAGCGGGCCAAGCTCTGGCAAACACGCAAGCAGATGAGCTATGCGGTCCGTGGCTTCGCCAAGCACAAGGTAAGCGAGGACGTGGTGGTTCCTCGTCAGCGCCTGGGAGAGCTCTTGGCCGGGGTGCAAGGGTTGAGCGAGCGCTGGGAGATCAGGGCCCTCAGCTACGGCCACGCGGGAGACGGCAACATGCACGTCAACTTCTTCTGGGATGACGACGCGGAAAAGCAGCGCGTCGACCACGCGGTGCGAGAGTTGTTCGAGCTCACGGTTTCTTTGCGGGGCACCCTCAGCGGCGAGCACGGAATCGGCGCAGTCAAAGCGCCATTCCTCGGGTTGGAACAGCCCCCCGAGCTCATCGCCCTCCAGCGCGGGCTGAAGCGAACCTTCGACCCCGACGGGCTGCTCAACCCGGGGAAGATCTTCCCGCGCTCGCACCACGCCTGTTGAGTCCAGCGCCCGGGCGCTTCACGTCTTCATCAGTGTCGTGCGGTAGTGCTGGAGTTCGTTGATCGAATTCTTGATGTCGACCAAGGCGTCATGGGCGCCTTCGGTGGGCTTGGCGTAGACGGCCGCGTCGCCGTACCAGAGATTGGCCAGCAGTTTCACAGAAGTCACGTCGAGCATTCGGTAGTGGAGGTAAGCTCCCAGGCCGGGCATGTAGCGATCGATGAACTTACGATCTTGACCGATGCTGTTGCCGCACAAGAGTGCCGGGTACTCGCACCAGCCGGTCACCCGCTGCAACAAACGCTTTTCTGCATTTCTCAAGTCGATGGTGGAAGCACGTACCCGCTCGACCAAACCCGTCCTCTCGTGCATTTCCCGCACGAAAGGGGTCATGCGTTCCAGGCATTCCGCCGGTTGCCAGACGTCACAAACGAATTCCTCGAGCGGCTCGAGCTGGGCGTCCGTGACAATCAATGCAGCCTGCAAAATGACGTCCCTTTCGGCATCGAGGCCGGTCATTTCGAGATCCAGCCAGGCGAGGTTGCTGGGGGATCGGGTGCGCTCTGGGGTGGGTTTCATGACTGAAGACTCCTGGCTCTAGCAGCATCTTGCGCGCCGAGCCCCTACGGCTCGGCCGGGCGCTCCTTCGGAGCGCTCCTGGCGCTTCGAGGAACTCGGCATTCGGGTTACAATCCGATACATGCCAGCTTCTCGCAAGGTTTGGCCGCTTCGCCTGGTCTACGGAGTCACCGGGGAGGGGATGGGGCACGCCACGCGTAGTCGAGTAATTATCGAGCATTTGCTCAACCAAGGCCACGAAGTGCGCGTGGTCGTCTCGGGTCGCGCTCATGCTTTCTTGAAGGAGCGTCTGCGAGACTACCCTGGTCTCAGCATCCACGAAATCCACGGGCTCACCCTCACCTACGTGGACAACCGCGTCGACCGGACCAAGAGCCTGCTCAGGAATATCAAACACGCTCCCAAGAGCGTGCGGGAAAACGTGAAGGTCTATCGGCGGGTCGCGGAGAGCCACTACTCGCCCCATGCGGTGTTCAGCGACTTCGAGTCCTGGGCCGCCCTGTACGCCACCAACCACTTTCTGCCCGTGATCAGCATCGACAACATGCAGGTGATCCATCGCTGCACGCACGCGCCCGAGCTGCTCGGAGGACCCAAGTTCGATCGACGGCTCGCGAGTCTAGCGGTCATGGCCAAGATCCCTGGCGCCTTTCACTACCTCGTCACCAGCTTCTTTTTCCCAAAGGTACGCAAGAAACGCACGACCCTGGTGCCTCCGGTTCTACGCCCGGAGATCCTGGCAGCCAAGCGCGAGCCCGGAGAGCACATCTTGGTCTACCAGACGTCCGATACCAACCACGAGCTCGTCAGGCGGCTGCGCAGCCTGCCCTTTCAGTTTCGCTTTTATGGAATGCGCCGCGACGAAGAGCTCGGAAACGTGACGCTCTGCAACTTCTCGGAGACGGCCTTCGTCGATGATTTGAGGACGGCGCGGGCCGTGATTTCCGGAGGGGGCTTCACTCTCATGAGCGAGGCCGTCAGCCTGGGGATTCCGATGCTCAGCATTCCCGTCGAGCGGCAGTTCGAGCAGGTGCTCAACGCGCGCTATCTGGAACATCTGGGCTACGGTCAATACGCCCACGCGCTCGACAGCGACACCATCGCTGGCTTCTTGGGGCAGCTAGATCGCTTCGCCGAGAATCTGAAAGGCTATCCGCGGCAAGACAACGCAATGCTGCTCGCCTGCGTGGATGAGCTGCTCGAGCGGATTGCCGCGGGGAAGAAGCGGCCGAATCGCCTGGCGGCAGCTTCCATGGGTCACTGGGAGGGCAACGACTGAACTACTGGCAGTCCTTCTGACAGGACTGAAAAGCGCCCTGGCATTTCTGCGCGACGTTGTCCCCGAGCTTGGCATCCTTCAGGCACGCCTGGAAGCCAGTCACGCACTTGCTCAGACACTTTGGGGTGGGAACTTTGATGGTGGCTGCACCCGTAGTCGCCGCACCCGTGGTCGCCGCACCCGTCGTGCTGCCCGCGTCATTCTTCGCTTCCTTGTCGTCCCCTGGCGGCTCGTTCTTGGCGGTTCCGGTGGTAGCAGTGGCACTGGCGGTCGTCTGGCTAGAGGTCGCGGCTGGCTGTTTGGGAGCGGCGGTCTGAGCGGGTGCTGGGGCCGCCGCCTGGGGCTTCGGCTGGGCCTTCGGTGCAGCAGGCGGCTTCGCTGGCTCCTGTTTGGGCGCACTCCCCTCGACCACGGGGAGCGGTCGGGTCTCGGGATCCTCGTCGCTTTTGCCCAGCTTGCATGCCAAGAGAGGAAGCACTAGCAGAGCCAAGAGAGGAAGGGGTCCGTGAGGCGTGCGCCGATATTCCATGGCTCATGGGTGTCAAAGCTCGTCGCAAAAGGCAAGCAGGACCAGCAGGCACCGGCGCCGGTGCCGGAAATGCGCGCCTAATCGGACGCTTGGGTCGTCGAAGCCGAGCATCGAACGCCCCTCAGCCGAGATCCCTGATCAGCATGCGGGCAGCGTTGTAACCGCACATGCCGTGGACACCAGCGCCGGGGTGCGCGTAGCTCGACGACAGGTAGAGCCTGCGAACGGGCATCCGATAGCGGAAGTAGGGAAATGCCGGGCGAAACAAGAGCTGGTGGTACCAGGCATTCGAACCGCCACCCAGGTCGCCGCCCACCAGGTTGGAATTGGAAGCTTCGAGAGCGGGCGGCGTCACGATGTGACGCTCGAGAATCGTCTGCTTGAAGCCGGGCGCGAGGGCTTCGATGCGCTCCTGCATCGAGTCGGCGACACGCTCCCGCTGTGCCTCCCACCCCCCTTCGATTTGGGATGGCACACGTGAGTAACAGTACAACGTGTGGCTGCCGACCGGCGCTCTAGTGGGATCGACCAGCGTATGTTGACCGATGACCAGATAGAACTGTTCGGGCAGCTTACCGTCGCGGACCTGATGTGTGTAGCGTGCCAGATCGGCAATATCCTCTCCCGTGTGGACCACTGCGCTTTCGCGGGCCGCTTCGACCCTCCAGGGTACTGGCTCGGACAGCGCCCAATCGACTTTGAGAGTTCCGGGGCCATAGCTGAACCGCCGCATCTTTCGCAACATGGCGGCTGGCACGTGCTGCTGCTCCACCAGGTCGAGCAATAGGGCGGGGGCCGCCGTATTCGCGACGACAGCCTGCCGCGCCGCTACCTCGGTGCCGTCGCTCAGCTCGACGCCCACCGCGCGCCGGTGCCGCACGAGCACACGCTTGACCCGTGTGCCTAGCCGCAGCCGCCCCCCGTGGCGCTCGAGCAAGGTGACCATGCTGTCGGTAACGCGCTGCGCGCCGCCCACCGGTACGGCGTAGCCTCCCGTGGATGCCGTCAACCCGAGCATGTAGGCAAGGCCGGCACCGAACCAATCTTCGGGACCGATCAACACGTGCATGGCCACGCTCGGCAGCACGCGCTGCGCCGCCGCCGTGCGGAACAGGCGCCGAGCGAGGCGCCCGCTACTCGAGGCAAACATTGCAGCGACACGCGCCGCATCGATCAACCCCAGCCCCAGCAGCGGTCGCAGGCTGGGGAACGGTTCGAGCAACAAGCCAAACAGGTGCGGTTCGATGCGCGCGTGCAACTTGCACAGTCGGAGCCAGCGTTCGCCGTCCGAAGCGGAGCCAAAGTGTCGCGCGGAGAGCTCCAGATCCCGCGAAATGGCGGCATAGCTGCCATCGAGTGCCGGGTGGCAGCTCTCGAAGCGGGCGTTCGCCCAACTGAGCCCCAGGCTTTCGAGGTCGAGGTCGATGAACGCCGGGCTGCTCTTGGCAAAGGGGAAGAACCCCGCGCCAACATCGTGCACGAACCCGGGCAAGGTGGTCTCTTCGGAGCCGAGCGCCCCGCCGGGCCTACGAGAATTCGCCTCGACGACGAGAACGCGGAACCCGCGACGGGCCAGCACGCAGGCAGCGACCAACCCATTGGGACCCGAACCGATGACAACCACGTCCGGATCGCGCTCGGCCACCGCTGCAGCCTAGCAACGATCCTGACCGAACGCAGCCCCGACCTTCCATAACTGATGGAAGTCAGGACACAATTTGGCCACACTTCGAGGGAGCTGGCCGGGAAGACCCATACGCTGGCTATTTCCATGCTGCCCCACACCTGTTACAAGTGACCTTGAGCGAATGATTGCGTTGGGAATCGACCCCGGGACACGAAACTTGGGATGGGGGCTGGTTGCCCGGCAAGGCAACCGGTTGAGCCACGTTTCGCACGGCATCATTCGGCTGGACGGCAGACAGCCCCTGGCGTTGCGCCTCACGAAGATAGAGCTAGAGCTCGAGCGCGTGCTGGTGGAGTACCGGCCAACGGTGAGCTCCGTAGAAACCCTCTTTTTCCACAAAGACGCCCAGGCGGCGGCCAAGCTCGGGCATGCGCGCGGTGTGGTGCTGCTCAGTTTGGCGCGCGCCGGCCTCGAAGTGTTCGAATATGCGCCCGCCAAGGTCAAAAGAACGGTGGCGGGCGGAGGCCGAGCCGACAAGCGCCAGGTCGCCGCGATGATCCAGGCGATCCTGCGACTCGAGACCCTACCCGGCCCCGACGCCACGGACGCGCTGGCGCTGGCCGTGACGCACTTGAGGCTGGGAACGGCCACAGAGCGTCTTTTGCTCGCGAGCGAAGCAGTCAAGCAGCGCGGCCGCGCCTACCAGAGCCTGCTCGCCAGGAAACGCAAGGGCGCAGCGCTTCAGCGTTCCTAAGTATTTGAATTTATTCAATGATCACGCGATGCCCCCTGCACCGCCGGTGATCGAGGCCCCGCAGGGATCCAATGCGTGGCGCGCGACGTATGTTAAATGGCCGGGGCCAGCCGTGGCTCCGACATTCGGAATCATTTGAGCGTGCAGAACGTCTAATCTTCGGTCACCTCCGTGTGTCCAGGGCCCAGCGTGATAACGCTGGAGTTTACGGGAAAATAGTCACCTATGAAGCGTCGTAGTTTCGTCCTTGCCATCACCGCGGCTGTTGCTTGCGATCTCACACTCGCCGCTCCCGCGCGAGCTCTGGGTCTGTCGGCCAATGAACTCGCCGATCAGATGCAGAAGTTCTACGACAAGACCAAGACCTTCCAGGCAACCTTCAAGCAGCGCTACTGGGTCGAGGCGTATCGCAAGACCAAGGATTCGAACGGGCTCGTCACCTTCGCCAAGCCGGGGCAGATGAGCTGGCGTTACAAGAACAACGGCAATCGCGTGGTTTCGGACGGTAAGACCATCAAGGTCTACGAAGCCAACAACAAGCAGATGTACCTACAACCTGTCGGGAAGAGTCAATACCCCGCAGCGCTGTCGTTCCTGGTCGGTGGGGGCAACCTGAAGGACACCTTTCGGCTAAAAATGCTGGATGCTCGCTCCATGGGCTTCGAGGGTGGGCACGTGATGATGGGAATCCCGAAAACCCCGACCCCCGCCTATCAGAAGGTGTTTTTCTACGTGGATGCCAGGACCTACCAGGTAAGGCGGGTGCTGCTCTTGGATGCTCAGCGCAACCGAAACCGGTTCGATTTCATCACCCCCATCGTGAACAAACCCGTGAGCAAGGGCGAGTTTCAGTTCACCCCGCCCGCCGGAACACGCATCATCAAGCCCTAGCGCCCTTACGCCGCCTCTCGAACTGAGCGACAATGGTGATGTGACCCCTACCGAACGCGCTCATGCAGAAGCGGAGGTGCTCGCCCAGAACGAGCGCTTCTACGTCGCCTTCAGCGAAGGCAGCTGGAACGGGATGGCTGCCTTGTGGGCGGAGCACTCGCCCATCAGCTGTTTCCACCCAGGTGCTGATTTGATTTCTGGCCGGCAGGCGGTACTCGGAAGCTGGGCCCAGATCCTACGCGGAGCGCCGCGCGTTGCCATGCGCTGTGAGCGTCCGCGGGTGCAGCTCTGGGACGAGACGGCCATGGTGCTGTGCTACGAGGCCAGCGGAGACAATCCTGCTCACCTGGCAGCCACCAACGTTTTCGTGCTGGAAGGCGGCGTCTGGAAGTTGGTGCATCACCAGGCGGGCCCATTGCGTCGACCCGTGCGCCGCCCAACGTCGGACCTGAATTGACAGGGTGACCCTGCTCCGAAGCGCCCGAATACCCGGCGCTCAACTGAAGCCGAGACGCCGCACTCGACCGCCTGGCTCTATTTCCACGTAAGGTCGCTGGCGCTCCGCCGCGAAAGCGAACGAGCCCAGGTTCAAGTAGCCATCGTCTGCGTCTTCGACGTGGGAATGACCGAGCACGACGGTCGTCGCATCGGTCGCACCGAGAACGAAAGAAGCGGCGTCCCTGAGGCGCGCTCCGGGCAGATCCCGATAGCGGCTTCCTTGACGCGCGACTGACGCGGCCAGGTAGGCAGCCCCCACGCCCGTGAGGGCCAACCACTGCGGGGAGCCGAACAAGCCGCCGAGCAGCCCACCCACACTGCCGAGAGCCGCGAAGATTCGGTCCAAATAGAGGCGCATGAATGTGTCGCGAACACGATGATGCGTGGGACGCGGCCCGGCGAGCAAGAGCTGCTCGAGCATGCTCACCGCCACGCCGAGCTCCGCGGAGTATTCCGCAAGCGCCCGAGAGCCGCGCGCGGACTCCGCCTGCATGGCGCGGCGTTCGGTGCGCGCCCGCACGCACAAACCACCCGCCGTCGTGAAGTAGTTCGCGATCACCATCGGCGCGCGGAAACGATATTCGGAAAGCACTTCCAACAGGCCCTCGAGCGGTGTCACCTCGTACGCTCCGGCGAACATCATGGCGCGATTCGGCGCCACGAAGCGGCGCGTCATTGCAACCCCCAGCGGCTCGGTACGGTGATCCCAGGCACACAAAGGATGCGTGGGCGCATTGTCGGGATCGTAGAAGTGACCGTGTTCGATGTGCACTCCCCCTCGACGAATGAACCAGGGGTACGCAGCCAGTGCGACTTCGCGCGTCACGGCCCAGCGCTCGAGCAGCCGTCGTCGTACCTCGGGCGCTGCTACCTGTGGGTCGTGGTTGCCCGCCAGGAGCGTGACCCGCGAGCCGCGCTCCAGATGCTCGACGAGTGCGCGCTCCAGGGCTGGATGACTCGACAAGATCTCACCAATCGAATCCGAGGCAGATTTGTCGGGTGGGTCCAGAGCCAGGTCGAACAAGTCTCCTGCCACCACGAGTTCGTGTTCCGGATGGCCTCGCAACAACTCCGCGAGCGCTTCCGAGCTAGCGCTCGGACGCGTCGAGCAAATGCACGTCGCTGGCAACGAGGATCGAGCCCGAACAAGTGTGTGTCATCGACAACGCGCGGCAGCCTAGCAAGATTTGGGACCGAGGCCGCTCAAATCTCATGTTCGCGAGAACGTGACCAAAAAATCGGACCACGGCACTCGGCCCCGTGTATGCTGGCTGCCTATGCATGGCGCAGTTACTAGATTTGTCAAGAAATCGGAACAGCTGCTCACCCGAAGCGCCAATCGGGTGTGGCCCTGGGTGGTCAAACAAGGCCGTCGAGCTCCCGCCAAGCCAGTGCAGCCCGCGTGGGCACCTGCTCCGCTTCCCACGGGCGCCCAGCGCAGCAAGCCGCCGCTCGGCTGGCCACGAACCACCGACTCACTGTGCCCCGAATGCGTGAAGCGGGCGCGCAGTGCCGTGATCGACGGGACGCTCCAACTAGACGATTTCGTGCACCATCATCCGGGCGAGATCAAAGCGCAAATCGTCGAGCAAAATGGGCAAATAGTCATGCAAAAGTCATGTCCCGAGCATGGCAGCTTCGAGGACCTTCTGAGCCATGACCCGAGCTTTCTGGCGCGCATCGAGCGGCTGTTTCCCGGGCGGGACTTCCGTACCGCGCACACTCGCCTCCGAGAGCACGGCACCTCGAGTATCAAGTACGGCCGCGGTGCCGTGCTTACCGTCGACCTGACCAATCGCTGCAACATGATGTGCGACCCGTGCTTCATGGATGCGAATCAGGTCGGCTACGTACATGAGCTTGGTTGGAACGATATCACGGATATCCTGGACAAGAGCTTGACCGTGAAACCACGACGCCAGATGAGCGTTCAGTTCTCGGGTGGTGAACCGACGCTCCACCCTCTGTTCCTGGAGTCTGTCCGCTACGCACGCGACAAGGGCTACTTCTGCGTCCAGTGCGCGAGCAACGGGATTCGTTTCGCGCAAGAACCCGACTTCTGCCGGCAAGCCAAACAGGCCGGGCTCAGGCTCTGCTATTTGCAATTCGACGGCGTGGGTAACGAGGCCAATTCGCACCGCAAGGTGGGCAACCTGTTCGACGTCAAGCTGCGCGCCATCGAGAATCTGGCTGCGGTAGGCATCGATGTGGTTCTCGTCGTTACGGTCGTCAACGGCGTGAACAACGACCAGGTAGGCGATGTGGTCAAGTTTGCCATCGACAACGCCGACAAGATCACGGTGGTCGCGTTCCAACCAGTGAGCTTCACCGGGCGTGACGAGGACATCAGCGAAAGTCGTCGGCTGAGCCAGCGCTATACACTGACTCACTTGGCCAAGGACGTGCACGACCAGCTCGGCATCACCGAACCGCTCCGGGATTGGTTTCCGCTGAGCGCCATGAACCCGTTCAGCGACGTCATCGACCATATGTTGGGCGAGAAGGCCGAGTTCGGCGGGCTCAAATGCGGCTGTCACCCAAACTGCGGCATTGGCACCGTGCTCTTGGTCAACAAGCGCACCAAGCAAATGGTCCCGCTTTGCGAGTTCTTGAATGTGGAGCGGTTGCTGGAAGACTTGCAGCAAATCGCTGATACCGGAGGCACCCGGGCCGAGCTGCTCCTGAAGCTGGGCCTGTCACTCACACGCAACTTCCGGCCCGAACGGGCACCACCAGGCTACGGGTTCACCGAATTCGTCAAGCAGGCCCTGAGCCAGATGGGTGCCAAGGGCGAACGGGTCGGGGCGAGCGAGGGCGACGCTCACCTCTTCGAATGGCGTTTCTTGTTCGTGGCCGGAATGTGGTTTCAGGACGTGTTCAACTACGACTTTCGCCGCACGGAAATGTGCATCATCCCCTACGGCACACAGCAGGGTGAAATCTCCTTCTGCGCTTACAACACGGGTGTGGGCTGGCGTCAGATCGTCGAGAACATGCACCGGACGGCCAAGGTCTCCGAATGGTTCCGAACACACGGTCGCCATCCGGTCTATGCAAGGAATCAGGATCTCGAATTGCCGGGGGGCCCGCTGAGCGTCGTGGTACGAAATGACGCGGACGGTCGCAGGCGTCTACGCCTGGTTTCCTGAGCGTGCTGAGCGTCGATGAGCGGCGCACACTGACACCGACGCACATCGACACCGTGACCGCACTCCACCGGTGTGGCGCCGCGCCCAGGCGCAGCCGTTCCCCCACCGCAGAATCGGAGGTACTCTGTTCGATGATGACTCCCTCCGAAAAGAACATCGTGAAGTCACTCATCGCGGTCGCGTGGGCCGATGGCACCGTCAAAGAGCCCGAGCGGGGCATGATCGACAGCCTTTTGTGGGCCTTCGGGGCCAGCGACGACGAGGAAGCCGAACTCCAGCAGTACGCCAAGAAGAAGCGCAAGCTCAGCGACGATATTCCCATCTCGGAGCTCGGCCAGGCCGACCGCGAGCTATTGCTCGCGCATGCCGCGTTATTGACGCATGCCGACGGCAAGCAGACGAAAGCGGAAGAGCGACTGCTCTCCAAGCTCGTCCAAGTCCTCGCTTTTAGCGACCACCAAGCAGAGCCCATCATCGCGAATGCGAAACAGCGCGCCGCCAAGCTCGCCGAGCGCCTGTAGCCAGACGGCACAGCACCAGCGCTCGCAAGCGTTGTAGGCTGGCCCGACGGTCCGCTCGGATTCAGAGCAGCTTGCTCTTGCGCATGAGGACCACGAGGGTCATCACGATGACGACCACCGCCAACCAGAAGAAGGCGTAGCCGTAGTGCCAGCGGAGCTCGGGGAACACGTCGAAGTTCATACCGTAAACCCCAACCAGGAAAGTCAGGGGCAAGAACACCACGCTGACCACGGTAAGCCGTTTCATCACGAGGTTGGTACGGTGGCTCACGAGGGACATGTATAGATTCAGTGATTCCGAGAGAATTTCTCGATCGACGAGTAGGTCTTGAAGCACGTGTTCCAAGCTACCCGCCATATTGGAGAGGAAGCTCTGCGTGGCCTCGCTGATGAAAAGCGACCGGCGGGTGGAGAGGTCGGTAAGCACCGCCCGCGCCGGCAGTAAGATCTTGCGAAAGTGCAGCAGATCCGCGCCCAGAGCCGAGATGCGCGTGAACACCTCATCGTCCACTTCGTCCGCTCTGAGTTCGTTCTGGAGCTGCTCCACTCGCTCCTCCATCAGCTTCTGCACGTGAAGATAGTTGTCGAGCAGATGATCCCACAGCTCGTACACCAAAAAGCTCGGGCTCTTGGCGAAACGCAAGAAGTCCGATCGGTAATCGCGCCTCACCGAATCCAGAAATACCACTGGGCTCTTGCGAACGGTAACCAGGAAACGCGCGCCCACGAAGACATCCACCCGTTCGAGCACGAAGTCCGCCCCCTGCTCGCGGCAACCGGAAACCACCAGGTGCACATAGTCGTCGAAACGAGCGTGCTGGGTCGACGGCTCCCCGGTCAAGGCATCCTCGATCGAGTCGTCTTCGATGCGAAACGCACGTAATTTCGCGCGGGCGTCGTCCCGATCGTGGACGAGGAGATCCATCCACACGAAGGTGCCTGCGGACATCGCGGATTGTGCGACGTCGAACTCGATCGCTTGCGCGGACTTGCCTTCGCCATCAGGCCCGCCGAAATCGAACTGAATGAGCTCCGCCTCACACGGCGAGTTGTCCACAACCGTCTGGGGCAATGGGGCGTGAGAAAAGCTCGGACTAGCGCGCGGCGCCACGCTCGGCTTATACCACCCGACGGCCTCGCGGAACACGACTCGTCGCTGCCCCCCCAGACCGCGCGTCCGCCGGCCCGCCGTTGCCGCTCGATGCCCGTGCTCGGAGCGCGTATTCGATGCTAGGGTCACAGCAAAGCATGCCTCCCTTTCCCGATTCAATCGTCTGGCAGCTGCCCCCCTGGTGCTCCGAGGGCCTCGTCGATACGTCGCTGGCGGACGACGACGCCAAGATGCTCGCGGCCATTGGGCTCGCCCGCACGAGCATCGAGCACGGCGGCGGTCCCTTCGGGGCTCTGATTGTCGAACAAGACACGGGCCGGGTCGTCGCGGTCGGAGCGAACCAGGTGGTCGCGGGCAACTGCTCGTTGTTGCATGCCGAAACTTTGGCCATCGCCGCTGCGCAAGCACGGCTCAGGTGCTTCACGTTGTCCCACGGAAACTACGAGCTCGTGACCAGCTCGGAGCCTTGCGTGCAGTGTCTGGGAGCCGTCTTCTGGTCCGGCCTGAGCCGACTTTTGTGCGGAGCTCTGGTCGAGGACGCCGAACGGCTCGGGTTCGACGAGGGGCCGCGGCGCGAGGACTGGCAAGAGCAGCTTCGGGCGCGCGGCGTAACGGTGGCCACCGGTGTGTGCCGCGACGCCGCCTGCCACGTACTCGAAAGCTACCTGGAGGCTGGAGGCGAGATCTACAACGCGCGCTCCAGAATCAGCGGCTAAGGGCCGCCAACCACTAGAGCTCGAGCCCTGAGGTCCACCGGACCGTCCAGAGGTGGGCATTGCATGGTGCCGAGCGGCGTGAAGCGGGCGCCGGGAAGGACCCGCTCGAGCTCCGTCTGAAGCCCACTGCGGCACGCGACTCCTACCTGAGTGAGCTGTGTCGAGAGCGAGCCAAGGAAAGAGACGGGATCGTCGACACACAGGATCTGAAGATTGCGACCGACGGGTGGCAGACAGAACTGCTTCACGTTGGACACCACGGCGATGCATCCAGACCCGACCTGACAGCTGTCCGCGACAAACAGCATGCTGGTTTCGAAGCGAGCCCGACTCGCCACTTCTTCGGCATCGAGCCTGCCGGTCGGCACCTGTTTTTCGAGTTCTTCCAGCGCTTCCGCGAGGAAATCCGCGAGGCGGCGTGCAAGCGTCGGGGGACCCGACACCACGGCAAAACGTGGGCTCAAGCAACCTCGCTGATCGAAAAACACGATGTCTCGTGCCAGACGCAGCGCGACATCCGCCAGCAACGCCTCGGCGGAGTCGTCCACCACGGCGGCCCCGAAGCCGTGCCCGTGCGGGTGGTAGACGACACCCCTGGGCAAGCACTCATGAAACTCACTCAGCGTCTCGTCGCTGCCGTAGCCCCAGACGTGGTCGCCCGGGGCTGGCGCAAGCGCTTCCACGAGTTCGAAGCGCCCCCCCGAAGCGCGACACAAGAGCCCCGCCATGACAGGTTCACGCCTGGACGCGCGAACCGTGACGCACTCGGAAGCTGCCAACGCCAGACAGATCGCGCGGTGCGGAGCAGTGAACACGTTGGCCGAAAGCAGCACGTGGGCGTGGGGCGCGTCAGGGGCCGCACGTACCAGCGAGTCGATCTCGGCATCGCTGGGATGGACCTCGAGGCAGTGTTCCAGGGCGAAGGCAACGCCTGCGGGGCTGAGACCGGTGGTTTCTGGCAGCCTGCGACGCGCCTCGCGACCCAAGGGGTCGGACGCGTCGACGAGCCGACGCGCGGCCCGCACGAAGGCGCACACCCGGTGACGTCTGCTTTCGAGTGCTTGCGAATTCACCGCTCGACAGCCGCGGGTGCGGCGCGGAGCAGCGACTCCATGGGTAGAGAGCAACCGCGCAGCGGGCGCCCCTGCCGACGCCCCAGCAGCTCGATACCGGGACCGCGGCGGCGCACCAGATCTTCGGTCACCACCTTGACCGCCGAGTCCACGTTGCCCAGATCGACGAACTCGGCCAGACCCACCTCACCTTCCGGCAAGCACTCGAAGCTCTGCGGGTCCACGGCAGATACTCTGAGCCACGGCGGCTCGAGGTACACATCGGGAGGACCATCGAGTTCGGCGCCCGGAGCCGTTCCCTCGTAGAGCTGACTCGTGAGCTCTGTCATTCCGTATTCGCCCACGACCCGGCGCTCCTCGATGCCAAACAGCTGCGCCACGCTACGGCGAAACAGAACCGGATCGATGCTGCGGGTTTTTCCTTTGAAGCCGCCGGTGACCATGACCACAGTGTTTTTGGGGCTGTCGAGCGGCTCGCGACTCCGCTGGTCGAGCAGCGCCACCAGGGCAAATGCCGTCGCCAGCACCAAGAGAGGACGCCCCTGGCTGCGCGCCGACCCGACAGCGCGCTCGAAGGCGGGCGTTTGAAGGCCCGTGGGCTCCACGAACCAGTGCTCGGACTCCGTCGCTGATAGCAGCGTGACGTCCTCGCTGGCGGGCTCTTCGAAGGCTTCCATGAAAAACCGCATCATGCAGCCGAGCGACGACGAGCCGGGAGGCACGGGTCGCGGAGCGAGCGCGACGACCCGGATGCCGGAGCCGAGCGCGGAAGCCAGCGCGCGCCGACCAAAGGCCACAGACAGCTCCCGATAGGTGTCCAGGCGACGCATCGGATGCGTACCCCGCTCGGACAGCGTAGTCCCACTGGTGACGAAGCGGGCCACGTCGTGCGCCTTGCTGTGAACCGCAACCCGCGTGATCCGGAACACTTCTGCGGGCAGCGCGGGAATGGAGGCAACACTCGACAGCGCACTCTTTCTGCTTTCCGCGAGCCGGGCGAAGCCCGGCACCCAGCGCGCCTGGAAGCGGGCGATGGCCAGCGCGAGACTCTCGAAGGTATCGTCGGTCATGTCGCCCCGTGCAAAACGCTGAACCCGCAGGTGCAGAGAATCCGACTCGTCGAGGTGTTCCATGCTCGACAAGGATGCGAAGCCGCCCGCCCCGATGCAACCCGATTCGACGCCTCAAGCGTCGAGGGTCGCGGCGATCAGCTCCTTGGCCTCTTGCTGAATCCGGCGCAAGTGCTCGGTACCGAGAAAGCTTTCCGCGTAGATCTTGTATTTGGCTTCGGTGCCCGACGGCCTGGCCGCGAACCAGCCGTGCTCGGTCACCACCTTGAGGCCACCGATGGGCTGCCCGTTGCCGGGGGCCTGTGTCAAGATCGAGACAATGGATTCCCCGGCGAGTTCGGAGGTCTTGACCTGCTCCGGCGAGAGCGCAGAGAGTTTCTGCTTTTGTTCGAGGGTGGCCGCTGCATCCAGGCGCTCGTACACCGGGTGTCCGAAGCGGTCCGCGAGCTCCCGGTAGAGTACCCCTGGGTCCTTGCCGGTGCGAGCCATGATCTCGACGGCCAACAGGTCGAGAATGATACCATCCTTGTCCGTCGTCCACACGCTTCCGTCGCGGCGCAAGAACGCGGCACCCGCGCTCTCTTCACCTCCGAAAATGATCGTCCCGTTCAAGAGCCCGTCGACGAACCACTTGAACCCGACCGGGACCTCGACGCAGCTGCGCCCGGCGGCGGCCACGACCTTGTCGATCATGCTGCTGCTCACCAGAGTCTTTCCCACGGCCGCGTCTCTGGGAAAGCCAGGGCGATGTTCCAGCAGGTAGTGGACTGCGACCGACAAATAGTGATTCGGGTTCTGCAATCCCTCGCTGGTCACAATCCCGTGGCGATCGTAATCGGTGTCGTTGCCGAAGGCGATATCGAAACGATCGCGCAGACGAATCAAGCTCGCCATGGCGTCGGGCGAAGAGCAGTCCATACGTATCTCACCGTCCGCATCCAGAGTCATGAATGCAAACGTCGGGTCCACCGTCTGATTGACCACCTCGATGTTCAACCCATAGCGCTCGACAATCGGCCCCCAGTATCCGATGCCGGCGCCACCCATCGGGTCTGCGCCGATCTTCAAACCCGCCGATTGCAATATCGGCATGTCGATCACGTCGGCCAGGCCGGCTACGTACGGTGTAACGTAGTCGAAGCGCTTGGCCACCGAACGAGCCTTGGCGTATCCGACACGTTTGACCGCGGAGTTGTTGTCCGCCAGAAGCTCATTGGCGCGCTTCTCGACCCACTTGGTCACCTCCGAACCAGCCGGCCCACCGTGGGGGGGATTGTACTTGAACCCGCCGTCGCGCGGGGGGTTGTGAGAGGGAGTGATGACGACGCCGTCCGCAAGCCCCTGCGATCGGCCGCGATTATGGCAAAGAATGGCATGCGACACGGCTGGAGTCGGCGTGTATCCGTTGGATTTGTCGACCATGACCACCACGTCGTTGGCAATCAGCACTTCGAGCGCCGTGCGCGTAGCGGGCTCGCTCAGCGCGTGCGTATCCTTGCCGAGGAAAAGCGGGCCGGAAGTGCCTTCGAGCTTGCGGTATTCCGCGATGGCTTGACTGACTGCCAGAATATGAGCTTCGTTGAAGCTCGACTCGAGTGACGAGCCTCGATGACCAGACGTACCAAAACTCACCCGATGGCGCGGCTCGGCTGGGTCCGGCCGCTCGGTGTAGTAGGCGCTGATGAGTGCGGGAACGTCGACCAATACCGAGCGCGGTGCAGGCTGCCCCGCAAGAGGATGCTTCGCCATAACCATTGTGACTCTGCCTCCGGGACAAACCACCTGGCAAGCCGTTTTTGAGCGAACATGTCGACTGACCGCGCAGCGCGCCGCCCAAAAGTGACATTGCTGTTGCTCTTCGTCGGCCTGGCGTGCGGCGCTGCAGGGTGGTACGCGGCCGGGCGCGCGAATCAGCGACTGGGCTTCAGCGAAACTCCAGGTACGATCTCGAGCACGCGCGCGCGCCGGACTGCTGGGCTATGGCACCTGGACGTCGAATTCGACTACAGTGTTTCGGGGCAGCAGCGATCGGGACGCGAGTCTCGCCTGTTGCGAAAGCAATTCGAAAACGAGAAGCAAGCGCTAGCGAGCGTCCCCGAAATCGCCCCCGGTCGTTCCGTCCACGTATTTTACGATCCCGAACGCCCCGACGTCGCCGTTCTCCACCGTGGCGGAGTGGGCACTAAAATCTTCTTTGCCGCCAGCGCCTTGTGGCTGGGGCTGGCTTTGCTTTGGTTCATATACGACAGAGCTCAGCGCAAGCGGTAGAGCGGGCTCTCCGCACTATTGGAGAACATCGAGCACATGCTCGATCATTCAGTAAGTCAGGTGAAAGCGCTGCGCCGAGCGCTGGGTCAGCGAGGCTCCAGGGGCCTGCCATCCGTCACTAGCCCAATGCGCCCGGAAGGCATCTTTCAACACCAACTCGGCCAGCTTGGCGCGCGGAGAGAAGCCCCATTCAGGCTCCTGCGACAGGTCATAGGGATCGGCAAAGAGACGCCAGGCGAAGCCCCCCGCGAACCAAGGCTGATCGATGAACGACGCCAACAGGGCGCGGTAGGCATTCGCCTGGGCCAACTCATCCGGCACGACCCCGGAAAGGTGCTCGGGCCATAACCAGGGCTTCAAGGCCGGATCCTTGCGCGTCGTGTAGCCGAACTCGGTGAACACCACCGGGCGGCGCCAGCGCTTCGCCAGCTCTCCGAGCTCCGTCGCGATGCGCTTGCCGTTCGTCCGCATCTCGTCGAGGCCGGCCCCCTCGTGTGTGGCCAGGGGGAAGAAGGCGTTGACACCGATCAAGTCGAGCTCACCCCAGATCACGGTATCGTGCACGTCATCCCAGTTGGCGGCGTAGGTCACGAGACCCGGATAGATTCGTTTCACTTCGCGAACGATGTTGATGAAGCTCGGGGCCCGCGCAGTCGTCACCCACGTGCGAAGCTCGACCCCTACGACCAGAAGGTCCACGCGGGCCTCCCGGGCAAGAGTCGCCCATTCGCGCACGAAGCGCAGGTAGCCCTTTGCCCAGGTGTTCCAGGCCTCGTCACTGCCGGGGTCGATCTGGCCACGCCAGTCTCCCGTCTCGACCCACAGGTGCGGGACCAGCATCACCTTCAACCCGACATCGTGAGCCTGCCGCACGGCTCGGAGGACTGCGGCGCGGTTGGTTCGGTACGGGGCTTCGTAGCTGAGCGCCACTCCGGTCGGCTGCAAATCATAGACTCGGCCAAAGGGCGTTACGCTCACCCAGTTGGCGCCGAACTCGCGGGCATCTTTCATGGAAAGCGCACACAACTCGCTCCCGTAGCCCCGCCCCGGGTGCAGCGCGCCCTCGATCGGACCGATGGTAAGACCACGGATGGCGGCCAAGCGCGAATCGCGCCAGCCGAGTTCGTCGTTGTCGAGCCGAGCCACCGGTTGACGCGCTGGCTCGGCAGGCACCCCCGGCGCAAGCAGACTCGCCCCCACGGCTGTCAGGATCGCGAGCCACCAACGCTTCACTTCAGGTTAGCCCCAAGCCTTCGCGTAGACCGCTGCAAGCTTCGCATCATCGATTCGAGCAATGTCAGCCACCACCAGATCGGCCGACGATTGCTCCAATTGGTCAGCCGCGTAGCTGTGGGCCACGGCAATGCAACATAGCCCGGCGGATTTTGCCGCCGTGATACCGGCCAGCGAGTCCTCGATCACCACGGCATCCCGTGCGGCATTCGGGTATCCATTCGCTTGCAGCCAACGAATGGCCAACAAGTAGCCCTCTGGGTCGGGCTTGCTGGCGCTCGTGTCTTCCGCCGCCACCACGTGCCCCACCAGGTCCGCAACGCCGAGCCACTCGAGACCCAGCTCAATTTCGGCGCGGAGCGCTCCCGATACCACCACCACTGCGCCACTGGCAGCGCGCTGTCGTACCAGCTCGCGAGCCCCCGGAAATGATTTCAAACGCTGACGGGCGAGCTCGAGGTAGATGGGTTTCTTGCTCAGTATCAGGCGCTCGACGAGTTCGGGTGAGACGTTCTGACCGGCATCCTCCAGAATCGCGGCAAAGCCCTCGCGATCGTCAAAGCCGATGTAGCGATCCCAGTACGCCGCCTCGTCCACGGAGACACCCAACGGAGCCAAGGCCTCGCGAAACGCCTGCAGGTGCACGGCCTCGTCATCGACGAGCACGCCGTTGTAGTCGAAAATGGTTACTGGAAACGACATCGATGCTCGATTTTGGCCCTCCCGTGTGTCGCCGGAACGGAGTCCAGTGACATAGCACGAGTTGAAAACTCTGGCGGTATCGTTGTCTCGTGCTCTGGCGGCCGAAAATGCATGCCATTTCGCTGGTCGAGGACCGCGGTTTGGCCGGTTGGCGAGTTACGCGCGGTCCCCCGGGAGGCGCGCCGATTGTCTTGCGCTTCGCCAATCCTTATGTCAGCTTCCGCCTGGCCCGTGGACAGGTGTAAGCACGTATGAGTAAAGGCGACCTTTTGGAAATGGAGGGCGTCATCCAAGACGCTCTCGGCGGCGGCCAGTACAATATCAAGGTCGATCAAGGGGGCGCCATCGTCAGGGCGCAGTTGTCGGGCCGCATGCGGCGCCACCATATCCGCGTACTCCCCGGCGATCGCGTGCGCGTCGCAGTCTCCCCCTACGACCTGACCCATGGTCTGATCGTCTACCGCGGCAAGTAACGGCCGCGCCGGTGGTGCGCGTGGCAGCCTCGCCTCCAGTTCCGCCTTCGTTCGCGAGGGACTGATGCGACCGGTTGGAGCGCTCGCCGTTTTTGCATTGGCCGCATCAGTCGTCGGCTGCAACGACGAGGACGAGCGCTCTCTGGCGCGAGAGGTGCCGTCGTCCACAGCCACGCCTGGTCCTCCAGCTTCGGCGCCATTCGATGCGCCCCGGCTCTTGTTCTTGCCGGACGCAGGCGACGTCGCCCCCCCAGAAGCGCCCTTTCGCGAGCTCGTCCCGCCGCGCTCCACATTCTCGCGCTGCCCGCCGGACATGGTCGAGGTCGACCACCGCTATTGCGTGGACCGCTACGAGGTGAGCTTGCTCGACACGCGAGGAGCGCGCCCGGTCTCGCCCTACTACTACCCGGATTGGCAATTCGTACGCGACAACCATGCGCGCTGGCTGACACGAGCCGTTCGTTCGAAGACCGCTCTGGGTCGTGAGCTCCAGGTTCCCAGTCCGCCGGACTGGGAACTCTCTGGCCCCTTCGAAGTGCGCGCGGTGTCCCAGCGGGGCGTGCTACCGAACGGTTATTTGAGCGCGAAGGTTGCGGCGAAGGCCTGCGCGAATGCCGGCAAGAGGCTCTGCACCCACGAGGAATGGGTGCAGGCTTGTCGGGGCGAGCGAGGCGACAAGTTTCCCTACGGCTCACGCTACCAGGCGGGTCAGTGCAACGTCTGCCGAGAGGCGCACCCAGCAGCGCTGCTCCATGGAAATGCGAGCATTCATCACCTCGATCCGCGACTGAACCTGACCACCGAACATGGCAGGGCGCTGCTGCGTCGAACCGGAGAGACATCGAGCTGCGCCAGCGTCTGGGGACAAGACGCCATCTACGACATGGTGGGCAACCTCGACGAATGGGTCGCCGACGAGGACGGCATGTTCGTCGGGGGCTTCTTTTCGCGTGCCACCAAGGAAGGCTGCGACGCGGCCATCACCACCCACCCCGCGCAGTACTACGACTACAGCCTGGGGACTCGCTGCTGCCTGAGCATCGATTGAGGCAGCCGCTTACATAAGCCCCCAGAACGCCACACCCTGCAGAAATGTAGTCGTATGTAGGAAGGTGCCTTACCATTTCATCCGTGACTGCTCAGAACGGAATACAGCGGACGATCAGGCGCTTTCCGGCGCTCTTCCTGGCCAGCATGTTGGGCCTCGCGGGTTGTGGGCACCCCGTGCAACGCACACTGGAGGGGCGCTGGATGGGGGAGTCGGTCGAGAACTTCGACGACGAGCTGGTTGCAGCTGCCAGTGGCTGGGCGCGCGGTACTAGCCTCGAGTTTTCCGGCTCGGAGGTCACCGTGGCCATCCCTGCCGAAGAGCCGCGCAGCGCGAAATACGAAGTGGTGGGCGTCCACCAGCAACGGGTGAGGCTCGCCGTCATCGACCCAGTCGGGCATAGGGACGAGCTCAGGCTAATCCTGGACGATGAACGGAGCCTTCGCTGGCTGCTCGATGAGAACCGCACCGTGGTGATGCGACGCCAGTAGCGACCAACGCACCGCACGGGCTGCCAATTGCACCGGCACAGAACTAAAGGTCGATTTCGAGATCGCGAATGATGTGGGTTCCCATCTGCGAGCGCGCAAAGTGAACCTCGTCGAAGCGAGCGCGGGCGCACACTGCCACCTCGGGCGAAAGCGGAGGTGAGAAGCGGTAGCGACTCAACGAACCGTCGCCCTCCACCTTCAACATCATCCGCGTTCTGAGCGACAGCCGCACCTTGCCGCTCTGGCCGGTATGGTGGGCCAGGCATTCGCTGAGTGCCTGGTGCACCAGGGCAAGGCCCGCGTCGACCTCCTCGAACGTGGGTTCTGGCCGCAGCCCGACCTCGACCGCGGAAGGCTCAGCCGTTGGCTCGGCCCCCTCGGCAACCAGCGCGCTGTGTTTCGTGCTCCGCTCGACCTTGGCAGCTGCCCGCACGACGCTGCCCGCGTCCGGGCCTTTCGTGTAGAAGCGCCCAGCCGAGGGGCCCACCAGAAGGGTCTGTTTCGCCGGCTCTTCGAGCGGGCCCACTCCCACGGTTCCCTCGCTGACCTGTACGAACGCGCGGTCGCCCTCGCGGCGAACCGAAAAGATGGTGCCGTGAACGGCCACGCGCAGCTGCCCCACCTCGACGATGAAGCTCTCCGGACGCCGGGAGGGAACGACCTTGGCGGTGAGACTGCCCGACTCGAGGGCAATGGCGACGCTTGGCTTCAAAGCCTTCAACGTCGCCCGACTACCCGGCATCAGCGTCCAATCGGCCAGGCCCGCGTGCCTTACCGTCATCGGTTGGAACCCCGCCTCGACGGAATGGCCGACGCTCAAGCGCCCCGAGTCCCGAACCGCGCTGTTCTGTTCACCCGACGCCACCTGCTCCTCACGGGCTGGCGAAGGGTTTTCGGACCCGCGACGCAGCGCGAGCCCGAACACCGCCAATAGCACCACGGCCGCCAGCAGCGCGGCAGCGAGCACGCGAGGAGCGCCGCGCCGTGCCTTCACCGGCAGAGGTACCTCCCGAGCGGCGAGCTTCGAGAGCAACAGCCGCTCCTGCTCGTCCCAGTCGATGTCGGGAAGCTGGGTTTCCTGCACGTCGGCAATCAATCGCGTCAAACTCTCGGCGGCGCGCGCATCCTGACTCATGCTGGTTCCCTTCGGGCGCGTGCTCGCGAGACGCCGCTTTGACGCATCTCACTCGCCAGGCGTTTCAACTCCGGTTCTTGCTCGAGGAGCTCGAGCACCTCCCGGCGTGCATAGAAGAGGCGCGTCCGTACCGTCAGAACTGGCGCCTCCACCAGCTGTGCTATTTCGACGGGAGCCATACCCTCGAGTTCGTGCAACACGAAGGCCGTGCGCTTCTTCTCGCTCAAGCGATCCAACAAGCGATAAAAAGCGCGAACTCTCGAGTCGCGAGCCACCAGCTCGTCCGGCAGAGGCTGAAGATCGATCGCCGGAGGCGCTTCCGAGTCGTGGGCAAACATCGGCCGGCTGCGCGACGCCCGGCGATGCATCAACACGACGTTCACGGTCACTCTGTACAGCCAAGTCGAAAAGCGCGATGTGCCGCGGAATGTCGCCAGGCTCTTGTGAACCTGCAAGAACACTTCCTGCACCAAGTCTTCGATGTCCGAGCCCGGCCCGACCATGCGGTGGATGAGTCGCGCGACGCCGCCCCGATGGTTTCGAAAGAGCTCGACGAACGCGAGCTTGTCACCCCGTTTGCAGCGCTGGACGGTTTCTTGGTCGGCGTCCACTTCGCCAACCCTAGCGCGTGCCGGGTGGCTCGGCTCGTTCGAGCCACTGACGGCATTTCGGGTGCCGCGGCGCACCCAGGCCGTGCCCTCGGCAAAACGCTGCCTCGTACCACCGACTAGCCCCCGAGCCCTCACCTGGTGCGCCCTGCCAGCACCAAGACCCACCCGCACCTGCACTCCGGCCACGGCAGTTGGCGCTGGCTCCATCCGGCCAAAACGGGGAGCGTGCGTGATGAAGCCAGTCATCGGTCATGTTAGGTGCACGACCGGACAAATACTTTCACGGCTGGCGCGATCGCTCGAAGTTCGCGAACCGGCGCCAAACCCGTGAGTTCGTGAGTGAAACCCGGATCAGAAGAGCGCGCCGAGATCCACCGGATCTTTCTTGCGCTGCTCGAGGATGTGATTGACCGCCCTCAGCAGGCGCTGTTTGGCTGGCCCAGGCACCTTGCCTCCTGCCTCGACGCGGCGCAGCAAGAGCTCATTCGCCGGACGCCCACTGCGGGGCTTCTGCGGAGCTTCGCCCTCCGTCTCGGCAGGCTTTTCGTCCGCCCCCTTGCGTCGCACCAAGCGCAGTCTGCGATCTTCGGGGCGTAGCGCTTCGAGCTTCCTCGAAACCGAAATCACGCGCCGGGGGTCTATCTTGTTGTCCTCGAGAAACTTGGAAAATTTGCTGGCCATTCGTCCTCTCAAAGAGTCACGTCTTGGAAGGCCGGCACCATAGCAATGCAATTTCCCGCGTCAAACCCTGCGTTTCGGGGAGCTTGCCCCCATGGGGCGGCATCCCGTAAAACTCCGGGGGCCAGAGCCTACCCGCGAAAGGTTCGCAGAGCATGAGCTTGAACGGAAACCTCGAAGCAGCAGCAGACGTCGTCGCCGCGCATGGCCCATCGCCCCGCCTCGGCATCGTCCTGGGCTCTGGGCTCGGCGGTTTCGTCCACAGCCTATCCACACCCGTCAGCGTCGCCTACGCCTCAATTCCCGGGATGCCGAAGGCGACCGTCGAGGGCCACGCCGGCAGGTTGTGGCTCGGAACGGTGGGAGACGCTGGCCCTGCTGTCGCATGCCTCGAGGGTCGCTGCCATCTGTACGAGGGACATCCGGCCTCGAGCGTCGTTTTCGGGGTTCGCCTGCTCGCGAAGCTGGGCGCTACCGCGGTGCTGCTCACCAATGCAGCAGGGGGTCTCAGCCCGCAGCTCAAACCGGGGCAGTTGATGCTCATCGTCGACCATCTGAATTTGACCGGGCAAAACCCGCTCGTCGGCATCGCCGCGCAGGATGGCCAGCGCTTTTGCGACATGACTCGGGCCTACGATTCAGATCTCGGCGCCCTGGCCCAGCAGGCCGCCGATGAAGTCGGCGTAGCGCTCGAGTGCGGCGTCTACGCAGGAGTCCTCGGTCCCAGCTACGAGACGCCCGCGGAGATTCGCATGCTCTCCGTTTTGGGGGCTCAGGCCGTCGGCATGAGCACGGTTCTGGAAACCATCGCTCTCAGACAACTCGGCGTACGCGTGGCGGGAATCAGTCTGATCACCAATCTGGCGGCAGGGCTCTCCGGCACGGAGCTCAGCCATCGAGAAGTTCAGGAAATCGCAGCAAAGTCCCAGACCGGTTTCGCGCGGCTGGTCGCCCGCTGGTGCGAGTTGGCAACGCGAGAGAGCGCCTGAACGACGGTTTTTTTACCACACTCGACGACGGGAGTGCGCGGGGCCCGGCATACGGCTATTCTGAGGAGCAGTGAGCGTTCCTCGGCTGCTTCCAGGCACTCCGCCAGAGCTGATCGTCTACGACAAGGCGCAGCGATGCCCTTACCTCAGCCATCGGACCGCCCGCATGCCGCTGCGACTCCCCTCGCGCCCGCTGGATCGCGAAGAACTGGATGCCCGCCTGGCCGCCGGCGACCGGCGGCAAGGCTTCGTGCTCTACCGCACGGCTTGCCCGAGCTGCGATGCCTGCGAGCCCATTCGACTGGATGCTCTGGATTTCGCGTTCGGCCGCAGCCACCGCCGTGTCTTGAAACGCGGGGACAAGGATCTCAGCGTGACGATCGGCCCCCCCACCGTGGACCAGCGGCGAGTCGATCTGTACAACCTACACAAGCGCGGCCGTCGACTCGACGATGGCCAGCCAGCAATCGATCAAGAAGGCTATCGTGACTTCTTGGTAAGCACCTGCTGCGATAGCTTCGAGCTGCGCTTCAGCCTCGACGGGTTGCTCATCGGCGTCGCCATTTCGGATCGGGGCGCCCGCTCCATTTCCGCGGTCTACTGCTGCTTCGATCCAGCGTTTCAGCACTACGGGATCGGCACCTACTCGATCCTCAAACAGCTGGAGCTGTGCAAGAGTTGGGGGCTGCGACACCTCTACCTGGGGCTCTACATCGCCGACTGCGATCGAATGCTGTACAAGGCCCGGTTCGTTCCCCACGAGCGACTGCTCAAGGGCCGTTGGGTGCGTTTCGATGACTGAAGCCGGACCGGCTCGATACCAATGAGCGTCAGTCAGTCGAGCGTGCGAGTTTCAGTTTCTTCGAGCTGGGCCAGCGCAGCCGCCAGGGCGTCCTTGGCACGCTCGAGCGATCCTCGGTCGTCGCTCCATTTCTGACGCGCGCGCTCGACCTTGGCTCGCTCCGCGTCGATGCCGGCTTCGGCCTCGCTCAGGTGCTGTCGCGTGGCAGCCAAATCGGCTTCCATCGCCGAAATGTTACCCTCACGTTCCTGGAGCTTGTTGGCGAGTTCCGCGTATTCCTCGTTCTGTTCCGACAGAGCGGCGTCCAACGCCTCGATGCGCTGGCGCATTTCGCTGACATTCGCTTGCGCCGCGTCACGCGCTCTGCTGGCTTCGCCGAGCTCGCTTTGCAGCGTTGCTATCTGCTGCTCGCTCTGCGCCTGCAGCGACTGCGCGCTGTCCCGCTCTTGTGTGCGCGTCAAGAGGTCGGCCTCGAGTGCGGCAATGCGCGCATCACGACCGGCTTCACTCGTTTCCTTCTCTTGCTTGAGCTCCGCCTCGCGTTCGGCAAGCCTTCTGTCCGCCTGCTCAGAGGCCTCCTGGGCCATCTGCTCGTACTCGGCCCTGAGCTTCGACAAGGCTTCCTCGCCGGCTCGATGCAACGCCGCCAGCTTCGAATCGTGTTCGGACTTGAGCTCTGCCTCGCGAGCGCGAACGGCCTCTTCGATGTTTGCGGCGGTCTCCTGCGCGGCTTGTTCGAGAGCCTGCTCGCGTGCCTCGTTGCGGGCAGCCTCCACCGCTTCGGATTGACGAGCCTCCGCCTCGGCGCTCACCCGCTCCAGCTCTTGGCGGTGTTCCTCGAGCAAGGCTGCTCGCGCCTCACCCAGGGAAGCAACCTCCTGTGCGTGGCGAGCGGCCACTGCCTCGACTTCGCCCGCCTTGGCGTCCAACTCGCCCTTCAGCTTATCGACTTTGCGCTTGTAGTCGTCGGCTCGTTTGCTGGCCTGCTCCTTGTCGTCCTTGAGAGCGTCGTTCGTTCTCGAAAGGTCGTTGAGCTTGCGCTCGAGCTCGACGGTCTTGTCCTCGAGATCGGCCTTTTCTCTTTCCAGCGCCAGCGAACCGTCTCTCAGGCCCAAGAGCTCCTTTTCTCGATGGTTCAGCTGATCGCGGATCTCGAGGATCTCCTTGTCCTTCGAGTTGAGCTGCTCCCTGAGGTCGAGAAACTCGCGCGCCGACCCGCCGCTCTTCCCGGAAGCCAACTTCTGGCGCAGCTCGTCGACTTCTTGCTGTAGCCGTTCTACCTCTGCATCCGCGCGTTTCTTGGCGATGACTTCGTCTTCGAGCTCACTGATCCGCTCCTGGGCCGCATTCAGCCGAGACTCCACCTCGCCGAGTTTGCCGAGAGCCTCTTCGGCCGCCTTCGGATCGCCGGATGGCGCGACCGCTGGCGCCACCGAAGGCGGAGGCTGTGCTGCCGGCTCCGCTGCGCCGTCTGTGGACTGGGGCGCTTCCGTAGACACGACATCGTCGTCCATCTGCAGCGGGGGTTCGGACAGAGAGGCAATCTCGACCTCTTCTTCGTCCAGCACCAGTTCGTTGTTGGGCTGACTCGTCTCGCTGATCAAGGGCTCGGACCCCGCAGCGCCGCCCATGAGCGCTCCGAAGGCCTGCTCGGTGAAGTCATCCACCTCTTGATCGACCGGCCCCTCGCGACTGGGAGAGGAAACCTCCGCGTCCTCGATCTCGATGTCGTCGTCGATTTCCTCGAGACCGTCGGCGTCTTCGATCTCTATGTCGTCGTCGATGATGATCGAATCATCACCCTCGGTGCTGGCTTCCAGGGGCAAGAGCTCCTGGATATGTGCCACCAGGTCGCCAACACTGATCGGTTTGTGAACGTAGTCCTCCGCCCGGGTGCGCAAACGTCGGTGCTGCTCGAAAGTCTCCTCGGTAGAGTCACTGCTCATGATGATGAGCGGCACGTTTTTCAGGGTGGCATCGCGCTTCAGCTTGTTACACACCGAGAAGCCATTCATACGCGGCAATTCGATCGACAGCAGGATGAGATCGGGCTTCTCGTTGGCAGCGGCCTGGAGACCAGCGTTCGCGTCTTCGACGACCGTGGTTTGGCAATCGTATTCTGCTAGGCCGACCTCAAGCTCCTGCGCAAAGGCGGGATCGCTCTCAAAAACCAGGACCTGCGTGGGCATTTTCGGCTACTACTCGCTCGGGTGGTGGGTAAGGGCCCTGCTTGCCACGATATCGGGCACTTGGAGCGCGGTCAAACACGCTGTTTAGGGATTCGAGGGCCGCTGGCCGCGGCTCGCTTTTTCCACGTGACCGCTCACACCCATGCGCTGACGCAGCACTTCAATAACCTCACTGAACGGTACGTCGCGTGAGCGCAGGCCGACGAGCAGGTGAAAAATCACGTCAGCCGCCTCGGACGCAACGCGTGCGGAGCTCTCGTTCTCGAGCGCCTCGACCAGCTCCTTGGACTCTTCTGTAATTTTCCCGCTTATGCGTGATACGCCGCCGTCCAACAGGGACTTCGTATAGCTTTTTTCGGCGCTGCTCGAACGACGCCGTTCGATGGTGCGTTCGAGCTCCGCGAGCACCGGCAGGACCGGTAGGGGATTAGCGGTTTCATCGATCGATGTCGACCGGTCCACCGGATTGAAGAAGCAGTTCCTGGCGCCGGTGTGGCAGGAGGGGCCCTCTGCACTCACCCCCAAAAGCAGCGTATCACCATCGCAGTCGGCGGTGACCGAATGCACCCGCAGGCGATGCCCGCTGGTCTCCCCCTTCATCCACAGCTTGCTGCGCGAGCGACTGTAGAACGTCGCCCACCCCGTCTCCAGAGTGAGTCGTACGGCCTCACGATTCATCCACGCGACCATGCGTACCTCGCCGGTCAAGTGGTCTTGCGCAATGGCGGGCAGGAGCCCGCGCTCATCGAATTTCAGTTCAGACACCACGATGTGGGACACTACCCGCAAATGTCGCCCCATTTCGAGCGAAGCGTCCTGGTCGCATTCGAAAACCTTCCCGGGGGCCAACTCCCCCACGATACCTGCCGCGTGGGGGCATCGTCCCTCCATCTTCCGTATCTAAATGGCTAATATTCCTATGCTAACGGGCTGGCTCAGATCGTGCTTTACGATCCAGCGAGCTCAGCCCAGTCTTTACTGCGGCGTGAGGCGCGAACGGAGGAATGAAATGGCTCGAAAGTTCAGACCAGGTAGCATGCCGGCCACCGCGACCTTGGCATGGTTCGCGCTGCTGGCGGCTCTGCCCCTGGGCTGCGGCAACAGCGAGAACTCGCCCGGCACGGAAACCCCCGAGGGGGTGAGCCAGATCGTGTATGCCGTCCGCCAACACACGGTCGACGACGGCAACAGCGTGCAAATCAACGTGGCCGGCGGCATGGGGCAGGTCATGGACTACAAGCGCTACGTGCCCGGCGGGCGCCTCGAGTTGCTCGATCTGACCACCGGAAAAGTACGAAACATCATCGCCCACGAGCCGACTGCAGACGTGGCCAGCGTGGACGTCAACTACGACGCGACCAAGGTGCTGTTCTCGATGAAGCGGGATGCGAGTGACAGCTACAACCTGTACTGGGCGGACCTGACACCGAACGAAGACGGAAGTTTCGAGGTGCATCAGCTGACCAACGACGACTTCGACCAACTGCACGCCATCTGGCTGGCGGGTGACCGTATCGCCTTCATCACCGACACCTCTTATACGGAGATGGGCACGCGCGCCGACGAGTACAACCACGCCGCGATTGTCACTCAGATCGCGACCACCACGCTGGAAGGTGGCGAGGCCGACGTCAAGCTGTGCTCGCAGAATCTGTCGCATACCATCAATCTGTTTCCACTCGCCGACGGGCGCGTCGGCTTCTCTCGCTGGGAACACCTCGAAAACGTGAATGACGTGAAGTTGTTCGCGATGAACCCGGACTGCACGCAGATGACGGCGCTGGCAGGCCAGCACAGCAAGCCGGCAAACTCGCTGGTGCAGGTATCCGAAGGCACCACGCCGAATACCTTCATTGCGGTGGGGACATCGCGCGAGAACACCATTCAGGCAGGCGCCTTGATTTACATCGACGCGCGCGGCGACGGCGAGCGCCCGAACGAAGAGACTGCCTCGTTCAAAACGCTGACCCCCTCGGTACCGCGCGATGAAGAGCGCTCCCCCGTCGGACGCTACCGGAGCCCCACCGTGCTGCCCGACGGGCGAATCCTCACCTCGTGGGCCGACGGCGACGTGAACGAGCTGAACGAGTTCAGCCTGACTCCGCCCGATTTCGGCATCTACCTGTACGACATCGATGGCAGAACCAACGAATACGTCATCAACCACGCCGACACCTGGGAGCTGTACGCGAAGGCGGTCGTCGCTCGCGACGAGCCACCGATCATTTCCTCCGTGCAAAACAGCCAGGACTCGAGCATCCCTGCCACTTTCGGCTCCGTCGACGTGACACAAACGTCGCTCGCCAAACTGCACGGCGAGACCGTGAGCGGCGCACAGTTCGACAACACGCCGATGGATGAGGCACTGAAGCAGGCCGTCAAGGTCCGCATCATCGAAGGGTTTTCGACCGAGGCAGCGCCAGGCGCCACGATGTTCGGCCTGACCATGGCGGAGGGGGCGGCGCTCCTGGGCGAGGCCCGCGTCTACTCCGACGGTTCGTGGGCCGCCGAGGTCCCTCCATTTCTGCCGGTCCACTTGCAAGCCGTCGACGAATTCGACCTCGCCATTCGCAACCAGACCACTTGGATCCAGGGGATGCCTGGCGAAGACAGGCAGTGCGGCGGCTGCCACGAAGATCGCACCAAGCCGTTCAACATCTCCGCGCAGCAGCTACCCGAAGCCATCGGCGCCGGGCCTCAGGACTTCATGGTCCCGGTCATGGATCGCACAGAGTACCCGTGGAGCGCGGCGAACGACGCCGGTAACCCGAACCAGATTCAGCAGATTCTCGATCAGTACTGTGTGTCGTGTCACAACGAAACTCAGAACGGGAGCGGGGCGCAGACGTTCTATTCGGTCTCGATGACAGAAGGTGACACCACGACGACCTACGAGATCCCCCGTCTCGACTTGACGGATCGCCCGATCACGGTGACCTACGACAACAAGACGGACGCCTGGCCCGCCTCGTATGTGTCGATCTTTTACCCAGCCGCCATGGAGATGGAGATGGATGATCTCACCGTGGAAGGAGAAATCCCGCCCAAGTGGGGCATCCCGAGCGATGCGCGCAACAGCGCCCTGATCGAGAAGCTCAACATCACCTCGTCGGTCGACCCGGCGCGCTACGCCTGGGCCCTCGGCGCGCCGTTCAGCCAAGATGGTCTGGCCGGCGTGCGGACGGATCACGCCAGCGAAGTTCTCCTGCCCCGCGAGGATCTCGTCAAGTTGATCCGCGCGATCGACATGGGAGGCCAGTACTACTCGCGTCAAAACTCCGCCTTCCAACCCTATGCCATGGATCCACTGGGCCAGTAGGCGAGAGCAGGAGAGTGTCATGAAAGCCAGCATCACCAAGATCGCCACCTACGCCTTTGCACTGACCGCTGCCGCGACGAGCAGCTCACTCGTGGCCGCAGAGGAGGCTCCGGCTCCGCCGAATGTGCACGAGGGGCGCGCTGCCGTTTACCAGCTGCTGAACCCGGACTCTCTGGAAGACGTCAGCACCCCCGCGGCCATCAAGGCCATCACCATGGGCAACGTCGCTCCCACCAGAATCTGGAAAGTGCTCGAACATGGCGAGCGGGTGGAGTGCCTGGACTGCATCGCTGACGTCAAGAAACTGCTCTGGGACTCGAACGCGAAAACGCGGGAGATCTCGGCGTGGTGGCTGAGACGGCGCATTTTCGGTGTGTTCGGGCCTGGTCAAGTGTACGAGCAGGTGCTCGATACGCTCGACCAGTCGGACGATGAACACAAGCGAGCGTATGCCGCGCAAGCCATCGGGGAATTCCTGGTCGGTGACGGAGTGGCGCATGTGGCTCGCGCCCTGGTGGAAGACGAGTCGCCCGAAGTACGATTGAGCGCGGCAAACGCTCTGACTCGCCTGAATCACCAGGGTCCGAACGGCGAGCTCGCCGCGGCGCTCTCGGACAGCGATGAACGGGTGCGACTCGCGGCTCTGCACGGCGCGCTGCGCGTCCACGTCTTCACGGGCGTCGACCAGATAGTGGCGCGTATCGACGATCCTTCGGCGGAGGTGCGACGCAGAGCCGCGCGCACACTAGGCGCCATGCGCGCCCGCGACGCGGTGATGGGCCTGATCTTGCTCACTTCGCCGGAAGGAGAGTCCGTCGCGTCCGTGCGTGCCGCGGCGGTGGCCGCGCTTGGCCGCATAGCCGACACCTCGGCCAAAGAAGCCGTGATGGCCGCCAAGGATGACCCCGACCAATACGTCCGTGACGCTGCACGCATTGCCCTCCGGGAGCTGTGAAAAGCGCGCTCTCGCGGCAGAGCTCCGGGTGCTAAGATCTGCCTAATGCGACGATATTCGCGAGCGCTCTTCGTCGGTCTCACGCTCGTGGTTCCCAGCCTGGCCGGCTGCGAGCGTAACGAAAAGGCCGAACACACGACCTTCTACAGCCGTCAGATCGCACCGATCGTCCAGGGGTCTTGCACCGCCAGCCCCAGTCAATCGCAGTGTCACACGGCTGCGGACGACCGAGGCAATGCCCTTGGAAACCTGAACTTCGACAGCTACGACACGTTGTCGCTCAGGCGCGATCTGCTGATCAACTACGGCCCGTACGGGGAGCCCGCGTTGCTCCTCAAGGTTCTGCCCCCGTATCAGATCAGGCTCACCTCCTGGGACGATTCCGAACCACGGATCATCACCACCGATATTGCACACGGCGGGGGGTCGCTGGTCGATTTCACCGCGCAGTCGTTCGTCGTGTTGAGCAATTGGATAGAAGGCGGAGCTACCGAGAACAACGCGCCGCCAGCGGCCAAAGAGTACGACCTGTCGCCTTGCTCCAGCACGCTGGGGCGCGATGCCCTTTTCGACCCCGCACAGGTCCCCACCAGCGAAGACTTCGACACGTTCGTCAACGAAGTGAATCCGATGCTGGTCAAGAACTGCGCAGCGGGCAACTGCCACGGCTCGCCTGCCAATGCGCTGTACTTGACGTGCGGAGACAGCGACGAGCAAGTGCGCTGGAACTACTTCGCCGCGGGCGACTACGTCGCTTCGAACAGTCAGAACAGTGAGATCCTCCGGCGTGGTCTGGCACCCGAACAAGGGGGCACCTATCACGAAGGTGGAACGGTCTTCGCGAACGTCGACGACCCCAACTACGAGACTCTCAAGAGCTGGGCCGAGCTGAAGGGTGGGCCGACCAACGTCCCCGTGGATCCGGGGTTTATCTTTTTCGAAAGCCGCGTGCAGCCCATGCTGGTCAAACGCGGCTGCATGATGCTGGGTTGCCATTCCCCCACCATGTTCCACGATTATCGACTCAGAGGGGGCAGTGGAGGGCACTTCGGGCTGCCCGCAAGTCGCGCCAACTACGAGCTTACCCTCGAGCAACTGGCGCTCGAGAGCCCCGACGTGAACGGCAGCCGTTTGGTGCAGAAGAACTTGCTGCCAGAGCAGGGGGGCATCCTGCACAGAGGCGGGCCCCTGTTCGGTTCCGGGGGCGATCCGAGCGCCTGTGATACCGAAGCCGCCACGAACGGTCCGCTCGACGAGCAGGACCCGTACTGTGTCATCAGCACCTGGTTCGAGATCGAGAAGGTCGAACGCATGGGCGCGGCGACCCCCCTGAGCGCCATCGTTTTCGTGAGGCGGCCAGCCAGCGCCGAACCGGACACGCCCCAGGATTGGTCCACATTCGAACCCGGCTCCGAGGTGGTGTCGACGGGGGCCACGCTCCAGGCCGATGGGAGCATCACGCTTGGCGCGGAAACCAGCCTCTCTATGGCGTGCGGGCTGGATCCTTTGACCAGCCAGGCGCGCAGGCCTGCCGTTTCCTGGGACGGTCAGCGGATCGCCTTTTCCGCTCGGACGGGGGCGAGCGCGCCCTACCGCATCTACGTCGTGGAAGCAGACGGCAGTTGCTCGGTGGAACCGGACATCGACAAGGCGCCTGTGCTCGACAATGGGCAAGCGTACTCGGACAACGGCGAGTTGGTACACAACTTCGATCCTGCATTCGCGCCCGACGGCCGCATCGTGTTCGCCTCCACGCGGGGCAATATCATGAATGTAGACCGCATCGGCTACCAGGGTCCGCAACGCACACCCGCCGACCCCAGCAAGCTCAATTCGAATCTCTACGTGCTCGAGCAGGGCAATATCCGGCAGCTCACCTTCCTCTTGAATCAAGAGCTGACCCCCGCCTTCATGCGGGACGGGCGGGTCATCATGGTTGCCGAAAAACGCGCCACGAACTTCTATCAGCTCGCCGGGCGACGCATGAACCTCGATGGCGGCGACTACCATCCGCTGTTCGGGCAGCGAAGCACCATCGGCTTCAACCAGCTCACGGACGTGGTCGAGCTTACGGACAAGAACCTTGCGGCCATTTTTAGCGACAAGGGGGCAGCGCATGGGGCGGGCACGCTGGCCATCATCAACCGAAGCATCGGAGTAGATCAGCAGAGCAACGACCCGGAGGATTACATCAACGACACGGGCGCCCTCAACTGGCCGAATCCAGAGTTTTATCAGAAGTCCATCCACCTTTTCGACCCGCGGGCGACGGGCAAGCTCGACCAAACCCAGGGCGCCTACCGGCAGCCCAGCCCGCTACCCGATGGACGCCTTCTCGTCAGCTACGCCGCTGGCGTCTCCAACCTGGGCTCGTTCGGCGACGCTTTCGACATCTCCGTCGCCAACCCTGCGACTGGAAGTCTGACATCCTTGATCAGCTCCGCCGAGGATCTCGCTTGGCCCGTCGCCGTGTACGCGCGCCAGAACCAGGGCGTCTTCGAGTCGAGGCCCGATGAAGCCAACGGCAACACACACGTCTACAGCGACGAACGGCGCGACCGGGCTCAGATTACCTTTCTCGACCTACCGCTTCTGGCGAGCCTCCTTTTCCAGAACACGCGTTCGGAGCGCATCATCCCGAGTGGCGGGTTGATCGAAGTCTGGGAAAATCTCCCTCCCGAGCCGGGGGTAACCAGCTTCGACAGCGGCGGCGAGTTCGTGGACAACGATGCTTATGGTCCCTACTACCTCAGGCGTCGACGGCTCGGCGTTCCACAACTGTACGACGACGGTTCCGCGCGCATCCTCATCGACGGTGGCGTCCCCATCAGCTTGGCGGTGACCACGAAGCTCGCCGCAGACTCGGAACCCGAGCTGCACTTTCAGCGGGAGGAAATGCAATTTTACCCCGGTGAGTTCGCGAGGCAGTCATTTCGGCGCGAGTTCTTCAACGGGCTCTGCGCGGGCTGCCACGGCTCTGTCAGCGGCCTCGAATCACACATAGCCGCAAACCCCGACATTTTGACACGCGCCTCCGAGGTCATCGCGACGAGTCGCAACGCGACGGATCTGCGCGAAGCCGGAGAAGTTCGCGGTCCGCCCTTTCAATAGAGGGCGAGCCGGGCTCGAGCCGAGCGCCGGACAATGTTTCTGAATGCGCGGCGCGCCGTGTTGCTTCTCGGAGACAGCGTAGTCCGGTAAGTAGTCCGGAAGACGCTCGCTTGCCTGCTACGCGCGGCGCCGAATGGCGGGGTCGGTCGCTGGTCTAGGGAAAGGTGTCGGCGCTAACGCCGGGGTGGGGCAAAGCGCGGTGGGGCGCGCTCGGAGGCCCCACGGGAGTGGGGATGGGGCGGGAGGGTGCGACACCCTGGGCCCGGCGCAGCGCCGACTCAGACAATGTAAAGCGAATTTGACAATTTGCCAGCCTTTTGAGTTGGGGTCGGAAAAAAAACGGCTATGTGCTGAAGATCGAAGACGTCGCGCGGGGATAGTCATTGGTGGATAGTCATTGGTGGATAGTCATTGGTGGGGTGGGGCCGGGCTCGGACGGAGGACCTAGAGGGCTGACCACTGACGGCCAAGGCCCTGTGAGGCCCAAGGCTGCGCTCGAAGCGACCGGCTTGTCGGGCCATCCCCTCCCCATTCGATCGGGTCTAGCTCAACCGGACGTTCGAACGTGGCCTGTGGACACACACAGATCCCAGGTGGAGACAATCACAAGGCCAGCCCGATCTCGATCCCGAGCGCGAAATCTGACGATCGACCTGGCAGCCAGCATCGAGCCAGGTGCGGCAACGGCTCCCATGAGGCTCGAGCGCTCAGGTCACGAGCTGCTCTCCCCCCGGCACGCGGCCGCGATCGTCGGGTTCCGCCAACTGAAGCCATGTGCCATCGCGCCAAGTCGTCGCCTGACGAGGAGCGCTTCAGTTACGCGGTGCCGGCCAACTTCTCGCGGCGTCAGCGAATGACCACGCTCTTTGCCACGGTGACGTGGGAGCCCGAAAACGGAGGAACGCTCGCGCGCCGCATGGTGGACGCGATACAACCTCCGGTGCGGGTACCCGCGAAGGGGGGACCGCTCAGGTTCGCCGTGGTAACCCGCCCCGAGGGAGCGAAAGTGATGACGACGCGCGCCGTGCCCGTCGGATCGCCCTCCTGCCGGCAGCCCGAAGCTTGGGCAACGGCCGTGTTGAGGGCGGCGATCGCAGCCGCCTTGTTGAACGGCGGGGCATCGGGATTAGCCACGGTTGGGGCGGCTTTGGGCGCGGTCGATGAGGTCGAAGCCTGCTTGGGCGGCTTGGCCTTTTCCTTGGGAGGCGGCGCAGGAGGCTCCGCTTCCGCATGGGGGGACTGGGCGACGGCCTGGGAGTGACCGGCAGGGGCAGATTTCGCAGATTGCCCGCTCGCCTGGCTGTCGGCCGCCGACGGCTCGGCCTCTTCTTCGTCCGCCGGCTGGGGGGCTTCCGGTGGTGGGGCGACCTTCTCCGGGGCTGGCGCGGGGTTCCTCTGCACCGGCTCGGCCTGAGCTGCTGGAGCCCGTGTTTCGGGGGTCGGCTCGGAGCTCGCGCGTGGCTGCCGCAGCTGGTACGAAAACAGCCAGTAAGCCAGGCCAGCGATCGCCAGAAGCACCACGAGACGCACCGGCGTCAGCCACCCATGGCCCTTTTCGGATTCGGACGCCTCTGGCCCGGATGCGTGGGTGCGGGTCTTGGGGGACCGGCTCGCGCGACGTTCGGCCGAGGGCCGCTCGCTGGCTCGAGCCCTCGGTGGTTTGCTCGAACGCGCCCCGGGATGCTTGCTCTTGCGCTTCTTCGCAGCACCAGGTGCCGATTGCCCCGCTTCACCCTGCGGGGAATCGGCGGCGGATTCGTCGGCCTCCCGCGAGTTCGTCCTGGAACGCGCCCCGCTCTCGGGCGCGCGCTGGCCTTGGCTCGGGACAACGTCTCGAGAAGCCTTGGACTTCTGCCCTGAAAAGTCGCTGATGTCGATGCTCGGAGGCCCGAGCACCTGGTCCTCGTCACCGCTGAGAGAAGCGAACAAGGCACCCGGGGCAGAGCCGGCTTTGGGGTGTAGGGCCGAGGTCAGATCCTTGAGCGCGGGAGTGCCGGAGACGGGGATCTCTTCGTCATCCGCAATATCGCTGAAATCCAGATCGCGCGTCACGGCGCGGCGCGGGCCTTTGAGGGGAGGATGTGGAACGGCTTTCGCCGAGGCGTGGGGTTCGACGGGCTTGACTGGCGGCTCGCTCTCCGCGTCATCCACCGAAAACAGGAAACCCGGTGACAGGGCCACGGGCTTGGTGCGCGTCTCGCCGTGGTGTGATTTCTTCTTCCCAGAACCGTAAGAACGTTTCTTCGGAGGCAATGGGGGCGGAGTACTCTTGCGCTCGCCGGCGTTGCTGCCGAACGTAGCCTTCATCCCGGTGCCCAAAAAACCGCCAGTTTTGTCGTCGGGCGGCGGTAAATGCCTGGCCAATTCCGGAACATCGCCGAGCGGCAACCAGTCCTTCATCCCTTCCCGCCACACGATGGCGTCCGCCGGCACTTTGCCGGTCTGCACCATGTGCATGAGCGAGCTCTCGAAAATTTCCTGGTCCTCGACCCCCTCCTTGATGCTCACCACCCACAGCTCATCGTCGATCTTGCTTTCGAGCCTGGGCCTGGGCGGGGGCCGCCGCTGCTGAGCCGCGAGCGATTCGGGAGGCAAAGAGGCCACTTCTTCATCCGATATTTCGGCGATCTCGTTCTCGTCGGCGAGCAGATCGCCAGCGTTCAGCGCGCGGCCCGACACGGCACTAGCCTTGTCTATTTTCGGAAGGGAAGCTCCGCTTCCATCGACCGGCACCGCCTTGCCACAGCTGGGGCACTTGAAGCGCGCCGCCTTGCCCGCCACGCAGCGCTCGAACAGCTCCTCGTCCAAAGAGAAAACGCTATCGCATGCCTGGCAACGAATCGAGAAAGCCATTGTTTTTCGAGCGCGCAACGATACGCCCCTGCTTCAACAATCTCAACGCCTGGGTGGCGCGAGCGCAATTTGGGGGCAAGCGGCAGCGGCGCCAGGCTGCAACAACGGCCTGTATAGCATAGCGCGCCGGGCATAGAGGGGGAGATGGCTCACTTGTTTCTCGCGACGATTGCGGACAGGTGACGACCGCTCGTCCTGCCGTCCCGACGGTATGAAAAAAAATTGGCCTGGTCCGTGAACGTGCACCCGAAAACGTCGTCGATGTGCGACTCCGCCACCCCCTGCGCAATGAGTTGCGCGCGAGCCAGCCCCCTGAGGTCCACGTGCGGTCGAGGCCCACGATCGAGGTGAACGATGTGTGTGCCGGGCGCCGCAGCCTGGAGTTCCGCAGCAACCTCCGAAGAGACTTCGAAGGCATCGACGGAAATGTGCGGACCTAGTGCGACCAGAAGGCCGCTTACCCGACAGCCGCGACGAGCAAGCGCAGCCACTGTGGCCGGAAGCACTCCCCGCACCAGCCCGCGCCATCCGGCGTGAGCTGCGGCCACAGTTCCAGACCCTGGGTCCGCAAATAGGACGGGTAGGCAATCGGCACTGCGCACACCACACGCCACCCCCTCGGTCGCGGACAACACGACGTCCGCGTCGCGACGCACCACGTCTTCAGCCACCTCGGCCCCCGTCAGCTCGCAGACGTCGGTCCCGTGCACTTGACTTGCGAAATAGAGTCGTTGCCGCTCCACCTGGAGGGCCCGAGCAGCCCGATTCAGATTCTGGAGCACATTGTCGGGTTGGTCTCCGACGGAAATCGAGAAGTTGAGCGACTGGAACGGCCCGGCCGAAACGCCGCCTCGGCGCGTGAAGAAGGCGTGGGAAAAACCGGCCCCCCGGAAGAGGTCACTCTGAAGGAAGTGTGCATTCACCATAGAATCTCGGGTCAGCCGGCTGGGGCTGGACCTCTGCCCCTAACCGATGCTCGTAGCCCTGGGCGAGTTTTGCTATCTAGGCGTCCTAGATGAAACCCCGTCCGAAGGACCCATTCATTGGCCGCGACCTGCTCGACGGTCAATTCCGAATCCTGCAGAAGATCGGGACGGGTGGCATGGGGTCCGTGTACCGGGCGGCGCAACCCGCGATGAACCGCGAGGTGGCCATCAAGATACTGCACCCGAAGCTGGCCGGCCGCAAAGACCTGACATCGCGCTTCCGACGCGAAGCCCGCGCGATGAGCCAGCTGACGCACCCCAACGCTGTGCGCGTCTTCATGTACGGCGAGCTGGAAGAGGATGGGTCGCTGTACATCGTGATGGAGATGCTCGAGGGGAAGAACCTGAATCAGCGGGTGCGCCGAGAAGGGCCCATGCCGGCCTCGCGCGCCATTCCCATCTTGGCGCAGGTATGCGGCGCACTGCAAGAGGCGCACGAGATGGGCATCGTGCACCGGGACCTGAAGCCCGAGAACATCTTCCTGTGCACTCAGGGCGGCCTCAAGGATTTCCCCAAGGTGCTGGACTTCGGTCTGGCCAAAGTCACCGAAAGGCAAATGCAGCCCGGGTCCGTGATCTTGACCCAGGAGGGGATGGTCTTCGGGACTCCGGAGTTCATGTCTCCCGAGCAGGCCCAAGGTCGCACCCTGGATGCTCGCAGCGACATTTACTCGCTCGCTGTCATCCTATACGAAGTGTTGACGGGGAAGTTGCCGTTCGATGCCAGAACCCCCATGGAGTACATCCAGAAGCATGTGACCGAGGCGATCATTCCGCTCAGCCAGCGGCGCCCAGAGCTGAAGCTCCCGCCCGAGCTCGACGCGGTTCTGGAAAAAGCACTCGCAAAAAGTCCAGACCATCGCTACCAAAGCGCGTCCGAATTCGCCGAGGCGCTCAAGCCATTCGGTGGCAAAGAAGAGGGCATCCCCGCCTCCGCCCTGCCACAGAGCTCCGGAGCTGCTCAGCCGCACTCCGACCCCGCGCCACCGTCGGGCTCCGCCAAGTCCGGTCCCACCGCCGGTTTGCTGATAGGCGTCGCTGCCCTTTGTTTGGTGACGGGAGTCGTGCTGGCCGTCGTCGTCATGAGCCTCATGGGGCGCTAAGCTTGCGCTCTGGCGCTGATTCGCACCGGGGTAGGAGCCTACCGTCGGAGCGGAGCCGGCGCAGCAGCGTCCTTTCGACTCCCTTCGCGGGACGCGGGCCGGAACCTGTCGTAGATTCGAGGCGAAGTAAATGACCGAGCACGACTCGCCGCCCCCCCGAGCTCGGCCCCCCGAGGCCGTTCAGCGCAGGAACGAGATCTCTGATGAGGCCTTCCAGGATACGCTGAAGCTGGAACCTGGGCAGGCGGAGTATGGGGGCGCCACGCCCCCGGCCGATCGCGGCCCCCCGGCGCGGGCCCGGCCCGAGCAAGACTCGGCGGCCCGGCTGCGTGAAGCCATGAACGCCGCGATTGGCAGCCAATCGGAAGTTGCGGGCCGGGGGTCGGCCGGTGCCTCGGGTTCGCGCTCCGGTAGTATTCCGGCCCAGCCCGCGAGCGTCAGACCCGCAACGCCGAATCGCGAGCGAGACCAGGGTGAGTCCGCTCAGGACGGCGACAAGCATTGGAAGGACGTGGCAAAACAAATTGCGCTTCGCGCTGCCCAGGCAAGCCTCGTACTCATACTGTTGGGAGCGATTGCCGTGTTCTTCGTGGTGCGCCACTACGAAGCCAATCTGCCGAGCGTCGAACAGCTCAAGGCGGGGTACGATCCGCCCCAAGTCACTCGCGTCTTGGCTCGAGACGGCACGCTGCTTGCCAACCTGTTCACCGAGCGTCGTACCGTGGTCCCGTTTTCGGAGATCCCGAGCCACGTCAAGCAAGCATTCTTGGCAGCGGAAGATGCTTCTTTCTACGAGCACGAGGGGCTCGACTACCTGGGCATGCTACGTGCCATGTTGGCCAACCTGAGGGCTGGTAAGACAACGCAGGGTGGCAGCACCATCACCCAGCAGGTGATCAAAAATGTGCTGTTGGATTCCGAACGCAGCTACAAAAGGAAGATTCGCGAGACGATTCTGGCACGCCGCGTCGAGCAGCACCTCACCAAGGACGAGATCTTCGGACTGTATCTCAATCACATCTACCTGGGACACGGTCGCTACGGTGTGGAGGAGGCCTCGCGCTACTACTTCGGCAAGAAGGTGCGCGAGATCGATATCGACGAGGCTGCTCTATTGGCCGGGCTGGTGGCTGCCCCCGAGCGTTTCTCGCCGCGCCGGCACCCCGAGCGGGCGCTCGAACGTCGGCGCTACGTTCTCGACCAGATGTTGAAGAAGGGCTTCATGACTCGGAAGGTGCACGCCGCGGCCTCCATCGTGCCGATGAAGCTGGCTCCCGCGGTCGAGGCGGAAAGCGAACTGTGTCCGGAGGTGGTCCTCGATGTCAGAAAGACGCTGGAAGCGGTCGCTCCCGATCGAGCGCGTCGCGGCGGCTATACCGTGCACACCAGCATCGACCCCGCACTTCAGACCGCGGCGCGAAAGGCCGTGCGAGACAACCTCGACCGCTACCTGAAGCGCCAGAAGCTCGAACCCCCCTACACGCTCAAGCAGCGCCGGGTTTGGGGTAAGCCCTTTGAGGGGACCCCCAAGCAACACAAGATCTACGTCGGAACCGTTAGCGCATTGAGCGACGCGACCGGGACCATCGACATCATGGTGGGTGACACGCTGGGGCGCATTCTGTTGAAGGACGAGGAGCGCTACAACCCCAAGCGATTGCCCCCCAGCAAGTTCACGAAGGTGGGGGCGGCGCTGCGCGTGGCTATCCTGGAAAATCCGGAAAAGGCGCCGGGGCCCGTGCCACTCAAGCTCGAGCTGGGTCCCGAGGGCGCATTGGTGGCGATCGACGTGAGAACCCGGGAAGTGCGCGCGCTCGTCGGCAGCTATGAAGCCGTGATGGGCGGACTCGACCGAACCGGTTCACACGCGAGCGACACGAGTCTGCTCACCAAGCGCCAACCGGGCTCCGCCTTCAAGCCGTTGATGTACAGCTACGCCCTGCACTCCCGGCACTTCACCCCCGCCAGCGTGTTCGAGTTCGAAAACAAACCGGGCAGCGAGGAGCCGACTCGCCGGATCACGCTACGCATGGGCGTTGCCAAGAGCGACAACGAAGTCGCCGAGGCCGTCATGAAGAAGGTCGGCGCAGCCAATGTGGTCGAGTGGGCGAAGGCGATGGGCATCGGGTCCCGGTTGAAGCCGGATCTCTCTCTGGCGCTGGGGTCGTACGAGGTGAGCGTGTTCGAGCTCACCAACGCTTACGTTACTTTGGCCTCTGGGGGACTCTACGCCCCGGCCAAGATCATCACCAAGATCGAGGGACCCGACGGCAGCGAGCTCAGCTTGCCGCCCGAGCCGCCTCAGCGCCGGGTAATGTCCGAGGAGGAGGCCTACTTGACCACGAGCTTGCTTCGTGGAGTGGTCGAGGTAGGCACCGGACGGCGCGCCCGCGTGCTCGATCGGCCGGTGGCAGGTAAGACGGGCACCACCAACAAGAACCGCGATGCTTGGTTCGTCGGCTACTCTACCGACTTCGTCACGGGCAGCTGGGTCGGCTACGACGACAACCTACCCCTGGGTTGGGGCGAGTACGGCGCCGTCGCAGCACTGCCAGCGTGGATCGACTTCATGCGGTTCGCACACGAGGGCCGTCCGCGCACGCAATTCCCTCGCCCCGCTGGTATCGTCAAGACCAGCATCGACCCGCACACTGGTCTGTTACCTTACCCAGGGCAAGAGGACACCGTCGAGGAAGAGTTCCTGCCCGATTCCCTGCCGAACGACACCGCGCCGTTGCCCGACGCTGGCACCGAGGATGCGGCAGGCGAGGAGGCGAAGAGCACCACGGAAACTCCCGATCAGGATCCGGACGAGGCCTCGCAGGCCCCACTGGAACCCGACGAAACCGACAACGGCACCGCGGACACCTCGGGGGCGGCGCATCCGGGCGAGACCGACAGCGCTGACTCGAAGGCTCCCGAGGGCGTCGGGCTTCCTGCCACGGAACCCCCGCCGTTTTGAAGCCAACCGAAGTGAATCTAACGTAACGCCACGACAGCTCGCGACGGAGTGAAACTTTGCGCCTGCCCGATGCCGGGCAAATGCTCGGGTGCGGGCGCGACCGTCGGCGCTACACTATCGGTCCAGATGGCAGGGGCGGTCCGACCTACGTTCGAGCTCGAGTATCCACTCTCTCCCGATGCTATCCGGCGCGCGGTCAGTCGACGGCTGAGGTCTCCGCAATGTTCGATGTGCGGCATCACCGCCGACGGTCGCATCGAGCTGCACGTACCCGACGCGCGCCAACACCTGTGGTCGCCGCAACTGATCGTCGACCTGCATGCGATGGACGGACACACCTGCTTGCGGGCGCGTTTCGGGCCCCACCCACATGTGTGGACCCTGTACGTGGCAATAGGGGCCGCCACCGTCTTCGGCTGCCTCGTTGGTCTCAGCTTTGCCGCCGCGCAGCACACCATGGATCAAAGCCCAACCGCGCTCTGGTCGCTGCCCGCGGGCGCGCTCCTGCTCGCTGCCCTCTACCTCGTCTCCGTCGCCGGTCGGAGGCTAGGTGCCTCGCAAATGGCCGAGCTCAGAAGCTTCGTCGAGGCGACCCTCGCGGACGCGAGCAACGCCGACCCTTCGCACAGCTGATCCGGGCCGGAACGTAGCCCCGGGCGATTCGACCCCGGCGCTACTTCATAGCGGCGCTACTTCGCCTCCGAAGGAGCGTCCTCTCCGGGCGTCTTGTTCTCCGCATCGGGATCTTCAGTGATGCCCTTCTTGAAATTCTTGATCCCCTCGCCGAGACCTTTACCGAGATCGGCGAAGCGCGAGGCGCCGAACAACATGATGACGACGGCTGCGATGATGATGATTTGCCAGGGACCGACGGACATGGATTGAGACTCCTAACCCGTCGAGTATGCCGCCCCGAACCAGCGTACGCCACGACAAACCTTGCTGCCAAGCTGTAGCTTTCTGATGGCGCTGTGGTTTGTGGGGGCTAGGGCCTTGGGGTTGCCCTTGGGGCCCACCGCGAGGCGGTTCACGAAAACCGGCCCCTGCCCCCATCGCGCGGGCTTCAGGGTCAGGGTCAGGGCTCAGGCTCAGGCTCAGGCTCAGGGCTCAGGCTCAGGGCTCAGGGCTCAGGCTCAGGGTCAGGCTCAGGACTCAGGCTGGGAATGGGAATGGGAATGGGAATGGGAATGGGAATGGGAATGGGAATGGGATCGGTGTTCGGGGTGGTGCGCGGCTCTCGCACTTCGGATCGGCTTCCCAGGCCACCCTTCCCTGGCTAGGCTGTCCCGATGCATGTGATACCCACGCTTTCACACGCCGACGCCGCGAAAGTCGTAGCTGCCGTGCAGGCTGAACTCGAGCGACGGGGCGCCGGTGCCACCGTCGCGGTGGTCGATGCTCATGGTGAGCTCATCGCGCTATTGCGCACCGATGGTTGCCGCCTGTCATGCGTCCAGGTAGCAATCAACAAGGCCGCCACGGCAGCCCGTGAGCAGGCGCCCTCGAAGCAGCTGGGAGATTCGGTGGCGCGAGAAGGCTTTCCGGTCACCTACTTCGGAAGCTTGGACTACGTCGGTTGGGGTGGCGGGCTCCCAGTGGTCCACAACGGCGTAGTCGCGGGCGCCGTCGGAGTGAGCGGACTCAGCGAAGGCGAAGACATGGCCTTGGCGCAACTCGCCCTCGACGCGCTGCTGGGCTGAACCCACACCCAAGGAAGCACCGCCGAGAAAGCATCACGAGCACCGCGAGCAATGGCAGAGTGGCCCCTGGCAAATGAGCGCGCGCACACTGCGCCACCGGGACACGGTCGAGCCGTGCTGCTATTGGGACCGGTCCGTGGGGTACAGGCTAGGGACCCAGGTGGCGTAGCCCAGCTTGAACGCCGAGGTCACTTCGAGCACCTTTTCCAGGTCCGGAGTCGTCTCATGAATCACGCCGGCGTTCGAATAGACGACCAGGGTGTTGCCGCCGGGCAAACGCTGCGCGCCTCCGAAGTTTTGCGTGACCTCGCCGCCATTGTAGCGCCAGACTTCGCTGCCATCGCTCAGGTCGAACTCGATGACTGATGACTCCGCGGGATCTTGGATGGCCTGGTTGGCAAACATCAACAGATGATTGTCGCCGAGAGCTTGCAAGCCGTGTTGGCGTTCGCCCCAGACGGAAGTGGAGCCGAGGATCGACGACAGAGCCACGATGTTGTCGCTCGTGGCGCCTGCACGCGGAAACGAGTAGACGTCCGAGTAGAGCGCGGAGAGAAAGCAGGTGTCGATCTCGGAGTCGTAGGCGAGGGCATTCAGGTGGTGGATGTCGATGGGAGCGTCGGGGCCGGTCGGCGGGAGGTCCTCCTGATCGAGGATCTCGCTCAGCTGTCCGGAGCGATCGATTGCGGAGACTCCGATGCCCGCAGCCGATCCGTAGTCGATGAAAGCCATCAGATCCGCCTCGATGGGGATGATGTCGTGGGTGCCGGAGGTGTTCGAGTACGCTTGCCGGCCGAGCCCGTCCAAGCCAACGCGCACCAGAGGTTCTCCACCAGTGATACTCGAGGAGATCATCCACAAATCACGACCGTCGGCCGAAATGGCAGCCCTGGCGACGCCGTCCTCCAGATCCGGATCGTACCACCACACGATGTCTCCCTCCGCATCCAGAATGAAGGCCATTCCGCCAACGCCTTGGTTCCAGACCGAGGTGACGATGTAGCCCGCCTCGCGCTTGTCTGGTACGAGTATCTCGTAGCTGGTCAGCAGGTTCGTCGCCGGTGGCGCACCGGTCCGAATCGTGGTGTCGTTGCTCCGCACGGTTTGGCCGTCTAGCGTCGCTGAGACGCGGAAGTGGTAGGTCTGCTCCGGCTTCATGCCCAAGAGAACCCCCCGGAGTTCGGTTTGCGTCACGTCAACCGGGGCCTCCATCCCGTATTCGGTGGTCGGTCCGAACTCGATGGTCGCGGCCGTGGGCGTGCCCAAAGTCGTCGACCACTGCACGAGCCCCACGGTCGTCGGTGCACGTTCGTCGTCCTCGCTCGCCAAATGCGCACTGATCTGGAACGAGTCTCCGGCGGTGCCGCCCAACCCACCGCTGCTGGGGCTATCTCCGGTGCCGCCGATTGCGCCTGCGGTGCCACCGATTGCGCCTCCGCTGCCGCCTAAACCACCGGACAGTCCCCCGCTCGTTGGGCTCCCCATCCCAGTAGTGCCGCTCGCGTTTCCATCCGCCGTTTGGCCACCTGCCGAGCTACCGCTGGTTGTCACGCCGCTGAGGGTCGTCACGCCGCCGCCGCTCATCGCGCCGCCGCCACCAACACCAGAGGGTGACGTGCTCTCGGGACCACAGGCGGCCAGGGGAAGAATCAAGGCAGCACCCGACCCAAGGCGGAAGTCCACGATTCCAGTTCTACCAGTGGCTGGTTTCAGAACACATGCGTTTGAGCTCGAGGCGAGAACTGTGTCGATGTCACTGCAGTCCCAGGGGACATTTTCATTCTAGACATCAGTCCGCTCGACGGGACGAGTGCACGGCAGTCAGTGCTCGAGGGGAGCCGGGACTGCAAGCCTGCGGCCAGAGGCGTTTCGGCGTCTCAGGGCGCGCCGGGATCGAACGCGCTCGGCTCGTTATCCTCGAAGAGTTTGGTCAATGAGCTGGGCTTTGCGTAACCAATCAGAAGCACGGCGGTGAACAGGCAGACCGCCGTGACGGTGGTGCGTTGGCGCGGCGACAGGGCGTCGACGCGTTCGGCAATTTCGAGCATGACGCGACCGGGCCACTGGCGAATCCGTCTGAGCAAGTCGCCGAACTCGCCGGCTCGTGCACCCTCGCGCTCCCTTTGAGGCGGCACGACCCAGTCGCCACTGGTGTAGCAAACGCGCTCGTACCACGCGCGCGGCTTTTGGTGAGCGTGCCCATGTCGGCAACGGTCGTACTGCCTGCGCAACTCGGGGTCTGTCAGCACCCAGGCGGCGACGTTCAGGTCGACCATTTCGCGCTCGCTTGCCTGACCAGCTTCGCGCTGAAGGTCGGGGTGGCTCCTGAGCGCGCGGCGACGATAGGCGCTGCGAATCGCCTCGGCGTCGGCAAGTGGCGTCACCCCGAGAATGCCGTACAGGTCCAACTTCAATACGTCGCCACCCAATCTCATCGTTGCTCCGTGCCTGCTTCGTTTCCTCCGACAACTCGCCAGCGCACAAGTTCCTTACGGCCAGGCCGGCCGAAAACTACCCCACCCTGCCCCCCTTTGCGCAGCAAGCTTCGGTGGGCCGAGCATCGCAAATGCCTGAGTCGACGCGTTTGGCAGCCGTCGGGGGTCGGGCCGAACCCCAGGCGCTTGCCCACTCGGAGCCGATGTGAAAATACGGATACCGACCATGGCCAGCCCGAAGCATCCGCGTTTTTTCTATGTTCTGGGATTGATCGCCGCCGCGTGCGGGCCATCACCCAAACCCAAGCAGCCCGATCTTTCGATAAAGACGGATGGCCCCCAGGCCGAATCCATCGAATGGCTCTACGCGACTCCGGGGAGCTCTGGTGTCGTGAAGGACGAATGCAAGCTCGTGGTCCCCGTGCTCGAAGGTGAACAGAAGTGTTCGGGCGATCTCTGCCAACACGCAATCAACCTGGGCGAGGACTGGCTGAACACCTGCCACGGGTTCGAACCCAGCCAGGTCCCCAAGGTCCAACAGCTCGTCGACACATTCAAGTCGAGGGTCAAGGTGAGCGGTGGCGAATGCGCCTACGAGGGCATGCAGCTCATCGATAAAGGATGCCCGAGCGCCGCAGACTGCGCGGTGACCGCACAGAAGTGGGCTACCAAGTGCAGCAAGCATGCCTCGCCACTCGTGGTCAGCATGATAGAAAAACAGGTGGAGCGAAGCACGCAAACACCCATCGAGCTGGACACCACTTCTTGCGAGGAAATGTTTGCCAAGCTCACCGCCTCCACGGGTTGTGGCAACGACTTCGAGTGTGAAGAAAAGTTGGGCGCGCTGAAGCAGTACCAGCTTCGTTGTGTGGATCCGAACGCACCCCAGCCGCTCGACCACGCTGTCAAGCAAGCGCTGTTGGTGCAAGCTGCCAGCAAAGAGCCCCCCTCTCCCATCCCGGTGAAGGAGGCAAAGTTTGCGCCGCAGAAGGGCCGTTTGCTTTTGGATGACAAGTCCGGTTTCGTCGTGGCGGTGGGAGACCAGCCCGCGCCGAACGTGAGGTTGCTGGTCAAGACGCTGCACGATTCCCAGTACGTGCTGCCCGTGCGTTTGGCGCGCATCTTCTCCGACGAGTCCAATCGTCACGAGTTGAGGCTGGGCTCCATCGACGTGCCGGATGCCGAAACCTTCTTCCGACGCTACGCTTCATTGAAGCTCCAGGGGCAAGACGAAGCTCTGAAGAGCTACGCGGCGAATCGGGCCATCAGCAAGCTGAACGAGGTGGTCAAGGTGCTCGATCAGCAGCAGGCCGCACTCAAAGGGCTGATCGCCGCGATGAGCGCGGCGCGAGATGTTCAGGATGACCCGGAATTCCGGACCGAAGTCGCCAAGGCCGACAAACACCTGGCCAGGGTGTTCGAGCGCCTGGCAGCGGCCAAGCGCTCGAAGCTGCCTCGCGCGAACGTGCGGGGAGAACGCATGCGCGATCGAGTGGCCTACGCACGACGTTCGTGGCAACAGCCCTTCGCCGACGTGAACGCCGAGGGGCGCGTGGAGCTCGGCGCAACGAGCCCGGCCGTGCTGGTCGATACCGCGGCCCTGTTCCCCATCAGCTTCGCCGCCTACCGCCAGGGCATGGACGGAACCATCGGCAAGGCCCTGCGCACACTCGAAGAGGCGCACGAATCCACACTGATCGGGCAGGCCCAGAAGCTGGCCGACGCCTGTACGGAGAAGCGTACGACGGCCGCCCAGCTGGAAGACAAGCTCCTGGCCTGTGCCTTCGGCGTCATGTCCTGCGCGAATGCGGAGGCGCAGAAGACTGGCAAGGAGCTGGACCAAGCCGTCAGCGCCCACGAGGCGGCGCAGGCTGACCTTCAGATGGCACTGCTGGAGCTCGAGAATCCTCCCAAGGGGAAGCTCGCGCAAGCCGTCGACAGCTGCAACCACTAGTGTTTGCAAACTCGTGGCAACGCTTCACGCGGCCTGCACGCTGATGGTCAACCGGCGCACGAACATTGCGCTTATTCGTTGAGACAATTCGTCCGGAGCCCAATTCTTCCGCCGGCACCACGAAGGAAGTGCCAGCCACATCCATGGGAGTCATCCCCCGCTTTGTGAGACCACGACGTCGACATGCGTCTCCGAGCGCCGTCGCTCTTGCTCGGATTCATCGGCGAGCTGCTCGCTGCTCGTGCGCTGCCCCACAGCGTGGCGGTCGAGCACCAGGGCTGCAACGAGATCCCCGGTCACGTTCACCGCGGTGCGGGTCATGTCCAAGATGCGGTCGACTCCCATGATCAGGCCGATGCCCCCCAGTGGGATGCCGGCCGCACCGAGCACCATCGATAGAATGACGATGCCGACTCCAGGAGTAGCCGGCGATCCGATGGACGCGGCCACTGCAGTCACGACCACCAGCGCTAATTGACCAGCGTCCAGGTCGAGACCGAAGACTTGGGCGAGGAAAACGGTGGCGACCCCCTGATACAGGGCAGTGCCGTTCATGTTGATCGTGGCTCCCAGAGGAATCACGAACTGGGAAATCGTGGGGCGAATGGAAAGCGCCTCTTCGGCGGTCTTCATCGATAGCGGCATGACGGCTGCCGAACTCGAAGTCGAGAACGCGAGTAGCTGCACTTCGCGTACGGCTCGGAGAAAGCGAAAAGGGCTTTGCCGGGCGAATATCACGACGATGACCAAGTACAGGGCCAACAGGCACGCGAGACCGAGCAACACCGTGCCGACGTACACGGACATGCCCGCCAGAGCCGATAGACCCAACTTGGAGGTGAGCTGCGCCATCAGACCGAACACCGCGAACGGCGCCAAACGCATCGCCGCGCGCACGATCGCGAGCGACACCTGCTGCAACGAACCGAGTAGGGAAAGAAGTGGGCTCGATTGCTCGGGAGGCAGCGAGACCAGTGCCACGCCCACCACCGCCGCGAACAGCACCACGCCCAGCATCTCGGACTCGACCATGGATCCGAGCGGGTTCGTGGGAATGATGTTGGAGATGGTGTCCGGGAGGGATCCGGCTCGAAAGGCCTCCGAGGAGCTGGAAGCCACATTGGCGGTCGCGCCAGCTTGTTGAGCAAGTGCCGGGTCGAGGAACCGGCCAGGCTCGATCAAGAGCGCGATACCGATGCCGATGACGATGGCCAACGTGGTGGTAACGACGAAGAACGCTACTGCTCGAAGGCCGATCGACTTGAGTTGCTCGATATTGTCGCTAGCGGCAAGGCCTCGGATGATCGACGCGAACACCAGTGGCACGACGATCATCTGGATCACGCCCAGGAACACCTGCCCCGGCAGGGCGAACCAGTTGCCAATGGTGACCGCGAGCGAAGGCTTCACCCAGCCGACGGAAGGCCCGATGAGCATCCCCGCGAGGATGCCAGCCAACATCCCGAGCAGAACCTTGAGCCACAGCCGGCCGGTCACGAGCGACTGCAGCGAGCCAGAGAGAAACTTGAGCGAACGCGGATGAATGAGTTCGATCGGGTGCAATTTCACGCCTCCTGGGTCCGAAGTGAGCAGCGGGGTGAACAGCCCCGGTGACGCCGAGCCCGTGCAGGCGTCGTGCCACGACAACAACGCCAGCTTCAGCGGATTCTGGACGCAAGAATAGCGGCCTCAGTCCTCTTGCGGTGCACTTTTGCGCAACCGCGGGCGACGCCAGGGGCTGGAAGGACTGCCTCGAGAACCTCAGTCACATACCAAGGAAACCAGGGGTCGCTGCTGTTTTCGTAGAGCCAGACACGCACTGTTCCCTTACCCGGGCATGCAGTTCCCTTACCCGGGCATGCAGTGCTCAGCGTTCGCAAGCGGCGTGGTTGCCTGCGCCACGGTTCTCCTGGCGGCTTGTGCGGTTTCTTGCTCATCGGATCCCGATGATGCGAATACCGCGAGAGGCACATCGCCCAGCGTCGGCGGGTCCAGCGGACTCGCGGGTGCAGGCGTTTCGACGCTTGGGGGAACGCCAACATCGTCGGACGGCGCCATCGCGACAAGCGGGGGGAATGTCACGAGCAGCGGTGGCGCAGCCAGCACGGGGCAGAGTTCGGGTGGCAGCAGCGCAAATGCGGGGACGAATACAACAGGAGCAACAACTGCGAGCAGCGGCACTGGAGCGGTTGACGGGGTCGGCGGGTCGAGTGCTGGCGGCACCTCGAACGGCGGCACCTCGCACGGTGGCACTGGAGGAACCTTGGGTCTGGGCGGGGCGGGAGTCAGCGCCGGCAGCGGTGGTGACGCCGGAACGGCCGGAACCGGCGGCAGCTCGAACTCGCCGGCCTTCAGCTACTACCTGGGTGTGGACGTCACGTTCGAAGAGTCAGCTCCAGAAGCCACACGGGCCAACCTGCTGGAGATCCTGAAGTCACACGGGGTCAACTCGATTCGCCTGCGAACGTTCGTCGATCCGCGCGCCTCCGATGGGTACGACAAAGCGAATGGAGTCGCTGACCTGGCGCACACGATCGCCTTTGGCAAGCAAATCAAAGCAGCGGGCATGGGCTTTCTCGTCGATTTTCACTACAGCGACAATTGGGCCGACCCGGGGAAGCAGTGCGTCCCGGTTCTGTGGCAAGGGTACGGTACCATCGGAGAGCTAGCCACCGCTGTACACGACTACACCAAAGACGCCATCACGCAGCTGATCGCGGGCGATGCCCGGCCCGACATGGTGCAGGTAGGCAACGAAACCACTCACGGCATGCTCATCCATCGATGTGATGGCTCTGGTGAACCTTCCGGCAACAACCCCATCAGCGGAAGCACGTCGAACTGGGACAACCTCGGAACGCTGTTGAAGGCCGGCGTGGATGGGGTCAAGGAAGCCGACTCGGGGATTCTGGTCTCCTTTCACATCGATAAGGGAGGCGATCATAACGGAGGAGGATCCGCGCTCCAGACCAGCATCGACTGGCTTACCAACGCGCTGAAGTACACGCCTGTCGACGCATTCGGAGAATCTTGCTACCAGAGCTATCAGGGTGATGCGAACAGCACCTCCAACACGAAGGCTACCTGGCAAAACGTGCTGGGCGGGCTTGCAAGCAAGTTCCCGGACATCAAGTTCTTTGCTGCGGAATACGGGCCCATGCAGCGCGAGATCAACGACGTGGTCTTCAACCTACCGAATGAGCAAGGCCTAGGCACCTTCAATTGGGAGCCCACGTTCGAGGGCACTTGGAACACCGGTCACACGCTATTGAGTCGCTCCGGTAGCACCTACAATGAGCAGCCCGACCTGGCTCTGTATGACCAGATGAAGGCAGATTATGCGAGCAGGTTGTAGGGGGAGCATGCTGGTGTTCGAGGATTCTGGTGGACGGAGTTGCGAGCGAGCCCACCAGGGGCAGACAGTCCGATCGAGATCAATCGATCTCTGAACACCGGAAAGCCCGCTGCACGGCTGCCGTGAGGTCTGGAAGGCATTGACGCACGGAAAATCGTAATAAGCTTCGCTCCGATTTTGCAATCGAAAGGTATGCTACCGAGCGGAGGTCGTTCATTGCCCAGCTCCCTTTCTACTCATGCTCTGGTCGCGCGCGCTTTGGAGCTTCGTCGGACTTGGTATGCTTCGGTGATCATTTCCGTTGTGAGCTATTTCTACTTGTTGGCTCAATTTCCCACGGGAAATCACGACTGGGCACGCATGGACGGCATCCGAGGATTTTCCCGCCAGGTAGAAAGCGGCCGCTGGTTCGACCCTGCGGTCTTCGCTTTGACCGGCTTTCGCCAGTTACCGTTTCTGAATGCATCACTCGCCCTGGTCACCTACGTCAGCGCTGGGTTCGCGCTCGCTTTCTTGGTGGAAAGCTGCTCCTCGTCGAAAGTTCCGCGCGCCGGCTATGCCGTCAGTGGGCTCGTGTGTGCTCTGATTCCATTTAGCAATTGGACCCTCTATTACTCTTGGCAGGCCATCGTCGGCCCCTTTGCGCAACTTCTCTGCATTGGGGCCACCTGCTATGTGGTGAACAGCCGTTCGTGGCGCAGCGCTGCGCTTGGCGGAGTCGTCTTCTGTTTGAGCATGGCGACCTACCAATCGAGCATCAACACCGCCGCGGTCCTCTATTGGCTGGTAGCGATTCTGCTCGTGGCGGTCCCTCACGATGGAAATGGCTTGCGCGAGCAGCTACGCCCCTTGCTCATCCTTGCCGGCAGCGTCGCACTCGGCGCGCTGCTCTACAAACTTTCGCTCACGATACTCCAAGCGGAGGGAATCGTCGACGCGACCAGCTATCAATTCAAATTTCTACGCTTGGGACAGATTCCCAGGCGAGCAGTGTCTGTAGCGAGAATCTCGATTCTGCATTTCTTCAAGCCGCATCCGTTCTTTCCCCTCAGTCTCAAGGCCATGTTGGCTTTGCTCTCCCTGGTAGGGATCCTCGTGCTGCTGAGCCAGGTGGCGCAGGGCAAGCAACGGCGCCCAGAGCTCTTTCTTCGTGCAGGCACGATGGTGGTGGGTCTGCTTCTCATGTGCTTTTGCTCCAAACTTCAGTTCTTGGTGAGCCAGAGCGATACCTACCTGAGGAACCGTTTTGCCGCATTCGGCCCCACCTTCGTTTACCTGCCTTTGATCGTCCTGGGGACTCGCATCGCCACGCCTACGCTCCGCACTCTTTACCTCGTGGGCTGCGGTGTCACCGTCTGGGCTTGCATCGTTCAAGATTTCCTTTGGCAAGATGCTTACGTCAAGCAGAACGAATACGACAAGCGCTATATCAACCGTGTCATCGCACGCATCGAAAGTGTCCCGGGCTTCCGCTACGACAAGGAATACGACCTCGTCCAGGTCGGACTCCCGCCCAACATCCGACCCCGCTACTACGATTACAGCGGAGCGGCTTCTCCCTATCACCGCTTCACGATCATGCCCAGATGGGAGCCGGCCAATGCCTACGAGGGTCTGGAGCCACGTCTCAGGATCCGGCGTTCGATCCATCTGAAGACCTTGCTCAAGAAGCCTCTTACACCGAAGATCAGACGGCTGGTCACGCAGCTTCGGCGAAGTCGACCGTGGCCGGACGCGAGCTCTGTCTCCATCATCGACAATCAGATCGTCGTGATCTTGACCCAGGACGCCCTGAGCGACATCCAGAAGCGTATGAAGCGACGAAGGTGAGCTGGCGGGTCAGCTCCTCGCACCGCTGGCCCCGACCTGGGCGGCTAAGCTGGGCACCGACGCTTCGGACATCGAGGCGCCAGTCACGACCGAGCTGGAGGATCGGGTCGCAGAGGGTGAAGGTTACATGGGCGATGCTCGGAACGCCCTCATCACGCGAGACAGTCGGGTCACCCAGATCGACTATGGCGCATCCGACGCGCCGGTCAGCGTGCGGGCTCTGAAGTTCGATTCAGCGGGCCATTTTTGGCCGCGGCCAGCTTCCGACGACAACGTTGACGATAGCTGGGTTGCCGAGTGGGGGTATCGAAATCAAGACATCGACATGGCGGACGCCATCTGGGAGTTCTTTCAGAGCTCCTTGTAACAGCGCTCGCCTTTCGTAGGCAGGTATCGTCGAGACTGGTCAGGCGCCGGCCGGGTCCATGCCATCGTCCATCAACCGCCGTCCGCTCACCACGAGTTTTGCGCCGACGGCTTGCTCTGCCAGGATCGAGCGCTAAGCCTGAACCGATGGCGACAGCAGGAGCTGGGCGCGACGGCGCTCGAACGGGCCCACCGAAGATTCACACGCGCTGTTGCGTCGTCGGCGGGGGCCCAGCCGGCGTGGTCGTGGGGCTGCTGCTCGCGCGCTCTGGGATCTCGGTCGTCGTTTTGGAAAAACACAGGGATTTCCTACGGGATTTTCGCGGCGACACCATCCACCCATCGACGCTCGAGCTCATGAAGGAGCTCGGGCTCCTCGAGCGGTTTTTGAAGCTTCCGCATCACGAGGCGCGCGAACTCGCAGGTCAAATCGGTGACGAGTTGGTCACCGTGGCGGATTTTTCGCACTTGCCTACGGCATGCAAGTACATCGCACTGATGCCTCAGTGGGATTTCTTGAATTTCTTGTCGGAGGAGGCGCGTCGCTATTCCGGCTTCGAGCTCAGAATGGGTACCGAGGCGATCGGGGCTATCGAGGAGAACGGTCGCGTGGTCGGCGTACGCGCGAAGGACTCCTCCGGAGAGCTGCAGATTCGCTCGGAACTGGTGATCGCCGCCGATGGTCGCGACTCCACCCTGCGCAGCGCCACCGGCTCACGGGTGATTGATCTCGGAGCGCCCATGGACGTTCTGTGGATGCGGGTCCCGCGCCGCGGTCAGGACCCCGATGTGCCGCTTGGCCGTTTCGCTTCCGGACGCATCTTGGTGCTGATCGATCGCGGCGACTATTGGCAGGTCGCCTTCGTAATCCCCAAGGGAACTGCGGAGGAATATCGCGAGCGCGGAATCGCTGCGATTCGAGACGAGATTGCGCGCCTCGCACCCTTCCTGGCCGACAGCGTCGACGTGCTCGAAACCTGGGATGACTTGAAGCTGTTGACCGTCACTGTCAATCGCCTCGAGCGCTGGCATCGGGAGGGCCTCTTGTGCATCGGGGACGCGGCACACGCGATGTCGCCGCTGGGCGGGGTGGGTATCAACCTGGCGGTTCAGGATGCCGTCGCTGCCGCGAATTTGCTCGTTCCACGCTTCCATGATGGAACGCTCAACGACGCAGCTCTTGCGAGAGTGCAAGAGCGCCGCGAATTCCCCACCCGCGGGACGCAAACCGTTCAGCTGTTTCTTCAGGCTCGTATCATCAACCGAGTGCTCGCGAGGCGGGACCAGAAGCTCAGGCTACCGCTGGCGCTGAAACTCTTGCGCCGATTTCCCAGCCTCACGCGGCTGCCCGCCCGCATGATCGGCCTCGGTCTGCGGCCAGAGCACATCGAAACCGCTCCGCTCCATGCCGCTGGTTCCTTCTAACGACGTCACGGACTCGTGTCAGGCGAGCTCGGGTATCGAAAGCGGTTCCCGCGGCCACGTCTCCAGCAGCGGATGCTGCTCGCCCGAAAGCAGCGCGGCGAGTGCCTGCACGCTCTTACGAGCATCTCCGATGGGCGACGGGAGCAGGCTCCAATGGTCGCTGTCCTCGCCATCGTGGTTTGGAATGACGTACTCGAACTCGTGAGCGTGCAGGAGATCATCGAAGGCCGAACCGGCTCGAGCCTCGACGTCCTCGAGATCGAGTAGCCCGAGAGATGGCTTTTGCTTCTGGGCGCGCCGCATCAAGCGTCGCCGCATCAGCTCAGTGACGCTCGCTCTCTCATCCACCCCACTCTCACGCAGGCGGCGCATTTCCTCCAGCGACAGCGGGGAGACGAAGATGCCCACGCGCTCGACATGCCCGAAGCCATCTGCTCTCGACAGCGCCCGCGCCACGGGGACGCTCCCCTCGTACAGCACGTCGTTGCTCGCCAACAACTCCTCGAGTTCTCGCAGGTCCACAGCCCACAGGTCCTGTCGCACCTCCGCGACCAGGAAGCGTTCCTCCTCGCGCAGCCGCTCGATAGCGGCGCGCCCGCGAAAGTGGTAGTCTTTCCCGTCGCGCTCACCGGGTCGCCGCGCTCGCGAGGTGTAGAGGACGGGGCTGAGCAAAGCGCGACCAAGCTCGGGGCATTCGGTTCGTAGAGCCCTCTTCAGCGGCGTTTTCCCCGCACACGAGGGCCCGGTCAGCAGGATCAAGAGACGTCGAGTCACGAGAATCGAGATGCAAGACGCATTCCCAGCCGCCGCCGTCCACTGAGTGCTGTAGAGCCATCCGGCCGCGCTACCGAAGCATCACGCACCCTCGGTGTGCGCATCGGGGTCTGCGAGTCTTCGGCCCGGGTCAGTATGCAAGAGCGCAGTCGCTAGTCTCGCGCGGGGGAGCCTGACCCGCGCTCCCTTGGTCCAAGGCTTGGACACCGTCCCCGGCGGTCACGCGAAGCCGCCGCCACGACGCAGATTCGGAAACTCGAAGCAACGGTCGAGGGGGAGGGCGAGCGCTAGTCGCTCCGATAGATGAGGTGGCGCTCGGCGTCCTGGCGCTTGAGCTCGATACCGAGACCAGGACGGGCTGGGTCAGGATAGAGCACGCCGTCTTGGGGCTGCACCACCCCGTCGAACAGCAGCTGTTCGACGCGCACGTGGTCGTGGAAATATTCCAGATGCCTCGCTTTTTCGACTGCGCAGAAGGCATGCATCGAAACTGCAGGCGCGCAGTGCGCCGACAGATCGAGCTGGTGCGCTCGACACAGACCGCCCACCTCCAAAAGACCGGTGATCCCACCGCATCGGGTCACATCCGCCTGCATGCAGTCTACCGAGCCCGCTTCGATCCAGTCCGCGAAATCTCGCAACACGAAGCCATACTCGCCGGCGGTGACCTCGAGACCGGCGGGGCCGCGGTCACGGATCAATCGAAGCCCCTCGCGGTCTTCGGAACTCACCGGTTCCTCGAACCACACGACGTTCCATTCCCCGTGAAAACGCTCGGCCCAGTCCAATGCTTGCTTACGCGAGAGTGCGCCGTTCGCGTCGGTCATCAATGCCGTGTCCGGACCAATGTGGCGACGACAAGCAGCCAGGCGCTCGGGGTCCTGCTCGGGGCTCCGAGAGGTCTTGATCTTGACCCTGCCAATGCCTTGCTCGACCCAACCGGCAACTTGCGAAACCAGCCGCTCCAGCGAGTAGTTGCAGAATCCGCCCGACCCGTAGATCTCGACGCCGGGGCGATAAGCGCCCAGCAACTGAAACAGGGGAACGCAGAGCAGCTTCGCCTTCAGGTCCCAAAGAGCAATGTCCACCGCCGACAGCCCCAGGGCACCAATGCCCGAGCGACCGTTGTTGCGCAATTTTGCTTCCTGCTTGCCCCAAAGCGAGCCGGTCGCACAGACTCGCTGCCCCTGGATGACCCGGCTCAGCTTCGAGGCGATCAAATGGGCCGCTGAAACATCCCCATACGAATAGCCGAGGCCCGACTTTCCGCCCGCTTCGATTTCGACCAGAACCAATGTGGTCGAGCTCCAGCTGAGGGTGCCATCTGCTTCCTCACCATCCGGCCCGTCCGTAGGCACCTGGTAAGCGGAAACGCAGATCCGCTCAATCTTCGGATTAGGCGCCAGCGGCGCCCGGTCGAGTTTCGATTCGTTCACGGTTCTTCCTGCTGGGGTGCTCGAGAGAGGTGCACACCTCGTTCTGCATGCAATGCCTGATCCCCTGGCTTCGGACCGGTCGAGGCCACGGCAAAGCCGGCTCTTCGCAACGCGTGGGCGCCACACTGTGCATCAACGCCCGTGTCGTAGTTGCCCCGCCGTTCGCCGGTTCACGGCCTGTTGTGAATGCCGCGACAGGTGGCCGCCCTGGTACACCGTGTGCTTCAGCGCCTGCTCCCAGCGCCTACTCCTAGCGCCTACTCCTCCGCGGAGGGGGTTCGAGACCTGAATCACGAGCTACATCAAGGGACCGAGTCGAGGACATTCGAGCAGTGAACGGCGCGTCTGTAACCCTCAGCTCTTGGCAGGTCTGGGCCGGTGCCCTGGCCCTGGCCGGGGTACACCTCGGCGCCGTGCACCTCACCCGTCTGAAACGCAGGCCGCGCAGCCGCTGGCTGTCCGCTGCGGCGGGTGTTTCGCTCGGCTACGTGTTTTCGATGTTCTTGCCACAGCTCGCCGAGCGCCGCGAATTCAGCGGTACCTGGTTGGAGCAGCTGTTGACCCGTTATCACGTGCCGATTTTCGTACTCACGCTGCTGGGGCTGTGCGGCTTTTTCGGATTGGAGAAGCTCGCCCTCAGTCAGCGCGGTCGTAGCGACTCGGACCGACGCAAGAGATTCGTGTTCTGGTTACATATTGCCACCTTCTTCGGCTACAACCTGGTCGTGGGCTACTTGTTGGTGCGCGGTAACATCGTCATCGACAAGAGCTTCTGGTTTTATCTGCTCGCCATGGGCCTGCACTTTATGGTCAACGACGTCGCCCTGCAGCGGCTGCACCGTGAGCGCTACAGAAGAGCAGGTCGCTGGCTGCTCGCTCTGGCGGTTTTTTGCGGCTTGGGAACTGCGGCGCTCGTACACCCCTCGAAGGGCACCACAGCGCTGGCGGTTGCCTCACTTTCCGGGGGCATCCTGTTGAATGTCCTCAAAGAGGAACTTCCCAAGGAACAAGAAGCTCGCTTCTGGCCTCTGGTGAGTGCCGCCACCCTGTACAGCGTGCTGCTCGTGGCGCTCACCTGACGTCGGATTCGAAGTCCGCATCGCTGGGGCATACGGTCACGACTGGGTGGTACACAAGCCGGTGCAGGCTCGTCTGCCCCAGTGGGGCTAGAGTCACCAGCACCGGCTGCGAACCGCACTGGCGGGAGAGCTCGGCACGCGGGCTCTCGGTACGAAGGCTCAGGCTCGCGTGTCAGTCTTTGAGTAAGACTGTCCTCCACAGTGGGTTGAAATACGCCGCTCGCCGAAGCAAGACGGGTGCCAGCAAGGCAGCGGCATGAAGCCTGCACGAGCTGAAGCCTGCACGAGCTGAAGCCTGCACGAGCTGAGGCCTGCACGAGCTGAGGCCTGCACGAGCTGAGGCCTGCACGAGCTGAGGCCTGCACGAGCTGTGCACCATCCGATGTTCTACCTAGCGAGCATAAAAGCATGAACCAAAACAGCCCTTCGTCAGCGCCCAAAATCCGCTTTGCAGTCGTGGGCCTCGGGCACATCGCGCAGGTCGCGGTACTGCCGGCATTTCAGCACGCCGACAACTGCGAGTTGGTCGGGCTGGTCTCGAGCGACAAGGAAAAACTTCGAGAGTTGCGCGACAAGTACGATGTCCCTACGACGAGCGACTACGACGGCTACGACGCACTTCTCGAGAGCGGGGACATTGATGCCGTTTACATCGCTGTCCCCAATGGGCTACACGCCGACTATGCAGTCCGGGCTGCTCGACAGGGCGTCCACGTGCTGTGCGAGAAGCCACTCGCGCCGACCGAAGAGGAATGCGAAGCGATCATCCATGCCGCCCAAGCGGGCGACGTTCGCTTGATGGTGGCCTACCGGCTGCACTTCGAGCACATCAACCTGGAAGTTGCAGAACTCGTGCAAAGCGGAGCCATCGGGGAGCCCAGAATCTTCTCTTCTGTGTTTTCGCAGAGTGTCAAGCAGGGCGATGTCCGGCTGACCCGGTGGGAAGAGGGCGGAGGCAGTGTGTTCGACATGGGCGTGTACTGTATCAATGCTGCGCGTTACCTGTTTCGCGAAGAACCGACTGAAGTGGCTGCCATCTCACATTTCGGCACCGATGAGCGATTTGAAGACTGCGACGAGATGACGAGTGCGACGCTGCAGTTTTCTAGCGGACGGCTGGCGCAGTTCTGCTCGAGCTTCGGCGCGGTGCGGTCCGGCGACTACCGCGTGACCGGAACGAACGGAGAAGTGGTGGTGCACAACGCCTACGACTATGCGAAACAGATGAGCTACGAGCTCAGGAACGAGGCAGGAGATCGCCGCACTCGCCAATTCGACAAGAGGGACCAGTTCGGTCCGCAGCTCAAGTACTTCGGTGATTGCGTCGCCAACGAGCGTGAGCCTGAACCGAACGGGTGGGAAGGCCTTGCCGACGTGCGCATCATTCAGGCCATTCACGAGTCCGCGCGAACGGGCCGCCGGGTCCAATTGGAGCCGTTGGCTCGCTCGGAACGACCGACGCAGAAACAAGCAATCTGGCGCCCCGGCATCGAAAAGCCCGAAGAGATCAACGCAGAAGGGCCCAGTCGCTGAGCTCCTCCTCCGAAGCGGGTCACGGGGTGATGAAGTCACCCCGGTTCGACCTCGCCAGGGGAGTCGCCAGTCGTCAGTCGCACGGAGGACTGTTTCGGCAAAGCCCGAGGTGAAGCCCAAGAAACAGGCGAGGGTGCGCACGCGCGGCGCGGGATCGCGTGGGCCTTGAGCCCCCCATGGCGGCCGACCTCGACGACTCGCTCGAAGGCTTCGATCGCTCGACTTTTCATTATCTAGGCCACTGCTCATCGAAGACACACACACTTCGTCGATTTGCCTTTTCATGGCTTCACCAGAGGTGCCTCCGCTACGTTGTCGCGTGCGCCTCATGGCAGGCGGGCGCACAGTCAGCGCCGCACGGCGAGCGCCGGGCGGCCTACAGGCACCCGATGCGCTCGGGCGCCACCGCGACGTCGTCGTACCAGGTGTTGCGCACGCCGCCGTTCAACGCATTGTAGCCGAACTTGAAAGTGGTGAACGCTTTGGTCGCCGTGGGGAAGTCGGTTGCGTTGATGAGTTGGGTGCCGTCGACGACCAGCATCTGGACCCGGTTCTGACCGTCGAAGGACAGCTCGATGCAATACCAGGTGTCCGCAGCCAGCGCGTAGGGCATCGTCTCACCGCTCATCAGGCGGCCGTACCCGTCGGGCCAGCGCACGGCGTCGTTCGAGTTGAAGGCGATGCCGACGTCTTCGGCGAACTCCACGAAGTCGGTGGCATTCGTGCCGGTGCCGTCCGCTGCCTCGGCAAACACGTTGTGCTTTTCGCTGCCCAGCTCCACGTCGCTTCGAAGGTAGAAACGCGCCCAGAACGCTGCGCCCGGCGCCGGGACGGCCAGCATCTTGTAGGCGCTGCCGGTGTTCTCGCTCTCCGAGCGCACGCGCAGTGACGAGTTGCCCGAATGCTTCACGCTCGAGTCGACCTCGAAGTCCACTGTCCATTCCGAGGGGGCCCCGTTGCGGTTGTAGACGGCTCCTTCCGGCAACTCCGCGCTTTCGAACCCGGAGCAGAAGGTCGCCGTAGCCGGACACGCTTCGCCCGTACCTCCGCCGCTGCCGCCCATGCCGGTGCTGCCACCCGAGCCGCTGCTACCGCCCATGCCACCAGCGCCCGACACAGTCGTGGTCCCGTCGCCCGTCGTGGCGACGCCGCCCGCACCTCCGACGGAGGTGCTGCCGCCCACGCCGCCGGTCGTCGTGCTGCCCGCCGTCACGCTGGTGCTGCCCCCTCCGCTGCCGGAGGCGCTGCTGGTCGTGCCCACCCCGCCCACGCTCGTAACGCCTGCGCCCGTCACGCCCACGCCGCTCGTGCTGGACGAGGTGGCGCCCATCGTGGCGGGGCTGGTCGTGGTCGCCGAGGTGGAGTCGGTGCCTGGACTCGCGGGACCCGGGTCGTCGGAGGAGCAGCCCACTGCGACAAGGCAAGCACCGGCAGCTAGCGTGAAGGCATAAGCGTAGGGAAGCGCGCGACGGAGCGCGGGAGCAGCGATCTTCATGAGGCCGCTGAAGATAGCGCCGGCGGCGGCTCGCCGCGAACTCGTTCGCACTCGATTGGGATTGGCTTGCAGCGCCTTTTCGATCATTTCGAGCGCGCTTGCCGTCCTCTCGCGCAAAGCCGGCGCAAAAATGCACCTTCACTCGCGTTGGCGCGCCACATCGCGTTTTGCGCCGGAACCCCCTCGAAGCGCGGGTTCGGATTCGTCCCGAAGGTTCGGGCCGCGCGGAGCGGTCGTTCTCGGCCCCGCCCGAGCTCCCCCACGCGAGGCCGCGAATCCCGTGGCTGCTTGGGCGCTCGCGTGGCCTCGACCGCGACTCCTGGCAGGGTTCTACAGGTGTCGCGTCTCTGCGGGGGCGTGGAACCAGTCGTCGTCGCGCCCATTCATGAAGTGCACCGGAGCCGCTACGAGCTCGGCGGGCGACAGATCATCGAGGGCAGAGAGCGAAACGGATACGTAGTCGCCGCCGATCTGCTCCACATAGCCGTAGGTGTAGACCCGGACGCCGCAATGGGCGCAAAAAACGTGGTGGTTTTGACTGCCCTCGCGGAAACCGTACTCGCGGGCATCCTCCTTTCCGGAGAGCAGCCGGAAGGAGCTGGGCTCGGTGCCCATCGACCAGGCACGCGCTTTCCAGCAGTACGAGCAGTTACACTTGCCCGTGCCCCGAGCCAGATCGAGGTCGGCTTCGAATCGGATTCTCTTGCAGTGACAGCTTCCGGAGTACGTCTTTTCGGACATGGCTCTTCGCTCCTTGGGTTTGGGTTCACGGCGCTTGGCCTTCAGGCGCGAAGATAGGGTTAATTTAGGACAGATTCTGTCCTAAATTAACCGTTGCGGGCCGGCGCGCCCGGTGCGACACGCCTGGACGCGAGCTCCCGAGCCGCCAAACGCACGGCCCGAGTCCTCTCTTGCCCCAGGGTCTCGATGCGCGTTCGAACCCTCTCGAGAACGTGGGGTGGAGCGGTCTCTGGTCGTCCAGCGTCGAAGGGGGGCGCGGGCGCGTATTCGAGGGCAAGCTGCAGCGCTTGAGCGACATCGCGACCGGCTACCTCGGCGACCACGGCGAGCGCCAGATCGATGCCGGCGGTCACGCCGCCCCCGGTGATGACCGACCCGTCGCGCACAATGCGGGCCGGATCGGCGACGACGTCGAACTCCGTCAGCAGATGTCGCCAGGCCCAATGACAGGCCGCGCGTTTCCCCTCGAGTAGCCCGGCAGCCGCCAGAAGCAGAGATCCGGTGCAAACAGACGTCACCGTCTTGGCCAGGGCCCCCAGGCGCCGTAGCTCCGCCAGGTAGTTCGGATCGCCCATCGCCGCGACGCACCCATAGCCCCCCGGAACGCAGAGAAGATCGCAACGCTCGACATCGCGAAGGGCGACCAGTCCGGTCAGGCCGAACCCCCGCGAAAGCTCCAGACCCCCTCCCGCAACGCTCCCCACGACGGTTCGCGCACCCGGTACGCGACTGAAGACCTCGAAAGGCCCGCTGAAGTCGAGCTGGGTGAGGCCCGCGTACAGCGGAAATACCACGTGAAAGTCGTCAGTCATCAGTCGTCACCTCCTGGTTTGCGCTTCCCATCCTGCTCGCCTAGGGTCTTGTCTCAAATGACAGGTTTCCAACTTTTTCAGCCATCCTCGTGAAGCGCGTCGCCTTCCTGATCTTCGACGGCTTTCAACTACTGGACGCCGCCGGTCCCATCGCCGCGTTCGAGAGTGCCAGCGGTTTCCACGGCCACTGTTATGCACTCGAAGTGCGTGCAGCGCGCCCGGGCCCCATAGTCAGTTCATCGGGCGTGGTCTGGCAGGCCCGCTCGCTCGGCACGGCTCGCAACCTAGACACGCTAGTCATCGCGGGAGGCAACGGCACGCGCGCGGCTGCCGAGTGCCGTTCGACCCGCCGCTTGCTGCGAAACTGTGCCCGCGCGGACGTGCGCCTGGCCAGTGTCTGTTCTGGAAGCTACGTGTTGGCGGCAGCAGGCCTTCTCGACGGCAAGCCGGCCACCACCCACTGGAGCCGGACACGAGACTTCCAGGAGCGCTTTCCCAAGGTCTTGCTCGACGCAGAGCGCATCTTCACCCGTTCGGGAAGACTGTGGACTTCGGCGGGCATCAGCGCGGGCATCGACCTGGCGTTGGCTCTGATCGAGGACGACTTCGGAGAGGCATTGGCACGCCGTACGGCCCAGCACCTCGTGGTGTACCATCGACGCCCCGGAGGGCAGTCTCAGTTCTCCGCCTTACTCGAGTTCGCGCCCAGCGGGCGTTTCGCCAAGCTGATGGAATACATCCGCTCGCACTTGGCCGAACCGCTCACCGTGACCCAGCTCGCAGCCCAATCCGGAATGAGTGAGCGCAACTTCTCGCGCGCCTTTCGAGCGGAGGCGGGTCTCAGTCCAGCCAAGGCAGTCGAGAAGCTGCGGGCCGAGTCGGCGCGCGCCGCCTTGGAGAGCGGCACCACCTCGGTCGCCGAAGTCGCCGCGGCCACCGGCTACGGTGACGCCGAGAGAATGCGCCGCAGTCTGCTCAGGATCTACGGGGTTCCCCCAGCCGAGGTGAAGCGCCGAGCGCGGGCGCTCTACGGCAACCTCGACGAAAGCTGAGAGCCGGTCCGGACCCTTGACCATTCGCGGGCCCTAAGGCGCCGGATACCAGGACTCGAGCTCGGTCACGCCGACGTAGGCGCCGGGCTGTGGGGTAAATACGACGCGAATCTGGGAGGTCGTGACAGGTGGGAAGGTAACTTCGTTGGCGTCGTTGGCGGCGGGTGTTGGGGGATTCTTGGCCTGACCCGGCACGGAAGTCCACGTGTCGCCCGAAAGGTATTCCACATCGAACGCTTGCGGCGCGAGCACGTCTCCGCCGTTGTCGTACGTATAGATCGTCAGTTGGTCGACTTCTCGCTGACTGCCGAAGTCGACACCGACGAAGTCCGTTGCGTTGGGGGAGCCAACATTGGTCCACCGATCGTCGGGAACTACATCGTAGCGAATGTACCCGTTGATGACCTTGTTCGGACTGTCGTACGCGTCCGTGCAACGTGGGTTGTCGCTGCTGCGGCAGCGCAAACCGTTGGGTTCGGTCTTCGTGTATGAAGCGAACGCGCTGGGGAAGTTCGGCGTGTAGCTGCGGTTGTCCCACGCCTTTAGCCACTCTTGGTCGAATAGCCATGCGTTGGCCGCGACGTTCTGAAGCCGGGTTTGCTCGGGTGGCTGTACCGGAGCAGCGACGTCCAGCATGGCTTCGGCCAGGTCGGCCGCTTCGAAAATCGGTGTTCCATCCTGGTAGACCCGCAAGCCAGAACCCGCGTTGTAATGGGTTCCATCGGCGTCCCAGACGATGCTCAACAGGTGACCGTGATACGGCAGATTCTGCACCGCGAAGTAGCTCCAATCGTCGGGGACGAGCGGATGGAGTACCAGGGTATCGTCCGCCTGCGGCTTGATGCCCAGGAGACCGGTGAGCACCAGATCGATGAAACTGGAGTGGTTGTAGTGCTCGCTGAAGTCGACGGCGTCGTACACCCATTCACCGGTGTCGGCGTTGGCGGCCTCGGCCACGTGAGGGACGCCGTCGCGATGCTGCTGTTCGGCAAATTGGCTGAGCAACGCGAAGTAGGTCTGCTTGGTAACGTAGCTCTGCGCGCGGTAATCCTGCAGCAGATTCGCGAGCCCCGTGAGCATTTGACTGGTGGCATACGGCCAGCTCGGTCCGTTCCAGTGACAGCAGTTGCTGTCGTCGTGGTTTTGCACCGCGGGGAATGCCTGGTAGACGAAGTATGGGTTTGCGTCGATGCGATCGAGCTCGCTGCCTCCGCCGGTTCCAGGCGAGAACTTCAACGTATTGGCTCCCTCCTTCAGCGGCACCTGGAGGGCGACCTTCTGAGAATCAGAGAATGTTCCCCAGGCTTCGGTGGGAGGGTAGGTCACAGTAATGGGTGACCCGCCCCCGTTGACCACTAGATTGTGAGTCGACGTGGCCCCGGACCCATTGGCGTAGAACACTTCGACCGGGAAGGTCCCGGATCTCGGCGCGTACACGGTGAAAGCGACGGAACTGTTCCCGGCGTCGATCTGCCCCACGTAGGAACCGCCCGAAGCGGTGGATGAGGCCACAACGTTAGCGTTTGCGACGTCGCCCTGTTCGGCCTCGAACTCGTGGAAGCGCTCCAAGGTGGTGAGCCCAAAAGGTCCCGCAAACCGTTGGGGGTCGTCGATAGACTGCCACGCCGCTGAAAACGAGGCATCGGGTAGCTCGAAGGCCCACGGAGCAAAGCCCATTGCCTCCCGCCATGTGGTGCGGCTCCAGGCGAGGCCGCTGTTGGTGGCGTCGTCGTTGTACACCTGCATGAAGAACTGCCGCTCGGGATCCCACAAGGTCTCCTGCACACTGGCCTTGAGGTCGGCCGCCCTCGCCGCAAAGTCGTTTGCGGTCGCGCTGTCCCCCACCCCATTGGCGATTTCACTGATCGCCAGCGCTGCTCCGTAGAGGTAGCTGTTGAGGGTCGGGCGAAAGCCGACGCCGCCTCCGAACCAATCGGTGCTGTGCATCGAGGTCTCGGTGTACTCGGTGGCATCTGCCAGGGGCGACTGAAAGTAGAGACCGTGGCTCGTGGGGGTCCCGTTCACCGTGATGTTCTGTGTGTATTTCGAACGCCACGCGTCATACAGGGAGATCAGAGCGTCCAGGTTCGACTCCAGCAGGGTAGTGTCGCCAGTCACGAGGCTTCGCCGATAGGCAGCACTGATGATCCATTCGCTGAAGTTGCGAACGTGGACCGTGCCCGGACCGGTGAGCCAGAAGTTGAGGTAGTCGTCGACGTAGTTCCGGTTGCGTGCCCAGCGACCATCCAAGATATGGTAGCCCGCGGCATCGGACAGGGCGCCGTACGAAAATTCATTTCCCGAATACCAGATCTGGTTGGTGTACTCGGTGGAGACATATCCCACGTCGGACGTCGTATAACGCAGGTCTCGCTTGTAGGTACTCCAACGATAGTAGTAGATTTCGTTGATGGTCGCGTCCGGCGTGTCCAAAAACGGGATGTTGTCCCGATACCAGCCGGGCTGATCGAGCCCCTGGTCGGAGAGGATCTGGTCGGGATCGAGAACGGTAGATCCATCCACGGTTCCGGTTGTACCTACCGTGCCCATGCCCCCGGCACCGCCGGTTCCGATCATGCCCCCGCTGCCCACGGAGCCGTCCGACGAGCTGTTCGCGGCGCTCTGTCCGGGTGCCCCACCCGTGCCGGTGCTGGTGACGGATGTCGCATTTCCGCCGGCACCTTCACTGGTGGCCGTGGAGCCGGTTTCTGCGCTAGCGCCCGTGGTCGTCGACGCCGTGCTCCCACCGACACCGCTCGAATTGACGGTATTGCCCCCCTCGTTCGAATTGCCACACGCCCAACCGAAGAGAGCTCCTCCGATCAGGATCAACGTTCTTTGGGGTGCCACTGGTTACCTCGCCAGCCGTTAGTCGTCTCAGGCGGCCTTTCGCTTGCAGTTTTCATTGCATGCGCTTCCGCCGGCAGCGTCGTTCCTGGGGAGTGAGCCAAGCCGATGTGTTCCTAGACACCTACCCGCGGTCCGGGGCCGCTGAGTTTTTCTCGCCTCGTCGAACTCGTTGCGCAAGGAGGGAGAAGGTTTGCGTGCCGGCGTCCCTTGGGTAGTCATGCGTAGCGCTGACGTTGGAATGTGCGCGATACCATTCCCGAGGCCAAGCACGACGGCAGCCAGGTCATCTCCTATGGGCAAGGCGTTTTCGATTCTGTGCACGAGGTTTGGGCTCGTTCTTCTTTTCATCGCGGGGCACTGCCCATCGGCTCTGGCCGCCCCTGCCTTTCCCGAAGCGGAAGGGTTTGGCGCCATGGCTACCGGCGGTCGGGGCAATCCAGTCGTCCACGTAACCAACCTGGCAGACTCGGGCCCGGGCTCGTTGCGCGACGCCCTTGCTCGAGGAGACCGCATCGTCGTGTTCGACGTCAGCGGCGAGATCGAGCTATCATCCAAGCTCGTCGCTGGGGGCGACAACCTGACCATCGCCGGGCAAACCGCGCCTGGCGACGGCATCACGATTTATGGCGACGGTGCCACCTTCAGTGGGCGCAAGAACATCGTGGTTCGCTTCCTTCGCTTCCATCAGGGCCTGGCCCGTGGAAGCACCGAGGGCACCAAGGCGGTCAATCTGACCGACGTGCAAGACGCAATCTTCGACCATGTCTCTGTCCAGTGGGGGCGCTGGGACGGATTCGGTATCACGGGCAACAGCGCAAGGGTGACCGTACAAGACTCCATCATCGGCGAAGGCATCGTGCCTCAGAAATTTGGCGCGCTGATCGACTCGGCCGATCAGATTACCATTGCACGCACCCTGTGGATCGACAACGAGAGCCGGAACCCAAAGTTCAAGGCAAACGGCCAATACATCAACAACGTCGTCTACAACTGGGGTAGCGGCGGCGGCCTGGTCGGCGGGCACTCGGGGGCGAACTGGTACGAGGACGTCATCAACAACTACTTCATTGCCGGGCCGTCCGATGGGGGCAGCTTTCTATCGCAATACGCGAGCACTGACCATGTGTTTCACGAAGGCAATAGGGTGGATCTCGATCGCGACGGCGAGCTCGCCGGGCGTGCGGTCGTGGACGGCGATTTCAAGGGTGATACTCCGCCCACTTTCGAAGGGAGCGCTCACAATCACCCGAGCGTGACGGTCCCGATCTTGACGCCGCAGGAGGCCTTCGACCACGTGGTGGCAGTCGCTGGCGTGTGCAGCAAGCGGGATTCCGTCGACGAGCGCCTCCTGAGTCAGCTGCGTAGCCTGGGCGCGTCCGGCGCCATCTTGAGAGGCGACGATGGCGAGGCCGCGGTCGGCGGGCAGCCCGCAGTGACCGAAAGCCAGCGAGCCGCGGGGTTCGACAGCGACAACGACGGAATGCCGGACACCTGGGAGGCCGCCCACGGCCTGGATCCGACCAGCGCAGACGACGCAACCGCCAGTGCTGGTGCCGACGGCTACACCAATGTGGAGGCGTACCTCAACGAGACGGCGACGAACGCGTGTAACGGCGCACCGAACGAGCCCGATGCCGGCACTGATGAACCCGCGGACGCGGGCCCCGATGGCGCCCCCACCAATGACGGTGGAAATCCAGATGCCGGAGACCCTCAGAGCGAAGACGCTGGCTCCCCGCCGGATGCGGGCGTGGGCGGTCAGGGACCCGACGTCGATTCCGTCACCACCTCGACCGGCGTAACGCCCAACGATACCACGTCATCCAACGCGACGACGTCACCTGACCCCACCAACGACCCTGCCTCGGGGTCCGGCGCCGGGCTCGATGCGGGTGTCTCGGGCTCACCCCAGGACACCGGCAGCGGGAACGCGAGCTCCGGAACGAGTGGCTGCGGCTGCCATCTGGCTTCCACACGCTCCAAAGGACTTGGCTGGCTTCTTCTCGCTCTCGCATTGCCGGCATGGTGGCGTCGGCGATCGGGCATGGAACGCCGAAATCGGGCATGAACATCGGGCATGAACACTGCTGAGTAGGTCGTCCAAGGGCCTTTCAGCAAGTTCGCGCAATCTTTTGGCTTGTGGCGGGGGCGACAATCATCGTATCTCTTCTTGTTTCGAGAGGGCATCTCTCGATGACCAGGAGGCTTGAGATGCGACGATTGATGGTGTCAGCGGTGGGAACGTGTTTGGCGGTGTACGCTTGCGGCGGCGACGATGGGGGCAAGGCCGGCGACGGGACCAGCAGCTCGGGCGGCAGCGGCGGTTCCAGCAGCAGTTCGGGGGGCTCCAGCGGCGGCAACGAGACATCCGGGTCATCCTCGGGGGGCTCGAACGCATCGGGAGGGAGCGGCGGGTCGGGCGGCTCCGGAGCCAGCGGTGGAAGCGCTGGCAGCAACGCGGGAGGCGACGCAGGGGAAGCAGGCGCCGCCGGAGCATCGGGCATGGCGGGTCAGGGCGGCGCCAACGACGAATGCACAATCGGCGAAGCGCAGAACCCGGCAACACCAGACTCGCTCGACCTGTTCGGAGCGATCTCGTACTACTCGGATGGCTTGGAGCTGCCCGCGGGGCGTTACCGAGTCGAGCTCATCGACGGCTGCATGAAGTACGCCAGCAACCAGGACTGGACCATCCACGCCTACGAAGCTCCGGGCCTGGGTTGGTTCCTGGGTGCAGCGCCGGGAGACGAGTTGGTGCGCCTGCCGGGCACGGTCGGCTATTCCAGCACCAATGGCGCTTATGCCGACTTCGAGGACTGCGTCGACGCGAACCTCGAGCTGGATCCTGTGGAATTCGATTTCGCCGGAGGCATGCTCGGTGTTTGGCTCAAAGACTCGCAATACACGGACAACCTGCCCGGCTTGGACGGCCGCAATCCCGTTTGGGAGCTCGTGCGGCTGGGCGCCTGCGAAGATTGAAGCGAACGGAACGAGGTTCCTGAACGTTGCGATGTGAGTGAGTGGCGAGGTGAGAGCAGACCCCCACCCCGCCTGATCCCGCGCCACCACTCCCTCCCGACGCGTTCCCCGCCGCCCAGGCCACCGTACGGGCCCTGTTCCCTCGCCGCCCATACGCCGCGGTGCGCGGCCGCTGGCTGGATGAGCTACACTCCCCGCGTGATGTGTATTTCGACGGGCGTTCGACTGGCTTTGTTGGTGATCCTTGCCAGCGGCTGCGACGGCAACTCCGAGTCGAACCCTGGGATCCCTCCAGACACGGACTCCGCTGGCGGATCGGGTCCGGCAAGCAGCGGCGGGGCATCGACACAGGCCAATGCGGCGGCATCGACACGGGGCGGCGGGGCATCGACACAGGGCAGTGGAGGGCGGGGGCACGACCACAGAGCGGTGTGAAGGGGTCGGCGGTTCCCTGGCGTACGGTCCGATCGGTGACCCGCAGCTGTTGCCCCTGGCGACAGTTTCGAGCGGAGATTGTACGAGCTGCGGCGCGGTGCGAGATGCCTTTGGTTTTCGCACCGCCGCGGGCTACGGGTTCGTGTGGAGTATGGGCACTGATTCCAGCGCGCCCGGCCCAAACCTATTCAGCTTGAGCGTGAACCCCAACTTCGAGGGGGGCGAGCCGCGGCCGCTGCCAGCCGAAAACTCCGCGCATGACCTCAACGTCGTTCCTGCGCTAGATGGGTTCGTAGCGTCGACCTGCTCGGAAGCGTCCGAGCCCGAATGGATACGGCTGAACAGCAATCTCGACGTTGCGGGAGGGGCGAACCTTGTCGCACCCGAAGCGTCCTGCGCGTACCGTGCCCCCCGTATCCTTTGGACGGGTGAGGGCTACCTCACGTCATTGTTCGATGCGCGCGGTTTGGTCGTTGCTTTGCTCGACGAACGGGGCGTCGTGGTTCGACAAGAGGTTCTCACCGACCAGGGCGACGAGCGGGCGATGACCCGCTTCTCGAAGCACGGAGACCGCGTACTTTTCGTATTCTCCAAGGATTCTCTGGATCAGGCCTGGTATGTCGTGCTCGACTTGCGGGGAAGGCTCGTCGGCGAACTTCGACCCCTCGGTCAGATGGACTCCAGTCCGATGGACATCGCTATCCGAGCCAGCCGCGATGGGTGGATGGTGGTCGATTCAGTCGAGCGCGGCGTCCGGCTGACGGCGATCTCTGGGGACGAGCTCGTTTGGCAAGAGCAACTCCCGTTTGCCGGGGGATACTATGCGTTCGACGGGTTCATTCCGAGTGCGCACGGCGGGTTTCTTCTTGTCGGCTGGATGGATGATGGAGGTCAGTTTGGTACCCAGCACAACCTGATCGCGCTGCTCGACGACACGGGTGGGGTCGTCTACTCCAAAGACACGCAGATCGATGACGCAGAGTCTTGGCCCCTGGCGGTTATTCACGACCCCCTCAGAGATCTCGTTGTCGAGTCGTCACTGCTCGAGGGCTCCGAGAACGTCGTTACCGTCCAGGAGTACGGTTGCCTCGACTGACCTGGGCGAATGCGCGGATCTCGCTTGGGTTCGTTATGCGTGCGTTCGTGGAACGCCCGCGAGTCGCGCCGCGAGGGCGATGTCTCGACTTCGGCACGGGAACCGGAGCAAGGAAGATTCGGAGAGCTGGAGGTGCTCGAGTTCTTCCATCGGCTGCTGCGCCCAGCAAGGCGGGTCTTGTGCGCCGGATGAAACGAGAGCGTATCTCAGTGACCGGGATGGGCTCTCAGTTGAAAGGTGGCATCTCGTACGGCTCCGCTGGAGACGAATCGTCCGCGCGGTGTGCCTGCACTACCTTGGGCTCCGCGAGCCATGCTTTCAGGGCCGCGATCTGACACTCGGTGAGCGGTGTTCCCATGCCCGGTGGCGGCATGACGCGTGAATCGGAGCAGGAAGGGGGGTTGGCTCGATCGATGACGTCGAGCACCACCTCGAAGCGCTTGGGCGTCGGCGTTTCTGGACAAGAAGAGGAGTGAGCGCCGGCCGTGATCCAATCGTAGGCGTGAGTGAATCCGCAGTTGTTGCTACCGTCGGGGCACAAACTACCCATGGTCGAGTCTGCGTCGGTCACGTGACACCCAGAGTTCACACCTTTGCCGCAAGAAGTCGTCAAAAATGGCTGAATATCATGGGTGAAGCTGACCGGTGTGGAGACCTCGCATCCCTCGGGGAAGGCTCCGGTCGTGTTGGCGCCCCCGGTCGACGAAGTGCCCACGGCTCCTGCCCCAGTGGCGCCCGAGCCGCCCATACCGCCAGCGCCCCCGGTGCTGGTGGCTGTGGTTCCACCCTGGCCGCCAATGTCCTCGGTCCCGGTGCCCCCAGCAGCGAGGCCCGAAGTGCCGGTGCCGCTCGTCATCGAGCCGCCTACGCCGGTCATGGCCACGGCCGAAGTCGCCGTGATTGACGATCCGTCGAGCGCTCCACTGCTGGCCAAGCCATCCGGCGAAGCACCGGTGCTCGAAGTGGCCGTAGCGGTCCCTGTCGCGCTCGTGCTCGAGCTGTTCCCGGCAACGGTTGAGCTGGTGCTCGCAGCATCATCGCTTGCATGAAGAAGGTGGCCGTCGTTGGGAGAACCGTCCGGAGCGGGATCGCCGGAGCATGCGCCGAGCGCTCCCAGCACACATCCAGCACTGATGTAGAAGTAAGCTGTTTTGTGCATGGAACCTCGTGGTCGAACTGGTTGCCTCGGATACCCGCGTAGCTTCAGTCGCGCGGCACCTTGACCCAGATGTTGCGAAAGCGAACCAGGTTGCGGTGATCCTGCAGCATGAGCGGCTGTGGGCCGGGCGCATCCGGGACTCCGGCGGGGGTGAAGCCCTCGGGTGGATCGAGAACCACGTCCTTCTGAACCAGCTCTCCGTTCAATGTCACGTTGACGAACATGGCATTTTCGATCTTGTTGCCGTTATCGTCCCAGACCGACGGCTTGAACTCGATCTGGTAAGTGTTCCAGACGAGCTGTTCGTGGCAGGCAACCACCAAGGGGGCGGAGATGCCGTACACAGCGCCGCAGGTGTCGATACCCGCAGGCTGTCCCACCGAATCGAGGACCTGCATTTCGTAGGCGCTCTTCACGTAAACGCCGCTGTTGCCACGGTCCTGGCCCGTGATGCTGGCGGGATAGCTGGGGGTCATGTACTCGAGGTGAATGCACAGAGCCTCGAAGCTCATCCGAGTCTGAATGTTCGTCGGAGGTTCTATGGGAACGACCTCCATCGAGCCGTCATCGACCAACCTCCAGTGTGCCGGCTCATCAGTACCAAGCTTCTTCCACTGGTCGAGACTGGTGCCGTCGAACAGCACGATCCGATCTTCCGGGTTCGTCCAGTCGCAGCCTTGCATCGCACCGCTTCCGCCCGCCGCCGAGCTTGCGCTCGCGCCTCCCGCTGCGCTCACGCCCCCAGTGCCGGCCGTTGTCCCCGTTGCCCCACCCGCCGTCTCGCCCGTGGCGGACGCGCCGCCCACTGCTGAGCCACTGGTCGGTACGGAACTCGAATCGCTTCCGGAATTGCCGGATCCCAAACTGCCGACGCTTGCCGAACTGATGGAGCCCATCGCACCGTCGGCGTCCGTGGTGTCGCTACTTCCGGCAACGGTCGAGCCCGCCGACTCGCTAGCAACCGTCGAACCGGTACTTGCGGTCACGCTGGTGGTGCTGCTGCCAGTGGTGGTCGACATGTTCGCATCGTCTGGAGTGGCCGACGCGCAGGCCGCGACAATCGCCCCAACACCGAGCGCGGCGGGCAACACCGATGAGGGCCCGTGGGAAAGAACGCGCCAATGGCTCGAAACAAGCGTCATGCAGGGATCCGTGTGGGAAACATGTTGGCGGTTGGATGAAGGTTGGTCGCTGGGCGTGCGGCGATTCAAGGGAGGGTCCGAATACGAATGTTGCGATAGTAGACTTCGGCGTGCTCTGCCTGAAACGCGATCGGCCCCATGGTTACGGGAGCGCCCGTTCGGTCCATCACGTTCAGCACCCTGTTCACTTGGTGGCCGTTCACCAGGTAGACGGCGCTGGCGCCATCCACTTGCAGCTCCAGCTGGTTCCAGTCGGAGACTTCGAAGTTCTGGCTTCGGCTGTGTTGAACATAGCCGTTGGACCCATCGACGAGTTTTTCTGTCCCTCCGTCAGCGGCATCCACGAAAGTGGTCCCGCCGTTCAACGCCAGAGAGGTGCAGCGCGAGTAGAGCGCAAAGATGTCACCCGTAGTACCCTCCTTGTTCTGAAACTCGATGGATGGCGGCCACACCTGGGTCCGATCTCCGTGGATGTGAAACAGCAAGCCGGCGTCACGCGGGTAGCGGCTCAGATCCGTGTAGGGAGCGAAGACCTTGGTCCCCCACTTGTATTCCCACGAAAGCACGTACTTCGAGTACGACTGCGCGCTGACCAACGTGTGCCTCTCCTGCATCGACTGGTCGGCTGCATCGCCGTAGACGTGGATCATTCCGTCCTTCACCTGGAAGATCTGCAGCGCCTGCTCCGGTGTCAGTTCGGTGCCGGGCGAAGTTTCCGAGGTCTGCCGATATGCCGTCCAACCCGTGAGATCGGTGCCATTGAACAGATCGACGATCGTCGGGTCCCCGCTGGCCGTGCCACCGGCGCCCAGCGCTCCTCTCGTCCCGCTGCTCGCACCCGCAGTGCCGCCCGCTCCTCCGATCGAGCTCTGGCTGCCACCGACCTGGGTCGCTCCGCCACCAACGGTGCCGCCCGCGCCGCCGTCGGTTCCCGTCGCGGTGGCTCCGTTCGAAATCATCGTGGCCACCATGCCTCCGGCGGCTATCGAGCCAACGAGCGCCGTGCTGCCGCCGCTGCTCACTCCTCCCGATCCATCCGGAATCGTTCCGCCCGTCCCGCTCCTCGTCGTGTCACCGGTGCCGCCGCTCGTTGACGCGGCGGCCAGTGTGCCTGCAGTTTCGGGCGTTCCGCTGGCAGCATTGCCGGACGCCTCCGATTTTCCAGCAGCGCCTCCTCCGCAAGCAAGCGCGCTCACGGCAGGGATTGCGAGGACTGTGAGCCACGCAGGCGTCATGCCAGGCAGGCCCGTTCGCCTAGCAACATAAAGATCTCTCGTCACTCAATTGCCCTGTTCGTCTTCACGACAACGATCCTCCACATAAGGGGAGAGCGCCCCGTTTCCTTGAGATTAGGTCGCGCCGACGAGACGCCGGCTCGCGACGGACTGCCCCATTCGCGGGCCCTGAGCAGAGAACAGCGGTACCCCGACAAGGGCCGCTGATCCCGAGCTGTCGTTTCTCCTCTTTGACCGCGCCGAGTAGCGCGCAGTACGCAAAGCGACTCGGTGCGAAAGGTCGAGCAACATAACCCCCTAGGGAATGCACGCGGCCAACCTTTCCCGAAATTTCACGACTATCGCGCTCACATCGGTAGCGCTGCGTGTGCTGACGCTGTGCTACGTTTCGTCAGCTCATGACCCGACGACGCGGCTTCACGGGATCCAACCGCGCGCTGCTCTTTACGAGCGTGATGGTGGCTTGTTCGCAGGCCAAGGGTCCATCTGGCACTACCGCCGCAACGACGGGTGAAGGCGCCGATGTCACGACGAGCACTTCGTTCGGGCCGGACGGTGCCGGGGGCGGTGTGGGCCAAGATACGGAGGCAAGCAGCTCGGACTCGGTCAGCACCACGGCGTCTATCACGACGAGCGCGACCTCACAGAGTGCCGTCACTTCAATGGGTGGCGTCACTGTCTCGATGGGCTCATCGATCGGGGGGGCAACCCAATCGATGGCGGCTGCGACTGGGGGCGCGGCGGGGGCCAGCGTGACCTCGGGAGGGGGCGCTGGTGCGGCCGACAGCACGGGTGGAGGTGCGGGTGGCAGCACGGTCGTGGTCCCCGTCGATCCCCCGGTGAGCGACGCGAGCTCGAATCTGCCGATCGCCAACCCGGGGGGTCAGTACGAGGTCGATGGCAACATACCGTATGGTGATCTGCCCCGGCAGCGCCTCGACGTCATGTACCCGCGTGGGGGTGGACCGAAAGCGTCCAGCAAGTCGCCAGGAGTAATCATGTTTCATGGCGGCGGCTGGATCCAGGGCGACAAGGCGACGATGTCGAGCTTTTACAGCCGCTTTCTGGCGCACGGTTTCGTGGTGTGCAGCGCCGAGTACCGCGTGGCCGACGGCACGCCCGACGGTGGCATTGCCCCGGCTGCCGTCGAGGACGCGCTGCTCGCCGCCCAATGGTTCTGGGACTACCTCGACTACTACAACGTGGACCGCGATCACTACGTGGTCACGGGCGCCTCGGCCGGCGGTCACCTGGCGTTGATGGTCGGGATGGCCACTCCTGAGGCAGGCTTCGGCCCCACTAGCCCCGCTGACTTCAGGATTGCCGCCACTGTCAACGGTTACGGGCCGTCCGATGTCGCCGACCTACTGCAACGCAACACCAGCTGGGCCGTGCAGTGGTTACCCGCAAGCACCGCCAATCGCGACGAGCTGGCGTCACGTGTGAGCCCGCTCACCTACGTGCGCGACGACATCGCGCCGTTGCTGACGGTTCACGGTTCGAACGACACCACGGTGCCGGTGGCACAGAGTGAACAGTTGACCGAAGAGCTGCAGCAGGCGGGAGCCGACGCGGAGCTCCACATCGTCGCCGGAGCAGGCCATGGCTTCTCCGATCCGGCGAGCGCCTGGCCGGACGCGGAGCAGGCGATCTTCGACTTTTTGAGTGATCAGGGAATCGCCCCCTAGCGAGGTGACGAGGCTGCCATGCACCGAACCGCCCGACTTCTCATCAGCACCGGATGGTTGCTCACGGCGTTCGCCGCTTGCTCCGCCGGTCCCGATGCCACATCTGTCGACCACGGCGGCCGGGTCGCGTCGGGTAACGCCGGAGGCGGAGCGAACTCGACCGCCAACGGTGGCGCTTCGACCACAAGCGCCACCGTCACGAACGCGGCAGCGTCGAGCGACAGCGGGTCGCTGGGCGGGTCGACCGGCAGCGGATCGCTCAGCGCATCGCTCAGCGCATCGTCCGTCACCAGCACGTCGGGTGGGCTGACGACTGGCATGGCCGGATCGACCGGATCGACCACGAGCGGTGCCAGCAGCACCGGTATCGGCGCCGGAGGCACCGGCACGGGCGGCCAAGGCGGAGCAGCAGCCACCAGTGCAGGCGACGGCAGCGCCACGGGGGGGACCGACGGCACGAGTCCAGTCGACCAGGCCACGCTGCCCGACGTGACACTTCATCTGGCGGGGGACTCGACCGTCATGACCTACGAAGCAGGATCCGCGCAGGAAGGCTGGGGCCAGGAGCTGGGGCAATTTTTCATCGACAAGGTGAGCATCGACAACCAGGCGATCGGCGGAGCCAGCGTCAGGACTTTCCAAACGGGTCGCTGGAAGAACATCCAGTCCACTCTGACGGCAGGTGACTACGTGATGATCCAGTTTGGCACCAACGACAGCGGCACTGTTGCAGGTCGCCATGTCGACGTACCCGACTTCAGTGTGGCGCTCGGAGAAATGATCGATGACGTCGAGGAGCGACAGGCGACCGCCCTCCTGGTCACGCCTTCGGCTCTGCAAGAGTGGAGTGGAGGAATGGAAGGCAATTCTCGACTGGGTCCCTATGCGGACGCGATGCGCGAACTGGGTCCGATGCGGCATGTGTTGGTCGATGATCTGAACGCTCGCAGCGTGGAATACCTCAACATGATCGGACAAACCGCGGCGGAGCAGACTTACATCGACGGCGACAAGGCTCACTTCACCAAGATGGGCGCTATCCAGATGGCGGAGTTCGTCGCGGAAGAACTCCAGCGCATCGGTAGCCCGCTGGCCGACTATCTACGGCGGTAGGCCGGCAGCTCAGCGGGCGCGCAGCCGCGTCTGCTCGGCGAGAACGCGGGCGGCCTTCTGGCGGCCATCGAACTGCGCTTCCAGATCGATGCCAAACGACTCTTGCAGCCGCCGACCGGTGGGCGAGCTGAAGTGCCAGGTGTAACCGAGACTGTTGACTTCGAGCAGGTAGAGTCGGCCGTCGCTGGCGGAGCGCACCACAGCTCCGACTCCTCTTGCAGAGGCGTCGAAAGATGCTTCGCGACGTGCCAGTTCAGCAACTTGACCAGCTCTGCGGGCAACTCTTGTCTTTGGTGGGTGGGTGTTCGAGAAAGAAGCCTCAGGGAGCCAGGCTGAGTCGCTCTTCGGTCACTGCCGGTAGCGGCGGCTCGGCGAGGTCTGCATCCCACGACAGTGGCAGATTTTGCCACCCATTCAACAAGTTGTTCGCTCGCTTCACGAGCGAGGACAGAGGGAAAAACTGGTCCAGACTGGCAAGAGGCAGCAGCATGAATTGGTCCTTCGGCAAGCGGGCTAGCAAGCTCTCGGGATCTGCCCTGAAGCGAAGCACATACCAGCGCGCCCGGTAGCGCGTGGGTACACCGCCGGCAGACATTGATGGAACGGGTCCCCATTCCGATGGCGGCACTGCCAGCGGTTCCACTTCGACGTCTCGTCCTAGCTGGAGGGGCGTCATCTCCTCTTGCGTTTCGCGAACTGCCGCAGAGTACCAATCCGCATCGGTGGGTTCGACATGGCCGCCGACGAGACTCCAGTCGCCCCACTTCGGGTGCGCATGCAAGAGCAAGTGATCGACCCCGCGAATTCTCAACTTCGCGAGCACGTAGGCCACGTCTGATTGTCGGGAGGTGCTCATCGCTTCGTCAGCCATTTCTCATTCAAAATCCACCGTGACCATTCCTCGAGCGTATAGTCCCTGTTGGCAGGTTCGTCACGGAGCAACCGGGCGGGCTCGACGAAACTGTTCTTCACAAGATATCCACGGCCATTGGTCTTGAACTGCCTCTCATCGAGAAAGTCCGCGACATTCTTGCTGACGGGCACCTCGAATATGACGCCGAGGTGAGTGCGTTCGTCCCCATCACCACTCCAGACCAGACCAAGCGGCTTGGGCTTGATATCCAGCTCGGCTAGATGCAGGTCCGATTTCAGCCGCGTCGAAAGTTCATTCTTAAAATGCTGCATGCTCAGGTTGCCATCTGACGGCTGCTTCACGTGACAGCCGGTCCAGACCCTCGCCGTGTTCTCTCTCGCGCGAGCAACGCCGTCTCGGGGGCGACGGCGGATAGCCAAAAAGACCTTGCTCGCGTAAGTTTGCGCGCCGCACACGAGGGGCTGCACCCAGCGCTCATCATCCTCCACTTCCGATCGACAGCGAAACGAGATAAATTTCTTCAGTTCCCGCCATGTGGCAGGTGTCCAACGTCGTACGCGTCCAGGAACTAGCTTCTGGGCGTCCTGTCGGGTGATGACAGCAATCGTAGGGTCGCTCCAGTTACGCGCACCAGCTAGAACGTGCGCAAGGAGTCTTTGAACTCCTCGTTCCTGATTGTCGCTGTTCTGAATCTCTTCGAACAAGAAATCATTTTTGTGTCGCGCCTTAACAGCACGAAGCGCGGTGTTAAAGCGTCCCAACCAGTCTTGGTTCATGATCGATCCCACACGGGGCGCCACTCCGCCCGGATTCTCCCGCGCCATGGCCAGCTTCGGAGTCACTTGTAGCAGGGCCACCGAATCAATCAGGTTCCGCCACCGCTCGAGCGTAATGAATGTCTCGAAGGCAGCGCGTTCCGTTTCCGACACCTGACTGTTGCGGCGCTGAAGCTCCAACCAGACGAGTGCATCGAAGAGTCCTCGATCGAGGATTACCAGGTCATCCTCTTGATCCACCGCGTTCAGCAGCTCGGCCAGCATGGTGCTGGTCGTCCAAGTGTTGAAGAAGAAATGCCCTTTCATGGGGAGAGGACAGTCCTCCGCCCGTTCCTTCATCACGCGGACTCGCCACCCGCATGCTTGCAGGAAGGTGTCCAACATGGTGATCAGGGTTGTTTTTCCGGCCTTGGGGGTACCTGTGATTTCTACGACAAATGGCCTGCGGGCCTGACGCCTGAGGACGGCGTGCAGCTCTCGCGCTTCGCGTTCGTACTTGCGAAAGTCTTTTTGATCGGCCGTCCCCATGAATCATGAATCTTAGGGCGATCGATTTGGGAGTGCAACACTTGTTCAGTGTTCCACGGGCGCTGAAGCGGATCGGGAGGCGGCTCCCAGATCGGCCAAGCTGATCGTGACGATGGTGTCGCTGAGGGGGGCACGTGCGCGAACCTCGGCACAGCGGACAGATGCTTGCGCTTTGCATATATAATGTGTGCGTTTTGCACATATCTGGAGGAGTCGAGCCGCTGGTGCCGTGTTGACGTGCTGCACCGGCGCATGGCTCGCCCACTCGAGGTTGTCGCCTTCCCGTGGGTTCCGTCAGTTCACTCAGCTCAGCGGGCGCGCAGCCGCGTCTGCTCGGCGAGAACGCGGGCGGCCTTCTGGCGGCCATCGAACTGCGCTTCCAGATCGATGCCAAACGACTCTTGCAGCCGCCGACCGGTGGGCGAGCTGAAGTGCCAGGTGTAACCGAGACTGTTGACTTCGAGCAGGTAGAGTCGGCCGTCGCTGGCGGAGCGCACCACATCGACGCCCAGCAGCGGTACTTCGTCGAAAGCTGGATGGGCGCGGGACGCCAGGGCGAGCACTTCCGGATCCCTGCAGAGCTTGACGGTGGAACCCTTGCCCGAAGATACAATCGAGATCCCGGCGGGGCGCCAGGGTTGGGCTTTGCTCGGGAGCGGGATCGGGCGTCGGCTGTGGCTCGCCTCGATGGCCACGCTCCACAGGACTTTTCCAAACAGGGTAGCCACACGATAACTGGCGGGCCACGGGCCCGTGTAGATGAACTCCTGCACGATGAACGGCGCTCTGACACCTCCCATGCGGCGTGCGAGGCGGGTCTTGGGCGATTGCCAGCGGACGCGCTGGGTGGGTCGCAGCGTCACGTCGGCCCCCTGTCCTCCGTACTCGGGCTTCACGACGACGTAGTCGTCGAAGCCCGCGCAGTCCCACGCAACGCCGGGCAACAGGCGGGTCCACTTCGGGACCGGAAGGCCCGCTCGCTGCAGACGCCGGTACTCGGTGGCTTTGCCGAGCTGCCGCCCCTCCAGCGCCGGACCTCGCAGCGGCTTCACGTAGGAAAGTGGCGTCAGGCTCACCGTTAATGTGGGAAGCGGCGAGCGCGCGACTCCAACCCCCTGCGCATCGCGCAACACGCACACCTCGATGTCTGGCGCGTGGGCTTCGATCTTCCCCTTGAGATCCTGAAAGTCGCGATCGTCATTGGCTGGCGGATGGCTGATCAGATGAAGTGCATACTTCGCGGCCATCATTCACCCCGCGGCCAGGCAGCCAGGAGCCTTTCTCGCAAGGCTCGCGCTTCCGACTCGGTGTACACGGTCACCCCCGAGGACCAGGAGAGCACCCGTGCGGGTCGCGCCCTTTCATCACTCTCGAAGACAGGGATCACATGGACGTGGTAGTGCGAGTAGCTCATGGCCAGGGGGACTGATGCGCCCAGGGTGGCGGTGAATAGCCGAGCGGGCCCAAGCGCTGCCTCGAGCGCGCGACTCGACTGATAGACCTGGCGCTGGACGTGCTGGTAATCGATCCACTCGAGATCGCTGCCGCGCTCGACGTGTCGCTTGACGATGACCATCAAGTGGCCGGTTCGAGACGCGAAGCGGTTCAGTACGACGACGGCCTGCTCGGTCTCGACCAGCGGTTCGGGCGAACCCTTGCACGAGGAGAGTGCACACATGATGCAGCCCGCGCCAGCATCTTCGGGGAAGAGTCGCTGCCGCTCTCGTTCCAGCTGCGCGAGCGCTTCGGTCTTGCTCAGCCGCGCCACGTCAGTCGTTGGGGGGCACCACATTCACCACCAGCGGATCGACCTCGAAGAGGTCCGCCTCCAGCGTGGCCACGAGCTGGCCGATAGTGTCTGCATCCGGATAGTAGAGTTCGCTGGGTAGCGCCAGGGCGCTTTCGTACCCGGGACGGAATAGCGGCGCCCCCCAGCTGCAGGCCACATCCGCAGTCCAGCCAGTGTAGTAGGCGACGCCGGGGCAGGCGCGAAGAGCTGCGGCGAACTGTTCGAGCAGCGCGATGTCGTCCTGCAAACGCTCCAGCAGTGCCTGGGTGCCCAGCGACCACTGTTCGACCATGTCCAGATTGCCCAACACGAACTCGCGATAGCCGTTGCCTCCCTCGTTGAAAGTGCCGCAAAGAGGACCGTCGAGCGCGGCGCCGCGCAGGAAGTAGATCGCCCCGATGCGCTCTGGGTTCGCCAGGGCTTCTTCCAGGGGCACGGGTTGGTCGTTGGCGTCGCGCACGGCCAGGTCCAAACCATCGAAACTCACGATCCAGGCTTCCGGGCGCAGCCTGATGGTCAACAACTGGTCGCCGTAGTCCTCGCCGGGCACCCCGAGACGGGTCGCCCAGGGATTCGTCCAGGCGTAACGAATCGTCACGAACAGCTCGCCCTCCAGGAGGCCGGCGAGCTCACGAGCGGGGTCGCTGCCGGCGGCAGCGAACTCTGCCAGGCTCTCCAGCGCCAGCCCACGGCCGAGCCCCGGGCGCTCCGTACGGCTGAAGATCGACGCGCCCCCTCTGAGCTCGTCGACCTGCTCCTGGGTGGTCCAGCTGTAGAACTCTCGCGGTGCGCCGGTGGGGAACCCAAGCGCCTGGTCCATGAACGGATCCGAAGCAGGATCGCGCGGACAGTCGGGGTCTATGGAAATGGTCCCACCCGCGCCTTGCGTATTCGTCGCATCCGAATCCGCCTCGGCGCTGGCATCGAGGTCGGGGCTCGCGTCCGGGTCGTTCGTGTCGTTCGCCCGGTCCGAGTTCGATTCGGTCAGGCCGCAGGCTTGAGGGGCGCCCACCGCAACCAGCGTGGTCATCAGGGTGGGACGCCATGGCACACCACTTCGCAGCCCACCGCGCCCAAGTCCACGTTTCACGGCACAAGCATAGGCCGCTGCGATGCGGCGCGCAAACGCCCGTCCCGAGGACGCGCTGCGAGCAACGGCTGGCTCTCGAAGCGACGCACGGGATCGTGGGGGAAGCTCGAGCAGGCCGTCGACAGCCAGTCCTCAACAAAACGCACGAACGCGAGACCGACGCCGCCGTCGGTCCCGCGCTGATGATGTGCCTGGCGGAAGAGGCCTACAGGTCCGCTACCGATGCACTGACACCCTCGAACGAATTGCTCTCGGTGTAGTCAGAGGTGTCGGACGCCAGTTTCAAGATCCCAACGCCCTCGCAGTCGAAGAACGTGGAGTTCGTGACGGGCAATGGCCTGCGCAGAGTCAGACAAGCGTCCCCGCCATGGCCGATTTCCACCCAATCGAACTTGGAACCCGACAGGGCGTTGCTTTGGACCGTCAGTCCCGGCCAGAAACCAGCCACCTCGTCGGCACCCGTGAAGCGAATGGGGGCGTCTTCGGTACCTTCGGCCACGAAGGTCACCTCTCCCGAGTTCCAGCCAATCTCGATATCGGAGTCGGCGGTCATCACGAACTCGGTGCCCGGCGTCAATGTCACGTCCGCACCTTCGACGACGTCGATATCGGCGAGAATGCGGTAGGGCACGCCGAGGTTCGGAAACGTGCCGACTCCGTCCAGGTCGCCGCCTTCGACGCCAACCTGGTCCGTGTCATTGCCCGTGAACGCCCCGCCTTCGGGCAACGTGAACACCGCGTTCGGTCCGACCACCAGGGGCAGGTCGCTGACGCCGGTGATCGTCAAGTTCGTGGAGGCCGGATCGAGCCCCTGATCACGCACGTACACACCGGTGCTGCTGTCACTGACGCTGACATTCTGGAGTGTCAGCGCGGACTCGACGCGCAGGGCATTGCTGTCCAACCCTCCGGCGTGCCGAATCTCCAGATGGTCGATCACCGAGCTGGTACGCACGTTCTGACGCAGAATGATGCCTCGCCAGAACCCGGGGTCGTCGGCAGCACCGCGAAAGACGACCGGGGCCGCGCTGGTCCCATTGACCATGAAAATGGCGTCGCTGTTGTTCCACCCGACTTCCAGGTCCGCGTCTGCCGCAAACCGAACCTCGACGCCGGCGTCGAAGGTCAGCGTGGCATTCCTCACGTCCACCCGGGCCTCCTGCACGTAGGGAATACCCACATCGTGAAACACGGTATCGTCTTCCAGATCTGTATAACGCAGGTGCACGGTGTTTTCGCCGTTGTTATCGAACATGCCCCCGAGGGGGAAGTTCGTGATCGCGGCAGAGCCCGTCAAAACCACCGGGACATCCTCTACCCCTTCCACGCTCAAGCGCTGGCTGTCCTCATCGAAGTCGGCGGCCAGTACGCCCTCGTTGGCACCGTTTCTGACTTGCACGTTGTCGACGAGCAGATCGGCCTTCAGCACCAGGGACTGGTCCGCCCCGCCAGCGTCTGCAATCAACACGTTCTCGAGAACGCTGTCGGAAGTGACGTTCTGTTGAAAGGTGAGCCCTCTCCAGAACCCCTGGTCTTCCTGCTCACCACAGAAACGGACCGGTTCGTCCGCGGTACCTTCGGCAAACACGGTGGCCTGGTCGCTGTTCCAACCGAACTCGATGTCGCTATCGACGGCCATGATCACGCGCGTTCCCGCCTCGATGGTGAGGGTCGCCCCGTCGTACACGTCAATCCTGCCGTCGACGTAGACGGTACCGGACCATGTCTGGTCGTCCGTGATGTCGCTATCGACCACCGTCGCATCGGACATGTCGCGCGAACCACAATCGATCAGATCGACGGTGACCGGCGCCCCTCCGGTACCTCCGGTACCCGCGCCCCCTTCACCCATGCCTCCGGACCCGGACGTGGTCGACGTCTCGCCTGCGGCGCCCGCGGCGCTGCTCGTGGTACCGCTCCCGCCAGAGCCCGAACTCGCACCACCAGAACCGCCTGTGTCTCCTCCGCTTCCACCCGTTCCATTTCCGGCACTGCCCTGAGTGCCTCCCGTGCCGCCGTCGTCGTTGCTGTCAGTGCTCTCGACCGTACATGCGCCGGCCACCAGGCCTACCACCAAGAAACCAGCCGATAATGTGGAAACGCGAAATCTCATTCCATGACCTCTCAATTCAATTCATCCGTAATTTGCTCGAATGCCATCATCCCGAGCGCCAACACACCCTTTCGAGCAACGAATGTCCAGCCTCGAGGACGATGCAGCGGGTGTGCGAGAGGTTCATACGCCGCCGAATCCGAAATCTACCCTCCACCCCGTCCGGTCACGGCCATTCATTGCGACCGGCGTCCGGCGCGATGCGGCCCGCATTTCGAGAGCAGTGTACGGTGCACTCGAACATTTCTTTGGGCTTCACCCCGAGGTGTCTCGGGAGCGTAGCTTCATGCGTTCGCTTGCTGGCGAGCGCCAAGGAAGGCCCATGAAACCAGCCGCTGGGCCGTAATTGGCTCGCGACGCCCCGAGGTCTATCGGGTGGGAACCGAGGGTCGACATGCGATCGCCGTGGACGCCCAGGCGGGCGCGCCCCAAGCCACGCGCCTTATGCGACAGTAGCCCACGCAGCAGACGAGCAACGTCTTCATGCCGGGCGCCCCTCCCGTCGCCGCCGGAGCGGAGAGAAGCGGAGCGACGCCGGCGATCGGGGAGGGGCAAGCGCGCGCAGCGAAGCGAGCACGCGCAGGGTGGGCATCAAGCTCGATGCGCTATGGGATTTCCCACACCTGCTGATACGAAGGGAAGCTCAGCGTCAGCTCACCGAGACCCTGCTGGTACTCTCCCACGAGCGTGGTGCCCTTGGTCGCGGGATCGCACAGTTCGGTGGCGGTGATCACACCCTTCGGCCCTGGTTGCAGCCAGAGGGTTCCCGTGTACTTCGTTCCGGCATCGCTTACTTCTTGGCGAGTGGTGTATGTGAAACGCATGAAATAGTTGGAGTCCGAAACGAAGAGCGTCATCGAGCCGATCATGTAGGTCTCGCACGGTTCGCCCTGGTAGCGGTTCATCCGATACTGACCAGCACTGAGACTGCCGCCGGGTGAGATGACGGCGGGATTCGCGGAACAGCGGAAGTTGAAGCCGTTGGTCAGAGGCTCTTCGCTGCACTCCACGCTCGGCGGTGTGCCGCCGCTGCCGCCAGTGCCGCCAGTACCGCTCGTGCCGCCGCTGCCGCCCGTACCTCCGCTGCTCGTGCCCCCGTTGCCGCCTGTGCCTCCAGCACCCCCAGTGCCGCTGGTGTCCCCGCCGCCGCCGGAATCGCTGGACCCGTCGGCCCCGGCGTCGCCGCCGGCTGAGGAGCCTCCGCTTCCGTCCGTACCGCCGCTGCCACCATCGCCTCCGCCCCCTGATCCCATGCCACCCGCATCCGAGCTCGACGAGCCGCCACCCGTGGATCCGCTGACGGTCGAGTGGCTTGCTCCCGAACCACCCGTGTCGGTGCTCGAGTCATCGTCGCTGCCGCGTTGGCCCGCCTCGCCGCCACCAGCCGTCGTCGTCTCGGCGTTCGGATCCACGACGTTCGTCGAGGTGTTGGAGCATGCGAGCACCGAGCAGAGCATGAGCGCTGCGTGCCCAACATGCAGCCTCGAGCATCCTACGAACATGGACGAGAGAGCGCTATTCTTCATGGCCCACCTTTGGCGTTTTGGCGGTTGGTTTCACCCAACCTCGCTTAGCCTAACCAGCAGTCCCCCCGGCTCGCAAGAGTGCACCCGAGACACACTCCCGAGCGAGCCGGCGCGCACAGTCTCTTACAGGTAGGTGGCCAGCAGGACTGGGGTTCTACCGGGTCGACCAGTTCTCCTGGGCTCGTTGAGCGGCAAACTTCTTATTCACACCAAGGACGCGAGGGGCCTGTCTCTCCTGTTCGGCTCCGCCAGGGTGAGCGGACGCTCACGTCTGATACAGGTGGCAGCGCACGCGGTGCCCCGGTGAGAGCTCCACCAGCTTCGGAGCTCGCTTTCGGCACACCGCTTTCACCTGGGGGCAGCGCTCGGCGAAACTGCAACCCGCAAGGGGCTCCAGCAAACGAGGAGCGCCGCTTCTGACGTCGACACGCACTGGCTCGTTCCGCGTCGGGTCCGGAACCGCGGAAAGCAAGAGCCGGGTGTAGGGGTGAGCGGCCCGTTCGATGAGCTCGTCGCTCGCCGCGCTTTCGACGATCTCGCCGGCGACCATCACCATGATCCGATCGCCGATGTGGCGCGCGCTGGCGATGTCGTGGGTGATGTACAGATACGCCAGGTTCCGCTCCTCCTTCAGCTTGGCCATCAGGTTCAGGATGCCCATCCGAATGGAGACGTCGAGCATGCTGATGGGCTCGTCCGCCAGCACCACTTCGGGTTCGACGGCAAGTGCCCGGGCAATCGCGACCCGCTGTCGCTGGCCGCCCGACATCTGGTGGGGCAGCTTGGTGCAGAACTCCGCTGGCGGGTTCAGACCCACCGTCGCCAGGAGGGAAAAGACAGCTTCGTCCAGCGTCGAAGCGCGCGCCTTGCCGTGCCTGAGGAGCGGGCGCACCAGGTGGTGCTTGACACTGCGCAGGGGGTTCAGCGAGCCGAAGGGGTCCTGGAAGATCATCTGCACCTTGCCTCGGTAGGCGAGCGACGCACGTCGCGGTTCGGCCTGCAGCATGTCTCGCCCTTTGAACAAGAGCTGTCCGCTGGTCGGCTGCACCAGCCGGCACAACACCTTGGCGATGGTGCTCTTGCCGCTGCCAGACTCGCCCACGAGCGCGAGCACCTGGCCGGCGTGAAGACTCAGCGAGACACTCGACAGTGCTCTCAGCCTGGCTTGCCTGAACCCTGACCCCACGCTGAAGAACTGGGTGAGGTTCTTCAGCTCGACAATGGGACGAGTGGCTTCGGTCTCGGACATGACTACCTGACGGGGCGTTCGTACAGGTGGCACGCCACCTGCGCGTTCTCGGATACCGCGCCGAGCTCGGGTCGGGTCGCGCGGCAGCGAGGCATCACCTCGGGGCAGCGCGGGTGAAACCGGCACCCCTCGGGCGGCCGAAGCATGTCCGGAGGGGACCCCGCAATGCCCTCCAGACGTCGTTTCGGGCCACGGAGCGGCGGGAACGACTCCATCAACCCGCGGGTGTAGGGGTGCCGAGGTCTCTCGAATAGCTCCCTCGCCTCGGCAAGCTCCACCAGCTTGCCAGCGTACAGGACTCCGATGCGATCCGAAAACTCGATCATCAAAGACAAGTCGTGAGTAATGAATAGAATGGAGAAGCCGAGCCGCTGCTTCAGCTCCGCGATCTGCTGCATGATCTCCTTCTGCACGACGACATCCAGCGCAGTGGTCGGCTCGTCCATGATCATCAAGGGCGGCTCGAGCGCCAGCGCAATGGCGATCACCACCCGCTGGCGCATGCCGCCCGAAAGCTGATGGGGATAGCTGCCGAGCCGCTCGGGATCGATGCCTACCAGGGCGACCAGGTCGCGCGCCCGCCTGAGAGCTTCGGAGTCGCTGACGCCTTCGTGCGTCTTGATGACGTCGCAGATCTGGGCGCCGATGCTGAGCACCGGGTTCAGCGCGTTCATGGCGCTCTGGAAAACCAGCGAGACCCTGCGCCAGCGGAAGCGCCGCAGCGCTTGCTCATCCATGTCGAGCACACTTTCACCCTCGAACAGGACCTCGCCACCGCTGATAACGGCGGGTGGCTGAAGCAAGCGCAACAGTGCCAGTGCCGCCGTGGATTTGCCACACCCGGATTCCCCGGCCAGCCCCAGCACTTCCCCGGATGCTATCTCGAAAGAGATGTCGTCGACGGCGCGAACGGGCCCGTCCGGAGTGAGGTACTCGACGCGCAGATTCTTGACCGAAAGCAGCGGCTCAACCATCCGCGCCCCCCACTACCGGCGTGGAGAAGCCAGGCTCGACGCCGGCACGTTCGAGCCGCGCGCCGAAGGCCCGCTCCGCTCTCAGGCGCGGGTTGGTGACTTCGTCGATGGCAAAGTTGATCATGACCAGGGAAAAGCCGACGCTGGCAATGCTGAGACCCGTGGGCACGATGGTCCACCAGCTCTCGGTGAGCAAAGCCTGATTGTTGGCCGCCCAATACAGATTGGTGCCCCAGGTCACGACACTGACGTCACCCAGCCCCAAGAACTCGAGGCCAACCTGAGCCCCGATAGCGTACACGGTGGCGCCGATGAAGCCGGACACCATGAGCGAGGTCATGTTCGGCAGGATCTCGACGAACATGATGCGCAGATGGCTCTCGCCACACACGATTGCCGCATTGACGAAATCCTTGTGCCTCAAGCCGAGTGTCTGAGCGCGAATCACGCGCGCATGCCAGGACCAACCGGTCACGATGAGCACGAAAGCCAGAGTGAGAGGCCCCGCGGGCAGGTACGCCGCCAACACCACGGCCAGCGGCAAACCCGGCATGATGAGAAACACGTTGATGAGCGTCGTCAGCACATCGTCCACCCAGCCACCGAAGTACCCCGCGGCGAGCCCCACACTGGTGCCCATGCAGACGACGGTGACACCGACGAAGAACCCGACCCACAGCGAAGTGCGGGCCCCATACAGCGTCTGCGCGAAGACGTCCTGGCCCTGTCCGGTGGTCCCTAACCAAAACTCCGCCGAAGGCGGTTGGAGCGGTACGCTGAGAAATGCCTCGGGGTCGCGCACGAAGGCAGGGCAAATGAGCGCAACTAGTACGAACAGGAACACCACGGCGGCGCCGAAGGTCGCCTTCTTGTTTTCCAGCAGGCGTGCCAAGAACGCTCGGGGGCGCTTGGGCTCAGCGCGCTGGTGTCGTGTAGTTTCGTCTTGCGCGGCCATCAGCTACCTCTGGTCCTCGGGTCGAGCCACACATAGGCGATGTCCACGAACCAGTTGGCCGCGAGCACCGCGAAGGTGATGGCCAAGAACAGACCCTGCATCAAGGGATAGTCCTGATTTTGCACGGCTTGTAGCAACAGATAGCCCTGGCCCGGATACGAAAAGACGATCTCGGTCAGCAGCGACCCGCTCAACACGAAGCCCAAGGCCATACCGAACCCGGTCACGTTCGGTAACAAGGCGTTGCGCGCCGCGTACTGGAGCATGATGCGCTTCTCGGACAGCCCCTTGGCCCGAGCCATGGTGATGTAGTCCTCCGCGAGGACGCCAATCATGGTGTTTCGCATGCTCAGCATCCATCCCCCGAGAGACGCGGCGACGATGGTCAGCGCTGGCAGTGCCAGGTGATTGAGAACGCTGCCGATGAACGCGAAGCTGAGCCCGGGGTCGAGTGTATCGTCGTAGGCGCTGCGTAGCGGAAACCAGCCGAGCACGAAGCCAAAGAAGTACAAGAGCAGCATCGCGAGCCAAAAATAAGGAAAAGCTCCGAGAAAGATCAGTGCCGGCGGAGCAATCGCGTCCAGCCAGCCCCCTCGCCACCATGCGGCCAGCACGCCGAGCAGAGTACCCAGGATGAACGCGATGATCACCGCACTCCCGGCCAGCAAGAGAGTCCACTCGAGGCTCTCGCCAATGACCTTGGAGACAGGAGCGGGAAAGCGCACCACCGAGGTGCCGAGGTCGCCGGAAAACAGGTGCCCAAGGTAGGTGAAGTACTGAAGGTACAAGGGCTCGTCGGTAAAGCCGAAGGCTTCACGCAGCCCCGCCATGGCCTCGGGATTCAGCTTGCCTTGAAAGCGCGCGAACATGGCCGCGGCCGGATCCCCGGGCATCATGCGCGGGATGAAGAAGTTGAGAGTGAGCGACACCCATGCCGCAATCAAATAGAAGGCCAGCCTGCGCAGAATGTACTTCATCTGGGCTCCAGCTCCCTGAGCACCAGGTTGTAGTTCGGCTGCCCTGCGATCTTGTGCGGAGAGAGCGGAGCGTAGGGGTGCTCCGCCGACGGGAACCCCTTGAATCGCGTGGAATTGTACTCGCCCCAGGCGAGCCCCGGAAACAGCGGAATCGAAGGCGCATTCTCGGAGAACTTCCGCTCCAGCGCGTTGGCAATGCGGTGCTGCTCGGCCTCGTCGGAGGTCCGCTCGAAAGCCTTCAGCAGCACGTCCACCTCCGGGTCACCGAAACGTTCCCAGTTGTGTTCCGTAACCACGCCCAGCGGCTTGAGCGTCTCGGTGGACATCTGCCGGCGGTAGAATTCGTAGGGCGTGTCGTCACCCGACGACCACGACATGCTCAGGTCGTAGTCCCCTTCGCGCAGGCGCTGAAACCATGCACTCCAGCCGTAGTTCTTCAGATTGGCGTCGATGCCCAATGCCTGGAAATCGCGCACGATGATCTGCCCCGCCAAGATCCAGTCGGACCAGCCAGCCACGCAGTTGACGTCGAGGCTGAAAGGTTTTCCCCTCAGTCGTCTGATGCCGTCCGCGCCCCGACGAATCCCAGCCTCGTCCAGGAGCTTGCCCGCGGCCGCGGGGTCGTAGTGCACCCACTTGCCGGCCGCGACGACCGCTGGGTCCCGCCATTTCGCGTACAGGTCGCTGAGACCCGTGGCGTCGGACGGCTGGGTGTAGCCATGCATGGCTACCTTGACGATCTTCTCGCGATCGATAGCCATGCTCAGCGCCTTGCGCACGCGCACATCGCCGAAGGGGTGACGGCGCGTGTTGGTGTAGAGCATGACCGTGCCCTCGACACGGGGAAAGAAATAGCCGCGATGCGCGGGGTCCTTCGCAACGAAGATACGGTCGATGGCCGGCACGAAGCTCCCGGCCCAGTCCACCTCTCCATCGATGAGCGCCAAACTCGACTGGTCGTTGGTGGGAAACGCAGGCAGCTTGACGCCGCGAATCTTCGGCTTGCCCGGGTCCCAGTAGTGTGGGTTCCGTTCGAGCTGATAGACGTGCGGATGGAACACGGTCACCTTGCTGAGCGGACCGGTTCCGACCGGATGCTCGTTGGCGAACTTGACGGGGTCGGCAACGTCCTTCCAAATATGCTCGGGCACGATCGCCGTCTGAACCACCAGAAACAAACCAGGAACGAAGGGCTTCTTGAACTCGACGACCAGCGTGTGGTCGTCGGGCGCCCGAACGGACTTCAGCTTCAGCCACGCGCCATGCAGATCCAGTGCCTTGAACTTCTTGAGCAATGCGAAGGTGAACTCCGCATCCTCGGCGCTCAGCGTCTTGCCATCCGACCAGCTGACGCCACGGCGAATCTCGAAAACGAGTCTTCGGTTCTGCGCCTCCCAGCGGTAGCTCGTGGCCAGCAGTGGAACATACTGCCCGGTCACTACGTTGTAGGTCATCAGCGGCTCGTAAATGCCGCCGAGCGTCCCCCAGAGCGCCTGCGGGTGCATCAAAGGGTTGAAGTTTCGGACCCAGGACGAGTCTTGTTTGGCAACGACGGTCAGGATGCCCGGCTCTCTGTTGCCCCGGTCGCTGTTTCTCCCGCATGCACTGAGCACTGCGGTCAGGCCAACAAGGAGCCATCGCCTTCTCGAGTCCCAGGTCATGCGCGATCGTCCGACTATCACAGGTTCTCGCAAAGAAAGGCGCGATTTCGGCGTTCCTGCTGCCTTTTCGTGGCATCCCACGGCAAGCCTGGCAGCGGCAAACGCCCTAAAGTCACCACTGAACGCGGGTTCGGCAGTAGGGGGTGCGGGGCGAACTCGGCTAAACTGCAGCCAAGTCGAGCTTTGGAAAGGGGACTCTATGGCTGGAACGTTCGAGCAATTGAAGGTGTTGGTGATCGACGATGATCCCGCAATGCGAGAACTCCTCGCTCAGGTTCTCTCACGAGCGGAGCATGAGGTCGTCTTGGCCGAGTCGGCGGAAGAGGCCCTGGAGCTCTTGGTGCACTGGACCTTCCAGGTGGTATTCATCGATCACAACCTGCCAGGGATGGAGGGTCTCGTTTTGGGGGAATACCTGAGGCGCAACAATCGCGACATGAGCATCGTGATGATTACCGGATCCGACGATCCGAAAGTCAAGCGCAGGAGTCGCGACCTATCCCTCGAGTTCCTGGCCAAGCCATTTCAGCTCCGAGACATCCTGCGCATCGTCGAAGAGTACGTGATCGCAGCCAAAGAGCGGGACACCTTGCGACGCCAGCAACAGGACAAATGCTTCGAGCCGCCCATCGAGTCCTACGTCGACGAACTCGCTGGCTTCTATTCGGCTCCCAAGGTCCCCTCGCGCATCGAAGAGTGCCTGACGCGGACCGTGAAGAACTGTTTGAACAACCTGAAGTCCGCGGCGCGCTACACGGAGCGGGACAGGGTCGCGGCGCTTTCGGGCCTGCTCACCGCCCAGGTGCTCGGAGTATCGCTGCCCCGCACGAAGAACGGCCACACGCTGTTCGAAGAGTACGATCGTCTGATGCTCGAACGCGGCAGACGCACGGAGTTCGGTGCGGCGCACAGCGTCGGAGATTGAGAGCTCGGCAGAGGGCCAGGCTGTCAGTTCTTCGCAGCGCTCTTCGGAAACTCCAGCACGTCGAGCCGCACGGGAACCACCCCGGCGCGCAGCATACCGAGTTCGCTGGCCGCAGCGCGCGACAGATCGATGATGCGGTCCCGGTTGCCGAATGGCCCCCTATCGTTGATCTTCACGTAGGTTACCTGATGGCTATCGGTGCGCGTCACACGGACGATGGTTCCGAAAGGCAGCGTCCGATGCGCGGCACTGAACTGCTCGGGCCGGTACGTCTCGCCGCTGGCTGTCTTGTTGCCCGCCAACGAATCACTGTAGTAGGTGGCCTTGCCGCTCAGCTCGCGCAGACTGGCCCGACTCGAATGCGTGCGGGAAAACGGGGACCGTGACTCTCCGCCGAGCGAGGCAGCGCGCTCTGCCTCGGCGGAGGCGCCGTTGGGCGCTGAAGAACCGGAAGGTTCTACGCCGGGATACTCGGGAGGCGTTTCTTCCGGCCAGGCCGGCGGCGGGGCGCTCGAGGGCTGGCTTCGGCAGCTCGAGAGCACGACGAGACACAGGCCCGCAAGGGTGACGGAGAGAGAGCGCTTGCTCATGCTTGCCTTGTTCGTCGAAACTGGGCGAAGACGCAAAGATTTTGTCGTAACCTGAGCGCTCGCCGGGCTTAGCGCCCGTCTTGGGCCGCGCCGCGCAGCAGCGCCTCAGCCCCGCGGAATTTCGTCCATTTTGTCAACACTCGCCACCGGCCTCTTTCCAGTTTGGGCGCTTCTTGCGAGCGTGATTGCATTCCTTCGCCCGGGCCTGTTCGCGCCCCTCGGACCGGCGATAGCCCCACTGCTCGGAATCGTGATGCTCTGCATGGGGCTCACGCTGTCGGTGCGCGACTTCGCTGACGTCCTGCTGCGCCCCAAGGTCGTGCTGTCCGGAGTCGCCGTGCAATACCTGGCCATGCCGTTTCTGGCGTGGCTGGTGGCAAAGGTGCTCGCCCTGCCCCCGGCCTTGGCCACCGGCCTCATCCTGGTGGGCTGCTGTCCCGGCGGCACCGCCTCCAACGTGATCGCCTATCTGGCCAAGGCGGACGTCGCGCTGTCGGTGTGTCTCACGGCCATGGCAACGCTGCTTGCCGTGCTCATGACTCCGCTCTTGGCGACCCTCTACATCGGACAGCAGGCGCCTGTCCCCACCTGGGGGTTGTTCGGTAGCGTGGCGAAGATCGTGCTGCTACCGGTGACAGCGGGTACGCTGCTCAACACCTTCTTCGGCGCGCGCCTGTCCGGCCCGAAACGGCTGCTGCCCGTTCTCAGCACGCTGGCCATCGTCGTGATCATCGGCATCGTGGTATCGCTCAACCGCAACGGGCTGTCCGAGGTAGGTGGGCGCGCGATCCTTGCGGTCGTCCTGCACAACGGGCTCGGAATGGCCGCGGGGTACCTGGCGGCTCGCATGCTCCGCCTGAAACCCGCTCAACTGCGCACTCTGGTGATTGAGATTGGCATGCAGAACTCCGGTCTCGGGGTGGCTTTGGCCAAACAGTACTTCTCCACGCTGGCCGCGCTGCCGGGAGCCGTATTCAGCGTCTGGCACAACCTCACTGGTTCACTGCTGGCCGGATACTGGGCGCGCCACCCTCCTGGGAAATGAGCTCCGCGCGGTGGCGGGGAAGCGCGTGCGGGTACTTGGCTTGCAAGAATTCTATGAGCTTTTCGCGTACCTCGCAGCGCAGGTCCCAGGCGGCGCTCGCGTCCTTCGCGCTCACCAGCGGGCGCACCAGCATCGTCTGCTCCGTCGCATCCGTGATCTGAATGCTGGCCACCTTGCCGTCCCAATGTTCGGACGCTTCGACGATACGTCGAAACTCGGCTCGGAGCTCGCTCAGGGGCACGGAGTAGTCGAGATGCAAGGGGATGGTTCCGAGTAGGTCGGACGACACCCGAGTCCAGTTCTGAAAGGGCTTTTCCAGGAAGTAGTTGACCGGGACGATGAGTCTTCGAAGGTCCCAGATACGCACCACCACGAACGTGAGCGTGATCTCCTCGATGCGCCCCCACTCTCCCTCGACGATCACCACGTCGTCGACCCGCACCGGCTGCGCGATGGCGATGTGGATACCCGAGACGATGGTGGCAATGCTCTTCTGCGCGGCGAAACCCAAAATGACACCGAGCACGCCGGTGGACGCCAACAGGCCTGCACCGAGACTTCGCACGCTCTCGAAGGTCAACAGCGCGGCGCCCACGGTGATCAAGGCAATGATGAAGTGGCCGATGTTCTTGAGTGCGTGGACTTGCGTATACACGCTGCGCGCCACCAGGTTGTCGTCCGAGCTGATGTCGTAGCGACCGAGAACGTACTTCTCCCCCACCTTCAAGAAGCGCACTCCCAACCAGCCCGCACAGAGGACGAGCAAGACCAAGAGCGCATGCCCCGCCCCCTGTCGCGTTTCTTGCGGCATCTCGACCAGGGGCAGTACCCAGCGCACCACCATGAGGGGGATGCCCCACCGTAAGGGCGCACCCAGCTGGTTCACCAGAACGTCGTCGAATTTCCACTGCGTGCGCGTGACGGCGCGCTTGACGAGCCGTAGGCATAGCTTGGCCGCCAGACGACCCGCAACGAAGGAGCCAACGACCAGGCCGATGGCCCAGACTGCCTCTTCGAGGTCGTAGGTGGAAAACCAATCGAAAACCGGACGCAGCTGCCGGGGCAGCTCCGAGGTCGCCCGGTCGAAACTCCAGACATCGCCCGTGCTCCAAATCTCGCTCTTCATCGCTTCGCTCCGCGCCTAGTGAATCATTTCGTTGGAAACGATGACCAGGAAACAATGCAAGCACCGGCTCGGACGAGTGGATTTGGGTCGATTCCGCCGTCCTCTTCGGGTCGGGGCCGCGGAACCCGACCGGTTTGCAAAAACTCCGCCTGCTGACTACCTTGCGCGGGGCGGGACGAGCCCATGAGTCAGAACCCGACAGCCCACATGCCTGATCGTCCCCAACTGGTAGCGCATGGCCTCAGGCTGGGCGAGCATGTCATTCCAATCGTTGCGGGTAGTCTGCATTACTACCACATGGAGGTCGAGGACTGGGCCCCCGCGTTGCAGCAGTTGCGAGCTCTCGGCGTCTCTCTGGTGGATACCTATGTCCCCTGGAGTGTGCACGAGCAGAGCGGAGGCTTCGACTTCGGCAACCGCAATCCCCGCCTGGACGTCGCGCGATTCTTGAAGATTGCCGCCGATCTGGGCCTGTACGCCATCATTCGCCCAGGGCCGCACGTAAACGCCGAGCTAACGCGCTTCGGCATCCCCGAGCGCGTGGTGTGGGATGAAGCCTGCATGGCCCGAACCGCGAGCGGAGCTCGCGTCATCCTGCCCGTGCCACCGCTGGCGTTTCCGCTTCCCAGCTACGCCAGCGAGAAGTTCTTGGCGGAGGTCTTCGCCTGGTACGATGCGGTCGGAGCCGCGCTTTTGGGTGCTTCCTACCCGGACGGCCCGGTCGTCATGCTGCAGGTCGACAACGAGGCCGCGCTCAACTTCAGAGATGGCGTCTTCGACCAAGATTACCACGACGACGCGATTGTGGCCTACCGGTCGTTCCTGTCACGCAAGTACCAGAACCTGGAAGCGCTCAGAAGACTCTACAAGAACCCGGTCTTGACGCATGCCAAGGCGCGCCCCCCCGAGCGCAAACACTTCCGTCATCCTTCCGATTTGCCCGTGGCGCTCGACTGGGCCGAGGCCCAGGAGTGCATGGTCGCGCGGGCGCTGGAACGGATGACGAACAAGCTTCGCGAACACTTCCCGCATGTCCTGGTTTCACATAACTTGCCTCCGGGCTGGGAGCAAAGCGTGCTCGACCCGGCCCGGCTGGAAGCGAGCGTCGACCTGCTGGGGGCCGACTACTACCACCGGGCAACGCCAGCCCAGCGCCGGGTGATCCTCGAGCGCACGACGGAACTGAGGGCTCGCTCCGAAGCGCTCGGAAAACCCTGTTATGCGGCAGAGCTGGGCGTTGGGTTTCCTCCTTACTTTGCCCCCCATCGCATGGAGGACAGCCAGTTTACGGCGCTCACGGCTCTTGCCTACGGGGTGCAGGGGTTCAATCTGTACATGGCCGTCGAGCGCGACCGCTGGGTGGGTGCCCCGATTGGCGTCGATGGCACGCCTCGAGAAGGAGCCGAGTTCTATCGGCAGCTGATCGACGCGATCCGGCGTACCAAGCTCTACGAGCGGCGACGGCTGACCGGGGTCAGCCTGGTCGTTCCGAGGGTGCTCCGGAGGCTCAGCCGTGTGCTGCATGCTTTCGATCCGGTCAGTCCCTGTCTCTTGGCCGCGCTCACCGGCGACGCGAAGCTCGGCCCCAGTGAACGAGATCTGGGCCTGCCGAGCTCCGTGGTCATGGATGCACTCTCGTTTCTGGACTGCATTCAACGAACCCTGGACTCCTTCCGGGTGCCCTACGGGCTGTGCAGCTCTGACCAGCTTTCTCGAGCAATCGACACGAGCCACTGGACCCTGGTGGTCTCGTGTTCAGCGCTTCACGAGGCCGAGCTGAACCAAGTTCTCGGAGCACTCCACGCGGGGAAGGCAGTGACGTTGGGACCGCATTTCCCGGAGCGCGACGAGCTGCTGCAGCCGCGCGCCGAGCGCCTGACCCTGCCGAGCGCCAACCACCTTCCACAGCCTCTGTTGGGACTGAACGAGAAGGCCATTTCGCGGGCAGTTTCGCGGGCATGTGACCAGTTGAACCTGCCGCGCTTGCAGATCGATGGCCCCGAGCTGCATGCCACGCTGTTCCCTGCCTCCGATCAGGAAGGTCCTGTGGCTTTCTTGATCAATCCGACCAATCGGGATGTTTCCGTTTCTTGGCGGCTCGAGCCGGCGAAACGCGCGCGGGACGCGCTCACACTGGAACCCGTGACGGTCGATGGCCACACGTTGCATGCAACGATTCGAGCGGGCGGAGCACGAATGCTGGAGATTGACTGGGATTCATAGTAGAGCGCTCGCCGTCCTCGTCGGATTTGCGAGTCACCAATGCTACTGGAAGTGAACCCGGAAAACCCAGAACCACGCAAGATTCAGCGCGCGGTGGCGGCTCTCGAGGCGGGAGAGGTGATCGCCTACCCAACCGACACCTGCTACGGGCTCGGCTGCGATCTGTTCAACAAGAAGGCGGTCGACAAGCTCTACCGCATCAAGGGCATGGACAAGTCTCAGAAGCTGTCCTTCGTTTGTCACGATCTGAGCCATGTATCGCGCTATGCGGTGATGCACGACTACATCTACGAGATCTTGAAGCAGTACTCGCCGGGTCCCTACTGCTTCATCCTCGAAGCCACGCGTGAAGTACCGAAGATCGTACACTTTGCGCGGAAAACGGTCGGAGTACGGGTCGTCGGCCACGCCGTGACCCAGGCTCTCACACGACAGCTCGGGCGTCCCATCATCTCGAGCACTGCGGCCCGACACGGCCACGCCCCCGGTCCGGATCCAAAGGAGATCGATCTGGAGTTCAAAGGGCTTGAGATGGTGCTCGACGCCGGGCCGGGCGGGACCGTGCCGACGAGCATCGTCGATCTGACCAAGTCGCCGCCGGAGGTGCTGCGTATCGGGGCTGGGGACGTCACGCCTTTCCAGGACTAGCGTGACCCTTCGGATACCCTCCCACGGGCTGGCGCCCGCCTGAAGCGCGGACCAGTTCGGGGCGCTTCGCCTCGCTCCGGAGCCGTCGCGAGGCAGCGGCCGCGCTCGAAGAGACCGTTTGTCAGGCCATCCGTTCCCATGCGAGCGGGGGTCCCTGGCGCTATCCGCAAGGGGCGCTTCGCCGATTCGCTCGCATCTGTTGATTTGGATGTCAAGCCGGACTATTTAGGGGCCCATGACTTTCGTCGTCACAGACAATTGCAAGGGCTGTCGTTTTACTGATTGTGTCGCTGTCTGCCCCGTCGAGTGTTTCCATGGGGACGACGAGATGCTCTACATCGATCCCGAGGAGTGCATCGATTGCGGCGCATGCGTGCCCGAGTGTCCAGTAGAGGCCATCTACGATGAGGCACAGCTGCCCGACGACAAGTCGGATTGGCTGCAACTCAACGCGGACAAGGCCAAGGATCTACCGGTGGTCTCGGAGAAAGGCGACCCCTTGCCGGGCGCCGAAGAGCGCAAAGAAGAGCTCGGTTTCTGAGCCACTGCCGCAGCAGCTGCGGAGCAAGCCTGGCCCGGCCGCTCCGCAGCGCCCGTGGTGGGAACTTCAGTTGCCAGGAGCAGGTGCGCTGGGTGGCGCCGGTGGTACGGAGGTCGGTCGAGCGGGCTGGGCGGCGGGTGGCTGTGCCGTGGCCGGTCGCGCATGGGTCTGAGCCATGGCCTGCCGCGTCGGCTCGTCGAGGTCCCCGAAGTTGAAGCGCGCTTGCCCCTGCACCTGCAGCGTACCGCGCTCGGTTGGCTTGTCTACGGGGACCAACAAGGCACCCAGATTCAGCTTCATGAGTCCCTTGTGAGGAAGTGGTCGGCCCAGGGCGATCATCGCGGTACCATCGGCGACCGACTGGAACTCGTCGAGCTTGTATTCGCCCGGTAGACCAGCCACGTTGAACTCGTTGCCGGCCGCGTAGCGCTTGGTTTCGACGGTCAACGTGACCTGCCCCGCGTCCGCGCGCTGCACGCGAATCAGGCGATAGGTCACCAGATCCAGCCCCATCACACCTTCACGCGTGGTCGCCATCCAAAATGCGCCCGTTCCGACCGGTTTGGAAGGGTACGGAAGGGTGATGGTGGCCAGCGCATCGTTCAGAGCTCTGAACGATTGTTCGAGCGGGCTCTGCTCGGCCCCTTTGGCAATCACCGGAGTGAAATCCACCCCGGCACCGTTGCGCGCTACCTTGTACTCGATGCGACTACCCTTCAGCTTCTTCAAGTCGCCGGCTAGCTCCTGCGGCAGGCCCACGGCCGCGACGCTGGCTGAATCGACTTTGGCGACGACGTCAGTCAGCCCGTCGGCGCCTGCACCGGGTGGTGAGGCCTTCGCTTCGAAAGACAGCGCGAAGTCGACAGGTAGCGCGCCTTGCCGCGGATCGGACTGCACGGCGACCTGAATGGACCCTTTGACCTTGGTCCCCGGTCGAAAGCTGGAGCCGACGAGCTCGACCCGGGGCTCCGCGCCCTGACTGCCCAGAGTAATGACAGGAGGCTGGCCTTTCTTGATCTGCTTGTCAGCCTCGCCGGGACCGAAGATGCCCTTCGGTGGCGGGCCTCCCGGAGCACCAGCCTGGGGGGGAGGTGTCTTCGCCGAGGCAGCCGCGACTGCCTTGGCCAAACTGGGATCGAGCTGAGCCGCCTTGTCGACAGCGCCCGCGTCCTCTTCCTGTTGTGTTTCCTCGCTGGGTCTCGACTCTTCCTTGTGACAACCGCTCAGGCTGGCAAACGCAAGAAGCAGGGCCCAGGGTGCTTTTTGGAGCTGGTTGAACATCCTGGTCCGCTGATCTACCCAAGACGCGGTGGTTGTCTAGCCACGGACGTCGACTCCGGGATTTCCCCCATTGCGAGCAACGTTCGGCTGGCGGGACGATTCGCTGGTCGCGTGCCCAATGACCGCCCGTCCCGAAATGGAACAGCGGGGGTCTCAATCTGAGTTTCCGGAACCGGAGCCGACAAGCAAGCGTACGGAAATCAGGCAAATCGAGGGACGCACCGCCGTTGGAACAGCGGTTGCACAAGCACCTGGCATGATTCCTCAGCGCAACATGGAACGCATCGCCGACATCTACGGGGGCCTGCTGGTTCTCGGCAGCCTGCCCGATTCACCGGCGGCGCTGGCGGGCCTGCGCTATGGCGACGTCGTCACCAGGGTCAACGGGATGCGCACGAGCAACGTATCCGAGTTCTTCAAGGCTCGCTCACTCGATCGCAACTGTATGACCGTCGAACTGGTCCGAGATGGCGAGGACGTAACGCTCATGCTGGCCCTCAATCCACACAAGAAGCTCGATCTCGATCAGGTGCGCGGTTACTTCAAACCTCGCGTGCCTGACGCGAAGGAACCCACGCCATCGTGAGATTTCAACGATGCTTCGTGGGGTCGAGTGCCACTCCCAGCGAGGCCAGATGGCGTCGCATCTGCTGTGCCGGGTCGCCCACGGGATCGATCCGTTCGGCGCGCCAGCCCAAGCGCCGCGCGGCCGCGACATTTTCGGGCAGGTCATCGTAAAACACGATCTGCTCTCCCGAAACGCCCAGCGCTGCTTCGAAAGCACGAAAGATGGCCGCGTCTGGCTTGTTGAAGCCTAGCAGGTGGGAGGCGAACGGCCTGTCGATAGCAGCCACTGCCGGGTACCTCCCCAAGCCGTCGTCTTGCGTCAACAGCTGCCAATGTCTCTCGTTCGTGTTCGAAAGGCATGCCGTCGTCACACCGCTCGACTCATTGAGTTCGGACAGCAACTCTCCAACGCCCGGGTACTCGACGAGGAGCCAGGCATCGTGGATCTTGACGACCTCGCGCTCGCTGTAGCGACCCCCGAGGGCATGCTGCACATGTTCGAAGTATTCGGCCGTCGTTAGCTGCCCGGACTGATATGCTTCGATGACCTCCCGACGATGGCGAACCGCCTCATCGCTCAGGGTCCAGTCTTCGTCGTACACTGGCACGCGGGCGCGCTCGCAGGCCTCTTTCCAGCTACGGCAGATGCGAACGACGACGCCGCCCAGGTCGAGGCAGACTACGTTTGGTTCTGACATGAGTCGGGAACTCTAGTCTGCCTCCCGACCCCGGGCTAGACCGGCTCACTAGTCGGCCAGCGTCTCGACGTCGAAGTCGAAGCGCTTCTCACCACTGGAAACGCTCACCTGAATCGTCGTCGCGTCCACCCTTTCGAAACCGAGTGCGAGCTGCTTGTCGAAGGGCGTATCGAGCGAATAGGAGCCCGCCTGCGGGACCGGATCGACCCACCGCATTTCGACATCATTGATGCTCAGCGTCCACGTTCCGGTCTCCCCCTGCCAGTGGCGCGTCCCGCTTACGGAGAACCCCTCGGCCACTCCGTTCTCGAGTGGCCGCTGGACCCGGTCCCCGGACCCTACGCCGGTCTTTCCGTCGCTCAGTCGCTCCCACTCGAGCTCGTGCTGCACGCGTCGACTCGGATCGTCGAAGCTCCACGTCACCGTCGCGGTGCCGTTCACCCGCAACGTGTCGTTTTGGAGGTCCTGCCAAGCGTGGTCGACCACGACGTCGTCCATGTCGTTCTTCGAAACCGTGACCATGTGTCGCCCCTTATAGGTCTGGCCGCGGTACAGACAGGTGCCGTGGGCCCCGTACTCGATGGTCAGAGTCACCCCCTCGAGCGATACGTCGGCGCACGGCAGCTGGTCCTGGTAGAAGGTCCGAAGCTCGTCGGCCGCGGCCTCGGCGGCATCGCCGATCGTGAAGTTCGTGCCGATCTCCACGGTGCCGGACGTCAGGCTCGCCGCCTGAGTCGCAAGTTGAGACTCTTCGAGAGCCTCCGATGCCTCGGCGCGTGTCAGTGCCTTCTGTTTACACCCCGTCAATGCAAAAGCCAAAAGTGGTATCACCAAGCCCAGTTGCTTCATTGCTGCTCCTCTGGTTCAAAGCGTATGACGGCCACACAGCACCCATCGTTAGACGCTGACCACGAGCGGACATCACGCCTGGATACCAGCGGCATACTAACGGCAATATGCAAATGGCGTGCGCGCTTGGCTCCGGGCCCGCTCAGCGGAGCGAGCTCACTCGATCAGCCCGGAACGGCTGCATCGTCGTTCGTTGCGATGGCCTGTGGGGTGTCCGCACCGGGAGCAGGCTCTACGTCGTTGGATTGGTCCTGTCCGTCCGTGCAACAACGAAAGCCGATCTGGTAGCCCGAGTGCCATTCGTTGTGATCCACCGTCATTGGACGACAGCGGTTGCGCACCGGCCCCCAATACCCCCCCTTCAGACCGCTCGCGTAGGGGCGCGAGTCGGGAGAGCCGGATTCATTCAACACCCACTCGTCGACATTTCCGGTCATGTCATACACACCGTAAGCACTCACACACTCCGACATTTCGCCTGATGCCACACGTTGATCGAGCCGCTTGATTTCGGCGGCGCGCAAACGTGGATTGGCATAGGCATCATTGTTCGGGAGACGGTAGGGCTTGTCGTAATTACAGACCGTTTCGTCTCGCATACGACCATTCGGGTACGGCAAGCGGTCCGGACCTTCGCAGGCCAGAGTCCATTCTCGGGCGGTGCACAAGCGCTTGCCTTGTTCGGCGCACGTCGCTTCGGCGTCACGATAGGTCACCGCAACCACGGGTTTGACGCCCCGGACATTCGGGTATTCGAACTGATCGACGCAGAAGCGCATGGGCACGGGCGTGCCAATGCAGCGACTCCCCTCGGCGTACTCGGCGCAGCGATCGCGCTCGACACTCAGGTAGTTCAAGCAGCGGTGCGCCACCGAAGGGCAGTACTCACCTTCCACCAGTACCATACCGCTCGGACAGGTTCCGTGAGCTGCGCTCTCGAGCGGCGGAGGAACGCTGGCCACCATTGGGTCGGGCTCGAGAAACTCGGCTGGCTCGACGTCGACCGAGCGCGGCGCGGCCTCGCCGCTAGGTGGCTCCAAAGCTTCATTGTCGCTCACGGTGCGCAGAGACGAGACGCTGCGTTGAGTCACACGTCTATCCACAGTCGCGCCCAGTGCTGCTGTTCCTCCAGCGCCACTCAGATGGCTGGCCTCTCGCCTACTCGTCCGAGCAGCCGCGGGCGTGGTGAAGACCGCGGCCAGGTATCCAACACAGGCGGCGCCACCGAGCACGACAGGGACGTGCCAGGTGAAATCCCTACGCGTCTTTCGAATTGGCAGACTATGGCCGCTCGGTGACATGCTGCACCCCGGAACGTAGGCGAAACGAGTCGCTGGGGCCTACTTTCCGCAAGATAGTGTGAACACTACGACATACGTAAGCAAGCCCCGTTCCCTTCCGCGAGTCCCCGGCCTCACGGCGCCCTGCTGTCGGGCTCACCTGCTAGCAGCGCCGGAGACTTCCCTCGGCGCTCCTGGAGCAAGCCCGTGAAACAGCAGGGAGACGGCAGAGCTGCGGGGACTGCAGCGTCGACAATGCGTCAACACTGCAATTGGGCAGCGTCACTAGCCACCGGGTCACCAGCGCCGCCGCTCGATTGCTCGAGGTTTCTCGAGCCGGGGGAGGCGCGAGCCTCGAGGTCGACTCGACCCTACCCGAGCCACCACCTCGAATCCTCAGCCAGCGACGTTGGTCACCCGCCGCAGCATGCGAAATCGACCGACTGAAAGGTGCCATCACCGCAAGCGTCGGTCAGGTTCAGATCGACGGCCTGCTCACCGGTATCCAGACACTTGTCGTCGGCCAGGCTGGCCAGAACCGCCTCACCGACGCAAGCATCGAGCGTCACGCTCCGCTCGGTGCAGGAATCGCTGTCACGGCAACATTGATAGCTCACTCGATGATGTCCACCGTTGCACGCATCCTCCAGCTCGAAGGATGCCAGCTGCAGGCCGTAGTCGGTACAGCCCTCGGCAGCCGCTTCCACCAGAACTTCCACGCCGCAGCACGAATCGAGGCTGGCGCTGCCCCACAGGCAAGCGCGCGTCTCCGGCTGATCGCTACACGACGAGCAAACCGCCGGCGCGCCAGCGTCCCCCGCGCTCCCGTCACTCGTCGCCGAAGCGCTCCCGCTCGATCCCGTCGAGCCTCCTGCGGCATCGCTGCCGGAGCCACCGCTGCCGGAGCCACCGCTGCCGGAGCCACCGCTGCCGGAGCCACCGCTGCCGGAGCCACCGCTGCCAGAGCCACCGCTGCCGGTCGTTGCGCCCGCGCCTCCGGAAGAGCTCACGGAAGCACCTGTCGTCGACGTGGTATCGGCATGCACGTGCTTCTCACAGGGCTGGTCGTCGTCATCGTCCCAATCATCGTCACCGCAGTCGTCGACGTTGATATGACAAGCCGCAAACATCGTGCTGAGTGCACCGAGACACGCCAAAGTGTACAGTTTCATCGTTACCTCCTTCCCAGCTAGTCTCCGGCCGATCGGGTCCGGATCGACAAAGTGGCTAGCGCCCCGAAGAACTGGGTGACGGCCGCGAATGGGTCGGAGGCTCGAGCCGTTTTCCAAGCTCTTGCTGGCGCCCCCATCGATAGGAAATGAGTGCGCCGACAACCAAGGACACACAGGCCAGGAAGGCCAAAAATCCCCAGCCCTGCAGCCATCTCGGCAGGCGACCCGCGGTCACGCTTGGGGACGCTGCTTGACCCGCAAGGAGGCGAATGGGCGGCCTCCGCTCGATCCCACGGGACGCCCGACGAGCGCTGGAGGAGCTCGAACGAGTGACTCGCGCGAGAGTGCTCTCGAGTGCACACTCTTCGGGACGCTCTTCGATGCCGGATGACAGGAGCTGGCGTGCGAGCTCGCTAGCGGAAGACTCCAGCAATCTCTGAGGCTCGCTCACCTTTCGTTCTCCGCGCCAAAAGCTCGTTCGAGACCCCGAACTCGGCGCTGGAAATCCTGCCTGCCGCGGCGCAGACGAGAGGCTACCGTACCGCGCGGGATGCTCAGGGTCGAAGAGATTTCGGTGAGACTCATCCCCTCGAATTCGAACAGTACGAATACCGAGCGAACATCCAGAGGCATGGCTTGCAATATCTTGTCGAGGGTACGCCGGGCTTGACGCTGCGCCATCAGCTGGTCGGGAGCGGGTATCGGTGAATCGTCACGGTCGACCGCGGCGCATAGTTCCTCGCGACGCCTCTCCAACGTGCGGCGAGCCCGCCAGGCGATGCGCACCGCGGTACCGTACAAGAAGGCTCTTTCCTTCCCCCTCTCCAGTTCGTCAATTCTTCTCGATAGCACGATGAACACCTGCTGCGCCGCGTCGTCTGCGTCCGCCGGGGACAGGCCCAATCGACGCAGCAACCTCCATACGTAAACGAAGCTACGCCGCACCTCGACCCGCAACCTGCGTTGCGAGGAAACCGCAAGCGACAACGACCTGTCGGGCTCGGAAGGAACCGCTGTTGGTTCCACTGTTCAACGATCTCCGCCGCACGCATTTCGGATCGAAAAAACGAACGGGGCCCCCCAAAGCTGGCATTGGGCAAGGACTGGCGGCCGCGAGGCACGCCCGCGGCACCGGCACTGCGCCGGCTGCCCGGATTCCCCTTGCCTGACGAGAGCGTAAAGCGCCGCACCGATGATTCGCAGAGCCATGGTGACTCTGGGTGCCCGCTCGAATGGATGTCGTTCAAAAAAAGATCTCGGCGCCTTGACTGACTCCCGGTCAGAGCAAGGGGCTCAGCAAGTGAGCCACGGACTCGAGCAATTTGAAAGCCACGGGCTGCCGGCTCAGGGCCTCCCGCGAAACCAGCTTGGACCCGGCGCGAAGGTCTTGAAACCAATCCCACAATTGCCTGTTCAGTGCCGTCGAAGCGAAGAAGCACCCGACTTCGAAGCTCAGACGCATGCTGCGAGTGTCCAGGTTCGCTGTGCCGACGCTCGCGTAGTCGTGGTCGACGAGAAGCGCCTTGGCGTGCAGCATGGGGCCCTGGTACTCGAAGATCTTCACGCCAGCCTCGAGCAAAGGTTTGTAATAGGATCGAGACGCCCACTTCACCAACCGGACGTCCGAGGTGTCCGGGACGACGATGCAAACTTCCAAGCCACGCCCGGCGGCCGTGCGCAGTGCGGCCATCAATGCGCCGGTGGGAATGAAGTACGGCGTGGCTATCCAGATGCGCTTTTCCGCCCGGCTCAGCGCCGTGAAGTAGGCGTCGTGAATCCAGCTTTCACTGTCCGGTCCACTGGCGACCACTGCGATTTCGGTGGTTCCGTGAGACGGCCAGTCCACCAGCGTGGGTTGGTCGTCCACCGATTCCCCCGTAGCGAAATACCAGTCGTCCAGAAAGACGTATTGCAGCGCGGACACCACCGGTCCCCGCAGACTCACCAGCAAATCCCGCCACTCGCCAGCGTACTCGTCACCGATGTTCATGCCGCCCGTGAACGCCAGCTTGCCATCCAGCACCAGAATCTTCCGATGGTTTCGGAAGTTGAAACGCGGTGCTCCGAGCGCATCGAAAGCGGAAGGAAAGAAGCGCGCCACTTTTGCGCCCGCTTCCAGCAAAGGCGCGGCAAAGTCGCCCCGAAACGTGTCACTGCCGAAGGCGTCGACCAACACCCTGACCTGGACACCCTGTTTTGCCTTGGCAACCAAGAGATCACGCATACGCTCGCCCGTGCCGTCCGTATGCCATATGTAAAACAATGCGTTGATGCTCGTGCTGGCTTGCGCAATCCCCCGCTCGATGGCGGGGTATGCCTGGACACCGTCCACCAAGAGCTCGACGCTGTTTCCACCGCTCGGGAACACGCAGGTCCCCACCGCTCGGCGCGGCATCAGTTTATCGAAAACAGTGCCGGTCTGGGTCACAGGCCCGTCCTTGAGCTCGTTGAACTCGGCGGCAACCTTCCCTCGGCGCCGTCGTTTGCGCTCGAGCCGAGTGCGGCCAAAGGCCCACCACAAGAGGCCACCCAGGACAGGCAAGGCAAACAACGCCAGCAACCACGCGAGCGCGGCGGTCGGACGACCACGCCGTCGCAGCAACACCGAGGGCACGGATGCAAGAGCCAACACCTCCGCAACCGCGAAGAGGGCAGAAAAGATTCCCAGAGCGCTTCTGCCCGCGAGCAGGTCTTGAGGGATTTGCATTGGGGCCAGGCGGAGTGTAACCCTGAAAAATGAGATATGCTGCGGGTTCTGTAACACGCGCCTTGTCCCGCCTGGCTGCTGCCTGGCTGCTCACCGCTTGCCAACCCGAACCCGCCTGGACGCGAGACACATTGCCCGCGGCGAAACCGCCACCTGCCTGCGCACCGCGACCGACTCCGATCGGCCGGTGCGCTGAACGCTGTGGCAACTTCGTAACGGCCTTCGAGCAGGTCTCGGGGGATTGCGGCAGCCGGCCCGATCAGAGCACCAGCCTGGCTGGAAACCCCAGCCAGGCCCCCGCTCCCTGTCGCGGCGCATTCAGCGCCAGTGCTGACAATTGCATCACCGAGTTCGACATCCGATGCCCCGCCAAGGATGCCAGCGGGACCACGCTGGCGTCACTCGAGAGAGGTTCGCTCCGTTGGTCCGCTGACGCCAGCAGAGCTGAAGGCAGCCTGGAGCTCCAAGTCACTGACGCCAATCGAGCACCTCGCTGCCGCAGCCACTACATCGTGACCGTGCAACGCCGCTGACATCTGGCCAGAAAATCCTTCTCGCTCCGAGTCTGGCGCTCGCCAGAGCTACAATATCGGGTTGTGTCCGTGGCCATGTAGTTGTCAGCAGAGCGCTGTTGCGTTAGGGTCGAATAAGGGTCGAGAGAAGAGCGTGAGCCCGCTGCTCTTCTCCGCCATCGCACATCTACCCATGTCGTCCAGACCATTTACCATCAGTCTGCTCAGCGCTTTGGCGCTCACGGCCGGCCTGGCCCTGGGAGCTCACGCGACGGGGAAGGTCATCGGTCGTTCCACCATGGGCCTCGCGGAGGGCCTGGCGGGCGTTGCAGCGCCAGTGAAGCGGGAGCCGAAAAAACCGCGCGCTACTGACCTTCCGAACCAACCTGCGCAGCCGCGCTCCGCCCTCGATCCCAAGGAGGCCGACCCGAAGGAGAGCAAGGGCAAGGGCAAGAGCAAAAGCAAAAGCAAAAGCAAAAGCAATAGGCCCACTGCCCCAAAGCCGGAAGGCAAGTCGAGCTCAGCGCGCTCTTCCAAAAAGCCACACCAAGAGCTCTTGGCTAGCGGCCACCCCGCGCAGGCGAAGCGGGCCGTACTCGACAGCTCCGGCCCAAGCGTGGACCAGCTATGGAGCGCTCACGTCCTCAGGCCGAGCGCCAACGCCCCCGTGTGCAAGGACGTCTACGTTTACATCGCGACGACCTTCCAGAACCCATCCGAGTCGGTGGCAACGCTCTCACTCGACGCCAAACGACGTGGTCGCCAGCGCCGCGTCGGTCAGCGCATCGGCCCCTACGAAGTAATTGCCATTGGATACAATCCCGCCGAGGTGAGCTCGGCGGTGTGGCTCGCCAAGGGAACCAAGGTTTGCCAAGCGCTGGTCCAAGATGCAAACCCGGTGCGCGAAAAGGCGATCCGAGCAGAGCTGAAGCGCAAACGGCTCAAAGCCAAGCGGCGAGCCAAGCGACGAGCCAAGCGGCGAGCCAAGCGACGAGCCAAGCGGCGCAGACACAAATAGCTACGCGGCGCCTGAAACTCTCCACGTGACCTGTGCCGACGCCGTCACAGAGCGGCGTCTCCCTGACGGCATCAGTCACCGGGATGCCCCGCGGCTTCGAGGGTTCCCCAGCCCTCGCGCGTTCGGGAGCTGGCCCTCAGTTGCTGAAATGTCCGCGTTAGTCGTCCAAAAGCGGCAGTCGGATGCTGAATTCGGTTCCTTCCCCCGAACTCTCGAAATCAATTTCCCCTCCCAGCTTCTGCACGTGCTTCTTGACGAGCGCTAGGCCCAACCCACTCCCACTGAGCTTCGGATGAAAGCGGCGAAACATCTTGAACAGATGAGGTTGGCCCTGAGTCGGTATGCCTAGGCCGTTATCGCGAATCCACAGGAGTATTCCGTCCGAACCACGACTGCTCCCAACTTCGACTATGCGGCCGGACTTCGCCGGATCGCTGAACTTGATCGCGTTGGAAACGAGATTCTCGACTATCTGCGTGAGCCTGCGTGGCTGTGTGTTCAGGAGCGATCCGCGCTCGACGGCATCCACCAGCTCGACCTCCCGCTCTGCTGCTTGTTCCTTCGACTTTGCAAAAACCGCACGCACCACGTCCGCAACGTCGACTTCGCCGAGTTGGTCGTCGTCCGCGTCGCTGGTAGCCAGGGCCAGGATGTCGTCCACGAGAGCGCCGAGATCGCCGGCCAGGTTCTTGATCCTGCCCGCAATCTCGGCGACTTCTGCGACCTCACCACTTCGCAGGTCCTCTTCCATGACCTCGGCCAGGCCGCGGATGGTTACCAGCGGCGCTTTCAGGTCGTGCGAAGCGCTGTAGGCGAATTGCGACAGCTCCTCGTTCAGCCGGGAAAGTTGTTGATTCTTGCGGCGGATTTCCGCCTCGCTCTTCTTTCGCTCGGTGATATCGATGACCGTGGCCATCACGAAGTGAGCATCCGGTGAGTCGATCGGCGTCAAGCCGATTTCCACGGGGAATTCACTGGAATCCTTGCGCTTTGCGTACAGGTCCCGCCCCCGACCCATCGGTCGACGCGTCGGCTGCCTCACGAAGCTCGCCCTGTAGACCGTGTGTTTACGTTGGAAGCGCTCGGGAATCAGCGACTCGACATTCTTGCCCACTAGCTCATCGGGTGCGTAGCCGAACATCTCCACAGCTTGGCGGTTCATCAACTCGATGCGACCCTCGAAGTCGAGCATCAAGATCGCGCTCGCTGCGGCATCCACCGCGAGCCGGAACTTCTCCTCCTGACGCTTGCGCTCGGTGATGTCCAAAACCGAGACGAGCACCAAGGTCTCGCCCTTGAACTCCACCGGCGTCAGGCCAATCTCCACGGGAATTTGGTGGCCCCCGTTGCAGACACCGTACAAGTCGCGGCCCGTGCCCATCTGTCGGGCCTTGGGGTATTCGAGAAAGGCTTCGCGCAGATCCGGATGGTGACCGCGCACCTGTTCAGGTACGAGAACATCGATGCTTTGCCCGACGAGCTCATCCGAGGCGTAGCCAAACAGGCGATTGAGCAGAGCGTTGCTCATCAAGATCTCGCCGCTGTTGTCGACGAGCAGCAGAGGCGTGGGAGACGCCTCGAAAGTCGGCCGAAAATGGTCGAACAGCTCGGGGCGTTTCCTGGAATCCGCAGCGCTTGGCTCCAAGTATTTCATTTTCCCACACCCGGTAGACTGCGTTCGAGTTCCAACGCGAAAGGGCGGACGCTTCGTGAAACCACCCTGGCTATGCCTAGAGCCCCGGGTGGAATCCGCAACCCCTGGTTTTTTCTTGGCGCGAGGCCCAGGAGGGCCATGCGCCCACCCTGGCCCAACCCCACCAACTCGCCAGCCAGATACCTGGCGAAACAGGAGGGACATGCGCCCGGCCCGGCCAAACCCATCCACTCGCGAGCCAGCTAGCTGGCGAAATCCGACATACTGCCGCCGTAGACGGGTGCGGCGACCTCCAAAAAAAGACGCAGGTCCTCAGGCTTGGGTGAACTAAACTTTCTCGGTAGCGATGTTCGCAGCTGTTTCGACAACAGCCAACCAGAGCGTTGAGAAGCCTGACAGCTCGGGGGATCTGGGTGGCGGCAAGGGCACGGACCAGGGGCTGGTCCTGATCGTGGACGACAACTCCGACCATCGTGAGCTCTGCCGCAGACTGCTGCGCAAACAGAGCTACCGCATCGAGTTTGCCGAATCGGGACTGGAAGCCATCCAGATCTGCCACTCCTTGAAGCCCGATTGCATGCTGCTGGATTTCCGACTCCCAGACACCGATGGGCTAGGGGTTCTGGAAGAGCTCAACGCGAATTCTCATCTCTCCGACATCCCTGTGGTCATGCTGACGGCAGCTGGTGATCAGCGCACGGCGGTCCAGGCGATGCGCGCGGGCGCGGTCGATTACCTGCGCAAGGACGAGGTGACGCGCGAGTCCCTCAGCCGAACGGTGCGCTTCGCCATGCAGCGAGGCAGCCTTCAACGCATCGAGAGGCGGCTGCAAGAGGCTGAACGGTTGGCAGCCATAGGTCAGCTGGCTGCCGGAGTCGCGCACGAGATCAACAACCCCGCGGCCTTCGTGCTCAACAACCTCACGGTCGCGCTCGACCAGGTCATGCAGCTCAAGAGCGAACCGGACGCTGCCGGGCGCATCTCCGGCATGCAGATGCTCGACGAATTGGAAGAGTGCATCAAAGACTCTCTCGACGGGATCCGGCGTATCTCCGGGATAACCAAAGACTTGAGCGAACTCGCCCACCCGGGGCCGAGAGAGCGCACTCGACTCAATCTGCTGGAAGTCTCCGCACAGAGCGTCAAGCTCCTGAAAGCCAAAGCGGCAGGCCGCTGCGCCCTGATTGTACGGCCCACCAACCTACCCAGCGTGCTCGCCGACCGAGGGCAGCTGATGCAGGCCGTCATGAACCTGGTCGACAACGCCATCGCGGCAATTCCCCCAGGAGCCCCTAGAGAAAACTGGGTACGCATTAGCGCGGCGTTCGACCAAGACCACGTGAGGCTGAGCGTGGAAGACTCGGGGGCGGGAATTTCCCAGGAGATCGCCGCGCGCGTCTTCGAGCCGTTCTTCACCACCAAGCCGGCTGGCAAGGGAACGGGGTTGGGGCTGGCTTTGACCCGCAGCATTGCCCGCCAGCACGACGGCGACTTGGTGTTCGAGTCGCTGGTCCGCGGGACGCGCTTTTCCCTGGTGCTGCCGCGCGAGCCGCGCGACGGCACTCCGAGTTTTCGCCCTCCCTCCGTGCATGCTACACCCACGGGCGGCAAGGTGCTGCTCATCGATGATGAGAGAGCCGTCCTCCGCTCACTCAAGCGGGTGTTACAAAAGCACTACGAGGTGTTCACGGCGACCGACGCGGTGAGTGCCTACAGGGCCGCCGAGCAAGAGTGCTTCGACGTCGTTCTGTGCGACCTGAGCATGCCAGACATCAGCGGGGTCGAGGTCTATCACAAGTTCGCTCGCGTCCATCCGGAGCTTGCACAACGGATGCTGTTCCTGAGCGCTGCATCCGTCAGCGACGAACTGAGAAGCGAGGCCGCGAAGACGCAGTGCCCCGTGCTGTCGAAACCGATCGAGGCAACCAAGCTCATCGACGCCATCGAACTGCACAAAATATGCGAATCCGAGCTCGGATGACCGACGTCTTATCGGAATCGCGTTCGAGCCGTTCTGCCAATCGTAGCTCCCCATGCACGAACCCCCCCCTCCCCGCGTCGCGCCTCCACCGCTACCCGCTGCCGAGCGCGAACTAGCGGAACGGGTTCGCGAGGAACTGTGGTTCGGCGATGACGATCCCAAGCGCTCGCATCTTGCCGCTTCACGTTCGATGGCCATCGCGGCCGCACGGGCGGTCGGCCTGAAGCCTTTTCCCGTGGTCGCACAACGCGTGATGGCCATGGCGGCGGACCCCGCTGTCGAGTTGAAAACGCTGGAGCACACGCTGGAACAAGATCCGGCGCTCTGCTCGCGCCTGCTCAGAATCGTGAACTCAGCGGCGTACCGACCGGTAATGCCATCCGTAACGGTGGGACAGGCAGTGGTGAGGCTCGGCGTACGCAACGTCCGCACCGTTACTGCGGGCGCCGCGCTAATGGGCCTGTTCGAAGACGTGCACGGCGAAGGGTCGAAGATGAGGGACCATTCGGCTCAAGTGGCCGCCATCGCCCGCCTGCTGGGAATCGAGTGGAACCTGCCACAGACGGATGACCTCTATGTGGGCGGGCTACTCCACGACATCGGCAAGCTGCTGATTCTGCAGGGCGGGGAGCTGGACTACTCCACGCTCGCCTCGAGCGCCCTCACCACGGCGGACGAATGCCACATTCACGAGCGAGCGCTGCTCGGCTACGATCACGCAGTCTTGGGAGCGCAGGTGCTCAGCGAGTGGGGCTTGCCGGATTCACTCGCTCAGGTCGTTGCCTGGCACCACCAACCGGGGCGCGCGTACGGGGCAGGAGCGCAGTTGGGCATACAGGTTGCTTTGCTGCGCATCGCCGACCGGTTCGCCTACTGTGTGAATCACACCACCCGAGGCGCCCAGCTCGAGCCTCCGCTGCTCGAGGAGTTGGCCAAAGACGGCGCCGTCTCGTACGCCGACCTCAGCCCGAGCGCCCTCGAGAGCGCCTGGCCGCGAATCGTCGACGCGGCCAGAGATGCCCTGCAAGCGTTTGCCTGAGGATTTCAGGAGTGACAGCGCGAAGCGCTGGCACGCCCGGCAGGACTCGAACCTGCGACCAGTGGATTAGAAATCCACTGCTCTATCCAACTGAGCTACGGGCGCAAAAAATCAGGCTGGGTGCGCTATGTCGCACATTCCGACGCTGGGTTCAAAACCCCGCTCGACGGCCGACCAACGGGGAGATTATCCTGTACCGCAAAAGCAAGCGAGGAGGCAGCATGTTCCTACGATGGTCCGGCATTTTGGCACCAGCCATGGTCGCGTTGGGGAGTTTTGCTGGCTGCGAGGCATCCCAGCCGAAGCAAGTCGACAACCCCGACCCACTCGGGTTGGGAGCCGAATCCTCGAATGCAGATCTCGAAAGCGATGAGCCAGCCGAAGGCTCGACGGAGGCAACATCCAGGGGTGCCGAGAAGACGGCGTCGAAGGGCGACGATGATCTCGGTGGAGACCCGGCGTTCACGGACAGCATGACCGTAGACGAGGCCATCAGCGCCGTGCCTCCCGACGCGGACCGCCTCAACATCGAGCAGGACATCCTGGCGGAGCCCCTGCAGCAATCCGACCTGTACGAACCCTGCAAGCTTGGCTCCGGTCATTTCAAGGCACGCGTGGCGGTGTGGCAAGGGCGCGCGGTGGGAGTGGACGTCGAAACCCAACCGAAGAATCCACGTCTGGCCAAATGCATCGACGAACAGATCCGACAGGTCAAGTGGTCGGACAAGGTCCGCTCGCTCAACACGGTCGAGTATTCGTACTGAGCAGCGGGTTCAAACCCTGGCTCTGTCGAGCGGATCGAAAGCAGGGCTCGGCAAATCGTGGACGGTCTCCACGGGCGGTTCTGTGACCTGTTCTGACGTGAGACCGAAACGGCGCTCCTTGGAACCATAGATATCGAGCGCATCCAGCAAGGTCTGGGGCCTGAAATCCGGCCACATGATGGGCAGGAACACCAACTCGGCGTAGGCGGATTCGAACAACAGGAAGTCACTGACGCGGGTTTCACCGCCGGTGCGAATCAACAAATCGACATCGGGCAGCGAGTGAGTCGTCATGTTGCTCTGAAAGAAATTCTCGTCGATATCCTCCGGCAACACCAGCCCAGCGCGGGCGCGTACCGCAAGCGAGCGCGCCGCGTCCACGATATCTTGTCGACCACCGTACGACAGCGCCAGCGTCAGCGTCATGCCGGTGCATTGTGACGTGTACTGGATCAGATCTTCCACGGCGTGGCGTGTCGCCATCGGCAGGTCGTCCAAGCTGCCAATCACGTTTACCCGGATGCCCAGTTGCCTGAGCTCCGCCCTTTCCTTGCGCGCAAACTCCACGAGCAGCCGCATCAGCGCACGGACCTCGATTTGCGGGCGTGCCCAGTTGGCGACGCTGAACGCGTACAGAGTCAAGTAGTCAATGCCAGCGCGCGCGGAAGTCTCGACGGCATCGCGTACCGCGCGCGCGCCCTCCGCATGCCCCTCATACCGCTTGAGACCGCGTGCCTTGGCCCACCTTCCGTTACCATCCATGATGATGGCCACGTGTCGAGGCAGTCGATGCTGGTCTGTGAGGGACCCGTTGGTTTTCGATCCGTGTGTCTGAGCCATTCTAGTTGTCCTGCGATCCTGTCGGCCTGGACGCCGCCACCAGGTCTTTCCAAGGAGTGTCAGATAAGTGCCTGAGATGCCTCACGAAGAGTGTGGAGGTTCCGTGGAGATTGATTGTGCGGCCAACCGGCCCATTTGCAGATCGACAGCCTCCCGGGTGGCCAAATCACAAAAATGTCAGTGTTATCATATATTTTACCCAGCAATCCCGCGCCCGTAGCGAGACATCGGAATTTCGCTTTCGGAACCCTCTCGTTCCCCCCACGACGTTGGATGACGGGCGGCGGGCAGCTCGAAGACGAACGCCACGGTGGGAGGACCAGCGTCTTCGAGAGCGACTCGACCGCCGTGCGCCTCGGCCACCGCGCGCACGATCGCCAGGCCCAACCCGGAGCCCCCCTTGTCGATGCGGGTCGAGACAAACCGGCGAAACAGCTGGCCCTGCACGTGCTTGACGACATGTCCGGCGTTTTCCACGACCACGCGCACCCTGGTGCTGTCTCCCAGCACCCGTACCCGCACCGCGCCGCTGCCGTCTCCGTGCACGAGCGCGTTGTCGACCAGGTTGGTAATGGCTCGTCCAATCCAACTGGCATCCCCCCGAACGCGAGTGTCACCGCTGATGCTGAGCTCGACGAGCTCCCCCTTACCAAGACTCTCCACGCTGCGCCGTGCCAGATCAGCGATGGCCACGGCTCGAAAGCTGCTGAACCCTCGTGCTTCGATGCGGGCGAGGCTGAGCAACTCCCTGAGCAGTCTCTCGATGCGTCCCGCTGCTTCGCGGATACGCCCCACGAACCGCCGCGCCTCCTCGGGTTCTTCGAGCGCGCTTTCTTCGAGCACTTCAGCGCTAGCACGAATTGCCGCCACCGGGTTCTTCAATTCATGAGATAGGTCGGCGGCAAAGGTTTCGACGAAGGGCCTGCCCTCGAGCTGACGCCGCATCGAATCGATGGACCGTACCAGGCGTGTCACCTCGCGCGCCGAACCAGCCTGGGGCACCTGAGTGCGTTCCCCCGCACTCACACGCTCCGCGAAGCCAGACAACGCCTCGATGGGTGCCGCAATTGCCCGGCCAATCCATGCGGCTGCCAGGGCCGCCGCTGCTCCCAGCACCAGCGAAATGACCAGGACGGTCGGGGCAAAGTCCTCCAGGAGGCGCAGCATGACCAGCGTGGGTTTGATGACTCGGACGCTGCCAACACGCTCGCCGTGGACCACCAAAGGGGTGTCCACGAGGACGATACCCGGCCCGGGCCGTTCGGGCACGCGGCCTCTCGGAAAGAGTATTCGACCGGACTTGTCGAGAAGCGCCAAGCGCAGATCCGCGCCCGTCGCGCGCTCTTGGCTCAGTCGCCGCGCCATCTCCTGGATGGGCGCTCCGCTCAGCTCCATTTCGCCTTCCATGATGCCTGAGATAGCCATGGCTTCGTCCTCGGCCGCCTGTGTTGCCAGCATCACCGCGCGAGACTCGATGCGATCGATCACCATCAAGCCCAATCCAAACGCAAAGGTGCCGACGATTACCGCCAGCGCGAGGAATACCTGCATGCGAATCGACATGCCCCGCGTCCGACTACGAATCAGTCGCGAAATCACGAACGCCACGAAAAGGATCAGCCCAATCGAGGCGCCAGCGACGACGACCAGTCGAATCACGACTCGCCCGTCTGTGGGGCTAGCTGAGCCTGAGCGATTCGGTAGCCCACGCCCCGAACCGTCTCGATCAGACCCGGGTCGCCGCCAGCTTCCGCCACTTTGCGGCGTAGCGACTTGATATGAGAATCCACCGTTCGGTCGCTGATGGCGAAGCCATCGCCCCAAACCGAATCAATCAACTGACCTCGCGTATACACCCGACCGGGCCGTTCGAGCATGCTGGTCAGCAGATCGAACTCGACGCGAGTGAGCTCGAACTCGGTCTCGCGCAGGAATGCGCGGCGAGTCGAGCTGTCTACCCTCAAGGCCGACGCGCCCACTGACGGGGGCTCGGAAGCCTGGGGACTGACCCGGCGCAGCACGGCGCGCACCCGAGCCACCACCTCTCTGGGCGAAAAGGGTTTGGTCACGTAATCGTCGGCACCGCTTTCCAGCGCGGCGATGCGATCAGCCTCGTCATCGCGGCTCGACAGGACTATCACTGGTGTTTCCAGGCCGGCATGCCGCCACTTGCTCAGCAGCTCGAAACCGCTGCCGTCCGGCAGCATCAGGTCGAGCACGATCAGATGAGCCTCTCGGGCCGAAAGCTCCGCCCTGGCCGCGTCGCCGGCCGTTACCGAATCGAAACCATCTCTGCGCAGCGCGTAGGCGACGGACTCCGCAATCGCAGGCTCATCCTCGACGACTAAGATTCGCTGTGCCATTTCATCGAAACCGTCCTTGGTGTCCTGTCTCCGGGAGGAGCACCCCCAAGCAACCCAGTCTCACGAGGTCAAGCTTCGACCTGTGCCAGACTATCTAGATCCGGAGTGTCTCGTTAATTGTGTGGCGAACCGAGGATTCACCACGGTAGCATGTCATGGGCCGAAGGGAGCTGTCGATGCGAACGTTGTTGCTGCTCAGGCATGCGAAGTCCAGTTGGGAAAGCGCGAACGTGGGTGACCACGATCGCCCCCTCAACAAGCGCGGCAAAGCAGCGGCATTACGCATGGGCAGTTTCATGAGCAGCCACGACCTGATGCCGGAGCTGGTGCTCGCTTCCAGCGCACGGCGCGCGCAGGCAACGGTGCACCTCTGGCAGCAGGCATCCGGTTTTTCGGGTCCGGTGCAGACCTGCTCGGAGCTCTACCTGGCGGAGCCCGCCGCCTACCTCGGGTGTCTGCGAAGCCGCGCGGAACAGCAGGAAATCGTGATGTGCGTCGGGCACAACCCGGGTCTGGAACAGCTGTTGAAAGAGCTCACGGGGCACGACGAACGCCTGCCGACAGCGGCTCTGGCGAAACTGCGCGTGCCCATCGAGCGTTGGGCGCAGATCGACGCACGGGCGGAAGCGGAATTGGTGAACGTTTGGAGAGTCAAGGAACTGCCCACCTGAATACCCGGCCCTCCGCGAGGCCCCTCTGAGCGTACACCACGTTGCCGAAGACGCGCGAAAGTTCGAAAAAGAGCGCAATTATCGAGAAGATCTCGCCGCCAGCCGCAGCGCGCGCGAGGCGGAAGCTCGTCCGGATGGCTAGCCATTCCCGTGGAGGGGCGGTATGTGTTAGGGGCACCTATGGCAAAGAGCCGGTTGCCCCCCAAGAAAGACGTCGCGCTCGCTCTGTTGGAGAGCTCGAGCGTGTTCGTCCACCTCGACCCGCGCGCAGAGGGAGTGACGGTACCGCCCTGGTTCAAGAAGCAGCCGCAGCTCGTTTTGCAGATTGGTCTCAACATGCCGGTTCCAATCCCCGATCTGAGCGTGGACGCTGAGGGGGTGTCTTGCACGCTGAGCTTCAACCGGTCACCGCAATTCTGCAACGTGCCCTGGAAAGCCATCTATGCGCTGGTCGGTGAAGACGGCCGCGGCATGGTTTGGCCCGAGGACGTTCCCCCCGAGGTAGCAGCGCAGAGCCGCGCAACCCCGGCTGCGGAACCCAAGACAAAGAAGAAGAAGAAGCCGCATCTGCGCGCAGTGGCAGAGAAAGATCCCGAGCCCGAATCCCAGCCAGACAGCCCGGAACAGGAAGCCGCGCCCGCGTCGAATCCGAGCCCCGAACCCAGCACACGAGAGTCTGGCGACGCGGAAGAAAACAGTACCGAGGGCGAACGCGAGTCCACGCCACCCTCGCGTCGCAAGCTTCCTCCCTACCTCAGGGTCGTGAAGTAGCCGGCCAGGAGTCGATCAACCAGCACCCGCGGCACCCGCGCGCCCGCCCTCGCCAAGTACGCAAGTCCAACGTCCCTCGGCTACCCCGCACTCGTAGCCAACGACGCACCCCGAGAAGGTGCAGTCCCCCGGCACACAGAGCGCGTCCTCGCCGCAGGTCTCACCCACGTCACACTCATCCGGCGCATGGCAAGCTCGCCGCTCGACACTCGGTTGCTCCACGCAACGCCCCTGAGAGCGGTCGCAAAGAAAGCCGGGAGCACAGTCACCGTCATACCAGCACACGGGCTCGCCCGAGAACACTGGACACCCGGGGACCGCGACCCCTGAAACCGACCAGCAGATTGCATACAGCCAGCGCCGGATCCGGTGGTTGGGCCTCGTACCCGCCGTGCGCTTCGTCATCATGGGCGGCCAAAGCTTAGCAAGCTCCCATCAGGACGTCAGGCTGAACCTGAATATCGTTTTCCGAGCCGTGCCAGGCCGCCCCACGCTGGTTTCTCCTAAAATAGGGAGCAGCAGCTTCGGCGCGCGCTATCTGCTATTGAAGCGCCGACCCTGAAGGGTCGTGACCGCGCGAAGAATCACCCAATCACGACAGTCCCCTACTCCTGGGTGCAAAGCTCCCGTTTTTCATTATCCTTGGGCTAGTATTGCTCAGCCAAGGGACTGACTCGACAAAAGCATGGACGTACGTTGTGGCCGCTGTGGCACGGAATACGAATTCGACGATGCCTTGATTTCGGAGCGTGGCACCACCGTCAAGTGCACGAACTGCGGCTATCAGTTCAAGGTATTTCCGGACGCGGCAGCCACTGCCCCGGAACGCTGGACGGTGCGTACTCTTGCCGGTCGCGAGCTGGTGTACACGACCCTGGGTGACCTGCAGCGCGGCATCGCCAAGGGGCACGTGAGCGCGACGGATCTACTCTCGCGAGGCAACCGCCCGCCGCGCCCTCTGTCCTCGATTGCCGAGCTCGAGCCCTTCCTACGCAATAACGATCACATCGGCAAGCGCACACCACAGACCCTCGTGGGCGTGGCACCTGCGGCGAACTCGGCCCAAGGCGGTGAGGGTCCACCCTCACTCCTGGCAGCGACCCTCCCTGTGGACGACGCGACCCGAAACGAGCACGTTCCACTAGCGCAAGCTCTTCCGGAGACCCCACGCGCCGAGCCGGAAGAGCAGAGTCGATCCGAACGAGCTTTGGAACGAGCCCCCACCGTCGCTGTGGGCCCGGGCTCGCCCGAAGCCTCGTCGGAATCCGTGAGCCCAGTCGACGCCGCCAGCGCTGGCCCCGAGTCGCACGTCGAACCAGCTAGCGTCGACTCGAGCCCACCAACGAGTTCGCGTGAGCTTCACCCGGCGCCACCCAGGGAACCGGAGCCACCCCAAGAGCGGAGCATCGAAACCTCTCGAGCGACCGGCAGTGCAGCGGGCAACCTGGCCGACGCCCGGAGCATGCTGCAACACGACGACCAAACAGATCCACACTACGTGCATTCGCCCCCCCCGCGCAGGGCGCGCTCGCGCTGGGTGGTTTTCGTGGTGATCCTGGCAGCCGGAGGGTTGTTGGCCGCCACGGTTGGGCGCCGCTACCTCGCCCAATACACCAAACCGGCAACCGAACCCGCGCCGGCCATGGACGCGCGCGTGGCGGGATTGCTGGCGCAAGGCCACCACGCGATGGCCGAGGGGGATTTGGAAGACGCGCGGGAAGCATTCTCGAAGGCCAGCGCGCTCGCCGAACGAGCGCCCGAGGTACTGACGGCGCTGGCCGAGCTCGAGGTGGTTCGAGCGGATCTGCTCTGGCTCAAGCTTCGCTTGCTCGATCCCGAGGACAAGCTGGCAATCGAACACACCCATCGTGAGTTGGGGGCGCGCGTCGGAAAGGCGCAACGCGCCGCCGCAGCCGCTGTCGAGGCAGCGCCTCGACAGCTCACAGTACAGCGCCTGGCCGTGGATAGCGCGCGCCTCGGCGGAGAGCTCGCCAAGGCGCGCGCTCAGGTGGCTCCCGTCAGCAAGAGCCCATCCGTGCCGGAAAATGCCTACACGCTTGCCGCTCTGGACATGGCCGAAGAGGCGCCGGTGTGGTCCGGCATCATTCCCCGGCTACGCAGCGCCGCCGCCAACGAACGAGGCATCGGTCGCGCCCGTGCAGCGCTGATCTATGCGCTGGCACGATCGGGCGCCACGGACGCTGCACGGGCCGAGCTCGACAAGCTGAGCAAGCTCAACCCGTCCCAGCCACTCATCTACACCTTGAAGGAATTCGTCGGCAGGGTCGCGAAGGTCGACGCCGATGCGGGCACCGACGAGGGCAGCGAGGCAGCGCTCGACCCGAGTCAGCTTCCCAAGTTGGATACGCGTGAGCAATTCGAGCCGGAAAAGGCGGAGCGCGGAGACTTCCGCACCACGCTCAAACGTGGCTACCAGGCTCTGCAAAGCGGCGATCTGGATCAGGCAGAGCGGCTCTACCAGGAAGTTTTGGATGAACACCCGGGCAACACCGAAGCGCTTGCCGGGCTCGCAGACGTAGCCCGCCAGAAAAACGATTCGAGCCGCGCGCAAGATCTCTATCAGCAGGTGCTGGAAAAGAACCCGAGCTACCTGCCAGCGTTGATGGCAAAGGCAGATCAGAAGTGGGCGAACGGTGAGAAGCAGGCAGCCCTCGACTTGTACCGGCGCGTCTTGGAACAGGCCGGCTCCGACTCGACCTATGGGCGACATGCTGCTCGGCGAATTTCCGAAGCGAACACATCGTCCGAACGCCAAGCGCCCGGGGCGGCGCCCGAGCCCCCGCCCGCGCACCCCGACAGCGAGTCCGCAAGCCCGCAGCAGCCGGACGATCAGACACCCCACATCGACACCACGGATCTTCCCGAGCTCAACCGATGATCAGCTGTTTCGTGTCCCTGCCCCGACGCGCCCTGGCCAGCCTGCTGCTGGCACTTCTAACGCTTGCCGCCTGCACTGCGCGGGAAAGGTTCGTGCCCGGCGGCGACGAAGAGCAAGAAAGCTCGAGCTTCAGCCTGGGGGCCACCGCGGCGGGCCATATCGACGTTTTCGACCTGTCGCGTGGAGCCCCGGAGCAGGCGGCAGGCGGGTTGTTCAAACTGCCGGCGGATCAAACCTACATGGGTCTGGTGCGTCAGCTGTCCAAGAGCCTCGCAGACAACGACACCAAGGGCGTGTTCGTGCGCCTTTCGCAGCAAAACTACGATTGGGCGCAGGTCGAGGAACTCGGCCAGCTTCTGGCGAAATTCAAAAAGGCGAAAAAGCGCGTGACCTGTCACGCCCATTCCCTGACCAACAGCACGACCTGGCTGTTCTTGCAGGGCTGCGACCGCGTCTGGCTGAGCCCCGCCGGTGAAGTGACCACCGTGGGCATCGCGGCGCAGATGACCTACCTCAAGGGCGCGCTCGACAAGCTCAAGGTCAAGGCCGACTTCTTGCACATGGGGCGCTTCAAGAGCGGTGGAGAGCCGATGACGCAGGAGGGGCCGAGCGAGGCGAGCCGCGCCAACCTGACCGAAACGCTGCGGTCGATCCGCAAGACCTGGCTGGACGGCGCGTCCAGCGCACGCAAGTCCAGTGAACTGAGACAAGCCCTGGAGAGCGGCCCGTTCGTGCCTGAAGCCGCCAAGGCGCGCGGCTTGATAGATGCCGTCGGCTACGAATCGGAGGCACTCGACGAAGCCAAGGAGCAGGGCAAGACCGACCAGACCAAGGTCGTCTTTGGCCCCGGACGCGACGAAAACCAGAGTGGTCTGACAGAGCTAGTACGCATCCTCGCCGGCAGCGGAGATGCCAGCAGTGACAGCCCCCACATCGCCGTCGTCCCTTCCGTCGGAGGAATCACCATGTCGGGCTCGGGAGGGATTGGCTCGGGGGGTATCACGGCGGATGCCATGGTCCCGGTTCTGCGTCGTCTCAAGAAGTCCGACTCGGTCAAGGCCGTGGTGCTCCGTCTCGATTCCCCCGGAGGCTCCCCGCTCGCAAGCGATCTCATCTGGAAGGAAGTGATGGATTTGCGGCAAAAGAAGCCCGTCATCGCGTCTGTTGGGGGTATGGCAGCTTCGGGCGGCTACTACATCGCGTGTGCCGCCAGCCGAATCGTCGCGGAACGGACGAGTATCGTGGGTTCCATCGGGGTGTTCGGCGGCAAATTCGTCATCGGACCGGCCTTGGAAGAGGTCGGGATCACCAGCTTCACCTTCCCGGCCAGCCCCGAGCCGGGCGCGGCCGCGCGCGCCGCATACATGTCACCGTTGACCGCGTGGGACGAGGCCACCCGAAAGCGAGTCGAAAGCCACATGGCGCATATATACGAACTGTTTTTGCGTCGCGTGGCCAAAGGCCGCAGCCTACCGCTCGAGAAGATCAAGCAGAACGCCGAAGGAGCCATCTTCACTGGTAGTCAAGGCAAGAGCCGCGGCTTGGTCGACCAGCTCGGCGGACTTGCCGAGGCGCTGGCCCTGGCGAAGCGGAAAGCGGGCCTACCACTCGATGCGCCGGTAGCGCTGGAAGGGCTGCAGCACGGCTTCATCGAGTCGCTGTTCTCGAAGAACGAACCCGTCGCCAGCGACGCCCAGGCCGCCGTCGTGCTCAGTCGGGCGAAGCAACAGGAATGGCAAGCGCTGGTGCCGGAACATCTTCGGTCGTTCATCGGCAGCCTGCTTCCCCTGGTCCAGGGGGAACACAGCCTGGTCGCTCTGCCCTACGTCTTCGAGGTACGCTAGCGTCCTCGCTTCTGGCCGACCTCCGAGGTCGGCATCCCGGCCTTCCGTCGAACGACTCGCACATGCACAAGATACGGATCGAAAGCCCCGGCGGATACGATCGACTTCAACTGGTCGAAACGCCGGACCTCGTCGCCGAACCGGGCCAGGTGCTGGTGTCGGTACATGTTTCCGGGGTCAACTACGCGGACTGCATCGTGCGCATGGGCCTGTACGAGTCGGCCAAGAAGTACGTGGGCTGGCCCATCACTCCCGGCTTCGACTTTGCGGGAGTCGTCAAGGATGTAGGCGACGGCGTATCGAGTTTTCGGGCAGGAGACGAGGTATTCGGAGTCTGTCGATTCGGCGGTTACGCGACCCAGGTCTCGGTGCCCGCAGCGCAAGTATTCGCTGTGCCGACCGGCATGAGCTTGGTGCAAGCAGGCGGCGTCCCCACCGTCTTCTTGACGGCATGGTACGCACTGAGAGAGCTCTGCAAGCTGAGACCCAAGATGAAGATCTTGGTCCACAGCGCCAGTGGCGGCGTCGGTGGCGCGGCGCTGCAAATTGCCAAGGCTTTCGACTCGGACCCCGTGGGTATCGTCGGAGGAGCCCACAAAATAGAAGCAGCACGCAAGAACGGCGCTGTGGAGGTCATCGACAAGTACGACCCGGCTCTTTGGCAGCGAGTTCGCGAGGCAGCCCCAGGCGGCTATTCGGCGGTGCTCGATCCCAACGGAGGAGCAACGCTCATGAAGAGCTACAAGGCCCTGATGCCCACCGGGCGGTTGATCGTCTACGGTTTCAGCTCGATGATCCCGAAGAATCGAGGCAAACCGAACTACTTCAAGCTGATCACCAAGTATCTTCGCACGCCGCGCTTCAACCCGATTCTAATGACAGGCTCGAACAAGAGCGTGATGGCCTTCAACCTTTCCTACCTGTTCGAGCAGCATGCCATGCTGACCGAAGCGATGACGGAGCTCTTGGAACTGTTCGCACAGGGTGCCCTCAAGCCCCTGGACACGCAGAGCTTCCCGCTTGCCCAAGCCGCCCAGGCACACCAAGCGCTCGAGTCCGGCAAGACCACGGGAAAGCTGGTGTTGGTCTCCTCGGGGAACGCCGCGCCCTTACCTCGAACGGCTAACGGTTGAAGCGATTTCTCATCAAGAACAGCACGAGCAACGCGCCGAGCACGCTGCCGATGAAACCCGAAGTGTTCAAAACCAAGAGCGAGCGGCCAAGCAAGGCGTTGCCCAGCAGTCCCCCGACGAACGAACCCGCGCAGCCCAGCAAGGCCGTACCGAAACAGCCCATCGCCTGAGGCCCGGGCATCAGCACCCGCGCCACTGCACCGACGATCAGGCCAAACACTAGGAACGCGATCAATGACACCTGGCCAACCCTAGCGCACGGAGGGAGTGTGGCCCAGCCCTCGGTGGATAGCCGAAATTACCCGGCTTTCGCGGTCAATTGATGGCGGAAGAGACCAGCGGGTGGGAGGGGGCGGACGACAGCTGAGGCGCATAAGTGTTGGAGCCGAGTGCGAGTTCGATTGCGTCGAGTTCGGCCAGCAGTGCCAACGCGCTCTCCGGTCGTTTTGCGGGGTTCTTGGCCAGGCATTTCAGGACGATCGTCTCCAGCGCCTCGGGGACCTGCTTGCCCAGGCGTTCAGACAGCCTCTCGGGTTCCTGCACGGCGTGCGCCACCGCCATTTGGTGGGCGTTACGCGCATCGAATACCAGGGTGCCTGTCAGAAGCCAGTAGGCAACGCAGCCAAGCGAGTAGATGTCGGCGCGCGCGTCGATGGGTGCATCGTGAGTCACGGCCTCGGGCGCCATGAAGGCAGGGGTGCCCTCTACCTTGTCGTTCCCGCCCTCGACCACGGATGCCGACGCCGCTTGCGCGAGGCCGAAATCCAGCACTTTCACGAAATCTTGCTGCACCCCACGCGTCGACACAACGATGTTGGCGGGCTTGATATCACGATGCACCAGCCCACGCTCGTGGGCTTCTGCGAGCGAGTCGAGGATCTGACGCAGGATCTTCAGGGCGCGCTCCGGTGCTAGCGGCCCCTCGCGCTCCACCAGTTGTTCGAGATTCGAGCCGCCCAGCAGCTCCATGACGTAGTAGAACGTTCCGGTCGACGTCACTCCGAAATCGTACAGCTCGATGGTGTGCGCGGACTGGAGGCTCGCGGTGATCTGCGCTTCGCGCTCGAAGCGCTGCTTCGCCACGCCATCGATGACTTCGCTTCCGTCCGACAGCTTCCTTGGTTTGATCAGCTTGACGGCCGCTGGGCGACTCAGGAGCGCGTGCCTGGCCCTCCAGACCTCGCCCATGCCGCCTTGAGCAATGCGCGTCTCGAGCTGGTACACGCCCAAATGCTCTGCCGTGCTGACTTGCAGCCTCAGGCGCTGAACGAAGTGCGCGACGAGCGCCCCCAACAGGGCTGCTGCAACAACGGGCGCCCCGAGCCCTAGCATGCTGCCGAACTCTTGAACGATGACTTCCGCCCGTCCCCCCACGCTCATTGCAGCAAGTGGGGTAAAGCTGGCTGCAACCAGCCCCCAGACGAGTGCCCGACGCGGCCCGACTCCGCCAATCAACGGAAACACCACGATCCACAGCGCGGACCACGCGACGAAGGCATGAGTCGTCAGCACGCCAGGCCAGGAGAATTCGGCGAGGGCAAGCACCAAGGCACCTGCCAGGCCAACGGCGACGGCGAGCCGTCCACGAACGGTCGAACGGCGCTCTCGTTCACGCCGGATAGCGGAATCCAAGGCGCCATGACGCCGACAGAACTGCAAACACGGGGGCATTGGACTACTCTCGAAGAAAAGATTGCGCACAAACTCGTACCGTCAACGGCTCACGAGCTGGCAAGGATGTCCAAGCCTTTCTCTCGGACGCGCGGCGCGATAGCGCGATCCGGCCGGGAGTGGACCTCGAGCGAAGAGAAACCTACGAGTTACCAGCGCGCTCTTTCGGGCTCGGACCCTTGACAGGGCGCGAGGGGGTCGCACGATGTTCATTAATGCTGTTTCTGGCTATCGAGCTCTACACCTACGTCGTCCTGGCGTCGGTCGTTTTGTCGTGGGTTCGCCTCGATCCCTCGAACCCGTTCGTGCGGTTCGTCAATGCGTTGACCGAACCGGTGCTCAAGCCCATCCGGGCGGTGCTTCCCACCTTCATGGGGCTCGACTTCTCACCGCTCGTGCTGTTGTTGGCCCTGTCGATCCTGCGAAGGCTCCTCTAGTATTTTCTCGTGGAGCGGCGTTGCGCGCCCGCCCAGCGCGCGTAGGAAATGCCGCACGACGGCCAGCTAGTCGACCGAGAGATGCATCGATAGCGCGTCATCCTGACAAAACCGTGGTGCACCACAGAAACGGCGGGGGTCGGGTGGCCACGAATGTTCCGACCGGACACCAAGTTGTATTAAAGTCTCCTCATGCTCCGTTCATGGGCTCTTCGCATTGGCTGGCTCGGCGCGGCTCTCTTGTTCACGACCTTCGCCACGGCACAAACTTCCGCGGGTAACAAAGCAGCGGCAGAAGCGCTATTCGAGGAAGGGCGCACGCTGATGCAGCAGCAGCAGTACAAGCAAGCGTGCGGCAAGCTCGAGGCAAGCCAAAACCTCGATGCCGGTCTCGGGACTCTCATGTTGCTGAGTGATTGCTACGAGAAGACCGGGAGAACCGCCAGCGCATGGGCCACCTTTCGCGAGGCCGCAGCCGTGGCTCGCAAGGAAGGGGACAGCGAGCGCGAGAGCGTCGCGCGTGCGCGCGCGGACGCCCTGGAGCCCAATCTCGCCAAGCTGGTGATTCATGGGCCCGAACGCACCCTGGGTCTTGCCGGGCTACATGTGAAGATGAATGGGCAGGACGTAGCCAAGGCTCAGTGGGGGACGCTGATTCCCGTCGATCCTGGAGAAGTCGCCTTCGAGGTGTCCGCGCCTGGCTACAAGACCTGGACGCTGAACGCTCAGGTGGTGCCTGGTCCCAGCCAGACTGCAATTGACATTCCCGAGCTGGAAGCGCTCGAACCCGAGCCGGAAGGTGCAGCCGGACCCGCTCAGTCGGAGGCCAACGTTTCCGAGACGGAAAACGCCGTCCTGACGGTTGACAGTGGCTCCAAAGACCAGAGCGCCGTACGCACGACGGGGGTAGCCCTCGGTGTCGGTGGAGCAGTGGCGTTGGGCGTGGGGACGTACTTCGGACTGCGAGCCAAGAGCAAGAACGACGACTCGAATCAGGCGGATAACTGCCCTACAGAAAAGCAATGCTTCGACACTGGCATCGACCTGCGCGACCAAGCGAGGAGCGCGGCCACGGTTTCGACCATCGCGTTCGGTCTGGGGGGCGCTCTGCTCGTCGCTGGCGGCGTGCTCTACTTCACCAGCCCGGATACTCCAAATCAAGAAGCACGCGGTGAGTTGCGATGGCGTTCCGGAGTGGGGCCGGACGGCGCCCGTTTCTCCTTGGAGGGGCGATGGTGAACGGCACTCATTTGCGGCTGAGCCAGCTGGTGTTCGCGCTCGCGCTTCCCGTGGCCTGCAGCGCCATTCTGGGCATCGAGGATGCGGAGCGGATCGAACCAGAAGGCAGCGGCGGCACCAGCGGTGACGGCGGCAGCAGCGGAGCCGCCGGCCAAAGCTCGGATGGCACAGGCGGTCCCACGCTTTGCGAAACCTATTGCGAGACCGTAAAGAACAACTGCAAGGACGATCTGGAGGTCTACCCCAATGACAAGATCTGCCTCGCGCTCTGCGAGACGATGGACCCGGGAAGTGAGGACGACACAAGCGGCAACACCGTCTACTGCCGCTTGAACCAGGCCATTGCTGCGAAGAACACCGGCGAACCCGAGGACCACTGTCCTGTCTCGGGGCTGGCCGGCGGTGGCGTCTGCGGAGAAAACTGCGACGCACTGTGCACTGCGATGCTGGACGTGTGCAAAGACGAATGGGCGTCGAGAACGGCGTGCCTCGACGACTGCGAGGGGCTCGAGGATCTCGGTGGGTACAACACCGGGGAAGACTCTGGACCCACCGTACAGTGCCGCATCTGGCACGTCGGTGCGGCCACCCAGGCCATCAGTCCCCACTGCGGTCACGCCGCTGGAGCGCCGCCCTGCGCTGAGGAAGGGCAATGACTGAATCCGGCGGGTTTCAGCGCACGAAGCGGATACCGCGGCCAAAGAGCGCTCTCATCACCTCGCGGACGCGCTCACGCCGATAGTGCTCCTTCACCTCGGGATCGTCACAGCGCGGTGAGCGCGCCAATGCCGCCCTTCCCCAGCCGGTGAGGAAGCTGAGCCCTTTCAGGTGCGGAGCATCCAGGCTGTAGGCCGCGCTACGCCCGAGGACCAGTAGCGGATTCAAATGCAAGAAGTAGGCATAGCGGCCGCGCCTTTCGAAGCCGCGCGCATGCCCCTCACGAGTGCTCGTCTCGCGCCGATGGGTGGCTTCGAGATCGGTAACGAGTAGCGTCGCAAACCCCCGGTTCTTCGCCTTGAGATTGGCAACGGCGTCGTAACCCTGGAACCTCGGCAGCCCTCCGATGGCTTCCCAACAGCTGCGGCGAAACAACTGCGTCGGCCCTCTGGGTCTGTCGCTGCGTTGCCAACGCTCGACACGCGCCGCCCCCGGTACTCTGAGGACGCTCGACGCAACGCCCAGCGAGGGATCGGATGCAAAGCGATCCAGCAGTCGTTCGTAGTGATCATCGGGTAGCAGCACGTCTGCATCCAAGATGCCGCAAAACTCGAACGCTTCCCCTCGACTGGCGACGCGCTCGACCGCTTGCTCGAGCCCCCAGCTCTTGATCCTGGCAATGTGACCGCCGAGATATTCCTGGGCGTCTTCCGGCGCGCTCGAGACCACCAGCCAATCGAGTTCCTTGGCCAGCTGCTCGAGCCATTCACGACTACCGTCACTGCTGTGATCGTCCACGATGAACCACAAGAGAGGTCGCACGGTCTGCCGCCTGACAGTTTCCACGAGCCCGGGCAGGAGCCCGCGTTCGTTGTGAACCGGCGTACAAAGCACGTAGTTTTGCGTCACTGGCCCTGCATCAGCGCGACATATTGACGGATCCCATTGCGGGCGCTTTCCGGCAATTCGGAAAACTCTAGCCCCACCGCCCCGTGATCGCGAACCTTGCGGACCCACTTCGCAATCGCCGGCACCTCGATGATCCTGCCGGTTGTGGGCAGTGCAAAACGCACTCGGACGGTTTCTTCTCGGTTGGACGGGCTTTCGAGCAGGACGAGTAGCCCACCCTCGGAGAGGTCCTCACTTCGCCCATCCTCCGTTTGCCCAGTCGGTCGGATCACGCGCACTGGTGTGACATAGGGAGCGCGCCGAAAGCGGCGCCGCTGCGCGCCATCCAGCGCAGTTGCGTCGTGCGCGGCTTGAGCGGCGCCCCGCAGGCTCGTTTCATTGCTGCCCAGAAGGGTGCGCTCGACCTTTGCGAGAGCTTCCGCCAATTCGCCAGCGCTCTGGTAGCGGTCGCGCCTGTCGCGCGCCAGAGCCTTGTCGATGATCCGGGCCAGCTCCGCCGGTACGTCCGGGACGGCTTCGGAAAGGGGCGGGGGCGTGCTCGTGGACACCTTCAGCAAGACTTCCCCAAATTTGCCCGTGAACGGGACTTTGCCGCTCAGACACTCGTACAGAGTGACGCCGAGAGCATAGATGTCACAACGATGGTCCACTTCCTCGGCCATCAGCTGCTCGGGGGCCATGTATTCCGGGGTACCGATGAGCTCGCCCTCGATGGTCAAGCTGCGCTCCTTGTGTTCCTCCCGGGCGATGCCGAAATCGAGCAATTTTACGACTTCCTCACCACTGTCGGAGAGCGCGATCACCACGTTTGCCGGTTTGAGATCGCGATGGACGTAACCGCGCTGGTGTGTGGCGGTGAGCGGCGCCGCCAACGCCCGGCCCAGCTGAATGGTGCGGCGTACTCCGAGCTGCTGTCGCGCCGCCAGGAGCCCCGAAAGGGTCCGCCCTTGGAGCAGCTCCATCACCAGATAGGGCTCTCCCTCTCGAGTGACTCCCGCATCCAGCCCCAACACCAGGTTGGGGTGGGCCACTGCTCCGAGCATGCGTGCTTCCCGCAGCAGGCGTTCCTTGGCAACCGGGTCGGCGCGGCGTTCCTTCGAAAGCATCTTGAGCGCTACCTGGCGACCCATGACTGTGTGGGTGGCTTCGAAAACCGTGCACACTCCGCCTCTCGCTATTTCGCGAATCACCCGGTAGCGCCCATCGACGACCTTGTGCTTCATCGGGCCTCCGCGCCGACCGCGGCGCAGCGCGGCGCATCCAGAATCACGGTCACCCCCTGGTTACTCGGCACCAGTCGATTCCACAGTTCGGTCACCGATTGACGACCTGTGAACACATCCACATGCGGCCCCGTCACGTGCAGTCCTCGATCTTGCGCGACGAAGCAACCGTCATGAACGGCGCTTCCGGAAGCATCACGCGGAACCCCTTCGAACTCGGGAATGTAGAGTACCGTATGCATCGGAATCACCGAATCGTCCACGGCGACCGTCAACAGCGGCGTAATGGCCTCGCCCAATGCTCCGCGCCCCCAGGGGAACTGCTCCGAGTCCAACGCATCGAAGCAGATCTTCTGCCCAGTGCGAGGGCAGACGCGGGCGCACTCACAGTCCCGCTTGGAAAAGCTTACGGTTACACCGTTGCTCAGGCGGCCGCTGCCCTGCACGCAAATGGCATCGTGAAAACCTTGCGGGACCTGCTTGATGGGGTGACAGTCCTTGTCCATCAGCGAAACCTGCTGGCCGCCATAGTCGGCCTCGCTCGGAAAATCGTAATAGGTGTTGCGAAATCGCCCGAGAACATGTCCCTCCGGGACGTGCGGCGCTTGCGTGCGAGCCAGCCCCGTCTTCGCTTTTCGAGCACGCGGGGAGGGGCCCTCGGGCCAGGCCTCTCCTGCACCGCTCGACGCCCAGGGGTCATCCGCCCCGGGCAGGGGCTGGCTCATCCAATCCGACCCGGCGGTATGGCACCCCGCGAACCCGCACAAACCGATGCAACCCAAGAGCCAGCGCCTCACGGTCATGCAGTGTCGTCCCGAGGTTCGGAGCTGCATTGACCGCCTTGATCGGGCGTGACCTGGCTCTCCAAGCTCAGCGTGTGCTCTACCCAGTGCTCGACGATGTGAGTGGGCACCTGGAACTCTTCGAGAGTCTCTCGCAAGATGGTAAGGCGACGACGGAACTGGCCGCCCATGATTCTGTGCCGCCGGTGCGCCTCCTCGATGGGGCGCCCCGAGTAGCTGACGTTCGCTCCCAGGTGTCGAGCCGCGAATTCGTACTCCTTTTGCTTGAGCCTTTCCTTGTTCACGCGGGCGAAGAAGAAACCTATCATCGTGTCCGAGCACACGCGATCGACGAAACGGTCGATGATGGCTCGGAGCACGGGCTCTCCGCCCAGTTGTTCGAACAAGCTCGGCATACCGGCCTATTTACACCCTTTGGCCCGCGGGCGCAGGTGGCGAAAAGCCGGGCCCATCAGTCTCCTCGGAGGCGATGACGCGCGTTTTCGTCCGTCGGGTCCAGCAGCTGAGCCTCTTGCCATTCGACCTTGGCGGCCTCCGTCTCACCCAGCGCGACGAGCGCATCCCCCAACTCGACGCGAGCGGGCGCGCTGCGCGGGTCGAGCGACACTGCGTACTTGGCCCAGAGCAACGCCGCCTGGGCGTCCTGTTGCGCATTCAAGCTGTGACTCAATCCCACCACGGCTTCGAGGCTTCGGGGGTTCATCACGGCAGCTCGGCGGAACATGCGCTCTGCGTGGAGCCATTCGTGTCGCTTTTGGTGGTGCTCACCTCGTCGTAGCTCTCGCTGCGACAGGTCCAGCAGCTTCACGGTCTCGTCGGGGCGGTACCCAGCGCTGGATAACCAATGTGCCTTGGCCTCGACCAACTTCCCGGTGCGTGCCAGCGCATCGCCCACCAGACCCTGGGCACGGTCGCTCTCCGGCTTCAGCTCGAGCGCGCGCTTCAAATATGGAAGCGCCGCATCCCCGTCGCGCCTGAGCAAGAACAGGTTACCGAGCCCCAGCAGATATCCGGGGTTCTGGCTGTCCCAGCGCACGGCAAGACAATACGCATGCTGGGCGCGGTCGACATCCCCGCGCGTGATCCACTTGTTGGCGATGCGCGACTGTGCGTACGCCGCCCCTGGATACTCGCCCGAGCGCGGAACCTCTTCACCCCACTGATCTTCACACGTCGGCGCATTGCTACCGGACATGTCGTTCACCGGAAATGGCACCGAGTCGGGAGCTGCAACCAGCGCTCGGGGCGGCTTCGGGACCTCGGCTGCGGAGGATTTCGGGCGCGGTGCAGACCTCGGCGACGCCCGCGCCGACTTGGACGTCGAGGCGCCGGCGCTAGCCGCTGCGGTCGGCCGAGCCGCGCTCTCCCGCTGCGTGAAGGCCCTCAACAGCACCACCACGAGCAAGCCTTGCATCACCGCCAAGCCCACGAGAAGCAGCGCCGTCAAAGGGCGAATGCCCTTCGGAAAATGCCTTGGTGGGCCGGGCAAGGGCATCGCGGCGGCACCAGGGTCCTCCGAGAACCGGCCGAGAGGCTGAAGCGGGGTCCGGGCAGCAGAAGGAGACGCCGGCACCGCTTCGGGCACCTCGAGCCCCGTGACCGGCAGCATCGGGGCCGGGTGGATCGAGTCCAGGGACTGTTCGGCGGCGTCCACCGGCAAGGACGGTGCGATGGGAGGCGGCTCGGCGTCCGCCATGTTCAGCGCGACGTCGATGGTGGTCATCACATTGGCGGTTGCAGGGTTCGAAACCGGTTCGACGCTGACGCGACCCGAGCTCAGCTGAAGGAACGCCGCCAACGCTGTCGCGGCTTCGAATCGCTGCACATCATCCGCCGAATGCGCGCTCGCGCCCACCACCAGCTTGTTGGCCAGGTCCAGCTCGACCGTCAGGCGCAGATTGGTCACGCTAACGCGGATCGAACTCCCAGCTGCGGTCAACGCCCTGAGGCAGCGAGCCGGACCGGTCACCTCGAGGCGCGTGTCAAAGCCATGCGCTGCCCGTGCCCGCTCGCGAATGCTGTTTTCAGGTTCGGCGAGCGCCGCGAGCGTTCCGGCCAGGCGCTGCACGGCGCTCTTGGGCGCGGCGTCGCTTTCGGACCACAGCTCGTCCCAACGCACCACCAACAGAGATGCCCACCTGAGACGAGTATCTTGGCGCATGCGCCGCACGAGCTCGTACCCGTCACCCTGCACATGACTTTCGCCAATCAGCAGGATCGTCGGATCGACTTGACGCATGCGCGAGAAGCGCACCTCACTCGGGTTCAAATCGGTAACGATGACGGTCGCCCCCAGGGCTCTCAGCTCCTGCGAGATGTTGTCTGCTCTGGCAGCGTCCGCGTCTGCCAGCGCGATTCGCACATTGCTCAGATCCTCGGATTGTTCCTGCTGCTCCGAGTGAGCAGCGTCCAGCACCTGCACGGTGCCACTCACATGTTCATCGAACTCGTAGTGCAGGGGTTCGGCCGCCAACACGTGCTTGCGCGCGCGCTTCACGAAGTCTTCGATCAAATCCGCGAGCGGCCGGCCCTGGCCAAGTACCAGACGCACCGCCTCGGCCTGATCCCCATTGCCCGCGCTTACCGAAAGAATCCCGGATCGCAATTGCCGGGCCAGAGTCTCCACCAACTCCTCGAGCGTAGTATCTCCGACTTCACCCAGCGCCGACCCGTGACGCTCCGGGATCTCGCGTGCCAGATTCGCCACCCGATCTGCAATCGCGTCGACGCTCGCCGAGCGCGGGATGACGGCAGCCGCACCATGACGAAACGCGCGGAGCCTGGCATCCAGCCGAGTGTCGTCGTCCAGAATGACCACGGGCACCACGGCACTTTGCGGCGCTTCCGAAAGCTTCTTGAGTACGTCGTTGCCGCAGTCACGCGCGGCATCGCCCATCAACATCACCAGATCGGGCGCCGCCGCAACCACCGTCTGCACCACGGTACCCAAGTCCGTGGTCTCGACGAAAACTCGGTGACGAGAGAGCGCGCTTTCGATGGCGGGAAGGAACTTCTCGTCGGCGCCCACCAACAGAACCGCCGGGTCGGGCTTGGCAGGCTGCACGTTCGGCCGTTGCCACGGAAGGGGCACCGGCTCGAGCTTGCGCTTGCGGTGGGCGGGCTTTGCAGCTCGGACCGCTTCTGGAAGCTCGAGTCCCCCGGGCAGCGTGGGCATCTGGCTTCGGGGTTGCCGAGCGAGCGGTGACTTGGCCTGCTGCGTGCGCGACCGCTGCGTCTCCCGAAGTGCTCCGGGCTTACTCTCGTCAGCCTGACCTCCTACGGGCACGGTCATGCTGCGCGCCACTTCGGCTGAGGGAATCACCGGGTCCGGGCGCTTTCCTGCACCGCCACGCCCGCCGGGTCTCGAGGCGCCGGGGCGTGGCACCTTGGCCGGCGCGGACTTATCGGCAGAACCCATTGTTGCTACTTTCCCTCAGAGGGCGGAGGCACACCAGAGCGTCCGACGGTCCCACGTTATCCTACAGTGGCGCTCGAGACGATGGTCGGACTCGACTACTCTGACGACCGCGAGGCAGCGAGCTTGCGTCCGGCACCGCGTCTCGTCGCCTCCCGCCGCTGTAATACGAGGCGCACTGTGCGTGAATTGGCCGGCGGTTACGCCGAAACATGAGGGGCGAGCAACTCCAGCACAGCGTCGTGGACATGGCCGTTGCTCGCCAGCAGGTTACCTCGCAATAGATCTGGTCGGGCGCCGTCCAGCGCGCTCAGCCGGCCCCCCGCACTCAGCACCACCGTTGCGCCTCCAGTAAGGTCCCAGGCGTTCAGACGGCGCTCCCAGTAGGCGTCGTAGGTTCCGTCGGCGACGAAACACAGGTCGATAGCCGCAGAGCCACAACGCCGGATTCCACGCACGTCGCCCATTACGCCGACGAAGGTGGCCAGGTTGCTGTCCGGTTCACGGTCGCGCTTGGGCGGAAAGCCCGTCGCCAACAATGCCTCTCCGAGCTTCTGGGTGACGCTCACGCGACAGGCGTCAGCATTTCGGGTGGCGGGACCGCCTCGATATCCGGTCCACTGCAGTCCGAGACTGGGCGCCACCACCGCGCCCACGGTCGGAATCCCGGCTTCCAGCAAACCGATGCTGACCGCCCAGAAGGGATGCCCGTGCACGAAGTTCGTGGTGCCGTCGAGGGGATCGCAGTACCAGGTGGCGCCGGGACCGCCCAGACCGCCCGCTTCCTCGGCGACGACGGGAATGTCCGGTGTGCGAGTCCTCAAGCGGTCCACGATGAGAGCTTCGCTCTCGATGTCGTACTCGGTCACCAGATCACGCGCGTTCTTCTCCGAGGCGTGAGGATGGGTCCGCCACCCAGGCAGAATCAGCGCGCCGGCCTCGCTCGCGACCTCGAGCGCCAGCTCCGTGAGCTCGCGGTAGCTTACCGAGTCCAGCGTCACGCTGCCTTGCCGCAGCATTTCTTGTACTTCTTACCGCTTCCGCACGGGCAAGGATCGTTGCGACCGATTCTCGGCCCCTCACGCACTACGGGCGGCCCAGCCACCTCTTCACCATCGACGAACAGCCAGCGACCATTGTGTTTGCGGAAGGTCGCCACCTCGCGATGGTTGATGGTGGTACCGCGAATCTTGTACTTGGCAATGAATTCGACAGTTCCGGTGTAGTCCTCTGGCCCGCCAGCGTCGGTATCCAGAATCTCCAGGCCCAGCCACTCGGACTGCTTGGACCAATTCTCGGTGCTGGCACGTTCCACCTGATGGACCGTGTCGGGGTCGTGACTATCCAAGATGTAGTCGATGTCTCCCACGACGAAGGCCGTGTACCGCGAGCGCATCAGCGCCTCCGCGGTCTCTGGGAACGAGGTCTTCTTCAGGTAGGGCCCGCAACAGCTTTCGAGGCTTTCGCCTTTTCCACAAGGACAAGTCACGCGCCACTACTAGCGCGCCAGGCCGGGGGGGCGCAACGGCCTGGCGCGCTTGCCCGACACGCAGCGCTGGCGACGCCCGAAGAGCGTCGCCTTTGCGCCCGAAATTCGAGCTACTTCACCTGTTCGAGCGCGGACAGCAGCCTTGCGCGCATCCCTCCGAAAGCGCCGTTCGAAAGCAGGAGAAGCACGTCCCCCGGCTTGGCTTGCTCGACGGCAGAGTCCAACAGGTCGTCCAGGTCGTCGAACGCTTGTGCCGGGGTTCCTTCCGCCGCGAGGTCGTGCGCGAGCCTTTGGGTGTCGAGGCGCTCGTCAGGCGAGAGCCCCTGGCGCCCGAGCGGCGCCAAGAGAACGGCATCCGCAGCGGTGAAAGCGGATACGTAGTCCCGCTGATGCAGTTTGCGACACGCCGTGGCACTCCTGGGCTCGAACAGCGCCACCAGTCGACTTTCCGGATGGCGCCGCTTCATCCCTGCCAACGTCGTGGCAACTGCCGTAGGGTGGTGCGCGAAATCGTCGTAGACATGGATTCCACGCACGATACCGATCAGCTCCTGGCGGCGCTTCACCCCGCGAAAAGCCGCCAGCGGGCGGACCAGGTTCGAAAGCCGTACGCCGTAACCCTGCGCGGAAGCCGCGATCGCCGCCACCGCGTTCGCCACGTTGTGACGCCCCGACAAGCCCAGCGCGAAGCGGCCGCAAGAGACCCCTCCCGCGTATAGGTCGAAGCTGGTACCAGTCGGTCCGCTTTCGGCGACGGCCGCGAGCCAGTGCGGCGCGACCCCGTGACAATCGTCGTCCCCCAACGCGTAGTAACTGACCTCCGACCGCGCGTGGCGCTCGACTACCTCCACGACGCGCGCATCACCTGCGTAGGCAACGATGAGACCCGGCTCCGGTATCTGCCGCACGAACCGCTCGAACGCGGCAACGTAGTCGGCAACACTCGGATAGATGTCGATGTGATCGTATTCGATCGAAGTGATTATCGCCACCTCCGCGTGGTAGTGCAGAAACTTCGCTGTCTTTTCGAAATAGGCGGTGTCGTATTCGTCACCTTCGATCACGAACGGTGAGCCTCGCCCAAGCCCAACGTTGTCCGCCAGGCTTCGCCGCCCCTTTCTGGGAGCCCGAAAGCTGCTGGGGAAGTCCTGCGGAATGCCGCCGATGAGAAAACCCGGAGCAAGCCCGGTCTGGTCGAGCAGATATGCCGCAAGTGCGGTAGTGGTGGTCTTGCCATGCGTCCCTGCCACGACCAGCGGAGAAGTTCCGGCAAAGACGAAGCGCTCGAGCGCGCCCGCGATATGAGTCAGGGGCAAGCGCCGATCGAGTGCGGCCAAGACCTCGGGATTATCCTTGCGACACACGTTGCCCACCACCACCAGGTCCGGGGCTGGGGTGAGGTTGTCCGGCGAGAACCCCTGCATCGCTCGCACCCCCCAAGCTTTCAGTGCCGGGCCCATCGGCGGGTCGAAACTCGTATCGCTTCCCGAAACCTCGTGGCCTAGCTCACGCAAGAGCCCTGCCAGCGAGCCCATACCCGTGCCAGCCACGGCAATGATGTGAATGTGCATCCAAGCTCCTGCTTCGCGTCGCCATCGGCGCTCGGCGGGTCGGAGCTTGGCAGGAACATCCAGCATTTGCTAGGGTCAGAGGCCGACGCAGGAGGCCGTGCAATTTCAGGTCGCTTCGTCTCGTGCCCGCGCTTGTGAGGGTACGAGGCTGCGCTCACAGCGATCGTTTGCCAGGCCCATCCTGCCTTCGACTGATCTGTCTCCAGAATCCTTGCAGCATGAAAATTATCGACAAATTACGCGCAAAGCAGCCAGCCTTCTCGTTCGAGTTCTTCCCCCCGAAGAACCAGGAAGGGGTCGAGCGGCTGTTCACCACGATCTCCGAGCTCAAGGACTATGACCCCACCTACGTGTCGGTGACCTATGGCGCCGGGGGCAGCACGCGCCGTTTGACGGTCGACCTGGTCACGCGCATCAAACGCGACGTGGGGCTCGAGGCCATGGCTCACCTCACCTGCGTGGGCACTACCCGAGAAGAGGTTGCCCAGGTGCTCGATCAGCTGAAAGCGGGAGAGGTCCACAATGTTCTCCCGCTCAGGGGGGATCCCCCCAAGGGCCACACCACCTTTCAGAAGACCGAAGGCGGCTTTGGCTACGCTTCCGAACTCGTCGAGTTCATTCGCCCCCGCTACGACTTCTGCCTGGCCGGTGCCTGCTACCCGGAGAAGCATCCGGAAGCCAGCTCCAGCCAGGCTGATCTCGACAACTTGAAGCGCAAGGTGGACGCGGGGGTCGATTTTCTGATCACCCAGCTTTTCTTCGACAACGACGACTACTTCCGGTTCGTCGATCGCGCCAGAGCAGCCGGGATCCAGCTTTCGATCATCCCAGGCATCATGCCAATCACCAACTTCAAACAGATTGTACGCTTCACGGACCTGTGCGGCTCCAAGATCCCCAAACAGCTGCTCGATCGGTTGGGGGCCTGCAGCGACGACGCCAGACGCGTCAGCGCGCTGGGCGTGGAACACGCCATCGCCCAATGCCAAAGCCTCGTGTCGGCAGGCGCCCCCGGCATTCACTTTTACACGCTCAATCGCTCGCCAGCGACGGTCGAAGTACTGAAGGCGATCCGCTGAGGCGTCCAGACGCCTCCTCGATTTCCTTTCGACGCTTGGCCGCCGAAACGCCAGGTGCCCCCTCCATGGCCACGCACTTCACGAACTTGAACGGAGAAAGCCGCATCGCCGGACTGGGCGACCTTTTGAAGTGGCAACTCGGCTTGCACGACGAGAAGCGCCCGAAGACTCCCAGCACTGGCGTGGCGGTGCCGGTCGTTTCGAACGACGGCACAGCTCTGGCTCGCGCGCCCATGAACAGCTTGACATGGATTGGGCACGCTTCCTTCCTGGTGCAGCTCGCCGGTAAGAGCGCGCTCATCGACCCGGTGCTTTCTGACAAACTGGGGTTCGGTCTCAGGCGAAACGTGCCGCCGGGGCTCTCCTGGTCGGCTTTGCCCAAGATCGACATGGTGCTCATCACCCACAACCATCGGGATCACATGGATGCGCGCACGTTGAACCGGCTGGGCGCCGATCCCGTGTACGTGGTACCGCGCGGTCTAGGGTCCTGGTTTGCGCGGCGCGGGCTCACGCGCACGCTGGAGATGGATTGGTGGCAAGAGAGCGAGGTCGAAGGGCTGCACGTCACCTTCGTACCGTCGGAACACTGGAGCCGGCGCGGATTGACCGACCTCAATCGGAGCTGGTGGGGCGGCTACGTCATCCGGGGCGGAGGCCATTCAGTCTATCATTCCGGAGACACCGCGTGGTTCGACGGATTCGAGCTGATCCGGCAGCGCTGTGCACCCCTGGATGCCGCCATGCTACCTATTGGTGCGTATGCGCCGCGCTGGTTCATGAAGCGCCAACACATGAATCCGGACGACGCCGTACGGGCATTCATCGCGCTGGGAGCCAAGCGATTCGTCGCGATGCACTGGGGCACATTCAAGTTGACCGATGAACCTTTACAGGAACCTCCGAAACTACTGCAAGCCGTATGGGAACGCTGCGGGCTCCCGGAAGAGCGCCGCTCGATCCCGGCCATCGGTGAGACGCTCGCGCTCGAGTAGGCCTGGCGATCACTCGGTGAACGGTACCCCGTTCGCGTCGCAGGAATAGAAGGCGTTGTATTCGCTGTCCGCAGCAAGCCCCCTACCGCTGACCCAGTCGGTCGAGGCGCACGATGGCCGACAACAATCCTCCATGGTGGTGGTTTCGTACGGTGTGCCCAGCGACGAGGCGCTGCTGAAGCCAGGTATTTGCAGCGCCTCGTCCGCCGTGAGCGCGGAGTGATCCACCGTGGGCAGCCCCTGGGGCAGAAGCTTGCAACCGGTCACCTCCGTGAGATGTTCGGGGCACTCGACTTTCATCGCAAACACCGACCAGTTCAGGTGGTACGGCGACTCGGGGCTGTTCGCGTCGATGCACGAACGGCGCGCCTGCTCGGTCAAGCCAGGCACGTTCGATTCGATCTCGGCGCAGGCGGCCGCCACCTTGTTCTGGCAGGCTTGCGACGAAAGCGATTCGCTCGTCACCCATTGATAGTTCGTCTTGCACTCGGAGTACAAGCTGACCGGCTTGACACCTCCCTGGCTGGGTTGACCATCCGTCGGATAGGAGGTGTACAAGTACTGGCCCGAGCGGGCTTCGGGCTGCTGTCCTGGGGCACACGCGTTGTTGGCTCCAAAGCCACCCGCCGCCATGTACACATCGAAGCTGTAGGGCGTGGCGGCAGTGTTGAAGCTCTGGACGATGAGCGGTTTGGGAATTGGGATGGCAGAAGCAGGAGGGTCGGGGTTGTCGGGGTTCGCTTGGGCCTGCCGCTCGTTTTGCGGGCTTGGATAGGCAAAGACCAGCTGATAGCACTGGCAGCAGGTGCTCTGCGTGCCAGCGTCGATACCGTTCTGATCGACATCGTGGCCAACCACGGCGTAGTTGAAATCGGAGTTACCATCATCGCTCGCCGCCTGCAGCATGGCGTCGCCGAACAGCATGAAACGCGGGCAGATGAAGGTGACGTCTGCGTTGGGCTTGTCGGCGCTACTTTCGAGGCAGGCGTTGATGGTGTTGCATTTCCCAGCGCAGGTGCTGGTGGGATCCCCTTCGACGCACCCTTCCTGAAAATCGATGTAATCTTGATTGTGGCATTGGCTCGGAGGCGGGAGGGCATAGCCGCCAGGGCCTGTTCCGCTGCCGCCAGCCGCACTGTTCCCGCTGCTACCCGCTGTTCCGCCCGCCGTGCTGGTGGACCCGGTGCTTCCGCTCACGCCACCCGTCACGTCAGCCGCGGCCCCCCCGGTACTGTTGGTTACGGTACCCTCACCGCCGGTGCCTCCCCCGCTGCTCGTAGCCGACGTCGCGCCGCTGGTTCCCGTGATTGCAGAGGAGCCATCGCTCGTACTCGGGGAACTGGTTGCAACCGAGTTGGCAGCGGAATCGGGCGGATCCGTCGAGCACCCACTAATCAGGAGCTGCGCGGCAGCGACGACAAAGGGCCAGCTTGCCAGCTGCTGCATCAGCGGGCCGACCCCAGAGCACCGAACAGGTTGCCAACTGCATCGGCACCGCTGAAAACGGCCGCTCGCTGGTGTATGGGGCCGTTTTCGGTGGTGCCTGCGCGGCGCGTGCTGGCCGGTAGCCCCTCTACTTCGTTGATTGCTCGTGACAAACATCCTGTTGGTCGCTCTAGCATGCCGCCGCCCTCCGCTCTCGGCGGAGCGGCCCGCAGGTAAGGGCCCGCGAAGGGTTAAGTCCCACTGCGCCCGGAGCTTTCCGTCCGTGTCCGTATGGTTTCAGTGCGCGGCCGCGTGGGGGGGGGCGCCTCCGCAACCTCGGAGAGCCCGCAATCGTTTGCAGGCTCCTCCCGGTGAGTTTACGTCGAACGTCCCATCTCTCCCTACATTCACGGAGGGCGGCGCCTGAGCTACACTAAAAACTCATCGTGATTGCATCTCGGCGCGCCTCGGCCTGGCTCTTCCTCGCGATGCCGATGCTGTTGGCACCGGCGTGCACGGTCTACGACTCGAGCCTGCTCGAGCCGGCCGACACCACGCCACAAACCACTGCTTCAGGCGGCAGTTCGGGTTCCCTCGGTGGTTCGAACAACACCACGACATCCGGCGGAGGAAGCCCGGACACGTCGGGCTCGACCACCTCGAGCGGAGGCAGCAGCACGGGTGGCACTGGCGCCACGGGTGGCAGCGGCGGCACGGGCAGCACGGGAGGCACCGGCGCGGCGGGCGGCAGCGACGGCACGGGCGGAGCGACGTCGAGCGGTGGCGGTGGGGGCATGGGCGCGAGCGGCGGCAGCACCAGCGGCTCAGGTGGTTCAGCGGGCTGCAGCGTTGCCGACTGTTGCCCGGACGACCCCGACAAGACAGAACCCGGCGTCTGCGGCTGTGGCACGCCCGACACCGATAGCGATTCCGATGGGAGCGCCGACTGTGTCGATGGGTGCCCGGAGGACGCCGACAAGTCGGACCCGGGTGAATGCGGCTGCGGTGTGCCCGAGCAGGACACGGCCTCGCGCGCGGGGTGCGTGCCGCTGCGGGAGGGTCTCGTTCATCGCTATTCCTTCGACAGCTCAGGGAGCGAAGTCACCGACACCGTCGGTGGAGCGGACGGTGAGGTCGTGGGAACAACCCTGGACGGAACCGGAACGGTGACGCTCAACTCGGACGACGAGCAATACGTCGACCTGCCCAATGGCCTCTTGTCCTCACTGACCAATGCCACCCTAGAAGTCTGGTTCACCTGGGATGGAGGTCCGCAGTGGACCCGGCTTTTCGATTTTGGCAGCACAGAAGAGGGCGTGGAAGGCGAACCCGGCACCGGCGCGAACTTCGTGATGTTCACTCCCGACAGCTCGGTTGGCCCCGACTATCCGTATGCAACCTATAACTCAGGAGACATCGACACCGAGGTGTATTGTACGCCAAGCAGTGCGATCAGCGTCGCAGAGCAGCACCACCTCGCCCTGTCTCTGGATGCCGAAAACAAGACCTTCACGCTCTACATCGATGGCAGTCTGGCGTGCGCGAAGGCAATGCCCACGAGCCTCGCTCTGCTCGATGACGTGAACAACTGGCTGGGCCGATCGCAGTTCGTGGATGACGGCACCTTCTCGGGAACCATCGATGAGTTTCGCATCTATCAGATCGCGCTGACAGCCAGACAGGTAGCGCTCAGCGCCGCATCTGGTCCCGACCCGGCGTTCTTCACGGACTGAAAGGCCAGCTCCGTCGTGGCGCGCCCGCGCGCACCAGGAAGGCGGCCAGTTACTTGCGTATTCGCACCAGAGTCTTCTCCGACTCCTTGGCAGCCACGCCGTGCCAGCCTTCGGGAAGCTCCGGCGTCACCCAAGCGAAAATGCGCATTCCATCGCGCGGCGCGACTTGCACGGCGCCATCAGTGTGCTCGATTCCAAAACGGTCATGCCACAAGGCCGCGTGCAGCTTCTGGCCCGAGCTCAGATCCAGCACCCAGGGCACGTCGTATACTTCGAAATGCGGCGCACTCTCTTTGGGGTCGAGCGAGCGATCGGTGATCTGCTTTTGCGTGACCTCGAACAGGCCCTGCTCGGTGGACGCCGTGGTCTTGGGATCACCGAGCCGATCACGGCCCACGCTGACGAGCGTAGTGAACACCGGCGTCTTGCCCTCGTACATTACCAGGGTCCCGGTGATGATGCTGATATCCATCCACTTCTGGTGACCAGTGGCGAAGTCTGGAAAGTTGTTCAAGCGGCGTACCACGGTCACGTCGCGGTGTCTCACCCAGCGCTCGTCCGCCGTGGCCCAGTAGCGCATCTTGTCGATGGTGCGAAAACGCCCGGTCAGCTCGACGCGCTGGTGATACTCGAGAGAACTGTCCTTTTGTGGCTTGCCCTCTTCGAGTTTGAAGTAGTTCACCCCGCGCTTGACGACGAAGCCCACCGGCAGCTCGTGCTGTTTGTTCAACTCGACTCCCTCGAAGTCGCTTCCGCCTGCCGCTTCCAGATCTCGAGCCCGTACGAACAGGCCGCCCGGCATGAGCCCCAGGCGCTGGGCGCTGCCACTCTCGTCCACGGCATTCCATGAGCCGACGACAGCGAGCACGGATCCCTCACGCAGCTTGCCCACCTTGCGGACAGCGTTCTTCTTGTGCTTGTCCTGCTCGAAGAGCGGCGACTCTTTGGTGGTCCTGGCGTAGGTGTAGGGCAGCGCCTGGTTCAAGTCCGGCGCCAACGCCATGGCGGCCAGCGTCGGGTGTTTCTTGTCGAGCGTCGCGGTCGTTCCCACACAGACGAAGCCTCGGGGGCGGACGGGATACCAACCCCCCTCACACCCGTCGGTCGAGTAGGCTTCTTTCGCGCGAGGCACCTTCGCTCCGGCGTGCAGGTAACCGACCCGCTCGGCACCTGGCCTCGGCTCGGCCAAGATGGGGGTGACATCAGCGATCGATCCGAGCGGCGGATTGTCCTTCGGAATCGGACCCACCTTGGGAGATCCCGATTCAGCCGTTTTCGACAAATCGGGAGAAACGTCGTTGGATGATGTGCAGGCGTGACAGAGCGCCAATAGCCCCACGCAGCCTGCCAAGGTCCACTGCCTACCAGCCATACCTCCGCGGTGACATGGATTGGCGAGCCGGGCCCAGTTTCTGATCGTAGTTTTTTTGCGGCGCCCCGGGCTGGAACGGGCCCCCCACGGCTCAACCTCGCCGGGCCATGGCGATTCGAAACGCGTGGATCACTCCCAAGACGAGGGACTCCGGTGCTCGAACCGAGAGCCCGGGGGTCGCCCGCGAGAACTCTTGCGTCATCTGGACTATCGCACTTCGATAAGCGACGGGGTCGCCCGTGAAATAGCGCCGACCTTCCAGCGCGGCCACGAACTGGCCCGGGTGACCGGAAGCGGCCGCCGCCGCCGCTTCCGGATAGGCGGAGGCCAGGGTGGCAACGTAGTCGCGAGCTCCCTCCCAAGCGCTGGCATAGGTCCGAAAGCACCCTTGGACCCTGCGAGCCCGATTCCCCGTACCTTCCACGGTCGCGAGCCAGGCACGGTTTGCCCGGTGCGCTTCGGCCTTCAACCCGGCAAAATTGTGACCATGCATGTGCGTTCCGCGCCCTGTCTCGAGAGCCCAGTGCGCCAGCAGCACGGCCAGCGTTCGCGCCGACGGGTGGACCGCGTACTGGCAATGCCACGCCTCTTGCAAGAGGTCACTCGCGCTCCGGGCATCGAGAGGTGTGCTCGCTCCAAGCAGCGCCTTGAAGTCTGCGCCGTGGCCACGCGTGGATGGCTCGGCAGTCGAGCCCCGTTGCAGTCGAATACCCGGCAGAGCTGGATGGGTCCGCATGATGGAAGGTCGGCTCGCGCCCGGGCCGGGTTGCGCAAAAAGCGCTAACCCTTCAAGCGGCCGCTGACGACGCGTTCGTGACCCCCATAGTCCCTACTGCACTCTATCGCCTCGAAGCCCGCTCGGGTGAACAGCAGAGCCACCGCGGAACTCTGACCCGCGCCGACCTCACAAGCGAGCACGCCCCCCGGCTCGAGACGGGCAGGCGCACCTGCCACGATCCTGCGCACCAGCGCCAGGCCATCGCTGCCCCCGTCCAAGGCCAGGTGTGGCTCGAAGTCCCTCACATCGCGCATCAGTCCCCGAATTTCTTCGCTGGGGATGTACGGAGGGTTGACCACAATCAACTCGAACCGCCGGTCCAAGGGCAGCGCCTCATACAGATCCCCCGAGCAGAAGTGCACGTTGTGCGTCAGCCCCAGGCGCAACGCATTGACGCGAGCCACTGCCAGGGCGTCTTGGGAAATATCGCTCCCCAATACCTTCCAGGTCTTTCGGTTGGCTCCGATCGCGAACGCTATGCATCCGGATCCGGTGCACAGGTCGAGTGCGCGTCCATACATGTCACGCGCTCGCGTTCTTTTCAGAGCCACCTCGACGAGTATTTCGCTGTCAGGGCGCGGCACGAGAACGCGCGAATCGACCTGGACGTCGAACCCGTAGAATTCGCGGGCGCCCAGGATGTAAGCCATGGGTTCGCCGTTGCGACGCCGAATGAAGTATCGTTTGAACTCGCCGAGCTCCGCCTCGCTGAGCGGGCGCTGATGTTGAAGAATGAGCTGCACGCGATCGAGTCCAAGCGTCTTTCCCAACAGGAGCTCCGCGTCCAGTCGTGGGGCATCGTAGTCACGTTTCCTGAGATCGTCGGTTGCCCAGGTCAGGACGCTGGCGACAGACCAGAGCTCTTCTCCAGCTCGCTCTCGTGCATGTTCGGAATTGGTCAAATCAGCTCGCTTCTGCTTGTCAGCGGGCGACCGTAGACGCAAACCGCGGGGCCAGCCACCCGCGGCCGAGGTCGCGTTTTGGGACCCGCGATACGACTTTCACGTCCCGGGGAAAGTAATCCATTGAGGGACCAACTACCTGGCATTTCCAAGCTCCCGGCGCCATGCTAACCGATGGACAGTGAACACGCGGCGCACTCCCGCGCCCGAGGCATCGACAGGTCTCAGAAGCCAGGCGTCCCCGCGTACCTTCCCTCTTTTTGGCCATCCACCGAGGTGTTTCCCAACGATGCGACGACCTACCCCACGCTTATGCCTTCTTGCACTCGTGCTGAGCGCCGCCGGCACCGCCTGCGACTCCGGCGAGGAGTCCCCGGAGGCCACCGTTGCTGCAGCAGGTCCGGTAGTGACCAGCGGTAGCAACACCAGCACGGCCGGCTCGGGCACCACCAGCACGAGCGGAGCCACCACCAGTGGCGGTGGCTCCGGGATGGGGCTCATCTATCAGACCGGCAAGGGTTGTACTCCGGGTACGATGACTGAAACCGGTCAGCTCCAGGGGCCCTATGAAAAGTTGAAGTTCGCCGTCGATGGCATGCAATACTTCCTGCAGGTCAACGAGTGGAACTCGACTGCCACTCAAACGGTATCTTACGGCGGCAGTTACTTCTTCAAGATGACTGCACAGCAGGGTAGCGCGCCGACCAACGGTGGCCCCACCGGGTTTCCGTCGCTGTTCATCGGAGGCAACGGCGGCAATATCACCGAAGGAAGCAACCTACCCAAGCAGGTCAGTAACCTCACGGTCGTGCCCACCACCTGGGACTGGAACGACGGAGGAACGCTCGCGAACGCCTCGGCCAACTCGTACAACGCCACCTACGACGTGTGGTTCAGCGTCGGGGCCGACGGTGAGCCAAACAGCTACCACCCGTCCGGCGCCTTCTTGATGGTCTGGTACCACAAGCCCTCCGACGCCCAACCCATCGGCAGCGTGCGCGAGCAGCTCGCCGAGGTTCAGGGTGTCCCGGGCAGCTGGAACGTCTGGCTGGGCGACAACGGGGGGACGCCGGTCATCTCATACGTGGCCACGCAGACCATCAGCTACATGGACTTCGATCTGAACGATTTCATCAAGGACGCGGTCGCCCGCGGCGGTAGTGTGCAAAACTCGCACTACCTGACGAACGTCTTCGTCGGGTTCGAAATCTGGCGAGGCGGCGTGAATCTCGAAACGACCAGCTTCTGCGCCGTGGTGCAGTAGCGCCCCCGCCCGTCGTTGGGTCTGCGCGCGAGTTTGGGCTGACAGCCCCTAGGACGCTTGCTAGCCTGCGGCGTGCCCTCTTCATCGCTGCGGCGTCGTTCTCTGACCTTGATGGCGCCGCTGGCCGCTGCGGTCGATCGCGCGGTAACGCTGGCGGTGGCCAGCCGTCACGAGCTTGGCAGGTCTCATCTAGACGACGATCAGACGATGGCACGGGTCCAAGTTGCCGCCAGTTACTTCGATCGTTTTCCGCTCGACGACTACTTCGAGGCCCCAAAGGCCATTCACCCCCTGGCGACCAGGAAGGCCAGGCACGGCTACACCGCGCTCAGCTGGATGAGCAACCACGAGCTTCGTTCACCGGAGGTCGCGAATGAGTATCGAGCACGACACCAAAACGCCACCTGCCAGGTCCGGTTGTATGGTGGCGCCGCCAAGCGCCCCGTAGCCATTTTGGTGCATGGCTACATGGGCGGCGCGTTCGCCCTCGAGCAGCGCGTCTGGCCTCTCGGCTGGCTCGACACGCTAGGGTTCGACGCAGCCTTGTTCACCCTACCGTTCCACGGCGCGCGCGCCGCACGAGAGGACAAGGTTCCGCGCTTCCCGCAGGCGGACATCATCTTCAACGTGGAAGCCTTTCGCCAAAGCGTGGCGGACCTGTCGGACTTCACCTACTGGCTGCTCGAGACAGGTCACCCCCATGTTGGGCTGCTGGGGCTCAGTCTGGGCGGATACATTGCGGCCCTGACCGCAACGCTGGACCCGCATCTCTCGTTCTTGGTCCCGATCGTTCCGCTAGCTTGTCTGGCGGACTTTTCCCGTGAACAGGGACGCTTGCCCCGGGGCGCGGCGCAAGCCCAGCTCTATATGGAAACCCTCAAGCGTGCCTACCGGCTGGTGAGCCCGCTCGCACGTCCCCCTCGGATTGCCCCCGACCGCGTCCTGGTGGTGGCCGGCAAGGCAGACCGGATCACTCCACCCAGCCATGCGCGCGCCCTCGCTCGGCATTTTTCCGCGCCGCTCGAAGCCTGGAACGGAGGGCACCTGCTGCAGTTCGGCCGTGCCAGAAGTTTGCAGCGCGTCGGGACCCTGCTGCGCGACGCGGTGACTCGCTGACGCGCGAGGTTTGCGCGTGCCCGCTGGTTATCGCAGTTTGTAATGCCGACGGTCACCATGCGTACTCACTTGCTTCTGGGAATCTTGGCTCTGGCCTGTAGCAATGGCCAGAGCGAGGCCCCCCAGGGAAGCTGCGACCCGAACGCTCAGCCATGCAATACCACCGGCGGTACGGACTCCATGGAAGGGCAGACGACCGCAGCGAGCAATTCTGGGATCTCCACCGGCAGCGCTTCGAGTGGGCTACCGATCGGGACCGCTAGTTCCAATAGCGCCACCACCGACAGCGGCGCTGGTGGCGCCACGAGCAACGGCACGTCCGCCGGGGTAGGCGCAACGAGCGGAGGCGGAGCCGGCGGTGCGACGTCGAGCAGCACCGCAAGCGTGAGCTCGACCACGGGCGGGGGCACGGGTGGAGGAACCACCGGCACCTGGCACGCCGCCACGGCCAGCGCTGTCACCGACGCGTTGCTGACCGCGGAGTACGACAACTGGAAGCAGCTCCACTGGCAAGCATGCGACGACGGCAGCTCGGTAGTCGTCAAAGATGGCTCGGTGGTTTCCGAAGGAATCGCCTATGGCATGTTGCTCGCGGCAAACTTCGACGATCGCGCCGTGTTCGACGGACTCTGGCAATACTACAGCGACCATCTGGACGCGAACGGACTGATGAACTGGGCCACTTCCTTGTGCGAGGCGCCCGGCAACAACAACGCCAATGCTGCAACCGATGCAGAGCTCGATGCCACGATGGCCTTGCTGCAAGCCCAGGCGGCCTGGCCAGACGGCAACTACCTGAGCGCTGCCGAAGCACTGGCCCAGAGGGTGCTGGACCACGAGACCGACACCTGCGACGCTGCTCTGGTATTGTTGCCCGGTGACGCATGGGGCGGCTGCAACGATAGCGACACCAGGATCAATCCGTCGTATTTCGCGCCGGGCTACTATCGGATGTTCGCCAACTCGTTTCCGACTCAGGCCGAGCAGTGGAACCAGCTCCTGGAAAGCAGCTATGGCTTGTACGCTTCGTACCAAGCCATCTCGCCGCTCGTTCCCGACTGGGACAACTACCCGTACGGGGACGAGGCCGGCGTGAACAACTACTACTACGACGCCTGCCGGACCCCCTGGCGCGTGGCCGTGGACTACGCGTGGAGCGGCGAGCCGCGAGCAGCCACATTCCTCGAGAAAGTTGCCAGCTGGGTCGACGACAACGGCGGCATCGGTAGCCCTGGCGGTCGCGACAACAACAGCGCTTTCAACGGTGCCTTCGCGCTCAGCGGTGCCACGGACCAGGCGAAGCTGGACACCTACGTCTCGGCCTGGCTCGACTCCGGCGGCGACGATACGCCGTACTTTCAGGGAACCCTCAGGGTGCTGTACCTGCTGGTGGCGGGGGGTAGGTTCGCCTCCCCCTCGTAGTCGAATCGGGACTTCTCACGCCAGCAGCTCCCAGGTTCATGCGGTCACCCTCGGCCCCAACCGGAAGCGCCTCGGACTGGAATTCGCCGGCATGAACGCGGGCGGATGGCAGCGCAGCGCTCGCCGTGGCGAGTAGCGCCGTCCGGCCGCTAGCTTAGCTATCCACGAGCTTCCGCCACTGCTGCTCGCGAAACGTCCGGAGCAACCCGCGCGCCACTCCCCCAGCGTTCGGCTCCGAAAACCCCTGCACGAAGACATCGCGATAGCCACTGAGCTGCCCCAGAAGTCCGCGATTCACCGAGACGAACCCCATACTCCAATCGGGGAACTCGCGCGCACCCACGTCCAGACGCTGCAATACGAACAGACGATAATGGCGCGGGTCGCGTTCGATGCGGGAGAAGATCGCTTCCACGGCTGAAACTGGCCCTTCCAAAACCTGGAGAAACGCCCCCTCGTGGTAGAGCAGCATGCCGCTGACTTCGACCGCCGAATTCTTGCGGCGAGCCTCCAGCAGCAGCTGCCCGAGCTCCAACTCGCTGAACGGTTCGACAGCCTTGGACGAATAGATCACCTGGCGTACCAACATTACCCGCACCTCACAAGAATCGTCTGACTTCGTTGACGAAGCCGTCTGGGTCGATGGGCTTCTCGATGTAGCTGTTACAACCAGCTTCGAGGGCGCGTTCGCGGTCCCCGGGCATGGCGTAGGACGTGACGGCGACTATGGGAATGGTCCTGCATTGCTCGCAGTCACGCAGCGCTTTGGCAACCGCGTAGCCGTCCATGCTGGGCAGCTGGATGTCCAGAATGACGAGTGCCGGGCCCGTCTGCTTGGCAAGTTCGATGCCGTTGGCCCCGTCCCGCGCCGAGATCACTCGGAGGCCCGACTTTTCCAGCAAAAATGTGAGCAAGTACAGATTCTTCTCATTGTCTTCGATCACCAAGACGGGCCGTCTCATGGGCGCTCCATCGGCAGCACCAACCGGAAGGTACTGCCCTTGCCAGGTTGACTCTCGACCTCGATGCGACCGTTGAGCAACTGAGCCAATTTGCCGCTGATGGACAGACCGAGCCCCGTGCCCTCATGACGCCGAGACAACTGGTTGTCGATTTGCTGAAAGGGTTGGAACAAGAGCGGCAGATTGCGCTCGGAGACGCCGATCCCGGTATCTTTCACGAGAATGGTCACTTGCTTTCCTTCCATGTCGCATTCCACGTGCACTGATCCAGCACCCGTGAATTTCACCGCGTTGCTCAGCAGATTGTACAAGATTTGCTCCACGCGACGTCGATCACTCTTGAGCGCGCCGATCGCCGGGGCGACCGCGACGCTCAAGTCGAGCCCTTTCTTGCTCGCCGCCGGCCGTTGTGACTCGACCACGCGCCTCACACTCTTCGCCAGGTCGAAGGACTCGCTCGTCACACGCAGCTCGCCGGCCTCGATCTTGGACAGATCGAGCACGTCGTTGATCAGCGCCAGCAGGTGTTCGGAGCTCTCCCGCACCATGCCGAGCTGCTTGTGTTGCTCTTCGTTGATGGGACCCGCCATGCCGCTGCTCAGGATTCCGGAGAACCCGATGATTGAATTGAGCGGCGTTCTGAGCTCATGGGACATGGTGGCCAGGAACGCCGACTTCAGGCGGTCCGCCGACTCGGCACGCTCTTTCGCCAGGGCCAGCTCCCGCGTTCGTTGTCGTACGCGCTCTTCGAGCCGCTCGTTGGCGTGTTCCAGCACCTGCTGTGCAAGCATGGCTTGCGTGACATCCAGGCACACGCCATACATGCGCGTCGGCTGTCCCTGGTCGTCGACGACTACCGCCCCCCAGGAGCGTAGCCAGCGCTGCTCTCCGTCGGGACGCAAGATGCGCTCGTCGAAGCTGAAGGACTCGCGACGCGCCAGGGCGCTCGAAACCGCGTGCGCTACTCGCGTCCGATCGTCGGGGTGCACCCGCTTCAGGTACCCCTCGAATGAAGCGGCGCTGCCGTCTTCGGCGACCCCGTAGATACGACAAAGCTGTGGTGACCAGCTGACCTGGTTCTCCCGAACACGCCATTCCCAGATGCCCAGGTTGGCCAATAGCTGCACTTGATCGAGCAGGTGCGCGCTGCGCTCGAGCTTCGCCGTGGCCAGATTCTTTTCGGTCACGTCCCGGATGAACCCGGCCCAGTATTTCTTGCCATCGACCTGAAACGCTGTGACGCTCACCTCGACGTCCACCTGGTGACCGTCTTTCGCGCGGTGAGCCGTCCGCACGCTCGCTTTACCTCGCTCCAGGGCGTCCTTGAGACCCTGGCTGAATTCAGCGTCCGTGAGTTTCATGTCAAGCTCACGCGCCGTCATGTTTCTCAGCTGATCCAAACCGTAGCCCACGAGCTCGCAGTACGCGGCGTTGGCATCGATGATGCGCCCCGTTTCATCCGTCAAAAGAAAGCCATCTAGAGACGTCTGAATGAGCTCGCGGTACGGCAGCGCGAGGAGTGCCGCCTCGCGAGCGGCACTTTCCGTACGCGCGTCGGGACCCGAACTCGAGCGACCTTCCCCTATCATGATCTCGCGAAGCGCCTCCGCACCTGTTAGTATCGAGACGCACCAAGGGCGTGTCAAGCATGGCAAGAGTTCTCGTTGTCGATGACGACCCCAACAGCCGCTACTATCAAGAGTCGCTGCTCAAGGCCAATGGATACGAGGTGATTGGCGCGCGTAACGGCGCCGAAGCCATCGAGCTTGCGCACCGAGATCCGCCGGACGTGCTGCTGACAGACGTGCTGATGCCGCAGATGGACGGTTTCGAACTGTGTCGCAATTGGCTCGCAGATACACACCTCCGCGGCCGCCCCGTGATCGTCTACACGGCTACCTACACGGACCCGAGCGATGAAGAGCTGGCTTTGAAACTCGGGGCCTACGCCTTCATCCGGAAACCGGCGCGGCCCGAACGTGTGCTGTCGACCATCAGCTCGGCCATGGCGTCCGAACCGCCGCCCACGTCGTACGAGCTCGAGCCTTTGGACAAATCCGTATACCTCGAGAAATACAACTCGGCGCTGATTCGCAAGCTGGAGGACAAGCTCGAAGAGCTCGGCGAGAAGAATCGAGAGCTGGAGCGCTCTCTCGCGGAGCTGGATGCCAGCATGAAGCGCGAGCGCGCTCTGTTGGTCCACCTGCGTCAGGCGCAGAGGTTGGAAGCGCAGGGTCAAATGGCCGCGAGCTTGGCCCACGACTTCAACAACCTGCTGATGACCATCACCTATTCGGTAGATCTCGCGCGAACTCAGCTGCCAGAGGACCATCCCGCGCGCTCGGACATGGAAGTCGCTGGTCAGGGGCTAACGAGCGCGGGCGCGCTCGTGCGTCAGATAGCGGCGGTGGGAAGAAAGCAGGCGCTGCGTGTCCAGCGCATCGATTTGGCGGAAGGAGTGAGTCGACTCGTCCCGCTCCTGAGCACCGCGTGTGGCAAGCTCGTCCATGTCGAGCTCTTGCCGAACCAGCATTCGCACTTTGCCCTCGTCGATCCTGCGCAGCTCGAGCAGGTAATGTTGAATCTGGCGATCAACGCGCGGGACGCCATGCCCGATGGTGGCACCCTGCGCATCGAAATTACCACCCTGGAGCTCGACGAGTCCACGGCCGCCGCGCACGAGCTTCCGTTAGGCAGCTACGAAGTGCTGCGCGTGAGCGACACCGGAATCGGCATGGACGAAGAGGTTCGGCGCCGAATATTCGAAACTTATTTTACCACGAAGCCGGCCGGAAAGGGCAGCGGTCTCGGCCTGGCCATTTGCTACGGCATCATTCGACAAAGCGGTGGCACGATTCGCGTGACGAGCTCGCCTGGTGACGGCACCACCATCGAAGTGTTGCTGCCCACCGAGGTGGAAGCAGTCGCCCCCGGGCGAGTGGCGGCCCCGCCGAGCCGGCCCTGATCGGAACGTGCGCACGTTGCTTCGAGGCGAACGGTCCAGAGATCTCCAGCCGAGACGATGCGGACAGCCCCCCTCCTTTCGCCACCGACTGCCAGGAGCGTTTCGAGCAGGAAACCCCTTGCGCTCCCGCTCACGCAAAGCATGAAGCGCCCGGCAAGGCGATTCGCTAGCGCCGAGCGAGCCGCTTCTGGACCGCCTCCCCGAGCGCACGACCCATCGCTTCGGGGCTGAAGCCCACCATCACCTCACCGTCGACGTCGATGGTGGGTACCGACCCTTCCGGATTGAGCTGGCGCATGCGCTGTCGCCCCGACTCGCTGCGTTCGATGTCTATTTCTCGAAACGGGATGCCGCTGGCGCGGAGCCATGTCGTGGCTCGCCGGCACACACCACACCACCCGGTACCGTACACGGTCACTTCGACGTTCGACAGAGCGCGCTCCGCGTCGCGCTTCAATTGCTGGCGTGTGCTCGCTGCTACTTCAGCGCTGGGCGTTGGTTCCGCTTCGGGTTCGGGAGGATCGGGCTTCGCGGCAGCCAAAGGCGCCTCGGCGGCTGCCGCGTCGCCGGCTCTGAATACGGTCACCTCAGTGTGTACGGGTCGTGCCCGCTGCTCGCTTTGCGCTGGAAGCGGGCGCAGCCGCGCGAGCGTCGGCTCGAGCTGCCGCAATGGTTCCCCGCTCGGGACTACGCCTCTTTCGGGCGACCGGAAAAGAAGCGCCGCGACTCCCAGAGCGAGCACTGCCGTGGTTGCGCCGAGCATCCCAGCGGCCCCCCAGCGGATGGGCGGCTTCGGGAACTCGATGGTGCCAGGGGCCAGTGAGTCGGCCCGCCGGCACAGGACGCAACGGCCGTCCGGTGCCAGGGCCAGGTCGTGCTGAGTACAGCGCGCATGTCCAGGTGCCCCCGCCACATGAGGGAAATAGCTCGATTCATGGCCGAGAGCAACCAGCGCGAGTGCCCGGCGGAAACTCGGGCTCCGCTGCCCGGCTCCGCCCTGTGCTCGGGACGACGTCATTGTATCGAGGACCGCTGTCTCATGATGGGCAAGGTGCGCGAACTCTCCCAGAGCTCGCGCCGAGCCCGAGCACCAGCCAATACCCATCTCAGCGACGGAAGATGCCTTCGCCAGGTTCGTTGATCAAAGCGCGTTCACCGGCGTGTCGGTTTGGTGGTAGAAAGCCAGGTCCCGGCGTCTCGTCGCGCCGCTCGAACAAGGGTAGGTTCGTTGCGATTCAAAAAAGCCATCATTCCCATGGGCGGGCCGCTGCACGGCGATTTGCCGCTTCAACACGTCACCGTGATGGACGGTTCCACGCAGCGGGTCGCAGCCCTGCAGATCGCCGAGTTGCTGGGCGCGGGCGTCGACGAGGTGGCCATTGTCACCCGGCCGGGGCGCGAGCGTTTCTTCGAAGAGCTGCGAAGCGAGTTCGGCGAGAGCCTGGTACTCATTCCGCAGCCCGAACCGCGAGGGTTCGGGGACGCGGTGCTCTGCGCCGAGCCTTGGGTGAACGGCGAACCGTTCATCGTCCAGGTCTGCGACCACGTATTCGTCACGCATATCGACATTTCGTGCACTCAGCAGCTGGTCCAGCTGGCAACGCGGGAAAACGCGGCCGTGTCCGGCGTACAGGTGACCTCGGAAGGCCAGCTCCCCTATTTCGGTGTGGTGGGAGGCTCGCGCGTCAAAGGTAGCGAGCGAGTGTACGCGATCGAAACCGTGATCGAGAAGCCGACACCCACCGTTGCCGAAGAGCGCTGCATGATCTCGGGCCTCCGGCAGGGGACTTACCTGGGCACGTTCGGCACTCACGCTCTCACTCCTACTGTCTTCGACCTCTTGCGCGAGCGCGCCCGCACGCTTGCCGAAGGCCAGCGGTTGGGCCTCACCGAGTCGCTGGACGCACTCGCCGCGCGGGAAAAGTATCTCGCCCTGGAAGTGGATGGGCAGCGGGTCGACCTGGAAAGTCCCTTCGGCTTGCTCAGAGCGCAGCTGGCCCTCGCTCTGCACGGCCCGCGCCGTGAGCAGGTACTCAGGCTCATCCTCGAAGAAGTGGCGCGCGAGCCCCAGCGAGGTTCGACTCCGTGAGCCAAACGCACCCGCTCGTGCTGGCCATCACCGAGCCGACACAAGCAGCCAAGGTCGGAGTCCTCGAGCGCTACGGTGAACGCTCGGACTACGCAGCATTGTGCTCGGCCGCGCGGGAGCTGCACGCATTCGCGGCAGACTCGGAGCGCAACTTGTATCAGCGCGTGCGCGCGATTTTTCAGGCGCATGCCCTGTATCGATATCTGATTCCCGCTCGAGCAGAGCTGCCCAGAGTCGGCAGATTGCCTCGACAAGCGCAAGAGTTCCTGCTCGAGCGCCACTATCGCGCGGCCCTCGACGTCTTCTTGGCTGCGGCTGACGCAGAGGGCTTGAACGATCGCGTCGCCAGCGCGCTCGCTGCCGCCTATCAGGGCCTGGGTTTTCAGCTCCTCGCCGAGCAAGTGCAGCGGTCGGTCCGATCCCTGCGCGGCAACCGCTGGATGTTTCGCACTAGCCACGCCTCCGATCACCCGTTGCGCGTGCGCGACGAGTTGAAACGCAAGAATCAGCGCGGTTTCTACCCAGTGCTCACGGAACGCACCGCCGTACGCATGGATCTCACGCACAGCGGCTGGAGCGACATTTTCTTCCTCGGAATGGACTACCCCGAGGGCGCCCGTGTGTTGAACGTATCGGTCGACCTGGCCGTGCTCGGACGCGACGAACGCACCTCACCTCCGATCACCTGCTTCTTTCGGGTGATCGACGCGCCTGTGTTGCGCCTGACGAGCATCGACCTGGATGCCGCTGCCGAGCTCACGGAAGCATCAGAGGTTTTCAATTACGCGAGCGACTACCTGGGGCTTCTGAAAGCGGCAGTGATCGCTTCCGGCATCGTTCCACCGGGCCTCGAGGGTTCCGGGCAACCGCTATCGTTGGTGCTCGAGTCGCTGGTGGGCAAGGGGCTCGGCATCGAGCTCGTCAGTCAAGTCAACGACATTCCGAAAGGGAGCCGGCTTGCCGTTTCCACCAATCTGCTCGCCGGGCTCATCAGCCTCTGCATGCGCGCCACCGGCCAGATCGCCTCACTCCAGGGCGGCCTGACGGAACCCGAGCGCCGCGTGGTGGCCGCGCGGGCCATTCTGGGCGAGTGGCTGGGCGGCTCCGGCGGGGGTTGGCAAGACAGCGGCGGCATTTGGCCGGGCATCAAACTCATCGAAGGCGTGGCCGCTGGCCCTGGAGACGTCGAGCTCGGTTCCAGCAATGGGCGGCTGCTCCCGAACCATCGTGTACTGGGGGGTGACCACATCTCGTCAGAAGCTCGCTCGAAGCTCGAAGCGTCTCTGGTCGTCGTACATGGCGGCATGGCTGCCAATGTGGGCCCCATCCTCGAGATGGTGACCGAGAAGTTTCTGCTGGGCGGCAGCGACGAATGGAATGCCCGGCAAGAACTCCTCGAGTCCTTCGACGCGATCCTCGCTGCGCTCGGCGCCGGCGACGTGAAAGAGCTCGGGCGCCTCACGACGGCAATTTTCGAGGGCCCGCTTGCCCGCATCGTGCCCTGGGTATCCAACTTTTACACCGAAAGGTTGATCGCGGATGCTCGAGCGGCGTTCGGCGAACAGTTCTGGGGGTTCTGGATGCTCGGGGGCATGTCGGGCGGAGGCATGGGCTTCATCTTCGATCCCGAGGTCAAAGCAGAAGCCGAGAGGCGATTGCTCGAGATCATGACGGTGCGCAAGAGAGAACTGGCGCAGAGCCTGCCGTTCGCCATGGATCCGGTGGTTTACCGCTTCGCTATCAACGACTCCGGCAGCGTCGCCACGCTGCTCGAGAACGACGCCGCGATCCTGTCCGCCGAGTATTACCTGTGTATGCTACCTCGCTGGTTGCAGGAAGGCTCGCGTTCCTTTTCCGACCAGCGTCGCGCCGAACTCGACGTATTCTCGCGAACGCATTTGCGGGGCGGGCGGGCGGAACTAGTCGGCCCACAGTTGCTGGGGCGCCTGCTGCCGGCGGTGCGCGCGAATGACGAACAAGAGTCGCTCGACGAGCTGCTCGCCTCACACGGCTTCGACGCCGAACACCACGAACGCATCCGTCAAGACCTGCGCGCCGGCCGTATCGGGCTCGCCAAGAATCGCCTGCCCGTCGACACGGTCATCGATGACGTCGACCCGGAAGCACTCGTCCACGCGTCGGCCCTGGACGACCACGACCAATCACTCGGGCGGCAAGCACTCGAACGCGGGGAGGTTTGTGTGATCACGTTGGCAGCCGGCGTTGGGTCTCGCTGGACCCACGGCGCCGGAACCGTCAAAGCCATCTACCCATTTGCAAAACTCGGAAATCGCTTTCGGACATTCCTCGAGGTTCACCTCGCGAAGTCCCGCCGTCGGGGTCACCAGGCCTCGCAGATGCCCCGCCATGTCATCACCACGAGTTATCTCACTCATGCCCCCATCGAGCGCCTGCTCGAGCGCGAGCGCACCTATGGCATGAACCAGAGCGTGGTGCTTTCGCCGGGGCGCTCGATTGGGCTAAGACTGGTGCCCACCGTCGCCGACCTACGCTTCGCCTGGGCCGAGGTGCGCGAACAGCGGCTCGAGGAACGCAAACAGAAGGTGCGCGACGACGGGCGCGCGGCGCTGCTCGAATGGGCCAGAAGCGTGGGCGAAGCCAGCGACTACCGGGACAACGCACCGAGCCAGTGTCTGCACCCGGTGGGTCACTTTTACGAGGTGGCCAACCTGCTCCTGAACGGCACGCTGAGTCGCTTGCTCAGCGAGCAGCCGAACCTGAAGTACGCAATGCTTCACAATATCGACACGCTCGGCGCGGATCTCGACCCGGTCTGGCTGGGCCGCCACGTCCGAAGCGGCAGCTGCCTGAGCTTCGAAGTGGTGGAACGGCGCATTACCGACCGTGGCGGCGGCCTGGCGCGGGTCGGCGGTCGGCTACGCCTCATCGAGGGGCTCGCCTTCCCCCGCGAGGAAGACGAAGTCAAGCTCAGCTACTACAACTCGATGACCACCTGGATCTCGATCGATGCGCTGCTCGGTCACTTCTCGATCACACGCTCCGATCTCGACGATGAAAGGGCAGTGCGGCGTGGTATCCGTGCCCTGGCAGCAAGGTTGCCCACTTACATCACGCTGAAAGAGGTCAAGCGTCGTTGGGGCAACGCGCAGGAAGATGTCTTCATCGTCACCCAATTCGAGAAGTTGTGGGGTGATATGAGCGCGCTTCCGGATGTTGCAGTCGAGTTCTTCTGCGTCCCACGACAGCGCGGGCAGCAACTCAAGGACGTGGCCGAGCTAGACGGCTGGTTGCGCGAGGGTTCCCGCGACTACGTCGCCGCCCTCTGCGAATTCGCCTGACGACGCCGAAGCGCTCAGGTGGACGTCCTCGCGGCCGATGGGTGCAGCGGTGACCGCATGGCGAGCACCACGGAAGATAGCGAATTTATTGGCAATTCCATACAAAGTCCCAAAAAGTGATTTCCTGCTGTCTCCGTTGGGGAACGTGGATCGTCACCGGGACGGTTGGCGATGAGCGAACCGCAATACTCATGAACGGAGCAAAACAATGAAAGAATTCATGTTCATTTACAGAGGCGGGGATCCCGAATGGATGACGAGAGCTACCCCCGAGCAGAAGAAAGCGGTGATGGCCCGCTGGGGCGAATGGCTGGAGGCGCTGGGCAAAGTAGGAAAGCTCGTCACCGGCGGGTCGCCCTTGCACTTCGAAGGTAAGCGGATCGAAAAGGATGGGGTGATCACGGATATCGCGGCCTCCGAGCTCAAAGAGCTCGTCAGTGGCTATTCGATCATCAAGGCCAAGGACTACGACGAAGCCGTGCGCATCGCCCAGGAATGTCCGATCTTTCTGCACGACGGGGCGCGCGTCGAAGTGCGGCCCGTCGCATCGATGTAGCCAGAAGGACGGGGTCCGAGCGCGGGCCTGCTCCAGCCGCTCGCACGTCTATGTGCCCGCGCGTCGGGGCAGGCCCTACGCGCGGGCAAGCAGGCGCTCGACCTGCTCGACGAGGCTTCGCTGCTCGCGGGCCGTCCCGCCCAGACTGCGAGATCGCAGGGCGTGGCGGCGAGCCTCGGCCGCGTCGCCCGCGAGCGCGCATAGATGCGCCAGCGCGGCCGCGGGAAGGTGCGAACCACCGAGCGTGGGGTTCGCCTCGAGCTCGCTGGCGCACTCGATGGCCGTCCGGAGGTCACCGCGATAACCGAGGGCGATCGCCCGATTGAGCTCCGCGAGCGGCGACTCCGTCGCCGTCACCAGTTCGTCGTACCAGCGGACTATGCTGTCCCAGTCGGTCTGATCGAAGCTCGGGGCAATACAGTGTTGCTCGGCGATCTTGGCCTCGATGAAGAAGCGTCCCGAGGCACCTGGCGCCGAGCGCTCGGCCAGGACGAGCAGTGCGGACGCGGAGCTCATGGCCCCGTGATCCCACTGAGTGCGATCTTGTCGGTCGATCGGAACCTCGGAGCCCCCGGCGTCGAGTCGCGCGGCGGCTCGTGCCAAATGAAAGTGCATCAGGGCCAAGAGCCCCAGCGTGTCTCGATTGACGACCCGGGGCTCTCGAACGAGCAAGGACGACAGGTGAACCGCCTCCTGGCACAGCTCGAGATTCATGGCTCGCGCTTTCTCCGAACTATGAAACCCCTCATTGAAGAGCAAGTACAGGACGGTGTGCACGCTATCCATGACGTGGGGCAGCTTCTCCGGAGTGGGGAACTCGAAAGCATGGCCCCAAAGGCGCTGACGCGTACGGACCAAGCGCTTCTTCACCGTGGCTTCGGGCAACAGCAGTGCCCGAGAAATCGCCGGAATGCTGAACCCAGAAAGAGTCCTCAAGATCAAAGGAATGCGATTTTCCGGCGCGATGTCGGCATTCGTGCACATGAAGATCATCCTGAGGTGGTCGTCTTCGATCTTCGTAGCCTCGAACTCCTGGTCCACGGTGTAAGTCAGCGTCCAGTCGCTTTCCAGCTGGCTCGCCAGGTCTGCTGAAAAGCGACGCTCGGTGCGCTGCGCGCGAATCGTATCGATGGCGTGGTGCTTGGCCGCGGTCATGACCCACGCGGCAGGATTATCCGGGATGCCCCGCTGCTCCCACGCCAGCAAGGCCTTTCGGAATGCCTCCTGAAGAACGTCCTCGGCAAGCTCCAGGTTGCGAGGACCGAAGATGCGCACCAGCACCGCGAGGATCTTCGCCGAATGCTGCCTGTGAACTTCTTCGATGGCTGCTTCGCAGGCCGACTTGGGCTCTGTCACCCAGCTTTGGTTACCACGGCTCGCTGTGCCGAGCTCCTGCAGGGACGCTGAGTACCGCCTCTCGCGTACTTCTTGCGGGGGATTCAGGGCGGGCCTTGCGATGTGAGCACTCATTTGCATTGCGACCCGTTCGCGATCGACACCGCCTGTGGCCGTGTGTCCCGCGGGCACCAGCTCTCTCGACATTGGGGTCAACCCTGTCGACCTCACGTCGGGCGGCTGCACCCATCGGGGCGCGTTGCCGCCCAGGGGGCCTCCCAAGAGATCTGCAAGCGCCTTGATTTCCGCGCCCTTTGCCTGCCGTGCCTGAGCCTGCGAGACACAGTCGCTGTGGCGTGGCCCTTGCCGTCCGACGCATCGCGTGCGAGATCGGCAAATCAACTCCCCCACTGTGAGCCATGAAAGATTCGAATCTCTCGCAAAAATTCCACGTCTGGTACAGTGCCGGTCGCTGGCTCTCCCCCCTCTTTCTCGCAACCTCGCTCGCCTGCAGCAACGCGAGCGGCGACGGCAGTACGACGAGCACAGGTGACAGCGCGACAGGAAGCGTCGGCGCCACGGGCAGTGGTGGGCTCGGCAGCGGGACCACCGGCTCGAGCACGACTGGCTCAGCGGTGTCAGGCGGAGCCGTAACTGCAAGCGGAACTGGTGGAGCCTCCAGCTCCGGAGGAACCACCGGCTGTAGCGCCGGGTTCATCTCGTGCAATGGCGTGTGCGTGAATCCCATGATGGATGCGAACCACTGCGGCGGTTGTGGCACCCCGTGCGGCACTGATCAGTCCTGCGTCCAGGGCGTATGCCAGTGCGCTGGCGGCGCCTGCCAGTGCAGCGCAGGCATGACCGAATGCTCGGGCGCCTGCGTCGACACGATGACGAGCGACGCCCACTGCGGCGTCTGCAACAACGCCTGCAGCGGAGGAAAGACGTGCAACAACGGAAGCTGCACCTGCCCGGGCGCCACCTGTCCCGACGGCTCCTGCGACACGGGCTCTTGCTCTTGCCCCACCGGAAAGACCTTCTGCGAAGCCTCGGGCGGCTGCGTCGATACGGAAAGCGACGCGAGCAACTGCGGGACCTGCGGCAACCAGTGCGCTGGCGATCAGATTTGTCAGACTGGCCTGTGTAGCGCCGCCAGCTGCACCGAAGACGATCGCACCTTCAACGGACACATCACCTTCTACGATCTGGGAAGCAATACGCCGGCGTGCCACTACCCGCCCAGTTCCCTGCCGCAATATTACGGCGCCATGAACGAGCAAGACTACGCCGCCTCCGGCGTATGCGGCGCCTGCGTCGAAATCACGAACACGCAAAACGGGAGCAAGCTTCCGGTGCAGATCGTCGACGAATGCCCCTGTGCACCACCGAACGAACAATGGTGTTGCGACGCGCAATCCAACCACCATATCGACCTCAACCAACCTGCGTACAGCGCACTCGGCGCCAACAACAACCCGCAGATCAGCTGGCGCTACATCCCCTGCGACACCAACGATAGTTTCGTCTACTACTTCGATCCCGCTGCGAAGGCCGGCTACCTGGCGGTCACCATCATGAACCACCGCTACCCGATCAAGCGCGTCACTGCAGACGGCGAGGACCTGACGCGTCAGGACTACAACGTCTGGGAATCCGTTTCGCTCGGCGGCGGGCCGTTCACCTTCACGGTCACGGACATCTACGACCGCGTCTACCAGGACGTGGACGTCCCGCTGAGCCCCGGACAAATGGTCCCCGGCGGCCACCAGTTCGCCGCCTGCGAATAGTGTCGCGCCCGGGCGATTTCGTGGCAACATACCGCCAAGCGCTCTTCTCTTCGAGCTTCACCGGCGGGCGTCACGGAGCAGTCCTCCGTGCATTCGGCGGCTGGCGACCCTGCACTCGAAGGAAGGAACGACCGAGCGAGTACGACATCGATGGCACTCTCGAAAATTCCCGGATTGGCGATGCTCAACCTGGTCGCGCTCGGCTGCTCCGATGGCGGAGCCATGGAAAGCTCCGCGCACACCACCGCCAGTGCCACCGCTACTGCCGGGTCGGCTGGGGGAGCCGCTGGCAACGGCATCACCAGAGGTGGCAGCGTCGGCGGCGACACCGCACAACCGAGTTCGACGGACTCCAGCAACACGCTGGCAGCCACTTCGGGGGGCACTGGAGGAGCGGGCGGTGCGCCGCCGACGCGTGACTGCAAGCGCGGCATCGCCACGAACATCGCGCCCGGACCGCAGTTTCATCCCTCGATCAAGTGGTGGTACAATTGGGCGATCCGGGGGAGTGGCCCCGAGACAGGGATCGAGTTCGTTCCCATGATCTGGGGCGGATCAACGGCGGGCGACGCCATTCCAGCGGGCTCCGAGTTCTTGCTCGGCTTCAACGAGCCGAACTTCTTCACGCAAGCCAACCTCAGCGCCGAACAGGCCGCCGAGCTTTGGCCCGACATCGAGCAAAGCGCCGCCGGTCAGGGCGTACCCATCGTGGCTCCTGGTATGAACTTCTGCGGGCCGGAGAACCAGTGTCACGATACCAATCCGTACCAGTACTTGAAGGACTTCTTCGCTGACTGTTCCGGGTGTCAGGTCGATTACGTGGCGGTGCACTGGTACAATTGCGACCTTCCCTCGCTCCGGGATTATCTCGAACCTGGCGGCCAACTCGAAGGGTTCGAGCAGTTCGGCCTGCCCATCTGGATCACCGAGTTTTCCTGCGACTCCGGCGCCTCGGTGGCAGAACAAGAAGCCTACATGAGAGAAGCCATCCCCTATCTCGAGAACAACCCCAACGTCTTTCGCTATTCCTGGTTCAGTGCCGGACCGATCCCGAATGCGATCTTGGTCAACGACGATGGTTCGCCGACGCGACTCGGAGAGGTCTATATCGACCTCGAGCAACCCGGGTGCGAGTAGCAACCCGTGGTGAGTCGACGCGTGTGTCGTTGGCGCTGATGTTCGGCGCCCGTAGCTTGCCTTCGCACGCTGCAAAGACGGTTACAGCCTTTTGCAGCGGGTCAGTGTCTCGAGGTAGTCGTAGTCCGCGTAGTTTCGGCTATCAGGTCGGAACGGCGTCGCTGCGTGACAGTGAGTACTTCAGACCCCCGCCGGGGCGAGCCGGCAAGCGCTACGCGCTCGGGTGTCGCAGCTTATCCGGCAGAATCGGAAAAAATGCGCTGCCTGCCCTGCCTCGGGGCCGTATCATGTGGAGTTAATGTCTTTGGCGATCCCACGCGCCGCGAGCCTGGTCCCTCTCGCAGCCCTCTGCCTCGCCGTCGGGTGCGTAGCAAGTCGGGTTTCACCACGGAAAGATGCAGGTTCCGGCGGCTCGGCTGGTGGAGCCGGTATGGGCGACGAAAGCTCTTCGAGCAGTACGGGCGGTAGCGGAGGCAGCGGCGGCAATGGCGGCAGTGGCGGCGAGGGAGGTTCCGGGCCCTTCGATCCGGCCTTCATGCTGGGCGCTGATATCTCGAGCGTTCAGGAGCTCGATGTCAGCTTCGTCGACACCGACGACGAGACCAAGAATATCTTCCAGCTCCTCAAGAATCATGGGTTCAATACGATTCGCCTCCGCACCTTCGTCGATCCGAGTGCCCCCTACGGCTATGCTTCCAGCGCCAATGGTTGCAGCGGTCTCGACGAATCCTTCGGCGACCGCGACCATGTGGTGGCGTTCGGCAAGCGGATCAAAGACGCCAAAATGGGCTTCCTGCTCGACTTCCACTACAGCGACACCTGGGCCGACCCCGGCAATCAGATCATTCCAGAGGCATGGCGCGGCGCCGACTCCATCGATGAGCTGGCTGAGCTGATGCGGGACTATACCATTGACGTGATCAGCACCGCAGTCGAGGCGGGCGCCAGACCCGACATGGTGCAGATCGGCAATGAAATCACGCCGGGTATTCTGGTGCACGTCCCAGGTCCAGACACCGACTGCTGGGGCAACAATCCAAAGCTGGCCCCGATCAACGGCAGCATCGGTCACTGGGACAACCTCGCCGAGCTTCTGAAGGCGGGGATCGACGGCGTGCACTCGGTCGATCCGACCATCAAGATCATGCTGCACATCGCAAACACGGCCGACGTGTTGGGTATCAAGTGGTGGGTCGACAGCGCTCGCGAGCGGGGCGTCGAGTTCGACGTGCTGGGGCTGTCTTGCTACACCATCTGGCAAGGCCCGCCGGCGGTCTGGGAAGATACTCTCGACGAGCTCGCCAAGAGCTACGACGACCTCGATTTCGTCATCGCCGAGTACGACGCCGAACGCACCGAGGCAAATCTCATCGTCAAGAACCTCCCCAACGGACGCGGACTGGGCAGCTTCATCTGGGAACCCACCCAACCGGGAGGCTCCACACCGTCGTTGTTCATTCGGGAAGGCGACCAGCTCCGCGCAAATCCTTCGGCCTTCGCCGAATACGACGCCCTGCAGTCCGAGCTCGGTCTCTGAACGAAGCGCTGAAACGTTCCGGATACACGATGTCGGCCATGCTTCGACATCTGCGGGGTTGCACTATGGTTATGACCGAGGCTTTACGCGAACTCACCGGTCAAGTGTCGGAGGCAAAGCTCGACGCACTGTCCGAATGCGTGACGCGCTACCGGGCCGAGCTGAAGGCACTCGAAGGACCGGGTGCGCAAGGCATGGCTCTGGCTCGCATGCATTCGGCCCTCGCTGACAAGCTCGTGCTCGGTGTTTTCGAGCAGGTGCGTGACCGATGCAATGACAGAACTCTGCTCTTGGGAGCCGTGGGAGGATATGGGCGCGGGCTGATCGCTCCGGGAAGCGACCTCGACCTGTGCTTCATCACGACCGCGCCCGAGGAAGCGGTGTCAGGATGTGTGAAGGCGATGCTCTATCCGCTGTGGGACGCGGGTATCCGTGTCGGGCACCAAGTGGTTCGGCCCTCCGAGGTCGTTTCGGATGCCCTCTCGCACTTGAGTATGGCAACCGAGCTGCTCGACTTTCGTCCGCTTGCCGGGGATGCTTCCTTGTTGCCAGCGCTTCAGCAACGCCTGGCGGAAAGTGTTTTCTCCGAGCACAAGATCGGTTTGTTCATTGGGCAGCTCGAGGCGCAAGCGAAGAAGCGGCACCAGCAGTTCGGCGACTCCGTCTATCTCCTGGAGCCCGACGTCAAGAACGGCGTGGGGGGCCTCAGGGACCTGGATTCTGCCCTGTGGGCGGCTCGCGCTCGGTTTGGGAGCAGCAGCTTGGCAGAGCTCGCCAAATTGAAAGTAGTGACGGAACAGACAGAGCAGGACACCGAGCGGGCGCTGGACTTTCTCTGGACGGTTCGTAATCAACTGCACCACCTGGCTGGGCGCAAGGCGGACCGCCTCACGTTTGGCGAACAGGAACGCGTCGCCGGGGCGATGGGGTACGCGCAGCCGGATGGAGCGGCTCTGCCCCGACTGCAACGTATCGGAGAGATGGTCGAAGCGTTCATGTCCGACTACTACCGGCACGCCCGCGTGATAGCGCAGACGCACTTCCGGCTTCTGGGGCGCGCCAAGCGCCGCCAATCCGGCGGCCCGCCCCGAGCCATTCCTCTGGCGGACGGGTTGATCGAATGCGAGGGCAAGGTCGGCCTGGAAAAGCCCGAACGAGTCCGCGCCGAGCCACTGCTGGCGCTCCAGGTCTATGCCATTGCGATGGCTCGCGACATGCAAGTGTTGTCGCTCACGCGGGACGCCATCGCGGCAGCGATGGAGGAGCCGGATATCTGCGAGCGCTTGCGGCAGTGCAAGAAGGCCGCCGAGTTGTGGATCGCCCTCGTTTGCTCCAACAAGGCGGGGGCGTTTGCCGTCGGGTCGATATTGACCGAACTCCACGACGTCGGACTACTCGTTGCGATGATCCCCGAGTTTGCACCCGTGGTTGGGCGGGTGCATCACGACCTCTATCACGTGTACACGGTCGACGTGCACTCCATCGCGGCGGTCGACAGATTACACGCTTTGGCACGTGGGGAGCTGGCAAGCGCCTACCCGTTGGCAAGTCGCCTGGCGGCGGAAACTGCGCGCCCGCGGGTGTTGTTCATGGCGACACTGCTGCACGACGTGGGCAAGGCGATCGGCGGTCGCAATCATGCGCGGCGCGGGGCGGAAATGGCTCGTGACATCCTCGCGCGGCTCGGCTTCACTCCGGATGAGATCGATGATGTCAGCCGCCTGGTGCTACACCATTTGACGATGTACATGGTGGCCATTCGCCGAGACCTGAACGACCCGGCCACGATCGCGGAGTTCGTGCGCGACACGTGGGACCGCGAAGGCTTGCGTGAGCTATACCTGCTGACGCTTGCTGACGTTTCGACCACGAGCAATCAGGCCATGACCACCTGGAAACGTGGCATGCTGGATGCGCTGTTTCGTGGCAGCGACGCTTTCCTTGCCGGGTCTCTGGCGCGTCCAACGGCTCGCGTGGCCCAGGCAAAGAACGCGGTGCTGGCTCGTTGGCGCGACCCTGCTTCGATCGAGGCGCTGCACGGCTACCTCGCCTCGATGCCCCAACGCTACTTTCTCGCGAACTCACCGGAAGAGATCGTCGCTCATGCCGAGCTGGCGCTCGGCGCGAGCGACGAGCCGGTCGTAGTTTCCTGGGTGACCTCGAGCCAGGACGGGATTCTGGGTCTGTGCGTCGTCACCGAGGAGCAGCGCGTCATGGACCTGTGCGTCGTGGCCAACGATCGACCGGGCCTTTTGGCGTCGATTACTGCGGCCATCTCCGCTAGCCATTTCGATATCCAGGCGGCGCAGGTCAATTCGAGACGGCTGCCGAACGGTTCAGTTCAGGCCGTGGATGTCTTCTGGGTTCGGAGCCCCCACGAAAACGCCAGGGAGCGGCGCTTCGCGAGGCTGAAGCGAAACGTGGCCGCAGTGATTCGCGGCGAGGTGGCACCGGAAGACCTGGTCGAGCTGCGGTTGGCGTCGAGCCGCAGCTCGCGGCCGACACCAGCTGTCGTCAACGAGGTGCTGTTCGATCATCACGCCTCTGACCAGTATACGGTGATCGAGGTGCTGGCCGAAGATCGACCGGCGTTGCTCTTCAGCCTGGCGCGCGCGCTCAGGGAGTTGGACATCTCTGTCACCCTCGCGAAGATCAGCACGGAGGGGAAGCGAGCGGTCGATGTCTTGTATGCTACCGAAGCTGACGGTTCCAAAGTAGCAAGTGGTGCGCGTACCGAAGAGGTACGGCAGAAGCTGATGTCGTGCCTGAGCGCCGGCGCAGCCCGAGCGAGTGAGTGAGCGCCGTTCGCCAGCGGAAAACGGGCGAAGAGCCTCGCTCGGTTGCAGCGTCAACGCGTTCGACGGCGGCGTCGGCGCCCGTGCGCGAAGAGCCCCAGACCCAAAATACCCAGCGCGGCAAGCGGAGCACGATGATCAGCCGCGGAGAGCACGCTGCACGCGCACCCTGCCTGGTCGTCAGCGGGTGAGTCGCCCTGCGGACCCTGGTTGGCGTCACCTCCCGTGCCTACCGCGCCGACGACGCCCGTGCTCGCACTCGTCGAGCCCACACTGTCACCGGATACCCCGCTGGTGGATGTTACTCCACCCATCGGCGTTCCGCCCACGCTCGCGCTGCTAGCGTTGGCGGCTCCGCCGACGCCGCTCGTGGCTGCGGCTGCGTCGAGACCAGTAGTGCTAGTTGCGCCAACGCCGGTAGTGGTCGAAGCCCCTCCGACGCCCGCAGCGGTTGCGGCCCCGCCAACGCCCGCGCCCCCGATGCCACCCGTCGGGTCGGGGGGCACGCAGCTTCCGGGCGTGACGGTCGTCACGGCACCAGCTTGGTACGCGCCGATGTCAGGCGTGCCGGGACGCATGGCCGCGTTGAAACAGCTGGCAACGCCGCCGATGCTCTGGATGTACTCTATGTCGACATCGACCTGCCACCAACTCTCGCTCGCAACCGAACCGACCATGACCGGAGCGCGCGTGACGAGGCACTTCGGATCGAAGCCGAGGTCTTCGGTGGGTGCACCGTTCGAGCTCGAACCCTTGCCGATCAGATCGCTCGCGCCGCTGGCTGGAACGAAGCTAGGGTTCGCCCCCGTGGGATCCATGAAGAATGTCACCGACCCGGTGGTGACTACGTTGTTCATCCAGCCGCTCGGCGGCTGATTGATGACTGGCTCCGAACCCGCAGGCGCTTGGCCGGTCCCGACGATGATGTTGTTCATGAACGTAACGCCTTCCTGCGTGACGCCGCCGTTCGTGAAGTACAGCTCTGCGGGATTGCTCGGGCCCGTGGCTTGGGAGCCGAACTGCGAGTTGTGAAAGCATGTGTTGTTGATGAAGCGCGTGCCGGAACTCTTGGTGAGGCGAAAGCACGAACCGGCGTTGCCGAAGGCGAGGTTATTGAGGAAGGTCGCTCCGTTCGACTCCTCGTCCACGATGAAGCCGCTGCCATCGGTGTGCCGCTCGGCGTCGGTGTTCTCGAATGAAACGGTGCCTTCGACCAGGTTCTCCGAACCCGCGGCTTCGAACAGGGTGACCCCACTCGACCACGAGTGCAGGGTGCTACTGCCGTTGTGGGCGGAAATCGAGTTCTTCAAGTGGAAACCGGACGCGCTGTAGAACGTGAACCCGGTGCGGCCGTTCGAGTAAGCGATGCAATTCTCGATATCCCAATGCCCGTTCGACACATCGGTCGTGTCGGTGCCGCCCACCCATCCGTTGCCGAAGCCCGTGTTCCAACCTCGAGAAACGATGCCCCGGAAGCGTACGTACTCTGCCTCGCTGGAACCCACGCCAGTCGTTTGAACGTCATCGGCGGGGCCCGCGCCTTCGCCTTCGATGATGGGTGTGGCGCATTCGTCCGCCTCGAACGTGATCCATGCGTCGCTGGTTCCCGAGTTGGCGACGACCAGCGACTCCTGATAGATGCCATCCATCAACACCACTGTGTCACCCGCCACGGCGGCGCTTGCAGCGCCCGACAGAGAGCAGGGGGCAGCGCGCGTGGTGCACGCGCTGGTCTCCGTTCCCGTCGGAGAGGCATAGAGCGTTTCCGCGTTGCCGGTCGAGGCGAACGAAAGCAAAACGAGAGAAATAAGTAACGATGGTTTTCTCATGGCAGAAAAGTCACCCCGGACCGCTGAAGATGCCCAGAACCCAGCGGAGTGATCGAGTGTTCCGAAAGGGAAGGTGGAGGAAAGCAAGTTACCTGGAGCTGCCTGCTCGTGTCGGGAAGGAAAACGAGGAATCGATTCCACCTCTATTCCGGAAGCTATTTGGTGCGGATATCGACCACCAGCCGAGGCGGGTCGGAAAGCTCCAGGACCCGAAAGCGGTTGGGCGATGCCACGCCGATCACCCAGGTGACCACCCCTTCGAAATCGCAGGTGCGCTCGACTTCCAGCACGACGTCCAGGTTCGCCGCGATTTCGCGGCTGGCGATGGTCGGGTGCCCGGCATCGTCATGGGCCCGCGCAACGGTGAAGCGCACCTCCAACCTGGGGACAGCGAGGCGGGCGGGCTCGGGGTCTCCGGAGCACGCGGCATCGGGGGCGCCTCGCTCACCTCGTGAGGTCCTTTCGGGGGAACGCCGGCAGCACGGGCGCACCCGATGAGTGCCAACGCGAGGGCAGCGAATGCGGACACCGCGCCAGCGCCGAGTCGCAACCTCAATCGACTCCCCCGCCCCGCGAGAAGTCCTTCGCGATCCGTGCCGACCAGCAGCGCGTGCAGCCCGCTGCAAACATGGCGAGAATGCTAGCCCGAAGCGCCAGGGCCGGCCAACTCGAAGACAACGCCCGCTGCCCGGCGAACACGAGCGCCTTGCAACCGTAAGCCGGCGGCGCCCAATCCTCGTCGAAACTGGCAGCGGGCACGCGCGGCACGGCACCCTGCTACGCGGCTAGCGCACGCCCACGCGCCCCGAAACGCTCGCGCTGGCTCGCACGCTCACGTTGATGCGCGCCGAGGCCTGTGCGGCCGCGTTAGCGGAAGCAGCGATGCACGAGAGCCCTTCGAGCCCGGCGTCGCCGACCACTTTGGGGAGCGCGGCGCCTACCTGCACCACTGTTTGCGCGTCCCCGATGACTCGCTGCCCAAGGGCCATCTGCGCATAGAGCAAGTTGGGCAGATTGGCCTGCAAAGTTGCAAATAGCCGCGCTGCCATGTCGAAACTGGGTTGGCCATAGAGCTGCACCTGAGCCTGGCTGCATTGCGCCGTCAGGTCGGCGTGGGCATTGCAGCTCGCGTTGCACTCGGCATCGGCGCTGGGTGGACGCACCTGGCCCGCGCACTGCGGCGCCTGCCACTCTCCCTGACAGCTGGCGTGACAGGTGGCGCTGCACCCGCCGTCGCAGGTGCCGTTGCACTGGCCCGCACAGCGTCCCTGGGCATCGTAGGCACTGCATTGTCCTTGGCATTGACCGCTGCAGGTGCCGTCGCACTGCCCGATACAGCGCCCGTTGCAATAACCGGAGAGACGCGCAGGCTCGCACTGTGCCACGATCTGCCCGGGGTCCACGGCGACGTCGCAGGCGGCATCGCAACGGGCCTTCGCTTCCACGTTCGCCGAACACTGGGGAGGCACTACCTGCACCTGAATCTGCACCCCCTGACGCAGGATGCCGTCGATCTGCGCGGCCACGGCACCGCACGCCGCCTGGGCCTTGGCGCCCGGCTCGGCGCTCTGGGGTGCCATCTGCGCCGGCGCAAGCCCGAGATCAGCCCCCATCCTCAGGCACGAGTCGGTGGCCAGCGCCTCCATCTGCAGCGAGACGTTCAGCAGGCTCTTCGCCGAGGCCACAAAAGTGCGAATCTTGGCATTGGCGCGCGCGTTGGCGGAAAATGACAGCGTCAAAGGGTCCGCGTTGCTCTGCAGCTGCGGGCAAGCGGCGGCACCCACCGCCCCGAACCTTCCGCCCTGACAACTCGGCACTCCGACCAACAGGGTGGCGCACGCGACGGCCGCAGCAAGTTTCGCCCATTTCATGGACGAGTCCGTAGCAGTTCCACGTGTGCGCCGCCAGAAGCTGGTGCGCGCGTCCTGACCGGTTCCGGTGGCGGGACGGCAAGCCACCCGGGTGCTACAAAGCCAGGCCGCGCCGGGCCCGGGCTCGCGCTGACCGGAGGTTTCGATGTCCGCCGACAAACCGCTGACCCGCCGTCACCTTTTGACCTTCAGCGCCAGCGCGCCGCTCGCCACTGCGCTGGGCACGCACACGACCGAAGCGTACGCCGCCCCCAAGAAGGTGCCCCGGCGCATCCTCGGCAAGACGAAACAATCCATACCCATCCTGCTCGTGGGCGGAGGTGCCGGCTTCAAGGGCGGCATCGATGCTCGGATCAAGTTGGCTCTCGAGTACGGCGTCGACTACATCGACACCGCGCGCAAATACGCTGCCGGCGCCTCCGAGCGCAACGCCGCCGCCACCCTCCAGCGGCTCAACGCGCTCGAAAGCACCTGGATCACTTCGAAGACCGGCAAGTGGTCCGCGCCGGGCCTCGAGCAAGACGTCGCCTTCAGCCTGATGACCATGAAGCGCCCGTTCGTCGATCTCTATTTCTTGCATGGCCTCGACGAGCTCGCGCCCCTGAACGACAAGCAGCTCATCAAGGCAGCCGAGCGGCTCAAGCAGCAGAAGAAGATCCGCTTCTTCGGCTTCTCCTGCCACGGCGGCAACGTGGTCGAGCTCTTGCACGCGGCGGCCTCCCGCCCTTTCATAGACGCGGTCATGTTTCGCTATAGTTTTCGCGACTACGGCAACCAGGAACTGAACCGCGCCATCGACGCCGCGCATCGAGCCGGGGTGGGTCTCATCGCCATGAAGACACAGGGCTCGGAAGCGGGTTTCCGCGACGCCTGGAAGAAGTTCGAAGGCTCCGGCAAGTGGACCAAGCACCAGGCCGTGCTCAAGGCCGTCTGGGCCGATCGGCGAATCACCGCGGCGGTATCTCACATGGAAGACACTTCGCAACTCAAGCAGAATCTGGCCGCTGCCCTCGACGAAAGCCCGCTCGGCCAGCGCGACAGCGACGCGCTCCGCCGCTACGCGGCGCTCACCCGCCCTTACGCCTGTGAGGGCTGCGACCACCTGTGCGGCGCAGCCTTGCAGGCTCCGGCGCACATCGGCACCACGCTGCGCTGCTTGATGTACCACGACAGCTATCACGACCCGTACAAGGCGCTCGAGGTCTTTCACCGGCTCCCCCCCGAAGCACGCAAGCTCGAGGGCATCGACTTCAGCGCGGCCGAACGGGCCTGTCCGCATGGAGTCCGCATCGGTACCCACATGCGGCGCGCCGCCGAGCTTTTTCGTACGAGCTGATCGGAACAGACCTGCGCCAACGCGGCGAGGGATCCCACGCGGCTCGGAAAGCCTAGCTGTACGGCGCCTGCCTTCGGTTCTTTTCTTGGGCTCCACGCGGGGCCTTCTCGGAGCAGTCCTCCGTGCGCGCCCCGACCAACGACCACTCGTCAGCCGCGACGGACGTGGCTCGTGGGATGGGGAGGGCGCTTGGCGCTCGCAGCGGTAACGCGGCATGCCGCGACAGCGTGCGCGCGGCGTTCGACTGGCTACTCACGATGCCCTACCCATCGGGGGGCTCCCCGCAGGTATACCCAGCGCTTCCCTCCAAAAGCGCTGGCGGCGACGCGGAAGTTCGGGCGTATCGATGCCCGCCGGGTCGATGCTCGCTGGCATGCGCGAGTTTCGTGGTAGCATCGTGCCCCCAATGCAGATCGAGCTGATTGCTACGGCAAGTGAAGACTCGGCGTACCTACCACGCCTTGGTCTCGGCGTGCTCGCGGCAGCGACACCCGCACACCACGAGGTGATCTACACGGACGACCTGGTCAAGCCCTTCGACCTCGAGCACGACGTCAAGGACGTGGACTTGGTCGGTATCAGCGTCGACAGCAAGACCGCGCGGCGAAGCTACGCCATCGCGGCGGCCTACCGGCGGCGCGGTGTGCCCGTCGTGCTGGGCGGCATTCACCCGACGGCCTTGCCAGAGGAAGCATTGAGCTATGCCGACTCGGTCGTGCTGAGCGAAGCGGAAGATCTCTGGCCCCAGCTCGTCGCCGACTTCGAACGGGGCGCCCTGAAGCCCCGCTACCAGGGCCCGCTGCCCGAGCTCGGTGGTCGCTCGCGGCCCCGTCGCGATCTTTTTCGGTCGCGCAAGTACGTTCCGTTCCAGGTGGTGCAAACGATGCGCGGTTGTCCCTACCCCTGTGAGTTTTGCAGCGTATCTACAGCCAACGGCAGCACCATGCGCTTTCGTCCGGCCGACGACGTACTGGGTGAACTCGAAACCCTGGGCAAGCTCATCATGTTTGCGGACGACAACGTGATGATTCACCGAAAGTATTCGGCAGATTTGTTTCGTCGCATGGCACCTCTTCAGAAGCACTGGATCGGACAGTGCTCGCTGGCAGCCGTCAAGCGCATCGAAAACGTCAAACTGATGGCCGAAAGCGGCTGCAAAGCGTTGTTCATCGGCTTCGAGAGCATCGACGAGGAAACGGTGCGCTACACGGGCAAAAGACAGAACCGCCCCTCTCAGTATCGGGAGGTTCTCGACATGCTGCACGAGCATGGCATCTCGACCTGGGGGAGCTTCGTGTTCGGGTTCGATACCGACGATGCGGAGGTGTTCGACCGAACGGTGGAGTTTGCCATCGAGATGCAACTCACCATGGCGCTGTTCGCGGTTCTCACGCCTTATCCGGGCACGCGACTGTATCGCCGGCTGCACGGCGAGGGCCGTCTCACCGACGAACGCTGGTGGCTCCGAAGGAGCCACGACGCCGAGTCTCCCTACTTCATCCCCAGCAAGATGAGTCGAGAGACCTTGCACGAAGGCTGGGTACGCGCCTGGAAGCGCTTCTACTCGGCATCGAGCATCCTCAAGCGCTGGACCATTCGCCGGCACTCCAGCTGGATCCAGACGCTCGGTTTTCTGCCGCTGAATTTGATGCAAAACCGCCTGGCGCACCTGAAGATAGCGGCACAAAACCCGCGCTTTCGCTCCGCGCCGACGTCGTCGGACGCGCTGATCGACGAGCTGCTGGCGGGCGCCGTCACTTCAGCATCGGCGAGCCACACCGGCGTCCCGGCGACGCCGGCGCGGCGCTTGCCTCTGCTCGGGTGAGCGCCGGGACCCGTTCCCGTGGCTCGAGCGACGCTCGCGGCACGCCGTGACACACCCTGGCACAGGGCGGCCCGCCCTAGCGACGCGTTGGGGTGACATCTCAGCTTGATTTGCGCTGGCACCCTCTGTGCTTGGGAACGCGGCAGCTGGAAGGATCAACCATGCATAGCTTCACAGTACCCTTCATCGCGGCCACCCTGCTGACCTGTGGCTTCGTAGCCTGCGGCAGCAACGACTCGAAGAGCACCAACGATGGCCAGGCGAGCGGCGCGTCGAACGAGAGCGGTTCGGGAGTGGGAGGGTCGGGTCAGGCCAGCGTCGATGGCGCCACCGCGCAGAACGCGAGCGACGGGTCAGTCGCGGGCAGCGTGGCCTCTGCGACCGGCGGCTACCTAGCCCCGAGCAGTAGCACCACCGGCCTCGGAACGGGCGGGACTGCCGGGGTCGCCGTCCCCACGGGCAGCGTGGACGAGACAGCGCAGGGCAGCGCGGGTGAAGGAGGCGCCCTCAACGGGCCCACCGAGCAGGTAGCCACGAACCCCTTCGTCGTCACGCGCCATGACCCCCTGTCCACCTTCGCGGCCGACGTGGACACGGCGAGCTACGACAACTTTCGGCGCAGCGTCGGCTTCGGGACCCTGCCGCCGCCAGAGCGCGTGCGCCTGGAAGAGTTCGTCAACTACTTCGCCTACGACTACCCCGCGCCTGCAGCCGATGCGGAGCTCCCCTTCCAGATCGCGCTGAGCGCCGCGCCCAGCCCCTATGCGACGGGAACGACGCTCTTGCGCGTGGGTATCCAGGGCAAGCAGCCACCGCCGCTGGAACGCAAGCCCACCAACCTCGTGTTCCTGATCGACGTCTCCGGCAGTATGCTCAGCGCGGACAAGCTTCCCCTCGTCCAGCAGGTGCTGACCGAAACGGTCGATCTTCTGAACGACGACGACACGATCTCCATCGTGACCTACGCAGGGAGCACTGGTGTGCGCCTGCCGCCGACTCCGGTGTCCGACAAGGACGCGATCCTCGGTCAGATCGCGGGCCTCGAAGCAGGCGGCAGCACGGCCGGAGCCGCAGGCATCGATCTGGCTTATCAACAGGCGGAAGCCGGCTACATCGAGGACGGCTTGAACCACGTGATCCTGTGCACGGACGGTGACTTCAACGTCGGACCTTCCAGCACCGCGGAGCTCGTCGATTTCATCGAACAGAAGCGCAAGAGCGGAGTCACGCTGACGGTCCTCGGATTCGGAGCCAACAACAACGACGACCTCATGGAGGGCATCAGTAACGCGGGCAACGGTGTCTACGGGGCCATCACGGACTCCGACCAGGCCAGCCGCTACGTCGAGGAGCGCCTGCTCGCCACGCTCGTGCACATTGCCAAAGACGTCAAGCTGCAGATCGAGTTCAACCCACAGCAGGTCTACGCCTACCGGCTGCTCGGCTACGAAAACCGAGCCATCGCGGATGAAGACTTCCGCGATGACGCGATCGACGCCGGCGAAATCGGCTCTGGACACCGTGTCACGGCACTCTACGAGCTCGCCGTGAACGACGGCACCCTGCCCGAAGCGGTGGGCGCGCCCGACACCGAAGACGGAGCTCCGTACGCGGGAGCCGTCGAGGTCGCCAGTGACGACTGGGTCCTGGTCAAGGTTCGCTACAAGGAACCCGGTGCCAGCGAGTCCGACCCAGCGAAGGAAGTTAGCCTAAGTCTGTCGAGTGACGATCTGGTCAACGCACCCGGCGCCGCAGACGCGGATTTTCGCTGGGCCGTCGCTGTGGCGGGGTTTGCCGAGATCCTCAAAGGCAGCCCCTACGCACCGGTCGATCAGCTGGCCACCATCGACGAGTTGATACGCGACGAGGCCTACTCGAGCGATCCAGACAAGCAGGAGTTCGTGGGTCTGTTCACGACGGCGCGAACATTGCTCGAGTGAACCGCGACAAACGTGAGCCTGCCGACGAGCGGGCCTGCTCGGCGCGGAGTTCCTGCAGCCTACTGGGAGGCCTTCCGATTCGAGTGGGGTGACGGAATCCGTCAGCGGCGCCAGGCACGATACCGCCGGCACGGTTGACTCGACTCGCCAGCGGCGTTCAACTGGCTCGCGGGATGTCGTTCAAACACGTGTTCATCGCCGTGGTACTGGCGACGGGCGCCATCGCGGCCGCCCTGCTCATCAACGCCATGAGGCCTGCGGAGGAGGTGGCCCAGCCGACGGCCGACCTGGTCGCCGCGACAGGCAAATGCGCGGAATGTCATCGTCGCGAGACCTCGGCAATCGTGCACCAGTTCGAACAGAGCGCGCACGCTCGGAGCGGCGTGACCTGCCTGGACTGCCATCGCCCCGTGGAGGGTCAGAAGGCGAGGGACCACCGCGGCTTTCGCCTCAGCGCCGAACTGACTGCCAAGAACTGCGCAGCTTGCCACACCACGGAGTACGAGCAGTATGAACGCAGCCGCCATGCCGGTCCCGCTTGGGCGGCGGTGTCGGGAACGCGAGACTTTTCCGAGGCCCAATTGGCTCTCAGCGAGAAGTACCACCCCAAAGCCAGCGATCGACCGCCAAACATCCTGGCGATGCTGGAAGGTCCAGCCGCGATCCAAAGTGGCTGTCAAGGGTGCCACAGCGTGGGCAAGCCGAATCACGATGGTTCCTTCGGGACCTGCATCGAGTGCCATTCACGGCACGCCGCGAGCATCGAACTGGCGCGCCAGCCCGCCACCTGTGGACAGTGTCACGTGGGGCCCGACCACTCGCAGATCGAGATCTTCAACGAGTCGAAGCACGGCGTACTCTTCCGAGCGCAAAAGAGCCGCTACAACCTGGCCGCAGATCCCAAGAAGCTCACCACCAAAGACATCATGTCACCCACTTGCTCCACCTGCCACATGAGCGGGCTGGAGGGTCTCAACGTCACGCACGACACCACGGAGCGCTTGTCATACTTCTTGTTCGCGCCCATCTCGAAGAAACGGCCCGGCTATGCGCAAGGGCGCAGTCGAATGATGGAGGTTTGCAACAAGTGTCACTCCACGTCGCACACCAAGGCGTACTTCGAACGAGCAGAGCAGGTTGTCGAAGCCACCAATGAAAAGGTAGCAAAGGCTCAAGCCATCGTCGCCGGACTTCGCAAAGATGGCCTGTTGACCGACAAGCCCTTCGACGAACCGATCGAGTTCGTCGAGTTCGATTTCTGGCACTACTTCGGTCGCACCGCGAAGCATGGTGCATTCATGGGCGGAGCGGACTTCGTGCAATGGCACGGCAACTACGAGCTCCTACACCTGCAAGACGAGCTGCAGACGATGGCGGACGAGATCCGCCGCAAGGCGGCCAACGCCAAAGACACGTCCGAGAGCGGATAACGACTCGAGATGGCCCGCTTCGATCTTCGTCTGCATCGACCTGGCATTGGCGCCTGGCTGGTCGAGCTGTTCGCGACGCTGAACCTCGCCTTTCTGGCCCTCGATATCTATCTGGCGCACTCCATCAACTCCTTTTCGAATCCATTCGAATGGCTGCCCGTGGTCTTCGCCTGCTCTGCCCCGCTGCCGCTGCTGCCGGGGCTCGTACAACGAAGGTGGAGCCAGGGCTTTGCGCGCATCGCTGGCCTCGGCGTTGGCGGGCTGGCGATCTTCGTGGGCGTGCTCGGCCTGATGCTGCACCTCAGGTCCACCTTCTTCGTGACGCAGACCTTGCATGCACTCGTCTACACCGCCCCTTTCGCCGCGCCGCTCGCGTTTACGGGAGTCGGATTCCTGTTGCTCTTGAACCGCATGGTGCAAGTGGAAACGGAAGAATGGGCGCGCTGGATCGTCTTTCTCGCGATGGCCGGGTTCGTCGGCAACTTCGCCCTGTCGCTCGCCGATCACGCCCAAAACGGCTTTTTCGATCCCCTAGAATGGACGGGAGTTGGAGCGGCGGCCTTCGGCGCGAGCTTCCTGTTGCTCGCAGCCGTCGCGCCCGTCGACGCGAAGTTCTTGAGGCTCGCTGGCATGGTCATGCTGTTTCAGGCCCTGGTCGGCCTCGCCGGGTTCGCTCTACACCTTCACGCCGACATCGAAGCTCAGAGCGGCTCCTTCGAGGACGCCCTGCTCTACGGCGCGCCCCTGTTCGCGCCGTTGCTCTTCGCCAACCTGGCAGCGCTAGGCGGGTTGGGTCTGTGGTTCCGACATCGAACCCTTGGTGCAAACGAGGCCTCCAGCACAGAGTCGACAGCAAAACCCCGTTGACACCGAGACTCCATTCGAGGCGCCCGTTGGGGGTCATGCGAAGCCAGCAAGGCTGACGGAGCAGTCACTCCGACTGGCACACTGGCGCACTCCTCGCGCTACTGCGCGGCCCAAGGCCTGCAATGGTCGTTCGATCACGCGCACTCCGACTGGCATGCCGATTGCTTTCGTGGTCGAAGTGCGGAGCTTCAGCCATTCACGCCTGTGGGTCCTCGTGACCGTGGGCTGTTCGTGCGCGTGTGGAGCGGCCGAGCACACCCACGCCAGCGACGACACTACCGGAGCTTCTAGCAACGACGCGACCCTGACGAGCGACTCGAACAGCACCCGCTCAGGGAACGGCACAGCGACCAGCTCTGGCTCCAGCGGCGGTGCCTCCGGCAGCTCGAGCATGACAGCGTCCAGCTCGAACGGCTCGAACTCGGATGGATCCGGCTCTGGGGGCGCAGCTGGGGGCTCGAGTTCGAGCGCGGGCGGGTCAGGGGGTTCGACGGGCGGTCTCGGCGAGAAGCAATGTCGTACGGTCGAGGATTGTCCTGGAGCCGAATCTTTCGAGTATGACGTACGCTGCGCCTCCCCCTACCAGCCAAGCGGGGACTCTGTCGTCGGCGGAGCAGTCCCCTGGTGTGGAAAGAGCAACTGTCCGCAGCCAGCGCCCTGGCCCGAGGGGCTGGGCGACTCGTGCGAGAGCGACGACGACTGTACGCCGCCAGGAGACGCACCGAAGGCAACCTCGTGCCGCTCGGGGCAGTGCGTCGTCTGCGAAACGGACGACGAGTGCACCGCCGAGCGCCCGCACTGCAGCGACTTGCAGATCCAGTTCGAAACCATCGCCTCGTGTCTCGAGTGCGTCAGCGATAGCGATTGTACCGAAGACAACCCCCGCTGCGTCTACGTCGACTCGGTCGGGCCAAGCTGTGTCCAGTGTGTGGCGACGTCGGATTGCGCGACCGGAATCTGTTCGGGAAACCAGTGCGTTCCAGGCTGCGCGAGCGACGCCGACTGCCCCGATCCTGCGACCCATTGCGATGGTAACGCCCGCTGCGGGCCCATCCCCTGCAACGACGTCAGGCTGTGCCCGGACAACACGGCGTGTCTCGATCAGAGCTGCCGGCGCCGCAGCTGCGCCACGGACGCTGATTGCGAAGGAGTCTGCGTGAACGGCAGCTGTTTCGAGCAGTACGGCACTTGCTCGACGACCTACTACGCACCTTAGGGGCGGGGAATTCGCGGCCCGGGCCGCCCGTTACTCACATCACACCGCCGAACGTGAGCATGCTGCTCCAGCCTACGCCGTGGGCAACGCCAACCGTGGTTGGCCCCGTCAACGCTCCGGCGTAGAAGTGGTCGAAACTGGCGGTCAGTTGGGGACCGCCGAGTGCATCCCAGCGTCGTCCCCCCGAAAGGTCTCGGACTCCTGCGAGCCGAGTGCGCGCGCGCCCTTCCACACCTACCCGCACGGGGCCCAGAGCTTCGTAGCTGCTTCGGAACGAGAGCTCTCCATCGGTCTCTTCCTCTTCGAAACCGCGGCCCGCCACGACATTGAGATCGAGGTACAAACCGCCCGCCACGTAGGATCCCAGCAATCCTGCCTCGAGCTCCCCCTCGACTTCCGCGAAACCTTCCGCCTTGTAGCGACCGAGTGCTGCGAACGCCCAAGCTCGATTTTCCAGAATTCGAACCTGAAGGGCGAAAGCCGGCGCGGGTTCACCATTATCGCGCCGCAAAGCCTGCGCAAGCAACGTGACCCGATCGATGGGAGCGCCCCAAAGGCGCAGGCCACCGCCGAACTGCGATTCGCTCGACACGTCGCCCGAGAGTTCGAGCGTGGAACTGCCGCGCGCCGAAGCACCATAGCGGCCGGCGGAAGTGCCGCGCGCCGAGTGGGTGAGCAGCAGCACGGGCGCGTCGTCCTGCGCGGCGCGCCTCGTGCTGGACGGTTGAGCAAGCCCCCACTCCTGCTGGCCCGCCTCGTCGCCCCACGCATCGCCCCACGCCGGTACGGCAAAAGCGGTGCTCGTCAGCAACACGGCCGCCAAGCGCAGTGATGTGCGAGAGTGAGAACTTGCAACGGTATGCAGCAAATTGGTCACCGTTCTGGCTCGGTCGTCTTCGACATGACAACCTCACCCGTTGTCCTCTTGGAGGACCGAACGGGTAGCCAACCGCTGTGCATCCTCCGGTGGGCACGGCAGCGGCGCGCAGTCGAAGTGGTTCGAAGAAAAAAACACGGCATCTGAAAACCTTTCTCGCCCACGGTAGGAGAGCTACAGACCGTAGTGGGCAACTCGGTTATGACCGATCATAGCCGAGGTCCATGGCTTTATGGTCCCGATGTCGCACAGACCGCCGTAGTTCCGGATCGTCGTGGCTCTGTCGGAGAACACGCAGGAAGTGAGCTACGCGGCACGGCTGGGCTCAGTCGTCCGTCCACAGGCAATCGATCCATTTCGTTGCGAGCGAATCACGGTCGGATGTTTGGCGGCGCCTCGAGTCTGGCGGCGTGGACGTAACATTGTGGCCGCACCGCGTCGCGCAGAATTCGTTGGACTCGCACAGCGCCTTGGCGCAATTGTAAAAGGCGTGCCCTCGACACGCATCGTCCAGCGACCGGCATCCGGCCTGCTTCTCGCCGTTGGTGTAGTTGGTTTCGTCGAACTCTGGGGCTGCTCGAGCGGCGGCCACGACGGAAACTCGGTGGCCACCAGCGGAGGTACGTCCACGCCCACCTCGGGCTTCGGCGCATCGAGCGCGGGGGGCGTTTCAACTACGACCGGAACGAGCATCGGAAGCTCCGAGGGCGCGGCGAACAGCGGCACGGGCGGAGCGACGGGTCTCGTCGGCACGGGCGGAGCGGGCACGGTCACCAGCGCTGGCGGGGCATCCGCATCGAGTGGGGAGACCACCTCTGGAGGCGGTGGGGCATCGCTGGGAGGTACGACCCTGGGCGGGATGAGCGGGATGAGCTCCAGCACGGGCGGGATGAGCACAGGGAGCTCGAGCGGAGGTACCCCCAATTGCGGTGCGGGAGCGCCTGTCACCTTCAGCAAGAACATTCGTTTGAACGACGACTCGGGGAACGGCCGTCAGAGTGAGGTCACCCTTGCCACCGGCCCGAATGGCCTCGCGGTGGCGGCCTGGATGGACGAGCGCGCCGAGCGCGTGTGCGCATTCTCCGTGTCGACGGACGGGGGCGCGACCTGGAGCAAGAACGTCTCGATCCCCAATTCAGGCGGGCAGTTCGTTGGTGACCCCGCCGCCGCCATCGACGCTGGAGGTACCATCTACGCCGTCTGTCAGGAGTACATCAATGTCGACGCCGGCACCGGCAACATTCGCATGATGACCTCGTCGGATCAGGGTCAAACCTGGTCTGTGATTCGCTCGATTCAGTCGGCACCCGACAAACCTTGGGCCACCGGCGGCACCGAGGACGGTACCGTTTTCGTGTCGTGGCTCGGCACCCAGGCCGGGATCAAGCGCTCGCTCGATCACGGAGAAACCTGGGGAGCTACGCAGTCGCTCGGCAACATCATCCACGGAACCGCCATTGTCACGTCGACGAGCGGCCTGGTTCATGTGCCCTACAACCTCGACTCGCAACGCAATCAACTGCGCTATTTGCGAAGCACCGACAACGGCACGACCTGGGACGCGACGCGCGACCTCGTGGCTGACATGGGAAGGTTTTGCTTCGAGTGCAATCCGCGACAACATCCCATCGTCGGGGCCGCCGCCGACCCCACGGGCGAGACCGTTGCCATCACCTGGACCAGCACCATGCCGGGCGGAGAGGGGGACGACGATGTGTGGCTGCTTTACTCGAAGGACGGCGGCACCACCTGGACCGACCCTCTGCGTGTCAACGACAATGCGAACCCCTCGAGACAATTTCAATCCTGGGTGGCGGTCGACAGCTGCGGAAGAGTCCACGTCGCATGGACCGATCTCCGCGAGGGTCAGAACGAGATCTACTACGCGCGCTCGGCGGATCCGACGCAGGGGTTCGAACCGAACGTGCTGGTCACCGATGATCTCGGGTCCGCCGACACGGACTTCTTGGGCGACTACAAGGGCCTGGCGATTTCCGGATCCGACGTTCTGGTGAACTGGACCGATACTCGGCGCGACAGCGGCGACATCTATTTCGCGCGCGCCGTCGGGGCCGCGGGACCGTGAGCCTTACGGCTCCAAATGCAAGCGTGGTCGCCCTGGTCGCGCTGGGCTTCTGCGCGTGTCGGCACCATCCCTCGCGCGAGCTGACGCCCACGTCTTCGGCCGCCCCGAGCGCCTCCGCCCTGGCAAGCGCAAAGCCTCTGAGCAATCCCGTTGACTCCACGCGACTGCCGGAAGATCCCGAGGCTGCAGCTCGATCCGTGGCTCAGTGGCGCGAGCACATGAAAGAGGAAGAACGGGCACGCAAGCTGAACTACGATCGGCGCAAGTTGAAGGAACACGAACGCGTGCTCGCGGCCTTGCGGCAGGCGCAGAAGAGCTACGACAATGCCAGAAGCGAGCAGGGCGTGCGTCAGGCAAAGGCCGCGCTGACCGCGCGTCGGCTCCACATGGAGCACGCCATTACGGCCATCGACCATTGGGGCGTCAGTTCCAACGTGCTCGGCGACTATCGCGCGATCCTCGAGACGCTGGCTGAGGGGTATCCCGCGGCCCGCATCACCGCCCTCGCGGGCAATAACGCTCCACTCGACGAACTTCGAAGCGAAATCGACGAGCGTCTGCGCAAGGTGGAGGCCTGGCTCGAGCAAGCGCGAGACAGTCGGGACGAGTGAGGGTCGCGAGAGCAAGTCGAAGACGACTCCGCAAAGCCCAGAGAAGACCAGTTCGGCCAAGCAGTATGGGGCCTCGAACCTGTTCGGCCTCGCCGCGGAGCTCTTCGACGGTCGCCTCGTTCGCGTAGACCCCTGAGGACGAGCTCGAGAGCGCCGCAGTGCCCCCCTCAGAACACCGCCAGCCCAGCAATGCAGGTGTCGAACTTGTAGCTGCTCGACAGATTGGTCACGTACTGCCACTGCAGGGATTCCAGCCGGGTCCGGTCAGGGGTGGGCGCGGTGAGGTCGTTTTCCCAGCAGTTCTGGTGCAGGTCGCTCAACAAGAATGTACTTATTCCCGCTCCAGCAACGCGCGCGCAGTAGACGCTGGGGTCGCCGTATACCTTGACGTTGAACCGGAGCTCCCCATCGGGCGGTAGTACTTCGGGACCGTCGAGCGCGAACGCGAACCCTATGATACCGTTCGCCGCAGCATCATAGGGAAGCGACGTATCGGCCCCCTCTTCCTGGAACAGGTTGAAACCGATGGCGGCCCCCCAATAGATATCGAAGGCCGGTATGCCGTCGGCGCCCGGGCGGACCTGCCCAGCCAGACCCGTGGCGCAATACCGGCTGGGATTGCCATCATCGTAGCGGACGATGGTCGAACCTCCCCCGTCGAGAGAGTCGTCGAACACGTAGAAAGCGCCTTGGATGCCAAAGGGGTTTCGATCGATGGAAACCCAGCCGTCGTCGATCGGCACAACGGGGAGCATCATCCCGTTGCCCATGCTGCCGCTGCTGGTCACGAGCCCGCCCGCAGTGATACTCCCGCCACTGTTGACGACTGCCGCCGCCATCACGCCCGACCCACCCTGGCCGCCGGTCGTGCTGGACATGGCCTGCCCGGAGTTCCCGCTCGACACGGCCTGCCCGCTATTGGCGTTGCTTCGTCCGGAACGGGCATCACTGGCCCCGCTCGAGCCGGACGCCCGTCCCCCCGTACCATCATCCCCGCCGCCGGTATCGATGGCACCGTTCGATGCGACCTTGCCGCCGCACTGGCCGAGCAGGCTGAACACAAGGATGGCGACCAGCCGGAAACCACCCGAGTTCAACCCATCGAAATCCTGATTCGCACGGGGAGTTCCCACGGCCCGAGTGTTGCACGGGGCAGCCGGTCGGTAAAGCAGCTCCGGGAAGCCAGCACCCTCGATCGGTGGAGCCCGCTGCGCGCCAGCGCGGCCCCAGCTTGAAGGGGCTGGACCGAGGGACGGAGCGGTCAGCTGAGGGCTAGAGGCGAGCGGGGGCCAGCCGCGCCGGCGCGCAGCGGGCTCCCGTCAAACCCCTCAGGCCCGGTTATGTGAGGTGAAAGGCAGGGCGTCAGCCCCAGGGTTCGAGCCGCTCCCATCAGCGAAGTGTGGCAATGTTGTGTCTGCGTAAGCCGTCGAGCTGCTGTCGAGTGGTGGTGACGAGAGCGAAGAGGACGTCGCGCATCAGCCGTTTCCAGGGGATCGTGCGGCGCTCCTGGGAGCGCTGGGTAACGGAGCGAAACAGTGACAGGAGAGTGTAGGAGATACGCCGGAGTATCGCGACGACCAATGCTGCTCGAGGCTGAGCTTCGATCCAAGGATGGTCGTCTTCGGCAAAGGCGGTATCGAGGATCTGGTGGGAGGTTTCGACGCCCCAGCGACGGCGTACAACCAGCAATCAGCGGCCGGGATGCTGATTGCTTTGCCATCGAGCGAAACGACTCCGAAGGACAATTCGGAAGGCTCGAATGCTTTTCTACGCTGGGCTTGGTGCACGACAATGTGCAGACAGCTTCTGAGCTCATCCGGATCGATCGTGCACAGGGCATCACGCAGCGCGCGTGTCGGGGACTCGGCGCTGGATGCCAAACAACCTTTTCGTGGGCGAGCTCATGCGCTCGGTCCATCTCCTCCACGTCAGCCAAGCTCCTGGCTCCGGTCAGCATGGCCCCGAGCACCGTGCGCAGCAGTGCTCCCAAGTCCCAGCGTTTGCCCCGGTCGTCGCGACCATCGGGGACTAGCTCGAGCCCAGCCTCATCCAAGCGCTTGGCGAAGAAGCCGTACAGGCGTCAGGCCTTTCTCACGACAGCCGCCGTGGCCGTGTCCGAATCGGTGGCGGGTGGCGGGGCTCGGAAGGCCGTGGCGGTGACGGTGTACGGGATCGCACCCGGAGCAGAGACCGCGTGGGCCGGGCGGGCATCGACAACGCCGAGGCCCGCCCGAAGCGCGGTGCTCAGTGGGTGAGCTTGTAGAGCATGGCTACGATACGATCGTAGTGACCGAGCACTGGGGCCGAGGCCTGACCATTGATCGCGGAGTTGCGGTGAAGTTGCAGTATGGGTGTGAGCCTCAGGTTCGGCATCAGCGGCTGTGGCTGCGACCGCAACGACGACAGCAGCAGCGACGGCTGCGGCAACTGCGGCTGCGGCAACCGCGGCTGCGGCAGATACGGTCTGCTACTTCTGAAGCGGCGTGCTGTCACTGACGCTGGTGCCGCCCTCGAAGCTGGCTACGTGTCGTGTTCACACCCGTTCGGCGCACCTTCTGCGCCACCTCCAAGGGCGGTGCAAGCGGGATGCGGCGTCACTAGCGATGGTAGGCGGTCGACGATCGCGCGGGGCAACGGGGAGGTGTCACATAAGCTGCGCCAGTGGAGGGCATGAACACGACACTTCGCCAACAGCTTCTCGACCAAGTCATCAACATCATTCAGCGCGCTCGGCCCCTGATCGACGCTATCGAACGCAAGGACCAGGATCTGAGCAAGCAGCTCAGACGCTCTCTGAATAGTACCGGTCTCAATGTCTCCGAGGCCTTTGGGGTCAAAGCCGGCAATGCTCGGCAGAGCTTCCGTCGCGCACTGGGAGAGCTCTATGAATCGCAAGCCTCATTGCAGCTGGCTGCTGCCTGGGGCTACATCAACCACGAGCTCGCGCAGGCCGTCGTCGCCGACTTGGGCGCTCTCGGTGGTCGTTTGTACGGGCTGTCGCGGCGCTGACAGCTAACCGCATTCCATCGCGCGCCGGAGTTTGTAGCCCTCCAGAGTGGCACACAAGCGATCGTACCCTCGAGCAAGGGTTTGCCAGCCTGGTGCTCCATTATGCTTGAGGTGACCACCAAGACCAGCTATCGCGAGCACGACTTCCTGGACAGCAGGCGTCTCAGGGAGCGGCTGGCGCGCTTGCCGAGGCCCCCTGGCTGATGTAGCCCCAGCGAATGGCAGCCAGGACACCCACCCGCACCTCGTTGGCGCTACCGGCCGCTGGCACGCGCCTGCCTCCCCGGTCACGGTCGCGGCCACGCAATTCCCGGCCACGGTCGCGGTCACGAATGCGAATGCGAATGCGAATGCGAATGCGAATGCGAATTTATGCACTCCGCAGCCCACTTGGGAAGAGACACCCAAAGTCCCGCGAACTTCCCTCTCTCGAGCAACCGGCTTGACCCGACTACCAATCAGGAGTGGGGAAGCCAGAGACCAGATCGAGTAAGGAGGAGTGTGGCCTGACAAACCGCTCGCTTTGAGCGCAGCCTCGGGCCCTAAGGCGCGACGCTCGCGATGGCTGGCTCGTGGTCCGCGACCACGACTTGGTTACGGCCATGGTTCTTGCCGCGATACAGGGCCCGATCAGCCGCTTTCAGGCACTCGCCCACCGATGTCTCGTACTGGGCGACGCCGAGCGTCAGCGTGACCGGACGGGAACCCCCGACAACGCCGATGAGCGAGCTTTCCGCAGCAGCGCGCAAGCGCTCGGCGACCTCGCGCGCGCGCGGGAGCGTCGTTTGGGAAAGCACGACCAGAAACTCTTCGCCCCCCCAACGCGCGACGATGTCCTGAGTTCGCAGGGCCGCTTGAAACAGCCGTGCCAGCTGCAACAGGACTTCGTCACCCACGTCGTGACCGTGGCTGTCGTTGACCCATTTGAAATGGTCGATGTCCGCCAAGATTACGCAGAAGGGCGAGCCGCTGCGGGCCGCTCGTGACTCTTCCTCGCGCAAACGCTCGTTCATGTGACGCCGATTGGCCAACCCAGTCAACGGATCCGTCGCAGCCATCGCAGCCACGGTGCGCTCCACATCCATCGACGCCAACCTGAAGTGGAACGTCACCAGACCCAGAGCGAGCAACGGAACGACCATGTTCAGAGTGCTGAGCGCATGGTTCACGGCCGCGTCGAGCGCCCGCGGCGGAGGCAGCCAGTACAGAGCGACGAACATCACGAGTATCGAGAACGCGACAATGAGTGCGACTTTGGCCCGCAACTTCTCGTTGAACATGACGAACGGTATCAGCGGCACCAGATAGAACTGAAAGCCGCTTGCCCAACCGAGCATCAGCACCGCGAGGAGCGCGTGCGCCATGACCTCCACGACCAAGAGCCACATGGCCGTGGAGCAGTGTCCGCGCCGGTTCGCCAGGCCAGCGCCAGCCCACATGACAACGCTGAGCACATTGAAGCCCGCAAGCGTCGGGTAGCCGAGGCCGACGAACAACGGGATGAAGCCAACGTGGGCCGAAAGCCCGACCCAAACGACGTGCCGGATCACGATCGCAATACGGGCTTCGGTGAGCTTCAACGGGAGCATGGCGACGCGAAGCGCTCGGCAATTCGGCTGCGGTCGAAAAGCCAGCGCGAAGAACGACTCTTTTTTTGAACGGGGCGCGCCCTGCCGGGCACGGAGGGGCGTTGAAACACGGTGGCAGCCTGTGGCGCCATCCAAAGCTCACCGCGAAACCACCGCGAGCCGCGGTGTTCGTTGATTTTCCCGCGACGCCTGCTCGCGGAGGAGGCGATACGTGCATCGAACTCCACTCGGGATGACCCCAGTTTTCGGGCTCTTGATGCTCTCACACTCGACGGCCGCTGGCCAGCCCAACGAGCCATCCACCCCACCCGACCCGCATATGGACGCTTCTGACGACGGCCAAGCGGAGCTGGTTCCTCCGACGTTGAAGCGACAGCCCGTGATTGACTACCCCGAAACCGAGGGTGAGCCCAAGCAGGTAGCCGTGCTACTCGCGATCACAGTCGACGAAACCGGCCGGGTCGTTGACCCGAGCATCGTCGAAGGCGCAGGAGAACCCTTCGACAGCCGAGCGCTCCGCATGATCCATGAGTTCGAGTTCGAGCCCGCGCGCCGTGGTGACGAGCCGGTGGCCGCTCGCGTTCAGTACCGGCTGGTCTTCGTCCCTCCGCCACCACCCAGAGAACCCGGAACCGCTCCTCCGCCCGCCCCCACGGCACCGACCGAGCAGGCGCCCAGCGCTGAGACCACGACACCTCCACCCCCCCCGGCCGAATCCGCGGCGACGAGCCGCGAGGCGAGCGCGGACGACGAGATGTTCGAAGCAGTGGCCGAGGTAGAGGCACCGCCGCGTGAAACCACGCGCCGCGCGCTGGAGGAAAAGGAGCTCACCCGCATACCGGGGACGCGAGGCGACGCTCTCAGGGCCGTCGAGGTACTGCCGGGCATCGGGCGAACCGGTTTCGCCGACAATGATGGGCCGCCCATCATTCGCGGCGCCTTGCCCTACGAAAGCATGGTCACGCTCGACGGCGCGCCCGTGCCCCTCTTGTATCACTTCGGCGGCCTCACGAGCTTCTACAACTCGCACCTCCTCGAGGAAGTCGAGCTCTACCCGGGCAACTTCTCTTCGCGCTACGGACGCATCAGCGGTGGCGTGGTGGAAGCCAAGACCCGCGACCCCAGAAGCGATCGCTTCCACGGGATGCTCGAACTCAGCCTGATCGACGATTTCGTCCTGCTCGAAACACCGGTCAACGACAGCACGCAGATAGCGCTCGGCGCCAGGCGCAGCAACATCGACTTCGTCTTTGCAAACCTGGTGCCCGAAGACGCCTACAGCGTCGTCGCTGCTCCTGTCTACTACGACTACCAGGCAATGCTGGTCCATCGTTTCGGAGAAGAGCACAAACTCAAACTCCAGGCCTACGGGAGCTACGACCGGCTCCAGCTGTTCTTTTCGAACCCCAACGATGAAGACCCGACCTTGAAGGGGAGCGTCGACGGAATGCTCCAGTTTCACAAGCTTCAGGCAAATCTGGAAAGCCACCTGTCCCCGCAGGTGGACCAGAACCTCGAGCTGGCAGCAGGGCCCCTCTCGGCGTCGGCGACCATCGGCGACTTGCACCAGGAGTTTACTGGACTCGACCTGCACGGCCGCGCCGAGTGGAGCCTGTTCGCCAGCGATTCGCTGCGGCTGGACGTCGGCGCGGACACGTTCGTGCAGACCATTCACGGCAAGTACTTCGGTCCGCCTCCCCCCCAGGAGGAAGGCAGCCCCGCTGCCGATCAACCACTGGGTACCTACGAAAACGTCAGCATCGACGACACCCTGTATATCGTCAGGCCCGGTGGGTATGTGGAAGTCTCCTATCGACCGGTCAGCGAATGGCTGCTCATTCCCGGAGTTCGTGCCGACTACGACCATGGGACGAAGTCATGGGTCGTCGATCCGCGGTTCGCCACGCGTTACTCGCTCGGCGAGATGACCACGCTCAAGGGCGGCGTGGGCGTGTACTCGCAGCCTCCCGAGTACTACCAGCTGATCAGTCTCTTCGGCAATCCGCACCTCGAGCCCTACCACGCCCTGCACACCAGCCTGGGAATCGAGCAGAAGCTGGGAGAAGGCTTCGAGGTCGGACTCGAAGGGTTCTACAAGTATCTGTACAACCGCATCGTCGGCACCCCCGGTGGAGCGCCGCCGTTTTTCACGAACGATGGGGAGGGTCGCATTTACGGGGCCGAGGTTTCGGCGGAGCTCAACCACGGGAGCCACTTCGGCTACCTCGCCTACACGCTGTCGCGCAGTGAACGCCGTGACCGCGCTGAGGCGTGGCGCCTGTTCGACTACGACCAAACGCACGTGCTTTCGCTGGTGTACAACTACGATTTCGGTTCGGGCTGGTCTGCCGGCGCGCGTTTCAGGCTGGTCACCGGCAACCCAGAAACTCCCGTGTTGGGAGGTGTGTACGACGCCAACAGCGACCTTTACCGCGCCGTGTATGGGCCAATCAACAGCGAGCGCGCCAGCGCCTTTCATCAGCTCGACGTGCGCGGCGAAAAGGAGTGGAAGTTTCAGGACTGGAGCCTGACCGCCTATCTGGAGCTTCTGAACGCCTACAACGCGCAGAACGTGGAGGGGACGAGCTACAGCTTCGATTACACGAAGCGGGAGGACGCGACCGGTCTCCCCATCTTCCCCAACCTGGGCATCCGAGGTGAACTGTGAAAACACGCACTGTACTGGGCTTGTCCCTGCTGTCTGTGGTCGCCGGTTGCGGCGACCCGCTCAAGGATGCATCGCGTATCGAAGAACTGCGCGTGCTCGGCGCCCAGGTCGACATCGAAGGGTCCAAAGGCCGCGCAACGCCTGAGCCTGGGGATAGAGCGAGCGTTCGCTGGCTTTTGGCCGACCCCACGGGATTGCCACCGGAAGCGATCTGGAGCATGCAGGTCTGCGTCGCCGAGGAGACCTCCTACGGCATTCCCATCTGTCGTGACGAACCTTTCGCGATGGCCGAACAGCTCGACCTCGATCCGGCGGCTCCCGAAATCGCTTTCGACCTGCCGACGAGCGCAGAACTCGCGGACGCTGATCGACTGGCGGTGCTCGCGATTTTCTGCGACGGCGGGTCGCTCGACATCCGGGACGACTTCTTCGCCTCCAGCTGCGACGACGCGAGCACGATACAACGAGCGAGCTTCGACGTCTTTTTGACCAGCAGCCGCACGAACGACAACCCCGACCTGACGGGCGCGAGCGTGGAGTTCGACGGCAACGAATGGGCAGAGAGCGCTGGCGACGCCGACTGCACCGGATTGAGCGTCCCGGCCGACGGTAGCAAGCACGAAATAACGCTGGACGTTGGCGCGGCCGCCCGCGAGACGGAAGACAGGGGAATCGACGGCATGGGGCTCGAATCACTACAGATCTCGCATTCGGCAACGCTCGGCCTGCTCGATCGGCCCTTCTCGGATGTGGCACCCGAAGATGCCGACCCGGCCATCCATGTGTCGTGGAAGGCGCCGAAAGCCGTCGAGGACGCCATGCCGTCCAGCTTCTACTTCGTCGTACGTGATGATCGCGGAGGTGTTTCGTGGCTGACGCGCACGCTGTGCGTCGAGCCATGAGTTTCGCGTCGTACGAACCCAACCGTTTTCTCACCAACGAAGGATCTTCAACATGCGCATCGATCAAGCACTTCAAGGTTTCGTCACGCTTGGAGCACAGTGGATTCTCTGGCTCCTGGTGGCTCTATCGGTGGCGGCGCTGGCAATCATTTTCGAACGCGCCGCGACCCTGATCAGCATCCGCGACGATCACAAAACGCTCAGGACGGAGCTCCGAATGTTCTTGGCGCGCGGCCAGACAGAAAAAGCCTGTCAGCGGCTCGACGAGTCGCCTTCCTGCGAAGCGCGCATCGTACGGGCCGGCATCGCGGCTTCCAACGCCGAAGAGGCCGAAGAGCGCATGACGGGAGAAAGCGAGCTCCAGCGCCTATTCCTGGAGCGGCGCCTGGCGTTCTTGGGCACCCTGGGCAACAACGCCCCCTTCATCGGGCTGCTCGGCACCGTCATTGGTATCATTGGCGCGTTCCACCAGCTGGATGCCTCGGCGGGGCGGCTCAGCACCGGTTTGATGTCACAGATCGGTGAAGCGCTGATCGCAACGGCGGTTGGTCTTCTGGTAGCGCTGCCGGCGGTCGCCGCTTTCAACCTGTTCCAACGGATCATCCGCGTACGCCTATCCAGGGCCAACGCGCTGGGGCGCGAGGTTCTGGCGTACTTTCACAAGGCAGCGGCCGAGGAATAGTGCCATGGGTCATTCGACGAATAGTGACGACGAGATGATCACGGGCATCAACGTGACGCCCCTGGTAGACGTGGTGCTGGTGCTACTCATCATTTTGATGGTGACCGCGAGTTACATCGTCTCCAAATCCATCCCGATGGAGCTACCCAATGCGAAAACAGGCCAGTCCTCCAACGCGCCACTGATGATCTCGTTGGACAGGTCGGAACGACTTTACCTCGATGGCGAACCCGTGAGCGAAGCGCAGCTCACGCAGGCCGCCGGACGGGCGCAACAAGACGACGCTGACGCACGAGCCATGATTGCTGCTGACGGCTCCGTGCGACACAAGAGCGTGGTCCACGTGATCGACCTGTTGCGCCGTAGCGGCGTTGCCAAGTTCGCCATCAACGTGAACCCCACCGACCTCGGCCCGTCTGGACACTGAGGATGGCCGTGCCTGGATTGCGCTTCGCTCATTGGGGGCTCGGGGTCAGCGTGGCAGTGCACGTCGCGGCGTTCGTCGGGTTGACCGAGCTCGAAACGAGGCCCACGCCACGACCGCTAGGCAGCGTCGTCGAGTTCGAGGTGCCGCCCGAACCGCCCCAAGCTCGGCCAGAGCCAGCGCCACCGCCACCAAAGCCGCTCGAAGCGGAGACCCCCCGAGCCCCCGTCGAACCCTCGCCCGCCGAGGCTGCGCCGGCGACGGCCGCTGCCGAACCGAAGCCGCCCGCCCCGTCGGAGCCCGCCCCCCAGCCCGTCGCCGATCTGACAGGGCTCACGCTGACCAATGAGGACGGCGCCAGCAGCTGGGGCTCCCGCGTCGGCAACGGCAGCGCGCTCAGCGGTCCGATTCGCACTCCGCGCGAATCGCGCCCTGCCCCGCGGGCGGACCTGCCAAAGGCGCCGGCCCCACCTCGCCGCGTGGCTCCCCCAGTGGTGCCCGTCAGCGACCTGTCCGAGCGCCCGGTGCCACCGGCATTGGATGCGCTGCTCGAGCGTCATTACCCAGCGGTAGCTCGCCAGCAGGGCAAAGGCGGAACGGCTGTGGTCCGTTTGCGAATCGATGCCGACGGGCAAGTCCGCCAGGCGAAGGTCGTCAGCGAATCGGACGCAGGGTTCGGAGGCGCCTGCCGCTCGACCGTCGTCGGTTCCCACTGGACCCCCCCGCGCGACTCGAAAGGCAAGAGCGTGGCCACCTTCGTGAGCTACACTTGCCGCTTCCGCGTTCAGTGACGCGAAACTCGAGCTCCCTGGTCGTTGGCGCCCCACTCCTCGGCCCATCGTCAGTTTCAAGCGAGCTGGAAGTTTACAGAAACCAGCACCCAGCGAAGTGACGCCTTGTAACTTCCCAGACCCGGTCCGTCACTAACTCCGTCATGGTTCAGCGACCCGTTTCGAAGCACTCTCCCGTGCGGCTCGTGCGCCCGGTCGATGACGTGGAACTGGTCGCCGGCTGCAAAGCAGGAGATCCCGCGGCGTTTCGCCAGTTGTTCGATCGCGAGCGGGTGCGGGTGCACCGCTTGCTGTTCCGTGTCGTGGGGTCGAACGCCGCGATGGATGACTTGCTTCAGGACAGCTTTCTGGAAGTCTTCCGCTCGCTACCGAGCTTTCGCGGCGACTCGTCGCTGCGCACGTGGATCGACCGCTGTGCCGTGCGGGTAGCCTTTGCCCATTTCAGACGCAAGGCACGTGTGCCCTTCCTCGAACCCGTGAACGACATCGGCATCGAAGGCCCGACTCCCGAGGACCGAACTTCGGGGCGCGAAGCGCTGCGCCGTTTCTACAGTGAGCTCGAGCGGCTCGAGCCCAGGCAACGGATGGCATTCACCCTGTTCCATGTCGAGGGGCGCTCACTGCGCGAGATTGCCCGGTTGATGGACTCGACCCTCGCCACCGCCAAGGTCCGAGCCTGGCGCGCACGGCGCACCTTGGAGAGCCGAGCAAAGAAGGACCCGATACTTTCCGAATTTTTGGCGACTCGCTCAGACGAGAACGAGGAATCAGTGCGATGAAACACTTGCTTCGCGTAGAGGTTGAGCCGTTGCCCGAGCAGCGCTGGGAGAAGATCGAGCGCGCCTTGATCACGCGTCTGCAGCAAGAGCCGCAGCGTCGCGAAAGCCCGGGGGAACGGAATTCCAGCAGCCGGGGGCTGCGCCTGATGCTCGTGGCTGCCAGCGCGCTGGCAGTGCTAATCGTCATCGCGATTTCCATCCCAATGTCGAGACAACGGCCCGCCTTCGATCTCCCATCGCGGATTACCACGGGGCAAAGCTCCTCGCACTTGTCCTTGCCGGGCCTGGTGCTCGATGTCGACCCCGACTCGGCCGTCGTGGTCGGCGCGGAAACGCCTCAGGGGCTACTGCTCGTCGTCGATCAGGGCAGTATTGCTTGCCAGGTCGAACCGCGCTCGAGCGAAGCTCCGCTGATTGTACAAGCAGGGGCGGTGCGCGTGCGCGTCGTTGGCACTCGCTTTCGCGTCACCCGCCTCGGCGAAAGCGCACGCGTGCAAGTTCAGCAAGGAGTGGTCGAAGTCACCGCCGGTGGTGAATCCGTACGTGTCGCCGAAGGCGAGGTGTGGTCCAGCGACGTTCCACAGCGTTCGACTCGCGGCGCCCGGTCCGTGTCCACTGCCGCTGCCGATGAAGCCGTTGCCGTGGAAAAGGCCGCTCCAGACGCCGAGGCTCCGACGCTACCCCGAAAAACGCAGCACCAATCGCCAGCCACCCACAGCGCGAGGGCGCTGGCGCCCTCATCGCGCAGCCCGCGATCGGCCAGGCGCGATGCCATCGAAACGGCTGTCGATCCCGGTGAGACCGAGACCGAAACCGCGCCTCGCCAGTCGCCGCAATCGGTCTTCGAGCAGGCAACCGCGCTCGAGCGCAGCGATCCCGGGCGCGCTTCCCGACTGTACCGTCAGCTGGAGTCCGGGAGCGATTCCTGGGCGCGAAATGCCTTGTATGCGCGGGGTAGACTCGAAGCCTCGCGTGGCAATTCGGGCGAGGCGCGTCGCTTACTCGAACTGTACCTCGCGCGCTTTCCGCGGGGCAGCAACGCCGAAGATGCACGAGCAGTGTTGCGCCGACTCAGGTAGCCTGCGCCTGCATGCCGAGGGTGACTGCCACGTTCGTCGTTTTCGTCGCAATGTTGTGTTCAGCCGTTGCCTCGGCCGACCCACGGCGAGTCGCCGTTCTTCAACCCGACCCCGCGTTGTTGCGCGCCATCTCGCTGGCGCTCGACCCCTGGGGCCTCGAAACCGTGGCCATCGATACGCCGCCCCCGAGCGCATCGCAGCCGGAGGCCGTCCGGGCGGCCTCGAAGCTGGCGCGCCAACTCGGCGTCGAGGCGGTGGTTTGGCTCACGACTCTGCAACAGGGCTCGCTGCTCTGGGTGTTTGACGTTCGCACTGGAGACGTCGTCACGCGATTGCTGAGCGAACAGCCTCCCTTCGACGGCGCCTCGGCTGCCTCGGTGGCCCTGACGGTGAAGACCGTGTTGCGAGCAAGCGTCGTGGCGCCGCCACAGGAGCGGTTCGGCGCCCCACCGCGCTCGCCGACCGAAGGCCGCACGGCGGCCCTGGAAGTAGGACCGGGCCTGCAGTGGTTTGGCGCAGACCTGCAGGCCTACCGGGTCGAGGTGAGAGGAGTACTCTGGCTGGTGGCGGCGCGGCGCCTTGGCCTGAGTTTCGAGCTGTCATCGGGGCCAGCCCTGCGCATTGCGGCCACCGACTACAGCGGTCGCTACCGCGAGCGCGCGCTCGGCGCCAAGGCGCGCTTGCGTCTGGTCGAAGTGTCGAGCTTCTCTACCATGCTCGCCCTCGGGGGTGCCGCGCGTTGGACCAATCTCGAGGGCGCAGTCGCCGATACCTCCCAACCTAGCGAGGTGCAGCGCCTCAATGGGTCCATCGACCTCGAAGTGTTGCTGAACTTCAAAGTAGCGAATTGGGTCTACCTGGGCGCATCCGTCGGGGCCGCCTACCTCCCTATGAGCCGGCGTTACTCGGTGCGGGGCGATCCCGTGTTCTCACCGTGGCCGCTGACTCCCAGCGTAACAGGATACTGCGGTGTGGAGCTCTTCTAGCACGCGCCTCCTCGCTGGGTGGGCGCGGCGACTGCTGGCCGCTTCGGCAGTCTTCAGTGCCATGGGTTGCCGTGAAGAGATCGAGCTTGCACCCGACCTGGCGGAGCCCGTCTTGCCAGAAGACTGCAGTGCTTCCGTACCCGACGGGCTGCTCTCGGCTCGCCCTCCGATGGGCTGGAACGGCTACAATGCCTTCGGCTGCGACCGTGAAACTTTCGACGAGGCCAAGCTCGAGTCGGTCGTCGATGCGCTCGTCGCCAGTGGCATGCAGTCTGCCGGCTATCTTTACGTGAACCTGGATACCTGCTGGCAACTCGAACGTTCTGCCGAAGGCGAACGCCAGTTCGATCCAGAGCAGCTGCCGGGAGGCATCGAAGCCCTGGCCGACTGGGTTCACGACCATGGCCTCGCCTTTGGGTTCTACTCTCACATTCAGGACTGTCAGGGCATGGCCGGTGGTGAGGGGTACGAGACTGAGGATGCGGCGAGTTACGCCCGTTGGGGAGTCGACTACCTGAAGTACGTCAGCTGCGGAGCCCCCGGGCCCGACACGGAACCAGCGGTTTCTGACCTAACAGCGGCACTGGCTAAGCTGGAGCGCCCGGTCGTACTGAGCCTCGCGGCGCAGCCTTTTCAGGAGTGGATGCGCGACAAGGCTCAAATCTGGCGAACTGGGGGCGACTCCGAGCCAGCCTGGGGGTCGGTCGTCGAATCGATCGACGTCACCGTCCCGCTGGCAGCCTACGCTCGCCCCGGGGCGTTCAACGACCCCGACATGCTCGACATCGGCAACGGCACACTGACCGTGAGTGAGCAACGTGTGCAGTTTGCCGTGTGGTCGATCCTTTCCGCTCCGCTGCTGGCCGGGAACGACCTGACCCAGATGACGGACGACACCCTGGCGCTACTCACCCATAGTGATTTGATCGCCATCGACCAGGACCCGTTGGGTCTGCAGGGCGCCCTGGTCGCGCGCGAGGGAGACGTGGATGTCCTGGCCAAGCCGCTGGCAGCCTGTGGCGCACGGGCGGTGGTGCTGTGGAACCGCGGTGACTCGAGTCAGGAGTTCAGCTTCACCTGGCCGGACCTATGGCTCGAGCCGGAGGCCGCCAGCGTGCACGATCTGTGGAACGATTCCACCTTGGCCTCGGGCGAGGACGGGGCCAGCGTGGTGGTGCCTGGTCACGATGCCATTGCGCTGCGCGTCGAGGGAACCGAGCCGCCGCTGCCGAGCGGGCGAGTCTACTTGAGCGACCTACATTGGACCTATGCGACCAACGGCTTCGGTCCCGTCGAACTGGATCAGACCAATGGCGAGGACCTCCCCCTGGATGGAGCGCCTGTGCGACTGCGCGGCGCGGCCTACGACAAAGGGCTCGGGGTGCACGGGCCTTCATTGATACGCTACCGCCTCGGCCAACGCTGCTCACGCTTCGTCGCCGATGTGGGCATCGACGACGACCAGGACGGCCGAGGATCGGCACAGTTCGAAGTGTGGGCCGACGGTGAGCGCCTATTCCAGAGCGGTGTCGTGACGGGAGCGAGCCCTGCGCGGCATGTCGACGTAAGCGTCAGCAGCAAGCGAGACTTGCGTCTGTTCGTGGGCATCGGCGGTGACGATTACGCTTTGGACCACGCCGTCTGGGCGGGGGCCCTGCTGGAGTGTGAGGACTGAGAGCGGTTCGCTGTAACCTTCTCGCCTGCGCAGCCCACTATCTGTGCATGCGGACCGATGCCGTGGCCCCCGTGCCGAGTGAACGGAAAACTTCAGCGCACATGTATCTCGAACGGTGCCGCGCTCACGCTGGCGGCTCGTGGGTAGTTCCGGCGCTCATCGGCTGTCAGATACTGTTCGGCTGCCAGGCGGAGGTGCCCGGTGGCTACCCCTCCGCGATGGAAGAGTCGAGCGGACCGCAGTCGGGCACCGGAGGCAATGGGACGGATGGCACGGGAGCATCGACGGGGACGGACGGATCGACCACCACTGGTACCCAGGTGGTCGATTCGGGCGGCGCAACCACGACAGGCACTACCGGCAGCGGTGGCGGCCTCGGCGTGGCCGTCTGCTCAGAGTCCCCGCCAGCTCCGCGGGCGCCGCTGCGGCGCATCACGCGCTTCGAATACAACAACACCGTTCGCGACCTACTCGGGGTCACCTCCCAACCTGCCAACGAACTACCAGGCGAAGAGCTCGGAAGCGGCTTCGGCAACGACGCGGACGCGCTGGGCGTTTCGCGGCTGCTGATTGACGGCTATCGATCGGTCGCGCAGCAAGTCGCAGAGCAAGTCACCGCCGATACGAATGCGGTCATGGATGTGACGGGCTGTGACCCAGCCGTCGCGGGCGAGGACGCCTGCCGCCAACAGTTCCTCGATGGGTACCTGACCAAAGCGTTCCGTCGGCCGCCGAGTGCGGAAGACCTCGCTGCCTACCAGGCAGCGTTTACCGAAGGTCAGAGCTTGGGCGGCAACTTTGCGAGCGGCGTTCGAGCAGTCGTCGAACGGTCGCTTCAGTCCGCACAGTTTCTCTATCGCATCGAAATAGGCGAACCCGTGGATGAGACGCGCAACCTGGCCCAGCCCACCGATTACGAGATGGCCACTCGCCTGTCGTACTTGCTCTGGGGCTCCATGCCGGACTCGGCATTGCTGGAGGCGGCAGCCCAGGGGCGGCTCAGCACCAAGGAAGGCGTCCTCGCCGAGGCCACCCGCATGATGGAGGACGACCGAGCGAAAGACAGCCTGCGCTTCTTTCATGGACAGCTCTTCGGAATCAATGGCCTCGACCATCTAGAGCGCGACGCCGGATACTATCCAACGTTCCAGCCAGGCATGGGAAAGCTGTTTCGGCTGGAGACGGAAGCGTTTCTCGATCACGTCATTTGGGAGGGCGCCGGCGATCTCGCGAGCATTTTTACCGCCCCGTATACGTTCGTCAACGAACCGCTCGCTGAGTTCTATGGCATTCAAAATGTGACCGGGGATGCGTTCCAAATGGTCAACGTCGACACCACGAAGCGAGCCGGGCTGCTCACGCAGGCCAGCATCCTGACGGCAACGACGCCAGGCAGCCGAACGGATCCCGTCGTGCGCGGCAAGTGGCTCTACACCAAGGTACTGTGCGGGCACGTCGACGATCCTCCTCCCAATGTGCCGAAGTTGCCGGAGCCGGTTCCTGGCCAGTCGGTGCGTGAACGCCTCGAGATGCATCGCTCGGCCGAGGTATGCCGTAGATGCCACATCTACATGGACCCCATGGGGTTGGCGTTCGAGCATTTCGATGGCGTTGGCTTGTGGCGCGACACGGACAACGAGGCGCCCATCGACGACAGCGGCGAGATTCCAACCACCGACGTGGCCGGGCCGTTCAACGGCGCACTAGAATTTGCCGCAAAAGTGGCTCAGAGCGATGACGTTCGCAGCTGCTACGCCGACCGTTACATGACCTACGCCTATGGTCGCGCCCTCACGGACGACGACAATTGCAGTCGCGCCAGCGTGGGAACGGCATTCGAGCAGTCTCAGGGGGATATCAAGGAGTTGATGCTGGCCGTGACGCAATCAGACGCCTTCTTGCAACGGCCCTTGAACCCGACGCAATAACCAGGAGACGAGTGCGCCGATGATCACTTCGAAAAACAGAATCACCCGCAGAACGTTGCTGAGAGGCGCGGGGAGCGTCACCATCGGTCTCCCCTTCTTGTCCGCAATGTTGCGACCGGGGCGCAGCCATGCACAAGAGAGCACCCCCAAGCGTCTCATCGTCTATTACAATCCCGGCGGCACACTACTCGACAAGTGGCGACCTGTCGGCAACGAAACTTCGTTCACGTTGCAGCCCATGATGTCACCGCTAACGCCCTACCTGGGGCGCCTGGTTTTCGTGGATGGCGTCGACCTGTCCATCACACGCATCGGTAACGGGCACCCCCACAGCCGCGGCATGGCCGGTGTGCTCACCGGTCAGCAGCTGCTGCCCGGAAATTTCAATACGAACGGCGGCAATGCTGGGTTCGCCGCGGGGCCGTCGATCGATCAGGTGATCGCTGCCTCCATCTCGCAGGGACTTCGCTTTCCTAGCCTGGAGGTCTCCGCAGGTTGGTCGACGGGGATTTCCGCTGGCGGGCAGCCGCACCCGGGCAACATCATCAACTATCAGGCGCCGGCATCGCCCGGTGGGCAGGCGACACCCGTGCCTCCGGCCACCAACCCCCTGAGTACGCTCCAACGCGTCTTCGCCGGCCTCGACGGCAACGAAACGGAGAACACCAATGCGCTGGCTTGGAACACCTCCGTCCTCGACGGTGTCCAAGACGACTTCACGCGCGTCATGGCCCTGGTTGGTAGCGAAGACCGAGCCAAGCTCGAAGCGCACCTGGCGTTCATCCGCGAAACCGAGCAGGGACTCCAACAGCCGGTCAACTCGACCTGCGCGGTACCCACCAACGTCGACCCCACCCCCGGCTACTACGACGATCCGATCGCCGAGGGCGTTTCGCGCGGTGCGTCCGACGGGGGCGATGCATCCATCACCACCGGGGCGAAAGTACCGCTCAAGGGCGAGGTCATGACGGACCTGCTGGTGGCCGCGCTGGCCTGCGACCTGACGCGCGTCGGCACCATCCAATGGTCCGACTCGGAAGCCAAGTTCATGCTCGGCTTCCTGCACGACAGCACCGGCGACTCGCTGAAGGATCATCACCACGGCTATCAGCACGATCGAGGGTTTCAGCCAGAAGCGCTCGAGATCATCTACCGGTTCTATGCTGAAAAGTTCGCGTACCTGCTCGGCAAGCTCGATTCCGTTCAAGAGGGTGATGGCACGTTGCTCGATCACTCGCTGGTGTTGGCCGTGACGGAGATTCAGATGCCCGAAACGCATGCGCAAGACAACATGCCGTTCATTCTCGCAGGTGGTGCCGGCGGCAAATTGCAGACGGGGCGTTGGCTGCAGACTCAACCCACCCCGCACAACAATTTGCTCGTTTCGATCCTGAACATGTTCGGATTGCCCGACACCACCTTCGGGCATCCCGACTACTGCACCGGCCCGCTATCGGGCCTCGTCTAGCCGGGAACATTGCCAGTGCGCTCGACGGCTGGTCGCTTGGGGCCCCGCAAGCGGGGGAGTCCGTCGCGAGCCGGCCGAGACCGCCGTGAGGCTGAGGCGGTGACGAGTGAAGGGTCGAGTGTGCAGCCCAATGCAAGGGCACTTCAGCGTACGAGATTGACGAGAGTGCCGATGATGTGATCGAGCCGCTGTCGGAGCTGCGCTTCGATAGCCGGAACGTAGCCGATAGCTTGAGCTACCTCGAGATTGGCCAGTGTCTCGCGAGGCTCGCCGAGGGCATAATCGTAGCTCAGCCGTCGCCGACCCCCGCGTAGGCCGCGCTCGGCGTACGGGCGAACGTCGCGCACCATGGCGAGACAGACGGGATCAATGCGTAGCCTGGTGTTCACCTTTCTTTTGCCTGATTCATGAGAACGACCACGCCCCCACCGACTCGCCCCCGACGCCCGCGGCTCGCCACACGCCCTGATTCACGCCCACGCCCCCGCTCGCCCACGCCCCCGCTCGCCCACGCCCCCGCTCGCCCACGCCCCCGCTCGCCCACGCCCCCGCTCGCCCACGCCCCCGCTCGCCCACGCCCGCGCCCACCCGCGCTCACGAAACGTCAACAACAGTGATCTTTCAGGTTTGCCTGGCGGGCCCTTGCCCAGAGTCACGCGGCGCTCCCCCAACAGCCACAGGTGACGCTGCCGAGGGCTACTCGGCAGCTGGCATGGCGTCGATCCACGCAGCAAGCGCCTCGAGTCCCGCGTCGTTGGGGAGTTCGTTCGCGGCGTTACCCGGGGGCATTTCCAGTTTGTTCGGGCGTTGCCAGAGGACACTCGTCGAAGAGCTCCCCGGCTCGATGCGTTTCTGTCCCAGGTAGGCAGCGTTCTGTGCCGCCACGCCTACGGCCGTCGTGAAGACGTCCGTTTCCTCGACCGTGGTCTGGTCGACGAGCAGCTTCATCTTCAGCGGGGGAGAGTAAACGTTGAACGTGTGATTGTGGCATTGGCCGCAGTTGGCGTGCAGCATGCCGAGGGCGGCTTGCTCCTCAGCCGTGCCCGGCACGGGGAACCCTTGCGCCGCGGGTACCGTCAGGCGCTCTTCGTCGCTCAACGACTTCATCGTCTCGCCGCCGCCGTCGTGGCTGAGCTGGATTGCCGAGAAGCCGAGCACCTTGGACGAGAGCTTTGCATGACAATTCTCACAGGCAGCCGTCGAAGGGATGTCGTGGTGCGTGCCGTTCGCATCGACGACTCCTTCGGAGGGCACCAGCAAGGCGAGTTCGGGATTGTGCAACGTCTCCTCGCTCGTGGCGTCCCACTGGTAGGTCACCATCAACCAGTCGTCGGGGTCGGGGCCAAATCGATGCAGCATGCGCGTCTCGACCTGGATGGGGTCGCCCCCTTCTGTGGGCTCGCTCGAAAAGGTCTTGAATACGCGCGTGCCCACCGGGAAGTCCCAATTGTCCATGTCATCACTGGCAATGCGTTGGCATTCGGGAATGTAGATGTAGCGCTGCTTCTTGGCGCCGTCGGACCAGAGTTCGAACTTCGGCTCGTAGCCACGCATGTAGGGCGCGATCTCGAAACCGCCTTGACCGTCGTCGACGTACAACCCGGTCTCTGCCAGGTTTGCAGGAGCGGTTTCGCTGGGGGCCAGCGTGTCCTCGCAGTCGTAGCTGCCAGGGTCGAGGGGCTCGCACACGGAGCTGCAAGCGTCCGCCAGACACGCGTACAGCGGAGCGAACAGGTGACGGGCAGCAGCGAATTCGCTGTCGCAGCTCGCCGAGCATGCGTCATCCTCACAAGCGCTGACGCAGTCGGCCCAGTCGCGGCAGTCGCTCTCGCCCTCGCACTCCGAGAGGGCCTCGAAGCAGTCGTCTTCCTCGGCACAGGCCAAGCACGTGGCCCCCGCAGGGTCGGGCATTTGCTCCATACCGGCTTGTCCCGCCGCGCCGGCCTCGCCTCGTTCCCCGGCGGAGCCACCGCTGGCCCCCGCGCCGCTGCCACCGCCTCCCGAACCCCCACTGCCGCCGACCTCGTTCGCCGTGCCCCCGCTGGCTCCTTCACCGGCGCTGCCGCCGCGGCCCATGGGGTCGCCAGAGCCACCGGAACCGCCGGAGCCTGCGCTGCCAGCGGAGCCGTCGGAACCCGAAGCGCCGCTGTCGTCTCCCGAGCAAGCGTACAGTAGAGCACCCAGAAGGGCGCTTGCGATCGCGAGTCTGGTTGCTTGGCGTAAGTGTGCACTCGATGCGTTCATGGTCGACTCCTGATGGGGAGGAGGGGATCGGTCGGTATCGCAAGCGGCGCTGAGGCCGCGCTTCGGCCAACCAAGGCATATACATCAGCGCCCTGGGCGTGAGAAGCGCGCTTCGGCGCCCCCATGCCCATTCGGGTTGACATGCCTTGGGCCGGGACGGCCACTCGATAGGTCCAACGGATGGTGTAAGCGGCTTGCCCGGGGCCGGCACGGACAGAGAGACCCTGGGCGTATCTCGCCTGTGGGACCCGATCAGCGGCCACCGGAAACCCGCCCGACCTGCTCCTCGGCTGGCTCGCACCAGACTGTGGGAGTGCCCCTGCAGGCTGGGGCACCAAAACCCCCACCGACCTCCTCCTCGGCTGGCGCGCCCGCGGCAGTGGGCTCGGCTGTGCGCGTGAGCGCCAACCCCACCCACACGTGGTCGAACACTCGCGTTCCTGGCTACTCGGGGTCGCCAGCCGTCCATCGCACGGAGGACTGCTCCCGTGAAACCTCGAGGTGAAGCCAGAAAAAGCAACGAAGTAAGCTGCGCTGGGCCGGAACCAGATCACGGACCCGAGCAGGTTCCGCCCGCAGCGGCGCACGGGAACGGCCGCAGCCCTCTTGTTTTGCCGAACGCACAAGCCATCTTGCAGGTGCCTCCGTATTCGTCGACCCGGGTCTGAAGGCTGGCACCGCTGTTGGCGCGCCCCCGCAGTCGGGCCATGTCGCAATACATGCGAATCGCACATATTATACTTGCAAATCGCATGTAATCGAGGCCGCGCCTCGCTGTCTGCCGAGCAAGCGGTGTGCGACGAGAATTCCTACTCGTCCAGGTAGAGCGCCCCCGCTGCCTCGGCCCACAGGGCGTTCAGCTGGACGTTACCCGGACTGTTGGGATGCACGCCATCTGGGCCCAGCTGCTCCGGATGCTCCAAAAACCAGCTGTACAGATCGGGGCCACAGGGCAGGCCGTACTCGGCCTGAACCTCGTCGATGACGTCGTTGAACTCGGGCAGCGTGCGGTGCGCCTCGCTGGCGTAGGGGATCCGCGCGATGATGGGAGTGCGCCCCCGGTCCAGAATCGTCTCCACCACTTGAACGAGCTTGTCCCGGAATCCGACGGCTTCGGCGTTCTGGTTGCCCCACGAATCGTTGGTCCCGTAGGCGATGGCAATGTGCTGGATGTCGGGGTTGAGGTCGAGCAACTGATCGAGCCGGGCAATCGCGTCGGTCAGCAGTTCTCCACCGATGGAGGCGTTCAGCGCGATGGGCGAAAATCCCGGATGCGCGTCGGCCACCACGCTGGCGAAGGATACCGACCCGAAGTTCCGCGTCAGCGCTGCCTGGCTGATGCTGTCGCCGAAGAAGACCCAACTGTCTTGCGGGCGCTCACCGGTGCTGTCGGAGATGTCGTGCAGCAAGATCTCGAGCAAGCGCACGGAGCGATCGGGCGGGGGCTCGGTGGCGGTGAAACGCACCCAGCGCATGCCCTCGAAGGCGAAGCTATGCGCTCGAGTCCGAACCGGGTTGTCGGTGACCTCGACGGCCATCTCCCACTCGCCGTCGGAACCGTCGGTGGAGTCGGCGGAGGTCTCGATGGTGTAGCCGACAGGCGCTCCGCCGCTGATCGAGTCGTAGCGACTCGTGCCGTTGTCCGCAAACATCAGGAGTAGCTTCTTGGGGCCCTCGCCGACATCGATAGCCACCCATTCGGGTCCGTTTTCCAGAGTGCCGAAGTTCGCATACTGGTTGCCCCGGAACTCGCCATCGACGAGCAGCTCCGGGGACTCTACGCCGTCGCTCCCCACGATGGGCCGGTCCACGGAGACCAGCGGGCTCGCCTCATCGATCACGTGCTCGGCGAGGATCGCGTCGCTGTTCACGCAGCTGGGCGCGTTGCCCCCGCTGCCCCCCGTGCTAGCGCCGCCGCTGCCTCCGTCACCCGCGGCACCGCCCATACCATCGTCGCCGGCGGAGCCGCCACTTCCCGAGCTGGCCCCCGCGGAAGACGCGCGGTCGCCTCCGCCTTTCTTACAGCCCGGTGTCGCCAAAAGAGCGACCGAGAGCCCGACGCCTGCCAGCGTGCGAGCGACCTGACCCCGAAGCATGCGCTGGGAAATCACGAAACTACCTCCAAGGCGGGCTCTTTTAGCTTCGCCCCACGGCAGAAGCAAACGCCAAAGGCCTCGAGACCGTCGCACGAACTCAGAACAGCGGGAGCGTGCTGCTCAGCCGCTGGCCGGAAAGATCAGCGCGTAGGAGGACGGCGCGGGGTGGAACAGCACGACCTTGTCCGGGTGCGCGGTCTTGTCGAAATGCGAATACCAGGGCAGGCTCTTCCACACGTCGGTATCTTTGATGTACTCGCGCACGATCAAGTCGAGCTCCACGTAGCGGCCCCCCGTAGTGTCCAGCAGGCTCTTGCCGTAGCTCCACGCTTGTCGTCCTTCACGCGGCGACACGTCGTTGTGCACAGCGCCGCCGTACAAGACCAGCAGCGCGTCGGCGGCGCCCTCCTTGCGATTGCGCTCCAGGATGGCTTCCGCCTTCTGCTCGGTCAGGAGCGCGATGGTCTCGAGCATCACGAAAATGCTGTCGTCGCCTGCCTTCACGATGCGGTCGTACTGGGCGCAGCTAGGGTACAGGATATGCGGCCGGACACCGGCATCTTTGGCTCGCGCGCCCAGCATCACGAACTCGTTCTGGTTCGACGCGGCCTGGTCGCGTGTGACTTCCTTCTGTTCTTTGCGAACTTCTTCGGTGGTTTTCAAGCAGCGCCGGTCAGGCTGCATCAGCTCGATCACGATGTCGCTCGCGCGGGGTGCGAGAACCGGCAGAAGCTCTCGGGTGAAGCGGCTGGTGGTGGATTCGACACCCTCCGTACCCTTGAGCGCATGCGCCTCCCCCACCCCGAGCACGAGCGGCTTGCTTTCGAGTACATGGCGCAGCGCGTCCGCGGGAGACTCGAACAGGCGACAGCCCAGGGCCCCACACTCCTCAGCCTCGGGCGCCGGCTCGGCTACTCCGCTCGGGGGCGGCGCAGCCGCTGGGGGTGCCGCCGAAGCGGGCAGTGCCGCCACGGGCGCCTCGCGGATCGGCGTTCCGGAAACGGCTGCGGCCGGCGTTTCACCCGGGTGGTGTCTGGCACAACACGACAACAAGACGCCTGCCAATAAGGGAGAGATCGCGCGACTCATCGGACTATCAACCTTGGACACGCGAGGAGAAACCGCCTTGGGACCATCGAGCTCGGCACCGATGCTATTGGGCCGCGTGCTGAGCGCCGCTCGGATCCGAATCGCGCAAGGGCGCCTCGGACTCCGAGCTACTCCGCTCTGCTGGACCGGCGTCGGAAGTCGGTCCGGAGTGCGCCAAGGGCACTCCGGCAGCGGACAGCACCTGACTGCGCACGAGGGCGGTCAACATGAAAGTCAGAGTGGCGAACAGGATCGCGCTCGCCATGTAGAAGTGAATACCGCGATCCGTTTCGAGCACAGTGAAGTATTGGGCGGCGCACATACCCAGCAAGAGCACTCCGACCCAGACATGCCTGGGCTCGAACGGCTGACCCCGCGGTTCCTGCGCCACCCGATGCTCGACCATGACGAGGGGCAAGAGCCAGACCAGGTGAATATAGTAGTTTGCCGGATAGAGAAGCACCGGAGTGAGAACCATGCCCAACACCGCGGCCTGTTCGAAGCGCTGCCCGCGACAGGCAACGAAGACCATACCCACGTAGAAGAAGACCCCGAGCAAGAACAGTGGCAGGCGATCCGCCAGTACCCTGGCTTGGTTCCCTTCCCAGCCTGCGATGAGCGAGCGCAAGCTGATATGATTGCCGTGAGGGTCGGCAGATAGCTGCGAAACCTTGACGTACCAATCCCCCCAAGACGACAGCCCCAACAAGGCGGACGCGAACAGGAACAGCACCGTGAGCGTGATCGCGGCGCCGAGCGCGACGCTGAACAGGGGTCGCTGCTCTTGCCACAACACGCGGAGGGTGGGCAGCTTCCGCTGCTCTCGGGTGTAAGCGTAGCACCACCAGAGAACGGGAAACGCGAGCGCTATCAACGACAGAGCCGGGAAGGCGCGAATGCTCGTGGAAAGCGCCAGCAGGGCTCCACCGAGCCACCACTTGCGGCGCTTGAGGGCGCAGGCGCCGAACGCAATGTATGCCATCCAGTCGTGGCGCAGCGTGGCTCCCCCCCAGTTCGATCCATACATGATGAAATCGTTGGCGCCGAAAACGACCATGCACAGAAATGCGGTACGTGGCCCAAAAACGAAACCGATCGCCACGAACGCCCCCAAAATCAACAGAGGGTCCAAGAGGCCTGTGATCAAGAACGTGTGGTTGTTCGCCGCGAACTGGTTGAACATGACGTGCGCAATGCTGATCCATACCGGAGTTGCATTGCCGCCCAGGTCATAGAACGTGCTCCAGTATTGCCTGAGCCCCATGGCGTCGCGGAAGTACCGGGCATCCGCCTTGTAAGCCTGCCAGCGTTCCGGACTGAACAGGCGAGGGGCTTCGAGGATCCGGGCGCGCTGATCCCCGACCGTGCTCATCTGATGCGTGCGCAAGCTGCGCATCGGACGATCGGCGATGCTGTCGAAACTCGTGCCGGGATTGTCTTCCAGAAACGCCGCCACGTCGGCTTCGTACAACGCGCGGTAGCCTATCTCGTCGAAGTACTTCGCGGTCCCGTAGTACTGGCGTAGGTCGAGATGGTGCACGTAAGTGGGCTGTCCCAACTGTTTGTCACGAAACTGTGGGTGCCCCAGATTGTAGAAGGCGAAAAACCCCACCACTCCGCACAGCGAAAGCACACCTAGCACGATGCCCCGGTGCGCCGGATAACGGGCAGGCGCCCAGAACTCCCTGAGCAGCGCCGCCGCGGCAACCACGGCGACGACGCCGCGCACCAACGAGACCTCCCGCTGCTCCTCGGGCCAGGTTCGGAGCAACGAGGTGAATAGATCGTACCCCGTCACCAGGGGCACCAGCGCCACCAGCGCGAGCCACCACCACGGCGCCTTGCGATACGAAAGAACCAACAGCCCCACGAGCGCCACGCCGAACGCAAGGATATTGCCCCGCACCTGGATGCTCATCGAGATGCCCCGCCCTAGGCTCACGCCGGCCGGCAAGGCCCCGGGCGGTTCGGCAAACAGCTGCAACTCGGTCACCGAGTAGTTGCCATCCCCCCCCATCGGGCGCAGGCGAATGTAACGGCCGCGAGCGTTCAGTCGAACGGAGCTCCGTGGGCGCAGGCCCGGGCTGGAGACGGGCTTTGCGTCCCACATCTTCCTGAAGCGCCGGCCATCGGGCGAGATTTCGACGCGGTAGGTATCGTTGTTGTCCCCCTGCAGCCAGGCGGCGCGAATCTGCCGCTCTCGGCCGAGGTCGAAGTCCACATGCGCGTTGGACGAGTGCAGCAACGCGGCGCCTTCGATCTTCCAGTGGTCCCCGTCTCGAGCCACGACGCGGTCGGTGAGGCAGCTCACACACTGCACGTCCCGGCTCGACCGTGCGGTCAGTCCGCCCAGGAGGTCGCCCGAGTCCTGCGAGGCAGGTCCGGCATTGTGCTTGCTACAACCCAAAAGGCCGACCAAGCAGAGGATGAGCGCGGAAACACGCCAGTTTACCAGGCGCCAAAACGCCCACGGGGACCCTGCTCGACTAACCACCGGCGCAGTGTAGCTCGACGCTCGCAAGGCCCAAGCCCACGAACATCCCCGACCCGAAAGGGGTGGTAATCGCTCGGATTTCGGTTGCTACCCAGCGGCGAATTCGGCCCCTGCTTCCGCCTCCACGAGCGGCGGTCCGTGTCCCCGCCGGTCTGCCAACCGCGAGGGTTGCCGGCTACGACTTGCCCGGAAAGAGGCTGTCCGAAGCTCCCTCGTCCCAGCACGTGTCGTCATCCGGACTGCCCAGGGTTTGGACCAGCGCCCATTCCAACAGGGAGACCCCCGAGAACCCGAAGGCCGTGGCGAAGGCAACGGCACCGGCCACGTGGAGCTCATCGGCGAGTATCAAAGGTCGATCCAGATCGAAGCACTCGAGCGGTGCCTCCAGGACCATCACGTCGTCCGTGTGCTGGGAATCTTCGGGGCCAAAGTAGCTGAACAGCATGGCAATCAACCAGATCAACGGCCGTCCACGCTGCAGCCTAAAGGCGAGGCCACGTAAAACGACTCCGCCGGTCTCGATGAGGCGCCGAATACACGGCTCGTGAAACGTCCCGCGGCCGGAGCGGCCAGCCCTCGCGGGCGAAAAGAACCACGAATTCGCTAACGTGTCCCAACCCGAGGCACTTCGGGTGTGCGAATTGAGACAAACGTCGGTCCGCGGCTCGGTCTCCGATCGTCCTCTCGAACACCGAACAGGTTGCCAAAGCCACCGGCATCGCCAAACGGCCCCGTGCATTGGCGAGGTCCGGTTTCACGTCGTCGCGCGGAATACCAAGACGCGGTATTGGCCACGGTCGCACCACCATGTGCGACGAACGCCGCACGGTACCCACTCATTTGGTATACACGCGGAGACTTTGGCACCCACCCGGCCATCGACCACGTCATGATCTTGGAAGCCCGAAACCTGACCCGTGAGCTCGATGGGCTCACGCTGTTCCACGGCGTCAGCTTTCGACTCGAGGGCGGGGAGACCCTGGCAGTCACGGGCCCCTCCGGGTCCGGGAAGACTTCGTTGCTCCGTTGCCTGGCCTGGTTGGACCCGAGTGCCCAGGACGCACTCACCCTGGATGGGCGAACACCTTCCGAATGGGGTGCCTGCGCTTGGCGTGCCAGGGTGTGTTACCTGCCCCAGACAGCCCCAGCGCTCACGGGCACGGCGCAGGAGTTCTTGGAGGCGGTCAGCAAGCTGTCTCACCAGACGGGGCAACCCGCGAGCACGCCCGCGATTGATCTCGGTCTCGAATGGGGTCTCGGTCGCGAGCTTTGGCAGCGACCCTTCAGCAGCCTATCCGGGGGAGAAAAGCAACGCCTGTTGCTGGCCATCGCGGTCAGCCGAGCCCCCGCGTTGCTACTCCTGGACGAACCCACCAGCGCCGTGGACGCCGCGGTGGTCGAGAGCATCGAGGCCCGGCTGAAGCCGCTGACCAAGGTTTGGGTCACCCACGACGCGGCCCAGGCACGACGCGTCGCCCAGCGAAACCTGGTGCTCACCCCATGAACCACGCCCAACCCATCGACGCCGTCGGTCTGGCGATGGCCGCCAGCTTGCTGCTGGCCAACGCAGCGCTTTCCCTTTGGTTCAGATTGGGACTGGAACGGCGACTCGTGGTGGCCGCCGCGCGAACGCTGATCCAGCTATTGCTGCTCGGGTACGTGCTCGTCCCCGTCTTCCGCCTGGAGAACCCCTACTTGATGGCGGGCATGGCTGCGCTCATGATCACGCTGGCTGCTCGTGAAGGGGTGCGGCGTTCCAGTCGTCGCTACCAAGGCGCCCTCCTCAACACGTTTTGGTCCTTGCTTCTGGCCGCTTCGGTGACCCTCGCGGTGACCATGCGGCTCGTGCTGCACCTTCAGCCGTGGTGGCAACCGCGCTACCTCATCCCGCTCTTGGGGATGGTGCTCGGCAATGCTCTGACGGGGGTATCCCTGGGACTGGACCGCTGTCTCGGTGAGCTCACCGAAGGCCGAACGCGCGTCGAGGCCCTTCTGGCGTTCGGCGCCACGCGCTGGGAAGCCTCACGCCCCGTGGTGGTGGAATCCCTGCGCACAGGGCTGATCCCGATCCTGAACAGCATGAGCGTCGTGGGCCTGGTGACGATTCCCGGCATGATGACGGGCCAGATGTTGGGGGGTACGGATCCTGCGCTGGCAGCCCGCTACCAGATCATGATCATGTTTCTGGTGGCCTCGGCCACCGCCTTGGGAGTCGGGCTCGCCGTCCTCTTGAGCGTGCGCAGTTGTTTCGACGACGAGACCAGGCTTCGCGTCGAGCGCATCAAAGACAGAAAGGCCTGACGCGACCGAGCTCAACGATCGCTCTCCACCGCGAGGCTTTAGGTGCCGGAGGTCGGGGAGTAGGTCAAGCCGTACCCGTACTCGAACAGCGGATCGTAGCCCGGATCGCCGAAGTTGATCGGCACCTGACGCATCTCACGCGGCCAGCTGTGCGACAGCTTTCCGGCAGGGGCGACCTCTCCCAAGAGGACATCGGTGATGCCGCGCCCCTCGCTGCCGGGCAACCACGCCGCAACCACGGCGTCCGCCAGTTCGTAGACGTCGCCCAAAACCAGCGGTCGCCCGCTCAGCAGAAGAACCACCACGGGAACGCCAGCTGCCTTCAGCTTCTTCACCACCTCGACATCCACGGCGTCCAGGCCCAGCTCCTCCCTGTCGCCGGCCCCTTCGGCGTACGGTCCCTCGCCGATCACCGCAACGGCGACATCGGCTCCCTCGGCTCCGGTGCCGTCCGCCATGAACGTCACGCGATCCTTCGACAGGGCTTGCTCGAACGCGCCGCGCACCGTGGTGCCCTCGGTGAGCGCTCCGTGCGACCCCTGCCAGGTGATGGTCCAGCCGCCACACTGCGCACCCAGGTCGTCGGCAAAACGGCCCGCCAGGTGGACGCGCTGCACGTCCCGATGGATCGGCAACACCGACGCTTCGTTTTTGAGCACCACCAGCGACTCGTGGACGGCCTCGCGAGCCACGGCGCGATGTGACTCGGAACCCACCTGCTCGAGGAGCGCGCGCCTCGCCGCTTCGCGCGACCGCTGATCTTGCGACAGCAAGCCCATCTCGCACTTGACGGCGACAATGCGGCGCACGGCGTCATCGATGCGCGCCATGGGGATTTCGGAACCTGCGAGCGCGCCCATCACGTCCATGTACTCGGCATAGTGCGTGGGGTGCATCACCATATCGAGCCCCGCGTTGATCGAGTTCGCCAGCTGCTCGGCGTAGTCGTTGCCTCGTACTTGTTTCACCGCCATCCAGTCGGAAACGATGAAGCCGTCGAAGCCCAACTGACGCTTCAGCACGTCAGTCAGCAGGTGACCGTTGCAGTGCATCTTGACACCGTTGATGCTACTGAAGCTCGCCATGACCGACCCCACTCCGGCGTCGACCGCTCTGCGATAGGCGGGGATCAGCCGCTTCGAGAGCTCGGGCTCTGCGATGCGCGCGTCGCCCTGGTCCTTGCCACCCTCGGTCTGCCCATCACCCAAGAAGTGCTTGGCACAGGCGAGCACCGAGCCGGGCTCGTTTCCCAGCCGCTTGCCCTGATAGCCGCGAATCGCAGCCGCGCCCAGCTCGGCGGCTAGCTCGTAGCTCTCGCCAAACGCCTCGTAGGTCCTCCCCCATCGCTCATCGCGCGCGGCGGCGACCACGGGCGCGAACGTCCAATCGATACCCGTTGCGGCGACTTCTTGCGCGGTCACGCGAGCCACCCTTTCCACCAGCTCCGCGTCGCGCGTGGCTCCGAGCCCGATGTTGTGGGGGAAGATGACGGCGCCACGCACATTGTTGTGACCGTGCACCGCGTCGATGCCGTACAGAATGGGAATGGCAAGCCTCGTGTGGAGGGACGCCTCTCGATAGCCGCTCACCAACTTCGCCCAGGCTCGCGCCGTCGGGTCGTTCGGCCCCTGGCCACCGCCACTGAGCACCGAGCCAACGAAGCGCGACGAGACGTCCCCGGGCCTGCCGCGCAGCTGATCGTGACCTGCCTGCAGCATCTGGCCGACCTTCTCGGGCACGCTCATCCGACTGACCAGAGCGGCTGCCTTGGTTTTACACTCCGAGGAGGGAAAGCCCCTCTGACCATAAAATTCGACAGATGGTTCGCTAGCGCGAATGCACTGGCCAGCGACGGGTTCGCCCACGCTGGTAGCCACGACTCGGCTGGGCTCGGGGCTCAGCGGCGTGCTGGGCGCCGGACCCGGCGCAGGCGTGCAACAAGGCAAGCAGAGAAACGAGCAAGCGAGCACTCGCGCCGCGAACTCGGGACGGTCGACCCTGATCGAAAACTTGGACAAGGTGGTGTTCTTAAATCACGCGCGCGGCAGAGTCACGCGGCAGCTTTGCCGCAGTCATCGATTTTCGAAGCCGGCTCCGGATCGAAGCATCGTCCTGCGCGCGAAATGAGATACGGTAGCGAGCATGCGCACGCTGCTCTGGTTTCGAGGCAAAGACCTGCGCTTGCACGACCACCCAGCGCTCACTGCCGCCTGCAAAGCAGAGGCCGTGCCCGTGTTCGTATTGGACGAGTTTTTCTTCACCCGCGAGCGCGCCCGGGAGCTACCGCATCGCATGCAGTTCCTCCTCGAGAGCCTGGAAGAGCTCAGAGCGAACCTCGAAGCCCGGGGTTCGCGTCTCTTCTTGTTCGAGGGGCGGAGCCACGAACTGGTTCCGGAGCTGACCAGGCGCCTCGAATGCGATCGAGTGGTCGCGATGCATTGGTCCGAACCCTTCGGCCGCGCGCGCGACCTCCGGGTTCAGCGACGCCTCTCGGTTCCTTTCGAGCTGTTCGAAGGCGAAACGCTGGCAGCACCAGGAAGTATTCGCAACACGTCGGGCGAGCCTTACTCTGTGTACACCCCCTTCTCGCGCGCCTTCCGGAAGTCGATTGCCGTACCACGGCCGCTCCCCGTCCCAGAAACGCTCCCCAAGGCCCCCCGGGGGGTGAGAGGCAGCGTCGAGCGCCTGCCGACGCTCGACGAACTCGGCATCGAGACGAACCCGCGGCTGCCGACGGGGGGGAAACCGCCGCGCGAGCCCGGCTCAAGCGTTTCCTCGACGGGCCCGCCAGGAGTTACGCCGAGGACCGCGACCGGATGGACCGCGCCGGCACTTCCAGGCTCTCGCAAGACCTCAAGTTCGGCACCGTCTCTGCACGCGCCGTCTGGCGCGCCACCGCGCGAGTTTTGGCAGGCGAAAAGTCAGGTCAGGTATTTGCGAACCAGCTGATCTGGCGCGAGTTCGCCCACGCCAGTCTGTACGATCGCCCCGAGCTACTCAGGCGCCCGTTCCGCCCCGAGTTCGAGGGCTTCCCGTGGCGCGAGGACGAGACCGCCTGGCAAGCCTGGGTGTCCGGAACCACGGGCTACCCCGTGGTCGATGCCTCGGCGCGCCAGCTGCTTGGCGAAGGCTTCGTGCACAACCGCGCACGCATGGTCTCGGCCAGCTTCCTCACCAAACACCTGCTCATCGACTATAGAAAGGGGGAGGCTCACTACCTGAAATATTTGGTGGACGGTGACTGGGCCCAGAACAACATGGGCTGGCAATGGTCCGCCGGCACGGGCACCGACGCCCAACCCTACTTTCGAGTCTTCAACCCAGTGCGTCAGGGAGAGCGTTTCGACCCCAAGGGCGACTACGTCCGCCGCTGGCTTCCCGAGCTCGGCGCACTGCCGAATCAATACGTTCATGCCCCCTGGGAAGCGCCAGCGCAGGTGCTCGCCGACGCAGGCATTCGACTGGGCCGGAACTACCCGGAACCGATCGTCGAACACGCTTTTGCTCGATCGAGATACCTGCAAATCGCCCAGAGCCACCTGAACAAACACAAGCCCGGACGCAAGGCTTGAGGCGGCCAACGACAATGGCGTCCGCTAGGACTTCCGCGCTCCCGTCCCCCGCCCCACCCCTTGGGCATCAGTCATAGGTCGCGCTGAAATTCAGCGAAGCCCCCATGAAGCCTGTGTCGAAGTCCTCGTTGCTGGAATCATGACCTTTGCCCGAGCCGGCGAAGAAATTCGTTGCAATACCGAGACTCCAGCTTTCGGAGACTGACCATTCCTTGCCGACGCCCACCTTGCCGAGCACGAGGTAATCGGTGGTGTACTTCTGCCCCGGCTGGGTTTCGAGTTCGAACCCTCCGTAGAGCAATGAGCCCGTCAGGCTCAGATTGTAGGGCATGATGAAGTACGTCATGCCCATACCTGCCGCGCCCATACCGAACCCCTCGGCATCGAATTCATCGCTACCATCGTCGACCTCGGCTCGCACGTCGGACGCGCCAACCGCCATCAGATCCGCGTGTAAGACCAGGTTGGGAATGATCGATGTTCCCACCATGAAATCGAGCGTCCCGCCGCCTGCGACTGCACCGACATCCGCCGTATGCTCGGGAAGGATACCGATCCCCACACCTGAAAAGCCGCTCGACATGCGCAACATGAATCCTTCATGCCTACGGCTGTTCGATTCGGAGGCCGTAACGCCGCGGTCAGCCGTGGCTGCACGCTCGTCGTTCTCTGCGCTCTGCGCCCGGGCCACGGCGGGCGCGACCAGTGCGCTGATTGCTACGAAGCTAGAAAGATATCGGTTCATGAGTGATGCTCCTTTCGGATTTCGTCCCGTGATTCTCGACTACGGCTTGGAGCAAGGCACATGCCATGCGCGCTCCACGTGAATCCGAGCTTGAAGCAGCCGTGTCCGCCGCGGGCATGCGGACAGGCGTCCGGTAGGCGGACAGGTGGCCGCTACCCGGCGGACGCGTGGGCTTCGGTGACCCCAGTCTCCCGCTTGCTCTGCGACTGCGCCTGCGAACCGAGCGGAGCCTAGCCGGAAGTCGCCCCCTCGGAAGCGCCGGTGAAGCTCAGTTCGTCGCCCTCCAGATCGATCACGATCTGGCTATCTTCAGCGTACGCTCTGGACAAGAGCGCTTCGGCCAGAGGGTCCTGCACTTCACGCAAGATGGCTCGTTTGAGCGGGCGTGCGCCAAGCGCGGGTTCATAGCCTTGCGCGACCAGGTGGTCCTTCGCTCGATCGCTCACCTGGATGGAGATGCGGCGCTCGCCGAGCAGTCGTTCCACGGCGCGGAGCTCGATGTCCACGATCTTGCGCAACACCTCTTTGGTCAGGGGACGAAACACCACCACGTCGTCGACGCGGTTCAGAAACTCGGGCCTGAAGAACTCGTTGAGGTTCTCCAGCAGGACGTCACGCAGAGCTTCGCGACCTTCGGAGCTCTCGAACAAGCGGCTGTCCGTCTCCAGAATGCGTTCCGAACCAATGTTGCTGGTCATGATGACCACCGTGTTCGAAAAATCCGCGGTACGGCCGCGCCCGTCGGTAAGTCGACCGTCGTCCAAAACCTGTAGGAGCAGATTGAACACATCGGTGTGAGCCTTTTCCACCTCATCGAACAGAAGCACGGAATAGGGACGTCTGCGGACTGCCTCCGTCAAGAAACCACCCTTTTCTGCGTCGGCATAGCCAGGGGGCGCGCCGATCAAACGCTGGGCCATGTGCCGTTCCATGAACTCGCTCATGTCGAGCCGCGTAAGCGCCTGCTCATCGTCGAACAGAAATGCGGCCAATGCCTTGGCCAGCTCAGTCTTGCCCACGCCGCTCGGCCCCAGGAACAGGAATGAACCGATGGGCTTTTTCGGATCTCTGAGGCCGACGCGTCCGCGCCGAACCGCCCGCGCGATGGCCCGTACGGCGTCATCCTGGCCCACCACGCGCTGGCTCAGACGCTCCTCCATCTTGAGCAGCTTGTCAGCCTCGCCTTCGAGCATTTTCTGGACAGGAATGCCTGTCCACTGGGCAAGCGTTGCCGCGACGTCTTCCTCCGTCAGCAGTCGACTGCCCTCGACGGCGCCGGCTTCGCGCGCCCGCGTTTCGGCCTCGGCGAGCTGCTTCTCGAGTTCGGGTAGCTTCCCGTGCTCGAGCTCTCCGATGCGACCATAGTCCTTCGCCTCGGTCGCCTCTCGGAGTTCGTCTCGCGCGCGGTGCAGTCGCTGGCGCAGCTCGACCAGGGTACCGATACTGGTGCGCCGTACGTCCAGGCGCTCGCGCATGGCACGCACCGCGGGTTCGAGCTGTTCCGCCTCATTTTCGAGACGGAGTCGGGTCGCCTGGCTCGGCTCGTCGGGGGCACCTTCCAGAGTGGCGCGCTGCGCCTTCAGGGAAGACAGGCGAGCGATGGCTTCATCGACGTCACGCGGGATCCCGTCGACCTCCACGCGCTTGGCCGCAGCGGCTTCATCGAGCAGGTCGATAGCGCTGTCCGGGAGAAAGCGGTCCTGCAGGTATCGCTTGGCCAGACGCACCGCCGAGACGATGGCCGTCTCGGAGATGTCGACCTGATGGTGAAGCTCGAGGCGCCCTGCAATACCGCGGATCACCTCCGTCGCCGCGTCGATGCCGGGCTCGTCGATGTTGAGGACCGTGAACGAGCGGAGCACTTGGGCATCACGCTCCTGCACACGCTTCAGGCCCTCGGGGGTGGTCGTCCCGAGCCAGCGCACGTCGGCACGACTCAGAGCGGGCCTGAGCAGGTCCCCCACGGCAGAACCGGCGGGCCCTTGTCCGAACAGCTGCTCGATGTTCTGTACCACGAGCACCACTTCGCCGGAGCCGTCACTGGCGCGTTCAATCAGGCGTTTGACGCGCTCCTCGATTTCGCCCCGGAGGCGCGCGCCCGCGACCAGCGCTCCGGTATCCACCTCCAGCAGCCTCAGGTTGGCGAGCCTGGTGGGAATATCACCGGCGGCGATGCGGGCCGCCAGAGCTCGCACCACCGCGCGCTTGCCAACCCCGGGCTCGCCGACCAGAAGAGGGTGACTCTTCTGCCGGCGCTCGAGAATCGTCACCAGGCGCCTGATTTCGGAGACACGGCCGATGACCGGATCGAGATGCTCGGTGCGCTCGGCCCCAACCAGATCGCGGAGCGGCCCGAGCGCCCGCGCACCGGGCGATGCGAGAGCGCCCCTCGGCACCTCGCCCAGAGCCTTCACGTGCGGTCTGAGCGACCCCGGCCCCACCCCGAATGCGCCCAGTAGCTCACCGGCGGGGCCGCGAATTTCCTGAGAGAGCGCGTTGAGTAGGTGCTCGACGGTGACCGTCTTCGAGCGCTCCCGATCCGCTTCACGTTCGGCACGCTCGAGCAGATCCAGCATCGCCACGGAGAGGTAAGCCGGCTCGCCCGAAACGGGCTGGTCGTCGAGCGCCTTGTCCACCGCGGACGTGAGCTCGACGTGGCGCGGAGTGGCGCGTCGAAATACCTCGACCACCCCCGGGTCACGTTCGAGCCCGCGCGCCAACAGGTGCAGGGGCTGCACCTCCGCATGTTTGCGCGCGTCCGCCAGGGCCTGCGCACCTGCGACGAGAGCGCGACTGTCCTCGGCGTAGCGAGACAACGACAGGGTGGTCGTCTGGTCATCGGTAGGCATAGGCGGCCCAGTTTACCCCGGAGGCACCGACGCACGACCCCCGTTTGCCCCAGGTGAGTCGGCATGCCGGCCACCGGACCGTTCCCCTGCAGCTTTGGAGCCGAAGGGAGCGCGCTACGCTAGGATGCCGCACGGTGCCGTCGTACACTGATTTTCCCCCCTGGTTCAGCACGAGCATAGCCGTAGCGCTCGGCCTTGCCTTCGGCAGCTTCGTCAACGTCGTGATCTATCGGGTGCCTCGAGACATGAGCCTGGTGCGACCGAGCTCGACCTGCCCCGGCTGCGGCAAGCCCATCAAGGTCTACGACAACATCCCGCTCTTCGGGTACCTCTTCCTGCTCGGAAGAACGCGTTGCTGCAAGACGCGCATTCATCCCCGCTACCCGCTGGTGGAGGCGCTCGGAGGCCTGCTCGGCTGGGCCATCGTCAGCACGCGTCTCGATGCCTTGCCGACAGACACGTCATGGCCCAAAGCACTCCTGGTCTTCGCGCTTTACCTCGCGCTCGGGCTCGGGCTGATCGCGGCGTCGTTCATCGACTTGGACCACATGTACGTGCCTGATTCCATCACGCTGGGTGGAACGCTGCTCGGCCTCGTCAGCGCAGGAATCCGGCGGGACAATGACTATACGTCAGCTCTGATCGGAGCCGTAGTCGGCTTCGTCATGATCTGGCTGCCTTTCGACGTGCTCTACCGCAAACTGCGCGGGAGGACGGGGATGGCCATGGGCGACGCAAAGCTGGTCATGCTGGCTGGCGCGTGGTTTGGACTGCCCGGCGCCTTCTTCGCGCTCCTGGCAGGGTCGGTGCAGGGCACTGTCGCCGCCCTCATCACCTTCGCAGCACGCGGTTCGATCGACGAGCCCGCGGCCGTGAAAGAAGAGCGCGCCGCGATGGAAAAGGCGATCCGAGAAGCCGAAGGCGAGGAGCGCGCCAGGCTGCTCGCAGAGTTCGAGAGCGATCCCATCGCCCACGAGGCCGAGCCGGGACTGCTGGGGGCGCGACTGGCGTTCGGGCCATTCTTGGCGCTCGCGACCATCGAGTACATGTTGTTCGGAAGCGCACTCCTCTACGAGCTATTCGGAGCCAAGCTGTGAAGCCCACGCTCGTGGCTCAGGGGGTGGCGATCTCGCTGTGCGCTCTCGCCAGTGCGTGCGGCAGGGAGCTGCCCGTCCCCAGAACCGGACCGCACCGAGCGGATAACAGAGCGAGCGTGGTCGGGTACCCGCCGCCCCCCGCCCAGGCCGAGTGCGTTCCGGCCCAACCACGCAGGGAGTGCGTCTGGGTGGACGGAAGCTGGCGTTGGTCCGGCCGCGGCTGGGAGTGGCTGCCGGGGGCCTGGGTGGTGCCGCCAGTCGGCTGCTACTACGCGGCCCCCTACGCCCGTTGGCTGAAGGCTGGGAGCGATCCGCAGGGCGAGCAGGCCGGTGAGCTCTTCTACTTCCCCGCCAGCTGGTATCCCGATGCGCCGTCTGGCAAGTGCGCCTCACCCGAAGTGTGCGAAGAGGCGCTGCCGCCGGAAAAATGCTGAGCGAAGCCACGCCGCGTTGCCGGCGTGGCTCAGCGTCCAACCCCGACGTCCAGGCGCCGTTCTAGCTCGTGCACGAGCGTCCGCTTGGTGACCTTACCGAGCACATTACGCGGGAGTTCCTGCATGGCAAACAGCTGTCGTGGCACCTTGTACGGGGCTAGCTCCTCCTTGAGGAATCGGTTGATCTCATCCAGCGCTATCTCACCTCGAGTCACGATCGCGGCCACCGCGCGCTCGCCCCAATCTGGGTCGGGCAGCCCAACCACGGCAGCATCTTCGATCCCCGGAAAGCGTCGGAGAGCCTCTTCGATCTCCAGAGCGCTGAGTTTGTAGCCTCCGCTCTTGATGATATCGACCGAGGTGCGCCCGAGGATCTTGATGTATCCATCGGACAACCAAGTCGCAGTATCCCCGCTCCGAAACCAACCCTCGCAAAAGCTCGCCGCCGTGGCCTCGGGGTCGGCATCGTAGCCGGAGAAAACACTAGGGCCGCGAATCCATATCTCGCCGGGCTCCCCGGGGGCTCGGTCCCGCCCCGAGTCGTCGACGATGCGTACTCGCATCCCGGGCAGCACCTGACCACAACTGCCAAGCCGGCGAGTCTTCCCCAGCGGGTTGGAGATGGCGACGCCGACCTCGGTCATCCCGAACCGTTCCAGAGGAATGCTGCCCGTGATTCGCTCGTAGCGAAGCGCCAGGCCCGTCGGCAGCGCGGCGGATCCGCTCGTGACGAGGCGTTGGTGTCGAAGACTTCGGGCCCAATGCCTGCGCACGTCAGGAGGCTGGCGGTCGAGCGCGTCCAGCAGTCGCTTGTGCATCGTGGGGACACCCATGAACACGCTGCTCCGTTCGAAGGCCTCGAAAACGCGCTCCGGCTCGAAGCGAGGTAGAAAATGCACCGTGGCACCCGCCAGAGTACACACCAGGAACGCGATGCTGAGGCCATGCGTGTGGTGAAGCGGCAAGCAGTGGGCCAATCGGTCGTCGGAACTCATCCCCCAGGCGCGCCCGACCAGGTTCGCAAGCGCCAGCAGCTGCTCGTCGGAAACCAGAGCTCCCTTGGGAACGCCCGTCGTTCCACTGGTAAAGAAGAGCACACCGGGAGTCGCGTCCGGCCGGGTCGGCACGGCTTCGGCCGGGCGTGACGCTTCCAGCAGAGTCTCGAGTTCGACGAGTCTAGGCAAAGGGAGCCGCGCCGCGCTGTGCTCGCACTCGGCCAGGACCGCGCGCGCGTGGCCCAGCTGCTCACGGGCCACCAACAGCACGTCCGCTTTTCCTGCGAGCAGGGCGCGCGCATGTTCGCGGACAGGATGCACCTCGGCAAGCGGTACCAACCAGCAACCGGAAAGCATCACTCCCCAGAAGCCACACGCCCACGAACAGGAGGGCTTGGCCAGGAGGGCGACGCGGCACGCTTGCGGCGCCCGGACGTACAAACCTTGCTGCACCCGAAGCGCGCCCTCCCACACATCCTCGAAAGTCATGCGAAGCTCCGCATCCTCGCTGCAGGCTCGCGCACCCCAGCGCTCGCACACGTCGCGAAACTGGCGAACCAAAGCACTCGCGATCACGTCATGCCGCCCCGTGGTTGAGCTGCCGGTCGTGCCATAGCAACATTTCCAGCGTTCCCACTTCGCGCAGCCAGGGCTGACTATGAGGTCCTGGGGCCATTCTGAACTCGCTGGGCACCGCCAGGTCACCCAGGGCTTCCGAGAGCTGCCTGCTCGCTTTTCGGTACGGATCGAGCGAAGAAGTTTCGATGTGGATGGGAACGGGGCCGCTCTTCGCGAGTGCTTCAGCGACTTGCCGCGCGTAGCGCTGCGCGCTCACGACTCCAATGGCCGGCTGAACGACGCCAAAGCTCCGAAACAGGTCCGGACGACGAAGGAACACTTCCAGGCCCACGTATCCGCCCAAGGAGCAGCCATCCAGACCGATGGCAAGCGACCCCGAGGACACCGCCAGACGTGCCGCCGCCTCGGGCAACAAGCTCTCAGCCAGCCAGCTCGCATAGGTATCCAGAACCTGCTCTGGCCTTCCCGAGCGGTGAGGATTGGGCGTCACGGGACAGAGCAGGGCGAACCCCTGAAAGGGACGCTGCGCGAGGGCCGCGTTCAGCTCTCGCGCTCGTGCGGCCTCGAGGTAGCCCAGGCGCTCGTCTAGTGCCGTAATGGGCGGGGCGCGCAGCCGCTCGTAGGCACGCACCAAACCGTAGCGGTCGCTCCAGGCATGGATTCCCAGAAGCTCATTTCCTGTCTCGCCGAGCCCGTGCAGCAATACGAGCAGCGAACGGGGCTGGACACCCTGCCCCGGCACCAGCAGCAGGGCGCGACGCGCCACGCGCGGCTCACCGTCCACGATCAGGTCGATGGTGTGAAGCTGGTCAGGGGCGCTCGCTTCACCGCGCCTGGCCGAGCCCAGCAAGAAGGCAGCGGCTCCCCCTGTCAAAAGCGCTCTTCGGTTCAACTGTGACAGAATACCTCGCTCCGGAACCCGGATCTGGCCCCAACCTGGTCGAGAATTAGCTTGATTGAAGCAACAGCGGAAGTCCAGCTGAGCCGGAGCCGCTTTTGTGCCGAATTCGCAGCCTTCATGTATCGTCCTACTCGAGGTAGGCACTACTCATGAGATCATTCTTACTCACCGTCATTGTCGGCGCGTCGCTGGCCGCTTGTTCTTCCGACTCGAAAGGCACCGCCGACAACCCCTTGGCGACCGTCTCCGGCTTCTGTCAAGCCTGGGCGGAGGTGGCCTGCAACCCGGACGTCGTGGACTACTGCAACGCCGCCAATGTCGACGATTGCCAGCAAAGCCAGGCCGACTACTGCGAGCAGCTCATTCCGAGCAGGGGCTACGATCCGACCAATGCAAGCGAGTGCCTGCGCGCGGTCGAGAACGCCTACGAAGACGGCAATCTGAATGCAGAAGAGCTGCTCGTGGTGCGCGCTCTCGGCGGTGACTGCTCCCAGCTCATTCGCGGATCCGCCGAGCAGGGTGACGACTGCACCGCCGACAGTGACTGCGACACGACCGCAGGCTTCGCCTGCGTGAAGCGTTCCAGCACGCACGGGACTTGCCAAGTTCCCGTCGAAGTGGATGCCGGGCGCTCGTGCGACAATGCCGCCGACGTGTGCATCGACGGCTTCTACTGCGACGGGAAGCACTGCGTCGAGCGCCTGTCCGAAGGGAACTCGTGCGACGACGACTCCGAATGTGCGGCAGATTTGCGCTGCCAAGCGAATAGCCTCGGCGAAGGGGGCAGCGGCAACAGCTCGAACGGCGACAGCACGTGCGTCCCGCGTGCCCCGAACAGTTCGGCCTGCGAAAGCCACGAAGACTGTGCTTCGGGATTCTGCTTCATGCAGGATTCGTCGTCGGGTGAATGCATCAGCCTGGTCCGGCTCGGGCGCAACGAGCCGATTTGCGACGACCTACGCTGAAGCGCCGCCCCCTTCAGAGGCGCGTCTCGGCAGGAGGAGTCCAGCTCCGGTCGACCCGAAAGCGAGCCGCGGCGACGATCGGCCCCCCGGAAGAATCCGGCACAGCACCGCTTTGGGCTGTGCAGCGTGAGCCCAAATGCAGGACAATCACGCCCATGAGGTTCGGATTCATCGTCTGCGCAGTTCTGCTCGTCCTATGCCAAGCCTGCGACAGCGAACCGCAAAAGAACGCTTTCGATCAAGGCCCCGACCAGCCGAAGCCACTGCCCAAGACCTCGGCAGTACCCGAACCGAGCGGGCCACCTGACTTCGAGATCGACTCCATCGGCGCGAAGGTCGGGTTCGAGCGAACCATGACGGACAAGCCAGAAGGCCTCGAAAAGCTGCGTTCCGAACTCGGCAAGCAAAAGGAGTATGTCCAGGGCAAGGACATCCTGCTGGTCGTGGACAGACAGGCCAAACGCCCTTGGGTGGTGAGCATGCTTCAGGAGCTCTTCAAGGCCGGAGCTCAGTCAGTCAAGATCAAGACCGAAACGCGCGAGGGCTACCCCTCGGAACTCAAGTTCGTCCCCGAAAGCGAGGCGGCGAACGCTCCCGGCTGCAGCGCAGTCGGCATGATCCTGGATGATCGCTCGACCGCGGTCTGGAAGCTCGCGGGCGGCACGGCTAGCCGGCGTCAGAAGGGGATGGCCGGGCCGGATCTTTCGATGACGCAGGAAACGCTCGAGCGCGTGGGGAGACAGTGTAAGAACTCGAACAGCTTCTTCGTGTCGGGAGCGGAGTCGGTGGAGTGGGGGTTGATCTACGATCTGGCTGCGTCCTCCCAGCGACTCGACAAGGTCAAGTTCGACCAGGTCGTCTTGCTCGACGAGGTCCCCACGCCCGGCCACGCCGTCTCCCCGTAGGGGCTCACCCGCTCGTTTCGGGCGGGCTCACTCGAATCGAGCAAGGCTTCGACATCAGCGACGTGGAAAGGCTTTTCGAGCCTCAAGCCGCCGTAGCCATCCAGGAAGTCCCTGGCGCTGTCGGTGAAGGCACCGCCGGTGATGAACGCGAAGCGATCGAGCAGATCCGGGTTGCTGGCGCTGAGCTCTTCATAGACCCTCACGCCGCTGAAGGTGGGCATCATCAGATCGCACAAGATCAGATCGAATCGCGAATCCGACGCGAGGAAGTCCAGGGCCGCCCGGCCCGTTCCCAAGACGACCACGTCGCTGTGCTGCTCCAGTGCGAAACGGAGCGTCTGGCCGAGCATGGGCTCATCGTCGATTACCAAGATGCGTCTGCGGGTGTGCGACACGAGATTGCCTTCTTATCCCTCGCGTTCGGCGCCCGCGGAAGCACGAAACCCCGACTCGTCCACGAAGGATGGCACGATTTCGAGGGCAACGGTTAGCCCGACTTGCTGGCATCGAGCGGAGCAGCGCCCTGCGTCAGGAGTTCGTCGCACAATCGAGCGGCCCGGCCTGCACGAGGCCCGCTCGATTTCCGCGCGCCAGGGGACGACCGAGACCGGGAAATCCGTTGCTGATTCGTGTACCGACTCGAAGATTCACCTCACTAGCTGGTCGAAAAGACAATGCCTTTGTCTCTTCGGCCCACGGCAAAGGTTTCCACAAGCCGAGGGAATCCGGGCGGTTTTCATAAATTCGCGGTAACGTCACGGGTGATGGCAGCTCGCGCCGGATCCCCCAAAACCCGTTCGGTCGGACGCTACGAGCTCGTGATCGAGCTCGCGAAGAGTCATCTGGGCGCGCTCTGGATAGCCACCGCCGAATCTGACGGCGCATACGAAGCGCACCTGCTTCGTCGCGTTCAGCTTCCTCCGAGCATTCCGGCCGCCGATGGCGAACGAGTTCGTCAGGCGGCGGAGTTCTCCCGGACCCTGAAAGACGATCACATTTTGCCGCTCGTCGACACCTCGCAGGGTGAAGGTGAGCTCGCCTTGGTGAGCGGCTACGTGCCCGGAGAGACCCTGCGCGCCTTGCTGCGCCTGTGTAGCTTCAAGCGCGAACCCGTGCCCCCCCGTGTCGCGCTCGAGATCGTTCTGGACGTCTGCGAGGCGCTGCTGGCCGCGGAAATTCGCGCCGTGAGTGCCCCGCTGGGACCCGATTTCTTCTACGGAGGGCTGCTTCCCGACTCCATTATCGTCGGCACCGACGGAACCAGCCGACTCGTCGACCTGGGGATCGCCGCAGTGTGGCGCAGACTGCCAGCATTGGCCGAGCACCCGGAGGTGACTGCCTACTCGGCGCCCGAGCAGTTCGGCGGCAGAGCCATCGACTCGCGAGCAGACGTGTTCGTGCTGGGTATCTTGCTCTGGGAGATGTTATCGGGAGGCCGCCGTTTGTTCGTCGGCTCGTCGCATCGAGGCGTCGTCGAGAAGGTCCTCCAATTCCCTATCCCCGACGTCGATCCCAAACGTCCCGGTGAGGCTATCGACCCCGCGGTTCAGCAGCTGGTCCGCAAAATGCTCGAACGCGACCCGAGGCGACGCTTTCGCAGTATTGCTGACTTGAAGCAGGCCATCGAGCAACTCGGCTCGGCGCTTCCCATCGAGGTTTCGGATTTCGTGACCACGTTCGCCCGCAGCCCACTGAGCTCGCGGGAGCGGGTGCTGGAGCGCGCCCTGCAGCGGCCCGCACACGTGGTCCGGCCCGGACCACGTGAGCCGGCAACGGCGACGCCGCCCGGAGCCAGCTCACCCGCCGGGACGAACGCTCCGCGCGCACCCATGGCTTCGACGCCAGCGGTACGGCCACCTTCGGCGAGCCCAGGCCTGAGCTCGCCGCCCGTGCACGATAGCGACAACAGCAGCGAAGCGGCTGGCGCCACAGAAGCCCGCGTGGAGCGGACCCCGCCTCGGGCCGTCGCCAAACCGCTACCGCTCCCCGCCCAGGCGACGCTGGGCCGGCGTCTCTCGGCCCCGGACGGCGTGCTCCCCCCCCCGCCGAAGCGCCCTCGCAAACGTGCTTCGGAAGACGACGCCTCGAGCGTACGTGCGGCCGATATCATGAGGGCGCTCGCGGTCGAAGACGCCGAGCCCGAAAGCGATGGATTGCCCACGCTGCCAGCGCCGCCGGCAGGTCAGGCAGCCCAGCCCCAACCTCCACCCTTGCCGGACCGTCCCCACGAGGACCGCTTCCGACCGCACCAGCAAACTCTACCGGGGCCCGGAGACGTCGAGGAAACCGCACTGCCTCGTCCGCCAATCGCGACACTCCCCGGTTACGCCGGCCCCGAACCGCCCAAGCCCGCAGCGCCGGAGCCGGCCGCTCCGGGCGGGCAGCCGCCGAGCGACACCCGCGGCGAAGCCGGGGCGAGTCGACCGGTCGCAAGCGCCACCGCCGAGTCCGGAGCGAGTCCCCTGGCCGCGCCGGATGCGGAGCTCCGCGCCGTCGCCGCGCCCACGACGACTGGGGTCAGTCCGAGGCCCGCGTCCCGCCCTTCGATCTCCGGGAGCCGACGCCTCCCAGTACCGCTGATCGCGGGCCTGGGAGGAGGCGCGTTGCTCCTGCTCATCGGGCTTGCCGTGGGAACGGCAGATGGGCCCGAGCCAACGGCGGATGCCGATGCTACCAATCGACAAAGCGCTGCGCGACAGAAAGCAGCCCAGCCCGAGCCGGAGCTCACGAAAGTCGCCGAGTCCCACAAGCCCGCCCCGCAGACTCCTCCCGCCGAAGAGTCCGAACCCGCCGAACCCGAAGCGAACGAGACCGACGACACGGCCGAAGGCGAGGACGCAACAGACGATGTGGCGCCAACCGAAGGCTCGGAGGCGAGCCCCCCTCCTTCCGACGGCTCGGAGCCAAAGACAACGCACACCGCTCCCGCACCCCGGGCGCGGGCCCCACGCCCGCCACCTGCCAGCCCGAAAAAGCAAATCCGAGCCAAGCGGACCTTCATTCCTTCGGGAATTTAGCGACAAGCGGCTCGCCTTGGCCGCCACTTGGGGCTGAAAGCCGAGGCGAAACGCGGTAGCCTGGCGGGCATGTGCGTCACGAAGCTGCCGTTCGTCGGCAGGTGCGGACCGAGAAGCCCAAGTCGAGTCTTCATGAAGCGCCTCCAGTACCAGCCTCTCCCATGGCCGCCTCTCGCCGCTGATCGGGGAGACATCACCCGTCACCACGGTTGTGTCTGGAACCGCAAAGCGAAGAGCCGGATGCGGGAAAATCGCAAATCCGGTTCTGAAAGGAGCGCCAACCTGGGGTTGGTGTTTACTCGATGATCAGCGTGCGTCTCGCGGCACTGGCCGTCTGTTTGAGCGTGGCCCTGCGCGCTCCAGGGGTGCTCGCCGCCGGGGCGGATCTCGATTCCGCAACCGATGCGGACAAGGCGAAAGCCTCGACCCACTACACGCAAGGCATGGCATCCTTTCAAGCCGGGGACGCAGCCGGCGCGCTGGAAGAGTTCCGACTCAGCTATCAGGCCGTGCAGAGTCCGAACTCGCACCTGATGGTGGCCAAAGCACTGATCGACCTCGGTCGCTACGTGGAAGCGTACCCAGCGTTGAAGAAAACGATCGCCGAAGCGAAAGACGCCCAGAGGCTAGATCCGAAGTACGCTCAGACCCAGCAGGCAGCCGAGGAAGAGCTGCGTCGGGTGGAAACTCAAGTGGTGGAGATTTCGATAAACGTCAGCAACGCGGGACCGGACGCGACCATCGAGGTCAACGACCAGCGCTACGAGAAAAATGATCTGGACGAGCCCGTGGTGGCGGCGCCCGGACCGGTGCATGTGCGTCTGATAGAAGACGGCAAGACAACACGAAGCGAAACCCTGCAGGGCAGCGCCGGGGAAGCCCTCGAGGTCGATCTCGAACCAGCCGCGGAACCGGAGGAGGCAAGCCCAGCGGAAGAAGCGCCGTCGCCCAGCAACGTCCAGGCGGAGAAGCGGCCCTTCCCCCACCGTCGCGAAACCGCCTATGTCGCCGCGGGGCTCGGGCTCGGTGGCGCGCTCACGTTCGGTGTGTTCGGCCTGCTCGACAACGCCAAGTATTCCGACGTCCAGGATCAGTGTGACAACGACATCTGCAGCCACGATTTGCAGAGCGACGCTGCACGCGGCCACACCTATCAGACCATTGCCAACGTGGGGCTGATCGTCGGCGTCGTAGGGCTCGGTACCGCGGTCACCCTCTGGCTCACGGAGGACGACTCGAAGTCAGCGCAGCGTTCCGGCGCGCACGTCGCGCTCGGCCCTGGAAAAGTCACCGTGGGAGGGACCTTCTGATGCAACTCAGGCGAACCGGCGTGCGGATCACGCTGCTGTTGGTTTCGGGCTGGGCCGCGGGTCTGGCGTGCACCAACGAGTACGACGATTTCGCGTACCAAAGCGAGTCGGACGCCACGCCAGGTACGAACACATGTCGGAGCAACCGCGAATGTGCGGGTGACGCAAACTGCGACAACGGCGTCTGCAGTTGCCTGGGAGGTTCTGCTTGCGGTGCCGGTGAAACCTGCTGCAACCCGCAAGGATGCCGCAACCTGAACAGCGACCCGAACCACTGCGGAGCGTGCGGCGAACGCTGCAATCTTGGTCTCAGCTGCAATAATGGCTCTTGCACACCATGATCGGCGCGGTGCTTGACGAGCGGCGGCTGGCGCCGTAGCTCTGCACGCCCTAGATTCGCCCTGTCACACGTGGCCACAAGAAAACGCAAGAAGTCAGCAGCTCCGCCTGCAGCGCCGGATTTCGAGCCGGAAGAGGAAGAATCCGGGTCGGACAACCCCGACGATCTCAGCGATTTCGTCGACGAGGACGAGACCGACGACGCCGCAGTCGAAGCGAAAACGGAAGTCCTGAACGACCGCGTTCTCTCCCGCACCAACCGGGAGACCGGTCTGGCGCGTCTCGATCCGCTCCAGGCGTACATGCGCGAGGTGCAGCAGCACCCCTTGCTCTCCGCCGACGAGGAACGAGAGCTGGCCATCGAGTACGAGCAGACGGGCGATGTCCACGCTGCCGCCAAGCTCGTCACATCGAACCTTCGCCTAGTGGTCAAGCTCGCCTACGAGTATCGCCGCGCGTACCGCAACATGATGGACCTGATCCAGGAGGGGAACATCGGCTTGATGCAGGCGGTCAAGCGCTACGACCCCTATCGTGGGGTGAAGCTATCCAGCTACGCGGCTTGGTGGATCCGCGCGTACATGCTCCGCTACATCCTGAACAACCACCGCATGGTGAAGATTGGCACGACCCAGGCCCAAAGAAAGCTGTTCTTCAACCTGGCCAAAGAGAAGGCTCGACTCTCCGCCATGGGCATAGAGCCCACCCATGACGAGATCGCGAAGAGTCTGAAGGTGGACGAAAAGGACGTGATCGAGATGGATCGACGTCTGGCGCGCGGCGATGCCTCGCTCGATACGCCCGTGAGTGAAGCGGATGGAAGGGCCACAGCTCGCATCGACCTCTTGCCTTCTGCCTCGATAGGCCCCGAAGGAGCTACGGAGACTGCCGAGCTCAGCCTGCTGGTCCGCGAAAAGTTGGAAGAGTTTCGCGAAACACTCAGCGGCAAAGACATCACCATCTTCGACAAGCGACTCGTCGCGGAAGACCCGGTGACGCTGCAACAGCTCGGCGACGAATTCGGGGTGTCCCGAGAACGCGTCCGCCAGCTGGAATCGAGACTGCGAGGCCGAGTCGGCGCATTTCTCAAAGAGGCTCTCGGAGACGCCGTCGAAGTCAGCTGATGCCGGCCGAACGCGCGCCTCGAATGGGAACGCTCTACCTGGTCGGTACGCCCATAGGCAATCTCTCGGACATCACTCTGCGCGCCATCGAAACCCTGAAACAGGTATCCGGCGTCGCTGCTGAAGACACGCGCCGCACCCGCGCCCTTTTGAGCCATCTCGGCATCAGCGGCAAGCAACTCTACACCGTCAACGCCAACACGACCGCCCCCCGGCTCGAACGAGTCATCGAGCGATTGCAGCAAGGCGCGGACCTCGCTTTCGTGACCGATGCGGGAATGCCGGGGGTCAGTGACCCGGGGGCCGAGCTGGTAAAGCGAGCGAGCGAGGCGGCTATCCAAGTCGTTTGCATCCCCGGGCCGAGCGCCGTCACCACCGCCGCAGCGCTGTCCGGGCTCGTAAATGGGGCCTTCTCGTTCCTCGGGTTCCTGCCGCGCAAGGGCAAGAAGCGTGAGTCCTTCATCAATTTGATCGAGAATGCGGAGCACCCGGTCGTGCTGTTCGAATCGCCCGTGCGCTGCGCCGACACACTGCATGCTCTGGCCTTGCGCATGCCCGAAAGGCGCGCGGTGCTTTGTCGCGAACTCACCAAGCTCCACGAACAAGTGCTACGGGGCAGCCTGATCGAGCTCAGCGAGACGCAATACCCGGCGCGTGGCGAAGTGACTCTGGTCGTCGAATCGCGGGAGTCCGGAGCTGCCACGGGCCTCGACGGAGACGAGCTGGACCGAGAAATAGCCGGGATGCTGCAAAGTGGCGCCTCGACGCGGGATACGGTCGCGAAGCTGGGGCCCTGCGCCTCGCTGTCGCGCCAGGAGCTCTACGCCCGGGTGCAGCTGATTCGCGCCCGCCAGGCGGACGACTGAAAGGCGGGCCAAAGCCCGCCCAGCAGCCCCGTCCCGGGCATTCTAGCTTGGCGCCACCAGGCGTTGTTCGAGACCCAGGGGGTTCTGTGCTAAGACGCGCGCCGTGTTCGAAGCACTTTCCAAAGGGTTCCGGGAAGCACAAAATCGCCTCGCCGGGCTGACCGAGCTGAATGAAAAAAACATCCAAGCGGCGCTGCGCGAGGTGCGCCTTTCGCTCCTGGAGGCAGACGTCGAGCTAGGGGTCGTCAAACGCTTTCTGGCTCGCGTGGAAGCCAAGGCACTCGGGCAGACGGTGCAGACGCGAGTCAAGCACCAAGGCGAAACCCATCGCGTCGGAGCAGGCGAGCAGTTCGTCAAGATTTGCCACGACGAGCTGGTCGAAATCATGCGGCACGATGGCGAGCCCATTCAGTACGCCGACAAGGGCCCCACGGGCGTGATGATGGTCGGGCTGCAAGGCTCCGGAAAGACCACCTCCGCGGCAAAACTCGCCCGCTATTTCGCAAGGGAAGGACGAACGCCGCTGCTGGTCGCCGCCGACATGCAGCGTCCCGCCGCTGTGGAGCAGCTGAAGGTCCTGGGTGAGCAGATAGAAGTGCCCGTCTTCAATCTGCCGGACAAGTCTCCCGTGGACATCTGTGTGGCAGCGCGGGCACATGCCGTGAAGCAAGGCGCCGACGTGATTATCTACGATACGGCGGGTCGCCTGGCCATCGACCGACCACTGATGGACGAGCTCGCCGAAATCCGTCAAAGCGTTTCGCCCGACAATATTCTTTTGGTCATCGACGCGATGATCGGGCAGGACGCCGTGAAGACCGCGCGCGGCTTCAACGAGATCCTGGATTTGAATGGTGTGGTGCTCACCAAGCTGGACGGCGACGCGCGCGGCGGTGCCGCCCTGAGCGTGAAGGAAATCACGGGGGCCCCCGTGCTTTTCGTGGGCATGGGGGAAACCACCGACAAGCTCGAGCCCTTCCGACCCGAAGGAATGGCGGGGCGCGTCCTGGGCATGGGCGACGTGGTCGGGCTAATGCAGGATTTCGAGGAAGTCGTCGACCAGAAGAGCGCCGAAGAAGATGCCATGCGCATCATGCAGGGGCAGTTCACCCTCGACGACTTCCTGAATCAGGTCCGAACCATTCAACAGATGGGCTCGCTCAAGGACCTGGTCGACAAGATCCCCGGTATGGGCAACATGATGCCACCGGGCGCCGAGGCCAATCTCGACGACCGGGAGTTGACGCGCATCGAAGCCATGATCCAATCGATGACTCCCTTCGAGAAGAAGGACCCGCACTGCCTGGTGCGCGAACCATCGCGAGTATCCCGCATCGCGAAGGGTTCGGGGCAACCGGAGCAGGGCGTGAGCGAGATGGTTCAGAAGTTCCTCTTCATGCAGCAGATGATGTCCGGAATGGGGCAGAACATGGGGCTGCTCGGCAACATCCCGGGAATGAAGAACCTGGCAATGGCCCGCAACATGCGCCGAGCCATGAAGAGCGGGAAGCTGCCTCCCGGAACGCAGGCACCAGGAATGGGCATGCCGGGAATGGGCATGCCGGGAATGGGCATGCCGGGAATGGGCATGCCGGGAATGGGCATGCCAGGGGCGGGCGCGCAGGGCGGTCCTGGCAGCGGCCGCATCAAGACTCTGAGCCGTGCAGAGAAGAACGCACGCAAGAACCAGCGCAAGCGCGAACGATCCGCTCGCAAAAAAGGAAAGGGAAAGCGATGAGGCAACGTTTTTTCCGCAGCATCCAGAGCGCGCTTTTGTGCGCCGCGCTGGGCTCGAGCCTGGCTTGCTCGTCCAGGACGACGGCCGAGGCCCCCAAGGAGCAGGACCCGAAGCTCGCACAATACGAGCTCAAGAAGCTACCCGCGGATGTGGAGCACAAGGTCTACCTGGACTTCGGTGGAAAGGTGCAACTCTTGGGCTATGACATCTCTCCGGATGATGTGGCTCCCCCCGGGTCGACCATCTCCCTCACGCTGTACTGGCAACGCACGGGGAACCTGGGCAAGGGCTGGAAGCTGTTTACTCACATTCTCGACGCCAGGGGGCGTCAGATCGCGCAGTACGACAGTTCGGGGCCACTCAGAGAAGGGACACCCGACGGCGGCCAGGCGCTCGGACCGAGCGACTGGAAAATTGGTAGCGTCTATAAGGACGCAGTGAGCTTTCAGGTGCCTCGCACTCTCCCGGGCGCCTCGGGGCCGGTACCACTCGACACGGGCCTCGTCACCATTGCCGTGGGGGTCTGGAAAGAAGACGCGCGGCTCGACGTGTTGGGCGGCAACTCCGACGCGCACCGGCGCGGTTTCGTCACCAGCTTGAAAACCGGCGTCGCACCCGCTGCGATGAAACAGCCGGGTCGCAAGAAAGCTTCGGATGGCTGATCCGAGACGGGTTCGCCTGACGCTGCCCGTTTTCTTTGCGGCCATGCTGACTGGCTGCGTCGGAGCTTCCGACTCGAGCGACGCCGCCGAACGCGAGCGCCTCGCCCCCTATATCTTGAACAGCCCACCCAAAGATCTCGAACATCAGAGTGAGATCAACTACAACAACAAGGTTGTGCTGCTTGGCTACAAGGTGACTCCCAAGGAGGGGTACAAACCAGGCAGCACGGTGAAGCTGACGATGTACTGGCAAGCCAAGGCCGACCTGGAGGAAGGCTGGAGCCTGTTCACTCACGTGCTGGACGCATCGGGTCGGCAGTTGTTGAACATCGACAACGTCGGCCCGTTGAGGCGCTGGAAAGTCTCGCAGCAATCCTTGCCGCCTTCCGACTGGGAGGTGGGCAAGGTGTACGTCGACGAACAGACTTTCACGATACCGAGGGAAGCCGGTAACCAGCGTGTTCAGGTGGCCGTCGGCGTGTGGAAAGGCAACAAGCGTCTGAAGGTGGTCTCCGGTCCGCACGACGACGCCGACCGTGGTCTAGTCGCGACCCTGACCTTCCAACGTCCTCCGAAGTCCCCAAAGAAAAAGAAGAAGCGCCGCTCCCCCAGCGTGCCGCGCTTGCGGGTCACCAAGTTGGAAGAGGGAACAAAGCTCACTATCGACGGGTCACTGGACGAGCCTGCCTGGCTGAGAGCGGCTTCGACCCATCAGTTCGTGGACGTCAAGACTGGCCGCAGGAACGCCAAGCTCCGCATCAGCGGCCGAGTGAAGGTACTGTACGACGACGAAGCCATGTATCTCGGCTTCAACGTCCAAGACTCGGATATCCGCGGAGGCTTCGACAAGAACGCGAAGGACCCCCACCTTTGGACCTCCGACGCTGTCGAGATCATGGTCGACCCGGACGGGAACGGCGACAACAAGGACTACTACGAAATCCAGATCAACCCGCAGAACCTGGTGTTCGACAGTCGCTTCGACAGCTACAACAAACCCAAGGGCGGCAAAGATGCTCCTTTCGGGCACGAGGATTGGTCTGCAAAGCTCGAGAGCGGCGTCGTAGTGTCGGGCACGCTCGACAAGGCTAGCGACAAAGACAAGGGCTACTCGGTCGAAGCGAAGATCCCCTGGAAGTCCTTCGACAAGGCCAAGCAAGTGCCGCCAAAGCCCGGCGACACGTGGCGGATGAACTTCTACACGTTGGAGAGCGAGGCCGCCGTGGCCTGGTCGCCCATCCTGGGCAAGGGCAATTTCCACAAGGCGAAGCGCTTCGGCAAGGTCACCTGGTCTGGTCCCGCCCGAGAGCGAACGCTCCCAACCCGCACCCCGAACCTGGACCGTTCGCTCCCGAGCAGACCGCGACTCCCCTTGAGCGGGGCGCTGCGCCATGCGCCGGATACCCAAGACCGAATGGCCCCCGGCTCATCGAGGCTATCGCCGCATGCTCCGAGCCGCACAGACGACGAACGCTGAGTCGCTCCTTCGGCATCGCTCCCGGAGCACCCGGCGATGCATGTAACGCCAACGAGCAGCAGAATGCCTCGGGCTCCCGTTCGAAATCTCACTGATGCAGTTTCTGGTTAGCCTGGCATCGGAAGGAGCACGCGCGCGACCTGCGTCACGGCAAGCGAGACTGGCGTCGCGCCATGCCTCGGCGCCGGACTGGCAGCAGAGCCAGACCCAGAAGGACGTAGATGCCGAGCGGAACCGACCTCGGCTGCTGGCCCGCGGCACGGCAGCCGCAGCCGCCGTCATCGGACCCAACCGTTCCTTCGTCGACCGGAGCCGCCATGCCAGTGTCACCGAGTCCCGACGTCGTCGCCGCGCTTGTCACCACGCTGGTGTTCCCACCACCACTGGAAGCTGCCGTGACCCCGCCCGTCGTGACGCCGCCAGGGCCGACGCCGCCGGTGCCGCCCGTAGTCGCCGAGGTACTGCTACTGCTGGGAGTCCCCCCATCCCCGCCTGAGCCAGAGGTGCTGCTCGTGCTCGTGGTCGCACTATTCGACGACGCCGTGCTGCTCGACGACACAGCGCCGCCGCTCGAGGTCATCCCGCCCGTGGTCGTAACCCCGTTGCCCGTCGTGGAGTCCGCGCCGCTGTCGTCGCACTGCTCGATTTCTGGATCGACTGGGCCTGTCTGGTCGAGCCCCAAGAAAGGGATAACGTAGTCGGCCTGGAAAAGCGCGTCGGAGGGTCCGTGATTGCCACCCATCGACGTAAACGCGTCGAGAACCACGTATCCGCACGAGTTCTGCCAGCTCTGTCGGGTCGCCTGATGGCTTCCGAGCTGAACGGTTTCGGTCGACGTCGGGGTCTCGCTCAACCCCAGGACAGCGGTCCATTCCTTGATGGCTTCGCCGTGGTTCGTGTAGCTGATGGTGTCGTCGGCATCGCCGTGGAAGAGCTGCACGCGCGGGTGTCGGCCGGTGTATCCGGGATACATGGCCGCGACGATATCGCCCCACTCCGCGGGGGTGTGCGTGACGCTGCCTCCAGCACACGGTCCACTCCAGGAACCGTCCGGGTTACTGACCGCCCAACAGCCCGCAGGAACGCCAGCGAACGCGGCACCCGCCGTGAAGACGTCGGGATACAGGGCAAGGAGCGCCTCGGTCATCATGCCGCCGGATGAATCTCCCGTCACGTAGACCCGTGCAGCGTTGGCGTCGTATTGGCTCAAGGTGTAGTCGACCATTCGAACGATCGCCTCCGTATCACCGCCACCGTCGCGCGAAAGGGCCTGCGCCGAACCCACATCCCAGCAGCGTCCGCTGCCGTCGGAGTTCGCGGCTTGCGGGACGACCATGATGAAGCCGTACTGGTCGGCGGCGGCGACGATGCCCCCGCCCTGCGCCTGGCCGAAGACGGCAGAGGCAGTGCCCCCGCAGTAGTGGGCAAGGACCAGAATCGGAGGATTCGCGGCAAGATTGTCAGGCACGTAGATGTACATGCTGACGGTCGAGGGCACGCCGGTAGCGTCCCAGTCGTTGACCGGCTGCAGCGACGCCGCTCGAGCCGTGCTCGATAGCAGGAGCCCACAAGCAGCCGTCAGCAGCACACGAGCAAGCGCGAATCTACGGTTCATGCTCGAAAGTATTGCGGCGCACCCAAAGATCGGCACCTTGCTGCCCGCGACTGTCGAATCGGCCCCATGACCTTGTTCATGGGCCAGTGTGTCTCACCTGTCAGCCCGTAGCAGGGGCGCGCTTTCTCCCCCCCTGCGGCGAGAACTTCAACCGGAGTGTGAGCTGGAAGGACCGACTGCGAGAACAACGGGACGGGCGCAACGACAAACTGAGCTTCGAGAGTGGCCACCCGGCTTGCGGCCCGCAAATGGGGAAGTCCGTCGCGAGCCGGCCGAGACCGCCGCGAGGCGGGCGCGTGAGGAGCGAGCACCTCGAGGCCTGCTGAAGTGCGGCCGGACCCCTTCGGAACGGTGCGGCTCAGGTCGCTAGCCGGGCACTCCCCATGCGGCGCAGCCAGCGCCAGTGCGAGCGAATGGCGGCGAAAATGGTGTTGTGGACGGCGTATCGAACGCCGAACTCGGAGCACGTCTGCTCCACGATGCGTGCAATACGAGCGTAGTGGATATGGCAGACGCCTGGGAACAGGTGATGTTCAATCTGAAAGTTCAGACCGCCGAGGTACCAGGTCAAGATGGGGTTGTGCTGCTCGAAATCGACGGTCGCTTCGACCTGATGCACCGCCCAGGCTCTGGGTACCTTCTTCACACCCGACGCCATTGGCGGAAGCTCCGCCTCCTCGACACTGTGCGCCAATTGAAAGACCAGGATTAGAATGAAGCTCAACACGGCGGAAGTGAACGCATAGAAAAACAATACCGCCCACCAAGGATGGAAGAGCGAGGGGACCAGCACCGCCCAGCCGAAAAATAACAGCTTGCCGCTGAGCAGTTCCAGGAGTCGCCAACCGCGAGGCCTCGGAAATCGATGGTCTCCAATCCGCCCCGCCACCAGCTGCTTGAAGTCCTCGTACAGATGCCAGTAGGCAACGAAGAAAGCGTAGATGGCCCAGAGGTAAAATTGCTGAAAACGATGCACTTCGCAGTGCGGTTGAGCTCTGGCGAGCCGTCCGAGCGGCACGTCGATATCCCCGTCTCGTCCAGGCAAATGCGTATAGGTGTGGTGGGCGACGTTGTGCTTCCAGTGCCAGATGTAGGAGCTCCCGCCCAGCATGTCGAGAGCCAGCCCCGAGAGATGATTGACGAACTCGTGTTTCGAATAGGCCCCGTGGTTGCCGTCGTGCTGGACACAAAAAGCGACCCCCGCCATCGCCAACGCCAACGAGACCGACAGTACAAGTCTGTATCCCAGGGGCACATCCGCAAAAACCAGCGACGCATAGGACGCGGCCAACCAGGTCAGCAGCACGGCCGTCTTCAGATACATCCTCGGGCCGCCCCTGGACGACAGTCCCTCGCGCTCCAAGTACGCGAATACGCGACGCCTGACCTCTTTACGGAATCCTCTGTCTGCCGCGAATGTTGGTCCGCTACGAGCCTGCACGGAATCTGATCTTTTCACCGAGAACCTGGGAGGTACCCCAAGCACATTGTAAGCCATCGGCTCTTTTGCCTGGTTTCCGAGCTTTCAGGGGTTGCGTTGCTCGCCAACCCAATCAAATTGAAGCAACCGCTGGGTCCTGCATCAAAATGATGGAGAGGGTCGTGGACGCCTCTCCTCTGGGCGCAACGCTACGTCGGGTCTGGAGGCTTGGGCAATCCGTCGCTGCGCGACGGAGCCACGCTCAGCCGCACGCTAGCGGTCAATCGCGAACTTGCCGGGACATCGCTCGAGAAGGAGCCCTGCACCGGATTCACGCTTTCGGGCACTACCGCGTGGGCTACAGGTACGTAGGTATTGTCGCAAAATATCCCGCTCGTGGGGTCGAGTCCCCTCCAGCCTGCGCCCGGTAGGAAAACCTCCGCCCAGGCATGCATGTCCCCTGGCGTCTGCTGGTCACTTGCGAGATCCAACCTGTATCCGCTGACGAACCGCGCGGCGAGACCGAGCGCACGCGCGCACTCCACGAAAAAGGCAGCATAGTCGCGACACGAGCCAGAGCCCAGTTCGAGCGTTGTCAGCGGCTTCTGGATACCTGGCTCGGTTCGCCGTTCATAGGTGAGGTGTTGGTGTACCGTTCGATTCAGTGCGAAGAGCCATGCCACCGTATCTTGAGGCTGTTCCGCAAAATGTGCAGCTATCCATCGCCTCAAGGGAGCGTGAGCCGTCGCCTGGCTGGGGTTGAAGTAGATGCCCAGGTTGAAGTAGTGCAGCGGCTCGTAGGCAAAGGGAAATTGCCTGGCGTAGTCGCGCACCAGAAACTCGAACGGTGGCAGATCACTGGTGGTCAACGCGCACGTCGCGTGGATCTCGAGCACGCTGCTATCGCTGGAGAAACGCGCGGACGCCACCAGGTTGTCGAAGTCGTCTCGTATCCATTGCACGCTCGCACTCGGCGTGAAGCCCAAGTGGAAGCGGTGCACGCGCAGCAGCGGGGTGTCCGCAGGGCGCATGTACAAGAGGTGGTCGAGTGGCTTGACGATACGGTCGTAGTCGAACCGCGTCGTGTGAACGATTTCTATACGCATGGCCCGTTGCTGTCCTGAACTTCACTTTTCCGGGAGCGATAAGCTCTCAAGGCTCGAGGTAGCGTTCTCGTATGCGCCCCTGGCGCGCCACGCAATCCTGCGCCTGTCGTTCTGCGGCGAGCAGCTCCTTCCGGGAACGCTCGAGCTCTCGAGCAAGCGTGGATGGAACGGCTCCGTCGTGCAATCGACGTTTGACCTCGGCAATCGCATGGAGCGCCGCCACGTGCCGCGCATAGCCCGCTTCGCACAGCTTCTTGAGCTCACAAAGCGGCGGCTCCTCGCACCGTAGCTTCTGAAGCTCGGTCAAAAGTTTCGCCTTCTGCGAGTTCGGAGCCTGGCGCAACGAATCGATAGCGTGATCCAACGCGGCGGCATTGGCCACGACTTCCTGGCTAGGACGGTTCGCGCATCGAAGCAGCAAGACAGCCGCTACGAATGGCCCCGCGCGCGCGAGGAGGCGCGAATGCCCGGTGGACAACGCTAGTCAGAAGCCTTGGGCGGAGGCCCCATCTGAATTCGTTCGCCGATGTACGCGCCGATTAGCGTGAACATCACGCCGAGCGCGGACAGCAAGACGTACATGAAGACTGGCATGGTCTTCACGGTCTGCGAATGGTAGAGCAAAAACGCGGTCGGTATGGCCACCAGGAACACCGCAACCACGGGTTCGATGAAGGTCTTTCCTGGCGAAATCAGACCGACCAGCATGCCACCCAAAAACCAGACCGGCAGGGAAATGAGCATGCCCGCAGATCCCTCGAAGTCCAGCGCAGGCACCACCTCGGGAAGCCCCATGACCAAGGCCGCCGTCAACACGGACATGATGCCTATGGAAATGGCGAACCAGGCCATGCTGAAGCCTTCTTGCTGATAACGTCGCTCGAGCTCCTCCTGACGGTTCATCGAGCGCCTCAGATCTTCGATCTTGGCACCGCAGGAGACGCAGCGGTTGTTGGGGATGGGAGGCGTGTTCTTCCAACCGCACGAGGGACAAATTATCTTTTTCGGAGCCGCCATGTTTTACCTACGGTCTAGAAGACTAGCTTGCCTCGGGGGTTTCCCCAAGTACCGACCTGGGTCAGGCCGATAAGGCTTTGACCGAAAGGCCGAATTTGACCAGAATGCGCTGCGGCCACTCTTGCCGGAACCAAGCAAGCGTGCCCGCTGTCGGATAAGGTGCCATTGCTCGGCGCCCGTCGAACTCGGCTACGAAACTACCATTATCGTCGCAACCAGAGTGTCATGCACCGCCCCGAATCCACCGCGCCCTTGCCCATGATGGGCTCCCAGGCCCTGCCCGACCCCGAACTCGAGGCGCTGCCCGAGCCGCGCCGGCCAGGAAGGCGGTTGACGCTGGTGGCACTGGCACTCACGACAATTGCCTCGCTCGGTATGGTGGCCGAGCTGTCTCGGGAAGCGGCCTACGGACTCAGCCAGTCCAGCCCCACGGATCTGGGTTCACTCGCCAGCGTCGCACCCACGCAAGACTTGGCCAACCATTGGGTGCGCGGCGAAGCCTTGCTCGGGACCACGGGAGCCGTTCGCTACGAACGCCCTCTCGAATCGGACAGCTACCGGCTAGCGCCGGTGGCAGGCAATGACAGGATCTGGGTGCAGGTGCGCGTACCTGCGGGCATGGAAGGGCCCCATTTCGTACCACCAACCTCTTTCGTGGGTCGCTTCTTACCAGCAAGAGAGGCAGGCCTGCGTCACAGCGGTCTGCCCGAATCGGTGGCCGAAGCCGGTGGGGTTCAGATGCCCGAGGACGCCTGGCTGCTCATCGACGGCGAGGCGCCGTCGACGACGCGTTGGACGCTGGGAGTCGTGCTGCTGTTCTTGGGGTTCGCCGCATTCGGTGCCTACGGGCTCTATCGCCTGCTGCGCCCTGTACGGGATACCTGAAAGCGACAGCCGAGCGGTCCGCTGCGGCAGTGCGTGGGCAAATCTCCGCAAAAACTGCCAAGCCTCGCGTGGTCGGCTGTGCGTCGCGGGCGACAATGCTATGGAGCCGGCCATGGCACTCACCTACCGTCAGGCCGGCGTCAACATCGACGAAGGAAACGTGCTGGTCGACAAGATCAAGCCGCTCGCTCGAGCCACGCGCACCCCCCTGGTGCTCGACGACGTCGGAGGCTTTGCCGGGCTGTGTGGACTTCCCACGGGAATCGAGGATCCGGTTCTCGTCAGCGGTACGGATGGCGTCGGCACCAAACTGGAAGTCGCATTCGCCACTGGGCGCCACGATACAGTGGGCATCGACCTGGTCGCGATGTGCGTCAACGACATCGTCACGACGGGCGCAGAACCACTCTTCTTCCTCGACTACTACGTCTGCGGCCAACTGAACGCCGCGCTCGCGGCCAGCGTCGTCGCAGGCATCGCCGAAGGCTGCAAGCTCGCCGGTTGTGCGCTGCTCGGGGGGGAAACCGCCGAACACCCCGGCAAGCATCCCGAGGGAGAATACGATCTGGCTGGCTTCGCCGTGGGCATCGCCTCCAAGCGGGCTCTTCTGGGACCCAGGAGGGTCGAGCCAGGAGATGCACTGATCGGGTTGGCTTCGAGTGGCATCCACTCCAACGGGTTCTCTCTCGTGCGCAAGGTGCTGGAGCAGGCGAACCTCGGCTACGATACCAGAGTCGACGAACTCGGCGGCGTCTTGGGAGACGTGCTCTTGACACCGACGCGAATCTACGCCGCCACGATGCGCGCGCTCAAGGCGGAGCTCGGCTCCACATTGCACGCGGCCTGTCACATCACCGGCGGTGGCATCGTCGAGAACTTGCCGCGGGTGCTGCCCTCGGGCACGCTCGCCCGCCTGAAGCGCGCGCGCGAGGTTCCGGCCATCTTCGACTATTTGGCGAAGCTGGGCCCCATCGAGCAAGCCGAGATGGACCGCACCTTCAACATGGGCATCGGTATGGTCGTCGTGGTCGAAGAGGCCGAGCGCGCCCGCTGTCTGGAGCTCTTGAAGGGTCTGGGCGAGCGCGCCTTCGATCTGGGCAGCGTCGCCGCGGGCAGCGGCGCACAGCGCGTCGAGTTCGCGTGAAGCAGCCAAAAACCCCGCACAACCGCGCGACACACGCCTTCCCCGCCGATGCTTATGGATTCCCCCTTGCCTGAGCGCGGCTTCGGATCTTCACTCGGGCACCTTCCGTGACTTCGCGCCACTACGACGTGATCGTTCTGGGACGCTCGATCGGAGCGCTCGTGACCGCGGCCCTGCTCGCGCGCAGGGAGTTCCGCGTGCTGCTGCTAGGCCAGGGCGACAGACCAAGCATGTACCACGTCGACAGACACCTGGTCTGCCGGCGGACCTTCACCATGCTTTCGGCAACCTCACCCTGCTGGAAACGGGTACTTCAGGAGCTGGCGCAGACGCCTCGCTTTCGGCGGCGCATCCGCCCGCTCGATCCGATGTTCGTCGTCCTGACAGCGGACCGGCGCATCGCCATCCCGCCCGACATCGAGCTTTTCTATCGAGAAATCGAGCGCGAGTTCCCCGAGGTGCGCCAGCTCGTGGATGAAATCTACGCCACCTTCGCCGAGGTGAACGGCGCCGCGGATGCAGCCTTCGAACGCGACGTGGTGTGGCCGCCCGGAAGCTTTTGGGAACGGCTCGAGACGGGGCGAATCGCGGCTGCCTTGCCGCTGTTGAATGCCGAGCAGAACGATTTGCTGGGCAAATTCCCAGCTGGACACCCCTATCGCCAGATCATCTGGCTGCCCGCCATGTTCGCCACCCATGCCGCAACACCCGGTGACCAGCTGGCGGCCTTCGCACTGGCGAGACTGCACGGCGCCTGGACGCGAGGACTCAACAGCCTCGAATGCGGCGAGCAAGAGCTGGAACGCTTCCTGGTCGAGCGTATCGAAGCGCACGGCGGCGTGTGTCGTCTCGACCAGCGCGCAACCAAACTGGTCGTGCAGCGGGGCGCGGTCGCCGGAGTGATTCAGGAGGGTGAAGAGGAACCGACCGGGGCAAGCTCGGTAGTCGCCGCGCTCAGTGGGGAACTCGTCGCTGAACTCAGCGGTGGACAGGGTGTCACCAAGTTCGCACAGCGCGACTGGCCCAGGTTGACGGCCACAGCGGGTCGCTTCGTCGTCAGCCTGCTCGTCAACAAGGCGGGTTTACCGGAACCGCTCAGCACGGAGGCTTTCCTGATGCCCAAGCACGACGCCGGCCCGAACCCGCGTCGACCCGTCGTGCATCTGCAGCGGCTCGACGTCGCGAACTTCGTCGAAGACAAGGACAGGGCGCACAACCAGGCCTTGCTCGTGGCAGAGACGATTCTGCCGATCCGCGGTCCGTTGACGTTGCTCGAGGCGCGCCAGGCGGTGCTCACCACGGTGCGCGACCACCTCCCCTTTTTGGACGAACACCTGATCTTGGTGGACTCGCCCCACGACGGTCTACCGGCATTCGAGTTCACGGACAGCGGGCTGAGGGAGATCGACCGCATTCACATCAAGGAGGCGAAGCCCGGAGCGGAACCCATGCAACCGCTTTGGAATGTGGACCCGCCCGGGTTTTTGGGATTGAGCGGCGAACCCATCCGGGGTCCCATTCCGGGAACCTACCTGGTGGGCCCGAGCGTGCTGCCCGCGCTCGGTCAAGAAGGAGAGCTGCTATCGGCCTGGAGCGCCGCGCGCCTCATCACCAAACAGGACAAGCGCCGGCAGAAGATGCGCCAAAAGCTGTGGACCAAGATCGAAACCAGCTAGACCGACAGACAGGACGTTTGTCGCGACCAATCAACGAAGCGGGGGACCGATCAGGCAGCATGCGCCGCGCAAGCACCGCCGCAAACGGACCCCCGCTGGTGCCTGGGGCCGTTCTCGGCGCTAGCGGCGCAGTTGGCAACCTGTTGGGTGCTCCAGAATCATGCGCGTGATCGGCGGGCAGCTGCGCGGCAGAGAGCTCAGAGCCCCGAAAGGTTCGAGAACGCGGCCCACCACCGACAAGGTGAGGCAGGCATGGTTCAATATTCTGGGCGACGTCACGGACACGCGTGTACTCGAATTGTACGCGGGTACCGGCGCGTTGGGGATCGAAGCGCTTTCCCGAGGCGCGGCGCACGCGGTTTTCGTCGAAGCGTGGGCTAGCGCACAGAAAGCGCTCGAAGACAACCTCGAGCGGCTCGACCTGACCCAGCGGAGCACCCTGTTGCGCACGCGCGTAGAGGTCGCGCAGAAGCGCTTGCCGGCGCTGGGCCCTTTCGACTTGATCTTGGCCGACCCTCCCTGGACCGAGATGGAGCAATGCAGCTCGACGCTGCAGAGCGTGTTGCAGAGCGATCTGTTAGCCCGGGAGGCGAGAATCTTCGTGGGGCACCCCCGTGACTTCGACTTGCCGACTCCACCCCGGGGCGGTCTCGAGCGCGTCGACCGAAGGGCCTGGGGAGATTCCGGGGCGTCCCTATTCGTCTGGTCACCCGCGTGAAAATCACCGCTCCATCCGCGTATTTTTGAGCGGTGTGCGAAGCGCTGGGAAGGCCCGTAGGCGCACGGTGTCAAGATCCTCGCGATCCCACGGGGTGATGGCTATAGTCGGCCCCAAACCTCGACCCAGGCACTGAACACGCGGAGCAGTATGGCAAGCACCACGACACCCCCCCCGCCCAAATCGAGTGGCACCGGCTACATTGTGGTCGGAATAGGCATGCTCATCGCGATGGGCGGACTCATCTACTGGAAGGTGGGGGGCAGTGACAAGGAGCCCACGGCGGCGACCCCTCCCCCGCCCAAGGTCGAGAAGAAGGCACCGGTGTTCGAGGAACCACCTCCCCCCCCGCCCCCCCTCGATGAGATCAAGGACGCTGCCGCAGAGAAGGAAGAACCGAAGAAGGTGGTTCGCTCGGGTGGCGGAGGTGGCGGCTGCTCGGACCCCTGTAATGGCACCGTCACCACCAGCGTGAACACAGCTCTCCGGGCCAAAGGTGGGCAGGCCCGGGGCTGCTACGAGCGTGCGCTTCGCTTGAATCCGACGCTGGAAGGTCGCGTGATGGTCGCCGCCCGGCTGGGGCCACAGGGTCAGGTTTGCAGCGCCAACGTCACCCAGAACACGCTGGGCGACGTGACGGTGGCCTCGTGTATCACCCAGATGTTTCGCTCTGGGAAGTTTCCAGCTCCAAAAGGGGGTTGCGTGGACGTTCAAGTTCCGTTGAACTTCGTCCCCAGGAAGTAATGCACCACTCGAAAGCACAACTCGCGAGTCTGCTCGCTCTGCTGTTTCTCGGGCTGGCCTTGACGGCTGCCTGCAGCGATGACGGTACCACTACCAGCTGTGAAGACATGCCCATCGTTGGTGGCGCAGGTGAAGGCAACCAAGCCGACCTCGAACGCTGGTGGCAGGATGCCGTGAAGGCCGGCTGTGCAACGCCTCGCGGGTCGGCCGACGATTTCCGTTCGGCCGGGTCGGGCGGCGGCAACAACTGAAGCGCGCTTCGATTCATGAGCGCGGCGGGTGATCCTGTCGAGCCGCTGCCCAGCGTCGTGCTCGATGTGGCCTACGACGGACGCGGCTTTTCCGGGTTCGCACGTCAAACCAATGGACGCACGATCGCCGGTTGCCTCGACCAAGCAATTCACGGCATCGACCCAAACGCTACACTGGTGCGAGCAGCAAGCCGGACCGATGCCGGGGTGCATGCACGGATGCACCCCGTGGCCTTCGATCCGGGTAGACTCGTCACACCTCGCAGTTGGACGCTGGCGCTCAACCAGAGGCTGCCCGACGAGATTGCCGTGAGACGCGCACGTCTTGCGCCCCGGGGCTTCAATCCGCGCGGAGCACTTTGGAAACGCTACAGGTACATCGTGCTGATGGCGGCGAGCCGGGACCCACTGTTGGTCGGCAGGGCCTGGCGCGTGGTCGAGAGGTTAAACCAGACGGCGATGCAGCACGCCGCGCAGCTTCTCGAAGGCGAGCATGACTTCGCAGCTTTCAGAAGCGCGCGTGACGAACGAAAATTCACGGTGCGACGCCTGGTTCGCGTCGAGGTGCGTAACGGAAGTGGCGATGCGTCCACGCTCGAAATCGCGGTCACCGGAACCGCGTTTCTCCATAAAATGGTGAGGATAATCGCAGGCACACTGGTCGATGTCGGCCGCGGCAAACTTCCGCCGAGCGCCATCGAGCAGGCCTTCGAGAGCAAGAAGAGGTCAGACCTCGGTGTCACAGCGCCCCCCGAAGGTCTGTACCTCGAACACGTCGAACTCGCCGTCGAGACGGTTGACGCTTGGCCAGAACACGCTAATTGACTGAGCATCCGCGGTCGCGTAGCTTCCCCGGTACCTCGTGGGCGAAGCGCGGGTAAGGCTGGTACAGGCCGGGCATCCCCGACTGTGCAAAGCTGCCGACAACGCGCTTTGCGGAATGGCGTGGAGAAACCTATGAGCCTAAAGCAGAGGATGGTCGAGCAAGGACGCAAGGCCCTGAACAAACCCGCGCTCATGAAGTGGGTGACGGATGATCGAGTGCTCAAGGCCGCTGAAGGGGTCCTGGACGCGCGAGTGCGCGTAAAAGACGCCTGGCACGTCCTGGTCAACGGTCATGGCCTGCCGAACGTGGACCCCGCCCTCGACGGGGCTGGCAGCGAAGAAGCCTCGGAGGGGGTGCGCGTAAAGGGTCTGGGCACGCAGCAGAACGGTCGCTCTCGCCCTCTCAACGGCAACGGGCACGGCAACGGAGCGAGCACGAACGGCAGGCGCGTCAGCAGCATTACCAGCGGCTCCAGTGACATGACGGAGTCGCTCAGCGAACGTTACTCTTTGTCTAACATCGGCGGCAAAGACGTGCTCGAGAAGTGCTACAAGTTCACGGCGGCCGACAATGCGCGCAAGCGTGGCATCTACCCCTTCTTTCGCCCCCTGGACTACAACGACGGTCCGGAAGCGGAGATCAACGGCAAGCGCGTCATCATGCTCGGCTCGAACAACTACCTGGGCTTGACGACGCATCCGAAGGTGCGCGAGGCAGCCAAGGAGGCCATCGACCGGTTCGGCACCAGCATGACCGGCTCGCGCCTGGTCAATGGCTCGATGAAGCTGCACGAGCAATTCGAGGACAAGCTGGCGACCTGGTTGGGCAAGGAGTCCGCGCTGGTCTTCACCACCGGCTATCAGGTCAACATCGCCACCTGCGCCGCCTTGCTCAGTAACAAGCAGGCGGTCGCGGTCCTCGATCGGAATGTGCACGCTTCACTCTACGATGGCGCCCGCCTGGGTCAGGCTGCCGGCGCCCGTCTACTGCGCTTCAAACACTCGGACCCCGAAGCGCTCGAACGCGTGCTCGAGAAACTCGATGATGCCGACGGCGCGCTGGTGGTTACCGACGGTGTCTTCAGCGCCGAGGGTGAAATCGCCAAACTGGATGAGATCGTCCCGGTGGTGCGGCGCCACGGAGCTCGCCTACTCGTCGATGATGCCCATGCGCTCGGGGTGATCGGACCCGAGGGCAAAGGCACCGCCCACATGTTCGGCCTGAGCGATCAAGTCGACCTGATTGGTGGCACCTTCTCCAAATCGCTGGCCAGCATCGGTGGCTGGCTCGTGGGCGAGCGCAAGGTTCTGGACTACATCCGACACTTCGCTCCGAGCTTCATGTTCGCAGCCAGTGCGGCTCCGCCCTCGGTGGCAGCAGCCATGGCTGCCTTCGACGTGATGCGCGAGGAACCCTGGCGGCGTGAGAAGTTGAGCGAGAACTTCACGTACATGCGTGACGAGCTCCGCCGCATGGGCTTCGAGCTCGGCCACACCCAGACGGCGGTCATCCCGATCTACATACGGCAAGATCTGCGCACGATCATGATGTGGCGGGATCTGCTCGAAGATTACGGTATCTATACGAATCCGTTCATTTCTCCAGGTGTTCCCCCCAAGAGCGCCATGCTTCGAACCAGCTACATGGCCACCCACGAGCGAGCCCATCTGGACAGGGCGCTCGAGGCCTTCGAGCGCGTCGGCAAGAAGTACAGCGTCATCTAGTATGCTGACTTCGTAGTCTCGTCTACGTAGTTGACAGTGGGGGCGACTCGCTCTTAAGTCGCCGCCTATGGCGATCGAGATACGGGAAACCCCTTTGGGCGGCGACTTGCGCGATTTTCTGAATGTCGTCGACTACATCTATCGCGACGACCCGAACTACGTCCGTCCGCTGAACATGGAGCTGAAGGAGCGCCTGAGCCGAAAGAACCCGTTCTTCAGCCACGCGGAAGGCACCACGTTCACGGCGCACCGTAATGGCTTCTGCGTGGGCCGCATCACGGCGCAGGTCGATCGGGCTCATCTGGATCTCCATCAAGACGGGGCGGGTTTCTTCGGCTTCCTGGATACCGTGGAGGACGACGAGGTGGCAGCGGAACTCCTGAACGCCGCGCGCAAGTGGCTGAAGGCGCGCGGTATGCAGAAAATACGCGGCCCAATGTCACTCAACGTGAACGAGGAGCTGGGCTGCCTGATCGAGGGTTTCGAAACGCCGCCCATGGTCATGATGCCTCACCACAAGCCCTACCAGGCGCAGTTGATCGAGAATGCCGGCCTGACCAAGAAGAAAGACCTGTACGCCTGGCGCTACCAAGTAGGTGATATCCCAAAGCGCGCCAGCCGTGCTCACGACGCGATACTCGCGCTGCCCGAAGTCAAGGCGCGCCACCTCGACATGAAGAAGTTGGACAAAGAGGTGCGGGTGGTCATGGATATCTTCAATGACGCCTGGCACGAGAACTGGGGTTTCGTGCCACTCACCGAAGCGGAGCTTTCTCAGCTCGCCAAGGACTTCAAGCTGATCCTGATACCCGAGTTGACCTACCTGGTGGAGATCGACGGGGAGCCGGCGGGCTTCGCGGTTGCCATCCCCAACCTGAACGACATGATCCGCGATCTCGGTGGCAAGCTGTCACCAGTCGGGTTGGCGAAGCTGGTCTGGCGGCTGAAAGTCATGGGGCCCAAGACTGCCAGGCTATGCTTTCTCGGGGTCCGCACGAAGTATCGCCACGTGAAGAAGTACGGCGCCTTGAGCACCTTCTTGTACGCCAAGATGAACGAGGCAGGAGCGCGCTGTGGCATCCAGTGGGGGGAGCTTTCCTACACGCTGGAAGACAACGGCCCCGTGAACGCTGGCATCCGCTTGATGGGTGGCCAGATTTACAAGAAGTATCGGCTCTTCGAGGCCGTGCTCTGACGCCGCAATCGGCCCGATCTCAGCGACCCACTCGGTAGAACGTGGCCCCGGCCACCCCCAGGCTGGTGGGAGCGTTCTTGGGGCTCAAGCCCAAGGATTCCAAAGCTTCTGTGTCGACATAAGCGCCAGGACCCCACCCCTCGATGTCGTCGTCTCCCGGTCGGCTCGCGGTTTCCGCGTAGAGTGCACGCCTGAGGGGCTCGCTGGAATTCGAGAAGCGCGCCACTGCCATACTCCCCACGTAGCGCTGCTCGACTTCCAGCTCCACTCCATGCTCCTCGTCGACCCAGCGTGATCCGTGCGTCAGGACGGCGAAGCTCACCAGCTCTTCGTCACTGAGCAATGCGCGCAGAGCCCGCATCCAGCCGATCGGGTCCGTCAGCTGTTCCCCCTCGCCGAATTCGAAGTAAACGGCGTGGCCCAGGTCCAGCGCGCGAGCATCCGTGGCCAGCGCGTGAAGGGAGACGTAGTCGAAGACGGTATCCCTGAAGCGCTGGAGACGAGCGCCAAACTCTTCTCGCGCCGTCTGATACTCCTCGTCTTCCAAGTTGAAATCGCTAACCAGGATTCCAAACGCGTTCTCGTCGATCATCTGCCCGTCGCACCGGCCTAGGTTACTTGCGGCGGCCGCCGTTCAAGCGGGCGGCATGGACCGCTGCCAGGGCCGCACGAGCCTTGTTCCGCGTTTCCTTGGCCTCCAAGGCCGGGACACTGTCGGCAACCACACCCGCTCCAGCACTGACTTCGAACCTGCCCTTTTGCATAACGACCGTGCGAATTGCAATTGCAAAATCGAAGTCATGGCCCTGGGTGATGTAGCCAATCGCGCCGCCATAGGCCCCCCGAGGCCGAGCCTCGAGTTCCCGAATGATCTGCATGGCTCGAACCTTGGGGGCACCCGTCAGGGTGCCGGCCGGAAACGTGGCCCTGAGAACGTCCCAGGGCCCATAGCTGGGGTCGACCTCGCCATCGACTTCGCTGACGATGTGCATGACATGGCTGAAGCGTTCGACCCCCATCTGCAAGGGCAGTCGAACGCTGCCCGCGGCAGCCACCCTGCCAACGTCGTTTCTGGCGAGGTCGATCAGCATGACGTGCTCGGCACGCTCCTTCGGATCTTCGATCATCTCCAGCGCCAAGGCTTCGTCTTCTTCCGGGCTGCGGCCTCTGCGCCGGGTTCCTGCGATGGGCCTCAGGGTGACCCGCCCGTTTTCGGCTCGCGCCAGAGTTTCCGGGCTCGCCCCTGCAATCGCCAGCGGCGGGCACTCGTCAGTGGCGGCAAACTCCAGCAAATACATGTAGGGCGCCGGGGACAGCACGCGGAGCGCGCGATACACATCCAGCACGTCGGCGGCTCCCGCCTCGGTGGAAAAGGTACGCGCGGGAACAATCTGAAAGGCATCGCCAGCGCGGATGTATTCCTTGCAGCGCTCCACGATGGCCGCGTAGCCCTCGTCGCTCGTGTTCACGACGACGTCCTCGGGCTGAGCACTGGTGTCCGGCGGCAGTAGAGGCGAGAGCGGTTCGATCCCCTCCAAATCTCGCTCCGCCTGGGCCACCGCGTCCGCGTCCAGCGACGCAATGGTGGCCATATGATTCAGGTTATCGAAGACAATCACAGTGGCCTGCCCGACCAGACGGGCAATCGGTTCATGCTGGTGCACGTCTTGGCCCCAAGAATCGACCTTCGTGACGAAGTGCACCATGTCGTACGCCAGGAGCCCCACGTGAGCGGTTGCAAAGCGCACAGCAACGTCGTTCGTATCGTGACGACCCGCCGGCACCAGCTCGGCCAGCTTGGAAAATGGGTCGACACCTGGTTCCCCGAACAGTGCGACCTGCGACTTGGGACGATATCCGAGGACGGAATAGCGCCCCCAGCGCTCACCCGGAACGACGCTTTCGAGCAAGAAGCTGCCAGCGCCGGCCTTCGATCGCAAGGCAGCGTACACGCTCACAGGTGTCAGGCCATCGACGACGAGCGTCTTTTGGTGGATCGGTGGCACAGCCCAACGTTAGCTCGACTTAATCTTCAGACCACAGAGTTTTCGGACGCGCTCCTGACTCGCTCCGCACAGCGTGCCCGCTCCTCCAGTGGGGATGGAGCGCACAACCACGCACAGCAAGTTGCGCGAAGCTCGGTTCTCCTTAACATGCGTCTGTGCCAGTGCGAGATCTTGCCGGATTGTCGTTGTTCGTCAGCTTGTCCTTCGCGGCATGCGAAGGTACGACGAAAAGCGCCGGAGTGGTCGACACGGAAGGTCGCCACTTTCGGGTGGAGTGCGAAAAGTCTCAGTGCCACGTCGAGCGCGCCGACGCACCGCCGGTGTCTCCCGATAAGAGCCACGCGAAGCTCGATACATCTGGCCGAGTGGTCGGGATATGTGACACCCAGCGAGGGGGCTCGGCGGAAGCCGGAGATTGCCGCGCGCTCGTCTGCAGGAAGGACCCGGACTGCCCGCCCCTGCATGGCCTGGACGCCGGACACTGCATCAACGGGCTGTGCGTCTCGCCCGAGAATCCGCTGAGCACATCGGACGCCGTCCTATTGTGCCTGGCGGGGACAGGGTTGGGGCGCGGCGCCCCCAAGCAGGTGGAACGCTACGCCATGGCGCTGAACTGCGGGTCCCCGTGCAAGATCCCCGCCCCGTGCCGCCAACCTTGACCCGAGCGCGCTCGCTGCCGCGGCCCGATGCTTCGGGCTTACTCGTTTGCAGCGCCTGGGCCCGTGCTACCCTCGCGCGCGCCAAACATGACCGAATCCCTCCTTCCCAGACCCAGCATTGCCCTCGCCGCTTACGCCGAGGCGCTCGTGGAAGCACGCCGCGTACTCGTGTACGGCGACGCCACATCACCCCTCGCACAGCACGTCATTTCGCGAGGCGCCCTCAGCGTGTACGTCTTCGACCATGACGCCGCTCGCGCCTCGGAAGCGGCCGCCCGCAACACGTCCCGTGAGATTTCCTACGCTCCACTGAATGACAGCGGCCTGGCGCTCAGAGATGGCGCCTTCGATGTCGCTTTCGTCGAGAATCTTGCAGCAGTTGGCGACGTCGAGCTGGCGCTCAAGTCGATTCGGCGTGCGCTATCGGTACGGGGCGCGGCCCTGATCGCCTGCGCGAACCCCGAGGTCGACGTCCGGCTGCTCACGACCCCGAACGCTCCTCGAATCTCGATCGACTACTATAGCCTCTACGACGCGGTCGCCGCGCAGTTCGAGAATGTGCGGATGCTCGGACAGATCCCGTTCGTCGGCTACGCCATTGCCGACTTCGCGCCCGACAGCGAACCGACGCCGGCGCTCGACACGGGTTTCGTGCCCGGCGGCGCGGAAGAGCCCGAGTGGTTCATCGCTCTGGCCAGCCAGCAATCGCTGGCGTTGGACGAATTCGCCATTGTGCAGCTGCCTTTCGCCGCCACCTGGAGCGCCAGCGGGCCAGGCGCACAGGAAGATCGCCTGCGTCAGGCCCAGAGCGCAGAGAGCAGGGCGCGGCAGCGCGTGGCGGCGCTCGAAGCAGAGAACAAACGCCTGTCGCGCGATTCCGCGTTGCGCCCCGATTCAGAACAGCTCGAGCGCTTGAAGCGAGAGCTGGAGCGCCGCGACGGCTGGATCGAAGAACTCGAAGCACGCTGCGCGGCTGCCGACGCACGCGCCGACCAAGTCGAGAGCGACCTCGAAGCGGAGCGCGAGCGGAATCTCGATCAGGAGACGCCTCGGATCGACGAATTCGAATCGCGCATCGCCGACCTGGAACGGCAGCTCGAGACAGCTCAGCGACAGCTCGAGGCGGCTGGCAAGGAGAACTCCGAACAGGAGCGCGAGCTCACCGATCTCAGGCGTCACGAGGCCGAGCTGGAGGCACAGCTGGAGGCCGTCGATCCAACGTCGGAGCAGGAGCTCGTGGCCCTGGAGCAGCAGCTGGAAGAGCGCGGCCAGGAAGTGCTCAGACTGTCGCAGAACATGAAGAAGCTCGAACGCCTGAGCCGGAATCTGGTCCGGGAACTGGATGAGCTGAGGGAAAGCGACGAAACCGAGAGCAGCGCCGAAGTACTGACGCTGCGAGAAAAACTCGACGAACTGGCCCTGAAGAACGCCGCCAAGGAGGCCGATCTGGTCGCCTTGCAGTGGACGGTTTCGGCCCTGGAAGGGCGCCTACAAGCCGGCAAGTCAGGGGCAAACCCATGAATCTGCACGACAAAGGCCCAGTTTTCCCCGAACAGGCGATTGACAGGACAGTGCCGCGACTTAGCTTACGCCAGATCTTATAGCTAAGCGCCAGAGCATCGGATGAGTGATAAGCGAGATTTTTACGAGGTACTCGGCCTCGAGCGAACCGCCAGCGACGACGAAATTCGACGTGCGTACCGCAAGCTGGCACTGAAGTACCACCCCGACCGGAACCCGGACGACTCGGAGGCCGAGACGAAATTCAAAGAGGCCACCGAAGCCTTCACGGTGCTTTCCGACGGTGAAAAGCGAGCCACCTATGACCGTTTCGGACACGCGGGTCTGGGAGCGGGTGGCTTCGACTTCGGGAACGCCGGGATGGGGGATCTGTTCAGCCACTTCCAGGATATGTTTTCCGATTTCTTCGGAGGCTTCGGGGGCGGCGGAGGGCGGCGCCGCGGGCAGACACCGCAGCGCGGCCAGGACATCCGCGTGGAGGCCAGCATTTCGCTCAAGGACGCGATGACCGGCTGCAAGCACCAGGTAAAGGTGCGTGGCTCCGCGACCTGTGAGACCTGCAATGGCACTGGAGGCAAAGCCGGTTCGCGGCCGCAGCCGTGCGTCAACTGCGGCGGCACGGGTCAGATGACGACACAACGCGGCTTCATCATGTTCAGTACGACCTGCTCCCGTTGTGGCGGCAGCGGCCAGGTGATCAGCGACCCCTGCGAGACATGCCACGGTCAGCGCTTCATCCAAAAGGAACGACAAGTTCTGGTGACGTTTCCCGCCGGCATCGATACAGGCCAAAGGCTGCGCGTGCCGGGGCAAGGCATGCCCGGGCCCAAGGGCACCCCTGCGGGTGACTTGTACGTGGATGTGGACGTGGCTCGAGACGACCAGTTCGAGCGCGATGGGGCCGACCTCGGTGTGCGACAGACCATTTCCTATCGCGAGGCGGCCCTGGGCAGTAACCTGACGCTCAGCCTTCCAGACGACAGCGCCGTAAAACTCAAGGTGAAGCCAGGAACTCAGCCGGGGTCGGTCGTCACGCTTCGCGGCGAGGGAATGCCGACGCTGAACGGCGGACGCGGGGATCTGCATGTCGTGATCAACGTGGCCGTGCCGAAGAAGCTGAGCCGCCGGGCCAAGAAGTTGATCGAGCAACTCGAAGAAGAGCTGGGCGGCGTCGAGGCGGCCCGCGCCGTCTGACGGCTACGGCCAGAACGCCACCCCAGGCGCCGCACGAACACGGGCGAACCTACAGGGAGCCGCTCAGGCGCGACAAGCTGGTGAGCGTCTGTTCGAAATCGGTGCGATCGCCAGCCGACTGCATCAGGAACCGCTCCACTTCGGCGCGTTGGGCAATGGCGCGATCCACATTCGCATCGCTTCCCTTGGCGTAGGCGCCCAATACGATCAGGTCGCGCTTCTCTTCGTACACTCCGACCGAGCGCCGCACGCTGGCGGCTGCCGTCAGATGCGCAGTGGCCGTCACTTGCGGCATGACTCGCGACAGCGAGGCTGGCACATCGATGGCCGGGTAGTGCCCGCGTGCGGCCAGCGCCCGACTGAGCACGATGTGGCCATCCAGGATGCCCCGCACTTCGTCGGCAATGGGTTCGTCCATATCCTCGCCCTCGACGAGCACGGTGTAGATGGCCGTGATCGAGCCGCTTCTGGCTCGTCCAGTGCGTTCGAGCAGTCGCGGCAACACAGCGAAGACACTGGGCGGATAGCCACGTCGCGCCGGAGGCTCGCCAGCGGCCAGACCGATCTCGCGTTGAGCGCGCGCAACGCGCGTGATGGAGTCGACCAGCAAGAGTACGTCGTTGCCCTCGTCGCGGAAAGCTTCTGCGACAGCAGTTGCGACCTGCGCTGCGCGCAGGCGCTCGACGGCGCAGGCGTCGCTGGTCGCCACGACCACCACCGAACGGCGGCGTCCCTCGTCCCCCATCGAGTGCTCCAAGAATTCGATCACCTCCCGCCCGCGTTCCCCCACCAACGCCACGACGACCACGTCCGCGCTCGTCCCCTTGGCCATGGCGCCGAGCAGCGTGCTCTTGCCGACGCCGGAGCCCGCGAACAACCCCACCCTCTGGCCCACGCCCAGGGTCATGAGTCCATCGATCGCGCGAATGCCCGTTGCCAGCGGCCGTTCGATGACTGGGCGCTGCAGAGCGGGTGGCGGCGCCGCATCGACCTTCACTCTCTTCAGACTCGCGGGCAGCGGTTGCTCGTCGAGAGGCCTGCCCAACCCGTCGAGCACGCGTCCCATCAGCGATGCCCCCACCCGGACGGTCAGAGGCCCGCCCGTCGACTCGACCTCGTCCTCGGGACCCACACCATCGAGGCTGCCGAGCGGCACCGCAACCGCACCGTCCGAATCGAACCCGACTATTTCGACGCCGAGCGGATCTCCGCGGCGGCGCACCACGGCCACGTCACCGAGCCGGGCTCCCGGCAACGCCAGTCGCACCGTCAAGCCCGTCACGCCGAGGACGCGCCCCACCGGGCGCAATGTCGGGGTGCCCGCCAGCCTCTGTTTGAGCGAATCCACGTCCACGCACCCGAGCCTAACCCAGCTTCCGAGAGCCTGCTCGTGCGCCAACGCGCTCATCGGCTCCGGCGACCCATGGGCCGGCGGCCGTTCTGGTTGAGCCGAAAGACGGCCTGAGCGGCCCTCATGCCACATCGACCTCGAGAGTGTGGAACCGAACGAAAGCTTCAGGGGTGGGTCACCCCGGCTCGGCGCTGGCCATCCGCGTGGGGCGGATGCACGATTCGGGCGCTGGTAGCGCGGTAGGTGCTACCAGCGCCCGGATGTGTTAACGCTGCCGAAATAGATGCTTAGGCGCAGTCGCGCACTGTTGTGGCTCATTGGGACGCTACTCGGTTTGTGGACCATCTGGGCAACGCTGATCTTACCCAGCCTTCAGCCAACCCAAGGTCTCGAGTACCAGGTGCGCTCCTTCGGAGTCCGGCTGGTCCTCTGGATCCTGCCGTGCGCGGTCTATCTGTGGTCACAGTATGGTAAGCGCAGTCTGCGGCCGCTGCGACTCGGGTTCCCCCCGACCTGGCGACATTGGATTTGGTCGCTGGGCGTCACGCTGGCCGCGATTTTCGCCATCAGCCTGAACGTCGCGCGCGAGCTCGACACCACTCCCTTGGCAGTCTGGCAACGCCTGATCGCGAGCTTCAGCCTCGAGTTTCCCGCCACGCCCCTGTTCGAGGAGCTGGTGTTTCGCGGTGTCGTGTTCTCCGGGCTCTTGGACACCACATTCGCCAGCGCGGCGCTTTCCGCCGCACATTTCGACGAACCGCTGACCCCGATGGCACGCTGGCGCGCGGCCTGGGCAGCCAACGTCCTGGCGACGGTCGTGTTCGTGGGTGCTCACTGGCCCTACTGGATCTACAGCGAAGGGCCGAGCACGCTGTTCATGAAGAGCCTTCCGGTCTGCCTGCTCAGCCTGGTGCTGGGCATGCTCTTCGCGCGCGGTGGCTCGATATGGCCGTGCGTGCTGCTGCACTGGATGAACAACGAGCTCTCGGCGCTGGTTCCCACCTGAACCCGCCCCTTTGGCCGAGCGGCCCGGTCCTGCGAACCGCCCCATGCGCCGGTCGTCCGCATCGGGCAAGCATGTCCAGCGCTCAGGCAGACTCGCGCCGAGCAGCCCGAACCGGTGCCGCAATGGCCGCTGGGTCGTCGCTCATCAGCCCGTCGACTCCACGCGACAACCAATGAGAAGCTTCGAGCGAATCATTGATCGTCCACAGATGAACCTCGATGCCTGCCGCGTGCGCGGCCCGGATCACCCGCCGAGAGGCGACCGGTAGAACGCCGCCGTAGCGCGGTGGGATCTGCAGCGCCCGCCCCTTGAATTGCCGGGGCACGCGTCCAAGCATCCCCCGCCACCATACCGTCCAGCACTGGGCCGCTGAAAGCCCCAGCGGTACTCCCGGGCGGGCCGCCTCCAGTTCTTGCATGATGTCGGCGTCTGCCGCCGCCAACAGCACGTTCCGAGCACCCGCACGCTCGAGCTCCTTCAAGACCGCAGCGATCATGCTGGGCCTGCGTTGCTTGACCTCGATGTTGAAGCCCAGCTCGGGGAATGCTTCGAGCACCTCGGAAAGTCGCGGAATCTTGCAGCTTCCGCCCCGAAAGCTGGCGTCACCACTCGAGCTTCGAAAGTGAAACCCAGCATCGAGCCGCTCGAGATCGACATAGTCTTGGTTCGCCAGGAAGCCCCGCCCGTTGGTCGTGCGCTCCAATGTGGGATCGTGGTGCACCACGACAACGCCGTCTCGCGACAGGTGAACATCCATCTCGAGAACATCTACCCCGGCGCGCACCGCCAGGTCGAACGCGGCCAACGTGTTCTCCGGAGCTCGGGCACTTGCACCTCGGTGACCAAACAGAAGCGGCCGCGGCAAGGCGGCAAACGGGGAGTGCGCTGAACGCGATGCCTCGGTCATCCACGGGTTTTCTCAGCCACGGTGCCGATGCGCAACCAAGTTGACGCGCCGCCTGCGCTAGCGGCCCTCGATCCCATGCAATCCGGCGCTCGCGGGCCTGCTTGACTGAGCCCGGACCTGGTCTATTACTCGGGTAGTCGGGGCGCGACGAAAATCGGGTTTTGACTAGCAAGGGGCAACGTGGACAACAAGAAGTGGCGGATGGCTTTCGGAGCAGTCGGGTGCGCGGTCGCGCTGCATTGTAGCGACCGTTCGGGACCCACATCGGGTAGTGCAGGCGGTTTCGGGGCCTCCGCCGTCAGCACGGCGGGAGGTGCGGTCGGAGGCACCTCGTCCACCGGTGAAACCACCACGTCTGGCCCCCTCGAAGTGCCCGTCGGACCGGCAAGTACACTTTCCTTGCCGGAGCCATCGGCAGGTGGCGCTGGAGGTGCTGCGGGAGCTGCGGGAGCTGCCGGGGCTCCGGGCGGACAAGACACTTCGCCTCCGTCGCTCTCGGGCGAGCCCTGGCTTTCCGGTATCTGGGACGACAATCTCAACTTCGACTGGTTTACCCGCTTGCAACTGGAGTCGGCGCCCGGGCAATTGACATTCGAGCCCGGCGACTACGAGGCAGCCAACCAGCGCTACTCGCTCCCTGCAAAACCACGCGAGGCCCTGGACGTCGCGCTGGTCCTGGACACGACAGGGAGCATGGGCGACGAGCTCGGCTATTTGCAAGAGAACGTCGCCCGGATCTGGGAAGCCCTCCAAACCCAGCACCCAGAGGTCGCCCAGCGCTGGGCTCTCGTCGTCTACCGCGACGAGGGAGACAACTACGTGACCGAGTCCTTCGATTTCACGACGAACCAACAGACCTACCTCGAGCACCTCCGTGACCAGAAGGCTGAAGGCGGCGGCGACCGACCCGAGGCTTCCGACGAGGCACTGGCGGCGATGAACCAACTCGCTTGGAGCCCGGGCAGTCAGAGCGCGCGCGAGGCTTTCTGGGTGACCGACGCGCCCCATCACGACGACCGGGCGGAACGGGTCACCGGCGCCCTGCTCGACGCGCAGGCGTCGGACATCCGGGTGCACGCCATCGCCTCGGACAACGTCGACGAGTTCACCGCCAGGACATTGCGCACCGCCGCGCAGATTACCGGCGGGCACTACTTGTTCTTGTTCGGAATTTCGACCGAGGCCAGTGCGCTGCTCGACACGGTCCCGCCTTGTTTCTACACCACCCCGCTGTCAAAGGCGATGCTCAGGGTGCTGGAAGGGGAGCTCGCCGGGGAACACCTGACTCCGGACCCCGCGTCCCTGGTCGGCAGCTACGGCGAGCCAGCGGGCGGCCAATGCGACTCGGGCCTCGGCCCCTCGTTTGCCTACTGATCGAGTGTGGTCGCGACAGCCAGCCAAGCGCGTAAGCGTCAGCGTTTCTTGCGCAGCCGCTGGAACACGCCCTTGCTCGGCGGAATACCCGAGCGACGGTTGAGCAGCTCGAGCTCCGTCTTGGCTTCGATGTTGTCCGGATCGATGCTGAGCACGCGACGAAATTCGCTCGCGGCTTCATCCAGGCGCTGGGCGCTCCGGTACAGGCACCCCGCGTAGTATCTGATGCGTGGATTCTTGGGGAAGAACTCGACGGCCTTCTCGACCATCTGGAGCGCCTTTTCGAGCTGCGCGGGGTCCCCCCCTTCGGCCTTGGCCCATGCTTCCAGAGCGCGGCTTTCCGCGCTTTGCTCCTGCCAGTAGCGCTTCTGCTCGGCCGCACTCAGTTTGCGCCGTGGGGGCTCCGACGCCAGCCCCGCGGGTGGCGCATAACCCACTTCCGGCAGCGTATCTCTCGGTTCGACGTCGGGCGCAGAAACCGACGCATACTTCACGGCGTTCAAGGACTGGCTGGAGGCCCGTCTGGGAACACCCAGGGGAGTCGAGGCGCGCGCGCTGACGTTTCCTTCCGGCGCCAGACGCTGCGTCAAGCGAAGAGCATACACGCAGGCAACGAGTTCTCTCTCGTCGACGACATTGAGCAGCCGGAGCTCCTCGAAACTGTGCGGCGAGCGGCGCAGCCGCGACACGACGGCGTGCACCGCACCAGTCGATGGGCCCAGCTCCCACTCCTGCCCCCTGAGCAACAGCCTGTCAGTCTTGAACGGCTCGAGCTGACCCCGGAATCGATCGATGCTGCCCTCGTTCAAAATGCAAGCGATGATCAAGTTGAGCGGAGGCAAGGGCTTCTTGGGACCGGGCGCTTTCTTCAGCGTGTCCAGCTCCGGAAAGAAGCCGTAGACGGTGTCCACGGGCAGTCGACTCAAGGCGTGCACCTGGCCTTCGACGAAGCGTGCGCGCGCTATCTCCAGGCTCTCTTGGGACAAGAGGGCCAGCTCTTGTACCGACGAGAATACGTCGCGACCGGACTGACGTGCAAAGCGAGCTGCCGAGACCAGGTCTTCTTGCGACAACTCGGCTTGCTCGAGGACTTGTCGAGCCAAGGCCTGATCGACCCCTGCCGTTCGCGCACGGAAGACTGCCCCCTCCTGAAAGAATAGACCAGACCGCTCGCCCGCTCGAGGCTCGAGCACCAGGGCACCCGTGAAGCGGTGATTGCACGCGTAGGCAAGCAGCTCCGGCAAGGGACTGTTGGCGAGCCGACCGGCGAGTGCCGGTGCTTTGGAGTGCGTTCGAGACATCGATATCGACGGGGTCGCCGCGCGTTCAGCGCCCGAGTCCAGTTCTGTTTGGCTCTGGACACACGTAGTTGTCAAGCTCTTCGCGTGTAAAGCGTCGGAAGGATGGACGTTGTCCAATCGATTGGACTGACATGGGCTGTTCGTTAGCCATCAGGCAGTGCTCCGGATTCAAGGGAACTTGACGATCCAACAACCTTGACATGTGTTTCCAATTCGAGACGGGAGGCTTGCGGGCCAGCGTCAAGGCGTGACACGCGGAGGACCAATGTCAACTCTTCAGGAAGTCGCTCGCTCGGACACCGCGGCAGCGGATCGTCTCGGAGCTGGAAGGCGGCGGAACGAAGCATCCGCCCGATATCGTTTCCGGAACCTCGTTTCGTGCAGACGGAGCGCTTGCCGTCGCCACATGCGAACCGCATTTTTGCGCCCCTGCCCCTGACTCGCGCGTCCTGGGCGCGTTCACGTTCCTGTTAACGGCGGCGCTCTGTCGAACGGAGCACCCCACACAGACCACCATCCGCCTTGCCAAGCGGTCTCTTGGGTCCGTGACACCAAAGTCCATGGTCATGTGTCCAGCAACCGTGACCACGGCGTCTGCTCGAGACGTCTCGACGGGTTTCGTCCAATCTGCGTCGCCGTGGCCAGGCCCACGTCGTGGGCGCCGTCGGATTTCCTCGGAGCGCAATTCAGGGCCGGGGGCGCAGGCCCACCCCTCCCTGAGAGATCGTTTCGAAGTGCAGCTTCAGCTGCGCCCTGCGGTATTCGAAAATGCGCCGACCGTCTCGCTCGACGATGAGCTTGTTCACCAGCCATCCACCGAGTACCTCGTAGTGCACGTGGTCACGAGCCAGCGTTCCGCTCGGGTGGGGTTCGAACGTATGGCGATGCACCCAACGCCTGTAGGGACCACGGATCTGCTCATCCACGAATTGGTGAGGGCCAGGAATTCGAAGCCGCCCGACGGGGAACGGGCCACATGGACGCTCGAATGCATCGTTGGGTGGAGCATGCTTCTGACCGAAGGGCGTGGAGCCCCGAGGCCAGAACGCAAGGCCTCGTGACCGCTAGTCCTCGAAACCGCCAGCATCGTGGCGTCGACTGGACGCAGGGCCGAGCCTGTTCTACAAGTCATGCTGTGCAAGCACGCGAACCGCCGATCAAAGACAGCGCGAAGACGGTTCTGGCTTCGCACAAGGGACACCCGCGTCCTCGAACGAGCGCGGCCTCGGCAGCGGCCCCCCCCTCCAAGACGCCACGTTCCCTGCCAAAGAAGTCCGCCGCCAAAGGAGAGACGAAGCACGGCCCCACGCAGTTGAAGCGCTCGAAGAAGCTCGCGGATCGCCCGATTCCGTTCGAATTCAACGAGACCAGCGTGGAGCCCGGCACGACGGCGCGCGTCGACCTGCGCGTGGCCCGCTTGCCCACGGGCACGTGGATATCGCTGCCCGTGTTCATTGTGCACGGCAGCAAGCCGGGGCCCACGCTATGGTTGAGCGCCGCATTGCACGGCGACGAGCTCAACGGTGTGGTGATCATCCGACGCTTGTTGGCCGAGCTGGACGCCACTCAGCTGGCAGGAACGCTCTTGGCAGTCCCGGTGGCCAACGCTTTCGGGGCCACCACGGCTTCACGCTACCTCCCGGACGGGCGCGACCTGAACCGTTGCTTCCCCGGTTCGAAGCGAGGTTCGCTGGCTTCTCGGTTGGCGCATCTGCTCTTCAATTCGGTGGTGCTGCGATGCAGCGTGGGGCTCGATCTCCACACGGGCTCCGGCGGGCGCTTCAACCTGCCCCAGATTCGCTGCAACGCTGACGATGCGAAGACGCGGAGGCTCGGCGAAGCTTTCGGCGCACCGGTGCTATTGCATTCTCCGCTGCGCGACGACTCACTGCGTGCCGAAGCCGGGAAGCGCGGCATTCGCGTCCTGCTCTACGAAGCCGGCGAAGCGAGCCGGCTCGATCCGAAGTGCATTCGCGTGGGTGAGGAAGGCGTGCGGCGCGTGCTCAAGGCACTGGGCATGGTCACCCATTGCCCCAGGCCGGAAACCCCCACCATCCTGTCGCGTAAGAGCGTGTGGCTCCGCGCGCCGCGCAGCGGATTCTTCCATGCCACCGTGAAGTGTGGACAACGCGTCAACGAAGGGCAGCACGTGGGCGTCGTGTTCGATACGACCAGCGCGAACGCATGGGTAGCGGCCAAGGTCGACGGCATCGTCATCGGCGAGCGGCGCACTGCAGTGGTGCACCGCGGGGACGCGGTAATGCACATTGCGACGTTCCGCTGAGCGCATTTCAGTGTTCGGGCTGAGTCACCCAGGTGCAGGTTGCCTGCGCGTTCGGCCCATGTTTATCTGAAGTCTCGATGTGCGCGATCGGAGAAATCTCGGTCGCGGCAGAAAGGAGCGGCACTCATGAAACTCGCCATTTTGTCACGCAGCCCTCGCGCCTACAGCACGACCCGCCTGAGGGATGCCGCTCTGAAACGCAATCACGAAGTCCGGGTGCTCGACACGCTCAAGTTTTCTCTGGACCTGGCGTGCGGCGACCCCGACCTGTACTACCGCTCGAAGAAGCTGAGTCAGTACGACGCCGTCGTGCCGCGCATCGGCGCATCGATCACCTACTTCGGCACGGCTGTCGTGCGCCAGTTCGAACAGATGGATGTGTTCTGCGCCAACTCGAGCCTGGGCATTACCAACTCTCGCGACAAGCTGAGGTCATTGCAAATCCTCAGTCGACACAACATCGGCATTCCAAAAACCGCATTCGCTCGTCACAAGCAAGACGTCCTGCCCGCCATCGAACGGGTCGGAGGCGCGCCCGTAATCGTCAAACTGCTGGAGGGCACGCAAGGCGTCGGCGTCATTCTGGCCGATAGCGTCAAAGTGGCGGAAGCCATCATCGAGACTCTACAGAGCACTCGCCAAAACGTGCTCATTCAGAAATTCGTGGCAGAAAGCAAGGGTAGGGACATTCGCGCCATCGTGATCGGCGACCGTGTGGTCGCTGCCATGCGACGCGTCGCTCAAGGCCAAGAATTTCGCAGCAACGTACATCGCGGCGGAAAGACCGAAATCATCGAGCTGGACGAAGTGTACCGAGAAACCGCGGTGCGGGCAGCGCAGATCACGGGTCTGCGCATCGCGGGCGTGGACATGCTCGAAGGCAAAGACGGGCCTCAAGTCATGGAGGTGAATTCGTCGCCGGGGCTGGAGGGTATCGAAAACGCCACCCAATTGGATATCGCCGGAGCCATGATCGACTACGTTGCCGCCCAAGTGAACTTTCCGGAGCTGGACATCCGCCAGCGGCTGACCATCAGCCGAGGCTACGATGTAGCCGAGCTGTTGGTCCCCGAAGGCTCCGAGTTCGTGGGCAAGACCTTGGCCAACTCGGGACTCAAGGAGCGTGATGTCAACGTGCTCTCGCTGCATCGGGCTGGCAAGGTGATCCCGAACCCGAAAGCAACACGTGAGATCGAACCCGGCGACCGCTTGCTGTGTTTCGGCAAGGTCAGCACCATGCGCGATCTGGTACCGGAGAAGTCACGCAAACGACGCAAGCCGAAGGTGCAATCGTTGACGTAGGCGCGGCGTCCGGAGAGCTCACCCGGCCCTGGGTCAGCCCGCACCCGACCCGCCCCGCGCAATCGATTTCACCGGCCTGGCGGAAGATTTCAGCGCTCAACCGTTGGTTTGTCCGCAGGCTTCGGCCCCATTGTTTCGTTTCGACTGCCGTCCGCGTATTTTCCGGGTAAGCTTCAAAAGTCAGGTTAACCATGCGAAATCGACCCCCAGGCAACAAACCCACGATCGGGGAAGTTGCGGAACGCGCTCGGGTTGCCGCGAGCACCGTGTCCCGCGTGGTCAATCGCGGTTCTGCCAGCGCCAAAGTACGCGCCAGAGTGGAGCGGGCCATTCGCGAGCTCGGGTACACTCCCTACGCCCCGGCACGCAATTTGCGTATGGGGCGAACTGGTATCCTCGGCGTGATCGCAAAGACCAGCCAGGGTGTCTGGTTCAACCAAGTGCTCAACGGCATCGAGGAAGCGCTCATCGGCAGACAGACCAGTGTCCTTTTAGCCAGCATCGCCTTGAAGGGCACCTACGATCTCGACCCGGTGCTGGCATGGATTCGCGATCGCCAGGTCGATGCGCTGGTCTTTGCTCACCCGGGCAAGCCCGAAATACCGCTCATCGAAGCGGCCGCAGAAGCCGGGCTCCCCATGTCTTACGTGGCACCCGACGAAGAATATCCCACGGGACACAGTTTTGCCGGAGAAAATCGCCAGGCCGGGCGCGCGATCGCCGATTACCTGTGCGACCTGGGGCATCAGCGCTTCGCCTTCGCTGGCGGCCCGTCGCTCTCGCAAGATACCCAGAACCGTCTGGCAGGACTCAAGGACGGACTGGCAGCGCATGGGCTCGAGCTACCGGAACGCTTCATCAGCTTCGCGGCCAGCTACCAGGCGGAAGGTGGCTTCCAGGCGGCCGCCGCCTGGCTTCAATTGCCGCGTTCCGAGGCACCGACGGCCGTGGTCACGGGCAACGACCTGATGGCCATGGCTTTCATGCGCAGCGTCCTGCAGGCGGGATTCCGGATTCCAGAGCAGGTCTCCGTGATTGGCTTCGACGGGCTGCCCGAGACAGGCCTCTGTTGGCCGGGGCTGACTACCGCGGTGCAACCCGCCACGCAGATGGGCATCGACGCCGCAGCCGCCGTACTGGAGCAGCTGGAAAACGCCGACGCGCCCCAGAGCGGCAGCCGACAATATCCGATGCAGCTGTTGATCCGCGAGAGCGCAGGCCCCGCCCCTCGGCAGTCCTGAGTATCGTCAATAGTGGGGCGGTTTTTCCCCTTGAGCGTCGACCTGGCCCAGCAACGCTTCGAGCTGCTGCTCCAGCGTCTTCACGCGGCGCTCGAGCTTGTCGATGGCGCGACTTTGAGCAACGACCACGTCGTTGAGCTCCGTGACGGTCTTCTCTTGGTACGAGACCTTCGTCTCTATCTTGACGAAGCGTAGCTCGTGGGTCTCCAAAACGTTGCCAGAGGAATCGATCATGGCCATACCTTCCTTCGAGGAACTGCTCGCGTCATAGCTGTCCGCAGCCTGATTCGTCCGATGCGTCGGGACAGTCCTCGACTCCGTCACAGACGACGCTGGAGGGTACACGCGCGATCCCGTCGGCACACGCGAAGTCGTCCCCCCCACCACCAGCAAGCGAGCAAGCAACGAGCGGCACACACGATTCCGCCAGGCGCTCGGCATCACAAGGGTCGGTATTCAGGCAGGTTTCCAGCTGCGCCACGCTGGCGCTGCACGACTGTGAAACCGAGCCTTCGCGACAGGCGTCTGGCTCCTCTCGGAAGTGCGAGGCCGTGGAACCGTCTTCACATTGAACCACCTCGGATTTGGCCTCGACCCACTGGCAAAGCCGTTCACGTTCGGCGGAATCGAGGTCGGCGAAATGCTTGTCGCCATCGATCCCGGAAGTGGTTTCGGCCGGCGCTGGGTCGGGCATCGAAGCGCTGCTGCACCCCGCGCTGCTACAAACGAACAGCATGAGTAATCCGAGCTGTACGGCCCGCTCGAGCAGCTTCACCGTGCGCGAGAGCGGCTCCCGCCAGTGAGGGCGCGGGCCCAAGACTGCCTCGGACCGGGTCAGACCGAGCACGCTGTAGCGAGGACGCTTTGCCGGACGGGGAAACTCGCTGCTCGAGCAGGGCAGCACCCGGCACTTCGTGCGAGCGTCCTCCGCTATGGCGCGGGCCAATTCGAACCAACTGCACTCTCCGCCGTCGGTTACGTGGTACGTGCCGCTGACGCCTCGGTCCATCAACGTCACTACCGCTTCCGCCAGCGTCTCGACACTGGTGGGACGCCCCGTCTGATCGCTCACGACTCGAACAGAGTCGCGGCTCTTCACCAAGCCCAGCATGGTGCGCACGAAGTTCTTGCCCCACGGAGCGTAGAGCCAACTGGTTCGGACGAGCAGAAACCGACAGCCAGCGCGCGCGAGCTTCTGCTCACCTGCGAGCTTGCTGCGTCCGTAAGCGTTGATGGGACAGGTGGGGCTGTCGACCTCGTAGGGAACATGCGCCTCTCCCGAAAAGACATAGTCAGTACTGAAGTGCACGAGCGTTGCGCCGACACTGGCACATCGCTTCGCCAGGTATCCCACGGCCTCTCCGTTCACGAGCGTGGCGCGAGCCTCTTCGGATTCCGCGCCATCCACGTCGGTCCACGCCGCGCAATTGACCACCCAGCGCGTCGAGGAAGGGATGGCGTCGTGCACCTGCTCGGCACTGGTGATGTCGATTTCCGAGTGTCCAAAGCTGTGCAGGGAGTCCGTGCGCTGTCGACAGCGCGCGTCCATGGCGCGAGCCAGCATTCCGCCGCCGCCGAATAGCACCGTCTGCGTCACGCAAAGCCTTCCCGTTTGAAATGGCTCGACCACATCCCGAAACGATAGACTAGCTTCATCTGCCGCCCGAACAAGTCCGCCAGGCCAATCGACTGCGTCCCATGGGAGCTACCCCACCCGCTCGGTTGGCACAACTTGCCCGTGGACGTTTGCCCCGAGCCTCGCCTGCTTCCAAATTGCGCCCCTCGATGACCACTGCCAATCAGAGCTTCGGGACTGGCTCCTTGGCCGTGTACTTCCGTCTGAGCGCCATGGTTTTCATCGACGCCGCGATCTTGGCGTGCGTGCTGCCGGTGCTGGCGATCTACATGCAGCACGCCCATGGGTTCAGCGCGCGTCAGATGAGCCTCGTCTACGCGATGGGTCCGCTGGCAGCGCTGATCTCTCCGATGATCGTCGCGCAGCTGGCGGATCGCTTGTTCGCCGCGCAGCGCGTCCTTTCCATCGTGAACCTGCTCAGAGCGGGCGCGCTGGTCGCGGCCGGCGCCGCGGGTCACTACGCCCGCTTCTTGCCGGCCATGGCGCTGGTCTTCCTGCTGCAGATCCCTTCGACCACGTTGGGCGCTGCCGTCTCGTTCCATCATTTGAGGGACGCCAGAAGATTCGGCGCACTGCGCGTCTGGGGCTCACTGAGCTGGATCGTCGTGGTGTGGTCGACGAGCTTTTACCTGGACCAGTTCGCGCCGGCAGCGCAGGCCGGTCACAGCGGAGACTGCTTCTACTTCGCTGCCGTGCTCGCCCTGCTGCAGGCGCTCTACTCGCTGTCGCTACCCGAAACGCGTCCCTCGCGCGGGAAGCACCCGCTCGCCCTGCTCGACGCCGTGTACCTGCTGCGCGAGAGAAACTTCTTGGCGATTTCGCTGGGGGCCTTCGTGATGGCCGCAGCCATGCCCTTCTACATGGTGCTCCAGGGCCTGTTCATGGTCGATGCTCGGGACGGACTCGGGATCAGCGTGGCTGACGCCAGTCGTGCGTCGACTTTGGCGCAGAGCCTCGAGCTGGTGTTGTTTCCAATGCTGGCCCTTGCGTTCGACAAGTTGGGCGTACGCTGGGTGCTCTTCATGGGATTGATCGCCTGGCCACTTCGTTTCGGGGCTTTCATGCTGGGAGGTCCCGCCTGGCTCGTCGTGGGAGCCCAGGCTCTGCACGGCTTCAACGTGGTGTTCTGGATGGCGTCTGCCGTGATCGCGGTCGACCTGCTCGCCAAGGGAAACGTACGAGCCAGCGCGCAAGGTCTGTACGCCGTGACCTACTCGGGTCTCGGTGCACTGGTCGGGCAACTCCTGGTGGGAGAAGTCTATCGGATGAACGAGCTGCCGGGTGGTCGGCATGCCTGGGCAACCATTTTCTCGGTTCCTTGCGGCTTCACCCTGGTCGGCGCCCTTGTCTTCGTGCTGCTCTATCGCGAACCGGGGCAACCCCCGGCGGAGAGTCGCGTCAACGCGCTCGACCAGATCCGTTGACTGGCCACGCTGCCATGTTCGGGCGTCGCAAGCCCCACAGCCAGCTCGCTCACGCTCGAGTCCCCATCGAGACTGCCCGCCAGCTTCCACAGTTGGGCTCGGCGTCAGGTGCCTGCGCTGCGCCGTCTCGTGCGACTGTCTGCCCACCACCACCCAGGGAACGGCGACGGCCGTAGCCACCGACACCACGAGGCCCACCAGCCCCGCGAGCGCTCATTCTGGCGTGCCGCACTCGGCCCAGATATATAGCTGCTGCTTCTGCTCGTTCGTCAACGAATAGCCGGACTCCGCGGGGGGCATGTTGCCCCGGGAAACCTGCCTCACGATCAGGGCCGCGTGCTCCACTGCATCTTCGTACACGTCCAGGTCGAGGCCGACGGGTGCGCCATTGCGATCGGTACCACCGATGCCGCTGCCGTGGCAGTTGGCGCACACGTCGAACGCCGTGACCTCGGAATATCCCGGAATCGCACCTTCGCTGCAGTCTATCGCGGGAACCTCATTGCCACCGCCACCTCCATCGCCACCGCATGCCGCAACGAACACGGAGTAGGCTATCCAATACGCTCTCGTGGCCAAGCCGCTCATCGCCCCAGACTAGCTCAACTATCAGCTCTGACCGAGCACTTGCGAGCGCCAGCAGCAGCGCTATCTCGAGCCGCGCATGCGCTGCAGCCGCGCTCGGCACTGGCCTGAGTTCGGCCGACAGCGCAAAAATCGATCGCCTATCTTGCACTCGTCGCCGCATAGCGTTCGAGCGCGAGCTCTCGCCGCGCGCCGAGGCCCAGCGACCAGGCCATGGTGAACCGAGCATTGATGTCACTCACCGGATTGAGTTCGGTCCCGTGCGCGCCTCGCCAGGTGAAGGCGTCGACGCCCAGCGGGCCAAAATAACCCAGTCTATTCAAGTATATGGCTACCTTTTCGGCACCGTCCTCGAGCGCAGCCCTGAGCGCGCTCTGGCCCCCGACCAGTCTGTGCGCCGACTCGGGCGCCCCATGCGCGTCGCTGGTGAACTGAACCGGCTCGCCCAGCAAGAGCTGCCCACCGCTCAGCATACCGTGAATCGAGAACTCTTCGTCGATGGTAAGGTCCACCTCGCGGAGCAATCCACCGTGTCGCAACGAATCCTCGACCCAGCGCCGATCGTCTGCGCTCATGGCTGCGCCAATCCGCCTTTGACCACGACCTGCAAACCCAAAGCAGCGCTTGAGGCGCCAGCTTCCAGTCGGGGAGCGTGAGCCCAGCAAGAGCTCCGACCACGAAGCCTCCGCCTTCAGGAAGCGGCGTTGGAGGCCGGGGGAAGCGAAGCCCAGCAATGCCGCGCGATGATTCGCGCGGCGCAACACTTCGACTGACGGCCCGGCAACGGCGTGCAAATTTGCACGAGAAAGGCAAGTCAGGGCGCTGGGCGTGGGACACCAGCAGAACACGCGCCGCCCCGGGCCGATCGGCTGTTGTCCGTAGACCGGCTCGTCGAGGGTGAAGCGCTCGAAGCTCGCGAGCCGAACACGGATTTGCTCGTTCACCAGCCGACCGCTGGTGTAGGCGCCCCGGGTCGCGAGTTCCAGCTCCGCATCCAGGTTGAGCAGCCACGCGCGCTCGACCACCGTTCAACGCCCTCGGGGTTCGGGCCGATAGGCACTCAGCTTGGCAATGAATTCTTCGCTCATGCCCGCTCGCAGGCGCGCCTGGGTGTTGATAGTGCTGCCGCGCATCAGCAGGGGGCTGAGGGGGCGAGGCAGGGATTCCACCCAGGTGTCGAATTCCATCCCGCCCGTCCAGCGCTGGAACCATTGGGTCGCGAACCGCACGTGGTGCTCTTCCTCGCGACCCACTCGCTCTTGCAACCGGGCGCCTGCTTCGTCCCCCGCCGCGCGAAACCACTCGGCAAATCGCGCCGTGTGTTCGAGATTGGCTGCTTCCAGCCCCATCCCGACCAGCGCCACGAACATCGTTTCATGCGCGCAGTCCGGTACCCGCCGCCAGAACCAGTCTCGTACAGGAAACGATCCCAACTCGAAGCCGAGCGCGCGAATGTGTCCAGCATACAGCGACATATGGCGCACTTCGTCCTGAAAGATACGCAATAGCCCACGTCTGAAATCGGTTTCCGCATGGGGAAACCTGAGTACCGCCCAACACATGAGCTCGGCCGCCTGTAGCTCGTGAAACCAAAAGGTGTGAAGCAGACGCGCCCTGGCAATCGGCTCCCGCAGCGCGGCCGGGCGGGGCGTCGGGGCCGCCCGCGAAGTCACCTCGAGCTCCGACGGCCGCGCACGCGGCCTGACGTCTCGCTCGACCAATGGCGACTCCCAATGTTGCGGCGGCGACGCGGGAGCGCATTTCTCGCCGAGCAAGGTCGAGCGAATGTAAGCGTGAGCCCAGGCTTCGACCGTGCCGGGTCTGGGAGGGTGGTCGTCGTCCACGCGCAGGGAGCCTTCCACGCTCCGGGCACGCTGTCGAACCAAGCGACGAAGTATTGAGCAACTGGAGTAAAGCCCAGGCCGTGCGGAAGCCAGGAGGCGCGCCTGCTCGAACCCGAACGGCCTCGCTCAAGAGAACGGGCCGGCTGCCGCGAACCAGGCGGCCCCCAGATAGCCGAGCGCGAGCGCCGCCGCGCCGAGCACCGCGCCAAGCAAGATGAGCTTGTGGGAGTTGTCGCGCGCGACCAGGATGTCTGAGCGAGTCTGGGAGCAGAGCTGGGGAGGGTCAGCCGGCATCTCTGGATCGAAACCATCCACCCAGCTGGCGCCACTCGCCGCCAACCAGGCGCTCGAGAGTCCAGAGGGGCTCACCGCATGCGGCGGGACGAGTGCATCCGTATTCGCACGTGCCGTGGGGGGTCGATTGGAATCCAACATCATCATTTTCCACCTCTGACCGGGCTGCATTCATCGCCGGCCTGATGGAAAGCATAAGGAGGGGATCGTGTCACTCCCGTTTCGACAAGGCTCAATCGGAGTTTTCCTCTGGTAACAAATCGATGACCTCGTCGCGTGATTCGCCACTCGTTCACGAAGCACACTGTGAGGCAGGAATGAGCCACCTCCGAACCCAATGTAGGATTCGGTAGGTCGAACGCCGTCAGACGGTGAGTCGATCAATAGTGTCGGACCCTTGTGATACGCTTGCGACGGAGCGCATTCCTCGCGGCGCGAGCGTACTTTTGCCGGCGCACCGGCAAAGTCGCACACACTCTGTCGGAACTCGCCAGGTGTCGAAAACCGCTATCGAAAACCGCCGGCGAGGCACAGGGCCTCGGTCGTCACTCGCTCTTGAGCGAAGCCGGCTGAGAGATTCGTGCGTCGGTCTCGCGAAACAAATTGGCCAGTGAACGAACGAAGGCGGCCAACCAAGGATTCCGGTCGAGCTCGCGGTTCAGCGACGCGGCGGTGATGAGCTTCACACGCACTTCGTCCACCGCAACGACTGAAGCGGTGCGGGTCGCCTCGGTCCATATGGCGGTTTCCCCGAAAACGTCGCCAGGACCGAGCCTGCGGAGCAACACTCGTTCGCCTTGTACCTCTTTGTAGACGTCGCAGTGACCGCTCTCGATGATATATGCGGCTTCGCCCACCTCACCCTCGACCACCACGCTTTCGCCAGTCTTGAACACGTGGGTTTCGAACCAACCGCCCCCCTTCAAGAACTGCTCCAGGTCTTGACGCATGGCTTCTATGCTGGGGTAGCGTTCCTCCCGGGCTGGCGAAAGCGCCTTGAGCGCTATTTGGCAGAGGCCCGGGGGTAGTTGCATCCAGATGGGGCTTTCCACGGGAGTAGGCAGCGGCTGGTGGATGGCTGGCCCCAAAAAGCGACTGCGATCGTTCGGCGGCCTGCCCGTGAGGATTTCGTACAGCACGGCGCCCAGCCCGAACACGTCGGTACGCGCGTCGATTTCGTCCGTCCTGCCCAAGAGCTGCTCAGGCGCCATGTAGGCCGGGGTGCCCTTGAGCGCGTGCGTCTCGCCCCCGGCGGTGGTGACTCGCACGAACGAGTCGGGCGAATCGCCATCCCAACGCGGGCGCTCGCGCTCCCCCGATTCGAAGACGCTTTGCGACGGCGGTTCCGTGGTGCGCTTGGACATCAACAACGCCACGCCCCAGTCCATCAAGTAGACCTGACCATGGGCTCCGACCATGATGTTGTCCGGCTTGATATCGCAGTGAATGACGCCGCGGCTGTGCGCATAGGACAAGGCATCGCACAGGCGTAAAAGAATCTGCACGAACCGCTGCAGCCCGTCGGGCTGCCGCCGCTCCGTTGCGTTTTCATCCAGAAGCTGCGCCAGACTGCGCCCCTTGATGAGCTTCATGACGATGAACTGCCCATCGTCCTCGCTACGCAAATCGTAGATGGGCGCGATGTTCGGGTGCTCCAGCTGCCCTGTGATCTGGGCTTCCTCGGCGAACTTCGAGACCGTGTACTCGTCTTCCAGATGCTCCGGCCTCAACGCCTTCAAAGCCACCTTGCGCCCGATCACCGGATCGACCGCGGCCTCGACGAAACCGATACCACCGCGACTCACCTCGCCGAGGCGGAGAAAACGCCCACCCTTGCCGGGTCGAGCGGGAGGCTTACGAGGCGCGTCTTTTTCGTTCAAGGGCACGGTAGCCGTGGGGGTACTAGTCCGAGTCTACTATTTCGAGCAACCGTCCCCATGGTATCGGTTTTGTGCGGGACGGACGAACGAAAACGCTGGCCGCGGCGCGAAAGGCGCGAATCGCCGCGGAAACACGAACTTGCCCAGCAGCGGCCACATCGCTCATGCGGTCGGGGTGGCCGCCCGCATGGGAGCAAGCTAATGCTCGAGTGCATGGACTTGGTCGAACGACGGGCAACGGAAGCTGCGCGGCACCCCTGGGAAACCGCGCGCGCGCTGGCCATCGAGCAGTTGCTTCGACGCCTGAAGCTCCATCGACCGCGGGTGCTCGACGTGGGCGCGGGTGACGGATTCTTGGTCGCTCGACTGGCAAACCAGCTCGACTGGGGAGAAACGGTAGCCCAGGACATCCACTTGACCGAAGCCGTCATTCGGCAAGTCCGAACACCAGGCATCCAGTACGTGCGTGAGCTAAGCGAGCTCGAGGCACGCCGCTTTGATTTGATTCTGCTTCTGGACGTGTTGGAACACATCCAAGAGCCGGGCCCATTTCTGGAGCAACTGTGGACGCAGCACCTCGCGGAACGCGGCTCGGTGCTCATCACGGTGCCGGCGTTTCAAGTACTGTTTACGCAGCACGACCACGACCTCAGGCACTTTCGCCGCTACTCGCTGAGCGAAATTGCGGATGTCGCCTCCCGCGCGGGTCTCGAGGTGCGTGAGTCCGGTTACCTGTTTGCGACGCTCTTGCTACCCCGGGCGCTGAGCAAGCTCCGCGAGCGCCTGGCTGGCAGGGCCTCTGCCCCCAGCGAATTCGGTATCGGCGGCTGGAACGCGCCGCCAGCCGTGACCAAACTCCTCCACGGGGCACTCAGCCTCGACTGCGGGATCTGCCTGTGGGCCCAACGACGAGGCGTGGTACTGCCGGGTCTGAGCGCATGGTTGTTATGCACCGAACCGCGATAGTCGTACCTTGCTACAACGAAGCGGAACGGCTGCGTCTCGACCAGCTGTACGAGGCCGCGCAAGCGTCCAGCCTCTTGTCCTTCGTCATGGTGGACGACGGATCACAGGATGACACACTCCCCTTGTTGAAAAACCTGCAAGCCGAGAGCCCGCAGCAATTCCAGGTGCTGGCGCTACCCCGCAACGTCGGAAAAGCAGAGGCAGTCAGGCAAGGGTTGCTCACCGCCTTCGCTCGCTCACCGACGCTGGCCGGCTATTTCGATGCGGACCTGGCCACGCCCCTCTCGGAAGTCGCGCCGATGGTCGACCTGTTCGAAGGTCCCGAAGTGCAGATGGTCATGGGGTCTCGGGTCAAACTGCTGGGGCGCAGCGTGCAGCGTTCCCCGCTTCGTCACTACCTCGGCCGGGTGTTCGCCAGTGTTGCCAGCGTCACCTTGGGCCTGGATGTCTACGACACTCAGTGCGGGGCGAAGCTCTTCAGAGTCAGTCAGGCCATGCGCAGGGTGTTCGAGATGCCCTTCCGAGCGAACTGGAGCTTCGACGTCGAAGTCATTGCCCGCATGCAGGCGCTGGCCCGGCGCGGTGAATTGCCGCCTGCCGAGCGAGCCATCGTCGAATACCCCCTGCGGAGCTGGCACGACATCTCCGGGTCGAAGCTCGGGCCCCGCGGCGCGCTGCGCGCCGGGATGGATCTGGCAAGAATTTGGCGACACTACCGACCAACCGCAAAAAGATAGATCGCTAAAGCGACACTAGGCCGGTTGCCAACCAGGGCCCGTCGTCCCACAAAGGAAGACATGGCTTTGGCAATCGTGACTGGGGCAAATCGTGGCATCGGGCTCGCACTGACGCAGGCGCTGAAAGCTCGGGGGTATTCCGTGCTGGCCGCTTGCCGCAAGTCGTCGACTCAGCTCGACGCACTGGGCGTGGAAGTGGTCGGGAACGTCGACGTCACCGAAGAAGCGGGCATCGACAACCTCGTCTCGGCGCTGGGTGGCCGCAAGGTGGACCTGCTCATCAACAATGCTGGGATCCTGATCTGGGGCGATACCCTCGAAAAGCTGGACAAGCAGGCGATCCTTCGGCAGTTCGAGGTCAATGCGCTCGCACCGCTGGCGGTCACGGCACGCCTGAAGAATCAGCTGCAACCGGGCGCCAAGGTGGCGTTCATCACCAGCCGCATGGGCTCCATCGACGACAACGGTTCGGGTGGGGCCTACGGCTACCGCATGAGCAAAGCCGCCTTGAACATGGTAGGCAAATCCCTCGCCAAGGATCTCGAGGGGCAGCAAGTTGCTGTGGCGCTCCTGCATCCGGGCATGGTCAAAACCGAAATGGTGGGCGACCACGGTCAGGTGGAACCGGAGGCCGCCGCCCAGGGCCTCTTGGCGCGCATCGACGCGCTCAGCCTGGAAACCACCGGGGGCTTCTGGCACGCCAATGGCGAGCGCTTGCCCTGGTAGCGTTTGCAGAGCGCCCCGACATCGCAAAAAGGGCCGACTGATTTCGTGGACTCGAAGCACCGGGGCGCAGCCCGCAGCGTGCGGGACTTCGGCTTGCAATTTTTTGCGTGAGCGGTAAACGGGCGCTGTCGCCCGGCGTCGCAGATCCACTCGGGTAGCTCGCCCACCTTCGCGAAGTTAGACTTCGTTGTTTGGACAGACGGCTCCACCGAGTGGGCTCGCCATGAGCTACCTCGCGGTAGCCGTGGCCCTCACGGGCTGAGATCCCTACCGAAGAAGTACTTATCATGCGGAAATCTGGCTTGTTGAACTCGAAGACTTGGGCGAGCGGCGCTGCCCTGACCCTGGCGTTGGGGTGCAGTAGTAGCGCCACCGAAACCCCGCGGCCGTCGCTGAGCGGCGGCGACGGAGGCGGCGGCGCCGGAAGCGCCGCGAGCGCGGGTGCAAACACCAGCGGAGCGACCACCAGCCCCACGGGGGTCAACCTGAGTGGCTCGAACACCGGCATCGTGATGAGCACTGGCTCGAGCGGGACCGGGGGAGCGTGCCAGTCGGCGGAAATCAAATTCACGCCCGACATTCCGACGGTAATGATCCTCGTCGATCGCTCGAGCAGCATGTGGGACAACATGTTCTGGGACCCGCTGCGAGACGGCGTGCTCGAGGTGGTCCAGCGTCTGGAGCAGGATGTGCGCTTCGGGCTGGCAACCTTCACGGGGTTGATGGGACAAACCTGTCCGCTCGACCTCGAAGACGCGGGCGTCATCGACTTCAACAACTACGACGCCATCGCGAGCTTCTACAACGGGATTGGGCGGCCCAACGCCGCCAGCGAGACCCCCACTGCAGCCGGTATTCAGAGAGCTCGGGAGCTCCTCGAAGCCGACAACGCCACCTTCCCCGGCCCCAAGTTCATCATGCTCGTCACCGACGGGAACCCGGACTACTGCGACAACGGCCAGGTCGAATGCCGCGCTGACACCACTGTCAGAGTATTGCAGGACACCTTTGCCGCCGACATCAGCACGGACAGCCAGGACACCGTGCACGGCATCCGTACCTTCGTCGTGGCGCTTCCCGACCCGGGTATCAATCAGAACTGGCTCACCGCTTTCGCCAACGCTGGCGCTGGCGAAGCGGTCGCTTCTCCCCAGGACACCCAGTATTGCTCGGCGATCCCCGCGGAGACTGCGGCGCTGCTGCCCACGGTGGATAGTATGCGGCCGCAGGCGAGCTACGGAGCCACGATGGGGCCAGCTCAGCCGTACAATGTCGATCCCGCTCAGAAAGACCAACTCGTGCAGGAAATTTCCGCGGTCATCGCTGGGGTCAAGAGCTGCACGTTCGACCTGGGGGGCGAACTGAAGATCGACGAGGACCGCGAGAGCGAGGGCAAGGTGACGATTCAGACAGTTGCGAATCCGGAAGGCGTCGAACAGCCCTACGACCCGAGCGGCGTGAACGGCTGGAAAGTGAACGGCCACACCCAGATCGAGCTGGTAGGTTCGAGCTGCGCCACGCTGCGCGATCCGAACACCACCGGCATCGACTTTGGTTTCCCCTGCGGCATCGTCACCCCGAAATAGCGCGGCGCGCCAAGGCTGCTCGGTGTCGTCGAGGTCGCGGGACACGGCCCCGAGCGCCGCGTTCCGTGATCGGTACGAACAGCAACGCCGAGGTAGCTCGACACGCCCGCCAGATGAGCTACGCTTGTGATTAGGAGATTAGCTTGCTTCGAAACAGCTGACGCTCCTCGCCGCTCTTCGACACCGGTTCGCTTGCCCGGCTCAGGCCTGGCGGCAGCCCTCGTTGGGACGATGCCGACTGCGGCGCGTACTCGTCGAATACGTCCGGAGGCGACCCATGATCGGTATCCCCCTCGGGCTCCTGTATGCCAACGCGGTGGAGTGGCTAGTCCACAAGTACGTCTTGCACGGGCCCGGAAAAAACCCAAACAGTTTCTGGCACTTCCACTGGGGCGAGCACCACAAGCACTCACGCCGCCACAACATGTACGACCCGGACTACGAAAGGTCCATCTTCAGCTGGAACGCCCGCGGACGCGAAGCCCTGGGCATCGCGCTCATGGGCGCGGTGCATGCGCCCCTGCTACCCGTCGCACCATTCTTCACCGCAACAGTCTTCTACGGGTGCGTGAACTACCTGTACCGACACAAGAAGGCCCACCTCGATCCGAACTGGGCCCGCTTACACATGCAAAACCACTACGACCATCACATGGGTCCCGATCAGGACGCAAACTGGTGCGTTACCCGACCCTGGTTCGACTGGGTCATGGGAACGCGCAAGCCCTACGCGTTTTCGTTGGCGGAAACACGGGCGCAGCTCAGGAGGCTGCGCAAGACACTCAAGCGGCGGGCACTGCCTGGCCTGAACCGGCTAGTGTCGCCGCCCCCTTCCAACGGGAACATCGTCACCGGGGCAGCGTGAGCCACCGCGTGGGCTAGGCACGGAGCCCGGGGAGCGGGTCGCCAATGCGGGAGAAGTCGTAGTCCACCGCGAAGGCGTCGGCGCTCTTGCCCAGCGTGCGCGTCTCGCCAAACCCCTGGCCTGCCTCGCGCTCGTAGTCGGACGGCGCCAGGCCGAATGCCTGAAGCAGTGTGACCATCAAGCGATTGTAGGGAACACCCTCGATGACCATGCCGTTGTGCTGCGAAAAGCGCACGTTTCTGTCCCAATCGATGTAGTCGATGTAGCGACCCGTTTTCAGGGCACCGCCCGCACTCCCCGCCATGACCACGGGAACGCTGTAATTGAGGTGATTCATACCCAGCTCGTTGCCCCACAGCACGACGGAGTTGTCGAGATAGGTGCTGCCATCGGCTTCCTCGACGTCCAGTCGTTCCAGAACACGCAGGAAGACGGACTTCGCAATCCATTCATTGATGGTGACTACCTTCTCGCGCTGATCGAGCTGATCCCAGTCGTGCGCCGCCCGGTGCCAATCGGTCGGGTTGGGGTTCCCTTCACAGCTGGCACAGCTGTGCTCGAACCCCTGATCGTTGCCGCCGGCCTTGCCCACCGCCTTGTAGACGTCTAGCGTCACGATGCGCGTGAGGTCGCACTGGATCGCCGCCACGGCCACGTCGATCATGAGGTCGAACGCCGTGTTGATTTCGCTCACGTCGGTGCCCTTCACGGGGGCGGACGGAGGGGCATCCGGAGCGGTGCACGCAGCGTTGCTGCCACCTTGCAGGCGATCTTGAAGCTCGGACAGAAACCCCATGTGGTTTTCCAGCGTCTGGCGATCGACCGCGCTCAGACGTGCTCCGTCGCGCGCCTTTTGGTAGTCTTCGTACACTCGGTCCACCAACTTCAAGTTCGGGTTCGGTTGGGGCTCGCCGTCGGGCGCCTGAAAGTTCATGAAGAGCCGGTCGAAGGCCACTTTCGGGTCCGTGTCGGCGATCACCTGCTCCCCGTCTTCCATGAAGGAGAACGTGTTGGATCGCCCCGGCGACAGGTGCAGGCTCCGGCCACCCGCCGGTGTGGCCGGATAGAACTTGTCCGACTGGGCCAGCACCTGGTCGATGGTCGGCCACACTTCGATATTGTCCACTTGGTCCGAGATCGACCCACCACCATAGTGACCCAACATGCCACCATCGTTGTGGTTGGTGTCCGGCAGAAAATCCAAGCCTCTGAGCAGCAGAAGCTTCTCTTGGAAAGGTGCCAGCTCGCGCGACAGGATTCTGGAGATACCCTCCGAAAAATCGGACAGCGCTGCCTCGTGGCCGAAGTACTCGTTCCCATCGGAGTGCTTCCCGCTGGATTCGCCGAGCGTCTGGGTCAAGATGAGCGTACCGTCGTCCTTACCATTGGCCCCGCCGTCCCCACCGTAGGGACGCACCTGATAGCCGCCAATCGCCTGAGAGGGGTACCAGTCGATGATGTTCTGGGTGCTGTAGGACTTGATGGCAAACAAGCGCTTGGCCTGCCCCGCGGACTGGGCCCGGGCACGCTTCGGGAGCAGCGAGGGCATGAAGGGGAGAGCTAGCAGGGCACCCCCCAGTCCCTGGAGAAACAGACGACGTCTCACGCAATCGTACTTCATGATTCCTTCGCTCTCTCACTCCGGGCCCACGACCCGCTCGCGAAACCCCGGCGCGAGCGCGATCGCGCGCAGCGCTCCTTTGAGGCTCCCTCCCGGGAGAAGGGCATCTCGCACGGCCGAAAGCGCACACGAATCGCCGCTCGATTCGTCGCGCCGGTATGTGTAGCGGAAGTATTGCCTGGCGAAGCACTCGTCCGGGAGCGGGCTGGCTGCCAGTTGATCGTTGAATTCGACAGGGTTGGTCACCGCGAAAGTCTCGCCCCCGAGGTTCACGTCGACCGCGGAGTCGATGGGCAGCGTATTTTCCAAGTCGCCGACATCAGAGTAAATCTTCTCTTCGGTCCGAAACCTTCCCAGCGCGTCGAACGATTCCAGAACGAAACCGAACGGGTTGAAGCTCGTGTGACATCCCGCACACGCCTGCGGCGAGGTCTTCAGCTCGTAGCGCTCGCGGGTGCTCATGTCCGCGTCGGCTTCCGGCAGCGCCAGCGCCTCCGCGGGCAGATTCGAGGGCGGGTGCAGATCTTCGCAGAGTATCGAACGCAGCACGAAGGCCCCTCGCTTGATAGGGTTGGTCAGCTCGTTCCCTTCTACCAAAAGAGCCGCCCTGGTCAGCAGACCCGAGCGCTCGCCATCCGGAAGCTGGGGAAAATCTCCGCTCCCCTGCCAAGGTTCGACCCCATAGAGCGCGGCAAGCCGCGTCGAATCGGTGAACGAAAGGTTCGAAGTGAGTACGTCGCGGTACGTCCCATTGGTTTCGAAGGTGTAGTGGTCCACCAGCTGGTCCAGCTCTTCGAGCATGTCCTGGTAGAGCTCGTCGTCGACGCTCTCTCCGTCGAGAAACGCGGTGAAGGCCGGGGTGCTGGTGAACCCGGAAAACCCATCCAGTTGATACCATTCGTGCCAGAATCGCCGGAGCGTCTCCCGGGTGCGATCGTCGGCAAATAGCCGATCCACCTGAGCTTCGAAGCCAGCATCGGTTTCGAGAGAGCCGTCCCGAGCCGCTTCGAGCAATTCGGCGTCGGGAAGCGATTGCCAGAAGTGGAACGACAGCCGCGAGGCGAGCTCGTAAGGACTCAAGCGCAGCCTGCTTTCGTCTCCGTCGATCGGGGTTCCGTCGACTTCGAAGTGATACAGGAACTGAGGAGCCATCAACACCTGAAACAAGACGCCTCGGAAAACCTCAGCGCCAGGCAGTGTGGCGTCGTAGAGCTCCAGGTAGCGGTCCCGCTCAGCATCGGTGAGCGGACGGCGAAACGCCCGCTCGCCAAATGCTTCCACGAACTTTAGCAAGCAGTCTTCGCCGAGCGGCTCGTCGATGGCGCAATCACCCGCGAGCGCAACCAGCTCACTGGGGCTGGCCGTGACGGACTTCGAAATGCTGTCTGCAATCCCGAAGTACGCGTCGACGTGTCGCTGCGTGACGCGCGCATCGTTGCCCGAAAAGACGCTGGAATTTTCGCCGTCCGGCGGCAACTGGGCGAAAGCGTTCGACGCACTGTCGGCGACGGGCTCGGGCGCCAGGCCGCTGAACAGCGCAGCGAGAGAGTTTTCATACTGGACGCGCGTCAACCGTCTGAGCGGCGTGACCCCGGGCAGCGCGTCCGGATCACACTGAAAGGTCACCGACCCGCGATCGACGGAGCCGCCGCTTCCACCTCCGGGACCGCCGAGACCCGTGGAGCCGCCGGTGTCTCCGATGCTCGTGCCTCCTCCGGAGCCTCCGGTCGTTCCACCGTCCGGACTCTCGACGGATTCTGCACCCTCCCCGCTCGCCTTGTCCTGAGTGCCGATGGTCCCCGTGCAGGACGACGTGCCAACCGCAACGGCTGCGCTCAGGATCAGGCCACCGACGACCGAGCCAAAGCTCGGTGAATATTCGTTATTTTCAGGTGTAGCGCTGCCGACCACGTTAGGTATGAACCCCCGATGACGGCGTATGGGTCAGAAGAGTTCTTGTCCCGAAGCCAAGCACTCCTCAGGGCAGGGGCACTTGGGTGAACTCGTCGCGACGATCGGTATCGCCCAGGCCGAGCTGCCCCACCTCGTTTTCACCGGTGCACCAGACAGTGTCGTTCAGCTTTCGGGCACACGTGTGGAACCGACCTACCCTCACCTCGGCCCAACCACCTACCGGAACACGCGTAGGAACCACGCGATCCACGGTGTCGCCCAGGCCGAGCTGCCCCTCGACGTTGCGTCCCCAGCACCAGAGGTCGCCAGCGTCGTCCACCGCGCAGGTATGGAACGTGTCGAGGCTCACCTGCTGGTACTCGGCCGAATCGATGCGGGTCGGCGTCGACCGCCCGAGCAGGTCGCCGGTTCCCAGGTTGCCGAAGTCGTTCTCCCCCCAGCAGAAGAGACCCCCGGCGTCGTCCAATGCGCAACTGTGGTTCTGCCCGGCCGAGACCTGCCGCCACGCGTCCAGGTCGCCTACCTGCACCGGCGCCCTGTACTGCACCTCCGCCGAGTCTCCCAGGCCCAACTGGTCACCGGAGTTGCGCCCCCAACACCACAGCTTGCCGGGAGCGCGCAGAGCACACGCGTGGCCTTGACCGACATCGACGGCGATGAAGTCGTCGATGTCTGCCACGCGCTGTGGCGTGAACTGATCCTCGCCGGGATAGGTATCCCCCTGCGCGAGCATGCCCTCGGTATTCTGCCCCCAGCAGTACAGCGTCCCGTCCCGCAACAGTGCGCAGGTGAACGCCGACTCCGCGCTGACCGTCAGGCTAGCGCTCGGCAACGCCACCGCGAGCGGACTCAACACGTCGTTGACGCCCGGCGAGCCCAGCTGTCCGAAGTCGTTCGCGCCGAAGCACCAAACCGAACCATCTGCACGCCGCGCGCAGGAATGATCGGCGCCGGTCGTGACCTCGACCCAGGTATCGACCGAGCCGACGCGCGCAGGCGAGACTCGATTTCGACCATCGCCGACCCCCAGCCGGCCACGCTGATTGCCCCCCCAGCAATACAACGCACCTCGCACCACCGCACACGAGTGGTCGTCTCCAGCGTCGACCATGACGCTGTCCAAAGAGGGCTGCGCCGCGTCGGCGTCTTCCTGCTCCGAGTCGAGGCCAGTATCCTCCACCCGAGCGGCGTCGGACTCGCCGTCGGGTAGTGACCCGTCGGGCTCTCCGCCGTCCGGGCCCAGCATGTTCGTGGCATCGGTGGGCGGCTCGATCACCTCGGCAACCTCTTCGCAGCCCCCCGAAAGGGCAATGCAAGCGAGCGCGGCCGATACTCGGCACCCCAGCTTGATCGTCGGACCAACGCACCGCATCTAGAACTCCAGAGCCGCCCCGCTCGATGCGAAGAGCTCGAGCCCCGAAACGCCAGTCACGGTCCGATCGCCTTCTGCCGCAGAGAACGACCGGAGCGGCCCCCCGACTCCGAGCACCGTCAGCCAACTCAAGGAACCCGAGTAACCCAAGGTCGCAGCCAGTCCAGCGCGCCCGTAGAACGCATAGCTGTTCCGGGCGTGGCTGGTCGCATCGCCAACGGACTCCGCCCTGTACCAAATGCGGGCGCCGCGCACACCCACCAGCGCTTCGAGGCGCAGCATCGCCGACGACCAGAGCGTCGGAAGCAGTGCCATCTCCGCGCCCAACGCATCGGCAGACACGGTGCCGCTGGGAGCGTCCGCCGGCAGCGCTCGGCGAGCGCCCACGGCCAGACTGAACGAAAGCCTCGGGAGCAGAGTCTGCCTGAACGCCAGATCGCCACCGAGATGAGTCTGACCGCCCGTATAGTGCTCGAAGCTCATGCGCAGCGCCAAAGCATCGAAGCGTGGCGCTGCGGGAGTGGCCTCCGAATCGACGAAGGCCTCCGCTCGGGGTGGCGACACCACGGGCGCGGGCGCGGGCGTGGGCTTCGGCTCGGGTTTTTCCCGCGCCAAGGCCAGCTCGGCCCAGCTCGCCCGGAGCAGTTCCTCCGCCGCCACCGCCAAGGCAAACGGCCTTCCGTCCGCGGGAATGTGCGCGAGATCGACGTCTCGACCGATCCGCTTCTGCGTCACCGAATCGGAGACATCGATGCTGAACTGCTGAGATCCTGCTCGAGACCGGCTGATGATGACGCGAGCGAGCGGCGCCTTCGGCGCGGACGAGGCGTCCAGGCACACGTCGATCCTGCTCGGCGCCAGCCCAGCGCGCAGATCGCCGACCAGCTGGACGGCGAAACGATGGCTCAAGCCGGAGGGTTCCATCGACACCCAGGGAGATGCCGCGCCACACACTGGTTCTGCCGCCCTGCTGGGGGTCGGGTTGAACCAGACGGAAAGCGCGAGCATCCCGGTCACCACGCCTGCAGCGGCTCGCCGGTGTCTCAATCGCACTGATCGAGCACGGCCTGCCGGTGCACACCCTTCGGATAGCTCTTGAGGTAACGTTCTCTTGCGCGAATGCATCCAGCCCGATTTCCGGAACGCGCCTGGGCCGTCACCACGCGCGCCAGAGCATCCTCGCGGAAACCGGAGCCCGGCGCCAGCGCCATGGCCTTCTCGAGCGCCGCAATGGCGCCTTTCGTGTCGCCGAAGCGGTCCATTCTCAGGCGACCGAGTTCGAACGCCGCCAGCCCAGCACGGGGATCCGAGCCGTACTTGTTCAGCAGCATTTCGTAGCGCTCGGCAGCCTGTCGAACACGGCCTTCGCGCCTGAGCTGGTTCGCCTCCTCCAGAAGCTCACGCGGCCCCTCGGCAGGCTTTTCCGTGCTTTCCCGCACCTTGGGTACCTCAGCAGATGCCGGAGGAGCAGCAGGTTCAGCGGCTCGCTCGTCTTGCTTCACCCGTTCGGCGGGACCGGTCCGGATGACTTGCGACCAAGAGCGTCCGGCGGGCAGTCGCACCACCTCCGCCGACGAGCCCCGAGCGCGCACTTCCACCACCCCGCGCTGGACATGGACCTCGACCCGGTGCGACTCCGCATCTCGCTGAGTTGCCACCGAGAATCGCGTTCCCACGACCCTGACTTCCACACCGTCCGCCACGACGACGAAGGGAGAGCCCTTGCGTGGCTTCACATCACAATCGATCCGCCCCCGCTTGAGCTTCAATCGCACTCCCCCAGGGCCGCTCTTGGCCACCTCCACCCGCGAAGCGTGGTCGAGCTTCAGGGACGAGCCGTCGATGAGCCCCATCGTGAGCGAGTCACTCGCGGTCTCCAGCACGGCCCCCGCCAGCAGAGAATCCGCGTCACGCTCGCCATCGAAGCGCGGCGAAATGAACCACAGGGCCGCAACACAAGCCGCGGCGAGCGATAGCGCACCCGCCCAGCGCCAGACCCGGCGCCCGCGCTGCCGCCCCGGCAAACGGTCCGCGACTCCCAACCACACGCGCTGCAGCCGAGCCTCCGTCAGGTTCGGTTGCACGTAGCGAGCCGGGGTCGCCATCCGCTTAGTGCCCTCGCGATCGCTCAAGACGCGCCTCCGCCGCCGTCAGTCGGCGCTTCACTGTCGATGCCGAGATGCCCATGTGCTGGGCTATCTGCGCGATTTCCATGCCATCCACGCGCCGCAGCACCAGTGCCACGCGCTGTTCGGTGGGGAGCTTTTCCAAGAGTTCGTAGACTGCTCTGAGCTCGCTGGCCACCTCGGCGGGTGCCACCGGCGAGATGACCTCGTCCGGGTCACACGGTTGGGAGGACCTGAGCCCCAGGCGTTCCATGAGACGCCTGCGGCGCAAGCGCTTGCTCACGGTGTTGACCACGATGGAGCCGAGCCACGCTGCAAAGGCCTGGGGATTCTGCAGCGTACCCAACCGCTCGAAGGCGATGCTGAACACGTCTTGCACCAGGTCGTCCACCTCCGAATCGCGAGGCAGCAGGCGATAACTGAGCCCGAAAACCAGGTTGGCGTGCCGCCGAAACAGCGCCTCGAAGGCCCAGCCCTCACCCCCGCGAGCCGCGATGACCAGCGCGGCGTCGCTCGGCCCCGCGCCGGACTTCGTGGTCGCTGGCTGCTTCACACCGGACACCATGCGCTTCGGAACCATGCCCTGACGAGTGGCTCCAGACCAGCCAAGAGCAGCAGCCCAGAGGGGCGACACGGGGAATGCGGCGGATGGCATGGGAAAAACTTCTTTCGGGTCTTTGGTTATGTACCGCGAAGCCAGGATCTCGGGTCAAGAACCTTTACCACCGAAAATATTCATGATCTCGGCCAGTTGCGAAAACCGGAGCGCGATCGCCGGGCCCGCACGCGGGGCAAGCGCCAAAACAGCCCGAGCCAGGTCGGACGCACAGATCGAGCCCATCGAGGAAAGCGTCCCTGATTGTGGGGTGCATCGGCCGAGTTCTCCCCCGGCTGAGCGTTTCTTCCATCGCTCCTGCCAGGGCCACAATTGTGTGCATGTTGCACGCATAATACTTGCGAAATGCACACAAAATGACAGGGAGGCCGACAAGCGCCACGTGCAGATGCTCTAGCGGAGCACCTGGGCGACCACGGCCACGGTGGTGTAGTAGAGCCCCCAGCAGTCGGCATCTGCGCTGAACTCGCGGTAACCTGCGATGTCCGATTCCCGCGCGTGACCGGTGGCGACATACTTCGAGGCGAGTTGTTCCGTGGAAGCACACATCATGCGCGCGAGCGGGCTTCCCCCGGCCTGCGCGTGGGGCTCGAGCTCGACGAGGTCGAGACGCAGCCCGCGGCTGTGCAGTTCGCCAGGCAGCTGCGAGCCCCAGGCCGGGTCCATCGCGCGACCGGAAAAAAGCGCGACGATCGCACGATTCACGTGGTCGAACGCTTCCCTGAGCGGTGCCGGCCCCGCGAGGGAGCGAGCGCTCACGAAGTCCGGCTCTTCGAGCACCAATGAGCCGCCCAGCGCAAGCGCCCGTAGCATGGCGTCGATGAGCGCCGAACCATCTGCGTTGTGAATGGTCACGTAGCGGGCATGCACGAGGTCGAACCCCCGCGCCGGTAGGTCCGCCCGCGTGACGCAAGACTCCACGACTTCGACCCCCGGAAGATCGCGGAGGAACCGGGCGCTGGTGTCCACGGCCACCACGCTCCCCGTATCTCCCACCTCTTCGCGGAGCCAGCGGGCAATCGACCCAGCGCCCGCTCCCACCTCGAGGCAGCGGCGTCCCGTAAGTGGCGCCACAGAGGCGACACGGCGTCGCGTTGCGGGGTCGAAGACCCCCTCCAACGCCCGCAGACGCGCGAGCTCACTCTTGCCCTCGGCGTCCTCGAATATGTAATCACCACCCTGGGCACTCGTCACCGCACACCTCCTGGGGGTTGCCCGCCGAGACACGGACGCGGGACAACGCGGGCTTTTTCATGCCGCAGCATCCCGTCAATTGCAACAGTGCCGGTGGGCGACTTGCAGCAAATGGGCCTCGAAGCCACTCGCGTGATAGCTTTGTATGGCATGCTCTCGCGCGCCCAGGTCAGCGAGTTCTTCGCCAGCGGCTTTTTGACGCTTCCGGGCTTTTTCGGCTCCGAAAGTGTCGCGCTGATGCGTGCGGCGTTTTCGCGCCTCGAGCGGCGCGCGCAGCGCCTTGGGAGTACCGAAAGCGTGGACGGCTCGCTGTTCGTGGTCGAACCTGCCCAGGACGGGTCCGTCAAGATCGAGCGCGTCGTCTGGTGTGGGGCGGCAGAACCCGCACTTGCCGTACTGGGGCGGACCGCCCCGTTGCTTCGCGTCATGGGGCGGCTACTGGGCAGCCCGGTCGTCGATCAGCTCATCAATCAAGCGCACATCAAGGTACCCGGAGATGGGGTGCACTTTCCCTTCCACCAGGATAGCTACCATCGCCGCTACGGCACCCGTTGGTTCAGCGACGTCAATGGTCAGGGAAGCTTCGTGCAATCACTCACGGCCGTGGACGCAATGGCCCCGGACAATGGTGGCCTTTGGGTGGTCCCGCACAGTCACCTGGGAGGACACATCGAGACGGCGGACGGGCGCTTGCCCGAACACGCGTTCGACCGTTCGGCGGCGATACCGATGCGACTCGAACCCGGAGATCTGATGCTCTTGAGCCCGTTCACCATTCACGGCAGTGGTCCAAACGCTGGCACTACTCGTCGGCGTGTCTTCATCAACGGCTTTGCGAGTCCGAGCGCCAACCAGCGCGACTACCCGGGGTGCGGAGTGGGGCTCCGCCTGAATGTCCCGGAAGCGGATGATCGAGCGCCGCTCGTGCCGGCAGACCGCGCGCCAGCCATGGCGCCGACCTCGCTGACAAGTCGAACATGACGGGCACCCGACAAACATCCTGCTTGTCGTGGCCCGAAGCGCTCGCCCGGTTGCAAGTTCGTTGGCATCTTTTCTGAGCCCGCCTCCCCCGGGTTCGCGACGCTCGGGGACCACACCCCGCTCAGGCATACTCGCGGGCGATGCGCTCCGCGGCGCGCTTCAGGTGCTGCACCAGCGGCCCGAGCTTCTGCCCTCCCCCACGGGGGAGCAAATATGAGGTGGTGAGCGCGGCCACTGCCGTTTCACCGGGTAACACGATGGGAACCCCCAGGTCTTCGAGGCCTTCCAACAGCTCGCTCTTGCTGTGCTCGAAGCCTTGGAGTTTCACCGCCCGCAGGCGCCGCCTGAGCTTGTTGAGCGAACGCGCCGGTATCCTTGTGCGCTTCGCAAATGCTTCCACCTCGACCGGGTCGAGCCACGCGAGCAGCGTGCGACCGGAGACCGTTGTGGCGGGGTCTTGTGCCGAGCCCATCTGAAGACTCAGCCGCACCAACCCTCGCCCCTCCACGTTTTGAACGATCACCAAACGGTCGTCGCGCAGCACGGCCAGATGCACCGACTCGGTCGTTTCGTCGGCAAACTGCTGCATGGCGGGAAGCGCGCGCGCCGCGAGGTCCCTGAGCGGTGGATACTGGGTCGCCAGGCGCAACAGCTTGCTGCTGAGCCGATAGTGTCCCACCGCATCACGAACCAGATACCCGCGCTGGTGCAAGACCAGCACGACCCGTTGGATTTCCGAAACGGTCAGGCCCACCTCGCGAGCGATTTCCGTCTGGCTCAAGCTGCTCGAGGTCTGGGCGAGCGACTCCAGAATGGTCAGGCCTCGATCGAGGGCGGGAGCGACACTGGTGCCCGCCTTCGGCGCCCTCTGGCCAGGTGTGCCGCGCTCGGCGTTGATTTTGACACCTCGCTGCTTCATCCCAGGCGATAGACACGCGCGGCATTCGCGTCCAGTATCAACTGCTGTTCGGCGGGTGTACGCGACCCGAAGGCCTTGCGCGCAGCAGATACCCATTTTCGTAGCGACACGCGCAGCGTGCAAACCGGCCAATCGCTTCCGAACATCACTCGCTCCACTCCGAACAGCTCGATGCAATAGTCGAGGGTGGCTTCCAAACGATCGAGTGATTCCTCTTCGGGCAGCCTGGCAGCGATACCCGAGAGCTTGCAGGTGACGTTCGGGTGGGCGGCCAACGCTTCCATGCCGTTTAGCCAAAGGGCCAGGGGTTCCGCGTCGCCGCGAGGCGAACCCACCTGACGCCACAGTGCCACCTGCGCCGGATCCGCATTGCCGCAGTGGTCGATGACGAACTGCGTCTCCGGGCAGAGTTCGACGAGCCGGGCGGCATCGATGAGCTCGCTTGGACGCATGCAAATATCGAAAACGAGACTGCGCCGTCCAAGCTCGCGTGCGCCCTCGACGAATCGTGAACCCAGACAATAGCCCTTCGGCGTCGCCGGCGTGTGCAGCACGCGCCGCACGCCCCGCACCTCGGGCACCTCCGCGAACCGCTCGATGTCTTCCTGGAAGGACGCACCCCCGGGGTCGGCGGCCGCCACGATCGCCGAAAGTGGAGTCGCGGGGTCGCGACACAAGCGGGCCACGCTCTCTACCTCGAGCCGCCGCTGCTCGGGGACGACATCGACCTCGACATAGACGGAACGGAGTATGCCGAGGTCGGCGGATTCCGTCCGATACTCACCGAACAGGAAGCTTCGGTTCAGCTGAGGCACGTCTTCGAGCCAGTCGAGACGGAGCAAACCCAGGTCCCAGAGGTGTTGATGAGCGTCAGTGATGGGAAACATGGTGCTCGAAGGTGGAGGCCGCACCGCAGACGGTATGCGAGAACGTCGATGCCGCACAAGCGCGACAGGGCTCCCATTCGGGAGAGCAGTCGAATGTTCAGCACACCGGACAGCTGCAAGACAGGTCGGAACCACAGCTGAAGGGCGCCGTGCACACGCCCATGCATTCGCAATCGTTGGCATCGCAGGCCTCGAGAACCGACACACAGTGATTTTGAACCCCAACTTGCGTCGCGTAGACGGCACAGGCGAATCCACCAGCCTCGCAGGCATCGCAAGAGGCCACCCGAGAGCACTGATCCACGGGTAGGCAGCGGCCGGTGTAACAGTCGTCGACCACTTCCGGTGCGCTAGCCGGTTCGCAGTTCGGCGTGGCCACCTCGCAGGTGACGTTGCTGTCATCGCAGCTTCTGTCCAAGACACAGCGCCCCGCGACGCAGGCGACATCCTCCTCGGTAATTCCCGCTGCCGAACAGGAATCCTGAATGCAAAACAGATCACACTCGGGTGCCTTGCGCGCCGATGTGAGCGCACGGCAGGTGCAACAATCGGAAAACAGTACGCAATCTTCTCGGCTGGAGCACTTGTCGTCCGCGCCGCCTCCTCCGCCGGCGCCGCCACTGGAAGCGGTTGTGCTGTCCATGTTTGCGCCGCCACTGCCCACCCCACCGCCACCAGCGCCCTGGCTGGTCGAAGCTCCGTCGGGACCGCTCGACCCGCCCGCTCCGCCGCTCGACGAAGCACTGCTGTCGGCGCTGCCACTGGACGACCCGCTGGTGTTCGTCGTGCTGGCGTTTTGCGTCGCAGTCGCCGTTGTGCTGGACGCGCCGCTGCCTCCGGCGCCATTCTGTGTGCCACCAGCCGCTGTGGTGGTCACCCCAACCTTGCCGCCTCCGCCGTCGCCCCCCGTATGGCCGCCGCATGCGCATAGACCCAGTGCGCCAACGACCACACCCATCCAGCTCGACCCGATAACTCCAGCCACCACCTCAAGATAGCACACGAACTCCAACCTGAACCGTCCGAGACTCACGCTCGGCGTTTACAGGCAGCGACGCTTCTGCTAATCGTCTGCGATAGTTCATATCATATGCAATAATCGCAGCTGCATGGCTCCCGCCAACAGCAGAGCCTTGCAGGCGCAGATTCATGTTTCGACTCGACGGAAAGACAGCCCTGGTGACCGGAGCGGGCTCCGGAATCGGCCTGGCCATCTCCCGCTTGTTCCGCGAGCAGGGAGCCACCGTGGTTGGCCTGGACAGAGATCCCGACGCGCTCCGTGCGCTCGAGAGCGAGCTCGGGCTCTTCACCCTCGAAGTCGATGTGGGTGACAGCGAGGCCGTCGATCGAGCCTTTTCGATCGCAGTGCAGCGCGCCGGAGGTTTACACATCTTGGTCAACAACGCGGGCATCGCGCATGTGGGCAGGCTCGACAACACCAGCGACGAGGATTTCGCTCGAGTGTTTCGCGTCAACGTTCAAGGGGCCTTCGCCTGCGCGCGCGCCGCAGTCCGGCACATGATCCCAAAGGGGGGTGGAGTCATCTTGAACCTGGCCTCGATTGCGGCCCTGGTCGGTCTGGAAGATCGCTTCGCCTACTCGGCGAGCAAGGGTGCTCTGCTCAGCATGACGCGCTCGATTGCGGTCGACTACATGAAGCACGATATACGCTGCAACTGCGTGTGCCCCGCCCGCATCCACACGCCCTTCGTCGACGCGTTCATTGCCAAGAGCTACCCGGGGAAGGAAACTGAAATGTTCGAGCAGCTGGCGCACACACAACCCATCGGACGCATGGGAACCCCCGAGGAAGTCGCCCACCTGGCCCTTTACCTGTGCTCGGACGAAGCCTCCTTCGTCACGGGCGCTGCCTATCCCATCGACGGCGCTTTCACCGCAGTGTGAAAAGCGAAGCACCGTTGAGCCCGCTCAGGAGACAGCCAGTATGAAGCTATGCCGTTTTGGTGACCACGGTTCGGAAAAGCCGGCCTTGTTCGAAAGCGGACAGCGCATCGATGTGAGTGCGTTCGGGGAAGACTACGACGAAGCATTCTTTGACGCAGACGGCCCCGAGCGCCTGCGGGTCTGGCTCGACCAGCACCGAGGCAGCTGCCCACGCGTGCCCGACCAGGCGCGCTTCGCACCCGCCGTATGCCGTCCCAGCAAGATCATCTGTATCGGGCTCAACTACAAAAGGCACGCCGAAGAGACCGGAGCCAAGCTCCCGCGCGAACCCATCGTCTTTTTCAAGGCCACCAGCGCGGTGAGCGGCGCCTATGATGACTTGGTACTACCGCGCGGCTCCAAGAAGTCCGATTGGGAAGTCGAGCTCGCCGTCGTGATCGGAAAAAGGGCCAGCTATGTCGCGACCGCCGCAGCCCTGGACCACGTAGCGGGCTACATGGTGCACAACGACTACTCCGAGCGAGAGTTCCAGCTCGAGCGTGGTGGACAATGGGTCAAGGGCAAGAGCGCCGACAGTTTCGCCCCGCTCGGTCCTTTCCTGGTGACTCGCGACGCGATACCGGACCCCGGCAAGTTGGACCTCTGGCTCGAACTGAACGGCGAGAAACTACAGTCCAGCAATACCAGCGATATGCTGTTCGACGTCCCGGAGCTGATCAGTTACCTGAGTCAGTTCATGACGCTGCTGCCCGGAGACGTCATCAGCACAGGAACGCCCAGCGGCGTCGGGCTCGGCTTCGATCCTCCACGCTATCTCAAAGCCGGCGACGTGGTCGAATGCGGCGTCGAAGGGCTGGGAACGTCCAGGCAACGAGTCGTTGCTAGCCCGGAGCTGTGAGCGTGGGCGAATTCGGGGTACTGAAGCAGGACGCCCGACTGCCGTCGGCACCCCGCCCGATCCTCGTACTGGGTGCAGGGGGCATCGTGCGAGACGCTCACCTGCCCACCTACCGCAAGCTCGGCTTCCCCGTGCAGGGGCTGTACGACATCGACCCGGATGCCGCTTCGCGCACCGCCGCGCAATTCGACGTCACCCAAGTCTACGACTCGCTCGAGAGCGCCCTCGCGAGCCAGGGCGTCATTTTCGATCTCGCCGTGCCCGCCAGCGAGGTGCTGGGCATCGTGGAGCAGCTGCCCGAGCAGAGCGCGGTACTGATCCAGAAGCCGCTGGGTTCGAACCTGAACGACGCTCGGTCCATCGTCGCGGCATGCCGTGCGCGGCGGTTGACCGCGGCGGTCAACTTCCAGCTGCGCTTCAGCCCCAACATGCTCGCCCTGAAGGATGCGATCGGACGTGGCTTGCTGGGCACAATCACCGATCTCGAGGTACGCATCAACGTGCACACTCCCTGGCACATGTGGCCGTTCCTCGAGGGCATCGAGCGGCACGAGCTCTTGTATCATTCCATTCACTATCTGGACCTGATCCGCCACCTGGTGGGAGAACCGAAAGCGGCTGTTTGTCGCGCGCTCGAGCACCCGCTCTTGCCCGGGTACGCGGATACGCGCAGCAGTATCCTGCTGGACTACGGACACGCTGTGCGAGCCAGCTTGATGATGAATCACTCGCACGAGTTCGGGGACCGCCACGCAGCCTCGATACTCCGAGTAGAGGGAACGCTCGGCGCGGCGGTCGCTCGCATGGGGGTCAACCTGGACTATCCGCGCGGCAAGCCGGACACGCTGGAACTCGGCGCGCGCGGCGACGCCAACTGGCAGCAGGTGCCGCTCAGAGGGTCTTGGTTCATCGAAGCCTTCGAAGGGCCCATGAGCAACCTGCAACGCTTCGTCGCAGGGGAAGACCCAGCGTTGGTCAGCCCGGCAACAAGACGCCCTGAAGACGATGGCGCTGGTCGAAGCGTGTTATCAGAGCAACCAGACGCCCCTCACGGCGATTCCCGATGTGGAAGAGCTCGGCTGACGAAAGCGAGGCGCATGCGCATCACCGACGTGAAAACTCAGTTGCTCAGCGTGCCGCTCGAACAACGCGCGATCACCGACTCGCAGAGTCATGTCGAGCGAGTGGAGTTCGTGCAAGTAGCGCTGGAAACCGACGTCGGCATTACCGGATTCGGTATGAATTGGAGCTACACGCCAGGCATGCTGGCGGTAAAGAGCTGTATCGACGAGAGCTATGCGCCCCTGCTCGAGGGGGCTGACCCCGAACGGCGCAAACAGCTAGTGAACGACTGCTACTACGTCAATCACTTCATCGGACGTCTTGGCGTAAGCCTGGTCGCGCTGGCAGCGGTCGAATTCGCCCTTTGGGATATCGCCCTGAAAGCGCTGAACCTTCCGCTCTGGCGCTACCTGGGGCCATGCCGCGACCGGGTCAAGGCGTATAGCACCGACGGCGGCTGGCTCAGCTGGAGCAAAGAGGACTTGATCCGCGACACGACTCGGCTCGTCGAACGCGGATTCGACGCGGTAAAGATCAAGCTGGGCAGAGACGATCCGCGAGAAGACTTCGAACGGATCGGCGCCGTGCGCAGAGCTCTCGGCCCCGGGGTCCGTATCATGACCGATGTCAACTGCAAGTGGGATCTCGGCACCGCCAAGTACTGGGGCCAGAAGATCGCCGAGCACGACATCTTCTGGCTCGAGGAGCCCATGCACCCCTTCGACACGAAGGCTCACGCCGCACTGGCACGGGCGATACCCGTCTCTATCGCTGTTGGCGAGACCTTGTACACCAAGTATCAGTTCCGCGACTTCATCGAAGCACAGGCGGTCGACATCGTGCAGGCGGATGCCACCAAGCTTTCCGGAATTGATGAGTGGCTCGAGGTCGCCGCACTGGCCGCCGCCAACAACATCCCCATCGCGCCACACACCAACGTACAGCAGAAGCTCCACGTGCAGCTCGCGGCGGCGACCAGAAACGCCATCTTGGTGGAGAATTGCTATGAATCCATCGCGGACATCTGGGAAGACCCCATCCGCGTGGAAAACGGCTACTATTGTCTGCCCGAGGCCCCGGGTGTCGGTTTGAAGATACGTGAAGCCGTTGCCAGCGCAACCCGGGTCGCCTGACCGAGCGATTTCGCCGTTCGGTTGCGCGGCAGCCGAAGTGTAGCCATGCGTGTAGCCCTGTTCGTCCCTTGTTACGTGGATCAGCTCTTTCCAGACGTCGGTCTGGCGACGCTGGAGTTGCTAGAAACATCCGGGTGCGACGTCTGGGTCCCGGACCAGGTGGCTTGCTGCGGGCAACCGATGATCAACAGCGGCGCGGTGGCGCAAGCCAGGAACCTCGCGTTGGGGGTCGAAAAGCTCTTGTCGGAGTGCGACTGTCTCGTTTGCCCTTCGGGAAGCTGCGCGGCAACGCTGCGCCAGCATGCGAGCCGCTACGGTCTCGACGCAAAGCTTTTCTCGGGGCGCATCTTCGAGCTGAGCGAGTTCTTGGCGACGCGGATCGATATTGCCCAACAGGCGCCCCCCTTCGTGCATCGAGTGGCGCTGCACCAGAGCTGCCACGGTTTGCGCGAGCTAGGGCTCGGGCAGATGAGCGAGCTGGTCACGCGCCCCGGGTGCGAACGCTCGAGCCCGGCAGCAACGTTGCTCTCCAATGTACGAGGTCTGACGCTCGTGGCGCCCGAACGTGTCGACGAATGCTGCGGGTTCGGCGGTAGCTTTTCCGTGCGGGAGCCGAGCGTTTCCGTGCAAATGGGCAACGACCGGCTGAGCGACTTCGAGCAGGCAGGAGCCCAGGTCATCGCCAGCGTCGACATGTCGTGCCTGATGCATCTGTCCGGCCTGATTCGCCGTCAGCACCGGACGCTCGAGGTGATGCACCTGGCACAAATCCTGGCAGGGCGACCGCTTCCCGCGAGCGGCTGAAGGCCGGAGCATGCTCCACCATGACCGGAGCCCGAGCTCGTTACCAAAATTCGTTCCTCGCGCGATGCACGCACTCGCAGCCCAGCGGATCCTGGCCGGGTCGCACGCTCCGTGCGACCCTGTACACGCCAGCCTCTGAACGACAACGGACCCCCTGAAACCGCAGCATCGATCCATGGCCGCTCCGAACGCCGAGTCTCACCCCCAGCTTGCCGCGCGATTTCTCCAGCAGCCCGAGCGAGCGCAATTTCACGACCAGGCGCTGTGGCAAATCAGAAAGCGGCGCGACTCTAGCGCACACAGCGTCCCGGAATGGGAAGAGCTGCGAGAGCTCGCCGGACAAATCAAAGGTCACACGGTGTCTCGTCTGGCCGACTATATCGAGCAGTTCGAGGCCAATGCGGAACGGCTCGGAGCGCGCCTGCATTTCGCCCGCGATGCGGCCGAACACAATCGCATCGTTCTGTCTCTGCTCACCGATCGTGGCATCAAGCGCGTGGTCAAGAGCAAGAGCATGCTGACCGAGGAGTGCGGACTCAACCCGTGGCTCGAACGGCACGGCATCGAGGTGACCGACACCGACCTGGGAGAGCTCATCGTTCAACTGCGGCACGAGGCTCCCAGCCATATCGTGCTGCCTGCGATCCACCTCAGGCGCACAGACGTGGCCGAGACCTTCCAGAGGGAGCTCGGCGCCGATAAAACCAGCGATCCGAAAGCCCTGGCGGAAGTGGCCCGCGCGCATCTCAGGCAGAAGTTCCTGAACGCCCAAGCCGGGATCACCGGGGTCAACTTCGCAATTGCGGAAACCGGCGGCATCGTGGTGTGCACGAACGAAGGGAACGCTGACCTGGGCACCGCACTACCACCTCTGCACATCGCATGCATGGGCATCGAAAAGCTGATCCCCCGAGCCGCTGACCTGGGCGTGTTCCTGCGCCTGCTGGCGCGCTCTGCGACTGGTCAGGCCATCACTGCCTACACCTCGCACTACCATGGGCCCCGGCCGGGCGCCGAGCTGCATATCGTCTTGCTGGACAATGGACGCAGCGAGATAAGAGGCGAGCCGCGGCACCAGCGCTCGCTCAGTTGCATTCGCTGTGGTGCTTGTATGAACACTTGCCCGGTATTCCGACGTAGCGGTGGCCACAGCTATTCCAGCCATGTGCCGGGTCCCATCGGCTCCATACTGGCTCCGCTCGCCAACCCGGGGCGTCACGAAAGTCTCCCCCATGCATGCAGTCTGTGCGGCTCGTGTAGCGCCGTCTGCCCAGTGAAGATCAACTTGCACGAGCAATTGCTCCAATTGCGCGAACGACAACTTGCGCCAGCTGCGCAGGCACAGTGCATTCCGCGCAGCCCGGGCACTTCGCTCGTTCCGAGGAGTTCGACCCCGGCGTCCCAGCGCAGGCTGCACCGGCTCGAGCGCATCGCCGCCCGGGTCGGCGGCTGGGTGCTGGCTCGGCCGCGGCTCGTGACCTGGCTCGGTCGCGGCGCTCGCTGGCTCGCCAGGCGCTACCCCGCCTTGCTCGAGTGCGGCCCACTGCGTGTGTGGTCCCAGGGTCGACAGCTGCCAACACTTCCCGAACAGAGCTTTCGCGCGCTGCTTCGAGAGCGCGAGCTCGCGAAACGGGGTGAGCGATGACGAGCCGGGAAGCCCTGCTGCGCGCTCTCCGCTCGCAAGCGCTTCCCGAGCTGGCGCTGCCGGCGCTGGACGCTCGCTTCGTGAGGTACGACGACCCACTCGCGGAGTTCAGCTCCGCCGTGGAGCGGGCTGCGGGCCGCGTGGTATCACTCAAGGCAACCTCCAGTGTGGAGCAGGCGTTCTCGAAGCTGACCCCCTTACAGCGGGACCAGGCCATCTGTTCACTGGTCCCGGAGTTTCCGGGCAACGTTCCACTCGACGGCAGCGCTCACAGCTTCGCACAGGTGGATGTGCTGGTACTCGCCGCCTCGCTTGGTGTCGCGGAGAACGGGGCGCTCTGGGTAACCGACCAGAGCATCAAGCAGCGCTCGGTGTTCTTCCTCGCGGAGCACGTGGTGGCACTGCTAGACCGCGATCAGATCGTTCACAACATGCACGAGGCGTACGCGCGCATCCAGGTCGGCGCGTCTCCTTTCGGGTGTTTCGTGGCCGGCCCCTCGAAAACGGCGGACATCGAACAGGCCCTGGTGATCGGTGCGCACGGCCCCCGCTCGCTCACGGTCGTATTGCGTTGAACGCGTGTGCCGGTTCCAGCTCCTCCAGGCGAATGTCGTCCAGGGTCACGTCCACGTCGTAGGGTTCGGACTGGACGCCGTCGTAGTCGGTCCAGGCAAAAGCAAAGTGGAATTGGAGGATTTCCGAGGGATCGACGCTGGGTCGCGGCGCGCCGCCGGTGGTATCCCCGAACAGGACCGTGACGGTTTCCGGGCCGTTCCGAGGTACCCGTATTTCCGCCACGGGAGACTTGCAGGCTCCAGCCTCGGGGTCGCAGTGTCCGACGTTGCTGCGGCACTCTTCGGGAGGCGTGTCCGGAGCAGTATCGATGAACAAGCGAATGACTCCGCTCGGACCAGCGTCTCCCCCGATCTCGAACGAGATCCCCCGATAGGCGGAAAGGTCGACAGTGCAGGCGCCTAGCCAAAGACCAAAACCCGACCAGTCGGCAACCGTTCCCTGCACCCTCCACTGCCCCAGTATCGTCTGGTTCAGCCGCCCCTCACCTCTGGGGTAGACGTAAGGGCTTCCATAGAAGCGGAGCCACCAATCTGCCGGGCGTTTGCTGTAACTGTCTCCGTCCACGAATACACCTTCCGGGCTCAGGTCACTGAAGTCGGTGACGAGCGCATCCGTGGGTGTGACCGTGGCACAGTTCGAAGGCTCGCAGACGTTTGGGCTCCGTTCGGGCGCGTCCTGTACTCCTATACCGCGCTCTTTCGTGCTCGCGATGGAGCCCTCCACAGAGTCCGTGGTGCTCATGCACGAAACGGCGCCCGCCGTCGAAGCAGCAAGCGCCAGAGTGGCGCACAATTCATGCGTTGGATGTTTCATGATCGAGCTCCTCGTGGTATCCCGCGTTGAACGGGGTTTGCGTGGATGGATGGGGTGCGGCAGCCGGTTCACGCGCTCGACTTGGCAATGTCCGACCGACCCCCGCGCGATCGGCCTTTTCGTGTGCCGCTGGCGGCTAAGAGCCCGCGAAGAGGGAAGTCCTACTGCGCCGGCCGATCCTCTTGCTACGGCGGGCGGGCTCCCGACGGACTTCCCTTGCACGGGCTCTAAGGAACCAGCCGAACGTTATCGACCGTCACATCCACCGGATACGCGGAAAGTCCGGACCGGCTCCCTGGAGCATCGAATGTCCAGCGAATCTGGAGGATGCGCGCGGGGTCCGGCGCACTCAGGGGGCGTCCTCCGGACAGTTCGCCAAAGCGCACCACCACGGGCTTCCCTGGCCGCGAAGGGATCGAGAGGCGCTTGCTGGGCGAGACGCATTCATCAGACTCGCCCTGGCACTTGCCCACGTTCGGTCGGCATCGCTCCGGCCGAGAGTCTTCGTCCGTATCCACGTATAACGTGAGCGCGCTGTCTGGCCCCACGTCCCCGAACAGCTCGAAGGAAACCCCGCTGTACCCGGAGAAATCGACCGAACAGGCACCGAGCCACAGCCCGAATCCAGCCCAACCTCGGACCGTGCCGCGAACTCTCCAAGCGCCGTGAACCAACTGGCTCAGCTCGGTGCTACCGGCCGGAAAGACGTAGGTGCTGCCGTAAAAGCCCCGCCACCAGCCGTCGGGCCTGGCACTGAAAGCATCGCCGTCCACGAAGACGCCCTCGGGACTCACGTCCTCGAAATCGGTGAGTAAGGCATCCGACGGCCTCACCACGGTGCACTCGCGTGGCATGCAGTCGTCTGCATCCCAGTCCTTGGCTGCGGCCGCCGCAAGCTCACGACTGTCGCGTCGAGCTCGCGCGCGAGCGGCGAGTTCGGCGGAACTGGGCAGCCGCCGTCGGGCGAGGCTTCGCTGAATCGCGCCAGAAGCCGGCGGCGGTGCCGGCTGGAGAGGCTCGACGGCAACGGAACGATTCGACGCGGACGCTGCCGAAACGGTCGCTCGGCGCGGCGAAGGCTCGGGCGGCGAAGGCTCGGGCGGCGTGCCCAGGCCACGCTGGCTCGCCTGTTCCGGCTCCGCATGCAGCGCCCGGTCCACGCGCTTTGGCTTCACGTCGGTCAGCACGTGCACGACCAGGACCACGGCCACCCCCACGAGCCCGATACTCAGCAGGACGGAGCGTCCAGATAGCAAGGGCCAGATGCGCAAGGGGAGGGGCCGGGCTGGCTCCGGGGTACGGCGCAGGGCTTGCAGCGTCTGGTGGTAAAGGCTCGGCTCGGGTCGCTCTTCGCGACCGGCCGCCAGCAGCAAGAGCGCCTCGGAGTCATTCATGCGTGCCTGCTTGCCTTGGGGGCCCGGCGAGGCGCCTGACCTTCCTTTCGAACAACATCCGCGCTCGCCGGAGCCGTGACGAGACGGTTCCCACGGGGATGCACTCGAGCTCGGCGACTTCCATCAGGTCTTGGTCGAGCAGGTCGCTGAGCACCAGCACACGGCGTAACTTTGGCGGCAATTCCTGGAGCAACTGGTCGAGTCGCTCTACCCTACGTCGTTGCTCCACGCGTTCGTCAGGCAACGACTCGTGAGCGCGCATGTCGTCGAGAGGCACTCCGAATACCTCTCGACGTCGGCGCTCTTGCCTTTTTTCATTGCTTGCGAGCCGTACGACAACACCGTACAAGAACGAGCGCTCGCGGCCGACCTCGACCTCCGCCAGCCGCCGCACGAAAACCAGAAATACCTCCTGTGTGACGTCGTCCGCTCGAGCCGAACTCAACCCGAGTCGACGCAGCAGACGCCAGACGAACTCGAGGTACTCCTGGACCACCTCCGGCAGCGCAGGCCGCCCGACCGCCTCAGCCTCGCTGACGAGCGGCCGGGCGGCCCGCTCCTCCCCTCGCTCGGCGTCCGGGCACTCAGGAGCGTTTGGCTCGGGCCAGGGCCCGGCCCCAGCGAAGGAAATCCGGTGGACCACCGTTCCATGATGTCCCCAGGGGTCGTCCGTGATCGGTTTTTCTTGGCCAGAGTCCTGCCTACTCGAACGCTCCCAAAACGGGAGCGAAACGCGGCCCGCCGTAGTAGAGGCGCGAAGTGTCAACGTCTACCACCACGCGCCGAAGCATCTTGCTTCAGGCGTGGCCCATCATCCTCGCCAATGCCGCGGTGCCGATGCTCGGTCTGGCGGACACGGCGGTACTCGGTCGCTATGGCAGTGTCGCCGAGCTCGGAGCCATCGCCGTTGGAGCGCTGATCTTCAGTTTCGTGTACTGGACTTTCGGCTTCTTGCGCATGAGCACCACGGGGTTCATCGCACAAGCCCGCGGGGCGAAAGACGAACCGGAGGTGCGCGCCACCCTGGCCCGGGCGCTGCTGATGGGCGTACAGATCGGCGCGCTGCTCATCGCGCTCGTCTGGCCCATCCAAAAGGCCGCCTTCTACCTGCTCAGCGCCAGCCCCGGCGTCGAAGCCGTCGCGTTGGAGTATTTTCGGATTCGCATCTGGGGCGCACCGGCGACGCTCGGTACCTATGCCCTGATGGGCACCTTCATCGGCCTCGGTCAAGGTAGACACCTGCTGCTCACCCAGCTCTTCGTGAACCTGGTGAACATTGGCCTGGACGTGTGGTTCGGCGGGTTTCTCGGCTGGGGAGCGAGCGGCATCGCACTGGGAACGGCCATTGCCGAGTGGTGCGCGTTCGGGCTCGCGCTCGGCCTCGCCTACGCGAGCCTCCGTCATCGGCAAACCGACCAGGAGACGTTCTGGCCTTGGCAACGCATCAAGGATCGCAAGCGGCTGCTCGAGATGCTGTCCAGCAACGCCGACATCATGATTCGCACCCTCTTGTTGCTGGGCGCCTTTGCCTGGTTCACGAACACCGGCGCCAGGTTTGGCGATGCCGTGCTTGCAGCCAATCACGTGCTGCTTCAGTTCCTTTCGTTCAGCGCGTTCTTCCTCGACGGCTATGCCTTCGTGGCCGAAAGTCTGGTGGGCTCCGCTATCGGTGGGCGCGACCGCCAACGCTTCGAGCTTGCGATTCGGCGCTCGACGGAGCTTGCCGCGGCTACCGCGCTGGTGCTCGCCGCGGGTGTCCTGTTTCTGGGGCCCGCTGCTGTGCAAGCCCTGACCAGCATCGAAGCAGTGCACACACCGGCCATGCACGCATTGCCCTTGGCCGCACTCTACGTCGCCGTCGGATTCGCTGCCTTCCAGCTCGACGGAATCTTCATCGGAGCCGCCTGGACGCGGCAGATGCGCAATGCCTCGGTCATCTCGTTTGCGATCTTCCTGGCCGTGGGCTGGCCGCTGACGCGTTCGTACGGCAACCAGGGTCTCTGGACCGCGTTCGTCCTCTACGTGCTGGCGCGCGCGGCGACCCTGGGGGCCTATTACCCGGCGCTGAAGCGGCGGCTCTTCGCCATGCCCTGACCTGGAGCGCACCCACTCTCGCAGCGGCGACCCATCAAACGAAATTGTCAGAAAGCTTGCCCGGGTCGCAACACTGTCCTCAAAGAGCCGGTTCGAAAAACCTGGGCCTTGGGACGAGCGGATCCGGAAGCAACGCGGTCTGAGCGAATCCGGCGCGTTTGCGTGGGTCCAGAGTGCTCACAGCAAGCCCCGCCGATGGAGTATCTCCAAGAGCGCCGGTTCCACCTGGCGACGAATCGCTTCGTTCGCGTAGCCCACCCAAGACACCGGCGAAGTCACGTCCAGCGCAACGTCCAGGGGAGTACCGTCGGGAGCGGTGACGACGACACCGAGCTGTCGAGCGATCAGCACGGTGCACACGTCGTAGGGATGACAGCACAAACCGAGCGGGGCAGCATCCGCCGAGCGACGCTTGGTCATCAACGGGCGCAAATCCGCGATGAATCGGTCGTGACCAGCAGCGAGTTCGTAGAGCTGCCCCCCAGTCGATGCGTACTGCTCCTCGAAGCAGGAAGCCTTGCCCGGAATCAGCGGACCCAATACCCGTTCGATCAACTCCTCGTCAATTGCAGCGAGCTCATCGCGAGCCCCAGGGAAGAAGCGACTGAGCATGGCATAGCCGTTTTCGATACTGGTGGCTCGTGAAGGTGAAAGAGCTAGCGGTTGGTACTCGCGGGTCTCGAGACGATAGCGCTCGGCAGCCACTCCGCGTTGCTCGAGCGCCCAGAGCTCATCCGACACCGCGCCCTTGAGCGTGGGAATCTCGGTCTGAACCGCCCCTACCACATGAGAGAGAGAGGTCTCGTCGCCGTAATTGGGAGCCACGGCCGAAAGAACCCACGCGCTGCGCTTCTGGTACATCAAGCCCCGTGTGCCATCGATGGGATCGACGATGATCCTCCAACGCGCCTGGCTCGGCTCGAGGGATTCGGGGAGGCACCTCGGGCCGTCGGAAAGACCTTCGGCAATCAACACACATCCCCCAAGCTCGGAAGCGTGCGGAGCAAGCCCGGCCACCAATGCGGCTTCGCCCACCTTGTCGATGGCGAAGATGGTGTCCTCGGGGTTCTCTTCGCTCACCGCCGACAGCTGCTCGAGGGATTGTGTGCGACACGCTTCGAGCACCGTCTGTCGGATCTGGCGCTGCAGCTGACGTAGCACCTCGACCACGCGCTCGGCGCCCTCGGTTGCGCTCGTCATCGAAGCTGCTCCTGCCCGTCGTGCGCCGCATCACACTGTCCGCCGGCACGCCCGCGGCATCGCGTCCGACCGCCCGCGCCCGACGGGTCGAGAGGCGGCACGGCAGGCTTCCCGTTGATTGGTCCCCAGACGCGGCTGCGAAAAGACGAAGCAAGCATTCCGGATTTCGGGCGGACTCTTGGCGGTATTGTGAGCCAACATCCGCATGTGCCATCACCCTGGCAGTGGTCGCTGCGTACGCGGGACGAATAGGTCATTTTTGGTCGGCGTGCTCGAGCTCTAGGCTCGCCAGCTCCGAGTCGTCGACCGGCTCGACCACCCAGTGGTAGTCTTGGGGTTCGCCAAGCTCCGTGCAGGGGCCATCCCCGCCGTAGTTCGTATAGTACCCCGTAGCGTGAGTCGTCACGCGCCACACGGCGGTTACCAGCCGTTGCGCCGAGCAACTCTCCGGGTCCGCGGTATCGTCGAACAGAATGCTACCCATGCAGTCTTCCTGCTGACAGGTGCGCACAGGCTCGCTGCAGTCAGCGTCGTTGTAGGTGTCCTCATGCCCCCCGAACTCGATGGCCGGAATGCAGCGCCATTGGCCGTCGTCGAACAGCTCCACCGCGCAGGGGTCACCCGACTCCGCGTCGAAGAATTGACTCGAGTCCGTGATGAGAGGAGTCGAGCCTTCGCTGATCACGAGCGCTTGAAGCCGCTTATCCCCCTGCCGGGTCGCCGTGAATTCGGCCAATTGCTCGGGATCCACCCGGTCGCCGAGCGAGTAGATGGACTCGATCCACGGCTTGTTCAAGGCCGGTTCGCATGCCCCGGTGAGTGCGGAATACACGGGTTCGTCCACCATTGGTCCGGGCTCGTAAAGATCGCCGCTGATGCCGCGAATCAGGCCGGGGGGAGCGCAGCTTGCTGCATTTGTCCAGGTGGCGTTGCTCGTCTCGACCGTGCACATGTCGTCGCTGAACATCGGCTCTTCGAAGGCACGCCGCGACGGCCAACAAGTTCCCCCCGAAGCAACGCAAGCCACCATGCGCGCCACGTCGAAGAGCTGCATGGGCCCGTATGCACCGTCCTCGGCTTCGACGACCCCGAGCGTTGCCCGACAGACTCCAGGAAGCACCTTCAGCGTCCCCCGGACGAACTTCTCGGGAGCCACTTGTGGACCCATGACGAAGGTGTTTTCGAAGGGGCCTGGTCCTTCATCGGCGCAGTTGCTCGCATTGCCGCGATACACCGACGTTCCCTCGTAGGGAGTGAGCCGATGCACGCTGAACTTGTCGGCGCACTCGAGTTGCTCGCGCACGTAGCCCGGTGCTTCTGCGCACACCGGGTTCCCTTCCCAGATATCACCCGTGCAATCGGAATTGGTGCTGCCGAAATGGCTGTTCAGCGCTGCCGGACGCGGCAAGCAGCGCAGCTCATCGTCGCTGCCGAGCAGGAAGTCACAGGGCACACCCAATGTGGAATCGTAGAAGCCAGCGAACACCGGAGGCATCCCCGGCGCCGAATAGTAACGAGCCAACAGGCGAGAGCCGCTGCCAAACTCCATCAGGTAGTCCTCCGGGGCCTCTCCTGCAGCGCCTCGCGGACAACTGGTTTCTTCGGACGCACCGGAGGACCCGCCATCGCCCATGGAGTCCGCTCCCCCTGCCCCGCCATCGCTCGTCTTGCCCGAGGAACCCGTCGAAGCCCCCGAGGACGCCGTCGTGGCGGTACCGCCGCTCGAACTGTCCCCAGCTGCACCCGCACTGCCGCCTGCACCACCCGTGGCAGCACTGGCGGGCTCGTCGTGGTTGGAGCCCCCGCTTCCACAAGCAGCCACGAACAACGGCACCATGAACGAGCTGGGGGCACGAAATCGCATGCAGAACATGCTAACCGAGCGAAAGCCGGCCGGATAGCGCGCACCGCGATCGGTTGGCGGCCACCGAAGGCGATTGACAGTCGTCGGCCCCGGGGGTTACCCCTCCCGACGAATCGAGAGAACAGCATGAAACCCATGGAATTTCGCGGTCGCACGGTGCTCGTTACGGGAGCCTCGTCCGGGCTTGGTCAGGAAATGGCACGCCAGCTGGCCAGCAAACATCAGGCACACCTGATTGTGGTCGCCAGGCGCGAAGGACGCCTCGCATCACTGAAGCAAGAGCTGGAAGCAAACACGGGAGTTCGTGTCACCCCCATCGTTGCCGATCTCAGCAAGCTCGAGGAGGTCGATCGCGTGATTGACGAGGCCACGAAAAACCACGAGCTGTATGCGGCCATTCTCAACGCCGGCATCACTCACTTCGGGCCGCACGACAAGCTCGAGTGGTCTGATTTCGACCGCATGCTCAACCTCAACGTCAGGGGGGTCGTCAGAATGGCGTCCCAGCTGCTGCCGATTCTGGAAGCGAATTCAGGCGGCCTGATGTTGGTCTCCAGCCTCACCGGGATTTTCACCGTTCCCTATCAGACCGCCTACTCGGCAACCAAGGCCTTCCTCGTACACTACGGCTGGGGACTCGCTCACGAGCTTCAAGACCGAAATATCTCGGTGACCACGTATGCTCCTGGCGGCGCGGCCACGGAGATGACCGAAGGAGAACACTTCGGGCCCCTCAAGCGCTGGCTGATGCCAGCTACGGACGCGGCTCGCGAAGGTCTCGAAGCGTTGCGCAAGCGCAGAATGCTCCACATCCCCGGTGTCACCTACCGCTGGGGTACGACGCTGGCCGGCATCCTACCGCGTGGGCTCACCACACGTATCGTCACTGCGCAGTATCGAAGAGCCCTCGAAAAGACGGGCGTACTGTAGAGCAGCAGCGGCGCATCTGACGAGCGAGGCCGCGCGACCATGCGCTCGCCCCACAAGCCAGGCGCTCGATGATCGGGGTACCTCGATGATCGGGGTACGGAGACCGAGTTCAGTCGCTTCAGGCCCGCTCGGTCACGAACACCAACCCTTCGCCCGGACGCAGCTCGTAGTCGAAGGGGTGAGGCACGTAGGGCAAGGGGTTCTCCGGAGACACGCATTCCAAGGGTCGGCCCGATTGGACCAGATCGCGCAGTCTGCCGACACGAAAGTGATTGCGGCGGTACGCATCCTTGTTCAAGACGATGAGCGCTTCGCGGCGGCTGGACGTCGAGCCCTTCCAGAGCAACAGCACATTGTCGTTGTCGTGGTGGTGGAGCACGTGAGTCGGCGCGTCCTCGCGAAACACCGAGTAACGCCGCTTCACCTCGTTCGTCTTCTTGATGAAGTCCGTCAGGTCGAGCTTCGGCTCCTCCCAGTCTTCGGGACGCGTCTCAACCACGTGCAGCTTTTGTCGAAACCCATACTCGAAGCCGATGGGCATCAACACACCACCGGAAAACAGCGCAGCGAACAGGTAACGCTGGCGCATCAAGCGGTCGTTGCCATCGGATTCGGCGGCCAAGCGCTCGGTATCGTGGCTTTCTGGAAATCCGATCGAGGGACAGGTGGCACGAGTCAAGTTGTACTGCTCGATCAGCCAGTGTTGCCTGAAGTCCCACCACTTACCGCTATTGAAGATATAGTCGAAGCCGGCCTCTGCCGTGTCTCTCGTCTGGTCCGGAGTGTTGCCGAGCGTCTCGGCGGCAAAAACGACTTGAGAGTCACGTCGTCGCGCATACGCGATGAGGGGCGCCCACACGTCTTGCGGCACCTGGTAGGCAGCGTCACAACGAAAGCCCTTGAAACCGAGCTGCATCAGGGACTCCACTACACCGCGAAAGTACTCGAACATGCCTTGTCTATCGGCTGTATGCTCCCAGTTCAGCTCGGCCAGGTCGTTCCAAACGACCTTCTGCCCTTCATCCATCGCGCTGGGGTGGGCGACACGACCATTTTCCCGGACGTACCAGCTCGGGCGCTGTTCCACGAGCGGCGAGTCGTATGCCGTGTGGTTGATCACCAAGTCGACCATCACTTTCAGCCCGAGCCGCTCGGCTTGTTTCAACATCGCAGAGACCTGCTCCTTCGGACTCTGCGGCGAGTCAGCGTCTATCAACAACGGGTTGAACTCGTGGTAATCCGCAATGCTGTAGAGGCTCCCGGACTTGCCCGGTTGCTGAATGGGGTTGACGAAGATCCACTCGAAACCCATGGCGCTTGCCCGCTCTAGGTGCGGCTTCCAACGGGTGAACGGCCCGACCAGTGTCGGAAAGATCTGATAGATCAGCATGACTCATCGGCTCGATTCTGAAGCATTGAGGATTAGGTAGTCTGCCTGCCGAGTCGAGGCAATGGGCGTGTTCGGCCCTTGGTTCGCACATCCAGGCTCTCTGGCAAGCCCGCTCGCCATGATGAGAGGAAACAACGCCGAAAGCCTCCGCGACCTATTCGGGTGCCCCGCACAGCGCCCACTTGTACAAGGTCTCTTCCTGATCGGTGGTGAGAGAGAACCCGGTTCCCTGAGGTGGCATGTTGCCCACGAAGACCTCGGACGTTGCGCGCCGTGCGTGCGCCCGGGCGGACTCGTACTGATCGAAGTCGATGCCCTCGGGAGCACGCCGCCGTGCGGTGCCTTCGAGCGCCGAGTTGTGACAATTGGTGCACACGTCGCTAAACGCGGTCACCTCGTCGAACGCCGGAATGTCCGAAGAGCAGTCTACTTCGGGCAAGACCAGCTCGTCCGAGGAACCACTATCACCACAGCTGACCGTCACAGCGCTCAGCGTCAATGGGATGATGCATCGAAGGGAAAACCTCATGCTCCGTCTTTTTTTTTGTCTTTCGAGGAAAGGTGGCCCCAGCACTTCGCGACACAGCAGGCGACGCACTTTTTGCACTTGAGGCTGTCCGAGCGGCACCAGTCGCCAACTCCTCAACAACGCTAGCATTAGCCTCTGGATTACCAATTACCTGGGTCGGGCTGCCCCAATCCAAGGCTCGGGGGGCGATGGGGGTGGCCTCAGCCGACAGGCTGAACTGCTGCTCAGTCGTCACCCATTTGGAAACGGCGTTTCGAAGCGCGGGCGCGATCGTCCACAGATCGCGCCGTTCTCATGAACGCAAGACGCTGAGGGCCTCCTTTTCTGCCTGGACGATTCCAGCGACAGCTCTATCGGGCGCAAATTTGCTGCTCCATCAGAATGCGTGAAGAGAAGGAAGTGGTCGTGGGAAATAGTTGGACCCGTCGGACGGCACGATCGCTCACCTCCAACGGGAGCGGCTCAACGTTCACTAAGCAAGCTCCTGATAGGTGAGTGCTATGAATAGCTGGACGACGCGCGCATTGGTCGCAGCAACGCTCTTGACTGGTTGCACAGGAGAAATCGGGAACCCCGCTCCCGGACAGGGAGCGGGAGACGGCCCAGGGGCCGGCCCGGGTTCTGGACTGACCCCGGGGATGAACGTGGATACCGACGGCGATGGCGTCGCTGACGGCGTCGGTATCGACTCGGACGGGGACGGCATCGTCGATGGCGTCGATTCGGATGGGGATGGAGTCATCGACCGACCGGTGACCACCACCGAAAACCCGACGAGTTCGACCACGTGCACGCCTGGAATCCCGGCGACCTCGCAGCTCCCGCGTCTGACCGGCGATCAGTACGACAATACCATCCGAGACCTGGTGGGGCTGGAAACACAGCCCTCCTCGATGCTCGCACCGGACACCGTAGGGTCGGTCGATCAACGAGCCTGGGATGGCTACAAAACGGCCGCCGCCGAAGTCGCCGCTGAAATCATGGCGGACCCGAACGCTCGAGCTCGGGCCATTCCCTGCACTCCAGACACCGATGGCACCGCCTGCGCCCAGCAGATGGTCGAGTCGTTCGGACAGCGCGCGTTCCGACGACCGCTCACCGCGGACGAGGTCACCCGGTTCATGAACCTGTACACGAACCGAGCCGCCATTACGGAAACCGGCACGTTCGACGAAACTGCCGAGCTGATGCTCAAGGCCTTTCTGTTGTCTCCATCTTTCCTCACGCGAGCCGAGACTTCGACAGCAGAGCCCAATGGCCAGTTGTTCGCCCTGAGCGACTATGAAATAGCGAACCGTCTGTCTTACCTCATCTGGGGCAGCATGCCGGACGACGCGCTGTTCGCGGCTGCCGCTGCGGGGTCACTGTCGACTTCCGAGGGAATCCTCGCCGAGGCACAGCGCATGCTGACCGATCCCAAGGCGCGCGGAATGGTAGGCAAGTTCCACGAGAGCTATCTGCACATGGGAGCCGGTACCCGTTGGGCCGACTACCAGCGCGATACGACGCGCTACCCCATGTTCAACGACTCGCTCATTCCGACCTTCTCGCGGGCGGAAGAGAAATTCTTCGACTACGTCGTGTTCGATCAGGGCGGTTCCTTCAAGGACCTGATGACCTCCCCGGTGGCTTTCGTCAACGCGAGCACCGCTCCCATCTACGGGCTCGACGCCACGCAGTTCGGCTCGGACCTGACCGCCGTCACGCTCGACGGTTCGCGGCCCGGTGCTTTCACCCGAGCCGGGTTCCTGGCCTCGCATTCTTCTTTCGACCGAACATCGCCGATTCTGCGCGGCGCTTTCATCCAGAAGGAAGTCCTGTGCACGCAACTGGGAACGCCCCCACCCGGCGCAACATCGACGCCTCTTCCGACGGAGGGCCTGACCACCAACCGCGAGCGCACCGACGCGCAAACTGCTGACGCGGCCTGCGCCGGTTGCCATTATGGCTATATCAACCCAACTGGGTTCGCGTTGGAAGGGTTCGACGCCATAGGCGCGGTCCAAACCACGGACAACGGCGCGCCGGTGGACAGCACGTCCACAGTGCCCATGGGTGACGAACAAGTGCCGGTGACGGGGGCTGTCGACTTGATGAACGCGCTGGCGACCTCGGAAGCCGCGCAAAAGTGCTACGCACAGAAGTGGGTTCAATACGCCTACGAGCGAGACATCAACTCGATGGACGCCTGCACGGTAGACCTCTTGGCTTCGAACCTCACGCAGGACGGCTACACCGTGCTCAACCTGATTTCCGACCTCACACAGACCGAATCCTTCCGCTATCGCGCCATGGAGGTGGCACAGTGAAACGACGACTATTCCTGAAGGGCGTCGGTGGAGCGGCGCTTGCGGCACCATTTTTGAGCTCCCTACAACGTTCTGCCAAGGCGCAAGATCTGGCGAGCAACCCGCAACGTCTGGTCATCTACTACACACAGAACGGCTGCCTGACGAACCGCTGGTTCCCCAGCGTTGAAGACGGTGCCATCGATGCCGCGGCACTGGCTGGCACGACCCTGGAAGGGCTGGCTCCCTTCGCTTCCAAGCTGCTCTTCCCGCGAGGCTTCGGCATGTTCCCGAAGGGCAATGTCACCGTGAACGGTGTCACCTATTTCGACCCGCACGACCAGGGCATGGGCTCGAAGCTGACGGCGGCACCCATCGATCCGGAAGGCAGCCACTGGGCACTCGGACGCTCGCTCGACCATGTAGCGGCCGAGCTGGTGAATCAGGGAGGCAACGGTCCCCTGGTCCTTTCCGTGGGCAACGTCTTTGCCAACGTGAAGGGCATTCTTTCGTACTCGGCCGCACAGGAGCCCTACTCGCCGGAAACCAACCCGAAGAACGTATACACCCAGCTCACCGGCTTGTTCGGCGGCGGCAGCGAGACGGAAGCCGACTATCGAGTTGCCCAAGGCAACAGCATCATCGATCTCGTCAGCGACGACCTGAACACGTTCAAGCGCTTGAACATGAGCGCCTCCGATCAGCAAAGGGTCGACAACTGGTTGTCCCTGTTGCGAGAAACGGAGGTTCAGGTGGTGACGGCCGCTTGCAACGCGGACAGCGCTGCCGCCCTCGGCATCACCGACTCGGCCATCAGCGAAGCTTCCGGCGGTGGAGGAAGCTTCGGTGGCGGCTTCGTCGACACCGCCACCGCGTTCACCAAGGGTGGCGACATGATGATCAAGCTCATCGCGCTGACCATGATGTGCGATGCCAACCGCTCGATCGTCCTGCAGTGGCCCGGATTCGTGACGTTCAACTGGGACGGCATCGAACACCAATACGATCACCATGGCCTTTCTCATCGCAATGGTAGCGCCGCCGTGGGAGGCACCTGCGTCAGCGGCGTGCTCGACATGATCGACCAGATCGACAACTGGTATGCCGGCCGCTACGCCAAGCTCGTAAGCCTCATCGACAGTATCCAAGAGGGTGACAGGACCATGCTCGACAACTCGGCAGTCATGTGGCTGCCCGAGCTGGCGGACGGGAATGCGCACAACAACAACAATCTGCCCATCGTCATTGCCGGAAGCGCTGGCGGCTACCTGAAGCAGGGCGTTTCGGTGAATATTGCCGGGCAGACCCTCGGCACCGGTGACAGCGAGGCCTCCTGCAAAGACGGTGCGACCGACGTCGGCTTCAATACCTCGTCGCGCGGTGGCGACGTGCCGCTGAACAAGTTATACGTGACCCTTCTGAACGCTCTGGGCGCCACGAACAACGGAGCACCCATCACCGAGTTCGGTCAGGCAGACAGCAACACCATCGAGTCGGGCATCACCAACCCCGGCGAGATGACGGAGCTCAAGGCCTGATCCCACTCGCCTCCGACAGCCGCGTCTTGGCGCAGCACCCAGGGCCTCCGAAAGAGGGGCCCTTTCGTTTTGTGGGTTCTGCCGTGCCGCTACGAGGATGGCGCAACGTCCCGATCCAGACTGCCCGAGTACCGGGTCAGCCTACCGACTCGCCACCCCGCCCCTGCGCGTTGCGTCACCGCCCCTGTCCCGCGTAAGCTTCGCGGACAGGAAGCGTTTGCCATGACGACCCTCGACCACATCATCCTCAAGGTCAACGATCTAGAGGCAAGCGTCGCCTTTTACACCTCCGTCCTTGGATTCACGCTCGAAGGCACGGACGGTCCATTCACCGTACTCCGAGTCAATCGCGACTTGATACTCCAATTGGCCCCCTCGGGGACGCGCGGATCTGAGCACTATGCCTTTGCAGTGTCAGCCGGCGAATTCGAAGCGATTTTCTCCCGGATCAAAGCTTCTGGCATCGACCATGGGCCGACGTTCGACGCCGTAGGGTCGAATGACGGCGCAGGCGAGGAGACGGGGCTACGTGTCAACGGCTTCGGGTCACTCGACACCCGGAACCTCGATCAGATCTGGACATAGCTCATTCAGGCGGAGCGCATTCTCGCAGTAGCACTCGCAGGACCCAAGACTGAAACACGGATCGATCCCCCCAGGCTTGGAGCAGTCGCACTGCTTTTGCACACCTATCGCCTCGATTTCGCTGCGGGCTCGTCGATCACAGCGCGCGCAGGGTGGCATGAACTTGGGACAAGCATCCACGCTGGTACTCGAGTTGTACCACGCCGTCTGCCCGGGAACGCTGGACTCCACAGGGAAGGATTGGAGTACTACCTGCTCACCGTCAGGGTGCGTCAAGCAACAGCGTTGGCAGCCTGGCTGGTCCGGCGAATCGCATTTTTGCCCTTGCGTGAGCTGGCTGCTCCCCATCGAATCCGCGCTCTTGATGGCGACAACCGAGGGCGTGGCGTGCTCCGCGATCTCGGCAGGCGACAAGGCTCCCGTGTCGGGTGTGGCAACGCGCGTGCGTTCCGGAGCAGGTGTAACTGGTGCAGAGGGCGCACTGGCGCTGCCGCTGCCGCACGCGCTCACCCGTGCGCCGAAGGCCACGAGCAGAACCCAGTGGCGGAGCCTGGGCGTGAACATCCTGCGAAGTGTACCAAAGCCGACGCGGAATTGGCGCCCGCTCGGTGCTGCTGCAAACGCAGCGCAGAATGCAGCAAATCAGAGTGCTCGACCGAGACTGTCGCAACGACATGGGTGGGACGACCTAGCTGCAGCGCCATCCACCCAACGAGCGCGCATCGGCGGGCGGTGGGGTCTGCGCCGGGCTTCTGGAGCTCGCAGACCTGGGCGGCGCCATCAACGGAAGGACTCTTACCTTCGATGCATGCTGAGGTCGTTCATTCCCCATCCCGAGAGTCGTGAGAAGACACTGGCCACCCGGCCGAGACATGGATCGAGCTCGTGGGATGTGCGTGATGCGTTCGCGTTTCCGTCCCTTGACCGTGCGTCACGGAACCGGGGAGTGTAGATTTGCGATCGGAGGGCCAACGGGAAGCTGAGCACGCGTCACCCAGGACCGACGAACCGAACCAACGCGACGACAGGGCTACGGCAGCGCTTTCAGCAGTAGGATTTCGCCAGGGGCACGACCAATGCATCAGAAAGTAATCACTCATACGCTCCCGCTTCTGTTTGCCACGACCCTTGGCTGTGGAGGGCGAGTCATCGATGGCGGCAAGGGCGAGGGAGCAAACGGGACACCGGAAGATCGGGGACAATCCCGAGACCCCAACGACCTCGGCCGCAATAACGGCGCCAATGCGACAACGACAACCGGCACGGTAGGTACTACCAGCACGACCGGTGGCTACGGAGTCACGGGGGCTGCCGGCGGCATTGGCGGCTTTGGCGGCGCAGGCACGACCGGGACGACGGGCTGCTACGGTGCGACAGGCTGCTATGGAGCCACGGGGGCCACCGGGTGTGCATTCGGCGCCACGGGTTGTGCCATCGGCGCGACGGGCGGCACTGGCTGCTCTGGCGCAACTGGATGCTACGGGGCCACCGGCGCGACTGGATGCTACGGGCCTACCGGCGCCACCGGCTGTGTCATCGGCACCACCGGCCCAACAGGCGCGACTGGCTGCTACGGGCCTACCGGCGCCACCGGCTGTGTCATCGGCGCCACCGGCCCAACAGGCGCGACTGGATGCTACGGGCCTACCGGCGCCACCGGCTGTGTCATCGGCGCCACCGGCCCAACAGGCGCGACTGGCTGCTACGGGGCGACTGGCTGCTACGGGGCCACCGGCGGCACTGGAAGCACTGGCACGACGGGTGGCACTGGCGGCGCGGGGCGCACCGGTGGAGCCGGCTAAGACGGCAGCGTCCGTTGCGTCGTTGGCCGCTTTCATCGCCGCGTCCGCCTGCGCTGGCACACCGCACACTCGTCCCCGACACGTCAGCGCTCGGGCACCGGCTGCAGCGCCTCTGGGAAAGACGGCAAAGAGGGAACCGAGCGGGCCGTTGCCTCGAGAGGCCACCCCACCCGTAACGCCACCAAGTGCTGCCGAGCCCACCGCGCCCGACGAACTCGGCGAGCTGCGGCGATTCGTGGAGCGGGTGCGCGAGTGGGATCCGCCCCTTGCCGAAGAATTCGCCAAGGTGCCGCTCACGGCCACCGGCAGGACCAGCGCCCAGCGCGCCGTGAGCTACCTCGAATATCGACTGCTCGTCGATCTGCTCGAGCCCGCCCTCGAGCGATCCCGCGACTCGACGGTTCGGGAGATCGCCAGAGCACTCGACAATCTGGTGATTTTCGAGAGCTCACTCGAACTCTCCAATCTGAAAATGGGGCCCCTCGACCCGGCCCTGTGTGGCGACTGTCGCTGGAACGGGCAAACCTGTAGCGATTTGTGTGAGTCGGAGCGACGCTTCCTCGTGCCCGCAAGCATTGCAGCTGGCGGCCTCGAGATGGACCTCGGCTTCGGCGGACACCCGCGCGTCGAACAGGCAGGCTTGGTGTACGAAGGCAACCCGACGCTCGCGGACTTCTTCGACGGGCTCGTGAATTGTGGTGTGCCGCGACCGCAGCTGCAGAAGACGCTGCGAGAAATTTTCGCTACCTGGGCGGACCGATGCCGCGCGTTCAGCGTACCTGCTGGACCAACGGCACTCGCTCCTGCGGACAGCCTGATCCGCGGGTTTCTCGCTTGGCGAGCCACCTACGCCCCCGAGCTCCCGTCGCTTTCCCCGCGGACTGACGCCGCAACCGCACCGCAAACTCTGGACACCGCCTACAACCATTTCGTCGTGAGCCTGTTGCGCACACAACCAGCCACTCGCCCGGCGGCGACCCGTCTCGAGCGGGCAGCGCGCTACAACGCGCGCATGGAACGACAGCTCGCCGAGGGCAAGATCGGTGAGTTCGAGTACAAGTCCACCGCTATCGACTGCGAGGCGCTCAGCGGACACGGGCGCGCGCGCGGTTCGTGCGCAGAGGTAAGTGCGGGAAGCGCCGCGCTGATGCCGGAGGTGATGGCTCTCGCGACCCAGGCGCCGGTACCGGTCGAGCACGTGGTCTCGGTGGCCGAAGCGCTCGAGCACTTCACGTTCGCAAGGGTGCCCGCGCGAATCATTGGAGAACGCTTCCGCGATCTGCTGACAAGCACCGGTGCCATCGTGAACAGCCGGTGAGCGATGACCGCATGGGCCATCGGGCGTACGGACGAAGGATCCGCCCAAGTCGCTTGACTGTCGTCGCGGGCCCGCGTTTTTGCGCACGAGGGCCAGGGGTGACTCGTTTTGGTGTAAAGTTCCACGGGATAGGGGCATTGGAGCACGCCCTTACGGAACACGCGTACGCGTGCCATGGTGTACGGCAGTACTTGCAGTGCGTGTCGTTTGGCCATGAATACGAAGAGCTCACCCCAAACTTCGGCCTCCGGTTTTGGCCGCATTCTCATCTCGTGGACCGGCGTTGGTCGGACGACGCTAGGATCGCTGCCGTTGCTCGTGCTCCTGGCAGTACCCGGCTGCGGAGATGGATCGAGCTCGACGCCAAGCCCGTCCGCAGGCGAGACAACACAGGGTGGCAGTCCGAGCGGTGTTACCGGCGCAGGCGGCAACAGCAACGTGACCACCGACGGTTCGAGCGCGACCAGCGCCAACACGGGTAGCCCAAGCACCAGTGTCACCGGCGGTAGCTCCAGCAGCAACACTTCGATGGCCAACTCGACCGACGGCGGCGGCGGCATGGTTACGGGCAGCGCGACCACCTCCTCAACGGCGAGCACGGGCACCAGCGCCACATCGGCCGGTGGCGCCTCAACGGCGAGCACAGACACTAGCGCCACATCGGCCGGCGGGTCCTCGATGGGAGGGGCGACCACGGGAAGCTCGAGCACGGGGGGGGGGAACGATGACGCTCCGGTCCCAAGTTCCGGGTGTGGACATTCCGCGACGCTGACGAGCGGAAACATCACGCTTGGGAGCCGTGACTACATCTTGAACGTCCCCGCCAACTACGACAGCAGTCACCCCTACCGACTCATCTTGGGTTTTCACGGTGCCACCGGGCAGGCGAGCGACATCTCTGGAGATTACTTCGGGCTGCTACCGCTTTCGGAAGGGAGTACCATTTTCGTGGCAGCCAATGCGGTCGGCGGTCTCTGGTCTGCATCGACGGATGTGACCTACGTCGACGATATCCTCACGCAGGTGACGGAAGATCTGTGCATCGACACGTCACGCATCATGCTCGAGGGATTCAGCCAGGGTGCTGCCATGGCCTGGACGATTACGTGTGCTCGCCCGAACGTGTTTCGCGCCGTGGTCGGTCACTCCGGTGGCGGGGTGGCCAACCCCACGACCTGCGAGCCCGTCGCCTACCTTGGTTCCCTCGGCCTGGACGAAATGGGCTCCAACTCTCAGGCGACCCAGACCGACCAATTCGCCCGTTGGAACGGGTGCACGATTGAAACGTTGCCGACCGCGCCTGCGGGTGGCCATGTGTGCACCGACTATCAAGGGTGTCCCAGCAACGCTCCGGTCCGCTGGTGCTCCTACGACGGCGGGCACACTCCCTCCCCCACCGACTCGGGGCAACGCACTTCATGGATGCCCGAGGAAGTGTGGGCCTTCTTCACGCAGTTCTAACTGGACACGGGCTGCCGCGCCGCGCTTCGTCCTGCTAGCGCGCGCGACGCCCTGAAAGTCCTCGCACCACTCCCAAGCATTGCCATGCACCTCGTAGAGCCCCCATGGGTTCGCCGGCAGGGAGCGCCCGGGCACAGTGGCGTCGGGCCGGGGCGGCAAGGTGGTGTTCATCAAAGCCTTACCGCAGATACTTGTTGGACCTCGTTCGCGGCGGAAAGCCAATCGACGCGTCGACGGTCGCCCACCCACCTTGGCCCGCGGCATTCTTGTTTCATACACGAACACACGGAAACTACGAAGGCGCAGTGAACCCCCGCGGGGTCCCCACCGGAACCGTGCATCCGGTTGGTGGGTACTGAGATGCTGCGAGATGTTGCGAAACCCGGGTTTTGCGAAATCGCTCGCGACATCTCGCGACACATAGGGAGCGAAATGGACGATTGGGTGAACGATTGCGGAACGCGTCTCCGGCCGCCCATCGGCGCCGCATCGAGCAATTCCGCTGACGATTTGGAGGAGGCTTCAAAGCTCTCGGTTTGGTATAATGGACGCCGTCATGCACGACACGTCCCAGCCAGCTCTAGAGCGGTACTATGAGCTACTAAGGGCTCGGACGCCCCTGGCACGCCTGACTGCAGCCGCTGACTTGAGCTCGGCTGTTCGACAGCTAGCCGAGTCGTCCATCCGTGCGGCCGAGCCGGATGCTTCGACGGACGTGGTGCGTGCGCGACTTGCCATGCGCCTCTACGGCCGCGACGTCGCTGTCCGACTGTTCCCCAACATCGAGTTCGATGTCGGCTGACGTCGGCGAGAATGCGGTCGACATCGCGCTCAAGGTAGCGAGAGCGCTCACGTCCGTTGGGGCCGAGTACTTTCTCGGAGGAAGCCTGGCAAGCTCGCTCCAGGGCGAACCGCGAGCGACCAACGACATTGATTTCGTCATCGCGCTACCGGCGGGACGCATCGAAGCGCTCCGCGACGCATTGGGCAGCGATTTCGAAGTCGATACCGACATGCTGCGAGACGCCGTGCTCCACGGGCGCTCGGCGAATGCATTCTACCTCCCCGTCGTGACCAAGATCGACTTCTTTGGCCGCGGCTACGAGCCCTTCGACGAGAGCGAATTCTCGAGGCGCCGCCCCGTGGTTGTACGCGCGACTGGCGAAACGATCGTCGTCAAGAGTGCGGAAGACACGGTGCTGCGAAAATTGCTATGGTTCCGCGAAGGTGGCGAAGTGTCGGAAAAGCAATGGCGCGACATCGTGTCAGTACTCCGCATCAGCGGCGCCAGTATGGACGATCCTTACCTGACCTCGTGGGCGTCGCGCCTGCAGCTCGACACACTGCTCCAGCGCGCGCGCGAAGCGCCAAGCGCGGAACTGCCGAGACCCTAGCGCCGGCTTCTAGTGCACGAGCAGGGACTTGAACCGGAGCGGACAGAGTCCACGATCTCGCGACATTTGGGAGCGGAAATGGACGATTGGTGAACGATTGCGGAACCAGTGCTGGCCCACTTGAAGACGCGAGAACGTCGGGTCGGCCCCATCTCCGGCATCCGTGCTAGACTGCGTACGTTCGATACCTTTTCCGGCATGACCCATCGCTCATCAAACCCGAGTTCAGCACAGGACGTCATCGACGCCGAACTCGACGCACGTTTCCGCGACGCTTACGACGCAAACGGCGTGGACCGGTCCCTCATCCGCTGGAACTTGACGCAGACACCCACCGAACGGGTGCGCGCCGTGGAAGAGACGCTGAACGCGCTCGCAACGATACGTCGCATCCAACCGCCACGCTGATGTTCAACTTTCGCGCGATGGTACGCGTGCTAGTCGAGCACGAGGTGGAATTCGCTATCGTGGGTGGGCTAGCCGGCGTCATGCAAGGTGCCCCAATCCACACCCAAGATCTGGACATCCTCTACTCACTACAGCCCCCGAACCCGCCTAGACTTCTGGCTGCCCTGCAGCAAATGGACGCCACGTTCTGGGATGATCCACGAAAGCTTCGGCCGGGCATTTCACACCTCGAATCACGAGGTCACAAGCTGCTCGGCACCAGCTACGGTCGCATCGACTGTTTGGCAACAATCGAAGAAGAGACTTTATTCGAAGACGTGCGGGGCGACCTGGACTGGATGGAGCTGGACGGAACCCCGGTGCGAGTGCTGTCCTTACCGCGCCTCATCGAGGTCAAGAAGAAACTGTCTCGCCCCAAAGACCGATTGGCGCTTCTGCATCTTCAAGCCACCCTCGAAGAACGAGAAAAGAAGCCGGGCAACTGATTCCATCGGGGACCTCCTCGCGCACGAGCGCGCCTCCGGCACCCGCGCCGACGGCCAGGCGACCCTCATCCCGACGCTGCTGCAGACCAGCAGTTCACGATACTTCGTCGCAGCCGCAGCGAAGCTCGTGGTGGAATCCGATGGGCCCAGCCATCGTCGCCCAGCCATCGTCTACGCAAGCAGAGCGATGCGTGTCGAGAGCGCGTGCTCCGTCGACCGAAATATGCAGTCCATATCAACGGTTGAAAGCATGACTTACGGGATTCCTTGGTGGAAACACAGCGCACAATGGGCTCGGTTGAATCTTCCCTCTCATGAGGGTAGACCTCGAGTGGCTGTTTGAGCCTCTTAGCGCTTGAGCGGATGAATGGATCCGAATGCTGGTCAAGGGTTGATGAAAACGTCAAGTTCGGGCCTCACCCACCTTGGGGGGATACTCATGGTGGCGCTCGCCGTGTCATGCGAGAAGACGACGAGGAATAATACGGTCGACAAGGGTAGCGGGGGTGGTGCAGGGGCAGAGCCAGCTACGGGTGGCTCTGGGGGCGAAGGTCTCAGCACGGACGGCTCTGGAGCTATGGGCGGGTCTGGGGGAGCAGGTCCCAACACGAGAAGTGATCTTGGGGTTTATGAGTAGTTCGATGCTGCGTTCGAATTCATTACTGACGATTCACCTGCTCCTTCTGGTTGCGTGCAGCGGGGAGAGCTCGCCCTCTGCCACAGACTCAGCGAATGCCTCCGCGTCCACGAACTCAAACTCGACTGGATCGGGCGGAGCGGGGACCGCGACGACGGTCTCGGTAACCGGCGGTGACGTTTCGACGTCCACCGCCGCGGTAACCGGCGGTGACGTTTCGACGTCCACCGCGACGACTGGCCGCGGCGGTAGCGGTCTTGGTGGGGGCGCCTCGACGTCTGCCGCGGGCGGCACTGGAGGGCAAGCGTCCAGCATGACCGATGGGGGCGCAACCTCCACCGGTACCACGGGAACCGCGGGCACGGGCGGTGGGTCGCCCGTTGTTGGCGAGGTTCGCTGGGTTGGGCGCGTCGACGTGAGTGATCCCAACGCCATCCGTTTTGCGTGGCAGGGCTCTGGCTTCATCGCCAACGTGAGCGGGGATACGGTCGCGGTGACCTTGCGTACCGAAGGCACGGACACCGTCTACTTCCAGCCAGTGGTCGACGGAGTTGCGGGGGAGCGCTTCAACGTGGACCAGGGCGCTGACCAGACCATCACGCTGGCGACGAGCCTGGGCACCGGAACACATGTGGTTGAGCTCTATCGGGAGACCGAAGGGTATTACGGTGTCAGCACCTTTTTGGGGTTCGCCAGTGGAACCCCTATGGGGGCCCCACCATCGAGCGGCCGCGTCATTGAGGTGGTAGGTGATTCGATCAGTGCCGGCTACGGTGACCTGGGGATGGAGCTCCACCCGGATTGGGTCGCGAATCCCGCCTGTCACTGGACCGCGGAAAATTCGAGCTGGTACGTGACCTATGCCGCCGTGGCGGGCCATGCGCTCGGAGCAGACGTGAGCACGATTGCTCGGTCGGGCTACGGTATCTACCGTGACCTCGACGGGAATACCCAGGGCGTGCTCCCCTCTGTCTATGACAATACCCTTGGCTTCGAGAGCGACCCGCCCTGGAGCTTCGCGGCGCAAGTCGACGCGGTCGTCGTCAATCTCGGCACCAATGACTGGTCAGGGGGTGGCGATCCGGGCATGCTCTACGAAACCGCTTACCTCGACTTCATCGCCGAAGTGCGTGGTCGCTATCCGGACGCCTGGATCTTCCTCACCATCGGCCCGATGCTGAACGAGCCCGAGCTGAGCCAGGTCACCACCCATCTCGACAGTATCGTCACCCAAGTCCAGGCCAACGGAGACCAGCAGATCTCCGCTTTCGACTTCGGAGCGCAAGATCTGGGACCTGACGGCAGCATCCCCTCCGGCTGCGATTGGCACCCAAGCGCCCAAGAACACGCTCGAATGGCTGGGGTCCTCGAGGCTGAGCTCGAGGACAAGCTCGGCTGGTAGGCAGAGGGCCAGGTGCCAACTGGGCAACTTTCAAGTGGCGGGTAGGAGAACATACGCCGAGAATGCCATCAGGGGCTCGGCGGCCGGTTGATCCGACCTTCGACTACGACCACCGGCGACAATTCCACCGCGACCGTGATCCGCCGTCGCTCGCGCCTTGGCGGACTGCTCAACTTCTACCAGCGCGAGGCCGCTTGACGGACGCCGATGACTCAGCGCTACATCAAGTCCTCGGAGCGTGCCGCGCGTCCTGCGCATCGTGCAGCAACACCAACCGCAACTACTGCAAGCCTGGAATGACTACTTCAGACCCTAAACCCGGTGAACGCATCGTCGACGTGACGTTCGACGCTCACACCTTGAGCGCGAACCTTGCCGACGGCCGCACAATCACCGTGCCACTCGCCTGGTACCCGCGACTGCTGAACGCTTCGGAACAGGAGCGGAGCAATTGGGAGCTGTGCGGCGGCGGGTTCGGCGTTCACTGGCCGGACTTGGACGAGGATCTGAGTTCGGAGGGGCTGCTGCGGGGAGCACCAGCCCCGGCGAGCAAGTCAGGCGCGGCGTAGGGGCGACCATGAACAAACCTGATCAGTCTGACGGTACACTCTACCTGGGTGCAGACTACTTGGTCATCAAGCTGCGACCGACGCCGGCAGGCTACGAAGAAACCTGGCTGGCTCCGTACGGCGCGACGCGAGCTCGACCCGCGGAAGTTAGCCAGTCACCTGTGACCTGCGCCGACCCACGAAACGTCGTAGAAGCCGGCGAAGCCTCTGACTCGTGAACACCCCAATCGTTCACTCAATCGTTCACGGGCGGGGTGAACGAAGTGTTCACCGAAATCCGGAAGCGTGGGTTGCTTCAACGAATTCGCCCTAGTGCACGAGGAGGGACTTGAGCCGAAAGCTGAGCCCGAAGGGCGAAGCGAAGGCCTAAGTCCTGCTCGGGCACGAAGGCCCGCGGAGCGGGCCAGAGTGCACGAGGAGGGACTTGAACCCCCACGGATCTCTCCACCGGAACCTAAAGGCGTCTAGGCCGTTGCCATCGGTCGCATTCTGCTTCATTTGCGCGGCTGGGACTTCGCTTGGCGACGTTTTGCGACCGTTCGGAGCGGGCGGGGACGATTCGGGGACCTTTGCGCTCAGCTCTGGGATGGCCCGATAGAGTGGCGCGAGCGCACCCAAGTTGAGCTCCGCAGCGGTTCGCGCTGAGCGCCGGTAGCGATTGACCATCTGCGATGAGCGGTGGCCTGTGCGGTCGCAAACCCAAGCTTCCGTCTTGTCGTTCGCGAGTGCCAGTGTGACGAACGTCGCCCGCAGGTCGTGCAAACGGATAGGCTTGCGGCTGCGGCTCTCAGCGAAGAGCTCGGCGCGTTTGACCTTGGCTTGCTTCAGGTGCTCGCGAAACTGGGCTGCGGCGCGTGTATCGTCCACGGACTTCCAGCCATAGGCAAATACCTGCTCGTCGCCGGGCAGCTCCTTGCCCCGCTCCGCCTCACAGTGCATCTTCCAGAGCACCAGCGCGAGTGAGACACCGGCATCGAGCATCCAGGTGCGCGGGTCGTCTGTCTTGTTCTCGTCGAGCCGAACGGTGCCGCGCTCTAGGTCCAGGTCGGACCAGCGTAGCTCCATGGCTTCGCTCTTGCGCATGCCTTCGCGTGCTAGGACGCCGTAGAAGAGCCGATGGCCGAGCGGCACCTTCTTGCACTTCATCAGCAGGCGGTCTTCATCAGGGTAGAGCCACTGTATCGCCTTGTTGTTGGACGGCTTGGGTAGAAAGCCCCTGGGAATGGGACTCTGTGCGATGTGGCGCGCTGGGTAGGCGGCAAGCTTGAGCACGTGAGACATGAGCTGAGCAATCTGTCGGCGCGACGCCGCGGACAGGCCGTCGTCCAAGGAGCGAAGCACTTCCTCGGCGTGCTCCAGGGTGAAGGTCTTCAGCGGCACGCTGCCGACTACTGGATAGATGTGCTTCTGTAGGCGGTAGATGTCGTCGCAGACCGTCTTCTTGACCTTCACATGGTCGGGGTGCTGCTGGTGAAGCTCGCCGCTGGTCCACGACTCTGCAAAATCTCGAAAGGTGGGGCCATCGTCGAGCTCTGGTGAGTCGCCGGGCTTGGAGTAGTCGCCGGCGACGATGGCGTCAACGCCGCCGCGGACGCGGTCGAGCTTGGCCGCGGTCGCCGCGGCCGCGAGCTCCAACAGCTTGGGGATGAACTCGTCTTGGTCGGCGTCGCGGAGGCGCTTGAGCTGGTCAGCGATGAAATCACGGTGGTGCTCGGCCTCCTTCTGCGTGTGGCAGCGGCGCAAGTGCACGGTCTTGGTCCTGCCGTTCCATCGGAAGCGAGCGCGCCATTCGCCCGCGGGGCGCTCGAAGACTGTGCCTGTGGCTTGACGAGCCATGACTACGCGCTCCGCTTTCGCGTGGGCTTGGGTTTAGCCGATACGCCCTCTTGTTTGGCGAGAGCACGAATGGCTCGGCGGAGCACTTCACTGCGGCTGACGATGCCGGTCTCCGCCTGGATTGCGTCGAGCAGGGCGAGGTCGTCCTTGGTGAAGCGGACGGTGGTGCGTTCGGGCATGGACGTCATTTGTATGTCACACGGTGATGGGTTGGGGTCAAGGATGGTGGGCTGGCGGGGCGCCTCGCGGAAGGCGCGCTACCCATGTGACGCCTGGGCTAAGTCCGCGATGTACTGGTTCTTCCGCCGATGCGAGCAACGCCGAGCCAATGGTACGCAACGGGACGGCGAAGCCGGTTGTACCGCTCTGTACCGTTCTATTTCAGAGGAATGGTACACAGAACAAGCAAGGATTCTCGGGGTTTCATGCTAAGTGTCCCTGCGACCGGTCTGTACCGGTCGACCCGGGCAGCCAAACGCGCTGAGGCTTGCCGCCGGGGGGCCTCTGCTGCTTCGGGTACCACCCAGCGCGTTTGAGGATGTCGGCAACGCGTCGTTCTGCCCGGCGGTCCTGTCGTACGGTTTCGATTTCGAGAACGTCGCTGAGAACGTCGCTGATGCGAACGTACTCCTGCCGAATGGCGTAGCTCAGCACGCGCTCCTCCCAGGGGTCCGAGTCGGCGAACTGTGCCGCAAAAGCGCGACGCTGCTCCTCTTCCTCCGGTGTCAGCCAGTGCTGCTCGCCACTGCGGAACAGGTGAACGGCCTCAGCAAGAAGTTGCTCGCGCTGCTCCCTCAAGGCGGCAATGTCGATTGTGCCCACGGGGATAACCCAGAACCGCCGACTCCCGGTTGGGTCATGCAAGAACGTATCGAGGTTCGTGGTGCCGACGACCACACTGGAGCGTGGAACGGTGATGGGTGTTCTTCCGAACGGCGGCCGGAACCGGTCCTCCGTGCTCGTCAGGAACGCTTTCACGCGCGAGACCGTGTTGCGGCCTGTGACGTTCTCGAGCTCCGCCCATTCGCATATCCATGCGCCACCCATCAGCATCATGGCGTCCTTGTCGAGCCCCATCTCGGTACCGTTGAACCAGTCGCCTGCCAGGATACGAAAGAACGTGCTCTTGCCGGTCCCCTGGCGCCCCTGCAGGATGAGCGCCGTGTCGACCTTCAAACCCGGCGCCAACGGCCGACCGACAAGACCGATGGCCCATCGACACACCACCATGGAAACCAGGGCTAGTTCATCGCGGTCGGTGACACGCACGGCAAGAATGGTCTCGGCAACTCTATCCAGGCGTCGTACGCCGTCCCAGCGCAGTCCCTGAAGGAAGGTGCGGACTGGATGGAATTTGTTCTGATCCGCGACCAGTTGCACCGCCTTGACCATGTCCGCATCACTGGCGCGTAGGTCGTATCGCTTGTCGAGATCGACCCGGAAACGACCGATGGCGGTGTCCGTGATTTCGTCGTCGTCCAGCATCACCCTGCCATGAAGCTCATCAAAGCGTAGCCGGTTGCCGTACTCCTCGTCGTTTCGCAGGATGACGTAGATGTTGCGGAACGTCGCTCGCAGTGCGCCGTCCTTGGTCAGCCTGAGCTCGCCGCGCCAGGCTGCTTGCGCTTCGCCGGTGGCCCGCTGTAGACGCAGCTCACGCAGTGCCTCGCGAGCGCCGCGGTGCGCACAATGCGAGTGTGAACAGTGGAAGCCACCGAGCCCATCGTGTTGGGTCGCCGGAAAGATGACCGTCGACGAATCGAGGACCTTGCCGGTGGTGTGCTCGCTTTGCCACGGGCAAATCACCGCGTACTTGCCGTCGTCCAAACGCCGCCCCAGCATCCGCAGTTCGTCAAACAGGTGACCGAGCGGCGTCTCGCTCGCGTCGCCGCTGAACTCCGCGCTGGTTGGTGTGAGGTTGGGTGCCTTCTTCTTGCGGGGTTCGCACAACCATCCGGGCGCTGGCGCCAACCGTTCAAGCAGTGGCTCACCGTCCCACTCGTAGACACCTCCGTCGGGGTGAACAGATGGCGGAGCGACGATGTAACCTCCGTTGGCCTTGAGGTCCAAGCCTTCGGCGAATACGCACCCGCGAACGGACGTGCCCTCTGGCAGTTTGAAGTAGTAGTGTCGGCCGCCACCGCCGCTCCTGACTTCGAGCGTCTCCGGGAGTGGCCCGTGCTCGCGAAGCAGTTGGTTCAGGCTCTCGTTGCCGCCGTTCTTTGGGTCGACGTCGAGGACGATGAACCCAGAGATGTCGCCGGTTGCGATGCCGACGTTGGCGGAAGGTCGCTTCCCCCAGTGTTCGGAAATCTTGACGGAGTTGGTGGTCGCAACCTGGTACCCGCCTTTTAGGCAGGGCGCCTTGTTTCGAGGCCTCAGCGGCAGCACTGCCCAGCCCTGCCGGGCGTATTGCTGCGCAGAGAGAGCGAAGTCATCGGCTTCCAATCGGAGCGCTGTCACTTCCGCCTCCGCAGGCCCCAGTCCTCAAGATCGTCTTGTTCGCCCGCTGAAGATTCACATTCCTCATGCGCGCTCCTCGAGACATGGTTCTGGATGAACTCGTGAACGTCCTCGCGAAGAACGAATACGGACTTGCCGTGCCTGTATCCCTGAAGCACGCCACGTCGAACGAGCTCCATGTGCTTGCGTCGACCTAGCGGGCTGCTCTTCTGGTCGTAGTACTCTTGGTGAGTGGTCGGCGGTGCCGAGTTCAATTGATCGCGCAGGTAGGGGGTGAGCGCCTGGGCAAGCAGACGTAGAACGTCCTTGCTGCCACCGCCGTTGCTGGTAGAGTTGGCCACAAGACCCTTTCGGGGCGGGCCGGTCTGGTGCCCGCCCTCGCTGTTTCGGGCTCACGCTCGTGGCCCGGGCTGGATGTTGATGGGGAGGGGGCTAGGAAGCGCGTCCTTCGAGGAACGCTTCGAGTACTTGGCGACGGATGAGTCTGCGCCGGCCGGGTCGCAGACTTTCGAGTCGCCGGGTCTTTATCCAGAACCGCACGGTCTCTTCAGAGACATTCGCGATTTTGGCCACTTCAGGGATACGAAGCAGGTCTCCAGGTTTGGTTTGCATGACTGCGCTCACCCTACTGCCACCAAGAAAAAAGGTCACATGACGCCTTGGGCGCCCAAAGAATCAATTGACCTTGTCGGGGGCTTGTGCTGCGAGCTCCTTGCGGCGGCGATGGATGCGACTCCCCAGGGCCTCAAGGGCGCTCTCGTCGCGACGGTTGTAGACAACTTCCGCGATGTCTTTCGCCGAGAATGGGTCCTCCAGACAGATGCAAAGGTCTGAAACAGCCTTCTCCCACTGGCGCCGAGAAACCTCGGCTGGGCGAACATGCGTTTCCGTGAGCAGTGTCTCTAGGTGCCCGAGCTGCGCCGCGCACAGTTTGACCGCACCGATGTCCGGTAGGTCGTCTTCTTCGAAGGGTGGGTCGCTGCCCTCCAGTGCCTCAGCCGCAAGTCGGGCGCGTTCGGCAAGTAGCTTCTGAGCGTTCAGCACGCAAAGTCGTGCCTGGTTCACTTCGCTCAGCGCTGCCTCGCGCCTGCCGCCGTCGAACGATGGCGGTAGGCGGACGTTGTTGCGCTGTGCCTCTGCCTCCTGCGCTTTCCTTTTTGCAACCTCGACAGCGGGCCAGATGCAGAGGATAGCCTTTTGCGCGGCTGTCTGCTCCTTGCCACGTGGCCCCTCAAGCAGGACTTGTTCGTCTCCGGCCAGGTCTTCCGGAAACACGAACTCCAGTCCACTCCCCCTTGCGAGGGCGACAGCACGCTCGTACACGCCGAGCACTTCTTCGTCGGGAGGTGGTTTGGGACCAGGCATCGACCCACAGATCTACCATCGATCACCAACAGCCACCATGCTACCGCCCCTGTCATGCCCTGTCCGGACACGTTGACGGGCATGCCCGGTCAGGCTGCTCTATCCTTTGGCGATGTTGACGCGATCCGCGGTGGCGAAACGGCTGGGCAAGAGCATCGCCACGGTGCGGCGGATGGAAGGCGTCGAGCTGCACCCCGTGCGCGATGAGCGCGGCGTCAATCTATTCGACCCCGCCGAGGTTGAGCAGGTGGCGCAAGCGCAGCGATGGGGCGGCGCGCGGCCGCACCGTACTTTGGGGCTGGACGAGTACCGGCGATCCGCCGAGGGGGACGGCAGCAACGACGACGCGGACGAGTTCAACGCTGCGCGCGGCGGGCGGAGCGCGCTCGATGAGATGCGCGCACTGGCGGCGCAGATGCGTCACGACGCCGAGATGGCGACGCGGGAGCGACAAAGCATGGAACTCATCCGCGCCAACGACGAACAGCGTCGCCGCGAAGAAGTTGAGAAGGCAAGAGCCGAGCACGAACTAATAGAACGACTGGCCGAGCTGCTTGTTGCGCGCGATGATGATGACGACTGGCTCGACGACGATGATGACTAGGCTGTCTTGCGGGCCTTCTTTTTGGAGGCGCGCTTCTTCTTCGCCTTCTGGGCTGGCGCAGCGGCTTCACGTTCGGCGCGGATGCGGTCGAGCAACACCGACGCGGGTTCGTCGTTGGGGTCTTGGGGGACGAGTTGGCCGCGGAAGGCCTTGGCGAGGATGGCTGCGTTGAGCGTTGTCTGTTGTCTCTCGACGGCGTCCCGCTGTTCCTCAAGCGAGTTCAATTGGGTAAGCGCCGCTTGTACGACGTCAAGCAGAGCTGCTTGTTCTTCGCCTGGCGGGATGGGGATTGCTATCTGCTCTAGCAACGCAGTGTTGTAACCTGGACGCGTCATGCCACGAACACCAGACTGGACTTGCCTAACCACGGCCGGCGCTCCGCGCAGAGCGTAGACAACGAGTGCTGGCAGGATATAGCTGGCATTCAACCGGGCCCTCAAGATGTGTCCAGTCATCCGCCAATCTTGGACATAGTCTGGTGCTACACAGACCTTCCCCAGGGTTGCTCCTGACCGAGCGAACAAGATGTCCCCGTGCTGCACATCATACCGCCCCAGCTGTTCTGCTTTCTTTGCGGTAACGTGATAGAGGCCCTTTCGCGAGAATCCGAAGCCCGTGAGGTTGCCGACTGCGATGACAGGGACCCCATCGGAAACGAATTCGGAATTGTGGAGCTGCGCGCCGAAGGGCCCTGTCTGCACTGGTGCAAGCGGGTCTTGTCCCAGGTCCCCCAACCGCGCCCATGCCCACCCTTCCGGCAACTCGGGCAAGCCGTCGGTATCCACGGGCTCGGGCGCTTGGTACTTGGCTTTCCAGTTGTCGTTCTTCGGGGGCTTGCCGGCGGCGTTCATCTTGGCGAACTCGGCGGCTTCCCAGCGCTGGCGGCGCTCCTGGCGGATGCGCTCTAGGAGGGCTGAGGCGGGCTCCACGTCGGGGTGAGCGGCGCGCCAGTCGGCAGTGAGGTCGCCGCGGAAAGCGGCGGCCAGGATAGACTGCCGCAGCTTATCCAACAACGCCGGCACCGCATCCAACGCCTCCTTCGCCCGCCGACTCCGCGCCGTCAGCGCCTCAATCTTGTCGACGATGCGGCGTTGTTCGTTGAGGGGCGGGAGCGGAGCCCGCAACCGTTCCACCTTGGAGAGACTCAAGCTGTAGAGGCCCGTCGCTGAAGTTGCCTGTTCGACAATCGCCTCTCTGCCGGCGGGCGATGCTAGCCATTCGAGCAGAAAGCCAGGTAGGGCCATACAAGGTCGAACGCAAATGATGTGATTCTGGTGCCGGGCACCGGGCACATCCAGCGTCCATAGGGCTACGCGCCCAATCTGGTCGAGAGACCCGTTGCCCTCGACAACTAGGAGGTCTCCCTTACGGAGGAGCGCTCGCTCCGCGTCGGAAGGCAACAGGCCAACCCGACCAATCTTCTCTTCGTCGATTCGCCGAAAATGAACCGCAGCAACGCTTACCAGTGGTGCGATATCGCTTGAGGCATTGCGCTTTGAAGCGTTCTTCGTGAGGCCACCGTTGACGCTTGCGATGTCGCCAACGCTGATGGTGACCCAACTCTCGGGGAAGCTCACGCCTCCCCCTCCAACAGCGCTTGCAGCTCCTCCATCTCGCCCATTGCGAGCTTCAGCTTCTCGACAATCTCGGCGGCAATCTCGTCCGGCTCGGGCAGCTCGTCGTTGCCGCCGTTGCTGTTGTCTTTGAGCCAGCTGATGTCGAGGTTGTCGCCGCGTTTGGTGATGTCCTCGCGCGAGAACTTGCGAAAGCGGCCTTCCTCGCCTTGGTCTTTGCGCTTGGCTTTGCCGTAGGGGTCCTTGCCGAAGGCCTTCTCGAAGTCAGCAAAGTGCGCTTCGGTCAGCGGCGTGCGCTTGCCGATGGACTCGTGGTTCGTGCGCATATCGTAGACCCAGACGGCTTTGGTGTTGCCCTTGTCCGTCTTGCCCCTGCTGAAGAAGAGCACGTTGGTCTTCACGCCGCCGGCGTAGAAGATGCCCGTCGGCAAGCGCAGGATGGTGTGCAGGTCACACTTGTCCATCAAGTCCCGTCGAATCAGCGTGCCGGTGTTCTCCTCGAACAGCACGTTGTCGGGCAGCACCACCGCGGCACGCCCTCCGGGCTTGCTTCCCGCGGGCGCCTTCAGCGTGCGGTAGCAGTGCTGCAAGAAGGCCAGCTGCTTGTTGCTGGTGGGATAGGTGAAGTCGTCCCGCGTGGGGCCTCCGCCCCCCTTCTTGGTGCCAAAGGGCGGGTTGGTGAGCACCAAATCCGCCTGCGGCAAGCGCTGGCCGTTGCTGCTGAGCGTGTCCGCGATCTCGAGGGCACCCTGGATGTCGTGCAGCAGCAGGTTCATCAGCCCCAGGCGTGCGGTGTCGTGCACCAGCTCCATGCCGACGAAGGCTTTCTCCCGCTGAAAGACTTGCTGCTGCTCCCCCAAGTCGAACAGGTCATCCGTTTGCGCCTTGACGTATGCATCCGCCGCAATCAAGAAGCCGCCAGTGCCCGCCGCAGGGTCTTGCACGACTTCACCGGGCGCCGGCTGCACCAAACGCACAACCGTGTTGATGAGCGGGCGAGGCGTGAAGTACTGACCCGCGCCGGACTTCTTCTCGCCTGCGTTGCGCTCCAGCAGGCCCTCATACAAATCGCCCAGTCCCTCCTCCTTGGCGCTGAACCAATCCAGCTTGTCGATGTCCTCGACGAGCTTCTTGAGGTTCCTGGGGTGACGAATGCTCGTTTGCGCGTCCGCGAAGATGGCCTTCACGCGCTTGCTGCGCGCTTCGGTTCCGAGGTGCAGCAGCTGAGCCCGGTAGAAGGTCAGCTGCTCAGTCCCATCCAGCGCGTTCAGGTCTTTCCAACGCTGACCCTTGGGGATCTGCGCCTCGACCTTGCCGCCCTGCTCCTCCGCCATCTTCAGGAAGAGCAGGTAGGTGAGCTCCGTGACGTACTGGTGATAGGTGATGCCGTCGTCGCGCAGGACGTGGCACAAGTTCCAAAGGCGCTGGACGATCTCTTGGGTGTTCATGGGTCAAGTTGGGCAGTGCGGTGCACGAGACATCGAAAGGGCGCAACAGAAACGGAAGCAACCGCCCCGTGGCGAAAGGCCGCGTCTCCGTGAGCACGGCCCCCAAGCCGGCACGCGAGCTTCCCAGTCGCAAGTACGGTTTGCGCTAAAAAGAGAAATGGTCGCAATAACATGTATTTATGCATCACGAGCCAGCCGGAGGTGGGTGCGCATGAAAATGGCGTCAGGCCCATATGGGCAGGTAGCGGGAAAACCTCTTACCGGCTGGCCCATCCGGGTCGGCCTTGATTAACCCGGCGTCGATGGTCGCGGAGATGATTTGTGAGACCGTGGCGGAGCTGCTCGGCGACAGTTTGAATCGGTCTCGCAGGCTCTTGTTGGTCATCTGGCCTCTGAGCACGTACTGCAACGCACAATGCTGGTAGCACGCCCGTATCCGCTCCCTGCTCTCCATCTGCTTGAATGGTTTGGGGCCGAAAACGACCACGTGGGTTCGCTGGAGCCCCAGTTGAAAGTCTGGTGGGGGTAACTGGTGAATCTCGGCAGCTTGAACGGTGCGGTCGATACCGCTCCCCTTCTCTTCGCAGATGCCAAATCGTCGCATCAAGTCCGCGAGACGCTCGTTGCGCGACTGGTACGCGTCAATCAAGCGCTCCAACGGGACAACCGATTCCCCAGGATTCGAAATCTCCACCCGGTCGCTGTATATCTCGACCATCGGCGAACTGCCGACGACGGTGAAATCCTGATGGATGAGTGCGTTGGCCAGGAGTTCGCGGATGACCAGCTCCGGAAGGAGTTTCACTTCACGCCGCAATGCATCCGTGATCACCTCGTTCTGGGGCAGATGGCCCATCACGTACTCGACCAGACCTTGGAAGCCAACGGCGTACCCTTTGCCTCCCACAGTGTCTGATACCGTCTCCAGCTTGTTGCGGTCGCGGTAGACGACGACTCTTGGCGCCTTTCGGTATACCGCATCGAACTTGCGGAGGTTTTTTGCAAGCAAAACGGCTGCAAGCTTGGTGATAGTGAATCCACCAGAATCCTCCTCGACCAACCGCTCTGCTTTCAGTTTGGCGAGTACACCGTCGCGGGCTGTGGGATACGAACGGTTGAGCAATTCAAAGAACGTCTGGGTATCGAGCAGCTCAATCACGTCCTGTGCACTTGCACCCTGCACCGCCGCAGTCTCCAACCAAGGCTCCGCCTCCTCGGAGAAAATGCTTCTCAGCTGGTCTGCGTTCATTGGGGTCAACTGTTCCCCCACACGCATCCAGTAGGCGCCCTGATACTCGCGTGCCGTGCCTCGGGGGCGCGGCGGCACGTGAAGAACCAGAACGCGCCCATCTGGGTGACGCACTTCTTCTAGCTCGACGCGGAACTTAAGGGTCTGATAGAGCTTCGCCGCCATCTCGACGGGATTGTTGAAAGCGTTGGTCCCCACTACCACCCGCGGACGCGAATCGCTTACGCCCAGCACCAGGTGCCCGCCCCCTTCGTTAGCCAGAGCAACACAGTACTTGAACAGCTTCTCGTTGTTGAGCTGCTGCTTCGCTTCCTTGAACTCAAGTCGTGCGTGTTCAGTGGGCGCCGATAGCCACGCGTCGATCTGCTCGATGCTTGTTGTCATGCGGCCCCCCACGCCTTACTGCCAGGATGCACGGTGGTACAACGAAGCGACAAACCCATTGCTCCACTCACCCAACGTCGCTCCAGATGTTCTCGCCGAGCTGGAGCAAAATATCTTCCAGCTTGCCGTCGAAGACCTTGTTCAAACGCCGGAAGCCACCTTTGGCGGCAAACTGGCCTTCGTCGAGCGCAGCCTTGTCGACCACCTTCTCCTTCTTGAGCTGCTTGGCGATTCGCTCCAGCCAGTCCCGTTGCGGCTTGGTCCAGCCCTGGCTGGCTAGCAGCTTCTTGAGCGCGGCATCCACGCGATCTTCGTACGGGATGAGCGCATCGCCGAGCGCGGCTTGGCGGATGAAGCCCAGGATGGTAGCGGCAATGTCCTGGTTCGTCTTCTCTCGCCACGCGGTCTGCAGTCCCCGCTCGGAGAAGCCCTTGGAGTCGAGGAGCAGCGCCACTTCTTTGAGTTGTGCGCGCGTGAGCTCCCTGGGACGTTGAGCGACGACAATCAGTGCGGGCAGCCGGTTCAGGTTCTCTTGGACGAAGCGCTTGAACGCTTCGAGGTAGTCTTCGGGCTTCTTGCCCTTCCCGTAGCCCCGCTCGACACGGCGCAGTTCGTCGTGGTGGTCAGAAACGAGTAGAACCTGCGGTTCCACGGCGCGTTCTAGGGTGCTGAGCACGAAGTCGTGCTTGTGGAACCAGTCGGCGGCCTCGGTGGGGCTGGCGTGTTTGAGGTGCTTCGCGAGCTCACCCGGGCCCATCTCTGCGGCAGCTTGGAAGCGCTCCAGCGCTTCACCGGTGAGGCGTTGTTTCTTGCGCTGCAGTTTGGCGATGAGTTGGTCGAGCGCGGCTTGGCGAGCCTCTTCGTCTTCGACCTCTTGCAGCTCTCGCACCAGCTCCCGGAACCCGATTTGTGGCTTGGCCACGACGGGCTTCATGTTGGTGATGGGTTGGAGCGCTTCGTACAAGGCGACAGCGTCGTAGATGATGAAGGTCTCTTTGCCAATCTCCGGGCACAGCCGCGTGGCCCGGCCGAGCATCTGTTCGTAGAGCACGCGGCTGCGTACGCGGCGGAGGAAGACGATGTTGCAAATCTTGGGCACGTCGATGCCCGTTGTGAGCAGGTCGACCGTGACCACGACGTTGGGGTAGCGCTCGTTCTTGAAGTGGCGGATGCGCGACAACGGCTTGTCCGCGGCGCCGGTAATCTTCTGGACCGCGTCGTCGTCCACCTCGCCGTACTGCTCCTCGAACGCGCGCTTGAGCAGGTTGACCACCAGATCTGCGTGGCTGTCCGTCGCGGCGAAGATGAGCGTCTTCTCGTCGCTGCTGGGGTCGATGTGTTTGGCCAGCTCTGCGCACACCACCCGGTTGAAGTTCTCGGTGACGACGCGCTTGTTGAAGCTGTCGATCTCGAGACTGACCTCGTCCTCCAGCTCCGCAAGCTTGTCCTGCGAAAGCACCGGATCGAACATGCGCACCTGCTCGCCACGCTCGAAGCGGATGCCCTCTTCCGCCAGCTTGGTGATGAGGCTGACGGGCGGCTCGTGGTCGATGAGAAACCCGTCGATGACGGCCTCACGGTAGCCGTACTGATACGTGGGCTTACCGAAGATTTCCGTGGTGTGCGCCGCAGGGGTGGCTGTGAGACCAATCTTGACCGCGTCAAAGTGCTCCAGCACTCGGCGGTAACGACTGATGTAGTCCGCCTGAGTGCGAATGCCGTACTCGGCCAGCTTGAACTCGGCGTCCGTCAGCTCCTGGTCGAGGCCGTACCCGCGGTGGCACTCGTCCACGACGATGCAGTCGTAGGTGTCAACGGTCGGGGCTTCACTGACATCGCTGGGATCCAACAACCGGCGCACCATGCCTTGCACGGTGGCGATGTGCAGCTTGGTGTCCGTGTCGACCTTGATGTCTTCCAGCAGCTTCAGGTCGTAGATTTCCGGAAAGGTCTGGAGGTTCTCCAGCTGAATTTCTTCCAACGCATCACCGGTCTGTTTGCCCAGCGCACTGCGGTCGACCAAGAACAGCACGCGCCGGAAGCGCCCGCTCTTGATGAGGCGGTAGATGAGACCGATGGCGGTGCGCGTCTTGCCAGTGCCCGTCGCCATCGCGACGAGACACGTATCCTTGCCCCCCGCAATGGCGGCCTCCACGGCCTGGATGGCGGTCTCCTGGTACTCGCGCAGGCCCAGCGCATCGATAGGTTCGGCTTGTAGCTTGTCGTTCGCCGCGTCGATGTCCTGCTTGAGCATCTCCTTGAGCCCCTCGGGACTGTGCCAACCGCCAAGTGAACGAGCTAGGTTCTGCGGGCGCCGCACATCGACGTGCCAGATGCCGCTCTTGGTCTCCAACTGCTTGAGATAAGGGCGCCCGTTGGTGGAGAACAAGAACGGGATGCGGTACTTGCCCCACGGGCCACCACACAGTTCGATGCCATCGGCGGTTTCAAAGTCGAGACTGTAGCGCTTGGCCTGCTCTAGCGCGGCGGAGACGTCCTTGCTCTTCTTCTTGGCTTCGACGACACCGACCGCCTGTAGCCCAATGAAGAGCACGTAGTCGGCGGGGCCGCTCTTGGTGGGCCACTCGACGATGGCCATGAACTTGTTCTTCTGGGGGCGAACACCCTTGGCGTAGCGCAGCTCTTCGGAGTCGACGGTCCAGCCCGCGTCGCGCAGCTGCTGGTCGATGAGAATGCGGGTGGTCGCTTCGTCGGGCTGGATTTGGGCAGCGGCCTGTGCGGCCGCTTCTTCGCGCTGTTGCTCTTGCTGTGCGGTGGCTTGTTCGGCGGCGAGCTGCTGTTCGAGCAGCATCGTCTCGAACTTGTCTTGCAGCGCAGCGAACTTTGCCTCCATGACGCGGAGGGCTTCTTGGTCGTTGGTACGCTCGGCCTCGACCTCGGCGGCATAGGTCTCCCAGACTTCGGCTTCTTCTTTGGCCTTCTTGGCGGCCGCCTCCGCGCCGAACGCGCGGGCGGCTTCTGCTTCGACGGCGGCCTTGAGCTCTGCGCGGGCGGCATCGGTCGCTTCGCGGCTCGCGTCCGCCGCCTTCTGGAGGGCCTCGAACTCGTCTTTGAGTCGGGAGACGTCACCCTCGGCCCGTTGGGGTGCGTAGGGGCCGGGGTTGAACTTGCGGTTGTTGCCGAAGGTCTGCTGGAACCAGATAGCCAGCTGGAACGCTATCTTGATGTGCTGAAGGGCAAGCTGCTGGTCGCCCAGCCCCTCATGGGACGCACGGTTGCCGGCCTCGCGCAGCGCGCGAAAGCGCTGGTTGACGTCCGCGGGCAACCCCCGCCGCGACACCTCGCGCGTAAGCTCCGCGGTCGTATACGCCTCGCCATACACTCCCCAGCGCGCGGCGATGTTCTGCACCATGAGCTCAGCAAAGAGTCGCAGGTGGCGCAGCGAGCCGACCGGGTCGATACCGAGCACGCGCTCTGCCATGGTCGCGGCGTGAACGAGCCGCGGGTCGTGGTAGGTCAGGTAGTCGAAATTGGGGGACGGGGTGAAGGTGGGGGATTTGCTCACATTTCCCTGTCGTTGGTTCCCCGTCGTCATTGGTCTGAAGATGGCCTCACGAGCGAGCTCGGGATGATAGCTCCATCCGACTGAGAAATCGCACCCCAGAGTTACTCGCGCATCATGGGCAGTGCGACCCTGGGGATTCCGGAGTAACCTACCTCACATCCGTGTGCGCACGTGGTGTGGGGTGGCGACGGCGAGGAAGCAGGAGTGAAGTACCACGCATCAGCCCTGGACAAGAAGCTAGAGAGTTGGTTCGTCAATGACAACGCACACGCGCATCTCCGACAGGTGCACCTGCGTACGGGTCATTTGAGGGGGCTGTCGAGCGTCCAAATGCAGTTCGACTACCCCATTACGGTCGTTGCCGGGAAGAATGGCTGCGGCAAGTCGACGGTCCTGGCCATGTGCGCCTGTGCTTACCACAATGGGAAGTCTGGGGTTCCGCACAAGAGCCGCAAGGCGACCTACTACACGTTCGCGAACTTCTTCATTCAGTCCCAGGCAGACGTGCCCCCGGAGGGGGTTGAGATTGCCTATGAAATCGCCCACAACAACTGGAAGGGGAGGCCACCTGGAAAAGCCTGGCAAGTCCGCCGGAAACGAGTGAGCGGCAAGTGGAACAACTACGCGGGCAGAGTAAACAGGAATGTCGTATTTCTCGGAATCGACCGAGTTGTCCCTCATGCGGAGAAGGGCCCATCTCGAAGCTATTCACGTCGGTTCGTTGCGACACAAGCTGTTGGCATCGAGGAGGCAGTTCGGGATGCCGTAGGCTACGTTCTCGCTCGGGCCTATACGACCCTGTCCTTTGCAACTCATGGGACGTATAGACTGCCGGTCGTGGAGTCCACCGATGGCAAGTACTCCGGATTTAACATGGGCGCCGGAGAGAACGCCCTCTTTGAACTGTTCGCGACAATCTACACTGCCGGCACCGGCGCATTGATCATCGTAGACGAACTAGAGCTTGGTCTTCACGTGGAAGCGCAGAAACGCCTTGTGCAGCGCCTCAAAGAGATTTGTCTTCAGCGACAGATTCAACTCATCTGCACGTCGCACTCAAGCCACATTTTCGGTTGTGTGCCGCCCCACGCTCGCCTGTTCGTCGAGCGCCATGGAGGGCACACTTCAGTGCTAACCGAGGTCTCGCCGGAATACGCGTTTCACAAGCTGAGCGCAGCGCCTACGTCCGAGTTGCTGCTTCTCGTCGAAGACGATGTAGCGAAGGGAATCATCAGCGCTGTTCTGCCAGCAGGCGTTCGAGCTCGCGTTGCGATTGAGGCCGTAGGGTCAGCAAGTGTGTTGGCTCGCCAGCTCGCATCCGTGTACGTTCGGGAGACGGACCAGTCCTGTTTCGCTGTGTTCGACGGCGACCAAGCAGGTCGCAAAGCCGTCTTGCGCGACCATTTCGTGAAGATGACGGAACGTCAGGACGGGGAAATGGCCGACTGGTTCGACGCGCACTCGCTTTTTCTGCCTGGAGATTCCTGGCCAGAAAGCTGGTTACTCGCAAGGGCGCGTGAAACGCCGGAGTTTGTTGGCGAGCTGGTGAATTGCCCGGTCCTTCAACTGGGAGGGATGTTTGAGCATGCGTTTCAGGCGGGGAAGCACTCAGAGTTCTATGAGATGGGCCGTCAACTGAATCTACCCGAAGAGACGGTGCGGCATGTCTGCTGCCTGAATGTTCAAAAGCATCACGCACATCACTTTGCCGACCTCATTTCCTCGATAACCAAGAGACTCAACGAGACTTGAGCGGGTTGCGCATCCAGAAAGCGCATCCACGTTCGTTGAGTTCCCGCAGGGCCCCTGCCACCGTCTCCGCCCCCTCGACATCCCCCGCGTAGATCAACTCCGCCAGACTCTGACACAACCTCACCACCAGCCGCTCTCGCGCGGTCCTCGCACGCAAATCGTCCCCGCAATCGTCCCCGCCAAGATCACCAACGTCCCCTTCGTCAGGGGACGTTTTCGTTTCCCCAACCATTCCAAGCTGGTGCACGAGGAGGGACTTGAACCCCCACACCTTGCGGTACCGGAACCTAAATCCGGTTCGGAGGTGCCCAAATGCTGCCAGATGTCGCCAAGCGCAGGTTTTGAGAACCCCTTCGCGACATCTTGCGACATTTGGGAGCCGAAATGAACGATTGGTGAACGATTGCCGAGCCGAGCCCCGACCGCCGGGCCCGACAGGTGCGGGGGCTCATTCGTTCAACTCCACGTTGAGCACCACCTCACAATCGCAAAACCCTCCAAAGGTAACCTGCTTACACCAGCCCTCAACCAGTGAAAACGAACCGTTGTGGCCGTTGGTGTCGATGGCGCGCGCCAACGACGCGGACAGTTCGAGAAGCTGTGCATGCGTCAGCGGACACGCGCTAATTGCAAGTTGGCGCCGACGCTCGTACTCAGCCCGAGCCGCTGCCTCCCGTTCACGCTTTGGCTTGCCTCTTGACACAAATCACCCTTCCGCCGGAGGCAGCTCTTCTGGGCGTTTCACCGGAAAACGCTCCAGCACAACCGCACAATCGGAGATCAAGCCATCGAGAAACGTCTGATCGAAGGAGTCGCGGAACGTGTGCTGCTCGAGCATGTGGTCGGGAGTTAGCTCGATGTCCACGTCAATCTGGCCGCGACCATTGCCCGTGAGCGTCACACAGAGGTTTGGTTCTACGGGGTCGAGCTTTGCCGTTCCATTTAGATTGGCCTTAAGCGTCGTCAGTGCGCGCCGGAATTGGACGATGTCTCCGAGGTGGACGAAGGGGCCCCGGGCCTCGACTCGGCTCGTCCCATGCTGATAGATGGCATGCGTCATCAGCCAGTTCCCGTCCCAGTAGTCGTCAGAGTGGGGAAACTCGCGATTCGTGAACCAGATACGCAGCCCCAGCACACGAAGGTCGGGGTCTTGGTAGTGGTCAACCGCCCCACTGCTCTTGCGAGTCATTGTCCCTCCAGCGACAGGCGAGCTAGCTCAGGTTGAAGACCACTAACCCCGACCCCGAGCCGGCGAGCTGCTTCTGTCGATTGATGGCTGAACAGTGTCGGCTTAGTCTGCGCCACCGATCAGTTCCTCCAGCTTGGCCACCGATTGCACGAGTCCGTTTGCTCGGAGCGCGTCGAGCACCTGGCGGACTGTGGCAGGCGGGTTTCGCAACGCTGCCACCTGATCTCTAGCCGCAGAAACTACGGCACCGGGTCTGAGATCCAACAGGTCGTAGACGAACTCGTCGGGATGGACCGCCTCGACGTTGTAGGCAGCCAGCGTGTCGGAAGGGAAGTCCTTGAGGTTGAAGGTCACGATGCTCTGCGCGCCGGCTCGAATGGCTGCAGCCAGCACATGACGGTCGTTCGGATCGGGAAGCGTCAAGACGTCAACGAGAGACTCGTAACCTGTGACCATGCAGTCAGCAACGGCCTCGGTCATGAGTTGCCGGGTCCGACTGAGAGCACTCGGCTTCAGATCAGGCCGAGACTTCAAGATTGAACGAAAGCACTCGTCTAGAATCTCGTCGCTCCAACGCGCGCGCACAATGCCGGTGAGCGCAATGCGGATCAGCAAATCGCGGAGCGGTGCCGGATACAGCACGCAGGCGTCGTACACAACGACGAACGCCATGACTAGTAACCGAGGTCGTGCTCTTGCGCCTGTGCTGCCAACTCGTCTGCAACGCCCTTGCGGTACGTCGCGTCCTGGCGTTGGTACTCCACCAAATCCGCAACGCGCACCCTCCGATGCGTGCCTACCATGCGAAAAGCGATCTTCCCCTCATCGAGCAGCTTCACCAGGAACGGACGCGACACATTCAGCATTTCCGCCGCTTGCTGGGTCGTCAGCTCAGCATGGACTGGCACTATCGAGACTGCGTTGCCGTTCGCCATCTGTCCCAAGATGTCGAGAAACAACTCGAACGCCTCCCGCGGCACCGTCACCGTGACTTCCTTGCCGCCCTGAGATTGGACCTGCAAAGGACGAACCGTCTTGCGCCTCAGCAAGCGAGACAGCACGCGTGCTGCCTCTTGCGCTTGTTGGGCCTCCTCGGGAGTCGGCAATTTGACCACGGGTGCGTTCATCTTTAGGATGATACAGCTAAACGAAATAAACGCAACATTCGAAACAAGCCGATCCCAATGGTTCGCGGTATCGTTCGCGAGCAGCACCGGCGCGCGAACGATACTCGCCGCGTCGGTGCTGTTTCCCCAACCATCCCAATTCAGTGCACGAGGAGGGACTTGAACCCCCACGGATCTCCCCACCGGAACCTAAATCCGGTTTGGGGGTACCGAAATGCTGCCAAATGTCACGAACCGCCGATTTTGCGAAACGGTTGACGACATTCGCGACAACTGGGGCCGCCCGTGGACGATTCGTGAACGATTGCGGAATCGTCGAGGCCCAGCGAAAACAGAGTAACCGTACGGTGATGGGCGTCTTGTTATCGGCTGCCGAAAATCGCATCGTGCGGTCGCACGATGCGGTCGCGGTCAAGGTCACAGAAGAGTCTCAGCCAGGCAAACCTACGCTTACTGAGTCCCGCTGATTTTTCGCTGGTTGGACCTCAGGGCTCCGGCAACTCAGTCTGGCCCCGGAGGTTTCCAGCGATGCGGCAAGAGCTCGTCGACACGCGATGCCGGATGGGTCTGGACGCGGATCAGTACGTCCGCCAGGTAGGCGATCGGGTCGACGCCGTGTTGTTGACAGGTTGCAACGAGGGTGTACAGCACGCCCAGGTCAACACCTCGCTTTTCGTTGGCCACAAAAAGGAAGTTCGACCTCCCCAAAGCTACCCGGCGCAACGCCGCCTCTGCCTTGTTGTTGTCCGGAGGCAAAGATGCGTAGCGCAAGAAGCAGCCGAGCTCTCGAAAGTTCTTAGTGATGTACCGCAGCGCCTTGCACATTGCGGACTTGGGATCGAGACTGCGTTGCTCGGCACGCGCCCACCACAGCAGGCGGGCGAAGAGCGGACGGGAACGTGTCTTTCGCATTTCGAGGTGCTGCTCGGTCCCCAAGATGTCGGCCGCTTTTGCTTCGTGCTCCACCGCGTAGATCTGACCGATCAGCTCGAGCCCCGTCTCGGTGAGCAAGTAGTGTCGATTGTCCCAGAGCTTGCGACGAGCGTGAGCCAGGCAACCCGCGCGGATGCGCTTACCGGTACGGGTTACGACATTGTACCCAGTGTACATGTCGACGACGAGTCGGCCCTCAGAGTCGCCAAGGACCTCGACGGGGATGCCACCGCTGCGCGTCGCAGCGTACCGGTACGCCGTCACTTCGGATGTCACGAAACCCCAGACGAAAGCACGCTTGTCGATGTCCTGCTGTCGGAAGCTCGTCTCATCGGCATGCACATCCAGGGAAAGTCGCACCATCCGAAACGCGGCATCGTGCAACGGACGCAGTTCTTGTGCTGCCCGATAGAAAAGCGTTGTCATCGTGCTGCGGGAAATGGGAATGCCGATGCTGTTATACGCCTTCTCCAGGCGGTAAAAGGGTATCGAGTCGCGACACTTCGAGGTGGCCAGGTGAGCGACAAAGCTGGCGTCGTAGCGAGTCTTCTCACCAATGCGCTCCGGGGCTGCCCCAGTCGTCATGTGACCGTTTTCACAGACAACGGTTTCTCGTTGGTAGACGCGCTTGCGAAAGTGAGGCTGGACGTACTCATAAACCACCGATGGTCGATCGGAGACATGCTTGAGATTCGTCGAGTCGCATTGCTCGCACTTGTGCACAGGCTGCGGGGTGACTTCTGTTTGCAGCTTCGCCTCCCGCAACGCAGCGTTCTGCGCACGCTTGCGCTTGGCCTCTTGTGCAGACTTGCTGCGGGAGACCGGCGGCGGCATCTTCGACGACTTGCGCCGTTCGCTCTTCTTGCCGAGCAGCCGCTTCTCCAGCGCCGCCAGCTTGGCGTAAGCCTTCCAGCCGCAGTCGTGCTCGTCGTCGGGAGGCGGAGTCAACGACTAGCTTTGATCATAGCTCGAACGCGATGTCGATCGTTTTTCTCGACCGCGCGACTAAGTGATCGAAAGCACTTTGTTCTTTTAGGCCGCGCTAGCTCTCTGGGGCTTCGGTTGCCAGGCGGCGATGCGCCGTGCGCTAGCGAGTTCGAACCCGCCGAGCAGCATCGCCAACTCTGTCCCGTCGAGCACCACTTGATCGGCGTCCGGAGCAACGCGCGGCATCTTGAATCTTCCCCGCGAAAGCCGCTTGTAATACACAACGAATCCGCCGCGATCCCAAAACAAGCATTTTACCCGGTCGCCCCGTTTCCCGACGAAAACAAAGACCGCTCCACTGAACGGATCGAGCAGCAAAACATTATGCACCAGCGAACACAGCCCGTCGTGCCCGCGGCGCATGTCCACAGGCTCTGTCGCCAGGTACACTTTCGTGCCAGGCGATACCGTCAGCATGCGCTGCGAAGCGCGTTCAGCAGCGCTGCCACGTACCGCTCATCCGTTCCAGGCTCCACGTGCACACTGACCGGCCCAACTCGAATCTCGATTGCAGCCGAGCTTGGCGCTTCCGCGCCCAGGTCCGACCGTTGAACCACCGGCAACAGGCGTCCGCCTTCACGTATCTCCCGCCGAATCTGGGTCCGCCACCACTTCAGCGTGCCCTCTTTGACTCGGTGGCGCCGCGCAACGTCCTCCACGCTCGCCCCCGCGTCCAGCTCAGCAATAAGCCCAGCCCAGTACTCTCGCCGCCGTCGGTGATTTGCCACGCGCCCACCATGCATCACCCCGACGCAACTTCCCAGATGGCCATTCCCGTACGGTTACAAAACAGACTTGAGGATTATGGGTTGTAACCCATACTAGGAACATGCAGTGGAGATCGTGGTCGAAGGTGACTTCGAGTGGGACGCAGACAAAGCGGCGTCCAATTTGGCGAAGCACGGCGTTTCTTTCGAAGAGGCGGCCACCGTTTTCGCTGACCCTCACGCCGTGTACCTCGACGATGGGTCCGGCACGCATCGGATGGTCGTCATCGGCACTTCCCTTCGCGAGCGCTTGCTGTGCGGCGTCCATGTCGAGCGCGCCACCAGAGATCGCATCATCAGTGCTCGACCAGCAACCGCGTTGGAGCGCGACGTTTACGAGACCGGAGACAACCCATGAAGCAGTCAGCCAAGAACACCGCGTCTGAAGACGCCCCCTTTCGAATCCTCGGCAGGGGGCTACGCGCCAAGAAAGGCGTCCACTTGACCCTGCGCGCCGTTCGTGAAGCAGTCGGGAAAACGCAGATGGCGACCGCCGACGAGTCGACCATGGATCAAGCAGACATCTCGCGGTTGGAAAACCGTAGCAGCCTGGACGATACGCAGATCGCTACGCTCCGTCGCTACCTGGCAGCGCTCGGTGGAGAACTCGAACTCGTCGCCAGGTTCGGTGACAAGAGAATTGTACTCGTCGGAGCGTCGCGGCCCGCACCGGAGGCAGCCGACTAAGCCAGCCACCGTAGTGCACGAGGAGGGACTTGAACCCCCACGGGTTTCCCCACCGGAACCTAAATCCGGTTCGGGGGTAGCGAGATGCCGCGAGATGTCGCCAAACGCGGGTTTTGCGAAGGGGTTGGCGACATCTCGCGACATTTGGGGAGCGAAATTGACGCTTGGTGAACGATTGCGGAACCTGTGGAGGGTGCAAGTCAAGGGCCAGAAGGTCGGGTCGGCCCCGTCGCCGGCATCCATGCTAGACTGCGCATCATGCGACCCGTTGAAGCGCGCTATGAAGACGGTGTACTCAAACCGGAAAAGCCGCTACCGCTCCGCGCGGGCGACCGCGTTGGGCTGATCTTGGTACGTCGACCCGACCCTGCTAGGTGGGATCTGCAACGGCTAGCCGCTACTTCAGAAGAAGACGAGGCACTCGCCAACGCCGGGCTCGACGAATGGGCTGATGCGCTGGACGCCGAGGACCATCGGTGAAACGCGGCGAGCTTTGGTGGGCCAACCTCGGTGCCCACCGCCCGCGCGAGCAAACCGGTAGACGCCCAGTCGTGATTTGGCAGAGCGAAGCTTTGACTAGCGTTCTGCAGTCCGTACTCGTCGTGCCGCTGACCACCAACATGGACCGCGCCAAGTTGGCCGGCACTGCGGTCATCTCCGCCACCGATCTCGGACCACCTACCGATTCGATCGCGCTCGCATTCCAAATGCGGGCGATCCCAAAGAACGCGCTCGACAAGCGCATTCGCGCGCTGACCGATTCCGAACTCGCCGAGTTGGAGCTCGCAACAGATGAGGCGCTCGGTCGGCTCGACCCCGACGGCTGACATGTCTATCCACGTTGCCTTTGAGGATGAAAGCTCGCTCGAACTCGAAGTCGCGTTCGCCGACCCGGACCCGTACTTGGTGGTGCGACTGCAGCTTCCTGGATTTTCTGCATGCACCGAAACCTACGTACTAGAGTCCGGATGGAGTAGCTTCCTGCGCGAGCTGCAGAGCCTGGAAGCGACTCGACAGGGCGAAGCCACGGTGGAAAGTATCTCACCCGGCGAACTGCAGCTGAGGATCCGGTCCCTCGACCGCGCCGGGCACATGGGAATTGAAGGGCTCATCGGGATGCGGGGACCTCGCAACGAGTTTCGGTTCACATTCGATGCGCTAGAGTTCGATCCCACCCGGCTCCCGTCGCTGGTCACGGAGCTTTCAGGTGCGCTCGACACCGTCCAGCGGACCTCACCGGAAAGGACTTGAGCCGAAAGCTGAGCTCGCAGAGCGAAGCGAAGGCCTAAGACCTTCTCGAGCACAAGCGCGCCTCCGGCGCGCGGTGCACGAGGAGGGACTTGAACCCCCACGGGTTTCCCCACCGGAACCTAAATCCGGCGCGTCTGCCAATTCCGCCACTCGTGCGTGAGAGGGCGAGGGATAGCGCTGGGGGGAGCGTAGCGTCAAGTCGCGTGACGCTCGGGCAGGCTGAAGATGCTGGGGCTGGGCAGAAAAGGCCGCTACTGGCCTTGTGCGGTGGGGTAGCCGAGCTGCTTCCAGACCATGATGCCTTCGTCGAGCACGGCTACGTGTGGGAAGCCGCGCTCTTGCAGGGCGCGGGCGACACGGCCGGAGGCGGCGTGGGGGCAGGCACAGTAGGCGATGATCCAGGTGCCATCTTTGGGGAGTTTGGGAGCCAGGGTTTCGACGGCGAAGAAGGGCAGCGAGATGGCACCGGGAATATGCGCTTCGAGGTAGTCGGACTGGGCTCGAGCATCGGCGATGATGAGACGGGCCCCGGCATCGAGCGCGGCCTTGAGCTGAGCCGCCGGAACGTAGAAGTCATCGCGCAATTCGAATTTTGGAGGGGGGCCTTTTGGATTGATAACGATGGGTCCCTCGGGCAACGGCGGAGGCTTGGGTGCGGGGCGCCGTTCGCCCTGGCGGCGCAGCGTGCGAATGTAGGCAATGATATCGTCGATCTCTCGCTGGCTCAGAGCCCTGACGAAGCTGGGCATGGGGGTGCCGCTGCGCCCCTTTTCGATGGCGTAGCGAATGAAGGCGTTGCTGGCGGTCGACTGGAAGATAGGGTTGCTGAGGGACGGGGCTTTCTTGCCCTCGCCGGCTGGGCCGTGACACGACGCACAACGCTTCCGGAACAGGTCTCCGCCCGGCTGCGCGTTGCCTACCCCGGACGGGGGCAACTGCACCGAAGGGGTGGTCTGCCACCCGCGTATGAACTTGATCAGCTTCTCGACATCGGGACCGTCGAGGGGGCCCCCGTAGCGCTTGCCCCAGGCACTCATGGGGGTGTCGACACGGCCGCGTACGATGGCCACACGCAGGAACTGATCGGTGACCGAGGAGAGGAACTCTTGGTTCGCGAGCGCGTTGGCGTTGTCTGCGGCGTAGCCCTCCCCCTGCTTGCCGTGGCAGAGGGCGCAGTAGCGCTCGTAGAGCTCAGCCCCCTCACCGCCCGCCACGACCACCGGGGCGCTGTTGGCTGCATGCCGGCTCGAGTTGTACCCGCACGTGGCCGCAACCACGGCCAAAACGGCGGCAGCGAGGCCAATCAGTAGTTGTCGAACACGAGGACGCATGAATGCCGAAGAGGGAACCGGACCGTACCAGACGCGGGCGCCTCCCTTGTAGCACCTCCATCGGGTTTATGGGAGCGCTGGTCATTCGTGCGTGCTCGCGGTAGTAAGGAGAGCGTGGCCTACGACGAGCGGCTCGCGGAACGACTGAGGCAGTTGACCAGGGGGAAGCCAGGCGTCACGGAGAAGCGGATGTTCGGCGGGGTGTGTTTCCTGATGAACGGCAATATGTGGGTCGGCATCGTGGAAGACGACCTGATGCTGCGGGTAGGGCCCGAGCAGTACGAGCGCTCTCTGCAAAGCCCCCATGCGCGCCCCATGGACTTCACGGGGCGACCTCTCAGGGGTATGGTTTATGTGTCGCCTTCGGGATTTCAGCGCGCGGCGGGGCTGAAAAAGTGGGTGGGGCTCGCGGAGTCATTCGTCTCCACGCTGCCTCAGAGAAAACCTAAAGCCAAGAAGGCCAACAAGCGCTCCTCCAGCGCGAAGAGAAGCGCTGGCGAAGCCGGAGTGGTGAAGCCCCGACAACAATCCGCGCGAAGCCGCAGCGCGCCTGCATCTCCCAGCAAATCGCCGAAGGCGCCTCGAATCCCTGCCCCGAACCCACCGTCTGGCACCACGGCTCGCTCCAGGAAAGCCCCGGCGACGGCGCGCAAGCCTGCTCGCGCCAAGGACGCTGGGACGCGCAAGCCCGCTCGCGCCAAGCCGGCTGGGGCGACGCGCAAGCCTGCTCGCGCCAAGGACGCTGGGACGCGCAAGCCCGCTCGCGCCAAGCCGGCTGGGGCGACGGCGCGTAAGCCCGCGCGTGCCGAAGACGCTCGCGCCAAGGACGCTGGGTCGACGCGCAAACCCGCTCGTCCGAAGCCTGCTCAGGCCAAGCCGCCTCGCGCCAAGCCGGCTGGGGCGACGCGCAAGCCCCTTCGCGCCAGGGACGCCACTGGATCGCAGGCGAGCGCATCTGCTCGCGCCAGAGCTGCCGCGACCGCGTCCAAGTCGACGGCTCGCGCGGCAACGCCCGCTGCAAGTGACACGAGCACCGGAGGGCCTTTCTCGGGCTTCGGCAAGGCTACCTTTCGCTTCCTGCGTGAGTTGAGCGCGAACAACGACAAGGCCTGGTTCGAGGCTCACCGCGCGGACTACGAGCGGCACTACGTGTCACCGGCCGTGGCCTTCATCGAGGCGCTGGGGCCGGAGTTGAGCCGCTTCGCCAAGGGCGTTCGGTTCGAGCCCCGCGTGAACGGCTCGCTGTTTCGCATTCAGCGAGACATCCGTTTCTCGAAAGACAAGACACCGTACAGGGATCACATCGACCTATGGTTTTGGTACGGCGATCGCAAAGACTGGAGTGCGCCGGGGTTCTTCTTGCGACTCGAGGCCAAAAAGCTCACGCTGGGCGCTGGCGTTCACCGTTTCGACGCCGTTCAGGTTCAGCGGTTTCGCGCGGCTGTCCTCGGCACCCGGCGCGGAGAGGCACTCAGCCACTTGCTCGGCGACCTGGTCGACGACGGCCCCTACGAGCTCGGCGGCGCCACACGCAGGTCGATACCCCGTGGCTTCCCCGGCGACCACCCTCGCGCGGACCTGCTCTTACACGACGGGATGGTAGCGACGCTCGAGGGCCGGCCGCCCCGGGAGGTCGAAAGCGGCGCATTCGTAGCGTGGTGCGCTGCGCACTTCCGCCGGCTCGCGCCGCTGTGTGAGTGGCTCTTGATGCTCAAGCGTTAGCGGCATCGGAGAGAGGGGCCGGCGAGAGCCGAGCCCCCGCGGGATACCTGCAGGTCTTCGGGCTACTTCTTGCGGCCGCGCGGCGAGTTCCAGCGGCGTTTGATGTGCACCTTGAGAACATCGCGAAACAGGCCAATATGAGCGCAGTGGTCGAGGGTGTCGTTGCCGGCGAAGCCGCGCACCTGAAAATTCCCACGGCTGAACCGCCCGATCAGGTCGAGCCCCATTGGATCACCGGAGCGTGGATGGGTCTTGTGGGGCCGTCCCCCTACCTCGTGGATCAGAAAGTGCGCCGTCTCCGTGGTCGATGCGTAGCCCGGTGGGATGATCGACGAGTGGCTGATGAACATGAACTTCTGGCCACGCGCCGCGCGCCGGGCGAAATCGATGAACGGCTGCAGTTGCGCCCGATTCAGCGAGTGCCCCGAGTAGCCGCTGTGCAGGCCATCCAGAAGTACCACGCTGTCCACCTTCCTGCGCCCGTAGCTGCTCGCAAGAATCTGACCGACAGCGCCGTAGCCCGCGCTCCACCCACTGATGCCAATCCGACGTGCGTGGGCTTTCTTCCTGCCCGCGTGCGCAGCGACGGCCTCTTCGACCGCCTTCACCAAGCGCTCGAAGGCGCCTGTGCCCCGAAAGGCAGTCTCGTAGGGACCAGAACCCGTGCCGAGCGTGATCCCGACGAGCACGGCGCCGTCCATCACCTGGACCCATTCCTTGCGCACCGCTTCATGGCCGTGGAAATGAAACATGACGTCGAACCCACCGCCACGCGTCAGCCCGCCGCGCTGCGGCACGATGAACTGACCCATCGGGATCTGCCGGTTCCAGTGCTCGTAGATGCCGAATCCGGGGTCAGGGGTGTTGCAAGGATTGACGCCGCGCTCTCTGGAGGACTTCTGGACCTGGGTTGCTGGCGCCGGCTTGCTCGCGACGAAGCCCTTGGCTTGGCTGTCCGAGCTCGACTTGTCGTGCGGCGCGCTCTTGGGCTTGTACCCCTTGTCCGGGATGATCAGCTTCTGGCCAGGGACGATCTTGTTGCTGTCGCCGAGATCGTTTCGAGCTCGCAGCGCGTCGACACTGACGCCGTAGCGTTTGGCGATGCCCCAAAGCGAGTGTCCCGAGGCTACTTCGTGCACCCGCTCCTTCGCATAGCCCGCCGAGGTCAGCAGAGCGAACGCGAGGCAAGCGCCGAACAAACGTGCAGTCAGACCTCGGCGCGACATGGGCCCCAACTTGCGCCGAGCGTCGCCAACTTTCAACTTATTGGCGCAATTGCGCGCTCGCTGGATCCCTACGCTGACGTGCAACCGAAGGAATCCCTGCAAAATCCGATGTCTAGAGCGCGAGCACTACCCAGGCAGCAGGTCGCGTCGCTCAGCGAGCCGTCCGCGGCTGTTGCATGGTGCTGCAGTGCAGAGTTCCCAGGCCAACCACCAGATCGACCGCGTGGATCCCCACGACCTCGCGGTTCGGGAACAACGCTTCGAGAACGCCCAGTGCGCTTCGATCCGCCGGGTCGTTGAAGGTGGGGACGAGAACGCGCCCGTTCGCTATGTAGAAGTTGGCGTAGGAAGCCGGCAAGCGCTGTCCCTTGAAGTAGAGCGGACGTGGCATGGGCAGCTGAACCACCTCCAAACGCCGGCCGCGAGCGTCCCGAGCTCGCGACAGGACCCGGCGCGCCGCCGCCAGCGGTTCGAAGTTCGGGTCCGACCTGCGGGTTTCCGTGCAGATCGCGACGCGCCCCGGGGCCACGAAGCGGGCGAAATCGTCGATGTGCCCGGAGGTATCGTCCCCAGCGATGCCGGCTGGCATCCACACCACCTGCTCGATGCCCAGATGGTCCCTGAGCGTCGCCTCGATGCCCTGTCGTCCCAACGCGGCCAGGCGGGCACGCTTTCCGGTGAGCAGGCATTCCTCCGTCGTAAGTAGAGTGCCGCGGCCGTCGACGTCGATGGCGCCCCCCTCGAGCACGAGATACTCGGAACCCGCTCGAGGGCGAACGAGGGTCTCGGCAAACTTCCGTCCCACAGCGAGGCCCGCGGCCTCGTCCCGAAGGTGATCGCGGTAGCGCGCCCAGCCGTTGAAATGCCACTTCACCGCGACGGCCTTTCCAGAGCGCGCGCCCGGCCGCGAGGGGCCGAGCCACATCGGCAAGTAGTCGCGAGCCCACGAGCGATTGGTTCGGGCCAGCACGAAGTCCACCGCGTCCATCTGGACGCCAGCCTGCTCGAACACCCGGGCTGCCCGCGAGCGCTCCGCCGCCGAGGCGACCAACAAGCGTACGCGCTCGCCACGGCTCAGGTGCTTCGCTATCTCGGCGAATACCCAGGGGATGACAGCAAGCTTCCCTGGCCAGTCCGTCCGGTGGTGAGGCCAGGCCAGCCAGGTTGCCTCGTGCGGCGCCCACTCCGCGGGCATGCGGTAGCCGAGCGCCCGCCCAGTGCGCCGCCCACCGGTTCGGGCCGAGGCGGCGCCCCTCACTCGTTTCCGTCCAGGTATCTCTGCTCCAACCCCGAATAGGCGTCGATACGGCGATCGCGAAAGAAGGGCCAATTTCGCCGCGTGGCCTCGGCACGAGCCAGGTCCAAGTCTGCGACGAGCACCTCTTCGGATTCCCCGGCCTCCGCCAAGACCACGCCGAATGGGTCACAGATGAAGGAGTGTCCCCAGAAATCGATGCCCCCGTTGTCGGAAGGCTCGTGGCCCACCCGGTTGGCGGAGACGACGAAGACCCCATTGGCGATCGCATGACTCTTCTGGATGGTTTGCCAGGCTTGAAGCTGCGCTTGTCCGTACTCCGCCTTCTCTCCAGGCAACCAGCCTATCGCCGTCGGATAAAACAGCACTTCGGCCCCTCTGAGGGCCGTCAGACGCGCGGCCTCGGGATACCACTGATCCCAACAGATGAGCGGCCCGACGCGGACATGAGGGGTGCGCACCGCCATGAAACCCAAGTCGCCGGGAGCGAAATAGAACTTCTCGTAGTAATTCGGATCGTCCGGAATGTGCATCTTGCGATAGAGCGCCAGCCGTTCCCCGGTCGGCCCGAGCACCACCAGGCTGTTATGATACACGCCAGGCGCGCGACGCTCGAAAAATGGAACGATCAGGGTGACCGAAAGGCGCCGGGCAGACTCCGCCATTCGGGTGACTGTCTGCCCCGCCGGGGGCTCGGCCAGGTTGAAATGCTCCGCGTCCTCGCTTTGGCAGAAGTAGGGCGAGGCAAACAGCTCCTGCAAACAGACGATCTGGGCACCTCGCTGGGCGGCCCGTTCGACCATCTGCTGGGCCTTCGCAAGGTTTTCCGATTTGTCCGGTAGCGTGCTCATCTGCACGAGGCCTACTCTGACGGTTTTCGAGGTTGGGCTGGGCTCGGGCATCGCGCGGGCAACACTAGCAGGCAATAACCGTATCGCCTGGAACTTCTAGAAGAACTACCTGCTTTTCAGGGGTCCACAGCTTCGCCTTCCGGGGCACCGCGGCGTTTCGACCGGGCCACCGCGCGCCCCCGGCACGCCGTTCGGGCCAGAAAAGGCTCGACGCAGGATGCGCCCTCGCACGCGGCGCGGCGCACATGCTAAACGGGGGCAAAGTATGAGCGGCGAGGAATCGAACCCGGCCGGCCCCGGCAATGACCCAATCGCGAAACCCACCTCGCCGGAGGCTGGGCCCGTGACCCACTCGCGGGAGTCGGACGAGGGGACGAGTGCCCGCGCAAGTGCCAACGACGAGCCCAACGCGGAAGCTACCAGCGGTTCGCACACTGCGCATGATGGCAACGGCTCCGAGCCCGAGGAAACCCCAGCACACAATCCGCAAGAAGCAGCCGGTGACGAAAAGCCCAACCGTGATCAGCCACCGAGCGATCCCGAGCCCGGCGACGCCAACGACCCGCGCGGCCACGAGGCAGCCGGCGAAGACACATCCGCCCCCAAGGCACCAGCCACCAACGCTTCACCCTTTCAGCAGGCGCTGACCTGGGTGAAGCGCATGCTCGAGCCGTCCCGCGCAGCCCCTGATGTGGACCAGGAGCTCGAGAGGGCGAGAGTCAACCCTTGGGGTATCGCTGCGCGTTCGGAGCTGCTTGCACTCTTGCTCGGGATCAGCCTGGTTGCCTGGGCTCAGTTCAGCTTCGATGCCGACTGGGTCGTCCAATTCTTGACGAAGAACCGGCTGGGCCTCGACAAGCGCATGACGCTGATTACTTCGATGCTCATCGGGGGCGCGAGTGCAGCGCTGATCTGTGCCGGTGCTCTGGGCTATCGCGCGAAGAAGGAGCTTTCCTTCGAAGTAGTAGAGCGCTGGCTGTGGTTTCTATCGCCGCTCACGCTGGCGCCGACGCTCCCACTTCTGCTTCGCTACCGAGCCTGGGAAGACAACCACGAGGAGCTGCTACCGGCGCTGTTGTTCGTGGGTCTGGTGCTGGAGCTGTTCCTGTTCAAGTGCTTCAAGTCCGTGCCTCCCGCTGCGGCGCGCGCCTACCAGGCCCTCGTCAAGGAAACCCCGGGGTTTTTGAGGCGCCACGGCCCGGTGCTGGTCGTCGTGGGTGGAGCGGTCGCCTACGCGATCTTCATGAGCTTCTACACCATCCGCTGGCACCAGAAGATGGGCACGGGCAACTACGACCTCGGCATCAACAACAACTTGATGTACGGCGGCCTGTTCGGGGACTTCAACCAGAGCCGCATCGTCTTCCCGTTCGAGCCGCAGAAGTACATCGCCAATCACGTCAAGATCGGGGCCTACTTCTTTCTGCCCATCTATGCCCTGGCACCGCGTCCGGAAACCCTTCAGGTGATCCAGTCCACCTTGCTGGGCATGAGCGCGGTTCCTCTTTTCTTGTTCGGGCGTCGCCACGTTGCACCTTGGATGGCTGCCCTCGTGGCCCTGGCATGGCTCAGCTACTACCCACTGCACGGCGCCAACTTCTACGAAGTGAAGATGGTGCCCATCGCCGCCTTCTTCGTGTTGACCGCCATCTGGGCCGCGGATGCGCGGCGCTGGGTGATCATGGCCATCGCGTGTCTGATTGGCATGCTGATGCGAGAGGACATGCCGATTGGCTTTGCGGTGATTGGCTGTTTCTTGCTGCTCTCCGGGTACCGGCCGGTTCCCGGGTTGATCTTGGCACTGGTGGCCTCCGGGTGGTTCGTCTTGTTGCGCTTTCAGATCATGGAAGAGGCCGGGCAATGGTGGTTCCCCAAGATGTACAAAGATCTCTGGGCGGAGGGAGAAACCGGCTTCCGAAGTGTGATCAAGACGCTGGTTTCCAACCCATTTTTCACTCTGAAGCACGTGCTCATCGAGAAGAAGATCATCTACATGATGCATCTGATGGTGCCGCTTCTGTTTCTCCCGGCACGCCGCTGGTACCTATGGGCTTCGTTCTTGCCGGGCGCCATGCTCACGCTGCTCGTCACGGACTACAAGCCCGTCACGATGTTTTCGTTCCAGTACGTCATGCACTGGGCCCCGTACATGTTCGTCGCTGTCATACTCGCGCTGGCCGCCTACCAACGTGAGAGCCCCGACGGCGGGAAGCGCGCACAGGCAGCACTCCTGGCGACCGTCTTCTCGGTGGGCGTGCTGTCGTTCAACTATGGCGCTTTCCCGCGTCGCGACGGCGCTCTGAAGTCGGGCTACCATTCGATTACGTTCTCGATGAGCGACTCCGAACGCGAACGTTACGCCGATCTCCAGAAGATCATCCGGGACATTCCACCGGACGCATCGGTCGCGGCATCGGAGAAGATTGGTCCGCACGTCTCCTCGCGCCGTGTCTTCTATTCGCTGCGCAGGGACAGCTACCACGCCGACTATTTGATCGTCCAGCAGCGGGGGCTCAGGTTGGATCGCACGAAGCGAGTCATCACCAACGCCCTCACCTCCGGGGAGTATGGCGTGTACCGCAGGGTGGGACCATTCGCGCTGTTGAAGCGTGGCCACTCCACTCGTGGCAACGATGCCCTGATAGACGAATGGAGGCTGCAGCGACCGCGCAGCCACACGAGCAGTCGGCACGAGCCCTCCGAGCCCGACGAGCCAGAAGCTGGCGGCGAAGAAATCAGCGATGAAGTGCCGCGCGGGGAACCGCAACGACCGCTCAGAAGACCCAGACCCAGCATCAAGCGTAAGCTCGGCGATTGATGCCGTACACGCCCGAACTCGACCTCAGCATCGTGGTCCCCGTGCACAACGAGGCGGAAAGCCTGCCGCATCTCGTACCGGAAATTCACGGCGCACTTCGCGGCGCCGGGCTGAGTTACGAAGTCGTCCTCATCGATGACGGCTCGACGGACGCGAGCTATCGAGAGCTGAAGCGCGCCGCCGAGCACGACCCGGCGCTCACGGTGATCCGCCTCCGGCGCAACTTCGGTCAAACGGCTGCGTTGCAGGCAGGGTTGGATGCCGCCCGGGGCCGGGCGGTGGCCTTGATGGACGCCGACCTCCAGAATGATCCGGCCGACATACCCAAAATGCTCGAGAGCCTCGAGGCCGGCTGCGACATGGTGGCCGGCTGGCGCGCGGACCGAAAGGATCCTTTCCTCAGTCGCAAGCTACCATCCATGATCGCCAACCGCGTGATCAGCGCGGCCACCAAGGTCAAGCTGCACGACTACGGGTGCACTCTGAAGGTCATGACCTCGGACGTCGCCAAAGAGCTGCGACTCTATGGAGAGATGCATCGCTTCATCCCCGCGGTGGCCAGCTGGATGGGTGTCTCGATCGTCGAGATGAAGGTCAACCACCGCGCCCGGCAATACGGCAGCAGCAAGTATGGAATCGGCCGTACGCTGCGCGTTATCTTGGACCTGATAACGGTGCGCTTCATGCAGTCTTATCTGGTCAGACCCATGCAGGTCTTCGGGCTAGCCGGGTTCGCCAGTAGTGCCGTCGGGTTTCTGATCTGCGCGGACCTGGCCGTCGAGAAACTCTTCTTCGGCCATGAGCTGGCCGATCGTCCTCTGCTTTTGCTGGGCGTGCTCATGATCGTGGTGGGCGTCCAGCTCGTCTCACTGGGTCTGGTGGCGGATGTGGTTTCTCGGACCTACCACGAGTCCCAGGACAAGCGGCCGTACCACATCCGCGAGAAGCTCCAGGGCGCGGGAGTCCGTCACCAGCAGGCGACAGGCGATCCTCGGCAGCCCGAGTTCTCCTCGTAGTCGAGGTTCCTCGTCGCGAGTATCGCCAGCTGGCTCGGCACGGGAAAGCGAATGCCGCACCAAAGGTCGACGCTTGTTCAGTGAAACTCGACGCGCTTCGGGAATAGATGGGTCGGCTTAGGAATTGGAGCGCAAGTGTCAGGTAGCTCCGCATCCGCGCCACGGCGTACTCCCACGAGGAGACCTCCTCGCTGGCTCCGAGAGGCGCTCGGAATGGTGGTCGGGGTCGCGGTGCTCTTGACCGCCCGCGCCTCGTTTGCGGACCACTACGTCGTCCCCAGCGGGTCCATGGAGCCCACGGTGCTCGTTGGCGATCGAATTTTCGTGAACAAGGCGGCTTTTGGCATGCGGCTACCACTGAGCGATGTCTGGCTCGGTCCAGTCCAGGTCCCCGAACGCGGAGCAGTCGTCGTCCTGGCGCCCCCAGGAGAGGAAGAGGTGCTGCTGAAACGCGTCGTGGCGGGGCCAGGAGACCGCGTGATCGTGCGCCATGGCCGGCTGACCATCAATGGCAACCGGGTCCCGGTCACGGTGAAGCACGGACAGTGGCTGGAGAAGTTGGGCGCCTTCCACAAGGTGGACTTCTCGTTTGGAGGGGGCCCCGACTTCGGGCCGACGACCATCCCCGAGGGCGAGATCCTGGTCATGGGAGACAACCGCGGCAACAGCCGCGACGGCCGCAGCTTCGGCTGCGTGAAGCTCGAGTATCTGCGCGGGCGAGCTCTGGGGGTGTACGCTCGCGAGGGCAGCCTCGGCTGGTGGAACCTGTAGGGTGGCGCTGACGAGCTCACCGGGAAGCGTCCTGGCGGAGCGGTGTCGCCATGAGTTTCCACGCAAGGCTGAAAGTTTCCGCCGGCCTGATGTCCGGCGCTAGCGTTGGTGGGCTTTGTGCGCCTCGAGAGCGCGTGACGCTTGGGCCTCAACCGCTCCCTCAGGAGTGTTATGCTCCGCGTCGGTGGTGACGGCACTCAGGTTCGACCTTGGTTGGCTGGCAATGCTTCTGACGTTGACGGTCGGAGGCTGCGGCGGTGAGGACAAGAAGCCCCCCAAAGACCAGACTGCAACCGGCGGCTCGGGAGGCAGCGGAGCCGGAGGCAGTGCTGGGGCCCATCCGACCGACAGCACCAGCGGAGGGAGCCCCAGCTCGGGCGACTCGGACACGAACGGCTCGGGGGGGTCGAGCACCACCGGAGGCAGTGGTGGGTCGGAAAGCCTGGGCGGCATGGGGGGCGAGGCGGGCAGCGCTACGGACGCGCCTCTGCCGGGTGAGGCCGGCTACGTGGACCTCGAGGCCTACACGTTCAGCGCGGGCCCGGAGCTCGAGGGGCTCACGACCTCCAGCGCGCGACTGTTCTACGCTTTTGTCCAGGCAGACGACCGCGTCGAGGATCGCCCCTTGTTCGTCTTCAGCGGCGGCATTCCCAACCTGTCCGCTGGCGCCATCATTCCCGGTCCCTCGAGCACGGGGTTGTTTTCGGTGTTCGGAGTCAATCGCGCGAGCCTGAGCGAACACGACCTGGAGCTGGGACTCGAACCCAACGACGCCTCATGGACGGACATGGGAAGTCTGCTCTTTCTGGACGGACGCCAGATGGGGTTTTCCTATTCGACGCTGGAAGATCCGCAAAACGACGGCGCGCGAGGCGCCCAGTTTGCGAGCAACAACTTCAACAATTTCGTCGACGCGGCCGACATCGTGCGGGGGCTCCTCCGCTTCCTGGCGACCCATGCGGAGCTCAAAGACAATCCCATCGTGCTCGTGGGTCAGGGCTACTCGAGCATTCGAATCAGCCTCATGCTGAGCTACCTTCTCTACCCCGAGCGGCTCCAAGAAGACGGCGGGGGGAGCTACACCGACCCGGCGCTCGCCGACGAGGTGCTCGCGCACTACGAAGCTCTTTACCCCGCCGAAGACAGCATCCCGGCCAGTCTGGCGTCCGAGCAGTTCGGTTGGCAGATCCACCTGCAACCCAAGGTGGGCGGCGATCAAGAGGGCATCAGCGAGTCGCTATGGTGCCAACCCGACACCCCGGAATACCTGGCCGCCGAGGAGCTGGACGAGCCCTGCCCCCCGGTCAGCCGCGACATGCTGCACCTCGACAAAGAGGCGGGGTGGTCGTTGCTCTTGCGTCAGGCGAGTCGCGAGACCCTGCTCGATCCGGCGGGTTTTGCCGCCAGCTTCTTCCTCGACCCGGACGAAGTGTCCGGACTTCCCGCGGCGGACCGTTCGGGGGCGTATCGGCTGGGCACCATGTTGGCGGCCGAGGACTTGTATCCCAAGGCACCTGACGCCTGGCAGCATGAGCTGGGCACACTGCCCGACCACGACCGCTACTACCTGGAGGATGTCGAGCAGCTCATTTCCGGAAACGGCAACTACATCGAAGGTAACGACCCGGCGTGCATCGCGTTCATCGAAAACGCTCAGTACGTCGCCACCTTCGTCACCAACGCGCGTTTCGACGGACGCGTGCGCACCGAGGCCGTGGCGGCCACGCTCGAGGATTGCAGCGGCTACACCAGCAACGACATTCTCGACTCGGTCACCGCCGACAGCGAGCCCCGGGGCGGTGTCGAGCGTCCCGGCTGGCTCAGCCTGGAATACAATGACAGCGCGGAAATCGGTGCGAGTACCCGAACCGTCCGCTGGCCCAGCTATGCGGAGTCGGGTCACCTGGTCACGGTATCGGAACCCGCCGCGCTCAAGACGGATGTACGCGAGTTCCTCGAGTCGGCGGGGTTACCGACCGTGGATTGAGCCTCGGCGTCGTCATTCATGGGCGGCGCCCACCATGCCGTCGACCCGCTCACCAATGCAGTCGATGTCCCGGGGCCCCCACGAGCGCTGGAAACTTTTGGGGCCCATCGCTGTCGAAGCAGGGAATGATAGCCCATATAGGCGACCTGGCGGCACACAGCCCCAGCCCCAGCGTGTTCGAAGCCGACTTGCTCGAGTGGCTAGCAGAGGACATCGGCTTCGAGGTCGGTTTTCTTTCGAGCCGCGGAGCTGAAACGTCACCCACGGTCTTGGGGCTCGATTCGACATTGTGCGAACGTGCCGTCGCCCGGGGGCCGATTTACTACCAGGAGTTGTTGCCCGTGAAGCGGGCCGCGCTGGCGGCGCGCGGCGTGGCGGTGGACACCGAAGTCTTGGGAGAACCCGCCGTTCGCCGGACCCACTACTTTCGCGAGCTGGCAGCCCATGTCGGGGGCAAGCACTCGCTTTTCGCTTACATACCCTGGCGCGGCTCCATCGTGGGCGCGCTCATGCTCGGTCGCACGGGTTCGGCCTTTTCCCCGAGTGACAAGTATCGTGTCGAGAAGCTGTTGCCGGGGCTCGGCGTGGCGCGGGCTGCGTTCGGGTTCACCTGCGACTTTCCTCCGCTCTACCCTGCCGGCGGGCGCAGGCTGCTCGAACGGTTGCTGCCCGGGACGCGCCCGCGGGTGTTGGCGTGGCGAGCGATCCCGGGTGGGATGCTGGAGGTACGGGACCACGACGGGTACCGTGAAATGGTGGCGTGTGCAGGCAATTCCGAGGTCGTCTGGACACGCGCGAGGCTCGACGATCCGAGCCGTTCGGGCTGGCCCTATGTCGAGCTATTCCACGTCGCGGCAGCGCTCGCGAAGCAGCGCAAACGCGCGCTGTTCATCGGGTGCGGAGGAGCCGTCGCGCTACGACAGTTCGCGCAGTCTTATCAGGGCATCGAGATCGATCTAGTCGAGTCCGAACCGGCAGTCATCGACCTGGCGCGTGCCTGGTTCGACCTGGACTCCATTCCCAACCTCACCGTACGCATCGCGGATGGGGCTCAGTTCGTCCAACGAGCCCCAGCCGGACTCTGGGACATCGCAGTCATCGACGCTTTCGACTCGTCGGGTCTGTCCACGGCGCTGACCACACGTAGCTTCTTCGCGGCGCTGCGGCGCTCGCTTCGTCCCGAGGGAGCCATGGCGCTCAACCTCATCGACAAGCTGGATGGGAACGGCCCACTTCGAAGCGTATCTGGCGCCATGGCTGACGAATTCGACCAGATCCGCATCGTCCCGGTGGTGGCTCACGAGGAGCACCTTTCAGTAGGGACGTTGAGGAACATCGTCGTCATTGCCAGCCCCCGCCGCTAGTATCTGGGCGGCCACGAGTTGCCCGAACGAGCCGGCCTAGGGGGCTGATTCCAGGCACCTGACGATTCGTCAACGCGCACAGCAAGCAACATGGTGAGTCATGGTGGGTTCGTGATGCCACCGCAAACTGAATCTTACACCGTCATTGACCGGGCGAATCCTCCCCTTCCTGTCATGTCACGAAGTGAATCACTGGAGGGAGAAGCATCACGTCGAGGCCTTTGCACTCGGTGGCCGGAAGTGGGCACGGCGTGCTCGTGAGCTAGCCTCCAATTCCTCGAATCTCAAGACTGATTTCGGAGGTGGCGGATTCCGGCAGCAGGAGCGAGGCAACCGCCCGATCGGTCAGCGCCGGGCAGTCGAGCGGGGCACGCGTGGCCGATGTCGTTTGTTATTCAAACGGTAGCGGTTAATCCGGATTGCGCGTTTACTCGGCAACACAGTGCTGTTATCGTTCCATCGTGTGCATCGTGTGAATGCGCCGATATACCGAAGTCTCGGAAGCACCAAGATGGGCTCAGACGTCAAGGCACCTCTCGCGGAGCGCCGAAGCCGTCGTGGCAAGCGAGCCGTGCCACGACGGCCGCAATGCGCCTCTTCGGCACGCCGCGCGTCATCCAAGCGCGTGCCAAGAGCGCGTCCGAAAACGGCCACCCAAGACACATCGAACTCTTTGAAGAACCGCCATGATCAATGATTCGCAAAAGAAGCTAATCCAAAAGACTTGGAAGCTCGTGGTACCCATCGCGGAGACCGCCGCAGACCTCTTCTACAAGCGGCTGTTCGAGCTGCGGCCCGACTACCGCCGCCTATTCCCCGAGGACATGACCGCCCAGAAACGCAAGCTGGTGCGCATGCTCGCGTTCGTGGTGAGGGCCTTCGACTGGTCGGACGCACAGTGGCGCGAGGATATCAATCCGGACGAGGACCTGCTGCTGGTCATTCTAGCCTTGGGTAGGCGCCACGCGGAGCTCTACGACATTCCGGACGAGTCGTACGAGACCGTGGGAGAAGCGTTGCTGTGGACCCTGGATTACGGGCTTGGCGAAGCGTTCACGCCCGAGGCGAAAGCGGCTTGGGCCGGTGTGTACACCCAGCTGGCAACCACGATGAAGATGGGTCGGCAGGCCATCGCGCAAACGAGCGCGGAAGTCGAGCGGGAAACCGCGACGCGCCTGGGAGAGGAGGCATTGCTCACCACCATGGAGGAAGCGGGCATCGACGAGGTTCGGTTGGGCTTTCCGGAGGAGTCACTGTGACGGATTTATCGAATAGTCGCGCAGACAGCCGCGTCGGGGTGATGCAGGGCAAGCTCACCGACTTCGACCTCGCGCAAGTTCTCCAGGTCGTCGGCTTGGGCAGGCAGTACATGGGCGTCGAGGTCCGCGACGACAACGTCGTTTCCGGAACGATTTTCGTCAAGAGCGGCAAGGTGGTGAGAGCCGACGCAGCGGGCAAGCAAGGGCGGGAAGCGTTCTTTTCGTTGTTTCAGCAGGCTCGCGGTTCGTTCTTCGTATTTCGCTCATCGACACCTGGCGACCTACCAGAACCGATCGGTGCGCTGGAGGGGTTGATGTTCGAAGCCCTGAGCAGCAAGTCGGAGCCCCCCCTTCAAGCCGCGCAGGTAGCGCCGTCCACGCCACCGCGAGACACCTTCAAGGACTCGGAGTTTCCAACGCGCAGCGGCGTCGCTCCGCCGGCACCCGGCAGCGCGCCGGGCGTGGGGCCCCAGGCGCACAAGTCCGGCGCAAGCGCTGCCGCGGAGTCAAACCGGTTCACCACACCCAGCATCCCACCCGGTCGTCGCGTCGTTTGCATCGCAAGCCCCAAAGGAGGGTGCGGCAAGACCACCGTGTCGCTCAATCTGGCGCTGGCGCTGGCACGCCAGGGTCGATCGGTTCTCTTGATCGACACCGATATCAATGGCGATGTGCTGTCATCCATCAATGCGCGAAACCGAGCAGAGTGCGGTGCCTTCGATGTTCTCATGGGGACACACGAGCTCGGTCAGGCCTTGCTCAAGACCGTGGTCCCCGGCTTTTCGATCTTGCCGTCCATCGGCAAGCGGCTACCCCCTCCGGGCGTCTTTTTGAAAGACCTCACAGAGCAATGGAGCGAGGTGCTGGCGGAAGCCAGCCAGGCGGCCGATCTGGTGCTGGTCGACACTCCCTCGGGAATGTTCGGCACCACACACCAATTGCTTCGCGCCAGCACTCATGTGTTGGGTGTCTTGCAGGCGGAGGTAGTGGCGAGCCGTTCGTTTTCGAGATTCAGCGAAGGGCTCGAAGCAATCGACGAGTCCGAACGGCCCGACGTCGTCGGGGTGATTCTGAACATGGTTCAAATGCGCGAGGCGCCGTCCCTGTCCGTGCTTCAAGATGCCTGCAGCGATCTGCCCGAAGCCTGGCTATTCGACACCTCCATCCCGCGGAGTCCCGCTTTTCTGCAAGCAACCGACGAGGGCTTGCCCGTGCGCCATTTGGACGACCTGGCGCCACCCGCGGTCGCATTCCTGTTCGACAACCTGGCTGCAGAAGTCGCGAGTAGGCTCGAGCTTCATTCGGTCGAGCGGCGGCCGCAACCTTTTCTGCTCTAGCAGTGCGCACGCTATCCCACTGACTCAACTCGGCCGTAGGCGGACCTCGGCGACAAGAGCGACGATGCCACCGAGCAAGCTCATGCCTATCTGGACGACGTAGAGCCAGAACACCGCGACCGATCCGGGACCGACGACTTCCCCAGCAGGCCGGTACATGGCCAGACCAGCATAGATGGCGATCTGAAAGGTGCCGAAAAACCCGGGAGCGTTGGGGACCAGCATGCCGAGCGACAGCACTCCCAGAACAGCAGTCACTTGCACAAAAGCGATGTCCAACCCCGCGGCGTGCATCATGAACCACATGCCAAAGGCGTTCAGAAACCAGTAAACGGCCGTCGTCAGCAGGAACGGCACGGAATACCTGTACTGGGGCAGGAACCGAAAGCCATCCGCCAGCCGATCGACCTTGTCCGCAAGCCAGTGCGCGAGCTTGGGTGAGGCGATACCGATGACTCGCTCCGTCGTCCGGCGCGCCCAGTCGCGCCACAGGTAGAAGACGAGAATTGCCGCGAACGCCAGGCCGAAAAGTGTCAATGCCGAGTAGGCTGCCTTGGGAACCAGGGCGGCAGGAACCGGAAGACCACCGATCGTTTCCGGGAGTGGATCGAGAGGTCTGGCCCACGTGAGCGATAGGAACAGAATCAGGCTGGCAAATAGACCATCCACGACCCGTTCAGCAGCCACGGTCCCGGTCGCCGCCCAAGCGGACAGCTTGTCCTTCTGACGTATCAAGGCTGGGCGCACGGCTTCGCCCATGCGGAACGGCAGCGCCACCGATGCCCCGTAGAAGATGAAACTCACGAGCAGGATTCGGCGCATCGAGACCAAATGGACGGGAGTGAGCAACCAGTACCAGCGAACGCCACGTACGAAGAGCACCAACAAGTAGAACAGTGCATACAGCGGGATCGCGGCCCAACGCAGGTCCTTCTGGGCAGCCCGGTCAGGCAGCACCGGCAGCGCTCCCTGGTGAAGTAGCCAGAAGAGCCCGAGGGCCACGCCCAACGACGCGAGCAAGGCCATCCAGTGCCGACTCAAGAATAGGACCGCCGCGCCGCGGCGGGTCGGAGGTGGTTGGGAGGCAGACACTTGCATCGATCGAAAGGAAGCTGGTACGTGGACTAGGAAGAAGCTCGGACCCGTTCCAGTAGTCGACATATAGCCCAGGTGCAAACGTCGGCTGCGAGCGACGCTACCCTCGAAGCTATGCCAGCGGCAAGTGCCGACGGCGCACCCATTGGGGCCGTCAAACCCATGGCGATGACCGCCTCACGCACGCCCACGCCCGCCGGAGCGGCCAAGGCCACGAACCCCAGGATGGGGGCCAAGACGAAAAACGCCATCCCACCGGTTGCGCTGGCGTCGGTTCCGGCGAGACCGCGCACCACCAGATAACCGTGCGCTGCCCAGAGCAGCCAGTAGCAGAGGTGCGTCACCGGCACGGACCAGGGTACCAGGGGACCCGTCCCGGTCACGTCCAACAGGACTCGAAGGCGATGGGGGAGACGACGCCGATCGAGCAGGACGAGCACGAGCAACCCAAGCGTAGCGCCCACGATGGCGAGCAGCGAGACCCATTGAACGATCCCACGCACACTTTCGCTGGGGTAGTCGGCGAGCGCGAGCAAACAAAAGCCGGTGAGAGCCCCGCTCGCGAGCCAGGAAAGCAGCTCGAAGAAGATCGAACCGGCCACGCTGCGCGCGGCGACACCGAGCCTTGCGGCGCCCGCCATTCGCACTGCGGGCAAGCCCACCTTTCCCGGCGTGTAGCGAGCGAGCTGCGAGTCCAGGTACAGCGTCAGCGCGGGCCCGAACGCCACTCGCCGCCCGGTCATGTGCCGCAGCAGCGCGAGCCAGGCCCGCGCCTGCGTCAGTGCCGCCAAACACAACGGCAGGAGCGACGCGAACAGAAACCCGTCGCGCCGAGTGACCCCGCCCCCGTCCCACTCGGCCCAGAGCTGCCTGGCGGTGTAGGTCATGAATCCGAGCGCCATCACCACCAGGATCGGGCGCACCCAATGCTTGACCCTGGCCACGACCGTCACGAAGCCACGGGCCCCGGGGGCCGGCTCCTCGGCTGGCGTTTGGTCTGGCAACTTGCTCATCCCGCGGACCCACCACGGTTTAGCAGTTCGGGCTCTCGAAGGACACCAAGCGACGAAGGCCGGATCCGACGGCTACCAAGCCTTCGAGGCTCGCCCGTTCGGTCGCAAAGTGGTCAAGACCCAGGGCGAAGGGTACACTCAGGTTCGATGATGACGCCCAACTTCGGCAGGAGTGCACTGTTGGTCCTGGGGGGTTTGTGGCTGAGCGCGGCCTGCGGGGGTCGCTCGGGTGCAGACTTGCTCGGCGAGACAGCTGGTACTAGCCGCGGCAACGATAGCGGCAGCGGCGGCAGCACTGGCGTCGGCGGCGACCTCGTTTCCGTTGGAGGAAGCGGCGGCAGCGGATCGGGCGCGAGCGGCAACACCAGCGGAGACACGGGCGGCGTGGGGGGTGATATCATCGGCTCCGGAGGTGGCTTCGGTTTCGGAACGATGGGCGGCGGGATGCAGTTCGGCACTACGGGTGGCATGGGAGTTGGCGGCACTGGAGTTGGGGGAAACGGGAGTGGCGGTGGCGGTGGAGCGAGCGGCGGCGAAGGAGGCATCGGCGCGACTAGCTCGGTCAGTAGCGGAGGCACCTTCTCCACGGGAGGCTCCGGTGGAACGGGCTCCGATCCGATCGAGTGCCTCGGCTGCATCACCCAGGAGTGCCCCTACTTCGTGGAATGCTTCCAACGGGCAGACTGTGTCGACGCGCTGAGCTGCACCGCCCGAAGCTGCGTCAACGGCAACATCCAGTGCGTCGTCGACTGCTACGGCGGGGATATCGCAGAAGCCGGTGATCTTTTCACCGCGCTCCTGTGTCTGCAGGTCAGCTGCAGTGACCGCTGCAACCTGAACTGAGGCGAAAGCTCACCCCGCCGACTTTGCGGACCGCCTCGAGCACCGAACGGGTGCGTTCTCGACCTAGACAGCAAAGTCGTCAAGCCGACTGCCACTACTACGCCTTCAGGCAGCGCCTCAGCGGCGGCGCTTTCGAACTGAATGTGGACTATGGAGACGAGCCCGGAAATCTCACAGCGGCTAGCACCACCGGTGCGTCGAGTCGCCCGTCAGAGCCGGCGACGCCATCGACCGGAAACCGGGTGAGATTTAGAATACCAGGTGCGATCGCGAGCACGGCGACAATCTAGGGAGACGGGACGACATCAATCGCAGCTGCGATGGCATGGAGTCCGCTTTGACCCAGCAAATTCCCGCTGCTGCGGAGGCCTGAGTAAAGCACCTGTGCTTGCCCGTTCACCTCATCACCCGTTAGCACGGCGTACGGTAGCACCATGGGAGGGACAAGCAGCCTGTGCCTCGCTCTGCAGGGGGACGACCGCGCTGCGGCGCGCGGGCGTCGACGAGGGGCTGTACCTGGGGCCCCGAAGACGCAAACCTCGGATTTCCGGGCCTCCTTCCGGTGACCGGGCCAGCGACGGCTCGGCGACTAGCGGGATCCTCTTCTGGCCAGTACGCTAACCTGATGAAGGTTCGCACGGTGATCGTTGCGCTGCTCTTGGGCTTCGGTGCGACGAGCTTTCCCAGTGGAGAAAGCTACGCGCAGTTCAATCCGGAGGGTCGCAAGAAGGCCCGCCCCAAGCCAGCGCCCCGGCCCAGGGCGCCGGCAAGCGCGAGGCCCACCGGCAAGGCGAGCCAGGGCTCCTCGGCGAAGGCGCCGAGCAACTCGGCACTGATTTCTCGCTACTCCGCGATCGTGCTGAACCAGCCTGGTGCGCAGTTTCCACTCCAGCGCCTGGCGCAGCTGTATCGCGAAAGGGACGGCAACCTCGACAAGCTGATCGAGGACTTCGAAGCACGCGTCGCTCAGTCCGGCCCCAGCCAATGGAACGCTCTGGTGGCCCTCGCGGGCATCTACAAGCAAGACGGGCGCACCGATCGAGCCGTGGCAACCTACGAAAAAGCAATTCAGCAAGCGCCCGACAACCCCGTGGCTCTGACCGCGCTCGCACACCTGTGGCAGGAAAAGGGGGAGCTCGCGAAGGCGAAGGCACGCTTCGAACAAGCCTTGCCAAAGCTGACGGGCGCGGACCGCGAGCAAACGCTGCGTACCCTGATGGAGCTATGCCTGGACCTGAAAGACTTCGACGCCGCCAAACGGCACCACGAGGAGCTGGTCAAACGAGCCAACGGCTCGTTCTTCGTGCGCGCCGAGCTTGGACGCGAGCTCTTGGCGAGGAACGAATACGAACGAGCGGTGGACGAGTACGAGTCCGTCGTCAAGGCCGCAACGGGCGACAATCGCGTGCTCGCCCCTGCGTTGCGCGACCTGGGCAAGGCCTATGCGGCACTGGGGAAGCGGGACGAGGCACTGAAGCACTTGAAGCGGGCACTCAGAATCGCCGGTGCCCAGGCCGGGGTGCGGAGAGAAATCTACGACATCATCGTCGAGGTATATCGCAAAGAGGAGAAGCTCCCAGAGCTGGCTCAGGAGCTGGAAAAGCAGGGAGCGCACGATTTCGAACAACTTCGGTTGCTCGGCAACCTGTACGAAGAAACGGGGCGGATGAAGCTAGCGCTCGAAACCTACAGAAAAGCGCTGGCGAAGAATCCGCGGGACATCGGCACGCGCGTCAAGGTCGTCCAGCTGCTCCAGATTCAAGGCGAGCTGGACGCGGCCATCAAGGAGTACGAAGCCCTGATCCGGGCGGCACCGCGCAACCCGGACTTCGTATTTCAGCTGGCGGAAGCACTGATCCAACAAGGGGACCGCGCTCGCGCCCTGGCGCAGCTGAAGAAGCTGGAGGCGCGCTCGCGCAACGACGAGGAGATCTTGGCGGCGCTCGCGGACTTCTACGAGCGCGTCGAAGAAACTTCTCGGGCAATGGACGTGCTCAAGCGGCTCACGGAGATTGGAACTCACGATCCGCGGCATGTCGTGGAGCTGGGGGACCGCTATTGGCAACAAGGCCAGAAAGAGAAGGCGAAGCAGACGTGGCTCAGGGTCAAGACGCTGGTGCCCGACCGAGCCCGGGCGCTGTTCACCCTGGGCGATGTGTACCTGGAGCACGAGATGCCCAACGAGGGGCTGGAAGCTTTGCGCGAGGCCGTACGGCTCAAGCCCAAAGTGCTGCGCTACCGAAAGGGCTACGCGCTCGCGCTCGAGCGCACAGGCGCCTCGGCGAGCGACCGCGCCAAGCGTTTCCAACAGTACGACGAGGCGCGAAGCATCTGGGAAAAGCTTCTCGAAGAATCCCAAGACGACCCGCAGCTGGCGCGCGAGGCGCGACAGCACATCGTCACCTTGTGGGGCCTCGGCGGCCAGTTGGAGCAGCGCGAGCGACCGCTCACCCTCAGGCTTTCCGCCAATCCGCCCGATCTGGAAGCGGGGCGCTTGCTGGCCGAGGTGCAATTTCGCTTACGCCAGTACTCCCGCGCCGAGAAAACCTTGCAAACGGTGATCAAGCATGCCCCGGGCGATACAGTATCGCTCGGACGGCTGGAGCAAGTCCTGGTTCAGCAAAGGAAGCTCGACCAGGCCATCCAGGTTCTGGAGCGATTGACCAAGGCGGACCCAAAGCGCGCGCGGGAATACTATCAGCGCATGGCCAAGTACGCCGCGGAGCTCTACGAGGACGACCGCGCCGTCGAGTACGCCGCACGCGCCGTGGAATTGAGCCCGGACGATGCCATCGGACACAAGAAGCTCGGCGAAATGTACCGGCGACGCCAGGATACCGAACGGGCCATTGCCGCTTTTCGCAAGGCCATTGCCAAGAACGATCGCCTGTTTACGGTCTACTTTCAGCTGGCTGAGTTGCTCTTGAGCCAGGGCAAGGCCGACGAGGCGGATCAACTGTTGCGCCGTGTGGTGCGCGCGTCCCCCGACGAAGAACTGGTAGCGCAAGCAGCGCACCTGAGCATGCAGGTGAACCTGGGCCGCGGGACGCTCGAATCCTTGGAACGAGAACTGCTTCCCGTGGCCCTTGGAAACCCGAGTCGCCCGCTCTACCGCCGCCTGTTGGTGGAAGTGTATGGCGCCATGGCGTTTCCTTTGGTGCATCAAGCGCAGAGTGGCACGCCCGAACAAGCGGAGCAGGCCCGGGCTGAGCTTCGCCGCATTGGTGAGCGCGCCATCAAGCCGCTACTGGATGCTCTCGGTGACGAGCGTGACGCACAACAGCGCACCGCCATAGAGCTCCTGGCGCATATCGAAAACAAGGGGGCCGGTCCTGCCCTGTTCGCCTACGCGACCGGCAACGCCGATACGGAAATGCGCGTGCGCGCCATGCTGGCGGTCGGGTCTTTGGCGGATCCTGCGCTCTTGCCTCGTTTGGAGCGGGTGCTCGTCGAGGGCGGCGTGGCTCGCAGCGACGAATCGGACCCCGTTGTCGTGGCGGCGGCCTGGGCGGTGGCTCGCATGCAGAGCCCGCGCGCTGGCGCCCTTCTGCAGAAGTTGATACGGAGCGAAGCACCGAGCATTCGCGCCCTCGGCGCCCTCGGTCTCGGTTTCCTGAACACCAACACCAAGGTATCCACGCTGGAATCCGTGGCACAAGCCCTGGACGCGGGTCCCGTTCCACGAGCCGCAGCGGCCTTCGCACTCGGACAGCTCGGCGACTCCCATGCCGCCGAGGCGCTGGCACAGCTCGCGGAGTCTTCCGATCCGTTGATCCGGGCACAAGCGACCATCGCACTCGCCAGGCTCGGAGCCAAGACAGCCCCGGGCACCATCGCGCAGAACCTGGTGAGCACCGACCCGGAGCTCGCTCGCGCGGCGACTGCGGCGGCCTTGGTCTACGCGACCGGGCGCTATCAGTTGGCAGCCGATCCTTTCGCACGCTCGCAGTCGGGGGTGCAGATCGAGCAGTTGCTCGAAGGACTCATCCCGACCGGCTATTCCGCGACGGAGCACGCCCAAGCCCTCGTCAAGCTAGCCCAGCCGATCGCCAGAGCCGCAGTGACCGCCGCGCAGAGCTCGCCGGAGCGAGCCCAAGCGGTGCTGAAACTGCTCCTGGCGAGAGAGGGCAAGCCGGCGTTCGGAGCGCTGACCGAAAAGATCGACGACGTGGAGGACCCGACGAAGCACAACGCTCTCGAGGTCGCCGAGCACATCGCCGCGGAGGCCGTCACTCCGTTCGTGATGCTGGCGCGCCATCCCACCCCAGAGGTTCGCGCCGCCAGTGTCCGATTCTTGGCTCACCGTTCCGAGCCAGCTGCTCGCGAGGCCGTGATAGCCACATTGCTCGACTCCGACCGGGCGGTGCAGCGCGCCGCGCTGGAAGCCGTGGCGCGCGCCAAGGTCAGCGCCCCCACCGCAGCCATTCGAAAGCTCTTGCACAAGGACAACCCGTGGCCGATTCGCGCGCACGCTGCTCGCACGTTGGGCACCTTGCGGGGCAACGAAGACCACGCGGCAATCGTCGAAGCGCTCGGGGAAAGTGCGCTGTCGGACGACTATGCGCTCGTGAGACAGGCCGCGCTCACCTCGCTCTCTCGGGTAGATCAGGCTGCAGCCAAGCGCGTCGCGGCCAAACTGGCCAAAGAGGACCCCGAGCCCAAGGTGCGCGAACTTTCGAAAGCACTGCTCGCGGGCGAGACGCCAGCCGATGGTGATTGATCGGCGCGCCCCGCGCCCGCATCGAAGTTTGCGTTGCGGTTTGTCTTGCCCGACTCTAGATTGCCAGGCAAGGCAAGCATGTCGAAGCAAGCTCCGCCCATGAAAGACCTCGCTCCAAAGAGCGGCTCGAACCCCTGGGCGACCGCACTGCTCGCGCTACTATTGCTCGGTGTCGCCTGCAGCGATCTGTCGAAGTTCCAGCTCGACGAAGGAAGCGCTTATTGCGGTTCCATGGTCAGCGCGCCACTCTTTCACGCGGGGTTCGTACCCGACGGGGCTCCACCGTCGCTGCGGCTCAAGCTCTTTCTCGACGTGGACAACCTGACGACATTACCCGGGCGTCTGACCAGCGATGACGGCTCACGCGGCCTGTGCAAGGACGACGGTGGGCCTCTGTTCGACGACTCCCCGCTGCGCGCCATCCCTCAGGTTCTGCACGACCCAATCTCCACGCTCGAATTCGGCGAGGGTCGAGAGCACAGCTTCTTCGCCTACGTGGACTCGACGTGTCAAGGCACCATGCTGGCGGTCGTCTCGCTAATGCGCAACCGAGAGGTCGAGGTTCGCCTTTTCAAACCGAGTGCGGCGGCTCCCGTCGACAGTCCCGCCTCCGAGCAGGCCGGCTATGCGCTGTTTTACCTGAAACCGCGCGATGCAAACAAATGTGGTTTTTGAGCACCGGTTGAGCTAACAGAACCGATACCACCGCTCCAGGCAGTTGGAACCATGCGAGTCTTGGGAATCGAAACGTCGTGCGATGAGACCGCCGCCAGTGTGGTGAATGGTCGATTGGTCGAAAGCGACGTGGTCCACAGTCAGGTGAAGATTCACGCCCCCTACGGGGGTATCGTGCCCGAGCTGGCATCACGCGACCACGTGCGCAACATCAGGCCAGTCATCGAGAGCGCGCTCGAACGCGCCGGGTCCAGCATCGACGCGCTCGATGGCATCGCGGTCACGTGCCGTCCCGGCCTTTCGGGGGCACTGCTCGTCGGGATGCAGGCCGCGCAAGGGCTCGCCTGGGCCAGAAAGAAGCCCATCGTGGGGGTGGATCATCTGGTGGGGCATCTGCTCGCGGCCTTCTTGCAGTACGAGACGCCGCTGGCGGAATCCCCCGGAATTCCCATTCATCGGGATTCTGGCTTCCGGAGGCCACACCGCCCTGTACAAAGTGTCCGGGCCCCAGTCGGAGGATATCGAGGAACTCGGAGCGACGCGTGACGACGCAGCGGGCGAAGCCTTCGACAAGGTAGCCAAGCTGCTCGGGCTCGGCTACCCAGGCGGTCCGGTCATCGATCGCCTGGCCGCGGAAGGTGACCCAGAGCGCGTCACGCTCGCCAAACCCATGAAGCACAGAGCGTCCCTCGAGTTCAGCTTCTCGGGGCTCAAGACGAACGTGCTGCGCTGGGTCGGCGAGCACGGCAGGCCTGGCGACGACCAGACCCTGCGTGACCTGTGCGCGTCGTTCCAACGCCGAGTGGTGGACACGCTGCTCGACAAAGCGCTGGTAGCCGCCGAGCAGGAAAGCGTGTCGCGCATCGTTCTGGCAGGAGGCGTGGCGGCCAACCGCGAGCTCAGGCGGCGCGGGGCCGAGCGCGCTGCTGAGCGCGGTTTCGATTTCTTGATTCCCCCGTTCCGAGCTTGCACCGACAACGGAGCGATGATCGCCTACGCCGGGGCTCAGCGCCTGCTTCGTGGGGACGACGATTCTGGACGCCTCGAAATGAGCCCCCGTACCCTATTGCCGGCCGTCACCCGCAAAGGGCGAGGCCGGCGCAACGACGCACCCGGTCAATCGACGTCCTGATAGCTCGAATCCTTGGCACCGGTCGGGTTCGCATGAGCGCGCTGGTCGCGGGAGGGTTCTTTCGACTTGAGCGGACCGATGGTCCGGGCCATGCGAATGGCATCGACCAGCCGCTTCTCGTGCGTGTCGGAAAAGCCCATTTGATAGTCCACCAGACCTCCGTTCTTGCCGACCACCACGACCAGTGGAACAGCCTGAAACGGGTTGTACGAGGCGGAAAACTGCGGATACGCCAGGGCGCTGACCACGGGATACTTGATACGGTGTTCCTTGAGGTAGCCAGGCACCTCCGGCCAGGTATCCGCGTCGTCGACACTCACCATGATGGTCTTGACCGCCCCGACCTCTTGGTAGGCGCGCGCCAAGACAGGCATCTTCAGGTCGCAAACCTGGCACCACGTAGCGAAAAAAACCACCACGAACGGTTCGCGCCCGACCAGCTCGCTCGAATCGAGCTCCGCTCCGTCGAAGCTCCGCACAGAAAACTCGGGCACCGGCCCATCGTCCATCCCGACGAACCTCAGGCCTTCCAGATCCAACGGTTCACGCGGCGCCGTGGGCTCGTTATACAGCACGGGAAGCGAACGACTGATGTCCAGAGCGCGTTCGACTGATGCTTCGAGCTTCAATGTTTTCGGAGAGTCGCTCTGGGGCGGGTTCTTGGGTGCTGGTGTGGCGGCACAAGCAGTGCCCAGGCCGAGTGCGAGAGCGAGCAAAGGGTACAATCTGGTCACCCTTTCAATATGTACTCGCCCCGTCCATCACGCACGCCGCGCCGCCAGATTTGTAGGCAAAGCTATGGCAGTCGCCCACGCATCGACAGGCACGGCCTGGACGACACTCACGGCGGACGACGAACGCAACGCCCATCAGCAGCGTCGCGTGCCCGCGGTCAGGAGCGGGCCCTTATCTGCAGCCAAGCTTGGCCGTATGGTGAACTGCGAGCTCAGTCTTGCGGCGCGCTGATCAGGAATTCGGCGAAGTCCTTGCGGAGCCGAACGCGGTACGACGGGACCTTGCCCCTGAACTGGAAGGTAATCTGGGCTCCACTCGCCGTGTTGCTCGTCTTGACCTGAGCAATGCGCTTGTCGCGGCGCTGAATGGATCGACCCGATTCCATGACCTTGCGACCCGGGACGACTACGGTGAACCCGGTGGCGTTTACCGCACCGCTGATTGCCCCACCAGGCGCATCCAGCCGAAGCTTGTGGATGGTCGGCAGGTGCATGCGTCCGCGCCCCCAGGGCTTGACGTCGCTCGGGTCACTCTTCGCCTTCGAGTCGTTGTTGCTCCAGGTGGCGTCTTCGACCGAGGCCGCTGCGGCAGCCTTTTCTCGCGCTTCTTCATCCTCTGGTTCGGGCGCCGGACCCAGCGGAGCGGGTTCCATGGTGGCCATCGGTGTCGGACCGAACAGCGGAACGTTGGCGACGATCCCCCCGGAGTTCTTGGGGGGCTGTTTCCGAGGCGCTGGCGCCGCAGCTGGAGGCGTCGCGACTGACGAAGCCAACGCGACGACCGCGGGGGCTTCGTCACGCCCGTCCACGTCGCGCAGTGCGAATGCAGCCGTCGCGGCCACCACGACGAGGCCCCCCACGATCACCCCGACCTTGGCACCGCGTCGCTTCCCGCTGGAAGTGGGAGCGGCGGCCCCAGAGGGCGCTGCCTGCGGCGCGCCGGGCGCGTGGGACGTCCGGGCGCCGGGCGCTCCGCGCCCACTTTGCGAGCGCAGTTTCGAAGTCTGGAACACACGACTGCTTCCCGGGGGAGGCGCGGTTTGGCGCCTCGGGGCAGGTGCTGGCTCTGCACGCTTGAAGAGCTGCTGGCCCGCCCCCTTGAAGAGGCTTCCCGCATTGGAGGCTGCCGACTGGCCAACCCGCGCCAGCGCCTGACCCGTCAGCTTGGCGACCTGCGCCACACCGTGAGCGGCATGACCCAGCCTGTCATAAACCAGCTTGGCCTGCTCGGCCGCCTGTTGCTCGGCGATCATCTCGGCCTCGGCTTCGCGAGCCTGTTGCTCCTCGGGATCGGGGTGGCGTTCGGTGCTCTTGAGAACCCGATAGTCCGAAGCTGGAAGCTCGGGCCCCGGTTTCTCTGCGGAGCGGTCCACGACGCTCGGTTCTGGCGTCTGGTCCTCCACACCGTCGTAGCGGAGCGCCACCACCAGTTCGGGAACCTGCGAGCGCGGATCGACGCGCACATTGACCGAATCGATACGCGCGCTGCGTCGCGCCCCGGCACCCACATCTTCGATCTCCAGGTGCCGGCCGACTTGCAGGAACTCGAGTTGCGAGCCGACTTGCAGACGGCGCTGGCTGCCTTCTCGCACATTGGCCTTCATGGGCGAACCCAGCCCGTCGATGTGCAGACGTACCTTGGCCCCTGGCAGGCACGACGGATCGGCGTCGTTGGCCTCGCCGTCGCGTTCGGAACGGCCATCGGGTTCGTAAGTCATTCCAACGCCGCAAAGAGCCCTCAGCGCGTCGACGCTACCGCTGTCGAGCGCGGTGAACTCGATACCAAAGTCCCCGCCGTTGTCCCCTTCACGGCGCCAGGCCACCACACCCTCCACCACGATCTCGCGTCCCTGGCTTTCGAATCGGCAGATCAACGGGTCGCCGACTTTGGGGACATACGCGGTCTTGACGTGCATGCCACGGCCGCTTACGTCCAGGCTGTGGGCCTCAAAGGCGGGCACCCCCGGCTGATTGCCACAGATTTCGACCAGCGTAGCCAGCGAAACCCGCTTCATACCCGGAACTCTTCTCTCGTCGCATTCGCTCATGACCTGCCTCCCGATGAAACCTCGCGCGGGCTCACCAGCAGTCTCGCCAGTACGTGAGAACCCGGTTTCGGGCCAAGTTCCGCGCATAGCCCCCCCCGGAGACACCCGAGCCAGTAGTTTCTCTGGCGACAGATTGGACAAGAAGGCCGCATCGTGCAGATGATTGCGCCCTATGGCGCTCACCATCGTGGTGCGCTCTGGCGACAGCGAATCTCCTCCCAGAATTACCTTCGATGCACCGCGTATCGTCATCGGTCGGGGTGAGGGGTGCGAAGTCCGGCTGCCCGATCCGAGCGTGAGTCACCGCCACGCCTCCATCAGGCAGCGTGGCAGCGATTACATCGTGGTCGACGAAGGCAGCACGAACGGCACGTTCGTCGGGCCTGTGAAGCTCGCTCCTCAGGCGACGCGCCTATTGAAGTCTGGTGACCGAGTGCGCGTGGGCCGGGTCTGGCTGGAAGTGCTGATGGAGCCGGCCCCGGCGACAGAGCAGCCCCAGCTCGCCACCAAGGAGCTGGCCCTCGGTCTCGTTGCGAGCGCCCTCAAGGCACAAGGCCAAGACGCCCAGCTGACCGTCACCGTCGTGGACGGACCCGACAAGGGCCTAGAGCTCGCCCTGACGGGCTTCCGCAAACGCTATGTCGTGGGCAGAGGATTGGGCGCAGATCTGCAGGTCGGCGACCAGGACGCATCGCGGCGCCACGCCGAGCTCGAGAGGCGTGGCGACCGGGTGCAGGTCAAAGATCTCGGTTCGAAGAATGGATCGAAGTTGGAAGACGACCCGATCCGCCCCGGTCACCCTGTGCTCTGGAAACCGGGGCAGACCCTCCAGCTGGGAGCCAACCGACTCTGCTATCGAGATCCCCTGACGGCCGCTCTCGATGATCTGGAATCCGCAGTCGACGAGCCGATGGAGGACTTCGATGTGCCGGAACTACCAGGAGAGTCCGTGCCTGACCTGAAGCCCGGCGCGGTCCTCGAGCGCGACTCGAGCGACGCGCCCATCGGAGAGGTTCCGGAACGACCGCGCCCGCCACCAACGAAACGTCGCCTGCTGAACCCCGACGTATTGGTCGCCCTGTTTGCATTGCTGGTTCTGGTGCTCAGCGGCCTCGGTCTGTTCTGGCTGTTCAGCGGCCCCTGAAGCAGGCTGAAGCGAGACGGCCTCGGCGCAGCGAACGCGGCGCGCGCGGCTCACGCATTGGGAAGCCTGGTCGAAGGCCTCGTCACGAGGCCTCCAGGCCGGTAGTTCGTAGCTTTCTCTACTCCCCCAGATCGAACAGCAAGATCTCGGAAGGGCGGGTCGCACTGAAACCGAGGCTCGGCAGCCCCTCGATGCTCAACCCGTCGCCGCTGGCGAGCGAGGTGTCGTTCACCACCAGATCGCCATCCACGACTTGAACCCATGCGCCTCGCCCTTCGGCCAGCGGGTAGTCGAGCTTGGCGCCGGGCTGCAGGCGCGTGGTCAGCAAGCGCGCGTCTTGCTGTATTTGGATTGAACCGGAGCTGCCGTCGGGGCTCGCCAACAGGTGGAAGCGATTGTGGCGCTGAGCCTCGTCAATCGTGCGTTGATCGTAGGTGGGTGCGCCGCCACGTCTGTCAGGGATGATCCAGATCTGCAGGAACTTGAGCAGCTCGTCATCCGAAGCATTGTACTCGCTATGCCTCACCCCCGTTCCCGCTCGCATGTACTGGATCTCGCCTGAGCGCACCACAGCGCCGTGGTTCATCGAATCCCGGTGTTCGAGCGCACCGGAAAGCACGTACGAGATGATCTCCATGTCTCGATGGCCATGGGCGGGAAATCCGCCTCCTGGTTGCACGGTGTCTTCATTGATGACGCGCAGGCTGCGAAACCCCATGTGGCTCGGATCGAAGTAGGACCCGAAGCTGAAGGTGTGGGCGCTGGACAGCCAGTCCCAATCGACGTGACCGCGTGCGTTACTCTTTCGAACCTCCAACATTGGACGCCTCCTTTCGGCGAAATCGATGCGTCGGCGGTTAACATAAGGCGGCAAACCGAGCTTTCAACGCATAGACAGCGCATTGATTTGATGCGTAAATCGCATAGATGCCTGCCGAAGACGTAACCCTGGAACAGCTCAGATGCTTTCTGAGCGTCATCGAGCGGGGCAGCTTTTCTGCCGCCGCACGCCGCCTGACTCGAGCCCAGTCGAATGTGAGCCCAAGCGTGAAGCAGCTCGAAGCATCGCTCGGGGTCAGCCTTTTCGATCCTAGGAGCAGTGGTGCAAGCCGTCCATGAGGGATGGGCCACGATCGGCGTATCGAGCCCCGTGGCAGAGCAGGTCACTGGCCTCAGGAGAAAACGCATCGGCAAGATCAGGCTGGTCCCGGTTTGCTCGAGAACGCACCCGCTGGCAGGCGTGAAAGCACCGATTCCCCTGAGCGTGCTCGCAGGCGAACAGCAAATCGTGCTCGGCGACAAGAGCGCGCTCACCCGCGGCCTGGACTTGGCTGTCCTCAGCGCACGCACGCTCAGGGTGGCCGACCTGGGCACGAAGCTCGAGCTGATCGCGGCCGGGCTCGGCTGAGGCAACCTGCCGGAGCACACGGTATCGCAAGCTCTCGCGAACCGCTCGCTGATGGCCATGCAAGTCGAGTCGTGGGGTCCCGATGAACACCTCTTGACGTTGAGCTCTGTCGTGCGAGAAGAGTTCGTGCCGGGTCCGGCTGCGCGCTGGGTACTCGCGGAACTGGAACGGCTGTGTGGAGCCGTCTTGGATTAGGACCCGAAGACCGGGCGAGCGCAGCTCACGCAGAGCGCCCCTGCTCGAGTAGGATGTTCCGGAGAGCGCGCGCGTAGCCCCTCGTCTGCTTCGCCTCGCCCTCGAGTGATTCGGCCCCCCGGTCCCGACCCGCTTGACGCGATTGAGCCGCGAGCGCGACAAGCGTATTGGCTTTCTCCTCCATGTTACGCAGGGCCGCCCACAGGTCGAGCTTGCATTCGCTGCGCCACGGCGCCGGCGAACCTCAAGCAGGGACCTTGTATCCCTCGGCCATCAGATCGATGCCGCACTCGAGCTCTTCGACCCATGCGATGAAGCGCTCGACCATTTCCTTGCCTCGGAAGAACGCGCCATGCTGAGGCGCAATGAGCTCGATGTCGATCTCCCGGGCCATGCGCGCCCAGGCACGCATCGCCTTGTTGGAGGACATGTACCGCTGGTGAAAACCGAGCATATGGTCGATGTGTGCGTCGAAGTCCTTCACCTCCCGGTAGTCGGAAGCCACGCTCGCACCCAGATCGCCGCTGTACAGGATCTTGGACACGGGGTCGTAGACATGCAAGTTGCCGCACGAATGGAGAAAGTGCGCTGGCAGGAAGTAGAGCTCCGCCCCGCCCATGCTCAGACGTTGCCCGCCGTCGGGCACCGCCTTCAACCGGTCCACCACCAGATTATCCAGTCCGAAGTGCGGAATGAACCTGGTCCACAGGCTCGGGGAATAGGCCACCGCATCCGTGGTCATCAGCCAGCCGTTCACAGCAGCCACGATGTCCGGATCCTGATGGGAAAGAAAGATGTACTTGAGCTTCGCTCTGCCCAGAACACTCGTCGTTTCGGAAAGCACCTTGCTGTAGATCTTGTGCCCCCCTGGGTCGAGAATCATCCCTTCACCGTCGTGCACGATCACGTGTTGGTTGGTGGGCACCGCGTGCCCCTGATCGAGCAACGGCAGCAAGATGTTCTTGTGACCACCCTCTTCGAATAGCGTCATCGAACTCATAGTTGCATCTCCTGGTTCGCTACTGGTTCCTCTGGTTACGTTCCAAGCGAGCTCGCTGGTGCCTGAGCGGGAACGTGCTTAGGCAACGCCAGCTGAATCAGCTGAGCGACCACGCGCCTGGAGCTGCTATCCAGCGGTGCTCCGCCGACCACCGCCAGCAGTAGCCTGGTGTCGTTGTGTTCGAATCTGAGCGCGCTGACCCACCCCTCGGCGACCTCTGCGCACAGGGTCGTGGCTGCGCCTCCTTCGTTGAGCTGTTCAGCTTGGTCGAGACCAATCATGAGTCGAGCACCAATCGCTTGCGCTTGCTCGGCCGCAACCCCACCGCGGACGGCGATGACCAAACCTTCACCCCCCATGACGAAAGCGGCAGTGGCCCCCGTCTCTCGCATGCAGTCGTCCAAGAGCTGGTGCCAGTTGGAAATGCCGAACGAGGCGTCGCCGCCAGCAGGGTTGCCGCGACGCCCCAGGAAGCGCACGTAGTGGCGCGCCGGAAAGCTGAGCTCTTCGGCGCGGGTCAGGTTGCCGCGCAACCGACGCGTCAGGTACCGCGCCTGTTCCAGATCAGAGGAGTGATCGCATGGGTCTTTCGGCATCTTCGTCTCCAGAACCGTTGAGTTGGTTCATCAGGGTCTCCACCTCTTGGGCCAGCACGTCGAAACGCCGCGCTTCGGGGGAGAGCTTGCCAGGCAAAAAGGCGAGCGGAACGCCGCGCAACGTGGCGTCTTGAAAAACTGCAGCGCGCGGAATGGTCGTGTCGAGCACGCCCTCGAACCCCGTCCACAACTCGGCCATGACAGTCTGCGAGGGCTCACTGGCGCGGTCGACCATGGTGGGCAGGATGCCCAACAGTTTGAAGGACGGGTTCTCCACGTGCGCGACTCGATCGATCACGCGGAGCGCCTGCAGAGTGGAGCGCAGCGCCAGAGGCTCGGCCTGAAACGGGATCAGACCGAAGTGTGCACAGGCCATCGCGCTGCGTGTGAGCATGCCCATGCCGGAGGGGGTGTCCAGAATCGTGACCTGCCTGTCGAACTCGGCCTCACGCAGGATGCCATCCAATATTCCTGGCTCGTGCAAGGCCCGTTCGAACTCACACACATCGACCGGGTCGAGGCGGCCCCGAGCCAGCAACGTCAAGGCACCTAGCTTCGTAGGCGTCAAGGCATCTTCAGTACCCAAGACGCCCGCTAGTATGTCGGCCAGGCCCGCGAGTTCGGTGTCGCCCTTGGCCAACGCCAGGCCGATACCTCCTTGCGGATCCAGATCGACGAGGAGCACCCGCCGGCCACGCTCGGCGAGCGCAAGCGCCAGGTTCAGCGAAACGGTAGTCTTACCGGTACCGCCTTTTTGGCTCACGACCGCAATTCTCTCTGTCATGGATTTTCCTCGATTTCCCCTTGCTCAGGCGTCGTTTCAGTCACGTCCACCTCGATGCCCATCTCGGTGAGGCGCTGGATGTTGGCACGTACCCTGCCATCCAGCGGCCGAACCGCGGCAGCTTCCACGAAAGCCCCAAGCGCCGTCTTGTAGTCCTTGTCGAGCAAGGCTTCGATGCCCCGATCCCAAGCACGCTGGAACATACGATCTTCCAGCGCGGGCGCTGCCTCCTCCTCAGCAGGCGCAGCTTGGGATTCGTCGCCCGGCCCAGCATCCTCGGCGTCGGTCTGCACAGCGACAAAGCCGGTCTCGAGGTCTTCCGAACTGCCGTTGCGCCGGTCCGCTTCGTCGTGAAGCCGCGCTGCTTCCATCAGCAGAAACTCCCAGGATTTCTCGATGTTGGATTCCGCCGGCATCTCGTTGATTCCACGACAGGCAACCCGGGTATCGCTGGCGAACGCCAGGCGACAGAAAGCTGCCTCGCCGCTGCCAGTGAGATCTCGAGCTGCAACCACTTGTCCTCGCCAAACGCTCACCGTGCCGAGCTGTCGGTTGTCTTGGTCCACTCTCAGCTCCACGGAGTGCCTCCCCATGCATGCCAGCTGCAGGTAGTCTGGCATGGCGAACGGCGCAGCCTCTTGCGGGCCGCTCTGGCGCATGCGCCTGGTTACCAGTTCACGCAGGCGCTCCAACGACACCGGCTTCTCCAGCACGTCCACATCGGCGTGCTGAGGAATTTGAGACTTGTAGGCCTTCAGGTAACCCGACGCGAAGATCACCGGAACCCTGAGCGCTCGCTTGCCGAGCTCACCCAGGAGCTCCAAACCGGAGCGTCCGGGCAAGTCGATGTCCGACACGATGATGTCCGGGGCTTGCTCCTGGATGGCGCGCACGGCATCGTCGACCGTGCCGGCCTGCGCCACGCTCACTCCCGAGAGCTTGGACAGCCCTCGCGCCATGCTGAGGCGTAGCATCTGCTCGTCCTCCAGGATCAAGATGTGCGTCATGCTCCCCGCTCTACCCGCTGTTACAGGACCTTGTTGATCTCCTTCACCGCGCCGTCCATATCCAGGAAGATCAAACCCAATTTCGCTTCCGCGGTCGTGAGCGCGAGCAGCATGGTACCTTGGGACGCGGTCACCATCACGGCGAAACCTTGTTCCCCGCGGATCAAGACCTGCTTCAGGCCGCCCCTTTCCAGTTCCGTGGCGGCTCGGGTACCCAGGCTCAACAACGTCGAGCTCATGCCCGCCACGCGAAGCTCATCCACGTGCTGTGGAAGGGCGCTCGCTATCATCAGCCCGTCATCGGAAATCAAAGCGCTTGCTTCGATATCGGGGGTGCCGGACTGCAATGACCTCAGAATCCTATTTAGCTCGTCTGTGCGCGACATGGTTTCCTCCTCGCGTTGGGCTGTTCAGTCGCTTCCTCAGTCCACTCGTGCTCGACGCCGAGTCGAATTCCCGCGACGATGCGCCGCGACCAACAGGAATGGTCAAACGAACCGTCGTGCCTCGGGCCGGAGATGATTCTATCTCGAGCTGGCCATCCGCCGAGCTCACCGCGCTCTTGGCAAGCGCCAGACCGATGCCCGACCCCTTCTGCTTGGTCGTGTAGAACAGCTCGCAGCAACGCTCGCGAACCTTCTCGGTCATACCCGTTCCGGTGTCGCGAACTTCGATGATCAGCTTCTGGCCGCTTTCGTCCAGCCCGGCGACGAGGCTGATGTTGCCCCCTGCCTCGCAGGCGTGCAGCGCGTTGGTCACCAGGTTGAACACGACGCCGCGAATCACGCCCGCGTCGATTGGCAAGAGCGGCATGTCCTTCACCTCGCAATTGATACCGAGGCCTCGCTCCTGCGCGCGACGCGCAAACACTCGAGCCACCTCCCTGAGAGCGTAGTCGACGGCCTGGTTCCTCGCCGACGGTAGCTCCCGGCCCACCGAACCCAGGCCGTCCAGAGTGAAGCCCATGCGGCGAATCTCGGATAGTACGGCGTGCAGATCGGTCTGCACCGGTCCACTGGGCAGTTCTTCGAGCAGGAGCTCGACCGCACTTCCGATGGACGCGAGCGGGTTCTTGAGCTCGTGCAAGATGGCGGGCAGCACTTCGCTGACAGCCGCCAGACGCAGCAACCTGTCGCGCTCTTCGCGTAGACGTTCGACATCGGTGATATCGCGCAGCACCAGCGTTACCCCGGCATGGTTCGGCAGCCGCGCCACCGAGTAGCCAACGATGATGGTTTCTCCGTGAGACGTTACGATCTCTCGACTGGCGCGCGTGTCGGCGTTGTCGGCCGCTTCCAACAAGACCTCCAGTGGAGCGAGCACGCGGTCGATCGTCTCGCCGAGCAGGCTGTCCGTGCTCACGCCGAATACCTCGGCAGCCCGGGCGTTGACCTGCGTGATCCTTCCGTCGCTACCTACGACGACGATCGCCGTTGCCAAGACCCCGACTAGCTGATGGTCATCCACGACTAGTCTCACCCAGGGCACAACGGCCACGCTTCGGGTCGCCTTAGGCGAAATATCTGCGAGGCACGGACACCATCTCCGCCGCACCCCACCAGCGCTCGCTCGCCCTTCATCCCGGAAAACCCGGAAGCTAGTCAGTGTTGGTGAAGGTTCGGCCGCGCGCACCGCTGACCGACGTCATCCGGGAGGTCGGCACTCCGCGCGCATTATCTTCGTGTTGCGGCCAGCCTGGGGTGGGGCGGACCCGTGCAAATCCGCTTCGGTGAGAGCCGCAATGTAGCCCTCCCGGCGAGGGTTCGGGCGTCGTTTACTGATGCTCGGTCAGAAAGCCGATGGCCGGGTTGACCGATTGAAAAAGCTTGATCAAGAGCGCGCCCAGCCGCTATGCGGGCACACTCGCGTGCAACGGATCTCCCTGGTGAAGCTCGCTTTGATGCTGGCCGCGCTTTCAGCGTCGGTCGCCATTTCGGCGCCAGCCGTTGCGCGCTCCGCGCGAAAAGAGCGAACGACGGACGCTGGCTATGCCCACCAGCTGATCCGTGAAGCGGATCGGCTCGGCTTGGCTGACAAGCCCATGTGGCATCGCTTGCTCCATTACCGCAAGACTCTCATGGGGGGCTGGGAGAGCGAAGCTGACGGCAAGCCATTCTTCCTCGCCGAAAACGGCAAGACGGACCCCCAGGCGGAACTGCACGCTACCTTGCTCGGCTTCTTTGCTCCTGCCACGAAGAAGTCGGAACCTCGACATCCGCTGTGCCGTTTCCCCGCTCGCTTCATGTGGCTGAACGAGCAGTTGAAGATCGACCTGCGCAAGCTGCCTCATCAAGACTGCCCGGGGCTTCGGGAATTCATCCAACTGTTGGCTCCGCGCTCGCTGGTGCTGGTCTTTTCCTCCTACTACCTGAACAACCCCGCCTCCGCATTCGGGCACACCTTCCTGCGAGTCAGCAAGTCGCCGCCCGGAGCCGACCGCTCGGGTGTCAGCCTACTCGACTACGGCGTGGACTTCTCGGCTGCGGCCGACACTGGCAACGCCATCCTGTATGCGTTCAAGGGACTCACCGGCATGTTCCGGGGCGATTTTCACAGGATTCCCTATTACTACAAGGTCCGCGAGTACAACGACTTCGAGTCTCGTGATCTGTGGGAGTACGAGCTCGACCTGGACAGCAGCCAGGTGGCGCGCGTCGTGGCGCACGCCTGGGAACTCGGGCACACCTACTTCGCCTACTATTATCTCACGGAGAATTGCTCCTATCATATCCTGGGCTTGCTGGAAGTCGCCGACCCGAACATTCACCTGATTGACCACGTTGGCTGGCCCGTGATCCCCTCGGACACCATCAAGGCGCTCTACAAGAATCCCGGCCTCGTGCGGCGAGTGACCTACCGCCCTTCGAACCGCACTCGCTTCCGCAAACGGATCGGGAGCCTTCCGCCTGAAGAGCAGACCACCGTGCTCGAGCTGATGCGCGACCCGCATGCCCCTCTGCCCGCGCATTTCAGTGTGGCGCAGAAGGTCCGGGTGCTCGATGTCGCCGTGGATCTGATGGACGTCAAGATGGCCTCGGACCTACCGAAAGAGCGGTCGGAAATGGACGCCGAGAACGCCGAGACTCAGCAGACGCTGCTCGAGCGGCGCACCGAGTTCCTGGTGCCGAGCCCCGAGGTTCACTTCGCTCCTCCGTTCCGACAGATGCCCCACATTGGTCATGACTCGGCGCGCGTTGGGATGGGGTCCGGTTACGACCGCCAAGGCGGCTATTTTCATCAGCTCGACTTTCGACTGGCACTGCACGACCTCGCCGACCCTGCCCCGGGCTATCCAGATACCGCTGAGATCGAGTTCTTGCCGACGAGCCTGCGCTACTTCATCGAAGAGCCGCGCCTCAGACTCGAGGAGCTTTCCTTGATCCGCGTGCGCTCATTGATGCCGCTGACCCGTTTCGAGAAAGCGCTTTCCTGGATGGTCGATGTCGGTGCCGATCGAGCTCATGACGACGGTTGCAATGGTTGCCTGAGCGTCTTCGGACAGATTGGCGCAGGCGTGACGTTGCAACCATTCGGCCGCTTCCTGACCCTGTTCGCGCTTGCCAATGCCAAGCTCGACGCTCCGGTCGACGCGGGGCTTTGGGACACGCTGCGGGTAGGTGTCGGCCCCTTCGGCGGGCTGCGCCTGAGGTTCAGCGACCAGATCACGCTGCTGGGTACCGGCGCTTGGTTCTACCTGCCGTGGCAAAAGCCCGCACAGACATGGAACGTCGACGCCAAGTTCCGAATCGGCTTCTGGAAGGACTTCGGCTTCGGCGCTGAAGGACAGCTGTTTCCCAACACTGCGTCCGTGCAAGGCATTTCCTACCTCTACTTCTGACGACGACAGCCGGGTACGATGCGCGACGCCCCCCTTGTGTACGCAGGGCTTCGGAGGCTAGACCTTACGTCCCAGCATGGGCGTGTCGAGTTTCCAAAAGCCCCGGCGCCTTCGAAGACCGGCTCCCAATCGGCGGGGCCATAGGGCACGTGTCTGGCTCGCACGAGTGATAGCGCTGTGCGCGTGCACCACGAGCGCCTGCAACGGTTTTTTCTACCAACCCTCGCGACGCTTGCACGATTGGCCCAAAGAACCCTTCGAGGAGGTAACCCTCGACACCCCGGACGGCGCGCAGCTCCACGGCTGGAAGTTTCCCGCGCACGGTGTCACCAAGGGTACGTTCGTACAGTTTCACGGCAACGCAGGCAACGTGTCGTCGCACTTCGAGTCGCTCGTCTGGGTGACCCAGTACGGATATCGGTTGCTCACGTTCGACTACCGTGGCTACGGAAGATCTACTGGCTACCCCTGGCCCGAGGGCGTCAGACAGGATGCACTCACCGCGATCGCGTACGCGCAAGCACTGCCGCACGGCAGCTTCGAGAAGGACCTGATCTTGTACGGGCAGAGTCTTGGCGGAGCCGTGTTGCTCAATGCCTACGGGGCCCTGACCGACCGCAGACGCGTGCGCTTGGTAGTGGTAGAAGGCACCTTTCACTCTTACCAGGAAGTCGCCGCAAGCATGCTGTGGCGCCACCCGCTCTTGCTCCCTTTTACCGGCTTCGCCTACGCCACGATCTCGGACGATCTGGCGCCCGCGCGCCAGATCCCATTGGTTTCGCCCACACCATTGCTCGTGATCCACGGGCAGCGCGACCCCATCGTGCCGCTCGTCTTCGGGCGCACCATCTATCAGCTGGCTCGCGCTCCTCGGGCACTCTGGGTCATTCCGGGAGGCCGCCACATCGATGCCATGCGGCGTGCCAAGGTACGCGCGCGTCTGCTCTCGTTCGTCGAAGGCATCTCGCACTATCGCACAGGGGACGACAGCCACCCGGATTGACCTCGTGCTCGCGTCGTGATCTACTCGACCTGGATGGCGGAGCAGCAAGGGGTGAATCCGTATCAGGCTCCGACGCCCGCGTTGAACTATCAGACGGCGTTGGGTCTCGAGCCGTCCGGCATGGTGCTCGCCGACATCGGAACGCGCTTCGCAGGAGCGATGGTCGACGGCCTCTTGCTGGCCGCAGTCTTCGTTCCCGGCTTCATCGCCATGGCGATCAGTGGGGACTTCGGCAGCGGCTTGGGCATCCTGGCCGTGGCGCTGATGGCGGCAGGAGGTATAGGGTACGCGGCGCTTCAGTGGTACCTCATCTCCACCACCGGACAGTCCGTAGCCAAACGCTGGCTCAAGATGCGCATCGTGCGGACCGACGGCGCTCCGGTCAACTTCACGCATGGCGTGGTGTTGCGCAGCTGGGTAGTCTCCGCTCTCAGCAACATCCCCATCATCGGGGGCATCGTTGCGCTGATCGACGCACTGATGATCTTCGGGCAAGAGCGCCGCTGTCTGCACGATAGAATCGCCGACACCATCGTCGTCAAGGCCTGACCCCGTGCAGCACGCTCGGCAAGCCTGGGCGACAGCGACCACCTGCGGGATTCGCCCGACCCCTCTCGTCCCCCGACGCTCGCCCGACCCCTCTCGTCCCCCGACGCTCGCGCGGCTTCTGACGAGCCGCGCGAGCCTTGCAGCCTTCTGCAAGATCCCCCCCTTCTGGGACGAACCTATCCTCAGGTCAGGCCGGAGCAGCTGAGCGAGTGCTCGCTCTTCAGAACACTCACGACGCTTTCACTGACGGATTGATCGGACACCGAGGCGTTCGGAAAGATCGACTTGAAGTTCCGCTGCAACGTCGAGCCGACTGCACGCGGATCCTGACAGCCCGCAAGCTGCGTCAGGCTCACGATGGTCTCACCGCTGCCGCGCGCGATTTCCTTCGCGAGGGCGGAACGATTCGTCTGCACGAAAGCCTTGGCACTCGCCGTTTTGGCGGGGGCGGCGTCGCAATTGCTGGTCCCCGAGCTGATGCCGAACGTCTGGTTTGCCGACGTGCCGTTGGTGGTGGCCGCGAAGATCTGAGTGAACCCCGAATCCGGCTCGAAGATCATCGAGCCCAGGCCGCATCCCGCGGGACCATAGGGATCGGCCGCCGCGCTGGCGCTGGTAAACAGCAAGCCCAGACCGAGCATGCCGATGAGTTTGGCTGAAGTAGTCTTTCGCATATTTCCATCCTCCTGAGCCGCGACGGGCTCAAGCCTAGTCGCTTGGCCAAACTGGCCAGCAAACCACGGTTACTCGTGCCATTCGGGAAGGTCAATAAGGTTTGTCGCTCAGTCGGCCGCTCATCATGCCCTGCCGGCTGGGTGGCAATGTCGGTGAATGTGTAGTTGATGAGTCGCTGCAAGCGCCCAGCGTGAACTGCCGTGAATGGGACGGCTTTCCCCGCCTTCGAAGATCGGAGTCACGGTCAGAGGTTTGATGCTGCCCCGCATTCCCCGAGGATCGTGTCATGAGCGATGGGTGTGCTCGGTTCTCCGTCGATCCCAGGTAAACCATCGGGCAATACACCGGACAGCCGATTCGACGACAAACATCCCTTTCCGAACAGCCCCTCGGTCGCCAAACTGAGGACATGGCACCTTTCGCTTCACTGGCCAGGTTCGGCGACGTCGGCCTCTTGATTGTGCGTCTGGGGATTGGCGCAATGTTCATGACTCACGGAATTCCCAAGCTCGCCCTCGGCCCCGCGGGTTGGGAGCAACTCGGCCGGACGATGGCTCTGGTAGGCGTCGACTTCGCGCCCGTCTTTTGGGGGCTCATGGCTGGCCTCAGCGAAACCATCGGTGGTCTCATGCTCATGCTCGGCCTGTGGACGCGCGTGGTCTGCCTGCCGCTCGCGTTCACCATGGTGATGGCCACCTGGCAACACCTGGCCAAGGGAGAGGGCTTCGGACGCGCATCGCATGCCATCGAAGCCTGCGTGCTGTTCGTGGGCCTCTTCTTCATGGGCCCGGGTCGCTACAGCGTCGACAAGCGCTGACGCCGAAAGCCCGATTCATGCGTTACGCGGCTGCGGCGGTTCAGTTCGATTTCTTCGGCCCCTCGTTGTAGCCGCGGGGACGATACTTGGGATTCACCCCGTGGTATTTGTCTGCGTTTTCTAGGGTGTCGTCCACCAGGTAATCCAACCAGCTCGAGGGGTGCTGGGCACTCAATGCGCGCAGCTCATCGGCCACGTATTGCAACCCATGTTGGTCGTACAGACATTGCAAGGCGAGAGCGATCAGGTTGACGTCGTTCGGGTTGAGCTCGAAGCCACGCTTGTAGTGCGGAAAGGCCTTGGCGACCATGGTCTTTCCACTCCAACCACGCTCTGGCTTGAGCCGGCAGAGCGTGTCGCCCTGATAAATGTGCGCCATGGCCCAGCCGGGCGCGATGTCGATGGCACGCTGACCTGCCTTCAGCCGTTCGTCGAGCCTGCCGCGCGCGCCTACCATCACCGCGTAGTTCAGGTGGGCCTTCGCGCTCGACGGCACCGCAGTCCGAGCCGCCCTCCAAAATGCCAGGTCGTCGCTGTAGTGCAAAGCGTGGGTGCGCGCCTGAAGTGCCTGAAACCCGATGAAGACAACCAGTACCAGCACGCTCGGTGTGCGACGCCATTCGAGAGCCCGAGCGAACAACAACGCCAAGAGCAAAGAAGACCCGATGATGGGTAGGTACCAGAAACGCTCGGCACGCACCGTGGGCAAGAGAGTGGGAATGTTCGAGTGGGGAAAATACGCAACGGGAACCCACATCAAGCCGAGCGCCGCGACCGCCCAGCCAATCTGCGTAGCCGAGGCGCTCCGCGAGAAGTCGACGGCCGGTGGCGCGCGCCGTTCACGCACCCAGGCGACGACCCAACACGCGAGAGCAGCCAACGGGGGGACCACCATGCACAGCGCACCGAGAATGCTCACGGGATTGATCGGATGCTCGGGGACCGGCTCGGAAGCGAACGAGTAGTCGCCGCTCAGCGTGTAGGGAAACAGCACCTGGCCCAGGCCATGCACATAGACGCGAAGTGCCCCACCCAGCCTGCCCGGAGTGTCGGCGTCCACCAAGGGATTGTTGATCGGATCGTGCGGAAGGCGCGGCTGCTGAAACCAGCGCAAGAACTCATGCATGGCGCGGCGAACCAGCGGCTCGCTCGAGGGCAACGCCTCCTGCAAACTCGCGGGCAAGCTCACCGGAAAGAAGTAGCGACGAAAGTAGGTGTAGCCCACGAGCGCCAGCACCGCGGCGCCCCAGGCCAAGAGAGCACGCAGAAAGCGCCTGGGCCGGGCCGGATGGAAGTACGGCGCAGTCAGCAGCGCCACCCATCCCACCAGAGGGACGCCGACCAGGACGCTCTCCTTCGAGAAAAAGCCGAGTCCGAGCGCTCCCCAAACGGCGAACGGCATCACACCGAGCGGCAGCCTCAGCGCCTGCAGCGCCAAGAGAACGCCGAGCCCACCGAGCACGTCGGCTAGCCCCACCACGCCGGTGACGGCCTCGGTGATGACGGCGGAGAGCAAAAACACGCCGCCAGCGAGCCAGGCGAGCGTGCGTTTGCGGGTGAGCGCGAAGGCGAAGGAGGCCAGGAGCGCGGCGTTGACCGCGTGCACGACGATGTTGACCCAGTGGGGGAGCCAGGGAAGCTCGGTAATGCGCCACAGGACCCACCAGATCAGGTTGGGCAGCGGTCGGTAGGAGCCGATCGTACGTGTTGGCGGCAGCCCCCAGAAATCCCGCCGAAAGGCATCGAGAAACCCCAGCTGGTCCCCATTGACGTAGGGATTGGCGAGCAGCGCTTCTTGCTCGTCGAAGATGAAATTCGAGGCTGGGCTGCGGACGAAGACAACCGCGGCCACCAGTAGAGCCGGCGCCAGCACAGTCCAGAAGCGAGGAGGCAGTTGATAGAAGTACGACCAGGTGCGTAACCACAGCCGCGCCCCGAACCTCGCACGAGGCGATGGTGCAGCTCGAGAGGGGTCGAAAAGCGGCGAGGTCTGCATCTCCCGGCAGCTTATCTAACCCTGACGACGATGCGCATCGAATCCAGAAAGGGAACGCCACGCGAGGCCGCCCGCCTGGCCCGCGCGTGTGGGGTCCGGTTCGGAACCGTGCGAATGCCCTGGAGAACATGCTTTCCCTGGACTTGAGCGGTGATAGGTTCGGAAAACCATGACGGCGACCCCCGAGTTCGACGGCTGCCAGCTCGTAAAGAAGCTGCACCAAGGGCCGATCGCCGACGTCTATCACGCGCTGCAGCAGCCGCTGGGGCGGCCCGTACTCATCAAGGCGTTGAGCTCGAGCATCCTTCCCTCATCGCCGTTCGCGGCCACCCTGGAGCGCGAGGCGAGGCTGCTGGCGGAGCTCCACCACCCGAATATCCTGCACATTCACGATTTCGTCCGCCGCGGCGACAGAATGTGGCTCGTCCTGGAGTTCGTCGACGGCTGGACGGTCGAGGAGCTGCTGGCCAAAAAAGTCGAGCTGACTCCCTTGGCCGTCACCGCCATCGCACTGGAAGTCGCCAGCGCGCTGGAGCACGCCCACGCCCATGCGGTGATTCATCGGGATATCCGGCCCGCAAACGTGGTCGTTTCACGGCGAGGCGAGGTGAAGTTGGTCAATTTCGCCGTCGCGGTGGACGAGCGTCTACCCACCGCGCCCGAGCTGCTGGATGGGGCGACGACCACGGGAGGGCCCGCGTACATGTCTCCGGAGCAGATTCTGGGCGAGCCCCCGGATCCGCGCAGCGACCTGTTTTCGCTCGGCATCGTGCTGTACGAAATGCTCTCTCACGAGCAGCCTTTTCCCGAACGGGGCGACCGCAGCACCACCCAACGTATTCGGCACGATCCGCCTGTACCACTGGCCAGGCTGGCGCCGAATGTGCCCCCCGCACTCGACCGCATCGTGCAGCGCTGCCTGGAAAAGCTGCCGAGTGACCGCTTTGCCTCGAGCTCCGAGCTGGTCGCTGCATTGAGGGAGATCCTGCGCGAGACCGGAGCGAAAAGCCCACGTCAAGTCATCAGTCAGGCCCTGGTGGCTGCCAAGCTCAGCGACCAGGCGCCCGCGAGCGAGCACGAGCCCCGGGTGAGCGTGCGACCCGTCCCACGCAAGAACGCTGTCGTGTCGGCTACCAAGGGGCTCTTGGTGGCCTTTGCTCTCATACTGCTCGGAGGCGGTGCGCTCCAGATTCTGGCGCAGCGCCGGGGCTCGCGCGCCCCGTCTCGTCATAGTCACACTCGCCTCGAGCTGGTACCGCACCGCCTGGCCTACCTGCGCGTGGTCGCGACGCCGTGGGCCCACGTGAACGTGGACGGCCAGCGAGTGGCGACCACACCATTCGCTCAGCCGATCCCCCTGGAAGCCGGCCTGCACTACGTTCGGCTGGAGCACCCCAATGCGCCCGTCGAGCGACGTACTGTGGATCTGGTACCCGGCGAAACAGTGCTGCTGGACGTGAAGATGGACATCTACCCCGAGGCAGCCGCGTCCGCTGCGGCCGCACTCGCGCCGGCAAGCGCCTCGGCGCAGCCTGCCCCGAGCGACTCCTCGCCCTGAAGCGACAGCGAGCGTCGTGTAGCGCTCGGCGTCGTCCACTCCAAACCTCCAGCACTCGCGCAGGCTTGCGCTACGAATGGATGATCGCACCGCCACTGGAAGACGGGTTCTTCCTGCCGGAGTGCGTGGGTTTCAGTCGCAACGCGGCACCGTCGTCCGGCCCTGCTCCTCGCGAAATACACGCGTTCGTGTAATAAAAGGACGGCCGTCGTCGGGATCTTCCGCCGACCATCCCAATAACTAGAGAGCCTCACTTGAGCTTCGCGTTGGTTTCGGGAGCGACCCTGGGTCGCTATCACCTACTCGTGCCCCTTGGGCAGGGGGGCATGGGAAGCGTGTGGGTGGCACGTGAAGAATCCCCGAAAAGTGGCAAAGAGCGTCTGGTCGCCATCAAAGTGATGCGCCCGGAGTTTGCCACCCACTCCAGCTTCCGCGCGATGTTCCTGAAGGAAGGGCAGCTGGTCGGGAGCATCGAACACGACAATGTGGTGCGCACCTACGAGGTGGCCGAGCACGACGGAGTGCTCTGGCAAACCATGGAGTGGGTGGAAGGGGAATCGCTCGATGCGCTGTTCCGTGAAGCCGCGAGGCGCCGACCGATTCCGGCAGAAATGGCGGTCCGTATCATAGCGGACACGGCGAAGGGGCTGCACGCCGCTCACGAGATGCGCGGTTGGGACGGCGAGCTCGAGGGCATCGTGCACCGCGACGTTTCGCCCCACAACATCCTGGTCGGCCTCGACGGTCGAGTGAAGGTCGCCGATTTCGGACTTGCCAAGGCTACCGAGAGCAGTGGCATGTCGATGACCGAAGGGCCACACGGCAAGTACAGCTACATGTCTCCGGAGCAGGCGCGCGGGCAAGCGGTCGACCGCCGCAGCGACGTCTTTTCACTCGGGGTGGTGCTTTACGAGCTGACCACGGGGCAGCGCCTGTTCAAGGGCGTCGACAAGCACCACACCCTGGGTCTGGTGATGCAGTGCAAGGTGCCGCCACCGCACTCCGTGAATCCCAATTACTCGCCGGGGCTCGAAGCGATCGTGCTGAGGGCCCTAGCGAACAATCCGAAGGATCGCTACCAGTCCGCTGAAGAGTTCCGCCTGGCCCTCGAGCGCCACCTGGTCGGCGAGCGCACGGTCGTCTCGACCGGCAGCGTTGCCGCGCTCTTGCGCCGAGTCGTAGGCAAGCGACTCGAGAAGCGGCGGCAGGCCATCCACGACGCCTTGGTGAACACGGTAGGGCACGCCAATTCCTCGCTGATTCCCGACACCACCCTGCTCACCGGCAGTTCTCAAGTCAGCGAAGTCACGGAACCAGGGCGCGCGCCGCTGTCTCAACCCACGGCATCCGAAACACCACATGCCATCAGCCGGAGTCGCCCGTCACTGATCGCGCCACCGCCTCCTGAGCGCCACGCCATACGGAAGCTGGCGGCTTGGGGAGGGGGCGGAGCAGTGGTAGCGTTCTGTTTGATGCTGGCGATTGGCAAGCTCATGAGCAAGCCCACGAACGATGCTGCCGGAACGGCCTTGGCGAGCCAGCCGGAGGCCACCGCTGCTCAGCTCGACCTCAAAGCGGCCAGGCCTCAGAGCGCCGAGCCCAGCGAGCCCGGAGTTCAGGGCGTCAGCGTGAGCGACTTGCCGGTAGAAGAAGTCGAGAAGCGTCAGCGCGCCACTCGTCAGTGGGTGGCGCCTCCCCAGCCGCAGGCTCAGCCCGCGCCCGCACCCAAGCCCGCTTGGTTGAAAGAAGCGGCCTCGGAGGATCTATCGGAACCGGCCGCTGCCGAGCCTCCGCCCAGTCCCTACGACGACTCTGCTTCTGCACCCGTTGGAGAGCTTCCAAAGGAAGAGCCCCAGACCGAAGACACCAGCGACGAGCCGACAGGCGACCCCACCCACCCCAAGATCGTGCTCGAAGAAGAGCCTGCCGTACCAAAGCCAAAGGTTTTGCCGAAGAAGCCGGAACCCTACAAGCTACGGGTCCCGGGTGCCGACAGCGACGGGGCGGGCTTCTGAGTAGTTCGCACCTCACCTATCCTCTCTGCGTTTCCGCTTCGTAGCCGACCGGCGTTCAGAAAATGGGCAACAGGCCACCTGGCGTCGCCCCTGTGCTATGACCTCGGCGTCAGCCCGGGTGCGTGTAGGCCCCGGCTTTCCCTTCGCGAGACGGCTGGCTCCGTCCTCCCTTTTCGGCCTTTTCGCCCGTTAAACGACCGCTTTCCTAGGCTGTTCACCTGGCACAACGCTTGCTGCAGCGGATCGTGTTAGTAAACGACGGCTTTGGTGCTGACGGAGGTTTGAAAAGATGAAGCGTTATTTGGTGCTCGCACTCGCATTGGTCGGTTGTTCCGAATCGGTCGAGTCTACGGACGTACGCACGACCGGCATCTACCCGGAGTTCACCGTTACCGCCAACGGGAACGGCAGCTCACGCGTCGAAGCTCGCCTGAAGGTAGGTGGCAACAACTCCAATACGTTTTTGGATCTCGATGGCGGCGACACCTTGGAGGTGACCGTCGACGGAGAGTCCAAGACGCTCGAGGGCAGCAGCGGACACCGCTATACCGCAACCTTCGGCACAGACGACGCGGGCACTGAATTCGTCTTCGCTTTCTTGCGCGACGGCGATGATGATGCCCCCATGTCGACCGTGGCTCTTCCCGAGCCGTTCGAGATGGAAGTCACCAGCGCAGAGGTCACGCGCACCGTCGACGACGTCGAGTTCACTTGGGATCCAGCGGGCGATGGCGACATCCATTTCAATGTGGACGGGGACTGCTTCTTCTTCGAAGACGGAGACACTCCGGACAACGGCGATCACAGTGTGAGCGCCGAAGACTTGGTGGGTCCGGGCGACGACGAGGGAGACGAATGCACGGGGACCGTGGAGCTCATGCGCAGCCAGAGCGGTTCCATCGACGAAGCCTTCACCGAGGGTGGTGAGATAACCGCCCGCCAAGTGCGGTCCGACACCTTCACTTCGCTACCACCCCCGGCCAATTGAAGAGGCCTCCATGAGCCGTTGGTGAGCCAACGCAGCTGACTGAGTGGGGTGGCCTCCGGCGGATTATGATCCGGGTCACCAAAAAAGCGATGCGCGGCCGAGATTGAGCGGGCCTGGGGCGGCTATTCGGTGCCGACAGGCCCCGGGCCAGCTGCCCCGCTGGCCTGGGGCTTGGACTGTTTCGTGTAGCGCGCGAAAAAAAGATGGAGTGAAAGGCTCTGGCGACGTGCCCTTGCGTGCCTTCTCACGCTAAACTTATCTCTCGAGTGAAACCCGATCTGCCCATGACCGACGACACTCTTGGCCCCCCCGATTCGGAAGGCGCGCAGCATCGCTACAGTCCGGGTGACCTGATCGTCGGCAAGTACAAGCTCAACCGCATTCTAGGTGAGGGTGGCATGGGCGAGGTCTGGGAGGCCAGGAACCTCGGGCTCGACCTTCTGGTGGCCATCAAGCTGATCCGCTCGGATGTCCGCGAAGACAGCGCCGGCGCTCGCCTCGTGCAAGAAGCCCGAGCGGCGGCGCAGCTGGGACACCCGGCGATCGTGCGCGTCTTCGACGTCGGCGAAACGAGATTTTCCGATCCCTTCATCGTGATGGAGCTTCTCCGAGGGGACAACCTCGGCGACGTGCTCGCCGCCGAAGGGCGCCTCTCCGCGGTAGCTGCCACCCAGATTCTCTTGCCGATTGCCGACGCGCTGGCGACCGCGCACCTGAAAGGCATCGTGCATCGGGATATCAAACCCGAAAACATCTACCTGGCGGAAGACGAAGCCGGTGTTCTGCAACCCAAGCTCGTCGACTTCGGAGTGGCGAAGCTCGAGAATACTGAGCTGGACAGCAAGCTCACGACGCGGGGCACCATCGTGGGCAGCCCAGGCTATCTCGCGCCCGAGCAAGCGCGCGGCCTGGACAATGCCGACTATCGAGTCGATATCTGGGCGTTCGCGGTCGTGCTCTACGAGCTGGTCACGGGTGTGCCTCCGTTCAGCGGCGGCAACTACAACGCGCTGCTCCGGAGCATCGTCGAAGACAACCCCAAACCGATCACCGAGCAGGCGGCTGGCGATGCCGAGCTCTGGAGCATGGTAGAACGTGGCCTTCGCAAGGCGCCCGAGGAACGCTGGCCCTCGATGCTGGAGTTCGGTCGAGCGCTCGCTCATTGGGCCTTCGCTCAGGGCGTCGACGAGGACGTGTGCGGTACCGGATTGGAAGCCAAGTGGCTGGAGCACCGGCAACCAGGCCGAGGCAGCCTTTTGTCGGTGAACTTCGACGAGACGGAGTCTCCCTCGACAATCCGGCGACGGAGACGAAGCCGCTGGGAGGTGTCCAGCCCGAGTTCGAATGCGCCAACTGCTGCCGAACAACCCACGGACTTCCCGCCGGGCCCCGATCCTCTGCCATTGCCGTCCCCGGCTCGACAGGAGGAAGCCCAGGGTTCCGACAGCTCTCGGGTCTTCGCAGACACGGAGATCGACTCTCGGCCCGCGCCCCCCAAGAAGGGCCGGCGCACGTGGACCGTCGTTGCCATCCTCACGGTGCTGTTCGGCCTTTCGGCGGCGCTCGCATTTTCGGCGTCGGAAAGCGGAAGCAATGCGGCGACGGTTCCACCTACCCCACCCATGGCCAAGCCTGGAAACGAGCTGGAATCGGTCGAGAGCACGCCGGTAGCGATACCTCCTGACCACTCGGCAGACTTGCCGACAATGCTCCCTGGCGGTCAGCCGGAGGTCGAACGGCACACGAACCCCCGGATGGTTTCAGACGCCTCAAAGGATGCGGACGACACGTCCGGCACGAAGTCCATCAGGGGAAAAGCGCCCGAATCCGCACAAAACCCCCCCGCCAAGGCCAAAGCTAAAGCTCCCGCGACAAGGACCGTCCAGAGTTCCACTCCAAAGAAGAACGAGGAAAAGGCTTTGACCCAAAAGCGCGAACCTCCGAAGCTGGATCTCAAGAAACCTTACTGACCGGGCGGTCACACATGCAATTGAGTTGGTTCGTATGGGCGACAGTGCTTGCTTCACTGATGATAGCCCCCGAGATCCATGCTGCGGAGCCGACCCAGGCCGAGCTGGCACAGCGGCGTGAAGAGGCAGCGAAGCGCTACGACCTGGGCGTGCACGCCTACCAGGAAGCTCGCTACAAGGATGCGATAGACCTGTTCCTGGAAGCGGACAAGCTCGCGCCGAGCTCGGCCCTCTCGTTCAACATCGCGCGCGCCTACGAGAAGATCAAGGATTCGAGCAACGCTCTCAGCTGGTATCGCGACTACCTGCGCCGCGAACCCAACGCGGAAGACAAGGACGCGGTGAACGCACTTATCCAGCAGTACGAAGCGGCCCTGCAGGAAAAGGGCGTCCAGCAAGTCACGGTGCGGTCCGAACCGGAAACGGCCACGGTGCGGGTCGACGGTCGGCCGGTGGGCGTCACCCCGTGGACCGGGGATCTTCCCCCTGGCAAGCACTCGGTGGCGCTCACGCTGCGCGGGTACGCGGATAGCGAACGCGACATCGAGCTCGCTGCCGACGAGGCCAAGGACGTGTCGATCCGTTTGGTTCCCGCCACCGAACCGGCCCCCGTCCCCGCGGCTCCCCTCGCCGGCCCCAAGGGCACCAAAACCACGGGACGCGCAACGGCTCCCGGCGACACGGGCGCTCCGAAAGAACCCGAAGGGGTCGGCGTGCTCACGTATGTCGTGCTCGGCGCGGGCGTGGCGACGCTCGGCACCGCGGGCGGGTTCGAGTTGCTCAGGCGCTCGTCCGAAAAGGACGCCGAGAATGCCACCACTCAAATCGAGTACTCCGACGCGCTCGATCAGATGGAACAGAGGCAAACCATCGCGCGAGTGGCTCTTGGCGTGGGCGGTGCACTGACCCTCGCCGGCGGGGTGTTGCTCGTGCTCGACCTGACGGACGGCAGTTCGGCTTCCCCAGAGCAGGCGATCCTGTCGCGCCCGCTGGCGGCCAGCGCGGGGTGCGGGCCTGGTCGCTGTTTCGTCTCGATGCGAGGGAGTTTCTGATGAGGTTCCGCCACTTCTGGGCCGTCACGCTGACGCTGCTGGCTTTCGTGTTGGGGCCGCTGGGGCCAGGCGCCTGCGCATCGGACCTTTCGACCGACCTCGACGGGCTGGCCTGTGACGAAGCGGGCCAATGTGCCGACGGCTACGAGTGCGACGGCGACAGCAATACGTGTGTCAAGAAAGGGTCGTTGGACACGGGGCCTGTCAGCTGCGAGGAAGGCAGAACCGTCTGCAATGGCAAGTGCGTCGACACCCAGGGAGACGAGAACAACTGCAACCGCTGTGGGGCCAAGTGTACGGCTCCGCCCTCGGCAAGCCCCGTGTGCAAAGAAGGTCGCTGCGGCATTTTCTGCGACGAAGGCTACAGCCCCTGTGACGATCGCTGCATCGACACCTCGTCGGACGTCGACAATTGCGGGGCGTGCGGGCACCGCTGCCCCATGGACGCCTTCAGCCGCCCCAGCTGCGAAGACGGCGAATGTGGCGTCGAATGCGAAGGTGACTACGAGCTTTGCGGCAGCCTCTGCGTCGACACCAACAGTAACCCGAACCACTGTGGGGGCTGCGACAACGTGTGCCCGGCGGGCCAGGTCTGTTCAGAGTCCGAGTGTTCCGACAAATGCGCGGGCGGTCTCACGAACTGCGGTGGCTCCTGTGTCGACATCGAAACGTCGGTCAACCATTGCGGAGGCTGCGGGGACGCCTGCCCCGATCCGGCCAACGGCATGCCCGAGTGCGTCAGTGGTAGCTGCGGCAAGGTGTGCGACGATGGTTTCGAAGACTGCGGCAACGGGTGTATCGATGTCTCGGGCAACGACGCCAACCATTGCGGAGCCTGCGACAACGGCTGCGACGCCCCAGCACGCGGAGAGGCTCAGTGCGACTACGGCGCCTGCAGCTTCACCTGCAACACAGGCTATGTGGACTGCTATGGCACGTGCGTCGACACTGACACGAACCCTTCCTACTGCGGCGCCTGCAATGTGTCCTGTGAACTCGACGAGGTTTGTTCGGGTGGCAGCTGCACGAGCGACTGCGGTTCGGGTCAGAAGAACTGCGGAGGCGTCTGCGTGGACGTCGACAGCGACCCGGCCAATTGCGGCGACTGCGAGCACGGCTGCCCAGTACCCGCCCACGGCACCGCCCAATGCGCGGCCGGTGCCTGCGATGTCACCTGCAACGAGGGCTACACCGCCTGCGACGGCGCCTGCCTGAACACCACCAGTGACACGCAAAACTGTGGAGCGTGCGGCAAGGTGTGCCCCGCCCCCAGCGGCGGCACCGCCGTCTGTTCAGCCGGCAAATGCAGCGTCACCTGCAACGCCGGGCTGAGCGCCTGCGATGGCAAATGCTTCAACTTGCTGTCGAACGCTCAGCACTGCGGCGCTTGCGAGACGGCATGCGAGTCTGGTCAAGTCTGCTCGCAAGGCAGCTGCGGCCTCACTTGCGATGGCGATCTGGAAAACTGCAACGGTTCCTGCACCAACACTGACACCGATACCGCCAATTGCGGGGCGTGCGAGATGGAATGCACGGCCCCCACCAACGCGGCTCCCGTATGCAATCAAGGCACCTGCGACTTCGTCTGTCAGAGTCCCTTCATCCGGTGTGGTGACAGCTGCGTCGACCCCGACATCAACCTCGATCATTGCGGCGGCTGCGACAAGGTTTGCGAGGCGATCGGCAACGCCACGCCCATTTGCGACCATGGCAGCTGCATCACCCAGTGCAACCCTGGCTTTGCCTACTGCGACGGGGCCTGCGTCAACACCAATACCGACTCCGCCCACTGTGGCTCGTGCGGCAAAGAGTGCAAAGGCGCCATGCAAATGTGCATTGGGGGCAAGTGCCGGGTCATGTGAACGAGCGGGCGCAGAACAGGCGCCCTCGTCTGAGCCCCGCAATGCCGAGTCACAAGCCTGCGCTCCGGCGCTTCCTGGCAGGCGCGCTCCTGTCCATCGCTCCGCTGGCGTGCGACAGCAGTGTCTTCGTCGGGCGCTTCGAAGCCGGCGCGGGGGGAGCACCTGGGAGCGGCGGCACCGTCGGTGGCGCCGGCACCTTGTCCGCCAGCACGTCGAGTTCCGCGGGGGGATCGAGCGGCGAAGGGGAATGCGTCAAGATCGCGTGCCAGGGCCACTACTGGGATTGCGGAGACTGCGTGGACAACGACGCGGACGGCAAGGTGGACGCAGAGGACCCCGACTGCCTGGGGCCGTGCCACAACGCCGAGGACACGTTCTACGGCTCCATCCCCGGCCAGGGCGGTGGGAACTGCAAGCTCGACTGCTACTTCGACCAAGACTCGGGCGCCGGCAACGACGACTGCGCGTGGGACCACGGCTGCGACCCGGAGGAACCGGAGCCCGACTCGTGCCCCTACGACCCGGAGACTGGCGTGGGTTCTCCCCCCGTGAGCTGCGACGAGGCGAGAAACTCGGTATCCGAACAATGCAGAGACACCTGCCTACCGCTGGTACCCAACGGATGCGACTGCTTTGGCTGCTGCGAGATTCCAGGTGCAAACACACCAGTGTGGCTGGGCTCACAGGTGGATGGGCAGCCGAGCTGCACCCGCGATGACCTTGGCGACCCTGAGCGTTGCAAACCCTGCACCCAGGTCGAGGCATGCTTGAACCCCTGCGAGGAATGTGAGCTCTGTGTTGGCAAGAGAGAGCTTCCGCCGAGCTGCAACGCGGGCGACGATGGACCGACCCAGAGCTGCCCGGTGGATGCCCAGGCATGCGGGCTCACCGGCCAAAGCAGTTGTCCGACAGACCACTACTGCATCACCGGGTGCTGCGTTCTCACCATCAAGTAGCAAGCGCCCACGCATTCTCGGTTTCACTTTGCGGCCGCTTGAGGGATAGTGCCTGCATGCGCTCTGGCGCTTCGATTTTCCCCGCGCTGCTTTCGACGATTTCGCTCGTGGCCAGAGCCGAAGCCCTGGAAGAACCCGTAAGGGCCGCGCTCGAATGGACCCTGGCATCGGGCACGGACCATTGTATGAGCCGCGACCAGGTGAGAACGGCCGTAGAAGAACGCTTGGGTCGTACGGTCTTCGTGAACGATAGCGCTGCCGACGTGAAAGTCCGCGGCCGCATCCAGCACACTCAGCAATCCTTCACCGTCGAGATCGAGCTCTCCAGCAAAGACGACGTGCCCATGGGGTCGCGCACTCTCGAGAGCAAGAGCCCGGAGTGTTCATCGCTCGACGATTCCATCGCCTTGATTCTGGCGGTGATGCTCGACATCCCCGAGGCACACGTTCCGCCCCCCACACCGGCTTCGAACCGACCGGCACCGGCAGAAGGGCCAACGAAGCGTGCCACCTCGCAAGTTCCGCCGCTCGAGTCCAAGTTGCACGTGCCCGCGGACACTCCCCCGCGCAGACCCGTCTATCATTTCGATATGGGCTTGGGCGCGCTGTCCTCCTGGGGTCTGCTTCCCGAGGTCGGGTGGGGGGCGCGTGCGCACTTGGCCATCGTGCCGCCGAGCTTTGCCAAGTTCGGCGTGGATCTTTCCGCCTACCGAAGCGTCAGCGACGAGGTACAGGGCACGGGCGCCGGTGCCAACTTCTCGCCCATGGAGGTCGGTTGGTTCGTTTGCCCCTTGGCGTTCACACCGAGTGAGGCGGGGGTCGAGGTGTGTGTCGTCCAGCACGTGGGACGGCTCAGGGTGGAGGGGTACGGCTTCGATTCGAACCACTCCGAAACCCGCTCTTACATCAACCTGGGGGTCAAGGGCGCCCTCGGCCTGCCCATCGCCGGGCCGCTCTCCGGCCGAGTCTCCGTGCAGTTCGAGGCTCCACTGGAGCGAGACAGCTTCCGTTACGGCACCGCGGGCGGCGGGGACGAACGCCTGTTTCGCATGTCTCCTGTCATCGCCACTGGACAATTGGGCGTCGCTGCTCAGTTTGAGTAATAAGTTCTCTACCGTGACCCACTCATCTAGTAAGCCCGCTCAATCCGGGCCGGAAATTCCGTCGCTGCGGGCGATTTTCGATGAGTATTCAGCGTTTGTATGGCGAACCCTCAGGCATCTCGGCGTCCCGGAGCGGGACATCGAGGACGTGTGTCAAGAGGTGTTCGTGGTCGTGCATCGAAAGCTCGGGAGCTTCGAAGGGCGCTCGACCCTCCGCACCTGGGTCTACGGTATCTGCTTGCGCACGGCTTCTGACTATCGGCGACGGGCGCACGTCCGCCGGGAGCAGGCGGTCGAGGAGGTCCCGACGCCCACTCTCGAACCCGACCAGGAGCAAGCGGTCGAGCGTTCGCGCCAACGCGAGCGCCTGCTCGAGTTGCTCGACCAGCTCGACGACGAGAAGCGGCAGGTTTTCATCCTCTACGAAATCGAGGAACTCGAGATGAAGGACGTCGCGGCCGCTATGGGCACGCCGCTTCAGACGGCATATTCGCGACTGCGCGCGGCACGGCAGATCATGGCGCGGGCGTTGAGCGAAGGCAGCGCCAAGGAGGCCGAGTGATGGCCGACGATCTAAAGCGCTGGAGCGAAGACGCCACTGACGCACCGAGTGAAATGCGAGAGCTGCTTCAGACAGCCAAGAGCGATCTGCCGAGTCGGGCGCAATTGACCGGGCTCGAGGGCAAGCTCTCGGGTCTTCTCGACGGGCCCCCGGCTCCCCCTGACGCTGCCCCCCCAGAAGGCGTGCCTGCGGGGCCCGGAGCGAGCCGCGCCCCTGCTCTGGCCAAGCTCGGCGTGCTGGTGACGGTGGGCGGTCTGGTGGCGGCGGGCGCCTGGTGGTCGGCGCGCGAAACGCCCGAACCTGCTCCCACTCTGACCCCGCCCCACGAGACGGAGGAAAAGGTTCGCGAGGACGCCAGCTCGGCACCGAAGGCAGAAGCGCAAGAACCCGGAGCAGCCGCAGCCCCCTCGGCGAAGCCTTCCGGCGCGCCGGTGCCGCCAGCTCCGCCCCGCGCAGCATCGTCCCCTTCTCCGTCTCACGCCAAGCCGACGGCGCAGGCGCCGAAGCCGAGCGAAGCCAGCTTGCTGGACCAGGCGCGACAAGCCTTGAAGAGCAATCCCGCGCGCGCGCTCGATCTCACCCGGCAGCACAAGCATTTGTACCCCGACGGAACGCTCAGCCAGGAGCGTGAGGTGATTGCCATCGAAGCCCTCTCGCGCCTCGACGAGAAGCAGAGCGCCCAACGCAAGGCCAAAGAGTTCAGCGAGAAGTATCCCGAGTCCGCGCACCAGAAGAAGGTCGATACGACCCTGAAGGAATGACCGAGCCCACCCGCGGGCGAGCGCTGGTCCCAAGCTGGTGACCGGCTGCAACCACACAGGCGCACTCCCGCGCACACCGCGCCCGCACGGACGTTCGGACCATTGGCACACACTGTTCCAGCCGTTAAGTCCCACGGGGCAGAATCCGTAGGCTCCGTACGACTGGGTTGATAACGGGCAGTGAGGGGGCCCACTGACAGCTCACGAGCTTTCGGGCACTCCAACCAAAGACGGAAAAGACACATGCGACTCACTACGTTCTCACTGTCTCTGGGCGCGCTCTTCACGTGCGTGGCATTCATGCAAGCATGCGGCGACTCCGGCAGTGAAAGCACTTTCGGCAAAGACGCCACGGGTTCGGGCGGTACCGCTTCGGGCGGCACCAATTCCGGAGGAAGCGCTGGCAGCTCGGGAGGCACCAGCTCCGGGAACGCCGGGGGCGCGGCTGGCAGGAGCACGAACTCGGGAGGAGCCGCGTCTGGAACTGGAGGAGCGAACACCGGCTCGGGCGGTGGCAGCACGGACGGAGCCTCTGGCGGTAGCGCCGGGCAAGGAGGCTTCGGCCCGGTGTGCGGCAGCTATGGGGACCCGTGTAATGACCCCGGCGATTGCTGTTCGGAAGTGTGCGAAAGCTCGAGCAATACCTGCGGACGCAACGTTATTGCATGCGCACCTACGGGGAGTGACTGTGGCGACAACACGGACTGCTGCACCTTCAACTGCGACAGTGGAACCTGCAGCGAGACGGCGTGTATCGACGATGGCGAAGACTGCGACAGCGACGGACAGTGTTGCAGCGGCAGTTGCAACGGTGGCAGCTGTGAAGACGTCAATGGCGGCGGATACAGCTGCAAGTCCTCGGGCAACTCGTGTAGCGACGCGAGCGACTGCTGCTCGGGCCTGTGCGATGGGGGTCGCTGTTCACAGGGGGTCTCCTATTGCGTGCAGCTCGGCGACATCTGCAGCGGCAATCCCGATTGTTGCAGTGGCAACTGCATGAAGAATAGCGACAACGACGCCTTCGGGTACTGCGGCGTGCTCGACGTCGGTCCCAACCGCTGCGAGACCGGTCAGGCGGGCATGGTTTGCGGTTCCGACTGCGCCAGCTGCTGCAGCCGCGCCTGCGGACCAGGACCCGCTGGCGTGTTCATCTGTCAACCTCCCAGCGGTTGCCGCCCCGCCGGCGAGCTGTGCGTGCGCGACACCGATTGCTGCGGCGGCGACCCCGACGCAGGGCTACCGGGTTCCGGCGAAAGCGATGCGTTTTGTGAGCGAAGCAGCCCGGACGACGTGTTCGGGCGCTGCAAGTCGCAGCGTTGTACTCCGCAAGGCGACGTCTGCCAGCTCAACGGCGGACTGTGCAGCGAATCCAGTCAGCTGCCGAGCAATTGTTGCCCCACGAACGCCAATCCATCGAACCCCAACTGGCAGAAGGGGTCCTGCGAGTACGACCTGCTCGGAATCCCCCGCTGCAACGGGCTGTCCGACGATTACTGTGTCGAACCGGGCGGCTCCTGCTCGAATTCCGGCGACTGCTGCGAGGGGCGCCCCTGCGTGCCCGACCCGAGCGACAACAATCGGCTGAAGTGCGGGAGCGAGGAGTGCAACCAGGACGGGGACACCTGCACCACCAACGCCGACTGCTGCATCGGCACCGTCTGCTTCATCGCTGCCGGCGAAATCCACGGAACCTGCAACCCGCCCACCGGCAGCGGCGGCTCCGGCGGCACCGGCTCTGGCGGCAGCACCGGCTCTGGCGGCAGCACCGGCTCTGGCGGCAGCACCGGCTCTGGCGGCAGCACCGGCTCCGGCGGCAGCACTGGCTCTGGCGGCAGCGGCGGTACCGGGAACGAACCGGGCTGTTCGGCCTATGCGCAGACGTGCGAGCAAACCAGCGACTGCTGCGACGATGCGTTGGGTGTCACCTGCATCAGCGGGCGCTGCCTGATCCAGAACTGACGGGTTTTCGAGGTTTGATGAAAATGCGACGAGTTTCACATTCTCTTACGACGATCGGCTGCGCACTGGTGGCGGCCCTTGGAGCGGCAGGGTTCGCCTCTGCCTGCGGGGGCTCCGATGGTTCGGAAGGCAGCACGCTGCCCGACACCAGCTCGGGTGGCAGCGGCGGTACCTCTTCGGCCACAGGCGGCAACGGTGGGTCCGGAGTCGTCCTGACCACCGGCGGCGGAGGCGATCCGTCGACCACGACGAGCGAAGGCGGCGCGGGCGGCGGAGAATGCGGGGGCCAGAGCGTTCGCGCAGAGCCCGTGCAAGTGAACTTGCTCCTCGTCATCGATCGGTCAGGGAGCATGAACGATACGCCTGACGGATTCGACGACGACAAGTGGACCACGCTGGGCGACTCACTCGAGACGGCCCTGGATGGCGTCTCGGGAAAGATGTCCGTCGGCCTGCAGTTCTTCCCGGACGCTGATGCCGACGACGAGAACGGTTGCGGGATTGTCGGCGGGTCGGAGGTGGCCGTTCCCATCGCCGCTGGAACGAAAGCGGTGGATGCAGTGAAGGCAGCGCTCGATTCGTCCGACAACGCGCCGGCCGGGAATACTCCGACCGCCGATGCTCTGGCCCTGGCCCTCGAGTATTTCACGAACGGTGATGGAGCCTCGCTCGAGGGTGAAGACTACGTGCTGCTGGCCGTGGATGGCGGGCCCAACTGCAACCCGGACCTCACCTGCGCGGCCGCTCGGTGCACGCCCAACATCGATGGCATCTGCCCAGTTCCCAACAACGGCTCCTGCTGCAGCGAAGAGGCAGATCCGCTTTTGAACCTGAGCTGCCTCGACGACGAGCAAACGATCGCACAGGTCAGGGCGTTGAAGGACGCCGGAATCACCAGCTTGATCGTGGGAATCCCGGGCAGCGACCAAGAGCCTTACGAGGTACTGCTGGATACCCTGGCAGCCGAGGGCGGCGCTCCGGCAGGCTCGGCCTCGCCGAAGTACTACCGCGTGGACGACGCCGCTGAGCTCGCCGATACGCTGGTATCACTCACCACGAACCTGGTGACCTCATGCGAGCTGGCCCTCGAGCGCACGCCGCCCGATCTCGACGAGGTCAACGTGTTCGTCGACGACGAGGTAGTTCCAAGACTCGGCGACGACGGCTGGGAATACGACCGTTCCACCAACCCGCCCAAGATCGTCATCAAGGGGCAAACCTGCGCGGATATCGAAAGCCAAGGCGCCGAAAGTGTCCGCGTAGAATTCGGCTGTCCCACCATCGAAATTCCGAAGTAGTCGACGAACGAGCCGCCACGCGCGGCGTCACGAGGTACCCATGAAGACGAGCCGGAGTCATCTACTGGGCTTGACGCTGGGGGTGTCGCTTGCCGGGTGCGGCGGTAGCAGCGACGCAACGACTGCGCCGGACTACCCCTACGACGCGAATCACACGGTCATCATCGGTTCCGACATGGATGGCTCAGTCGAGACACCGGACGGTGACCGCTGTCTCGAGATCGACCGTACCTGCGCGACGCCACAAACACAATGCGGCGACAATGGCACCGCGGATGTGATCCTAGGAGCAGATGGCGAAGTCGTCGACGTGATCTGCTACCCCACCAGTGGAGCTCCCATCGAGACGATCCCGGCCGAAGCCGTACCGGTCGAAAAGACGCAGAACGGCTCCGTCGTGGTGCTGGACGGCGCGGCTGACGGAGCCGACATCGACGGCGACCTGAGTGTGGACGCCAACAACGTGGTCATCTACGGGAAGAACCCCGACGTGTCGGTGATAGGCGGTGACCTCAGCATCACCAAGAACAATGCGACCGTCCGCGGCGTCCGGATTACCGGCGATGTCCGCGTCGAGTTCAACAACGCGAACTTCGTGTTCTGCGTGATCGAAGGCGATCTGACCATCATCGGCAACAACACCACCGTGGCCGGGTGCGAGGTCTGGGGCAACATCAGTATCAGTGGGGAGAACAGCGTACTCGTGAAGAACCAGCTGGCGAGCGAAGGCCCGCTGGAAGCCCAGGGGCTCGTGTGCAACGACAACCGCCATTTCGTGGATGACGACGCGGACGGCAGCGTCGATAACGACGAACTCGCTGAGGTGGTCGAATGCAGTGATAAATCCGGTTAGATCGCGCTCTGGAGCACGAAACGAGTTACCGACTGCACCGGCACCGGGGCTCCACTTCGCTGATTAGGGCCCGACAAGGGGGAAGTCCGTCGCGGGCCCCAAGGCTAGCGGTTCACCACCAGCTCCACCTCGTCGCCGGGCTTGAGCTTCTCACCTGCTGCGGGTTTTTGGCGCAGCACGACATAGCTGTTCGTTTCCGCTAGCGAGACCCAGGCGAATTTGGCCTTCAGCCCGAGCTTTTCGAGCTGAGCTTTGGCCTGGCCGTGGCTTCTGCCCGCGAGCTGCGGCACCTCGACCTCCTGAACTCCGCTGGAGGTGGTGACCGTCACGACCTTACCCGGCTCGAGCTCGCTTCCGGCGGCGGGCGACTGATCGACAATCAGCCCATCCTCCACATCCGCGCTCGGAACGCTCTCCCCCGCCTTGAGCTCGTAGCCGTCACCCTTGAGCTTGAGCGTCGCGTCGGAAACCGTCAGCCCGGTGATCTCTGGAACCTTGTGGAGCTCCTGCGCCAACACAACGCTGACGGGATGTTCGACGGGAACGCGCTGCCCTGGCGGCACGGACTGACGAAGCACGATTCCGTCCTTCTGCTTCTCGCTCGGCTCACGCCCTGCCACCAACAGTGCCAGCTTGGCTGCCTTCGCGTTTTTGCGCGCGTCCGCCTCGGACAGGCCCACGAACTCGGGAACGACCGCCTCGGCGCTCGCCTCCACCGCCGGGGGCAAGATGTGGTAGCGCTCGACCAAGTAGACGGTACCGGTCGCGGTCACCACGGACGTGAGCATTGCTACGAGGACCACCGAGGAAGCGTGCATGAGACCCGAAACCCAACTCCGGCAGCCAGTCTAACGTCAAACCGAGGCTCCCGAAAGAGGCAACACGCTGTTCGCTGGATCCCGACGAAAGCGCCAGCAAGCTCGTCGTTCGGCCCGCCGCGCATCACGCCGAGTGCAATGCAACCCGGTTCCCTTCCGAGTCTTCGAAATGGGCCACGAACCCGTGTTCACCGATGCTCATTTTCCCTCGGAGCACCCTGCCTCCCTTGGCCACGACCCGCTCGAGCGCAGCTTCGATGTCGAGCACGCTGAAGTAGACCAGAGTCCCTTGGTGCGAAGGCTGGTAGGCATCTGCTTGCACGAGGGCGCCGGTCGCTCCGCTCGCCGTTGGCCGCATGGGGAACCATGCCATCTTGAGCGGACCCAGGTCGTGCAGCCCGAGCTCGACCCCCAGCACGTGCTCGTAGAACAGCTTGGCGCGATTCAGATCCGATGTGGGTATCTCGAACCAAGTCACGGGGTTGCTCTCTTTTTCCATGCTTCTCCTCCTCGTCATCGCTGGCCGTAGCCCTGTCGAATCGGCTGCAGCCAGCGCAAAATGCGCCGATTCCTCGAGAATCATCCCCGCATGCGTGCGGAGTTTCAACGTGCTTGGCGCTCCACCACGTAGACGGTCATGTCTTGTTCCGAACTGCCGACGCGACCGCGGCCGGCCCCGAGGTCCGACCCCGCGAAGCCAACGCTTCTATTTTCCGGAAAAGATGAAACCCAGGTTCACATTCGTCTGTGAGAGCCGGATGGAAACGTCGCCGTCACGATTCTCGTAGGCGTGACTCGTGCGGTGGGCAACCCAGCCCGCTTCGGCGAACATGCCAAATTTCTTGCTGAAGTGGATGGCCCCTCCGACCAAGAATCCAACGTTCCAACCCACCCCGAACCCTGACAGGGCACGTGGGTCGCCGCTCTCACCTGCGGTCGTGGCACCCAAGAAGCCGAGCGTCAGGCCAATGGGCATCCCTGCCCAGAGCTGCAGGGCTAGCTTGTCGACCTCGATCGGCAAACGGCCCCTCACATACAAATCGATATCCACGTAGTAGTCGCGGCTCGGTTTTGGACTCCGGTCGACGCGGTAGGCCCCGAACTGAAATAACGGGCCCAACAGAAGGTAGCGCGCCACCGGCACGTCGGAGCGCAGGTTCACACCGTAGGTCGTGTCCAGCTCGCTCCTCACGCTCGCGTCCGGGCCTCGTACTTCGTGCTTGCCCGAAAAGCCCAGGTGAAAACCAAGGGCGGAGTGGATCCGTTCCGCGAAGGTCCCGGGTTTCTTGGGCGGAGGAGGCGGCGGCTCGTAGATGCCAGCGGGCGCGGAGGCGGGCTCGCAGACCCTGCCGTCGACACAGCCCTCGCCCTCCGGACAGGGCGGGTTGCACATCGAAACACAATTGCCCTGCTTGCAAACGAAGCCTGCACGGCAGGCGGGAAAGCAGGTCTGCGCGGCCCCCGAAGCCGAGGGAGCCTCGGGCGATTCCGCTGGGGGCACATCCTGAGCTTGCGCCGAAACGCCCAGCGAGCTTGCCAGGGCGAGAACGACGCCGCGCGACGACCACCGGCGACTACCTTTCATGCGGGCAACTATAAACGATTGCCGTTACGCGGTTTTTCGAAAGTACTCTCGGCGGGACCCGCTATTTCGACGCTCGGCGTCCCTCCGCCTGAACAAGCAACCAGAGCACCGCCCAGGACAAACCCGGCAAATATACGGGAGTTTTGCCGCAGTAGCCCTAAAGGTCGGCCGCAGTTGTGCGCACTACCTGGATGTGGCGAGTTTGGAAAGCGCACCCGGGGCCGGCTCGCGTGTCGGGCGATACCTGTTTCTCAGGCAGCTGACGAGCAGCTACGTCGGCTCGTTATGGGAGACACGCTGCGAAGCAGAACAACAACTACTGGCGCTGGCCCGCGTGGTGAAGCTGCCGACCAGCATCGACTCGGAAACTCAGCAGGCCTTGGCGGAGGCGGCGTGGGACAGCATGGAGCTGGACGACGAGAGCATCGTGCGGGTCGCGGACGCCGTTTTCGGAACCGGCTGGTTCGCGCTCGTGCACGATCACTATGACGGCGACAGCGTGCGTACCGTGCAGCGACGGATCCAGGAGCGCAAGTCGGCGGTGCCCGTCCCCGTCGCGCTGCGCATCGTACTGGATGGCATCGAGGCCTTTCAAAGGGTCGGTGAGGCTATCGATGAACTGGGCGTCCCCTGGCGGTCAGCCACTATCGACCCCGGCTCGCTCTTGGTCTGTGACGACGGCAGGACGCGTCTGCTCGACGGCTTCGTCGGCAACGTGGTCGCGGGAGTACCGAAGATGGCGCGCGACTCCGAAACGCTGGCATACGCTGCGCCTGAGCAGTTCGCCTCGGCCGATGACGTCGACGAACGCACGCATGTCTTCCGCCTCGCAGTGATCGCCTGGGAACTCTTGTCGAGCAAGCGCCTTCTGGTGGGGTCCAGACAGGTGATGGAGCGCCGCCTGAAGTCGCCGATCATCCGTGCGGATCGCGTGGTACGGGTGGGGACCAAGGCCAGTGAAAAGCTGGCGAAGGTGATTGAGAAGGCGCTGAGCCTGGAACGCGCACAGCGCTTCGCGTCCGTCGCCGAATTCGCCGACGCTTTGCGCGATACCCAAGAGAAAGCCGCCAGCCAGGAAGAAGTGGTTCAGTTCATGGACGCGCTCGCTGGCCGGGAGTCCACGCTGGCGCGTCTGGTCATGGACAAGCCGCCGCGCTTGAGCGACGCCATCAAGAGCGTTCGCCCCACCGCAGACGTTCAGAAGAGCTTCGCCGAGCATGTGCGCGGGCTCGAAACGGCGCGCGTCGACAAACCGCGAGTTGGCCAAGCCCCAGACGCGATGTTTCGGGCGTTCCCCAAGGCGGCACAGCCCCCTCGCGTGCAACCACGTGACCCCGCACCTCCGCGCCTCACCCCTCCTCCGCCCGCGAGGCCCCCCGCGCCCACGGCACAGCCGCTGTCTCCGGCGATTCGCGCGCAGGGCCCTCACCGACCACGGTTCAAGACCCTGGTGGGACTGGCGGACGAACTGCCCGGCCTACATCAGGGCGCCGATCTCGTGGACACACCTGGCGTCGATGCGACCGCGCCCATGGCCGCGGCGCTGGCCATCCCCGAACCGCAGCAAGCCCTGGCCCCGGCTTCAGCGCGCCAGCTCGCAGCCGTCCCCCCACTGCGGCTTCCTGCGCCCCCCACTCCGCCGGACTCCGATGCGGACGCACCCATCGTGCCGAGTTCGAATTTCGCGATCGGTTCGAGCACTTTACCGGACCGGCTCAACGATGACTGGGACGACGACCCCACTCAGGCCTACGCAAGCACGGATCTGGCGCGCGTGGTGGCCGAGGCAGCCCCTCCCCGGCAGCGCATGGAAAGCGGAGCGCAGCTCGCGAGCAGTCCCCCTCCCGCACCCGATGGCGCTGTGGAAGCGACGCTCGACAGGTCGGGAGCTCTCGCGGGCGGGCTCGATCACTCCGTGGACGGCGAGGTCACGCTGCCCGCTGCCGGAAGCGACATTCCTCGCAGCGCGGCTCTCGGAAGTCCAGAGCACGCGGCGGCCGCCACGAACGAAGCCGTGCCTACTCTGGAAGCACGCGACGTACCCACTCGTGCAGAGCTACGCGCCGCGATAGCCGCCGCCCAGGGGCGAAGCGATCGCCGCCTGCTCACTCTGACCCTGTTGTTTGCGGCCACCACATTGATCCTGGGAGTGGTGGCCTTCGGCCTCTTCATGCGTTCCCAGTCGGCGGAACAAAGCGCGGCGGCGCTCGCGGCGGCGCCGCTGGTGCAAACCCGACCAGCGGCCGCCGGTCGAGCCATCCAGCCCGCTCCTGCCCCTGCGCCGAAGCCCGTAGCCGCGCTTCCGGCGCCCGAGGCCAACACCGAAACGCAGTCGGAGACTCGACGCGACATAGCGGATGCAACAGAGGACGCCGGCGCCGACAACGAGGAATCCACCCAGGCCGACACCGAGAGCGAGGCCGCAGCGCAGGCGACCGCAGCGCCCAGGCCCGCGCCGCGCAGACCGGCGCGCCGCGCAAAGCCGCGCAAGACGGCCAAGGCACAGCGCTATGTTCCCGATGACATCTAGCAGGCTCCGTTTGACAAGTGTCAGAATGGCATTTGTCGCGGCCACACTGCTGCTTACTTCCGAGGCACTCGGCGAGGGCGCTTCTGTGATGCATGCCACGAAGAAACAGAAGGCTCAGGCGAGTAAGCTGTACCGCAACGCGCTCGAGGCCTTCGACGCCAAGGACTTCGAGACAGCGCTCGGCCTTCTACAGCAGTCGTACAACACCGTCGCGAGCCCCAACTCCAAGCTGGTCATCGCAAGGACGCTCGTTCAGCTCGGCCGCGCGGCGGAAGCCTACAAGCAGCTCGAAGAGGCCGTCGAACTGGCGCACGCGCTCGCCAAGGCCGACGACAAGTACGAGAAGACCGCCGAGAGCGCCAAGAAAGAGCTCGACGACCTGAGTCAAAAGGTCGCCCTCGTCACGGTGTTGCCGGGCAGCGAGGTGAGCATCGCGGGACAGAAGATAGAACCTGCAGACTGGGGGCGGCCGCAACCGCTGGCACCTGGAAAGGTGAAGCTCGTCGTCAAGCGGTCCGACGGCGAGCAGACGGAACGCGAGCTGTCGGTGGTCGCTGGCGAACGCACCGAGGTCAGCGCGGCCCCGCCGCCGCCCGAAAAACCCGTCGAAGCAAAAGCAGCCCCTGCTGCGGCGACCACGCCGTCGCCCGCGCCTCCAGAGCCCGATACCGTACCCAAGCGGACCCTGGCCTATGTGAGTGGTGCGCTCGGACTGGCCGGGGCTGGCACGTTCGTGGCGTTTACCTTGCTCAATCGCTCGAACGACGATCGCGAGGGGTGCGATGAGCTCACTTGTCCCGCTTCCACACTGGACGCGGCGGAAAAGAGCAGCAGCTACCAGACGCTGGCGTTCGTGGGCCTGGCCGTGGGCGTACTCGGCCTGGGCACGAGCACGTATCTGTTCGCTACCAGTGAGTCGTCGCCCCCCAATGAGCACCCGGTAGCCACGCTGGGAGTCGGACCGGGCGGGGTGAGGGTGCAGGGGACTTTCTGAGATGCCAGCTCGAAGGCGCGTCGGCAGCCCGCCGACTGAAATGACCGAGTGTGATCCGCGGTCCAATCGCGCTCTTCTGCTCGAGTCATTGGCTGTTGCCCGTTTCTCAGGATCGCGAATCGCGCTCGCTCATCTAGACGCCGTACTTCTTGCGCTTTCTCCACAGGGTCGCGCGGCTGACGCCGAGCTCGGCAGCAGCCCTGCCGAGATGCCCACCGCTCGCTTCCAGCGCGGCAACAATTCGGAAACGCTCGTCATCCTTGCTGGGTCGGAGTGCTGCCGGGGCCGCGGGGCCGCTCTGTTCCTCTCTGAACTCGGGCGGCAGCTCGCCGAGTTCGAGGGCGGAGCCCCGGCTCACCGCAAAGGCGTACTCGACGACATTGCGTAGCTCGCGTACGTTGCCCGGCCAATCGTGGGCGTACAGGGCCCGCATGACCTCGGGAGCCACACTGCTCACGCGGCGCGGGCCTCGCTGGTTACCCTTTTCGATGAAGTGCCACAACAGGGGTTCCAGATCGCTCGGGCGTTCGCGCAAGGCCGGCAAGAATATCGGGACGACACGCAGCCGATACATCAGGTCTTCGCGAAACCTCCCGGCCTTGACCGCCTTGCGCAGCGAGCGGTGCGTCGCTGCCACCACGCGCGCATCCACGGAAACCGGCGCGCTGGCGCCCACCGGAACGACCTCACGCTGTTCGAGCACCCGTAGCAGTTTCGACTGAACATCCAGCGACAGCTCGGCAACCTCATCGAGGAAGATCGTGCCCCCCTCGGCCTGTTGAAACAGGCCGACCCTGTCCCTGGCTGCCCCCGTGAAAGCGCCGCGGACATGCCCGAACAGCTCGCTCTCCAGCAGTGTGGGGGTGAGCGCCGCGCAGTTGACGGCCACGAAGGTTCCGCGCTGGCGGTGACTCTCTTCGTGCAAAGCGTGCGCGACCAGCTCCTTGCCGGTACCGCTTTCGCCTCGGATCAACACCGTGGTGTCCGTCTCTGCAACGTTGCGGATGATCTGAAACGCCTGGAGCATCGCCGGGTCGCGACTGACGATGCCGTGGAAGTGTGTGCGCTCCATGCCCGAGACCGCCCGCACGAGCTGGACCGGCTCTCGCTCGCGCGGGCGCAGGAGCTCTATTCCCCCGGCGAAGCGGCCTTGCTCGTCGAAAAAGGCGGCTCCGCTTTTCTCGACATCCACCGATTGACCATCCCCACGGTAGAGCGTGAGTGGCATGCGCGAGACGGTCCCGCGCTCCGAGATGCCGCAACCCACGATGCAGGCCTGGCAGCGGTTCGCCTTGAGACAGTGTTCTCCCACCACATCCTCCGCCCTGAAGCCGAGCAATTGCTCGGCACCGGCGCTGAAGTGCACGATGCGCCGCTCGCTGTCCACGACGAAGAGCGCCAGGCTGGGCTCGAGATCGGCCATCTTGCGCAGCACGTCACCCGGGCCCACCCGCTCGAGCCAGTCATCCAACTCCGCCTCACGCGGCATCGTGAGTTGTTTCATGTTGTTTCAAATGTCTCAGGCATATGTTTCTAGCCGATACGTTTCATATTGCAACACAAGGTAACCACTGAACATGTATGTGATTGATTTAATTGAAATAACTTAAGTCGCTGCAGCCGGCACATTCTATGCTTCTGAAACTTCAGAGCTAAAGAGGTGCAACCATGGAAATCAAAGCATTCTTCGATCCACCGACCTACACGCTGACGTACCTGGTATGGGACCCCGAATCGCGTGACGCGGTGGTGATCGACCCCGTGCTCGACTTCGATCCGCTGGCGTCGCAGACGAGCACCCGCTCGGTCGACGCGCTGTCGGAGGTGGTCCAGAGTCGCAACTTGCGTGTGCTCTGGGTGCTCGAGACTCACGCTCACGCCGACCATCTATCCGGGAGCCAGCTCTTGAAGCGACGCTTCGACGCCAAGGTCGCGATCGGAGAGAAGATCACTCTGGTTCAATCCACATTCAAGGAGCTCTTCGACCTGCCCAACAGTTTCAAGACAGATGGCAGCCAGTTCGACAAGCTGATCCAGGACGGCGAGCGCATCTCGGCGGGCACTCTGCAAATCGAAGCCATCGCCACACCGGGGCACACTCCGGCATGTCTGACCTACAAGATCGGCAACGCCGTCTTCACCGGAGACGCACTCTTCATGCACGACTACGGCACCGGTCGTACGGACTTCCCCAAAGGCAGCGCCAGCGACCTCTACCATTCGGTCCACGACAGGTTGTACGACCTTCCCGACGATACGCGTGTTTTCGTCGGACACGACTACCAGCCGGGCAAGCGCGAGGTTCGCTACGAGACGACCATCGGCGATTCGAAGCGCAAGAACCCCCAATTGCGCGCCGAGACAGGGGAAGCCGAATTCGTGAAGTTCCGTCAGGAACGAGACAAGCAGCTCGCACCCCCGCGGCTGATCTTTCAGAGCGTTCAAGTGAACGTCAACGCCGGCCGCCTGCCGGCCACCCACGACAACGGAAAGCGATACTTTTCCATACCCGTGAACCTGTTCGGACCCACGAACGACATCGGCGAGCCTCCCCAAACCGCGTGACGCGACTCACGTGGCAATCAGGCGAACCCCCAAGAGTAAGAAGGTACGACCATGGAGCCTGCGCAGAATGGCACCCATCCAATGAGCCTGTCCCAGAATCCCCCGGTTCCCGCGACGCCCACCGCGCGCATCGAGGCACGCCTCGAACGCATCGAAGCAATGCTGAACCGCTTCGATGCCCTCACCGGAAAGGCGCCAGCCATGCTCGCCATGGGCGGCGACATCGCCGACGAATGGGCCAGGCACGACGGGCGTGCGGATGCCAGATTGCTGGGTGCAATGGCGCTCCTCGAACGTCTGACCCAGCCCGAGGTCCTGCGCACGCTGGATGCCATCGTGACCCAGCTCGAGGCGGGGCCGCAGATGGTCGCGCTGGTAGGCGATATTTTCGATGAATTCGCCCGCAGCGCGGCCGCGCAAGGGGCGGACCTGCAAGGCGCCACGGATAACCTGCTGGCCACGGCACGAGCCATCATCCACGCGCTGGGCGACCCCAACACCAAGGACTTCTTGGAAAGCGGTGCCCTGTCGGGTGATGCCCTGAAGACCATCAATCGCGCCGCCCGCTCCTTGATCGAAGCTCACGCCAGCAGCAGCTCGGTGGGGTTCTTCGGCGCGATGAGCCGGATGCGAGATCCAGACGTGCAGCGCGCCGTCGGCTTTGCCTTGACTGCGGCCAAAGCCTTCGGTCGCGACCTCGACAAAGACCCGGGAACCTGACCAAGGAAGGTACTCCATGTCCGAAGCACACTATGACGTCCTCATCGTCGGCGGAGGTAGCGCCGGAATCAGCATCGCAGCGCGGTTGGCAGCGCTGGAAACCCCACCTCGCATGGCCATCCTCGAGCCGTCGGACAAGCACTACTATCAGCCTCTTTGGACGTTGGTGGGGGGAGGTGTGTTTCCGAGAGAGGAATCGGAACGTGACGAGAAGGACTTCATCCCCCGCGGCGTCGATTGGATCAAAGACCGCGCTTCTCACTTCGAGCCCGAGCAAAATGCGGTTCACACCGAGGGCGGCCAGCTTCTGAAGTATCGAGATCTGGTGGTCGCGCTGGGGATTCAGCTCAACTGGCGGGACGTGCGCGGCCTCGAAGAGACCTTGGGCAAGAACGGCGTCAGCTCCAACTACAGCTACGCCACCGTGAGCAAGACGTGGGAGATGATCGATGCCTTCCAGGAAGGCACAGCTCTGTTCACATTTCCGGCCACACCCATCAAGTGTGCCGGTGCGCCCCAGAAGATCATGTACCTTGCCGAGGAGCACTTCCGTCACAAGGGCATCCGCGATCGCTCGAAAGTGATGTACATGACCGCTACCCCCAGCATGTTCGGCGTCCCGAAGTATCGGGCGGCCCTCGACGAGATCGTCGCCGAGCGCGGTATCGAGCCGCAGTTTCTCCAGAACCTCGTCGAGGTACGCGGGAGCAGCAGGGAAGCCGTTTTTCGCCACGTCGAGAGCGGCAAAGAGAGCGTCGTGCATTACGACTTCATGCACGTAACCCCCCCGCAGGGCCCCCCTGACGTGATCAAGAACAGCTCACTGGCCAATGCAGCAGGTTGGGTCGATGTCGATGACCATACGCTCCAGCACAAGCGCTTTGCCAATGTCTGGTCGAGCGGTGACTGTTCGAGCCTCCCGGTGTCGAAGACGGGCGCTGCCGTTCGCAAGCAAGTGCCGATCTTGGTCGACAATTTGCTGGCTCGACGCGACGGGCGCAGCCTGCCCGGTCACTACGACGGATACGCTTCCTGTCCTCTGGTCACCGGGCGAGGCAAGGTGATCCTTGCCGAGTTCGGCTACGCAGGGAAGATCCTAGAGAGCTTCCCCTTCGATCAGGCCGAGGAGCGCTACTCGATGTACGCGCTCAAGGCGTACGGCTTGCCGAAGATGTACTGGCACGGAATGCTGCGCGGGCGGGTCTAGCCTGGAACCAGCAAGCGGGTCCGGAGCCCGGGCCGGCGGGCAACCCCGCCTTCTCGCAAGCGCCCGCAATTAACGGTATTTACTTGCTTTTGGCGTAAAGCTGGAAGCGGAGTGAAAAAATCTCGCTGCGGCTTGTCGATCCGAGCGTCCCTGCTTCGTAACCGTTCCATGAACGGCTTGGAGCTGGCCGAGTTGGTTTGCCGGCACCAGGAAAGGACAACGACAATGCGAGTGATGGTAATCGTGAAGGCAAGCGCGGAGAAAACATGACGGATGAGCTCAGGCAACGAGAGCAGCAATTGGGCGAGGAAACGGCTCGCCTGCGTGACACGTGAGGAATGGCCGGGCGGGCGCTCCGCTCTTGGAACCGAGGCAAGTGGCCATGACCGCAACTGAAGAATCAGTACGAAGGGCGATCGACGACGTGTGGCGCGTCGAGTCGCCCAGGCTGATCGGCGGGCTGACACGGCTCCTGAAAGACGTCGGCGCAGCCGAGGAAATGGCGCAAGAAGCCCTCGTCACGGCTCTCGAGCGCTGGCCCAGCTCGGGCATCCCGCCCAACCCAGGTGCTTGGCTGATGGCCACGGCCAAGCACCGCGCGATCGACATGCTGCGCAGACGCGGAATGCTCGACCGCAAGCATCGAGAACTGCAGGAGCAAGTCGAGCCTCTCGCACAGCCGGAGCCACCCGGCGAAAACCCCGAGCTGGCTTTCGACATCGCCGCCGGGGACGACGTGCTCAGGCTGATGTTCATGGCCTGCCACCCGGTACTCGCCACCGAGGCCCGAGTGGCCCTGACGCTGCGTCTTCTGGGCGGACTGTCGACCGAGGAAATCGCGAGGGCGTTCTTGGTCCCAGAACCCACGCTCGCGCAGCGCATCGTGAGGGCCAAGCGCACGTTGAAGGAGGCCCGGGTCCCCTTCGAACTGCCCAACCCGGGGGAGCTGGCCGGGCGGCTTTCATCGGTGCTCGAAGTGGTCTACCTGATCTTCAACGAAGGCTACTCGGCCACCAAGGGAGACGCCTGGCTGCGCCCGGAACTCGCTGAAGACGCGATACGCCTGGGTCGCATGTTGGCCGAGCTGATGCCGAGCGAGCCGGAAGTCCACGGCCTCCTGGCGTTGATGCAGTTGCAGGCCTCCCGCAATCGCGCGCGGGTGGATGAAAAGGGAGATCCGATCCTGCTCTCGGATCAAGATCGAGCGCTCTGGGATCGACGACTGATCGAAGCAGGGCTTGCCGCGCTCGAGCGCGCGGAGCAGTTGCAGGCACCGCTGGGCCCATACACGCTGCAGGCAGCCATCGGCGCCTGTCACGCTCGAGCCAACAGTACTGAGCAGACGGACTGGGTGCGCATGGTCGCGCTCTACGACGGGCTCTCGGCGCTGACCGGCTCACCCATCGTCGAGCTCAACCGAGCGGTCGCGGTGAGCATGGCCTTTGGACCCGCCGCAGGGCTCGCGCTGGTCGAACCGCTCACGCGGGAACCTCTACTCAACGACTACCATCTTCTGCCGAGCGTGCGCGGAGACCTGTTGGCCAAGCTGGGGCAACGTGAGGCGGCCCGGGCGGAGTTCGAACGCGCGGCGACACTGACCAAGAACGACCGCGAACGAGAGTTTCTCCTGAGGCGGGCGCGCGAATGTGGCAAACCCCTCGGGGTTTGTTGAACCAGGAGACTCCCGTCGACGACCTCCTGCACCCAGGGGCGGAGGTGCACGGTAGGACGAAATGAGAACTCTGGCATGTCGCATCGGCTCTCATCCTGAGCCGCGCACTGCTCCATGTGCGATCCACTTGCGCACGCGCGGGCAAACCACCACCTCGGGGGCCGCCAACCCCTCCAGGATGCGAGGCGCTTCGGAGCGCGCTCGGTGAAGCCAAGCCGAGCCACGCCACGCCCCCAGTCGCTGCCGAGCCCGCGCCTTTCGTCGCACGCGGACTCAAACTGCGAAACTCCTGCAATACAGTCTGCGAACAAATATTCTCGACGCGGGGAAGCCTGTCAGCTGGTGGGTGCCCGGCAGCGATTTCCAAGCTACCCTCGGGGCCATAGGCTGGAGAATTATTGGATGAAGCTTCATAGACTTTGTTTACAGGCACTCGCGTGCCTGTCGGTTTCCACCCTGCTCGGTGCAATGGCTTGCTCGACGAGCGACGGCGCGCAACCCGGCGTCAGGAGCAATGGCAGCGGCACACCGACCGGGACCGACGGCGTCGGTGGGGCGGCCGCCGGGGCCACCGGAGGCAGCGCGGTCACCGGAAGCAGTGCGGTCACCGGAGGCAGCGCAGTCACCGGAGGGGCCGTCTCGGGTGGCAGCACCACGGGCGCAAACGGCGCCACGGGCACCACGGGGGCGGGAACCACGGGGGGCAGCGGCGACCCATTGGGCGGCTACCACGTGCATGGCGACTGGGCTGGATTCGCCTTCACCTTCGCTGACGGTGGGGCAGCCATCACGCCCGAGAGCTTCGACGACATGATCGACAAGGATGGCCCCTACTGCGTGTCAGGCACGGTGGAGGGAACGACCGACTACACGTCGATCGGCGCCTTCGGCGTCAACACCAGCCAGCCCAAGATGGAAGACGCGCCCGTGGGAACCGTCGCTTCCACAGGCGACGGCCTGGAAATCGACCTCACCGTCAACAGTGGCGTCGACGGCATCCGCGTGCAAATCGAAGATGGCACCGATCCGATGGCAGCCGACGCGGGGGAGCACCGCTGGTGCGTGAATCTCACCGGCAGCCAGAACACGGTGATTCCCTGGGACACCTTCAATACCGAGTGCTGGGACGCCGCCAGCGGCACGCCGTACGACGGTCGCGCGATCGCCAAGGTGATCGTCTACGTGCCCGACCCCGGCGAAGGACTCGGCCCTCTGAGCTACGACTTCTGCGTGAACGATATCGGCCCGGCAAACGTCACCGGCCGGGGCACGGGGGAGATCACCGCCTCCTGCGGCAACAACGTCAGCTGGAGCCAGGGCAGCACCTCGGAGCAGTTCATCAACATTGCGACGAGCGACAACCGCTACCAATTCCAGAGCAACGGTTGGGGTTGGCAGGGGGGCGGGCACACGATTTCGCTGCTGCCTGGCGCAGGCTTTCACATGGATTCGCAAACCTGCAGCCGCAGCGACGACAGCCCCTGCTCGTTTCCCTCGGTGTACATTGGCACCGACGCCGACGGCGAGCGCACGGCCAACAGCGGTCTACCTGCCGCAATCGGTTCCATCAGCAGCATCCCGACATGCCTGGGTTGGTCTTCCGGGTCATCGCCGGCGAGCGACGAGTACAACGTCGCGTACGACGTCTGGTTCAACAGCAACGCGCAAGCGACGAACGCCGAGAGGTTCTTGATGGTGTGGCTGCGCGACCCGCCGAGCTTCCAACCCGCCGGCATGTTTCCGCAGCAAGACGGGGTGGTGATCGGCGATCAGACCTGGTCCGTTTGGTATGGGCCCAACGCTGACGGCCAAAACGTCGTCAGCTATGCAGCCCCGAACTACCGCGCCGACGGCCAGGCCTATTCCTTCGACCTGAAGGACTTCATCGATGACGCCATCGAGCGCGGCTACCTCGACGCCAACCTGAATCTGATCGCCGTCATGGGCGGCATGGAAATCTGGAGCGGAGCACAGGGAGCCAGCATCGACGGCTTCCGCGCCGAGGTGCAATAAGCGAGCACGTCGAGCCCCGGGGGCGCTAGCTGTCGCCCCCGGCCACTCAGGGCAACGACATCCCCAGTTCCAGCTCTTCGGGCAGCTCCGGTGTCGGCGGCGAACCTCTGAGACTCTTGGTACATATCTGCAAGCGCTGGGTCGCTTCGACCAGCTCTTTGGACTTGGCCGCGATGTCCTGGCGGCACGCCAGCAAGCGCTCGCTCTCTCCGTCGCAGCGCTCGAGTTCGGCACGCTGCTCGGACGCCTCGGTCTCGAGTTGCTTCACCTCCCCCTCGAGTTGGTCGCTTCGGCTGCGGCACTTCGCGAACTTCCCGTTCAGCACTTCGACCTGCCTTTGCGCCTGGGACAACTCGTTCTCGTGAGCGCTGGCCTGCTTTCGCTGCTCGTCGAGTGCGCCCTCGAGCGTCTCGATCCGTTTGGTACGGCGTGCCAGCGCCGCCGCGGCGACCTGCGCGTCTTTCGCTGACGGAAGCCGAGCAGGCAGGGGTGAATCCGAAACCGAGCCACCCTGCACCGCAAGCACCCAGGGGAAGCGGGACGGAGGCACGCTGACCGCCAGCACGATCAGAGCCGCACACCCCAGCGCCCCCATCGTTCCCCCCAACAGCAACCTGCCACGCAGCGTCTTGAGCTTCTGGAGGGGAGCCTGTTCGATGAAACGTTGTTCGTCGTCGGTCAGCGCGCTGCTGCGGTTGGCGCGCTCGAGCACCCGTATCAGTTTTCGGGCGCTCGGCACTCGCCGCCCGCGAACCCACGCTTCCACGGCCGCCGCAAACACCTCGTCCGTCCGGGACAAGCGCTGCAGGCGCAGAGCCACTTCGGCCATCCGGGGGCGCGCCTCGGGGCTGCGCTCGAGCATGGATCGAAGCAGCTGTTCCCAGGCCGGGGGCAGCGGGCCCCTGAGCTCGAGCGAAGTCTCCAGATCGTCGGGCAGCTCCAGGTGCAGCGAGCGCTGCTCCAGCGCCGCGATGTCGACTCCCAACAGGCTCCCGAACAGCATCACTCCGAGCGCATAGACATCGGCCTGCCCGGTCGCCGTTTGCGCCGCTCCGCACTGCTCCGGCGCCATGCATGGCGGCGAGCCCATCACCGTGCCGAGCTCCGTCCAGTACTTGGTCACCGACGAGGCGGCCGCCACCCCGAACAACTCGACCGGTGCCTTGGCAATCCCGAAGTCGACGATGCGCACCTCGGCCAACCCCGGTCCGCTCGCTCGTGTCACCAGCACATTCTGAGGCTTCAGGTCCCGGTGAACGATTCCTTGGGCGTGCGCGGCCGTCATGGCCGCCGCTACCTGATGGCCCAGTCGCGCCACCTCGGCGAGATATTCACTGCGGCTCGGCCGTTCACCACTGACGCCGCTGCGGAAGCGCGCCAGATGCTCGCAGAAGGGCCGACCGGAAACGAAATCCATGGCCAAAAAGCAGGGCTGCGCATCTGGCGGACTGGTTTCGCGGATGTTGACGATATAGCGATGATCGATCGCCTTGGTGATGCGCTCCTCGGCAAGAAAGCGCACCCGCACCTGCTCGCGGATGCTGGTGTCTATATCGTTGCGCAACACCTTGAGCGCGACGGGCGCCAGACTGTCTTCGTCGCGCGCGAAGTACACTTCGGCGAATGCGCCCTCCCCCACCCGTTGCAGCACGCGATAGCGCCCGATGGACCATGCTGCCTCTGGCGCTTCAGTAAGTGAGGGTTCTTGCTCGGACATGGGAGAGCCCAGCGTATCTCCCCTGTCGCTCGTCACCCAAAATAGTGCGTGCCTTGGCCTGGATCGCGGCAAAAAGGACCCTTGTCACGGACGCTAGCTCCCGAGCCACTCGGTGCGACTCGCCACGCCATCACGCACTGGCCGCTCCTGGCCCGCTCCCGACTGTCCCGAAGTGATCGCCTCGATTACCTGGTAGAGCCCGAACTGGGGAAGCCGGGTGAACCCGGCCCAGGCCGCTGCGGCCAGGGTTCCGTCCTTCAGCCAATCCTTGAACCACTCCGCGGTGTAGCGAAGCTCGCGCTGTTTCATACCGGCACCCGCCTCCATCGCCCAGCGGCGGTTGTACCGCTCGTGCGTTCCGACGGGCCACGAGAAGATGATGGGCAGGCCTAGCCCGGCAAAAAACGTCATTTCGCTGGGTTTGGTCCAGAGCACGTCCGTGTCGGCCAATAGCGCGTTGAAGGCCTGGAGGTAGTCAGCGAACGACTCGCGAACCAGTACCTGAAGACCCCCGCCCGGCTCCAGCTGCCTGCCCATGCCGACCTCCCGAACGCACTTGGTCAGCTCGTCCGCCACTTCCTGGCGAATGCCCGCCACCAGGGACACCTTGAGGCGCCCGTCGGCGATCAGAGCGCGCAGGCTCGGCAAGAACTCTTGAACCAGCCCTACTTGCGCCCCCGCACCCCCCACCGCGTAGGTCAGGTGAACGGCCTCTGGAGTCTCGGGAGGTTCGGGCAATTCGCCCAGGAAAAGCTGGATGCCGTGGCGCTGGTCACCGCAGAAGGTACCGGTGGGGTCGAGCCGAACCAGGCGGCGCGCCAGGTTGCGCTTCAGAGCGCTCAGACTGGTGCCTCCGACCAGTTCGTGCGGCAAAGGGAACCCGGTCACCTGGATACGTTCCGGCGGAACACCGTAGGCGCGTAGCCTGCGCCGGGTGCGCTGGGTCGGTACCAGGTAAGTGATGCGTGTGTTCGCAGGGTCGACGGGTGCCCAGACTCGATGAATGTCGCTGTCGGTAACGATGCAGTAGATATGCGGGTAGCCCAGGCGATCTGCCGCGACCGCGGGCATGTAAAAGGTGGTGACCAGGATCGCGTTCTCGCGTTCGAGGTGTTCCACCAAGCTCTTTCCCAGCCCCCGCCGGATCATCTTCTCGAGCACGTGGGCGCCCAGATTGGCGCTCGATTGGTCGCGGACCGAGTAAAGGCTGCCAATGTCGGTGATGGCATTCAGAACCGCTCGAACGGGCGGGCCCACCAGCGGATATTGCGAAGCGCGAGACAGCCCCTCGTAGTAGCGTCGCACCCACATCCACAGGGCAGCATCCTGCGAGGTGGCCAGGGGCGGACGGTCCACGTCGTGGACGGGCACGGCCAAGCGCTCGGCAATGGCATGAGCAGGCCGCAAGTGGCCGTAACCCATGTCGATCGCTACCACCAATGGCTTCAAGGGGTTCGACACGCAGCGGTTCCTTCGCGATGCATGGTGCCATCATACCCGCGGGGACCCCGGGCGCGAATCCGGCTTGTGCGCCAGCGGTGACCGGCCAGCAACATCTTTGCGGCAAGTTGCCACTGTCGGCAGGTCCCAAGCCCCCACCCCCTCAGAGGCCGAGTGCTCGATCGGTGCTCCTCACCGAATTCAGCCGATATCGGGATCGTCGATGCGCTGGCATCCGAGCGTGAAATATAGAGTCGAGCCTGCGGAGGACACGACGCCACAGGTGGAGTCGCAGAGCTGGATGTTCTGTGTGCTGCCGCCGTCCGTGTAGTACCACCCACCCGGGTCGTTGCTGCAACCACTGACGTCACCCACGTAGAAGGTGGACACGCTGCTGCCGCTCGGGTCGCAAATCCCGAGATTGACCGATTCGTAGTCGACGACACCATCCGGCGGACGCGGAACCGGAAGCGTGCAGGGGATGGCCGCGTCGGCGCGAATGGAATTGAGGGCTTCGAGCACCGACTGCGACACATTGCCACCATCGACCAGATAAGCCTGGTTCGTTCCGCCCGCGGCCGCGATCTGATTCAGGTTGCCGAGCGCCTGTCCGACACCGAGCACGTAGGTTTCTATGCGAGGGTCACCATCGAGGCATTCCGCAGCCGCCGCACTGGCGTCCTGGATGGAAGGATTGCAGTCCCGGCTGGAGGGTGCCTCGGGAACGCCGTCCGTGACGAACAGGAGCACCTGCTTGTAGCCGGGGTTCGACTCGTGCCACTGCCCGAGATTGGAGCACGCGCCGCGGATGGCAGCTCCGGTGGGCGTCTCGCCCGTCGGCTGCACGGCGTTCAACGAAGCACTGAGCGCGTTCGCGTTGCCCGGCAGGGCGCCGATGGGGACGGCCGTGCCGGCGTAGTCCGCGGGGTTGCAGGAGGTCTGTCCGATCGGCATGTATCCGAAGTAGCCGATACCCACGCTGATCCCGGCACTAGCCGGATCGTTCAAGAACTGGTCCACCGCTTGTCGAACGGGATTGATGCGCGGGTTGGATCCGTTGCACAGATCTTGCGGCCACTGGCCGTTCTGTTGAACCGCGTCGATCGAGCAATTCATCGAAGCCGATTGGTCGAACATGATGTAGATGGCGAGAGGCAACCCTTCCCCCTCGTAGTTCGACCCGACGCAGCCATCGAGGTTGGGGTCTGCGCAGCCGTCCACATTGGAGTTGATGCCGCCGCTGGTCCCCGACCCGCTGCCACCCGAGACGGTGTTCATCTGAACACCGCCGGATTGAAAGGCGTCCGTTCCGCCCAATGGATCCCCATCACCTCCGCTGTTCTCCCCGTTGGAGGAACCGCAGGCCGCGGCAACTGACGCCGCGAGCGAAACACAAATGATCTTTCTAAGAATAGCCATGTTTGAGCCTCGTATTGCGCGACAACCGTGTTTTGAACCGATGAGGTGAGCGTGAATCACAGCGCCGTTTCGCGTTTGTTGTACGCGTCGGGACCACCTGGAGAAGTTGCTACAAGCTAGCACATTCGCTGAAGGAACGCAGCGCACTCTCAGGACACCACCGCAGTGGACGATCGCTCGTGAGTTATCGTTTTTCGACTTCGAGCGCCCCCCAATACCTCGCTTGGGCAGCGCCAGGGTTCCAGAATCGACGCGACGGCGCAGGTTGTGCGCGGCTCGTGGTTGGCCCACGCCCATGAGCACAAATTTGTACGGTTGTGCGCCCGGGCACGACTGAGTGCCTACTGCTCGTTGTGGGTTCGGAACACTTTAGCTCCGTTGGTGTGGGTGTGCGACCGCCTGCGCACCCGTGCTATTTGAGGCGCAAATGCGCGAGCCTCAGCGGGCCACGTTCCGTTCGAGCATGCAGGGCGATGGCGCGCCGCGAAGGATTCGCCGAGTCTTTACGCGCCCAATCGAGGAGTGCGTGGTGATTAGTTTATGAGCCATCCGTGAGCGGTGAAGAACCCTGCCGTCACACAGATGGAGCCCTTCTGGCGGTCTTCGCAACGGGTCACAGCGAGGCGTCGGCTATCGGCGACATGACTACCGACGAGCTGAGCTTCCGACCAGGAACCTCGCGCTCCCCGAGCCCCGGGGTCAACCTGACAACCAGGTTGGCCAGCGAGTGGGGGCGACATTCCGACGAGCCCAAGTCAATGAAGGGCCCTCGCTGCGGCAAAACGGCTCGAACACGGATAGTTCAGAGCCTTACCGATCGCTGAGAGTGGACTTTGCCGCTGATGCTTTCCGGACCTCGGAACCAGTGGCGAGCGACCGGGTTTGGGGTGGCTTTGTCATTTGGCGCAGACACACTTACGTGTGATCCTCGGTCGTCTTCGGTGCGAGCGTCCCCCCCAGGAGTCAAGCTACCATGCGTGTTCACTTAGCAATCACTTCCCTCGTCGTCGTTGTCGGCATTGCTGGAGCTTGCAGTTCCTCTGCACCTCCTCAGCGCGAGCAGGTTGGCGGAGGTTCCGGTGCCGCTTCGGGCGACGGCAGCAACGGCAGCCTCGGCAGCAATGGCAGCCTCGGTACCACCGGGGGCATCAAGATGACCAACAGCGGCACCAGCGGAGGTTGTACGGGCGACGAGTGCGCGCAGGCGCCACCGAACTGCGGCAACGGTGAAGTCACGCCTGACGAGGCCTGCGATGATGGCAACACCGCCAGCGGCGACGGCTGCTCCGCGAACTGCCTGGTGGTCGAAGAGGGCTGGTCTTGCTTGCCCGCTGGTCAGCCCTGTCATCAGGTGGCCATCTGCGGAGACGGCTTCCGTGCAGCTTCCGAAGGCTGTGATGACGGCAACACAATGTCTGGCGACGGCTGCAGCGAGCGCTGCAAGCTCGAGGATTTCTACAAGTGTGATGACGGCATGCCCAACGTATGTACGCCCACCACTTGCGGTGACGGAACGAAAGAGGGCTCCGAAAGCTGTGACGACGGCAACGATCTGCCTTACGACGGGTGTTCGGCCAATTGCCGCGCCGAACCCGATTGCGCCGGGGAGTCCTGTGTCTCCGCATGCGGTGACGGCTTGCTCTTGGGCGAAGAGTGTGACGATGGCAACCTGATCGACGGCGACGGCTGCTCATCGACGTGTACGGTCGAACCGGGCTTCACGTGTGCCCAGCAGGTCACCGCACAAACCGACATGGTCAACGGCAACATCGTGCTGCGCGTGCCGGTCATCTACCGCGATTTCCTCGCCGCCCACCCTGATTTCGGCACGGACAGGGAGGTGGACGGCTGCGACGGCTGGGTGGAGGGCATCGTGGCGCCCACCCTGAGTGGCGGCAAGCCGGCGCTGATGGGCAACCATCAGGCGGACGCCTGCATCAGCTCCGCCGACACCTTCAGCCAGTGGTACAGCGACGTGCCCGGGACCAACGCTACCATCCCTGGCGAGCTGGTCCTGTTCCAGAAGGCGGACGGAGGCTTCGTCAACCGCTACGGCGAGAACGGAGAACAGTTCCAGGGCAGCCCGGACGACGTCGTGGTCGATTGCAATAGCACCGAGCGAGACTTGGTGAACGTGCCGACGGCGTGCGGCCCGCGCTGCTCGCTCGACGCTCACGAAACCTGCTACGAGCCCACTTGCACACCGTGGGGCGACTCCGACACCATCTGCAAAGAGATTCCCGCCAACGTTCTGCTCGATGGCACCCCGCTCTTCTTCCCGCTCGATGGCAACCCGGATGCGTTGCCCGAAACCAACGGGCCCGCGAACGTTCCCGAGCAGTACGGCTGGAATGGTTGGCCCACCGAGCAGGAAGTGACCGGCTCGGCCCCAGGGCACAACTTCTACTTCACCACCGAGGTGCACTACTGGTTCCAGTACAATGCCGCCACGGCACCCACCTTCGCGTTCACGGGCGACGACGACGTTTGGGTATTCGTCAACAATCAGCTGATGCTCGACCTCGGTGGCATCCACGTGCCCATCAGCGGCGAATTCACGCTCGACGCGACCACCGCCGCAGGGCTCGGGCTGGTGGACGGCAATGTTTACGAGATCTCCGTGTTTCAAGCCGAGCGCCGTACCACCGGCTCCTCGTTCCGCTTGACCCTCGAAGGTTTCTCGACTGCTCGCACCGAATGTGAGCCGATTTGCGGTGACGGCATCGTGTCCGCCGGCGAGGAATGCGACGACGGCGTCAACGACGGCGGCTACGACGAGTGCGCTCCGGGTTGCGTGCTAGGCCCTCACTGCGGCGACAACGTGGTCGACGAAGGTTTCGAAGATTGCGACGACGGCAATCGGCGCGAGGGCGATCTGTGCGGCTCCGCGTGCCGCAATCTGGCACCTCCCAAGTAAAGGGCCCGCCTCCTCACGCGCCCGCCTCGCGGCGGTCTCGGCCGGGCTCGCAACGGACTTCCCCATTCGCGAGCCCTAAGGCTTCCAGCCTTCCGATACGCAAGCACTCACAGCAGACCGGCAGGCGGTCCACGGGTTGGTTCGACTCACTCGCCCACTGGCCGCTGGCCGCGAGTACGACAAGCACACACCATGCGAATTCGCCCTGAGTGAAGCGTCGACACCGACAGCGGACTCCAGGTTTGGTGGATCGGATGTTTTTTGTTAGTCTTGTCAAATTGTGAGTGCACCGCCTCCTCAGTACCCAGGAAACCCATCGCAAGCACCCGCGCCCCAAGCGCCACCTGCGGCCATCCCCTCCCAGCCCGCGCCAGGCCTCGATCTGGAAGGGCTCGGCAAGCCCAGAGGTGTCCCAGTGCCCGTCACCATAGGCGGCACCTTGGGAGGGCTGGCGGTCGGGGCGTTGCTCGGTGGGCTGCTTTTTTCAGGCAACAGCGACAGCAAAGCCGTGGCGTCTGCCTCGGCCAGTGCCCCGCCCCCGGCAGCCAGCTCCGCGGCTCCCCCGCCGCCCCCTCCGAAGTCATTGGCGGAACGCGCCGAAGAGGGTGACGCCAAGGCGATCAAAGAGCTCCAGGGCAAGCCAACCGGCGAACGAACAGGCGCAGAAACAATCGCTCTGTTCCGGGCAGACCTGGCGCAGAAGCGCAAAGCCATGGAAGAAATCGCTCACAAGACGGAGCTGGTAGCCGCTTTCGGCAAGAGCGATGACACTCAGAAGAAGATCATGAGCGCGGTGAAAGACCCTCGGCAATCCACGGCGACACTCGAGATTCTCGCGGCGCTCCCTGGTCCGATCGGTCCTGACTATCTGTACAAGGTCTACAAGATGCGCGGTCGGCGGAACAAGACCACCAAACAGCTCGCGTTCGATCTGCTGCACAGCAAAGACGTGTACGACAAGGCTTCCGACGCGCTCAAGATCACGCTCGACATGAACGACGCGCTCGACGCGGAGGAGAAGGACTGCCAGAAGATGATCAAGCTTCTGGTGCGCGCGCAGGCGGACGCCGACACGCGCGCCTTCTCCCCGATTGCAGCGCTCAATCGCAAGCGCGGATGCGGGGACAACAAACTCAAGGACTGCTGGGCCTGCTTGCGCGACGGTGAGGGGAAAGAGGCTTTGCGAGACGCAGTCAACCTGGCCCGCAAAAACAAGGCGCCACTCTGACGAGTGCCACGCGGGCTGCCCGCTCGGTTCCAAAGGAAGAATTACCCTCGGTCATTCAATTCCGCAGGCCTGAAGTGGTTGGCAAATAGCCAGTCGAGCGCTTCGCGGTAGAACGAGAAGCGCCTGCATTCGCCGTCGGCGAACCGAAGCTCGACTCGCTGATCGGCGAGCTTCGCACACGACACCCAGTCGCCCTGCGGCAGGCTTCGCCCGTCCAACCACCACTCGTGCGAGACCACCCTGAGCGCGCCGCGAAGCCGGAACACCACCAAGAAAGCGTAAGGAACGCTCAGAAGGAGCAGCAGCGCTCCGAGCAGCGTCAGCAACACAGCACCACCGGCATGAGAATAGAGGTGAGGTCCGCGAGGAGCCCGCTGCAAGAGCATGGCAACGGCAAGCATGGACTCCCCAGCGCCGAGCACCCAGACGAGTAGCCGGGCTCTTCGGGCCGCCACGGGCACACCCAAAGAGTCCAGACGCCTACTCACGTATGCCATGCCGAGAGGGACAGACACCACGGCAAGCGCCGTCATCATGAATTCGACGGTTACCGCCTCACGCCCCGTGACAAGCGCCAGCCAGTGCCACGACGCCCGCACCGCATTCAATAGCGTCAGAATGCGCAGCGCCCACGCCAGGGCTCGCATGCCTCGCGAGTCGTCGGGGCGAAGCGCCGTCAGGTGCCATGTCGACAGGGCAATCACCATCTGAATCCACGCGGCGGCGGGCGCCCAAGCATGCAGAGGGAGCCCAAGCGCCCACCCAACCAGCAGCCCGAGCGCCCCCCAGCTGGCGCGCCTGCGCCAGCCGAGGTGGTGGTCCTCCGGCAGCGCAGTCACCGCGGCGCGGTGTCGATACGGGTCACCGTCGTGCTGCAACGCGGACACAGGGACATTCTAGCCCAGAGCTCGGGCGTTCGCCGCGCCGACACCTCGATCACCAAGTCTTCTCTCGATCGAGTGAACGCAGCCCAGGCACCTGAAGTGCCTGGGCCCGGCCGTCCAGAGAAGGTCGGTACGCGCGACTCGGGGCAAATCGCTCAGTCCGCGTTGGCGGTAGCCTCTGCCCCAGGTCGACCCGAGAGGGCTCGACGGGCCAAGCTCTTGCTCCGCGACGCCTGGGTCCTGAGGGTGCGCCAAACCCAGGTGCCTGCGCCCAGCAGGCCCAGAACCACGACGGACGGTCCCAACCAGGCAGCCCTCGCGTGCAGTTGCGCGAAGAAGCCATCGGGCAGCTGCGCGGCGAGCACGAAGGCACCCATGGCCAGGACGAAGACTCCGAAACCCTTGCGCAGAGCGCCCGCCGCAACCCTGCCGGCCAGGGCCCCGCCCAGGAGAGCGCCCACGGCGGCAGCCCCCGACAGTCCCAGCGCCATGCTCCAATCGAGGCTTTCGTGGCTGAGGTGTCCAGCTAGCCCCGCGAATGATTTGAGAACGATGATCAGGAGCGACGTGCCGACGGCGGTTCGCATCTCGAGGCGAGCCAATAGCACCAGAGCCGGCACCACCATGAATCCACCGCCCGCCCCCACCAGGCCGGTGAACATCCCAACACCCGCACCTTCGAGCGCCAGCAGCAGCGCGCGCCTGAGCGGGCGATCTTCGCTGCGAGGCGCGCTCTTGTCGCTCCCGCGTCTCAGCATGGCGGTCGAGGTCGCCAGCATCATGAGCGCAAACAACAGCATGAGCGCCGTGTCCGAAAAGTACTTCGCCAGGATGCCACCGCTGAATGCCCCCAGCATCGCCACGGGGCCGAACACCAGCGCGACCTTGTAGTCGATGAAGCCACGCCGCGCGTAGGGAATGAGCCCAAACATGCTGGTCACGGCCACGATCAAAAGGGACATCGCGACCGCGGACTTGGCGTCGAGGTCCGCGACGTACACCAGAAGCGGGACGGTCAAGATGGAGCCCCCACCGCCCAGCATTCCCAAGCTGATGCCCACCAGGATGAAGAGCGCGAAGATCACCATGGCGACCTCCCGGAAGCTCGGAAGCTGCAGTGTCGATTCGTCATGCTTGCCTACTCAGCAAGCTGCAGGCCAAAACCTACCCTTCGGTCGCTAGCATAATTTATTCAACTATTACAAATACTTAGTAAATCAGTCCGTCCGACCGTGGCGCCCAGACGAGCGCTATGCTTCATTTTGTTGCGACATGTCTCACGACATTATCAAACGCCCGCAGCTCAGTCTGTACCAGTACGGAAGGATGCTGAGCGCAGCTCCGGAAATGCTCGATCTGTTCGCCACCCTGGAGCGAGTCGCTCGGACCGAGGTGACCGTGCTGATCCGCGGTGCCAGCGGAACGGGCAAGGAGCTGGTCGCCCGGGCACTGCATGCCGCTGGAGGACGACGGCGGAGCCCGTTTCAAGCGGTGAACTGCGCCGTCCTGACGCCGGAGCTGCTTGCTTCCGAGCTGTTCGGCCACGTGCGCGGCGCCTTCACCGGTGCCATTCGCGATCACAAAGGCCTCTTCGAGCGAGCCGACGGGGGCACCATCTTCCTCGACGAGGTGGCCGAGCTCCCGCTCGAACTGCAGGCACGCCTGCTGCGCGTGCTCGAGGAGCGCAGTTTCACCCCAGTCGGCAGCGCACGCTCCGTCAGTGTCGACGTGCGGCTGATCTCGGCAACCCACAAGTCTTTGCGAGACGAGGTGAGCCGCCATCAGTTCCGTGAAGATCTGATGTACCGGCTGCGCGTCGTACCGCTCTACCTACCTTCGCTCGTGGAGCGTACTGGCGACGTCGAAGCGTTGACCTGGCACTTCATCGAAACACTGGGGAGTCGCTACGGGAGGTCCATTACCGGCATCGAGGCACGTGCGCACGAAGCCCTCTTGAACTACCACTGGCCCGGCAACATTCGAGAGCTCGGCAACGTGATCGAATACGCCTACGTGATCGGGAAGGGCTCCGTGCTGCGCTTTGGGGACCTGACGCCAGAGCTACGAGACGAACCGCCACCCGGCACCGAGTCCTTCGAAAGCATCGAAGCCCGCCAGCAACGCCAGAAGATCTTCGAAGCGCTCCAGGCCACCGGATGGCGCAGAGGGGCAGCTGCCGAGCGGCTCGGGATCAGCCGCAGCACGTTGTGGCGCAGAATGCGCGAGCTCAACGTGCACGAGACACCGCTCATCGAACCTGCGCAGCCGAACTGAAAGCAACGGCCGGCACAGCGCTCCCCGACCGGTCGGAGGCTGGTTGACCCGGGGATTCCGGAGAAGCTGCCCGCAAGCCGGGCAAGCTACGCGAGCCCAACCTGGTGTCCGTTTTAGTGTGCTCCGTTTGCCCCACACTCTGCCACTCACACGCTCCGGCCCTCTGTGGCTTAATCCAAAAGCGCGACGCGCCGTTGTGCCGAAAGGGTCAGCTCACCCCGAGGTCTGCCCAGCACCAGGGAAGATGCCGTCGCCGTCTGCGAATCTCAAAAGTGTCAGCGTTGGAGACATTCTGGCGGACAAGTACCGCGTCGAGCGTGTGCTCGGAGCCGGGGGCATGGGAGTGGTAGTCGCGGCCATGCACCTCGAGCTCGATGAAAAGGTAGCCATCAAGTTCTTGCTCGATGACGCCGATCTGGAGAGCGAACACGCCGAACGCTTCCTGCGCGAAGCAAGGGCCGCGGTGAAGATCAAGAGCGAGCACGTCGCCCGAGTAATCGACGTGGGGCGTTTGCCCAGCCGGGCGCCATACATGGTGATGGAGTACCTGGAGGGTGCGGATCTGAACGACTATGTCGCGCGGAAGAAGCTTCAGGTCGAGGATGCGGTGGACTACGTGATCCAGGCGTGTGAGGCAATGAGCGTGGCGCACCGCGCGGGCATCGTGCACCGCGACTTGAAGCCAGCGAATCTGTTTCGAGCCAAGCGTCCGGACGGCTCCGTCGTGATCAAGGTCTTGGACTTCGGCATCTCCAAGGTGCTGTTGCCAGACGCGTCTCAGGCGGCTCTCACGCAGACGTCCACCATGATGGGGTCTCCGCTCTACATGTCCCCAGAGCAGATGCGTTCCACGAAGAACGCCGATGCTCGTTCGGACATCTGGTCTTTGGGGGCCATCCTGTACGAGCTGCTCACCGGCACACCACCGTTCAATTCGGAGACGCTCGGGGATTTGTTCGCCAAGATCATGCTGGAGGGGCACCAGCCGGCGCACGAGCGGCGTGCCGAGGTTCCGGTTCGTCTCAGTCAGGTCGTCGATCGCTGCCTGGAAAAGGATCCGGCGCATCGCTACCAGTCGACCGAACAGCTAGCGGTAGCGCTTGGAGAGTTCGCTCCCGAGCGTTCGCAGGTGCTGGTGCGCCGGTTGGGCAACACGCTACGCGGCGCCGGGAATGGACCCACCGATCCGCCTCCGCGCCGCGAAACTCCGGCCCTCGATGCCACCGAGGTGGACCTGGGGAACGTGGCGCTCGGCGGAGAGGCCTTGGCTGCCGAAGCGCGGCAGGCTTCCGTGCAGCTGGCGGAACAGCCTGACCCAGTGAGCGGCGGTCACGCCGGCGCTACTCGCACCTCGTGGGAGCACACGGGGCGACGCGGGCCCGACAAGACGCGGCCGCGCTACGGGCTCGGGCTGTTGCTCGGCGCAGCCGCGCTGGTAGTCGCGGGCTACGCTTTCGTCTCGCACACTGCAAGCGAGCCCCCCGACGAAGCGCGCTCACAGGCAAGCACTCCTGTGCGCGCGGAGCCGGTCGAAAGCGCGCTTCCGCCGGTTCACGAGCCTCCTCGGGCCGACACCACCACCCCGGAACCAGCGCCCGAAAAGCCGGAAGTGGACGTCGAGAAGTTCGAAGCCGTAGCTGCGGCAAAGCCAGCCAGCAGCCCCGCACCGGGTCGCGCGGGCACGCCAAAGCGAGCGGCTGCACGCAAGCCCAAGCCCAAGCCCAAGCCCGCACCCACGGCGGACAGCACCGAGAAGGCCGTCCAACTTCAACCAGCCAAGAACCCGCTCAGCATCGAATTCAAGTAGCTTCGACGCGCATTCGGGAGACGACGAACATGCAAGAGGTGAACATGATCTACCGCGCGGTTGCCAGGCGATCGCTGAGCGCTCTCATGGTCATCACGTTGCTCGCGAGCAGCTGGGTGCCCGAAGCGAAGGCCGAGGACGACGCAGACTCGCGGTCGAGAGACCAGGTAAACGGCACAGCCCGAGCTCCCGGTGGGGACGAGTCGAGCGTGCAAGCGCCGCTCGGCGAGTCGCTCAGCGGCATGGCCAAAGCGGAGTATGCCGCCGCGCGGGTACTCTACGAAGACGGCGACTATCAAGGGGCACTGGTCAAGTTGGAGAGCGCCTTCAAGCTCTCCGGGGACCCGCGTTTGCTCTGGAACATGGCCGCCGCGGAGAAAAACTTGCGACACTATGCCCGAGTAATGGAGCTTCTGGACCGCTATCTCGACGAGGGCAAAGAGTTGGTCACCGACGAGGATCGCGCGAGCGCCGATCAGCTGATCGCTACGGTGAGGTCCTTCGTGGTCGACGTATCGCTCTCCATAGAACCCGAGGGCGCCACCGTTTTGCTGGACGGGGAGAAGCTGACCACAGCGCCCGCTGCAGATCTGGTCCGGGTGGACATGGGCGGGCACGAGCTCATCGTTCGAAAGCCCGGCTATGTCGAACACCGGGAAAAGCTCGACCTGGCGGGTGGGCAGCGCGTCGAGCTGAAAGTCGCGTTGGAGCCGGAAGTGCATGAGGGCACCTTGCGCATCGTCACGAACGCGCGAGCCGTGATTCGCGTCGACGGCAAGGTGGTGGGCACTGGTCTGTACAGTGGAACGCTGCCGAGCGGAACCCACACGGTACACATCAGCGAACCAGGAAAGCTCGCACACCAGACCGAGGTCGTCGTCAAGGATAGGGATACGAGCGCGCTGCACGTGACCCTTCAAGAAGAACAGCGCCCAATGCTGGTGCAGCCTGAAAAAGGAAGCAGCGCATGGTGGTGGGTCGCGGGCGGAGCAGTGCTCGCGGGGGCTTCGGTCGGCGCATATTTCATCCTACGCCCTGCTTCGGAAACGGACTCACCCCAAACCGGCACCTGGGGAGGATTCGAGCTGTGAGGCGCTGGCAAACGCACGCGGCGCTGTTCGGGCTGGGTCTGGCTTCCCTGGCCTGCGGCGAGACCGAACCCAAGCGCGGAAGCCTGATGCTGGCGGTGTCGACCGACATGTATATCAACAAGGACCTGGGCCGCGTGGATATCGTCGTGCAGCCGGAGCATGGGCCAACGCAGTCGACGGAAGTCAACTTGTTTCCCGAGCTCGGCGGGAAATTCTTGCCGGGCACGTTCGCCGTCGTGGAAGGCGACACCCCGGGCGAGTTCGTGCGTATTCGAGTGATCGCGCGCAAGGGAACCTCGGTTCGCGTCGTTCGGGAAGCAGCCACGCGCATTCCGCGTGAACGTTCCGCGCTCTTGTCCATGCCCATTCAATGGCTGTGCGACGGGCAGGTCAAAGAGGATGGGCAACTCTACCGTTCGGACTGTGACGAGGACTACACGTGCGTCGGCGGTGTGTGCAAGAGCGCGCTCGTCGATGAGACCCAGCTTCCCGATTACGCTCCCGCGCGGGTGTTCGGGGGCGGCACTCCGGCTGGTGGAGGAGAGTGTTTCGATACCGCCCAGTGCTTCTCGGGTCTCGAGCCCGCGCCGCTCGACCTCGAGACCTGCCAGGTCGAGGTGCCGGGCTCGGGGCCTCCGAACGTGGCCGTGCTCCTGCCTCCGGGCAGCGACGGAAACTGCGGCATGGATGGTTGCCTGATCCCTCTGGAGCAGAGCCAGCTGAGCGGCTTCCATCCGGTGGACAGCGACACACTCCAGTTGCCCGACCAAGTGTGCGCCAAGGTGCAGGACGAAAGTGCGCTGGGGGTCGTTGTCTCCACGCGGTGTGACAGCAAGCTTCCCAACGTGCCGACCTGTGGCCCGTGGAGCCTCGTCGGCACGGACCCGGGGGGAGAGCCAGCCACCATACAAGACCCCGGCGGCGAAGCAAAGGTCGACAGCGTGGCGTTGCTCACCGATATGGGAAGCGCCGTCGATACCCTGGCGGACATCGTTGGAGGGTCATGCGCAGCACTCTTGGGCATGAGCTTGACCAGTACCCCTACTCCCGAGCGTGCCGTCGAACTGTGCGACGAAGCACTGAGCGCGCTCGGCCCGGCTCTGCCACTAGAGTGGCACCACATCCCCGAGCGTTGCTGGGTCGGTGCCGAAGCGCAGCTCGAATGCGAACGGAAGTGCGACCCCACGTGTGACCCGGGTACCATCGAGGGGCGCTGCGAGGCCATGGCACTGGTCGGGCAATGTGACGGCACTTGCGGGTCGCGCTTATGTCTGGGCAACGACAACATCGAGATTGCCTGCGAGGGGTATTGCTCGGGCGAATGCAACGGACAATGCGAAGGCACGTGCTTCGGTGAATGCCTGGGCACCTGTGACCTGACGGCACCCGAAGGCTACTGCAATGGATATTGTTCCGAGCAGTGTACCGGGCTGTGCGAGGGTCGCTGCCAGGGCAAGTGCACCGGGCACTGCGACGGGGACCCGCAGCTCGCAGCCACGGGCTGCGCTGGAGACTGCGCCGGGGGCTGCGACACCGAGCTTTCGACGACGAAGTGCGAGGGGCCACTGGGACAAAATCAATGCAATCTGCCAGCCGCTTGCGCCGATGCCTGCCAGGCAGAAGGCTTCTTCGCTCTGCAGTGTGACAAGGCCAGCGCCTGGGTGATGCCCCAGGAAGGTCTCGACGAAGCGACGCGCGCCGCGTTGGAGCAGAGCCTGGCGGAGCTGCTTCCGGCCTACGAGATTCGCACGCAGGCCCTGCTACAAGGACTCTATCCACTCGAGGGCTCGCTCGCGTCGGATGCCACGGCTTCGCAGAAAGTCAGCGAAGCGATTGCAGCAATCAACGCGATGCGCGCCAGCATGGAGTCTCTATTGTTTGCGGTGGGTGACAGCCGCGGGGGCGATCCGGGCGGCTCCACTGTCGGCCCGGGCCCGGTGGATTGTGAGCCCTACGTCTCTCAACACACGTCCACACGCATCGACGACTTCGAGGACGACAACGACCGGTTGCCGGGGGACGATGGGCGCGATGGTGGCTGGTACTTCTACAACGACGGCACCGGCACACAGACACCCATGGGACCGCTGTTCCCCGAACCCGGGGGTCCCGATACCAGCACGCTGGCGCTGCATACCGCGGGCTCCGGCTTCACCGATTGGGGCGCGGGCGTGGGCTTCGATTTCAGAGCCGGAAGCGGGCCCTACGACGCTTCACCCTGGGCGGGCCTGCGCTTCTGGGCCCGGGGCCAGGGCAGCGTTCGCGTCCGGCTGATGGAAGCGGACCTGGTGAGCGGGCACCCGTGCGGAGGTTGCGACCCCACCAGCGGGATGTGCGATCAGCCACACACCACAGAGGTGTTCCTGAGCACCCAGTGGACCGCGTTCGACCTGCCCTGGGGCGCGTTCGAAAGCGCCTTGGGCACGGACCAGCCGGTGAACACCACGGCGCTACTTGGCATTCAGTTCGAAACCCCGGCGGGCACCGATTTCGACTTCTGGTTGGACGACCTGGAGTTCTACTGACGCGAGCGGCGCTCCGTCAACGCGGCGCCAGACTGACCCACCCTCGATCGGTGGAGCCCGCTGCGTGCCGGCGCGGCCCCGTTCGAGGGGGCTGGACCGAGGGACGGCTCGGTCGGCTGAGGGCTGTAGGCAAGCGGGGGCCAGCCGCGCCGGCGCGCAGGCGGGCTCCCGTCAAACCCCTCAGGCCCGGTTATGTGAGGTGAAAGGCAGCGCGGTGCTCAGTGGGTGAGCTTGTAGAGCATGGCTACGATACGATCGTAGTGACCGAGCACTGGGGCCGTTGCCTGACCATTGATCGCGGAGTTGCGGTGAAGTTGCAGTATGGGTGTGAGCCTCAGGTTCGGCATCAGCGGCTGTGGCTGCGACCGCAACGACGACAGCAGCAGCGACGGCTGCGGCAACTGCGGCTGCGGCAACTGCGGCTGCGGCAACCGCGGCTGCGGCAGATACGGTCTGCTACTTCTGAAGCGGCGTGCTGTCACTGACGCTGGTGCCGCCCTCGAAGCTGGCGACGTGTCGTGTTCACACCCGTTCGGCGCACCTTCTGCGCCACCTCCAAGGGCGGTGCAAGCGGGATGCGGCGTCACTAGCGATGGTAGGCGGTCGACGATCGCGCGGGGCAACGGGGAGGTGTCACATAAGCTGCGCCAGTGGAGGGCATGAACACGACACTTCGCCAACAGCTTCTCGACCAAGTCATCAACATCATTCAGCGCGCTCGGCCCCTGATCGACGCTATCGAACGCAAGGACCAGGCGCATCCGGTCTTGAGCGCTTTGAAGTACTCCTCGATCGTCCAGCGTGCTCGATACCAGTCCACAACTCGAAGCAGTTGCTCCTCCTCGTCGACTGGTTCACTCGTGTACAAGAGCCAATCGACCGGGGCCTCACCCTCAGGCGGCTCGGGTTCCCACACTCGTACAACGTTCAGCTCGAGCGTCTCTCGCGAAGAAGCTGCCGCACGGGGATTGCTAGAGTGCAGACGCCAGCTAGACATGGCTGCCCCAGCGCTCCTGCAGCTCACCGTTCTTGGCGCTGGTGGCACTTGACGTTGCCGAGAAGAACCGATACGCTGCTTCCAACTCTGCAGCTGACAGTGCCTGCGGAAAGCTGGCGGACGGCTCCCTTGCCATCGCGCCGGCCAAGCCTTCCACACGCGTCGCTAGCCGCTTGTCGAATTCCGCGCCTTCGAACTCCAATTCAACACCGTCCATCGCCGGGTCAGATGATTGGGCCACCCAGAGCTTTGATCACGTCCACCGAAACTTTGCAAATGTGACCAATCCATAGGCCGAGGCCCCCTGGCTGATGTAGCCCCAGCGAATGGCAGCCAGGACACCCACCCGCACCTCGTTGGCGCTACCGGCCGCTGGCACGCGCCTGCCTCCCCGGTCACGGTCGCGGCCACGCAATGCCCGGTCACGGTCGCGGTCGCGAATGCGAATGCGAATTTATGCACTCCGGAGCCCCCTCGGGAAGAGACACACAAAGTCCCACGAACTTCCCTCTCTCGAGCAACCCGCTTGACCCGACTACCAATCAGGGGTGCAGACTGACCCGGTCCACTTCGGCTCCGAGCTCGGCGCTGGCGAGCGCGAAGTGCCACCCCAGCTGCCGCGACAGGTGACGCAATATGATGTGCCCGCGCACACTGCCGCCCTTGTCGTTGAGCCGCGGGCTCGATACGGCAATGCCCGCGACCCCTGGAGCGACGGCGATGATCACACCGCTGACCCCACTTTTGGCAGGCATCCCGGTAGCAACCAAGTAGTTGCCGCTTTCGTTGTACATACCGCAGGTAGCCATCAATGACACCACGATGGCCACGGTGGCAGGCGAAAGCAAACGCGTTCGGGCTCCCGGCTTCAGGCCACCATTGGCGAGCACCGCTGGTAGGTGCGCCACTTGGCGGACATTGCCAGATAGAGAGCACAAAGCAAAGTAGGTCTGCAAAGCATCCTCGACCGATCCGGTCAAGCTACCATTGTGCTTGAGTAGGTACGCGATGGCGCGATTTCGGTTGGCGGAGCGACTCTCGGACTCCCACACCCTGCGATCGATCTGAATGGCCTCGCCGTAGAGCTTGGCCGCCCAACGTTCTAGCCAGGCCACGCGCTGTTCCAGCGAGCCAGACAACTGGCTCGCCAGGGCGATGGCCCCTGCGTTTACCAGCGGGTTGGCCGGCTTGGGGCCATGGGTCTCCAGTCGGGCAAGCGACGCGAAATTCTCCCCCGAAGGCTCGGCTCCGACGATCTTGAAGACCTCGACCGGTCCACGCTCTTCCAAGAGCCCGGCAAGCAGCAGCACTTTCGCGGTACTCTGGAACGTGAACCGGTGCCCATCCGCGTCGCCCGCCGTCAATACCGTACCATCCAGACACGTAATCGCTGCGTTCGTGGACTCGAGCGGCACCCGCGACAGTTCGGGAATGTAGTCAGCCGGAGCGCCTTGTGCGTTCCTGAGCGACTTCACCACTGCCTGGTTCAAGACGTTCTGGATGACCTCGTGCTCATTCGAAAGCATGTTCCGCCTCCGCTCAGACGCTGGTTGGCGCACGCCGGCACGCCAGCCGTCGCGCAACGTTCAACACGATGAAGGGCAGGCCCCCGCCCAGGCGGATCTCGTGGCGGAAAACCCAGGCCCACGCCACGCAGACGCTGGTCAGCGCCAACAGCCCGAGCGAGGCTTGCCGAATCCAGCGAGCGTTCGCATTCGAGCAAGCGACGTAGCCGTACCTGAACGCGAAGGTGGCGACGAGGCCGACAGCCCACGCCGCCGCGAACAGACCGAAGGCCTGTGTGTCGACCAACCAGCTGGCAACGCCGCGAATGGGTAGACCGAAAGCCAGCGCGCCGAGGCAAAGCCAGAGCCCCGTGCCCACCAGAATGGGATTGAGCAGCTGGCGAGCCAATAACACGACGATAGACACCACGACACTGAGCGCCGCCGCCAGCAGAAACCCCGAACGAGCGCGCGACAGATCGACGCTGCCTGACACGATGAACGGCAACGCGAGGCTGACGATGGGGACCAGCTGCACGAGCTCCGCCCAGGCCTTGTTCTTCGGAGTCGGCATCGCGGCCACGCTAGCATGACTCCGGCGAGAAACGCCGGCAGCAGGCGCCGGGTCGTCTCCTGGTTAGAGCTCCGCCGCCTGATTGGTGAAGTCGAGCTTGCCGCGCACGGGTGTTCACTGGTCGGCCACCGGCGCAACGCAGCGGGTGCACTCAAGGATACCCGAAAGGGTCGGGACTCGAATCCACCGCCGTCCGCTGCCAGATTCGCGTGGTACGCGTCGTTCTGCCCGCCGAAGCGAACGTGCCCACCGCTCCCCCCTGCACCGACGGCCGAGCTACCAACCGTCCCGGGGATCGCGCTGGCGGTTCCGCCCGTGGTCGCGGCACCACCGGCCACGCGCCTGCGTACCAGTAGCCTGGCGCTGGCTCGCCCAGGTACAAGCTTACCCATCAAGGTCATTGCTGACCCCTGTGGTCGGCGAGAGTATGCCGCCGTCCGACCTCGATTCCGTTGGAATCCAACATCGCTGGGCACGAGCGGACGGGTCGCCAGTGACCCATTGGTTGACTGGGCCCTTGGCTCGCCTCTCGAGGTGGTTCTCACCAACGAGCAGGAAATGAGCCGGCACGAGTCCTCGTGCCACCAGTTCCAGCCAATGGACCAAATTTTGCTTTACGAATCCGCATGCGTACGAGGCCTCAAGTCTTGTCGAGCCGAGGCATGCTGCGGCTCGTCTCCGAACCGCCCTCCGCGAGCCGGCTCGCCAAGTTCGCCGATCCGGTTCACGCGTTGGTCATCGAGCGCGCTCGGGGCGAAGCCGAGGTCAGCGGCAACGTGGCGCTCGAGTTCACGCGGGCCGAACAATGCGCCTGGCTCGAACACGCAGCCCGACTGAACCTGTGCCTCATGGTGGTTTCGGCACCGGATTCGCTCGAACTCTACTCCACCGCCAAGGATCGCCTCGGCGCTTTTCGCCCCGCGCTCGAGGCGCTGCGCGCCCGCCTGAAGAGTGAGCCGCACGCCGGGAAAACGCCCACCAAAGAACTCAGCGGCAGTGCGGCAGCCGAGCGCCTGCTGAGTCGCGCCGCAGGCCTCCTGAGTTCTCGCCCGGGCGAGCAGGAACCCGCTTCACTGGTCCGCGCTGCCGCCTCGACCGCCTCCGGCTTCGAAACCCTCGGATCGACACTCGGCACTTTGTGCTGGGCGGCCGCGGGCGTGGCTCAGCGCGTGCACGAGGAAACGCTGTTTGGCAAGCCGGGTGTGGAGTTGGATGTCTGCGACGTCGACCGCCTTGCCGCCGAACGCATCGTGGAAGAAGAGGCAGCACGTTGGAGGCTCGAACTGGACGAGCTGAAACGCTCGGTCTCGCCCCCCGCGGAGCCGGCGCCCGCCGAGTTCCAGGTCGAAGAGCCCGGCAGTCACATCCGTATTCGGGTGCCCCACGGACTGGCGATCTCGGGCAAATAGAATTCCAGAGCAAGAAGCGGGATGCGGCTCTCGGCGCAGCCTGGCACCCTGACGGGCATGCCTTCCGCGGCCCCTCAGGCACCTTTCCGAACCAGCGAGCAACGCTATCGCGCCGTCTCCGCGCGCGATGCCAGCGCCGACGGCTGCTTTTTGTATGCCGTTGTCACGACCGGCATCTACTGCCGCCCCAACTGCGGCGCTCGCCTCGCACACCGCCACAACATGCGCTTCTTCGAAAGCGCTGAACAGGCAGCGCAGGCGGGCTTTCGCCCTTGCAAGCGCTGTCGACCAGACGCCGTGTCACTCCAACAGCGTCAGACCGACTGGGTGGAACGCGCGCGGCAGCTCATCGACGAGAGCGACGCTGCGCCGCGGCTCGAAGAGCTCGCGGTACGCCTGGGCATCAGCAAGTTCCACTTGCACCGCCTGTTCAAGCGCGAGCTCGGCGTGACCCCGCACGAATACGCGGCGTCAGGCAAGCTCGCCCGAGCACGCGCCGGCTTACATGAACGAGCCGGCGTCACGCGCGCTCTGTACGAAGCTGGGTACGCTTCGAGCAGTCGCTTCTACGCGGAGAGCACTGCCCTGGGTATGCAGCCTTCCCAACTCAGGCGCCACGGCAAAGGACAAACACTGAGGAGCGCCATCGAACGCTGTTCCCTCGGGGTCGTCCTGGTCGGAGCTTCCGAGCGGGGGGTTTGCTGGGTCGCGCTGGGCGGCGCTCGAACCAAGCTCGAACGCGACTTCCGCGTTCGTTTCAGCAAAGCAGAACTTCTGGGGCCTGACGCGCGTGTGCGCGGCTACGCGCGCGACGTCGTCGAGCTCATCGAGGGCAGCAACATCCAGCGTGACCTCCCGCTCGATCTGCTCGGCACGCTGTTTCAGCGGCGGGTGTGGCAAGCGCTGCGGCGAACACCGCGCGGCCGCACCACAACGTATGCCGAAGTCGCCCACCAGCTCGGCAATCCCCGAGCCGCCCGCGCGGTGGGGCGCGCCTGCGCCGAAAACCCAGTGGCTGTGCTGGTCCCCTGCCACAGAGTACTCCCCCGGAGCGGAGGGCTGGGGGATTTCCGCTGGGGAGTTGCCCGCAAGCGCGCCCTGCTCGAGCGCGAAGGGCGCGCCGGAAGATCCGCTCATTCCACCAGATCGAGAACCTGATTCGCTGCGACGTTGGTGAGCGACTGCTCCTTCCCCGAAGGCCAGCGCACGCGCACCTTGCGGACCCGGCGCACACCGGGTCCCAGACCGAAATGGAGTACTCGCTCGTTCTGCCCCAGGAACTGTCCACCGCCTCGTAGCTCCCGCACCAGCGTCGGCTTCGCTCCGTCGACATCGACGCTGACGCGCGCTCCGAACGCGTCGCGATTCGACTCCGTCCCCGTCAGGCGCACCCGAAGCCAGCCGTTGACGGACGGGCCGTCGTTCCTGAGCAGTTGGCTCGAACCGCTGTTGTTGACCACGAAGACGTCCAGATCACCATCGTTGTCGTAGTCGAACACCAACAAGCCCTTGCCGGAAGCCGTGCCGGTCACACCGAGGTCCTGGCTCCGTTCGGTCATCACCCCGGCCCCGTCGTTCTGCCACAGTCGCATCGGATCGTCGAAGAACGACTGGTAGATATCGGCCGGATAGGCGTAGCCGTTGGTCATGATGAGGTCGAGGTCGCCGTCGTTGTCGTAGTCGAAGAACTGCGTGCCCCACCCCCAGTAGCCCACGCGCACTCCGGCCGCGTCCGTCGCATCAGAAAAGCGACGACCGCCCTCGTTTCGGTAGAGGCGGTTACCCGTCCTTCCCACCCCTGTCTCCGGAACGGCGGCCGTGCAATCCTCCCCGCACCAAATCGAGGTAACGAACCAGTCGATGTCGCCATCCATGTCGAAGTCGCCTAGCGCCGTACCCATCCCGTTCTCGTCACTGCCCACCTGAGCGGCGAGCGTGCCGTCGCTGAAGGTACCGTCACCGTTGTTCCAGAAAAGCCGACTGGAACCGAAATCGGCCGCAACCGCCAGGTCGGGCCAGCCATCATCGTCCAGATCGGTGAACGCCGAACAAAAGGAATAGACGCCCGTCGGACGCACGCCGACCTGGCTGACCCCGGCGCGCTCGGTCACGTCTTCGAAATAGCCAGGCCTAAAAGAGGCCTAAAAGCTCCTAGGTTGTGAAACAAGCGAGCATTCGTGTCGATGGGGTGGCCCTCCGGCACCGAGCCGTTCGGCAGCCATTCGGTCAGATGCAGGTCCACGAAGCCATCGCGGTCGTAGTCTCCGAACGCGGCGCTCCAACCGCGGTGCAGCTGGGCGCCTTGACGCGCGACACCGCGCTCGATGGCCTGGTCGGTGAACTGCCCCGCCTCGTTGATGTACAGGTGGAAATACTGCTGGCCCAGCTCGTCAGGCGTCAGCTCGACGACGGAAACGAACAGATCCAGATCGCCGTCGTTGTCGACGTCGCCAAAGAGCGCTCCGTTCGAGCGTCCAGGCCCTCCCAACCCGACCGCCTCGGTCACGTCTTCGAAGCTGCCGTCCCCCAAGTTGCGATAGAGAATGTCCGGGGCGTCCAGACGAGTCACGAACAGGTCAGTGTACCCATCCTGGTCGAAGTCCCCAGCAGCGGCGCCGCCCGTCATGACCTGAGCCGGCAGACAGCCGCCGCACAGCACGGAGTCGGGAGCATGCTCGTAATCGATCCCTGCCTCACGCGTGACGTCCACGAAGGTGCGCGCACCGCTCGGCCTGGCCGGAGTCCATTCGCGCGGCGGCCACTGGAGCGGGCCGCGCTCGGGCGGCGGCAAGCGAGGGTGTTTGCTCAGTGGTGGGGTTCGCCCCGAGGCGGTGGCTGCCTGAGTCGCGTCGCGCTCGGTGCTGCCAAACCAACGAGCGCGCAGACCAGCGCCGCGACATTCAAGCAGCACACGCTTGGGCACGAAGATCGACGTCGCGGGCTCATAGCACTCGCCAACGATCGAGTGGACTAGCATCGCCCATGCGACTTCGCCAGACGCAAGCGATGCCCATGCGCCGAGTTCTGGTGCGACGAACAGGCGCACCGACGCTCTCGGCAACTGTTCGGTGCTCTAATACCGCCGCAGCAGAAGCTCCTCGGTCATCTCTTCCTGCGACTTGGCGGATTGCCTCGGCTGCGCCGGTACAGCTCGGGCCTTGCGCACTGACGGCTGGCGTGCTGCCGGTTCGCGCTCAGAGCTCGAGGGGGAGGCGCTGGCAGACGGGCTCACCGATGGCCGGGCTTCGCTCTCCAAAGCCGGGGCCACTTCGGCCCGCGCACGCGGGGCCGATGGCTTGGGCGCCGCGGGGGGAGACGCACGGTTCACGGAACGGGCACCAGGCAGCGCCCCTTCGGAATGCGGAGCTTGGCCGAAAGCCGGGACGTCACTGCTTGGTCCCCGAACCAACCTGCCGAGCCCCACGCCAACCCCGCCTGCCGCGACGATGACGGCCAGACCCACCACGAAGCGCCGTCCGCGCCACCGCTCCGCGGTGGTCTCTCGGTTGGTTTGAGCCCAGCTGGCCGAACGGTCCGGAGCGGCGTCACTCTCGCGCCGTGGCGTATCAGGCACCGTGCGCGCATTTTGAAGCACCTTGGTCACGCGCGCGGCAGCACCCGCCGTTGAGTCGCTCAGCCCTTCGAGGGCACGCGCCAGCTCGCCCACATTGGGAAAACGCTGGACGCGGTCTTTGCGGAGACATTTCATCACAGCTTCCTCGAAGGCGCGCGGGACACCCGGCACCAGCGCGGAAAGGGGCTCCGGCTCGGCGTTGAGGACAGTCACGCACAGCGCGGCCAGTGAGGTCCCCTCGAACGGTCGCTTGCCAGCAGCCAGTTCGTACATGATGACTCCGAGAGCCCAGATATCGGCTCGAACATCGACGTCCTGTGCCGATTCCAGCTGCTCGGGGGACATGTAATAGGGGGACCCAACCAGGGTCTGGCTGCGCGTGAGCACCGAGCTCGTGCTGATCTTCGAGATTCCGAAGTCCAGAATCTTGAGAACATCCGTGCCATCGGGGCGCGTGGCCAGGAACAAGTTGGCCGGCTTGAGATCGCGATGCACGATGCCTGCGGCGTGGGCTTCCGCCAGGGCCTCGCACGTCTGCATGACGAACTCCACGATACGCTTCACCGGAAGCGGGCCTTCGTTTTCGAGCCTGTCGGCGAGATCGATCCCCTGCAGGGACTCCATCACGATGAATGGCACGCCGTTCGCGAGCTTGCCTGTCTCGTACACGTGCGCGACGTGCTCGCTCTTGATCTTCGCGGACGCTTTTGCCTCACGCAGGAAGCGCGTCACCGCGCCCTGGTCCTTGGCGTGCTCTTCCAGCAAGATCTTGACTGCCACCTCGCGCTCGAGGTCGGTATCCTCGGCCAGGAAGACTACACCCATACCCCCGCGCCCGAGTTCCTTGAGCAGCTTGTACTTCGCCGCGACCACGCTGCCGGGCTCGAGCGCCACCTGTGCCACGGCCGAAAGCTATCACCAGGCCCGACCGATTGCCTCCCCCCGCTCGGGAGCCGCGGTTTCCACCCGATTTCTGGGCCGGCCCCCCGCCAAGTCACGTCGGAAGACGGCTCCGAAGTCCAGGCCCCAGATCGGCTTCGTCGACGGCACGACCTGGTTGGGGACGAGATGCGCCGAGCTGCTCGCAGCAGTGCAGGACGCAAGCGCTGGCCTCCCTCATCTGTCTCGGCGTGCCTGCGGTAGGGGCCGTGCGCCGGGCTCCTCGCCTTCTGACTCTTCGCCGGCATCTTGGTCGCGCGCGAGCTCTTGCTCATTCTCTGTCACGTACACCCGCTGTCGCCGTTCGGGCTCGGGCGCGTCGACGCGTTTCCGCTCGCGGGCGGCCGCTCGGCGTTCGCGCCGGGCCGCGCGTCGACCGGGCTCACTATCACCAGGGGGCGCGTGAGCACCGAGCGCGGCCATTCGCTCCGCGTGTCGCTGGCGTCCATGCTCGACCCACCAATCCATGCCCCGCTTGTGCTCGACCCAGTCGTCCGTCGTAGTCGTCAGCGCCACCAGCCCATGAATGGCGAGCCCGACGCCCCAACCGAGGAGCGGTAGCACCCAGATCCACCAGGGGGTGAAGCTGAGCACCACGAGACCGAGCACGAGCAGGGCGGCGTTGACGATGGCGTAGATACCGGCGTGCCGATAGAAGTCGCGGTGCCGGCGCCTCACCCACGACCGTCCCTCGTCGTCGGCTGCCTGGACGGAGGGCGCACGCGCCGGATGGGCATCCGTTTCGGGCCGCCGAGCCCGTAGCGCCCGACTCTCGGCCCTCAGCGATTCGGAATCGATGCCCGCTTCGGCGGCGACCGCGAGCAGGTCCTCGAAACTGAGCTTGATGGATCCCGTCTGGGCAGCCTGCCGCTCGACGGCGCGTGCCAGGACCTCGCGCACCTCGCTGGTGGAGAACTGTTGTGCAGCGGTCTCCCCGGGCGTTCGGGCCGCGGGATCGTCCGCTGTCGTCAGCGCGCCCTCGAGCGCTCTGACCGCGTCCTGCATCGAGTCGAAGCGACCCTCGGGCGTCTTGGCGAGCGCTCGGATGACCACGTCCTGCACCGGGCGCGGCACTCCGGCGTGATCGAGCGGCGCGCGCTCGACCGGATCGGTCAGAGCCGACGCCATCGCCGCCAGCGCATCGGTGCCCGTCCACGGCAGCCTGCCGGTGAGTAGCTCGTAGGCGAGGACGCCCCATGCGAACTCGTCCGTGCGGCCGTCGAGCGCGGCACCCCGAATCTGTTCCGGCGCCATGTACACCGGCGTACCGAGCTTCACACCCTCGACAGTGAGCGTGGGCAGCGCCGGCGTGTGCCGTTCGGTGGGGTCCACCTCGACTGCCGCCCGGCGCGCGATGCCAAAGTCGAGCACCTTCACCACCCCGTCGTCGCGCACCATGACGTTCTCCGGCTTGACGTCGCGATGGACCAGCCCGCGCCGATGTGCCGCGTCAAGTGCCCGGCCGATGTCGATCAGGTGCGCGATGCGCGTCTCGAATGACACGTTTGGCTCGCCCACCAGCGCGCGCAGCGACGTGCCCTCCACGAGTTCCATCACGATGTACGGCTGCCCGTCGACCTCTCCGACGTCGAAGATGGACACCACGTTGGGATGGTCGAGCGCCGCAGCCATCCGCGCCTCACGCAGCAAGCGAGTATTCGCCTCCAGCTTGGCGCTCTTGTCGGCGATGACCTTCAGCGCTACCTTCCGCCCCAGCTTGACGTCCGTCGCGCGGTAGACGGTGCCCATGCCCCCCTCGCCGACCAATTCGTCGATGGTGTAGCGCTCGAAGTTGTCGCCGGGCCTCAGCATGGCCGCGCGAGCATAGCGGGCCCCGCGGCTCGGAGAAACCTCCAGTAACCCGGCTCCTGGACGCTGTCGGCAAACTGCTGGGTTCGAGCTTCGGCGCGGTCACGGTTGCTGGCGTTGCGTGGGCGCCGGCCGGTCGTCGAACGCATGAGACGAGGCACCCGCGGCACCTTGGGTCGAGCCCAAAAGAGCATACGTCGAAGCAACCCCTGGCCTCGAGTCGAAGCCGCCCGAAACAATGCGATCGAGCTCAATCGGCCTCAAGAGCCTGACTCGGGGTCAACGAGGAGGACAATCCTGTGCCTGGACACGCGGACCAATGGCACATAGCTTGATGGTTATGTTGCGGGTGGTTTATTTGTTGGGCTGGATTGGGGTGTTCTCGCTCGTTGCCTGCGGCGGCGGCAACACAAGCGGCAATGGGAGCGCGGGCGGAGCGAGCGTGACAGGGACGACCGCTGCCGGCGGGAGCGGTGGCCAAGCCACGGTGACCGGATCGACGGTTGCTGGCGGTGGCAGCGGTGGTAGTGCAACCGTGACCGGATCGACGGTTGCTGGCGGTGGCAGTGGAGGTCGGCAGCAAGTGGTTCTTGCTGACCTCCCCAACGGGGGTAGCCAGACCGAGTTCGCGGTGAACCTGGTCGACGCCGAGTTGGTGCAGTCGCTGGTCGACTTTCTCTCGCAACCCACGGACGTCGACTACGAAGACCTCGACGCGAGTGAGCGAAAGAACCTGGATGCTCCAGCACGCCTCTTCTACGAATACTTCAAGGACGAATACGACTTTCTGTTCTTCATCTCGCCCGACGAACTCGACGTGAAGCTCGACGGGCTGCACGAAACGGTGCATGCCAACACGATACCTGGCACCGGGGTGACCGAGTTCTCGCCCGAGCAGTACTACGGAAGCGACGGGACGCTGATGAGCGCCATTGGGCTCGTATTTCGTAGTGCCGAACAGCGGCCTCCCTTCGCCCACGAAGTGATGCACCACTGGGCTCAACACCTCGACAAAAGTCTAGGATTTGGTGACGACTTCCAGGGCGGCGAGGCGTCCCATTGGGGCACGACGAGCGTGAATGGCGTGCTGGGTGGGTTCGATGCCACAACGCTGCGCTGCAAGACGCCGCTCGATGCCGTGCCGCCTGGCTGCACGCCCGAAGACAGCGGACGCATTCACTACGTCGTGGACACATTTTCGCCTCTGGGTTCGAACTTCGCACCTACAAGGCCGTATGCTCCTCTCGAGCTTTACATGATGGGTCTGCTCGGCGCGGAGGAAATCTCCCAGAGCACCATCATTCTCGAGGATGCCAGCCCCGAACCCGTCGACTGGGACACCTCCAGTGGGCGCATGACCGTCGACGCGAGCGGCATCAGCGAGGTGAGCATCGATGACATCATCGCCGTGCAGGGTCCGCGGCCCCTCTTGCCAATGGAGCGGCGCAGCTTCCGCGGGGCTCTGGTCGTTCTCAGCGATACTCCGGCAGGTTCCGAGTTCATGGCCCTGGCCAACAGCTGGGCGGCATCGTTCGGTGGCGTCGACGAAACGGCCGAGTGGCCCTCCTTCGAAACACTGACAGGCGGTCGCGCTCGCATGGACATGCGCATCGGCAACGCGCGCACGGGGGATGAACCCATCGTCCTGCCGGAGCGCCCCGAACCGATGTGCGACATCTACGCGCAAGACTGCGCCGCGGGTCTCGCATGCTACGACTACGAAGCGCCCGTTTGCATGCCCGAGGGTCCCGGACAGATCGGCGACCCATGTGAGCTCCCCTACGATTGCGCCCAGGGCCTCGATTGCTCCGTGGGCAATACGGGGCTTTCCTGCGCCCCCTACTGCAATCCGACGGATGCCAGCTCCCCCGTGGCCTGCGACGCCTTGTGCCCAGGCGCGTTTGCCGAGGTAGTCGACACGGTCTACGACATGAACGGCGAGCTGGCCTTCCCGGTCGTGGGTGGCGTTTGCTCTGGAGGTTCGGGCAGCGGCGCGTGCGACCCGCTCGACCAGCAAGCGTGCGGCGCGGGCAACGGTTGCTTCGGGCGCGAAGCGACCACGTGTCAACCCCAAGGCGACTTGAAGTTGGGCGAGACCTGCTTCCCGCTGGGTGTCGTGTGTGAAGCAGGGACCACGTGCATCGGCCTCCAGGGCGAGGACTCCTATTGCCAGCCCTATTGCGATCCGAGTGGCGACGGTCCGGACGCCTGCGCCACCCTCTGCCCGGGCGGAGCATGGAGCTACGGTGACTACTCGATCTGCATTCCCGGGTGAGTAGGGGGCCCTGGTCCCGTTCCTGGAGTGTCAGCGAAGGTCGGACGCCGTCTCCGTCTTCAGGCCTCGGCTACCCATTCGACGACCAGCGTCGTCCGCGACGAGGCCAGACCGGGCGTGGAGAGTGTGATTGCGCGGCCGCGGACCTGCTGGGCCAGCGGCGACGGCGGCTTCTCAGCGGCATCCTCGACGGGAACACCTCCCACGCTGCGGCGGTTCAACGTGCCCACGACCAGGCGTTGCCGGCCCTCTATCAAGAAGGTGGGCGCACCGACGCTGAGCCGTGCGAGCGAGAAGCGCACGCGCAACGCGGCCACTGTCCAGATGAGGCTCGCGACGAACAGCACGGCGAACACTAGCTTGATCGAGTCGTCCATCAGCAGCAGGAAACCGGCGAACAACACGCTGCCGCCGAGTGCAAGCCCCAGATCGCGCGTCGCCCAGCGCTCGACGCGGGCCCGCTCGGCTACACTCAGAGGGGCCGGCGCCATAGCCGGCGGCAGTTCGTGTGTGGTGGTCACACGTTGACGTCTATCGACCTCGAGCCGAAGCACCTGCCCATCGCGGGCAACTCGCAAACGCGCGTAGCGGCCCGGCGCGAGGAGGCTTTTGCGCGCGTGTTCGACCAGCTCGCTGCGACCGAAACTGTAGTCGTGGCCCCCGATCACCACGTGCCAGAGGTGGATGGCGACGCGCGAGCTGGCGTGGGTGAGCTCCCCGGCCTCCTCGATGCGGCCCTCGATGCGGTGCGCCGGCAAGAGCAGCGCCGCCAGCAGGCGGAGCAAGCCGGTCAGCGTAACCGCCGCGAAGGGCCCCGCGATGAGCAAGACCACCGGCGGAATCCGCTCGTGTTCGTTGAGGGGGTGGCCGAGTGCCGACAGCAGCACCACCACGAACCCGCCGACGCCAGCCGCGGCAAAAAATGCGTTCACTACCAGCTCGTATGCCCATCCGGCATACAGCCCAAACGCTCGCCGCTTTGCGATTGGCTCCCAATCTGGCTCGCTCACCTGATGCCAACCGTGCTCGCTTTCATCCAGCGTCATTTAGCACGCGAACCGAGAGGGTGGCTGTGCATTCTCGGGGGAGACTAAACACGCCTCGGCAGGTGTTGCCCCGGGCTTCGACGATGAGTCGGAGCTGCGCCAGAGCTTCGGCATGACCGACTTGGCAGTTCGTACCGTTCGCGGGAGGGTGCCCACCACCAGCCTCGTCCGCCCTTCGCCGCGTTGACCTGTCAAAAGTGCTGGTGGCATGTTGGTGCTGCAGGGAGGCAACCGGCCGAAGACCCCGATCCCGCTGGAACGGATTCGAAAGGTCAACGTCGTCCAGTACAGCCCCGGCAGGACGCTGCTGGTGATGACGCCAACGTTAGTGGTTTTGGCGGTCATCATCGCTTCCCTGTAGCCAGGCGCGACGTTTACCAGTCGATTCTTTCGCCGTGGCGAAAGAAGCCACCGGTGGGTCCGTCATCAGCGAGCGTCGCCGCCCACACGATGCCCCGAGCACCTTCCTCGACGCTGAGCCTGGCGCTCGGACCGCCCATGTCGGTCCGCACCCAACCGGGGCACACACTATTGACTCGGATCTTCGTCTCGATGAGCTCCTGGGAAAGGATGCGCGTGAACACGTTCAGCGCTGTCTTCGAAAACCGGTAGTCGGGTGCCCCTTTGCCCATGTCCGAGAGCTGCCCCATGCCGCTGCTCACGTTCACGATACAACCGGTCCCACGCTTCTTCATCACCGGTACGACCACCGAGGACACTCGGATGGCTCCCTTGACGTTGACGTTCAAGACGCCATCGAGCTCCGCGAGGTCCAGATCGAGCACACTCGTGCCGAAGCCCGCCTTGCCAGCGACGCCGGAGTTGTTCACCAGAGCGTCGACGCGACCGAGCATCTCGAGCCGCTGCCGGAAAGGGCCGAGCGCGCTGGGGTCGGTCACATCGAGTTCTACCACTTCCGCACCGTGGCCGATTTCCCGGGCGGCCGCCTCGCCGCGCTCTAGCGAGCGGCTGCACAAGACCACGTGATAGCCACGCGCCGCCAACTGCCGCGCGGTTTCCTTGCCGAGCCCCCGGTTGGCGCCCGTCACCACGGCCACTCGCTGATCTGCTGTCATGGGTTCCTCCGTTGTCATGAACTAGGAACCGAGGCTCCAAGCGTCAAGGGCACTTCGACCGCCTCCGTCCGCGCGCCCGCCCTCGAGGTCACCCGGACGGCGGACGAGGTTCCCGGTGTCCACAGGCGAAAGGAGACATCGAAGGCACCACTCGCTCCCATTTTTAGGGCTCGACCGCGGGCTTCGACCGCGGCAGTCCTCCGTGCGATCGCCAACTGGCGAGCCAATCGCAAAGCAGTTCCGGGCACAGGCGATTCCGGCGTGATGGCTCCGGCGCCTGGACACGGCCCGACCCTAGGAAAACTCTTGCCGAGCGCGGTGGAGGGCGCAATCCTTCCAGGCGCCCATGAGTACGCAAGATCCGAGGGTCGATGCATTCGTCAACCGCGCCAAAACCTGGCAGGGCGAGATCCGAAAGCTTCGATCGATCTTACTCGATTGTGGCCTCGATGAAGACCTGAAGTGGGGGAAGCCGTGCTTCCAGTTCGAGGGGACGAACGTGGCCATCATCCAACCGTTCAAAGAGCACTGCTCGCTCTTGTTCTTCAAAGGCGCCCTGTTCGAGGACTCCCACGGGTTGTTGCGAAGCCAAGGGGAGCACACGCAGTCCGCGCTGCGCCTGGAGTTCACCAGCGAAGCTCAGATCAAAAAGAGCGTGGTGAAATCCTATGTGAAGCAGGCCATCGCGGTCGAGAAGGCCGGGCTCAAGGTCGACTTCAAGGCGAAGCGCGAACTCGAACTTCCCCAGGAGCTGACCCGCGTCCTGAAGAAGGACCGCAAATTCGCGAGAGCCTTCTCCTCGTTGACCCCCGGGCGACAGCGGGCTTACGTAATGCACTTCACGGGCGCAAAGAAGTCGGAGACTCGCGCGGCTCGAATCGACAAGTGTATCCCCAAGATCCTCTCAGGCAAGGGCATCAACGACCGCTAATGCGCTCCCTAGCGTGACGCCCGCGCGCCGCCGACCAACCATTCGTGTCTCTCCCGTTCGACCACGCTTCACCGCTGAGAAGCGTTCGGTACCCGCACTTGCACCTTCCGGTACTTGGCTGCAGCGACAACGAAGGCGCCGTACGAGAGCAAACCCGCGGCGACCACGATCAAGAGAACCTGTCCGAAGCTGGAGGCAGAGATGCTGCGGAGCGCATCGCCAAGCCCCTTGGCTTCGGATGGATCATGCTCGATGGCCGCGGTGACCAGCGCCACACCGTTCTCCGGGTCCTGAGCCGTCACAGCCCGCGCCAAGGGCCTGAAGGGCGTCTTCAACCATCTGGCTGAAGAGCACGCCGAGGCGAGTTCACTGCTCAAGAGGACGAAGACATCGAGCGAGCCTGCGAAGCAACAAGGGCTGTGGGTCGAATTGCGACAAGAACTCTTGTCCCACGAGCATGCGGAACTATCGGAAGTGTATCCCGTCCTGCAAGGCCAGGATCACATGGACGACATCGTCGCGCGTCACCGCGAGGAAGCCGATGAGCTCGGAGCTGCGATCCGCCGCCTCGATCGCGCAGGGTTTGGGACAGATGCCTGGCGCGAACATTTCGAGTCGCTGGAGCAGCTGGTCAGCGAGCACGTCGACGAGGAGGAAACGACTTCTTCCGTGCCGCGCAGGAAGTCTTGGACGACGACATGATCGAGAACCTGAAGCCGCGCTTCGAACGGGCAAAGAAGTCGTTCATGGACAAGCTCTAGAGCCCAGGGGGCGCGTGACTGAGGCGAACCGATGCTGGCGGCCCGCGATCAAGGAAGCTGGGCCACGCGATCGCGCTGGGTCACGTCCGACGAGGCTTCGATGACGTCTTTGATCTGGGTCGGCGTGGCCAGGATCAACCGCTGAATCGTGTCTTCGAACAGAAGCCGCACCAGAGCGGACCCCACGTCCAGCGCCGTGCCTACCGTGATCAAGCTTCGCCCTTCGCCCGCAGGCGCGACGCGAAAGAAGCCCTCGACGTCTTCGATGTCGCTGGGCCGAGATCGGTCGAGCCTGAAGCGAACCTCGCGATTTTCCAGGTCGTGGTCGAGCCGCACCGAGTAGGTTGCCTGGACCAGGTCGTTGCCTTGCTCGAGCTCGAGCCCCGGCGCGGGGTGACCTTTGCCGACAGGCCGCACGCTTCGCGTCTGCGGTAGCATCCGCTGGAGTTCGCTCGGATCGAGCAAGGCTCGCAGCACCTCGTCGGGCTCGGCGCGCACCATCTGATAGGAGACGCCCCCAACGTAGCCGTGCCCACCGCCACGGAACGCGCGGGGGTGTTCGACGCGTTCACCCGCGCGCAAGCGCCCCCATTCCGAAGCCGTCAACCGATCCCGCCGCGGCTCGACGGACGACTCTGCCGCGGGCTTTCCCACTCGGCCCTCGGCGGCGCACCCGGCAGACACCGCGAGCGTCAGGATGCAAATCCCGAGGCGTGTTACCCGCATGACTCGTCAAGCTAGCGGACTTTACCGAGCAATCCAGCCTACCCGCATCACTTTGACAATTGATTACAATTGGACGCCGCCCTCTGACATTCGTCGCAGGGACGCCACGGCGAGGTCACAACCGTCTCACCCACTTAGTGATGACATTTCGGCGCCCTAGACGTGTGCACATCGAGACTGGATTTTTGAGGACGGCGGAGTGCCTACGTCGCTTGCAGGCTCGAGAGGAGCTCGAGCACCTCGTCCGAAGCCTCACTCATCTGTCCATAGGCCCACTCGGCGCCCTCTCGATCGCCTGCCGTGAACAGCTCATAGACTTGGCGGGCGTACCGATGAACGCGCGCGTGCGGGGCTTCGAACGCTCTGAAACTCGGATGCGAGAGGAAGCGCCTATCCTTCACCGAGTAGTACCACTGGCCCAAGCGGCAGTGGTGGTGATCCTTGAGCTCCCACTCCTCTAGCCCGGCGTGGCCAATCAACATCTGAGCCAGCTTTTTCTTCCAAAGCGTGTGATCCGACTTGGCAAGGTATATAATGGCATCCGGGATTTCCAACTTGGATAGCTCGTCGAACTGTTCCACCAGCACCTGTTCCGAGTCCCCCACCAAGGCAACCGTACGCTCTGCATGTTGAACGCTGCGCGCCGCCTTTTCCGAAATCACGACCGCACTGCGAGCCACCTCCCCTGTTGCACCAGTTTGCTCCTTGACGCTGACAGCATTGCTCGCGACGCGTGTGCTCACGTCTCCCATCCTGGCGACGATGGTTCGAAGCTGCTCTCCAACCTCGTGGATGTTCGCGCTGCCGCTGGAGACAACGGATTGGGTTCGGTCGATTCCCGCCACCATCGCGGAGATCTCGCGCTGGATGCCAGCGATCTGTTTGCCTATCTGTGTGTTGGCTCGAGCGGTGTCGTTGGCCAGCACCTTGACCTCGTCCGCGACCACTCCGAACGCGTTTCCAGCATCCCCGGCACGCGCCGCCTCGATGGTTGCGTTCAAGGCCAGAAGGTCCGTTTGCCTAGCGATCCCGCCGATGGCCTGGACAATCTTGCCAATCTCTCTGGAAGCGTGACCCAGCTCGGCAATCTTGTCTGCCGTTTCCCTCACCACGGCTGCGATGGCATCCATGGCGCGGGTGGCCTCGTCGACGGCGGACAGGCCGGCTGCGGTCGATTCTTCGACGCGACGGGTGTCGGCAGCAACACAGGTCCCCGTTTCCGCGATCTGATGGATCGTGGCATTCAACTGTTCCACCGCCGCGGCAATCGCCTCCGCATTCAGCGCCGCTTCGCGAATGTCACCGGTCAAGAAGGATACGGCGGCCATCGACTCACTGGCACCTTGCGATAGCGCGACGGTGCGGCGCAGCTGTGCCGTCGCGCGGTCTTCGAGCGCTGCCGAAAGCGCGCGGATGGCTTCCGCCAAGACACCGTCATGGACTGGCCTCTCCGAGTATTTGCCTTTCGCCAAGGCCTGTAGGCAACGGACGGCATCGGCGGTCGCCGGATCTACCGAATCGTACGATGCTGGCAACGCTGATGCTGCAGTCATGGTTTGAACTCCTGAGTGCTCGACCAAGGCTCCGGCACGGCAAGACGCGAATCGCTCGCCTTTGCTCAGACCTCTCCGGAATCCATGGACGACCCACTCCTGGATTTCTTGAGTGCAACAGTTGCGCGGCGCGGGCCCGGTTCTACTCCGCGGGCGGGGGCTGCGACGGCGGTTGGGACCAACCGCTGCTGACGTCACCACCGTTGGCCGGACGGTCGTCGTCGGGAGCCTCGTCGGCCTTCGACGCCAACGCCTCGGAAATGCTGGACGGCGGCGCTTCGTCGCCCTCCTCGTCCGAATCCGGAGCCGGCGATTCGGACGCGCTCGCTTCGCTGTCCGGGGGAACCGAGGACGCGCTGGTCGGCGCGGGCTGATCGATGATCGACCTTGGAGGAGCGCTCACGCTCACGCTGTCCTGTTCCTGATCTTCGACAGGCTCTTCGACGGCGTCGAACTCCGTGGGCTCATCCCCGACCGAGAGCTCGCAGTCGCCGAACACAACCTGATGCCCCTTCGAACTCGAGAGTTTCACTTCGAGCGAGCGGGCGCGGATCACGGTCTGGTCCTTCACTGTACCGGATAGCTCGATGGTCTCGGCTTCGAACTCGCCGGAAAGCTCCCCCTCGGAACGAACCGAACCCACCTTGGCCTTGCCGTGAACCGAGCCGGCCGCGCTTACCGTGAGGGAGGGAGCCTCCACGTTGCCCTCCACGCGACCGCGCACGTCGATGGGACAGGTCGAGCTCAGGTCCCCCTTGAACCGGGTGCCTTCCTCCACGACGGTGCGCCTGGTTGAAGTGTCTCCTCTGGTGCTTGGACTCATCGTCGTGCCTCCTTACTCCGCTGCCTGTAGGGCCCGGGATTGAGCGATCTTGACCCGCAACCGGCATCCCGGTTGAAATGCGAAAATGGTAGCTTCGGAAGGCTGCTCGATGGCGCCCACCACGGCTCCGCGTGAACTCACAACCAGCCGCTTCACCCCGGAAATTCCCGGGCTCTCGCGCTCGAAGAAGCGCCCGTGGATCGTAACATTGCCAGCTCCGTTGATCTGACAATCCTTCAGTATGCCCACTTCTCCGACGGTCAGCTCCGCGCCGTCGCCCAGCTCGATCGAGCAGTTTTCGAAGCGACTGTCGATATGGATGTGGGAGTTTTCTCCGAACTCGAGCGTTGCGTCCCTGAGCACGTCCCCCTTGCCGAAGTAGCGGGTTGCGGGAACTCCCGTGTCCTTCTGGCCCCTCAAAAACGAGGCAATCTGGGCGCCGCGAACACGAACTCCGCCGTCGCCCGCAGCACTGGTGTCGATGAATTCGGCAACCACCGAATGCAGCTTCAGCCCTACCAGCACGGCGGCGTCGAGCTTCACCGCTTCTATGATCGTATTTCTGAATACGGCGCCGCTCAGGTCGGCGTGCCTCAGATCGGCCGTGCTGAGGTCGGCGTCGCTGAGGTCCGCGGCCTCGAGGGTACAGCGCGTGAGAATGGCACGAGCGAAGCGAGCTCCTCGCGCAGACACGCGGGTCAGATCGGCGTCCGCAAGGTCGGCGTCCTCGAAGATGGCTTCCGCCAGGCGTGATCCTTCGAGGCTCGCGTTTTGCAGCAGCGCTCCGCTGAAGTCGGCTCCTGCCGCTTCCACCTCCAGAAGCTCGGCCCCAGAAAGGTCCACTCGCGTGAGCAGCGCCTGACCCAGCTTGGCGCCGCTGAGCTCCGCGCCGCTGAGAGTCGCCTCGTGCATGCTTGCCTCCTCCAGGGAGGCGCCCTCCAGCGTGGTTCGCTTGAGGTTGGCGCCATCGAGCTTGGCGCCATCCAGGATTGCACCAGCCAGGTCCGCCCTTTCGAGATTGGCGCCGCTGAGATCGGCTCCCTTCAGGAAGGCTTCCTTGAGGCTGGCATTCTTCAACACGGCGCCACACAGCTTCGCACCTTCTAGGTTGGCGCCCTCGAGGTCAGCCCGGTCGAAATCCACTGAGCTCAAATCGGTGCCGGACAAATCCAGGCCACCGAGGCTCGCGCCGCGGAGGCGCTGCTTGAGCCGGACGCGTCGTAGTACTTCTTCCCTGGAGTATTCAGGCATGCTCGTTCTCCACTGCTGGATGGGTTGGTAGGTGCGTGTCGTCGAGCGCGCTCAGAAGACCTTCGAGTTCGGCCGCTTTGCGCTCGAAAGGCAGTCGCTCGATTCGTTCAGCCACCCGAAGCTCACCCAGGCGGGCCAGAAGCAGGCTCACCTGCGACATGGTCTCGGCGCGCGCATCGCGAATTCTGCGACGTTTGCTGCCCGAACCCCTGGACCAGTCGCGAGTCAACGACTCGAGCGCTTGGTTGTGCTCCCTGAGCGCGCGCGTCAATCGCGCCAGGCGTTTGCGCTCCGCGGCGCGGTCGGGTTGCGGCGGCACCGAATCCAGTCGGCGTTTGAAGCGAGAAACGCGTTCCGCCACGCACCTGGCAAGGTCAGGGGCGAGACCGGCGGCCTCCAGGTCGCCCAGGCTTGCGTGGCACAGCGGTTCGAGTTCGCCGTAGCCCGCTGCCTCCAGCCGACCGCGATCGAGCGACCCCATCCCGGGGACCTCGTCCAGGATGGCGCGAACGATGAACTCCACGCGCTGGCGTCGCTCTCCCGCGAAGTCACCCAGCTCTGGCAGCAGCGCGGAAAGCACCTCGTACTTCTGTTTCACTCCGGACAGCTCACTGGACTCCGGAAAGCTCTTACCGGCCAGAGCACCGAGAGCCCGTACGAGTTCGCCCCACGCGACAACCGCCTCCGGCCCCAGAACCTCCTGGGGGCCGTCGAGAGATTCCATCACGTCCCGACAAACAGCGATAGCTTCGGGACGCGGCCGGGACTCCATGTCCAGGTCGATGAGAGTGTCGCGGATCTGGCGCAAGGTCCGGATCGCCCGCTCCTGACCGGAGCTGTGGACAACTGCGGCCGGCTCGGCTTCATCGACTTCCTCGATCTCCACCTCGTCATCCGGAACCAACTCGTCGTCGCCACTGGCCGATGCCCCTTGGCGCTCGTCGCTGGCAACCGTGACCGACGGACTGTTCTCCTCGCGCCAGGATAGATCGAGCTCGAGCACGGGTCTCGAGGGCGAGACGCGCGGCTGAGGGGCGCTGCCGTCCGGCATCGGGCTACCACAAGCCATGCAGAAATGCGCCCCTTCGAACATTTCCGCTCCACAGGCTGAGCATTGAAACGTAGCTTCCATGTGCCCGAGTGCCCCGACGGCGCAACCAGCGCCACAAGGTAATTGGGTATACGGATCGCTCGAGCGCGGTATTAGGGGTCGACGCGAGTGACTCGAAAAACCACGCGGACGTGGAGGCTTTCAAGGGATCACTTGCGCTTGCCTTGTCCGACGAGGTGCGAGCGAGCCGGCTCCGATTTCCGGTGGCGCACGAGTTCGGCCTCACTTCAAGCGGCGGTTCCCGACACACCCCGAGATTGCCCCGCACTGCTCGGGCGCCGTTCCACAGCGGCGGCTACTGGCGCCCCATGCACCCTACTTGGGATCGCCGGGACCCACCTTGAGCTGTTTCTTGTCGCCTTCGTGCAGCGTGATCTGATACGAGCGGGCTTCGCGTCCAGGAGCAACGACGTTGAGCGTGTGTTCACCGGGATCGAAGGGCAACGGCACGCGGAAGCTGGCGGGGCCGAGAACCGCGTCGTCGTATTTGACCACCGTGCTCTTGGGCGCACCCGGTTCGAGGATCAAGCTCAGGTGGGGCACGCGCGGCCTCAGGTCGCTCGCGTGCCGCTGCGCAATCGGGTATCGGTCGTCCCCCGCTGGAAGCTCATTCATCACCCGCTTGAAGAGTTGCCAGGCAGTCGCCAGCCTTCCCCTTTTCTCCTCACATACAGCCAGGTTGAGCAATGCGCCCACCGCAGGGTCCAGCCGATGGCTTTCGAGGAAACGGGCGCACGCGGTATCGTAGTCGCCCTGGGACATGGCTTCGTGACCGCTCTCGAACAACGCTTCCGCTGCGGCGACGCTGGCCGTCGAGGTGTTGTTGGCGGGAAGCCCGCTCGTGTCCGCGTCATCGCCCGATGCTGAGCGCGCTGTTTCGGAACCATCCGCTGGGGTCTCGTCCTTCCCCTGGGGCTTCGTGTCCCCCTTGCTCTTGCTGTGCTTCTTGTCGGCTTTGCCACCCTTCGAGTCGCCCGCCTCGTCTTCCGGGCGAAAGTGATCGCGAGTCCAAGCGCTCATCGCCGAGTCCGCTTCGTGCAGAGTCTTGCAACTTGTCGTCAGCGCGAGCAATGAGCAAAATAGAAGGCGGCAGGGCATGGCCAACGAGCGGCGTAACCCCAAATGCAGCCGAGAGCAACGCTTCACCGTTCGGCTGGGGCTGCAAACAGGATGTTTGTCGCGCCCAATCAACGAAGTAGAGGCACCGACCGCGATCGGCGCTCATCTAGAAGCTGAGATCCGGCTCCGGCGTGAGAGCGCGAGCTGGGCTTCGTCGGCGGGCCCTGGGGGCTTGCTCCGGCGCGGTGCTTGCCGCGGCCTCGAGCTTCAACGTCTCGGCGGTAGCCCGGTAGCGACCCGAACTGGTGCGATAAACGAATTCGAAGGTCGCCGGCTGTTCCGCCAACACGCTGTGGATCAAGACGCGCCCCCGTTTCGGATCGAAATCGAAGTGAAACAGCTCCCGGTAGGTCACTCCCGGTCCCACCTCCAAGTGCTCCTTCGCGTGGGACAGCACCTTGCTAAGGCTGCCCCAGCGACTCAGACGGTAAACGTCCCAGCGCACGGGCAGACAACAGATCGAGGTGCCCTCGACCACGCGCACGATCAGCTCCTTGACGGATTCCTTCTCTCCGGCGTCCCACAGCACGTCGGCCAGCATCAGTGAGGACCGTGCCGGCACACGCAAACGTGCGCGGCGGGAGCCTCGCTCGCTGTCATAGATGGCCAGCACGCTTTCGAAGCCGTTCGCGCTCAACCACAACGCATAGAGCTTGCCCTCGCCGTCCACTTCGCCGCCCCTGAGCGCGTCGCCCGACCGGGTCTCGAGCTGTGTTCGAATCTGCCGTCGCAACTCTTCGCGGTCCCAGTACCCGTCGCCCGGCGCCAGCGCTACCACGTCGTTGATACTCAGGTAGTCGGGAAGCAACGTCACCGGCGGGAGCTCTTCGAAGTGCTGGGCGACGTACTCCTCTTCCTCGAAGATCACCGGATCGATGCGCGCGGGTTCGGGCCGCGACTGCGCGCCGGCACGCGCCGAACCATCGGCGCTCGGCGTGGCGGAGCGGCCAATGGCGGGACGAACGTCTTCGGGGCCCCTCGGGTGTGCCACCGACGCAGCGCGCGAGCCATGCTCCACGGACGGGCCCGTTGCACGCGCCGCCGGACAGGGCGCCGGGTTCAGGGCGGGCTGGTGCTTCGGAGGGTTCGCCACAGTCGCGTGCTGGCAGGACATCGCCAGAACGCCGCACGCAGCCAGGCTTGCACCCTTCACCCTCGCACGGGGTTGATTCATGACCGAGAGCCTAGCACTGGGCTCGCGGCTTGGTCGCCAGGAGCCGACCTGCCGGGGTCGAGAACTCGGAACTTTCGCAAGCTTGCCTCGCCGTGTTCATCGTGCCGAACATTTGGGGTCGCTGCCCGGCCTTGCCCTGGTGCCGCTCCGCTGTATTGGAAGACCCGCCCCCAGAGTCGCTACCCAAGCGAGTCCCTCCGCACTTGGCGTCCCTCGGTTTCGACGCTCGACCCGACGACAACTCCCGAACCAGCAAGCTTCGAATTCGATTTGCAGACCCGTCACCAGACACTCTGGTCAACCGATGATCGCAATGAGACCCGCATTCAGCACCCGCACGGTCGCCTGCGCCTCGTAAGTCTGGATGTCCGCGGCATCGGCGGCAGAGATGGATTCCGTAAACGTGGTGTTCGGATAGTCGTAGTCTCGCGACCAGAACAGGCTACGCGCCGTGCAGCTCACCATAAAGTCCCCCTCTATGAGGCTGTCCGTGTCTATGAATGCGCCGGACCCCGAGAATCTTGGCGCTGCCGAATCTCGGTCGAATTCGGTATTGATGTCCGCTTCTCGTCCGGTCAGACGACAAAGGCGCTGCTCTCCAGTCGGCGCGAACAGTATGCGCTGTACGGTCGACTGCGGATACATGGCGCGCATCGAGGCAACGTCTGTGGCACTCAGGTGGTTCCGCTGTCCCACCGTCACACCGGTGGGCAGGGTAACTCCCGGAGCGAGCGATATATTTGCGCTCAAGGGATAGTGCATGACCGAATCAAAGTCGTAGTCAAACATGTCTGCTCCCGAATCGATCAGATAGTTCTGGCCGAAGCCCGAAACCGTGACGTAGTTGTCGCGATCCGATCGCGTGTGCTCGTGCTGCAGACCGAGCGCATGGCCAATCTCGTGATGCACGCTGAAGTTGCGTGTGCATCCAGCAGTGAGGCGAATGGTGCGTTCCCCGGGAATCAGCCCGTAGCCGCTCGAACACCGGGTATCCTTCACGAACTTGACCCACGAGGGGTCGGACGAGATCCGATCTCGAAATAGAACGCCTGGTGCTGCCGCATGCCAGTCAGCCATGGCGGTCTCGATGGCGTTTCGTTCGGACGCGGAGAAAGACGCTCCTATTTGGTATGGGACGACTCCGCCGGGCCACACCACACCATAGACCGCGGACGACCAAACCAAACCGGGTGTCGACGGGGCGCGACGCCCCTGTTCGCTGAGAGCGACACCGTCGCCGCAATCACGTTCCACGTTCGTCACTTCGAGATCCCCATCCACGAAGAGGCGGTCGCCGTGGCGTTCTGCGGGCAGAATCTGCCCCCGATAACAGGCTACCTCCAGCGGGCCACCCGAGTCTTCGATTCCCGCAGTTCCGGGTGCGCATGCCGACAAGAGCAATATGGCCCCACACGCTGCGAGGACCTTGTCTCGGTCTCGAGCAAGGCCGCGATTGATTGTGAACCGTTTATGATGTAACATAGCATTCCTCCTTTTGTTGATTCGAGGCTTCTGTCGGGACGACCACCGCCTCGTCGAATGGGAAATGACCCCATTCGATGACTCTTTCTTGTCCCTTCGCCGGTAGTTCGGGTGCTGTGTGCTCAACCAACGCTTGACGAAAGAAGTCCTCCGAACGTCACTCCCTTCCAGAGAGGCGTGGACGGGAGCGTCCTGCCTCGGCGTTACAGTCCATCAGTATCGAGTGGGAACCAGAAGTCTACATTCCGTAGATTGCCTTGGGGGAAACCGTACCCGGACTGGAGGTGCAAGTTGCGCCTGAAGCGTCATAGTATCGAACGCGAATCGACCTTCCTGATAACCACGAGGACTGGATCGTCTTGAGCCAAGCTTCGCAGGCTTCGGGCGTCGCTATGTCCCACTTCTCGTTGAGACTGCAGACGGCGCGCCAAGAAACAGGTCCTTTCAAGTACACCCTTCCGTCATATTGGACGTAGTAGGCGTCAACGGTGCCATTGCAGTCTTGGTCTGCAAGAGCTGTGGTGGTGCTTGCACTGATAAGGGCACAGATAGATAGTAGTACGGCGTTTCTCTTGGTCATTGGATACCTCCTTCTCAGTCGTTCGATGATTGAAACATCACGATTGTCTCAGGTAATCGCTTACTGCATCCTCTGTGAGCGCGGCAGTGCAAGAGATCTTGCCCCGAGTGTCTGGGGCTCCGGCTCGGGCAAACTTGTTCGTGTGGCGGGTAGCCGTTCCGCTGTGCACAGCCTTTGCAGAGCCCCGCCGGCAGGGTAATCGGGGGGCATGGCGCGTCGGCGTAGAGCAGTGGAATGGGAGCGGCTGATTCGGGAGCAGGAGCGGAGCGGCAAGAATGAAGTAGGGACCCGCTGCGTGGTGGTTCGCCCCAGAGCCCCGATGGTGAAATACTCTGAGAAGTTCAAGGCGAGAATGGTGAAGCGGATGACGGGACCCCGGCGTGTCTCGGCAAACGCGCTGTCGAAGGAGGTGGGCGTTGGGCAGCCAACGTTGTCGCTCTGGTTGAGAACAGCAGGTAGTGTTGCGTCCGTGAGCAACCCACCTCCACTCCGACAAAGGCTCTGCGATGAAAGGCGCAACGCTCAAGGCCACCTTGGAGCGTCTCGGTGTTGTTCTCGTGTCCTACAGCCGCCCGGGTGTCAGCGACGACAACCCATTCGTCGAGTCACTTTTCGGGACCATGAAAACGCGCGTGGGTTATCCCAAGAAGCCCTTCAACACGCTCGAACACGCGCAGGCGTGGGGCGGTCTCGGCCGGCTCGCGACGGACTTCCCCATTCGCGGGCCCTGGCCAACTCCCACGTGCCCGGCCCGGACCGTTGCTGGAAGGTCAGTCTGCTCGGCATGTTTTCCGATGACTCTGTTGTTACGATTGCGCAATGTTAGCGTAACCTCTTCGCCAACAAGGTACTGGTCACGATCCGTTACCAACGTTGCCCTGCCCGGCAGTAGATGACAACAACTGCTACCTGCCAACAAGAGCACGAGACAGCAAGGGGTAGCAGACAATTGTCGCCTCATGATCTGAACTTGGCCCTAAAGCGAGGTCGGGGCCGGGGGATAGGAAACGCAGCGAAACACCACATCGGCAACCAAGCTGCCGCCTCCGGCCACAGGCCGCGAATCCTGTGCAGTGGCCGAGTGGCCTCCGGTGTGGATGAGCCCGTCGATGGGCCTTGCACTGGTGGCTCGCCAGTTCGGAATTGCACGGAGGACTGCTGCAGTCGAAGCCCCAGGGGAAGCCCAAGAACGATCGCGAGAAGAGTCGCCAGAAACGTGCGATTCGCAAGTAATATGTGTGCGATTCGCAAGTAATATGTGTTCGATTCGCATGCAATTGCGTTGGCAACTGAGTGACTTGGCGCGGGCGGAGGCGTTGGGCGAGGGCGCGCGCCGACGGTCGCGGGGCCTATTTCGTGAAGAGCGCTAGATCCGCCGCATCCCCCATCGCCTGATACCCGGCCGGGCCTGGATGCAAGAAATCTTGTTGTGCCCACGTCGCGTACTCGGCCTTCATCTTCGGCGGATTGCCGCCGTCGGAGATGGCGGCGTCGAAGTCGATGAAGCCGTCGAAGACGCCGCTCTTGATGTAGTCGTTGACCTGCTGGCGTACCTGCTCGTGCGATGTACTGTAGTAGCTACTGCCGTTGAACGGCGTGATAGTACCGCCGTAGATCACGATATCTGCGGCGTGCGCTCGCGCGATCAAGTCGTCGTAAGCACTCTTCAAGGTATTGAAGGAGGCGTTGCCGCCGATGTCGTTGACGCCGTCGAAGATGATGGCGTATCTGACGCCGCTGATACCGAGCACATCGCGGTCGAAACGGGCCTGCGCCGCGGTGCCGCTGTTGCCGACCAAGTTCGTGGCGCCGATGCCTTGGTTGATCACCGCTACGTTCTTCGTTGTTGCATCCGCTTGCAGGCGTGCGGAAAGAACGTCGGTCCAGCGATTGTTGTGGTCATCGTCCGTGCCGCGGCCGTCCGTGATCGAGTCGCCGACCGCGACGACAGCCACTGCCGATTCCGGCGCCATGACCTCCATGCCGGAGATGTAGTACCAGTGCTGGAACTTCGTTGCGGAGCCCATGCTGGCGGCACTGACGTCGCTGCTGCCGGTTTGAAGATACGACGTGGTTCGCGAGCCAGAATGGCCGACCACCTGACTGGGCACGTTGCCGAAGGCCGTGGTGATGGTGATGTTGCCCAGGGGGGCCACATTGAAGTCGACCTCGTCGGACCATACCTCCATGCCTTGTGGAATCGTGACGGATTCCATGCCCGAGAACGCCAGCGCCGTATCCGTCGCCGTGTCGATTGTGCTGTCGACGGCGGGTGTGGCCATGCACAAGGCGATGTGCGCGGAGTTGATGGTGACCGGGCCGTTGCCCTGGAGGTTCGAGAACTGGATGCGCAGTCGGCTCCCACCGAGCGACACGTGGACGACTTGGCGAAGCACGCTGTTCGACAACGACGCGGGCGGTTGGTTGCCAGCGTCGTAGTAGGGCGAGGCGCCCCAGGTGGCAATCCATTCGGTGGCTTCGCCGCCACCCGCGCCCGCGGTGCCGCCCGCGCCCGCAGTGCCGCCCGCGCCCGCAGTGCCGCCCGCACCCGCTGTGCCACCCGCACCCGCAGTGACGCCCGTGCCCGCGGTGCCGCCCGTGCCCGAGCCAGATACGCCACCCGCGCTCGTGCTCGCTCCGCCAGCGCCCATGCCCGCAGTCCCTCCAGCGGTGGCAGTCTGGCCTGCCGTCGTGGTGGCCTGACCACCCGTGGTGCTTTGCCCGCCCACGCCCACCGTCTGACCACCGCTCACGCCAACCGTCGAGCCTCCACCGACACCGGTCGAGCCGGTGAGCGTACCACTGGTTGCCGTTACCCCAGATCCTTCGGGTCCCGAACTGTTGCCATTATCGCCGCACCCGACCAGTAACCCGAGTGTGGCGAAAAAACATGCACAAAGCGATCTCATCTGAATTCGTCTTCTTTATTCGTTTTCTTTGGCGGGGTCGAATGGCGGCGGAACGAACCCGCGACCTAACCCGAGATATCCCCGGAATCAGGCGAATTGATCAACTTTTGGAGGACCTCGAGGCCGGCGTTGTCCTCGTTCGCGTTGACCTGATCCCCGCGTTTGCGCCCCACTGTGTCAGGGCCTGCTGCGGAGCGTACACCCCTCCAGCGACCTCGCCAACCAACCCTACCCGCCAAACCGTCCGATCGCGCTCGTGACCCGCGTAGTACGGATCGTCACCCGCTCGCCAGGAGCATCGCGGAAAGGTGACGATCCGTCGAGATTCGAGCATTGCGTCATGGGCCATCCGGTAGCACATGGTCAGAGCTTGCCGCTCGTCACGAAGGCATGCGCGGCTGAAGACGCAAGGCGAGTGTCGCGCCGGGGGCTGAGTCGCGACATCAATCGACCGCACTCGAGCTCCACCGAGATCTGAAAAGCAACCAGGGGGTTGCGTGTTCGAGCACCTCGTGTAATAGGCAACCTATAGGTTACATGAGCAACAAGATCGAAAAGACCGCTACCCTCCGGGCACCCATCGCGAAGGTTTGGCGAGCGATCAGCAATTCTGCGGAGTTTGGAACGTGGTTCGGGATGACCCTCGACGGTCCGTTCGTCGAGGGCCAGACGGTGACGGGCGCGATCGCGAAGACGCAGGTCGACGCCGAGATCGCGGAGCACCAGGAGCCGTATGTCGGCGTGCGCTGCGAGCTTCGGATCGAGCGCATCGTGCCCTTCGAGCTTTTCGCCTTTCGCTGGCACCCTGGCGCCGATGCCGACATGGGCCCGAACGCGCCCATGACGCTCGTGACGTTCGAGCTCGAAGAAGTAGTGGGAGGCACACGCCTGACCATCACCGAGTCCGGATTCGACGCAGTGCCGCTCGAGCGTCGCGCCAAACTGTTTGCCGACAACGAAGCAGGCTGGCAGGCCCAGCTCTCGCTCATCACGAAGTACCTGGCGCGTGAGGCGTGATGCAATGTCCCGGCTGGCAGCTTCGGCTCTCGTGTTCGCAGCGCTGGGCGATCCGCAGCGTATGGTCCTCGTCTCCCGCCTCTGCCGGAAAGGGCCGCTCTCCGTCACGCGTCTGACAGAAGGCACCAGCGTCACGCGTCAGGCTGTGAGCAAGCACCTTCGCGTCCTCGAGGCGGCAGGACTCGCGCACTGCGAGAAGTCGGGCCGAGAGAGGGTCTGGGCTCTGAATCGGCGCCCTTTGACGAAGGCCCGTGAGCATCTCGATCTCATCGCAGGCCAGTGGGACGACGCAATCGAGCGCCTCCGCGGCTTCGTCGAAGACGACGGCTGAGGCTCCCTCGTTCTTGGCTCACCGGAGCGCTCGACACGAACAGTCCGAAGAAGTGGACGCGGCGCTAGAAACCGGGCGGGGTGCAAGTGGCCTCGCGCACGGGGGTGTCCAGAACCACGAGTTGCTCACAATCCTTCAGGCTACCGCCCTGGGCGAAACACGCACACTCACAAGCCTGCGCTTGGGTCTCGAAGCAGTGCACGTCGCCCCCCGTCATCGAGCCCGCGGCAACCATCCCATCCGCGCACTCCGACGAACTCGCGACCGGCTGACCGTAGCTGCATGGGTCGTTATCGCAGGCTTGTTCGCATTCCCGGCGCGAAGGGAAGGTATTGGCCTCACCGAGGCAACCCTCGCTCGACTCGCAACGGTGGGTATCCGGGTTGAAGAACCAATATGGAAACCGGGAGTCGCACGTCATCGGGAGGGGCAACTCGAGGCACTGGGCGTCCTGCTCACAATTGGGCTGGTCGATCTGCTGCATCACAATTTGATCCAGCGCCTGCCTGAGTGCGTCGACGCCAACGGGAATCGGAACGCAATTGTCGTCGGCGTCGTTGCAGGGGTCTCCCACCACGATCTGAGCATCGCCCACGTCGATCACTAGGGCGTAGCCGTCCACCGGGCGACTATCGCGCCCGTACGTGACCGGAGCTTGCTCCAGCGCCGTACGCATGTCGGGGTGCTCGAGCAGTTGGTTCAAGTCTGGACCCGTCAATTCGAACTGGCGATCGGGGTCGCCTGGACAGGGCAGATCGCTGGCGCAATTCGACGCGGCCAGCAAGACATCGTGCTCGAAGCTGTTGCAACCGCTGAGGGAGTGGGAGTACTCGGCCCCGTCATCCGACAGCCCGCCGGATAACGTCCAGTGGATGTCCTCGGCCAGGCAACAAGAGTCGGACTCGGCGCCGCCCGCGCCAGCGATCCCGGCGCTGGTTTGGGTAGTACCCCCCACCGATGACGTCACATTTCTGCTGGTCGTAGTGCCAGCGGAACCACCGACCCCACCGTTGCTCGAGTTTGCCGGGGCGCGACAAACACCGCCTTCGCAACGATGTTTTTCGCCCAGAGCACTGCAGTCACTATCGCGATCGCAGGTTACCTCGCAGATCCGTCGCTGCTCGGTGCAACCAGCCTCAGCGCTCGCTCCACAGCTCGCCCCCTTGCTGAGGGAGGCGCACGCGGTACCCTCGTCACAGAGCTTGGTGCACACGCCGCAGACGCACTCCAGGTCGCCCGCGCAACTCTGAGCACAGCGCATCAAGAAGTGTGTCTCACTGTCACCGCCAATCGCGGCGCTCTCACCACAGCCAGCGTAAACCGCGGCCAGCGCGAACGGCACAAGTAAACACTTTACTCTAAACATGATCAGCCTCGTCCCCGGTGAAGGTCCCCACGTGTTGCCCGCCGTACACCGTGACTCGCGTCACCGTCCCGGGCCGTTGATGCGTGTTGTTGTATTCGCGGATACGCCTGCGCAGTTCGCCGGTGCGCTCCCGAAAACGTTTGAGCTGCCCCAGCGCCTCGGCGTGGAAAGGGTGACCTGACCACACTTCGAAGGAGTAGGTGCTGCCCCCCACTTGTTCTCCTCGAAAACTCTCGGCCTGGTTCACCCGCTCCGAAATGGTGCGGACCATGGCTTGAAAGTGATCGAACACCGCCGCCTCCCATCCCGCGGTCGCCTGACGCGGAATGTAGAGACTCTTGGCCTCGTACGCCGTACCGGCCTCGGTCGCTCGCCGTTGCACGTGCCCAGCAGCGCAGAGACGTTCGAGCACAGCGTCAACATCGGCACCGCGAGTCAACCGCCCGAGTTCCTCCGCGGCGAGCGGCCCCTCCCGATAGACCAGCGCCCACACCAGCTCCTCCAGCCCCGACTGATCATCCCCCTCGCTCATCTTGCCGAGCTCTTCCTCGGTGGCGGCGCGATAGGTGGTGCGGTCGCCCGTGCCCGCCCGAAACACCAAGCCACTCTCGGTCAAGTCGTGGAGCACGCTGGCGACCATCTCGCTCTCGTCGTGGCGGAAGTGCGCGCAGAGTTCACCCCGAGTCATGATTGCCCCGCTCTGCAGCTTCTCGAGCACGGCTTGCCAAATCGAACGACCACGTTCCGTCGAGCCTTCGCTCAGTCGCTGGATCTTGCGCAGGTAGGTGCGCAGAGCCAGTCCGAACATGTCAGCGCTTACCTTGCGACTGACTCCTTGCCGACTGAGCTCTTCGGTCAGGTCCAGAAAGACCTGGTTCGCGATGTGCGAAAGGGGCGCTCGGACGTTGCGGGCGGTGGCGAGCTGCGCGATCAGCACCGTCGTCTGGCGGACGATCGAGTCGATCAATAGCTGGATGTTCACGGGTGCAGTCCTGGGCAGGCGGCCCTGAAGCCGCGACAAAACCCAGTGTACGAGGCGAGGTCTCGCCGTGGGAGTGGTAAGATTGCCATCCCCGAACGTAGGATACTGGTCATGAGGGCGCGATATGCGAAGAGCCGGTTGTGCCAGCGCGTGGCCGGCAGTCTGTTGGTGCTGGCGATGGCGCTGGGCTGCGATCACGGGTCCGAGTCGGCGGCGACCAGCAGCATGGGCGCAGGCGGGGCTGACTCCGGCGCGGCGGGGGCCGCTTCCGACGCGGGCTGCGTCGCGCCGAATGACCTCCAAGTCGATGGCTTGTTCAGTGACGAGGCGCTGCTCAATCGGGATCCTCCGCCTGAGCTACCGGTGTACGTATTCAGCCAGTCGGACCCATCGAGCATCGATCCGCAGCTGTTCGAGGTCGGGGCCGCGGTGAGCCTGCGCACGACGAACCAATGGGGCGCGTCGGGCACTTCGCCCGAGGACTATGCGACGGATCGGATCCAGGAGCTCAAGTCCACGGGGACACGCGTCATCTTGGGATTGACGGCGGGCGTGGTGTTCGCTTCGCAGTTCGACAGCGATGCCGAATTTCTGGAGCTGGTGACACGCGATGTAACGAATCAGCCGGTGAAGCACGACGAGATCGTGCCAGACGCGTATCGCGGCAACTTGGCCCACCCCAAATTTCGAGACCTGGTGGTCGAAAACGCCAAGACACTCATCGATGTGGGGGCAGACGGGATCTTCTTCGATGAGGCGAACAGCGGCCATGCGGGCGCGCAGTACGACGGCAACGAAGGCTTCGACAACCAGCATGAGGCCGACTTTCGGACCTATCTTTGCGCGAAGCATCCGGACTGGACGCCCGCCAGCTTCAGGACACAGTTCGACACCTCCGGCGAAAACACGCTGAATTGCAGCGTCCAGAACTGTGTCGGGTCCAGCTTCAGCGTGCGCAGGTACATCGAAGACCAGGGGCTCGACTTTGCCTCCCTCCTCGAAAGCTCTGCGCTGCTTGCCGAGTGGGGCACTTCGGTGATCAACCGACTGTCGGCGTCACCGACATCGTTCTTACAGACCTACGAGATCGCGTATTGGGCGGACATCGTGCGGCGCGTCCGCCAGTACGCTCGGAAGGCGTACCAGCGCGAGATCCTGGTGACGTCGAACGGCTTGTTTCCATTCGTGGATTTCCAGAGCGTGGGTCTGTACTCGTGGAACCCGGACGCGCCCGACGGATCGGTGGCGAACTATGTTCACTACGTTCCCACCACTCTGGAGGGTCACCTGGACGCCAAGGTCCCCCTCTTCGAAGACTTTCAGCGCTTGCGCGCTCGCTCCCAGGCGCTCGCGGGCGACGTGCCGGTCGTGCTGTTTCTCGATTGGCCAACGGATATGATTTCCGCGTACTACGCCTTCTCAATCCAGGAGAAACGGGACTACTTCCGGATCTATGGAGCCGAGGCCTATGCGGCGGGCTTGAGGTTTGCGTGGCACATCAAGACCAGTCTGCCCGGCGATCCAACGGCCACGGACAGTAGCATGCTGGACTGGTTCACCGACGAGGCCGAGTTTTACCGGCAGAACGCCGCGCTATACGTTGGCGCTCGACCCTCCAGTGTGACCGCCACCACTTCAATCGAAAATGTGGTGGTGACAACCACGCAGTTGGCTAATGGACGGCTGGCGGTTCACCTGATCAATCACGATTACGACGAAGGCCTGGTGCCGCGAGCATCGGTCGTCGTCAGCGTTCAAACGGAAGCGGAGGGCTCCACCGCCGTCGTGACCTCTCCGGATGCGGACGCCGTCGCGAGCGTGGCGCTCACCGTAGCCAAAGGCACCACGAAGTTCGAACTCACGTCTCTGACGAGCTACGCGGTGGTGGTGATTCAGTAGCGACGAGCGAGCTCTCTCGCCCATGGCGCGGGCGCTGGGTCGACGCCCTGGCCGTGATGGTGGCGGGCAGAAGGCCTGATCGCCGAAGACCACGCGCTCGGTCATCACGTCTCGCCCGGAGCCCCCCTGCCGAACTTTGCGATGGAAAAGCGCGTGCGACAGTCGTGCGCCTTCGCCAGACGAGACTCGAGACCTGCCCGAATGGCACCCCTCGAGGGATTGCGGTATGGCCAAGGCATGCGAGAGCCGGCGAGCAACAGGAGCGATTCCTTCGTACGACTGCACGAGGACGCTCCCGGTGCGGAAAATGAGCGCAAGCTGAGTGAGTGGTTCAAAAAGTGCGATGCTGCCGGTGCCATCCCCGAAAGCCGTGCGGGTGCCGACGTGGCTTACGCCATGGGCCACAGCAAGGGCCTGGAAGAAGGTCAGGAGGCACACCTCGACGCCATGCGTACGCTCGTGATGCGCGTTCTCGAAGCCCGTGACGCAGAGCCGGATGACTCGACGCTCGACCGCATCGAGCGCGCCACGCTCAGAGAGCTCGACGAGTGGGTGTTCAAAATAGCTACCGGAAGCGCCTGAAGCGAACAGCCACGCCTGCAGGTCAGAGCGCCCCTGCGCGAGCGAACCGCGCCAGCCTGTGCCAGCCCCGGCGAGAACTGTCATGGTACACGCGAAAGGCCGCCACATTTCCGAGGTGGTGGGCGCCCGGGATGTGTCGCGCCGCACACCACGTGTCCTGAACCGACTTCGCTGGCCCGATTCCTGCTTCGAAGCCGACGAGGTGTCCATGCCAACCCTATTGCGTTATCGCTTGCACAAGCTGCTGGTTCTGTTGGGTCTCGCACTTCTGGGGTGCGGCTCCCACCCCCGAGTGTCTCCCTCGGAGGATGGCCATTCCTTCGAGTCGGCGGATCCGACGGATAGCGGCGGCGATCGTGGCGCAGAAGCCGATGGGTCCGGTGGCGCCAGCGCCAGCGCTTCGAACACCGGCTCGTCCACGACGGGCGCCACGGCTGGAGGCAGCTTGGACAACGGTTCCGACGCGGAACGCACCATCGAGGAGGCGGACATCGTCAAGCTGGTGGGTGGGACGCTCTATGCGATGAGCCGCTATGGCGGCGTGAGCACGGTCGATGTGAGCGATCTCGGGCATCTACGCTTGCTCGGGCGGCTGAAGATCGAAGCCACCCCTTTCGAGATGTACGTGCGAGATGGCGTAATTCTTGCGCTGTATCGCGACTGGGGCGAATACGTGTTCGACGACGAGAACGACAGCTATTCCTGGGTGCAAACCAGTAACGTGGTGGCTATCGACGCGAGCGATCCGTCCAAGCTCGCGGAACTCGCGCGTTTCCCGATCTCCGGCATCATCAGCGATTCGCGCATCGTCGGCGACGTCCTGTACGTGGCGTCTTACGAGGACGGCTACTGTTGGGGGTGCACCGAAGAACGCCCCAAGACGACGGTGGTCTCGTTGGACGTGAGCCAGCCCTCGAAGGTGAGCAAGGTCGACGAACTCGACTTCGAAGAGAGCCAGGGCGTTTACAGCTGGCAGCGCAGTCTATCGGCCACCGACCAACGGCTGTACGTGGCAGGACCGACCTGGGGCGGTGGCGATCAGCCCACGGGGTCCACCATCCAGGTGGTGGACATCTCCGATCCCGCGGGAGCACTCGAGCTCGGCGCAAGCGTCGAGGTTTCAGGGCAGATCAATAGCCGCTGGCAAATGGAGGAGTACGACGGCGTGCTCAGAGTCATCAGCCAGCCCTTTGCCTGGGCGCTGAACGCGCCGCCCAAGGTGGAGACCTTCGATGTGGTGTCATCGAAAAAGCTCGACAAGCTGGGGGAGCTCGCGCTCGAGCTGCCACGGCAGGAACAACTCCAGAGCGTGCGCTTCGACGGCGACCGCGGCTACGCGATCACCTTCGAGCAAACCGATCCGCTATTCACCATCGATCTGTCCGACCCGGAAAACCCCGTCCAGGCGGGCGAGCTCGCGATGCCCGGCTGGCTCTACTACATGGAGCCGCGCGGCGAACGCCTGCTCGGGCTTGGTTACGACCAGGGCAATGAAGCGGGGGCCCTCACCGTGTCATTGTTCGACGTGAGCGATCTCAGCAAGCCTCGGATGCTCGACCGCGTGAATTTCGGAGGAGACTGGGCCTGGCTCGGCGAAGATCAGGATCGCATCCACAAGGCGTTCCGCGTGTTGGACGAGGCCGAGCTGATCTTGATGCCCTTCAGCGGCTGGGACTACGCCAAGGACGCAGAAACCGGTGAAGTGCGCTACGAATGTTCGGGCGGCTGGCAAAGCGGCATCCAACTCATCGACTGGAGCCAGGATCGCCTGGAGCTTGCAGGCGTGGCGCCGACGCAGTCCGACGCGCGGCGCGCCCTCCTGCACGATAGCCAGCTGCTCGCCATCAGTGACGACCGCGTCGAAGCTTTCGACATCGCTGACCACAATAGCCCCGTCGGCCTGAGCGACGTAGCGCTGGCCCAGTACGTTTCGCGCACCGTGGGCGCCGGGGACAGCGTGGTGCGCATCGGTCAAAACTGGTACTCGCAAGAGACCGAGGTGGACGTGACGCCTCTCGAAGAGGTGGATGTCCCACGCGCCGGGCCGGCTCTCGAGGTGGCGCCGGAGCCAAGCGACTCTTGCTATGGCTACAGCTACCTGATGGACGCCTTCAGCGACGACCGCCGCGCTTTCTTGGTGTACGACGTGACCGACGCCAGCGCGGACGACTACCGGGAAGAGGTGCGCATCACCACCGTGGACGTTTCGAATCCGAGCGAACCGAAGGTTTCGGGCAGCACCACACTCGCCAGCGTGCCGAGCTACGGCTACTACGACTATCAGTTGCCGGGCGCTGGGAAGAGCATCGTGCAGGTCGGCCAGAATCTCGTCTTCAATCACGAAGTCTATGAATGGGTGCCCAAGGCTTGCTCGGACTACCCGGGCTGTGTCGAGTATCGCAGAAACATCGTGGAGAGCGGCATCAAGCTGGTGGACCTGTCCGACCCTGCCAAAGCCAAGACTCGCTCCGTCGATCTACCCGCGGGGCTCGGCAGCACAGCCCTCGTCCAGAGCGGCGCTATCGTGGCGCGCAGTCACTACGAGCAGGGCAAGCAAGGCTACGTGCGCTTCTACCTGGACCGTGTGGACGTGAGCGACCCGGAAAACCCGCTGCGCCTGCCCAGCATCAATACACCCGGCGCGGTCGTCGCGCTTTCGGGGAGCCGGGCGCTCAGCGTCGACTATCGCTATGTCGTGGACGAGGGCGTGACGGCCGAAGAGTGCTACAACCAGTACAATCAAGTCGTCCGCTTCGACGCTCCCGGCAACTACGACTACTCGAAAACCCCGGGGACCTGCACCTCGCTCGTCCAGCGCCTGAGACTTTTGTCGCTCGACGACGACCAGGCGACGCTGCTCGGCAGCGAACCGCTGATGCCCGACGAATCCGTGCTCAACCTCGCGGTGGGCGACGGCGTCGTGTTCGCGACCCTCGGCAGCTACTACTACTATGGCGCGGGCGTCGCGGATTGTATTGGCTGCTGGTACCCGGTGGGCGCGAACAAGACCCGGCTGCTCAGCATCGGCGGGCTCGACTCGGGCGAGCTTGCGGTGGGGCGTCTGGAAATCGACGACGGCGACTACTGGAGCGGTGGACAGCTGGTGGCCTCTGGCAAGCGCGCGGCGCTGACCACCGGCTGGCGCGGCAAGCTCAGCATCGTCGACGCGGACGACGCCCGGCACCCGAGTGTCGTGCGCGAGGCCGAGGTGAACGGGTATGTCTCCCAGCTGAGCGTGGTCGGCGACCGGGCAGTAGCCGCCATGGGCTATGACGGAGTACAGAGCATCGCCCTCGGCGATTGACCCTTCCCCGACGAGCTCGGCCGGCTCGCGACGGACTTCCCCATTCGCGCGCCCTCAAGCTGGCTCGGCCAGTACCGCTCGGCGCGCCTGGGGCTCGCTGTCGGCGATCCACTCGCCATCGCGAAACGTCACGGTATTGCCCCGGAGCGCGGGCACACGGCGCCCGGGTACCACGATGCCCACCAGGTTGAGAGGGTCGCAGGCCGAGACTCGGACGACCTCGCCGCTGAGCGGCGTGCGGCGCACGCGCCTCAGACCCTCGACGGCCTCGACCAAGGCCCATTGCTCGCCCACGAAGCCCGCCACGAAGCGGCCCCCGCGGATCTGTCCGCGAGCTTCGAGCCTGCGAAACGCCCAGGCGACGTCGCGCCAGGGCAGGCCGAGAGTTTCACGCTGGAGCAGATCGCGAAACACCACGCCGTAGCGTGCGAGCAACTGCTCGGCCAGCGCCTCGGCGAGCTCATCGGGTTCCGCGGGCTCGGCCGGTGCCGGCAGCAGCGCCCAGCGGCCTTCTCGCGGGCGCCCAGCGGACACGCCGTGACGCAGTCCGCGAAAACGTCTGGGCGAGACCCCCGCCAAACGCGGCCCCAACAGCGAACGCAGAGCCGAGAAGCCGTCCGAGCTGACGAGGCCGCGGGCCACGCCGTCCCAGAGCGCATCCCGAAGCTCCCCATCGGAGCACCCCGTCGCTCGCTGGAGCTCGGAAAAGAACAGGGCGCCACGCTCGGAAAGTGCTCTCAACACAGCCAGCGATGGATCCTCGGAGGGCTGCGCCGGCGGGTTCGCTCCGCGCACGGCCCACAGGAGCCAGGCGAAGTCCTCGCGCAAAGCCAGCGTTACCGGCGTGGCGCTCGAGACGCTCGCCCAGGCGCCCGGCTCCGGAGCTTGCCGAGGCGTGAGGCGACCCCACACGGTCTCGCCCGACCAGCAGTGACTGTCGAGCCACCCCGCCTCGTAGCCCCGCACGCGCGCGCTGAGCAGCTCCGGTTCCCAGGAAGCCGCGGCCGCCTCGAACCCCTGAAGCTGCTCGATGACTTTGAGCACGCCGCGTGGACCACGCCAGCGACTGCCCTCGGCAACGTGCTGGAACTCGAGCAAGAACCGCATGAAGTCGCTCGGCGACACCGGCTCGATCTCGCGCCGCAGCCGGCGCAGCGTGTAGCCGTGAATGCGCTGGAGCAGACGGCGCGAGCAGTACGAAATTCCTGGTTGCCGCGGGTCGAAGTGGCCACGCAGCACCGAGCCCTCGCGTTCGAGCGCCGTCAGCGCTGCCTCCAGTCGAGCCGACGACAGCCCCACGCGGTCCCTCAATTCCGAAACCTCGCTCGGCCCCATCAGCTCGAGGTGAGCCCGCACGAGCGCGCTCGCCAGCGACTCGGGGTCGAGCCCAGGCGCCCGCTCGCCGGACGGTGCCGCCGGTTCGAAGCGCGCTTCGGTGAGCAACCCTGCCAGGTCGGGGCGGCGTTCCAATGCGCACCAGTACACGCGCTCGTCCAGATGTACCAGCGCCGCCCGCCCGGCCGCGCAAAGTTCGCCGAACTCCCGTGCCAGACCAGCGAGGGGCAGGCTCAGGTACACTCCGTACAGCAGGTCGTGTAGCTCTTCGGCGTCGCGTGGTTCCGGCGCCGCCTGGGCCCGCACCCGGTCGATGGCCTCAGGGTCCAGAGCACCGAGATCGCGGGACTCGAGCGGCAGCCCACGCCGCAATTGAACGGCTCGCGTCCTGCGCTCCTCGAGCGGGGCATCGTCCAAAAACGTGTACGGGCGACCGTTGATGATTTCGTGGCACAAGAGCGATGGCTCCGTGGTGTCACGAAAGCACACCTCTATCGAGCCATCGTCGACGCGCGCCAGGAGCTCGAGGAGGCCCTCGAGATCGATCGCCTCGCTCAGGCAATCGTGCAGCGTCTGGTTCACGATGGGGTGGTCGGGGATTTCGCGAGGGCCGACGGCGTTGTCCTGGCAGGCCGCGAGCGACGGGAAGATCGCCGCCATCACGTCGTCGCACTCCATGCGTTGAATGGGCGCGGGGTTCTTCTTGCCGTTCCTGAAACGCAGCACCACGAGCGAGCGGTTCAGGTTCCAGCGCCAGCGCGCCTGGAACATCGGAGTCACCAGCACGGCGTGGGTCAGGGCAGCCTCGACACCGCGCGGAGTCATGAAGTCGAGCAGCTCCTCCAGCGGGAAGCTGTGCTGCGGCCCCAGGGAAAGCACGACTGCGTCGTCGTTGGCGGCTGCCTGCAATTCGAAGTCGAAAGAGCGGCAGAAGCGCTTGCGCAACAACAGACCCAGGCCTCGATTGACACGGCCGCCGTTGGGCGAGTGCACCACCAGTTGCATGCCCCCGGTCTCGTCGAAGAAGCGCTCGAAAACGAGGCGCGCTCGAGTGGGCAAGACGCCGAGCATGGCGCGCGCCGCGCTCAGGTATTCGACCAGGGCCCGCGCGGCGGGCTCGCCCACTCGAGCGGTTCGTTCGAGCCAGTCGCCGGCCCTGGCCACGCCGCCCAACGACAGCTGTTCGTCCACGTCCGCCCTGAGCGCCGACACCTCCTCGGAAAGCTCGAGCGTGCGAGCCGGCGCCTCGCCGAGCCAAAACGGGATGGTGGGCATGGCGCCGTGGGCGTCCACCACGCGCACCACGCCACGTTCGACACGCCGAATGCGCCAGGCGGTGCTGCCCAGCAGGAAGACGTCACCCGCCATACTCTCGATGGCAAAGTCCTCGTTGATGGTACCCACCAGGGTATCCCCGGGCTCGGCCAGCACTCGATAGTCCGCCGCCTCGGGGATGGCACCACCCGAGGTAAGCGCCGCGAGTCGCGAACCGCGGCGTCCACGCAATCGGTGGTGGATACGGTCACGATGCACGTAACGGGCGCGCGGTCCGCGTCCGGTAACGATACCCTCGGACACCAACTCGACCACATCGTCGAACGCCTGGCGTGCCAACCCCGCGTAGGGGGCGGCTCCGCGCACCAGCTCGAACAGCTCTTCCTCGTTCCAGGTGCTGGCGGAACACTCGGCGACGATTTGCTGGGCCAGGATGTCCAGCGGCGCCTCGGGGAACACGATGCTGTCGAGGCGTCCCTCGCGCACCGCGCGGAAGAGCGCCGCGCACTCCACCAGCTCATCGCGAGTGAGCGGAAAGAGCCGTCCCTTGGGCGTGCCAGAACGCGTATGGCCCGAACGCCCCACCCGCTGCAAGAAGGTGGCGATGGAGCGAGGAGACCCGATCTGGCAAACGAGCTCGACCGGCCCGACGTCGATGCCCAGCTCGAGCGACGCGGTGGCCACCAGGGCGCGGAGATCTCCGGACCGCAGGCGGGCCTCGACCCGCAGGCGCCGCTCTTTGGACAGGCTGCCGTGGTGCGCGGCAACATTCCCTTCGCCCAGGCGCTCGCCCAAAAGGTGCGCCAGCCTTTCGGAAAGACGCCGGGTGTTCACGAAGACCAAAGTCGTGCGGTGTGCGTTCACCAGAGCCGCGATCTGGTCGCAGACCTCGCCGAGCTGTTCGTTGGACGCCACCGCCTCGAGCTCCCTGTCGGGGAGCCACACCGCCAGATCGAGAGCTCGTTGGTGCCCCTCGTCGACGATGCTGCAAAGGGGCGCACCCGAAACCTTCGAGCGCCGCGTGCCCACCAGCAGCCGGGCGATCTTATCAATGGGACGCTGAGTCGCCGACAGCCCGATGCGCTGGGGTCGAGCTTCAGCAAGCGCAGTCAGACGCTCGAGCGTGAGGGCCAGGTGGACACCGCGCTTGTCGCGAGCAAGCGCGTGGATCTCATCGACGATGAGCGTGCGCACCCCTCGCAGATGTTCGCGACTCTTCTGCGCCGTGCACAAGAGATACAGCGACTCGGGAGTGGTGATCAACAGATGCGGCGGGCGCTTCAACAGCCTCTGGCGCTCCGCTGGGGAAGTGTCGCCACTTCGCATGCCCAACCTCACGTCGGGGACCTCCAGCCCCATGCGCCGCGCCACCTCGGCAATTTCGGCCAGCGGGCGTTCGAGGTTCTCGTGAATGTCGGCCACCAGTGCCTTGAGCGGGGAGACATACACCACTTCGATGTGATCGCCGAGGCCGGCGGGCGACTCGGCCTGCTTGTACAGCCGGTCGATGCACACCAGAAACGCCGCCAGGGTCTTGCCCGAGCCGGTCGGCGCCGCGATCAATGTGTCCTCGCCGGCGCGAATGGATGGCCAGCCTCTGGACTGGGCACGGGTGGGCCCTCCCGAAAAACGCTCATCGAACCAGGCGCGCACCGCAGGGTGAAAGCCGTCGAGCGAGATCGACTCCGTGAGCTTGGCTGACACGACACGGGAGTATAAGCCACCACGCCGCCGGTGCTATGCTTCGCGCCGGGCCCACCAAAACAACGACCGATAAGCGTTGCCCCCCTTCGTCGAAATACTCTTGCTTTGCTCGGCCGGTGTGATTGCCGGCGTCATCAACACCGTCGCGGGCGGCGGGTCCTTCTTGACTCTCCCCGCGCTCATGGCACTCGGGATGCCGCCGGGCGTGGCCAATGGCACCAACCGGGTGGCCGTCGCCATCCAAACCCTGGTGGGCGCCTTCGGGTTCCACCGAGCCAAGAAGGTGGATTACCAGTGGGTGAAACGCCTCTCGCCGCCGCTGGTACTCGGCGCCAGCGCGGGCGCCTACGTGGCAAGCGTGCTCGACGCTAGCCGTTTCAGAAGCGCCTTTGGCGTGCTGCTCATGCTCATGGGTGGCGTGGTTCTGCTCAAGCCACGCTTGCTGCGTCGCCGGCCACCCCAACCAACCCCCACGCGGCTCTCCCCCTGGGTGGTCGGCCCCGTTTTCTTGGTCATCGGTTTCTTCGGGGGCTTCATTCAAGCGGGTGTCGGCATCTTGTTGGTGAGCGCGATGCTACTGTTGCTCGGGCTGGATGTAGCCGTGGCGAACGCCGTGAAGCTGGTCGTGGTCTTTCTCTTCACCCTGCCCGCCCTGGTGATCTTCGCGGTGCAGGGTCAACTGGTCGTGCTACCGGGGCTGGTGCTCAGTCTGGGCAATGCTCTCGGCGCCTGGCTCGGGGTCAGGGTGGCTCTGAAGGTCCCGCTCTGGGTGCTGCTGGGCGGCATCGCCCTGATGGCGGTCATCACCGGCCTGGCGCTCCTGCTGTAGCGCCCCGGGCCCAAAGAGAATGTTTCGCGCTCATTGCAGGTACGCAGCACCTCGGGAAGCGAGCCCGTCACCAGCCCCGACGCACGTATTCACGGCAAGGGTCGCGCGCGCTCACGCGCGGATGATGGAGCTCCGACGAAAAAACTCACTGACAACACCGGCGAAACTGGGTATGGCGATGCTAAGAAGCACAGGAGCGAATCATGGCTAAGGTCGTCTACTTTCGACTCGGTCGCAGTGTGCGGCCCGGCGGAGAACCAGGAGCAGAAATCGTGGAATGGGACAGCGGCGGCTGGAAGCAGAAACGCGACCAGGAAGCAGGACCCATCACGCTGTCGCTCGAGGCACTGACCGCCGAAACCGGTTTCGTTTCCGTCGTGCCCTACATCGATCCCGTCACGATGGGCACCTCATACTCGCCGCACTACATGGCCTTCTACAAATAAGCGCGCCCCCCGGAGCGTGCCGCCGAACGCCAACGCTCTGTCCTAGCAGGCCGGTGGGCAAAAAGGCGGGGTGACCCGAAGCGGGTCAGCCATTCAAGTCAGCCACCAGCGCGGCACGCTGCTCGTCGCTCAACAGCGTCTCGACCGTCAGCTTCGGGTGGTCCGCACCAATGGCCACGGGCTCGCCGGTCGGGATCTTGAACTTCAGATACTGCACCGACGACAGGCGATCCGCCCCCACCTGCGCCCGGTCATAGCTGGCTCGCACTTTGGCGCCGCTCTTGGTCTTGACATATAGGTGCTCGGGCAGCGTCAGCCATTCCTTGAGCCGCTGCTGACGCAACTCAGGATCGTCGATTTCAATGAGAAGCGTACAGCCCAGCTCTCGCTCGTCGCCCAAGAGCTCATTGTACGTATCCAACTCGTGCTGGATGTCCTTTTCGCGCACGATGCGCTCGGCGCGCATCATTTCTTGCACTTGATACAGAATGGTGTCCGTCGTTTCGAACAAGAAATTGAGCACGTCGCCCACGAAAATGCGACGCAATGCCTTGATCTCGAGGACTTTTTCGCGAAACGCATCGCGTTGATCGTTATAGGTTTGATAGTCTAGAATTTGCGTTCGCGTCACTTTGCGCATGGTGGCTTCCCGGTGTGTCGTGCGTCACCGCATCACTCGGCGGCTTCGCCTTCGTCTTCCGACGCTTCCTCCGCGTCTCCTGCGAGGTCGCGGTTCCTGTAAGCTTTGGCCAAGAGGGACATCGGGTGGATGGGGCGTTGCCCCGCGTGCTGCTCGAACTGCAGGGCAGCCAACGGGCAATCCGTCACCCAAGTTTCGGCGTCGGCCGACTGCATGCCATCAAAAGCCTTCTTCCCGACCCGTTGAGACGCTTCGAACCCCTCCACGCGCATTGCATAGGTCCCGTCGTGGCCGCAGCACTCCATCACCGTATCGATTTCGGCTCCCGCCTTGCGGATCAAGTCGCGCCCCTTGAAACCGATGCCCTGGGCACGCAGGTGACAGGGCGCGTGATACGAGACCTTTTCGGGCATCTCACCGAAGTCGTCGTCAAAGCGCTCTTCCTTGCGGATGGACCATAAGTATTCGCTCGGATCGCGCACCTGAGCAGCGACCTTCTCGGCTCGCGCCCGATCCTCCGCACGTGCGAGCGTAGGGTACTCGGCGCGCAGCATCATGGAACAGGTAGGGTTGATGGCGACCACCTTGGCGCCCCGATCCACGTAGGGCTCCAGGTGGTCCAGGTTGTTGCGAATTCGCTCCTGCAATTCGTCCACGTTGCCGCTCTCCCAAGCGGGCATTCCGCAACAGCTGAGCCCTGCCTCGCAGCGGATATCGACACCATTGCGCTGGTAGACCTCGACCGTGTCCTGGCCGATCTGCGGCTCGTTGTGTTGAACATAGCAGGTCTGAAAAAGGACCACTTCCCCACCGGGCGGCTCGTTCATCAGCCCTTCGGCTCTCGCCCAGCCCTCGAAGGTTTGCAGGGCGAAATCCGGAAGCAGCTTCTCGCGGTGCACCCCCAGCACCTTCTCCATGAACCAGCGATGCGCTTGCACCCGGTTCATCACATTGGCCATGCCCAGGCTCACCCGCGCGAACGCGCCCGTCGCATCAGGATCGCCCAGTACCCTGTCTCGCAGCGGAACACCTTCGCGGCGTGCCTTCTGAGCGCGGTAGCGATGCACCAGCTTCGGGAAGTCCAACTGGAACTCGTGGCCATCGCGCGGAGTGTAGGGGCACTGTACTTCGCAGAGCTTGCACTGGAAGCACTGCTGCATCACCTGGTCCGTTTCCTCGCCAGTGAGCTTCCTCACCTGCCCGTCGTGCCGCTCGTCGATGAAGCGAAACAACGAGGGGAACGAGTCGCAGTATTTGAAGCACATGCGACAGCCGTGACACACCTCGAAGACACGCTGGACTTCCTCGTCGAGCCCTGCCTCGTCCCAGTAGAGGGGGTCGGCTGGGTCGTAGCAAAGACCATCCGTCGGTTGATAGGAAACAGCACCCTCTTTGGCCATCGAAATGCCTCTACTCCGTTACTGCTGGGGCTTCTGACGGCTGGCTCCGGCGGCGCGCCCGAAAAATACGGAGCGTGCCGCCGCGCCTGGGCCCCAGAAGCTCACGCGGCCGAACCCATCATCGAGTCGAGGCCCCGGCCGCGTGCGGTCTTCATGATAGGTCGTCGAGCAACGCTTGAAAGCGGCCCGCGTGCGATTTTTCGGCTTTTGCCAGAGTCTCGAACCAATCGGCGATCTCCTTGAAGCCCTCTTCACGCGCGGTTTTCGCCATACCCGGGTACATGTCAGTGTACTCGTGAGTTTCGCCTGCAACGGCTGCCTTCAAGTTCTTGGAAGTGTCGCCAATGGGCAGATCGGTCGCTGGATCTCCCACGCTCTTCAGATAGTCGAGGTGCCCATGCGCGTGGCCCGTCTCTCCCTCCGCGGTTTCGCGGAAGTTGCCAGCGATTTCAGGGTACCCTTCGACGTCGGCGATCTTCGCAAAGTACAGATAACGACGATTGGCTTGTGACTCACCGGCAAACGCTGCCTTCAGATTGTCCTGAGTCTTGGAACCTTTGAGCTCGGCCATGATGCTTGCTCCAGATTGAGTTGAGTTGTGGTTATGACCACCGAGGGCGAACGTGTCCCTGCAACGGGGGTTTCAAATCCGCTCTCGGGAGACCTGAGGATTCCGATTATTGGCAGACGCTTTCAGCCGGTCCAATCGCGATTGGTTATGCTGCTGATAGGAAAAAGCTGTCAGCCACAGCCGGCCATTCGGCCATGTTGAGCCCGCCTGCTCGGGAAAGTCCTCGACACCACGCGGAAGCGGGGCCGCTCTGGTCCCTGGCTGCCCAAAAAGAGTAGGCTTCACAGCGTGTCAGCCGACCAAAGTGAAGGCAACGAGCTGAGCGGCCAGCTCATCGGCAATCGCTATCGACTGCTCGAGCTCATCGACGCGGGGGGCCAAGGGTACGTTTATCGCGCGCACGACACCAAGGACGGCGATCCGGTAGCGGTCAAGGTCTTGAAGCGCGGTTACAGCGATGACACCGAATGGCGCGAGCGCATGTTCCGTGAAGCACGCGCGCTCAGCTTGCTGTCCGGCACCGCGGCAGTGAAAGTCTATGATCAGCGCTGGACCGACGACGGCTCGCTCTGCATCATCATGGAGCTGCTACGAGGCGCTCACCTGGAGATTCGACTCCACCGTTTGAGCGAGGCAGGGCGTCTCATGAGTCCCGCTGAGCTGGAGCCCATCCTCCAACCGGTCGTGCAGACCCTGGACGTGGCCCATCGCAATAATATCCTGCACCGCGATCTCAAGCCGGCCAACATCTACGTGCAGGACGACGGCAGCGTCCGCCTGCTCGATTTCGGGTTCGCCAAGTTCACTCACCTGCGCGGGATGACACGCTTCGGCGAAGTGGCGGGCTCCCCGAGCTACCTGGCCCCGGAGTGTTGGGCGGGGGATTCCAAGTTGCTCGATCGGCGGGTCGACGTGTATGGCCTGGCCGCGGTCATCTTCCGGGCGCTCGCCGGGCGGCCCCCCTTCGTGGGCGACCCCATCACCCTGCTGAAGCTCGCCACCACGGGCAAACGCCCGAGCCTACATGCCCTGCGTCCCGACCTGCCCAAAAAGCTCGACGACTGGGTCGAAACGGCCCTGGCCGCGTCGCGCGACGACCGCTTCGACGGCGTCCTCGGCCTGTGGAACGCCTTCAAGATCGCCTCCGGACTGAAGCAACCGTGGGAGCGGGGGTGACCGAGCTGTGCGCCGGCCGCACGGCGGGCTCGTCGGATCGATTCGTCGGAACGAGCAGAGCGACCGTGTCCTCGAGCGTCCGTTCACGACTTGGTGATTAAGGCACGGGCAGCGCCGCCGTCTGTAATGGGAGCCGACCTCGAGCGCTCGCCATGATTGTCACGGAGTTTTCCTTCGATCCCAAGACTCGCGACGAAATCTTTCGTCTGCCGGCCGAGCCCCCTGCCTGGGCGCTGCTCTACGCGATTCAGGGCTTTCCCATCCGTTCGCTGCTCCGCGCCTTCAGCGCTCGCTTCCCCAAGGTGCCGGTATTCGGCTGCACGTCGTTCCGGGGCGTGTTCACGCCCCGCGGGTTCATCGAGGGTGCCGCGTTGCTCAGCGCCAGCGCGAACGCCGGCATCTCGGCGGCGACGGCGCTGCGCGAAGCGAACCCGGCGAGCGCGTACGAAGCTGCCAGCTCGGCCGCGCGCGAGATCGAGCAGAAGCTCCACGCCGCGCCGGATGCGATCCTGATGCATGCGACCCCCGGCTTTGAAGAGGCCATCATCGCCGGCGTCACCGACGTGCTCGGCAACGGCATCCCCGTTTATGGCGGAAGCGCTGCTGACGACCACATCCGCGGAGAGTGGAAAGTGTTCGCCGACACTTCCATCATTGGGCAGGGCTTCGTGCTCGCCGGGCTCAGCGCGGCCGGTGCCCGAAACGTGCACGGAGGCTTTCTCGACGGCTACTTGCCCACGCACAATGTCGGCACCGTCACGCGCTCGAGTGGACGGACCATCTTCGAGATCGACGGCAGGCCGGCAGCCAACGTGTACGACGACTGGAGCGGCGGTGTCATTTCGGGCGAGCGAACCTCCGGTGGCAATGTGCTCTTGAGGACGAACCTGCACCCTCTCGGCCGCGTCGTCGACGATACCCGCGGCATGCCCACCCGCTTGCTCTCGCACCCGCACGAAGTGCTGCCCGACGGCGCGCTCCGCCTGTTCACCGAGGTTACAACAGGGGATCGGGTCGAGCTGATGATCGGAACTCCCGAACCCCTGGTTCAGCGCGTAGGGCGACTCGTGGCGCGAGCGGTGCCGCGCCGACGCACCAGGTTGCGCAGCGGCCTCCTCGTCTACTGTGGCGGCTGCCTCGCCGCGGTGCTCGACCGCGCCCCCGACATCAGCGCCGAGTTTTCGCGTGCGATCGCCGGCGCCCCCTTCATCGGTGTCGCTACCTTCGGCGAACAAGGTAGCTTCGGCCGCCAGAAGGCGAACCGTCACGGCAACCTGATGTGCAGCGCCGTGCTGTTCGAGTGAACGGAGCGGCGCTCTGGGCAGCTGAAACTCGCCGCGTCGATGAGCTCGCTTCCAAGTGCGCGACGGCACAGCACCGATTGGCGGCGAAGGCCACCAGCGCGGCACTGGTCGCCAAGAACGTCTTCAAGCCACGACGTTCAACTTGGTGCCCAGGTGACCGCTCGCCGCGAGCTTCTGGGGCGCTGTCGCCGACTCGATCAATTTGAGCGCGTCTTGGCCCTGCTCCTTCACGGAAGTCTGGACCTTCTTGGCCACCGCCATGTCGTACTGGGCGCCCGCCGGAGGGGAAACCTGCATGCCAGTAGTGTACGGAGGCCCAAGGCCAACCTGAAGCACTTTCTATGCGCGCCGCAGCAGGGTGGGGTCACGGCCCTCCACGATGCCGCCGTCCGCCGTCATGGCAATCACGATCCCAGCATCGGCCATGACGCTGACGAACGGCGTCTGCCAGCGCAGGTCTTTCCACACAGGTCTCCACACTGGGTCGAACTCCGGGTCGCGGGTCCACAGGGCCCCGGTGCTGGCCACCCACTCTCGGTCGAGGATGTCCACGGCGCTCGCGGTGAGGTCGGGTTCGCCCTCGACGAAAACCGCGGTGCCTTCGTTCCCTTCCACGCGCCAGGTGACCCCATGGCTGCCCACCACCAGCGCCAGCGTTCGCTCCGGCGCACTGGCGCCCGCCACATAAGCGCGCGCCGGAGGCACCGGCATGAGCTCGGCGCGCTGCTCCGAGGGCATGAACTGCGCAACGAAACCCACTCCCGCTTGCAATCTGCCTCCGAACAGCCAGCGCTCCTCGTCGAGACGGATGAGCGCCGTCAGGTGGGAAACTCCGTCGAGCGGCAGCGGAGCCTGCCAGCGGCGACCAGCAAACGTGAGCAGGAGTGGAGGACCCTGGGGGCGCCGGCCAAGCGCGGTGAGCACGCCGTCCACGTGCCCGCTGGCGGCGATGAACTCGACGCTGGGGTCTGGCGTCTGCAAGACGAAGCTCAGCCCATCGGCATTGCACAGCGCCAGACGCCCTCCTGCACCGCCCACTAGCCACCCCCCCGCCTGGTAGCGCGACGCGAACGCCATGCCTGGAGGCAGGCCGAGCCTCGTAGCATCGAGCCAAGCCTCGCCGTTCCAGAAGCGCGGACCAGACGGTGTGAGCGCGAAGCAGTGTCCGTCAGTGTCCCAGGAGGCGCTTTGCACCACCAGATCTTCGCGCGGCAGCTGCCGCACGCTCCAGGACCAGCCCTTCGGATCCGAGAAGCGGAACGTGCCCGCCATCGCCGTGACCAGACGCCGACTCGAACGAGGCCCCGAAGGAGCCTCGCCGAGCCACGTGGCAAGGTGCGTGGCGAAGCGCTCGGCGTTCGGGTGACGTTCTTGCACATCGAACGCAGTCGCGCGAGCAAGCGCGGCGTCGATGGCCTCACAGGCTTCCGGGCGTTCGGCGAGTTCCGGGCTCAAGGCATCGCTTTCCGTGATGGAACGTCGCTCTCCACCTTCCACCTTTTCGTGAATCACGACAGGGGAACCGCCCTCGAAGTAGACCTGGCCGGTCAGCAAGAAATAGCTGACACAAGCCAGAGAAAATACATCCGTGTAGGGCCCGAGCGGCACCACTCCCGGAAGCATCTGTTCGGGGGCTGCATAGCCCAAAGTGCCGACGCCCACACCACCGAACGTGCGATCCAGACCCTCGGAACGGGCCACGCCGAAGTCGGAAATCTTGAAAATCTCCGTTTCGCCGAAGCCGCAACAAAGCACATTGCCCGGCGTCAGGTCCCGATGAATCACGTCCACCGAGTGGATCGCCATCAGTCCTTGGGACAGGCAACTTAGCGCGTGCGACGCCCTCAGGGAATCGAACGCGTAGTTGGTCTTCTGGATGGAGTAGTGCACTCGCTCCTCCAGCGTGGTGCCCTCCACGCCGCCATGCACGTATTCGATGGCAAGCCAGGGCGAGGGAACCTCTTCGAAAATCGGCGCGCTGCCGGTATCGATGAAGCGCACGACGAATGGGGTGGGAGGCACACGCTCGTTGAGCCGCCCCAGCGCCACGGCCTCTTTGCGCGCGATCAGGTCGGGCTGAACCTGGCGCACCGACAAGAGCGGCCGCACGGCTTTCACCACGACCGGCGAGACGCCTGCGGCCGTTTCCCGCTGGGCCAGGTAGGCGACGCCCATGGCACCCTCGCCGAGTGGCTCTAGCAGGCGGTAGTGCACGCCTGGCTGAACCTCTGAGGGAATGAGCATCAGCAGGCAGCATACACCGGACGAGTGCCCTCGTCCGTGGATCGCCCTCAAATTCGCGACGAGCGCTCGAACGAGAGCACCAGGCCGTGCCCCACCGGCGCGCCACGGCCAGCGGGGCGCGCATTGCCGATTGATCGGGACGCTAGCCGGCGAGCGGGGAGTTGGTGGCCACGATTCGGAAGGACTGTACCGAACGATCCATCGCAGACAGGACAGCGCCGACGATACCTGACCGCTCTTTCAGCACCGACGAAACGATGGGCACACGTTCCGCCTTGAGGGCGTGTTCCTGAGCAGCCTGTCGTGCGGGTTTCAGCAACCAATCCCCCGCCTCGACTACCCGTCCTCCGAGCACGACGATTTCGGGATTCAGGATATTTTGCAGGTAGGCCAAGCCCCTGCCGAGATACCGACCAGCGGTTTCGAAGAGCGAAATCGCCAACTCGTCTCCTTCACCAGCGGCCATCACGATATCGGTGACCTCGATGGCTCGGCCGAGCTCGGCGAGGAGGGTCTTCTCGCCGCGGTCCACTGCTTCCTGGGCCTGCCGTTCGAGAGCCTTGCCGGAGGCCACGGTCTCCAGGCATCCGACGGCTCCGCAACCGCATTGGATGCCCGACTCCGCGACCTGACAATGTCCAATCTCGCCGCTGAAACCCTGGCGACCATAGAAGGGTCTACCGTCGAGCACGATGCCGGCACCCAGCCCCGAGCCGACGTACACCCAGATGTACGAGCGGTAGCCTTGAGCCGCTCCAATCTGCCCCTCGGCGATGGCTCCGGCGTTGGTCACGTTCTGAACGACGACGGGAACCTGAAGGGCTTCGCCAATCACCTCCCGCACCGGCACGTTCTTCCAGTCGACGTTCGGGCCGAGCACGCACACGCCCGTGGCAGTATCGACCAGCCCCGGGACGGTGACGCCGACGGCCTGCAGCCTGTCGCGTGGAATCTCGGCCGCCTCGAAAGTCTCGTCGACGATGGCGAGCGCCCGCGCGATCATTCCCGTGGCATCGCCCTTCGTGGTGGGTACCTCGCGCGTCGCGCGGATCTGGCCCCGGGCGTCCGCGATCGCGACGCTGGTCATGTGCACGCCCACGCGGATACCGAGGTAGGCAGCCGAGGCCTCGTTGAACTGCAGCAATCGAGCGCGGCGTCCCCCACTGGCGACCGCCTTGCCGAAGCCCACTTCCTGCACCACGCCGCCGGCAATCAGGCCTTCCACGATGGCCGAAACCGTCGGCTTGGTCAGATGCGAACGGCGGGCCAGGTCCGTCCGAGAAATGCGGCCACCGCGCCGAATCATGTCCAGCACGATCGACCGGTTGACCTCTCGCATCGCCCGGCTATCGACTTTTCCTCTCATTTGACTTTTACACCTGGCTTACAATGAAGTCACACTGTATCACACAGTGGAAACGATGGCGCACGGGAAAATGCCGACTCGGAGCGATCGCCCGCGCTTCACAGTCGGATGAAAAGCTTCTTCCCAGTCAACTCGCCTGCGAGCTCGAGGTCGAAAACAGCCCGTTACTCCTCGGACTCGTCGCCTTCGTCGACGAACCCATCGTAGTAGAAGCGCTCCTCGATGATCGTCCCATCAGACCATTTCTGCACGGCGACTTCCTCGAGCCGCATCGGGCGTCCACTCGACGAATGGAACCGAATCACCCATTCGACGAAACAAACCCCAGCGTGCGGGTTGGCGGCAACTTTGATTGCCTTCGCTCGGGGTGGCTCTGGCTGCCCGCTGAGCTGAGCGCGCTCGTAAGCGATGCAGGCGTCTCGCCCCGCCCTGGCAAGCTCCCTGTTTTCGAACATCAGTACGTCTTCGGCGTAAAATTGCTCCATGGCGCGCACGCTCTGCCCTGATTCCACCAGGCTGACGAACTCTTCGAGGGAGCGACGCAGAGTGTCCATTCTCTTAGTATGACGTCACCTCCAGGGGAGCACATTAGAGCCGATCGTTCGAGCCTCACCGGATCTCGCGCCGGAGGAGCGCCAGCGGCTCGAAATCAGGCGTTCGAGGCTACTTGCTACGACGACCAGCGGGCCCGGGCGACGCTCATTCGACCGTGTATTCGTGAAGCAGAGTACCGCCCATGGCGATGAACTGAACGTCCAGGGAGTCAGGTGTCACGTCGACGCGGGCCCAACCCGACTCGGACCAATACTCGGTGTACCCCGTTTCGGACTCGTCGAATTTCCACGGCGCGCCCGCACTACCCGGATCCGAATAGTGAATGCCGTCGACCACGATGTCGGTGAACACGTGATCGTGACCATAGAAGAAGATCTGCACGCCATAGTCGAGCATTAGCTGGTGGATTTGCTCTTGCTCGCCGACATGTGCCGCCAACCCGCCTCCCCGACCATAGGCTGCATTGGCAGCGTCCGGGCCGGCGCCACCGACGGCGTGGTGGATGAAAAGGAAGCGCCACTTCGCGGTGGCTTGCTGGAGCGTGGTCTCGAGGTAGGCGAGCTGATCGGAGCCGAGCGTCCAAGCCTCCGGATCCTCACCGTAGTTGAGAACGTGTGCCGTCGTCGTGTAGCTCATCACGTTCAGCACGACGAACAGCGCATCGCCCCAGGTGAAAGCGTAGTAGTCCTCGTTCGGACCGCCCCCTTCGGGATACGTCATCGGGTTCGGTCCCGGGTTGTAAAGCTGCCTCTGCTCGCGCGACCAGGCGATCTCTTCCGCCGAGAAGCTGCCGTTTTCGCCGTCCCAATTTCCGATGACGGGGAAGTGAGCGACATTTCCAAGCGTGTCACCCATGAGCATCCGATAGTTCAGATAGGCGGCGCGGGTGATGGTCCCATTGGGCGGCGGGGGATTGAAGCCGTACTCGTGAAAGTCGAGTGTGTCTCCCAGGTGCAGGACGAAGTCCGGGTGAAATTCGCCTATCTCGGCGCTCACCGCCTCCAGCGTCTCGGGGTAGCCCTGGTTGGAGTAGCTGAGATCGGGACCGATATGCGTATCGCTGAGCATGGCGAACGAGTACGACTCCCCCGGCGGGCGTTGAGTGATGACGCTGCCCTCATAGAGGAGTTCTTCGCCGCCTGGCGTCTCGGCGACCACGGTGTACTCGTAGGGGGTGCCTGGCTCCAACCCTTCGAACTGCCACTCCGCAAGGTCGTCGGCGCGCACTTCCGGCGACTCGAACTCACCCCAGCGAATCCCTGCCTGCAGGCGCACCCTGGCCCGCAACGCGGACGGATCGCCGGAGGCGAGCACCACGCTGAGCCCGAAGCCATGGTCGGTGGGGGCGAACAACAGGGGGGCTCCGAGCAGCTCGAAAGGCTCGGGTTCGGTCGCCCCTTGCCCCGCCATCCCGGTGGACCCGACGGTTGCCGTCGAGCCGCCTACGGATGCCGTGCCCGTCGAACCGCCCGCGGGCACCGTGCCCGTCGAGCCGCTCACGGTCCCTGTGACTCCCCAGGAACCCCCGCTGCCCCCGCCTGAGGACAGCGGGCTGGGCAGGTGCTCGCCGTCCCCACAAGCGCTCCAGACCGCCACTAGGGACAGCGCCCACGGCAACCAAAGCCAGCGTGGCCCGAGCAGAGCACTCGGTGGAAAAGCAGCCAGGACGCGAGACCTTCTTGGAAACGGCACGGCTTCTGTCTTTGCACGAGCCGCGCGCGGAGTCACGTCCAAGTCAGCGAGCAGAAGTGCTTCGGCGACCGGGCCCTCAGCACCCGCTCATTGGGCCAGTCCTCGACGGATTTTTCCGCAGACGATGCAGTGGCGACCGTCTTCCGACCCGACCGGTCAAGGGGGATCCTGAATCACCTGCGCGATGAACTCGCTGTGGGCGGGCGACCAAAGCGGCACGACGCCGAAGGTCCCGGGCCCGTCCGCAAGAGGGGCATCCTGCACGATCCCGATCAGCTCACCGGCGACGAAAGCTCCGCCTCCCGAATCACCGCCGACAGGCACTTCCCCGAAGACTTCCAGAAGCTCTCCTGGCTGCGACTCGCCCAGCAGCTGCCGCGCTGGAACCAGCCCGAGCGACGCGCCCGTTTCGGTGACGGGCTCGTTGCCAGCACGGCTCGCGTATTCGATCGGAAGCATACGCAGCTCGCGAGGCAATTGCCCCAGTCGAGCGACCCGCTGGGCATCGCTTTCGTATTTGAGTGGAATCAATGCCAGGTCGTGAGCCGCAACGATATCCGCATTCGAGTATTGACCGGGTTCGAACGCTTCGAGCGCCACGGCATCGGGGTACACCACCACGTCGCGAACCTGCGTGGACGCGCCGAAGTCCCGGATCAGTATCCACGAGTTCGAACTGGCCTGGCTAAGACAATGTGCCGCAGTCAAAACCCACTGAGGCGCAACCAACGTGCCCATGCAGTCGGCGACAAAGCCCCCTCCGAGCGAGACCGTCAATGGGGCAACCGATGGCGGTAGCCCTGGCGCCGGCTCGTGGCCGACGCTGGACGCCGAACAACCGCAGCACAGGCACACCAGCCAACGCATCATAGGCGCTTGGTCATCAACACTCGGGTTTTCCCGGCACGCGTGTAGGTCCCGATGACCTTGAAACCGCTCTGCAGGTTGAGGGTGAGCATCGCCAAATTCTGGTGCATCGTGCCCGTCTCGACGCTGGTGTAGCCGCGGTCTTTCGCCCAGGCGTGCTGCGCCTGCATGAGCGCACGTGCCACGCCGCGACGGCGATAGGCATGGTGCACTCCGCCCACCCAGCTGTACAGCCTGGTTCGACGCGAGGCATAGCCGATCTTGAAACCCATGAACTCGGACTCGGACTCACACCAGTGTACCACCGCGTCAGGCATCTGCTCGAGCCGCCATGCGATCTCCGTTGGGCTCGCTGCGTCCGAGGTGAATATGGCTTCGGCACAGTCGCACACCCGCTCGACGAGCCGCGCATCGAAAGTCCTTTGCTGGACCCGGACCTGCATGTCTCAAAGCTCGCTGACCAATCCGCGCGCTTCTTCGAGCCGGGCGCGCTGCCTTCCGAGCCCGTCGAGTTGCTCGCGTACTTCTGAAACCACCTGGGGCGGGGCCTTTTCCACGAACTTGGGGTTCGAAAGCCGCTTTTCGAGGCCCTGCATGTCCTTGTCGAGCTTCTTCATGGAGCGCTCGATACGGGCTGCCTCGTGCTCTGCATCGACCAGGCCCTTGAGCTCGACCAACACCTCGACATCCCCCGCGACGCTGAGCACGGAGCCGCTCGGACGCCCTCCACCCGGCGGCTGGACGATGGGTGGTCCCGCGGTCTTGACCAAGAACTCAATCAGCCGCTGCTCGGAGGCGAGCAGCTCTTGCAGTTCGGCCCCCGCCCGCAAGTGCAGCGGAACCTCCGCGCCCGGGTGCACCTCGTGTTCGCTCCGAACCGAACGAGCCGCCCCAATCACGCGCATCACGGCCTCGAAGTCACGCTCCGCCCGATCGTCCTTGCGACCATCGACGCCAGCGGGGTACGGCGCCAGGGCGATGGACAGCGGCCTCGAACCGGGCTTCGGAACCCGCTGCCAGAGCTCCTCTGTCACGAAGGGGGCATACGGATGCAGCGCCCTCAGGACGGCTTCGATGACATGAGCCAGCGTCTGCCGAGTCTCGCGCTGCTCGTCGTCGCTTCCTTTCAGGAAGACCGGTTTGCAAGCCTCCAGATACCAATCGCACAGCTCGTCCCAGACGAAATGGTAAAGCGCGCTAGACCCCTCATCGAGACGGAAGTTGTCCAGGCCAAGCGTGCTCTGCTCGACCGCCCCTACCAGCTTCGACAGGATCCAGCGGTTGACCAGGAGCTTCGCTGTGGGGGGCGCGCCCGTGAGCTCCACGTCCGCGATATGAGTCAAAGCGAAACGAACGGCATTGTAGAGCTTGTTGCAGAAGTTGCGGTAGCCTTCGATGCGCTTGGGGCTCAAGGCAATGCGCTTGGCTTGCGGCGAATAGCTGCACAGGGTGAGCCTGAGCGCGTCCGTGCCGTAAGCAGGAAACCCCTTTCCCATCTGTGCCGCCGACGGGTAAGCTTTCTTGAACTTGGCGAGCGCCTCCTTCACCGGTGCACCAGGCAAGGCCTTTTGCACCACGCCGTCGAACTTCGCCCCGTGAATCAGATCGAGAGGGTCGATGGTGTTGCCCTTCACCTTGCTCATCTTGTCGCCCGTTTCGTCGACGACCAAACCGTGCAAGAGCACGCGCCGGAAGGGGACATCCCCCAAGAAGTGAAGCCCCATCATCATCATGCGGGCGACCCAGAAGAACAGGATATCGTATCCGGTCTCCATGTCGCTCGAGGGATAGTAGCGCGCGAGGTCCGGCGTCTCGCGCGGCCAGCCGAGCGTCGAGAACGGCCAGAGCGCGCTGGAAAACCAGGTATCCAGCACATCTGGGTCGCGGCTGAATCGACCTCCGCACTTCTGGCAAGACTCGGGCGGTGCGTCCTCACGAGTGACGACGATTTCCCCACATTCGCAATGAAACGCGGGAATCTGGTGTCCCCACCAGAGTTGCCGCGAGATGCACCAGTCCTGGATGTTCGTGAGCCAGTGAAAGTAGGTCTTCTGCCACTCCTCGGGGATGATCTGGGTGCGCCCGTCACGCACGGCCTGTAGGGCGGGCTCGGCCAGGGGCTTCATCTTGGTGAACCACTGAGTGCTGATCATCGGTTCCACCACCGAGTTGCAACGATGGCAGCGAGGCAGCACCATGGAGTGTGGTTTCTTGCCGCGTTCGAGCCCCTTCGCGGCAAGGGCTTCCTTCACTGCCTTGCGGGCTTGTTGAACCGTGAGGCCCTGGAACTCGCCGCCGGCCTCGTTGATGGTTCCATCGAGATTCAGCACGTTGATCTCTTGGAGTTGATGCCGCTTACCCGTGGCAAAGTCGTTGAAGTCGTGCGCGGGAGTCACCTTGACTGCGCCGGTACCGAATTCCGGATCCACCAGGATGGCGTCGGTGATGACGGGGATCAGGCGATCGACGAAGGGATGCTTCAGCTTCTTGCCGTGCAGGTGCAGGTAGCGAGGATCTTCCGGGTGAACGGCAACCGCCGTATCGCCCAGCATCGTCTCCGGACGGGTCGTGGCCACCACGAGTTCGCTCTCCCCATCGACCGGATAGGCAAACTCGTAGAGTTCGCCCTGGGTGTCCTGGTTGTCCACCTCCAGATCACTGAGCGCCGTGCGGCAATCGCTACACCAGTTGATAAGGCGCGTATCGCGGTAGATGAGCCCCTCTTCGTACAACCTGACGAAGCTCTCACGAACCGCCACGGCCATGTCGGGGTCCATGGTGAACTTGGTGCGCTCCCAGTCGGCGGAACACCCGAGCGCTCGCATCTGTTCCATGATGCGACCACCGCTCTCTTCTTTCCATTTCCAGACTCGTGCCACGAAGGCTTCGCGCCCCAGATCGTGTCGGCTGAGCCCTTCGCGTCGGAGCTGTCGTTCGACGACCGCCTGTGTCGCGATTCCGGCGTGGTCGAGGCCCGGTTGCCACAACGTGTTGTAGCCCTGCATGCGCTTGTGGCGAATCAACGCGTCTTGTAGCGTGCCCATCAGCGCGTGCCCCATATGGAGCGAGCCCGTCACGTTGGGTAGGGGCAGACAGATCACGTAGGTGTCACGCTCGTCCGCCGCGTCGGCACGAAACACACCCTGGTCGAGCCAATACTGGTACCAGCGGGGCTCGACATGTTCCGGCTCGTAGGCCTTGGGCAGCTCACTCATGGTAGGGCGGGGTTTTACCGCAAGGTCAGGCAGTTTCAATGCCGGACACCGGCCAGCAGCCATTCCCGTTGCGGGCGCGTCGATCTCGCGAATCCCGTCTGGGGCAGCGGCTTCACCCCAGGCGAGACGGTTGTCGGCCTCCCCGGACCCAAGAACTAGACGAAAACGATCATCCCCACCAGCTCGGCGGCTTCCTGGCGCAGGCGATCGAGCACGCTCGGGGCCAGGCCGAGCGCGCCGCCCGTCTTATCATAAACCTGGATGCGGCCCCTCCACGACGAGCTCGAGTCGGGTCAAGCGGGTTGCTCGAGAGAGGGAAGTTCGCGGGACTTTGTGTGGCTCTTCCCGAAGGGGCTCCGGAGTGCATAAATTCGCATTCGAATTCGCATTCGCATTCGCATTCGTGACCGCGACCGTGGCGGGCTCCGTGACCGGCTGACCGTGGCCGACTGACCGTGGCCGTGGCCGACTGACCTGGCCGGGACCGGGGACTGGGGAGGCAGGCCCAGCGTCGTCCGCATCAAAAAGCACGACCGTAGCTTGGCTCGGCAGATCACCGATGCAGCCAACAGCAGCGTGCTCAACACTGGCGAAGGAGCGCTCAGCGATCCCGGTACGCGTCGCAGTCGTTACCAGTCCGCGGCCGGTAGCGCCAACGAGGTGCGGGTGGGTGTCCTGGCTGCCATTCGCTGGGGCTACATCAGCCAGGGGGCCTCGGCCTGACCATTGATCGCGGAGTTGCGGTGAAGTTGCAGTATGGGTGTGAGCCTCAGGTTCGGCATCAGCGGCTGTGGCTGCGACCGCAACGACGACAGCAGCAGCGACGGCTGCGGCAACTGCGGCTGCGGCAACTGCGGCTGCGGCAACCGCGGCTGCGGCAGATACGGTCTGCTACTTCTGAAGCGGCGTGCTGTCACTGACGCTGGTGCCGCCCTCGAAGCTGGCGAAGTGTCGTGTTCACACCCGTTCGGCGCACCTTCTGCGCCACCTCCAAGGGCGGTGCAAGCGGGATGCGGCGTCACTAGCGATGGTAGGCGGTCGACGATCGCGCGGGGCAACGGGGAGGTGTCACATAAGCTGCGCCAGTGGAGGGCATGAACACGACACTTCGCCAACAGCTTTGTCACCTTGACGTTGCCGAAGAACCGATACGCTGCTTCCAACTCTGCAGCTGACAGTGCCTGCGGAAAGCTGGCGGACGGCTCCCTTGCCATCGCGCCGGCCAAGCCTTCCACACGCGTCGCTAGCCGCTTGTCGCCAAATTCCGCGCCTTCGAACTCCAATTCAACACCGTCCATCGCCGGGTCAGATGATTGGGCCACCCAGAGCTTTGATCACGTCCACCGAAACTTTGCAATGAAATGTGACCAATCCATAGGCTGACGCCCTGCCTTTCACCTCGCATAACCGGGCCTGAGGGGTTTGACGGGAGCCCGCGCTCCCGGGCATGATAGCGTTTCGTGCCAATGTCTGCTCTCGAAACGAGGTGGAGCCCTCTTGCAGCTTGGCTCGCTCTGTCGCTCTTTGGTTGTGGTGGCGGCGCTGCCCCGCTGCGTGCGAAGGCGCCCACGCTCGACACGAAGGAAGATCGCTGCCGCGCCGCTATCCAGAGCGAGAGCCCGCTCGTTACCGAATGGTCAGCCGCCGAGAAGGCGAACTTGCAGGCACACCTCAGGGCAGGCGGTCTCGCCGTCGAGTACACGGGGTGCACCATGCGCCCCATCACGAGCTGCAATGTGCGTGGCAGCTACCGCTGGCAGCGGACGACGTTGGCTTCGGAAACGATCGACATTGGTAGCGAGGACGAGCTATTCGCAAAGCTCCCGCTCGGCGCGCTTGCCCTGGATGGGGAGCTTCGACGCAGTGGCCACCTTCAGGTGCGTACGATGGTTTCCGGACAGTACGTGCTGGAAGGAGTCGGCAGCGAAGACGTGCCCGACTACGGCGCCTGCGCGCGCGCCACGCATTTGCTCACCGGCATTTCCATCGGCAGCTTCGAGCTGCACTCGGGAGGCGCCTTGCAGGCGGGGGCGAAGGCCGGAGTGGGGCAGTACGCCGGGGGCGCTCGTACCGAAAGCTCTGAGATGGTACTGCGTCAGTCCGGAGACTTCGACAGCTGCAAGCTTTCGAGTGACGAGACGCCCGACATCGGTTGCAGCTCCCCCGTCCAGGCCTTTCTGACGCCGCTGCCTCGATTCGTCAAGGAACGCGGCAGCGGTACTTTGCGCGTCACCTTTGCCTCCGGCGACGCGGACAAAGCCTGGGAGTTGCGTTCGAACCAACAGTTCGTGTGCAGAACGCCGTGCAGTCGCTGGATCAAGCCTGCCGAGACCTACCAACTGCGGACCGAGTCGGGGCCCGAATTCGAGACCGTAGACGTGCCACGGCTCGCGCGCTTCGAGGGGTCCACGGACGTTGTCGTGCAAGCCAAGGGGCGAGACAAGGGCAAACTGGTAGGAGGCATCGTGACGGCAGGCGTCGGAGGCGGGTTCGTGTTCATGGGAGGCATGCTCGCGCTCGCCGGAAGTCTGGGCGAACGCGACGGCATGCAGACCACGGGGGTCGTCATGGCCGGCGTCGGCCTGGTCGCCGTGGGCCCAGGAGTTTGGCTGATCGCCAGCAGCGGGTCGGAGGTCGAAGTGTTCTCGGACGGCGCCCTGGTGTCGCACAGCGGCGCGCCCTCGTATCCGGGCGTTGCGGGATGCATGCCACCCGGGATGGGGCTCAGGGGCTCCTTCTGAGGGACCGTTGAATTTGACGTATCGCCTCCGGTCAAAATTTCAGGGGCTCGAAGTCCAGGTGCACGGCCCAGCGGCGGGACCTCCGGAGTGGCGTATCTCCGACTCCGACCTCATGGCGCTCTCCGGAACGACCGGGCCGTCTCCACCGCGCGCTTGTTGGCACGAGTAAATGCGGGAGGAACCGCAACCCGAAACGCGTACGGTCCGCGCGTTGAGATCCTCGCCTGACAACTGCTCCTCGGGACACGCCAGATCGTGAGCCGCCGAGTGCCGCAAGCCGGCATCCTCGATTCGCTTGGATTGTCCCGCGCAACCAGAGACAACGAGGAGTACGAAGCAACCCAAATCGAAAGGCGTGCGTCGTTTCATGCCGTGCAACGTAGCTCCAATGCCTTTGGGTGTCGACCTCCGCGACAACGGGCAACCTCGGAATCAACCGTCCCGGCCACGCACACAACGCCACGAGCACCGTCGAGCGACTCGACGCCTTCCGGGTGCGCTCGCTGCTCTAATCGACGCGGTGGTTCCCCTGGGCGTTGCCCGCGGGTGTTGGCCAAGGGGCGTTGGCTTTGAAACCGTGTACCGGAAAGCGTCGCGACACGAGCCGCTGATTCTTGGTGACGTAAACGATGTCGCCGTTGCGTGGCAAGACAGTGCGCGACTGCAGGTTCGCGTCGGCCAACGTGAAAGCCTCGGCTCCCTTTTTGTCGAGGGCCACGCCGGAGCTGAGCAGAACGAGGTCGGGCTCCAACAAGGCGACCGCTTCGTGCAAGCCTCCCACGGGGTCGGTCGGGAGCGCCGAGACGGCCTTGTCGCCCCACCTGAGTTGGCGCGTCGTGCCAGGTCCTGTCACGACGTAGACTGGCCCCGTAGCGTCGACGAGCACCGTACGAGACTGGGTCCCTGCAGCACGGGAGCTCACCGAAGAGCCGTCATAGGTGTAGAGGTCTCGACTCAAGATGAACACGCTGCCCGAGGCGGTCGTGGCGAGCGCACCGTACTCGTTCGGTACTCCGGCAAAATCGATGATTGATGTGGGGGCACCGCTGCTTGGAGCGAGCGAGGCGACGCCGCCCCGGTCGGCGCTGCATCCGTCGCAGGGCGCAAAGACGCGATCGCGACTGACCACGACCGATGTATGAGGGCCAGTCATGGTCCGTAGGGCATCACTGACCGAGTACCCCACCGTCGTCGTCCAGCGAGTCGCTCCATCTTCGTCGACAGCCGAATAGGCGAGCACCATGTCGTCCCTGCGCGCGTAGCTCGTGCCGTCCGAGCCGACCGCGATGCCGTGCCCAATCATGCCGGAAACGGTCCATAGCGTTTTGCCCGCGGCGTCGAGCTTCACCAGGGTGCCGCACAGCGCAAATACTGCGTCCGCTTGCACGGCAACGGACGCGTATTCCTCGATTTGCACCTTCGCCGTGCAAATTGGATCGGAGCGCCAGCGTTCCCGACCATCGGCAGTCAGCGAAACGACACGAGTCTCGTGAATATTCGCAGGTGAGCCAATTCCGGCCGGCAGCTCTGGGTTCGTCTTGGCTTCGTTCCGCAGACCGACGGCAACATATAAATTGCCGTCATCGTCCGACACGGGCGACGAAATCACCGACAAAAGGTCGCTGCCGAATGTCCACACGCTGCCTGCCGTGTCTCCCGCCTCCCCCGTGGTCGAGGTGTTGTCCGCGCTGGCGTTAACGTTAGCGTCGGGGACCGACCCCTCGGTTGAGGCCTGTGAAAGGGATGTTTGTGACGAAGCCCCCTGCGAAGAGGGAGTTTCCGAGGGCGCGTCGTTGCTCGACTTCGTGCGCCCGCATCCGCATGACAAAACGGAAACAATCGACACCACCAGCAAACTAGTGAGTGATTTGCGTGCTTCCGGCGCGGCAGCTGGAAGAATCGTTCGGTGCCCCATCATGACTTCTTGACGTGTGTCACGAAAATGGGCGAAGTGCCAGTCGACACTGCGACACCGACACAGGAGTGGGTTGGATGGGATACGATACGCAGGTGGCGCGAGCCGCCAGAGTGGTTCTGTTTCTCGTGGCAGGCTTCGCCACCATTTGCCTCGCGGGTTGTGGTGGGGGCGGTGGCTCCAACCCCCCGTGCAATCCGGTCGTCTCCCCCGCTGCTGATGTTACGTCGGGTACCAGCGCGACGACGCCGGGCACCTTCGAGGGAGAAATCGCGATCGCCGAAGACCCCAACAACGGCGCTGTCTACGTGGCCACCATCGAAGCGGTCAAGGCACCGCAGGTACCCGTCCCGGGGACAAGCGCTGGACAAAACAACAATCAGAACGAATGCCTCATCGAGAAGCAGATACGGGTCTACCGGTCGCAGCAGGGCGCCGGTTGGACGCTGATTCCGTCGAGCGTGAACCTGGGCACCGCGCAAGCGCTCGGTGGCAGCGCCGGCCCCATTTGGGTCACTGACCCTTGGCTCGATGTCGCCTCGGACGGCACGGTTTATCTGTCCGTCTTCTTCACTCCCACCACGAACAACTGTGCCACCCCAGCGCCAGCTCCCTTGAACGACGCTCAAGAAGAGGTACAGCTCTGGGTGCTGCCGCCGGGGGGTGTGTTCACCCAGGTAGGCTTGAACACGGCAGGCGCTTCGGTCATTTCAGCGGGCACCAACCGTTCCTCGGCCATCGGCGCCATCCTCGACCATCCCCGCATGGCCGTGAATCCGACGAATCCCGGCGAGGTAGTGTTGACCTTCATTGGGTTCGCGAGTCCCAGCAACATCCCCGATCAGGTGCGTACCCTGCGGCGGGACAACCTCGGCAACTATGCGCTCGCGAGCACCGGGCTGACGCAGGTACCCATCGGGGCGGGCAACTTCCCGAACCCGGCGTTCGATGCGCAGGGCAATCTGTACATCGCCAGTGCGGCGACGACGACGGGACCCACGGTGTTCCGGTTCACCAAGAACCCAACGACCCTAAATTGGGATCCAGCGGGGTCCAGTGCCCCTGCCGCGAGCCTGCCCTCCAACAATTCTACCAATCTTCTCACTGCTTTTGGCAAGCTCTTGCCCATCGATCCCACACCAACGTTGGAACTCGTCGGCAACCCGGCCACGCTATTCATGGCGTACACCGTGGACACATCCGCGATGCCCGCGGGTGGCGCCATCGATCCTGGGGTCGAGTTCGCCCAGGTCGACGCGACGACGCTCACGGGCTGGTCGACTCCGATTCGCACGGTCCGGTCGCGCGCGTGGGCGCAAGACATGGGGATCGATTCGCGCACGAACACTCTCGACTTGGCCTACTACAGCTTGGACGGTCCCAGCAGCGGTGCGGACGCGACGAACGTCGTCATGAACAGCTACTTCGAACGTCGCGACAGCCAGACGCCCACCACGGTGACGGTGAACCCGGTTGCGGTCAGCAACAGCCCCCCCGCGCTGGCCGACCTGCCCGGCCGCTCTCAGGGCGACATTCGCGTTTTTCCAGGCGAATACTTGGCCATGGCGACCAACGGCGACAAGGCCTTCATGGCATTCCCGAATACCACGCCTGGCGGAGGCACGTATCCAACGACCGGTACCGCCACACCCAATGCCAACGTCGACCTGGCATTTTCCCTGTTAGACGAAGTCTGTTCGACGATTGGTTCCACGAAAAGCCCTTTGACGCTCAAGCGCGGCGGTCCTGACACCCGTTGGGAATGCGATTGCGACTGCGGCGGCACGGTAAGCGTCATGACGGGGTGTGCTCCCGATGGAGTGTCGTCCGCAGCCGACGCCTGTCAGTACGTCTGTGTCGGCAGCGATTGCGGCATGTCCTTGTCTTGCAGCCCAGCCGGACGGCAATGCGCCTCGACGGGGACGGGGCGCGCGCTACTCGGCGACTCGTGCGCCGCCACGTTTGGCCCAGCCTCGGGCGCTCAGCCCAGCTTCTTCGCTGACTACTTCGCTCAGCTGAGTGGTAGCGCCGTATTTCACTTCAGCGGCGATTCGGCGTCCACCGGTGTCAATGCCAGCATGAGCCTCAACGCCGCCACCAACCCGCCAGTGGCGGGTGCCGCGATGGAAATAGCGCGACTCACGCTGAGTCCGTCGTCGTTCGACGTCGGCGGTTTCGTCGGGGCGCGGGTCGAGTCGATCACGCTCACTCACAACGAGCGGCTGAGGGGGCAATTCACCTCTGCAACGCAGTTCGTGATTCCCGAAGGGCGCGCTCAATTCTCGGTGCGCTTCCGGGTCAACCCGGATGGGCCTTCCTGGCTCACGGGTGATACGACGACGACTCACCTGATCGTGGCCAACACCGCCCCTATCGTAGGCACCCTCGACCCAGTCGCCGGAACGGCCTCGCTCGAGCTGGCCTTGGGAGACGCGGACGAAGGTTTCGAGGGAAGCCTGAGCGGCGTGCTCACGGCTGCTCCCGTCGATACCGACGGAGACGGCATCTTCGATGGCGTCGACAATTGCCCCGAGGTCTACAACCCCGACCAGGTGGATGCGCCCCCCGAGTTCGTCGGTCTACAGAATGCGCGCATTACCCTCTGCAATCCCGGCGACGAGATCAGCTTCGAGCCACCCATCGCGACCGACGTCTGCACGCCCAACGAGGTGCGCGTCGAGGGCGTAGTCGTCGAGATCAACGGTCAGCCATTCGATCCCGGCATCTACCTCGACGGCAATGTGGCTTCGCTGCCAGCTGGCAGCTTGGTCGTGGAATGGACTGCGACTGACGGCAATGGCAATGAAACCGTTGCGCTTCAACAGGTCGAGGTCTTCACGCGGCCGAGCTTGTACACGACCGAGTCGATGAACCTCGGTGACCGTACTCGCGTCGTCTTCGGCGACACATTCGGTGCCGTGTTCAACTCGGGAAGCGACGAGCTGAACCTGGGTGTGGAAGCCGAGGTGGGCGATACCCGTGCCCGCGGCGAGGTCGTGATGCGGGATCGCTCTGAGATCCACGGCTTCGTCAAAACCGAACAGAGCGTGGTCGAGCAGTCCGACACCACCATCGACGGAACCACCCAGGAGATGCTCGCGGTATTGTTCCCCGAAGAGCCATTCCTATCCGACAGTTTCCCCGCGTGGACCGAGGAGGTTCATCTCGAACCGAACACCCAGCAAAGCCTCTCGGCTGGGTCATTCGGGCCGGTGACCGTGAAGTCCGGCGCGGAGCTCACGCTGGGCGGCGGTGACTACTACTTCGAGAGCCTCCAAGTCGAACCCGATGCGACGATCACGTTGGATGAAACCAGAGCCCCGATAAGGCTGTTCGTGGAGCAATCCCTCATCTTCCGCGGCAGCTTCAATCATCTGGATGGTATCTCGACGGACTTGTTCGTCGGCTATGTCGGCACGGCGGGGGCCTTCCTGGAAGCGCCCGTCGATGGCCGAGTGGTTGTGCCCAACGCCGAGCTGACCCTGGGCTCTTACGTTCCCGTCGCCTTCTCCGGTGAGTTCTTCGCCAAGAGCATCGTGACCCGTCCCGATGTCACGGTGACGCATGTGGCCTTCGAGTGCAGCAGCGTGGTTCAAGAACCCCTCGAAGAGACTTGCTCAGATGGTGTATTCAACCAGAACGAGTCCGACGTCGACTGCGGAGGTACCTGCGGGGCAACCTGTCTTACGGGCGCAGACTGCAATGCGAATGAAGACTGCGTGTCCGATTCCTGCGTGATGGGTGTGTGCAACACCCCGGCGGGGAGCTGCAGCGAGGCCTCGGCTCAAGACATGGGTGGCCATGGCGCATCCATTACCGTCAGCAACAACGCGTGCCTGCGCGTCCGCGACGGCTATCCCGACTGGTGGGGTACGCGCTTGATGCAGCTGCAGACGCTGGACGGTGGCAGCTATCCCATCCCATACACCTGGGAAAGTACATGTACGGGAGGCGGGGGAAGTGGTTTGATCACGGGCGACTGGCAGAGCCACATCGTTGGCCCGACCAGCGACGAATGCGCCACAGTGATAAGTCTCGCAGGCAATGGCCTGGGGCTGGTGAGCCTTCGCTACTATGCCAACTGACACTGCGTCGTCGAAGACGGGCTGCCATGATACGCGCTCGATACCACCGTGCTGGGCATGGCGCGCCCCGACTGAGTCGGACATGGCGCGCCCCGACTGAGTCGGACATGGCGCGCCCCGACTGAGTCGGACATCGATCTGCTCGCCGTGCGCGAGCTGGGGCCGCGACGAGAATTGCATGCGATTCGCATGCATATTACTTGCGATTCGCACGCTTTTCTCCCTCGCCCCCGCGGCTCAACCGGGCGCCCCTGCCGCGTGAGACCGCTCGAGGTCAGCCTCCGGCAATCACGATAACCTCTTCTTGGGCTTGCCCTGGGGCTTCGCCTGGAGCAGTCCTCCGTGCGATTCCCCAGCTGGCGCGCCACCAGTCCCGAGCGCCGCCGACAGCCTCGGCAGCACGAAGGTCAGGCGTCCTCCAGGCGTTCCGGGCTTGGCGATCCCCGTAGTTTCGATGCTAAGTGCACTTTATGAGGTCCCTCTGGCTAGCGATCGCCTGCTTCCTACTGACGACTTCCTGCGAAACCACGCGGGAAATCGCCACCTGAACAGCAAGCGCCCGAGCGGCTCTGGAGCGGTCCGGCCAGGCTTCCGAGGCAGTCCTCACACGTCCGGCCACTGAAGGCATCCGAGATAGATTTTTCCAAATTCCCACCCAAGAAGGCACCCGCCAACCTCAGTTTGCCGGTGAACTGGAACCAGGACCCGCACCACGACCGAAGCTGGCGCGCCCGCTTGCATGCCTGGACTTGGATCTGGCCGCTTTTGGCAGCGTATCAAGAGGAGCATGACGAAGAATCGTTCACGCGCGCGCTCGAGTTGGCCAAAGACTGGCTCCGGCAGAACCCATTGGGCAAGCGCGGACTGAGCGAATTTGCCTGGGGCGACACTCAGGTTGCGTCTCGAGCCGAAGCGCTCGGCTACTTGCTGCAGGCCGGCGTGAATGCACGGCTGGTGGACAAGGCTACGGAGAAGTTGCTGCTTCAAAGCGCCATCGAACACGGCGAACGCTTGGCGAATGATAAGTACTACACCAAGCATCACAATCATGGGTTGTCCCAGGATTACGGATTGACGGTGCTTTGCGCCGAGCTCGACAGACTCGAACAGTGCAAAACATGGCGCCCCAAGGCACTGAAGCGCTTCCGCAGGAACCTCGAAGGATCTTCTCGAAACGAAGAGCAAGATGCACCTCGAGCACTCACCCTGGTATCACTTCTACGTGCTCCCTACCGTCGAGGGAATGGCCGAGGTGAGCCACGACACCAAGCTTCGCAAGTTGGAAGAACAGCTCAAGCGCGTAGCGGGCTGGCTGGTACCGCCGGACCACCACTACGTCATCGTGGGCGACACTCAATGGGCCAAGCTACCTGGCTGGGCGGTTCGTGAGGCCGAGCACCTCAGCGGCATAGCACCAGTGCAAGACGCCGGCTACGGCATCGTCAAGCAAGGAAACTCCTACCTCTTGGCGTTTGTCGGACAGCACAGCAAGGTGCACAAGCACGCCGACGAAGGCACCTTCGTCTGGTTCGAAAACAAGCAACAAATCCTCACGGACACCGGAAAGTACGCCTATCGGTACGACGACCCGGAACGGAAGTTCGCCGTCTCGACCCGCGCGCACAATACGCTCATGGTCGATAACCAGGAGTTCTCGGTGGAGCACGCTTACGGCTCGGGCATCAAGGCTACCGCCAGCGCGGACGGCTGGTACGCCATCGTTGCGGAGAACCCATTGGTCGAAATTCAGAAGGTCACTCATCAGAGGACGTGGCTCTATCGACCCGGCGAGTGGCTCTTCCTGATCGACCATGTATGGGCCCAGAAGCCCCATCGCTATAGCCGCTACCTTCATTTCTGGTACGAGCTACACGTGCAGCTGAAGCCCAGGGCGCGCTTCAGTACCCAATTGCGTGACACCGCTGTCTACGGAGCCGATCTCACTCGTTCCGCGTCCGTCGACGCGCGAGTGATCCGCAACAGCAAGGAGCCGCTACAAGGCGTGATGTATCCCTACGGCACGAAGCCTCGGCCCAACGATGTTCTCGAGCTGAGCGCAACAGCGAAGAACGCGGTATTCGTGGTCGGATTCCGGGTCGGTAAGCCATTCCCCTCGGGGAACGTCCAGGTCGTGGATTCGGACGGAACCTGCCGGCTCCAGCTGCCCGATCAAACGGTGGAGTTGACGCTCGAGGGATCGAAAACGAAGCTCAGCGTCCACCACCACTGATACGAGCAGCACTGCGATCTGGGTTGCGGCGCGGAGGAGGACGCAGGCGCTCCTTGGTCGCCGCGCTGCACGCTCAGCGGGGTTGTGTGCCCTCGAACTCGTGCAGCAGTCGACCGCGTTCGCGCGTATACTCCAGCGAGGAGGCGTGGTTTTCGGATGTCCCTGTCGAAACAGCTGAGCCGGTGGCGGGGCGCGGGTCTCATCGACCAGGACGCCCAGGCGCGCATCCTCGAGTTCGAAGCGAAACGGAGTCGGCCGCGGCTCGTGTACGGCCTGGCGGCGCTCGGCGCCGTGAGCATTGGCATAGGGATTATCTCCATCGTGGCCGCCAACTGGGACGGTATCGGCCCCTACACGAAGCTTTCCGTCGACCTGCTGCTGGCCGCAGGCCTGGCAGCAGGCATCTACCGCGCCGTGGTGCAGCGGGCGGCGTTGAGGACCGAAGTCTTGGGCATGGTCTACTACCTCTTCACCCTCGCCTCGCTGGCTTTGGTGGGCCAGGTGTACCAGCTGAGCACGGCCGCGTGGCAGGCGCTCGCAGTCTGGTCTGCCGTGACCCTGCCCCTGGTGCTTCTGCTCGAGAGCTACCTCGCCGGCATGGTCTGGTTCATCGGCCTCGGCACCAGCTTTGTGATGGCGGTCAGCGAGTTGATGGACCTCATCGACGACCCCCAGCTGCGCGGCAATCTGGGCATCGCCTTGCTCTCGGCCTGGCCGCTATTGGTCATGCTGTTGGCTCGGTTCCCCTGGCGACGCGAAGCACGGCGCCGATTCATCCGCTCCGTCGACTTCGGCGCCTGGACCACCCTCGTCCTTTCGGGCGTGCTCTCGCCCTTCATCTTGTACGGGAACATCTCGAGCCGCGAAACGCTCGATTGGGGCCTGCTGTTCTGTGCTGGTACGGTCCTCGGGTTGCACTTCTGCCACCAGCGCTGGCTGAGCGCGGCCCCCAAACGCGCTCGCCTGAGCCTCAGCGCCTCGTTGGCCTACACCTGGCTCACGGTCGCGCTCGGCGCCGGCCTGACCCACGGCGAGCTCAACGTCGTCGGAGCCTTGCTGCAGCTCGGCTATCTGGGTCTGCTCGCCTTCATCAGCCTGCAGTTCGGCTGGGTGCGCACCTTCCACGCCCTCACCGGCATCATCGCCATCCGCCTCTCGATCGTCTACTTCGAGGTCTTCGGCTCCATGCTCAGCACGGGTCTGGGTCTCGTCAGCGGCGGCGTGCTCACGCTGCTCCTGGCCTGGCTCTGGAAACGAAAGAGCCCCCAGCTGGCAGCGCGCTTCGAGCGCGGGGCGGGAGCATCGCATGCCGCCTAAACGCCTCGTGCTCGCCCTTGCCCTGACACTCCCGATGGTCAGCATCGCGGTCGTCATCGGGCGTGCCGAGGTCCGGCGCGCCCAGGCCGAGAACTGGACCTTCACCGCGCGCGGCTACGACCCGCGCGATTTGCTACGCGGACACTACGTCACCTTCCGCATAGACTTTCGCGAGGACACCCGACGCGACGCCTGCCTCGACAGCGACTCGGACTGCTGCCTGTGTCTCACCGGAGCACCAGGCTCGGGCATCCCTCACACCCAACGCATGAGCTGTGCGGACGCGCGCCGGTGCAACGGCATGCTGCAAACACGCCTGATCCATCGGCTCAACCGCTACTACGTCCCGGAAGACCGAGCCCGAGAGCTCGACCAACGGGTGCGCCGAGCAGGCAACGAAGATCGCCTGCGCGTCGTGGTCGCCATCGACTCCACCGGCCACGGCGAAATCAGAAAGCTCCTGATTGGCGGGCAGCGGGTCGAGTGAGATGGCGCGAAGCCAAGCCCGATCCGTCCGATGTGTTTCGCGGCTCTGGCTCGAACGAGTCGTGGTGCGGGCTTCGATTCACAGCCGGACGAACCCTGCTCCCCAATCGGCTTTTGGGGCCACCTCGACCTCGAAAATGCGCAGCACAAGCGCCACGGCGATGACGCAGGCCCAGGGCTTGCTCCGTTGAGCCAGCCGCTCGCTGTCAGCGCTCCCGCCATCAGCAAAATGCACAAACGGGTCGATCACGGTGGCGCGGGAGCCGTCCTTCCAGCCTTCTTGAGCTCCTGGCGGAGCCCGGAACCTTCAGTCCGAGTTCGAGCTGGGCTCGTTCATCCCCTCGGCAAATTCGACCCGCTTCATCGCGGAGCCGTCGTCGGGCAGCGTCGCGACGACGAGCGAATGCGCCGGGACGGAAAGCTCCACCTCGTCGTTTCGAGGCAGGCCATCGAGGACGACAGTGAGCTCGAGCTCGCTCTCGGTCTTGTTGACGGCAAAGACGCTCGTGACGCCCTCGTCGGGGTCTCGACCGGCGTAGACCGAGACTCCGTCGGGGCTGCCGCTGACGCTGAGCACCTGGGAGCCGAAACGCTGGGCGAAAAGCTTCAGCACTTGCAGGGCGGGTCGCGGACTCGTGCCATTGAAGAAACCGAGCGTCCAGCCTTCGCTGAGGCTCCAGTAGCTGACATCGAAGAGCTGTTCTTCGAGCGCGACGCCCAGATTGTCCGCGAGCCAGAGCGCAGCGGGGAAGGTGCCGGGCGACGCCGGCATCACGCTGTTTTCGGGGTCGCCATCCCAGGTGATGTTGCCCTCCGTGAAGGCCAGCGGTTTATCGCCCTGGCCGACAGCCTGCATCAGGTCGAGGACATGCCGAATCACGCGGCGAAAGCTGGCCGCATCGCCGAAGGCGGCGGCCTCGGTGCAGGCGCTCGGCCCCAGCGGATAGCGATGGACCGCCACGATGTCCACGCTGTCGCCGCATCCCTCCAGAAATGGGGAGAGCCAGTCGTTCGCGCCGCTCTGGTACTTCCACGACAGGTCAGGGCCGACGATCTGGATCGACGAGTCGACCTCTTTCATGGCGCTCGCAAACTCCTCGAAGGTCTCACAGAAGGCCTCGGCATCGTAGTCCGCGTCCATCAGCCCCTGCTCGGTGTACAGGTCGGGCTCGTTGCCGATCGAGAAGTAGACCACCCCGTAGTCCCGCGTCCGGTTGACGTACTCCACCAAGGCGGCTGCGTCGTCGGCTGTGGCGGGCTCACCCGAAAGGTTGTGGATCACGGGCACCTGCAACAGCGGCTCGGCACCCACCGCGCGCGAGAACGCCACGAACTGGTCCACCTCGTCGTGAGAGAAGGGCTCCGGCTCCTGGGTATCGTTGTTGGCACCGCCAGCGCGAAGCAGCCCGAGGCCCAGCTCGCTCGTCTGGTCTTCGACGAGAGCGACCGGATCGCCCCAGGCGTTGACCCAGCTCCAATAGTTTTGGCCGAAGAAGCGCGGGCTGACGGGCACCGGGTCGGCTCCCTGGATCGTCACCGTGGCCTCGTGGGTCTCGACCGAACCGCCGGAGCCCGAGCTCTGTCCGGCGTTGTCGCAGCCCAAGAGCCAGCAGGAAGAGGCCACGAGTAACACTGCGCAATTGAGGCGTTCGTTGATCATCACATCGAGACTCCTGAGGGGGAAGCGTTCAGCCTCCCGTGTAAGCGTAGACCTTGATCCAGTCGACCTCCACACTGGTCGGCGAGGTGGTCGCATCCACGGCGCCGGCCCAATCCTGGGCGTCCGAGCACCAGATGGTGAGGAGGATGTTCTGGGGCAGCACCATGCGTGCCATTTCCTCGGTTGCCGTATGGTAGAGCAGGTCGTCGACGAAGAAGCGCGCCTCGCCGGGCACCCATTCGATGGTGTAGGTGTGAAAGCCACCCGTCGCATCGAAGGGGAGTGTCACGAGCTCGGGGAATTGCAGGTGCCCCGTCTCCGGGTCGGCAGGGGGAATATTGACCATGTGATTGAATTGGATCTCGCTCGAACCTTTACCCAAGAATTCGACATCGAGCTCGTTCCAATCCGGCGGCGGCCAGGGGGTGTACAAGGTGACCAGGGACGACACCACACCCGGGCCCCGGGCAAATCGGATGCTGGCGCTCACGCGGCCGTACGTCAGCGTGTCCCGTGAGCGCATTTCGACACCTCGGTAGGGCTTTGTCGTATCGTCGGGCGCATCGGTCAACGAAAGGCGCAGTATTCCGGAAGCCGTGCTCGCGTTCTCTTCGCTGAACTGAGCCAGGTTACCGTCCCAGCTGTGAGTCATGAGCTCCCAGCGCGTGAGGTCGAGCGTATCGAAGTCGTCGTCCCAGAGGAGCTCGAAAGGTCCTGTCTGGCTCATGCCGCCGCTCGTCATGCTCGCACTCCCGGTGGACGTCGTGGCGGAGGCTTCGCTTGGCGAACCCCCGCCTGCAGAGCTCGCCATGCTCTGGGCCGTCGAGTCGCCGTCGCTCGCTGCGATGCCGCTCGTGAGCGTACCCACGCCGCCCCCGCCGACGGCCGTGGTCTCGTTCGCGGCGCCCGCGCCGGTCACCAAGGGCGCGCCGCCCGAGCTCGACATCGAAGTCTCACGCTCGGCGCCGCCAGTATCGCCAGTTGCCGTCGCCGCCGCTCGTCTGACCGAACCCGATCCGGCCGCGCTGGCACCGTTGTTGGTGGTTTCGGCGGAGGACCGGCCCGCTGGGCTTTCGCTGCAGGCAAGCGTGATCCAGCCAAGACCGGCAGCGAAAAGTAGACTTCTACGAGGGAAGCGCACACGCCGACTATGTGCGGCGCCTCGACCACGGCATTACATTTCGTGACCAAAGCGAAAGCCGCGCCCGAGAGCCCGGGGCACGTGGGACACGGTGGTATCGTCCAGCAGTGCGCGTTGGCCTTCGAAGTAGGGCTTTGCCGCGCAGCCCAAGGTGCGCTTGAACACGCGGTGGCATTGGGCATAGCTCCCGAAGCCCGCCTGGAAAGCGGCCTGGGTCAGTGCCAGCCCCTGATCCGCCAGTGCGATGAACTTCATCAGCTTGTGACGTGCCCGGTACTCGACCAACGTGACCCCGAGATCGTCGCTGAAGCGCCGGCTGAGCACCGAGCGGGCAGTCCTCAAGCGCGCAGCCAACAGCGTCGTGGACAGATGAGGTTCGGCCGAGAGTGAAGCCACCGCTCGCCGCGTGAGGGCCGGCGAACGCCTCGCTTGCCTCATCAAGGAACTCAAGAGTCCGACCAGACGCGTCTCGGTGGCCGTGCTGTCCGCTACCTCGTTCAAGCCCATGAGCTCCGCCTCGACGCGCCCCAGAGGCTCGGCCTGCAGGGGTTGTCGAAGCAGGCCCGCCGTGAGCTGGAAGTCACCACGTTCCGCAAAAGCCGGCGTCAACCCGATCACGTACAGATCGAAGTCCGGACTGGCTTCCAACAGCTCATGGTCCTGCCCCGGATGAAAGAGCAGAGCGTCGCCGCGGGTCACACTAAAGGCTCGCTCCCCCACAGCGATCCGCCCCACGCCGCGGGTGATCAGGTTGAGCTCGGGTTCGGGGTGAAAATGTCGCGGTCGCCAGTACCGAGGGTGGTGGCGCCAGGACTGCGCCCGTCGCCCCGCGAGCATCGGGAAGGGCTGGTAGAGAGGCGAGGTCACCTTGGCGCAAGTCTGCCGCAGGGCATGCTTCGGGGCAATTGCGCCAAATGAGAGGCGAGCCAGGAGCGGCTTGGTTCAGTCGCACGCGATGGGTTCGTAGCCGATAGCCAGGTCGTCATAGTAGACGGTGTTTGCCATGGCGCCATAAAGTGCCCAGCCAAAGCCGAGCTGGGTCGGATCCCGAGGGAACATGCCGGTACCGCTGTGCCAGCCGTCGCTCGCCGAATCGACCGCGAGCGCACCGCCCACGCTGAGCTCGGCAGCATTGTTCGCGAAATCGAGCTTGCCCTGCACACACTGCCATTGGTCGGCGACCGGAGCCACGCAGCGCGAGCACTCGGGATACTCGAAGGGGTCGGGGCTCAGACCGTCTCCGTCCGCAGCTAGATTCGCGTTGTAGGCGTTGTTCTGACCGCCGAAGCGCACTTCCTGGGATTCGTCGCCGCCCGGGCTGGCCTCGACGAACGCGCTGTGATTCGACCAGTCCGCGTTCGAAAAGCGCATCCAGACCCGGAAGTAGACGACGCCGCTCGGGAGCGGGAACGCGCTTTCGTTGAAGAACATGGTGGAACCGCTCGCACCGACGACCTTGACGGATTGCGCCCCGCCGTGGGCCTGTTCGGTGGTCACTTCGATGGCGTTGTCGCCGCCGGGAAGGCGCAGCTGCCAGAGCGCGGGATCGGGAGGGCCACCGGCAGCCACGGTCTCGAAATCGTCAGTCACAGCAGCCGTCGAGGTACCGCCACCGCTGCCGCCCGCTCCCGTCGAGGCATTCCCGGTGCTGCTGCCGCCCGCTCCCGTCGAGGCATTCCCGCCAAACGAGCCCGTGGTCGCGGTCCCGCTCGTATTGACACCTGCCGTGGTGGCGGTTGCCGCGCTGCCGCCGCCGGCTCCTGTCGCGCTCGTCGCTGCCCCCGTCGTGCTCGCCGCCGAAACGGAGATAGCCGTCGCCGTGGCCCCCGAACCTGTCGTGGAGGCCCCCGCGCTCGTGCTGGTCATCGTGCCGGCTCCGGAAGCCGAAGAGCTCGTGGGGCTCGTGGTGTTCCCCGCACCCGGAGAGGCAGCCGGATCGTCGGAGCATGCGCTGACACCGAGCAGACACAGAACCAGGAGGGGGGAGCGCGCCGCGCTCGCGGCTCGTCGGGCAGGGTAAGAAAGCATGGGGGCTCCTATTAGGCTTGGTTCAGTGTAGTGGGTCGCCCGCACATGACACGGATTTTGCCGCGCGCTCCCCCGCGCTGAACCAGCAAGCTGCCGCTTCTTGCCTATTTGGGCGATAGAGATCGGCGGGACGAAGAGTCCGGGGCGCCGTCTACCGAAGGCTCGCCAGTCAGCTGTCGCATGAAGTCACGTTACCGAGACACCCTCTGGTGAAGCCCAAAATGCGAAGACCGAATGCGCTCCAGCCCCAGTCTCAGTTGCAGATATTGAGCGTTCCACCTGTCAAATCAATGAAGCTGCTATTCGTTGCGCAGGGGCTCTCGGTGACCGTCGTGCCGTTCAAGGCAATGTTCTGTAGCGTGATGTCGGAGGTCAGCGCGAACTCGTCGCGTGCCGCAAGCCTCAGATCGGCCGAGTTGGCGATGCGACTTTGTTCGTTTGGATTACCTATGGTCAGGTTGTAGCAGTTCTCGATCAGGATGCTGTTGCCACTCCCCTCCGAAAGACCGGTGTCCTCGAGGTCGATATGATCGATGGCCGCCCCGCCGCTTTCCGAGACGCAGAAGATGCCGCGACCGCCACCTCGCGCGATGACACGCTCCACGTGCACATTGGTGGGGTATGCGTCTCCGACGCGCCCGTTGCGATTGGCCATGCGCAACGTGGCATAGCCCGTACCGGTCGCACAGTCATCTCCGTCGACCAGCCCTACCTCGACATTGGTGCTGTCGTTGAGCATGAGGCCAGCGTAGTGTGTGCTGCGAGCGGTAACCGTTCCGATGGTAAGGTTGTTCGCCCCGTAGGTCTCGACCCCGTGGGCTCCCGTGCCTTGCACGTAGACGTCGTCGATCTGGATGTTGTCCACCTTGTCGGAGCGATCGGAGCGTCCGTGATTGTCGATGCGGATGCCCTCGCCGGTCGTGACTCGGATATCGATCTGTCCGAGATGCAGGTTATCCACGTCGCGGAAGAACATTGCGTACTGGGGGGAGCCGGTAATGGTCGCGTGCGGGATGTCGATGTCCGTGCGACCGCGCGCGTACAGTGGTGACGTGTCCGAGTTGGAATAGGAGCCCGTCACGTTGATGGTGCCGCAAATGTTGAGCACCATGTTGCTCGGCATTTTCAGTTGCGCGTTGGCATCGATATCGCCGTCGCCCAGGACCAGCATGGTCTGTTGGGTGCTGCCCGACAGGCGGCTGTAGCCCGCGGACATGGCCGAAGCCATATCGCTGTAGGAACCGCCACCAGTGACCGTCCAACTGTTGCCCGAACCCTGGACCACCACGTCGTATCCACTGGGGTCGCCGTCGCAAGGGTACCCATCGTCACCACCGCCTCCGGTCGTCGAAGCGCCGGTGGTAACGCTGCTCGTGGTGGAAGTGGCGGACGCGCCCCCAGCACCGGTGCCCGCCATGCCGGTCGTACCCGGTGTCGCAGCGCCCGTCGTGCCCGTACTCGACGTGCTCGCGTCTGTCGTGGACGAGGCCGCGGAAGAACCGCCGGTGGTCAAGCCTCCCGAGGTCGTGCCCGCGCTCGTGCCGGCGGCGGAGGTGAAGCCATTGCCCGTGGAGCTGCCCGTAGCAGCGCCGGTGGTCTGTCCGGAGGTGGCACCCGCAACCGTCCCGCCGTTGCTACCGACGCTCGTTGCGCCCGTGGCGCCATTGCCCGAACCACCGGTCGAGTCCGCTCCCCCACTAGTTTGCGTGGTGCCGCTGCCGTAGCCGGGACTGCCGTTGTCGGTGCCCGCACACGCGGCGACCAGCGCGAGGGTCGCTGCCGCCGTGACCAGCTGGCGTTGCCCAGGTCGGATTCGGACACCGGGTTTGGATTGGCTGCTCCGCATTGTCGTTTCTCCGTCGACTCGGGGAGTCGAACCCGATCCTAGGGGCCGGCTAGCACAAGTCTTGTCGCGAACCCGCGCCTGGCGCGGCGATTCCAGTCGCGCTGCGCAATTCGAGCTCCGAGCCAAGCGCGCGTCGAAGCACCGTGAGGCGCGGCGCCCGGAAAACCCGCGCCAAAGAGGAGTCGGGCGACATCGTGTTGCTCGCGCACCAGAACCGAGCCCTGTGGGACCGGGAGGCTATCGCCGAAGGCACGCGCTTGGTCGAGCGTTGTCTCACCAGCGGGGGCGCTGGGCCCTATGCGCTTCAGGCGGCCATTGCTGCGGTCTATTCGGAGAGTATCGACGGCAGCCCGATCGACTGGGCGCAAATCGTCGCCTTGCACGACGTCTTGGGTCGCATCGCGCCTTCCCCGGTGGCCGAGCTTGCCCGCGCCATCGCCATCGCGGAGCGCGACGGGCCCGCTCAGGGGCTCAGGCTCGTCGAGGCCATTCTCGAACAGGGCACAATGAACCAGTACGTGCCGGCCACGCGGCCCGCGCCGACTTGTGCCGACGGCTCGAGCGAACCGAAGACGCACTCGCGTCACTGAGGAGGGCTATTGGCTCGGCAAGAGCCCGAGCAACGCTTCTTTCGCCACGAGATTGCGCGGTTGGAATCGGAATTGTGAAAGGCTGCGGCGCGCGCGCCAGGTCAGCTCGCCTTGCACACTCGCCCTACGAACTCGCGCAGCCAGATCTGAGCCGGGTCCTGGTCGAGGCGCGGGTGCCAGTACATCGAGTATTCGAAGTCGGGCAATTGCAGCGGTGGCTTCACCAGGCGGAGAGGATAATACTTGCACAGCTGGCGGGCGAGGCGGGCGGGCATGGTGTTGATGAGATCGGTTTCGCAGACCACCACCGGTGCGATCAAAAAGTTCGTGACTCGTAGTGCGATCCTTCGCGAAAGACCCCGTTTTGCGAGTGCGGTATCGATGTAGCTGCCTTCGGTGCCACGCGGTGCGATGACCACGTGGCGCTGAGCCAGGTACTTGTCGAGGCTCGGTGCCTTGCGGATCTGCGGGTGACCTCGGCGCACCATGCAGATGAAGTTCTCGCGGAAGACTGGCGCGCGACTCAATCCACGCCCATCGGCATCAGCGATGCTGAGCGCCAGGTCGATCGCGCCTGTGTCGACCAGTTCGCGTAGGTTGGGAAACACGACGACCGTGAGATCGACGTCGGGCGCTTCCATCTCCAGCTGCCGCAATAGCGGGCCCATGACCAATGCTTGCATGTAGTCCGCCATGCCTATCGTGAAGGTGCGACGGGCCGTCTTCGGGTCGAATTCCGGTTCGCCAGCGACCGCGCTTTCCAGTTCACCGAGTGCGCGATCGAGGGTTGGCAGCAGGCGTGCAGCGCGCGGCGTCAAACTGAGTTCTCGTCCGCTGCGCACCAAAAGTGGGTCGTCGAACAAGTCGCGCAAGCGCGAGAGCGCATGGCTCGTGGCCGATTGGCTGAGGCCCACACGGGCGGCAGCTCGCGTCACGTGCCGCTCACTCAACAGCGCTCGCAGTACGACCAGCAGGTTCAAGTCGATGGCGGAGAGGAACTTATCATGCACTGCCTGCATATCTATGGTGACTATATTGCATTGGACGCATGCAACGATCGACCCCAAATTGACCTCACCAACCAAGGAGAAACATCATGTTCGTCATCACTGGAGCTACGGGACACGTGGGGTCGGTTGCGGCCGAGACGCTCTTGGCCGCGGGGAAAAAAGTGCGGGTCATGGTGCGCGACGCCGCCAAGGCCGAATCGCTGAAGGCGCACGGCGCGGAGGTGGCGGTCGCCGATCTGCACGACGCTGCCACGTTCGGCAGCGTCGTACGTGGCGCCGAGGGAGTGTTTCTGCTTTCGCCCCCTGACTTTGGCGCCACGGACTTCGTCGGTGACAGGAAGCAGCAAACCCAGCGGCAAGTCGAGGTGTTGGTCGCCGAGCAGGTGCCCCACGTCGTGCTGCTGTCGTCGATCGGCTCTCAGCATGCTTCGGGCACTGGGCTCATCGTGACCACGCACAACGCTGAACAGCAGTTGCGCGCGTCGGGGTTGGGTGCGACCTTCGTCCGGGCCGGCTACTTCTTCGAAAACTGGGGCGCCGCCGTGCCGACCGTCAAGGGCGACGGCGTGTTGCCGTCGTTCATCGCCGCGGACCAGCGAGTTGCTTCCGTCGCAACGGCGGACATTGGCAAGACGGTGGCTCGAGCGCTTTTGGACGGGCCGCGCGGCGTGCGCGTCATCGAACTCAGCGGTCCCACCAATCCAAGCCCGAATGATGTCGCGAATGCCTTCTCTCGCATTCTGGGTAAGCCGATTCGAGTCGTCGAGGCACCGCTACAAGCGGTAGTCCCGACCTTCACCTCGCTCGGCGCCTCCGAAAACATCGCCGGTCTGTTCCGCGAGATGTACCAGGCCATTGCGGCGGGAAAGATCGTTCCGGAATCGCACGAGCTGCGCCGCGGCTCGACCGACATCGAGACCGCGCTGCGAGCCATGCTCGGCCCAGGTGCTACTCTAGTGTAGGGTACGCTGGTGAATTCCGGCGTGGTCTCGTGGATCCGATCGAAGTCGGAGCTCGCAACGATCTTGATCGCGCTTGCCGGCTGCTTTGGGTGCCGGCCTCGGGCCGCCAACGAATTGTCGTCGGCAGGTAGCCTGGCGCCGGCGCCGTCCGGCCTGGTTCGCCTGAGAGTGGTGAAACTCCCGGCGCGTGCCCCCGGCGTCGGCTTCGATGATTTACGCTACAGTTCGGCGAATGACAGGGTGCTGGTGCCTGCCGAGCTTCAGCCAAAGTAAGGGGTGACGTCGAGCGGACCTTGGCCGATTCCGGCTCGTGTCGATCACGAAGGCCGCTGCTCCGACAGACTGCCGATCGCGTAGCGCAGTTGCGCGTAGCGCGCTTCGGGACTTGCAGGGGTGCTCTCGAGCGGTCGCTCGAAGCCCGACTCCACGCTACCTACCCTACTGATATCTCGACGAGCGAGGACTCCGCGTCCCCCGAACGGGTGATCCAGGGAGTGGACGGCAAGCGGTTCCCGCGTGCGGGAACTGCGGCATGAGCTCGAGATGAGCGATCGGCTGGCTCGAGTCAGCCGGAACCCGTACGTATGTTTCCGGCTCATCATCGAGAAAAGCTCCCGAAGTGGAGCGAGTGACCAGTAGAGTTGACAGTCCGCCATCGAGATCGACAGGTGCGTCCAGCGAGATCGGTTCAAGCCCACGCCCGACCGTGCTATGGCTCCGCCTCGGGAGCATCACTCGGGAGCACTGCTCGTGCAGAACGGCTATTGTAGGTCGGGTTCGATCGACTTTCGCTTGCCACAGACGGGGCCACGCGACGCGTGGGGAATGGACGAGCAACGAGCCCTGACGCATCACAATGTGCCTGGGAAAGGCGCCCGCCACGCCTTCGATGACTTGGTCCAAAGCGCCTACGCTGCCGCTGGAAGCCCGGCACGTTGGCGTCACTTCGTGGAGGACTGTGCGAAGGTATTGGGCGCAGACGGCATGTGGCTAGGCCATCGTAGCAGCGAGGGCAAGGACGATGTCGAACATCATTTTGGCTTCGAGAACTGTTGGCTCGAAAGCTACGACCAGCACTATCAGGGGCTCAATCCATTCGCGCCTGCGCTCTGTCGAAGCCCTACGGGGGTGGTACGGCACTCCGACTCGCTGGTACCCAGACGGACCGCCATGCACTCCTCTTTCGCTAACGAATGGATCATCCCTCAGAAGTACCACGTTGCGGCCACGGCGACGGTCCTGTCGCGCCGCCCTCGTGGGATGTCCCTCATGGGAGTATACTGGCACGCCAATCGCCCCGAATCCTGTATCGAGGGGTCGATCCCCCTGCAGCAGCAGCTGGTCGGTCACCTGCAGTCGGCGCTCGGCTTGCACGGGCGCCTGCGCCAGCTCGAGTGCATGAACGAGAATCTGCTGAGCGCCCTAGAAGCGAGCCCGCTGGCGGTGCTCTTGTGCGATCGGCATGGCGTCGTACTGCTGGCGACTCGGTCGGCCGAGGTCTTGCTCTCGGCCAAAGATGGGTTGACCTACAGCAGCGGCCACGTCGAGTGCACCGGTGGTCGCGCTTCGCTATTGACATTGTTGATTGGCGAAGCCGCACGCATCGCTGAACGCAAGTCTCGCGCCGTGCCACGGGTGATCCACGTGGCTCGTCCAAGCGGCAGGCCCGCCTATGAAGTGCTGCTCTTTCCGGTGACTGAGGACCGGGAGGTGTTGCGAGAGCGTGGGGGCAGGGTCCTCGTATTCCTGAGTGACCCGGAGGGTGCGTTTCCGCCCAGCACGCGCGTGCTGCGTGCGCTCTACCAGCTCACCGAGACAGAAGCGCGTACCGTCGCGCTGCTCGCTGCCGGCGAGTCAACCGCGCGAATCGCCGAGCGGCTGGGGGTGAGCCGCGAAACGGCAAAGAGCCACCTGAGGGCGGCTTTTCTGAAGACAGACACCCACCGGCAAGGCGAATTGGTTTCGCAGGTGCTCTCGGGCCTCGGACGGCTCCAATGGCAAGGAACGCCCGACCCTGCTGCGCTCTCGGCCCTGCTCCCGTACCGGGGCACGGAGTTCGATCCATGAAGGAGCTCGAATATCAGCAACTCGTGCAGGAGTTGTACGACGCGATCGGGCAGGACGGGGCGTGGTCGACGTTTCTGGTCCGCTATGCTGCTGCGTTGTGCGCGGACGGCGTGTGGTTCGGCTACCAGGCAGTCGTCGGTTCGGCGGGGGTGAAGCCGTGCCTCGGGTTCGAGGATGCCTGGGTCCGCGCCTACGACGAAGAGTATCACCGGCACAACCCCTACATCCGCTATATGGGGCAGCTTCCAGTTGGCCTCGTCTTCGACGCGGGAGCGATCGTATCGACGACCGAGCTGACGCGCAGCAGGTTTCACCGCGAGTTCGCCGCGCCCCAGCGATTCCAAGCCGGGGCTACGGCCAGCGTGCTGCGAAGAGAGTGCCTGGATCTGGCGGTATTGGCGTTCCAGTGGAAAGACCACCGGGACTCCGGCTTGCCTCGAGCGAGCCTGCCCCACCAACAGCGCATGATGCGCCATGTGCAGGCGGCGCTGGCGTTGACGGTTCGGTTGAAGCATCTGCGCCAAGCGCGCTCCGACCTTCTGGGCGCGGTGGAGATGGCATGCGCGCCGGTCATCGTCTGCACCGCCGAGGCCGAGGTGCTGACCGCCAGTCGAGCGGCGGAGGCTCTGCTCTGTCGAGGCAATGCCCTCGGGTGTCGCGATGGGCGACTGGTCGTACCCCATTGCAGCTCGACGCATCAGCAGCTGGGCCGAGCCATTCGCGATGCGGCAGCCCTCCGTAGCGGAAAGCTCAGCCGGGCACCCCGCATACTCGTCATTCCACGCCACGACGCGGAATCGGCGATCGAGGTCGCAGTCTTCCCCGCGCCTCGACGCGAACCATCGCTCTGGCATCCGGAGCACGAAGTGCTGGTTTTCTTGCGTGATTCCGCCCACACCGCCAGCCCTGCCGCGAACGTGCTCCGCTCTGTGTACGGGTTCAGCGCTCGGGAAGCCACTGTGGTCGCGCTGCTCGCCCGCGGCGTGCCGCTCGAGCGCATAGCCGAAAGTCTCGCCATCACGCGCGAAACCGTGAAGACGCACCTGGCCTCCGCCTACCATAAGACCAGCACTCACACCCAGGCCGAGCTGACCTCGAAGGTGCTGCGGGGGCTCGGCGGCTTGCCGTTCCACGCGCATTTCGCGCCCTTCGCCAAACCTTGACCTGACCTGTATCCACGCATCGTGGGGCGAGTCTGGAACAGCGCGGGTCAAGAATGCGGACGCTGGCCGAGCATCATCTTCTACACCTCCCGCAACGAGCTGGATTCTTTCAGCCTGAGTGAGGTCGACGAGCACACAAAGCAACCGGGAATCGCTGCCGGTAAATCGAACCGACCCCGCCGGGCAGCTTGCTAACACCCATTACTATCATGAGATGGTTGACCAAGTCTCGCCGGGGCACGCCAGAGCACGTGGCGACAAGTCTTGAAGGATCGGACCGGCGTGGCCATCCGGCGCACGCGCGCTCGGACCAGCCCCTCCCAACACGCCGAGAGCGCAAGCTGCGGCTAGAGCGGCGAACAGGATGTTTGTCGCGACCCATCGAGGAATGCGAGCCCCGCTCGGGCAGCCTACGGCGTCCAGGCGCTGCCGGCAGGGTTGGCAAGCTATTCGGTGCCGTAGGCGCGGCATTGTCCTTGATGCTCGCGGCCGGATGCACTGGGCAAATCGGCGCGAACGAAAGCCAACGTGGCGCAAACCCGGGAAGCGGGCTCGCGGGGGGCATCGAAGCGGGTACCGGCGCCGACGGCACCGAAAGCAATGCAGACAGTGGAAACGCTGACACCCCGGCTGGGTCGACAGACGATCCAACCGCGCCAGCGGTCGATCCCACCGACGTCGGTACCGTGACGATTCACCGCCTCAACAACACCGAATACAACAATACAGTCCGTGATCTGCTCGGTACCACGGCGACGCCCGCCGACGAGTTTCCACTCGACGGGAGCGGCGCGGGCTTCGACAACATCGCCAGTGTGCTGACCCTCTCAGCGCCCCACCTGGTGGCCATGCAGACGGCGGCAGAGTCGCTGGCCAATGCTGCGATGGCCGATCCGGCGCAGCGCGCCAGCATCGTGACCTGCGATTTGGCCAGCGGAGGAGCCAGCTGTGTGAAGTCTTCGCTGCTGAGCTTTACCCAACGTGCCTGGCGCCGGCCGGTCGTCGAAACCGACTTGGCGCGCTATTACGCCGCCATCGACTCCGCACTCGCTGCAGGTGACAGCGCCGAGCAAGCCTTGACCACGGTGCTGCAAGCGGTCTTGCTGTCGCCCAACTTTTTGTTCAGAGCCGAGCTCGATCCGGACCCGACCTCGATGACCGCACGCCCCTTGAACGGCTACGAGCTCGCGTCGCGGCTGTCGTACTTCTTGTGGAGCTCGATGCCCGATGACGAGCTCTTTTCGAGCGCAGCGGCAGGAACGCTGCCCGACACCGCTACGCTCGACGCCGAAGTCTCTCGGATGCTGCAAGACCCGAAGAGTCAGGCGCTGGTCGAGAACTTCGCCGGCCAGTGGCTCTACCTGCGCAAGGTGGACGAGGTCGAACCGGATGCCATGTTGTTTCCCTCTTTCGACCAGCCGCTGCGCGCGGCAATGAAACGAGAAACGGAGCTTCTGTTTTCGGACATCGTGTTCCAGGCAGCCCCCGTCGACCGGCTTCTGTTGGCTGACTACACCTACGTGAACGATCGGCTTGCCCAGCACTATGGTCTGCCTTCGCCGGGAAGCAGCGAGTTCGTGCGCGTCGATCTGACCGGCAACACTGAACGCCCGGGCGGCATCCTCAGTCACGGCAGCGTGCTGACCGTCACCTCACACGCTGCGCGCACGTCGCCCGTGCGCAGGGGCAAGTGGGTGATGAGCCAGCTGACGTGCACGGATATCAATCCACCGCCGCCGAATGTCGACACGACACTCGATTCGGACACGGTCACGGCCACCAGCCTGCGCGAGAAGCTCGAACAGCATCGGGCGAATCCGGTATGTGCATCGTGCCATAGCCTGATGGATCCCATCGGCCTCGGCATGGAGAACTTCGACGCCATCGGGGCTTATCGCAGTAGCGACGCCGGCATCGCCATCGACGCCTCGGGCACCTTGCCCGATGGCAGCAGCTTCGACGGTGTAGCCCAGCTCCGCCCCCTCATCGCCCAGGATCCTGGTTTCATGCGCTGTTTGGTCAAAAATCTCTACACGTATGCGCTCGGCCGGGTACCGAGCGTCGACCCGGAGCACTTCGACGTGAGCACCGTGGCGACCCTGACGGAGAATCTGAAGAATGATGAGAGTTTCGTCGGCCTGATCGCCGGCATCGTCCGGAGCAATCCCTTCCGACAGCGACGGGGTGATCCTACGGAGGCAGGACAGTGAGCAGACTGATCAATCCGACCAACCAACGCTGGCAACGCCTGGGCCGCAGGTCCTTCCTCGGCGGCGCGGCGGTCGCCGTGGGCTTGCCGTGGCTGGAATCCCTGAAGAGCGCCCGGGCACAGAGCGCAGAAGCTTCTCCGATCCGACAGATCTACTATATGCTGCCCAATGGTCTGGACATGGCTTCGTTTCGCCCCAGCACCACGGGGTCGGGCTATGCAATGCCTCCGCTCTTGGCACCGCTGGAGACGTTGCGGGACGACTTTCTCATCGTGACCGGCCTCGAGAATGCGCCAGCCTGGCCCGATGAGCTCGGGCATCATGCCGCCGGTACGGCCTCGCTGATCACCTGTGCACACGCCAACAAGTCGCTCACCGATATCCGGCTGGGTATCAGCGCCGACCAGGTGGCTGCCCAGCAGTTCGCCGGCTCGACGAGGCTGCCTTCGATGCAGCTCGGCATCGAGGGCGGCAGTCGCGCGGGCGACTGCGACAGCGGCTACGCCTGCGACTACGCCCGCAACATCTCCTGGGCCAACGAAACGACGCCGCTGCCCAAGCTCACCGATCCTCAGACGGTCTTCGATTCGATCTTCGAGGGTTACGACTCGAGCGCTTCGGACGCCGAGCTGGCTCGGCGGCAAGAGCGTCGGTCGAGCGTGCTCGACCTGGTTACTCAGGATGCCAACGACCTCTACACGAAGCTCGGATACAACGACAAGACCAAAATCGATCAATACCTGACGGGGGTGCGCGAGCTCGAGCAGCGGCTCGAGGGCAGCAATACCGTCACCTGCGAGCCGGGCACAGCGCCCGGTTCGTCACGGGAGATGGACTACGAAACACAAATGCGAGCAATGGCGGATCTGATGGTAACGGCCATACAGTGCGACGCCACGCGCATCATCAGCTTCATGCAAGGCAATGCGCTGAGCAATCGCACCTATCCCTTCCTGAACATCTCCCGAGGGCATCACGATATTTCTCACCATGGCGGACAACAGGAAAACATCGACATGCTCATCCAGATAGGCACCTGGGAATTCGAACAGATCGCCTACCTGATGAGCCGCCTGAAGGAAATCCCGGACGGAATCGATGGCGGCTCGAATGTCCTGTTCAACTCGATCATCTTCATCTCGAGCGACATCTCGGACGGCGACCGTCACAACTCCGATGACAAGCCCATCGTGGTAGCAGGGCGTGGCGGCGGTTTTTTGAAGGGCGGTGAGCATATTGCGTACCCCGGCGGATTCGGGAAGATGCACGAGAAGCAGTCGAACCTGCTCGTAACCCTGCTGGCGGCCGCCGGTGTCGCGACGACGCTTGGCGACAGTGACAAGGAGCTGCTTCCGGAAGTGGTAGCTTGATCGCCTCCTGCAGCATCGGGCGTCGGAACATGAAGCGTCAGCTCATCACATCGTTCGGCATCACCATCGTGCTCGTCAGCGGGTGCTCCGGCGACGACTCCCCCGCCCCGGGCGGCTCCGTCGCGGCCAGCGGTGAAGGCGGCCGTGGTACCCAGGACAGCTCCAGTCTCACCACGGGCTCGGGGGGCACGAACAACGCCGCCGATGTGGCGAACACGGCAGCGGGCACGGCCAGCACGGGCAACGGCTTCGGCACCATGGGTGGCCTCGCCGGCACGAGTAGCAGTGTCACCGGCGCGGGTGGCGCGGTGAGCACGGGCACGGTCGCCATGGCGTCGGTCTCGACCTCCTCCGGAGGCGCAGTTCAAGGGCAGTCGAGCAGTACCGGATCGAGCACGGGCGCGGGAGGTGGCATGCCCAGCATTGGCAGCGACGGCTGCGGCATGGAGGCGTCGCAACCAACCGGATCCTGGGTCCGACAACCCGACGTGAACATCCAGGGCACGGACAGGGAGTGGTCCATCTATCTACCCAACAATTACGACTCCAATCGCCCTTACCCGCTGGTGGTCCAGCTGCACGGCTGCGGCAGCGGCACCAACAACGTACCGGTGGAGCGCGCGAGCGGCGACAACGCCATCCACGTGCGCGGTACCGCCGCCCAGTCGGACGCCTGCTGGAATACGAGCACGAATGGGCCCAACCTCGAGTTCTTCGACGCCATGGTGGACGGCGTCTCCGCGCTTGCCTGCGTGGATCAGAACCGCATCTTCGCTTCCGGCTACAGCAGCGGATCTTGGCTCGTCAGCGTGCTCGCTTGCCTGCGCGGCGACCGACTGCGCGCCGCGGGCACCGTTGCGGGTGGCGAGGCGCTGTTCGGCAAGCCAACCTGCAGCGGAACCATCGCGCAGATCTTCATCCACGACCAGGATGACACCGAGAACCCGTGGTCGGGGCACGAACCGGAAATGAATCGGTTGATCGCAGCCAACGGTTGCACCCCGGAAAATCCCGTGGCCGAAGATCCGGAGCCGTGCGTGCGCTACCAGGGGTGCGGTGACAATCCCATCAAGTTCTGCCCCACCATGGGTCAAGGGCACAACCGACAGGACAACTACGCCCCAGCTGCCTTTTGGGGTTTCTTTTCGGAATTCTGAATGGCGCGCGGCATCGTGTGCAGGCCACTATAGCTCGCGCACAGCGTCGGCGTGCCGAATGAGGAGGACTTGGCGTCGGGCTCCGGAGGCAGCGGCGCTGCGAGGGGTGCCGGTGACTCACCGGCCGCCGACACCCTGTGCGACACCCGGGGGGTATGTCAGCCGTGTCACTCCCGCCGCTGGCCGGGACGCGCTAACCTGGCGGGAGCCGACAGCTTCGTTGCCAGCGCATGACGATAGAACTGATTCAATCCATTGTTCGGCAGACCACCGTCCTCATCGCACAACTGGCGACGTCCGGAGGTTGGCGCGCTCCCCTGGCGCAAATCGCGGATCAGGTTTTCCAGGATCTCGCCACCGAACTGGAGCGGCAAGGCGTCAGCCGCAAAGTGAGCGCCGACATGTTCGGAATGGGGCTGAGGACCTATCAGCGCAAAGTGCAGCGTGTCACCGAGGGCGCGGTCGAACGCCACCGCTCGCTGTGGGAAGTGGTGTTGAACCACATTCGACATCGAAGCATCATCTCGAGGTCGGAGCTGTTGCGAGATTTCGGTGACGAGGATGATGTGCTGTTGCGCGGCGTGCTCTACGACTTGTGCGACCGCCGCCTGGTGTTCCAGACGGGCCAGGGAGCGCAGGCCGTGTACCGCGCAGTCTCTGACGAGGAGCTAGAAGAAGTCGGAGCGCTCCGCGCGGGCGACGGTCTGGACGAACTCGTCTGGGCAATCATCTACCGACAAGGGCCTCTCAACCGCGCCGAGCTGCTACGGCAAGCCCATATGGACGAGTCGGATCTCGATCCCATCCTCGAACGGTTGATCGAGGCTGCACGCATCGAGCGAGCGCGAGCAGGCTCGAGCGCGACGTACAGCGCCAAGAGCCTCTACGTGCCGCTCGGTTCCCCACGCGGTTGGGAAGCGGCCATTTTCGATCATTACCAGGCGATGGTGAAGACAATTTTGTGTCGGTTGCGCGAGGACCAAAGGACTCCCAACGCCGGCGACCAGGTCGGGGGCAGCACTTACACGCTCGACGTGTGGCCTGGGCACCCGCTAGAAGCGCGGGCCCGAGAGACGCTCAGCCGCCTGCGAGCAGCGCTCGTCGAACTGCGCCAGCAGGTGGAAGAGTTCAACGCGGACCACGAAAGGCCGAACGAGTACCTGCAAGTGGTGCTCTACATCGGGCAATGCCTGATTCCGCAGGAGGCGGCAGAACGTGGCGACACCTAGAGCGACCAACGGTGTGTTTGTGGCGACGCATCGACGAATGAGAGCAGCTCTCTGGCAGTATGCGCCGCGCAGGCACGCGGACCAAAGGCCGCTCGCTCGGGCAACGGGGCAACTCGTTCGGTATTTTAACGGGCTTCGCGCCAGGTGCCTTCTGACGGTTGCCACGGGCATGCTGGGCCTGGCCGCGGCCTGCGGCGGAACACACCCTCGAACGGGCAGCGAAACGAACTTCCTCAAAAGCTGCGACGCTGGGTGTGGCGACGGTCTCAGCTGCATCTGCGGCGTCTGCACGCGTGCCTGTTCGTCCGATGCCGAATGCACCTCGCTGGCCTCCGCCGCCGAGTGCGTGGCGGAAACCGCCTCAGGGTCCGGGGAGTCGTGCTCCGGCAACCCAGCGGCAATCTGTGACCTGGCGTGTCGCGAGAACGCCGACTGCGCCGCGCTCGGCAACTCGTTTGCTTGCCAGGATGATCACTGCCGAGTCCCCGCCCCCGAGTTCACCACGAACGAATGCGCGGCGACCACCCTGGCGGTGGGCGACAATGACCTGAGCGTGCTGGTTGGTGGGGCGACGCGCAACGCCGTCGTTCGCATCCCGGAAAGCTTCGATGGCACGACTCCAGTCCCGCTATTGCTCGACTTCCATACGCTGCTCGGCACTCCCGCCGGAGAAGCCATCAATTCGGGCTACCGTGAGCTCGCTGAGCGAGAAGGCTTCATCGTCGTCTACCCCGAAGGAATCGAGGGCGCCTGGAACATCGGCCCTTGTTGCACGAGTTCGCGCGACGTCGACGACGTGGGGTTCGCCCGAGCATTGGTCGGACGAGTCCAATCGGAAGCGTGCATCGATAGCAAGCGAGTCTACGCGGCAGGTGTGGCCATGGGCGGCGGCATGGCCTACCAGCTCGGCTGCAACGCGGCCGACGTCTTCGCCGGGATCGCGCCGAGTTCGTTCGACCTACTCGCGGAGGAAGATCAACCTTGTTTGCCATCGGCCCCAGTGACGGTGATCTCATTTCGAGGCACCGCCGATTCACTGGTCCCCTACGAAGGGGGCGCCGTGCCCGCCCCTAATCTGCCCGACGTGACCATGAATTTCCTGGGCGCCGTCGGCACTTTCGAGAAGTGGGCCGAACTCGACCGGTGCTCGGGGTCCCCCAGCGAGCCAGACGCCGAGGGCTGTTCGACCTACTCGGACTGTGCGGGTGGAGTCGAGGTGACCCTCTGTACCGCGGAAGGGGGTGCCACCGCTTGGGGAAGCGCCGAGCGGGGATGGCAAGCGCTGAGTCGAATTTCAAAACCGTGAGCCGGAGCGGCGGAGTCCACTAGCCAACGCACGCATATTGCAGCGGGCCCTGTTCGTGTGTGCGTGCGCCCGCCTTGGAGATGTCCTGGCGACTAGAGCGATTGATGCTCGAACATCTCCCACGCAGTGTCGACGATACCCAGCGAGCTATAGTTGCCGCAATGAGAGCCGCCTTGCTGCACGCACATCGTGACCTGGCTACTTCCACCGCACGAGCCGTTCGACTGGCACTCCTGGTGCCCATCCAGCGGTGAGGCCGAACCAGTGCATTCATCGATCTGCTGCCACGTTTCGAAGTTCTCCTGAGCGCTCGGAAAGCCCATTCCGGTGCACGCTTGCCCGGGAGGGCAGTCGGCAGGAAAAGAAGTGAGGCCGCCATCGTAGGGCACGAGCGCGTTGTCGCCGGTGTTATCGAAATGTGTGACGGAGATCGGTCGGGACGGCATGCAGCCTTCGCACGAGGGAGCGTTGGTCGATCCGCCGTAGACACACCTGAAGTCCACGGGCGCAGCTGCAGCAATGACATCTGCCAAGTCGCACGCAACCTTGTACGTCATGCCGCCACCGTTCGAACAGCCTGTCGCATAGATGCGCTTCGGGTCGACGCAGGCCTTTTCCGAGATCTGCTCGATCATGGCCCGGGTGAAGCCGACGTCGTCGATTTCGTTCTGTTGTGCGTCCATGCAGCACAAGCCGACGTTCCAGGAGTTGTTGCTGTTGTAGCTGTCGGGGTACGCAACGATGAAACCCACGCTGTCCGCCTTCGCCTTCCAGCTGTTCGAATTCGCCTGCTGCATTCCGGTGCCGCCCAGCGGATGGAAGTCGATGACCAGCGGTAGCGGCTCGCTGCCCGAATAGCCCGCCGGGATGTGGAGATAGTACGACCGGTTCAGCGCGCCAACCTGCACCATCTGAGTCGAATCGCCGGGTGCCATCGCCGTAGCAGGACACGTCACGGCCGTGCCACCGCCAGAGCCGCCACCTCCGGTCGTAGTGGCTCCCGCGTCCGTCATGCCGCCGGCTCCCGCCGTCGCTCCTCCCGAGCCGGTCGTCGCCGTGGTACTCGCAGCCAGCGTGCCGCTGGTCGCACCGCCCAGCCCACCGCTCGAGCTCATCGCCGTGCCGCCCGAGCTGGTCGTTCCCACCGTGGACCCTGGACCCGCGGTGGCGGTCACGCTCGAGCTCGCGCTCGAGCCGTCGGTAATGCTTCCGGTGCCCCCAGTGCCATTCGACGCGGCAGCCTGAGCCTGCGAGCTGCCGCTCGTCCCCATCGTCCCAACAGCAACCGTACCCCCTTGCCCTGCCGCGTCGGACGGAGCTTCGCTCGAGGAGCTGCAGCCGACACTCGCATACGCTGTCACGGCCACTAGGAGGCCTCCACGAAGTCCGAAGCGGGTTGCTTTCGCAAGTGAAATCATCGGCGAACTTTCCATGTCAAGAGACCTTCCCGAGAAGTGAGGGATCGATGCTGCGCGCACGGACTCGGCGCGAGCCGCAGCGAATGGGTTCTAACGTTCCGATCCTCGGTCGGGGAGACGACCAGTTCGTCGCCAAGCCTGTTGGTCAGAATTGTCACCCCTTCCAGCAGACCGTGAGTCGCTGCGACGCGGCTCGGAAGGATGCAGTTGCCGCTGACCGCGATGGCACGAACGCATCCCGAGCCGCCGTCGGTTGCAGCGCCGAGCGGCCGCCCTTTCACGAGCTCCTACTTGGCTCCACCACGGGCTTCGACAGTGGCAGTCCTCCGTGCGATCGCTCACTGGCGACCGCGAGTCGGCGCCGCAGGTTTTCGCTCTTCGGAGGCGATACCGCCACCGAATCCCGCCTTGCAGCACTGCCGTCTTACACTTTTCGGAGGTACGGGCAGGCAAAAAATGACCGATCCGCCTGCCCTGAAGCGACTTCCTAGGGGTGAGGATAATGCCGTGCCTGGTGATGGGATTGCTACTCTCGTGCGGTCGTACCTCGCGGGATCTGCACGGTAATTCGAGCGGGGGCGACGACGGGACTGGTACCGCGAATACCACGAGTGGCGTTGGGATTGGTGCGGGTGGCGCTGGACCGGACACGGGCAACGCAACCTCGAGTGGGGGCAGCCCTGCGACGGACGGCGAAGCGGGTGGGGCTGGCACCACCGGCTCGGCGTGCCCGGCGGAAGTGGCTGCGCAGTCGCCGATTCGCCGCCTGAGCCGATTCGAATACGACAACACTGTTCGGGATCTGCTGGGCGATACGAGTCAACCGGCCAAGGCGTTGCCGTTCGATGGGTTGCCATCCGACGGCTCCCTCGTTCCGGATGACGCCGTATCCAGCGCGCTCGTCAGTGGCTATCACGAGCTTGCGCACGCATATGCGCTGAAGGCTACGGCAGACGAGGCCACCGTCCACACCCTCACCGGTTGCGATCCCGAGGGCGATGGAGAGGAAGCTTGCCGCGACGCCTTCGTTGCCGAATTCATCGGGAGGCTTTTCCGGCGGCCGCCGACGGCAGACGAGCTCGATGAGTTCACTCTTGTGTTCGCCACCGGTCAGGAGTTGGGGGGCGACTTCGCATCGGGCGTGCGGGCGGTCGTAGAGGTCGGGCTTCAGTCGCCGGAGTTTCTGTATCGGCCAGAGATGGGCGAAGCCGCGCAAGAGCGAGGGGGCTCCTGGGCTCGGCCGGGGCCGTACGAGATGGCCTCGCGTCTCTCGTACCTGCTCTGGGGGTCAGCTCCGGACCGCTCTCTGCTCGACGCTGCCTCTCGGAACGAGCTGCGCACTCCCGAACAGATCGAGAGCCAAGCGAGACGCTTGCTGGAAGATCCGCGGGCCGCTGACCCCGTTTCTCACTTCTACCTGCAACTTCTGAGAGTTCAGGAGAGCCAGTTTCCGGCGGTCGACGACCCGAATTTCCCCACCTTCACTCCCGAGATCGCGGAACTGATGCTCGAGGAAACCAAGGCCTACACGGCCCATCTGACGCTCGACGGCCAGGGTGACTTCGCGGCCTTGTTGACCGCGCCGTCGACCTTCGTCAACGGGCCGCTCGCCGCCTATTACGGGCTCGACGGCGTTTCCGGCAGCGAGTTTCGACGCGTCGAGCTCGATCCCGCCCGGAGCGCCGGGTTGCTCACCCAGGGAAGTTTTTTGGCAAGCACCGCACGCGGCCCGTTCACGGATCCGAGTCGGCGCGGCGCCATCATTCTCACCTCGCTGCTCTGCACGCCAGTTCCGTTCGAGCCGCCAGACACGGGGCCACCGCCGCAGCCATTGCCGCCGAATATGACCACTCGCGATCGCGTGGAGCAGGAGGCTTTAGATGCGGCTTGCGCCGCCTGCCACTCGTATTTCGACCCCCTCGGTTTTGCCCTCGAACACTTCGATGCCGCCGGCGTGTGGCGCGACACGGAAAATAGCATGCCCATCGACGCAACCGGTGAGATCTTGGCGACCGACGCCGCGGGTAGCTTCGACGGCGCGCGCGAGCTCTCGCTCCTGCTCGCATCGAGCACGGACGCCAAGAATTGCTTCGTACAGAACTGGTTCGTCTTCGCGTATGGCCGGGCGCCCACGCCCGACGATAGCTGCACGCTGGAGACTCTCGAGCGTGCCTTCGCAGACGAGCAAGAAAATCTGCGGGAACTGCTCGTGGCGCTCACACAGACCGATGCTTTTCTGTATCGAGCGGAGGTCAGACCATGAGCAGGCCCTTTCGCCTGAGTCGGCGCAGCGTGCTGCGCGGCGCGGGAACCGTTGCAATAGCGCTCCCCTGGCTGGAGATCATGACCCCTGAGCGTCGATCGTCCGCTGCCCCGACGCCGCCGTCCAGGTTTCTCGCAGTCTATCAACCAGGTGGCACGATCATCGACCACTGGCGCCCCACCGGGACCGCAACCGACTTCACCCTGAGTCCCATTCTCGCGCCACTCGAGCCGGTGAAAGACCGAATCGTCGTGCTCGACGGGCTGGACATGGCGAGCGCCGTCGGAGAGCAAAACCAGGCTGGCATGATCGCCTGGCTCACGGGCACGCCCCAGGTTCTCCCGATCAGCGCTGAGAGCTTCAGCCAGGGCCCTTCCATCGACCAGGTGATCGCCGGCAGACTCGCCGCCGCCCGCCCGTTACGGAGCCTGTCACTCGCCGTGCGCTGGGGTACTGGCAAGTCGCACGGGCTCGTCCACCCCATCGACATCGTGAACTTCGCCGACGATGCAGCCTTTTCACCCCTCAAGCCGCTGCTCGACCCGCAAGCGGTGTGGAAGGAACTCTTCGGTGCGCTCGGACCCGACGAGGCGGCATGGGATAGTTCCATCCTCGATGCGGTCGGACAGCGTTACCGGTCGCTCGCGCTGCGACTGGGCGCGAGCGACCGCATGCGGCTCGAACAGCATCTCGACCGAATCCGACAGCTCGAGCAAGGCCTGAGCAGCATGCGTGTCGCCTGCGCCGCGCCAGAACGAGTCGACACCACCGGTTACGACCCCGAGAGTGGGTTGAACTCGAGCGACGACGGCTCCATCGTCGACCTTGCCACAGACGCGATGATCCCGACGGTGGGACGCTTCATGACGGATATGCTCGTCATGGCGTTCGCTTGCGACCTAACGCCGGTGGGCACTCTGCAATGGTCCGATTGCGAAGCGAAGCACACCTTTCCGTGGCTGGGGCTGACCGAACATCATCACTATTACATGAACGACGGCGGCTTTCACCCGGCGGAGATAGAGCAGATCGCGACCTGGTACAGTGAGCAGCACGCCTACCTGATCGCTGCAATGGCTGGCATAGACATGGGTGGTCACTCACTACTCGACGAGAGCATCGTCTTTTTCGGATCGAATCTTCAGAACCCCGCCACCCACATCAAGAACGACATGCCGTTTCTGCTTGCAGGCAACGGCGGCGGGCTGCAAACAGGCCGCTGGCTCAGCTTCGGCGACACTTCGCACAATGATCTACTGGTGAGCCTGTTGAACCGATATGGAGACACGCGCACCAGCTTCGGGGATCCGAGCTACTGCACAGGACCGCTCACCGAGCTTTGATATCAGTTCCAGCGAAGTCCGCATGGGACCTGCCGAGCGGACGGAGCTGCGCAGTGGCCAGTTCAGGAAGGGGCGTTCGAACAAGCGGGTGTCCGAACGGCACGCCGAGCCATCCGTCCGGCGTGGGTCGGGCCGCTTTCGACGCTTTCCGCGGACCGGAGGGCCTGCAAGCGGCGATGAGCAGGAGCAGGGTTGCCGCTCCGTGGCGCGTTTTCAAGGCGCCTTGCCTTCAGTCGCAGTGTTGCCGCAACAGGTCGCGCACGTAGCGCCCGGACTCGGTCAGCTCGCCATCCGACCAACCAGCGGCTGCGCTGGCCCCTGGCTCGAGCACGGAGATCGTCTCACCGGCTTTGTCCGACACCGAATAGTTGAGCCAGCTAATCTGATTCTGTTCCATGAACTGAATCCAGGCGTTCCATTCGTCGTAGTTGTTCTGCCCCTGTCCCGAAGCTTCCGCACCGCTGGATTCGGTGACCATTACCGGGATGCCCGCGTCGACGGCGGCCTTCACGCGGTCGCGCAGCCATTGGCCGTGAGTGCCGGCATAGAAGTGCACCGAGTATACGACGTTGCTCTGCCCCTCCAGGGGGTCGCCCTGAACGAGGTCGATACGCTGGTCCCACTCGGGCGATCCAACCACCACCAGATTGTCGGGGTCGTGTTGGCGAATCGCCGCGATCACAGCCGTCGCGTACTCCTTGACTTGAGGCCAGGTTTCGTCCTGCTCCGGCTCGTTGAAGATTTCGTAGATGACGTTGGGAAACCGTCCGTAGCGCTCGGCCATGTCCGAGAAGAACCCCACCGCCTCGGCCTGATGCAGGTCGTGCGCATGCCAGTCGATGAGCACATACAAGTCCGAAGCGATGGCCGCGTCGACCACCGCTGTCACGTGCTGCGTCGAGGCAGCCGGATTCGACAAATACGCCCCGTCGGGCTCGATCCCCATGGCCGGACGCACGATGTCCACGCACCAATCATCCCGCAGCCAGCGCACCACATCGGCGTTGTAGTACTGGGGCCACCAGTTGTCCCAGCCATGCGCTTGGCCCCTCAACACGACGGGAGCGCCATTCTGATCCACGATCTTCGCTCCTTCGACGCTGAGCTGGCCGTGCGCCTTCACCGCACCCGTTCTGGAAGGAGCGGTCCTGGCGGCGGCCGCGCCTGGAGCAGGCTGAGCGGCCGTGCCCGGCGCGGCCTGCTTCGGTACGCAAGCGGCGAAGAAGCCCAACGCGACTAGCGGGGTCCGCGCCGCACGCCAAACCCGCCTGGTGTCTGAGTGTTCGACCATTCGATTCAGCCTTCGTGTCGCGAGCACGCAACCGCCGGGCGACAGGGCCATCTCATCGCGGGAACATCGCTCACCAACTCAGCTTTTCTTCGATGAAGGCCACGAGTGCATTTGCCATGCTCTGGTGCGTTGCTACCGTCGGGTGCCAGTCCTCGCCGTAGGGCGAGGATTGTGGGGAAAACTCGAAGTAGAGCACGTTCGAATCGCCGCCGTCGACGAGACCTTGAACCACTTGTCGCACGTCGGCACGAATGCTCGTCCATGCATGATAGTCTGGCGGGTACGAGTCGGACATCATGGGGCCAACGGTTGCAATCAAGGTAGCCGCTGGATGAAGCTCCCTCAAACGGGACAGAAATGCCGCGTAAGCGTCGCGGTACTCCGCGCGCATGGTAGCGACCTCGTCCTGCGTGAGCCCGATCGAGAAGTCGTTTGTCCCCAAATTGATCACGATGACGTTCGGGGAGTAGCGCGAGTGGTCCCAGCTGGCTGCACCGGCATCGGGGCCGGCGAGTTCGTAGAACTCCGGAGCATGAAGCCCCGCGCCTCCGTCGTAGTTGCGAACCATGCCGCGCCCGGATGCCGCCACGGCCACGTAATCTGCGTTCAGCTGAGCCGCGGTCACCGCACCGTAGGCGAGCAACGCATTCTCGTTCGGGCTGGTGAACTTGTGGCTGTCGGGATCGGTCGTGGAAACCTCATCGCCGTACCCACAGGTGATCGAGTCGCCGACGAACTCCATGCGCCGTTCGGGGGCCTTTGGCAGGCGAAGGGTGCCGGCGTCGCGCACTCGAAAGCCGAGGAAGGCGGCCGAACCCACGCTGCCCTCGGTACGTTTCGAAATCCGGACACGGTGAGTTTTCGGGCCGAGATTCCGGGCCAGCGGGTAGACTTGCTGAGCCGGGCAGGTCTCGAGCTCGATGGGCTCTTCGTCGTCGATGCTCACCGCGTAGAACTGCGTATTCGTCGCCGTGGTTCCCGCTGCGTGTTCCTTTAACCTGAGGTCGATGGCATCCCCCTCGAACTCGGTTTCGATGCTGGCCGCCGGAAACGCCATCAGGGGCGCGTCCGGATCTCCGAAATCGAAGCGTCCCACGTAGCGAATGCTCGGGTCCGAGGCTGCCACGTCGACCAACCCCTCATCGACGGGAATTCTGCCGCACTTCGCGCCACTTGCTCTTGCGCCACTGCTCGAGCTCGTGGCACCTCCCTCGGCCAGTGTGCTGCTTTCGGCGCCCGCTTGCCCGCCAACCCTCGGGGACGAGTTCGAGCCTTTTCCGGCACTGGCGGCGCAACCGCAGCCAAGACCTGCCACCAGAGAAACTGCTGCCAGCCTCGGAAGCCATTGCATGGCGTGCAACCTGCCACGGCTGGCTGCCCGTGTGCCACTCATTGACGGCGCGCTTTCTTGTCATTTCTGGCGAGCCCGCGCCTTGCGTACTTACCGGGCGTGGTGCCTCGGAGTGCCACGAACACGCGATGAAACTGCGCATAGCTTCCGAAGCCCGCCTCGAAGGCGGCATCCAAGAGGTTGTCTCCGGACGGGTCCAACAGTTCAGAAAACCGGCGTAGCCGCAGTCGGTTGCGATATTCGACGAGCGATATGCCCATCTCTGCCTTGAAGATCCGAGCCATCCGACTTGCGCTGAGCCCGACTCGCCAGCCCAGCTCCTCCGCCGTCAGCGCTGGCTCCGCCATCAGCATTTGCGTCGCCTTGAGGATGGGCGGCGAGCTTGCCATGCGGTGTGGCGGCGTCCACGCACCCCCTCGCTTGCGAGCGAGATAGAGAGCGGTGCCAAGTCGCGCGCAGAGCATGGCACCCTTGCTCTGCTTCTCCTCGTCGAGGCGAGCCTGCGTGAGACCGGCATCGTTATACATCATCCCGAGCGGCTCTTCGCCGATCCGAATCGGTGTGCAGCACAACCAGCCGCGGCGCACGACTCGAGTTTCGTTTGGTAAATGCACCACGATGGGAGCGTTCTCGACCACCGTCCAGAAGCCGTCGCTCGCGTGCTTGCGTTCGTACAGCTCGAGATCCCCCTCCCAAATGTCGAAGGTAATACCGTGTTCGTCGACGGTGTTGCCCGCGAGATCCGTGCCCCAGGTACCGCGCATGACGCCGTGCACCTCGTCTCGCAGGAAGATGGCCACCCGGGTCAACCCGATACACTCTCGGGCAATGGCGACGGCACGCTTGATGATGGCGTCCGCGTCTGTTGCGCCCATCGAAAGCTCCTCGAACGCAGAGAGCAACGATGCCAGTTCGGGCGCCGTCGACGCACGGTGCAGGGTGGGCCGCTCGCGGTCGAATTCAGGCAGATTGGACCAGTCAACGCTTCGGATCTTCACGGCTAATTGTCTCTAGCCGCTCGAGCTCGATACACTGAAGACCGGTGAGCGTGCCAAGCTCCGCGGGCACGCTCACGCGCTGAGCGGTCAGGAGCCGCAAGCTGCCACGCGCGGGAGGATAGCGCTACCCGTTCCCTGGCGTGCTGGCGTCCGCGCTTCTCGAAGCGGCTCGCGGGTGCTAAAATCGTGCACTTCCGACGTCCCGTCCACTCTTGGCTGAAAGGGCAAACGAGACTGCAGACCGACAACCGCAAGCACTTCTCCCAGCTGCTGGACTGGGGCGCAGGCTTTCCCGGCCTACTGAGCAAGTCCACCTGAGCCGCGCCTGCGCTTCCACGCGAACGCGCCACTCAACCCGGCCAGCATTGCCCAGAGCGGAGGACCGCCCAGCGGGCCACCGGATTCGAACGAGCATCCACCGCGCGACTCGGCCAGCGCATCGCCATCGCCTTCGGCGGGGTAGCCCGCGGTGCCCCCCGTACCGCTCGCGCTGCCGGACGCTGCCGTTGGGCTACTGTCGTCTTCCACCGCGCCGCCGGAGTCGACAGGGACACCGTCCGACGCCGCTGCGTTGCCGCCGGAGCCGCCGTCCGAACCGAAATCGCCGCTCCCTGAGCCGCTGGACGACTCGGAGGAGCCACCGATCCCCCCGCCATTGTTGCTCGCGTCGCCGCTGCCGTCGCTGCTCGCCTCGCCACTGCCGTCGCTGCTCGAGGCGGTTAGCCCAGTAGTGCTCACGTTCACTCCGCCGCTCGCACTCGATGCACCGCCCTGAGCGGTCGGCGAGCCGCCGGTGACGCTCGTGGACTGGGTGGGGCTGCCTCCGCCAACGCTCGAATCGGCTTCGGCAGCGCCGCCCATGCCACCTGAACCCGCGCCACCCGTGCCCCCGCTCCCCTGACCCAGCAGTTCACAAAAACCGTCATAGGTGACGATCCCACCATCGGACGACGTCGCCGCGCTCACACCACTTCGCTCATCGTCGCAGTAGAACCCGGCAGCACAGTCCGCGTCGTCATTGCACAAGCGCAGAGCCACCTGACAGGTGCGGTTGGGGTCGCAATCCTTCGGACACGTGTCCAGGCTCTCATCCGCGTCACACGTATCGTCCCCACACCAGCCGCCGCCTCCCGTCGTGCCCGTGCCTGCGGTGGTCCCCGCATCACTCGTCCCGGCCCATTTGCATTCCCAGCCATCCGCACAGTCCACATCGGACTCGCAAACGGCGCCATCGCAATACGTGCTGCAATCCTCAGCGCAGTTGTCCGCATCCTCAGAGGGATCGCAAACCTCATCGCCGCAGACAGCCGCGGCACCTCCGGAGGTGTCGGCGGACGTCGGCGCGTCTTCGTAGCACTGAAACCCGAACCCGCAGTCCTGATCGTTCTGACATTCCTGTGCACTCGCTGCTGCGTGCAGCAGCAACAGCGAGAGAGAACACGTCACGCCAAGGGCGAACCGTTTCACGAACGAGGGGCAAGCGCTGGACACTATGCGAATAGACAAATCGAATCCTCCTGAGAATACTGGATGATGCACCGACGGAGCTGACTGGTCTTCAGGCAATCCGCGTGCCGATTGGATTCGCAGGCGCTTTTGCGGCGCACACGAAGCGATCGCAGGAACAGCGTCACGGTCTACTGTGCCAGACTGGGTCAAACTGGCCCGAAGCTCTCGCGCCCTCGCCCGCGCCATGGGGGCCTTCCGACGACGGCAGGCCCTACGCTTTTTCTAGTGGGTCGGGCTCTCTCATCCATCTCTCCGGAAGTGGCGTGTTCGTGTTGGACCTCGAGCAGGCCCTCGACGCAACTACCGTCACCACGGTCGCCGACTACCAGAACCTCTGGCTATCGCCCGACGACAGGTACGTCCTGTTGCGCGACGTGGAAAATTGCTATTGGTTCGCTCAGCTGCAGCCCGAAGTCGTGACCCCTCGTTCGATTGGTTGTAGCGACTGGGTCGTTCCAGTGTGGTAGGGGGCCTGACGGCTTTCGTCGGGACTCACGGCTGGTGGTAGCTCTCCGGCGGACCGAGATACGATGGCCTGAGGCCACCCGTGTCGATCACGATCCGGTCCACGACGATGGAGGGATCGACCTTGAACAGCCGGAGCGTGTGATAGCCTGGGGTCGTGACTCGAATCGTCGTGGAGAGCTTTTCGATCTGCTCGATGACGTTCGTGTCCCAAGTTCGGTCGTCGGTTGCATCGGCGCCGCGCAAGATCTCGACGTCATCCGAGTCGACGGCGACACCAAGCTCACAATTCCCGGAGCCGCTCAAGGTCGGAACGCGGAACACGGTAACCGGGAACGTCCCCGTCGAGAAGAAGTAGATTCGATAGGCGAGCTCGGCCGAATTCGCCGCGTAGTCGCCGGTTATCCTTTCCGAGATGTCGGGAAAAACCTTCACCGAATCGCCGCTTCGACCGAGGCCGCTCAGAACCCGCCACTCGGCGCCCCCACGGTCGGCCTTCTCCGTGAAGTGCTCGGCCTCGATGGCGACGTAGCCGTTCGCTTCGACGTAGCCCTCGAGCTCGGAGCGCGATGGACTCGCGGGACTGTTGACGTTGACGGGGATGGTCTTCGAAGCGGATCCCGAGCTCACCGTGATGGTCCCGCTGCTCGAGCCGCTCGGCACGGCGGCCCAATCGATGCTCGCCCAGATGCGCTCCTCGTCCGCAATCGTGCCAGACGTGCTGGACAGCGCGATCCAGGCAGGCTCGCTCGTCGCGGTCCAGTTGAAGCCGGAGCTGCCTTTGGTGAAGATGTCGATGAAACGGCGATCCTGAGTGTAGGCAGAGAAATCGAGAGGCAGATCCTCCGCGCCCGTCGTCTGCCCTTCATACGCCACGCCCAGAGCCTGCCCGGACGGAGCCGGCGCGGAAGCCATCGACGGCAGGCCCGGGATCGTCGGCTGCGCCGAGTTGTACGGATTGATGACCTTTTGCCACTTTCCTCCTGCCAGCTCGCTCGTGAAGTAGTCGAGGTCGCTCCGCACCATGTCGTACGCATCAGTCGTTTCGGTCCGATACTTGGTGACCGACTGTGTTCGGCCTTGACGGGCGTAGAGGTCTGCCTTCGCAGCCGCGATGTATTTTTCGTTTTGAAACTTGCTGGCGCGGATTGTGTAGAGGACGAGCTCGTAGAACCCGTCGCGCTTTGCCTCGGGCAAGCTATCGTAGATTGCAGTGGCCCGATCGAGCAGCGACGTGAGCTCGTCGAGGCGCTTCTGAGCCTCGTCGCCGTAGTTCACCAGGTTGAAGACGTCCTTGTCCATGAATTCGGGCCGGCGGGCGATGTTCAGCTGGAAAGTGCGCATGACGATATCAGCGATTTCCGCAGCGTGTTCCGCGCCGAAGTCACGCGCTGCCATGGCGGCCACCACGCTGGTCAGGTTCGATTCCGTGAAGTCCTCCACGTTCCAGGCGAGGCGCAAGAAGAACTCGGTGGCAATTTCCGCCGGCTTGATATCGCCCACGTTGGCGAGCCATAGCCGCCTCGCGTCAGAGTCGTAAGCCTTCTGCATCTCCTCGTAGACGAGCGCGGGCGGTGTCGAGCAAACCCAGAGATAGCTGATCGGGTCACCCCAGTAGGAAAGGTGATAATAAACGCCGCTGCCTCCCGAACGCATGCGCTCTACCTGCGTCGAGAGCTGTCGGATGTAGCCATGGTTGTCCTCGGCCCAGATGATCGTCACATCATCTGGCACCTGAAGCCCGGCATTGTAGAGCGACAAGACCTCCTTGTAAGGAGTGAAGAGCTGGAGAATGCTCTTCAGATCCGTCGACACGCGTTGCGACAAGATCTCGCGTTGGTCGGCGAAGATCTTCTCCATTAGCGCGAGCTTGTCCGCGGTGGTGGGCGCATTCTTTGCTGGAAGTCCGCTGTCGTGGATACCGCGCATCCCCACCGAGTAGCCGTTTTCGTACTTTCCGTTCTGCTCGACGCGGTCGTCCCAGTAGTCGTAGACAGAGTCCGGATTCACCGAATAATCATAGACGGGCGTGCTTCCACCGACCTTGTGAGATTCGGCCCAAGGCTCCCATTCTTTGACGTTGTTGCGCAGCAGCATCTCGGGGTGCGACGAGCCCATAACGATGCCGTACAAGTCCGCATTTTCTGCATTTTCCGGGTATCTGTTGAATTCGTCCGACACGTCGTGCATCGCCGGCCACAGGAAGTTGGCCTTGAGCCGCAACAAGAGCTCGAAAACACGCTTGTAGGTTTCCGGCCCCATTTTCTTGCCGCTGTCCATCTTTGCGGCCGACCAGGTGGCGAGGTTCTCTTCGTCGTTGATGAAGATCCCGCGATACTGCACCGACGGCTCGCCCTGTTTCGAGACCGCGCCCTCGACCGTGACGGTATCGGACTGGGCGGGGACGATGTCGGCCCACCAATACCAGGGTGACACGCCCATGCGTTGAGACAGCTCGTAAACGCCGTAGATGGTACCCCGCCGATCGCTCCCGGCAATCACGAGCCCACGGCTCACACCAACAACCGGATCTGGAACCGCCTGGATCACGAAGGACTCCCACTTGCTCGTCACGCCTTCGACGTCGAGCTTGCCAGCTGCGGCGAGCTCGTCGATGACCGGACTCCGCCCGAGGGTTCCTACGAGGATTGCGGTGGAGGACAGGTCCATCGTCGTGTTCTTGACTGCCGGGGAAGCACCGGAAACCCGGGTCACGTCCTCTTTCAAATCGCCTACCGCTCGCACCACCGAGGGGCTGTCGTCCGCGTCGACGTAGATGTCCGCCGCCGTCCCCGAGGACACCACGTCGATGGGATCGCTCAGCATGGCGCCGCCCGAACCAGTCCCGCCACCCAGCGACCCGCCAACCCCGGTACTGGAGGTAGCGCCGCCCATTCCAAAGCCGCCGCCGGATCCCCCCATCGCCTGACCACCATTGCCTCCCAGTGCGGCGCCTCCGACTCCCGTGCTCGCACCACCATCGCCGGTCGTCCCGCTGACGACACTGCCACCCAGCGTCCCTGCGCCACCTGTCGTCGCGCCTATCCCGGAGACCACGGGGCCACCGGTGCCGGCGGCAGTATCTTGCGACGAGCACGCAAGGACCGAGGAAGCGAGAGCGCACCCGGCAATGAGTGAGGCGGAGAGCAACTTGGACCAGTGATGCATCTTTGTTCTATCCCTCCTCGGCTAGCCGTCTCATGGGCTAGGTCCATGGTAGAAAATCTGCTCGATTCGACTTCCGCTGCCGTTTCTCCCCTGACACGCTCAGGGAGCCTCGGGAACGGCTTTCAACGACGTCGCACGCCGAAGGTGCTGCGCGTAGGCCTCCGCCATGGCCATGTGCGCGATGAGACAGGCGCCCGTCTCTTGGCTCCAGCCTGAACGCCAACCCCAACAGCAAATACGGAACCACACTTCGGATTGGGTTATCGAAGATTTCTCGTTCACAGCTTCCTTGTTCGAAGGTGGGTTGCTTCACAGCCTCCTCCTTCTCAAGGGCTCGCTTGACTGATTACTTGCTGGCCAAAGACGCGTGCAGACGTTTTGGCTGCTCCTGCGCCAACCGGCCGACGAGCGAAAGCCTCGAGACGGTAGCGGCCCCCCTCTCTTCAGCGACGCTCGGAGATGGCCGCGCCAACGGGGGCGCGGCGGGGCCGGCCTTCGACTCCCTGATGGGCTTGCAGCTGCAAGCGGAGTCGCCCGCGCTCAACGTTGGCAGCCCCATCACGGACCACGGCGACGTCGACTTCTGGAGCACCGCGCTGTACGTCGGCATCCCAGACATCGGCCCGTACGAAGCGCCTCGGTGAAGCGCCGCCTCGAGCGGGCGGCTCGAGACAAGCCAGCGGGCACGCGACCCAGCCGCCAAAGCCAGACGGCTGACTATTTTCGATCGATGCTGGGCGCAGAGTCATTAATGCCATGCTCAGACATTCCGTCTTCCTTGCCCTGACCCTCCTGTCGAGCTGGCTCGTCAGCTGCTCCGACGACGAATCCAGCGGGTCGGAAGGTACCGACGAGGACGTGGGAGGCGCGACCGGCGCCACGACGGCAAGCAACGCGACGAGAACGACCAACGGCGAAGCTGTCTCCGCCGGCACACGGGGCACCCTCGGGGGCGCGGACGACGACAATTGTATGACGCCTCCCGACGCGCCGAAGCAGGTCGGCTGGGCCTCGGAGGCCGGGGGCACCCAGGGGGGCGGCGACTTGGCGCCTACCGTCGTCAGCTCGACGAGCGCATTCGCTGCCGCGGTAGCCGGCAGCGCCGCGCGCGTGGTTCATGTCAACGGCTCGTTGTCGGGAACCTTCAACATCGGTTCCAACAAAACCATCGTCGGCGTCTGCGGAGCGGAGCTGCACGGTTCGGTACGGATCAACGGTCAGCAAAACATCATCCTCCGCAACCTCGCGGTCATCGGCAACGACTGCAGCGACAGCCCAGACGACTGCAGCGCCGGGGCAGATGCCATCAACGTGACCGCCTCCCATCACCTGTGGTTCGACCATCTGGATGTCTCCGACGGCTCGGATGGCAACCTGGACATGACCCACGCTAGCGACTACATCACGATTTCCTGGAGCAAGTTCTCCTACTCGACCGCGCGCAGCGACCCGGACGCTGGCGCCTCGGGGCACCGCTTCTCGAACCTGATCGGCGCGAGCGACACCGACGCGGGCGACTACCGCATCACGTTTCACCACGACTGGTGGGCGGACAACGTCGATCAGCGCATGCCGCGCTCGCGGTTTGGTGACATCCACGTCTTCAACAATCTGTTCACATCGAGCGGCAACCGCTACTGCACCAACGCAGGCATTTCCACCCACCTGCTGGTCGAGAACAACATCTACCGGGGCGTGAACAACCCGCTGAGTCCGGACGGCAATGGGGACATGCGCGCCAAGGGCAACGTCTTCGAAGACACCTCGGGCAACCAGAGCGACAACGGCGGGGTCGGATTCGACCCGCCCTACGGCTACACGCTCGACCCAACCGACGGACTCGACGCCCTGATCCAGGCGGAAGCGGGTCCGCACGACCGAATAATGCCATGACCGTTTCCAGTGCTTCCTCCTGGTTTTTGCTCACGCCTGCTGCTTTGCTGCTCTGCTTCGTCGCCTGCGGCGACGGCGCGGGCGATACCGAAGCCGCAGCCTCCAGTGACTCGACCGGCGGCTCCGCGTCGCTCGGCGAAACCACGAGCGGTACCTCCGCCACGAGCGCAGGGTCGCCTCCCACAACCAGCGGGTCGATGGCCAGCGGCACCTCGGGCGCTTCGTCATCGACCACGCCGTCGACCACGGGCGTGGCGGCGACCAGCGGCAGGACGTCCACTTCCGGTCCCCTGGCGACATCGGGCGGCCTGACCGAGACGTCGAGCGGTGGCGCCACCTCGGGCATGGGCAACAGCGGCGGCTCGACGGCAACCCCGACCACGACCGGAGCATCGAACGGAGGCGTTGGGGGAGCGCAGACAGACGGAACCGAGACGACGGGCAGCGGGGATGGCCCCGTGGTCACCAATTGTGGGGAAGCCAGCGGCGTCGACGCCACGAAGATCCTCTACGTCACCCCGACCGGTTCACCCAACGCGGACGGCACGAGCTTCGGGTCCGCCATGGATTTCACGACGGCCATGAATGCCATGGGTCCAGGAGAAGTGGTGCTTCTCGAACCGGGCACCTACTCGATCCCCTACACGGCGGACACGAAGAACACGCTGGTCTTTTCCAGATCGGGCCAACAGGGCGCTCCGCTCAGCGTGGTCGCTGCGAACTGCGGCAGGGCCGTCTTCGACTTCTCGTTTCCCGAGCAGGCGTGGGTCCAGGACTCCTACGGCTTCTACGTCACCGGCGACTACTGGACCTTCAAGGGCATCGACATCACCCGGGCGGGATACCAGGGCGCCTACGTAACCGGGCAGCACAATACCTTCGACAACTGCTCTTTCCACCACAATCGAAACACCGGTCTCGAGATCAACAAGGGCGGCGGCTACACTACCGTCCTCAACTCGGATTCCTATCGCAACTACGACCCGAAGAAGCTGGGCAGCATGGCCGACGGCTTCGGGCCCAAGCAGACCCAGGGGCCCGACAATCGACTGATTGGCTGCCGGGCTTGGGAAAACTCCGACGATGGCTTCGACACCTTCGACAGCCCCGAGCAGGTCATCATCGAAAGCAGCTGGGCGTTCAGAAACGGTGTGGACGTATGGAACTACGGTGGGTTCGACGGCAATGGTAACGGCTTCAAGCTCGGTGGCAACGAGGCCGTTGCTCACAACGAGATCTCCAATTCGGTGGCCTTCGGCAATGTGGTGAAGGGTTTCGACCAGAACAACAATCGCGGTGGCATTACCATTCTCAACTGCCTCGGCTACGCCAACGGGACCAATTTCGGGCTGGGCAACCCGGTTACTTCGGGCGAAAAGCATTTCTTGCGCAACAACGTCTCGCTCGACGGTCCCACATCCATCGCAAACGCTGACGCCGCGTCGAACTCCTGGGACAGCGGCCCCTCCGCTAGCAGCGGGGATTTCGTGAGCCTGGATGTCTCCCATGCCACGGCGCCCCGAAACCCTGACGGAACGCTGCCGGAGTCCGACCTGTTCCGGCTCGCCCCGGCGAGCGCCTTGATCGACGCGGGCGCGGACGTCGGTCTTCCCTACTCGGGCAGCGCTCCGGACCTGGGGGCTTTCGAAAGTCAAAAGTAGGTTTCGCTCAGCAGCTGAACAAGCCGAGCTCCACGGCCTGCCCGAGCACCCGGTGGCCCTCCACGCCGAGGTGCAACCGATCGCCGCACGCATGGATTCCGGGAACGGATCTCGTGGGCCTTGTTGACGCAGTCGGGCCCGGGGTTACCGGGCTGGAACCCGGTCAGCGCGTGTTCGGCATGCGCCAACCCTCACTCTCGGGGCCGTGGGCGGAGTTCTGCATCTCCAAACCGGAGCTTCTTCATCCGGTGCCCAGCGGCTGGTCCATCCCCGAGTGCGCAGCCTTGTGCCTGGGAGGGATGGTCGTCTGCAGCATTGTCGCTGCGCTGGGTGAATTGCCAAACCGACGCGTTCTCGTCCTGGGTGCATCCGGTGGAATCGGGACTTTGCTGGTGCCCGTCTTGGTTCACCTGGGCGCGGAAGTCATCGGAGTCTGCAGTTCCGCCAACCTAGGCCTGGTTGCGGCACGCCGCGCCGCGAGGGTTATCGACTACACCCGAGGCTCCTATCGCGATCAACTCCAGGAGCAGAAAGTCGATGCCGTTGTCGACCTCGTGGGCGGACGCGAGAACGAACGGGACGGCAGGGCTGTCACTGTGCGGAACGGTCGATTTGTAACAATTGTTGGCCCAGAGAAACATGTCGGCGAGCGCCGCCTTGGTGCCGTTGAGCTCGCGCGCATGGTAGGGCACATCTTCTGGCTCTCGCTCGCCTCCAGGTTCCGAGGCCCCCGCTACGACTTGGTCGGTCCCGCGCGCCCTGACTTTGCCTCCATCCGAAGATTCATTGTGGATCCAGGGCTCCGCCCCACGATCGACCGCACCGTCCCTTTTGAAGCGCGGGCCGTTTGCGGTGCGATTGGATATGTCGCAAGCCATCGAGCTCGAGGCAAGGTCGTTATCCAAATCGCGGAGCCGATGACGACTTGCTCGCAGACACAACCATTGACCGCCTAGGCCATCCGCAGAGGCAGCTCATCGAGTTCATCGAGAGTTATCGAATGACACTCGGCTGAGCCTTTGAGTCCTGACGTGCGCCCGTGCTCGCCGGTAGCCGAAGAGCCCGCTCTTGACCGACCTCTGCCCTGGGTTGCGGACAGTACGCCAGGCTCGGCGTGGCGCCGACAGGCCCGTAGGCCGGCCCACTGGTCCCCTCGAGAAAAGATTGAGAAAATGTTTGGAGCATGTCGAGAAGCCCGTCTCGGCTCCGACCAGCAATGAATCCAGCGGCAATCCGCCGCCACCACCAGGAGCCAAGTCCATGCAAATTCCAGAGATTTTCAAGGTCGGTCGAAGCGTCCTCGCCGTGTGCGCAGGCTTCGTCTCCATCGCGCTCGCCTCCCATGGCGTGGATACGCTGCTGCGAGTGGCGGGCCTGTACCCGGGCTCGGGCCAGCCGATGAGCGACGCCCTCTTCGCGTGCGCGACCGTCTACCGCACCCTGTTCGGCGTGTTCGGCTGCTACCTTGCTGCGCGCCTCGCACCGAGCAACCCCGCGCGACACGCACTGATCCTCGGCCTCATCGGCACGTTGCTGGCGATGCTCGGCGCAGTCGCAACCTGGAACCAAGGAGCAGCATTCGGTCCGCATTGGTATCCGATCAGTCTGGTGCTGACCGCGCTTCCCGCAGCCCTCGTCGCGGGACGCCTTCACGGCCACACCAGGCCCGCGCTAATCGGGCCAGGCGCCTGAAGACTTCCTCGCGCTTGTCGAACTCGAGCAAGCAAACCATCCCACACCTTGCAAAACGGAGATTGAAATGAAATTCATGTTGATGATGCACACACCGAGCGGCGGTCCCTACCAGATCACACAGTGGCCAGCGAAAGATATCCAAGCGCACATCGCGTTCATGAAGAGTTTCGCTGAAGGACTGATTCAGAGCGGCGAGTTGGCAGCTGCAGAGGGACTCGCCGGCCCTGACCAAGCGAAGCTCGTGCGCGGCGATGAAGCGGGCAAGCCTCAAACGGACGGCGTGTTCCCGGAGTCGAAAGAGTTCCTGGCAGGCTATTGGATCGTCCAGGTAGACAGTGCCCAGCGCGCGTACGAGATCGCAGCGCAAGCGTCCATGGCGCCTGGACCGGGTGGTAAGCCGCTCCAACTGGCGATCGAGGTGCGCGAAGTCATGAGCGCGCCTCCCAGCGAATGAACGACACCCTGCCCCGTTCCACCCAACGCCTGCTGCGCGAAATGGCGCCGCAGGTGTTGGGTATTCTCACGCGTCGCTATCGCGACTTTTGCGCAGTCGAAGATGCGCTGCAAGAAGCGCTGATTGCAGCCGCCGTGCAGTGGCCGGGCGAGGGTGTTCCGAATAATCCGCGCGCCTGGCTACTGCACGTCGCAACACGAAAACTGACCGATCAAATCCGCGCCGAAGCAGCGCGCCGGCAGCGCGAGGCCTACGTGGTCAGCTTGGTCCCAGACACGCTGCAGTTCGCGGATGAGCCGGCCCCGTACGACGATGGACTCGCGCTGCTGTTTCTTTCGTGTCATCCGGCGCTCACACCAAGCTCCGCCATCGCGCTGACCTTGCGAGCAGTGGGAGGGCTCACCACACGCGAGATCGCAAGTGCGTTCATGGTGCCGGAAGCCACGATGGCGCAGCGCATCAGCCGCGCCAAGCAACGGTTGAACGCCGTAGGCGCGACCTTTGCGGAGCTTGCGCCAAGCGAGAGCGCGGCTCGTTTGCCCACGGTCGCGCACGTGCTGTACCTGATCTTCAACGAAGGCTATGCAGCCAGCGGGGGCGACGACCTGATCCGACTGGACCTGTGCAACGAAGCCCTGCGGCTCACCCGCATGTTGCACGAGCAAGTTCCGGAAAGCTCGGACGTCGCTGGTCTCTTGGCGCTGATGCTGCTGACGGATGCACGACGACGCACGCGCACTGGCCCCGCCGGAGAGCTGATCCCGCTCGACGAGCAAGATCGTGCGCTGTGGGATCGCGCTGCGATCGACGAAGGCGTCGCGCTCGTCGCCGAGCATCTACCGAGAGCACCAGGCGAGTACCTCTTGCAAGCCGCGATCGCAGCCGTTCACGATCGAGCGCCCAGCGCGGAAGAGACGGACTGGGAAGACATCCTCGGTTTGTACGGTGTGCTGATGCGACTCGGCAACAACCCGATGGTCGCGCTGAATCATGCCATCGCACTGGCGATGGTGCAGGGTCCACAGGCAGGACTCGAGCGGCTGGGCGAGCTGGCGCGCGACCCGCGATTGGCCCAGCACTACCGTCTACAGGCAGTCAAGGGGCACTTGCTCGAGCGCGCGGGAGAGCTCGCCGCCGCGATGAGTTGCTATCGCCGCGCTGCGAGCCTGACGATGAGCACGGCCGAACGCGACTACTTGATCAATCGTGTCGCGCGCATCGAGGCTCGCACGCTTCCGTGATGGACGAGTGACGACGCAGTCGCCTCCAGAAGCCTGGGTCGCGAACCCGCCGTGTTGGGTTGTCGCGGGAGGCAGCCAGCGACGGCGAGGGGTGGGGGCGTGTCCATCGTCAGATGCACTCCGGCTTGAAGGTCTTGATACCTTTGTCGAAGAAGAAGGGTGGTTTACAGGGATCTCCTTTGGGCGCCTTCGGCTCGGCGGCAGGGCGAGGTGGTGCAACAACCTTGGCCGAAGGAGCGGCTGCAGGGGGCGCAACGGCGCGCCTTCTTGGCGCGATGCGTCTCTTCGGCTTGGTCTTCGCGGCCGTGGGTGGCGGCTCGACTGCTGCTTCGGTCGGCCGAGCCTTCAGCTTGATCTCCAACGTCGTGTTGGTCTTCATTTGCACCGTCCGGTGAACGGTTTCGTAGCCAGCCAGCTCAATGCGTAGCTGATGCTCCGAGCCCCGCCTCAGCTCGAGCTTCGGGGGATTGCCCGCCATCAGCTCGTTGTCGAGATAGACGCTCGCGTCGCTCGGCGAAGGCCGTACCGTGAGCTCGGCCATCTCGACCTCGCTTCCGGCGGGAGCTTGGTTCGGCACCTCGGGTGCGCTGGGTTGGGACTGCAAGGTCGGTAGAGCCACACTGAGTACGCCTACGCCTACGCCTACGGCCATCAGTAGCGGCCAGAGCCAACGTCGAGACGTGCCTTTCTCTTCCAGCGGTTCCGCCTCCGCTTCCGTTTCACTCTCGTGGGCTGCGTGCGGTGTGTTCTTGGGGCCAACGGTGCGCGTCGAAGGCATCACGGCTTCTGCCAGCGGCTCGGCCGTTTCGGCCGGCAGTCTTGGAGCGCCAGTCGTATCTCGTCCTGCCGTGCTGGGCTCGGGCTCCGTCGTCGCGGGCTCGACCGTGTCGGGTAAGGGTGGTGCCACCGCTGCCCCGGACGGACCGTAGTGGCCACGCGGAGGTTCGATGGCCACCTGCCACGCGACCGCTCGAACATCGAGACCCATGAGGGTCGTCATCGTCGACCGTTGCTGGCCAGCAATTGCATCGTCCTGCTCGGTGCTGCCCGGCACGTCTGGCCGGCTCGGACTCGAGGGCTCGATGGATGTACCTTCGCGCGGTTCTGGACCCTTTTCGGTCGCTGGCGACTGCGGCACGGCGCGTCCACCTGCGACGTCGTCGGGTTCAGCGCGAACCTGTCCATCGGCGGGCGCGGCATCGGTAGTGGCAATCGCTAGGGCCGACCCAGTGCCCCATCGCGCGGAGAGGGCTGGCGGTGCATCGCTGGCGACGGCCTCTTTTATGGCGATCCACCAGGCTTCGATAGAGCGCGGGCGCTGGCTCGGATGATACGCAAGTGCCTTGGCGAAGAAGCTATCGACGGACTCGGGGACCCGGAGCCCCAGACGACTCGGCAGTGAACGCTCAGCAGCCTGCGTGCAAGAAAAGATGAGGTGCTGTGGCGTGGTACCGGCCAGCGCAGGTTGCAGCGTGAGCAGCTCCAACACCACCAGGGCGAATGAAAAGATATCGGTTTGTGCCGTGGGCTCTCCCAGGCTCGGATCCCACTGCTCGGGGGCGGCGTAGGCGGGAGTGAAGGCCTTGAGTTCGTGGTTCGTCACGGACGTAACTCCGACGCTGGCGAGGCCTTCGCCGATCAGCTTCGAAATGCCGAAGTCGAGTAGCTTGGTACGCGTTTGGCCTTCGACGCGAGTCGAAAAAATGTTCGACGGCTTGATGTCACGGTGCACGACGCGCCTGTGCGCCAGGCGCAGCGCGTCGACCACCGGGTCCAACAAATCGAAGATCTGCTCGAAGTTGAACCCTCGCCCTTCGGATTCGCGGGCACGGTCGATTGTGGAGTCCAGAGCTTCGCCGTCGAGCCACTCTTGAATGATGTAAGGAGCGATGTCGCCCGTACGCGTCACCCAAATCTTTGCCGAGAGCGGCCGCGGTACGTTGAGCGTTAGACTGGAGAGCCAGGACAGTATTTGCGCTTCCGCTTCGAACTTGCGCCTCAGGTGACGGTGCGCCTCCTCGGAAAGGTGTGACGGTAGCCGCAACACCTTGATGGCCACCTTGGTCTTGAAAGTCGCATGCTCGGCCTGGTAGACGGTGCCGAAACCACCCGTTCCGACGACCCGCTCAACGCGAATACCAGCTTCGATCTCCCGCTTCAGAAGGCCGAACGGATCGCTCTTGTCCGTGTTTACCAGAGGGTGAGCCAAACTCACTCCGTTGAGACCAATGTGAAAGACCCTAGGCTGCCACAACTCTCTGCGGGGCGGCATGTCAACTTCAGTGAACACTCTCTCGAGCGGGGCCCGCTCCGCCGCACTCGGTGTCCCGACGTGTCCCGACGTCGCGATGATTCGTCCGATGGCTGACGTTCAGCGGCTCTGGACAGCGCGCCTGCTGCGTCGAGTGCTCGACACAGCAAATCCGTGCGGGCTGGGCGGGACGACTCCGCCGCCCATGGCGATGGCATGGCGATGGCGATGGCGATGGCGATGGCGATGTGTGGGGTCGCGCCGCGTCTGTCAAGAATACTTGACCATCGAACGGAAAGGTGGCGGGGTCTGCCGGGCGTGACCTTCTACTTCCGCCGCATGGGGCCTTGGCCTGGTGGGTCGCCAGCCCGGGAATCGCACGGAGGACTGCTCCAGTCGAAGCCCCAGGGAAAGCCCAAGAACGATTGCGAAACGTGACCGCGAGACCGAGCCGGCTCCTTGTCGTCGCAGGTGACCTCTACGTCTTGATTTCCGGCAGCACGCCACCAGGGCGACCATAGTGAGGGAAGGCGTCGCTCGCCGTGCTCGGCTCCGACACGAATCGCTGCAGCTTTGGCGAGTAGTAAAGACACCCCATCTCTTGCGGTGGCCGTGACTGAATGAACGATTCGCTGCAGCTTTGGCGAGTAGTAAAGACACCCCATCTCTTGCGGTGGCCGTGACTGGGTGAACGATTCGGCTCGGGTCAGCAAAGTGAGCCACCTTTGCTTCATGGCAACCAGATCGGGAGCTTCAGTGAGCTAGAGCCGACGAGCGATTCGAGCTCAAGCTGGTCGACGGCAGCATCATCAGCGGCCGGACCGATGCCGAGGGGCGCGTGGCCAGTACCCCGGTCCCGAAGGGTCGCTGCAAGCTGCGCTCGATTTCGAGGCTCACCCTGACGCACGAGCCCCAATACTGAGAAACCGGGTGAAGGCGCCGCCAGCAACGGCGACGAAAGCCCCAGCGCATGACGCTGCCGACGTGACTCTCGATGGCTGACACGACTTCTCCGACTCAATTCACCGTCGAGCAGATTTCCAAAAGGCGTCTCGTCCAAGACGGGCGTACAGAACCAGGCGACGGTCAAAACCACCGACGTGACGTGGTCCACAGCGGCCAGGTCGAGTTCGACCAGGCAGCATCCGAGGCTCCCGCGCTCGAGGGGCGCAGGCTGGCCGTGCGCGTGGCGTCGAACCAGACGGGCAAACCCGGGGGCGTTTTCACTGTAGCTGCTTTTTGGACCGCCCGGTTCCAGTCCCTGCGAGTTTCTGGGTCTCGGGAATGGCGCCGTTCACGCACGCCCGTTCCTCAGTCCACCCGTGCCTCGTCCCCGCCCCCGCGCTGGCGTGGAGCGCTAGCCTTGCCCTCGCCCCGGGGCTTTCTCGATCCCGCTGGCGCTGGCGCGGCGTCGGCGGCCCGGTCTGGCCTCCGCACTCCGCTTGGTTTGCACGAAGCTCCGACCTCCGCCCCGCGCTGGAGCGGAGCGTTAGCCTTGCCCTCTCCCTGGGGCCTCCCCGATCCCGCTGGCGCCAGCGCGGCCTCGTCGCCCTGTTCCGGCCTCCGCACTCCGCTTGGTTTGCACGAAGCTCCGACCGAAGTCCTGCTCGGCGGCGAGCGCATTGTGAGCGTGGCAGCGCAGCGCGAGATTGTCCGCCGTGGTCGGGCCGCCGCGGCCGTGCGGCTCGAGATGGTGCAACTGGAGAAACGCGGTTTCGCGACATCGAACGCCTCGGCTGTCGACGTAGGTGCAGCGTGACCCATCGCGAGACCAGACCAGGCGTTGCACCCTGCGAGGCACGTGTCCGCGCTGGCGCGGAGTGCCCGGCTCGTCGGCGCGCTGGCGCGGAGCGCCCGTGTCGCCCCCTTGCTGGCGCGGAGCCCCCGGCTCGTCGGCGCGCTGGCGCTGGCGCGGAGCGCCCGTGTCACCCCCGCGCTGGCGCGGAGCATCGGCCCCGCGCTGGCGCGGAGCATCGGCCCCGCGCTGGCGCGGAGCTCCCGTCTCGCCCTCGTGCTGGCGCGCAACCTCCGTGTCACCCCCGCCCTGGCGCGGAGCGCCCGTCTCGCCCCCGTGCTGTCGCGCAACCTCCGTGTCACTCCCGCGCTGGCGGGGCGCATCGGTTCCGCGCTGTCGCGGAGCGCCAGTGTCGCGCTGGCGCTGTCGCGGAGCGCCCGTGTCGCCCCCGTGCTGGCGAGCAACCTCCATGTCACCGCCGCGCTGGCGCGGAGCAAGGCGCGGAGCATCGGCCCCGCGCTGGCGCGGAGTGCCCGGCTCGTCGGCGTGCTCGCGCGGGTAGGGCGTAGGCGTGGCCGTCCGGGGTTGGGCCGGCGTGGCGCAGCGGCGCTTCTTCAGCTGGGCGACCAGCAGGCGCATGGCCTGCAGGTGCAGTTGCTCGAGCGAGCCGCTCGGCAGCGCATGGGAGGCGAGATCTCGGGCCTCTCGGAGCAGGTCGACGTACTCCTGGCTGGCGGTGAACTGCACCTTGAAGCGCTCGGGCGCGCTCGGTTGCATCCGTTCTGACTCGGGATGGGCGTGTCCGTGGCGGCCGCATGCGGCGTCGTTTGACCTTGTAGCGTAGCGGTCTGCCCATCCGAGCCGATGTCCGTGTCGTTGTCCGCGGGGGCGCTGGTGATCCAGTCCTTCGGATTGTCGCCGGGGGGCAGCTCTCGGACGGGCGGGCTCAAGGCTTCGAAGAACGCTTGCCAGCTGGGCGCCCTCGGAACGGGCACGCCGAGCGGCGCGGGACCGAGCGGCTCCACGAGGGCGGGCACGTCGGGAGCGGGGTCGAGGCGGCGGATCAAACGCAAGACCTCGCGCTTGGTTCGGTGCTTGCTGAGCGCCAGGAGCTCGCGGTGGTTCTGCTCGGTCAGGTGCGGACCCAGCAGCAAGAGCGCCGTCAGGTGGATTTCGCCCGCGGCGAGGTGCTCGAGCACGACCGGAAACTCTCGGGCGATGCGGGCCGCGCGGGCGCGCCGAAAGGCGGCGTCTTCCGAGAGGCGCAGTTCGTACACGCAGTACGTGGTGACGCTCGCACAGCTGCGTTCGCGGTGAATCCCGCGCGCCTCGACCTCGGCAAGGTGGGCCACGAGCGCCGCCAAGAGTTGATTGGAGCGCCCCACCAGACGGCGGGCGCCGGCGTGAAGTTCGTCATTCGAGACGTGGGCAAGACTGTAGACGGAAGCCGTTCCCTCGAGCGTCCCGTCGATGGAACGCTCGTGGTTCTCATGGGGGTCGATGCTCGGATTCATGCTCGCTGCGCACTTCATGAGCGCAGTCTACACCCGGAAATTTCGAGCCCCAGACTGGCCCGCTGAGGCGGTTTTCTCACCTCGAACGAGTTTGGTCTCGTGCGACCGCAGAAGCCTGCGCTACTGCAGCGCTAACGGGTCAGCAAATGGCAACTCGAGGCGCCCTTCCCGAGAAGGACACCTTTGCAGCCAAAATCCCGTCAACGAAAATCGACCTTGGCCCGATCATTGTTGGCGGCGACAGCGAGCTTCGGTCGAGGACGCGGTTGCGGTGACGAGTGACGCCACACCCTTGGCGGCAGCTGGTGCGGTCTACGTGCTGGGCCGTAGCGATCACGCCTGGCGGATTCTCGAGCGCATCGTCGCCGCCACTCCCCGCGAGCGCGGGCTGTTCGGTTTCAGCATCGCCGTCGATGACCAGTACCTCGTCATCAATCATCTGGTCGCTTCTCCCGAGAAGGATGCGCGCGCCCCGCTAGTCTGCCGCTCGTCGCTCGGGCAAGCGTCCGTGCCGCCCGGGTAGCCGCACTCCCGGACCAGTCTTGGAGGCCGGAAACGCAGGGCTTTCGCATGGCTCGTCGCCTGCTTGGCGGAGCTCGCCACGAACCGTCGAGCTAAGCGCCGCGAATGGTCGAGTCCTACTGCGCCGGCCGATCCTCTTGCTACGGCGGGCGGGCTCGGCGCTCTCGCTCCTCACGCGCCCGCCTCGAGGCGGGCTCGGCCAGCTCGCGACGGACCTCCCCATTCGCGCGCCCTAACCATCCCCAAGGATGTCCAGAAGATCGCGAGGTTCAGATGAATCCTGGCCGCCCAGGGCTTGCGCCGCTGAGCGGCGACCTATCGTCCCTGCGTCGGCTGCCGCGCTGTTTGCTGGGTTGACACCCAATGGACGCACAGGGGCTGAAAGCCAACCGGCGCAAACCCTGCCACTTCGCCGTCGGGTCTTACTTGTTTGCGCACGAGGAAGGCGAAGCGATCGGCATCGAAGTCACCGCTTGTGGCCAACGGACGTGGCGTGGCGAGCCAGCCGTGCATCGGTGTTTGGTCAAGCCGAAGCGCCACCAGCAGGAAGAAAGCGAGTTGTTTCCGACCAAGTCGGCTGGGAACGGAAACATCGTGAAACCGCAGCTCGGACTCTGGGGGAAGCGGGATCAATTCGACATCGGGAGAGCCCGACAGGTGCCACAGCTGAGCCTCCGGGTGGGTCGGCAACGACGAAACGCTCACCTCATACACCTCATCGGGAAGGTTTGCGTCTCGGCTGAACGCGAGCCAGACCAACGTGTCCAGCGGGTTGTTCGCTTTCACATCAACGACGTACCGGGCAAAGGGCGGTTTTCCCGGAATGCCGTATACAATGCGTACGTCCAGATGGACGGCGCCTTGCGAGCAGGGTGGCAGCTCGTCGGAGTACGGGGTCGATGACGCGGAGCGTGACAGGGGGGGGCCCGTTGGCGAGGACATAGAAGGCCCCGTCGAGGTTGGGGGTGGAAATTGAGGGGACGGAACTTGGTTGATGGCGTCGGGGTGGCCCGTAGTACTTGGCTGCGGTGCACACGAGCTGACCGTTCCAGCGAGAGCCAGCCACCGCGCAACACCCAGGAGCTGCACTCGTGACGAGGAACCCATGATCGTGTTCTTGAAGGAACCCGCGCTGGATGAACTGCTGACCATGGCTATCGTGCGGATCACGCTGATGTTGTCGAGGCTGGTGTTGGTGTCAGTGGGCACCGCGAGCAAGATTAGTCCACATCGACGAAGATCTCGAGCAGGGCGGGTTCGGCCGTTTGCGAGGGCTCCCCGCTCGGGAGATCGTGGTTGCCAACCGCTACTTGCTCGGACGGGTCACGGAGTACTGTCGCAGGACGGCTTCGACGTCCTGCGCGAGCTCAACCTGTCCGACCAGCGACAGGGTCGCCATGAGATGTGCACCTGCAACGGCCATCTTCAGCAGTGGGGTGTCGCCCACCACCACGACGCAGATACTTCTCGGGGCGCTGCTTCATACGCGCGAACCAGTGCGTGCGCGCACCGGAAGTGTAACTCCGAAGCTGACGCCAGTCGTGGATTCCCAACAGCCGGCCGGCGCGAACAATGTCTTCCCGATGGGTGGTCAAGGTCTCGTCGATCCAGTCGCTGATCGTTCTTGCGACCCACTCGTCGCCCACCCGGACCGCAATCTGACTGACGAAAGTGCCGCCCTCGAGATACCAGCCGAAGCCGACGTCAGAATCGTAAAACTGGACTGGCCAGGATGCGAACGGGAACGATGGACGACTGTCGGGCACACTCACGTCGAGGCAGGGTAAACCACATGCTCTAGCCGGTCGAGACTCGCGCCTCCCCTGTCCAGTTTCGGCGGGCGAATGAAAGCCCCCGCAAAGATCATCCAGAAGGTCACGGACGAGCGACAGCGCGAACCGGGGCCGCCGGGGAGGTCGTAGGTGCTCGGCGCCACGGGACGACCGCGCGCGGGTACCCGAGCGAACGAGCTAGCGCGCAACTCGAGAACGGAGGTTTGTGAGTCCAGAATGGGAAACACGATCCGCCTCGCAGGTAACAGCTCGATGCCGCCGAAGTTGGGATTGTGTCAATTCTGGTAGACTCGTCGACTCAAGTATTTTTGCCTCTTCTGTTCGCCGAAGAGCAGCTATAGATGTCCGGCTTGAGTTGGCCTAGGTCGAGCACCGCCGAAGGTCACTCAAACCTCGTCACGCTGGGGGCAACACCTCGGCGCGACGTCAGTAGGGGCAGAGCTCCGTCGGAGGACACATGAAACGCACCATGCGCAACATAAGATGGACAGCGCGTAAATCCTGGCGGGCTGGGCTGCTCGGGTCGGCCTTGGCGGCTTCGGTCACGAGTGGGTGTGGCGAGCCGCCTACGAGCGAGAGTGGGGTCGGTCGGGTTCAGCAAGCCGTCGTTACGAATCCGCTCGAGTCGAGCTGCGGCTACGAACTGGGCCACGGCACCTACACGATCTGGCCGGGGGGCTATCAGGCCTGGGTCGATGTGAAGAATGTTTCGGGCGAGACCGCGACCGACTTCGAGGTGTTCGTCGATGTCGGCGACACCACGATCAGCAATGGATACCTCGCGGAGTATGAACAAGCCGAAGACGGCTACTCCGTTACGGCTCCGTCTTGGCTCCAGTACCAGAAGATTCCCCAAGGCAGTAAGTACCAGTTTCAGTTCAACGGCTCCGGGAACTACCAAGGGCTGACCGGCTACATCATCTCGGTCAATGGGGTGACCTGTGACCAGGTCGCACCGGAGATCAGTCTGAGCGCCAGCAGTGAGCTGTTCACCGAGCCCGACACGCTGACGCTGACTGCCGATGCCACCGACAACGTGGCCGTGCGCAAGGTGGTGTTCGAGCAAGATGGCGAGGTGATCGGCGAAGATGCCGAGGCCCCCTTCACTTTCGACGTCGACGTGAGCGAGGCGCTGAACGGTCGTCACCTGTACACTGCGACTGCGTACGACCCAACCGGGAACCAGGCGACCTCGGAACCCGTACGAGTGTTGGTCGCCATCGACAACAAGTTCTTCGGTACCGCTCCCGGCGGCCCTCAGGACTACACTCACTTGCTCGACTACTTCGACCAACTCACGCCGGGGAACGCTGGCAAGTGGGGCTCGGTCGAGAGCGTTCGCGACGTGATGAACTGGACGGACCTGGACACGGCCCATGCGTTTGCGGCCGACAATGGGCTGCGCTTCAAGTATCACACGCTGATCTGGGGCCAGCAGCAACCAAGTTGGATCGACGGGTTGAGTTCCGCGGAGCAGCTCGAAGAAATCGAGGAATGGTTCGCCGCAGTAGCGCAGCGCTACCCCGACCTCGAGATGATCGATGTCGTGAACGAGCCGCTGCATGCGCCTCCGTCCTATGCCGAAGCGTTGGGCGGGGCCGGTGAAACCGGCTGGGATTGGGTGATTCACTCGTTCGAGCTGGCCCGCCAATACTTCCCGAATTCGCAACTCATCCTCAACGACTACCAGGTACTCATCCTCGAGCAGTTCACCAACGATTATTTGGAGCTCGTCGATCTGCTAAACGAGCGGGGTCTGATCGATGGTATCGGGTTGCAGGCCCACTTCCTCGAACGGGCCGAGGTGCCCGTCGTGGCCGCCAACCTGGAGACCCTCGCCGCCACCGGCCTGCCCATCTACATCTCCGAGTTCGACGTGAACTTCGCAGACGACGCCCGACAGGCCAACGTCGTGCGCGACTTGTTCACGCTGTTTTGGGATAATCCAGCGGTCGTCGGCGTCACGCACTGGGGGCACCAGCAAGGCAGCATGTTCCGGCCCGATGCCTATCTGGTGCGCGCGGACGGCTCGACGCGACCCGCTCTGGACTGGCTGACCTGCTATATCGGAGGAGGCAGCGAGTGCACGGTTCCCGAGTACGTCCCGGCGCCCAGGCTGGGCGATAGTACCGGCATCACACTGGAGGCCGAGGACTATGACGCCGCCGAGGGGTTGATCGCAGCGGGCGACGCCGTTGCCTACACCGACGACGGCGACTGGCAGAGCTTCGCCAAGGTCAGCCTCCAGGACGACTGGGACACGTTCTCTGTCAACTACGCGAAGGGCAATGAAGGGCCCAGCAGTATCACGGTCCATGTGGGTAGCTTGGACAACGACCCGGCCGTCAGCGTGGACTTGCCGTCCACCGGTAGCTACGGAACCTATCAAACCGTTTCGGTCCCGTGGGCGCCGCTGAGCGGCGAGCAGGATATCTTCATTCGCTACAACGGCGGCTACGGCGTGGCCAACGTCGACAGCTTCTATTTCGGACCGCCAAAGGGTCAGGGTCTGAACCTCGTCGACAACAGCGACTTCGAGTCGAATGCAGAAGGCTGGTTCAGCTGGAACGGTACGCTGGCGACCACCACGGCGCGCGCTCATAGCGGGTTCCAAAGCTTGGTCGTCACAGGCCGCTCGGGGAACGGGCCGGCAGCCACCAGCTTGACGTCGGCGGTCGCGGCCAACACCACCTACCAGACCAGCTTCTGGGTCAGCATCGGTGGCGCGCCCAGTGCGAACGTCAACCTGACGACGAAGATCCAGTGCGGTGACACAGCCGATTACTTGCCACTCACGGGCTCGGTTACGGTGAACGATGGCGAGTGGGTGCAGCTGACCGGAAGCTTCACCGTTCCGGATTGCGAACTGACGGATCTGTTGGTGTATGCCGAGGGTCCGCCCGGTGGAGTCGACCTCTACGTCGACGACGTTTCGGTCTTGGCGCCCCTCGGCGGCAACTTGTTGAGCGACGGTGACTTCGAGTCCGGGATCGGCAGCTGGTTCAGCTGGGATGGAACCCTCATGACCACGACCGCGCTCGTGCACGGCGGCTCGCAGAGCCTGGTGGTTTCCGGGCGCTCCGGCAACGGTCCCGCGGCACGCAACGTGACCAGCCTGGTCGATCCGGCGACCAGCCATCAGGTGACCTTCTGGGTCAGCGTTAGCGGAGACGAGGCAGCGAACGTCAACACCACGAGCAAGATCGTGTGCGACGGCGAGGACGCCACGTATAGCTGGATCGCCAGCCCCCAGGCCGTCGCCCCGGGCGAGTGGGTCGAGCTCAGCGCACCGCTCGACCTGCCCGACTGCGCGTTGAGCGAGGTGCTCATCTACGCCGAGGGCCCGCCGGGAGGCGTGGACGTGTACGTGGACGACGTCGTCCTGTCCCCGTGAGCCGGAGCTAGCTGCCGGGCGCCGTCAACCTGCGGCGGCGCCACGGCACAGCCGAGCGGGGCCCGTATTCACCGGCGCCTCGGATGCCGGCTCCAGGTTGCGACCCCACGGCCTTTCGCCAGGCAGGCGGGCGCCCGAGACGTTGGCGACATCTTGCGCGATACCTCGGAGGTGTCGAGCGTGCCTGCGAGCGCAGAGGACCCACGTCTGGTGGGTGTGCCGGTCACCGTCTCGCCTTCCGGCTGTTCTCGGAGAGCGGGTGCGAGCGCTGCGGGCCAGGTACCTGGTGGGCGACTATGAACGGTTGAGCGGTGGGGCGCGCTTTGCCGACGGCAGCCTTTGGTTTGCCAACGCTTACGAGGTAAAGCTCACCGTTGCCGACTCGCTCGCCGACGGCGTGCCCGTCGTCGGCATCTTCAGCGTACTGGCGATGGGAGTCCATACATACGCCCTGTTCGACGAGCAGACGCCGACTCGGTGGGTCTGGGCCGGCGTAACGGCATGTGTCTTTGTGTTGGCGGTGGCTGCGCTCTGGTGGCAGCGCTCCCGGGCCTGGCGCGCCGTCGAGCGGATGGATCTCGGCAGTCTCCTGCTCGACCACACTCTGGTGATCATCTCCCACGGTCGCTACCTGCTCTTCGATCGCGCGATCATTCTCCGGCATGACCTCCTGCGTAGTGGGCAGGAACGCGGTCACGTAGTCCGCTACGAGACTGCCGGGGGCCAGAAGTACCAAGAGCTCACGGGTTTCGGAAACAACCCCGAAGCGGCGTCCACGCTCGATCGCTGGATTGCGGAAGCGGCGCAGCGCTAGCGGTTGGCCCATTTCAGCTGGGGCCTGGGCATCGTGACGGTCGTTGGGTTATCTCATATCGAGCTCGCCTTGCGCTGCGGTAACGTTGCATCGCTGCGTTAACGTTTCGGCCGTGCTTGCACAGGCATACCCGACATGAGTAGCCTTGCGACAATGACTCGCCTTTCGCTTATCCTCGCATCAGGGCTCGTGAGCCTTTCGGCCTGTTCGAGCACTTCGAAAACCATCAAGGACTCGGACGGATGCACGCCTGGAGAGTTTCGCTGCCGCAGTGACCAGTTGCAGCAGTGCGCCAGCGAAGGACTCGCTTGGGAGATTCGGAGAGAGTGTGCTCCGGGGAGCTGCGTGGACGGTGAAGACTCGTGCCCGATATCCGACGGTGGTGGGGGCACTCCAGCCAGCGGCGGCTCAGGAGCGACGTCGATGAGCGGCACCACTACCGCTGGCGGGCTGACGAGCGGGGGCGCGGGCGGTAGTGCTGGCGAGGTTGGTCCGGCGGCGACGCGGTTCCGGCGGCGACGCTGACTCCACGGGTGGCACGAACACGAGCGATTCCGGCACCACCGGGGGGCGGGGTGGCTCGGGCGGAAGCTCGGGTGGAGACGGCGGTTCGGGTGGAGACGGCGGCTCGGGCGGTGCCACGGTCGGGGAGCCTCCGTTCTGCACCCCCGACCCCTGTCCGTCTGACAGGCGCTGCAATGAAGAGGCGCGGCAGTGCGTTTGCGATGGCTGTATGATCGCTTCGAGTTGCATCGCGGAGGGGACCCTCGATGCCACGAACGCCTGCCAGATCTGCGATCCGTCGCGCAGCAAGAGCGCCTACAGTCCGAATACCGGTGCAGACTGCGGCTCGAGCGCGACCGAGTGCTCGGGGCAGGATACTTGCGACGAGAATGCCGTTTGCAAGCCCAACGATGCCGCCGATCGCACCACGTGCTTCGATGGCTACTGCCAGGCTGGGCTCTGCGAAGTCCCCTCCTTCGATTGCGTGGCGCCCGACCCCCCAGAAATCGACACCGACAGCATGCAGTTTCTGCTGCAGAGCGGGAGCCCTCCAAGCCCGGCGGGTGGCACGGTGAAGTCCGGCCGATACACACCCATCCGCGTGGAGTACTACGGTGACCAGCCAGGAACGACTTCGCTTCTGAGCTTCGATATCGATGGCATTTTCGTCCAGGTCGCGAACCAGCCGTACCCACCGTGGATCCCCGCGGTGCTGTACGCGGGACTCCTTACTCCCACCAACAAGTCGTTGGAGTTCGATGTCCAGCGCTGCAGTACGCAAACCGTCAGTATTCCGGCAATCGAGTACACGGCCACGGCGAACGGCATGGTCACGTTCTACGATGACTCGAGCGGCACGCGGGTCGTGACCAGTTACTTGCGAGAGTAGCGGGTCGCCCTGGGCCTTGCCCGGCGCAGTAGGACTCAACCATTCGCGGGCCCTTATTCTCGGACGCGGCCTGAGCCTCACTTGGCCTGGTCAAGCAGCGCACACGTTCGCGTGGCCGAGCGCAGGAAGCGCTGCCGAATGCTCGATCTCTGTTTTCCGATGAGCACTTCCGAAACGCGAGTCTCGCTTTCGAACTCTTCGAAGGGCTCTGGCGGAGGTGCTCCAGGAACGAAGTCTCATGCGTTTGGCGACCGCCGACCGCTCGGCAAACGCCCACTTGCATCGGAGCCTTCGGCCGGCACATGCCGCGAACCACGCGCTCAGTTGCCTCCGCGCCAACGCACTCTTTCTTCTTCGAAGATGCGCCCCAGGCGACGCTGCTCTTGTAAGAATGCCGCGTAGGTCTTGGGAACACGAATATCGCCGGCGAAGGCTGCCAAGACCCGCACGGCTGCCTCGGCGTCGTCCGTGGCCCGGTGCGCGCGTTCCAGGGCGATGCCGAGACGTTCGCAGACCTCCCCGAGCGCCTTGCTCTTCTCTTCCTTCTGCAGCTCCCGCGCCCAGACGAGTGGGTCGAGCCACTCGACGCCTTTGCGAAATGCCGGCGGCAACGCGACGGTGGCCAGGTCCACGCGCCCGAGCTCGGCCATCAAGAAATCGCGATCGAACTCGGCGTTGTACGCCACGGGTACCGCGCCAGCGAGCTCGGCCAAGAGCTCCGCCGCAACCTCCTCGAAGCGAGGGGCGTTCAGCACGTCGTCGTCCTTGATGCCATGCACCTCCGAGGCCTCCGCGGGAATCGGGCAGTCGGGATTGATCAGCCAGCTCTTGCGCTTGGTCACCTGGCCCCCTTCGAAGAAGACGCAGCCCACCTCTACCACTCGGTCGACAGCGGGATCACGTCCCGTGGTCTCCGTGTCGATGCACACCAAAGGAAGCTCCTGCATGGCGAGTTCGGCAGCCCACTCTTCCGCGACGCCAATGGCCGCGACTCGGATCAAATGAGCGATACCCGGGTAGTGGCGTCCGGTGGGGAAGCAACCGCCCCCATCCATGCTCCACTTCACGGCTACTTGCTTCCGGTCTTCGCCTTGGGAGCCGAACTGGCCGGAGCGGGCTCGGGCTGCTTGGCCCGCGCCTTGCTGTCAGCGCCCTTGAGCTCGAGCTCCAGCGCTATCCAATCCATGAAATCAGCCTGCTGGTCACCCGCCGACAGAAAACGGCGGCCATTGATGAAGATGGTGGGCGTCCCGGTCAGTTCGACCTTCTCGCCCTGCTTGCGGTCACGAGCCACCGCGTCGGCGACCTTCTCGCTCTCCAGGTCGGCCTTCCACTTGTCATAGTCCAGCCCGTCGATGCCCTTGGCAAGACGTTCCAGCGCGGGCACGGACAAGGGAGGCTCCTTCTTGAACAGGGCGTCGTGCATCTGCCAGAACTTGCCCTGGAGGTCCGCGGCAACCGCCGCGCGCGCCGCCTTCTCCGCGTTCTCGTGGACCGCGAGCGGGAAATTCTTGAACACCAGGCGCACCCGATTCGGGTACTTCTCGAGCATACTCTCGACCATGGGCTCGGCGGCGCGGCAGGCGGGACATTCGAAGTCCGCCCATTCGACGACGGTCACGGGGGCGTCGTCGGGCCCCTTGGTAGGTGAGCCACTGAGATCGATGTGCTCGACCTGGTCAGGCGAAAAGCGAGCCCGGTAAGCCGCTTCGGCTTGACCCTGGGTCCTGCCCTGCCGAACTTGCGTCAGCAGGAACTTCGCCGCCGGTAGGCACGCGTCGCAGTCGCGCCCTTCGGTCACGCACTGGTACAGGCTCACTGGCTGATTCTTGCACGGCGCCAGAAGCTCTCGAACGTGGTTCGACCACTGCTGGCGCTCGCGCGTGGTCAGCGCGGAGGTGTCCACACCGGGTAGCTTGACCTCCTTGGCCTTGTTCTCGGTGGGGGCGTCACCACTGCCGTTCTCACTGGGCGACCGGCAAGTGCTGATATTGAGATTGATCGACACGGTGGTCGCCATCGCCGCTAACAGACGCCAGCTGAACATCGGGTCCGGAGCGTAGTGCTTGGTTCGAGAAGTTCAACCAATAATCCAAAGGCAATCTGGTGCCCCGAAGGGGGGGTAGATGCCCAGGCCCCCAGAAAAAACGCCACCTGGCTCCGCAATGTGGGGTAAATCCCAGTGGGTATGCAGCCTCCCAGCAGCATCCCCCCAGCCCCGGCCGAGAACGCCGACAACGGCACGAGTCCGAAGACCGTACGCCATGTCATCGCCGTCGGTGGTGGCCGGGGCGGCGTGGGTAAGAGCATGCTCGCGGTGAACCTGGGCGTGTACCTGGCGCAACTGGGGCGGACGGTCGTACTGGTCGACGCCGACCCAACGGGAGCCGAGCTTCACACGATGCTCGATGTCGAGCTGGCCAAAACCCCGGGCAAGCTCGATGACGACGGCGAAGACTTGTCTCCGAGCCAAACCCCCATCCCCGGGCTCCTGTTGCTGCCGCAAGCGTACAGTGTCGGTTCAACGGTGCCGATCCGGCCGGGGCGCAAACCCCGCTGGGCGAGGCGTTTGCGTTTGATGGATGTCGACTACGTCATCCTGGATCTGGGTGCCGGCACGGCACCAGCCACGCTCGACCTTTTCCTCAGCGCGGACATGGGCATCTGTGTCGTCACTCCGGAACCACCCAGCGTCGAGGCGACGTATCGATTCTTGCGCGCGGTGTTCCAGCGCCGCATTCGCCGCACCTTGATTCGCGACCGCTTCAAGTTGCGCATGGTCGAACGAGCGCAGGCGGAGCTCGAACCCCTGCCCCAGCCGCTGGACCTCGTCAGGGCCATCGCTCGATACGACACGTCGGTGGGAACTCTGGCGGCGACCGAGCTCGGGCGACTCCGCCCGCGCCTCGTGGTGAACAGTGCCCGACTGCGCACCGACAGCGAGCTCGGGTCGCAAATGCGAGATATGTCCGGACGCTTCCTGGGTGTCAGGCTCGACTACATCGGACACATCGAGCAGGAGGACGCCGTCTGGCTGAGTGTCGTTCGGCGCCGCCCGCTTCTCATCGATAGTCCGACCTGCAAGGCGGCACGCAACCTCGAACGCATCGCCCGGCGCGTGCTCGCCCTGGCCTCCAGCCGAGAGGGGCGCATTGACGAACCGATCGAGCTCGTTCCTTCGGAGCCGAACTTGTACGACGTACTCGGAACCCACCGCGGCGCCGCCGACGAGGAGCTCAGGCGAGCTCACAAGCGTCAAAGGGAGATCTTCCAGTCCAACAGTCTGCCGTTGACGAGCCTCTTGACCGAGCAGCAGCTCGTGTCGGAACGCGCACAAATCGACGAAGCTCACGATACGCTGCTCGACCCCCTCAGACGTCGCGCCTACGATGTCTCGATGTTTCCGGAAACGGACGAACAGCCGCCCGAGCCGGACCGGAGCCAGGACAGCGCACTCGAGGCAGAGCGCGAGATGCTTCGCCAAGAGCTCGCGCGAGAGATCAACGCCGAAACCGAGTTTTCCGGTAGCCTGCTGCGCAAGGTTCGCGAATCTCAGGGTATCGAGCTGGAAGAAATCGCGACCCGGACGAAGATATCCCCAGCCTACCTCAAGGCGATCGAACACGAGGACTTCAAGAGCCTTCCGCCCCTAGTATACACCCGAGGTTTCGTGCAGCAGGTTGCCAAACATCTCAAGCTCGACCCCACGCAGGTGTCCAGAACCTACCTCAAACGCATGAGGCGCTGGAGATCGGCATCCGGCGACTCGATCGCCTAGCAGTACGAGATGCAGCGATCGAGCCCCAATCAACGCATCCAACGATTGCTCCATGAGCAAGCCTGGCTGTACACACTCGCGGTCGCCTTCGTGGCGTTGGTACCACGGCTCTTCGTCGCGATTGCCTGGGGCAAAGAGCCCGTGTGGGACGGTCACTACTATCACTTCGGCGCCATGCGCATCGCAGATGGCTTGGGCTACAGCGAAGACGTTCTGGTCAACGGCCAGACGATTAGCAAGCCGTGGGTGCATTATCCGGTGGGCTACAGCGGGTTTCTGGGCCTGCTGTACAAGGCGTTCGGTTCGGGGCTCTTGGTCGCCCCCATCGCCAACGCGTTGCTCGGCACGCTGCTGGTCGTGGTGGTGCACCGTTTGGCGCGCAGGTACCTGAGCGAGCGGCGCGCGCAAGCCGCCGCCGTGGTCACGGCGCTGCACCCGGGGCTGATCATGTACTCCCCGGTGGTGATGACGGAGCCCCTGGCGGCGCTGTTGATCCTGGCGGCCATCCTGGCGGCAGTGGTGCTGTCGGGCATGCGCGCGGCCGTCGTCGCCGGGCTGATCTTGGGCTGCGCTGCCCTGGTACGCCCCTCATCGCTGCTCTGCGCCCCCCTCCTACTGCTCACCATGCCGAAGGACTGGTGGGTAATCGTGAAACGAGGCGCCGTCGTCGCCCTCTGTTGTCTCGTGCCGGTGCTGCCCTGGACGCTGAGAAATTGCAGCGTGATGGACGGTTGCGCGCTCGTTTCCACCAATGGTGGCTGGAACCTGGCCATCGGTGCGCTCACCGAAGACGGGCGCTTCAAGACCCTACGAGCCGCGGACGGCTGCCGAGTGGTCACCGGGCAGGTGCAGCAAGACAACTGCTGGGCCAAGGTGGGGCGCGACCTGATCGCCGAAAACCCCCTGGGCTGGCTGTCCAAGGCCCCGCAAAAGCTGGCGCAGACCTACGATCACGAATCCTTCGCGATCGAATACCTGCACGAAGCCGACCCCCGGGCATGGCCCGAACAGCGGCGCGTCGCGGGCCGGGGCCTCTTGACGCTGTTCCACCGGCTACTCATGATAGCTGCGGCGCTCAGCGTCATCGCCATGACCGGATACCGGCCCAAGGCTGGGAGCGCTTATCTCAGTCAAACCGCCCTGCTGCTCACCGTCGCGGGGCTCTCTGCGTACTGCTTCGCCGACGACAATCACCCCTTCTATCTGCTGGCCGTGCTGACCCCGCTGCTCGCGATGCTGCCAATTCCGGGCCGTCCGAATCAGGGAGCGGTCGGGCGCTTTCTGCTTGGCTGGTACCTGGTGACTTCGCTCATCCACGTTATTTTCTTCGGCGACGATCGCTACCACCTCATCATCACACCGGCGCTCTGCATGCTGGCCGCGGCCGCGCTGAGGCCTCCGCGTGCGGCTTCCGCCGCTTGAAGCGCGAGCGAGCGACACTTCGAGGGGGCATGGCCCAGCACGGCACCCAGCGTACGCTGCCACCAACGGGAGGAGGCAAAGAGGAGCTTCGCGCCGGGCTGTTGGTACCGTATCTCCTGCGTTTGAGGGACGAGCGTGGCGAAGCGGCCGCGCGGGCGCTCCTGGCCACGGTGGGGCTACCAGGCAGCATCCTCGAGGACGAAAATGAGTGGATATCCGTCGCGGCCGCCCGACGGGCGTTGCATGCCCTGGCCACCGCTCTGGGAGAAGACGCCATTTCGATGCGCGGAGCATGGATGACGCATCCGGAAACGCTGAGCGGCTACGTGCGTATGCTCAGGGTTTCATCGCAGCCCCTCGACGCCTACCAGTACCTCACGGCCCACGCGGCGGAGAGCACGCGCGTCGGCAGCTATGAACTCCGGGTCACTGGTCCGCGCAGCGTGCAGGTCACCTATCAACCTCGTTTCGAGGTACAACCCGAACAGGGCGACCGGCGCCTGTGTCAGGCGCGCGCGGCGGAGCTGCGCGGAGTCCCGCGCATCTGGGGGCTTCCGGACGCAACCGTGCATTCGAGCCAATGCATCGCGGACGGCGACTCCACCTGTCGCTATCTCGTGCGCTGGACGGTTCCCCGTCCCCAGGGGCCCGTCTGGGGGGCGCTGTCGGGCGCGGCCGTGTGCGGGGGCGCGGTTGCCGCCTCTGGCAGCTGGGTCGCCGCCATCATCGCCCTGACCGTGGGCACCGGTCTCGGGGGAGCGATTGGCTTGTTGTCGCGGCGCGTGGCCACGGAGCACATGGCGCGCGTGTTCGAAAAGCACCGCATTGCGGCGCTCGAGCGCGGGCTGGAAGTCCGAGGGCAGTTCGGAGAGGCGGCCGGCGAACTGGCGGGCAGCCTGCTGGGGGGCAAATACCGCATCCTGCGCAAGATAGGCTCGGGCGGCATCGGAGCGGTCTACGCAGCGCAGCATACCGGGCTCGGCGCGATGGTGGCCATCAAGGTGCTGCGCGGTGCCGCTGCGGTGGATGCGGCGGAAATTGCTCGTCTCCGGCGCGAGGCACGCGTCCAGGTGTCGATCGAGCACCCCAACGTGGTCAGAACGCTCGACCTCGACCAGATGCCCGAAGGTTCCATCTACGTGGTCATGGAACTGTTGCACGGCATGAGCTTGGCGGAACAGCTACGAAAGAAGGGGCCACTGCCACCGGGCAGCGGAGTGCCGATCTTCATCCAGGTGTGCCGAGCGTTGAGCGCAGCCCATCGACTGGGCATCGTTCACCGCGACTTGAAGCCGGGCAACATCTTCGTATGCGAGGACGAAACGGTAAAGGTGCTGGATTTCGGCATGAGCAAATTTGCCGAAGCCGAGGCTCTCACTCAAGACGGCTATACCTTGGGTACGCCCGAATACATGTCCCCGGAGCAATGCGTCGGGGCGCCGGTCGAGCCGCGCACGGATCTATACGCTTTCGGCGCGCTCATGTACGAAGCCTTTACGGGCGAGATGCCCATCGCCGGGCGGAACCGGCGCGAGCTTCTGGAGCTGCATCAAAGGCTGATTCCAGTCAGCATGCGTACCCGACGACCCGACCTCGAAATTCCACAGGAGCTGGACCGGGCCGTGATGATGTGCCTGAAAAAGCGGGCAGCCGAGCGGCCTACCAGCGCGCGCGCCCTCGAGGAAATGCTGGCCGCCATCCCCGAGCCGCTGCTAGTCAAAGCTTACCCTGAAGGAACTCCCCGGAGGGCGCCGCCCCCGGAAGATCGCGAACACCCATGAAGTACCGACCTCTGGCAACGCTGCTCTCTCTAGTCGGCATCACGCTGGTCAGTGACGCCGCCGCCTTCACCCACGTGGTGCAGCCAGGCGATACGCTGGCTTCGATTGCGGAACGCTACTACGGGCGCATCCAGCATGAAAAGGTGCTGGTGGCAGCGAACGGGCTCGATGACAAGGGGGGCTCGCCCATCGTTCCGGGAATGCGTCTCGAAGTGCCCGCGTTGGGGCACCGGCGAGTCAATCGCGGTGACACGTGGGCAAGTCTCGCCAAGGAACTGCTCGGCGCTGAACATCGGGCGGACGTGCTCGCGCGCGCCAATGGAAGCAAGGCCTGGTTGATACCCGACGAGGGCCTGCTGATCAGGGTCCCCTACAACTTGACGTTGCTCACCTCCGCCACCGACAACATCATCAATATTGCGTATAAGTTCATGGGCAACAGCACCCAGGCCTGGACCCTGGACCACTACAACCAGCTCAACGGGCACGCGCTGCAGAGGGGCGACGTGCTCTTGGTGCCACTGGTCGACCTGCCGCTCACCGAAGCCGGGACGGAGGCGGCCGAGCGCTCGGCGCGCGAAACCCTGAGCGAATCCATCGCTGCCAAGCGGGAGACACAACTCAACATCGAGGCAGAGTTGCCGGCTCTGATTGCGGATGTGCGGGGCGGTCGTTACGTGGACGCCATCAAACGCGGCAACGGTTTCTTGGCAGCCGGAGATCTCTCCAACCCACAGCTAGCCATCGTGAACCGAGAGTTGCTCGAAGCCTACGTGGCGCTCAACGCCCAAGGGCTGGCAACGGCCGCGTGCGACGCTTGGCGCAAGTACGATCCCAAGGCTGCCTTGAATCCCGTGTTGCTCAGCCCCAAGATCCTGGTCGCATGCCAACGCGGAGCGGAGCCAAGGTGAAGGAACCTTCGGATCAGGTCCCGCTATCGCCGGGGCTCGTCGTCGTAGGCATTGTCGCGCTCGTGGTAGGCATCCTGGCGGGCTTGTTCATGAGCTTCGTTGGAACACCCAATTGAGCGACTCGATAAAAAACGGTCTGGACTGGGGAAACCTGGTCCCGCTGCGTCTGAAAGCGCAGACGATTGCGGATGGTATCTGGGCCGGAAGCCACCGGAGCCCACGCAAGGGGTCCGGGATCGAGTTCGGTGGACACCGCGACTACGTACCGGGCGACGACTTGAGGTGGCTCGACCGACACGCCTTGATGCGCCATGCGAAGCTCATGGTGCGTCAGTTCGAAACCGAAACCGACCGCACGCTGCTCTTGGTGCTGGACGCCAGCCGCTCGATGGCCTTCCGCAGCAAGCGTGCCCCCGCCGCCAAGCTGGCCTACGCCGCATTGCTCGCTGCAGCGCTCGGCAAGGTGGCACTCGCGGGCGGCGACCCCGTGGGCATCGATTGGCTCGGAGGCGACCAGCTGGCTCTCAAGGCCACGGCGGGCCGCGATGCGTTCGAACGCCTTGTCGCAACACTGGAGGCCTCGACCCCTGGCGGCACGCCGGATGCCAAAGCGCTGGACATCGTCCTGGCACGCGTGGCGCGCCGTGCCCCACGAGGTACGGTCATCGTGCTCTTGAGTGACCTGATCGATCTGCCCTCGGCGAGCGCAGAGGCCTTCGCGGCGCTGGGGGCGCGCGATCGCAAGTTGCTCGTCGTGCGCGTCCTCGATCCGCTCGAAGCAGACTTCCCTTTCGACGAACCGGTCCGCCTGCGCGCCTCCGAGGGCAACTCCGTCGTCGAAACGGATGAAGCCATGGCCCGCAAGGGGTACCTGCAAGCTCTGCGTGAGCTCACACAGGCCTGGGAAGATCAGTTGATTCCGCGCGGAGGCCGCCTGGTGCAGGCCACCAGCACCGACGACCCGCTCGGGGTCGTACGCGCGATGCTCAGAGCCATCGAAGGGGGCCAGGCGTGAGTTTTCTGGTTGCGGCCGCCCTCGCCCTGGGGCTGCTCGTCGTCGCGCCCGTGGCCGCGCACCTGCTCCGGCGCGGCCGAGCCCGCGAGCAGGAATTCCCCCCCGCCAGCCTGGTGCCCGTCGCTTATCGTTCGGCGCGCAAGAGAAGCCGCCTCGAAGACCGCTGGCTGCTGCTCGCCCGAGCGATCTTGATTCTGGTGCTGAGCATCGTGGGCGCCGTACCCTTCGTGCGTTGCTCGCGCTTGGCGCTCGACCGCGACGCGGGTGCATCGGTGGCCCTCGCCCTGGTGCTCGACGATTCGCTCAGCATGAGAGCGCGCGTCAATGATACCGAAACGCGCTGGGACCAGGCCATCAAGGGAGCGCGTGACCTCTTGAAGTCGACACGAGAAGGCGATGCCGTGAGCATCGTACTGGCCGGCAAGCCCGCGCGCCTGGCCTTGTCGACCACGACCGATCTGGGAGTGGTTCGAGAGACCCTCGACAAGCTCACTCCCGAGGACCGCGCCACCGACCTGCGCGCCGCGATTCGGCTCGCCGAGTCCGCCCTCAAGCCCTTGCCTCATGTGGACAAGCGCGTGGCGGTCCTGAGTGACTTCGCAACCGACACCTCTCGCCTGTCGGAAGGCGAGCTCTGGGCGCCCCTGGCAGCGCTCAGAAACCCCATGGAAAATTGCGGGATAGTCCGTGCGCTCGGCGAGGGGCATCGCGTCAGCGTCACGGTCGCCTGCACCAGCAGCCACGCGGCCCAGGCACGCAAGCTCGTGCTCAGAAGCGCCAGTGGCACGACACCGAACCCGGACGGTGACGAACTCGGAGAAGTGGCGCTCGAGGCGCAGGCAGGCACGCAAGAGCTCGAGCTGAAAGCCGCGGAGGGCGCCGCGCGCATCGACGCCTTTCTGTCCGGCAGCGATGCCCTGGAAGAGGACGACTACGCGCCAGTGGCCCAGTCCCAGGGCGCGCTCTTGATCGGCGTCCTGGCCGATCCTGCGACGGCCTCGACCAAGCAGGGAGCCGCCTCGGTGATCGAGCAGGCTCTCAATGCGCTCGCAGCCACCGACAGCCTGGGCCAGGCGCGCTCCGGTGAAGTGCGGCCATTGTCCTTGATGCCGGAAGACGACAAGGAGCTCGATCGCTACGCGGCGTTCGTGGTGGACGACCCTCCCGGCTTCACACCCGAATCGCGCGCCGCGCTGAATACTTGGCTGAACGCCGGCGGATTTGCCGCCGCTTTCTTGGGCCCCAACGTCGACACGGCTCAGCTCGGGGCAAGCTTCGAACCCTTTGCTCATGGCGCCCTGACCTGGGAAAAAGCCAAGGCGACCAGCATCGTGGGCGCCCAGGGCCTGCTCGGAGACGCCGGCTCCAGCCTGCGCGAACTCGCCCCCGCCGGGCGGGTGAGGCTGGCGGGCGCCCAACTGGACGGAGCAGAGGTGGCGCTGCGCTGGGACGACGAAGAGCCATGGATGCTGAGGCGCCGGGTCGGACGCGGACAGCTGTGGACGTTCGGGCTGCCCGTATCGGTTCGGCTGAGCGACCTCGCCCTCAGACCGGCCTTCCTGGCGTTGCTCGAGCGCTTCGTGCACGACGCCGCCCAAAGCAACGGGCAGCGCGTGACCGAAGCGGGTACTCCTTGGCGCCTGGATGAGTCGGCTCGGTCGGTCGAAGGCCCGAAAGGCGTGGAACTACCGAACGTCGAGGGTGGGTCGATCATCAGCCCGGCCATCCGGGGCCGCTATCGCGTGGTCGAATCCAAAGAAGACTTTCACGAACGCATCGTGACCGTGGACGAAAGCGAAGTCGTCACGCAGCCCGAAAACGTCAAGTCCGCACTGAATGTCAATGTGGCCGGTACCGCCGCCCCTAACGTGGACGTCTCGCGAGAGTTCGCGCTGTTCCTGCTGCTGCTGGTCGCCTGCGAGCTGCTGCTGCGCTTGGTCGCACGCCTCCGTCTGCGCAACCAAAATCCCACCTGACTCGAAGGAATGTCGATGCGTCGGAAAGCGAGGCGACTCTCTCGCAGATGACGCCAAAGCAGGCAGACCGGCCCGTCACCGACTACGGGTTGCAGCTCACGACACCTCGGTTCTAGCCTGCGGCTAGTGACCGCGACCGCGACCCGTGATAACGAGTCAGCCCATGCGAGTCGTAGCGTACATGATCTTACTGCTGCTGACCGCCGCGTGCAGTTCGGCGGGCCCCTATGGCTATGCTCCCACCTACTCGCCGCTCGACGAGGAAGAGAGCGCCGCGGCCGGAGTCAAGGAATACGACCCGGTGATGGCCAAACGCTTCCCCGAGGAATGGAAGGACAAGCCGGTCAGCGTCTTCGGCATCGTGACCAACCGGGGCCAGGCCGCAGGCGGCGGCACGCGGCTGACCCTCAGCGTCAGGACGCTGGCTCCACGCAACTTGTGCGACGAGGGAGGCGAAGACACCTGTCGGGTAACCGTCAGCGATCGCGAGTACGCTGTCGTCCACGCCATCGTCAAATTGCGCGCCGGAGACGACATTGGCGAGAAGAGCATCGGCCCGGGGTCCCTGGTGCGCGTCATCGGCAAGCTCAGCGATGTCGTGGACAACGACGACGGCAATCCGATCATCAACGGGTCGTACTACCGGCACTGGCCGGTGCACCACTATGTCACCACCGCCGCCGCCTCGTACATGCGGCGCTAGCGCCCGAAGGGGGCTTCCTCAATTATGTGCAAAACGCACACATTATACTTGCGAATTGCAAGCATTTGTCCGCGCAGGCATCAGCGATCAGGTGGCTTGGCGTCGGCATCCAGTGGCTCCAGCACGTCCCGCTGGCAGAAGACTTCGCGCAGCTCGCGGCGGTCGATCCGCGCCGCGGCTCGTGTAGACCCCGGACCGAGGCCGCACCACGCGCCTTGATACGCACCCAACGCCAAGACCACCAGGTTTTCCTCGTTGCGCCCCACGTGCAAAACCGGCGCGTCGATGGCCGCCGCTCCGCAGGAAAAGTAGGAGACGCCCAAGAACAAGCTCTCGCCGTTGCACGAGAGCCGGAACGGATTGAACGCCGCCTCCTCCAGCGCCTCGCCGTAGAGCGCCGAGGCTCGAGCAGTCAACGTCAGCTCGATACGCGAAGCGGGGGCAGGATCCGCCGCTGCTTGCGCGACATCCGTGTCGGGGATGGAGAGTAGGATCTCTTGCGGCAGCGCTGCGACTTCCGCCTCCAGCGTGGCATATTCGTGGGGAGGGGCTTGCAGCGCGGTCGCGAACACCTCGAGCACGCAGCTACCGCCAAGCTCGATGCAAGACCCCGACTCGAAACAGCAGGGGCCGCCGTACAGCTCGCACACGTCGACGCAGTCCGCGCCGCCCGTGTCCGCGCCGCCCGTGTCCGCGCCGCCCGTGTCCGCGCCGCCCGTGTCCGCGCCGCCCGTGTCCGCGCCGCCCATGGAGGACGCGAAGGTGCCTCCGGTCGACGCCGAACTGCCACCGGTTGCGCTACCTCCGGTCGAAGCGCCACCGCCCGTGTCCTCCACGCTGGCGGTGTGCCCCCCACCGGACGAGGCGTTCCCAGCGCAGCCGCTCGCCAGCGCCAACGTGGTCCCCACCCATCCGACCATCCATGTCGAAGACTTCATCTGAGGCCTCATGCTAGCACGGCCGGCGTCGAGAAAATCGAGTCGGCAAGAATGCACGCGCCCGACGACCCATTGCGGACCGCCTCCCCTTGCCCGCCCCGACTCACTCGCGGCCCGACCGCTGCCCGCGTTATTCGTCCACGCTCCCGCCCTTGCCGAGCTCGCTCCGACCCGGTCGAACGGCAGCCGCAGCGTAGAAGACTTGGCGAGAGTCTGCGACAACTGGCACATGCTCTTGCAGTCGAGAACGCTTCTCGGTGCGGGCTCTCAGGGCATGGATTTCGAGGTCACCATGGATGGGAGCACCCGTCACTCGGATCCGGTTTCCCCAGCTCCCCCCAAACGGAGAACCGCAAGCTCATCGATGGACTCGGACCGGTCTAGCGGGAATCCTGCCCAGCGGTGCCCTTCGGCCGCAGGCCTACGCTCGCCCGCCCGCCCGAGCGCTTCGAAATGACGCCGCGGGCCGGTAGCCCACGCCGCCGGCCTGTGATACTACGGCCGCGAAATGCGCAGCTTCCGGTCTCCCAAACTCGCGCTCTTGCTGATCCTGTTCGCGACCTCGGCCATTGGCCTCTGCTTTGCGGAAGCAGCCAAGGCCACCATCGTCGAACGCATCGTGGCGGTCGTCGGCGAGCGGGCCATCTTGCTCAGCGACCTGCGTCAGCGCGCCACACCGTTTCTGATCAAGGTGTATAGCCAGCCGCTGCCCGACGCCCAGCGCAACGCAGCCATCTCGCAGGTCTATCGGGCCACGCTCGATCGCATGGTGAACGAAGAGCTGGAGCAGAAGGCCGCAGCGCAAGCCCACGTCACCGTCACCTCGGACGAAGTCGACCAAGCACTGCGGGTGATCGCGTCACAAAACGGCATTGCTCCAGAGAAGCTCATCGAGGAGGCCAAGCTTCAAGGAATGACGGAAGCACAGTACCGGGCGGAACTGCGCAGGCAGGTGCTGCAGCAGAAGATGGCCAACCTGCGACTGCAGGGGCGCATTCGGGTCACCGACGACGATCTGCAGTCCACCTACCAGCGAATCGTGCTCGACGAACGTTCGCAGCTGGACTTTCGCGCCGCGCAACTCGTCATTGCGATCCCCAACCCGGATGACGAGAAAGTGGTAGCCGAGAAGAGAGCCTTGGCGTACGAGTTGCGCCGCAGGGCCAACGCCGGGGAAGATTTCGCGGAGCTGGTGCGGACCTACTCGGACGATCCGAAGGCGCAGCAGTCCGGAGGCCTATTGCCTCCGCAGAAGCCCTCCGAACAGCCCGAAGCCATCGCGCGCGCGGCCATGAACCTCGAGCTCGGCCACGCCTCACGGCCGATTCGCGTTCAGAACTCCTTCATCATCCTGAAGCTGATCGAACGCGCCCCGTCGGCGTTACCGCCGTTCCAACAAGCCAAGGCGCAGTTGCGTGAACGCGTCTACATGGAGAAGATGGCGAGCGCCCGGCAACGCTGGCTGGAAAGCCTGAAGCGTCGCACGCACGTGGAAGTCCGCCTCTAGCGCTCGACCGCCTTGTTGCAGCGCCCCAGTCTGGCCACGCAGCGGCCCTCTTTCGCGCACGCCTGCGAGGGCGCGCAGTCGGCGTCGGACTTGGCCACACAGGTTTCACCCTGCCAGCTGCAGCGGCCCTCCTCGGCGCATGCAGTGGACCCTTTGCATTCCTGCGAGCTGCCGGCGACACAGCGGCCGTTCTTCGCGGTACAGCGCCCGAACTTCTTGCAAGCGGGCAAGCGCGAACAGTGCTCGTCCTTGGTTGGGCGACACATGCTCAAATAGAGTCCACACTGCCCCTCGGTCTTGCACTTCTCGGACGCGGCACAGTGGGCTTCGGTCTTGGGTTCACAGTGGCGATTCTCCAGGCCGCAGCGGCCGGAAACCTTGCACTGCTCCGAGCGTTCGCAATCCTCGACGCTGGCTGCCTCACACAGGCCGCGCCGGGTCTTGCACAGGCCGAACTTCGAGCAACGCTCCGACTTCTCACAGTCCCCCGGACCCACTGCACAGAAGCCGTTTTCGAAGCTGCAATAGCCTCGCGTGCGACAGCTCTCGGAGGCCGCGCAGGCCTCCTTGCTGGCGACGCACTTGCCGCCGCTTGCGCTGCAAAACCCATCCTTGGCACAAGCGGGCGCGGCCTTGCAGCCCGCGTCGGAAGCGACGCACTGGCCGTCTTCTGCCCTGCAGAAGCCCCGCTCGCGACACACGGCAGCGTGCTGGCAGTCCCCTGACCGAGCCACGCAGCGGTCAGGGGGGCCGATGACCAGCGAGCACAGACCGCTCGACTGGCAGAGGGGCTGCTGCCGACAATAGCTTTCGTCGGGAATGCAGCGGCCGCCCCCCAACCTGCAGCGGCCGTCTCGACGGCATACCAGCGACCGCTGACAGTCCTGGTCGCTCCCGGCTTCGCAGTGAGGCGGTGCGCCCTGACACAGGCCCTGCTCTTCGCAGACCCGCATGTTGACGCAGCGTTGAGCCGAGCGCTCCCGTGTCAGCACCCAAATGCCGAGCACGACCGCCCCGATGATGAGGGTTTTTGCGTACTCGCGCAGCGTGCGAAGTATCTTTTGCAGCCTTCCCGAATCGTGCATGGTTAGCGCGTCACCGGTTCGGTTCGACAACCTAGAAGGTTTTTCGTCCAGGTGCCAGAGTGTCTGGTCTCATCGCCTGAGATTAGACGCTCGCGCGAGCGGGTTACGGGGTAGACTACGAACCTCGAGACACGACTCGGGTTGAAGATGGAAACGGCGGTGCGGTTCGACGGGGTGACAAAAACGTATTCCCGCAGACGCGCGATTGACCAATTGTCGTTCACGATTCCCGAAGGGAGCCTCTACGGATTCATCGGTCCGAACGGCTCGGGCAAGACCACCACACTGCGCATCATGCTGGGCATTCTGTATGCGGACGCAGGCAACCTCTGTGTGCTGGGGCGAGAGCATCCGCAGTCGGTCGACGACCGGACAGGATACCTGCCCGAGGAGCGCGGGCTGTATCGACGCATGCGGGTGGCCGACGTGCTCGAATTTCACGCCCGCCTCAATGGCATGCGCCGACCACGAGCAAACGTGGCAAACTGGCTGGAACGCCTGGACCTTTCGGACCGGGCGAACGAGCGCGTGGGCAGCCTATCGAAGGGGCTGGCGCAGAAGGTTCAGTTCGCCGCGGCCGTGGTGCACCAGCCTCGGCTGCTCGTGCTGGATGAGCCGTTTTCCGGCCTCGACCCGGTGAGCACCGAAGGCATGCGCGAGCTGATAATGGAGCTCAAGCAAGCGGGAACCACGGTGATTCTTTCGACGCACGACATGTCGATGGCCGAGCGAATTTGCGACGCCGTGCTGATGCTGCACCGGGGGCGCAAAGTGCTCGATGGTCCGATCGAACGGCTCCAGCACGAACGAGGCTACCTGGCGGTCCGCGTTACTTTCTCCGAAGCGTTGCCAGCGTTGAGCGACCCCAGCGTAACACGCACCCGCTGCTACGGGCGCGATCAGGTGCTCGAGCTGGTAGCCGGGGCGGACCCGCAGCAACTGCTCGCGCGACTGTTGAAACGGGGGCGCATTCTGTCGTTTTCAATCGCGCGCCCCTCCCTGCACGAGTTGTTCGTCGAGATTGCCGGTGATCCGAAAGAGCCTGATGCACAGTCCACTGGTTAAGGCCTGGGTGATAGCCCGACGCGAGTACCTGGCCCTCGTCGGCACCAAGTCCTTTTGGCTCGCCCTGTTGATGCCACCGCTCATGGCCGTCCTGGGCGTTCTGGTCGCGCTGAGCGAGCCGACGCTGCAACGAGCTGGGTCGAACCGAATCCTGCTGATCGATCACTCGTCTTCACTCGGTCGCAAGCTGGCTCCGGTCATGAAGGAGGCCGGGCTGGCGGTCGACGAGTCGCCGGAGCTCCGGGCCAGCTGGAGAGCACAACTGGAGCAAGGCAAACTGTTCGCGGTCGTCGAGGTCCCCGCCCAGGTCGACGAACGTCACCCCGTGCACCTCTTCGTCGAGAACGTGGCAAGCTCGCGCGCTCGCAAGCTCAACCGATTGGTGCAAGAGGCGATGCAAAGGCAACGGCTCGCGCAAGCTGGACTCGCAGAACGAGACGTCGAACGACTGATGCACCCAGTCGACGTGACCACGGAGCCTCCACCGTCTCGCAAAGAGCTCGGGTCGTCGGAATCTGGAGAGCTGGGCCTGCTGTTCCCGCTGGTCGCTGCTCTCTTCATCGTCATGGGGGTCATGTCTGGAGCCATGCCCTTGCTCCAGGCCGTGGTAGAAGAGAAGCAGCAACGGATTTCGGAAGTGCTCTTGGGTGCGGTGACGCCAGCGACACTGATGGCCGGCAAGCTATTGGGCACCACAGCGGCGGGCCTGACCATCCTTGGCTGCAACCTGGCACTGGGGCTCGGGGTTCTGACGGCAACCGGTCTCACTCAGTCTCTGCCCCTGTTGGCCGTGGCGGTTGCCGTGCTCGTCTCCGTGGCAGCGATGCTCATGTATGGCGCGCTGTTCCTGGCGCTGGGTGCTGCTTCCAGCGAACTCAAGGAGGCTCAGGGGCTGTTGACGCCAGCCATGGTGCTTTTCTTGTCGCCCATGGTGGCTCTGCCGATACTTGCCGAGACGCCCAACCACCCCTTCGCGGTGGCGCTCTCACTATTTCCCTGGACGGCGCCGTTGGCCATGCCTGTGCGTTTGGGGGTCACCCATACGGTGCCTGTCTGGCAGGTGTCGCTCTGTTGTGTGCTGATGGTCCTTGCCACTGCTCTGACCGTTTGGGCGGCAGGCCGCGTGTTTCGAATAGGCATTCTCTCGCAAGGTAGGCTTCCCAGGCTGCGTGAGCTGCTGCGTTGGGTACTCACCGGTTGACCGAGGCTGCCCCCGAAGCGATCCTCTTCGAGGTATCCGGGTGACAGAATGGCATTGTTGGAGGCAAAGTGGACAAGCTGGCGAGGCCGGCCGCCAAGTACAACCAAGAAAGCCGCATTCTATCCCTTTACGCTGTGGCATACCCTGTGCTCAAAGAAGCCTTCCATGTCATCGATCCGATTCGCTGTCTGGGTGTTCACGGTCGGGGTGATCGCCAGCCTGGCGCCGCCAGCCCGCGCCGATTCCATCAGCATCGATGACAACTTCGTCATCGAGCGCAGCTACACGCGGGCGAGCGACACTGAGCCACAACAGATCAGCAAGCGTGATTGTGAAGAGGACGCCAACATACGCTTTCCCGTCACCATTCAGGCGTCGAGCCTGCGGCCGATGGAGATTTGGTCCGGGCGCGAGGCGTGCAACACGACCGTCCGCCGCGACAGCTCTGATTGCAACCTGGTCAAGACGCTGGACGTGGCCAGCGGTACCAGAACGATCAACATCACTTCGCAGGAAATCGTGGGCGCCGAGTGCACCGGAGACCAGACCTCCAGCAGCTCCGTTCAACGCGCCCTCTTCTTCGCGTTCCTGGACGAAACCGGGTCACCGAGTGAGCAGGAAAACGATACCCAGACCATCGTCTACGACGTGGTTGCCCCGGGCGCACCCAACTTCACCAGCCTCGGCTCTGGCGATGGCCTGCTTGTTCCGCATTGGGATGTGGTCGAAACCAGCGACCTCATCGGGTACAGCTTTTACTGCGACAGCTCGGCCAGCATCGACCTGAGCAACACGGGCGCGGCTGGACAGGGTGGAGCGGCCAGCGACATCGGCTGCACGAACTCGTTGGTCGAAGGCCAGACCCCGGACGACTCGCGATTCTGCGGCAGACAGGCGGGTCAGCGTGCCACGCGGGGTACAATCAGCGACCTCAACAATGAACAGGCTTATGCGGTAGGCGTCGTATCGACCGACTTCGTCGGCAATGTCGGCGTGCTTTCGAACATTCGTTGCCAGACGCCCCACGAGGTCACCGACTTCTACGAGGCCTATACCGCTGCGGGCGGCAAGGGCGGCGGCGGCTTCTGTTCGTTGACTCCCGGGCGAGCTCCCTCTTCACTGTTTGGCGTGGGGATTTTTGGAATGCTGCTGGTGAGTCTGACCAGGAGGAAACTGCGCTCGTGAAAGCTCACTGGGTTACCTTCGGTGCCGCTTGCAGTTCACTGTTGTTCGCCCGAGCTTCCCTGGCTCAGGGTTATGACGACCTCGGGAGCTATCGAAGCACGAAGCACTACGAGTCCGAGCAGTACGCGGCTGTTGAAGCGCGCTTCGGCCCCTACGCTCCCAAAGTCGATGACGACGTGGCGGGCAGCCCGTTCCAAGACACCTACGGGACGAAGACGCGCTACGCGTTTGGCATCGAGGCGGACTGGCAGGTGCTGCGCATTCCCGGTGTAGGCACACTGGGGCCAGGCGTCGGCTGGAGCTACGTGCGCTTCAGCGCGAAGGCCCCCTTCGCACAGCCTCCCTACGAGCCGTCCGCTCAGAACACCCAGCTATGGATCATGCCCATGTGGGGCGTGGGTGTGTTCCGGGTCGATACCTTTGCCAGAAACGTCGGGGTGCCCCTGGTCCCTTACGCAAAGCTCGGGTTCGTGTACGCGCTTTGGAGCTGCAGCAGCGGTGATTCGCGCTGCCGTGCCAATGGTGTCCTCGGTCGGGGCAGTGAAACGGGCTACACCTACGCCCTGGGGTTGATGTTCCTGCTCGACTGGCTCGACCCTGTGTCGGCCCGCGACATGGACAACTCTGTCGGCGTGAACAACTCGTACTTTTTTGGCGAGCTGTATGGCAGTGACGTCAACAGCTTCGGCAAAGGCATGCAGGTGGGGACGACTACCTGGGCGCTCGGGTTGGCCTTCGAGTTCTGAAGCCTCCCCTTTCGAACCAGGGCGAGAGCGTCTCGCATCTTGTCGCCCTCGCATCTTGTCGCCCTCGTCACCCTCGCATCTTGTTCGAGCGTGCCTTCGTTCGAAAGACGTGCCTGCGGCTCTGGACAGATCAGTTCTCTGGACAGATCAGTTCTCTGGACAGATCAGTTCTCTGGACAGATCAGTTCTCTGGACAGATCAGTTCTCTGGACAGATCAGTTCTCTGGACAGATCAGTTCTCTGGACAGATCAGTTCTCTGGACAGATCAGTTCTCTGGACAGATCAGTTCGGCCGAGCCGAGCGCTTCGAGCTACCGTTGGCCTTTGCGCCTTTTCCCGCCGGTGCTTCTTTCGCCTCCGGTGCCGCCGCTTCGGCCGGCTCAGGTGCTCCGATGCCATGCTTGATGAGCACTTGCTTTTCCAGCTCACTCATCAGCTTCGGATTCTGCTCGAGAAAAGTGCGCGCATTGTCGCGGCCTTGCCCGATACGCTCGCTCTTGACCGAATACCAGGCGCCACTCTTCTGAATCAAGCCAGCGTCCACCCCCATGTCCACCAATTCGCCAGAGCGGCTAATGCCCTTGCCGTACAGAATGTCGAATTCGACCTCTCGAAACGGCGGAGCCATTTTGTTCTTGACCACTTTGACCCTCGTGCGATTGCCCACGACGCTGACTTCTTTGGCTCCCGTTTCTTTGATGGCGCCAATACGCCGCACGTCCAAACGCATCGAAGCGTAGAACTTCAGAGCGTTCCCGCCCGTCGTGGTCTCCGGGCTTCCAAACATCACGCCGATCTTCATGCGAATTTGATTGGTGAAGAAGATCATGCAATGCGAGCGATTCACCGTCCCGGTGAGCTTGCGCAACGCCTGGCTCATCAACCGCGCTTGAAGGCCAACGTGAGAATCGCCCATGTCTCCTTCGATTTCCGCCTTGGGCACCAGAGCGGCCACCGAATCGATCACCACGAGGTCCACGGCACCGGAGCGCACGAGCATTTCGGCGATCTCCAGAGCTTGCTCCCCGTAATCCGGCTGTGAGATCAAAAGCTCGTCCGTCTTGACCCCCAGCTTTTTGGCATAGGTAATGTCGAGCGCATGCTCGGCGTCGATGAACGCTGCAACCCCACCCTGCCGCTGTGTGTTCGCAATGGCATGCAGGGTGAGCGTCGTTTTACCGCTCGACTCGGGGCCATAGATCTCGATGATCCGCCCGCGTGGATAGCCTCCGATTCCAGTGGCCACGTCGAGCCCCAAAGACCCGGTCGGGATGACGGGAACGTCGCCACCGATTTTCTGCCCCTCCTGGAGGCGCATGATGGCGCCGTCGCCGTATTCCTTCTGAACGCTCGCAATCGCCAACTCCAGCGCCTTGCTTTTGTTCTTGTCGTCCATTGAATCGCTCTCCGTAGCTGCCGTTTCGGTCCGTATCGGCACCGACCGCTTTTGGCCGAACCGACCTTGTTGATACTGCGCGACTGTTCAGATGTCAAACTGGGGTGCGGACATAGCCTGTCCGCCAATAAAATTAACTATTTTCAGTAACTTATCTGTGTAAACGTTTGCCGCCACTCAGCCGGGGCGGCCCGGCCGGGCCCGCGACAGGATCTCACCCAGCGCCGAGTAGCGGGCACCGCCCAGGCGAGCCAAGGGCTTGAGCTTGTCCGGTTCGGGCAGCTGACCCGCGCCGTCCAGGACACCCGGATCCGCGTGATAGTGGATGACCTCGCCAATGACGAGCCCGACCTGCGGGGAGTCGCCGAGCATGATCACCTGGTGAAGCCTGCACTCCATGTGGACGGGGCTCTCGGCGATACGCGGCGGCCGCACCTTCGAGGAAGGCACGCTGGTGAGACCCAGCTGCTCGAGCTCGGAAACCCCAGGAGCGTAATCGGCCGACGAATGATTCACAGCGTCGACCAGCGCCTCGGTGGCAATGTTGACGACGAACTCACCGGTGTGCTCGATGTTGACGAGGGTATCTTTCTTCTGTTTGGCTCCCTGCCAAGTGCGCTGCCCAATGGAGATCGAAATCAGCGCCGGTCTCGAGGTGACCACGTTGAAATAGGAAAAGGGCGCGAGGTTGGTCGCACCCGAGGGGCCCAATGTGCTCACGAAGGCAATGGGGCGCGGAATCACGGTCGACACGAGCAGCTGATAGCGCAGCGCGGCGTCCAGTTGTTTCAGGTCCAACTCCATGCAAACACTCTACGCTTCTGGAGCGGCAGTGTCACTGGCACGCACGATTTCCACGCGTTCGGCGCGACGCGCGGAGGCACGGATTACCCTGATCTTGTAACCCTTCCAAACAATCTCGTCGCCCACGCGCGGGACTCGCCCCACCAGATCCGCCACGAAGCCCCCGAGGGTGACGGCCTCGACCTCCTCGTCGATATCGAGAAGCTCGAAAACTTTGCGGGTCTCGGCCATCCCACGGCACAGGAGTGAATCGCGTCCCCGACGGACGATGAACTGATCCAGACGATCGCTTTCGTCGATGATTTCGCCGACGAGTTCCTCGAGCACATCCTCGAGGGTGACGATGCCCTGAGTTCCCCCGTATTCGTCCACGACGATAGCCATATGGCGACGCTCGTCCTGAAAAATCCTCAGCAGCCGTTCCAGGCGCACGGCGCCCGGGACGAAGCTCGCGGGCCTGCTGAGATCTTCGTAGTCGGGTGCCCCCGCGTTCCGGCGCAAACTGAACAGAAGCTCCTTGGCCAGGACTATGCCCTTGCAATGATCCAGATCGCCATCTGGACTGTAGGGAAAACGGCTATGACCGCTATTTTCGACCAAGCGCAGGTTATCCTCCAGGCTGCGTTCCCCCGAGAGGAACTTCACGCCCGTGCGCGGCACCATCACGTCATAAGCCGTCAGCTCTCGCAAAGTCGCCGCGCCCTCGATGATCTCCGCGGCTCGAGCCGTCACCGCGCCTTCTGCCTGTCCGAGCGATGCCAGCAGGCGGATCTCGTCGATGGAGGTGATCTTGGGCTGGTGCTTACCCTTGAGCAGACGCGAAACACCGTGGGTGAGATAGATGAACGGGAGCAATGCGTAGATGAGAAGCTGGATGGCATAGGCCAGGGGCACGACCACGCGCCCGGCAAACGCCACACCCAGAGTCTTGGGGATGATTTCGGAAAAGAACAAGATGGCGATGGTGAATGCCAGCGAGAAGACCCACAGGGACTGGTCCCCGTACGCCTTCTGATAGCTCACCCCGGCAAACGCCGCGCCGATCGTGTTGGCGCACGTGTTCAGAATCAGAATTGCCGCGATGGGTGCATCGATTTCGCGCTTGAAACGTTGCAGAATGCGACCGCTGCGCGAAGCGCCCAAGGCCTGCACCTGCGCATGCCCCACGGACAAGAGCGATGCCTCGGATATGGAACAGAAAAACGACGCCACCAGCGAGAATGCCACCGCCAGCGAGAGCTCTAACATCATGACTCCTTCAGACCGAGCGAGCCGAGGCCCGGAAGCTCGAGACAAGGGTAACTCGGATGTCCGCATGGCGAGTAGCCCCAAGCTCGGAGTCGCTCGGATCGTCTGCGCCGCTGCTTTTCTCGTGTCCTGCGATTCGGGCCGGCGTTCAATGCCAGAGCAGCAGCGGGGTGAGTTGCCGGCCGGGGGCTCCGCCGCGAGCTCGGCGTCCGAAAGTCCACCGCCAGCGGCGAGTTCCGCTCCCGAGCCGGCCGCCAGCGTTCCCCTCACCGAGAACGGCGCGCAGAGCCACGTCGAGCTACCGGACCCATTGCCCCCTCCCGCGTCCCGCGAGCTCGCCCGAGGCGAGCCCGAAGTCACGCGCATCTTCGACGCTTACGGCTTCCCCATAACCTCCGGTCTCACCCACGTCTGTAAACGTCGTGTGCTCGAGCCCGATGGGACTCGTCTCACTTACGATACCTTCACGTCCGGACAGACTCCGGCTCAGTTGCTGGCCTTCTACGAGAAGCGGCTGACCTCGCGCGGCATGACCCGCGACGCAACTGGTACCATCTGGAACCTACCCGCAGGAGCGGCGGCGCCCACGCGCACGCTGAGGATCGCCGACCTTTCCGCCCAGGGGCGTCATCGGGCCTGCGGCCAGCCACCGGGAGCCGCAGCGCAAGCCTGGCTCGTGCTCACCCGCCTGGACTGAGCGTCTCGGGGCCCGCGCCCGCGTGTCCGCTCCCGGGGCGCCTAGGCCCGTTGAATGCGACTCGGCCCGGCGCCAGCGCCAGCGCCAGCGCCAGTGAGCTGCTTCTGCTGCTGCTGGAGGTATTGCGCGACCGCACGGGAGCGCTCTATCGCGAACTGCTTCACCTCTTTGTTGGGCGACCCAGCGAGGGCGTTCAGCAATTTGGTCACCTTGTCCAACTGGCGCGTCTGGAACAGCGCCTCGAAGTAGTTGTTGGCCAGGCGAACGTCCTTGCTCATCTTGGCCTCATGCTTCTGCAGCACGGCGATGACCTTGTCGAGCTCGCCCTTCTGACCGTACAGGGCTGACAGACAAACGAGCGCCAGCGGGTCGTTTTCGTTGCGGTCGACCGCCTTCTTGGCCCATTCGAGGGCCTGTTCTCGAGTTTCTTCGGACCCGGCGTATAGCCCCTGGACGGCGATGAAAGGGGCCGCCGTTCGTTTGTTCGGCTCCGCGTCGGCCAGCTCCGTCACTGCCTGGACGGCCGCCTCTTCGCTCTCGTTGTCGCGAACATGGGAAAACAGGTACGCCCAGGCGTCGACGCAGTTCGGATCCACCGAAATGGCGCTCTCCACCGCGGCGCGCTCGGCCTCCTTGTCTTCCTTGGCCTTGTAGACCTTGGCCAGATGAAGCGAGGCGAACGGATTGTCGGGGATCAGGTTCTTCGCCCCTTTCAGGGTGCCCTCGGCCTTGTCGTAGTTCTCCGACTGCAGCTGGGCAACGCCCAGCGCGAGCCAATCCTCTCCGGTGCCACCGGCAGCCACCACTTTGGCCAGCACCTTCTCGGCCCTGTCGAAGCGACGATACTTCATCAACTCTTGCGCATAGATGCGACCGCGATTCAGGTCGCTCTTGTTTTCCTGCCAATGCTTTTCGAGCCCACCCAACAGATCCTCCAGCCCGATCGCGATCGGTCGGCCTTCGGCATCTTGCACCTGCACTGCCGGTCCGTTGAACCCGAGCAGCTTCCACATGTGGTCTGGGTCGACCGCGACGGGGCCCTTCTTCATTGCTTCCGTCAGCTCGTCCGTGGGCTTGGAAAGAGGCAGCACGATCAGCGCGTTGCCGGGGACACCCCCCGGAAAAGCACTCACCGGAGCAACGATTGCCGCACCGCCGCTCAGCTGAAGATTGGGCGGGCCCGCTGCGCCGCCCGGCGCATTTGGTTGACTCATAGGATTCACCTGCCGACGCAACCCTGCTTCGTGGGCCACGAGTTAGGCGGCGGAAGCTAGCAGCGCACCTGGTCACCGGCAACAACCGACTGCGCCCAGTCCGGGCCGAGACGGCGACTCTACTGGAAAAATGCGCACCATTTCGCCATGAACCGGGCCCCAAGCGAGCTCCCCCGTTGCTGTCGCGCTCCGGCGGTTTATGCTGCGCGCTCGATGTCTGCAAAACAGCGAGTGATCTCGGCCGCGATCTTGGCGGCAGCCGGGCTGCTCTGGAGCGCGGAGGCCAACGCGGACACGTTGGTCATCAAACGACCGGGCGCCCATCCCAACTATCGTTTCGAGGCGGAGCCGCACCTGGTAATTGGCGCGCTGCCAGCGCCCGGCCCAGCACGCGACACGGGCTTCGGCATCGGCTTTCGAGGAGCGGTCGAGCTCGTCGACAACGGATTCGTGAGCCAGATCAACAATACCGTCGCCGTGGGTTTTGGCGCGGACTGGGTACACTACGGCGACAGCGACCTACCTTGCAGAAAGGCAGCGAACGGTAGCAGCTGCGCCGATCTAAATCCCGATTTCTCCCTGAACTATCTCTATTTGCCGGTGGTCATGCAGTGGAACTTCTGGCTCAGCCGCAACTGGTCGGTGTTCGGGGAGCCCGGGCTTTCGTTGCGCTACGCCTCGCGCGGGGATGACAAGTTGTCACTCGACCCGTTCGTCATCTTCGTGGGCGGGCGCTTCCACTTCAGTGACCGCGTGACGCTCACCATGCGTGCCGGATATCCTACCTTCTCCGTGGGCGCCTCGTTCTTGCTGTAGGGCGGAGATGAAGCTCGATCCGGCAGAGAAACGGCGGGTTTTGCCGCGCCCGTGGCGAGAGCAGAACAGGGACGCTATATACTAGGCAGACCGATGGGCGTCATATTCTTCGCAGTTTTGGGCATCGCCCTGTTGATGATCATCCACGAAGCGGGCCACTACTTCGCCGCCCGTGCCTTCGGGATGAAGGTCATCCGTTTCAGCATCGGTTTCGGCCCCGCAGTGTGGCGTCACCGGGCCAGGAAGAGCGGGACCATCTTTCAGGTGGCTCTGATTCCGTTCTTCGCGTTCGTGCAAGTCGCGGGAATGAATCCGTTCGAGGAGATCGACCCGGAGGATGGCAGCAGCTACGCCAACGCGAGTCTGTTCGCCCGTATCACCACCATCGTGGCGGGCCCGCTCGCCAACTACCTGTTCGCCTCTGTCTTCTTCTTCGGCTCGTACTATATCGGCGGTGACAAGATCCCGACCCTGAACGTGCAAGTGATGAAGGACGGCGCCGCGTACCAGGCCCAAATGCACGACGGTGACAAGATCGTGAAGATCGGCAACGAAAAGGTCGACGACTTCGAGGAGCTACGCAGCATCGTCCTGAAGAACGCGAACAAGAAGCTCGACTTCGAGGTCGTGCGGAATGGTAAGCCCGTCACTCTGCACGTCACACCGCAGCCGAAGGCGGAGGCCGGTCAAGGGTCCATCGGTGTGCAATCCATTGAGCAACGCGTCCCACTGGGCTTCCAAGAAGCCGCCCGACGTTCGGTGATCGCCCCAGCCCTCTTCGTGCGCGACACCATGGTCACCATTGCGCGCATCGTCACTCGGCAAATCGAGCCACAACTGGCCGGTCCGGTAGGAATCGGCCAACAACTCGGCATCGCTGCCGAGCGCGGAATCGACGTATATCTGAGGCTGCTAGGGCTGCTGAGCGCCTATTTGGGGGCCTTCAACATGCTGCCCTACCCCGCCCTCGACGGGGGTCGTTTCGTCTTTCTGACCTACGAAGCGGTGACGCGACGCAAGCCCAACGCTCGCCTCGAGGCTTCCATTCATACCGTCGGGCTCTTGACTTTGCTGGCGCTGATCACGGTCGTCACGGTGAAGGAGGTGGGCAGCTTCGTGACTGGCAAGTCCGACAAAGACGAGACCGCTCAAGAGCAGCCACCCCCCACACCGGCTCCGGATCACTCATCGTCCGAGAAGCGCTGATGCTCAGCACGACGCTGTCGGGCGTCGGGTTGCACAGCGGCGCTCCGGGCAAGGTTCGGCTGACGCGCTGTGAAGGCCCGACGCGCATCGTTCAACATGGCGTGAGCGCCCTGCTCTCGGAGCTCGACGTCGCACGAACCGACTATGGAGTCTCAGTCGAAAGCGCAGGTGGTCGACTTCGCGTCGACTTGGTCGAACATCTGTTTGCTGCTCTCTCCGCAATGCGAGCGCTCAGTTCGGTGCAAATCGGCATCGAGGGCCCTGAGGTTCCGCTGCTGGACGGCGGCTCAGGAACGTGGCTGGATGCGCTCGCCGACATCGGAGTCCGCGAGGGCACCGCGACGCACCGCGTGGCGCGATCGAAGCGCTACTGGCACGGCTCGAGCCGGTACGAATTCGTTCCCGCCAGGGGCACCAGCGTCGAAGTGACAACGGAGTTCGAGGGCGCGCTCGGCACACAGCGGGCCCGCTTTGCCGGCGACCTGGCGGAGTTTCGCCGGGACATCGCGCCGGCCCGAACGTTCGGCTTCGAGCGGGACCGAACACGGCTCAGGAATCTGGGGCGCGCGCGCCATGTGGACCTCGACGCCGTTCTCGTATTCAGGGACGACGGTAGTCTCGCTCATCCGACCAGAAAGCCTTTCGAAAACGAACAAGCTGCTCACAAGCTTATCGACCTGGTGGGCGACCTTCTACTCTACGGCGCCTTACCGGAGGGAGCGTTGAGCGCTCATCGACCCGGCCACACGGCTAATCACGCGGTCTTTTCGCAAGCCCTACGCGACGGAGTCATCGCTCCGCTCGCACACGTGCGGCGTCGGGCAAGCAGGTCCAGCAGGGCTCCGGCAGACTAGAACCAGCTTTCGCTGCTAGATGCGAGAGCGCGATTCGCGATCGCGAAACATGGGCAACAGCCAACGACTCGAGCAGAAGAGCGCGAAAACCCTGACCGAGAATCACGCCCGGTCATTCAGTTTAGAGACACTGGGCCTTGTATTTCTTGACGCCGCGCGCATCGATGAAATAGGGCGGGTCACACTCCCCGGCTGCTTGTAGGCTCGGCGACTCTGGAGCGCGCTTCGGACGAGCGGCTGGCGACGCTTTCAGTCGACCTGCCTTGCCTTTCCTCGCTTGGTCGGGTGACTCCTCCAGCGTCAGCACGACATCCCAATCCCGGTCCAGGCGAAGCATCCGCGTTTGGGTGATATGACCCTCTGCCGCAGCCTCGAGCAACACCGTCCTTGCGGGGTCTCGCGAGAACGAACGCTTCGAGGGGTTGTGCACGAGTGATTTTCCTCCCAGCGTGAGCTTTGCGGTACTCGGGAAAACGGTGACGCGCAAGCTGACGCGGTCGGGTTCCGTGTGCTTCAGGGTTGCCGCGGGGGCGCCCGAGGGGACAGGAACGCTCGCCGTCCGCGCCGACCCAAACGCTTTCCAGCCGAGCAACGAAAGCAGAAAGACACTCCCCACGAGCGCGGCGACGACGGCGTAGACGCGGACCTGCCGCAGTCTTGTGCTGCCTGGCGCCCCCCCTGCTCCGGACGAGGGAGCGGAAACGCTAGCAAAGGTCGTGAGCTCCAAAGGAGGAAGCCGTTCGTACTCGGCCTGATTGAGGCGGGCCGCCATGGAGAGCTGCTCATCGACGAGCTGTTTGGTCTGACGGCGCACGTCCGCGAACAGCTCGGCGACCGCTTTCCCGATCTCGCGCGAATGCAGCTGCGCCATGCCCGCCAGGTACTCGTCCAGTGCGGCTCGCATCTCTGCGGCTGAAGCAAAGCGATCCGCGGGGTCCGGAGCCATTGCCTTTTCGATGATATGCTCCAGCTCGGGTGAGACGTCCGACTTCACGCCGCTCGCCTTTTCGAAATCGCCGCTGAGTATTCGATTCATCACGGCCGCGTCACTCAAGCCACGCCACATGTGGGTGCCTGTTGCAGCCTCCCAGAGCATGACACCCACGGAATAGACATCGCTGCGACGATCGACACCTTCCGCCGCAATTTGCTCCGGCGACATGTAGCGAAGCTTACCTTTGAGCACGCCCGTACTCGTGTCCGAATGCACCCCGGCCAATTTGGCTATGCCGAAGTCCAGCAGCTTCACCTGCCCATCGAAGGTAACGAATACATTGTGGGGACTCACGTCCCGGTGCACCACTTCCAGCGGCGTGCCGTCGTAATCGGTCAGCTCGTGCGAGTAGTGAAGTCCGTCGAGTATGTCCGCCAACACTCGCAAGTGCATGGCCAGCGTGAAGCGCGACGTTCCTCGAGCCCTGCCCCGCACGTTCGATAGCGACTGCCCCTCGAGATACTCCATGACGATCACGGGCAGGCCTTCGAACTCGAAAACCTCGTTGGTCTGCACGATGTTCGGATGATTCAGCCGCGCTGCGAGGCGCGCCTCGGTCATGAACATGCGCGCGAATTCTGGTTCCATCTTGAGCGACGGCTTCATGGACTTGAGCACCACTAGCTTGCTGAAGCCGCTCGGCCCGCACAACGCAGCCAGGGACACGTCGGCGGTCCCGCCCTGGCCCAGCAGGGCCAGCACGCGGTATTTGCCGTCGAGCTGATGAATGGCAGGGCCGGCGAGCATTCGAATCCTCGGATGCGCCCTCACATGACCCTCGAGGGCGAAGAGTAAGCATAGCCCGCCCGCGGCAGGCACCACAAGCGCTCGCTACGGTGACGAATACCGTCACCCGCGCGCGACCCGACGCCACCTCGCCTGGATGCCAGGTGCGATGCGGTGCAGAATGCGCCCAACCTGCGCCGACTTGGGGTCGTGGTCACGCAAGTTTCGCTTCCCCCCCGGCTCGGCCGAGCCCTCTAGCGCTTGATCGAGTCGTAGTTGGCCCTCACGTAGTTCTGGATGATCTCGATCGAACCGCGCTGCATGCTCGCTTTCAGCTCGGAGGCGAGCGAAGGCATCAGGTCGCCCTCGAGCAACCCACTGAGCGCCAACACCTTATCGGCATTATCGAAGTCACGCATGGTGGCTCGCGTCAAGGAATCGAACTCGGAAGGGTCCGTGTCGGACCGAGCTGGAATCGACCCCTTCACCCTGTTGAACACGACTTGCCCCTCGGGTGAAGCGAAGGTTTTCAGAAGCGCCAGCGCACCCTCTCGGTTCGGCGCGCCCTTTGGCAAAGGGAACGCATCGGAGGTGAACACGAAGGTCCCTGCCGAACCGGGGAACGGCACGATATCGAAGTCCGCCCCCGCGCTGAGACCTTCCGCCTCCAGGTAGCCCTTCGCCCAGTCTCCCATGGGCGCCATCATGGCGCGCTTCTCGGCGACCTTCAGCACGCCCTCGTCCCAGGTGATGTCATCCACGTCGTGGTTGAAATAGCCGCCGTTCGAACATTTCGACGTGTCTTCACCGCCGCAGTACAGGTGGAGCGTTGCCTCCAGCGCGGCCACGACCTCGGGATCATCACCTGCCTTCTTGCCAGTCCAGAATTGCTCGTAGTAGCCCGCGCTGGTAATGGCTGGCAGAATCATCTCGAAGGTCATCAGAGAAAGCGTCCAGTCCCACTTGTTGCCCAAGCCCAGACAGGCCATGCGGTCACCGTCCGGGGCTTCCGACTGAATCTCGGAGTCCGCCAAGATTCGGTCGCACAGTGCATACAGCTCCGTGAGGCTCCCCGGGACCTTCAAGTCGTACTTCTCGAAAAGGTCCTTCCGGATGACCAATGAGTTGATGCGGTGCACGTCGACTGGCACGGCTCTGAGCTTCCCGTCGTAGCTGGCGGCGGCAAGCACTTCCTGGTCGAAGGCATCCAGCCAGCCGTAGTCGGCAGCAACCTTCTGCAGACTCTCGACTTTCGTTTCGGAGTCGTCGATCGCGTTGGTGAGCACCCAATTGTTGAGCAGATCTGCACCTATGTTCGCTTGAAATGTATCCGGAGGTAGCCCCTCTACCATGCGCTTGTTGAGCTGTTCACGCGCCTTGTCCGCGTATTCCACTGCAGCGTTCGTGACCGTTGTCTTCGGATACTTCTCTGTATGCAGTGCCACCAGTGCCTGCAACGCCTCTTGCTCACCACCGCTGGTCCACCAGCTGAAGATCTCGACGTTCCCCCCGAGACCGGCCTGCTCGGCGTCACCCGCACGGCCCGCGCAGCCAATCGCCGCCAAGAACGCGATCGAGCCTGCCACCAGACGCCGCGCCATTTCGCAAGGGTGATGCAAGGCGACGGACATGCAATACCAGTTTAGGCGGCGCCTACCAGGCTCGCCAGTCCGATAGAACGAAGTCGAAAGGCCCTTAGAGAGCACTCACGCGACGCTCGCATTGAACACCAGCGCACCGACTTCCTCCGCGCTGACACCTACATCCGAGAACTTTTGTGCAATCTTGGCGAGCGCGGCGTTCTCGATCTGGCGTACCCGCTCCGCAGAAACACCCAACTTCTTGGCAATGATGGGGCGAGAAGTCACCGCTGATTGCCGAAACCCATAGCGCTCGGAGATGACCAGCGCTTCGCGTTCATTCAGGCACTCCATGGCCGCGCCCACCGCCTTGATCAATTCCAGCTCGACCAGGGCATCCAATGCCGACACGCCGGTTTCGCTTTTGGATTCGATCGAGCAGGGTTCCGAGTGAGCGGCACTGGGGGCGACTTCGAAGGCCAACCCCCGCACCAGTACGAGGCGGCGCACCTCCCGTTCCTCGAGCCCGGTAGCGCCCGCCAGTTGAGCAACGGTAGCCGCCTGTCCAGTGGTCTGATCCAACAGGATGCTATGTTGGCGCAAGCGCCCAAGCTTGGCGCACACGTCGGCAGGCAATCGCACGCTGCCGCGTTTCGTTTCGATCACCCGACGCATGAACGCGCGAATCCAACAAAGCGCGTACGCGACAAACGGAAGGTCGCCCCGCTCGTCGAATAGTTCCGCGGCCCTCATCAGGCCAAGATTGCCCTCCTGCAACAGCTCACGCTTGTCGGCCCCGAAGCGGGGCATGCGTCTGAGTTCGCTCAGTACCAGGTCCAAGTGCTTGTCGATGAGCTCGTTGCGGCACAACCGGAGCCTGTCACGCCACGTGCCAAGCTCCTCGGTCAGCCGGGCCGCGACCGCGCGACGATCCGTCGCTCTGCTTACCAGTTCAGCAATTCCGGTGAGCGATAGCCTCAGCCGTTCGATCCGGTCGGTGAGGCCTTCCTGAAGCGACGGAGAGTCCACGCTCATCGGCTCTGCCTTGAAGGCTCGCTCGGCCTCCACCACCAGTTGCGAGATGACTTCGAGGCTGCTCGAGTGCTGTCCATGGCGAAACCACTCGCGGTTGCGGGGGTCGTGCTTGGCCTCGACGACCATTTCGGCAACCAATGCCACCAACTGGGGCGAGCAGGCAATCAGGGCCGCGCAATGCCTACGCCCCCCCACCAGCTCGCCACGAATTCGCTGCTCGTCGTCCGCCGTCAGCGCGGATGAGCGCTCCACGGCTACCAGGTACCACAAGCGGACGCTGCTGGCAGACGCGGTAATACCCGAAACCTGGGATTCGGAGCCGTCGTCCTTCCACGTCGAGTCTCCGGCGAACTGCTCCATCCTTTCACTAATTACATCCCAATCTGCTCAGTGTTAAGGCCTCTGCGCAGAAAAACGATACCCTAGAGCGACAAACAGGATGTTGTCGCGACCAATCCACGAAGTAGAAAAAACCCCTGGGCAGCGGGCGCCGCGCAGGCACCGCAGAAAACGGACCCTCGCTGGCACGTCGGGGCCGTTTTTGGCGGTACGGGTGCAATTGGCAACTGGTCGGTGCTCGAGTGCGATCGGAGGCGGCTCTGCCAAGGCCTGCCGCGGAATTAGAGCCTCCCTCGGGCTCGACTGCTGAGTTAGTATCCGGGCTCGTTCCACACCATGCGCTTCACCAACCTTGGCCGAGCTCTGGGCGTGTCCTGTTTGCTTACTACGGAATACGTCCACGCACAGCCTGGCATCGTGCCTCCCCAAGCCGCGGCGGATACGCCTCGGGCAGAGGCCAACGCTGCGGGTGCGGAACAGAGCTGCGTGCAAGCCCACGAAGACGCACAGCTGCTGCGCCTAAACGGCAAGCTCGTGGACTCCCAGAGGGCGCTCAAGGCCTGCGCGTTGGAGGTCTGCCCGGCGGCGGTGCAGAAAGACTGCGTGCAATGGCTCGACGAAGTGGCAACGCAGATTCCCACGGTTGTCTTCGATGCGACTACGGAAGCCGGCGCCGTACAACGGGTCACCGTGAGAAACGGGAGTCAAATCGTCACCAGCGAGCTGGATGGGCGTCCAGTCGAACTGGACCCGGGTTACTACGAGTTCGTCTTCGAAGTCGAGCACCACCAACCCAAGGTCGTGCCAGCGCTGCTGAAACAAGGCGAAAAGAACAAGCTCGTGTCGGCGGACTTCCGTTCGCCCGCAAAAGCGGGTCCAACTGCGCTCGTGCCAGAACCGACAATCGCTTCCAACAGCTCCACGCACCGGGGGTCGGCATCTCGTCGGAATCGTCCCACCCCCGAGGCTGTCTACTTGCTCGGCGGCTTGGCGCTCCTTAGCTCCGCTGCAGCAACGGGCTTCGCATTGAACACCAGAGGCAAACAGCAAAATGCGTTGGAGGAATGCGCGCCCAACTGCACTCGAAGCCGAATTGACGACGTCAAACGCTCCGCGCTGATCACGGATGTGTTCATGGGCGTGGCCGTGGCGTCCGCCGCTGGCGCGCTGCTGATGTATCTGACGCGCCCTGCGCATGACGAGGCTACTGTAGGCCAAAGCATCCATCTCGTCGCAACTCTGCCGCACCTGCTGCGTGCTCCCGGAGGCTGGGCGGGGCTCCAAGGGCAGTTCTGATGTCCAGATTGACCCCGAAGCTGTTGGCCCTGCTGACCGCCGGCGCGCTCGGCGCGTGTTCTCTGACCATCGACGAAACCAGACTCGGCGGCGGGAGCAAGATCAGGTGTTCCGACAAGGAGAAGGCCTGCAACGTGGAGGGCGAAACGCGCTGCGTCGGCCTGGATGACCCGAGTTTTGGTTGTTCCCGACGTAGCTGTATTCCTTGTAGCTTGCCGAAAGCGACAGCCATCTGCAGCCCCGCAAGTGGCGAGTGTGTGGTCGGCGCGTGCCATGGCACCTGGGACGACTGCGACGGCATCAATTCCAATGGGTGCGAGGTGAATACGGCTGACGACGTCGAGAACTGCGGACGCTGCGGCGACCGATGTCCGCCAGTAGCCCACGCCGAAGCAGCCTGCGGCAGCACCAGTTGTTACGTACGCTTGTGCGACGACGGCTACAAGAACTGCAACGACGACTTCGAAGACGGTTGTGAGATCGACATCCGAACCGACAGGGAACATTGCGGCGACTGCGAGAGCGCGTGCGACGGCGACTGCGTCGACGGCGTCTGCCAGGCGCACTGAGGCCAGGCGACGCCGTGGGGAGAAGGCAGCCGAGGGCCTGCCTTCAACGCGAGGGGGCTGGTGTGGGTGCCGGACGCGCCTTGGCAGGCTGCGCTGGAGCGGCCCCGGGCGTGGGGTGACCGGGGGGGAGCCGCGGAACGGCACGGGACGGGCTCTGGCCCTGTCGGCCCGTGGAAGTGGGAGGCGTGGCACCCGGTCGACCGGATTCCGGGCGTCGCGCTCCCGCGCCGTGAGGCCCAGCACCAGGGGGCGCATGCAGGCGAAGCTGCGGCATCTGGCCAGGCAACTCCGGGAGGGACCCGTCGTCCTTCCGGTAGGACTCGACCTTCCAGTCCGTTCCCTTTCTCTCGAGGATCACGAGATGCTTTTCCTTGGGAACCCCCCCGACCGACCAAACGCGCGCCAGCGCATTCGTGGGCGTTCGCTTCAACAGCTCCGCCATCGTCGACACCCGGTCGGCGAGCGCTTGCCGTTTCTTGTCGCAATTGCCGGAAGGACAGCCAGCTTTGCGCTTTTCAACGACCTTCTTGGCGTCTCCAGTCGCCAGCTTGCGCGCGGTCTTCAAGTCGTAGCTGCTCAGGGCGTGCTGAAACTCGAAGGCGACGTCCTGGGGTGTACGCGTGCGCTCTTCCAGAGTCACTTTACGCGGATTCATGCCTTCGTCCACTTCGTGGTAGTTGCATTCGGCTCGACCCACGCCCCACATCACCAGCGTAGCGGCGGCCACGACGCTCAGCATCGCCAGGGTCTGCTTGGTGGGCGAATTGATCTCGTCTTCTGAGAGAGGTGAGTCAGGTCGGCGTGTGGCGCGGTCTCGCGAGCGCTTGTTCCGCCGCTGTCCGTCGTCGCGACGTCGGTCGAGTTCGACTGGCGGTGCGGCCTGCGTGCGATTGCGTTCGTCGTCTTCGTCGTCTTCGTCGTCTTCGTCGTCTTCGTCGTCTTCGTCGTCTTCGTCGTCTTCGTCGTCTTCGTCGTCTTCGTCGTCTTCGTCGTCTTCGTCGTCTTCGTCGTCTTCGTCGTCTTCGTCGTCTTCGTCGTCGACCAACTGACGAGGATCGCTCTCGTCCTCGGCCGGTGCCGCCGCGCGTTCCGCGTGCTTCGTCTCCTGACCAGCGGAGGAGTCTTCGTCGCTCGAACTGCTACCCGCCCGCTTTTCGGACTTCGACTCTGCCTCGCCCGGTTTCCCACGTTCATCTTTGGTCATACGGCGGGCAAGCTTCCCCAGCATGACCGCCACATGCAACCAGATCGCGCGGTTTTTTTGCAGCCGGCCCCTGCTCCGAAACCAATGGAGGCAGCCGCGGTATCGAATGGACACCGCTACCAACGCATTTTTTTCGCAAACGGGCTCCCCGCCGACCGAACTGTGACCATGACCCCTAGAGGACCGGCACCGCGGAAAAAGGCCCTGTGCACCGGCGAGGGTCCTTTTTCGGCCGTGCCCGCGGGATGCATGCTGCCCAATCGGTTGTCCACATCGTTGATTGCTCGCGACAAGAATCCCGCTGGTCGCTTGGGCCAGCTCTCCGTCACGGCCCCGCGGGCCCGAGTTCTCTGCAACGTACAGAACGTCCTATTTCGTCCGAGGCCCACGGCACGGAAGAGTTCCGTTCCCTCGGTCCGCCCGGGGTTGTGGACCACCCTCATCGCCATCCTCCTTCTGCTGGGTTGCTCCAGCCGCCCGCCACTTCCGGCCCAGGCGGTCTCACTGAACAACCAGGGCATCCAAGCGTTGGCATCCGGGGATCTGGAGACGGCAAGCGCCCGCTTTCAGCTCGCCCTCGAGTACAATCCGCGTTTCGTCGAAGCGCTCAGCAACCAAGCTCTCGTCGAGCTCGAACGGGGCAATCTGACTCGCGCGGGTCAACTGCTCAGAAGGGCCCGGCGCATCAACCCGAACATTGCCCAACCGCACCACGCGCTGGGCGTGCTCGCTGAACGTGAAGGACGCAAAGACGACGCTTCCGAACACTACCGCGCGGCGCTCGCCATCGACCCAGGGTTCGCGCCAGCGCGGCTGAACCTGGCACACCTGCTCTTCGACGCCAACTTGCTCTACCACGCTAAGCTCGAATTCGAAAAGCTGATCCAGGCGGCACCCGAGGCTCCGGAAGGCTATGCCGGCCTGGCAGAAACACTGATTCGATTGGGACGGCGCCAAGAAGCAGAAGCGATCATCGCTGGACAGGCCGAGCGCTTTCCCCATTCGGCAGACCTGCAGCTCCTGGTGGCTCGCACGGAAATGCGGAATGGGGACGTGGGCAGAGCGGTAGAGCGGTTGGTCGCGTTGACACACGGCGATGACCGGACTCGCATGGTCGCACTCAGCTGGCTGGCGGTAGCAGAGCTGGCACGCGACCGCCCGAGGCACGCGGTGGGTGCTGCCAAACGCGCTCTCGAGCTGGACGAGAATTCCCCGGTCGCGCGGCATGCCCTGGCGCAGGCGCTCGAAAAACTGGGTGACCCTCGTGCGCGGCTGTGGAAGCTCCGGCCCCCCTGAGTAGGCGCAAGACCGGTATCGGAGCGCGGCGGACGCCGGATCGGCTCTGAAAGCTCGCGCAAGCGGCGTGTTATGAGTCTAGACTAGCGCCGTGGCGATTCAGGTTCGTTCCAGGTCTCACAGTGTGATGCAGCTCGCCAAGCTCTACGACGAGGAACTGAGAGCCCGCATGGGTTTCCGCCTGGCGCGCGGGCTCAGCGTGCTCGTCACGCTCGTCACCGTGTCGCTGGTCCTGTGGCAAGGGTCCGAGCACCCCGCGGCCTTCCAGACGAGCCTCGGGGACGGGCTCGTCTGGTTATCTTGGTTGGTTGGCGGAATAGTGATGCTTTCAGCCGCACGCCGCTGGGAAGAGTTTCGAAGGGCGCTCGATCCATTGGCGGCGCGCCGAGGCGGACTGGGAAGGGGCCAGAGTCGGGCGCGCTTTGCGGCGCTGTTCCTGCGCCTGGTCTCGCTCATGACACTTCCAGCCCTGATCATGGCGCTCGCGGCGGTCTCCGTGAGCGGCGGTATCGAGCACGTGCTCAGACGCTTGGTCTTGATGCTCACGCTTCCGGTCTACACCTTGCTTCTGGCCGCTAGTCTCTGCCTGCTCATGGCGGCCGCGCTCGGGCTCACCCGGCGAACCGCTACACTATGGCTGCTGACGTTCGTGATCGGTCCACATTTGCTCCGTGAAGCTTGGCCGGAGACACCGAGCCTGATCGACATGTTCGGATGGCTCGCCGAGCAATCGGTGAAGCTTGGAGCTGGTCAGTGATCCTTCAGCTTTCGTCCGTCGTCCACCGGCGCTTGACCGGGCTCTCGCTCCAGCTGGAAGCCGGCATCCATGTCGTCGTCGGCACTGTCGGCGACGGAACTCTGGAGCTGCTCGAGTTGTGTGCCGGCGATGTCGCTCCAAAGCATGGCAGCGTGCGCGTCGATGGGCAGGACCCCCATAGCACTCCCGCCGTACGGCGCTGGCTGGGCTGTGCGTTCGGAGCGCCGCATGTGGAAGAGTCGCGAGTCTGTGACGCCATTTCCCATCGACTGTTCGTTCACGGCGCACGGGCCACTGCGCGAGAAGCGCTCGACCGGGTGGGAGCCAGACCACTACTCGATCGCCACCCCGAAAGTCTCAGTCCGCACGAGCAACACCTGCTCGCCTTGGCGGTCGCGCTCTCGGTCGACTCTCCCAGAGCGCTGTTACTCCACGAGCCCCTCCGAGCCGCGGGTGAGCTCGCGGAAAGCGAGCTCTTGACTTTGCTGAGGGAGCGCGCAAGGGAGGCACTGGTGCTGTGTACCACGGCCAGCACCCGCACAGCGGCGCTGCTCAGCCCAGAAGCCCTTCTGCTCGAAGATGGTAGGCTGAAGCGCGGCACGCTCGCCGCCACGGCCCCGGCGTTCGCTCCGGGAAGCGCGGCGCGCGTGCGAGTCGAAGGCGAGCAAGTCGGCGAGTTGGTCCAGGTGCTCGGAAGTCAGGCGCCGGTGACTGGGCTCATCTGGCACCGCGACAGCTCCGCGCTCACCGTGGAAGGGCCTGAGGTCGAAGCCCTGTGTCTGACGATTTTGCGCATCGCCACCGAGCGTGGCATCCGGGTGAGCGGCATGACTCAGGTGCTTCCCGATCCAGGTGAAATTCGCGCCACCCATGCGGCCCTCGCGCGAGCTGCCTATGAAAGAGCCTACGGCAGTGTGGCGCTGCTCCCCGGGAGGTCGGCGTGAGAGAGTTCTCGCTGGCGTTCAAGCTGAGCGCGCTCCGTTTGAAGCGGGTCTCGCTGTTCGCCGCTTTCGGGGCCGTCTTGTTGTTCTGCGTACTGGTGGCGCTTCTGGAACGCCAGGCGGGTCCCGGGGCCGCAGATCGGACGCTGACAGGAGCAGCGTTTGGTCTGGCGCTTCCCCTGAGCGCGTGGGCGATCATGAGGCGAACGTGCCTGCATGGGAACTTCCAAAGCTCGTTCGGGGAGCTTGCCAGACACGGTGCGGATCGGCGTCGGTTGGCGATGGGGCAACTCGCGACCGCCGGAATCGTCTGTATGCTGCTCGGGACTCTGCTGGGCTGTCTGACAGTACTTGCGGCGCGCGGTTTGCAAGACCCAGTGGCAGCGCGCGATGCTTGGAGCTCCGCTTCGGTGGGCGCACTGGCTGGCGCGGCGTATGCATGTTGGTTCGCGCTGGGCTCCAGTTTCGGCGAGCGCGGTGGCGGTGGAATGGCTTTTCTTCTGCTGGATTGGACTCTCGGCTCGTCCGACTCGGCGCTGGCCTTGCCGCTTCCGCGGGGCCATATCTTGAACCTGCTGGGTGCGCGAGGCCCCCTGAACCTCGAACAAACGAGTTCGGCCGGGTTGCTGATTGCACTGACTTTTTTTCTACTCGCGCTCGCCATTTACCGGATCCCGCGCTAAGCCTTTGGCGGCTGTGAGCATGAGATCGAACCCCCCTTCGTCTCGTAAGCCCGGAACGCGTTGCAACGCACTGGAGCTGCTCACGCTGGGTAGTTCCCAGTGCCGCGTGTCAGGCTATCACGTTCCGAGGCAGGCTCTGATGGGCCTTCCAGCCGGCGATGCGTGCGTGAGTTGTGGGGTTTAGGACGGCAACGTGCGGACAACACTCTTCGAGTACGAAAGTTTCACAGAGCTGAGTGCAGAGCTCAGCGAGTACGACGGCGAACACGATCTGGAGCTCAATTGCTCCGAAGGTATGCGTGACGGAGAATGGCTCTTGGCCACCTTCAAAGTGGGACAAGAAACCATCTCGCTGGCGGGCTCCGTGATCGATCTCGACGGCGATGTACGCATCTCGTTCGAGGAGCGCGATTGGCAGGCTTTGCAGCGCTTCGCGGCCGGACACGGGCCCCCCAGCATCGCCCCCCTCGGTAGTGTGTCCGAGTTGGCGACCATCGTGCCGCCCCCCAATTGTCCCGTGCTCGTGATCGACGACGACCCTGACGTTCAACAGGTGGTTCGCGCAGTATTGGAGGCCAAGGGTTTCGTGGCGCAAAGCGCCGCCAGTGCGGAGGAGGCGTTCGATTTGCTGCGCGGCGCCTGCGTCAAACTCATCGTGGTCGATTGGGAACTGCCCGGCATGTCGGGCGTGGATTTCTGTCGGCGTTTGCGCGAAGACAGCGCGCTCTCGGACCTACCGGTCTTGGTCCTGACAGCTCACCCCTCTCAGTCGGCAATCTTGGAGGCCTTCGACGCCGGAGCAGATGACTTCGTCTCCAAGCCGTTTCGCACGCACGAACTCGGAGCTCGTATCCTGGGGCTGCTCGGGCGCGGTCACTATCAGCCCCTCAGGCACGCCATCGGCTAGCCGCTATCGTCGAGTCGCTTGCTGTCGGCTCGACGGCTCGGGCAGCCTACTGCTCACGAAACGCTTCGGCGGGTCGCAGCGTTGCCGCGTGCAGCGCGGGCCAGAAGGAACCTGCCAAGCACACGGCCACAGCGAAGGCTCCCACGAGCGCAAAGCTCGACCACTCCATCTGTACTGGGAGCTTGGATATGAAGTACACCTTCGGATCGAGGGGGAAGCTGTACGTCGCCAGCCCGAGGCAGGCGCCGTAACCAAGCAATAGCCCTGCCAGCGTCCCGATAGCGCCAATGATGCCACCCTGGTAGATGAACGAACGCAGCACTGCAGAGTTCGTTGCACCCATGGCTTTGAGCACGGCAATCTCCTTGCGCTTGTCGAGCACCACGATGATCAACGTGGCCAACACGGTGAATGCGGCCACGATGATGATCAGCGCCAGTATCAGGCTCATCATGATCTGCTGGATGCGTAGCGCCGTGAACAGGCCGTGGTTCAGCTCCTCCCAATCCATCGTGTGATAGATTCCGTTCGAGAGCATATCCTCGATATGTGCGGCAATGGCCTTGGCCTTGTCCGTATCGTCGACCTTCATTTCGATACCCGTGACGCTATCGCCGGTGTCATAGAAGGCCTGCGCCTGATACAGGTCCGTGTAGACTAGCTTCGAGTCGTATTGATCGAAGCCAGCATCGAAGATCGCGACAACGCGAAATTGCTTGGCCACGGGCGCACGAATCGCACCACGGACGTAGGTGAATCCGATGGTCGGCGAAGTCACCTGGACGCACCCGCCAATCCCGACGTTCAAGTTCTTGGCCAGGCCGATGCCAATCACGATACCGGGCAAGAGCTTCGAATCCACGCTGCAAGGATCGGGGTTGACCTCCTCCGGTATGATGTCGTCCTCCGGCAACTGGCTCTCGTAGCCCCCCTCTGGCACGATGCTCCCCTGCGGCGCATCTTCAGACAGCTGCAACTCTTGATCCGTAGCTTCCCCTCCGGGCCGAAGTTCCGCGCCCTTGGCCGCGCGCGCGTCGTCTTCGTCGATCGCTCGCTTGAGCTCTTGAAGCAATGGACGACGCTCCTTGGGAGCTCCGGTGGGGCCCAGATCCGCGCTCTTGTCATCGATCCATGGCAGCTCTTCGTCCGGGCTCTTTTGTTTGCTCTCGGTCGCCTTGCTGCCGGTGATCGTTCCCGACGAAAATGCTTGGCGCCGGCGCTCTGGAGGCTTCGAACCCGGCAAGCGTAGACCTTTGAGCGACCCCTGAACGATGTGTTGCGGCAGGTCGAGCACCTGGCTCACGCGCTTTGGGTCCACGCCCTTGAGCAAGACCCCGGTCGCCGTGCGGTCATCGTGCGTGACCATCATGGGATTGATGACGAAGGGAGCGATGCCAATCACTCCTGGCACGTCCTTGACCTTCTTGATCAGATCCCGGTACTCCCTGAAATCACTCGAATATTTCAGGATGAGCACATGAGCATTGACTCCCAGCACCTTGTCCCGAAACTCCTTGCGAAACCCTCCCGTCACGGCGATGACCGTGGTCAGCGCGCAGACTCCCAGTGCGACGCCGATGACTGCGAATGCAGTGCCCACGGAAACGAAACCCCGGCGTTTGGAGCGCATGTAACGAATCGCCAGGTCGAGTGGGAATCCCATTCTGGGTGGGATGTAGCACCACTCGGAGCTGTTTATCGACAATTCATGTCGCGCGTGGCACCCGAACTATGAAAGAATTTCGTACCCGAAGCCGGCCAACGGCGAGAATTCGGGAAGTTCTCGCTATTGGTCCTGGGGGTGCAGCGGCCTGCGTTTTGCACTGCTTCGCGTTTGGATCGGTTGAAATAATGAACTGATGCGCAGTACGAAGCTGCGACTGCTGGCTTAGATTCGCGAGGTCTTTGACGTAATCGGGACGTAGCACTTCACCGCCGGCTTTCGTGCATAGAGTAGGTGGAAGTCGGAAAGTTCATGAGATCGAAGGATGCGCAAGAGGAGGCGGCGAAACCGCCCCAGGACCTCGAGAGCGGACGCTATCCCGCCAACGAGCCGACTTCTTTCTCCGCCGTGTCACAGCCCGAAGGGTTGAAGGTCGTCACCATCGCCCCCGGTACGGTGTCGCAACCGGACGTGGAGGGCGGCAACGCCCTGGACCAGGCCGCCCAGAGTGACCCCTACCTGGGGTGCACCGTGGACAATCGCTACAAGGTCGAAGCCATCCTGGGGGAGGGCGGCATGGGCGTGGTCTACCGCTGCCGGCACAAGATCATCGGCAAGAAGGTGGCCATGAAAGTGCTGCGGGCGGATCTGGCCCGAGACAGCGAAGTGACCGAACGCTTCTTGAACGAGGCCAAGGCAGCGTCTTCCATCGGCAATCCCCACATCATCGACATCAGCGACTTCGGGCAATTTCCGGACGGGGCCACCTACTTCGTCATGGAGTACCTCGAAGGCATGCCGCTATCCGGCACCATTGTGGACAAGCAGCCGCTGCCGATCGCCCGCATCATCAGCATTGCTGAACAGCTGGCGGAAGGACTGTCGGCGGCGCACCGGTCGCAGATCGTCCATCGCGACCTGAAGCCCGACAACATCTTTTTGATCTCGCGCGGGTCGAACCACGACTTCGTGAAGATCCTGGACTTCGGCATCGCCAAGGTCTCTACCTCCGAGGGAAAGCTCACTCGTGCCGGAGCGGTGTTCGGAACTCCGCACTACATGTCGCCCGAACAAGCGGCGGGCACGCCCGTCGATCACCGCGGCGACATCTATTCAGTCGGCGTCATCTTGTACGAGCTGGCAAGCGGCTCGGTGCCATTCGATGCCGACAACTTCATGGGGATCTTGACGCAACACATGTACAAGGTGCCAGTGCCCATTCGAGCACTCGTACCCCAGCGCCAAGAGGTACCTGCCGGTCTCGAAGCAATCATTCTAAAATGCCTCTCGAAGCGCCCGGAGCAGCGCTACGCTTCGATGGAAGAGCTGCTTCAGGACCTGGTCAAATTCAAGCAGGGGGTTCCACCCGACGCCGTCGCCGAGATGTTGGATCGCTCGGGCAGCTTTCAGGTGCCGCACGACTACTTCCAACAAAACGGCGCCGTTGCCGTTCAAGTTCCCGACTCGGCGCCGACCCTCAAGGGGCGCCGGACCTGGATGCTGGCGCTGGCAGGTGCCGGGGCGGCCACTCTGGTCGCCGTGACTTTCATGGCCGGCAGCGGCACCAGCGACAGCGCGCCAATCGATGCCTCGGCTCACCCGGAGCCGCTAGCCGCTTCCGCGACGCAATTGAAGACGACGAATGCGCCGACCGTCGACCCGGCGCCGCCCCCGCGCCGGGTAGTGCTCGCCGTGGAGCCTCTGGACGCTCACGTCTTCCAGGACGGCACCGACCTGGGGCAAAGTCCGGTCTTCGTGGACGTGGACAAGGGGCAGCAGCAAGCGGTGCGGATCGAGCGCGAAGGCTACGAAACCGAGACGATCCTTCTCGACGGCAGCGAACCCAGACGGTCCGTAAGGTTGACCCCCGACAAGAAGCCGGCCCCCACCCGGCCACCCAAGCCAGGAACCAAACCCCGGAAGCAGCGCGCACCGAAGCCACCCAAGAAGCCGTCGAATATCGGCAGCAGCGAGATCATCAACCCTTGGGGTTGAATCCGGCGCGGTGTATCCAAGCCGGCACGATGACTACGCCGCTCGACGGGTCCGCACTGAACCGAGTACACCAGGCCATTCCGGCCCATGTGCAGCAAATTGCGCAAGTCCTGGAGCGCAGCGGCCATCGTACCTGGGTGGTGGGTGGTTCCCTCAGGGACCTGCTCCGCGAGATTTTCGGGCAAGTCGAAAACCCGCAGCGCAGCGACTGGGATCTGGCAACCGACGCCACACCCCAGGTCGTTCAACGCTCGTTCAAACGCGTGATTCCAACGGGAATCAAGCACGGGACAGTTACGGTCCTGTTGGGAAAGCAAGGCTACGAGGTAACCACCCTGCGCGGCGAGGTCGGCTACTCCGATGGTCGCCGCCCGGACGCCGTATTCTTCGTCGAGGAAATCCGCGAGGATTTGGCCCGGCGGGATTTCACGATAAACGCGATCGCCTACGATCCGCTCCGTCATCAACTCGAAGACCCCTTTGACGGCATCGGGGATCTCGATCGCCGCTTGATCAAAGCCGTGGGCGATCCCTTGGAGCGCTTCGGCGAAGACGGCCTGCGAGTGCTGCGGGCGGCGCGCTTCGTTGCCGCGTTGGAATTCGAGCTGGAGTCGAACACCGCCCGCGCGATTCGACCTTCCCTGGACAGCTTTCGGAAGGTCAGCCCCGAGCGGGTGCGTGAGGAATGGGTCAAGGCCATGGCCAGCCGCGAGCCCAGCAGGGCCTTTTGCATCATGCGGGACCATGGACTCCTGGCTGTTACCGCTCCCACTCTGTGTGATGAAAGCGGCCGACGTGAGGCACTCGACGTTGCCCTCAGGGCCGTCGATCTCTGCGCGCCGTCGCTGCAGGTCCGGCTTGCCGCTTTGATGCACAATCTGGGCTCGGAGGTCGCGAATGCTGCGAGCCCACAGGGCGCTGCCAGTCCGCTTGCGACCGACCGCGCTGCGGAACTCAGCTACGCACTCCTGCAATCGCTGAGGTTCTCGAACAAGGATCGAGACCGAGTCGTAGCTCTGGTACGCCACCAGACACCTCCGACAACGGACGCACTCACCTCACGCGGCCTCAGGCATTGGCTTCGGCGCATCGGCCCCGATCTCCTGCCCGACCTCGAGCAGCTGATGCTCGCCATTCAGCGCGCACGACCCGCCCCGGCTGTTCACGTTGACCAGGTGTCCACCCTGATGGCACGGGCGCGGGCGGAACTCGAAAACGCTCCCCCTTTGCAGATCCGCGATCTTTGCCTGGGCGGCGGGGATTTGATGCGGCAGCTCGGCTTGCGGCCGGGTCCCGGCATCGGCAAGCTGCTGGAGGCACTGCTGGACATGGTCATCGACGATCCGAGCAAGAATCGACCCGAGCCCCTGCTCCAGGCAGCGCGGGAGCTCTGCCGAGGTGGGCATTTCCGGAATCAGGAATAGCTGTCGGTCGCCGTCAGTGTCTTGAGCACCCCGCGCAGCACCGCCGGAGTGCATGTGAACGTGGCCAGCGAACCAAAACGTATCTGGTCCATCGGCTGAATCCAGGACACCTCCCCAACATCGAGCCGGCGCCCGTTGACCAGCGTGCCGTTCTTGCTGCGGCTGTCCTGAATCATCAGCGAGCCGTACTCATCCAGCTCGAACCACGCGTGTTGCGCCGATACCGAGGGCTCACTCAAGACGACGTCGTTGGCAGCCGCGCGCCCCACGGTGATGCGACTCCGGGGCTCGCCTGAGCGGCGCTTCAGCAGTGGTAGGGCGAAATGAGTCGAATTGGCCAGCCTGGCCAATAGCTCGACACGGCCTGATCCGGTCAGGTCGAAGTCCGCCTGATTCAGGTCGATCTTCGACATCTCCAGCGTGTTGATGAGCGAGGAAGGCAGGATGAGCGGTTCGCCCTCGACGCTGCACAGCTCTAGGAGCGGGCCCACCATTTCCTCGGAGTGCTCCGGTAGCGCGATCAAGAGGAAGAGGACCCCTGCGTATTCTTTCTGCACTTGCCACGCAGGCGCGCTGACCAGGGCGTCCACGAGTGATTCGGGCAGCAATGCAGGAGCGTTCACGGCGGACTTCCACTATTACCAGAACGCCAGCAACTCTGGCAGCACTGTCGATGGGGAGGGCAAAATCGGGACGATTTGCTAGTGTGAGCGAGCGCCTGCTGGTCCGCCCCGAGGTCTGGATGGCGCGAGAAGGACTCAGTGACCTATCGCGACCCGCATCACCGCACCGAATCGCCCAGCGAGGTGACCGTGGCGACCTACGATGCCCCTCACGAGGCCCACCTGGCCGTCCTTCACCTGGAAACACTGGGCATATCAGCGCGTTTGCTCAATGATCTGGTGGTGGGCATGGCGCCGCACCTGGGCGGTGGCCTCGGCGGCATACAAGTCGTCGTGCGCGAGACCGATGCAGAGGAAGCCCACTCGGCTCTCGAGACGCTGCGCCTAGAGCTGCGTGAAGAGCGGGGAAGACGCGAGTCTTTTGCAGACGGGTCGCACCAAAGGAGCACCAGCCACCCACGAGCGACCTGGATCACGACGGGCGTTCTCGTGGGCGTGGCTGTCGTATGGTACCTGGCCACGGCGTGGTGAGGACCGTAACGTCAGCGGCAAGCAACGAACGTCACAACTGTGACAGCAAGATCCGACCTCATGGTTGGGCGGCGTGCGCAAGGTGGCCGTTTTACCGGCTGGAAGAAATGGCACGCGACATGCTTCGTGGAGAGCGTGGCTCTCGCATTCCGAATCGCGCTATGGACGATAGTCCTGCTCGTTCCCGGTGGGGTGCTTGCGCTGCCGCTGCTCATCGCTGGGCACGCCCGCAAGACTCCGCTCGCTCCTCGCTCCGCTGACGCGGAAGCTGCCCAGCAGACCTCACGGGCACTGCCGGGCCAGCTTGGGGAAGCCTGACACCATCCAGAAACGCTCAGCTCGGTGCCGGCTTCGGCGCTCCGAAGATACTCGCCGGACGCTTCTTTTCTGACTTCGCCTTGTGCCGCTCGCTCCAGGAGGGGATGACGACCCGCTCACGCTTGGGAAGCTCGTTCCCGTCCAGTGCCGCCTGAATCTCTTCCGAATCCAGGGTTTCCCGCTCGAGGAGCGCCTCGGCGAGGCGATCGAGCTTGTCTCGATTTTCGCGCACCACCTTGCGGGCTCGCTCGTACTGCTCCTCGACGATGCGCCGCACTTCTTCGTCGATTTCACGCGCGGTGCTCTCCGAAAAGTCGTCGCGTCGTGTGGCCATTTCCCGACCGAGAAACACACTTTCCTCGTTGTCGCCGTAGGCAATGGGACCGAGCTTGGGGCTCATTCCGAGCTCGCACACCATGGCACGCGCGAAGCGAGTCGCCCGCTTGATGTCGTCTTGGGCGCCAGTGGTCACCTCGTTGAACACCTCTTCCTCGGCAACCCGCCCACCGAGAGCCATGGCAATGCGCGCAAGCATCTGCTTCTTGGTCATCAGGTGACGGTCTTCCGTGGGCAGGAACATCGTCACACCGAGCGCGGCACCGCGCGGAATGATCGAGACTTTGTGCACGGAATCGTTGCCCTCGACGAGCTTGCCAACGATGGTGTGACCGGCTTCGTGCCAGGCGCCGGTGCGCCGCTCGCTTTCACTCATGACCATGGAGCGCCGTTCCGCGCCCATGAGCACCTTGTCTTTGGCCAACTCGAAATCCGACATGGTAACGGAATCCTTGTCCTGGCGCGCGGCCAGCAAGGCCGCTTCGTTGACCAGATTTTCCAGGTCGGCCCCGACGAACCCAGGAGTGCCGGCGGCGATCACCTGAAGGTCCACATTGTCTCCCATGGGCACCTTCTTGGTGTGTACTGCGAGAATCCCCTCCCGGCCCAGGATGTCCGGACGCGGTACCGTGATCCGGCGGTCGAAGCGCCCCGGGCGCAAGATGGCCGGGTCCAGCACGTCTGGACGGTTGGTGGCGGCGATGATGATGACTCCCTCGTTGGATTCGAAGCCGTCCATCTCGACGAGCAGCTGGTTGAGTGTTTGTTCGCGCTCGTCGTGTCCGCCGCCTAGTCCCGCGCCGCGATGACGCCCCACGGCGTCGATTTCGTCGATGAAGATGATGCAGGGAGCGTGCTTCTTTCCCTGCTCGAACAGGTCGCGCACGCGACTCGCGCCCACGCCCACGAACATCTCCACGAAGTCGGACCCGGATATCGAGAAGAAGGGGACACCCGCCTCACCCGCGATCGCCCGCGCGAGCAGGGTCTTCCCGGTGCCGGGCGGCCCCATCATGAGTACGCCTTTGGGAATGCGACCACCGAGCTTCTGAAACTTTTTGGGATCCTTGAGGAATGCGATGATCTCTTCGAGCTCGTCCTTGGCTTCGTCGATTCCGGCGACGTCGGCAAAGGTGACCTTGTTCTGCGATTCGTTGAGCAGCCGAGCACGGCTCTTGCCAAAGCTCATCGCCTTGCCGCCCCCGGCCTGTAGCTGCCTCATGAACAGGTAGAACATGACTAGCAAGAACAGCATCGGCAGCAGAATGGTCAGGGCAGAAGCCCAGAAATGGCCGCCTTCGTCCTTCTGGTACTCGACAGTCACATTGTTCGCGATGAGCTCCGCGGGGTCGTCGTCCTCGGGCCCGATGGTGTAGCCCTTCTGCTGCTCGGGCTTGCCCACCGGGTTCTTGATCACGAACGTGTACTCGCGGTCTTTGATCTCTACCTTGTCGATGTGCTGCTGATCGCGCGGGGCCTTCACGTACGTCATGAACTTGCTGTACGGAATAGGCCTCGGCTGGGGCCCCTCGGGGCGCAAGAACTGCCAGATAGCAAGGAACGCGACGATAAGTACGACCCACAACAGAAGGGTCTTGTGCGGCTGCTTCACTCTATTGTCCTTCGGCTCGTTTCACTTCGCCCGCGGGCTCTTGAGGTCAAATATGCCATCAGGTAGCCAGCCAGTCGATGCTGACTCGCCCCGTCTTCGCTGGGCCTTGCATTTATGTAGTCCTCTTCCGCCGGAGCGCCACGGTTGAAGAGGCAGTCGCGCAGATTGGCCGGGCCGAAGCGTGAGACAAACCTTCATTTTTCGGCTTTTGTGCCGTCGCGACCCTGTCCGCGGCCGGGTGGCGCAGCGTCGGAAGGAGCGACGATGTGGGCCTTGCCCGTCGCCGGGTCGAGGCGGATTTCGCGCCCGTGGCTGAGTGCGACGCTTGCCGCTGGGCTGCCGCGTTGCAACACATGGGTCAGTTGTGCCACCTGAGCACGGCTCAACGAGACAGGACGACCGTCTGGGTCCACGAGCTCGGGGGGCGCCTCACCCAGCGCCTGGTCGGCAAGACTCGTCAGATGACGGACAATCCGAGGCGATAGCTCTTCGAGCAGGGGCATGAGCTCGCGGCGCACCCGCACCCTGAGAAATCGGGCATCCAGGTTCGACGGGTCCTGGCAATGCGGGACTTCATGTCGGGCGAGGTGGGTTTCCACGTCCGCACGGCTCGCTCGGATCATCGGTCTGACAAGATCACCCGAACACGGCGGGAGAACACCGAGCCCAGAGACACCGGCCCCCCGCAGCAACCTGAGGAGCACGGTTTCGGCGCGGTCGTTCGCCTGATGCGCTGTAGCGATGAAGTGGGCGCCCGCTAGGGCGGCCGCGTCGCGCAGCGCCACGTAGCGCCCTTCTCTCGCGCGCGCCTGCAGGTTGCCGCCGGGCGCCAGCCGGAGCCGCGACGAAGTGAAGGGAACCCCCAACCCTGCCGAGAACTCGCGAGCGACCCCCAATTCGTCGACTGCCGCCGCCCGGAAGCCATGGTCGACGCCATGGGCGGACAACACGAAGCCGAAGCGACGGCGCAAGACGGCCAGCACGTGCAAGAGCGCCATTGAATCCGGCCCGCCCGAAACGCCGAGCAGGATGTGTGCCCCGCGCTCCAAACGGCACTCCGACGCGAAGACTCGTTTGACCCTCGTCAGAAGCGTCGGAGGATGCGAGCGCGGCATCGAAACTCCTCACACCAGCTCGAAGCTCTTGCAGAACACGACGAGCGTTCGCCCCGTGAGCTCCTGGTTCACATGAGGTTCATGTGGATAGCCTTGAGAGCAAACCCCGTGGTCGGGATCGAAATGAGCGCAGTCGGGGCATGCGAAACGCAGCATGGTTCCTTGGGCTTCTGCGAGCAATCGTTCATCGACCGGCGTGTGCAACACCCCTCCTTCACGGAAAGGGCTGCGCGGGCTGCCCACGCTGAAAGTAGAAGTTGAAGTCGCCCCGCACGGTGCTGATCAGGGTTTCGTCCTGGTCTTGTCCTGGGGTCAAGTCCCGAGGGTCGGCGAAACGCGCCGTGAAACTACCCTTGGTCAGGCGTTCGGAGCCGTCCTGTTCGTTGACGTCCCCGCTGAAGAGCGCGCTGAAAGTGATACTCCCATCGATCGACTGCAGGGTGGCGTTCTGCGTGTGGCAGCTGTCATGCAAATAGAGTGAAATGTTCACCAAAGGCGGGTCCGGATCGTAGACGACTGGAACGCCGGGAGGGGAAACGCCGACCGGAAGCCCGACGTCGAGGGCGGTGTCGAGCTGCCCACGGACCGCCTGCGTGTCGTTCACCAAGATCATGAGCCCATCGCTGACTTCCTGAAGGTTGTCTCCGCGTTGAATGCGAATCACCTGGGTTTGGTCGCTGAAGGGGTTGGTGGCGAAGAAGTCGGGCCGGAGATCGAACGCCCCATTCCAACAGTCTCGAATATACAGGCGATCGCTCTTCACGGACCCATGTCCCTCACCCACCGTGCACCCCATGCTGCAGCCGAAGAGCATGACGCCGACAACCCAACGGGAGCTCACGCGTCGGCTCCCGATCGGACTGTTGCCTCGATGACGCCCCCGCCCAACACCCGTTCCCCTGCGTAGAACACGGCATACTGCCCCTTGGCTACCGCGCCGACAGGCTCGTCGAACTGGACCCAGGTCGCCTCGCGGGACTGGCTCACGAGCGCGGGGTTGGGTTTGCCTCGATATCGTACAGCCACATCGCAATTGAGCGGTGTGCGTACGCCATCCTGCAGTGCCACGTCCGCAAGCCTGGCCGCGCTGAAGAGGACATCTTCACGTCGACCCAGATGCACTGTCGCGCTGGCGGCGTCGATGCCGGCAACGTAGGTGCGCTTGCCCAGCGCCACTCCGAGGTTCCGGCGCTGTCCCACCGTAAACCCGTGAACCCCAGAGTGACTGCCCACCACCTGTCCTGCTTCGTCCACGATGGGTCCGGGCCTCAAGCGCCCGTGCGCGCGATCTGCCACGAAAGCATCGTAACGCCCCGTCGGAACGAAACAAAGCTCTTGGCTTTCACCCTTTTGAGCACCGGGAAGGGCCAGCTCCAACGCCTGGCGACGCACCTCCGCTTTGGTGAGCCCTCCAAGAGGAAACAGTAGGCGCGACAGGGTCGAGCCGGGAAGCATATGCAGAAAATAACTCTGGTCCTTCGCTGAATCCTTACCGCGGAGCAGCTCGAGCCCATCCTTGCTCCGCCGAATGCGCGCGTAGTGCCCCGTGGCCACGTACTTGGCATGAAGTCGGTCGGCCAAATGCACCAGCTCCTTGATCTTGACGCCCCGATTGCAGCGTACGCAGGGGCTCGGCGTTTCGCCGTTCAGATAGGCGTCGACGAAAGGGTCGACCACCATCTCGCGAAATAGGTCGCGCCGGTCGAAAGCAAAATGTGCGAACCCCAACGCATCCGCCACTCGACGAGCATCGTGAACGTCCTCGGGCGCACAGCACCTTCCCTTTACGCTGCCGTCATCCGGAGTGTCCCAGAGGTGGAGCGTGACCCCGACGACGTCGAACCCCTCCGCCATCAGGCGCGCGGCGGCCACCGAAGAATCGACGCCGCCGCTCATGGCTACCAGAACGCGCTCGGGCATCCGCGAAGCCTAGTCGTTCGTGCGCACGCGGGCCAGGAGCCATCTCGTGACCACGACAGGGCGATCCCCGGAAGAACACTGGCGGCTCTCGCGAGAAGACCACCCGCCTCCCACTCCTGGGCCGACGCGCTCGTTCGAGCGCCGTGGTCGAGAAATGCGCTCCAGCACCCCGGGGTAGCCGCTGGAACACCGAAAGCTTGCCAGCTGCAGCGGCGCCGCCAAAACGGCCCCAGGAACCGGCGTAGGTCCGCTTTCGGCTGTGCCTGCTGCCCGATTGGTCCTCCACTTTGGTCGCGACGAACACCCTTTTGTCGCTCTAGGTCCCGGACTGCAGCGTCGTCCGAACCGCTCCCGCGGCGCGATCGACGAACTTCGACGTCAAATCGACAACCTCGGTGTAGCGGTAGATGTTGGCCTGAAGGGCGATGAGATCGCCGGGCCCCAATTGGCCGGCGCGACCCGTGACGACCCCTTGAAGCATCCGCTCGCCGCGGTCTATCTCGCCACCAATTCGAGCCAGGACTTGCGCGAACCCCTGATGTGCCGGCTCCGGGCGGGGTGCTTCGGCGGAAACCGACTCGGGCGGCGCTGGAGAGGGCGAAGCCGTCATGAATTCAACTGCCATGGTGCTCGAGTCGGGCACTCTCCCAACCCAGTTGTGTGGATTCGGGAGAGCCCCCGCTAGCCGGAGGCCTTCAACCTCTTGGTCAGGCGCCCGATCGCCCGAGTGTGCAACCGGCTCGCCCAGGACTTGCTCAGCCCCAGTTCCGCAGCCACGTGATCGAAGCGCTCTCCATTCAGGTAGTGGCGCCTCACCAGCTCTCGCTCGTCTTCGGGCAACTCGTTCATCGCGCGAACCACCAAGTCGAGCAGTTCCGCGCGACTCAGCGCTTCCTCCGGCGAGGCGGACTCCGCCACCAGGGGCGTGGGATCCCCATCGGCATCCCGGGCCGTTGGGGCAAGCAGCCCCACGGCCATCGCTGTCGCCATGGCGCCCAGGTGCTCGGCGAGCGCGCGCTCGGCTTCCGCCGGGCCGGAGCCCGGTGGGCGAGGCACCTGCAGGTCTTCGAGGGCGCCTTCGCTCACCCGGCTCGCTGCGGCAATTGCTCCCAACCGCTCGTGGACCCGGCGAGGCAAGCGCGACATGGCACGCACTCCGTCGATAATAGCGCCCCGAACCCTGAAGTTGGCATAAGAGCGGAAGGGTACACCCCGCGTGGGGTCATAGCGCCTGGCCGCATCGAGCAAACCTTCACGACCATACGAGAGAAGATCATCCAACTCCAGGGCGTCGCCGGACTTTCGCCCGACTTGCCGAGCAATGATCTCGACGAGATCGAGGTTGGCTTCGAACCTCTGGCGACTTTCTGGGGTGTCCTTGTCCGACACGGCGGGCGTGAGACTAACCCGCTTCCACTGCCCGAGGATAGCCTTTGCCCGGAGGTTGACGACCGAACCGCAAAGGAAGGGTGCGAAAAACCGCGGCTCGTGCCATAGTCAGCCCACGATGGTTCGCTGGGGTCGGTTCGCAACCGCCTACCTTGGTATGGGCGCAGCCGCTACGGTCATTGCGGTCGTGTGGCGTGATGGCTGGCCCTTGGTCCATCCGGCACCGTGGCTGCAGCTCGAGCCGCGCGTCAGTCACGCCTACAGTGCCATGCTGGGCTTGGCGCTCGGCAGCCTGGTCGTGATGCTCACCCGTCCCATGGTGGCCAGGCTCGGCTGGGCGCGCGCCTTGCACATGGAGCTTCGCCCGGTGGCCAGTGGCATCAACACCACCGGTATCGTGGTATTGGCAATCCTGAGCGCTCTGGGCGAAGAGTTGCTGTTCCGCGGTCTGCTCCACTCCTGGCTCGGGCTCGTCCCTCAGGCCATCATCTTCGGCCTGGTGCACCAGCTTCCCGGCAAGAGCCGTTGGGTGTGGGTGCTCTGGGCCACGCTGATGGGGCTCCTGCTCGGAAGCATCTTCGAGCTCACCGGCTCGCTCTGCGGACCCATCCTGGCCCATGCCGTGATCAACGGGTTCAACCTGCAGTACTTGAAAACCTATGACCCCGAGCCCCGCCCCAAGCCGCTGGGCGGTCTGTTGGGGCAGCGCAGCTAGCGCACCCAACGCCAACTGCACCGGCAGCGCCAAAAGCGGCTCCCTGCACCAGCGAGGGTCGGTTTTCGGCGGTACCGGCACGGCGCGTGCTGCCCGATCGGCCCTCCACTTCGTTAATTGGTCGCGACAAACATCCTGTTTGTCGCTCTAGCAGCCGCCTTAACTGGCCGGCTGCCCAAATGCACAACTAGCCGCGGTTCCCGCCACCGGACACCACGCGTCGATCCTCGTGTATCTTTTTGGTATGGTTACTCTCCCCAAAAACGCCAGCCTCATTGCCCTCTGAATGGCCGAAGCCGAAACGGGACCCCCCAACGAGAAGCCCCGGGTTCTTGTCGTCGACGACGAGAAGTTCATACGTGACATCCTAGCCGATTTCCTCGGGATGGAAGGCTACGTGGTACGCACCGCGGACGATGGCTCGAGTGCCGTGGCCGAGCTCGAACGCGCCCGCTACGACATGGTGATCAGCGATCTGAAGATGCCACGCATGGGTGGGCTCGAGCTTCTGAAAGAAGTCGCGCGCACCCATCCCGAAACGCTAACAGTCATCATGACCGGCTTCGGCACCGTCGAAACCGCCATAGATGCCATGAAGCAGGGGGCCTACGACTACATTCTGAAACCCTTCAAGGTGGAGGAAATCGTCCACATCGTGCAGCGCGGCCTGGAGAAGCGCCGGCTCGCAGCGGAAAACATCAGGCTGCGCGAAGCCCTCTCGCTCTACAAGGTCAGCGAGGCCATCGCCGCCAGCCTCTCGCTCGACGAAGTGATGGCGACCGTGACCGACAGCGCGCTCAACGAGGTGCGCGCGGATGTCGTGTTCACCTGGCTGGACGATGCCGAGGGCGGTTACTTCGAACGCAGCGTCGAGTGCTCCAAGAGCATGACCGCCATCAGCAACTTGGGCGAAATCAAGGTCGACGAAGTGGTCAATCGGCTCCGCACGGGTGAACCGGTCGTCGAGCACGAAACCAGGGCCAAGGAGTTTTTCCGCAAGCTGCCGAACGCCGAGCTGTACAGCGTGGCAATCGTGCCGTTGAAGATGCGTGAGCGCCTGATCGGCTGGATCGGCGTGATGTCTCTCACGCCCGCCAAGCGGTTCGACGAGGGCCAACGCAAGCTCTTGAGCATCGTGGCCTCCCGCGCCGCCGCGGCCATCGAGAACGCGCGCCTGTACGAAGACCTACAAGCGACGTTCCAGCAGACCATTCAGAGTCTGGCGCGCACCATCGACAAGATGGACCGCTACACCTCGGGGCATTCCGAACGTGTCGCGCGTTATGCCGTCAACCTCGCCCGTTGGCTCGGCCTGCCCGAAGATCAGATTGAAATCGTTCGCCATTCCGCCTTGATGCACGATATCGGCAAAGTGGGTTGCGTGCTGAACCTGAACAAGCCGGGCAAGCTCACGCAGTCCGAATACGAAATATTCAAGCGCCACCCGAGCTACGGCAAGGACATTCTGGATCCGATCAAGTTCTTGCAACCCGTGGTTCCCGGAGTGCACCTGCACCACGAACGCTGGGACGGCCGTGGCTATCCGCTGGGCCTGGAAAGACAGGACATTCCGCTCATCGCACGCATCATCGCCGTAGCGGATACGTACGACGCCATGACCAGTGATCGCGCCTATCGCCGCGCGCTGCCTCACGAGGTCACCGTCAACGAGATAGAGCGCTGCAGCGGCTCGCAATTCGATCCCGATATCGCCGGCACATTTACCGAGCAAATCGACGAGCTGCGCGAAGCCCTCAGGGACGCGGGCGAGCCGGTCCCGGAGTAGTCATGGCGCGGCGGCGGCTTCGTGGGGTGTGGCTCGGCCGTCAGCGTTACGAAACCGTGCACCGCCTCCAGCTCGAGCTCCACGAAGCGAGGCGCGCCGGTACAGCTCCTGATACCGTCCTGCTCGTGGAGCACGAGCCGGTGATCACGCTCGGGCGCGGCGCGAACGCCCGGCATCTGCTGGCTGGAGCGGCAGAGCTGTCCCGGCTCGGCGTCGACCTGGTGGAGACGGGGCGAGGCGGAGACATCACGCTGCACGCTCCTGGGCAGCTGGTTTGCTATCCAATCGTGGACTTGAATCCGGACAGACGTGACGTCCGTCGCTACGTCCAGGACCTGACTCGGTGCATGGCAAAGCTCGCCAGCCTATACGGCGTCGACGCGGGAACGCTGCACGACTACGTGGGGCTGTGGGCGAATCGCTCGACCCCGGAGCATTGGCCGGGAGAGGAGGCCGCCGACACGAAGGTCAAGTTGGGTGCGATTGGCGTGCGCATCTCGCGCTGGGTCACGATGCACGGATTCGCTTTCAACCTGACCACCGACCTCGACCTGTTCCGTCTGATCGTCCCCTGCGGCATCTCCCAGTTCGGCGTATCCTCGATTGCCGACCTGACCGGGAAACTTCCTTCAGTTCGTCAGGCTGCAACGCAGGGGCTCGAAATACTCGCGGAGATTCTCGAAGCCGACCTCGAGCAGCTCGAAACTCGAACGAGTCCACCCCTTGGGCGGAGCTTGCTTTCGCCATGAAGAGCGACCCACCTCCGCCGCCCACTCACTCGGGTGATCCCGGGCCACCGTTGCCCGGCTGGGGCTGTCTGAAGCCCGTCTCGGCCGCGTTCGCGGTCTTGCTGGGAGCGGGACTGTTGGCCGCCGGTTTGTTGGTGGGGCGCTGTACTGGCCCCTCGGACGCGCCACCTGCTACCTCGACCACTCGAATCAAGGTGGGTCCCAACTTGCTCACGGCCATTAAAGATCTGTCGCGCCTGGAGGGTGCGAGCTTTCACTTGGAGCGAGTCATCGATCTGAAAGAGGAGCAGAACCATTTGGCCGGATTGGTCAAGGCGGAAGATGCCATTCTACTGGTCGCCGCTGGCGACGTAGTCGCGGGTGTCGACCTGAGTCAGATACGAGACGGGGACATCGAGATCGACTCCAAACGAAAGGCCGTCCAGATCGTGCTTCCGCACGCCACGGTGTTCAGCGCGCGGCTGGACAACGAGCGAACCTACGTCCATACACGACACACGGACCTGCTCGCCAAGCGCAAAGAGTCTCTGGAAACTCGAGCGCGCCAGGCAGCCGAGCAAGACTTGGAATCGAGCGCGCTGGAGGCAGGGCTCTTGACCCGCGCCGAGCAGAACGTCGAGAGAACGATCAAGAGCCTGGTGCATTCCTTGGGCTATCAGACCGTGACCATCACGTTCCAGTCACGCCCCCTCGAATGAAGTGAAAATCGTCCGAGAGCGACTCCACTCGCCGGGCCACGATGAACACGTTGGCCGCGGACCAAGGCAGCGGCCTGGTGTAACGGACGTGGCACGCGAAACCCAGCCCCTCCAGCTTGCCGACCAGCTGTCGAAGGGGACGAAAGCTGAGCTTCTTCGCGCGATTGTAGCCGCTATGGACGGCGATTCTCTCGAACCACTGCAGGGTTGCGCTGCCAATCCCCGGACGTTTGTCCAGCTCTCGGATCATGAGGCGCCCGTCGATCGGGAGCTCGCGCGCACAGCGGGTCAACAGGAGGTCTTGCTGGCTGGGCGGCAAATAGTGCAAAACGTCGAATAAGAGCACGGTGTCGTAACCGGGAAGCGTGGCGCCGAGTGCATCGGCCGCCACGAAGCGCGCTTGGCCGCGGGCGGCGACCTCGGCGACCCGGACCTTGCGCGCATCCCAGTCGAGGCCTTCGACGGAGCTTGCCAACCCCAGCTCCAGGAGCAAGAGCGAGAACTGGCCGCGTCCAGCGCCAATGTCCAGGACTCTGCCGAGCGGCTGACCGAGCTCCGAGAGTTGCTTGGTCAGCGGGTCCATCCCGAGCTTCATCGCCGCGTAGGTACGGTCTGCAGCGGAACACCGCGCGTAGCGCGCAACGGTGCGCTCGACCGCTGAAGGCGTCGGCGAATCCGCTCGTCGGCCCTGCCAGGAGCGCACCGCGACGAACCCCAGCGCCGCGCCAGCACCCGCCAACGCAGCGCCCAGCACCTGTGCTCCCAAAAACGTTTGCCAGGCAAGTCTGCCGAGACCGAGTTCGCTGGCCCGTGTCACATCCAGAGCGAGCGGCACGCCATCGATCAGCCAGCTGCCGATCTCCAGTTCAATCATCAACAGGAACGGTGCCACGAATGGGTTCGAAATGTTGGCGACCAGATACGCGAGCACGAAGTCGAGTCGGAACGGCAAACAAACCAAAAGGCACAACGGGAGATGCAGCCCGTAGAGCGGTTGGCAACCAATGAACAGACCAACGAAGATGCTGAGGCCCGCTCGCCCCGGCGAAAGCGTGCCCCCACGCAGGCGCTGCCAGACGCGCCCGACCATGGCCAAGCGGGACGGCGTTTCAGCCGTCCGAACCACTCGAGTGGCTTGGCGGGGACTTGGAATCGGGGCCCGCTGGCGAGTCGCTCATGGTTCGCTGGGTGCGCGCGATTCTGAGGTACATTTCCGCACGCTGGTTCTTCGGTTCCAGATCCAGCACCTGCTCGAACTCCGCTTTGGCGCCTTCGACGTCACCGCTCGTCAGCAGCATGACGCCGAGCAACAAACGAGCATTGACGTACTTGGGATTGGTCGCCTTGGCAGCCTCCAACTGGGCCAGCGCTCGCGTATCGTCGCCGGAGTCACGGTACAGTTGCGCGAGCTTCGTCCGCAGGTCCGCGAAGGTTGGACAGAGCTCCACTGCCTTCTCCAGCTCCTGGATGCTGTCGGGCAGCATGCCAGCGTCCAGGTAAGCCTGGCTGGTCGCCGCGTGCATGTTCGCGATTTTTCCCCGAGCGAACGGATCGGTTCTACCAGGACCAGCGCTGGACTTATGACGTACTTGTGAATAAATCTTGCGAGCCACATCGTACTTGCCCAGTTCGTTGCACGTGACCATCAGGTTCAGTTGCGCCTCGGTGTAGTTCGGATTGATCTCCACAGCGCGCCGAAACAGTTTCTCGGCTTCGATGAAATCGCCACGACTGTGGGCAATCACGCCGAGCATGTCGTACACGTCCGCAAACGAGCTGGTCCTGTTGACCAGCTGCCTGAGGAGGTACTCCGCCTTGTCGTGCTCGCCCTTCTCGTAGTGCTCGCGTCCGAGCAACAACAACTGCTTCAGATGGTCATCCATGTCGCGAAAACCCGTGGACCCTCGGCCGCTTCGCCGCTCTTATACTGGAGTGCAGCATCCCGTTTCTTTTCCGATTCAGGCACCAAAAAGCGCCCCTTGGTGAAATCATGGCAGGAGTGCGCCACATTTGGCCAGCTTGCCGCTGGGCGCGTCCACTGCTACCTGGCGGTGGGTGAGTATTTCCTCGCGGAGCGATGAGCCCCGACATGTGGGACGGGTTGTAGACCCGCTGGTCCGCGAGGACGGCCAGACGGAGCCTGATTTGCAGCTGCTAGCGGCGGGTGGCAGCCAGCAGTTGGAAGCGGAACAGCCCCCATCAGCCGAGATCACTTCAGTGTCCACGGAATCAAGTGACACCAAAGTCGATCAAGCTCCCTCGATTGGCGAGGAGCCTGAGCGGCCGAGCACGGGCACCTCCACTCCTGAGGAGACCGCCTCGTTGCTCCCGGGGAACGCTGCCCCAGCAACAACCGCGAACCCGCCGCAACCGCCAACCCCCTCGCCGGACGTTCCAGCCACTGCGACCACGGGCCACCCCGTTCGGGACAAGCTCTTGAACCGCGCGCTGGCGGCGAAAGCCAAAGTAGCGACCACTCCTGCGCCCCCGAGTGCCCTGGAAGCCACAGCTCCAGGACCGCGCGGGCTTGCGGAGCTCGAAGGCATCGAGGAGGCGAAGACCCCTCGTGATGCCGAGTTGGATCGCATCGGGACCACGGGTGCGCGCACCCCGGTCAGAGCCGCCGGGCACCAGGGTCGCGGAGAGTTGTCGCCGACCATGATCGCGATCTTCGGCGCCCTCATCGGGTTGGCCACGGTGGCCTCGTTGATAGCGCTGGTGATGAATCTCGACGAGCAAGCGAAAGCCAGCTCGACACCCGAACGATCGCCGCAAGCCGCCGCTTCTCAAAAGCTACAGCCTAAGCGCCCGGTAGGCGCCGTGGCCAAACGCGAACGCAAGAAGCTACCCGGGCCCTGGCGCATTCAAGACGCCAAGGACGACCCGACGACCCGCATCGTCGAAGGGAAAGTCGGCAACCAAGCGTTCCTTTTGGCCGTTGCCGACGCCGGAGTCAAACAGAAGGAAGCCTATCGCCTGCTGATAGCGTACAAGGGGCTGAGAGATCTGGACAACTGCGACCGCTCGGATCGCTTCCGCGCGCTGATCGAACGCGGCAGCGGCCGTCTCAAGGCGTTCGAATACATCGTGAGCGCGGAGGAAGTCTATCAGGCACGCGAAAACGACCAAGGCTATCTGAAAGCAAAGCGGCTCGACCTCAAGGTGGCGCGGTCGCAGGTCAAGGGTTCGTTCATCTACGACGGCGAGAAGGTCAGCAGCTCCGCCGGACGAGCCGGGTTCGAGAAGGGGCTCCGCAAAGTCCTGGCCGCAGCACTCGAAGGTCACATGAACTTGGGCGAGCTCGAGCGGGGCGATCGCCTCCGAGTCGTGGCCCAGGAGGTCACCGTTCTCGGAGAATTCGCTCGCTACGCGGGTGTCGAGGCGCTCGAGGTGATCCCCAAAGGCAAGCAAGAGAAGCCTCTCAGGATCTACTACTTTCATCATCCACGAGTCGGGGGCTACTACAACGCGCGCGGGCAAGCGCCTTACGAGGGTGGCTGGCGCAAGCCCATCAAGGACGCCCCAGTCACTTCCAAGTTCAATCCCAAGCGCATGCACCCGGTGCTGAACAAGGTGATGCCCCACACCGGCACGGACTTCGGGGCAGCTGCAGGCACTCCGGTCGGGGCGTCTTCGTACGGTACCGTGAGCTTCGTGGGCAGGGCGGGGCCCAGCGGCAATCTCGTCAAGATCCAGCACCCGGGCGGCATCGAGACGGGCTATGCGCACCTCTCGCGGTTTGCCGATGGGCTCAGCCTCGGCGACAAAGTCAAGCGCATGCAAGTCATCGGCTACGTGGGCTCGACCGGTCGCTCCACGGGACCCCACCTGCACTTCAGCGCCAAGAAAGACGGGAAGTTCTTCGACGCGGAAACCTTGAACCTGGACGCGATGCGCGTGCTCAGCCTCGAGTACCGAGGGGAGTTCGAGAAGATCAAAGAGAAATACGACAAACTGCTCAACGCGATTCCCTTGCCGCCCCCATTCAAGGAGCCGAAGCAGGCCGAGCTGGCCAAGCCCGCCAGCAGCCGCGACGACGACGTCGACGAGGGCGACGATGAAGCCGAGCTCGGCTCGTCCAGCAGAGCCGACGAAGAAGAGGCGGAGAGCGCAGCTCCACCTGCACCGCCGGCCGCGCCGCAGAAGAGCCCGGCGTCGCCCGCCAAGCCAGCTCCCAAGGGAGCTTCCGCGGTGTACTTGACCGACAAAGAGCTGCTCGAAATGCAGCAGGCAAGCGACGACGGCGAAGTGGATGAATGATTCGACGAGTTCCCTGGTGAAGTCCCCCCTCTCCTGACGGGCTCAGGCTGGGGCGGTCTCCTGCGTGCCTGGCGAAGGCAGAGCAGGTTTGACGTCGGCGCGAAGCGTGATGCTGAAGCGGCTTCCTCGAGGTACGGCCGGATCCACGCTCGCTTTTCCGCCGTGCGCTTCCGCGATGTGTTTGACGAGCGCGAGACCGATTCCCGAACCACGCGCCTGGGCACCTCGCGAGCCCTTGCCGCGCTCGAACCGCTCGAACACTCGCTTACGGTCCTCGACCGGGATGCCCGGCCCCTGGTCCGTCACGGAGATCTCGATGAAGCGGTCGAGCGCACGCACCGCGATGCTGATGGAGTCGCCTCCCGGAGCATACTTGAGTGCGTTGTCGACCAAGTTGATCAGCGCGATCTCGATGGCGCGCTCGTCGAGCTTCACACTGGGCAGTCCGGGAGCCGCCGCAAATTCGAGCGCAACGTTCTGGCGATCCGCGCGCAATCTGCAGGCCTCCACAGCGCGCGCCACCACGTCCACCACGTTGCCTTCAACGAACTCGTAGGCGGCCTTGCCCCGTTCCACCTTTGCGAAATCCAAGACATTTTCGATGAGCGACCCCAACCGCTCGCTCTCACTCACGATGATCTGCAGGTACTGCTTCTGCTTCTCTTCGCTCTCGACGCGACCGCTTTGCAACAGCTCTCCGAACATGCGCACCAAGGAAAGCGGCGTTTTGAGCTCGTGAGAAACGTTGGCAACGAAGTCGCTCTTCAGATTGCTCAGTTTTCGTTCGCGCGCCGCGGCCAGCATGATGACGATCAGTCCGGCAATCACGACGGCACCCGAAAGGGCCACCAGCACCATCTCCCAAACACGTCGTCTGGCCACGGCGGCCGCCAATTCCGCGGCCGAGGCCATGGCCACGTTTAGCCGCCACTTGTAGAGGGTAGTCTCGAACTGGCGCCCCAGCGTGAGACCGCCCTTGCTGAGCGGTGGCCCGAAGACGATGCGACCATCCCCATCGACGACGTTGACACGGCTCTGCTTGTCCGTGTCCGAATACAAGGTCGGAAACAGATCGTGGACGATACGCGGCACGTCGTGCCACACGACCAAGAGGTGCCTACGCCCGCCTTGCATCTCTTCCCAATAGCTGACGAGGTAGTTGTGTTCATCGTAAGTGCCGTGCAGATGGCGCAACTTCTCGCGCTGGGGGTGGTCCAGCTTCATGTCGGGCAGCATGCTGTGCACGAGCGTGCGGCGGAAACGCTCATCGTCGACGCCCGGCGCGCGAGAAGCAAGCGCGATGACCTCGTTTTGTGGTGAGCTCAGGTCCACCACCAAGACCGCACGCACGGTAGGGGTCTGAATCGGCGCGACCTCGAGCCACTCGTCGCCGAAGCTCTCGGGCTGTGCGGAGTCGACTAGCGACGCCACGGCGTTGTCCTGTTCGATGATACGTTTGTCGAGCCGATCGGCTTTCTCGTTCGCCAACAGCAACGTCGCTTCCACCACCGACTGCTCCCGCAGTTGCTCCAGCTTGAAGCTCGAACGGAACATGATCCCCGCAAGTACGAGCACGGCGATCACGACTCCTGGCAGGAACAGGAAAGTAACCAGTCGTTCGCGTCGCGTGCGGTCCGCCATGGTTCGGCCAGCACTATAGCGCATGCGCCGGGGCGCGCCCCGCCTCCAAGCACTACCTCGCTCCCCGAGCATGCCTCGGGGGAGGCGAACAGTAGCGAGACCGCTACTTCAGGATGACATCGGCATCCAGCACGATGGGGCGGTTGGCCAGAAACTCTGCAAACTGCTCGCAGATGTAGTCGAGCGCATTGGCCTCCACCTCGGCGAACGCGCGGGCGCCGGCCGGGTTACCGAGCTCGATGAGGCCCAGATAGCGGCCACCCTGGCGCACCGGACCACACAGCACGAAGTCGGGGACCACCCCGGCGGCCTTCCAGCGCCCCTCGGTGAAGCCGACTTCGTTGGCAACGCCACGAAAGTTGGTGCTGCGAGGGGAGCGCATGACCTTGCGCAACTGGGTGTCCTCGTCCGGAGTTCTGAAAAGCACGGCTTTTTCGCTGGTGCCGTGTTGGCGCACCACCACGAAGTTCTTCGAGTTGATATCGAACACGTGCACGAGCGCAAACTTGCTGGGTAGTGTGCTCTTGATCACCGAGAGGACGAACTCGGACCCCGCCACCATGTCCGCCATGAAGTGAAGATTGTGCATCTTCTCGAACAGGTCACCTATCAAGTCATCGCTATTGGGCTTACGAGGCGGCGCCTCCGACTGCTTCGTCGCGGGCGCTGCCTGTTCCGTAGCTACCCCGGCTCCGGACTGCTCGGCGCCGGCTCCGGCCGAGCCTCTCGCGGCTGACTCACTTGATTTCGATTCGCCTGGCCGAGCGCCTTCAGTGGACGCTGGGCTCGCGACAACCTGCCGAGCTTCGCTCGAACTCGCCTGGGCTTCGGGGCTGTCCCCTTGGCGCCGCCCCCCTGCTTCTTCAGTGACGGACGTCTTCTCGCCATCTAGAGTCTCTACCTTCTTCGAACTGGAAGCGTCCCCTGGCCCCATGTCCGGGACCTTGGGCGGAGGTGGTATCGAGCCCGTGGACTCTCCCACCGGTATAACGGATACGGGGCGCAGGGATCCGGTTTCTGCATCCTTCGCCGGAAGCTCGGGAGCAGGGGCCACGTCGGAGTTCATGAAGCCCGGGAAGCTGAGTATCGGTTCACCCCGCCAGTCTTTCCACATCAGCGTGGCTAACGGAGGACGAATGGGTTTCTTGGAGAATACGTGGTCGAACACGGCAAGCTGGACGAACTTGCCCTTGGGGCGTCCCTCGATCTCCCTGGCGGTGGATCGGTAGCGCGCCCACAGCAAGGCCTCCACCTGTCTCCTGGCAACGCCCGGTTTGACGCCCAGAGCCACCTCCCGATAGGTAATGGGGGTCTCCTTGCTGGGCTCTTCGTCTCGGGTACGAATCACCTCGAACTCGGGGAGCTCGCTGACGGCCGCTTGGGCCGAACTGCCCCCCACCGACTCCACCACAGCAGGCACATTGCCCGAAGCGGCTGCCACGGGTGGCCGTTGAGCTTGCGAGGCCGCGGGCACCGGGATGTCTCCCGGCTTCTTGCCCGACTTCATCGCGGCTGCGGCTAGCAGCTCTGCCACCTGCTGGGTTTTCGGGGTCGCCACCGACTTGGCCCCTGCCACCGGGCGCTTCTCGGTAGGGGCCTGCTCGGCCTTCCCCAAAGGCCTTGCCGACTCGAGCCGGGGACGCGGCGGGGGACCGCTGGTGCGTGGGGAAGAAGACGGCCGGGCTTGGGTCGCGGCATCTGGTTCGGGTCCGGACTCGGGCTTGTCTGCCGACGGCAGCGTCGCCGACTGGCCCTCCGCCACCGGGTTGGTAGCGCCGTTCTTCCCGTCGTTGAGCGGGGCGTCCGCAGGAGCCTTCTTGACGACGTACTTCAGGTTCTGCTTCTTGTCGACCGCGCGGTAACCGTTGTCCAATAGCTCAATCGAAAACGCCGACAGAGGTCCCCCCTCCCCACGCAACTTGCGAGCCTGCTGTAGGGCGGCCTGCCACTGCTTGGCCTCGACGCAATACTGAGTGTCGGTGTCCCCGGCTCCGACATTCGATACTTCTATGAACCAGCGCATTTAGATTTGAATCAGGCCCTGGGGTAGAGGGGTTCGTAGTAGAGCGCCTCGAAGCCCACCGGGCAAGCGAGAATCGGCACAACCAGTGTCCCGGTAGCTTTGTACAAAGCTGAATCTTTTCAATGACCTAATGCCTGCGAGCGCGCCTCCCGGGTACTTTTGCGATATCGCGTGCTAAATCGGCGGCCCTTGTGATCCTTGGCACGCGACTACGCGACCGGTTCAGGGCGCCCCTGAGCGTACTCGGCAAGTGGTTCGAGCGATGGGACTGGCTCGCCTACCTCTCGGTGGCCGGCGGCTGCACATTGCTCGTGGCCTGCATTTTCTATTCGTCGTTGCGCCTGCAGACGCTCTACGTCTGGCTCTGGAATGACCCCGCGGCGTTCGACCGGGTTGCGCAACACGGGCTATGGGGCGAGTGGTCGGCTCCTCTGGACGACGTCTTCATCCATTTCGACTTCGCGCGGGCGACGGCTCGCGGGCACCCTTTCGAGTGGATCGCGGGCAACGGTTACTCGAGCGGAGGCACCAGCCTGCTCTATCCGTTCGTGCTGGCATTGGGCTACTGGCTCGGGTTTCAGGGCATGCACCTGATGGTCTGGGCCGGCATGGTCGCCTGCGTCAGCGTACTCGCCCTGCTGATCGCCGCCCAGCGCCTGTTCGACGGACTGCCCTCCTGGACCCGCTACCTTGCCCCTCCCCTGCTGCTGAGCACGGGGGTGCTCGACTGGACCTTGTTCAGCGGAATGGAAGTGGCGCTCTTTCTGGGAGTGTGGGGCGGGACCTGGGTCGCCTGGGACGAGCTGCGAAACTGCGACGGAACACAGCGTCTGACCGGACTCAGCGTCGCACTCGGCGTCGCTTGCTTGCTGCTCGTGGGTACCCGGCCCGAAGCGGCCATCACCGTTGCCATCTTCTCGGTCAGCGCAGCCGTGTCCGTCTGCAAGCGGTTCGGACGCCGCCACGCCGTCGTTACCCTCTTGTGGAGCGCCTCACCTGCCGCAGCCCTCGTCGTCGCGCAAGCGATCGCCAATCGGGTGCTCACGGGAGACTTCACCGCGGCGGGAGCGCTCGCGAAGTTGGAAATGCACCACCCCTACCTCACTGCCAAGCAGGTCTGGGAAGCGTGGCTGTTCCACGTGAGCTATCAAGTCCGGCGTATCAGCGAGTACCACCTGTCGAGCGTTCCCTGGCTCGGCTACTTGCTCTGGGTCTTTGCAGCCCTGGCCGTGGCGTTTCGACGGACTCGAACGCAAGCGCTCCTTCTCTGGGCTTGCGCAACGGCATGGGTGCTGGTGGTTGCCTTGAACGGGCAGGTCCGTTGGCAGAACGAACGTTATACAATGCCAGCGCTGGCCTGGCTGCTGCTCGCTGCGGCGCTCGGCTTCGCGGAGCTTCTAACGCGACGCTTCACGACTTCGCGCCGGCGCGTAGTGGCGCAAGGCGCCAGCGTGGTCGCACTGGCAACATTTGCCTTCTTGCAGGCTCCACGGTTTCGCGACCAGGTATGGTTCTTCGGACGCGCCTCGAGAAATATCCTGGACCAGCACGTGCGAGCGGGGCGCTTGTTGCGCGAAAGGGTCAGACCCACGCCCAAGCGCATCCTGTTGAGCGATGCCGGGGCCATCCCCTACGCTGCGGACCTGCCCGCGGTGGATCTAATAGGCCTGGGCGGCTTTCGGCACCTGCCTTTCGCGCGAGCAACGCGGCTGGGCGCGCCGGCAGGCCTAGAACTGATCGAACGGCTGACACCGGCGGAACGGCCCGACGTGTTCGCCCTGTATCCTTCCTGGTGGCACACGTTCCCGCTTTGGTTCGGCCGGCGCCTGGACGAAGTGCCCGTGCGCGGCAACGTGATCTGCGGGGGGGTCAGCAAGGTTCTGTATAGCGCGGATTGGACAGCCATGGATGGGAGTTCGAAGCCCTTCCGCTTGCCAAACGGCGAACGGCTGGTGGACGCTCTCGACGTGGCGGACGTCATCAGCGAAGGGGAGCATCGTTTCACGCTCAGTGAGACAGCGGCCGGTCACACGACGATGAAGCTGCTCGCCGATCCGAACCGGCCCGAGCGAGGCCTCTGGGACGCGGGACGCCTGTTTTCGCCGCCGCTCCAGGCGAGCTTCGTCCTTCACGGGCTCGACTCGAGCAGACCAGTCGAGCTTCGCTTTCGAGTAGCACCCTCGCAAGAGGCTCGCTTCGCGATCGAGTCGAACGGCGAACGCCTGGGCTCGGTCGCGCTCGAACCCGCCGACGTTTGGCAGGAGGTCCCGCTGAGGCTCGCGGCCGACAAGCTCGCGGCCAGCTTCGAACTCACACTCGTCCCGCTGGAAGGTGGGTTCGCTCTGTACCACGTCTGGGCTTCGCAGCCTCGCTAATGTCGCCGCTCCTTACCTTCGGAGCGCCACCGGATCGCGCAGCTTGGACTGCACTCGTGGCTGCCGCACTCGTGGTGGCGCTCTGGCGTCCATGCAAGCCCTGGGTGCTAGCGCACCCGAAGCTCTGCGCGGGCGCTTTGGCCGTACTGGCCACCGCTCTTTCTCATGCCTACGTGACCTGGTACCTGCGCGGCGGACCACGCATCATCGACGCCACCAGCTACTTCTTGGAAGCCAAAGCTCTTGCCCATGGCGCGTTCAATTTCGAGCCACTGACACCTTCTGGGTCCTTTCGTGGTCGCTTTCTCACGGGCCCGAGCGGGGACACTTCACTGAGCGTGATATTCCCGCCGGGGTATCCGCTGGTGCTGGCGCTGGGCTTCATCGCCCGTCAGCCGATGTGGATTGGACCGCTGTGCGCCGGCGGCCTGGTCGTGTGTACCTATCAACTCGCGCTGCGGCTGTTCCAGAGCCGTGAGATCGCACTCGCAGCCGCTGCGTTCAGCGTTGCGTGTGCCACGCTGCGCTACCATACGGCCGATACCATGTCACACGGATGGGCGGCGCTGCTCTTCACCTTCAGCCTGCTCGCTCTCACCCATCGCAGCTCGAGCTGGACGCTGTTCGGAGGGATCGCCGCGGGCTGGCTCATCGCCACACGACCCGTCACCGGAATGCTGTGTGTAGCGACGGGGCTGTTCCGGCTCCGGATCGATCGGCAAAGTCTGGTCTTCTTGGTGGGATTACTTCCAGGGCTCGGCCTACTAGCGCTCCACCAGCACGCTGCCACCGGTGAGTGGCTCGCGTCCTCGCAGGTGCATTACTACTCGCTGGCCGATGGCCCGCCGGGCTGCTTCCGGTATGGCTTTGGCAAGTCGGTCGGCTGTGTCTTCGAACACGGTGACGTCGTCAAGAACACGCTGGCGAACGGCTTCGGCCCCAGTGAAGCTTTGCTCACGTCGATCCATCGCCTGCACTGGCACATGCTGGACCTGGCGAATCTCGAAGCCTTCGCCCTGGTGCTGCCTTACGCGTTCGTTGTGGGCCGGCACGTCGAAGCCGTGCGCTGGCTCGGGTTCGCCATCGTCGGCATCGTCGTTGCCTATGCCCCTTTCTACTTCAACGGCAGCTACCCTGGAGGGGGCGCTCGTTTCTTCGCCGACGTGCTGCCACTCGAGCACGTACTGCTCGCATGGGGACTCGCCAGATTGGGAGGGCTCCGAGTGGCGCTCCCCCTCGCTCTGTTGGGGTTTGCCCTGCATGGCGCGTATTCCCACCGCGCACTCGCCAATCGCGACGGTGGTCGTCCCATGTACTCGGCGGCCGCGCTGGAGCGTGCCGGCATCACCCATGGGCTGGTCCTGGTCGCGACGGACCACGGGTTCAATCTGGGGTTCGATCCTCAGACGAGAGACGCGAGCAGGGGCGTCGTCGTCGCGCGCGAACGCAACGACGCTCACGACCGCGTGCTGTGGGAGAATCTGGGTAGACCGGCAGTGTATCGCTATCAGTTCCGACCCGGGGCCGATTCGTCGGATCGCGTCATCGCCGGGCGCCCACCCAAGACGCCCCCGTGGCTTCAGTTCGAAGCGGAGTACGAGTGGCCCCCTCTGCGCGTCAACGGCGGCTACGCTTACCCGAGCCACGTCGGTGCGTCGTGCGCTTCGGCAGGCCGCGTTCTCACGCTCGTGCCCGAACACGAGCAGACTCTGACTGTAGAAATGGAACTGGCTGTGCTGCGCGCCGGCCGCTACGACCTGGAAGCACGCTGGGTGAGCACAGCCCAAAGCTCGATGGATTTCTCGTTGAGGATCGCCGACGGCTCCTACCAACGCAGCGTGGCGTTCCGCCATGGCCCCTGCTCGGCAGCGACCATTCGTGGATTATCCCTCGCCAGAGGAAGCCACTCTATTCTGCTGTCAGTAAAAGTCGCCACTGCTCGGCTCGACTCGGTTCGGTTGATCCCCCGCTGAAAAAAACCCGCCCGCCGCTCCTGACACTCGCCGTTCGGACCGGCAACTAGGACGCCCGAGGGACAAAAGTTCCAACCACGCGATAGTACAGGGGCTCCGAGCCGGTCGCCCCAGCCAAGTCCGGACGGGCGCCTCGAAATCCAGCAACACTGTGACTCGGGCCTTCTCGGGAAATCACGCGGAAATGCCGTTGACAATTCAGACGTTAGGCTGAACCATCATTGAGTACGAGGGAGGCGCAGAACGCATGACCAAGAGCGAGCTTATCGAGGCGATTGCTGCTCGGGGAGAGCTCACCAAAGCTCGCGCCGAAATGGTGGTCAACTGCGTATTCGACGCAATGACCGAAGCCCTACAGCGCGGCGAAGGCATCGAAATCCGAGGGTTTGGCAGCTTCACCGTACGGCCCTACAAGCCCTACGACGGGAGGAACCCACGCACTGGGCAGCCCGTGCCCGTTCCAGCCAAGCGTTTGCCATTCTTCAAGGTCGGCAAGGAACTGAAAGAGCTCGTCAACAACAGCCGGCACATGGCAATCACCGGCGGCCCAGACAACGAGCCTGTAACCTGAAGTTCTCTGGTACACACCTCCGATTCCAGTTCCTGCCCCTCATCGTGGCGGTCTTGTCATGGGGGTGTGGTTCAGCGGCGGCCCCCTCGAATGCACCGACTGCGCCCGAACGCGAGCCGGAGCCTCTGTACACGGGGCCGCTCGTCGACTACGTCCCCGCTGGCGGTGTTCAGTGGTTGCTCCTGGGCAAGCCACTCGAGCTAGCGCAAAACCAGCAGCTCACGAAAGCCTTGGAGCCACTCCTCCCGGCGAGCCGGCTCGACCTGTACGCGCGTTCCACGGGCGTCGATTTGAGAACCCTAGACAACGCTCTCGTCGCAGGGTTCGGGCTGGGAACGCTCTACCTCGCAGAAACGCATACTGACCAGACCCTCGCACAGCGCGCCTTCAGTGAACGTCTCGTGAACGGCCCCCGAGAAGTCCACCCGCATCCGCGCTTGATCCGCATCACTGGCGTGGTCGGACGCACGCCACAAAGCCTGCTCAGTTACCAGGGTCAACTGCTGGCAGTCGCGGTGGGGGATACGACGACCGTGCGAATCGTCGAAGCTTTCGCTCGCGGGAAGCTTCGGCGCACCAAACGCGTCTTCGACGGCGTCGCCCTGAGCTCGTTCGCCGAGTTCGCCAACCGAGCGCCCTTGGTGTTCTTGGCGCCCGGCCCCTTCGATGGCAAGTGGATGTACGGAGCCCGCGGCCTGCTCGCCGTGGCGAACGGCGTCGGCCTCAGCGCCCAGCCCCTGGAAACCGGGAACCTGGCGATAACCATCGCCATCGATGGGCCGTGGGACGAGCAAGACGCCTCGCCGGTGGCGCGTTTGCGGCAGGCCTGGGAAGATCTGGCCGAGAGCTCCACGGGGCAACTCTTCGGCTTGCAAGAACCGGTATCGCTTCCTGCCTTGTCCGCCAATGGGCGGCGCGTCTCTTTGACTGTCGAACTGAAGCTCGCCCCGATCGTGAACGGGTTGCGCGCCGCCGTTGCCGCAGATGTGTGGGAAATGCTCGAACTGGGACCCACATCCACGCACGATGAAGGTCCCGAGCAACCAGGTTGAGCAAAAAGCTAACGCTTCCGAACGTCGGTCGAGTCTCGGACTCTGGCAGGATTGCTCGAGGTTCTCTTACCCTTCGGCGTTGCGCGCTGGACCCACGCGATTGACGAAAGGCACCGTTGGATGCTACCTTCCCCGCTCGCCAAGAGGTGGCAGTTTGGGCGGCGTCAGAATCGCAGAGGCAAGTCATAACTTTGGTTGATCGGCTCCGAATTGTCATCGTGGGTCCATCGGCGTCTGGGGGCAACTGGCGCGGCAGACAGTCGTCTGGCGATGCGTTTGCCGACCGTTCGAGACCAAGAGCATGACCACGTCGCAGACGAATCGTATCCGTGTCAGCGAGCGAGGCCTTTCCGCCCGCCGGACACTTGGAGTTGGAATGCAAGCTGTAGAGAGTAACCACACGTTCAAGGTCGGCCAGATGGCGGTTCACCCCGCGCATGGAGTAGGGGAGGTATCGGACATCGAGGAGCGCGAGCTAGGAGGGCGAAAAAGCCCCTGCTACGTGCTCAAGATCCTCGGCAGCGGGCTAAAGGTCATGGTGCCCACGGACGCCGCCACTCGAGTCGGACTTCGGCCCGTGATGCAGAAGCGCGAAGCCCAAGCCATCCTCGAAATCCTGCGTGCACCCGAGGTAGCCGTGGACCTGCAACCGTGGAACCGGCGGTTCCGCGCCTACACGGAAATGCTCAAGAGCGGTCTCCCGGTGGAAATCGCCAAGGTCCTTCGCGACATGTACCGGCTGAAGTTCGATAAAGACCTGAGTTTTGGCGAAAGGCGCTTGCTCGACCAAGCGCGTGGTCTGCTCGTCCAGGAGCTGGCCCTGGCCAAAAAGGTGGATCGCTCGAACATCGAGGGCGAGATCCAGCAAATCTTCTCGGCATGAGCCGAGCGCGGCCCCCCGGTCTAAGCGCCAGTCGAGGTTAAGTTCCCTTCGTTCCTGGCCGCTGGATCAGCCGATGACGGCTCGCCACATGCTCGCCCTGGGGCGTTTCCCTGAAGAAGAGCGCGGCCGGATTGCGGCTGCCGCGGAACAAGCGGCGTTGACCCTGCACATGGCGGAAACGCGCGAGGAAGCCAGTCGCTTCCTCGACCACCACGGTGCCTGCGCGCTGGTTCTGGAGACCGGGGATACCGCGCAGTCCGAAGTAGCCATCGAAGCGCGTGCTCAAGCCCAACACGCCCGCACGCCGATCTTGGCCCTGACGGGAGATATTGGCGACTTGAGTTTCGAAGAGGCCTTCAGCTGGGGCGCAGACGATGTGGTCGACCATAGAAAGCTGCGCGGCCTGATCAGCCGCCTCAGGATGATCGCCCAGAGCAAGCTCGCTCCAATCGGCGAAAACCGCGGAGGCGCCATCGTCGCAGAGCAGGATCGCAACCGCCGAGTGCTTCTGGGACGAGTGCTGAGGAATGCCGGTTACGACGTGCAGTTCGCCGTGACGATCGAAGACGCGAAGCGCTTCATCAATGACGACGTGAGTCTGGTGATTCTCGACGCCGGCCTGGACTCGGATCCACGCGCCACCATCGAAGCGGCGAGCACCGGAGAGAAGGCGGTCACCTGGATCGTAACGTGTCCGCCGAAGCAGCTGAAGGACATCCGGCAGCGTCTGGCGGAACTCGAGCGAGTGTGTGCGACCGACGGCTATGCCCCACCCGAAAACGTGTTGTTCCTTTCGAACGAGCTCGAAAGTGCGGGACTACAAACCCGTCGACGAAGCCCGCGGATTCTCTACGGAACCACCGTAGGCTTCAGGGACGCGGGACAGGCCGAAGACGACCATGGCTTCACCTACAACATCAGCGAGGCTGGCCTGTTCGTGCGTACCACGGCGCCACCGTCCGGAAGCACTGTTTGGCTCGAGCTATGCCCCCCGCGTTCGAACGCGCGAGTGCGCCTTGAAGGGGAGGTCGCCTGGCGGCGCCCGTTCGGGCCCAGCGATCACGCAACGGTACCCCCTGGTTTCGGGGTCCGCATCGTGGACGGCACCAAGCGAGACTTGCAGGCCTGGCAGGAGGGCTACGAAGCCCTGAAGCAGATCCTGGGCTGAGAGGCTTCCAAGGCCCGGACATTGGCGGGCAGAAGCCCTAGAGCACCGATTGCCGACTGCACCAGCGCCGCCTGAACGGCCTCGCGCATCAGCGAAGGTCCGCTTTCGGGACCTTACGGCGAGCGACAAAGCGCGCTAGTGTGCCCTCCGCATGGGCGCCTCATGCTTGGCTCCGCAAACCAAGCCCTCCCATGCTCGAGTTAAGCATGAAGATCTACACGAAAACCGGAGACGACGGCACGACGGGCCTGTTCGGAGGTTCGCGCGTTGCCAAGGATGATGACCGTGTCGAAGCGTTCGGCAGCGTGGACGAAGCAAACGCCGCACTGGGGCTCGCCCAGAGCACCACCGAATCCCAAGACATTGCCGAGTGGCTGAAGGAAGTGCAATCGGATCTCTTCACACTGGGCGCGGAACTCGCCTGCGCTCCGGACAAGCAGCAGAAGCTCACTCTGCCTCATATCGAGGCGCGCCGCATCGAGTGGCTGGAGCAAACGATTGACCACATCGAAGCGCGCCTTTCCCCATTGAAGAACTTCATTCTTCCCGGCGGTTCATTGGGGAGTTCGGCGTTGCACCATGCCCGAACCGTCGTGCGACGCGCCGAGCGGCGCGCCTTACACCTGAACCGCCAGGCGCCGGTCCGAACGGAAGTACTCGTCTACCTGAATCGGTTGAGCGACTTCTTGTTCGTGCTCGCACGCTACGAAAACAGCCTGGAAAAGACACCCGACATCCCCTGGCGGGCGCGCCCCTAGACCTGCGTTGCAGACGCCTGGCACACTCGCTATGACTTCCTCAAGCCTTATGACGAGCGTCGATGGTTCTCGCCCCTGACACCCTGATCCGCGGGAAATACCGCATCACGCGACTCATCGGCGATGGTGGCATGGGAGCCGTGTACGAGGCGGAGCATCTGATCTTGAAGGTGCAAGTCGCACTCAAGTTCCTGCACGCGGATCTAGCCGAGCGCCCCGGGCTTTCCGAAAGGTTTTTGAGGGAAGCACGGGTATCCGCCAGTATTCAAAGCCCGCACGTCACACGCGTTACGGACGTCGACACCACCGAGAATGGCTCCCCTTTCCTGGTGATGGAGCTGTTGCGCGGAGAGTCACTGCAACAACTGCTCGATCGCGTTCATACCTTGCCCGAAGACACCAGCATCGACTACTCGCTGCAGATCTTGTCGGGCCTCGAAGCTGCCCACGCCCTCAACGTCGTGCATCGCGATCTCAAGCCTGACAACGTATTCATCACTACCGGACAGGGTGGTCCGGTCCTCAAGCTCATCGACTTCGGCATCGCCAAATTGCGCAGCTCGGAGGAGTTCCGACAGACGCTCACGCGGGCCGGCGCCATGATGGGAACTCCCGAATACATGGCGCCCGAGCAACTCTACTCGGCGGAAACCGTGGATGCACGCGCAGACATCTTCTCGCTGGGCGTGATGCTCTACGAGATGCTCTCGGGCAGCCGTCCTGTCGACGGCGACGAAGCTACCGAAATAGTCGGGCAGTTCGTGAGCGGAAAGTGGACACCGCTCCAGGAACGCCTTCCCGGCGCAAGCAATGAACTTGCGTCCGTGGTCGAGCGAGCGCTGCAACCTCAGCGGGAGGATCGCTTCGAAACTGCCTTCGCCATGCGCATGGCGCTCGCGCCTCTGGCCACCACGCTGAGCCATGCGGGTCAGCTGGCGGCGACCCCTGCGCCGTTCCCGGTTGGGCAGGTTCCGGCAAGCATCGACGAGCCCGATCCGAGCACGCGCCGGACTTCGGTGGCAGACACGCTGCCTCCGCAAAAGAAGGAACCCAGGACCACCGAGGACGATCCCGCCCTGGCCCAGGCGGGCGGCACGGAAGACGCCCCCGTTCAAAGGCTGGAGGAACAGGCACGCGGACACGCTGCGCTCGCCCCGCCCCCTTCCGAGACAGCCGAACGCGCGGGTGCCAGCTTCAAGGTTCACCCCGCCCACTTGCCCTCTGCCCCGGCCACGTGGCGCAGGAGTAGGGCGCGCTCGGCGCTGATCGGGGTGCTCGTCTTTCTGTTGGTGCTCATTGCGGCCGCAATCGTCGTGTTGCTGTTGCTCGAACGACCGCCCGACGACGTCCCACGCAACTTTCCGATCGATGCCTCGCCACCACCCGTCAATCTGGATGCGCAGGCCCCCGAAGCGTCCGAACCGGACGCGAACTCCTCACCAACCCCCGCTCAGCCCGAGACCCGACCCGCGGCTCCCCCCACGCGTGCCCCTAGCTCGCCCCCCACGACGACGCGACCCGGCACGCGCGCCCCAGACGCCGGGCCCGCGTTCCCGCCCTTTCCGTCTTCGTTGCCGCCGCTGCCAAGCAGCCTGCCTCCGCTCCCTTCAGGCTTCCCCACCGCGTTGCCCAGTTTTCTGCCACCGATTCCTGGACTTACCCCCCCACCCTCGCCTGGGCCGGCCCCGGATGCGGGCACCTGACGAGGCGACACCGGGTTGCCCTGGTGTTTTTGCGGCACGGCAACATGGCTTGACGCGCAGCTGGTACGCACAAGAAACAGTGTCACGGCTAACGTACCGCTGGCATGACGGCTGGCGAGCACCCTTCTGCGACCCTCGTATCGGAACCGATGTCGACGCATGAGTTTCGCGACTCTCTGGGGCCCGAGTATGGCGCACGTTATGACGCAAAGACCGTCGCCGCCCATGCTGCGATCGCCGAACGGCGCGGCTCCGCCTCGGTCACCCTGGGCCCGTTCGATCTTCAGCACCGTCCCCAACTGGGAGTCTGTGTCGTCGCCCGAGATGCGCCAGGTCTGCTGGCTACCATCACCGCCGCCTTCGTTGCGTCCGGCCTGGATATCTCGAACGCAGAAGCCTACACGCGGCGCACGCCGTCGGGCGAGGCCGAAGCCGTGGACATCTTCTGGGTATTCCCGCGGGACTCTGGGTGGGCAGGAGGCAGTTTCGCCGAAGGCAAGCTCGACGAACTGCTGGCCACTTTGCTCGACATGCTGGAGGGGCGGGCAGAGCGGGCGCAGCCCCCACCCAGCCGACTCGACCGCCCCGTAGAAACGATGGTTCGTTTCCTGGAATCCGCCGACGGGACGTTCACCACGCTGGAAGTCGAAACCGACGATCGCTCGGGACTGCTCCAGTCTCTGGCCAGCGCACTGTTCGGAGCCCACGTGCAGATCACCAGTTCCCAGGTGCGCACCAATGGACAGCGGGTCTACGACCGCTTCAACATCGTCGAAGTGGACGGCAGCCCCATCAGCCCGGAGCGCAGGCTCGAAATCCAAGTGGCCGTACTGGGAGCGGTGGAATCGGGCCGTGAGGCGTAAGGGCCCGCGAATGGGGGCCGCCCAGGTCGAAGTTTGCTGACATCCGACCCCGTGCGGCCTCCATCAGCTGCACGCTTGCCATCTCGGACTCACCCGACCAACGGACCACGGCAACCATTCGCCAGAGCACTGAACGGGTTGCCTACTGGACCGACGCCTGCTGCCCGATCGGCCCGCCTCGTCGATTGGTCGCGGCAAGCATGCTCGTTGGTCGCTCCAGCGAGCCCGAACCAGCTCTTCAGGGCCTGCCAGACACAGAGTCTGCAGCTTCAGTCGACGCATCAGTCGCGGAAGCAACGGCCTGACGGCTGCGACTCAGAGCGTGAATCTGACCGTCGCGGGCACGTTTGTGCACGAAGAGGGGGCGTTCTGAGGGCTGCTTCGCAGGCGGGGCGCCGAGAGGGCTGGCGGACACCTCCGCAGCGACTGCGGCTTCTCGTTGCCCGTCCAGATCCGCCGCAGATTCGAGCTCGGCGCCCAGGATCGAGTCGGAACGCACGCGAAGCGAGGCGGCCCGCTTTTTCGTCTGGCGCAGATTGGCCAGGTCCAGCTTCAGCTCGAACGGGCTGGCCCCATCCACGCCGAGCTCGCTCTTACCCAGACCGTCGGAATCTTCCTTCGCGCCGTGTTTCCCCTTCGCCTCGACGTTCGGTAAACTGTCGGATGAGCCGTTGCCACGTCTCCGCAACTTGCCCGACCTCGGGGGCTTCGAGTTCTTGGCCTTGGCAGCGAGCGCTTCCTCCCTTGCTGCCTCTTCTGCCGCCTGATGGACCATTTCGTCAATCGACCGAAAAATAACTTCGGTCAACTCTCGCTTGAAACGATCCACCCGTGCGCGAAACCGCCGCTCGGTTTGATCCATGGCGAGGGGACTTCGCACGGGACGAGGATGTCGTCAAGCGACGCTTGACGTCGCGCTCGAGGTCAACGATTTTGTCGAGCGCCGGACAACACGCGCTCGCACCGTCCCGGCTTCATTTCGTTGCGAGCCTCTCGCCCTTCGACCCACCTTCCCAGCAAGCACCAGTGCGACCCGTCCTCTCGCGCGATCAAATGCGACAGTTCGATCGTATTGCCAGCGATCTCGGCAGGGTACCGTCCTTGTTGTTGATGGAAAATGCCGGGCGTGGCGCGACCGACGCGCTACTCGCGCGCTTTCCCGACCTCACCTCGGCCGTGTTGTGCTGCGGCCAAGGCAACAACGGAGGCGATGGGTTCGTGGTTGCCCGCCGGCTCTTGGCGCGAGGCATCTCCGTCCGGGTGCTCAGCAATGCCAAGTCTGAACGACTCAGTGAAGACGCCCGAATCATGATGCAGGCGTATCAAGCGCTCGGGGGTCAGCTCGAGGCACTGAGCGCGCAGACCCTCGCCGACTCCTGTCGCGGACACGAACCCGGGGTGCTCGTGGTGGTGGATGCCCTGTTCGGGACTGGCCTCGACCGCGAGATCACCGGGACCCTTCGAGAAACGATCGAAGCCATCAATCGACTGGCCGCCCCCGTCGTGAGCCTGGACCTACCCTCGGGTCTGGATGCAGATACAGGTGCCATTCTGGGTGTGGCCGTCCGAGCCACGCTCACGGTAACGTTCGCCCACCCGAAGCTGGGTCTGCTGACCCCGCGCGGCCTGGAGTACGCGGGCGCTCTAGAGGTCGCAGACATAGGAGTCCCCAGCACCCTGGTCGAAAAGGTCGGCCATAGCGCGCTAATCTTGGACGAATCGGAACTCTCTCGCCTGCTGCCCGCCCGCTCCCTGGGCGGGCACAAGGTCGAGTCGGGCCGTGTCGCGGTCTTGGCCGGTGCCGCCGGAACCGTGGGAGCCGCGCGCCTCGTCGCCCACGGAGCCCTCAGAACCGGAGCTGGGCTGGTCACGCTCTTGAACTTCGAAGCGGTGATCGAGCAACTCGAACCACAGGTCGTCGAGGTGATGACCGCCCGGCTCGATTCGGAGGCGCCCGCAGCGTCGCTCTTACGCCTCTGCGAGCCCATGCACGCCGTGGCGGCTGGGCCTGGGCTCGGGGCGGGCGAACGCACCCTGGAACTGGTTCGGGCGCTGCTCGAAGCGCCCTGCGTCAAGGTCCTGGACGCGGATGCTCTCAGCGCGCTCGCACACGATGCGCGGGTTCTGGCCGCCGGCAAGGGAAGGGTCATCTTGACGCCCCACCCCGGTGAGGCCGGCAGACTGCTGGGAATCAGCGCCGCAGAGGTCGAAAGCGATCGCTTCGGTGCGGTTCGGCGGCTCGCAGACCTCACCGAATCCGTAGTCATCCTCAAGGGGGCGCGCACGCTGATTGCCAGCCCCGAGCGGACGACGTGCATCAACACGAGCGGCGCGCCGACTCTGGCGACCGGTGGCGCCGGTGACACCCTGACGGGGATCATCGCAGCGTTGGCCGTGCACAGCGACCCGTTCAGTGCCGCCTGTCTCGGAGCCGGCATACACGGCATGTGCGGGGAAGCCTGGCAAGCTCGCACTGGCTCGGACCGCGGCATGCTGGCTTCGGAGATCGCGGACGAAGTGCCTCGCGTGCTTGCCCAACTGGCAAGGACCCGCGCAGCGCTGCCAGATTGACACAACAGCTGCGTCCAATCAGACCCAAAGTTCCGTAATTTTCGCGGCAGGAGTCCCCGGACTCGCTGGCACGCCCCTTGCCATTCTTCAGACAGGAGGTTCAAAGAAGAATGTCGATGCAGCCAGTCGAAGCCAGTGGCGGCCCAGAACCCGCCAGCTTCCAAGACGAGCTTCAGGCGTGTCTCCCCGCGCTGCGAGCTCGAGCCCTCAAACTCTGCTTGAACCGGAGCGAAGCCCAAGATTTGGTGCAAGATACGGTCGAGCGCTCGCTCAGGTTCCAGTCCACCTTCCGCCCGGGCAGCAACTTGAAAGCCTGGACCCAGCAAGTCCTGTTCAGTGTCTTCGTGACGCGCTGTCGAAAACGACAAAGAGAACAGCGCGCTCTGGAAGGCTTTTCGGTCGACCCGAACTCGTGGACTCTTCCCAAGTCGGAATTCGTCCGACAAGGCCTGTCACCTCGAGTCGCCTCAGCGCTCGATGGATTGCCCGACAAGTTCCGCTCGGTCGTCCACTTGGTGGATCTTCACGAGCTCAGCTACAGGGAGGCGGCCGAAGCTCTCGATGTCCCGGTCGGCACGGTGATGAGCCGACTGTTTCGCGGGCGCCGCCAGCTCGCCCTGGTGTTGGGCGAGACGCTCGCTGCAACCGAAGTGCCTGCGGCAGAGGCGGCCTGAGCATCAGCCACCCAGGATTTCCACCGAGCCGGCCAGCACAACGCTATTTCCTTCTTTGCTTTCGAGCCGCAAGCCGCCGTTGTCGGCGATGCCACGTGCAATCCCAACGGAGTTTCCCACCCTCACGAGTTTTCCCGCGAGCGCGTCCACTCGATTGAGTTCGAGCCACTGCGTGCGAAACCCGTCACGCGCCAGCTGGCGAGTGCGCCGCTGAAAGGCTGCCAAGAGCTCGGCCAGCAACGACTCGCGCGTGACACTTCTTGCCCCCAGACAGAAGAGCGACGTCGCCGAATCTCGCAGATCGTGCGGAAATTCCGGCGAAAATACATTCAGACCGACTCCGACGATCGCCGCCTCGGCGAGAGCACCTCGAGACAAGCTTTCCACGAGGATCCCAGCGAGCTTTTTGCCGTCGACGAGAATATCGTTGGGCCACTTGACGAGCACCGGTTGGCTCAGTTCTCGGGCCACCACTTCGCGAACTCCCAAACCAATCACTAGCGGTAACCTGGCGATCTGCTCCAGCGGAAGACCCAGACGGACGATGAGCGAGAACAGGAGCCCCTCACGCGCTGGCGAGACCCAGTGGCCACCCCGGCGTCCTCTGCCGGCCCTCTGTTCGTCGGCCACGACCACTGCCCCGTTGGGAGCACCGTCGCGAGCCAGCGCGAGCGCATCGTCGTTCGTGCTCGAAGTGAGCCGCGAGTGTCGAATCAAGCCTGCGGACTCGACTCCGAGGTGGCGGCAGAGGTCCTGACAACGAGACACATCGAACTCCGGCGGCCAAGGGCACGAGTTCATGGGTGCTCTCTCTCGTCTAGCTCCCGAGCAGTTCGAGCTCGAGGGAAATGTCCGCTGCGGGCGCGGAATGCGTCAAAGCACCGACGCTGATGACGTCCACCCCCAGGGCTGCTATTTCTTGGATGCGTGCCAGGGTTACGCCGCCCGAAACCTCCACGATTGCCTGCCCGGCAATCTGATCCAGCGCACGTTTCAGTTCCGGCAGCTCGAAGTTATCGAGCATGATCACGTCTGCACCAGCGGACAGAGCCTCGTCGAGCTGTTCGAAAGAGTCGACCTCCACCTCGATGCGGTGCGCGTGAGGCGCAAACTGCCGCGCTCTTGCAATGGCAGCCTCCACGCTGCCAGCGGCGCTGATGTGGTTGTCCTTGATCAGCACGCCTGCCCCCAAGGAGTCGCGGTGGTTGTGAGCTCCACCCGTGCGCACGGCGTAGCGTTCGAACGCGCGAAGGCCAGGTGTCGTCTTGCGAGTATCCGCCAGGCGCGTCTTGCCGCCTTCAGGCAGCTGATCCACGTAGCAACGGGCGAGGCTGGCGACCCCGGCCATGCGCTGGACGAAGTTGAGCGCGGTGCGCTCCGCAGACAGAATGCTGCCTGCAGCACCCTCCACGTGATAGAGCACGGTGCCTGCCTCGGTGCGGGTACCGTCGGACACCAGCTCTTCGACCCGCAACCCCGGATCCACTGTGTAAAACACACGAGCAAACACCTCGCTGCCACAGGCCACCAGCTCCTGCTTGGCCACGGCACGGGCGAAAGCGCGGGTCCCGGGCGGCACCACTGACAGAGTCGTCGGATCGCCCGCCTGCAAGTCCTCTGACAAGGCCAAGTCGACGGCGCGCTGAAGTATCACGTTAGGTATCACTGAGCAGACCGTAGCCTCTGCCCAGGTACCAGGCAAAGGCATTGCACAAGGCGTGGAAAGTGAGAGAGGCGCCTATGCCACCGGTTTTGGCCCGCAACCATCCGAACACCAAAGCAGGAAAGAACACCGCCAGGCGGCCCAGGTAGGGTTCGGTCAGCACGTGCCCGAAAGCGAAAATTGCGCTCGTGACCAACAGCGCGGGGCCGACCCTGGCACCCAGTATGCGAAAGCGTGGTCGCCAGGCTCTGTCGAGCGCGGTCTGCAGATACCCACGGTAAAACGCCTCCTCGGGAAGGGCGACGACCGACAGTTGCCCCAGAACCTGATCGAGCGCGGCGAGCGCGCCGACTCTCGGGGAGAAGTCGCGCGGAGCGTGATACCAATGAACATAGCCAACCCAGAACAAAAGGAAAAATGAGGAGCGCAAAGCCGAACGCCCACGCGCAAGCGAGCCCGGCAGAGCGTAGTAGGCGCCCTAGCGCGATCGGTTCCGGGTCGAGAAGGCCACCAAGCGAAAGACCATACTTCCGTTCCGCTCCTGGTTCGCCGTTTCTCAGCACCAGCCAGTAGGTCGCCATTAGGAAGGTCAACCCGATGGCGGTGCCCGCAAAGGGATCAGGCACAAGGTGCCCGAGCGCCGTGACCAACAGAGTCACGACCACTGCCGCCACGAGCGGCCTCGACTGATTGCTTTCAGGCTCCAAGCGATGTCAGCGTGCCATGGTGTCGTGTGAGACTCGAATATTCTGCCTCAACCGAACAGGCGGACGAAAGCACGAACCGGCAGACCTCCACTCAGTGGCGTTCCTGGAGTAAGGTCCCCCGCAGCTCAGTTCCGGACCGCTCGAGGCTAGGTCCGCACCTGTTTATCTCCGCACAGCTTGCGGGAGGAAATTCATGCTCGACCTCAACCATCCCCAGCCAAACTCCAACCCGGTTCCGCCCCGCATGGACCTGGCAAAGTTTCCGCCTGACGATTTCGATGCCGGCCCGCCTGGTGCCGGCGGCCTGCCGCCCGGTGGCGGCGTTCCGGCTGGGTTCGATCCGAGTGGAGGCGACTTCAAGAAAGGGCGCTTCAATCCCTGGGTGATCATTATCGGTTTGCTCGCCGTCGGCGGCCTGATCGCGTTTCTTCTGATGGGAGCCTCCCAGGAAGCCGAGCGCCTGACGATCGAGCAGGCACAGCAGGAGAAGAAGGCCATCTTCGTCCTTCCCGAAGACGAACAGGTCGAACGCTGGCGCAAGTGGGCTGCCGTGGAAGGCTCCGACGACAGCGGGATCGGCGAGCTCCGCCAGGAAGCATTCAAGCAACTCGCCTGGAAGAAGGACTCGGCCGCCATCCCCTACATGATCAAGGCATTGAGCTCTCCTTCCGACAAGGTAGCCGGCATGGCCGCAACTGCCCTCGCCTACTACGGACAACCGGAAGGCGATTCCGCCAAGGACGGTCTGCTGCAGGCACTGGCCAAGGCAGGGCCTGGTACGAAACCCCAAATCGCCTGGGCGCTCGTCGAGTTGGGCGATTCGCGCGCCTTCGACGAAGTCCTCAAACTGTACCGCTCCGGACACCTGTCGAAGGTGGAACGTTTGGGGGGAGGCATCGCGTTCGACCCGGAAAAGCTGGTTCAGCTGATCACACTCGACAAGCTGGCCACCTACGCGGGCGACGAAAGCGCCGCGGTGCGTCAGCTGGTGGCCACCGTGCTCTCGCGCAATGCCGAACCCAAGTACACGGCCACTCTCATCAAGCTACTCGGCGATCCGGACGCGGAGGTTGCCCGACAGGCCGCGCCTGGGCTGGGCAAGATCGGCGACGCCGCGGCACGCGACCCACTGCTCGCCAAGCTGCGCGACGCCGACAAGGATAGCCGCGAGAAGTACCTGGACGCCATCAAGGACGGTGTCGGTGCCGTCGGGCTCGTCTTGGCGCTGCAAAGCGTGCCAACCGATGACGAGAAAGCTTCCTGGTACGGTAAAAAGCAAATCTTCGACTTGGTCGAAAAGCTGGCCGATCCGCGCGGCGGCACCGCGCTCTACGATTATATTCAGACCAAGCCTCACATCCACTTCCAGACCCGCGCAGCGTTCTTGATGGCTGAAATCGGCGACGTGCGGGCCATTCCCACGCTCGCCAAACGCCTACGCATGGATCCGCTCAAGATCTATTCGGACCAGTACGATTGGGAGATGGCTCTGAAGCGCGATGACAACGAACGCGTGGTGGCTGCACGCATGATCGCAGACCTCGCCGTGCTGCACCCGGACAAGGCCGAGACCATCCGCGAGCAGGCCGAAGATGCGGTGATCTTCTGGATCCACGAACTGCCTTCACCGCACGCCAACGGGCTACGGGCACTGGCGGCGATGAACTCCACCAAGGACATCGACGCTTTGCGCGAGTGGGCAAACCCCAATGTACCGCTGCCCAAGGAAGGGCAACAACCTCCCATGCCCGAAGAGTGGGTGATCGCCCAGAGCGCCCTGCGCTACGCCGGCTGGATGAAGGACGAGAAGACCTGGCCAGTCTTCGAGAAGATGCTGAAGAAGAAGCCACCAGAGCTGACCGTGACCATGGACGGCCTGATGGCTGGCGGGCTCGCCATTCTCGGCATGTCTTTGCGCGCAGTCGGCGTCGGCGCGGCACACGGCATGAGCGAGTGGGGCGACCCCCGAGCTTTCAAGCCACTGCTCGAGTACGTCGAGGACGAAAAGGAGAACGAGCAGTCGAGGATGGCGGCCTGCGCAGCGATGGCATGGGTAGCCGAGCAGGACGATATTCTAACCGTCGCCAAGAAGATCCAGGAATATTCAGGTAACGAGAAGCCCGATCAATTCAGGCGCGAATGCTTGCTCGAGACTTTGATTCAGCGGCCGATGCCTGGCACGGCCCCGGCACTGATGCAGCTGATGACGAATGATTCGGCCATCGAAACCCGTCACCAGGTCGCGCGCGCAATCGCCAAGAGTGGGATCGACAAGGAAACGGAAGCCAAGCTGTTCGAAATGCTGAAGGACGAGGTCCTCATGAACGACGCGGCGCTCGCTCTGATCCTGGGCGGAACGCCGGATGTCGCTGCGCGCGCCGTGGCCAGCTATTCCGACGATAGCAAGAAGGCCGCCCTCGAAGATCTGCAGCACCTTTGGTTCAATAGCTTCGGCTACTGGTCGACCGAAGACCTGGCGAAGGGCCTCTTGTTCAAGTATGTCGACAATGCTGTAGCGATCTCGCGCATCGAGGTGATGCAGACCCGTCAAGAATGGGCACGCGTCATGCTCGAACGCCAGTTCGACAACCTGGTCTTCGACAACGGCCCGCATTCCTTCACTCGCGTCGTGCTGCGCAAACGCCTGTACGACATGGCCCGCGGCCAGGACAAGGAGAAGCGCGAAGGCGCGATCCGAACGCTCGCTTTCATGAAGGAGCAGGGTGTTCTGCTGGCGCTCCGCGACGAGTCAGGTGAGACCGGTCGACTGGCACGCGAGGCGTATCACGACCTGATGAACCCCAAGATCATCACCGGCGTCAAGATCCCGGAGTCGGCCAAGTCCGACAACGACTGAAGCCCTTGGTGGGACGCGCGCAGGCGAGCCACTGGACCAGAGCCAGCGTCTTGATGGCACTGGTCCTCGCCTGCTGCCGAGCGCCGATGCAGGCTCCACCCGAAAATCCCGCCGAGCCCAAGCTCAAGGCGCTCCGAGCCTCACCCGGAACCGTGGTCCGACGCGCGTGCGTTCCCACCGGACCCGAGCAGTGCTTCAACGCGGTGGATGACAACTGCAACGGCGTGCTCGACGAGGGGTGCGGAGTGCATACAGGGGCCATTCAATTCGCCATCGCCTGGGACGACCCTGAGGCGGATATAGATTTGAACGTGATAGATCCCAACGGCGAGCTGGTCGAGGTCGGACGCCTGACACAAAGCGGCCTAACCAAGCAGCGTGATTGTCCAGGACGCAGCAACGCCTGCCACGGCCAGAACATGGAAAATGTCTACCTGGAAGACGGCGAGCCCCTGCCGGGCAAATACTCCGTTTCCGTCCGCCTGGAGCGGCTCGGTCAAAACGATCCCCCAATCGACGTCATGCTGGGAGCGCGAGTCGGGCAAAAGACCTACTCACTCGAGTTCCAGCTCGAGCGCCCCGAAGACGAACGCGAAGTGCTACTCGAGTTCTAGGGTGTGTCCCTGAATTGCCAACCCGTAAACGTGCCCGTGCCCGTGCCCGTGCCCGAAAAGAGGCAACCGAAGCCGGGATGAGACCGATGACCGGAGCATGATGCTCCATGAGGGATTGGAAGTTTATCAAGTCGCGCTGGATTTTCTCGTGGTGGCGAACGCGATCATAGAAGGACTACCGCGAGGGCGAGGCCACCTGTCGGATCAGTTCACACGGGCGTCCCTGTCGATTGTGTTGAATATCGCCGAGGGAGCCGGAAAGTACTCCAAGCCGGACAAGCGACGCTATTACCTGACCGCTAGAGGCTCCGCGACGGGATCCGCCGCGTTGTTGGACGTTTGCTACCGGCTCAAATTGCTCGACGAGAAAGACCTGAAAGCAGGCAAAGAGCGAGTCAGCCGCATCGTGTCAATGCTGGTCAAGCTGGCTCGCAGCTGTGAAGACGGCTAGATTCGAAGCCAAAGCAGAGCGCAGCCGAGTGCGACCACAGCTTGGTAGTTGCGGAGTGTTTTCTCGTAGCGGGTCGCGAAACGCCGGGCCTGTTTGAGCAAGTTGAACGTGCACTCAATCGCGGAGCGTGCCTTGTACAGTTCCTTATCGAACGGCATTTTCTGGGCTCGACTCGCCTTCGACGGGATTACCGCAGAACAGCCTTGTATCTCGAGGGCCGAGCGAAAAGCGTCTGAATCGTATGCCTTATCGGCCAGTAGACAGGACGATAACGCGCGACCCAACAGCGCTTGGGCGGGTCGGATATCGTGCTGCTGGCCTTCAGTCATTTCGAACGTCAGGGGCAATCCCAATGCGTCGACGACCAAGTGCACTTTCGTTGATAGTCCCCCGCGCGACCGCCCCAGAGCTTGTGCCGTTTGCCCCCTTTTGCCCCTGCTGCGTGCTGATGCGCTCGATTGATCGTGCTGTCTACACTGTGCCACTCGTCATCGCGATCTGTCTGGAGTGCGTCAAATAGGTCTTTCCATTTGCCTCGCTTCGCCCAGCGATCGAAGCGATTGAACACCGTCTTCCACGACCCGAACTCCACAGGTAGATCCCGCCAAGGAACCCCGGTCCTGCGCCACCACAGCACTGCTTCGATGAAATTTCGGTCGTCTTTCCCAGGGCGCCCCGCTCCGCGCTTAGTCTGGAGTACCGCTCGAACCTTTTGCCACTGTCGCTCGTCCAGCTGCCGTCTAACCATGCTGGCCGACCCATGGAACACACTTCGCTCGCCATGGATAGCCCTTTTTTTCGACCTCTCGGGCACGGACACGTTCACGGGCACGTTCACGGCGCCGTCAGCGAATTCAGGGACGCGCCCTAGCTCTACTTCGCCAGATTCTTCTTTCCATTGTGCGCGAGATGTGTTCCATAGCAGATCGTGAAATCTCAACCTGGTTCGGAGCAGCATCTTGAGCGCTGGCTAATCCCGTTTCTGGATGTGCTCGGTGATAAGCGGCGGCGACGCTGGGCGCCTCTCTATGTCATGGGCTTGCTGCTTCCGGGCGATCGAAAGAGCATGCAGCCGATCAGCTCGCGGGTAGCTCCGAAGGATGTGGAGCAGATCCACCATTTCGTCGGCACGTCGTGTTGGGACACAGCGCCCGTCGAGGAGGTTCTTTGGCAAAAAGCCGACGCACTGCTTGGCGGTGACACGTCCCACATCATCGTGGATGACACCGGGCTACCCAAGAAGGGGACTGAGTCGGTGGGCGTAGCGCACCAATACTGCGGCGCCCTCGGCAAGCAGGCGAATTGTCAGTGCTTGGTTTCGCTGACGCTTGCGCGGAACGACATGTTCATGCCTGTCGGCTTACGCCTTTACCTTCCGCAGGTGTGGACGGCGGATTCAACACGTCGCGAACGCGCGAAGGTCCCGCCAACGATCGTTTATCGGCCGAAGTGGCGGATTGCGCTCGACGAACTCGACCGGATGCGTGTAGCGGGCCTGCGCTTCGGCTGTGTTCTCGCTGACGCGGGCTATGGGATGTGTGCGGAGTTTCGCCGCGGTCTCAGCGAACGAGAGCTCTCATGGGCGGTGGGGATTCTATCGACCCAGAACATGTACTCGGAGAACGTGAAGGTGACAATGTCACGTCAACGGACAGGTCGACCTCGGCGGGTAGGTCGACCTCGCGTCCATCCGAAGCTCCGAGAGTTGCCATGCTCCGCTAAGCAGTTCATCGAAAAGAACGGTACATTCCGTCGAGTGGTCTGGCGAAAAGGAACGAAGGGACCACTCGCGGGAGACTTCGCCATCGTGCGCGTACGCCCCGCCGATGGCGCTGAAGCGAAAGACGGTATTCACCTGCCAGGAGAGCTTGCTTGGCTCGTTTGCGAGCGGTTCACCAACGGTGACCGAAAGTACTATCTGGCGAATCTGCCGGCATCTGCATCACGCAAGAAAATCGTCGCCTCCATCAAAGCTCGATGGGTCTGCGAGTTGGGACATCAACAGATGAAAGAGGAGCTCGGCCTCGATCACTTTGAAGGTCGCTCTTGGTGGGGCCTGCACCATCACGCCCTACTGACGATGATTGCCTTCGCGTTCCTTCAGACTCTGCGGCTAAAGGAAAATAAATCGGCGGCGTAGCGACACGATGCATCGGCTCACGCTCCCCGCAGTACGCAGGCTCGTGATCCATCGTCTCGTTGCGCCCCTGTTGTGCACAGACTGCCGAGGCCTGATGCGGTTCCTCGTGCCACCATGAAATCTGGCG
>CAWELQ010000014.1:0-353481 GCA_963809955.1 uncultured delta proteobacterium
CCGAGTCGATGCAGCGGGGTCGCGAGCTGCTCGGCCCATACCCCGCAAGGACGCACTCGCGCAGGAGCCCTCCCCCAGCCTCGCCCGGCCACTATCCGGGCGTGGTCCATACCCCGCAAGGAAGCACTCGGCTTGCGTATGCAGGTTGCGCTTCAGCGGCAACCAAACACTGATCCACCTGGCGGCAACATAGTGATCCACCTTACCAGTCGAGAGGACGGTGCCAGGGGGCCCCGGGTGGCAAGATAGTGATCCACCCTGCAGGTGGCAAAGAGCTTTCCGCAGCACTCCAGTCTTGACGTTGCGCTGTGATGGAGCGATGGGGTTAGGAGCTCAACGAACAGGCTGGGTGGTTGCCCGTGTTGCCACGTGGCAACTGTCCACAGGCAGCGCGTTCGACGACGGGTCGCGGGCACTAGCGTGCGTGCGTTCCGTGGCGAGAAAGGGCTCGTTCCGACAAGCCATGCCCTGACCGCCACGGTGCTTCCCACGACCGCCGTGGGGGCCTTCTGTGCCCGCGTGACGTGAGCTGAGCAGGCGGGCTTGCCTCCGGGTGCCAGAGGCCATGCGCCCACGGCCCTCGCGGGAAGCCATTTGGGGACGGCGTGAAGTGGATCACTATCTTGCCGCGGAAGCCGTACGCCACGCCTTCGCGACCGGCGGCAACTGGATCTCACCTGGTGCCTAGAGTGGATCAGTGAAACGTTGGCGCCGAAGGGTTGCGAGGGTACCGGGCTGGCGGGGGAGGGACCCGGGCTGCGAGGGAGGGTTGCGAGGGCGGCTGTGGCAGGGAGTCGTCGTGTGGTCTGCGAAGGGAAGCTGTGAGGGGGCGCCCGTCAGTGGGGGCCACATGGCTTGCGTATGCAGGTTGCGAGGGTACCGGGCTGGCGGGGGAGGGACCCGGCCTGCGAGGGAGGGTTGCGAGGGCGGCTGTGGCAGGGAGTCGTCGTGTGGTCTGCGAAGGGAAGCTGTGAGGGGGCACGAGCCGGTGGCTGTGTGGGAGTCAGCGTTTGTCCGCGCGGGTGTGGCTCGTGTCGATGGGTGGGGAAGGGGGGGAGGGGGCGCTTGCGTCAGGAAGGCGGGCAACCATCAGCGACGGTGGCTGTGGTGGCCTCGGTGGTAGCGGGTTCGCGGGGCGGTCGAAGGGGGCTTGCGCATGGGGCGTTGCCGACCGGGGCACCTCGCGTGGAGCCAAAATTCTGAGGGGCCGAAGTTCTGGAGGGGGCCGAAGTTCTGGAGGGGGCCGAAGTTCTGGAGGGGGCAGCTGACCGTCGTGGCCTGCGCGGCAGTCTCAGGTGTCGTCTGTTGGTGGGCCGTGTCCGTCGGGGCCGTGTCCGTCGGGGCCGTGTCCGTCGGTGGGGAGGGGGACGGGGCTGGGCTGGTTATCGTGTTCCCCGGTCGCGGTGGGCTGGCCTGGGGGCAAGGGCTCGCCGCGTACGCCTACGCGGCCGGCGGCTTCGTTGGCCAGCTCGGTCAGGGAGCGCCAGGAGCGTTCTCCGGTGATCAGGCGGGCGCCTCGGGCGTAGAGCACGTAGTTGTAAAACCAGCCGAACAGCACCAATAGGCGGTTACGGAAGTTGATCAGAAACCAGATATGGATGACCAGCCACATGATCCACGCGATGAAGCCGCTCAGTTGGAGCTTGCCGCTCTGCGCGACAGCGCGAGAGCGTCCGATGGTGGCCATGATGCCTTTGTCGACGTAGGAGAAGGGTTCGGTCTCCTGGTCGTGCATGCGCTGTAAGATGGCGCGGGCCACGTAGCGGCCCTGTTGCATGGCGACGGGGGCGAGTCCGGGCAGGGGTTGTTGCTGGCCCTCGGGAGTGAAGGAGGCGATGTCCCCGATGGCGAACACTTCGGGATGATCGGGCACACCGCAACGCGAGGTCACGATGATGCGTCCGTGGCGGTCGAGCTCGGCTCCCAGGAGTTCGGCGAGATGTCTGCCGCGCACACCGGCGGTCCACAGGACGGTGGAGGCGGGGATGACTTCTCTGGCGAGGTGCACCTCTCCCTCGGTAATGTCTAGTACGGGGGCGTCGAGGCGGACTTCCACCCCTAGCTCTTCGAGCTGGGTCTGGGCGCGCCGGGCGAGGTCTTCGCTGAAGCCACCGCTCAGCAGGCGCGGGCCGGCCTCGACCAGGAGCACGCGGGCGTCGGCAGCGTGAATGTTCCTGAAATCGTCGGCGAGCACGAAGCGGCTGAGCTCGCTGAGTGCGCCGGCGACCTCGACCCCGGTGGGCCCTCCGCCGATGACCACGAAGGTGAGCAGCCGAGCGCGTGCTTCTGCGTCGGGTTCACGCTCGGCCGCCTCGAAGGCGAGCAATACGCGGCGGCGCATCTCGAGCGCGTCTTCCAGCGACTTCATACCCAGGGCGTGGGCGCCCCAGCTCGCTTCCTTGCCGAAGAAGTTGGTGGACGACCCGGCTGCGATCACCAGATAGTCGTAGTGGAGTTGCTCGCCGTCGTGCAGGGTGAGGCGGCCGGTCTTGAAGTCGGCGCCGACCGCCTCGGCCATCAGGACACGCGCGTTCAGCTGCCGTCGCAGCACGGCGCGGATCGGAATGGCGATGTCCGCCGGTGACAGGCCGGCCATCGCCACCTGGTAGAGCAGCGGCTGAAACAGGTGGTGATTGGCCCGATCGACCAGAGTTATCCAGACGGGTCGCTTGCGCAGGGCCTGGCAGACCGCCAGGCCAGCGAAACCACCGCCGATCACGACGACGTGCGGAATGTTGCTGGAACTCGGCTCGGAGGGCACGAGCGAAGCAGGCGCGCGGCGCGACTAGCGCGGCGGCAGGGTGGCTTCCACCGCCTTCACGGCCTCGTTGTCGAGGTCCATGTCTGCGGCGGCCACGCTGTCGAGCACGCTTTCGACGCGGCGAGCGCCGGGCAGGGGAACGCAAACCGGGCTCTTGGCGAGCATCCAGGCCAGCACCAATCGGTACGGTGACACGCGCCGGCGGCGAGCCTGCTCGGCGAGCTTCAATGTTCCCAGCGTGGGCGCGCCCAGGGTGCCACCGAATGGCGAGTAAGCGAAGAAGGTCATCTGGTTGCGCTTGCAGTAATCCAGGATACCGTTCTTCTCGACCTCGCGTGCCTGAGGGTGCCAGCGGTTCTGCACGCTGACGATGGGCACGATGGCTCGAGCTTCCTCGATGTGGCTGACCTGTGCGTTGCACAGGCCGATGTGCCGCACCTTGCCCTGCTCCCTGAGCCGCGCGAGGGCGCCGACGCTCTCCGCAAAGGGCACGCGCGAGTCAGGAGAGTTGAGCGCCAGAAGGTCGATGGTGTCTACGCCGAGCGCCTTCAAGCTGCCGTGCGCAGCTTCGGTGAGGTATTCGGGCCGAGCGTCGATGGTCCAGGCTCCGCCCGGACGCCGACAGCCCACCTTGGTCATGAGGGTCACCTTGTCGCGCCGCCCCTTGAGCGCCTTGATGATCAACTTCTCGTTGTGGTGAAAATCGTTGTGGTCGTAGCAATAGCAGTCGGCCGTATCGATGAGCGTGACGCCGTGGTCGATCGCTGCCTGAATGACGCGAATGCCCTGATCTTCGGGGGGTCGCCCGGAGATAGACAGGAGCATGGTCCCGAGTCCAATACAACTGACTGAGGGCCCATCGGGACCCAGTTTTCGCGCCTGCATAACCGCTCTGCTCTCTAGTCTAAGATAGGGCTCTTTTGTGAAACCAATTAGTCTTAAGTGTTTGGCAAGGGGGCGCGCAGCGAAAGTACCATCGTTCGAGCCACCGGCCGGTCGTGCTCCCAATCACTCTTCGAACAGGCAGCCGGACGCCGATCGGGCCACTCTGCGCGGCAAACCACGTCGGTCGTCCTCATTCGCTGGCTCCTCGCCGACTCGTTCCTTCGCGCGGGCCATCCCAAAAAAAACCTCGCGAGCGACGATCGTGTCGGAAGGCTTCGAGGCGAGCGAAGTCCAGATCGACGAGGCTGACGCTGTCGACCGCTCGAAACAACTGCTCTGGATCGATGGCGGTGGGATCGGCGAAGCCCGAGACGCCGCTTGCGGGCAGTCGAGGCAGCGTGGAGCCCACGGCCCAGTCGCTGATGCCCACGAATATGCCGTACTCGTAGGCGCGTGCGACGGCGGTGTGCTGCCAGAGCCGCTGCGAATAGGCCGGCGACGGCTTGCGCGTGACGCTGAGCGCGGGAACGACGACCAAGTCGGGGAGTTGGGCTTGTTGGAGGAACAAATCGGTAAACCAGAAGTCCGCGCAGACCATGATCGCGACGCGCCGAGCCCCGATCTCGAAACCCTCGCTGGGCTGTCCCGGTTGCACCCAGCGGCGCTCCGCGGCGTAGGGACGAAGCTTGCTGTAAGTGCCAAGGGTGTCGCCTTCGGGCGTCAGCACCGCTCCCGCATTGACTGCCCCACCTTCGATGATCCGGTGCAGGGAGCCCGCGACGAGGTGGCAACCGAGGCAAACCGCCAGGGCCGCACTCTCTGCGAGGTAGTGCTCCCAGCCATCGAAAAACCAGTGTTCTGGCAGTAGCGCGATGTCGTTTCTGCCGAGCTCGCCTCGGAGCGGCTCGAGTAAGGCGCGCAAGCGGCGCGCATTTTCGGCGCTGTCGCCGGCGACCAGAGTAGGATTGACCAGCGCGAGCTTCACCGGGAGCCTGCTGGGGTGACCAGCCGGGACGTGAGCCGCTGCAGCCGAGGGTTGCCGCGAGCGTCGTCATCAGAACCCGGGCCTCTCGCGAAGCTGCGGGGCTTTCCGGCGGCGCCACTCATGCGGGACACTCAGGCCAACGCGGGGAACGGCAAGCGGAGCCGCTCGAGAATCTTCCGAAGTCGTCGCATGCTGCCTCGTTTCGTGTTTGCGGACCTGCCAACTCAGCCGGGGTTCGTTAGGGTGGGGCGCCCGAGCGACCTCGTTGGGAGGTGCTCTGGGGTTCTCAAATTCCCGCCGCAGCGGAGTATGATAGTGTAGTCGTGACAACTACACGAGAAAGCTCACCAAGGCAAGCGACTTGCGCTAGAGGACCGAACCAGTAGCGATGGGTCCGGAAGACGCCTCGGAAGCCCAGGGCGGCTCATTGCCGCGCATTCTGGTCGTCGGTTGCGGCGCCATTGGAGGCGTGGTCGCCTCGCATTTGCTCTCGACGGGGCAACGGGTCAGCGTGCTCACCAGCAATCTGACGATCGGCGAGGCGCTGAAGCGGGGCGGGTTTCGCGTCCAGAGCGACGCCCTCTCGGGGGTGGTGCCGGCGGGCGATGTCTTCAGCCGTCCCGAGGAGGCAGCCGGGCCTTTCGATGTCGTGCTGCTTGCCGTGCAGCCCCCGCAGGTGGAAGCGGCGGCGCGTGACGTGGCCGACAAGCTAGCGCCCGAGGGGCGGGTCGTCTGCTTTCAGAATGGATTGTGTGAAGACATCGTCGGGCGCATCGTGGGACGCCGACGCGTGGTGGGGGCCGTCGTCGCGTGGGGTGCCTCCATGCCGGAGGTGGCTCGTTACGAGCGTACGTCTTCGGGCGGCTTCACCCTGGGGTGCCTGGAGAGGACGCGCCCGGCCGAGCTGGCTGGGTTGGCCCGCCTGTTGGAGGCCGTCGGACCCGTCGAAATCACCTCGAACCTGGCGGGGGTGCGCTGGAGCAAACTCGGTATCAACTGCGCGGTGTCGACGCTCGGCACCCTGGGTGGTGGGACGCTGGGGCCCGCGCTCAAGCACCGGCGTGCGCGTCGCCTGGCTCTGGAAATCATCAGCGAGGTCGTGGCGGTGGCTCGCGCCGAGGGCATTCAGCTGGAAAAAGTGGCCGGCACACTCGATCTCGAGTGGCTCGCGCTCAGCGGCGAGGAACGCCGTGGGGCGGGGTCACCCAGCCTGATCGCCAAGCACACCCTGATTCTGGCGGTGGGCGCGCGCTATCGGAGACTGCGTTCGTCGATGCTGGGGGCGCTGGAACGCGGGCGGGCCCCCGCCATCGATTTTCTGAACGGCGAAATCGTCGAAAGGGCAAAAAAGCACGGGATTTCGGTGCCCGTGAACGCGATGGCGCGCGACTACGTGTGGCAGATTGCCCGAGGGGAGCGGCAGGCCTCGCTCGGGACGCTCGATGCGCTATATCGGTCCACGCGATGACTCAGCGTTCAATCCTCGTACGGCGACGTATGCTTCTGTTGAGCGGCCTCGGCTTGGGACTGCTCCCGCTTGCCTGCCAGTCCCAAGGTCAGGGTCGAGAGGCGTTGCCGAAGTTGATGCCACTCGGCTCGTTCCAGCTCGTCAACCAGGATGGCAAGCCGGTCACTCAGGACACCTTCAAGGGGTCGGTCTGGGTGGCGGCGTTCATCTTCACCCGTTGCCCGTCGGTGTGCCCGCGCATCATGAAGCGCCTGGGGCAGCTGCAGAAGACGGCCAAGGACAAGCAGATCGACGTCGACTTCGTTTGTTTCAGCGTCGACCCGGAGTTCGACAAGCCGCCCGTTCTCAAGGCGTTCGGCGAACGTTACGGCGCCGATTTCAAGCGCTGGTCTTTGCTCACAGGAGACTCTGAGTCGATCAAGAAGACGGTGATCGATGGGTTCAAGATTGGACTCGAGGGCAGCATCGACGAGAAGAAGGATCACCTCGGCATTACCCACGGCTCGCACCTGGTCCTCGTGGACCGAGATCTCACGATTCGCGGCTACTATCGCAGCAGCGACGAGGCCAAAATGCAACAGCTGATGGTGGATGCCGCTGCGCTGGCCAAAGCCTGAACGACCGGCTCGGCCGCTTCAGAAGAAGGCGCCCATACCGAAACACACGCCATAGGCGCTGAGCCTCGCGTCACCATCCAGATCGGTGTCGCCGTCGGTTTTGGCCGTGTACGAGCCCCAGAGCGCGCCCAGATCCAGGAAGGGTCCGCCCATCAGCACCACGTGCTCCAGGGGGCGTGCGTAGAACATGGCGTCCAGTGTGAAGCTCAGCGTGCTCCAGCTGGTCTCGCGTTTGGTACGCGCCGCCTGATCGGTGATCTGGTGTTGGCGCAGGCTTGCCAAGAGCAGCCCGGCGCGCGGCCATACCCCCCAACGGTCGCTCAACGGTAGGCGTACTCCCGCTCGTGGGTTCAGGGCCAGAAAGCTGCGCCCGCCCAGGTCGTCGTTCTGGTCCTGGCTGTTACCCTCCGCCGAGAACACCTGGCTTTCACTGACGCTGGTGTAGATGAAGGAGCCGCCGACCGACACCATGGGTGTGAGGAAGGCGTCGAAGGCAATCCGCGGTACGGATGAAACCGTATCCCCGTCGAGCGCCAGCACGCCCACGCTCGTGCTGTGCTCGCTGGTCTTCTCGCTGATGTTCCCCTGCTCGATGGTTCTCGATTGGCGCTCGGCGAATAGGCCCATCAGGCGCTCTGCTCCAAGGAAGTAGTCGTCTTCGGCGGCTGCGGACCGGGCCAGGCCGAGCCCCGCGCCGAGGATGCCGAGTGAGGCGAGTGTGTGGGCAAGCCTTTTCATCGACGCCGATCTTGCCCGAAGTGGGGCCTCTCGCGCAGCGCTTTTGCCGCTCTTTGGCCAATCGTGTGGGCAGGGCGTGTACACTCGACCGCCCTCGCCACCGAGTCGCAGACTCACCTACACGCCGAGGAGTGGTTCCGCGGCGCGGAGTGCTTCGCGCAGCCTGGCTTCGTTAGGGGCCGTGAGCGTGATGTGCCCCACCTTGCGTCCGGGCCGGATCTGCTTCTGGTAGTCGTGATAGTGCGCCCCGCCGATACCGAGCACGGCGGGCTTGGGCGGCAGCTCGCCCACCAGGTTCAGCATGGCGGCGTGGCAGTGAAGCTCGGTCGAACCAAGAGGCAGCCCCGCGACGGCACGCAGGTGGTTTTCGAATTGGCTGGTGACTGCCGCCTCGATGGTCAGGTGCCCGGAATTGTGGACACGGGGTGCGAACTCGTTGGCCAGCAGTTCACCGTTCACGTCGAAGAACTCGACCGTGAGCACGCCGACGTAGCCCAGGTGGTCGAGCAGGCGCCGCGCGCTCTGGGCGGCCTGAGTATGGATGGCGTCGGAGGCTCGAGCGGGCGCCACGCTCGTCCGCAAGATGCCGCCCGCGTGTCGGTTCTCGATCAAGGGGTAGCTGGCGGTCTGGCCGTCCTCGCCACGCACCGCGACCAGGCTGAGCTCGCGATCGAACTGCACGTACTCTTCGGCGATCAACGGCTGGCGACCCAGGGCCGTCAGCGCTTCGGGGACGTCGTCGAGCCGGCGGAGCAAGAACTGCCCCTTGCCGTCGTAGCCGAAGCGGCGCGTCTTGAGCAGGCAGGGCAGGCCCAGTTTCGCTGCCGCCTGGTGGAGGCTTTCCTCGTCGTCGACCCGTTCGAAGCGCGGTGTGCGGATGGCGAGCTTCCGAAAGCAGCTCTTTTCGACCCAGCGATCTTGGGCCACTTCGAGGGCGGCCGGTGGAGGGAACACGCGCGTGGCGGCGCTCAGCTGCCGGGCGGCTGCGTCCGGGACGTTCTCGAATTCGAACGTGACGACGTCGCAGGCCGAGAGTCGCTCCAAGCCTTCGCCGTCGGTGTAGGCGGCGACCGTTTGTGGAGCGACGCGCCCCGCGGGGGAGCCCTCGGTGGGATCGAGAAAATGAAACTCGAACCCCAGGGGGTATCCCGCAAGGGCCAGCATCTTGCCGAGCTGGCCGGCTCCGAGCACGCCGATCTTCACGCCCGACTCGGCCGTGGATCCGGCTCGCTGAGAACCGCTTCCGTTTGCTGTTCGCGCAGCTGCTTCAGGGCCTGGCGGATTGCCGGGTACTTGTTGCCCAGCTGCGCAGCGGCGAGCAACGCCGCGTTCTTGGCTCCAGAGGCGCCGATTGCGAGAGTGCCCACGGGAACCCCGCCGGGCATCTGCACGATGGACAGGAGGGAATCGAGCCCTTTGAGCGCCTTGGATTCGACGGGGACTCCGAACACGGGCAACAGGGTTTTGGCAGCGACCATGCCCGGCAGGTGGGCCGCGCCGCCCGCACCGGCAATGATGACCTCGAGCCCGCGCGCCTCCGCTGAGGCGGCATACTCGAACAACAGATCGGGCGTCCGATGGGCCGACACGACGCGCACCTCGTACGGCACAGCGAGCTGTTCGAGTGCTATAACGGCGTGGCGCATGGTGTCCCAGTCGCTCTTCGAACCCATGATCACACCGACCAGGGGCGCTTTATCTTCGCGTGGCGTCAAAGGAGCAGAACGATACTTGGCGGTCCGCGTCGGCTCAAGAAAGATCCCCCCGTCGTCGCCCTCTGCGATCGTTTTTCTGCTGATGGTCGGTGCACTGGTCTGTGCGGTCGGCTGCCGAGCCCCGGTGCCCGTCGAGCCGGAGGCTCCGCCGGTGCCCCCGCCCGCCGAGGCGCCAGCACCTGCTCCTCCGGTCGTCGCCGAGCTCACGGGAGCCGAACGCGCCCTGCGCACCAAGCTCGAGGCGGTCGCTGGGCACTTGGGTGGTCTTGGTGAGCGTTCGGTCGAAAAGCACTGGGAGCTCGCCGACGCCGCGGACACCATCGCGACGACCTGGGAGGCCATGGGCTATAGCATCGAGCGCCAGGGTTACGACGTGGATGAGGTGGTGGCTCAGAATCTGGAAGTCTCGGTGGCCGGGGGGAAGCTCGGCCGCGAGAGCCTCATCGTCGGCGCTCACTACGACACCCCCGCCGGGGCGCGTTTCGACAATGCCAGCGGCGTGGCGGCTCTCCTGGTGCTTTCCGAGATGTTTCGTGAAGTGCAGCCGGCCCGCAGGGTGCGCTTCGTCGCCTACGCTCTCGGCGAGCCACCCCACTTTGGACAGGACTCGATGGGCAGCCTGCGGCACGCTCGGAAAATTGCCGCCGAGGGAGAGGCGGTCATCGGTATGGTCAGTCTCGATTCGATCGGGCACTTCAGCGAGCAGCCGAGCTCCCAACGGACGCCGCCCGGCCTCGACATGCCCTTGCCTACCGTGGGGAACTTCCTGCTGATGCTGGGAACGAAGAGCGCGGGAGATCTCAGCCGGACCCTCTCGACCGGTTGTTCCCGGCAGTCGGGGGTCGAGCTGATCTCCCGAACGCGCCAGACGGTGGACGAGCCCGCTCTGGAGTCGGACGATTGGCCCTACCAGCGCCTGGGAGTGCCGGCGGTGGTGGTCACCGACACCCGCCAGTTCCGGGCGTCCCCGCGGGATCCGAAGCAGCTCGACTACGACCGCATGGCGCGCTTCGTCAGCTGTTTCGAGAAGGGTCTGGAGCTTCTGGCGACGCCGCCGGACGCGCAGCAGAGCAGCCGCTAGCTCAGTTGTTTGTCGGCCATCAGGCCGTTTCTTGGCTTTTGAGCGGATAAGTGCCGCAGGTTCAATGAGAAATGACGGAAGCGTGACGCTCGAAGCATGGGTGACCCGCTAGGGTGCCCCCCAACAACATGGCCTGGATCATCATTGTCTTCTTCGTCGGTCACTGGATGGCGTCGGTGTTCTGTCAGACGTTCTTTTTGCACCGCTACGGCGCGCACCGCATGTTCACGATGAGCAAGGGGTGGGAGCGGTTCTTTCACCTGATGACCTACGTCGCTCAGGGGCCGAGCTACCTGCACCCCCGCGGCTACGCCATTCTGCACCGCATGCACCACGCCTTCAGCGATACCGAGCGGGATCCGCACTCTCCGCGTTTTCATTCGAACGTGTTTTCGATGATGTGGAAAACGAAGGAGACCTATGACGACTACGCGTACGCGCGCGCAGTTCCCGAGGCGCGCTTCGACGGGGACACCCCCGTGTGGCCGGCGCTCGACAAGGTGGGTCAGTCGTGGACCGCGCGGCTCGCTTGGTGCGGAGGGTACATTCTGTTCTATGTGGCATTCGCCCCCTCCCCGTGGTGGTACCTGCTTCTGCCGTTTCACTTCGTGATGGGGCCCATCCATGGGGCCATCGTCAACTGGTGCGGCCATCGTTATGGTTATTCCAACTACGACAACGGGGACGACTCGAGGAACACGCTGATCCTGGACTTTCTCACCCTCGGCGAGCTGTTTCAGAACAACCATCACAAGTTCGGTGCTGCTCCCAATTTCGCGGCGCGCTGGTTCGAGATCGATCCAGCGTGGCAGGTGATGCGAGTGCTGAGCGCGCTCGGTATCATCAAGCTCCAGAAAGCCCAGAAGATGCGCTATCCCGCGGAGCTGACAGCGCCGTCCGTCGACGAGCCGGCTCCGGTGCCTCCTGTTCCCGACCTCATGGCGTAGGTAGTGTGGTGCGAACTCTCGGTTGGCTTCTGATCGCGCCCGTGTGCGCGCTCGCCTGCGCTTCGATGGCTCCCGAGCCACAGGCTCCCTCCGTCCCGCCGCCCGCGGCTCCCTCGCCAGTGGCCGAGGCGCCGCCGCCTGCGCAGGACATGGATCAGCCGACCGCGGTCGATGCGGTCGCTTCGCCCGCGCCACCTCAGGGCGAGGGCGCGGCCAAGGCCGAGACGTCACCCGAGCCCTCGGCTTGTCCCGAAGGTATGAAGCTGGTTGAAGGGGACTACTGTACCGAGGTCGAACAGAAGTGTTTGAAGAGCTGGTACGACGAATCCAACAAGAAGACCGTGTGCGAGAAGTTCGAGCCCAAGACCACCTGCGTGGGAGAACGGGTCGAGAAGCGCTTCTGCATCGACACCTATGCCTGGCCGAACCAGAAGGGCGAGCGGCCCGAGGTGATGAATCGCTTCTACCAGGCCCAGGTCAAGTGCGCGGCCGCTGGCAAGCGCCTGTGCACCGAGACCGAGTGGACCTTCGCTTGCGAAGGTCCGCAAATGAAGCCATTTCCCTACGGCTACGTGCGTGACACCGACAAGTGCCACGGCGATGTGCCCTGGGACGGGCCGAACATGAAGAAGGTGGCCGAGCGCGACCCCACCGAGCTCGCTCGCTTGTGGAAGGGCGTCCGGAGTGGGAGCCAGCCCGAGTGCGTGAGCGACTTCGGGGTGTACGACCTGCCGGGTAACAATGACGAGGTCGTGTCCAGCGAGACCTTCGAAGCGGGCTGGCGTGGCAAGTTCGAAAGCGTCCACACCGGTGGGCCCTGGTACAAGGGCGTGCGCAACCAGTGTCGCCCCAAGATCTACACGCACGACGAGGGCTTTTACTATTACTACCTGGGCTTCCGTTGTTGCGCGGAGCCCGACGGCAAGCCCACCGATCCTCGAACCCCCAAGCAGCGCAAGAAGGGCTGGAACATGAAGCGCGTCGAGCGCATTGCCGGGGTGACGGTCGACGAGGCCAAACAGGCCATCGAAAAGAAGAAGAAGGGCGAGTGTGTATGCGGCGAGCACGACATCAAGTGCAAGACCTTGTGCGGCACGCTGCTGGGGCCCGAAGCCAAGGACTACAAGTAGCCGCCCTCACGGTGGTGGCCAGCGCAGGCCGAGCCCCTGATGTGGAGAGTCCTCACTGAGGCGCACGTCGTCCGCGGGGGGCGGCAGCGCCTCCCACACGTCCGGTGAGCTGTCCGGCGGCGCCTCCTGATTCTGCACCAGAGCGCGGTACATGACCCCCTGGTGCATCACCAGGGCGCCGGCTTCGTAGACCACCAGGGGCTGGTCGGGCGAAAGTGTGGCTCGGTCCGTCCACCACTCGAGCTTGCGGACGTTGGCGTCGAGCTCCGGGCCCATGAAATCGCGAAACTTCACCGGGGCAATGGCGGCGCTGATGTTGTTCTCCGTGGTGACGCTGTCGAATAGCCACTGGATGAAGGGGTAGGGGCCGTCGACCGTGTTGTCGCGGAGTATGTGCGGGTTCTGCGTGTTGGATCCGACTCCGAAGACCTGGACGGGCTCTGTGGCGTCTGGATAGACGCTGTCGTAATCGAAGTAGAAGCCTCGGAAGAGGTTGTTCTCGAAGCGGACCGTCACGCCGGTTTCGTCGGCATGGGTGTAGACGCCTCCCGAGGAGGTGTCCGAAAAGTAATTGTCGGTAAAGCTCACCACGCTGCCCTCGCTCGGTGGATCGCCGTCGACTGGGGTGGGAAAGAACTCGACGAACAAGTCTCCGGTGCCCACCACGATGTTGTGGTGGAAGCTCGAACTGCCGTAGCGCTGCCCGTATTGTACGTTGCCGTCTTGGTAGCGTTGAAACGCCGAGCGCCAGCGGATGGCGGCGGGTCCGAGCACGTTGTGGTAGATCTCGCAATCGGACCCGAGTTGCCCGACCTGCAGTGCTTCGGTGCCCGTGCGCAAGAAGCGGTTGTCGTGGATTTCGAGGTGTTCGAAGCTGTGCTGAGGCTGCGCCTGCGTGCTGCCGAAGTAGATGCCTTCCGACCCGACGTCGTGAATGTACACATCATGAACCTTCACGTTCTTCATGGTGGCCGAGCCATTGTCGTCTGTTTTTGCCACGATACCCGCGAATTCCGCGCCCGTGATCTCGAGCATGTCCAGCTCGAAGTCGGTAGCACCGCCCCCGATGGAGAGGCCCGTCAAACCTGCCTTGCTGAAAGCGTCGTCGATGAAGATGCCGTAGCTGCCCTGGCTGTGCGCGAAGGCGCCCCCGGCGTGTCCTCGGTAGTCGCTGTCGCCGGTCTGAGCTTCGGTGTCGTAGCGGCCGGTCAGCACCCAACCCGAGCCACCATTGATCGAGAACACGTAGTTGGCGGCTCGTCCGCCGACCCGGACCTGTCCTCCCTGATTCGTGATGACCAGCGGGCGTTCCCGCGTGCGCTCGGGCAGGCCTCCCAAAAGGACGCTGCGATAGTCGCCTGCAGGCAAATAGAGCCGGTCCAGCTCGGCGAAATTGACGTCAGGAAACGACTCCGGAAGGTCCGGGTAGTAGATGCCGGGAGGCTCGCTGTCACTGCTCGTGGGTTTGGGCAGGGTGAAGGTGATTTCGGGCGCCGAAAGGCCCGCATCGCTCGAACTGCCAGCGCTTCCCGCCGCGGAGCCACCAGCGGACGTGCCGCTCGAGGCCGTGTTGGAGCTCGAGCCCGAGCTTCCTCCGTTGCCGGTAGAGCTCGATGGGGCGCCCGTCGCATCTCCCGCGCTTTCGTTCGAGGCGTGCCGGGCCCCGTCTCCCCCGCACGCTGGCAGCGTCAACAGCACGGCCACCCACGAAAAGCGCATCCACCAAGCCTACGACGCTCCGCTCGTCTTGGTAAGAGTACGAGCGAGGGCATGCGAGCTTCCTGGTCAGGTGTCGGGAAACACCACCCGGAGATCCGGGTAGGCTTGCTTCAGAAACTCGAGGGCGAGCCAGGTGTGACAGCGACGCACATCAGGCTGGTGTCGAGTGGGACAGTTGCAGCCGAGCAAGACGTCGCGCTCCCGCGCCAGCTGCACCAGCTCATCGAATCGCTGTCTTTCGCTCACCCAACGCGCTTCCAGCAACTCGAGATAGCGGGCCCGAAACTCCGAAAACCCGCGTGTGCTCGGGTCCTTCAAGAAACGGGCAACCAACTCGGGGCTGGGCCTGAGTACGTGCCGGGTGTGCTTGCGCGTGTCCTGTCGAACGCCGCGAGGAAGAGGCTGATGGGCAGGCTGCTTGCCGCGAACGATGCTGTAGCGGCTGAGCATGCATCACCGTTTGCGGCTGGTCAGCAGCCGCGTGAGCAGCCCCGCGGCTAGCCCCGCCAGTACGTCATCCGCCATGATGCCGACGCCTTTGGGCTCGAGGCGCTGGGCCTTGTCGATGATGCCCGGCTTGAGCACGTCGAAGATGCGGAACGCCACCAGTGACAGCAGCTCGGCCCCGAGTCCGTGACCACGACACAGACCCATGGCGATCAGTGTTCCGGCGACTTCGTCGATCACGACTCGCTGGGGGTCCTTCTCGCCCAGAGCCGCGGCGGTGCGTTCGGAGGCCCACACACCCGCTCCGACGGCGACCAGCGTACCGAGCAAGTACGGCGCGGGCCCGAGCCACTTCAGCGCGATGTGGAGGGGCAGGGTAGCGATGGAGCCGACGGTGCCCGGAGCGATGGGGGAGTTCCCGCAGCCGAACCAGGTGGCGAGGTTCTTCGAGACGCGGTCTTGGTCCTGCATGCGCCGCACCGTAGTCTCACGGAGCGAGCGCCGCCACGATTCCACTCAGAGGTGGGAAATGACCGAAAAAACACCGGCCTTGCGCAGATACACCAGGTTTTGTCGTCGGGGGTCTGCGCGGGCTTGCAACACACGGCAGAAGGCCGTACCTAGCCCTGCTGTTCGGAAGGGTTCGGGGCTCGAGACTGGATGAAAGAGGCCGCCAAGCGCAAGCGTGACAAGCTGGAGCGACGCTCTCGGATCATGGACGCCGCCGAGCGTGTCTTTCTGCACACCCCGGTGATGCATACCACCATGGAGCAGATTGCTCAGGCCGCCGAGGTGAGCAAGGGGACGCTCTATCTGTACTTCGAGACCAAGGAAGCGCTCTACCTGTCGATTGCCCAGCGCGCCGTCGACGAGTTGGTACGACGTGAAGAGCGCGTGCGGCAAGAGTGGGCGGGAAGTACGGGGTACGCCTGGTTCGAGGCGGCACTGCGCTGCTACATCGACTATGCTCTCGAGTTCCGCGACCGGTTCCGAGTGGCCATGAGCTGGCTTTACGAGGAGACGCCGCCGGCCGTCGACCCGCGTGTCTTCGCCGACTACCAGCGAGGCGTTGCCGAGGCTTTCCAGTTTGGCTGCGACGCTCTGGAGCAGGGCAAGCGCGACGGCAGCGTCAAGGCCGATATCGATGCGGCACTCAGCCTGTTTCAGGTCTGGGGCGGCATCGTGGGGCTGCTCTTGATGCTCGCCAATCCTGCGGAGGTCACCCGGCGCTTGCCCTTCCAGGTAGACTTCGAGGAGGCTCTGGAGAGCCACCTCTTGGTGCAGCTGAAGAGTATCCGGGCGCCGTCGAACCCCGCGCTCGAGCAGTCGGGCCTGCGCTTCGTCGGCAAGGTCCCGGGGGCGAAGAAAGTATGAACGTTCTGCGTCGCATCCTCAGGGCACTTCTTCCGCTACTGGTTCTCTCCGGTGGCGTGTTGGGTCTGATCGCGTTGGTCGAGACCAAACCGGTTCCACAAAAGGAACCCCGCAAGGATCGAGGCGTCCTGGTTTCGATCCAGAGCGTCAGCGCAGAGACCGAGCCGCTCGTGGTCCAGGCCCAAGGGACCGTCACGCCTTCTCGCCAGGTCGTGGTTCAGCCCGAGGTGCAGGGACGCGTGGTATGGAAAGACAAGTCCCTGGTGGTGGGCGGGCGCTTCAAGAAGGGGGATCTGCTCCTTCGCATCGACCCGCGCCAGTACGCGTTGCAGGCGGAGCAGCAACGCTCGACCATCGACCAAGCGGAGCAACAGCTGGCGCTCGAACGGGCGCGTCGCGAGATTGCCAAGCAGGAATGGCAAATCATTGGGGAAGACACGAGCGCGACCGAAGAGGGTCGCGCCGCTGCTCTGCGCGAGCCCCAGCTGAAGCAGGCACAAGCTTCGCTCAAGACGGCGCAGACCGCGGAGTCGCTCGCCAAGCTCAACCTGGGGCGGACGGCGCTCAGAGCGCCCTTCAACGGGATGGTGCAGGCGACCACCATCGACGTCGGGCAGCTGGTGTCGCCGCAGAGCCAGCTGGCAACGCTGGTAGGGACGGACACGTTCTGGGTACAAACGTCGATTCCCGTTCGGAGGCTCGCTAGCATCCGCGTGCCGGGGGTGAACGCCGAAAAGGACGAAGGCTCGGAAGCCCTGGTGTGGCAAGACGTGGGCGGCGAGCGGGTCGAGCGGACGGGGAAGGTCGTTCGTTTGCTCGGTGATCTGGACCCGGTGGGGCGCATGGCGCGGGTCCTGGTGGAAGTCGAAGATCCGCTGGGTCTGGGCGGCTCGAAGAAGTCCGAGGCCGGCAAGGACCAAGGGCACGATGCCGCCCGGATTCCGCTCCTGGTCGGAGCCTATGTGCACGTGGAAATCAGCGCGAAAGAGCTCGTCGACGTGATCGAGATCCCGCGCCTCGCGCTCAGAGGCGGTGACCAGGTCTACGTACGCGGCAAGGACGGGACGCTCGAGATCCGCAATGTGGGTATCGTCTGGCGCAGGGACGAGAGCGTGTTGGTGGACAGCGGCGTCCAGAGCGGGGACGAGGTGGTGCTGAGCCGCATCCCCTCGCCGGTCGAGGGCATGAAGCTGCGCGTTCAGCGCACTTCGGGCCGTTCGGTCGCCGAAGCCGACGAGAGCGAGTGAGCTAGCCGTGTCCGAGTCGACCAACCCCCCGCGCGGACCCATCGCTTGGATGGCGGGCAACAGCGTGGCTGCCAACCTGGTCATGCTGGTCTTCGTGATCGGTGGTCTCCTGTTCCTGTGGACCAAACAGATCAAAGAGGAGGTGTTCCCGGAGTTCGATCTCGATCTCGTCGTGGTATCGGTTGCCTACCCGGGAGCCAGCCCCGACGAAGTCGAAAAGGGTGTGGTTCTTGCCATCGAGGAGGCCGTCCGCCAAGTGGACGGCATCAAGGAAGTGCGTGCCACCGCGGCCGAGGGGCAAGCGCGCATCTTCGTGGAATTGCTCTTGGGCACCAATCGAAACAAGGCGCTCGCGGATATCAAGAGTGCGCTCGATCGCATTCAGTCATTCCCACAAGATATCGAAGAGCCCGTTGTCAGCCTGGCCGAAAATCGCAAGGAAGTGGTTTCCTTGATGGTTTATGGCGACTACGCGGAGAAGCCACTGCGAGCGTTGGCGGAGAAGGTGCGCGACGAGCTCCTGGAAGATCCGGGGATCACCGTGGTGGAAATGGCGGGAGAGCGGCCGCTCGAAATCAGCATCGAGGTGCCGCGCGAGGAGCTGCGCCGCTACAACCTGACACTGGACCAGGTGGCCCAGCGGGTGCGTGCTGCCAGTGTGGAGCTGCCTGGAGGCGGTGTGAAGACCGCCGGGGGCGAAATCCTGGTACGTACCACCGAGCGGCGCGACTACGGAGATCAGTTCGGGGACATCGCCATCCTGAGTCGACCCGATGGCAGCGTCGTGCGCCTCGCGGACATTGCCAAGATCGACGATGGCTTCCGCGACACCGACCAGGCCGCCTATTTCAATGGCAAGCGCGCGATCATGGTCAAGGTGTACCGCGTGGGGGACGAGACCCCCGTCTCCGTTTCGGCGCGCGTGGCCCACTACATCGACGAGCACCGGCACAAGTTGCCCAAGGGTGTCGAACTCGCCACCTGGGCCGATCAGTCGGAAATCTACTCGCAGCGCATCGACCTGTTGATGCGGAACGCTTACTGGGGCCTGGCGCTCGTCATGCTGATTCTGGGGATGTTTCTGGAGCTAGGTCTCGCCTTCTGGGTGACTCTTGGCATTCCGATCTCGTTCATTGGGTCCTTGATGGTGCTGCCTCCCGCCAACGCATCCATCAACATGATCTCGCTGTTCGCATTCATCGTGACACTCGGCATGGTAGTGGATGATGCGATCGTGGTGGGGGAAGCCATTCACACACGGCGCGCGCGTGGTGTCCCTTGGGCGCGGGCGGCGGTGGACGGCGCGCGTGAAGTGGCGGGCCCGGTCATCTTCGCAATCAGCACCACCTTGATCGCCTTTGCCCCGATGCTGTTCGTACCGGGCCCGGCCGGCAAGTTCTTTCGCTTGCTGCCGATCGTGGTCATCGCGGTGCTGGTCGTTTCGTTGCTCGAGTCACTCTTGGTGTTGCCAGCTCATCTAGCTCACCGCAGCATGCTGCTCAGGCTGCTGCGCTTCGTGCTCTTGTTTCCGATCTGGGCTTTCTCACGCAAGGCGGCCCGGGCCGTGGCCGACTCCGTATCGAGTACGCAACAGCGTTTCAGTCGATTCGTGGAATGGTTCGCCGAGGGTATCTACGGCCGGCAGCTGCGCTGGTCCGTGAACAACCGCTATTTGACATTGGCGATAGGTCTAGCCATCTTCATCACTTCAATCGGGATCGTGGCGGGAGGCCGGCTGAAGTTCACGTTCTTGCCCAAGGTCGAGGGGGATGTGATCGTCACCGATATTCGCATGCCCTACGGCACCCCCATCGAGAATACCGAGCAGGTCGCCGATCGCCTCGAACAGACCGCTCGGGAGATCTTCGAGAAGTACGGCGGCATGGAGTACTCGCGCGGCATCTTCGCCCAGGTGGGTGCTCACGGTGCTCTGGAAGGGGGCGCAGGTCCGCCAGCCAGCTCCATCGGTGGCTCCCACCTGGGGGAGGTGGCCGTGTACCTGGTGCCGGTCGACGATCGCCCGTTCACAGCGACAGAGTTCGCCGATCAATGGCGCGAGAGGGTGGGCGAAATCGCGGGGGTCGAGGCGCTCAAGTTCAAGTCCACCATCGGTCCCAGCGCGGGCGCGCCGATCGACATCGAGCTCTCGCACCGAGACATCGACGTGCTGGAGGTTGCGGCCAAGGAGGTGGGTCAGCACCTTTCGGATTACCCGGGCGTCTACAACATCGACAACGGATTTTCGACGGGCAAAGAGCAGCTCGATTTCAAGCTCAAGCCCGAGGCGATCGCGCTCGGGCTGACCGAGGCCGAGCTGGCGCGCCAGGTGCGCAGCTCGTTTTTCGGGGCCGAGGTGCTCAGGCAACAGCGCCGACGCGACGAGCTCTTGGTCTACGTGCGCTTACCCGACGAGCAGCGCAAGAGCGAGCACGACATCGAAAGCCTGATCTTGCGCACCCCTGGCGGCGGCGAGCTACCGCTCAGCGAGGCGGTGGAGGTTTCGCGGGGGCGCTCCTACACGGAGATCAACCGGCGCGACGCGCGCCGCGTGGTCAACGTCACGGCCGAGGTCGACAGCACCACGGCCAACGCGAACGAAATCGTGCAGAACATGGAGGAAACGGTACTCCCGGACATTCTGGGGGCCCACGACGGGCTCAGCTACGCGCTCGGCGGCGAGCAGCGCGAGCAGCACCAGACCATGAATGCCCTGAGGGCGGGCTTCCTGTTTGCTCTCGTCGGCATCCTGGGGCTCCTGGCAGTGGCGTTCCGTAGCTGGATTCAGCCCTTGATCGTGATGAGCGCCATCCCGTTCGGCATCGTGGGTGCCATCTGGGGGCACGTCTTGATGGGCTACGATCTGAGCTTGATGAGCATGTTCGGCATCGTGGCCCTGGCGGGCGTCGTGGTGAACGACTCGCTGATTCTGATCGCCGCCATCAACGACTTCCGAGCCGAGGGCATGTCTCCTTTCCACGCGGTGATGGCTGGCGGGCGGCGGCGTTTTCGGCCGATCATCTTGACGTCGCTCACCACGTTTTTCGGTCTGTCGCCGATGATCGTGGAAACCAGCGTTCAGGCTCGCTTTCTGATTCCGATGGCGATTTCACTCGGCTTCGGCGTGTTGGTGGCGACGGGCATCCTGCTGATGGTGGTGCCTGCGCTGTACTTCATCGTGGAGGACATCAAGGCGTTGGTCCTCAGGCTTCTCGTCTGGCTCGGTATCGAGGAGGCGGTCCGAGAAGGCCCGAGCGCGGCGCCCGGCGAGTAGCGGATCGCGAGCTACTCTGCGGTTTTCACGAGGCAATGGCCGCTCGGGCCGCAGACCGCAGTGACGCCCTCGGGGACCATGGGCAAGCAGGCCGGGCAGGCCAAGGCCACTCCATCGCACAGCGCTTGGGAGAGCTCGCCCGAGTCCGCGGACACCGCGACCCAGCCCTCGGCCGAACAGCCTTCGCAGCAGCCAAGCCCACCACGCAGGTGGCACTCGTCATCGCTCTCGCATTCCGAGAGGGGACTCTGCCGCACATCGTACACCTCACACCGTCCGTCGTTGCAGATAGCGCCGAAGTTATCGATGCCTTCGGGGTGACAGTAGGCGCAATCGACCAGTTGACACTCGGGAGCCCGGGAGGAGCTGTAGGCCTGGTTCACCGCCGTCAACGTTTCGAGCGAAGGTTCGCCGCAAAACCCACAGCACCCCTGATCGATCACACAATCAGGGGTCGCGTTGCAGGCCCTGAGGCCACCGGGATCGCAGGCATCGATGCAGTCTTGCTGCGTCTCGAAGCGGTTGTCATTGCCGCCGCAGCCGCCATACACGAAATACTCACAGTGGCCGGTGTCCACGTCGTAACCCCAGGACGGCATGTGGGCGTCACACATCCCCGATGTGATAGGCAGCTGGCAGATGTCGAGCGGGCCGCCCCCGGAGCCACCGCTGCCGCTCGAGGAGTTCGCGCCACTGCCCGCGGTACCACCCGTGTTCCCCCCGGTGGTCGAGTTCGAGCTCGTCCCGCCGGAGCCGATGCTGCCACCGCTCCCGCTGCTCGAGCCGGTCGTGCCGCTGCCCGAGCTGGTGGCTCCGCTGCCGCCCCCGGAGCTCGAACCACCGATTGAGCCGTCGGAGCTCGAACTCGTTCCGCCGGTGTTCCCGGTCGTGTCCTCACCGCTGAATGCGTTGCCGCCACAGCCGCCGCCCACGAGTGTGCACAGCGCTAAAAGCGCGGCGGAGCGAAGGGCTCGGGGCCTCGGCGGCTCGGAGTCGTCGAATGAATTCGGCTCGAGGGCGACGTTCATGGCAAACCTCGCAGGAACTCAAGCAAAACGCATGCCGAACCGTCGGACCCGTTTCTCCAGGGCTTTGCAGCAGTCCCACTCTCGGAGTGGCACAGATCCGCGACCGTGCTGTCGGGGAGAACGCCCTAGCTCAAGCCTGCTTCGCTTCGCGCTCGGGCTTTCCGAAGTCCATCGGAGGCAGGAAGGTGTCGTAGAAGAAGGCGCAGTCCTGGCGAATGCGCTGCTCGCTCAGGTTGAACTTCGCCAAGTCGTACTTGTGATCCGACTTGTAGGCGCGCTGCTTGTCCGCCTTCTTCTTGATGGTGGCTCGCAGCTCGGGCGTCATTTCATGACCGAGAAACTGGCACATCTCCTCCATCATGCCGTCGAAGTCGGCCATCATGCGATCGTAGCGCACGATGAACACGCGGCTCTGGTCGATGTTGCCGTTCGTCCAGTCCTCGTGAAAGCGTCTGAGCAGGATGAGCAAGCCCTTGTACATGCGCTCGAACCACATATTGCGGATTTCTTCGGGCTTCGACCAGAAGCCGAAAGCTCGGTCCAGGGGGCCGGTGAGCAGGCTCATCGTGCTGGGGATGACCGAAACGGGGTCGCGCGCCATGTAGAGGATCTGCGCCTCGGGGAACTGCGCCAAGAACTGGGGCATGCGCGGTCCGAGCGAGAACAGCTTGGCGATGTTGCGATCGGCCTTGTGCAGCACCAGGCTGCGCCGCCAGAGCGCCGCGAGCCAGGCGAAGTCGCGCCTGGACGTGTCCCGGACCTTGGGGTCGACGGAGGGCACCATGTCTTCCTTGTCGAACGAAAGGAAAAACCCCCACAGAAAGAACCCATCCAGATAGCGAAACAAGACGCCAACATCGTCGGTTTCCACCGAGCTCAGGCTGGTCGCGTGCGCTTCGGTCGAGTGGTGCTTGGCCGGGCTCAGCTTCTCCAAGAGCGGCATGAAGGGCCTCAGCAACGTCTGCAAAACCAGCGAAGGGTAGAGCATCAAGAACAGCTCCATCCCGGAGCCGAACCCTTCGTCGGAGAGAAACCTCTGAAGGAACGTGGTGCCCGTGCGCGGGTTGCCCACGAGCACGATGGGCCGCGTGGCCTTGGTACTCCATAGGCGTGGGAAGAACAGGTAGTCCAAGAGCATGCACAGGGCCACCATCAGACGCAGGCCGAGGAAGGCCACGCCGATGAAGATGGGTTTGACGGTGAGCCCGTGAGCCTGCCGCACCGTGCGGTAGACTCGGAGCATTCTGGAAAAAAGGGTATTCATGGCGATTGTCTGGGAATGCTAGGGAGATCGATCAGGTTGCCGCATGGGCGGCGTTCGGTGATTCGGGCGAGCTCGCGCCGTCCCCTTCGGGGGCTTTCGAGGGTTCCAGGAATTTCGGGCGCAGGGTGATGGCGATGGCCGGCAGGATCACCAGCGCGCCGATCAGTGAAGCCAGGATCGAAATGGCGACCAAGAGCCCGAAGAAACGCACCGGGTAGAACGCCGAGATCACGAGCACGATGAAGCCGACGACCACCGAAAGCCCGTTGAAGACGATACCGCGCCCCGTCGTGGTCAGCGTCCGTTCCACGGCTTCGGCGGGTCCGAGCCCAGTGTTCCGTTCGTCCCGATAGCGCCACAAGAAATGGATGCTGTAGTCCACGCCCACACCGATCATGATTGACGAGAGCAAGGCCGTGACCAGATTCAGCTCGATGCCGGCGAGTCCCATGACGCCGAATATCATGAGCAGCGCCAACACCAGGGGCGCGACCGCGAGCAATCCCCCTACCAGCGAGCGGAGCAAGATGGCTACCAGCAGCCACACCAGCACCGCCGCCAGCGCCATGCTGACGATCTGGCCCCAGACGATGTGGTGCACCATGTCGGCCATCACATCCAAAAATCCGCCCACACGTTGGATCGGAGCCTTTTCGTGCTCGGCCTTGTACTGCCTGAGGTCGTTCAGGAGCTGAGTGGCCGCGCTGGTTCCGCTGTCGGTCAGCTTCGCCATCAGCTGTGCATGCTTGTAGGGGAAATCGACCAGCTTCTCGAAATCCGAAGGATCCCCGCTCATGGAGTACAAAAGCAGGTATTGCGCGACCAGCTCCCGCGTTTCGGGGATCCTGTCGTACTTCGGGTCATTGTCGTGCATGACCAGGTTCATCTTGCGCATCACATCCGCAATCGAGCTGGTGGTGCCGACGAGGTCATGCTTTTTGAGGTGTTGCTCGAGCTTGTCGATCTCTCGGAGTACCTTCGGATCTTTGATGTCCCCCTCGAAGATGACGGAGACGCCCGCCCACCCTCCCAGGTGCTCGTTCAGCACGTGGGTCGAGCGCCACACGGGCTCGGTTTGCTTGTAGAAGCTCATGGGGTTGGTATCGACCACGATGCGTGTGGCGCCGAACCCCACAGCCAGCGAGACCAACAGGGACACGAGCAAAATCGCCTTGGGCCGCGCCGCGACGCCCTTGGCGAAGAATACCAGCATGCGGTCGAGCGGCGATTTGGCGGTCTGGGTCGCCGACTTGGCGTCGTAGACGGGCTTGGAGCGGGGCAACAACGCCAGCACCGCGGGAATGAAGATGAGGCTGCCGACCATGGCGAACGCCACGCCGATGGCAGCCAGCACACCGAGTTGCTTGGCGGGGATGATCAGGTGTGACAAGAGGCACAGCATGCCCACCACCGTGGTGAGCCCCGTTGCCAGCACCGGCCGCGTGAGCTCGACGATGCCGCGGTGCGCCAGCTCGGCCGAGCTGAAGTTGGTGCCGGGCGCATTGTCTTCCTGGTAGCGAGCGAGCAGGTGAATGCCGTAGTCGTTGGCCACCGCCAGCAAGATCACGGGCAACAGGATGGTCACCGTGTGGATCTTCCAGCCGAGCATCGGAATCAGCCCCATGGCGACTACGATCGACATTACGGTCATCACGAATGGCAAGACCACGCCACGGGCCTGGCGAAAGCAGGCCAACAGGAACACCAGCATGATCAAGAGCCCCACGGGCAAGAAGCGGCGCATGTCCTTGCGCATGTCTTGCGTGAGGCTCACGCGCGTGACGGGCATCCCTCCGAGGAAGGTTTCCTCCTTGCCGGGAACGTCCTTGACCAGCTGGTCGAGCTTGGCGACCAGCGCCTCGTCCGAGGCTTTCGGATCCAAGAATCCGATCAAGACCGCGTACTTGAAGTCGTCCGAGATCAGGTTCTTGTAGACCAGCGGATTCTTCTTCAACCGCGCTCGGAGCTTTTCGCGTTCCTCGCCGGACTTCGGGATCTTTTCGATGGCGGGCTCGACGATCATCTCGAAGTCTTCACCTCTGAGATCTTTGGCGGTGAAGGCGCTGACCACGCGCTCCAGCTCGTCGATGTGCTGCATCTTGTCGGTGAGCTTCTGCAGCCGCTCGAGCGTCTTCTGCTTCAGGACATCGTCCGTGGACAGCACGATCATCGCCATGTCGGTGCCGCCGAACAGCTCCTCGATCTTGTCGAGGTTGATGCGTGTCGGCAGATCGGGCGGCAGCTGGTTCTTCATTTCCGTGTCCATTTGGGACTTCGGCAGCTGCACGGCGAAGAATGCGGTGACCGCGACGAACACGACCACCATGACCCAGCGCAGTCGAATGACCAGATCGGCGAATTTCTTGGTGAGCATCAGAAGGTAGCTTTCAACTCGGCGTAGCCTGCGGTGAGCTGATCGTCGAGATAGTCCAGCAGCGTGTTTTCTGGGCCGTTGTAGATTTCCCCCCCACGCTGGCGCTGAGCGAGTCACTCAGCTTGTAGGTAACTTTCGGATAGACGATCCACTCCTCGGTGGAGAAGTTCATCATTCCCAGGGCGGAAAGAGAGAGGGTTTCGTGCAGGGTCAGCCACTCGAGCCGCAAGGTGGCCATGTGCTGGACCTTTTCGGTCTGCTGGAACAGGATCTGATTCTGACGAGCGAGCTCTCCGTCGATCCCCGCGTCGATTTCAGCGACAGTCGAGGGGTTTTCCAGGTCTTGCGTTGGAGTTTCGATCAGGAAATCGATACCCAGGGGCTCGTCCGGCCCATCGTGCTGCCAGTCTTCGACGTACTTGCCCATGTACTGGGCTATGACGTTCAGGTTGCCGAAGGCGCGGTCGATGCCCAGCACGTATTGGTATTCGGGGCGCGGGGTAGGCACGCCCGTCTCCTCGAAAGGCTTTTTGTAGGCGGCTTCCGCGCGAATGGCGAACAGATCGCTGACGGTCGTCGAGAAGTCGACGCCGATCACCTGGTGCCGGTACGCGGTGCGACTGACGCGCAATTCCGCGTCTGTGCCCACTTCGTAGCTGTTCCGGGTCAAGCCGGGCAAGAGGGCATGACCGTATAGATAGGACACCGACATCTCGAACGCCGGCAGCTCGAGATGCACGCGCCCGGCGCCTAGGCCATTTTGCAGCTCGGTGGATGGGTAATTGGGCTCTGCGAAATACACTCGGTTCGGCAAGATGGGGGGAAACTCGATGGGCACGTAGAGCGGCATCCACACGCCTTCCAGACGCACCGGAAGGAAGTTGAGAAAGGCCCGAGCGCCGAAGTTCCCCACGCGGCGGTCGTCCTCGAGAGGCGAGCGAATCCGGAGATCGACCGGCGTGATGTTGTTGGTGGGATTGAAGGCGTCGGCTCGGCCCCATACGACAATCTGCTTGCCGAGCCTGAGGTCGAGCGGGCCAACGTAGGTGTTGACGTAGGCTTCTCTCAGGTCGAGGAAGAGATCGTTCTGCTCGCCTTGTTGGCCGTAGCGCAGGCGGGCTTCGGCGAAGGCGTCGCCATACGTGCTGCGCGGTGTGCGGAACTCGAGCGACAGCTCGCCGTAGCCGGCGCGCAGGTCGCCACGATTGGAGCCCCTGGCCTTGCCGAAGAACGCGTCGCCGCGCACGTAGCCGTTCAGGTCGTAGCGCGGTTGGGCTATCGCGGTACTTTCGGCGTCGCCGTCGGCCGAAACAGGCGGAGGCGCGGCCTGGGCCGCTTCGAACAGGCCGCCGCCGCTTTCGACCACGACACCTTCCTCTTGAGCGGGAGCCGCTTCCACGCTGCCAGCCTCCGATTCGGCGACTGCCGTATCGGGCGCTTCTGTCGAGGCTTCCTCGGGTGCGGCCTCGGTGACCTCGGGCGCTTTTGCAGCTGCGGGTTCGTCGGCGGGCGGCTCGGCTGGGGCTTCGCCAGCGGGAGGCCGTGCCGGTGGCTTCGCAGCAGCGGGGGCAGACGGCTGCGCGGGCGCTGGAGGCTTCGTCGCGGGCGCGGGCTTGTCGGCCGGCGCGGGCTGTTGAGCGAGACCCACCGCTGGCGCCATGAAAACCCAGGCGCCGAGGCCGAGACCCGTGAGAGCTCTGTTTCGTTTCGTAAGCACTTCAGTCATTCAATCATACCCTTGCCGAGTTTTCGGTCTCGCTCCGCGTCCATTCGCCAGTGGCGATGACAACGGAAAATCCCGCTGCGGCGCTTCCCAGCACCATCTTGTCTCCGACTTGGACATCACGCTCCTCGAGCATCTCGTGGAGCGTGATGCCCACGGCGGCGCTCGCCGTATTGCCATACTTGTGATGTGTGTAAATGCCGCGTCTCGGGTCAGCGCCCGTGTCCGCCAAGATTTGGCGGACCATAATTTCACTGGGTTGGTGGAACACATAATGATCGACGTCGTTCGGAGCCCAGCCCACGCTCTCGAGCGCCTGCCGAACGAGGGGCGGGATGAGCTTGCCCAGTTTCATGAGCTCGACGGACGATGACATGAATGCCCCGTCGATCGGAACCTGACACAGGTGCCAGTGGCTCGGCGTGGCGTGCGAGCGGATCTGGAGCAGCCGCATCCCGCCGTCCGGCCATGGGGTCCTGCGAAGCAGCACGCAAGCGGCACCATTGCCGACGGTAAGCCCGGCCGACATCATGCGAAGATCGCGGACGGTCTGGACATCGTAGCTGAGAAAATTTCCGGAAAGTTCCGCGGTGCAAATCAATGCCGTGCGATAGTGGGCATGCAGCGCCAGGTACCCAGCTGCGGCCTGCAGCGCCTCCAGGTGTCCGACGCAAGCGGCCGTCACGTCCAGGGCGTGCGTGTTCTGGAGCCCCAACTTGGCCGCCACCTCCATGGCTGTGGCTGGCTCGAAGTACTGTCGGGCGATGCCTCCGCAAACTACCAGATCGACCTCGTCGAGGTCTGTGCGGTTCTCGCGCAGGCAATGCCGCGCGGCGCTGACCGCGTACTCCGCCACGCGGGCCTCCGGGTGCGCGTCGATGTACCGTTCGCGCGTGTTGCAGAGCCCGAAAACTCGCTCGATCGCTGCTTGAAGGGTTGGCCATTCATGTTTCGGGCCTCGATAGCGTTCACGCACGCGTCGAAGCGTTTCCGCATTGTCGACGCAGCTCGCCGGTAGACTCACTCCTGGCTTCGAGAGATAAAGATCGGGGAAGCTCACGCGCTCCTCTCAGTGGCCGCGAGTGAGCATTTCAGGCGGCCGGAACGGCAGCGACCATAGATGCGGATAAGGTGCAACGCACAATCAAATGTTCTCGAAAGCAAACGTTTCGATCACTCGATTCGCAACTTTGTGCGAAGTCTGTGTTTCACGGGTGTTAGGCAGAGCAGCGAAAGGGACTCGAATGGCTCGCTGGCCCGCGGGCGAAGCCTGTCAAATTGCAGCGTCGCCGTATGCCTGCGCGGGGCAGCTGAGCTACTCGGCTCCCGCCCCAGGGACGCCGGACGAGGCTCCTGACGACTGGACATCGCCGAGGGCTCGGGTATCTATCGAGGCATGGTTGTCGAGAACACCGTCGCTGTCGGCCTGGCGCGACGATTGCCAACACCCTTTGCTCCTTCGACTTGCCTGCTTGCTCTCGCGCTTCTCGGCGGCGTTCTACTGAGCGGGTGCTCCTCCGATTCGGGCGGTTCGTCTGGCGGGTCCTCCACCAGCATTGCGCTGACCGACGAGAACAACTTCACTACCGAGACGGTGCTCGACATCCCCATGCACGAAGTCTCGGCAGGTGCAGACGTCGAGGTGTGCTGGGACGCGGTCGATGCCGATTTGCAGTGCCATTCACTGAAGCCGGACGAAGAGCTCGACAACGTGACGTTGCTCACGTTCGGTAATCAGACGACGGATGACGTCAAGGAAAAACTGAAGGAGCCCTACCTTCCGTCGAGTGATCTCGATTCGTTTTTCGAGCACAATACTGCGCCCGGACAGACTTGCGCGCATCTCTCCGATCTAGTTTTTGGCAGCACTGCCATGGATATTGGAGAGGATTTTCCGGAGGCGGACGACGACGTCTATATGATGACGTTCACGACGGGCACGAAGCCCGGGCTGGGCACGCGCACGATGATGTTCTTGAAACCGACGTCCGACTCTGGTGTTACGGAGGTCGCCGCGTCGAGTGGTTGCGGCATTCTAGATTACACCGCGAATCTCCACGACCTCGAACCGCTGTCCGTCCCAGCTGACGGTCCCTGGGTCGTGGATTGGAGCAAGCTCACACGGGATGGCGAGGGCAACGCCCCCCCGTTTACGCGTATCGACCGGGTGCTCGTCGGTTTCTACGAGGGTAAAGACACGGGCTATCTGGAGGAGAACATCTTCGATATCGAGCAGGAATCCACGCACATCTACACGCGCATCTGGGAAATCGAGCTCGAAGAGGGGCGCAGCGCCAATCTGGCCGACGCTGTCGACCGAGACGACGGAAGCCATTTCGACGGCTTCCATGCCGATGCCGAGGGCGTCTGGATGCTCGGGCTGATGTGCGACGAATGTCAGAACCCGGCACCCATTTTACTAACAGTTCTCGAGCCCGAGTAGCCGAGTTCGGTGAGCAAGGTGCGCCCAGTGGTCAAGGGGCTCGTCGGATTGAGCCTCCTGGCTTCCGCTGTCGGTTGCGGGGACTCGGGTAACGATCCGAATCGCCCGAGCGACGTGAGCGCGGAGGTCAGCGAGGGTATGGCCACGGTCGTGCGCGTGAGCTGGCGCACCCATGTCCCCACGCGCGGCTACGTGGAATATGGCCCCGACGAGGAGCTGGGCTCGACGACGCCGCTCGAAACTGACCCCACGCGCGAGCACTCGGCCTTGCTGCTGGGCCTGCGCGACTCTACGGAGTACTCGTACCGCGTCGTCACCTGGGACGGCGCGAACGCGGGGGCGAGCGAAATACGGTCCGTGCGCACCGAGTCGTTGCCGTCGGGGCTACCGAACATCGACGTGGAGGGGGATGGCAACGATCGGTACATCGTCGTGCCCATCCTCGGCCAGAAGCCCGCGGTGGCCATCCTCGACCCGGAGGGCCAACTCGTCTGGTACCGCCCGGACGACAGCGGCCTCGATGTGTTCAGGGCGAGGCTCTCCGTGGACGGCAAGTGCATTCTGTACAGCGCCTCCAGCGTGGCGGGGGATCCGGAGGATGACACGCACATCACGCGGGTGTCTTTGGATGGCACCGAAACCAGCCGCATCGACGTCCCGCTTTTGGCTCACGACTTCGTCGAGCACGAGGATGGTACGCTCGGCGCAATCGTGGTCGAGTACCGTGACGTCGATGGTAACCAGGTGCGCGGCGACAAAATCGTGGAGATCGATCCGGACGGCGACGAGACCACCGTCTGGACCTCCTGGGACTGCTTCGACCCGGCGGATGCGCCTGGTGAGGATCCGGAGGCAGACTGGACCTTCGGTAACGCGCTGGATTACGACGCGAAAGATGACGCCTACTACCTCGGAATGCGCAGCTTTAGCAGCATCGTCAAGATCTCCCGAGAAACCGGCGAGTGCGAGTGGGTGCTGGGCTCGACCGCTCCCACGCTGGAGTTTGCCGAGGGGTCGAAGCGCTTCCTGCACGAACATCAGTTCGAGGTGAATGGCAACCACATCCTGGTGATGGACAACGACGGCAGCACCGGCGTGGAAAGGCAGTCGCGCGTGATCGAATACGAGCTGGACTTCGAAGAGGAGACCGCGACCGAGGTTTGGAGCTACGTTGCCGATCCCCCGGTCCACACCTATGTGTTGGGTGAGCCGAATCGGCTGAGCGATGGCTCGACCTTCATCAACTGGTCAGCGGCCGGCCAGATGGAGCGCGTCGACGAGGACGGTGACGTGACCTGGAAGCTGACCTCCGATCTCGGCACTGCGTTTGGCTTCCATACGCTGGCGGAAACCCTGTATACACGAGAGTAGCTTCGTGAGATTGCCCGCTCGTTTCCTCGTCTATGCCGCAGTGACCACCGCCAGCGCATCCGCTTGGGCGGACGGTGGCTACTACGCGGGAACCAAAGGGGCGCGAGCGGCGGGCAGGGCCGGGGCATTCACTGTCAAGGCCGACGACATCATGGCGGCGCAGTACAACCCCGCGGGATTCTCGCGCGTCGAAGGCACGCTGGTTCAGATTGGCAACCGCTTTTCGTACAACGCGCACAGCTTCGAACGCCAGTCCACGCTGGATTGGGGCAACACCAGCGATGGTGTGCCTCCGTACGTCCAGTTTCAAAGGGTCGAAAACGACAAGCCCTGGCAGTTGCTCGATCCGCTATTGGGGGTGGCTTCGAATCTGGGGTTCGAGGGGTGGGGCTTTGGCCTGAGCGTCTACGCACCCCCAGGCGTGAGTCGGGAAGAGTTCCCCGCCTTGGGGCCACAGCGCTACATGATGGTGCGACGGGAAGCGCAGCTCATCGACTACGCCGGCAGCGTGGCCTGGAGAATGGACGACCTGTTCGGAGTGGGCGCGAGCCTTCAGTGGATCTATCTGCGCAAGCTCGACTATCAGCTGGTGATCGACGGCGCGGTGTTTCGGCGTGAAGCGAACCCGGTGTCCAGCGAGCTCGATATGCTTTCGTCGCTCTCGGGCTCGGACCCGTTCATCCCCAACCTGGTACTGGGCGCATGGTATCGGCCGCTGCCGTATCTCGAGCTGGGGGTTTCTGGTCAGGTGATTCCCACTTCCATGAAGACCGAGAGCACGCTGAGCGTCGAGCCGCAGTCGCCTGGGGTGACGGACGTGTCCTTGCGTCGCGGCAGCAGCGAGGCGAATGACGTTTCGCTCGAGCTCCCGCTTCCGCTGACGGCGCGAGTCGGTGCTCGCTATCTGCATCGTCAGGGCGATCGCGAACTGTTCGACGTGGAGCTCGACGTCGTCTACGAAACCTGGTCTCGAGTCGAACGCTTCACCATGGATGGTCAGGGGCTGGTCGCGGAATGGCGCGGGCAGACCGTGGACATCGGTAACATCGAGATCGAAAAGCAGTGGCAGGATACCGTGGGCGTGCATCTGGGCGGCGACTTCGCAGCCATCCCGGGCCTCCTGACCGCGCGAGCCGGGCTCTTCTACGAGACGGCAGTCGCCGACCCTGCATACATGCATGTCGATTTCGCGTCTGGCCGACAGTTGGGCGGCGCGCTCGGTGCAAGCGTCTTGTTCGATCGTTTCGAAGCGGCGCTCGGCTACGAGTTTCGCTATCAGCCCACGGTGACGGTCAATGAGGGCGATGCGAAGGTTTATCAGGAGGTTCCCGCGAGCGCTTGCGAGCCACCCTACACCGACACGGACACCTGCAACGCCGAGTATTTGGGGCAGCCGGCTCCCGCGGTGAATGCCGGTAGCTATCGTGCGTACTCCCATATGGCGTCGCTCGATCTCTTGTATCGATTTTGAAGAGAGTTGCACGACTGTGGCGCCCTCACGGGTGTGCTTTCCCTTGCCTGCGCGGCACTCCCCAGGGTTCGCGGGGTAATTTTGGGGCGGCGCTGGCAATGCGGCGGGGCTATATTTGAGGCTGCTAGCGGCGCTCGTCTGGTCATGAGTCGAGCGTGAGCCCACGTACTAGGAGGCTTCCTGTCCCCGCTGATGTGCAATGTGTTCCCGACCTCACTGTGCGCTGCCGAGCGCCGGAGGGGGCGCCTGCGTGCGGCGCTGCGGCTGCTCGGTGCGTTTCTTCTGCTCGGGTGCAGCGATTCCAAACCTGAGTCTCCTGCTTCGCCGGACACGGTCAACACCTCCAACGACAGCTCTGCTACTGCGTCCACGTCCGCCGCGGGCGGTGCGTCGGCGACTTCAGCGACCTCCTCGTCCGGAGGGACGGGGACGGTCAGCACCACCGGCAGCACTGGCTTCGACGGGGGGGCTTCCGGGGCCGCGGGGGGCCGCCCCGGGTACACCGGGGACGACTACGCACTGAACGTCGACGTCGCGTTGCATGGCCGCGTCAGCACCATCCTGGTGGTCACCTGGACCGAGGCTCTGCCGGCCGACGAGGTGTGGCTCGAGTTCAGCTACGAGGGCGGCGAGCTGATGACCTCGAGGCCTGCGGGCGGTGGGACCGGGCCGCACCGGGACGTGATTCTCGGCGTCCCGGGGGACACCCTGGTGACCGCCCGCATCGTCAGCCGGGTGGGGGATGACGAGTATCGGAGCAGCGATTTTCAGGGGCTGACCGGCGCCGTGCCCAGCGGCATGCCGAAAGCGGAGGTCATGTTCGACCCTGAGCTTGCCAGTCCCGACCGCTGGCTCTTCGGTGCCGTGGAGGACTCACCGGGCGGCTGCGCATCTCCTGCTTGCTACTACACCTCGACGTTTTGGCTCTACATCATGAACCGCGAGGGCCAAATCGTCTGGTACTACGCGGATCCGGCGACCAACGCCACGTCCTCGTTCCAGCGCATTGCGCGCGACGGCGAGTACATCTGGATCGAGAAGCGTCCCTTCACCGGAGCAGGCTCTCGCGGCGTGCTCAAGATGACGCTCGACTGGGAATATTACGAGGAGGTCGCCGTCCCCGGCCTTTCCGACTGCATCGACGTGACCGATGACGGCAGCCTGCTCTACGATGTGGTGGACAGTTGGGAGCTCAGGGAGATGACCCGTGATGGCGATGTCCGAACCATTTTCAGCTGTCCCGAGCACTTCGGAAACGACTTCGAATGCTATTCGAACACGGTGAATTGGAATCCACTGGGCGACACCGTACTCATGTCTTATCCCGAGGAACGCACGGTCATCGAGGTCGACCGGGAGACTGGGGACGTGGTGGGGCAGTATGGCGATGCCCCGAACAGCTACGCCTTTTCTCCCGCCTCGTGGGAGTTTGAATATCAGCATTTTGCCAACATCACGCCCGAGGGCACGCTGCTCGTCTCCTCTCACATGCCCGGCTACGAGGATACGCGCGAACCAGTCGCAGGCGAGCACGCGTTCATGGAGTATACGATCGATCGCCAGAGTGAAACCCTGCTCGAAAAATGGGTGTACAACGACGGCCCCGAGTGGGCCATGTTCAAGGGGATGGCCATCCGCTTGCCCAATGGCAACACGCTGGCCAACTACGGAACCGGCGGTGTGATTCGCGAGATCACGCCAGACAAACAGACTGCCTTCTACGTGAAGTTCGACGTCGCGGCTCGGAATGACTTTTTCAACAAGATGGTCGGCAACAACGTGCTGCTCGACGACCTGTACGCTCTGAATGGTGGAGGGCCCGAGTGAGTCTTGGTTTTCCCAGGGGCGGTTCAAGTGGGGTGCGGTTGCTCGTTTCGACTTGGGGTGCAACTCCGAACCAGAAACAACGGTGATCCGGTCGTGGTCGCTTCCGGACACCGGTCCAAACAGTCCCGGAATCCCCACACTCCCGAGGGCGGTCGTCTTACCCTGAACACCCCGAATCGCCCTCGAGGCTCCGAGCATCCAGGGACGACGACGGTTCGGCGTTGATGTTCCCCGGACCTTCGGGACGGACGTTGCCCAACGCCAAAGTATCGAGTATCCATGAGTCGTATGAAATTGATGATGTTGCCGGCACGAGAGCAGTCAGGGCCACGTCCATCGCGAATTGCGTCGGTCGTCCTTCTTTTCGGCGCGTTGTCGAGCATTCCCGTTTCAACGGTGGCTTGTTCGAGTGACTCGGGCACTGAGAAAACCTCAGAAGAGATTCTCCTGTCTGAAGAGAACAACTTTACTGCGGACGTTGGCCTCATGCCTCCGGTGGAGACCACCACGGCGGATGGCGACGTGCGCATCTGTTGGGACGCTGTGACCGAAGACCTCCAATGTCATTCGGTGGACACCATCGAAGGCGTCTATCTGTTCAAGTTGACGGAAGGTTCCGAACAGAAAGTGGTCGACGAATTGTTGGCACAGAATCTCAATGATTACCTGGATGTCGCGCCGTTCCGCTTCTACCCGGAAGACGGTCAGGAACCCTGTGTGAATCTGTCGGAGTTCACGGTTGGCGATGAGCATCTCGCACTTGGCGATGACTACGTGGAGGCCGATGACAAGAGTTACCTCATGATCTTTTCGACGAGTCGCTCGTTGGGCTTGGAGTCACGAAGCATGCTGTTCTTGCGACCGTCCTCCGACTCCGACGTGGACGAAGTGAATGCCGTCACGGGTTGTGGGATGCTCAGCTACGACCCCGACCTGTCGAGCCTCCAGAAGGTGGAGGTGCCACGCGAAGGGCCGTGGGTCGTCAATTGGAAGAACGTGAAGCATACTGGCGATGGGGCCGAGTTTCCGACCACCACTGTCGACCACCTTCTGTTGGGTTTCTACGAGGGTAGGGATGTCAAGTACATCGAGGAACACATCTTCGACATCGAAGTCGATCCAGATGCCAGCATCTGGGAAATGGACCTGGAGGGTGGTCGTTCCGCAGATCTGGCAGACGTCAAGGCACGGGATGGCGGTGCTTCGTTCTCGGGTTTCGACATGGACACTGAGGGGGTGTGGCTGCTCGGCCTGTTTTGCACGAGTTGCGCCAGCCCGGCGCCGGTTCTCCTCACCGTGTTGGATCCGACGGGCTAGCGTCAGGAAGAGAAGGGGGGCCGCCCGCCGTGGATGACGTCGTCCCCGGTTGTCTTCGACGGCCTCCCGGCGAGTGCAGGTAGACTTTGCCGCTTGCTGGCTACTTGCCGGTCAATCCAGCAGGCAGGCGCGATCCCCAGTCGAACTCGGTGTCGCCGATTACGAGGAAGTACGGATTCAGGATGTCTTCCTTGGCGTTGTAGGAAAGGCGCTCGAAGCTCAGCGTGACGACACTGCCGCCCGCCTGTTCCACGACGGCCTGCGCGGCGCCGGTGTCCCATTCGGAAGTGGGACCAAAGCGAGGGTAGATGTCGGCGTTGCCTTCGGCGACCAGGCACAGCTTGAGCGAGCTGCCCTTGCTGATCAGTTCGACCTCACCGGGCAGGCTCTCGACGAAGCTCTGTAGGGCTTCGCCACCGTGAGAGCGGCTGCCCGAGACGACGAGCTTCTGGGGGTTTGCCTTGCGCGTGCTGAGCTTTTGGGGCGAGGCGTCCCCTTCTTGTTTGAACGCCCCCCGACCCCGAGCCGCGAAGTAGCACGTGTTCGTGACCGGCACGTGGACGACACCGAGCACTGGACCGTGCGCATCGATGAGCGCGATGTTCACGGTGAACTCACCGTTCTTCTTGATGAACTCTTTGGTGCCGTCGAGAGGATCGACGAGCCAGTAGCTCTGCCACTTGGAGCGCGTCGAGTACGGGACCTTCGAGGAGGACTCTTCCGAGAGTATCGACACATTGGGGGTGAGTTTTTCTAGGCCTTCGCAGATGGTCTCGTGCGCGGCCAGATCCGCCTCGGTGAGGGGCGAACGGTCCTGCTTCTGGGCCACATTGAAATCGGTGGCGTAGACCTTGAGAATCTCTTGCGAGGCGCGCTGGGCTATCTCGCGAACGGGGTCGAGCAGTGCATCCAACTTCAGGTCGGTCATGGGGCGCGCAGCATACCTGCTCGGGCGTGCTTGGCAATCTCGGTCAGTAGACGATGGGTGCCACGACCGCGCAGACGAGCGCCAGAACCAACGTCAACGGCCCTCCCAGTCGAAAGAAGTCGACGAAGCGGTAGGCGCCCGGACCGTAGACCATCAGGTTGGTTTGGTACGAAATGGGAGAGAGGAACGTGCTGCCTGCCGCCACCATCAGGGTGAACAGCAAGGCATGCGGATGTATTGGAAAAGTACGGGCGACCTGCATGTAGATGGGAAACATCAGGACGGCCGCCCCGTTGTTGGTGATGAGCTGCGCGAAGGTCGCGGTCACCAGAAAAAGCACGAAAACCATCACCGAAGGCGGGGCGTCGTGAAACCAGGCGACGACCGTCACGGCCATTGCTTCGGCGGCCCCCGTGTTGCGCATCGCCTTACCAATGCCGAGCGCGGATCCAATCACCACCAGCACCTGCCAGTTGATGGCGGTACGCGCCACGGCCGAGCGGATACAGCGCGTGACGACCATCAGAGCAGCGCCGCACAGAGCCGCCACCGGGGCGGGCACGGGAGAAATCGTGATGGTGAGCACCATCAGCACCATGATGAGAAGCGCCACGTCCGCGCGATCATGGCGAATTGCTTCGGATTGGCTCACGGGAGAGGCCAGGTAGAAGTCCGGGTCGTGCCGAAGGGCTCCGGCACCGCCTGGCCGCATCTCCAAGAGCAGGGTGTCACCCGCGCGCAGCTTGATGTCCCCGATCTTCCCCTTCAGTTGCTCGCCGTGCCGATGAGCAGCCCAGATCGCGGCGTTGTACTTGGCTCGGAAATTCGACTCCTTGACCGTGCGGCCCACGAGGGAAGAGCGCCCGGAGACGACGGCTTCGACCAGTAGCGTATCGTGGGCGGTTGCGGCCTCGTCACGGTCCGTATCCACGGGGACGAGGCCCCGGACCTTGCGGAGATCGAGCACCGAATCCAGCGCCCCGACGAATGCCAGGTGGTCTCCGGACTGCAACCGCACGTTGCGACCCGCCACCCGGGTCTCACCATCGCGCTCGATGTGGGCCAAGAACAGACCGGGCAAGTGGCGGAGGCCTGCCTCCTGGACAGTCTTGCCATCGATGGGCGCGCTCTCTGCGATGCGCATTTCGACGTGGAAGCGGCGAGCATCCGCGGATTCATCCTCCACGGGTCTTCGGGCCGGAATCAGCCACTTGCTGAACGCAACCATCAGCGCGAGCCCGAGCAGGGTGGTGGGCACGCCCAGAAAGGCAATACCCCAGAATTCGCTCAGCTGTGAGAGTTCGAATAGATGGCGCTCGCTGCCCCGCAAGCTGTCGAGATGGCTGTTGTACAGGCCGAGCACGACCATGTTGGAGGCCGTGCCGAACAAGGTCAGCTTTCCGCCCAAGATGGCGGCGAAGCTCAAGGGCATGTACAGCTTCGAGGCGCTGATGCGCAGCCGCTTGGACCAGTCGCGCACGATGGCCAGGTACATGGCCACGATGGGCGTGTTGTTCATCACTGCGCTCATCAGTGCGACGGGGACGGTCAAGCGCGCCAGGGCGCCCGCTTCGCTTTTGGGCCTGCCGAGCACCACACGCGCCACTTTCTCGATGCCCCCGGTACGCTCGAGGCCGGCGGCCACCACGAAGAGCGAGCCGATCAGAATGAGAGCGGGATTGGCGAAGCCGGCAGCAGCATCCGGGACACTCAGGATGCCCCCGACGGCCGCATCGCCAAGCAGCAGTAGGGTCAGGCCTCCGACCATGGCTACGTCCACGGCTACACGGTTGGCGGCCAGGGCGCCCATCACCAGCACCACGACGACCGAGACGAACCAGGCTCGGGGTTCCATTCGCTAGGCCGAGGCCTCTCGCCCGCCGGGAGCGGCGGCCGGTGGAAGTTCGTTTGCGGCAGGCAACGGAGCTCGGTCGACTGCTTACCTCAAGTTGGACACATCGAGCGATCAGAAACTGCAGCCGTCGGGCTGCGGGGCGGCTTCTTCGACATCGGCGGCGAAATCGGCCCCGATATCAGGAGCTTCGTCGAAGCCCGAGGCGACATTGCCCCGCATGACCTGACCGTTGTATCCGTCGAAGTCGCTCATGTGGGCCCGAACGATGACTACTCGATCGCTGGTCACGGCGACCGGGCCGCCGGAGCGCGTGAAGGTGTTGCCGGGAGCGTCCGGATCCGTGGTGCCGTTGTCGTCGGTGTGGCTGTGCGTCAGGATGCGGCGATAGAGTAGCTCGCCGTCTTCGCTCAGCACCTCCCACCAGTCGGTGTACTGGGTGCAATCGATATCCGCGCTCTCGATCGAGACGGAAAAGGTATAGTTGTCCTCGTCGCCGCTGGCGCTCACGGCTACCACGTTCGAGTAGGGAAGGTCGCCGCCGGCACCAGCACTGCCGCCGCTGCCGCCAGAGCCGCTGTCGGCAGGCGCGCCCGTGGTGCTCGCGCTCATGCCCGCAGAACTCGTTTTGTTTCCATCGGATCCTTGCGAACCGGTGCCGGTCCCGCTGGCGCCTCCGCTTCCGTTCGAAGTCGTGCCGCTCCCCCGCGTCGCCGCGTTCGAGTCTTCGGTCGTGGAATCGTCGCCACTCTCACTGCCGTCATCGCCGTGGGAAGTGCAGCTCACCGTGGCCGCGAGTCCGAACAGGACGAGGGCGCTCAATAACTTGCGGTGTTGGCCCATCAGCGTGGCCTCCTTTTCTATCGGGTACCGTAACCGTAACCCGACCGAGCCCTGGCGGTGCGATCGGGATGAGCTTGCCAGCGGTTTTGCGGCCAGCAGAAGTGTACACCTCGAACGTCCAGAAACGAGAAATTCGGGCGTCCCGTGACCACGTCTCGCTCGCTCACAGTCGCCTATTGTGCCTTGCCCCGACGAAGCGTGTTGAACCGCTACCGGAATAATCAGCAATGGTTGCCAGTCAGCCTGCCAAACGGAGCTCGAAAACCGTTTCTGTGATCCATGAAGCAGGCTTTGGGTACCGTAATCGATGATGGCCCAGTTGGGAATTCCGACCGAGGGATCGAGTCCACAAACGCACCCAAGGCCCGCTCGGGCGTGCTACAAGAACTGCCCCGTTATACGCCGGCCTCCACGGGTCGGCGCTTTTCCCAACGATTGCGGGTCGCCCTTCCAGGCGCGGCTCGTCTAGCCACGAAAACCGACGCACTCCGATGACTAGATCACCGTTCCTGGCAGTTCTGCTGATTCCTTTGACCACCGCCTGTGGCAGCGACGACAGCGGTGGCGACGATGGCCCTACCTACGCCGGCAAGACCTATCTGTTGAATGTTCCGGAGAATTCCTGGACTGGCGGCGTAGGGCAGGACATCGGACCTTATGTGCCGCAGTTCGTCATGAAGGTCGAAGGCAATCCGGCTCACTACGACATCCAGATGGGAGCTGCACGAAACGGCGTGCAAGAGATGTGCAACCCGACGGCCCAGGTCAGCGCGCAGGGGACGCCGCCCGCGTTCACGCTCGGTCCCACCGACTTTCCGCTGTACATCCGCCACGAGGACGAGCCCATCGCGGTGGAGGCCACCATCTACGACCTGACGATCTCCAACGTCCTACCAGACGGCGACACCCTCGCTGAGGAGGGGACGCTGACGGGCATCATGGATTTTCGTGAAGTCTACCCGTTGCTCACGCTCATTCAGCCCGAGCCGACACCCGACCTCGCCTGTCAGAGTCTGATCGACGCAGGCGTCGGGGAGTGCGAGACATGCTCCGATGGGGAGAAGTATTGTTTGACCCTCAAGGCGGTCTACCTGGGAGCCGAAGAAGCTCCGGACATTACCCTTCAGCCCGTGGCCGACGTCGACTCGTCGTGCCTCGAGTTGGAGTAGCCTGAAAGCTTAGTAAGGAGATCACCGATGACTAGCAGCCGCTTGTTGTTTCTTGGGTCGCTCATGGGCGTTATGGCCACGGTGCTGGGCGCGGTCGCGTGCAGCTCGGACGAGGGGGGTACAACTGGGGGCACGACGGCCACGAACGGTGGCATTACCGGCGGCACGCCGACGACGGGTGGGGTGACCGGGACCACGGGAACGACCGGGACCACGGGCGGGACCACGGGCGCCACGGGCACCACCGGGACCACGGGCGGTGGGCTGACGACGAGCGGAGGCTTTGGCGGTGGCACGGGCACCGCGACGGGCGGGGGCGTCACCATGACCAACGGTGGACTAGGCAGCACTGGGGTGACCGGCAGCCCGACGACCGGCGGCACGACCGGTGGCACGACCGGCGGCACGCCGACCAGCTGCACGTTCACGGTCACCCCGAACATCAGCGAGAAGATTGGTACCGTGGGCATCGTCGAGTGGTCTTCCGACCTGGCTGGCCTCAACGACGCGCACATCGACTTCGGGCTCGATACGAACTACGGGATGATGGCTCCCGTCGACCTCAGCGAAGCGAACTACCGGACGCTGTTGCTCGGAATGAAAGCGGCGCACGACTACCACTTCCGCGTCGTGGCCGGCAACGGCACCGAACAGTGCATGAGCGAGGACTACACGATCACCACGGGCCCCCTGGCCACCAATTTGCCCGACATCACCGTGGATACCAAGAATGCCGCGGCGCTCGCACCGGGCTTCTTCATCACCGGTCAGTACGCGACCGGTGGCGGAGGCGGCATGGCACCCGCATACATCCTCGACCAGGACGGCGATTTCGTGTGGTGGTACTTCCACAACGGCGACGTCACCAACGTGCGCATGAGCTACGACGGAAAGTACATGTGGATCGGCAGTGCCAACGTGCCGGACATGGGCGCCAAGGTGCGACGCGTGTCCATGGATGGCATGGAGGACCAGGATTATTCGAGCCAGTTTCAGGGGCAGAACCACCAGTTCACGGTGCTCCCCGACGAGACGGTGGCGTTCTACGCCTATGGCAACGGCGGCTGTGACGACGTCAAGGAGTTCTCACCGGGGACCGGCATGGTGAAGACCATCGTCAACTCGCAAACCGCGGAGGGCACGACGGGCGCGTGCCACTTGAACACCATCCAATATTCGGCCGAGGACGATACCCTGGTGTTCTCGGATCTGGATCACAACAACTACACGAAGATCAAGCGGACCGGCGAGACAGTCTGGGTGCTCGGTGGGTCGACGAGCGATTTCACCGGGGACGGAGCATCCTGGGACCGCCAGCACGGCCTCGACATCCTGGGGCTCGACCGACTGCTGATCTTCAACAACGGCGGGCTCGGTGGCGGCGGGGGTGGTTCGCTCGCCCTCGAGCTTCAGCTCGACCTCAACGCCATGACCTCGACGGTTGCTTGGCAGTACGGAGCGCAGCCAGGCATCGCCAATCAGGTGATGGGCGACGTGCAGCGGCTCGACAACGGCAATACGCTGGTCAGCTACTCCACGCAGGGCGTGGCCCAAGAAGTGGACCAGAACAAGATGGTGGTTCAAGAGCTCAGCTGGGGTCTGGGGGGGGCATTCGGCTACGTGATCAAGCGTCCGACGCTGTACGGTCCGCCTCCCAAGTGAGTTGCTCCTACCTTCGATCGCGCTTACCCTACGGAGCACCCATGAACAAATACTGCGCACTCACTTCAATTTTGCTTGCGGCGTTCTCATTCTTAGGCTGCAGCAGCGACAGCAGCGACGCGACCACGTCGGACGCCACCTCGACCAGCGCCGGCACGAGTACGACCGGAGGCAGCACCGACGGTGGGTCGACCTCCACGTCCACCACGGGCGGTGGTGGGGAGAATGCTTGTAGCACCTCGATGATCGTGGCTTCCGAGGCCAACGATTATTCGTTCTCTAGCACGTTGACGTTTCCGCCGATCAGCGTCGCGCCGAACACCGAGCTGACCTTCGACTGGAGTGCGCTCACCAAGGACTTCCTGGGGCACCCGCTCGATCCGAACGCCGATATCGATGCGGTGCATCTGATGCTGTGGAAGATGGCTCAACAGGAGCTGGAGACCAAGCTGAACGCGGACCAGCTCGCGCAGCGCGATCTGGCGGTAATTGCTACCATTCCCGCCGAGGGCATGAAGACGTCGGGGTCGTTGTTCGAGCTCACTTCGGTCGGCATGCCGCTGAAGGAAGAAGAGATCTTGCCGTTCGTGGACCCCGTTGGCTATCCGCCCGAGGCGAACACCTACACCATCATGGCCGCCACGGGTAACACGCTGGGTGAAGGGACGCGTATGATTCAAGCGTTCAAGCTCGATCCGGAGAGCACCAACACCATGGTCACGATGACCGATGATTCCACCCATCTCAAGTACACTGTCGATCTAACCAGTCTCCAGATGACGCCGGTGCCGCTCGGCAATCCAGCCATCACCTTCGACTGGTCCGACATGACCACCAACGGCCTCGGCAACGAGTTCGTGCTGACCAAGGTGGATCGTGTCGTGGTAGCCCGGTACGCGCAGACACCGACGGAGCTCCAAGCGAAGTTCATCGACCTGGTGCGTTACGACGGATCGATCGTGGCCGACGAGCTTTATTCGGCACAAGTCGCCGCGGGCTCGAAGATGGATCTGTCGATGCTGGCCGACGAAAGCGGTGCCGTCTGGCCCGGTATCGACGGCACGAGCACCTGGATGCTCGCGCTGTTTTGCAGCAGTTGCCAGAACCCGGCCCCCTGGTACCTCACGTTCCTGACGGCATGCCCGTGAGGGTGCTGCGTCCGCTGGTGGCACTCTCGTCGCTGTCGCTGTTGGTGAGCGTGTCCGGGTGCAACATGACCCAGCTTGCAGTCGAGACTCAGGCCGAGGTGATGGAGATGGCCTTCCCTTCGATCGAAGAGCAGTCGGACTACGAGTTTGCTCGTACGGGCATCCCGGGGAACTTGGTCCAGCTCGACGGCTTGCTCAGCGTTCAGCCGGACAACGAGCATTTGCTCCTGATCGCCGCCCAGGGCTTCTCCTCCTATGCCTACGGTTTCATCGAAGACGAGATGCAGCAAGCGGAGCTCGCCGGGAACCTCGAGCAGTCGGACTTTCACCGAGCCCGCGCCCGCAGCATGTATTTGAAGGCGCGCGACTACGGGCTCCGACTGCTGCACTTGATGAATTCCGACTTCCCCACCGAGCTGCCGCGCGATCCCGACGAACTCAAGCGAAGGCTCGATGAGGCGTTCACCGACGAGGAGGCGGCGCCGGCGCTGTTCTGGACCGGCAACGCCTGGGGCTCGGCCATCAACGTGGCGCGGGACGACCCGGAGCTGATCGCCGATCTCCCCTTCGCCAAGGTGTTGGTCACCCGCTCCGTCGAACTCGACGAAAAGTACTACCACGCCGCGGGGCACGTGTTCTTGGGTGTGGCCAACTCCAGTCTCGGCGCAGCGATGGGAGGCCATCCCGAGAAAGGGCGTCAACATTTCGAACGCGCGCTTGCGCTGACGGGCCGCAAGGCGATGCTGGTGCAGGTGAACTACGCGCAGGCGTACGCGGTACAAAAGCAAGACAAGCCGCTGTTCGAGAAGCTCCTGCACGAGGTGATGGACACTCCGATTCCGGTCGGGACCACGCTGGCGCTTCCGAACACCATTGCGCGGCGGCGCGCCGAGCGGCTGCTGGCCCAGGCCGACACGTTGATATTGGGGTCTCTCGATGACCTGCCCCCGACGCCAGAGCAGCCCCCGGCGGACGCCGAACCCGCGGCGCCGGTGCCCGACCAGCCCGCTCCTCCCAGTCCACCAGCCGAACCGCCCTCCTCCACGGCTCCTCCAGGGTGACCACATTTTCCCAGCACTGCTAGCGAACGGAGCCACCGGGTGACAGAAAATCAAGCACTTTGCCAATTTGAATAGGGTTTGGCGGGCGCTCGTCGAAGAGTGCGCGGGCCCCCTTCAGGAGAATTTCGAAACATGGATCGTCGCAAGTTTTTGACCGCTGCCGCCTGTGTGGCTGCTTCGAGCTCCGCGCTCGGCTTCAGCCGTAACGCTTACGCGGGGACGGTGTTGCGCATCGGAACCTTGGCTCCCAAGGGCTCGTCCTGGATGCGCGTGTTCAACGCCTGGAACAATTCGCTCTCACAGCGAACGAAGGGCCAGCTCACGCTACATTTCTACTCGGGTGGAGCCGCTGGAGACGAGCGCGACATGGTGAGCAAGATGCGCGCCGGTCAGCTCGACGGCGCCGCCATCACCACGGTCGGTCTGGGGCAGATCGTGCGGTCTGCTCTGGTGCTTCAAGCCCCCGGTGTCTGCCACACTTACAAGCGTATCGACGCCGTCCGCAATCACCTGTCCGGCGAATTCGAGAAGCAGTTCGCGTCCTCGGGATACAGCCTGATCGGTTGGGGCGACGCTGGCCAGGGTCGAGTGTTCTCGAATCGCAAGCTGCTCAAGCCCTCGGACATGAAGCAGACGCGCATGTGGTCCTGGCGGGACGATCCCACCTGGAGTTCCGTGCTGGCGGCGGCGGGGGTCAACGGCGTCTCGCTCGGGTTGCCCGAGGTCTACCCGGCGCTCAGGACCAATCGCATCGACGCCTTTCCCGGCACCTCCATCGCAGCCGTGGCGTTTCAGTGGTACACCAAGGCTTCCCATGTAACGAAAGAGCCGCGTGGGATAGTGGTGGGTGCGACGGTCATCAAGAAGAACAGGGTCGATAGTCTGCCCCCCGACCTGAAGAGCGCCTTGCTGGAAACTGGGAAGAAGGCTCATCAGGCGTTGGCCCAAGCCATTCGGCGCGACGACGACCGAGCCTTCGACGCCATCGTCAAGAAGGGGGTCCAGCCGGTGAGTCTGGCGGGGAACGAAAAGGCCTGGGACGAGGTGCTAAAGCGTGCCCGTCAGTCCCTGGTGGGCAAGCTGTACCCCGCGGATCTGCTGGCGCGGGTCGAAAAGATCGCCAACGGCGCCGGGTAAGCCGGCGAATCGCGGTTCGTCGACGTCGGTCTGCCAAGGTCGCGACGGGTTCGGTACGCTCACGAGAGGCGTTCGAATTCGTAGCGGTCGGGTCGATCCATTCTGGACGCGGCAGAGATCTCGCGAGCGCTTACGATTGCTTCGCAACCGCTCGGTGCTGTAGAACCAGCGAACCGTGCGACTCTATCGACGTCTGGACCAGGCAGTAGCTCGTGTCGAGAGCGCTGCTGCGGTCATCGTTCTCCTGTCGATGGTGCTCGTGGCTTCGGCGCAAGCGCTGTTCTTCAACATTGCCGAGCACAACGTGGGTTGGGCACAGTCGGTGTTGGACGGCCTGTCCTGGGCGGATACGTTCTTGCAGAAAGGCACGCTGTGGTTGGCCTTCCTCGGGGCGTCCCTTGCCACGCATCACGACAAACACATCGCCATCGACGTGCTGCCGAAGTTGGTTTCGCCCCGGGCGCGGACCGTCATGCGCATCGTCGCGTGCTTTGGCGCAGGCCTCGTCGCGTTCGTGTTGGCTACCGTATTCTACAGGGCCTGCTTGCTTGCGGATGCCACCGTGCCTTTCGACTACGTGGTGCTGACCGATCACGGGCCGCGCCACGTCTGTGATGCCGACGGCGGCGACCGCCCCGCGCTCTTGTGTCTGCTGAGAGCGGGCTTTGGGGCCGTCGGTATTCCCGTCTCCAGCGGCGGGGGTATCGCGCAGCTGATTGTTCCCCTGATGTTCATCGTGATAGGTCTGCGCTTGCTGGCACGCGGGGTGCTTACGACCATCGGACTCGTACGGGGTGAGGAACTCGTGCAGGGGGAAGAAGAAGCGTCCGAAGAGGGCACGGTGGTCGACTGATGGAACTGCTGCTCGTCGCGATACTCGTGGGGCTGGTACTGTGCGGGGCGCCGCTCTATGCGGTGTTCGGCCTGGCCTCGGTCTGGCTCTTCTGGCAGCTGCCCGACACACCCATCAGCGGCGCCGCCAACGACATGTTCAGCGACAAGTTCGCTGATTCTCCGCTGCTCGTCACGATCCCGTTGTTCACCTTTGCCGGCGTGGTGTTGGCAGCCAGCGGCGCCCCGGCGCGGCTGGTTCGGGTGTCCCGCGCCTTGTTCGGTTGGATTCCCGGCGGGCTCGCCATCGTCTGCCTGGTGGCATCTGCCATCTTTACCACCTTCACTGGAGGTAGCGGCGTCACCATCGTGGCGATCGGCGGCCTGCTCTTTCCCGCGCTGATTCAGGAAAAGTATCACGAGCGCTTCTCACTTGGGCTCGTCACCACGGGCGGCTCGCTCGGTGTGCTCTTTCCACCCAGTGTGCCGGTGATCCTGTACGGCGTGGTCGGGGGGGTCGATATCGAGGGGTTGTTCATGGCGGCGCTGGTCCCTGGCCTGCTCACCATCTTTGCGCTGGCCGTCTACAGCAGCCTGGTTGGGGCCAGGGCCAAGCTGCACAGGACTCCGTTCACCTTCCGGGTCGCGATTCAGGTTCTGTGGATGGCCAAGTGGGAGGCGGTGCTTCCCGTCGTGTTGGTGGCAGGCCTGATGAGCGGGATGCTGCGCATCCACGAAGCCGCAGCCTTCACCGCGCTCTACGTGTTGGTGATCGAGCTGTTCATCTACAAGGACATCAAGCCGAAGGACGTACCGAAGATAGCGGTGGACTGTGTCGTACTGGTCGGGGCGATCCTGGTCATCTTGGCGACCGCGATTGGATTGACCGCGTATTTGATCCAGGCCAACGTGCCCCAGGCCATTCTCGAGGCCATGGAAACATTCATCGGTTCCAAGTGGACCTTCCTCTTGGTGCTGAACGTCTTCCTGCTCGTGGTCGGGATGATGATGGACATCTTCTCGGCCATCGTCGTCGTCGTGCCGCTCATCGTGCCGATCGCTCACCACTTCGGAATGAACCCCTACCATCTCGGCGCAATCTTCCTGCTCAACCTGGAGATCGGTTATTTGACGCCACCTTTCGGCCTGAACCTGTTCATCTCTGGCTTCAGGTTCAAACGGTCGGTGACTACGGTGTACCGCGCCGTGGTTCCCTTCATTCTGCTCTTACTGGTGGCGCTGGGGTTGACTACCTACGTTCCGCAGCTGTCCACCTGGAGTTCCAAGCTCGAAGCGCCTCTGATCCTGGAGCCCCCTGCCCCCGAGGAGCAACAACCGGAGGCCCCAGCGGCCTCCGCCGAGCCTGACAATGACGCTGGCCCTGGCGGCGAGACGCTCGACGATTTGTTGAACGACGACGGCGGCGCCGCTCCCCAAGGGGAGACTCTGGACGATCTGCTCGACGGCGGCGACGAGACGCCGGAGGGTGAAACTTTGGACGATCTGCTGAATCAGGGAAAGCCGGGAGAGACACTCGACGATCTCTGAGTGCCGGCTCGGCTCTCGTGTGACATGCTTTGAGTAACGAGATGCTTGTGTGTGTAGCACTCCCACACGGAGGTAGTTGTTGAGCCTGCCGGAACTGTACTTGTCCAAACCGGGAGTTAGCTTTCCAGAAGCGCGTGTCGACAACGCTGAAGTCATCCGCAGAGTCCGCGCCGAGTACCGTGGACCGGAAGGTGACTGGCCGAAGCTCGAGTCCGCCATCGAACACGTGTTCGGACTGTGTAAGACCAAAACCCGTTATCTGGAGCCCGATCACGAAGCCCGAGTCGCCGACTACGCGGTGGCCGCTGCCAAGCATTGCCTGGAGGTGAACGACACCACGCTAGAAGAGGTGGATCTGGTGATCTGTGGCGGAATTGCACGGCAGTATTTCGAGCCGGCCACGGCCATGGAAGTCGCGGCGAAATTGGGGCTCGAGCACACGCATGCCTTCGATGTCACTGCTGCCTGTGTCGGCCATCTCGAAGCGGTTCAGGCGGCGGCGGGCGCGCTGGCGCTGCATGACGACTATCGAACGGCTTTGGTGTGTACGGCGGAGCTGTCTGGCCCTTTTCTCAGCTACGACATCCAGACCGTCCGCGATCTGAGGATGAAGTCAGCCGGCCTGACGATCGGCAATGCGGCGGCTTGTTTTCTGTTGCGCCGAACTCGCTGGCCGGGCGGAGGGATGCGCTTGGGCGCGATCAGCACGCTGACGGTGCCGGATCACTGGCACCTGTGCCAGGTGCCCATCGATGGAACATTGCTGTCGTCATCGGTAGAACTGATGCGGCTCGGGAAGCTGATACCCCCATTGCTCCGCGAGCGCTTCGGCGCCGTGGGCTGGCGTCCCGAAGAGGTGGATCACTACGTTTTCCACCAACCGAGCGAGATCATGGTGCGGCAGATCATCCAGGAAACCGGGGCCGATCCGGATCGCGGGGTGTACACCCACGGCTTGTACGGCAACACAGCAAGCGCGAGCGTTGGGGTGACCTACGATCGGCTGCTCGCCGAGCGCGAGGTGAAGCCCGGTGACAAGCTGGCATTGGGTAGCGCAGCGGCCGGATTTTCGGTGGTCGTGGCAACGGGGGAATGGATCTAGGCGACGCTCCGTATAATGGGCGCACTGTAAAATTTTGAGCAGAAATTCATCGAATCCGATGAAGCTTTTGGGCGCTGTCCTGGTCTAACACTAGGCTCCGAGCTGGAGATTTTTTCATATGCACAAGCGTCGATTCATCACTCTCGTTTTCTCCGCCGCCCTCGGTTTTGGGCTGCTCCCGCACGTTTCCGAGGTCTACGCAGGCCCGTCAGCTCGCGATATCATGGACAACGTTGCCGAGAGCCGAAAGCTGGATGGCTCGGAAGCCGTGATCAAGATGAGTATCATCAACGAGAAGGGCCAATCTCGGGATCGTCAGATCAGCATGGCTACCAAGCTGTACGATGGTGGCAAAACTGAAAAGCGGATTTATCGTTTCTTGTCGCCCGCCGACGTGAAGGGCACCGGTGTCTTGGTCTACGACTACGCGGACAAGGCCGACGACGTGTGGATCTTCCTGCCTGCGCTCCGCAAGACACGGCGCATCGTCAGTTCCCAGCGCTCGAAGAGCTTCATGGGTAGCGAATTCTCGTACGGCGATCTGAACATCCCGCCGCTCGATGACTATAAATACAAGCTCGTCAAAGAGGAGAGTATGGGCGGGGAACCCTGCTACGTCATCGACGTCGAACCCAAGTCGCAGGATATTGCCAAGTCCGAAGGGTACAAGAAGAAGACTCTGTGGATCAGCAAGCAGAAATTTGCTGTGCGGAAGGGCCTTTACTACGATCTCGATGGCAAGCTCCTGAAGGAGCTCAAGAGCGACGACATCAAGCTCTTGGACCCGAAGAAGCACCGCTATCGGGCCATGCACATGGAGATGACCAACAAGCAGAACGGCCGTCGCTCCGTGTTCAAGTCCGAGAAGGTGTCCGTCGCACCCAATACGAAGGACGAGTACTTCACGACGCGTTACCTTGAAAGGGGGTAGGCTTTAGAGCGAACTCGGGGTAGCCTCCGGGTCGTCCTCTGCCTATGTCCCTGACCCATCTAGAACGCCTCGAAGCCGAAAGTATACACATCATCCGCGAAGTGGCCGCCGAGTGCGAGCGGCCCGTGATGTTGTACTCAATCGGTAAGGACAGCGCTGTAATGCTGGAGTTGGCCATCAAGGCTTTCGCTCCTGGCAAGCTGCCTTTTCCTCTCCTGCACGTCGACACCACGTGGAAGTTTCGCGAAATGATCGAGTTTCGCGATCGCTTGGCACGTGAACGCGGCCTGGATTTGATCGTGCACATCAATCAGGAAGGGGTGGCCAAAGGCATCAATCCTTTCTCTCACGGTTCGGCCATTCATACCGACGTGATGAAGACGCAGTCGCTGAAGCAGGCTCTCGAGAAGGGGCGCTACGATGCCGCGTTCGGCGGGGCGCGCCGCGACGAGGAGAAGTCCCGAGCCAAGGAGCGAGTCTTTTCGTTTCGCTCCGCTCAGCACCGCTGGGATCCAAAACGCCAACGTCCGGAGCTCTGGCGCTTGTACAATACCAGGACCAACCCGGGCGAAAGCATGCGTGTGTTTCCGCTGTCCAACTGGACCGAGCTCGATGTTTGGCAGTACATCCACCTCAAGAATATCCCAGTGGTCCCGCTGTACTTCGCCAAGGAACGACCCGTGGTGGAGCGCGACGGAGTGTTGATCATGGTCGACGACGATCGCATGCCGCTCAACCCGGGGGAAAAACCTGTGATGCGTAAGGTTCGCTTCCGGACGCTGGGCTGCTATCCGCTCACCGGCGCGGTCGAGAGCGAGGCCGATACGCTCACGGCGGTCGTAGAGGAAATGCTCTTGACGGCTACTTCCGAGCGTCAAGGGCGCGTGATCGACTTCGACGCCACGGCATCGATGGAAAAGAAGAAACGAGAGGGCTACTTTTGATGGATCACGTCGAAGAGATCCGTGAACACGGCATCGAAGCCTATCTCGAGGCCCATCAGCACAAGGGCATGCTGCGGTTCATCACCTGTGGCAGCGTGGACGACGGCAAGAGTTCGCTCATCGGCAGACTCCTGTACGAGGCCAAGCTGATCTACGAAGATCAGTTGGCCGCGGTGGAGGCGGACTCGGTCAAGGCGGGTACCCAGGGTGGTAAGCTCGACCTGGCGCTCTTGGTCGATGGCTTGGCCGCCGAGCGTGAGCAGGGGATCACCATCGATGTTGCCTACCGCTACTTCTCGACGAAGAAGCGCAAATTCATCGTCGCCGATACGCCGGGCCACGAACAGTACACGCGTAACATGGTCACCGGCGCGTCGACGGCCGATGCGGCCGTGATTTTGATTGACGCGCGCAAGGGTGTGTTGAGCCAAACGCGCCGTCACAGCTATATCTGCGCGTTGCTCGGCATCCGCCACCTGATTCTGACGATCAACAAGATGGACCTGGTCGAGTATGACCAGGGAACGTTCGAGCGTATCCAGGCGGAGTATGGGAAGCTCGCGCAAGAGCTCGGGGTCGAAGAGAGCATCTGCATTCCGGTATCGGCGCTGATGGGCGACAACGTCATCGACCCGAGCAAGAAGATGCCGTGGTACCAGGGCCCGACGCTGCTGCAGGTTCTCGAGACACTCGAAGTGGCCGAACGACAGGAGCACCTTCCTTTTCGCCTTCCGGTGCAGTGGGTCAATCGGCCGTCGCTCGATTTTAGGGGTTTTTGTGGCTTCGTGCCTTCGGGTTCGGTGCGTCCTGGCGACGCGGTGGTGGCCATGCCTTCGGGCAAGAGCTCGACCGTCCGAGGTATCCTGGGTCCGGAGGGGGAGCTGAAGCAAGCGGTGGCGGGTCAGTCCATTACCCTCACGCTCGAGGACGAAATCGACGTCAGCCGCGGCGACATCATCGCGGCCATGGATAGAGCTCCTCAGGTGGGGGACCGCTTCCGTTGCACTATCGTGTGGATGCACGAGGAGCCCATGTTCCCCGGGCGTCCGTACCTGATGAAGATCGGCGCGCGCACGCTGATGGCGACGGTCACCGAGCCCCGCTACAAGCTCAACATCGATACCTTCGCGCATCTGGCCGCGAAGAAGCTCGATCTGAACGACATCGGTGTCTGCAACATTCAGACCGATGAAGCCATCGCGTTCGATCCTTACGACGAGAATCGCGAGACCGGGGGCTTCATCCTGATCGATCGATTGACCAACGACACCGTGGGTGTCGGCATGCTCAGCTTCGCGTTGTGGCGCTCGGACAACGTGCATTGGCAGGCGCTGGACGTGAACAAGCATGCTCGAAGCGAAATCAAGGGCCAGAAAGCCTGCGTCGTCTGGTTCACCGGGCTGTCGGGCGCCGGCAAGTCGACCATCGCCAATCTGCTCGAGAAGCGCCTCTTGGCTTCCGGGCGGCACACCTACCTGCTGGATGGGGACAACGTGCGCCACGGGCTCAACAACGATCTGGGCTTCACCGATGCGGATCGCGTCGAGAACATCCGGCGCGTGACCGAGGTGGCCAAGCTGATGGTCGATGCCGGCCTGATCGTGCTGGTCTCGTTCATTTCACCATTCCGTGCTGAGCGGCGCATGGCGCGCGAGTCTCTCGAAGAGGGTGAATTCATCGAGGTCTTCGTCGACACGCCGCTCGAAGAAGCCGAGCGACGCGATCCGAAGGGGCTCTACCGCAAGGCTCGCGAGGGACAGATCAAGCATTTCACCGGAATCGACTCGCCCTACGAGGCGCCCGAGGCTCCCGAGGTGCACGTCGAAACCGGAGATCTGTCCACCGAGGAGGCCGTGGAGCTCATCCTCAAGACGATGCGCGATGCCGGTAAGTTGGACTCACTGCGTCCCGGCAGCGTTCGCTGAGCCGTAGCGCTTCTGAGCCCGCGCTTTTGCCTTGGTAGCCTCTGCCTCGCGGTTCTTGGGGGGAGCGTTCGCCGTCAGGCCGTCGATCAGTCGGCGTGCGACGCCCTCGGTGTCGTCGACCGCTTGCCAGAAGACGGCTTCGTTCGCGCGAGAAGGCCTGGTAAACCCGCTCAGCTTGCGTACGAACTGCAGGCAGGCCGCTCGCACCTCCTCATCGGTTGCTGGCGGCTCGAAGTTGAACAGTGTCTTGATGTTGCGGCACATGGTCCGAGTGTCCAACCTGAAGAGCCGGCCGGCAAGCCCGGCGCTCCCGATCCGCACCGCGCGGCTAAATGGCGAGTCTGTTCGGATGGTTTCGGAGGGCGAGCGTCGAAGGTCCAGGCGTGTTTCCTCTCGAAGTGCTCGTCGTTGTTGCCAATGCACTGGGTTTCGGCACGGGTCGGGAACACTCGACTCGGGGGATCGCCGGCCCGCTCGGTCGAGTGGTTCAGCCGAGAAAGCTAACGAGCCAGGGCAGAAACAGCGCTCCGTCCACCAGCCATGCGTAGGCGCTGCGCGGCGAGCCCGGAGACAGGGTCAGGGTCAGTGGCACCAGAGTGGCCAGCAGGAGCATCGCATCGAGCCTGAGCTCGGGAACCAGCAGCGCCAGCGCCAGGAAGCTCACGACAGCCGCGAGAACCAGGGCTCGGCGCGTCGCCGACAGGCCAAAGACGACCGGCAGCGTTCTCAATCCGCGCAGCTGGTCCTGGCGTAGATCGCGGATGTCGAAGAGCGTGGCATTCACGGTGGTGAGCGTGGCCACGAACCACAGAACGTACCAGGCGGGTCGGTCGAGGCTCAACGCATGGCTGGAACCGGCTTCGACCCACGGCACCGTAACCACCGCGATCGCGACCGCGCTGCCCACCACCAGACTCTTGGCACCAGGCAGGGCCTTCATGCGCAGACGGCGCGAACCCAGAGGGACCGCATAGAGGCAGCAGATGGCCGCTCCGGCCAGGACCCAGATAGCCGTTTGCCAAGAGGTGGCAATCAACGAAGCAAGCAGGCTGGCTAGCGCGCCGCAGCATAGACCCGAAGCGCGCAATTGCCGGGTGGGAAGGTCGGCGGCATTGCCTTCGAAGGGGGGGGCGCCGTTGCTGCCGACGCCCCTCAAGTCGAGCGTGGTATCGAGGTTGTAGATCAACAGCGTGCTAAAAAAGACGATTGCCAGCGAAGTCAAGCTCGTCCCGAGCTCCAGCTGTTTCATGGAGAACGCTGCGAGCGACGTGACGGCACCGGCCACCCAAAGGTGGCTTCTGACGCAGTAGTCGTAGAGGGTTGCCCCGAGTGGTTGCCGGGCTTCTTCCAGATACTGGCTGCTCGTGGCGTGTCTCACGGGACGGAACCTGAAGGGGGCTGGACGGGTTTTTTGAAAGCGAGTGTCGAGAGCCAGGCTGGGCCGAAGCGAAATACGCGGGCCGTGGTTTCTCCGGCGAACGTCAGACCGCAGCGCTCGGCGATGGGCCTGTAGTCGTACAGGGGGTGCCAGGCATTACCCGTCATGACCCGGAACAATGCCAGCGGGGGCAGGTAGTAGGCCCATTGCAGAGCCTTCTGGACAGGCCCGGGCGCGGGCGCTCGGAAGTCGCCAATCAACAGAGTCCCGCCGGGCTTCAACCACGCGCACAACTGCTCCAGTACTCGCGGCACGACGGGCTGCGCGAATACGTTGAGAAAGAAGTTGGCCACGACGCTGTCGTACGGCTGACTCGGCCGATGCGCAAAGACGTCTTCGCAACAAAAGACCACTTTCCCGCTGGCCTTTCCCAGCCTGAGCTCGGCACGCTGCAACATTTCCGGAGAGGCGTCCAGCAGAGTAGCCTCGACTCCGCGCAAAAGCGCGCTCTCGACTTCCTGGCCCGTACCTGCGCCAGCATAGAGGACGCGCATACCATCGCGAAACATTCGAGTCTGGTTGCGCTTCAATCGCGCAATTTCGCCCCCTGTATAGAACCAGGCGAGCGCATCGTAAACTCCGGCGACGCGGCCGTAGCGGGCGCTCAGGGGCTCGATCGACTCGGTTCGATCCAGGGCGACTCAGCTCTGCGCAGGGCGACTCAGCTCTGTGCAGGGTCCGGGATGTTGCAGTGCTTCGGGATGGCCACCAGTGGGTCTCCCTCGTGAATCCACTTGCCAGAAGGACTCCAGCGAATGCCGGGGTTCTTCATCTTGCCGATGAACTCGACCTCGCAGTCGGCGACGAAGCGCGCGAGCTTGCTCTCCGAGACGCCGCGCGGAGGCTCGAAGTGCAATCGGGTAGCCAGGGCGGGGTCCGCCCAGAGGCCGGCAATGAAGATGAGCTTGTTCGAACCGTGCGTGCGATACGGCTGGATGATGTCCTTCTTGTTGTCGTCCAGGGGGGCTCCGGGGTCGCGTCTGAAACCCTGCGTTTCGGTTTCGAACTGGCAGTGATTGCCCTGGAACACTTGGTCGGAGTAGCAAGACAGCTTGTTGTAGTCCGCCGTGATCAGCGTCACGTGCACACGCGCAGTTTTCCCCACCTCCCAGGCCGAGGTGTCGGTCGGTGCATCTTGTTCGGGTTCGAGCATCTTGCCCAAGCCGAGGAACGGGATCAGGGCCATGGCCGCGAGGAGCCCCGTCGCGACCATCAGGCGCCCGGACAGCACCGGCGTTTCGGGTTCCCGCACCGGGCGCTTCTTGCGCGGGCGCTTGCGGGCCACCTGGTTTGTGGGCCTACCCTTGGTTTTCTTGCGTGCTGCGGAGCCTTCGGTACCCTTAGCCATGCTTACCCTTCGCCACTTTGCCTTGCTTGATAGCGCAAAGCGGAGGGCGCTCCAACCTCGATCGTGAGCGCTGGGCCCGTCGACCTGCGCCAGCCGATTGAATGCCAAAAAGCCCTTCATTTTCTGCCTTTGTTGCCTCCGGTTACACTCCAAAGAGCCTGGCGGCGCTGCTGCTCGTCGTCGCAGCGGCCGCGGGAGTCGGTTTCGCATGGAGCGATCTACTGGATGCCAATAGCCGTCCAGACTGGCTGCTCATGGGGATCTGGCTCGGCTTGGTCCTGTTGGTGTGCTGGGGTGTGCGCCCTTTTCGGGATCTGTGCCTAGCCCTCACCGGGCTCGTCGGCGGCCTCGTGATCGAAAGCTGGGGAACCCGGACGGGCCTTTGGAGATACTTCACGAACGAACGCCCTCCCTTGTGGATATTGCCGGCGTGGCCGGTTGCCACGCTGGCGGTCGAGCGACTGGCGCGATGGATGGGTTGGGGAATCGCTGCGGCAACGGTGCGGAGCTCGCAAACGCCTGGACTGCGGCACTACCAGTTCGGCTACTGGCTGACGTCGGGCACCTTTGCGGTCAGCATGGGGTGGTTCGTCCGGTCGACGTGGAACCAAACCTTCACCCTGGTTGTCCTGTTCACCATGGTCTTGGTGCTCTTCAGCGTTCGTGCGCCGCGTGAGGATTTGCTGCTGTTCGCCGCTGGAACGGTCCTGGGGATTTTCCTGGAATACTGGGGCACCAGCCGTCAGTGCTGGACGTACCACACCGGTCAAGTACCCCCTCCCGTGGCCGTGCCGGCCCATGGTTTTGCCGCGCTCGCGTTTGGCCGCGTGAGCGAGAACCTTACCAGTAAGTTCAGGCAGCTTCTCAGCCGTTGACTTCCCTTTGGTGCGTCGATGCCCTTGCCGAGTTTTCCCGAGACGACCCACGCCCGCACTGGCAGATTCACGCAGCCTACCCTGCAGCGAGAACCCTGGCTGGGAGCGTGGTTGCTCTCCAACGCCCTGATCGGAGGCTTCTCGGGTTTGGTGCTCGGACTGGCGCATCAGCTTACCCAGGCGCGCTTCGGGTCCGGGACAGCCAGTGTGGGCGAGCGAGGCCTGTCCGTGTTGTTGTCGGGTATCGGCTATGCGGGGCTGATGCTCGTGGTGGCGGCTCTCGCGGGCCTCTGGCTCTTGCTTCCCCGGCCGCGGCGCAGCGCAGCCGTCGTGATCAGCGCTTTCTTGATGGGTGTCGGCGTCGTCGCGCACTTGCTGGCCGAGGCGACCTACGTCGTGGCCGGCACGCCGCTGACTCTCGGAGCGCTCGAGTTCTTCGCGAACAGTTGGCGACACATGCTGGGGGCATTGCTCGAAGGGTACTGGCAGGCCCTGCTGTTAGTCGGTGTTCTCAGCCTGCTCATGGCGGGGGGAGCTGCCGCGGCGCTGATGCGCGCGGCGCACGACCGCTGGGTGTCGGGACGCCGTCTGGCGGTAGCGGCCGTCGTCGGTCTAGGCGTACTGTTCGGGCTGAACGAGCTGGTGGCGCGGGATCGCGGTGCATGGGCGGAGGTCTGGGCTTCGGCTCCTGAGCTGGCTTTCTGGGAGTCGGTCCATCTCGAAGCGCGGGAGCGGCGAGCGCTGGAGCGCTCCGATCGGCTGCGCCCGGAGCCAGGCAGGGAGCTCAGCGCGGCCAGGCTATGGGGCAGCGCAGTCAAAGCCCGTCATGAGCGCCGCCCAAACGTGCTCTTGATTCTGCTCGAGTCCGTGGGGATGGACTACCTGGGGTACGCTCGCGACACTGCGGAAAGCGCTGACGAAAGCGTGACGCCGAACATCGACCGCATGGCGGCAGGTGCGTTGAACATGCGCCGCGCATGGACGACGGCGACGCATTCCAACTACGCTCAGATGGCGGTCCTTTCGTCCTTGTTCCCTCGGCGCACGCCCGGCCTGGATACCTACGAGCACCTCGACTACCCGCGGGTGTTGCTGCACGATTTCTTGCACCGACTGTCGTATCGTACCGCGACGATCTCGAGCCAGGACGAAACGTGGCAGGGCATGCTTCGCTTCGAAACCACCGATACGCCCAATCTATTTTTCCATGCCCGCGACCATCGCGGCCCTTTGGTGCGCACTGGCACCGAGGAAATCGTGCCCGACCACCTCACGGCAGAGCGGGTGCGACGCTTCATTCTCGCTCGGCAAAGCCAGCCCTGGGGAGTCTACGTGAACTTCCAGATGACCCATTTCCCGTATCGGCTGCCTCCCGGCGTGCACGGTCCCTTCAGCCCGGCGAATCCCGACCCGAAGACCTTTCACTACCTGAGCTATCCCAAGACGGATCTGGAGCGCGCGCGCAACAAGTATCGCAATGCCCTGCATTACGTCGATGAGCAAGTGGGGCTCTTGTACCGTGCGCTCGAGGACTCGGGGCAACTGGACGACACCATCGTCGTCGTCACAAGTGATCATGGCGAGCTCTTCTATCAGCACGGGATGGTCACACATGGTCGTTCGCTCTATGAAACGGAGGCCCGGGTGCCGCTGCTGGTGCACTGGCCGCGCGGACTCGATCCCGCGGTCTCGGACGCTCCGGTGTCGACGCTGGATGTGCTACCCACGCTCGCGGATTTGCTGGAGGTCGCGCCTCATCCATCTTTTCAGGGGGAGAGTTTTGCCCACCCCGAGCGCATCGATCCGGCGAGCAAGGCAATTTTCCTCAATATCCAGGGGATGCGGAGTGGCGAGGCGATCGTGTGCTGGCCCTATAAGTTGATCAAGATGCAGAGCCAGCGGCGCCCGCAACTCTATCAGCTGGCTCGCGATCCAGAGGAAACGAATGACCTGTACCGTCAGGGGTTCACACTGGCCAAGCGGCTCAGACATTTGCTGAGAGCGCAGATGAGAGCCCAGCTCGAATATCATCGTCCGGACAACGAGCGGCTGCGAGAGGAACGCTTTCAGCCTCGTCTTCTCAGGTGCAACGCCTCGCTCGACGCCCAGCCGGACTAGCTCGCACAGGGTCGTTCGCTAGAGGCAGTTCTGAAAGACCGCATCGAAGAGCGCCTTGCCGAGTACCTGGTGACCTTGCTTGCCCAGGTGCAAGCCGTCTGGTGAACGCTGCTGGTACTCCGGACACAACAGCTCCGGTTGGCCGCACGACAGGAGTCCGTACGCATCGATCACGGCGTCCGCCTTACCCGCGCGACCCTGCTCGCGGATCCAATCGTTGAGGGCAAGCGTGTAGCCCTGGCGCCGATCGTTGTAATAGCGTTTGAAGCCGCCCCATGGGCTGACGGTGATGGCGACCACCTGGGCGCCCTTGTTGTGTGCCTTCTCGTAAATGGTGCGGAGGTCCAGCTCGGCCTTCTCGGGCGTGCGCCCCGCGGTCAAGTCGCTGTACAGATCGTTGACACCGCCCCAAACGATGACATGGGTGTAGGTGTCCTTGGGCTGATTATGCACTTCGTTCTCGAAGCGCCGGCGGATCTGGTTGAGCATGAAGCCGCCCTTGGCGAAGTTGTCGATGCGCGTCTTCGGACAGCGCTCCTGCACGTAGTCCAGGTACCCGCCACCGAAGCTCTTTTCATCCGTGAGCGAATCTCCCAGCGCGGCGATGCGATACGCCTCCCGGCGCGGCTTCGCGGCAAGCGGGGGCGCCGCTGTCGTGCTGGCTGGCGGCTGCGCGGGCGCTGGTGGGGCGTGAGAGTGGGCGAAGGGTGCCGAGCTGGCGCTCCGCGGAGGCTCGCTGCTCGGCGCGGAGGCGCCGGGCGGCGCGGCGCCCGACTCCGCGGACTTACATGCCGGAAGCAGTCCCAGCAGGAGCCAGACGCTGCTGAAGCCAAGGGAGCGCGCCATCACACTTTCACATGCGCTCGAGCACTTCGATGCCGAGCAACTCCAGCCCGCGCCTCAGCTGGCGCGCGGTCAGTGCGCACAGAGCGAGCCTGCTGGTGCGCACACTGGGCTCTGCCTTGAGGACTGGGCATTGCTGATAAAACGGGCTGAACGCACTGGCGACCGCATACAAGTGGTCGCACAAAAGGTGGGGGAGACAGCTTTCGGTAGCCTGATGCACGACTTCGCCGAAACGCAAGAGCGCGCGTCCGAGGGCGATTTCGCTCGGCTCGGCCAGCTGGATGGGCCCTAGAGCTTGCTCGAGCTGCTCATCGCCGCGCGCAAAGATGCTGCGCACGCGGGCGTAAGCGTACTGCAGATAAGGCCCAGCGTTGCCAGAAAACGCGACCATCTTGTCCCAGTCGAACTGATAATCGCTGTTACGGTTCTGCTTCAAGTCGGCATACTTGACGGCACCGATGCCGACGGCGCGCGCGACATTCGAGATTTCGCTCGGCCCGATGTTGAACCCCTTCTCTTCGATGCCTTGGCGAATCCGCTCCGCGGCGCGTCGCTCTGCTTCGTCCAGCAAGGCCGACAACGGGATGGTGTTGCCGTGGACGTCGCGTGTCTTGAGCGGCTTGCCATCGGTGCCCAGGATGGTGCCGAACGAAACGTGCTCGAGCGCCGTGGGGACGTCGAGCAGCTTCGCCAGCGCGAACACCTGCTCGAAATGGGGCGCTTGCCTGAGGTCGACGACGTAGAGGGCGCGTTCACAATGGAGGTGCTTCTGCCGGTAGAGTACCGTGGCGATGTCTGTCGTGGCGTAGTTGTAAGCGCCGTCGCTCTTCTGCACGATGAAGGGCGCCTTCTGCTTCTTCAGCTTCGGCGGGGCAGCTTCGACCTCCTTCCAGAAAACTACCTTGGCGCCTTGGTCCTCGCGAGCCAGGCCCTTTTCCTCGAGTAACGAAACGACTCCTGGCAACATGTCGTTGTAGGCGCTTTCACCGAGCCACTCGTCGAAGTGCGCGTCGAGCCGTTCGTACATCAAGTCCAGCTCGCGTCGCGTGATGCTCACGAACTCTTGCCAGAGGGCGCGGTTGTCCGGATCGCCGCTCTGCAGCTTGGCGAGCTCTTGGCGCGCTGTTTCGCGGAACTGCTCGTCGGCTTGTGCGGCCTCGCTGGCAAGCTTGTAGACGCGCTCGAGCTCGGCGAGCGGATTGTCAGCGTAGGCGTCGGGGTTGCCAAAGCGACGCTGCCCCACGATCAGCAAACCAAACTGGGTACCCCAGTCGCCCAGGTGGTTGTCTCCGATGACGTCGTGCCCCACGAACAGCAGCAGGCGACGCAGTGCTTCACCGATGATGGTCGAGCGCAGATGGCCGACATGCATCTGCTTGGCGATATTGGGTCCGGAAAAGTCGATGACGACGCGCTGGCGGGTCGAAACCTCGGGCACGCCATCTCGCGCCGCGTCGGCGGCGTCCTCGGTAAGCCGTGCGGCGATCCAGGCGCTTTCCAGGGTCAGGTTCACGAAGCCGGGGCCTGCCACCTGCGCGCGTTCGATGGCAGGATGTCGGGCGAGAACCTCGCAAATGGAATCGGCGACGTCGCGAGGCTGCCTGCCGAGCCGCTTGGCAAGGGCCATGGCTGCGTTCAGCTGGTAATCTCCGTGCTCGGAGTTCGCGGGTTTGAGCAAGGCCGGGGCGGATTCCCCCGTCGCTTGCGCGATGGCTTCGGTGCCGAGTTGGTCGAGGAAGTGTTCGATGCGCATGATTTTTGTGAAGCAAAAAGGGATCAGAGTTGATGTGGGCTCCCAAGCTGCGTAAACGGTCCAATTAGCATGAGCGCTGTCGAGGTTTACCGAAAGACGAAAAAGACGCCAGACCTATTCTGGAATACCTTCGTGTGTCGACCCGTCGCCGCAGTGCTCGTCGACTCGATCAAGCAGACGCGCATCACGCCGAACCAGATTACCCTGCTCTCCTACCTGGTCGCTGTGGTGGCGGCGGCGCTCTTGATACTCTGCCCGGGCTACGCTGGGTTGGTAGTGGCCGTAGCGGTGTACGAGCTCTCGTACGTGCTCGATTGTGCCGACGGCATGCTCGCGCGCTGGCGTGGCATTCAGTCCACGCCCGGTCACTTGCTGGATTTCTTGATGGATGAGCTGAAAGCTTTTGCCATCCTGGCGGCGGTCGCGGTGCGGGTGTACCTGGAGCGAGGCAACGTGGCTTTTCTGTTGATAGGTCTCGCGGGCCTCGTGTGTCTGGCTTCAGGAATCGCCATGACCACCTTCGAACGGCGTCCGGAGATCGCGCCGCCGAAGGCAGAGCCGGCCGCTCCAACGGGGCCGCCCGGTCTGCTGAAGCGCCTCCTCGGGCTGCCGCTACGGCTGGCGAAGTTTCTGGTCCACTACCCATCGTATATTCTGGTCGCGGCGCTGCTGGGCCGTATCGAGCTGTACTTCTATCCCTACGTCATGGTTCACGGCGTCTACATGTTGCGCTCGCTCCTCGTGGTGGCCCTGCGCTTTGGTCGCTGACGCCAGCAGCCTCGTGTTTCAGGGACGTGCCTATCGTCGGGCCCGTGCCACAGCGTCACAGCGTCGGCTCAGTGGAGCCCCCGAGCGCGTCACGCCCTCCCCAGGTGGCTTGCCCTTCGTGGGATTTCGGCTGACTCCGCGGGTCTCTGCTTAAGCGCTTGCCAGCCCAGACTGCTTGCGCAAAAAGGCCTGGCATGTTGACGCTGCGTGGTGGTCTGGCGCTTTCTCCGTTCAAACGGCGGCGCCTCTTGGAAGCGCTGCAGGCCGAGTTGTCGCAGGTGGCTGAACTCGGGGCCGAGTTCGTGCACTTCGTGCACACCCGTGCCGAGCTTTCTCGAGAGCAGCGGGAGACCTTGGAAGCATTGCTTCGGTACGGTACGGCTGCGCGCAGCGTACCGGCCGGACAGGTGCTCTTGGTCATGCCACGTCCCGGCACCATTTCGCCTTGGTCCAGCAAGGCAACCGACATCCTGCATTGCTGTGGTCTCGACGACGTCGACCGGGTCGAGCGAGCCACCGTCTTCACCATCTCGAGCCGCGATGCGGCACTCACGCGCGAGCAGCTCGAAGTCGCGGGCGGCCTGCTATCGGATCGGATGACCCAGGTAGTGCGTCTGGAGTTGTCCGCGGGGGCGGAGCTCTTCCGTGGAAGGGCACCAACGCCCCTCAGTCGTGTGCCCGTCCTGCGCGATGGGCGGGCGGCGCTCGAGAACGCCAACGTTCAGCTGGGCCTGGCGCTCGCCGAGGACGAGCTGGACTATCTGGCCCGGAGTTTCGCCGAGCTCGGGCGCGATCCGACGGACGTCGAGCTGATGATGTTCGCGCAGGCGAATTCCGAGCATTGTCGACACAAGATCTTCCGCGCAACGTTCGAGATCGACGGGCAGCGGCAACCGGACACGTTGTTCGGCATGATCAAGAACACCTACGACGAGACGCCGGACCATGTGCTCTCCGCCTACTCCGACAATGCCGCGGTCATGGAGGGAAGCGTAGTCGATCGCTTCTTCGTCGATGCCGAGACTCGCGAATACTCGCCCCACCGTGAAGCCGCGCACATCTTGATGAAAGTCGAGACACACAACCATCCGACCGCGATTTCTCCCTACCCGGGCGCTTCGACGGGCGCGGGAGGTGAAATTCGCGACGAGGGGGCGACCGGACGCGGCGCCAAGCCTAAGGCGGGCCTGACTGGCTTTTCGGTTTCGAACCTGCGCATCCCCGGTTACCTGCAGCCCTGGGAGCACACCGTCTACGGCAAGCCAGATCGCATCGTGTCAGCTCTCAGAATCATGCTCGAGGGGCCCATTGGTGGGGCCGGGTTCAACAACGAGTTCGGTCGTCCGAACCTTTGTGGATACTTCCGTACCTACGAACAGGCCTTCGAGAACGGTACTGGCCCCGAGCTATGGGGTTATCACAAGCCCATCATGCTCGCCGGAGGGCTCGGCAACGTGCGACCAATGCACGCAAAGAAGCTGAAGTTCGCTGGAGGCGCCAAGCTGGTCGTGCTCGGGGGGCCGGCCATGCTGATCGGGCTCGGCGGCGGTGCCGCCAGCTCCATGGCCAGCGGCGCCAGCGACGCCGATCTCGACTTCGCGTCCGTGCAGCGCGACAATCCGGAGATGCAGCGCCGTTGCCAGGAGGTGATCGACGCGTGCAATGCGTTGGGGGACCAGTCACCCATCCAGAGCATTCACGACGTGGGCGCAGGGGGGCTATCGAACGCGCTCCCTGAGCTGGTTCACGATTCGGCGCGAGGTGCCAGCATGGAGCTCCGGGCGATCCCGAGCGCGGAGCCGGGCCTGTCGCCGATGGAGATCTGGTGCAACGAGGCGCAGGAGCGCTACGTTCTGGCCGTCGATCCAGGTCGACTCGAGGTTCTCGAAGCGATTGCCAAGCGAGAACGCTGTCCACTCGCCGTGGTAGGCGAGGCTACCGAGGCCGAGTACTTGAAACTTGGCGACCGTAGTTTCGCTGAAACGCCCATCGATTTGCCCATCTCGCTGCTGTTCGGCAAGCCGCCCGAAATGCAGCGCCGCTGCGAGCGTAAGGGGCACGATGCCGAACCGCTCTCGTTTTCGCGCATCGGGTTGGAAGAGGCTGTCGAGCGTGTGTTGCGGCTGCCCTCGGTGGCCGACAAGAGCTTTCTCATCACCATTGGGGACCGCTCGGTTGGAGGCCTCACCGCGCGCGATCAGATGGTTGGCCCGTGGCAGGTACCTGTCGCGGATGCGGCGCTCACGCTGGCGGATTACAGCGGGTTTACGGGAGAAGCGATGGCGCTGGGTGAACGCACCCCACTGGCCCTCGTGGATGCTCCCGCCGCCGCCCGCATGGCGGTGGGCGAAGCTCTCACGAACCTTGCTTCAGCGCCCATCGAAAGCCTCAAGAGGGTGAAGCTCAGCGCCAACTGGATGGCTGCGGCTGGACACCCGGGCCAGGATGCGGCCCTGTTCGAAGCGGTCCGCGCGGTGGGCCTCGAGCTCTGTCCAGCGCTGGGCCTCACCATTCCAGTGGGCAAGGACTCGATGTCCATGCGTACGGTTTGGGATGGAGGGAACAAGAAGGTGGTTGCACCGGTGTCGCTAATCGTGTCCGCCTTTGCGCCGGTCGCCGACGTGCGCAGAGCCAGCACGCCGGAGCTCCGTGCCGACCTGGGTGAAACCGAGCTGATGTTGATCGATTTGGGGCGGGGCAAGGCTCGTCTCGGGTGTTCCGCGCTGGCTCAGGTGTTCAATCACGTGGGCGGGCCGGTGCCCGATGTCGATGACCCGGCGCTGCTCGAAGGTTTCTTCGCCGCAGTACAGCGCTTGAACCACGCAGAGAAGCTGCTCGCCTATCACGACCGCTCGGACGGCGGCCTGCTCGCGACCCTCTGCGAGATGGCTTTTGCTTCGGGAGTCGGCCTGAACATCTCGCTCGACCCGCTGTTGCAAGAGCAGAGCGACGATGCCGCGGTGCTGGCCGCGTTGTTCAACGAGGAGTTGGGGGCTGTCATCCAGATTCGGCGCGCCGATCGCGCACACGTCTTTCAATGCTTTCGCCAGTGTGGTCTGGGTAGCGCCGTCCACCGGTTGGGGACCTTGAGCAGCAACGACCGTTTGAGCTTCACGGTCAAGGGCGACGAGGTGTTGGGCGCCCCGCGATCGGACTTGAGAAAGCTCTGGTCCGAGACCAGTTTTCGGATGCAGCGTTTGCGCGATAACCCGAAGTGCGCCCACGAGGAGTACGAGCGTATCGGAAGGCGGGAGGGTTCGGCGCTCAGCGTGGCGGTGAACTTCGACCTTTCCTTCGATCCGGCTTTTAGTCTGCGTGCCGAGTCCAACGAGCGGCCGAGGCTTGCGGTGCTGCGCGAGCAAGGTGTGAACGGACACACGGAAATGGCCGCTGCCTTTCACCGTGCGGGCTTCGCCAGCATCGACGTGCACATGAGCGATATCCTGAGCGGCGAGGTCTCCCTGGACTCATTCCGCGGCCTGGCGGCCTGCGGAGGCTTTTCCTATGGGGATGTGCTGGGCGCGGGGCTCGGGTGGGCGAAGTCGGTGCTCTATCACACGCGTGCCCGGGAAGCGTTCGAGCGCTTTTTCAAGCGCGAAGATACCTTTGCACTGGGCGTCTGCAATGGCTGTCAAGCGCTGGCGGGGCTCAAAGACCTAATGGTGGGTGCCGAGCACTTCCCGCGATTCGTTCGCAACGAGTCGGACCAGTTCGAGGCACGTCTTTGCCTGGTTCAGGTGGAAGAATCGCCGTCGGTGCTGCTCTCCGGCATGCAGGGTTCGAGACTGCCGGTCGTGGTCTCCCACGGCGAGGGGCGGGTGGAATTTCCCGACGGTGATCCGGAAGGACAGAGCGCGGAGCAGCTGTGTTGTCTGAGGTTCGTCGACGGCGAGGGGCGACCGGCGCGCCGCTATCCGGAGAACCCCAACGGCTCCCCACGGGGAGTCACGGGCCTGTGCAGCTCCGATGGACGGGTCACCCTCATGATGCCGCACCCCGAGCGCGTGTTCCGGAGCGTGCAGCTGTCCTGGCACCCTGCAGGGTGGGGGGAGGCCTCACCTTGGATGCGGCTGTTTCGCAACGCTCGGCACTGGGTCGGATAGGTCGCATCCCCGAATGGATGCGACTCGAACGGCAACACGCTGGTACACCGAGGAAGGCGCGCAGGGGCCCTGTTTTCGGCAGTGCGGGTGCAGTCGGCAAGCCGTTGGGTGCTCCGGAAGCCATCTTGCCGGGTGGTTGGTGGCGCGGCCGCGCTGGTGCTACGGTCCTCGAAATGTTCGAGCGTGGCACGTTGCGAGTCGGAAGCTACCGCGGCGCTCCCATCTTGATGCATTGGTCGCTGCCCTTGGGGTTGCTCGTCTTTGGCGGACTGCGCGTCGTTCCCGGGTTCTGGCTAGGGTTCACGCTGATGATTCTGCTGCACGAGCTGGGGCATGCCTACCTCGTCAGGCGCATGGGGTTTGGCGTGCAGGCGGTAGTGGTGCATGGCTTCGGTGGGTTCTGCAGTTGGCAGGGGCAGGCTTCGCGGCTCGAGCATTCGGTCATTGCCTGGGGCGGCGTCGTCATGCAGGCGTTATTGCTCTTGGGCACTTTTGGGTACGTCCACCTGGTCGGACACTCTCAGAGTAACTTCGGCTACCAGCTCGAGCAGGCTTGGCTCCATACCAATCTGTGGATCATCGGGCTCAACCTTCTGCCCGTGGCACCGCTGGACGGGGCCGAGGCTTGGCAGATCTTCAGGGCGATGCGGGTGGAATCCGTTTCCTTCAGCGACGTCCTCAGGCGCTGCCTGCCTGGGCTGGGCGCGCGGCGACCCAAGCCTCCCAAGCGGCCGCCGAGCGACGGGCCACCCGCGCCGCGTCGCGATCAACGTGTTCAAGAGGCGCCTCCGAAACGGGACGGGAAGCCGTCGGCCGAGGCGCAGGCTGCCATCGCCGAGGCGCTCGAAAAGGTGGCGCAGCAGGCGCGCGAGGCCCGCCGCAAGAAGTGATTCCCCGCGTCGGTCGTCAGTTCTGCTTGCCTTCGATGGTCATGAGCAGAACGCTGGCGGCCAGGGCGAGTCGTCGATCCAAGTGTCTCGCCGGGTCGGGCTCGAGCGCGACCGTGTGCTTGATGATGAAGGGGTTCCACGTACCGACGAAGCTGGCTGCCACATGGCCGTGCACGGTGAGGTGATAGTTCTGTGGAATCAAGTTCGATAGAAAGCGGCGCAAGAGCGCCATCAGTTGCGAATCTTCCTGGAGCAGCCCGATGACTTGGTCATTGATATCGAGCAGCTCCCACTCGTCGCGCAGGATGGATTTCAGCCCCTTGCGGCGCAGGGCACCCACGCGCTGTGACGTCGTCAGATCTACTACGTCGTAGGCGGCCGAGAAATCGATGATGTGACGGGCCCGAATGCTCAGGAGCGGCTGAGAACCCGTTTCGTCCCTGAAGATAGTAATGTCTTCCTTCAGCTTGAACGCCTTCAGGCGCACGAAGAATAGTGGTTCCCCCACGAGGGAGAAGATCCGACAGGTGATGCCGAAAAGGTTGAAGAAGCTGCGGCGTGCCACGTAGCCCGATTCGAGAGCGCTCATGGCGTGGCTGATGGCGGGTTGGATGGCGTGATTCATCGGTTCTCATGGGAGAGGGACATACGAGCGAAATCGACCAACCGCGCGGCGCGGTCAAGCACTGACGAGTCTTTGGTTCGTTCGACCGCGCTCAGCGCTCTCTCGATTGGTCCACGGCACCAGTCGGGATTTCCAGGTCGGTGCCTCAAGCAAGCCCACGAAACGGCCGTTTCGAAGGATGGGCAGCGCCTCGAATCTGCAACGCAGTTGCGAAGCGCGAGGGAACTACCCGGTCCGAGGAACCTGCATGACCACACACGTCGCGACATCGATAGCAATCGCACTGGGTTGTGTTGCAGGAGGAGGTTTTGCACTGATTCATTCGCCCGATACCGGGATTCCTGCGGCTGATGAGGGCATCCGTGCGACGGGTATCTCTCGCTTGCCAGGCACTCGTGGCTCTGCGCCACGCCCGGATCGGTCTTCGCCACGCTCGACGAGCGCAGTTTCCGCCAGCCGGCCCGTTGGCTACCCGTCAAACGCGCCGCCGACCTTGGATCTCGGCCCATCTGCCGGCGCTAAGGCCAACGGCCCGGCCGGCTCACGGCGAGACTCGGCTAGGTTGCGCAAGGCCTCAGCCGACATTTCACCTTCCCCGCACGACCACCCCGTCGAGGACGAATCCGAGCTCGGAAAGGCCGAACGCCTGTGCATTCGAGACGTGCCGGACGAGTGCGTGCGCGTGGCGGACGCCTACATTCGCGGTGCGGTGGTCGAACCGAATCGCAAGCGGGCGGCTCAATATCGGAACCTCGCGTTCAAAGCCTATATCCGACTCTGCGAGAGCAATGCGCCCGAAGCTTGCTACGCGCTCGCTCGCATGTACCTGCACGGTGACGGTGTGAAAGCGAATCCGGCATATGCTCAAAACCTGATGAAGCGAGTCGTGGAAGTCTGCAGCTACAAGCGGAGAGCGATTTGTGCTCGTCTCGCCGAGGAGGCGCCGGTGCCAGCTCAGCGACGCTGACCAGAGCCCTGGACACGGGGGGAGGGAGCTTTACCGATTGCCGGTGCGGTGCTAGGGGGGAGACCAGAAACTACCGGTGCATTCGTGACTCCGACAACGTCGAACGGCGTCTTATCGCGTGACTGATCCAAGAGTGCTTGGTTTGCTGGTTCTGGGCCTTTGCGCGGCTCCGAGTTGTCACCAGCAGGAAAAACGGCAGCATGAAAGTGTGCCCGCGGCCAGCAGTATTTCGGTTCAACGCCCGCCCGACGGGGCCGGGATGCCGGATGTCGAAGCGAAGGGCGTTCCGGCTACTCGCAGCGCCCAGGCACCCGCCACTCGCGACGAAGAGGGGCTTGTCGAAGTCAGCGGACCGGAGCTACTAGGTCGTGTACGAAGCTCTGGGTTCGACGCGGTGATCGTCAATGCTTGGGCCAGCTGGTGCGGACCCTGTCGTCGCGAGATGCCGATGCTACTGGCGTTGCGCGATAATCTCGCGCCTCGCATTGGGGTGATGCTGGTTTCGGTCGACGCGCCCGAGGGGCGGGAGCAAGCGCTCGCCTTTCTACGGGAGCACGGCGCGTCGCTACCGAGCTACGTAGCGGCGAGGCCCCTCGGTTCGTTCAAGGTCGCGTTGAATCCTCGTTGGCCCGGGATGCTTCCGGCGAGCTTCCTATTCGACAAGACTGGCAAGCTCCGTTACTTCTGGGGTGGCCCTGTCTACGAAAACGAGTTGCTCGCGGTGGTCGACCAGTTTCTGGCGGGCACGCTCGTCGACGGCGAAGCCCACTTTGGACTCGCGCCCGGGAAGGTGGAGGAATAGTCAGTCCGGTTGTGCCGCCACGTCCGGGCGGACGCTGTTGTGCGAGCGACCTCTCAGGTCCCGCACTCCGACTCCGAAACTCTTTCGCAAGAGCCGACTGAGGTGGTGTTCGCTGGCCAACCCGACCTGGGCTGCCACCACCTTCAGCGGTTGAGGTGTGGTGCGAATCAGATGGCGGGCTCGCTCGAGCCGTAGGCTGCGCAGGTACTCGGTTGGCGTCTGGCCGGTGACGCGGCGGTAGAGGCGCGAGAAGTGGTGGCGACTCATGCCCGCGTTTTTCGCCATGTCTTCGAGGGAGATGTGCTTGCTGAGGCGCGCCATGATGTAAGCACGCGTTCGCTTTTCGATGGCGCTGCTCGCGTCGAACCTGAGCCGCTCGAACTCGGCCAAGGCGCTGAAGGCGAGGGCACGCCTGTACTCGTTGGCCCGGGGAAAAGTTGCGTGGCGCTCCACCGACAACCAGGCCGCCAGCTCGTGCAGGCGGCCGCCCCGGTCGTGGAGATGTAGCGGTTCGCTCTCGTCGTACCCGCCCCAGTTGACGCCAACTACGACGCGCAGCACGGGTTCCTCGCTGGCGGGCGTTTCCTCGTGCGTGACGCTTCGCGGAATCAGAATCGCTTCACCCGGTTGCACGGAGTAGGTCTTGCCAGCGGCGTGAACGTTGAGCGAGCCGCGCAGCAGAATCGCAAGCTCGTGGCAGCTGTGAGCGTGACTCTCCAGCTGGTGCCCGGGCGAAAGCTGCTCGGTCTCGGCGTAGACCAGCTCAGCCTGATCCAGCCGAGTGGTTGGCGATGAAATGACCGGCGCGCTAACCGTGTTGGGCTGAAGGACCGGTGCTGCCTGGGGTGCGTGTTGGTAAGCAATAGGGTTCACAACTCGGGTAGTTGTTTCGGCGGCGGGCGACGGCTCACCGGCCGCCAAATAATGTGTGCCTGGTGCAAAAGTCGGCCTCGGCAAAATTCGAAGCCGCCCGTTATCGGTCGGCCGTTCCAAGCTGGTGCTCCGAGGTAAACGCCTTTGAAATACTTATGCTTGCTCGTATTTTTGCCGATGTGGGCGTGGAACACACTTGAGTCCTGGGTGCGTTTGTGTGTCTGTTCGCCTCGTAGATCCTCCCACACGTCGCAAGGAGCACGGTGAACCCATGAGCTTCAACAAACTGAGCATTGTTGACCTAGACTTGTCGAAAAAGCGCGTCCTGATGCGCGTGGATTTCAATGTGCCGATGATGGACGGCAAGGTCACCAACTCCGCACGTATCGTGGCGGCGTTGCCGACCATCGAGCACGCCCTGAAGGCTGGAGCCAGCGTCGTCCTCATGAGTCACCTCGGGCGCCCCAAGGGTAAGCCGAACCCGGAGTTCTCTCTGGCGCCGGTCGCGAAGGTCGTCGAGGAGCTGCTGGGGCGCGAGGTGAGCTTTCTCGACGATTGCGTGGGACCCGAGGTCGAAAAGGCATGCGCTCATCTCGAACCCGGCAAGGTCGTCCTACTCGAGAACCTTCGCTTCCACGCCGAGGAAGAGGGCAAGGGGGCGGACCCCGCCGCGATCGAAGCGTTCCGCGCCTCCCTTACCAAGCTCGGTGACGTGTACGTCAACGACGCCTTCGGTACCGCCCACCGCGCCCACTCATCCATGGTGGGCGTGAATCACACGCAGCGCGCCGCCGGCTTTCTATTGCAGAAGGAGCTCGAGTACTTCGGCAAGGCCCTGAGCAACCCGCAGCGCCCCTTCTTGGCCATCCTGGGTGGTGCGAAGGTGGCGGACAAGATCCAGCTGATCGAGAACCTGCTGGACAAGGTCGATGAGATGATCATCGGTGGCGGCATGGCCTACACCTTCAAGAAGGTGTGCTACGGTGTGAAGATAGGCAACAGCCTGTTCGACGAAGAGGGCTCGAAGATCGTGGAGGGGCTGCTGGAGAAGGCCAAGAGCAAGAACGTCAAGCTGCACTTCCCGACCGACTACGTCACTGCCGACAAGTTCGCAGCCGATGCCAAGGTGGGTAGCGCGACGGACGCCACGGGGATCGCCGACGGTCTCGAGGGGCTGGACGCGGGCCCCGAGTCGCGAAAGCGCTTCGCTGAGGTGATCGGACGGGCGAAGACGATCGTTTGGAATGGCCCCGTGGGTGTCTTCGAGTTCGAGGCCTTCGCGACCGGGACGCGGGAAGTCGGAGCGGCGGTGGTCGCGGCAACCCAGGGCGGGGCGACCAGTATCATTGGTGGTGGCGACACGGCTACGGCCGCCGAGAATTTCGGGATCGCCGACAAGGTGAGCCACGTCTCGACCGGCGGGGGCGCGTCGCTCGAGCTTCTGGAAGGGAAGACCTTGCCAGGCGTGGCTGCCCTGACGGACAAGTAGCGATGCAGGGGCCAGGACGTTTCCGAGCCTCCGGAGCGTCCTGGTCAGAATTCACACTGGTGGGTGGCCGTATTGCAGGTCGAACCCGGCACGAAGTATGGGCATACCTCGCCGACGTAGGACTCGCAGGGGATGCCACAGCTGCCCAGCGTACTTGTATAACAAATCTGTCCGCCGATGCAGTCGCTGTCGCTCGCGCACCGGCAGCTGTGGTCGTCGGGAATGCCGTTGCCATTCTGGTCGGTGCCCGTGCAACACTCGGTGACGGCCTCCGAACTGGCTGAGCAGTCGTCGTCGTCGCAGTCGGTCTGCCCATCGCAATCGTTGTCGAGCCCATCCGTGCAAGCTTCGGCACCGTACTCCGGGCTGGGTGGGGCTCCCTGATTGCAGCCGACGCAGTCCGGGAAGGTCGCGCAGGCCTCGTCCGCACAGTCGGTGTAGCGGTTTCCATCGTTGTCGAGCCCATCGTCACAGACCTCACCAAAAGCCATATCGATGGCAACGTTGAGCACGAATGAGCCTTCGTCTGGCCCCAGAAGCGGATCGGTGGCGAAGCCATCGACGAACACGAAATAGCTGCCGCGCGGCAAAAGGTCGAAGTCGAGGGCTGACGACCAATAGGCGCCTCCGCTGTCGTCGTCACAATCCAATTCGCGCCCCGCCTCGCAGGAGCCCTGGCGTACATACAGCACCGTGTCGAAACCGCTGCCGATCGTGTCCAGGTGGAGGCGTGCGGGTTGATTCAGGACGAGCTCGAAGATCGCCTCCCCCGCGGCGCCCCCGCAACTGCCTCGTTGGTGGCCAACGTGGCCCGTCGTGTCTCCGCTGAGTTGGCTCGACGCGTTGCCAATAATGCGCCTGGCGCTCGAGCAGTTGGCCTGGGCCTCGACACACACCGGCGCGTTCGCGCAGTCCGTGTCGTCGCAATCGATGGCCAAATCGTGGTCGTCGTCGCGGGAGTTGTTGCACTGTTCCTGCTCGGCTCGACAGCTCGCTGAGAAGAAGCACGCGGGGTCGGCGCAGTCGATCAACCCGTTGCAATCTTCATCGGCTCCGCCGTCGCATGCCTCGACTGTGCAGGCTTGGCAAGCAGTGTTCGAGAAACAGGACGGATCGGCGCAGTCGACCAGTCCGTCGCAGTCGTTGTCCACTCGGTCGCTGCAAATTTCCGCCGTGCTCTGCGTGCACAGGCATTCGCCGCGCTGCTGGCATTGTGGGTCTCGGCAGTCGATACGTCCGTCGCAGTCGTCGTCCACCCCATTGTCGCAGATCTCGACGAACTGGGCGCACTTGCACTCGGGGCTCTGTTGGCAGTCTTGGTCCTCGCAATCGGTCTGCTCGTCGCAGTCATCGTCTCTGCCGTTTCCACAGAGTTCTTCTGAACAACCGCAGGCGAGGTTTCCAGCGCAGTCACTGTCCAAGCAGTCGAGACGCCCGTCACAGTCGTCGTCCGCGCCGTTGTCGCAGATCTCTGGCAACGGATGGTCACAGCCGCAGGTGCTGGCGGTGGCACATGCTGGGTCACCGCAGTCGGACACCCCGTTGCAGTCGTTGTCCGTTCCGTCCGTGCAGATCTCGGTCGCTCCTGGAAATACCCGAGGATTGTCGTCGTTGCAGTCCGTGCCGCCGCAAAGGCTGTCGACGTACGTGTCGGCGTCGCGGTCGGCGAGGGAAAATTCGCAGGCGTTGTCCAAGCAGCGAGCCGTCAGGCAGAAATCGAGACTGACACAATCGCTGTCCAGGGTGCAGCCGCCACCGGTGCCAGCCGAGCCGCCGGTGCCAACCGCGCCGCCGGTGCCAGCCGAGCCGCCCGAGCCACCGGTGCCAGCCGAGCCGCCGGTGCCAGCCGAGCCACCGGTGCCAGCCGAACCACCGGTGCCAGCCGAGCCGCCGGTGCCAGCCGAGCCACCGGTGCCAGCCGAGCCGCCGGTGCCAGCCGAGCCGCCGGTGCTAGCCGAGCCGCCCGAGCCGCCGGTGCCAGCCGACCCGCCCGAGCCGGTCAGGCCCCCCGAACCTCCAGCCTCGCCGGAGGTTCCCGAGCCAGCGATGCCACCGGTGCCGCCTCGGCCGCCCGAGCCTGCTGAACCGCTCGACCCGCCCGCGCCGGCGCCGGCGCTATCCCGGGACAGCCCACCCGCCCCTCCATAGAGGCTCCCTCGGTAGTCGAGCGCGTCGGTTCGCCCGCACCCGAGTGCCCCTGACGCCGCGAGCCACCCTGCGGCGACCGCGAGTGCCCATCGCGGCTTCCGCCTGGGCATCCCCTGCATCCTACACTCCATTGCTGACCCTTTTGAGCGGCCGGACACGGGAAAACCTGCGAGGAAGTGGCGACCCCCGGATTCGCGGTATTTTTCGGCGGCCCCGCGCTGAAGTCGCTGTCACCCAATGGTTTAGGAAATCGCCGGACCCGTCAAGCCAGGGCGATAGGGACGTCGCTCTGACGCGCTACTCGGTCGGCTGCCTCGTACCGCCGAAGCACTCCAGAAAGACGTTGCGGCACTCGACCGGATCAGGATTAGGGGGCGCTCCCCAAGTGCCGCCGGGCTCGTCATCGGTGTGCTCGTTGGTGCACGCGATGACATGGTCTACGCCTTCGGGGGTTAGTGACGAAAGGTACACGTCACAGGTCCCGTCGGGATCCGTGTCGACTCCGGGACAGCCGAAATTGGCGCACTTGGTGCGCGCGAGCTCGCTGACGCAAGTCTCCGACGCGACGGCGTCCCGGCAGGCGCGCACGGCGTCGTCGTGTTCTTCGCCGCAGTCGTCACTCACGTCGATTGCGTCGAGGCACTCGAAGAGCCGCTGGAAGGCTTCGGGGGTTGCGTGCTGAGCATACTGCTTACAGTAGGTCATTCCAAATGGCTCGGGCGGGTCGAAGCCGGTGCACGTGACCTGGTTATATGAGAGTGTCTCGCAGTCCGGCGGATCGCTGACCTCGTCGTCGCCAATGCAGTTTGCCGGGGCGCCCGCCATCCCGGCGTCGCCTGCGCCTCCAGCCGTGCTGGTGTCACCCGCCATGCCCGCGGCGCCTCCCGAGGTGGTTGCAGCGCTGCCACCACTACTCGTGGTTCCTCCACTGCTCGAAGTACTAACCCCCTGACCTCCGCTGCCACCGGAAGAGTCGCTCGCGGTTCCACCAGTGCCGCCCGAGGAGTCGGTGCCGCCAGTGCTGCTCGTGTTCTTGCTGGTGTCTGGATTGCTGTCGGAATCGCTAGCCGTACAGGCGCCTGCTGCGAGGCCTCCCAAGACAATGATGGTTCCAAAAGCGAAGAAGTGTCTCATGCTGCCCTCCTGAAGGCGACCTAACCAAGGCCTCGAGCAATTCGGCAAAGACTATGGCCAGATGCTGTTCTTGGCTAGTGAGTTTTTTCGAAGCGGGGTTTTGGTGACTCGTAACGCGGTGGTCTCGGTGTCCTCAGCGCCTCTGCTTGGTTCGAGGATGGGCTCAGGGGATGCACGGATGAATGCTGCCCCGGGGTCGCGCCACTCGGCATGGACAGAGCGTTGGCCTAGCTTGTTCATCGCGGGCGCCCCGGACGGAAGCTTCAGGTGCCGGGGCGTGGTTTGCGGAGTGGACTCGGAGTCAGATTCGGCTCGCGAAGAGCGCGCGACTTCGGATTGGAGACGCCAAAGCGCTCGAGGCTGCGGCTGAATGCGATCGTCAGGCCACCCCACATGGGCAGGGCCAGCGCCAGGAACATCCAGTTGTCCTGCGTGGGTGACGGCACGAGTTTGAGCGCCAGATCGGCGGCTGACCCCAGCTCGATGACCACGCAGACGCGCCACAACCTGCGGCGCCACGCCCTGGGAGACAGTGCCGTCCCGAACGCAGTGACCGGTAGTGCAAGCGCCCAGGGAGGGAACAAGAGCAAGTTTTCGTTCCCGTGGGTGACACTATGATCGGTGAACAGCCAGAAAAAGACGAAGATACACCCGAAGAGCCCGGCTGCGACTCCCAACAGACCCGTCAACGACAGAAGCGCGCTCCGGGCCAGCGGCAATCGTTGTCCGAGCACTCCGAGCCCCACGAACAACGCTCCGAGCAAGCAGCCAACGACGAGCAGGGTCGGGGCGAAGCTCCGTGGCGTGCGTGCGGCTGGCGGGCGATGAGCCTCGAACCAGACCTCCTGCTTCTCGACGAGCGGCTTGCCATCGGGGCGCTTGACGCTGGCCAGTTGGGCCTGCAAGACCGAGGGCAGGAACATCTCTTCCCAGCGCGAGTTCCGGCGATCGACGCCTCGGGCGAGCAGCAAATTGAGGCCCAAATTGGTCCAGAAACTGTCTTGGGTCAGCCGTGACGTATGCTGTCTCCAGTTCAGCATTGCCGGAAGATGCTTGGCGGTTGCCAGGCGACTGTCGAGCACCTCGTTCAATAGGTCTCTTACCTTCGTGGAGCAGTTGTTCAGATAATAGTCGTAGCGGTAGTAGCGGTGACTTGGCTGTGCACTCATGGCCAGCCGCTTCACCAGCTTGCGCTTTTCCCTGCGGGTGAGCCTCAACTTCTGGGCGACGATGCTGCGGTTGTCGCGCGCATAGGCGGCAAGCGTGCTCGCTTCTTTGCCCACGGAAACCCAGTACAGAAGACGCCCCTGCAGGAAGTCCGTGAGCAGGGTGGGGGACTGTGCGCGGAAAGTGCCGAAGTTGTAGACGAGCTTGTCCGGCCGGGTGGCATCGACCACCAGCACCGCGTTATGGCCAAACTTCGAGAAAGGATGGTCGCCGGGACCAAAAGTCAGCACGAAGATGTCCACGTTGTCGAAATGCTCATCCGCGTCGCCATTGGCCCTGGCCAGCGCGGGGTGCGTCATCAGCGCGGCGCACAGTGCCACGGTCAGAAGGACAACGCGAGAGAACACGACCCTTCAGACTATCACGCCTGGCGCCGTCTCGCAGCGCGTGTCGGGTGCACCTCTTTCAGATGCAACTCACGCTGGTGCGGCTGTCGGCTCCACCCGGCAGGCCGCTGAGGCATGTCGAAGGTCCCTTCCGTGGACAGATGCAAGAGCACGCCGCCACCTTGGTTGCATAGCAGAGACCATCGCTGGCAAGCCAAGGACAGTTCGCGGTGTCAGGAGCCCATCCCTTCGAGCACTTTTCGAGCACCAGGTTGGGGTCGACGCCGCTGTTGCCGCTCCCACTCTCGTCCGTGGCACTGGCGCTGCCCGTGGTTTGATTTGTGGTGCTCGGGTCCTCGGATGGATCGGGCTCGCGCTCCACGCGACCACCGCATGACACCAACAGCAGAACGACCCAGAGCGGTGCCAGCACCGTGGCCCTCCGTGGTTCTCGGTCAGTACCCTGCGGAGCGTCGAAGCCTTCGGTTCGATCGTGCCCCTGCTGCCTAGCATCTGCGCGCCGCATTCCAATCGATCTTGGCAGATGCCGAGTGCCTTCACCAGCAGCTTTCAGAAATAGAGCGCCGTGCTTGCTCGTAGCATGAAGCCGCTGCTCGACTCGGGTACGGGCTCGGCCTGGGAGGACTCAGTGGTTCGGCTCGACCTCGCGCCCGCGAGTTTTCGGCTGGTGGCAACTGCGTTGACGTTGAACGACAGGCGATGCGTGACGCGGAACTCCAACCCGAAACCCGCCTGGACTCCCAGGTAGTCCGAGTTCGAGTGCGCCCAAGCGTCAGAATGCCGAACGAACGCGACGCTCGCTCCGAACAGACCGAACAGCTGCACGGCGTCCCGCGGATTCAGGTAAAAGAGCAAGTCCGAGCTGAGAGTGGTTTCGCTCCTGGGTTGGTCGAACGCATCGTAGCCGCGCAACGCGTCGAGCCCGGGTTCGACTCCCAGCCACGGCATGGGTCTGACTCGATAGCTCAGGCCGAGACCAGTGAGAAGCTCGTGCGAGGAGGGCTCGGGAGAGGAGAGCGCCAGTTCGGTGAGCCTGAGCGACAGGGCGTGGATCCGGCGACGCGCGTGCGGCGGAGGGGGAGGGGGGATGTCCAGATCGACCCTCGTCCGTGCCACGGTCGAAGCGCCCGAAGCGCAGAAGAATCCTTCGGGACAGTCAGCGGCTTTCGCCCTGCTCGGATATGCAAGCATGCAGGCGAGCACGCCCAGGCACGCTCTGGCCAGGTTCGATTTCATGAATCGACATTGGTGCAAGGCAGGTGCCAGCGTTCCGGAGGGCGGCTCTCGCTGATCCCACGCCGAAATACCGCCTGCTGGTCCACGGGCGCCGGATATCGAGCGTGAAGCGTCGTTTACAGTCGGGTGTGACCGAATGCTCGAGAGCACTTCGGGTCGGACAGCGCGGGATTCCCGATGAAGGATTGTGGTATCAGCCGGGGGCGGCTTTCACAGAACGAGCGAGGCGGAAATTGGCATTTTCAGAAGATTTCGTGTGGGGCGCGGCAGCGGCCGCTTATCAGATCGAAGGGGCCCCTCGAGCCGAAGGCAAGGGATTGTCGGTATGGGACATGTTCACGAGGAAGCCCGGCACCATTTTCGAGGGGCATACGGGTGACGTCGCCTGCGATCACTACGCTCGCTTCGAGAGCGATGTCGAACTGATGGGTCAAATGGGGCTCGGTGCCTACCGTCTGAGCTGCTCCTGGCCGCGTATCCTGCCTGCGGGCACGGGGGCTGTGAATCAGCCCGGCCTAGACTTTTACGATCGGCTCGTCGACGCGCTTCTCCGGCAGGGGATAACGCCTTACGTGACCTTGTTTCATTGGGACTTTCCCTTGGAGCTCTACTACCGGGGGGGTTGGCTCAATCCGGACAGCCCTGACTGGTTCGCCGAATATTCGGCGACACTGGTTGCCCGCCTCGCGGACAGGGTCGACCATTTCATCACGCTCAACGAGCCACAGGTGTTCATCGGGATGGGGCATCACGAAGGGACGCACGCGCCGGGTGAAAAGCTCCGTTTTTGCGAGATCCTCCAGGCGGGGCACCATGCGCTCTTGGCGCATGGCAAGGCCGTGCAGGTGATCCGAGCTCAGTCGAGCCGTGCTCAGGTGGGGTTCGCCCCTGTCATGATGCCGCGGCTGCCTGCAACGGGCACTGAAGCCGACGTGGCGGCAGCCCGTCGAGCCACCTTCGCCGTCTACCTCAGGAACGCCTGGGCGCATTCCTGGTGGATCGACCCGGTATTCTTCGGACGCTATCCGGAAGACGGCCTCGCGTTCTATGGAAGGGATGCGCCGCGTGTAGGTGCGGACGACTTCCGCATCATCGCGGAGCCAGTCGATTTCTTGGGGTTGAACACCTACCAGGGCCTGCTGGTCGAAGCGGATGGGGCCGATGGTTTTCGCGATGTCCCCTTTGCTGCTGGCTACCCACGCACCGCCTTCAACTGGCCGGTGGCTCCAGAGTCGCTCTACTGGGGGCCGCGTTTCTGCCACGAGCGCTACGGCAAGCCGATAATCGTGACCGAGAACGGTGTTTCTTGTCGGGACTGGCCGAGCTTGGACGGTCAGGTTCATGACTCCGCGCGGATCGATTTCACGCGACGCTACTTGCAGGCTCTGCATCGCGCTATCCAGGACGGAGCCGACGTTCGCGGCTATTTCCACTGGTCCGTGATGGACAATTTCGAGTGGGCGGAAGGCTACAAGGAACGTTTCGGCCTGGTGTTCGTCGATTATCAGACCCAGCAGCGCACCCTGAAGGACTCGGCGCACTGGTACCGCCGCGTTATCGAATCGAATGGACAAGTAGCTCTATAAGAGTAACTCCAGCCTGGAGGCGGTGGGCTCTGAACTTTCCCGATGTTCGGAGGACACACTATGCTGCGCCTGGCGCGGCGATACGAGACTCGCCGCACCATCCACCCGAAGAAAAACCGCCCTTGTCGTCCTCGACAGTGGCCCATAGTCCACGAATCGCGCGGCGACCTGGATAGCCGTCGCGCGGATCACGGCGTCCATAGCCAAGTCGAAATGCCGAAGTCGCGCGGCAGGCGCAGCCGCATCAATCGTCCGACCACGCTGACCCTGCGACTGGTGCTCGCGCTGGCGAGCTTCGGGATCGTCATGTTGGTCAGCGGGTTTCTCATCTGGATGAGCGGCGAGGGCGAATACACCATCCTCGAGGCCGTCTACTTCTCGTTGGTCACGATTTCCAGCGTCGGGTTCGGTGAATTGCCCCACCTGGAAGGGCACCCCTACGCGCGCATCGTGACGGCAATCACCATCATTTGCGGTATAGGCGCTGTGGCGGTGTTCAACTCCTCGCTCACCGCCATGTTCGTGGAAGGCGTAGTGGGGCGGGCGCTGCGGAGGCGACGCATGGAAAAACGCATCAGTACTCTTTCGAACCATCACGTCATCGTTGGACCGGGGCGTACGGGCCGCTACATCGTGGAGGAGTTCGTTGCCACGGAGCGTCCCTTCGTTGCGATAGACATCGACGAGGACAAGCTGCGCCGCCTGGCCACGGAACTCGGAGTCGAGCTGATTTACGTGGTGGGCGACGCCGCGGACGATCAAGTGCTCAGTACGGCAGGTATCGAACGCGCCGTGGGTCTGGTGACCGCCCTGCCAGACGATCGAGACAACCTCTTCGTCACTCTCTCTGCCCGGGCGCTCAACCCCAGGCTCCGCATCGTGGCCAAGGTGGTCGATGCAGAAAACGAGTCCAAGCTGCTGCGCGCGGGAGCGGACAGGACGGTGAGTCCTCAGCACATTGGAGGTCTCAGGTTGGCCAGCGAGTTGGTGCGCCCCAACGTGACACGCTTTTTGGACGAGACGTTGCACCTTTCCGAAACGACGCGCTTCGAGGAAGTGGAAATCGGACCCGAGTCGCGTCTGATTGGCAAAACACTGCGCGAGGTGCCCATCCGCCAGCACGCCCGCCTCCTGGTCGTCGCACTGCACAGGCCCGACAACACATATCAGTGCAACCCCGATCCAGACGTACCGCTCGAAGCCGGCGTAAGACTTATCGTTTTAGGCGAGTCGACCGGCACCGAAAAGCTGCGCCACATCATCAATGGCTGACCAAAACGCGGCGCATTTCGGCCGCAGTCGTTCTCGTTTCGCTCCGCGACCCCGTTTTGTCGACGACAGGTATTGCCTTTGTCCGCGCGTCGGGCAAATAAAGCCGTCATGATGACTCGTCCAGCTTCGTCGTCCCGCAACGTCGTCTCGAAGATTGGTGCCGTGAGCGCACTAGGTCTGTTGCTGTGCATGGCCTGTGTGGGTGGAGGTGCGGGCCCGGCTCCCGTCACCGCGCAGGCGGGCGACAGCCCCTCGGCCGTCGCCAAGGAGGAGCCGGCCGCCCCGGTTCCCGCTGGGCCCAAGTTCAGCGTGCAGCAGAAGCCCACTCCCCAGAAGGTCGAGATTACCGAGCCTCCCGCCCCGGAGAAACCGAGCGGCAATCCGCTCCTGGGCGCCAAGCTGTTCGTCGACGATGAAGCGGCGGCCTACTCGTACGCGCAGTCTTTCCGCGTGAAAGATCCGGAGAAAGCCAAGATCTTGGATCGCATCGCCAAAGAGCCGCAGGCGTTTTGGTTGGGCGATTGGAACGCGGATATCTTTCGCACCACCCAGCACTTCGTGAACCGCGCGGTCAAGCAAGGCACGGTGCCGGTGATGGTCGCCTACAACATTCCGCACCGCGACTGCGGGCAGTACTCGAAGGGTGGCTCCAGCGCCAAGGAGGAGTATCAAGAGTGGATTCGGCGCCTGGCCATGGGAATTGGTGAACGTGCGGCGGTCGTTGTGCTCGAGCCCGATGCGCTCGGGCATATTCAGGAGTGCCTGACCAAGGAGCAGATCGAGGAGCGTTTTGCGCTGATCAAGGACGCGGTTCGCGTGCTCAGGCAGAACCCAAACACCGTTGTCTATATCGACGCCGGTCACGCCCGTTGGGTCAAGGTGCCAGACATGGCCGCACGGTTGAAGAAGGCTGGTATCGCCGATGCCCATGGCTTTGCACTGAACGTCTCGAACTACGTGTCGACCGAGGAGAATACCGAATACGGCAAGAAGCTCTCGGAGGCAGTCGGGGGCGCCCATTTCGTGATCGACACCAGCCGCAACGGCAATGGCGCGGCGGACGGTGACGCATGGTGCAACCCCGCCGGGCGCAAGATCGGTCAGGCGCCCACCACGCAGACCAACGACCCGTTGGTAGATGCCTACCTCTGGCTCAAGCGCCCCGGCGAATCCGACGGCACTTGTAACGGTGGCCCGGAGGCTGGCAAGTTCTGGTTGGAAAAGGCCATCGAGCTGGCCCGCTAGCCCTCGCCGGGCGGCAGCGCCCGTCCGCTACGGCTTGACGCAGTTCCTTCCAGAGCGCTTGGCCGAATACAGAGCATCGTCCGCTCTCTGAATCAAAAGGCTGGCATCGTCGGTTTCGCCAAGCTGGGCGATGCCCAGGGACACGGTGACCGACGGCAGGCGCTTGTGCTCGGGCATGACCAGTTCGGTGGTCGCCACTGCCATGCGGACGCGTTCGGCGGCCACACGGGCTCCGTCGAGCACGGTATCCGGGAGGACTACAGTGAACTCTTCTCCTCCGTAGCGAGCCGTCAGGTCGGTGGGGCGAAAGCTGCTCTTCAGCACGCGCGCCACGGCGAACAGGACGAAGTCCCCGGCCTGGTGTCCGTAGCGATCGTTGAACTGCTTGAAGTGATCCACGTCGATCATGACCAGACTCATCGGCACTTTTTGCATCAAGCTGCGCTTGAGCTGCCGGGGCAGCACCTCATCGAGCCAACGGCGATTGTACAGCCCCGTGAGCCCGTCCACCGATGCATGGCGCTTGTACTCCTGCTGCAGCAGCTTGCTCTCGTGGACCATGGTGTTATTGCCGCGCAGACGCTCGGCTAGCAGATGCAGCAGATTCACCGGCACGCTCGGGCAGATGTTTGCCAGCGCCCAGAATATGTCGCGTCTGATCTCGAGCAACCTGGAGGGCTCACCGGCGACGACGTACGCGGAGCGAGGGCTGCTGTCGATCACACTCATTTCACCGACGCTCTCGCCCGGCAACACGCTGGCGATTGGGTCGTTGTCCACGGTGGCCAGGTGAATGCGCAGCATGCCGGTCAGCAGCACGTAGAGTCGATCGTCGGATTCCCCGGGGCGGATCAAGATACCTTCCTTGTCCAGGCGCTTGACCCGACAATGGATCAGTAGCTCTCGGAGTTCATTGGGGGGAACTCCAGCGAACAGACGCACAGCGGAGAGCTTCTCCGCTGTCACCGACGAAAGGGACTGAGGCCCCACTGACTCGGGGCCGGGGCGGGTGGAAAGAGAGAGCGCGGGGTGAGCCTCGCTGGTCGAAAAGGGAATCTTGCTGGGAAACTCGCCCGGGCGTGTGCTTGGAATCCTGCTCTCTTCTTTCATCCGCCCTCTGTGACCATCGAAAACGGCAGATCCCGACTGGATCTGAAGAGAGCCCGACGTAACCCCGGGTTTGAGTGGGAGAGGCGCGTCCGATGTGGGCCGGGGGAGCAGCCGCAAGTGTGTGACAACGCTCGGCTGTCCGCCGAGGCGTCAGTGTGCTCCGTACTTGGCGCGGTAGTCCATTACCCGAGCGTGGTCGGCGTCGTCGAGCACGACACGTCCGCCAATGGCGCGGCCCCTGAGGTGTTCGAGGATCTCCTCGATGGTGGCTATCGCAAACGTTTTCATGCCGAACGCCTGACTGAGCTCGGTGAGCGCGGAGCTTTCCCCGGTCCCTCGCTCCATGCGATCGACGGATACCACCAGCCCCGCGAGGGCGATTGCCGCCGTTTCCCGCAGCAGCGGCACGCTCTCACGCACGGAAGTGCCTGCCGTGGTGACGTCTTCGATGATGAGTACCCGAGTGCCTTGACCCAGGCGAGCTCCCACCAGCATGCCGCCCTCTCCGTGATCTTTCTGCTCCTTGCGGTTGAAGCAGAACCCGACGTCATGACCCAGCTGATTCAACTTGATGGCGGTGGCTACCGCAAGTGGGATTCCCTTGTAGGCGGGCCCGAACAGCACGTCGAATTCGCGTGCCAGATTCTCTTGGATGGCAGCTGCATAGAAGCTGGACAAACGGTCCAACTGAGCCCCCGTTCCGTAGCGGCCGCTGTTGATGAAGTACGGAGCTCGGCGGCCGCTTTTGGTGGTGAAGTCGCCGAAGCGCAGTGCCTCGCACTCGACCATGAACTCGATGAACTCTTGCTTGTACCGTTCCATGGCACGGACCCTAGTCGAAAGCCCAGCTCAATTGGGCGGCATTCCCCAAATGAGACTGCCCTCGCGGTACAACGTGATGCGTTCGTAGCGCGTTTGTGGATTCTTGTTGAACGAATAGTCGTTGCCCTGATTCATGGATTGCATGTTCAGCAATACTTCGATTGAAACCGCAACGTTCGCACCAGCGGGCAGCAGATCCAGCGTGTTGCCTAGGGTCGTTTGGATCACGTGTGTCGCCTCGATGTTGTCGAGCCCCGAAGGCAGCAGGCGTGGGTCGGCCCCGCAGCTCGCGGTCGCGCCGTAAACGCAGTCGAAGGTGAGATTGCCGGTGGCCTCTGCACTGAGGTAGTAGCGAATGGTAACACCGCCGAGGTCGATGTCGTGGTTGGTCCGGTTGGTGAGGGTGACCGTGTAGTAGATCTTGTCTGTGACCGTCGCTTCGCCGCACTGTTCGCAGTTGTAGTCGACCGAGATGCCGTTCACGCAGGCGCCGTCCTCGCAAGAGAAGCTCGCGCAGCCCTCGTCATCGCTGCAGTCGTCGCCCAGTTGGCACAGGTTGCAGTCTTCGCCCCCGCAGTCGATCCCCAGTTCGCTGCCGTTCTGGAGCTGGTCGTCGCAGGTCGGAGCAAGGCATCGCCGCTCGGAGGTGTCCCCTCCTGCCAGTTCACAGACCAGACTCTCGCAATCAGTCGCCTCGATGCAGCGGGCGTCCGGGGGACAACCGTCACAGTCTTCGCCCCCACAATCTTTGTCGGTCTCCGCCCCATTTCGCACCTTGTCGTCGCAGGCGGGGGACTGACACTCGTCGTCCGTGCAGACGCCGCTCACGCAATCGCTGGCCTCCACGCAGGGCTGTCCTGCGTCGCAACGGTCGCACTCGGTGTCGCCGCCGCAGTCCTCGCCCGTTTCGTCACCGTTTTGAGCCTTGTCGTCGCAGGTGGGCGCGGCGCACTTGTCTGCCTCGCAGATCTTGTCGATGCAGTCGTCGCCCGTTTTGCACATTTTACCGGTCTCGCAACGAGGGCACTCGGTATCGCCGCCACAGTCCTTGTCGGTTTCCCCCGCGTCGGCGTCCTGCACTCCGTTGGAGCACTCCGGCGGGGCGCAAACGTCCTCGGCGCAGGTCTGCGACTCACAGTCCTCGTCGTCGAAACAGGCGTCGCCGTTCTGGCACAGCGTCGGGCAGACCGCTCCGCAGTCAGTGCTGGGTTCGCCGCCGTTCGTTACCCGGTCATCACAGGTCGGGGCTTGGCAGGTCGAGTCGCAGACTCCCTGCTCGCAGTCCTCGTCGACCTGGCAGGTGTCCCCGGTCTTGCATTTGTCCGGGCAGGGGCCGCCGCAGTCGGTGTCGCCTTCGTCTGGATCGAGTTCACCGTTGGCGCAGCTGGGGTCACAGTCGGGGGGCACACATTTAGGCTGACAGGTGCCGTCGACACAGACTTCAGGGTCGCAGTCCGAGTCGCTCGTGCACATGGGGCAGGGCTCGCAGCTTCCTCCACAGTCGAGCCCAGTTTCATCGCCGTCCTGCACTTGGTTGGCGCACGTGTCGACTCCCAGCTCGAATGTGTAGTCAGGAAACGTACACGCGAAAACAGCCAGCCCCGCCCCGACGGCGGCTCTGGACCACCGTCCGCCTCGATTTGCTCTTCTCTGGCGGGACGGGATGCGCATTGGCGCGTCATAGCCTAGCAAGTTTCGTTTAGCCTCGCTGTCGATTTGAACGTCTGGGCGGGGAGTAAAACACACACACCGTGTATCAGTTTTGCCTGTGATGGTGATTGAGTATTTTGCGTGCCCTCGGGGCTCGTGGCCGGAGCGTCGACGCGCAGCAGCCCGGTGGGCCCAAGTGGGCTTCTGGCGGACAGTCACCCTGCATGCGGCCAAGCGCGGTCCCCAATCGGCGTCCGAGGGTCCCGCAGGCGCACAGGCGTGATACCCTGAATCGGGCATGTTTACCGCCGTCTCGGTCCCGCAGAACGATCGCACGGGCGAGTGGGTCGGGGGGCGTTACCAGCTCATCGAACTGATCGACTCCGGCGGCCAGGGGCACGTGTACCGTGCACGCGACTCCGAGAGCGAGACGGTCGTCGCGGTAAAGATTCTGAAGAACGAACTGACCAAACATGCCGAGTGGCGCGAGCGCATGTTTCGCGAAGCTCAGGCGCTGACTTTGCTGACCGGAGCGTCCGTCGCGAAGGTGCACGACCAGACGGCGACGTCGGACGGCGCGCTGTGCTTGGTCATGGAATACCTCGAAGGGGCGGATCTGGAGGACAGGCTACGCGCGCTCGAAGCGGAGCAACGGGAGCTCGAGCCCGAAGCTATGGTGGACATGCTGGCGCCCATCGTCTTCACGCTCGGGTTGGCGCACGAGCACAACATCTTGCATCGTGATGTGAAGCCCGGGAACATTTTCGTGCTCGACGACGGGACGACGCGTCTGCTCGACTTCGGATTCGCCAAATTCCTGGATCTCACGGGAATGACCCAATCGGGTTACATCGCCGGATCGCCCAGCTACCTCGCTCCGGAGCTGTGGGCGGGCAAGACGGAGGTCGATCGGCGCATCGACGTCTACGGCTTGGGGGCAGTGATCTTCCGCTCTCTGGCCAAAGAGGCTCCATTCGTTGGGCCGCTTCCCAGTCTTCTGACGCAGGCGACCGCCGGGCCGCGGCCAAGTCTGTGCGCCCGCCGGCCCGACCTGCCCAGGGCAGTGGACGGTTGGGTGGAGCGCGCGCTGGCCATCGACCCCGAGCAGCGGTTTCAGAGTGTCGAAGAACTGTGGGATTCACTGACGCGGATACTGAGACGCTGACACGGTCGGCGGGTTGCGCCCTCCGACTGGGAAAGCATACCGGGAACTTTCTCGCTCTCGGTTTTGTCCTACTCCAGCAAACGCACTTCACACGGCGGTACGGGAGAGTCCCGGACGGTCGGGCCTTCGACTAGGCCTGCTGAAGACGAGCGAATTTCCGCCAGCGCGCAGCAGGGCGTGGCACGGAGGCTGGCTCGACTCGACAGTTCGGCTTTGGTGGACGGTCTCGAGCCGTCGGACCTCGCCGCCAGGTGCGACGTTCGCGCGCGTAGCGTGCCTCAACAGGAGTGTACCCACATGCAAAGTATCGACACCACGAAACCCGACCATCCTTGCGAGCGCTCCTCCGCGTTCAGCCTCGACCGGAACACGCTGACGGGACGAATGACGGGTGGAATCAGCTACGCGCTCATCAAGAGCGCACGAGGCGTCCGTTCGGAAGAGGTGGAATCCGACGAAGTCGCCGTGGAGGTGATGGTGATGTGGGGGAGCCAGGTCTTACAAGTTGTCCACCTTTCGCCGCCGCGTCCGTTCAGCGTGGGCGAGGGCTCTCCAGGCGAAGTCCAGCCCGACTACTGCATCCCGAGCGACACGCTTCGAACGCAACTGCTGCCGCTCGTCGTGGGTCATCGGCAAGAGGCGACGTTGGTGATTCCCGGACACGCCGAGGGGAGTCTGGAACTAGCCGATGGGCAACGGCTCGCCTTGGCGGACGCTCGGCGCCGAGCCCAGCCGAGCGCGCAGGTCAGTGGAGCACACGAGTGGCCGCTTGCCATGGGTACGCGAGTGCGTTTCGAGCTCGGCGACTTCGTGTTCCAGCTCGCCGTCGTCAACGCAGGAAAGCGTGTTCAGAAGGGGTTGTTTGCCGGCGCGGATTGGAACGCAGTCAGCTATTTCGGTGCCTCGTTCATGGCGGTCGGGGGATTTCTTGCCGCGATGGCGTTCTTGGTCCCCGACCTGAACGCGCTGTCGGACGAGACGCTCGACCGCGAGCGGCTCTACCTGATCAACGCCATGCTCGAGGCGCGCGCCGAACGTGAGCGCGACCAGAGGGACGGCCCGGCGCCTTCGGACACGGCTTCCGACGAAGGGGGTACGGGTGAGCGTTCTGCGGGCGACGAAGGAGCCATGGGCCAGCAGACCAGCCAGGAACACGACAAGCGCTACGCGGTCCAAGGACGCCCGGACAACCCGGATCCTCATTTGGCGCGCACCCGAGCGCTGGAAGAAGCGCGCAGCTTTGGGATGCTTTCTATCTTGAGCGGCGATCCCAACGCCCCCACCGCTCCCTGGGGGCGCGAATCGGCGCTCGGTCTCGACTCCATGAGCGCTCAGGGCACGATGTGGGGGGATGAGCTCGGGGAAGCTTACGGTTCCGGGGGGCTCGGCTTGAGCGGCCTCGGCGAGGGCGCGGGGGGACGAGGCGAGGGGATCGGGCTCGGCGATATCGGCTTCGGCACTGGTGCGGGCTTGGGTCTGGGGCACGGCTTCGGCAGAGACGGCGGGCACCTGGGCGGGGGACACCCCTCGAAGGCACCGCGCATGCGCTCGGCAGGGGACACGACCGTAAGTGGTCGGCTGCCGCCCGAGGTCATCCAGCGCATCGTACGGCAAAACTTCGGGCGCTTTCGCATGTGCTACGAGCGCGGGCTCGGTCACAACCCGAACCTCGAGGGTCGCGTTGCGGTGCGCTTCGTGATCGGCCGCGATGGCAGCGTCTCCAACGCGCAGAATGGCGGCTCCGACCTCCCCGACAGTTCGGTGGTCGCGTGCGTGGTGTCCGCCTTCTACGGTGTCAGCTTTCCCCAGCCAGACAACGGTATCGTGACGGTCAGCTACCCGATCATGTTCAGCCCCGGCTGAGTTCGCCAGACTCCTGCCCGCTCATCGCGGGCGGGTCCGTGTTCCCGCGTTGGGTCGGCAGCTCCAACGCGGGAACACTCCTTTTTGTGGGCCAGGGTGCCGAAAGTTGTCGCTTCCGGCGAAAAGGCAGCTACGTTTCGCGCTCCCGTAGGCCTGAAGGCCGAGGACGCCACCTAGCCCGTGATAGTCGCGCTCGTCATCGCTGCAGCATCGATCGCCGGTGGCGCGGCTCTCGCTCTGGTGCCGACCCGCCGCTCGCAGATCCTCGGCCCGGTGAGAACGTTCGGGTTGACCGCTTCCGTGTCGGTGGTGCTGTTGCATCTTTTGCCCGAGGTCTATCAGGCCTGGGGTGGGCTCAGCCTACTGGCATTCGTCGCCGCTCTGGTTGCCCCGAGCACGCTCCGCCCGTTGATGCGGGCGCTCACCGTGTCGACCAGCGACAAGAACGCGGAATGGGTCACGCTGCGGGTTACCTACGCGAGCCTGTTGGTGCACAGTATCGCCGACGGCGTCGCTCTCGCTGCCTACTCCGGGCACATGCATCGGGGTGAGGCGCACTACGATGTGCTGTTGGCGGTTGCCGCCCACACGGTTCCCGTCGTGGCTGTCATGACGCTGACATTTCGGGACTTTCGCGGGCTGCGCTTCGCGCTGTTCGGGGCATTGGGGCTCTTGTTGGCCGCTTTTCTGGGAGTCGTGCTGGCGGGGTTGGTGCCGCTCGACGTCGTGCACGGAGCGTCGGCATGGGTGGGCGCCGTGGTCGCCGGGCTGCTGCTCCACGTGGTGACGCACGATTTGGGGGGGCACCCACCGGTCAATGCCAGCGCGCGAGCAGTCGATCTGGTGGCTGCGGCAGCCGGCATCGGCATCGGGCTGCTCAGCGGAGACGCGCACTCACAGCTTGCCGCAGAGCGCGGGGTGGGCCCCTCGCTCGGGCACGCGCTGGTTCACATCACGCTGGAGACGGCGCCGATGCTGCTCCTGGGGTTGCTCGTCGGGGCGCTTCTGCAGACGTTCGGCTCGCGCATTCCGAGCGCCTGGCTGGAGTCGCGGGGGGGCTTGCGGGACGCTGTCAAGGGCGCGCTGGTAGGTGTGCCCTTGCCATTGTGTTCGTGCAGCGTGTTGCCGATTTCGAAGGCCCTCAATCAGCGCAACGCAGGGCCAGCCCTCGTGGTGGCTTTCTTGCTAGCGACGCCCGAGCTGGGGGTGGAGACCTTCGCGCTCACCGTGCGCTTTGTGGGCTGGGAGTTTGCCTGGCTACGCCTGGGAGGCGCGCTGGTGATCGCCATCTTTGCCGCGTTCGTTGTGGGGCGGCTGGTGCGTCACCGTGTCGGCGATGGTACGCCACCGCCGAGTATCGGGCTGGACTCCGCCGGGCAGCAGACTGTCATCGGTCGCCTGGTCGGCTCCTTCGACGAACTCCTGTACCACATCGGCGCGTGGATGGTGCTGGGCATTATCGCGGCGGCGTTCGTCGAAGCGCTGGTTCCGCGGGATGCCATGGGTGGCATCGACAGCCCCTGGCTCGAGCTGGCGCTGGTCACGGCGCTCACTATCCCCAGCTATATCTGCGCTCCCTCTGCGACGCCGCTGGCTGCGGTCCTGATAGCAAAAGGCATCTCGCCGGGCGCGGTCCTCGTGGGATTGTTGCTCGGGTCAGCGACCAACCTGGCTACGCTGGTGTTTCTCAAGAGCTCGTACGGGTTGCGCGCGACTCTCGTCGGCATCGTGGCCATCGTGTCCTCGAGCTGGGTCCTGGCGTTTCTCGTCAACGGTTGCTTTGCCATTGTCCCCGACTATGGTCTGGACGCACATCTCGAACCGTCTCGGCTGTGGCTGAGTGCGCCAGCGGCGCTGCTGTTGGTCGTATTGCTGCTACGCAGCATGTGGCGTACCGGGACGAGGGCCTGGCTCGCATCCATGCTGCAGGGCGACGCTCGGCGTCAGAGGCACGGCGCTCATGGGCACGGCCACGCGCATGGCTTCTAGCGCCCTGGTGTCCTGTCTCCGTTGCCCCACCAATCGTGTCTTCGGGCCTCCGACGGGCCCAGCGGATTTGCCGGGTAGATTCGCGTGCTTGGCGGCTATCGCCAATCGAACTGATAGGACGCGGGCTGGGCGCCGCGGACGTTCACGAGTAGACGCTTTTCCGTCAACTCCACGACGGCGTGGCTCTTGGCGGGGCGTCCGGGAGCATCGTCATCGATGTTCTCGATCAGACTCTGTAGCGTCACGTAGGGAATGTCGGCAATGACATCCAGGTGGTTGCAATGCGCGTGGCCGTTGAAGACACCGCGCACCTTCCCGGACTGTTCCAGAACTGCGCGCACCTGGCGACGATTGGCGACTCGGCAGATGTGAGGTGCGTTCTCGAACCAACGGTTTCCGGTCAGGTCCATGTCACTCAAGGGGTGATGCACGAACACCAGCACCGGCAAGCTGGTCGACTCGAGATCGCGAGCGAGCCAGAGCAATTGGTCGTCTGGGAGGCGCACGTCGCGATCCTTTCTTTCCACGCTCCTCAGTACCACCAGGTGCGTGCCGGCCAGGTCGAAGCTGTAGTGGAGTCTTCCCGACCTTCCCCACAGAAGCAGCAGCGCCTGATCGCCGAGGTGTACGCTGTCGTGGTTTCCAGCCACGTGCGCCACTGGACACTCGAGCTCGTTCAGAAGGTTCACGAAATTTCGGTAGCGCTCGCTGTCTCGAACCTCGCTCTCGTCCTCGACGACGTCTCCGAGGTTGACGACGAGGTCGAGCTCGTCGATCTGTCGCATTTGAGCCACGAACTCTCGAGTGAGCTCCTCCGCCCGAGCCGACAGCTTGCGCAGTTTGCCTCCGAAGCTCGCGGCCGGTCCGAAGTGCTCGTCGGTAATCAGCGCCAGTAGCACTGGCTACCCCTTCTTGACACGCGCCCGGCGCTGCTTCGGTGCCGTCTCGGTGTAACGTCGAGACAAGGTGTCAGCGAGCGCTCGGAGGCCCATGGCCTCTCCTCCCACTGGCCGCCCTGGGCTCGAGTGCTGGTTGTACGCCATCGTGTCTACGTGTATCCAGCGCGTGCCCTTGGAGATGAAGTGCTGCAAGAAGAGCGCTGCCGTGATGGCTCCGGCGTAGGGGCCCGATGGCAGATTCGTGAGATCGGCGACATGGCTGTGGAGCAGTTTCTTGTAGGGTTGGTGCAGGGGCAGACGCCACAGCGGGTCGGTCACGTTTTCTCCGCTTCGCAGGACGGCCTCCGCCAGCTTGTCGGAGTTGCAGAACATTGCAGGCAATTTGGTCCCCAGCGCCACCCGGGCGGCGCCGGTCAGCGTGGCAATGTCGATGATCAGATCCGGCTGTTCCGAGTCCGCCTCGGCCAGAGCGTCTGCGAGCACCAAACGCCCCTCCGCGTCGGTGTTCCCCACCTCCACGGATAGGCCCTTGCGTGTTTTGAGCACGTCCAGTGGGCGAAAGGCGTTTCCAGAGACGCTATTTTCGACCGCCGGTATCAGAACGCGCAAGCGGACCGGTAGCCCTTCACTCATGACCGCGTGGGCCAAGCCGAGCACCGTCGCCGCGCCACCCATGTCTTTCTTCATCAAGAGCATGCTCGAGGCCGGCTTGAGATCCAAGCCTCCACTGTCGAAGCATACGCCTTTGCCAACCAAAGTGAGTTTCGGGTGGCGCGTGCTACCCCAGGTCAAGTCGATGAGGCGCGGCGCCCGATCGGAAGCGCGACCCACGGCGTGGATGGCCGGGTAGTTGCGCTTGAGCAGTTGCTGTCCGACGATGACGGTGCAGCGGGCGGCGTGCTTGGTAGCAAGTGCCTTGGCCTGGGCGGCCAGCTCGGCGGGCCCCATGTCGCTGGCTGGAGTGCTGATGAGTTCACGGCAGAGCGCTACCCCTTCGGCCAGCCGCGTGACCCTGGGTTGGTTCGCGGCCTTGGGCCAGACGAGCGTGGCCACATCCTGCTCGGAGGCTTTGTAGCGAGCGAATTCGTAGCCGCCGAGTGCCCAGCCCAACGCGGCCTCGTCTGCTTCTGCCTGCTCGAGCTGGTCGTCGAGCGTGTACGCACGGGCAGGCAAAGCGCGGGGCAGCCGAGCGTAGTCCCACAAGTCGGTGTGGCTGCTCACCACCGCGACGACTCGAGCCAGGTCGCCGCTGCTCGTCGGTAGGAGCGCGTGTTGCCCACTTCGCCCCTTGAAACAGGTGCTCTTCAACCAGCGTCCGGTGGTCGCTGGCTCCGAGGCGAGCCACTCGTCGTAGTCCGCCGCGCGCACGATCTTGAGAGGGATGCTCCGTGGAGCTCTCGAAACCAGATTCTTCAACAGCACCGAGCGACGTTACCTCAGAAACGTCAGCCGATGCACGGGAGGACGTGGGAGCTCGGGCTCGGGCTTGGCAAACCGGCACGGTTTTCGTGGAAGAACCCGCGCGGTTGCCCTTGAGCCCGCAAAAAGCAATCCTAAGGGTTGACATGAGCCGACGGTCAGCAGCGAACGCGCCGCCCACGCGATGCGACGAGGCCAAGCCCAATGAGCCGCGTGCCAGCGAGAGCGGCTGGGCTGCCGGGGCCTCGACCAACGCCTGCGCATTCTGCGTGTACCTCGGCGTGGTGGGGTTTTCACTGCTGATGACGGTCGCCATCCTGTTGTACCCGGGAGGGAATCTCTGGGATCATTCCCAGTCTGGCTACGATTTCTGGAACAACTTCTGGTGCGACCTCCTGCGCCAGAGGGCCTACAATGGAGTACCGAATCGCTTTTCTCCCCGCCTGGCTCAGGGCGCCATGTTGGTCCTGGCGCTCGCTATGGGAGCGTACTTCTCGGCGGTGACGTGCTTGTTAGAGCCCCGCGGCGGGCTGCGCAGGTTGGTGCCGGTGCTCGGGGTGTGCGGCGCTGTGGGGTTGGCCGTCGTGTCGCTGTTGTCCGGCGGCAGCCACCCCGCGCTGCACGGAGTAACTGTGCTGGTCGCCGGCCCGACGGGAACGAGCGCCGTGGTGGCGACTCTGGTCGGGCTCGTCACGTCGCGCGGCACGAGCCGGCTTTCCGTCTGGCTGGGGGCCTTGATGCTGGGGGCGTCCCTCTTCGCCCTCGCGCAGTTCGCTCGCGAGTTCGTTTTCTCGGCGCCTTCGTCGAAATGGCTGCCTTTTTCTCAGAAATTGGCAACTCTGCTCGCCTTGGGATGGATGTGGGTGGTGAGTGCCCAGGCCCGTCGCGTCGCTGGCGCGTCCTCTGGTACCCTGGGGGAGCGCCGTTCTTGAGCGGCGAGCCGCTCGGTCGAGTTGCCGAGACCGAGGCAAGTGCGCGAAGGCCGGTCGCCTCGCTGGGCATTCGAGCGCCGGCACTGTCAGAAAAAGCGGGGTTTCTGCTACCCTCTCACCCAAAACCGGGCAAACTCTTGGGTCGCCTGGTAGCATGACCGTAACTGGACTTACTGCGGAGCGGAGCTTATCCAGCATGTCCCTCGAACCAGGACAAATTGTCGACAACAAGTACCGCATCGTTCGCCTGATCGGCGAAGGTGGGATGGGGTCCGTGCACGAGGGCGAGAACACCCTGATCGCGCGGCGCGTCGCGATCAAGGTGATGCATGCAGCGGCCACGCAGAACGAGCAGGCGCTGCTTCGCTTCGAGCGCGAAGCCCAAGCTGCAGGGCGCATCGGGAGCGATCATATCCTCGAGGTGCTCGATCTGGGCAGGCTCGACAACGGCGACCGCTACATGGTCATGGAGTACCTGGACGGCGAACCGCTTTCGGCGCGTATCGAGCGACTGGGCAAGATGACTCCCGAGCAAATTGCCCCCCTCATGCGTCAGGCATGCAAAGGGCTGCAAGCTGCGCACGACGCGGGTATCATCCATCGCGATCTCAAGCCGGACAATATCTACGTTCTGCGAGAGAAGGCAGGCCAGCCTGATTTCGTGAAGATCATCGACTTCGGCATCTCCAAGTTCAGTGCTCTCGGCAGCGACATGAACATGACGCGTACCGGTGCCGTGATGGGGACCCCCTACTACATGTCGCCCGAGCAGGCGAAGGGGTCCAGCCAGGTCGACCCCCGCAGCGACGTCTATGCGCTCGGCGTCATCATGTACGAGGCCGTGACCGGGCACGTGCCGTTCGATGGCAACACGTTCAACGAGCTGATGTTCAAGATCGTGCTGAGCGAGCCGCCGAAGCTGAGTGAAGCCGTCCCCGACCTGGATCCGAATTTTGCCGCCATCATCAATAAGTCGATGGCTCGAGAACTGGACGATCGCTACGCTTCCGCGACTCAGTTGATGCACGCGCTGGACGCCTACCTATCCGGTGCGTCCGGCGCGCGGCTCCAGCCCGCACAAGGGGGCGCCTTCGCCCAGGCCTCGAGCGTGGACACCGCTGCTTCCTGGTCCAACACCAACGACGATGCGGTGGTCCCCAAGAAGTCGGCGGCTCCGCTGGTGGCAGCGCTCGTCGCAGGAGGCTTGCTGGTCCTCGCAGGTGGGGCATTCGCGGCCTTCAAGCTGATGGCTTCCCCGGCCGAAGAGGCGGCGGCCGAGCCCGCGGGGTCGGCGGCGTCCGCCGGCGTTTCGGCGAAAGGAGGGCCGGAGCAGGCAAAGGGAGCCGAGCCAGAGCCGGAATCCAAGCCCGAGAACCAATCCGCCGTGGCGGTTGCTCCGGCCGCATCCACCGATTCCGAGCTGAAGCCCACATCTTCACCCCCGCACGCCGAAGAGCCAGCTGCGCCGCGTACTCAGCGGGTGGCCGCCAGGCCCAAGCCAATCCCGAAGACAGTGCAGACCCCCAAGTCCGAGCCGAAGCCAAAGTCGAAGCCGAAGCCGAAGTCGGCGCCGACGGATTTCGGCTACTAGCGGTCTGGCTCCATCGTTCATCCGTGAGAACCCGTGGCCCACCAGGACAGGGCGGTTCTGAGCGCTGACCGTCAAGCCCGAAAACCCTGACCGAGAATCACACTCGGTCATTGAGTTATTGGGTCTCCACGATAAAGATTGAACGACTTCGGCGACTCCGGGCACCCAGCTGGCGAACGTGATTGATGATTCGAACAGATCTGGGTCGACGCGCTTCGTGGTGAGCCGTGCACCTTCTTGGCGCGCGTCCGAACGAGGCCTCACCGGGGCAGCGGGCTTTGGTGGGGATGCCGTGCGGCGGCGCTGGGGCGCATGGCTGGTGCTGAGTCTTGCGATGGCGTTCCTGTCGACCACGCGCGCGACTGCCGCAGAGCACGTGCCGAGCACCAATCCCACCCCGGTCGCGGAACGTCCGGCCCTCCTGGTCGACGTGCAGGCTGCAAGAGCTGGGCTGGATCCGTTCGATGTACGACGCGCGGTCGCCGAGGAGTTGGGCGTTCCAGTCTATGCAGCGCCGCGTGCCGGGACGGTGGGTACGCTGAGCGTGATCGCCGTGAACGCCGACGAGCTGCTCATGGCCTATCAGGGGGACGACGGCCGCAGGCGTGAGCGAAGCGTGCGCTTGCCGACGGCAGCGGACAAGCGTCTGGAAACCGTCGCGCTGGTGGCCGGCAATCTCGCCAGAGACGAAACGGGGGAGTTGATCGCGGAGCTAAGGCCGCCGCAACCACCGCCTGCCCCGGAGGCCACGCCCGAAGCCGCGCCGCCCCCGGTAGCTCCGCACGAGGGCGTCGAAAAGTCGACGCCCACCGAGCCCGCGCCGGCACCTCCAGCGACCGAGAACTCACCGGAGGGCTCGGAGACGGAGGGCTCGGAGACGGACGAGCTGGGGGAAACACCGTTGAACCTGTCGCTCTTTCATCCGATCGCTTGGCACCGAAACAGCGAACGCTTGAGGGTTTTCGCCGAACTCGGTCTCGTGTATTCCAACGTCGGCCGCGTCGAGGGTGGAGCCATCACGGTATTCGTCAACCGTCTGCACCACGGTTTCGATGGGGTGCAGCTGGCGGGGGTGGCCAATCTGACCAGGGGCTCTTCTCGCGGGTTGTCCATGGCTGGCACTTTCGCTTACTCGGACGGGGACGTGGAGGGTGCGCTGGTGACCGGAATGGGCAGCTACCAGCGAGGTTCGCTCAGCGGAGCGAGCCTGGCGAGCACGTTCTCGTTGCAACGGGGCGACACGCGGGGCGCCCAGGTCGCCGGTATCGTCAATTACGTAGAGCAGCTCTGGGGGGCAGAAGTGGCCGGCGCCCTCAACCTGGCCCACGATGTGCACGGGGTCCAGCTGGCGGGTGCCGCGAACCTCGACTCGTCGCTCGATGGCGTCATGCTAGCTGGCGCGGCCAACGTCACGACCGGGCGCGCTTCCGGAGTTCAGCTCGCTGCCGTCAATTTCGCAGAGGAAAGCGCTGGTCTGCAGCTAGGCGTGATCAACATCGCTCGACGAGCGCGCGGCGCTCAGGTGGGTGTGATCAATATTGCCGAGGACGTGCGGGGGGCGTCAGTGGGGCTGATCCCGATTGCCGGTAACGGTCGGCAGCATCTGGTGCTCTGGACCTCTCCGGGGCATGCCGTCGCCAATGCGGGAGCCAAATTCCGCGTTGGTCCCCTGTATTCACTGCTGGCACTGGGCTACCAGCGCATGAGCGGCGAGGACACCGTAGTGCCCGGCGCGGGCCTCGGCTGGCACACCGATCTGGAGCCCGTTTACCTGGAGCTGGACGGCTTCTTTCAGAGTCGGCATTTCGTCGACGACTCCACTCGTCGGAGTCAGTGGGTCGCGCTTCGACCGCAGCTCGGTGTGCAGTTGCGGCGCTGGCTTGCCCTGTTCGGCGGCGTGGCCATCGAGACGGATGTGCCGGACGGGGACCGCTCGGACGAATCCTCTGCTCGGTTCGGAGAAGAGGTCCGTTGGCGTGGCTTCGGTGGGATCCAGCTGTTCTAAAAACTGGAATATTATCCAATGGATCTGCGGGTGTTCCAGGCGATCGCGCGTTTTCTTTGAACGCCGGGGGTCGCTCCGGGCACACAGCGAGTGAATGCTTCAAAGCGTGCGCGGCGACACGCCCGACAAGCTCACGATGACGACTGCTGGCTTGGACCTTTCAGTAACCTACCCGGGTATCTCCGGGTCGGCCGATCAGGATGAGCAACTGGTGCGCGGGCTGGCTATCGGAGACGCCCGCGCCGTTGGGGAGGTGTACGACCAGCACCATCAGGCCATTCGAGCGTTCGCGCTGCGCCTGGTGGGGGACGCCTCCGCCGCGGAGGATCTCGTGCATGAGGTGTTCTTGACGCTACCCAGAGCCATCCGTCGCTACGAGCGGCGCTCGGCCCTGCGCACGTTCTTGATCTCGATTGCCGTCAACCACGCTCGCCATTTCGTGCGTAGCGCCGCCCGACGCCGAGCGGCTCTCGAGCGCTTGGCAAGCCTGCCCGAGGCGGCGCGGCCCAGCGACCCGGAAGACTCCCTGGAGCGCACCCGGCTCGTGCAGCTGCTGAGCGCAGGGCTCGACACGCTGTCGCTGGAACAGCGCGTAGCCTTCGTGCTCTGCGAAGTGGAGGAGCGTGGTTCGCGCGAAGCGGCGACCATCGTGGGCGTTCCGGAATCGACGATTCGCACACGCTTGTTCCACGCAAAGCGCAAGTTGCGCGCCTTTTTGGAGAAGCGAGGGGTTCGATGAGCCAGGACTTGCTGAACAAGGCGACCAAGGCGCTGGGTGAGTCGGGCCATGACCAGCAGGGGGCTCAGTTCACGCGAGAGCGCTTGATGGCCTCGCTCCACGCGCGCAAGCACCGCAGGCGATCGCGTTTCGCCGTGCTGCTCCCCCTTGCTGCCATCTTCGTGGGCTCGACAGCGTTTGCGGCCGTCACTGGTGCGCTCGACGCCATCGTCGTTGGTGCGCTGCAGGCGGTGGGCGTCACGAGCGCTACGGATTGGCCGGCGGACGAGTCGGTGCCCGATGACCAGCGCCCGAATCCAGCGACGGCAAGGCCTATCGAGCCGACAGTGCAACCACCTGTCGAGTTGGAAGCGGAACCCGATGAAGCGGCCGCGGAGGCGGAGCGCGCGAACGACTCCGAGCAGGCAGCCGCCAGTGCCGCGCCAGCCGTGGTCCCCACGCCGAAGACCGTCATCGATGACGGGCAGTCGGTTTATCGCCGGGCCCACGAAGCGCATTTCAAGAGTGGTGATCTAACCACGGCACTCGTGTACTACGAGAGGTACCTGACCGAGCACCCCTCTGGGCGTTTCGCGGTAGATGCCAGGTACAATCGCGCATTGTGCCTGGTACGGTTGGGGCGCCATGCCGAGGCGCGTTCCATCTTACGGAGCTTTGCCGATGGGGCCTTCGGCACCTATCGCCAGGGCGATGCGGCGAGATTGCTCGAGGCTATCGATGCTGCCGACGCCAGGGACGTGAGCGAATAGCACTCACCCAATTGGGTTCCAAAAACCCCGACCGAGAACCGCGCGCTGTCGATGAGGTGCTGCGTTTTGCCCCTATCGAGAACTGCCGCGTGAGGTCCAACCGGGCACACGCCCCAGCTCTGTCGAGCTTTGTGGTTGACTCGGGGTGGAAATCCGCAGGTGTGCGTTCGTCTCTTGAGTTTGGGCCCGGGCCGTAGTTCTCTTATGCAGTCTATGAGCACACAAGTCCAGGTTACGTTTCGTGGCATTCCGCATTCAGAAGCCGTCGAAGCCAGAATACGCGAGAAGGCCAAGCGCCTCGATCGGTTTTTCCAGAACATTACCAACTGCCACGTTGTGGTGGAGTCACCGCACAATCACCACAAGAAAGGCAAGATTTACCGCGTGAGCGTACACGTGGACGTGCCCGGAGACGAGCTGGTTGTGAACCGCGAGCATCCGTCCGATCATTCCCACGAGGATCTCTACGTTGCAGTTCGTGACGCTTTTGAAGCGATGGTCCGCCAACTGGAGCACTATTTGGGCCGGCGCGACCCGAAGCCGTGAATTCGGCGAAGCAATGGTCGAGGGTCGCCGTCGGCCTGGACAGCGCTCAGCCGATTGCACCGCTGGCCGGGTTGTGGCTAGCTGCTCTGGGATATTTCGGCCCGATTCGAAGAAGTAGTGAACCGTGAAGATCTCGCTTGAGTCATTTCTTCAGAGCCGCCGCGCGCTGGCCCCTCTGCCCGGACGGATCGGAAGGTGGACGTGACGGTCGCTGCACCTGGAGATTCCAGCCAGTCGAGCGGGGCACTCTCCGAACCCCCCGCGTCCAATGCGAGCGAACCTTGGAACTTCGCGGGCTGGGGCAAAGCCGAACGGCTGGAGTTCGACGCGAGCGCGCCCAGCGCGGCACCCGAGGTTACGAAGCCGCACTCCAAGCTGGGTCAGTGGAGCGCTACGGCCATCTGCGGCAACGACATCACCTCCAGCGTGCTCTATGTGACTGCGCTGTGCATCCTGGTGGCGGGGGTCTACGCACCGATTTCCCTGATGATGGTCGGGCTCGTTCTGTATCTTTTTCGTAAGATTTACGAGGAAGTCGGTAGCGCCCTGCCTCTGAACGGCGGCGCGTACAACGTCTTGTTGAACACTACCAGCAAGTACAAGGCATCGATCGCCGCCTGCCTGACCTTGTTGTCGTATGTGGCGACTGCGGTGATCAGCTCCACCGAGGCGCTGCACTACGCACACGGCGTGTGGCACGCCATTCCTGTCGTTTGGGGCACCGTTGTATTGCTCGGCCTGTTCGCCCTCTTGAACATCATTGGCATCAAGGAGAGCGCAGGGGTCGCCTTCGTGATCTTCGCCCTGCACATCACCACGCTCTTGGGGGTGGTGATCTCCGGCGTTTGGTTGGTGTCCCACAACACGACGCTCATTTTCGAAAACCTGGCTGAAGCACCGCGAGAGGGCCTGGGCAAGGCACTATTCTTCGGCTTCGCCGCCGGCCTGCTCGGAATCAGCGGGTTCGAGAGTTCCGCCAACTTCATCGAAGAACAAGCGCCGGGCGTGTTCCCCAAGACCCTGCGTAACATGTGGGCGGCGGTCTTCTTTTTCAACACTTCGATCAGCGTGCTCGCGCTCGGTCTCCTGCGCGTGAACGAGGTTCACCTGCATGAAGAAACCTTGCTGGCCGAAATGGGCGGGCGCTCTCTCGGGGTATGGTTTTCCTGGTGGATCGGCATCGATGCGGTGCTGGTGCTCTCGGGCGCCGTTCTCACCAGCTACGTGGGCGTCACCGGCTTGGTCAGACGCATGGCCCTCGACCGCTGCCTGCCCCAGGGTCTTCTGCACGAAAACCGCGTTCGTCGTACCCCCCATTGGATTCCCATCAGCTTTTTCACGCTGTGCGTCAGCATCTTGCTCATCACCGAGGGGGATGTCGCGATGCTCGCAGGCGTTTACACCATCTCCTTCCTCGGAGTCATGGCGCTCTTCGCTATCGGCAATCGACTGCTGGCCGTCAAGCGGGGGCGTTTGCCTCGCTCGGCGAAGGCTTCCTGGTTCGGCGTCATCCTGGCTTTGGTTGCCGTGGTTGCGGGGCTGGCAGGGAATATCGTGGGCAAGTTGGAACAGGCACGCCTGTTTTTGATCTACTTCGCCGTGGCTATGGCCGTGGTCACCATCATGTTTGCCCGCGTGATGATCCTGAGATGGTTGCTCTACATGGGCCGAGCCGTTCACGAAAAGGTGGCCAGTATCAACCGCAAGCTCAGCGGCTGGACGCTCTCCAAGGTGAATGCCATCAACTCGCAGAGTGTCGTGTTTTTCACGCGCGGCGACAGTCCCGCCAACCTGCGGCGTGCCATCGAATACGTGTTGCACAACGAGCAAACGCGCAATCTGAAAGTCGTTCACGTCTATCAGCGCGAAGAGGACATTCCCCACAAGCTGGCCGAGCAGCTGCACGCGCTGGACGAGATCTTCCCAGAAATTCGCATCGATTTTCTGGCAGTCAGAGGGCGCTTCGGTCCCGATCTGATCCAGAAGTTGAGCGCCCATCTGGACGTTCCCCAGAACTATATGTTCATTGGCTGCCCTGGCGATCGCTTTCCCCACAATCTGGCCGATCTGGGCGGCGTCCGGCTCATCGTTTGAACGCAATTCTTCGGCGCAGGTCCGGCAGGCCTGTCCTGGGCCTGGTGCCTTCTGGCTACGCCGAGCGCTTACGGGGAGCTTCGGACGAAGGCTGGTGTCCCGCTTCGGGCCGGTCTCGCCCGGGTCTCGCCGCCTCGGTCGCCGTCCTCGCTTGTCCGACCGGTCGCAGCCGGTAGTTCCCCACGACCGCGAACTCCCGCTCGTGCACGATACGCCCCGGCCGCCCTAGCCCCTGGGTGAGGTAGCCCATCACCGAGAGCTTGCGCACCCGGGGTCGCGTCTGCCGAAGCAGCAAGCGGGTGGAGGCTTCGAGGCATAGTTCCGTACGACGCTCCCATATGGTGCCGGGAGGACACGCCTCGCTGCCGCCGGTGGCTGCCTCGCAATCCATTTCCGCCTCGAGCCGGGCCGTGTCGTGCTCGGTCGCGCGTACCCAGCCGTCGTTGTGGCGCACCCACCAGACCTCGAGCTGCTCACCTCGCTCGGTGATGGTCGCGCGTTCCTTCAGACAGATTCTATAAGGACCCCGGCGCGAAGACGCGGGCCTGGGGCTCTCGGTTGAAGACGGGCGGCTCACACACGAAAGTATATACTGAACATGTGCTCGGGTGTGCAATCTTTGTGCGGTACCTGGGAAAGAACGGTTTCGAGGCCCGAGTTCGGCCTCGCCAGCGCCCCGGTCCCCCGTCAGGTCCGGACCGGAGGTGAGCCAACCCGAACGGGTGGATTGCCCCTCTTTCGCGACCGCGAAGCGCGCTCGCTCAGCTTAGGGCCCGCGCATGGGGAAGTTCGTCGCGAGCCGGCCGAGACCGCCGCGAGAGGAACGAGCACCGCAGGCCTACTGAAGTTACTGAAGTAGGTCGAGAAGCGAGGGCGACGAGCCCGCCCGCCGCAGCAAGAGGATCGGTCGGCGCAGTAGGACTCAACCGTTCGCGGGCCCCTAGGCGCAAGAGGCGCGGTGCCGAGTGTCTTGACGGCTCACTTGTCCACCGTTTTGGAGCGACCAGCGTAGCACAGCCAGGATCTGCTCGGGTGTGGCCGGTTTGGGGACGACGTTGTGAGCCAGGTAGCGCACCAGTTCGGTGCCGAGCGTTTCGATGTGAGACGAGTGGACGATGCGCACCGTCTCGGGATGGAGCTTGATCATGTTTCGCAGCAGAGTGAGTCCGTCCATCGTCGGCATCTGGAGATCGAGCAGAACGGCATCGAAGCGGGAGTGCGCGAGTCGCTCCAGCGCCTCGGCACCGTGCCTCGCGAACACCACCTTCCACTCCGGGCAGGCAGATTCAATCACGCGCTTGAGGCCGCGCAGCACCGCAGGCTCATCATCGACCAACAAGAATCGAGCGGGCCTGGGCGTCCGGTGGCTGTAAGGAGCCTGTTGGTCCATTCGGTGGGGGTCCTTCGAGTTCACGGTGCCGTCGTCAACAACCATTGGGTTCAATACCCGTGCCAATCATGCACCATGTCGGCGCACAAGTGAGAGCACAATGTGTGAGTGACGTAGATAATGTGCGAGCGGGCTGGAGAGTGTGCGTTCACACCCCACAGCACCTCTCGAACAGCACATCTCGATGAGCCGGCCGAGCTTCGGTTCGACCCGCGATGCGCGCCCTGTTTCGTCATCCTCCGCTGTCCTTCCTGCCGGCCCTCCCGCCTTGAGGTTTGGAAAAAGCCGGCCCGGCGGTAATTGGCCAGCCTGCCTCGTCGCGACTATCCCCGGACTCGATCAGTTGCGCCCGTCAGATCTGTCTGATGTGCGGCGCCGAGCCACGCTAAAATTCTCTCAAAACGGAAAATTATGCCATGGCAACAAAATATCTGCCGCCAGGCATGGGGTTCAGGCCCATCCCGCTTGCCTCGACGAGCTGGACCGTGGCTTTGTCTCCCCGGTTTTCCAATGAGGTACGGATACTTCGACGACCTGGCCCGAGAATACGTGATCGAGCGACCGGACACACCGGCCTCCTGGGTGAACTACCTGGGGACCGACCGGTATTGCGCGATCATCTCGAACAACGCGAGCGGTTACGCCTTTCACGAGTCACCGAAATCGGGCCGACTGCTCCGCTTCCGTTTCAACAGCGTGCCCATGGACCGACCGGGCCGCTATCTCTACCTCAGAGATAGCGCCGACGGCGACTACTGGTCGGTATCCTGGCAACCCGTGGCCAAGCCGCTCGCGGAGTTCGACTCCCGCTGTGCCCACGGGCTCGGCTACACCCGCTTCGAGACCAACTACAAGGGCATCGACGCCAAAGCTCGCTACCTGGTTCCTCTCGATGAACCGCTCGAAATCTGGGAGTTGGAGCTCGAAAACACGAGCAACGCTCCGCGCACTCTGGACGTCTTTGGTTACGCAGAATGGTGTTTCTGGGAAATCCAGCAGGATGCGTTCAACTTTCAGTACATCTTGTACACCTGCCGCATGGGATACGATGCGGGCATCGTCGACTACTCCATTCGCCTTTGGCCTTTCCGCGAGCCCAAGGGGTTCTTTGCTTGCACTGCGCCGGTAGCGAGCTTCGACACGGATCGCGAGAGTTTCCTGGGGCCTTATCGGCACGAGGGCAATCCCTTGGCGGTGGAAACGGGCCGCTGCAGTGGCTCCATCGCCGTGGGTGGCACGCCCTGCGGCGCGCTGCACAGTCAGGTCGTACTCGCGCCGGGGGAGACGAAGCGCCTTTGTTTCCTGGTGGGAGTGGGTGACGCCAAGACCGTCGGCAGGGCCGCGCAGCAGAAGTACGAGGACCCAGCCGCCGTCGTGGCGGAGCTCGGCAGGCTCTCGCAGTACTGGGAAGAGCGTCTAGCCTACTACCGAGCAGAGACCCCGGATCCCGTCGTCAACAGCATGATCAACGTGTGGAACCAGGTGCAGTGCCACACCACGTTCAATTGGTCGCGCTCGGCTTCGTTCAATGAGGCCGGAGGGCGCGACGGTCTCGGCTTTCGTGATTCGAACCAGGACACGCTGGGGGTGGTCCATTGTCTGGCGCCTCAGGTCAAAGCCAAGCTGATCGACCTCTTGAAGGCGCAGTTTTCCTTCGGGGCTGCCATGCATGGTGTCCAGCCCATCGGCTTTACGCAAGGAGCGCACAATCGAGGTGGCGAGCACTTTTCGGACGACCACCTGTGGTTGTTGCTCTCCGTCTCGGCTTACTTGAAAGAGAGTCTGGATTTCTCCTTCCTGGACGAGGATATTCCGTTTGCAGAAAGCGGGTCGGCCAGCGTCTATGCGCACCTCAAGCGCGCCCTCGACTTCTCCTGGGAGCAACGCGGGCCGCATGGCTTGTGTCTGGGGTTGGCCGCAGACTGGAACGACTGCCTGAACCTCAAGGGCAGTGGAGAAACGACCTTCAGCACGTTCCTGTTCTTACGGGGGTTGGGCGAGTTCTTGGAGATCGCCGAGCGCGTCGGCGCAATCGATGACAAGCGGCACTACGCGAAGATTCGGGATGAGATCAAAGCGGCCATTGATGCTCACGTCTGGGACGGCGCCTGGTTTTTGCGCGGATTCCTCGATAGTGGGCGCAAGCTCGGGTCCGAGTCCAGTGATCAGAGCAAGATCTTCCTCAACAGTCAGACGTGGGCAGTGATTGCCGATGCCGCTCCGCGTGAGCGTCTGCTGGCCGCCATGGACAGCGTGCACGAATCTCTGGCCACCGAACACGGCGCTGTCCTGAACTATCCTGCGTATACCGAGCACGACGCCGAGGTGGGCGCCATCACCTGCTTTCCGAAGGGCCTGAAGGAAAACGCGGGCATCTTTTGTCACGCCAACACCTGGGCAGTGGTCGCCGAAGCGATGCTGGGTCGAGGCGATCTCGCCTACCAGCTGTATCGAGCCTTTCTGCCGGCGGCGAAGAACGACATCGCGGACCACTATTCGATGGAGCCCTACGTGTACTCGCAGTTCATCGTTGGCAAAGAGCACCCGTCGCATTTTGGCCGTGCGCGCAACTCGTGGCTGACGGGCACCGCTACCTGGGCCTTCGTGGCCATCTCGCAGTACATTCTCGGGGTGCGAGCTGGCTACGACGGGCTGACGGTGGATCCGGCGATTCCGTCGGAATGGCCCGGCTTCAAGGTAACGCGCCGCTTTCGGGGAGCCACCTATCACATCGATGTGCACAACCCCGACCGCGTCTGCTCCGGTGTACGCCAGCTCAAGGTGAACGGTGAGGAGATTGTAGGCACGACGATTCCCGCGTTTCCAGCCGGAGCCGTCGTGGCGGTCGACGTGGTGTTGGGCGAGTAGGCGCAGATTTTTTCTTTCGCTCGGCTGGTACTCGCCGCATAGTCGAGGGGCATGCCGGACAGCCAAGTCCCTGTCAGCCGCTTAGGGCGAATCGTTCGGATCGCCGGGGTGGGCGCGCGTACTGGCGCCTCACTGTTGCTTTCCAACCGGTCTTCTGCCACCGCGGAGCGCGCTGCGGAGGTCCTGGGCACGCTCAGAGGCCTGGCCACGAAGGTCGGGCAGATGATGAGCTACGTCGATGGCTTCGTGCCCGAATCTCAGCGCGAGGTCTTCGAAAAGGCCATGCGACCTCTGCAGACGAGCGCGTCGACCAGCAGCGCCGAGGCCGTGCGCGGCATGATCGAGCGAGAGCTGGGCACCAGCGTGGACCGTCTATTCACGGAGTTTGGCGATACGCCCGTGGCCAGCGCTTCCATCGGCCAGGTGCATCGAGCCAGGCTGGCGGACGGCCGAGAGGTTGCCGTCAAGGTTCAGCATCCACGCATTGACGAGGCGATCGAGAGCGACCTGAGCAACGCGTCGATGGTTGAAGGACTGGTGTCGCTCTTGGGGCCACGCGCCATGAACGCCCGCGCCGTGTTCGACGTGGTGCGGCAGCGCTTCCGTGAGGAACTCGACTACACGCTGGAAGCGGAACGCCAACGTTACTTCGCAAACGTTCACGCTGGCGATCCGTGGATACGAATTCCACGTGTCATTGAAGAGTACTCGAGCCGCCGCGTGCTCACCGCCGAGTTCGTGGAAGGCGAGACTCTCGAACAGGCGGCGGGCGCCAGTGAGGTGCTTAGGCGCAACTATGCGGAAACGCTTTGGCGCTTCGTCTTCAAAGGGTATCTGGTCGGGGGCGTTTTCAATGCGGACCCGCACCCCGGCAACTATCTCTTCCATCCCGATGGAGGCGTGACCTTTTTGGATTTTGGCTGCGTTCAACCTCTGGGTGACAACCAGCTTCTGCGCTCGCGGCGAGTCCACCACGCGGCCCTCGCCGGAGACGAGCGCGAATTCGCTCGCCGAATCATCGAGCTGCTCGGGCTGCGCGGAGGCAACTATCAGCGGCTCGCACTTGCTTACACGCGGCATTGCTTCGAACCCCTGTTTTGTTCGCCGTTTCACCTGACGCGCGCTTACGTGGCCGAGCTGGTTCAGCAGATTCAGCAGCTCAAGAAGGCGATGTTGTCGAAGGACAAGAGCTTCGTTCCGCTGCCACCCAATATGGTATTCATGAACCGTCTGCAATTCGGGTTCTATTCGGTGTTGGCCAGGCTGGAAGTTAGAGTGGACTACCGGAACGTGGAAAAGAGCTTCCTGCTCTGAGTCCCCGCTTCCTGGGTGTCGATGGCCGGAACCTCTCGTCCGCGCTCTAGCTGAGTGGCAGCTCGACCAGGAAGGCCGGCTCCGTCACGGTGCGCCCGGTGACCCGCACGCGTCCTCCGTGGTGTTCGACGATCGAGCGCGCCAACCTGAGTCCCAGAGCCAGGCCGCGATGCTGGCCGGGCTGTCGCTCCGGGTCGAGCATAGCTTCCAGTTCCTGCGCGGTGAAACGCGGGCTCGGTATCTCGATGTCAATGCGGAGCTTCTGCTTGTAGAGATTCGGCTGAGGACGCTGTGTGGGAAGGCGCACGCCCGCTCTGACGCGCATGCTGGGGCGCACGGCCGAACGGCGCGCATGCCCGATGAAGGTTGCCAGCGCCTGGGCCAAACGCGTCCTGTCACAGTAGATTTGCGGAAGCCCTTCGGAGATCTCGCTGAGCACGATGACGTCGCTGTTCGAGCTCAGGTCTTTGCCCTTCTCGATGGCGAAGGCCAACAGGTCTTCGATGTCCTCGCGCTCCTTGACGAGGGTGAGCTGGCCAGCCTCGACGCGGGCGGCATCCAAGATCGTCTCGATGAGCGCCAATAGTTCGCGCCCGCGCCTCACGATCAATTCGAGGCTTTCGGCTTGCTCGGGAGTCAGCTCCTCCGAACGCCGCACCAGTTCAGCGAACCCCAGTATTGCATTCAGGGGGCTTTTGAGGTCGTGGCTGACGCTGGCGAAGAACAGGCCTCGCATGCGTGTCGCGGATTCCTTGGCTTCGATCGAGCGCTCCTGGGCATGGGCGAACTGTCGAAAGCGCTGTGCGAGCAGCTCGATGGCGCGTCCCAGCTCCGCTACGGCCCAGAATTGGGCGGGCTTCATCACCCGGGTGCCTTCGAGTGCGGCGTCGGTGCCCAGCATGCGCACTCCAAGGTTGGCTGTTCTGAGGTCGTTGCTGAGCATCCTGGCGAGCACGATACCGATGCCCGCGGCAGCGGCGATCGCGAGAATCGCGACGATGAAGGGTTCGGTTCCGAGAACGCTCACCGTCGAACCGTGAAAGCGCACTTCTGCGCTGCCCGCATCGAGCGGAGCGACCAGGCTGACGCGCCCCTCACTCTGGCGCGAGACGAGGTAGTTGGCCCTCCGCTGATGCACTCTTGCATTGAAGCCCAACCGTTCCGCCGCTTGAAGCGCTTGCCCCAACCCTGCATCGCCAGAGGCGCCGGGCACGCGCTCCAGCACGGCGCGGGCCAGCGCGCGTGCCGATTCTTCCCGGTTGCGCTCGTCGGCCTCGCGCAGGTGAGCATTCGCTATCAGCGCCGAGCCGATCGACAAGAACAACACCGGTGTTGCCAGGGCGGCCAACAGGCGCCTCGAAATGCGTCCCCGCAGTCTTCCCATGCGCTCGTTCGTCTCGATGATTTCGCGCATGATCTCTGGAGGCGCCGACTCGAGTGCGCCGAGGAAGGCGCGTCGCACCAGTACCAGGAGCGGTAGGGCGGCCGTGGCAACGATGACCGAGCCCAGCAGTCCCAGCGTCAGGCCAGTCGTGGGCGCGATGATGATCGGGCGCCAGACGGTGGTGAACAGCACCAACGACAGCAGCGTGACCGCCGTCCACGCATTGACGATGCGCCAGGGGTCGTCGTTGAGCTTGGGCAGCTCGAAGTGATCGATGTCCTTCGAGCCGAGCGACAGGGCCCTGAGTAGGTAGCGTCTCCGCCACGCCAACCACCAGCTATGGGCGGCCGCCAGCGTGCCGCCGACGAGCACCGCAGCGCTGACTGCGATGGCGCTCTGGATGGCGGCGGCACCCGAAAGAAGCAGCAAGAAGGAGGAGAGGAGCGCCAGAACCCCGGCGGTGGCCGCCGAAAAGGTCAGCTGCCAGCCGATGACACGGGTGGCTAGTTTTGCCGCCGAGGCGCTCATTTCTGGCCAGTGTAGCAGCTACCTGGAACGGAAGAGGGGGCGTCTGGCCTGAGGGATTTCCTGTTCCGTCTGCACTGTTTTCCGTTCGCACGGTCTCCCGAATTCTCGTACACCCCGGCACTTCTTGTTATATTCCCGCCATGCGCCGCCTAGGCATGACCCCACTACTTCTCTTGGCCGTCGGGTTCACTGCGTGTAGCGGCAGCCAACCCAGGACGGATCCGTCTGCCCTCACTCTCGAGGAGTTCGAGAAGAACTCCGAGAATACGCAAGCTCCGCCTCCCAACCCCGTGGCGAACCCCGATGAGGACGCCGTCGATGAGTGTGAGGTCGAGTGTTACGACAACAGTGATTGTTGTGAGGGCTACTACTGCGGCAAAGATCCCGAGAAGAGCCAGCGCAAGGACTACTGCCTTCCTGGGGGCTGAGGACTTCCTCGGTACGTTGGCCTGGGTTACCGGGACGCGAGCGCTTTGGCAGCGTTTGTCCTAAATGTGCCCTTCAAATCCGACGACGGAAGGCGAAGCACTCGTGACATCGAGGCCAGTGTGGTTTCTGCTTGGGAACGCACGGAATAGGCCAGTGCGCGGACCAGCCGCTGTTGAGTGCGGGCACGCAGTCGAATCGAGATGGGGGCTTCGCTGACATCATTTACGGCGATGATCTCCTTCTGGCAAAGAGGTTCGCTGCCATCGATGTCATAGACGACCAACCAGGCACGCAGGATGCCTCGGGTCCACTCGCGGTGCAGCTTGTGCTTCTTCCGAACCAGGTGAGCCTTCTTGTACAGCGTGACGTGAAACACGCCCTTGTAGAGGCGTTGCTCCAGTTCGCGCGCTGCTTCGTCGGCGGCGTCCGCATCCACTTTCGACTTGAATGTTCTCGCCATGAGCGAGTCCGCCGTTTCGGCACCGACACTGAAGAATTGCTCGACCTGTTCCCGCTCGTGAGTCATGAGCGGCCGGGTCAGCGTCAGTGGCAGAAGGCTGTGGGCCTCGTAGCGCGCGTCGTCACTGGCGAGCGACAGCGTTGCTTGTGAGACGCGACTGACCCGGCGTCCTATGCGTTCGTCCGGGCATGCCTGCTCGTGGAATCGGTTGGGTGCCGGCATGGGCTCGGCGAGGCGTGCCAGCGCTCGCTCGAGGCGGAAAGCCGTCTGGCGCGAGCGGTATACCAGTGGGTCGTTCGCCTCACTGGGGCTCGACTCCGTCGAGCGCTCTACCGGGCGTGGCTCGAGGTCGCACGCCACAAAGCCCCCGAGGAGGGCCAGCAAGCAAACGCAGATGATCCAGCGCATGCTCCCACTCGTACGCTGAAGAGAGCCCGTCGGCCCAGATTTCTGGACCCTACTCGGCCGGCCCGCTGCGTGCGACACCCTCGGCGGAGCTGCCGAGCCCCTGGCTCGAGCATGCGTCGGGGCGCTGCGCGAGGCGAGACCTAGCTTCCACGAGTCGCCCGGGCGAAAGCCCCAGGCGGCTCAGGGCCCTGGCAGTGTGACTTGCCCCGGGCGATCCCCTACGGACGACTGCCAGACCGTAGCGTACCACCCGGGGGCCGAGGCTCTGTATGAGGTCGGCTAGCAGATCCAGGTCTGGGCTGGACGAAACAGCGACCACGGGAGCTAGTCCCGGTTCGGGGGCGACACACTCGCTCATGGCTCGGACTTCCCGGCGGTCGATGCTGGAAACACTCGTGTTTCTCGAACGCTGCGTCCCGGTCTCGTTCGGTGTGACGTGGACGACGGTGCGGGGCGAGCGCGGATCTTCTGAGGTGATTTCCGGTCTTTACTTGTCTCTCACTCCAGCGTGGACGCCGGCGCTAGCGCGGCCGTGTGTCGTGCCCACTTGTGGTCCGCCTCGTCGTCGCGCTAGACCCACCGACCATGAAGCGGCAGAAACGCTTGACTCGGCGCGAACGAAAAGCGGCGGAAACGACTTCCACCCCCGCGTCGCAAACACACATCCACTGCGTAGCCTGCGGGCGACATATCGATCCCGCGGAATTCACTCGGAGCCCGATCTCTGCCCGTTATCTGCGCTGCCAGCACGGTTCGCGCTACGCAGCCTGCACGCCATGTACTTCTCGCGCCATGGTGCTCTTGCGCGAGCACGATCGCACTGGGCACCCCGTGCAGGCTGCGGATGCCTGGCACTGAGGGCCGAGCGCTGCTGCTCGGCTCAGTCATGCTCGCGCGCACCTTGCAGGGTGTCGGAGCGCAAGGTGCCGGGATGTCTCACATGATTTGACGCCTTGCGTGCTGCCGGTATGCCCATGGGCTAGCGTGACGTATTGACGCGTGTAGCCATGACCTCGCACCAGAGGGGACGGACTTCGACTCACGCACCACCACGAGCAGGCGACCGAAGACCGGTCTTCGCGGTCGCCGGGCAGGGTGTTGAGCGTGAAGCCTTCGTCGTTCACCTGCTGGCGTTGCACGAAGCGCGTCAGACCGGCGTCATGACGGTTCGGGTTGACGGCACGATCAGCAACGTTTATCTGCGCGACGGCGCGCCCATCTTTGCTGAGCAGAACACGCTTGCCGGCTCGCTGGGGCGCGCCCTGTTGCGAGACGGGGCCATCGACGAGGGTCAGTACGAGGCGGTGATTGCGCAGATGACCCAGGAGATATTCGAAAGCGAACAGATGCGCTTCGCGGAAGTAGCCGTGGCGCTTGGCTACTGCACCCACCAACAGGTTCACGTGCGGCTCGAGCAACAAGTGCGGGACACGGTCATCGCGTGTATGGCTCACCCCGAGCCCGAAGTGGACTTCCGGCCAGGGAACGACGCTTTGCATCACCTGGCCAACTACCCCTGTCCCGTTCAGGCGCTCGTGATGCAGGGAGTCAAGACTTACTACGACCTCGCTCGGACCGAGAGCGTGTGGCGACCTGATGCGAGGGCGTTTGCCGAGCTGTCGACCAGCGCAGACGAAACCGCGGCGTCGTACGCGCTACAGCCGAACGAACGTCGTTATCTCGGGAATATCGACGGCAGCAGGCGCGTCGAGGAGCTGATTCACACCGGCTTTCTCGATATCTTGCACGCCACCCAGATCATGGTCGCGCTACTATTGACCGATGGTGTGAAGCTGTATGACAAGAAGCGCTCCGAGCGAATACCGGTGGTCGAGACCGAATCGCGCCAAGCTACAAGGACCTCGGATTCAGCGCGCAGGCGCATGTCATCCCCGTTACTCCGGGCGGTTCGTGTCCCGGAGGCCGCGGGGCCCTCGTCTGAGGTGCCCGCGCGTCCCCAAGCATCCCACCGAGAAGGGCCGGTTTCTCAATCGCGACAACGCGTTCTAGCCGAACGGCTTTTTTGCGAAGGCGTACGCCAATTCAAGGCTGATTCGTTGCGCCGGGCACTCGATTCCTTTGCCAGGGCCGCCGCTTTGAATCCTGAGGCACCGGAATACACACTCTACGAGAAATGGACTGAGTTCCTACTGAAGCCGTCCGAGGACGCGGAGGCTGCACTCAGCAGGTTGGAGCGGCTGGCTCTGGGTGCTTTGAAACAGGACAAGAGCTTCGCGTTCGCCCATTACGTGTGCGGCCGCGTGGCGCACGCTCGCGGAGACACGGCAACGGCCAAAGTGGCGTTCAAGATGGCGTTGCGCTTCGACTCGGGTCAACTCCAAGCGAAGCGCTTCTTGCATGCGCTGATGCGCCGCTGAGCGACTACTGGCGGTCGTCCATGCGCGCGGCCAGCTCGAAATCGAGATCGCTGATGCCGCCGGCATCGTGGGTCGCCAAGTCTACGCTCACGCGATTGTACACGTTGAACCACTCGGGGTGGTGCTGCATGGACTCCGCGATCAAAGCCACTCGGGTCATGAACGCAAAACTCTCGATGAAGGTCGAAAAGCGGTACTCCTTGTGGAGCTTGCCTGCCTTCAGTTCCCAGCCACTGAGCTTTCCGAGGCGTTGGGTGATCTCTGCTTCGGATAGTTTCTTCGCAGTCATATTGGCTCCTCCGTCGAGCCTGGCTGGCGCGCGCGACAATCGCCCATTCCGGCTCGAGTGAGCAGGATGCTTCGAACCATTGTTGCGAGCAACCCCGGCGCGTCCTCAATCCAGTAGTCGGAGCAGGTCTTCCCGCGTTATAGCCGTTGCGGCCGCGGCTCCGGACAGAGCATTCAGAGCCAGCTTGCGCTTCTTTTCTTGTAGCAACGCGATGCCCTCTTCCACTGTTCGGCGGGCGACCAGGCGATACACCATCACGGGGCGGTCTTGACCGATGCGATGGGCGCGATCTGCCGCCTGGTCTTCGGCTGCGGGATTGTACCAGGGGTCCATCAAGAAGACGTGGTCCGCAGCGGTCAGGTTCAGGCCGGTGCCTCCGGCCTTCAGGGACGCGAGCAGCACTGGGGGACCATCGTCACGCTGGAAGTTTTCGACCACCTCGCCGCGATTGCGGGTCTTTCCGTCGAGGCGCGCAAATGGGATCTCCGCTTGCGCGAGGTGTGGCTCCATCAGATCGAGGAAGCTGGTCCATTGCGAAAACACCAGCGCCTTGTGTCCGTCGGCGGTGACATCTCCCAGCGCGTCGAGCAGTGCTTCTACCTTTGACGAGCTCTCTGCTTGCTGACCGGGAATCAGTGCTGGATGGCATGCCGCCTGTCTCAGCCGCAGCAATGCTTCGAGAGCGCGCATCACGCTGCCCCCTTGCTTGAGTTCCTGGACCACTTCTTTCTTCGTAGCTGCGAGTACCGCATCGTAGACGGCTCGCTCCGACGGCTCGAGCTCGATGGGCAGCAGTGCATCGCTACGCGGTGGAAGATCTTTGGCTACGACGCTCTTCAGGCGTCTGAGCAAGAAAGGTTTGGTGAGCTCTCTAAGGCGTCCGGACGCCTGCGCGCTGCCGAGTGCGATGGGCTTCTCGAAGCGCTCGGTGAAACTCGAACGGCTTCCGAGCAATCCGGGGTGGGTGAAGCGGAAGATACTCCAGAGCTCTTCCAGACGGTTTTCGACCGGTGTTCCGCTGAGCGCGACCTTGAAGTTGGCTTCGAGCTGGAATGCCGCCTGGGCAGCCTGACTGTCCGGGTTCTTGATGGTCTGGGCCTCGTCCAGGACGGCCATGTCCCAGGAGCATGCGCTCAGTACTTCCAGGTCCAGCCGCAACAGCGCATACGTGGTCAACACCAGGTCTGCCGATGGGTCGAGGGTTCGATTCGGGCCATGGAAGACGCAGACCTTGAGCGCAGGTCTGAAACGCTCTGCCTCGCGCTCCCAGTTGAAAAGAACGCTGCGAGGGCACACGACCAGCGTCTTGCCGGATATAGTGGCCAGTGTCTGCAGGGTCTTGCCCAAGCCCATGTCATCGGCGAGTACAGCTCCCAGCCCGGCCCGCTTGAGGAAGCCTAGCCAGCGCACCGCCTCGAGCTGGTAGGGACGCAGCGTTGCCCCGAGATCCGCAGGAAGCGTGGCTGGTGGCAGGGCCACGAAGTCCTCGAAGAGTGGGGCCAGCCGCTTGAATTCTGCCGGGGGCGGCTGTCCCAGTTCAGAGCACAGCTTGGCAAGCGTGGGCACCAGAAAGGTCGGGAGGGCCGTGCCGTGGTCACGAGCCGCAAGCAACGTGGCGACGTGCTCCCCGAAGCGGTCCAGCCAGTCTGTGGGAATGTTGGCGAAACCTCCGGCCGCGAGCGGAACGCTCTGGTTGCCGTCGCGCCAGGCTTTGAGCACTGCGGCCGCGCTGGCGCTCGCGGGAACGTGGCCGTCCGTCTCCGTCTCGAACTGCACGTCGAAGTGCGCGGCGTCGAGGCTCACCCGAGCCACCAGGTCCGGTAAATCGACGAGCGGTGTGCTGGAATTCGCATCCTGCCCCGCCTGGAAGCGACGCAGCCGGTCGACGAATCGTGCTGCCTCTTCCCCGTCGAAGTGCACCCGCCTGCCTGGCATCAGGTTGAGCTGGTCCTTGAGCGCTTCGAGCAACTCTTGTTCGAGAGCAACCATCCGGCGCGGGGCAGTCTGACCGAAGAGTGTGAGCTTGTCGGCGTCGAGCCGAGCCACCGGGGGCCTGCCATAGACAAGCGTCGGTAGTATGCTCAAGGTGTGCCCCTGGTGGCTCAGGTCGAACTGCAGCCAAGGCTTCAGGTTCGCCGCGCGCGTGGGTAGACGCCGGCTCTGTACGTCCACCTCGATGAACTTGGACAGCTCGGGCAAGATGCGGTCGACGAGCTCTGCAGTCCTGTCCGGCGTCAGAGAGCGCACGAGGGGTAGCTTCTCCATCCTGTAGCCCGAAACCTGCACCGCGCCGAGCGGTCGGAGTTCGTCATTGGCACGCGCGAGCCCAGGGGCCAGCACCTCGCTCAGCTCGGGATTGACCGTGACCTCGAGCACGACCGAGCTGCCACGGTCGAAGACTCGCCCCACCGGCTTGAGAGGTTCGCTACTGGTCCGCACGGGAGCTCCTGCGAAGCTTACCTTGCACGTGGACAGAGCGCCGAGCAGCCGGGTGAGTTGGGTCAGGTTGAAGTCACCCCGCGGCACGGCGTTGAGCAAGCGATCGATCGCGAGGTCGTCCTCGCTCGGAGCGAACGGACACGCTCCGCGTGCCACCAGCGACGCCAGAGAGTCCACTCGCTGAGGTTGTTCGCCGGGGACTTCGAAGCTGCGTTCGACTCTCAGGCGTTGGCGTACGATGCTGAGTTCGTACCTGAGCTCGCTGCTCTTCGAGCGGAGGGGCGAGTCGGCAAGCTGTCCCTGATTGAGCAAGATGGCGGCGGCCACGCAGTGTTCGCAGGGGTCGTTGCGGCTCCCGCAGTCGCAAGTCCACTCCGATTCGTCGGGATAGAGCACCACGGTAGGAGGCACGACGCGGCCAGGACTCGGTACGCGCAGCACGACCTCGGAGCCCGCGCGGGACTCGAGCGCGACAGCGGGATCGCGGGCGAGCTTCACGCCTTGGCTCCAGACCCCAGGTAGGGCTTCGGCCTTGAGGGCCAAGAACAAGGACTTTTCTTCGGGGCTAGCTTGAGACATGAACCGGTGAAGACGCCGCACGGCCGAGCGCCAGCTCGCCGTCAGTAGCTGAGGTGTGTCGTCTGTGCCGCTTCTCGTCAAGAATCGGGGTGTGCTAGTAGAAATGCGCGTGTCCAGTCGCGCCGTGGGCGACATGACGCGTGGTTCGTGAGGTAGCTCGTTTGACCCAAGGGCACGTAAGAAAACTCGGGACCCGCTGGTGTGCGCCGTCGCGCTGCCAGGTCGCCGTGCTGAGACGGCCAGTGCCGGGCCTTCTGCGAGGTGAGCGTTGAAATTGCACCCAGGCGCGCTATCCCATTACGTTGATGCCTCGGCGTACACGCGGCGCTACGGCGCTCGCGAAGAGGACGTGAGCTATTATGTTCGGGCGAGTCGCCGGGCCGGTGGTCCCGTGCTCGAGGTTGGCTGCGGTAACGGTCGGGTGAGCTTGCCCTTGGCTCGGGCGGGCATTCGGGTGACGGGCCTGGACGCCTCGCGTTTCATGCTGGCCGATCTCGAGCAACGCCTCGAACACGAAACTCCCTTGACCCGGAGCCGGGTCCGACTGGTCAGGGGAGACATGCGCCACGTGCGTCTTCGACGTCGCTTCCGCCTCGTCATCGCGCCCTTCAATGTGTTTGCGCACCTGTACGAGCGCTCCGACGTGGAGCTGTTCCTCGGGGGCGTCAAGCGCCATCTGTTGCCCGGTGGACGCTTGCTATTCGATGTGTACCTACCGCGTTTCAGTGAACTTTCGGGCGAGCTCGAGGGCTATCACTACGAGCCATTGACGCAGGTGCTGCACATCCATTTCGACACCAACCCTCCGAGCGTACTCTCGCTCAGACAGTATTTCCCCGAGGAGCTCACGGCTCTCCTCCGCTACAACGGGTTTCACCGAGTCAGATTACGCTCGGACTTTCAAGACCGCCCCATTGACGAGGACACTCAAAGCATCCTGGTCAGCGCCTCGCCAGTCCCCGGGAGTGGCGGGGCATGTTAGGCTGGATTCGCGCATGTTGACGACGGTTAAGGCTGGCCCGTATACGATCCGCGGTGTTTCCGTGGGGGGAGTGTACACGTCGCTACACGTGCCCGAACTAGACTGTCTGTTTGACGCAGGCATCGTGGCTCGCAGCATGTCTGGGGCCAGCCATATTCTTCTGAGTCATGGTCATACCGATCACATTGGCGCGTTGGCCGCTGTTTTGGGGGTGCGTGGGTTACTCGGGCAGGCGAAACCGAAGCTATACGCTCCGGCGGCCATCGCATCGACGCTGGCGCAGGCGCTCGGCGAATTGAGCCGAATTCAACGCTACTCGCTCGAGGTGGATCTGGTCGCCGTAGAGCCAGGGGAAGAGTACCCACTTCGGCGCGACCTGAGCGTTCGCGTGTTTCGCACGCACCACACGGTGCCTTCCGTCGGCTACCAGTTTTTTCAACGCGTGCAGAAGCTCAAGCCCGAGTATCGAACGCTGGCGGGACACGAGATAGCCGAGCAACGCAAGGCGGGCTCGCCCCTGTTCGATGAAGTGGAGCGCCTGGAGTTTGCCTACGTCACTGATACATTGATCAGGGTGCTGGACACGCAGCCCTCGCTGCTGAAGACGCGTGTGTTGGTTTTGGAGTGTTCCTTCATCGACGAGCGCAAGTCCCTGGCTGAGAGCCGCGCGGGCTGCCACGTTCATCTCGACGAAATTTTGGAACGGGCGTCACTCTTCGAAAACGAACGGCTCGTGCTCATGCATTTCAGCCAGACGGCGAGCCCTTCCGAGGTGCGTCGGACGCTGGAGCGACGCAGCCCCAAGCAGTTGTGGGAACGGCTCGTGCTCTTCGTGCCCGAGCGTGGCGCATGGCCAGGGTAGTGCCGCCACGACCTGGCCACCCGGTCGCGAGGGACGGCACCATCATTTCTTCAGGGATGGTTTCTGGGCCAACCGAGCGATCAGCCACCGAGAATCTCATCCAGGTCTCCAGCAAGGCGGGTGAGCTCGAGCCGTTGAGGCAGCGGGTCGGCTGTCACTCCCAGCTCCACTCCGACCATCGTTTCGCCGAGATCGGACAGTGGGCTGCCCGGAGGTGGAGGTGGAGTCGTCAAGAGCTTGTGGGCCTTGGCCAACTGTTCGCGCGCGGTGCCAAAGTTATCCAGCTCCAAGGCCATCAGCGAGCGGTGCAATGAGCGCCGCGCTTCCAGCAGCCTAATTCGGCGCTGATGATCGGCGAGGCGTTTTCGAAGCTCGTCGGTATTCCTGGCGAGGCCCGCCTTCTGCTGCTGGGCGCGCTGCTCGATGGCGGCGGACTTTGCAGCACCTTCGGCCCGGCCGACGACATACGCGACCCCCAGCGCAAGTGCCCCGGAAAGAATTGACGCGATGACGGTGCGCGCGCGCTGGGACACCAAACGGGTGTTCTGCTCCGCGGGCGCCTCGGGCGATGGGGTCGGATGTCGCAAGTTCTGTGTAACGGGCTGCATGACAGATCGGCCCTTCGACGCTACACGAGCGGCACGCATCCGGCCAAAAACTCGACGCCTTCGACCGTGCGTTCCAGCGCCTCGTCGCCCGTCGGCGCGGTCAGGGATCCGCGAGTGGCCTCAGTCTCAGATCTGCAACCAGCGGAAGGTGGTCAGATGCGACCTGGGCGAGCCGTCCGCGCAGGGGACGGCAGCGCTCGACGAGCAAATCCCCCCTGACGAAGAGGCCGTCGAGCGGCCGGATGGGCATCGCAGCGGGAAACGTGTTCGAGATATTCCCCGCCCTGGCGAATCCTGCTGGGACCAAAAACTTTGGGCCCAGTGAACCCCACAAGTCGTTGAGATCGCCGCCGATGACGACCGGGGTATGCGAGCGCAGTGCTGCTACCGGCTTGCATGCCAGAAAACGGGCGAGCTGGATGCCGCGTTCCGACCCCGCGAGGCCCAGGTGGAGGTTGCACAACACGACGCTGCGGGTGTGACCCGCCTCGCGAATGTGAATGCGGGACACCAGGGCACCTCGTTTCTTGCGCCAGCCGACGGTGAGGTCGATGTGGCTCGTGTCGCTGAGCGGCCAGCGACTGAGAATCGTATTGCCGTAGCCGCCCTTCTGATAGCGGTGTTCCGCTCCGAACTCCATGTGCTTGAGATGCAGCGCGTCGCGTAGCTCGTCGGCTTGCACCTCGAAGCGCGCTGCGGGCCAGCCCTCGGCCACCTCCTGGAGTAGGGCAATGTCGGGATCCAGCTCCTCGAGCAGGCGGATCACGCGATCGAGCTGATAGCGGCGGTCGACGCCGCCGACACCCTTATGGATGTTCCAAGTGACGATGCGAAGCTTCATAGGAGGCAGTAGCGGGACGCTATCAAACGGCGTTACCATATGAGCAGCTTTTGCGCTCCTCGCCGCTTTCGAAGGCCCGCTTGCGGGGGGTGCATGTCTTCCATGACCCAGTCGCCACCCCCGAACCTCGCTGGAACCATTGTCGCCGACCGCTTTCGGGTGGAGCGGCTCATTGGCCAAGGAGGCATGGGCAGCGTCTGGGCGGCTCGCCACCTGTCACTCGACCAGCTGGTGGCAATCAAGTTCATTCATCCCAAATTGATCGGCAGCCGCGAGGCTCTGCAGCGGTTCGACAATGAGGCGAAGGCAGCGGCGCGCATCCGTAGCCGCCACGCGGTCTCGGTCATGGATCACGGCGTTGCGCAGAACGGGCAGCCCTACATCGTCATGGAGTACCTCGAGGGAGAGTCGCTCGAGGAGCGGGTGAAGCGGCTGGGGCCCCGAACGCTCGACGAGACGGCGGAAATCGTCTCGCAGGCAGCGCGCGCCCTGTCGGCTGCGCACGCGGCGGGAATCATCCATCGAGACTTGAAGCCCGAGAATATCTTTTTGGCAAAGGACCGAGACCGCGGACCCGACGCGTTCATCGTCAAGGTCGTCGACTTCGGCATTGCCAAGATGGTGCACGACAAGGCCGCGGTCGGCGCGGCCTCGACTCAAGCGGGCTCCGTGCTCGGGACCCCTCATTTCATGAGCCCGGAAGCGCTGACGGGTTCAGCGCAGGTTGGAGTGGCGTCCGATGTCTGGTCGCTCGGTGCCTGCGCCTTTGCTGCGCTTTGCGCGCGCACGCCTTTCGAGGGCGACGCCATTGGGGAGGTCGTACTGAAGGTCTGCTCGGCGCCCTTGCCCGTGCCGACGGACGCGAACCCGCTCTTGCCACCGGCCTTCAATCTGTGGTTCGCCAGGGCGTGTGCCCGCGATCCGGAGCGCCGCTTCAAGAGTGTCGAGGCGATGAGCCACGCGCTTTCGGAACTCGACCGCTGGGCGCGCGGTGAAGAGGAGACCACGACCTTCGAGATTCGACCCCGCCAGCCGTCGAGGTTGGAGCTCGAGTTGGCCGAGTATCAGCCACCGAGTCGGGGAAGATTTCTGGCCGGGGTGCTGGGCGGGATCGCGCTGACCATCGCCGTGCTGGGCTACTTCGTATTTCAGCGGACACGCGCTGCCAACGAGGCAGCGGCCGAGGCCGCCGCACGCGCGGCCTCGGCATGGGCGGCTCAGAACGCTCCGCCACCCTCGAAGGCCCCGGTGGAACCCAGCGATGCGGGTGCCGACGCGACGGCCGATCCGGAGCGATCCGCGCCCTGACGCACCCTTTGTCGGGGAAGGGGCCGAGCGCCCTCGCGGTAGAGCGGTTCAGGTGATATATGGTCCGCCCTCAGGCTTGAGAGGATTCGGAGCATGATCGACGAGGTGCTAGAAGAGCTGGAAACTGCAACCAAGAAGGCCAGGGAGGCGCTCAAGCGCGATCTGGCCAAGCTGAGGACGGGTCGAGCCCATCCAGGCATGTTGGACGGCATTCGCGTGGACTACTACGGGCAGCCCACCCCGATTTCCCAAATGGCGACAGTCAGCGTCCCCGAACCTCGCATGCTCGTCGTGAAACCCTGGGAAAAGAATCAGGCGCAGGCGATCGACAAGGCGATTCGCGAGGGCGACCTGGGTCTCAATCCTCAGCTGGATTCCGACGTCATCCGGGTACCCGTTCCACCCCTGAGCGAGGAGCGGCGCAAAGATCTGGTCAAGCTTGCAAAAAAGAGCGGGGAGGAATGCAAGGTGGGGATTCGAAAAGCGCGCCACGACGCGCTCGATATGCTTTCCGATATGAAACAGTCGGGGGACGCCAGCGAAGACGAGGTCGAGCGGGCAAAGAAGAAAGTCGAAGAAGGCGTCTCAGCGGCAGGTCAGGATGTAGATTCCATCGTGCAAACCAAGGAGCGCGAGATTCTAGTCGTATAGTATTCGGCTATCTGGCCGTGGATTTCGCACCCAATTGCTCATCGTGCATTGGTCGCCAGTAGCTAAAGCGAACCGCCGCAAGTGCCGTTGGAGCTTTTGCAGGTATCAGGGTTACCCGAGCGGTGTGGGTGTGCGGGCGGCTTGCTGAGTGGCACCACGTGTGGGGAAGTCGGAGCGGGAAATGCGCACGAATTACAAGAAAATGAAACGGGTGTTCGACTCTAAGCCTGCGTATCCCTTGACAATCTGTTTCGGCAAGTGGAAACCTTTTGTCGAACAATATGTTGGTTCAGTCTGCAACCTCAACCACACCCCAGATGGGAGCGGCTGAATAATGCGGGCGCGTGCGGCGGGCATTAGCGACGTAGGGCTCCAACGGGATCACAACGAGGACAGCTTCGCCATCCTGACGGAGCAGGAGCTGTTCATCGTCGCTGACGGGATGGGCGGGCATCGAGCGGGTGACGTCGCATCGCGACTCGCGACCGATGCCATCGTCGACTTCTTCAAAGCGACCGCGTCGGACGATGTCACCTGGCCTTTCCATTTCGATGCCCGACTCACGGAGGAAGAGAATCGACTTCTGACGGGCATTCGACTCGCCAATCGGCAAATCGTCGAACAGAGCGTCCGGGCTCGAGAGTGCCACGGGATGGGGACCACAGTGGTCGGCGCACTCTTCAGTCCCAAGAAGCGCAAGATGTTCATTGGCCATGTGGGGGATTCGCGCGCCTATCGAGTTCGCAGCGGCGAAATCCAGCAGATGACTCGCGATCACTCGCTGGTGAACGATTACCTGTTGGCGATGCCGGAGTTGACCGAAGAACAGCGCAGCGAGCTTCCGAAGAATGTGATCACACGAGCGTTGGGGATGCAGGATCAGGTGACTGTTGACTTGCAGTCTGACGATGTAGTGCCTGGGGACCTCTACGTGCTTTGCTCCGACGGGCTCAGCGGGATGATCGAGGACGACGAAATCCTCGACGTCGTCAGCGACCAGAAAGATCTCGACTCCGCTTGCCGCAAGTTGATCGCGTTGGCGAACGAACACGGCGGGGAAGACAACATCACCGCTGTCATCGTGAAGATCGACGGAGACGAGGCCCAAGAGGAAGAGATCAGTTTTTCGGACACGCTGCGAGACAAGCCTGAACTCGAGGAGACGGCAAAGGCTCTGCGTGTGGCGGTTGAAGCCGCGCAGACTGCCAAGGTGGAGATGGCCGACACACCCCCTGCGGGAGCTGCGGCCCCCAAGCCCGATCAGGAAGACTGAGCGCGTTTGCAGGGACAGCGCGCGGCGCGGCCCCCGGCCTTCTTAGCAGCCCTAGTCTTCTTTACAGCGCTCGAAGACGAACGCTCCTGAGGAACGGCAACCCGTGACGGGCGGATCGGTCATCTGGGGGCAATCGAACCTGGCGTATACGCGCCCCGCGTCTACCGTAAATTGCGAGTTCGGGCGCGAGCTGTTGATGGTCAGCGTGCATGCGCCCACCGATTCGTAAGTGACGCCGCCGGTGGTGATTGCGATGTAGTTCGCGAGCCCTTCGCCGGTGATTACGGTTTCACCGCTGGCGTTGGTCGTCTCCATCTTTTGGAGGTAAGCGTCGGAGATGCTGAAGGCCACGTTCTCCACTGTGCCGTTCGATGGGTGACTCTGAATACCGGAGATGCTCGCGCTGATCGCATTCGTGCTACCCCCGTCCACGCTGCAGCGCACACGTGCGCCTTCTTGACCGTCTTCCAAGCGGCGACCCGGCTGCGTTCCGTCGAGGGCAGCGAGGTCCTGCAACTTCAGGTTTGGATTCTGCTCGTTACGATTCACACCGATCGCACCGCTGTAGGTGGTGCACCCTTGCAGTGAGAAGTTGACGTTGCCGCGAGGGGCGGGCGGTACGGGATCGCTGCAACCGGCAGCCAGTGCTAACAGAGCGGTACCAAAGGACCAGGCTTTCGGGATCATCACTCTCTCCATCGGTAGACTTCATACCCTGTTCACCGCGGCGCGTGACAGTTTTTGTTCCAGGCTTCGGATCTCGGGGCGGGTCCAGTCTGCGCATTCGAGGGTGCGGTTTGCAACTTGCTTCGCGTCCTCGGATGCAACTACTGCTGCAACCGCTGGTCCATGCAGCGGGAACGGGCCTCGATGTGCCTGCCCTGTAATTCTGCAATGGGGTGGATGACGGGAATCGAACCCGCGACAACAGGAGCCACAATCCTGTGCTCTACCACTGAGCTACACCCACCATGGGCTTGGCGGTCGCGATATCTAGCGCAGCGAGCCACCGGTTCGCAACTCCGGCTCGTCGAAAGCTCGCGCCAGCGCAGTTTTTTCGGCTACTCGAGCGACCAGAACGGCCTCTGGGCGGCAATGGCCTCGTCGATTTGGGCCTCATGCAAGTTCGAGAGAGGGGCATTCGAGGCATGTGCGGGCGGGGTGGGGGAGACGACCGGACGCGGGTCCGAGAACTGCGCTGCCGCCGCCACCAGCACACACCGCATCGAGCCCGCTAGGGCTTCCAGATCATATCCACCCTCGAGCACGATTCCGACGGGAGGCGGGCCGGCAGCGCCGCCGAGCTCTCTGGGAGGCAGCGCCGCCACCAGGACGCGAAGCATCGCGCCATAGCTGTCGTCGTCGAGTCGCATCCCGCCGAGCGGATCGCGGCGGTGGGCATCGAACCCCGAGCTAACCAGCAGCAACTCGGGGGAGTATTGGTGGAGGATAGGCGCTACGACGCGTTCGAGGGCAGCGAGGTACACCGCGCCATCGGCCCCGGCGGAAAGCGGGATGTTCACGGTCATGCCACGCCCTTCCCCGATGCCGCACTCTCGGCTCCCACCGGTGCCTGGGTAAAAGTTTGCCTGGTGGAGCGAGACGTACAACACATTCGGGTCCTCGTAGAAGATCTCCTCGGTACCGTTGCCGTGATGGACGTCATAGTCCACGATGGCGACACGCTCGATTCCGCTTTTACGCGCGTGGGCAGCGCCGACGGCGACGTTGTTGAACAGGCAAAACCCCATGGGCTGGTCGCGGGTTGCGTGATGACCAGGTGGCCTCAATAGAGCGACGCCGAACGGGTCTTCCCCGCAGATCAGAGCTTCGACCAAAGCGATGGCCCCGCCTGCGGCTCGGCGCGCTGCGGCCGCGGAGCGCGGCGCATAATAGGTGTCGGCATCGAAGTGGCCCCTCAGACCGGCTGCTTGGTCGATGCGCCGAATGTGGGCATCGGTGTGCACACGGGCGAGCTCTTCATCCGACGCGTCGCGAGGGGCAAGACGCTCGTGTGCGAGCTCGCGGGGCAAAGACGCGATCGCCTGGCGGAGGGCATGTAGGCGTGCCGGCCGTTCGGGGTGCGCCGACTCACCTTCATGCGCGTCGAATAGTTCGTCGTCGACTAGTGCAAACCGTTGGTTCATGGCGTTGTGGGCGCTGAGCAGTGAATGATAGGCTCCTCTGTGCGCCAATACGTGCTCGGTCGAGCATGAGAGGGGCCAAGATTCATGCGCTGGAAGATCATATTCGTAAATGCTGGCATCGTAATCGTTCTAAGCCTAATCACTTTTGCCTTCCTGGCTAAGTCGATCGGCAACGTCGTCGCGAACCACGAGGAGCGAAAGACAGAGGTGGCACGCGCCCTGCGAGCTGCCAACGCCCAGTTGGCTCTGGACGCGCTGCGCATGGAGCGCTGGCTTTCGTCCCGAGCCACCGAGGACGATGTCAAAGGTGTCTACCTGGCGGGAACGCAGCAAGCGCGCAGCGAGCAGGCGACGACGGCGGCGAACCGCCTGCGCGATCTGGCGATTCAGCAGCCTGCCTTCGCAAAAATGGCGCCCACCTTGGTGCTCTTCGTGGACGAGCAGGGCGTCGCCCTAGGACGGAATGGTTCGGCGCTCATGCGCGGCGACAAGACCGGGGCTGCGTACCCCTCGTTGCAGAACGCCATCAAGACTGGGAACACCGCCAGCGATGTTTGGCTCGACAAATCCCGGCAAGAGCAGATGTTGGCGAGCTACGCTCCAGTGCGAGGCGAGGATGGCGACATCGTAGGCGCCGTGGTTGTCGGGACGCCGCTCAACGACGAGCGGTTGGCTCGCACCAGCGAGCTCACCAGTGGCCAGGCCCTGGCGCTGAGCGGCAAGCAAGGCGTGATCGCTGCCGGAGGCGACGGAGCAAGCCAGGCCGCATTTGGCAATCAGGCAGTGTTGTCTGCTGTCCAAGACACGCTCAAGACGGGAAGTCTGGCCAACGCTCCCAAGCCCGTCGGAGAGCGCTTGTTCGGAGCTGTCCGCATGGATGGCTACGGCGACGCTCCATTTGCGTTGGTGGCGAGCGTTCCCGAATCCCTGGTTCCGAGTGTGACTGGCCTGTTGTGGCCCGTCTTTGCCATCTCGGGGTTGGGCGTCCTGCTCGTGGTGGTCGGCGGGTTTCTACTCGGCAACTACATCTCGCAGCCGGTGGCAGAACTCGAGGATGGGCTGTTGGCCATCATCAATGGCAACCAGGAGCTTCGTTTCGAGCTCGAGCACGCCGAGCTTGGGGGGCTGGTGTTTCGTATCAACTCGCTCCTCAACGCGCTGATGGGTGTGCCGGAGGACACTTCCGACGACGAGTCGAGCGGCGGTGCCGGGGAAGCCTAGCGGCGCGCTCCAGGCGTTCGCGCGGCGTGCGCCCGAGGACTGATGCGCAGGGGCGCTGCTGGCATTGGCGGTTCAGGCTGGGATGTGGTTAAACCTGCACAGGGTTTCGATCCGGGCTATAAGGCGGGTCCACGACCCTGCTCGTCGAACCGACGAGCCGGATGGGCGCAGACCAGGACAGCATCAGCATGGGATTGTTCGACTTTTTCAGCAAGAGCAAGGCCGACGGCGCGAAGGAGACCAAGCGTAAGAGCGATCGTGAAATGGCACGCTTCGAACGACTCGTCTCTAGCAAGATGACCCAGAACCTGGACCGCCAGGACGCTATTCGAGAGCTGGGCGAGCTCGGAACGGCGCGCGCGTCGCGGGTGCTCCTGAAGCGTTTCAACTGGAGCATGGAGCCTTCAATCACCGATCAAGAAGAGAAGGAAGCCGCTGCTGCAGGCATTGTGGCCGCCGGTCAGGAGGCGCTCGAGCCAATTCGGGTCTACTGTCGGAAGGCGGAAAGTCTGCACTGGCCCCTCAGGGTACTCAAGGACATCGTTCCTGAAGAAGAGCTCGTCGACGAGCTGCTGGCGATTCTGGATCAGTTCGACACCGAGTACATGCGCAATCCGGAACCAAAGGTTCAACTGATCGAAAGGCTCGAGAGCACTCCCACCGAGGATGTACGGATTGCCGTCGAGCCATTCATCGGCGACGTGAACGAGTCCGTACGTTTTACGGCGGTCGGCACGGTGCTCGCTATCAACAATCCGGAGAGCGTCGAGGCACTCGTCGCCGGCCTGGACGAAGAAGAGAGTCTGCGCGTGAAGAACAAGATCGCGCAAGGGCTGGCCGAGCGCGGTTGGGCGGTGCCCGAGCAGCTCATCGATGCGTGCCAGGCTTCACTCCCCGATGAGTTTACCGTGCGCGGAGGCAAGGTCGTTCGACGCTAGTCGCCAGGGGAGGAGAGCCCGCCAAGGACTCGCTCACAAAACCAAAACGCCCCGCAACTGGGCGAGGCGTTCGAGAGCAGGTTGGTGCCCCTACTCGCTGATCTTGTACTCCGTGGGGAAGTAGATGTTGTAGCTGATCGTCATCACGTTGTTGAACTTGAACTGGCGATCTTCCTTGGAGATGTTGTTGTCCGGAAAAGCGTTGTTCTGTCCACCGCCCGCCGTGTCGAAGCCGGGACTGTTCCAGGAGAACGGCATGCCGCGCCACTCGAAACCCAGGCCGCTCCACTTGTTGACATAGAACGAGAAACCCAGACCGAATGTGGGGGCAATCGCCATGCGCGACGCCATCTCGAACGAGCCCGTGCAATCAGGGTCGGACCCCGAGTTGCAGTCCCCGCGTTCAGTGACGCCGACGAACGCAGGGCCGCCAAAGAAGTACAAGTCGGTATCCAGAAAGACGCTCTGAAACAGAGCAAGCTTCCCGCGGAACGGCACGATGGTGATCTGCGGAGCAGCTACCCAGTCGAGGCTACCCAGCTGATCGATGAAATCGTCTCCCAGGTTGACTCGAGTCAACTTGCAGTTGAGGTTCTCGCAGTTCGGATCGTCCGTGCGGGTCTTGCGCTCGTGATTGACGTCCTGGATCTCGTTGGAGAGGCCGGTAGGAAGCTGGATCAGTCCGCCGTAGGCGCCCCAGACGCCCAGCGCGATCCAGTCGGTGAAGTTGTAGTTGAGGCGAGCGCCCAGGAAGATGGTGCGCTGATACTCGTCCAACAAGGTGAACGAAACGTTGGGGGCGAACTCGAATCGGCCTTCACGATGTAGGCGGAGTTTCCGGACTGCCGGTGCACCGGCGAGTGGACCGGTGAGTAGGATTTCCTGCGCCTGCGCCTGCTCTGGCATGCCGAGCCACGCTGCGGTCGCCGTGACAGCGGCGAGCAGGCAGCGCTTGGTTTTCGATGCTGTGGTCTTGGTGCCCATCATTCCTCGCACGGTCATTGCTTGCTCTGTGCTGCTCATCACTTCGGCAGGCGGTACTCGAAAGAGAACGGAATGAAGATCGACACACCCAGTTGTGCCTGAACGTTGTTGGTCAACGTGGTATCTCCCAACCACTGGCTCTCATCGGTGGGATCGGTTTCGTCGATCTCCAGGTTTTCGAGCTGATCGAGGAAGATGTAGTCACGAATCTCCAGTCCCGCGGCGAACCAGCGATTGAAGAAGATCTTCAATCCGAAGCCGGCGTTGAAAGCCAGCTTGGGTTCGAACGTGAAGTTCCTGTTGTCGGGGTCCACCACCGGAATGGGGCGTGTACTGAGCACGCCGACGCCGCCAACCACGTAGGCGTCGTAGTGGAAGATGAAGTCACCGAACCCAGCAAACTTACCGTTGGCGGGGACATAGGTGAAGTTCAGGTTGGCTCCGTACTGGTACTCGGTGAGTGGTACGGCAACGCGCGCGGAACGACGGACCTGCGCGTTGAACTCTTTGTCGACGTTGAAGGGCTCGTAGTAGTTGCCGTTGAGACCGATCGCTAGGACTTCAGTGATGTAATAGTTAAGCGAAAGCCCCGGACCCGGGTGGTTGACGAACTGATCGTTCAAGGTGAATGACCAGTAAGGCGCGAGTTCGATGCGACCATCTTTGATGATGAACCGCTGTTGGACCGCGTAGATTTGCTCGGCCAGAGGCTTGGCAGCCTCTTTCTTCATGTCGATCGTCGGGCAAGCCGCGGGATCGATCTCGCAGATGTCGTCGAGGCCTTCGCCGCCAGGAACTTCTCCGGGCAACTCGTCACCTGGGACTTCCCCTTCCGGGACCTCGCCTTCGCCTGTCTCGCCCTCGCCTGCGGTGTCTGCGGCTGCGTCGGCGTCCACGTCGACGCTCGCGTCCGCATCCACGTCGGCTTCAACTTGGGCCCAGCTACTTGCGGGATAGGCCCACAGAGCGGCTGCCACAAGGAGCCCGATGGGAGTTTTCTTCATCGATGCCTCTTTTAACGCTTTCCCCAGGAACGATTCGCTAGTGCTTTCCGGCTCTGCAACTACTTGTAACTATTAGAAAAAAGCGCGCTAGCCCCAAACGCCGCGCGACTATATCACGCTAAATTTCTTGCGATCAACATCCAAAAAATTCCAAGCGTACCCTAAGCCTTCATGCATCCCTTCCCAGGAGCGCTTCCACGAAAGCGTCCGGGGAAAATTCGTGTAGATCGTCCGGGCGCTCGCCCAATCCAACGAACCGCACCGGGACTTTCAACGTATCACAGATCCCCAAGATCATGCCGCCTTTTGCGGTACCATCGAGTTTGGTGAGCACAATTCCGGTCAAGCCCAAAGCTTCTTTGAACTCCGTTGCCTGAGCGATCGCGTTCTGGCCGTTGGTTGCGTCGATCACGAGTAGGGTCTCGTGCGGCGCGCCTGGGAGTGCCTTCTCAGCGGTCTTCGCAATCTTTTTCATCTGTGTCATCAGATTTGTCTTTGTGTGCAGACGGCCGGCCGTGTCAGCAAGCACCACGTCCGCGCCGAGCTCCGAGGCACGCTTGATCGCATCGAAGACCACGCTCCCAGGGTCCGCACCGTCCTTGCCGTGGACGACCTCACAACCCACTCGCTCTCCCCACACCTTCAACTGCTGCACGGCGGCGGCCCTAAACGTATCGCCCGCGGCGAGCACACAAGTCCTTCCCTCGCTCTTCAGCTGAGTGGCTAACTTGCCAATAGTGGTCGTCTTCCCGGCGCCGTTGACGCCTACCATCAAAACCACCGTCGGCTTGTGGCGCAGGGGAAATGCTCCCGCGTTACCCTCGACATCGAGAATGCGGCGAGCTTCGGCGCGTAGCGCCTCCCAGACCTTGGCCTCGTCGCTGAACTCGTTCTTCTCGAGGCCATCTTTGATACGCTCGAGAATCGCTTCCGTGGTGCGTACACCGACGTCGGAGCCGAGCAGGACTTCTTCGATCTCGTCGGTGAGGCTTTCGTCGATCGTTTTGCGACCGCCTAGCAGCGCTTTCAGGCGCCCGAAAAAGCCTTGATCGCCTCGTGACTTGGCCAAGCCCCTACGCAGAGACTTGACGTCGGCGACGCGGCTTGGCCTTTCGGCAACTTCGGCTTCTGCTTCGGGCTCCGCTTCGGCAGCTGGAGGTTGGCTCGTCGTCCCTCCGTCCTCGTCAGTAGGGCGGGCGCTTGGGCGCTTCGACGGAGTCTTCCGCTTGCGCTTCGGCTCCGCCTCTTCGCGCTCCTCCTCGTCGCCCTCGTCCCGTGCAGCCTTCGCCTTTGGTTTCAGCGAGGGCTTGGACCTTGGGGCGGGGAGCTTTTCCTCTGGCTTCTTGAAGAAGAGAAAGTAGCCGGCGATCAGCGCCAAAAGCGCTACGAGAATGTAAACTATTTCCATCGTTTGGGAGCCTTGAACCGAAGCGGTTCTTCCTCGGGCGGACTATAGGAACTGCGTCTTCGCGGCGTCAATGCCGAAGCGGTTCGGATCGAGCGCTTGCCGCCGAAACGCGCGCGGTGGACGTACCCGCCTCGGACGTTCCAAAGTGGGCATCAGGGCGTTCCTACGAATCCGGCTCTCGCTTCACCAACGATCGCTCGGCCTGGGCGTCCGGGGGTGAGGGCCCATACGCCGCATGTTCGACAGCCCTGGCCCAGTCGTTGACGGCGAATTCGTGCTCGCTCTCGGCGACCTGGGCGACTCGTCCTGGTGTCGGTTCGACTCCGCCGGTGTAGGGCTGGCCACGCCGTTCGGTCCACTGCACGAGCCGCTCGAGCAGTGCACGGCGCCGAGTGGCCAAATGGATCACCAATTGTCCTTCGACGGGCAACGGCTGCTCGAAGGTCGCATGGTGAACTGAAGACACACGAAGGACCGTCCCATCGGGCCAGGGGGCAGGGATGGGCTCCAGGGAGAAAGCTCCATCGCGTGCGGTCCGTGCGCTGCGGATGGCGACGGGCTGGCGGAACGACGGGCCTAGAATTTCCAGCTCCGCGTGCTCGATGGGCTCGCCGTCGTGGGCGTCGATGACGCTGCCCACCCAGCCGGAGTTTGGCGCAATCCTCCGAACGATCTCGAGCCTTGCCTTACCGGTCGGCGCCTTGGAGGGCTGCTCCTTTGGCAACCGGGGCCGCGGCCTGCGCCACGCTAGGAATGTCCAGCCGGCTACCAGGCCCGCCAGTAGCGCCCAGGTCCACCGCATCCAGCTGGCCGGGCTGACTGTCATCACTTGGGCTTCCACGGGGGGACCGGGAATCCACCACGGAGCGTCCGGCAGATAGTGCAACGTGACGGTGACTTCCCTGCGCCGCGACGCCTCGACTTTCACCCGGAGTGTTGCTGCCCCGGCCCGCACCGGAGCAATCCCCACGGTGCGTCCCATGACTCGGGCTTCTACGCTGCCGCTCGGCACGGCGCCGCCTACGAAGCCCACTGCGACCGGGAGTACGGTGTCCCCGCTCCAGGGATGGGTGTCTCCTGCCGCGGCCAGAGAAAGCTCCACCTGGGCAGTGCGGGAAACGACGAGTCTTCGTTCTGCCGGTTGGATGGTCTCGGTGCCGGCGAACACTGCGCTGAGCGTCGCGCGCCCCGGCCGACCGAGCTTGCTCGAAGTCACTTCGAACTGGCCGCGACCGCCGGCGAGCAACGTAGTCGTTGCGATGCGGGTTGCTTTGCCGTCGGCTTCGGACAGCATGAGATCCAGTCTAATGGGTTCGGCTTCTGCACCCGGGGCGAGCGGTGGCTTCAGCTCCGTGTCGATGAACAAGAGGTGCCGGACGGGAGCGAGGTTCAAGCGGAGCGGTTGAGGTGAGAAGCGCAGTGCCAGTGAGCGGCGAGTCGTGTCGATAGGGATGGTTTCGGTACTGGCTTCGAACAAGTCCTCGTTGTCTTCGAAGCTGATCTCGATGCTTCCGGACTCGAAGTGCCCTGGCACGCGTAGGCAGAACCCGCCCGCCGCGTCGGTCTCGACGATGTAGGCGTCGGGAATACTGGAGAACCCCCGTGCCAGCTGTACGGCCTGAGTGGGGGGGCACTTCTCCGCACGGGGCAGGTCGCGGGCTTTGCCCGAGTCCGAGAGGACGTCGACACGCAGGTGGGCGCGACCCATGGGGCTGCCAGCGTCATCCGTGACGCTTCCGCGCACCTCGAGCGTCGCTCCAGTCACTCGAGCGCTGGCGCTTACCGAGGCGGCGCCACGCACCTTCAGTGGAGCTGACTGGGTGGCGCCCGCCGCATGGCAAAGTAACAGGACCGCGAGCAGGAGCTTCAGCCGGGCGATCGCTCGGCCCTTCTGGTTCGGCCAGCCGCGCGACATCCAGGGCGCCGAGTGAGCCAGAGACCTACACGTGGACGGAGTCATTTTCGATCACAAAAAGGCGGAGCAGGGGTGAAGGGGCTGGGCCTCGGGCCCGTCCTACTATGCATAGGATGAGATCGCCCCCGCGGAAATGCCATGGCCCCATGATAAGGTGTTGGGGGATGTCATTTCGGCGCGCACAGTCGTGGTGTCTCGTTGTCCTGCTGCTGGTCGTGTCGAGTACCGCCGCGGGGCAGGATCGTATCGACCGACAAGTCTCGCTGCTGAAAACAAGCAGCGATTTCCGTGTTCGCACACAGGCGGCGCTCGCGTTGGGGTCGTCCAAGAACCAGCGGGCGGTGCAGCCGTTGTGCGGAGGCCTCGAAGACACCAACACCACGGTGCGCATTGCTTCAGCAGCGGCGCTCGGTAAATTGAACCTTGGCGGAGCGGATTGCCTCAAACGCCGCCTGCCGAAGGAACCGTCGAGCTCGGTCAAGGGAACCATCCAGCGCGCCCTGGCCAGGCTGGGCGCCGTGGAGGCGGTGATCGGCCCCGAGACGCGTTTCTACGTCGCCATCGGCCGCACAGGTCACGATGGCAAGCGTTCGGACATCGACGACCTCGTCCGCCGCGGCATGGCGAAGACGGTATCGAAGGTGGGGGCATTTGCGATGGCGCCTGCGGATGAGACCATAGCTCAAGCGAGCAGCGTGCTGTCGAAGCATTCTCAGCTCAAGGGCTTCTACCTGGCTCCCAAGCTCTCGCTGACTTACGCCGGTGGTCGTCTCAACATCAAGCTGAGCGTCGCCATGCTCAGCTATCCCGACAAGAACGTGATCGGACAGTTTTCCAAGACGGTAGCCTCGCCGACTTCCGAGCCCGACCCCAGCCTGGAAGCGGAGCTCGTGAGCTACGCAGCCGAAGCGGCTATGAAACAGTTTACGGAAGTTGCGCCGCGATTATAGGTGCTTGGTAATGGTAGTCAGCTGTGGTGAAGCAGGGGCCTCGGTCCAGATCCGGCGCCGAAACAGCCCGATGCGAGGTCGGTGCGAGAGTACGGTTCTTGCGTGCGGCGCTTCTGACACTTTAACCTTATGGTTAGGGTGTTACCCAACAGCGCCGTCCCGGGCGGGCACGCCCATCGGTTCGAGAGAAGTAGGAGTCTGAAATGGCAGAAGCCGCAACATCGGTACCGACCACAGGACGCCATCAGCGAAAGCTCAAGAACTACCTGCTCGACCCGAATTTTCAGCTAAAATATACGGCCTACCTGGTCGCGATCGCGGTCGTACTGGGCGTCTCGTTGGGTTGGGTGCTCTGGCAGACCAGCAAGGCTGTCGTAGCCCAGAGCCACAAGAACGTGGAGCAGGGTCAGAAGGTGGTGGAGCTGGGCCGAGAGGTCGTGGGTGAGAGCCGGAAGGTCAGCGAAGTCGTCAAGATGAACATCGTGAAAGACCCGGTGTATCAGGACAACCCCGCGTTGCTCGACGCCTTCACTACCGACGCGAAGAAGCAAGATCAGCGTCTCAAAGACCAGGAGGCCAAACTGGTGGCCCAGGCGGAGTCACTCAAGCGCGAGACCGCCGCCTTGCAGGCGTTTCAGTCACGCATGATGTTGACGTTGGTCGCCGTATTCGTGCTGCTGGTGGCGGGGATCTTCATTGCTGGGATCGTGGTCACGCACAAGGTGGCAGGCCCGATCTTCAAGATGAAGCGTCTGATTCGGGACGTGGGGGATGGTCACTTGCGAATCCCGGGCAAGCTGCGCAAAGGAGACGAACTCGTTCATTTCTTCGACACCTTCGACCGCATGGTGAGAAACCTGCGGTCTCGGCAAGAGGAGGAAATCGACAAGCTCGACCGGGCGATTTCCTTGCTCGAAGGCAAGGCCGAGCCGACTGCGTTGCAGCCCCTGCATGACCTCCGGAAGAACATGCAGGACTCGTTGGACCTCTAGAGCGACGAACAGGAGATTGGTCGCAACCGATCGAGCAGCGCCGCGCGTCGGCGGAGCTGGCCACTCGCGCATTTTCTGAAGGGACCAATCTCGGGTCGCCTCATCCCCGGAGTATCGGTGCTCAGAATGCAGCCATCACGTATTCGACCTCGGGCCCCGTGTCCTTGAAGTGCACGGCAGCTGCATCGAATCGAAGACGTTCGACGCTCGAATCGTTGCGATAGCGTCGCTGCCAGAGCCGTTGCCCAGCCCTGCGTATGCGCTCCCGTTTCTTGGCATCAATGCTGCCGAAGGCCGTCGTCCATGCGCCTGCGCCCCGCGTTCGCACCTCGACGACCGCAACCACGCCGCCCTGACGGGCAACGATGTCGAGCTCCAACCGACCTAGTCGGAGGTTCTTGGCAACAATCTGGTAGCCTCGACGTTCGAGATACTCGGCGACCGCTGCTTCCGCGCGGCCCCCGTCGACCTGGGTCCTTGGGGCGGGGGCCATGGGCGCGCCGAAAGGCCTCCGCGCGGGTCGACCAACTAGGGGTTCTTGCCGTCGTTCCCGCAGTTGCCCTGGGCCGCGTCGCACTCGTCGCCGGACTTCTGACGGGTATTGTAACGAGTGCCCTCTTTGATGCAGTAGGAGCCCGCAAGCTGCGACTGACCAAGATCTAGGTCTTCGACCAGCTCGACGCAGGCGTAGCCACTCGGACACTCGCAGTACCGAGCATTGGCCTGCGGCCCGTCACAGCGGCACGAGCAATAGACGGCATCATCGGCCCTTCGCTCCAACAGCTGCGGTTCTACCGGAACCTGGATGCGATCGTTCGGGTTGTCTCCGTTGGTGCCCGGCACACGACAACCGACGCCGTTGTCGGAATTACAAGCGCCATCGGCAACGCAGGCGTCCGTCTGTTCCACCGTTTGACCGTAGGGGCAACTCACGCGCCCCTGGAAGTGGTTGACCAAGCAGACCCGGGTTTCACATTGGAAGGACCGACTCTCGACGTTCACCTCCGTAACGGCGTAGCCGGGCACCTGCTGCCGATATTCGTCCTCCGGAATGCATGGATCGCCCACGCCGCCCGGGTTGCACCCCAGAGTCAGCCCGAGCGTCATGGAGGCGAGCGCAACTCGTGCCAACATGCTCTGCCCGAGAGCCACTCGCGCCTTGGAAATCTGCGCCACCACGTCCCCGTCAGCTTGGATCAATCGAATCATGTTCCGCCTTTGAATCAAATCTTGCGTGGCTCAGCAGCCCTTGAGAAGGTGAAGAATCCATTCTTGGCCTGGTCAGCCCTTGTGTCAGGTCAACCTGGTTCCGGATACCTGGTCCAGTTCTGCGTCGTCGCGTTCGTCCCGTTCAGCCTTTTGCCATTCGCAGTATGATGCCTTGCTGAGCCCGCGGCAAAACCTATCGGCGCCTGGACACCGAACCGCGCGCGTAAGCTAGTCGACCGCGCGTTTGTCCGTCAACGCGAATCGGGCAAAGGAATTTTTTCGTCCTCACGTCTTAACCAAAAGTTTCCTTGGATGCGCAAGCTGCCTACACGCCGCGATCCCCCTTCTTCCCGCGCATCCGTGAGGTTTTTACAAACCGGGCCCTGCCAAGCGCTACGCATGCAACGCAATTTTCAGACAGCACAGCACATCGTATTTCAGCACGTCAAAAAGACGCCATCTGTCGCCCTTGACAATCCGTTACAGCGGTATCTAACATCGCATCCGCCACCGGTGGTATCTCTCCGTTCTCATTGGCTTTTTTCTCTCGGGACAGCTAGTGGGCGCCCCGGTCGCCGTCCAGACCCCGTCGCCGAGTGCGACACCAACAAAATAATTCAAAGAGGACACATGTTTCGAAAGCGTGTAGCTGCCGTCTGCGTTTTGGCGTCCGTGGCCGTTGCTGGCGGAGTCGTCTCGCCACCCCGTGCGAGCGCCCAGGAAGTGATCAACCTGGACGAAGAAGAAGGGGGCGAGGCCGCCGATCAGGGTGCAGCCAAGCCGGGCGGCGGTGTTGACATCGATCTGGACGAAGGCGCCCCCAAAGAGGCGGCGGAACCGGTGGTTGCCGGCACCATGACGGAAGGTGCTGCCGCGGCCAAGAAGATGTTCGACAAGGAGCGTTGGAGTGAAGCCGCTGCCGGCATGTACCGTGTCGTGAGTGGTGACACGGGGGATGACCCGGGTAATCGCCAGTTGGCCGAATACTACCTGGCGATTTCGTTGTATCGGCTCAAGTTCTACCAGGCCTCGTATGCCATCTTCAGCGTGATTGCCGACAATCCTTCGCACCTGAAGTTCAAGGAGACGTTGTTGTGGCTGGCCAAGCTCGCCACGCAGTTGCCGGAGCCGGCCGACATCATCGAGCGCGTCGGTAAGTACACGGACGACCAGGTGGGTCGCTTCGATAATGCACAGCAGCAGGACCTCTACTGGCAGCTCAACTACATGCTGGGTCGCTACAAGTACCGAAATCGCCAGTACGAGGAAGCCATTCGCCTGTTCCAACGGGTGGACCGGCGCAGCGTGTACTACGTCAAATCGCAGTTTTTCACGGGCATCAGTTACGTGCAGCTGCGCAAGAGCGTGCCTGCGGTCAAGTCGTTCGCACGCATCGAAAAAGCCATCGAGGAAGGGGTCGAAGGTGTCGAGGACGAAGACCGCATGCGCGACCTGGCGTATCTCTCGATGGCTCGCACCTACTACTCGGCTTCTATCCGGCTAGACGCGGAGACGAACGTGCCGTCGGTCGACGCGAGCAAGCTCAGCGCGGCAGTCAAGTATTGGGACAAGGTCCAGCCCCAGAGCGAGTACTGGCTCGATGCGCTGTTCGAGGAGTCGTGGGCGTACTTCATGGCCGGTCAGTACCCGCAGGCGCTCGGGAATATCCACACCATCCAGGCGCCCTACTTCCCCAATGCGTTCTATCCGGAAGCGGACGTGCTCAAGGCGGTCATCTACTTTTCGAACTGTAACTACGACGCGGCCACCATCGTCGTAGCTCGCTTCAATCAGCGTTTCGTCCCAATCAAGGACGAGCTGGAGAAAATTCTGAAGCGCTTCAAGGGTGAGAACCAGGAGGAGCCCTTCTTCAAGTTCCTGCTCACGGTGCGCGAAGGCAATGCGAACGTGCCCGACAACGTCAGAGGCATCGTCGAGGCCGCGCTCAGCGATCGTCAGCTGATCCGCAACATCGACTACGTGAAAGTGCTCGATGAGGAGGTGAAGCGCTTCAAGGCTTCTCCTGCGAGCTTCCGAGCGTCGTCGTTGGGGGTGCAGATTCAGGACATGCTGCGGATCGCTCGGCAGCTGGCCGTGCGCCATGCGGGCGAACTCGCCCTCCAGCGCTATCAGCGGTCCGTGGAGGAAATCAACGAACACTTGCGTAACGGAGAAAAGATTCTCATCGACATCACCGCGGCGCAGCGAAACCTGTTGGACGAAAAAATAAAGAAAGGTCAAGTGAGCAAGGCCGAGTCGAAGATCTTCGGTGTTGTGAAGCCCGACCAAGAACATTTCATCTGGCCCTTCGATGGCGAGTACTGGCGCGATGAGCTGGGCTTCTATCGGCAGGTCGTTGAATCCGCGTGTGGGAGGTAATTCAGATGCACGCTAAGCGCGTAACCATCCTTTCGGTCATTTTTGGAGCCCTGCTCTTCACTATCAATGCAGGTGCAGCCAAGTCAGAATCAAAAATAGGGGACATGAGCAAGGAGTGCATCTCCGACCAGGCCCGTGAGGCCATCAGCTCTTGTCCCGGGGGGCCTGCCAAGTTCGAGGCCAAGAAGAAGCGCAACGCGGCCTTCAAGAGCAAGCCACCGCCGCCTACCAAGAAGAAGCGCCGCGACACGGCTAAGCCCAGAGACGCGTCGAGTTTGAGCAAGTTTGCCGAACGCGACACCCGCAAGACCCGCCTTCAGGCGCGCGCTCGCGCCCTCCTCATCACTGAGATTCAGGGGCTCGAGCGGCTCTTCAGACGGACGCCAAAACGGTCTGCCGACCGTCCGCAGTTGATCCGGCGCCTGGCGGAAGCCTACGTCGAGCTCGAGTCGGCGGCGGTTCGCGACAAGATCGCCTTCGACATCAAGGCTCAGGACGCCAAGCGCAAGAAGAAAGGCAACCCAGGCAAGTACCGGGCAGAATCCACCAAGGCGAAGAAGATCGAGCAGGCGGCACGCAAGAAGGCGATTGCGTACTACAAGCTGATGAAGAACGCCTACCCGAACTACTCGAAGATTGACGAGGTTCTCTACTACCTCGCCTACGAGTACGAGCAGGGTGGGGATCTCGCCAATGCGCGCAAGACCTACTACGAGCTGATCGAGAAGGCGCCGAAGTCCGAATACATTCCGAACGCCTACTTGGCCTTCGGCGAACTGTTCTTTCAGGAAGCCCAGGGCGATCCCTCCAAGTGGGACCTGGCGGCCGCCGCCTATCGCGAGGTGGTCAAGTACCCGCCCCCGAAGAACAAGGTGTACGGCTACGCCCGCTACAAGCTGGCGTACGTGCATTGGAACAAGGGTGAGTACGCCGAGGCATTGAACGAGTTCAAGAAGGTGATCGACTACGGGACCCAGTACAAGGAGCTTCCCAACGCGAAGCAACTGGCGAAGTCGGCGCGGCGTGACCTGATCCCGGTTTATGCGGTCAGTGGCGCTCCGAACCGGGCGTACAATTTCTTCAAGCCGCTATCCGGAGACACGGGCGGTTCGAACGCCAAAACCATCGATATGATGAACGAGCTCGGATACGCCTACCTGGACACGGGCCACTATCCCGAAGGCATCCAGCTCTATCAGGATCTGATGGGGCGCGACAAAGGCAAGCGCTACTGCCACTACCAGAGCCAGATCACCAGCGCCGTCCAGGCTGCGTATTCCGGTGACAAAGAGCGTATCCGTAAGGAGTTGGATAACCAGGTACGCATCTACAAGGAGTTCGGCGAAGGCGGCAGCCCCAAGAAGGAGAAGCTCGAGTGCGCCAATAAGACGGCCGAGCTCTTGGCCGAGACGGCGATGAGCTGGCATCTCGAGGCCGTGGGTACGGGTGGAGTCCGCGGTACGGGCGACGGCAAGACGATGGATCTGGCCGCGTACCTCTACAAGAAGGTTACCGAGACCTTCACCAACGAAGACTTCGCGAAATTCGAGTTTCCGCGCATCGTCAAGGAAGACTGGCCGACGCTGCAGAAGATCCGCTACGCGATGGCTGACCTTCTCTACTTCCGTAAGCGTTGGGAAGAGTGCGGACCGGCGTTCGACGCCGTGGTGGCCGAGGACCCGAAGGGACCCAACGCAGCGGAAGCCGCATATGCGTCGGTGCTTTGCTACCAGAAGATGTACGACCAGATGTACAAGGGCGACGCCGATCGCAAGGGTAAGGGGCTCGGACCCAAGGGGGCGAGCAAAGAGGACCGAGAAGCTCAGAAGGGTGAATGGGAAAAGTTCAAGCCCAAGGAGCTGAACGAGCAGCAGAAGGGCATGGTCCAGGCCTTCAATCGCTACGTCTGCTACATCAAGCCGCCGAAGGGTGACGCCGAGGCGGAGGAGCAGTACGTCGAGGTCAAGTACGGGCGTGCGCGCATCTACTTCGAGGCGCAGCACTGGGAAGAGGCCGCTCTCGGGTTCCGGGATATCGCCCTGAATCACTCGGACAAGGATGCTGGCATCTTCGCTGCTCAGCTGTACCTGGAAGCTGTCAACGTGCTCGGGGCCAAGGCCGACCCACCGCGTCCGTCTTGCTTCGACGACATGGGCAAGGACGTCCCCCTATTCCTCGAGAACTACTGCAAAGGCGATAAGTTCGAGGACAACAAGGACCAGTGCGAACTGCTCACCCGGATCAAGTTCGACATCCAGCGCCTTTCGGCGCAGAAGAAGGTCGAGCTCGCCGATCAGCAGGCCGAGAAGGGTAACTATTCGGAAGCGCTGGACAACTACAAAGACGGCGCCGACTCCTATCTCGAGATCTGGCGAACCTACTGCGAGGAGCCTCTCTCCAAAGGCGAGAAACCCAAGCAGTGCGAGCAGGCCGACCAGATCGTCTACAACATGGCGAAGGCTTACCAGGCGGCGCGTCTCCTGGCGAAGTCGATTCAGGCCAGGAAGATCCTGCTCAGCGACAAGTATGGTCTGAACCAGTCGGAGCTAGCCAAGAAGGCGATCTATGAGATTGGCGGCAACTACCAGGCCATTGCGGTCTACGACCAAGCTGCCTTCTACTACGAGATGTACGCCGAAAAGACCAGCTACAAGGGGGAGTTCGCCGACAAGGCACTCGCCGATGCGGTGGTCCTGAGGCTGGGTCTCGGCATGGAAGACGAGGCGATCAAGGATGCGGACGCTTTCAAGCGTTACTACGGGGCACGCAAGCCCGAGCAGACCGCTCAGATCGCCTTCGCCGTCGCGGATCACTATGGTGAGCAGAAGGATTGGGACAAGGTCACCAAGAATCTCGCCGGTGGCATGCGGCTGATCGACAAGAAGGCCACGCTGGATGTTCGGTTGCAAGCGCACGCTTTGCTAGCGCGAGCGTATGCCGAAACCAAGCGCGACGGTCCGGCCAAGACCGAGTACAAGAAGGTGGTCGGGCTTTGGTCAGACCCTCAGAAGGGCGTCGCCGAAATCCAGGCCATCAAGGGTGAGAACGAAGCGGGCACCACACGACGCCTAGGCCGCGCGCTGGAAGCGGTGGGCGAGGGTCTCTTCTTCTTCGCGGAGCAGGAAAAAGAGAAGGTCGATGCGTACAAGTTCCCGGCCTACAAGGGGTCGAAGGACAAGGACAGCATCACCAAGCACATCGGGACCAAGGTCAAGGACTGGTACGTCAAGAAGAAGAAGATGATCCAGGACGTGAGTGCCGAGTACAAGAAGATCGTCGATCTTCAGCCTGTGCCTCCGCCACGCTGGGTGATCGCAGCCGGTTCCCGCGTGGGCGACATGTGGGGCAAGTTCGTGGACGACTTCCGCTCTGCGCCAATTCCGAAGGCCTGGGAAAGCGACTACGAGATTCGCACCGCGTACTACGGCGCTCTGGACGACGCGTCCGAGCCGTTCAAGCAGCAGGCACGTGGAGCCTATGAAGTGTGCCTGGGCTACTCGGTGAAGTATCAATACTTCGATCAGTTCAGCCGCACGTGTGAGGAGTGGCTCGCCGACAAGTACAAGGCGGAGTTCCACCTCATCGACGAGTTCCGTGGCTCCCCGATCCATGTGAACGACCCGCTCAAAGAGGAGTCGTACCCGCTCAGACTGGGTGGCGAACCTCTCATCCCGGAACCGAAGCCGGTGCCACCTCCCAAGAACGAAGAAGAGGAAGAGAAGAAGTAAGCACCGATTGGGCCGCTCGCGTTGCGCGAGCGGCCCGCCTTCCCCCAAGATTTCAAGGAGATATGACGATGAAGGGTTTTCAAGGCTTAGCAGCGGTTGGGCTGGGCTTCATGCTGCTGACCGCATGCGGTGGTGGCTCCGGCTCAGGCAAGGGAGCGATTGCGCCCGAGAACGACAGCGGGCGCCGCGGTCGGCACGGCCAGGTGATCAGCAAGGCCGCTGCCGTCAACTTCGACAAGGGGCTTCAAGCATTCCAGACCAACGACAAGGCCAGTAGTTGGAATGACAGCTCGTGCAAGTCGACGGCGGATCTGTTCAATAGCGCATCCACCGAGCAGGAGGACGCCGGTGGCAAGCCCCTGGCTGTCGCCGTCTACAATGCCGGTTTGGCGTATCAGCGCTGCGGCAAGGACGACGAGGCGCAGAAGCAGTTCCAAAATGCGCTCAACATCGATTCGGGATTCCATCGGGCCAAAGCACAGCTGGCGCTGTACAAGTACAAGCAAAGCGGCGATATCGACGAGGCTATCCGCGAACTGGATCAGATCATTCGTGATGCGAAGTTCCAGAACGTGGAGGCCCTGGTCAGCTTGGCCGCGCTCCAGATGCAGCGCGGCGGCAATACCAGCGGTCCCGGTTGTGACGACGATCTGAGCTGCGCGAAGCTGAATTTGCAGCGAGCGTTGGCCATCGACGACGGCTTCATGCCCGCCGCGAACCAGCTGTCCGTGTATTACATGGAGCAGGCCAAGGCCAAGGCTAGCGCCAAGAAGAAGGGCAGCAGTCGTGGCGGCCGTCGGGGTGACGCACTGGTGGTTGCCGGCTCCGAGACGCTGGACGTCAACAAGCAGCAGCTGGACTTGGCTGCTCTGGTCGCGTCGCAAGCGCTGCAGAAGAACCCTAGCTACGCGCCGCTGCACAACACGGTGGGGCTTATCATGGTGCAGTTGAAGAACTACAACGGTGCGGTGAAAGCCTTCGGGCGGGCTTCTCAGCTCGATCCGAAGTTCTTCGAGGCACACATGAACTACGGCGCGGTGAATCTTTCGTTCCGTGGTTTCGGCGAAGCGGAGCAGGCCTATCGCAAAGCGTTGGCGCTGCGCCCGAAGAACTACGAAGCGCACCTTGGACTGGCGCTCGCGATTCGCGGTCAGATCAACGACAGCAATTTCGACAAAGCCGTCAAGGAAGCACAGGAGCATCTCGATCAGTGCAAGAAGCTCGCGCCCGAGCGTCCGGAGGCCTACTACAACGAGGCGATTCTGACTCAAGAGTTCCGCGCCAAGCGAGGCAACGCCGTCCCGATGCTGGAGAAGGCGGCCAAGCAGTACCGCGAGTTCATCCAAAAGGCCGGCAGTGACGACGTCTATGCGGAGGCAGTCAAACGTTCGAAGGATCGTTCGCAGGACATCGAAGATACGGTGAAGTTCATCAAGGAGGGGGAAGAGGCCAAGAAGAACGCACCCCCGCCTCCTCCACCCGCCGAGGATAAGAAGGACGACAAGAAGGACGATAAGAAAGAGGACAAAGCAGGCGCCGCTGCGAAAGACGACGCCAAGAAGAAGTGAGCGGAGTGGCGGCACGTGCCCAGAAAATTCTTCTCCGAGTGCGTGCCGCGCTCGCGGCGAGCAAGAGGGGGCAGTTTGCGCTACCAGACTCGACACGCGGCCAAGGATCTTGCTGAGGATTCATCGAACTTGTTGGAACTTCGGTCGAGCCGGAATGTCGAATAGGGCCAAGTCGATGTTGCGAGGATTATTCACCTGCACCTAGCGAGCTTGTGGTTGACGGAAGACTGTGGTTGACGGAAGACAAGGCCCGTAAGTACAATAGCACTGTAACCATAAGAAAGTTTTGCAGGGAGGCTACAATGACCCGATCAAAAAAACTAGTGACGGCGACGGCGTTCGGCGCAGTAACTCTCCTGGTGGCGCCCCTCGTCTTTGCTCAGGCAGTGTCCGAATCGAAGGATGAAGGCGGCGACGGGTACGGCTACGAATTCGACGATGATCCGTTGAATGCCGGAGGTTTCGGACCCAACGATGCCACCATCAAGGTTCGGGCGCGGGCGGCGCGAACCACGTTGATCCGTCCGAGGACTTCGTTCGTGCCCGAGATGCTCAAGTCCGTCGAGAACATCTGACTCCCACCTAGCCTGATCCCAGATTATTGCGCTGCACCCGCGGGGCGGGCTGCGGTTCGTTTGACTCAAGCCTCGCCCCGAGGCCAAGGAAACCAAAAGCATGGCAAAAGCGGTTCTGACATTCGGTCTCTATCAGGGAGACGCCCTTGTGCGTCGCGAGACGGTAACCCAAGACATCGTCAAGGTCGGCAAGGATCCCAAAAGCCATCTGAGAGTGGACGACGAGTTGGCGTCGCGAATGCACGCCGTTATCGAAGTGGCCGGTCTCGAAGACATTACCTTGATCGATCTTGGCAACGAGCCCGGTACGCAGGTCAATGGCGCTCGCGTGAACAAGTGCAAGTTGCACGTGGGAGATCAGATACAGGTGGGTGGCACCAAGATCGTGCTCGAAAGGGCGGACCCTCCTGGTGCCGAAGCTGCGGTTGGCATGGCGGCCCCCGCGATGGCAGCTCCTGCGATGCCGGCACCCGCAGCGGCAGTTCCGCAGGCGGCCATGGGCGGTATGCCAGGGGCAGCCCCGCAGGCGCCCGTTTCCTCGAACCCGTTCGCAGCTGCGCCGTCGAATCCTTTCGGCGGAGGCGGGGCAAACAATCCGTTCGAGGTGAATCCATTGAATCCGTTCGCGGCGGGAGCGTCTTCTCCCAACGACGCGCTGCGCGTTCCCGACAATGCGCCGCCCGGAACATACACGTACACGTTGGTCAAGAGCGGCCCTGACGTTCTACCCGACGAGGTCGAGCTGCCGCACGTTCCGGCTGTCGAGGTGATGATCTTGTGGGACACCAACGTGTTGCACGTGTCGCACCTTGCACCTCCGCGGAATTTCTACGTCGGTGAGGAGCAGGGTAAGAACTTCTCGTGCGACTTCTTCATTCCGAGTGAGAAGCTCGGAACCACGCGGATGCCCATCGTGGTGGGTGATCGCGCGTCGCTGAGTGTGGTTCTACCGCCTGGTGCGACCGGGCATATCGATATCTCCGGTCAGCCTCGCATGACCGTGGACGAGGCACGCACCCGGGCGCAGCCGAGCGCGGAGGTCAGCGGTGGGCACCAGCTGCCTCTGCCCAATGGTGCGCGCGCGCGCATCGAGCTGAACGGTTTCGTGTTCCAGGTGGCGGCGGTCAACGCTGGCAAGCCGGTCGCTCACGGCGTTGCATCGGGCATCGAATGGAACGTGGCCATGTATTTTGGTCTTTCGTTCCTGTCCGTTGGCGCGTTCCTCGCTGCCATGGCCTTCTTCGTTCCGCCGCTCGGGCTGACGGACGACGAGGACATCGACAAGGACCAGCTCTATCTGATTCAGCAGTACCTGAACGCGGCTGCCGAGCGCGAACAGGAAGAGAAAGAGGCGGAGGTCGTCGAAGAGCAGGCCGACAACAAGGAAGGTGGAACGGGAACTCGAGCCAAGGGTGAAGAAGGCTCGATGGGTAACCCGACCACCAAAGCCACCAACAAGCGCTATGCGGTTCAGGGGCCGAAGGACAACCCCGATCCACATATTGCTCGGCAGGCTGCGCTGCGTGAGGCACGTGAGTTCGGCATGATTGGCTTGTTGAACGCTGGCGCATCGGGTGATCCGAACGCTCCGACCGCTCCGTGGGGTCGGGATGATTCACTCGGCTCGGACGAGATCAGCGCTCGCGGCAACATGTGGGGCGACGAGATCGGCGACGCGTTTGGTGCCGGTGGTTTGGGGTTGTCCGGTATCGGCGAAGGCGGCGGTGGTCGTGGTGAGGGTATTGGTCTCGGCAATATCGGCACTCTAGGTCACGGCGCGGGTATCGGAACTGGTCAGGGGTTTGGAGCAGGGCACGGCAGGTTGGGCGGATCGCACAAGACTCGTGCGCCTAAAGTGCGCATGGGTGCGACAAGCGTCAGTGGTCGGCTGCCGCCCGAGGTCATTCAGCGTATCGTGCGCCAGAACTATGGCCGCTTCCGCATGTGCTACGAACAAGGCCTGGCCCGCAACCCGAACCTCGAAGGTCGCGTGCAGGTTCGCTTCGTGATCGGACGAGATGGCTCCGTTTCCAACGTATCAAACGGCGGGTCGGACTTGCCGGATAGCGGCGTCGTGAGCTGTGTGATCTCGGCGTATTACGGTTTGAGCTTCCCTCAGCCCGAGGGGGGTATCGTGACCGTCGTCTACCCGATCATGTTTGCTCCCGGCTGATGAGAAGCGGGCCCGCGCTACGGCAGCGGGCCCAAGCGCTCGGCCTGCTCATCGAGAGGGGCCGAGCTGTTCGAAGGCGCGTCGCCCCCTTGGCTGCGCGCCTTTCGCTTTTTGTGCTCGTCTGGATGGGGGTGTCGGGAAATTGCGCTTTCAATGCCGGGCGCGTGCACCGCTCGCGGACCAAATGCCGTCGAGCGGGACACGCGCCACAACTGTCGGAGAACAGGCGTGAAACTGTGGTAGTTGCAGCTTTACTTCAAGGGTCGCGTCCGCCTATGCTCGTGAACCTCTGAAGGGCGTTTCAAATGGTCACGAAGCGCTCGCAGATCGCTTAAAAACAAGACCATGTGGTCAGACTTTTATGGCTTTTGCCCATTCCAACCTTCAGGCGCCATGTCCGTCTTGCGCGGTCTGGTGGGTGCCATGATTCCAGAAAGAGTGAGCTCGCGATGAAACTGTGGAAGTCCGCAAAACTCGCCACGCTGGCGGCAGGCATTGTCTTCACCCTCGCCGCAGGTGGCTGCAGCCGTGATCACATCGAGGCCATCAACTTGGCCAATGAGGGTGATCGGTCCGTTAAGGTCAACGTCGAAGGTGCGATCCAGAAATACGAGCAGGCCATCAGCCTCGATCCCACCAATCACCGCATTCTCTGGAAGCTCGCCAAGGCCTATGAAAAGAAGGAGGACTGGGACAAGCTGGCCTCCACTCTGGCTCGGGCCGTTCAGGTGGCGCCGGAGTTTGCTAACTATTGGTTCAAGCGTGGCTACGCCTTGATGCAGCTTGCGCGCGCAGGCAATCCTGACGCCTACGAGCAAGCAAAGGAGCCGCTGAAGAAGTGCATCGAGAAGGATCCGAACTTAGCTCAATGTTATAACGAGCTCGGCGACGCGATGTGGTGGACGGATAACGAACAAGAAGCAATGGTGAACTACACCAAAGCCATCGAGCACGATCCTCGGGTGCCGTACTTCTATCCTCCGCTTGCAGAGGCCTACAACACCTTCAAGATGTACGATCAGGCAGAGGCCGTATTGAAGGAAGGCACGCGGCTCGTGCCTCCCGGTAACGAGCGGAACGACAAGGCCCTGTACGGGATGTACATCCTGTTGTTCGACGCTGCCCAGGCACGCGATGACAAGGCGTCGATGGTGGCTGCCATGGAAAAAGCCAAGGAGGTCGCTGGCGAAACTCATCCCGAGATCTCGTTCAATCTGGGTAGTACGTACGCTGTCATGGAGCCTCCCCAGAAGGAGAAGGCCGTGCGGCTCTTGAATCAATTCACCAAGCGCGCGTGTCGCGGGGCCAACGCCAAGAAGTTCAAAGAGCAGTGCCAGACCGCGAGCGGGCTCGTACAGAAGCTCGGAAGCTGACCTCTTGTATCCTGCGTCCAAATTCTCAGCGTTCTTATTGCGGCGCGTGGGGGCTGACCCCACGTGCCGACTTGCCTTTTGTAACACTATTTCGTGGGGTACCTCCGCTCAGGAGGCCCACCTTCATCCCGTCCGAGGCCTGCCCGAGGGAGCATGAATCTAGAAGATCGAGTTAATCAACTAGCGAGCCAACACGACTGGCAAGCGGTCGTCGCAGTGTTAGAGCAATCCATCCAGACTGCGGAGGATGCTGGCGTCAAGGCGGACCTGCATTTGAGGCTTGGTCGCATCTTGCACTCGCAGTTCTTGCAGGGGGTTAAGGCTCTCAAGCATTTCCAGGATGCCTACAAGCTCAACCCGGCGCTCGTCAGTGCGCTCGGTGAAGCTCGCAACATCTATTGGGAGCTCGGCAAGCTCAACATGGTGCAGAAGCTGATCCGGCTGGAGCTCAAGTCCGGCGGAGATGCCGACAGACAGCGCGAACTGTATCGAGAGCTCGGCGACGTTCTGTGCGACCAAGGCGACTACGAAGGAGCAACCGAAGCCTACGCGAAGGCGCTGCAGAGCTCGAATGCGAAGCCCGGCGAGATTCCCGAATTGTTGGAGGACGTTCAGGTAGGGGAGGGCGAGTGGCAGGACCGCATCGGTACGCTGCTGCGCAATGGGCATCAAGCCCGCAGCGCTGAGCAGAAGTCACGCGCATTTGTGCGGGCCGCGCGGATCGCCCGCCGTTACGCCCCCGGTGAGCTCGAGGGCATTCTTGCGCAGGCGTACGCTGCCGACCCTTCCAGCGTCAGCGCAGCCGCGCTTTTCGAGGGCATGTTGGTGGAGGCCAACCGTACCGAAGCGATCCTCGAGACTCAGGAAGCCCTGCTGAAGGAGCTGACAGACCCGGAGCAAAAGGCAGCCGCGAGCTTTGCCTTTGGAGTTCGCTGGGCGTTGCGTCACGGCAATGCGGAGCTCGGTGCTCGCTTCCTGGAAGCGTCGTTGCGTCTCGATCCATCGCGCGAGGCTGCATTTACCTACCTGCGTGAGAACGCTCGAGCCACTGGTGGAGAGTGGGAGCCCGTCGTCTCGTTGGCGGACGAACTCGCCGATCGGTCGGGGGCGGGCAGTGCTGCCGTGTACCTTCTGGCCAACGCTGGGCTAATCGCCTGGCGCGAGCAGGGGGACCTGATCAAGGCGAAGAAGTTCTTCTTGCGCTTGGCGCAGCTCGATTCCACGCATGCGGCGCTGCAGGCCTTCGAGCAACAGATCGGTGAAAAGCTCAGGCCTGCCAACGTCTCGGCCGCCGCTGCGCCGACGGAAGAGTCGCCCGTTGTCGCTGAACCCGAGCCCGAGCCCGAGCCCGAGCCCGAGCCCGCCGAGTCGGAGCCCGAGCCCGCCGAGTCGGAGCCCGAGCCCGCCGAGTCGGAGCCCGAGCCCGCGCGAGCGCAGGCGCCCGCCAGTGCTGCGGCTGCGGCTCCGGCGCCTGCTCAGCAGGATGACGCGAAGGTGGCGGAATTGCGTGAGAAGCTGGAACAGGTCGAGAAGCGGCCGCACGAGTATGTCAAGACGCTCGTAGCGCTCGGTGATGAGGTTGGCGATCCAATCGAGAAGGCGGAGTTCTATCGGCAGGCCGCGGACCTGTACGTCAACAAGTTCTCGAACCAAGCGGAAGCGGTCCGCACTTACGAGAAGCTGCTCGAAGTGGAGCCCCAAGACGCCGATGCGCTGGCATACCTGCTCGAGATGTACGAGAAGCGCCGCGACTGGGAGAAGTTGATCGGCTTGAAACGGGCAGGCGCCGACTCGCTCGAACCAGGTCCGGACAGGACCGCGGCATTTCGAGAGATAGCGCAGCTGGCCACCGAACGCGTCAAGAAACCCGACGTCTGCATCGACCTGTGGGCGGAGGTGCTCGCGAACGATCCGCAGGACGGGGACGCACTTTCGGCTTTGAGTCAGCTGTACGAGCGAGCGCGTGATTACGAAAAGCTGGCTGATACATTGGAGCAGCTGGCGGAGATCACCTACGACGATCGGCAGAAGATCCAGGTGCTGACCAAACTTGGCCAAGTCACTGGTGATCGCCTCAAGGATGACGCCAGGGCCGCTGAAGCGTACCGGATGCTTCTGACGCTGCAGCCGGACGACCGTCGCGCGCAAGAGCAACTCAAGAAGCGTTACGTGGCACTGGGTCGTTGGGACGACCTCGAGGTCTTCTACGCGGAGACGGGTCGCTGGGATGAGTTCATTCGCGTGCTCGAGAGCAACGAGAGCAGGGCGGAGGACACAGCCCAGCGTATCAGTATGCTGATGAAGGTTGCCGAACTGTGGATGACGCAGAAGGGCAAGCCCGATCGAGCCGCGCGAGCATACGAAAAGGTCCTGAACTTGGACGCCGAGAACTTGGATGCGGCCGAACGCTTGATTCCCATCTACCAGCAGGGCAACAACCCGAAGGGACTCACGAACGCCATCGAAGTCAAGTTGTCGAGACTGGAGGAGCCATACGAGCGGTTGGAGCTGCTGCGTGAGGTGGCTGCGCTCTACGAGACGCGCATCAACGACAAGAGCACCGCCTTCGAGCGTTTCCTCGCGGCCTTCGAGATTGCACCGGGCGACGAGCAGAGCCAGATCGACGTGGAACGCGCTGCGGCGTCCACCGGGCGCTGGCAGGAGGTCATCTCGGCTTATCGTTCCGCCATCGACGCGGCCGACCAAGGCTCGGATGCCATGCTCGCGAATTCGCTCAGATTGCGACTGGGACGAGTTCAGGTCGAGGAGACCCAGAACATCGACGAAGCGCTGAGCGAGTACCGTGCAGTTTACGAAGAGGAGCCCGACAACGAAGTGGCATTGCAGGCGCTCGAGCACCTGTATCGCCAAACCGAGCGCTGGCGTGATTTGTTGGAGGTGTATAACAAACGGCGGGATCTGACGCTCGACCCGGAGCCTCGCAAGCTCATCCTTTACGAAATCGCGAAGTTGTACGAACAGCAGATCGCGGAGCCGGAGAGCGCCATCGAGACCTATGGGGCGGTTCTGGAGGACGATCCGACCGATCGGACCGCGCTCGAGGCGTTGGACCGCTTGTACCTTCAGACCGAGTCTTGGGAGGCGTACGCCGATGTGTTGCGCAGGCGCATCGAGCTCGACGCGGACGAATCCCTGCTCATCGATCTCAAATTTCGGCTCGCGCAAACGCAGATCCAGTATCTGGACGACCCGGAGTCCGCGCTCGAAAATTATCGGGAGATTCTGTTTCTGAGCACGGACCACGAAGGTGCCAGGTTGGCGCTCGAGCGCATGCTCGAGGCCGGCGTGCTCGCGGGCGAGGCGGCTGCGATCCTCGAGGCCATCTACGAGCAGCGCGAGGAATGGGGCAAACTGATCAAGGCCCTGCAGATCTTGGCGAGTAGCAGCAACGATCCGGAGCGCACGGTGGAGTTGCAGCGCAAGATCGCCGCGACCGCGGCGAGCCGGCTCGGCACGGTCGACATGGCGCTCGAAGCCCAGGCGCGGGCGGTCAAGGCAGACCCTGCCTTCGAGGATTCTCGACTGGAATTGGAAAGCCTGGCGGAGCAGGCCAACGCCTGGGACAAGCTCATCGAGATCTACGGTTCCATCGCATCCGATCTGCAGGATCCCGACCTGGCGCGCGACTACTGGATGAGGCTTGCCTCGATTCAGGAGCGGCTCGGCCGGGTAGGTGAGGCGGCGCGAAGCTACGAGAAGGTGCTCGGGCTCGACCCCGCCGATACGGAAGCTCTGCTCGCCATGGATACCCTGTACCGCACCAACGAGCACTGGGAGGAGTTGGTGGGGGTGTTTCGGCGTCGTATCGAGCTCAGTCAGGATGGATCAGAGAGTGAATCGCTCTACGCGCAGATGGCGAACGTCTTCGAGGAGAGGCTAGGTCAGCCCAACGAAGCCATCGCCGCCTACCGTGAGGTGCTTTCTCTCGATCCGGCAAGCCAGGTGGCGCTGCATGCGCTGGAAGGCCTCTTCACGCGACAGGCGATGTGGGAAGACCTTGCTGAAAATCTAGAAGTGCAACTCAATTTGGCCGAGTCGGATCAGGACCAGATTGCGTTCATGCTGAGGTTGGCCTCGCTGCGTGAGAAGCAGATGGGAGAGGTGGAGGCGGCAATCGACGGGTATCGGCAGGTGCTCGAACGTGATCCGGACAATGCCCAGGCGCTACAGGCGCTCGAGGCGCTGGGGCAGGACGAGGCCCATGCGCTCTTGATTGCCGAGATCCTCGAGCCGCTTTATCGGAACAAGGGGGACTTCCAGAAGCTGATTGGTGTGCACGAAATCCAGGTGCAGCGCTCGGATGATCCCACACGCAAGGTCGATCTACTGCATCAGATCGCGGAGTTGTACGAGGACGCGGCAGGCGACGTGAACGCTGCTTTCGACACGATTGCGCGTGCTCTAGCGGTAGATCCGGGAAGCGAACCCACTCAGGAGGTGCTCGATCGGCTGGCGCGGGCTACCGGGCGTTTCCAGGACCTGGCGGGTGTCTTCGAGCAGCTGGCCGCCGACCAGGACGATCCCGAACTCGGTAGTCAGCTCTACACCGCTGCCGCGCGAGTCTTCGAAAACGACGTCAACGACATGGAGCGGGCGATCGAACTCTACCGCAAGGTCCTCAGCATCGATCCGATGAATCTGCCCGCAGCAGAGTCGCTGCAGATGCTGTTCCAGGCTTCGGAGCGGTATGCGGACATGTCGCTGATCTTGCAGCGCAAGGCCGAGATCCTCGAGGACCTGGATGACCAGAAGGCGGCCCTTTATCAGGCTGCTGCCCTCGAAGAGGAAATTCTCGACAAGCGAGAGAATGCGATTGGCGTTTACTTGAAGGTCCTCGAGCTCGATCCGGAAGATCTGAAGAGCATCGACGCTCTCATCAATCTGTACCTGGGGCTCTCGCGTTGGGAGGAATTGCTCGGCGTCTATTCCAAGAAGGCGGATCTGGTTTTCGATACCGAGGAGAAGAAACTGATCCTTTACCAGGTGGGCGCTGTTCACGAACGAGAACTGAACGACGTCGGGCGGGCCATTGACACCTACCAGCGCGTTCTGGAACTCGACCCGGACGATCTCTCGGCATTAGGGCGACTCGATGTTCTGTATCAGACTGCCGAGAATTGGCAGGAACTGCTGAGTATTCTGACGCACGAAGCGGAGCTCACTGCCGATCCGGCCGAGGCGGTGAGTTACCAGTACCGCATTGCCGAGCTGTATGAGAAGCACCTGGCCGACGTCGAACGCGCTGTCGAATTGTATCGTGATATCTTGAATATCCAACCGGACCACACGCCAACGCTGGAAGCCCTGGAAGGCATCAAGGCGAGCGACGTGGCACAACTCTCGGCGGCGAGCGTGCTCGAGCCCGTTTACGAGGCGATGGGCGAATGGCAGAAGCTCATCAGTGTCCTCGAGGTGATGGTCGACCACAGCGATGACCCGTTCCAGAAGGTCGACCTGCTGCATCGGGTCGCCCGTCTGTACGAGGAAAACCTCGCCGATCATCAACAGGCTTTCGACATCTATGCGCGCGCGGTTGGTTTCGACCCCCAGAACGAGGAATCGCTCGGCTCGCTCGAGCGCCTAGCCATGATGATCGAACGCTGGCCCGCGGTGGCAAAGCTGTACGACGCTCAGCTCGACAGTCTGGTGGATGAGCCCGAGCAACTGGTCGAGCTCGGGCTCAGGGTTGCTCAGGTCTACGAGGTCCAGCTCGAAAACGTCGACCAGGCCGTGGCCCGCTATCGTCGCGTGATCGATGCGGATCCGGAGAACCAGAGCGCGGTGCGCGCCTTGGATCGCCTCTTCTCGCAGACCGAGCGTTGGAGCGAGCTCGCCGAAATACTCATCAAGGAGGCGGAGATTGGCGAGAGCCCGGACGAGATCCTCGAATTCAAGTTCCGCTTGGGTCAAGTTTATCAGAATCAGCTTGCGGATCTGGATCGCGCCATCGACGCCTATCGAGAGGTGATCAACGCGGCTCCAGAGAATGTCCAGACCCTGGAAGCTCTGGAGACGTTGTTCGAATCCGGGGTGAAGCAGCTGGAAATCGGTGAGATTCTCGAGCCCCTGTATCAGTCCACCGCCGAGTGGGAGAAGTTGATTCGCGTGCGCGAAGCTCAGCTCACGCAAATCGAGGATCCCGAAGAGCGCGTGGCAATGTACCAGCGTATCGCGGAAGATGCCGAGGAACGCCTGCTCGATGCCGTGATGGCGTTCAACGTCTATGTGAGGGCCATCAAGGAAAGCCCGCTCGACGAACGTTCGAGCGAGGAAATCGAACGCCTTGCCGGCATGCTCGACGGAGGTTGGGAGCAACTGGCGAACGCCTACGCGGACGTGCTTGGCGTCGAAGGGATGGACGCAGCCACCCATGCCACCGTTGGAAAGCGCCTGGCGCGAGTATTCGAGGAGGAGCTCGCGGATGTTTCGAAGGCGGAAGAGACCTATCGTTACGTGCTCACCGTCGCTCCCACGGAGCAAGAGGCTCTGGCGAACCTCGACCGCATCTACAGCTCACTGGAGCAATGGGCGGAGCTGGCCGGCGTTCTGGAGCAGCGTGCGGCCTCGGCTCAAGAAGAAGTCGATAAGATCGAGCTCTACACGCGGCTGGGCGCGGTCTACGAGGAGCGGCTTGGTCAGGTGGACGACGCGGTGCGCGCCTACCGAATGATCTTCGACGAGCTGGAACCCGGTAATGAAGACGCCATCCAGGCTCTGGGCCGTATCTACGAGCAGTCCGAGCAGTTCACCGAACTCGGCGGCGTATACCAGCGGGAGTTGGAAAACGCCGTGGGTGACGTCCAGGAAGCGGAGATCCGCGCGAAGATGGCGCACCTGGCGGCTGAGCGCCTGGGCAACGTCGAGGGCGCGATCGAAGGCTGGAAGCGGGTGCTCGATTTGAGGGGTGAAGATCCCGAGGCACTCTGGGCATTGGCGGGCTTGTATGAGACCCAGGGACAATGGGCCGAGCTGACGGATGTCCTCGAGCGTCATTTCGATATCGCCGAAACGGATGAGGAGCGGGTCAACATTCTGACGCGTAGAGCGCGTTTGTTCGCCGAGCAGCTGAACCGTGACGACGAGGCGCTGGAAACGTGGCAGCGCGTACTCGATATCGATTTTTCCAATGTGTCGGCGCTACGAGCCATTGCACACGTTTGGCGAAGCCGCGAGGATCCGCACGAGTTGGTGGGCGCCTTGCACGCCACCATCGATCGCGCCGCGGCGCTCTTGGAGCCGCAAGAGCTCACGGAGGTCTATCGCGAGCTCGGCAAGGTTTACGGGACCGTCTTGGAGCAGACCTTCGAGGCATCCGAAGCTTGGCGCAACTTGCTCGAGGTCGACCCGAAAGACTTCGAAGCCATCGACGAGCTCGAAAAGATCTTCCGCGCGGAAGAGCGTTGGGTGGATGTGATCGGCGTCAAACGGCAGCGCGCCGAGGCACTCGAGGAGCATGCCGACAAGGTTCGCGAGCTTTTGGAGGTCGCTGACCTCTGGAAGAGGGAAGTCAACGACTACGATCAGGCGACCGCGGATTACGAACGAATCCTCGAGATCGAGCCCGCGCACGATGACGCTTTCGAAGCGCTCGAGAAGCTGCACAAAGCGTCGGACCGCTGGGAAGCGCTCATCGAGCTGTACCTCAATCGACTGGAAACTCGCGAAGAGGTTGCGGACCGTAGCGACCTGTTGCGCCGCATCGCGAAGGTTTTCGAGGACAAACTCGACGACCAAAACCAGGCCTTCGATGCGCTGGTGAACGCATTCGGCGACGACTACTCCGATGACGACACCAGTCGCTATCTGGAGCGGATGGCTCAAGCCACCAATCGGTGGGGTGAGCTCATCAGCTCGGCGAATGCCTGGCTACAGGAAGAGGAGGATCCGAAGAAGAAGATCCAGCTCTGCCTGCGATTGGGCAAGTGGTACGGCGAAGATCTGGGCCACTTCGAGTACGCACAGCCGTACTACCAGCAGATCATGGCCCTGGACCCGCAGAACGTGCAGGTCATGCGCCAGATGGCGGCCATCCATCGGCTCAGCGGGCAGTGGCAGAAGGTGGGCGAAACCCTCACGCGCGCGTTGAACGTTGCCGCAGCGAACGACGACCGCAAGGCAATCCTCTACGATCTGGGCGAGCTGCTCGAGCGAAACATGGGGGAGGCAGACAAAGGAGTCACCTACTACAAGCAAGCTCGCGACTGTGACCCGCATTACCTGCCACCGCTGGTGGCACTCGAACGGATCTACGACGAGCGCGAACAGCATTCCGATCTGGTGGATGTGCTGGCTGCGAAGGTGAAGGCGCTGAGTGACTCGGAGGAGATCGCGAACACCAAGATTCGCATGGGCGGTCTTTACGAGTCGGCACTGGGAGACTTTCCCCGCGCCGGGCAGATGTACCGGGAGGTGCTGGAGCTCGATGGCGGAAGTCTCCTGGCCTTGCGCGGTCTCGAACGAGTGGATGAGACACTCCAAGATTGGCCTGATCTGGTGCAGGTGTTGGAACAACAGCTCGACGTCGTCGAGACGGAGCGCGACCGCGTCGAGGTCTTGCTGAAGCTGGCGGCAATCCAGGAGGAGCAGTTCCTCAAAGCGGACGTGGCGGCGCAACGGTTGGAGCAAGCGCTAGAGATATCGCCGTCAGAAGAGCGGGCCTACGTCGCGCTCGAGCGCTGCTACAGGCGCTTGAAGCAATGGCTGGATTTGATCGGTACCTACGAGCGCCACATCAACGAGGCGGCGGACCAGTCGACGAAGATCGAGCTGTGGGGCGCGATCGCCCAGGTCTACGTAGACGAGGTGGCTGACATCGACCGGGCCATCGACGCGTACCAGAACATCGTCGATCTGGACGATACCAACATCGCTGCGCTGGAAGCACTGAGTCGGCTCTACGATCGGCAGGACGACCCGTCGAGGTCCATCGAAGCGATGTCGCGGGTTGCTGAGCTCACCACCGATGGCACTCAGCGGGTAGAGACCTACTACCGCATTGGCCAGGCACTGGAAGAGAAGCTGGGCGACCGGGGCGGCGCGCAGGAGCGCTTCGAAATGGCGCTGGACCTCGATCCATCGCACCTCAAGACTCTATCGGCGCTGCGCACGATCGCTGTCGACGAAGCCGACTGGGACCGCGCTGCGCGGTATCTCGAGCAGGAACAAACCAATACCGAGATGCCACGCCAGAGGGCCAAGTTGCTGGTCGAGCTGGGTAAGCTGCGCGACGAGATGTTGGGGGAGCACGAGCTCGCCGTGCAGGCCTACGAACTCGCGATGCAATGTGACGAGGACTGCGAAGAAGCGGCCCTACCACTGGTCGAGGAGTACATCCGCACCCAGCACTTTGCCGAGGCCGAGCCGCTCGCGGACATGTTGGCGAAGAAGGCGAAGAACCGTGAGCGCCACGAGCAGCACATGCTGTACAAGTTGCAGGGCAAGGTGCTTGCGGCGCTCGGGAAGAACGAGACTGCCCTCAAGGCATACCAAAGCGCTCACCAGTTGGATCTGACCGATCAGGAGACGATTCGCGGCATTGCCGACGTTGCCTTCGAGCTTTCGGACTGGCCCAGCGCATTGACGAACTATCAGAAGGTGCTCACTTCCCTGGGCGAGGAGGACGTCAGCGAACGAACCGACGTCTACTATCGTCTGGGTTGCATCAAGCGCGAACAAGGTCAATCACGCCAAGCCGTCAACAACTACGAGAAAGCGTTGGCGTTGAACGGCGAGCACCGTCCCACGCTCGACGCCTTGGTGGGCTTGTACGCCAAGAACAACGACTGGAAGCAAGTGGCGGCCTACAAGCGCCAGATCCTCGACAGCACCTACGAGGAGGAACAGCGCTACGAGATCCTCAACGAGATTGGGGATATCTGGACCGACAAGGAGGACAGCCCGCGCAAGGCCATCGAGGCCTTGGAAGAAGCCCTGGAGCTTCGGCCCACCGATCACGTGCTGCTGCACAAGCTGCTGCAGCTCTATCAGAAGGCCAGGGACTGGGATAAAATGATCGAAACGCTCCAGACAATTTCCGATCTGGAGGAACGTTCTCAGTTCAAGGCGCGCTACATCTTCACGCAGGCGCAGTTGTTCCGGGACAAGCTCGAGGATCTGGACCGCGCTGTCGAGCTTTTCAACGACGCACTCGATCTGAATCCCGAGTATCTGGAGGCATTCGAACGCATCAACAAGATCCTCACCAGTCAGCGGAACTGGAAGCAGCTGGAGCGAAGCTATCGAAAGATGCTTCACCGCGTATCGGGCAAGGGTAACCCGGACCTCGAGCACACCCTGTGGCATCAGCTCGGTCTGATTTACCGCGACCGATTGGAACAGGCGGATGAGGCCATCGAAGCCTTCAAGATGGCGGCGGCCATCAAACCCGACTCCGTGCTGGAGCGCCAGATCTTGGGTGAGCTGTTCGAGGTCTCTGAGCGCTGGGACGAAGCCATCGTCGAGCAGCGGCAGATTCTTCGACGGGATCCGCTCAATATCGATCCGTACCGTGCGCTGTATCGACTCTATTTGCACAAGCAGGCGTACGACGACGCTTGGCTACAGGCAGCGGCGATGGCCTTCATGAAGAAAGCCGAGGGTGAAGAGCTGCAGTTCTTCGAGGACTACAAGCCCGAAGGCATGTTGCAGGTCAAGGGCCGGCTCAGTAACGACCACTGGAAGCTCTTGTTCCACGAGAACCAGGATCAACATGTGTCGAAGATCTTCGAGGCGATTGCGCCAGCGGCGCTTCAAGCGAAGATCAATCAGCTTCGTGCCCAGAACAAGCTGCCGGTCCTCGACGAGCGGTTCCGGCAGGACCCGGCCAGTTCGACCGTGACCTTCGCCAAGACGTTCGGCTGGGCTGCGCAAGTCCTGGGTATCGCATCGCCCGCGTTGTATGTCCGTAACGACGTGCCAGGGGCAATCGTGGCGGTTCCGGCTCAGCCTCCCGCTTCCGTGGCTGGGCAGACGGTGCTCACCGGGTTCCAACCCCAGGAGCTCACCTTCATCTGTGGCAAGCACCTGTCCAGCTACCGGCCTGAACACTACATCCGGAATCTGTTCCAGACCCAGGCGGAGCTCACCATCATGCTCTTCGCGGGCGTTATGATCGCGGCGCCGCAGCAGCCCATGCCGCCGGACATGGCGGCTCAGATCCGGGTAACGGCGCAGGAGCTTGCTCGGCATATGCAGCCCGTCCAGTTGGAGGCGCTACGCCACTACGTGAAGCGTTTCCTCGAAGCAGGCGCGAAGGCCAATATCAAACGCTGGAATCAGGCGGTCGAGCTGACAGCATGCCGAGCCGGTATGCTAGTGAGCGGTGATCTTGACATCGCGAAGAAGATCATCGGATCCGAGCAGCAGCTGCCCGGCGACCTCGCTCCGGCGGAGAAGATGAAGGAGCTCTTGGTCTTCGGTGTGAGTGAAGAGTACTCGAAGCTGCGCCAGGTTCTCGGCATCACGATCGGCGTATGAGCGATCCGTGACCCGTGGGGGCGCTTTCGCCCCTACTTGCGCCCGGGGGGGCTACTCGAGTTTGCCAGGGAAATCGAGCACCAGTCGCAGGCCGATCGAGCCCTGCCAGTAGGTTCGCAGCGCGCCTGCCGACTCTGGCCGGTCGAAGTAGCCTCCTGAGGTCAGCTCGAGGAAGGGGCCGAAGCCGAACATCCTGGTCGGGTACCAGTCGCCACCCAGGCGTACACGCGCCCAGTCGAAACCGGAAAAGGAGGTGGTCTCGCTGCCGTCGTCCAGCGAGGTGTGGCGGTAGCCGACGCCAAAGGACAACCACGGGTCGAAGCGTAGCCCTTGCACCAGATGGAACCGTACCGCGGGGCCGACTGCGAAGCTCGTCGTCTTGCAGTCCGAGCAGTTCGACCCTTCAGGGAGAGTGGCCAGCTCGCCCCAGGCGTTCAGTACGACCTGCCGACTGACGCCGTAGCCCAGATCGACGGCGAACGCCGGGCCATCACCGCTCAGGTTGCGCTGCCTTTGTGCTGAACCCACGCGCCCGAAAGGCCAGAGGTACTGAGCACCCATGCCGAGCACGAGGTGTCCTCCGAGCGAGTCCTGTGCGGGAGGGGTCATCGGGAGTTCCGGTTCTTCGGTGTCGTCCTCGTCTGCGTCGTCAGCGCCGCGCTTCGAGGGAGCGGGGGGCGGCGCTTCGGCGGGTGCTGCCCCCTCCGCCGTCGTTTCTTCGTTCGCCTCGGTCTTCTGCTCCACAGTCCCTTCGGGTTCGGGCGCAGGCGAGTCAGCAGGAGGCTGGTTCGCGGCGGGTGCCTCGGGTTCCTCGGATGAAGGGGCGGGATCCGACCCCTTCGCTGAGGGCGCCACTTGCGCGGTTGCGGAGACAGCGAGCGTCGAAGCGAAGGTGGCCGTGCGAAGGAGAAGACGCCATTGCATGCAGCGCTTGTTAGCACCGGGCTCGGGGCGTAGGGAGACAATTTTGCTGCCGTCCGGCCGTCAGATCCGAATTTGTGCGTAGGTTTTCGGCAACTCCGGGGAGTGCCGCCCCGATCAGTCCATCACGATGCCTACGCCAAGAAAACCGCCGGTCACCGAGCATGGCAACGACACGCTCGAGCTCGAACGGCTCGAGCAGCCCAAAGGGGTCTGGACGCTCGAGGTGGGCACGCCTGCCGCCACCCGGCAGGTGGCCCTGTCGCCCGGAAGCAGCATCACGCTGGGCTCGAGCAGCCGCGCCGCGGTGCGCATCGACGATCCCGCCGTGAGTGCGGTGCACTGTCGCTTGAGTTTGGAGCGCCACGGTATGTTCGTCCGAGATCTCGGCTCGACGAACGGCGTGTACATTGCCGGAGCGCGCGTGGGCGAGGCGCTGCTGACGTCGACTGACTCAGCCTTCGTGATCGGACGGACGAGCATCGCTCTTCGAGCCGGTGAGCCTTCGCTTGGCGGCGCTACTGCCTGTCGCGTGCCGGGCCTGGTCGGTGATTCCGAGCCCATGCAGAGGCTTTGTCGCGAGCTGCTCGAGGTCGCGAAGAGTCGCGCGGCGGTGCTCCTCTGGGGGGCGTCCGGTACCGGCAAGGATGTAGCGGCTCGCGCTCTTCATCAATTGAGTGCAAGAGCGGGGGCGTACGTGCCCATCAACGCCGCCGCGTTCCCAGACTCGCTCGCGGACTCCGAGCTGTTCGGGCATTGTCGGGGAGCATTCACGGGCGCTGTCGTGAGCCGAGCGGGGGCTTTCGAGCAGGCGAACGCTGGCACGCTGTTTCTGGATGAGGTGGCCGAGCTGTCGCCCGCCGTACAAGTGCGCTTGCTTCGAGTGGTCGAGGATGGCCGGGTGCGCCCACTGGGAGGCACTAGGGACACGCCCGTAAACGTTCGTGTCGTGTCGGCGACTTGGGCCGATCTGGTGGAGCGCGTGGAGCATGGACTTTTTCGCGCCGATCTGTATCACCGACTGGCCACGGTCGTCATCGAGCTGCCTCGGCTACGTGAACGCAAAAGTGACATTCCGGCACTCTCCAAGGTCTTGCTCAAGCGCTTCGAGGGCGAGCTCGGATCCAGGCAGGTTTCGCCGGCCGCCATGGCGCGGCTGGTGGCACACGATTGGCCCGGGAACGTTCGTGAACTTGCCAGCGCGCTGTATCGAGCTGCCCTGTGCTGCCGCTCGGGGAGTATCGACGCCTGCCATCTCCGGCTGGGAGGCGCGGTCAGGAAAAGACGCGCCGCCAATGCACTCAAGCCGAGTGAAGCTCGCGAACTCTATGAGCTCCACGGCCGCAACACCAGCGCGGCCGCCCGCGCCGCACGAGTGCCACGCAGCACATTTCGAGGTTGGCTCGAACGCGGCTTGTGAGTGACCAGCTGGGGGAAGACATGGTCCCGCGCTGCTAGCAGCAGCTCGCCCGTCCGTGCTCAGAAATGCCCGAGGACCATCACGCCTCCCTGTTGGGGACCGATGATGGGAACGATGCGGGCGTCCGATCCGGAGCTCGAGACGCGCCGTCGAGGCATGTGGCGCGCGGTGTCGCTTGCCGGAGCCGCGTCGAAGTACCAGTAGACTACAGTGCCGACCGCAAAGACCCCCGCGGCCGCGAAGCTGAGTGCGGAGTACAACTTGTATTGATCGCCCGTGTCGACGCGGTCTTGATACTTGTTGCAGGCCGCGCGAAATCCCGGATCGGGAGTGTATTTCTCATCTTCCCCCCAGGGAAGATTGCAGACACCCTTGGTCGAGATACTGCGCATGGTGGCTTGATCCTCGATGTCACTGGCCACGTTTCCGGCCGCGTCGTAGTAGTTTCGCGAGGAAACGGCGAACACTGTGCCACCGGTCACTCCGGCTACGACCAGCCCCGTGCCCACCCAGGCCACGGGTGAGTCGGCGTACCACGAGAAGAAGGGCTGACGGCCAGGGCCTGCAACCTGCTCGGATTCATCCTCTTCAGCGGACTCCGAATCCGGTTTGGACCCTTCCCCTGCCCCTTCCGCGGCGCGGGTGCCGGCTGCCGCAGTGGGCGCGGCGCGGCCAAGCGTGAGGCTTTGATCGGTTGCTTCGCCCGCGTTGACGCTCAGCGTCACTCGGGCCACTTCGCCAGCTTTCTCGGCGACGATTGTGTGTTCGCCCGGCGCCAGGTACAGCGGATCGTCCAGGGGAGAAACCCCGATGCGTTCCCCGTCCACGCTAATGTCAGCGCCGCTGGCGTCCACCGCCAGAGTGATCACCCCGACCGCCTCCTTGGCGCGTTCGAGTCCCTCCCTTGCGGCATCCCGTTGTTCCTCCGAGGCCTCGGCGTGCTCACGCAGATACTTTGCGAAGTGAGTGGCCGCCTCGGCTTCGTGATCCGAACGGAGTTCGCTTTGCGCCAGGTTCAGCAAGACGGCAGGATGCGGCTTGAGAGCGTAGGCCTGGAGAAACGCCAGCCGCGCCTTCTCGTACTCACTGCTATCGAAGAACTCGACGCCCTCCTTGAAGCGCTGGCGTGCTGCTTCCACGGTGGCGTCGTCCTGTGCCCGCGCATTGGCGGGGGACAACAGCGGCGTACTGAGAGCGAACAGAACTAAGAAAACCGACGAGCGTAGCGCTTTCATGAGCCAGATCTAGGAAGTGCAGGGGGCTGGGTATTTCAGAACGGAGCATCGCGCACAATGGTTTTGCTCTTGGGCCTTTGGACCTTCTTGACCTTGGTCGACTTGCGCGGTGCGGGTGCAGTCTGTGTGACGGAGGCTTTCTTGTGGATGGTAGGACGAACCGCGGTTGGGGCAACGACGGGAGCCTTCTTCGCGGGAGCGGCCGGGGGGGACTCGCATCAGCTCCCGTGGCTGGCTCGGTGTCGGCCGCGTCTGCGCTGGCTTCGTCCCCCGTACCTTCGGACTCGGCGCTGGGGGGTACTTCTGGCTCGTTTTTGGCTGCTTCGTCGTCTGGCTCGGGCGTACCTTGCGGCACGGCTGCCTGGACTTCGGTTCCCGAGCCGCCCGATTGCTGCGCAGTGCTATTGGCGTCGCCCTCGTCGAGCATCGCCATGGCCACGACGACGATTGCGACGAGCGCGATGGCTGCCGTGAGCCACAACCAGACGCGTTTTCCGGACCGTCGCTGAAGCTCCGGAGGAATATCGAAGTCGACGAGCCTCGGCCGTGCCGGGGGAATGGTGTCCGCATGCTGGTCGAGAGTTGCTGACGCCTGCACGGGGGGTGGAGCTTCGCTCTCCACGACGACGGTCTTTTCCTGCTGCAGCTCCGAGCTGCCCACCGGCTGTGGTGGTGCGGAAGGGGGGGCGTAGGATTGAGACGAAGGTGCCGGTTGAGTCGGGCTGGGCTGTCCAGACGCTGGCAGCGGTGCGGTGGCGGGCCGAGCTACCACATTGGGGAGCGGAGCCGTTGTCACTTCAACGTGCACGGACGTTTCGACGGGTGCGGGCGGTTCACTCGGCCAGCCGTCATCGGGGACGGGAGTCTGATCCTGGGGGGAAGGTGGATCGGGCGAGGCGGCATCCGGATTGGGTTGTCCCCAGCCAAACAACCCGGGCCCTTCGGGCGCAGTTGGAGATGCTGCCGCGGGGGAAGCGGAGGCTTTGCCCGGTGCTGGTTGTGCGATCTGGACGGGTGGCTGTGGGGCGGTGGTCGCGTCGGACGCCTCCGAGCTGGACTCCGGCACCGGGGCGCTTGGCCGAGGGATATCCACCGACGCCCGTGGCCCCAGGGCGACCGGGTTTCGTGGGACATTCGCAAAGACCCCCGCCGGAGCCGTCGGGACTGGCGCATCGGCGACCGCTGGAGCAGGAGCGACCGGGCGCGACGGCTGATGCTGCAAGGGCGTCGCGCGCTCGGGCGAGGCCGGCTGAGGTTTGGACGGTTCGCCTGTTGCGGCCGCTGAAGCGAACGCCTGTTGCAGCGCGGGTTCAGGAGGGGGAGAAGCCGAGACCGGCAGGGCGCTCGCACTCGGCGTCGCTCGACTCGGCTCGCCACCTGGCGGCACGGCGACGGCCGGGGCGGGCGCCGTGAAGGACTCGGAGAGCTTCTTGACGAGAAACGGATCGGGTGCCTGGATCCCGAGCAGGGTCTTCTGGCGAGGGATCGCGCCGCCGGCGCCTTCCGCCTGCGCCGCTCCACTGCTACTGGCCGAAGTACCCGAGGGCTGTTCCGTCGCCTGCGGAATCGAGCGCGCTGAGGGCGCCAGCCCCAACGTGGTCCGCTTCAGGTCTTTCGGCGCTGGAGGCCCCCCTGGGCCTGGCACACCGGTGGAGCCCGCTGTGTTCGGTTCAGCCTCCATGGAATCGTCGGCAGCCTCCCAGGAAGCGGTGAACTTCTCCGCGAGTGCCTCGACCTCGTCTTCGGAGAGCGGGGCCTGTTCCTTGTCGTGCTCAGTGTTCTCAGCCATACGGCTCATGGGAAGGCTATCACCCGTTTTGGTCAGAGTGCAATCTAACCCGTCAAACGCAGTAGGCCCGAAAATATCTTGGAATCAACATTCGCCTCTCAGGCCGGCGCGAGCTAGACCCACAAGGCCATGCGGCTGAGGGACGTCGTTCGAGCCCGCACCCTGCTCGCCGTGCTGGGGGCTGTGGCTGTCAGCTGTTCCAAGGCCGAGGCCCCGACCGAGCCGAACAAGGCGGCTGTCCGGTCGGTTGAGTCCGGTTGGGAGCAGCTGCCTTCGCGTGCCGAGGTGGTGGCTCGTGCCGACGAATGGGCCGTCAAGGGGGCGAAGCTCCAGGGGCCCAGCGGGGCGCAGTGGTTGACCCGGGCGGCCGGGCTGCGCGAGCGGGTTTGGCGTCTGGAAGGGCGGGACCCGGATGCGCTGGAGGCCCTGGAGCTCTACGGCTCTGCGGCGGAGCGCTCCTGGGGCGGTGCGTGCGGAGCGCGCCTGCAGCGGATCTTGTTGAATGGTGAGTTTAGCGGCAATCCGGAGCGAGCCTTCCGGGAACTCTACCGGTTGCGTAGTCACTCCAAGGAGCCGTCTTGCCGGAGGCGCATCTCTCGGGCGCTGGGGATGCTCGAGGCATATCGGCCTCTGCCATCGGTCTTGGCCCAGCTCGATCGGGACGCAGGTTCAGGCGCTGCGCCCGAGGGGTCGGCAGCGGATCGGCAGGACCACGGCCAGGTGATCGTCCCGAAGCGTGCCGCGCCGACCAAACCGGCTCGCATTACTCACATCGAACGGTACGGCGCGCGAGATTCCGCGCGCGTGGTCGTGTTCTTGACAGAGCCGGTGGAGTTTCGCGCCGGCGTGCTCGACCCCGAGGCGGGCCGGGGGCCCCGCCTGTATGTGGATATCGAGCGCACGAGCTATCGCGGTAGCAAGAACTTCGAGGTCGGAGGCCTCGTGAAGCAGATCAGGCTGGGAAAACAAGCGGCTGCCACGCGGCTGGTACTGGACCTCGCATCACCCGTTTTCCACCGGATCTTCTACCTGCCCGAGCCGTTTCGGTTGATCATCGATGTCTCCAAGACCGCGCCCCCAGAGAAGCCGGCGGCCAAGGTTGGCAATGGTAAGCGCATGGTCAAACGAGTGGTCTTGGATCCGGGGCACGGCGGGCATGACCCGGGCGCCGTGGGGCCTTCCGGTCTGCGGGAGAAAGACGTGACGCTGGACATCGCCCATCGCGCGGCTCCGTTGTTGGCGCGGGAGTTGTCGATCTCCACGCTGCTCACGCGCGATACCGACAGCACCGTCTCGCTTCCGGAACGGACGGCGCGTGCCAACGCGTTCCAGGCGGATTTGTTCATCTCGATTCACTGTAATGCCAGCGAGCACCCCAACAGCACGGGAATCATGACGTTCATTCTCGATGAATCGAAGGACGCTCTGGCCTCTCAGATCGCTGCCCGGGAGAACGCCGCCTCTCAGGCCGCTGGAGCGGAGCTCGCCAACGCCATGAGTCGCGTCCTCGGAGCGGGCAGCCTCCAAGAATCTCTGCGCTTTGCCGAACTTCTGCAGCGCGCGGCGCTGGCGTCAGTGGGTGAACACTACCCGGACGTCAAAGACCACGGAGTCCGTCGCGCGGGCTTCTACGTGCTCGCGGGAGCCCGGATGCCCTCCGTTCTCTATGAAGCGTCCTTCATCTCGAACCCTCGAGGTGAAGTGCGACTGAACACCGGTGACTTTCGGCAGAAGATGGCGGACTCCATCGTCAATGCCATTCGCGCTTACCGCGACGGGTTCTGACACGTGCGCTAGCCCAGACATCCGGCGGCCCGGCTTGCTAGCCAAAGCTCTGAACGAGCAGTATTTGTCGATCGCATTAGGCCTTTTCAACGGCCGGCCCGGCTATTGCATGAGAAGTGACACTGATGATTGACGGCGCGTCGTACGCTACTTATGTTGTTGGGCCCTCGCACGAGCTAGCAAATGACCAAGGCACAGCTGAAGAAGTTTCAAGACCTACTCGAAGCCAAGCGCCAGGATATCCTGCAGAGAGCGCAGCAAACCCTGAGTGAAGACATGGCGCTCGACGCGGACGACCTGCCCGACGAAATGGACCTCGCCTCCAGCGAGTATCTGCAGTCGTTCACCTTCCGCCTGCGTGGCCGGGAGAAGATGTTTCTGGAGAAGATCAGCAAAGCGCTCGACCGTATCGCGGACGGCACGTTCGGTGAGTGCGACGAATGCGGCGAAGAGATCTCGCTCAAGCGTCTCGAAGCGCGCCCCGAGACCACGCTGTGCATTCGCTGCAAGGAAGACCAAGAGCGGGTGGAAAAAGACTTCGGCTGAGGGCGAGGTCGCTCTAGAGCACCGGGCAGGTTGCCAACGGCGCCCGCAGTGGGCTGTGCGCCGCATGCACGCTGCCCGATCAGTCTTCGTTGATTGTTGCGACAATCACCCTGTTTGTCGTTCCGGGCAGCCTGCGAATGTTTCAGCGCCGTGACTTGGCGGAACGGGGGCGCCTGCGCGAGCTCGCGCCGCCGGATGTCTTGTGCGGGCTACCCGGGGCCCGCGGAGAACGTGTCTTTTCGGCCGCGCCCGTATTCGAGACCTCCGTCTTGGGAGCTCGTGAAGCCCGGTTGCCGCTCGGGGCGACGCTGCCGGGCCCATGCTCTGCCAATACGGCGCTCAGGTGCCTTCCTGTGTGACTTTCCAGTTTCATTGCCACATCTTCGGGAGTTCCGCTGACAATGATCCGGCCACCCCGTTCGCCACCCCCTGGCCCCATGTCGATGACCCAGTCGGCGCATGCAATCAGATCCAGATTGTGCTCGATGAGCACGATCGAGTTTCCGGCGTCTCTCAAGTCGTAGAGGGCACGCGTCAAGAGCTCGATATCGGAGAAGTGGAGCCCAGTGGTGGGTTCGTCCAGGACGTAGAGGGTCTTGCCCGTTGCCTTGCGAGACAGTTCGCTGGCGAGCTTCACTCGCTGGGCCTCACCGCCCGAGAGCGTGGTGGCGGGCTGGCCGAGTTGAATGTAGCCGAGACCGACTTGCATCAGCGCTCCCAGTCGTTGCGCGACCCTTGGGATCGACTCGAAGAGCGCGTACGCATCGTCCACGGTCAGCTCAAGGGCGTCGGCTATCGAGAGACCCTTGTAGCGGATTTCCAATGTCTCACGGTTGTAGCGCTTGCCACCGCACGTGTCGCATTCCACGTAAACGTCGGGTAGAAAGTGCATTTCGATGCGCAGCACTCCGTCGCCCTGACACGCTTCGCAACGTCCCCCTTTGACATTGAAGGAAAACCTGCCGGGCTTGTAGCCGCGTGCTCGTGCGTCCGGCAAACCCGAATAGAGCTCCCTCAGATGCGTGAACACGCCGGTGTAAGTGGCTGGATTGGAGCGAGGAGTTCGCCCGATGGGAGCCTGATCGATGCTGATGACTTTGTCGATATGTTCCAGGCCTTCGATCGCGTCGCAGGGCCCCACCCAGCCGCTCGCGCCGTAGAGCTGCGCTCGCGCGGCGCTGAGAAGGGTGTCTACGATCAGACTGCTCTTGCCCGAGCCGCTTACGCCGGTGACCGCGGTGATCAGACCGAGCGGAATGCCAACCGTGATGTCCTGCAGGTTGTGAGCCCGAGCGCCCCGCACCACGAGGCTCGACTCGCCCGCGGGCGCACGTCGCTCCGGGATGGGCAGGTGTTTGGCGCCTGACAAGTAAGGGCCGGTCACCGACTGAGAGTTCACGATCAACTCTTGCGCCGTTCCCTCCGCCACTATTTCGCCGCCGAGCTTGCCGGCGCCAGGTCCCATGTCGACGATGTGGTCTGCGGCCATGATGGCGTCACGATCGTGTTCGACGACAATGACGCTGTTGCCCTTGTCGACCAGGCGCCTGAGCGCCAACAGCAAGCGTTCGTTGTCGCGCGCGTGCAGTCCCACGCTGGGTTCGTCCAGCACGTACAGCACACCGACGAGCGAAGCTCCGATCTGAGTCGCCAGACGAATGCGTTGTCCTTCTCCGCCAGAAAGCGTATGCGCCGCTCGGTCGAGCGACAGATAATCCAGGCCCACATCGATCAAAAAGCCCAGCCTCTCGCTGATGGCGCGCACCAATGGCTCGGCGATGGCCATGTCCCGTGGTGGCAACGCTTGCTGTTCGAGTAGCTCGTCCAAGAAGCTTCTCAGCTTGTGCAGGGGGAGCCGCCCGAGCTCCCCGATGTCCCGTCCTTCGAGCTTCACGGCTAGCGCTTCTGGTCGCAGTCTGACGCCGCCACATGCTTCACAGGTCTGAGTTACGACGAAGCGCCCCAAATCCTCCGGACCTATCGCTCCCTCGTTCAGGCCGTGCTCTTCTCCCTCGTCGGTAGTCGAGTCCTCGAGCATACGCTCGAGGCGAGGGAGAATCCCCTCGTAGCTGGCCTTCTTGCGCTTCTTGGCATTGCCGTAGACGAGTGCTGCTCGATGTTCTTCGGGTAGCTCGCCAAAAGGAATGTCCGGGTCCACGCCTAGCGCTTTGACCGCTCGATCGACTTCCGTGGCTGTCGCCACCGAGCCGCGCCGGCCGAAGGCCGCCACCGCGCCCTCTCGCAGCGTGCGCGACGCGTCCGGCACGATGCGTCCCGGATCGATGCGCGAACGTACGCCCAGCCCGTCGCACTCGGGGCAGGCTCCATGCGGGCTGTTGAAGGAAAAGAGCCTGGGTTCCAATGGCGGCAAGGTGATGCCGTATTCCCAGCTCACCAGGCGCTCGCTCATCACCCGAGGCTCGCTGCCGTCGAGCGCGTCGATCAGCAGGGTGCCGTCGCCGAGCTTGAGCGCCAGCTCTACCGAGTCCGTGACTCGGCCCTTGATGCCTTCGCGCACCATAATGCGGTCCACGACCACGTCGAGGTCGTGCGGCTTGCTGCGATCGAGCGCGATGTCGTCGCCCAAGTCCACTTGGTTGCCATCCACCCGTGCACGCACGAACCCTTCGCGACGTAGGCGCTCGAGGTCCGCCCTGAGCTCGCCTTTACGCTTGCGCACCAGTGGTGCCAAAATGGCGAGCTTTGCACCCTCACCGCTTGCGACCACCGAGTCGACGATTTCCTGTACAGTGTAGGCCTTGAGCACCTGGCCCGAACGAGGGCAATGAGGTACGCCTACGCGCGCGTAGAGCAGCCTCAGGTAGTCCGCGATTTCAGTGACCGTACCAACGGTGGAGCGAGGGCTCTTTCCCAAGGCCTTCTGCTCGATGGCGATCGCGGGGCTCAGGCCTTCGATGGAATCGACGCGCGGCTTGGGGAGCTGGTCGAGGAACTGCCGCGCATAAGCAGACAGGGACTCCACATAGCGGCGCTGCCCCTCGGCGTAGATCGTGTCGAAGGCAAGCGAAGACTTCCCCGAACCGCTCGGCCCGGTGATTACGACCAGCCGGTTGCGTGGCAGCTCGCAGCTGACGTTCTTCAAGTTGTGCTGGTTCGCTCCCTGAACGACGAGTCGCTGCATGGGGGTCGAGTCGTGTAGCATATCAGCCGGGCAAATGAGGGGGTTCGGCGGGTCGGCCGTTGAAATGATAGTTCCGGGATCGGAGGTCCCGGGGGAGGGGTTGTGGCGTCGTTCGGCCGCCGTGTCAGCCACCGCGGGCGACCCACGTGTTAACGGCGGGAAATGAATAAGAATAACTGGTTGGGAGGCGCGTGACCTGGGACTGTTGCTCCCCACGACAGCATCGACTAGGTTTGCCGGCGTGGAGCTTGCATGCACCAACTCCCGGGTTACCACGCCGACTCTCCCGGTGAAAGAGCATGCTCCTAGGCTGGCGCCGACACAAGGTCAGCCAGTCTTCTATCCTAGGGCCTATAGCTCAATCGGTCAGAGCCCCCGGCTCATAACCGGGCTGTTGCTGGTTCGAACCCAGCTGGGCCCACTGAATCACCTTTATCCTCGCCTTCTGCCGGGCCCGGAGTTAGGAGCTTTGCGCACACAGTGACTATCTCAGACGAAATAGAAATCTTGAAGAGTTTGGCGGTCGTAGACGCAGCGCTCCGCGAGCTGCATGCAGAGCTCGGAACAGAGCGGGCCGCGCTGGATTCGAAGAAGAGCCAGCTGGAGGGGCTCGAAGAGAAGGTTCAGCGGGCCGAAGAAAGCATCCAGGCGATGGAGCACACGCGTAACGAGCTCATGCTCGAAGTCAGGCAGATGAGCGTGCAGGTCTCCAAGTCGAGAGAGAAGCTATCCCGCTGTCGCACGGAGCGTGAAGCCAACGCAGCTCAGCGCGAGGTGGAAGAGCTTCGCAAATTGTACCGCGACCGAGAGGTCGAGATCGAAAAGCTGAATGCGTTGGTCGACCAGGCGCGCTCCGATATGGCGGAAACACTGAAGGAACGCGACACGCTACGCCAAGAGCTCGATGAGAACGAAGGGGCGGTCCAGGCGAAACTTCGCGATCTCGAGGAGAAGAGCGCCATACAAGAAGACGCCAAGAGCAAGTTGGTGAAAGGTGTCAAGCCGCAAGTCTTTCGCCGCTACGAGCTGATAAGAAAGCGGCGGGGTTCCGCGCTGTCGGCAGCCGTGGATAGCTCGTGCTCGGAGTGTCACATAGCGCTGCCGCCCATGCTGTATCAGCAGATCCGTCAAGCGCAGCACATGATCCAGTGTCCCAGTTGCAACCGGATTTTGTACTACGAGGAACCGGGCGAAGCTCCGTCGGAGGGCTCCACGGCGGATAGCCAGCCCGGGTGATGCTCATGCTTGGGCGTCCGCCACTTCGCTCTCGGCGATACCCATGAAAGCCTGTCCGGTTTGTGGGCGGCTGTATCCGGAGGACGCGGGCTTCTGTCCGACGGATGGCCACCAGCTGACCAGCGCCACTCAAGTTCCGGTCCTCGGCGACGAGCAGGACCCCCGCATAGGTCAGCTTCTGTGTAACCGCTACCAGATCCGTAGGGTCGTTGCGGATGGTGGGATGGGGCGTGTCTACGAGGCCCTGGACATGGCCGAGCGTCGCGCCCTGGCCGTGAAGGTCTTGCATCCGGACGTGGTGACGGATGCGGTGTCCGTCGAGCGCTTCAAGCGAGAGTACGAGGTCAGCCAGCAGCTACCCCACCAACACATCGTCGAGGTCGTCGATTTTCAACCGACGGCAGATGGCAGCTACGCGTTGGTGATGGAGTTCTTGTATGGCGAAGAGCTTCGGTCCACCTTGAAGCGTGAGGGAGTACTGGCCCCCGCACGCGTGGTGCGGCTGCTCAGCCAGGTGGCGATCGGGTTGGATCAAGCCCATCAGAAGAGGCTCGTGCACCGGGATCTGAAACCGGATAACCTGTTTCTCTGCCAGACCCCTATTGGGGATATCACGAAGATTCTGGACTTCGGATCCGTCAAGGACAAGGCGGACAACGCCAAGAAGCTCACCGTGATGGGTACGACGATAGGTTCGCCGTTCTACATGGCGCCGGAGCAAGCGCAGGGGCTGGACACGTTGGACCAGCGTGCGGACGTGTGGGCGCTCGCGGCCATCGCCTACGAAGCGGTCACCGGAGTCGTGCCATTCAACGGCGCGACCGGTCCGGCCATTTTGCTCCAGATCCTCACCAAGGAGCCGGCGCCTCCCAGCGAGGCTGGCCGCGGGCAGAAGTACCCAATCCCGCCTGGTCTGGACCGGGTGATGGCTGGCGCTTTCAAGAAGAACGCGGCCGTGCGCACCGAATCCATTGGCAAGTTGGCCGACATGTTCGGGGCCGCCTACGGTTTGGTGGGCTCGCACCTGGACTGGGCGATGATTCCCGAGCAGCAGCTCGATCAACAGATCCAGGCAAAGCTTCCGGACTTGATGCGTGCTCAGCCGCAAGCAGCCGGTCCAGAAGATGTAAGCGACGATTTTTTCGGCGAACAGGATGCTCTGGGCGGGATGGATCGCGCCTTCGCCAGCGCGGGTGCGCCCGCCGCGCCGGGGCCTGCGGCCGACGAGTATGGGGAGTTGCCCAGGGGGGTTCCCAGGAGTCCGACATCCTGGGTGCTTCCCATCGTGATCGGTGGTGGCGTGTTGGTGATTGGTGGCGCACTTGCCGCCTGGCTTCTGCTGTAGTCTCGAGCAGAGCCGCAGCTTGCCTGGTTGCCTCGAAAGAGCTGTGGTAGGACGCTTACATGCATAACGGGTTCGTTGAGATCCGCACCGGGGCTGCTTGCAAGGGCGCGCCTCTGCTCCTGGCTGCGCTGCTCGTGGCTGGTTGCAGTAAGGAGTCCAAGCCGGTTGCCGAACAGCCCAAAGTGGCGCCAGCGTCGGACAGCGACGCAGGAGCGAGCGATCAGCCCCAAGGCGAAACGCCCTCTGAAGCGGCCAATGGCGCGGCTCCGGTTGCGTCGGCCAAGGCGCCGCCCTCGGAGGTCAAGACGGACATCTTTGCTCTAACGATGCAGCCGTCCGGTGCCTACAAGGCAGGGGAGGCGGGTCGAGTCGACATCGTGCTCGAGGCAAAGCCACCCTTCAAAGTCAATCAGGAGTATCCTTACAGCTTCGCCCTGAACGAAACCCAAGGGCTCAGCTTTGCGAGCAAGAAGGTCCAGAAGGACGCTGTGAAGCTAGAGCATAAGCGCGCGACGATGGCGGTGCCTTTCACGGCAGAAGAGGCTGGGAAGCACACGATTTCCGGAACATTCAAGTTCTCGGTGTGCACCGAAGAGCAGTGCCTGATCAAGAAGGAAGACCTGGCGCTGGCCGTGGACGTGAACTGACTGGACGGCGACGTCCGACTGTTCGGTGCCACGGCGTCACGCACCGACGCTCTTGCCTGGGGTTGCCCACCTGTCCGGCGGTGCGTCCTGCGGCGCACTTGTGTTCGGCCCGTCGCGAATCACGGAGTCACCACCCCAGTTTCCCCACGCGCACGCGGGCCGTGGTACTCTAGCGGTTATGGGATCTGCCAAAATCCTGGAAGAACTCGAGGAGATCACCGCCAAAGTCCAGGGCGAGTTCACCGAGGAGCGGCGCGTCCTGTCGTTCCACCAATACCTGGAACTGTTTGCCGGAGATCCGGTTCGCTATTCTCGCGACGCCGCCTGCTACCTACGCGACATGTTCGATCATTACGGGCGCGAACAGTCGAAGAAGCCCTGGGGCACCCTGTCCAAGTTCAAGCTGTTCCACCTGCCGTTCTTGGAACACGTGGATGCGCAGCGTGATGGTCTGGTTGGGCAGGAGCATGTCCAGGCGGAAATCTACCGCGTATTGAACAACTTCGTGCAAGAGGGCAGACCGAACCGGTTGCTATTGCTGCACGGTCCGAACGGTTCGGCAAAAAGTACCGTGGCCGCATGCATCATGCGTGCGCTCGAAGATTACTCCGCACAGCCCGAGGGGGCTCTGTATCGCTTTCACTGGGTATTCCCCAATCAATCGAAGTTGCGGGGCTCGATCGGGTTCGGGGGCAAGCGAGCTGCCGCAGCTGGTGCCGACGAAAGCTATGCTCATTTGCCTGACGAGGAGATAGATGCTCGCCTGTTCATCGAGGTGCGTGACCATCCCCTGTTCTTGATCCCGCAGATCGAGCGCAAGGGCATGATCGAAAGGCTCTACGCATCGTTGGGCAATTCCGAGCCTCCCCCACGCTGGATCCTCAAGGGAAGCCTGTCTCACAAGAGCAAACAGGTCTTCGATGCGTTGCTGACGAGCTACGACGGTTCGCTCGATCAAGTGCTTCGGCACGTGCAGGTCGAGCGCTACTTCATCTCTCGTCGCTACAGAACCGGGGCGGTCACGTTGGGGCCTCAGCTTTCAGTCGATGCTGGCGAACGGCAGATCACCGCCGACAGGAGTCTGGGTGCGCTGCCCTCGTCGCTGCAATCGGTGACTCTCTTCGAGGCTCACGGCGAGCTGATCGAGGCCGCTGGAGGGCTGCTCGAGTTCTCGGACCTGCTCAAACGGCCGCTGGATGCTTTCAAGTATCTCCAGATCACGGCGGAGACCGGCGAGGTGGCGCTGAGTTCGCAGAATGTGCAGGTCAATTGTGTGTTGATGGCCAGCGGCAACGAAGTTCACCTCTCCGCCTTTCGGGATCATCCGGAGTACGAGAGCTTTCGCGGGCGCCTCGAGCTGATTCGGGTCCCTTACCTCTTGAATTGGCGCGACGAAATGGCGATTTACGACGCACAGGTGGCGGCGCACGTGCGGGGGCACGTAGCGCCGCACGCTACGGCCATTGCCGCCATGTTCGCAGTCTTGACACGCATGCGGCGTCCCAACCCCGAACGCTACGACGACGGCGACAAGGCCCTCGTGAGCGATCTGACTGCTGCTGAGAAGCTCGATTTGTATGCGGATGCGTCTACCCCCTCGCACTTGTCCGAAGAGTCTGCGGCGTTGCTCAGGTCGCTGCTACCAAAGCTGTACGGTGAGACCGACGGCTTTCCGATCTATGAGGGTAGCGTTGGGGCGAGTCCCCGCGAGATGCGAACGGTGCTGCTGGACGCCGGACAGAACCCGCACTACGGGCACTTGTCGCCGTTCGCGGTTCTCGACGAACTCAAGCATCTTTCCGAGCGCAAGAACGAGTACGGGTTTCTACAAGAAGATCCACTGCCCGGGGGCTACCACGACACCGATCTGTTTCTGGAGATCTTGTCGAATCGGTTGCACGACACGTTGGAAGACGAGTTCCGCATCGCCAGCGGGCTGGTCGACGAGACGCGCTACGCCGAGCTCTTCGACCGCTATGTCACCCATGTTAGTTTCTGGGTAAAGGGGGAGAAGCTGTTCAATCCGTTGACCGGGCAGTACGAGGATCCGAACCCACAGCTCTTGGAAGAAGTGGAAACACTGCTCGGCGTCTCGGACGACCGGGATCGCTTGCGGCACTCCTTGATCAGCACCATCGCTGCGTGGGCCATCGATCACCCCGACGAACCCGTGGTGAATTCTCGCGTGTTCGCCGACCAGATTCGCCGGATGCGGAACGCCGTGTTCGAGGAACGCCGCAGCGCATTGGCCAAGTTATGTCGCGATCTGGTGATCCTACTCAGGGAAGAAGGACACGGGTTGACCGAAGCGCGTAGCAAGGGTGCGCGGGTGTTGCTCAGCGGTCTCGTCGAGCAGTTCGGCTACAACGATGCTTCAGCGGCAGACGCGGCGGCCTCGCTGTTGCGGGAACGCTTTCGAGATCACCTGAACTGAGCTAGCGGGAGCCGCCCGTGTCCCCCGCCGTCGATCGAGCTACGCCGCGGACGCTGGGTCTCGTCCACCTGATCTCGCTGGGCCTGAACGGCACCATTGGTGTGGGCATTTTCTTCGCCCCGAGCCAGGTGGCGGCTGCCGCACCGGGATGGTGGGGTCCGTTTGCTTATCTTCTGGTGTGCGCGGCGTTGCTGCCGGTCGCCGCCATCTACGCCACGCTTGGTTCGCGTTTTCCGCTCAACGGGGGCCCGTATGTTTGGGCGGAGTCGGCTTTTGGTCCGGGGGTCGGGTTTCAGATTGGCTGGCTCACCTACGTGTCGTCGGTCTTCAGCGCTTCTGCGATCGTTTCTGGGTTTTCCCTTCACGCGGGAGCCGCGCTGGGGTGGTCATCGAGCGGCCAGACGCGAGCGCTGAGCGTAGCATTGACGGTCGGGCTGACCTCGATCGTTCTCATGGGGCTCAAACCGAGTGCTCGGGTGTGGACGGGATTCGCGCTCGTCAAATTGGTTCCCCTCGCGGCGCTCGTCGCGATATTTGCGAGTGCCGAAACCAAGAGCATGACCCATTGGGCCGCTCCCTTGGCTCCGGGCTCGTTGGCACGCGCAGCGCTGATTGTGGTTTTCGCGACTCAGGGCTTCGAGGTGGTGCCGGTGCTGGCCGAGGACAGTCGTTCATCGTCGCGCTCGGTGCCGTTGGCGACTGTGGTATGTCTGCTGGGAGCGAGCTCGCTCTACTTCGTGATCCAGTGGGCGTGTGTGGCTGCACTGCCAAATCTCGCGGAGAGCCAGGAGCCGCTGGTCGATGCTGCCCGGGCCCTGGGAGGCAGCTCTGGGGCGTGGTTATTGAGGTTTGGCACGAACGCTTCGGCGCTGGGTATTGCCTTTGGCATGTTCGCGGTCACGCCGCACTATCTGGCGGTGCTAGGGCGCGATCGGGGGTTTCTTTGGCTCGCGAAGAGTGGGCGGAAGCACGTGCCGCGCCGTGCTGCGCTGATCACGGCTGCGGGCATCGTGCTGCTGGCGTCGGCGGGTGAGTTGGGTGAGCTCTTCGTGCTGTCGAGCGTGGCGGTAATGAGCCAGTACGTGGTGTCCGGGCTGGCCTTGCTCAAGCTCGCCGCGCGGCGCGAGCGCGGGCTCTCGCCGCTGAGCGCCTGGCCCGTGCCGTTGGCGCTTGGTTCCCTGGCTCTCTTGATGAGCGCGGCGCGCTCGCGTGAGCTGGTGGTCGCGCTGTTAGTCGCTTTCGTCGGTGCCGGTTTGTACCTGGCGAGACGTCGTCGTGTCGGCTAGATCCTCCATCATGCGCTCTCGTGCTCTTGTGGATTCACACTGCCACCTGGACCCGGGCAACTTCTCCGAAGGGTCCGAGTCGGTTCTGGAGCGCGCGCGCCAGGGCGGGGTGGGGGCTTTCGTGTGCGTGGGCGTGGGCGGGCTTGCCGAGGCCAAGCATGCTTGCGCGCTGGCCCGTCAGCGGGCGGACGTGGTGGCGACGGTGGGGGTGCATCCTCACGATGCGGCCAGCAACGATGCCCAGCTAGAAGGCGCTCTGCGCTCGCTCGCGGCCACTCCGGATGTGGTAGCCGTGGGGGAAATCGGGCTCGACTACCACTACGACCACTCGCCGCGCGAAACCCAAAAGCGCGTTTTTCGTCATTATATCCAGCTGGCCCGAGAACTCGTCAAGCCAATCATCATACATACGCGGGCGGCGCCGGGCGATACTCTGGAGATCTTGCGGGCCGAGCGGGCTCGCGACGTGGGAGGGGTGATCCACTGCTTCAGCGAGGATCTCGAGTTTGCGCGAAGCGCTCTCGACCTCGGGTTCTTGCTGTCTTTCTCCGGTATCACCACGTTCAAACGTACCGAGGCCATTCAGGCGGTCGCGCGCTGGGTTCCAGCTGACATGTATCTGATCGAAACGGACAGTCCGTATCTCGCTCCGGTCCCCAAACGTGGGAAGAAGAACGAACCTGCCTACCTCGTACATACCGCCCAGTTCGTGGCGGATCTGCGCGGAGAATCTTTCGCCGAGGTCGCCGGGCGCACCAGCGAAAACGCTAGTCGGCTGTTCGGGCGGCAGCTGGTTTGACCGGCCATTCTGGTTCAGAATGAACGCAGGCCATGGGACGCAGCTGGGCAGGAGCCCTCGCAACATCATGCGTAGCGCATTTGGCTCTGGTCGGGACCGGGGCATGGCTCCTCGCGCGCTCGCTTGGCGGCTCCTCGAACACGGTCGAACTCATCCGCTGGTCCGAGGGTCCGTCGAACGGAATCGAATTGCCCGAGGTGCGTAGCTTGACGGACGACTCCACGGCGCAGCTCGGCCGCGAGCACCGAGGCGAGCCCATGCAGCCCCCGGCGTCCCTCGGTGGGCATCGGGATCCCCGTCCCGATCTGACAGCGCCGGGGCGCGGTGGGGACCCGGACGCTCGGGTGGCTGCGCTCAATCTGTCCGACCGCGCCACCAATATCGCCGTGAATCGCGACGCGCAGACCGGTGCACGCCAGAGCCAGGTCCAGCGGCTCCGGACCAGTCGCTCGCGCAGAAGCCTGGACGACCGCCGCGCCACTCCCCACCCGATGCAGCTCACCTTGGTCGCGAGTGGACCCGGCCACCTCGTCGAGCGGCGACCGGTGTCAGCGACCGATCCGGCGCGTGGCTCGGCCGTTGGCTCGCGCCCGTCTCGCCGCGGTAGCCCACCGGGAACTCGCGCTCCCGAGGGCCTCGACCGAGAGATCGCGAGTGGCGCGCTGAGCGGTGCGCAAGAGACGCACGCTCTCGGTGTGCGTGACGGTGCCGGTCGTCCCAAACTGAGTGCCCGTATCATCACGGCTCGGCCTCCCGTAAAACGTGCTCGTGCGGCTGTTCCCGCGAACGTGCGGGCGCGTCCCACGGATAATGTGGACAGTCCGCACGAGGTGGCTGACGTCGTGCGCTCGCTCGTTCACGCGGGTGGCATCGGCGGGCCCATCGGCAGCGGTCGCGGGGGAGAGCTGGCGCCAGGGGCGCCAGCTCGGGACGGCATTTCAGGATCGGGAGCTCAGGCGTCGCCCAGTGGCAACGGCCGTGGGCCGGGCATCGGCATGGCCGCCGACACCGGTCTTAGCCGCTACTACGCGAAGCTGCTCGCGCAGGTGAACTGGCAGCAGGCGTTCCCGGAGTGGGCCATCGCGCGAGGCTTTGGGGGGCTCGCCGTGGTGGGCTTGAGCCTCGACCGAAACGGTGGCGTGCGGTCCCTGCACATCGTGCGGCCAAGCGGCATCGCCGAGTTCGATGACAATTTGCTGGCGGCTATCCGACGCGATGGCCCGTACGGTCCCTTGCCCGCAGCGGCGGGCGGTCAGCTGCGAGTCAACATCGCCTTCGATGCCACCAACCCCGCGGTCGGCCGCGAAGGCGGCGGCCCGGGCGGACGCCTGCGCTAGTCTAGGGACCCGAGCAAATAGGGAGGGATGGCCTGACAAACCGGTCGCTTTGAGCGCAGCCTCGGGCCTTCACAGGGCCGGGACCGACGCGAGGCGACCCATAGGGTGGTCAGCCCTCTGGCGCGCGGCGGACGCTCGGGGGTGCAGAACGATTAGAAAACTGCGGACTATCAGGCATTTGTCCCGGGACTTTGGCGTGGCAGCACGCATTCCTTGACAGGGCCCCGACCGAAAAACCATATTCCCCGTCCCTTTTTGCCGAAGTAGCTCAGTCGGTTAGAGCACGCGCTTCATAAGCGCGGAGTCGTCGGTTCAAGTCCGACCTTCGGCACTAGAGATAACGGGGGGTTAGGGGATGATGAGGGGGTCACTGGCCCGCGGGTTAGCCACAAGTTGTGGCTCGACCGCGAGGCCGCTGATCGCCTGCTTGCGCTTGCGCTTCGGGGGATGGCGGACCGGGCGGCTGAGCAGTGGGCAGCAAACTGAGGTAAAACAGAACCGCCCGCGCTGTTGGTAGCAGCCGGGCGGGAGGGACAGTCAGAGTGTCCAACGGAAAAGATAGACGCAAAGGCGAGTCACGCAAGGACGAGTTAGCGCGGCTCGAGGCAGAGCAGCGCAAGGATGGCAGCGACATCGTTCCGCGCGACTCACGCACCAGTTCGCTCGACGAAGCGGCTGGCGATAACCGAACGCGTCACGATGTAGAATCAGGTGCCGAGTTCGTTCCAGTAGCGAAGGGGCAGCGGGACAAGACTCGTGTGTGGACGGGCTACGACTTCGGGGATCTCGAAGCGGGCCCCGCTGCTGACGGGCAGAAGTTTCTGACGAAACCACCCTTGCGGTGGGTATCCATCGAGCCTGCTGAGCAGCGCCTTTTCGAGTCCGTACAAGGCGAACTGGCCCGAGTGCTAGAGAGGCCAAATCGTCGAGTCGACGACAGTCGATGGCGGGAACTTGTGAACGCGCTTACTGCAGCAGATGACATTCTGCACGGGCGCGATCTCCACGGCTGGGACAAGCTGTTGGAGCGGGCCATCGTGGGCGAGCTGGAGCGCCGGAAAGAGGATGAAATGCGCGCTAACCACAATCCGCCACTGCCAACCGAAGCCACGCCCAGAACGGGACGGGATATCTTGGAGTGGCTTCAGTTTCATGCATGGTGCCCCGACTGGCTAACGCCAGCCATGATCGACACGATCTTGGAGACAACGACGCCCGCCGGGCGGGGGCGAAGCAAGACGAGCCCCAGGAAGCTGATAGACTTGATGCGAAAACAGCACTAAAACAGCTGCGCAAAACGGCCCTCGTGTTTTGGGCACCTCTGGTCAGAGGTGATCCATGGCACGACCCATCACAGTAGACCCTGAGCTTCGAGGCTGGCTTCGCGAGAGAGTCGCAGCGTCCAGTGTCCGGATCGTGGCGCAGTCGCTGGACATGAGTGCCACGACCGTGATGCGCGCGCTGGCGGGACTGCGGGTCCAGCCTGGTACCGAGCAGCTCCTACGGCGGGCGTACGAAAGGGAGGACGCAGCGTGAGCGGGCCCATCGTCGTCACGACGGACGACGACCTGGCCAGGATCGTGCGCGAGCAGATTGACGACGCTCTGGCCGAGGTCGACCATGAGTCGGGCCCAAGGCTCGACGACCGAGCTGGCATCGCTCGAAAGATTGGCGTGAGTGTCGGCACAATCGACAAATTGCGCGCACAGGGTCTGCCTACGATTTGGGTCCTGGATTGTCCACGGTTTGACGTCGGCGAATGCATCGCCTGGCTGAAAGGCATGGCGAGGGCATGAGCGGCGAGGCTCGAGAGCTCCGACGGCTCGCAACGCTCGATCGCAACCGCGGAGCCGAGCAGATTCGCTGGTCCTTCGACATCTTCGAGCCTGAAGACGATGGGCAGCCCGCTCGCTACATCACTGCAAGGAAGTGGTACAAGGCCGACGGCGCCGAGTGGAGACCGACCAAGGCCGGCGTGACCATTCGCATGGGCGAGTTGGACGAAGTGATTGAAGCGCTTCAGCGTGTTCAGCGCGCGCGCGACCAGCAGACCGAGCCGCAACCGCGCCGACCTACGCACACTGACCGGCAAGTGTCGCGCTCCGAGTTGACGCCGGACGAGCTGGACGAGGTGTTCTGAGATGGTCCAAGCGTTCGATCTCGATGAGCCCTACCAGGCCGTTTCGATCTCTGACCGAGATCCTGACAACATTCTACGGTTCGCCAACCCTCGCGCTCCGTGGAAGTTTGGCTGGGATTCACTGGGGTGGATCTCGATGACCGACAAGCGGGATGCATTGAGAATTTACGCCCGTCTTGAGATGCATCCCATCGTTTTGCACGGCCTCAACGCTGACGGCTCGTGCACATGCTCACGTTCAGATTGTGGGCGCAGTCGCGGTAAGCACCCCGTTGAGAGCGGCTGGCAAAAGGCAGCTTTCGATCTCGACGCGGCCGATCAGTTGCTGCTAAGAAACTGGCGCTACAACATCGGGCTACGCATGGGCAGACAGCCCGGCGGCTTCCGACTGCTGGCCATTGATGTTGACGGGCCGCGCGAGTTACTGGCACCCCTTGAAGCGCAGTTAGGGCACTTGCCGCCCACGTTGACCGCGCGCACCGGCTCGGGTGGCACTCATCTAATCTTCCGAGTCGACCCGCGAAATGAGTTCAACAACAAGGTCAGAGTCGATGGGCGCGAGTTTGATGTTCGCTGTGACGGCGGGCAGATCGTTGCTGCGCCCAGTTTGCATCTCAGTGGCAACCGCTACATGTGGACGGATTGCCGTCGACCGGAGGCACTGTGACCACCGGTTGGCAAAACTACTTGGCGCCCAAGGTGACCAAGCGCGATCCTGGCAAGCAACAGACGAGTAGCGCCGATGCGGGCAGCTATGAAGCCTACGTCCAAAAGGCAATGGACGCCGAGTTCTGTGCTGTTCGTGATGCTCCAGAAGGCACGCGAAACGACCAACTGAACCGGTCCGCTTTCGCTCTTGGACAGCTCGTAGGGGCTGGTGTGTTGGCAGAGACGACGGCGGAAACGGCGCTGTTCGAGGCAGCTCTTGCCTGCGGTCTCGGGCGCTCTGAAAGCTCCAAGACGATTTCAAGCGGTCTCGAATCCGGGAAGAAAGAACCGCGCGCAATGCCGGAACCGAAAGTGGCCTCGAAGACTCACAGTAACGGCGCTCCGCTGGGTGACGGCTATCGGCACAGCGACTCCGATGCACCCGATGCACCGCCGGGTGGTGACGACCAAGGCGAAGAGCCTGGCGCGATTCCGCCTCAAGGCTTCGAGCCGATCCATGTTGCCGACCTACTCGGGCCCGCAATCGAAATGGCCGAGCGGCGCAGCACGGGCGAAGAACGCCCGGTCCCGTTGCTGTTCCCAGCACACGCCGAAATCATGCGCGGCGGACTTTGGCCTGGCGTGCACACGTGCGTTGCCGGCACTGGTATCGGCAAATCCACGTACTGGTTTCAGAACGCCAGGAACGCCGCCGAGCAAGGCGTACCGGTGTTATACATCGGACTCGAGTTGAATCCGGGTCAGGTAGCGCTGCGACTGCTCGGTGAACAGGCCGGCGTGAGCTGGTCGAAACTATACACCGGCGCCGCCTCGGCAGCGGAGATCGCCCGGGTGCGCGAGGTTCAGGAGTCGCTTGGAGGACTTCCGCTCTACTTCGAGTTTGGGCCGCCAAACGGATGGCCAGCTTCGCGGATGCTGACTCGAGCTGAGCAGATCCGAAAGAAGCACCCAAGCGGGCCCCTGCTCATCGTTCTTGATTTCTTGCAAATCGTTGGCGCCGATGCGGATGATAACGGGCGCACTCCGGAGCTTCGCGAAGCCATCAAACGAGCGGCATACATGGGCACGCACGTCGGCAACAAGTACGGCGCCAGCGTGGTGTTGGTGTCCAGTGCGGCCCGCGACAAATACGGATTGTTAGCTTCCACCTGCGAGCAGGCCGGGCTCGTGTCGCGCAAGATTCCCGGGTTCTTCGAGCCACGCCGAACCATCTTGAACCCAGATTGCTTGTTAGGCCTCGGGAAGGAAGCTGGCGAGATTGAATATGCGGCGGAAAGCCAAAGCGTTCTCATCCGGTGGCCCGCTGAGCTCGACACCAGCGAGCGGGCGGTCATCTGTGCGGTTCCAAAGCTCCGCTACGGCCCGCCAAGCTGGTTCGCTCTGAGCTTTTGGCAGCGGTTCACAGAGCTGAACATCGAGGACACCTCCGAGCTGCCCGAGGTCCAGCGCGGCGGAAGCAAAGAGGTCCCGCTGGGCGACCTTGAAAAGCGGGTGCTCGAAACGGTTCGCAGAAACCCGAACCTCACCAGCAAAACCAAGATCGTGGACAACACCAAGGGCACCAAGTCGGTGCTGTTGAAGCTAGCGGATGAACTCATCCGGGAAGGGCAGATCGTGAAAACTGACAAGGGGTTCGAAGTTCGCGACGAACCAAAGGAGCCGAACCAGTGATTCAGCATGTTTCCTGCGGTTCGTCTGGTTCGAACCTGTCGAACGAACTTGCCCGAGAACCCGACAAGCGTGCAGGGCTAGGCGCTCGCAAAGCGCAAGCCTGCCACGCCGGGTCTCTAGGGTGGTTCGTGGTTCGTTTGCTTTATAGACGAACGAACTTTTTCGGAACATGGGCCGGCCGCGTGCGCAGCTGCAACGCAACCCGGAACTGCACCCCCATCCGGCCCGCGGGAATGTCGTTCTCGGGCCCGGTGTTCGGTGCTGACAGGGAATGTCACACCCAACGTCCCCCTCGTGGCCAGCCAGGCCCGCCCGGGGCATCGTCGGCGCCAGCCGGCCGCCCTCGACCGCCGAGGCAACGAACCGGCGACCACCGGCTCACACAGCGCGGTGCCACAGGTCGCAACATAGCGGTTTCTCTGCTGGATTCGGCGCTGAGCCTTCGACTTTTGGCCACAACGTTTTGGTCACAGACGCCGGCACCCCCCCAAACACGGCGTTTTTGCCCTGTTGGGTCAGCGGGCCGAAACAGGCTTCAAGCGTTTCGCACGATCGCCAGCAAGGCGAGCAGGAACGCCCAAACGAAGCCGAGCCCGAACATCGCCCAAAAGACGCCGCTCGTGATGGTTTGACGAAGTTGCTTGGGCGTCATGTCTGCGACGCGCTGCGGTGCGTTGGCATTGGCCATGGCGAAGTACCTCCCTTGCAGAAATCGTCACGCAGCGAGCCGCTGAGGGCCAAGAAAGGGGCCGCCTGATGCCCGTCGAGCGATCGCAGGGCCAGCCCCGACCCCAGGCGCCCCGCCATGACGAGCTACCCGCTGGCGTGCCGGCTGCCACCGGTCCGGAGCCAGCCCGGGATGCTGCCGGCCGCGTGCTTCCGGGCCCCGGTGCTCGCCTGCTGGGCGCGAGAGGCGGTAAGGCGGCCGCTGAGGCCCGCCAGCTACGCCAGCTCCTCGGCCTCTGGGATGCGCCTGAGGGCCATCCGTACGCCCCCTATGCACGCCTCGCCCGAGAGTGGCGCGACGCGCACATGGCGACTCTCGCCGCCACAGTGGCGGGCGGTGAGGTAGGCCCTGGCCCGGCTAGCGTCGTCAGTACCGCCGCCCTGCAAATGGCGGCCAGCCGCTGGCTCGCCGATGAGGGGGCGCGGACTGGCTCGGCCAAGATGCTGCTGGACGCTTCGCGACTCGCCGACTCCAGCAGGCAGAACCTCTTGGCCGCCCATGAGCTCGCCGCCCGCGAGGCAGCTGCCCGCCCACGAGATCCGATGACCCTCGACTTCGCGGCCCGCGCTCGGGCCCTGAAAGGAGCCGACGCCGATGCGTGATCCGGCCCAATTCCTTGAGCAGCTGTTCGGGCTGTTCGACATCATGCACCATCAGCAGGGCTGGCCGGCTCCCAGTGAATGGTGGCAGGAAACCCTGACCGAGGCCGAGCGCTCTGGCACGCGCCAGCGCGTGATCCGCAAGGGTCGCCGGATAGGCGCCTCGACCATCATTGCCCCCGTTGTGGCGGTCGCCGAGGCCCTTCATGGTGAGCATGCCGTCCCGCCCAATGACGTGGGCTACTTCCTGTTTTTCTCAGTCAAGAAGCCTGAAGCACTCAAGCGGCTCCGGGGCATCGCCAAGGTATTGGACGCACTTCGCGTGCGTTACCGCGAGAACGGCGATGAGATCGCGCTGCTCGAGCACCCTGTTGCATTCAAGGTGCAAGCAGCGTCGTTCCGAACGGCGGTGGGCGACACCTCAATAGGTATCTGGTGCGATGAACTCAGCCGTTGGATGGACAACGAATCTGGCGCCAACCCCGCAAAAGAGGTGCTAGCCAGCGTACGCCCAACCATCGCGACGATGCCCAACGCCAAGATCTGGCTCGTGTCATCCCCACTGGGAAAGGAGGACGCCCACGCAGTCGCGTTCGATGACGGCGACAACGCTGGCCAGCGTGTCTACTACTGCCCGACTTGGGTCGGCAATCCGACACTGAGCGAGCAAGATACACGGGACCTAGAACCCGATGAAAGGGTCTGGCTCCGAGAGTGGAAGGGGCTACCCCAGGCGGCGCGACTCGCAGCCTTCCGCGTCGAGCACGTCGAACGCGCCTTCGTCCCCCGCAAGCCAACGTTCCCGCCCGCCATCAAGGTTCTCATACTGGACCCAAGCAGCGGCGGCCACTCTAGCAGAGACCGTTTCACGTTCGCAGTGGCCAGCTGGTGCGTCGACACGCTGGACGCCCTGCCGCCCCACGAGGTCTACCCAATGGACGCTCAGGGGCGCATCCTCGAGCACCCCTGGGGTCAGCGCATCACCAGGCCCGAATTCGCCAACTGGCAACCCCGCGGCAAGCCCTACCTCCGGTTTCACGAGGTCGACGCGTTCGAGGGCGGATTTGCCGGCACAGTGAGCGGCGATGACATCGCGGACAAGCTCGCCGCCGTCGCCAAGCGCCACGACGTCATCGCCGCGCACAGCGACCAGCGTGAGAGCCTGTTTCTTTGCAGCGCGCTTTCGCAACGCGGCATCACAATGCACGCCCACAACTGGACGGGGCCATCCAAGGAAGCCGCAGTTGCACTCGTACGCCGGTGGCTAGCTGACGGATCGCTTTCGCTCCCCGCCGATGCCCTCGAGCTGAAGCGTGAACTGCTCAGCTTCGAAGAAGTGATCAGCAAGTCAGGCGCCTTGACATATGGCGCACGCGGCAGCGGCAAAGACGACTTCGCCGCGCTCATTGTGACGACCGCCCACGCCGAGCTCAGCGACAACCCTCTGGCGAGGTCTCCGCACACGCCCGAGTACCAATACCAACCGGTCCCACCGGAATTCAACGCCTTCTAAAAAGGAACCTCATGTCTAACTCATTACTAACCACCGAACTTGCCAAGCGCCTAACGCTGGCCCACCCCACAGCGACTAGCGACGAAATCGCTAAGAAAACAGCTGTGTTCGCTGCCGCCTACACATCAGTTGGCGATCAAATCATCCCATCGGGTGACGAGCGCGCATTGCAAGCAGCTGCCGCCGCATCGCCCCAAGTGGCTGGAGCGCTGGCATCCGCATACGTCCACGGGCATGGCGGCCCGAACGCCACCCCCATGGACCGCGTAGAGCGCCGCCTCAAGTCGATGGGTATGTCGATGAACGTTTTCGATGGCGACGGAGCCGACTCAAAATCGTTCGAGGATATCGATTGGACCCCGAAGGGAGCAGCGTAATGGACACATCACAGTTACAGACTGCGATTGCCTCGCAGCAAACGGCTCAGTCGGCACTGACGGCGCTGCAGACTCGACTCGAGGAGGTCGACCAGGAGTTGCTCACCGCCAAGTCCGAATTCAACAGCGCGGAAGCAAACTTCCGAAAGCTGAACAGCGCCGTCATCTTGGGTGAGGCCAAGCCAGCTGACGCGACCGCAGCAAAGAAGGTTTTCGATGACGCCCGAGACCGCAAATTGGCTCTCATTGATGCCGCCGAAGAACTTCGCACGAGGATCGTTGCCGCCAGGGAAAAGGTCGACGCTGCCGAGCGGGCCGCCATGGACGCAGTTCGGCCACTTGCCACCAGCATGGCGAACAAGCAGCTGGAGCACGCCCGAGACCTTGCCGACCAGTTTGCGGTAGCCCTGGGCGCATGGGCTGACCTTGACGCCGTGGCCTGCGGTGGTCGGGTCACTGGCATCTCTATGCAGAGACGTCACGGTATGATCGGCATCCTCGCCAGCCACGGAATCCACGGAGTTGAGGGTTTTCGCATCGGGCACCCCGACGGCATCGGGCGTCTTCTCACTCCGGCTCAGATTCTCGAGCGAGCCCAAAAAGGCAAGAGCGCAGCATGATTCAGACTTCGTCGACCGTCCCATTGCCAGGACAGCCCCGATCCACAGCCGCGCGGGGCTGGTCGCTGTGATGCTTGTCACATCCCAGCGGCTCGACGAGCGCGCACGCTGCCGCCACCCCGGGAGTATGCCCCTGGGGTGGTGTGCGGCGACTAACCTAGGACTCACACTCATGAATGAACGCATAGCAGCCTACCAGCAGATTCAGCCCGCCGTGGACCGCATCGATGGCGTGACTTTGCGCCGGCATCTCATCGAGTCCGGCCAGCTTCGCCCCCGACCCCCGACGGTCTGACGCCGTTCCGCAACGTCCAGCGCCATCCGGTTCTGCACATCGACGGACCCCGCAAAACCATCGGAATCGGAATCGGCATCGGCGTCACAAAACCGAAACCACCGGAGGAATAATGACGACTGAAGCCAACGACCCCAGCCCACAATACACATGGGTTGGCGACCAACGAATCTACATCCCCCCCGGCAAGCGCGCGCGCGTTCCGGAGTGGTGGACCCAGCAAGCCAAACTCGAGTCGCAACATCACGCACGGCTAAATCGGGACCTCCGTTCACGCCGCCACATCCCACACCCCATGGCCTGGATACCCCTCGCCGTGCTGTCGCACTTATTGGTTAGCTTGCCCGAGGGCGACTCCGTCGTACAGGCATACGCTGGACGCCTGCACGCGGCGCTGCACGGGCATGACACGTTTCCCCCACCATTCCCCCTCGTTATTCTGCCACCTCACGAGCCACTCATTCTCGACGGAAAGCACCGGTTGACGGCATACCGCATCGTCCAGCGGGAGCACCCGGACCCGCTAAAAATCCGGGTCTACCTTCACCAGGCACCCAGCACTTTCTCCCTCCAAGACCTAACCAATGACGTTGAACCCTGCGGCCAGTGTAGGATGATATGACCCCTCAGCAAAGACTCATGGCCGTGGCCAGCCAGCTAGCGGTCGACGAACTTGAGGTGCTGACCATCGTGGCCGAGCGCCTACTCACTGGACAGCGATGCTATGGCCTGCTCAGGGTCGCAACGGACACCCGGGACTTCCACCGCGAAGCGCTCGAGGAGTGCGCCGACGGCCTTGTCTACGCCGCAGCGGGACTAGTTCGCGGCCGGCGGGAGGCAGGGTGATGGGGGGCGGCTGCAAACTCATGGGACTGGACCTGTCTACCCGAGCGGCTGCCGCCGTAGCGGTCCCAAGCGACTGGGACGGCTCATGGTCGCGCGTGGCCAGTCTCGTTGCCGGCGAACCGCTCAGACGCGACGCCAGCGATGCGGAACGCGCTGCACGCACCGAGACGATCGCTCGGCGCATCGTCGGCTTCGCTCAGAGCCATCAGGTGACGGAAGCGTGGATCGAAAGCTATGCTTACTCGCAGGCTGGAGCAGCCCACACACTGGGCGAGGTCGGGGGCGTCGTTCGGCTCGAACTCGTGCGCGCCGGCATCCTGCTCCGCACGGCTCAGATGGCCACGGCGCGTAAGCTGCTGCTCGGAAAGGTGCCGCGGTCGGGAGCCAAAGACGCCGTAGTGGCCACCCTTAAGGCCGCGGGGGCAGCGTTCGAGACGGCGGACGAGGCGGATGCCTTCTGCGCGGTCAACCTTGGGTTGGCTCAGCTGGGGGCGGTTTGCTTGTGTCAGACGGAAGAATAGTCAACAATTTCCCAATCCTGACTACACTGAACATATTTCTTGCCCGGGTGTGCAAAACTTGTGCGTAGAAGCGAGGCATCTTGAAGAACTTCGGCGACGAGAACGAGAAGGCGATGAGTGGTGACCCGCGCGAGTGGCCAGCCTACTCCGTGACGGATGCGGCTCGGTATCTGAAGTTGCCGCGCACTACCCTTGCGGAATGGGTGGGATCCGATCGGCTGATCGTGCCCGCCGCGACGGCTCCACGCGTTCTCTCGTTCACGAACCTTGTGGAAGGCTTCGTGCTGTCCGCCATTCGCCGAGTTCATGGCGTACAGATGCACAAGGTCAGAAGCGCAATCGCGTACGTCGAAGAACGCTTGCAGATTGAACGGCCACTTGCGCACGAGGTTTTCAAGACGAACGGTGTCGACCTTTTTGTCGAGCGGGCCGCAGTCATCATCAGCGCATCACAGAACGGGCAAACCATCATGAAGGGCGTCATGGAGGGTGCGCTCAAGCGTGTTCAGTGGGACCCGAGAGGTCTGGCTCAGACGCTTTTCCCTGTTGTGCGCGTCGACAGTTGGGATGCGCCGCCGACGATCAAGATCGACCCACGGTTTGGGTTTGGACGTCCGGTGCTTGCGGAGAGCGGGCTGAGAACGGATGTGATCGTTGCTCGTTACAGTGCTGGCGAATCCCATGTCGAGCTTGCTGAAGACTATGGCCTGGGGATTGAAGCAATCGAGGACGCGATTAGGGCGGAACTAGGTGAAGCGGCTTGAAGCGCACACCTTCTTTGTCGACAGGGCACTAGGCGCACACAAGGTCGTGAATGCGCTACGCGCGCACGGGTGGGTTGCGAAGGCCCATGATGACCACTTTGCCAAGGACACCGAGGACACCGTCTGGATCCCACAGGTAAGTAGTCTTGGTTGGGTGATCCTCACCAAGGATGCCGCCATTCGGACGAACGAACTCGAGCGAAGGGCGATGATCGCTTGCCAAGGTCGGATGTTCGCATTGGCCCGCGGCAGCCTAAAGGCTGAAGCGATGGCAGCAGCGTTCATTGCTGCGGAGCGCCGAATGGCGCGTGTGCTCGCGCGGCACAGATCAGGTCCGATCATCGCGACTGTTACAGTGACCGGCGGCGTGTCGGTGCACGTCGACCCAAAGGGGTCGGTCGTCCCGCCACGTTCAATCAAGAAGTAGGGGCCCAGAATGCCGGCCGAAAAGCTTTCAGAATTCAAGCTTTACGCGTCGCGCCCCTTGTAAAACCGCGTCAGCAACTAAGAAGCTTTAGGTTTCAAAGCTTTACGCGTGAGCTAACAGAAAGGTTTTGACAGACCTGTCTGGAAGCTTACTTTGGGGTTCATGGCAACCGATTCGTACCCGGTTGTCTCGGTCAAGCTCAGGCCCATCGACGAACGAACGATGGAAGTACTCGAGGCTCACGAGCTCTTGAGTCGCTCCGACATTGTTCGCCGGGCCCTGCGTTCGTATGCGCGAACGCTCGGCCTCGAAGTTCCCGAGCCCAAACGACGACAACCCAAATCCAAAACCCAGTAACCCCAACAAGTGGGCCCCGCGGTGTTAGCGCACCCGGGACCCTGGCCAAAGGAGCCAGAACTCCAATGACGAACCAACGTACCACAACGAAGCGGCGAATCCGAACCCGTCGAATCACGCCGAGCCAACCGCCAGCCAGTGCCTATCATCCCGTCTACTCGTTTCAGTCGTGCTCCGAGCCCGATTGCTACGAACTCCACGTCCCCGAAGCCACCGGCGACACCCGCTGCCCCGAATGCCTCGCCGCCAGCAAGCGCGGTGCGGCATGACCGGCGAAATCACGCCGTTGCAGGAGCGAATCAGCGCCCTGCGCGAAGAGCACGAGGCCCGCACGACCGCCGAGGACCACCGCTTCGACCGCGCCGAGACATGGGCGGAGGTGGCCGTCGATGCCCAGCGGCTCGGAGAGTACACCCTCGCCGGGAGGCTTCTCGAGATTGCTGGCCAGCTTCACGAGGCTTTCAAGGGGGTTACCCCATGAGCCGCGCCGAAGCCCTTGCCGATTTGATCGTCGCACACGGTCAGCTCATCGAGCTCGTTCATGGGATGCTGACCGGCGGCGAACTCTGGACCGTACCTGGCAGGGCCTCAGAGCTCGTGGACCAGGCAAACCAACACCTGCAAACGATCCTCCACAACGCGGAGTTCTTGACCTTGGGGGTCTCCCAGTGACCACCGGCGAGCACGCGCTGGAAGCCCTTCAAGGCCTCTCACGCGCTCGCCAGGCGGTTGACACCCTGTGGCTCGACTTCCGTCAAACCGCCCCCTCACAGGCGCAGCTGGACGCTTTGGTGTTCGCCATCGTTGTCGAGATGGTTGGCGTTCACGATGCCTTGGAACACGTTGTGGAATGCACGCTCGAAGGCACCGTGGCCCGTTTGGAGCGCATCACGCGCAACGGTGGACGCACCGGTGTCGAGGGCGACGATCCGCAAGCCATGACCGTGGCCAACTGGCCACGGGCGGAGGACGACGCCGATGGCTGAGCTCACGCAAATCGAATGGGAGGCTCGCCAGCTAGCGGCCTCCCAGGCCCGCGACCGGCTGTTCAGCGCCATCGCACAGCAGCCCACCTTGCTCGCCTTGTGGCGGGCCTGGCGCGAGTCGGAGGCAGCTCTCATCGATGCCGGCAGGGCGCGACGGGAAAGCGAGGCCCACGGGTAGCACCACGACACCCCCCCCCAGCCCCCTCGGTTTCGGCCCAGGGGGCTTTTCGGGTAGGAGCAGACGAAGATGACGAAGAAACCCACCGGATACCTGTACTGGCGCAAGTCGGGGTGGCGCGCGCGCATCAAGATGGAAGTCGACGGCGAGTGGATCCGCCAGACGTTCGACCTGAAGACCGACAACAAGGCAGCCGCCCGGGTGAAGCTCAAGCGGCTACTCGAACAGCATGCTCCGAGTGAAACCGAAGCCGTCCGCGTCGAGACGTTCAGGGAAGCGGCCGAGCGGGTTGTTGACGCGAGTAGCATCGGGACGAAAGAAGCACGGCTCACGCGCCTTCGGAGCCATGTGTTCGGTTGCATCGGCAATATCCCGGTCGACAAGCTACGAGCGGCGGATGTGTCGGAGGTGCTCAAGTCCGCGGCGGACTGTGGCCAAAGCAAGCAGAGCATTCAGCACTTGCGGAACGACATCAGTTCGGTGCTTTCGGAGTTGTGGCGCGACGAGATGATCGCCGAGAACGTGGCAAGCAAGGCTCGGATCCCAAAGTCGGCAAAGGTCGACACCCGGGAACGGGCGGTGCTTTCTGACGAGGAGCTGATCGTTTACCTGGGTTGGGAGCACCCGGCGAAAGCCTACCGGGTGGCAACGCTTGAGCGCCAGACGATGGCCTGCGTCAGCCGCATGTTCGGGGGGCTCCGCCTGGGCGACATCCGTACGATCCGCTGGGAGGCGTTCGACATCGACGGCGGCAACTTCCCCACGGGCTGGGCCCCCCGGCGCAAGACCAAGCGCCCGCAGTTGCTGGAAGTGCCCGAGATGCTCCGCCCGATCTTACGAGATTGGTGGGAGCGGGCAGGGCGCCCGGCAGAGGGACTCATGTTCCCTGTCCGCAAGGGTGCGACGGCCGGACAGGAGCGCAAGCCTTCCAGCCCCGCGAAGGCTCTGAGGCGCGACCTGGCGCGCGCAATGGGCCTTCAGGTGCCGGTACGGACGCCCATCAAGCGCCGGAACGGACGGGATGACGTTCGAGTAACCTGGGCGGAAGGGCGCAAGCCGAACCCCAGGGAGCGGGAGCTACTCGAAGAGACCGAGTTCACCCGGCCCGTGGACTTTCACTCGTTCCGCCGGGCGTTCAAGCAGGCACTGGCGGACGCTGGCGTTGAGCTCACCCAAGCCATGGCACTGTCCGGGGCCACCGACGTTAAGGCCCACCAGCGCTATCTGGCGAACACTTCCAAGATGCGGCAGCTGCCCGCAGCGGCACTTCCAAATCTAGCCACAAGGGTGAGCCACAATGACGACTCACACGCTCATTTGGAGTCTCATCCGGCGAACGACTGTGACGAAAACGGCTTAAAAACAGCCTCTGTGGGAGCATTATCACAGATTCATAAGCGCGGAGTCGTCGGTTCAAGTCCGACCTTCGGCACCAGTTGGTGGGGGACGCCGAGCGCCGCTCAGGTGGCGGCGCGCCTGAGCGCTTGGTCCAGATCCTCGAGCAAGTCGTCCGGATCCTCGATGCCGACGGACAGGCGTACCAAGTTGTCGCGGATGCCGAGCTGGAGCCGCTCCTCCGTGCTGAGCTCGTAGAACGACATCAGAGCGGTTTGCTCGATGAGGGATTCGACCCCTCCCATCGAGGGACCTATCGATGGCAGCGTGCATGCGTCGATGAAGCTGGAGCACGCATCGATGTCGCCTTTGACCAGGAAGCTCACCATTCCGCCGTAGCCCTTCATCTGGGCCTTGGCCACTTCGTGATTGGGGTGGCTGGGAAGACCGGGATAGTAGACGCGTTCGATGCCGGGGTGCGCTTCGAGAAACTCCGCGATGCGAAGAGCGCTGTCATTTTGTCGCCGGACGCGCAGCCCCAGAGTCTTGGCTCCGCGCAGCAGCAGGTAGGCGGCATGCGGATCGAGCAAACCGCCCACGATGCCTCGGAACTCGCGCAATGCCGCAATGAGGGGCGCGCTTCCGCATACGGCGCCGGCCAGGACGTCGTTGTGACCAGCGATGTATTTGGTGCACGAATGCAGAACCAAATCGGCGCCCAGTTCCAGCGCGTGTTGGTTCACTGGTGTGGCGAGTGTGGAATCGACGATGAGCTTGACGCGTCGATGCTTCTTGACGATTTCGGATAGCCGTATCACGTCGACCACGTGCAGATAGGGATTGGTGGGCGATTCCGTGAGTAGGATCCGCGTCTTGCCGTCGATGATGGCTCGATCGATAGCGGTAGGGTCGCCCGGCTCGACGAGGGTGCTGGCGACACCGTAGCGGGACAGCACCGTTTTGACGAACTGCCGGGTACGCCGATAGCAGTCCGAGGTCAGCACGATGTGATCGCCAGGCTTTAACATGGCCCAGAGCGTGCTGGTCACTGCCGACATGCCGCTGTCGAACAGCAGCGCCGCTTCCGCTCCTTCGAGCGCAGCCACTTTCTCTTCCGCGGCTCTGACCGTTGGATTGCCGTAGCGGCCATACTCTTCGCGCTCCACCCGCCCCTCGAAGTGGTCTCGTATCTCCTGAGTGGAGTCGAACGCATAGGTTGCCGTGCACACGATGGGCATCGTGACGGCATCGTGCACGTTCTTGCGCTGCTCGCCCCCGCGGACCGCCAAGGTGTCGAATCGGGGCGGGGTTCGCTTCGCTGGATTCGTCGAGTGGGAGTGCATCAGAACCTTTCCTGCCCACTCAGACCGTTTCGCCGAAGGAGTGCTCGGCTCTGCGAAGCACGTGCCCAACGGCTTAGGGTGATACTTGTAGAGCGCGTCACTCAAGGTGGGCGAAATTCCGCGCTTTATCAAAAATGTCGTGTAGGTATGTTCCTCCTCGAGCGCCCTGTCAAGCGGGTGGCGTTCTTCAAGGCTCGGGAGCTTGGTTCAGCTCGCGGCCCGGCGGGAGCGCTCGGCTCTCCAATGCCGGAAGGTTTCAATGCCAGAAGGTTCGTTGCCCGGGCGTGCCGGTCCCATGCCGAGGGGAAAGGACCCCGAGGCTGTCAAGCCAAGCATCCGGTGGCTCCAAAGAGTGGATTGGGGCCGATTTCGGCGCCACGACGCGACCAATCCAGGAAGCAGACGGCCGAACGGGCCGCTTGGGCAGCGCAGGCACCGCTGAAAACGGACCCTCGCTGGTTGGCAGGGGGCCGTTTTCGGCGGTGCCGGTGCAAGTCGGCAACCTGTTCGGTGCTCTAGTTGTTACCGAATAGTTCCTGAATCTTCGAGTCCAGTGCGATGGCGATCTTGTACAAGCTGGAAATCGAGGGGCTGGATTCGGCCCGCTCGATCTGAGACAGGAGCGAGATGCTCAGCCCTGTGCGCCGGCTCATCTGTTTCAATGTCAATTCTCGCTCTTTTCGCATCGATCGAATGGTGTCGCCGATGATCTTGTGCAGCTGCTCTTCGGGGGTGCGGGCCAGGCCCTTCTTCTTCATCACTCGCGCGAGCACTTCGCGAAACTCGTCGACGTTGAACGGTTTCTTGATGTAGTCAACCGCATCGAGCTTCATCGATGCCACGGCGGTGTCCAGGTTCGGATGAGCTGTAAAAATCACCACGGCGACGTCGCTGTCGATGGCGCGAATGCGACGGAGCACCTCAATCCCGTCGAGCTTTGGCATCATCAAGTCCAGGATGATGACGTGGTAGGAACCCTGGCGAACCTCCTCTTCGACCGTGGTCGGATCGCTCATGGTCTTGACCGAAAACCCGTCTTTCTCGAGCAGCGTCTGCATGTAATCGCAAATGGCTTTGTCATCGTCGACGATGAGGATTTGGACGTTCGGAACTTCAATGGGCACGGCGTTCTCCTCAGGACCGCACAAGGTCCAGCTAATTGCAGTGAGACTATAATAGGTTCTGCGGGTTACCGCACCAGTTAAATCTCGAAAAATGACGGCTTTGCTATTATTCTATTTTACTTTGTAATATTCAATATTTGGCGCGATGATTCCTCGCTTGGTCGGCTCGTTTGCTCGGATGGACGCCTTCCTCCCGCCGGCCTTTCGGGCTCGGCTCGTCTCGAAGCGCATTCATCGTGACAGGCGTGTCCCACCGAGGGCGCATTGGCTGGCACGAGTCTCCCGCGGCTTCCGTGGTTTCGGCCTTCGGGAGACGCACCGTGCACCAGTGCCTTCGCGGACTTCGAGTTGGTTTGGTTCAAGCTGGCATGCTGGTCTCGAGCGCGCTCTTGCGTCGCTTTGGGCAACGGCGGGGGTCATGCTGCACAAATTCACCAAGTCCTCACTTCTTGATTCGCGGGCAAGGTTCAAAGCAGGTGACAGGGGCCGAGCCTCAGCGTTAGTGTGCATGCCTCCATGCTGCCTGGCTCGGTCCGCGGCTTTGGCCCTTTCGTGTGCGCCTGCTGTGCTATGGCCTTCTGGAGTTCCGCAGGCCAGGCGGTGGTGCCCAGTAAAATTGCCCTGCAAGCTCGGGGAGCTTGTCCTGCGGCGAAGACGATTCAGCGTCAGCTCAAGCCGTTGCTGCCTCACACGAGCGTGCGGCTCGTCACTCGGCCGGGGGTGCTGACCGCGGCCGTCGCGGACGAAGGGGCTCGCTTCTCGATCAGCGTCGGCGGTGCCGAGCGCAGCATCGAGGAGACTGCCCGCGATTGCGTTGAACGTGCCAGGATTTCTGCCGTCTTCATCGCTTTGGTGCTCGACCCACCGCTGGTCTCGTTGGCGCGCACATCCGCCCGATCGCCTGTGGTCTCGGAACAAGAAGTGCCGCCGGGTGAGCCGACCTCGGCGCCCCCAGGGTATAGCGTCACGACTGCAGTCCGGGTCAGTGCGGCGCTGGGCAGGCCAGGGTCTCGGGACTGGGGTCTCGGGCCATCGCTCGGCTTGTCCGTGAGCGGCGAGCGCTCGGAATTGGTCGCCCGGGGAGCGACCCTCAGTCCATTCAAACTGGAGTTTGCCCGAGGTACGGTTCGGCTGGTGCGCATCCCGTTCGATGTGGGCTACCACTACTTGCTGCGGGGGGGCGGCTTTTCGGGTTATCTGGGGCTCGGCGTTGCGGCCGACTTGCTGCACATCAGCGGTGAGGGGTTCGAGCGTTCACTGGGAGCGGTGCGTGTCGGCGTTGGGGCGAGCGGCGCACTCGGCGTGCGTTATTCATTCGATCCAACGTGGAGCGGTTTTGCGGAGTTTTCGGGTGCCTACTTCCCGCGTCCTTACCGTCTCGAAGTGGAACCCGAGCGGTTGCTCGGCAAGACACCGCGTGCCTGGCTCGGAGTCACCATGGGCGCTATCTTTCGGGCCGATTGAAGCATTGGCGGCGCTCCGCCCATAAGGTGTACTGGTGAGAGTGTCCGCAGCAGCCACCCAATCCAACGAGCTCTCGACGTTGCAGAACGACGAGCGCGCGAAGGGTGAGTCGAGTGGTGCAGAACACCGTTCTCACGGTTGTTCACAGATGCTCGACTTCGATCGAATTTACACGGAATGGTTTCACGAAGTCTCGCGCTGGGTGCGTGCTTTCGGCGGTCTGGACGCGGATCTGGACGACCTGACACAAGAGGTTTTCCTGGTGGTTCGGCGAAAGTTGCATGCTTTCGACGGGGGGAATCTTGCCGGCTGGTTGTATCGCATTGCTCAGCGTACGGTCAGCGACTACCGGCGTCGCGCCTGGTTCAGGCGGTTCTCACAACCACGCCAGCGGGTTTTGGAACGAGTCGCCGACTCTGCGCCTGATCCCGAGCGCCGGGTCCAGCAAAGAGACGCCCAGCGCGTGCTAGCGGGGATCCTGAGCAAGTTGAGCCCTGCCCGTCGCGTCGCGTTCATCTTGTTCGAAATCGAGGGCTACTCTGGCGCCGAGATTGCCAAGCTCGAAGGGGTCCCCGTCAAGACCGTGTACACCCGGTTGCACCATGCCCGAAAAGACTTCCTTCGTCTGGTCGCTCGATGTGCGGAATCGGAAAGGGGCTCGAGCAAGTGAAGCCGCTGAGACAGGAGCTCGAGTCCGAGGATCCGACTCTGACGCATGCGGTGCGTCTGCTCGGAGCCGTCGGCCCGCTTCCGGAATCGCAGTTGCGCATGCGGCGAATTCGACAGTCTCTCGACCGCCGTCCGTTGCACCGCTCGTCGCGGCTGCTGCGCCCGGTGGTCGCTTTGGGCGTTCTGTTCGGAGGTGTCGCGACGGCGTGGGCTACCTGGGGCGTGGTGCACATGGTCGCGCCACCATCAGCCCGCGAACCGGTGCAGGCGGTCGAGACGGTAGAGGCGAAACCTCGTCGGCAGCCCCTGACTCGCAAGGTGGCTCCTCGGAACGATGTGGCGACCAACGAGGCCGAAGCGGCAGTCGAAGTCGGGGTACGGCCGAGTGCGGAGCCTGCCGAGCTGTCGGAGACCCCGGGCCAACCTTTCAAGCGTTCCGCACTGGCCCCCAAAAAGCGGGTCCGAAGTACCGAGGCGGATGCAGGTGGCGAAGCGGTTGCCAAGGTGTCCGATTCCATCTTGGTGCACGATGCCATCCAGGAACTCAGAAACGGTGGAGACGCCGGGCGTGCGGCTCGCCTGCTCGAGCGCTACCGGAACGATAATCCTGACGGGGTGTTGGCCGAAGAGGCATTGGCGCTATCGATAGAAGCCGCGGTTGCTCGGAAAGATCCGGATGCGAGGCGGCTGGCCCGGCACTACCTCGCCAAATACCCGAAGGGCCGCTTCACCAAGGCGGCTCGGCAAGCCGCTCGCTGAGGCACGCGTGGTCCGTGCAGCATGCTTGCTCGTTTGGTTCGGCCTCGCCATTGCCTGCGACGAACGGGTGCTGGTCGGTTACGAGGGAGACCAGGCGCTGCCGGACGGAGGTACGGCCAGCGTGGATGCGACAACGAGCGGGGGCGGAGGGCAGGGGCCGAACGGCGGCGCGACGGATGGGGGGAGTCGAACGGCGGGTTCGAGCAATGTGACCGGGAGCACCGGAGGTGGCGACGCCGGGTTGCCGGAGAAGGCGGCATTGCTTTGGGAGGCCGGTTTCGAAACCGGGGACGTGAGCGAATGGTGGGAGGACGATGCAGGTGGCCCGTATGTAGTCAATGACGCGCGCTATCTCGTGGGTGAGCAACACGCAAGAACAGGCCGCTATGCGCTGGAAGCCACGGTGGTTTCGATCGGAGAGCAGTTGCCCCAGGCGGTGCTTCTGCGGGATTTTCAGCAGCGCGAGGCGTACTACAGCGCCTACTTCTGCGTGCGCGAATACTACGATACCAGCTTCTGGGTGATCATGAAGTTGATGGGGGAAGAGCCCTTCATGGACAATACCACGAAGGATCGCTTCGATATCGATCTCTCGCGCGGCGAGGATGGTCAGCTCCATCTCCAGTTCGACGAACACGGCGGAGAAGCCACGCTGTCCGACCTGCCCGTGCCTGTCGATGAGTGGTTTCAGATAGAACTTTTCTACAGGAGCACTCCCGAGCTAGATGGCCGTTTGGTCGTGTGGCAAGACGGAACCCAGGTTTTCGATACGGGTGAGCGGCCCACGGCACCATCCGAGCGCGTCACCTTTGGTGTAGGCGTAGCGGCTTGGCGCGTGAGCCCGCTCCCAGCTAGCATTTGGATCGATGACGTGGCCGTGGTTGGTGTTCGATGACGTTCAGTGGTCGAACCCGCTCCCGCCCACGAACTCGCGGAGGATGGACGTTGCGGGAACCTGCTCGGGGTAGATGCTGACGAACCGGTCGAGCAGGTGCATCAAACGGAAGCCCGTTTGGTAGGATGGATGGGTCGAGGGTATTTCCAGCAGGTAACGCTCGGCGTAGACCCGCAGCACGCTCAGCTCGTAAACGAGCGACGAGTCGAAGACGGCATCCGAATGGAGCTGGTATGGGTAGATATGACGGCGTTCAGCCGAACGCACCTTGGGCCAGCGCACGATTGTCTCGGCGGCCCGGTAGCCCCGAGAGTGACGGTCGCGCACGATGCGGCGGATCAAGCGCACATCTGAAGCGTGCACGCTGCTGAGCTGATCGAATGCCAGTTGCATCAGCGGGCATACGAAGATGCGGAAGACCCGTCTTGGAGGGATCTCACCCAGCAGGGCCGGGTTCAGCCCATGGATGCCCTCGAGCAGCAACACGTCGCGCGGCCGCAAACGCAGCTCTTGCCCGCCTGCGGGATGGCTCTTGCCCTCGTTGAAGTCGTAGCGCGAGGTCCTGACCAGCTCGCCTGCCAGAAGGCGCTTCAAGTGTTGTTCGAGCAGTTCGAGCTGCAGCGCCTCGAGCGCTTCGAAGTCGTAGTCGCCGCTGCTATCGCGTGGGGTCAACTGGCGGTCGACGTAGTAGTCGTCCAGGCCGAGGGCCACCGGGTTGATGCCGTTGACCTGCAGTTGCACACACAGCCGGCGAATGAAGGTGGTCTTGCCGGATGCGGAAGGGCCCGCGATGCACACGATGTCGATCTCGTCCGCACGACGTTCAATCTCGTCGGCGATGATGGTCAGTCGCTTTTCCTGGAACCCCTCGGCGACACGAATCAGTCCCGGCACACTGCCCGAGACACAGGCGTGATTGAAGGCCCCGACGCTGCTGACGCCCAGCGTGGACAGCCATGCGCGTTCCTCGCGCTCCACCTCGTGGTTGGCGTAAGCCTGACCGAGCAACAGGCTGCGCGTCGAGCGGGGGGCGGCCGTTTCGTGAGCTTCACCGACGACACTGAGTGCACTCGGTGGCATGGTCTGCGAGGGGCGCAGCGTGTGCTCGGAACGTTTGCCGTACACGAGCAATACGATGTTGTCGTCGTAGAGTACGAAGCAACCGTCCAAGAGCTCGGTCTTCGTGACGACGGGAGTGATGTTCAAGACATAGACGCTGCCATAGCTCACCATCGGGACCGTGGGGTCGCGCCAGTTCCCCAAGAGCTGCTTGGCGTCCACCCAGCCCTGGGAGTCGAAGTAATCGCGAGCTTCGTCGACGGTCCAATGTTCTTCGTGCACCTCGAGCCGGCCGGAACGCAGGCGCAGCATTTCGGCTTCGAGCCGAGTCGCGAACTCGTGGAGCTCGGAGTTGGCCAGTGTGCCCGCAAGAATGCGGCGCCCGAACCCCACGGAGGGACCCATCCTGACAGTGAGATCTGGGGCGATGTGGCGGGCAGCTTCGAGCGCAAGCAGGGCCAAGCTGTGCCGATAGATGCGTTGCCCTTCCCATTGTCTCGTGGTCAGTGGCTCCAGGCGACAATTCGACGTCAATGGTGTGTGCAGGGACGTCGCCTTGCTGTCGACCAGGGCGGCTACCACCGGAAGGTGCTCGTGATGCTCCGGGAGCAGTTCGAAGCATGGTGTCCCGACGGGTACCACCAAGGGGCGCCCTTCGAGTTGCACGGTTACCGATCGGCGGCGGAGCGCAGGGCGACCCGCGCTGCTGCCGCTCGAGGTCAGCACGCTGGGGGTCAGCTGAGTGGGTTCCGGGCCACTGGCTAATGCTTGCTCGCGAAGCACCGCCAGCAAGGTCTCGAGCGCAAGGGCCGGCGCCTCGCGCTCGAGCTCGACGAAGCGATGCGCGCTCAGTGTGAGCCAGACGCACTCGGCAACGGGTTCCACGGTGAGCATCGGGGCACCGGGCCACCAGAGGCTGGGCGCTCCCAGCACTGCGCCGTGGTCCAACGGTTGGAGCCGCCCACTCAGCCGGGCTTGCCCGCGCGCCAGCAGCCAGAGCCCTGCGTCGAGGGTCCTGGCTGGCCCCGGCTCGAGCACCGTAGTGGCGAGGTACGCGTCGAGGGCCGTGCGAGCCGAATTTGCCAGCTGTCGGAGCACGGGCAACGTAGAGGTATCGAGCATCGTTGGGGGAAGCACGGTCGCGAAACTTACTCCAAGACGGGCCCCACGACCCGCACAACTTCTCCAGCGCGGCTGGAGCACCGAACACCTTACCAAGCTACACCGGCGCATGCTGCCCGGTAGGTCCTCAGCTTCGTTGGTCGCGACAGCGAGTGTTCAGGGAGTGCGGTGGCTCTCATTCGCGCAAATTGCGCGCCGCACCGCGTGCTCCCATTCGGCTGGTTGAACCCTTTTCGAGCCGACTGGCTCTCACCGTGGAAAAGGAGTGTTCCATGCTGCGGAATGAAGCAAGTTGGGACCGCGTGGCGCGCATTGCTCTGGGCGTGATATTGCTATCCTTGGTGTTCTTCGGACCTCGGACCCTGTGGGGTTTGATCGGCATCGTGCCGCTGGCCACGGGCCTGTGCGGTGTCTGTCCTCTGTACAGGCTGGTCGGGGCGTCGACCTGTCCAGCGCCCCGCTTTGGCAAGGTCAAAGGCAAAGCCACGTGATCCGCGCCTGTTCGCAATGCGGTCAGGAAAACCGCGTTCCGGCACGGCATTTGATCGACGAGGCTCAATGCGGCGCTTGCAAGGCCTTGCTGGACAAGCCGGCGGTGCCACTCGACGTCGGTCCAGAAGAATTCTCGGAAATCGTCAAGTCTGTGGGTGTTCCCGTGCTCGTGGACTTCTGGGCTGAGTGGTGTGGACCCTGCCGGATGGCGACACCGCAGCTCAAACGAGTAGCGAAGGAGATGGCCGGCCGCGCGTTGGTCTTGAAGGTGGACACTGAGCGGCATCCCGACCTGGCCGGCGTATTCCAGGTGACTGGGATCCCCCATTTCGTCGTGCTCAAGGACCAGCAGATCAAGCATCAACAGTCAGGGTTGGTCGATCACCGACACATGCAGCGCTGGCTCGAAGATGCGCGTTGAGTGAGCGGCCCTCAAGAACTCACAGGCGTTCCCGACTCGTCGGAACTCGCGAGGAATTCGCGCAGCGCTTCGCGCACGGAGTGCTGAACGTCCTCGGGCACCTCGCTGGACCTTGCGGCGCCGCACAGGGCCAGCGTCCTTTTCAGCGAGTCGCAAGTGGCACTGCAATGCGGGCAGGCGGCAATGTGCTGCTCCATGCGCTGACAAACGGTCGCCTCGATTTCGCCTTCCAGGTGCTTGGAATACAAAGTCAGGATGTCCGGACACTGGGCGCCCGAGGGCAGGGCTTCGGCCTCCGATTGCATATAGGGCAGCATACGCTCACGCAGGTTGAGGCGAGCGCGGTGCAATCGGCTCTTGACCGCGCTGACGCTGATTTCCAGCACTTCCGCGACTTCCGCGGCGGAGAGGCCTTCGATGTCCCTGAGCACCAGAACCTCTCGCTGATCCGGGTCGAGCGCGTGTAGCGCACGCTCGAACGCTGCCTCGAGCTGCTTGGCTGCCAGCGCCGCATCCGGCTGTAGTTGGTCTTTGGGGGTCAAGCCCTGTGCCGGCTCGGTCAGGCTCTCGATGGGTTCGAGCTCCGACGGAGCGAACTTGCTCTTGCGCCTTTTCTTGATACAAAAGCTGCGAACCACGCTGTAGAGCCAGGTGGAAAGCGACGAGCGCCCCTCGAAGCGCGGGATGGATTGCGCCATGGCGAGCAGCGTGTCTTGGGCCACGTCCTCCGCGTCGTTGGGGTCGGCGCACAGGCGCATTCCGAATCGGTAGACTCGATCCTGGTGGGCCATGAGCAGGGTCTCGATAGCTTTTCTGTCGCCGAGCTTCGCGGCCTGGAGGAGCTCTGGTTCGTCCATGGGGTCTCCTCAATATCGGTGCCGTCAGCGGCCGTTGCAACCCCTGGCGCTTCGCGCAGATTTTTCTGAAATTCGCGAACCCTTTGGCAGGAGTCTGGCTCCTACCTTGTAGCAATCTTTTCCAATCCTCAGGAGTGAGCGATGATCTTTCGGCAGTTTTTCGAAAAGGAATCCAGTAGTTACACCTATCTGCTGGCCGGGCGCAGCGGGGGTGAGGCGCTGTTGATCGACCCGGTGAAGCAGGAGCTACCGAAGTATCTGCAGCTGATCTCGGAGCTCGGTTTGAAGCTGGTATTCGCGGTCGATACCCACGTGCACGCCGACCACGTCACGGCTCTCGGGGATTTGCGGGAGCGCCTGAGCTGCGTGACGCTGATGGGGCAGCAGAGTCGAGCTGAATGCGTCTCTCGCAAGGTCACCGATGGCGAGCTGATCCGGATCGATGGCGTCGAACTCGAGGCGCTCTACACTCCAGGGCACACGAACGATTCTTACAGTTTCTTGATGTCCGATCGAGTGTTCACCGGTGACACACTCTTGATTCGAGGGACTGGTCGCACCGACTTCCAAAATGGTGACGCGCGTGACCAGTACGAGAGTCTGTTCCACAAGTTGCTGAGGCTTCCCGACGAGACCCTCGTGTACCCTGCTCACGACTATAAGGGTTGGACCGTAAGCACGATTGGCGAGGAAAAGGCTCACAATCCGCGTCTTCAGGTGAAGAGCATCGACGAGTATATGGCGCTGATGAACGCGCTCAGACTCCCCGATCCGAAGCTAATGGACGTTGCGGTCCCGGCGAACCTGTCCTGCGGGAGAGCGGCCTAAGGGCCGTTTCTGGCGGCGCGGAGGTTCGACAACACGCCGCCGCTGCCAAGAGGAACACCAGCGGGAGGGGCACGGCGCTCGCGGTGCGGGCGTGACCTGGCGGGCGTCTGCGGAGCCAGGAAGGGCACGAGTCGAGCACCGGTATCAGGTGTCCATTTTGAAGTCGTTTTGCATGCGTAGGAACCATTCCAACCCAAAAGGAGAACCAACATGACACAGTTCACTCCCGTAGCGTCGGCGCTCGGGGGCCTACTCATCGGGCTCGCTGCTGCGCTCTTGCTTTGGTCCCACGGCAAGATCGCTGGCATCAGCGGCATCGTTGGTGGCTTGCTCACTCGCGCGCGCAGCGAAGACAGCGGTTGGCGTGCCTCTTTCGTCGGAGGACTCGTGTTGACGGGTCTGGTGGCTGGCGTCTTGGCGCCGAGTTCGATGCACGTCGGGCTCGAGCGTTCGACAACCGCGCTCGTGGTCGCGGGGCTACTGGTCGGGTTTGGGACCCGTTTGGGCAACGGTTGTACCAGCGGACACGGTGTCTGCGGCATTAGCCGACTATCGGTTCGTTCACTCCTGGCCACGCTCGTGTTCACGCTCTTCGGAGCGCTGTCGGTGTACGTCGTCCAGCACCTTCTAGGGGGAGCGGTATGAAGGGCCACCTGACTGCGTTCTCGGCGGGCGTGCTATTTGCCATCGGGCTCGTGCTCGGAGGTATGACACTCCCCAGCAAAGTCGTTGGCTTTCTGGATGTCACCGGCGATTGGGACCCCAGTCTGATCGTGGTGATGGCCGCAGCCATTGCCGCTTACTTCCCGCTGTTCTGGCGGCTGTCGGGACGGGGAGTCCCGCTGTTTGCCGCGCAGTATCTATTGCCTACGAAGAAGAGTGTGGATACCCGCTTGTTGATTGGTGCATCACTTTTCGGTGTCGGTTGGGGGCTCGCGGGCTTCTGCCCGGGCCCCGCCTTGGTCTCGCTCGGTTCCGGTGGGCGTCCGGCGGTCATCTTCGTTGCCGCCATGCTATCAGGGATGCTGCTGCACTGGGGCTTCGAGAGCCTGCTTCCACGTCTGAGGCTGGCGCGACCCCAAGCGTCTCGTGAAGTTTCGTGAGTCTTGGTCGGGCGAATTCTTCTCGAAGAATGGAGCAGAGAGCAATGTGCAATACCTCGCACCTCAGCGCGTTGCCGTGATTCCGGGCGGCCGGGGCAGGGAATCTGCAAGCCCGCCCTCACGCTGATACCATCGCTGATCAGCAAGGGTCGTGCCCTTCAGGGGGGAGGCTGCTCTTGCGTCAGGGTCCGCGGGTGGGCATGGTACGGCCGTCGTCCGTGCTCCCGGGCGAAAAGCGTCTCATGCCGCCAAAGGTCAAGCCCTATCTTCAACGCCCGCTTCAGCAGAAGAGGAAGGTCGAGGCGAGCTGGACTGAATCGCACCCCGGCAGCGTCGGCATCATCGTACTCGCTTGCTTCGTGGTCGTGTGCGCAGGCATCAAGCTGGCGGCGCCCATTCTGGTTCCGATGGTTCTGGGCGCGCTGGTAGCCACCATCAACATACCGCTCGTCATGTATCTGTATCGTCGCAGGGTGCCCTTGGCGTTGACCGTGGTGCTCTCGCTGGTGGCAGATGCCGTGTTGCTCGGGGCGTTCTCGGCCCTGCTCGTGGGGTCTGTCGCCGAGCTTTCGGGTCGGCTGCCGGAATACCTCGTCAAGCTTGGCGCGGTGGAGCTGCGCTTTTCCGAACTACTCGAACGCTTCGGGGTGCGAGGCTCCCTGATCGAGTCGCTCGACCCGGCCTCGGCCTTTCAGCTCGTCGCCTCGCTGCTCGGCAACGTCGCGAGCGTGCTGTCGAATACGGTCCTGGCGTTGATCATCGCGGCCTTCCTACTGTTTCGGTTCGTGAATCTGGGCGGTGGCAAGCGCAGAACGGGCTCCGGGACTGGTTCGGTGATGGGGACCGCGCGCGTACGTCGCGCGGTGCGCGAGATGTACCGCTACATCGCCATCAAGACGGGGACGAGCATGGCGACGGGCCTGCTCGTCGGGATCTGGCTTTGGGCCGTCGATGCCGAGCTCCCCATCCTTTTTGGCCTGCTGGCGTTCTTGCTGAACTACATTCCCACCCTGGGCAGCTTCGTTGCCGCGCTACCCGCCATCCTCGTTGCGTTGCTGCAGCAGGGAGCCGGCCAGGCGCTGTTGGTGACCAGCGCCTATTTACTGGTCAACATAGGTATCGGCAACGTTGTCGAACCGCGGGTGATGGGCCGTGCTCTGGGTCTGTATCCTTCGGTCGTGCTGCTGTCGGTGCTGTTTTGGGGCTGGATGCTCGGCATCGTTGGCGCGGTGCTTTCTGCCTTGTTGACGCTGGCGGTCAAGCTGGTGCTGCTTTCCACGGAGGACCTCCGCATCGTGGGCCTCGCGTTGGGGCCGCGTCCGAAGACCCTGGCTGCCCGTACGGGACAGGAGGATTTGCTCGAGGAAGCCATGCCCCAGACGCAGCGAGAGGTGGGCAAAGGGGCGCCTGAGTAGAGTTGGCAAGAGACTCGATCCAATGGGATGGCCTGACCAACCGGTCGCTTCGCGCGCAGCCTCGGGTCCTCACCGGGTCGGAACCGAGGCGAAGTGACCCATGAGTGGTCGGCCCCTCGCGGTTCGGGCTAGCGCGTTTCCCGGTGCCAGTAGTAGCCGGCGGCAAGTACACCGAGTGCCCCGGCGCTCCAGAGCGTTGCGTGGAGCCAGGACATGTCGAACAACGCGCCCGTTACCGCGAGGAATTGAACCGACGTACACAATTTGCCGACGCGGTTGGCTCGGGGGTTGTCGGCGCGTGCTTTGCGCTTATCCCTGTGGAACACCCACCAGACTACGAGCGGGAGCTCACCCAGCTCGCGTGTGGCCAAGAGCACTGCTCCGAGCAGGTCGAGCTTGCCGGTGAGCAGTAAGCTCAGCACCACCGTGCTCATGAACGCCTTGTCCGTGACCCCGTCGATGACGGCGCCCGTGGCGGTTGCCTGACCGAAATGCCGTGCATACCACCCGTCCACCACATCCGAGGCCCCGGCGATCAACAGGACCGCGAGGGCGATGCGGGGAGACTGGATGGACGCACAAAACAGCCAGGCCAGCGGGAGTCGAGTCAAGCTCAGCAGGCTGGGGACTCTGAGAGCGTCCTTCGCGCTGAAGCTACCCACGACGAGGGCCTTTCGCTGGGTTGCGGGGCGGCTCGGGACATTGCCGGTCGGCGGGAGGATTCACGCTAGGTCGCACCAGTCCGAGGAGTCGGGCTGGTGCAAAGTAGCAGCCTTCGCCACGGGGCAGGAGGTGCGTCTCGAGCAGCTCTCGCTTCGAACCGAGGACTGGCGAGATGCGCAGGGGATGCACGCCTCGCGAGCCCCCGCGAAGTTGCTGCGGAGGCTCGCTCGCCGGATCCGCTGCAGCACCCCCGTCCGGTCGAGCTCGCCGGGCTTCACCTCCGGGTGGCGTGGGATGGGGGGGCGATGATCTGAGCAGACTTCACTCATTCCGTGCTGGAGGCCGGCTCGTCGACCACGCGATTTCCGTAATTGGGGGGGGGCGCCCGGTGCTCGGGACCGTTGCGGCGTGGCCCGGCTGGGGCATGTTTGCGCTCGGTCAGTGGTCGTTGCGGGCTCGGATTCGGCGGGCCTTTGCCCGGTCTGGTGCTCGGACACCCGGCGAGCAAGAGGCACACGCCGAGCAGCGTTCCCCGCGCCAGGGCGGGCTGAGCGTGTACCAAACGCCGCAGTGTGTCCAAAGCATCTGCCACGTCGTGCTCCCGAGCAATTGTTGTGCCGAGGACGCATGGAGGGTCCCCGCAACTTGGAAATCCGCCTGCACCGAGCTGACGGAGTGGCCTATCGCAGTGCCAGGGATTCGTTCGTGTGCTTCTCGCCGTATTGGCGCCATCGCTTGGTACTGAAGAGGCTCCGAGACCCGGCTCGCACACCTTGTCGGCATACGTTTTGCTTTGTAAATGCGCATGAACAGTCCGGTCATGACCAGCTCTCAGTGGTTCGAGCACGTTTCAGAGCTAGGCCCGTTTGCTTCCGAGGGCGACGTATGGCGCGCGATTCGAGCGACCCTGCGCGCGCTCGCGGAGCAGCTCGATCCTGTCGAACGCATTCAGCTTGGGCGGGATCTACCGAGCGATCTACGGGTGCTGGTAGAGTCGAACGCCTTGCGCTTGGCCGAGCAGTCACCCACCAAGGAAGCGTTCTTTCAAAGCGTGGCCGCTTACGAAATGGAGCCTGTAGGTCGGGCGCTGGAGCACGCGGAGATCGTGTGCCGAGCTCTGGCGGACACCCTTTCCGAGACCACCGTCGCTCGCCTCACCAGGCAGCTGCCTGCTCTGGCGGAGTTGTTTCGGCCTCCCGAGCGGCCCGCTGCGGCACAAACCATGGGTCAAGCGTCGCCTCGCCGCCCGCAGGACCTCGCGGAAGGGCGCCCCGGCGGAACCCATCCGATAGCGTCGAGCGACACGAGTACCTTGGCACATCGGCATTCCATCGCGCGCTCTGATGATCCGCATGCCGACACCAAGCTTTCGAGCGCAATGGGGCTCAGTCAGGAGCGAGACAGCCGCACACTGGCTGCGGGCCGCCCGGGGTCGCGACATCCTGTCTCGGATAGCCACTAGCGACGTGGAATACTGAAGCGTCATGGGCCAACTGAAAGGCGATCTGGCAGGCGCTGGGGCTCAGCTGATCGAGACCCATACGGCCTGGGTGTTCTTGGAGGACGCCACCGCGATCAAAGTCAAGAAACCCGTCAATTTCGGCTTTCTGGACTTCACCACGCTGGAGAAGCGCCGGGCGGCATGCGAGGCGGAACTGGCCCTGAACTCGCGGCTGGCGCCTGATGTGTATCAACAGGTCGTGCCAATCGCACGGGGCAAAGATGGAATTCACCGAGTCGGCGATGATGGTGAGATCGTCGACTACGCGGTCAAGATGAAGCGACTGCCCGACGCATGCCGCGCCGACGTCATGCTTTCTCGGGGCGAGCTCGGCGGACGACAGATCGAGCAGATCGCGATCACGCTGGCCCGTTTTCATGCGTGCATGGAGACCAATCCAGATATCGCCCGTTACGGGACTCCAGAAGTGCTCTCCGAGCATCTGGCGGAGAACTTCGAACAAACTCGGCAAAGTATTCACGAGCATCTGTCCGAGCGCGACGTTCAGGAGATTCTGGCGCGGCAACAGGGCTTCGTGGTGGCCGAACGGGATCGATTCATTCGGCGCGCGCTGACTGGCAGAGTCCGAGACGGACACGGCGACTTACGCTTGGAGCACGTTTATTTCGAGGCCGGTGGCACGCCGACAATCATTGACTGCATCGAGTTCAACGACCGCTTTCGCTATGGAGACGTTTGCTCCGACATAGCGTTCTTGAGCATGGACCTGGCTCGTTTGGGCAGGGTAGACTTGGCCGAACGACTCTTGGCGGTGTACGCGCGCGAAGCCAACGATTTCGACCTGTATGCTCTGGTGGATTTCTACGAGGGCTATCGAGCGTTCGTGCGGGCCAAGGTGGCCTCGATGCTCGAGGCCGATAGCGGGGCGCCGATCGAAGTGCGCAAGCGAGCCAAGAACTCTGCTCGGCGGCACTATTTACTGGCGCTGTCGAGCAGTCGAGGGTCGCTGTTGGCGCCTGTTGTGGTCGCCGTGGGAGGAATCATCGCCACCGGCAAGAGTACGGTTGCGCAGCGGCTGTCCGAGCTTCTGTCGGCCCCGGTCGTGAGCAGCGATCGGACCAGGAAGCATCTCTTGGGCCTCCAGCCCGAGTCCACAACGCTGGAACCATCGTGGCAAGGAGCCTACGCTCCCTCGTTCACCATGCGTGTCTATGCCGAGCTTCTGAGACGTGCCGCCTGCGTTGCGAGCTCCGGACGCTCGGTGATCTTGGATGCCAGTTTTCGTTCCGGAGAATTCCGGCGTTGGGCTGAGCTTCTCGCATCGAGCTATCAGGTCCCGTTCTACTTCGTCGAATGCCGCGCCGATCTCGAGATCTGTCGCGAGCGACTCGAGCGCCGTTCCACCGGTTCGAGTGTCAGCGACGCGCGAGCGGCCTTGCTCGACGATTTTGCGGCTCGCTGGGAACCCGTCCGCGAAGTCGACGAGGCCCGCCACGTCGTGTTGGACACGACCCGTCCCGTCGAGGAAAACCTGGCGTTGCTCGCGCAAAGGCTGCCAGCGTGGCCGAGCGGGCTGACGGCCTAAAGCAACGAACAGATGCTTGTTGCGACCAAATCGAGGAAGTACGAGACCGATCGGGCAGCGGGCGCGCCGGTGCAAGTCGGCGACCTGTTCGGTGTTCTAGACGCATCCGGCAACTGCTCGTAACGCCGATGCCGGGGCTCTTGGTGTCAGAAAAGTGGAGGGCCCCTCGAGGTGTCGAGAGGCCCATCTTGTCGGGGCGGGCAGATTCGAACTGCCGACCTCACGGACCCGAACCGTGCGCGCTAGCCAGACTGCGCTACGCCCCGTAAGGACAAGAAGGAGCTAAGCCGGGCGCGGAGAATGATGGCTTGGAGGTGGTCTGTCAAGCGCATGGACGCGCTCTTTGGTTGGATTCTGAGCCGGGCACAACCTACCAGACCGGCGTCTCGGGCGATTCAAGCTCCTTTGCGGGCTTTGAGTGCCGCGACGAGCTCCGGGACTGCCTGAAACAGATCAGCCACGAGGCCGTAGTCAGCAAGCTGGAAAATGGGGGCCTCGGGATCCTTGTTGATGGCCACGATGGTTTTCGACCCCTTCATTCCTGCGATGTGCTGAATGGCCCCGGAGATTCCGATTGCGAAGTAGAGACTCGGGGCGACGATCTTGCCTGTTTGGCCCACCTGATAGTCGCCGGGGGCGTAGCCGGCGTCCACCGCAGCGCGGCTGGCGCCGATGGCCGCACCCAGCACGTCGGCGAGCGGTTCGAGCACGTCGAAGAACTTTTCCTTCACGGCCCGCCCTCCCGAAACCACCACCTTTGCCTCCGTGAGCTCCGGCCGTTCGCTCTTCACTCCCTCGAGTGATACGTACTCGACGCGTGCGGCTGACGCCCCGGGCGGCGTCTTTTCGACCACCTCGACCGGCGAGCTGCCCCCGGCGGGCTCAGCAGCGGCGAATTCGCTCTGGCGCGCAGTCGCGCACTGAACCTGCGTGGTGAGTTCGCAGAAGCCGAAAGCGTTACCGGCGTACATTGGACGTTTGAAGATGAGCTTACCTCCTTCGGCGGAGACGCCGGCGCAGTCTCCCGCATACGCAGCGTCCAGGCGGGCAGCCACACGGGGCATCAGATCTTTGCCGTAGGTCGTCGCCGTCGCCACGAGCAGCCCGTAGCTTTTGCCCACCTGCGCCACGGTAGGGGCATAGTGCTCGGCCGTATAGTTTCCGAGCGAGGGATCTTCACAGGCGATCACCTTGGAGGCGCCGAAGCCGGTGAGCTCCTGCGCTCGCACCTTGGCCTGTGCACCTAGAACCAGGATAGCCAGCTTTCCGCCGAGGGTCTTCTGAGCCTCGCGAGCAAAGGTCACGGCATTGAGGGTAGCGCCGCGCAACTGACCATCTTCGGTGAGTTCAGCGACCACGAGCACGTCTGACATATGCGTGTTCCTTTCAGATGACCTTGGCTTCGTTCGCCAGTTTGTCGACGAGCTGTGCCACGTCTTTGACCTTGACCCCGGCGCCTCGTTCCGGGGGCGGAGCAAATCTGATGTATTTCGTCGTGAGTGCGGTGTCCGCCAAGACTTCCCCGAGCGATTTGACGTCGAGCGGCTTCTTCTTGGCCTTCATGATGGCCGGAAGGGGGGCGAAGCGAACGCCCTCGTTGTACTTGAACCCGCGATCCGTCTTGAGCGAGTAGACGCTCTGAGGCGCGACTATCCGAAGGTCGACCGTGACCAAGGCCGGTAGCTTCAGCCTGAGCGAGAGCACTCCCCCGTCCACCTCGCGCCCGACCAATACACCTGCTTCCTCTTCAGCGACGGTGGCCGCGAAGGTGGCCATGGGCCAGTCGAGGAGCTCTGCCAGACGCTGACCGACCTGGTTGGTGTCCCCGTCGACGGCTTGCTTCCCCATCAAGACCAGATCGGGTGATTCCTGTTGAACGATGCTCTGCAGGGCTTTGGCCACCAGCCGGCCGTCGAGCTCATCGTCCGAGGCTTCGATGCGTAGTGCTCGATCCGCACCCGTGGCCAGGGCCGACCTGAGTTGTGTCTCGGCCTCCTTCGGACCCAGGGTGACGGCCACCACCTCGCCGAGACGCACCTTGGGAGCCTTGCCGTCTTCGGTCAAACGCAGGGCCGTTTCGAGGGCGTATTCGTCGAAGGGGTTGAGCTTCCATTCCAGTCCGCTCGAGTCCACTCCGCTGGCGGTGACCTTCACTTTGTTCGCGTTGTCCGGATCCGCCACACGCTTGAGAACCACTACAATCTTCACGGGAGCCTCCAACTCTGCCTGGGCGCGGCAACGCCAGCAGGCGAACCAGTGCGGCGCACAGGGCGGAATTTCAGCGGGGTCATCGGTTTCACCATAAGTTACGCCCGAAACATAGAGGAGTGAAGCGTTGCGTCAATCGGCAAATCACCAGGCGTTTTCAGCATTTCTATAAGACCCGGCCTGGCGCGAACCTGCTATGAACTGGCACACTTACGCCTCACGATGACCACACGCACTGACTACCTCGTCCTGGGCAGCGGCATAGCCGGGCTTTCATTCGCGCTCCGTGCGGCGGCCCACGGCGAAGTGACAATCGTTACCAAGCGCTCTGCCGACGACTCGGCAACCAGCTGGGCGCAGGGCGGTGTGGCGGCCGTCGTGTCCGAGCAAGACTCGTTTGCGAAGCACGCTGAAGACACGCGTCAGGCAGGGGCGGGCTTGTGTCACGACGTGGTGGTCGACCTGACGGTGGAGGAGGGGCCGGGAGCGCTCGAGTGGCTCCTGAGCATCGGCGCCGACTTCACCCGCAACGATGAGGGAGAGCTCGACCTGGGGCGCGAGGGTGGGCACAGCGAGCGGCGCGTAGCTCACGCGGGAGATCTAACGGGGCGCGAGATCGAGCGGGCGCTGTTGAAGCGTGTGGCCGCGCAGCCGAACATTCACCTGCTCGACTGGCACATGGGTGTCGATCTGATCACCATGAGCAAGTTCGGAGGACCTGACCGTTGTGTGGGCGCCTACGTTCTCGACGAGAAAGCAGGAAAGGTCGAGACGGTTCTGGCGCACGCGACAGTGCTGGCTACGGGCGGAGCCGGCAAGGTGTACCTGTACACGTCGAATCCGGACGTGGCGACCGGCGACGGCGTGGCCATGGCGTATCGGGCGGGTGCCGAGATTGCGAACATGGAATTTTATCAGTTCCATCCCACTGTACTCTACGAGCCGCGCGCCAAGAGTTTTTTGATCAGCGAGGCTCTCAGGGGTGAGGGCGCGGTGCTGCGGCTGCCCACCGGGGAAGCTTTCATGCAGCGGCATCACAAGCTTGCCGACCTGGCCCCGCGCGATGTGGTGGCGAGAGCAATCGACTACGAGATGAAGCGCAGCGGTTTCGAGAATGTCATGCTCGACATCACCCACAAGCCGGCATCTTTCATTCGGGAGCGCTTTCCCAACATCCTCGAGGCGTGCCGCAAGTTTGCCATAGACATCACCCAGGAACCCATTCCTGTGGTTCCCGCCGCGCACTATATGTGCGGCGGCGTTACATCGGACTTGCACGGGCGCACGAGCTTGCCTGGCTTGTGGGTGATCGGAGAGACCGCGTGCACCGGACTTCACGGCGCGAACCGCCTGGCGAGCAATTCGCTGCTAGAAGGACTGGTCTTTGCGAGGAGAGCGGCTGCCAAGCTCGAAACCACCGTCCGCGAGCTCCGAGGGCGACCGCAACCCAACGTGCCGGATTGGGAAGTCGGTTCGGCGGCGCCCAGCGACGAAGAAGTCATCGTTTCTCACAACTGGGACGAGATACGAAGAGCAATGTGGAGCTACGTGGGTATCGTGCGAAGCGACTCGCGCCTCAGGCGGGCGGCGCGGCGTGTTGCCTTGCTCGAGGAGGAAATTCGCGAGTACTACTGGAAGCACCTGGTGACGCGCGACTCTCTGGAGCTCAGGAACATCCAGACCATTGCGGAGCTGATCATCGCGTCTGCTGCCAGTCGTCGCGAAAGTCGAGGGCTGCATTACACCATAGACCATCCGGAAACGCGCCCGGACGGCGTCCAGGACACAGTGGTCAAGCGAGGGGTTCCGGCACATCCCAGGGGGCTCTGAGAAATGCGGCGTGACTTCGGTACGCTCGAGGCCTTCATGTGGACCTTCGGGACGACGCTGGCTCTCATCGGGAGCTTCGAGCTACTCGAGATGGTCCTTCCGGGATCGAGCAACGATCTGGTGAGCTTGGGCGCTGTCGAGGGCTTGGTCTACGGACTCGGCTGCTTCTTCATTTGGCAGTTTTACGCTTCCGCCAAGAAGCTCCCGGAGTTTCTCGGCATCCGGCGCACTCACCCGATGCTGGCAGTGCTGGGGCTGGGGTTGGGCGTCACTCTTCAGGCCCCCGCAGATACCCTTCAGTGGATCGTCGAGCGATTGGTGGGGCCGCCCAGCGAAGAGCAAGTGTTGGCGCGCGGCGTGATGATGCACGCGGACACGCAACTCGAGGCGGCCATGATGATGCTGAGCGCTGCCTGCGTCGTGCCGCTGGTGGAGGAGCTGCTGTTTCGGGGGGCTTTCTTTGGCGGTCTTCGCTCCCGTGGCTCCGCGCTGATGGCTGCCGCCATTAGCGGGGTCTGCTTCGTAGTCTGTCACATGGAGCCTCGCATCTGGTTGCCGCTGGCGGTGGTGGCAGCCGTGCTGAGCCTGTTACGTGCTGTGTCGGGTTCGGTCCTTCCGGGGTTCGCGCTCCACTTGAGTTTCAACGCAGTCACCTTGGCGCTCATCGTCTTGAGAGTGGTTCCGGTGGATAGCAGGCTGGATCTTTCCTGGGAGCTGGCGACGCTGGGTTGGTTGGCGAGCGCGCTGTTGGTCTACTACGTGTTACGCATTGCCGGCAGCGACGAGGCTACACAGGCTCGTCTGGAGGACGAGATTGCCTAGGCCGAAGCGTGGACGTATCTACCCACGACTCGCGCTCTGTGCGGCGCTTTGGGTGCTCGCCTGCGATCAACCGTACCGCATCGGCGAATACGTACTCGTCGAATGGGAAGATGGGCAGCCTCCGTACCCCGCGTACATCATCGCCAAGAAGAGCAAGACACGCTACCGGGTGCACTATGACGGCTACGCACCGCGCTGGGAAGAAGACGTGACGCTCGACCGTATCAAGGGCCGCGTCACCAATCACGTGGTCAGACCGCCTCCACCCAAGAAGGTGCAGCGTGCCCAGGGGCGAAAGCCCCAGAAGGTGAGCAAGGCGAACGGCAGTGCCTCTGCTGCTCCAGTTGGCCAGTACCAGGTCGGTGACAGGGTGAAGGTGCGCTGGCGAGGTACGGTGTATCCGGCAACGATCGTATCGGTAGTCGGTCAGGACAAGTACCTGATCCACTACGACGGCTACGAAAGCGCCTGGGACGAAACCGTGAATGTGACTCGAATCATCTCGGCTCGCTAGAGGGCTGACCACCCATGGGTCGCTTTGCCTCGGTCCCGGCCCTGTCAGGGCCCGAGGCTACGCTCGAAGCGACCGGTGGGTCAGGCCATCTCTGCCTATTTGCTTGGGTCTCTAGCATGAGCCGCAGGGCGACTAGCGCGCTGTGTCGTTCAGGCGACGCGTTCGTCGTCGCGGCGCGGGCGTCGGGCGCAGGAAAGGATCTTCTTGCGCACGCGGACAGCGTCCGGGGTGACCTCGACGAGTTCGTCCCTGTCGATCCACTCCATTGCCGAATCGATCGTCAACAGGCGGGGGGGGGTCAAGATCACGTTCTCGTCTCGACCTGCGGCTCGGATATTCGTCAGCTTCTTTTCTCGGGTCACGTTGACGTCCAGATCGTTGGGACGGTTGTGCTCGCCCAGGATCATGCCTTCGTAGACTTCCATGCCGGGCGGAGCAAACAACACGCCGCGCGGTTGGAGATGGAACAGCGCGTAGGGTGTGGTCGTTCCAGCGCGATCGGCGACGATCGCGCCGTTGGTACGGCGTAGCATCGGCCCCTTGTACGGCTCCCAACCGTCGAACAGCGTGTTGAGCAAACCGGTGCCCCGAGTCTGCGTGAGGAATATCGAGCGAAACCCGATCAATCCACGCGAGGGCACTCGAAACTCCAGACGCGTCCTGCCAAAGCCGAGCGCATGCATTTTCGTCATTTGACCGCGCCGTTCCCCGAGGCCCGTGGTGACCGCGCCGACATACTCGTCGGGAACGTCGATGACCACCAGCTCGACGGGCTCCGCGCGTTCGCCATCCACTTCGCGAGTGACCACCTCGGGCATTCCCAGAGCGAACTCGTAGCCCTCCCGCCGCATGGTTTCGGCAAGCACCGCCAGCATCAGTTCGCCTCGGCCGTAGACGACGAACGTATCGGGTTCGTCGGTGCTTTCCACCCTGAGAGCCAGATTGCGGCGTGCTTCCCGCTCCAGGCGCTCTTTGATGTGCCGCGAGGTGACCCATTTGCCAACGCGCCCGGCGAACGGCGAAGTGCTGACGACGAAGCGAACCTTGATCGTGGGTTCCTCGACGCTGATGCGGGGTAGAGCCTCGGGCTTGTCGGGATCAGCGAGGGTGTCACCGATCTGGACCTCGTCCAGGCCCGCAACGGCGACGATATCGCCGGCCTCGGCGAGGTCGCGTTTGACGCGATACATGGCGTCGTAGCCGTAAAGCGCGTTGATTCGTTCCTCGCGGGTGCCCGCCGCGGAAATCCAGGCGATGCGTTCACCCGTCTTGATGCGACCGCGCGACACACGTCCGATGGCCAGCCTCCCGACGTACTCGTCGTGCTCGACGTTGTGCACCAGAAGCTGCAGCGGAGCGTCAGTATCCACGTTCGGGGCGGGCACCTTCTCGACAATGGTGTCGAAGAGCGGGGCGAGGTCCTGACCGGGGTCCTCCAGGGCGTGCTTGGCCACCCCGTCGCGACCGACCGCGTAGAGGACCGGAAAAGCCGTCTGCTCGTCACTCGCCTCCAATTCGCAGAACAGGTCGAAGGTCTCGTTCAATACGTCGTCCGGCCGGGCGTCTTGTCGATCGATCTTGTTGATTACGACGATGATGGGGTGTCCGAGCTCGATGGCCTTTTGCAGGACGAATCGAGTTTGCGGGAGCGGCCCTTCCGCGGCGTCGACCAATAGCAGCACACCGTCCGCCATCTTCAGGATGCGTTCGACCTCGCCTCCAAAATCCGCGTGGCCGGGCGTATCTATGATGTTGATCAGCGTGTCCTTGTATTTCACGCTGCAGTGCTTGGAGAGAATGGTAATGCCGCGTTCCCGCTCGAGATCGTTGCTATCCATGACTCGATCCCGAACTTCTTCGTTCTGGCGGAACACGCCGGTCTGGCGCAGCATGGCGTCTACGAGCGTGGTCTTGCCATGATCGACGTGCGCCACGATTGCGACGTTTCGAAGGTGTTGTCGGGGTGAGATGGGCATAGGGGGCGCGAATCGCTAGCTTGCCGCGCGCGCTCACGCAAGCCAAATCCACGGCCAAGCACGATCCTTCGCCGCATTTGGCCCGAACGCAAGGGCTCGCTCACGCGCCGTGCAGCGCTGGTGCAATCAGGCGAAATGCAACCGCCACGCGGTTCGTGGCATTTTGCGCCGTGAAGCCGAACTCGCTGCTCAAGATCGCAAGCTCTCCCGATTCCAGTACACACGTCTGAAGGCCGGCGTTGAGCGAGAGCTCTCCCGATTCGCAATACACATGGTACCGTTGACCCGGGTCGCTGGGTTTGACGCTCCAACGCCCACGCGGACCGAGCTGAACGCGCTCGAAGCCGAGCCCGGCGCTCGCTTCGTGCAAGAGTCTCGTGACGGCGAACCCGGCCCGGCCGCGCCGTTTGAGCTCCTTGGCCTTCACGTGCGAGATCGCTGGAGGTGGCTGGCTGAGCAGCTCTTCGAGTCGTACCTGGAGTGCTTCAGCTACCTTGAGCATCACGCTGAGGGTTGGATTGGCGACTCCGGACTCCAGATGGGCCAGCGTGGGACGCGGTACACGCGACACCTCGCTCAGACGCTGCTGACTGATGTGCCGCGCCTCCCGCAAGCGTTTGAGGTTTGCGGCGATATTTCTGGAGAGCTTGTCAGACACGCTGTCGCCGAGAAAATGGCCGTTGCACACGGGGGTCAAGTGCAAAAGGCCGCAACCGACGAAACTTAGGAGCCGACCAGAGAGGTATGCCACCCGAGGCCAAACTCGCTCGACTGACGAGGGTCATTGTATGGCTCGCGCTTACTTGTCCGGCTTGTGGCAGCACCCTGCTCGACCGCGGTGTCTCCCAGTACGACGCCGGTCGCTATCCCGAGGCGCTGGCTAGCCTGACGCGCCTACAGAGCCAGGGGGGCCGAATCCGCGCGAACGAGCAGGGTCGCTATGCACTGTATCGGGGCCTTTCGGAGTTGGCTTTAGGCAACGCCTGTGAGGCGTACCGCTGGCTCAGCGCGACCAAGGCTCTCTTGGAGCGCGATCCCCGGGCTCTCGATCGGGGTGAACGCGGGCGCCTGGGCGCAGCCTGGCAAAGTCTGGGGAAGATGCCGGGGGAAGTTCGCTAGCGAGCAGCGCTGACGACCACAGGTCCACGGTCGCTACATCCGGCCAGGCGCCCGTTGTATGCTCTGCACATGACGGACGCCGCCGAAGGTTCATCCCCGCTCAAGCCGGTCCTCGCCATGGCACTGCCGCTCTTGTCGATCATTCTGGTCAATCCCGCTTGTGGTTCGGCGACACCGCCTTTAGACACCGCGGCGACAGAGGCTGCATCCAGTCCGGAACAGGAATGCATCGACGCGGCCAATGGAGTACGCGAGCAGCACGCGGGCGAACCGACGCGCGTAGGGCTCAGGCATATCCTCGTACGCCACGTCGATTCCAGGCGCGCAGACAAGAGCATCACGCGCACGCGTGGGCAAGCGTGTTTGCGCGCGCTCGACGCACTGCAAGCGCTCCGGGCCGGCGAAGATTGGGATAGCGTGGTGGCCAAGTACAGTGACGAGAAAGGGGCGGCGACGCGCAGCGGCTCGCTCGGCAGCATCACGCGCGATGACGTCGATCCGGCATTCGCCAACGCCGCGTTCGATCTCGAAGTCGACCAGCTCAGCTACGTGGTCGAGAGCCCGGCCGGCTTCCACGTGATCTTGCGTGTGGAGTGAGGCTCCCGGCGCTCTTCCCCGGTTTGGCGCCGTTTCCTTCCAGTCGACTCTTCGCCGAATTGGCTGCGAACGCGCACGCGCGGACCATTAGCGTTGGGCAATCGGCAGAGAGAGCTGTGCCGGGAGCAGAGGAAGCGAGCTTCAGTAACAATCGGGCCTCTAGCGAATTACTTCTTGGACGTGACTCAGCGCGCTTCGGACCGCAGCTTCCATGGTCAGCCGATTGCCGTCTGGCGTGGGGCCGCTCTCGTGCATTTTGGCGCTACCCTTGAGCAAGGCTCGCAGCGATCCTGCCTTCCGGTCGCGTAGGGTCGCTGTGACCACGCATGTCGTCGTGTGAGAATCACGCCGGCGGACCGACTGGAAGTGGGCGAGCGTAGCGGACAGCACGTAGCTGCCTCCATCGCCGGGGCGAGGTAATTCGAGCGTCTTGAAGCTCTCCTCGACAACGGACCGAAACAAGGTCAGCTGACGTGACTCTTGCGGACCGAGTGCGCGTACTTCGCCCAGGGCCAGCAGGGCTTCATGGGAGCTGGCGGGGGCTACCGAAAGCAGCACTGCGGCGACGAGAGCCAGAGCTGGCACGCGCGTTTTCGAACGAATGGCCATACGAGCCTCCTCACTCGCCGACGAGCACCGTTCCCACTGGAGACGGACATCGGGCAACTGTCGAGCTAGCCTGGTTGGTCAGGCCAGGCCAAGTTTTTGGGCGGTGTCGCGCTGGCTCTCAGCTACTTTCTTGCCAGCGTGTGCGAGCCTTTTCGATCGCTTCGACAACGCGCTCTTTCGCCGGGCCGCCCACCAGCGCTCGTTTCTCGACGGCTCGGCGCGGGTCGAGCGCCTCGGCAGCGCCCGGCTGGGTGAGGGCGGGGTGCTGAGCCTCGAGCACACTCGAGTCGAGCTCGCCGATCTGTACCTTGCGTGCTTCGGCTTCGCGCACCACCGCGCCCACGATATGGTGTGCCTCGCGGAAGGGCACGCCCTGTTGCACCAGGAAATCGGCCAGATCGGTGGCACATACGTGGCCGTGCTCGAGTGCTCCCTCCAAGGCCCTGCGGTTGAACGTGGCGCTTTCCAGGGCACCGGTGAGCGCCCGCAAGCTCAATAGAGCACTCTCGAAGGCTTCGAAGACCGGGGCCTTGTCTTCCTGCAGGTCGCGCCCGTAGCCGAAACACAGGCTCTTCTCCAAGGCGAACAGTGTCATCGCGGACCCCATCAGGCGGGCGCTCTTGCCGCGAACCAGTTCCGCGACGTCCGGGTTCTTCTTTTGCGGCATCATTGATGAGCTGGTCGCGAACGCGTCACTCAGCGTGAGGAAGCCAAACTCCGCACTCGACCAAAGAACGATTTCCTCGCCGATGCGCGATAGGTGGACGCCCAGGATGGCGAGGTCCGCGCAGAGCTCCATCGCGAAATCGCGACTGGCGGTCGCGTCGATCGAATTGAGCATGGGGCGTTCGAAGCCGAGGGCGCGCGCCACTCCCTCCCGGTCGAGAGGAAAACCGCTGCCGGCCACCGCGCCCGCTCCGAGCGGCGACTCGTTCAATCGCTCTCGGGCATCAGCCAAGCGACAGCGATCCCGCCACAGCATTTCTTGCCACGCCATCAGGTGGTGAGAAAGCCGACTGGGCTGTGCGCGCTGCAGATGAGTGTAGGTGGGCATCAGCACGTCGATCTGCTGCGCTGCGCGATCGGTGAGAACACGGCCGAGCGCGCCGAGAGCGTCCATCACGACCAGCGTCTGACGCCGGCACCAGAGCCTGAGGTCGGTAGCCACCTGGTCGTTGCGGGATCGTCCTGTGTGAAGCTTGCCGCCAACCTTGCCGCAGATGTCGATCAAGCGCGCTTCGATGTTCATGTGAACATCTTCCTTTTTGGGATCCCAGTCGAATTTGCCTGCCGCGATCTCGGCTGCGATCCGTTCGAGGCCCTCGACGAGCTGTCGTGCGTCGGACTCGCTGATGATTCCTGCACGCGCAAGACCTTCAGCGTGCGCAATGGATCCATCGATATCCTCGCGCCAGAGCGCCGAGTCGATGTGCACGCTCGAGTTCAAGCGTTCCATGGCCGAGTCGATGGACTCCGGTAACCGACCGCCGCGCGCACCGCTCATGGTTGCCTCGAGCCGTTCGCGTGCGGATCTCCAGACGTGGAACGTGCGGATTCGTTCGACTTGGCGCCTGGGGATTCTACGGGTTCGCTCCCGAGGTGATCCGTGCTCGGACGCTTGAGTTCCGTCAACCGCTCGGCAAGCCGAGACAACTCTCGTTCGAGCCGGTCGCACAGCGCGGCCTCCCGCTCGTGATCTCCCTCGCCGGAGAGGCGCGCACTGCTCACGTTCTTCAATACCTCGATCACTTCCTGATGCAGCTCCTGGCCGGCGGTGACTATCCAGCCGTCGAGCCGCTCGGCAAACTCGTCGACCATGGCGTCAATTTTCGGGCCGACGCTTCCCGCTACGCCGCGGATGACGCTCGGCGCAATTTCCAGTGCCCTTTGTCGCACCAGAGTCTCGGTTTTGTCCCTGTTGTACAGGGCCAGTGCCGGCGCTGCCACCAGCAGCAAGCCCCCCAGCATGGCATTGGCGAACAGCGTTCCCAGGCCGAGGGAGAGCACGGCAAACACTCCCACATCGGCCGCGAAGGTATCGACGCTGATTTCCGGTGAGCTGATCTCGGCGCCCATGGCGTGACCCACGCGGCGACCGACATCGGCGGCGTCCTCACGCACCATCGCGATGGCGCGCTCGGCGAGTTGCTCGAGCGACGTGGCGATCTCTTGCGTTTCGCTGGCTGCCCAGTCCTTGAATGCCTTTTCCAAGTACGGGCCGAAATGCTGCCGGACGTCCTGGGCGGAGGTCGACTCGAGCATTTGCGGAAGCTTTTCCAGAAACTCATCGCAAAACCTCTCGAGATCCCGACGCGCCCAGGCCTTGATGGCAGCCGACTCCTCGCGCACCATGTTGCGTCGTTCGTCGACCACGCCGGAATGGCTCTGCAAATCCTTGGCCAAGAGGACCACTCTCTTGTCGAGTTGCTCGGAGCTGAGGGTGAGCGCTCGGCGCCGGGCGTCCAGGGCCTTGGCCAGAAGCGCAACCGCCCGCAGGCCCTCGCTCAGCGCGTTGTTGAGTAGAATGGTGCCACGCTCTTCTGCCAGAAAATGGGTCAGGTGGCTTACCAGGGCGTCGAGCCCGGAGCCCTCCGCAGCACCGTCGAAGTAGGCCTGAGCGCTGACGGGGAATATCTTCGGGGCCCGCACGATCCGGGAAAGCCTCTCGGATATGTAGCCGAGCGCTTCCTCTCGCTCCGCGGCTGACCACAGGTCGCTCTTGGCGACCACGAAGACGATCTTGTCGCGGTTCTTGCCGATCAGCTGCTCTTCGAGGAACTGCCGCTCGCTCTCTTTCACCGGTTGCCCGGCGTCCAGCACGAAGAGCACCGCGTCCGAGCGCGGAATGTATCCGTAGGTGATCTCCGCCCGCGTCAGGGACAGGTCATTGACACCCGGCGTGTCCACCAGAACGATGCGCTCTCTGAGCATCTCCGCCGGGTATGCCACCTCGAGGTACCTGACATCGGTCGAAGCGGGCGCTCCGCGCGCGCTGTAAGCCGTGAGCTCTCCGATGTCGAGCGGATGCTGCTGCCCGTCCCGATCCACTCGTAACGCCTGGGGTTCGTCCCCGTAGACTATATGATGCACGAGTGCCGTCGTCGGGGTGACTCCGACCGGGAGCAGGCGACGACCCAGAAGCGCATTCACGAAGCTGGTCTTGCCGTGATTGAACTCGCCGACTACCACCAGGTGAAAGCGATCTTTTTCGAGCTTGGAAACCAAATCGGCTTCCAAGCGATGCGCCAGGCCTTCGGCTCCCGCTGACCGGGAAAGGTCACAGAGTTCGCCCAAGGCCTCAATCACAATGAGCTTACGCTCTCGGAACTCTTCTAGCATCGCCGCTTCATCATGGCCTCGTCGCCCGTTGGTATCAAGAGCCGCATTCTACATGACCGAGCGTGATTCTCGGTCAGGGGTTTTTGACCCCATTTCAATGACGACCCGGCTTCGGCGGCCTCGAGACCCAAACGCGGCGCTGATCCATGGAGCGCTCCGAAGAGCGGGCGAACGCGAAGACTCCCGACACTAGCCGACTATCTTGATGATGTCGTGAACCTTCTCGTCGACCTGTTGCATGGTCAGACCTTCGTTGCCCATACCGATGTGTTTTCGGTAAAGCTGGCTGCCCCCGAAGGCTTTGAGCGCGAGCACGCGTTTGGGGAGCCAAGGGTGGCTGGAAAACACCTCGGCAACGCGGCCAACGCTGCCCTTGGCCTCCTCGTGCTGTTCGAGGAATGCCTCGATGTTCAGCTCGTCGTAAAGCTTCTGCGAGCCCAGAGCCAGCTTGGTGAGAGCTTTCAGGGCGACGTCCAGGTCACCCGCGCACAGCGCTCCGGCCCGGTCGCAAGTAATTTCGGCACGGCGTGACCAAGCTCTGAGGCCCAACAGCGCGGGCAAACCCAGGTTGCGCATGAACACTCCAGCCAGGTTGGTCAGATAGTGCATCGCGGTCAGGTAGACAACGTGGTTGTTGTGAATGTGTCCGCACTCGTGCCCGATGACGCTGAGCAACTCTTCGTCGGACATGTGATCTACGAGCGCGGAGTGCAACAGCACGAACGCATCCTCGTGCGTCCCATAGGTCGCGGCGTTGAGTACGGGGCTGTTGACGATGTAGATAGTCGGTGGAGCGATTCCCAGCGTGCGTGCGCACGAGGCCCCCAATTGGTGGACTCGAGGAAACTGCTTCGGTCCCACCTTGACCGCGTGCCCCAAGAGCTCCGCTCGGCCGATGCTTTTGAACAGGCGCACTGCAGCGGCGACTGCCAGCTCTACTGCCTTGGCCTGCTGAAAGGCCTGCCGAGTGTGCCGGTCGGACACGTAGGCATAGGCGTGGACGTCTCCGGAGTCCGCCCCCGGCTGGCCTTGTACCCGTTGCCTTACGAAATCCGCAAACCCTAGGTTGTTGAAGCGGGCCAAAGCCTTGCCTTTCTCGCGAACGACTGCCTACGTTCAGAACGTAGCGCCGGGGCTCTGGGTTCGCAATCTTCGGCGAGGGCGTACCAGGGCACCCCCCTCCAGCTCGTCGAGGCGCGCAAGGAAACGCCGATAGTCGCGCAAGGGCTGGCTTTTCGGGGGTGCGCGTAGCGAGAAGTCCGTCATACGAGTCGTCGCGAATCTCAGGCAGGCGAGCGCCGCTTCGACCTCGAGCGCCTCGAGTTCGTCCCCGCTCAGGGGGCGCACCTCGTGATAGGAAGCGAGTAGCTGAGCGAGCAAATCGCCCTGGAAACTGTTGGAGTAACACCAAGCGAGCGCCGTGACCATCAAGTCGTACACAAAGGGACCTTCGGATGCGCTTTCGAAGTCGATCAAGGCCAAGATGCGTTCATCCCGCCAGAGTACATTGTCTCGAAATAAATCACCGTGGATGACGCCGCTCGGCAGACCCTGCTGCCTGCGACCAGCGTAGGCGTTCAGTTTCTCGCCAATGAGATCTGCAGCCGCGCGCAGGTCGGCGCTGCCCTGCTCGCTCACCTGTCGAAGCCGAGAACGGAGTTGCGCAGGTCCGAAGCGCCCCGCGCCGAGCGGAGGCAAGCGGGAACTCGCTGCATGCAGCTGAGCCAGGCGGCGGCCCACTTCGCTGACGGCGCGTTCGGTGACTCTACCCTGGCACAGGATTTCACCGTCTATCCACGGATACAGCGCGAAAGGCTTGCCCGAGACTTCCGACAGCAGCGAGCCGTCGCTCCTCGGTTTCGGGACGGCGACGGGCACGCCCGCTTCGTCGAGCGCATTCAAGAGCGCGAGTTCGGCAAGCGCTCCCGGTTTCGCCTGCTCCTCGTAGATACGCGCGAAGTAGCAGCCTTGGTCTTCTGTTTGCACCCGAAAGTTCGAGTTGACGGAGCCCGCTATCAACGGCTCGATGCTGAGTAGCGCCAGACCGTAGTCGGCGAGGAGGCGGCGGGCGTCGTCCAGGGCAAGTCGAGTCAAGAGAGCCATGCGACGAAGCGTAGCCGAGTAGCTACGGGGAGTGGCAAAGCACCGTAACAAAATTCACCGCTCGGCCTCGTTGGGACCAAAAAAGAAGAGTTTTTGCGAAGCTGTGCGAGTCTCGCCCGGGGCAAAACAGGCTCCTGGCTTTGCAAATTGTGCTAGCCTCCATCCGTTAGCGTGCCTGTATGCTGAAAACGTCGATCTTCCCCACTGATGCCTGAGGTCTACGGTAACATTTCCGGATTGCCGCCGCGCGCGCTCCGGACGCTTCAGCGCGTGTATCGGCGCCGGGTGCCGATGGACTGTATCGCGACTCCCGAGCTGGTGCGCTCCCTCGCCGAGGCATCGCGCGAGGTCAAGCGCCAGGTGGGTGCCCTGGTGCACCGCTCAGGGCAGGTGGACTACGTCGTCGTGGGTGATGCCACGGGGTTGATGCTGCCCGACATCGGGAGGCTTCGGGCCGCGGAAGGCCGCTTTCGCGCGCTCCGGCTGGTCCACACCCATTTGTACAACGAACCGCTGACCCACGATGACCTCGTAGATCTCACGCGCCTCAGGCTCGACCTGGTGTGTGCCATTTTGCTCAGCCGAGAGGGCGAACCCCGATCGCTCACCTGGGCTTACAACGTTCCGCCGCGGGCCGGCGTCCAGGGCCGCGAGCAGAACTACGAGATCGTGGGGCCCGAGCCGTACGGCTCGCGGCAACCCGACTTCGGCGAGTTGATAGCGGCGCTCGAGGGAGAATTCGCGGGTCTGGCACGTACCCGGCATGTCCGGGCGAAGGATGGCAGCGCCATCTTGGTCCATGTCGGCGACAAGAGAACTGCGGGCGCAATGCGTCGCGCCGAGTCTCAGCTCGACGAGTTGGAACGGCTCGCGCAGACAGCGGGTGTGCAGGTCGTGGATCGCATCGTTCAGTTGCGCGACCGTCCGGACTCGAAGCTGCTTTTGGGGCGCGGCAAGCTCGAGCAGGTCGTCATGCGGGCCATCGATCTGGATGCAGAGACGCTGATCTTCGACTGCGACTTGACGCCTGCCCAGGCGAGCGGAATCGCCCAGCATACGGATCTGAAGGTGATCGACCGTTCCCAGCTCATTTTGGATATTTTCGCGCAACGTGCGGAGACCTCCGACGGAAAGCTACAGGTCGAGCTGGCACAGCTGAAGTACACACTGCCACGCCTGGGGACGCGGGACGACGCTTTGAGTCGTCTGACCGGTGGCATTGGCGGCAGGGGGCCTGGGGAGACAAAGTTGGAGATCGGCAGGCGGCGGGCTCGCGAGCGTGTCGGCCGGCTCGAAAAACGGCTCAAGGAATTGACCGAGAAACGCGGCGAGCGCCGCCGTCGGCGACTGGCTTCCGACACGCCCGTGGTGGCGATCGTGGGTTATACAAACGCGGGCAAGAGCACGCTGCTCAACACGTTGACGAACGCTGGCGTATTGGCCGAAGACAAGCTCTTTGCCACGCTCGACACGCGGGCGCGGCGCCTCATGCTCCCGAGCGGTACGAGCGCCGTTCTGACCGACACGGTGGGGTTCATCAGGCGCATGCCAAAAGACTTGTTCGCGGCCTTTCGGGCTACTTTCGAGGAGACCGCCGACGCCGATCTCATCTTGGAAGTCGTCGACGTTTCGGACGCCGAGCATCCCGAGCACATGCGTGAGACCAAAGCGCTTCTCGCGCAGCTAGGTCTGGATCAAGTGCCCCGATTGACGGTCTTCAACAAGGTGGACCGTCTTCCGGAAAGCGAGGCGAAAGCCCTCGGTCACGCGGATGTGGTCACGTGCAGCGCACTCGACAAGCAGCACACGCGACAACTGCTGGAGAGGGTCGAGGCCCTACTGCCTGGTCGGGGAGGCGAACGCGGTGCCAGTCTTCAAGATAACCCCGTTTGAGGTCTCGCCCGGGGCGCTCGATGCATCCACCGAACTCCCTAACTCCCGAACCGCTCCTAGTGGCGCACTAGGGCGCAGGTGAAATGGCCGCGGACCATTCCTTCACGCAGGACTTGGCCTTGGTGCTCGGGGTCGCGGCGATCACCGCCGTTCTGGCCCGGCTCGCGCGGCAGCCTTCGGTGCTCGGCTACCTACTCGCTGGGCTGATCGTGGGACCCTACATTCCCATTCCGATCTTCGCGGATCCGCACCGCGTCGAGGCGATGGCCGAGTTCGGGGTGGTGCTGGTCATGTTCGCGGTTGGGCTCGAGTTTCGCGTTGCCAAGCTCAAGCAGGTGCTACCCGTGTCCGGCTTGACTGCGCTCTTGCAGGTTGGGTTCTTGTTCTTCTGCGGCATGACGTTGGCGCAGGCGCTGGGCTGGACCACCGTGGAGGGAGTGTTCCTGGGCGCCAGCATCTCCATTTCCAGCACGATGGTGGTGAGCAAGGTTTTCGAGGAACGCCCCGTGAGTGCCGACGTGCGGACCAATGTCCTGGGGATCCTGGTGATTCAGGACATCGTGGCGATCGTGCTGATTGCTGCGATGACGGCGTTGGCGGCTGGCGGCGGCCTAGCGCCGGCTCAGCTCGCAATAACTCTGGGCAAGCTCTTTGCCGTGTTGTTGTCGCTTCTCGGGATCGGTGTGTTCGTGGTGCCGCGGCTGGTGCGAGCCGTTGCTCGCACCGACAGCAAGGAGCTCTTGGTGGTCGTGGCCATCGCCCTGTGTTTCGGCATCGCGGAGTTGGCGCGCTCTCTGGGCTACTCGGTGGCACTGGGTGCGTTCGTGGCTGGCATGCTGGTTGCGGAATCGGGCAAGGCCACTCGTGTGGAACACCTGGTCGCGCCGCTGCGCGATGTGTTTGCTGCGATCTTCTTCGTTTCCATCGGAATGACGGTGGACCCACGCCTGGCCTGGCAATCGCTACCGCTCTCGCTTCTCGTCTTCGTGGTTGTCGTGGTCGGTCAGTTCGTCAGTGTCTCGCTGGCTGGCGTGCTGTCTGGAAACGGACTGCGCCGGTCGCTGACAGCCGCTCTTTCGCTGGGGCAAATCGGTGAGTTTGCGTTCATCTTGGCTGCCATAGGCATTGAAGCCCGCGTGGTGCGGGGGGAGCTACAGCCGATCTTGGTGACGGTGGCCGTGTTCACCGCATTCACCACGCCGCAGAGCCTTGCGCTCGCTCCGCGGTTGCTACAGTTCGTGGACAAGTACCTGCCTACACCAGTACGGCGCCTGATCAACCTGTACGAGGGTTGGATCGCGCGACTTCGCGAGCGGGCCGTGCAGGCTCCTGGCAGCCCCGAGTTGGTCAGGGCAATCCGAACCTTGCTGCTGGACGCGGCCTTGTTCACTGCGGTCCTGGCGGCGACGGTACGCTGGAATTCGCTTGCGGCAGCGTGGCTGGCCGACGTGGCCGCGCTGGATGCGCCCGTCGCCGGATACGCCGTGCTCGGCGTGTCACTGTTGGTCTTGGTGCCCACATTGCTGAGTGCCGTGCGCAATGCGCTGGCGTTCTCAGCGCTGCTTGCGGACCTGGCATTGCCTGCCCAGGAGCTCGAACCGCTGGCCGCGCGCGTCAGTCGGCAGACGCTTCGAATCATCGTCATGCTGGCGGTCACCTTGGGCGTAGGGGTGCCCGCGGTCGCGGTGCTGCGCCCGGTGATCGGCGGATGGCTCGGGGCGCTGCTCTTGGGGGCGGTCGTGCTGGTCATGTGCACCTATTTGTATCGCTCCGCCCACGCGCTGGACCGTCGCTTCGAGTCCGGCGCTGAAACGCTCGCTGCACTGCTGGCGCGCCAGGTCGGAGACAATAGCGAGCCCGAGCTCAGCGACCGTTCACTGCTTCCGGGATTGGACCACGCGCGCACGTTGGTGCTCGTCCCGTCTGCGTTTGCCGTGGACAGTACGCTGGGGCAACTGCATCTGCGAGCGTTGACCGGCGCCACCGTGATCGCCATCCGTCGGGAAACCGGCGGCGTGACGCTGCCCACAGGTCACGAACCACTGAGACCGGGAGATCGCCTGGCTCTGGTAGGTACGGGTGAGGCTCTGGAGCGTGCCGAGACTCTGCTGCTCGACGGCCCCGAAGAGTTGGCGAGCCGAGAGTCGGCACTACCGGCCGACCTTCAGTAGGGGCTACTCGCTGACGCCGCCAAAGCTCCACGTGGCCGGAGCGCGCTCGGGCTCGTCGAAGGCCCCCGCCTGCCACAGGGTGAGGCCAGTGGCGGCTGCTGCACCCACCCCGGCAGCCAGGTAGATGGTCCAGGAGGGCAGCCGCCAGGGATGACGAGCGTGGAGCGGTTCCGTCAAAGGGGCCCCGAAGGCTTCCCGCCAGTTCAAGAGCGACCCGCAGCTGTCGTGGCGACACAGAGCGATGTCGACCCCCTTCTGATTGGAAGGGCGCGCGACGGCCCACAAGGGGCATCGGACGGCCCGGTCCAGCAGAACTCGGTTGTGTTGGATGCGTGCAGAAGCCAAGTCCGAGCGCGTGCAGGGGGCTGGGGCTGCGAGCGGGAGGTCGAGGGTGGTCGCTCCTGAGGCGACCATCACGAAGCCCGCCCAGGCCAGCTGTCCCTCTCGAAATACCTGAGCGTGGTGTTCGCCGGCACGCGTCGACAAGTGGCGGGTCTCGAGCAACACTCCATCCCATACGAGCCTGTCGCTTTCGGTCAGCCCCTGGACGCGTAGCCGTTGGTTCACGATTGTCGAGCTGGCCCTCGTGAGCGAAGTCTGCACCTCGGGCGCGGAGGCGTAAGCGCGAGCGCGGCTTCCCTCCAGCGTTTCGGCTCTCGATCGTTGGATCGACGATAACTCCGCATTCCCGGCACGCTCCGCCAGGGCCGCTTGCTGCCAGGCCGCCTCGGCCAGTAGATAGGAGGCCTGCGGAAGTTCGGGGTGGTCGTACACGAGGGATTCAGCGTGATGAAGCTGTTCCAGCGCCAGCGTTTCGTCCAGCGAGCCGGCGGAAAGACGTGCTTGCTCGAGCAAGCTCTCGACCCGTCGGACGAGCACAGCGCTGTAGCTCGGCCAATGGCTGGAGGCTTCCTCTTTGGGGGGGGCGAGCTTGAGAAGCCGCGCCTCCGCCCACGCTTCGAGCGCTGCCTGCTGCTCACGAGAAGGCTTCGCCGCCTGCGTGGTCGTTGCCCAACCTCCAATCGCTGGTGAGGTAGGTTTTGGGCGGACATCGTCGGCAGCAACACCGGAAAGAGTCGCCGAGACCCAGAAGAGGATCACTGCTTGGCTCATGCTTGGCTCATGATAGAGTAAACGGGGTGAAACAACAGCAACTCTCTGCTGTCTCGTATGATGTCTGCTCGCAGGCTCTGGGGGCGAGCAGCACAACGCCGACCGGGCGAGCGTGTTCTCGTCCCGCGTTCGGTTCCCCCGGCTTCTGGTGTCGTTGCTGGGCGGGGGCGCCCTGCTGCGGGCGTTCTACGGGAGGCCTCGATGCAACTTGATTTCGCTTCGCGTGAGCTCACCATCAAGTTGGTCTACTACGGGCCCGCGCTGAGCGGAAAAACTACGAATCTTCAGGCTTTGCACCAAGCCGCCGACTCGGGTGCAACTGGGCGCCTCATGACGCTCGAGACCAAGGACGACCGCACGCTGTTCTTCGATCTGCTGCCGTTGACATTCAAGGATCAGGGCAGTCTGGCCGTACGGCTCAAGGTGTTCACGGTGCCTGGCCAGGTCATCCACGCTTCCACGCGGCGTCTCGTAGTGCAGGGCGCGGACGGCATTGCCTTCATCGCCGACTCTCGTGAAACCGAGACTCAGAACAATGCGGAGTCTTTCCTGGACCTCAAGGAGAATCTGAAGGAACACGGGCTGACCCTCAAGGAGATGCCCCTGATCATCCAGTTCAACAAGAGGGACCTGCCGGACGTTCGCAGTGACCAGGAGATTGCGACACTGGCGGCTCAGGGCCGCGAGCCTGTGTACCTGGCCGTCGCCACGCAAGGGAAGGGCGTGGTCGAAAGTTTTTTGGGGTTGCTCCACCGCACCTGGACGTCGCTCGACTCGACTCACGATCTCGGTCGTAAGTTCAGCTTCGATGGCGCGCGCTTCATGGCGGACGTCGCCAAGAAGCTGGGCCAGAATGCGAGTGTCGAACAGATTCTGAACTGTGCTGTGGGTGGTGGTGTGTCCGGAGCACAGCGGAAGGTGGCCCGGTAATGCCGGAGGCCGCCACCAGAAGCCTGGACCAGCTCATGCTCGGAGACGACTTCCATCTCGAGGATCTCGTCGACAAGAACGCGCTCGGTGAAATGGTGCAGAGTTTCTATGAACTCTTCCGGGTGCCGCTCAGAATCTACAGCCAGTCCGAGCGCCTGCTGGCCGACGCCAGCGAGACACCAGAACTCTACCAGTACATCAATTCACTGCCTCGAGCCAAAGTTGCGCTTCAGCAGGTGGTCAGCGACGTCAAGAACCTGCGGCCAGACCGCGAAGGCATCAAGCACGCTTGTATTACGGGGGCCGAATACTACGTGCTCAACATTCGCTACGATGGGCGCAGCATAGGTAGGATGATCCTGGGTCCGTACCTACCGGCGACTCTGAAGGAGATCCCTCGTCAGCTGACCGAGCTCGACGCGAGCCTGGATGTGAAGAAGGTGCGAGAGCTGTTGCCGAAGATGGCCCGCGCCAAGGAAGATACCGTGCGGCAGATCGCTTTGCATCTGGGCAGGACGCTCGACTTGATCTTGTTCAGCGGACACCGCGCGCTGCTGACCAGCAACATGCATATGGCGAGTGTTCGGGAGAGCTTTCGTGAACTTCAGGACAAGAACAACAAGCTGCAACAGGCTTACGACCGGCTCAAGGAGCTGGATCGATTGAAGAGCAACTTTCTGGCGACTGTCTCTCATGAACTGCGCACGCCGCTGACCTCTATTATCGGTTATAGCGAGATGCTCCGAGAAGGCATTGCGGGCCCTCTGGCTGGCGAGCAAGAGGAATTCGTCGATACCATTCACAACAAAGGGGAGCAGCTCCTGGATCTGATCAAGGGGCTGCTCGACCTGTCGAAGTTGGAGAGTGGGACGATGAGCCTGCGTCGCAAGAACATTGCCGTCGAGCCCGTCGTTCGCGACGTAGTGGCTACGCTGACCCCCGTAGCCATGAAGAAGGGTGTGGAGCTGGGGGTCGCGTTCGAGGCCGGGCTGCCCGAAATGTGGGCGGATGCCGAGCGCATTCGTCAAGTGCTGCTGAATCTCACAGAAAACGCGATAAAATTCACCCCTCAAGGGGGGCACGTGACGCTTTCAGCTCGCCTTTCGAGCCTGGAAACCGATCCGGCCGATGATGGCGGTTTGGTGCTGCTCAATACGCGCCGGGCGGCCATCGAAATTCGCGTGGCCGATACCGGTATCGGCATCCCGGAGGCCGAGCACGAGCGTGTGTTCGATGCCTTCTATCAAGTGGACTCGAGTTCGACGCGCGAGCAGGGAGGCACCGGGCTCGGGCTGTCCATCGTCAAGCGCCTGGTGGAAAGCCACGATGGCCGCGTCCGCGTGGAATCGAATCAGCCCACTGGCGCGATGTTTGTGGTTCTGATACCAGTCAGGCGTGCCACGTTCGCCTAAGCGCTCCCACCCCGCGAGGCCCAGCGAGTTCGAGGCGATCGAGCTTTTGGCGCGTGAGCTGGCGGCGCGCGGGCCCGGGGTGCACCTGGGAATTGGCGACGATGCGGCACTGCTCGAACGCGTTCCCGGCAAGCTGGTGCTCAGCGTAGATACTTGTCTCGAGCATACCCACTTCGAACGAGGCTGGTTGACCTTGGAGCAACTCGGTGCCAAGGCCCTGCAGAGCGCCGCAAGCGACCTTGCAGCCATGGGCGCGCGTGCCGTGGCCGCGCTGAGCGCGCTGGTGTTGCCCGCGGGCGTGACGTCACGGCAGCTCAAGGCCCTGGGGCGTGGCCAGGCCAGCGCCGCGAAGGCGCTGGGCTGCGTGGTCGTGGGTGGCAATATTGCGCGTGGGCGCGACCTGAGCCTGACCACCACGGTGATTGGCACGGCACGGCATCCCCTAGGTCGGCGAGGAGCGCGTGCTTCGGATAAGCTCTGGCTGCTCGGCGAAGTCGGGTTGGCGGCCGCGGGGCTCGAGCTCTTGATCCAGGGGCGCGGGCGAGCTCGCTCGCAGCCAGCCCGGTGCTGTCTCGGAGCGTGGCGCACGCCACGAGCGCTGGTGCGCGAAGGGCTCGGTCTGGTGGGGCGTGCTTCGGCAGCCATCGATATCTCCGATGGCCTCGCTGCTGACGCAGCACACCTGGCCCGCGCGTCTGGCGTGCGCGTCGTCATCGAGCAGCGGCGACTCGAGCGCGTCCTCTGCGCCGAACTCGCGGTTATTGCGAGCGAGCTGGGGACCAGTGCTGTCGGGCTGGCGTTGGGTGGCGGCGAGGACTATGCGCTGTTGGCCACGGGTCCCTCGAAGCGCAAACCGCGGGCGGCACGCACCATTGGCCGCGTGGAGCCCGGGGTCGGCGTGGTTCTGGAAGAATCTGGAGGCGGTCGCGTCGAGCTGAAGGGAGGCTTCGACCATCTCAAAGCGCCCTGAGCGCCTCTGCTCGTTCGAAATGCGGAGCCGCGAACGGCTACTTACACGCGGTGGGCATGCCGGCGGTCCGGAGCGCAGCCCTTACCGCGGCCAGGGCCGCGCCCTGGGTCTGACCTGCCGCTACCGCCGAACGACAGGCGAGGGCCGCCGACTTCATGTAGCTCGCGTTGGGCTCGGGTGCATTGGCCGCGTTCTGCTCGAGCGCCGCACAGCATGCCGACAAGCTTCCGGCGGAGCCGCCGCCCTTGCCGGTCTTCTTCGGCTCTTCGGCGTCCACCGCCGCGTCTTCCTCGGTAATCGTCAAGACCTCGGGTGCGGGAGGGGTGGGGGCCGGAGCAGCCGAAGGCAGCGGAGGAGGCGGCTCGTCCTTCTCGCAGGAGCAGAGCAGGGCGGGGGCCGAGAGCGGCAGAAGCAGCCCTACTAAGGCAGAGAGTACCTTGCCGTGGTGCGAGACAGAACCTGATGCCTTCATGTTTTCTTCCTCCACAATACCTGCTTTACAAGTAGCACAGTCGCCTGGAACCATCACAGACGGTCTGGCGCCCGATTCGTCAGATGCGCCGAACCCGTCTGGGATTACCAGAGGCACGCCCGAAATGGGCAATCAACCCGCACGCGGTGAGCGATCAGTGGTGGGCGGCTGGCCGGTCACCGAGTCTCCGCCCCGAATGGAGCGGGACTCTTGCCGAACCGGGGCCAGAGCAAGACCCGAGCCGCCGGAACCGGGATGGCCGGCGGTCGGGTCCCTTCGGACGCAATGCTCGCTCGGCTCAACTGCAGCCCATCGAGTTGCCGCAGTTGAGGCACTTGTAGCAGGCGCCGTTGCGCACCGTGATGTGCCCGCACGAATCGCACACGGGAGCATCGCCCATCATATCCTCGAGCTGTTGGTCGAGTGAGGCGTAGTTCTCGCTGGCCGAGGTCGAGGCCTTCGCCAGCAGCTCCGAAGCGGCCGGATGAGAATCCACGGCGGGCTCTGCCAATTGCTTGCCGGTTGGATCGTCGATCCCCGCGGCCTCGTCGATCGGTTTCACCTGAGCGAAGTCGTAGCGCCGCAGGTACTCCACGCCAAGCACGCGGAAAATGTAGTCGACGATCGAGGTTGCGAACTTGATGTTGGGATGACCAGAGACGGGCCCATGCGGCTCGAAGCGAGTGAAGGTGAACTGCTCGACGTAGGTGTTGAGCGGTACTCCGTATTGCAACCCCACCGAGACTGCCATGGCGAAGCAATTCATCAAAGAGCGGAAAGCAGCTCCCTCTTTGTGCATGTCTATGAAGATTTCACCGAGGCTTCCGTCTTCGTAGTCGCCCGTCCTGAGGAAGACCTTGTGTCCGCCCACCAGCGCTTCCTGGGTGAACCCATGACGCTTCTTCGGTAGACGCACGCGCGCGCCCTCGGGTCGTATCGCGAGAGCCGCGGTCTGTTCTAACGCCGCCCGTTCCTTCTTGGCCTCATGTTCCTCCACCTGGTCATCGCTCTTGCTCGATGTCGACAGCGGCTGCGAAGCCTTGCAACCGTCGCGATAGAGCGCGACTGCCTTGAGACCGAGCTTCCAGCCTTCCTCGTAGATGCCGCGCACGTCGTCGACACTCGCGTCGTTCGGAAGGTTCACGGTCTTGCTGATGGCGCCCGACAGGAACGGCTGCGCCGCAGCCATCATGCGGACGTGAGCCATGGGAGCGAGGAAGCGCCGCCCGGTTCGGCCACAGCGGTTGGCGCAATCGAACACGGGGTAGTGTTCATCCAAGAGGTGCGGCGCGCCCTCGATGGTCATGCGCCCGACGATCGTGTCGTTGGCCTCCTCGATTTGCTGTGGAGTGAAGCCGAGGTGCTTGAGCAGGTTGAACCCCGCCTGATTCATCTTCTCGGCGGTGACGCCCAGCCGCGCGTAGGCGTCCTTGCCAATCACCCAGGGAGCGAAGGCCAGGTTCAGGTCGAAAATCCCAGGTAGTACGCTTTCTACCTTGGAGAGTTCCTCGTCCGAGAGCCCCTTCTGCTTGAGGGAGTTCCGATTGACATGTGGGCCTCCGAGGAGCGTATTGGTACCGGAGACATAAGCGACGATCTCCGCGATCTGCGCCTCCGAGTAATTCAGCCTCCGCAGCGCCTCTGGCACGGACTGGTTGACGATCTTGAAGTATCCACCGCCAGCGAGCTTCTTGAACTTCACCAGAGCGAAGTCCGGCTCGATGCCCGTCGTATCACAGTCCATCAAAAGGCCGATGGTACCCGTGGGTGCCAGCACCGTTGCTTGTGCATTGCGATAGCCGTACTGCTCGCCGAGCTTGAGCACGTCATCCCAGTCCTCGACGGCCGCTCGCCACAACGGCTCCGGGCACTCGTCGCGGTTGAGCGCATAGGCCGCCTCTTGGTGCATACGCATCACGCGCAGCATCGGCTCTCGATTCGGAGCGTAGCCAGGGAACGGTTCCTTGGAGCCCGCCATCTGTGCGCTGGTTCGGTAGGCGTGCCCGCAAAGAATCGAGGTGAGAGCGCCGGCCACGGCACGTCCCTTTTCGGAATCGTAGGGGATGCCCTGCAACATCAAGAGCGTTCCCAGATTCGCGTAGCCCAGACCCAGCGGGCGGTAGTCGTGCGAGTTTTTCGCGATGTCGTGGGTCGGGTAGCTCGAAAAGTCGACCAAGATCTCTTGCGCGATGAAGAAGATCTCGATTGCGCGGCGATAGCCTTCAATATCGAATTGCCCCTGCTCGTCGAGGAACTTCGTCAAGTTCAGCGAAGCCAGATTGCAGGCCGAGTTGTCCAAAAACATGTACTCCGAACACGGATTGGAGGCGTTGATTCGGTCGGTATTCGGGCAGGTATGCCAGCGATTGATGGTCGAATCGTATTGCACGCCGGGGTCGGCGCAGCCCCAAGCGGCCTCGGCAACGATATTCCACAGCTCCGCTGCGTCATAGGTGTCCACGACCTCGCCGGTGGTACGTGCCGTGGTTTGCCACTTGCCTCCGCTCAGTGCCGCGCGCATGAAATCGTCGTTGACGCGTATCGAGTTGTTCGAATTTTGACCGCTCACGGTGCGATACGCCTCGCCATTGAAGTCGCTCTCGTAGCCCATGGCGATCAGTGCTTGAGCCTTGCGTTCTTCGCGCACCTTCCACTGGACGAAATCCGCGATTTCCGGATGGTCCATGTCCAGACACACCATCTTCGCCGCGCGCCGCGTGGTGCCTCCGCTCTTGGTGGCACCCGCCGCCCGATCGAAGACCTCGAGGAAGCTCATCAGACCACTGGAGGTGCCGCCTCCACTGAGCTTTTCTTGCTTGCCGCGAATGTTGCTGAAGTTGCTGCCGGTCCCCGAACCGTATTTGAACAGACGAGCCTCGTGTTTCACCAGGTCGTAGATGCCCATCAGATCGTCGGGCACGGCTTGAATGAAGCAAGCCGAACACTGCGGATGCGCATAGGCGGTGGCCGTCGCCTCGAGCGCATCGGTATCGGGGTTGTAGTACCAGTTGCCCCCCGAGCCTTCGATCCCGTATTCGTGATAAAGACCGCAATTGAACCAGACGGGGGAATTGAAGGCGCCGTACTGATTGACGAGCAACCACTTGAGCTCGGCCTCGAACACCTCGGCGTCCTCGCTGGTCGCGAAGTACCCGCCGAATTCCTCCCCCGCCAGGCGAATGCTGTGGGCCACGCGGTGGACGACTTGTCGCACGCTCGTTTCGCCCTGTTGCTTGTCACCGTGGAGCCCGGCTTTGCGGAAATATTTCGAGACGACGATGTCCGTTGCCAGCTGAGACCATTCGGCCGGGATCTCGGCACCCTCCATCTTGAAGACGACCGACCCATCGGGGTTGGTGATCACACTCTGACGTCGCTCCCACACGACCTCGTCGAAAGGGTCCTTTCCCGAAGTCGAGAAGTGGCGGGAGATCTGCAGCCCGCGTCGGTGCCGTTCACGGGAGACGCCCGCGGCCTGCCCAGGGCGCAGTGTCTGACTCGTGCTTACAGGTTCCTTTACCGACTCACTCACTGTCTCTCTCTCGTGACCCACAACCGTTGATTGCGCCATTCGACCACCTTCCCAATGCTTGTTGGTTGCCCTGCTCGTTGTCTCTAAGCGATTGAAAATAGAAAATAATCTCGCCGGCGCGGCCTCGGTGACGAGACGCCGGACACACCCTGCTCTGCCCGCTGCCCAGCGATTGCCATCCGCTGAGCGCGTTTTCTGATCGGCTGCTGTTCGGACGACGCGGAGTTCGAAAGCCCGCGGCGCCCGGGGCAAGACGCTACGCTAAGACCGAACGAGCGTGACGCCGCTCAGAAGCATTGCGCCGGTTGCCAGCCGAGCCCGATGAAAGCGCCCGGAGCGTCCCAGGCGCGGAAGGTTCTGTGAGATTCGATGAACATGTGTCGTTGGCCGAGGCCAGCGACGACGGAACACCCCAAGCCCACCGGTGGTCGAGACCGCCCGGCGCGGGCTCGGGAAAGTTAGCGGCAATACGGTACGAACGTCCAGGAACATTTGACCAGTCTACTCAGAAGATGCTGCACCCATTACCAGTATCTGCCCCTGCTTGGAGCCCGAACGCGAGCTGTGCGTGCGAGCAGTAGATTCGGGATGCTGGCTATATATTTGATCAGTGAACACTGGATGCTGTCCCGCAGTCATTTCGGCCCGCGGAAGCGACGAGCGACCGGTTTACCCCAATCCGTTGGGGTCGAGCAAGTAAAAACCACAAGGGGTTGGGCCGCAGTCCGGCTCCTGGATCGGACAACTGCTAAACGTTTCGCCAGCTTATTACTCAATTGCTACTGAACTTTCGAACCTGAACACACCTTCGCCACGAATTGTTCAGGGCTTCTGGACACGGAAGCCACAGCTTGGGCCCAGCTTGCTCATCGGAGTGCGCCCAAGACCTTGGCCCAAGGGGGACGATCAGCCACCGCCCAGCGGGCTGTACGGCAGCGTCTTTTTGATCGCGAAGCCCTTCTCGGCGTCGACCACGGCGACGGGGGCCAACGCTGCCAGGGGCTCGGCGAGCAGCTTGGCGGGACCGCTGACCACGATCACCATGCGTTCTTTGTCGAAGTAGGGGGCGGTCGTTTGGTGAACAGTCTTCGCGTCGAGATCGAGGATGCTCTGATAGAACCCGTCATAGTAGTGCGGTTCGAGTTCGAACCGCGCCAGGGCCTGCACTTGTGCGGAGAGGGCGCGCATCGGGTCTGGGTCGTTCAGAAACCCGGCGGCCAAGGCCCGAGCGGCGCTCTCGACCTCGTTGGCTTCCGGGGCTGTCTTGCCGAAACGTTCGACGTGCCGTATCAGCTTCTGGACCACGCTGGTGGCTTTTTCGTTGAGAGTGGTCGCTGCGAGTATCACCACGGCCGGCGCCGCCACGAGCGGCTCCAAATCCGCCCGTGCCCGTAGCGCCAAGGACCGCTTCTCGACCAGATCGACGTAGAGCCGCGAGGCGCTGCCGCCACCGAGCAGTTCGACGGCTACAGAGAGCGCAGGCCAGGCCGCGCTCTTGCGGGGTGCGCCCATTAGACCGGCGGTGATCACGCTGAGCATGACATCCTCATGGTCGACGACGAAGATGCGTAGGCGTTCGGGGCCGGTCGGGCGATTCCACACGATGTCGCCGGGCTTCTTCCCGCTCCAACCCGCGAGCGTTTGCTCGGCGGTCGAAAAGAGCTCGTCCGGGTCGAGAGACCCGACCACGCTCAGTTCCGCATTCTCCGGAACCAGGCGTTCTTTGATCCACTGGGTGCAATCCGAAAGCTGAAGCCTTTCCAGGTCCGTGCGGGTCGCGTCGAAATGCGCATAAGGGTGGGCACCCGTCGGCAAGTCGAAGAGCTCCCGATAGACGACCATGTGGTTGCCCCACTCGAGGTCGCCGCGCGCCTTGGCCTCGGCGCGCTCGATCTCGAGCTGCTTGAGCCGGGCGAATTCGGCGGGTGAGAGGCCAGGGCTTTGTAGTAGCTTGCCAAGCAGTGCCAGGGCGCCCGGCACGTCTCCATTCAATACCGTGAGGCGCAGTGTGGTGGCATCGGCGCTCGTGGAGACCTTCACTCGGGCACCGAGTGCTTCGAACCGGTCTACCATCTGCCCGCCACTGAGTCCCGCCGCCCCGCCCAGCTTCATCAAGCGCGCCGCCACGCGGGCGACTCCGGCTCGACTGCCCTCTTGTGCCCTGCCGGACGCGAAGCTGAGGACCAGGCGTGTCAGCGGTACTCCTTCGCGCCTGATGTAGCTCACACCGAGTCCATTGCTCAGGGTCTTCTGCTGGACAGAGGGGAAACTCAAGGGCCTCTCGAGGCCGGGTGGCGGCGGATGCTTCAGGGCGTCGGGCTCTGGGGCGGCGGCGCTGGCGTCCCCATTGGCCGCCCCAGCGCGCTCTGCCGGGCGGGCCTCCTGCGACGCTGGACCTCGAAGCGCGGCGCAGGCCAGAGCTCCCAGCGCTGCGCTCGCGAGGAGCAGACGCTTCATCGCTGCCCCCCCGTGGGCGAGCCCAAGCTGAGCAGGGTGGCTCGACTCGGCTGCAGGAGACGCTGGGTCGCCTGCTTGAGCGCCGCCAACGTCACCGAGCCGAGTTCCAGGTGACGCCGGGTCACCAGGCGCGCATCGCCATGGAGCACCTCGAAGCGCCCCAGTAGCCGTGCCTGCTCGTCGAGCGACGTGAAGTGAGAGAGCCACCGGACGAGCGCGCGCCGTTTGGCTCGCTCGAGCGTGCCCGGGTTGGAAGCACGGCGGCCGAGGGCGTCGATTCGTCGTTTCAGTAGCGTCACGGCGCGCTGCTCGTCAGCGCCGGGGCCGAGTTCGAGCGCCACGCAAAACAAGCTGGAGCTCTTGCCGTCCTGAAGCCACGCGCGAAGGCGCCGAGCGCGTGCGCTGCGAAGAAAACGCGCGTCCGTCGGTGAGTCGGCATCGGCGCGCAGCATTTCGCCAGCTATCTCCAGGGCCCGGTAGTCGGGGTGAGGCGCGGGAGGTGCCTGGAAGCCCAGCAGGATGGCTCGGCGCTCCGGGCGCTCGCGTGGCTGCTCGCGCGAGTTCGTCGCTGTCGAGCGAGGGGGTGAGGCGTCGCGCAGATCGGGCTCGTAACGTGGCGCGGGCTCTGCGGCGTCGGAAAAATACCTCGAGATCCACCGCGAGGCCTGCTCGGCGTCGAAGTTGCCCACCAGGGTGAGTACAGCGTGACGTGCGGAGAAGAAGCTCGACTCGAGCGCTGGCCACGGGTCTGCGGCATCTGCGCCAGCGGTCGGCGTTCCGCTCAAAAGGCGCCTGAGTGTCAACCGAGCGGCCCTTCGAGGCTCGAGAAGCTCGAGCGCGGTGCGCTGCCAGCGGGCCTGTTGCCAGGCGCGCTCTTTGACCTGTTCGGGGGCGCGCAGCCGCTCAGCCTCGAGCCAGAGGCCAAAGGCGAGTTCGGTATCCGGCACCACGTCCACGAAGCTGGTGTGGTTCCAGCCAAAGTCTTTATCCCAGCGGACGCCATGCGACAGGGCGAGTTCGAAGTCCGGATTCCAGGCGTCGGGCAGGGTGCGGTGTCTGACAAAGTCCACCAGTTCGAGTGCTCCGTGACCCAGTTCGGGCTCACTGCTGAACCCCGTCGGGAACGAAACGGCCAACGCCACCTGTGGGGCGCTCTGGTCGGGCAGCAACACGACACGCAGCCCCGAGCGGAGCTCGCGTTTCTGGAGGCTCAGCAGTAAGTCCGAGAAATATTGGTTCACGGCAGCAGACCGGGCTCGCGCATTGGCGGGGCTCGCCGCTTGGGCGGGCGTGGCGAACACGAGTGAAGCTAGGCAGGCTGCAAAAACCAAGTCGGGAAGGCGCCGGGGCGCTCCCTGGCCGCGCCGCTGGCTGCAGCTGACAGACTTCCGCGTTGCCATCACCGGTCGAGTCAATTGAGCTGTCCCCACTCGTCCAGGTAGTAGCCAACCAGCGCTTGGGTGTTCAGGTGATTTACTTCCGTGGGGACGCGTTCCATATCCCGAGGCAGCTTGAATAACGCCTCCAGTGTGACTTCGTCCAGGTACTTCATCGGCCTCGGCAGGGGCCGGGGGACGGGGCGCCCGTGCTTCGTGGCGAGGACGTAGCCCCAGTCCCCGAACGAAGGTAGAAACGTGTGATAGGGCGCGGTGCGGAATCCGGCGTGTTCGAGCGTCGTTACCACGCACCAGAATGCCTGGCGGGCGAGCTCCGGCGAGGTGGATTGCACCGCCAAGGCGCCATGCTCTGCCAGCAGACGGTACGCAATTCGGTAAAACCGTTCGGAGTAGAGTTTTCCGAGCGAATAGTTGCTGGGATCCGGGAAGTCCAGCAGGATGACGTCGAAGGGGCCTTCGAGCTCGTGGAACGCCAACATCGCGTCGCGATTCACTACCCTGACTCGGGGATCGGAGAAAGCCCGCCCGTTGAGCTCGGTGAGCACCGGATTCGTGGCGGCCAGGTGTGTGACGGTTCTGTCCAGGTCAACGAGTGTAATGCTGGTCACCGAGGACCACTTCAGTACCTCCCTCACGGCCAGACCGTCGCCGCCTCCGCCAATCAGGATGCGTCTGGGATGCGGTACGCTGGCCATGGCGGGATGCACGAGTGCCTCGTGATAGCGATGTTCGTCGTGCGAGGAAAACTGAAGGTGGCCGTTGAGGTACAAGTCGTGGGCACCGGTTCGCTCCACCAACACGGTGCGTTGGTACTCGGAGCGTACAGCGGCGACGACCTTGCCGCCGAAGGTGATGCTTTCGGCAAAGCGCGTGATCCAGGAGGCCTTGGCAAAGGCAACGATCAGCAGCGCGAGCACGAAGAAACCGCGTACTCTGAGCAGTCGCAGGCGGCGTTTCAGTGCACGGTTGTCGACGGCTCCACTGCGGCCCTGCAACAGATAGCTGACGACCAAGCCGGCCGAAGCGTTGAGCAGCCCGCACAGCAGCGAGGCTCGAACCAGCCCCAGTTTCGGTACCAAGAGCAACGAGAAAGCCAGAGAGCCCAAGAGAGCGCCGGCGTAATCGAAGGTGAGCGCCTTGGCGATCAGATCCTTGAATTCGAAATCGCGTTCCAGAATTCGGATCAATAGCGGTAGCTCGAGCCCCACCAGCACTCCTACGAGAACCACGACGGTGTAGAGGATCAGCTGAAAGGAGGCCGTGAAGCCAAAAGCGACGAAAAGCAGGGGAGCGGATAGGCCTCCCACCAGGGCAGCTCCGAACTCGATGTCGACGAAAGCGAGCTCCAGGCTCGTGTTCAGCGCGCGAGACAGGTAGGCGCCCAGGCCCAGCGCAGATAGGTAGACGCCGATGATGAGCGAGAACTGCCGCACCGAGTCGCCGAGCACGTAGCTGGCGACCGCGGCGATGACCAACTCGTAGACCAGCCCGGAGGTGGCAATGACCAGGACGACTCCCAGGAGCGCGCCCGGGAGCCAGCGTTCGTCGGGTGGACCACCGGCGGGCGCACGTTGACTGGTGGGGCGCCCCGGGAAACCGTTCATCGGTGCTGGAGCCGCGCCAGCTGGCTCGAGACTCGCATCTCCCGCCGAGCCCCGGCGACTTGGTTCGGGCCCGGCCGTGACCGGTCGGCGCACACGCGCCGGGTCGACCTGTGGCTCACCCATGCGATCACCGGCCGGCAGGCAGGCCGAACGGTGCTAGCCGCCTATCGCGGCTGCGATGATGATGCTGAGGCCAAGGATCACCGCGCCAATCAGGATGGCCAACGCCGTGTTCTGATCCTCCTCGATCTCTTTGCGGAGGGAGAACGGGGTGACCATGTTGATGATTAAGAAACTCGCCGCAAACATGACCACCCCGAGCAGCGAGTAGACCACGGATGCAACCAGCGCTTTTATGAAGGGAGCCCAATCGATCATTAGTTTGCCTTGCCTTCCGACCCCGCAGGCGACGCTCTTCTTAACACGATTGGGGCGCTCGGTTCGACCTCTTCTCGGGCTGGGCTTTGGCCAGGGCCGACTAGGTCGAAGAATCTAGGCAAAATAGGCAGCGTAGCCGCGTCGAGCCCAGCACCCCGACGACTCGCTGCCTGTTGCATGACGGGCGCCGCGCTGCCATTTCGTAGGCCGGCTGGGCTCTTCGCGCTAAGCTGGTCGCACCAGGAGCCCCTGCTCGTGCTAATTCTGATTGGACCCGGCTTCAAGGCGACAGAACCGCGTCTTCAGCGCCTTGCTCAGCTGACCGGTCTGGTGGTCTACGATTTGAAGACGAAGCTCAGGCCCGGATGCTGGGGCGTGCTGAGGGTCCTGGCGGATGTCGAGCAGGCCCGCGACCTGACGGGCCAGCTCCAGAAGGAGGCTTTTCCGGCTGTATTGGTGGATGCGGAAGTGTCTCACGATCCGGCGCGGCGCATCGTCGCGGTCGATAGGCTCACCCTGAGCGGGGACTCGCTCCTGCTCGAACTCTCTGGGCAGAGCATGCCGGTTCCGTTCAAGGGCCTCTCGAGCATCGTTACGGGCGAGGTGCACGTCCGATCCGAGCGAGGGACATCGGCGGCTTCCAGCGGCAATGCCTACCGCGCGGTGGTGCCGACGATCCAGGATATCCAGGCTTTTCGCGAAAATCAGGTCGTGACCAGCTACGACGCATATCATGTGGCCGACCTGCATTTCGCCACGGTGCTGTGGGTGGCGAGGCTCGATGCCAGACGGACGGACTGCACCGCGCTCGGGGACTTCGCTGGCAGCCCCGCCCAGCGACTCGACCAGGTGGTGGACAAGATCGCCCGTTTGACTTCGGTGCGGGTGGATGCCGCGGTACGCACGTCGAGCCTCGCGTCGTTTGCGACTCGACCGCCACCCATGCGCAGCGCCTCACCGGCCCCGGGTAGCCCCGTCTCCGCGCAAGAACGACGACAGGCACCCAGCGATCCGCGTTTCGACGGCTACTCCCGTTTGGTGGCACAGGCGGAGCGCGAGGCATTGGCCCTGTTGCAGCCGTCCGAAACGATCGCGGACCCTTAGATAAGGCGTCGATCGCGTCGGGAGGCTCGCCGCAGCGGTCGCGGAAATGCGCGGCTCAACGGCCCAGCCCCTGACGCTCGAGCATGGGCTCCATGTCTGGTTCGCGACCCATGAAGGACTTGAACAGCTGCATGGGGTCGTCGCTGTCACCGCGTGCCAAGACCAGGTTTCTGAACTGCATACCCACTTCGCGATTGAACAGCCCCTCATTCTTGAATCGAGTGAAAGCGTCCGCGTCCAGCACCTCGGCCCACTTGTACGAGTAGTAGCCCGCAGCGTACCCCACCGAATGGGAAAATAGGTGGTTGAAGGAGGCGATCAACGCGTAGTCGCTGGGTAGCTTGACCGGTGCGTAGTTCTGTAGAATCCGGTTAGCGTAGGCATTCACGTCTCCGTGTCGCTCGGCGGAATATTCCGTGTGCAGGGCGAGGTCGACGGCCGCGAACCCGAGCTGTCTCATCTGCGCGCTCGCGGCCCGGAAGTTACGCGCCTTGATCAACCTTTCGACCAACTCCGCAGGGACTGGTTCACCCGTTTCGAAGTGTGCCGCGAATGTATCCAGAGCCACCTTCTCCGAACACCAGTTCTCCATGATCTGAGACGGGAGTTCGACGAAGTCTTGAGCGACGCGGGTGCCCGCCAGGCTGCGCACCGAAACGTCGCTGAGGCAGTGGTGCAAGAGGTGGCCAAACTCGTGAAAGACCGTTTCGACGTCGCGATGATTCAGGAGCGACGGCTTGCCGCCAGCCGGCGGATTCGCGTTGGCACAGAACAATGCGACGTGCGGCTCAGGAGGCTTCGCATTGATCAACCCGTGCATCCATGCGCCATCCCGCTTGTTTTCGCGCGGGTAGAGGTCCACATAGAAAATGCCCAACGTCTTGCCATCCTCGTTGACAATCCGGTAGGCCTTTACGTCTGGGTGCCACACTGGCAAATCCTCGACCGGTTCTATGTGGATGCCGAACAGGCGAGCCGCCACGCCGAATGCACCCGCCAGCACCCGTTCGGCTGGGAAATAGGCTCGCAACTCTTCCTCATCGAAGTCGTAAAGCGCTCTTCGCTGCTTTTCCGCATAGTAACCGACGTCCCAGGGTTGAAGCGTCGTGGCTTTCGGTCCTTCGAGCTCGCGCCGAAAAAGTATCAGTTCCTCGGTTTCGCGTTCGAACGCCGGCCGGGTGCGCCGGCTCAATTCCTCGACGAACTCGAGGGCATCCGCGCCACGCTTCGCCATGCGATCCTGCGTGACCAGGTCGGCGAAGTCCCTGAATCCCAACAGGTTTGCCTTGCGTCGACGCAGTTCGAGAATTTCGCGAATCAGGGGTCGATTGTCGAGATTCCCCTTGGTGGCGCGCCGGTTGAACGCGCGCCAGATGGTTTCGCGGAGCTTGGGATTGTCGGCGTAGTTGAGCACGGCGACGACGCTCGGCGCCTGGAGGGTGAAGCGATAGCCTCGTTGACCCTTGGCGCGAGCGCTGTCGCGCGCCGCAGCCAGCGCCGACTCGGGCAACCCTGCAAGTTGTTCTTCGTCGCTGATCATCAGTTCGAACGAGCCCGTCGCATCGAGCACGTGTTGCGCGAACTGAGTGGTCAGCTGGCTCAGACCTTGATCGATGGTTCGGAGCTCTGACTTCTTGGCTTCATCCAGCTCTGCTCCATGGCGTCGGAAGTCATCCAGCGTCTTGTCCAGGAAGCGCGCCTGGGTGGGGTTCAACCCCTTCACCTCGTCCGAGCCCGATAGCTCGACGAGACGTTGCCAGAGCCCAGCCCTGAGTGGCAGCCCGGACCAGAAGGCGCTCACCTTGGGCAGTACCGTGTTGTAGGCAGTGCGAAACTCGGGATTGGTGGCGACCGACTCGAGGTGCTCCACGACGCCCATCGCGAACTCCAGACGCTCGGTGGCTCCCTCCATGGCAGAGAGAGTGCTCGAGTAGGTGGGAGGCGAGGTCTGCGCCCCGATGGCGTTCAGTGCCTGGTCGGCTTCATCGATCAACTGATGCACGCCTGGCACGACATGTCTTGCCCCGAGGCGGTCGAACAGTATGGGCAATTTCTGTGAGACCAGGGGATTGTCCGTTGGGCTATGCTTCATGACTGTGGCTTCATTTCGTGTATCGTGGTGCTCGCCCCGCTAGTCGTATTCGCATTTTGACATCTTCTCGCCTGCACCGCGGGGCAGTTCGACCTTAACCCGAAATGACCGTATCCCGTCGAGACCTATTGTCGCTGATGCTGGGCACACCGCTGGTGGTTCCGGCTTGTCAGAAGCATCCGCCCCGGTTTCCGGGCGAAGTGAGAGGTGCGTCGGCCAAGCTCGGCCATCGCCTACGAGGCGCTTGGGTCGAGCACGCCGGAGCGGAAACCGAACGGATTGGGGTGGCGATCGTCGGGGCGGGCCCCGCGGGTCTGTGTGCCGGTTGGCGACTCTCGCGAGCCTCCTTCCACGACTACCGCATCTACGACCTCGAACCCAGGCCCGGAGGGACGTCGGTCTACGGCACGGACGGGGTCGTGCCTTATCCTTGGGGTGCGCACTACGTGCCCGTTCCGATGGCTGAAAATAGGGCCCTCTGTGTCCTGCTGGAAGAAATGGGAGTGCTGGATTGGAGCGACGGCGTACCCGTGGCGCGCGAGCGCTACCGAGTACGCGAGCCCGACGAGCGACTGTTCTACGACGGGGCATGGCACCCCGGGCTGTTCCCCGCTTCTCGAGCTACCGAACGCGACCGGGCAGATCTCGTGGCCTTCGAGCGACACGTGAAGCGTTGGCTCGGGTTCCGTGATGCGCAGGGGCGCCGCGCTTTCGCGCTGCCGATGCGCCGGTCCAGTGACGATGCTCGACTGCGCGCGCTCGACAAGCTGTCTGCTGCGGACTGGCTGAGGCAGCAGGGCATCCAAGCTCCGCACGTGCTCTGGTATCTGGAGCTGGCGTGTCGCGACGACTACGGAACCACCTTGGAGGAAACCAGCGCATGGGCGCTTCTGTTCTACTTTTGCGCGCGGAGAGCCAGCCCCGCTCTGGAGAGCCAGCCGTTCATCACCTGGCCGGAAGGCAACGGGCGTTTGGTGGAACACCTCGCGGGTCGCTCCAAGGGACGCCTCCGAACTCGTTGCCTGGTTACCGACGTGGTTCAAGAGGCCGAACGAGTGAGACTGGCGGTTTTCGACGCCGCTCGGGACGAGCTCCGGCTGGTCGTCGCTGATCAGGTGATCTTGGCGATCCCGCAGTTCGTCGCCCAGCGGGTGCTCAGGGCCTGGCGTGATGCGGCGCCGAAGCACGTGAGCAGTTTCAGCTATGGGCCCTGGCTGGTCGCGAACTTGCACCTTGCCACGACGCCTTCCGGCAAGGGGGCTCCCCCGGCTTGGGACAACGTCCTGTTCGACAGTCCTTCGCTCGGATACGTGAGCGCCGGTCATCAGGCCCTCAGGGACGTCGGTCCAGATGTTTGGACCTATTATCTTCCGCTCACTGGACACGATGTAGAGAAGGAGCGCGAGCGCCTTCTGGCCCTGGATCATCAGAGCTGGGCTCGTGCAATCGTGGCAGACCTGGAGCGCGCACATCCCGATATATCGGAGCAAGTAAAGCGCATCGACATCTACAAGTGGGGGCATGCGATGATCCGTCCGACGCCGGGGTTCATTTGGGGCGCCGAGCGCCTCGAGCCCCAAGCCAAGGCGCCCGCGCGGGTGCACTTCGCCCATTCGGACCTGTCGGGCATCGCCCTGTTCGAAGAAGCCCAAGACCGGGGGATTCTGGCGGCCGAAGCAGTGCTTCGTGCCCTGGGGCGGGAGTCCGAACCCCTGGCTGGCTGAGTTCGAGAGCGCTCTCGCCGGGCTTTGGACGATGCAGCGCGGCCTTCGCTGCAGCCTTGGTCCGGGTTTGCTAGCATCGCGACTGGCTCCGATGGCAATGGCATTCACACAGGCGCCAGCTGTCCGGCGCATTTCCTTCGGCCCCTGGCTCTGGAGTCCCCGCCTGGACCTCGCGCTATTCGCTGGCAGCGCCGTTCTCGCGTTGGCCCTCGTGGCGGTCGGCAAGTTGACTGGTATCGAGAGGCAGCCGTTCCCCGACTGGGGGTGGGTGCTTTTCGTCCTGGGCATCGACGTGGCCCATGTGTACGCCACGCTCTTTCGCACGTACCTCGATCCGGGGGAGCTCAGAACCCATCCGTTCCGCTACACGCTCGCGCCGCTCTCGATGTACCTGATCGGCTATTGGCTCTACTCGTTGAGCTCGCTGACCTTCTGGCGCTGCTTCGCCTACATCGCGGTCTTCCATTTCATTCGTCAGCAAGTCGGTTGGGTGGCGATCTACCGGGCGAAGAGCGAGCACAGGAGCCGTGTCGACCGCTGGGTCGACGATTTTGCCGTGTACGCGGCTACCCTCTATCCGCTGGTCTATTGGCATGCGCACCTCTCGAAGACGCATTTCGCCTGGTTCGTCGAGGGGGACTTCGTGGACCTGGGGACGCTGGCTGCGGCCTCGCTGCCCGCGTGCCGGTTCCTGTGGTGGGCGGCGCTCGTCTCGTTCGGGGTCCGTCAAATCGCCGTGTTTCGTGCGAGGGCGACGTTCTCCCTCGGAAAGGTAGCGGTCGTCGCCTCGACCACCGCCATCTGGTACGTGGGCATCGTTATGACCAACAGCGACTTTGCTTTCACGGTCACCAATGTCCTGGTGCACGGCATCCCTTATTTTGCCTTGCTCTGGGCTTACACACGGGCACAGCACGCTGAGCAGGGGTCGGGGCTCGGCTGCGAAATCGCGCGAAACGGGCTCGTGGTTTTCCTCTCGTTTCTGCTGGCGCTTGCATTTGCCGAAGAGTTCTTGTGGGACCAATTGGTGTTTCACGAGCGCCCGTGGTTGTTTGGAGCGAGCGCGTTTCAGCTGTCCCCACACGTGCTAGGCTTCGTCGTGCCACTCTTGATGCTCCCTCAGGCCACCCATTACGTTCTCGACGGCATGTTGTGGCGGCGTGGTGACACGCGCCGTTCGCGGGCCCAGCGGCGAGCCCTGGGGTTGACAGCGAGGTACGCTCGGGACAACTCATGACGCATCGGGGCCAAAGAACACCAGCGCCAGCGGAGGTGACGGAAGGCCAGGTCCTCTATACGCCCTCCGCCGAGTCGGTGCAGAGCTCTAACCTCAGTCGGTATATGCGCTGGCTGCAGCTGAAGCATGGGCTCGAGTTTGGGAACTACTTCGAGCTGCATCGCTGGTCGGTCGGTGATCTCGAAGCATTCTGGGGCTCGATCGCCGAGTACTTCGCTGTCCATTTCCAGCGCGAGCCCAGCCGCGTGCTCGGTCGGCGCAGCATGCCCGGGGCGCAGTGGTTTCCCGATAGCAGGCTGAACTACGCCGACCACGCTCTCCGGAGGCAGGACGACGGCGTGGCTCTGCTTTCGTTGGACGAGGCAGGGGGTAGGCACGAGCTCAGCTACCGGGAGCTAGCCGACCGGGTGGGCCGGGCAGCTCAGGGGCTCAGAAGCTTGGGGGTGGGAGAGGGGGATCGGGTTGCCGCGTTCCTGCCGAACATCGCGGATGCGGTGGTCCTGTTTTTGGCCACAGCGAGCCTCGGTGCGATCTGGTCCAGCTGCGCGCCCGAGTTCGGCGTGGCGAGCGTTCTCGATCGCTTTCGCCAGATCGAGCCCAAGGTGTTGATAGGGGTCGACGGCTATCGCTACGGCGGCAAGAGCTTCGATCGAACGTCCGCGCTCACTCAGATCGCGCGGGGGTTGCCGACGCTCGAGAAGCTCGTGCTGCTTTCCGTGCTCGGGTCGAAGTCGTTGAATCTGGACAACGTGATATCCATCGATGAGCTCCTCGCGAACCATGCGCCGCTGGAATTTGCCCCGCTTCCCTTCGACCACCCGCTGTGGGTGCTTTATTCGTCCGGAACCACGGGGCTTCCCAAGCCCATCGTGCAGGGGCATGGTGGCATCCTGCTCGAGCACGAAAAGGCGCTGAGCCTGCACTGCGATCTGGGGCCGCGGGACAGGTTCTTCTGGTTTACGACCACCGGCTGGATGATGTGGAACTTCCTGGTCGGAGGGCTCTTGGTGGGAGCCACGGTGGTGCTCTACGACGGTAGCCCCGCCTACCCCAGCCTCGGAAGCCTGTGGCGCATGGCGGCTCGAGAGAAGGTCAGCTACTTCGGTACCAGCGCGCCGTATATCACGGCGTGCAGGCGCGCTGGGCTTCGACCTGGCGAAGAGTTCGACTTGAGTGGCCTCCGAGCAGTCGGAAGTACTGGCGCACCTCTTCCCCCGGAAGGATTCAGCTGGGTCTACGAGCGCGTATCGCCGGATGTTCTCCTCGGGTCGGTGAGCGGCGGAACCGACGTGTGCACCGCCTTCGTTCTCTCCTGCCCGCTGCTGCCCGTGCGTATGGGCGAGATTCAGTGCTGCGGCCTGGGCTGCAGCGTTGAGGCTTACGACCCGACCGGCCGCGCGCTCGTCGATGAAGTGGGTGAGTTGGTGTTGACGGAGCCGCTGCCCTCGATGCCTGTTTTCTTCTGGGGAGACGACGACGGCGAACGCTACCGTCAGAGCTATTTCGAGAGTTTCCCCGGGGTGTGGAGACACGGTGACTGGATCAAATTCACGGCTTCCGGGGGCCTGGTCATCTACGGTCGCTCGGACTCCACGTTGAATCGGGGAGGGGTGCGGATGGGAACCAGTGAGTTCTACCGCGTCGTCGAGAGTTTGCCCGAGGTAGCCGAAAGTCTCGTGGTGGACACCGGGAGCATCGCGCAGGAAGGCAAGCTGTGGCTGTTCGTAGTGCTCGCTGGAGCGGCCGAGCTGAATGCACCCCTCGAGCGAGAGCTCAAAGCCAGGATTCGCGCCGAGTTGTCACCTCGCCACGTGCCCGACGAGATCCGGCAAGTCAGGGCGGTGCCGCGCACGCTGAGCGGCAAGAAGCTCGAGGTGCCAATCAAGCGCATTTTCAACGGCGTGCCACCCGACGAAGCGGTGAACCGCGATACCTTGAAGGACCCGAGTTCGCTCGATGAGTATGTGGCCATTTGCGGGGCACCAGGGTCTCGAACCCGAGCGTGACTCGCAGGTCGCGTGGTCTCAGTGGTAGAGCGCCGTCCCCATCACGGTCAGGGCGGTGCTGTTGAGCCGGAGACTTCCGCTGCCTTCGTCGCCTTGGGTGAGCGCACCGCTGAATTTCACCAGAAAACCTGCTGAAATCTCGTTGGCGACCCACCAGTCGTAGCCCAACCAGGCCGCGCCGCCATAGCCTTGGGTCATGTCCACCGTGCTCGGATGATCGTCGATGGTATGGAGGGCATAGCCGACCAAGGCACCGAGGTGGAAACCGTGCTTGGGATCTGGAAAAGCGTCGAAGAACGGTCCGAGCAGCAACATGCCCAGCTGAGTATCCAGCGACTGACCATCTCCACTCAGATCGGATGCTCCGCCCATCCAGGAGAGCCCACCGCCGAGCGCAAAGCCTTCACCAGGAGAGCCGCCTGCCATCGCGTCGAAGTTCAGCGCAAATGCGCTACCGTTCATGTCGGCTGTGTCGGCGCTGTCGCTGCGATCGAGCGCGTTCGACCACAGCCCACCGGCGCCGAAGCTGCCCCTCAAATAGAAACCGTTGTGCATGCGAGCCTTGCGCTCGCGTGCTGGTGGAGGGGGTGGCGTGGACAGATCCATCTTCCGCAGTGGCGCCTCTTCCGCGGACGCCTCGGCGGGCGCGGGAGCCGTTTCCGATGCCTGGGCGACCTCGGCCGCGGGTCGAGGCGCGCCTTCGTCAGTCGTTGCGACGGTGGTTGGCTGCTCGCTCGGCGGCGGAGCATCTGGTGCGCTACCCTCCTCGGCAGCGGCGGCGGTTGGGATCAACAGGGTCAGTACCGTGAGCAGTGCAGGCTGCTGCTTGAGCATCTGAATCATTGGGAACCTCACATAGCATGCTCCGTCGACAGCCGCCCACATGTGGTACAAGCGGATTCACGGGCACACCCTGTCTTACGTGGGCGCAGCGAATCGCTTCCCCGAAAAGTTTGCGCAGCTGATTAGCTGGAGTCGGGCCGCACCCGTAGCCCGCGGCGCTAGTTCGTGTCTTTTCCCGGGCTTAGGCTGTCTCGAGTCGGCGTCGTGGGTGGGCATCCCAGGGCCCGCGGCTTGTGTTGGGTGAACTCTGGCGCCGCTGCCGGCGGGCTCGGTGGCGTACTCATCCGCGACAGGTTCGTAGATGCTCGAAACTGTTTTTGGGGTATCCTGATACGCAGTCTAGGTGTCCACCCATTCGGGGGGGGATTCCGGAGCCGGTGAGTGTGAGGTGTGAACACTGCCAACAACAAAGTCGGGGCTGAGCCCGTTCGCGGGACTGTCCTTCTGGTGGATGACGAGCCGACCGTGCGCAAGGTGCTGAAGCGAGTGCTGGAGCGCTGCGGTTTCTACGTCCTGGCGGCTGCAGACGCCGACCAAGCTTTGACGGTCGCCGCATCGCACGCGGGCTCGATCGACCTCTTGGTGACGGACGTGGTCATGCCCGCGACGGATGGGCACGCCCTGGCGCGTATGCTGTGCGAACAGCACCCCGAACTCAGGGTGCTGTTCGTGTCGGGATATCCGGGCAGCGACAACCAGCTGGAAGCCATGCCGAAGTCGGCGGAATTTCTACACAAGCCATTCTCGCCCGGAGCGCTCGCTGAAAAGGTCGCGGCGGTGCTGGGTGGAACGCATCAGTCGACGCCCACTGGCTCCTTCGGCGATCCGCGGCCGTAAAGGCCGTGGTGCGTGGCGGGGTTGAGTCAGAGCGCCTGAGCCGCCCATCGTCCGGACGCTGGTGTGCGAGACGCGCTGCGACCAGCGCCGCCACTCTAGCCCAACTCCAGCCCGGATAGGGCGGGCCATTGCTCACAGCACTTCGAGCGCGTGGCGCAGATCTCGCGTCAGATCCGAAATGTGCTCCAGACCCACGGACATGCGAATTAGCCCTGGGCTCACGCCGATCCGTTCGAGTTCTTCGGGAGGCACGTCGGCGTGCGTCATCGTCATGGGATGCTCGACGAGACTTTCGGTGCCGCCCAACGACACTGCCAGACGCGCCACTTCGAAAGCGTTCAGGACGGCCTGTGCCGCCTTCACTCCACCGTCCACCTCGAAGGCAATGAGCGAGCCGGCGCCCGTGCATTGGCTCGTGAAGATATCGTATTGGCGCTGTCCTGGAGTCAGCAGGCCCGGATAGAGAACCGTGTGCACCTTGGGATGCTTGCTGAGCAGGCGCGCCAACTTCGCGGCGCTCTTGGCCTGGCGCCGCATGCGCACCGACACTGTTTCGAGCGAGCGCAACAGCAGCCAACCGGTGAACGGGTTGGCCATGGTGCCCAGGATCGTGCGCATTAGCTTGATGCCCTGCATTTGCTCGGAGACGCCCGTGACGACCCCGGCTATCAGGTCGCTGTGTCCGCCGATGAACTTGGTCGCCGAGTACACGACGAAATCGGCCCCACACCGCGAGGGGCGCTGAAAGACAGGGCCCAAGAATGTGTTGTCGACGGCCAGCCAGCAATCGGTCTTGCCTGCCAGTCTGAGGTTGCGGACCGCGTTGGCGACGCCTTGGATGTCCACCAACTTGTTCGAAGGGTTGGCAGGCGTTTCCATGAAGACCAGGCGGACTCGCTCGGATCCCAACCGCTGACACTCGTCGGCAACGAGCTTGGGAGTGTCATCGCCGGCAGCCACCCAACTCGTGTGAATCTGGAAACGCGGTAGGACATGCTCGAAGAGATAGTGCGTACCGCCGTAGATGGGCGCCGTCGCAATCACGGCGTCCCCGGGTTTCAGCAGGCTGAGAGCCAAGGTGGAAATGGCCGCCATTCCCGAGGCGAAAACGGCGCCTTCGTCGGTCTCGTCCCAGGCGGCCATGCGCCGCTCGAAGATTTCGAGGTTGGGGTTGTTCAGTCGGCTGTAGATCAGCCCGGGCACTTCAGAGGCACGAGCCGGTCGCAGCTTGTAGGCCAGCTCGAAGTGTCGCTGGCCTTCCTCGGCGCTGGCAAACTGAAACGTGGACGTCAAAAAGACGGGCGGCTTTACCGATCCCTCCGAGAGGAATGGATCGTAGGCGTATCCCAGAGCGAGGGTCTCCGGGTTGTAGGGCTTCTTTCCCTTGCTGTGATGACGGTCCATGCACTCTCTTTCGATGATTGGGTTGTAGGGGAAGCTCCCGATCTACAAAAAGGCCGCGCGCCGCTTTGCTCAGAAGCTGCCCGACACGGTCAGTGCCATGCCGGAGGCGAGTGGTCGCGGTACGAGGGAGATCTGGGGCCTCCAATCGCTGCGTACGTAGCGCTTCTTCTTGTTGAACAGGCCCGAGGCAGCGATGACGCCCCCTGCCGTCTGCAGCAAACCGTCCAGGACCAACGCGAAGCGAGCTGCGGAGTCCTCGTCACAGCTCGAGATTGGCAGGCTGGGATCGCAAGAACTATCGCGCGTCAGCAACGTGAGCCAGGGGCCGAGCGCGGGTATCACCAGAAAGGCCTTCTTGTTGTCGTACTCTTCCTGCGCAGCAATCAACAGGCCCAGCAAATAGGGAACACCCAGCGTGATGAACCCACCGACCACGGGGCCCCGGCGGATTTCTTCTTCGTACTCGTATCCGGGCGGTGCGGGCTCGCCTTCACGATAGGGTAGGTATCGGGGGCGTGGATCAACCGTTGGGTTGGGGTAAGGCGCAAAGCCAGACCCATAAGGGGGATAGGGAGACACGACCGGAGGCACGTACACGGGGGCGGTGTACGCTGGCGGGGTCGCTTCGGGCGAGTTGCTGGCTGCCGCAGCGGTGTCGCCGCTGCCCTGGCCTGGTGGGGCAGGTAGGGTGGGGGACTCGCTAGGCCCAGGTGCGACTTGGGCGCTTGGCGTGGGTGGTGGGAGGGGAGCCTGCGCCCAAGCTCCTCGCGCCCCGAGCAGGAGGCAGACACCCGCGCGCCCGGCCAGGCGGCGCCACGACGGAAGTAGGGCGAATTTCATGCAGCGGCGGAAATCATAGTCGACTCGACGCTGCGAAGCACAGGGTTGCTCGACTCGATCGGAGCTCGGGAGGGCATTTTTCTCAAGGGTGGGCATAGGGCTCCGTTCAGCTGAAGTATGGGCAAGGAAGCCAAGACAAGAAGTCAGAGTTCGCCACTGCTCGAGCGGTTGGCGCACGATATAGAGTGGTTCAAGAGACGCGGTGCCTGGTCGCGCAGCCCGCGTATTCGCGAGCTGAGGCGTGCGGACCGTCGCTCACTCGCGAGTGAGCGAAATCCGGCCTGGGTGGCCCGTTACGCAGGGCTCCCGCTCTGCCCTCGCCGCTGACGGTCCCGCTCGCTCCGGCCGGCCGCACCGGAATTTCACCGGTCGAGGCAACAGCTTCAATCTTTGCAGGTCGGGTGGTCGGCGATGCCGGGCACTCCTTCCGCGCAGGAGTGCGCGCTGGCCGGCGGGCTCCGCACCTTGCCCGCCGAGCACGTCGCTGAAGCCAGGCGGGCCGTCCTCGCGACTGATAAGTTTCAGCGATGACCTGAGGATCGGGGCCCTATCAGTCGGCGCGACGCTGTTCCATCTGGTCGACACGATGCTTTGGAGGCGTTTGTCGCGTCCACGGGCTCTTCGCTTGACAGCTCCAGGTGCCACCACGAAATAGAGGGCAGAGAGGAGTCAGTCATGAATATGCAAGTTGAAATAGGTATCAACGAGCAGGATCGGAAGCGTTTGGCGGATGAGCTGTCGAAGTTGCTCGCGGATAGCTACACGCTCTACCTCAAGACACATAACTTCCACTGGAACGTGAAAGGCCCCATGTTCCAGACACTGCATTTGATGTTCGAGCAGCAGTACACGGAGCTCGCCACCGCGGTCGATCTGATTGCGGAGCGCATTCGTGCGTTGGGCCATCCTGCCCCGGGCACTTACTCGGCCTACTCGAAGCTTTCCACGATTCGCGAGACGGATGGCGTCCCCGAAGCACTGGAGATGGTCAAGCAGTTGGTCGAAGCCAACGAGGCGGTCATCCGCACGGCGCGAGCTGCGGTCTCTCTCGCCGAAGACGTGAGCGACCAGGCAACGGCCGACCTGGGCACGCAGCGGCTGCAGCTTCACGAAAAGACCGCGTGGATGCTGCGTAGCTTGCTGGAGAAGTAGGCGCCACTCAGCAGGGCTCGCCGCGTCGCAAACACCAACGGGTGGCAATCGCTCGTGAATTGCCACCCGTTCGGGTCGTGATGGACTCCGAGTTTATTGGGGGACGTCGCAGTCGAGCAGGATATCGATGCGACCGACGCCTTTTTGGACTCGATCGCAGGTGTCGCCCACGAGCTTGATCTCCTGGCTGCCGGGCTGCCAGGTCCAGTTCTCCTTGTCGGAGTTGGACGAGCCGCCTTCTCCGCCTGCGCCGCCGATCTTGTTGACTTGCTCGCAATCGATGACCACGACCGGCGGCACCGCGGGTACCTGAGGAATCTCCAGATCGCAGCTCGTGACCAGCTGCACGGTGATTTCGTTGAACACCGAGGTCAGGTCACTGATGTCGTCGACGCGGTAGTAGCTGTAGTCCGGGTCCCCCGAGGGCTGATTGCCCGCGTCCGCGAAGTCTTTCAGGAAGTCCGAGTAGGCCTCGCTGCCCGGGATACCGACGACGAAGGTGTTGATGCCGGCGTCGGCGAGCAGATTGATGCGATCCACCACATTGTTCGAGTCGACGCAACCTGCGCTGGTGAATTCGCAGCAGTTGTTGTCGGTAGACGTCGTCGTGCAGTCGCGTTGTGGGTCGTCGAGATTGTAGGTACACAGGTCCCTGCCGCAGTTGAGTTCCTCGTTGCAGTTGGGGCCGCCGTCGGTCGCCAATAGCACGTATTTGTCGCCTTCGAGGTTGGCGCCCGCGCCCGAGGTGAAGTACTCGAGGGCGCGCTCCAATGCGCGAGCTGTCGGCGTGCCGCCACCGGGTTCGGTGTTGTCGAGTGTGTCGAGGATCATGTTCACTGCCTCGCTGCCCGTACCGACGGGCACGTTCATGTCCCCGTGCTCCGGCATCTCGCAGCAGTTCCCGTCCTGGCCGCAGCTCTGCCGATCGATCACGTCCGAATTCAGGTTGGGCGTCGGATAGAGTTCGAGTCCGAAGTTGATGCTGCTCGCGACTTCACCGAGCGCAGAGTTCAGCGCGCTCTTCATGGCGCCCCACTTCTGTTGCCCCTGTGCGTCCTGCGCCATGCTGCCCGACTTATCGAGCACGATCAGCATATTGACCGGCTTGGGCTTCGAGTTGACGGCCGACTCGCCGCAGGCGCCTAGGTTTTCGGGAAGGTTGGGGCAAGCGTCAGTGAACGAGCCCCCATTGCCGCCCGAGCCGCCTCCGGTGCCGCCGGTTCCGGAGTTGGTGCCGCTGTTGGTACCCGTCCCGGAGTTGCCGCCCGCGCTGGTCCCGCCGGTGATGATGCCGGTGGTCTGCGTGGGGTCTTCGTCGCCGTCGTCGTTCTTCTTGTCAGAGCAAGCATTTGCGAAGCTGAACCCTAGAATTGATATCACTACCGCAGATGAAAAGCGTGACATGCGGTGTCCTCCTGAATAGCCTGGTTAAGCCGATGGCAGCGCGAGTAGCTGCTGCCAGTGTTCTAGCTGCCGCCTTGAATTCACTCTCATCGTACTGGATGGGATTCCAGGCGTCAAAACGACAATGTCTCGTCTGTTACACAAAGTGTTCGACGGTTTTCCCGTGTAATCTTCTGGCGGCTACGGAACATGTGAGTGGGTGTGCGGAAGTGTTAGCGGCTACGGGGATGCCTCGTTAGCAATTGGGCGCACTCACGTTTTGCAAAGTGGTCAGGTCTACCGCACGGCAAGAGAAGTGCTCCGCGTTGCTGGGAATGTGACTTTATGATCCTACCTCGCCTGGGGGCTCTGAACTGCGCTAGCCAGCGCCCCCAATGGTGGACGTCCTGAGCTTCTCGACTCGAGCACTCTGGTCCCGTGGGGCGTTTATGAGGCGGAGTAGTTCGCGACACCGTTGTCGCATCGAGGGGCCGCAAACACGCGCTCCGGCGCCGTTCACATCCTCCGATGGAAGGTCGTCGCGGGCGGCACCCAAGGGAGTATTTTCGATGGTCAACCCACATTACTTGGCACGCATCGGCCTCTTGGCGGGGATTGGTGTTGCGGTGCTGGCCTGCAGCTCGGACGGCGAGGCGCCGAGTGCGGGTGGGGCGAATTCCACCACGAGCGCAGGAACGACCGGCAATTGTATTGCGACGGCCGGTGCCGTGACGGAAACCACGTCGACGGGCAACGCTAGCAGTCGGGTACTACCGGCGCAGCGTCGCCTGGTGGGGTGCTCATAGACGGCATTTGTAAGTTCCTGTATGCGGACGAAAGCACGGACGCGGACGGTTGGGGCTTCGAAGCCGCGCAGAGCTGCGTGGTTCCGGGGGGCGCGGCGGACAGCGGCGAAGCGTGCAGCGACCCAGTGCTCCAGACCGGTATGCCACTTCGGCGGCAGGCGGTGCGTGCGCGGGCCGCGTCAACGCGTGATCTTTGCTTCGACTCCGGCGGCTGCCAGGCGCTTTTTTGCGATGCCGTGAGCTAGCTTGCTTTCGTCGATTCCTACCCAATGCCTTCCGAGCCTGCGCGCCACGGCCAGGGTGGTGCCGGAGCCGCACATCGGGTCGAGGACCCAGCTGGTGGGGTGACTTGCCGCGACGATGATGCGCTCGAGCAGGGTTTCCGGCTTCTGGGTGGGGTAGCCAGTGGTTTCCCGGATCAATGGCGTATTGGCCCGCATTGCCGGGCAGTCGGTCCATACGCTGCCGAGCAGGCGGCCTTCGTCGGCGTAATAGCGGTACGTTTTGCCGTTGATGTGGCGTTCGCGAAAGCGTCGCCCCTGCCTATCGACGTTTCGAAAATGCATGCGCTGGCTGGTCTCCGCGTAGGGCTCGCGCAACGCGGGGCTGTCCGCATTGTAGATGAGACGCTGGCCGCGCCTGAAGACCAAGATGGTCTGATGGGTGACACTGGGACCGCTGCGCCGTCGCCCGCCGTTGCCGGGCACCCAAATGATCTCGCCTTCGAAGCGCCCAGCGCCAAATACCCGGTCTGCCAAGACCTTGGTGTCATGCACGGTGCGATGGTCGAGGTGCAGCCACAGGCTGCCCTCAGGGCTCATCACGTCTCGAATGGCCGCCAGGCGTGGAGCGAGCATCCCGAGGAACTTTTCTAGCCCCCCCCAGGCGTCCCGATAGGCTTGCGTTCCATGGATGCGTTGTCCCTTTCCTTGTCGCGCCGAGCGCGTGCCGCCCGCGTTGAAGGGCGGGTCGACGTAGACCAAATCGAAACCTTGCGGATGGGAGCTTCCGAGCTTCGGTAGCCAGTCGAGGCAGTCGCCCAGCAGTAACAGCCCCTGCGGCGGGGACTTAGACGCCGCCGGCGTGAGCGAACTTCTGGGGCTCATACGGATCCTCTCGCGCAATTTCCGCGAGCAACTCGGAGAGCGGAGTTTCAATGTGCGGCAGAGGCGTTTGCCACTCCCAGCGTGGTCCACCGCCTTCGCAGCCGTGGACGCTTTCGTCAGGGCTGCAGGCAATGCGGACATGCATGTGATCATCGTGTGGCGCGCTATCGCCAGGTTGGAGCATGACCGTTTCCGCGTGCCAGACCAGATCGAGGTCGCTCTCTCGGGCCAACGCGTAGTCCACGATCAGAGCTTCGACGTCGCGACTGATGAATAGCCATTGCACTTCGATCTCGGGTGACCTCAGCAGCTGCTTGATGAGCAACCACTGACGTTCGACGTCCAGGCGCAGGTACTGATCGCCATACTCGGCCAACCCGTCGGCGCCGACGCGGATGAAGCCCGGTGACCTCCGCGGTGCGCCTTCCGGCGTAGTCATGTAGAAGAGAAGATCCACGTCTCGACCCGTTCGGTGCGAGTTGTGACGGGGGATCTTGCCTCCGAAACGGCTGGACAGATCCCCAACCACCAGGGGGGCGCCTCCGGGTCGGGCGCGCGCCACTTCTCGCGCGACGGACTCCAGGGTCCCGACCAGGCGCGGGTTGCCCCAGTAGGTGGCGCTCGTCGGGCGAAAACGGGTGAACCCTTCGCCTTGCCGCGGGAGTTCGACCGCCCCGGTCTGTACGCCGTGGTGGGGCATCCCCACCGAGCCCTCGAGACCCGGGGCCAGCGCATTGGGGGCGCCCAGGCAGCCGGAACAGAAGGCTGCGGCCAGGCATCCCAGCAAAAGAGGTGTGATCAGGTCACGGCTGAGTTTTCGAGGCTGTCTCCGGGGCTTCATGGGAATGATCGACATAAGCTGCTATCCAACGTTCGATCTCTGCCACGGCATCGATGGAATTGAAAGTATCTGTCAATTCCAGTTTTCCCTCGCGGGAGCGCACGTATCCGAAGTCGATCAATGCCGAATGTGCGTTTTGCACCAAAGGCTTGCTGATGGCCTCGCGACAGGCGATTTCACCGGCCAAATACATCGTCAGCCCCGTCGAGAGGGAGCGTTTCAGTAGCTCTTTTTCACCCATGGGACCGCGGAGTAGCAGCGCGAGTCCGCGCGCCGCGATACGATAGCCCTCGAAAAAATTCTGCAGAATGCTGGAAAATGTTGCCAGCCACTGCTCCGAGCTCCAACCTCCAAAGCCCGTGCCGTGGCCGAGTTCTCCATCGGCCTCGCGGAGTACCCCCTCGCTGACCAGGGTATCGACCGTGGTTTCGAAGATCTGGTCGAAGGCCAGGTCCGCCTTGAATCGAAACTCGTGCTTGAAGAGCTTCGAAGCACGTTGAACCCTAGCCTTGAGCCAGAGCTTCTGGGTGGTGCGTTCTGACCCACCCGACAGCGACGCCGCGATCAGCCCGCGCTCCACGAAGAAGTGGATGAGGATATTCTTCGTGGTGTCCAAAGCCAACCTGCGCTCTTCGATCACCGAGTAAACTGCGCTGTTCGCAATCAGGCTGCGCCGGGACCGGCGGGTAGGTTTCGCGTCCGGGCCGGCGGCAAGCACATTCACGTAGCTGGCATCGATGAACATCTGGAGCGCTTCGCGTATGGCATCCTTTCGAAGCGCCCCCCCCGACTCCAACAGCGCCGGGCTCACGCGGGCTTTCTCGTGCACGCACACCTCCAGCAGCAATCGGCAGCGCTCCATCAATTCGTGATGTGTCAGACCGCGCGCGCGATGACTCAACAGCGCAAGGGCGGTGAGCGCACCCGGCGTTACCGCCGTAACGCGATTGATTTCATCCATCACTCGATTGCCCAGGCGAGTGACCACCTGGCGGCGCCGGGCCGGGCGCAGTGGGCTTTGACTGGGAATGCCGAGCTCCTGACAAACGTCGTCGAGCGCCAATACCTGACCGACCTGCAGATTGATGCGCCCGTAGCGATGCAACAGAATTTCCGAAGTCTTGATCAGTCCGGCAGCGTCCTCTTTCTCTTTCTCCGCGCCACTTAGCTCTCGCTCGTAGGCGCTTGCCTCGATCACTCTCTCGTAGCCGATGCTCACGGGCACGAAGTAGACTTTCTGTTGTGGGACGTAGAGCGCCGCGTCGACGACCATGCTGAGCAAGCCGAACTTGGGCGCCAGCAGTTTGCCGGTGCGACTGCGCCCCCCTTCCATGAAGAGCTCGATGGGCGTGCCGTCGCGTATCAGCCGCCTCACATAGGCGTCGACGACGGAGGCATACAGCCTGTCTCCACGGAACGAGCGCCGAATGAAGAACGCGCCTCCACGCCGCAGCAGCGGACCAATGGGCAAGAAATTCAGGTTGTCGCCCGCCGCGATGCGGGGCAGCGGCAGGTTTTGCTCATTGAAGATGTAGCTCAGAATCAGATAGTCGATGTGACTCTTGTGCGAGGGCAAAAGCACCAGGGTGCCCTCGCGAGCCGCCTGGCGGAGGCGAGCGATGTCGCGTTCGTCGTATTCGATGCCGCGGTAGATTCGATGGAAGGCCCAATCGAAAAATACCTCCATTGCCTTGATGGTCGCGGCACCTGGGGTTGCCTGAATTTCCCTGAGCATCGCCAGCGCGCGTTCGGTGTGACGGCCCTTGTCGCCACCGTCGCTTTTGGCGAGATCTTCGATGGCTCCGCGCAGTTTTGGTGAGCGAACGATCTCGTGACGTACCCTTTCGGCGGGTTTCTGAGCCGGCCCGATGATGCTGCGACGCTCGCGTTCGAGCCTGCGGAGCATGGCATACGTAATGCGCCTCACGCGGACCTCGTCGAGCAAACCGGAAGTGTTGGACAGAAAGGTTTGCACGTTGAGCGGTTCCCCCAATTTGAGCGCCACGTGTCGGCGATTGACCATGTATTGGCCGATCGAGCGCACGGGGCTTGGCCAGCCGCGTGGCCCGATCATGAAATCGATGGGCTTGAGACCGGACTTGTCGGGGAACTTGGTCCAAAGAAAGACGAGCGGAACCAGCAGCAGCGGTCGCTCGTGTTTGCGTTGGTATTGAAACAGTGCGCGTACCAGCTCGTCGCCTTCTCTGAGCCCTCGCTCTCCGCTGTAGCCCCGCGTAGCGTCCCAGAAATTCGGTGGGCGCTTCAGAAAGAGCGCCGCGGTACCTCCATGCTCGAACGCATCCTCCAGCTCCATCAGCGGAGTCACTTCGCGTCGGGGCCTGAACGTGCCGCGCCAGCCCTTGCCGAGTGGATTGAGCAGCCAGAGCCCGAGGTCGGGCACGTAGCGGATCTCCGGTAGCCCTTGGCGCTTGGTCAGATAGTCCAAGGCGAAGAAGTCCAGCCAGTTGAGGTTCCTGAGCACGTAGATCACCGTGCCCTGCTCGGCCCACTGTCGGATGCTCTCTGACCACCCCTCGTCCACCTTGATGGATTCGAAGAAATGACGATACACGGCTTTGAGCAGCTGGTTGGGCCGGTACGTCTGGGTGAGTGCGGGAGTGGTCATCCGGTGGCGGGCCGCTCGACGAAAGAGGCGCCGCTCGGACTCCGTGGTCGGCGGGTCCGAAAGGCTGGGCCCGCGTCTCAAGACTAGGGGGTGGAGCCCAAGCTTTGCAAGTGGGCAGCGTTTCTGCTAGGGCGAGTCGCCATGTTCCCGCCCCCTTCGAGCTCGAATGATCTCCGCGCTGCCCGATCGTGGCGCGGGCTACAGGTCGGCTGGGCGCACGGAGTCGACAGGGCGAAGCGCCCGGCTGGCTCGTTGCTCGTGGTGCTGCCGCTGCTGGTGACGAGCGCCTGCGACAAGTCGCGACACGAGGAGCGAGCAGCGGCCCCGTCCGCAAGCCGTGGGCCAACCAAGAAACCGCCGCTTCGAGCCAAAGAGCTGAAGTGCAGCGAGGTAGAGCCCGGTGCGCGCTACCTGTTCGGCGAGGTCGGGCGAAACCCCGCGTCCGGCGATGACGGAGAAGCGATCGATCTGCCGTTCGCCGTCGAAGTAGGAACCGCTGTTCCGACCCAGAGCGGTTTCGCCGTGGCGGCGCTGAAGGGCGACCGAGCCCTGGTAGCGCTCGTCAGCGACGACGGCGGCAGGGGCAGGGAGGTCGAACTCGACGAAATCCACGGGGATGTGGAGCCACCCAAATTGGCGAGTCGTGGGGGAACGCTGATCGCTGCCATCGCCGGTAGCGATGCTGGCGGGACGACCCTGACGCTGGCCAGCATCGAGCCCGCTAGCGAGCCCCCCGCCGTATCGCATGGCGCGCCGATCTCGCGTGAGCGGGGGGGGCCCTCGGCCTTCGACCTTGCACTCGGCACGGGGCGGGGGCTGTTGGTCTGGGACCGCTGGAACAAGTCGCGCGCCCGCGGCAGCATTGCGGCGCTCAGATTCGAGCCCGGTAATCTGGAGGGGACACAACTGCCAGAGCTGAGTCTTCCCGACGACGATGCGGAGGAGCCTCAGGTCGTCGTGCGGCCTGGCGGGTATTGGCTCACCTGGGTCTCGCATGGCGCGCCAGCGCCGGCACCGGCCAAGGCCGAGCAAGCGAACGGCACGCACGACGCCGCACCGGACTCTCCGGAGGGATTGGTCGACTCCACGCCTCGACGCCTGAAGCTGATGCCGCTCGACGAAAATGGTGGACCCGCCGCCGAGGCACGCCTGGTGACGGCGGAAGAGTCACACGTCCTTGCTTACGATCTGGTCTCCTTGGGGGACAGCGCTCTGCTGGCCTGGCGGGATGACCCGACGACACTTGGAGCCGAGGCACCCGCGGTGCATTGGGCCCGAGTGAGCGCGGATGGGCATGTTTCGGCCGAACTACTCGAGGACGATAAGCTCGCTGCAGGCGCGCCTCGGCTATTCGCCGGGCGGGCGGCGGGCGCCGAGCCCAGCGCCTTCTTGGTACTGATGGGCAAGGGCGGGCACCCGCGTTTGGGTTATTTCGACAGCGCGGGAGCGCTGGCGGGGGGGCTCCGAGACGTCTCGGGTTTCGGTTTGAACGAGCCGTTGGCGCTGAATGGAGCGCGCTTCTTGTTGGCGAAGCCCAAGGGCCGCGCCCTCGATTTGTCCGTGACGCGCTGCGCGCTACAGGTCGCCCGATAAAGGGGGAGCCAGGTCGCGGCTCGGGCTTCCGAGCCTCTCATCCCTACGGGCCCACTCGCCATGGAGCCGTGGCGCCGCCGTGCCCCCCGCTCGACGTGTGGTGTGTCGCCGCGAATCGAGCCTGGGTTGATTGGGCAGCTACGGAACAACGACTGGTCGTCCAACTGGATTAGCCAGTCTCGCAATCACCGGCGAACCGCGCCCTGAACCAGGGCTTTCGCCGCGCGAAGGGCCCTCGTCACGCAGCCCGACGGGCGCTTGTTGAGGCCTGACCCAAAACATCGCATGTTAGGTACACCCGTTGTGGTATTGCGTTGGTTCGCGCACATGTCCTCCAAGATCGAGCTCAAGCCTAGCCCCGCGCCACTCAGCCCCGACGAAAGGGCCCGCCGCATGAACAAACCGACCTTCGGTACCGTGTTCACCGATCACATGGTGACTGTGCGCTACCGAGATTCGGCCTGGGGCACCGGGGCCTTGGAGCCCTATGCAGCGATTTCGCTCGATCCGGCGGCGTCCGTGTTGCACTACGGGCAGGCAATTTTCGAAGGTTTCAAGGCCTACCAACAGAAAGACGGCGGAGTGGCGACGTTTCGGCCGGATGCCAACGCGCGGCGCTTTGCGAATTCCGCGCGGCGTCTGGCAATGCCGGTCCTGCCGGAAGATCTGTTCGTCGAAGCCGCCGACGCGCTGATCCGCAAGGATCGCGCCTGGGTGCCGCCAGCGGTTGGCGAGAGTCTTTACATTCGCCCGTTGATGATCGCCACCGAGGCCGCGTTGGGCGTGAGGCCCGCCCGCGAGTACCTGTTCGTGGTCCTGGCTTCTCCCTCGGCGGCGTACTTTCCCAAGGGAGTGAAGCCCGTCTCCGTCTGGATTTCCAAGGACTTCGTAAGGGCTGCTCCTGGCGGCACCGGAGACGCCAAGTGCGCGGGCAACTATGCAGCGAGTCTCGTGGCTCAACGTCAGGCGCTCCAGCAGGGCTGCGATCAAGTCGTGTGGCTGGATGCCGTCGAACGGCGTTACGTGGAAGAGATGGGAGGCATGAACCTCTTCTTCGTGTATCAGCAAGGCGGCCGGACACGGCTAGTTACACCCAAGCTGACCGGCACCTTGCTGCCCGGGGTCACCCGAGACAGCGTGCTGCAGCTGGCCCCCGAACTGGGCTACGAGACCGAGGAGCGGCTCCTGAGCGTCGACGAGTGGCGTCGGGATCTGCAAAGCGGTGCGATGACGGAGGTCTTTGCCTGCGGTACCGCGGCGGTGATCACCCCCGTGGGCACCGCAAAGTCCAAGGACGGCGAGTGGACGATCCACGGAGGTCAGGCGGGGCCGGTTGCTTCCAAGCTGCGCGAAACGCTGCTGGGGATCCAGCACGGAGAGCTCGAGGACCTGCATGGCTGGATGCACCGAGTGGCTTGATTCGGCTGCCATCGCGCCGGCGTGACGCTCTTTTCGCCGCAGTCGTTCTGCCCCGACGGGGCGGTCAGACGTGTGGGTGCCAACAGGCGACCAGGTGTTGACCGTCGCCGGTGATGGGAAGCAGCGACGGAGCCTCGACATCGCATCGGCCGGCCTCGGCACGAGGACATCGGGGGTGGTAGGCGCAACCCGAGGGGCGCTGACTCGGGTCCGGACCGCCGCCTTCGGCGACCACCTGAAGTCCACGCCGTTGCGTGGGCCCGTAGCCCAAGAGCAAGCGGGTGTACGGATGATGCCGCCCGGCCCGCACGTCCGCTGTCGGGCCGATTCTCGATCAGACGCCCGGCGTACATCACCCCCAGTCTATCGGAAGCTCCGCTCAATGCCGCGCCTTCGTGAGACATCACGACGGCGCCGAGCCCGCGTCGTTTGCAGCGGTCTCGCAGCATTTTGAGCAGGGTATCCCTCCGCTCGCTGTCCACGGCCGAGAGCGCGTTGTCGAGGATGACGACGCTGGGATCGAGCAACAAGGCACGCGCGAGCGCCAGCAACTGCAATTCTGCTTGGCTCAATGCGCTCCGGGTGCGCTGGCGGCGGTCGGGCTCGAGACCTACGGCCGCGATGCAGGCATTCAGGAGCCGCTCGGCGGCGTCTCCGCTTTCGTCGCGCAAGTGTGCGGCTTCGAGCAACTGCGCGCCGATCTGCAAGCGAGGATCGAAGCTCTCGAGCGCATCTTCGAAGCATATGAGCACGGGGCGGCGGCGCCCGAGCGCTGCTCGGTCCGCGCGAATGCGTAGTGTCACACGCCCGAGCGTCGCCGGGATGAGCTGTGCCAGCGCGAATGCCAGCGTGGTTTTGCCGGACGGAGACCCTCCGGTCAGCCCGACGACTTCACCCGCGCGAACCTGCAGGCTGAGGCCGACGAGAGCCTGGACCACCCGGGGCTGAGCGAAAAGCGCTTGGTCGCGGGCAAAGGCAACCGAAAGGTGTTCGGCGCGGAGCAGCGGTTTGCCCGCCGGCCTGGGCCGTGGGGTTTCGGACGCCAGCGCGTCGAGCGCGGCTTGGCTGGGCGGGCAGAGCGCTCGCCGCGCCTCGAGCTGCACGACCCCGATGGGGCGAAGCATGGAATAGCTCGCGGCTCGCCTACAAAGCAGCAAGACTGCCAGCTGCTCGGTATCCTGCAGATGCCGAACATGAGAAAGCCATTGGGCGGTGCTCAGCGCGTCGCGTGCGAGCAGGACGTCATCGAGCACGAGTAATCTGGGTTTGCTCGCCAGAGCTTTCGCCACGGCTATGGCGAGTTTGAGTCCGCGTGAAAGATCGAGCACCCTTAGGCTGAGCACGGCTTCAGGGTCGGCCACCCCGAGCGCCGTCAAGAGGTTCCGCGCTTCCTCTTTCCCGGGGGCGCTGCGCGGGCCGCGCAGTTGCGCGTGGACTCGTTCGCCCGGGAAGAGTTCGCTCCCCGCGTTTTCTCGCACGAAGGCTACGTGTCGCAAAAAACCCGCGTCGTACTCGGAATCGCTCAGGGAGAGTACTTCTCTGTCCTGGAAGCGCAAGGCTCCCCGCTGGGTGACGCCGGCCAGTTCACGGCCGAGACTTCGGAGCAGCAAGGTTTTGCCCGAGCGATTGGCTCCCTCGACGGCGACAGTTTGCCCCGCTGCCACTTCGAGCTCCAGGCCCGAGAGTATTTCATGCTGGCGTAGACTCAGACCGAAGTTTTCGAATGCGATGAGGGGGGTCAATGGGGCACCGGGCTCAGTGGGAGTAGACCTCGATGCGAGGAGCGCGTCCCCCCGAGGCGCCCGTGGCGTAGCTGACGCCCGTGCCCTGTAGAGCGGCAGAGCGAATCGCCAGGCCATGGTCGCGACGTGGATGCTCTTTCAAGTAACGGACGAGGTGAGTCACGTCCACCCTCAGCGGACTGCCGTTCGACGCGGCGATACCGAGTGCGTGGGGGTGAGCCAAGCTCGGCTGGGACTGCCACGTCAGATCACTTTTCGACCAATCTTCCTCGATTCTCCACACTCCGACTTCGATGGGGGCGGGCGACTGAGCGCCAGCGGCGGCGGGTTCGAGAAGCAGGAATGCCTCTTCGATGCGCCCCTGGCCGCGCCAAACGGGGTCGAACCTGAAAAGCACCTCGAGCGCCCCGGTGGCTCGAGCCCCAAACGTGATGGCGCCGGGAAGCTGGCCGCCGTAGTCCACGTGTTCGGCGATGACGACCAGTTCCGTGGGTCTGGCCACGTTGCGCTGGCTCTTCTCATCGACCGGCTCCGAGCCGACGGGCGCGCACCGGTTCGCGAGGCACTCCGACTCTGCGCCACAGCCGCCAGGACCAGTGCAAGGCGTGGGTGGCGGTGCGCACCAGCAAAGCGAAAGGCACGCCAGCAGCCAGCACGTGCTTGGGGGACGCATCGAGCGGCAGCCTACCACGACTTCGAACCCTCAGGTTTCCTCGGCAGAGTGCCCCCAAACCCCGTCACTCGGGCCTTCCAAGCCGGGAGTCGGTTTTCGCCGTGCACGCTGAGGCCACTGCACTGTCCTGCCGCCACTGTCACTTCGGTAACTCGTGGAGCGTGGGCAGTCGTGCGCGCGGGCCTTGCCGATCTAGCAGGTCAGTGCAAGCACGCTGGGCCGCTCGGCCCCTTGGCTGCCACGCAGCGATGATTCCCGCACCCGTGAACCATTCCGGTCCTTCAACGTGTCGGCGCACCCCCTGTCTGATCGACGTCCCCCTACCAGAGACAGTGGCCTCCCGTCGGCCGGACACAGGCGAAGCGCCCTCGACGCTCGGGATTGGCTTGCCGAATGCCGAGCGCAACTCGGGCGAAGCGCAACTCGCGAACAGCGAGGGTCGAGCCACCAGCCACGGATGGCAAATCGTTCCAGGCATGGGCGTGAAGTCCCGACCGGGGGTTCGAGCGCGCGTGAGCGCGAGGGTGGTTTCGGCAGTTCCGACGCCTGGATCAGAGGGCTCTGGCCGGTGTCGCGGAATGCCTCCAGCCGCGTCGCGGTAACACTCATTGGTGCGATAACGAGGCTGTTTCCAAGTCATTGTCGACTGAAAGCGTGCGTCCTCCCGCAGAGCCGTGGGTGGGTCGTCGGTGCCGATAGGGTGTCGCGCTTCCGGGTCGACGCCACACGCATCGGCGCTTGCCGTCGGTTCGTGAAGCACCCTGGGGTGACGAGATGACGTGGGCGAGCGCGAGGTCTGCTCGGACGAAGGTGTGTGCATATGGACACAGATCGGACGACCTTGCTGCACGCTGCTCGACCAGAGCGTGGCGCACTCGAGGCATCTGCTGGGTACGTCGTCGGCGCTGTCAACGTTTGCGAGCGTCTCCAGAAGTGATCGTGTTCGTGCATCGCGGAGACGTATGAAATAGCGTGTTTCGTGCTGATTTGAAGGTCGACCCAGATGCTTGGAAAACCGTGAATACTTCGGGGCGGAGCAGTTGGCGTTTGCTTGGTGCCATCGAATTTTCGGTTCCATGCAGGGTGTGGGGCGGCGGAACGAGACAGCCTGGGTGGTGTCGGGTCTTGTGAGCGGCGGCATCGAAGTGTTCACTTCGCGTTCGTTGACTGGGTCGTCGTGTGTGACGTGTTGCGCGCGTCGACAGAAGAGGAGATCGAAAAAAAAACAGAGATGGCTTCTTGACGACGAGTGCAGACTGATTGCAAAATCTTTGACGTTCGCATCGCGAGCGACTGTCAAAGCACTCAATCGACAACAGCTGGCGCTTCTACAGCCGGTCATCGCAAGTGTCCAAAGCAGTCGAGAAGGTGTGACCCCAAGACAAAGGAATGAACATGGCTGCACGTAAGGCCTCCAAAAAGGCAAAAGCAAAAGCGCCTGCTAAGAAGGCGAAGAAGCGGTCCTCCAAAAAGGTAGCTAAGAAGGCTGCCAAGTCCGTGAAGAAGACTGCAAAGAAGGCCAAGAAGGCCGCCAAGAAGGTTGCAAAGAAAGCATCCGGGACGGCGACCAAGAAGAAGGCAACGAAGAAGAAGAAGCGCGCGAAGAAGGCGGCCCCCATGCCCGCCTTGGACGTTGCGTCGGACGCTACGGCTACTGCCCCCGCGCCTGCTCCGAAAAGGAAGGCCAAGAAGAAGCGTTCCAAGAAGCGGGCGAAGAAGGCGTAGAACGCCTACCGTGCCCAAAGGGTCGCGGGCCGCGGACGCCGTCTCCTACGGGTGACGGCGTTCGCTGCATTTGGAGGCTGATTCGAGGAGCGTGACCAATCTCTGTAGGGCCGGGCCGGGCCGGGCCGGGCCGGCGCAGTGAGCGTCGCGGTTCTGGCGCGGAGGCGCCGGTGTTCTGGGCTCGGTCACGCTGCGGCCATGCTCGCGTTCTGGTCGCGCGCAGGGGACGCGCGGCGGCGCGGGCGCCTCAGGTGGTGGAAAAGACTTGGTTCCGCGTATCTGTCCTGCGAACGGCTAGCGCGGGGGTCCACGGCGACATAAGGTATCGAGACGTGGCCCGGGTTCTGGTTGTCGAAGACTACCCACCGCTTGCGAAGGTGGTCGCCATCGCCGTCCATCGCGAAGGGCACAAGGTCGAACGGGTGGGGAGCGTCAGTCGGGCTTTGGCAATCCCTGGCACTTTCGATCTAGCGATCATCGACTTGGATCTCCCCGATGGCCCCGGCACCGAGCTGGCCGAGGAATTGATGTGTCAGGGGCGAGCGTCGGGAGTGATCTTTTTTACCTCGACCCGTGACCAGGCGTTGCTTCGTGCCGCTGAGTTGCTTGGATCGATAGTCGACAAGGAATCGGGCATAGAAGAGCTGATGGTGCGAGTTCGAAGGGAAATAGCGCAGCGGGAGCGCCTGGCCCGGGCGGTGGGCGCCGAGGCGGCTATTTCGGTCCAGGCGTCGGGCCGCTCAGGTACTCGCAAGCGCGTCCGCCGTTGAGCGTCGAGGCAGCTCGACCGGAGCTTTCGCGCTTTGCTCGTCGCGCGCGGTCAGAGTAGGCTCCTTCCGTGCCCGTGAGAACGGAGAAGGTCACAGCTGCGTCACTTCGGAGCCGCAAAGGCTCCGCTGACAAGATTGCCGCGCTCACGGCCTACGATGCCACGTTGGCGCGCCTGCTCGACGAAGGTGGGGCGGATCTGCTGATGGTGGGCGACTCGTTGGGCATGGTGGTGCAGGGAAATGCCAATACGCTTCCCGTCACCGTCGACGAGATCTGCTACCACGGGCGCGCAGTGGCCAAGGGAGTCGAGCGGGCTCATTTGGTTGGCGACCTGCCCTTCATGAGCTACCAAATTTCGCCGGAAGAAGCCCTGCGGTCCGCTGGTAGGCTGCTCAAAGACGGGTGCTTCGAATCGGTGAAGCTCGAGGGCGGGAGCCCGGTCGCCGAGCAGATCCGTCGGATCGTCGACGCCGGCATTCCCGTCATGGGGCACGTGGGGCTCACGCCGCAGTCCGTGCACAAGATGGGGGGGTTCCGCGTGCAAGGCAAAACCGAAGAGGACGCTCTCGGTGTGCTTTCCGATGCTCTGGCGGTGGAGCAGGCCGGCGCCTTCGCCGTGGTGCTCGAAGGCATTCCCGCACAGCTGGGCCGACGCATCACCGAGCGACTTCGCATTCCGACAATCGGAATAGGGGCTGGCCCGGATTGTGATGGTCAGGTGCTGGTCTGCTATGATTTCCTCGGGATGGTGCGCGGCTTCTCTCCAAAATTCGTCAAACATTTTGCAAATTTAGGGGATGGGATCGTGGAAGCGACCCGGGCCTACGTCCAGGAGGTGCGTCAGGGGGCGTTTCCCGGTGCCGAGCACAGCTTCGGTGGGTCGGCGCCAGCTGTGGCGAGTGCGCCCGCTGCCCGAAACGAGTCGGGCTACGGACCCGTTGGCGAAGAGTCGTGAGCGCGCCAGCCTCGCCTTCCCCAATCGTCGTACGCAGCGCCGGTGAGCTCCGCGCTCTTGCGGAGGCTTGGCGAAGGGCCGGCCACCGGGTGGGTGTAGTGCCGACGATGGGCGCATTGCACGAAGGGCACCTTTCGTTGGTACGCAAGGCCCGGGAGTTGGCTGACCGGGTCATCGTCACTGTCTTCGTCAATCCAACGCAGTTTGCACCAGGCGAAGATCTGGACGAGTACCCGCGCGATGACGCAGGGGACCTCCGCAAATGCGCCGGGGTGGGCGCGCACGTGGTTTTCATGCCCAGCCGAGAGGAGATGTATCCGAAAGGTGAAAGCACGCGAGTGACAGTGACCAGGCTCACTGAGTACCTCTGCGGCGCTGCGCGACCGGTTCATTTTCAAGGCGTGGCGACGGTCGTCACGAAGCTCTTCGCCGTCATCGGTCCTTGTGTCGCGGTGTTTGGTAGAAAGGACTACCAGCAGCTCCAGGTGGTACGACGTCTGGTCGCCGATCTGCTATTGCCAGTCGAAGTTCGAGGAGGCGCAATCGTGCGGGACATCGATGGAGTGGCGCTGAGCTCGCGCAACGCCTATCTGGTAGGGGAAGAGCGGGCGCGGGCGCGGGCGCTGGTCGAAGGGCTCTCGGCTGCCTGGGCCGCCTTCAACGATGGTGAGCGAAGCGTGCGGGCTCTACGCGAGTTGGCGCTTCAAGCGCTCGAGCGGCGGCAGCTGGTGGTCGACTACGTCAGTCTGGTACAACCCGCGACTCTCGAGCCCTTCGACGATGCTGCCAGCCTGGATCATCCCGGCCTGCTGGCTGTTGCGGCCAAGGTAGGCAAGACTCGGCTGATCGATAACCTGGTGCTTGGCGAAGACTCCGATCCGCTGGCCGAGGCGTCCCGAACGACGCGTCCCGCTGAGGCCGAGTGAGCTCTGTCGCCGAACCACGAGCGGGTTGTTTCATCGTGGTCGAGGGAATCGACGGTTCGGGTAGCACCACGCAGGCGAAGCGGCTCGTCGAGCGCCTGCGCCACGAAGGTACCGAGGCCATGTTCACCTTCGAGCCGAGTGACGGGAATGTTGGTCAATGGATACGCGCTGCCCTCGAACATCGCCTGGTCGACGCTGGAGGAGCTCCGGTGACGCTTGACTGGCGAACGCTTGCTCTGTTGTTCGCCGCAGACCGTGTGGATCATGTGCACCAGGTGATAGAGCCAGCGCTCAGTCGCGGAGTTGTGGTGGTCAGCGATCGCTACGACCTGTCATCTTTGACCTATCAGTCTGTCAGCGCTGGCGCCGGGTCGAAGGCCCTGCCGTGGATTCGTGAGCTCAACCGTTATGCCCTCCGACCTGACCTCACCCTCGTGATCGATGTGGAACCGCGGACGGCAGAGCGCCGCAGAAGAAGCCGAGGAGCAGAGGCGGAGCTCTTCGAGGTGCCCGAGTTGCAGCGGCGCCTGGCAGCAGTCTATCGGTCCGCCGAGTCGCTCGTCCCTGGTGACGCCGTGCTGCACATCGACGGCGAGATGGACGTTGACGCAGTCGGCAACGCCATTTGGTCAGCTGTTCAACAGCGGAGAAGACGCCTCGAAACCCGCCAGCCTTGACCCCGGAGTGGGCGAAGTTGGCCCTCCGGGCTGCCGACAGGCATAGTGTTGGCGTGCGTGGTTTCCTCGTCTCGTGTGGGGCGCTGCTCCTTGGCGCTCTCGGTTGTCAGGGTCGTGGTGCGGACTACCCAGACATGGAAACTCCGCTGCGTCCCGAGGTTCAGGCCGAGCAGCTTCCAAAGGTCAGCTCCACGAGCAGCCGTGCGCGCGAACCTGCCACCCTCTACAGGGATGAGGTGTCCGGCGTGGTAGAAGGGGGGCTCGGGCTTTTCCTGCAGCATCTCGAGCTGGATGCGAGCTTTGCGCAAGGTCAATTTCGGGGGTTCCGCATCATGCGGTTGTCGCCTCCCGACTACTGGCAGGGCGTCGACCTGAGGCCGGGGGACGTGGTGACGCGTGTCAACGGAATGAGCATCGAGCGGCCCTTCGAGGCGCATCGGGCCTTCACCTCCTTGAAGACCGCCGATCAGCTGGTCGTGAACTACCTGCGCGCGGGGGAGCCGCGCCAGCTCGTCTACCGCATCAAACCTCGCCCCGTCGCCAGCAGCACGCCCGCCCCCAAAGCCAAAGGGCGAAGCGCCGTGCAAGGTGCTGCGGCGCCCGGCAAGGCCTCGGGCGCTCAACCGGACAGCTGAAACCCTGCGATTCTGTCGAGAAGCTCGCCGAATGTCCGACGGTCGAAGCCGGAACCGCTGGTGATCCAATCGGTGTGGTCGGAGGGTCTGAGTCGGTCGTAGAAATGGCCCAGCACGTCCAGGTGGTCCGCCTCTCCCGCCCACAACAGTTTACCCCACAGCATGCTCAAGGTGGGCACCACTCCATCGCTGTCGGTATCGCTCACGACATGCCCGACCCCCAGGCGCAGCGCCAACTGCTCCTGCTCGGTGGGCTGCGCGTAGTAGTACTGCTTGTGCCGCTGAGCGGCGAACTGATACCACGTCGTAAAAAGAGCTGCAGTGAGCGCGGCATAGGGCGAACGTATGCGCCATGCAAAACGCATGGTGCGTGGTCGTGGTGCTGCGGTCACGACACATCCGTAGCGCACGCTGTCGTTGTCGTCGGCTACTGCATTGAAGAGATCCATCGCTTCGGGAGTCGTTTGGATTACTGCCCCCTGATCGATGCGGACCTTGCTCAGAAAATCGGTTATTTCCCCGCGGCCGTCCTTGTCGACGAAGCGCAGCAGCATCCCTGTGAGACTTCTGAACAGCTTCAGATCCCCACCCAACAACGAGTCGATGCTGCCGATTCCGACGAGCAGTCGCGAGAAGATCGCGAGGGACGGCTCGCCGAGCTTGAGCGAGATCACGGTCAGTAGACTGATGGCGTACAGCACACGCGTCCCCGATACCGTGGCGAAGTAGCTAGCGAGAGGAGTGCCGTAGTGGGGGCTGTTGAGTGTGACGATACTGCGCACGCGCGGGGTCCAGGCCATCAATTCCTTGTGCAGGTGCAGGTCCGTGTTCGGGGCGACCACGAGACGCGCGTCCAGCCCCCCCGTGGAGTGACCGACCAGGTGGATGATGCCGTTCTGGCTGGCGGTGCGGCTTACCGTAGTGGCGAGCACGCGCGCGCGTTCGCGCAGGGAGGAAGTGGGCGGCGAGGGCACGTCCTCGAAGGTCACCGACAGGCCTGCGTCTCGAAAACGCGCCTCCAGGCCACGCCGCATGTGAGTGAAATAGTCGTAGCCTGCCAATCGCCCGAACCCGAAGAGCCCGGGAACGAAGTAGACATGGTGTCGCTCGCTCATCTCAATCGTTCCAGTTTAGCCAGGTCTTCGGCCAATGTGGCGCTTCTCGTGACGCAAGGAAACAAGAGCACTGGTTGGCTGCCGCGCCAACCCACGTGTTCTAGGTCCACAACGCCGTGAAAGCCGCCCACTTCGTGCAGTCGGGCGAGCGCCGCTCTCAAGATCGCGCGATCGTCGCGAGCGAGCCGGCTGTCTGTTCGCCTGGGCAGGGATTCGAGCCAGACCAGGCGGGCTTCGGTATCGAACTTGAGCACCGAGGCGAGCCCGGGGTGATCGGCGACTGCGAACAACCGTGCTCTCTCGAGCAGGCTCGGCTTCGCCTCGAGCAGCTCTATGGGCCTTTCGAGCAAAGTATCGATGCGAACGTGGCCCCGCTCCACGAGACGCGGCGTAGGGGGGGACCGCGGCTGGTTGCGCGGCGGAGCGGCCGCCGCACGTGGGGTTCTGCTTGGCCAGGTCTGCGCTTCGACCAGCGCTAGCGCGGACAGCGCGCTGTCGGGAAGCGCTTGCGGATCGATGAGCTTTTGCGCCACGCAGCGCTGTTCCGGGGAGAGCTCTTCGGACAGGAAAGCATACCCAAACTCGGGTGGCGCTCCCGTCAAGATTTGCCAGAACACCGCGCCGACGGAATAGATGTCCGAGGCGACGTTCGCCGGGTCACCTCGACGCTGAGCAGGCGCCATGTAGGCGAGTGTCCCAATCACTCCTTGGGTCACCGTTTCCGCGTGGTCCGCGACGTGCGCTGTTCCGAAGTCCGCCAGGTACGGGGCACCGCGCTCGTCGAACAGAATGTTGGCTGGCTTGATGTCACGGTGCAGCACTCCCCTGCGGTGAGCAGCCGCGAGCGCAGATAGTACGCGTGCCACGATCAGCGCCCCCAGGCTCGGTGGCAGAGGACCTCGTGCCAAACGCTCGGCAAGACTGCCACCGGGCATCCACGCCAGGATCACTTGGGGTCCCTCTGGATGATAAGCGAGCAAGGGGACCACCGCCGGGTGATTCAGTTCCCTCAGGACGCTTACTTCTCGCTCGAAGTGAAAAAAAGCGTCACGGCCAGTGCCAGAGAGCAGCATGGGAGAGAACCACTTCACGGCCACGTGCCGTTCGAGGACGCGATCGTATGCCTTGTATACACGGGCGGTCGCGGTGCTCGCGACGCGTTCTGTCATTTCGTAGCGGCCCAACAGGAGCTCGGCTGTGGCATCGCCGCTGCTCACTCGTGGCGGCGCTTCGATGGAGAAATCGGCCAATTCCTCGAGTGGTGGCGGCGGACTCCGAGTGAGCGCCACGAGTCGGCTCAGCGTTTCTCGCGCAGCACCGGCGATACCCATCTTGGCCAAGACTCTCGCGAGTGCCGTGAGCGCATGCGAAAGAAGCGGGTCGTCCTCGGGAACCTTTTGCAACGCGCTGGCCGCCTGGGAAAGCTGGCCTGATTGCTCGAACAGTTGGGCCCGCGCCAGCTTGGCGAGCGTCGTCGGCCTGCCGGGAGGGAGCTCGCTTTCGAGGCTCCTCAATGCGGCGTCGAGGTCGCCCAAACTGCAGTACTGCCGCGCCGCAGTCAGGGGCAAGCGAGCCCGCTCGTTCAGCTCGGCTGCCTCCCGGAGTTGGTTCAGTTGCTCGTACAGCCGGGCCGCGTGTGCGTGAAAGCCGAGCGTTTTCAAGCGCTCGGCGCAGGAGCGTACCAGCTCGGGGCGGCTCGAAAGCGCCTCGAGCGAGCGCGCGAACAGCAGAGGTGCGTCGATTCTCGCTGCCAGCACGAGAGCGCTTTCGGGCTTACCGGCGCAAAGAGACTGTTCGGCAGCGCGCCGGAAGTCGCAGGCTTTCTCCCAGAGGCGGGCGGCTTGGCCGTGGAGGTTCAGCTGCTCCGCGAGCGTGGCAGCAGCTTCCAGACGTCCTGCTCTTTCCAACTCCTGAACTCGGTGCAAAACGGGCGTCTCCTCCGAAAGCGAGTGGACTCAGCCAGAACCGGGCACTTCGCGCACGGCAACGCCCGAAGACCGGTGGGGCGGCCGCCTCACTCGAAGCGGAGGCTGGTGTTCAGGGCGAAATCGAAGCGAAGCTGCGCGCGATTGGGTTCGCCCGGAGCCATTTCGAAGTCGCGTGTGCGCAAGCGGTGCACGACCACGTGTGCGTCGTCCCCCGTTGTGAAGCTGTCCGTGGGTACGCTTCCTGCACCGAGCTGATCCGCAAACGTGCAGAGCGTGCGGCCCGAGTGATTCGAACTTACCAGCTCTACGTACACCGTGTCGCCCGGCGCATCGATGCTCCACGTCAGATCGAGAGGGTTGTCCACGCTGACGAGGCTGGCCTCGGCTAACGGAATGCCGTTGACCGTGACTCCTTCGAGAACATGTGGCGCATCATCCGAGACTCGCACTCCAAGGCCGTCTGCGGTGACCGTGTAGCGGCTTGCCGATGGCAAAGGACCTGCTGCCCGATCGCGGGTGGTATAAAGGATGCCCGAAATGGAGTCAGTGACCGTTGGGAAAGCATAGGGGGCCAGGCGCTCCCTCGCACCCGCCACCTCGAGCGTCACGTCTCCGGCATCCAAGAACTCCACCAACGCCGTTTCAGTGAGAGGGCCTGATGCTGCTTCTTCGGCATGCAGCACGCAGCTGCCCCGATCGGGAAGATCTAGACCCAGACCGACCAGGTTCAATACGGACTTGCTGTCGACCAGCGGTGGCACGTTGAGGAAACCCGCCAGGGCTTCGGCGCGCGAGCTCACCCCGTCGGCGGTTTCGTTGCGCTCGATTGAAATCAGGGCTTGGGTGGAGCCGGCCTCGTCCTCGCTCGGTGCTTCGGTTTCGAGACCACATGCGGCGGACGCCAGCCCAGCGACGGCCACTGCGCTGCAAATGAGCGTCCGACGACGGGTGGTTCTGGTGTCCAATTGACGCACGAGTTGATCCTAGAGCGGTCGCCGGGACGGGGCAAGCTCAGACGCCCTGTCGTGGTGTTACTTCCTCGCAAACCCAAGATTACAGGTCGGTTTCTATCAGCTTCCCGTTGATTGAGTTTCCATGGGGGGTCGAACCAACCATTCAGGGAGCGACCCTGAGCGCAAGGGCGGGTGAGAAAGAAAAACCTTCGAGCTCTGCTCCCACCACGGATCCGTCGAGATTCACGTCGCCCGACAGGCGTTCGAACGCGGGGCTGAACTCGAACAGGGCCCAGATCGGCTTTATTCCGACGGCAAGTCCAAAGACCCCCTGGAACACCACTCGCGTGCCCGACGCCCTCCCCGTGCGTGCGCCCTGGGCCGTGTCGAAGCGGAACTCGCCGCTCATGTCTTCGAATCTCGCCCGCACACCGGTCCACAGCGAGAAAAGCGCGGGCTGGCTCCGCCAGCCGAAAAGCAGCGGTACGTCGAGCCCCCATCCCGAGATGCTTCCCGTGTCGAGTCCCGGAATCTGGCTACGGTCGTCATTGACGATGGGGTCCGGACAGTGGTCCGGCTGATCACAGGGCTCGGTGGGTGGATCCGCTCCGATGTCGGGCATGAGCCCCGTGATTCCCGCGCCGACGCTGAACGCGGTCTGCTCGAACACGAACGCCTGTCGCCAGTCTCCCCGGGCGCGACGCCCGGTGTAGGAAATACCGCCTTCGCGGTCGCCCCCGAGACCCACCCTGAGATTCAGCCACGGTGCCAGGCCTGGCGTGCTGAGGGCTTGCGCGATTGCCCCCTCGACCAGAGCCTGGCCGTCGTCGTCGCGTGCGTCGACCGGAAGATCGCTCGCTGTCGTGATGGCGCGCTCCGCATCGCGAGGCGCGAAGTGAGCGCTTGCGCCGGCCGAAGCGGCAATCGCTCCCTTTTCCAGTGGATGGACCGGGTGCAACAGCGGCGCGCCTGCGCCGCAGGCCGACGTCGCCAGGGCAAGGCCCGAAGTCAAGCCGAGCGCGAGAGACGCAGAAGCCCGCTGAATATCCTGGCGACCATTCTGCGCTTTTCGGTACACGGCGGCTCCGGCCCGCTGTCTTAGATGCGGGGCTCTGACCTGTCAACTCGACACGAGGTTCCGAAGGCCGAGGCCGAAAGTGCTTTTGGAGACCGACGCCCTCCGTGCTACGAGTGCGCCGGCTCATGCGCGCGAGTGTTTTCCGATGGTTTCTCAGGTCATGCGTTTGCTCGTGTCTGCTGCTTTTGGGGTGCGCCCCGGAAATCGGCGACGGCTGCGCAACGTCCAACGACTGCTCGGCGAATGGGGACCGCCTCTGCGACACCACGCAGCTCGGGGGCTACTGCACCATTTTCAACTGCGACCCCACCAGCTGCCCGAGTGACGAGTCGATTTGCGTGCAGTTTGGCAGCGTGCTTTCCACGGTGGGCACGTGTCCGGATCCACAGCGCACGTCGCCGCAGTCGCGGACCTTCTGTATGAAGAAATGTGAGAGCAACGGCGACTGTCGGGGGGGGTACCGCTGCATCGACCTCGCGGGTGACAATCCCTGGGGCGCCACCGTGGTCGAACGCCACCCCAGCACCACGAAAATTTGCATCGAGCCTCAGCGAGCCACTCCGATCGACGACCCGGAAGCGGGTGACCCGAATCGCAGCGATGCCGTGTGCGGAGGCGCGGACCATAGTGCAGGGGGAGCCAGCGGGTCGGGGGATGCTGCAGCCGGAGCGGGCGGGCAGGCGAACGACTGAGGCCCCTCAGCGTCGACCGAGTCGCTTCAACGCAGCCAACTGCCAAGCCGCTCGGCATAAACGATGGCGGCGTAGTACAGCAAAAAGCGTGGGATCCGCAGCCAGGTGGGAGTGACGAACAGGCGAAAGGGCATGTTCAACATTCCCGCGGCCCAGCACATGAGCGAGAAGGGCAGGGGGGTGATGGCCGCGATGGCGACAGCCAAACGGCCGTGTCTGAGTACCAGAGCCTGGTGCCGCTTTCGAAATCGCCCCAGGACTATGTTGGACCAGCGGGTCTGCCCCAGCCGAGAGCCCAGGAACCAACCGGTGGAGCCCGCGGCGACGGACTGAAGCCCGATGCCAATCGCGAGCAGGACCCAATGATCGTTGTGTGGGGTTTGCGAGAGGATGATCAGAATCAAATCCGGCGGGATGGGGCTGAACACCGCATCGGAGACGAAGAGGATCGCGAGCAGTCCGGGCAGTCCGAGCCAATCGTAGACCGCGAGAGCCCAGGCCCGAAGCTCCGCTTCGTGCAGAGTCGAGACCAGCACCAGCGCGGCTACCAAGACGAGCAGGATCACCACGCTTCGCGCCAGGTTCTTTCTTAAGAATGCTTGAAGCTCGGACACGGGCAGACTTTGAACTAGGCTTATAGCGTGTTCAAGCTCGCTCCATTACCCAGAAACGTCGAGGCCGCGCTGCGTGATGCCGCGCACCTCAAGATCGAAGTCAGGCTTTCGGCGGTCGAGGACTTGGGGCGTTTGGCGGCGGGTCCGGAGCACCGGCGTGTGGTGGCCAAGTTGGTCGAGGTTCTCACGGCCGACGCTTCGGACGAGGTGCGCGCGCGGGCGGCCGTAGCGCTCGCGGATGCTGGAGCGGTGTCCGAACGTCCGAGCCTGCTTCATGCGCTAAAAGACGCTTCCGACCGCGTGAGGCAAATGGCAATGCTCGCCTTGGGTGAGCTTGGCAAGGCGACGCCAGCGGAACTCGATGCGGTACGGGCCGCGCTTCGAGACCCCGTGCCGGAGTTGCGCTTTCAGGCCCTGGTTGCGTTGCACCACTTGTCCGGCCAGGACACGGAGCGCGTCCTGAACGAAATGCTGATCGACCCGGATGCAGAAGTGCGCTTCGTTGCAATCAGGATCGCCGAGGAACGCTTCGTGGAAGCCAAGCGCAGCGGCCCGCCCTGGTTGCTCGAACGGCTCACCGGTGCTCTCGAGGACGAGGTGCCCTACGTGCGCTTGCTTGCTGCCATTACTCTACACCGCGCGGGAGAAACGACGGACGCGAGCCCGCTGATCGCCGCGGTGAACGTGCGCGCGGGCGTGCGCGAGCCCGAGGACGAGCAAGCTGCCATAGAAATTGCCGGCGAGTTGAAGCTCGAGCAAGCCCGGGGCGGTCTCGAACGCCGCGCCTTCGGGGTGCTCGGTTTCACGCGAGACCCGTTCGCCTGGCAGGCGCGCGTCGCGTTGGCGCAGATGGGGCATGCACGCGCTGTGGCAGGCATCTTGGCGGATCTGAAGGGCTGGACCTGGGAGACCAGAACGCTCGCGGCGGCGGCAGCGGGTGCTGCTCGTCTGGTCCCGGCCCGAGCTCGACTACTGGCGATGCTCGGAGACGAGCAGAGCGCGAATCAAGAGACGATACGGGATGCCCTGCGTCAGATCGACGCAGGGAAGGATGCTCGCGTCGTCGCAGATGGCTAGGCTTAGGCTAGAAACCAGAGACCCGGTCCAGTAGGGAGGGATGGCCTGATGAACCGGTCGCTTTGAGCGCAGCCTCGGGCCCTCACAGGGCCGGGACCGAAGCGAAGCGACCCATACGTGGTCAGCCCTTGAGCTCGCGCCGCTCACGTTCGCTGCTGTTCACGCTTCCAACGGCGTGGGTCGCTGGCGCAAGGCGAAACCTCCGCGCCCGAGCGCCGCGTCGACGACAATTCGGTTGTCGATGGCGGCAGACTCGGCTAGACGCTTCGCATGGTCGATCGAGAAGTTGATGCGATTGTGATCGGTGGAGGTCCGGGCGGATACGTCTGTGCCATTCGTCTCGGTCAGCTGGGGCAGAAGACCGTATGCATCGAGCAAGAAGAAGTGGGGGGAGTCTGCCTGAACTGGGGATGCATCCCGTCCAAGGCGTTGATTGCCAATGCTCATTTCTATTCGAAGGCCCAAGGTATGGGGGCCCACGGCATCGACGTCGGATCAGTGTCCATCAATTCCGAAAAGATGCAGGACTGGAAGGACGGCATCGTAAAGAAGCTCACGGGCGGTGTGCGCGGTCTGCTCAAGGCGAACGGAGCAGAGCTGGTGGAAGGTACCGCCAAGCTCGTCGATCGGCGAACGGTGGAGGTCGACGCGAAGCAGGGAGGCAAGCAGCGCATCGCGGCCAAGAAAGGCATCGTGGTAGCCACGGGTTCCGCGACCATCCAGGTGCCCGGCTTCGAGTTCGATGGCGAGCGCATCATCGGCGCGCGAGAGGCCGTGAGTCTGCGAAGCATTCCCAAGCGACTGCTGGTGATTGGCGGCGGCGTCATCGGGCTCGAACTCGGGATGGTGTATCAAGCGTTCGGCGCGGAGCTCACCGTGGTCGAATTGACTCCGTCCCTCTTGCCAGGAACAGATCCCGACTGTGTGAAGGTAGTCGAACGACAGATCGTCAAGCACGGAGGCAAGATTCTGAAGAACACGCGCGCCGAAGGGTTTTCGAAGAATCCCGATGGTTCGGTCGTGGTCAAGGCAGTGACTGCCGATGGTAGTCAGCAGATAGAGTGCGATACCGTTCTGGTTGCCGTGGGTATGAAGCCGCGCTCGCGCGAAATAGGCCTGGAAGGGTTGGGGGTGCAGATCGACCCGCGCGGGTTCGTCCAGACCAACGAGCTGTGTCAGACCAATGTCGAAGGTATCTACGCCATCGGCGACGTCAGCGGTCCCCCCATGCTCGCGCACAAGGCTTCCAAAGAAGGCGAGGTATGCGCCGAGGTGATCGCCGGCAAGCGCGCCGCCAAGGACTGGGTCACCGTGCCTGGCATCATCTTCACTCATCCGGAAATTGCCACCGTTGGCCTCACCGAGCAGCAAGCGAAAGAGCAAGGGCTGAAGCTGAAGACCGGGCGGTTTCCGTTCTCGGCGCTCGGTCGCGCGATGAGCATCGCGGAGACGGATGGCTTCGTGAAAGTCGTTAGCGACGCGGAATCGGGGCGCATCGTGGGCATTCATATCGTGGGGCCGTCGGCCAGCGATTTGATCAGCGAGGCCGCGTTGGCTCTGGAAATGGTGGCGACGGCGGAAGACATGGCGCTCACCATCCACCCCCACCCAACGCTGGGGGAAGCGCTGATGGAGGCGAGTGCTGCCGCGCTCGGGCACGCCATTCATATCGCCAACCGGTGATTTTCGAGGGCGAGCGGCCCCTGGGCGCCGGATCGAAGGGGCTTGCGTCCCCCGAAAAGGTGTCTGCGTCGATGCCCCTCGAATCAGTAAGACTTTGAACTTATTGGTTTTTTCGAAAAGCTTCGTGCCGCCCAGGGGGGCCATGGCATGGTTTCTCCCATGGGCATTTTCGATCGCATGGGGAAGGTCATCTCGAGCAACTTCAACGCGTTGCTCGACAAGGCCGAAGACCCCAAGAAATCGATCGATCTGACGCTCGAAGAGATGCGCGATCAGGTGAAGGCGGCGCGTACGGAAGTGGTGCGAAGCGTTGCAGCCGAGAAGCAGCTCAGAAAGAAGGTGGCTCAACTCGACGCGGAAGCGGCCACCTGGGAAAAGCGGGCGGAACTCGCGGTCCGGCACGCTGACGACGATCTCGCGCGCGAAGCGTTGCTGCAAAAGCAACGCGTGACGCGTGAGCGCGACCGCGCTGAAGCCTTGCGGGCTGAACAGCGCGCGAACGCGCTCGAGATGAAGCGAGAACTGGAGCGAATGGAAGCGAAGGTGGAAGAAGTCGCGGCGCGTAAGAGCACGCTGGTGGCCAAGGCCCAGCAGCTCAAGCAGTCCCAGGACAGCCCCGTAGGAGGCGGACCGGGGGGAGGCGCATTCGCGGAGTTTCGTCGCATGGAGGATCAGATCGAAGGAGTGGAGACGGCGCTGGCGGCCCAAAGCGAAATCGACAGCGCCCTGCGACCGGCGGGGCCGACCGGGATGTCACGGGCGGAAGTCGAAGCACGCTTTCGAAGGTTGGAGGGTGGCGCCGACGTTGCCGATGCATCCTCGGGCGCAAGCGAAGTGGATGACGAGCTTCAGGCACTCAAGAAGAAAATCCGCATCGAACCATGACCAAGAGGCTCGTGGTCTGTCTGCGTTGGCGCGCGGGCGATGAGGCGGCACCACCAGGAGGCTTTGCGAGTGCCGCTGACCTGGTCATCGAGCGCCTGTCCGCGCTCGGCGGCAGGCTGATCCTCTGGCATCCGGAATGGTTAGCCATCGACTTCTCGCTGGAGGCTCTGCAGGATGCCATCGACTTCATCATAGACCGCCCGCCACGAGGGTTCAGCATCGGGTTCTCGTATGGTCCGCTCAAGGAAGTCGTGGATGGGGGGCCCATGCTCGCGGCTTGCCTAGGGCCTGCCGTGGAAACCGCCGTGGCACTGGCGCGAATGGCTCGCGTTGGAGAGGTGCTGATCGAACCCAGCCTGGTCAGGGCGTCGGGAGCCGAGCTGTTGGTGCAGGGGGCTCGCGTTGCGACACTGGGCAGTACGCGGATCCGGGGGCTCAAGTTGGACTTGGCTCACCCTCAAAGGAGCCTGGAGTGCGAGAGCGTGGCGCGCCTCGCACAGCCGGGTTGGCATGGTCGAGCCCTACCCGAACTCTCCGTACGCGAGCGTGAGCTGAGCCTACTTCTGGCCGCGCCAGGGGCGGGCGGGTCGCGATTTTTGCGCGAACATCGAGAGCGCGAGAATCCTCGAGCGCTTTTTTTTTCGCGCTACGCCAGCGGTCAACCTCTGGCGGCCCTGCACCATGCCTTGAGGTGTGACGAACTGGCGGGGGGCCCGCAAGACGAACTGCCAGGCCTGTCGCGTGCCAGTTTCGAGGCGCTCGGCAGAGGTCAGGCCATTCAACCCGGCGCAGCTGTCAAGCTGGTTTGCCAATGGATAGAGGCTCGCTCCCTGCCACGAGTGGTCTACATCGACGACGCCGGGGAGGTCGACCATGATTCGCTGGAGGTGCTCGTCGGAGCGGCGACCCGATGTGGCCTGGGGCTCTTGGCGAGTTTGCACCCGGAAGCCCTGGTTCCGCTACCGTTGGCCGAGCTGCCCGTGTGCCAGAAGCTATTGCTGCCCGAGCTGTCTTCATCGGACGCAGTGGAGTTGCTCCGCGAAATGACCGACGAGCAACTCTCCGTCGAGTGGGCCGAAAAGCTCGCCGCACGGGGCATGCCCTGGCCGCTCGGGGTCACGCAGTCGCTGGTCGAAGCCCTGGACAGTGCTAGCTTCTTGTGGGGCGATGCGGGAGTCACGCCTCGTGTACAACGGGACGAAGTGCCCGAAGCGCGCGAGGCCGATGCGCTGCTAAGGCGCAGGCTTCATTTCGTGGAGCTGACCGATCGCCTGTTGCTCGATGCCCTGGCCGTCCTCGGGGGGAGCGCAAAGCAGAGCGAACTCGGGCAGCTGCTCAAGTTGGCTGGACGCGGAGTCGCGGGCACGGACGCTTCGCTCAGCTATTTGGCAAGAATGGGTTGGGTACTCTTGGGGCCCACGGGTTACGTCAGCCTGGCCACTCGCACGCATCGCCAGGCGATCGTTTCGTCCTTGAGTGACAAGCGGTTCAAGACGTTGCACCAGGCGGCGGCGAGCCTGAGATCGGAGTCGGGTAGCCCGCTGGCGCTCGCGAGCGCGGCCTACCACGCAGGCCTTGCGGGCAATGTAGGCAAGGCTGCTTTGCTCGCCCGGCGGGCTGCCGCTTCGCTGCGAGCCGCACAGCTAGGGTCGACTGCCTCTGCGTTCGAGCAGTTTGCCGAGGCGGGTGATCCGAGCGTGCTGAGAGCGCGGGGATTGACGGGCGGGCGCGCCGATCAACGCCGCACGGTCAGCGTTTCCGCTCAGGACGAGCAGTTTCTGGACGCGAGCCTGTCGCCGGAAACCAACTCGAGCACGGGGTCGCTCCCGATGCAGACCTTGCCAGCAACCCAGATGCCAGCCACGGGTACTCCCGACGCCGCGCCAGGCGTGAGTGTCGTGGCCGCCGTGCGGGCGCCGCGCGATGGCTTCGCCGACGCCGCAGACCCGGGCAGCGACGCCGCGCGGGATCGCAAGGCCGACGAGGCCCCGCCTCGCGGGCTCACGCCGGATCTGGGCAAGGCGGAGCGGGAGCCCGAGCGGGTTTCCGAGACCGACCTGGAAGCCATGAGCAGCGCCGACGCCAACGAACTCGAGCCAGTTTCGGAGGAGCCAGAGGGTAACGTTGGCGTGCTGGCCGTTGGCTCGAACGCGACGCCCGCTCGAGGGGGCGAGCGCAAGGGCTCCGAAACCCTGCGCGTCGCGGGTGTTCCTTCCGATAGCGAAAGCCTGATGCCGGCACGAGCGGCGTTGGCGTTGCTTCGTGGTGACCCGGTTACGCTGGACGAGCTGGCCAAGCAGTTGCGCAGCGAAGCTCACAGCATGTTGGCGGATCGTCTGGACGCAATGGCCAGCCTGGTGCGTGGCAACGTAGGCGATGCGCTTCGCCGGCTGCGCGACGCCAAAGCGCAAGCCAGTGAGCAGAGCCTGAGCGACCAGTGTCGAGCTTCTTTGGCGCTGAGTATCGCGGTAGCTGCCGCCGGACGGCCCAGCGACGCCTTGCTGGAGGTTCTGGAGGGCCTTGCTCGAGCCAGGCGGGCGGGAGATATCAGGGGGGAGCGCGCTTGCGCGAAGTTCCTGTCACAGCTGGCGACCAGGTCCGGGCACGAGCAGATAGCCGAGGCGTGGCACGCGCTCAGCATACCCGATGCCTAGTGGGGCTCACGCCTCGTGCTCGAAGACTTCACGAAGTACTTCAGCAACGGCTTCATAGAGTGCTTCAGGAATCTCTTCGCCCACCTCGAGCTCCGCGAGGGCTCTGGCCACGGGGACGTCACGCACCACGGGTATCCCGTAGGCGTGCGCGGCTTCCACGATCTTGCGGGCCAGTTCGCCCGCTCCTTTCGACACCACCCTGGGAGCGGCGTCCCGCTCGTCGTCGTACTCCAGAGCCGTTGCCAGGTGTGTCGGGTTCACGATGACTACCGTTGCTTGTTTGACCGCGTTGAGTGTTGCGCCCGCCAAAACCTCTTGATGAGAGCGTTTGCGGGCTCCCTTGAGTTCCGGATCTCCCTCGGCCTCTCGGTGCTCACGCTTGACTTCGTCTTTCGTCATCCTGAGCCGCTTCAGCCAGGAGTGGCGCGTGGCGAGCAGGTCGAGCAGGCTCGAAGAGAGCCCCACCAGGGCGGCCACCCACGCTATCTTCTTCGCCAAGTGAAGCCCTACTGCTGCCGATGGAGCGAGCTGACCCACGCCCCCTGCCAAAGACCCGAGTTCGTCGAGGGTGAAGTCGACCGCGAGCCATGCGACGACCAGGGTCCCAATCAGCGATCGGGCGAGGGCGACCAGGCGCTCGGGCCGGACGATGTTCTTCAAGCCCTTGAAGGGGTTGGCGCGAGAGAGGTCGGGGGAGAGTTTGCGAAACGAAACGTTGCCGCCGCTCTGAACCGCCCCGACCACGCCCGCCGTGAGTGCGCACGCGACCAGCAGCGGAGCGGAGAGTGTCAGCACATCCAGGACCAACCGAGTCGCTGAAAACCGGAAAGGGCGGCCGCCGGTAGCCTCCTGAACGAGGGCTGCGGCCCGCCCGGCCGTTGCGGCCAGCACCGCGGGAACCAGCACGAGCGCCACGACGAAGACGAGCGCCTGTGTCAGCGCGGCAGAAACAGGGCTGTCACCCTCTTGCCGGGCCCTGCGCTGACGCCGCGCGGTGGGTTGTTCCGTCTTGTTGCTCAATGGGCTCTGTTCGGTCGCGCTGTCGGGTCAGTTGTGTAGGTCACGCTCAAAACGGCAGGGTGAGCGGCTGGCCGCCGGTAGCACGCCAGGTTGCCGCGGTTTGAGAGATCACGGGGCTACGGATCTGTGGTGGGGGGTGCGTGCGCTCGAAGCCGAAAATGATGTCTCCTGGTGTCAAACGGTCCAGACCACTGAAGAAGGTCATGGTCAACAGTGCTCCACCTTCGGTGTAGTGATAGTCTGCACGTCGCTTGCCTGCCGTCAGAAGGTTGTTGGTACCGGCGACGTCCGCGGCCAGCTCGTTCGGCTGATTGAAGCCTGGAACCACGCTGGTGAGAACCTGGTTCAGCTCCGCCGTGCTGAGAGCGCCCTGGGAGGTGCACGGGAGGTGACCCAAATAGTGGTGTGCCAACTCGTGACCCATGATGAACGCCAGTTGTTCGTCGAGCAGCTGATGTTGGCGCTGGACCTTGCGGGCGTCGACCTGCTGAGCCGGATCGAAGAAGCCCTGAGCGGGTTGTACGATTGGCTGCCCCGGACGCTGGCGCTGCGCGATCAGCTGGATGTACGGGTCGAGCTTTCGAGTGCCGAATACCTCGTCGGTGGACTTTGCCATGGCAAGGTGCGCGGAGATGTCCAGCAAACCGTCCGTGATGGCCATGGCGGCCTTACCGCCGCTGCAGGCGGCATAGGCGTTCACCTCGCCCACCTCGTCATCGACGATCATGGGGATGTTCTGCACACGGGCCTGTTGAGCCGCAGGCAAAGCTGCGATCAGTTCCCGCATGATGGTCTGGGCGCGCTGGCGCAGCCAGCCGATGTTCACCGAGTTGATCGGATCATTTTGTACGGGAGCCGTAGGCGGAGGCGAAACTGGCGACGTAACTGGTTGCGAAGGCTGCTGCGGAACGGGGTTCTGAGGGTATTGGTTCTGAGGGTATTGGTTCTGAGGGTATTGGTTCTGTGGGTATTGGTTCTGTGGGTATTGGTTCTGTGGGTATTGGTTCTGTGGGTAGCCCGGCGGCGGCGCGGGGTATCGGGGCTGCTCGGATCGGGATGAGCTGCACGCGGTCAGCAGAACGAGAACGAAGGGCACGAGGCGTGCGAGTTGCATGGCGTTAGCATAGTCCGGTGCCGAAGCGTCGTCAGCTTCCGCGCTGGGTCACCACCCACAGCAAAAATCCCACATAGCTGGCCAGCATCACCACGCCTTCCCAGCGCCGGATGGTGCGTTCCGCCCGCAAGGCCACGCTGAGCAGCAGCGTCAGGAATCCCAGGGCGACCAGGTCGACTGCCGCTTCCGACAGGGAACCATCGATCGGGAAGATGAGGCTGGTGGCCCCCAGGATGAGCAGCAAATTGAAAATATTCGAGCCAATCACGTTGCCGATTGCGATCTCGGAATGCCCACGCAGCGCCGCGATCAGAGAAGCGGCTAGCTCGGGAACGGACGTTCCGAACGCCACGACCGTCAGGCCAATCATGCGGTCGCTCATCCCGAAGGCCTGAGCGAGACCTGTCGCGCCGTTGACGAAAAGCTCGCCCCCACCGAGTAACAGGCCCAGGCCCACGACGATCAGGCCTGTCAGCGCCAGACGGCGTTCGGTGTTGGGCCGGGGGACCTCTTCGATTTCGGCGGGGCGCGACCTCGACCAGCGCAGCACCAGGTAAGTGAAGGTCAGGGCTCCCAGCACGGAAAATCCCGCCCTCCCAACGTGTGATTACGCCATCCCACAGCAGCAGTGGCAATGCGAGAGTCGCGAGCAGCAAGACGACCAGCTCCTTGGTGATCAAGGTGCCGTCGGTCTTCGGTGGCGCGATCACCGCAGTGATGCCGAGGATGAGCCCGATATTGGCGATGTTGGATCCGACCACGTTGCCCAGGGCGATCTGGCCCTTACCCTGGGCAGCGGCCAGCATGCTCACCGCGAGTTCCGGGGCGGAGGTGGCGTAGGAGACGACGGTCAGCCCGATGACGAGAGGCGTGACGCCCAACTTGATGGCCAAACCCGCGGCGCCGCGCACGAACCACTCGGCTCCGTAGTAGAGCAGGAGTCCGCCGAGCACCAGCAAGCCGAGGTTCACAGTCATGGGCGAGCCGCCTACAGTACAAGAGGGCCAAGGGAGCTCAAGCTTCTTTTCCGAGTAGGGTCGGTCGGGCTGGAAGTCGAGCCGGGCCGGGTTTCGGAGCACACTGCCACGAGGCGCGGCCAATGAAAAAGCCCCCGTTCGGGTCCCCGCGGGCGCTCAGCAGGGCTACGCTGCGACAGCCATGCCGAGACTCAAGCTCCACACGCAGATTCTGTTGGCACTCGCTCTGGCTGCTCTGGTTGGGAGTGCCGCCGATCGAGACAGCGGACTCTTGGGGCTCAACCTCTACGCCGTCTGCGACTTTTTGGGTTCGATGTTCCTACGAGCGTTGAAGATGCTGGTCATGCCTTTGATCGCGGCCTCCATCATCGCTGGTATTGCTTCGGTGGGTCAGACCAAGGGGTTCGGGCGGCTGGGTCTGAAGACAGGGGGTTACTACCTGCTCACGTCCATCATCGCCATTCTGATCGGTCTCGCCATGGTCGACACCATAGAGCCCGGCATTGTTGCCGGACAGCCCGCCAAGGACCAGATCGGGTTGAGCGTCGACACTTCGGCGGTGACCGAAAAGGTTGCGGGTCACAGCAGCAAGGACGTGGTCGAGGTGTTCCTGCGCATGGTTCCAGAGAACGTGCTCGATTCGGCTGCTCGAAATGACATGTTGGGGGTGATCTTCTTTTCGCTGCTGTTCGGATACTTCATGACGCGCGTCTCGGAACGCCAGAAGCAGGTGCTCGGCGACTTCTGGCAAGGCCTGTATGAAGTGATGCTGCGTATGACGGACTGGGTCATGCTGTTTGCTCCGCTCGGAGTCTTTGCGCTCGCCGCGAAGGTCGTGATAGATACCGGGTTTGCGGCCATGGCACCCCTCGCGGCCTTCGTGTTCTGCGTGCTCTTGGCGTTGGCGATTCACGTCTTCGTTGCGTTACCCCTCTTGTTGAAGTTCGTCGGGCGGGTGTCGCCGCTCCGGCATTATCGAGTGATGCTACCAGCCATTTTCATGGCGTTTTCGACGGCCTCCTCGTCGGCAACGCTGCCGGTCACCATGGAGCGTGTGAGGGTTGCCGGGGTCTCGCGCAAGATTACGAGCTTCACGCTCCCGCTGGGTGCCACCATCAACATGGATGGCACGGCGCTCTACGAATGCGTCGCCGCCCTGTTCATCGCTCAAGCGTACGGGGTGAGTCTGGGCTTCGCCGAGCAGTTTTCGATCGTGGCCATTGCGCTGTTGACATCCATCGGCGTGGCTGGAATCCCTGCGGCCAGTCTGGTGGCCATCACGCTGATCTTGACCACCATGGGTCTGCCGCTGGAGGGCGTCGGTTTGATCCTCGCCGTCGATCGGATCCTGGACATGTGCAGGACCGCCGTCAATGTGTTCAGCGATTCTTGCGGTGCCGTCATCGTTGCGCGCAGTGAGGGCGAAACGGGCATTTTGGAGCGTGGTCGCGATTTGGTGCCGCCCGTCAGCGTGGATTAGAACTTGGTCCGTCGTCTTGGCGCAACCTGGCTACGGGCTCGTTCCTGCCAGCATGGCCAAGAGTGGCGACGGATCGTCCAGACTGTCGACCGCGTGATCGGCACCGGCCTCGAGCAGTTCTCGTTTCGTGCAGGAGCCTGTCGCGACTGCCAGAACGCGGCAGCCGTTGACCTTGGCGCAGTGAACGTCCTTGGGGGTGTCGCCCACCACAATCACCGCGTCGGGGGGGTGACCTGTCAGCTGCATGGCATGGCGGACCAGGTCCGGTCGAGTTGGAGCGGCGTCGCCCCACACGCGCGGCGAAAACCAGGTCGGATCGATACCGACGGCCTCGAGCTTGAGACTGCCGGTTTCTTCGTAGTTTCCTGTGAGTAACCCCAGGCTGGCGTTGCCCGACGAGCGCAGCCCCTCGAGCAGCGAGAGCACCCCTGGGAGGGCAAACGCCTGCGATTCGGGGCGGAGCAGCTCCTCGCGCAACTCGCTTGCATACAAGGAGCGGAACCGGGTGTGAGCTGCTGTGTCGAGGACGATTCGAGCGGCGCGGGTCGCTTCTTGCACCACGACCGGATCCAAACTTCCGGCGAAATTGACCGAAGCAATGCTGAATGCCTCACCCCAGACGCGCTTGCCGGCTCGATCCATGGCGCGAGCGCCCGCTCCGACGGTCAGAAGCAGCGTGCCGTCGAGGTCGAAGAGCAGCAGCGGTTGGCCTGGGATCATGGGGTGATGGCGCACGAACTTGCTCGAGCACGTCCGGCTCGGCGCATGGGAACGAGACACGCTCGGCACGAAGGATGTAGCGGCCAGATAGGCGGGTGGCAAGCCTGTCGGAACGAGGAACTTCGCGCTACGCTGGGAGCGCCATGAGCGCGGCCGAAGCCCCAGCCATCGAGCTCAGAACTCACGCGTCGATTCGAGATCTGGGGGCGGAGCAATGGCAGCGGCTCACTGGCCCGGAAACGCCACCGTTCCTCGCATATGCCTGGCTGGAGGCGCTCGAAAGCAGCGGCTGCGCCACCCCTGAGCGAGGCTGGCTTCCACTGTTCATCAGCTTGTGGAGCGGCGGGGTTTTGCTCGGAGCGGCGCCGGCCTATGTCAAGGGGCACAGCATGGGTGAGTTCGTCTTCGACCACGCCTGGGCGCGCTTTGCCGAAGAGAACTTGGGCATCGAGTATTACCCGAAATTGGTTGTCGCGGTCCCGTTTACACCCGCCACCGGCCCACGTTTGCTCGTCGATCACGAGAGTGTCCGCGCGCGCGGTCTCGATGGGCCAACGCTGCGTCGGGCATTTTCGACGGGTCTGCGTCAACTGATCGAGGGGTCGGAGCTTTCGAGCGGTCACGTCTTGTTCTTGCCTGGTGACGACGCCGAAGCCATGGCTCACGAAGGTTTCTGCTTGCGCCACGGTGTGCAGTTTCACTGGCGCAACGCGGGTTACGCATGCTTCGAGGACTTCGTGGAGCGGTTCCCGTCGAAGAAACGCAACCAGCTCAGGCGTGAACGCAAGGAACTCGGGAAGCAAGGGCTCGGCATCGAAATCTTGACTGGAAGCGACATCGACAGCGAGCTCATCGATCACATGTACGTGTTCTACAAGAACACGGTGGACAGGTTTTTCTGGGGGCGCCGGTATCTGAACCGCGCGTTCTTCGAAGAGATTGCCCAGCGCATGCCCGAACAGCTGCACATCGTGGTCGCGCGCGAGTCCAGCTCACGGCGGCCGGTCGCCGGAGCGTTCAACCTGCTCGGCAAGAACGCTCTGTATGGCCGCTATTGGGGAGCCACCGAGGAATACCGATTCCTGCATTTCAATGTATGCTTCTATGAGGGTATCAATGATTGTATCCGGCGCGGGCTCGAACTGTTCGAGCCCGGCGCCGGAGGCGAGCACAAGCTGGCGCGTGGTTTCGAACCGACCTTGACGCATAGCGTGCACCACCTGAAGCACCCCGTTCTGGCGCGCGCCGTCACGCAGCATCTGGTCGAAGAGCGGCAGGCCATCCGTGCCGAGGTCGCCCGAGCCGAGCTGGAAAGCGTGCTGCGACCCGTGGCGCGCGACTGATGCGCCTCGGCCTGCTGTTCGGTCCCGTGGCCGCTCGAACTCGCCCGCACCGTTCATCTCGACAACCAACCGATCCTGGCGGATGCGAGCTGGGTCGGGCTAGCCTCCCGGCCTCATGAGCTCGCGGCTCCCGCTGAAGGTCCGATTACCCAGCGGAGGGGCGCGGGTACTGCTGGCCGTGCCCGTGTTGCTGGCCGGGGTCGTCCTGTTCGGCGGCCAGCTGGATGCGCACTACCCAGTGGCGAACTGGCTCGTCTGGGACCTCTTGAAGCTTTGGGGGTGGGTGGCGCTGTTCTCACTCGCCTGCATGAGCGCTGGCGCGCGTCTGTCGCGCGACGTGCTGCACCTCAGAGGCCTGTTACCACTCGAGGCGGGCGTCGTGTCGATGGCGCTGGGGGTCGTGGTCTTTGTCCTGTGCACGTACCTGGCCGGGGCGCTTGGCTGGTTCAATGGTGCGTATGCCGTCGTGCTGCCGGTGCTCATGTTGTCGAGCGGGCTCGGGCCAACCTCGAAATTGCTGCACTCGCTCTTCAAAGACTGGCTGGCCCCGGTTGGGAGGGGAGGGCTCGGCCGGCTCATCACACTCTACGGCGTCGTCTGTTGTCTGCTCCTCTACTTGGGAGCCATGACCCCGGACGCGCTCAACTACGATGCCGCCTGGTATCACGTCGCCCTGGCCCAGGACTATGCGCGCGAGGGGCGCATCGTTCCGTTTTATGCGGACTACAACCGCGCCGTTCCGCAGCTGGCCAGCCTGCTGTACACTTGGTGCTATCTCGTGCCCCGTCTCCAGCTGCCGCTGCGCTGGATGTTGATTCTACACCTCGAGTTCAGCTTGTTTGTATGGACGCTTGCGGGCATTGCTGCAGCGGTGCGCTGGGTGGTGTTCGATCCTCGCCTGCGCGGCGCTTGGGTCGCCATCTTCTTGTTCCCGATCCTGTTCGTCTACGACAGTAATCTCGGCGGAGCTGCCGACCACGTGCTCGCGTTTTTTGCGGCTGCCCTGCTGGTGACTCTGCGCCATGTTTGGGTCGCCATGGCGCCTCCGGCTGCGATCGCATTCGCGCTGCTCACAGGGGGAGCACTGTTGACCAAGTACCAGGCCATCTACGTGGTGTTGCCGTGCGCGCTCGCGCTCGGGTGGCGTTGGCTCGTTCTGCTCCGGAACGCTTGGCGATATCGTTCGAGCCGCGGGAATCCCTACGCGAGGGTGGGGCGCTGGCGTCTGGCAGCCCCCTTGGTGATGACTCTGTGTGCTCTTCTGGTGTTCGCGCCGCATCTGATCAAGAACGCAATCTTCTATCACAATCCGCTCTATCCATTCTTGATGGACGTGTTCCCCCGCAGCTTTCCCGCCACGCCGGATGCCTCTTTCTATTTCGAACACGTTTTTCAGGACGAGCGTTGGATTCCGCGCGGCAGCGTTTGGGACAAGTTGTTGCATAGCTTGGAGCTCTTCTTCAGTTTCTCGTTCGAGCCGCACTATGCGTTCGCTTACAACTTGCCGGTGTTCGGTTCTCTGTTCACCTGCCTTTTGTTCATGTTGCCGTTGCTGCGTTCCCGTCGACTGCTGCTGGTGGCGCTCCTGGCGTCCGGGGCCCTGTTGATCTGGGGCTACACGTTCAATGTGGACCGAAACCTCCAGACGTTCCTACCGTTCATCGTCGTCACGACCGCGGGGCTCATCGTAGAGACCTGGCGGCTCGGAACGCTCGCGCGTGCCGCATTGGTGCCCTTGGTCGGGCTGCAGCTGGCCTGGGGGGCATTGGTGATGGTGGCGGGCGGCTATGATCGCGTCAATAGCGCGCTGATGCTGTTGAAGAGTGGGTTCGACGGTCGGGCAGGGGCGCGCTACTCCGGTTACCGCGCGGTGTACCGCGCTATCGGCCGCGCCCTACCCGCGAACGCTCGGGTTCTGCTGCACTCGCACCATTTGAACCTCGGTATCAATCGGCAGACCTATGTCGACTGGACGGGTTACCAAGGCTTGATCAAGTACGACCACGTCAAGACCGCGGCGGAGCTCTTTGCCTACTACCGATCGCTGGGCGTGACGCACGTCATGTGGATTCCAGGTGAGCGCCCGGCGTCGTCGTTGCAGGAGGAATTGGTTTTCGGCAAGCTGGTGTCGTCGCTCCGTGGGCGCTTGTCGTTCCCACCCTACGCCATCTTGCCGATCGGGTCGACGTCGCCGCCGCAGCATGAGCGCTACCGGGCTTTGACGCTCGGGATGCCCGGATACGCCGACGGCCTGTATTCCGTCGAGCGCTTGAACGTCATCGAGTACCTTCCCGAAGCATTGCGCCGGTACCCGGCCCCCGACGTGCCCGCGCCGACGGTCGAAGCCGAGCTGGATCTGCTGCCGCGTGCCGAGGCGTTGTTCCTTGGCGCCGGTACCGAGATGCCTCGAAAGTTGCAGGTCAAGCTGCGGCACTTTTCTCGATTCGTGCGGTATCCGGGACAGTTTTCGCTGTTCCTGCGGACCGAGGGTCGGTGAGACGACGCCGGGTCCTTCCCAGTGCTTGTGGATGCCCCGAGCGCGCGATATGAATCCGGGCAATGAAGAAGGCGCTCATCACGGGAATCACGGGTCAAGATGGCTCGTATCTGGCGGAGTTCTTGCTGGAGAAAGGCTATGACGTTTTCGGTCTGGTGCGACGCTCATCCAGCTTCAATACCGACCGCATCGATCACCTCTACAAGGATCCCCATGAGCCCGGCGTCCGTTTGCGCTTGATCTATGGGGACCTCAACGATGCCAGTTCGCTGAACCAGATCATACGGCAGGTGCAGCCTGACGAAATCTACAACTTGGGGGCACAAAGTCACGTGCGCGTGAGCTTCGATATCCCCGAGTATACGAGCGAAGTAAGCGGGTTGGGCGCAGTTCGCCTGCTCGAAGCGATTCGGGAGACGGGGCTCGATTGCCGCTACTATCAAGCATCGTCCTCGGAGCTCTTCGGTTCCGCCCCAGCGCCTCAAAACGAGTCGACACCATTCCACCCGCGTAGCCCCTACGCGTGCGCCAAGGCTTACGCCTACTACATCACGGTGAACTACCGCGAGGCCTATGGCATCCACGCGTCCAATGGCATCCTGTTCAATCACGAGTCACCGCGGCGCGGAGCCACCTTCGTCACTCGCAAGGTTACGCGGGCTGCCGCCCATATCAAACTCGGCCTGCAGGACAAGCTGTTCATGGGCAATCTGGAGGCGAAGCGAGACTGGGGGTTTGCCGGCGATTACGTGGTTGGCATGTGGCAGATGCTGCAGCAAGAAGACCCCGACGACTACGTGTTGGCGACGGGCGAGACCCACTCGGTGCGAGAATTGTTGGAATGCGCGTTCTCGGCGCTCGATCTGGATTGGAAGTCTTACGTGGAAATCGACCAACGCTACTTCCGTCCCACGGAGGTGGACCTGCTGCTCGGTGACGCCAGCAAAGCCAAGGCGAAGCTAGGCTGGACCCCGAAGGTGAGCTTCTTCGAACTCATCGAAATGATGGTCAAGGCCGACCTGGAGCTGGCCAATCGACGTATCCACGGGCTCGGCAGCGTGCCACCGAGCGGCTTCTTCAAAGAGCAGACCTGAAGCTCCGGGGTTCGCTCCAAACTCGACGCATGCCCTGGCGTGAGTCAGCCTGCGCGCAGCCTGGCCCGAACATGCAGGTAGGCCCAGGCCGCTTCGGGCAGCCAGCGCTCTGCGGCTCGTTCTAGCCTTGCAATCGCGCCCTGTACGGGCTTGAGGCGTGCCAACGCCGGGCTTCCCAGGCGTGGATGGAAGACGATGCGGTGCAAGGGCAGCGGCTGGTAGCGCGCAACCTTTTCGATGACGAAGCGCCGCGACACGGTTTCCTCGAGGAATTCTCGTGTAGAGCGTAGCTCCCCGCGCTCGACTCGCTGGGTCAAAGCGTGAAGCAGAATCAGCGGGTTGTTGCGACATGGCTCCAGCACGTCGAGTCGTCCACCCGGCGCGAGCACGCGCGCACACTCGTCCACGAAACGTTCGGGTTCGTCCAGATGGTGGATCAGATCGCGGACCAGCACATGATCGAAGCTCGCCGGCCCGAACGGCAGCTCATACACCGAGGCCTGCACGAAGCGGCAACGCGGCAGGGCCTTCTGGGCAAACTCCACCTTGGCCTCGAACAGGTCGACGCCGCAGGCGCCTTCGGGTGCTCCCAGGTGGTAGAGAGTGGCGCCTTCCCCACACCCCAGGTCGAGCAGGCGGCCCTGCACTGGCAAAAAGGCTTTGCGAACCAGCTCGCGCTCCTGAAACGACACCTCCGGGTGCTGGGTTTGCCACTGAAAGTGGTCCGGCGACGCCTCGCCGAAGGCTCGAGCCAGCGGGTCCTTCATGCTCTTCACAATCGCATCCTGAGTTTGCGGAATCCGAAAGCTGTCATCTTGAGCAACAACCAGCCGTGGCTGAAGCGACTAATCTTGGTCTCTCCGTAGGTGCGCGCACGGTAGCGCACGGGCAGGTCGATGATGCGCATGTTGAGCCGTGCGGCGCCGAACAATAGGTCGAAATCGCCGAACGGATCGAACTCGCCGAAGAACGCGCGATTGGCGGCGATCACGTCGTAGTCTCGCTTGTACAGGACCTTCGTGCCGCAAAGCGAGTCTTTGATGGGCTGTTCGAGCACCCAGGAGAGCACCACGCTGAAGAACTTGTTACCCAGCTGATTGAGAAACCGCATCGCCTGGCCTTCCATGGGATAGACCAACCTGACTCCGTTGATGAACTCACCCTTGTTGCGAACCAGCGCCAGGTAGAACTTGGGCAGGTCTTCGGGTGGGACAGTCAGATCCGAATCCAAGATCATCAGGACGTCGTGCCGGGCCGCAGCGAACCCCTTCCGCACCGCGTCCCCTTTTCCCTTACCGTCGCCCTGCGGGACGAGCTTCAGTTCCAGCGGCCCCTGATATTCGGCGATGACCCGTTCGATCTCTTCGACCGTGCCATCGCTGGAATTGCCATCGACGAAGATCAACTCCGTGCGCGGACCCATCAGGGGGGTGCGCAGCACGGCCTCGCGGATATTGCCCTTCTCGTTGCGACACGGACAGATGACACTCACGCTCGGCAGCTGGTCCGGCTCGAAATGCGGGATGGGGCGCGCCACGAAGTAGTCCACCAATGCCAGCTCGCGCATGCCGGGTAGCTTGGCCACGATTCGGTTGGCAACGCTCGAGAGCGCTGGCAGCTGCGCGGGCAAGAGCACGTCGGTTCCGCGCCGGAAGACTTCGTAGCCGCTCAGGTGAAGCAAGCTCTCGATGTCCGACATGGATAGCCAGTTCTGCTCGGGCCAGCGCGTCTTCAAGCCGAGATGCTCGGCCGCTCTGAGGGCTGGCTCCCACATGAAATTGTAATACGTGACAATCAAGCGACCTCGTGGCGCCAGGAGAGAACGTAGACGTTCGAAGGCCGCCTGGATGTCATCGAGAAGCCCAATCGCGTCGCTCAGGATGATGGCGTCGAAGGGACCTTCGGGAAGTGGGTCCGTTTCGACGTCGGCGACCCTGAGATCGAGCTCCGGGTGGCGACTCTTGCCAATCTCGATCGACGAAGGCGATGCATCCACTCCCACGGAGTTTTGGGGCGCCACGCGAGCCAGTAGATCCCCGAGACCACAGCCCACCTCCAGGACTCGCTGACCCGGAATCAGCAGGCTCTCGACCAACCGCGCGAGCTCCCGGTGGTAGTAGGCGTGCCGCTGGTCGATCTCGGCGCGTGCAGCAGCGACCTGATCCAGCCTCTGCTGACGTCGACGCCGACGTGCTTGTTCCCGCTCCCGGAAGTCGCTGCCTTTGGCCCCCTCCACCGAGGACGGTGGGGAAGCGACTTCGTCTGTCAAATAGTTGGGGTCGTTCATCTTCTCATCGTTTGGATATTCTGGGAGGTCCTGCATTGTCGCACGTGCTTTAGGGTTGGCCTCCAAAGGTACTAGCCATGGGCGCTCCCGGATTCACCTATCACGCGATCCGTGAGGGGAGCCACCGCCGCTACGGGTTTTTGCTGCGGGCGCGCTCGGAGTCACTGCCGGAGTCTGGACCTTGCTCGGAGGTGGGGAGACCCCCGAGCGCGGTGGTACGGGGGTCGATCCTGCTGCCGGCTTCATACCCAGGAGCTTGAAGCCCTCGGCGTCGTGCTGGTGTGCGGGGCTCTTCTTCCACATGGCAAACATACCCGATCGCCTCACGAACGAGTAGCGACCCGTGGCGAGTGCAACCTTCATGAAGGACTTTACCGGCTCCTGCTTGAGCCAGTCTGTGCCACAAATCAGATAGTCGGCATCCCCGGCTCCGGCTCGGTTCAGCGTGTAGGCATCTTCTCGGCTGCTCACGTGAGGGACGATCAGCTCGCAGGCGGAGACCTTGGCCGAATCGGGGATCTCTCTGATCAGATTCTTCAAGTCGTTGTAGTTGGCTTCTTGCGCTGGCGTTAGGGTGAAGCTGACCTTGTGAAACCCGCCCATGAAGGTGTTGTGCTGAAAAATGGCTCCGAAGTTGTAGCTGAATAGTGTCGCCGTCACGCACAAAGCAGGCAGCGCCGCCACGAAGCGGCTCCGCTGGGTGTGGCGCCAGCCATCCAGCACCAGGATGCATGCGAAGAGCGCGTAGGGAGTCCAATTCGCCGTGTACTGAAACTGCGTTTTGACCATCGGATCGTAGCCGGTCGACAGCAGTGTGAAGACGAACGCCGGCAGGCAGAGCAGCCACACGAGTCGGCGGCGCACCGGTAGGAGCAACAGTGGGCCGAGCGTTCTGAGCAAGTACTCGAACTTCTCGGCGGTGAACACGGACGAAAACGTGAACACCGGATTGGTGGCCAGCGTGCGTAGTACGCCGCCGAAGCCTGCGTCGCCTGGTGCGATCAGCCCCTGAAAGATCCACGAGAAGCTTTGCCCGGCCGCGCCATGTGCGGGCATTACGATGAACTTCACGGTCAGGAAGTAGAGTGCCGAAAGGGCGCCTCCCCAGAACGCCCAGCGGGGGCGAATCCCGCAGAGCAGGTAGTACAGAGCGCACACCCCGAGCGTGGCGCTCACCTCCTCGCGAATCGAGATGGCCAACAGCCACGCCACTATCAACCAGCCACGCTGCCTCGATTCGAAGCAGTAGATGACCGTCAATACGAAAACCGGTGAGATCGTCAGGAAGTGGAAGTCGTAGAATAGCGGGCCGTGCAATGGTGCATGCACCAGGTAGACATAGGCGAACAAGACCCCGAGCCATGCGCTGTTCAGACGCCGGCGCGCCAAAAAATACAGGGGGATCGCAGCGGCCGCTACCAGGGCAGCCTGCATCGCGAGCAGCATCTCGGGCGTTTGCCAGAGCGCGTAGATCGGCGCGAGCAGGTAGGCACCGAAGGTCGCGTGGAACTGGATGTGCGATCCCTCGGGGCCCAGTACCGGCGATGCCTTGAACCAGTGGCCCCTGAGCAGATTGTACATCAGGTTGTTGAAGATGCCGAGGTCCCAGCTATATGTGTTGAACTGGTAGTGTTGGCGGACCGTGTAGACGGTCATGGTTGCTGCGAAGCCAATCACCATGGCTGCCAGGAACACCGCAGGCAATCGACGGGCGAGCCGCCTCCACAATCGACCACCAGCGCTCGTCAAGGAGCCGGCGCTGAGTCCGAGCTCGCGAGCCGCGGCATGGGAAGCACGGAACGTTCGCTCGAGCGCCAGACCGAACAGTGTCGCGAGCACCGCGAACAGGAAGCTCTTTCCCTGGTAGATTCTCCAGTTGAATAGATTGGGCAGGGCAAAGCTCAAGAGCAGCGGTGACGCGAGGCGGCTCAGTGCTCCGAGCTTGCGAAGAGCTGCCCGGTCCTTGTTGAAGACCGCGTACGCAGCTCCGAGGATGCAGGTGCACAGCCCCGCGAGCAGAGCGGCGCCAATCAGGATCCGGCGCTCTGCGGTGAGCATCATGTTATGCAGCGCGAGCTCTTCGACGTTCGCGAAGAACCAGGTTCCAAGAGCCAGACAGACCGACCCACCCATGAGGAACAAGCGCAAGCCCGTCCCGACCAGCAGCGCTTCGACCGGTGCGCGATTCGGCCCCGGGTTCGAGACTGAGCTTCTTGGGCCTTCCGTCACCGGCGGCGGTCTATAGCAGGCTGCGAGGAATGCCAATCCCAAAGCCGGTCATTCCTCACCGAACCCATCAATGCACCTGGGCAGTGTTGGCGACCAAGGGTGTGTTGACCAGCACCTGCCAGCTGATGAAGAGCCACACGCTCGGATCTGCGTGTCGGGCCTCGTACCAATCGAGCGTGTAGCGTGCCGAGAGCCAGAGTCCGGGTGCGCGCGCCGAGAGGGGTACACCCGCTCCGAGCGACGTCTCGAAGCCACGTTGGGCGTCATGATCGAGACTCGGGCCCTTGCTGAAGAAGGCCCCGGCAGACAACGAGACGGAGTCCAGCAGCAGATCCAGGGTCGCGGGTCCGGATTGCCAGCCCAGCGACCAGCGAGGGATGAAGCTGGGTCGCAGGTCCACTCCTACCGAGGCAATGCGATCGGGTCCGGCATCGCCGAGGCGCTCGCGATACGCAGCGTAGATTCCTGCGGTCCAATAGTAGTGAGCCGTTACGTCGAAAAGTCCCCGCGCCGAGCCGTCCGTCAACTCCGCACCAGCCCCGAAGCCCAAGGTGAGGTCTCCGTCCAAGCGCCCGTAGACTCCGTCCGCTCCGGGGGACCTGCGGTCTGCGCTCACTTCTCCCTGGAGCTTCGAGGTCGTGTCGTGTCCAGGACTCCAGCGCCCTGCATCGGGCAGCGCGTCGTCCGCGTGGGCGAGCCGTACGCTGGCCCACGGGGCAAACAGCACTGCAAACCCATAGGAGGCGTACGCGAACGCTCGCTGACTCGTCATTTCATCAGCGCGGCGGTCAGCTTCTCGCGCAGCTCGGGGACGAAGATCAGTCGGACGCGCATCAACTTCTGGCCGCGCAGGCGCCCCAGCAAGAACGACACGTCCGCCGGTCGGCGTTGCTGGTTGTCGGGGAAGACCACCGTGAGCGGTTCATGGCTGTCCTCGAAAGGTACATCCGCCGGAACGTCCAGGCCCACGTACATGTCTGGATCGTACCCCTCACGTTCGGCTATCTCCCTGGCGCACTCGTGGGCCTCGAGTCTTGCCGTGGGACCCGCTTGCTCGCCGTACAGCTCATACGTCTTGAAGAGCCGGCGTTCGATGAGCCTGCCGGAGAGGTCGCTCAGGATGGGATCGGTCGAGCTGCGCCATGCGCTCAGGCAGGTAAACAAGCGAGTATCGTCGAGATCCAGGTATTGTCCCAAGGCCGCGTCGCCCGAGAGCGCAATGCTCGAGACGGCCTCTGGTACGGGCTCGACGCGCGTTCCGTCGACCAATAACTGGTGGACCCGCGCGAAGACCCGGGCAAGCATCCATTCGCTTGCGCGGCTGGTCTTGTGAAAATAGACCTGCTGGAACATGAACAGCCGGGCCAAGATGAACGACTCGATGGCCGGTAGACCCTTGGCGCCGTCGATTGCGAGAGGAGGCGCCTGGTCCGGTGTGGTCTCGACCGCGAACCGGAAGCTCCGGATGAGCCAATCCAAGTCGAAGGACCCGTAGCCCACGCCCGTCGAGTACGCATCGCGAAGCAAGTAGTCGCAGCGGTCGACGTCGAACGTCCCGCTCACCGCCCGAGCAAGGTAAGTGAGTGGTGAACGTCCGCGGATCAGCTCCACCACGCGATCGGGGAGGGCGGGGTCGTAGCCGGAAAGGATGTGGTGCACGTCCGTACCCGGGTCCAAGATGATACGCTCGGTCCAGTCCTCATGGTGTGGTCCGGCCGGCAGCGCCTCCTCGAACAGGTGGGAGAAAGGGCCATGCCCCAGATCGTGGAGCAACGCCGCGCTGAGCGCTTCGCGGGCCCGTTCGGTGGTGACGCGCTGCCAGTAGGGGAGTTGCTCGTGAAGACTACGGAGCCTCGCCAGCAGTCGAGTCATCACGTGGGCCGCTCCCAGCGCATGGGAAAAGCGGGTATGGTCGGCACCCGGGTACGCGAGGCTGGTCAGTCCGAGCTGGCGAATATGGCGCAGCCGCTGTACCTCGCGCGCCTGCAACAGGGCGGGCACGATGGCCTCCTCGTCGGACTCGAAGCTGACCAGACCGTGAACGGGATCCCTTAGAATCAAGGCTACCTACGTGAGTTGGGGGTTTCGGGACATGACATGGCCGACTCGATTTTCCCAGGAGTTCCGGGTGGCATGCCCGCTGGCAGCGAGAATGATCAGCCGTCACCGCACTCGGGGTGGCTACAGGTGGGTTCTTTCCCGACCTTGGAACTTTCTTATTAATTGATAAGTATCGAACATTTAGGTGCGCTGACCCGGGGTCCCTCCCCCCGGCCCCCTGGACAAGCGAGCGTATTCGGGTTCTTGTTGAAGATGTAAATTAGAGCCCATCCATATATTTCACACTAGGACCCGATGCCGAAGAAAAGCAAACCGAGCTCAGACTCCTCTCAATCCGGGGCGCTCCAGTTGATCGAGGTCCTTCGCGCGCTTCCCAAGCGCGAGCTGGATTCGCTGATACAGCGGTTGCGGATTCGCATCGACGTTCAGAAGCGGATCGACGTGCCTTCCCAGGTGGCACGGGCACTATTGATGCTACCCGAGGTCAGAGATCCGTCGCAGCTGCCGCGCCCCACGCTCGAACTGCTGTATCGGATAGCGGAACACCAGGGAGTCTTGCGCGTCGACGCGCTGCCACCCGCCGTGGAACCGCTCGTCGCGCGCGGCATGGTGTTCGCGCGCGGTCTCGATGATGGGGTCGAGCTCCTGTTGCCGATTGCCTTCATGGTGCAGCTGCGCTCGTGGGACGGCGAGGACCCCCGTGGAGTTCGCGCGCTCATTTCACAATCGCATCCCGATGTTGCGGCCAGCGTCGCCGCGCACTATCTGGGGAGGCCGGCAACGCCCCCCGTGGCGCTTTCGCTGGAACCCGCCTGGCAAGTGTTGACGAGCCCCGAGCTCTTGGCCAAAGAGATCGAGGATCTCGCGCCGCTGGAGCGCAAGCTGCTGCATGCTGTGGAAGAGGTGGGCGGTGAAGTCGACACCGAAGAGTTGCTCGACCTCGAACGTGAGCCCATGCGGCTCAGAGGAGCCACTGGCGCCACGCCTTCACGGCGGGGCGTGGGGTTTGCCTTGGAGCGGCGGGGTTTTCTGATCCCCGTGCACCCCAACCGGCACGTCGTCCCAAGTGAAATAGCGAGACTGATTGGAGCCGAACGCCATCAGGAGCGGCAAGCTCAGCGAGAGCAGATCCGAGCGTACGTGCTGGATGAAGATCACGCGCCACGCCGAGCGCGCTTTGCTCAGGATCCAGTCCCGCTGGTCCTGGGCATGGCGCTGGCCGTGCGGGACCCGAGTCTCGAAGTGCGCCCGGGAGTAGGCACGCCCCGATCGCTGATTGCCAAGTTCTCGTCGCGCTTCGGTCGTGAGCCCGAGGCTGTTGCGCTGCTGGCTTCACTGAGCCGTTCGCTCGGTCTGTGGGACGGCTCGGTCATGAGTACCGCGTGCCCGCCTGGCGCCCTGCGCGTTCACGAGTTGTCACAGGCGCTGTTTCGCGCCTGGCGTCGCGGCGGTGCCTGGGACGAGGCGCGCGAAGATGGGGAACTGTTGAGAGTCACTGGCGAAGCTCGCGAAGCCAGTGCGGTCGGGGTCTTGCGCGACATGGTGCTCGAGGCGCTGCAGGAGCTCGGGGACGGGCAATGGGCACCCTGGGAAGCCATCGTCGCGTACATCAGAACCGACACGCGCACTCCCGGCCTTACGCGGTTGATCGAACGTTGGGCGAGCCGCGTGGGCGTCGAGCCGCTGAGCCCGCTCGAAATTGCTCGTCGGGTGGCGCTGGAGAGCCTGCACGTGCTCGGCGTCGTCGACCTGGGAGATCCGGACGAGGACACGGACGTGGAGGGGCCACTACTCAGGATCACGCCTCGCGGACGCAGCTTCGTGCAGGGTGAACCCACCAGTTCGCAGCAGGAGCTGAGCCGTTTTCTCGATACGCATGCGCTGCGCGTCGGGTCCGCGGCGCGCGTGGGGCAGGTGGTGGCGCTCGCTCCCTTCATCGAGGTCGGCAGCGTCTCCGGTCACCTGGATGTATCCTTGACCCCGCAGACCCTCTCACTGGCGCTCAGCGCGGGGATCGACGCCGAGTTGATCAAGTCGCGCCTCGAAGCGCTGGCTGCGCTACCCGATCCGATCGCTCGTCAGTTGGTCCAGGCAAGCGCCGTCATCGGTCGTGCGGAGCTCGTCGAGACACAAGGGTTTTTGTGGGTGGAAGACGTGGAAGTTCGCGAGCTTCTGCGTACACGCCGGCAAAGCGCCGATCTGTTCATCGACCCGTCCCCGCCAGCGGGCCTTCTAGTGGCGCCGGGAGTGGACGTCGATCGCCTGGCGCGCCGCTGTCGCTCTCTCGGGGTGGAGCTCTTGGTGGACGGTGAACCGTACCGCGCCCGCTCCTCCCCACCGTCACGAGGCAGCGGCGCGCGGCGCCTGGATTCTTCGAACTCGCTGAGGGCCGTGCGTCAGTCCGGAACACGCAAGCGCCGTAGCTCGTCCGCCAACATGCCCGCCGTCAAGCGCGGGGACAACCGTTAGCCGGGGGTCCCGCCACCGGCCCGCTCAGGCATTCAGCCGGCGTTCGACCCAGGCCTGTCGCCCCGGACTGTCGGAAACGTGTTGGACACGGCCGCCCTGAACGAAGACTTCCGCGGGCATCGGCCTGCCGTTGTACTCGCTGGCCATGCAGAAACCGTAGGCTCCAACGTCGCGAATGGCGACGGCCCCGGGGACGTCGCCGATCCTGTGGGTGCCGAAGTCGTCGCTGCTTTCGCAGATCGGCCCTACCACACGCCACTCGGTGCCCGCGGGTGCCCGATCCAGCGGTTCGATGCGGTGCAAGGCGCCGTAGAGCGCGGGGCGCAGCAGATCGTTCATGCCCGCGTCAATCATGAGCCAACGCCGTTCGCGACCTTGCTTGCTTTGCACGACGCGGCTCACCAGCACGCCGTGGGGAGCGACCAGCGAGCGGCCAGGCTCGACCACCAGTTTCAGACCTTCCAGCCCGCACTGCTCCGCCAGCCGAAGGGCGGCGCGAGCGAACTCGGCGAGGGGGGCGGTTTGCCCCGAGCCGTAGTCGACGCCGAAGCCACCACCGAAGTTGATGTACTCGAGGCTGCCGCCGTCTGAAAGCCGGCTCTGCGCGAGTTCGCAGACCGTCCGCGCGGACTTCACGTAGGCATCGGGTGCCGACAGCATCGAACCGACGTGGGTCGAAATGCCGACGCAGTTCAAGCTTTCGGCATGTCGGTCGATGCGCTCGAAGGCCAGGCCGGCGTCGCGGCGTGGTATCCCGAATTTGGCGGCATCATGGCCTGTTGCGATGTGGGAGTGTGAATCGATTTCTACTCCCGGATTGATGCGCAGGGCGACGCGCGCGCGCCGTCCTTGCGCCGCAGCGCGGGCCGCGATGCGGTCCAATTCCTCGAGCGACTCCGCCTGGATACCCAGCAGGCCCCGTGAGATCGCCAGATCGAGCTCTGCGTCCGACTTGGCCACGCCGTTCATCACCATATGCCCGGGCGAAATTCCGGCGCCCGAGGCCACCAGGAGCTCTCCGCCCGAGACCAGGCAGGCTCCGATCCCCAATGCGCCAAGCGTGCGGACGATCGAACCGGCGCTATTCGCCTTGACCGCGTAGGCGATCAAATGGTCTCGCTCTTCCAGGGCGCCCTTCAAGGCCAGCGCAGCGGCGCTGATCCCGTCCAGGTCGTAGAAGTAGGCGGGGGTACCTACAGACGCCTGTGAGAGCAATTCGCTCAACCTTACGCCGCCAAAAGTGGCGTATCCCTCAGAGTCGCGGCCGAAGGTTGTCATCGGAATCGGGGCATAGCAGGGACCGGTTGTTCGGGTAACCCCTGGTGGTGCGGCGATTTGGCTCACCAGCCTGGGGCCGGTCTGCTCCCCGGTCGGATTTCAGCTCTGGAAAATTCAAGTATGCAGAAAACCCGCGCCGCGCGGTCCTAAATGTAGGGTAATGGGGGCTGCAGCATCGAAATCCATTCTGTGCCATCATAGCGTGCCACCAGTGTCCGGAGGACTTGACCTGATCGTTGCGGCAGAGGCGAAGCCCGTTCTCGACAAGTACGAGTTGTACGAGGAAATCGGTCACGGAGGCATGGCGACGGTCTACCGCGCCCACGACAGGCGCTTGGAGCGCGACGTGGCCGTCAAGGTGATCCACCGACACCTGCGTGAAAACAAGGAAGTCGCGGCGCGCTTCGCCAGCGAGGCCCGGGCAGTCGCCAAGGTCAAGCATCCGAATATCGTCGAGGTCTACGATGTTTCCGACGAGGACGACCCCGAGCGTTACCTGGTCGTCGAGCTCATTCAGGGCACCACGCTGCGCCAGGTACTCGTCGAGCACGGAAGCTTGCCAGCAGAAGTCGTCGCGGCCATCGGGATCGAAATCGGGCGTGGTTTGAATCACGCCCACCAGCAAGGGGTGGTGCACCGAGACGTCAAACCGGAAAATGTGCTCATCGAGCACAACCCCTCGGAAACCGGGAAGAACTCGGGAAACGCTCCACCGGTACGAGTCAAGATCACCGATTTCGGCATTGCCAAGCTCTTGGATGCGCAAGGCGTCACCTCGACTGGGCAAGTGCTGGGGTCTCCGGCGCATATGGCGCCCGAGCAAATCGAGGGCGGAGACGTCAGTGCTCGCTCGGACGTTTTCGGGTTGGGCGTGCTGCTCTACGAGTGCATGGTGGGTGCTCTGCCGTTCGATGGGAAGAATCCCGCGCAGGTGCTGAGACGGGTGCTGGATGGTGCGTTCACGCTCCCCGAGCGCGCGCGACCTTCGGTGGGGGTCGCCTGGAGCCGCATTGTCGAAAAAGCCCTGGCGCACAAGCCGGAAGACCGATTCGCGAGCGCCGGGGATCTGGCGGACGCCATGCAAGCCGAACTGGACGCAGTGGGATTCGGGGATTCGCTTCACGAACTCGCCTCCTTCTTCGACGATCCCGAGCGGTATCAGGAGGCCTACCGGGGTCGCATCGTCGAGCAGTTGACTCGCAGGGGGAGGGACGCCCGATTGAGCGGAGAGATGCAGCGTGCCGCCGGGCTCTTCAACCGCGCGCTGGCATTTCGACCCGACAATACGGAGCTGTTGGCCGAGGTGGCGGGTTTGGCCCGGCGCCAACGCCTGCGGCGCACGCTCCGGAACGGTGCGGCTCTGGCGCTTGCTGCCGGCGCCCTGGGAATGGGCGGCCTCGTCGTGATGCAGCGTGTGGGTGAGCCCACGAAGCCACCGAAGCTGCCACCCGTGCCCTCCAGCCCCGAGCCAACCGTTGCCCCAACGGTGCCGCCGGCGCGAGCGGCCACGGATGCCTCCGCCGAGCCCGCGACCTCGCCCGCCGGCGCAACGAAGCGCAAGACCAAGTCGGCTCGGCAGAGTCAGCTAGTGCGCAGGCCGCCGCACGCGCCTGCACCCGAAGAGGACGAACAGCGGGAGGTTCGCATCGTGATCGAAGGCCCGCAGAGTGCCACTGTGCGCATCGACGGACAGCTGCAGCCCTGGTACGAGCCCCAGGAGCTCAGTGTGGGGCCTCACACTTTCGAGTTCATTCCACCGAACACCGAGTGTTGCGAGCACCCGGCACCGCGCACCGTGGTCGTGGTCGCAGGGGAAGGCGTCCAGGTGATCAAAGGTCAGATTCCGTTCAAACCGGCGCAGGTTTCGCTAGAGGGGCCACCGGGAGCGAAAGCGAGTTGCGGAGTGGCCGGCCTGTTGCTCGCTGGGGAGACCAAGCAAATCTTGCTCGACGAGGCTTCGCTGTCGCTGGTGTGCCACGTGATTCCTCCGCCGGATTCGGGCGCGGCTCCCAAAGAGATTGACGTGACCCTATCGCCCGGTCGAACCTTCAGCATCGCGTGGCCCTGAGTGGGTATCTGAAGGTTGGTTCGGCCGCGAGAATGAGAAAGCCCGGTGCAAGCATGGTTGGCGTGGCGGTCGTCGCGATCGCGTGCGGGCGTAGCGATCCGGCCCTGGCGCAGTCCGGCGGGTCCGCCGATAAGCCTGCGCCCGCGGCCAACGTGCCGACGGCCGGTCAGGACCGGCAGCGACTCAGCGATTCGGAAGAGCTCGACCGCATCGTCAGTCTCTACTCCGGAGGCAAGTACGAAGAGTGCTCGCGCGAGGTGGCCAAGCTCCTCGACACGGACAATCCGGATCGGCTGGTCAAGCCCTCGGCCATCGAGGACGCGCGGCTCTACCACGCCACCTGCCTGGTGATGGCGGGGCGCGAGAAGGAAGCCATTCTTCCGCTCCGGGCCGCGCTCACCGAAAACCCCACCATGGGGACACCGGACAGTCTCACCTTCCCGCCACCGCTTATCAGCCTGTTTTTGAAAGTGCGCCGTGAGTTCGCTGACGCCATCAAGGCCGAGGAAAAGAAGCGCCTCGAAGCGCTCGAACGCCAGGCGAAGAAGGCGAAAGATGCTGAAGAAGCCGAGCAACGCCGTGTGGCCAAGCTCCAGGAGCTGGCCGGCAGCGAGACGCTGGTCCTAAAGAACGATCGTTTCGTCGCAAGTTTGCCCTTCGGTATTGGGCAATACCAAAATGGCAACAGCACGCTTGGGACGGTATTCCTTCTGAGCGAGGCCGCGCTCTTGGGGACGGCGATCGGAGCAGTGGCCGTGTACAACTACCAGTACACGCTGTTGGATCGAGAAGACCTCCGGAAAGAGGACATCGGGAGAAACGCCGGTGTCGCACGCACCGTCTCCATATTCGGCTTTTACGGGTTCGTGGCGGTCGCGGCGGGCGGAATCGCCGAGGCGCACATCAACTTCGTTCCCAGCGTGACGAAGCAGCAAAAACGCAAGCTGCCTGCGGAACTTTTGAAGCCCAAGGTCAAGAGTCCGCTCGAGACGGGACTGCTCTTGCCGTGGGTGGCACCCGGGCGAGATTCGCTACGTGTGGGCGTCATGGGTTGCTTTTGAACCCAGCGCCGGGCCCGCCGCTTGCGGGGTCAAAGCTAGAGCGCATGCACCGCCACCTCATCGCGGTTGGCCGCGCGCTCTGCAGCTTCGACACTGCCGCTCGCAGCGGGGGGCTCTTCGAGTTCTTCCTTGCCGATGCCGAGCAGTGCCAAGAGGGGTAGGGGAGGGGTCAAGCCGAGTTCCGGCTCGTGTGCAAAGAGTCGCGCGAGTTGCTCGGCGTAGGCACGGGACAACTCACGGGAAGAAAGACGGTCGAAGCGGCCCGCCTTGGGGCGGCTGGCAAAGGGCAGTAGCAGCAGGCTGCCGAACAGGAGATGGTAGATGGCCTTGAGACGCAGCTGGGCCCGCGGCGGGCGCCGCTCCATGATCTTCTTCAAGAAATGCACGTTCAACGGGACGTGGAAGGATTCGTCGCGCGTGAGGATGGTCAGCATTTGTCGAGCGCTCGGGGTGCTCACTCGACCGAGCGCCAGGCGGTAGGTCGTGGCACCTATGGTTTCGAACATGAGGTTGGTCAGCACGATCGTCTCCATACGCTTCGCCCGCGCGTAGACACGATAGAAGGTTCGTGTCACCCGCCCCATGGGACGCACGCTGCCGCCAATCGACCCCAGGAACGCTTCCAGGAGTTCCCTGTGCCAGCCCTCTTCGTCGCCGTACAGGGTGAGCACGCGAGCCAGGGCCGGGTCCCAACCAGCCACCTCGCCCGAAAGCTCGTGGGCTTGTCTCAGGCCTGATTCCTCGGCGCGAAAGGCTGCATTGAAGAAATGGATGGCTGCTTCGCGCTCGGCTTCATCGCGCCAGGCGATGGGGGCGCTCAAGTCGAGGGTTTCGTCCCGCATGCGCTCTCTGCGGCGCTCGAGTGTCTTGAGCCACCACTCGGTGGGTCGGTTGGTTACACCGGAGCTCACCCTCGCCTCCTCAGCCTTTGCGAAACGCAGCGATGTAGAAGCCGCCGAACCGCTTGAGCTTCGAATCCGCCAGCCGGGCCTCGGCCCAGCGCAGCCAACGACCGACGCGCTTGAAGCGCATCACTCCGGCACTGGGAGTGACGATTCTTACACCGCGTGCGTCGATGAGCTCGCAGCCCAGCGGAACCATCCGCTCCACCTGGCTTGGCGAATCGAAACGCGTGAAGACGTCGCTCTCCTTGGCCTGATGGGCGATGTGCCCGGCCGGCCCATAGCGCTTGAGCAGGCCGCGAATACTGTTGGGATTGTAGAACTCGGCGACCACCACGCCGCCGCGCCTGGTGACCCTGGTCATTTCGCTGAGCGCGATGTTGATCTCCGGAATATGGGCTAGCGCTTTGAACGAGCAGCAGACATCGAAGCTGTCGTCCTCGAACGGCAACTCGGTGGCACTCCCCTCCGTCACGCTCAGCCCACGTTCGCGGGCCTTCTGCAGCATGCCCGGGGACAGGTCGAGCCCATGCGCGGACTTGGCGAACGCCTGGATGCGCTGCAAGACGAGACCCGTGCCACAGGCCACCTCGAGAACGTCTTTGCCAGCTCCATACCGTCGCACGAATTCGCTCTCGAGCTCGTCGAGCATGTCGTGATAGCCGTCGCTATTGTCACCGCGTTCTGCTTCGTAATTGTTGGCGAAGGCGTCGTAGTAGTCACGATTGGCCTGGTGGCTGCCGGAAGCGTCCATCAGTCGGGGCTTCTAGCGCAAATCGGGCAAGCTTGGTCGCATTCCGGTGGGCGATCCGACCCGGGGCTTCCCTGCGGCACCCAAGCGCGGAGGCGAATTCTTCTGTAGCTGTAATCTGGCTGTAAGATCCGCGGCTGGCACGCCGTTGGTATGGGTGGCCACCGGCGTTGTCGAATCCAGCGCGGACTCGGGAGCTCATTTGCGTGGCTCGTACGTACAACGGGTCGAGGTCACGTGATGGAGAGAATCGGGGAGTATCTAATTCGTCAACTACTCGGCGAAGGCGGCATGGGCAAGGTCTTCGAGGCCGAGGAGCGGCTCAGCAAGCGTCGCGTGGCATTGAAGCTACTCAAGCCGGAGCTCGGCAGGTCGGAGCAGGGGCGCCGGCTATTTCTCAACGAGATGTCGATTCTGTCCAAGCTCGATCACCCGAACGTGGTGCGCTGTTTGGCGTGCAGCGAGATCGATGGCCAGCTGGTGATGACTCTCGAGTTTCTGGAGGGCAAGACCCTCCGCCAACAGCTGAGCGAGCGCGGCACTCTGCCGTGGAGCGAGGCTATCGCGATTGCGGTGCAGGTCGCCAGCGCGCTCGAGGCAGCTCACCGACAAGATCCACCCATCGTGCACCGTGATCTCAAACCCGAAAACATCATGGTGCAGCAAGACGGCAGCGTGAAGGTGATGGATTTCGGCATTGCCAAGGTGCTCGAGGCCATGCACAAGACGACCACACAGAGCGTGGGGACGCTGCAGTACATGAGCCCGGAGCAGATCGATGCCAGCGGCGTCGATGCGCGTTCGGACCTGTACTGTCTTGGGTTGGTTTTGTACGAAATGCTGAGCGGAGGTCCTCCGTTCGATTCCGCTTCGCCGCGTGAGTTGCTCAATCGGCAATGCACCGAACCGCCCCCGCCGCTCTCGGATGCGCTGCGTGGTAGCCTGCCCCGCGGCGTCGAGCGCCTGCTGTTCAGACTGCTGGAGAAATCCCCCGAGGACCGACCGCCGAGCGCCGCTGCGGTGCTACGCGAGCTCGAGCCGTTCGCGCCCGCCGAACTCTCGTCCGCCGGGGCCGACTCGGCCTCACCCGCGCAAGGCAGCTCGCAAGACGAGACCTCGAAAACCGAGAAGTCGCCCGCTCAGAGCTTCGGCCGTACTCCGATGGGCGCGCAGGACACCATCGAGTTGCTCGATGGCCCGGCGCCGCCCATCGAAGTGCCTGCTCGCATTGCCTGGGCGACCGTGCTCGGGCTGGCGCTGGCCGCAGCCCTGGCTACCTACTGGGTGAGAGGGAAAGCCTCCGAAGACAACGCGCCGCCCTCCGGCGTCCCGGTGGAACGAGCGGGACGGGTCGATTGACACACGCTCCCGAAGAGCTGGGTTGGCTCGGCGGGGAGCTCAGACATCGCCGCAGCGGTCTATCAATCCACGCTGACGCAACCGAACGTGAGCTCTGGCGTTTCGAAAGCCTGGCGGAATCCAGCGCACAGCGGATTGTGGATTGGGGGAACCACGGCCTCGCTGGCTTCGAAGCTTGGGGGCGCGATGCGGATGGCGTCTGGCTGCTCAGGGCGCCGGGCGCTCCGACCCTTCACCAGCTCTGGTCGAGCAGCGAGGGTTGGGGCTGGCAACGAGCAGTCGAAGTCGCACTGAGCATTGCGCGGGTGCTGGCATTCTGCGAAGAGCGCAGCCTTTTTCCCGGTCCGATACAACCGGGCAATGTCGTCGTCCCGGCGTCGGACAAAGCCATGTTGCGGGCGGCGCCGCTGGTGGCGAGTGAGCTTGGACCGTTGGGCACTTCGTGGGAAGACCACGAGGCGTCGCCGTACTGGATGGCTCCCGAACAGGCGGCGGGAGAGGCGTGGGACGCTGCAGCGAACCGCTACGTATTCGGGTTGCTCTTGTACCGGATCCTCAGCGGGGAACACCCAGTCCGCGGTCGTGGTCTGCGTCTCGGTCTCGCTCAGCTGGCGGAACGCGGCCCCACGCCTTTTTCCGAGCAGTGCGCTCGCGCGCTACCATTGGGGCTTCAGGGGTTCGTGCTGAGCTTGCTCGCGCCCGAGCGCGCCCAGCGACCGGCGTCGGCCAGGGCCATGGTCGCCAGACTGAGCGAGTGGGCGCATTCCGACTCGGTTGCGTCCACTCCCGCGCCTGTCGAACCGGCCGTGGCGCCGGCTTCCGAGAAGCATTCCGTTCGGTCAGCGGACGACCGGGCGGCTCGGAAGCCGTCTCGCAACGAGCGGCGCGAACGAGCGGTCGAGGTCCGGAGGACCCGGATGTCCTGGTCCGGCGCGAGTTGGGCGCGGGGGCTGTCGATGGTCGCGCCCTTGGCTGGGTTCCTCCTGTTGGTGGTCCTGCTCGTGAGGCCCGAAGCGAAGTCGCATCCACGGAGGGTGGAGCCACGGCGCCCGCTGTCGGGACCTGGACTCACCTCGGAGGACTGTGAGAGCTGTCACGTGAGACAAACCGCCGAGTGGCGTCGTTCGGTCATGGCGCATTCGGTGAAGAGCCCGATGTTTCTGGCGCTCGAGGTGCTGATCGAGGAACAGGTGGGCAAGAGCCGGAGCTGCGCTCACGGCGCGGGCGTGATGCGCAAGCGTGAACGCGGGCGGGACTGCCGCGACCCCGCGACAGGCCTGTCGCTCACCGGAACGGCGGGTGAGCTCTGGTGCGTCAATTGCCATGCTCCGGTCGAGAACCTCGCGGCACGCATGCCGAGCTGGGACGGGGTCGCGTCGAGGTCGCAGAGTCGTCTGCCGCTCAGCAGTCTGCTTCCGCGCGCCACTCTCGAGGGCATCTCCTGCGCGTTCTGTCACCAGGTGCATGGGCCGGTCGGCCCCGGAGGTCGTGCTTCCAACGCGTACATCGGCAACGCCTTCTGGACGTCCCCTCAAAGTGGCGCTCGTTTTGCTGCGCGACCCGAGGACCAGGTGGGCCGTTTCGGCATAGCCAACAGTGGCTATCGCCTCGATCCCGACGTCTTGCTTGCGAGGGCGGGGCTTGCCGAGCCCCGGCCGCTGCGCGCAGGAGCTCATCTGAGTCCGCCCGAGGACGCTCGCGTGTACCTCGAATCCAGCGAATTTTGCGGGGCCTGCCACGACGTGCGTCTGTTCGGCAGCGATGTGCTCGGGGCGCAGAAAGGTGAGCACTTCAAGCGCCTGCGCAACGCCTACAGCGAATGGCGCGACTGGGCCCGCGAGCGCACGCGTCGGGGTGCCTCCGTGTATTCCTGTCAGGACTGTCACATGAGCCTTTTCCCTGGCATTTGCCTGCCGGGCGCCGCCCGCGACGAGGCTGGGGGTTGTCCCGAGGGAACCCACCTTCAGGCCGTGGCGCCGGGCACCTACCCCGAGCCCGTGGAGACCGAAGCAGGCGAGGTCGCGCCGGTCCGCCCGCACTACTTCTCTGGCGTGGACCTACCTTTGAGCCCCGCGTTTCCGGACGAACTCGTGGACGAGGCCAGCGTCGACCGCTTCGGTATTCCGCTTGGTGCGCGCGCTCGCCGCGACTTGCTCCTGGCGCGTGCGGTGCGCATGGACCTCGAGGAACCATTAGTGCGAGCGCGTTCGCTCGAGATACCGTTGACGTTCGAGAACGTCGCGGCTGGGCATCGGATCCCGGCCGGTTTCAGTCAGGAGCGAGAGCTCTGGTTGCACCTCGAGGTGAGGGATGCGCGCGGCAAGTTGGTGTACGAAGTGGGTCGCGTCGATCGGCCAGACGAAGATCTGCACGACAAGCGCTTCCTGCGCACGAACACCGAGGAGCATCTGTTCGACGCGGAAGGAAGGCCGCTCGGCTTGTTCGGTGCCGACGTCGCCGATGGGCCGGACGTGCCCGCGTGGACTCCCAACCCTGCTCTGGGTGGGACTCAGTTTAGAGGCCGAGGTTTGGTGAACTTCCAGAACGGGTTCTTGCGCTGCGTGGTCTGCATCGGCAGTATCGACCGCGAGGGGCGTTGCCAGCCGCTACCGGGGCAAGAGCAGGCCAGGGCAGACCGCTACGCGGATGGTGACTACGACCTGGACAGCGGCCGTTGCACATCGAACCTCTCCGGTCACAACGCGTTGTTCGAGACCTATTTTCCCGTAGGTGCGCTGGACGCGACCCGCGGCGTACTCAAGGCACCCGACGCCATCATCGACACTCGCTCGTTGCCGCCGGAAGTGCCGATTCACTACACGTACGACGTGCCGCTGGGCAATGGCACGCCACCCTATCGAGTCGAGGCACGACTCATGTTTCGTGCGTTTCCACCCTTCTTGCTACGCGCCTTCATCGACTACGAGCGGCGCCGCGCAAGGCGCGGACTCAGACCCGAGGGGCCGCTGGTCGACGAGCGCGTTTTCGACCGACTGGAGCTCGTGGAGATCGCGCATCAGGTGCGAGAGAGTGGGTGAGATGCTGGACACTGAAGTGCCCCAACCCTGGCACCCGCAGGTATTTCGAGCGCCCGTATTACGCGGCCTGGATGAGCGGGGCCGTCGGGAAGTTCAGGCGTCCGGCAGGATGCGTCGGCTCGAACCGGGCGATCGGCTATTTGCGCCCGGGGATCCGAGCGACTCGTTATTCATCGTTCTTTCGGGAACCGTTGCGCTGTTTGCGGTGCTGCGGGGCGATGAACAGGCGACGCTGATTCGCGAGGTCGGGCGCGGCGAAAGCCTGGGTGAGGAGGCCGTGCTTTCGGGCGTGCGCCGCAGCGCCGAAGCCCTGTGCACGGTGCGCGCCAGCGTCGCCGAGATGCCCGTTCATTTGCTGCGGCGCGTACAGACCAGGGCTGGCAACGAGCAAGCGTTGGATCGGGAGCTCAGGCTCCTGAAACGAGAAGCGACGCGCGGGGCTCTCAGGGCCCAGGCGTTTGCGCGCCACCTGGGCGCCGATGATTTCGAGCTCTTGCTCGATGCGGTTTCCTTTCGAAACTACGAATCGTCCGAGTTCGTGTTCCGGCAGGGAGAGGCGGCTGACCGTTGCTTGCTGGTGCACCACGGGCTCGTTCAGATTCAGAGCGAATGCGAGGGACGGGTGCGCGTGCATGGCTACCTCAGCCGGGGTGACTTCTTCGGCGACGAGGAGCTGTTTTCCGGAAGCGGCTACCGCTATTCGGCCGTGGCCCTGGGAGAAACGGTGTGCATGCACCCGAACGCCGAAGTGATGCGTAGCCTCGCCGATCGCAATCCAGGGCTGGCGCGTCGGCTCAGACGCATGAGCGTGGCGCGGCACGCTGGTTTGGTTGTGCTTGCGAGCGAAGCGCTCGGCTCGACGGAGCACGTGCTCAAGGATGCGTACAAGATGAACATGGCGCGGTCGCTCCTGGCCATCGACCAGGAGCGCTGCGTTCGCTGCGGGCATTGCGCCTGGGCCTGTGCCGAGGTGCACGACGGTGTCAGCCGTTTGATTCGCAGCGGCGACAAGGTCGTCACCCAGCAGCAGGAGTCGGGCCTGTCGAGCTTGCTCTTGCCCAACACCTGCCAGCACTGTGAGCAACCCGCCTGCATGATCGATTGCCCCACGGGAGCCATCGGGCGTGACCCAGAAGGCGAAGTCTTCATTCGCGAAGCGCTCTGCACCGGCTGCGGTGCCTGTGCCAAGGCTTGTCCGTGGCATAACATCCAGCTAGGCCCGCGCGGGCACGGCTCGCGCTCCTCGAGTACGGCCGAGCGCGCGGATCATCGCAAGAGCTCCGATTGGGTGGCGGTGAAGTGTGACCTGTGTCGTGAGTACGAGGCGCCAGCGTGCGTGCAGGCTTGCCCGACTGACGCGGTGCAACGTCTCGACCCCAGTCAGGACTTCGAGACCGTGCGCGCGATGTTCGGGGGCCACTCGGCGCCAGCGTCGAGCGAGCCAAGAGTCGCCGGACACGCGTGGCGCGGGATCCCGTTGCCGCTGGTCAGCGCTCTTGCGATGGTTCTGCTGGCAGTCTTTGCCTTGCCCGCACGCGCGGTTCCGGGTGCTGGTTTCTGGTCGGGAATCGTAGCTGGGCTTGGATGCCTCGTGCTCATGCTGCACGGTTTCGTGAAGCGTGGCATTCGCTTTTGGATCCGGCGGCGGGGCAAACGCGGGCTTCGCGGGCAGTCCACTCGCAGCGCCACGTCCAGCGTGAGTCCTTGGTTTTATGCACATCAAAGCGTCGGTCTGGTAACGATCGGCTCTCTGACTTGGCATGCGGGTCTCGAGGGCGCGCACGGTTGGGCAGGTCTCTTGCTCGGGGTCTTCGCGCTGAGTGCCATAAGTGGTGTCTTCGGCGCGGTAACCTACATTTGGATCCCGCGGCGTCTGACGCGTCTCGAGCGACGCGGCGCGCTTCCCGAGGACTTTGCCGACGAGCGCACATCGCTGTCCGACGAGCTGTACCGGCGCACCAGCGGACAAAATTCGCTGATGAAGAAGATTGCCGAGCGTATGCTGCTGCCGTATTCGAAGAGCGCGCTGGCGAGCGTCGCCTTGTTGCTATCTGGGCGCGATTTGCGGGCGGAGCGCGCTCGCCTGCGAGCCCGGGTCGAGACGCGGCTCGCCGGACGCGGTGGAGGGCGCCTCGCTGGCCTCGACGATCTCATCAAGGTGGTGGTCGACCTACGGGCACTGCCGCTGCGGCGCCTGCTGACAGGCCTGCTCCGCTGCTGGCAGCCCTGGCATGCCGGGCTGACCCTGGCCCTACTGGCGCTCCTGATCTTGCATGTGTGGAGCGAGGTTGGCTGATGCGGAATCCCGATCGCTCCCAGTCACCGAACCCCGAGGTTCGTAAACGCGCGGTGCCGCGCGTGCGGTATACCAGTGACGTCACGCGCTTTCGCGGCGTGCTGCTCGCCTCGCTGGTGGGCGCGGCTCTACTGATCGTGACGTACTGGATCCATGCGGATCCGAACGAGAAGCGCTCTCCCGGCGCGCTTTCGGGCGCGCACACGAACGCGGGTCTCGAGTGCGCTGACTGCCATCGCTCCGAGAGTGGCGCGACCGCTTGCGTAGGGTGTCACCCGGGTCAACGCTCGCGCCGCGCCGGCCATCGGCAGCTGATGGCGCGCCAAGAGCTCGCGTGTATCGATTGCCATCCGGCCCACCAGGGCCGTCCCGGTCTGGTGTTCCAATCGGATGGTGAAGTCGCCGTTCAGAGCGGGACCCTGCGGGCACCGCTTTCGCAACGGGTTTCCGCGTTTCGCCCGCCCCGCGCCACACGGGTTCCACTCGTGGCAAGCGCGGCATGCCGGCGCTGTCACGTGGATCGCGCGCTGAATGACCCCGCGGTGACCTGCTTTTCCGAGCGGAGCGACCCCTACCAACTGTGCTTCGACGAGCATCGCAGCGTCGCCGAATCGCCTTCGGAACGGGACGCTGCCTGGGATGCTTCGCGTGCCGTGCTGCTGTCCGGGCTGGTCGTGCCAACCCCGGCGCCGTCGCCCTGGCTGTTCATCGGCCTTGCGATTGGCGGAGCTGCCCTGGTCTGGGAGGCTCAGCGCCGGTTCAGAAGGCGCCCGAGGACCGGCCCGGCTTCCGCGACGGTTCAGGCTCCAGTGCGTGTGCGGCTGCCGCAGATCGACGCGACGACATGCCTGGGGTGCAGCGCGTGTGTCGATGCCTGCCCGTTCGACGTGCTCGAGGTTCGCCGCTTCGTGGCCGTGGTCGCGCGGCCCGACGCGTGCTGTGGCATCAGCCTGTGCGAGCAGCGCTGCCCGAATGGCTCGTTGGTGATTCGTGAAGGAGCTCCAGTGGACCACCTTCCGCGCCTGAGCGAGTCGCTCGAGTCGCTCGACGTGCCAGGCTTGTATCTGGCGGGTGATCTCACCGGGCTGTCCCTGATCCGAAATGCCATCCAACAGGGAGCTGACGTTGCGCACCACCTCGCGCGGGCGCCCAGGGTGCCTCAGGGAGGTGCCGACGGCCCTTACGACCTGATCGTGGTGGGAACCGGGCCCGCCGGGCTCAGTGCCATCCTGGAGGCCAGCCAGCTGGGTTTGCGTGCCGTGGCGCTCGAACAGGGGCGGCTCGCCGAGAGCATCCGCGGCTTTCCTCGCCATAAGTTGGTTCTGGATCAGGGTGGGTCACTCGAGGGCTCGGCGTCGCTGTGGGTCGCACAGTGTGACAAACAGGAATTGGTCGACAAGTGGGTTCAGATCGCGCGGCGCGAACACTTGCCCATTCTCGAAGACCACCGTGTGACGCAGGTCTTGCCGGACGGCGGGCGAGCCCGCTTTCGAGTGCGGGCGCTGACGCCCGATGGCGAGCGCTGCCTGGTTGCCGAGCACGTACTGTTGGCTCTGGGGCGACGGGGCTCTCCGCGTCGGCTGCCGCTGCCCGTTCCGGAATCTTGGCAAAGCAATGTTCACTACGCGCTGGTCGACGCCCGGCCCTTCGCGGGACGTAGGGTCGTGATCTTCGGGCTCGGCGACTCCGCCATGGAGGCGGCGTTGGCGCTTGCAGAGCAACCCGCATGCGAGGTGATCCTCGTCGCGCGCGGTGAGGGCTACCGCCGCGGCAAGAGCAAGAATATCGAAGCCTTGAAGCGGCTGGTCAGCAGAGGTCGCGCCCACGTGTGCTTCGACGCTCGCCTGGCTGGGTTTGGGGATACGGGCCTGGCCCTCGAGGTTGCAGGAGCGTCGCAGTTCGTCGCTTGCGATTCGGTATTCGTGTTGATCGGCAGCGAGCTGCCCTGGCCGTTTCTCGAATCAATGGGCGTACGCAGGCAGGCGAAGGTCCGAGACAAGCGCTCGGAAACGCGCTAACTGAAGGAGGCTCCTTTCGATTCGTGAATCCGATGCGCCTATTCCCTTGTCAGCGCCGAGACGAGATCGTCGCGCCTCGTAGCGTGGTCGGTGTCGCGCGTCAGCGAGCCGCCGAGCATGCGCGCCAAGCGTCCACCCGGGGGGCCTTCGAGTGAACCAGCGTTCTTCGACCGGCGCGCTCACGATTGGTTACGTAGAGCAGGTCGATTTGCCCGAATGGGGTGTGTTTCAGCTGCCAGCCAAAGTGGACACGGGGGCTCTCAGCAGCGCCGTGCACGTCGAGAATCTGTGCGTGTGGACGGACGATTGGCTGACCTTCGACCTGCCGGTGGATGCTAGCGGGCCTCGACTGAACGTGGAGGCGCGTTTGGTGCGAATGAGCCAGGTGCGCAGCACCAACGGAAACGTCGAGCAGCGGCCAGTGGTGGCCACACGCATGTGTCTGGGCCTGATCGAGCGCCAAATCGAAGTGGGCTTGGTCGATCGCAGCGCCATGAACTACCGCATGCTGCTCGGCCGTTCTGCACTGGCGGGCTGTTGTGTGGTCGACCCCGCGCGCTGCTACCTTCTCTAGATGGGCGGGCGCGATTCGCCCGCGAACGATGAGCTCCAGCCAATGACACCGGCAGAAGAGTGCCATTGGACCGAGAATCACGCTCAGTCAGTTCTGGAGCGCATTTTGGCGGGTGCTGCGTGTGATGGAATTCCCGCAGCCGCTCGAATGGCTGCGCCAAGGGGCACGGGGGCCGCCCGGTCTCTGGGCGCGTGAAGTCGACCTGGCACTTTCGCCGGCTGCTGCGCTAGACTGCCTCGCCATGAGCGCTGCCCTGCACCCCTACGTTCCGATCGTGCTCGCGCGCGCTCCGGAAAATGGCAAGCTCTGGTTCCAAGAGCAGCTCGAGCGGCTGAAACCGAACGCTTTCAGGGCGGTGTTCGCTGGAGCCGGGCGCCGCCTCGGGGACGCGCTAGTGGTACTGGACGACGTGGAGCGGCGTTCGCTCGCGGAAGCGAGACTGCCCCTGCCCGAAGGTTGGAGGTTGTGCGATATTGGTCGTGCGGCGCTGCTCCACGCGGTCTGCCACCAACTCCGCACCGAAGAGCAGCCGGCGTTCATTCAAAAGCAGTTCAACAGGAGCGACAACAGAGAACGGGAAGCCATTCTGAAGACTCTGATGATGCTGCCGGACGCGGAGCGCTTCTTGAGCATCGCAGTCGACGCGTGTCGTTCTCACGTCCAGAGTGTGTTCGAGGCCATAGCCTGCGAAAACCCTTACCCTTCAGAATATTTTCCGGATGCCAACTTCAACCAGCTCGTGCTCAAGGCTTTTTTTACCGGCGTGAAGGTCGAGCGTATCGTCAACCTCCCTGAGCGCCGTTCGCCCGAATTGACGCGCATGGCCAATGACTACGCCAGCGAGCGCCAAGCGGCGGGGCGCCGGGTCCCGGACGATCTCGAATACGTCACGCTGGGTCACCGCTGAGGGCGCTTTGCTCACATTCAGGAGGCAGAACGTATGAAAATGTTCGATCCGCACATTCACATGACTTCCCGGACGACCGACGACTATCAGGCGATGGCAGATGCGGGCATCGCGGCCTTGGTGGAGCCAGCGTTCTGGGTCGGGCAACCGCGTACCCACGTGGGAACCTTCGAGGACTACTTCCTTTCTCTTTTGGGGTGGGAGCGGTTTAGAGCGAGCCAGTTCGGTATCAAACACTTCTGCACGCTCGGCATGAATCCCAAGGAAGCCAACAACGACGCACTGGCTCGTGGAGTCCTCGAGCTGCTCCCGGAGTACCTCGAGAAGGATGGGGTGGTGGCGGTGGGGGAGATCGGCTTCGACGACATGACTCCTGCTGAGGAACGAGTCTTCCTACGTCAGATCGAGCTCGCGCTGGCTGCGCAGCTGCCGATCTTGATCCACACGCCCCATCGCGACAAAAAGCGGGGTACCGAGCGTACCATTGCCGTGGTGCGCGAGTCGGGGATTCGTCCGGAGCTGGTGCTGATCGACCACAACAACGAGGAGACGCTGCCACTCACGTTGGAGAGCGGCTGCTGGGCGGGCCATTCCATCTACCCGCATACCAAGATGGATGAGCAGCGAATGGTCAAGCTGATCAAGCAGTATGGCAAGGAGCGCATCATCATCAACAGCGCCGCGGACTGGGGAGTCAGTGATCCGCTCAAGGTCCCGAAAACGGTGGATGCGATGCGGGAAAACGGCATCGAGGACGCGGATATCGAGACGATCGTCTGGTGGAATCCGGCGGGTTTCTTCGCGCAGAGCGGCCGACTCGAGGGCATCGATGTCGCGCCGCCCATCGATCAGACCCGGCTTTGGGAGGGCAATTCGGTGCTCAGGGGACAACAGCCAAGGGTGGAAAAGTAGGCACGGTGCAGCGAACCCTGGTGATCGATGTGGTCGGGCTCGCCCCGCACCTGCTGGGCGACCACACGCCCAACCTGAAGCGATTCAGAGAGAAGGGGGCGCTGCGTCCGCTGGTGACGGTGACGCCCGCGGTGACTTGTTCGGCACAGTCGACGTTTCTCACGGGGGCGCTGCCCAGAGAGCACGGCATCGTCGGCAATGGCTGGTATTTCCGCGAACTGGGTGAGGTCTGGTTCTGGCGCCAATCGAATCGGCTGGTGCAGGGCCAGAAAGTCTGGGAACGGGGGCGCGAACGTGACCCCGGCTTCACCTGCGCCAACATGTTCTGGTGGTACAACATGGTGACGAACGTCGACTGGGCAGTGACTCCGCGCCCCATGTATCCGGCGGATGGGCGCAAGCTGCCCGATGTATACACCAAGCCCATGGAGCTGCGCCACGAACTGACCGACAAGCTCGGCACCTTCCCGCTCTTCAGGTTCTGGGGGCCGGCCGCCGACATCACCTCGAGCCGTTGGATCACGGACGCCAGCATCCACGTGATGCGTAAACACGAGCCGACGCTGACGCTGGTCTACCTACCGCATCTCGACTACAACCTACAGCGACTGGGCCCTGATCTCGAATCGGCCAGGCTCGTCCGGGATCTCGAAGAAGTAGACGCCCTGTGCGGCGAGTTGTTCGAGGAGGCCGAAAAGAGCGACTGCCGCGTCATCGTGCTTTCCGAGTATGGGATCACGGCGGTCAGCGGCGCGGTCGACATCAACCGTGCGCTGCGCAAGGCCGGCTGGATTTCGGTGCGAGAAGAACTCGGTCGCGAGCTGTTGGATCCCGGCAGCTCACGGGCTTTCGCGGTGGTGGACCACCAGCTGGCTCATGTCTACGTGGACGACCCTCGATTGATCGAGCCGGTGCGCTCCCTCTTGGAAGGCCTGGACGGTGTCGAGCGCGTATTCGATCGAGAGCAGCAGCGCGCCATAGGTATCGATCATTCGCGTTCTGGAGAGCTGGTGGCGCTGAGCCAGGCCGACCGTTGGTTCACCTACTACTACTGGCTCGATCCCTCTCGAGCGCCCGACTTTGCCACTACTGTCGATATTCACCGCAAACCTGGCTTCGACCCTGTCGAGTTGTTCATCGATCCGAGCTTGGCGCTTCCCAAGGTGTCCATTGGACTTCGCCTGGCAAAGAAGGCGTTGGGGATGCGCAGCTTGATGGATGTGATTTCTTCCGAAGAGTCTGGGCTGGTAAAAGGCTCGCACGGTCGCTTGACCGACAACGACGATCAGGGACCGCTCTTCATGACGAATCACCCCGAGCTGCTGCCGGACGGTGAGCTTCTGGCGACGCAAGTGCGAGACCTGATGCTCAGTCACGTCTTCGAGTGAGAGCAGGCGTCCGATGGTCGTTCAACCCTTCGTTCGAAAGCGACAGACAGCATCGATGCGGCGCCACGGCCGCGGTCGAGTACCCGTGGTTGATCTAGGTGCCTAACTCAACGAAAGTGTTCTGGTGGATCGCCTAGGCGTTGGTTGGTTTCTCAGAGGCGTTCTGCTGGCGGCTGTGTTCGCGATGGCGGTGCTGGCCTTTCAATCGGGGGTCGACGTGAGCGACCGTCCCGGCCTGCCCCATGCGGAGCTCTTGACGCAATTGTACTATGCCGCTGGGCTGTTCGTGCTCGGTGGGCTCGACCTGGGCACGCCCGTCTCCGGTCCGGCACTTCCCAAGGCATTTCTGTGGGTCAGCTACTTCTTGGCGCCACTCATCACCACCAGCGCGGTGGTGGAAGGGGCGCTGCGTTTGGTCGGCGCGCGCGCCTTCGAACGAGTGGGGCTGCGGCAGCACCTCTTGGTGGTGGGGCTCGGCCGCCTTGGAGAGACCTTCGTGGCAGCCTACCGGCAGCTGGAACCGAATCGAATCGTTCTGGCCGTCGATCGCGACGTTAGTCGAGCCGCTGTCGCCCAGATCAGGCGCCAACACCGTGTCAGAGTGGTGTCCGGAGACGCCCGCCAGCTGAGCACGTTCAGCGCACTCGAAGTCGACAAGGCCGCCGGGGTGGCGCTGCTCACGGAGGACGACCTGCTGAACCTGGAGCTAGCGTTTCGCCTGGCAGAGAAGCATCCCAAGGTTCCAATCGTTGCCCACGTCTCGAATATTTCGATGCAGCGTGCGGCGGCGCAGGTCGGGCAGAGTTTGGGGCGGCTTCATGTGTTCAACGGGCACCGCGTGACTGCGGAGCACCTCTACCTCAATCACCTCAAACCCTACTTCGAATCGACGCGGGGAAAGGACACGGTGATCTTGGCGGGGTTCGGTCGTTTCGGTCAGACGATTTTGGAGCTGCTGCAGCAGCAGGCACACACCGAGATAGGGACCCTTCTGATCGCTGACCGCACCGCAGCGAGGGCATTTCGGACCTACCGCGCGCAGGTGGAATGCGACTCGCTGCCGGAGCCAACGACCATTGACGGGGACCTGTCCGATCCGGAAACCTGGAGCAGCATCCAGCGGGCGCTGGGGGAGGTTTCCGACCCCCCGGTGGCGATCATCGGTACGGATAGCGATAACGTGAACCTACAGGGCGCGCTGGCGGCGCGACGCTGTTGGCCTGAATGCAAGAGCTTCGTGCGCTTTCAGAATCAGTCGGTGTTCGCCGAAAGGCTCTCGGAGCAACATCGGTTCGTGGTGCTCGGTGTCGACACCATGCTGATCCACGCGCTCGGTGAGGCGGAGCAACGCTGGTTCGGCGCCGGCTCCCAAGGCACGAGTCGCTAACCCAGCATTCGCAAAGCCAGAATCCGTAGTCCGCGAAGGCTCGTTCCGCTGCTGATGGCCCTCGGGGATCTGCCCCAGTGTGGGATGCTCTCGTTGGTCGGCACGGTGTGAGGTCAATCTGACGCCGCCAACTCGGGCGAGATAGCACCACCCACCGATTCGAAAAAAAGTTCTCAAGGGGTGGCACCCGACTCCGTTCAGGGAGGGTGACGGGCAACGAAGCCCGATTCGGCGTCAACGAAGACGCTCGTAACCTCCAGGAAGGAGTACCAATGGCACTAGTAATCAATACCAACATTGCGTCGCTGGGAGCCCAGCGCAACATGGGCGCCAACCAGAGCAAGCTCATGCAGAGCTTCAATCGCTTGTCCAGCGGCTTGCGCGTGAATACCGCCGCGGACGACGCCGCCGGCCTCGCCATCAGCGAGAGCATGAAGTCGCAGATTCGGTCGTACACGGTGGCTGAACGCAATGCTGGCGACGCGCTTTCGATGGTGCAAACCGCTGAAGGCGCCCTGGGCGAAATTCACGGTGTGCTCGGCCGCATGCGTGAGCTCGCCATGCAGTCGTCGAACGGAGCAATCACTGATACGGATCGCGGCTACCTCAATACCGAGTTTTCGGAGTTGGCCGATGAAATTACCCGAATTCAGGGTTCTGCTCAGTTCAATACCCAACAGCTAGTCGGCTCGGGTAGCGCCACCAGCGTTACCTTCCAGGTGGGTCTGGAGAATACCTCGACCGATCAGATCTCGGTCAGCTTCAACGGTTTGGACCTGTCCGCGGTGACTGGCGCTGGTGTAGACTCGGCGAGCGGAGCTCTCGCTGCACTCGACATCATCGACCAGGGCATCGCCGACACCTCCAGCTCGCGCGCCAGCTACGGCGCTGCCATGAACAAGCTCGAGGTAGCAACGAGCAGCATCCAGACCATGCGCCTGAACCTGTCGGCTGCCAACTCGCGCATCGTCGATGTCGACGTGGCCTCGGAAACCGCGAACATGTCGCGCAACCAGGTGCTGACGCAGGCGGGTGTTTCGGTATTGGCTCAGGCCAATCAGCTACCGCAGCTGGCCTTTGGGCTGCTCGGCTAAGCTGGCTGACGCGGAATCGCCCACGCCGGGAACCTCCTGGCGTGGGCGTCGACGCGTTCTCAGCAGTGTGCGATCGCGGCGGGGCGCCTGCGTCCCGGGCCGGCGCCGAGACATTCAGTCATTCGAGCAGGTCGGCTCCGAGCCGGGCGACGCGAGGCGTGATGCGGTACGCCCACCACTCGCCCTCTCGGGCGGTCAACGTCGTCACGACCGGAGCAACCGCCAAAAACTCGGTCGGGTCCTCCGGGCTTCGGACCACGACATAGTCGTAGTGGGCAGCTTCTGCGACCGGGTCGAACGTTTGTGGTGCCCACTCCGAACCACCAGCCACCGGGGAGCGCACGCCGGCGCGATAGCGCACGACCGAGTTGGGGTACATGGCGAAGCAATGGGCTAGCTTGCCGCCTCCGGTTGCCAAGTACAGCGCGGGAAGGTGAAGGAACAACGGAACGTCGGGGAAGGCCTTGCTGTTGCGGTCGAACACGAGGGCGCGCAAGTCGAGGCCAGGCTCGAGTTGCGCCGCCAGCACATGGTAGGGCCGAGCTTCCTGGTTGAAGGCCGAAAGCCTCTGCAGGAAGACGACGAGCCAGAAGGCGACCAAACCCGAGAGGGCGCCCCCGCGCCACCTCGTCTGGGTCGGAGTGGGGGCGGGTCGCGGTTGGAACGCCAAGAAGAGCCCCGGCAGCACGAACAGGGCGAAACGAGGCCAGATGAAGCCATACCCGCGCAACTGCGCCGGAAACAGCAAATAGGCCCCCAGCGACGTTGCCATGAGCATCCAGCGCTCGGGAGCCCGCGCGACAGGACCCAGGGAGGCCAATGCGAGCCCCAAGACCAGCACGCCGCACACGTCCGAAAACCAGTCTCCGGGCGAGACACCGACGAGGTGGGCTGGAAGCTGGAGGAGGCGAAGCGGGGTGATATCGAAGACGTCCGCGCCCATACGTTGCATCGACGAACCGGGCAGCAGCCACGGCACACCGAACAAAAGTGGCGCCAAAGCCGGGCCGAGTCTTCGCGCCAACGTCTTCCCTCCGCGCCAGAGCAGTGGAAGTCCTCCGCACGCACCAGCGAAGAAGGCAATCCCATGCGCGGCAAGCGTCACGCAAAGCAGCAGGCCGAGCGAAAGCCCGCTCGGCCAGGTGGGCCGCTTCGCATGCGTGAGCGAGGCGCTGACACAGAGAAGAGCGAGCGGTGCTGCGACGAGAAAGCTGAAGAAACCGAAATAGTAGCTGTAGCTGAAGGCCGTGGGCAGGCCCAGTAGACCTAGCCATGGGGTGTGCCCCAGGCGAGTAAGAAGATGAGTGAATGCCAGCAAGTAGCCGACCACTGCCAGCCACACCACGAGCTTCAGGGCCAAGCTCAGCCCCACGAGGGGAGCCAGCGCGCGTACCAGAACGTAGCCGAGCAGGTAGGGCGTGCGCAGGTTCAGCTCGAGACGTTCAGTGTGATAGCTGGGGTCGTCCCAGTGGATCCAGGTGGCGATTTGCGCGGCATGTTGTGGCAAATCCACCATGGGCAAGTCCCGAACCAGGGCGAAGGCGCACAGGAGCAGAAGGCTCAGGGCAGCGAGAACGGCGCGCAGGGAGAGGGGTACGGAGGTCACCAGGGGGCTAGGCCTTCCGGGTTTGGCAAGTTCGATGACGAAAGCATCAGAAAAAGCGCGGTACAGCAAGCAAGGTCAGATGAGCGTCGGGCCATGCGCTTGGCGTCCTTTTCGCTGTCTGCTAGGTGAGCACGAACCCAGCCGGCTGGAACACCAACGTGAGCATTCGACTCGAAACCCGCATCTACCTGGAAGACACGGACGCCGGTGGAATCGTCTACCACGCAAGCTACCTCAGGTTCATGGAGCGGGCGCGTACCGAGCTGTTGCGCTGTTCCGGTTTGGAACAGAGCCGCACCTTCGGCGAGGACTTTTCGCTGGTCGTCCACAAGATGCAGCTCCGCTTCGCGAAGCCGGCGAGACTGGACGATGAAGTGGCGATTACTTGTGGTGTTGGCTGGGTCAAGGGCGCCAGCTTCGGCGTGGAGCAACGTGTGCTCGGCATGCACGACGGCATGCTGCACTGCGAAGCCTTGGTGACGATTGCCAGCGTCAGGCTGTCCGATCAGAAGCCGCGACGGCTGCCTGGGCCACTCGTCGAATACTTGTGCGCACGGACCGCACCCGCCCAGGTTTGAACCACGACGCGTCATGGCGTTCCAGAGCGTAACGGCTTGCCCCGGAAGCGCCAGTCGAATTGTTTCCCCAAGGAGATTGTTCGCTGCTGGTTGCGGGAGGCCCGCTCAGGGGCGGCGGCGGCCGTCCAGCAGCGCTCGGAGCGTGCGCGCCAGTTTGCTGGGGGTGTAAGGTTTCGGCAAGAAGTGCACGCCGCGGTCGAGGACGCCGTCGTGCACCACGGAGTTCTCCGTGTATCCCGAGGTGTACAGTACGAGGCACCCCGGTTGTGTTTCCGCAATGCGCTTCGCAATGTCCGGACCTCGCATGTCGGGGAGCACGACGTCGGTGAGCAAGAGGTCGATGGGGGTCTCGACCCACTCGGCCTGGGCGATGGCCGCCTCACCGTTGGCGGCCGTGGTTACGGTGTACCCCAGCCCGCTGAGCGCGAGCGCACACATCTTACGAACTCGCTCGTCGTCCTCGACGACCAAAATGTGTTCGGTACCTCGACCGCTCTCGGGTTCCACTTCCTCGGTGTTCGTCGACTCCACCTGTTCGTGCACGACGGGAAGGTAGACTTTGAAGGTGCTACCGTGACCGGGCTCACTGTAGACCCAGATGTGCCCGCCGCTTTGTTTGACGATGCCGTGGCAGGTGGCAAGCCCCAGCCCCGTACCGCGGCCGCTGTCTTTCGTGGTGAAGAACGGCTCGAAAATACGCTGGCGAGTTTCAGCATCCATGCCAGTGCCCGTGTCGCTCACGGCAATCAACACGTAGGAGCCGGGACCCACGCCCTCGTGGTTGCTCGCATAGTCCTGGCTCAACTGGACCGCTGCACATTCCAGCGTCAGCTTGCCGCCGAGCGACATGGCGTCGCGTGCGTTCACGGCCAGGTTCATCAAGAGCTGTTCGAGTTGCCCCGGATCGATACGAATCAACGCGCCCTTCGACTCGATGTGCACCTCGATGCGAATGTCCTCCCCGAGCACGGGTCGCAACAGGCGCTCGATGGCTACCAGACGGGCGGCTGGGTCGAGAACCACAGGTTTGATGATCTGCTTTCTTGCGAAGGTGAGCAGCTGTCGGGTCATGTCCGCCGCACTCTCGCCCGCATCGATCACGGCGTCGATGGATGCCAGCGCCGGCGAAGACGGTGGCAACTCCATGCGTGCCAGCTCGGCGCTCCCAAGGATCGCGGTGAGCGCGTTGTTGAAGTCGTGGGCCACGCCGCCGGCCAGTCTACCGACAGCTTCCATTTTTTGCGCGTGGAGCAATTGCTCTTCCAGGGCACGGCGCTCGCTGGTGTCCTGCCCAATGCCCAGGTAGTACTGCCTGCCGGCAATGGTTAGACGTTGAATCGTGAGGGCGATCGGGTAGGTGGTGCCGTCCTTGCGCTGATGCTCGGTGGAAAAGGACAACCTCACTCGGCTGCCATCCATCAGCGGTTCGAACACGCCTGCCAGCGTCGGTCGGTCCGCTTCGCCGCGCAGCGCCAACGGGGTCATGCCTCGTAGTTCGCGGAGGGTGTATCCTAGATTTTCTCGGGCGCTGCGGTTGACCTCCGAGAAAAGTATCGTTTCCGCGTCGACCAGGTAGATTTCGTTGATAGATGCTTCGACCAATGCTGCGGCTCGCTCGGCCGACTCCTGGGCGCGAAGCCGCTCGAGCTCCGCCGCGGCTCGGAGCGCACACGCCCGCATCAAGGGGACGACTTGCGCAATGTGGGGATTGGGCTCGCGAAAGGCCAAGAGCAACAGCCCCAGACGTTCTTGGTTGGTACTGGTGAGCGCGATGCCAGCAAGCGCTCGTGCGCCGACTGCGGCAAGTGTGGCGTCGGCAGGAAAACGCATGTGTACATCGCTTGGCCACAAGCACGCCTCACTCGAGGCGCCGATGCTCTCCGCCGCCGTGCCCTGAAGAGGGCGTTCTTCACCGCTCGGAGGGCTGGCGCTACCCCATGTGGCGAGCGTACGAACCCGAGCTTCGCCACGTTCGACGAATTCCTCGACAGACACGTAGTCCGCGTCGAACGCTTCCTGCAAGCTTGCCACGAGCTTCTGAAAAAACGCGGCGCCGGTATACGCTGCGAGATCGTGCGCGAGGTTGGTCGCTGCGTCTTGCTTCGGCGGGGCTGCATGCCTGGCGCTGAGGGCCAGGAGCCACGAATCGCCGGGGCCACGGGGTTCGAAGAACGCAAGGTCGACCGGCACTCCAGGATGACCGTCACGAGTCGCGTGCAGCGACACACGCCTCGCAGTGGATGCGCGCGCTCTGCTGTCGTGCGTTTCGACAAGGTTCGGCAGGCGTGCGAGCTCATCCGCGGCGAACAGCGAATCGAGTGGAGACCCCTCCAGATCTCGGGCGGTCGTGTGCCAAAAGCGTTGGGTGTCACCACGCCAGTCGTACGTGCAGCCATCGCGCTCGACGCGTGCCCAGGCGTCGGCGAGCGCGCTCAGCAGACTGCTGACCCTCCCGCCCGCCTCTCCCAAGTCCGAAGGCGCGGCCATGACTGAGCCTTCCATACACCGGCCCTCGAGGCGCGTCCATACTGGTCGCGCGGGACACCGCGGTTTGGTGCAGGGCGCACAACCAGATGCGCGGCGCATGCTGCCCGATCGGTCCTCACCTTCGTAGGCTGGTTTTCGACAAACATCTTGTTTGTTGCCCTAGGCGTTCACCCGGCTGGGATTTTCCTAACGGATCTAGGTGCCTGGGACGAAGCGTTGCGCGAGCCGGGTGACCCCCGCAAAGCCGACCGCGATCAGCGCAAGGGCGTCCGCTCGTGCAGAGGCCAACAAGACCGCATCGAGCAGTGATATCCCGGCGATGAACCGCAGAATCGCACCTGGAATCGAGCGCTTGGGTCCCTGCTTGAGGAAGGTCAGCGCGTTGACCATGCCGAGCGCGTACAGCACCGCGAACCAGGCAACCAGGGGTCTCGCAGCGGCCAGCACACCGCCATACACGACGGGCAAAACGAGGAACCCGAGGGGCCAAACGCTTCTCAATGCCGCGAGAGTCTCTTGTTTCGCCGCATAGGTGAGCCCGATCAGGTGGAACAAGAGTGCGGCCGCGCCCAGCCATACGGCTGGGCCGACGCCCTTCGCCGTGGCGAGCGCGGCGGTCACGTAGACCATGACACGACACAGGCCCATCAGCAGAGGGCTCAGTGGATTGTTCTTGTGGAAAGCGTCGTACAGCACGATAAGCACCGCCAACCCAAGCCCCGACACGAGTGTCAGGCGAGCGTTGGCGACCGGGTGTGCGAACGCCAGCCAGAAGGTACTCAATACTCCGATCGCCAAGAGCGTAAAGCCGGCTCCGAAGACCGTGGACGCTCGAACGACTCCCGACACGATGGGTCGGTCCGGTCGCTCAACCGCGTCGACCTCACGATCGAACGCGTCGTTCAGAAACATACCTCCCACGTAGTAGCAGGAAAAAGCGGCACACAGCCCAATGCCGCTCGGAACGTCCGGACTACTTCCTGCCAGCAGGCTGCCTGCGAGGGCGTTGCTCCAGACCGTCGGCAAGTTGGAGACTCGTCCGAGCCGAAGCCAGACACCAAAGCTCACGAGAGCAGTCTTTCTTCCACCCAGCGAAGCTCACGCGCCAGTGACTCCGTCAGGTCCGACGAACGTTGGTCCGAGGGCAAAACATCCCATGTATAGGTTTCGACCTCGACATGGTCGGTGACCGGGGTGCTCGCGTGTGAACGAAGCAAGGCGTCGAGGTACGGCTGAGTATTTGCGAATTTCCCGAGCCTATCGCGGTACACGGGCACGTGGAAGTGGACCCGCCACTCGAGCGCGGTTCGTGCCTGAGAGCTGGCGAAGGCATCTGGCAGGTCGTCGAAACGCAGAAGCTCATCGTTCCGCGAGCGCGCCACGACCTGGTGAAGGTAGACGGGTTCGCTGTAGGGGCGGAGGGCCTCCAGTGTCTCGGCCCCGAGCTGCGGCAGCCGGAGCCCAGTACTGGCCTGCAGCTTGGCAATGGTGATGCCGGCAGAGCGCAGTCGAGCAACGCTCTCCTGGGGCTCTTCGAACTCGACTGCCGCGTGGCAGGCGTCCAGGCAGATCCCGAGGTGCTTTCTGATGAGACGCTCGGCGTCGCCGCAGCGCATACCCAGTCGCGAGCCGAGTTTCTCCAGGGCGGGACGCGCCAAGAGCTCGCGTTCGAAGAACTTCACTGCGTCTTCGGTCGTCTCGAGCAGACAGCCTGGCTCCGGTTCGAGGGCGAGGGTGATCTCGCGACCGTGCTCGCGCTCGGCTCGGCTGAGCTCGATCACCTGGTCGTGCAATTGGCCCACGATCTTGGGAACTGCGTGGCTGCTTTCGAGGTCGCGTCGGAACCCGCCCGGCACGCTGCTGATGCTGCCTTTCGTGCCTTCGGGCAACAAGCGGCACAAGATCCGGATCAGGCGTTCCGTGTAAACGCCGCGTTCGGGTCGGGTCCAGTCCGGTTGATACACCGCAGACTTCACCGCCTGTCCGTGGAATGGCCCGTAGGGAAAGCCGTTCAGCGTGAACAGGTACAGGCGACGGTCGCTCAGGAAGCTTTCGAATTCATCCAGCTCCGCCGGGTCGTCGAGCGTCGATGCGGCATTGGCTGATAGCCTGAGGCCCACCCCAAAAGTCGCCTCGGGACGGACGAGATCTCGTACCCCGCAGACGTAGCGGTCGAGGTTTTGACGAACCTCGGTCCAGGTTTCGCCTGGGTGGACATTGGTGCAGTACGTCAGGTGGGTTGCCCCCACCTTCATGGCGATGCCCCGGTGGCAAGCAGGGTGGACTGAGCTGTCGCCTCCCGCTGCTCGAGCCAGGCAATGGAACGCGCGATGATTGCATGATCCATCTGGTGGCAATCGATCGGTTTGCCGGGAGCCTCCAGCAGCGTGACCGTCAGCTCTCCACCGAGGTGCTCCTGGAACTCCCTGAGGCCTTCCAGCACTCTCGGGTTTCCTGTCGCATCGAGGGTCTGCAGTTCTCGATCGTAGGTCTTGAGGTCGAGGCCGGTCAGGACGTCGACGATGCGGTCGGCAGTGGCCGGGTCGAGCAGACCAGCTTCCACGGAGACCCGGGTGTCGAGAGCCAGGCCAATCGCGACCGCTTCACCGTGGCGCAAGCGGTGGCGACTCAGGCTTTCCAGTTTGTGCGCTGCCCAGTGTCCGAAGTCGAGTGGGCGAGCGCTGCCGAACTCGAAGGGATCCCCGGAGGTTTCGATATGGCGCAGGTGAAGCTCGGCGCTGCGTCGAATCATTCGCCTGGTCGCCTCTGGCTCGAATTGCCTGAGCTCGACGACGCGCTCACAGAGCCAGTCGAAGAATTCAGCATCGCGGATCAGTGCGACCTTCACGGCTTCAGCGATCCCAGCGAGCCGATCGCGTCGCTCCAGTGTCTCGAGGAACTGGAAGTCGTTGATGACGGCGAAGGGAGGCGCAAAGCTCCCTACGAAGTTCTTCATGCCGAATGCGTTGATCCCATTTTTCACGCCCACTCCGGAGTCGTTCTGAGACAAGACGGTGGTGGGCAAGCGAACGACGCGCATGCCACGGTGCGCGGTGGCGGCTGCGAAGCCGGCCATGTCCTGAACGGCACCGCCACCCACCACCACGCAGAACGACTGGCGGTCGAGGCCTCGCTCGGCGATGGTCTCGTGCAGCCGGTGCACGTAGCTTGGGTCGTTCTTGACCAGTTCCCCGCCTGGAACCACCAGGGGCGGGCCGGCGAGCGTCAGCCGTGGCTCGTGGCGGGCAATGTAGGCTCGAATGCTCCGTTTCAGATCTGGCCATGCTTTGTGCACGCCCTCATCGATGACGAACAGCATACGGTGTCGCTTGTCGGGTTCACCCGAGGTCAGTGTCTGGACAAGGGTCGGGTTTGCCAGCTCGAAAACCCCTGCGGTGAAGGACACGTCGTAGCGAAAGGGGACGGCAATCTGTAAGGTAAGGCGCTGCATAGAGGCGTTCGCCGCGGTCTTTTGACTCTACTGAAATCTGACAGATAGCAGTGACGCTGCCACAGCCGTATCAGCTATCGGTCCAAATCCGAGGGCGTCAACCGCTGGTGGAGGACTTGCGGTACAGCCGAGGGAGTGGTTTTCGCGCGCTGCTCGAATCGCGTCGGCCTCAGGTCATGGGGGTTCGTGATGGGTGCGGGCACCCAAGCGGTGATGCCCGGGGAGACTTACGGCTGGGCCAGTGGGCCGGTTTTTGGGCCAGGGCGGAATGCGCGGCGCCGCGAGATCGGAAGCGCTCGACGTCCGTATGAACAGTCGTGCTTGGCATTCGGACGCTTCTGGTGGTCGGGAGTGAGAGCGGAGGCAGGCGCAACACACCAGGGATTCACACTTGAACGGTGAAAGCTCGGGGCAGTCGGTGCCGTTCTGTCAGGGAGAGTCATGAAGATCAAGACGTTGGGTTTTCTAGCCGCCAGTGGGATGTTTCTCAGCAGTCTTACGGTGTGGTCACTCACCACACCCGAACCCGGACGCCCGCCGCTCGCGGGTCCCTCCTCGAGGGGGCCGGAGCCACCGAGCGATCCGGGTCACGCCACGACTGCGCGTGCGCGCTTCGCCTCCGGCAACACATTGCTCATGGAAGGTCGCCTGGGTTTCAGAACGCAGGAGGCCGGCAAACCTAACGAGAACTTCGTCCTGATCGACATCAGCGCGAGCAAGCAGGCGCAAGGCACGCGCGCGCCCCTCAATCTCGCTATCGTGATAGATCGCTCCGGATCCATGCGTGGAAAGCGTTTGGACAACGCCTTGTCCGCAGCGCGCGGAATGATCGAGCGCTTGCGGGATGGGGACGTCGTCAGCCTGGTCAGCTACAATACGGTCGCCGAAGTACGCGCCGTGTCCAAGACCATCGACGAGAGAAGTCGTCTCGAGCTGGAACGGGCGCTTCACGGTATCGATGCAAGGGGAGATACGTGCATCTCGTGCGGGCTGGAGACGGCGAGCGAGCTCTTGAGCCGGCGTGAAGGCATGGTCGACCAGATGCTGCTACTGAGCGACGGAGAAGCCACCACCGGTGTGAAGGACGAGGCGGAGTTCCGTCGCGTCGCGGCTCGCATCCACACGACGGGCACGGTGATTTCGACGATTGGAGTCGATGTCGACTACAACGAGCGGGTCATGTCGGCGATCGCCGAGGAGGCGAACGGTCGCCATCACTTCGTGGAAAACGCTGCCAAACTGCCCGCCATCTTCGATGAAGAACTGGAGAGTCTGACCAATACGGTGGCGGACGAAGCCGAACTCACGGTTTCTCTGGCACCCGGTGTGCGCGTGCTCGAAGTGTTCGACCGTTCTTACCGTCAACAGGGGGATCGCTTGATCGTGCCGATGGGCAGCTTCAGCTCTGGCGACGAGAGGACGTTCCTCGTCAAGCTCGAGCTCGCCGAGGGCCGTCCGGGCGAGCAGGCGGTTGCGGACGTGCGGCTCGGCTACCGGGACCTCACACGCGACGATGCGGGCAACTGCGAGGGCAGCCTGAGCCAGCTGCTGGTGAGCGGCTCGACCGAGCTGTCTCCTCTCGACCCGCTGGTTGCGGGGCGCGTGGAGCGCAGCGAGACGGCCCGAGCCTTGCTCGACGCCAACCGGCTTTTCAAGGCCGGCAAGGCGGACCAGGCGCAAGGGCGCCTGGCCCGGGCGCGCGCGCGCACCGAATCGAAGCGACGTCAGTTCGCCCAGAGTCCGTTTGCCAGCGCCAGCAAGAAAAGCGCCGACCTGGCCCGCGACTTCGACGAGCAGGAAGAGGTGCTCGCTCAAGCCGAAGCGAGCATTGCCGCGGGGCCAAGCGGTAAACCAGCAAGCCCGGAGTCGCGAGCTGGCAAGGCGCAGGTACGGGCCAATCAATCGGTCGCGCGCGAAGCAACGTTCTGAGGGGTGGCGCCTGGTGGCTGCAAGCTTGGGGTTCCCTCGACGTCCGGACTCGAGCACCATGAGGAGGGCGTCGACACGACGGGTAGCTCGTTCGCGCGGCTAGCATTATGTCTGGAAGCAAACCAGGTGATCATCCCGAATTTTTCCGCTTCCCCGCGCCACCGGGGAGAACGCGCGAGAGCAGCATCGTGCTCGACGAGCAGGGGCGCTTCTGGCACGACTCCGAGCTCGTGACTCACCCCGGCATGGCGCGCGCCTTTGCCGGTTGGATTGGGCGTCACCCGGACGATGGGCGTTACATCTTGAGCAACGGGTTCGATTGGACCTACTTCACCGTCAAGGACGCGCCCTTCTTCGTTCGTGGGGTCCGGGGGCATGGTTCCGTACCGCTGCTGCAGTTGAGCGACGGCAGCGAGGAACCGCTCGACCCGAGCTCGCTTTGGAGCCATTCGAGCGAAGCGCTGTACTGCTGCGTGAAGGAAGGGCGCTTCCTGGCGAAGTTCACCCCCCAGGCGCAAACGCTGCTCGCGCCTTGGCTCGCGGAATCCGAAGGGGGACGCATTTCACTCGAGGTAGAGGGCAGGCGCTACGCGATTCCCGAACGGAGCGTCCACGATTTCCACGGAGGCACCCGCTGAGGTCGCTCGTTCTACACGCTGGCAATCTGGCGCACGGCCGACAAGAGCAGCTCCAGGTCTCGACTCTCGTGCTCCGGGCCAAAACTGAAGCGTAGGCTGCCCTCAGGGCTACCCAGGGTCTGTAAGGCGAGTGGCGCGCAATGCTGTCCGGCGCGGGCCAGGATGCCCCTCTCGGCCAGCAGGCGTTCGGCCCGTGGGAGCGGCACAGACTCGAAGGTCACCGAGACCGCGGTCGTGCGAGCCGCGTTCGCGCTGCCCAGCAACCGCACCCCGGGATGCCTCGCGAGCTCTCGGGCGAGCTCGCGGGCGAGCTCGCGGGCGCGTCCAAAAGCGGCGCGCTGCTGACCTGCCCAGCAAAGCCCTGCGGCCAAGCCGGCTGCACCGGCCAGATTGACCGAGCCAGCGTCACAGTAGCTCGGGAAGGACGGAGCGAGAGCGCATGCGTCACCGTTCTCGGCCACTTCGCAGAGGGCCTCGGGAGCTTCGAACTCGACGCCGGGAGCTGCCCAAAGGCCTCCGATCCCGTGCGGCCCTTGCGCAGCCTTGTGTCCGGTGAAAGCCATCACATCCACACCCAGCCGTTCCGCGTCCAGCTCGTTCAGCCCGACCGTCTGGGCAGCGTCGATGAGACACTGGCATCCATACCGGTGGGCGAGGGCCACGAGGTCCTCGACGGGTAACAGCTCGCCCGTGACGTTGGAGGCCGAAGTGCATGCCAGCAGACGAACTCCGCCTCGCTCGAGCTCGCGTTCCACGTCGTCGAGATCGATCGGCACGCCAGGGTGGTAGGGCGCCGCGTGGTGCAAGACACCGCGCTGCCGCACCAGTGCTCGCACGGGGCCCAGCAGTGCCTGATGCTCCAGGGAACTGGTGATGACCCGATCTCCGGCACGCCATGCCAGCCGGCTCAGCGCCAGGTCGAGGGCCGCCGTACCTCCCGGCAAGAACAAGAACTGCCCGGTTCGCTGACAGCCCAAACGGGTCCGTACATCGACTTCGGCCGCAGCTGCCCGGGTTGCGGCCTCCGCAGGGCTCGCTTCGAGCGTTTCTCGAACGGCATCGAGGACGACTCGCGGTTTGGGGCTACTGGTGGCGGCGTGATTGAGGTAGAGCATGGGTGGCTTGGGTCGCGACGGGTCCGGACGGCTTCAATCCTAGCTGTTTCTTTGTTCAGTGAGCACCACTGCTCTTTTAGCGCGTGGGTGCCTTGCGTACCCCCCCTTCCTTGGCTAGACTCTCGGCGAAAATTCGGGTGGATCCCAGGCGGGCCCCCTTTGCAGGGTCCGTTTTTTTTTACCCTTTGCCCAACCCATCTGCCCGGTCAACCCCATGAACGTCGCCTACGAGCACCTCCAGGGCCTGGATCGCGACCGCGTTCTCGCGGTCGTGGAGCCCGTGCTGCGCGCGCACAACGTGGAAGGGGTCGAGCTCGTTTGGCGGACGGATCGGCAAGGGTGGGTCTTGGAGCTCACGGTCGAGCGCCCGGGGTCGACCCTACCTGGCGCGGGAGTCACCATCGACCTCTGCTCGGAAATCTCGCGCGATCTCTCGGCCGCGCTGGATGTCGCGGACGTCATCCAGCCGCGTTACAGCTTGCAGGTAGGCTCTCCAGGGCTGGAGCGAGCCCTGTACAGTCTGAACGACTACAGACGTTTCGCGGGTCAGAAGGCCCGCTTGAAGCTGCGCGAACCGATCGACGGCAAGCGCGTCATCCACGGAGTCTTGTCCGGTCTGGACGACACTGGCGAAGCTATTGCCATTCAGACGGACAGGGGTACGTTGAGCCTAGGGTTCAACGAAATCGAAAGTGCTCGCCTTTTGTTCGATTGGAACAAGGGCGAATCACGCGCTCGAGGGAGAAAGCCTCAGCGCGCAGCCGAACGCGGGCGAGGAGTCCGCGCTTCGAGACGGAGCAAATAAGCATGGCAGCAATAGGTTTTGGCATCGATCTGGGCTCGATTGTCGATCAGGTTGCCGAGGAAAAAGGCATCGACAAGCAAATCCTCGTCGAAACGATGGAAGCGGCAATCCTCAAGGCTGCGCAGGCCGCGTTCGGTCCGACGCGCGAGCTGGAAGCCCGCTTCAACGACGAGACCGGAAATATCGACCTGTTCCAGTACATGACGGTGGTGGAGGATGTCCAAGATCCGGAACGTGAAATTGCGCTCCCCATCGCACAGAAGCACGGTCTGGATGCGGAGATCGGTGAAGAACTCGGCTTTCAGGTGTTCTGGCACCCGCGCGACGCGGAGCGAGCTCGCCAACAGGACAAAGAGTTCGGTGACGTGCTCGACATGTCGCAAGCGCGCAGCACGTTCGGTCGCATTGCGGCCCAGACGGCCAAGCAGGTGCTGTTGCAGCGCGTGCGCGACGCGGAGCGGGACATCATCTACAACGAGTACAAGGACCGCCAGGGGCAGCTGATTCGCGGCATCATCCGGCGCTTCGAGAAAGGCCACAATATCATCGTCGACCTGGGGCGCACCGAAGGCGTCTTGCCCTCCCGAGAGCAGACGCCTCGCGAAACGTACCGGCCAGGTGACCGCATCGTGGCCTATGTGAAGGACATCGACCGCGAAGCCCGCGGTCCCATGATCATCCTGAGCCGCAGCGCGCCCTCCTTGGTCGAAAAGCTGTTCGAGGCAGAGGTTCCCGAAATTTACGAGGGCATCGTGAAGATCGTGAGCGTGGCCCGCGAATCGGGCGCTCGCAGCAAGATCGCGGTCAGCACGCGCGACGCGGACGTCGACCCGGTGGGTGCGTGCGTCGGTATCAAGGGCTCTCGCGTTCAAGCGGTGGTTCAGGAGCTGCGTGGCGAAAAGATCGACATCGTGCCGCACGATCGCGATCCGGCGCGCTACATCATCAATGCAATTCAGCCCGCCGAGGTCAACAAGGTGATCGTGGACGAGGCGGATCACCGTATGGAGCTGGTCGTCCCCGACGAAAAGCTTTCCCTGGCAATCGGGCGCAAGGGGCAAAACGTGCGGCTTGCCTCGCAGCTCACCGGGTGGAAGCTCGACATCATCAGCGAGAGCAAATTCAAGCAGATGGAAGAGGAGGCCCTGGGCGCCCTGCGCCAGATCGAGGGAGTCTCCGACGATCTGGCCAAGGCCATGTATCGGCTCGGCTTCCGTGCCCTGGAAGAGATCGCCGAGGCCGGGGTCGAAGAGCTCGTGCAGCTGGATGGTGTCAAGGGTGAGGAAGAGGCGCAGAAGCTCAGAGGCTCGGCCGAGGCCGCGATGGAAAGGCTGCGTCACAACCGCATTCAAGAAGCCTCGCAGCGGAACGAAGCGCTCACCGAACGCGAGAAGCTCAGGTTCGTTCGCGGGGTGGGTCTCCGGACGCTGCAACTGCTGGAAGAGGCCGGCTACAAGACTGTTCAGGACGTCTCGCGTGAAGACCCCGACCGTCTCGCCATCCGTACTGGGCTTGGCATCAAGAAGATTCGCGAGATTCAACTCGGTGCCCAACACTTCTTGAAGAGTGAGGCTCACGAAATCGAGGAAGCTCGCGCGCGCTACGCCGCCGAGCAGCAAACCCAAACGACCGCCCCGGCCGAAGGCGGAGAGTGAGGAATCAGTTTGTCGGTACCCGCTTCAAACAGGCCGCACGCCGAGCCCAGGCTCAAGGTGAAAGCAGACCGCTCGAAGGCGGCGAATGCTCACCTGCGTTCGTGCGCCGCGTGCCGAAAGAAGTCGTCGCCGACCGAGCTGACGCGTTGGGTACTCGGTGACGACGGCGGGGTTCTACCCGATCTGGGGCGCGGCGCCTTCGGGCGCGGCGCCTGGCTGCATGCGGACCGTGGCTGCCTCAAGAAGGGGCCTGCCGGCTTGTCCCGGGGCTTCAAGGCCCCAGTCAGGACGACGTCGGCCGAGCTCGCCCTCCTGTTGGCTTCGGCCGCCGAGCGCCGAGCGGACGCGCTGATTGGCGCTGCCCGTCGCGCGAGGCAACTCGCTGCAGGAAAGACCGCGGTGGCCAAGGAGCTCGGGGCGGGCCGCTGTCGCCTGGTGGTCGTCGCAACGGATGCTCGCACCGCCGCTCGCGCCACCGAGGTGCAGCAAGCGGTGGCGGCCGGCAAGGCGGTCGGTTGGGGGACACGGCTCACGCTCGGCAGCCTGTCGGGCCGCGGCGAAGCCGGCGTATTGGGGGTTTTGGATGATGGGTTGGCGAACGCCCTGAAAACGACTATCGCCATGGCCCATTCTGCCAGATCGGCGGCTGCCGAGCTGGCCTCGGCCCCGTCGGCAGCGGGCGGCGGGAAATCGACACCAAGAGTGCCAGTACGAACAAAGTCTTCGACGGAGGTTGGATGAGCGGAAAATTGCGTGTCTACGAAGTGGCGCGCGACCTGGGCATGGACAACAAGGCGCTCGTCGCCTTGCTGCAGTCGGTCGGCTTCAATGAGGTGAAGAACCACATGAGCGCCGTCACGCCTGAAGTGGTGGAGCGTGTGAAGCGGCATCTCAAGCGCGACACGGGCGAGAAGGTCGTGGAGGAGCGCATTGCCCCGACAGTGGTCAAGCGACGTGCCCGCACGCGTTCTGCTCCCAAGGAAGCCGAGCCCGCGTCGTCGCCAGTATCGGCGCCCGCGCCGCGCGCGGTGGTGCGTCGCAAGGCGGCAGCGCCGGCTGCTGAGCCCGCGCCAGCGCCGCACGCCCCCGCCGAGCCTGCGGCTCCGCCACCTGCCGCGAAAGCCGAGCAGGCCCCTGCCGCCAGCGCTCCTCCTGCAGCGAGTCGCCCCGCTCCGGCTCCCACGGCAGAGGCCAAGGCTCCGCCCAGCGAGCCCAAGGCCGAGAGCAAGGAAGCCGAGCAGGCCCCCGTGCCGCCCGTCGCGGCCAAGGGCGACGTGAAGCCGAGCGAGCCGGTCGCCGAGCAGCCGAAGGCGGCTCCTGCGGCTGCCCGGCCCGCGCAGGCCAAGGCGGAACCCGAGCGGCCCGCGAAGAAGGCCGCTGCACCTGCAGCCGAAAAGAAGCCGGCGGAGGCCAAGCCGCCTGCCGCTCCTGCCAAGGCCCCGGAGCCCCCTCCGCCTCCGCGCCCCCAACCCAAGACGGGCATCGACGTGTGGGAAGGGCGCCCCGGCGTCCCCATGCCCAAGCCGCCGAGAGGCGGACCCGCGCCGCGCCGCGTGCAATACGACGCCAAGGCCGGTTCCGGACCACAAAACCGCGGGCGCGGCCCCATGATGGGAGGGCCGATGCGTCGTGGCATGCGTCACCGCGGCATCGGCTCGCTGTCTCGCGCGAAGGGCAGCGGCGGACCGGTCACTCAGGAACGCTCCGCCCACAAGAAGGTGGTTCGTATCGAGGAGACGATTGGTCTGCAGGCGCTCGGTGGGAAGATTGGCGTCAAGGCCACCGAGTTGCTCATGACTTTGATGCGCCTCGGCATGACGGGCGTCAACATCAACACCACCCTGGACGCGGACACCGCCAAGATCGTCGCCAACGAATTTGGTTGGGAGGTCGAAGACGTTGCCGTCAGCGAACAGGAAGCCATCGTGGCCGCTCAGGGCAGCGACTCTCAGGAAGAGGCCGAAGAGAACCTGTCGCCGCGGCCTCCGGTGGTCACGGTCATGGGCCACGTCGACCACGGCAAGACGAGTTTGCTCGATCAGATCCGCAAGACCAATGTGGTTTCGGGTGAAGCGGGCGGTATTACGCAGCACATTGGTGCTTACAGCGTAAAGACCGCGCATGGTCCGCTCACCTTCTTGGACACGCCCGGTCACGAAGCGTTCACGCACATGCGTGCACGCGGGGCCCAGGCGACCGACATCGTCATCTTGGTGGTCGCCGCGGACGACGGCGTGATGCCTCAAACCAAAGAGGCCATCAGTCACGCGCGGGCGGCGAACGTGCCCATCGTGGTCGCCATCAACAAATGCGACAAGCCGGACGCGCAACCCGAGCGAGTTCGGCGAGAGCTCAGCGAGCAAGGCCTGGTGCCCGAAGAATGGGGTGGAGACATCTTGTTCAACGAGGTGAGCGCGACCACTCGCCAGGGCGTCGACGAAATGCTCGAGAAGGTGGTGCTTCAGGCGGAGTTGCTCGAACTCAAGGCCAATCCCGACAAGCTCGCCACCGGCATCGTGGTGGAGGCCGAGCTGGATCGAGGCAAGGGTCCCGTGGCGACCGTGCTGGTGATGGATGGCACGCTGCGCCGTGGCGACGTGATTCTTGCTGGGGCTGGCTTCGGCAAGGTGCGCGCCATGCACGACTCGTCGGGCAAACAGGTGAACAAGGCCGGCCCGTCCACCCCGGTCGCCTTGATCGGTCTGAATGAGGTGCCGACGGCTGGCGATCAAGTCTACGTGATCAAGGACATGAAGACCGCGCAAGAGCTGGCGGAGGGGCGCAAGACCAAAGCCAAGGTCAGCCTGGCGCCTTCGCAGGGCAACAAGCCTCGCACCATCGAGGAGTTGGCCGCGTTGATGAGCGAGGCCGATCAGCTCGAGCTCAACCTGATCGTCAAGGCGGATGTGCAGGGTACCGCGGAAGCGGTATCGGATTCACTGGCCCGCCTATCGGGCGACAAGGTGCGCGTCAGCGTGGTGCACTCGGCAGCAGGCGCCATCACCGAGAACGACGTGAACCTGGCGGTTGCCGCGGGAGCGGTGATCATCGGCTTCAACGTGCGCCCAGCGGGTAAGGCACAGAGCCTGGCCCAACGTGAGGGCGTTCAAATTCGTCAGTACAGCATCATCTACAACATCGTCGACGACGTGAAGGCGGCAATGGAAGGGCTGCTCGCGCCCAAGATGGTGGAAAAGAACATTGGCAAGGCGGAAATCCGGCAGATCTTCAAGGTCAGCAAGGCCGGGAACATCGCGGGTTGCATGGTGGTCGACGGGCTCATCAAGCGCTCCGGCGGTGCGCGGCTGCTTCGCGATGGCTCGGAAGTCTGGAGTGGCAAGCTCGGCAGCCTCAAGCGGTTCAAAGAAGACGTCCGCGAAGTCAAAGAGGGCTTCGATTGCGGCATCGGGCTCGACGGATACAACGACATCAAGGTCGGTGACATCATCGAGTGTTTCGAGGTCGAACAGGTCAAGCAGTCCTTGTGAGCGGCGCCACGCGTGGTAAGCCACGATCATGTTCGTTGGCGTAGCGCGCGTGGTGCTCAGGTTGCCGGGTGCACGTTCCCTCAAGGACCGCCGCCGCGTCGTCAAGAGCTACAAGGAAAGACTCAAGGCGCGCTTGCCGGTGGTCGTGGCGGAGCTCGGAGACGTGGAAGGCTACCAGCTGGCGACGCTGGGGCTTTGCACCGTGAGTGGCGAGCTCGGCCAAAGCGAGGAGATCATTCTGAAGGCGCTGGCCATGGCCCGTTCGCTGGCGGACGCCCTGGTGTTGGACGCGCGCCACGAAGTGATTCCGTTTGGCGACAAAGGTGGAGCGCTGCGGGGTGGGGTCGAGTCGCTCGAGCTGTCGGCGCTCGATGACAAGTACGGAGCGGACTGACATGCCTGGTACACGCGGCCGGCGCGTCGCCGAGACCATCAAGCACCACCTCGCAGATGCCTTGGCGCGGGACCTGGGCGATCCGAGGCTCGAAGGAGTGGTGGTGACCGAGGTCGACGTGCCCGACGACCTCGGTGTGGCACGGGTTTCAGTGCGCCTGCTGGTCGGGGACGAAGACGTCCTGCGGCGTGCCGCCACGCTCAGGGCGCTCGGCCGGGTGGCGAGCCGCTTGCGTCGGTCGCTAGCGCCCAAGCTGCGGCTGAAGCGGGTGCCCGAATTGCGCTTCGCCTACGATACTGGTCTCGACCATACGCGCCGCGTCGATGAATTGCTCAAGGAGATTGCCGAAGAACACGCCGAGCGCGACGACGCAGACGACAGCTGACTCCCGTCGAGGTGCGTGGGAAGCGTCGCTGAGGCTAGCTCTTCGAGGCTGCTCGCTCGCCTGGTTCGATGGCTTCGCGCACGAACAGATCCTCCAACGTCTCGTGTCGAGGTACCACGCGGACGATCTCGAGCCGTTCCGCGAGCGCGTGTGTGAGAAGGGGATCGATGGCTTCCTTGCCCAACACCTCCACGTTGACTTGGTCCCGCACGCGTTCCACTCGGTGGCCCATTTGTCGACACCAGTCGTCGAAGGTCGTGGCCGAGCAGCGGACCACGACTTCCGTACGCTGAGCCGTTCCTCGCAACAGTTTGGAGAGCTCTCCGCTCACCACGACCTCGCCTTTGCGCAGGATGGTGACGCGATCGCAGAGCGTTTCCACGTCGCTCAGGATATGAGTCGAAAAGAAGATGGTGCGGCCCGCGGCGCGTTCGGAGAGGATGAGATCGCGGACTTCTTTGCGTCCCACAGGGTCCAGACCGCTCATCGGCTCATCGAGGATCAACAGCTCCGGATCGGCCACCAGGGCGGCGGCAAGCCCGGTGCGTTGCAGCATGCCTTTGGAAAGTCGCTTGACGGGTCTGTCCGCAGCGTAGGCGATTCCCAAAAGGTCGAGAACCGTACGAGCGCGGTCGCGGATGGCCTTTCGGCTGACGCCCGACAGCCTGCCGCACATTTCCACGAACTCGCGTGGGCTGAGGTACGGGTAAATATAGGGGTTTTCAGGCAGAAACCCGATGTGGCCCATGGCCTCGGGGCTCGGTATGGCCTTGCCGAACAGCGAGGCGCTGCCGGAGCTGGGCGAGATGAGACCGGTCAGCATCTTGATAGTGGTGGTCTTGCCCGCCCCGTTGGGGCCCAGGAATCCAAAGATGTCGCCACGGCTGACCTCGAACGAGACGTTCTTCACCGCCTCGATCCGCTTCATCAGCAGACCCTGGCGGAACTCTTTGCGGAGCTTGGAAACCTGGATGAGTACTTCTGTCAAAACCGACCCGCCCCAGGTTCCGTCAGCGCTCGCGCGCGGTCAACGCGAAGGCGGAAGAGTGCGACCAAGTCACTTGAAATCGGTCAGCCCTCGATTGAGTCTTCGAGCCGGCCAAGCGCAAAGCGTCCCCCTCGCGCTTCTCTGTGCGCTTCGTTAAACGCTCCCCCCAAGGCGCCCGGGATGCAGCAGCCGGCCGGCCGTAAAGCGACAGCGAGGGAGGGTAGGATGGCCCACGATTGACAAAGATTCGTCGGGAGAGTCGGCACGTGTCTAGAATCAATGATAAAACCGCCCACACAGTGGGAACTAGAGAGTTGAAGCGGCCGGGGCGTCCTGCGTGGGCGAGTCTGCTGCGATCGCGAATGGGGCACAGAGGAGCATGAGAAAGGTCTGTCTAGCATCGTTGGTCTTGCTGGGATCCGCTGCCGCCAGCGGCATAGCATCGGGGCAAGCACCGCCTGCTCCCTTGCCTCCGCCGCCGTCTTCGCCGACAGCGCCTGGTGGGCAGACGCCCATGCAGCCAGGGATGGAGCAACCTCCCGGACAACCTCCCATGGCGCCCCAGCAACCCATGGCTCCGCAGCAGCCGGCGCCGAGTGCGCCAATGCAGCCCCCGCCCATGCAACAGGACCAGTCGGGGTTCGAGTTCTCCGGCGAAGCCTCGGCGGGGAGCGAAGGCTTCGACGCGACAGGAGAGGGAGAGGCTGCCGAGCCCAGCGAGTGGCGCGCCACCTCGATGCAGATTCAAAACACGGTCGGGGCTTCCACCGGGTTGCTCCGGGTGCGTGAGGCCGGATCCGGGGCGCCGGGGACCTTCCGCTTCTCCTTGTGGGGGAGCTATTTTTCGGGTTCGGGGTTTCTTTGCGGTTCGGATAGCAACTGTCCCGATCCGGTCGACGGCGTGCCCTCGTCGGCGGAAGACAGCGCGACGCGTGTCTCGGCGAACCTGGGAATTTCCGCCACGGTAACCTCCTTTCTGGAGGCGTATGCAGGCTTCTATAATTCGGCGACCTCGAACAACCGAGGTTCCCCCGAGCTGTTGCAGGTGCTCGGGGACATGAATCTGGGCATCAAGGGCTTCATGCCCATGGAGCCCGACAACATGTTCTTCTTTGGCGGCGAAGCGGAGCTCCTGCTGCTCATGGGCACCGGCGGCATTGGTGTGAATGGAAGCGGGACCGGGTTCGCGCTGCGCGCGCTGGGCACCATGGACCTGAACAACCACAAGAATGCTGCGGACAATGTCCCCCTGCGCGCGCATCTGAACCTCGGTTACAAGTTCGACAACTCTGCGAAAGTCGTCGAAGACCTCGAGAACACCGACCCACCAGAAGGAAGGGGCGGGCCAATCACGCGTATCGAGCGCTTCGGGCTCGGTATCAATCGAGTCGATGCTTTTCAGATTGGCCTGGGGGCGGAGTACATCCACGAATATGTGCGCCCCTTTCTCGAGTGGACCCTCGACGTGCCCGTCAACCGGCAGGGCTACGTGTGCAACATCGACAACGCCGACCTCGTGGGCGACAAGTGTCTCGGAGAAGAGGCAGGCCTGGGTACCTCGCCCTCGCGATTGAGCCTTGGTACGCGCGTTTTCCCGTGGTCCGGTCGCGGGCTTGCCTTGCAGCTCGGCCTCGATATCGGAACCGGGGGAACGTCCAAGTTCTTGGAAGAGGTGAGCCCGGAGCCACCCTGGAATTTCTGGTTCGGCTTTGCCTACGCGGTGGATACCGAGCCGCCGGCACCCATCATCGAACGTGTCGAGGTCGAGACGCCCTCTGCCCCGCCGGCACCCATCGAGCGCTACATCAGTGGGAGTGTGCTGGACAAGGCAACTCGCGCGCCGATTCCAGACGCCATCGTGCGCTACGACGGTCGTATGATCACCGGCATGGTGACCGGGCCCGACGGCACGTTCCAGACCATCAACCTCGACCCCGGCAGCTACACGTTCAATGTCTCCGCCGATGGCTACAAGCCCGGCCAGTGCACCGCCAATATTCCTGCCGACGCACTGGGCGACCGCTACGCTCTGCCGCCCGACGGGCAACCTGGTATGCAGCCCATGCCCCCCGGCCAGCCCGGGATGCCGCCGGCTCAAGGCCAGCCGGGCATGCAACCCTACCAGCCCCAGGCCCCCATGCAGCTCATTCAGATCGGCGTGCCGGGGATGCAGGCGCCACCACCTCCGATGCCGCCTCCCGAGCCGCAACCCGGCATGCAGCCCTACCCACCCCCCGCGCAGCAGCCGGGGATGCCGCCGGCGCCCGGTGGGCAGCCACCCGCACCGCCTTACCCCGGAGGGCAACCCGGCCCCATGCCGCCGGCGACACCCGACATGCAGGGACCGACCGCCACAGCTGCGCCAACCGTGGTGCGAATCGAGTGTGAGCTCGAGGCCCTCCCAAAAGTCGGTGACGTGGTCGGCTCGGTCGTCGACTCGCAGACGAGCGATCCGGTCGTGGGTGCCAGCGTCACGATTCAGGACAAGCTCAAGCGTGAGCTCGAGCTCAACGCCGACAGCAGCGGTGCCTTCCGCTTCGAAAACGTGCCTGCTGGTCTGGCGCGGGTGACGACCACGGCGCCGGGCTACCTGACGAGCGTCAACGAGTACACCGTTCAGGGGCAGAAAGAGGTGAAAGCCGAGATCACCCTGAACAAGCGTCCCGAGCGACCCAAGGTGGTCGTGACGCCCCGCGAAATCAAGTTGCGCGACACCGTCCACTTCGAGCACGACTCGGCGGACATCTTGCCCGACTCGATGGCCATCGTGGAGGAGATCGCGGATGTGCTCAAGAAGAACGACAATATCGCACTGGTCGAGATCCAGGGGCACACGGACGACTCGGGGGCGCCCCCGTACAACGAGCAGCTCAGCCAACGGCGTGCCGATGCAGTGAAGGAAGCTCTGATGCGGCTCGGCATCGCGGGCAGCCGCCTCACCGCCAAGGGCTACGGCCAATCGCGCCCGCTATTGCCCAACGTGTCCGACGCCAATCGCGCCCGCAACCGCCGTGTCCAACTGATGATCCTCGAGCGCAAGTAGCGCCAGCGTCGGCTGCACCAACGCCGCCAGCGGCTCGCCCATGGTGGGATGCCGACTGGCGGATGCCATCTCGCGCTCCTCGCGGGGGGACGGGATGTGGAGAGCGTGCCGATCGTTGACGCGTCTCGGCGCTTCTCCGCGCCGGGTCACGATTTCTTGCGCCCGACCACCGAGCGTAGGTTGACCAGATCCCCGCGATGCAGCTCACGGGTCCCCAGAAGCGTTGCGAGATAAGCCAAAGCCACCACGGCAGAGTTCACCACCGTCATCAGCTTGCCCGCCGATGGCAACAGATGCCCCACGCCAATTGCAAGGAGCATGGCCGCCCCAACGCGCAGCAGAGTGAGCGGCGTCACCAGCGCCCCAGCCGCGCGCTTGACCAGCCAGGCGGCGCTCAACGTCGCCAGCACGAGGGCCAACGACGTGGCCTGAGCCGTGCGCCACAGGACATCGATCCCGAAATCCGCGGAGGGTACACGCCAGTAACAGAGGGTAACCACCAGCACGAACGCGAGCAACGTGACGGCGAGGCTGGCTCGTTCTCGCTTGAGGCTGTTGAGCACGGACGTGAAGATCCCGAAGAGCGCGAACGCGCCTAGCCCAAGCGAAAGCAGCCTCATGGGCCCACCCCCGAGGCGCGCTGCGTCTGCGCCAAAGACCAGCGCGATCAGCTGTGCTGGCAAGCCGCTCGTCACGCTCACCATCATTCCCGCAAGAACGAGCGCCAGCCGGATACCGTTCTTCGCATATTCTGCCACCCGGCGCGTGTCCCCGTCTCGATGCGCGCTGGCGAGCATCGGGAACAGAATGAACGTGATGGCGAGCAACAGTTGATAGGGCAGAAAGCAGAACAGCTGTGCTGCGCGATAGGCTCCCACCAAATCGCCCGCCGCTTCGACGTTCATTCCCGCCGCGACGGCCGCTTCCGACGAGAAGCGGCGCAGCAGGATGGCGTCGGCTTGAAATAGGAGGTTCAAGAGCACCTGGCCCCCCAAGAGGGGCGCGATGAATGCCAAGTGATTGCGCACGGTCGTACCCCCGGACCCTGCCTTGCCGGTTCCGACCAGGGCCAAGGCTACCAAGAGCACGACGATTGCCCCGCCCACGAAGCCGAAGCAAGCGCCTTCGACGCCTCCGTAGGCCTCAAAAGCGCGGTTTGCGAACCACCAGGCTCCGCCGATGAGCCCGATGGTGCGCAGCGTCGCTGCGAACACATCGAGGCCCGCCTGAACCACGAAGCGCCGCTTGCCATTCATGGCGCCCACCAATGGCGTGTAGACGCCATAGAGCAGAAGCACGACACTGAGGATGCGAAGAGCCGAGACCACGTGCTCGGCGCCCATCCAGTCGCCCACGGCGCCTGCGAACGCGAAGAAGCCCAGCGCTGCCAGCACTGCCAGCGCCGTGTGCACCAACAGCGTGCGCCGTAAAGCCTGGGCCTGTTCCGTTTCCGGAGAGGCGGCCACCGCGCGACTCACCCCCTGGATCGAGGTAGAGACGATCGGGTTATACGTGATGCTCGCGGCCGAGAGCACGGTCGACAAATCACCATAGCCTTGCAGACCCAAAACCGCCTTCAACGCGATCTGCTGCACGAGCCCCATCAAGATGAAGTAGATCTTGGCTCCTGCAACGGCGATGCCTCCACGACCGGCGGCGCGCGCCGTCTCGCCGCCAGCCACGCCAGCAGGGGTATCCACGGCCGTGTCGCCATCCTTCCTCGTCTGGCCTGCCGCTGCGCTCGCGCCCTCCGCCCTGCCTTCGGCCAAGCCCGGACTCTCCTGAACCGGCGCCGAGCCACCAGCCGTCGATGCGTCTTCTCCTTCAACCACAGGGGTGCTCGCGCTTTCGCACGCCGCTGCCCCCCAGGTCAACGCCGGCCGTCCGTGCGGACGCAAATTCCTCCTTTTTTGGCGAGGAGCGCGCCGCCAGCGGCAAGCGCCGGACGAGGCGACACGACACCGAGCTCAAAACCTTGACCTTCGGCTCGGCGCGACTAGGCTTCGCCCCCTCATTCCAGCGTAGCTCAGTTGGCAGAGCAGGCGGCTGTTAACCGCCGGGTCGTAGGTTCGAGCCCTACCGCTGGAGCCATACTTCTCGCTGCCTCATCGGCAGCGACCCAAGAGTGAACGAAGCCCCGACCGGTGAGAGCCGCTTGGGGCTTCGGTCTTTCTGGGCCATGACGCGGGGTTGCGAGGTTCCTCGCTGCTCGCGTGGTGGCTCTCCGATCTTCGCTGGTGGTCGCGGTCGGGCGCGTGGGTGCGCGTCGAAGGCTCTCTTGGGGCCGATTCGGGGTGGAGAACGGGAGAGAGCCGCAGGCTCGCAGTTGACGCAGGCGACCTGGCGGTTGGCAGCGGGCGAATTGCCTACCCTTCGCGGGCGGAGAGGTGGTCGAGGTCCAGCGGATCGCTCTCCACGTAATCGCGCGCGGTCAGGTCGTCGAGGGTCTGAACGGAGCCGTGGACTTCGGCGAAGCGCTCCTTCCCCCCGTGCCAATAACTGGTGAGACAGCGGCCTTTCGAATTGAATGTACAATCCGAGGGGCGAGAGAAGTCGAAAACCAGTGCCGAAACCGAAGACCCAAGCCACCGAGGTGGTGGCCAAGCCCCAGAACGATCGCCGTCAGCGCCGCAAGTTCAGCGACGAGGAGAAGGAGCGGATTCTCACCGAGGCCGACGCTTGCACCGAACGCGGTCAGTTGGGGGAATTGCTCCGCCGCGAGGGCATCTACAGCTCGCATCTGAGCACCTGGCGCCAGCAGCGTGGCGCGGGCGGCCGGGAGGCCCTGGCCCCCAAACGGCCAGGGCCGAAGCCCTCCCAGAGTGCCGGGGAGCGCACCATCGCGCAGCTCGAACGAAAGCTGGCAGCGCTTGAGAAGGAGAACCGCATCCAGCGCAAGCTGCTGGAGTTGTCGGGAAAAGCGCACGAGATTCTTGGGCTCGCGCTGCCGAGAATCGAGGAGAACGACGAGACTCCCGAGTCGGACTCGTCCAGGGGCGCGATCAAGAGGTCCCGGTGAGCCGCGCTTGCGACGCCGTGGGGCTCAAGCGGGCAACCTACTACCGAGCCATCAAGCCGAAGGTACCGGAGACCGCGGGGTCGGTCGAGCCCAAGCCTCGCTCTCACAGGCGGCTCAGCGCGGCGCAGAGAGCCGCGCTGCTGACCGTGATGAATTCCGAGGAGTTCATCGACCAGCCACCTCGCGAGGTCTACGCGACGCTACTGAGTCGGGGCGAGTATCTCTGCTCGTGGCGGACGATGTATCGGGTGCTGGGCGAGGAGGGGCCGGTGCGCGACCGTCGAGACCAACGAGAGCCTCGTTCCTGCGCGATTCCGCGCCTGGAAGCGATTGCCCCGAACCAGGTGTGGACGTGGGACATTTCGAAGATTCCCACCTACGAGCAGGGCGTCTTCCTCAACCTCTACGTCGTGATCGACCTCTTCAGTCGCTACGTCGTCGGCTGGATGATTGCGGCTCGCGAGAACTCGGCGCTCGCCAAGCAGCTCTTCGAGGAGGCGATTCCGCGCTACGGGTTGGTCGCCTGCAACCTCACGGTCCATCACGACCGTGGTGCGCCGATGACGAGCCACACCTTCAAGGAGCTGCTCAAGGACCTCGGCGTAAACCAGAGCATGAGCCGGCCGCGCGTCTCGAACGACAACGCCTTCTCCGAGTCGCTCTTTCGCACCACCAAGTATCAGCCGGATTACCCTGGACGCTTCGCGGACATCGACGCAGCACGAGCGTGGTTTCAGGAATTCTTCGACTGGTACAACGAGCAGCACCACCACGATGGTCTCGCTCTCTTCACACCCGGCCAGGTCTTTCGTGGCGAGGTCGTCGAGGTCGCTGCTGTCCGACAGCAAGCGCTCGACGCCGCCTACGCCGCTCACCCAGAGCGTTTCGTGAAGGGGCCGCCCACGGTCGCTCTGCCTCCTGCACGGGTGCTCATCAACCCTGCCGACGCGGCCCCTCCGTCCGCCGAAGACCTCCTCGACACCCCCGACGACAAGGTCGACGACCTCTGGCCCGCAAGGGACAACGAGCGCGTGCCGACCATCAACCTGCCCGGCGATACGCTGCCTCAAGCAGCGGCCCTTCCGTCATAGAAATCAACCCGCCACTGTCTCGAAATCGTTGACACGT